>NZ_CM148372.1:2115000-7169485 GCF_055901575.1 Mesorhizobium sp. WSM4842
CGGGACACGTGAAATCCTGTCTGAAATTGGGGGGACCACCCTCCAAGCCTAAGTACTCGTGCATGACCGATAGCGAACTAGTACCGTGAGGGAAAGGTGAAAAGCACCCCGACAAGGGGAGTGAAAGAGTACCTGAAACCGATTGCCTACAAACAGTGGGAGTCCAAGGTTCGTCCTGGGTGACCACGTACCTTTTGTATAATGGGTCAGCGACTTAGTGTGACGAGCAAGCTTAAACCGCTAGGTGTAGGCGCAGCGAAAGCGAGTCTGAACAGGGCGTTCAGTTCGTCGCATTAGACCCGAAACCGAGTGATCTAGCCATGAGCAGGTTGAAGGTAAGGTAACACTTACTGGAGGACCGAACCCATAACTGTTGCAATAGTTCGGGATGACTTGTGGCTAGGGGTGAAAGGCCAATCAAACTCGGAAATAGCTGGTTCTCCGCGAAATCTATTTAGGTAGAGCGTCGACCGAATACCCCAGGGGGTAGAGCACTGGATGGGCTAGGGGTCCTCACCGGATTACCAAACCTAACCAAACTCCGAATACCTGGGAGTACTAGTCGGCAGACACACGGCGGGTGCTAACGTCCGTCGTGAAAAGGGAAACAACCCTGACCTACAGCTAAGGTCCCCAAGTTATGGCTAAGTGGGAAAGGATGTGAGGATCCCAAAACAACCAGGATGTTGGCTTAGAAGCAGCCATCATTTAAAGAAAGCGTAACAGCTCATTGGTCTAAATAAGGGTCTTTGCGCCGAAAATGTAACGGGGCTCAAGCCATACACCGAAGCTTAGGGTTCGTGAGCAATCACGAGCGGTAGCGGAGCGTTCTGTAAGCTGATGAAGCCATACCCGTGAGGGGTGGTGGAGGTATCAGAAGTGCGAATGCTGACATGAGTAACGTAAGGGGAGTGAGAGACTCCCCCGCCGAAAGTCCAAGGGTTCCTGCTTAAAGCTAATCTGAGCAGGGTTAGCCGGCCCCTAAGTCGAGGCAGAAATGCGTAGACGATGGGAACCACGTTAATATTCGTGGGCCTGGAGGAAGTGACGGATCATTGAGGTAGTCCAATCTTATCGGATTGAACGGGCTGCTGCGTGGTTCCAGGAAATAGCTCCTCCTTATAGACCGTACCCGAAACCGACACTGGTGGACTGGTAGAGTATACCAAGGCGCTTGAGAGAACTATGCTGAAGGAACTCGGCAAATTGCACGCGTAACTTCGGAAGAAGCGTGACCCTTTTCCACGCAAGTGGAGGAGGGTGGCACAGACCAGGGGGTAGCGACTGTTTATCAAAAACACAGGGCTCTGCGAAGTCGCAAGACGACGTATAGGGTCTGACGCCTGCCCGGTGCTGGAAGGTTAAGAGGAGGGGTGCAAGCTCTGAATCGAAGCCCCAGTAAACGGCGGCCGTAACTATAACGGTCCTAAGGTAGCGAAATTCCTTGTCGGGTAAGTTCCGACCTGCACGAATGGCGTAACGACTTCCCCGCTGTCTCCAGCATAGACTCAGTGAAATTGAATTCCCCGTGAAGATGCGGGGTTCCTGCGGTTAGACGGAAAGACCCCGTGCACCTTTACTATAGCTTTACATTGGCATTCGTAGTGGCATGTGTAGGATAGGTGGTAGGCTTTGAAACCTGGGCGCCAGCTCAGGTGGAGCCACCCTTGAAATACCACCCTTATCACTATGGATGTCTAACCGCGGCCCGTTATCCGGGTCCGGGACAATGTATGGTGGGTAGTTTGACTGGGGCGGTCGCCTCCTAAAGAGTAACGGAGGCGCGCGATGGTGGGCTCAGAACGGTCGGAAATCGTTCGCTGAGTGCAATGGCATAAGCCTGCCTGACTGCGAGACTGACAAGTCGAGCAGAGACGAAAGTCGGTCATAGTGATCCGGTGGTCCCGCGTGGAAGGGCCATCGCTCAACGGATAAAAGGTACGCCGGGGATAACAGGCTGATGACCCCCAAGAGTCCATATCGACGGGGTTGTTTGGCACCTCGATGTCGACTCATCGCATCCTGGGGCTGGAGCAGGTCCCAAGGGTATGGCTGTTCGCCATTTAAAGCGGTACGTGAGTTGGGTTCAGAACGTCGTGAGACAGTTCGGTCCCTATCTGCCGTGGGTGTAGGAATATTGAAAGGATCTGTCCCTAGTACGAGAGGACCGGGATGGACGGATCTCTGGTGGACCTGTTGTGGCGCCAGCCGCATAGCAGGGTAGCTATATCCGGACGGGATAACCGCTGAAGGCATCTAAGCGGGAAACCCACCTTAAAACGAGTATTCCCTGAGAACCGTGGAAGACGACCACGTTGATAGGCCGGGTGTGGAAGAGCGGCAACGCTTGAAGCTTACCGGTACTAATAGTTCGATCGGCTTGATCGTTCTCATTCCTTATGCCCATCGCCAGCGCAATCCTTCGGATTGCGCCGAGATGGTCTGTTCTCACTCACGCTTGTTCCGCCCTGCGGGCGGCGCTACGTGGGTGCGGCGCATCGGCGCCGACGGTCGGTCGACCTTGCGAAGCTTCGCTTCGAAAGGCGCCAAGACCAAAAGAACGGTAAAGGCACACATAAGACCAGCGAACAGCTCAGAGAGAGCAGAAAATAGGGTTCCCTATTCGCTACTCACTATTGGCTATTCGCTCAAAAAGCTTCTCGAGCAACGTGCGCTTTGCCGACCTGGTGGTTATGGCGGAGCGGCTGCACCCGATCCCATTCCGAACTCGGCCGTGAAACGCTCCAGCGCTGATGGTACTTCGTCTCAAGACGCGGGAGAGTAGGTCGCTGCCAGGTCTGCAAAACGCACGTCGCAAAAATCCAAATCTTCTCTCTACCAAAAGGCCCGCCAAACGGGAGCTCGGGCCGCGCAAGCGGCCCTTTCATTTGGCGGAACTCGTACCTAAGTAAAGCGCTGACTTGCTTGAAAGTTGACGCGGGGTGGAGCAGCGCCCCGTCCGCCCGCAAAGGCCGAAGGCCTCGAGGACGGACAAACCAAAAAGTCCGGGCTGCCCGGCCGGCATTCGCCGTCAAGTTGACGCGGGGTGGAGCAGCCCGGTAGCTCGTCAGGCTCATAACCTGAAGGTCACAGGTTCAAATCCTGTCCCCGCAACCAAATACACAAAACGGCCCGCCTCGCGCGGGCCGTTTTGCGTTTGCGGCCTGGCGCGGTTTCCGGCGCGGAAGCGATCATGCGGTCGAGTTCAGGCCGCGTCGGCCTACCGCAGGCTTTCCAGCTCGCGGATGCGTTTGGCGCCGTCGGCCTCGAGCTGCCGGGTGACGGCGCCGATCAGCGTTTCGGCAACGACGAAAAGGGCCGCGGAGGAGTCCCAGGCCGAGGGTACGGCGGTGCGCCCGGCGATGACATGGCGGGCAAAGCGGGCGATCGGCGACAGCCACTGGTCGGTGAACAGCACGATCTGCACGCCGCGCTGATGCGCCGTCTCGGCGAAACGGACCAGGCTGTCCTGGTAGCGCCTGATGTCGAAGATCACCAGCACGTCGCGCTTGCCCATGTCGATCAGCCGGTCGCGCCAGACGCTTTCCTGTCCGGCGAGGTGAAAGACATTGGGCTGGATGATGGCGAGGTGGGCGGCCATGTAGCGCGCCAGCGGATCGGTGAAGCGGCCACCGATCAGGAATGTCTTGCCGCGCCGATCGGCAAGCTTTGCAACGATGTCGGCAAGCTGCTTGTCCGACAGGTGCCTGAACGTCTCGCGCAGGTTGTCGAGCGTCGCCTCCAGCATCGGCGACACCGCGCCGCCGTTCGGCGATGGCGGGTTGAGCGTCCGTGACGCCGGCGACTGCAGTTGCGCCGCCAGTTCGTCCTGCAGCGCCGACTGGAATTCCGGGTAGTTCTGGAATCCGAGCCGGGCGACGAAACGCAGGATCGTCGGCGAGGAGACGCCGGCGGCAGCTGAGAACTCGGCGACAGTCTTCAGGCCGATCAGCGGATAGCTGGCGATCAGCGTTTGCGCTGCGCGGCGCTCGCCCGCCGGCATCGTACCGATGCGGTCCGAGATCAGTTCGGCAATGCTCGAAATCATCTTTTCCCCATGCCTGGCCGTTTTGCCGAAATCGCATTTGACCCGAAATCGCGTTTGACAAAGCCCGACAAACTGTATGAAATCATCCACAGGGACGCAATGAGGCAAAATACGTAACATACGATACAGCGCTCCCCGGGGACGACAGGATAATGGAGACAGCACGGCCCGCCAGCCTTGCATCGCCTGAAACCGTGAGGGTGACGAACCCCGGCGGATCGAGCCCTTTCGTGCTGACCTGCGACCACGCCTCCAATTTCCTGCCGCCGGAATTCGGAACGCTCGGCCTTGCTGCCGAAGAGCTCTCCCGCCACATCGCCTGGGATCCCGGCGCGCTGCCGGTCGCCCGCCGCATGGCCGAGGCGCTTGACGCGACGCTGGTCGAGACCCGCATTTCGCGCCTTGTCATCGACTGCAACCGCCCGCTCGACGCACCCGATCTGGTGCCGCCGGTCAGCGAGAGCACGGCCATTCCGGGCAATGCCGGCCTGTCGGAAAAGCAGCGCGCCGCGCGCATCGCCCTGTCCTGGCAGCCCTTCCACGATGCGGTCGCTGACATCATCGACAAAAGGCGGGCGCGCGGGCTTGAGACGCGGCTGGTTTCAATCCATTCCTTCACCCCGGTCTACAGGGGCAATAGCCGGCCCTGGCACATCGGCATCATCCATGACGAGGATCGCCGGCTTGCGGCGCCGCTTGTCGCCGCGCTGCAGCGGCTCGCCGGCGTCAATGTCGGCGTCAACGAACCCTATTCGCCGGCCGACCGCGTTTATTTCACGCTGGAACGGCACGCGCGCCCGCGGGGGCTACCCTGCGCGATGATCGAAATCCGCAACGACGAAATATCCGACGAAGCCGGGCAGCGGAAATGGGCGGATCTGCTCACGGGGATTTTTCTAGATCTGGAGCCCGAGGAGGCCAGGAGCTCCAGACCAAGCGCAGTGGGAAAGTCAGTACAATCGGCTAGCTAAGAACCAGAAGGGGACAAAAATGTCAGCTCAAGAATATACGGAAGTCGACAAGAAGGAGGACGTAAACGTCCTCCATGGAATGGGCTACGCTCAAGAACTCGAGCGTAGCATGAGCAAGTTTTCCAATTTCGCGATCTCGTTCTCGATCATCTGTATTTTGTCTGGCGGTATCAATTCGCTCGGTCAGGCCACATCAGGCGCCGGTGGCGCGGCGATAGGCATCGGCTGGCCCGTGGGTGTTTTGATTTCAGGCGTTTTTGCGCTGGCACTTGCACAGATTTCCTCGGCCTATCCGACAGCGGGCGGCCTGTACCATTGGGGCTCTATCCTTGGCAATCGCTTCACCGGATGGCTGTCGGCCTGGCTCAACCTGCTCGGCCTCGTGACGGTACTCGGCGCCATCAACGTCGGCACATTCTACTTCTTTTTTGGAGCTTTCGGTTCCATGTTCGGCGTCGAGGACACACTGACCCATCGCGTCGTCTTCGTGGCCGTCATCACCGTGCTTCAGGCTCTGGTCAATCATTTCGGCATTAAGCTGACGGCCAAGCTGACTGACTTCTCTGGTTACCTGATCTTTGCCACGGCGATCGCGCTGACCCTTGTTTGTCTGGGCTCTGCTTCGAGTTTTGAATTCGGAAGGCTGTTCACCTTCGCCAACTACACGGGCACCGAAGGCGCAAGCTCGGTATGGCCAGTCGCGGTTTCGGGAGGCATGGCGTTCCTGCTTGGCCTGTTGCTGCCGATCTACACCATCACCGGCTATGACGCTTCAGCGCACACGTCGGAAGAGACATTGAAGGCGGCGCATTCAGTTCCTCGCGGCATGGTTTCTTCTGTATTTTGGTCGGGGCTGTTCGGCTGGATCATGTTGTGTGCGTTCGTGCTGATGATCCCCAGCATGGACGACGCCGCAAAACAGGGCTGGAACGTGTTCTTCTGGGCGATGGATGCGCAGGTGAATCCGGCGGTCAAGCAGATCCTCTACGTTGCGATCTTCGTTTCGCAATGGCTCTGTGGCCTTGCCACGGTAACGTCGGCTTCGCGCATGCTCTTTGCCTTCTCGCGGGATGGCGGAATGCCCGGCATTTCCAAGCAACTGGCGACCGTTAGCCCGAAGCACCGGACGCCGGTCGCCGCGATATGGGGAGCCTCCATCCTGGCGATCCTATTCGTCTGGCTGACCTCTGCCATCACGATCGCTGGTACGCCGGCGTACTCCATCGTCGTGTCGTGCACCGTCATCTTCCTATTCCTGTCATTTGCAGTGCCGATTGCGCTGGGCCTGGTAACGATAGGCGGCCCGAAATGGCCGGCGATGGGCCCGTGGAATATGGGCATCGGAGCTTATCGTCTGTTTGCGATCCTCTCTCTCTTGTCAATGGCGCTGATTTTCTTCATCGGCATTCAGCCGCCGAATGACTGGGCGCTTGAGATTACCGTCGGTTTCGTTTTGCTGGCACTCATAATCTGGTTCGCTTTCGAGAACCGCCGCTTCCAGGGTCCGCCGATTGGTGACCAGATTGCAAAGCGTCAGGCGGCGATCAAGGCTGCCGAGGTAGCCATAGGCGAAGCCGGCGTCTGACACCCTCTTCATGATCATGGCCGGCGCCTTGCCGGCCATGGCGTTCCACATCTTCCAAGTGACAAGCTCAAAACGACAAGCACTGGAGTGCCAAAGGAATGGCCGGAAATTTTTCGTTCGATCAGTTGAAGAAAGCGGTCTCCAGCGGTGAGGTCGACACGGTGCTGGCCTGTATTGTCGACATGCAGGGGCGGCTGGCGGGAAAGCGGTTCCTGGCACAGTATTTCGTCGATTCCGCCCATGACGAGACGCATGGCTGCAACTATCTCTTGGCCGCCGACATCGATATGGAACCGGTGCCCGGCTACAAGGCGGCGAGCTGGTCGAAGGGTTACGGCGACTTCGTCATGAAGCCCGATCTGTCGACGCTGCGGCGCATTCCATGGCTGGAAAAGACGGCGCTGGTGATCTGCGACGTGCTCGACCACCACACCCATGACGACCTGCCGCATTCGCCGCGCGCCATCCTGAAGAAGCAGGTCAAGCGGCTGAGCGAGCGCGGCTATCTCGGCTATTTCGCCTCCGAGCTCGAATTCTATCTGTTCAGCGAAACCTACGATTCCGCTCGCAAGAAGCATTGGCAAGGCCTCGACACAGCCTCGCCCTATATCGGCGACTACCAGATCGGCATCACCACCAAGGAAGAAGGCGTCATGCGCCGGCTGCGCAACGAGATGCAAGCGGCCGGCATTCCGATCGAGAACTCCAAGGGCGAGTGGGGCCCCGGCCAGGAAGAAATCAATGTGCGTTATGCCGAGGCGCTCGAGATGGCCGACCGCCACGTCATCCTGAAGAACGGCGCCAAGGAAATCGCCGAGTCCGAAGGCAAGGCGATTTCGTTCATGGCCAAGTACAATTACGGGCTGGCCGGCAATTCCAGCCACATCCACAATTCGCTGTGGAGCGCCGACGGCGAGACGCCGCTTTTCTACGACAAGAAGGCCGACTGGACACTGTCGACGCTCGGCCAGCAATGGGCGGCGGGCCAGCTCAAATACGCCAAGGAATTCACCTGGTTCCTGGCGCCCTACGTCAACTCCTACAAGCGCTTCCAGGCCGGCACCTTCGCGCCGACCAAGATCATGTGGAGCGAGGACAACCGCACCGCCGGTTTCCGCCTGTGCGGCGAGGGCACCAAGGGCATCCGCATGGAATGCCGCATCGGCGGCGCCGATCTGAACCCCTATCTCGCCTTCGCCGCGCTGATCGCGGCCGGCCTTGCCGGCATCGACGAAAAGCTTGAACTGCAAAAACCCTTCGTCGGCGATGCCTATCAAGCCTCGCAGCTGCCGGAAATTCCGAAGACCCTGCGTGATGCCACCGAGACGCTGGCGAAATCGGAGATGCTGAAGCAGGCGCTCGGCGACGGCGTGCTCGAGCATTATGTCCATACGGCGCATTGGGAGCAGTTCGAATACGACCGCCGCATTACCGATTGGGAACTGCACAGGGGGTTCGAGCGGTACTAACTACGCCAGCGCTGCCGTTCAGCCTTTGCCGCCCGACGGGCGGGCGGCTCAAAACCGAGATTGTCATAAACTGCGAGGACTCAAGGAATGACCGAAACGGTCAAGATAAAATCTCCCGTCGATGGTTCGATCTATGCCGAACGGCCTGTGGCCACGGACCAGGCGATCAATGCGGCGGTCGAGCGTGCCAAGGCGGCGCAGGAGAAATGGGCTGAGACGCCGGTCGTCGAGCGCGGCAAATACATGCTTGCCATGCTGGAAGCGTTGGTCGCCATGACCGACGAGATCGTGCCGGAGATTGCCTGGCAGATGGGTCGTCCGGTGCGCTATGGCGGCGAATTCGGCGGCGTCAAGGAACGCACCAACTACATGGTCGAGATCGCCGAAGCGGCACTCAAGCCGGTGATGGCCTCCAATCCGAAGGACGGGTTTCGCCGCTATGTGAAGAAGGTGCCGCTCGGCGTGGTCATGGTGATTGCGCCGTGGAACTATCCCTATCTCACCGCCGTCAACACTATCGTGCCTTCGCTGATGGCCGGCAGTGCCGTCATCCTCAAGCACGCGGCGCAGACGCTGCTGGTCGGCGAACGCTTTCAGCAGGCTTTCGACAAAGCCGGCCTGCCAAGGGGCCTGTTCCAGAACCTCGTCATGAACCATGTGCAGACCGAAAGACTGCTCGGCTCAGGCAAGATCGACCATGTCAACTTCACCGGCTCGGTCGCCGGCGGACGCGCCATCGAGAAGGCCGCGGCAGGCACCTTCATGACGCTCGGCCTCGAACTCGGCGGCAAGGACCCGGCCTATGTCCTGGCCGACGCCAAGATGGACCATGCCGTCGCCAACCTGGTCGACGGCGCCTTCTACAATTCCGGCCAGTGCTGCTGCGGCATCGAGCGCGTCTATGTCCACGAGAAGGTCTATGACGAATTCGTCGAAGGCTTCATCGCCGAAACCAAGAACTACGTCGTCGGCAATCCGCTCGACCAGGGGACGACGATGGGGCCGATGGCACAGGCGCGCTTCGCCGACCTGATCCGCGAGCAAAAGGCCGAGGCGCTGCGCAAGGGCGCCAAGGCCCACATCAACATGAAGGTGGCCAATGACGAGCAAGGCTCGCCCTATCTGGCGCCGGAAGTGCTGACCGAGGTCGATCACCAGATGAGCGTCATGCGCGAGGAAAGTTTCGGGCCGATCGTCGGCATCATGAAGGTGCGCAACGACGAAGAGGCGATCGCGCTGATGAACGACAGCCCCTACGGGCTGACGGCCTCGATCTGGACGCGCGACACCGACCATGCTGCGGCTCTCGGCGATCGCATCGAGACCGGCACCGTGTTCATGAACCGCTGCGACTATCTCGATCCGGCGCTGGTCTGGACCGGCGTCAAGGACACCGGCAAGGGCGCTGCGCTGTCGGCCATCGGCTACGACAATCTGACGAGGCCGAAGTCATATCATCTGCGTGAAGCCATCTGATTTTCTGAAAGATAAAAATGACAAAATTGATTTCCAAATGGAACTACCCGACAACCGTGCGCTTCGGCGCGGGGCGCATCAAGGAATTGCCTGATGTGCTTGATGCGACCGGCATCAAACGGCCGCTGTTCGTTACCGATCCAGGGCTGGCCAAACTTCCGGTCGTCGCTTCTACGTTGAAGATCCTCGACGACGCCAAGGTGCCCTATGGCGTGTTTTCCGAGGTCAAGCCGAACCCGGTCGACTCCAACCTGACCGCCGGCATTGCCGTGTTCAAGAAGGGCAAGCATGACGGCGTCATCGCCTTCGGCGGTGGCTCGGCGCTCGACCTCGGCAAGCTGATCGCCTTCCAGGCCGGCCAGGCGCGGCCGGTCTGGGATTTCGAAGATGTCGGTGACTGGTGGACGCGCGCCAACTCCGATGCGATCGCGCCGATCATCGCTGTGCCGACCACCGCCGGCACCGGATCGGAAGTTGGCCGCGCCGGCGTCATCACCAATGAAGCGACCCACACCAAGAAGGTCATCTTCCATCCGAAACTTTTGCCGGCCATCGTCATCGCCGATCCGGAACTGTCGGTCGGCATGCCGGGCTTCATCACCGCCGGCACCGGCATGGACGCGCTTGCCCACTGCCTGGAAGCCTATTGCGCGCCGGGCTATCATCCGATGGCCGATGGCATCGCGGTCGAAGGCGTGCGGCTCGTCTTCGAGAACCTGCCCAAAGCCTATGCCAACGGCAAGGATCTCGTCGCCCGCGCCCACATGATGAGTGCGGCAGCGATGGGTGCTGCCGCCTTCCAGAAGGGGCTGGGCGCCATCCACTCGCTGTCGCATCCGATCGGCGCGCTTTACGACACCCATCATGGCATGACCAACGCCGTGTTTATGCCTTATGTGCTGGCCTTCAACCGCGACGCCATCGAGGCGCGCATCGCCCGGCTCGCGGCTTATTGCGGCATCAAAGGCGGCTTCGACGGCTTCGCCAAGGCTGTCATCAAGCTGCGCAAGGAATTGAAGGTGCCGCACGCGCTGCCGGGCCTGATCAAGGGGCTCGACATGGACAAGAAGCGCAAGGGCCTGATCGCCGACATGGCGGTGGTCGATCCGACCGCCGGCGGCAACCCGGTCAAGCTGACCAGGAAGGCGGCGCTGACGTTGCTCGACAATGCCATTGCCGGCACCGTTTGAGACGGTTTCGCGCCGAAAATTGATCTGGGAAATGAGGGCAAAGAAAGGGGAAGAGATGAAAGGTAAGACCGAAATTCGTTAGCCGGAAAAATAATCGCGGAGCGATTGCTACAGCCGGTTAAAAAGAGTTTACTTTTTCGTACTGCTGGGCATCGCTTTCACAAAGCTTTCATCGGGTTGTCACACGAAAACGATACCGCATCGCAGGCGTCCAACGGCGTCAGTTCAACGGAGAGAACACATGTTCAAATTCACGGGAAAAGTGCTTTCCCTCACGGCCGTCGCCCTGATGGCGACCTCTGCCATCTCGTCGGCGCAGTCCATGGATGAACTGGTCGCCGCCGCCAAGGCGGAAGGCCAACTCACCACCATCGCGCTGCCGCACAGCTGGTGCGGCTACGGCGACGTCATCGCCGGCTTCAAGGCGAAGTATCCGGAAATCACCATCAACGAGCTCAATCCCGATGCCGGCTCCGGCGACGAGATCGAGGCGATCAAGGCCAACAAGGACAATAAGGGCCCGCAGGCGCCTGATGTCATCGACGTCGGCCTGTCTTTTGGCCCGTCCGCCAAGGCAGACAGCCTGATCCAGCCCTACAAGGTGTCGACCTGGGATACGATCCCTGACAGCGCCAAGGATGCCGATGGCTACTGGTACGGCGACTATTATGGCGTGCTCGCCTTCGGCGTGAACAAGGCCGTCGTGCAGAACGCACCACAGGACTGGGCTGACCTGCTGAAGTCGGAATATGCCAACTCGGTGGCGCTCGCCGGTGACCCGCGCACATCGAACAACGCCGTCATGTCGGTTTACGCTTCGGGCCTCGCGGCTGGCGGTACCGGCGGCCAGGATGCCGCCGCCAAGGGTCTGCAGTTCTTCAAGCAGCTCAACGATGGCGGCAACTTCGTGCCGGTCGACGGTGAAGCGGCAGCTGTCGCCCAGGGCACGACACCGATCGTGATGAACTGGGACTACAACCTGCTTGCCATGCGCGACAAGATGGCCGGCAATCCGGAAATCGAAATCGTCGTGCCAAAGGGAGCGGTGGTCGCAGGCGTCTACGTACAGGCGATCAGCGCCTATGCGCCGCATCCGAACGCCGCCAAGCTGTGGATGGAGTATCTCTATTCAGACGAAGGCCAGCTCGGCTGGCTGAAGGGCTATTGCCACCCGATCCGCTTCAATGATCTAGCCAAGAAGGGCGTGATCCCGAAGGAGATGCTGGACAAGCTGCCGGCGGCCGAGAACTACGAAAAAGCGATCTTCCCAACCTTGGAGGAACAGAACGCCGCCAAGAAGGAAATCAGCACGAATTGGGATGCCATCGTTGGCGCCGTCGTGAAGTAATTCATAGGGCGCCGGGCGGCGAGCCGCCCGGCGCCCTATGCCAGCTTCGGGAATTCCATGGCAGACTCCACAATATCCGAGACAGCCCGCGTCAGTCCTCGCGCGCCGGAGATCAGCCGCCTTCGGCTGCCACTGCATTGGTTAGGCGTAACTCCGTTCTTCGCTTTCGCACTGGTCTTCCTGATCTTGCCCACGGTCGGGCTGATCGCGGGCGCGTTCAAAAATGCAGCCGGCGACTATACGTTCGACAACATCATAGCGTTGTCGCAACCCAAGCTCGCGGCGGCCTATTGGGTATCCATTCAGATCAGCTTTGTTTCTGCGATCCTTGGCGCCTTGATCGGTCTGGCGATGGCCGTGGCAGTCGTTCGCGGAGGCTTGCCGCCGTGGTTACGCTCGGCAACATTGACCTTCTCGGGCGTCGCCTCGAATTTCGCCGGCGTACCGCTGGCATTCTCGTTCATCGCGACGCTAGGTCGGCTCGGAGTGGCGACGATCCTGTTGCGTGACATTTTCGGCATTAACATCTATTCGCTCGGCTTCAGTATCTTTTCGTTCTGGGGTCTGATTCTCACCTACCTTTATTTCCAGATTCCGTTGATGATCGTGATCATCACACCGGCGGTCGATGGGCTGAAGAAGGAATGGGGCGAAGCTGCCGCGACGCTCGGGGCAACCAATTGGCAATATTGGCGCATGGTGGTCATCCCGGTGTTATGGCCGAGTTTTCTCGGTACGACGGTCCTCCTCTTTGCCAACGCGTTCGGGGCGGTCGCAACGGCCTATGCACTGACGGGGCCGTCACTCAACATCGTGCCAATTCAGCTGTTCGCGCAGATTCGCGGCGACGTGCTTTACAATCCGAATCTAGGCTACGCACTTGCATTCGGCATGATCGTCATCACCGGCCTGGCCAATCTCTTCTATATCTTGTTCCAACGGCGAGCCGAACGGTGGCTGAAATGAAGCAAGGCAACCGCTTTTGGGCCTGGCTCGTTTTTGGCGTGGGAACCACTTATTTCGTCCTGCCGCTTGTGGCGACCTTTGAATTCTCCTTGCGTAAGCGGCGAGGGGAATATTCCTTTGACGCCTACCGCTCGGTCTTCGAAGATCCGAATTTCCAGGCGACATTTACCTATTCCGTCGTTGTGGCGGTATTCACCATCCTTTTGGGCGTGCTCCTGGTCGTGCCGACGGCTTACTGGATACGGCTGCGGCTACCGAATCTGCGGCCGGTCGTAGAGTTCATCACCCTGCTGCCGCTGGTTATCCCCGCTATCGTCATCGTCTTCGGCTACATCAGAATGTTCGGTTCGAATTCAGCGTTGCCTTTTCTGGCGACGGCGCGTGGCACCGATGCTCTGCTGGTCATCGGCTATGCAGTGCTGGCGCTGCCTTATATGTACCGGGCGGTCGATACCGGTCTCAGGACCATCGACGTCAGAACGCTCACCGAAGCCGCACAAATCCTCGGCGCCGGCTGGACCACCATCATCGCCCGCATCATCCTGCCGAACGTACTGATCGCTGTCCTATCCGGCGCGTTCCTGAGTTTTGCCATCGTCATCGGCGAGTTCACCATGGCCTCGCTGCTGAATCGCCCGGCCTTCGGCCCCTATCTGCAGAACATCGGCGCCAACAGTGCCTATGAGCCGTCGGCACTGGCGCTCATTTCGTTCGCCATCACCTGGGGCTGTATGTCGCTGATCCAGATCCTGTCGCGTTTTGCGCCGCGATCGGCGAACCGGCCAAACTGATCGAAAAAGTACTGACCGAAAGAAAAGCCATGGCCGAGCCATTCCTCTCCATCCAGCAGGTTCGAAAAGCTTTCGGCGCCACCACCGTCGTCCAGGACTTCAATCTCGACGTCGAGCCGGGCGAATTCGTCTCGTTCCTCGGGCCGTCGGGCTGCGGCAAGACGACGGTGCTGCGCATGGTCGCCGGCTTCGAGGAGCCGAGCGCCGGCAAGATCGTGGTGGCCGGCAAGGACATCACCCGGCTCAAGCCCAACCAGCGCAATGTCGGCATGGTGTTCCAGGCCTACGCGCTGTTTCCGAACCTGACCGTGGCGCAAAACATCGGCTTCGGGCTGAAGGTCGCGGGCATGCCCAAGGCCGATGCCGACAGGCGCGTTGCCGAGATGCTCGACCTCATCAAGCTGCCGCAGATGGGCGACCGCTATCCCTATCAGCTCTCCGGCGGCCAGCAGCAGCGTATCGCGCTGGCGCGGGCGATTGCGCCGAAGCCGAAGCTCCTGCTGCTCGACGAGCCGCTGTCGGCGCTCGACGCCAAGGTGCGCGTGTCGCTGCGCGAGGAAATCCGCTCGATCCAAAAGAAGCTCGGCATCACCACCGTCTTCGTCACCCACGACCAGGAAGAGGCGCTGTCGATCTCTGACCGCATCGCCGTCATGTATGGCGGCAAGGCCGAGCAGGTCGGCACGCCGTTCGAGATCTACAACCGGCCGGCAACCAAGTTCGTCGCCAATTTCGTCGGCACACTGAACGTGCTCGAGGGTACCGTCACCGACGCGGCGTCGGGCAAGGTGCGCGTCAACGCGCAAGAGATCTCGCTCAAGGGCAAGCTCAACGGCTCCAAGTCCGGCGACACGCTGTCGCTGGCACTGCGGCCCGAAGCGATTTCGCTCGGCCGCCATCCCGGCCGCGACGCGAGCCTTTCGGGCGAGATCACCGAAGTGCATTTCCTCGGCTCGGTCATCCGGGTTCGCGTCGGCATCGGCGGCAGCACGGTGTCGCTCGACACGTTTAACAGCCCGGCCACACCGCCGCCCGCCGTCGGCGAAAAGGCCGAGATTTCCTTCTCGTCAGGCGACATGCTGGTGCTGCATTAGGGCAAGAGTGAATAGTGAATGGTGAATAGCAAGAAGTGCACTTTACGCGCCGAAATTTCTCTGCAAGCGACCATTCACCATTCACCATTCACCATTCACCAGCCAAAGCCGGTCGCCGTTTTTTTGCAGTGCCAATCGCCCGGCTTCACCGGTACGGTAGGGCATGGCGCTTTTCGAGCTGACCCTTATTCTTCTGCTGATCGCCGTCGCGCTGACGGCGCTGTCGCGGCGTCTCCAGGTTCCCTATCCGTCGTTGCTGGCGTTGGCAGGCGCGGGCATCGCCTTCCTGCCGTTTGCGCCGACCATCGAGATCGATCCCGAACTGGCGCTCGCCTTGTTCATCGCGCCGGTGCTTCTTGACGCGGCCTACGACACGTCACTGCGCGATCTCAATCGCTACAGACTGCCGCTTGTCTTGCTGGCGCTTGGCGCCGTCGTTTTCACCACCGCTGCCGTGGCGCTCGTTGGATGGACAATGGCAGGCCTGCCGATCGCTGCGGCGATCGCCCTTGGCGCGATCGTCGCGCCGCCCGATGCCGTCGCGGCGTCTGCCGTGCTTGGACAGTTCAAGGTGCCGCACCGCGTCACCGCGATCCTGCAAGGCGAAAGCCTGCTCAACGACGCCACGGCACTCCTGATCTACCGCATGGCGGTTTCGACCGCTGCCGGCTCCATCCTGCTGAGCAGCGCGGTTCCAATGATCTTGCTGTCGACGGTCGGCAGCCTTGCCGCTGGTTATGTGCTCGGCCAGTTGTCTCTCGTCACCCTCAGTCGCATCAGAGATCCGGCAAGCGGCACGGTGGTGCAATTTGCCGGAACATTCGGCGTTTGGATCCTGGCCGACAGGATCGGGCTCTCCGCCATTATAACAATCGTGGTCTATGCCATGACCATCGCGCGCACCGCGCCGCGCCGCATGCCGGCCAGAAATCGCGTCAGTTCCTACTCGGTCTGGGAGACGGCGGTCTTCGTGCTCAACGTGCTGGCATTCGTCCTGATGGGACTTCAGGCACGGTTGATCGTCGGCCGGCTTGCCGAGCAGGGGCAGGTCGAAGCGTTCGTCTTCGCCGCAGCCGTGCTGGCTGTCGTCATCGTCTCGCGTCTCGCCTGGGTGCTGGGATGCGGCGCGATCATGAGGTGGCTTGCCAGCTTCGGTGACGCGGATCGGCAGGCCGAAGCCCCGTCGTTTCGCGGCGGCGTGCTGATCGGCTGGTGCGGCATGCGCGGTCTGGTCACCCTTGCTGCAGCTTTTGCCTTGCCGGCCGACTTTCCGGGCCGCGACCCGATCGTGCTCGCCGCTTTCTCGGTCGTCCTCGGCACATTGGTGCTGCAAGGCATCAGCCTGAAGCCGCTGCTGCGCTTGCTTGGTCTCGATCCGGACGAAATTGTCGACCGCGAAGTCGCGCAGGCGCGCGTCGCCATCATGCAGGCAGCGCTGGACGTGTTGAGCGGCAAGACATCGAATGCCGCGGTTGCGGTCCGCGAGCAATTTACCGCGCAGCGCGTGATCGCCGAAAATCCTGACGACGCCCAGGCTGCGACCGAGTACGACAGGTTGCGGCTCTACGCCATCAAGAGCCAGCGTGACGCGCTGGAACAGCTGCGTATCGACGGGACGATCGGCGACGAAGCATATCATCGCCTGGAGGAGGAAATCGACTGGTCGGAACTGGCCGCCTCTCCGCCCGGACGATTCCAGCCGCTGACGACTTAGAGACCGTTTGGAAACTCTACTCTGGCGGCCATCTGATGGCGTTTTCTGCGCTTCCGGTGCTCACGGACCCAAATGTCCGCTGCGCGCCGGTTCTCGAAACCACCACCATATGACTCGCCAGAGCGAATTTCGAAACAGTCTCTTAGAGCGGCGGACATTCAAATCGAATCGTACGGCCGCTCTATCTTTTTGTTTGAGCATCGGATTTTCCCAAAACCGGTACCACCCTCGGGTCAGGCCCCGAGGGCAGGCTTTTGGGTCCGATGCTCTAGCCGCGCGCTGCCTGGCCCAAGCTCTCTCCACCCGGCTGCACATTGCAACCAATCCGCCAAACGGCTACTGCCATCACGAAATTGAGCCGGTTAAGCGATGAAGCTGGTCAGCTACAACATCCAATACGGCTTCGGCAGCGACGGCCGCTACGATCTCGCGCGCGCGGCACGCGTCGTGGCCGGCGCCGACATCATCGCCTTGCAAGAGGTGGAGCGGCACTGGCTGCGCAGCAGCGATGACGACCAGCCGGAACTTCTTTCGCGACTGCTGCCCGAATACTATTGGGTTTATGGGCCGGCCTTCGACATGGACGCCAGCGAGCGGCGTGACGGCCGCATCGTCAACCGGCGGCGGCAATTCGGCACCATGGTCCTGTCCAAGCTGCCGATCGTCTGGTCGCGCCTGCACACGCTGCCGCTGCGCCGCACCGTGCGTCCGCTCAACACCCGCAACGCAGCGCTGGAATGCATGATCCACACCCCTGCCGGTCCGGTGCGGGTGCTGTCGCTGCATCTCGCGCATATCGCCGCCGAAGAGCGGCTGGAGCAGATCGACTATCTGCTCGCCGAGCATCGCCGGGCGCCGTCCGACGGCGGCCCGTGGAGCGGCGCCGACGATGAGCCGGTGCGCAACTGGAGCAATGGCCAGCCGGAGCCGGAAAACCCGCTGGCGGCGATCTGGATGGGCGATTTCAACATGGAGCCAGGCAGCGTCGAGTACCGGCGCATCGTCGGCAGCATGCCCTATCATCGCGGTGCGGCCTATCTCGACGGTTTCGTCGATGCCGCCGCCGTCGCCGGCGAACCAACGTCGGATTTCCACACCCATGTGAAAACCATCGACGGCAGGCTGACAAAGCGCCGGCTCGACCATTGCTTCGTCGGCGGGATGTTGGCGGGACGGGTGCGCTCGGTCAGCGCCGATATCGGCGAAGTCGCTTCGGATCATTTTCCGCTGCGGGTCGACATCGACCTGGAAACGCCCTTCGCGACAGGGATCGGAGGCGCATGAGCCACCGATGACCCTGTCCGTCTTCTTCGCGGTGCTTGCCGCCGCCGCCATGCACGCGATCTGGAACGCGCTGGTCAAGGTCCATCTCGACCGCTTCCTGTCGATCACGCTGATGACGCTCGGCATGGGCGCCGTGGCGCTTCTGGCGCTGCCTTTCGTCGAGGTGCCGAGGGCGGAAGTGTGGCCGTACATCATCGCCTCGGTGATCTTCCATATGGGCTACAGGACGTTCCTGATCGGCGCCTACAAGGCCGGCGATTTCGCCCAGACCTATCCACTGGCGCGCGGCACGGCGCCGCTGCTGGCTGCACTTGGCGGCATCGTGGTCGTCGCCGAGGTACCGGCGCCACTCGCTATTCTCGGCATCGTCCTGCTGTCGGCGGGCACGCTGGTGCTGTCGTTTCGCGGCGGCGCACATCTGGAGAGGCTGAACCTGCGCGCGGTCGGCTTTGCGCTTGGCACCTCGATCTTCATCGCCGGCTATACGCTTTCCGACGGCAGCGGCGCGCGGCTGGCCGATACCGCCTCAAGCTATGCGGCATGGCTGTTCGTCTGTGATGCGGCATGGGCGTTGGTGCTGTGCCTGATCTTTCGCGGACCAAAAGCGCTGCCGGTGCTGGCGCGCGACTGGAAGGCGGGCGTGTACACCGGCGTGCTCAGCGGCGCCGCCTACTGGATCGTGATGTGGGCGATGACCAAGGCGCCGATCGCCTCGGTCGCGGCGCTGCGCGAAACCTCGATCCTGTTCGCCATGATGATCTCGGTGTTTGCGCTCGGCGAGAAGATGACAGGATGGCGCGGTGCCGCCGTGCTCAGCATTGTTGCCGGCGTCGTCGCGCTGAGGCTCGGATAGGCTAAGCGCCTGACTCGAGGTCGAACACCATCAGCCCGTCAGTGCCGCCTTCAAGCGCCGCGACCAGCCGGGCGCCGCTCGGCTGTGAGCCTCATGCACCAGATAGGCGTCGCGTGCGGCGGCATCGCGGAAGTCGATGGTGAAGCCGTGCGTGAAGCCGCGCGCGAACGGCTCTGGGCTGGTGTTGACGCTGAATTCGACCTTGCCCATACCGTCGATCACCCGCCGCAGCGCCTCAAGATCGGCATGGATTGCCGCGCGCTCGTCGTCGGTGACGTCATTGCGGAATCGAACGAAAACACAGTGCCTGATCATTCTTGGGATCTCATGCCGCTTGGTTGGTGGAAAACACGGCCGGCGGCAGTGGTTCGCGGCCAAGGATCAGATCGGCGCCCTTTTCGCCGACCATGATCGTTGGCGCATTGGTGTTGGAGGAGGGGATGTGCGGCATCACCGAGGCGTCGCAGACGCGCAACCCTTCGATGCCGCGCAGCCTGAGATCCGGCATCACCACGCTCATCGCATCATGACCCATGCGGCAGGTGCCGACAGGGTGGTGGTCGGTCTTGGAACTGCGGCAGGCATAGTCGAACAGCTCGTCGTCGCTGGTGAGTACCGGTCCCGGCAGCACCTCGCGCAGCACGTAAGGGGCTAGCGCTTTCTGCCGCATGATCTCGCGCGCCAGCCTGAGCCCCTTGATCGACATGTCGCGATCGTAGGGATCTGACCAGTAGTTCGGGTCGATCAGCGGGTGGTCGGCGGGGTCGGCGCTGTTCAGCCGCACCGTGCCGCGCGAATGTGGGCGCAGGAACGCCGAATTCAGCGTCACGCCCGGATTTTTCAGCTTCTCGACGCCGGCCTCGATGCCGGAGCCGAGGCCGAGATGGAGCTGGATATCGGGCGAGGCAGCGGTCGGATCGGCGTACCAGAAGCCGCCGGTTTCGAACAGGCTGGAGGCAACGGGACCTTTTTTCAGCAGCAGGTACTGCAAGCCGGCCCACACCGTCCGGTGCAGCTTGGCGTAATTGTCGTAGGTGTGGTCGCCGGTGCATTCGGCAATAACGAACAGGTCGAGATGATCCTGCAGGTTGGAGCCGACGCCGGGCAGGTCGTGGACTGGCGTCACGCCGACCGACTTCAGGTGGTCGGCCGGGCCGATGCCCGACTGCATCAAGAGCTTTGGCGAGCCGATGGCGCCGGACGAGACGATGACTTCGCGCTCGGCACGCAGGGTCGTCGGCTGGCCGCCCGGCCTGTCGACGATCTCGACACCGACGGCCCGGCCGTTCTCGACGACGATGCGCGTCACCAGCACGCCGGTCCTGACGGTCAGGTTCTTGCGCTCGCGGATCGGCCTGAGATAGGCGACCGAGGCGGAGGAGCGTCTCGCGTCCTTCTGCGTCAATTGGTAATAACCGACGCCTTCTTGGGCTATCCCGTTGAAGTCCGGATTGAAGGGAATGCCCATCTCCTGTCCAGCGCGGAAATAGGCCTCGCAGATCGGCAGCGGCGCAATCGGGTTCGACACGCCGAGCGGACCCTGGTCGCCGTGAAAATCGTTGGCGTAGCGCTGGTTGTTCTCGGCCCGCTTGAAATAGGGCAGCACGTCGCGATAGCCCCAGCCGGCAAGGCCCTCTTCCTTCTCCCAGGCGTCGTAATCGCGGGCGTTGCCGCGTGTATAGATCTGGGCGTTGATGGAGGAGCCGCCGCCGATCACCTTGGCCTGTGTGTACCGGAAGACGCGGTCCTTCATGTGCTTTTGCGGCACGGTCGACCAGCCCCAGGCGGCGATGCCCTTGGTCATCTTGGCGAAACCGGCCGGCATGTGGATCAGCGGGTGCCAGTCCTTGCCGCCGGCCTCGAGCAGCAGCACCTGATGCGACGGATCTTCGCTCAGCCGGTTGGCCAGGACGCAGCCGGCCGGGCCGGCGCCGGCGATGATGTAGTCGGTCATGGCGTCACCTGTTCACAACCTCGGCACCGACAGCGCACCGTCGACATTGATGATCGAGCCGGTCGAAAAACCGAGCTTGCCGCCGGCGAGTGCCGCCACCGCGGCCCCGACATCGGCGGCTTCGCCCCAGCGCTTCGCCGGCACCAGACCGCCGTCGATCAGCGCGTTGTATTTGGCGGTGACGCCTGATGTCATGTCGGTGCGGACGATGCCCGGCCGCACCTCGAACACACCGATATTTTCGGGAGCAAGCCGCAGCGCCAGGGTCTTCACCCACATCGAAAGCCCGGCTTTGGAGATGCAATAGTCGGCACGTTCCGGCGAGGCCATTTCGGCGCTGACCGAGGTGATGGTGATGATCGACCGGGGGTAAGCACCCGGCTCCGCAAGCATCGCCTTGGCAACGGCCTGGCTGAGGAAGACGGTGCCGCGCAGATTGATGGCGAGGATCCGGTCGAAATTCTCCGGTTTCAATTCCAGCAGGTCGCCGCGTATGACGGCGCCGATGCCGGCATTGTTGATGAGGCAGTCGATGCGGCCGAAGGCGCTTGTCGCGGCATCGACCAGTGTGGCATGGCGGTCGAGATCGGCGATGTCGCCGCAATGGTAGGCGAATTTCGCGCCGCGGGCAGTGATGTCAGCGGCAAGTCCGTCGGCGGCTTCTTCGGCAAGATCAACGACAAGGATGTCGAAGCCCGCATAGGCCAGCGCTTCGGCGCAAGCAAGGCCGATGCCGCGCGCGCCGCCGGTAACGATGGCTGCCGGGCGGTTCATGTGAAGATCTCCCTTCGCATGTCAGTGCCGCCCCTCATCGCCCTGCCGGGCACTTCTCCCCGTATATTGACGGGGAGAAGGACGCCTTCATCGCCTGCTTCGCCAATCGCCAGCGTTGCAAAAAAAGCGCCGAGGTTGCGGCCAGCGGGCTTCTCCCCGTTCACGGGGAGAAGGTGCCGGCAGGCGGATGAGGGGCAGCGCAAACCAATCATGCCAGCTCGCTCTTGCGGATGTGATCGGCGACGCGCAGGGCCTGCGCGGCAATCGAAAGTGCTGGGTTAACTGCGGCCGAGTTCGGCAGGAAGCTGGCGTCGACGACAAACAGGTTCTTGTGGTCGAACGAGCGGCAGAACGGGTCGAGCGGCGAGGTTGCCGGATCGTCGCCCATCTTGACCGTGCCGCATTGGTGCGAGGGCGTGCGCTTGTCGAAAGGCCGCGACAGGACGATCGGATAGCCGCAGGCGCGGAAATTCTCGCGCATCACCTTGGTCAGTCGCTCAAGCGACTGCATGTTGGAGCGCCGCCACTGCATGACGATGTCCTTGCCGTCGACCATGATGCGGCTTTCGGGATCGGGCAGGTCCTCGCACATCAGGTACCAGTCGACGGTGTGGCCGGCTATGAAGTCCAGCGCGAATTTGGGAGCAAGCTTGACGTTGGCCCTCAAGATATAGCCATCGATTTTGCCGAGAAGCTGGACGTTGCCGAGCGGCTTGCCGCCCTTGCCGTCGGACAGATAGTAGTCGTTGAGCATCAGCGTCTTCTGGTAGACGGATGTGTTCCTGCGGCGTGGGTCGATCGCCAGCATGGCGCTCGAATTGTGGTTCATGAAGTTGCGGCCGACTTGGTCGGAACGGTTGGCGAGTCCGTTGCCGCCTCCCTTGCTGCTGGGGGAGGGCGAGCGCAGCAGGATGACCGCCGAATTGACCGCGCCGGCCGAGAGGATGACCAGCTTCGGCGTCACTTTCTTCAGCGTGCCATTCTGGCGATAATGAACGGCGGCGATCGTTCTGGCATCCGATGACGCTTCGAGATATTCGACATGGGCACCGGTCTCGAGCTTGATGTTCCGGTCGGCCAGTGCCGCCGCGAGCGGCCCCGTTTGGGCGTCGACCTTGCCGGTCCCGGTGTTGGGAAACGCGTCCCAGCCTGTCTTGCCGTCCTTCAGCCAGGCATCGATATCGACGCCGAGCGGCAGCGATGCCGGATGCAGGCCGAGTCCCTTGAGTTCGGCGCGGGCGCGGGCGATGGGCGGCTCGTCCGGCACCGGCCCGAACGCATAGGGGATCGAGTGGAACGGTTCGGTTGGGTCTTCGCCGAGTGCGCCGCGCACGCGAAAAAGCTGCTCGGCCTTGGAGTACCATGGCTCGAACTCCTCATAGGAGAACGGCCAGGCCGGCGAGACGCCGCCATAGTGCTCCATCTCCGAAAAGTCTTCCTTGCGGTAGCGGATCAGCACCGCGCCATAGAATTTCGAATTGCCGCCGACATAGTAGTAGTTGCCGGGATTGAACGCAGCACCCCCGGCCTCGCGCCACATTTCCTTCGGCCGATAGTGGCCGTCGACGAAGATGGCGCGCGTGTCGCGCGTATGCGGCGTCGCCGGCAGCGTCTCGCCGCGCTCCAGCATCAGGATCGAGGCGCCACTGCCGGCAAGGCCGGAAGCGATCGTGGCGCCGCCGATGCCGGAGCCGATGATGACGATGTCCGGGTTTGTCATGGCTGTCAGAGGATACGGTTCTCGGTCGCCGGATCGAAGAACACCGCCTTGGTCAGGTTGAAGGCGAGCGGCGTGACCGTGCCCGGCTGGATATTGGCGTCGGCGCGCAGACGCGCCACCACCGCCTTGCCGCCGAGATTGGTGACGGCGAAGGTATCGGAGCCGGCCGGTTCCACGACTTCGATATGACAGTCGGCGGTGGCGATGTTCGACGCGTTGCGTTCGGCTCCTTCAGGATCGGTCAGGGCCTCGGGGCGGACGCCGAAGATTATCGGCTTGCTGTGGAATGCCGACAGACCCGTCGGCGCATCGGCCAGCGGCAGCGAGATCGGCTCGCGCGCCTCGCGCTGCAGCACCACGGAAAGCGCATTGCCATTGCCGCCGATCGTCGCCGGAATCAGATTCATCGCCGGCGAGCCCATGAAGTCGGCAACAAACAGGTTGGTTGGGTTGTTATAGATTTCGGCCGGCGTGCCGAACTGCTGCACCTCGCCGTCGCGCATCACCGCGATCTTGGTGGCCAGCGTCATCGCCTCGATCTGGTCGTGGGTGACGTAGACGATTGTCGTGCCGGTGGTCGCGTGCAGCCGCTTGATCTCGATGCGCATGTCGACGCGCAGCTTGGCGTCGAGATTGGAGAGCGGCTCGTCGAAGAGAAAGAGCTTGGGGTCGCGTACCAGCGCCCGGCCCATGGCGACGCGCTGGCGCTGGCCGCCGGAAAGCTGGCTCGGCTTGCGCTGCAGGAGGTGGCCGATCTGCAGCACCTTCGCCACCTTGTCGATCGCCTTCTGGCGCTCCTGAGCCGGCACGCCGCGCATCTCCATGCCGAAGGCAATGTTTCCGGCGACAGTCATGTTCGGATAGAGCGCGTAGCTCTGGAACACCATGGCGATGTCGCGCTTTGAGGGATGGAGATCGTTGATCGTTCGGCCGTCGACACGGATCTCGCCTTCGGTGATGGTTTCCAGGCCGGCGATGGTGTTGAGCAAGGTCGACTTGCCGCAGCCGGACGGGCCGACCAGCACCAGGAAGCCGCCCTTTTCGAGATCAACGTCGATGCCCTTCAGGATCTCGACCGATCCGAACCGCTTCCTCAGCCCATTGATTTCGAGAAAAGCCATTCGATTATCCTTTGACGGCGCCGGCCATCAGGCCGCGCACAAAATAGCGGCCAGCGACCACGTAGACGAGAAGGGTCGGCAGTGCGGCGATCATCGCTGCCGCCATGTTGACGTTGTATTCGACGACGCCGGTCGAGGTGTTGACGACGTTGTTCAGCGCCACGGTCATCGGCATCGCGTCACCGGTGCCGGCATAGGCCGAGGCGAACAGGAAGTCGTTCCAGATGTTGGTGAACTGGTAGATGACGGTGACGACGAAGATCGGCATCGAATTCGGCAACATGATGCGCCGGAAAATCTGGAAGAAGCTGGCGCCGTCGACCTGTGCCGCCTTGACCAGTTCGGTCGGGAACGCCTCGTAATAATTGCGGAAGAACAGCGTTGTGAAGCCAAGCCCGTAGACGACGTGGACAAAGACCAGGTTGACCGTCGGGTTGCCGAGACCGAATGAAAATCCCGTTGCGTTTCGCAGCGTCACGCCGAAACGGCCAAGGCTGCCGAGGATCGTCGCCATCGGCAACAGCACCGACTGGAACGGGATGAAGCAGGCAAACAGCATCAGCCCGAAGACCAGCGTGTGGCCGCGGAAGCGCCATTTGGTCAGGACATAGCCGTTGAGCGCGCCGAGCAGCGTCGAGATCAGCACCGCCGGAACCACCATCTTGATGGAATTCCAGAAATAGCCCTTGATGCCGGCGCAGGTCAGGCCGACGCAGGTCTCGCCCCACGCCTTCAGCCACGGCTCGAAGGTCGGCGCCTGCGGCAGCGCCAGCATGTTGCCGTTCTGGATCTCGTCCATCGTCTTGAACGAAGTCACCAGCATGACGAACAGCGGCATCAGGTAGAACAGCGCGAACAGCGCCAGCAGGCCATAGATGACGATGCGGTTGACGGTTTTGGCGCTGATGCCGCCAGTGCTCTGGCGAGCGGGAGTGGCAATGACGCTCATCGCGGCCGCTCCCTGAGCTCGGAATAAAGATAGGGCACGATGATCGCGGTGATGGTCATCAGCATGATCACGGCGCTGGCCGAGCCGACGGCCATTTCGTTGCGCTTGAAGGTGTACTCGTACATGAAGTTCGAGGGCAACCAAGCCGAGCCGCCCGGCCCGCCGCTGGTCAGCGCTACGACCAGATCGTAGGACTTGATGGCGAGGTGGGCGAGCACGATGAAGGCCGACAGGAAGATGGGCCGCAGCAGCGGGATGACGATGCGCCGATAGAGCTGGAAAGTCGTGGCGCCGTCGATCTGCGCCGCCTTCATGATCTCCCCGTCGATGCCGCGCAGGCCGGCGAGGAACATCGCCATGATGAAACCCGAGGCCTGCCAGACGCCGGCGATCACCACGGTGTAGATGACGAAATCCTTGTTTTTGATCCAGTCGAAATGGAAGCTCGTCCAGCCCCATTGGTGCAGCGTCTGCTCAAGGCCGAGGCCGGGATCGAGGAACCATTTCCAGGCGACGCCGGTGACGATGAAAGACAGCGCCATCGGGTAGAGATAGATCGGCCGCAACATGCCTTCGCCGCGGATCTTCTGGTCGAGCAGGATCGCCAGGAACAGGCCGAGCGCCAGGCAGATGAAGATGTAGAGAAAGCCGAAAATGCCCATATTGGTGATCGACGTGTACCAGCTCGACGGCGGGTCGCTCTCGAAAGTCCAGCGCCACAGCCGCTGATAGGCGCGCGGCCCTGATATGGCATAGGACGGGAAGGTCTTGGAGTTGGTGAAGGACAGATAGACCGTCCACAGGATGAAGCCGTAGACGAAGACGATTGTGATCGCAAAGCTTGGCGCCAGTACGATCTTCGGCAGCGCGTCCTGCAGGCGCGAACGCATGGAGACACCCGGGCGGGCATTATGCTCCGGCGTCAGCTTGATCTGGGTCGCGACCGTAGTCATGGGCTCCTCCCTCTCGGGTCCCTTCACCGCCAGGCGGGGAAGGATAGCCCCGTCGAGACGGGGCGTGTTGGTTGATCGCCGGCGCCATTCCGACCAGAGGCCGACCATCCTGGCTTGGTGGAACCTTCCCCACCGGAGCGGGGAAGGTCCTTTCATGCCGGTTCTTATTTGGCGTCTTCGATTGCGTTAACCAGCTGGGTCACGGCCTCGTCCGAGGTCTTGATCTGGCCGTGGACGAACTTCGAGACGACGTCCTTATAGGCATTGGCGACAGCCGGCGGCGCGCCATAGCCTTGCGCCAGCGAACCGAACAGCGTGCCGCCTTCGTTGGCGGCCTTCAGGTCGGCCATGCCCTTCTTGCCGCAAGCGTCGAAGTCGGTGTCGGGCACGTCGGTGCGGGCCGGGACCGAGCCCTTGACGACGTTGAAAGCCGACTGGAAGCTCTTCGACAAAGTGGCGGTGGCCAAGGCGGCCTGGGCGGCCTTGCGGTCCTCCGGAACGTCGAACATGCCGAACATGTCGGAGTTGTAGACCACGCTGCCGTCGGTGCCCGGGAAGCGGTAGCACAGGAAGTCGGTGCCCGGGGTCTTCTTGGCGGCGTTGAATTCGCCCTTGGCCCAGTCGCCCATGACCTGCACCAGCGCATCGCCCTTGATGACCATGGCGGTGGCAAGGTTCCAGTCGCGGCCGGAGAAGTTCGGGTCGACATAGGTGACGAGCTTGGCAAGGTTGTCGAACGACTTCTTCATCGTGTCGGACTTCAGCTGCTCCTCGTCGAGGTCGTTGAAGGCCTTCTTGTAGAACTCAGGTCCGCCGGTCGACAGCACGACCGAATCGAACATGGTGGCTTCCTGCCAGTTCTGGCCGCCGAGCGCGAGCGGGATGACGCCCGCCGCCTTGGCCTTGTCGAGCAGCGCGATGAATTCGTCGAAGGTCTTGGGCTCGGTGCCGCCGATCTTGTCCATCACCGCCTTGTTGATCCACAGCCAGTTGACGGAGTGGACGTTGACCGGAGCCGCGACCCACTTGCCGTCATAGACCGAGAATTTCTGCAGGGCGGCCGGAACGGATTTGTCCCAGCCTTCCTTTACCGCCGTCTCGGTCAGGTCGCCCATCACGCCGGCCGCGGCATAATCGAGCACGGTATAGCCGAGCATCTGGGAGGCGGTCGGGTAGTTGCCGGCCGCGACCATCGCCTTCAGCGCGGTCATGGCGGCGTCGCCGCCGCCGCCGGCCACGGGCACGTCCTTCCAGGCAAAGCCTTGCTTGGCCAGATCCTCCTTGAGCACGTTCAAGGCAGCCGCTTCGCCGCCAGACGTCCACCAATGCAGCATCTCGACTTCCTTGACGTCCTGGGCATGGGCCGCGAACGCAAGACCCGAGCCGAGAGCCGTTCCGATAAGCAATTTGCGCAACATGTACTTCCTCCCTTGTTGCAGCTACACGACCGGCGATTGTCCGCCGGGTTCTTCCCAACTCAGCCGACCCACCATCCGGTGCGCTGGCCGCGATGAAACTGGATTGTCTTTTCTTCGGTATAGTCCTCAACGGCGCGCTTGCCGAGTTCGCGTCCCAGACCGGACTGCTTGTAGCCTCCGAAAGGCAGCTCGGGATAACCTTCCATGAACGTGTTCACCCAAACGGTTCCCGAACGCGCATTCCGCGCCACCGACATGCAGGTGTCGATGCTGGCGCTCCACACGCCCGCCGATAGACCATAAGGCGTGTTGTTGGCGATGCGCAACGCCTCTTCAATCGATCCAAACGTCAGCACCGACAGCACCGGTCCAAACACTTCTTCACGCGCAATGGCCATGTCTTCGGTGACGCCGCGAAGGATGGTCGGATCGAGATATTGACCGGCACTGGAGGCGATTTGCTTGCCGCCGCTATAGATGCTGCTGCCGTCGCTTGCCGCCGCCGCCACGTAGCCGGTCACCTTGGAAAGGTGCTCGGAAGAGATCATCGCGCCGACCTTGGTGCTGATATCGAGCGGATCGCCGACGGTCACCCTTGCGGTGAGCGCCTTCACTGCGCCGAGGAAGTCGTCGGCTATCGCCTCATGAACGATCAGCCGGCTGCCGGCGTTGCAGCATTCGCCGGCGTTGAAGAAGCCGCCGAACACTGCCGCGTCGGCTGCCGCTTCGAGGTCGGCATCTGGAAAGACGATCTGGCCGTTCTTGCCGCCAAGCTCCATTGAGACCTTCTTCAGCGAGTTCGCAGCCGACGCCATCGTCATCTTGCCGACTCGGGTGGAGCCGGTGAACGACACCATCTCGACCAGCGGGTGGCTGACCATCGGCGCGCCGACATCGGCGCCCAGGCCGGCGAGGATGTTGACGACGCCGTCCGGCAAGCCGGCCTGCATCAAGATGTCGCCGAGCACGAAGGTCGAGGCCGAGGTCATCTCGCTCGGCTTGACCACCGCCGTGCAGCCGGCGGCGAGCGCGAACGGCAGTTTCTGGCTGACGATGAGGAAGGGAAAATTCCACGGCGTGATGATCGAGACGACGCCGATCGGTTCACGCAGCACGACGCCCAGCATGGCGTCGCCGAGATTGGCGTAGGTTTCGCCATGGAGCGTGCGGGCAAGCGCCGCGGCATAGCGCCAGATGTCGACGGCGCCGCCGATCTCGCCGCGCGCCTGGGCGATCGGCTTGCCGGATTCCAGCGCGTCGAGCCGGGCAATCTCCTCGAGCCGCGCCTCGATCAGGTCCGCCGCCTTGAGCAGGATCGCTGCGCGCTCTGCTGCCTTCATGCGCGGCCAAGGGCCGGTCTCAAAAGCCTTGTGCGCGGCGGTCACCGCCGCCTCGACTTCGGCCGCGCCGGCTTGTGCATAGCGCGAAACGGTGAAGCCGTGGCCGGGGCTGTTGCGCTCCAGCGTGCGGCCGTCGCGCGCATCGACGAACTTGCCGTCGATCAGCAGCCGGTAGGTCTTCGGCGTCGCGGATGCCTCGGCGGGCATGGCGATAGTGAGGGGCAAGTTCATGTGATTTCCAGGTCCCGCATGCATTCTAGGATCTTGAAAACGCTGGTTTCTGTTTGGTCTTGAAAGCGTCGATGCCGGCCTTGAGGTCGCCGGTCAGCGCGATGAAGCCGCTGGCCAGCGCCTCTGTCGCGGCAGCACTTTCCTCGCCCTCGGCGACCGCGATCATCAGCTTGGCGGCCTGCGTTGCCAGCGGGCCGCGCTCGGCGATCTTGCCGGCCCAGGCCTTGGCCTCGATGAATGCCTTGCCCGTGTCGACCACCCGGTCGACGATGCCCAGAGCGAGTGCTTCGGCCGCCACGAACGTCTCGCCGCCGATTGCCATGCGCCGCACCGTCTGCGCGCCGAAGCGGCGCACCGCGCGCTGCGTGCCGGACCAGCCGGGCACCACGCCGATCGCGGTTTCCGGAAAACCTAATTTGACCTGCGCCTCGGCGACACGGAAGTCGCAGGCGACCGCCAGTTCCAGCCCGCCGCCCAGCGCATGGCCGGACAGCACGGCGATGGTCGGCTGCCGCAACCGCGCCAGCCGGTCGAAGACGCGGTGGCCATAACGCACCCATTGCACCTGAAAATCGGCGGCGCTCATTTGCGACCACGCTTCGACGTCGCCGCCGGCGCAAAAGCCCTTGCCTTCGCCGCACAGCAGCACGACGCGGACGCCGTCCGCGGCCTCGGCCGTATCGAGCGCGGCTTCCAGCGCGCGCAGCATCGGGATGTCGAGCGCGTTGAATTTCTCCGGCCGGCGCAGCGTGACGATGCCGAGGTCGCCGTCGGTTTCAAAGGTGACGAGACGCTCAGCCATGCGCGCCTCCAAGCGAGGCGCCGCCATTGAGCGACAGTCCGATCGGCCGGTCACGGTAGAGCGCGTCCGGCGTGACTTTCAGGTCGTTGGCGACGGCGAGCGGGATCTCGGCCTGCGCCAGCACGTCGCGCTGAAGGTCGATGCCCGGCGCCAACTCCGTCACCATCAGCCCGTCCGGCGTCAGCTTCATGACGCAGCGTTCGGTGACATAGGTGATGTCCTGTCCTTGCGCGACCGCGCGCTTGCCCGAGAAGGAGATGTGCTCGACCTCGCCGACCACTTTCTTGACCTTGCCTTCCCCGTCGATACGGATGCCGCCATCGGCCAGCGACAGCTTGGCGCCGGCATTGAAGAAGCCGGAAAACACGATCTTCTTCGCTCGCGCAGTGATGTCAACAAAACCGCCGGCGCCGGCGGTGACATGCGGCCTCGCCGAAAGCTTCGACACGTTGACCGAGCCGTGGCGGTCGATCTGCAGGAAGGACAGCAGCGAGGCGTCGAAACCGCCACCCTGGAAGTAGATGAACTGGTGTGGCGAAGGCATGAAGGCGTCGGCGTTCGATGAGCAGCCGAACTTGAAGTCGAGCAGCGGCACGCCGCCGACCGCGCCCTGTTCGATCACCCAGGTGACCTTGCCGTGCTGGCCTTCCTCGAGAAGGATGCGCGGCACATTGGCCGAGATGCCGAAGCCGATATTGACGGCCATGCCGTCGGCAAGCTCCATCGCGACGCGCCGCGCGATCACTTTCTGGACGCTCATCTCGGCGTTACGGAAAGTCGACAGCGGCCGGAAGATCTCGCCCGAGATCGCCGGATCGTAGGATGTGAGCGTCGTCTGCAACTGGTCGGGCGCCACCACGATATGGTCGACCAGCACACCGGGCACGCGCACGTCATGCGGCTTCAGCGTGCCGTTCTCGACGACGCGCTTGACCTGCGCGATGACGATGCCACCGTTGTTGCGGGCGGCGAGCGCCTGTTCCAGCCCGCCGAGATAGGCGCCCTCGTGCTCATAGGTCAGGTTGCCGCGCTCGTCGGCCGTCGTCGCCCGGATGATCGAGACGTCAGGCACGATCGAGCGGAAATAGAGCCATTCCTCGCCGTCGAACTGCTGCACCGAAACGATCGGCTCGCTGGCGGCCGCGTTCATGGCACAGCCCTGATGACGCGGGTCGGCGAACGTGTCGAGGCCGACCTTGGTCAGCACACCGGGGCGCTTGGCCGCAGCCTCGCGGTGCATGTCGAACAATATGCCGGATGGCACGTTGTAGGCGGCGACCGAATTGTCGCCGATCATCTTCCAGATCTGCGGCGGCTCCGAAGATGACGGGCCGGACGGATAGGAGCCGCACAGCGTGCGCTTCAACAGGCCGGGCTTGGCCAGATGGTCGATACCCTTGATGCCGTACATGTCGCCGGCGGCGATCGGATGCAGCGTCGTGATGTTCTTCGGATGGCCTTCCGCGTCGAAGCGCTCGCCGATCGCGGCGAGTACCGCATCCGGGCAGCCGAGACCGCTCGACGACGACACGGAAACGACCATGCCGTCCCTGATCAGGCTGGCGGCTTGCGCTGCGGAGATGAGCTTGCTCACCCTGCCCCCCCGAGTTTCGGATCGATCGCGGCTGATTTGCCGGACTTGGCGGATTGCAACGCCGCTTCGGCTGAAGTCAGCGACCAGACGCCGTCCTCGCCGGTCGCCGACGGCTGGCCTTCGCCACGGATCGCCGCATGGAACTGGCGCAAAGACCTGACATAGAGATCTTCGCGGTCGAAGCTCAATTCTTCCTCGCCCTGTGCCGTGCGCAGCAGCACAGAGCCGATCGGCTTCTGCGTCATCACATCTTTCGCGATCAGGGAGCCTTCGCTGCCATGCACCTCGAAGCCGGTGCCGGCGAATTTGGTGGTGAAGCCCTCATGCGACTGGGCGATGATGCCCGATTTGAAGCGCCAGATGCACATGGCGCCGTCCTCCAGGCCGCCGGCGGCCATGCCTGCGGCCTGGGTGAACGCCGAAACCTCGAGCGGATCGTCGTCGAGCACGAAACGCAGCGTGTCGGCATCGTGCACGGTGATGTCGAGCACCACGCCGCCGCCGGCTTCCGGCCTGGTGATGCGCCAACCCTGCAAATTCTCAGGCAGATAGACCGAGTGGAAGACGCGCGCGGCGATCGGCTTGCCGATGCGGCCGCCGGCAATGGCTTCGCGCATCGCCCGGTGCGCGCCGGCATTGCGCAGATGATGGTTGGTGCCGAGCACGATGCCGGCCGCCTTGGCGGCGGCGACCATTGCGCGTGCATCGGCGCTGGTCAGCGCCAGCGGCTTTTCGCACAGCACATGTTTTCCCGCCCTGATGGCGGCTAATGCCTGTTCGAGATGCAATTCGTTGGTGGTCGAGATGTAGACGGCGTCGATGCCGGAGCCGCGCAATTCATCGAGCGTCGAGACGGCGAGCGGAATGCCGTTGTCCTTGGCATAGGAAGTGGCGCGATCCGGGCTGGAACTCATCACCGCCGTGATCTCGCTGTTCGGTTGCGCGCGGATGGCATTGATCATGAATTGCCTGGCGATCGTGCTTGCGCCGATCAGTCCCCATTTGACGGTCATGCCGCGTCTCCCATTCCAGCGCGGCGATCAGGACCGCAACTGTCCCTGACGACGAGGTTGACGGCGCCGATATGATCCTCGGCGCGCGTGGTGCGCGACTGGATCATCTTCAGCATGACATGGGCGGCGCGCTCGCCCAGGCCTGCCGAATCCACCGCGACGCTGGTCAGCGCCGGCATGTAATGCTGGGCTTCGATCACGTCGTCGAAGCCGACGACGGCGAAATCCGCGCCGGGCTCGAGGCCGCGCTTGCGCAGCGCCAACATGACGCCGAAGGCGACCGCATCGTTGAAGCACAGCGCCGCGGTCGGCGGCTCGGCCATGGCGAGGGCCGTCTCCAGGCAGGCAATGCCGCCCTTGCGGCTGGTTTCGCCTTCGACGACGAGTATATCGCGTTTGGCGATGCCGAGCCCCTCGCAGGCCTCGCGAAAACCGCCCAGCCGCTCGTGATAGACCACCAGATCCGATGAGCCGCCGAAGAAGGCCAGCCGGCGATGCCCTTTGCCGATCAGATGGGCGGTGGCGAGCCAGGCGCCGCGATGATTGTCAGGCGCGATCACCGGGATGCGGCTTTCAGGAAGGCGGCGCATGGTGAAGACGATCGGAAGCCCCGCCGTCTCGATGCGGCGGAAAGCACCGGGCGTCGTGCCGCGCGCCGGCGACACGATCAGCCCGGCGACACCTTGCTCCATCAGCGATTTCAGCACCTCTTCCTGGCGCACCGGGTTCTCCGCCGTGTTGGCGATGAACGGCACGATGCCCGCCGACTGGAAGACACGCTCCATGCCGACCGCCATTTCGGCGAAAAACGGGTTGGTAAGGTCGTTGATGACCATGCCGATGACGTTGGAGTGGGCCTTGCGCAGATTGGCGGCGCCGCGGTTGTAGACATAGCCGACATCCTCGATCGCCTTGCGAACCTTCAGCGCGGTCTCAGGCCGGATCAGACCGCTGCCCTGCAGCACGAGCGACACCGTCGACTTGGACACGCCCGCCTCACGGGCAATGTCGAGTATCGTCGCCTTGGGCCTGCTGGCCATCCCGATCGTCCTTCGGTATTTTCTGGTCGAATTTATTGGAACGTTCTAATTCCGTGCTGCATTTGAGTCAATCAGGATTTTCTCGAATCCAGAAAACGAGTACCCCGCGGCTGAGGACGGTGCACTCAAAGGGCTTTGTCGCTGCGAGGCAGCATTTCGGGGCATGGATTGAGGATCAAAAGGTTCTTGATTTATTGGAACGTTCCATTTATAGGCGCGACCAAGGGAGAGATCGATGGACATTGCCTTGCCCGGGGAGGGCGGTCGCAGCACTCGCTACCGCCTTGTCGGCCAGCCGGCACAGCCGGTGATCGGCGCGCGGTTTTCGCGCATCGCCTATGCCGCCGCCCATGTCGTTGCCGATCCCCTTGAGATGACCGATCCATGGGCTCATCCAGCGGTCGACTGGGAGCGCACGATGGCGTTTCGCCATCATCTGTGGCGGCTCGGCTTCCGCATCGCCGAGGCGATGGATACCGCACAGCGTGGCATGGGTTTCGACTGGACAAACGCCAGGGAATTGATCCGCCGCTCGATCGCCGAGGCGCGAACCGTCGAGGGCGCCGACCTCGCCTCAGGTGCCGGAACAGACCATCTGGCGCCAGGCGCCGTCAGGACACTCGACGATGTCATCGCGGCCTATGAAGAGCAGTTCGATTTCATCGAAGGCCTGGGCGGCACGGCGATCATGATGGCCAGCCGCGCGCTGGCGGCTGTCGCCAAGGGTCCCGACGACTATATAAGCGTCTATGATCGCATCCTGTCCCAGGCATCCGGCAAGGTCATCCTGCACTGGCTGGGCGGCATGTTCGATCCGGCGCTGAAGGGTTATTGGGGCAGCCATGATTTCGACACCGCGCTCGACACGGTCGTCGCCATCATCGAACGCCACGCCGGCAAGGTCGAGGGGATCAAGATATCGCTGCTCGATGCCGGCAAAGAGGTTGCCCTGCGCAACCGGCTGCCGGAAGGGGTCGTCATGTTCACCGGCGACGACTTTAACTACCCCGAGCTGATCGCCGGCGACGGCGAAAGACATTCGCATGCGCTGCTCGGGATTTTCGACGCCATTGCGCCGGTCGCCAATGCCGCGCTGGCGAAACTGGCCGCTGGCGACCGCCCAGGCTATGACGCGCTGATGGCGCCGACGGTATCTCTGTCGCGGAAAATCTTCGAGGCGCCGACCGAGTACTACAAGGCCGGTATCGTCCTCATGGCCTGGCTGAACGGCCACCAGGACCATTTCTCGATGATCGGCGGCATGCAGTCGGCGCGCGGCATTAGCCACTATGCGGATGTGTTCCGTCTTGCCGACCAGGCCGGATTGCTGGCCGACCCGGAGCTTGCCGTCGCAAGAATGAAGAACCTGTGCGCCGTGGCGGGCGTCTGAGCGCCAACCGCAAGAAGAGCTCGCCCGAATCTCCGATTTGCCTTGTCCGGGCAAATCTGTATGCGCTATGCGTCCGACGCAGGACCATCTGGCGCGGCGACGCCAGTGGTCATAGCGACCGTTCTGCATAGGGATACGCCAATGGACTTCGACCTTCAGGGCAAGCGCGTTTTCGTGGCCGGGCATCGCGGCATGGTCGGATCGGCCATATTGCGCAGGCTGGCGGACGAGGACTGCGAGGTCCTGACCGCATCCCGCGATGAACTCGACCTGATGGACCAGGCCGGCGTGCGGCGCTGGATGGCAGACCACAGGCCGGATGCGGTGGTGATGGCTGCGGCTAAGGTCGGCGGTATCCTGGCAAACAACAGGTTGCCGGTCGATTTTCTGCAGGACAATCTCATCATGCAGACCAATGTCATCGAGAGCGCTTTTCGCAACGAGGTGCAGAAATTGCTGTTTCTCGGTTCGTCCTGCATCTATCCGAAGTTTGCGGCACAGCCGATCTCCGAGGACGCCTTGCTGACCGGTCCGCTCGAACCGACCAACGAATGGTACGCGATCGCCAAGATCGCTGGGCTGAAACTGTGCCAAGCCTATCGGCGCCAATACGGTGTCGAGTACATCTCGGCGATGCCGACCAACCTCTATGGCCCCGGCGACAATTTCGACCTCTCCACCAGCCATGTCGTACCAGCCCTTATGCGCAAGGCGCACAAGGCCAAGCGGGCCGGCGACAAAACCCTGGAGGTCTGGGGATCGGGCACGCCGATGCGCGAGTTCCTGCATGTCGACGACGCCGCCGACGCTCTGGTCTGGCTACTGAAAAACTATGCCGGCGACAGCCACGTCAATGTCGGCTCGGGCGAAGACATCACCATTGCCGAGCTGGCCCGCACCATGCTCTCCGTCGTCGGCGCCGACGCGGTGCTCACATTCGATGCGACGAAGCCGGACGGCACGCCGCGCAAGCTGATGGACGTGTCGCGCCTGTTTGCCACGGGCTGGCGCCCGCGGTACTCGCTTCAGAGCGGATTGGAACAGACCTATGCCTGGTTTCTCCAGCATATCGAGACAGGTGACCTCCGCCTCGGCGCGGCCTGATCCTCAACGACGCTGATTGCCGCACCAGACATGACGGCTTGGGCGGCCGTCTCTTGGCCATGGCCAATGCAAAGTCGCTCGCCGACACGCTTGGATACCGTTTCGGATTGACCTAGAGGAGCGATGCCCTCACCCAAATTTCATGTTTCATGTCGTCGATGTAGTCGAAAAGATATTCTCTGCCGACTTTATTGAGAAGCATTGGCTGGGCGAGAAAATCAAGGCGTCCGATTTTGGCATTCTCGAAAATGCGGCATTCACGCGGTCCAGCCCGGAAGCGCCCTTGAGCGAGGATATCTGCGGGATACGGCGGATTGTCTGGATGGTGGGCGTGACAGGGATTGAACCTGTGACCCCTGCAATGTCAATGCAGTGCTCTCCCGCTGAGCTACACGCCCATCCGAAGCCGCGCATACACCATTTTTGCTACGGCGCGTCAATAGCAGGAAAAGGGAAAGAAAGGTTCGCCTTGCCACGCCGTCGAAGGCGCGCTGAAGCCGTGCCGGAATCGGATCAGGCTGCCTGCAGCATCTTTTCGACCTCGTTGACGAGGTCGCGCAGATGGAACGGCTTCGACAGCACCTTGGCGTCTTTCGGCGCCTTGGAATCCGGATTGAGCGCAACGGCGGCGAAGCCGGTGATGAACATGACCTTGAGGTCGGGATCGATCTCGGTGGCGCGGCGGGCGAGTTCTATGCCGTCCATCTCCGGCATGACGATATCGGTCAAGAGCAGCGAGAAAGGCTCTTCGCGCAGCCGCTCATAGGCGCTGGCGCCATTGTCGAAGTCGCTGACTTGGTAGCCGGCACGCTCCAGCGCCTTGACGAGGAACCGGCGCATGTCATCGTCGTCTTCCGCCAGTAGAATGCGTGCCATCTTTTCCCGTCCGAATCACCCGTCCGAGTCTGCCGTGGGGCAGCCCGTTAACCATCCTGTATATGAGGAGGTGAGGGTAAACATCAAGTGAACGATAAAGGCCCGATCGGCCTTTAACAAAGCGGCCCGGACGCCGAAACGCTGGACATGCGGCCGGCGAGGTGGCACGTTTCCAACCATGATGCATTGGTGTTTCCGGATTCGTTCAAATTGAAAACGGCAGCCGAGGATTTTTCGGTCGTTCCTCCCTTCGAAATCCGGTCGGGCGCCGAACAGCGCGTCCCCTTCCTCTTCAACTCGCCGCATAGCGGCCGTCACTATCCGGACCGGTTCCTGGCGATGGCAAGGCTGGATCGAAACGCCATCCGCCGCTCCGAGGATTGCTACGTCGACGAATTGTTCGGCGGCGCCGTCGCGCTCGGCGCGCCGATGCTGGCGGCAAACTTCCCGCGCGCCTATCTCGACGTCAACCGGGAGCCGTGGGAACTCGATCCGCGGATGTTCGCCGAACCCGTGCCGTCCTTCTGCAACATCCGCTCGGCACGCGTGGCCGGCGGGCTTGGCACCGTGCCCAAGCTGGTGGGAGAGGGGCTCGAAATCTATGCCGGCCGCTTGCCACTGGCGGAAGCCGTCGCGCGTATCGAGGCTGTCTACAAGCCTTATCACGAGACGCTGAAACGGCTTTTGACCAGGACCCATGCGCGGTTCGGCTTTGCCGTGCTGATCGATTGCCACTCGATGCCGGCGAGCATCAGGGTCGGCGACAGCGGTGTCAGGCCCGACTTCATCGTCGGCGACCGTTTCGGCATCTCCGCCTCGGCAGCGTTGACCGAGACGGCGATCGGCCTGCTGATCGGCATGGGCTACACCGTCGCCCATAACAAGCCTTACGCCGGAGGCTTCATCACCGAGCACTATGGCCGCCCCGTGCGCCATCTCCATGCACTGCAGATCGAGGTCAATCGCGGGCTTTACATGAACGAGCGGACGTTCCAGAAATCCGCCGGCTTCGATGCACTCGCCGACGATCTGGCACAATTCTCGGCCGATCTGATGGCGATGCCCGACCACCATTTTATCGATCTGCCGCTTGCCGCCGAATGATGCCGAAAATCGAAACGAGACCTTGCGCCAGATAAAGGCGTCGACGTGCGGGTCGGGGAAGCGCAATCCGCTGGATGCCACGCCGAAAAAAAGACCGCATCGTTTGCACGACACGGTCGAAGTCTAGGGAGGAAACGCCCAAGGAGGGCATGGACAGGAAAGCCTGTCCGAGAACAAATCTATTGTGCGATGCACAAATGTCAAGCCGTCGACCGGAGTTTTTAATTCACGGTGATGTGGAAACTGAATTCGAGGGCGCCAGCGTTGCATTCGAGCAACAGTTGACGATGCGCAAAAGTTCCGCACGCCCTTGCTTTGGCGGAAAACCACAGGCAAACGACGGTTCCAGCAGGCTGCAACGCGGGGAGACTCAGTTGGATATCAGCATCGATTTCATGCGGCGCATTGCGCATGCCGCCGCGGCCGAAACCTTGCCGCGCTTCCGCAGCCAGGGCGCGGTCGCCAACAAGGAGCAAGGCAGCTTCGACCCGGTCACCGAGGCCGACCGCGAGGCCGAGCGGGTCATCCGGGCGCTTATATCAGCGGAATATCCCGATCACGGCATCCTTGGCGAGGAGCATGGCAGCGAGAACATTTCCAGCAGGCACGTCTGGGTGATCGATCCGATCGACGGCACGCGCGCCTTCATTTCCGGCCTGCCGGTGTGGGGAACATTGGTCGGGCTGACAGTCGACGGCGATGCCGTTGCCGGCATGATGTCGCAGCCCTTCACCGGCGAGCTTTTCTATGCCAACGCGTCCGGTGCCCATTATGAAGGCCCGGGCGGACCGCGAAGGCTGACGACACGCAAGACGGCAAGCCTCGCCGAGGCGACGCTGTTCACCACCACGCCGGCACTGTTCAAGGGAGACGCGCGCCTGCGCTACGACCTGTTCGAGCAGCAGGTCCAGCTCGCCCGCTACGGCACCGACTGCTATGCCTTCGCCATGGTCGCGGCGGGAAGCGTCGACATCGTCGCCGACCCCGGTTTAAAGCCCTACGATATCGTCGCGCTGATCCCGATCATCGAGAAGGCCGGCGGCGTCGTCACCACCTTCGAAGGCGGACCGGCGGAAAGGGGCGGCGACATCCTGGCTGCGGCAACGCCGGAGCTTCATGCCGCCGCGATGGCGGCGCTGCGTGGCTGAACCGGCTGGGCAGCTGGCGATTGCGGGACCAAGGTGCCCACCGGCGATGTAGCCCACGCTCCTGACAGGAAGATGTCAGCAGCTCTCTGCTATGGAGATCATGCCACGGGGAGGTATTCATGTCGACGCAGTCAACAGCCAGCCGTTCCGAAAATGCTCCAGCAGACGGCCGGGCCGATTTCGATCTCTTCTTCGCACGCTGGAACGTCAGCCATCGAAGGTTGCAGAAGCGGCTGCAAGGCGACACGAACTGGGACGTGTTTGGCGGGACATGCGACGTGCGCCCGATCCTTGGCGGCCTCGGCAATGTCGACGACAATGTGATTGAATTGCCCGGCGAGGCCTATCGCACCGCCACGCTGCGGACGTTCGATCCGGCGACGAGACAATGGTCGATCTGGTGGATCGACGGCCGCAACCCGGCAACCATCGATGTTCCGATGCGCGGCACCTTCGAAGCAGGCGTCGGCACGTTCCTGTGCGACGACGTCTTCGACGGACGCAATATCCAGGTTCGCTTCCTCTGGTCGCGGATCACTGAAAAATCGGCGCGCTGGGAGCAGGCTTTTTCACCGGATGGCGGCAAGACCTGGGAGACCAACTGGATCATGGATTTCGCCCGGCAGGGATAGGCCGACGATCGAGGTTGGCAGGCATTTTTCAAGCCGAGGCATGGACTTCAATGACTTGGAGCGCTCTTGGAGCGTCCGGAGGGAGTGCGGCACTCAATCAGGCGGTGTCGTCGCTTCCCGGGATGAAGGCATCGAAGGCGGCAAAGAACTGCTCGCGATAGAAGTCGGCTTCCTGCAATATTTCATGGCGTGCACCATCGATCACCAGCAGCGAACCGAGGCGCAGACGTCTGGTGTAGGTTTCCACCGCCTTGGTCGAGACGACCTGGTCGGCACCGGCGGCGATCACCAGCAAGGGTACCTGGATCCTGGCCATGAAGTCGGGATCGCTGATGGCCTCGGAGGCCTGCGCCGCCGCTTTCAGCCAGCGTATCGTCGGGCCGCCGAGCGCCAGCTGCGGGTAGGTTTCGTAGATCAGCGTGTTGCGTCGGTACCGCTCTGGATCTGATGTCACCATGTTGGCGGCAAACGGAATGATTCTTCTGGGCCGCGGACCCCAGGCGGCATAAAGCTTGCCAAGGCCCAGCAGACAGAACAGCGAGCACAGGCGGCGAACGGTGGTTGTCGAGACCGGCAGGTCGGGGACGGCCAGGAATGGCGCGATCAGCACCATGCGCCGTACGCGGTTCACCATCGACGGTGCGGCAAGCAGCGTAATCACCGCCCCAGCCGAATGGGCCAATATGTAATATGGCCCCCGGCAGTCGGGCAGCACGATCTCCTCGAAGAACTGTTCCAGGTCGCCGGTATAGTCGAAGAAGCTCCGGACATAGCCGCGCTCGCGGTCGCTGATCAGCCGGTCGGAACCGCCCTGGCCGCGCCAGTCGAGGGTGGCGACGCCGAAGCCGCGATCGGCAAGGTTGCGGATGGTCTCGAAATATTTTTCGATGCACTCGTTGCGGCCGGTCAAGACGACCACGGTGCCCTTCATCGGGCGGGCAACGGCGGGAAAGAGGCCGTAGCGGATCTTCTTGCCATCGCGCGTCGTAAAGAAACCACCGGCCGCATTTTCCGGTAGCGGATTGCCCGGAATTTCGCGGAAGAGGGGAATTTTGTTGAGGAGGTCCGTCATTCGCGCTGCGTTTGTGTGTCGCTGCCTGCATGGCGCAAGCTTTGGTAGGCATAGACGCCCATGCAGCAAAAGCAAAGGAATTCCGGACGCGTTGGAAAGGCTGAACGAGGCAGCCAGCGAGTGAGGCCGAAAGCAGCTTGCGGCATGCTTCCGGCCCCCGTCGATCCGGGAGGAAGGGACGTTACACCCGGTCGGCGCCGTTGCGGCATCTCGCGCGTGACACCGAAAATCGGACCCGATTTTCGCTGTGAATCATGCGCAATCAAAGTGTTACAGCGTCCTTGCGTGTCCGAGAGGACGCGCGACGCCGTAACCGCCGCCTGTTCCTTGATCCTGGAAGCAGTCTACCGCCACTTAGCTGAACGTCCGCCGAAGCCGCGGTTCATCTGCCGTTCATCGAGAAATCTTGAAATGCTTTCAGGTGTTCCCCAAATGTCTGCTGTGGCCGCCAATGTCGGGGCCGCTGGCCTATTCGGAACGCCGTCACGGGTTTCGCACCGGCCATACGCAAACTTTGTTGCTCAACAGGAGAACACACTATGCGTCACGTTGATTTTTCCCCGCTCTATCGTTCGACCGTCGGTTTCGACCGGCTGTTCACCATGCTCGATTCGCTTGCGCAGCCCGAAGGTGCGCAGACCTATCCACCCTACAACATCGAGCGCACCGGTGAGGATTCCTATCGCATCTCGATGGCGGTCGCCGGCTTCTCGGACGACGAGCTCTCGATCGAAGCTCACCGCAATGTCCTGACCGTCAAGGGTGAGCGCAAGGAAGGGGGCAATGGCGAAGGCTCCGAACTGCTCTATCGCGGCATCGCCAGCAGGGCCTTCGAGCGCCGCTTCCAGCTTGCCGACCATGTTGAAGTCGTCGGCGCCTCGCTGAAGAACGGCCTGCTCTTCGTCGATCTCAAGCGCAATATTCCCGAGGAGCTGAAGCCCCGCAAGATCGCGATCACCGCGTCTTCGGCGAAGGCCAAGCAGATCGAGGCCAAGACCGCCGCGTAAGCTGCGTCACAAGACGATCTCAGGGACGAAGGGCGGCGCTTGGCGTCGCCCTTTTTTGTGGATGTGGATAAGGTGCCGCTATCCAGCAATTAGCTGGCCAAAGCGGTCGACCTCTTCGGCCGTGGTCGCAAAGCTGGTGACGAAACGGTAGAGCGCCTCGTCCTCGCCGATGTGGCCGTCAAGGCCATGCGGCACCCCCCAATCGTAGAATTTGGCGCCGGCGGCTTGCAACCGTTCGGCATTGTTGCGGCTGAGGATTGCGAAGACTTCATTGGCCTGGGGAAGCCAGGCGAGCCGGGCCGAAGCAGAATCCTCAATTGCTGCCGCCAGCCGAGCCGACATGGCGTTGGCGTGTCGCGCGGTTTCCAGCCACAGATTGTTGGCGAAATAGGCTTCGAACTGGGCCGAGATGAAGCGCGACTTGGAAAAGTTCTGGGCGGCGCGCTGGCGCAACAGGCGCAAATCATGCCCCAGGTCTTGATTAAGAACCACGACTGCGTCGGCCATCCAGCAGCCGTTCTTGGTGCCGCCAAACGAGACGATGTCGACGCCGCTCTTCCAGGTCATTTCCGCCACACTGGTGTCTATCGCGGCAATCGCGTTGGCGAAGCGCGCGCCGTCCATATGCAGAGGCAACCCATGACGGTGGCTCACTTCGGAGATGGCTGTGATCTCGGCGACGGTGTAGACGGTGCCGACTTCCGTCGCCTGCGTGATCGTGACCGCCATCGGTTGGCCGGCGGGAGCCAGGTCTTGGGAATAGCGCATGATGGCCCGGTCGAGCGCCTGCGGATTGATGCGCCCCAATGGACCCGGCACCGGCGACATGCGCGCCCCTCCGGTGTAGAAGCCCGCCGCGCCGAATTCATCGACGGTCATATGCGCTTCGGAATGGCAGAAGGCGATGCCGCCAATTCGGTTGCACGCGCTCATGGAGAGGGCGTTGGCCGCCGTACCGGTTGCGACGAAGAACACTGCAACCTCGCGTTCGAAAATTTCGCTGAAGCGCCGATAGATGGCGCGGTCCAGGTCGCTGTCGCCGTAAGCATTGGCAGCACCTGCGGCATGCCGGGATAAATTGGCTGAGATGTCGGGATGGGCGCCTGCCCAATTGTCGGAAGCGAAATTCATGCGTTTGCCTGTGCTGGGAAAATCGATGCAACCTTGGCCGCTTTCGCATGCCGCTCGCAAGTGCCAAGCGGCGGAAAAGCGGTAAAGCCAGCGAGAGGCCGGGACACAGGCGGACGACCGAAGGTTGCGTTTTGGTACGGTCGCGCGTAATTTTCTGTCTCTAAATGCCTAAGATTGTTGTGAATCGGTCTTGTGCGCATCCGCAATTTCTGTCATAAAAATTTAGGACAGTAGTGCTGTCTTATTTTGTCGCACAAAAACAGGCTGGATTGGCGTATCATTGGGCCTCTCCGGCCGTTGCCGCGAGCGACAGGTAGACAGCCCGACTCTGGCCTGTACGATTGCCGGTGCGAACCAGGCCGCCTGGTTCGGCAAGGATTTCGCAAGACGTGCCGCAAGGATGAGAGGGAAGCCCAGGCGCTTCCCGACGGAAACCAGCGCCCTGAGGGGCGCGGAATGGAGGACAGGATGATGACGGAAATGACGCCATCTGCGACGAACGGCCCGGCCGCGCAGACGAAAGCGCCAGCTGTCAAAAATCGGTCCAACGCCACTGGCCTGACCAATATCGGGCGCACCCATACCGGCCTCGCCGCCCACGGCCTTTACGATCCCCGCAACGAGCACGATGCCTGCGGCGTCGGCTTCATCGTCAACATGAAAGGCGAGAAGTCGCATCAGATCGTCAAGGACGGCCTTGCGGTGCTCGAAAACCTGACGCATCGCGGCGCCGTCGGCGCCGATCCGCTGATGGGCGACGGCGCCGGCGTGCTGGTGCAGCTTCCCGACCGCTTCTTCCGCGAGGAGATGGCCAGCCAAGGCGTCGAACTGCCCAAGCCCGGCCATTACGCCGTCGGCCATGTGTTCATGCCGCGCGATCCTCAGCTTCAGGCGCATATCGAAGGCATCATCGCCGAGGTGGCGCAGCTTGAAGGCCAGCCGCTGCTCGGCTTTCGCGATGTGCCGGTCGACAATTCATTGCTGTCAAAGGCACCTGATATCGCTGCTTCCGAACCGGTCCAGCGGCAGGTGTTTTTGGGTCGTGGCGCCGAGATCGAGAGCGACGATGATTACGAGCGGCGGCTCTACATCCTGCGCAAAGTCATTTCCGGTCGTATCCATGAAGAGACCAAGGGCGTCGACAATGGCTTCTACGTCGTGTCGATGTCATCGCGGACCATCGTCTACAAGGGCATGTTCCTGGCCTATCAGGTCGGCGCCTATTACAAGGATCTGACCGATCCGCGTTTCGAGACGGCGCTGATCCTCGTCCACCAGCGTTTCTCGACCAACACCTTCCCGTCGTGGAAGCTGGCGCATCCTTATCGCATGGTCGCCCACAATGGCGAGATCAATACGCTGCGCGGCAACGTCAACTGGATGGCGGCGCGGCAGGCCTCGGTCGATTCCGAATTGTTCGGCAACGACATCTCCAAGCTGTGGCCGATCTCCTATGAGGGGCAGTCGGACACCGCATGTTTCGACAATGCGCTCGAATTCCTGACGCAGGGCGGCTACTCGCTCGCCCATGCGATGATGATGCTGATCCCGGAAGCCTGGGCCGGCAACAAGTTGATGGATCAGGATCGCAAGGCCTTTTACGAATACCACGCCGCCCTGATGGAGCCGTGGGACGGACCGGCCGCAGTAGCTTTTACCGACGGCCGCCAGATCGGCGCTACGCTCGACCGCAACGGGCTGCGCCCGGCGCGCTACATCGTCACCGACGACGATCGCGTCATCATGGCTTCGGAAGCCGGCGTGCTGCCGGTGCCGGAGGAAAGGATTGTCAAGAAGTGGCGGCTGCAGCCCGGCCGCATGCTGTTGATCGACCTGGAGAAGGGCCGCATCGTTTCCGATGAGGAGATCAAGTCGGAGATCGCGACCAGGCATCCCTACAAGAGCTGGCTCGCCAACACCCAACTCATCCTTGAAGACCTGAAGCCGGTCGAGCCGCGCGCGCTGCGCAGGGACGTCAGCCTGCTCGATCGCCAGCAGGCGTTCGGCTACACCCAGGAAGACACCAAGCTGTTGATGTCGCCGATGGCAACCACCGGCCAGGAAGCGGTCGGCTCGATGGGGACCGACACGCCGATTTCGGCGATGTCGGACAGATCGAAGCTGCTCTACACCTATTTCAAGCAGAACTTCGCCCAGGTCACTAACCCGCCGATCGACCCGATCCGCGAGGAACTGGTGATGAGCCTGGTGTCCTTCATCGGGCCGAGGCCCAACATCTTCGACCTCGTCGGCAATTCGCGTCGCAAGCGGCTCGAAGTGCGCCAGCCGATATTGACCAATGGCGACCTGGAGAAGATCCGCTCCATCGGTCACACCGAGGACCGTTTCGACACCAAGACGATCGACATCACCTATGCTTCGAACGAAGGCGCGGCCGGCATGCAGGGCGCCATCGACCGGCTGTGCGAGCGCGCTGAAGCGGCGGTCGCCGGCGGCTACAACATCATCATCCTGTCCGACCGTCAGCTCGGGCCGGACCGCATCGCCATTCCGGCACTTCTGGCCACGGCGGCGGTCCACCATCATCTGATCCGCAAGGGATTGCGCACGTCGGTGGGGCTCGTCGTCGAGTCCGGCGAGCCGCGTGAGGTGCACCATTTCTGCTGCCTTGCCGGCTACGGCGCCGAGGCGATCAACCCCTATCTCGCCTTCGACACGCTGCTCGACATGCACAAGCGCGGCGAGCTGCCGGCCGAGGTCGACGCCTACGAGGTCGTCTCCCGCTACATCAAGTCGATCGGCAAGGGCATTCTCAAGGTGATGTCGAAGATGGGCATCTCGACCTACCAGTCCTATTGCGGCGCGCAGATCTTCGACGCGATCGGGCTGAAGACCGATTTCGTGCAGAAGTATTTCACCGGCACCGCGACGCTGATCGAAGGCGTCGGGCTGGAAGAGATCGCGGCCGAGACGGTCAGCCGCCACGCCGACGGCTTCGGCAACGACCCGGTGCTGCGCAACAGTCTCGAGGTCGGCGGCGAATACATGTTCCGCATGCGCGGCGAAGCGCATATCTGGTCACCCGATGCCGTGGCCACCCTCCAGCACGCCGTGCGCCAAGGATCGTGGGAGACGTTCAAGGACTATTCCGCTCAGATCGACAGCGAGGCGGCGCGGGCGCAGAGCATTCGCGGCCTGTTCAAGATCAGGTTCGCCGAAGAAACCGGCCGCAAGAAGGTCGCGCTCGACGAGGTCATGTCGGCGGCCGATATCGTCAAGCGGTTCTCGACCGGTGCGATGTCCTTCGGCTCGATTTCCAGGGAAGCGCACACCACGCTGGCGCGCGCCATGAACACGATCGGCGGCAAGTCGAACACCGGCGAGGGCGGCGAAGAGGCCGACCGCTACCTGCCGCTGCCGGGCGGCGGCAAGAACCCCGAGCGGTCGGCGATCAAGCAGGTCGCTTCCGGGCGGTTCGGCGTGACGGCGGAATATCTGGTGAATTCCGATGTGATGCAGATCAAGGTCGCGCAAGGCGCAAAGCCCGGCGAGGGCGGTCAGCTGCCCGGCCACAAGGTCGATGCCACCATTGCCAAGGTCAGGCATTCGACGCCCGGCGTCGGCCTGATCTCGCCGCCGCCGCACCACGACATCTATTCGATCGAGGATCTGGCGCAGCTGATCTTCGATCTCAAGAACGTCAATCCGGCGGCTGATGTCTCGGTCAAGCTGGTGTCCGAAGTCGGCGTCGGCACGGTTGCGGCCGGCGTCGCCAAGGCGCGCGCCGATCACATCACCATTTCCGGCTATGACGGCGGCACCGGCGCATCGCCGCTGACCTCGCTCAAGCACGCCGGCAGCCCGTGGGAAATGGGCCTTGCCGAGACTCACCAGACGCTGGTGCTCAACGGCCTCAGGTCGCGCGTTGCGTTGCAGGTCGATGGCGGCCTGCGCACCGGTCGCGACGTCGTCATCGGTGCATTGCTTGGCGCCGACGAATTCGGCTTCTCGACCGCGCCGCTTATCGCGGCCGGCTGCATCATGATGCGCAAGTGCCATCTCAACACCTGCCCGGTCGGCGTAGCGACGCAGGATCCGGTGTTGCGCAAGCGTTTCAAGGGCACGCCGGAACACGTCATCAACTTCTTCTTCTATGTGGCGGAAGAGGTGCGGGCGCTGCTCGCCGAGATGGGCTACACCCATCTTGACCAGATCATCGGCGACACCGAACTCTTGGAGAAGCGGGCGCTGATCCAGCACTGGAAGGCGCGCGGGCTCGATTTCAGCAAGATGTTCTTCAAGCCGGATGCCCCGCATGAGGCGGTGCACTGGACCGAGCGGCAGAAGCATCCGATCGACGACGTGCTCGACCGCAGGCTGATCGAGTTGGCCAAGCCGGCGCTCGAGGCCAGGCAGCCGGTCAGCATCGAGCTGCCGATCCGCAATGTCGACCGTTCCACCGGCGCCATGCTGTCCGGTGAAGTGGCAAAGCGCTTCAAGCACAAGGGCCTGCGTGAGGACACGATCTCGGTGAAGCTCACCGGCACCGCCGGCCAGTCCTTTGGCGCCTTCCTGGCGCGGGGGGTTTCGTTCGAACTGATTGGCGCCGGCAACGACTATGTCGGCAAGGGCCTGTCGGGTGGACGCATCGTCATCCGCCCACCGGAGAACACGAAGATCGTCGCAGCGGAGTCGATCATCGTCGGCAACACCGTGCTCTACGGCGCAACCGAAGGCGAGGCCTATTTCTGCGGCGTTGCAGGTGAGCGTTTTGCGGTTCGCAATTCGGGCGTGGCCGCCGTCGTCGAAGGCGTTGGCGACCATGGCTGCGAGTACATGACCGGCGGCATTGTCGTCGTCATCGGCCAGACCGGCCGCAACTTCGCCGCCGGCATGTCGGGCGGCGTCGCCTATGTGCTCGACGAGGAAGGTGATTTCGCCGAGCGCTGCAACATGGCGATGGTCGAACTGGAACCCGTTCCCGAAGAAGACGACCTGATGGAGAAACTGCTCCATCATGGCGGCGACCTCGACCACAAAGGCCGCGTCGACGTGTCCGGCGACATGACCAGCCATGACGAGGAGCGGCTCTATCAGCTGATCTCGAATCACGTCCATTATACGGGTTCGGTGCGAGGCCGCGAGATCCTCGACAACTGGGCGACTTTCCGGCCGAAATTCCGGAAGATCATGCCGGTCGAATACCGCCGCGCGCTGATCGAAATGGAACGCATGCGCATGGGCGTGGCGGCGGAATAGGCTTTGGGAGTTGCCGGGAAGCGAGGCTTCCCGGTCGACGCCTTCATCAACAATCCTGGCCTCGGACTGAAGGTTGCCATGGCTGCCTTATGAGGTTAACGGGTGCGTCGTCGAGCGCGCCATCTGGACAGCAGGGACTGGACTATGGGCAAGGTAACAGGGTTTCTCGAGATCGACCGGCAGGTGCACAAGTACCAGCCGGCTTCCGACCGCATCCGGCATTTTCGCGAGTTCACGTTGCCGATGTCGGATAAGGAGGTCGAGAAACAGGCCGCGCGCTGTATGGATTGCGGCATTCCGTACTGCCACGGGCCGACCGGCTGCCCGGTCCACAACCAGATCCCGGACTGGAACGACCTCGTCTACAATGGCGACTGGGACAATGCGATCCGCAACCTGCACTCGACCAACAATTTCCCGGAATTCACCGGCCGCATCTGTCCGGCACCTTGCGAGGAAGCCTGCACGCTGAACCTTGAGGACATTCCGGTCGCCATCAAGACGATCGAGCAGGCGATCGCCGACAAGGCCTATGAAACCGGTCATATCCGGCCCTACCCGCCGGAAAAGAAGACCGGCAGGCGCGTCGCCGTCATTGGCTCGGGGCCGGCCGGCATGGCGGCCGCCCAGCAGCTTGGCCGCGCCGGCCACGACGTCCACGTCTATGAGCGCGAGAGCCGGCCGGGTGGGCTGATGCGCTACGGCATCCCCGACTTCAAGATCGAGAAGCACTATATCGACCGGCGCATCGAGCAGATGCAAGGCGAGGGCGTGAGCTTCCATTGCGGCGTCAATGTCGGCGTCGACAAACCGGTGGCGGAACTGCTCGCCGAATACGATGCTGTGCTCTATTGCGGCGGTTCGGAAACGCCGCGCCCGGCCAACATTCCCGGCGACGATCTCGACGGCGTGCATGACGCGATGCCCTATCTGGTGCAGCAGAACAAGCGCATCGGCGGCGAGCCGATCCAGTCGGTGGCGTGGCCCTCGCCGCCGATCGTCGCCGGCGGCCAGCATGTCGTCGTCGTCGGCGGCGGCGACACCGCATCCGACTGCGTCGGCACCGCCTTCCGCCAGGGCGCCGTGCGCGTCACTCAGCTCGACATCCGGCCGCAGCCGCCGGAAAAGGAAGACAAGCTTTCAGTCTGGCCTTACTGGGCAACGAAGATGCGCACCTCGTCCTCGCAGGCCGAAGGCGCCGAGCGCGAGTTCCAGGTGGCGACGCTCGAATTCATCGGCGAGGACGGCGCGTTGACCGGCGTCAAATGCTGCGAGGTCGATGAAAAGCGCAAGCCGATCGCCGGCACGGAATTCGTCATCCGCGCGGATCTCGCCTTCATCGCCATCGGCTTTGCCGGGCCGGCTACCGTCGGACCGGTGTCGGAGCTGGCTGGCCAGATGAAGATCGCCATCGACAGCCGCCGCTCGAACAACGTCGAGGCCAATGACCGCGACTACAAGACCAGCGTCGAAAAGCTCTATGCGGCGGGCGATGTGCGCCGCGGTCAATCGCTGGTCGTCTGGGCGATCCGCGAGGGCCGTCAGGCAGCGCGTTCGATCGACGAGACGCTGATGGGATCGAGCGTGCTGCCGCGCTGAGACTGTCTCGATCGCTACTCCTGCGGCTATCTGAAGGCGCTTTCTGCCCTTCCGGTGCCCGGGGCAGGTTTACGGAGTGATCGCCGTGGTCGTTTCGGGTGCCGCCGCCGCCGCAGGCTGCTTCCTTGGCGGCCAGGAAAAATCGTCGGCGCGGCCGGGCGAAGCAGCTGATGCCTTGCCCTCGACGACGAGTTTTTCGCCGGGCCCGTCCGCCTTTGCCGGCGCTGCGGCGCCGAGAAGTTCCGAGCCGCCGTCGAGTGCCGGATCGTTGAGCAGCATCGGCACGGTGCGATCGACGGCCATGGGTGTCGGCGCCGGCGCCCCGACGGGAGCGCCGGCTGGCGCATAAGCTGCCAGTGTGCCAGGGGGAGCGGTCATTCCAAGGATCTTCATCAAGGGTTTTTCGGCATAGAAGGCGAGCTTGCGTTTGCCGGCTTTCGAGACATAGATGCCGTCGTCGGTGCGCAGGCGCACCGGCTGGCCGTTGATATCAGGCCCGCTGGTGACAAAGGCGCCGTCCTCGTCGACGAAACCGTCCCAGATGTCGATGAATTCGCCGCCGTGACTTTCGGCCGTCGAGCGGTAGATGTCGTTGAAAGCCAGCATGTCGGAGGTCATCTTCGGCGCCTTGAAGGCCGGCACGCCGACCCACAGATATGGCACCTTGGCCGACGCAATGGCCTTGCCGAACGATTCGGTGCGGCGCTCGTATTCCTTGGTCCAGGCTTCGGACCGCGGCTGTTCGCGTTCACCGTTCACGCGCATTTGCTGCCGATCGTTGGAGCCCAGCATGACGATCACGGCCGCGGGCTTTTCGGTCTCGATCAGCGACTTGATCTGTTCGGGCCAGTTGTAGAAATCGTCACGCACGAAACCCGACGAACCGTTGCTGCGGACGACGATCCTGACCTTGGTGTTTTCGGCAAAGGCGGTGTCGAGACCTTCGGCGAGGCCGCTCGCCATGAAATCGCCGACCACCAGAACGGTGCGGGCATCCGGCGCCTTCTCGACAATCGGGGTTGCCGGCTCAGCCGGCCGGCGCGGCGCGGCGCGGGGCTTTCTTGCTTTTGGCTTCCGTGGCCCGATCCTCTGAATCCGTCGCGGCTGAATCAGTCGCGGCGGTTCCACCCGCTCGCTTCGGCGCAGAAACAACAAGTCGCGCAGCGACCAGCCACGCCTTTGTTCTTCCTGCGCCATGGCCGGCGCCTGAAAGACGGCGGCAGTGCTGACGGCCAGAACGGCAATAGCCAGAATCAGGATCGGCACGCGACGAAGGATCACACGGATACGCGCAGCCGAAACCAATTACCGTCTCCATCCCTTAAGAGCGCCGGACCCTCAAATCCAACCGTGCCGCCGCTCTATCTTTTTTTGAGCATCGGATTCCCCAAACCGGTTTGGGTCCGATGCTCCAGGTCAGCCCCTATGCGAGGCTAGTTCTGCCTGAGCCATTTGAGCACTTCCATGCTCGGATGTCCGTCCTGGGTCAAGCCAGCCTTCGCCTGGAAGGCCATGATGGCGGCTTTCGATCCCTCGCCGATCTTGCCGTCGAACTTGCCGTCATAGTAGCCGTACTGGGAAAGCCGCTGCTGAAGCTCTTGCCTCTCCTCGAAGGAGAGCTTCGTGAAAGGCCGCTTCCAGTCCTGCACAAGCCCACCATAGCCGGCGATTCCGTCGGCAAGAAGGCCAACAGCAACCGCGTATTTGTCGGCATTGTTGTACCGCTTGATGACCGAAAAATTCTTGATCATCAGGAAAGCCGGGCCGCCGCGGCCGCCTGGCACCTTCAGCGTGGCCTTCTCCGCGCTATTCTTGAACGGCTTGCCGTTGACACGCGTGACACCCAGCGCTTGCCATTGCGATAGTGACTTCGATCCGGCCGGGAACTTCTTTCCGTCGGGAAGGCTGACTTCATAGCCCCAGGTCTTGCCGGCCTGCCAGCCGTTCTTCTTGAGCAGATTGGCGGCCGTTGCCAATGCATCGGGAATCGAATTCCAGATGTCGCGCTTGCCATCGCCGTCCATATCGACCGCATAGGCCTGATAGCTGGTGGGAATGAATTGGGTATGGCCCATGGCGCCGGCCCATGAGCCGCTGAGGTGGCTTTTGTCGATGTCGCCCCTTTGCAGGATTTTCAGCGCCGCGATCAACTGAGTGCGGGCAAACTTCGATCGTCTCGAATCGGCATAGCCAAGTGTTGCCAGCGAACGCACGACATTGCGCATGACATCGTCGCGCTTGAGGATTTCGCCGTAATTCGATTCCATCGACCAGATGGCCAGCAGGATGTGACGGTCGACGCCGTATCTTGCCTCGATCCTGTCTAGCCACGGCTTCCACTTCCTTGCCATCTGCTGGCCAACAGCGACCGACTGGTCGTGGACGCGGTTGTCGAAATAGTCCCAGGCGGGCGCGGTGAATTCGGGTTGATAACGCGCTTTTTCCAGCACGACCGGGTCGGCATCGCTGATGCCCTCGAATGCCCGGTCGTAAACGGCGCCGGAAACGCCGCTCCGCACCGCGGTGGCGCGGAAACTCGCCACCCATTGCCGGAAACCGGCGTCGGCAAAAGCCGATCCGGTGGGCAACAGCAAGGCAAGCGACAGGCTGGCGGCCGCAACGAAGCTTGTGAAGCGCGTTGCGGCGTTGCGAACGGTCATCTTTTCCTCCTTCTTCATCACAGGAAGATCATTCATCGCCGAACCCGGTTAGCATTTAGTTTACCATAGGTGCCGTTGGGAACGAAAAGGCGGGTTGGTGCTTTACGGACTACAAATTTTTTTCTGACCAGCCGTTCCATAATCCTGGATTCCGGCACGAAAATGTCTCGAGGCGGGATTGCCGAACAGGCTTAGAAGCGGATAATTGACAGCATGAAGAGAGTTCGCAAGGCAGTTTTCCCGGTCGCCGGTCTCGGCACGCGTTTTCTCCCGGCCACCAAGGCCATACCCAAGGAAATGCTGACGGTCGTCGACAGGCCAGTCATCCAGTATGTGGTCGACGAGGCACGCGAAGCCGGCATCGAGCATTTCATCTTCGTGACCGGCCGCAACAAGGCGGTTATCGAGGACCATTTCGACGTCCAGTTCGAACTCTATGACACGCTCGCCCAGCGCGGCAAGGACGACGAGCTCGCCCGCCTGCAGCGGCTGCAACCCTCGCCGGGGCAGACCAGCTTCACGCGCCAGCAGGTACCGCTTGGCCTCGGCCATGCCGTCTGGTGCGCCCGCGAGCTGGTCGGCGACGAGCCCTTCGCGCTGCTTTTGCCTGACATGATCATGCAGTCGGAAAAAAGCTGCATGAAGGAGATGGTCGAGCTTTATGCCGAGACCGGCAACAACATCGTCGCGGTTCAGGAATGCGACCCCGCCGAGGCCCATAAATATGGCATAGTCGGCCGTGGCGAGGATACGCATCACGGTTTCCGCATCACCGGCATGGTGGAGAAGCCGAAGGCCGGCACGGCGCCCTCCAACCTATACATCAACGGGCGCTACATCCTGCAGCCGGAGATATTTGGGATTCTCGAGGGCCAGGAGAAGGGCGCCGGCAACGAGATCCAACTCACCGATGCGATGCTGAAGCTGGAGAAGCAACAGCCCTTCTATGGCTGCCACTACCAGGGGCGCACCTTTGATTGCGGATCGCCGGAAGGCTTTGTCGAGGCCAACGTCGCCTTCGCGCTGTGGCGCAGCGACATAAACGGCCGAATGGCGGGCGTTATCCGCAAGCTTCTCGACGAGATGAAACCGTCAGAGCAGCGGGGCGCGGCGTTCTAGGAAAATCGCATACCCCAATGTAGGCCGCGTTCAGGTCTCGAAACCACCGTCCTCGCCACCGCCTGACTCGAATCTCGACATACCCCAATCTTCAACGGCTGCCTTACGGCTGCAGCTTTACCCCGACGAAGATGCTGTGGGCAGTGTAGTCGCGGCCCTCCAGGTTGCTGGTCTGTTTTTCGGTTCTGGCGCGGGTGGTCAGTCCGGCATACCGGTTCAGCCACCATGTCAGTCCGGCCTCGGCGCTCAGTATCAGATCATGGCCGTCGGACCCGACGTAGTCGCGCCAGCCCACGCCGAGAGCTGCGTTCCCGATCAGGTTGGCACGGATTTCCCGCTCGCCCGTCAGGATGCCGGAGTAAAGGATGTCGCCGCTTTCGTCGGGGGTTGTCGTGCCCTCGACGGTCGTTTGTCCGATGAGGCCGATCGTGGTGCCGCGTTCCGGCGACCATCTGAGGTCGGCGTTCACCGTGGCACCCGAAATTGCCGGCAGCCGGTCGTCGTCGATCGCCTCCCGCAGCCAGCCGGCCGAGAATTCGCCGGCAAGCTTCTCGCCGAGGTCGAGCTCGGCGCCGGCCCGAACCCCAAGCCCCGTCGAGGATCGTTCGAAACCATTGGTGTCGACGCGCAAATCATAGACCCGGCGGCCGATTTCGACTTCGGTGAAGGGGGTGATAGCGGGGGAAATCTCGTAGCCGGTGCGCAAGGTGGCGGTATAGAGCGTCGAGTCGCGGTCTTTCTGCGACAGCGTTCCGCCCGTCGAAAGCTTGGCGTCGCCGTAGATGTCGTGTTCGACTGCGCCGGTCAGGGCTAAGCGCATCTTGCCGGCATCCTTCTCGACCGCGAGGCTGCCGTTAATGCTCTGACGCACCGGCTGCTCGACGGTGCCTTCGATGACGACCGGCGACGAAGCCGATTCCGGCGCCGCCTCGTAACCAAGGCTGGCGATAGCGCGCAGATCGTTGTCGAGGTCGACATTGAGCGTGCCGTCGACACGGCCCCGTGCCTCCTGAACCTCGTCGCCCGATATGGTCTTGAGAAAGATGCCATAGCCGTCGATGACAGCCGAATTCTCCCGCCAGTCGGAGACGGCATTGAAGCGCAGCGCCGTTTCGGACAGCAGGGCCGGTTTGCCTTCGGTGCTTGAATCGGCATTCGACGACGCCGTCAGGCCTTGCTCGAGCGTCGGCCTGATCACGAAGGAGCCGAGTTTGATGCCGGTGGCGGCGAACGGGTCGTCCTCGGCCCTCTTGTCCTGACCTTCGATGGCTTCGGCGCGCTCGGCGCCCGGATCGAGCTGCTGCCTGTCGGCGGAATCAATGGTGACGGCACGGGGATTGGTGGCGTCCTGGTCAGTTTCGCCGGTGTCCGTGTCATCCGTCGTGGCTGCAGTCGCGGCGGCGGCCCCGGCGGCGGCCTCGGCGGCCAAGTCTTGATCGTCCGCGCGTTGCGTTACGCTCGATGGCCGGCGCGGCGGGATTGGAGCGGGCGTGTCCGCAAACGCATCGTCGGTGGCTTCCGGCGGATCAAAAATGCTGCCGGTCGCGGGTGCCGTGTCGTCGTCCTGCACGGCGCCCGGGCTGGCCGGCTGATAGGTCGGCGCCGGTGCATTGCCCTGGATGGCTGCGTCGGCCCGTGCCGTCTGATCCTGGGCGCTAACCATACTCAATTGCCTGGTTTCGCGCTGCTGGTCGTCCAGAATCGCTGATTCCGAAACCTCGCCGCGCAGCTCGGCTACCTGGGCATAGGGCTGCGCGGGCCGCAGCAAGGCGAAGACGCTGGTCGCCAACAGCAAGGCGTAGACCGCCTTGCCGTTTTGCCTTCCTTTCTTTTCATGCTGGGCCCCGGACATTGCCACCACTGCTTGCGCGGCGCCCGCGCGCCATACTTACCGAACCGTAAATAGGGATGGTTAATGGAGGGTTGAGGCGGCGTTGGTTTAAAGCCCCGCTGGATGGCAATTCCGTTGGACAGGCGCGCAGCAAAGCGCTAATCGCATCAGCCATGCATGCGGGATCCCAAGACAAGAAGCGGTTCGACGGGCAAGCTTCGATCGCCTCGGCGCTCAGAACGGTAGCGACCGAGCAGGCCGGTGTCGCGGCGCTGGCGGCCGCGCTCGAAAACGGATTGACCGAACCGTTCGCGCGCGCCGTCGACATGGTGTCGCAGATCGAGGGCCGCGTCATCGTCACCGGTGTCGGCAAGAGCGGCCATATCGGCTCAAAGATCGCCGCGACGCTCGCCTCGACCGGCACGCCGGCTTTCTTCGTCCATCCTGCCGAAGCCAATCACGGCGACCTCGGCATGATCGCCAGGGACGATGCCATCATCGCCATGTCGTGGTCGGGCGAGAGCCGGGAACTCAAGGGCATCATCGCCTATTCCAGGCGCTTCTCGATTCCGCTGATCGCGGTCACCGCCGGAGAGCGATCGGCGCTGGCGCGCGCGGCCGATGTGGTGCTTTTGCTGCCGCGTGCGCCGGAAGCCTGCCCGCATGGCCTGGCGCCGACGACATCGACGCTGCTGCAACTGGTGATCGGCGATGCGCTGGCCATCGCGTTGCTCGAAGCGCGCGGCTTCACGCCGGATCATTTCCGCACCTTCCATCCCGGCGGGCAACTTGGCGCCAATCTGACGCAGATCCGCGACATCATGCATGTCGGCGACAGGCTGCCGCTGGTGCCTTCCGGCACTGGAATGCGCGAAGCGATCCTCGAATTGTCGCGCAAGGGGTTTGGCTGCGTGGCAATAACCGCTGCGGATGGTGCGCTGATCGGCATCGTCACCGACGGCGATATCAGGCGCCACATCGGCAGCAATCTTCTGGCGATGAGTGTCGATCAGGTCATGACCAAGGAGCCGAAGACGGCCGGTCCAGATACGCTGGTGGCGACGGCGCTGCAGACGATCAACAATTCGGCCATCTCCAGCCTGATGGTTGTCGAGGGTGGACGGCCGGTCGGACTTGTCCATCTGCACGATCTGCTGCGCATCGGCGCGGCCTGAGAGCCCGTTTGGAAACTCTACTCTGGCGGCCATCTGATGGCGTTTTCTGCGCTTCCGGCCTTCGCCGGCCGAAGCACTTATGAGCGGTCGTGGCAGTTAAAGCTACGGCCGGCGTAGGCCGGTGCTCACGGACCAGCGCATGACCCCGGAAACCGATTTCGGTTTCCCGGAAAGGATCATGCGCAAATGCAAAGTGTTAGAGCGTCCTTTGCGCGTCCAATTGGACGCGCAGCGCTCTAATGTCCGCTGCGCGCCGGTTCTCGAAACCACCACCATATGACTCGCCAGAGCGAATTTCGAAACAGTCTCTGATAGAGGCTCAAAAGTCGTCCCGCCGAGATCGGTGGGATCGGTCCTAAACCGCCTCGACCGTCAGTTCCAGATCGGTATCGGCCGCGCCCGTCACGCGCACCTGCGTGCCGGCCGGCAGATCGGGGCCGGAGACGCGCCATAGCGTGTCGCCCAGCTTTATGCGGCCGCGGCCGTCCTTGATCGGCTCGGCCAGTGTCGCCATCCTGCCGATCATTTGTTCGCCGCGGCGGTTGAGCAGCGGCTGGTCTGTCGGGTCGTGACGCCCGCCCGCCAGTCTCTTGCCGACATAGGTTGAAACCAGCGACATCGCCAGGAAAGCGAGAACCTGGACCTGCCAAGTCCAAAAACCTGCGTCCCAGATGAGCAGGGAGACTGCACCGATCAGCAGCGCGGCGATACCGATCCACAGCATGAAAATGCCCGGTGCGACGACCTCCATTACGAGGAGAAGGAAGCCGAGAACCATCCAGTTCCAAGGGCCGAGTTCGGAAATGATGCGGTCGAACATCGGACCGGCCTCAGCTCTCGCTCGGGCGAACTACGGGCGGGCGGGCGGCTTGCCGCGGCGTGCCGGCAGTGCCGTCGCCCCTAAAGACTTCCTTGGCGATCTCGCCGATGCCGCCGAGCGTGCCGATCAGCGACGAAGCTTCCATCGGCATCAGCACAACCTTGCTGTTTGTGGCGGAGCCGATCCTGGTCAGCGCTTCGGTGTATTTCAGCGCGACGAAGTAGTTGAGCGCCTGCACGTCGCCCTTGGAGATCGCTTCCGACACCACCTGCGTGGCGCGGGCCTCGGCCTCGGCGGAGCGTTCGCGCGCCTCGGCGTCGCGGAAGGCGGCTTCCTTGCGGCCCTCGGCTTCCAGGATCTGCGACTGCTTGAGGCCTTCGGCGTCAAGGATCTGCGCGCGCTTGTTGCGTTCGGCCATCATCTGGCGACCCATCGATTCGACGAGATTGGCCGGCGGGTTGATGTCCTTGATCTCGACACGAGTGATCTTGATGCCCCAGGGATGCGCGGCCTCGTCGACGACGCGCAGCAGGCGTTCGTTGATGGCGTCGCGGTTCGACAAAAGCTCGTCGAGGTCCATCGAGCCCATCACGGTACGGATGTTGGTCATCGTCAGGTTGAGGATGGCGTTCTCCAGCCCAGCGACCTGGTAGGCGGCCTGCGCGGCGTTGAGTACCTGGTAGAAGGCGACGCCGTCGACGGCGACGGTGGCGTTGTCGCGGGTGATGATCTCCTGGGTCGGGACGTCGAGCACCTGCTCCATCATGTTCAACTTGGCGCCGATGCGATCGACGAACGGCACGATGAGGTTAAGGCCGGGGCTCAATGTCTTGGTGTAACGACCGAAGCGCTCCACCGTATAATTGTAGCCTTGCGGGATTGTCCGGATGCCTTTGAAAAGCACGAGCACGACAAGAGCGACAAGAACAAGAAGCGCGATATCGAAACCACTGAAATCCATTTGGCCCTCCCTCAGATGCCGAGCACATTAGAGCGACGCGCGTCCACTGGACGCACAAAGTACGCTCTAACTTTTATACCTGCGCATCGTGCTTTCCGAAAATCGATTCCGATTTTCCGCCGATGCGGTAGACGTTTCAACGCAACCGACTTCACCAAACACTTAAGTGTGTTTCAGAAATGTTACAATCGGGTGATCGCGAATTGTCGGCGTATAGGCGGCTGGGCTAGCGGCGCTCGATTATGTCCGCTTCAAATCCAGCCTAACAATTCGCGCCGCACCATCGCCTCGATCACCGCCATGCCCTCGGCACTGTCGTTGAGGCAGGGGATGTGTGCGAACTTCTCGCCGCCTGCATGATGGAAGGTCTCGGCCGCCTCTCTGCCGATCTCGTCCAGCGTCTCGATGCAGTCGACAGAAAAGCCCGGATTGACGATGGCGATCGATCTCACACCTTCTCCGGCTAATTTCTCGACCGTCTTGTCGGTGTAGGGCTGCAGCCATTCCTGCGCACCGAAGCGCGACTGGAACGTGGTGATCAGCCTCTTCTCATCCCAGCCGAGCTTTTCCCGCAGCAGCCGGGTCGTCTCCAAGCAATGGGCCTGATAGGGGTCACCCTTGTCGGAATAGGGTTTCGGAATGCCGTGATAGGAGGCGATGACCACCTCCGGCTCGAAATCGAGGCTCGCCAGATGGCGCGAGATCGAACGGGCAAGCGCCTCGATATAGACCGGTTCGGCATAGTAGGGCGGCACGCTGCGGATCGCCGGGGCGCGGCGCATCTTCATCAGCGCGCGAAACAGCTGGTCGTTGGCGGTCGCTGTGGTGGTCGCGGAATATTGCGGATAGAGCGGAAAAGACAGAATGCGGTCGCAGCCTTGCGCGACCAACCCTTTGGCGACGCTCTCGGTCGACGGATTGCCGTAACGCATCGCCCAGTCGACGATAACGTCGGGCAGGTCGCGCAGCGCCTCGGTCAGCTTTTCGCTCTGGGCGCGGGTGTAGGTGCGCAGCGGCGACTCGTTGCGCTGCCGGTTCCAGATCCTGGCATAGTTGGCGCCCGACTTCTTCGGCCGTGTGGTGAGAACCAGCCCGTAGAGGATGGGGTACCAGATCGCCTTGTTGAGCTCGATGACGCGCGGATCGGACAGGAATTCCCTGAGGTAGCGCCACATCGGCTTGAATTCCGTGCCGTCGGGCGTGCCGAGATTAACCAGCATGACGCCGATCCTGCCCGCCCCGACCGGCGGCTGTCCTGCCGGCTGCGGGCCGAGGCCCTTCGGATCGACAGGGTTGCAAAGCGTCATTAGGGATCTCCGGACACCGCGCGAAACTAGCGATGCCGCGCCGGTTTTCAATGCAGCGTCTGGCCGCACCTTATCTTACCTCGGGCGGAAAGCAGAAAACCCGCCCGGTTCCCCGGACGGGTTTTCCAGCAATGACGGAAGAATTTAGTTTGCGGCCGGGATGGTCAAGGTTGCACCGACGGGAAGGCGGCGCGGCTCATAGTCCTTGTTGGCGTCCGAGATCGTTTTCCACTTGGTGCCATCGCCATAGGCCTTCTCCGCCAGGTCCCAATAGGTATCGCCGGCAACGATCACATGGCTGCTTTCGGTCGGTGTTGCCTCGGCCGGCTTTGCCGGCTCGGCAGGCGCAGCCTCGGCTGGTTTGGCCGGTTCCGCCGCAGGAGCCGGTGCCGCGGGTGCCGTCTCGGCCGGTTTAGCCGGCTCGGCAGGTGCCGGCGCTGCCGGGGCGGGTTCCGCCGGGACGGCTGGCGGCGTCGTGGCGATATCGTCCGAACCAGCCGGCGGTTCGGGCATCGCCGGCTCCGCGGTTGCGGCTGGAGCCGTTTCTGCCGGCTTTGCCGGTTCCGCCGCGGCGGCGGCCGCGATCTCGGTGATGCGGCCATCGAGCTTCGGCGTATAGGGCCGATGCGCGCCGAGATAATCGGCGACCACCTGTTCGAGGCCCGGACCGTAATCGTAGGCGTTCTTGGCCTTGTCGGCGAATACGTCGTAGCCATCGCCGCCCTGGCGCACATAGTTGTTGGTGGCGACCAGGTAATCCTTATCCGGATTGATCGGCGTCCACGCGCCGCCTTGCATGACTTCGACCGACTTGACGCGCCCGGCATTCGGGGCGGCCGATTTGTCGAATGAATACTTCAGGCCGGCAACCTGCGGGAAGCGTCCGGCGCCATCCTCGATCTGGCTAAGACCGTTCTCGAGCCCGGCAACCAGATCCTTACCGGAAATCTGGAAGGTCGCCACTGTGTTCTGGAATGGCAGCACGTTCAGCACCTCGCCCATGGTGACGGTGCCCTGGTCGATCGAAGCGCGCAGACCGCCGCCGTTCGTGATGACGATCTCGACACCCTGGTCCCTGACGCGGTCGAGGACGGCATCGGAGACAAGATTGCCCATCTCGCACTCGCGGGTGCGGCAGTTCTCACGGCTGCCGTCGATCGCCTTGGTGGTCTCGGCGACCTCCTTGTTCTTCAACGCCTCGATCGGCGCGCCAAGCTCCTTGACGCGGGCAAGCACGGCGGGATCCGGCATGATCGACTTGTCGAGGTAGATCGGGTCTCCGCTGGCTTGCTTGACGACGCCGTTATCGTCAAACACGACCTTGAACTCGCCGAGATATTTCGAAAAGGACGCCGCCTGGACGACCGGCACCTTGTAGCCGTCCGGATTGTCGACCATCGTCGGGTAGGGGCCTTCAGCCTTGGGGTCGGTGTTGGACAGCAGCGAATGGCTGTGGCCGCCGACCACCACGTCGACACCCGGGATCTTGGCGATGACGTCGCGCTCTCGCTTGTAGCCGATATGGGTGACCGCGATGATTTTGTTGACGCCTTCTCCCTTCAGCTTCTCGACCTCTGATGTGATCGACTTGACGTCGTCCTCGATCGTGACGTTAGGGCCTGGCGAAGTGAGTTCCGGCGTGTCGTTGGTGACCGCGCCGACGACGCCGATCTTCTGGCAGCCGCCGACCTCGATCACGATCGACGGTTTCACGCGGTCACCGAGCTTGGATTGCGCGTTGGCCTTCACGTTGGCGCCGAGCACCGGAAACTTGATCATGTCCAAAAACGGCGCCAGCGCCGCCTCGCCGTCGTCGAACTCGTGATTGCCGACCGCCATGGCGTCGAATTTCATCTGGTTGAGGAATTCGCCTTCGGTCTTGCCCTTGTAGGTGATGTAGAAAAGCGATCCCTGGAAATTGTCGCCGGCGCTGAGCAGCAGCACGTTCTGGCCCTCGAGTTTCTTGCGCTCCTGGGCGATCGCCGTGATCAGCCGCGCCGCGCCGCCGATGCACTCGCCCTTGGTCTCCTCTTCGGCCGAGCAGGTCGATTCATATTTGTTGTTGCTTTCGATGCGGCTGTGCCAGTCGTTGATGTGCAGGATGTTCAGCGTGTAGTCGGCAAAGGACACGCCGGCCGACAGGCCAAGCGTGGACGCCGACAGGGCGGCAACGGCGGCGATCTTCTTCATTTTCGTCTCCCGGATGACCTGAGTACAGCGCCGCGGGTCATTTCGGACGCACAAGGACACTGTACCAATTTGCGCATGATCCTTTCCGAAAATCGATTCCGATTTTGGGGTCATGCGCAGAGGTGTTTAACGCCCTTGCTTGACTGGAGCATAACAGCCAGCTTTTGCCCATATACACATCGCGTTTCAGCAAGCGGAATCGGGGACAGTTTTGCCGGCGCAAAAAAAGGGCGGAGGCCTCAAGCCACCGTCCTTTGCAAAGCAGTTCAGTAGGGGCCTCAGGTGCGTCGCGTCAGCACGAAGTTCTGCCCGCTCGCGCTGGTGCAATTAAGCTGCGAGGTGGAGATCAACAAGCAGTTGAAGCTGATCGGCGTCTGGCGGATCAGCGAAGTGCCCTGGATCTCGACCGAGGTGCCGCCGGTCATGGTGTAGCTGCCGTCGGCAAGTTTCTGGCCGGTGTCGGTCGCGACGGTGTTGAAGCTGCCGCCGGCGAAGGTCGACAGGCCCGTGCCTTGCGCGTCGATCCATGAGCCTTCGACCGGGCTCCGCGCGGCCAATGGCGGCCCGCCCGGGCCGGCGGTGGTGCACGCCGCCAAGGCAGCAGCGGCCGCGACAATGCCGGCCGAAAGCAATTTGCGCGCAATCGTCATCATCAAAACCCTCTCCTCTCGCATCGGCCCGAAAATCGATCCGATTTTCGGAAAGCATGATGCGTACATTTCAAGCGCTGGAGCGCACTTTGTGCGTCCAAATGGACGCACGTCGCTCTGGGCCACCTTCCTTCAATCGCCCGATTTCCAGGCGATTGCAAGGCAGTGAGACATTGCTATCGAACGAGGATGTTGCACTATCGAACGAGGATGTTGCGGAATTGCCATGGGTCGTTCTTGTCGAGGTCTTCCGGGAACAGACCAGGGCGGTTATCGAGCGGCGTCCAATCGGTGTAGTAGCCCTTGATCGGCCCGAGATAGGGGGACTGCACTTCCAGGCAGCGCTTGTAGTCCATCTCGTCGGCCTCGACGATGCCGGCCTCGGGATTTTCCAGCGCCCAGACCATGCCCGCCAGCACTGACGACGTGACCTGCATGCCCGTCGCGTTCTGATAAGGCGCCAGCTTGCGTGCTTCCGCCAGCGACAGTTGCGAGCCGTACCAATAGGCGTTCTTGTCGTGTCCGTAGAGCAGCACGCCGAGTTCGTCGACACCGTCGACCAGTTCGTTCTCATCGAGCACGTGGTGTACGGATTGCGGCTTGCCGGCGGCACCGAACATCTCGTGCAGCGACAGTATGGCGTCGTTGCAGGGGTGGTAGGCGTAGTGGCAGGTGGGGCGATATTGAACCTTGCCCTTCTTGCCGCGCAGGGTGAAGAAGTCGGCGATCGAAATCGACTCGTTGTGCGTCACCAGGAATCCGTATTGCGGTCCGGGCGTCGGGCACCAGCTGCGCACACGCGTGTTGGCGCCCGGCTGCTCCAGGTAGATCGCGGCCTTCGAGCCATGCTTGTGCTCCTTGGCGTTCTTCGGCATCCACGTTTCATGCGTGCCCCAGCCGAGCTCGGCCGGTTGCAGCCCTTCCGAGATGAAGCCTTCGACCGACCAGGTGTTCCAGAACACGTCCATCGGCTTCGGCTTCTTGGTGCGCTGTGTGTCGCGCTCGGCGATGTGAATGCCCTTGACGCCGGCCTTTTTCATCAGCCTGGCCCAGCCTTCGCGATCTTGCTGCGCGGGCTCTGAGAACTCGAGGCCAAGATCGGTGGCGAGGTTGACCAGCGCCTGCTTGACGAACCACGAGACCATGCCTGGATTGGCGCCGCAGGTGGAGATTGCGGTCGCCCCGCCGGGATGCGCGTGCTTTTCTTCGATCATGGATTCACGCAGCGCGTAGTTGCTGCGGCTGGCATTGTCGGCCTTGGGGTCGAAATAGAAGCCGAGCCATGGCTCGACGACGGTGTCGATGTAGAGCACACCAAGCTTGCGACAGAGCCGCATCAAATCCACTGAGCCGGTGTCGACCGACAGGTTGACGCAAAAGCCCTGGCCGCCACCTTTGGTCAGCAGCGGCGTCAGCAGCTTCTTATAGTTCTGCTTGGTCACCGCATCCTGCATGAAGGTGATATCGCGCTCGTCGAGCAGCTTGCGGTCGGTATCGCGTGGGTCGATGACCGTCATGCGCGACTTGTCGAAGTTGAAATGGCGCTCGATCAGCGGCAGCGTTCCCCGTCCGATCGAGCCGAAGCCGATCATCACGACAGGGCCGGTGATCTCACCGTAAACGGGCCAGTTTTCATTCGCCATTTTATCGATTACTCCCTCAGATAGGCTGAAAAGCCGGGCAAACAGACGCAAAGCGGAGCATTTTTTTGCCCGACCGCCACGCGCTACAACCACAGATCATTGTCATAAACCAGCGAAAAGCGCCAACCTCGGCTACGCTCAGTTGGCTACGTGGTTAAGGCCAAAATCGTGGATGGCGAAGCTCAAGCAAGGCTCTCCTCAAAGATTGCCGGCGACTCGCGATGACGTGATCGCAATGCCAAATCAAAGGGAGTGGATCAAAATGGCGAGCCGATTGAAGTGCATCACCGGGAGATGCACTGGAAGCTGGCGGATGGAACTTGGGCCTTTTTATCGACCATCCGTCGAAGCGGACCCTCTCGCGTTGCGCTATGCATGCGCGCAAGCCTCGCAGAGACCCGAAAGCTCCACCGTGGCCGACGTGGTTCGGAAGCCCTGCCGTCGGGCAATCCGGCGCAGCACCCGCTCCAATGCCGGGTCATGAACTTCACTTGCCCGCCCGCAATTCGCGCAGATTGCAAAAGCGGCGCGCCCGTGGGTGCCGCATTCGCTGGGGAGGCAGAGCGCAAACGCGCTCAGGCTCTCGATCCTGTGAACCAGGCCCTCCTCGATGAGCCGATCCAGAGCGCGATAGATCTGTAGCGGTGAGCGGAGCCCTTCCTGGCGAAGAAGTTCAAGCAGTTCGTAGGCCCCCATCGGCCTCTCGGAGCGCGTCAACGCGTCGAGCACCAACTGCTGGTTGCGTCCAGGCATCCACTGTTCCCTCGTGTTCCAACAACGGTGACCGTTAGTTATAATATAACGTTTTCGATTGACGAACGTGATAACATAACATAACGGATCGTCAAGAGCTGGGCTGACTTTGATGGCTCCCGCGGAGATGGATCGAATGGCTGCTTGTGTGATCTTTCAAGACCTGACGCTGGGCTACAACAGCCATCCCGCCGTGCATCACCTCGATGGGATCGGCCGGCCCGACGATCATCTGTCGGCGGGCGCGATCTACGATTTCTTCCATCTCTGCCGGGATGCGCGGCTGCTCGCCACGAGTCCGGCACATCTTCCACAGAACCGCTTGAACAAAGGAGTTGATCGAATGTCCAGGACGCTGAAGCTCGCCGCCGTGATGGGCGTCATAACATCGTTGCCAATCATCCCGTCGGTGGCCGCGGCCGAGAACCTCAAGGTTGTCGCCAGTTTCTCGATCATTGCCGATTTCGCCAAGAATGTCGGCGGTGACCGTGTCGACATCATCACGCTGGTCGGCCCGAATGGTGACGCCCATGTCTACGAACCGAAGCCGGCCGACGCGGCCACCGTCGGTTCTGCCGACGTGGTGCTGGTCAATGGCCTCCAGTTCGAGGGCTTCCTCCAGCGTCTCGTCGAGGCGAGCGCGACGAAAGCGCCGGTCGTGGAGTTGACCAAAGGCGGCGAGGTGTTGCGCAACACCGAGGAAGAAGGTCACCACGATCAGGATGAAGCCGCCAAGGGCGAGGCAGGGCACGCCGCGGAGGCGGAAGAGGGCCATGAGGAAGGGCACCATCATCACGGCGAGTCCGATCCCCATGCATGGCAGTCGGTGCATAATGCCGAACTCTATGTGAAGAACATCGCCGATGCCTTCTGTGCCGCCGATGCAGCCGGCTGTGACACTTATCGGGCCAATGCCGAATCATACGGCCAGCAGCTCGAGGCACTGGAAGCGGAGATCAAAGCTGCCGTCGCTGAGATTCCCGAGGAAAAGCGCACCATCATCACCTCCCACGACGCCTATGGCTATTTCGAACACGAATACGGCATAAAATTCTTGGCACCGGAGGGCGTCTCCACCGAATCCGAGGCGTCAGCTTCCGATGTCGCGGCCCTGATCAAACAGATCAGGCAAGACAAGGCCTCGGCAATCTTCGTCGAGAACGTCACCAATCCGCGCCTGATCGAGCAGATCGCCAGCGAGACGGGCCTGAAAGTCGGCGGTGAGCTCTACTCCGACGCCCTGTCGGATAAGAACGGTCCGGCTGCGACCTATCTCGAGATGATGCGGCACAACATCACGACGATCAAAGGCGCGATCCTCGGAAGCTGATCGTCGCGCCACGACGGAAAGGCGGAGCAACCCGCCCTTCGTCGACCGCAATCAGTTAGGTAATAACATCAAGGAGAATACCGTGAGGACAAATTTGGCGTCAGCCACGACCATCGCGCTGTTTCTGTCTCTATCAACAAGTGCGGCCCATGCCGAGGAGGTAACCGCCTGGCGCCTCTTCATCTCGGATCACGCGGATCCGAAGGTGACCGTAATCGATGCGGTCGATGGCGGAAAGCTCGACACATTCCAGATTAAAGGGCCGGCGTCGCTCCATCGCAGCGAAAGCGGCCGGACGGTGTTCGCCGTGCAGGGCTCGGCCGGCGTCGTTACCGGGATCGCGAGCGGCATTTCCTTCGAGGACCACGGCGAACACGGCGACATCGACGTTGAAGCGCCAAAGCTTGCCGGCGTCGAGATCACAGGCAAGAAGCCGTCGCATTTCGTCGAGCATGACGGAGACTTCGCCGCTTTTTTCGACGGCGAAGGTGTCGCCCGCATCGTCTCCGAGAAGGTCGTCCTGGAAGGCAAATCGGACTTCAGGGAAGTGAAGACGGACGCGCCGCAGCACGGCGTCGCAGTTGCCTATGGCTCCCATGTCCTCCTCTCGGAGCCGAACAGGGAAAAGCCGGACGAACTCCCGGTCGGCATCAGGGTCGCTGACGAAGCCGGCGCGCCGATCGGCGGCATCCACGCCTGCCCCGACCTCCACGGCGAGGCGTCTTCCGCCAATATCCTGGCTTTCGCCTGCGCGACCGGCCTGCTTGTCGTCAGCCATGGCGACGGCACCCCGGCGATCCGTCATCTGCCCTATGCCGACAGCCTGCCGGATGGCAAAACGACGACGCTGATCGGCGGCAGGGGCCTGCAATATTTCCTCGGCAACTACGGCGCCGACAAGGTGGTGCTGATCGATCCGACGGTCGAAAGCGACGCATTCCGGCTGATCAGCCTTCCGACGCGCCGCGTGCATTTCGCGATCGATCCGGTTCGTCCGAAGTTCGCCTACGTCTTCACTGAGGACGGCCAGCTTCACCAGCTCGATGTGGTCAAGGGGGAGATCGCAAACTCGCTCAAGCTGACCGACCCCTATTCGATGGATGGTCACTGGAGCGAGCCGAGGCCGCGTGTTGCGGTCGCCGGCGACAGGATCGTGGTTACGGATCCTCTGCAAGGTGTGCTGCATCTCGTTGACGTGACGTCGTTCGAGAAAACCGGCGACGTTGCCGTCGAAGGCAAACCCTTCAACATCGTTTCCGTCGGCGGCTCCGGTCAGACCCACGAAGGCGAATAGTCGCTCCTCCCAAGCGGCTGCCGCGCGTCCGGCCCATTCTTTCTCGGGCCGGACGCATCTTCTCCAGCTCGCAAGGGGAAAACCATGCTTGAGACACAGCCAAGGGCGTGTCGTCGATATCTTTTCGGTTGCATTTCAGCCCAGCCGCGCCGGGATCAATCCGCGCAGGGAATTGCCGACGAACAGCGCTTTGGCCGACTTCAGATCATCCAAGCTGTAGATTGCCTCGTGGGCGCGGCCTTCGTCCAGCAATTCGCCACGCAATACGCCCGGCAGCAGGCCGCAATCGAGCCGCGGCGTCGCCAGCGCGCCGTCGCCGAAATCGGCAAAGAGATTGGTGATCGTGCCCTCACAGATTTCGCCACGCTCGTTGGCCAGCAGCACCTCGTCGGCCCGGCTGATCAGATATTCGGCTCGCGCCCGCTGATAGGTGTCCCGGCGGCTCGTCTTGTGGCGCAGCAGCGTGTCGCTTGAATCGAGCCGCACCCGCGCCAGTTGCAGCCTCCACACCTTGTCGGCTGCATGCGGCTCATAAGGCAGCGCCGAGACCGTCACCTTGCCGCTGCGCGACAGGACGAGGCGTGTGCGCAAGGCTATGTCCGGCCGGTCGACGGCGTTCCTGAGCATCTCGCCGACCTTTTGTGGATCGCAGGCAAAACCCAGTTCGGCTGCCGAGCCATAAAGGCGAGCCAAATGGCGGTCGAAACGGAGGAAGCCCTGGCCCGGCTGCCAACGCATGGTTTCGATCAACTCGAAATCGGCGGTGTTCCCGTCGCGTAGCGCGCTTTCAGCAGGCACTCTTGATACTCCTCCTCGGCCGTCGAATCGAAGACGACGCCACCACCGATATTGTAGACGGCTTCGCCACTGGAAAAGAGCGATATGGTGCGGATCGCAACCGAAAAGCGCATCGTGCCGCCGGGCGCGATCCAGCCGATGGCGCCGCAATAGACGTCGCGTGGTGTGGCTTCCAGATCGTGCAGGATTTCCATGGCGCGGATTTTTGGGGCGCCGGTGATCGATCCGCATGGAAACAGCGCAGCGAAGATCTGGCGGATGGTGAGGTCGGGCAAGAGCTTGGCCCGCACACGGCTCACCATCTGGTGGACGGTCGGGTAGCTCTCGATGCGGAAAAGCTCCGGCACTTCCAGCGTGCCGACCTCGCTGATCAGCGAGATGTCGTTGCGCAGCAGATCGACGATCATCCGGTTCTCAGCCTGGTTCTTCTCATCATTTAGCAAGAACGCCTTCAGCCGCTTGTCCTCCGCCTTGGTCGCGCCGCGCGGGGCGGTGCCTTTCATCGGATGGGTCTCGATGATGCCTTCGGCGTCGACCTCGAAGAACAGTTCCGGCGAACGCGACAAAACGACCGGATCGCCGAGCGCGATCAGCGCGCCGTATTTCACAGGCTGGCGCTCGGTCAGCGCGTCGAAGGCGGCCAGCGGATCGCCCGACCACTGCGCATGAACCGGAAAGGTCAGATTGCCCTGATAGCAATCGCCCTTTCGAATGTGATTGTGGAGCCGCGCAAAGCGTTTTGCGTAGTCTTCTGAAGACCAGGCAGCCCTTGCATCGAAGATCGGACCGTTGGTCGCCGGCGCGTTGCTGGGCACGACCGCCTGTTCGACAGGCGCGTCGAAGATCCCCAGGCAGACAAGCGGGGCGCGGCGTTCGCCCGGCAGCAGCGGAACGAGCTTCGGTTCGAGCAGGTAGCCGGCCTCGTACGAGAAATAGCCGGCCAGCCATTTGCCGGCGTCATGCGCTGCCTGCGCAATTTCCAGCGCCGGCAGGAAATCCTCCGCCTCATGCGCCACGATGATGCCGGACGGGCGGTCGAAAACGAGCTGATGGGCGCGCTCGTCATTCCGGAAAATTGCAGAGGGCAGGGACATGGGACTCGGATGCTGCGGTCGATGACGCCAGCTATCGCTCTATATGGGGGCTCGATCGGGCGCAATCGAGAGCGCGGCGTCTCAGGACGCAAAGGCAGGCTTGGTGCAAAAGCAAACTGGCGGCACCTCAAGGCGCCGCTAGTGCTCGATGCTGGCAGGCAATTCAGGTGTTGCTCGCGGTCCCCGCGGTCGGGAAGCGGCGCGCGAATTCCTTCTCGTCGCCGGCGGCAAGCAGTTTCGCCTGCTCGATCCAGCGCTCACGCTCGATGCGGCCGTCGAACTGGAGAACGTCTTCGATCCGCTTGATATCCGCCGCCGTCCAGGCGGCGATCTGAGCGTAGGTTCTAACCCCCAGGCCGTGCAGCTTCCGCTCGTTGACCGGGCCGATGCCGATCAAGCGACGCAGACTGTCGGTCTTATCAGCTGCTGCCGCCGCTGTTGCCGTGCCGGCGGTGGCCTTCTTTGCCGCCGGCGCAGCCTTCCTGGCTGTGGCGCTCGTTTCCGACGCGGCCGCTTTCGACGCACTGGCCTTTGGCCCGGCTGCCGCCTTGGCGGCCGCCGGTTTCTTGGACGCGGTCTTGGCCGGTGTCGACTTGGCCGGCGCAGTCTTTGCTGGCGCGGACTTGGCCGGCGTGGGCTTGGCCGGCGCGGATGTCGACATCAATGCCGACGGTGCCGGGATTGCTGCCTTTGTCGCGCCGGTCTTGGCGCCTTGTGCCTCGGTCAACTGGCGCTCCAGGTCGGCGCGGGCGCCGCGGCATACTTCCAGCTCGCCGGTCAGGCGGTCGGCGTCGGCGCGCAGCCTGTCGCGCTCGCTGCGCGTGCGGTCCATGTCACCGCGCAGGCTGTCGAGTTCGCCACGCAGGCGTCCCCAGATGAACCAGCCAACCAACACACCTACCAGGAACGCCAGGAGCATGTAGAAAAAAGTGCCCATTGTCTCTCTCTCCAGTCCGATCCACCTGCCACGGCCTGGAGTGGTGACCTTGGCACAAGGACCATTCAATGGTGGCTCCGCTTTTCGCGGAACAGCCGGCTTAGATCGAGCTGTCGGCGACCGGCTTTTCCTGCCATGGCCAACGGCCGCTGTCGCACTCGCCGAAGCGCCGTGACCGGCCGAAGATTTTTTCCTGGCCTGAGCCCCGCGCCAGACTGAGCTTGAGGCGGGACGCTATCATACAGCTTCCGGAAAGCTAACGGAAAAATTCCACGGAGAGTTATTTAAGAACAGATATTTAGGGCAAGAATAGAACGGCCTCAATATGCATTGCGGCTAAACTGTTCTGTCAGCCCCGGATGTTCAGCGCTGTGCGTCAATGTCCAAAGCTTCGAGCTCGTCGATCAGCCCACCGATCACGCCAAGTCCGATCTGCCAGAAGGCAGGGTCGGTGGCGTCAAGACCGAAGGGTGCCAGGAGCTCGGAATGATGCTTGGTGCCGCCGGCGCGCAGCATGGCAAAATATTTCTCCTGAAAGCCACGCTCCGCATTCTGATAGACCGCATAGAGCGAATTCACCAGGCAGTCGCCGAAAGCATAGGCGTAGACGTAGAAGGGCGAATGGATGAAGTGTGGAATATAGGTCCAGAAGACCTCGTAACCTTCGCGCAGCTTGATCGCCGGCCCGAGGCTCTCCGCCTGCACTTCCAGCCAGAACTGGCCGAGCCGGTCGGATGTCAGTTCGCCGTTCTTGCGCTCGGCATGCACCTTGCGCTCGAACTCGTAGAAAGCGATCTGGCGCACGACCGTGTTGATCATGTCCTCGACCTTCTGGGCGAGCATGGCCTTGCGCTCGCGCTTGTCCGTGGTCTGGTCCAGCAGCGAGCGGAAGGTCAGCATCTCGCCGAACACGGATGCCGTCTCGGCCAGCGTCAGCGGCGTCGAAGCCATCAGCGCGCCCTGGCCTGCGGCCAGCACCTGATGCACGCCGTGGCCAAGCTCATGCGCCAGCGTCATCACGTCGCGCGGCTTGCCCATGTAGTTGAGCAGAACGTAGGGATGCGCCGACGGCACAGTCGGATGCGCGAAGGCGCCCGGCGACTTGCCTGGCCTGACCGGCGCGTCGATCCAGTTGCGGTCGAAGAAAACCCGGGCGATCTCAGCCATGTCAGGTGAAAAGCGCTGATAGGCGGAAAGCACCGTGTTCTTGGCCTCGTCCCAGCCGATGATCGCTTGCGGCGTTTCTGGCAAAGGCGCGTTGCGATCCCAGTGGTTCATCACCTCCATGCCGAGCCAGCGTGCCTTCATCGCGTAGTAGCGGTGCGACAGGCGCGGATAGGCGTCGCGAACGGCTGAGGCCAACGCATCCACCACGCTGCGCTCGACGCGGTTGGCGAGATGGCGCGAATCGGCGATGTCCTCGAAGCCGCGCCAGCGGTCGGAAATCTCCTTGTCCTTGGCCAGTGTGTTGGTGACCAGCGTGAACGTGCGCAGATTCTTGCGGAAGGTTGCGGCCAGCGCTTCAGAGGCCCGGCGCCGCACCTCGCCATCGGCATGCTGGAGGCGGTTCAGCGCCGGCTCCAGGGTAAGCTCCTCGCCATCGATGTCGAAGCGCAGATCGGTCATCGTCTCGTCGAACAGGCGGTTCCAGGCGCCGCGTCCGGTAATCGACTTCTCGTGGAAAAGCTGCTCGACCCGATCCTCGAGCTGGTAGGGTTTGTCCATGCGCAGATCGAGCACCCACGGCCGGTAGTGAGCAAAGGCGGGATCGGCAGCAAGCGCGGTTTCGATCGCGGCATCGTCGATGAAGTTCAGTTCGAGCGCGAAAAACAGAAGATGCGCGCTGGCGTCGGTCATCTTCTCCTGAATGTCACCATAGAGCTTGGCGCGCTGCGGATCCGCGGTGTTGCCGGCATAGATCAGTCCGGCATAGGAGACGATCCGGCCGATCAGTTCCTCCAGTCCCTCATAGGCGGCAAGCGCCTCGCCCAGCCTGCCGCTGTCGGCACGCTCCGCCTCGGCGGCGAGCGTGCCTTTCCAGCGGCTCTCGAAGCTGATGGCATCGGCCGCCGCCCTGGCGATGTCGCGCTTCAGCTCGGGGTCATCCATGCCCGAATAGAGATCGACGAGATCCCATTCCGGCAGATTGCCAAGCTCCGCCGCGCCCTGACCGGACGCCGCCGCCGCAAGCTGCCGACCAAAAACCATGCGCATTGCCGATACTTTCCAGATTGCAGGACCCAAGCGGTCAGACTCAAAGATTCAAGAGGGGGATTAGAAAGCCGGTCAAATCCTAAGGAATTCGTTCACCGGGTTTTTTGAAACCTTATTTAGAACCCTGTGCCAGGATGATCCATAGGGTGGATTGCCCTTGGGTGGGCATATTGGGCGAGCATCGTTGAACCAGTCATGACAGGTTCCATACTCATAGTCGATGACGATCCCGTGCAGCGCAGGCTGCTCGAGGCGGCCGTGACGAAATTCGGCCACAGCGCGATCATCACGGATGGCGGCGAGGCCGGTCTCGACGCCCTCGACGGGCCCAATGCGCGCGACGTGTCGGTGGTCATCCTCGACCTCGTCATGCCGGGCCTTGACGGTATCGGCGTGCTGAAGGCGATGCGTGAGCGGGGCATCCAAGTTCCGGTCATCGTACAAACCGCCCAGGGCGGCATCGAGACGGTCGTTTCGGCCATGCGTCACGGCGCTTTCGACTTCGTCGTGAAGCCGGCCTCTCCCGACAGGCTGCAGGCATCGATCGGCAATGCGCTCAAGGTCGAGGCGGTCGAGGGCGAAGTGAAGCGCACGTCGCGGCGGCGCGGCGGCCATCTGACCTTCAAGGACATGATCACCCACAGCCCGGCGATGGATCGGGTGATCCGTCTCGGCCAGAAGGCGGCCGCGTCCAACATCCCGATCCTTATCGAGGGCGAATCCGGTGTCGGCAAGGAGTTGGTGGCGCGCGCCATCCAGGGCAGCGGCGACCGCCGCTCAAAACCCTTCGTTACCGTCAATTGCGGCGCCATCCCCGACAATCTGGTCGAATCGATCCTGTTCGGCCATGAGAAGGGCTCGTTCACCGGCGCCACCGAAAAACACACGGGCAAGTTCGTCGAGGCGCATTCGGGCACGCTCTTCCTCGACGAGATCGGCGACCTGCCGCTCGACGTGCAGGTCAAGCTGCTGCGCGCCGTGCAGGACGGTGAGGTCGATCCGGTCGGCGGGCGTTCGACCGTCAGGGTCGACATCAGGCTGATCTCGGCGACACACCGCAATCTTCTGCAGCAGGTCAAGGACGGCAAGTTCCGCGAGGATCTGTTCTATCGCCTGAACGTCTATCCGATCTTCGTGCCGTCGCTGCGCGATCGTCGCGACGACATCCCGTATTTGGTCGAGCACTTCCTGGAGAAGGTTGCGCCCACCGATCCACGTCACCGCCTGCACGGCATTTCGGCTGCGGCGCTCGCCATGCTGCAGGCCTACGACTGGCCGGGAAACATCCGGCAGCTGGAAAACGCCGTCTTCCGGGCCTCAGTGCTTTGTGAAGGCGATGTGCTGACCGAAGAGGAGTTTCCGCAGATACGGGCGCAGGTCGAGGGCACCGTCAACCTCGATGCGGATGGCGCGTTGCCCGCCTCGCCCTTGGTCATCGAGCCGCCTGGCGAGGACGCGCCGGCCAATAACGGCATCGCTGCGACCGAGCGCGATCCGCCGGCCTGGCCGCAGCCCCGCTTCGGCACGCTGCGGGCACTCGACGAACGCGGCAATGTGCGGGCGCTGGCCGATGTCGAACTCGAAATGATCAAGCTCGCCATCGACCATTACAACGGCCAGATGAGCGAAGTCGCCCGCCGCCTCGGCATCGGCCGCTCCACGCTCTACAGGAAGCTCAAGGAATACGGCATCGATCCGGAAACAGGCCGTATCGACCGGCTTGCTTCCTGACAAAGCAAGTGCGGACCAGCTTGTCAGCCTGGCATCAGGACAATCGACAGTCATCGATCGGGCGTGACGTGCGTCGGGCGACACGCTTGCGGCGGTGTTCACGCATTGAGGCGGCCGGTAACAGATCGTGTTCATGGCAAAGGCCGAAACATGATCTAAACCAGCAGTTTACCAAGAAACCCTGCGCAATATTTTTGACGGGATATCGCCACGGTGTTACCGCATTTCGGCTTCAATAAGCGATGATTAACCATTAGGATCGATATTCGGATGCGAACACCACCGCATCCGTTGGTCAAATCCGGGGACAAACGGCAGCCTGCAAGGCCTTTTGATTTGAACAAAGTCGAACGACACACAAACGGGCGGCATTATCACATGAGCGTCTGGCCGAGATGGCTGGCAGCGGTGGTCCTCGCCTTTGGCTTCCTTACAGCGGCTGCGACCGGCGCCAGCGCCCAGACGCGTTCGCTGAAACTCTATAACCTCCACACCAAAGAGAAGGCGGAGATCGTCTTCAAGCGCGGCGGCCGCTACGACCAGGCGGGTTTGAAAAAGATCAACGTCATCCTGCGCGACTGGCGCCGCAACGAGCCGACCAAGATGGATCCGCGCCTGCTGGACCTGGTCTGGGAGGCTTACCGGCAGAGCGGCGCCACCGACTTTATCCAGGTCGTGTGCGGTTATCGCTCGTCGTCCACCAACTCGATGCTGCGCAGCCGCAGCAGGGGCGTCGCCAAGAAAAGCCAGCATATGCTCGGCAAGGCCATGGACTTCTACATTCCCGGCGTGCCGCTGAAGAAACTTCGCGACATCGGTCTGCGGATGCAGGGCGGCGGCGTCGGCTATTATCCGAGATCCGGCTCGCCCTTTGTCCACATGGATGTCGGCAATGTGCGCCACTGGCCGGGCATCAGCCGCCAGGAATTGGCGCGTGTGTTCCCCAATGGCAAGACGCTGCATGTGCCGAGCGACGGCAAGCCGCTGCCCGGCTATTCACAGGCGCTCGCCTCCTACAAGGCGCGCAAGGGCGCCGGCGCTCCCGCCATCGAACTGGCCAGCGCAGGTGGCGGTTCCAAAAGATCCGGTGGTCTGCTGGCGGCTTTCTTCGGCGGCGGTGAGGACGAGGCGGATGACAGCGCCGATGTCGCAGCCGCGCCAACGCCGAAGTCAACCAACGTGAAGCCGGCGAACGTGAAGCTGGCGAACGCGAAGCCGGCGCCGGCCGCCAAGAGCAGCAAGCTTCCGGGCATTGCCATCGTGTCGCCTCAGGATGCGAAACGCGCTGAGATTCCGCAGATCCCCGATGCGCCTGCTCCGGAACCGGAGGAGGACACGCCGGAAACGATCATTGCGGCGCTGCCGGCGCGCAGCGTGCCGCTGCCTGATTTCGCCCCGCGTCCGAAGACCGATGTCGGCGCTCAGCCGCCCGAAAACGTTCCGTTCGGCGTGGCGGATGCCACCGCCACCACCGAACAAGCGCCGGCTCCCTTCGGCATGGCCGAACCGTCCACTGTCGCCGATGCGGCGCAGGTTGCAGCCAACGACATTCCGTTGCCGACCTGGCGTCCCGATCACTCGCTGCCGGCCGACCTTGCAGCGGCCGACCTTGCGCCGCAGGACAAGGCTGTGCTTTTGGCGCTCGCGGATACGGCCGGCCACGGCAAGACCGCTACCGATGCGTTCTCGGTGCTGCCCTCGGCTCGGCCCGACTTGGTGCAGCCCGCCCAGGTCCAGCCCGACGCGGCCCAACCCGATGCGGTCAAGGCCGTCCTCGAGCGGGTCAGCGCAACCGACGAGTACCAGGTCGCTTCGCTGTCCCAGCCGAGTTCGGTCCTCAGCGATCCGGCGAACATCAACGCTGCATCGCCGCGCGAGGCTGTCTTTGCCCGCTCGCCGGGCTCCGATCCGGCCGCGGCGATCGGTGCGGGTGTGAAGACCACCCGCAAGGCAGCCAGGGCAACCGCCCGTGACCTGAAGCCTGGTCCCAAGTCCGTAGTCGTCGCCGCCGAGCCTCAGGCGGCGCGCTGGGCGTTGAACAGCGACGAGAATGTCGCCACCGTCTCCAGCGCGACGACGGCACCGCGCTATGCCTACAATATCGTGCACACGCCGCCGACCGAGGTCTACACCGCCGGCTTCCAGTCGAACGATCAACTGGCCGAAGCCAACCGGTTCACCGGCAATGCCGTCAAGTTCCTGTCGGTCGCCCGCTTCCAGACCAAGTAGCGGATCGACCAGCAATACAAAGCCGCGCCGGGTAACCCGCGCGGCTTTTTGCTGTTCGCAAACAAACACGCCGCGATGCTGCCAGTCCACTTGGGGATAAGAGTTTCTCTACCGCCCGAGCTTGCTCGCCGCGCGCGCCAACGCCTCGATTTCGTCCCACCTGCCGGCCTTGACCAAATCGTCCGGCGCCACCCAGGAGCCGCCGACGCAGATGACGTTGGGCAAGCTCAGATAGTCGGCGGCGTTCTTGCCGGTGATGCCGCCGGTCGGGCAGAATTGCACATCGGCGAGCGGCGAGGCGAATGCCTTGAGCGACGCAATGCCGCCCGACTGTTCCGCTGGGAAGAATTTCAGGAAACGCAAGCCTGCCTCGCGGGCGGCCATGATCTCACCCGGCGTGATGGCGCCGGGCAGCAAGGGAACGTCGCTGTCCTTCGCCGCCGCCAGAAGCTCGCAGGTGATGCCGGGGCTGACGATGAACTTAGAGCCGGCTGCTGCCGCCTCGCCGAACTGGCGGGCGTCCAGAATGGTGCCGGCGCCGACGATGGCGTCCTCGACTTCGCTTGCCACAAGCCGGATCGCCTCCAGCGCGTCAGCTGTCCGCAGCGTGATCTCGATCGCCGGCAGGCCGCCGCGCGCCAGGGCACGCGCCAGCGGCACGGCATCGGCGACGTTGGCGACCTTCAGCACCGGGATAACCGGTTGGCCGTTGAGGAGCGACAGAAGCTTTTCGGTCTTGCTGGGCATTTGTCGTCTCTCCGGTATTGATCCGTTCAACCGGTTAGCAGAAGGCCGTTTTTCTGTCCACGAAACCAAGCGTGTCGCGATGTCACGCACTGCCGGCAATTCCGGCAGCCCGGACAACAAGAAGAGGCAGTTCCACGCGTCAGCCTTGAATCGGCTTTCATGAGCGTTTAGTGGCTTCGGCGATGACACTGCCCAATCAACCTTTCCGCGTTGCCGCGCTCTATAGGTTTGCCCGTCTCGACGACTTCGAGGCATTGCGCGCGCCGCTCGCCGCCTTCTGCTGCGGACGCGGTATCAAGGGCACGCTGCTTCTGGCGCATGAGGGCATCAACGGCACGGTCGCCGGCAGCGAAGCTGACATCGCCGCGCTCATCGATCATCTCGGATCCATCGAAGGTCTCGCCGGTCTCGAGGTCAAGTACAGCAGCGCCAAGCAGATGCCGTTCCACCGCATGAAGGTGCGGCTGAAGCGCGAGATCGTCACCATGGGCGTTAGGGATTTCGATCCGACGGCAAGCGCCGGCACCTATGTCGCACCGGCCGACTGGAACGCGTTGATCTCGGATGCGGACACGATCGTCATCGACACGCGCAATGCCTACGAGGTATCGATCGGCACCTTCAAGGGCGCGGTCGATCCCGCTACGGCGAGCTTTCGCGAATTCCCGGCCTGGGTCGAGCAGCACCAAGCCGAGCTCGTTGGCCGGAAGGTGGCCATGTTCTGCACCGGCGGCATACGCTGCGAGAAGGCAACGGCCTATGTGAAGTTGCTCGGCTTCGAGGATGTGTTCCATCTCAAGGGCGGTATCCTGAAATATCTCGAAGAGGTGCCTGCCGAACAGAGCCTCTGGCAGGGCGAGTGCTTCGTCTTCGACGAGCGCGTCTCGGTGTCGCACGGGCTGGTCGAGGGTGAGGCGGAACTGTGCCGCGCCTGTCGGCATCCGCTGATCGGGCAGGACCTGTTACCGCCGAAATACGCTGCCGGCATCTCATGCCCGCATTGCTTCGATGCCCGTTCCGACCAGGATCGCGCGCGCTACGCCGAGCGTCAGCGCCAGGTCGAGCTTGCAGAAGCGCAAGGCAGGGCTCCGCACGTCGGACGTTAGAGCGACGTGCGTCCGCTTGGACGCACAAAGTACGCTCTGACACTTTGAATCTACGCATCGTGCTTCCGAAATGGATTCCGATTTTCGGGCCGACACTGCAGATCCTGACATCATCTTGTTTTCGCCATCATTGGCAAAGCGCTCATCCGTCATTGTAATGCCAATATGCGGGGCCTACCTCTTCAACGTCCGAAAACCTGCCCGTCCACGTTCGGCCGGGCCAATTCTGGAGGCATTGATGTTCGATCCCAAGAAGCTCCTCGACGATCTGCTCGGCTCGCAAATTCCCGGAACGGGGTCGACCGTCCGCGACAAAGGGGGTCAGGCGATGCAGATGGCCAAGGACAATCCGCTGGCGGCCGGCGCGCTGGCCGCGGTGCTGCTCGGAACCGGCGCTGGCCGTCAGGTCACCGGCACTGCGGTGAAGCTCGGCGGCCTGGCCGTGATCGGCGGCCTCGCCTACAAGGCCTACCAGAACTACAAGAACGGCAAGGCGCCTGCGGAGACGGCCGCAGCCGGCTCGCCGGAATTGCTGCCGCCGCCCGCCGACACCAGCTTCCATCCCTCGCAAGCGCCGCAAGGCGAGGACGAATTCACGCTGACGCTGGTGCGGGCGATGATTTCGGCGGCGAAGGCCGACGGCCATATCGACGACGACGAACGGCAAAAGATCGCCGGCAAGCTCAGCCTCGCGGGCATCGGCTCCGACGCTGAGAAATTCCTGATGTCTGAGCTGGAAACGCCGCTCGACCTGGATACGCTGGTCGCCGGCGCCCAAACCGACGCGCAGAAGCTCGAGCTCTACACCGCCTCGCGCCTCGCCATCGATCTGGATACACGTGCCGAACGCGGCTATCTCGATCTGCTCGCCGGCCGCCTCAGCTTGCCCGATGCACTGCTCGACCATGTCGAGGCGACGGTGTCGGCGGCAAAAGTGCCGGCGCCAGAGGTGCCGGAGTCAGGGGTGCCGGCGTCGGGAAAGGCAACCGCCGGTTCGCGCTGGTAGGCTTCCGGGCCGCGGAGAGCGGGAATCCGGGCACCGCTCTCGCGTTAATGTCTCGTTTACCTAGGAAGCGCATGATTTTAGGTAGTCGGATCGGCTTTCCTCCTCCCAAGCCGGTTCAGATCAGGGCGGCCGCCAATGGCCGCCCTTTTGTCGATGCCGTTAGCGCATGAGCCGAAATCGGAATCGATTTTTGGAAGCGATCATGCACAAAATCAAATTGCTCGATATCAAGGTGCTATGGCGTCCTTTGCGGACACGCGGCGCTGCAGGAGGACAGTTATGACAGACTACAAAACAGCCATCGTCACTGGCGCCGGCACCGGCATCGGCAAAGCCGTCGCTACGGCGCTGCTCAGGGCCGGCTGGAACACGGTGTTCTGCGGACGCCGCAAGCCGGTGCTGAACAAGGCGATCGCCGATGCCGGATCTACACAAGCCAAGGCGCTGGCGGTCGCCTGCGACATCAGCAAGGCCGATCAGGTCGACGAGATGTTCGAGACGGTGGCGGCGGCCTTCGGCCGTGTCGACCTGCTCTTCAACAATGCCGGCACAAGCTACAAGTCGACATTGATCGACGAGATTCCCGTCGAGGTGTGGAACGAAGTTGTCGGGGTCAATCTCACCGGCTCGTTCCTGTGCGCCCGCGCCGCCTTCGGCGCCATGCGCAGGCAACAGCCGATGGGTGGCCGCATCATCAACAACGGCTCGGTGTCTGCCTACGCGCCGCGTCCGGGCTCAGTGCCCTATACCGCGACCAAGCACGCTATTACCGGGCTGACCAAGACGCTGGCGCTGGACGGCCGGCCTTATGACATCGCCTGCGGCCAGATCGACATCGGCAACGCCTTGACCGACATGGCGCAGGCGATGACGGTCGGGGTACCGCAAGCCAATGGCTCTATCGCCGCCGAAGCGGTGATGGATGTCCAGCAGGTCGCCGATGCCGTCGTCCATATGGCCAGCCTGCCGCTCGACGCCAATGTGCTGTTCATGACAGTGATGGCGACGAAGATGCCGTATGTCGGGCGAGGGTGAGCGGTTGGTTCGCGTAAGCGAATTCATCGTGCCAGTGGCACGATGAAGGCCGGCGAACGCCTGGACGCTGCGCAGCAGCGGGGACCCGGCCGGGCCGCGATCAATTTTGGCTAGGACTGCATAACCGAAAGCGGCACGCCGGGAAGATACAGCGAAATGGGGCGGATTTCGTAGACGGCGGTCGGATTGACGCGGCGAAGGTCGCGCGCAATCGCGATCGCGGCATCGCGCGTGGCGCAGTCGACGACGTAGAGCCCCAACAATTGTTCCTTGGTCTCGGCGAAGGGTCCGTCAATGACCATTCCGGCGCCCGGCCCGCGCAAGGTACAGGCGTCTTGGGTCGCCCCGAGCCGCGCCGCCGGGCCAAGCGTGCCTTCGCGGTATAGCCGTTCGTTTATCTGGAGCAGGTCGGTCATCAGCGCCGCATCCTCGTCCGGAGTCAGCGCAGTGATCACTTCCTCAACGTGATAGGCGAGGATGGCATAAAACATCTGACGTCACCTTTCTTCGGTCGTGAATTCTATCGCCGACGACAGCGATCTCCTCGTTGAGACAGTGCCGCGCGTTCTATCGGGCGCAAAGGACGCCGTAGCACTTTGATTTGCGCCTCCGCGAAAATCGATTCCGATTTCGGGGTAATGCGCTTGTTCTCACTTGCCCAGAAACGCCTCGATCCGCTCCAGCGCGCGCAGGATGTTCTCTTCGGAATTGGCGTAGGACAACCTGATATAGCCTTCGCCCAGGATGCCGAAATCGGGTCCGCCGATCAGCGCTACGCCGGCATCCTCAAGCAGGGCAGACGCCAGCTTCTTGGCCTTCCAGCCGGTTTTTGAGACATTGGGGAAGGCATAGAACGCGCCCTTCGGTGTGATGCAGGAAACGCCCGGCAAGGCGTTCAGCCCTTCGACCACGATCTTCCTACGGCGGTCGAAGGCGCGCATCATCTTGTCGACGTCGTCCTGCGGACCGTCGATGGCCGCGATACCGGCATACTGGCTCGGCGCGTTGACGCATGACCAGCAATTGACCGCGAGCTTGCGCACCTTATCGTAGAGGTGGGCGCCCTTGTCGCCGTTCGGCCAGATCGACCAGCCCATGCGCCAGCCGGTCATCGCCCAGGTCTTCGACCAGCCATTGAGCACGATCAGCCGGTCGCGGATCTCGGGAAAGTTGAGCAGCGAGCAATGCGTCTCGCCGTCATAGGTCATCACGTCGTAGATCTCGTCGGAGAGGATGGCGACATCAGGGTGCGCTTCCAGCCCATTGACCAGCTTCTCGATCTCGGCGCGGGGGGTGACCCCGCCGGTCGGGTTGGCCGGCGAGTTTAAGATCAGCAGCCTGGTCTTCGGCGTGATCAGCGCCAGCGTCTCCTGCGCCGAGAAGGCAAAGCCGTTCTCCTCGCGCATCGGCACCGGTACCGGAGCAGCACCGGTGAACTCGATCATCGAGCGATAGATGGGAAAGCCGGGATCGGGATAGAGGATCTCGGCGCCCGGTTCACCGAACATCAGGATCGCGGCAAACATGGTCGGCTTGCCGCCGGGCAGGATCATCACCGCCTCGGGCGAAACCTCGACGCCGGTGGTGGTCAGCGCGCGGCGCACCACCGCTTCTCGTGTCGCCAGCAGGCCGTTAGCCGGCGTATAGCCGTGGTGGCCGTCGCGCAGCGCCTTGATCGCCGCCTCGACGATGTGCTGCGGCGTCTTGAAGTCGGGCTGGCCGATGCCGAGATTGACGATATCGCGGCCCTGATGGGCGAGCGCGGTGGCACGAGCCAGCACCGCGAAGGCGTTTTCCTCGCCGAGACGATCGAAGGCCGAAATCGTGTGGAGCATTTTTCCCGTCCGTGTGGTTCTTTCACCGAGCGAGCGTTTTTGTGAGCGTCCTTTCGCAAAAGTCAAACGGATTGGAGCTTTGGGTGTCGGAAAACCTCAAGAATTGGCAACCGCGCCCGCGGCCCGAACGCAAAGTCCTGGAGGGGCGCTATGCCAGGCTGGAACCGCTCAACGCCGAAAAGCACGGCGACGGCCTGTTCGAGGCGTCGTCGGTGCCTGACGTCGATGGTCGTTTCGCCTGGCTGTTCGACTATCCACCGCAGACCCGCGCCGCCTTCCAGCCATGGCTGGACAAGGCCGAAGCCAGCGAGGACCCGCTGTTCTTCGCGGTCATCGACAAGGCCAGCGGCAAGGTCGCCGGACGCCAGACGCTGATGCGAATCGATCCGGCCCATGGCGTGATCGAGATCGGCAACATCTATTGGGGGCCGCTGATCTCGCGCAAGCCGGCGGCGACGGAAGCGCAGTTCCTGTTCATGAAATACATTTTCGATGAGCTTGGCTATCGCCGCTACGAATGGAAATGCAACAACCGCAACGAGCCGTCGAAGCGCGCGGCCGAACGTTTCGGCTTCAAGTTCGAGGGCATTTTCCGCCAGCATCTTGTGGTCAAGGGCGAAAACCGCGATACCGCGTGGTACGCGATCATCGACAAGGAGTGGCCGGCACTGCGCAGAGCCTATGAGGCATGGCTCGATCCGGCCAATTTCGATGGCGACGGTCGCCAGAAGCGACGGCTCGAGTATTTCCGCGCCGAGTTCGGCGCCTGACCACGATCCCGAAAAGTGGAGGCCGGTTTTCGGATAAGATCATGGTCAAACAAGACGGATCATGATCCCGAAAAGTGGAGGCCGGATTCGGGCAAGATCATGGTCAAACGAGATTGAGCCTCCATCCTGATTCTGCCGGGATGGATCAGGCTCTAACAGGAGTTTGCAGATGGCGCATGACCATGGTTCGCAAGGGCATGACCACAGCGACGGCGCCGGTCATGTGCACGGCTCGACCGACAAGAAACGGGTGCTGATCGCAGCCTGCCTGACCGCCGGCTTCATGGTCGTGGAAGCGCTTGGCGGTCTCTTCACCGGATCGCTGGCGCTGCTGGCGGATGCCGGCCACATGCTCGCCGACTGTATCGCGCTCGGTCTCGCCTGGTATGCTTTTCATCTGGCCGGCCGGCCGGCCACCGTTCGCCTCACCTATGGTTTCGGCCGGGTCAAAACGCTGGTCGCCTATACCAACGGCATCGCCATCTTCGTCATTGCGCTGTGGATCATCTATGAGGCTTGGGAACGCCTGCTGACGCCTGCGCCCGTGCTCGGCGGGCCGATGCTGGTCGTCGCGATCGCCGGTCTGCTGGTCAATATCGGCTCCTTCTTCGTGCTGCATGGCGGCGACCGCGACAGCCTGAACATGCGCGGTGCCATCCTGCACGTGCTCGGCGACCTGCTTGGCTCGGCGGCGGCGATCATAGCTGCGCTGGTCATCCTGGCAACGGGCTGGACGCCTATCGATCCGATCCTGTCCGTCCTCGTCTCGCTGCTGATCCTGTCCACGGCCTGGTCGCTGATGCGCGAAGCAGCCCATGTCCTGCTCGAAGGCGTGCCGGCGAGCCTCGATCGCGACCTGATCGCCAGGGACATAGAAGCGACAGTCAAGGGCGTGCGCGAGGTGCATCACATGCATGTCTGGTCGCTCGACGGGTCAAGCAACATGGCGACCTTGCATGCTTGCCTCTACGATGGCGTAGATGCCCACAAGGCGGTCAGCGCCATCAAGAAGCGGCTTGCCGCCGAGCATGGCATTGCCCACGCCACCGTAGAACCGGAATTCGGCCATTGCGCCGACAGCCATGATGGCCACGATGGCGAGCACGACCATGCGCACGATGCGGCTCCGCATCATGGCCACTATCACTGATACCGGGAGTTCCATGGCATTGATAACGAACTTGATGAATTCCCGCCGCGTCAGGGCCGCGTGATGGATCGCGACACGCGCAACGCGGCGATAGGCGCCCTCTGGGTGCTGCTGCTGTTCGGCATCGCCGCCTACTATTTGCCAACCGTGATGCTGGCGGCCGGCCGTGTCTCGACCATTCTTGCCGCTGTAATTGCCGCTGTCTTCATGGTGGCCATTTTCGTCGTGTTTTGGCTGCGTGGCCGCAGCCAGCGCAAAAAGGATCATTGATATGCGTATTTTGATTACCGGCGCGGCAGGCATGGTCGGCCGCAAGCTCATCGCCCGGCTGGCGAAGGACGGAACGCTCAGCGGCCGGAAGATCGCCGCGCTCGACCTTCACGATATCGTGCCGCCGCAGGCGCCGGCGCTGGAAGGCGTCGGCGTCACCATCCATACAGGCGATCTCGCCGCGGCGGGCGGGATGGAACGGCTGGTCGCGTCGCGCCCCGACGTGATCTTCCATCTCGCCGGCGTCGTGTCGGGCGAGGCGGAAGCCAATTTCGATCTCGGCTATCGCGTCAATCTCGACGGCACAAGGGCGCTGTTCGATGCCATAAGGCTGGCGGGGTTTGCGCCGCGCGTCGTCTTCACCTCGTCGATCGCCGTGTTCGGCGCACCGTTTCCGGACATCATCCCCGACGAATTCCACCCGACGCCGCTAACCTCCTACGGCACGCAGAAGCTGATGGGCGAAGCATTGCTCGCCGATTATACGCGGCGCGGCTTCTTCGACGGCATCGGCATCAGGCTGCCGACCATCTGCGTCAGGCCGGGCAAGCCCAACAAGGCGGCTTCGGGCTTCTTCTCCGGCATCATCCGCGAGCCGTTGAGCGGCCAGGAAGCAATATTGCCGGTGCCGCGCTCTGTCGTGCACACCCACGCCAGCCCGCGCTCGGCGGTGAATTTTTTGATCCACGCAGCAGGGATCGACGGCAGCGCCGTCGGGCCGCGCCGCAATCTGACGATGCCCGGCGTCGCCGTCACGGTCGGCGAGCAGATCGAGGCCTTGGAACGCATTGCCGGCGCCAAGGCGGTGAAACTGATCCGCGAGGAGCCCGACGATACGATCTGGGCGATCGTCAAGGGCTGGCCGACACGGTTCGAGGCGCGGCGGTCGAGGGAGCTTGGCTTTGCCGCCGAAACCAGCTTCGACGACATCATCCGCGCCCATATCGAGGACGAGCTGGATGGGAAGATCGCGGGTTAGGTGTCGATATTCGGGCCAGCGGCGACACACAAATTGCCGATCTCGGTGCTGCCCCTCACCTGCCTGCCGGCATCCTCTCCCCGTAAACGGGGCGAGGGGCGCTCTCATCGGTGATTTCGCCAATGGCCGGCGTTGCCGGCAGGGCGATGAGGGGCGGCGCCGAGGTCGACAATTCCTGGTTCAGTTTGGAGGCTGCGCGTCCGATCGAGGCGCTATCCGCCAGTCAGGCTGGCCGACAACAGCAGCAACCCGAACAAAAACACGAAGGCTGCGCCGCCGATCTCGACGATCGAATGGATGCGGTTACCCATGCGGCCGTCACCGGCGAAATAGACTGCCCAGTTCTTGGCCGTCACCGCCAGCGTCGCCAAGATCGAGACCGTGATCGCGGTGCCGAGCGCCATCGCCAGCACCGACAGGATGCCGCCGAACCACAGCCCGTTGAGCATGGCAAAGCTCAGCACGATCAACGCGCCCGAGCAGGGGCGGATACCGACCGCAGCCACCGCCGACCAGGCGGTGCGCCAGTCGAAGCGGTCGCCGGAAAGCAGCGCCGGGTCGGGCGCGTGTGAATGTCCGCACGTCTCGCAGACCTCGCCCGCATGGTGATGATGATCGTGCCCGCCATGGTCATGGTGATGGTCGTGTGCGCCATGATCATGGTCGTGGCCATCATGGCCATGTGCGTGAAGCGCATGGGAATGCGCCGAATGAGCATCGGCGGAATGTGAGTGGCCTGTTTGCGAATGGCCGGCATGGGCCGCCGACAGGCTGTAGGCAGGGTTCGCGCCGAACAGGCGAAGGATAGCGGGGCCGGCCTTGCGCCACAAAAGCCAGGCGCCGAACAGGGTGACGAAGACAAAACTCATGACTTCGAGGAACCATGCCGCGTCGGTCATCGATATGGTGGTGCCGCGCAGGACGAAGTAGGCGAGCATCATCACGAGGATCGCCGTCAGCGCCTGCAGCAGGGCCGAGACGAAGGACAGCATGATGCCGCGCTTGAGCGCGACTTCGTTCGCCACCATGTAGGACGAGATCACCGCCTTGCCGTGACCGGGGCCGGCGGCATGGAAAATGCCGTAGGCGAAGGACAGGCCGATAAGCAACCACAGCTTGCCGCCATCCTCGCGCATTGCCTTCATCGCGCCGGCAAGCGCGCGGTAGAATTCCTGCTGACGCAGATTGATCCACATCAGGATATGGGCGAACGGCCCGGTGGTGGGAGCTATCCCGTCATTGGTGCCGATGCCGAGCGAGCTCTGTGCGTGGGCGGAGCCGAGGACGTGCGTCATCACAAGGGCGGCTGCCAAAAGGCCGAAAGCCAAACGCAGGGACGGTTTCGTCACCGGATTATCCTTCTGGCTGACAGTTCAGTTCGAGCTTGGTCGCAAAGATCTTGCTCATATCGGTGCCTGTCGGATCGTTGAAGAAGGCGTCCGTCAGGGTCTTCTGGTTCTCGGCGAGCGCCTCGTCGGGGTTGGGACGAACGACCTTGCTCGTGCATGTCGACGGCAAGCCGGCGACCTGCAGATTCGCGTCCTCGGTGAAATCGATCGCCGTGTAGAAGGTCGGGTCATAGACGCCGATATCGATCTTGCCGGCCAGCCTGGTCGGCGCCTTCGGTTCGGATTCGAACAGGATGATGAGCTGGTCGTTGTCGAAATTCGCCATCAGCTGCGGCGGCGGGTTCATCGCCTCGTCCTTGCCGTCGACGGTGACGAGTTGGAAGTAATTGAACTCCGCCAGCGAAGCATGGACGGTGTCGGCGACTTCCTTCAGCTCCTTGTCGTCGAGCTTCAGGTCGGAATTCTTATCGAACTCCATCATCACCGTGCTCGAAAACAAATCGTCGAAGCGCCAGACATGGCGCAAGGCCTTCACACTTTGGTGATCCGGGCTGAGGATCACTTCGAGGCGAGCCTCGGCGAAGACGTGGGGATGCACATTTGCTGGCCCGACCGTGGCAAATGTCGCCGCCATGGCCGAAGCCATCATGATTGCTTGCCGTTTCAGGTGCATTCTCGGTCGCGATTCCATCAGCTTGGGTAAATATCGAGAGTTACCAGAAAGGGGGCGAAAATGGGACTCCCGGCGGCTAAAAGCTCATGCATTGTCAATCGTCTTGAACCACTGCACCAGGAAATCGACAAAGACGCGAACTTTCGCAGGCAAATAGCGTCGGTGCGGATAGACGGCGAAGATGCCGCCACCCGGCAGGATGCGGTCATTCAGCGCGGTCACTAGCCGGCCACTTTCGATGTCGGGCGCGGCGATGAAATCCGGCAGGATGGAAAATCCCAATCCCGCCACGGCGGCGGCCCTTGCCGCCATCGGACTGTTGACCTCGATCGGACCGGAGACCGAAACGGTTACCGTGTCGCCGCTGTCGCCCTTGAACGGCCAGTTGGTCAGCCAGCGGCCATTGGTGTCGATGATGCAGGGCACGCGGCCAAGGTCCTGCGGCCGCACCGGCATGCCGTGCTTGGCAATCAGCTCGGGCGATGCGCAGAGCCGCACCGAGAACGGCGCCAGACGCCTGGCGATCAGCGAGGAGCTTTCCAGCCGCGAAATGCGCACAGCGAGATCGAAACCTTCCTCGACCAGATCGACGAAGCGGTCGTCGAGATGAATGTCGAGCACGATGTCGGGATGTTGTTTGGCGAAGTCGATCAGCGATTGGCCGATCGGTGCGTCGGCAAAAGTGCGCGGTGCCGACAGCTTGATCCTGCCGCGCACGTCGCCGGAGGATTCGCGCACCGCATCGGCCAGGCTGTCGACCTCGCGGACGATTTCCGAGGCGCGGCGGTAATAGGTGTGGCCGGCCTCGGTTAGCGAGAACTGCCTGGTGGTGCGGTTGAGCAGCAACGCGCCGAGCTCGTCCTCCAACTCGCGCACATATTTCGACAGCAGCGCCTTGGAGCGGCCGATCTTGCGCGCTGCCGCCGAAAAACCTTCGGCCTCGACCACGTCGATGAAGGCGCGCATGCGGGTCAGCGTATCCATGTCATGCGCTCCTTTGGTGGGCTGAAAGGATGCGCGCGGCAAGCGCCATCAACTGCCGGTCGCTGTTCTCAGGTCCGAGCAGCGAGAGGCCGAAAGGGGCGCCGTCGACATGGCCCAGCGGCAGGCTGATCTGCGGAAAGCCCGACAGGCCGGAGAGGCACAGCAGCCTTAGCGCGCGTTCGCGATAGGTCTGCAAATCATCGAAGGAATCGGTCTTGAGCGGGGCGGCACCCGGAACGGTCGGCAGCACAAGGACGCCGTCATCGCCAAGCAGGTCGACAAGTTCAAGCCGAAACGAAACGCGACGTTCCGTTTCACGTTGCGCGATCGCGACGTCGATAGTCGCGCCATGCTCGAAACGCCCCTTGACGCCGGGGCCGAGCATCCGGTCACCCTGCGAGATCCAGGCACCATGATTTTGCCACGCCTCGTACCCCTGCAGCGTGCGGAAGCACCAGTAAAGTTCGTCGGTGGAATGCGAGAGCGGCGCAATGACCCGCGGCGTGCCCATTACCGAAGAGACATGGCGGACCATGCCGCGGTATTCATCCGCCTCCCGCGGGCCGAGCACGAGCCCGTCCAGCACATCCAGGGCGAGCGGACTCTGCAATTCGTCGCGATGCAGATCATTGCCAAGCAGCACCGCGCCGACCTTGTCATAGGTGGCCATATCCTTGGCAAACCACCCGAACGTATCGAGGGAGGGGGCCAGCGGCATGGTGCCGTCGAGCGAGATGCGGCCATGCGTGACCCTGAGGCCGATCAGGCCGCAAAAGCTTGCCGGCGCGCGGATCGAGCCGCCGGTGTCGGATCCGATGGCGATGTCGGCCAGCCCGCCGGCGACCGCGGCGGCGGAACCGGAGGACGAGCCGCCGGTGATGCGGTCCGGCGCTGCTGGATTGACCGGCGACGGAAAATGCGCGTTCAGCCCCATCAGGGAGAAGGCCAACTCGTCGGTTTGCGTCTTGCCGACGAAGCGCGCGCCCGAATCAAGCAGCGCCTGGACGGCCGGCGCTGTCGCCGAAGCGGGTGAAGCCTCCTGGTATTTCTGTGGATTGCCGCAGCCGGTGCGGTAGCCGGCCACGTCGTAGATATCCTTGACGGCCAGCCGCAGGCCGGCAAGCAGGCCGGATTGCGCATTGGATACCGGGATATCGTCGAGGTCGAGAAAAGCGTTCAGGGGGCCGCGAGTGCCTGTCATGCGTTCGATATCCGGATACAGTTGTTGCAACATTGTTCGGTGCCAGGAATTTTACAACCTGCCATACGATTTTTATTGATTGTGAAACCCTTCGCTCTTATATCGCGCTTGCCCAAAGTCGCACGTGCCTGTGGGTGTCCGCCGATCCTCAAAATGGTGAGGGATATCGGTAAGGTAACTGGAGCTAACCCCTCCAGTCGGTTTAGCGGCCAACCGCCAGACCGAGGACACCTTGAAGCAACGACGGTGCGGGCCTTTCTGGTGTTCTGCCGGTCGTCCAAAGACCGGGGTTACTGAAGAGGCACACCTTCATTGCCGGCAGTGCGGACGGGTCTCCCATCCAAGCCAAGGCAGACAAAGCGAACCGAGGCCGGGCAAGGCCAAGGTTCACCGCCGCGAGACGGCGCTTCATGGTTCCGGGGTCTCCACCGGCTGGTTCCATGGATTGACGTCCCGCCTTTGTCCACCGCGTGTTCGCGAGGTCGATGACCCGCGTCCCGCAGCCTTTGTGCGCGCCGAAAGGCGCTGATGGAGAGACCCCGATGGCTACCCAGCGCATCCTTGACTTCCTCGCCACCCGACGTCCGAACGGCCCTTGCCTCGTCGTCGATCTCGACGTCGTGCGCGACAATTTCCGCGCCTTCGAGAAGGCGCTTCCCGATTCGAAAATCTACTATGCGGTGAAAGCAAATCCGGCGCCGGAAATCCTGCGCCTGCTTGCTGCGATGGGCTCGTCCTTCGACACCGCTTCCGTTGCCGAAGTCGAGATGGCGATGGACGCCGGTGCGCCGGCGGACCGCATCTCCTTCGGCAACACCATCAAGAAGGAGCGCGACATCCAGCGCGCCTATCAGCTCGGCATCCGGCTGTTCGCGGTGGACTGCGTCGAGGAGGTCGAGAAGATCGCCCGCGTTGCACCCGGCGCCCGTGTGTTCTGCCGCGTGCTGACCGACGGCGAAGGCGCCGAATGGCCGCTGTCGCGCAAGTTCGGCTGCGTGCCGGCGATGGCGGTCGACGTGCTGCGCCATGCCAGGACGCTCGGCCTCGACGCCTATGGCGTGTCGTTTCATGTCGGCTCGCAGCAGACCGACCTGACCGCTTGGGACCGCGCCCTCGGTGACGCCAAAAAGGTGTTCGCGACGCTCGCCGAGGAAGGCATTGTGCTCAAGATGGTCAATATGGGCGGCGGCTTCCCGACCCGTTACCTCAGGGATGTGCCGGTGGCACAGGCCTATGGCCAGGCGATCTTCTCGGCACTGCGCAAGCATTTCGGCAACGCGATTCCCGAGACGATCATCGAACCGGGCCGTGGCATGGTCGGCAATGCCGGCGTCATCAAATCGGAAGTCGTGCTGATCTCGAAGAAGGCCGACAACGACAATGTGCGCTGGGTCTTCCTCGACATCGGCAAGTTCGGCGGTCTCGCCGAGACGATGGACGAGGCGATCCGCTACCCGATCGTGACCGCGCATGACGGCACCGAGACTGCTCCGTGCGTGCTCGCCGGCCCGACCTGCGATTCGGCCGACGTGATGTACGAGAAGACGCCGTATCCGCTGCCCCTGTCGCTGACCATCGGCGACGAGGTGCTGATCGAGGGCACCGGCGCTTACACGACGACCTACGCCTCGGTCGCCTTCAACGGCTTTGAGCCTCTCCGATCCTACGTGATCTGACGGCTCGCAAGAGCCGGTCAGATCACCCGGTGCGGGCGACGAGATCGCCCGCTTCGGTTCGCCTGTGGAACAATCCGCTCGTGAAGGATCGCGGACATGGACGTTTTGGATTTCATTGTTGAGGGCGCCGTGGGCTGGCAAATCTCCCCCCTTGAGGGGGAGATGGCCGCAAAGCGGCCAGAGGGGGTCGGCTCAGCTGTCGCGACCTCTCTTGGGCTGTGTGGGGCCGGCGCTTCACGCGCGGCGACCCCCTCTGTCGCCTTCGGCGACATCTCCCCCTCGAGGGGGGAGATTGCCAGCGCTTTTGCGATCACCGCCGAAACCGCTGCTGACGTTTCGGCGCGCGAGGCTTTGCTCGATCGCGCCATGGGGCCGAAGCGCAGGAAAAAATCGTCGGAAAAGCTGCGGCGCGGCCGCCGGCCTTCGGAAGGCCTGGCCTTTATCGCGCGCGATGCGTCGGGTGCCGTCGCCGGCACCGTGCGGCTCTGGGATGTGGTGCTGGGCGAGGGCGGTCGGGCAGCCCTTTTGCTTGGCCCGCTCGCCGTCGATCCTACAATCAAGAATACCGGCATCGGCTCGGCGCTGATGCGCCATGCGATCGCTGAAGCCGCACGCCTCGGCCATGCGGCAATCCTGCTGGTCGGCGATGCGCCCTATTACGAGCGCTTCGGGTTTTCGGCCGAAAAAACCGGCTCGCTGGCCATGCCTGGCCCTTATGAGCGGCACCGCCTGCTGGCGCTGGAACTGGTGGAAGGCGTACTCGCCGGCGCCCAGGGCACGCTGAAAGCGGCAGGGCGCAAGCTGAAGGCACAGCGACTGCCGCTCGCGGCCTGACGGATCGGAAATAAGCCGCCGCCCATCGGGCGGCGTCTTTTTTCATCCCGGATTGGAGTGGATCAGCCGATCAACTGGCTCAGCGCCATGGCGACGCTCATGTCGCCTTCGACCTTTATCTTGCCGGACATGAAGGCCATGGTCGGGTTGAGATCGCCTGTTATCAGCGACTCCAGATCGTCGAGCGAAAGCTTTATGGTGCAGTCGGCTGGCGCGTCGGTGGTCGAGATGGTGGCGCCGTCGATGACAATGACACCGTCGCCGCCGGTATCGAATTTCACCGAACGATCGAACCCGGCACTCGCCACGCGCGCGCTGATCTTGTCGGCAATTTCCTGAACGCCCATGGCCGTTCTCCTCGTCTCGTTGCGTTTGTCGCAGATTGGCACTTCGGTCTGGCCGAAGTCGCCGTCTTGCGCATTTCGCGATCACGATCGCTGGCGCATATAGCTTTGGGTTGACGTTTACGTCAACGCGGTTCCCCGAGATGAGAATGGGTTTTATCGCCGCAGCGAAGCTGCCCCGTCGATGCTGCCCGGTGCGCGTTTGCGTGGCTGGAGAGATAAGGTCGCGCAGGGCATTACCTGTTTTACGAGGATTTCGGCTGCCCAACAGGTTCTCGTCGTGCGGCGGCCCTTATCGTTTCGAATGTATCCATGATCACTGTAGCAAGCGTGTCTGTTTCGGGCTGGCGAGCCTCCCGTGCCTTGACTAACAAGACGGCAGTCTCCGGCAGGTCGGGCAGGCCCTCGTCGCTCCCTACAGCCCGCAGTCCGGGCACCAGCGTTGCTTCCGGCAAGATCACCACGGCGAGACCCGCCAAGGCAGCAGCCTGCTGACCTTCGACTGTTGTGGCCGTAGACACGATTTTGTAACGCCGGCCGGCTCGTTCAAGAGCGCGAAGAGCGGTGCCGCGCCACAAATACCCATCCAGCCATGGTGGCAGCCATGGACAGTCCCCTGGAGAAAGGGCCAACGGGAGCGGTCTTGCAAATGGGCCGAATGCTGTGCGGACATGATCCACTTCAACGGACCGCGCCACAATTCGGAGACCGGCCACTGGCGTGGCTCGTGGCCCCCGACACAGAGCAGCAAATCGATGTTACCTGCCTTGAGCTTGGGTACGAGCTGGCACGACGGCGCATGAGAAAGTTCGATTGTCATTGTGGGGTTGGTCGCCGCGAAACGGGCGAGAACCTGTGGCACAAAGAGATGCGCGTAGGCTTCGGGAGCCCCGAGGCGGACCGAACCGTGCGTGCCCGCGCGCGCAAGGTCGCGAATATTTCGTCATTCAGCTCCAGCAACATCCGCGAACGCTCTATCAGAAGTCTACCGCCTCAAGGCCGGCGAAATGGCGGTCTTCGACAATCGCCGGGTGCTTCACGGCCGCCAATCGTTCAACCCAAACACGGGGCTGAGACATCTGCAGGGATGCTATGTCGATCGGGGTGAGTTTCAGAGCCGCATTCGCGTCCTCTCCCGATAGCGGCACGACGATGATCGCGGATGCGCGGTCAGTAGCTGTCGGGTACCCAAGGTCTTGAACTCCGGCGGACGTTCCTCCGGTGGGTTGTTTGCCCGAAAGCCCGCGACAATCAGGGCAGTTACAGTTTGCATCATTCAAACAGACGAGGACAGTGGCCCAGCCTGTCCCTAGCGTAGGGTCGACCTTTTGCGCTCGGAGGTGGCGTAAACGGGACCATGACAGGAGAATCAAGAGCGGTCATCTCACGCGGCGACCGCGGACGATCAGGGGAGGTAGGATGAACCCGTATCCGGCAGGCGAGGATCAAGACTCCGTGGTGGCGCTAGAAGGAGGGGACGTTCAGTCATGAGAATCAAAAGTCTGATCAAGCGTGCCGAGAAGGTGGACAGAGCATTCAAAGAACTCGAAGCCGATTTGGCGGATGCATTCGATGAGTGTCTCAACCTGGACTACCAATCGCCGTTGAATGACGTCCCGGATGAGAATCTCGCGGCAAGGAATGACAACTCTCAGCCCGAGGACGATGCGGACACTCCCGAGATCGCATTACGGCTGACTTCCCACACACAAACCCGACTGGCTGCGTTAAATGCCGTTGATGGGCTTTTTGACGATGCACGGGAGTATCTGGAGGAGATCAACACGAAACTGTCGGAGATCGCGACCTCGCATCATCTGACAGGCGAATTCCTGAAGCTGCTTCACGGGGACATTCTTCGCGCCAACGAGCTGGAACTGGCAAATGTCAGCCTGACCACGCAGCAAGGAGTGCTGTCGGAGCAGCTCCACGACGCGACCAGAAAGCAGCGCGAGCGTGAAAGCGCTGTCGAGGCCCTGCAGCAGCGCGAGATAAGCCTGGTCGAGGACAAGGAGGCACTTCGCGGTGCGCTGGCTGCAGCAAGGCTGGAACTCGTGGTGGCAGGCAATGCGAGTGCAGAACGCGAAGCGGAGTTCGGCGACCTCGTCAAAACGCTTTCGGCCAGAACGGCCGAGGCCAACAGATGCGCACGCGAGAACGAGATACTGAGGGAAAAACATGTCAGCCTGTCGATCGATCTCGACAAGGCGCTGAAACGGGAAGCTGAGGCGCGGCACAGGCTGGATGAACTCTCGACGATTCATGCCAATGACGCGGCGCGACTTTCGGAACTGCTGGTTGCGCTTGGCAAGAGCGAGAAAGAGGAAATGCGGCTGCAGAAATCGCTCGATATCGCGCAGGCGAAGCTGTCGGAAATGACGGAAGCGGCCCGTATCATGGAAGGTGACAGGGAAGCCGAGCGTACGCGTAGTTTCACGGAGATCGGCGGCCTGCGTTCTGAAATTCGCAACCTCCAATCACGATTGGAAGTTGCCTCGAACGAGAACAGTCAAGCCGCCAGCGAGATCGCCAATCTCAAGGCTCAATGCAGCGACGCTGTGGCCGAAAAGCAAATTGCGGAGGAAAGGTTGTCCGCTCTCAGAAAGGAGAACGAAAACGACAAGATGCACCTTTCGACGGTGAGCGCGAATTTTTCGCAGCTTTCCCTGCAGCAGGCATCCGAACAGATACAGCTCGATGTCCAGAGGCAGGAATGCGAGGATCTGCGAGCCGAAGTCGCGTTGCTCGATGCTCGGGTCAAGGAACTGTTGCCCTATGAGCGTCTCCACAAGGTCACAAACGCCAGACCGCATGAGAACGGCGTGGTCGAGATCACCGGTGTCGTGGCGGAGAAGGCCCGCGCCACAAGCAGGCGGCGCGTCCGTACAAACCTGCGCGCTGCATCCTGAGGCGCGGGTAGGGTGCCGATTTCGTGTACGGTGTGACCCATCAGCTTGGCGCATGGATTGGAACGTCATGTGCTCATCCAGCTGAACACACCGGCACGGTCTAGTGTTCGATCGGTCCTTTCGGCATGACGATCGTGGTGCCGGCGGTTGTCGGACGCTCGATCATGCGACGGACGCGCGGCGGCTCGTCGCCGCTGTGCAGCGCCCGTACGCGCTCGCCGATAACAGCGTCGGCATGGGTGGCCCGCTTGTTGTGGCGGATGTATTCGAGCCATGTCGGCGTGTGATAGTGCTCGATCCATATTGCGGGATTTTCGAGATCGCGCGCCAGCGTCCAGTTTCGGGCGCCGTCACGGCGGCGGATGCGGCCGCGTTCGGCCATGGTGGCCAGGAATTCCGGCACGTCCTCCTCGCGGATGATGTACTCGATCATGATGGCGATGGGGCCGCTGCGCAGTTTTAGGTCGAGCGCAAGATGCGGCTCCTTGAAACGGTTCAGCGGATCGAGGTTGAGCACCGCCTGCTGCGGCAACGGCAACAAGAGGCCAACTGCGCCGCCCGCCAGCATCGCGACAGCGGCCGCGACCAGCGCGAATTCGGCGCCATGCGCATCGGCGACGACACCCCAAATCCAGCTGCCGAGCGCGATGCCGCCGAAGGTCGCCGTCTGATAGACCGAGAGCACCCGGCCGACCACCCAGCGCGGCGTCGACATCTGCACGGTGACGTTGAAATGCGACAGCGCGATCACCCAGCAGGCGCCGCCGATGAACAGCCCGAGCGACGTCTGCCAGGCGTGGTCGCTGACGGCGGCATTGAAGGCGCAGAGCGCGAAGCCGGCGAATGCCATGCGCACCATCGCCTCGCTGGACAGGATCTGCCTCAGCCGGACGCTGATCAGGGCGCCGCCGACGGCGCCGATACCGAAAGCACCGAGCATGATGCCGTAGGTCAAGGCATCGCCCTTGACGACATCGCGCGCCACCAGCGGCAGCAGCGCCAGAACCGCGCCGGCGCTGAAGCCGAAAGCCGCACCCCTGACCAGCACCTTGCCGATATTGGGCGACATGGCGACGTAGCGCAGGCCGGCGCCCATCGCCGCCCCCAGCGTCTCGCGCGGCAGTGTCGAGGCCGGCAGGTCCGGCTTCCAGCGGGCAAGCACGATGAGGAGCCCAACATAACTCAAAGCGTTGGCGGCAAAAGCCGCTGCAGCACCTGCGGCGGCAACGATGATGCCGCCGATCGCCGGGCCGACGCTGCGTGTCAGGTTGAAGCCCAAGGAGTTGAGCGCGACGGCCGCAGGCAGCTTGGCGCGCGGCACCATGTCACCGACAGAAGCCTGCCATGACGGGTTGTAAAGCGCCGTGCCGCTGTTGATCAGGAAGGCGAAGGCGAGCAGCGTCCACGGCGTCATCAAGCCAAGATAGGTGAACACGGTCAACAGAACCGAGACAACCAGCATGAAGATCTGGGCAATCAGCATGACCTTGCGCCGATTAAAGCTGTCGGCGATCGCACCGGCAACGAGCGCAAACAGCATGATCGGCAAGGTGGTCGAGGCCTGGACCAGCGCAACCTGATAGGACGAGGTGGCGATCGTGGTCATCATCCAGGCGGCGCCGACGCCCTGGATCAAGCCACCGAAATTCGAAACCAGACTGGCGGACCATACGGCGCGGAAAATGCCGTGCCGGAACGGCGCCAGCGCCGAGACGCGTTCGCTGTCCGGCTCGTCGTCGATCATGGATGCTTCCCCGACTTCAAATGCTGCGTTCTTCCAGAATCGGTGCCCTCATGCCGTCCCTTAGAAGTAGAGCATGACTTCGCAAAGGGCGAACGCCTTTTCAAAGAAGATCATGGTCCAACAATAAGATAGCGGTGGCTGGAACAGGTCAGCGGCCATTCTTGCAGGCCGCGTGAAGCGCTTCGGTGAGGTGGCCGACTTTCTGCCCGCCGCGCCCGCTGCCTACTAGGCCGTGAACCCATAAAACGCGTACGGCTGAGATTGGTGGGAAGCGGACTGGCGGCTTCAGGATTTTGTCTTCGATTGCAGGCATCGGACTGCGCTCGCATCGCTGCGAGCAACTTCCCAGCGGACTCGGCAACGGAAGCCGCCTGCTCCAAGAACTCGGCGCGTTGGGCTAAAAATACTTAGCGACTTGACGAAGTTTTCGCTTGCGCCACCGGCAAATTGGGCGATAGTTAGCGACATGGCTAAGCATGATCCTGCTCTCTCGCTGCTCTTCCATGCGCTGGCTGATCCGACGCGCCGGTCGATCCTGACCCGGCTCGCCGAAACACCTGCGCGGGTAACGGATCTGGCTGGGCCCACGGGACTACGGCTGCCCACGGTGATGCGGCACCTTTCCGTACTGGAGGAGGCAGGGTTGATCACCACGTCCAAGGACGGGCGGATACGCACCTGCGCCATCGTACCCGAGGCTCTGGATCCGGTGCGGACATGGCTCGATGAACAGCGCGCCATCTGGGAGGCTCGGCTCAACCGATTGGATGCATTTGTGATGAATGTGATGAAGGAAAGCGAAGAATGACACAGAACCTCGCTACAAACAGTGCGACCCGTGCGGTGCCTGATGATAGGAAGGGCCGCTTTGCGACGCTCACCTTCGAACGGGACGTGGCCGCGCCATTGGCCGTGCTGTGGGAGGCATGGACGGCCCCGACCGCGCGGGCGATCTGGGCTGCGCCATCGCCCTCGGTCACCGTGGAGTTCTTGGGGGCCGACACCAGGGTGGGTGGTCGCGAGGTCTCGCTCTGCAAGGTAGAGGGCCAGCCAGACATCCGCTGCGAGAATGGCTGGCTCGCGTTGCAGCCAGAGGTGTGCAGCGTGAACTACGAGGTGATCTCATCCGAAGGCGTGACGCAATCGGTCGCGCTGGTGACGGCGGATATCTCGGGAACGCACGAGCGCAGCCGGTTGGTCGTGGCGGTGCAGCTTTCCTCGCTGGCGAAGGACATGGAGGCAGGCTACCGTGAAGGCTTCGGCGCCGGCCTGGACAACCTCGCGGGCGCGGCCGAACGGACCATGGTGCTGCAGCGGGTGATTCAGGCACCACGATCCATCGTGTGGGGCGCGTGGATGAACCCTGAAACGCTGCCGTTATGGTGGGGGCCGGAAGGCTTCTCCTGTCGCACGCAAAGGATCGACCTGCGGAAGGGCGGTGAATGGGTATTCGACATGATCGCGCCTGATGGCACGGTCTTCCCCAACCACCATCTCTATGTCGATGTCCGGCCCGAGGAGAGGCTCGGCTATACGCTGTTGTGGGGTGAGAACGGGCCGAAACATGCCGACGCCTGGGCCTCGTTCGAGGATCAGGACGGGGCAACGAAGGTAACGCTGGGCATGGTATTCAGCACGGCTGCCGAGTTCCAGGAGGCGAAGGGCTTCGGTGCCGTGGAACTCGGACTGCAAACTCTGGGCAAACTGGAACGCTTCGTCGCATCCCGCTGAAATGCTGCGACCTCCCGTCGGCTCGAATTAGGGCTTGTGGACGAGGTCCTCATCGATATCGCGCCCGTCCTCATCGGCGACGGCAGCCGCCTCTTCAGTCAGGAGGGCATGGAGCCGGTCAGGCTGGAGAAGACCGAGGTCTCGGAAGCGGGGCAGATCACCAACATGCGCTTCCGCTTTGGCGGGATGGGGCCGAGAATTCACAAAGGGATACACGAAGAGAAGGGTTCTATGAGAAAACTGATCATATGGGACATGGTGACCGTCGACGGCTTCTTCGAAGGTCCGGACAGGGACATCAGCTGGTTCGTCTTCGAAGAAGAACTCGAGAACTACATTCGTGAGACCCAGGAAAAGGCCGACACGCTGATCTTCGGCCGCGTGACCTACGAGCTCATGGCAGCCTATTGGCCGTCCGAGCAAGGCTGGATCGCGGACTTCATGAACAAGATCGAGAAGGTGGTCTTCTCGCGCACGCTGAAAAGCGCCGACTGGAACAACACGAAGCTCTTCAACGGCAATGTCGCGGAAGAAGTCTCCAAGCTGAAGACCAGGGACGGCGGAGACATCTTCGTGTTCGGCAGCGCCGACCTGACGGCGACCCTGATGGAGCACGGCCTGATCGACGAGTATCACCTCGGGATCAACCCCGTCATTCTCAGGAGAGGCACGCCGCTCTTCAAGGGCGGCCCGAACCGGATACCCCTGAAGCATCTGGAGACGAAGACGCTCAAGTCTGGTGTTGTCATCCTCCGTTACGCGCCGGAGAGCAGACAATGACGATCGATCCGCTCTTTCCCGTCAACTTGGCTTGTCGAAGAGGGAGGGCCCGGGGAAGCGGCGCGCTCCAGACGATCGGCGGCCAAGGGGCGTAGCTGCCATCACCTTAAATCTGTGAATGACCGCTTATGGGTTTGGCGCGGCCAGCTCGGAACAGCTGAATTGGGGGCGTTGCCGACTGGCTGCTTTCACATCGCGCCGGATTCTGATTCAGGGCTCACCATGAGCCGATATTACCTGACAGACTTCGAATGGCGCGTGATCCAGCCGTTGCTACTCAACAAACCGATAGGCACGTTCCGCCATGATCCTGAACTTGATCATGTGGCCGCACTTGTAAGGACCATGAGAGCCAGTTTCGCGAAGAAGGCGCCCATCCCAACCGCAGCATCGATTACGATCCATCGCTAGGTCGTGCGACGCACACCGCCCAGGACCGGATGCGCAGCAGGAAAGCCGCGAAGAAACCGGCCATGCCGCCTCATCCTGACAGCGCAGTCAGGATGAGGTCGAGCGGAACCGGATCGATGCCCAGGCGAACCAGGCCGACGCCCCCCGCCTATTGGCAGAACGGAGAGGCAGACGAGGCCAACGATAATTTCGGGCCAGCCGGGGCCAGCGGGTGCGGCACTTGCGTGCATCGGACTGTTCCCGACATTGCAGGGGCTTCTCTGCAGGACGAGGATGGCGAGGGCCGGCAAACGAGTCGATCCCGACCCTCACCGAAGTGCTCGCCATGCCGGCCCGGGTCAGCCTTCGCTCGGCACCGGCGTGTTGAGAAGCTGCTGCTCCCAAAGATACGCGATGCCGCTGCCGCCGAAGTGCTGGATGAGAATCTCGGTCAGCTCCTCGACATGCTCGGTGCGCGCCCAATCGCGTTGCCATTCGCCAGCGAGCGCCATCACGGTCATCACGTTCGCGCCGGCCGCGGCCATGCGCTGGATGGCAACTTCGTGAGACTCCTTCGAAATCCCGCCCGACGCGTCGGTGATCACGGTCACGTCCCAGCCTTCGCCGGCGGCCTGGATGACAGGCATTGCGACGCAGACCTCGGTCCACAGGCCGGCGATGATCAGTTGCTTGCGGCCGGTCGCCTTGACGACGTTCACCACATTCTCGTCCTGCCAGGTGTTCACCCAGGTGCGATCGATGACTTCCTGGTCCGGAAATACGTCGGTGATCTGCTTAAAGAGAAGTCCACCGCGCGCCGCGATCACGCTGGTGAGAATGGTCGGAACATTGAAGGCTTTTGCTAGCTTCGCCAGCGCGGTCGTGTTGTTGACCACCATATGCGGATCGTGGCTGTTCAGGTTCGCGAGTTGATAAGGTTGGTGATCGATCAGAACGAGGACCGAATCTTCGGGACGAAGAAGCGAATCGAGGCCGTTACGAGGGGTCATCAAGACTTCCTTTCTCTGCCGCAATGGACGGCGATGGGTTCACGGGAGACATGCGCCAGCGGGCGACGTTGCCTGGACGCAATTTGCTGTTCCTTTTGGTGGTGCGGTAGTGCCATAGTCGGGCAAGCTGTGTCGCGAAATAAGGAACGCCGGAATGGACATCGAAGACCTACAGACATTCGTCGCAGTGGCCGATGCCGGGGGCGTATCGGCCGCCGCGCGCCGGCTCGGCGTCTCCAAGTCAATCGTCAGTCGGCGGCTCTTTCGGGTTGAAGCGGAGCTTGGCGTCCAGCTTCTTGCACGAACGACCCGTGGCGCCGCGCTCACAGAAGCGGGAATCACGTTCAGGGATCACGCGGCCCGAGCCAGCGCCGAGATCGATACGGCCAGGGAAACGATCCTCCCCACCGGTGAGCTGCGCGGCCGCCTGAGGGTTGCCATGCCGCTTACTTTCGGCCCGACCCACTTCGCCCCGGTGCTCGCGGAAATGGCGCGCCAGCACCCGCAGCTTCACATTCATACCTCCTACAGCGATCGCTTCGTCGACCTCATCGCAGAGCGTTTCGATTGCGCGATCCGGGCTGGCTACCTTCAGGACTCCAACCTGATCGCGAAGCGCGTCGGGCCGTTCCATGGCAAGCTTGTCGCAAGCCCGGATTATATCGAAGCGCACGGTTCACCCGAGACTCCGGACGAACTCGTCACCCATCAGGCCCTCATGCAGGGAACGGAAACCTGGCAGTTCATGGATGGCAGCAAAATTGTTACGGTCCAGCCGCAGGGCAGGTTCAAGGCCGATAGTGCCACGGCGCTTGCCGCCGCGGCGGCGGCAGGTCTTGGCATCGCCTGGCTCGCCGATTGCATCACACATGAATATGTGGCCTCCGGCGCGCTGGTCCCGATCATGACACGCTATCCGGTACCTCCGGCGGCCGCATATGTCGTCCGCCCGCCGGGTCAGCGTCCCACGCGGAAAGTGCGGGTGCTCACCGAGATGCTGATTGAGTATTTCAAACGGAATCCGGATCTTTGGGGTCTCGACCGTTAAAACACGAACGGGGCGAAGCCTTATCAAAGAATTGCGTTCGACGGTCGCTCTACACCGAGCCGCTGAACTCGACCACATTGCCCGCACGTTCCACTTACTGCGACACAGCTTGACGTATCACAGGGCTAGTTGGGCAGACGGTCGCTCGCCAGTTTAGGCATTCGTCGGGCCGAAAGCGCTCTTCCCGCTCGCGCGGTCCGGATTAATCGAAATCAGGCATTCGCATCAGCAAGGGCGGGGCCTCCCGGAAACCCAAGAGAGGATGAGACGCATGAGTTGGAACCCGGCAATCGAACCGGGCTGTCCCGATGAGGTGAGCCTCGACGCGATCGAAACTCTCATTGTTCCACGCGCTCGCGATCTCGGCGGCTTTGAGGTTCGGCGCGCCCTGCCGGCGCCGAAGCGGCAGATGGTCGGACCGTTCATCTTCTTCGATCAGGCCGGCCCGGCCGAGCTCCTGACCGGACAGGGCGTTGACGTTCGGCCGCATCCGCATATCGGTCTCGGCACCGTCACCTATCTATATCGCGGCGACTTCCATCACCGGGACAGCACCGGGGCAGACCAGATCATCCGTCCCGGCGAATTGAACTGGATGGTCGCCGGGCGCGGTGTAACCCATTCGGAGCGTACATCAGCGGCCGCCCGAAGCGGTCCGAACAGCCTGTTCGGAATTCAGACCTGGCTGGCGCTGCCCCAGCGTCACGAGGATATGGCACCGATGTTCGAGCATCATGGCGAGGAGGCGCTCCCGGTGATCGAGGATCGCGGCGTTTCGGTCCGGCTGATCCTCGGGGACGCCTATGGTGAGAAGGCCCCCGCGACAATGTACTCGGAGACGTACTACGCCGACGTGAAGCTCGATGCGGGAGGCCGGTTGCCGATGCCGCACGATCACGAGGACCGGGGCATCTACATCGTCGAAGGCTCGATCTCGATCGCCGGCCAGGATTTCGAGGCAGGTCGGATGATGGTCTTCCGCCCCGGCGACAGGATCACTGTCGCGGCCGGCGACAGAGGCGCGCGCCTGATGATTCTCGGCGGCGCGACCCTTCCGGGTCCTCGCTATATCTGGTGGAATTTCGTCGCGTCTTCTCAGGAGCGCATCGAGGAGGCCAAAGCAGAATGGCGCGCGCAAAACTGGGGCAAGGGGCGCTTCGATCTCCCGGTCGATGACCGGGATGAGCACATTCCTCTTCCGGACTGACCGGCGCTGATAAGATGATCGCGCGGACGCGGCTCGGGCGGTCGAGGACGACATGAACGATGTCGCGTGCCAATTGAATTCTGGATGGAGACAGCGAAAATGAGCAACAAGTGGCCCCACCTCGACTACCTCGGTTGGCGCGAGACGTGCTCTGCGCTGCATCTTTATTTGCAGATCGCCGGCAAGTATCGGCTGGCTCATAGCCCGTGGCTCAACCATTCCTGGAACGCGACCTTCTATGTCACGCCTAACGGCCTGACATCGTCGCCGATCCCCGACGGCCCTGGCATCGAGATCCTGTTCGACCTTCGAGACCACATGGTGATCGGCGCGAGCGGCGACGGCCGCAAGGCGTCCTTTGCGCTCGGGCCGACCACGGTCGCGGCATTCCACGCCAGTTTCGTCCGGCTGGTTTCCGAACTCGGCGGCACGCCGACCTTCAACGGCCAGCCGAACGAAGTGCCGGACCCGGTGCCGTTCAGAGAGGATCATCGCGAACGGCCCTATGACCGCGACGCCGTTCAACGCTTCCATCACGCGTCGATGGCGGTCGACAGGGTCTTCAAGACGTTCCGGACCTCCTTTCTCGGCAAGTCCAGCCCGGTTCACCTGTTCTGGGGCGCTCTCGATCTGGCCGTCACGCGCTTCTCAGGGAGGCGTGCTCCTCTCCATCCGGGCGGAATTCCGGCATTGCCGGACCACGTGACGCAGGAGGCCTACGACCGCGAGGTCTCCTCGGCAGGCTTCTGGCCGGGCGGCGGCGGCATCGATTATCCCGCCTTCTACGCTTACGCCTATCCAACGCCGAACGGCTTTCGAGGCGCATCGGTCCGGCCGGATGCGGCGTTCTGGCATGACGGCCTGTCGGAGTTCATCCTGCCCTACGATGCCGTGCAGTCGGCTGCCGATGGCGACGAGACCCTATTGGCGTTTCTCGTCTCGACCTACGAGGCCGCCGCCGATCTCGGAGGATGGGACCGCGATCTGCTGGAGTGCCTGCAAGGGCGGCCGGGGCAGGTGCGGCCACCACACGCCGAGCTGCCGAAGAAGGCCCCTTCATCGACCGACGAAAAGGTTGAACGGGAGGATGGCGCATCCAAGGGACGCTACCGGATGGTCATCGATGGCGTCGAAGCCGAGATGACTTATAGCCGCGCCGGCGAGGGACTGATCATCATCGACCATACAGAAATTCCAGCAGCCTTGCGGGGCCGCAAGGTCGGCGAGCAAATGGTGCGCCAGGCGGTCGAGGATGCACGACGCGAAGGAGTCAATATCATTCCGCTTTGTCCGTTCGCAAAAGCGCAGATCGACCGTCATCCGGAATGGCAGGATGTGCTTCCTCGGTCATAGGCTGCCAACAGAACTAATCCGACCACTCGCATTGCGGCGCATGCTGAACGGCATCTTCTGGGTGCTGCGATCTGGTGCGCCTTGGCGCGACCTGCCCGAGCGCTATGGCCCGCACCACCTGCTACAGCCGCTTCGTGCGATGGCGGAAGGCAGGCGTGTGGGGCCGACTGATGGAGAGTATCACGGCTGCGCACGACGGCGAGAACTCAATGCGGCTTTGGCTCCGCGCTATGAGTCTACGGCCTAGATTTTTACGAATGTCGTTGCCCAAAGCCGCTCCGCTCTCTCGGGTCGAACGCCCCGGGGCAGTCCTTTGGGCGACATGCATTACCGATCTTCGAATCCGGTCAGCACGCCGACGGCGTTGATGCCGATTTCCTCGACGGCATAACCGCCTTCCATGACGAACAGCGTCGGCAGGCCGAGCTTGGCGATGCGACGGCCAATCTTGGGATAGTCGGCGCTTTTCAGCTTGAACTTGCTGATCGGGTCCTTCTCGAACGTGTCGACGCCGAGCGAGACGACAACGACATCGGGAGCGTAAGCCGCAAGTTTCGCGCGGGCGTCTTCCAGCGAGCCATTCCAGGCATCCCATGCGGTGCCGAACGGCAGGGGATAGTTGACATTGAAGCCCTCGCCTGCGCCGGCGCCGCGCTCGTCGGCATGGCCAAGGAAGAACGGATACTCGGTCATTGGGTCGCCATGCAGGTTCAGCACCTGAACGTCGCCGCGGCTGTAGAAGATCTCCTGCGTGCCGTTCCCATGATGGTAGTCGACATCGAGGATCGAGACGTGTTTGGCGCCGTGGTCGCGGAACCATTGCGCGGCAACGGCGGCATTGTTGACGTAGCAATAGCCGCCCATGAAGGCAGCGCCGGCGTGATGGCCGGGCGGGCGGCAGAGCGCGAAGGCTGACGTCTCACCGCCCTTGACCAGAGCGGCCGCGGTCAGCGCCACGTCATAGGACGACTTGATCGCCTCCCAGGTGCCTTTGACGAAGGTGGCGCCGCCGTCGAAGGAATAAAAGCCAAGCAGCGCATCGATGGTTTGGGGGCGCACATCGCCGCGCAAGCCGCGCGTCGGCCAGGTGAAGGGGATGGCCGAACCTGTTCGGCCCGACGCTTCCCAGAGCGGCCATACGGTCGGCAGGAAATCGATGTAGTCGCTGGTATGCACCTTCCTGGCGGCTGCGAGGTCGTGGGTCTCGGGTGGCAGGATCGGGCCGAGCTTTTCGCTCTCCACCCTCGCCTTGATGAACTCGGCGCGCGAGGGCTTCTCGAAGGCCGACACAATGGCGCCTGAAATCAGTTCGAAATTGCCGGCATGACCGGCGTGGAGAGGGGAGAAAACAGTCTTCATTTGGGCGGCCGGCTCGCTCTTCGAGTTGCGCATCTGTCATTGACGGACTGCTTTGTGGCAGAGAGTTTCAGCGCCGCCAAGAGGCATTCCGGACCGCTGTTGCGAGTGGCAGCGGCCGGCTTGCCAGACGCCAAGACTCTGCTAGCCTAAGCTCAAACGGGAGAAACTTATGCCGCCATCGGCCGATCTGATCGTCGAGAACGCCAGCATACTGACAATGGATCCCGATACTCCCCGCGCCGAAGCCATAGCCGTCAAGGGCGGCGAAATCATTGCGATCGCAGATCGCGCGACCGTGCTGGAGCACAAGGGACCCGGCACGCGCGTCATCGATGCCGGCCGCGGCTCGGTCGTCCCCGGCTTCATCGAAGCGCATATGCATCTTTTCGCCGGCGCGGCCGAACTCGATCACCTCCAGCTGATGGGCATCCACGGTTTCGATGCGCTTTGCGATGCTGTGCGCCATTATGCAGCAAAGCGGCCGGATCTATCCGTCCTGCAGGCGCAAGGCGCCGACTATACCATCCTGTCGGCGACGGAGCGGGTCAGCCGCCATCACCTCGACCGCATCCTGCCGGACCGGCCCCTCGTCATGGCAGCGCCCGACCACCACACAATGTGGGCGAACACCAAGGCGCTGGAACTGGCCGGCCTGCTTAGAGGCAAGCGGCTTGGTCCCGGCAACGAGATCGTCATGGGCGACGACGGGCTGGCCAGTGGCGAATTGCGCGAGGGCGAGGCTTTTGGGCCGCTGATCGCGCTGGCCGGCGAGGATCGCGTGCGGCTCGGCCTGGCCACCGGCGGCGAGCCGGACCCGAAGCCGACGCCGGCGGAGCAGGCCTCCGACCGGGCGATCATGCGCCGCGGGCTGGAATGGTGTGCCAGGCACGGCATCACCTCGATCCAGAACATGGACGGCAATTTGCACCAGCTCGAACTCCTGTCGGAGATCGAGGCCGAGGGCGGCTTGCTGTGCCGCGTGCAGGTGCCGTTCCACTATAAGAATTTCATGACGCTCGACATGCTCGACAAAGCCTCTGATATGGCTGAGCGCTACGCTGGCGAATGGCTGTCGTCAGGCATGGTCAAGGTGTTCTACGACGGCGTGCTCGATTCATGGACGGCGGTGATGGTCGAGCCCTATGCGGACCGTCCGGATTGGGTGGGCGAGCCGCTGTTCACGCCGCAGCAATTCATCGACCTTGCCGTGGCCGTCGACAGGCGCGGGCTGCAGATGGCGGTGCACTCGATTGGCGACGGCGCCGTGCGCGCCGTGCTCGACGGCTATGAGGCGGCGCAAAAGGCGAATGGCAGGCGCGACAGCCGGCACCGGGTCGAGCATATCGAGGTGGTCACCGCCGCCGACATACCGCGCTTCGCAAAGCTTGGCGCCATTGCCTCGATGCAGCCGCCGCATCCGCCGGGCAGCATGGGCTTGCCGCTGGAGCCGACGGTGTCGCGCATCGGGTCCGCCCGCTGGCCGCTGAGCTATGCCTGGCGGACGCTGAAGAATGCCGGCGCGCGCGTCGTCTTCGCCTCCGATTGGCCGGTGTCGCCGATCGATCCGATCCTGGGCATTCAGGCGGCAGTGCTGCGCAAACCATGGGCAGACGGCGATCCCGACCAGAGTTTTTCGCTGCATGAATCGCTCGCGGGCTATACGGTGGCAGGCGCCTATGCCGAGTTCATGGAGCATCGCAAGGGCCGCCTGAAATCAGGCTTTATGGCCGATCTCGTGGTGCTCTCAGGCGACATCGAGGCGACCGCACCGGAAGCGCTGCATACGGTACGGCCGGTGACGACGATCTGCGGCGGCAAGGTCACTTATCAGGTCTGACGGTGGCACGGGAATTGCGTTCTGAATCGACATTCGGATGTGTGCTTGCCAAGCCATGCGCCGTGTGCTGACAATCGAGTGGGAACTGGATTCGCCCTTAAGAGCGGACACAAGATTGGGGTAATCGTGCCGGAACAACCGGGTAAAAGTGCAATTGAAGTTCGTGGCGTCCGCAAGGTGTTCGGTACCGGGGAGTCACAGGTCGCCGCCCTCGACACGGTTTCGGTGTCGATCCGCGAAAATGAGTTCTTCACGCTGCTTGGTCCGTCCGGCTGCGGGAAGACGACGCTTTTGCGGCTGATCGCCGGCTTCGATTTCCCGAGCGCCGGCGAGATCCTGCTGCATGGCCAGGACATCGCACCGCTGCCGCCGTTCAAACGGCCGGTCAATACCGTGTTCCAGAACTATGCGCTGTTCCCGCATATGACGGTGGCCGAGAACATCGGCTTCGGCCTCGAAATGCTCGGCAAGCCCAAGGCCGAAGTCAAGGCGCGGGTCGCCGAGATGCTGAAGCTGGTCAAGATGGAGGCGCTCAGCAACCGCCGCACCAGCCAGATTTCCGGCGGCCAGCAACAGCGCGTGGCGCTGGCGCGGGCTCTGGCGCCGCAGCCAAAAGTGCTGCTGCTCGACGAGCCGCTGTCGGCGCTCGACTTCAAGCTGCGCAAGGAGATGCAGATCGAGCTGAAGCGGCTGCAGCACGAGACCGGCATCACCTTCATCTTCGTCACCCACGACCAGGAAGAAGCGCTGACCATGTCGGACCGCATCGCGGTGATGTCGTCGGGCAAGATCCTGCAGGTCGGAACGCCCTGGGATATCTATGACAAGCCGGCGGAGCGCTTCGTCGCCGACTTTATCGGCGAAACCAATTTTCTCACGGCGGCCATCACCGGCATGGGCAACGGCAAGGCACGCGCAACGCTCAAATCCGGCGCGACGATCGACGCGACCGTGGCTGAGGGCTTCCAGCCGAAGGACAATGCCACCGTGGTGGTCAGGCCGGAACATGCCAAGCTGACCAGCGGCAAGGGCGACCTGTCAGGCACGGTTCGAAAACATCGTCTATTTCGGCACGGACACGCATATCCATGTTCGACTGGACAGCAGCGAGGCCTTCACCGTGCGCCAGCAGAACACGCGCAGCGCCGGCTGCGGTTTCGAGCGGGGCGACAAGGTCGGCATTTCGATCGGCAACGACGCCGCACAAGTGCTGAGGGATTGATGGCGAGCGCGGAAGAAGTCGCCAAGGACGCCGAACACCGTGAAATCCGCGATCGCTGGCTGCTGTCGGCGCCTGCACTGATCATCATCTTTCTCGCGGCGACCGGCCCTCTGCTGATCGTCGTGATCTACTCATTCCTGACGCCGGGGCCCTACGGCGACGTGGTGTGGAAATTCTCCACGGACGGCTGGCTGTCGGTGCTGATGCAGCGTGACATCTTCGACGATACGCTGGCCTTCGCCGACGCGCATCTGTCGATCTTCTGGCGCTCGGCCAAGCTGTCGTTCCTGACGACGATCTTCACGCTGCTCTTTGGCTTCCCGACGGCCTATTTCATCGCCACCCGGCCGGCGCGACAGCGCAACATCTGGCTGTTCCTGATCACCATCCCGTTCTGGACCAATCTGCTGATCCGCACCTTCGCCATCCAGGAGGTGATCCGCAACGAGGGCATCGTCAACACGGTGCTGATCAAGCTCGGTATCATCAGCCAGCCGATCCAGATGATGTTCACCGATTTCGCGCTGATGGTCGGCATGACCTATGTCTATCTGCCGCTGATGGTGCTGCCGCTCTATGCCAGTATGGAAAAGATCGACTTCCGGCTGGTCGAGGCGGGTTACGACCTCTATGCCAACCGGTTGCAGGTGCTGAGGCGGGTCATCATCCCGCTGGTCAAGCCCGGCATCGTCGCCGGCTCGATCCTGGTCTTCATCCCGGCGCTGGGCGCCTATGTCACCCCGCGCGTGCTCGGCGGGTCGAAGAATATGATGCTCGGCAATCTGATCGAGCTGCAATTCGGGCAAGGCCGCAACTGGCCGCTCGGCTCGGCGCTGTCGCTCTCGCTGATGGCGATCGTGATGGTCGCGCTGCTCTTCTATGTCCGCTCCGCCGGGCGCCAGGACGGCGCGCATGGCTAGCCGCTTCGACATTCGCCGGCAGACCGGCTTCACGACCATCGCGATGATCTGCTTTTTCGCGCTGTACCTGCCGATCGTCACGGTTGTCGTCTATGCCTTCAACGCCGGCAATTCGATCGCGATCTGGGAAGGCGTGTCGCTGCGCTGGTTCTACCAGGCCTGGAACAACGACCAGGTCGTCGATGCCTCGATCCGGTCGCTGCAGATCGCCTCGGTCGCCGCGACTATTGCCACGATCGTCGCCACCATGGCTGCACTCGCCACGACCCGGACGAAGCCATATCCCGGCCTCGGCTTCAAATACGCCTTCATCAACCAGCCGCTGATGGTGCCGGAAATCGTCACTGCGGTGGCGCTGCTGATCTTCTTTTCGCGCATCAAGATCTGGACCGGCTATTCGGGGCTGGGCTACCTGATGGCCGCGCATACGGCCTTTTGCATTCCCTTTGCCTATCTGCCGATCCGGGCGCGGCTCGAGAACATGGACCTGTCGTTGGAGATCGCGGCGGCCGACCTCTACGCGACACCCTGGAAGGCTTTTCGGCGCGTCACCTTTCCGCTGCTCTGGCCAGGCATCCTTGCCGGGCTGATGCTGGCCTTCGTCATCTCGCTGGACGACGTCGTCATCACGGAGTTCGTCAAGTCCGGCGGCCAGGATACATTGCCGACTTACATGCTCGGCCAATTCCGGCGCGTTATCACGCCGGAAATCAACGCGATTTCGACGGTGTTCCTGCTGATCTCGATATTGATCGTCACCGTCTTCTTTTTCATCAGCAGGAAAAAGGATCAGGAGTGACAGGAGAAACGATGAAGTGGAAACTGACTGCGACGGCACTCAGCGCCGCGCTGTTCGCCTCGGCGGGTCTCGCCCGCGCCGATGGCGAACTCAACATCTACAATTGGGGCAACTACACCAGCCCCGACCTCATCAAGAAATTTGAGGAAAAATACAAGGTCAAGGTGACCGTCACCGACTACGATTCCAACGACACCGCGCTGGCCAAGATCAGGCAGGGCGGCAGCGGCTTCGATGTCGTGGTGCCCTCGGCGAGCTTCGTGCCGATCTGGATCCAGGAAGGGCTGCTCCTGGAGACAGAGCCGAACAAGATGGAGAACTTCAAGAACATGGATCCGAAATGGGTCGATGTTCCCTTCGATCCGGGCCGCAAATACACCGTGCCGTGGCAGTGGGGCACGACTGGCGTCACGGTCAACACCTCAGTCTACAAGGGCGATCCCAACACCTCGGCCATCTTCTTGGATCCGCCGCCGGAACTGGTCGGCAAGATCAACGTCGTTCCCGAAATGGCCGACGTCATGCATCTCGCCATCAGATATGTCGGCGGCGAGCCGTGCACCGGCGACAAGGAGGTGCTGAAGAAGGTGCGCGATGCGCTGGTGGCGGCCAAGCCGAAATGGATCTCCATGGACTACGGCACGGTCGAGAAGTTCGCCAAGGGCGACTTCGCCGCCAGCGTCGACTGGAACGGCGCGTCGTTTCGCTCCCGCCTGCAGAACAAGGATATCGTCTATGGCTATCCGAAGGAGGGCTATCCGATCTTTATGGACAATCTCGCGGTGCTGAAGGACGCCAAGAACGTCGAAAACGCCAAGCTGTTCCAGAACTTCGTCATGGATCCCGAGAACGCCGCGATGATCTCGTCTTTCGCGCGCTACGCCAACGGCATCAAGGGATCGGAAGCCTTCATGCCTGAGGACATGAAAACGGCGCCGGAGGTCAACATCCCCGCCGAGTTCGCCGACAAGGGCACGTTCATGCTGACCTGCGCGCCCGACGTGCAGGCACTCTACACCAGGATCTGGACCGAACTGCAGAAGTGATCGCAGTACCATTGACCCGGCAGCCATGGCTGCCGGGTCCTGTTTGAATCCATCAAGGGAATGCCTTCGACAAGATCCAACGTCGGCTGTCGTCCGACGCGCCTGGAGTGCGCCTGCCATGTCCGATCTCGATCTTTGCTACATGCCGGCAAGCGAAGCGCTGAAGCGCTTCAAGGCAAAGAAGCTCTCACCGGTCGAGCTGATGGAAGCGGTCATCAGCCAGGCCGAGGCAACGAAGGACACGGTCAACGCTTTCACCAACACGCATTTCGACGAGGCGATGGCGCTGGCCAAAAAAGCCGAGGCGAAATACGCCAAGGGCAAGAAGACAGGCCCGCTCGAGGGCCTGCCCATCGGCATCAAGGACGAGAGCTACATCAAGGGCAAGCCGACCACCGGTGGCTCGCTGATCACCAGGGATTTCGTTGCCGACGCCAGCTCGACCATAAACGAACGCGTCATCGAGGCGGGCGGCATCGTCCATGCACGCACGGCGACGCCGGAGTTCTCCTGCGCGACCTACACATGGTCCAGGTTATGGGGTGTCACCCGCAATCCGTGGAATCCCAAGTTCACGCCCGGAGGCTCGTCGGGCGGCTCGGGTGCCTCGCTCGCCTCCGGCACGTCGTCGATCGCCACAGGCTCCGACATCGGCGGCTCGATCCGCATCCCGGCATCGGCCTGCGGTGTCGTCGGCTACAAGCCGCCCTATGGCCGCAACCCGGACGACCCACCCTTCAATCTCGACTTCTACTGCCACACCGGGCCGCTGGCACGCACGGTGGAGGATGCGATCCTGCTACAGAACGTCATGACCGGTCCCAGTCCGCTGGATATAGCGTCGCTCCGGCCGAAGCTGACGCTGTCGACCAGGTTCAAGCCGATCAAGGGCTGGAAGATCGCCTATTCGATGGATCTCGGCTGCTTCGAGGTCGATCCGGAAGTGGTGAAGAACACGAAGAAAGCGCTCGACGTGTTCCGCTCGCTGGGTGCCGAGGTCGAGGAGGTCGATCTCGGCTGGGGACCGGAGGTCCTGGAGGCCGGGCTCGCCTATCTGAACCATTTGTTCGGTGCGTTCCTGTCGAAACTGCTGCCCGACCATGCCGACGAGATGACGACCTACGCCCGCAAGTTCGCCGAGGAGGGAGCAGTATCCAAGGCGACCGATTTCGTCGGCAGCCTGGAGGTGGCTGGCCGCATGTACATGACGCTTGGGCCGCTGCTCGAAAACTACAATGTGCTGATCTGCCCGACCACGGCTCTGCCGTCAGTGCCGGCCGACTATGACCAATCGAAAGACGAGATCAGGATCAACGGCAAGCTGGTCAATCCCTCGCTGGGCTGGGTGATGACGACGCCGTTCAACACGATGAGCCGCTGTCCGGTGCTGTCGGTTCCATCCGGCCACGCAAAGAACGGCGTGCCGACCGGTATCCAGATCGTCGGCCGCACCTATAGCGACGAAGATGTGTTTCGCGCCGGCATGGCCTATGAGAAAGCAGTTGGTGGCTGGTACGGAGAAAAGACGCGTCGGCCGAAACTATGACGGACGGCACGACCGCACTGAAAGCAAAACCGTCGGGACACCGCGGGACGACACTTCCCGGAGCATGCAATGACCTCCTACCGTAACAGTGAACCGGTGCCGCCGATCATGCAGGGCTCGCCGCCCAAGATGGTGCCGCCGAAGCTCGACTGGGACCGGCCGCCATGGAACCGCTGGGCGTTCCAGGACATCCGCGAAATTCTGCCGACCGTCGAAGTCTGGCGCGGCAATGGCCATCGCCGCCGGTTCGAGCGGACCGAGGTCGATCTTGACGCGCTGCCGGTGAGCGACAGCACAGGCCAGCCGACGACGCTGGCCGGGCTGCTGGACGAAACCTACACGGACGGCCTTCTCGTGCTCAAGGACGGTAAGATCGCCTATGAGCGCTATTGCAACGGCATGAGCGAGCGCACGCTGCATTTGTCGCAGTCGATGGCGAAATCGGTCACGGGCTCGGTATTCGGCATACTGGCCGGGCGCGGCCTGATCGATCCGGCCCTGCCGGTGACGACCTATCTGCCGGAACTCGGCGCCACCGGCTGGGCCGGCGCAAGCGTGCAGCATGTGCTCGACATGACGACCGGCGTGCGCTTTTCCGAGGAATACACCGACCGCTATTCCGACATCGGCCAGGTCGATGTCGCCAGCGGCTGGAAACCGGTGCCGCCGGACAGCGATCCGGCCTTCGAGTGGCCGTCGCATATGTTCGAATTGATCCTGCGACTCAAGGAGACAAGCCGGCCGCATGGTGCTGCCTTCGAATACCGTTCGATCGAGACCGACGTGCTCGCCTTCATCATGGAGCGAATAACCGGCAAGCGGCTGGCGCAGCTGGTTTCGGAGGAACTCTGGCAAAAGCTCGGGGCGGATGAAAGCGCCTGCTTCACCGTCGACAGCGCCGGCTACGCCATCGCCGACGGCGGTTTCAACGCCACGCTGCGCGACTATGGCCGTTTCGGCCAGCTGATCCTCGACAATGGCGGCGGCGTGGTGCCGGCCGACTGGATCGAGGCAACGCGCACCGGCAGGCATGGGCCCGACTTCAATCCCAGCCTGCCGGAAGGCAGCTACCGCAACCAGTTCTGGATCGAGGACCCGCGTTCGCGCGCGCTTATGTGCCGGGGCGTGTTCGGGCAGCTGATCCATATCGACTGGAACACGAGAATGGTCGTGGTGAAGCTTTCGAGCTATCCGGATTTCACCAGCATCGCCTATTCGGTGGCGACGATGAAAGCCGTCCACGCGATCGCTGCCGCGCTGGCCTAAGAGACTGTTTGGAAACTCTACTCTGGCGGCCATCTGATGGCGTTTTCTGCGCTTCCGGTGCTCACGGACCCAAATGTCCGCTGCGCGCCGGTTCTCGAAACCACCACCATATGACTCGCCAGAGCGAATTTCGAAACAGTCTCTAACTTCCTAAAAAAATCGAGAGGAAACACCATGACCGGCAAGACCGCGTTCGAGACCAGACATGGCTTTGCCCGCAACCAGGTGCTGCTCGGCAACTGGCGCGAAAGCCCGTTCAGCCGGTGGTCGTTCCAGAATGTCGGAGAATTGGTGCCAAGCGCACGCGTGGCAGCCGTGCCGGGCGGTGGCGAAATACCGGTTCAGGATTTCGGTGGGCTGCTTGACGAAAAGGTCGCGCTGGCCGGCGGGCCGGAGACCGTTGCGGCCTTTCTCACGCGTTCCGACACCGACGCGCTGACGATCATGAAAGCCGGCAATATCGTCGGCGACTGGTTCGCACCGCATATGGAGTTCGGCGCCCGCCACATCATCTTCTCGATCAGCAAGTCGCTGACCGCCATTCTGGCCGGCATATTGGAAGGCGAGGGGACTTTTGATCCGCAGGCTCCGGTGACCCGCTATCTGCCGGAAGCTGCCGGCTCGGCCTATGGCGATGCCAGCGTGCGGCATGTGCTCGACATGACCGTCAGCCTTGACTTCGAAGAAGCCTATCTCGAACCGGAAAGCGCCTTTGCCCGCTATCGCCGCGCGACGCTGTGGAATCCGGGCGGCGGCAGCGAAAGCCTGACCGACTTCATCCTGACGCTGCAGCGCCTTGCCGAGCCGCATGGCTGGACCTATCGCTACCGCTCGCCCAATTCCGACCTGCTCGGTATCCTGCTCGAGCGAGCATCTGGCCAGCGCTTCGCCGAGCTGATGCGCGAGAAATTGTGGCTGCCGCTTGGTGCAACGAACGAAGCGTCGGTATCGGTCGACAGGGAAGGCACCGCGCGCACGGCCGGCGGTATTTCGGTGACGCCGCGCGATCTGGTGCGTGTCGGCGAGATGATGCGGCAGGGCGGCATGGCCAATGGCCGGCGCATCGTGCCGGAAGCCTGGGTGCGCGACACTGTCAGCACAGGCGGAGACACCGAGGCCTGGCAGCGTGGCACGATGGCATTCCTCTTCCCGAAAGGCCGCTACCGCAACAAATGGTACCAGACGGGTGCGGCAAGCGGCGCCTTCTGCGGCATTGGCATCCACGGCCAGTGGCTCTATGTCAATCCGACGGCCGAGGTCGTCATCGCCAAGATGTCGTCGCAGCCGGAGCCGGTCGACGAGCCGCTCGATCTCGACATGATTGCTTTCTTCGAGGCACTGACCCGGATGGTCTGAGCCGATCCAGGCTGACCGCGATGGCAGCTTTCCTGTGGAGCTATTGGGCGGTTGAAGACGCCGCGGTTGGCGGAGCGACGCTCTGAGCTTATGGTCGCCGCTCTTTTCGACAGGACAGCAGGAACGACATGGCATCCGAGCGCATCGCAGCAATCATCGCAGCCGAGATCACTGCCCGGCCCGAACAGGCCGCGGCGGCGATCGGGCTGCTGGACGAAGGTGCGACGGTGCCGTTCGTGGCGCGCTACCGCAAGGAAGTCACCGGCGGCCTGGACGACACGCAGTTGCGCCTGCTTGCCGAACGGCTCGCCTATCTGCGCGAACTCGACGCGCGCCGCGACACCATTCTCGGTTCGATCCGCGAGCAGGGCAAGCTGACCGAAGAGCTTGAAACCAAGATCGCAGCGGCCGTCACTAAGGCGGAACTCGAAGACATCTATCTGCCCTACAAGCCGAAGCGCCGGACCAAGGCGGAGATCGCGCGCGAGCGTGGCTTGGGACCGCTGGCAGACGCTATCCTTGCCGACCGCGCGGCGGTGCCCGCCGAACTGGCGCTGGCCTACATCAGTGAAGAGGTGGCCGACGGCAAGGCGGCGCTCGAGGGCGCGCGCGACATCCTGTCCGAGCAGTTCGCCGAGAATGCCGATCTGGTCGGCAAACTGCGGACCTACATGAAGGAACGGGCCTTCATGCGGTCGCGCGTCGTCGACGGCAAGCAGGAAGCCGGCGCGAAATTCTCCGACTATTTCGACCATGTCGAGCGCTGGGCCAACGTGCCGAGCCATCGCGCGCTGGCGATGTTGCGCGGCCGCAACGAAGAGGTGCTGTCGCTCGACATCGAGGTCGATGCAGGCGACGCGTCTCCGGTGAAGCCGGTCGAACGGATGATTGCCGACGCCTATGCCATCGGCCGCCAGTTGCCGGGCGATCGCTGGTTGATGGAGGTGGCCGGCTGGACCTGGCGCATAAAGCTGTCGCTGCACCTGACGCTCGATTTGATGCGGGATCTGCGCGAGCGGGCCGAGCAGGAGGCGATCCACGTCTTCGCCCGCAATCTGAAGGATTTGCTGCTCGCCGCACCGGCCGGCTCGCGCGCCACGATGGGGCTCGACCCCGGCATCCGCACCGGCGTCAAGGTGGCGGTGGTGGACGGCACCGGCAAGCTGCTGGCGACGACGACAGTCTATCCGTTTCCGCCGAAGAACGATGTGCGCGGCACGCAAGCCGAACTCGCGAAGCTCATCCGCCTGCATAAGGTCGAGTTGATTTCCATCGGCAACGGCACCGGCAGCCGCGAGACGGAAAGGCTGGTGGCCGACATGCTGTTCGACATGCCTGCCGAGTCCGGACCGAAGCCGCTCAAGGTGATCGTCAGCGAGGCGGGTGCCTCGGTCTATTCCGCCTCGGCAACGGCGGCGGCGGAATTTCCCGGCCTCGACGTGTCGCTGCGCGGCGCGGTGTCGATCGCGCGGCGGCTGCAGGATCCGCTCGCCGAACTGGTCAAGATCGAGCCGAAGTCGATTGGCGTCGGCCAGTATCAGCATGACGTCGACCAGTATCGGCTCGGCCGGTCGCTGGAAGCGGTGGTCGAGGACGCGGTCAATGCCGTCGGCGTCGACCTCAACACCGCCTCGGCGCCGCTTCTGGCGCGGGTTTCGGGTCTCGGCGCCTCGCTGGCCGAGGCGATCATTGCGCACCGTGACGCGGCGGGCCCCTTCGCCAGCCGCCGTGACCTGTTGAAGGTGGCGAGGCTCGGACCCCGCGCGTTCGAGCAATGCGCCGGCTTCCTGCGCATTCCCAACGGCACCGAACCGCTCGATGCCTCGGCCGTGCATCCGGAAGCCTATGGCGTGGCGAAAAAGATCGTCGCTGCCTGCGGGCGCGACCTCCGCTCGCTGATGGGCGACAGTGCCGCTCTCAAGGCGCTCGATCCGCGTGTCTTCGTCGACGAGCGGTTCGGCCTGCCGACGGTGCGAGACATACTGGCGGAACTGGAAAAGCCCGGCCGCGACCCGCGCCCCGGCTTCAAGACCGCGACCTTCGCCGACGGCGTCGAAGACATCAAGGATTTGAAACCGGGGATGCTGCTGGAAGGCACCGTCACCAATGTCGCCGCGTTCGGCGCCTTCGTCGATATCGGCGTGCACCAGGACGGACTTGTGCACGTGTCGCAACTGGCCGACCGTTTCGTCAAGGACGCGCATGAGGTGGTGAAAGCCGGCGACGTGGTCAAGGTGCGCGTCGTCGACGTCGACATCAAGCGCAAGCGCATCGGCCTTTCGATGCGCAAGGATGGTGACGGCGGTACACCGAAGCCGCGCGACAACGGCAACAGACCGGTGCCGCGCACGCCGGCGCCGCAGCGCCAGCCGGAGCGGCCGGCGCAACAGGGCGCATTCGGCGCCGCATTGGCCGATGCGTTGAAGCGTAAGTAGCTATTTCTCCGGCGGCACATGACCCAGCAGCCAGTCGCGAAAACTGGCGACCGGCGGATGGCCGCGCTTGTCGTGCGGCACGACGAGATAATAGGCGCTGCGGCTTTGCATCGGCCGGCCTGGTGCCGGCACCAACTGGCCGCGCTGCAATTCGCCTGATATGAGCACCTGCGGCAGCAGCGCCACGCCGAGCCCGGCCATGCAGGCCTGGGCGGCGGTGCCGAATTGCTCGAACTGCATGCCCGGTCCGGTCGGTGCGCTCAAACCCTGATGCTCGAACCACTCGGTCCATGCGCCGGGCCGCGTCGCCATATGCAACAGCGGCAGGCGGCCGATATCGGCAGGTGTGGCAAGATCCCGGCCGGCCAGAAATTCGGGCGAGACCACTGGCACCACCGTCTCGCGCATCAGCAGCGTCGAGTCGGCATCCGGCCAGTCGGGCAGGCCGAAATGGATGGCGGCATCGAGCCGTTCGCGGGCGAAGTCGAAGCGGCCGATGCGAGTGACGAAATTGATGGTGATGTCGGGGTTGTTTTCAACGAAATCCGGGATGAGCGGCATCAGCCAGCGCGTGCCGAAGGTCGGCAGGATGGCCAGGTTCAAGATGCCACTATGCCGATTGCTCATCAATCCCAGCGCTGCATCGCGCAGCTGGCCAAGGGCGGCGCGCACCGCTTCGGCATAAATCTCACCTGCCACGGACAGTCTGACATTGCGGCTGTTGCGATCGAACAGCCGGCGGCCGAACTGGTCCTCCAGAAGCTTGATCTGCCGGCTAACGGCGCCCTGGGTGAGATCAAGCTCCTGCGCGGCGGCGGTGAAGCTGCCCAACCGGGCCACCGCCTCGAAGGCGGCAAGGGCGCTGATACCAGGCAAAAGGCGGCGCTGCACGTTCATGATCAATTACTAACGCTCATTAATCGCCGAAGCAATTTCGTTTGATTTTTTCGAGCTGGAAGCCGATAAGCCAGCATTCAGATTTGCATGCCGTTATCCAAGACCGCCGAACACCCTCGGGTCAGGCCCGAGGGCAAGCTTTGGGCGACGTGCAAGAGTTTGGGAGACCGAGGCCATGGCCGCTGACAAGAATGCATTCGTCTGGGATGATCCTTTCCTGATCGAGAACCAGCTTTCGGAAGACGAACGGATGGTGCGCGACGGCGCAGCGGCATTCGCCGCCGACAAGCTCGCCCCCAGAATCGAGGAAGCCTATCTCGAGGAAAAGACCGATGCCGGGATCTTTCGCGAGATGGGCGAGGCGGGTCTGCTCGGCATTACCATCCCGGAAGAATATGGCGGGCTCGGCGCCAACTACGTCACCTATGGGCTGGTGGCGCGCGAGGTCGAGCGCATCGACTCTGGCTATCGCTCGATGATGAGCGTGCAGTCGTCGCTGGTGATGTATCCGATCCATGCCTATGGCTCGGAGGCGCAGCGCAAAAAATACCTGCCGAGGCTGGCGTCAGGCGAATGGATCGGCTGCTTCGGCCTGACCGAGCCGGATGCCGGGTCCGACCCCGGCGGCATGAAGACGCGGGCGGAGAAGACGGCGAACGGCTACAAGCTCTCCGGCTCGAAAATGTGGATTTCCAACGCGCCGATCGCCGACGTGTTTGTCGTCTGGGCGAAATCGGCCGCGCATGACAACGAGATTCGCGGATTCGTCCTGGAAAAAGGCATGAAGGGGCTGTCGGCGCCGAAGATCGGCGGCAAGCTGTCGCTGCGAGCCTCGATCACCGGCGAAGTGGTGATGGAAGGCGTCGAGGTCGGCGAAGATGCGTTGCTGCCCAATGTCTCGGGCTTGAAGGGGCCGTTCGGCTGCCTCAACCGGGCGCGTTACGGTATCTCATGGGGCGCGATGGGCGCGGCCGAAGATTGCTGGCACCGGGCACGCCAATATGGCCTCGACCGCAAGCAGTTCGGCAAGCCGCTGGCCGGCACGCAGCTGTTCCAGAAGAAGCTCGCCGACATGCAGACCGAGATCGCGCTTGGGTTGCAGGGCAGCTTGCGGGTCGGGCGGCTGATGGATGAAGGCAAAATGGCGCCGGAGATGATCTCGATCGTCAAGCGCAACAATTGCGGCAAGGCGCTCGACATTGCCCGCCAGGCCCGTGACATGCATGGCGGCAACGGCATCCAGATCGGCTACCATGTCATGCGCCACGCGCAGAACCTGGAGACAGTCAACACCTATGAGGGCACGCATGACGTGCATGCGCTGATCCTCGGGCGGGCGCAGACGGGATTGCAGGCGTTTTTCTAAGCGACCCCTAGGCCGGCAACGCTGCTTAAATTAGGTGCAACGCAACATCTCTGCTTGGAGAATGGCCAGCATTTGTGTCAGGGTTCGGCGAATTCGTTTGAAACGCCGACTTTCGAGGCCCCATGGCAATTCTGGCAGCTGTCTACCACCTGACCCATTACAAATATGACCGGCCGGTTGTTCTCGGCCCTCAGGTCATCAGGCTGCAGCCGGCGCCGCATTCCCGCACCAAGGTGCTCAGCCATTCGTTGAAGGTCGGGCCGGCGAACCACTTCGTCAATCTGCAGCAGGATCCCTACGGCAATTTCCTGGCGCGCTTCGTGTTTCCGGAACCGGTGACGGAACTGAAGATCGAGGTCGACCTCGTCGCCGACATGACGGTCTATAATCCGTTCGATTTCTTCGTCGAGCCGTCGGCCGAGACCTTTCCGTTTGAATACCCGGAAGAGATCAGCGACGATCTCGCCATCTACCGGACGCCGGAACCGGCTGGACCGCTGCTGTCGGCGTTCCTGCAAACCATCGATCGCAGTCCTACCAACACCGTCAATTTCGTCGTCGACCTGAATGCGCGCCTGCAGCGCGAAATCGCCTACATCGTGCGCATGGAAACCGGCGTCTTCTCGCCGGAGGAAACGCTGGCCGCCAAGAAAGGCTCGTGCCGCGATACGAGCTGGCTGCTGGTGCAGATTCTGAGGCACCTCGGCATCGCCGCGCGCTTTGTTTCCGGCTACCTGATCCAGCTGAAGCCCGACCTCGTCGCGCTTGACGGACCGCCCGGCACGGCGATCGACTTCACCGATCTCCATGCCTGGTGCGAGGTCTACCTGCCGGGCGCCGGCTGGATCGGCTTCGACCCGACCTCCGGATTGCTCACCGGCGAAAGCCATGTGCCGCTGGCGGCCACGCCGCATTTCCGCAACGCCGCGCCCATTTCCGGCATGGCCAGCTTCGCCAATGTCGAGTTCGGCTTCGACATGCGGGTCGACCGCATCGCCGAGCATCCACGCATCACCAAGCCGTTCTCCGACGAAAGCTGGCAGGCGCTCGATGCGCTGGGCAACCAGGTTGACGCCGCGCTGGAAGCCGGGGACGTGCGGCTGACCATGGGTGGCGAGCCGACCTTCGTGTCGATCGACGATTTCGAGGCGGAGGAGTGGAACACCGCCGCCGTCGGCCCGACAAAACGCGAAAAGGCCGATGCGCTGATCCGCCGGCTGCGTGAGCGTTTCGCGCCCGGCGGCTTCCTGCACTACGGGCAGGGCAAGTGGTATCCGGGCGAAAGCCTGCCGCGCTGGACCTTCTCGCTGTACTGGCGCGCCGACGGCGAGCCGGTGTGGAGCGACCCATCGCTGATCGCACGGGAAAACAGCGAAGCAGATGAAGCAGGCGAAGCAGATGTCGGACCGAAGCAGGCTGAAAGCCTGCTGACGGCGATTGCCGATGAACTCGGCATCGACAGGACCATGGTCAGCGAAGCCTATGAGGACCCGGCCGAGTGGCTGCTCAAGGAAGGCAAGTTGCCGGAGAATGTCGATCCGTCCAATTCGAAGCTGGACGACCCCGAGGAGCGCAGCCGCATGGCGCGGGTGTTCGAACGCGGCCTGACCAAGCCGTCGGGCTACGTGCTGCCTGTGCAGCGCTGGAACAGCCAGGCGTCGGGACCGCGCTGGCGTTCGGAGAAATGGAAAACGCGGCGCGGCAGGCTGTTTCTGGTGCCGGGCGATTCACCGGTCGGCTACCGCCTGCCGCTGGGCACGCTTCCCTATGTGCCGCCGGCGCAGTTCCCCTACATCGTGCCGGTCGATCCTTCCCTGCCGCGCGGGCCATTGCCGGCGCGCGAGGCTATTTTGCCTGAAGCCGCTCCCTTGCCGGAGGCTGCACCGGCCGAACTTGAAGGCGCCGACGAAATGGCGCGCCGCCAGCAGGCGGTGTCCTTCACCGCCGCGACCGGCCAGCAGGACCGTGTCGAACAGGAGATCACCGAGATCGGCGGCGCGGTGCGCACCGCGCTGTCGGTCGAGCCGCGCGACGGACGGCTTTGCGTGTTCATGCCGCCAGTCGAGGCGGTGGAAGACTACCTCGAACTGGTCGCGGCGGCCGAGAACGCGGCAAAGGCTATCGGCCTGCCGGTGCATATCGAGGGCTACGGCCCGCCGCACGATCCGCGCCTCAACGTCATCCGCGTGGCTCCCGACCCCGGCGTCATCGAAGTGAACATCCATCCGGCAGCGAACTGGCAGGACTGCGTGGCGACGACCACAGCGATCTACGAGGAGGCGCGGCAGACGCGGCTCGGCGCCGACAAGTTCATGATCGACGGTCGCCATACCGGCACCGGCGGCGGCAACCATGTCGTCGTCGGCGGCGCGGCGCCTAACGACAGTCCGTTCCTGCGCCGCCCCGACTTGCTGAAGAGCCTGGTGCTGCAATGGCAGCGCCGTCCGTCGCTGTCCTATCTGTTCTCAGGCCTGTTCATCGGCCCGACCAGCCAGGCGCCGCGTTTCGACGAGGCGCGCCACGATTCACTTTATGAGCTCGAGATCGCGATGGCGCAGGTGCCGCATCCGGACAAGGGTCAGGCCCCGCTGCCGTGGTTGGTCGACCGGCTGTTCCGAAATCTTCTGACCGACGTGACGGGGAACACCCACCGCTCGGAAATCTGCATCGACAAGCTGTTTTCGCCGGACGGGCCGACCGGCCGGTTGGGGCTGGTCGAGTTCCGCGGCTTCGAAATGCCGCCCAATGCGCGCATGAGCCTCGCGCAGCAATTGCTGGTGCGCGCCATTATCGCCCGCGCCTGGAAGAACCCGCTCGATGGCCGCTTCGTGCGCTGGGGCACGTCGCTGCATGACCGTTTCATGCTGCCGCACTATGTCTGGGCTGACTTTCTCGACGTGCTGGACGACCTCAAGCTGAACGGCTTTGAATTCCGTCCCGAATGGTTCGACGCGCAGCTCGAATTCCGCTTCCCGTTCTGCGGCGAGGTCCAGCATGCCGGCATCAAGCTGGAACTGCGGCAAGCGCTGGAGCCGTGGCATGTCATGGGCGAGCAGGGCGCGATCGGCGGAACGGTGCGCTTCGTCGATTCCTCGGTCGAGCGGCTGCAGGTGAAGACTGAAGGGCTCAACCCGGAGCGTCACGCCGTCGTCTGCAACGGCCGCATCGTGCCGATGAAGGTGACCGACACCAGGGAGATTGCGGTGGCAGGGGTTCGCTTCAAGGCCTGGCAGCCGGCATCGGGTCTGCATCCGGCGCTGCCGGTCAACACGCCGCTGGTCTTCGACATCTACGATCGCTGGTCGGGCCGGGCGGTCGGCGGCTGCGTCTACCATGTCGCGCATCCCGGCGGGCGCAGCTACGACACTTTTCCGGTCAACGGCAACGAAGCGGAGGCGCGGCGGCTCGCCCGCTTCGAGCCGCGTGGCCATACGCCGTCCGGCCACGTGTTGCGCGACGAACAAGCCTCTGAGGATTTCCCGATGACCCTTGACCTGCGGCGGCCTGCAAGACTCTGATCAGCCATGGCAAAGGGGAATCACAAGAAAATACGCGGCAGGCCGCATAACCTGCTGGAGCACTACCAGCCGATCGACGGCGTCGTCGACGAGATGGTCGATGCATCAGGCAATCCCCGCCCGGTCTGGAAGGAGTTCATCGAGGCACTGGAAGAACTGGGGCCCGAAAAGCTCGCCCAGCGCTTCGCCCGCGCCGACCAGTATCTGCGCGACGCCGGCGTCTATTACCGCGTCTACGACAAGGCCGGCGCCAATGAGCGCGAATGGCCGCTGGCGCATGTGCCGCTGCTGATCGAGGAGCAGGAATGGGCCGCGATCAGTGCCGGCCTGGTTCAGCGGGCCGAGCTGTTCGAGGAAACGATTGCCGATATCTACGGGCCGAACCGCCTGGTCGAGAAGGGCATCCTGCCGGCGGGGCTGATCGCGGCCAGCCCGGAATATTTGCGCCCCGTCGTCGGCACCGGACCGGCCAGCGGCCATTTCCTGCATTTCTGCGCTTTCGAGCTCGGCCGTGGACCGGACGGCCGCTGGTGGGTGCTGGGTGACCGCACGCAGGCGCCGTCGGGTGCCGGCTTTGCGCTGGAAAACCGCGTCGCCACCACGCGCGCGCTGTCCGACATCTATGGCGAGATGCATGTGCACCGCCTTGCCGGCTTCTTCCGTCGCTTTCGCGACGCGCTGAACGGCATGGCCAAAGTATCAGGCGGCCGTGTCGCCATCCTGACGCCGGGGCCGCTCAACGAAACCTATTACGAGCATGCCTATATCGCCCGCTATCTCGGCATCATGCTGCTCGAAGGCGAGGATCTGACCGTCTCCGGCGGCCGGCTTATGGTGCGCACCGTTTCGGGGTTGATGCCGGTCAGCGTGCTTTGGCGACGGCTCGACGCCGCCTTCGCCGATCCGCTGGAGTTGCGGCCGGATTCGCAGATCGGCACGCCAGGGCTGGTCGAGGCGATCCGCCGGGGAGCTGTTTCAGCCGTCAACGCGCTCGGCTCCGGGCTGATGGAGACGCGGGCGCTGTTCGCCTTCCTGCCGAAGATTTCGCGCGAATTGCGCAACGAGGAGCTTCTGCTGCCGAGCGTCGCGACATGGTGGTGCGGGCGGGACGCAGAACGTGACCATGTGCTGGCTAACTTCGACCGCATGGTGATCGGCCCGGCGCTGTCGACACGGCTTGCCTTCGAGGATGACGATTGCACCAGGCTTGGCTCGGCGCTGGTTGCCGGGGAGCGGGCCGAACTGATAGCTCTGATCGAGCAGAACGGCGGCGACTTTGTCGGACAGGAAGCGGTGACGCTTTCGACCACGCCGGTCTATGTCGGCGGCTGGCTGGAGCCGCGGCCAGCAGCCCTGCGCGTCTATCTGGCGCGAACGCCGGAAGGCTGGACGGTGATGCCCGGCGGTTTTGCCCGCGTCGGCTTTTCGCTCGACCCGACGGCCATCGCCATGCAGCGCGGCGGCCAGGCGGCGGATGTTTGGGTGGTCAGCGACAGACCGGTGGAGCGCGAGACGCTGCTGCCGCAGGAGCATGACAGCTTCACCCGTACCTTGCCGGGCAGCCTGCCCAGCCGCGCGGCGGAAAACCTGACATGGCTCGGCCGCTATATCGAGCGATCGGAAGACACGGTGCGCATCCTGCGCGCCTATCACGTGCGGCTGGCCGAGGCCTCCGACCCGGATATGCCGCTGCTTGCCGATATCAGAGACTATCTCGAACCGTTCGGCACAGACGTCGAAACCGCGATCCCGCCGGGGCTGATCGGCACCTTGGACAGCGCCGTCTACAGCGCCGGACAGATTCGCGACCGCTTCTCGCCCGATGGCTGGCTGGCGCTGAAGGATCTGTCGAAGACCATTCATCAATTCGCGACAACGGTGGCGCCGGGCGATGATGCGACGCGGGCGATGACGGTCATCCTGCGCAAGCTAGCCGGGTTTTCCGGCCTGCTGCATGAGAATATGTACCGCTTCACCGGCTGGCGCTTCCTGGAGATCGGCCGGCGGTTGGAACGCGGCATCCAGATCGCCCGCACGCTCGCCCGGTTGACCAGGACTGCGGCACCGGACGGGGCGCTCGACATGATGCTGGAGATCGGCGACAGCGTCATGACCCATCGGCGGCAGTATCCGGTGCAGGCCGGCCGAAGTACGGTGGTCGACCTCCTGGTGCTGGATCCGCTCAACCCGCGCTCCATCCTGTTCCAGCTCGAGCGGCTGAAGGCGGAAATCGCGCTGTTGCCTGCTGTCGGCGGCGAGGGGCAAATGTCGCCGGCGGCGAAAAAGATCCTGCAGCTCAACACGGCAATCGCCATCAAGGAGCCCTCGGACATGACGGCGCAGGCCCTGGCCGATCTCGCCAACGAGATCGGCGGCCTCTACAACAGCCTCGCCAAAGCCTATTTCGGGTAGGGGACGGGTTCGGATAAAGGCGGGCATGCTCTACGACATCAGGCTCAATCTGCGTTACGATTACGATGCTGCAGCCGGCGGCGGCCGTCATCAGGTGCGCGTGCTGCCGCCGACGATATCGGGCGTGCAGCGCGTGATCGCCGCTTCGCTGTCCTTCGTGCCGGCGCCGAGCGAACGCTCGGATTTTTCCGATTTCTTTGGCAACAATGTCACGTCGATTGCCTTTCGCGACGTTCACGATGCGCTCGACATCAGGATGAGCGCGCGCGTCGCGGTTTCGCGGCCGGAACCCGGGCTTGACGTGTCGCCCGACATTCGCCGGCTGAGGGAGGAACTCGATGCGGTGCGGTCGCTGTCGCCTGATACACCGCATCATTTTCTGGCCGCCAGCGACCATGCCGGCATCGATGCTGATATCACGGGGTACGCGCGGAGCAGTGCCGGCAACTCCGCTGTCAGCACGGCCATGGACCTGTGCAGCCGTATCTACCGCGATTTCACCTATGATGGCGAGGCGACTACGGTGCAGACCCGGGCAAGCGATGCCTTCGACCTTAAGCGGGGCGTCTGCCAGGACTTTTCGCATATCATGATCGCCGGCCTACGCGGCCTGGGCGTTCCCGCCGGCTATGTCAGCGGGTTCCTGCGCACCATTCCGCCGCGCGGAAAACCGCGGCTGGAAGGGGCCGACGCCATGCATGCCTGGGTGAAGGTGTGGTGCGGGCGCGACACCGGATGGCAGGAGTTCGATCCGACCAACGGCATCCGGGCAAGCAACGACCACATCACCGTCGGCCACGGCCGCGACTACTCGGATGTCGCGCCGATCGTCGGCATCCTGAAGACGACCGGAGGGCAGGTCGGCGAGCAAGCGGTCGACGTCATTCCGGTCGTGCTCGAGAAAGCATGACGGCAGGCGATGCCGCATCGATTTGTAGGCGCTGAACATAGACGGAAGACGGGTTCTCATGCGGTCAGCCTGACATGTTTGTGAAAGCCATGGCGGAACCAGCGGCCGGTCCGTCGCTTATCTACGGGAAAATTCCGTGGAGAGGATATGCTGGACAAATCCGGGTCGTCGTCTTGCCAATCGGCTGCCAGGGAGGTTGCACCAAAGAACGGGGCGCCGAAAAATGGGTCGCAAGCCTCTGCCGATCGAGCCTCACTCACCTACATCACTGACGCTGAGCCCGGTATCCGCCGTTTTAGGACTGGCAGGGGATTTTCATACAAAGGACCTGACGGGCAGGGTGTCGACGACGACACTATGGCCCGCATCAAGGCGCTCGCCATACCGCCGGCGTGGACGGATGTGTGGATCTCGCCGGATGCTGACGGTCACATTCAGGCGACGGGCCGGGATCAGCGTGGGCGTAAGCAATATCGGTATCATGCGCTGTGGGCGGAGGAGCGTGACGGCGTCAAATATTCGAGCCTGGTTGCCTTTGCAGAAAGCCTGCCTGAGCTGCGGCGCCAGATCGATGCCGATCTGCGCCGTCACGGCCTGCCGCTGGAACGCGTTGTCGCCGCTGTGGTCTGGCTGCTCGACAGCACGATGATCCGCGTCGGCAATGCCGCCTACGCTCGCGACAACAACAGCTTTGGGCTGACCACGCTGCGCGACCGCCATGTCGACGTCAATGGCTCGAGCCTGCGTTTCGCTTTCAAAGGCAAGTCCGGCAAGGAATGGAAGCTGAAGCTCGTCGATCGCCGGATTGCCAGGATCGTGCGCGGGGCGCAGGATTTGCCAGGCCAGAAGCTGTTCCAGTATCTCGACGAGGACGGAAGCAGGCGACCGATCCGCTCCGACGACGTCAACCGCTACATCAGGGAGAACGCAGGGGACGATTTCAGCTCCAAGCATTTCCGAACCTGGGGCGGCACCATCCATGCTGCGTCACTGTTTGCGCAAACCGAACGACCCGAAAGCCAGGCACAACAGAAGCGGGTGATGAACGGCGTCATCGACAAGGTGGCCGAGCGGCTGGGCAACACGCGCGCCATCTGCCGCAGGTGTTACATCCACCCGCAAGTTTTCGAAGCCTGGTCCGAAGGACGGCTGCTCAGCGAAATGGCGGATGTGAACAAGCGGACGCGATCGATACCCGGTCTTGATGACGAAGAAGCCCTCGTTCTGAGATGGCTGAAGGCGCAGGAAAGCTGAACCGAACAGAGCAGCCACAGGCCTTCATTGCGGTATTCTGTAGCAAAACCACCATCACGTCTCCGTCGATGGATTGATCGAAAGCCTGGTGAAGCCGCATGTCGAATTGTCGACTGTCTCTCGCCAGTTATTGCGAGATGCCTCGATTCAGTCTGGACGAATATGAGATGCAGGGCGATCCGGACTAGACGGACGACGAGTATGGAGTGCGCCCGGACCTGTTCCGGTAGCGGGCATTGAAAAAACCATCTTTCCTGCTATGTTGTCTAAAATCGATTTTTGTTAAACGGAAACGTGAGGCACCCTGATGGCGAAGACAGCTGTACGTGTGCGTCGCGGCCTCTCCGTGGGCAAGCGGACGAAAACGCTTCCCAAAGCGGCTGCGAAAATGCAGATGCGTCGCCTAGCCAGAATTAATGCCGTCCTGCAGAGGGCGGAAGAATCCGGCCTGCGCGGTGAGAAGAACGGCAGGATTGCGGGACGGGTGAGTGCTGACCTGATCAAGAAGGCTAAAGCTCGAACCGGATTGACGTCTGATACCGAGCTGGTCGAATTTGCGTTGGCAAATGTAGCCTTGGAAGACAATTTCGCCGAGACCTTCAGGAAAACACGGGGAACGCTGGATCCGACGCTGAAGCTCGGATTCTGAATTGGCCGATTTCGACTTCGGTGCGGCCGTCAGATGGTCGCGATTTGACCCCCAGAAAACTTTAAGCCGCCGGCCCGACAAGGAGCTGCCGATCATCGGTAACCTTGTCGAGGCGGGACAGGAATTGCTGCTGGATACCTGTGTTTACCTCGACGGTTTGCAAGGCCGAGCGCCAGAGGCAGTTGCCGACCTCCTCGACGTCAGGCAGGTCAATCATTCCACCGCAGCCATCCAGGAACTAATGCACACGGTTGGCGTCCTTAAGCCGAAGCACCCGGGCACCGCCGAAGCTATCAAGCAGATCGGGACCATGATCAAGGATATGCCGCCCCATCGGGTTTTTGCACCAGATACCGATGTCCTGGGCCGAGCCGCACTCCTCTCAGGAATGCTGTGTCGCCTGCAAGGCTACAAGAATGACTCCAGGCTGCGGGCGCTTCAGGATTGCGTGCTGTTCCTGCAGGCCCAGAAATTGGGATTTACCGTTCTAACGGGCAACATCAGCGACTTCGATTATTTGCTGCAGCTGATCCCGACGGGCCGGGTTTTGATGTATCGGCCAATCTAAATGTAGCTGCGCATCCGGGCTTCCACGATGTCGAAATCTGGTGGTCTTTGCTACATAATGCCGGACTTCAGCGCTCCTCACTCTCCAACTCGGAAGCGACGGTGAGCCTGGAATGCGCCACAGAAGGCCGGGCGCGTCCGGCGCGTGGCGGTTGCTACCGAATGGCGCTTCATTGTGCTCGCAGGACGTAATTTTTTTATCGACGTTATGTCGGGATCGGTCCTACTGTTTCGTCCTTTGACAGAGAAAAGGACGCACCCATGCTCTACGCTATCCTCTGCTATGCCTCCGAAGACGTCGTCTGCTCCTGGAGCAAGGAACAGGACGATGCCGTCATGGAAAAACTCCTGGGCGTGCAGGAAAAATACGCTCAGGCCGGCCGGCTTGGCCCGGTGGCGCGGCTGCTGCCGACAACCGCTGCAACAACGCTGAGAAAGGTCAAGGGCGAAGCGGTCGTCATCGACGGACCATTTGCCGAAACCAAGGAACAGTTCCTCGGCTTCTACACGCTCGAATGCGCCGATCTCGACGAGGCCGTCGACTTTGCGCGCGAACTTTCCGAGGTCAACCCGAGCGGCGGCTCCTACGAAATACGGCCGGTCTCGCTCTTCAACCCCGCCAGGATTCCCGCATGACCGATCTCACCTGGATCAGCACGGCGATCAGCACGGCCCGCCCACAGGCGATGGGCGCGCTGCTGCGCTACTTCCGCGATCTCGATGCGGCGGAAGAAGCTTTCCAGGACGCGTGCCTGCGAGCTCTGAAGAACTGGCCGACAAACGGCCCGCCGCGCGATCCGGCAGCCTGGTTGATCTTCGTTGGCCGCAACAGCGGCATCGACGCGGTGCGCAAGCGTGCCAAGCAGGCGCCGCTGCCGGAAGAGGACCAGATCTCCGATCTGGAGGATGCCGAGACCGATATCGCCGAACGGCTGGACGGCGCGCATTACCGCGATGACATATTGCGGCTGCTGTTCATCTGCTGCCATCCCGACCTGCCGGCGACGCAGCAGATCGCCGTGGCGCTGCGCATCGTTTCAGGCCTGAGCGTCAAGCAGATCGCCCGCGCCTTTCTCGTCGGCGAAAGCGCCATGGAGCAGCGCATCACACGTGCCAAGGCGCGCATCGCCGATGCCGGCGTGCCGTTCGAGACGCCCGGTGCGGTCGAGCGGTCCGAACGGCTCGCCGCCGTCGCCGCGATGGTCTACCTGATCTTCAACGAAGGCTATTCGACCAACAGCGGTGAGGCGCCGGCCCGGGCGCCGCTCTGCGAAGAGGCAATCCGGCTGGCCCGGCTGCTGCTCAGGTTGTTCCAGACCGAGCCGGAGATCATGGGCCTGACGGCGCTCTTGCTTCTCCAGCATGCGCGTGCGCCGGCGCGTTTCGACGAGAACGGCGAAATCGTGCTGCTCGAAGACCAGGACCGCAGCCTGTGGAGCCGCAAGATGATCGACGAGGGGCTGGCGCTGGTCGATAAGGCGCTGCGCCATCAGAAGCCCGGTCCCTACCAGGTGCAGGCGGCGATCGCCGCCCTGCATGCGCGAGCGGAAAAGCCTGAGGACACGGACTGGAACGAGATCGAGCTGCTCTACAGCCTGCTCGAGCAGATGCAGCCGTCGCCGGTGGTGACGCTCAATCGCGCCGTTGCGGTGGCCAAGGTGCGCGGGCCGGAAGCGGCACTTGCCATGATCGAGCCGTTGGAACAAAGGCTTTCCGGCTATTTCCACTTCTTCGGCCTCAAGGGCGGACTGCTGATGCAGCTCGGTCGTGGTGAGGAGGCGCGCATCGCCTTCGACCGCGCCATTGCGCTTGCCAATACGGCCGCCGAGGCGGCCCATATCCGCATGCACATCGACCGGCTGATGAAGGAAGGCGCCGCGCGGGTAACCGCGCAGACAGTGCGCTGAATCGACTCGCTGGTTCAACGGTCTGACCTTGGCTTAGACCATGCCGGGGTGGCGATTTTTCCCTGAAACGAGTAATGCCACGCCATGACAGCGCCTGATGTGCCGATCGGCACAGGGACGGCATGGCACAAGGCTTCGACCGACGCCATATGAGCGACGGGATCTGAAAGGGACAGAGAATGACGATTGCGAAGGAAACAGCCGGGCTACTGGCGAAACTGGGCGTCGCCGAGGATGCGCTTTCGGGCGGCGATCTTATCGTGCGCAGCCCGGTGACGGGCGAGCAGATCGCCGCGCTGAAGACGATCTCGCCGGCCGATGCGGCAAAGACTATCGACAAGGCGCATAAAGCCTTCCAGGCTTGGCGTCTGGTGCCGGCACCGAAGCGCGGCGAGCTGGTGCGGCTGCTTGGCGAGGAGCTGCGCACGCACAAGGCCGAGCTTGGCAGGCTGGTGTCGATCGAGGTCGGCAAGATCCCGTCCGAAGGGCTCGGCGAAGTGCAGGAGATGATCGACATCTGCGATTTCGCCGTCGGCCTGTCGCGGCAATTATACGGCCTGACCATCGCCACCGAGCGGCCTGGCCATCGCATGATGGAAACCTGGCATCCGCTGGGTGTCGTCGGCGTCATCTCCGCTTTCAATTTCCCGGTCGCGGTGTGGTCGTGGAACGCGGCACTTGCGCTGGTCTGCGGCGACGCGGTGGTGTGGAAGCCGTCGGAAAAGACACCGCTGACGGCGCTCGCCTGCGAAGCGATCTTCAAGCGCGCGGCAAAGCGTTTCGGTGATGCTCCGGCAGGCTTGACGTCGGTGCTGATCGGCGACCGCGCTGTCGGCGAAATTCTGGTTGATCATCCGAAGGTGCCCCTGGTCTCGGCCACCGGCTCGACCCGCATGGGCAGGGATGTCGGTCCGCGGCTGGCAAAACGCTTTGCCCGCGCCGTGCTGGAGCTCGGCGGCAACAATGCCGGCATCGTCTGCCCGACCGCCGATCTCGACATGACCTTGCGCGCCATCGCATTCGGCGCCATGGGCACGGCCGGCCAGCGCTGCACGACGCTGCGGCGCCTGTTCGTGCATGATAGCATCTATGATGCCTTGGTTCCGCGCCTGAAGAAGGCCTATGAAAGCGTCTCGGTCGGCAACCCGCTGGAGACATCAGCGCTGGTCGGACCGTTGATCGACAAGTCAGCCTTCGACAGCATGCAGAACGCATTGAAGGAAGCCGCCGCTCACGGCGGCAAGGCGACCGGTGGCACGCGGGTCGAGAATGGCCATCCCGACGCCTATTACGTTCGTCCGGCGCTGGTCGAGATGCCCAAGCAGGTCTCGCCGGTGACGGAAGAGACCTTCGCGCCGATCCTCTATGTGATGAAGTACTCGGATTTCGACGCCGTGCTCGACGAGCACAACGCGGTCGGAGCGGGGCTGTCGTCGTCGATCTTCACCCGCGACCTGCAGGAATCCGAGCGCTTCCTGGGCGTCGACGGGTCCGACTGCGGCATCGCCAACGTCAACATAGGCACATCGGGGGCAGAGATCGGCGGTGCCTTCGGTGGCGAGAAGGAGACCGGCGGCGGCCGCGAGTCGGGCTCCGACGCCTGGAAGGCTTACATGCGGCGCGCCACCAACACGGTGAACTATTCCAAGGCGCTGCCGCTGGCCCAGGGTGTATCCTTCGACATCGACTAGGCTGTGAGGCCCTTGTCGTGGCGGCTGCGCCAATAGCTGCCACGATTTATCTCGGTCGCCGTTCAGCGGCTTCCGGGAGATCCAAAACAGTCTGCGAAAGCCGCATCAATGATGGCGAGCTCGGGACTTCGGCGCTAGTAAGGGTGCTTGGCCGCCGCAAGATTGCTTCCAAAAATCACACATGTTGACGTTAATTTAACACCATTGTATGGTCTATTCCGTTGGTTCGGAATTCCCAACGGGTGTTCGGCGGTTGCTTCGCCGGGCAGCTTTCCCCGCCGTCGTCAAGCGCTATGCACCAAAATCCTACTCGCAACGCGTACCGGCAAGCGATGAGCTGAGAGGTAGCCATGTCCAGCCTGCTTGGGATCGACAACGGCCTGACGGTGACGAAGGCGGTGATCTTCGACGCCGACGGTTCGCAACTGTCGGTGGCGCGCCGGCGGGTGCCGCAATCGATGCCGCACGCGCGCTGGGTCGAACGCGACATGGCCGGCCTCTGGCAGGCGACAGCCGAGGCGATCCGGGAAGCCATTGCCTTGGGCGGCCGGCCAGCCAGCGACATTAAGGCGGTGGCGGCGACCGCGCATGGCGATGGCCTGTACCTGCTCGACAGCGATCGCCGGCCGCTAGGCCCCGGCATGTTGTCGCTGGACAGCCGGGCGGGCGAAATCGTCGACAGATGGTCGCGAGGTTCGGTCTTCGCCGAAGCGCTCGCCCTGACCGGCCAGGTGCCGCACGCTTCCTCACCGTCGTCGCTGCTGGTCTGGTTGCGGGAGCACGATCCGGAACGCTTCAGCCGGGTCGCGCACATACTCGCCTGCAAGGACTGGCTGCGTTTCTGTCTGACCGGCACCATCGGCACTGACCTCACTGAGGCGAGCACCTCGTTCACCAATGTGCGTACGCAAAGCCATGTGCCGGAGGCGATGCGCATTTTCGGTCTTGAGGCATTGTTTGAAGCCTTGCCGCCGATGATGCATTCGGCCGACATCGTCGGCTACGTCACCACCGATGCAGCGGCGCTGAGCGGGCTTGCTGAAGGGACGCCGGTCGCTTGCGGCCTGCATGATGTCACTGCCTCGGCGCTTGGCATGGGCGGCCACGAGGAGGGCGTGGTCAGCATCGTCGCCGGCACCTATTCGATCAACGAAATAGTTTCCACCGAGCCGCGCGTCGACCTGCGCTGGTTCTGCCGCAATGCTATTGATCTTGGGCGTTGGAACAACATGTCGATCTCGCCGGCCTCGACGGCGAATTACGACTGGTTCCTCGACACGCTCTGCCGCCCGGAACAGGACGAAGCAAAAAGGACCGGCGGCTCGATCCACGAGATGCTGGCGGCAGAGATCGACATTGCGCTTGGCAGGCCTTCGACCATCTTGTTCCATCCCTATCTGTTCGGCTCGCCTTACGGCAATGCCGCCAGCGCCAGCTTTCTCGGCCTGCATGGCTGGCATGATCGCGGCGACATGCTGAAGGCAGTGCTGGAAGGTATCGTCTTCAACCACCGCACGCACGTCGAAGCGCTGCGCGACGGCTTTGCCGTTCGTGAGGTGCGGCTCACCGGCGGCGGGTCGCGCAATCCGGCCTTCGCGCAGATGTTCGCCGACGTGCTCAATGTGCCGGTCATCGTGACGTCGACCGACGAGGCGGCTGCCTTCGGCGCAGCCCTTTGTGCCGGCGCCGCGGTTGGCCTGTTTGCCTCACCGCAACAGGGGGCGCGCGCGGTCAGCAAGACGAGCCATGAATATCTGCCCGACGCGGCGCGCAATGCGGTTTTCGAGGACCGTTTTTCTCTCTATTGCCGCATTGCCGAATCGCTCAAGCCGCAATGGCTGGAGATCGAAAGGCTGGCGGGGCAAAGCATTGAGGGGGCTGCATGATCAAGGCCGACGAACGGCGCGAGGAAATCGCCGACTATGTGATCAAATTCGGCCAGGTGCGCATCGACGACCTGGTCGAGCATTTCGGCGTGTCGCGGATGACCATCCACCGCCATATCGACCAACTGGCGCACCAGGGCGTGCTGCGCAAGCTGCACGGCGCGGTGACGGTGCAGCCTTCCGGTCTTTATGAAAGCGCTTTCCGCTATCGGGTGACGGTCGGCAGAGCCGAGAAGGATGCGCTGGCGCATGCGGCGCTGGATTATGTAGAGGCCGGCCAGGCCGTCATGCTGGACGATTCGACCACGGCGAACGCGATCGCGCCTCTGCTGCCCGACATCAAGCCACTGACCGTCATCACCAACAGCGTCGCGACTGCAGCACTGCTGACCAATGTCGACGATATCGACTTCATCTGCCTGGGCGGTCAGTACCACCGCACCTACAATGCCTATATCGGCATCGTCTGCGAGAATGCCGTGGCGCAATTGCGTGCCAATCTTTTGATTTGCTCGGCTTCGGCGATCTCAGGCACCACGGCCTTCATCCAGGACCAGCATGTGGTCCGGGTCAAGCAAGCGATGGTCGCTGCCTCGACCAAGCGCATTCTTGTCGTCGACCATTCCAAGTTCGACAAGGTCGCCCTGCATGTTTTCGACGATCTGACCCGTTTCGACGCGGTGCTGACGACCGACGGCGTAAGCGATGCGCAGGCACAAAAACTCGAACGAGCCGGCGTAAAGCTGCGCATCGTCAAGATGACTAAGCCATGAGCCCTTCCGGCGACGCAGGCGCAGCCGACCCCGGCTCAGCCGACCCCATCGACCGCCTCGCCTTTATGAACAAGACGGGCGACGTCGACGTCGTCATTCTTGGCGCCGGCATCAATGGGGCTGGTCTGTTCCGGGATTTGTGCGCGCAAGGCGTCAGTTGCCTGATCGTCGACAAGGGCGATTTTGGCTCGGGCACAAGTGCTGCGCCATCGCGGCTGATCCATGGCGGCCTGAAATATCTCGAAACGGGCGAGTTCGGGCTGGTGGCACAGTCGACGCTGGAGCGCAACCTGCTGTTGAAGAACGCGCCGCACTATGTCAGCCCGCTGCCGACAATCATCCCGATCTTCTCCTGGAGCAAGGGCATGTGGGCGGCATTGCGCACACTGCTGGGCTCGACCAGCGCGCCGCGCAGTCGCGGCGCCGTCCTCATCAAGATCGGCCTGACGATCTACGATTTCTATGGGTCGCGGCATCGTGTCATGCCGCGCCACCGACTGGTCGGGCGACGGCGGGCGCTGAGCGAGATACCGGCACTGACCAGGTCGATCGTCGCCACCGGCATCTATTACGACGCCAAGATCAGCCATCCCGAAAGGCTGGTGCTCGAACTGATCACCGACGGGCTGGCAGCAAATGCCCTCGCCGCGGCCGCCAACTACACGACGCTGGTTTCGTCGTCCAATGGCGTGCTGGCCTTCCGATCAGCGAACGGCGCCGTATTTGCGGTACGGCCGAAACTGGTCGTCAACGCCGCCGGTCCGTGGATCGACGATGTCAACGCCTCGCTCGGCGCGCCATCGAAAATGATCGGCGGCACCAAGGGCTCGCATATCCTTTTGAAGCACGACGAACTGGTACGAAGCCTGGCAGGCCGCATGCTCTACTTCGAAGCCGACGACGGCCGCATCTGCCTTGTCTACGACTATCTCAGTCTGGCGCTCGTCGGCTCGACCGACATCCAGGCCGACAGCCCGGACACAGTACGCTGCGAGCCGCAGGAGATCGACTATCTGCTCGAAAGCGTGCGTGCGCTGATGCCGGGCATGAGCTTTGGACGCGACCAGATCGTCTATGCCTATAGCGGCATCAGACCGTTGCCTGCATCCGACGCCTCTGTCCCCGGCTTGATCAGCCGGGATCATTCGGCACCGGTCGTCGAGCCGGAAGGTTCGCGTCCGTTTCCGATTATCTCGCTGGTCGGCGGCAAATGGACGACGTTCCGCGGCTTTGCCGAGGAGGTTGCCGACACGGTACTCGACCGGCTGGGACGCGGCCGCAAGGTCACCACGCGATCGATGCCGATCGGCGGCGGCAAGGGTTTTCCAACCGAGCCTGCGGCGCGAGCTGCCTGGCTGGCGGATGCCAGATCGGCTTCGGGCGCCGACGAACGCCGTCTCGACCAACTTCTGTCGCGCTACGGAACCAAGGCGTTGCCGATCGCCCGCCACCAAAGTTCAGGAGACAATGAAGATCGCCTGCCGGGGGCAAGCGACTACGGCACATCCGAAATCGACTACATCGTTCGTAATGAATTCGTCGAGCATCTGGCCGATATCGTCATGCGGCGCACGACCCTGGCCATTGGTGGTTCCCTGACCATGAGCGATTTGAAGCAGATCGCCGCCATTGCCGGCCGTGCACGTAACTGGGATCCGCAGCGGATGTCCGACGAACTCGATGCCGCTGTCGCGCAGCTCAGCGACAGGAATCTGATGCGATTGTGATGGCGCCCTGATTTGGGACGAACACCTCGCGGGTATGCGCTGTTTTCAAAAAATACCACACGAAAACAGCATATTAAGCTTTGTTGACAGGTGCCCATTCTCCGGCAGTGCCGGAGAATGGGCAAAATATCACATGTCTTGACGTGAATTTAACACTAACGTATGGTCGATTTTGTGCCTGAGGCCTGACTGTTCCGAAAGGCTTCGGCTCGTGAGGAATTTCTTGCTTACGGCGGTTGGGCTGACGAACCAGCGCATGCAATCGCGGTCACACGATCGTGCAGCCGAATACCGGCTGGGTTCTCGGCCGCAATCAACTGCTACGCGACAAAGTTCCTCTCGATGACGCCGGCTGCACGCTGATCCCGGTGAAGGCGGATTGACAACGACATGAACGCGTGAAAAATTTTTCAACTGAAGATAATAATATCATCTCGGGAGGAGATGGAATGAAATCCAGCAGCGCCGCCAGTGGTGATCGCGACCTGATCGGCGTCATGCCGCAGGTCGTTGCACCATGAGTTCGCAGCCCGCTACCACGATCAATCGGCGGGTCGGCGTTCGTTGGATTGTCGCCGCGGCCGCGATCCTGATTTTGCTCGGCGCGATGGTTCTCGACACCAAGGTCGTCATAATTGGTTCGGCGGAGGACGCGCGAAAGGCTGCGTTCTCCCCGGAAGAATACGGCAAGTCCGAGTTTCCGAAGGTTCAATCCGCCGTGGAGCAGCGCGCGGTGAACGCCGCTACCCTTGCGTCGGCCATCGCCAAGGACAAGGCGGTGGCGGAGAAGGAGTACGGCGTGCCGGCCAATGTCGGTACGGAATTCTCAGTCAAATTCACCGGCGTGGTCGGTGAGGGAAAGTCCGGCATCTACGCCGTCAAGGTCGACGAGGTTCCCAGCACTTTGGTCATTCGAGTGCAGACGGGTCCGGCGATCAACGGAACCGACCTGCGCGATGCCACGGGAACGATCGCCTTCGGGCAATTCACCAACCAGATCGAGTATCAGAACGCAGGATCGGCCTTGAACAACGAGATGAAGAAGCAGGTATTGTCGGCCATCGACAACACCAAGCTCACCGGCAAGACGATTTCGGTGATCGGCGTCTTCAAATTGGTCAATCCCAAGGGCTGGCTCGTCACACCCGTAAAGCTGAGCGTTCAATGAATGCGGCGCCTCAATTCGAGCCGGCGGCCGGCGATACCGTGCTCGCGGCGCGCAACATCGTAAAATCCTATGGCGGAACGCATGCCCTCAAGGGGGTCAATTTCGACATCCGCCGTGGCGAGGTCACCACGCTGTTCGGAGAGAATGGCGCCGGCAAGTCGACGCTGATGAAGATCCTTTCCGGTGTCGAGACGCCGACGTCCGGAAGCATCGAACTCGATGGCCGTCCTGTCGTCTTCTCCTCGACCGTCGACGCGCGGGATCGAGGCATCTCGATAATCCATCAGGAGTTGAGTCTCGCGCCCAATCTGAGTGTGCGCGACAATATTTTCATGGGCCGTGAGTTGCGGGGCGCGACCGGCCTCGACTTCGCGGAAGAGGCTCGTCAGACGCGGATGCTGATGGCCGATCTCGAGGAAGACGTCGATCCGATGACCTTGGTGCAGGATCTGCGCCTGGGCCAGCAGCAGATCGTCGAAATCGCACGCGCGCTCTCCGTCGATTCACGCATCCTGATCATGGACGAGCCTACCTCCGCATTGAGTGCGACCGAGGTGGAGGTGCTGTTCAAGGTGATCCGGGACCTGACCGCCCGCGGTGTTTCGATCGTGTACATCTCCCATCACCTCGAAGAAGCACTGCAGATCACCGACCACGCCGTGGTGCTGCGCGACGGAACGATCACGGCCACGGCCAAAGCGAAGAACATCGATCTCGAATGGATCGTCCGTAACATGGTGGGCGAGAACTTCGACCTGGGATCGCCGCCCACGGGATACGCATTCGGCGACGTTGCCCTGTCAATCGACGATGTGAGCGTCGCCGATGTTTCGAGTTCGGACCGCCTGGTCGTCCACCGGCTGTCGCTCGATGTCCGCGCGGGCGAGATCGTCTGCATTTACGGGCTGATGGGCGCGGGGCGCACGGAATTGCTGGAGTGCGTCGCCGGGCGATTGCCGGTGACGGGCGGCCGGGTCTTGCTGGAGGGCGACGACATCTCCTGCCTCAGCATTGCGGAGCGGATAAACAGGGGGCTTGTGCTGGTGCCTGAGGACCGCCAACGCGACGGGCTGGTCCAGACGATGACCGTGGGGGCAAATCTGTCGCTCGCCAGCATTGGCGCCTTCGTCAAGGGGATGCTGCTTTCGCGGTCGCAGGAGCGGTCGCTGATCGACGGAACCATTCGCGATGTGCGCGTCAAGACGGCGGGCGCAGGCGCGCCCATCGGATCGCTGTCCGGCGGCAATCAGCAGAAGGTCGTCATCGGCAAGATGCTGACCACCGACCCCAAGGTCATGCTGCTTGACGAGCCCAGTCGCGGGATCGATGTCGGCGCCAAGGCGGAGGTGTTCCGGCTGCTCGGCGAGCGGGCCGCGCAGGGGCTCGCGGTCGTCTTCTCGACCTCGGAAGTCGCCGAGTGCCTTGGTATCGCGCACCGGATCATCGTCATGCGCCGAGGCAGGATTTCGGCTCAGTTCGGCGCCGATGTCACGAAAGAGCAGATCATGGCCGCCTCGGGCGAGGCGGTGCTTGTCTGATCATGAAGAATACAGGAGCCAGACCGTGACCAACGCCAGTCAGCATCGTAGCCGCTCCGGCTCGAGGATATCGACCGGTGGCTTCAGTGTGGCCAAGCTGTTGCTGGAGGGCCGGGCATTTCTCGCGCTGATGGTGATCATCTTCGTCTTCTCGATGCTGTCGCCCTATTACTTCTCGTTGGGCAATTTCCTCACCATGGCGTCGCATGTCGCCATCTTCGGCATCCTCGCGGTCGGCATGCTGCTGGTCATCCTCAATGGCGGCATCGACCTGTCGGTGGGGTCGACGCTTGGACTGTCGGGCGTAATCGCAGGATTCCTGATGCAGGGCGTGCAGTTGCAAACGCTCGGCATCGTGCTGTTTCCCCCCGTCTGGGTGGTCGTGGTGCTGGTGTGCGTGCTCGGCGCACTGGTCGGCCTGGTCAACGGCGTGCTTATCGCCTGGTTGAAGGTGCCGGCCTTCGTTGCCACGCTGGGCATGCTCTATGTGGTGCGGGGCGCCGCGCTGCTGATGACAAACGGCCTCACATATAATGATCTCGGCGGCAAGCCGGAGCTGGGCAATACCGGCTTCGACTGGCTGGGCTTCAACCGCCTGTTCGGTATCCCTATCGGTGTGCTGGTCATGGTGGTCATCGCGATCATCGGCAGCATCATCCTCAATCGCACGGCCTTCGGCCGGTGGCTCTATGCCTCCGGCGGCAACGAGCGCGCCGCGGAACTGTCCGGCGTGCCGGTGAAAAAAGTGCAGGTGTCGGTGTATATGCTGTCCGGCATCTGCGCCTCGGTAGCCGGCCTCATCCTGTCCTCGGAACTGACCTCGGCAGGGCCGACCGCCGGCAACTCCTACGAACTGACCGCCATTGCGGCCGTCGTCATCGGCGGCGCGGCACTCACCGGTGGTCGAGGCAATATCCGCGGCACGCTGGTTGGGGCCTTCGTCATCGGCTTCCTATCCGATGGCCTCGTGATCATTGGCGTGTCCGCCTACTGGCAAACAGTGTTCACCGGCGCGGTCATCGTGTTGGCGGTGCTGCTCAACGCCATTCAGTATCGCCGTCGCGTCAAGCTCCCGGGCTCGACCGGCGGCCCTTCGACTTCTCCGCAACAAGCCGGCAAGGCCCGAACGGCCGATCCCGCTCACGAGAAGATTGCCGGTTGACCGGTACCGTCGCTAACCAAGGAGGAAATCTCATGTATGGCAAGGCAAGAATTCTAATGCTCACGGCCTTTGCGCTGGCCGCTCCGGTCCTCGCAGGGTCGGTAAGCGCAGCGTCGGCCGAAGGCCTCATTTCGATCATCGTCATCGATCCCGCCAACCCGTACTGGCTCACCGAAGGCAATGTGGCCAAGGCCGAGGCCGAAAAACTCGGCTACACCGCGACTGTCGGCGCATCGAAAGCCGACACGAACACGGAAAGCAGACTGATCGACACCGCAATCACCAACAAATCCGTGGCGATCATCCTCGATCCTGCCGACGCCAGCGGATCCATCGGCGCCGTCAAGAAGGCGATTGCCGCGAACATCCCGGTCTTCCTGGTCAACGCCGAGATCAATCAGGAGGGTCTGGCCAAGGCGCAGCTCGTTTCCAACAACGCACAGGGCGCCGCTCTGGGGGCACAGCAATGGGTGACGAATATCGGCGAGAAGGGCAACTACGTCGAACTGTTGGGCGCCCCGTCCGACAACAACGCCGCCACCCGGTCAAACGGATACGAGACCGTGATCAGCCAGTATCCGGACCTCAAGAAGGCCGGCTCGGAGGTCGCCAACTGGGACCGGACCCAGGGCCACGACAAGATGCAGAGCCTGCTGCAGGCCCATCCCGATATCATCGGCGTGACGAGCGGCAATGACGAGATGGCGCTTGGCGCGATCGCCGCGCTGAAGGAAGCCGGAAAGCTGTCGAGCATTAAGGTCGGCGGCTTCGATGGCTCTCCGGACGCTGTCGCCGCGATCAAGGCGGGCGACTTGCAGTACACCGTGCTCCAGCCGGTGGCCGTCTACTCGGCGAAGGCCGTACAACAGGCCGACTCGTTCATAAAGACCGGCAAAACCGGCGCGCCGACCGAGAAGCAGCTGTTTGACTGCCTTCTCATCACCAAGGACAACGTCGACAAATACACGGCTCCCTTCACGCTCTCGGAGTAAAAAACGAAGGGGGAGTGTCCCGCGGGACACTCCTCGCCTGACCCTCGTTGATCGGGCCGACGCACCACATGTCTGTTACGCTAAAACTGAAACACAGGCCGTGACCTGAATCCGCGCTGGTGGCTCTATGGAGCGGCTGATGTGGCCCACCACATGTCGTTGAAACGCCACCCGTGCGGATCCATATACGCATTGCGTCGGATGTTTTCCTCCCATTGCGTCCGGCGCGTTCCCCTCTGGAGGTTTTGAACCTTCATGCCTGGCCGGACTTTAACAGTCCGGCCTTTTTTCTATTGGTCCTGTGAAGCTGCGCTGCCGCGAGCGAGTTGTAGAACGGCCGTAGGTCAGACCATCCACGACCGGCAGGCCGCGGTGCTGGCAGCGCGCACGGGATTTTCGTCACACTCGACAGCGGCCTAGCCGTAGGGTGCGGCAACGGAAGCTGCCATTTTGTTGGGAAATCCACTAGGCTCGCTTGGTTTGCGAGACGGCGAGAGATGCCCGACCTGAAACAGATGCCCGATATGAAACAAATGAGATTGCTCGGCATCGTGGCCGCGACGGCGATCGGTCTGTATGTCTGCTATCTCTTGGCGTTGCCTTTTTTGCCCGCATTGACCTGGGCGGTGGTGTTGGCAATCATCCTGTATCCGGCTCATCGACGGGTCGAGGAAAGGCTCAGGAATCAAAACCTGGCTGCGCTGATATCGGTCAGCGTCGCGGCGGTGGCAGTCGGCCTGCCGCTCGTCTTCGTGGCACAGCAGCTTGTTCGCGAGGCGGTAAACGGAGCCACCTATATGGAGGAGGTCATCCGGGGTTGGAACACAGATGCCTTCGTGTCGGGCTATCCCAGGCTTTCGGCGGTTGCCCAGTGGATTGAGAACCAACTCGATCCGGCCGGCACGGTCGCCGCATTTGTACAATGGCTGACGGCACAAAGCACATCGCTGTTGCGCGGCTCGATCAATCAGGCCGTGATGTTCATTCTGACATTTTATCTGCTGTTCTATTTTCTGCGGGACCGTGAATCCGCCCTGCGGGGGATCGAGCGTCTCTCGCCCCTGCGTACCGCGGAGACGGCATACATGCTGTCCCGCCTTGCCGAGACGGTACATGCGATCCTGATAGGCACCGTGCTTGTCGCCGCTGTGCAGGGGACGCTGGGCGGCCTGATGTTCTGGTGGCTCGGCCTGCCCACTCCGGTCTTCTGGGGCTTGGCAATGGGACTGCTTGCCATCGTGCCGGTGCTCGGCGCATTCGTGATCTGGGTGCCGGCAGCGATCTATCTCGCGCTGGAGGGGGCTTGGGCGAGCGCGGCGATCCTGACCGTCTGGGGCGGCGTGGTCGTCGCCGGCATCGACAATCTGCTCTATCCGATGCTTGTCGGGAACCGGCTGCGGCTCCACACGGTGGTGGCCTTTGTCGGTGCTGTCGGTGGCATCGTCCTGTTTGGAGCATCCGGGCTCGTCCTCGGCCCGGCGGTGATTGCGGTCACCGTCAGCCTCATTGACATCCTCAAGAAACGATTGAGCGACCAGCCCGAGGCGGAACTGACGCCAAAGCGCGACACAAAGCCATCACGTCAGTCCGGACCCGCGCCCAGTGAGTAAGCACCGCCGCGCGCGACCAGTTCGGCGACCACCACGATGCGCATGAGCATTGTTCCAGCGTCAGCCTGTCCCGCCTTGCGATCACGACCAGCACGCCGACCGGCTCTGGCCGGACTGGTTCGGCCGTGCGCTCGACAGCGGCGGCAGCGGCGCGTCGAAGCTGGTCGATGCAGTTCCGGTCAAGTCCGATCCTGCTGGTGACGACGGCGAGTGCCGACAGGATGCATGCGCCGCGGCGGGCTCATTTTTCGCCGTCCAGATAGGCGTTGCTGTAATAGGCCGCGAAATCGGGTCGTTCGCCGACCGGGTTCCCATCGCCGTCGCGCAGGGCTCCGGCCTTGAACAGGTAGTCGCCGATAGCCTCCATCTTTGCGGGATCGATCGTGCCGATCGCGCCGGCGGGGCTTTGCAGATAGTGGCCGTCGACCAGCGCCTTCAGCGATGCCTCGATCAATGGACGGTCAGTCAGCATGTCGCTGTTTGCTGCTCAGCCGCTTCTTGCGGATGTTCGACGGCGAAGGCATAGCCGCGCCTGGTCGCGGCGATGAACGCGGTTGCCGTGTCCTTGTTCTTCTCGAGGTAGGCTCGGCTCGAGCCAATGAAATTGGTGTGTTGGTCGGGCACGCCGAAATCCGCGTAACGGAAGGCGCGCTGAGGCTTGTCGTCAAGCTCCGCCTTGATCCCCTCCCAAGTGTAGACCTCGAGCGTAAAATCGACTGCGCCATTGGCCAAGGCCTCATAGGCGGAGGTGCCCAGCGTCACTGTTTCGAATTTGCCCTCGCCGCCATCATGGCGGATGATGGTGCCGATCAGCGCATTCTCCCAGGCGCTGCCGAAACCGCCATAGGTCAGGCCGTCCAGATCCCTGGGGGACTGTATATCGGCGCGGTCGGCGTTGAACACCAGCCTGCCGGTTTCTGTCTGCATGATGGCGTAGGTGGCGACGAGGTCGGCGCCGGCCGTGCGTTGGGTGAACAATCCTATGGATCCCAGTATACCGAAATCGGCCACGCGGTTGGCGATCAGCGTACCGGCCGCAGTGTCGGTGTAGGGCAGGATCCGCATGTCGAGCCCGGCCTCGGCGTAGAAGCCTTTCGCTTGGGCGACATAGAGCCCGACATGATTTGTGTTCGGCGTCCAGTCTAGCGCGACGGTGACAGTCTGCTGGGCGGAGACGGACGTGACGGGTGCGAATCCGGCGATCAATGCGGCAGCGATGAAGAGGCGTCTGGAAAGCATGGTCATGTCCTTTGGGCGGGCTGTGGATCGAGCAGGGTATCGAGGATGTCGGCTTCGATGGCGCTGGCTTCCGACGAGGCAAGATCCTTGCGCGGGCGCGAAAGAGGTATGATGATTTCGCGCAGCACGCGGGCGGGGCGGGCGCTCAGCACATAGATGCGGTCGGACAGGAAGACCGCCTCGCGGACGTCGTGGGTGATCAGCAGGACGGTCCAGCGGTGTCGGTCCCACATCGTCTGAAGCCAGCGCTGCATGCCGGTGCGCGTGAGGGCGTCGAGTGCGCCGAACGGCTCGTCGAGCAACAGCATGGCGCGGTCCTGCACGACGGTGCGCAACAGCGCGGCGCGCTGGCGCATTCCGCCCGAGAGCTGCGCCGGATACTTATGCTCGAAGCCCGCAAGGCCGAATTCGCCGAAGAACGGCGCCACCCTGTCGCGCGCCGCCTTGCGGGACATGCCCTGCACTTCCAGGCCGAGCGCGGTGTTGTCGATAACCGTGCGCCAGGGCATCAGGGCGTCGTGCTGCGGCATGAAGGCAAACGGTCGGCGCGTGTCGGCCAGTGGCCGCCCGTCGAAGTCGACATCGCCGCCGTGGCCTCCGAGACCGCCCGTCAGCAAGCTGAAGATCGTGGACTTGCCGGCTCCGGAGGGGCCGAGGATTGAAACGAATTCGCCCGGCTCGATGTGCAGGGTGATGTCGGCAAGCACGTCGATGTCGCCAAAACGCTTCCTGACTTGGCGCAGCTCCAGCCGCCTGCTCATGATTTTCGTGCGCCATCGAGCCGCTCCCATGGCATGACGACGCGCTGGATCAGCACCGTAGCAGCAAACAGGGCTAGCGTGAGCAAGGCGCTGACCAGCACGGCCGCCAGCACGAGATCGGGCCGGAAATTGTTCTTGGCGTTGAGCATGTAGATGCCGAGCCCTTTGGCCGCACCGGCATATTCTGCGAAGATGGCGCCCACCACGGCATAGGTGATCGAGATGCGCAGTCCGGCGAAGAAATAGGGCAGCGAGGAGGGCAGGCGGGCCAGCAGGAAAATGCGCATGCGGGAAGCGCCCATCGAACTCAGAAGCGCCGAGATGTCCCGATCCGTCGAGTCATAACCCTGCACAAGCGCGACCAGCATGGGAAAGAAAGTCACGAGGGCGATCAGCGTGATCTTCGGCGTCAGCCCGAAGCCGAACCAGAGAACGACCAGCGGGGCGATCGCCACCAGCGGCAGGGTCTGGCTGATGATGAACACCGGGAACAGGGCACGGCGCAGCGGGTTGAAGAAGTCGATCAGCACCGAAAGGATGAAGGCAACGGCCAGCGAGCAGGCGAAGCCCGCCAATGTGGCGCTGATCGTCGGCACGGTGTTGTCGAGCAGCGCCTGGCGCTGCCGGATGGCCTGGGCGAGAACGCGTGACGGCGCGGGCAGCGTGGTGGGCGAGATGCCCGAGATGCGCGCATAGAGGTCCCAAGCCAAAACCAGCGTGCCGACCGATAGCAAGGCCGGTCCGACCTTGGCGAACAAGGCTGCGATTCGCGGCGCGGCGGAGAAAGGTTGAGACATGCGAGACTTGTCTGGTGCGAAAAGATCAGCGCAGGGTCGGGCTGTTGGCCGAAACCGTAAGCTCGATCGTGACATGGCCCTGGAGCGGGCCGACCGGCAGCGTCGAAATATCGTCTGTGCCTATGCGCAACCGATCGCGACAAGGGTCGAGCGCATCGAGCGCGGAGATGACGACACCGACGAAATCGCCGGTTGTCGGAGAAAGAGAAATCTGTGCGCCGGAAAACATCGCCCGCCTCGCTCCGCTGGTATTATCCAGATCAGCTCTAGGGTTTACGGGCTTGCAGCCCAGCTCTCAGCCCCGACGATACGGAGCACCCCTGTGGATGCCGGCAATTAAACAGATATGGGGTGGAGCTGCAAGCCTGCGTCCGACTCGTGAAACCTCAGGTCGAGGAGGCGCGGCGCAGGACAGGGAAGAGTGACAACCCGGCATCCTGTTCGAGATCGCTCTCGATATTCTGAGAAGCCACATGACTTTGAAGGTATCGGGAAAGACGTCGATCGAGCGGACAGTTTCCCGTTCGTCGCCATTGTCGATGCCAGGCGTTTGGTGAATTGTGGAAGCATGAAGATATAAATTGCATCCGTTGTAGGCAGCGGTTCCTCTTTCGCCAATTACGACCCGCGCTTTGTTGGAGAGCCAAATGCAGGAATTTATCCTTTTTGCGCTCGTAGGGTTTGTAGCTCAGGCTGTCGACGGGGCTCTCGGCATGGCCTACGGCGTGATTTGCTCGACAACCCTACTGGGGTTTGGCGTGTCTCCTGCACACGCTTCGGCTTCAGTTCACGCAGCGGAGCTGTTTACCACTGCGGCCTCAGGTTCGGCTCACCTCTATCACCGCAATATCGACTGGAAGCTTTTCTGGCGGCTGATGCCATTTGGTGTTCTCGGCGGCGTTCTCGGCGCTTATGTGCTCACCTCGTTTGAGGGAGCGATCATGAAGCCATATGTGACCACATATCTGGCGCTTGTCGGAGCTTGGCTCCTGTTCCGTTCATTCCGGCGGATCCCGAGTAAGCCGGTCCCTGCAGGCGCGGTACCTCCTCTTGGACTTGGTGGTGGATTTCTCGATGCGGCAGGGGGTGGTGGATGGGGACCCATCGTAACGACAGGCCTTCTCGGTTTTGGCGGGACGCCCCGCTACGTTATTGGTACGGTAAATGCGAGCGAGTTCCTCATCACGCTCTCGGTGTCTCTGACCTTCTTGTTTGCATTACTAACGGGCCATTGGGCGGAGGCAGGAGAGCTAACGGAAAATCTACTCTCTGTCGCCGGCTTGATTCTTGGCGGCGTCGTCGCAGCGCCGATGGCCGGTTGGGTAGTGAAGTCAATCGCAGAAAAGACGCTTCTCAGGCTCGTTGGTATTCTCATCATACTGCTTGCAGGCTGGCAAACCGCGCAACTCTTCGAATTGGTGTAAACTGAAGACACATCGAACAGGTTGTCGGCGTCGCTTCCCTGGCGGCTGTGCGGGAGACAAAAAACTCAATTGCCAAATGGAACGAAGAGACCCCTTTGTTGTTTGGCTTGCTTGGACAACCGGAGGCCGAGTCGATGAGAAGATTGGTTGCAACAACAGGGTTGGCGCTGGCGGTCGCGATGCCTGCAGCGGCCCAGGACACCGCGACCGCGAAAGCCGAATTCGTCAACATGGCCGGCGAGAAGAATGGCACGGCCACGCTGACCGAGACGGCGCAGGGCGTGCTGATAGCGTTGGAGGTAACAGGACTGCCTCCGGGCGAGTGGGTCGCGTTCCATGTTCATGAAACCGGAAAGTGCGACCATCAGACCGGCCATGACTCGGCCGGTGGGCACTTCAATCCGACGAATGCCGAACATGGATACCTCACTGGAAAAGGCCCGCACGCGGGCGATATGCCAAATCAGCGGGTCGGCGCCGACGGCGTTTTGCGTGCCCAGGCTTTCAACGGCATGGTCAAGCTGGATGGTGGAGAAACGGCGATACGAGGCAAGGCATTGATGATCCACGGCGGACAGGACGACTACAAAAGCCAGCCTGCCGGTGATGCCGGAAATCGTCAGGCCTGCGCCGTGATCGAGTGAAAACCCCAAGATGATTAGAGACCTGTCCGACATATGATCGGACCGGCTTTCAGCCTCAGCGGCCAGGTAGTGGTACGTCGTCGGAGCCTCTGGCACGAGGATAAGCCAGACGGTAAGTTCGTGCGCCTGCAGAGAAATTGACGACGCACCCATCGCGCCGAAGCTGGCCTTTCATTTTGCGACTGCCGGATGATTGCATGAACGATACTTCTCCTATGGGCCTGCCCTCCAAGGGTTTTGTCCAGTCAGCCATTTCCGCCCGCGGCCTGGTCAAGACGTTCGGCAAGCTGCGCGCCGTCGATGGTGTCGATCTCGATGTGCCGCGCGGCATGATTTTCGCCATCCTGGGTCCGAACGGTGCCGGCAAGACAACGCTGATGCGCATGCTCGCGACGCTGTCGCGCCCCGACGCCGGCTCTGCGACCGTGATGGGGCACGATCTCGTGCAGGCCCCGCATGCGGTCCGTGCGGCAATCGCGATGACCGGGCAGTTCGCTTCGCTCGACGAGGACTTGACGGGCCGGGAGAACCTCGTCCTGCTCGCCCGACTCTGGGGTTTTCGCGGTCGCGCCGCGAAAACCCGTTCGGACGACCTGCTCGCGGCTTTCGGCTTGTCCGAAGCGGCGACGAAGCAGGTGTGGGATTATTCGGGTGGCATGCGAAGGCGGCTCGACATAGCCGCCTCGCTGGTCGTCACGCCGGGCGTGCTGTTCCTCGACGAGCCGACTACAGGCCTCGATCCGAACGCCCGCAAGGATGTCTGGGGCATGATCCGCGGCCTCGCCGAGGCCGGCGTCACCATCCTGCTCACCACGCAATATCTCGAAGAGGCCGATCAACTTGCAGCGCGTATCGCCGTCATCGACCACGGCAGGAAGATCGCCGAGGGTACCAGCCGCGAACTGAAGGCGGCCACCGGCTCCGGCTTTCTCCATGTCGCGCTCGCCGATGTTGCACGGGCGGACCAAGCGGCGACCATTCTGGAACGCCGGCTGGAACATCCTGTCCAACGCAGCGCCGAAGGCGCTGAGCTCTCCGTCCTTGCCGGCACAGCGAAGGCCGCCAATGAGGCGCTGGCCGATCTGGTCGCCGCCGGCATCGAGCTGTCGGATTTCTCCATGGGCCAACCCAGCCTCGAGGAGGTCTTCTTCGCGCTGACGGGCCAGCCGGGCCTCGGTGAAAGCCGGAAGGCAGGTGACAAGCCATGATCGACACGACATCCCTGCAGCGGCTGCAAAGCGTCGCCCGACCTAGGACCCCATCAGCCCTTTCCAACGCGCTGGTCTTCGGGTGGCGCGCGGTGCTGAAATTCAAGCATGTGCCGGAGCAACTCTTCGATCTGGTGATGACTCCGATCATGTTCACCCTGCTCTTCACCTTCGTCTTCGGCGGCGCGCTCGCCGGTTCGCCTGGCGAGTACCTGCAATTCTTCTTACCCGGCATCCTGGTTCAGACCGTGGTGTTCAACGCAGTCTATTCGGGCATGGGTTTGTCGACCGACCTCGGCAAGGGCTTATTCGACCGCTTCCGATCGCTGCCGATCTGGTCGCTGTCTCCGTTCGCCGGCCTGATGGTGGGTGACATCCTGCGCCATTTGATTGCCGCCTCGATCATTCTCACCATCGGGCTGATCCTCGGCTACCGGCCTGAGGCAGGCATCCTCGGCGTGCTTGCCGCCTTCGCCATGCTGATCGCCATCGGGTTCGGCATGGGCTGGGTATTCATCGTGCTCGGCCTGCTGATCCGCACGCCAACCACGGTGATGACGCTCGGCTTTACCTTCCTGTTCCCGCTCGTTTTCGCCTCAAACATCATGGTCGACCCCGGCACCATGCCGGACTGGCTGCGGGCCATCGTCGAAGTCAACCCAGTGTCGCTGATGACGACGGCGCTGCGCGGGCTGATGGCTGGCGGGGCGACGCTCGGTCAGGTCGTCCTCGCCCTGATCGCGCCGGTGGCGCTGACCGCCATCCTGGCGCCGACGACACTATGGCTGTATCTCAGAAGGTGAGAGGAGCCAAACGGTCGCAGTCCTGATCGCCTGAGCGTCAACAATGCGCCCGGATGGACCTGCGCTTCTTAAAAGTCGACACGGGGCGTGTCTTGCATCTGGCGCTCGAACAGGAGCCAGAAGGGCGATCCACGGGTTTCGGCATACCAATGTTCGAAACCCGCCAGGGTCTCAGGAATGTCATTGGCGGATTCCTCTTCCTCCGACGCCCGGAATATCGCCAGCACAACCTGGCCGAAACGCGCGATCACCTCCGAGCGCGCTTCGCTGTCGGAATTCCAGCCGAGTCGCGTGCGCAGCGTGGCGAAGGCGCTGGCGACGGCTATCTCCTCACTGTCGGCCGATGCCATGGCCTCGGCGATCGCCTGAATGAGATTGAGCCGCCTGAAGGCGAAGGCGCGCTCTTGTTCGAGCGCCGCGATCCGGACTGCAGCTTCCCGTCGGAAACGGCCTTCCGCGACTTTGGCGGCCTCGGCCGCTGTCTTGAGCTCAACGAGAAAGCGGGTTGTCACCGTCATCGCGCCTTTGCGAGAGTGGCGGAAGAGAGTGGGAGTCGAACCCACCAAGGACCGGCTCGCGGCCCCTCCCGGATTTGAAGTCCGGACGCCCCACCGGGGACGATGCTCCTCCAGAAACTTCCGCTATTGCCGGCTCACTATCGGCCGGTGAGCGAAACAGATCCCGTCGATGCCTGTTGACGAGCCGCAGGTCGCCGCGTCGCAAAGTGACGCCATGCCTATCGAGAAATTCAAGGATCTGGATGGCAACCTTGCGCCCGCTGCCTGCACGATCGCGAAACTGGGCGGCGTTAAACCGCCCGCCCGGCTCGGCCGCCGTCAGGTCGTCGACGATTTCGACAATCCCGGCCAATGCCGGGCGCAGGAAGAAATGATCATGGGCGACTTCGTATACTCTCCCGATGCGGCCGGTAAGTTTCAGGATCCGGCGGATTTCCGTTTCCGGCTTCGCCAACATATCGGCTACATCGCGGACCCTCGGCGGATGATATCGCGTCGAGCCGCCGATGAGCCGCTCGATTTGCAGCCACAGCGTTTCGTCCTGCGGTGTCAGACGGACCTCATGGCCGGGCAGCCGCACCCAGGCGCCGTCAAGGGCGAGCTTGCCGGCGTGCGCCAGCATTCGCAGAGCGGCTGCAAACATCGGCGCCGGAAGTCGTGGGTCAAGCTGAAGGCGCAATCTCTCCATGCCGATTCCCGGCAGATCCGGATTGTCCGCGTGAAAGGTCTTCAAGTTCGCAGCCAGGCCGAGCCTGAACTGCATCCAGCGTGCCGGCGAGAGAACGAACAGCGTTTTCCTGACGGGAATGCAGACCAGTCCGAGGCGGTCGACCAGTCTCTGCACCTCGTCGCTGCCGAGTGCCCGGTCGCGCGCGAATGACCCAAGGTCAAGGTAATGGGGCGGCGTGTCGAGCAGTGCGGTGACAGCCGCCTCGTGATCCGGGACGGCATATGCTTCGATCTGGATAAGCCGTTCCGGCGTGCGGCGCTTCCGGCTCGGCGCCCGCAGATCGATCAGGCGTCCGCCGCCGATGGTCCGCTGCGCCGAGGTGTCGCGCACAACATAGGGGTCGCCCGCGGCAGCCGCGATCGGATTGTCCAGCACCAATTGAACCTTGGCGACGCCGCCGGGTCTGACCGGCTCGTCACTGAGAAGCACGACCCTTGCCCCAACCTCGGCCGCGGCGTGGTGGAGGCGTACCGGGAACCACTGGCCGATCGGCCTAGGCTCTCCCGGCAAGACGCGCAGCCTTGCGTCGATCCGGTCCGTCGGCGCGTGAAGTTCCGGGTCGAGTATGATGTCGCCGCGCCCGATCGCCTCCTTGCCGATGCCGTCACCAGCCAGGTTGAGCGCGCAACGGTCTCCTGCCCGCCCGCGCTCAGCCAGCCTGTTCTGGGCGTGGATCGAGCGAACACGCGCCGCCAGGCCCGACGGGCTGACGACAAGGTGGTCGCCGACGCCGACTGATCCTGAAAGGACCGTGCCGGTCACGACAGTGCCGATGCCGTGCAGCGTGAAGCATCGGTCGACCGCCAATCTGAATCGTCCAGAGGATGCGCGGCCGGCAAAGCGCGACGCCTCCTCAAACAAGAAATGCCGCAGATCGTCGATACCGTCACCGCTGACGGCCGAGGTGGGCATTATGTCTGCTTCGGCAAGTGCAGTATCGGCAAGCGCGGCACGGATGTCCGCTTGAACGGCGGCGCGCCGTGCGGGCGCGATCAGATCGGATTTGGCCAGCACGACCGCGCCGCGCCTGATGCCGAGCAGATCGATGATTGCCAGATGTTCGCGCGTCTGCGGCATGATCCCGTCGTCGGCGGCAATGACCAATAGCACGAAATCGATGCCACTGGCGCCGGCGAGCATCGTATGCACGAACCGTTCGTGCCCCGGAACATCGATGAAGCCGATGACGTCCCCGTTCGGTGCCGGCAGGTAGGCAAAGCCGAGATCGATGGTCATGCCCCGCGCCTTTTCCTCCTGCAGGCGGTCGGTGTCGACGCCGGTCAGCGCACGCACCAGCGCGGTCTTGCCATGGTCGACATGGCCCGCCGTGCCGACGATCATGATCCGTCCCCCGTCAATGATGCCGCGGCACGATTTTCGGCCTCGGCGGTCTCGTCAGGGGTGAGGCCGGCACGCGCGGCCGGCAGATACCGTTCGGCGAGCGAGTTGCCTGCTGCGTTCGCGCGCAGAAGCCAGGTATATGCCTCGACCGCGTCGGCCTCGACACCCGCTCCCAAGTGACAGGCGGCGCCGAGCATGGCCTGCCCGTCCGCATCCCCGCGCACGGCAGCCCGACGCCACCAGCGGACTGCCTCGGCGGGATCGCGCGGCACACCGAGCGCATTGTGATGGATCATGCCGAGCCGTGTCATGGCCGACGCTATTCCCTGCTCGGCGGCGGCAGTCGCCCAGCGCCGCGCCTCTGCTGGGTCGGGATCGACCACCTCGCCTTCGAGCAGCATCCAGCTCAGCATGTCCTGCGCCGGTCCGTCGCCTTGCTCCGCGGCTGCTCGGTAGAACTCGGCTGCGCGGCCGTAGTCCTGCGCGACGCCCTCGCCGCGGAAATAGAGCGACGCCAGATTCCGCCGCCCGACGGCATCGCCGGCCTCGGCCGAAAGCGCCAGCCAGCGGAAGGCGAGGTCGCAGTCCCGCTCGACGCCAAGCCCTTCTGCGAAGCAGGCGCCGATATTGTTCTGCGCACGCGCGACCCCAGCATGGGCGAGCGGCTCCCATATGCCTAGGGCGACCGCATAATCGCTGCGCCTGGCCGCTTCCAAGGCCTTTGCCAGGCGTTCGGCGACCGGCACGTCAGCCGGCCGGGGCACGTCAGCCGGCCGGGGCACGTCAGCCGGCCGGGGCACGTCGGCCGGCCGGCGCGCGAGGCTCTCAAACCAGCGCATCGGCTCCTCCAGGATCGAAGCCGGCGAGGTTTGCACAGAACCCCGCTTCGTCTTCGAGGCAGCGCAGATCGAACACAAGCGCCCGGCCCTCGATGCGCCCGATCACGGGAACGCGCAGCCCGCGCAATGCCGCTGCAAGCGCTCCCAGCGACTTCCCGCCGCCTGACTTTACCCGCACAACAAGACCGGCGCTGGGTATCGTCTCAAGCGGCAGGGCACCCGAACCGACCTGACTGCGGCATTCCACAGTCTCCACCACGAATGCCTCACCCAGAGCATTGGCAACCATCGGGGCAAGGCGCTCCGCCTGGGTTGCGATCTCGGCCGAGGGGCGCGTCAGCAATCTCAGCGTCGGCAGTCTCTCCGCCAGGCGATCAGGGTCGCGATAGAGCTTCAACGTCGCCTCCAGCGCGGCGAGCCGAAGCTTGTCGACGCGGAGCGCCCGCTTCATCGGATTGCGGCTGATCGCGGCCAGCAGAGCCTTGCTGCCCACGATGAAGCCCGCCTGGGGTCCGCCGAGCAGCTTGTCGCCGGAAAAGGTGACCAGATCCGCACCGTCGGCAATCGCCTCGCCCACGGTTGGTTCATGCTTGAGGCCATAGGCAGCAAGATCGAAAAGCGTGCCGGAGCCGAGGTCGTGGACCAGGGGCACGCCCTGCGCCTTGGCAATGGAAGCCAGTTCGCGCGCGCCCACCTCAGCCGTGAACCCCTCGACCCGGTAGTTCGAGGTGTGCACCTTGAGGACCACCCCGGTCTCCCGGCCGATCGCCGCGACATAGTCCTTCGGATGCGTGCGGTTGGTGGTTCCGACCTCGACCACCTTGGCGCCGGCGCGGGCCATAATCTCGGGCATCCTGAACGAGCCGCCGATCTCGATCAATTCGCCGCGCGAGACGATCGCCTCGCGGCCGAGCGCCAGCGTGTTGAGGACAAGAAGGACAGCGGCCGCATTGTTGTTGACCACAGTTGCGTCTTCCGCTCCTGTCAGTTCGCAAACGAGCGAACGCAGATGATCATCCCGCTCGCCGCGCTTGCCTGTCTCGAGGTCGAATTCGAGAGCGACCGCTTCGCACATTGCAGAGCGCACCGCCTCAATCGCCTCCTCAGCCAGCGACGCCCGGCCGAGATTGGTGTGCAGCACCGTGCCGGTCAGGTTGAAAACCGGTCGCAGGGAAGGGCGCTCTGCTACCTTGAGTTGTTCAACCGCATCGGCGGCGACGTCGCCGGGCTGCGGCACTGCTGCTCCGCCGAGACAGGCCTCCCGCGCTGCGGCAAGTGCCGCGCGGACAGCTGCCGTCGCGACTTGCCGGCCGAAGCGCTGGATCGCCGTGGATCCGAGCGGCGTCTTCAATACCTGATCGACCGATGGAAGATCACGCAGGCGACGTGCAGGCAAAGCGGTCATCGCGTCCTCAGTATCCGACAAGGAATGGGTTGAACGACCCGCGACGGTAGCCGCTCTCGCGGACGAGCAGGTCCAAGCCGAGTGTCGCCACGTCATCGGCAACCGGATCGAGGTTCGGATCCTTGTGCTGATGCAGGATTTTCACATAGCAGCCGCATGAATCGCAGGTCTCGGCCTTTACAGTGCCGGGTCCGCCTTCGACTTCCACATAGCCTATTCCCTTGGTCGAGCCGCACAGGGTGCATTTGATGCGCACATAATTCCAGAGCGTCCCGCAGAGCGAGCATGCACAGAACCTTGCCCCGTGGGAGCCATGCCAACCGACGATCATCGAGGACACCGGCGGCCCGCCGCAGACGGGGCATGCGCCGTCACCTACCGGGACCAGCGTGGAGGCGTCGAGGCGAACGGCAAGACGCGCGAAATGAAGCTGCAGCGCCGCCGCGACATAAACATGCTCGGCCAATGCGTCAGCCGCAATTGCATCGGCGAGTACGTTGCGCACCAAGGCATCGCGCTCTGCAGGCGTGGCCAGCTTCAGTCGGTCGAGCGCGTCTGCCGCGGCGCGAGGCTTCTCGATGGTCGAAGCCGCCAGCACCAGGCGGTCGAGCGTCTCGAAGGACGCCCCGGAGGCGACCCTGTCACGATCGAGTGGAGGCATCCCGAAAGCGTGCGCCCGTTCACGCACCTCCGTTTCCGGCAGAACCGGATCGGACAGGCCGTCCTGTATGCCGTGCTGGACATCGGCGAGAGCCGCGAGAAAGCGGAGATAAGGACCGAGTTCATCGATTTCGGCCAGCGCATTCAACCGCTGCGCGCGTCGAACGAAAAGACGCGTCGGATCAGGCAGACGGACGTAAGGCGGCGCCGAGACTTCACCGATGGCGGTGGGATCGATATCCGACGGAACGATCTGCTTTGGCATACTCACCTCACGAACCACACGGGCCACGTGGTTGGCTGACTAAGCGCGTCGCGTCTGAAGGGAATCATGCGACGCGCTTAAGTTTTTGCTTCTATGCATGTCGTTGTCCAAAAACCGCTGCGTACTTTTGGGCGACATGCATTAGCGCCCGCTCATTCGGCGGGCTTCGATCCCGATCTTCCGCCCGGTTTCGTAACAAGTTCCCGCAACCATTTGCGATGATGCCGCCAGGCCCAGCCGCCCGTCACCGAACCGCGTATCATGGCGGGAATCGTGCCTCGCACCCAGAGGGCGGAATAGGCGTGGATGATCCAAACGCCGATCATCGCAACGGCGGCGATGGCATGAATGAGGAGCGCCATCCGCTGTTGACCGACCGTCGTGTAGGCGGAGAAATACTGATCCCAGATGACCAGGCCACTCGATATCAGGATGATGATCAAGACCGACATGGCCCAGAATACGAATTTCTGGCCGGCATTATACTTGCCGACTTCCGGCACGTTCTCCTCGTGATTGGCCAGCACGTCGCGAAAGCGCGTGAGCCAGGCCCCATCTTCGCGCTTCCACAGATTCGCCTTCCAGAACCGGATGAAAAGCCCGAAGAAGCTGAAGAAGAGAACGACGCCGATCCACGGATGGATGAAGCGCGCGAACTGGCCACCACCGAACAGTCCTGACAGAAAGAAAAGGCTCGGGTGAAACAGCGCGAGGCCGGACAGGGCAAGCAGGATCAAGCTCGCCGCCGTGATCCAGTGATTTATCCGCGCGCCCACCGTATACCGGTCCACCGTGACGGGCTTGCCCGGATGTACTTTACCAGGTTCGACATCATGCGCTGTCATGGCGGTCACTCCGCACTAGCCGTTCGGCATTCTCCTCATCCGTGTCCGAAACCCTGTTCGGCCCCATCACCAGATGGTGGAGAAGGCCGACGCCGGCCGCGACCCCAAGCACGGTCAGGCCGGCATATTTGGTGATGCCCTTCCACGCCTCCACGAGAGGACTGATCCTAGGCTCCTTCGGCAGGCCGGAATAGAGTTCGGGCTGATCGGCGTGATGCAGCACGTACATCACGTGCGTTCCGCCGACACCTGGCGGATCGTAGAGGCCGGCATTGGCATAGCCGCGCGCCTTCAGGTCGGTAATGCGGCCCTCGGCATGCTGCTTCATCTCTTCCTTTGTGCCGAAGACGATTGCCTGGGTCGGACAGGCCTTGGCGCAGGCTGGACCCTGGCCGACGGCGACGCGGTCCGAGCAGAGGGTACATTTGTAGGCCGTATGGTCGACGCGGGATATGCGCGGGATGTTGAAGGGGCACCCCTTGATACAATAGCCGCAGCCGATGCAGTTCTCGTGGACGAAATCGACGATGCCGTTGGAATATTGAACGATAGCGCCCGGCGCCGGACAGGCCTTGAGGCAGCCCGGATCTTCGCAGTGCATGCAGCCATCCTTCCGGATCAGCCACTCGAGATTGTTCGTCTCTGGGTTCTCCCACTCGCTGAAGCGCATAAGCGTGAACATGTCCGGCGTCAGGTCGGGCGGATTCTCGTATACGCCGGCGTTGACGCCGATCTCCGGATGCGTGTCATTCCACTCGATGCAGGCTGTCTGGCAGGCCTTGCAGCCGATGCATTTCGAAACGTCGATGAGCTTGGCCACCTCTGTCAGCCGCTCGGCCGGCGCGGGTACCGTTGAGGCGGAGCGGCGGACGAGATCCTTCTCCGAGAAGCGGGGCGTCACGTCCGTTACCGAGGGATTGGCAATTGGAGGAAACATCGCCGCCTCCCTATGCTACCGGCCCGGAGACGGGCTCGATATTGACTAGAAACGCCTTGTATTCGGGCGTCTCGATGTTGGCGTCGCCGACATAGGGCGTCAGCATGTTCGGGCCGAATCCCTTCTTTGCCGCTCCGGTGAAGCCCCAGTGCAGTGGAATGCCGACGATGTGGACGGTCTTGCCGTCGCAGGTCAGCGGCTTGATCCGCTTCGTTACCATCGCCTTCGCCGTGACAGAGCCGCGCTTGGACCAAACGCGCACCCAACCGTCCTTGGCGATACCTTTTTCGGCCGCAAGCTGTTCCGATATCTCCACAAAGAACTCCGGCTGCATCACAGCGTTGACGATGACGTGCTTGGTCCAGAAGTGGAAATGCTCGGTCAGGCGGTAGGAGGTCGCCGCATAGGGGAACTCCGCCGAGGCCGGCTCGGCGAACTGCCTGAAATCCCCTTCGAATACCCGCGCTGCCGGGTTGCCCCGGACGTTGGGCGCGACCGGATTGACGATCGGCGATTCGAACGGCTCGTAATGCGCCGGGAAAGGTCCGTCCCGCATCATTCCCCGGGTGAAGAGGCGCGACACGCCTTCCGGATTCATGATGAACGGGCCGACCTCGCCGGGCTTCGCTGTCGGCGCGATGTCCGGGACGTCATAACCCGACCATTTCGCCCCGTCCCACTCGATCACCTTGCGGTCGGGATCCCAGGCCTTGCCGTTCAAATCGGCCGACGCCCTGTTGTAGAGGATGCGGCGATTGGCAGGCCACGAGAACGCCCACTTCAGGTAGGCGCCGGTCTCGTCGGGATCGTCAGTATCCCGACGGGCCATGTTGTTGCCCTTCTCGTTGAAGCAGCCGGAATAGATCCAGCAGCCGCAGGATGTGGAGCCGTCGTCGCGCAGCGCGGCGAAGCCCGGCAACAGTTTTCCGGCCTCGGCAAGCACCTTGGTCGGATCGGCCGTGTCCGTCACCGTCGCGAGCGCTCGGCCATTGATCTCCTGAGCGATTTCCTCGGCCGTCGGATCGCCCGGATCGGCATAGGGCCAATGGAGATTGAGGATCGGATCGGGGAAGGCGCCGCCTTCCTTGCGATAGAGTTCCTTCAGGCGGAGATGTATCTGCGCCATGATCCAGGTGTCGCGCTTGGCCTCGCCCGGCGGCGTGCCGCCGGCCCAGTGCCACTGCAGCCAGCGCCCCGAATTGGTAAGGGAGCCGTCGTCTTCGGCAAAGCACGTCGACGGCAGTTCGATCACTTCGGTCTGGATCGCCGACGGATCGACGTCATTGTGCGCGCCGTGGTTCTCCCAAAACCGCGCCGTCTCAGTAGCCAACGGGTCCATGACGACCAGGAGCTTGAGCTTGGAGAGCGAGGCCGTGATCTTCTGCTTGTTGGGGAACGCTTGCAGCGCGTTGAAGCCTTGGCAAAGATACAGGTTGATCTTGCCCTGGTGCATCATATCGAAGGCGCGCAGCACGTCGTAGCCGGGCACGTCGAGCTTCGGCAGGTAGTCGTAGGCAAAGTCATTTTCCGGGGTTGCCGCCGAGCCGTACATGGCCTTCTGGAAACTGACGAAGAACTTCCTGTAGTTCTGCCAGTAGCTCATCTGGTTCGGCCTGAGCGGCTTGAAACCGCGGGTCGACATATAGGCGGTGAGGTCCGGTTCCTTCTCGTTGGGCAGCGTCAGATAGCCAGGAAGCAAGTTCGACATCAGACCGACGTCGGTCAGCCCCTGGATGTTGGAATGGCCGCGCAGCGCGTTCATGCCGCCGCCGCGAACGCCGATATTGCCCAGAATGAGCTGCAGCATCGCCATAGCGCGGATGTTCTGCGAACCCTTCGAGTGTTGCGTCCAGCCGAGCGCGTACATCGAGGTCATCGCCTTGGTCGGCGACGAGCACTCCGCCACCATCTCGGCGACCTTCAGGAACTTGTCCTTCGGCGTGCCGCAGATGCGCTCGACCATCTCCGGCGTGTAGACCGCGACATGGTTCTTCAGCAGGTTCCAGACGCAGCGAGGATTTGCCAGCGTATCATCGACGACGGCGAAACCGTCCGCGCCGACCTCGTAGTCCCAGCTTGACTTGTCGTAGTCGCGCTTCGCCTCGTCGTAGCCGGAAAACAGGCCGTCCTGGTAAGTGAAGCCCTGCTTGACGACATAGCCGGCGTTGGTGAACGCTTTCACATAGTCCCGCTGCACCTTGTCGTTTTCGATGCAATAGTTGATCAGCCCGAGCAGGAAGGCGATGTCCGTGCCTTGACGGATTGGTGCATAGAGATCCGACACCGAAGCCGAGCGCGTGAAGCGCGGGTCGACGACAATGAGCTTGGCGCCACGGTTGGCCTTCGCCTCAGTGACCCATTTGAAGCCGCAAGGATGGGCCTCGGCGGCATTGCCGCCCATGATCACGACAAGATCGGTGTTCCTGATGTCGGTCCAGGAATTCGTCATTGCTCCGCGGCCGAATGTTGGGGCGAGACTCGCCACCGTCGGGCCGTGTCAGACACGTGCCTGATTATCGAACACCAGCATGCCCGCGCTGCGGACCACCTTGTAGGTCTCGAACGCGGTTTCATTGGTCGTCGCCGAAGCGGCGAGGAAGCCGGTGGTGATCCATCGGTTGACCGTCACGCCGTCATTGTTCGTCGCGACAAAGTTCTGGTCGCGATCGTCCTTCATCAGGCGGGCGATGCGGTCAAGCGCGTTTTCCCACGTTGTCGGCTCGAACTTGTCCGCCCCGGGCTTGCGGATCATCGGCTGCTGTAAGCGGGTCGGGGCCTTGACGAAGCCGAGCAGGGCCGAGCCCTTGGGGCACAAGGTGCCGCGGTTGGTTGGGTGGTCGGTATCGCCCTCGATATGGGTGATTTCGGCCTGTTCGCCCTTCCTGAGATCGCCCTTTGAGTAGAGGATCACACCGCACGCCACTGAGCAGTATGGGCACGTGTTCCGTGTCTCGGTGGTGTTGGCGAGTTTGAAGGATCGTATCGCCTCGGCATGTGCGGCTTCGATATCGCCGAAGCCGAGAGCTCCAAGCGTAGTACCGGCGAGACCCGCGCCTGCCGTCTGCAGGAACGCGCGCCGTGACAGTTCGATGTTCATTTGAATGTCCTCCCGAAGCGGATGCTCCGAAGGGCATCCCGAACCAAGGGTACGAGTGCATTCTGATCCAAAACAGGACAATGTCAAACAAAGCAAAGCGTTCCGACTGCTCTGCATTTTCTTACTGATTATAGTTGACGATATAACTCATGTTTTAGGACGAGAGTGCGATTGACGCTTGTCCAAGGATAATCTTAGAGTGCTGCGTGGTATTGGAAACGGCTCCCGCGTGCCGGGGCGCTTTTCGGACGACGGCCGACGGTGGCGCAAGCGTGCGCTCCGCGGCTGCGCATGTGTCCGCTTTTCCCCTCTCACCAAGCGTCTTCGGGCCGCTCTCACCGTTTCCGCGTCTGATCTCTCCGTTCCGTCAAATCGGTTCCCCGAACGATCGCCGGTGTACGGCCAACGCCAATTCCATTCGGTATCTCGCTCGGTGCCAATCTAAGGAGGCTTGCCATGGCAGTCGCCCTCTCTCCTGAAGTCGCCGATGCTCCTGTGCTTCGCTTGACCAGTCTCGCCCATGGCGGCGGCTGCGGCTGCAAGCTGGCGCCGTCCGTCCTTCAGCAGCTTCTCGCAGACCAGGTCGAGACCAATCCCTTTCGTCAGCTTCTTGTCGGCACCGAGACCGGAGATGACGCCGCTGTGTGGCAGCTTGACGAGGACACCTGTGTCATCGCCACCACCGATTTCTTCATGCCCATGGTGGACGATCCGTATGATTTCGGGCGGATCGCCGCGACCAACGCGATCTCCGACGTCTATGCGATGGGCGGCCGGCCAGTCATGGCGCTGGCCATTCTCGGTATGCCGCTCGACAAGATGCCGACGCATATGGTCCGAGACATTTTGAAGGGCGGACGGGCAGTTTGCGCCACCGCCGGAATCCCGGTCGCCGGCGGCCACTCGATCGACTCGCCGGAGCCGATCTATGGTCTTGCCGTGATCGGTACATGCCGGCCCGATGACGTCCGGCGCAATTCGGGCGCGAGGCCGGGAGACGCCTTGATCCTGACGAAGGCACTCGGCGTCGGCATCTACTCCGCCGCCTTCAAGAAGCAGGCGCTCCCGCCCAGCGCCTATGTCGAGATGATCGCCTCGACCACCCTGCTCAACCGGATCGGATCGGAGCTCGCGCAGGATGAGAGTGTCCATGCGATGACCGACGTGACCGGTTTCGGCCTGCTCGGACATGCTCTCGAGATGGCGCGCGGCTCAGGCTGTCTTCTGGTCATTCGTGATCGCGACGTTCCGCTCTTTTCCGAAGCCGTGCTGCTGGCAGAGCAAGGATTTGTCACCGGCGCTTCGCGGCGCAACTGGGCGAGCTATGGCGACGCGGTGCTCCTGCCCACCGATATGCCGGAGTGGCGGCGCCATCTTCTCACCGATCCACAGACTTCGGGCGGGCTGCTCGTCGCCTGCGAGCGCGACAGAGCGGCGGCCCTGGTCGAAAAGATTGTCGCGGATGGTTACACGTCGGCTTGCGTGATCGGCGACGTCAAGCCCGGCGCACCCGCGATAACGGTCCAGTGAAGCCGCTATACAGGCTTGCCTAATTTAGCGAGGCGAGGTGTGAACGTGATGAAATCCGTAATCGTCGAAAATCATCTGGCGTGATGTGCGCCTCGGCTCTTGATCGCTAAGCGCTGTCTCGGAATCGGCGGTGCTGATGTTCCCTACGCGACATGCACCGTGCGCTGCCTCGGCTTGATCGTGGTGGCCAGCACCAGGCCGGCGACGATAAAGGCAGCGCCGGCGAGGTCGTAGTCGTGCAAGCCTTCCCCAAGGAACAGATAAGCGAGCACGGCAACGAAGACAGTCTGCAGATAGAGCAGCATGCTGGCGCGCCCGGCGCCAAGCGTCTCGACGCTGCGGTTGTAGAGGTAATACATCAGAGCGCCGCCCGGGCCAGCGACATAGGCGAGGGCCAGAAGGCCGTTCGCATGCAGCGCCGAACGCTCCCCGGAAAACAGCTCCCAGAGATAAAGGGGGAGTGCGGCCAGCGCGCCGGCTCCTAGCAGCAGGACAACCATCGGCAGAAGCTCGATAGCGAATTTGGAACGACGCAGCAGCACGGTGTAGAGGCCCCAGCAAAACGCGCTGCCGACGATCCACAACTCGCCGGGATTGAACTGGAGCCGCATCAGCGCGGTAAGGTCGCCGCGCGCTACAATCACCACCATCCCGACCAGAGCGAGCAGCGCACCAAGCGCCTTCCAGACGCCGAGGGGCTCGTCGAGCACGAAGCGGGCAAGCACCATGGTCATGATCGGCGACAGGGCCATGATAATGCCGGCGGTCGTCGCGTCGGTGTAGTTGAGGCCCGTGTAGATCATGCCCTGACAGAGGGTCAGCCCGATCGCGCCGATGGCCAGCACCTCGATCGCCCGGGATTGGACCAGCACGAGCATCGCCCCATGGTGGCGATGGACGATGGGCAGCAGGATCGCGCAGGCGAGCGTTAGCCGCCAGAAGCAGAGCGCCCAAGGCGGCATTTCGGGGGCAACCCACTTGGCTGCGATGTAGACGCCGGCGGACAGGAGCCAGCAGAGCGTCGCGGTGGAATAGGCGAGAGGAAGCGATACCCCGGCTGTCGCCTTCGCTACGCTTGGATGGGCTATCGGCAGCGATTGCATGTCCGTCTCCTCCCACCGCCAATCTTAGCAAGATTGCTGCGTCTTGCCGAGCAGCAACGCCACCTATTTCACCAATCCTTGTGCGGCGTTTTTTTCCGTGTGGAACACAGGCCAGCGACGAAAGATCGACTTCTGCAGCCGTAGACAAATGCTGCCAGATCGGATCCTCCCGCCGATCACAGCCCGCATCCTTCTCCCCTGGGCGCGGGCTTTCATCCATTTGACCGATGCGCTGATCATGGAAGGTACCCACATTACAACTGGATCAGTCCCTCTGATCCCAAAAGACCGTTGCCCGCGGCCTCTCCCGGAGGCGCGGGCTTTTCAATTCACAGGCTGGTCCGCAACGCGGCGCTTTTCAGACATTTAGTCCGAGCAGTTGAACGTCTGCGTGGGCCACATGCTGCCAACGCCCGACCTGAGCCTTATAACCAGCCTTTCGAAGCTGGGTGATGGACCGACATATCTCAGCTTTTGTGTCGAAGCGCGTCGACGAGCAGAGTGAAAGCGGGGGACGCCTGACGGCGGCTGGGATAATAGAGGTAATATCCTGGCCAAGGCGGGGACCACTCATCCAGCACCCGCATAAGGCGACCGCTCTCAAGATGAGGCTCCGCCACGTCCTCCGGCACGTAGGCGAGGCCGAAACCATCCAGCGCGGCTTCGAGAATCCCGACGGTGCCATTCAGGACGATCTGGCCGTCCACCCGCACCTTCAGTTCGCAACCGTCTCGCTCGAAATCCCAGGCCCACAGCCCGCCATTGGTGGAAAAGCGCTGTTTGATACAAATATGACCGGTTAGCTCCTGCGGCGTCGTTGGCGACGGCCGCTTGGCGAAATAGGGCTTCGCACCGACGACAGCGAAGCGAAGATCCGGTCCCACGCGTACGGCGATCATGTCCTTTGCAACCTGCTCTCCGAGCCGCACGCCGGCGTCGAACCGTTCTGCGGCGATGTCCGTCAGTGCGTTGTCAATGAAGACCTCGACCATGATGTCGGGATAGTCCAGCAGCAGCTTCGCCAGCTTCGGCCAGAGCACGAATTTGAATGCGTGAACTGGCAGTGAGCCGAATGGTGCCGGCGGGCTTCTCCCGCAACTCGCTCAGGGCGTCGAGTTCGGCCTCGATCTCCTCGAAATGCGGGCCGATGTTGCGAAGCAAGCGCTCGCCGGCCGCTGTCGGTGAAACGCTGCGGGTGGTGCGGGTCAGCAGACGAAGGCCTAGGCGCTCTTCGAGATCGCGGACCGTGTGGCTCAGTGTGGACTGCGAAATCCCTAGCTGCGCGGCGGCCCGCGTAAAGCTGCCTTCCCGTGCGACGGCCAGAAAGGCCAGAAGCATATCATGTCTTCCGCGCTGCATTTATGGCTCATGCCGATAAGTCGATACTAGTTATACAAGCTAGTGAGACGAGTTGCACCCGGGCACGATCGACGTGGAATGTCCTAAACGGATCAGGCGTTCGGTGATCGACAACCGCAACGGGCGCGTCACGAACGCCAACTTCGCCGAATATGCTGTGCCGGTTCACGCCGACGCGCCGCCCGTCATGGACGTGATCTTCGTCGACAAGGAAGCCCTATCATGCCGTTAAACGTCTAAAATGGTAGAGGGAAGGGCGCTGGAAACTAACCTTCTCCATTTTCGGCAATTCGCCAACCGTCGCGATCTCGCGATCGAGCAGCGTCCTCCAGTCACTCATAGCCTGTCATCTCGAGATAGCCGCGCCCGGCATGGGTGCCCTCAAATCGGATCGGGCCTTCCCAATAGGGAAAGCGTGTGTCCATCCAGGCTTCTGGGTTTAGCGTCCGGATAGTCACATCCACCCCTTTTTCCGACAATTGCACCCTCCAGCGGATCGGCACGCTACGTCCCGCGACTGCCGCCGTTTCGAGCGGCGTCACCCTTAGCGCGCCGGGGGCCTGCGGCTGCGGCCTGCCGTCGGCCTTGATCCATGTGGCCGATGTAAAGCCCGCGCCTCCGTCGCGCAGGCGAAAGCCCATCATCTTTTCGCCGCTGTCGAAATGCAGCGAGAACCAGTCCCACCCGGTTTGATCCTCAGCCAGCGGCTGCGAGGACCATTCGTGGTCCAACCACGCCTGACCGGTCACCGCAATCGCGCCTGCCGGAAGGGTCAGCGTGCCGGTCACGTGGTAGAATGGTTGCGAGTAATAATAGCTCGCCTGCCCCTTCTCGGATTTCACCGAATAGCCTTGCACTCCCTGCGGCACCAGAGGGCCTTTGGCGTCCAGCGCCAGTTCGTAGGAAAACGCCTGTCCCGCCGCACGCAGGTCGAGCGCCGACAGCGCATCCGCCTCTGGCAGGGCCCGGCCTGCCATCTGCCAGTTGTCAATCCAGGCCGCAAAGGGCGCAGCCGTAACCCCCGCCTGGCCGATGCCCCCCCGCGCCATCCGTTCGGCCACGAATTGGTGCGTTTGCGTCGTCAGCCCCGCATGGCCCATCCAAAGCTGCGGACTGGACCAGCCTGACCGCTCCACCGGGGCCAGGGCGGATCGGAAAAGAGTCCATTGCACGCCATAGTCCGCTCCATCCGCAGCTTGCAGGTTGGCGGTCAAATACCACCATTCGATCCGGTAACCGGGGTGCGGGCCGTGGTCTGCCGGAAAGTTGAATGCAGTCCCCGGCTGCGGCACTGAAAACCCGTCAGCCTCTGTGCCAAGCCCAGCAAAACCTTGGCCAAAGGCAGGTGCGGCCAAGCACATATAGATCAGCAATGCTCTAACGCTCATGTGCAAATACCTTCAGCAAATCCGATGGCGAAAGACGCGCCAGCCGCCAGGCAGGCACGGCGGCTGCAAGTCCGGCCGCCAGCAGCGCGAGCGCCGCCAGCCGCGCCCAGTCACCGGGAAAAAGGTGCATCGGCAGACGCCAGCCAAAAGCCTCCACATTCACCACCGCCAGTAGAACAAAGGCGAGCGCAATACCTACAGGCACAGCGGCCAGCATGGTCAAGGCTGCCAACAGCAAGCCGCGCGAAAGCTCCAACCATGCGAGGTGGCGGCGGGTCAGACCCATGGCCCAGACCGGCGCCAGTTGCGGCAGGCGCATCCCCGACAGGGTCATGAGGCTCGCAAACATCGCCAGCCCCGCGACTCCCAGCGTCAGCACATTCAGCGCGGCTGTCACGTTGAATGTGCGCTCAAATACTTTGAGCGAAAAGACCTTGATCCCGGCCTGGTCAATCACGTTCTGCGCGGGCAGCCCGAATTCTGCCCGCAAACCCGCCGCCAGTGATTCGGCCTTGCCGGGGGCAATCCGAATGGCATAGCGCAGGCGGGAGACGTCAGGATAGTGCTGGACCAGTGTGTCGATCCCGATGATCACTTGGCCGATCGGGTTGCCATAGTCGGCATAGACGCCGACGATGCTGGCCCGCCAGCCACCGGGCAGCGTGATCTGGTCCCCCAAGCCCAACTCCTGGCGCCGCGCCAGTTGTTCGTTGATCAGGGCGCCGTCGCCTGTGGCGATCCGGTCCCACACCTCCGGCACTGCAGAGAGGATCGGCCAGTTGTCGCGATAGGTGGCATGATCGGCCACGCCGTATATTGCCGCGGGCTGGCCTGCGACCCGACCCTCAATGCTCCAGATCGGCAGGACCGCCTCGCTGCGCTGGGCCAGCCAGTCGCGTATCGCCGTGGCCTCTGCTTCGGTGCGGGCGGTCACGTATAACTCTGAGGCGAGACGCTGATCGAGCCAGCCGGTGAAGGTCAGCCGAAAGCTCGACACCATCGTGCTGACGCCCACATTGGCGGCCATCGCAAGCAGCAGTGCCATTAGCGCCAATGACAGGCCGGGAAGCTGTTGACGCGTGTCGGCCCAAAACCATTCGGCCAGTGGTCCACGCGCCAAGCGGCCGCCAAGGTGCAATATCCCCGTCAGCACGAGCGGCAGCGCCAGTGCCGCCCCCAACAGCAGTGCCGCCAGAAGCGCAAAGCCCGCCTCGAGGCCGGATCCGAAGTGTGCAATTCCCGCCGCCGTCAACAGGAGCACCATCGCAGCCACGCCTTGCGCGCGCAGTGCCCGCTCCGAAGCCCGCGCCCAGGCCCGAGGCTGGGCCGCTGCAAGCAGCGGCAGGTGCCATAGCCGCCAGAGGCTCTGTGCGGCCGCCACCAGCGTGCCGATTACCGCGATGGCCAGCCCCGCTGCCCACACTGCGGGGCGGATCGACAGCGTTCCCGGCACATCGGCCCCGTAAAGCCCGCGCAGGGTGGCGGCGACGTCGGGCAAAAGGGCCGAGGCGACTACATAGCCAAGTGCCACGCCCACCAGCCCCGCGAGGAGGGCGAAGGTCAGCAGCTCGGCGATCAGCAAAAGGACCAGCACGCGTGCCGGCAAGCCCAGTGCGCGCAGCGTGCGAAATACCTGGCGGCGCTGTTCAAAAGCCAGACCGATGGCGGAATGCACGATGAAGAGCCCCACCGCAAAGGCGAGAAAACCGAAAGCCGTCAGGTTCAGGTGAAAACTGTCGGTCAGCCTGGCAAGATCCCCCGTTTCGCTCGGCTCGCGCAGGGTCAGGCCGGGGGCTGTCACCTCTAGAGGGGCACGGCCAATCGGTTGGTCCGGCCAGAGCAAAAGACGAGAGATCTTGTCCTTTGCCCCAAGCAAGACCTGCGCCTGCCCGATGTCGGTGAGGACTGTGCCAGGCGGCAAACCCTCGGCCACGCGCACGGGAGGTGTTGCTTGCTCGGTTAGTCGTGCCGCGGTTTCCGGAGCTGCATAGAGCACACCGGGCGCCGTGATGAACGGCAATAGCTCATCACCCACCGCAACATCCACCTGCTGCGCCTGCGGCGGCAAAGTCAGTGGGTCAATGCCGAGGACGCGCAACCGCACATCCCCAAACCGCATTTCACCTTCAATCACCGGCGAAGCCAGCCAGCCTGCTCGCCGCAGTCTCACAAACTCCTGTTGATCCATCCGGGCCCCGTCCTCACGCACTAGTTGCGCGAGCCGGTCCTGCCCAAGGATCGCCGCTGCACGGTCATAGCTCGCCCGCGCCTCACCGTTGATCGCCTGAACCGCTGACCACAGCGCCGTTGCCAGCGATAGCCCCAAAAGCAGCATCGCCAATTGGACAGGCCGCCTGCGCCAGTGAGACAAGAGCGCTGTCAGCCCGGTCCACACCATCACACCAGCCGGCCCGCGTGCAGGTGAATGCGGGCGTTCAGCCGGTTTGCCAGACGGTTGGAATGGGTGACCATTAACAGGGCGGCACCCGTTTCAGCCACCAGCGACAGCATAAGATCGAGTACAGCGTCCCCTGTTGCCTCATCCAGATTGCCCGTGGGCTCATCAGCCAGAACCAGCCGGGGCCGGGCGGCCAAGGTCCGGCCGATCGCCACCCGCTGTTGCTGGCCGGCCGACAGTTGTTCAGGGTAGCGCGTGAGGACTTGGGCGAGGCCCAGCCGTTTGGCAAGGACTTTCAACCATGCCGGATCAGGGCGGCCAGCAAGCCGAGCCTGAAAGGCAAGGTTGGCCGCCACATCAAGCGAAGGGATCAGGTTGAACTGCTGGAACACAAGTCCGACTGTTCCCCGCCGCAGGGCGGCAAGGGCTGTATCGTTCAGCCCCACAATATTGGTACCGCCAAGGTGGATTTCTCCCGCATCAGGGCTGTCGAGCCCTGCAACGAGGTGCAAAAGCGTGCTCTTGCCGCTGCCAGACTCGCCGGTCAGCGCAAGGCTCTTGCCCGCCTCCAGCGAAAGATCGATCCCGTTCAGAACATGCAACGGCCCCTCGCCAGTGGGGTAGAATTTGTCGATCTGGTGCAGCCTCAGCAGCATGTTACTCCCCGGAGGTCCGCGTGCATCTGACACGGCATGCCCGTGAAATAGCGCCAAACAACGACCCCTTTCATACAGCCTCCAAACCCACTGCCTTAATTGGACAATGGTTTTTTTCAGAGGGCTCGCGTTTTGCATCTAACGCGACCTCCACTTGGAATTCGATGTACAATTACGATCTAGAGCGGTTCTCAGCTAGGCGGGATAGGCGTTGACCGTACCGTCGCAACTCACTCTCCAAACGGAACTGGAGCGCTGCCTTCAATTCCTCAGCAGTGCCGATGCCGTTGCTGAAAAGCGCCATGATTATGCCTGCAGCCTGGTCACACTCAGGCGTGCTTGGCTCTATGCCAGCCTCACGGCAATACGCGATCAGAGCTTTCGGGCAACGAGTTCCTCTTCGATCTTTGCGCGGTTGTTTCCATACTTTTTTACCAGCCTGAGGGCATCAGCCCGTTCGAGATGGTGCTTCTTCATGAGGTACCCGACTTCATAGTCTTCGCCACCGTCGACCCGTGCTCTGTCTTGCGGACCACGCTTTGACTTGTCGTCTGCCATGACAACCTCCATGGGCGATCGCCTCGCCCAAACCTGTCAAGGATAATCCTCTAATCGACGGGGACAAGGACGTAGTCCCCAACCATGTCGAAACCGCACAACTCCGCGGTCGCAGGGATAAGCCGATCCCTTACGGGAACGCTTTGCTCGTCCGCTGTTCGAAGCGTTGAGGTTTTCTGGGCTGGTACACGTTCTTGCGGCCGTGGGAGTAAACTTTCCGCGCGACATCACGAATGGAGTCCGGTGATGCATCGAAGGTCGCCAAATAACCCGCTTCGGCTGTGGCTGCTTCCGTTTTGCGTTCGCGAGCGCTTCGATCTCAATCAAGAACAGCATTTCAAACATGCCATTGTAGCCGAGAAAATGGAGGTATTGTCCGGCCTCGTCGTAGCTGCGGCTTCGGTTCGGAAAAGTCAGCGCCAAGGTTGAACATACCTCAAGCCGTTAAGAACCGCGTAGCGAACGTCTGTTGCAGGCTCGCGGCCTTGCGTCTCTTCGCATTGTGCGCGTTCAGAATTATCATTCTGGTAGTGGCATCTGTTTTGCTGAGCCCAGCCATGGATCGGCTTCCCATATCTGCCGGTGCCCCGGTGAAGACGTGATAGATCGTCCATGACCCGTCCGGCTCTACGCGCCGGCCGTAGTGATAATTCATATCGTATCGATCCGAGGCTCCGCCTTCGTTCTCCCAAATGCTGATATCAACAGCATCGCGAATGCTGATATCAACAGCATCGCGATTTTCGCGGGCTTTGTCGTTGGTGTCGTTCATGGCGGTGCACCTCTTGGGTGGGATAATCAAAGATCCCTATGGTAGAACTAGACCAGCGGCCTCCAGCGAAGCCCGCGCTCTAGAAGCGCCACTCCAGGACGTTTGGCCGCCAGTCGCTACCGACGTCTGGACTTACCAGGTGATGCCGAAAAGCGTCAAATAGACGATGATGCCTATGGCAATCGTGACCGACGCTCTTACGAATAAGCTCTTGTAGTCGTAAAGGTAAACCTGAGCAGGGATATAGGTTTTCACAGCGGCCTCCTTTGTTTTGTTATTTTTTCGGCCAGAAAATCACCCTATCACACAAAGAGCCTCCATAATAGTTTTTTTGGAGCTTTCCTGGCGGAAGCGGCTTAGCGGCCAAAACAGGGCATTCGGCAGCTAGACAAGCGGCAGCTAAACCGCAATTGGCGCATACCGTTCGTGTATCGTTCTTTTGGCCATGCTTGCTATCGCGGCGTCACAGGCTCTCGACCCGCCAACTCCCCAAATCATCGATTTTGAAAGGGCTGCGTCGCTTCGCGAGCGCAATAATCTGCTCTTTCCAGGGATATGCAAATGAACACCCGCACAAAGCACACGACCGTGAAATTCACGGCACCATTCTCGCTGGGAGGCGTCGATGAGTTTCAGCAGCCGGGCGATTATGCAATCGACGAGGACGACGACTGGATCGACGGGATTTCCTGGCTCGCCTACCGGCGTGTCGCCACCTTCATCCATATTCCCGCCGTCTCCTCGACTCTCTATCTCGCGAGCCAGCTTGTGGGTATCGACCATTACGAACTCGAAGCTGCGTTAGAGCAGGATCAGGAACAGGCGCTAGGCACAATCAGGAGGATCCAGCAATGAACGTTCATCGTTTCGCCGTCGGGCAGTCGGTCAGATGCTATGGTCAAAAAGATAGCCAAGGCCGCACATACTAGTGAGCGGCGAGACGAGAAACCATCGGGACAGAAGTAATGTCTGGATCTTTCGAGAAGGGGTATTTGGACGGTTGGAAGACGGTTTCGCCCGGCATCCTACCCGGCATCCCAAGCCACTCCATCCCCGCAGGCAAGACCGAATACCAAGCCGGGTTTGACCGAGGCGTTGAAGATGCGAAGGAACGGAAGCGGCCTACCAAACCCAAGTAGGCCCGCCATTCCCCTACGGCTGGGTAGCGTGGCAACCCCGCATCATCCGGCTAATCAGGTGTTTGTCGGCGTTCTCTTGGCCGGTGAGTTCGCGCACCAGATTCTTGGCGTGCTGAATCCTGTGCGCTTTGGTCACCCGTCCTTCCTCGACCGAAGCCTTGAAGGCATCGCACAGAATGTCAAAGTCGTGAGCGGAGATAAATCCGTCTGAGCGGCTGTCGTTTTCCATCACATAACTCCCATAGGGGCGGGAGTACGATCTACGCTCTCAAGCGCCAGCGCCCGTTCAGTGGCCAGCGACATTGGGAATGTACGCTTTCGACAATCCATTAGCGAGTCATTATGTACCGGCCTGTCACCGGCATTGGTGAATCCGTTCGCTGGGAAGGCACAAAAAAACCCGCTTTCCAGAGGGGATGTTTGAAAGCGGCTTCGTAGCCACCGGACGCGGCGGGGGGCCGCCCGGTCTCTATCAACATATGCGCGAAGTGTTGGTTCCACGGCTGGATAGCGTTTGGCTCGCGTCTAGCCTTCCACACTCTGCGCGCCGATGGGGCTTGCAAGGACGACGGGAGAACACCATCTAAAGTTGATAGCGAACAAGCTGGAAACGTCGGTTCGAGTCCGGCGGCCCCGACCAATCGGGGTTTCGTCTAGGGTTAGGACGCCACACTTGATAAACGCCGCTCCCTTCCGGTCGAGCGGCGTTTTCGTATCTTCAAAAGCGAACGAACGGCCCGCCTTGTGAAAGGGCGAGCCGTTCTTTTCGGGTTTGTCATTCCCTTACGGCTGGGTAGGGTCAACTTGGCCTGCTGCCTGTCCACTGAACCGGCAGCAAGCCAGAGAGACCCACCCGGCGGGCATTTAGTGCGCGACTTCGATAAACCACGGATGATCCTGCGATTGTAGGCCTATCTTCCAGCAGCCGAGATGTGCAACTCGGCTTAACGATCGATCTCTCCGAACACGATGTCGAGCGAACCAATGATCGCGGAGACATCGGCGATCATGTGGCCCCGACACAACAAATCCATTGCCTGCAGATGGGCGAAGGAGGGTGCGCGGATCTTGCACCGGTACGGAACATTGCTGCCATCGGAAATCAGATAAACGCCGAACTCACCCTTCGGTGCTTCGACCGCAGCGTATACCTCTCCGGCGGGCACGCGATGCCCTTCCGTGTAAAGTTTGAAATGATGGATCGTCGCTTCCATCGAGCGTTTCATCTCGGCACGCGACGGTGGCGTGATCTTTTGATTTGGAATCGCCACCGGCCCCCGGCCTTCCGGTGAACGCAGCTTTTCCAGACATTGCTTCATGATCCGAACCGATTGACGCATTTCCTCCATGCGGACGAGATAGCGGTCATAGCAGTCCCCGTTCTTGCCGACAGGAATATCAAAATCCATCTCAGGATAGCATTCGTAGGGTTGCGCCTTGCGCAAATCCCAAGCGGCGCCCGATCCGCGCACCATCACGCCTGAGAAGCCCCAAGCCCAGGCATCGTCGAGGCTGATCACGCCTATATCGACGTTGCGCTGCTTGAAGATACGGTTGTCGGTGAGCAGCACTTCGAGATTGTCGCAGACCTTGAGGAACGGGTCACAGAAATCCCAGATGTCGTCCAGAAGTTTCGGAGGCAGATCCTGATGCACGCCGCCGACCCGGAAATAATTCGCGTGCATGCGGGCGCCGGAAGCGCGCTCGTAGAACACCATCAGCTTCTCGCGCTCGGCAAAACCCCAGAGCGGCGGGGTGAGTGCACCGATATCCATGGCTTGCGTCGTCACATTGAGGAGGTGCGACAGAAGCCGGCCGATTTCGCAAAAAAGGACACGGATGAGCTGTCCGCGCCGCGGAACCGATATTTCAAGCAGCTTCTCGGCGGCGAGGCAGAATGCATGCTCCTGATTCATCGGCGCGACGTAGTCGAGCCGGTCGAAATAGGGCAGGGCCTGCAGATAGTTCTTGTGCTCTATGAGCTTCTCGGTCCCGCGATGGAGCAGGCCGATATGCGGATCGACGCGCTTGACGACCTCGCCATCGAGTTCAAGCACGAGCCGCAAGACACCATGCGCGGCCGGATGCTGCGGTCCGAAATTGATGGTGAAGTTGCGAATTGCGGCCTCGATCATGACGGTTCTCCCGCGATAGCGTCAGGGTGCCATCGCCATCAACGTTGGCAGCGACAACCTGCGAGGAATTAAGCCCGTTCGCCGCCAGCGCCGACGCTGCCCGCGGCGACGCATCAATTTCCCTAGGCGGCAGCGTGCCGGTGATCCGATAGATGTCCCCGAACCTGGGCAACGTTCCGAACCCACCCTTCTGCCGGACGGCCCGCCCGATCGTAAAGAGATGCTTTGTGGTGTCGCGCCGGATCGGACGGCTGCGTTGCATGAGGGATGGTGCGGTCATGATTATCCCTCAATCGATTCCTCGTCGTGATCGACGCGGTAGTCTCCGGCAGGTTGCGGCGCCTCAAAACCCGGCAGCCGGAACGCGGATGAAAAGTGAACGACGGTCTGCGTGGTGCGACTGGCCATGGGTGCCGCTTTCCGCAGGAGCACGCCGACGCCCCTCCTGCATCTTTTCCATCCGAACCGGAAAGATCCCAATGCTGCCAGTTCATCCGTGGTGAACGCCGTGGTTCAAAGGCTCGAACAGAGCGACATGCGCGCCGAATAAGCGCTATACATTCGCTGTCGAAAATTCGGTGCTTCATGGTCGAAGGTCGCGGACCTATGTCGATCGGGACCGCGAAAGCCAAATCGGCCAAATCCACGCGATCTATATATATGTCTCGATGCACATTCAATCAAGGCTCAATAGGTTTGGTTCGTAATTGCGGATTAATATAGTCTGTTGTCGGCAAAATTAAGAGGGATGACTTACAATAAAATTGCTTATTGCTCCGCTTTTCGGACGGCCAAAAGCGCCGGTAACAACGACTGATTCACATTTCAAATATTTTCGGTTTGAGGAATTAAAAATTTGGCACTCCTATCATTCGAGTGCCAAAGGGGCTATGTTAAGTGTTGCAGTCGCTCTATGTGCGGCGGCAGAAAGAACCCCCAATGAAATTCCGACCACTCCACGACCGCGTCGTCATTCGGCGCGCTGAAGGCGACAACAAATCCAAGGGCGGAATCATCATTCCCGACACCGCCAAGGAAAAGCCTCAGGAAGGCGAAGTGATCGCCGTCGGCCCAGGCTCACGTGACGAAAGCGGCAAGCTGATCGCGCTCGACGTCAAGGCCGGCGACTTCATCCTGTTCGGCAAATGGTCCGGCACCGAGGTCAAGATCGACGGCGAGGATCTCCTGATCATGAAGGAGAGCGACATTATGGGCATCGTCGAGAAGGCCAAAGCGGCCAAGAAAGCCGCCTGACCGGGCGATTTGCGCTCTGCTAATTTCTAGACTGAACTGGACGTAAAATCATGTCTGCCAAGGAAATCAAATTCGCTACCGATGCCCGCGACCGGATGCTTCGCGGCGTCGAAATTCTGAACAACGCCGTCAAGGTGACGCTCGGCCCCAAAGGCCGCAATGTCGTCATCGACAAGGCCTATGGCGCGCCGCGCATCACCAAGGATGGTGTCGCCGTCGCCAAGGAAATCGAGCTTGCCGACAAGTTCGAGAACATGGGGGCCCAGATGGTGCGCGAAGTGGCCTCGAAGACCAACGACTTCGCCGGCGACGGCACGACGACAGCCACGGTGCTGGCCGCTTCCATCCTGCGCGAAGGTGCCAAATTCGTTGCCGCGGGCATGAACCCGATGGATCTCAAGCGCGGCATCGACCTTGCTGTGGCTGCTGTGGTGAAGGACATTCAAGCCAGGGCCAGGAAAGTCAAATCTTCGGACGAGATCGCCCAGGTTGGTACGATCGCCGCCAATGGCGACGCGTCGGTCGGCGCCATGATCGCCAAGGCGATGAACAAGGTCGGCAATGAGGGCGTGATCACCGTCGAAGAAGCCAAGACAGCCGAAACCGAACTCGATGTCGTCGAAGGCATGCAGTTCGACCGTGGCTATCTCTCGCCCTATTTCGTCACCAATGCCGAGAAGATGCGCGCGGAGCTGGAGGACCCTTACGTTCTCATCCATGAGAAGAAGCTCGGCAATTTGCAGGCGTTGCTGCCGATCCTCGAAGCTGTGGTGCAAAGCGGTAAGCCGCTGCTGATCATCTCGGAAGACGTCGAAGGCGAGGCGCTGGCGACGCTGGTCGTCAACAAGCTGCGCGGCGGTCTCAAGGTCGCAGCCGTCAAGGCGCCAGGCTTCGGTGACCGGCGCAAGGCGATGCTGGAAGACATTGCCGTGCTCACCGCCGGCCAGATGATTTCCGAGGATCTCGGCATCAAACTCGAGAACGTCACGATCGACATGCTCGGGCGGGCTAAGCGCGTGCTCATCGAGAAGGATACGACGACGATCATCGACGGCGCCGGCGAGAAAGCCACCATCCAGGCGCGCGTCCAGCAGATCAAGTTGCAGATCGAGGAAACGACCTCGGATTACGACAAGGAGAAACTCCAGGAGCGGCTGGCGAAGCTGGCTGGCGGCGTTGCTGTCATTCGCGTCGGCGGCGCGACCGAGACGGAAGTCAAGGAAAAGAAGGACCGCATCGATGATGCGCTGAACGCCACTCGTGCAGCCGTGGAAGAAGGCATCGTTGCCGGCGGCGGTGTTGCGCTTTTGCGCGCCAAGGCAGCTTTGACTGAGCTTACTGGCGCGAATGCTGACATGACGGCAGGTATTTCGATTGTGCTGAGAGCACTTGAAGCGCCGATCCGCCAGATTGCCGAGAATTCCGGCGTTGAAGGTTCGATCGTCGTCGGCAAGCTCTCCGACAGCAAGGATCACAATCAGGGCTTCGACGCCCAGAACGAAGTCTATGTCGACATGATCAAGGCCGGTATCGTCGACCCTGCCAAGGTCGTTCGGACGGCCCTGCAGGATGCCGGCTCGATTGCCGCGCTCCTGATCACCGCTGAAGCAATGATCGCGGACATTCCGCAGAAGGTTTCGCCCGCTATGGGTGGCGCAGGAGGTATGGGCGGAATGGGCGGAATGGACTACTGAGCGGCGCCTGAGACTATAGCCAGGACGACGGAAGGCCAGCGACGCGGGCACATGCGAGCCGATATCTCGGCGATCATCGGTTCGCTCGACATCGTGTTCGGGGAGATCGATCGATAGGCTCGTCGCTGTCGTATTTGCTGCTAGAAATGGTCTTGGAGACAAGAACATGACCGACACTCTTGCCGAGAAAACATGTACGCCTTGTCGCGGCGGCGTCCCGCCGCTCACGCGTGATGAAGCCCAACGCTTCCGGGCACAGGTTCCCGATTGGGAGCTGGGTGACGATGCCCACCGCATCCAACGGAGCTTTCGATGCCGCAATTTCCGGGACGCGCTCGCCCTTGTTCAGGAAATCGGTGAGCTCGCCGAAACCGAAAGCCATCACCCCGACATCAGCTTCGGTTGGGGTTATGTGACGGTTTCCCTGAGCACTAAGAAGATAAAAGGACTGCACGAGAACGATTTCATCATGGCGAGCAAGATCGATCGGGTGTTCGATCGCTCGGGACGGCCCCTCGACCGCCAGCAGTGACACGGCAAATCCATCGCCAATCTAGCGAGGTCCCTATGACACAGATCCGAGCCGACAACCAGCACGTCACCCAAATCACCATCGTCGATTCTGAACCGGACAAGCAGGCCGAGGCATTGTCGGTCATGATCGAGCGAGCGCGCTTTATGGCGCGCCAGCCTGGCTTCATCTCAATCAGCCTGCATCGCAGCCTCGACGGGCGGCGCATCGTCAACTACGTCCAATGGCAGAATCGCGATCTCTTGCGATCGGCTCATCAATCGCCGGAATTCCGGAAGGAGTGGGGTCATTTCGATCAGTTGACGGACGAGATCGATCCCAATCTGTACGAGGTAGCCCAAGTGATAGATAGTGGTCAGTAGGCGTGCTGTTCACGTGACCTGAACCGCCGGGTCGAGACGGTCGACATGAGCTGACAAAGTCTAAGCCATGGCTGCCATGAACCATCGCGTCGTCAGCGTGTTCGGTGGAACCGGGTTTCTCGGCCGCCGCGTTGTTCGGCATCTCCGCAATGGTGAATTTTCCGTTCGGATTGCATCAAGACATCCGGAACGGGCCAAGATAATTGATGATACCGCTGGTGATCGATTTACGTGCCGATATTGATGCGTCTCTCGCCGTGCACGGGCGAACGGCGTCGCCAGAGGACAAGCATATAGGGGCCGGCCGGACGCGAAAAGGTCCTCGGTCTCAAAGACGACCGAACTCGTTAAGCAGCTCTTCAAGTGTTTTCCCTTGGGCGACCCATTCGCGGGTCTTCTGTTCGCGCGCTGCCTGTTCGCGCGCGAGCTCCACGACCGTTTCGGCGCTGGCTACCGGCACGACGGTCACGCCGATTGTGTCGGCAACCACGAAATCGCCGGGATTGATAGGTACGCCGCCGCATTGAATTGGCACGTTGATCGAGAGCTCATCCTTTCGGCCTGAATACATTGTGTGCGTGCCTCGCGCCGTGATGGCGCGGGCCCAGATCGGCCAGCCGATCGCCTCAAGCTCGTCGATGTCGCGGCCGGAGCCATCGATGATCATGCCGCGAATGCCGCGGTTCCTGGCGAGCCCGCCCATCAGCCCGCCGCACACCGAGGTCTGCCGGTCGCCGCCCGCGTCGACGACGATGATGTCACCATCCCTGCCCATCTCGATTGCCCTGAGCGGGTCAACGAGGTCTCCCGGCGAGAGCTGGACCGTGAGGGCTTGGCCGACGATTCTCGCCGGAAACGGCGGCTTGATCTCCGAATCCATCACGCCCTGACGGTATTGAGCGTCGGCAAAGACGCATGAGGCGCTGTAGCATTTGGCGACCTCTTCGAACTTCGCAAGCAGCACCGGCTGCCGCTCGAAATCGTTGAAAACCTTGAGCATCGCATGACCTCCCTTATCTTCGAGCCGGCGTTCGCGTCAGCTCTACTGCGTTAACCGGGTTGAGCGGCATGCCGCCGGTCAGCACGCGCGCGACTTCAGACGCGGCGGTTTCGCGGGCAACCCGGATCGACTCTTCGGAATAGTACGCCGTGTGGGGCGTCACGATGACGTTGGCAAGCGAGAACAGCGGATTGCCGCTTGGGTTCCACTTGGCGAGCTTGGCCGGCTCCTCTTCAGGATCATCCAGGCCGGCGCCGGCGATGCGGCCTTCGGTCAGCGCCCGATAAAGCGCGCGGTTGTCGATGGTTGGACCGCGGCCGGTATTCACTATAATTGCCCCCTTCTTCACTTGACCGTTGTTCGCAACGAACTGCTTCCTGTCCGCGCCGAAGACGTATCGTTCGCCCTGATGGCCGTGCTTGAGCGCCTCTCCCCGCTGGAGCGCGTCGTGTTCGTGTTGCGCAACGCGTTCGATCTCACCTTCGACGAGATAGCCTCGGTGGTTCGGCGCGACGCCGCCATCTATTGAACGCGCGTATCGTCCAGGGCGCCCACCATGTATTGCACAAGCTCCTGAGTATGCGTCTCCGCCGTCCGCTTCTCCGTCACCTTGTGCCCCCTGCGCATCACCATGAGGCGGTCTGAGACCGCGAAGACATCGGGCAGCGTGTGCGTGATCAGGATGACGGGGACCCCCTGGTCCCGCAGCTTCCTGATGAGCTCCAGGACCCTGTGCTGCTCGGGAACGCCGAGATTGTTGGTCGGCTCGTCCATAATCATCAACCGGGCGTCCCAATAGACGGCGCGAGCGATGGCGACGGCCTGACGTTGTCCGCCGGACAGGCTCTCGATCGGCTGCGTGAGGCTCGGGAATTGGATCGCCAGCGACTCCAGCGCCGCCCGGGACTCCCGAAGCATCATCTGCTCGTCGAGCGTCCGGATGAGGCCGGCGAGATAGCGCTTCTTCACTTCGCGCCCAAGGAAGATATTGGCGCTGACATCGAGATTGTTGGCGAGCGCCAGGTCCTGATAGATCGTCTCGATGCCCTGTCGGCGCGCGTCCATCGGGCGGGCAAAATGGCTGAGCCGGCCCTCGAAGCAGATCTCGCCTTCGTCCGGCTGATAAACGCCCGACACGCACTTGATAAGGGTCGACTTGCCGGCGCCGTTGTCGCCGAGCAGAGCAACGACCTCGCCAGGGTAGACATCCCAGCTTACGTCGTTGACGGCCACAAGGCCGCCGAAGCGCTTGGTCAGCTTCCTGATCGAAAGGACAGGCTCGGTCACGTCGGCGGCCCTCGTGTCGCCCGGCCGATAATCAGGTCTCGCGACTGGTCGATCAGGACGGCAACGATCACGACGACGCCGACGACGATGAATTGCCAGAACGCCTCGACGTTCAGCATGACGAGACCTGTAGTCAGCACTGCGATGATCAAAGCGCCGATGACGGTGCCCATCACGCTTCCGGCGCCGCCGAATAGGCTAACGCCGCCGATGATGACGGCGGCGATCGAGGAGAGAAGCAACGCATCGCCGATCACCGCCGAGCCGGCAGTGAAGCGGAGTGTCGACAGGAAACCGGCGATACCGGCCGTTGCGGAGGAGAGGATGTAGAGCGAGATGATATGGCGGTCGACCGGGATGCCGGCGCGGATGGCCGCCTCGACATTGCCGCCGATGGCGTAGGTGTGCCGGCCGAACTGGGTCTTTCGCAAAACGAAGATCGCGATCGCGACGATGATGGCGGTGAGCACCACGGGATAAGGAAGGATGCGGTCCATGCGACGGAGCAGCTCGCCGCTTACCTCCGGCGCTGCGAGGAAATACAGGCCGCCGGCCTCGCCGCGTATGAAATAGACGAGAGCGTCATTGCCATAGGCGCGAATTCCTGGAGGCAAGCCGATCACCGTTGTGTTCTCGGACATCAACAACGCGACGCCACGCACGATGAACGAGCTGCCCAGCGTCACGATGAAGGCCGGTACTTTCAGCTTGGCGATGATGACGCCATTGACGAAACCGACGACACTGGCGCCGGCCACCGCGGCGAGGAATCCGACGACGACCGAGGGAAAGAGCGGCAGTCCGGCATTGAAGACAGCGCGGATCGCCAACGCCGACAGCACCGAGGCGAGACTCATGACCCAGCCGACGGAGAGGTCGATGCCGGCGGCGATGATGACGAAGGTCTGGCCGAGGCCGAGCAAAAGTATCGGTGTGATGGCGACGAGGATGTTCTGCGAGTTGCGCACGGTGAGGAAATTGACGGCGCCAAAGCTGACGATCGGTACTGTCACGACGAAGAAGACGATCATCAGGGCGAGGAAAGCCCAGGCCCAGGACCGGCTCAGCGCCAGCACGAATCGCTTCGGCGGCGTTAGGGTTTGCGTTGCGGGGGCCATCTCCGCCTTCGCCTTCATTTCAACGCGGGCCACGAAAACCTCGTCCTCATGAGCGCACACGAGCTAATGCCGGGAGCACCGCTCCCGGCAGGCCAGTCAACCGTCGCCCGCTATTTGGCCGGAACCTGATAGACGAAGCGGGCAATCGCCGGGTCTTTGACGTTGTCCTTGTCGATGATGGCGAACCCGGTCTCGACACGACGCGGCAGGCTCGTGACGCCGGCAGCATCGGCCGCGGCGAACTGCACAGCCATGTAGCCCATGTCGAACGGTTTCTGTGCCAGCACCAGCGAGACGACGCCGTTGTTCATCAGCTCGATTGCCAATTGCGTCGCGTCATAGGCGACAACTTGAACGTGGCCGCCCAATCCAGCGTTGACGACGGCCGTTCCGGCGCCTTGAGCGCTGAACACGTTGGTGCCGAACACTCCGGCGAGGTCGGCTTCGCGTTCGAGGACCGCCGCGGTCTGTTGCGTCGCCTTGTTCTGGTCATCGAGATTGTAGTCCGGCCCGAGAACCTTGATGTCCGGAAATTCCTTCTCCATCACCTCCTTGAAGCCCTGCTCGCGACCCTCGACCGAGCTGACGTTCGGGTTCGTGGAGTTGATGTAGACAATACCCTTTCCGCCGATTGCCTTGGCGAGGCCCCGGGCTGAAATGCGTCCGCCTTCGACGTTGTCAGAGCCGATATAGCTGATCGGGAAGGTCACCGGGCCGTTCACGTAGTCGCCGTCGCCGAGGAACGTATCAACGGTGATGACCTTGATACCGGCGTCGACCGCCGCCTTGAGTGGACCGATCATCTGGTCCTTGTCGGTCGGCGCGGTCACGATGTAGTCGAGGTCGCCGCGCGCCACCATGGCGTCCAAAATCGGCGTCTGGGCCTCGACGCCCCACGTCTGCGGGATCTGCGTCACGACCTCGACGCCGAGGTCCTTCGCCGCAGCCTCAACGCCAATCTGCATCACCTGATAGAAAGGATCGACGACGCCAGGCAGAAAGCCGATCTTGATCTTGTCTTGTGCGGCAGCAGCCTGCGGAGCTGCCGCGAGAGCCAGCGCTGTGATCAGCGCAAGGCAAAGCTGTCTCTTGGACATTTTTCACCTCCCGAGTTGACTTTTGATGCTCGGCCGACGTTCACAGAGCGTCGCTGAAGCTTTGGCAATTTTAGCAGGTGCTGAATCGCTTGCAAAGGACGACTGTCCGTTGGCGGCGAAAGGCTGGGCCACATCTACATGACGTTGGCTACCCTTTTCATCGCGCAGGCGACCAACGTCCACCTTTCGATTGGTGACCAGATCCTCCTGCTGCTTGTCGCGATGCTCTCATCCAAAGGCGCGGCTGGCACTACCGGCGCTGGGTTCATCACGCACCGAATATTCGTCGAGGTTGAGCTCCCGGTCACGGACGAAGATCCGTCCCGAGGTAGGCGGGAGCACTCCGGTCAATGAAGCCCTCCCAGCATCATCGTGATTGGACTTCACGATCGGTTGGAGTCACGCTGGCTGCAGGCATAAGAAGGATATGGGTGGACCAACTATCGTCCGAATAGGAGGGCCAAAATGAAACACCAGACGATCGAGCAACTGCAGATCGTCGCCGAGATCGATCAGGCCTACCCGCGCCAGGCCCTGTCGCGCAGCGAACGTCTTGAACACTGGGCGGAGCTCCTTGAACGGAACCCTGACCGGCGCCTCTCGACGCTGCACCAGACCGAGTATCAGCCGGTTAGAGCACGCGGGGCCATGCGCGGCGACGGCTCGCCGACCTCAGTCGCTTTCGAGGATCCTGTCCTCCGCGCCGCCGGGTTGGAAAACGACAACTACGGCGAAGCGAAGCGGTTCTTCGAACTGACCGATAGGCAATTGCATGAGATCATCTGCTATTGTCATTTCGGCGCGACGGTGAGCGCCGTAACGGCCGCCCATCACATCCGTGCGGCGATTGCCGGGAGACAGCCCGGCATGTTCGCTCGGATGCGTGAGGCGTTCTTCGGATAAGCCGGCGACGCTTCGCGGCATCATTGTTGAAGCGGGCTCGCCTGAGCCGGCGGACCGCCGTAACGAACAAGGGTGGCGTATTCGAGCGGCAAAAGGTCCCTCATCTTGTAGGCGACCTCGTGCAATTTGTGGCCTTCAGTTTCCGCATTATGTTGCGGTCGGAGAGCATCTGCGACCGCCGTCTGACGCGGCGTGAATTTGTCAGTGACGGAGTCGATTGTCTTCTGCTTGGCAAACACGCTGCTTGCCGGTACGAAAATGCCCCTGCCAATGCCAGATTGATCCTTGACGCATATTTCTATGTCGACCGAGACTGGAATATGGCCGCAGGTGCCACATTCGAGCGCTTTGAGGACTTGCGTGAGATCATCCCCTTCACCGAGGATCACCACCGGTGTCAAGCCGGACTCGGATACGAGTTTCCTGATTTCGTCGGCAACGCCGGGATCGATGATCTTGCCCGCTTATGTTGAACAGGATTGCAAAGGAACGGCAGAGGATGGTTTTGATGGCCGCAAGCCGATGGCGCGAGATGTCATGACTGCTGGCACCCATTGCTGCCGTGAAGACGATGACCTCGCCAAGGCCGTGCGACACATGGAGGAACTGAAATTTTGAATGTCACCAACCTGGTAATCTCTCCTGCACGCTCGCTGCGGAGCTCCACCAGACCGCATTTGCGTCAATGTCATAAATATTGGAGCCATCGCGACCGAACGCCAGGTTGTCCGGTTTCGCCAATCCGCCGGAATGTAGCCGAGTTGTCGATCAACGCCGCAAGGACGCTTCGACTGACACGGAGCGGGCTCAAATGAGCGAAGATATGCGGCCCGCAGTTCGTCAAATTCATTTGGATCGGAGCCGCTCGCTGGCCGTAGTGAACCCTGTGCAGCTTGGCTTCGACATCTTCGGATGCACGAAGGCTTGCCCGATACATTAGGAGGGCTTCTGCTGCTGCGGCTTCAAACGATTGCTGCGCGAACGACATGCCCAACGAAACCATCAGGGGCGTGACGGGGCCGTCAACCTGCTTGGGTCCATCCAGGTCATGATCGCTCTCACTGTGGCGGCGCTGCTGGTGGTGTGCCGCCAAACCAGCCAGCCGCATACGCAATGACGAGCAATACTACGATCGCTACTGCCACGCCGTACCAGAGACGCCTGTCGTTGAAATCCATCGTTGCCTCCTGATATTCCGCCACGTGTTGGCCACTGGGCGGATTCCGTGAGACTCGCCGCCCTACTTCAACCGGCTCGATTACGTCGCGCCGATGAACCAAGAGCATGCGTTCTGCCCGCCGGCCGAGAGACTACTTGGCATCGCCATTCCCAAACTCGGCCAGCTCATCCAACTGCCAATCTAGCGAGGTCCCTATGACACAGATCCGAGCCGACAACCAGCACGTCACCCAAATCACCATCGTCGATTCTGAACCGGACAAGCAGGCCGAGGCATTGTCGGTCATGATCGAGCGAGCGCGCTTTATGGCGCGCCAGCCTGGCTTCATCTCAATCAGCCTGCATCGCAGCCTCGACGGGCGGCGCATCGTCAACTACGTCCAATGGCAGAATCGCGATCTGCTGCGATCGGCTCATCAATCGCCGGAATTCCGCAAGGAGTGGGGTCATTTCGATCAGTTGACGGACGAGATCGATCCCAATCTGTACGAGGTAGCCCAAGTGATAGATAGTGGTCAGTAGGCGTGCTGTTCACGTGACCTGAACCGCCGGGTCGAGACGGTCGACATGAGCTGACAAAGTCTAAGCCATGGCTGCCATGAACCATCGCGTCGTCAGCGTGTTCGGTGGAACCGGGTTTCTCGGCCGCCGCGTTGTTCGGCATCTCCGCAATGGTGAATTTTCCGTTCGGATTGCATCAAGACATCCGGAACGGGCCAAGATAATTGATGATACCGCTGGTGATCGATTTACGTGCCGATATTGATGCGTCTCTCGCCGTGCACGGGCGAACGGCGTCGCCAGAGGACAAGCATATTAGGGGCCGGCCGGACGCGAAAAGGTCCTCGGTCTCAAAGACGACCGAACTCGTTAAGCAGCTCTTCAAGTGTTTTCCCTTGGGCGACCCATTCGCGGGTCTTCTGTTCGCGCGCTGCCTGTTCGCGCGCGAGCTCCACGACCGTTTCGGCGCTGGCTACCGGCACGACGGTCACGCCGATTGTGTCGGCAACCACGAAATCGCCGGGATTGATAGGTACGCCGCCGCATTGAATTGGCACGTTGATCGAGAGCTCATCCTTTCGGCCTGAATACATTGTGTGCGTGCCTCGCGCCGTGATGGCGCGGGCCCAGATCGGCCAGCCGATCGCCTCAAGCTCGTCGATGTCGCGGCCGGAGCCATCGATGATCATGCCGCGAATGCCGCGGTTCCTGGCGAGCCCGCCCATCAGCCCGCCGCACACCGAGGTCTGCCGGTCGCCGCCCGCGTCGACGACGATGATGTCACCATCCCTGCCCATCTCGATTGCCCTGAGCGGGTCGACGAGGTCTCCCGGAGAGAGCTGGACCGTGAGAGCCTGGCCGACGATTTTCGCCTGAAACGGCGGCTTGATCTCCGAATCCATCACGCCCTGGCGGTATTGCGCGTCGGCAAAGACGCATGAGGCGCTATAGCATTTGGCGACCTCATCGAACTTCGCAAGCAGCACCGGCTGCCGCTCGAAATCGTTGAACACTTTTAACATCGCATGACCTCCCTTATCTTCGAGCCGGCGTTCGCGTCAGCTCTACTGCGTTAACCGGGTTGAGCGGCATGCCGCCGGTCAGCACGCGCGCGACTTCAGACGCGGCGGTTTCGCGGGCAACCCGGATCGACTCTTCGGAATAGTACGCCGTGTGGGGCGTCACGATGACGTTGGCAAGCGAGAACAGCGGATTGCCGCTTGGGTTCCACTTGGCGAGCTTGGCCGGCTCCTCTTCAGGATCATCCAGGCCGGCGCCGGCGATGCGGCCTTCGGTCAGCGCCCGATAAAGCGCGCGGTTGTCGATGGTTGGACCGCGGCCGGTATTCACTATAATTGCCCCCTTCTTCACCTGCTGGAATTCCGCTTCACCGAGGAAATGCCGGGTCTCGGGGGTTATCGGCACCTGCATCATCAGATAGTCGGAGTTTTGGAGGATCTCTGCCTTGCCGACACGGCGCGCGCCTTTCGCCTCGGCGACGCCCTTCTCGATGTAAGGATCGTATACAAGGATATCGACGCCGAAGCCTTTGGCGCGCTCGGCAATCGCCTGGCCGATCTTGCCGAAGGAGACAATGCCCATCGTGCGTCCCTTCAACCGATGGATCGGTTGCCCGGTCTGCCAACGCCAGATCCCTTCATGGGTCGCGGCGTTGTATTGGAAAAGCTTGCGGGCGAGCGCGAGCCACAGCCCGATCGCATGGTCGGCGACCTCGTCGGTGCAATAGTCGCGGACATTGGTGACAAGAATGCCCTTGGCGGTCGCCGCGTCGACATCGACGATGTCGACACCGATGCCGTAGCGGGCGATCACCCGGCAGCGCTGCATGCGTTCGATGGTCTTCGCGCCGATGCGGGCATACTGGTTCATCATCGCGTCGCAGTCGATCGCCTCGGCAGCCAGTTCCTCCTCCGACTTGGCCTGGAGCCCTACGACGCGCGCCCCGACTGCCTCCAGCACGGCCCGTTCGATATCCAGATTGCCGTAGTCGTAGTCGGTGATGACGACCTTGGGGTGTTCCGCCATGCCGCGTCTCTCCTGCGCTTCAGACGTAGGCGCCGGCCGAATAAGTGAGCTCATAGGAGTGACTGTAGAGCTCGATGATATTGCCGAAGGGATCCTCGCAATAGACCATGCGGTAAGGCTTTTCGCCCGGATAGTAGTAGCGGACCTGGCTCATCCGCTGGCGGCCGCCGAGGGCCTCGATGCGCTTGACGCGCTCTTCGAGATGCTGGTCCTGCAGGCAGATGTGGAAGATGCCCGGACGCCAGTATTCGAAGGGCCGCTTCTCAGGGCGAGTTTTGGGGAACTCGAAGAGCTCGATGCCGATGCCGTCGCCGGTCGAGAGGTGAGCGATCCGGAAACTTCCCCAGCCGGCTCCGAAGACGTCGTCGCACATCTGGCCGATAGCGCTGTCGTCCTGGCTGACCTTGGTCGGCCCCATGATCACATAACAGTCGAAGGCCATCGAGTAGAACTCGACTGCTCTTTCGAGGTCGGGCACGGTGATGCCGATGTGGGAAAAGGTTATGGCGGTCATTGGTCAACCTTTCCTTTTTGTCCTGGCAAGGTGAGCGGGCCGACGATGAAGGCGAATGCGCGACCGATCTCGCCGCGCCACATGTCGACGCCGACCGCGGTCACGATGATGGCGCCGATGATGACGTTCTGGGCCGACGCCGGCACGGCGTTGAGGTTGAGCGCGTTCTGGACGATGACGATGGTAAGCGCGCCGATCACGGTGCTCACGATCTGGCCGCGACCGCCGGCGAGACTTGCGCCGCCGATCACTGCGGCGGCGATCGCCGAGAGCTCCATCCCAACGCCATAATTAGGCGAGCCGGAATTGAGCCGTGCGGCCATGAGCACGGCTCCGACCGCCGCCATCGCACCGGCAATGACGAAGGCAAGGAAGCGCGTGCGGGCGACATTGAGCCCGGAGAGCGCCGCGGCCTGCGGGTTGCCGCCGACCGCGTAGATCGTGCGGCCGAAGGCGGTGTAGCGCATGACGAAGAAGGCGAGTGCGTAAAGGCCGACGACGTAGAAGAGCGGCAGCGGCACCCCGAGAAGAGAGCCGTAGAAGATCGGCTCGAGCTTCGGGTGCACGGAGAATACCGGCGAGCCGTTGTTGAACATGAAGGCGATGCCGCGGAACGCCGAGAGCGCCGCGAGCGTGGTGATGAACGACGGGATACGAAGGTAGGCGGTGAGGACGCCGTTCACGGCGCCAAGGAGCACGCCGATCAGAAGGACGAGCAGAATCGCCAACGGCAGCGGCACGTCCCCGAATTTGATCGCCATGGCGAAAACCATAGTCATCAATGCGATGGCCGAACCGGGGGAAAGGTCGATGCCGCCGGTGAAGATCACGATGGTCGAGCCGATCGCAACGATCGCAACGATGCTCACCTGCAGAATGAGGTTGGACAGATTGCCGACATCGAGAAAGCGGTTGGTGGTGAGCGCGACGACGACAGCCACCAGGAGAAGGGCAGCAAGCGGACCGACGATCTGGTTGCTCACCAACCGTTTCATGCGGCGAGCTCCTCCTGGTCGGCGGAGGCCTTGACCAGGTCGGCCTTGTCGAGGCTCCTGGCATCGCGGATTGCGACGATCCTTCCGCGGCTTACAATGCCGATCCGGTCGCTCATCGCGAGCAGCTCGTCATAGTCGGAGCTGATCAGGATGACGCCCTTGCCGGCGGCTGTAAGCTCGTTGATGAGCTGGTACACGGCGATCTTGGCCCCGACATCGATACCTTGGGTCGGCTCGTCGAGAACGAAAAGCTCGGCCTCCGCGAACAGCCACCGGGCAATCACGATCTTCTGCTGGTTGCCACCGGAAAGCTCGCCGACCAGCGCCGTCCCGGCAGTCGGCGTGATTCTGAGGCTCCGGATCAGGCCGTGGGCAAGCCGTCGTTCGCGGGCGTGGTCGAGCATGGCTCCGCGCGTGATCCGGCCGAGCCCGGCGATCGAGATGTTCTCGAGCCCGCTGAAATTGAAGAAGAGCCCGTCGGATTTTCGATTCTCCGGCACAAGCGCGATCCCGGCGGCGATCGCGTCGCGCGAGGACAGAAGCTTGAGCGATTTGCCGCGAAGCCGGATTTCGCCTTGCCGAAGCACATCGACCCCGAACAGGGCGCGGGCGATTTCGGTGCGGCCGGAGCCGAGCACGCCGCCAAGGCCGAAGACCTCGCCGCGGCCAACCGTAAAGCTAGCGCCGGCGACGCGGTTGCTCGTGTGGATGGAGCGCACGTCGAGGAGGGCGTCACCCGTGGCATTCGCCGCCTTGGGAAAGTGTTCGTCGACGCGGCCGACCATCTTAAGGACAATGGCGCTGATCTCGACCGGCGTTTCCGCTGCGTTCGATACCACGCGCCCATCCTTGAGGATCGTTGCTTCGTCGACGAGTTCAACGACCTCGTCCAGGCGATGCGAGATGTAGAGGATGATCCTGCCATCGTCCCTGAGGCGCAGGAGAAGGCGATGAAGCTCGGCGATCTCGTCGGGGCCGAGGGCGGTGGTCGGCTCGTCGAGAATGATCATCGAGGCGTTGGCCGCGATCGCCTTGGCGATCTCCACGAGTTGCTGGCCGGCGGTTGAGAGTTCGCCCACGATCGCGTCCGGGTCGATCGCGACGTGGATGCGGCCAAGCACGCGCCGGGCTCCCTCGCGCATTGCCGGCCAGTCTATCCGCCATCGGTTTCCCGGAAGCCGGCCGAGATAGATGTTCTCCGCGACCGATAGCGTTTGGACGAGCGAGAACTCCTGAAAGACCGTGGCGATCCCTGCGCGCCGCGCGGCGATCGGGTCGGAAAGCACGACCGGCTGGCCCGCACACAGGATCTCGCCCGAATCGGGCTGATGCACCCCGCATAGCACCTTGACAAGCGTGGACTTGCCGCAGCCATTCTCGCCGAGCAGGCCGTGAATCCGCCCGGCAACGAGGCTGAGCGACACGGAATCGTTGGCCACAACGCCGGGGAAACGCTTGGTCACGTTCCTCAGCTCCCAGACGGGAACGCTCTCTTCCATAGCTCTCCACGCGATCCTTGCTTCGCCCGACCGGGTGATCCGGCCGAGCGAGGGAGGTGCTGCTTAAGGAACATGAGTTCGTCTCAATACTGTATCGACGGCTTCGGATAGAGCTTGTCGGGCGCCTGCAGAACCGGCAGCACATTGGCCTTGTCGACAATCGTTGTCGGTGTTTCGACAAAGCCTCCTGCGAAATTGCCGTCGAGCACGTCGATCGCGACCTGCAACGCAATCTGGCCCATGACGAATGGTGTCGTGTTGACAGTCGCGGTGACCGTGCCTTTGCTGATCTCCTCGAGAGCGGCGGTGTCGCCATCATTGCCAAGCAGCATCAAGTCGTTTCGACCGAGCGACTTAGCGGCGAGTTGGGCACCCATGATCATGTAGTCGTTCGCGGCAAAGATGACGTCGACGTCCGGATGACCCTGGAGCAGGTCCATGCCGGCGGTGTTGCCACCCTCAACATTCCAGCCGCCGGGAATGCTCGCAACAATATCCACATTCGGCTTGCCCTTGACGGCGTCGAGGAAGCCGCCGACGCGCTCTGTCGAATGGTAGCCGGGCTGGCCTTCGATGACCGCGGCTTTCACCGATTTATCGCCGAGCCTCTCAAGGAGGTATTCGCCGATCTTATGCGTGCCTTTGCGTTGCGAATAGCCGACCACGGCATGGACCGGGGTCGGAAAGTTGGCGATGTCGGAGTTGACGATGACGACGGAGATGCCTTTGTCGACGGCCTGCTTGACGAGCGGAGCGGCGGCCGCCTCGTCATGGGTCGACAGGACGATGGCGTCGACGCCCTGGGTGATCACGTCCTGGATCATGCCCATCTGGCCGTTGATGTCGGCGCCGCTTTGCGGGGCGAGCATGAAGGTCTCAACATTGCCCTTCTCGGCCGCTGCGGTTTTGAGGCCCTCGCCGATGGCGATGTAGTAGTTGAACTCGGTCGCCGGCGGCATGTAGGCGATGCGGATCTTGTCCTTGCCGGCGCCCTTGGTGATCGGCGCCTGTGCGCCGGGTTGAAGCGGTTGCGGTGCGGCGTAGTCGATGGCGAGGGCAATACCGGTCGCCGTGAGTACTACGACCGCGCTTGTCGCTGCTATCGCGATCAACGATCGAAAGCTGAAGCTCATGTCTTTCCTCCCTTGGACGCTTGACGGGTTCTATCCGGCGAACGGCGCGTCCACGACGCCGCGCACGCCGGGTTTGAAAGCGAAGAGAGAGCCGGCCGTCGGCTCGGCGGCGATCTGCTCCCGCGTCGCCTCCAGTCGCGATGTGGTGATGTAGAGAGTCTCGAGCTCAGGCCCGCCGAAAGCGCAGCAGGTCGGCTTTAACACCGGCACCTCGACCACCCGGTCGATGCTCCCGTCGGGCAGGATGCGGACGACTCGCCGGCCTTCCCATTCGGCATTCCACACGGCGCCTTCAGCGTCGACGCACGAGCCGTCCGGAATGCCCGGCTCTCCCTTGAAATCGTTGAGGACTTGTCGGTTGCCTGGAACCCCGGTGCCCGGATCGTAGTCATAGACCCAGATGGTTCCGACGGAGGTGTCGGCGAAATACATGCGGCGCCCGTCGGGCGAGAAACAGGTCGAGTTGGCGCAGCCAACGCCGGCAATGATCGTCGTTACCGATTCGTCGGGATCGATCCGCAACACGGTCGACTTTTCCGGTCCGGAACCCTCGTTCATTCCGCCAGCGATGAATCGGCCCTGGCGATCCGTGCGGCCGTCATTGAGGCGCGTCCCCAGTTTGTCGGGCTCGAAGCGATGGATCGTCGCGAGTTCGCCGGTGCCGGGGTCGAAGAACGCCACCTCCTTTGCGAGGGCGAGAATGAAACCGCCTTTCTCGCGGGGCGCGAAGCAGCAGACGCGGTCCGCCATGGCGATTGAACCCGAAGCACCTGATGAGGGTTCGAGCCACCACAGACGCTTCCCGTGGATGTCCGTCCACCAGACCCGGCGGTCATGGTGGTTCCACAGAATTCCCTCGCCGTGCAGGTTACGGCAGTCGAGCGCGAGCTCGGCTCTGTCCATGTCTCCTCCCCGGAGCACGTACCTTGGCTTCGTAACGGGCCGTCAGCGAAGCCGCTTCTTGTTGCCGAACTTTCTGGTGTCTGGTATATCACCTTGCAGATGGCAGGCAATACCAAAATCAGCGGCCGGCTTCCCGTCGCCAGGATCAAGCGACCCAAATCGCTTGCGGAAACCGTGCTCCACCAGCTCCGCCAGTCGATCGTCCACGGTGACCTCGCGTTGGGTCAGCCTCTCTCTGAACGTCAGCTCGCCGACGATCTCGGCGTGTCGAAGACTCCCGTCAGAGAGGCGCTCGCCCAGCTCCGCGCCGAGGGCCTGGTGCTGATCTATCCGCAGCGCGGCGCCTTCGTCTTCACGCTGAGCGCTCGCGAGGTTCATCAGATCTGTGAATTCCGGAGTGCGGTAGAAACGGCGGCGCTGAGGCTCGCCATCGCGCGCGGCCCGGATGGCTTCGCGGCGGAGCTTGAAGACATCGTGCGCGGCATGGCAACCGCGCAGCGTCAGGGTGACCAGCGGCTCTATCTGTCCCTGGACACCCGCTATCACGCGGCCTTCTTCGAGCACTGCGGCAATAGCTATCTCCGCGACAGCTATGAGCGCTATGTCGGCAAGATCGCAGCGCTCCGGACCCACCTTGCCGGCAAGCCGCTTCACACGAAGCTGTCGTTCCAGGAGCATCGACAGATGCTCGACACCATCCGGCGTGGCGACGCAGACGCAACGATAGCGGTTCTGGATATCCATATCGGACGGACGCGCGAGACCTATTCCAACGGAATTGAGGACATTGCCGCCGCGGATAAAGGAATTCCGGAGGCGAGCTGATGGCGGCACCGCTCCTCGAGCTCAGCGGCATCACGAAGTGGTACGGCACGACGCGGGCCCTTGGCGACGTCGATTTCGATCTGAGGCAGGGCGAGGTGCATGCGCTTGTCGGCGAAAATGGTGCCGGGAAATCGACACTCCTCGCCATCCTCTCCGGTGTGGTCGCGCCCGACAAGGGTACGATCAACATCGACGGGAGGGCGGTCACCATTGACGACCCATCCAGAGCGCAGGCGCTCGGCATCAGCACGGTCTTCCAGGAGCTTAGCCTCGCCGGGGCCTTGACGGTCGCCGAGAACGTCTTTGTCGGCCGGGCTCCGACGGCCTGCGGGGTCATACGCTGGAGCGAGCTCCGGCGGCGGACCCAGCAGATCCTCTCCCCCTTCGGCATCGAAATCGATGTCGGTCGCCCGGTTGACCGCTTGCCCGCGGGCACGCGCCAGCTCGTCGAGATTGCCAAGGCGCTGTCGCTCGACGCTCGCATCCTTCTCCTCGACGAGCCCACCTCGGCGCTCACCTCCGATGAGGTCGCAGCGCTGTTTGACATCATCACTCGGCTTAAGACCCGGGGCATCGGCATCGTCTATGTGAGCCATCACATGGCCGAGGTCTTCCGGATCGCCGACCGCGTCACCGTGCTGCGCGATGGCCGAAGGATGACCACGCGCGCGGTGCCGGAGACTTCCATCGACGACGTCGTCCGCGCCCTGGTCGGCCGGAACCTCGAAATCTTCGCAGCCGAGACGGCGCTCGTGCCGGGTCCGGTGGCGCTTGCAGTCCGTGGCAACGGAGCCAAGGGCAAATCTCGACATCTGGAGCTTGAAATACGTTTCGGTGAGGTCGTCGGTCTCGCGGGCCTGATGGGATCGCGCCGCAGCGAGCTTGCACGCAGCCTCGTCGGCCTGCGGCAGCCGTCTGGAGGAACTGCGATCGAGATCAAGGGCCGTCCGACGCGCCTGCGTGGTCTCCGCGACGCGATGGCCCGCGGCATCGCCTATGTGCCGGACGATCGCAAAGCGGAAGGCCTGTTCCTGTCGATGTCGGTCACCGATAATTTCGTCGTGACTGCGCTTCGCCGCTTTGCGCGGCTCGGTTGGATTGAGAGGGCGGCGGCGACGGCGGCGGCGGGTAGGGCGGTCGAACGCTTCCGGATACGAGTGCCGAGCCTTGCGGCGGCGGCTGGAAAACTCAGCGGCGGCAACCAGCAGAAACTGATGCTGTCGAAGTGGCTTGCGAGCGACCCGGCGATCGTCGTGATTGACGAGCCGACCAAGGGCGTCGACGTCGAAGCGAAAAGGGAGATCCACAAGGAAATCCGCCGCCTCGCTGCCGCCGGTAAGGCGATTCTCTTGATCTCCTCTGACCTCCCGGAGCTCTTCACCATCTCCGATCGGATCGTCGTCATGCGAGAGGGACAGATCGTCGGCGATCTCCCGACACGTTTGGCAACGGAAGAGAGTGTAATGGCTCTTGCCTCCGGCATCGGTCACAAGCGCGAAGGGGAGGCGGCATGAGCGTCGACGAGGTCGGTCGGTGGCCTTCGCGTTTCGGCAGCCGTGTCCTTCGGCGCTTCGTCGAGACGCGCGAGTTGACGCTACTGGTTCTTATCGTTGCGATCATCGTCGGAATGTCGCTGGCTTCGCCGGTCTTCCTGTCGCTGGCGAACTTCCGTGCGATAGCCATCGGCATGGCGCCGACCGTGATCATCGCTGTGGGCATGACGGTGCTCCTGGTCTCTGGTGGATTCGATCTCTCGGTCGGCTCCGTGCTGGCGCTAGCGAGTACCGTGACGGCGCTTCTTCTGTTAAGCGGCGCCTCCATCCCGCTGGCGATTCTTGGTGCGCTTGCTCTTGGCGTCATCATCGGCCTTGCCAACGGCATCGTCGTCACCAGGATCGGTGTCAATCCCCTGGTCGCCACTCTCGGCTCGATGTCGATCGCCCGCGGGATCGCCTTGGTGCTGACCGAAGGATTCTCGCTCAGCAATCTACCGCCGGCCTTCGGGTGGGCCGGCCGCGCCGAGATTCTCGGCCTGCCGTTTCTTCTTTGGGTCGCGCTCGCACTGGTGGTCGTCTTTGACCTCGCCATGCGGCATGGAAGCTTCTTCCGGCAACTCTACTACATCGGTTCGAACGAGAAGGCGGCGCGTCTCTCGGGTTTGGCCGTCAATCGCGTCCGCACACTCGCCTACATGCTGAGCGGACTGCTCGCCGCGCTTGCCGGCGTCCTCCTCGCCTCGCGGCTGATGAGCGGTACGCCTACAGCCGGCAACGCGCTCGAATTGCAGGTGCTCGCAGCCGCCGTGATCGGCGGCGCAAGTCTGCGCGGCGGGGAGGGCACCGTCCTGGGCGCGTTTCTCGGCGTCATCTTCGTCGCCTTGATCAACAACGCCATGACCATGCTCGCCGTGTCGATCTACTGGCAGATGATCGTCACCGGCGCCGTTCTTGTCCTGGCCGTTGCGCTCGACATGCTGGTGCGCCGCGGCGACGGGTAAGCCAAGGGCCCATTGGGCTCCAATCGAAGAAGGGAGGAAAGTGATGACGACACTCGATCTCGACCGCCGCAGCCTGATGAAGCTCGGCGGCATTGGCCTCGCCGGGACGGGGCTCGGCCTCGTACCCCAATTCAGCGATGAAGCGCTCGCCCAGAGCGAGGGCATGGAATACGTGTTTCTCTCCATCGTCACGCAGGTGCCGTTCTGGGTCGACCACCGCAAAGCTCTCGAAGACGCCGCTAGATCGCTGAACATCAAGACGAGCTTCACCGGCCCGCTCGACTTCGACACCGTCGCCCAGGCGCGGCAACTCGATGAGCTGATCGCGCGGAAGCCGGCCGGCCTCCTGATCTTTCCTGGCGACGCCGCCTCGCTTGCGGCCGGCATCGACCGCGCCGTCGATGCAGGAATTCCGGTCGCCATGATCATCGGCGACGCGCCGGGCACCAAGCGCGCCGTGTATCTCGGCATCTCGAACCTCGAAGCCGGCAAGGTTGGGGGCAAGATGCTTGCCGAGGCGATCGGCGGCAAAGGCAAGGTGATCCTCGGTTCGTTCCCCGCGCCTTCGGTTCTGGAGCGGGTCGAAGGCTACAAGGCCTACTTCAAGGAATCCGCGTCCGAAATCGAAGTAGTCGACGTGGTCAACGACAAAGCGGACCCGTCTTATGCCCCCACGGCCTACAGCCAGTCACTCCTCGCTCATCCTGACGTGGTCGGTATCGGCGGCACCGACGGCGACAGCGGCAAAGGTGCTGCCATCGCGGTGCATGAGACCGGTCGCCAAGGCCAGGTCAAGATCGTCGCGATGGACCGGAACGACGACATGCTTCCCTACATAGAGGACGGAACGATCGTCGGCGCCGTGGTTCAAAAATCCTATGTCGAAGCTTTTCTCGCCGTGCATCTCCTTCATTGGCTGAATACCGATGGCATGAAGGTCGTGCCGGACTACAAAGCGGCTGGCGTCAACCCCTTGCCGGAAAAAGTCGAGACTGGCGTGATGCGCCTTACCAAGGATAATGTCGCCCAATTCAAACACTGAGCGACAGGCCGGGCCGCGGACCTTCCGCGGTCCGGCGGGCGCGCGGGCCGGGTGCGGCTGATTGCATGTCCTTATCATCGTCGGAAGACGAAGATCGAGCGCTGGCTGTTGTTTCAGCAGCGGCGGGGGGGAATCGGCCGTGCCCTCGCGGAGGGCTTCGTTGGGGCCGGCCTTCCTGCTCCGGCAAGTCCGTAGTCATGCCTTCCCAACGGGCCGAAAGCTCAGCCCACGTTGTCCGTGCTGTTCGGATCGATCTTCATCAGTCGCTCTCTGGCATCGATCACGCGCCTTTGCTCGGCCCTTATCCGGCCGCACAACGCGAGATTAAGGGCGACGCCACCGTCCTCGTCCAGCAACTCATTCGCGCGCTTCAGAGAGTTCTCGGCTCGTTTTACACCCTGTCTGGCCTTGGCCACTTCGAGGCGATAAATTTCAAACATTTTCCCGCGTCCTTTGCGGTTGCGGTCCCTTCGATAGTAGTTAACCGGCGTCGATCCCGTTTGTTCCGGCCGCGCCGGTGGCTATTTCCCGCTTATAAAAGAGTAGGGGGATTGCCGCGCGAGAACGTTGCGCACGTTCGACACCTGCCATTGGCCATTGCGCGCTGTGCGAACGCCGCGGCTGTTCAAGGCAACGGCCAGGCCACGCAGGCTGGTGATGCCGGACTGCTGAATGGAGGCGATGATCGGCAGCACGGTTTGGGCAAATCTCTCAGCTTCCCGGATCGAGATCTTCCGACCTTTCGCTGCAGCTTCCGCTGTATTGGTCGGATTACCGAGCTTCATTCCAGTGGTCTTGCGAGAGGCGAGGGCGGCTTTGGTGCGCTCCGAGATCAATCGCCGCTCCTTCTCTGCCAAAGCGGCATAGAGGTGCAACATGAACGGATCGGCATCAGCACCGAGTTCGGCCACGATGAAAGGAACACGCTGGACCATCAGTCCGGCAATGAAGGCGACATCGCGCGACAGGCGGTCAAGCTTCGCCACAACGACTGGGCATTTGACCTGCCGGGCAAGGGCGAGGGCAGCGGTCAGTTGCGGACGTCGATCAAGAGCATCAGCGCCCTTTCCGGTTTCGATCTCGGTGAACTCCTGGAGGATGATCATTCCCTCGGCCTCGGCAAAGCGGGCAACCGCGGCACGCTGGGCCTCGATGCCCAAGCCCGAGCGTCCTTGCCGCTGTGTGGAGACTCGATAGTAGGCGACCGCGCTCGTCATGCTGCTGTTTCCGGGGTGTTCAAACTGCAAACCACCGTTTGCAGTTTGCTCACTCGCCACCGGATAGCAAGACAACCAATTGATATGCATGGGATTTCTGTTGCGGCGCAACAAAAGCTCGCCGGGAGAGGAGAACCGGCGGGCTGGGTTTCACCGACGGCTGGGAGGAGGGAAGCCGTCGACGGAAAGCGGAAAAGCAGCCATCATTCTCCAATTACCGGATTGTTCCCGCATAGCTGGCATTGCTCGAGCCGCTTTTTACGGCGAGTTGCTCCCGCTGCCATGGGACTGCAATGCTCTCAAAGAGACTCATCGTCGGAAAGCGGACGTGATAATCTGAAGCCACATGCTTTTCGCGGCGGCTAGCGCCCAGTGGAGAGAGGGCACATCAAAAATGAGCGGCGGGCTGGAATTTGACGAAGAGACCAGCCGAAAGGTCGAAGCGCTCTATTTGACTCCCGACGTGGTCGAACAGCGGTGCCAAGTGCTGAAGGCACTGCAGCTGAGGGAGGGCGAACGGATTCTCGACATCGGTTCTGGCCCCGGACTCCTGGCTTATGACATGGCAGCTTCCGTCGGGCCCGACGGCCGTGTGTGCGGTATCGACATCAGCGACGACATGCTGGCCATGTCCAGAAAACGTTGCGCCAATCGGCCTTGGGCCGAATTCCTGCGGGCGGAGGCAACCAAACTGCCCTATCCGGACGATGATTTCGATGCTGCCGTATCAACTCAGGTCTACGAATATGTTGCCGATATTCCGGCAGCGCTCGCGGAGCTTTACCGAGTAACGCGCCCGGGCGGTCGCGTGGTTGCTCTGGATACGGACTACGATTCGTTGGTAATTTACACGGGCGATCAGCCGCGCATGGAGCGGGTGCTTTCGGCTTGGGACGAACATTTTGTACACGGCGGGCTACCCCGGACCTTGTCGGGGCAGCTCCGCGACGCCGGGTTCACGATTCGACAACGCGATGTGATTCCGATGTTCAATCCCGAGTACCACGACAATACCTACGCCAGACGCATGCTTGCTATCATGGCGTCCTTTGTAGTCGGGCGCAGAGGCGTGTCCCAGGAGGAAGCAAACGCTTGGCTTGCTGAGTTTTCTGAACTTGGCAAGCAGGGGAAGTTCTTCTTCAGCCTCAATCGCTACCTTTTTGTCGCGGACAAGGTTGCGGTTACATGACCGGTGATGTTCAGTGGAATCAATGTCGCGTTAGCGGTCAACTTCCGTCGTACCCTGCTCGATCGCGGACGGCCGGATTGGGTCGAAAGCAGCATTTCCCCAAGGCTACCAAATGGCAGACTTCCACCATACCTCGCATGGGCGGTCGGCCGCCGGCTTCTGAAAGCAATGAAATGATCCACTCAGCCGTTGATGTTGTTCGCCGTCCGAGCATGAGTGGTGTCACCAACCAGAGAGGACGAGCCCTGCATGAACAGGCACCTATTCGCCACCACGCCCAGGATGCAGATCGTCTGGAACGTGCTCGAGGCCGCCAAAGATAACGGCGACGAGATGGTGATCGCAGCTTGTCGCCGGCTGATCGTCGCCGACCGGCTGGGTTGGAAAAACGGATCGAGCTGCTGATCACCAAGTCGGTGAACATCCTGTCCGAAAACGGCCACTCGATGCGGCTACAGAAGTGATCAGATTACGGGAGGGCTAGATGAGTTTGCGCGAGCAGGTTCTTGAATTGATCAAGAAGCGGGGACCGGTAACGGTTGATCAGCTGCGAGTGCTTTCCAGAGCAGAGGATAAGCCGATCCGGTCAGCAATCGACCAGTTACGAGCGTCGGGCGAGCCAATCTGGCTGGATACGAAACGAGGCTTCTGGTGGCGCGATGACGTTCTTCCATCTGCTGAAAAGTTCGGCCGTTGGAAGCGCCCGTTTGAAGTCTCTGTGCAGCTTCGACAGCCGAGGCAGCGAAATGTGCCGATAACCACGCCGGCGATTCGCTGTGTCCAAGATTCATCGAAGGCACCGAGTTTACGTGCCTTGGCTCGCAAACGGCAAACACAACGGCTGCCGGGACATCGAGCAATCTCGGATTATCACGAAGGCGCGTACGAATGCGACTTTGTTTCACCTTGGACGAAATCTGCATCGGCGCTGGACGCTGATTTGATGGTTGTAGCGCAAGACTGGGCATCCGACGAATACCTGGCCGGACCATTTCGGCCGTACCTGACTAAGCTTGGGCACGATCCCAGCCTCCCGACCAACATCAATCTCTTCGGTTTGCTGCTCCATCACTTCGGAGTACGCTTCGACCAGGTCTACGGGACGAACCTGTTCCCTTACGTGAAGCTTGGAGAGATGAATTCTCCTATCCCGACAAAGGATCTTCTCTTTTGCGCCACAGAATTTCTGCTGCCGCAGGTCGAGATTCTTAGGCCGAAGCTGGTGGTCTGTCTGGGTCTTCGGACATTTAACGCTGTCAGAAACGCGACTAGTCTGAACTCAGCATCGAACGTTGCGGCCATGGTAGCCTTGCGGTTTCGGATCGGTAGCAGCGTAGTGACGGGCGTCGCGCACACAGGCTCCTTGGGCATGAAGGCGCGAGGTAGATCACAAGTAGATGCCGATTGGATGGCGCTGAGGCGTTTATGAGGGCCATTGAAAATGCAGGCGTCGTTTCTATTGACCCCGGCTCGGTTGTTCAATCGAGCAGAAGTCTTGTCTCGCCCATCCTCCGTGCCGCGACGTCCTGGCGTCTATGGCTGGTATTTCGATGCCCCCATACCCTTCATCGACCCGGCCCGGTGTCATGAGGCACATGGAAAGAAGCTTCTCTACGTCGGCATCTCCCCCAAGGCACCGCCACTTAACGGGGCCAAGCCGAGTAGCCAATGCCTTCGCTCACGACTTCGTACACACTACTCGGGGAACGCGGCTGGATCGACGCTGCGCCGCATGTTAGGCTGCTTGCTGGCTGCTGAACTGGGTATCGAGCTGCGGCGGGTAGGAAGTACTGGACGCTATACCTTCACCAACCCCGGCGAATGCGTCTTGGATAGCTGGTTGGACCGGCATGCTTTTGTCGCTCGGGCCGAGATTGAGAGGCCGTGGGGGCTGGAGAAGCAGCTGATTTCGTCGGATCTGAGATTACCCTTCAACGTGGACGGCAACACGCGAGTTGAGCTTACAGCGTCATTTCGGCCGCAAGGTCCGAAGCACGAAAGCGCGCGGATGCTCTCCCGATTTTGCTTGATAGCGGAGGCAGCCGAAAAGGTCGGGCTACAGCGTTAATCCATATCGAAGGACAGAGGGATCAATTCAAATAGTCGGAAATTCGACCAAAAAATTTCCAGCCAGCGCGACTACATGCGCAAATTGGTCGCGTCATTGGGCTCCGACCGGCAAGCAGTTTGGCCGCCTAAGCGCCGGCCGGAGGACTTCGGCTGGCGCTCTTCGTTTGTTAGGCCTGCCTGAGCCTGGGAGCGCTCATGGCTCACCAGGCTTAATGCTCTACATCGTTCTTCAGCAGAGGAGAGCGAAGAATGAGTTCAGATCAGAACAGGAACACACACGAATTCGTGGTCGCGGATGTTCAGTTTACGAAACCGATGACGGCGTGGCGCTGATGCTCACGGATGCCCGTGGCGGCCGGGTACGGCTGCATCTAAATGGTGACATGGCCGAGTTGCTGCGCGAGAGGGTCGCATTTGCGCTCGACAGGAACACGGGACCGTAGCGCAGGCTATGGCCGCGGCCCTGCGAATGGTCGCCTTTGCCGAGGCCGCTTCCACCGTAGCTGGCAGTAGGCGGCGAGGCGCCGCCCGTTCGAGTTCGCTGGATCACGACAAGATAATGCAGATAGCGGGAGCCGCTTCGATGCTGCAGCTTTCCGAGGTTATGCTCTCGGAGGGCGATAGTATTCGAAGGCCTCCCGAATTGCCTCTACCGCGCGTCTTTCCTGGCTGGGGGAGCCTGGTTTCGCCGGCTTAAAGCCTATTTGGCTCGGCAGTCCGCGCTCTCGCGACACAACAAGAAAGGTGATGTCCGGTAGCCCCTTGGAAGTCTCCTCCCGGCTGATCTCATCCAGGACTGGCTTCCAATATCCCATGTCCGGAATGCCGACTGCACGACTCAATTCCGCGTATGTGATCATTAGGCCTCTGGTCGCGCGCCTGATTAACTCCGCGCGAATCGCATCCTTTCGGTCCGCGAATGGTACCGGCATAATATGCTCCCCTGGCAAAGCTAAGCCCGACCCGGTTCCTTCAACGTTCGAATGGCAGGTAGTTATGTCATTCTCCGAACAACCCAGAGCGACCGGCCCGCATGAGCGATTCCGGACACGAGTCGAAGGCGAGGATCATCTTTGAGCCGCTCAGCCTCAACCACATCAAGAAGCAGGACCTGCTGATCGGTCTCGTTTGCATTTGGCGTAATCCACCAGCGCCGATCCTCGCAGCAAAGCCCGGCTTCCGGATGCTCCTGGAGGTACTCAATCGCATATTCGGCGTCCACTTTTCTCGGTCCGGCGTCGACGGACATTTGCTCCGTTCCTCCTCCGTCTGCGATCGCTTTGGGACTATACTTGATTATGGCGCCTGTTGAAGCGACGACCATTTTGCTTGGCTAGCCGTTGGCATGGACGGCTCGATGCAGCAGTGCTTAGCGACGCAGGGTTTCACGAAAAGAGTTCGTCGTCTTCCTGGCCGGTGAACTCCCATGGCCTGGGTCCCATGCTGTGCGTCGTTGCGACCCGACTGCGTGACACGGGCGAGAGGCCGAGCTCGCTCATGAACTTGTGCATCAGCTCGACATTCTTGTTGGAGATGGCAAGCCAGGGCGAGGGCTGCACGTAGCCGGCTGGCGTCCTGAGCAGGGCAGGGGTATCCTTCAGCTTCTTCACGGACTCCACCCAGCGGCCATAGGCTTGACAGTAGATCGCTCACCGTCCATCTGCCGCTGACCCTGCGCAAGCGTGGTGGCCGCAAGATCATCTCGCCCGCCGGCGGACAGCAATGGACCCCAGCACGGCCACGCATAGACAACACTCTGATCCGGGCGCTGGCGCGGGCGTTCCGGTGGAAACACATGCTGGAAACAGGCGAGTTCGCCACAGTGATCGAACTTGCCGCGGCCGAAAGGCTTGACCGCTCCTTCGTATCCCATGTGCTCCAGTTGACGCTGCTCGCGCCCGACCTGGTCGAAGCCATACTCGACGGACGGCAGTCCATGGGGGTTCAGCTCCAGGCGCTCGTCAGGGGTTTGCCCGTCGAATGGGAACGGCAACGGGAGTTGATGGCTACTTCCTGCTGACAATCTTCTCTGCGGCCGCCCTCAGAGAGGCCAGGCCAGCGACTGGCGAAGTAATGTCGTCCCATCCTTGTGGAACCACCGGCCATGGCTGAAGATCACGCGCTTTGGCTGCAAAGCCACGAGGCGCTCCGCGGCCGCCTTCGCCTGCTCATGCTTCCGTTTGATGATCATCCGCAGGTAAATGGGGGCCTTCCCCACAGGTGCCGTGACGCCTAAGAGGCGCGCCGCCGGCCTGATGATGAACGGCAGCTTTTCCGGCTCGAGATTCAGAACTAGATCCGTAAGCACCATGGTTCGGCTGTTCTTATGATAGAACGCGACTTCGGTGAACCCACCGGCTCCTGGAACGAGAACCTGATCGAGATCTTTCGACCAGGCTTCCGGCGCCGCTGTGGCCAGATCGTGATCGATCCTGACGCCAGCCCGGCGGACCTGTGCCCGATGGCGCAAGCCCGGAACGGCCCAAGTCGACGCTCCCTGCACATGGTTCTGCCACTCCTTGAGGAAGGTCCAGTGTGCACTGTTTGGCGCAACCAGATGCACTATCGGACCAATCTGCTCGAGCTGCTTTCTCAGCTCAAAAGCGAACCGTGTTGGTGAATGCAGCAGGAGACCGCCATTCCCGAGCTGGATAACCGTCATGCGCACCGGGACTGGAATGCCCATCACGCTCAGCGGTCCGCTGTCGACGATCCAGATCCCAGGGGCGACAGGCTTGGCGACATCAAGAGGAGGGTAGGTAGCGTCTTCGGGCTTCATGGTTGTGCTCCAATTCAGCTTGGAGCTGGCGCAACACGCTTCGAGAGGATCTGTTCCGGGGAACTGCGTGATGGCCTAGTTCGTCTGCTGGCCGAAGCAAATCATTATGTTGGCGCACTCCTCAGCGCTTTGGAGAGTATGGGCCAACAGAGAACAAATGAGTCGCTCTGACCACCACAGCCACTCCACAGCTTTCGGCCGAAGGGCCTGCTGTTCTGCGGGGTTTCGGGGCGACCAAGTCCAAGCAGAGAACATTGTGGAAAAATTAGATGGTAGAGGGAGAGGACCTGAAATCCAACCTTCTCCACGAATCTGCGATCACCTTCGTAGTTGGGGTGTTCGGCTGATGCTTCAGTCGACCTGTTCAATCTGCGGACCTGGGTCGACCGCCGGAGCCGGCGTGCAATCCTGCCCCTTGCATTCCTCGACAGGGTTATCGGCTGGTGGAAGGCAGTTTTGGCCTTCGCAATGAACTGCCGGCTCCGGCGCTTCTACATGGTTAGGCGGAACAAGCTGATCCTCAGCGCGAACGGCCGGCATTGCTACGCTGATCATGCCCGTGCACAAGAGCGCAATCCCAAGCAATTTCATTTTCGCCTCCCTGTCTGGCAGCGAGCTGTACGCTACACTTTCGAGCTGCGGCCGCATCCTCTCACCCGCGAACGACGTTAACACGGAGTTTCAGTGCTGGCCGGAAGGGAGCGGGCCGAATGATCAGCCTGTCACATGTCGGACGCAGGCCGGATAGGCGGCTGCGGTCGATGCGGTGGGTCGGGCGCTGGCGGGACTCCAAATTGGCTGCTGCTCGGTAGAGAAATGTGCACGCCGATGTCTGCACTGACTATCTATCAGAGCTTCGAACTCGCACGATGAGCCTGAATGTTGGCAGTAGCGCTAAACGTCAGCGAGCCTGCAGAAGGACGGGAGGAAGCTAAGTGGACAGCGTGAACGACATGCTTTTGGTGATCGAAATCGCTGACGCGGGCAACTTCACGCAAGCGGGCGCGCGGCTCGGCATGCCAAAATCCACAATCAGCCACCGCGTCACTCAGTTAGAAAAACGGCTCGGATTGCGATTGTTCAATCGGTCGACCCGGCGCGTCAGCTTGACCAGCAATGGCCAAGTGTACCTTGAATACTGTCGTCGCATTCGCGCCGAGATCGCGGCGGCGAACATGGCGATGGCCAACCTCAAGGAACAGCCTACAGGAACCCTCAAAATCACCTGCCCGGAAGTCACCGCCACCTATTTTATGCCGGGCTTCCTTGGCGGATTCACCAAGAAATTTCCGGGAGTCGCTATTGAGCTGATTGCGACAAATCAGCATCTCGACCTCATACGAGAACGTGTGGACTTCGCCTTTCGTGTTGGCCCCGTCTCCAATCAAAATTTCATCGTGCGCAAGATTTCCACCATTAAACGCGTTCTTGTTGCCTCTCCGGAATACCTCGCCGCCGGCGCACCCATAAAAGAGCCGAGCGATCTTCTTCAACATCGTTGCCTGCTGCATGATGCCCTGCCCGACTGGACGTTTGCCGCCGGCCCTACACAGGTTGTTTTTCGCCTACCCGCGGCAGCCAAAAGCGATTCATTAGGGTTCCTGCTTCATTCCAGCCTAGCAGGTAACGGCGTCGCGTTGCTGCCCGCCTATGTGTGCCATCCGGCCATTGCGGCCGGTAGACTGATCGAGCTTCTTCCGGGCTGGGAACTCAACCCTTATGATATGACACTGATTTTTCCTGACCGCAAAAATCAGTCAAAGGCACAGGCAGCATTCCGCGAATATGTCGATGCCTGTGATTTTTCACATTTCGCGACCGGGCGAGCGCCCATATCGAGTACTTAGAGCCTCACCAATTGCTTTCCGAAGTTCTCACCCTTCAGCATGCGTATGAAAGCGTGAGGTGTCGTTTCAATGCCGTGCGACACATCCTCTCGCGCCTCCAGCAAACCTTGTTGGTACCACTGCGTGAGTTGCGCCCTTGCAGACGCATAGCTGGATTCAAAGTCATCAACGAGAAAGCCCTCGATCCGAACGCGTGAGATCAGGATGCGCCGCAGGTATCTCGGGCCTATGTCAGGTCGGTCGAAACGATCTGCCAGAGCCACTGTGCCAACAATCACGATCCTGCCGAACAGGTTGATGTTCAACAGAGCCGCATCGTGAATTGGCCCGGCCGTGTTGTCCAAGAACACATCAACACCGTTAGGGCATGCGGCAGCCATCGCCTCCGCTAAATTTTCTGTTGTTTTGTGATTAATGCCGGTCCGGTAGCCGATGCTCTTGCACCACTCGATTTTCGCATCGGTTCCCGCCACGGCGACCGCATCAAGGCCTTTTATTCGCGCTATCTGGCCCGCTATCTGGCCGACCTCCCCCGACGCGGCCGAGATCAAAACCGTTTCGCCTTCCTTCGGTCGGCCGACCTCCAGCAATGAAAAATATGCGGTCAATCCCGGCATGCCTAAGCAACCAAGCGATGTTTGCACAGGAGCTGCGGCCTGATCTAGGAGAAGCGCTGTTTTGGCTAAAACGGTCGTGTAAGGTTGCCAACCAAAATCATCCGCTTGGATAAGATCTCCGGCTTTGAAGAGCGGCGATTCAGAAGCGATGACTTCACCGACGCCACCCTTGCATCATGTCTCCGATCTTCAATCCCGCAGCATAGTTTTTGGCCGGGCTAAGCCTGGCGCGCATGTAGGGATCGACCGACAGCCAAAGCGTTTTCACCAGCAACTCGCCGGGCTGAGGGAACGGCATGGGGCGATCTTCCAACATGAAGTCGTCAAGGCCGGGCATTCCGGTAGGAAATTGCTTTAGGACCCAAGTGGGATTCGATGTCATGGCGCTACCTCAACAGGAGAGTCGATACGGAATAGCGCACTGCGGCTGCCACCTAGTAGTCTCGCCTTTGGAACTAACTGTCCGAATTTTTGGACAATGCTTGAGGAAGCCTTCGAGGGATGGCCGTGCGCGTCAAGCGAGTGCTCCGCTCCCATCTCCGGGGCTTGGGTTTTTAGATGCGAAGATCATGGTCGCATCTGCTTTGTCGCGCCGCGAGCTTGGCTAGGTCTCAAGGTGAAAGGCGACGTCGGGTGCATGCCCCAAAATCACGCCGACTTTGCCTTGGTCGTGATGCGGACGGCGTTCTGCCGCCAATTATTGCGTGATCTGCAATAGTGTTTTGTGCCGGCCCCCGTTCATCCCACGACAAGATAGCTGCATAAATCCCACGCTGGCGGTTGAGGGGGACCGTGGCGCAAGGCGGAGAACCCAATTGCGCCAGTAGAGCGACAGTCACCAACGTGGAGGAGCAGATGAAAAACCTATCGTTTAAGGCGATGCTGTTGGCGAGTCTCGCCGCAACAGCCGCAATGGGCGTTGTACAGTCAGCAAGCGCTGCCGACGAGAAATACGTCCTTATCCACCATTCCCCTGACAGCGAGACGTTCTGGAACACCGTCAAGAACGGCGCCAGCTTGGCAGCAGAGGAAGTCGGTGCAACCGTCACGTTCCGCAATCCGCCGTCCGGCGACTTGGCGGACATGGTGCGCATCATCCAGCAGACGACCGCCGAGAAGCCCGACGGGATCATTGTTACGATCCCCGATCTCGAAACAGTGGGCGGTGCAATCGCGGACGCGGTTGCCCAAGGTATCCCTGTCGTGACGATGAACACGGGCACGGCCGAGGAATCCAAAAAACTCGGTGCTTTGCTCCATGTCGGTCAGCCTGAATATGAAGCCGGCAAGGGCGCCGGTGAACGAGCAAAAGCCGAAGGCATGAAGTCGTTCCTCTGTGTGAACAGCTTGTTCCCCAATGTGGCGGGGCAGCAGCGCTGTGAAGGCTTCGCGGAAGGTCTTGGCGTGCCTCTGGGCGAGCAGATGATCGATTCCGGCACTGACGCGGCGGAAATCGCCAACCGAGTGAAGGCTTACCTTTCGAGCCATCAGGATACGGGCGCCGTTTTGACCCTCGGCCCCATGACTGCGATTCCGACGATCAAAGCGCTGAAGGACAATGGGATGGCGGGCGACATCTACTTTGCGACCTTCGATCTCAATCCCGACATTTCGCAGGCGATCAAAGATGGCGTCATCAACTTCGCCATCGACCAGCAGCCTTTCCTGCAGGGCTACCTGCCGGTCATCACGCTGACCAATGATCTCCGCTATGGCGTGCTGCAGGCCAATTCGGTGCTTTCGGGACCGGGGTTCGTCACGAAGGACAACCTTACTCTCGTCGAGTCGCTGGCCGGCAAGTACCGGTAAGCGCCTCGCCTCCCGGGGGGCGGAAGCGACCTGCGCTTCCGCCCTTCCTTTCTTACAGATCCCTTTTGCGGGCAAGATCAGATGACGTCCACAACTAGCACCGACGAGCGCCTCAAGCGGAACTCACTCCTGCGTCGAGCGCTCGTTCGCCCGGAGCTTGGAGCAATTGGCGGCACGGCAGCCGTGTTCGCTTTCTTCCTCATTCTCGCCGGCGGCACCCAGATGTTCGCCCTGGATGGTGTCATTAACTGGAGCACCGTTTCGGCGCAGTTCATCGTGCTGGCCGTGGGCGTGTCGCTGCTGATGATCGCAGGCGAGTTCGATCTGTCGCTCGGGTCCATGGTGGGCTTCTCCGGCATGGTGTTCGGATTGCTGGTCATCCACGTTGGCATTCCAGTCTGGGTGGCGATCCTGCTGACCTTTGTAGTCTGTGCCTTGATTGGCACCATCAACGGTGTACTCGTCATTCGCACGGGTCTTCCGTCTTTTGTCGTGACGCTGGCCTTCATGTTCATCCTTCGCGGCGCGACGATCTGGAGCGCGATCACCTTCAACAAACAGCCGGTCGTATCGGGGATCGGTGATGCGGCAGCGGGCGACCCCATCGCCTGGCTCTTCGGAGGTAAGGCGTTCACAGGCCTGTTCACATGGCTGGGTCAGCAAGGCATCATCGAAACGTACACCCGAGGTACGCGGGCAGGGCAACCGATCGTCGATGGCATTCCCATGCTGATACTTTGGGCCATCGGCCTGGTGATCGTCGGGCAGTGGGTTCTGACCCGTACCAAGTTCGGCAACTGGATCTACGCTGCCGGCGGTGACCCGCAGGCTGCCCGCAACGTTGGCGTCCCCGTGGCTCGAGTGAAGGTACTGATGTTTATCGTTGCCGCAATATGCGCAGCGCTCCTAGGCATCTCCCAAGCGATCGAGTTCGGGTCGGCTGCGTCCGATCGCGGCATTATGAAGGAATTCGAGGCGATTATTTGTGTCGTCATCGGCGGTGCATTGCTGACCGGTGGCTACGGGTCGGTAGTGGGCGCCGCTCTCGGTGCCGTTATTTTCGGTGTGGTCCAGCAGGGCCTGTTCTTCACCAACGTCGAGAGCTCACTCTTCCGAGTGTTCCTTGGCACGATCCTTCTCGGCGCAGTTGTAGCCAACACGTACATCCGCCGCTCGATCACTGGAGAAAGGTGATGACCACTCCAATCCTGGAAATGATCGACATCCAGAAGCACTTTGGCCGCATCATCGCCCTGTCCGGCGTGTCGTTCAGCGTCATGCCGGGTGAATGTCACTGCCTGCTCGGTGACAACGGCGCCGGTAAGTCGACGTTCATCAAGACGATGTCGGGAGCCCATACCCCGACTGGTGGCGAGATGAGGGTAGCGGGCGACACCGTTCATTTCACAAGCCCTCGCGAGGCGCTCGCTGCCGGTATCGCCACCGTCTATCAGGACCTTGCCATGATCCCGCTGATGAGCGTCAGCCGGAATTTTTGGCTCGGCCGCGAGCCAGAGGCCGGCTTCGGCCCCTTACGCTGGCTGGATTTCAAGAAGGCCGATGCCATCACACTCGAGCAGATGAAGCAAATGGGTATCAATTTGCGAGAGCCGGGTCAGGCGGTTGGCACACTTTCGGGAGGCGAGCGACAGACCGTCGCGATCGCGCGTGCCGTCTATTTCGGCGCCAAGGTACTCATTCTCGATGAGCCGACCTCGGCGCTTGGCGTGCGCCAGACCGCCAACGTGCTGACGACAATCGACCGGGTACGCAAGAAGGGCATCGGCGTCGTGTTTATCACCCACAATGTCCGGCACGCGATGGCGGTCGGAGACCGGTTTACCGTTCTCAACCGCGGCAAGACGCTTGGCACGGCCGATCGTGGGCATATCTCATCAGAAGAACTGCAAAGTTTGATGGCCGGTGGGCAGGAACTCGCCCAGCTCGAAGCGTCGCTCGGAAAAACGATCTAGGGATCGCGTCTGAGGGCGGCCCGAATTGGGAGCCCGACCGAGAGGAGGTCGAATTGTCAAAGTACCTGAATGAACAGAACTCTGTCGAAACCGTCCTCGCGAGGATGGGCGATGGAACGAACGCTCGTCTTCGCACCGTTATGGAGTCGCTGATCAATCACCTCCACGGTTTCATTCGCGATGTCGAGCTCACCGAGGCAGAGTGGGAGACTGCAATCGCGTTTCTGACCCGTACCGGCCAGATGTGCAGCGACACGCGGCAGGAATTTATCCTGCTTTCGGACGTGCTCGGTGTTTCGATGCTTGTGGACGCGATCAACCATCGGCGTCCCACCGGTGCCACGGAGAACACGGTGTTTGGACCATTCCACGTCGACGGGTCGCCCGAACGGCAGATGGGTGACAACATCAACCTCGATGGCAAAGGTGAGCTTTGTCTTTACGAGGGCCGCGTCCTCGACCTTGACGGCAATCCAATCGAGAACGCCTATGTCGACGTTTGGTCAGACAACGACGAAGGCTTCTACGACGTTCAGCAGCCTGACATACAGCCGCCGTTCAACAACCGTGGCATCTTCAGAACTGGCGTTGACGGTCGATACAGCTTTGTCGGGATCAAGCCGACTTCATACCCCATTCCAAACGACGGTCCAGTGGGGCAAATGCTCGAACAGCTCGAACGTCATCCTTTCCGCCCTGCGCACGTGCATTTCCTGGTTGGCGCGAACGGCTACGATCGCCTCTGCACACACATCTTCGTCGCGGGAGACCCGTACTTGGAGTCGGATTCCGTGTTTGGGGTGAAGGACACGTTGATTGTCGCCTTCGAGCCGCTCGTCGACGCGACGACCAAGTGGAAAGCTAAGTTCGACTTCGTCCTGAAGCGACTGTAGAACCCTCGCTCGCGGTTTATTTCAAAGGGCTGACAGTCGCGCGGCGGCGTCGGCGACCGCAGGCCTGGCAGCTAAACGCCCAGCTCGACTAAGATCTTCATTTTAGTCCCGCTCGGATCCATCAGCGGCTTGAATCCCTTCTCGACGATGTCGTCCAAGGCAATCGTGTCATCGATTAGGCGTTCAACTGGCAAACGGCCGCTCTCGATCATTGCGTAAACACGCGGCCATAGTGTCGTCGGGTAGCAGAGCGACCCCTGCAGTCGAATATCGCGCGTGATCAGGTCAAAAGGTGAGAACTCAACGTTGGCGTTGGTGAGGCCGACCAGCACCACCGTTGCCTGCGAGCGCACCGACTTGATGCAGTCGGCAATAGCTCGCGGGTTGCCCGCGCACTCGATAGCTGAATCGCATCCGAGGCGCTCGAACGTGTGCTCTCGAATGAAGTCTGGAAGCGGCGTCTTGGTAGGGTCGATCGTGATGACCGGAATGCCCAACGACTCGATGCGCTTGCGGCGAGCCGCATTGGGTTCGCTGAGGAAGATCTTGCCGGCGCCAGCAGCCTGGGCGGCCATGACCGTAAGCGCCCCGATCGGGCCGCCACCAGTGATCAGGATCGACCCGCCCGGCTCAAGCCCGCTTCGGTCGACTGCTGTCACCGCGACAGCCGCCGGCTCCACCATTGCTCCCTGTTCAAAAGTCAGGGTGTCAGGCATTTTGACGGTCGCGGAGGCCTTCATGACCGCGAAATCCGCGAACCCGCCCCAGTTCCATGTCAGGCCAGTCGCGGCTCCGCGTGTGCCTAGGAAATGCAAGCCGCGGACGCCGAAATAACCATCGGCCGGGCCCATATGCGGCTGGATCGCTACGCGGTCTCCCGGCTTCAGGTGGGACACGTCGCTCCCAACGGCCACGATTTCACCGCTGAACTCGTGGCCGAGAATCTGTGGAATTGAGGCCCCCGAGAAAGGGTTGGGCTGAGAAGATATGAAGTGGGGTCCGTCGGCAAACTCGTGCAGATCGGTGCCGCAAATGCCGCACAACCTGTTGCGGACAAGAACTTCGTCCGGCTGCAGGTCGACCGGATCCGGAAGTTCCTCAACTCGGACGTCGCCTTTGGCGTAGAAGCGCGCAGCTCTCACTTTCGAACTCCTTTTGAACGTGACGGCGCTTGTAGCGCCAGAAAAGTCAGATGCAGTGTCAGGGCGAGCAGGGGGCCCGAAGCGCCTGCAATCATAGCGCCATGCCAACCAAAGCTCTCAATCGCCCAGACGCCGACGCTGGCGCCAGTTGCCCCACCGACGAAGAAGGCTGCCATGAAGAGGCCGTTGAGGCGAGCCCGTTCGTTAGGGTGAGCGGAAAAGAGTTCACGCTGGCTCATCACCAGGGACACGGGGACGGCGCCGTCGAGAAGGAGGGCACCAACCAGCAGGGCCGCCAGCCCCACCACGCCACCCGATCCGCCCCAGCCGGCAACGATCCAGGAGAGGACGCCGGCGCTGAGGGAGAGCGTCGTTCCCAAGGTGATCGCTCCGCGGTCAGCCACCCTCCCGGCCAACGGTGACATGATCGCGCCTGCGGCTCCCGCCAGCGCCACGAGTGCGATCTGAACTTGGTCGAGGCTGTAGGGCGGCCTGCTCAGAAGGAGGGGCAGGGCCGTCCAGAAGAGGGTGTAGGAATAGAACATCAGGAACTGGTATGCGGCCCTACGTTGAAGCAAGCGATTTTCCCAAGCGAGCGAAGCCATTGACTTCAGCATCGCTCCGTACCGAGGTTTGCTTTCGGGCTGTCGCGCCGGCATCCGCGCGAGGATCAGCACAGCAGCACCCAGGCAGATGGCGGCAGAGACAAAGAAGACCGACCGCCAACCGAAAGGACCGGTGATCAAGCTCGACAGAGGCCGAGACAACATGATGCCGGTCAGGATGCCCGCCATCACGCGCCCGACCATCAATCCCTGGCGCTTTGGGTCGGAAAGCGCGGCCGCGTAAGGAAGCAGGATCTGGACAGACACTGACCCGACGCCGATGCAAAAACACGCGATTAGAAAAAGCGTCGGCGAGGTTGTCAGTGCCATTGTGATCGAGGCGGCGAAGCCGACGACGAGCACTGCCAAAGCCAGTCGTCGGTTCTCGAGCGCGTCAGCGAGCGGCACTAAAAGGAGGAGGCCAAGACAATAGCCCAGCTGGGCAAGCGTCACGATGATACCAGCACCTTCGGGCGCGAACCCAAGCGTGCCGGCAATTTCCCCGACGATGGGCTGTGCGAAATAGAGGTTCGCGACGATAGCGCCGCAAACGCAGGCGACCGCGAACTCGAAGCCAGCCGGCAGCCGATCATTGGGGACGGAGACATTCACGTCAGATGATGGATCGGATCGAGCCACCGTCCACGCCCCAGACCGAGGACGTAACGAACGAGGCCAGATCAGAGGCGAGGAACAGGATGACGTTCGCGACTTCGTCCGGCGTCCCGAGCCGCTGCAGCGGCAGCTGCCGAAGTTTCATTTCGTGCTCGACGGCCGCCTTCGGCTCCATCTTGTGGTACTTGCCCATCGTCTCGGCGAAGCCCCCGGGTTTCTCCCAAAAAGGCGACCAGATGGGGCCAGGAGCAACAGCGTTGACGCGGATCTTGGGAGCCTCGGCTCGGGCCAATGCCTTGGTGAGGGCGAGGATTGCGGCCTTCGATACCGAGTAGTCGACCGGCACGGGTTCTGGCTGTCGCGCCAGATCCGACGCATTGTTGACGATCACGCCGCCATTGGCCCGCAGGATTGGAAGCGCTTTGCGGATCGCTCGTACATAACTCATGAAGTTGAGCGAAAGCGTTGCATCCCACGCAGCGTCATCGACGTCGTCGAAGCTGCGGATTGCGCCGGAACCAACGTTGTTGACGAGCACGTCAACGCGGTTCCCGAAGGCCTTCAGAAGCTCGTCCATGCCGCGAGACACTCCAGCCGCTTCCGAGAGATCGGCGCTTGCGGAGTGAACCGTGACACCATGGTGACTGGCGACGGCCGCGACCTCTGCCAATCCTTTCTCGTCGATATCCAACAGTCCGAGGTCGGCGCCTTCCTTGGCGAAACCCAAGGCCGTGGCGCGGCCGATGCCGTTGGCAGCGCCGGTGATGATCACGACCTTTCCTTTGAGACCAGTATCCATATTGCTTCCTCCCAACGATCGTGAGTTTAGACGGACGCCCCTTCGTCGCCGGTTCGAAAATCGAAACCAGCAGTCAATCCACCGTCGGCGATGACGTCTGCACCAAGGAGTGCCGACGCGCCATCGGACAAGAGGAACAATGCTGCTTGGGCGACCTCACTTGCCTCGAGGATGCGGCCTTGCGGCTGTCGATTTGCCCTGGTCGCCAAGAACCTGGAGCTGTCGGTGGCGCTCTCGACGTGTCGCTTGAAGAGGCCAGCCATCATGGGACCGGGACTCAGAACGTTGATCCGGATGCCTCGGCGTGCGTGGTCGAGTGCTGCGGTCCGAGCCAGCTGACGCACGGCTGCTTTCGATGCGTTGTAGATGGCCAGCTGCTGCTCGGCCAAGGTGGCGTTGACTGACGCAACCGCAACGATGGCGCCACCACCTTTGGCCTCCATCCGAGGAACAATCATTGCCATACCCAAGGCGGTGCCGGTCACGTTCACCGCCATGGTGCGCTTGATGAGCTGGGGCGTCGCTTCAGGTACAGTGCCCACGTCAAGAATTGCGGCGCAGGTCACGAGCCCTAGCGTTGCGGGCGTTTCGGCGTCGAGGAGGCCGCCCACCTTGTTCCAGGTACTTGTATCAGCGATCGAACCAGTGACCTGCCGGTAGCTGGGATCGGATTCGAGCGCAGATGGAGCCATATCGACACCGACCACCTTACAGTTGCACTGCAGCAGACGCCGGGCCACTTCGAGGCCGAGACCTGACGCTGTGCCTGTCACAACGACGATGTCGGGCAGCCGCAGTTCAAGCGAACTCATTCGATCACCTATTCAACAAGGGGGGGCAGGCCGGCGTAGGCGCGATGGAGGAGGCGCCCTATCCGATCTTCATCGAGCTGCCGCGGGTTCCAGTAGGGATTAGACAGAGCCAATGCGCGGGCCTGACCAAGGCCCTCTTCCGGCATGCCAATGTCCTTGAGGGCGCGCACCGCTCCTACCTGGCCGGCGAGTTCGTAGAGCGCGAGGCTGGGGTCGTCGGTTTCCAAAACGCGCTTCAGGCGACCGATGGCCTCCGGGACAGCTGGCGCGTTGTAGGCGAGGGCATGCGGCAGCATGATGGTGTGCGTCTCTGCATGCGGGAGGTCGAACGTTCCGCCGAGCGTGTGGCAAAGCTTGTGGTGCAGGGACATGCCCACGGCCCCCAGGCACGTCCCCGCCAACCAAGCGCCATACAGGGCCAGGGATCGTGCTTCCCTGTTCTCCTGATCAAGCTTGATCGTGGGCAAGGCCTTGGCCAATGCACAGATGGCTTCGCCCGCCATCAGGTCGATTATCGGGTTCCGGTCCTGAGCGTAGAGGGCCTCAACCGCGTGTGCGATAGCGTTGATGCCGCTGGTTCCTGAGAGGGCGACCGGTAGGGAAAGCGTCAGGTCGACATCGTAGATCACCACTTCAGGCAGGACCTTCGGCGAAGTGATCGTCTTCTTCTGGCCGTTCGCCGTTTCACCGAGGATGGGCGTCATCTCAGAGCCGGCATAGGTGGTCGGGATGGCGATCTGCGGCAGATCGGTGCGCAGGGCCAAAGCTTTGCTCAGGCCAGTCGTCGAACCACCGCCAATGGCGACTAGCCCGTCGACATCCTTTTCCTGAATGTCTCGCATCGCTTGTTCAGTGACATTCACCGGGGTGTGCATGGCGGCGCCCGAGAACACCCCAACTGACTTCGCCGCGAGTCGGGAGGCCACCGTCAGAGCAAAGTCTTCTTGCTGGGGTGTGGAGAGGACCAGAACCCGCTGCAGCCGCAAGCGGTCGACTTCTTCTCCGACCCTACCAACCGATCCCGCGCCAAAGACGACTCGCGATGCATTGGCGCTGTAGACGAAACTCTCGGGTAGCCTTGCCATTTTGCCTACTCCCGATTGTCAACGCGCAGGTTGAACTGCTTGATGCTGATCTCGGCCCACACGCCCGACCGGTTGAAGGGGTCGGCAGCGTTGAATGCTTCGACCTCAGCCACACTTGAGGCCTCAAAGACGAACAGCGACCCAATCATTGTGGCGCCGTCAGCCGCTAGCAGCGGTCCGGAGATTACGGTCCTCATCTTTCCCGCGGCCAGATAGGCCTTATGCTCATCGTAGTGAGCAAGACGAATATCGATCGCGTTTGGATGATCGATGCAGTGGACGGCAACCTTCATGGCGAGGGTTCCTCCGTTGAAACGTAGTCGACCTGGTACCGCGCAATACGCACACCGTGGAGCTCGTCACGTATCTTCAAGTGGGCGGGATGGTTGGCATATGCCTCCAGAGCTTCGGCGCTCTCGAACTCTGAGTATAGCACCACGTCGCAGGCGTAATCGACGCCACTGAAATCCACGCCTACTTCAATGTGCAGAAGGCCCGGGATCGCTCCGAGTAATGCCTCAAAGCGCGATTTGACCGCTTCTACCGCAGCGGCTTTCTGGCCGTCGGCGCTTGGAAGGAGGTTCCACATGACGACATGTTTAACCCGCTCCCTTTGCCCCTTCTGTGCCGCCAGTTGATCCATCCGTTCCCTCTCAAGCCAAGTGACCGTGCGACTTTGACGGAAGTGATTGCATTTGCTTGGGAAGCGATGAAGACTGGCTTTCTCAAAACACCTTTCCGCCGGATGCAAAAAGTGGATCGTTGGACCGAGCTACAGGTGTTCCTCAAAATCGTTGAGGAACAGAGCATGACAAAGGCGGCGGATGCCCTTGACCTCTCGGTTTCCGGAGTTAGCCGCCACCTTGTGAATCTGGAGACGAGGCTCGGTGCCCGGCTGGTTCAACGATCCACTCGCCGGCTCAGCACGACCACCGAAGGCCAGCAGCTCTACTTGGACGCCCGAGACATCCTGGCTAATTGGGAAGAGGCCGAGGCAAACGTTACGGCCCGCGCTCATGCGCCAACCGGCAGGCTGAGGGTAGGGGCCTCTCTGTCATTTTCGTTGCTGCATCTGATGCCAGTGGTTCAGCAGTTTAGGCAGCGCTATCCGAGTGTGCTGATCGAAGTGGTGGCATCCAACCGCTACTACGACATCATCGAAAATGGGCTCGATCTTGCGATCCGCACGCGTCGCGTGGAGGCCGATAGCTCCATCACTATTCGAAAGCTGGCCGAGACGCGCCGGCTATTGGCGGCATCACAGGAGTACCTCGATCGCCGCGGCGTCCCGAAGCATCCCAGCGACCTCAAGGACCACGACCTGATCCTCTACACTCTGGCCGACAACTGGAATCACCTGAACTTCCGCAAGGGCGAGGAAGCTGTAGCCGTCGAGGTCGATGGCATCATCAATGCCAATGACGGCCAGCTCATTTGCGCGGCCGCTCGCGACGGTCTTGGGATCCTGGCGCAACCAACGTACATCATCCAGAAAGACCTCGAAGCCGGGCGCCTTGTCCGTGTCCTCGATGATTGGGATCTCCCCAGGCTGACAATGAACATCGCCTATCCGAGCAAATCCTTCATGCCCGCCCGGACCCGGTTGTTCCTCGACTTTCTCGTCGAGCAGTTCCGCGCAAACAACTACGAGGAACTATGGACTCGGTAAGCCGATTTTTGCGCACCACGCAACACAGTTTCCCCAGCGACCGGGTTTATTCTCCGTCGGTAGAACGTTAGCCAAAACGGGTGCCGCGCCGCTCGCGGAGGCACGATATGCATTCCCGCAAGGACATCGTGATGGCTGCAGACGTTGAACTCCTGATTTCCTACTTCGCCCTCTCTGGTGACGTCTTCCCCCTTGGCCCGACGGAAATCAGCCCTTTCCCGTTCAAGGACCGTGTCGAGGCCGCTGCCCGCGCCGGATTCAAGGGCTTCGGCCTCCACTCGGAGGATGTAGTTCATGTCAGGGATCAGATCGGCTACCGGGAAATGCGCCGGATCGTGGAGGCGAACGGCATCAAGCACCTCGAGATCGAGTTCCTGACTAATTGGTTCCACCGCGACGAGAAGCGTCAGGAGTCCGACAAGGTCCGCAAGCTTATGCTCGAGGTCGCAGCGGAATTGGGGCTAAAGGATATCAAGGTCGGGCCTGGCTTCGAGGATGCTCCAGCCGACGTGCAGCTGATGGCGGATGAACTGGGCAAGTTATGCGACGAGGCTGCGCCCTACGGCACCGACATCGTGTTGGAAATCATGCCTTGGTCAAATGTGCGTACCATCGAAACCGGCTTGGCGATCGTCTCCGGTGCAAATCGCAAGAACGGTGGCCTGCTCATCGACATCTGGCACATGGCCCGAGGAAACATTCCCTATAGCGAAATTCGCAAGATACCCGCTCGGTTCATCAAGGCCGTGGAAATTGACGACGCGCTGAAGGTGGCGCCGGTACCAGACATTTGGGAAGATACGATCGCTTATCGCGAGCTTTGCGGGGAAGGGGAACTCGATGTCCCGGCGTTTCTGCGCGAGGTACAGGCAGCCGGCTACAGTGGTGTCTACGGGACCGAAATCCTTTCGGCCAAACACCGCGTGCTCGGATTGGACGAGATGGCTCAGCGGATTTTCAAGTCCTCCATGGCTCAGTTTGCCGATCTCTGATCGGACCAACGGCAGCGCGAGCTTTTTGGAGGGGTGATCAACGAGGATCGCCCCTTCTTCTTTTCTCCACAACGAAGGTCAACGGCCATGGGCTACGCTATTGGTGAAGATGCTGTGCTCGGCATCGCTTGCCTGGGAATTACGCACCCCCACACATCTGGCAGGGTAAAGGCGTTTCAGAGAATGTCGGGGGTGCGCCTGCTGGGTGCCCATGACGAAAGTCCGCTTCTGACGCCGTTTGTCGATGCGCTTGGGTTGGAGCCCCGAAGTAAGAACGAGATCCTGGCGGATCCCGATGTCGATGCGGTGCTTGTGCATCCCAAAAGCCACGCTATGGCGGATTTTGCCATCGAGGCGCTTGAAGCGGGAAAGGCCGTGCTTTGTGAAAAGCCGGCCGGCCGAGGGTCGACCGACACCGCGCGTATCGTCGTCGCGGTCGAGCGGACGGAGGGCCTGTTTCAGGTTGGGTACTGTTGGCGTTTCGCGCCTTCCATCGGAAAGATGCAGGAGGTTCTGGCAAGCGGACGACTGGGGAAAGTTCTCCAGGTCAGGGCCCATGCCGGCTGCTCTCACAATGAGGCAGCTACCGCCCACATGAATCAGCCTGGGGACATAGGTGGAGCGATGTTCGTAATCGCCTGCCACCTCATCGATCGCATCCTGCTCCACTTCGGCATGCCCGATACAGTCAACGCTAGAATTACCAAGTTTCCGTTGGTGTTCGGCGCCGAGTCCAGGGAAGACGCCGGTGGCGCGATCCTCAACTACCCCGACAAGTTGGTCACGGTCGACTTCATGTCATGGGATCCGCTGGCGTGGACGGAGAGTTGGGACCTGTCGGCATACGGGACCGAGGGAATAATGCACTCGTGCCCCCTGCCGGCGTCGTACAAGATCTACGACAGCGGGAAGAACGGTCACCAGCAAGGATGGACGGAGTGGCGAGAGACGAACTTCCCGGAAATCTGGGCGACTAAAAAGACGGTCTATTCTCCTGAGATCGCCGAGATCGGTAACCCCATCTATTTCGATCGTGAAGCAGCGGCGTTCGCCGCATCGCTGCGGTCGGGCTCACCATCGGTCGTGCCGGCAACGCAGGCTCACAACGTTAATCGGCTCCTCGAAGGCATGTTCAGGTCGTCCGAACTAGCGGGTGCTGAAGTTTCGGTCGCGTCGTAGGCACCTTCAGCTTCTAGCCCGGCGACCTCCAAGTCGTCGGGCTTTTTCGTGAGTCCATTTTTGCGAAAGCTGCAACACTGTTTCCAAGTTCGCATCCTTTATCGCGCCAGCCGCCATGCGAGAATACCGCCACTGAGAGAAAGGTCGCATTCGTAGGAGGAGCCCGCTCTCTCTAGGACAGCCATCATCAGGAGGAGAACATGGCTATTAACCGTCGATTATTCTTTGCTTCGGGTATCGCGCTCGCTGCTGCCCTATCGGTTCATGGGGCGATGGCGCAAAAGGCCGAGCTGAAGCTCGGCCTATCCATGCCTACCCTGAACACACCTTTCTTTACTGTGCTCGTGAACGCCGCGAGTGCTGAAGCCACCTCGTTTGGCGGCAGCGTCGTCCAGACCACGAATGCCAACCGCGACGCCAGCCAGCAAGTCACAGACTTCCGCAACCTGATCAATGCTGGTGCGAACGCCATTCTCGCCGGTGTTGTCGACCGTGCGGCCATTCAGCCAGCTCTCGACTACGCGAAGAGCCGCAACGTGCCGGTTGTGATCGTCGACGACCAGCCCGCCGCGGGCGAAGTGTACGCCGTTGTCCGTGCCGACAACCTCACCATGGGTGAACGTGCTGCTGAGGCACTTGCGGCCGCTTTGACGTCTAAGACCGGCACTGTTCTGCAGATCCAGGGCGCCCTGACCACGACAAACGGTCGTGACCGTTCCGAGGGCTTCAACGCCAAATTCAAAGAACTCGCACCTGACATCAAGGTCATCGAGCAAGCTGCCAACTGGGATGGTCCGATGAGCGCAAATGTCGTCTCGACCGTGCTGAGCGGCAACCAGGACATTATCGGCATCTATCTCGCCACCGACACGCTCTACTATGACCCGGTCGCCGCTGCGCTAAAGTCGCGAGGACGCCTCCTACCCGTGGGTGATCCTGCCCACCTTCCCATCGTAGCGATCGACGGCGGGTCGGGCGCATTGCAGGCGATCCGCGACGGATATCTGGACGCGACGATCTCGCAACCGGTCACTGACTACGCCAAGTACGGCGTGACCCTGCTGCAGAACGCGCTCGATGGCGTGGCCATAAAGGCAGCTCCGACCGATCACAACAGCAATGTGGTGCAAGCCGATCGTTACTTCGTCGACGAACTCCCTTCACCCATCGTCACCAAAGAGAACGTCGACGATCCGACCCTGTGGGGTAACGGCAAGTGAGCTCTGCGGCTCGCTACACCGAGACGATCGGCTCAACGACTGAAGTCGCTCCGCCTATCGTCGAGATCAGCGGGGCCACGAAACGCTACGGGCCGACCGTCGCGCTTAATGGTCTCTCGCTTACAATCAAGCGTGGCGAGTCGCATGCAATCGTCGGTCGGAACGGTGCCGGCAAGTCGACTCTAGTGGCCTTGCTCACAGGCCTCATTACCCTAGACTCCGGCGCCTTACTTCTGAACGGAAAACCGCCACCCGCTCGGCGAGACCGCCGCGCTTGGCGTGAAGCTGTCGCCTGTGTCTATCAGCACCGGACACTGGTGCCGCACCTCAGCGTCGCCGAGAACCTCTATCTTGGAGGGTACCAGACCCGGTCCTTCATCTCTTGGCCGAACCTGAGACGAAAGGCAGCCGAGGATCTCGAGAGCTGGGACATTCCCATCTCCCCAGAGACGCGGGTTTCGGACCTGAGCGTCGGTGAGGCGCAGATGGTGGAAATCGCCAGAGCTCTTTCCCAAGGTTCCAGGTTCGTTATCCTGGACGAGCCGACCGCGCAGCTCGTTTCCAGTGAGATCGACCATCTTCTGTCGCGTGTGAACCAACTGCGCGAACGTGGCGTCACGTTCATGTTCATCTCGCATCACCTTGATGAAGTCCCAAAGGTCTGCGACGCGGTTTCGGTCTTGAGGAACGGGCGTGACGTTCTCCATGGCGCCGTCGCGGAGCTGACCACGCCCCAGATCGTCGCTGCGATGGTGGGCGACCAACTCATGGGCAATAGTCTTGCGACAGGGGAAAAGGTAGTTCGCGCTCCGTTGCCTGCCAACGCTCCCGTTGCTCTGTCGGCAAAGCTGAAGGCTGACGCCTGCCAAGACACTTTCGAGCTGAACCTACACGCCGGAGAAGTCGTCGGCCTTGCGGGCCATTCGGGCTCGGGCACGCGACAGCTTGCCCTGGCGCTGGCTGGACACAACCCAAAATGGGCGGGACAGCTTGAAGTCGCTGGGAAACCAGTTCCCAATACTTGGAATCCCCGCACTGCGCTTTCGCATGGCGTGTCCCTATTGCCCGAGGATCGCATCCAAACTGGGCTCGTGGCGAACCTCTCCATCGAGCACAACATAACGCTGCCGCATCTCAAGGCGCTTACCAAGGGCCTGTTCATAGATCTCAATGCCAGCAGGGCATTCGCCGAACAAAGTGCCACCGAGCTGGGTGTCGCCTGCTCGTCGGTAGGTCAGAAGGTCGGGGAGTTGAGTGGCGGCAATCAGCAAAAAGTCATGCTTGGCGCTGCTCTCAGTTCAAGCCCCAGCGTGCTGATACTTTTGCATCCCACTGCCGGCGTGGATATCGCGTCGAAGGCGACGATCCTCGAAAGCGTGGAAGAGCGCCGCAGGCAGGGGCTCGCCGTCATCGTGGTCAGCGACGAGCCAGAAGAATTGGCCTTCTGCGACCGGGTGCAGGTCTGGGTCCGCGGTCGGTGCGTCGTGGAGGGTAGCGGTCTCAACGAAGACGAACTCGTCGCGGCCATGGAAGGTATTGAGGCTACTCGGAGGCCATCATGAAGAGCGAGGCGCGCGCCAGTGCTGTTTCAACTGCACCAATCGTTTCGGGACCTGCGTCGATGGGCCGGCGCAAGTCGCTCAATGACTTTCTCCAACCTGAATGGGCAATTCTGCCCGTCCTGGTGCTCGTGTTCATTGTCGGCTCGCTCCTGCATCCCGCGTTCCTGTCGTTCGACAATTTCTATGGCGTGATGCAGCAGACCAGCGAGCTCGGCGTGCTGACGATGGGTCTGACGTTGGTGCTTATCGCCGGCAAGTTCGACCTCTCCCTCGAGTCCACCTTCGGGCTCGCGCCTATGCTGGGCGTGTTTTGCTTCCTTCAGGTAGATGGCGGCAGCCTGGGCCTTGCCAATTCTCCGGTTCTTGCGCTGATCGCGATATTCGCCATCGCAGCTGTCATCGGGGCATTTAACGGCGTTCTGGTCGTCTACCTAAAATTCAACGCCTTCATCGCGACGCTGGCGACTCTCATCCTACTCCGCGGCGTGAGCCTCGGCGTCACGCAGGGGCAAACACTCTATAGTCTTCCGCCGGAAATCACTGCACCTGGACAGGCCAGCTTTTTGGGGACGCCAGTTTCGTTTCTGGTAGCTCTGGCTCTCGTGGCAGTTCTTAGCGTTTTCATGTCGCGTCACCGCGTCGGTCGGATGCTCTATGCTGTCGGCGGCAACGTTCAGGCAGCCCGGGTGGCGGGCATCCCTGTCGAGCGGATATTGATCGGCGTCTTCATCGTCGCAGGTGTACTCGCTGCGCTGGCTGGACTGTTACAGGCAGGTCGCATTGCGTCCATCCCATCGTCGCTGGGCCAGAACTTGATTTTCAGCGCCTTTGCGGCGGCTGTTCTGGGTGGCGTCAGCCTCAATGGTGGCCGCGGCACGATCGCAGGTGCATGCGGTGGTGTCTTGTTGCTTGTGCTCATCCAGAACGTGCTCGTGCTGGCGCAGGTTCCTGCCTATTGGATCAGCGCGACTACCGGCGGGATCATCTTGATCGCGCTCCTCATCAGCAAGGTGAGCGGTGCTGACAAGGCGAACTAGGCGCGCGAGGTCAGCCGACACACAACTTGGAGGAATGAAGATGAGACTGAAGGGCAAAATTGCCGTCGTCAGCGGCGCTGCCGCGGGTATCGGGGCGGCGACGGTTGCCAAGTTTGCTGAGGAAGGGGCGACCGTCTATGCGGGTGACCTCAGCTTCAAGGAGAACTCGGATGAGGGTGGCATCCTCCGCCGTCGTCTCGATGTTCGTGACCTAACGTCGTGGGAAAAGCTGGCCGATGAGGTCAGCCGTGCCGGCGGTGCCCAGATTTTGGTCAACAATGCGGGGCTCGTCGGAACATACGCGTCGCTCACCGATGTGTCCGTTGAAGATTGGCATTCGGTAATCGCCGTAAATCAGACCGGCGTCTTTTACGGCATGCGTGTATTCATCCCGCAAATGCTTGGGCGCGGGGGCTCCGTCGTCAACGTCTCGTCGATTTGGGGCGCCGTCGGTGCCGCAGGCGTCGCTCCCTATACTGCCTCCAAGGGCGCTGTGACGCAGATGAGTAAGAACGGTGCTCTCACGTACGCCAAGGAGAAGGTGCGTGTGAACTCAGTGCACCCCGGACTGATCGCGACACCCATGATTGCGGCTCAGGATCCGAACATCTCGGCCGATGTCGTCCGCGCCACACCGATGGGCCGCATCGGCGAGCCAGGCGAGGTAGCTGCCGTCATCCTCTTCCTCGCTGGCGACGAGGCGTCCTACGTCACCGGGGCCCAGTTCATGGTGGATGGCGGCTACACCGCCCAGTGAATTCATGGGCGCACGGGTACCATCTCGCGTGCCCGATTGATGCAACGTCGCTTTCGGTTGCGGCGTCGACGTGAAGGATGGCTTTATGGATAAGACGGTATCCGACCTCGCCACCGCGGTAGCCGGGATCGAAGACGGGATGACGCTGATGATTGGCGGATTTGGCGGCTCAGGTGCCCCGATCGAACTCATCCATGCCCTGATCGATCGATTTCGCGCCACCGGGTCTCCCAAAGGACTCATCGTGATCAACAACAATGCCGGCAATGGGCGGATCGGCATCGCGGCGATGATCGACGCTGGCATGGTCGCGAAGATGATTTGCTCGTTTCCACGCTCAGCCGACCCTCGCGCCTTCACCGAGAAGTATCATACCGGCCAAATCGGGCTCGAACTCGTGCCGCAGGGAACGCTGGCCGAGCGCATCCGCGCCGCCGGCGCGGGCATTCCGGCCTTTTACACGCCGACCAGCTTCGGCACCGATTTGGCCGAGGGCAAGCCGGCCGCCGAGTTTGATGGTCGTATGTACGTGCAGGAACGCTGGCTCAAGGCGGATGCAGCCCTGATCAAGGCCGAACTGGCCGACACCATGGGCAACCTCACCTACCGCAAAGCGGCGCGAAACTTCTCGCCTCTGATGGCCGCCGCTGCCCGGGTGACCATCGCCCAGGCCTCAACGATCGTGCTGCCTGGTGGAATCGACGCTGAGCAGGTCGTTACACCGGGAATTTTCGTCGACCGCGTCGTGCAAGTCGCCGATGCGCAACAGGAAGAAGCCCTCATACAGGCTGGGGTGGCCTACGCATGACTGAGAAACTCACCAACGCCCAGATTGCCTGGCGAGCCGCTCAGGACATTGCCGACGGCGCTTATGTGAACTTGGGCATCGGCTTTCCTGAGATGGTCGCGAAATTCCAGCCACCCGGCCGGCGAGCGATCTTTCACACAGAGAACGGCGTCCTCAATTTCGGGGAAAATCCTGCGGAAGGCGAGGAGGACTGGGACCTGATCAACGCTGGCAAGAAGGCAATAACGCTTAAGCCCGGCGCAGCCTTCTTCCACCATGCCGACAGCTTCGCCATGGTCCGCGGCGGCCATCTCGACGTCGCCATTCTGGGTGCCTACGAAGTGGCTGAAAATGGCGACCTCGCCAATTGGTCGACGGGCCCGAAGGGCGTGCCGGCGGTGGGCGGTGCCATGGATCTGGTGCATGGCGCCAAGCGCGTCGCTGTGATCACCGACCACGTGACGAAGGACGGACGCCCCAAGTTGGTCAAGCGCTGCGCTCTGCCGCTGACCGGCGTTGGCTGCGTTACCCGCGTCTATACCAGCCTTGCCGTTGTTGACATCGAGAACCAGCGCTTCGTGCTGCGCGAAAAGCTTCCCAAGCTCAGCCTCGACACTCTGCAAGCGGTAACGGGTGCCGAGCTTCTCCTCGACGGCGCGGTCGGCGACCTGATTGTTCCGGAGGTCTAGGGATGAGAGAAGCCTTCATCTGCGCGTACAAGCGCACGCCCATCGGCCGCTTCGGCGGCGTCCTTTCCTCGGTTCGAGCGGACGATCTGGGTGCCGTTCCTCTCAGGGCGCTAGTCGCTGAGAACTCAGGCGTCGATTGGGACGCGGTCGACGACGTGATCTTCGGTTGTGCCAACCAAGCTGGCGAGGACAACCGGAACGTTGCTCGTATGAGTTCGCTTCTAGCCGGCCTGCCTGTGGGCATCTCTGGTACCACAATAAATCGCCTCTGTGGTTCCGGAATGAATGCTGTGATCACCGCAGCCCACGCGGTCAAGTCCGGTGAGGCGGAATTGGTGATCGCCGGTGGCGTCGAGTCAATGAGCCGAGCCCCGTTCGTCCTGCCCAAGGCCGAGACGGCTTTCTCTCGCAATGCCGAGATCTACGACACGACTATCGGCTGGCGCTTCGTCAACCCGCTGATGAAAGTGCAGTACGGGGTGGATTCTATGCCCGAGACCGGTGAGAACGTCGCTCGGGACTTCGGAGTGTCGCGCCAAGCACAGGATGCCTTTGCGGTGGGCAGCCAGGATAAGGCCATCGCCGCGCAGAAGAGCGGCAGGCTTGCTCGGGAAATCGTCCCCGTAATGGTCCCTCAGAAGAAGGGGGACGCAATTCCCGTCGAGTTGGACGAGCACCCTCGAGCCGGCACGACGATGGAAACCCTGACAAAGCTCAAGCCGCTGTTCTCTGGCGGAAGCGTCACCGCTGGCAATGCCTCAGGCGTGAACGACGGCGCTGCGGCACTCATCATCGCGTCGGAGGCAGCGGCAAAGCGCTACGGGCTTACGCCGATCGCCCGCATATTGGGTGGCGCGGCCGCCGGCGTGCCACCTCGGATTATGGGCTTTGGGCCGGCACCGGCCACCAAGAAGCTTTGCGCTCGCCTTGGGATTGCACCGGCGGAATTCGAGGTGATCGAACTCAACGAGGCTTTCGGGAGTCAGGCCATCGCCGTGCTTCGCGACTTGGGCATCCCTGAGGACGCAAGCCACGTGAATCCCAACGGTGGCGCCATTGCCTTGGGGCACCCCCTGGGCATGAGCGGCGCAAGGATAACTGGAACCGCAGCTCTCGAACTTGCCGCCCTTGGGAAGAAGTACGCCTTGGCCACGATGTGCATTGGCGTGGGCCAGGGGATCGCTATCGCACTGCAGCGGGTCTAAATAAGTGGGCGACGACCTTAGTTAGACATCCTGACTTCGGACGGCAGCGTCAGCGGACGCCGGCGGTGGCGGTCAGCACCCGAGCAGGCTCCCAATTAGCGAGACAAACGTCCAGAGCGGAGGCCTCGGCTTAGTCAAGCATACCTACGGAATGATGCGCCTGGCCGGTGACAAATGAATCTCTGCTGCACCGCCGATGATATGGGGAGGCGCTCGCAAATCGCGCCCTACGCGCGGGTTGATCGGTTGATCAGCATCAAAGCTTGAATATGAGAAATGCGCTAACTGTGACGGCGGTGGTCACGGTGGCTCGAGTGTCAGCAGATGTGGTAAGGTTGAGTGTCGGCGAGTAGCAGAGGTCCAGCAACAATGACTTTGAGGCGAACCAGAGCTTACGGCGCATCCGGCTTGGTTCTAGCGGTTTGCACTGTGTTTGCTTGGCAGAACGCCACGGCTGCTCACAATTGCCACGCAGCCGCGACGCCTGGCGTCAATTGGCACGAGTGTGACAAGAAGCTTCTCATCCTAGAAGGACAGGACCTGAGCGGGGCGAACCTGTTCGGTGTTGATTTCACTTCGACCGACCTCAGGAACAGCAATCTCCTTGCGGCAAATCTTGAGAAGGCAACGCTTGTGCGTGCTTCCCTGGCCGACTCGACCGCCAAAGGCGCCCGGTTCGACAGAATCGAGGCCTACAGGACCGACTTCAGCCGTATGGACGCGCAGGGCGCTGTGTTTGCGAGCGCGGAAATGCAGCGCTCGAATTTCCAGGACGCCAATCTGACCAATGTTGATTTCACAAAGGCAGAATTGGGGCGTGCGCAGTTCCATGACGCCGATATCAGCGGCAGCCGCTTCTCGTTTGCCAATCTCGCACGGGCGGACTTCCGAGGAGCGACGTTCACCGCGCCGATAGACTTTGACCGCGCCTTTTTCTTTCTGACCCGTATCGAGGGCGTCGACCTTTCCAATTCGGCGGGTCTGTCCCAGTGGCAGCTCAACATGGCTTGCGGAGACGCCCGGACCGAGTTGCCTTCTGGCTTGACGAGGCCTGAAGATTGGCCCTGTCAATTCCAGCAGGAATAGTTGTCGGCAAGCGAACTGCGGCAATGCTGCACCCGACAGGATTCGAACCTGTAACTTTGTGCCGCGGGCATGCCCATTAAGGTCGAAGCCACCACCCGAGACGGCGAACTCCGGATATCCGTGTCTGATGCCGGAGAGCCCATTCCGCACGAGACAATGCAGCGCCTGTTCCAGCCGTTCTAGCGAGGGAGGCCCCGATCTAGCCCTCAAGGTCTCGGGCTGGGACTCTACATTGCTTCGCAGATCAGGCACATCGCGGCACACTGTCCGTGACCTCTGATGTTGACGGCCTCACCAAGGTCGTCAAACGGGCGCTGCGACGCCGGGCCGCCGTCGAACCCGTCATCGGCCATCTCAAGAACGACCACCGTATGGGCCGCAACTTCCTGGCCTTCTCCGAGGGCGATGCCAACAACGCTGTGCTTGCCGCCGTCGGCTACAACTTCAGCCTCCTGCTCAACTGGCTGAGGCTTTTGTGTGCCTTCCTCCTGGCGCTGTTCGCCACCCCCGCAGCGCCGCCGATCCAGCCACGAACAGCCTAATCACCTCTGGACGATCCAACCGGCGGACGCCTATTTGCCAGCCCCGTCTTTCCGGCCCTGATCGCAACTGCCGTCAGCGAAATCGACGTTCTTCACAGCCGACGAGATATTGTTTGAGATATTCGGTACGCCAAATCGCGTTCCGTACGTGCGGTGTGGCTGATGGTAGCGGTTTGCCTACGTATCTTATTGGTTAAATGGTAGCGGGAGAGGGACTTGAACCCCCGACCCCAGGATTATGATTCCCGTGCTCTAACCAACTGAGCTACCCCGCCAGGGCGGCGAAAGGTCCGAAATCCGCCTTAAATCAGAAGGCATGTCGAAGCGTTCGCCAAGGTCGGGCGGATATAAGGTTGGGACGCCAAGCCTGTCAAGCATCGATGCAGCCGGCATGCCGGCACATTCCATCGGATCGTGCTTTCCGAAAATCGGAATCGATCGTCCGGAACGATGCGAAGCTTCGCGGTCTTGAGACGCGTGCCTATGCGTCCAAGCGGACGCACATCGCTCTTGGCCGGAAAGCTTTGCCGGGCAGATAATTGGGCACAGAAATGCCGGGGTTGAGTTCGGCGGGGCGCGCCGCTATGTCTCGGCCACGAAATTCTAGAGTTGGGATTGATGAAACCGCGCATTGCAGTCCTCGGTTGCGGATACTGGGGCAGCAACCACATCCGCACCCTCAAGGCGCTCGGCGCGCTGCACGCGGTCTCGGACGTCAACCCTGCCCGCGCCGAAGGCTTCGCCAGTGAGCAGGATTGCCTGGCGATCGAGCCGGAGGCGCTCTTTGTCCGCAGCGACGTCGATGCCATCGTCATGGCGCTGCCGCCGCAGTTCCATGCCGACATGGCGGTGCGCGCCGTCCAGGGCGGCAAGGACGTGCTGGTGGAGAAGCCGATCGCGCTGACGGTGGCGGATGCCGAGCGCTCGGTGAAGGCGGCGGCCGACAATGGCCGTGTCTTCATGGTCGGCCATGTACTGCGCTTTCATCCAGCCTTCGAGACGTTGAAAGCGCTGATCGACAATGGCGAGCTCGGCGAGGTCCGCTATATCCATTCGCACCGGCTCGGGCTCGGCAAGTTCCACACCGAGAACGATGCGCTGTGGGACCTTGCGCCGCACGATCTGTCGATGATCCTCGCCATCACCGGCACGGAACCGATCGAGGTGCGTGGCGAGGGGGCAGCGCTCCTCGACAATCTTAGCGATTTCGCGCATCTGCACATGCGCTTTCCCAACGGTCTGCGCAGCCATCTCTTCGCGTCGCGGCTCAACCCTTACCGCGAGCGGCGGCTGACCGTGGTCGGCACCAAGGCGATGGCGGTGTTCGACGATGTCGAGCCGTGGGAGCGCAAGCTCGCCGTCTACCGCCACGCGGTTTGGCAAGACAGCGGCCAATGGGCCTTCACCACCAACGAGCCGTCCTATGTGGCGGTGGGCGAGGGCATGCCGCTGACGCGAGAGCTCGAGCATTTCATCCAGTGCATCGAGACGCGGGCAGAACCGCGCACCAGTGGCGAGGAAGCCATCAGGGTGCTGCGTATCCTGACCGCTGGCACGGTTACCCACACTGGATCGTCTTCCTGAGAGAAAGTGCCGCTGTGTTAGAGCCTGATCATCCCGATAGGATCGGGATCATTCCGCGGGAATCTGCGCCGGGCGGGCTGCCAGCCGCGTCAGCATCGCCTCGGCCTCGGCGCCACGCTCGGAACGCTCGATAAAGCCGCCGCCGAACACGCGGGCCTGGTTGCCGTCGTCGGAATAGAGCACGCAGGCCTGGCCGGGCGCGATGCCGGACTCGCCGTCGACCAGTTCCACCGAAGTGATGCCGGCGTTGTGATGCAGCACGGCCGGGCGCGGCGGGCGTGTCGAGCGGACCTTCGCGAAAAGCTCCAGCCCGGCCGCCGGGATGTCGGACAGCGCAGCGTCGCCCAGCCAGTTCATGTCGCGCAAATAGATCTTGTGCGTCTCCAGCGCCTCGCGCGGGCCAACGACGACGCGGGCTCGATCGGCGTCGAGATGGACGACGTAGAGCGGCTCGCCCGAGGCGACGCCGATGCCGCGGCGCTGACCGATCGTGTAGCGCAAAATGCCTTCATGGCGGCCGAGTACGCGGCCGTCGATATGGACGATGTCGCCCGGATTGGCAGCAGTCGGCTTCAGCTTGGCGATGATGTCGGAATATTTGCCCTGTGGCACGAAGCAGATGTCCTGGCTGTCCTGCTTGGCAGCGACCGTCAGCCCCATTTCCTCGGCGATGGCGCGAACCTGCGGCTTCGACAGGCCGCCAAGCGGAAAGCGCAGATAATCGATCTGCGCCTGCGTGGTGGCGAACAGGAAATAGCTCTGGTCGCGCTCCGCGTCGACCGGCCGGTACAGTGCGCGATGGGCGCCGTTGGCGCCGGAGCGGATGTAATGGCCGGTGGCCAGCGCGTCGGCGCCGAGCTCCTTGGCGGTCGCCAGAAGGTCGGCGAATTTCACCGTCTGGTTGCAGGAAACGCAAGGGATCGGCGTTTCGCCGGCCACATAGCTCTCGGCGAAGGGGTCGATCACCGCCTTGCGGAAGCGCTCCTCGTAATTGAGCACATAGTGCGGAATGCCGAGCGTCTCGGAGACGCGGCGGGCATCGTCGATGTCCTGGCCGGCGCAGCATGAGCCGGCCCGGTGCGTTGCCGCGCCATGGTCGTAGAGCTGCAGCGTGACGCCGACGACATCATAGCCTTCGCGCTTCAAAAGACCGGCAACGACCGACGAGTCGACGCCGCCCGACATGGCGACAACGACGCGGGTGTTTTCGGGACGTCCGGGAAGGTCGAGGCTGTTCATGGTTCTTTCGTTCTGCACGGCGCCCTGGATGAGGGCGCTTGAATGCCAATGGCCGGAATATAGGTCAAGCTTTCCGGGCGCGCCAGCTTCGCGATCCGGCCGATTTTTTTGAACGGATTCGGCGCTCGCGGGCAGATATCTCAAATGCCGACGAAAAGACTAACGCGGCGTTCATGATCCTTACCTAGCTATTAGGGTTCGCTTAGGCAATTTTTAAAGCTGTGGCGGTAATGTGGTGGGGATTGGGTCTTTGAGTTTTTAGTAGAGAGTACGATGACCGATCTTGTTAGACCACGCGTCAAATATGTTATCGGGCCTGACGGCAGCCCCCTTACGATTGCCGATCTGCCGCCGACGAACACACGTCGCTGGGTTATCCGGCGCAAGGCGGAAGTGGTGGCGGCTGTACGGGGTGGGCTTTTGAGCCTCGAAGAGGCATGCCAGCGCTACAAGCTGACCACCGAGGAATTCCTGTCCTGGCAGGCGTCGATCGACGAGTATGGCCTTGCCGGCCTGCGCACGACGCGCATCCAGCAATATCGGCATTAAGGCTGGTTCAAGGAAGTCAAAAGGCGCGACAATCCGCGCCCTTTTTGCTTTGCCGCAACGGTTCTCTCTGCTTCAGACGGTCAGCACCACCTGCCGATCGGCCGAGAAAGGCATGAGCGGCGCCTGCTTCTTCGAGCGGGTCTTTGCCACAGGGACGACAAGCTTTTTCGCGTCGACCGTGCCACGTTCCACAAGCCGGCGCGGTCGGGCCCGACTGACATCCGCTCGACGCGCCGAACTCGGCCAGAACCGGTGGGCTGCTCAATCAGATAAGGTCCTGGCCGTAACCGCCTGCGCCCGACATCAGGGATGCCCGGATGCGGGCGTCGCGGAACATGAAGGGGATTTGGTAGCGCAGGCCTGAAACTGGCAGCTGCTCGACCAATGAGCGGCGACGTTCCAGATGAGCAACGCCCTGATCGCTGGGTGTTGACCGGCTTAAAGCCTTGTTTTCAGCCGATCATGGCGCTGCGGCCGCCGGTCTCGGCGTCGCGGATCTTGGTGTCGCGCGATTCGAGCATTTCCGCTTTGGAAAGCTCCGCTTCGGCTTCGCCGAGCAGTGATTCGGCAACGCTTCGCTGCTGGGCGAGGTCGCTTTGCGAGTTTCTGAGATTGTCGCGGCGCAGGCGCGCTGCCTTGGCGAAGGTCGGATAGGCAAAATGGTTGATGTCGGTGATGCCGGCTTTCTTTTCTTCGGCAGTGATCTGGAGCTCCAGTTCGACAGCCATGCGCTCGAATTCAGCGATCATCATGTCGAGTTGCAGCAATTGCCGCCGCTTCTCATTCACCTGGAACTGCTTCAGCCGAACGAGGTTTTCACGTGACTTCATGATTCGGTACTCCTGGAAACGCACACCTGCACATATCGTCCAATCCACCTGGCAAACCGCAGGCTTCACCCGTTTCCACCGACTTTACAGGAACTATGGGAAACAAATTCCTAAAGTTTTTTGCCGGCGGTAACCATTCGTTTACGGGCATTGTTAATCATAGGGCTCAGGACTTAAGGCCGGGTAAAAATTCCGGCTCTCGATGCGGAAGCACGGCCAGCGAGTCCAAAGAGTCACTTAGTCTGGCTTATTAATGTTTTGCATTAGCGGTTTGGTTCTGTGATTCACTATTAGATTCAACAAGGTGTAGAAAGGGGTTAAAAAATCTGATACCGTCAGCGGCACGGAATTAGGTTTTGTTAACCATTCGATGGCAGCCTCTGCTCAGGCAATCACTGCTCCGGTCCTGGACGGGTCGTGAAATGGTCCGGCAGCAGAAAAGGGGAATGAAATGCGTGTTCTGCTGATAGAAGATGACAGTGCAACCGCACAAAGCATCGAGCTGATGCTGAAATCGGAAAGTTTCAACGTCTATACGACCGATCTTGGCGAAGAAGGTGTCGATCTAGGCAAGCTCTACGACTACGATATCATCCTTCTCGACCTCAATCTCCCCGACATGTCGGGATACGAGGTCTTGAGAACACTTCGCCTTTCCAAAGTGAAGACGCCGATCCTTATCCTCTCCGGCATGGCCGGCATCGAGGACAAGGTACGCGGCCTCGGCTTCGGCGCAGACGACTATATGACCAAGCCGTTCCACAAGGACGAACTGGTCGCCCGCATCCACGCTATCGTGCGGCGCTCCAAGGGCCATGCCCAGTCGGTCATCACCACCGGCGACCTGGTGGTCAATCTCGATGCCAAGACCGTTGAGGTCGGTGGCCAGCGCGTGCATCTGACCGGCAAGGAATACCAGATGCTGGAGCTGCTCTCGCTGCGCAAGGGCACTACGCTCACCAAGGAAATGTTCCTCAACCACCTTTACGGCGGCATGGACGAACCGGAACTGAAGATTATCGACGTCTTCATCTGCAAGCTGCGCAAGAAGCTCGACCACGCTTCCGGCGGCCAGAATTACATCGAGACGGTTTGGGGTCGCGGCTATGTGCTGCGCGAGCCGGAAGATATCCGCGTCAGCGCCTGAGCTGACGACGCCGATCCGATCGATTTTCCGACAAAATCCGGCTTCGGCCGGACTTTGCGTTTGTATCGCAGACATGGAGCGCCAATTTCCGGGGGCGATGCGCCAGGGATCGGCGAATCAGGCTGCAATTCTCAAGGTGCGGAAGCATTCGAGAAGTTGCGGCCGATTGAACGGCTTCAGCAGATAGCCTTGAGCGCCGGCGCGCTTTGCCCGCATGATCGAAGCGACGTCGACCTCAACCAGCGAAATCAGGATCTGGGGCTGTATCGGACTTTCCATGGCGCGTATGCGGCGGATGACGTCCTCCGCCTGCATGTCCGGCAAGGCGCCGTCGACGACGATGATATCCGGCATGTCGGCAGTGCACATCTCGACCGCGTCAAACCCGCTGGCAGCTTCGATGACCAGCATGTCGGAACCACCCAGGATGCGCTTTGCGACCTTCCTGATGACGCTCGAATCGTCGATGAACATGCAGCGTTTCATTTCCGGTCCCTCTTTGCCATGCGGCAATCCGGCAGCGTCGCGGTACTGAAAGGCACGGTAGGATCAATCCGGTAAAGAAGCTGAAAAGCCGATAGGTAAAATTTTTGCAAGAACAGCTTTTACGGAAACTTCTTGACCGATGCTTCGGCCGAACTAGCCTGGAAGGCTCGCTTCATTCGACCGTGAGGGGGTAGTAAATATTGTCTAAAACCTCTTATCTGTTCTTTTCAATCATTTCTTAGTAACTTCAAGCAGCCGATAGTACGATTTCTTCTGCGGTTGCGTGGATCGATATCGTCATGTTCGCCTCGCGCGCCAGAAGCAACGTGTAGTAGGGCTGCACCGAATGCGCGTCGATCGGTTCTTCAGGCCTGTTGCCGGAATGGAGCTCCAGGAATTTGGGCGGCACGCGCAGCATCGGACCGCTCGCGGCGAGCGCAAAGCGGGGTTCTGTGTCGAGGTTTTCAAGCGTAACCGTAAGCTTACCGCCACGCGGAATGGCGGCGTTGGCGACGAGAATGAGATTGAGCAGCAGCTTTACCTTGTTCTTGGGCAGCAGCGCACGGGTTCCGTTCCAGACCAGTTCCGGCTTCTCGTTCCTCAAAAAGGCGATCGCAACGGCCTCGGCGTCCCCGGTGTCGATCATCATGCCGGCAGAACCGGCTGCGCCGAAGGCGATGCGGGCGAATTGCAGGCGGGCCGAAGCGTTTCTGGCGCTCTGCCGAATCAATTTCATGGCATCTTCGTCGGCGCCGCCTTCGTCGAGCAGCTCAAGCCCGTTGTTTATGGCGCCGACCGGCGAAATGATGTCGTGGCAGACCCGGCTGCACAAAAGCGCTGCGAGATCGGGTGCGGAAAGGGTGAAAAGCTCGGCCATCGGCGAAAGTCCCTGCAAAATTTCACTGGAATGGCCGCGCGATAAATGATCACGCCTGCCAACACGAATCACGCTCTCTCCAAGGCCTTGAATACACAGCGCCTGAGCGTGCAGCAACAAATCCGGAATTGTCGTTATCGAAAATGGTGTGTTCACGCAGGGTGCGGATACTGCGGGGCGACGCGAAACCAGCTCGAAACCAGCCTTCTAACCGCCATCTTCATGTGAAAGCTTAATGGTTGAAAAAGGATTACGGCATAGTTTGCCCATAACAGTCATCCTTAGCGGCCGCCAAAGAGCCGCACGGATGTGAGGCGTCGGCGAAAGTGCTCCCTGACGGAGATTGGAAGCATGTTTTCCCGATACTACGACCGGAGTTTTTTCCGTGTCACCTCTGACCGGATTTTCCGTGTCATCTCTGACCGGAGTTTCTTCCGTGTCCTCTCAATGGCGATCGCTCTCATGGGCCTTGTCATCGTCTTTTCGACCTCGCCTTCGCGGGCCCAGGAATACACCGCTCAGGAGATCGTCGATTCCGGTCATAAATTCTTCGGCGCGACGTCGGGCGGGCTCGCCACCGTCGTCGAGAAGATTTTCGCCTCCTACGGCCTGCCCAATGGCTATTTGCTTGGCGAGGAGGGCTCGGGCGCGCTGATCGGTGGCCTGACCTATGGCGAAGGCACGCTCTACACCAAGAACGCCGGCGATCACAAAGTGTTCTGGCAGGGCCCGTCGCTCGGCTGGGATTTTGGCGGCGAGGGCTCGCGGGTGATGATGCTGGTCTATAATCTCGACGACGTGAACAGCCTCTACAATCGTTTCGGCGGCGTTGCCGGCTCGGCCTATCTCGTGGCTGGCGTCGGCTTCAACGTGATGAAGAACAACAATGTGCTGCTGGTGCCGATCCGCACCGGCGTCGGCGCCCGGCTTGGCGTCAATCTCGGTTATCTGAAGCTTACCCAGCGCGCCACCTGGAATCCATTCTGAGCAAGCGGTTGCCTCGCCGTCTCGACTGGCTCCAAGGTCGACGATCTGAACATTGCTGCGGCAGACCCTTGCCGCAGCGCTGGAATTCCGTCATGCGAACGTGGCACAGTCGCTTACGGTTGTTTGCCGTCCATAACGGATAGTCACCTTGGTTCAGTCGGTCCTGTTCTTTGTCCTCGGCTTTCTCTGCGCCGGCTTTGTGGCGCTGATGATTGCCCCGGCCATCTGGCGGCGGGCCGTGATGCTGACGCGCAAACGCGTCGAGGGCTCGATGCCGCTGACGCTGGCCGAGATCCAGGCGGAGAAGGATCGCATCCGCGCCGAGTTCGCCATGTCGACGCGCCGGCTCGAGATGAGCGTCAAGTCGCTGCGTGAGAAATCGGCCGAACAGCTTGTCGTGATCAGCCGCGGCCGCGAGGCACTGAAGGAGCTGGCGCTCGAGCGGAAGGACAAGAAACAGGCCGTTTCCGAACTCGAGGCCAAGGGCGAAGACCTTCGGCAGCGCGAAGACCAGTTGCAGCTTTTGTCAGATCGACTTGCTCAAACCGAGCATGCCCTGGAAAAGCGTGTGCTCGAGCTGAAAAAACTGGAGCACATGTATGACGACGCCAGCTTTTCTTCGAGCAGCCGTCAGATCGAACTTGTGGCGCGCGAGTCCGAACTGCAAAAGCTGGCCGACGACATTTCGGTGCTGCGTGGCCAGCGCAAGGAGGCGGACAGGCGCCAACAGGAGATCGCGGCCGAGAGCAAGGCCGCACGAGACGCGTTGAAGGCCGAGAAGAAAAGGACCGGCGAACTGGACAAGAAGGTCGAGCGCCTGCTCGCCACGCTTGCCGATCGCGAGGACAAGCTTGACCGCCGCGACAAGGAAATCGCGCGGCTTCGCGAAAAGTCGAAAAGCGAACGCGTGGAAAACGCCTCCGCGGTGCGTTTCGTCGGAGTGCAAGGCAGTCAGGCCGATGCGGCCGTCAAGGACGACACCCAAAAAGCCATCGCCAAGCTCGACAACGACCGCGAGCGGTTGGAGGCGAGGCTGACGGAACTGGCCCGCGAGAACAAGAAACTGAAAACGGATCTTGCCGCCTTCGGGGCATCCAAATCCGAAGGCGGCGACGATGCGCGCCGCGCCAGCGCTGCATTGCGTGAGCAGATGAGCGACCTGGCGGCGCAAGTCGTCGCCCTGACGGCGAAGCTCGACGGGCCGGAGTCGCCGATCGCAAAGGCTCTTGCGGCACCCAACCCACCGGGAAGCGGCGAACGCAGCCTTGCCGATCGCGTGCGGGCGCTCCAGAAGGCCGAATCGGCGCATTGAGCCCAGGCAGTGATGCTGTCTTCTGCGGCTCAGGTCCTGCTTGCCGAAAAATGATGTAAGGCGATGGCTGACGCGGCGGCGACATTCAGGCTGTCGAAGCCTTCTGCCATATCGATCCGCACCGTCCGCAGGCGGGCGAGCAGACTTTCGGGCAGGCCTTCCCCTTCGGTGCCGAGATAGAGCGCCAGCCGTTCAGTCCCTTTCGCATCGCGGATGCCGGTTTGGCCGCGTGGCGACAAAGCGAACTGGCCGAAGCCCAGCCGGTCGAGCGCCGCGGTGAAGCTGACGGTCTCAGTGAAGGAGGCGAAGGGAACTTTCAGCGCGGCGCCGACCGAGACGCGGATCGCCTTGCGGTACAGCGGATCGCAACAGGTCGCGTCCAGAAACACCGCATCGGCGCCGAAAGCGGCGGCGTTGCGAAAGATCGAGCCCATATTGTCATGGTTAGCGATGCCGACCAGCACGACGATCAACGCGCGGGCGGGCAAGGTGTCAAGCAAGGCCTCTGCAGGCTGCGCCGCGCCCTTGCGGCCGATCGCCAATATGCCGCGATGCATGTGAAAGCCGGCAATCCTGTCCATCACCTCGCTGGCCGCGACGTAGACCGGAAGGTCCGCGGGTGCCTTGCGCAGGGTTCCGTCGAGGCCTGCCAGCCGGTTTTCGAGTACCAGCACCGATTCGGCCGAAAAGCGTTTGGCCGCGAGCAGCATTTCGAGCACCACCTTGCCTTCGGCGACGAAGCGGCCCTGCCGGCCGGCAAGATCGCGCTCGCGGATGTCGAGATAGGCGGCGACGCGCGGGTCTTGCGGGTCTTCGATACGAATGGGGCGCATGCTTGCCTCGGCGGACACGCATCGCCCCGAAAATCGCAGTGGGTTTTCGGACAGCTCGATGCGTGGATCCAAAGTACTTCCTGCGTCCAAGTGGACGCAAGTCGCTCTAAGAACCGTCAGCCAAAACCGCTTCGCACCCTCGGGTCAAGCTCAAGAGCAGGCTTTTGGGCGACATGCATTGGCCCGGTCAAGTCCCGGAGCGACGCAGGCGGTACGCCATCTGCGACAACTCACCTTCGCCGAAAATCCCGTCCAGCGTGTTGAGAAGTTCGCGCACGGCATCGGATTTGCAGGAATAGTAGATCATCTGCCGGTCGCGCCGGGTCTCGACGAGATCGAGCGCCCGCAGTTTGGCCAGATGCTGGGACAGGGCGGATTGGCTGAGCAGAACCTTCTCGGCGATAGCACCGACCGACATTTCACCGTCGGCCAAATAGTTCATGATCAACAGTCGTTTCTCGTTGCCCATCAGCGTCAGAAACGCAGCCGCTGATTCGGCATTGGCGATTAGCTTTTTCGAGACCATCGATCCCCCACACCTTCCTGCTCATCCGGCGCTATGGGGGCAATAGCGTCTGATTCCATAGACTCACTCGCGAATGTGCGCTGGCGATTCAACGCTACCGAGAAAGGGTAGTACATTTCACTCAAACCTCAAGACTTGCTTTCGACCCGACACGATTAACTGTCGGACTGTGTTTCGTCTGCAACTCGGCCGGTCTTTGCCATGTCGACCAGAACATGCCTGAGCTCACGCGCCGCCCTCAGTGGCTCGGGGAAGAAGACCCGGCAGACATCGTCGCCCAATGCCAGGTCCATGCCGTCGGCGTCGAAGCCGGTGATGACCCAGCCGTCGCCTGCGGCCTTGGCGAAATGGCGCGCGTAGACGGCAATTGCGTCGCTATGGTCGGCATTCATATGGTCGAGGGCGGATTGTTCACCAGCGGCAAGGTCTTCGACGATCGGAGCGGTCGTGACCAGATCGGTGCGCTCGAGCAAGTAGGCCTTGCCGAAGCCGCCGTTGAGACTGGCCCGCTCCGGCTCGAGGCGGAAGATCGAGAAGTCGCCAAGTCCGGCATAGAGCTTCGCTTTGGGGTTGCGGTTGAGATAGCGCCGTTCGGCGCGGGCATGCTCGCCGGACCCGCGCTCAAGCCGTGCTGCCCGACAGACGAGCGTCAACCGCGGGTGCGCCAGCGGGTCGCCCCTGCCGGGCTCGCCGACAAGCAGCGAACAGCGCGGGTCGGCAAGGATCGCGCCGGTATGGGCGGACAGCATCGATACAAGGATCAGCGGCGCGCCGTCGATATCGGTGGCGACACCAACCCTGCTGGCCAGCGGCGAACCGGTCCCAGGCTCGATCACCGCCAGCGCGCCGAAACGGGCGCTGCGGATCAGCGTCTTCGCCAGCCTGATCGCTTCGGCGTCGGTCTCGCGGATCACGTCCTTTTTTCGGTCGGCCAAAATCCACCCGTCTTAAGCTGATTTTTATTCTCCGGTTATCAACCTATCACACCGGATTTGACAAGGGCCTCAGTTTCGCTTTCCGAAAGGCCGAAGCGTGCCAGCACGGTCGCCGCCTGACAATGGTGATCGGCCGGCATGGCGGCAAGCGTCGGCCGGGAGCGCGAAAAGCGCGGCGCCGGGGCGGGGCGCTCAAGCGCACCCGACGTCACAAAGGCGTTGCGAGCGCGATTGTGCGGATGATCCCTGGCTTCCCGCAACGACAGAACCGGTGCAACGCAAGCATCGGTCGCAGCAAAGAGACGGTCCCAGTCGCCCCGTGTCTTCTGCCCGACCCGATCGACAATGGCAGCGCGCATCTGCGGCCACAAATTCCTGTCGTATTGGCCGCGCACAAAACGCTCGTCGAGCGGCAGCAGTCTTGCGAATTCAGCGAAGAACCGGGGTTCAAGGCAGCCGACGGCGACGTGGCGTGCGTCCGCCGTCTCATAGGTGTCATAGAAGGGCGCGCCGGAATCGAGCAGGTTCGCGGCGCGCGTGTCACTCCACAGGCCCGCCGCCATCAAGGCGTGCACAGGTGTCGCCAGCATCGAAGCGCCCTCGATCATCGCGGCATCGATCACCTGGCCCCTGCCGGAGCGCGAACGCTCAAACAGGGCGGCCAGTGCGCCGGCAACCAGCATCACGGCGCCGCCGCCATAGTCGGCGACGAGGTTGAGCGGTGGGACTGGCCGGCTTCCTTCCTGGCCGATGGCGTGCAGCACACCCGAATAGGCGAGGTAGGTGATGTCGTGGCCGGCACGACCCGATAGCGGTCCGTCCTGGCCGAATCCCGTCATGCGGCCGTAGATCAGCGCCGGGTTGCGCGCCAATGCCGCATCCGGCCCGAGACCAAACCGCTCCATGACATCGGGACGAAACCCTTCGACCAGAATGTCGGCCTTTTCGGCAAGGCGCAGCACCAGTTCGGCGCCTTCCCAGCGCCTTAGGTCAATCCGCAGGATGGAGCGGCCGTGACGGTCGATGTCGTATTCATCCGGTAGCGACAGGAACGGCTGGGTCGACCCAATCCGCTCGATGCGCAGCACCTCGGCTCCCATCTCTGACAGCATCAGGCCGGCCAGCGGCACCGGTCCAATCCCGGCCATCTCGATCACCGTCAGACCGGCGAGCGGGCCGGTCTTCGCCTGCGGCGAGACTTCGGCACTCATGATCGGCTACTTCGGCGCCATGCGGATGGCGCCGTCAAGGCGGATGGTCTCGCCGTTGAGCATCTGGTTTTCGACGATGTGCAGCACAAGGGCGGCATATTCGGAAGGCTCGCCGAGACGGGACGGGAAGGGCACCGCGGCGCCCAGCGAATCCTGCACCTCTTGCGGCATGCCTGATATCATCGGCGTCTTGAAGATGCCGGGCGCGATGGTGCAGACGCGAATGCCCGACCGGGCAAGGTCGCGCGCAACCGGCAGCGTCATGCCGACGACGCCGCCCTTGGAGGCTGAATAGGCGGCTTGGCCGATTTGACCGTCATAGGCGGCGACCGATGCCGTGTTGACGATGATCCCGCGCTCGCCGCCCTCCAGCGGCTCAAGCTTCGCGGCCCGGTCGGCGACGAGGCGGATCATGTTGAAGGTGCCAATCAGATTGACCTCGATCACTTTGCGGTATTGGTCGAGCGGGTGCGGACCGTCCTTGCCGATCGTCTTCATACCGATGGCGATGCCGGCGCAATTCACCAGGATACGAGGTTCGCCGAGCTTTTTTGCCACTTCCGCCACGCAAGCAGCACCGCCGTCGGCGCTGCTTACGTCGCATTGGATGGCGATGCCGCCGATATCGGCCGCAATCTTCGCCGCATGCTCGATGCCGAGGTCGAGGATGGCAACGCCGGCGCCCTTCGCGGCCAGTGCACGCGCCGTCGCTTCGCCGAGGCCGGAGCCGCCGCCGGTGACGATCGCAATCTGGCCGTTCGGGTTCATGCCGGCGTCCTCCATCCTGCCGGGCACATGCTACGAAGCCCAACAGGACGGCGCAACAGCATCCGGATGGTCACGCCATCGCGGCGACGTGCGCGGCAATTCTTGCCTGATCGGCGTGGCAAACCTCGCCCACCAGCCGTGCCATCGCGCCCGGCACGATCTCATGCGACAAAAGCCGGTCGAGATCGACCGGGCGCGGCATGGAGATTTGCCCACGCGGAATTCTCTTGAAGCCGAGCGGGCCGTAATAGGGCTCGTCGCCGACGAGCATCACGGCCGGCATGCCGGCCTTGGCGGCGGCTTCCAGTGCGATCGTCACCAGCCGGCGGCCGATGCCGAGATTCTTGAAGGCCGGCCGCACGGCAAGCGGTCCGAGCATAAGCGCACGGCCGGCGCCGGCCGCGATGCGCGTCATGCGCACCGAGGCAACAACGATGTCGTCATCGACGGCCACGAAGGACAAAGCGCGTTCATGCGGGCCGCCCTCGCGGATCCTGTAGGCGCCCAGCACAAAACGGCCCGGCCCGAAGGCTTCGTCGTTGATGGCTTCGATTTCGGGGTCATGCGCCGGATTTTCCGGCAGGTATTTCACGTCGGCAAGGCTCATGGTCTTTGCGTTCCGGTAGAGACGGGGAAAGGTTTGCTGCAAACGGCAGCGTTCGCCGGTCAGCGCTTCATCAAGCGCGGGCGCCCTTTCGTCGTCGGTCGAACCGGATCAAGGCAAAGTCGAACATGCGGATTTTCCGCTAGCATCAATCTTCAGCCACTGCAATCGGCCGTTTCGCCTGGCGCCCTTCGTTTGCTGCCCTGGTGATTGACGAACTGTTCAACGCCTGGCGATTTCCGCATCGTCGGTATGTGCCTACATCCCCATGAAGACGAAAGGACATCGCATGGGATTGCTTGTCGACGGCAAATGGCAGGACCGCGGGTACGACACCAAGGGCAGCGACGGCGAGTTCGTGCGGGCGCAGTCGCACTGGCACGACTGGATCACCGTTGACGGTACGCCGGCCGAAGGCCGCAAGCGCGGCTTCAAGGCCGAGCCGGGCCGCTACCATCTCTATGTCTCGCTTGCCTGTCCCTGGGCGCACCGGACGCTGATCTTTCGAGCACTGAAGAAACTGGAGGACGTGATTTCGGTCTCGGTCGTCCATCATTTCATGGGCGCCAACGGCTGGACATTCCTGGCCGAGGACGGCGCCACCGGTGACACGCTCTACGGCCTCGATTTCCTGCATCAGATCTACACCAAGGCCGATCCCGCCTATTCCGGCCGCGTGACGGTGCCGGTTCTGTGGGACAGGCGAGAACAAACAATCGTCTCCAATGAGTCCTCCGAGATCATCCGGATGCTCAATTCAGCCTTTGACAAATGGGGCGACGCCAGCCTCGATTTCTATCCGCAGGCACTGCGCCGCGAAATCGACGCAGTCAATGCGCTGGTCTATCCCTCAGTCAACAACGGCGTCTATCGCGCCGGCTTCGCCACGACGCAAGCGGCCTATGAAAAGGCGTTTGGCGAACTGTTCTCGGCGCTCGATCAACTCGAGGATCGCCTGTCTCGCCAGCGTTATCTCGTCGGTGACCGCATCACCGAAGCCGATTGGCGGCTGTTCACCACGCTGGTTCGCTTCGATCCGGTCTATGTCGGCCATTTCAAGTGCAACCTCCGCCGCATCGCCGACTATCCGAACCTGTCGAACTATCTGCGCGACCTCTATCAGGTCCCGGGCGTCGCTGGCACGGTGAGCCTGCACCACATCAAGGCGCACTATTACGGCAGCCATGAAACGATCAACCCGACGCACATCGTGCCGGTCGGACCGGAACTGGACTACGCCGCGCCGCATGATCGGGCGCGGTTCAGGAAGGCAGCGTGACCTACCAGTAGGGCGACGCCGTCGCGCCGCCAAAAATCTCGGCGATTCGCCGCAACGTGGCCGGCGTCGTTCCGTCCGGCAGGCGGTCGAGCGGAAAGAAACCGGCTGCGGCGATCTCTCGGTCCGGCAGCTTCGGCGCCGTCTGATTGAACTGCTCGACCAAATAGAGGCCGACATGGTCGCGGCGGCTGGTCCGACGGTTGAAATGCATCGATTTCAGCAACGGCGGCGCGGTCAATGCAATATTGCCCTCCTCGCAGAGCTCGCGCGCCAGCGCCTCGATCATTGTCTCGCCCAGCTCGACGCCACCGCCGGGAAGCTGCCAGCCCGGTACATAGGTGTGGCGAATGAGGAAGACGGAATTGGACGTGCGGTCGTGGATCAAGCCGCGCACCCCGAGCGTCATTGGCCGCCGCAGCACGAAATACAGATGAAACAGCCTTGCCCTGAGACCTGGCCAGCCGGCCTGGCGGAAAGCTTGCTCCGGATCGGGCCGCGTCATCACCCACGAAACCGTGGGTGGAAAGCAGCGCGCGCGTCGCTTATGAAGAGAGGATGTTCAGGCTCGCGCATATTTCCGATATCCATCTGGGGCCGCTTCCCGGTGTAACCTATCGCGATCTCGCCTCCAAGCGCGTGGTCGGTTACGTCAACTGGCAGCGCAACCGCCGCCGTCACATGCGCGATGCCGTCATCGACACGATCGTCGCCGATATCAAGGCGAGCGCACCGGATCACCTTGCTGTCACCGGCGATCTGGTCAATCTGGCGCTCGATGGCGAGATCGAGATGGGCAAGCACTGGCTGGAGACGCTGGGTTCTCCCGATGATGTGTCGGTCGTTCCAGGAAACCACGACGCCTATGTGCCTGGCGCCTTCGACAAGGCCTGCCGGTCGTGGACGGCATGGATGACCGGCGACGGCGTCAATACGCCGATCGACCGCGACGCCTTTCCGTATCTGCGCGTGCGTGGCAACGTCGCGCTGATCGGTGTGACGACGGCGCGGGCCACGGCTCCGTTCATGGCCAACGGCTTCTTTTTGGAAGACCAGGCGGAAAGGCTGCGCGAAGTGCTCGATGCTACGGCCAAGCGCGGACTGTTCCGGGTGATCATGATCCACCATCCGCCAGTGCGCGGCGCCGTTTCGCAGCCCAAGCGGCTGTTCGGCATTGCCCGCTTCCACAAGGTCGTTCAGCGGCACGGGGCCGAGCTTGTGCTGCACGGCCATTCTCACGAGCCGACGCTGTTCTCCATCAACGGGCGCGGCGCCAAAATTCCAGTGGTCGGTGTCGCCGCCGCAGGGCAGGCGCCAGGCGGCAGGCGGCCGGCGGCGCAATATAATCTGTTGGAGATCGATGGCGAAAAAGACAATTGGCGGATCAGGCTGACGCGACGTGGCCTGACCGGGCCGGCCATCCCGCCTTCCGATCTGGAGATTCTGGAGCTTGGCGCGGACGCTATGGCCTGAAGCGCGTCGTGTTCGATCGGCCTCGCGCGACGCGCTTCAGGTTGTTGTTTTATACATGTCGTTATCGCAAAACCGCTGCGCACTTTTGCGCGACATGCATTAGAGCCTGTTCCATCCGATAGAATTGGGATGGAGCTCTATCTTTTTGTTTGACCATGATCTTTTCCGAAAACCGGTTTCCACTTTTTGCTACGCGGACCTTCGGTTCAGGATCATGGTCCAAAGCTCAGTCCCATCGCAACAAGGCGGTCCCAGAACAACACGATCGATACAGCCAGCCCGACCAGGGCGCCTGCGGCGATCAGGCCGAGACCGGAGAGAAACGCCGACCAACGCTTGCCGCGCGGGACGGATCGCAGTGGCGGCTCGGCTTCCGGGACCAAGGCACGCTTCAGGCCGGCGACAGCCTGCTCGACCCCGCCTTCCATCATTCTCTGGCGTTCGACGACGCGCTCCGCGACGTAGCGCATCACCTGATCGGCAACCGGTTTCATCTCGGTTGATTCGGCGAGCACCACCCGGCCGATGCGCGTATCCCTGAGGAAGCGATAGGTGCGGCGGTCGCGTCCCATGGCGACATGGCTGACGGCGTCGATCCAGAGGCGCGGCTGCAGTCCGGACGAGACGGCGAAGTCGAAATTGTCCATGTCGGCGGGCACGTCGGCGAAGATGGGCGCGAGTTCGGCGGCAAGCAATTCCAGCCGCATGCGATGCGCCTCGCGCATGTCGATCACGACGTCGTCGCGGTCGGCGAAGGCGTTTTTCACATCGCGAATGGCGTCGGACAGTTTTCGCGACTGATCGATCTGGGTGATGTTCTCGCCTGCATCCTTCATCGGCGTTTGCCTCGCGGGTTTGGTTAACACCGAATTAACACAGCCGTCGGCAAAATGCAGCAAAATGCACTTGCGAGATCGATAGACGGCTTGCCGGACCAAATCCGGCCCGAAGCCGCGCTTTGACAGGGACTGATCAGTTCGCCTCGGAGGCGGAGTTTGGACGAAGCGGCCTGGCGCGGCGTTTCATGTTGCGGCGGACGATCTCGGCGATCAGGCCGGGCGCTTCCTCGACCAGCATATGGCCGGCCTCCAACACGTGGTGCAGGTGGAAATGCGCCGGTAGTCCATCGGCCTGTGTGAAGGGCAGCACCGCGTCATCTGTCCCCCAAACCACCATCACCGGCATATCAAGCGTTTCGAGCCGTTCGCGCGGGATGACGCCCTGCCGATCGTCCCTAGTCATGGCGCCCGCGATCTCGACAAGTTTCTGCAACTGGCCGGGACGCGCACGCATTTCGCCAAGCACATCCACGATGCGCTCCGAGGGCAGGCTTTGCGGTCCGGACATGGCGGCGAGGCAGGCGCGAAGTTCGCTCTTGCCGGCAGCGGCGGCGTATCGGCGCAACAGCTGGCCGTTGATCTCAGTCCCAAATCCGCCCGGCGCCAGAAGCGTCAGCGACGCTATCCTTTCGGGCTCGGCCAATGCCATCAGCACTGCCGCCGCTCCGCCCATCGAGTGGCCGACGAGATGCACCCTCCTAATTCTGCGTGCGGCGAGGTCTGCAAGAACGGCCCGGGCGGCCGCCTTGGCCGGACCGTCACCCGGAAAATCGAGGGATAGCCCATGGCCCGGAAGATCATAGGCCAGCGTCCGTGAACCAAGTGCCAGTGTCGAAATCACCTCGTGCCAGTCGTCGTGGCAACCGCCGAAGCCATGCAGGAACACAACCGTCTTCGGACCGGCGCCCCGTTCGGCAGCGTAAAGGGATGAAATCATGCAATTTTATGGTTTTATTGCAAAATCAAACAGGATGCGAAATTCCAGATTGTGGCTGGATTGCGCCTTGTCCAAGCCGATGGCCAGTAAAATTTTCGCGATCAGCCATGCTAATTCAGAAATCTAGCTGGCATTGCCGAGCCCGGCGGCACGCAACGCTTCGACCAGCCGATCGGTTAGATCGGCGGGGTATCTCCGCTCGACAAAGGTCGCGCGCGGATCGGCAGCGAATTTCGGGAATTTGACAGTCATCTCGTCCACGAGTTCATGCGCCAGTTGATTGCGGCCGGTTGCCTTCGCGCCGATCAGCCGCGCAGCCAGATAGTGCGATTTCGTCGGCGTCGCTTGCAGCGCATCGCTGGCAAGCGCGGCCTTATTCATATCGCCCGCCATGAACTGCCCGACGAAAAGCCCGTAGTCCCACCAGGGCGGATGCGCGCTGGAGGTTTCGGCGGCGTGAGCAAGGATCGGTGTTCCCTCCCTGTACCTGCCGGCGAAAATCAGCCCATAGGCATAAGCTGCCGCCATGCTGAGGTCGTAAGGGTTGAGTTCGTAGGCCTTGTGCATCCAGCGGATCGATTCCTCCGAATTGCCGAGGCGGGAATTGAGATAGCCATAGGCACGGTGCGCATAGGGGCTGGTCGGCCCCATCTGCACGGCGCGACGGGCAAGCGACATCGCCTGTTCGAGCGTTGCGCCGGCTGGATAGGCGTAGTGATCTGTGGCCGCCTCGAGATGCAGGGTCGCCAGCTCCGAATAGACGAGCGACGATTTCGCATTCCGATTGATCAGTTTTTCGAGACAGCGATAGGCATCCTCATGGGTTTTCGCGCCCTGGTCGAGATAGTACTTGTCGTCGAGCAGCAGACATTCCGTCAGGCCGGTCTGAAGACCGCTCTGTTCGATATAGTTGTAGATCGTGCCAGAGGCGGGAACGGCCGAACTCAAAATGCCGGCGACACTGTCCTCGACGGCGGAGGGTGTGCTGTCGGCGGCAGTCAAGTTGCGTGATAGCAGGACCCGTCCGGTCGCCACGCTTTGAAGCTCCAGAGTGACATCGCCTGCCGTTGGTCCCGGCAAGACATCGAATACGAAGCTGATCGCATCGGTGACCGGATCGGGCGGGCCGTCGGCGTCCCGACCGATGAAGGTGACCGTATCGAAGCCGCTGAGGCCGGCGCGCAGCGATGCCGCGACGCGGGCAGCCTCGGCGCTGTTGGTTTTCACCGCAATGTAGACGAGCGGAAGGCTTTCAATCGGAGCCCATGGCGCAATGCTGCCGGTTGCCACCGCATTTTCGATCGTCGACGCGGTTTCGCTTCCCGCCAGCAATGCGCCGCTTCCCTGACGAAGGATCAGCACGCCCAGCATGGCGATGACCAGAGCGATCGCCAGCCAGAAGAACTGGAGATGGCGCAGCAGCGACGGTGCCGGCTCGCGAACGACAGGGGACATCAACGATGCGGGACCTGCGGCCATGCCGGGTTCCTCGAGCGATCCCGACAAGGTGGCAGCCGCCTCGGTGTGTTCCTCCGGCTTCGGCTCGGCCGGCAGGCGGATCGCGTTGAGTTCGTAGGATGGAACATAGCCGCCACGCGGAATGGCGATGCGGATCGGCTCGGCAACACCCTCATTGGCGAAGTAATGCTGCAGAAGTTCGCGCAGCCTGCCCGCCTGCACCCGCACCACGGCGTCGGTCGACGGATCGAAATCGCCGTCCTTGCCGAAAACATCCATCGCGATGGAAAAGCCCTTGAGCTTGTCGGCTTCGCCTGCCTGCTCGCGTTCGACCAGGTAGCGAAGCAGCTTACGCGCTCGTTCGGATCTCCCGAACGTTTCGCTGGCTAGCAATCGCTCCAACGTCTCGCGCACTGCGGGGGCGGCAGGCGTGGCATGCTGCAAGTGTCGATCCTTTCGAAGTCGGCACAGGTTAAGACGCAATCATATAGGGCCTGCCCTGCCATACAAGCATGCAGCCATTATGCGATCGCGTACCCCACCGGATAATTTTCTGGTGGTTAACGGCGCGAAAGACCAGAGCAAGAAGTGGGTTCATCTTGCTCCAGCGCTGTTAGCTTTCGACAGCTTGTCTAGAGCGGTTCAGCTTTTTGATGGACCGCCGAACCGCTCTAAGTATTTGTTTTTGCGCAATTCCGGACGGAAAACCGCTACGCACTTTTCCTGGAATTGCTCTAGTCGACCTTTCGGTCGACGATGCGGTTGGCGGCGGAAACGACGGCTTCCAGGGAAGCGGCCACGATGTTGGTGTTGATGCCGGCGCCGAACAGCTTGCCGCCGGGATGCTCCATCTCGACATAGGAGATGGCCGAGGCATTCGAGCCGCGCTGCATGGAGTGCTCCGAATAGTCGAGCACCGACATCGGCACGCCGACATGGCGCGACAGCGCGTCGACGAAGCCGTCGATCGGGCCGGTTCCCGAGCCCGAAATCGTCACCTCCTTGCCCCTGTCCAGGATGACCGCCTCCACCGCACGCCGGCCCTTGGTCTCGAGGTCCGGATAGGTGTGGTGGTCGAGGAACTTCAGCCGCGCGCCGGGCTGATCGACATAGGTTTCGAGAAAGCGCTCGTAGATGCGCTTGGCCGGCACCTCCTTGCCTTCGGCGTCGGTGATCGCCTGGATCGCTTGACTGAACTCGATCTGCAGGTTGCGCGGCAGGTTGAGGCCGTAGTCCGCGTGCAGCACATAGGCGATGCCGCCCTTGCCGGACTGCGAGTTGATGCGGATGATCGCCTCGTAGTTGCGTCCGACATCGGCCGGGTCGATCGGCAGATAGGGCACTTCCCAGTACGGCGTGTTGGCCTTGCGCAACGCCTTCATGCCCTTGTTGATGGCGTCCTGGTGCGAGCCGGAAAAGGCGGTGTAGACGAGCTCGCCGACATAGGGATGGCGTTCGGGAATCTTCAACTGGTTCGAATATTCGTAGACGTCCTTCATCCGGTTTATGTCGGAGCAGTCGAGCTCGGGATCGACGCCTTGCGTGTACATGTTGAGCGCCAGCGTGACGATGTCGACATTGCCGGTGCGCTCGCCATTGCCGAACAGCGTGCCTTCGACGCGGTCCGCGCCCGCCATCAGGCCGAGCTCGGTGGTGGCGACGCCGGTGCCGCGGTCGTTGTGCGGATGCAGCGAAATGAGCAGGTTCTCGCGGTTGTCGAGGTTGCGGCACATCCATTCGATGCGATCGGCATAGATGTTGGGTGTCGACATCTCGACCGTGGACGGCAGGTTGATGATCAGCTTGTTATCCGCCGTCGGCTTCACGATTTCGGTGACGGCGTTGCAGATTTCCAGCGCCACTTCGAGCTCGGTGCCGGTAAAGCTCTCCGGCGAATATTCGAAACGATAACCGCCGCCGGCCTTCGCCGCCATGTCGGTGATCATCTTGGCAGCATCGGTGGCGATCCGCCTGATGCCGGCAACGTCCTTCTCGAAGACGACGCGGCGCTGCAATTCGCTGGTCGAATTATAGAAATGCACGATCGGGTTGGTGGCGCCCTGCAGCGCCTCGAAGGTGCGGGTGATCAGTTCCGGCCGGCACTGCACCAGCACCTGCAGCGAGACATCGGCTGAGACATTGCCTTCTTCGATGCACCAGCGGGCGAAATCGAAATCGGTCTGCGAGGCAGACGGGAAGCCGATCTCGATCTCCTTGAAGCCCATGTCGAGGAGCAGGGCGAACATGCGCGCCTTGCGCTCGTGGCCCATCGGGTCGATCAGCGCCTGGTTGCCGTCGCGCAGGTCGACCGAGCACCAGATCGGCGCCTTGTCGATGACCTTCGAAGGCCAAATGCGGTCGGTGAGACCGACCGTCGGGTAAGGTTGATATTTCCGGGCTGCCTCCGGCATGCCTCGGGCTGCCTCCGGCATGCCCCGAGCATCCTTGCCCATCTCCCCGCTGTCTGCGCGGATCTCTTCTCGTGCGTTCATTGTCGTCTCTCCCGGCGGCTCGCGGGATCCGCCTTCAGGCGGATTTGGTGCCGAGCGGCGCCTTTACCAGATGTTCATCCGCTTGATGTGACTTGCCAATTTTGAGACTGGCCAAGGAGCATGCGCGTGAGCGGCGGTTCGACCGCCGGGCGCTCCTTCAGCGAACCCGGCGATCGCCGATAAGGCCGAGAAGCAGCAGAGCGGAAGCAAGCGCGCGCACGGTCTCGCCAGCAAAGCCGGTCTGACGGGAAGCGACGGAGGTGGCGCGGTTGATCATGGCGGTTTTCATACAGGAGCAGCCAAAGAGAGGCAAGTGGGGCCGAACGACTGTGGGGCCGAACGACTGGCGTTTCTTATACTGCCCGACGCATTCCTGAGCGACTGGGCTGGTCCTTCAGCGGCCGCGAGCAGATTGCGTGGCGCCTGATCCAATTAGGTGACAGCGCCGCAGGTCTTTCTGCAGCCGCAGATTACCCTCTATTCCCTCAGACTTCGCGCCACCAGCCGCGCCACGCTTGGCCCGATCAGCAGCACGACGAGGAAGCGTGCCGATTGCAACGCCATGACGAAGGAGATGTCGACGTGCTGTGCGGCGGCGGCGATGATGGCGACGCTATCCATGCCGCCGGGGCTGGTCGCCAGATAGGCGGTCAGCGGATCGATGCCGAGCACATGGCTGATCATGAAGCCGAGACCGCCGCAGAAGGCGATGAGGATGATGATCGAACCGACGATCTGCGGCAGCGCCCGCGTCGCGTGCCGCAGAATTGCCCTGGTGAAATTCAGGCCGATCGTCCAGCCGATCATCGTATAGCCGAGGGCAAGCAGCCAGGGCGGCAACTGCATCGGCACGCCTAGTCCGAGATGCACCGCAGTGCCGAACACGAAGGTGCCGAGGAAGAAGGGCGACGGCAGCCTGAGCAGCTTTCCGATGAGGCTGCCGACGAGCGCCACGCCAAGTGTCGCGGCAAAGGCTGTTGGATCGATCGGCGGAAACCAGATGACGGCCGGGACCTCGATTCCTGATGTGTCGACCCACATCTTTGCGACAAGCGCGGCAGTCATCGAGACGAAGATGACGCGCAGATATTGCATGAAGGCAACGAGGCGCTGGTCGGCGCCGAATGCGCCTGCCATCAACACCATGGCGGTGGCCGCGCCCGGCGATGAGCCCCAGACTGCGGTGGTGCCGGGCAGGATACGCCAGCGGCTGATCAGCCAGCCGAGCAGGCTTGACGCAGCAACGGTCGCCACCACGGTGCCGAGGAACAGCGGCCATTCCCTGTAGAAGACCGGAAAGATGTCCGCAGAGATCGAAGCCGCGACAAGGCAGCCGACGATCGCCTGGGCGGCGCCGAACAAAGGGCGCGGCACGCGCACCGTGGCGCCGTTGGCGCCGGCCAGGATCGCCGCCAGCATCGGCCCGATCAGCAGCGCCGCCGGCAAGGCGGCGAATTCCAGCGCGCCGGCAAACAGGATCGAGAAGATCAGGAGGGCCAGCCACTGCCAGGCTTTGGGTATCCGCGCCATGCGTTCGACGGTCGGCTGGTCTGGCAGGGAATCCATTTTTCGGTCTTAGACCCGAAGAGGGGAGATGCGAACCCCGCGGCGGCGAAAAATGCGTCCGCTCAGGCGTCAGTCGGTTTTGATGGCGGGCAGGCCGAAGCCGCCTACCGGCTGGGTCTCCACCTGGAATTCGAAGCCGGCGATGATCGGCCGCGCCTTGGCAATCGCCGCCTGGACTTCCGGCAATTGCAGCGAAGCCTTGTGGCTTGCCTGGTCGGTCCACACCTCGGTCACCCAGATCGCGTCGGCATCGGCCGGATCAGTGGCGATGATGTAGCTCAGGCAGCCCGGCATGGCGCCGGTGCTGGCCAGCAGGACATCCATCATTGCGTCGCGCTGGCCGCGCGTCGCCCGCATCTTGCCGATCAGACCATACATTGCCGGTTTCTCCGTTGGCTTCCGCGACAAGTATGCAGGTCGCCGCTCACGGCATCAACTGGCCACCATTCACCTCGATCACCTGACCGGTGATGTAACCACTCAACAGAGCGGACGAGAGGAACAGATAGGCACCGACGCAATCCTCGGGCGTGCCGGCGCGGCCCTGCGGAATGGTGGCAACCATGGCCTTCATATGCTCCTCGGTCGAATAGCGCTCATGGAAAGGCGTCGCGATGGTGCCCGGCGCCACCGCGTTGACGCGGATGTTGAAGCCGATCAGTTCCTTGGCCATGCCGCGGGTCACATTGGAGACGAAGGCCTTGGCCGAGCCATAAAGGCCGGCGCCGCCGCCGGCGCCATTGCGCGCCGCAATCGACGAGGTGTTGACGATGAAGCCGCCCTGGCGCTTCAGCCATGGCATCGCCTTGCGCGATGCGGTCAGCACGGAGCGGGCGTTGAGGTCCATCACCGCGTCGTAATGCGCCTCGGTCAGTTCGGCATAGGGCACGCGCCCAAGCATGCCGCCGGCATTGTTGACGAGACCGTCGAGCCGGCCGAAATGTTGCGCGCTGTCTTCGACGACGCGCTCGACATCGGCGGGGATCGAGAAATCGCCCTGGATCAGGAATACCTCGCCGCCGCCGTTGCGGATGGTCCCGGCCAGGTTTTCGGCAGCTGCCCGACTTGAGTTGTAATGCAGCGCGACGCGGCATTTTTGCGCGGCGTAGGCCAGTGCAAGTGCCGCCCCTATGCCGGTCGAAGCGCCGGTGATCAGCACCGCCTTGCCGGCGAGGTCGGGGATGACCAAAGTGGGGGTGAGAAGGGCGGTTGTGGTGGCTGGCACGTCTATTCCTCCGGGACTCTCCCACTCTTCGTAGGGCCTCGCCGCCCTCATGTTCAAGTCAGTAGAGGTTCAGGGCCGCAAATAGGCGTAGCCCTGGCGCTGCAATTCGGCGAGCTTGACGACGCCGCCGGTCTCGGCGGCATGGAAGCCATCGAGGAGATCGGTGAGCGCAACATCCATGCCGTGCATGGTGTTGGCGCAAGCATGCGGGGTCAGCCCGTCGCGGACCAGGCCGGAAAAACGGCTGGAAATGGCAGCTGACGCGCTCTTCGACTTGAAGGCGGCGAGGGCCGGTCCATGCACGACCAGCACGATGTCGACCTTGCCGCCGGTGCCCTCATAATGGTTCTTGATATTGCCCAAAACGAAGCCGACCTTGTCGAGGTCACTGAGGTGATAGGCGACCTTCTGCCTTTCTTCCACGGCCGCCGCCTTCACCTGGCGCAGCCCGAAGAGGCCAGCGGCCCCGGCAAAGCCCACACGGAAAATATCGCGGCGTCGCATCATGTCGTTCTCCAGTATGCAGTCCTCGCAAATTGCGTGGCTTCGGCCTCGATCCTAGCATAAATTGAAGTCACGTCCTGTCGGGCGAGGAGGGGCACATGACATCGAGGACCATTGTGGGCGCCGGACTTGGTGGCGCCTTGCTTGCCGCTGTTGCCGGCACGGCCCTTGCCGACGATACGCCTAAGCTCACCGAACTCAGCCGGGACGGCAAGGATGCCTGTTTCGGGCGTGTCTATGATGCCGCGCATCTCAAGGTACATCCGAACCAGAAGGTGGGACGGATTTTCTTCTACTATGGCAGCGATCCGGTCAGCCACCCGAACGAGGAGCCGAGCAGCGCTCCGTCCGGCTACAACGGCTTCATGGCGACGACGGTGCGCAGCGCCAAAAAGCCCGAATGGGTCGGCGGTTGGTGCGGCAAGGATGACTCGCAATCGGGCGAGATCCATTGCGGCATGGAATGCGACCGCACCATGGCCTTACTGAACGTCGATGAAAAAGGCCGGCTGATCGTCTCCGGCGTGCATCGCAACCTTTATCTCGATGCCGGCGCCGAGGATGAGCTGGGCGAAAAGGAGTTTACCAAGCAGGCACTCGGCACGGAAGATGACGGCTTTCGGCTCGACCGCATGCCGGCGCAGACCTGCAAGGCCGAATTCGCACGCATCGATCCGGTCGATCCGGCGTTGGGAGCCCCGCTGCGTGAGCGGCTGAAACCGGACCAGCCGTTCTGCTACGGGCGCGACTACGATGCCGCGCATCTCGGCTCGCATCCCGATCAGCTTACCCACACCATCCGGGTTTTCCGGGGCCCGATCGAACTGGCCGCCTTCGCCAAGGACGGCGATCCCACAACCTGGCCGAGTGGTGCCGACATAGCTGTTTCCGTCACCACGCGCCACAAGGCGGCCAAGGTCACGCAGAGCTACAGTTGTGAAGGCGAAGCGGACCAGTGGCGCTGTGTGGCGGGCGGAAAGACAAGCGACTTTTCCTGCGATATCGTGGCCAGGGAGATTTATCTGCGGCGCGGCGCCAACGGCACGATGATGCTGGCCAACCCCAACAGCAGCCTGCCGATCGTTGACCTGTGCTCGAAGGCGGCCGGAGGCGAGACCGCATCCGACGACAAGGTCTACCGGCTGGAGCCGATGCCGCAGGCTGCCTGCGCGCCTTGACACTTTGGGTCAGAAAGGACAAGGCAAAGGTGTTCTGGTCAGGCCGCTCGCAGGCGGTGCGTCTGCCCAAGGAATTTCGTTTCGAAACCGAGGAGGTTTCGATCCACCGTCAAGGCCGGGCGGTCATCCTAGAGCCGCTCGCGCAGGATTGGGCCTGGCTCGACCAGGTGACCGGGCCGCTTGACGACGACTTTGTCGAGGCAGCTTTAGAACGGCCGACATAGATCTGATGATCGCCGCTTCACGCGAACGGCACTGCCGTCGTGCCCTTGGGCAGTTTTGCCTCGTCGTCGGGCTCGACATGGATGGTGACGCGCACCGAGGGGTTTTCGGCCTTCAGCGCATCTTCGATGCGGTCGCAGATGACGTGGCTGGCGCCCACCGACATGTCGGCGTCGACGACCAGGTGGAACTCGATGAAGGTGGCGCGGCCGGCAATCCGCGTCTTGAGATCGTGGACCTCCATTGCGCCCTTGCAATTGGCCGAGATGATGTCGCGGATGTGTATGTGCTCGTGTGTATCGACGGCGCGGTCCATCAGTCCGTTCATCGACGAGCCGATCACGTGCCAGCCCTGCCACAGGATGTTCAGCGCGACGATGACGGCGAGAGCGGGATCGAGGACTTGCCAGCCGGTGAGCACCGCGCCGACCAGACCAACGAACACGCCGACGGAGGTCGCCACGTCGGTCATGATGTGCCTGCCGTCTGCGACCAGTGCCGGCGACTTCTCGGTACGGCCGGCACGGATCAGCGTCAAGGCCCAGAAGGCGTTGATCACCGTCGCGACGCCGTTGATGGCAAGGCCGGTCCAGGGCTGTTCGAGCGGGACGGGATGCCGCCAGTACCACCACACTTCGTTGAGGATCAGAAGGGCTGCCAGCACGATCAGCACGCCTTCCAAAACAGCCGAGAAATACTCGGCCTTGTGGTGGCCGAACGGATGATCCTGGTCGGCCGGCTTGTAGCTGACCTGGATCGCCCAATAGGCGGCGGCAGAGGCAATGACGTTGACGATCGATTCCAGCGCGTCCGAATACAGCGCCACGGAACCGGTGATGTACCAGGCCGCCAGCTTCAGGCCGAGCACGACGAAAGCGACGATGATCGACCAGAACGCGAGGCTGGCGACCTTGCGCTTGGCGGCGTTTTTCGAATCGATAGCGGTCATTGATTGCTTCCGGCCGCCGAAACCGGAGCTAAGCCGCCTTTTCCTTGGCCTTGCGCGGCAGATGCGCAACGATGTTCTCGATGATGCGCATGCCGGCATTGTGGCCGAGCGTCATGATCGATTCCGGGTGGAACTGCACCGCAGCGATCGGCTCCTTGCTGTGCTCGAAGGCCATGATGACGCCTTCTTCCGTCTCGGCTGTGACAACGAAGCCGTCGGGCAGGCGGACCGGATCGGCGAAGATCGAGTGATAGCGGCCGACCGTCACCTCCTTGGGCAGGCCGGAAAAGATGATGCCCGGCTTCGACACGCGGATACGCGACGGTTTGCCATGCATCGGCACGTGCAGCTGCCGCAGCTCTCCGCCATAGGCCTCGGCCAGCGCCTGCAGGCCGAGGCAGACGCCGAAGATCGGCAGGTCGCGCGCGCGGGCTCGCTTGATGGTGGCGGCACAGTCGAAGTCCTTCGGCGTGCCGGGACCGGGCGACAGCACGACCAGATTGGGTTTCAGCCGGTCGAAGACCTCGTCCGGCACAGGCGTGCGCACGGTCGAGACATTGGCGCCGGTCTGGCGGAAATAATTGGCCAGCGTGTGGACGAAGGAGTCCTCGTGGTCGACCAGCAGGATGTTGACGCCGTCGCCGACGCGCGCGGTGGCGCGTTCGGTGTCGGCGGCATTGCCTGATTTGGCGTCGCGGATGGCGGAGATCATGGCGGATGCCTTCAGTTCGGTTTCGGCTTCTTCTTCCTCGGGAATGCTGTCGAAGAGCAGCGTGGCGCCGGCGCGCACCTCGGCGATGCCGTCCTTGATGCGGATGGTGCGAAGGGTCATGCCGGTGTTCATGTCACCGTTGAAATTGACCATGCCGATCGCCCCGCCATACCAGGCGCGCGGGCTCTTCTCGTTCTGCTCGATGAAGCGCATGGCCCATAATTTCGGTGCGCCGGTGACGGTGACCGCCCAGGCATGCGACAGGAACGCGTCGAAGGCGTCCATGCCTTCGCGCAGCCGTCCCTCGATATGGTCGACGGTGTGGATCAGCCGCGAATACATCTCGATCTGGCGGCGGCCGATGACGCGCACCGAGCCTGGGTCGCAGACCCTCGACTTGTCGTTGCGGTCGACGTCCGAGCACATGGTCAGCTCGGATTCGTCCTTCTTCGAATTGAGCAGCTTCAGGATCTGCTCCGAGTCGGAAATGGCGTCGTCGCCGCGCTTGATCGTGCCGGAGATCGGGCAGGTCTCGACACGGCGGCCATTGACGCGCACGAACATTTCGGGCGAGGCGCCGATCAGGTATTCGCCCTCGCCGAGATTGATGAAGAAGGAATAGGGCGAGGGGTTGATGCTCTTCAGCTTGCGGGAGATGTCAGAGGGCGGTGTCTCGCAGCGCTCGTAGAACATCTGGCCGGGCACAACCTCGAACAGATCGCCGCGCTTGAAACTCTCCATCGCCTTGCGCACCAGATTGGCATATTCGCCGGGCGCATGGTCGCCGCGCGGCGGGATGCGGTCGGCGGTCTTGAACGGCTCGACGATTTCGTCGCGCGGCAATCCCTCCGTCGAAAACCCGTCGCCGGAATAATCGTAGCGGTCGGTCCAGGCCTTGGTCGAATAGTGGTCGACGACCAGGATCTCGTCGGGCAGGAACAGCACGAGGTCGCGCTGGCTTTGCTGGCGCTCCAGCTTGTAGTCGACCGGATCGAACTGGAAGGCGAGATCGTAGCCGAAGGCGCCGTAGAGGCCAAGATTGGCGTCTTCCTCTGTCTTGAACAGAGCGGTGATGGCGCGCAGCACCGTGAAGACGGAGGGAACGCGGCTGCGTTCTTCCTCGGTGAAGACACGGCCGGGCTTGGCCACATCGAGGCGGATCAGTCTCTTCGACGTCTCGGCGATCGTCACGTCGTCAAGCCCGCCAAGCGCCTTGCCGATGACCGGCAGAAGCACCTCGCCGCGGCTGTTCAGCGCCTCGATGTGCACTGCGCGGCCACGCGCCGAGATCACCACCGGCGGGTCGATCATGGCGGTGTCCCAACGCGTATAGCGGCCGGGATATTCGTAATTCGAGGAAAACACGGCGCCACGGCGTGAATTCAGCCCGTCGATATAGGCGTCGATCGCGCCTTCATAAGGCCGATCATGACGCTCGCGGGTAATCGTCACGCCACCCGCCGTGACGAAGCGCTCCGCCCCGTTCTCCAGAATTTTCGTCGTCATTGCCGTCTCCATCAGCGTCTTGGCTATTTCAGCGTCTTGGGGCAACGGACCCGGGGCATGGCTTGAAAAAACAAATGGCCGCCCGGACATTCCGTTGCGGCCACCTTCTATTTTCACGCGCACGCGTTCGAACAGGCCGCTGTCAGCGAGCCCACCACCAAACGGTCTTGATCGAGCGCATGTTCATGGCGATTCCAATAGCGGCGATTGAACGGCCGCGCAACTGGATTCAATGGAGGGCATGGAGAAGGGCATGAGCCCCTCAATCCTCCAGCGTTCCCGATCGTGCATCGGCGCTCTTCCTGTCGCCGACCAGCTTCAGCAGATCTTCGCCGGCACGGATGATGCGCCGGGAACGCCGTGTCAGGATGATGCCCGCCTGCGGCGCGAACACCTGCGTGCGGCCGTCGGCTTCACCCGGCGCATGAACGATGGTGGCGAGCAGTGCGCCTTTTGCCACCCGGTCGCCGGGCTTCACGTCGTAGAGGACCGCGCCCGCCCGAGGCGCCGGCATCATGTCGATGTTTTCGAGCGGTGCAACGATACCGGTGAAGCTGCCGGGCGTGGACAAGGCCTGGTCCAGGACCACGCCGCGCCCCACCAGCAGCCGATAGAGCCCCTCGGCATCGGAGCCGGCCAGAGCGCCGTCGACATCGAGGATGCCGCGATACTCGACCGTGGTGGCGACGCGCCGGTCGAACCGGGCCACATCGGCAGGGACGTTCAGATACGGTGTGATCGAGGCGCCTTCGAAGGTGCCGTCGGTGTCCTCACCCCACAGGATCACCGCATCGACGCCCATGGCCGCCGCACAATCCGCCATTTCAGGCCATAGGCTGGCATGGACATAGAGGTAGGCGAGGCCCTCGTCGTCGCAGTGCAGGTCGAGCACGATGTCGTGGCCGATCGACAGCTGCAGCAGCCGCGTCTTCAGCCGCTGGTCGGCAGTGCCAAGCGCGGTGTCCGGCAAGAGCGTCGGGTCCGGCGCGGCCAGCAGCGGAAAGCCGCGGTTGAAGTTGGTGCGGGTGCCCAGGTGAAAACGGCCCTGATGCTCGCCGAAATGATACTGGGCGCGGCCGATCGGATTGGCTTGGGGTACGACGGTGATATCGCCCTTGATGCGGCCTTCCGCTTCGGCCTTTTCGAGCATCGGCATCAGCGCGTCGATGGCGACGACCCCCGGCAGTTCGCCGGCATGAAGTGCCGCCTGCAGATAAGCCGAAGGTGCGGCCTTGTCGCTGCCGTCAAAGCGGAGCACTGGGAATTCGTAGGAAACGCCTTCGCTGTCGCCGGCAATGCGCTCGATCGATTTCTGCATGATACGCCTCCAGGAAAGAGGCCGAACACATGCCCTTTCGCCGATACGCTGTCGATTGGTCCAGCCTGCTGCGCTATGGGCGCAACTATTCGGCGGTCATCAGCAGCTGGCGATTCCAGCATCTGCGACATCACCGCCACGGCGACAGCCAGCGGCGCCAAAGCCGCGCCGTTATGCGCTTGCCGCTTGCGGTCTAGCCTATGCCAGCGGCTTCAACTCCTGGGCGATGGTGGGCAGAAGTTCCGAGACGTTGGGGTGAATATGGGTTGCCCGCGCGAGTGTGCTGACCGGCTCCTTGGCATACATCAGATCGAGCACGCAGTGTATCGCCTCGTCGCCACCGGGGCCGAGCACCGAACAGCCGAGGATTTCCTTGGTGTCGGCGTCGACCAGGATCTTCATAAAGCCTTGCGTCTCGCCTTTCTCGATGGCGCGGCCGACGCGGGTCATCGGCCGCTGGCCGACCAGCGCGCGACGACCGGATTTTCTCACCGCCGTCTCGGTCATGCCGCAGCGGCCGAGCGGCGGATCGATATAGAGCGCATAGGCCTCGATACGGTCGCTGACCTTGCGCGGATCATTGTCGAGCAGATTGGCGGCAACGATCTCGTAGTCATTGTATGAGGTGTGGGTGAAGGCACCCTTGCCATTGCAGTCACCCATCGCCCAGATGCCGGGCACGCTGGTGCACAACTGGCCGTCGACGACAATGAAGCCGCGTTTGTCGACTTGGACGCCGGCCTTATCGAGGTTGAGATCGTCGGTGTTGGGCGTCCGGCCCAGCGCCAGCAATACATGCGAGCCGACCGCCGGCGCCTTGCCGGCGGTGAAGGTCACGGCAATCTCATTGCCCTGCCTGGCAAAGCTGATGTCATCGGTGCCGAGATGGACCGTAATGTCTTCGTTTTCGAGGATGGACAGGATGGCGGCCGAGACATCCTCGTCCTCGCGGGCGATCAGCCGCGGGCTTTTTTCGATCACCGTGACCTCTGAGCCGAAGCGGCGGAACATCTGCGCGAATTCGAGCGAGATGTAGCTGCCGCCGACGACGATGAGATGGCGCGGCAGCACGTCGAGGTCCATCATCGACGAGTTGGTCAGGTACGAAATGTCGTTGACGCCTGGCAGGTCGGGCACCGAGGCACGGCCGCCGGTGTTGAGGAATATTTTTTCGGCGGTCAGAAGATCATCGCCGACGCGCACGGTGTTGGCGGATTCGAAGCGCGCATGGCCGCGATAAAGCGTGCATTTGTCCATACCGGCAATCCAGCTTTCGAGATTGCCGCGGGCGTCGTTAGACACCTTGTCCTTACGCGCCTTGATCGCCTTGTAGTCGACGCCGACCGGACCGGAGAGTGTCACGCCGTAGTCGGCGGCGCGGCGGGCCAGATGCGCGGCATAGGCGCTGGCCACCATGGCCTTGGTCGGCATGCAGCCGGTGTTGACGCAGGTGCCGCCGACCAGTTTTCGCTCGATCAGCGCCACGCTCATGCCGGCCGCCGTCAGCCGGCCGGCGAGCGGCGGGCCGGCCTGTCCGGCGCCGATGATGATGGTGTCGAATGACTTTGCCGTCATGCCACGGCTGCCACGATCAGCAGGCCGCCGATGATTGCCACGGCGTCCTCGATAAGGGCGGCTGGCAGGTCCTTGCCGAAGGTGATGGCCAGGCGCTTGCGCAGCTCGGCGCCGCCCAGCGTGCCGATCACCGCCCCGATGGCGCCGGCGATCAGGCCGCCGATGGTGGCGCCGCCGGTCGCGCCGATCACGGCACCGGTGAAGGCGCCCACGACGATGCGTGCGCCGAACTGCTGCGGGACCTTGCGGCTCGGCGTCGACGGCAACTGATCGGTGACCAGCTCGGCGATGGCCAGGATGGTGAAGATGCCGACGGTGATCCAGTGGCCCATGAAACCAGCCCAGGTTCCGGCGACCGGCAGCCAGCCGAGATAAGCGCCCCAGGCGACGGCGGCAGGCGCGGTCATGGCGCGAAGGCCGGCAACGACGCCGATCAGAAGTGCAAGGATGTACAGCATGATTGATCCCCTCGATCACACGGCCTGGGATAGCCCAGCCGGGGTAGGCTAGCATAGGATCGGCATTTGACCAGAGGCCTGCGATGTCTGGCATTACCCGATTTTTATGGACTGTGCTTTGACACCACGTTGAAACAGCAGGGTAAGACAGGAGGGCATCGCCTTGAACAGAAGCGAGCGCGTAAAAATGGCCGCGGGCGAGTGGTACGCTTGCCTCGACGCAGAGCTGGAGGCGCTGCGCATCGTCGCTCGCGACGCGGTGTTCGAACACAATTCCTTGCCGCCCCGGCAACGTGGCGACGTCGGACCGGCCTTGAAGTCGCTGCTTGGCACAGTGGGCGAGGGCGCCCGGATCGAGGCGCCGTTCCACTGCGCCTATGGCTTCAACATTGTTCTCGGCGACGGTGTGTTTCTCAATGCCGGCTGCACCATCCTCGATACGGCACCAGTCCGCATCGGCAAGGGAACGCTGCTCGGCCCCAATGTGCAGATCTATTGCGCCGAGCATCACAAGGAGGCGGCGGGTCGTCAGGCAGGGCTGGAGATCGCGAAGCCGGTCGAGATCGGTGACAATGCCTGGATCGGCGGCAGTGCCATCATCCTCGGCGGCGTCAGCGTCGGCGACGGCGCCATTGTCGGAGCGGGTGCTGTGGTGACGCGCGACGTCGCGGCAAACACCACGGTCGTCGGCAACCCGGCGCGGCCGGTCAGGCGCGGCTGAGCATCCGTTGCCCAAGTTGGATCAGCGAAGCGGCGGCCCGATGAGCATGAACGGTATTGGTGAGATAAGCGCGATCATTTGGCAGGAGGTGGATGCAACCGCGTATCGAGCGCAAAGGCCTCCTGGGTCTTCACGGCATAGGCGCCCTTCGCGACGCTCGCGTCGAAGATCAGATTCCAGCTATTCTGGGACACCGCGCTCGGAATCACCACGAACCGATGTCGTTTGAGAAGATCGTCCCCGAATGCCTGTTGCCCAGAGCTCGGGATGCCCGGACGCAGCCAGTTAGGGTTCGGAACTGCGGCAGGGTCGACGATATGCACATCCGTGACATCGCTGATTGTCGCCGCCGTCATCACATGCGCGATTGTGTCGAGCGCCCTGAAGCCCTTGTGGACTGCAACTTCGAGAATCGCAGTCGACGGATCGATTGAGCAGTACACTGCGCGCACGCCCCTGCTGTTCCATCGTCCGCCGACCCTGTATGCGCCCTCGCCACTGTCCCATGTAGGCGCAAACGCAGCCTGATCGAGACGCCAGCCAACGAGGTCGGAGCCGCCAAGTGCGGCCGGCAGGGGCGTCATGCATAAACGCCATATTCAAGTCGCTCGAGGTAGTCTTCCACAAGCTCAACACCCGCCGGGGTTGCCAGAAGATCGATGGGACGACGCTGGTCGAGCCCGATCGCCGGGCGCTCCAGCCATTGCTCCGCTTCCGCCTGCGAACCGAACACGTCGGTCGCTTTCGACAGGATCTCCGCGAATTTCCAGGTTCGTCCGCTCTGGTCCTGGCTGAGAGGCTTGGAAGGAGCATCTTTCCGACGCTGGTAGGTGCGCAAGCTCATGCCGACAGCCTTCTCAAGCGAATCAGTCTTCTGGATGACCACGAGCTGCCCAAGGAGATGGTCCAGCGCCGAACCCGGCAGGCCGTGCATAAGCAGCTCATGGGCATCCAATGCGCTCCTGAGGTGCCGTGATAGAATGCGAGTGCCGCCGAGCAACCTGGCCACCTTCTGCAGTTCATTGTTTTTTGCTGCTGGTGCAGCCTTTTCCAGTGCCATCGCCATGGCCTGCTCCTAACGTCATCTGTCGCTTTAATATATGACAGATGACGCAAGCTCTTTCAAGGACGGGCAGGATCGAGGGCGTAGCTCAGCGCCGGGCAATGACAGGGAGGCGAATGCTGCTTCGGCAGGATGGGTCATTACCTCGTCGCGGATGATGACGACGAAGCCGGCGCCAGTCGAAAATCTCACCTCGGCGCCTGCGCCACGCGCTCCTCCTGAGCGTTCTTCGAGAATTCGCGCCGGTACTGCACCGGTGACGTTCTGAGCCGCGCCGCGAAGTGCTGGCGCAGCGATGTGGCGCTGCCGAACCCGGCCTCGAAGGCAATCGTGTCCATCGACTTTTCCGTCGCTTCCAGCAGCCGCTGTGCCAGCGCGACGCGCTGATCGATCAGCCAGTCGCCGAAGCTGGTGCCGATCGATTTTTGAAAGCGGCGCGTGAACGTCCGGCGGGTGAGGCCGGCGGCGGCGGCGGCGCTGTCCAGGCTGTGCGTCTCGCCCAGCGTCTTGCGCACCGTATCGAGGGCTTGTGTGAAGCGGTCCGCATTGCCGGTCTTGGCGATGGGACGTTCGATGAACTGTGCCTGCCCGCCTTGCCGATGGGGAGAAAGGACGATCTGCCGGGCAAGGCGGAGTGCTGCCTCGGCGCCGTAGCGGGCTCGTACGATGTGGAGACAGCAGTCAAGCCCGGCGGCGACGCCGGCAGATGTCATGACATCACCATTGTCGATGTAAAGCACGTCCGGGTCGACGATCATGTCGGGATAAAGCGATTGCAGCTGCTCGGTATAGGCCCAGTGCGTCGCGGCTCGCCGCCCCGAAAGCAGTCCGGTCGCCGCAACAGCGAAGGTGCCGAGGCACAGTCCGACAATCAATGCGCCGTTCCGGTGCGCTCGCAGCAGCGCCTCTACCAGAAACGCCGGTGGCGGATCCTCGAGATCCCGCCAGCTTGGGACGATGACGATGTCCGCGCCATCGAGGCTGCCAAGCCCATGCGGCGCAGTCACGGTCAACCCTGCTTCGGTATGGATAGGCCCGCTTTCGATTGCACAGATGCGGAAGTCGAAGCGCGGCAGGCCGAGTGCGGCGCGATCCTCTGCGAATACAAGGCACGGCACGGAAAGGTGGAACGGACTGATGCCATCGAAGGCGATGGCGGCAACGATCGGATCGGCCATGATGAGCACCAACAAGGATTAGATCCGGATTGTCCCAATTCTTTCGAATAATGTCAATTGGGACACTTTTTGCAAGTCGGCAGCAGGCCTATCCTCGACCAATCAAAGCCAAACGGGAAAGGAAAATTTGATGTCTGAACCAGTCCAAGGCAAGGCGCCACGCCGCGCCCTCATCGTCGTCGACATCCAGAACGACTATGATGGCGGCAACCTTGCTATCCAGTATCCGCCGTTTCGCGACAGCGTCGTCAACGCAGCACGAGCGATGGACGCGGCCGCCGCGGCAGGCGTCAAGGTCGTGGTCATCAAGCAGCTGGCGCCCGAAACCTCGCCGATTTTCGCCAAAGGCAGCCACGGCGCCGAATTGCATCCTGAGATATCAAGGCGAAGCCGCGATCATTACGTCGAAAAGACCTTGCCGAGCGCCTTCACCGGCACGGACCTCGAGGACTGGTTACGCGCCAACGCCATCGATACGATCACCGTCGTCGGCTACATGACGCATAACTGCGATTTGTCGACCGTCATTCACGCCGTCCATATGGGCTTTGCGGTGGAGTTCCTGTCCGACGCCACCGGGTCGGTGCCCTATGCCAACAGCGCCGGCTATGCTTCGGCGGAGGACATTCACCGGGTGGTGACTGTCATCCTGCAGTCGCGCTTTGCTGCTGTTCTCAAGACTGCTGAATGGATCGACTGCCTGAAGACCGGCACGCTGCCCGAACGCGACACGATCCACGCCTCCAACCAGCGCGCGCTGGCGCGGAACGCGGCATAGGAAGTTTGTCGCGCAGAAGCAAAAGAGGGCGCCGCAGCGATGCGGCGCCCTATCGTTCCGGCCTTCAAAATCTCAGAACAGGCCTTCGATCTGGCCCATCTCGTTCAGGAAGATCTTTTCCGAGGACGGCGCCTTGGGCAGGCCGGGCATGGTCATGACCTCGCCGCAGATGACGACGATGAAGCCGGCGCCGGCAGACAGCCTGACCTCGCGCACCGGCACGGTGTGGCCGGTCGGCGCGCCGCGCAGGTTCGGGTCGGTCGAGAAGGAATATTGCGTCTTGGCCATGCAGACCGGCAGGTTGCCGTAGCCGGCGTGCTCCCAGGCGTGGAGCTGGTCGCGCACCGACTTGTCGGCGATCGCTTCGGAACCGCGATAGATGCGCTGGACGATGGTGTTGATCTTCTCGAACAGCGGCATGGCGTCGGGATAGAGCGGGGCAAACTGCGATGCGCCGGATTCGGCAAGCGCCACCACCCTCCCGGCGAGCTCCTCGATGCCGGCCGATCCCTTGGCCCAGTGCTTGCACAGGATCGCCTCTTCGCCCATCGAGGCGACGTAGTCCTTCATTGCCTGGATTTCAGCGTCGGTGTCGGAATAGAAATGGTTGATGGCGACCACCGCCGGCACGCCGAACTGCCTGATATTCTCGACGTGACGGCCGAGATTGGCGCAGCCCTTCTTGACCGCCTCGACGTTCTCCTTGCCGAGATCTTCCTTCTTGACGCCGCCATTCATCTTCATGGCGCGCACGGTAGCGACGATGACGGCTGCCGCCGGCTTCAGCCCGGCCTTGCGGCACTTGATGTCGAAAAATTTTTCGGCACCGAGATCGGCGCCAAAACCGGCTTCGGTGACGACATAATCGGCGAGCTTCAGCGCCGTCGTGGTGGCGACGACCGAGTTGCAGCCATGCGCGATGTTGGCGAAGGGGCCGCCATGGACGAAGGCCGGGTTGTTCTCCAGCGTCTGCACGAGGTTGGGCTGCATGGCGTCCTTGAGCAGCACGGCCATGGCGCCGTCGGCCTTGAGGTCGCGGGCGTAGACGGCCGACTTGTCGCGGCGATAGGCGACGATGATGTCGCCGAGGCGCTTTTCCAGGTCCTTCAGGTCGGTGGCGAGGCACAGGATCGCCATGACTTCCGAGGCGACGGTGATGTCGAAGCCCCCTTGGCGAGGGAAGCCATTGGCGACGCCGCCGAGCGAGCAGATGATCTCGCGCAGTGCCCGGTCGTTCATGTCCATGACGCGGCGCCAGACGACGCGGCGGATGTCGATGCCGAGGTCGTTGCCCCAGTAGATGTGGTTGTCGATGAGCGCCGAAAGCAGATTATGCGCGGTGGTGATGGCATGGAAATCGCCGGTGAAGTGGAGGTTCATGTCCTCCATCGGCACGACCTGCGCATAGCCGCCGCCGGCAGCACCGCCCTTGATGCCGAAATTGGGGCCGAGCGAGGCCTCGCGGATGCAGACGATCGCCTTTTTGCCGATGCGGTTGAGACCGTCGCCGAGGCCCACCGTCGTCGTCGTCTTGCCTTCGCCGGCCGGCGTCGGGTTGATGGCGGTGACGAGGATCAGCTTGCCGTCTCTGTTTGCCTTCACCGACTTGATGAACTCTGCCGAGATCTTCGCCTTGTCGTGGCCGTAAGGCAAAAGATGCTCGCTCGGAATGCCGATCTTCTGGCCGATCTCCTGGATCTGCTTCTTGTCGGCGGCGCGCGCGATCTCGATGTCGGATTTCACTTCGGCCATGGCGGCTTTCCTCTGGATTGGACGGTGGAGGGGACGGGTTTGATCAGCGTGGTCGCAAGCCTGTTCGAAACTGCCTGGCACTGCAGGCGAGGGGACGTTCTAACCCTGTCGCTGCCGTGGCGTCAACTTGCATGCAACTATGTTTCCTATAAAGAAAGACGTCTCTGTTTCCCGGTCGACCTGTCCCGGGTCTTGGCGCCCGGTTGTCGCGCCGTATAGAAGCCAGAGCACGCGCCGTCCTGCCGTCTCAAAACAGCCGCGGAATGCACGGAATGCGACAGGGTTCGAGCACCGGTCGGCGCTTCGAGCGGTCGCGCTAGAATGCGCCGATCTGGTGCATCAGCCCCAAGCCGTCAAGCTGGCCGAAATGTTCGACCACGATGCCGTTCTCGACGCGATCAATGTTAATTACACCAACCGAGACGCAATTTCCGCTCGGTTCGACGCCATGGAAGATGCCGGTGTGCGTGCCCTGAAAGCGGCCGCGCGTGACCACCTTGTCGGCATCGCTGACATGGTCGTCGATGACGTGATGTCCGTCCGGGAATCCGACAAAGAACTCGGTCAGCGATTTGCGCCAGTCGTCGAAGCCGATCGGGTTGGCGGTGGCGAGATGAACGGCGAGATCCGGAGAGACCAGACTGGCCAGTTTATCCCAGTCTTGCGCATCGATCGTGGCATAGAAATTTCGAGCAATTTCGCGGATATCCATCGCGTGTCCTCGCTGGCTGCCGCCCAGCGGTTGAACGACGACGAAGCAGTCAGGTTCCGCTGTCCGCGATATGCGGCCGAACTATTGCCTCGACACGTTGCTGATCTCGACCAGGGACAGCGGTGATTTCAAGCCAAGACGTCTCTTTCACTATTCGCTTGCTTCACCGATCTAGAACGGACCTGATCTCGACGAGGTTCGATCGCACCCTAAGCACATAGAATCCCATCGTGGTGAGGTGGGTGGGCATGATCCAGCCATCCTCGCGGCCGTTCGAGATTATGAAAGGCCGAATGGCGAGCGCTGCCTTGAGCTGGCCCTCCACGCTGTTCCACAGTGGCGTGAGGCCGCGATTGTCGAGGATCTGCTGGAAGTCGTGATGCGCCGCCGTCAGGATGCCGTAATAGCCGTAGAGCTGGCCGTAGGCGAACCAGAAGCGGTCGTCAGCGCGCGTGTCGAACCAGCCGCTGTTGAAGTTCTGCGAACGGTCGCGGATCATGTCCGACGTCGAGCCTATGTCACTCGCGATCCGGTCGACGAACTGCATCAGATTGTCGGCGCGCGCGTTGAAGACAACCTCGCATTTCATCAGCCGGTCGTTGAAGGCGCGAAGGCTGCTCGCCGCCGTGCGATAGAAACTCGGCGTCGGGGTTTTCGGACCAAAGGGCCTGAGGCCGAAATACCAGGTTTCCTCGTCGAAGGTGATCGCGCCGCGCGCATCCTGCAGGTTCTGGTCGATCTGGCTGGTGCCGCGGACGCGGCCTAGCGTGTCGACAAGCTCGACCGCGGTGCGCCGGATGGCCTGATTGACCCCGCGCTGGAACGAGGCCTTGTTGTCGAGAAACGGCGTGCGGTCCCAGTCCATGCCGAAGAACCCGAGCTTGTAGAGTATCATCGACGAGATCCAGGCGTTCTCGTTGACGTTGAAATCGATGAGATCGGCCGCGACCTGGACTATGGCCGAGTTGGTGCAGGTCTTGACCTCTCCCTCGACGCCAGCGGTCTCCCCGGTGGCAGAAGGAGCGGGCTGCGGCGGGGCGGTTCCGGCCGGCTGCCTGAAATTATATGCTTCCGCATAGGCGGGATTGAAATTGCTCCAGACCTGCGTGTTCCAGATGAAGTAGCCGTAGAGGCCGATCAGCATGAGCAGAGCGAGGCCGAGCACCGCCTTGAGGATCCAGCCGCGCTGCGTGTACCAGCGCCCAGCCCACATGAACGGCCACAGGACCATGCCGACGGCCAAGCCGATGCCGCGGCCGATCCACTGGAAAATCCGTGTGAAGAAATTCACGATCGGATCAAGCATGGCGATGTCACCCCCTCGTCAGTCAGCCGGTCATTCAATCGGTAAGGCCGTAGAGGCGTGTGCGAAACGCCACCTTGTCTTTCAGATATGTGGTTTTCAGAACGTCCACAACATGCGATCGCCAGGCGTCGCTGAAGCCGTCATAATCCCCGTAGAAACCCGGTTTGTTGAAGACGTAGCGCGAGACGAAGTCCTGCGGCACGAAATCCGAGATCAGCTGGTTGGTCAGCCAGGCGTCGGGATGGCCGGGCTTGGCCCGGATCGCCAGGAAACGTTGCTGCGGGAACACGTCCTCGATTTTGAGATAGCCGAGGTGAGCGATCTCGCGCTTGGCGGCGTTGAGAAAGGGAAAATTGCCGTCTCTGGTGATCAGGTCGGCATGGCCGTGGATCCAGGTCTGCAGCCAGACCTTGTCGACGTCGGTCAGGTTGCGGTCGGGCTCGGCGTCGCGGATCAGCGCGCGCACCACCATCTCGGCGCGATGTTCGAGATAGCCTGATGTTTCGATCCATGAGGCCCGCGGCAGTTCGATGCGGCCGGTCGCGGCGAGGAACTTGAACACCCTGTCGGCATCATTGATCGAGAGGTAGCTCACCTGCCACGGCCGCGAGCGGCGGAAGCCGGGTGCTGCCGGGTCGCTGATCACCGTCGTCATATCAGGGTCGATGAACACATAGAGCCCGCCGAAATGGCTGGTCCAATAGGCGCTGTGGCGAAAGATCACCTGATCCGGCACCAGCGCGTTCTCACGGATGTCGCCGCAGATCTTGGCCAGCTCCACCATGCGGGTGAGCATGCCGCTGTCGCGCCAAGCGTCCGGCTCCTGCTTCAACTGGTCGACGAGCTTGCCGAGTTCGGCGGCCTTGCCCACCACGTCCTCCGCCGACAACACCTTGAACTCGACCTGGTTGATCGACAGCAGATCCTCGATGTCGTCGACCTTGGGGACCGAATCCTCGATCTCGCCATAGATGACATCCTTGATGGTCAGCGCGTCGATGGCGCGCTGGTTCTTCGATATGAACTCGAACATCAGTTGCGAGGTGTTGGAAAAGGCGGTGTGCACCACCGGCAGATCGATCTGCGACGGCGTCAGGATGATGAAACGGCGGTTGATCTCGTTGGGATCGAGATAGTTGTAGTCGCCGCATTCCTCGGCCACCTGCGGCGAGAAGCCGGTGCGGTCGATCTCGAAGCTCTTCAGCTTCGTTGGCTTCAGGCCGAAGGCGACCAATGCCTTGTTGTAGCGCTGGATGAGATGCGGCTCGTCGATGGTCAGCAGCCGGCCATAGATCAGCTCGTTCTCGCGCAGCAGATCGGATTTCCTGGCCATTATTCCTTCTCCCCGTTCATGGGGAGAGGTGCCCGAAGGGCGGATGAGGGGCGGTGCAAGCGCTCATCATCTTTTCTCCGAGATAGCCGAATGCAGAAATTTTGCGTCGACAGCTATCATCTTCTCATCCAGTCGACCGTCCAGGATCGTCACAATTGTATCCAATACGGTCTTGCGGCTTGCCAAGACGTCGGCGTGCCATACTCTCAGAACCGACCAGCCATTCCGATTCATCGTTTCATCCCTGTATCGATCCTGGGAACGATCTGCATGCTGGCTCCCGTCGACCTCCACGACCAGATTGGCCTCTCGGCAGGCAAAGTCTGCGAAATATGGACCGATCGGCAATTGGCGAACAAATTTGTACCCGTTCAACCGTCGTCCGCGCAGTTCGCTCCAAAGTTTGTCTTCGGCGTCGTTTTCGACTTTCCGCAGTTGCCGGGCTCTCGCCACTTTCGGTTCGTTTCCACCACGCATTGCGCTGCCCCTCATCCGCCCTTCGGGCCCTTCTCCCCGTGAACGGGGAGAAGGAAGAACCTCAAGCATTCCACAGGCCCTTCTTCTTCAGCTCCTCGATCTCGCGCACCGCGCGGTCGCGCAGGCGGGTGTCGCGGATCATCTTGGTCACCGCCGCGTCGTCGGACTTGTCGGAATAGCGGAACTCCGAGTCGGCGTAGCGGTTGACCTCCTGCATGACCATGTCCATCGAGAACGGGCCGCGCAGTTCCTCGATCATCGCTTTCTTGTCGTCGTAGCTCTTGTGCATGAAGACTTCCGGCTTCTCGAACCACTCGTCCGGCAGCTCGATGTCCATGGCGCGCATCTTGATTGCGTCGGTGACGTTCTTGATTGCGCGGCCGGTGAAGCGCGGCTCGGCCTCCTTGATCATGTGCAAATAGGTGCCGATATCGGCCATCGACTTCGGTGCGCCGTTCTCCTTCATGTAGCGCTCATAGACCTTCATCAGCCCGTCCTCCCTGGGCTTCTCATGCTCTTCGTAGGCTTCCATCACTGCGCGCTGGATTTCCTGGGCGGCGTAGAGCTTGTGGTCGCCGAGCGGGATCTTGTGGTTTTTCCCCGCGAGCAGAACGAAGATGTCGATGTAGTCGTCGCGCGTTTGTGGCCCATCGACCAGCCAGCGGGCGCCAGCGCGCTGGCGCAGCGCATCGTCGACATTCTCGGGATAGTTGGAGAACATGCCGAAGGCGCAGTTGCCGCGCACCACGGTGCCGGCGCCCCCGAACGCATCCATCAGGACGCCGGTGATTTCCTGCTGGCCGGCCGAGGCGCGATCGTCCGAGCGGCGTGCCGCCACCTGGTCGATGTCGTCGATGGTGCCGAAGCCGATGACGCGCGGGTTCAGCACATTGTTGATGAACTGGCGGCAGTTCTGGCCCGACTTGCCCTGATAGGAGGAGATCTGGTCGACGCCGAAATTCTCGTAGGCGAAGGGATAGCCGGCGACCTGGCAGTAACCGTTGACGAGACCGGCGATCATCTGGATCAGCGTCGTCTTGCCGGTACCGGGCGCGCCGTCGCCGATGAAGGTGAACAGGAAGCCGCCGAGCTCGACGAACGGGTTCAGCTCGCGCTCGAAGTCGTAGGCCATCAGCATCTTGGCGAGCTTCACCGACTGATACTTGGCGATGTGATTGCCGACGACCTCTTCCGGCTTCTTGAAGGTCATTACCAGCGGCTTCGACCGTTTGCCCGGTGCGACGTCGAAACCGTCGAGGGTGAAGTCGTCGACGTCGATGCGGATATGCGCGTTCTCGAACGGGCCGATGCCGTCGAAGCGGCCCTTTCGCGCCAAAAGCCCGTCGATGGCGACGCGGGCGAAGGCACGCGCGCGGGTCATCAGGTCGGCGTCGTCCTTCGCCCCTGATATCGCCCTGTCGAGGCCGGCAACAATTGACTTCACCGCGTCCTGCGGCGTGTCGAACAAGAAGTCCGGCTCGGGCGTATCGTTCGGCGCCTCGCCGTCGCTGTCGATCAGCTGGAACAAATAGGAGGCGAGGCTGAAGGCCGAAATATAGGCCGAAGCCGACAGCAGCTTCTTGAAGGTGGCGGCCTCGTCGCCTTCGAGCGGGGCGCGGGCGTTTTTCGCCTTCAGGCTCTCGAGATCTGAGCCTTCGGCGAAGACATCAGCGATCGCCAGCGCGATCGCCAGCCCGCGCCGGGTGCGAAACAGCAGCATGTGCTGTGCAATGCTCAGCAACTGGTCGTCGGGATGGACGGCGGCGACGGTCTTGGAAAGCTCGACCTCGCGCGTGCGCCTGACCGAGCCGACCGAGACGGTCGAGACGAAGCGGCGGTTGGTGCCGGCCAGTGCGGTCCCGGATTCGCGCGACGGGTCCTCCAGCACGACGATGCGGGTGATGAAGCTCTGCGCTGTGGCGCGGTGCTTTTCGATTGCCGCTTCCGAAATCGTGGTCAGGCCGGTGTCCATGAAGGATGCTCCGCGGTTTGACGGTCAGACGTCACTGATGACCTGTCCTTTGGACAGGATGTGGACCTTGTAGCCGGAAAAGATCTTCTGCGCCTCGCCGGCGGCGTAGAGCGCCTGGTAGGCCTCATGCGGGATCAGCGCGTGCTTCTCGTAACTCGATACGCCTTGGCGCGCGGCCTCCAGATCGTCGGTGTCGATGAAGAATTCCTGTGTCGTCTTCTCGCTTGAGAAGAGACCCTTGCGACCGGGCTTTTCGGCCTTGGAATAGACCTCCTGGATGGTCCAGGTCAGCAGCCAGGCGTTTTCCGGCTTGCGCACCTTGGCCAGAATGTCGGTCACCGTCGAATTGTTGTCGGTGATCCCTGCCGAGTAGAACGGGCCGAGCACGACGCGACGCAACTGCTTGGGGTGGAGCGGCTCGAAGTCCTTGTCGAGGTTGACCGCGATCGTCGCCGGCGACAGGCTGTAGGCGGAATTCTTCTCGGTGAAGTCGTCGAAGCGGTGAGCAAGCTCGGGATTGAGCAGCCCGTCAACGGGAAGCGGAATGTCGACCTTGTCGTTGAGCTTGCCATTTCGGTCGACAAGCTGCCCGATCATCTCTTCGGAGGAATCCTCAACCGTCACCATATAGACCAGCGGCAGGTTGGCGCTGCCGTCGAAGGCGGCCCAATGGACGAGGTAGTAAGGCCGTCCGGTCTTCGGATTGACCGAGACTTTTGCCGTCTGCGCCAAGGTGAACGGCCCGAAGGTCGTCTCGCTCCTGACGCCCTCCAGATAGAGCCGCTCGGCCATCGACTTCTGCAGCGCCTCGGGGAATTCCTTGTGGCGCAGGATGAAGTCGGCCATTTCCTCGCGCAACTCGTCGGCCAGCGGTAGGTTGGCGAGACGCGTATCGGCCTGGCGGCGATCGTTTTCCAGTTCGAGCACGTTCTGGAAGACCGGAAAGCCGCTTTCGGCGCGCGAAATGCGGAACGTCTCCACGAAGCCCAGCCGGTTGCGCCAGCAGGAAAACGAGTTGTCGAGCCGCGCGATGTATTCGGCGACGATCTTGGCGACGATGCCGTGCCGGTAGAGCGGCGAGCGATCGTCGCGCATGAATACTTCGAGGCCGCTGAGCGCCGCGGTGATCGCCGAGAAATACCGCGCTGCCGCTTCATTTTCGGGGGTCATGCAGCCAGCCCTTGGTAGCGATGCGGGTGCAGCAATTATGACTGCACGTAGTTTGCCGCATTGTGCTTCTTCAGCACGTCGTCGAAGCGGCGGGCAAAGGCATCATCGGCCAGCTTCTTGCGGCGCTGGATGTCGGCGGTCGCCACCATGTTCTTCTCGTGCATTTCGAGGAGATCGCCGATGTGCTTCTGCGAGGCCGCGCCGATGCCGGCCATGGTCTCCTCGGCGGTGTTGTCGACCTGGCTGCCCAGCGTGTTGATCTTGTGGGCAACGTCCTGCTGGGCGGCGGTCTTCAGCGAGTCTTCCAGCGCCTTGTAAAGGACGATGCGCTGCTCGGTATCGATGGTCAGCTTGTTGATCAGCGTCGACTGCGCCGCGATCTGGTTGTTGAGCGAATCGACGAAGGTCTGGAACATCGAGGTGTAGCGCTCCAGCGTCTGGCTTTCGGCCAGCAGCTCCTGCTCCTTGGCCTGCTTCTCGTTGTACTCCGTGGCCAGTTTCGAACGGTCGCCTTCGAGCTCGGTGCGCTCCTTCTGGCTGATCGAGGCGGCGATCTTGTTCTCGATGTCGAGCAGCATCGGATTGAGCTCCTCGATGCGCTTCTGCACGGTCTCCAGATTGGACATGGTCGCCTTGCGGCGCTCGATCACCTGCGACAGGCTGGCCTCGGAGGTCTTGTAACGCTGGTCGAGGATCTGCTTCTGCGCCTTGAGGATGCCGACGATGGTGTCGGATTTCGCCAGAAGCTCCTGCAGATTGCCGGCCAGCGACATGTTGCGGACGCGGTCGGTGCGCATGCGTTGCTTGCTCTGGTCGGAAAATATGCCGACGAGGCTTTCCCAGCCGGTGTAGTTCTTCATGCTCTCGAATTCGGCGCCGAAGACGTTGGTGGCGTCCTCCAGCCCGATGATCAGGTCGGCGATGTTGCCTTCCATCACCTTCTGCTGCTTCAGCACATCCTCGATGCGGGCGTTCTCGAGGTCGAAATTGGCGTCGCCGATCTTCTTGTCGGTTTTGGCGAGCGTGTCGAGCACCGTGCCGGACTGCTCGATTTTCGTGCGCATGTCCTGCACGACCTGCTTGGTCTTGGCAATTTCGGCATCGAAATTCTGCAATGTCGCCATAGGGTCCTCCCGCTTCGGCATCTGTTTCGTGTCGCGAACCGCCGCGAATATATGTGTGGCATGGGGGGAAGGGAAGGCGGAAGATTAGGAGTTTGCGAAGGATAGCGCCGAAACCCGACACAAAAAAACCGCCTCGGCGGCGGGTCGTCGGCGCAATCAGCACCATGGCCAAACTACTAGCATAACTGCCGTCACAAAGCAACGAATAGCTCCCCGATCGCGGTTCTTCTTGCCGGTTCTTTCCCCCCTCGTCGACGAAGACGCAATGCACGGTCGTGTGGTCGTGATGCTCGGCGACCCGGGCGAACAGGTCGTCGCCGTCGCGGAACATCTCAGCCTCCGTCTCCAGGCCGATGCGCGACGAGATCAGCCCGGTATCGCCCATGCGGTAGTGGCCGGCGACGAACAGCATCGTCGTCATGCCGCGCTCGCGGTAATTGTACGAGGCCTGCAGCAGCATCGTCGTCTTGCCGGCATTCATTGTCGCGTAGTGGAAGTACAGCTTGGCCATGCCGCCCTTTTAAGCCGAGTTGTCCCGGCGCGGGGAGGGGGCGTCCTCACATTCCACCAGAAAAGCGGCGAACGTGTCGCTGATCGGCCAGCCCGCGCCGTTGGTCGCGATTGTCTTATCGCTTGAAACCGCACCAGAATGGTGTTTGGCTGACGAAACAAGGCGGAGACAAAACCGCAACTTCGCTTCGCCGATAGATCACAATGGGAGAATACATGATGTCGCGTATGAAACTATTCGCCGCCGGCTTCGGTCTGGCGGCATTTCTTTCCGCGGGCGGCGCATTCGCCGCCGAGCCGGAAAGCTGCAAGCCGGTGCGTTTTGCCGATGTCGGCTGGACCGACATCACCGCCACCACCGCTACCGCCAGCGTCATCCTCGAAGCGCTCGGCTACGAACCCGACGTGCAGGTGCTGTCAGTTCCGGTCACCTACACCTCGCTGAAGAACAAGGACGTCGACGTCTTCCTCGGCAATTGGATGCCGACCATGGAAGCCGACATAAAGCCCTATCTCGAAGACAAGTCGGTCGAGACGATCGTGACCAACCTCGAAGGCGCAAAGTATACGCTCGCCGTGCCGCAGCACACCTATGACGCCGGTCTCAAGGATTTCGCTGATATCGCCAAGTTCAAGGACAAGCTCGACAACAAGATTTACGGCATCGAAGCCGGCAATGACGGCAACCGCCTGATCCTCGACATGATCGCCGCCGACAAGTTCGGCCTGAAGGATTTCGAGCTCGTCGAAAGCTCGGAGGCCGGCATGCTGTCGGCGGTGCAGAAGGCGGCCGCATCGGGCGAAGACGTGGTCTTCCTCGGCTGGGAGCCGCATCCGATGAACGCCAACATCAAGATGGCCTATCTGTCGGGCGGCGACGAGGTGTTCGGCCCGAATTTCGGCGGCGCGACCGTCGCCACCAATGTCCGGGCCGGCTACACCACTGAATGCCCGAACGTCGGCGCGTTGCTCAAGAACATGGTGTTCTCGCTCAAGATGGAAAACGAGATCATGGGTGCGATCCTCAATGACGGCGCCGACCCGAGGGCCGCGGCTACCGAATGGCTCAAGGCCAATCCGGACGCGATGACGCCATGGCTCGCCGGTGTGACGACGTTCGACGGCGGCGACGCCGCGGCCGCCGTGAAAACCGCGCTGGGTTCGTAGCAGACTTACACCCTCCCGCTGGCGGGGGGTCGAACCGCGCAGCGCAGCGGAGCGGGGTGGTCACGGTTATGCTCCGTTCTGCACCACCCCACCGCGGCGCGTGCCGCGCCTCCCCGCAAGGGGGAGGGTGAAGAAGAAATGAGGGGACATTTGCCATGGATCCGGTTTCGCAACTGATTTCGAGCTTCAAGATCCCGATCGGGCGGTGGGGCAAGACCTTCTTCGACTTCCTGACCACCAATTTCGAGTGGTTTTTCGACAGTATCGCCGACGGGCTTACCGTCATTCTCGACGGGCTGGTCGATCTTTTGCTGCTCGTCCCGCCGGTTCTCCTGGTTGCCGCCATAGCCGGGCTCGCCTGGTACCTGCAGAAATCTTGGAAGCTGGCGCTTGCCGTCGCGCTCGGCCTCCTGTTCATCGTCAACCAGGATCTGTGGCAGGAAACCGTCGAGACGCTGGTGTTGGTCGTGGGCGCTGCTGCGGCCTCCATGGCCATCGGCGTGCCGATCGGCATCTGGGCGGCGCATAACGAGCGTGGCTACCGCTATCTCCAGCCAATCCTCGACCTGATGCAGACTATGCCGACCTTTGTCTACCTGATCCCGGTGCTCATTCTCTTCGGCCTCGGCATCGCTCCCGGCCTCATCGTCACCGTCATCTTCGCCGCCCCCGCGCCGATCCGCCTGACGCATCTCGGCATCACCTCGGTGCCGAAACCGATGATCGAGGCCGGCGAAGCCTTCGGCGCGACAAAACGCCAGCTCCTGTGGAAGGTAGAGCTGCCGGCGGCGCTGCCGACCATCATGGCGGGACTGACGCAGTGCATCATGCTTTGCCTCTCCATGGTCGTGATCGCTGCGCTCATCGGCGCCAACGGCCTCGGCAAGCCGGTGGTGCGCGCGCTGAACTCGGTCAACATCCCGCTCGGGCTCGAAGCCGGCCTCGCCATCGTCGTGCTCGCCATCATCCTCGACCGCATCAGCCGCATCGGCACGGGAGCCGCCAAATGAGCGCCGCGGTCGATTTCAAGAATGTCGACATCGTCTTCGGCGCGGCGCGCAAGGAAGCGCTGGCGCTCGTAGACAGGGGCGCGACGCGTCAGGAAATCCTGGAGAAGACCGGCGCCGTGCTCGGCTGCGCCGGCGCCAATTTGACCGTCAACGAGGGCGAGATTTCCGTCCTGATGGGCCTCTCCGGCTCCGGCAAATCGACGCTGCTCCGCGCCGTCAACCTGCTCAACGTGCCGGCGCGCGGCAACGTCATGGTCAAGGACGGCGACCGCATGATCGATGTCGCGGCCTGCGACGCCGCCACGCTGCGCCACATCCGACAGACGCGGGTCGCCATGGTGTTCCAGCAGTTCGGCCTTCTGCCCTGGCGCACCGTCGCGGAAAATGTCGGCTTCGGCCTAGAGCTTTCCGGCGTGCCCGAAGCCGAGCGCAAGGCGCGCGTCGAGCGCCAGTTGAAGCTCGTCGGCCTCGACCAGTGGGCGTCGAAATACGCCCACGAGCTTTCCGGCGGCATGCAGCAGCGCGTCGGGCTGGCGCGTGCGTTTGCCACCGAAGCGCCGATCCTGCTGATGGATGAGCCGTTCTCGGCGCTCGACCCGCTGATCCGGACCAAGCTGCAGGACGAATTGCTGCAGCTTCAGGCCGAACTGAAGAAGACCATCATCTTCGTCAGCCACGACCTCGAGGAGGCGCTGAAGATCGGCAGCCACATCACCATCATGGAAGGCGGGCGCATCGTGCAAACCGGCGCGCCGGAAGACATCGTGCTGCGCCCCGCCAACGACTATGTCCGCGACTTCATCGCCAATGTGAATCCGCTCTCGGTGCTGACTGCCTGGAACGTGATGCGCGACCGCCGCGACCTCGACCACGGCGAGGACGGCTGGGTGTGGCTCGACCGCCGCAAGACGACGCGTTTCAAGATCGACGAGCACGGGCTGGTGGCGGCGGCCGAGCGCGACGGCAAGCCGGCGTTCTGGGTGTCGTGCGCCGATGTCGAGGCGCAGCCGGAGGAGACGACGCAGGTATTCTGGGCCAATCCCGGCACCTCGCTGAAGACGGTGATGCTGGCCATGCACCGCTCGCAGACCGCACCGGTGGCGCTGTTCGACGACCAGTCGCGCTTCGTCGGCGCCATCGGCGTCAGGGATGTGCTGAGTGCGGTGTTGCGGCGGTAGTTTTTTCTAAACGAAACGGCCCGTATCGTTTCTGCGCGGCTTGGCGGCGGTCCCACATAGGCACGGACTTGTGAACGGCCGCGCCCGCCGGGAAGGCGGTTTGCGGGCGGTCCAAAAATGGACGATCGCTTTTGGCTATGCCAGAATAAACGCGAAATTCTTGCGCACAATTGCCGGTTCCGATGCCTGAGATCGTCACCAAACCCCGCACCAAAACGAAGCCGCAGATCGAACGGCCGAAGCTCTACAAGGTCATCCTCCTCAATGACGATTTCACGCCGCGCGAGTTCGTGGTGACGGTGCTCAAGGGCGAATTCAAGCTGAGCGAAGACCAGGCGCGGCGGGTGATGATCACCGCGCACCAGCGCGGCGTCTGCGTCGTCGCCGTCTTCACCAGGGACGTCGCCGAGACCAAGGCGACACGGGCGACTGATGCCGGCAAGGCCAAGGGCTACCCGCTGATGTTCACGACGGAACCGGAGGAGTAGGGCAGCGCTACCGCCCCTCGCGGTACCACATCGAGCCCAATGCCAGAAGTAGCAGGCCGAGGCCGAGGAACCCGCCGAACAGCGGCACGCGCGAGACGGCCTTCAGCACGCTGTCGTCGGTGGTGCGCAGGCCGATCCAGTCGTTGCCGGCCGCCGCGCCCGAGGAGCGAACCGGGACGACCGAGGGCAGCGTCACGCCGCCGGTGAGATTGCCAAGGGTCGATGATTGCGCCAGCCGGCGCACGCTGCCGCCGGTGGCCTCGACCGGCGCTTTCAGCCGGTTCTCGGTGGAGACGACGTCGGTGAATTCCGGCGCATTGACCGGGCCGACATGGGCAAGCGCCTTCAGGTCGCCATTGCCGACCTGGTAGAGGCCGATCTCGCTGGTTTCGATGCTGCCCAGGAAGACGCCGGGTTCGGCTCTCTCTAGCTTGACGGTCATCGCCTTGCCGGACGGGGTGATGATCTGCGCCGGGCCGGGATCGTCGCTCATCGTCTGGCGGCGGATTTCCAGCATCATGCCGCGGCCGTCGGCGGTCAGCCGCTCCTCCTCGAGTTCGGGCTCCTTCATCAGCCAGTGGGCGATGCGGCGATAGAGCTGGACATGCGGGCCGCCACCCTCGAAGCCGCGCGCCCACAACCAGCCCTGGTCGGACAAGAACATGCCGACGCGGCCTTCGCCTTTGCGGTCGAGCAGGAGCAGCGGTCGGTTGTCCGCCCCCTTCATCACCGCCTCGCCCTCAGGGTTCTCGACGCCGATGGTGCGGAACCAGCGGCTCCAGTGCGGCGGCTCGGTGGCGGAGCCGTCGAGCCCGCGCGTCACCGGATGGCGCTGGCCGAGCTCGGTGAGGCGCGGATAGAAGGCCTTGTCGACGACTTCGCCGGTCGGCATCGCCGGCAGCGCCGAGATCAAAGGCGTGCGGGCGATAGAGCTTTCGCCGGCATATTCGGGCCCTGCCGCGATCAGCAGCGCGCCGCCCTTTTCGACATATTCGGCGATGTAGTCGTAGTAGAGGATCGGCAGCACGTCGCGATGCTGATAGCGGTCGAAGATGATCAGGTCGAAATCCTTGATCTTCTCGACGAACAGCTCGCGCGTCGGGAAGGCGATCAGCGACAGTTCGTTGATCGGCGTGCCGTCCTGCTTTTCCGGCGGCCGCAGAATGGTGAAGTGGACCAGATCGACCGAGGCGTCGGATTTCAGAAGGTTGCGCCAGGTGCGCTCACCGGCATGCGGCTCACCGGAAACAAGCAGCACGCGCAAATTCTCGCGGATGCCGTCGATCAGCGCGATGGCGCGGTTGTTGGTGTCGGTGAGTTCGTCGGGCTCGGGGTCGATGGCGAGTTCGACGATGTTGCGGCCGGCGCCGGGAATGGTCACTTGCAGCGGCATAGCCTGGCCGATGGTGGCGCGCTCGACCGAAACCTGCTCGCCATTGACCGAGACGCGCACATCGATCGAGCCGGCCTCGTTGTTGGTGCCGATGACGCGATAGGTCATTTCGAGCGGCTTGCCGACCAAACCGAAGCGCGGCGCATTCTCGAAGCGGATGCGGCGATCCTTTTCCTGGTCGTTGCCGGTGATCAGCGCGTGCAGCGGGGCGTTGAAGTCGGGCGTGCCGCCGGGGGCGTCATGCACCTCGCCATCGGTGATCATGATGGCGCCGCCGATGCGCGAAGGCGGCACGTCGCGGAAAGCGCTTTCAAGCGCGCCGAAAAGCCGCGTCTCGGTGCGCTCCTCGGCGGCTTCCGACTTGCCGGCCTCGACGACGCGGACGTCGAACTGCTTGAAGCGGCCGAGGCGCTGCTGAACCCCGGCCAGCGCCTCGTCGGTCTGCTTGGTGCGCTCGCCAATGTCCTGGCTCTGGCTGCGGTCGACGACAACGGCGACGACGCTTTTCAGCGCCTCGCGCTCTTCGTCGAGCAACACCGGGTTGAGCAGGGCCGCAGCCAGCGCCAGCAGGGCGGCAAATCGGAAGATCGCGCCGCGCTGGCGAAACCACAGACCGACCAATGCCAGCAGCAACAGCGGCGCCAGCACCAGGCCAAGCAGCGGCCACGAGACCAGCGGTTCGAAGGCGAGCGACAAGTTCATGGCTTACTGCCCCAGCCGTTCGAGCAGCACCGGCACATGCACCTGATCGGATTTGTAGTTGCCGGTCAGCATGTACATCATGATGTTGACGCCGGCGCGCAGCGCATAAATGCGCTGCATCGGGTCCGACGGCACGGTCGGCAAAAGCGGGTCGCCATTCTCGTCGACCGCCCAGGCGCCGGCGAAATCATTGGCGGTGATCATGATCGGCGAGACGCCGTCGCCGGTGCGTACCGGGCGGTTCTCGGTGTTGCTGGCTTCGAGCGACGCCGCGACCCAGAGCGGTCCGCCGGCGAAGCGTCCGGGAAACTCAGGCAGGATGTAGAAGGATTTGGTCAGCACATGGTCCGACGGCACCGGCTCCAGCGCCGGCACGTTGAGGTTGCCGAGGATGTCGCGCAGCCGCTCCGTCGCCGGGCTGGCCGAATCCGCGCCGATGCCGGTGGCGAACTGGTCGCGCGTGTCGAACAGCACCGTGCCGCCCTGCTGCATATAGGCGTCGACGCGGGCGATCGCGGCCTGGCTCGGCATCGGCGCGGCAGGATCGATCGGCCAGTAGATCAGCGGATAGAAGGCAAGCTGGTCCTTCGAGATATCGACGCTGGCTGGCGCCCCCGGCTCGAGCGCGGTCTTCTCGATCAAGAAGCGGGTCAGGCCCTCCAGCCCGGCTTGGCTGATCGAATCGACACTCCGTTCGCCGGTCTGCACATAGGCGATCCGGGTCTTCGAAATGTCCTCGATCGCCCGTTCGTCGCCAGGTTTGGCATCGTCGGCGCGGGCGATGTCGGTGTGGCCGACCAGGGCGCCGAGCGCAATCAGCAGGGCGGCGGTGGTCGCAGCAGCCGTGCCGGCGCGGCGTGGCCGGCGCGAGAACAGGCCGCCCATCCAGAACACGGCCAGCGTGTCGAGCACCATCAGCAAGAGAGCTGCCGCAACCAGCGGGCCCTTCAAATTGTGCGATTCGTCGAAGGCGTACTGGATGGTGGTGACCGGCACGGTGATCTGAGGACGGACCAGCGGTGCGAAGCTGCTTTCGGCATTGAGCAGATTGTGGGCGAGGACGCCGGTTTCGGAGCCGTACAGGCCGGGCGGGTTGTCGAACGTCACCGGCAGCGGGCCGGCACCCGGCACCAGCGGCCGTGCATCCGGGGTCGGCGGCACAAGCGTGCCGTCGGCTGATATCATGCGGTAGGGCGCCAGCGAGGCGGCTGCGGCTTCGGCATTGGCGACCGCCGCGCCCTGGTTGCGCGACAATTGCACGATGCGCCGCAGCATCTCGACGAAGCTGCCGGAGATCGGCAGGTTCGACCAGGTCGCCTCCGGCGTGACATGGAACAGGACGAGCGTGCCCTTGCCCTTCTTCATCCCGGTCACCAGCGGCGTGCCGTCGGCAAGCGTGGCCCAGGTGCGCTCGACGATATCGGGCGTCGGCTCGGCCAGCACCTGCCTGGTGACGGTGACCTCGGCGGGCGGAGCGAGGTCGGCGAAGGGACCGGTCTTCGTGAAATCGGTGACCGGCTGCGGCGTCGTCCACGACAGCGCGCCGCCGAGCGAGCGCTCGCCGGTGCGCAGCCTGACCGGCAGCAGGTCGTCGTCATTGCCGGCGGCGACCAGCCGCGAGCCGGCGAACCGCACCAGCGTGCCGCCATTGTCGACCCAGTCGACCAGCCTTTGCCGCACCTGCTGCGGAATGGTGCCGACATCGGCCATGACGATCATTGCCGGCTTCTGGTCGAGGAGCTGCGGGATGGCATCGGCAAGGTCGGCGCTCGACGGCTCAGTCAGATCGGCGAAGGGCTGCAGCGCGCGGCGGATATAGTACAGCGGCGACAAAAGCGGCTGCGCCTGGTCGGCCTCGGCCTGCGACAGCAGCCCGACGCGGCGGCGCTTGGAATTCTCGTCGAGCACGCGGACGGCGCCGGCCTGCCGCTGGCCGTCGAGCGCGATCGAGGCGAAGTCGTTGCGCAGTTCGAACGGCACCGCCATGGTGCCGGTGGCGGTGGATTCGCCCGGTGAGAAGGTCAGCGTGGCGTCGGCGATACGGCGGCCCTTGTCGTCGAAGGCGCCGGCGGTCACCTGAGCCGGCGCCGGATCGCCCGGCGCGCGGATGGCGGTCAGCTCGAAGCCGTCGACCAGGTTGTCGGCGCCGGTCAGGCCGATCAGGCCAGGCCGGTCGGAGGCGGCCCAGACGACACGGGCGGCGTTTTTCGATAAAAGCGTGTTGAAGGCGGCCTCGTCGCCTTCCGCCGCCAGACCGTCGGCGAGCACGGCAACGCTGGCGCCCGGCAAGGTCTCCAGGGTTGCCGCGACGCGAGCGTAGACGGCAGGGCGGTCGGTCGGGATCGGCCGCGGCTTTGCCGCGCGCAGCCGGTCGAGCGCGGTGGCGGCGTCGAAGGGACCGATCTCGGCATTCGGCTTCTCGGCGGTGAAAGCGATGATGACGGGCACGTCGTTGGAGCTGGCATCGGTGATCAGCCGTTCGGCAGTGGCGACGCGCTGGCCCCAGTCGGCGGCACTTGCCCAGTCATTGTCGATGACCAGCGCAAGAGCGGCGCCCTCGGCCGGCAGTCTTTCACGCGGGTTGAAGACAGGTTCGGCAAGCGCCGCAACGATGAGGGCCGCCATCAGCAGCCTGAGCAGCGTCAGCCACCACGGGCTCTGTTGCGGCGTCTCCTCGCGCTTCAGCACGCGGGCCAGGATCTTCAGCGGCGGGAAGATCTCGGTCTGCGGCTTGGGCGGGGTGAACCGCAACAGCCACCAGATCACCGGCAGCGCCAGAAGGCCCCACAGCACCATCGGTGCCCCGAAGGATAGCGGCAGCCAGCTCACGCGCTGATCCTCCCGGCTGAGCTGCCATCGACGGTCATCGCCATGTGGACACGCACCAGCGCATCGGAGGCAAGGCGGTCGGTGTGGTTGACGGTGAAGCTCCAGCCGAGCCGCTTGCACCAGTCGGTCAGTTCCTGACGCCGGGCGATGTAAAGCAGTCGGTATTCATCGCCCAGCGTTTCGGCACGGCCGGCAGTCAGCTTGTCGCCGGTCTCGGGATCGGTGAACTCGGTGCGGCCGGCATAGGGGAATCTCTCCTCGGCCGGGTCGGCGACCTCGATCAGATGGGCACGCACGCCGTGGCGGGCGAGCACGTCGAGCCAGGCGATGGTGTCCTCGACCGGATCGAGGAAGTCGCTGACGATGACGATGTCGCAGAAGCGGCGAATAGCGGATAGGTCGGGCTTCACCGGCAATTCGCCGGCATGGGTGAGTTGCGCCGCGATGCGCTCGGCGCCGTTGCGGGCGGTGAACGGATCGGTCAGCCCGGGCCAGGCGATGCGCTCGCCGCTGCGCGACAGAAGCTCGGCCATGGCCAGCGCCAGCACCAGCGCGCGGGATTCCTTCGAGACGGTGGCGCCGGTGGATTTGTAGAGCATGGAAGGCGAGGGGTCGGCCCACAGCCACACCGTATGGGCAGCCTCCCATTCGCGGTCGCGCACGTAGATGTGGTCGTCGCGGGCCGAGCGGCGCCAGTCGATACGCGAGGAGTCGCCCTCGACATAGGGCCGGAACTGCCAGAAATTCTCGCCAATGCCGCGCTTGCGGCGGCCGTGCCAGCCGGCGATCACCGTGTTGACGATGCGGCGCGCCTCGACCAGCAGGTCCGGCACCAGCGACGCCCGCAATCGGCCGCGGGCGAGCGCGTCACGCGTCGCCGCCGGTGCCTGGGCCTCGCCTATACGCGCCATCAGATGCCTTTTGCCAGTTTCGCCACCACGTCGCGCACGGTCGTGCCCTCGGCACGGGCGGCAAAGGTCAGCGCCATGCGGTGCTGCAGCACCGGCTCGGCCAGCGCTCTGATATCGTCGATCGACGGCGCCAGCCGTCCGTCGTAGAGGGCGCGGGCGCGGGCGCACAGTGTCAGCGACTGGCTGGCGCGCGGGCCCGGGCCCCAGGCGACGTGCTTGTCAGTCTCGGCATTGCCCTGGCCGGGGCGCGCCGAGCGCACCAGCTGGAGGATCGCCTCGACGACGCTTTCCGGCACCGGCATGCGGCGAATGAGGGTCTGGATCTCCTTGAGCCGCGCCGGCTGCAGCACGTTCTGCGCCTTGGCGTCCTCGATACCGGTGGTCTCCAGAAGGATGCGGCGCTCCGCCTCGAGTTCCGGATAGAGGATGTCGACCTGCATCAGGAAACGGTCGAGCTGCGCCTCGGGCAGCGGATAGGTGCCCTCCTGCTCCAGCGGGTTCTGCGTCGCCAGCACGTGGAAGGGCGCCGGCAGGTCGTGGCGGACACCGGCGATGGTGACGTGGTACTCCTGCATCGACTGCAGCAGCGCCGACTGGGTGCGCGGCGAGGCGCGGTTGATCTCGTCGGCCATCAGCAGCTGCGCGAAGATCGGCCCGGAGATGAAGCGGAACGAGCGCTTGCCGAATTCGTCCTGCTCCATCACCTCGGAGCCGAGAATATCGGACGGCATCAGGTCGGGCGTGAACTGGATGCGGCGGGAATCGAGGCCGAGCACGATGCCCAGCGTTTCGACCAGCTTGGTCTTGGCGAGGCCGGGCACGCCGACCAGCAGCGCATGACCGCCGGCCAACAGCGCCACCAACGTGCGTTCGACGACGCTTTCCTGGCCGAAGATGACGCGGCCGACGCCCTCGCGAACCCTGGAAATGTCGGCCAGCGCCGTCTCGGCCTGGGCGATCATGTCCTTTTCGCTGATCGGGCTTTCCTTGATCATCACGCTCATGCAGCATCGATCCTTCTCGTTGGAAATACCGGCTTGCACCTAAGACGCCACAGAGTGCCGCGATTCGGCCTCGCGTGGCGCCTGTCTTTGAACTTAAATCACTGACTTATGCTGACAAGCGGAACAACAGTGACTATTTCGTGACCATGACAGAACGCGCCGACGATCGTGATGAAAGTTTGACGACCGTGACCGAGGCGCGCGGACTTGAGGCGCTGATCTCGCGTGCCGCCCGCGCGGGCAAGGGGCCGGCACCAGTGGAGCGCTGGAATCCGGCCTTTTGCGGCGATCTCGACATGGAGATCAGACAGGACGGCACCTGGTTCTACCAGGGCACGCCGATCGGCCGCATGCCGCTGGTGCAGCTGTTTTCCTCCGTGCTGCGCAAGGACGAAGACGGCAAGACCTATCTGGTGACGCCGGTGGAAAGGGTCGGCATCCGCGTCGTCGATGCGCCTTTCATCGCCGTCGAGATGGATGTTTGCGGCACCGGCGATGGCCAAGTCGTCACCTTTCGCACCAATGTCGGAGATGTGGTCGAGGCCGGGCCGGAGCATCCGCTGCGCTTCGTCGACGAGGACGCGACCGGCGGCCTGAAACCCTATGTGCTGGTGCGCGGACGGCTGGAGGCGCTGGTGGCGCGGCCGGTGATGTATGAACTGGTCGAGCATGGCGAGGAGATCGAGGTCGGCGGTCGAAGGATGTTTGCCGTCCGCTCGAAGGGCGCGGTTTATCCGATAATGCCGGCCGAAAAACTGCAGCGGCTGAGCGCATGAGAGGGCAGCGCCAAATGGACCGGGGCATGATGGACCGGGTGACGCTATGGACCAAGTGACGCCGGCGCCGTTTTCCGCCGCGGATTTTCGCGCTCGCGTCGCGGCACAGCCGCTGGCGCATGCCGCCGACGATTATGGCGACCATCGCTTCAACCCCGGCCATCCGCGTTTGAAGCTCGCAAAGGCGCTGCGCGATGCCGCGGTGCTGATCCCGGTGGTCGATCACGGACGCGACGCCACGGTTCTGCTGACCAAGCGGGCGGAAAAGCTCCGCAACCATTCGGGGCAGGTGGCCTTTCCCGGCGGCACGATCGACCCGAGCGATGCGAGCCCGGAGGCGGCGGCCTTGCGCGAGACATTCGAGGAGATCGGTCTCGGCCGGGACCGCATCGAGATCATCGGCCGCATGCCCGATTATGTCTCCGGCAGCGGCTACCGGATCGCACCGGTGCTGGCAATAGTGCGGCCGGGTTTTTCACTGACGCTGAATTCCGAGGAGGTCGACGCCGTCTTCGAAGTGCCGCTGCGCTTCCTGATGGATCCGGCCAACCACGGCCGCGACAGCCGGATGTGGAACGACCTCGAATGGGTCTTCTACGAGATGCCCTATGGCGGCCAGCGGATCTGGGGCGTCACCGCCGGCATCATCCGCACGCTCTATGAAAGGCTCTATACGTGAGCGGCCGGATGTCGCTCGCGGGCAAAGCCGACTGGCTCGGCGAACGGCACCTGCAGCGCCTGCTGGCGGCGCTGGCGGATGGCGGCGAGGAGGCGCGTGTCGCCGGCGGCGCGGTGCGCAATGCGCTCATCGGCCAGCCGGTCGCCGACGTCGATATCGCCACCACGACCGTGCCTGATGAAACCATCCGCCGCGCCGAGGCGGCGGGCTTCAGGGCCGTGCCGACCGGCATCGAGCACGGCACCATCACGATTGTCGCCGGCGGGAAGCCGTTCGAGGTGACCACGCTGCGTGCCGACATCGAGACCGACGGACGGCGGGCCAAGGTGTCGTTCGGACGAGATTGGAAGGCCGACGCGGAACGGCGCGATTTCACCATCAACGCGCTCTATGCCGAGGCCGACGGCACGATCGTCGACCTGGTCGGCGGCGTCGCCGACCTCGAGGCGCGCCGGCTGCGCTTCATCGGCGATCCGGAGGCGCGCATCCGCGAGGATTATCTGCGCATCCTGCGCTTTTTCCGCTTCTTCGCCTGGTATGGCGACGGCCGGCCGGATGCCGAAGGGCTGAAGGCCTGCGCCCGGCTCAAGGAGGGGCTCGGCCAACTCTCGGTCGAGCGCGTCTGGTCCGAGCTGAAGAAGCTGCTGTCGGCCCCCGATCCATCGCGCGCTTTGCTGTGGATGCGCCAGGCCAGCGTGCTCACCAGCGTTCTGCCGGAGAGCGAGAAATGGGGCATCGATGCGATCCATGCGCTGACCAGGGCCGAGAAGGATCTAGGCTGGACGCCGGACCCGCTGCTCAGGCTGGAAGCGATCGTGCCGCCGGACGCCGCGCGGCTGAAGATGCTCGCTGAGCGGCTGAGATTCTCGGTCAGCGATACCGGCCGTCTGAGGCAGTGGGCGCTGACAGCGCCTGTCGAGCCGAAGACGACCGAAGCCGAACTCGCAAAACGGCTCTATCGTGGCGATCATCAGGGCCTTGTCGATCGCTTGCGGCTGTCGCTCGCTTCCGCTCGAGCCCGCGCCGTCGAGGACAATGACGCGCTGCTCGAAGCCGGCGGCTTCTCGCGCCTGCTGGCCTTCACCGGAAAGTGGAAAAAGCCCGTTTTTCCGCTCAAGGGCGCCGATCTGACGACGCTTGGCGCGTCGCCCGGACCGAAACTCGGCGCAACCTTGAAGAACCTCGAAAACGACTGGATCGAGTCCGGCTTTGCGCTGGATCGCGGCGCGCTCCTCAAGCGCGCCGCAGAAGCATTCGAAAGTTAGGCAAAAGTCAGGCCGCGTCGCGGGGTTTTTCGATGCGCGAACGGATGGCTTCGATCATCGTCTCGCGGATGATCGTCTCGCCATGCGTCTCGCGCATGTGCTCGACCGCACGACGCATGACTTCGGCTTCCTCTTCGGCGCGCGTATGCCAGTCACAACCCGGAACGAGCGAGCCGCAGTGGAATTCTTTCATCGGATTTCTCCCTTTTCCTCCCCGGAGCGCCGCCCATTTGCTTGAACGCGGAAGCTCCAGCACCTTTGATGGACGCATGATCCCTGTCTGAAACCGGGTGTCGGTATTCGGGTCATGCGCTGGCCGAGCAAGCATAACACGGTCGAATGGTTTTGGTTGCCGCAAAGACCGAAAAGGCGGAGCATCGCTGCTCCGCCCTCTTAACACTACCCCGGAGGCAAGACCTCGTCTTGCTCCAGCGGGCAGGCGATCACTTCATGATCCTGACTGCCTCGGCAATTTTGTGCTTGCCGCTCATGTCCCAGGAAACGCGGACCTTTTCGCCGGCCTTCAGGCCAGGATTCTTGAAGGCCTTGGGCAGCGTAAAGGTAGATCCGTTATCCAGAACAAGGCTCATGGCCGTTCCATCATAGGTCTTGACCGTGCCCGTGGTGTGCTTGACCGCTGCGAAGGCAGCGCCACCAGAGGCAAGAACGGCGGCAGCCGCAACCGACATAATAAGCTTGCGCATGGCATGCTCTCCTGGAAAATGAGGGCACCATTTTGGGAAGGTGCCCCACTCAATCATGGGCCGTCCGGTCGCGTCGGGTCGCGGTTCTAGGGAGGATGAACCGCCGGCGTTTCCCGGCCCGGAACGAAAAATAGCCCTGTTTTTTCAAGTGGATATTAGACGAAAAAGATATTCTGCGCGCCACATTCGCCGCCAAAATCAAACGATTTGGACCTCATTGCGGCTCACGTCCGACTCACCGAGATTTTACGGCCATTTCACTTCCGGCGGCAGGCTGGACAGGATCGAGGCGACGTTGCCGCCGGTCTTCAGTCCGAAGATGGTGCCGCGATCGTGAAGCAAGTTGAATTCGACATAGCGGCCGCGGCGAATGAGCTGTTCTTCACGGTCGCCGTCGGTCCAGTTGTCGTTGAAATTGGCCCGCACGAGATGTCCGTAGACGACGAGAAAAGATCGCCCGACATCCTGGACGAAGTTGAAATCGGCGTTCCAGCCGCCTTTGTCCTCACCCGAATGCAGCCAATCGAAGAAGATGCCGCCGGTGCCGCGCGGTTCGTCGCGGTGCGGCAGATAGAAATACTCATCGCACCAGGCCTTGAATTTCGCGTGGTCGGCGACGCCGGCGTTCTTCTCGCAGGCGAATCGCATGGCCCGGTGGAAGGCAATCGTGTCCGGGTCATCCTGGGTGCGGCGACGATCGAGCACCGGCGTCAGGTCGGCGCCGCCGCCGAACCACTGGCGCGAGGTGACGACCATGCGCGTGTTCATGTGCACGGCCGGCACGTTGGGGTTCCACGGATGAGCAATCAGCGAAATGCCGCTCGCCCAGAAGCGCGGGTCTTCCTCGGCGCCCGGCATCTGCTTCCTGAATTCCGGCGAGAACTCGCCATAGACGGTGGAGGTGTGGACGCCGACCTTCTCGAAGACGCGGCCACGCATCATCGACATGGTGCCGCCGCCGCCCTTGCCGGCGTCGCGCTCCCACGGCGTCTTTTCGAAGCGGCCGGGCGACCATGAAGCCTGCGGCCCCTGCAGGTCCTGCTCGATCTGCTCGAAGGCGGCGCAGATGCGCTCGCGCAACGTCTCGAACCACAGCCGCGCCTTCCTCTTCTTCTGTTCGATGTCGGCCGGCAGCCCCGCCGCTATTTCGGGTCGTTGCAAATGCTGTCTCCGGTTGTGGGGCGCGTGCCCCGACAAATGACTCGTCTTTTCCGGCCGCGATCCCTAATCTCTTAGGTGCAAGGGTCAAGTGTGAATGGAGTTCTTTCGTGCGCACCCCGGCAAGACCGCCGCTGGATGGCCTGAAGAAGAGGCTCGACCGTTCGCGCGCCGAGCGCGCGCGCATGCCGCGCGACGGGTTCCTGCGCGAGACCTTCGTCCTGCCGCGTTCCGATGCGCGGCTCAAGGCGAAGGAGTGGTTCGAACGCTTTCCCAAGCAGGCCTACTGGACCGAAATCGAAAGCTGGTTCGAGCGGCCGGGCGACGTCATCGAATTCACCATCAGGCGGCTGCCGGCTGCGGATTAGAACCTGGCGGGACGTACCTTCCCCAGGCGAATTGCCAAGGCCGGCGCTGCCCCTCATTGTCCTGCCGGACATTTCTCCCCGTATAGTGACGGGGAGAAAGGACACCGTCGTCAATGGTTTCGCCAATCAGCCACGCCGCAGAATTGAGGGGCAGCGCTGGCGTCAGCGGGATGAAGGGACCACTAGTCTTCTAGCCCCAGTCCCTTCCTTCGCCAGCCGGTCGCCCTTGTTCCGCAGCGGGCATTTGTCGATCGACATGCAGCCGCAGCCGATGCAGTCGGTCAGCCCGTCGCGCAGCTTCTTCAGCTGGGCAATCTTGCGATCGAGCTGGTCGCGCCAGGCCGTTGAAAGCAGGTTCCAGTCCTCGCGCGTCGGCGTGCGGCCGTCAGGCAGCGATTCCAGTGCGGCACCTATCTCGGCCAGCGAGATGCCGACCTCTTGCGCGATCCTGATGATCGCCACACGTCGCAGCACGTCGCGGCCGTAGCGTCGCTGATTGCCTGATGTGCGGTGGCTGCGGATCAGTCCGCGCGCCTCGTAGAAATGCAGCGCCGATACCGCCACCCCGCTCCGCGTGGCCACCTGGCCGACCGTCAGTTCCGTCACCGCCATTCGAATTTTCCGCTTGACCTCAAGTTAAGTTGAGCTTGTAACGAAGAAACCCTTGACATGCAAACCGCAGGAGAAGGCGATGTGCGCCTGGGTGAGAATGACAAGAGAGGGTGCGGTCGTCGGCCAGAAAGCGGCCGTGTTCGCTGCGCCCACTGACGGTCTGCGAATGCTATCCGAGCTGCCGGATCGCCTCGCCGGCCACCATGGCGACGGAAAGCGCGACGTTGATGCTGCGCGTGCCCGGCTGCATCGGGATGATCAGTCGCGCATCCGCCGCGTCGTGGACAGGATCCGGCACGCCTGCGGATTCACGGCCGAACAAAAGAATGTCGGCGTCGGCGAAGACGAAATCCGTATAGGCGGTCGCAGCCCTGGTCGACAGCAGCACCAGCCGCCGCGCTTCGGCTCTGCGCCAGTTCTCGAAGGCGTGCCAGTCGACATGCCGGGTCAGCGCCGCCATTTCGAGATAATCCATGCCGGCCCGTTTCAGCGCACGGTCGGAGAGCGGGAAGCCGGCCGGTTCGATGATGTCGACGACGAGACCGAGGCAAGCCGCGAAGCGCAGGATTGTCCCGGTGTTGCCGGCGATATCCGGCTGGTAGAGCGCGATGCGGAGACGGTTGTTCATTTCCGCATCCTGCTAATAAGTGGCAGATCGGCCACAGCAGGTTCGCGGTTTTGGAAATTGCTGGACTGGCGGGTGGTCATTTTCTGCGAAGTCGGCTATACGCCGGGCATTGTCAACCCGAACCGATGGAGGGGTAATTCATGATGATCATGCACATCCAGCGCCCCTCTTGTGGGCTTACCAGCCTGCCGGCGGTTTCGGTACGACGATTCTCCTGACTTTTTAGACTTCGATCGCACCGATTCTTAGCCGAAACCCTTTTTTCGGCCTTCGAAGGAATCCTGCGATGTTTTTCAAGCTGTCGAAGGGGCTGAACGCCCCACCTGAACACGCCGCTGTTCAATCCCCGCCTTTCGCCGGCCATTCGCGCGCGAACAGGCCTGACTTTTTTCCGTATTTTCACATGGAGGACGGACCGATGTTCGATCCCTGCAAGATTCCCGGCTCAAGAAACCTGCACGAGCGCAGAATGGCGACCTGGGCGCTTTTGATCGGCGAAACCTATTCGTCTGCGGCTCACGCCGAGACCCGCCGGCGCCCGCATCGCGGCATGCTGCCGGACGTCGATTTCTCGCGCGCGGTTCCCGACCGCAGCCGGCCGTCGCTGGTGCGCCGGATCATCAGGCTGATCCGGCCTGGCGCAGAGACCGTCGCGACACTCCGGGTCGTCGACACAGCGCTGTCAGGATCGTCAAACGAGCCTGTCGGCGAAAAGCCCGCGACAACCTATATTGCGCGAAGCAGGACCGGCGGCCCGGGTGATTCCGGCACGCCGGTCTTTGACGCTACGCGCTCCAAAGATGCCACGCGCTCCGCGCCGCGTGAGCGAAAACAAGCACATGAGTACCAAGACAATGTTCCGCTGGTTTGAAACAAGGCTCGATCCGTTCCCTGCCGAGGAGCCGGTCGAGCCGCCGAAGACGCTGATCGCCTTCTGCGTGCACTATACGCGCGGTGCCTGGCCCTACATCGCGATCGATGCGATGCTGGTGACGGCTATCGCCCTTGCCGAGGTGTGGATGTTCGGCTTCATGGGCCGGATCGTCGACTGGCTGTCGGCGCAGAACCGCGAGACATTCCTGCAGACCGAGGGCTGGAAGCTCGCCGGCATGGCTTTCATCGTGGTGTTCGCGCTGCCGGCGACGGTCTGGTTTCGTTTGCTCCTCAGCCAGCAGACGCTGATGGGCAATTATCCGATGCGTATCCGCTGGCAGGTGCATCGCTACCTGCTCAAGCAGTCGATGAGCTTCTATCAGGACGAGTTCGCCGGGCGCATCGCGACCAAGCTGATGCAGACCGCGCTCGCCGTGCGTGAGTGCGTCATCAAGCTCATCGACGTGCTCAATTATGTCGTGGTCTATTTCCTCGGCATGCTGTTCATCGTCGGCTCGGCCGACTGGCGGCTGGCGGCACCGCTTGCCGTCTGGCTTGCCGGCTATGTCTTGCTCTTGCGCAATTTCATCCCGCGATTGGGCAAGGTCGGCGAGGAGCAGGCCAACGCGCGCTCGACCATGACCGGCCGCGTCGTCGACAGCTACTCCAACATCCAGACGGTCAAGCTGTTCTCGCATGCGCGCCGCGAGGCGTCCTTCGCCCGGGAAGGGATGGCCGGCTTTCTCGATACGGTCTACCGGTCGATGCGGCTGGTGACGCAGCTCTACGGCCTGCTCTACATGCTGAATTCGCTGCTGTTGTTCTCGGTGACCGCGATCTCGCTGTGGCTGTGGCTCGGCCAGGCGGTGACGATCGGCGCCGTCGCCCTGGTCATCGGCCTCGTTCTTCGGCTGTGGGGCATGTCGCAATGGATCATGTGGGAGATGTCCACCCTGTTCGAGAATATCGGCACGGTGCAGGACGGCATCAGCTCGATCTCGCTGCCGCGTGTCGTCGAAGACAGGCCTGGCGCCAAGGACATTGCCGTGACCAAGGGCGAGATCCGTTTCGAGGACATCCGCTTCCACTACGGCAAGCAGAAGGGTGTGATCGAGAGCCTGTCGCTGACGGTGAAGCCGGGCGAAAAGGTCGGCATCGTCGGCCGCTCGGGGGCCGGCAAGTCGACGCTGGTCAACCTTCTCTTGCGCTTCTACGACCTTGAAAACGGCAAGATCCTGATCGATGGCCAGGAAATCGCGGCGGTGACGCAGGATTCACTGCGCGCCCAGATCGCCATGGTCACGCAGGACACCTCGCTGCTGCATCGTTCGGTGCGCGAGAACATCCTTTATGGCCGGCCGGACGCCAGCAACGAGATGCTGGTCGAGGCAGCACGCCGCGCCGAGGCACTTGATTTCATATCAAGGCTTTCGGACGCCAGTGGCCGCACGGGTTTCGATGCGCATGTAGGCGATCGCGGCGTCAAATTGTCCGGTGGCCAGCGGCAACGCATTGCCATTGCCCGCGTTATGCTGAAGGACGCGCCGATCCTCATTCTCGACGAAGCGACGTCTGCGCTTGATTCCGAGGCCGAGGCCGCCATCCAGGAGAACCTCTACCAGCTCATGCAAGGCAAGACCGTCATCGCCATCGCGCACCGGCTCTCGACCATCGCGGCGATGGACCGGCTCGTTGTCATGGACAAGGGCCGCATCATCGAGGAAGGTTCGCATGAGCAACTCGTCGCCGGCGGCGGGCTCTATGCGCAGCTTTGGCAGCGCCAATCGGGCGGCTTCCTGCTCGACGACGGTGCTGCCGCCAACGATGCCATCGCTAGGGGTCAAGCAGCAGAATGATGGGCAGCAGAATGATGGCCGCCGAATGATGATTGCCGTCTATCGCTGGTTCGAGAACTGGGTCTATCCGTTCAGGGAGCCCGCGGGGCTTCGGCCACCGGTCAGCGTCAGGGGTTTCCTCTGGCACTATGTCGGCCAGGCGAAGGTCGCCTTCTTCGCCATGCTGGTCATCGGCGGTATTGCGCCGCTGGTCGAGGCTGGACTGTTCTACTTCGTCGGGAGGCTGGTCGACATTCTCGACCAGCTCCCCGGCGAGCGCAGCTGGGATGCGCTGTGGACTGCCGCCGGTCCCGAACTTGTCTTCATGGCCGCCGTGGTGCTGGTCGTCCGCACCATCGTCGTCGGCCTGGCGGCGCTGGTCGACGAGCAGACCATCACCCCCGGCTTCTACAATCTGGTGCGCTGGCAGGCGCACCGTCATGTCTCGCGCCAGTCCTACGCCTTCTTCCAGAACGATTTCGCCGGCCGCATCGCGACCAAGGTCTGGCAGGCGGGGCAGGCGACCGGCGATTTGATGGAAAGCTTCATCGCGGTCGTCTGGTTCATGGTCGTCTATACGGTGACGACGCTGGTGCTGGTCGCCGGCCTCGATTTGCGGCTGGCGGTGCTGGTGGTGATCTGGATCACCGCCTTCGGCTGGCTGGCCAACCGCTATCTGCCGGCGATACGCAAGCATGCCGAGGAAACCGCCGAGGCCGGTTCGATGATCACCGGCCGCATCGTCGATTCCTATTCGAACGTGCAGACGCTGAAGTTGTTCTCCGCCGACGGCGACGATCGCTACATCAGGAGCGGCTTCGATATCTATCTCGAAGCGCTGCGCCCGTTCACCCGCAGGCTGACCGGCGTGCGCATGGCGCTGACGACGCTGTCGGGGATCATGATCACCGCGATCGCCTGTTTTGCCGTCTATCTCTGGCTCGAAGGCTCGATCACCGTCGGCGCCGTCGCCTTCACGCTGTCGCTGGTGCTGCGGCTCAACATGCTGCTCGGCCGGCTGATGATGCAGCTCAACGGCATCCTGCGGAATCTCGGCGTGCTGGAGAACTCCAAGGCGCTGATCTCGCAGCCGCTCGGCCTGACCGACGCACCTGACGCCAGGGAGCTTGTCGTCGCCGGCGGCCGCATCGACGTGAAACAGGTCGAGTTCCACTACGGCAAGGGGTTCGGCGTGCTCAATGGAATCGACCTTGTCGTGCGGCCGGGCGAGAAGGTCGGGCTGGTCGGGCCGTCGGGCGCCGGCAAAACGACGCTGGCCAATCTGATCCTGCGCCTCTACGACCTCGAGGCCGGCAAGATCACCATCGACGGCCAGGATGTTTCAAAGGTGACGCAGGATTCGCTGCGCGCCAATATCGGCGTCGTCAGCCAGGATACTGCGCTTTTCCACCGCTCGCTTCGCGACAACATCAAGCTCGGCATGCCGGACGCGACCGACGCCGAGGTGGTCGCGGCCGCGAAGAAGGCCGAGGCGCACGACTTCATCCTCGACTTGCGCGACAATCGTGATCGCCGGGGCTACGAGGCCTTTGTCGGCGAGCGCGGCGTGAAATTGTCTGGCGGCCAGCGCCAGCGCGTGGCGATCGCCCGCGTCTTCCTCAAGGACGCGCCGATCCTGATACTCGACGAGGCGACGTCGGCGCTCGATTCCGACATCGAGGCGGCCATCCAGGAAAATCTGGCGAGGCTGATGGAGAACAAGACGGTCATCGCCATCGCGCACCGGCTGTCGACCATCGCGGCACTCGATCGCCTGGTGGTGCTCGACGGCGGCCGCATCGTCGAACAAGGCACGCATGACGAACTGGTGGCGCTCGACGGGCTCTATGCGCGGCTGTGGAAGCGGCAGTCCGGCGGCTTCCTATACAACGAGGAGAGCGTGCTGGAGGAGACGCGGCCGGCGGAGTAGGGCCAGATTTCAGCAAAAACCGGAGTGGATCATGTCGGTGCGAATGCCATCGAATTTCGGACGGTCGGGAGCGCGGGAGAGCGCGCTCGACCTGCTCGGCCATGAAATCCTCGGCGAAAAGGCGGCGGCGCTCGGCCGCGCCGGCCGGCGCGTGGATGAAACGCTGGCGCGGTTGCGTGAACATGGCGATGAGGGCGAACAACGTGCCCGGCTGCTCAAGGACGCTGCGGAGGCCGTCCACGGCTATTTCATCCAGCGCGAATTGTGCGGCTTGCGCAAGCACGACGCGGTGATCCGGGAATACAACATCCCCAAGGCCGTGCTGGCCAGGCTCGGTGCGAAATAGACAATAGTGTTGAAAATCTGATGGTACCGAAGACGAAATACCGATTTCGACCCGTTCCAGTCGTCCAGATTCGCTCGCGCTACGGAATAAGTTGACCCGAAGCCGCCCTTCATCAGCCCATTTCGCTGCCTGATAGCTGACATTTTTGGCAACCAGCACTGATGGCTCGGAAGCCTGCTAGCGGGGTTGAAGCCATGGACCAGCCAGCGCTCGTTCTAAGACAAGCAGTATTTCGCTGATCGTATCCATGGCCCCCCTTGCTCAAAGAAATCCGTGACAATCCCGTTCTCTGGTTGTTGGCCTTTGTGCCTGCGGTGTTCGTCGCCCAAGCACTCGAGCCCGAAGCACACACGCTGCTTTTTGTGCTTTCCGTGCTGGCGATCGTGCCGCTGGCCGCGCTGCTGAGCTACGCCACCGAGTCGGTGGCGACCAAGACGGGCGATACGGGTGGGCGGCCTTCTCAATGCGACGCTGGGCAACCCCACCGAACTGATCATCTACTCACTGGGTCTGGTATTCTCGCTTAAAACGCATCGGGAGTTTTCGGCGGCGGGGATCCCCATCCGGACGCAGGCGAATCGATGTTGCCGGCGCCCGTAGCTCTGGGGACGGCGGCCTGTCTGACCGTCAAAGGTTCGGAGCGGCTTGAGACAATTTGCCGGTCTCGGGAACAAAATTTGGATCGACGACGTTTCTTCCAGTTAATGACGACGTTTCGCATACGGCAAACATTGCCACCAGCGAGGACGCGATCATGAGGTTCCTGTCAGGCATAGCGACCTCCCTGGTCGCCACTTTTGCACTTACGAGCACTGTTCCAGTTGATGCCGCACCGATCTTCGTGCCCAGGGCACAAAGCGCGCGGTCCGATGTCATCCAAATTCGAGATGGCTGGTACAGGGGTTATCGCGGCTACCGCCACTATCGTCCGGGATACCATAGGCACAACGACTTTTGGTTCCCCGCCGGCGCATTTGTCGCTGGAGCGCTGCTCGGCAGCATGATCGCCAACAACAACGGCTACTACGGCGGGTATTACCGAAGCGGCTTCTACGGCGATCCGTATTACGGCGGACCCTATTACGGCAGACCTTATTATGGCAGACCTTATTATGGCGGATCCTATTATGGCGGATCCTATTATGGCGAACCGTATTACCGCGACCGGTATTACCGCAACCGGTATTATGGCGACCGGTATTATGGCAATGGGTATCACTCAAACAGGTCCTATCGCCCATGCTCGCCCCGGGAAGCCGATTCCGGTAATTGCTACTAGCGCGGCCTGTCGCGACACATTCTACGCCTATCGCGAATTTGACCTTGATGTGCCCACATGGCATCATGGAATGGTAGCTGGACTGCGAAGACAAGACTTCTTGCCGCGGCGGCCGATCCCTTCAACGTGCGGCTGGCAGCCTGCCTCAGTCGACTACCCTGCTGATTTACGTCTTGCGGTTGGGTGGGCATGAACTGAGGCCATCGAACGAGATCGACGCTGGCAAAACGCCGTTCATCTTCGGTGTCGAATACTCAAACTGTTTTGGGAGGATCAAGAAATGGCCAACATCAAAGACACGGCTTTAGACATACATACGCCGCCGCCGAGTGCGGATCAGCTTCGTATGGCCCTCCTGCAAGAGCAAATGGAGGAGGCAGACAAGGAAGAAAAGCTGCGAGCGCGGAAGAATGAGGAACTCACGAAGTTCACAAACAGCTTCCTAAAGGACCAAGTGAGTGATGATGAACTTGCAATGGTTCGCCGCCTCGTGATGAATGCCGTCAAGAATGGCAAGTACGAAGCACTAGTATACAGCTTTCCGTCGGACCTTTGCACCGACAGCGGCCGGGCTATCAACAGTGCTGATCCGCAATGGACTGAAACGCTACAGGGTAAGGCCAAGCAGTTGTACGAACGTTATGTTAAGAATGCGAAGCCGCAAGGTTACAAACTCAAGGCCATGATTATTAACTTCCCCGGCGGAATCCCTGGCGACGTCGGCTTCTTCTTAAATTGGGAGCCCGAAAGCAAATAGGAACCGGTAATGGTTCTGAACTGCGTGTATAGCTGGGTCAAAGCACGTCCGGCACCACGTTGCGCGGAGTTGCATCGTCCACGAAGTTGTCGGGCCGCTTCTGGCGTTTGCTGAAGTTAGGTTTTTCGAACTCGACGCGCTCATAGGGGATGGAGCTCAGAATGTGCGAAATGCAGTTGATGCGCGCGCGCTTCTTGTCGTTTGACGGCACAATCCACCAGGGCGCATGCCTTGTGTCTGTTGCACGGATCATCTCGTCGTAAGCGCGGGTGTAATCCCACCAGCGGTTGTACGATTCGACATCCATCGGGCTCAGTTTCCACTGTCGAACGGGGTCGTCGGCCCGCTGTCGGAAACGCCGCTCCTGTTCTTCCTCACTCACATCGAGGAAGTATTTGAGCAACGTTATGCCGCTTTCGACAAGGGTGGCTTCAAAACCTGGCGCCTGTTCGAGAAAGCGCCGCACCTGCTTCTCGCTACAGAAGCCCATGACGCGTTCAACGCCAGGACGGTTGTACCAGGAGCGGTCGAATATCACGATCTCGCCTCCGGCGGGCAGGTGCTGGACGTAACGCTGAATGTAGATCTGGGTCTTCTCCCGATCGGTCGGAGCCGGCAGGGCGACGACGCGGAACACTCGTGGGCTGACGCGCTCGGTGATGCGCTTGATCACGCCGCCTTTCCCGGCGGCGTCACGGCCCTCGAAAATGATCAAGATGCGGGCACCAGACTTCTTTACCCAGGCCTGAAGGTGGGAAAGCTCGACCTGCAACCGGGCGAGTTCTTTCGCATATTTTTTTCCTCCCGATTTCCCCTCGATCGGTTCGGAAATCGTGGCCGCCTTGTCCTTCTTACCCATGTTTTCCTCCCTTTGCGCACAACGATTAATATGACAGTTAAGTGAGAGCAGGACACGGTCCGCCTCGATCTGTCATGCCTGGGCCTCGAACGCATGATACGCGTCCTCAAGAATGTCGAAGACCATGTCGGAGCCAATGCGCTCGATCACGCCGGCGCGAACAAGGATATCGCGCGCTTCGGCGTGAAGCTCCGCTACGCCAAGCCTGATCCCGCGATTGCGCAATTCGTCACATAGCTCCTCCAGCATTGCCGCTGCCGAGCTGTCGATCTGGGAAATTGCACTTGCATCAATCAGCAGCCAGCGTGTGTCGGCCGGCAATTCCTCGGCAAGGGACCGCAGCCGCGATGCGACGTAGTCGGTGTTGAAGAACAGCAGGCTGCCTTGAATGAGGCATACGGCGAGGCCGGGTACCTGACGGGCCTCGGGCGTTCGATGCAGTTTGTAGAAACCGTCATGGCCTGGAACACGGCCGAGCATAGCGTCGCGGGGAAACATCAGCTTGCGCAAAACATAGACCAGCGTCGCGCCGATCGCGATGACAACGCCGTTGAGGACGCCTAGGCTGATCGGTCCCCACATCGCAATGATCGCGAAGACGAACTCAATGCGGCTGACGCGCCAAATCTGCCGAAGGGCGGCGAGGTCGATCAGGTTGATGGCGGTTGCCGCTAGAATGGCACCGAGCGCGGGGATCGGGATAATCCTGAGGGCCGGCCCAAGAAACAGCAGTGTCGCGATCAACGTCGCGGCGGCCACAATACTTGTCACTTGCGAGCGCCCGCCAACGGTCAGGTTGACTGCCGTGCGCGAGTCGGAAGCTGTAACCGGGAAGGCGCCGAAAAGGCCAGCGGCTATATTCGCAGCACCAAATCCGATGAGTTCGCGGTTCGGATCGACCGGGTAGCCGCCCTTTGCCCCAAAGCTGCGGGCCGTAATAACGCCCGCGCCGTAGCTCACGAGGAAGATCGCCGCAGCGCCCAGGGCCAACGTTTCGAACGGAAGGTCAGCGATCCGTGGCAACGTCAGCGAGGGCAGACCCGTAGGGATATCGCCGACCACAGCGATGCCGCGTCCTTCAAGGTCTAAGACCGCCGAAAGCACCACGGAGAGCACCACAACCAGCACTGGCCCGGGAACCGGAAAGCGAATGATCCGCACGATCTGCAACAAACCGAACATCCCCAAGGCAAGCACGAGAGACGGCCAATGTATCGATCCGGCCTTGCGCAGAAGTTCGAGGACCGGTCTGAGCAGACCTTCCGCCTCAATGTCCACCCCGGTAAAGCGATCGATCTGCCCAACCAGGATCGAAAACGAGACGCCGATGAAGAATCCCGTCAGGATGGGACGCGACAGGAAGGTCGCAAGAACGCCGAGCCGAAGCACCCACGCCGCCAAGCAAAACAAACCCACGCCAAGCGCGAGGATTGCAGCGACCGCAGTGCGGTCCACTGCAAGTCCGGCTGGTATGCTCGCTGTAACGGCGACCAAAGCCGCCCCAAGCACCGTCATCGTTGCCGCGTCCGGACCGACTATGAGCTGACGCGAGGGGCCAAAGAACGCGTAGGCGATCAGCGGCGCTATGCTGGCGTAAATGCCGGTCTCAGGCGGCAGCCCCGCTATCGCCGGATAGGCGATGGCACTGGGAAGCCCAACTGCGGCAACGGCGAGCCCGGCGGAGACATCGCTTCGGATCCAGCCCGGCTGATAGCCTGAAAGGCTAGCGAGCACCGGGAAGCGCAAGGCCCGCCGAGTGGCGTCCTTACTAGCCGGCATGTATCAGCAACCTTTCATATCTTCAGGCATTTTCAGTGCCGGTTTCCATGGTGTGATATGGTAAATCGGCATCTTGACAGAATACACCTTATGCCGCGCAAAAGCTGGCCCTATTCGCTGTCAATTTCATTTTCCATGTCAGTTGAGCGAGATCGTCCGTAGAGGTCCGCTCATGATGCAGTGGACGGCTCTTCGACAAGCGTTCAGCCTCTTTGGCTGAAGGAATCGGAGAAGAAAAGACGCTCCAGTGCTCAGTTTCATCCTCTCCGGCGCGCCATACAAGATGGGCCCCACAACTGCAGCACGCGACAGCTTCCCGTGTTACACCCTGCCGTCGCTAGCGGGTGCGTGCCGGATGCGTTAGCGCTGTAACAAAGCTGTCGCAAATCTGTCACATGCGCGAAATTGAGTTGAAATTTCTCCTCGACGAACTGACGTCGAGCGAGCTTTGGCGGCGCGCGAAGGCGCTGAAGCTGGCCAGCGGCAGCCCAAAAACGAGAACGCTCAGAAGCATCTATTTGGACACTCCCGAACACGCGCTGAAGAAGGCGGGGATCGCGTTTAGGCTCCGGCGCGACGGGCGGCGATGGATACAGACTGTCAAGACCAGGGCCGAGCTGCATGGCGGCCTCTCGCAGGTTGGCGAGGTGGAGAACCCGGCTCCGGGTGGGCGGCTGTGCCTCGAAGCGATTCCGGACGCAGCAGTCCGAGAGGAGGTCGTCCATCGCGTGAGTGGCGCGCCGCTTCAGCCGGTCTGCGAGACCGTGATCAGGCGCTCCGCCAGCGAACTTTCGCTTGACGACGGCACACGCGCGGAGTTGGCAATCGACGTCGGCGAAATCCGCGCCGGCGAGCGTTCGGCCAAGTTGCATGAAGTGGAGATCGAACTCATCGAGGGCAGCCCCGGCGGATTGTTCGACATCGCGCACGCGCTGTTTCCCGATGGGGGCTTGAGGTTCTCCCGGCTTTCCAAGGCGGCGCGCGGCTATCTGCTCGCCGAAGAGGGACGGATCGATCTGCCGCTTGCACCCCGAAACGCGGTGAACGTCGCGCTCGATCCGGCTCAGATCGCCGAGCAGGCGGCGCGCGACATGCTGCGCGAATGCCTCGACCAGATCGCCACGAATATCACGGTGGTTCGGCAACTGGATGACCCCGAGGGACCGCATCAGTTGCGGATTGGTTTGCGCCGCTTGCGCAGCGTGTATTCCGTCTTCGCCGCCGTGGTCAGGAGTCCGGAAACGGCACGTCTCAATGACGAGGCCCGCTGGCTTGGCCAGGAGGTCGGGCGTCTCAGGGATCTCGACGTGGTGGCGAACGATATCGTGCAGCGAGAGGCAGTGGCTCATCCGGATGAAGCCGGACTCTCCGCCCTTTCGCATGCGCTCTCACAGCAAGCGGCGGAGCTGCGCGAGCCCCTTCGCAAACTTCTCGCCGCCGGGCGCGTACAGGCGTTCCTGATCGATCTGGCGCGGTTCGTGGAGACCCGAGGCTGGCTCGTTCCGCAGGATTTCGACCAGACCGGACGGCTGGCGGCGCCGGTCGCGGAGTTGGCCAGCCAGGCGCTCGGCAAGCGCTGGAAGAAGGTTGGCAAGCGTGCACGCGGACTTGAGACACTGACAGTGGAGCAGCGCCACGAGTTGCGGAAGGAGCTCAAAAAATTGCGCTATGCGGTCGAGTTCTTCTCTCCCTTGTACCCGGCCAAGCGTGTCGATCCATTCCTGAAACGCTTGAAGAAACTTCAGACGGTCTTCGGCGATCTGAACGATGCGGCGACCGTCAGAACCATGCTGTCGGGAGCGGAAGCGCCCGGCGCTGGTGGTCCGGACACGCAGCGTGCCGTCGGATGGGTGATCGGGGCGAGCCAGGCGCGCGCCGAATTTGGCTGGGTCGGCGCAAAGGCCTTGTGGCGAAACCTCGAAGAGACCCGCGCCTTCTGGAAGTGAGGGCTGGTTTGTTGCCTCATGCTGCTATGTGGTAACTTTCCGAACACCGGCAAGGCCACAATGAGCAGCAATCGCAGCTTGATGCCGAACCGTACCTCTGACCGCCCGGCATAACGGGCACTAGCCTAAGATAGGCACGTTCTCGGAAGAGATCAGGCAACGGCGGCAATGAGGCGCGATCGCGTCATTGCTCGACGCGAAATCGTGAACCTCGCCTTTCCATTTTCCTGGCAGAAGGTCATGAAAGCCGTGGAAGGTCGTCGTTCGCCTTCTCGGGAAGACGGAGCGAGAAGCGGCAATAAGGAGGCATTTCAGTTCACCTTTCGCTATCCCGCCAGTGCAAGCAGCTTCTGATAGCGGGGATGGCTACGGATAGGGTCAAGATCGGAATCGTTCTTGAACCGCAGCCTTAGGTCAGGCCCCACCTGCTGCAAGTACGTCTCCAGAAGGTCGATCGCTCGGTCGGGCTCCCCCAGCAACGAATAGACACAAGCAGCGTTGTAGCGAGCACCACTGTCGTCGGGATCGATCGCTAGCGCTCGCGCGAGCCATTCTTTCGCGTGGTCGCCTTCACCCAATGTCACGAGCGCAGCTGCGGCCATCTGTGCAGCCTTGGATTCTTCCGGATGCAGGTTGAGAGCCTCTTTGGCTCGCTTAAAGCCGAGGCGCGCATAAGTTTCCATTTCCTGAGTGCGCCCGAGCGATCGCAGGATATTCAAGAGGAGACACGGGGAAAGATAGTCGTCGGGCTTTAATTCCAGAGCGCGAATGTAGTGCTCCGCAGCCCTCTGGAAGTCACCTGCGGTCACACAGAAGTCCGCATAATGATAATGCGCTTCATGGCAATTGGGGTCGAGGGCAAGCGCCCGCTGGAAAGCGGAGGGCGCCTCGGCGCGGCGGTCGGCTACCATCAGGGCATAGCCGCGCGCGGCATGAGCCTCAGCTAGATTCGGGTCTATTGCCAGGGCGTTGTCAATGGTCGCCAGGATTTCATCGACGGGCATCCTGACGCCGTGCTTGGAATAGAGACGCGAATCGCACTCGGCGATGCCGGCATAAGCACGGGCATAGCGCGGGTCCAATTCGACAGCTCTTGCGAACATTCGTCGCGCAAGCGTCAGCGACGATCTTGTCCCTGAGTGAAAGATTTGGCGGCCTCTCAGATAATGAGTGTAGGCCTCGACGCTGTCGGTCGGCGACTGCTCGATTGTTTTCTTCTCCTGCGGCAGAAGCTTGACCTTGAGTTGCTCGACGATGGCGTGGGTGATCTCGTCCTGAACAGCGAAGATGTCAGAGAGGTCGCGGTCGAAGCGGTCCGCCCACAGGTGGCCGCCGGTCGAGCCGTCGATCAACTGGGCGTTGATCCTGACACGGTTTCCGGCCTTGCGGACGCTACCCTCGACCAGATACGCAACGCCCAGTTGCTTGGCGATGCCTTCCAGGTCGACGGCCTTGCCCTTGTAGGTGAATACCGTGTTGCGGCCGAGCACGAACAGGCCCGAAACCTTCGAGAGGTCGGTGATGATGTCCTCAGTGATGCCGTCGCTGAAGAATTCCTGCTCAGGGTCGTTGCTCATGTTGGTAAAGGGGAGGATCGCCACCGACGGCTTGTCGGAGCGCATCCGTGACTGACTGTCCGTCGCGGCCCGGGGGGCGCCATCCGCAGGTGGGCTCGCAAGATTGACAAAATAGACATGCACGGGCTGGACGATGTTCTTGACGGTCTTCTGACCCTGGTCGACGAATTCCAATTCGAGCTTGTGGCCGACCTGGTTGCGCACCACCGCCGAGCAGGCAATCCCGCCCGGGCGGGCAAGACCTTCGAGCCGTGCCGCCAAGTTGACGCCATCGCCATAAAAGTCCTCGCCGTCGACGATAATGTCGTCCAGATGGATGCCGATGCGGAATTTGATGTGCCGGTCCTCGGGGACGCCGGCATTGCGCTCGAGCATGCCGCGCTGGATTTCAACAGCACAGCGCGCTGCGTTGAGGACGCTGCCGAACTCGACCAGAAAGCCGTCGCCCATCACCTTGAAGATGCGCCCACCGTGCTTGGCGACGGTAGGATCGAAGAACTCACGGCGATGCTGGCGGAGCGCTTCCAAAGTGCGCTCTTCATTTGCCTCCATCAGCCGGCTGTAGCCAACGACGTCGGCAGCCAGTATGGCTGCCAGCCGACGCTCAACATACTCCTCGCCCATGGCTGTGCTGGTACCTCCAGGGCCCATTTCTACTAGCCTTCGCAATTATTGGCTAACGCGATTTAGAGGCCCGTGGATTGCACGTTTTGGTCGACTTGCGCCGTTGGGCGCTCGAGTTCGAACGACTGGAGCGGGTCGGCTCGAGCCCTTGCGCGAAGGTCAGCTTCGGAAAGCGCCGGGAATGTCAAGAAATGGCGCGTCCTTCCTGTTCGCAGACCGGAAGAATTGACCCTTGGACCAAGCCGCTCGCGCGGCAATGGCGCCCGTGGTGAGGGTGCAGCAATGATCTGAACGCCGTGCATTTGTGGGTTTGCGGTCCTGGCTGACGATTGGGGTGTTCTCAATCATCAGACAGAAGGTTCCCATGACAGAGGAGAGGACCACCCCGCTGCGCGAGCGGACGATCGAAGACATGCGCATCCGCGGGATGGGCGACAAATCCCAGCAGGCTCATATCCGAGCCATCAAGGATTTCGCCAGGTTTCTAAAGCGATCTCCGGACACGGCGACGCCGGATGACCTGCGCGCCTACCAGTTGCACATGGCCAATGCGGGGATTACCCCGCCCACCTTCAACGCCCGCATCGTGGCGCTGCGGTTCTTTATCGGCATCACCTGCGGCCGCGAGGACCTGAAGCGGCATATGCAGTTTCGCCGCCAGCCGCAGAAGTTGCCCGTGGTCTTGAGAATCGAGGAGGTTTCCAACCTGCTGATGGCGGCCCCGGGGCCGGGCCTGAAGTATCGCGCGGCACTCAGCATCTCTTATGGAGCCGGGCTGAGGGCGTCAGAGGTCTGCAATCTCAAGATCGGCGACATCGACAGCGACCGCGCGCGACGACTCCAACAAGCCGCCGCACCCGGTTTCCAGGCCATTCGTCGGGCAACGTTCCGCGCTACCTTCTCGCCATGGCGATCAACAGTCGCTAGTATCCTGGCCGATAGAGGGTTCCAATGCTGGACAACATCATAACGTGGTTCAAGGCGACGTTCGGGCATAGGCACCAAACCCACGCCCTCACCCAGCGAGGGCAGGCCAAGAAGGACAAGTCCTTCTATAGGACGTTGGCCATCGACGGGAAGCGCCATGCCACCGCCCGAGAAGAGCAGGCCAAAAGAGACAAGAAGGATCGCGATTAGCGCTAGCTGCCCGATCGTATCAAGGTCTGTCAAATAATATAATCGCCTTTTCACAGGGGCTTCTTCTTTCGCTTCCGACGAAACTGTCAGATCTCGGACCCCGGATCACAGGGCGCCGGCACGGCGAGGAACCTGTGAGCGAGATCGACCATTTCTATGCCTGTCCCATGTGCTTCTATGCCCGTCCGATGTGCGGCCAGGCCGTCGATCTCCGGGATCTACACGTGCATCGACGTAAATTACCTCCCGCTCCCGTCTCCGTCTAACGTAGCTTTCTCGCGCTGATTAAGGCACTCGAGCACTCGGCGGAAGGCGGCGGCCTCGTCTATGCGGCCGGCCCTTATAAAGAGTATTGTGCCGCAGCGTAAGCCGATCCCTTCGGTGGTGGTCGCAAGTGTGGACGCTTGCCAGCTGCTAGAAGACGACGGAGAAGTGACATGGCACCTGATGACAAGAGTCCAGCAGCTGCACTTGCCGAAACATCTCTGAGCGACGTTGGGCGTCGCCGCTTGCTCGCAGGCGCCGCCGCTGCAGTGTCCGGCATTGCGCTCGGCTCGCTCGGAGCGACCCAATGGACGTCGGCCGCGACAGCGCCCCAAGGTATTCCGGTGCGTCGAAGCATCGGCGGGTTGGCCGCCAACGATCCTTACGTCCAACTGTTGAGGGACGGGGTGGGCATGCTACGCAAGCGAAGTGTGCGTAGTCCGCTTGACCCCACTGGTTGGGATGCCTTGTCCGTGCAGCACGCGCTGTTCTGCTCGTCGGTAAGCCCTGACCTGCAGGTGCATTGGGGATGGGACTTCCTTACCTGGCATCGCGTGTTCCTGTGGTCGCTCGAGCGCGTGATGCGCGATGCGCTGAAGGAGCCGCAGTTCGCGCTTCCATACTGGGACGCTACGCGCCACCGCCGCATTCCAGCCGCGTATTGGGGCAACGACAATCCACTCTTCGATACGACGCGGGAAATGAGCCCCGACGACGAGTTGCCCGACGACTTTCTAGATGTCGAAGGCGCCCTCTCGCTGGAGTCGTTTTACGCGTTCGGGGGGTACCCTTACGACAACGCCAGTGGCGACATGATCGAAGGCAACCTAGAGCAGAGTTTCCACAACAATGTGCACAACTGGGTGGGCGGCAACATGGGCATGTTTGCCACTGCCGGTTTCGAGCCGCTGTTCAGTGCACATCACGGCAACGTGGATCGTATGTGGGAGTTATGGCGGTCCACGCGGGGCGCAGCGGGAGATCCGAGCGAGGAAGCTTGGAGAACGCGTAGCTACCAGATCGTCAACGAGAAGGGTCATCTGGAGACGATCGCGGTAAAGGATCTGCTTGATACACGAAAGCTTGGCTATGTCTTCGACGAATATGCAATCCAGCCGCGCAAGCTGCCCGATCCCGTGTTGAAAGACGGAACCGGAGTCACATTGGCGGTGGAAGGCAGCTTCAAGAGCGCCACGCGCATACCGCGGGTATTGCGGTTCGAGCGATCGAATGTGGTGATCCATCCACTGTGCTGTCGTGTCTTCCTGCGCTCACGGAAAGATCCCAAAAATGCCTCCTACGGGGGCACGTTCACTATACTTCCCGTGCAGCGAGGCGGCGTGCGCGGGCTCGATCGCAACGTCATCATGCAACTGGCGTTGTCCGAGGAAGTGCGCCAGAAGTTCAGCGGCGCGGGCGATGTGGAAGTCGTAATCGTGGGTGTGCCGCTCAAGGGACGGAATATCCCGCTTGAGCCGGTGCCGCTCGCCAAAGCAACCCTGGCTGACAGCATCATCTAAGCCGCTGGTCGCGGCGGTGGGCTGCCATCGCTGCCTCTGCGTTCCTAAGCAGCCCGGAAAAATCCTTTAGGGAGGAGCACTGACCCATGCCGAAAGCCACCCCGACCCCAGGCAAAGGCCTGATCTCACCCAACGACCACACTCTGATCCTGATCGACTTCCAGTCCCAGATGGCATTCGCGACGCATTCGATCGATGCCGTTACGCTCAGAAACAACGCGGCCCTGGTCGCTCATGGGGCCGCCGGCTTCGGCGTCTCAACTATTCTCACCACCGTCGCGGAGAAGAGTTTCTCCGGGCCAATGTTCGGCGAGATCGTGGATGCATTCAAAGGTCAGGCAATGCTCGACCGTACCTCGATGAATACCTGGGAGGACGCCGCCGTCATCAAACGCGTCAATGAGATCGGCAAAGGGCGTTTAGTCATCGCCGGCCTGTGGACCTCAGTATGTATCGTCGGACCCACGCTGTCTGCGCTCGAACAGGGCTTCGAGGTGTATGTGATTTCCGACGCCTGCGGCGACGTTTCTGCTGAGGCGCACAACCGCGCGATGGACCGCATGGTCCAGGCGGGCGCCCGGCCGATGACCTCGCTCCAGTATCTGCTGGAACTGCAACGCGATTGGGCCCGAGGCGAAACCTACGAACTCACCACGGGCATCGCAAAGCAATTCGGCGGCGCTTACGGACTCGGCATCATCTACGCCAAGTCCATGCTTGGCGAGCACGCCAGCGAGGCGGGCTAAGCGAACCAAATACCCGTTCGGTATCCTGCCGGATGCCGCCTCAAGCAAGCGAGGGGTGAATGACATGAAGCTCTATTTGATTTTGCTTTCCGCCGGCATTCTGGTCGGTGTGATCTACGCGCTCCTCAACGTCCGATCTCCCGCGCCACCGATCGTGGCCCTGGTCGGGCTCCTCGGCATCCTGATCGGCGAGCAGGTGGTGCCGATCGCCAAGAGGCTGCTTTCCGGCGATCCCGTGACGACATCCTGGCTTTCCTCCGAGTGCGCGCCCCATGTGCTCGGCGAGTTGCCCTCGCGGCCCTCATCGTCGGTACACCAGGCGGACACGCTGTCATGAGCCTGACCCGCCGAACCCTCAATGCCGGAGCCGCAGCGCTCGGTGCCTCAGCCTTGATTGGCGGAGCCGCCCGTCGTTCATCCGCTCAGACGGAGTCTTCGATGAAAGCAGATCTCATCCTGGTCAACGGCCGCTTTTCGACGCTCGATAGCGCCAATCCAAACCCCGACGCCGTGGCGATCGCGGACGGCAAGTTCGTAGGGGTAGGAACCGAGCAGGACATGCGAGCGCTTGTCCGTCCGGATGCACAGGTGATCGACCTTGGCGGACGTCGTGCGATCCCCGGCCTGATCGACAGCCACATGCACATCATTCGCGGCGGGCTGAACTACAACATGGAATTGCGCTGGGACGGCGTGCCCTCACTGGCAGACGCCATGCGCATGCTCAAGGAGCAGGTTCATCGCACGCCCCCGCCGCAATGGGTGCGTGTTGTCGGCGGCTTCACCGAGCATCAGTTCGTCGAGAAGCGGCTGCCGACGATCGACGAACTGAATACTGTCGCTCCCGATACGCCCGTCTTCATCTTGCACCTCTATGATCGCGCCTTGCTCAATGCCGCTGCATTGCGGGTCGTGGGGTACACCAAGGAGACGCCGAACCCGCCAGGGGGCGAAATCGTGCGTGACGCCAACGGCAATCCGACCGGCCTACTCTTGGCGCAGCCCAACGCCGCGATCCTCTACGGCACGCTGGCCAAGGGCCCGAAGCAGCCACCGGAATACCAGAAGAACTCGACGCGCCATTTCATGCGCGAGGTCAACCGTCTTGGCGTGACGAGTGTGATCGATGCCGGCGGCGGTTTCCAGAACTATCCAGACGATTACAAGATCGTTGAGGAACTGCATGGCGAAGGCCTGTTGACCATCCGGATCGCCTACAATCTCTTCACGCAGAAGCCGAAGGAAGAGCTCGCCGATTTCCAAAGCTGGTCTGGGCAGGTCAAGCCGGGACAAGGCGATGACACCTACCGCCACAATGGCGCCGGCGAGATGTTGGTCTACAGCGCGGCCGATTTCGAGGATTTCCGCGTCGAGCGGCCGGACATGCCTGCGAACATGGAGAGCGATCTCGCGCCGGTCGTCAGGCTCCTGGCCGAAAACCGCTGGCCGTGGCGGCTGCATGCCACCTACGACGAGACAATTTCCCGAGCGCTCAATGTGTTCGAGAAGGTGAACAAAGACGTTCCTTTCGAGGGCCTGCATTGGTTGTTTGATCACTGCGAGACGATTTCGGATCGCAACATCGACCGTATCGCGGCACTTGGCGGCGGAATCGCCGTGCAGCATCGCATGGCCTTCCAAGGTGAGTATTTCGTCGAGCGTTACGGCAATAAGGCCGCGGAGCACACGCCGCCCATCCGCCGGATGCTCGCGGCGGGCGTCCCTGTGGGAGCCGGCACCGACGCCACGCGGGTGGCTTCCTACAATCCCTGGGTCTCGCTGTCCTGGCTCGTGACGGGCAAGACGTTGGGCGGCCTGTCGCTCTATCCGAGCGCGAACCGCCTCGATCGCGAGGAGGCGCTTCGTCTCTGGGCGCAAGCCAACACCTGGTTCTCAACCGAACTGGACAAGAAAGGGCAGATCAAGGCAGGGCAACTCGCCGACCTGGCGGTCCTTTCCGACGACTATTTCTCCGTGCCGGAAGACGCAATTCAGGACATCACCTCGGTGCTGACCCTGCTCGGCGGCACGCCTGTCTACGCAGACGGCGACTTCAAGGACCTCGCTCCGCCCTTACCGGCGCCGATGCCCGACTGGTCGCCGGTCAGGAGCTACGGCGGCTATCAGAAGCGGGCCGATGCCGGCGGCATGCAGAAATACGCCCTCGCCGCCACGGCCTGCGGCTGTGCACGGTCGTGCAACGTGCACGGTCACGCCCACGCCGCGGCGTGGGGGTCGAACGCGCCCGCTTCAGACTTGAAGTCGTTTTGGGGTGCGCTGGGCTGTGCCTGCTGGGCTGTTTGAGCCGGCTTTGAATGGCCCGGATCTACGAAGTGGGGACAAGACAAAGATGGATTTTCTCAAAGACCTGGAAACTAGACTTGCCGCGGTGTTCCGGCCTGTATTTGGCTCGTCCGCCCTGTACTGGATTGCACTCCTTGGCTTGTGCGCCGCCTATCTGCAAGGCGGGTTCAACAAGGCAACGGACTTTTCGGGCGCCATTGCCGAGATGCAGCATTTTGGCCTCGAACCCGCAGCCTTGTTCGCGATCGCGGTCATCTTGTTCGAAATCGGCGCGGCGGCCATGATCCTCACAGGCTTCTACCGTTGGATCGGTGCATTGGGTTTGGCGGCGTTCACGCTGATGGCTACGTTCATCGCCCTTCGCTTCTGGAAACTGCCTGTCGGCCAGGAACGCTTCATGGCCGCAAATGCCTTTTTCGAGCATCTCGGCCTCGTGGGCGGCTTCCTGCTCGTGGCCTGGCACGACCTCAACAAAGATGAATGAGGGCCATGGGCGCTTGATCGACGGATCTGTGAGGCTCGCGTAAGTTGAGCAACCAAACAGAAGAACCGGCACCCGCGCGGCCCAATCCCTCTGTCTCCTCCGGCGCTTTCGCACCGTTGCGCCAGCCCGTCTTTGCCGTGCTGTGGGCGGCAACCGTGCTCGGCAATACTGGCAGCTTCATGCGCGATGTCACCAGTTCGTGGCTCGTCACCGACCTGTCGGATTCGCCCGCGGCGGTTGCGATGGTGCAGGCGGCAGGCACGTTGCCGATCTTCATGCTCGCCATCCCAGCCGGGGTGATGTCGGACATCCTCGATCGCAGAAAATTCCTCCTTGCCATTCAGCTGCTGCTGGCCCTGGTGAGCGCGGCGCTAATGATGATGTCGCAGTTTGGCCTGCTGACGGTGAGTTCGCTGATTGGGCTCACCTTCATTGGTGGCATAGGTGCGGCACTGATGGGACCGACTTGGCAGTCAATCGTTCCCGAACTGGTGCCAAGGCCGGAACTCAAAAGTGCCGTGGCGCTGAACTCGCTCGGCATCAATATCGCGCGCTCTATCGGCCCCGCGGCCGGCGGCCTGCTGCTTGCCGCGTTTGGTGCAGCACTTGCCTATGGCGTCAATGTGCTGAGCTGTCTGTTCGTCATCGCTGCGCTTGTGTGGTGGCGCCGGCCCGCCGATGCCGACGATGCCCTGTCAGAACATTTCTTTGGAGCTTTCCGGGCTGGCCTGCGCTACGCCCGCGCCAGCCGCTCTTTGCATGTCGTACTGTTCCGCGCATTGCTGTTCTTCGCCTTTGCCAGTGCTGTCTGGGCGCTGCTGCCGCTGGTCGCCAGAAACCTTTTGGGCGGCGATGCAAGCTTCTACGGCATCCTGCTTGGCGCCGTCGGCGCCGGCGCCATTGTCGGCGCGGTCGTTCTGCCGCGGGTCAGGCAACGTTTCGACTCCGACGCGTTGATGCTTGGTGCATCGGTCACCGCCGCTATCGTCATGGCCGCGCTAGCCTTCGCGCCTCCGCAATGGGCGGCGGTCCTGGCCTTGCTGCTGTTCGGCGTGGCCTGGATCGTCGCGTTGACAACGCTGAACGGCGTGGCGCAGGCGATCTTGCCCAACTGGGTCCGGGGGCGCGGGCTCGCTGTCTATCTTACCGTATTCAATGGCGCCATGACCGGCGGCAGCCTAGTCTGGGGACTTGTCGCGCAGGAGGTCGATATTTCGGCGACCCTCATCGCAGCTGGGGTCGGCCTCGCCCTGGTCGCCGTCGCCTTACACCGCATCAAGCTGCCCGCAGGCGAAGAAGACTTGGTCGCCTCGAACCACTGGCCGGAACCGCTGACCGCCGAACCGGTCGCGCATGACCGAGGACCGGTGCTGATCTTGATCGAGTATCGCATCGAGAAGAAGGACCAGCGGGAATTCCTCGGCCTGCTTGGACGGCTGGCGGAAGAACGTCGGCGCGACGGCGCCTTCTCCTGGGGCGTGACCGAAGACGCGGCCGACCCCGAACGGATCCTCGAGTGGTTCATGGTCGAGTCCTGGGCCGAACATCTTCGCCAGCACAAGCGGGTCTCAAAGGCCGATGCCGACGTGCAGCGCGAGGCCATGAAATTTCACAAAGGATCACTCCCGCCGGTCGTCAGCCACCATCTTGCTCTGCAGACAACGGATGTAACTCGCTAACAACGACGATGGCAGCGTCCGTGATCCGATAAGCTCCGTTGCGGCACTGAACAACCGGCAACTGCAAATGTCGGAGTCGGTCCTGGAATTGAATGTCCTCTGTGGATGGCTCCCGCGATGCAAGGGGCAATTCGACATTATGGCGCGTTGGTCGGGTGCAGTCTTCTGTCCGGCCTGTTGATGCAGCCATTCGAGACTGCTGGCCCTGATGGGGTCGGCGAACTGGGTCCCAATCTGCTTATCAGGCTATGATGCCTCGGACATTCGACGGGTTGTCCCTGTTCCCGGCCTGACCGGTCTCGCCATCACGTCGCGTCGCTCTCACAACCTCATGGAGCCGATCGATCGGCTCGAACTGTTCTCTGTCCTTAAAATATCGTCTTCTTCGCAACCTTACGCCGCAAGGTTCGCGGCATGGCGAGCTTGATAGGTCTCGCCGCGTAGCATGATCGCCCAGACCACACGGGCCATCTTGTTCGCCACGGCCACACTCGCCAAGCGCACGGGTTTCCTGGCGAGCAACGCGACAAGCCGAGGATCCGCTGTTCTCCGGTTTGTATCTCGCCCGACGGATCAACGATGTCGCGCCGACCACCAGGAGCTTTCTCAGATACCGGTCGCCCATCTTGGTGATGCGGCCGAGCCGATCCTTGCCGCCGCTCGAGTTCTGGGAAGGTGTCAGCCCGAGCCAGGCGGCGAACTCTCGACCCGAGCGGAACTGCCCCGGATCGGCAACGGATGCGGCCAATGCTGTAGCCCCTACTGGACCGATACCGGGGATCGTCGACAAGCGTCGTGCGACATCGTCGGTTCGTTGGAGAGCACTGATCGAACGGTCGATTGCCTGGAGACGAACATGGGTGTCGAGCACCTGCCCGCACAGGAGACCGAGAACCTGCGTTGCCATTGCCGGCACTTCCGGCGTCGCTTCCTTCGCAGCGATCTGGCGCGCCAGCCTGAGCGCCCGCTCCAAACCTTGGGGAATGTCGATGCCGAACTCAGCCAACAAGCCGCGGATCATGTTCACGAGTTGCGTGCGCTGCTTGACCAGAAGATTGCGTGTGCGGTGAAGCGACAGGGCCGTCTGTTGCTCGGCCGACTTCATCGCCACGAAGCGCATGGTCGGGCGTGTCACCGCTTCGCAGATCGCTTGCGCGTCCACCGCATCATTCTTGCCGCGCTTCACATAAGGCTTCACGTAGCTCGGCGGCATCAAACGGACCTCATGGCCGAGCTCCGTCAGTTCTCGAGCCCAGTGATGTGACGTCCCGCAGGCCTCGATCCCGATCAGGCAGCGCGGTAGCTTGGCGAAGAACGGCAGGACCTGCGAACGCCGCAGGGCCTTGCGCACGACAACGCCCCTAGACGCGTCGACGGCATGAACCTGAAAAATGCGCTTGGCCAGATCAAGGCCCACGGTGGCAACATTCATGGCGGATGGCTCCTTTGCTCGGGTTGCCTGACAGCAAACCCACTGTGGCACTCAGATGCCGGGAGCGGGAGCCATCCACCTCATCTGCTTTGAGACAGCCCGATCAACGTCGGCGACCGGTTCATCATAAGGACGATCCCCCTTGGAAACGAGGTGGTATCCTTATCGGGCTCAGACCATGGATCCAGTTAAACAGGAAGGGGAATGTCACCTCAATGCTCTCTTGACCTCAAACTCCTCATGTGAGTGCCAGGGACCTGCGGCGCGGGATTGGATGGCCGCCCGTGCCGAAGATCTGCTGCCCGTGGAGTTTTCCAGGTGGCTTTCACCCTGCCTGCCGAATCGCGCAGATCGCCTACTGGAACAAGAAGGCTGTCTATGACCTGCTGTTTCGGGCATCGGCCGAGACGCTGACCACGATCGCGGCCGATCCCAAGCGCCTCGGCGCACGGATCGGCATGACCAGCGTGCTGCACACATGGGGATCGGCGCTGACGCATCACCCTCATGTCCACATCATCGTGCCCGGGGGTGGACTGTCGCCGGATGGCACGCGGTGGATCGGCTGCCGCCCCGGGTTCTTTCTGTCCGTGCGGGTCCTGTCCCGGCTGTTCCGACGTCTCTTTCTGGAAGGTCCGATGGCGCTGCATCGATCAGGCGATCTGGCCTTCTTCGGTGATCTGGCCGGGCTTGCACAGGCCGACACCTTCGCCGCCTGGCTCGCGCCGCTACGCAAATCCGAATGGGTCGTCTACGCCAAGCCCCCGTTCGGCGGTCCCGAGGCTGTGCTGGCCTATCTCAGCCGTTACACCCATCGCGTGGCGATCTCGAACAGCCGCCTGATCAGCGCCGATGCCGAGACTGTCACCTTCCGCTGGAAGGATTACCGGATCAAGAACCGTGACCGTCAGAAGGTCATGCGGCTGGCCACCGACGAGTTCATCCGCCGCTTCCTGATCCACGTGCTTCCCGACGGATTCCACCGCATCCGCCATTACGGCCTGCTGGCCGGAGCAGGCCGCAAGGCCAACGTCGCGAAGATCAGGAAACTGCTCGGGGCGGAAGCCCCATTGCAGGATGAAGCGCCAAGCGCCGAGATCACCCCGCTCACCCTGAGGGAGCCATGCCCGGACTGCGGCGGCCCGATGCGCATCGTCGAGATATTCCACCGTGGCCAGCAACCCAAATCCCGCGCGCCACCCCGAAAGGACGCCGCATGACGAAATGCATGTCACATCAGCCAAGGCCGGCCCGGATCTGCGATGCGTTCCGGGGTGGCGCCGGTTTGCGTCAGGCAACGCAGCACACTGCAAAATCGCCGATGCGAGCCTACCGAAGACCTGCCACCCAATCCCGATCGTGTCATCGCAAGCCTTTCGGGCAATCCTTTTGCAGCTGACGCTCCCACCAATAGCCACCTTGACCAACCGCAGCCGCACGCTTTCCCCATAGGCTCCACCCAGCCCCCGCGGCCTCCTCCTTGGGAGGTTTTTCAACGCGGGCCGACACAGGCCCAGCCGCCACCGTCACGCCGCGGCCCGCATCGAAAAACCTTCACCGTTCCAGACTTTTCGAGGCGGAATCGCTAGCGACTGCTTCATGCGACTACACAGCCATTTGGGTAGGATATTTCCTAGCACGCGTAGCCGGCTTTATGGCGTTTCCCCGGGAGGTTCTCTGTCGTCGCCATCCGCCATCCACGCATTGAGCAGCGTGTAGGCGACCGCCAGAACCGTCGGGCCGATGAAAATGCCCAGTATGCCAAACGCTACCAGGCCGCCGATGACCCCGGCCAGGATAAGCAGCATAGGCAAGTCGGCGCCTCTGCGGATGAGAACAGGGCGAATAAATTGATCCATTGTCGCGGCGACGATGGTAAAGGCCAGCAACACCGTCGCCCAAAGCGTGTCGCCCGAATAATACATCCAGATCACTGCCGGAGCCATTACCAGGACCGGACCGAGCTGGATCAGACACAAAATGAAGATCAATGCCATGAGCACGGCGGCATAGGGCACGCCGGCTACGGCCAGCCCGATACCCGCTACAGCGCTTTGCGCAACGGCGGTAACCACTACGCCTAAGGCCACACTTCGGATCGCCTGGCCGGCCAGCTTTACCGCGGTCTCTCCACGAACGCCGCCCAGCCGGCGACCGAAGAGAATTGCGGTGGCGGCGGCCCGTTCACCGCCCGAATACATGATCGCGGCAATCGCGGTCGTCAGCAGGAAATGTATGAACATGCCACCCAAACTTCCGGTGGCTGACGCGAACCAGTAGGTCAGCGTTCCGGCATAAGGGGTCAGTCTTTGGACCAGTTCCTGAACGCCCGCCGAGTTCAGTTTCTGCCATGCTTCGGCAGCGCGTGCTCCAACCAGGGGCACTCCCTCCAGCCAGCTGGGTGGCGGTGGCAGTCGCATCGACAGGATAGTCCGGACCAGGTCGCCAAGCTTGTCGATGTTCGCGATGACCGTGCTGAGCGCCAGCCAGAAGGGCACGATCACAAGCAGCAGCAAGGTCAGCGTCATGATCAGGACGGCAAGGCCGCGGCGGTTGCCGGTATGGCGCTGCAACCAGAGCATGAGCGGCCAGGTGGCAAGCACCAACGTCGTGGCCCATACGATCGCCGGCAGAAACGGCTGCATCACCCAGACGCTGGCGATGAGAAGACTGCCGATGAACAGCACCGCCAGCGTCACGCGGGTGAGATCCTGACGAGGATGGACGAGGGGACGCGAACCGTCCGAATCCATTATCTGCCCTCCCAACGCCGCTCGCCTATCTTTCTCACGTCATGTTCTCCAAGTCCGCTCCTGGCGCGCCCAAACCTGCGGTCAGCCCATCCTTGGTGTTCACCTCTGGTATTCGCCCTGACGGAACCACGGCCCGCCTACCTGCCTAGATTTGCGGCGGTAGAAGGTAGATCGTCATGGCGAAGATCAGATAGACCATCAGCAGCAGCACTCCGACGAACCATGCGGAACGTCCGCCATTGGTCATCAGGAACGCCGTTATCGTGGCAATAAGCACCATGACGACCGCGCCCGGCCAGAACAGAAGGTCCATCGGAGCAGGGCCAATGACATAGCTGAGGAGCACCATCATCGGGGCGACGAACAGCGCGATTTGTGACGCGGCCCCAAGCGCAATGCCCACGCTCAGGTCCAGCCGATTCCTCCGTGCGCCGGCAAACGCCGCCGCCATCTCGGCGGAACCGCCCACCAAAGCAACGACGATGAACCCCACGAAGGCCGGCGTCATGCCGAACGCGACCGCAGCCTCCTGCACCGACTCGACGAACACTTCGCTTACCAGCGCAACAAGCACTGTCACCCCTGCCAACGTTCCGAGAGCCAGGCCCATCGGCCACGCTTCGCCGTCTTCCGCATGGGCCGTGCCGCTGAAAAGTTCTCTATGGGTCTTCAGCGAGAAGACCAGGCCCATCGCGTAGGCGCCGATGAGCAGCACCGACAATCCAACGCTCAGCTTCTGCGTGAACGCGGACGTGACAACAGAATCGACTTGCGCCACCATGGACGGGGTCACCATCGCGATCGTAGCGAGGAACAGCAGGCTGGTTTGCAGCCTGGCGCTGACCCTGTTGTACTCCTGCACATGATACTTGATACCGCCTAGCAGGAACGAGGCGCCCAACATGAACAGAGTATTGACGACGATTGCTCCGGCGATAGAAGCCTTCACCAACGTGTACTGGCCGGCTTGCAGCGCAGCCAGCGCAATGACCAGTTCCGTCAGGTTTCCCAACGTGGCATTCAGCAGCCCGCCGACCGTATCGCCCGTCTTGGACGCGACCGACTCGGTAGCCGCACTCAGCAGAGTGGCCAGCGGCACAATCGCCAGCACAGAGAGTACAAAGAGCAGCGTGTGCGCTTCCGGCTCCAATTGCCGGACGACGAATACCACCGGAACAAACGCCAAAAGCCAGAGAACGACGTTGCTACGGATCTCTTTGATCAAGGGGCCCATTTCCAGCCTCGTTCAGGAGATTGCGGTCAGCCGCCCTCAGCGCCTCCACGGCGACCGCCGCAACGAGGCCTGTCATCACTATGCCGGCAAAACCGATTGCTATCGACAGTAACCGCGTCAGAAGGTGCTGCGGCGAGAAATCGCCGTAGCCGATCGTAAGACCCGTCACGAAGGTGAAGTACAGAGCTTCGTCGACGCGCCAATTTTCAATACGCCCGATGATCAGCCCGCATCCCGCCATGGCGAGAAGGATGCCGGAGAAGATCGGCCAGACCACGCGAAGCTGCTGCACGAGCGCATAAAAGAAGCTGCGTCTCAACTGCCGCGATCGGGGCTTGCCGGGTAATCCTACTGCCACCGAAGTCCCTTTCTCAGGTCGGATTTCAGTTCGCCATCACGCCCACGATCACGGTCCCCCAGGTTGTGAGCAGGATGTGGCCGATCGGAACCGCCGGCGTATAGCCAAGGACGGCAACCGGACTACCCGAGCGGTCCTGCACCGCCGCCATGCCGGCGGTCATGGTCTGCGCCCCAGCCAGTCCCCCGAGGAGCAGTATGGGGTTCATACGGAGCAGGTAGTGCCCGAGGTACAGTCCCGGCCCCACCAAAGAGAGGGAAGCGCATACGCAGATGCCCGACAACCAGTCCTGCCAGCAGCGCCTTCAGCGACGGAGAAATCGTGATCCCAAGCTGCCCAACGATGACGGCTGCAATGGGGGTCGCTGTCACCGCTCCTAAGCCGAGATCTTCATCCATAAAGGGGCAGAAATAATAGCAAATGGCTAGAGACATGAAGGTCGCGATTTCAGGACAGCTGCGAAGCTGTGCTCACGAACCCATTCAACCATGATACCCTCCTGTTGCAGGTTCAATACTAGAAGACGCGGCCAGAAGTTCTCCGATTGCTTCCGCCGCTAAGGTAAATTGTATGATAATTATCCTAATGAAACCGCTGATTGTAATTTCAGTTAATTTGAAGTCGTACAATACACCCTTGCGTGCCTTATTTCAAGGTGTTATCATGGAACAACTGCATCGCTATGTTATTGAAGTCTCGATTTTTTTTGACGTAGACTACTACTATGGTTACATTTTAACAACAGACGTGAGCGAGCGCGGAGGGACGATAATTCAAAGCTTATTTTAATTATGGTGTGTCTAAAAACTGCGCGAGAAAGTAGTTTGACAATAGAGAGTTGAGGGCCATTGAAGGGGTGTTCCTGTGGCGCATCAATTTTCCAGTGAGTTTGGCTCTGTTCCGAGCTTGAAGCGACGGCTCACCCCGTGTGACCGGTTAAACCATATCGATGCCGCGCAAACGGTTTCCAGTGCAAGCCATATTCACGAAGGCTCCGACAGCGGTGGCGCGGCCGGAATGCCCGACCGATGCAGATCGGACGCGCAAGGACCGCCTCTGGATGTTCAGCCCAACGCGAATTCTGCGGCGTACTGCGGAACCCTCGATTTCGAGTTCTGGCTGCGCAAATACCAAGGCGAGGAAATGGTTACGTGGCTGAAGAAGAACGTTCATCCACTGGACCTGGTCTATCGCCTGGCGGAGGACCACTCGATCGTGCTGCTCAACGGCGGGGGTTTCGATGCTCCCAACTGGAGCGTGCGTGTCTCCTTCGCCAATCTCCAGGACGATGGCTGTGACGATATAGGCCGCGCCGTCCGCGCGGTTGGGCGGAGCTATGTCGACACTTTCAACGCGGTGCAAAAGAAATAACTTGGCGATAGTCACTGCAGGAGCAGCCAGATGACCCATTGGTCCAGGTTCGGTCTCGTTTCAGTTGGTCTTGCGGCCCTCCTGATGCTTTTGCCGGCGGTGGGTGCGCCAGTCTACGCACAAACGCCCACGCCCACTCCCCGACCGGCGGTCGACAGCGAACCGGCCGCCGCCACCGAGGAGCCTGCTCCTCTCACGCTCGACGAACTGAAGGTCCTGACCGCGCCGATCGCGCTTTATCCTGACGATCTCGTCGCGCTCACCATCGCGGCGTCGCTCTATCCGTTGCAGATCGTGCAGGCGGCCCGCTTTCTCGACGAAAAGGCGAAGTCTCCCGACCTCGAGCCGAGCGACAAATGGGATGGCAGCGTGATCTCGCTGCTCAATTATCCCGAGATCGTGAAGATGATGAACGACGATCTCGAGTGGACCGAGCAGTTGGGGGCCGCGGCCGCCAACCAGCAGAAGGACCTGCTTGTCGCCATCCAGCAGTTACGCGACGAGGCGGTCGCCAAGGACTACTTGAAGACGACGGAGCAGGTGCAGGTTGTCAGCGAAGGCGATAATGTCGTGATCAGGTCTGCCGATCCGCAGACCGTCTATATCCCGACCTATCCCCCCGAAATGCTGTACGAGCCCGACTACGTCATAGCAGGCGACCCGATCGTCTACGACCCGTACCCCTCCTATTACTATCCGACAGCGCCCTACTGGGCCGCGCTTGCTACCGGTGCGATGTGGGCCGCAGTGGTCGACTGGGACGACTGGGGAACCTGGGGCGGCGACGTGGATCTCGACGTAGATATCGGCGACAACATCGATGTCGATTTTGACAATATCGACATCGACAATATCGACATCGACAGACTGAAGGACCTCGACCTCAAGAATATCGACCGCGACAAGATCAATCTCAAGAACGCGAACATCGACCGCGACAAGCTCAAGCAGAACCTGAAGAGCAAGGACTTCAACAACATTGCCAGCAAGGCCAAGGACCGCCGGGAGTCGGGCAGGGGCAAGCAGGCGCGGGCGCATGACCTCAAGGGCAAGGATGTCCGCAAAAACGTCGCCGAAGGTTTGAAGGACCGGCCGCAGGCCAAGCTGCCGAAGTCGGGGACGAAGCTGCCCGATGCAAAACGCGTCTCGGACCAGCACAGGAAGGCGAAACCGGCGGCCAACAAACCTGCGGCGAAGAAAGTCGCTCAGAAAAAGTCCTCCAGGAAAAAGCCGGCTGCGCGCGCCGACAATCGTCCGCGCAAGCCTTCGGCGATGGGAAATCCGCGGCCCGGCAGGGTTGCGACCAACCATTCGAATCGCGGCGCCTATAGCCGGGGTGGCGGCCAGCGCCAGATGAGCCGGGGCGGGGGCGGACGCCAGATGCATCGGGGCGGAGGCGGGCGAGGCGGAGGCGGGGGGAGACGCCGGTAGCAACTGCCGTATCGTGTGCGACATCCGGTTTATTTCAGGAACATGATCATGATCCGATACCTCATTACCGCAACTCTCGCACTTTCGCTCGGCGTTCCCGCACTTTCGGCCGGCGGCGCCCAGGAAGCACAGACCAGCACCACGCAGGATTTCGACGCCTTCATCGGCGAGACGCCCACGCCGTTCGCAACAGTCGACGAACTCGTCGGGGCGTTCCGCAAAGCGCTGGAGGAAGATGACAAGGAGGCCGTCGCCTCGCTTCTCGGACTGTCGCCCAGCGAAGTGCTGAAGTCGAAGGAAGTGGAGGCGAGCTTTCCGGAAATCCGCGAAGAGGCGGCGAAGGGCATCGCCGTCAAGGAACTGGCATCCGACCGCCGCTCGCTTCTTCTTGGTAACCAGGTATGGCCGTTTCCATTCCCTGTCGTGCAGACAGAGGGCAAATGGGCGTTCGATACCATCGCCGGGCTGGAAGAAGTCATCAACCGCAGGATCGGCGAGAACGAGCTGACCACCGTCGCCAACCTGCGAGCCTATGTCGACGCCCAGGAGGATTACAAGGAAACCGACTGGGACGAGGATGGCGTCGGCGAATATGCTCAGAAGCTGATCAGTACGCCCGGGACATATGACGGGCTCTACTGGGAACCCGGCGACGGCGTGCCGGAAAGCCCGTTCGGTTCGCTGATCAGCCAGGCCGAGTTGGCGACGGCCGCCGAGGACGGCTATTTCGGATACCGCTACCGCATATTGAACGGCCAAGGCGCGAACGTCGCCGGCGGCCAGTACGACTACGTCATCAACGGCAACATGATCGCCGGCTTTGGGCTGATCGCGATGCCTGCCGAATACGACCGCACAGGCATCATGACCTTCGTCGTAAACCAGTACGGCACAGTCTACGAAAAGGACCTGGGACCCGATACGGCGGCGCTCGCCGAAAAGATCACGGCGTTCGATCCCGACGACAGTTGGGCCGTGGTCAACGATCCGGGCGAGTGAGCGGACCCATGCACATCACGGATGAGTGCTTTGGGACTAGATGGCTGTCGCGTACCCTGCATTCAGAGGAAGACCCCTAGTGAAAACGATAGCCCTGCTTCCTGTTATCACCTATCCCGAACCCAACCCTGAAATGGTAGTGCCCAGGGCGGTCGCGATGGCGGCGGCCCTCGGCGCGCAACTGCATGCGTTGGCCATCAACGTAGAGATCCGAAACATCTCGAATGCGCTGTCGCGGAGGCTGGTCGACGTCCCCAAAATGACGCGGGAGGCCGAAGCGCTGTGCGGGGATCGCGGCGAAGCGTTTCTAGCAAAGGTTGTGCTGGAAGCGAAACGGGCAGGCGTGGACTCAACCACAGACGCGGTCGCGTCGAACGCTCCCTTGCTGAATGACACCGCTGCAATTCAAGCGCGTTACTATGATCTCGTTCTCTGCGCCTGGGAGGCGAACAACCCCACGAGCGGGACGACCGCGCAGGCCATTATCTTCGGGTCGGGAAGGCCGACGATCCTTCTGCCAGAGGTCGAGCCTGTCACGAAGCTGCACAGCGTTGCTATTGCCTGGGACGGCAGCCGTGTTGCGGCTCGCGCCGTGGCGGATGCACATCAGGTGTTGCGCCGCGCTTCCAAGATTACGGTGCTCACCGTGACGGGCGAGAAGTCCCTGCAGGGGACGGACGCCGCCCAACGCTTGGCTCAAGGGCTGAACCTACGCGGGCTGTCAGCCGAGGCCATGCCATTCGTATCCGAGGATTGCCCGGTCGAGATGTCGCTTCAGGAGCGAGCGATCGAAATCGGCGCCGACCTGATGATCATGGGAGCGTTCGGTCACACCAGGCTGAGGGATTTCGTGCTCGGTGGGGCTACGAAAGGCATCCTGTCGGACGTCCGGCTGCCGATAATGCTTTCGCATTGATCGTGTCGGTGACGTGTGGCGAAGCGCCATCGAGCTTATTCGGAACCGGGTGGTCAAGGAACGGCAATCAATGGTGTATATTTGGCAATGGTGTATATTTGGCCTAGGAAGGATATTCGCATGAAGGCTCGTTGGCTATTTACAGGAACAGTTTTTGCTGTCATTGCGCAATCGTCGCTTGCCTGCATGTATAGCCCTGAAGCACATGCCCAAGAAGGATCGTTCGATGACTTTCCTTTCTTAGTGCGTTGTGAATTAAGCGGCATCGTTCGTGCTTACTACTTGTCCAAAATTGGTCCAGACGGGGTTGCCGTTTATATAACCCCCGACAATCAGGCCGGCACAATCACCATGCGAGGCAAGGCCGAGCCAGTTGGCGGAGATTGGTCGGGAAGTTGCGCCGGAAAAACACTTGAGCAACTAAGGTCGGCGGGCCAAGCGTATGACTTGCCGCATTGATCCCTTGAGACGTCGTTGTTGCTCCGCGTTATGTCGGTTCAAATCCCGTTCCATTTAAGCACGAACGGCCATAGCGAGCTTAAGATCGCACTTTGGTGCACATTGACGGTATTTCCTTTGGCCGCATGTTCGACGGCGCGTCGGTTCCTCAATGCCCGCCCGAAAAGACGAGTGTTTGCACCGGAAGAAGGAGCGCCTGGAATCTCAATATGATCGCATGCACCAGCCCGACCGTATCTATGACGTGCAGGAACAGCCAGTGCGCTGTGCCCAAATCTTCCTCGGCAAGTCGGTCGTGATTGTTGGTGTAGGCGTTGGCGATGCAACTGCTGCCTGGAGGCACGCCATCGAACCCTCCCGCGAACAGCGGCTCCAGAAAGACGGTGATCGTTCCGGGCCGGACCACCTGTTGGGCGTCGATCAACTGATCCGACGCCCGAACCTGACCGGTCGCGATGAGATCCTGAACCTCGGTGACCACCATCGGAATGATCGTCAGAGGCATCGAAATACAAGTCGCTTCGGCAACCATGCCGACCTTCATGACCTGGGCTTCGAGCTGGCTGAAGCCCCCTATAAGCGCCTTCCTTCCGGCTTCCGCCGGTATGAGAACGCCGGCGGGCCGCATAAAGGGATTTACGATGTCTCCCTTGCGCAGGGTGAATTGCTCCAAAGTGCCGGCGACCCCGGCGTAGACGACGGTCTTGTCCAGTTCGACCTGGGCCTGGGCAAGCGCCGCCTCGGCGCTTTTCTTCTGCGCCGGCAGCACGGACGAAATCTGCGATTCGACGGACTGCTTGCTCGCCATGACCGCGGAAATGGCGGCCTGCCGCCCTTCCACGATGTTGGCGAGCTTTTCGATCTCGCGCTGCGCGACCGTGCTGGCGTTTCGCCGTTGAAGTTCGGTCTTGGTTTCGAGTTCGTCCAAGGCCTGTTTGTACGAGCTTTGCGCTTCCTGAATGCGGGCGTCGGCCCCTACCAGCTCGGTTTTTGCCAATTCGAGCGCCGCGTCTATCTCCGATATGCGCCGTCGCGCGGTCTCGAGCGCCGCTTCCTGCTCCGAGCTGTCAAGCCTGAAGATGCGCTGGCCAGCCTCGACCTTGTCCCTCAGTCCCACATAGACCTCCTCCACGCGGCCGGAGCCTTCGGGGAGAATGGGGATGGTGCGAAAGAACGAAACCGCGCTGGACGTCGACGGATGATAGTAAAGAATGAGCGTCAGCAGGACTATGGTCAGGCCTATGCACGCCGTTATTCCGTATCGCAGCTCATACCATATCGAATAGAGCGTGATCTCTTGGCCGATCCTCTTTCCCTGTACAAACCGCCGGACGAGAAAGTCGGGCAGGATGGTCAGCACCGAACAAAGCATAACTTCGATCATCGCTCAGGTCCTCCCGTCGACACGCCCTGACGCTGATGTTCGGATGGGGCCGGCGCGTGCGCCTTGGCAGCTTCGTCAAAAGGACCGTTTCTGGCTGTCTCCTTCGGCTCCGGCGGACGTGCGATCTCGACTCTAACGGGCAATGGATAAACCACCTCGGGCGCTTGCTCCGATGGCGCTGCGGCAGCCGGAGAACGAGACCGCCCCGTCGCCATTCTGGCGAGCGAGTCGGCCATGCTGGCCAGGGGGGTCCAGAAGTCGGGCACAGGAATCAGCGCCAGAAACAGTGCGGCAATCCAGAACGCGTGAATGTGGGTGAACAGCGCAAGCAGCGACAGCACCGCCACGAACTGGAACTGATGCTGGCTGGCGCCGTGGGACATGCGCTCCGGCAAGGAGTGGAGCCAGAAGTACAAACTTCCGATCCCCATAACGGCCAATACAAGGAAGATGACAGTCCCTGTGAGCAACACATCGGTCTCGCCAGGGGCCGTTATGAAGGGCGGAAGATAATGAGGCGCCGCCGGATGCATTGCCTCGGACATGCCTGCCACTCCCCAATTTCGCTCGTGCGAGGACGCCCGAGCACTAGGCGCAGCAACATCCAGCGCCCAAACTTAAGGATACTCCGTCCGCATCCGAATGCAACTGAAGAGGCCAGCAGTTGAAGAGGCCAGCAGTCGCGGAGCCGCCGCCCTACGCAGGACAGCCATCTCGTTGCTATAGCAATGCCAAGGCGACCGCCAAAAGGCTAACGACCAAGGCGGCGAGGCTTGGGACAAGCACGGCGGCTCCCGAGTAGAAAGCCAACGCCGCCACCCAGTCGTACGGCCTGTCACCAGCTTGAGACATTGTCAAACCCTTCCGTCCGTTCTGCTCCTTGAGAAAACGCCGTCGGCGGTCGGCGCCTTCCCGCCCTTGGGGCGAGCCTCATGAGCGGCCGCCTCGCTTTTCCACCCATACTGACGAAGGGGAACGTCCGCGGCGTCTGAAAGCAGCACCCTTTCGGCGGCTCCGTCGAGATCTTCATATTGGCCGCTGCGCATCGACCACAGGAACGCCGCGAGACCCGCGACGCCCATGCCCAAGGCAATTGGAACAAGCCAGACAAGATAGTTCATGCCGCCTCCGCCAAGTCGAGCCTGCGAAGAGCCGGAGATCCTGCGGGCGGAGGCTCGCCCGGAAGGCGCAATGCGTTGCCGACCACGAGAATCGATGACGTCGACATGGCGACAGCGGCCATAAGGGGCGTAACATGGCCCATCACAGCGAGGGGCACGACCAGAACGTTGTAGGCGATGGCAAGGGCGAGGTTCTGCCGCACCAGCCGGGATGCGTTCCGGGCGACTCTTATGGCATGTGGTACGGCCTCCAGGCTCGTGCCCAGGAAGACAAGGTCGGCAGCATTCCGCCCGATGTCTGCCGCCGACGAGGGCGCCATTGAGACATGCGCGGTGGCGAGCGCGGGGGCATCGTTCAGCCCGTCTCCAACCATAAGGATGCGGCGGCCGGACCGCGCCAGCTCCTCCAGACGCTCGACCTTGTCCTCGGGAAGCGCACCGTGGCGGATTTCCGGGATTCCCAACGCAGCCGCCACCCTGCAAGCCTCCTCCACTCGATCGCCGGACAGCACCTCTGTCGCCAACCCGAGGTCAGCTAGCTTTCGGATGGCACGCGTCGCGCCAGGACGGATTTCGTCGGCAATCGCAAATGAACCCGCAAGCTTTCCGTCTTTCGAAAGCCATGTGGAGGCCTCACTCGGGACGTTGGCCACGCTTGCGGAGACCCAATCCTTCCTTCCTAGCCTGTAAAACGCTTCGCCAACGCGCCCTTCGATCCCGTACCCGGCAACTTCGCGGAACCCTTCGATAGCCACTCTTGCGACTGTCATCGCGGCCACCGCGCGCCCCACCGGGTGCCTGGAAAAGGAGGCGAGTGCTGCGGCGGCCACAACATCTTGCGGAGCTACCGTGTGCCGTTCGACGCGGGCGGCGCCCGTCGTGAGCGTGCCCGTCTTGTCGAAGACCACGGTGTCGGTCTCGGCAAGGCGCTCTAGCGCGCTGCCATCCTTGAGGGTGACGCCGAGATCGAACAGCCGGCGCGCCGCCACGACCTGGACCATCGGCACGGCAAGGCCGAGCGCGCACGGGCAGGTGATGATGAGGACGGAAATCGCAATCGTAACCGATCGATGCCAGTCGCCTGTAAGCAGTATCCAGGCGGCGCAAGTCGCAAGCGCCAGCAGATGGATGACAGGGGAATAGAGCGCGGCCGCGCGGTCGGCGATGCGGCGATAGCGGGCGCGGCCGTGCTCAGCCGCCTCCATCAGCCTGACCACGTCGGCGAGGAAGGAATCCCGTGCACGCCGCTCGGCACGGACAGTGAGCGCGCCATCAAGACTTAGCGCTCCCGAAAGAACGGCGCTGCCCGGCTGCGCGCGTTCGGGCTTGGACTCACCGCTCACCACCGAAACGTCGAGGCTGCCCGCGCCCATGACAACCGTCCCGTCCACCGGAATGCGTTCTCCGGGGGCTACCAATATCATGTCGCCCGGCTCGATTTCTGTCAGGTCGCGGAACTCGCGGCTTCCGTCCGCCCCGACCACCGCCGCCCCCCTCGGCATCAAGCGGGCAAGACCGATGACGGCGTTCCGCGCCTTCCGCCTCATCGCATGGTCAAGCGTGCGCCCGACAAGCAGAAAGAAGATCAACGACGTTACCGCATCGAAATAGGCGTGAGGTCCTCCGACAGACGTGTCGTAGAGGCTCAAGCCCAGAGCCAGCAGGATTCCGACTGAGATGGGAAAGTCCATGCTGGCGGTGCGCTTCATCGCCAAATTCCACGCCGAAACGAAGAATATCCGCCCGGAATAGGCGACGGTGGGGACGGCCAGCAGCGCCGAGATCAAGTGAAATGCATTTCGAGTTCCCTGATCTGCGCCAGACCAGACGGACACCGACAGCAACATGATGTTCATGGCGGCGAATCCCGCCACGGCTGTGGCCCGCAGCAGCCGCGACAACTCGGCATCGCATGCGCCGTCTTCCGTCTCCGCGAGGCAGGCATCGTATCCGACAGCCTTCAGGGCGTCGAACATCGGAGGGACACGACCTTCATTCCTCCACTTCACGGCGACGCGTCGGGACGTGAGATTCACTCGTGCCGCGATGATTCCGTCGAGACTTAGCAGCGCGCCTTCGATCGCAGCTATGCAGGCAGCGCAATGCGCTTGCGGTACCGAAAACTGGGTCTGGAAAGCGCCATCCCCCATGTCGCGGCTGGCGAGCACGATTTCGCGCTCGGCAATCTCCCGCCCTGGCGCCAGCAGCAATGCGGCTTCGGCTCCCGGCGCGCAACAACTCATGGTCTCACCCCTCTGGACGTGCGACCGCCCTGTACGCATGCCAGGTGGCGTGCCCCAGCAGAGGAAAGATGACGATCATCCCGATAAGCCCTGTGACCACGCAGACTGCGAAGAGCAGGAGCACCAAGGCGCCCCAGGCCAGCATCGGCGGAAGGTTGTTCCACACCAGTTTCGCGCTGATAGCCATAGCCGTCAGCGCGTCCACGCGCCGGTCGAGCAGCATCGGCACTGCAAAGACGCTGATGGCGAAAGCGAAGGCCGCGAAGAGGCCTCCTATCGCCGTCCCGATCGCAATCATCGCCCACCCATATGCGGTGCCGAAGAGCACTCCGACTACGCGGTCGAATCCGGGAAAGGGCGTCACGCCGAAGAAGAGCGCCCAGAGGAGCACCGCCGCACGCGTCCACAGAAGCAGGAGCAAACACAGTAGTAGGCCCGTGAAGAAGACCTGTGCGCCGCCGGTGGGGCGCACCAGGAGCATCGAGGCGAGGCCGATGGCGCGTCCTTCCTCTATCGCCCGGCTCTTTTCATACAGGCCTAGCGCCAAAAAGGGGGCCACGATCATGAACCCGGCAAGCGCCGGAAACAGAATGTAGTCACGACCGAATCCGACAAGCGTCCAAACGAAGGCGAGGGACAGGAGAAAGACGACAATCCCATAGGCCAGGCTCGACGCGGGCCGGATCCAGAAATCCCGCCAGCCCGCAGAGAGCCAGCGGAGTCCCTCGAAAAGCGGCAGTCCCCGGTCGAGGCGCCGGTCGCGCGTTTCGCCAATGCCCGAGGTCTCGCTGAGCAGCCAATACGACTTGTCGGTCTCGCTCATCTCACTCCTCCTCAGCACGCTGACTTCGCCGCGCGGTAGCCTTCGCCTTCGCCCCCGGCCTTCAAGTGCTCCACGCAGTCCGGTTGCGACTGAACCGCCACATAGACAAGGTGCGCGTTCGCCCCGGCAAAAATCAGCAACCCGGCTGGAACCAGCACCCAGGCTATCCATGCTTTGCTGTGGGATATCTTTGTGGTCATGGCTGCTGCGTTCCAAGATCGTGGACATAGAGCGCGAGCGTCTTGATCTCGGCCGTCGTCAGCCTCTCGTCCCAAGTCGGCATGTGACCCTGCCGTCCGCCGTGCACGGACGCGATGATCGTGTCCAGATCTTCACCATAAATCCAGTGCGAGTCCGTGAGATTTGGAGCGCCGACATCCCGGTTCCCCTTGGCATTCTCCTCGTGGCAGGTCGCGCAGGTCGTGACGAATACCTCCCGCCCTGCTTCTATCTGCTTGATGTTTTCATGGGTAGAGTAGTCGGGGTGCGTCAGCGAATAGACGTAGGCGGCCACGGTCCGGACCTGTTCGCTGTCGAGCATCTCATCGCGCCCGAAAGCCGGCATCTGTCCGATGCGGCTTTCCGGGTGCCGGGTGTTGATGCCCACGCGCATCGTCTGCTCGATGAGTTCGGGGCCGCCGCCCCACAGCCAATCGTCGTCCGTAAGGTCGGGATAGTTCGCTCCGCCTTTGCCGTCCCTGCCGTGGCATGCCGCGCAGTTGTCGCCGAACAGCTGCCGTCCGGTGCTGCGAACCGTTTGCATCAGCGCCTCGTCGGCGAGGATCACATCGTAGCCTTCCGTCTCGATGCGATTCATCCAGTTCACCCGATCGCGCCGCGCCTCGACGAGGCGCGCCTCGACCGTCTGTCTTTGGTCAATTCCGAGAAGGCCCCTCGTATAGGTCGTTCCCAGCGGCCAGGATGGAACGAGAAACCACCAGGCGATCGCCCAGACGTGGGTTACGATCAGGAACATGAGCACGCCGCGCGGGACCGGGGTATCCAACTCCTTGATGCCGTTCCACTCGTGACCGGTGGTCGCGCGGCCGGTGACGGGGTCCCGTTCATTCACTTCCATGGCTTGTCGTCCTCGTCGAGGATGCTGTGCTTGGCCCTGTCGAAACGCTTCCTGTTCGAAGGCCAGAAGGTATAGACGAGCACGCCGAGTGCGAACGCGATCAGGTAAAAAAGGCCCCAACTCTTCGAGAATGCGACAACGGCGTTATAATCCAGGTCCATCCGATAGCCTCCGCCATTAGCCTTCCGGGTCCGGCTCTTCTTCAGGGGCCGCGGTATTCCCGTACGCTGCTGCCGTCAGTCGCCCCAGGACCTGGAGATAGGCCACCAGTGCGTCCATCTCGGTGACGTCGGTCGTCACTCCGTCGAACGCGCTTACCTGGGTCTCCTCGCCGTAACGCTCAGTGACGCCTGCGGCGAAGTCCGTGTCCGGAGTCGCCTGGCCATAGGCGTCGCGCGCCGCGTTCTCCAGCATCTCGCCCGTGTAGGGTACGCCGAGCGCCCGCTGCGCCGCCAGGTGCAAGGGCAGGTCTTCAATCTTCAGAGACGTACGGGCCAACCAGCGGTAGGCGGGCATGTTCGACTCCGGGACCACGTCACGAGGGTTCGTCAGGTGCGCGACGTGCCAAAAGTCGGAATACTTGCCGCCGACACGGGCGAGATCCGGTCCCGTCCGCTTGGACCCCCAGAGCATCGGGCGGTCATACCGGGACTCTACGGCGAGCGAGTAGGGCCCATAGCGCTCCACCTCGTCCCGGAGTGTCCGGATCATCTGGCTATGGCAGGCGTAGCAGCCCTCGCGGATATAGATGTTGCGCCCGGCGAGCTCCAGCGGGGTGTACATCCGCATGTCCGGAGCTTGTTCCACCGTCTCATCGATGGTGAACAGGGGCGCGATCTCGACGATGCCGCCGACACTCGCCGCCGCGATGATTGCGATAACGAACCAGATGGCAGAACGCTCGAGCTTGCGGTGGAAGAGTTCAGGCATCCGTCATTCCCCCGGAATGGTCGCCGGGACTACGGGCACGTCTGCTTCGCGCGGCGCAGCGAGCGGCGCGGATTGGACCGTCATCCACATATTATAGCAGCCCACTACCGCGCCCAGCAGGAAGAGCAGCCCACCGAAGGCGCGGGCGATGTAATAGGGGTACATCGCCACCAGCGAGTCGACGAAGGAATAGGCGAGCGCGCCGTCTTCCGTGTAGGTCCGCCACATCAGCCCCTGGATGATGCCTGAATTCCACATCGCGAAGGCGTAAATCAGCGTTCCGGCAATCGCCAGCCAGAAGTGCACCTCGACGAGGGTCGCCGAGTACATGCGCTCGCGCTTCCAGAGGCTGGGCACGAGCGTATAAAGCGAGCCGAAGGTGATCAGCGCGACCCAGCCAAGGGCGCCTGCGTGAACGTGCCCGACGGTCCAGTCGGTATAGTGAGACAGCGAGTTCACCGGCCGGATGGCGAGGAACGAGCCCTCGAAGGTCGAAAGGCCATAGAATACCACGGCGGCCATCATGAAGCGCAGCGTAGCGTCGTCGCGCACTTTGTGCCATGCACCATTGAGGGTCAGAAGCGCGTTGCCTGCTGAAGCCCAGGACGGCACGAGCAGCATCACCGAGAACGTCATGCCGAGCGTCTGCACCCAGTGCGGAAGCGCGGTGTAGTGCAGGTGGTGCGAACCCGCCCACATGTAGAAGAAGGTGATGCCCCAGAAGCTCAGGATCGACAGGCGATAGGAGAAGATCGGTCGCTGCGCCCTGACGGGCAGGTAGTAGTAGAGCATGCCGAGGAAGCCCGCAGTCAGGAAGAAGGCGACCGCGTTGTGGCCATACCACCACTGGACCATCGCATCCTGGACGCCCGGCCAGATCGTGTAGCTCTTGGCGTGCCCCCATGAGACGGGAACGGCGAGGTTGTTCACGATGTGGAGGATCGCGACGACCAGGATGAACGCCATGAAGTACCAGTTGGCGACGTAGATGTGCGGCTCCTTCCGTCGCGCGATCGTAGCGATGTAGAGGATGAAGTAGGTCACCCACACGATCACCAGCCACAAGTCGGCATACCACTCGGCTTCCGCGTATTCCTTCGACTGGGTGACGCCTAGCAGATAGCCGGAAATGGCCAGAACGCAGAACAGATTGAAGCCGAGAAGCACGAACCACGGGCTGATCTGTCCAGCAAGCCGTGCACGAGACGTGCGCTGGACGACGTGGAACGAGGTCGCGATTAAGGCATTTCCGCCGAACCCGAAGATGACGCCGGAGGTGTGCGCAGGCCTCAGCCGCCCGAAGCTGGACCACGCCGCATCGAAGGCAAGGTCGGGCCACGCGAACTGTGCGGCCACCCAAACGCCCATGAACATGCCGAATACAGCCCAGGCCATCGAAAGCACAATGCCGACTTTGATCGGATCATCGTAATACGACGCCTCCCGGTCCTCCGTCGGCTCCGGCTCGTAGAACGAGGACAGCACTCCGTAGAGCAATCCGCCTGCGAACAGCATTACGATAACGCCCTGGACACCAAGCGTGTCCGAACGTCCCAGGGCTGCCATCGCCGCTCCAGTGATCACCACGGCGAGCGCGATAGCTGCGCCGCGCTGGCGTTCTGAGGACGTAAGCTGCCGGATCATGTCCGCTCCTCTGCCTTCACGCACAGGACCATCACGGACCAAAACTGCGTAAGATGGGGAGCAGTTTCATGAGTACGGCCCTACGGCATCGGCTAAGGTACAGCCGTTCAACGAAGATGGAAATGCCTTTAGCGCTTCTTGCCAAATCTTTCGCTTGTGGCCGCGGGGAACTTGATGTGTGCTCATCGTTCAGCGTGCAACAGAAATTTGTCTTCTTTTGCCTTGCCACCGCGTTTCACGTCTTCGGGTCTTGCTCGCGCTTTGTCGTTTTGGGCTACGATTGGGAAAGTCATCTTTGAGACGATCGCTAACTTCCGGCGTGACAACGGAGCCGCGATCAGAGCGGTGTGCGGGCAGTTCATCGAACTGTGCCGCCGGTTGAAGCTCTTCACGCGTGCCATTGTAGCGATCGACGGCAGCAAGTTCAAAGCGGTGAACAACCGCGACAAGAACTTCACCGTGGCCTAAGTCGGCAAGCGGATGGAGCAGGTCGACGCCATGCTTGGAAGAAGAAAGGCGCTCGCGCTACGGAATAAGTTCACCCAACGCAGTCATTGCCGCCACACAGGCGGGATGTCTGGTTGCACGGCGGAAGCGGACCCCTTGCGGTTAGGTCGGCGCCCCTCCCCAAAAGGCACCATTTCCACTAGGATGTTGCGAGATCGCGGGAGGGTTCCGGCTTGGATCGCGTTCATCGCAGAATGGCTACCATCCTCGCTGCCGACGCAGTTGGCTATAGCCGTCTGACAGGCAGAGACGAGGAAGGGACGCTTGCGACGCTGCGGGCGCATCGCCAGACCATCGACCGGCTGATCGAGAAACATGAGGGGCGGATATTCGGGAGCGCTGGGGACAGCGTCATCGCCGAGTTCGCGAGCCCTGTCGAAGCGGTTCGGTGCGCGACCGAAATCCAATTCGAGGTCGACAAACAAAATGCCGAGCTTTCCGAGGCGAGCCGGCTGCGCTTTCGCATCGGCATAAATCTCGGCGATGTCGTCGTAGAGGGCGACAATCTCATGGGCGACGGTGTGAACGTCGCCGCCCGCCTGGAGGCGCTGTCACACCCCGGTGGAATATGCATTTCGGAAGCGGTCTACGCACAGGCCCGCGATCGGCTCGCCCTCGAATTCATCGATCTTGGCGAGCACAGGGTGAAGAACATCGCTCGGCCTGTACACGCTTACCGCGTGCCGCTCGCCTCGGAGGAGCAGGTCACGTCGCCCTTTCGAGGTCTCAACCCCTTCGAGTTCGAAAACGCTGACCTCTTCTTCGGACGAGCCCGCGCGATTGCCGAGTGCATGGAACGCCTGAGGCAGCAAGCTGCCAATGGCAAGGCATTCCTGCTCATCTATGGTATGAGCGGCTCGGGCAAGTCCTCTCTCCTGCGAGCAGGGCTACTGCCTTCCATCACTCGGCCTGGCGCAGTGGCTGGCATCAATTTTTGGCGCCGCTGTCTGGTCCGCCCGTCGGAGGGTCCTGATCCGGTCACGTCACTGGCTGCAGGGCTGCTTCGCGAAGGCGCCCTCCCTGAGCTGGGTTGCGAACCGGCAGCGCTGGCTCAACTCTGTTGGAACTCACCTGATCGAGCTCTGGCGCTCATGCGCCTGGCCCACGCCAAAGCGGCGGCCGCCGCAGCTTCGGTCCCCACCCAACTGCGACTGATCGTTGCCGTCGATCAGATGGAGGAGTTGTTCACGACCGAGGAGAAGCCGGCATCGCGCGAAGCGCTGGTGCGGCTCCTCGCGGCACTCGCCGGCAGTGGACTGGCTTGGGTGACTGCGACGATCCGATCGGATTTCTTTCACCGTTGCGGCGAAGTCCCCGGTTTCTCGGGGCTGAAAGATGGGCTTGGCAGCTACGAGCTCTTGCCGCCGTCCGGCCCTGAGATCGCCCAGATCATCCGCGAGCCGGCCCGCGCCGCCGGGCTCCGCTTCGAGGAAAGTCCTGATCGCGGGCGGCTCGACGATGTGCTGCGGGGTGCGGCATCTGCTGATCCCAGATCCTTGCCGCTTCTCGAATTTGTGCTCGACGCTCTCTACGAGGCGGGGCGGGAGCAGCGCATTTTGACCTTTGCTGCGTATCAGGCACTTGGCGGTTTCGAAGGGGCGATCGCGCGCCGCGCCGACGAAGTCGTTGACGCGCTCCCGCCCGACATCCAGGAGGAGCTGCCAGTCGTGTTGCGTGCCCTTACCACGGTGCGCCCGGGTGATGAAGCCGTTGCGGCACGTCCGGCCTTGCGCGCCGAAGTCACGGGCACACCTCAACGATTGGCTCTCGTTGAAGCACTGGTCGCCGCTCGCCTGCTCGTCAGCGACGAGGATGCCGCAGGCCACGTCTTCGTCCGCGTGGCCCACGAAGCCTTGTTGAGCCGGTGGCCGCGCGCTGGCAACATTGTTAATGCAAACAGGAGATTCCTCGAGGCGCGGGCTCGGCTCATGGCCGATGCCCAACGCTGGCACTCGGATAACAGGAACCAGGAACTCCTCCTGCCATCCGGCAAGCGTCTGGCCGAAGGCGAGGAACTGCTGCAGTCGAGACGGGAAGAAGTCGACGATCAGGTCATCGAATACATCGAAGCCTCTTCGCGTGCCCAGAACGAGCGGGAGGAGAAGGACCGGCAAGCGGAGCGGGCACTGATTGAGGCCGCTGAAGCAGCAAAGCGCGAACGCCTCGAGCGAGAGGCTGAACGTCTGGAGCGCGAGGCTGAACGTCTGGAGCGCGAGGCCGAACGCCGTACTCTCGCAGCCACGGCAGCGGGCCGGCTCGCGCGACGCACGCGCTATGCTGCGATCGTGGCAACCGTATTGGCTCTCATAGCTGGCGCGGGCGCGTTCTTCGGGTTTAAAGGACAACAGGAAGCGACGCGGCACGCGGAGTTGGCCAGGTCGGCCGAAAAGGAGGCCCTCGCAGCACGAGATCAGGCGCTCCGCAACCAGTCTCTTTCGCTCTCGCTTCTCTCAAAGCAAACCGCAGCGAGCGGCGATACGGAGACCGCAATCCTGTTGGCGCTGGAGGCGTTGCCGAAGAGCGGAACGAAACCTGCGCGACCACATCTCTTTGAAGCGGAGGCCGCACTTTTCAACGCTCTGCTGGCACACCGCCAGACGATGGTGTTCAAACACGACGCCGAAGTGGCGCAGGCCGTCTTCAATCGGACGGGCGATCGCATTGTCACTGCGTCCCACGACAAGACGGCACGCATTTGGGACGTCTCGAAAGGTACCGAGATTGCAGTCTTGAAGGGCCATCGGGGACCCGTGGAGAGAGCCGGATTCAGTCCGGACGGAGGCCGGGTCATTACGGCCGCAAGGGACGGCACCGCGCGCATCTGGGATGCTGCGTCCGGTGAGCAACGTGCTGTGCTCGAGCCTTCCGGCGCCTATCCCACGGCCGCGTTCGATCCCAACGGAGAGCGGGTGCTGACAGAGGGATTAAACGTTCAGGCGTCACTCTGGGACGCCCGGACGGGAACGAAACTCCTCAGCGTAGGCAGCACCGGAGGTGCATCAGACATTGGAGATGCATTGGCCGACTTTAATCCGGATGGTCGCAGTTTTGCGACTTCACAAGCGCGGAAGGTCTTCGTCTGGAATGCCACGGATGGCACTCTGATCCATGAATGGTATGTTGGCACTTGGGCATCCATGCTGACATTCAGCCCCGACGGAAGCCGGCTGTTGGTAGGCTCGTTGGGCACAATTTCATTCAGTAGTTTGCCCGCCCTTTGGGACGTTGGGAACGGGACTGAGATCGCCAGACTGGCCGGCCACAAGAGCGACACCCAACTGCAGGGTGTCATCTTCAGTCACGGTGGCCGCCAGATCGCAACGGTCTCGCTCGATGGCAGCGCACGGATTTGGGACGGCAAGTCGGGAACCTTGCTTGACGTGCTTGGCCAGGAGACCCCGAACTTGAAACTGGCTGACATCGGTTATAACCCTGACAACGAAATGAACAGCGCGTTCAGCTTCGACGATCGCCTCCTGGTGACCGCATCCATCGACGGTCCGATACGCATCTGGGATGTCGGTCGAGCGTCGCTGTTCACAACCATTGTCGGCCATGATGCCTTGATCGAACACGTGGAGTTCAGTCCGGTCGACAGCAACACTCTTCTCACGGCTTCACACGATGGCACCGCTCGCCTATGGGACGTCAACGGGATTCTGACGACGGACCTGCTGCATGAATATCCGCCGACCTTTGCGGTCTTCAGTCCCGATAGCGTGCATCTTCTGACTGGAGGCGGGGACGCCAAAGTACACCTTTGGGATGCCACGACCGAACGCGAGATTGCCAAGTTCGACACAGGCGAGGTCGTCCACAGTGCGACGTTCAGCCCGGACGGAACTCGGGTCGCAACCGTATCTCGCGCGGGCCGAGTTCTGGTCTGGGATGTTGCGAGTAAACGTCAGCTCGCGACCATCAAATCGCCCATTGGACTGCGTCATATTCAGTTCAGCCCGGCGGGAAGCCTTCTGGCGGCGGGTTCGGGTCGCGGTACCGCCCTGGTGTGGGACGCGGCGAGCGGCGCCAAAGTCGCCACCATCCCTTCAAGCGAGACGTTACCGCAGGTTGTTTTCAACCGGGATGGCGATCTCATCTTCGCTGCGACCGGCAGCGCGGGACACCTGGTGAAACCCGACGGGACCGAACTGAAGAAACTGGTCGGGCACGAGCGCTCAATAACCGGCGCGGCATTCAGTCCGGATGGTCAACTGGTTGCCACGGCTTCGCTCGACCACACGGCGCGGATCTGGTCGGTCAAAGACGGACGCACCGTCGCGATCCTGAAAGGGCACAGCAACGAGCTGACAACAGTGTCCTTCAGCCAGGACGGCCGGTCCGTGCTGACTGCCTCACGCGACGGCACCGTACGAACATGGGGCGTCCCGGAAGGAACGGAAAGAACAGTTCTAAGGGGACACAGTGGCGGAGTGAATAGTGCGCAATTCAGTGGCAATGGCCTTTATGTCGTGACGGCTTCATTCCAGGATCGCACGGTCCGTCTTTGGGCAACTCAATCGGGGCGCCAGATGGCAGTACTTGTCAGTCCGGACGAGGAGAACAAGCGACCAGCACTGACGCGCGCGGCCTTTAATTCGGATGGAACGAGGATCGTGATCGTGTCCTATAAGCAAGATCCTCGAGTCATTCGCGTTTTTCCGACACCCCAGGATCTCATCGATTTCGCGAAGCAAACTGTTCCACGCGAGCTGACCGCGTGCGAACGGCGTCGCTTCTTCCTTCCCGTAGAAGGCGACGTTAGCGCTTGTCCAAGCTGAAGTCGTCCAACGCCCATGGCTGGTAACGTTACCTCGACGGCCACGCCGTAGCCCATCGCCGTTGTCTCAAAGGCGCGTATTGGATCTCATAGCGGTCAATGCTGAGCCGTTCGCAGCCGACTGCAGTGGCGCAACCTTGGCCGTGATGTCGACACTAGCGATGTCCGCTTTTGGAATATGGGAGGGGCCGGCGCAATGGCCGAGATGGGCGCAACCTTCCCGTTCTCAAACCGGAAGGAATGACCCAATCACGACAGCCGAAATCACAGCGGCAGAGCATCGAAAGACCGCTCTTGGAGCGACCTTCCCGTTCGGAATGACCCGAGGCGGTCATGCCCCAGTGGCAAATTCCAACGTCTCCGGGACCAGCTTTCTTAATATCGCCAATGGGCCACGATTTTTGGCAGAAGGAGAGAGGGAGCCTGAGCTGCCGAGCGCTCCGCTTCCGTTGATGCGGTTTGCATTTATCCGCGCCAGGTAAAGCTCGCGCTTCTATTCCGGGCAACAAGGGTGTGCGAGGTGCAAAGTAGCCGGCTGAGCCGCATTTCACTTCTTGCGCGGATCGTCAGCCGGGTTGATGTAGCTGATCCCTCCCGGACCGACAAAATGAACTTCGATGATACCCTCTTCCCCTGCTGTCCAGACGTAATGCGCGTGATTTGCTGGTTGCGCGTAGAAGGTGCCCGGTTTGAGCAAGTCACCATTCTTTTCGACCTTTTCCCCAACACCAAAGCCGACGCTACCGCTGATCACAGTAATGGTCTCGGCATACGGGTGAGTATGGGGCGGAACCTGATAGTTGGCCGGAAACTTGGCGCGCAGGACGACCACGTCGCCAGCTTTCGCCGGATCGCCCACCAAGATGGCGGTTTGAGCCCCTTTCGGCAGGCCCGGATTATCCTTCCATACCAGCTTGTCAGGCGTAAGCAGGGTCACATCCATATCGTCCGCGAATGCCGAACCTCCACATACGGTCAAAACTGCTGCAACTGTAATACCGAAGGCAAGTGTGGATTTGCGATTCATAGATTTCATCGCTTCCTCCTTTTAGCATGTGCGTGGTGCGCACGAACAAATCATCCCAGAGCCCGACCCGACCAATTGTCAAATCAACTAATCGGTGGTCGCCACAGCCAACCCCCACCGTCGGGAATCGGGGCGTGAGGCGACCTTACCTGTTCCCGCTGTGTAGGTCAGGATATGGCGCTCCTAAGCCGTTCGGCCGATCCCCGCCGAATGGCGATCTCCCACCCAAAGCGGTTGTCTAACCTCGGGTACCAAGCGTCAGATTTTCACCTGTATGGGGCGATGATTGTCAAGCTTGATCTTGCTTCGTTTCCTCATCTCCTTGTTCGGCCAGTTGGTGACCATCTCCTCGTCCCGACCTTGGCTTCGAATTGGCCGCCGCGCGCAGTGACGGTCAAGGATGGGCCGGGGGCCCATCGCGCAGCGCACCAGGCTGAGCCGCTCAAGGAAGCGGTAGAGCTCGGCGCGGGTGTTGTCCGGCAGCGGCGTCCCCTCCGCCGTGCGGATGGTCTCGAGCCTGTCCGCCGCCTGGCGCAGGCTCAGCCGGAAGCTGCGGATGCCGAAGCGGGCGAGGATCGCCTTGATGTGGTTGATAATCCGCGTCTTGTCGCCGACCAGGGTCTCCCGCTCGCGGTTCGGCCGCCGCGCGTCCTCCTCCTCGAGCGTCGGGATCGGCGCCATACTGCAATGGCGCTTCTCGCCGCGCAGCCAGCCGAGAAAGGCGCGCATCAGAAGCTCGGTGTCGAGACGATCGGTCTTGGCGCGCCGGTGCTCGCGCGACACCGCAACGCTAGCGGGGTGGATGGCGTAAGCCTCGATACCGCGCGCTCGCAGCCAGCGCGCCAGCCAGAAGCCGTCGCCGGCCGCCTCATAGGCGACGGCGATTCGCTTGATCTGGCGCCCGGTCCGGCCGGCTTCGTCGCGCCAGCGCTGCAGCAACTTCAACAGTGATGGTGCGTCGGCATCGATCTTCTTGAGGGGTTGGCGCTTGAAACCCGGAACAAGCGAGGCAATCAGCCATTTCGCCTTGCTCAATTCGATGACGGCGACGATCGTGTTATCCTGTTCGAGAGCGGTAAGGGACCGGCTCGTGTCAAAAGATTGCGACATGGGGCGCCTCCTTCTGATGGTGGTTTTGGTTTTGACAGCGCCGAAGGATGCCACACCCTCGCCGCTCGCCCCATAGCATCCACTAGTTTGACCATGATCTTTTCCGAAAACCGGTTTCCACTTTTCGCTGACGCGGACTTTCGGTTCGGGGCCCACTCCAGCCATTCGGTGATGAAGCTGCCGTTTTCGTGGATGTCGGTGGTCTCCAGCGGACCTGGGCCGAGATTGGTGAATTTGTGCGGCATGTTCGGCGGCACGATCAGGATCTGGCCGGCCGACGCCTCGATCTGCTGGTCGCCGACGGTGAACAGGCCGGTGCCAGTGCGGATGATGAAAATCTCGCAATAGGGATGCATGTGCAGCCGCGGGCCGCCGCCGATCTCCGGCAGATAGTTGAAGATCAGGCAGCTTTTGGAGCCGTACGCGCCGCACTGCAGTTCGCCCTGCCAATGGTCGGGGCAGCGGTCGGGCGTCCTGGCCCATTTGTCGCGGTCGATGACATGCGCCATGAGCGGAGGATAGACCGAGGCTGGGTCTCCTGTCGAGGCAAACACCGGCGCCGGTTTTGCCATTGTTTTCCTGTGGTTTCGCCCTCTTCGCCGCCATGCCGCCCGACGCCGAATTGCGTCCCCGCGACAATCTGCCCTTGTGCCTTCACCCGTCTGGACAAAAACGGGCTTCACGCATAAACCGAAGGCCAATTGCCGGAGGAATTCGCTAGCCTGTTCGCCATGCGCTGTCGGGTTGGCGTGAAAGAGCGGGGAACAAGCCTCGGCCACCGGCACGGAAGAGGCGAAAGGATCAGGCACCCGTGAGCGCAACCGACATCCAGGATCCCAACCGTCGTGATTTTCTCTATGTCGCCACGGGCATGGCCGCGGTGGTCGGCGCGGGTGCCGTCGCCTGGCCGTTCATCGACCAGATGCGCCCGGATGCCTCGACGCTGGCGCTGGCCTCGGTCGAGGTCGACGTCTCCTCGCTGACGCCGGGAATGTCGCTTGTCGTGAAATGGCGCGGCAAGCCGGTGGTGGTGCGCAACCGCACCGAACAAGAGATGAAGGATGGCGAGGCGGTCAATCTGGCCCAGCTCAAGGATCCGCTCGCCCGCAATGCCAATTTGCCGGCCGATGCGCCGGCGACGGACGCCAACCGCACCATGCCGGGCAAGGAGGCCTGGATGGTGATGGTCCAGGTCTGCACCCATCTCGGCTGCATACCGCTCGGCCAGGAAGGCGAGTTCGGCGGCTGGTTCTGCCCGTGCCACGGTTCGGTATACGACACCGCCGGCCGCGTCCGCGGCGGGCCGGCGCCGGAGAACATGTCGGTGCCGGTGTTCCAGTTCATTTCCGACACCAAGATCCGTATCGGCTGAGGCTAAGGGATATTTCGATGAGCGAGGGACACTCGACCTATACGCCCAAGACCGGTATCGGACGCTGGTTCGACGCCCGCATGCCGCTGCCGCGGCTGGTCTATGACAGCTTCGTCGCCTATCCGGTGCCGCGCAACCTCAATTATGCGTGGACCTTCGGCGGCATCCTGGCGACCATGCTGGCGGCGCAGATTCTGACCGGCATCGTGCTGGCCATGCACTATGCGGCGGACAGCACTCTCGCCTTCGATTCGGTCGAGAAGATCATGCGCGACGTGAATTCGGGCTGGCTGTTGCGCTACCTGCATTCGAACGGCGCGTCGTTCTTCTTCGTCGCCGTCTACATCCACATCTTCCGCGGCCTCTACTACGGTTCCTACAAGGCGCCGCGCGAGCTTCTGTGGATCCTCGGCTGCATCATCTACCTCCTGATGATGGCGACAGGTTTCATGGGCTATGTGCTGCCCTGGGGGCAGATGTCGTTCTGGGGCGCGACCGTCATCACCGGCTTCTTCAGCGCCATTCCGCTGGTCGGCGAATGGATCCAGCAGCTTCTGCTCGGCGGCTTCGCTGTCGACAACCCGACGCTTAACCGCTTCTTTTCATTGCACTATCTTCTGCCGTTCATGATCGCCGGCGTCGTCGTCCTGCATATATGGGCGCTGCATGTGGTCGGCCAGTCAAACCCGACCGGCATCGAGGTCAAGTCGAAGACCGACACCGTCGCCTTCACCCCTTACGCGACCATCAAGGACGCGTTCGGGATGCTCGTTTTCCTGTTCATCTTCGCCTATTTCGTCTTCTACCTGCCGAACTTTCTCGGCCACCCGGACAACTATACAGTCGCCGACCCGCTGAAGACGCCTGCCCATATCGTGCCGGAATGGTACTTCCTGCCGTTCTACGCGATCCTGCGTGCCATCACCTTCAATATCGGGCCGATCAACTCCAAGCTCGGTGGCGTGCTCGCGATGTTCGGCTCCATCGCCATGCTGTTTCTGGTGCCGTGGCTCGACACCTCGAAGGTGCGCTCGGCGGTCTACCGGCCTTGGTACAAGCTGTTCTTCTGGCTGTTCGTGATCGATGCTGTCCTGCTTGGCTGGCTGGGTTCGCAGCCGGCCGAAGGCAGCTATGTCTTCATGGCGCAGATGGCGACATTGTTCTACTTCGCCTTCTTCCTGGTCGCGCTGCCCGTGCTTGGCCTGATCGAGACCCCGCGGCGGTTGCCGAATTCGATCACCGAGGCGGTGCTCGAGAAGAACAAGGGTGGCGGGCATCCGGCTCGCGCGACAGCCGCAGCGGAAACCAAGGGCTGAGCATGATCCCGAAAAGTGGAGACCGGTTTTCGGAAAAGATCATGCTCGAGACGACGACAGCGCGGCAGAGAATCTCAAGGGGATTTGGCATGAAGACGATTCTCACCTCGCTGGCGCTGCTCGGCCTTGTGTTGGCAGGCACTGGGGCCGCGACCACCGGGGTCGTCGCCCAGGAGGAGGCGCACAACGAAGCCGCGCCGACGCATTTCCCGATACACGAGCCGAAGGAGATGGACTGGAGCTTCGCCGGGCCGTTCGGCACCTACGACAAGGCGCAGCTGCAGCGCGGGCTGAAGGTCTACAAGGAAGTCTGCGCGGCCTGCCATTCGATGAAATTGGTGGCGTTCCGCACACTGGAAGACCTTGGCTATTCGGAAGCGCAGGTCAAGGCACTGGCCGCCGAGTACACGATCAATGACGGTCCCAACGATGCCGGCGACATGTTCGATCGTCCCGGCATACCGTCCGACCATTTCCCGGCGCCGTTCCCCAACGATCAGGCAGCAGCGGCCGCCAATGGCGGGGCTGCCCCGCCCGACATGTCGCTGCTGGCCAAGGCGCGCGGCGTCGAGCGCGGCTTTCCGCGCTTCGTCTTCGACATCTTCACGCAATACGCCCAGGGCGGTCCCGACTATATCCACTCGCTGCTGACCGGCTATGACGAGCAGCCGCCGGCGGGCATGGAGATACCGGAAGGCACGCACTACAATCCGTACTTCATAGCCGGCGTGTCGCTGAAGATGCCCAACCCGCTCTCCGACGACCAGGTGACCTATGATGACGGCTCGCCGCAGACGGTCGACCAGTATTCCCGCGACGTGTCGGCCTTCCTGATGTGGGCAGCCGAGCCGCATCTTGAAGCCCGCAAGAAAACCGGCTTTCGCGTGCTGGTCTTCCTGTTGCTGTTCGGCGCGCTGGTCTATCTGACCAAGCGCAAGGTGTGGGCCGGCGTGGCGCACTGAGCTACGCAAAGCCACGAGATCGAAAGGGCGTCGAAAGGCGCCCTTTTTGTATTCCGAAGGCGGCCGGCTCAGTCTTTTGCCGGACAATTTTCTTCCAGGCGCCACATCGCGGTAGCCGTCGCCGGCCGCGCCGGGTTACGATCGGCCGGCGTTCCTTTTCACGTCTTCAAGTCGAATCGGACGAATGCCCGGAGAGCCGCCCATGAAACCTTCGCTCGAAGACACGCTGCTTGCCGCGATCCGCACCATTCCGGATTATCCCAAGCCGGGCATCCTGTTTCGCGACATCACCACGCTGCTAAGCAATGCGCGCGCCTTCCGCCGCGCCATCGACGAGCTGGTGCATCCCTATGCCGGCCAGAAAGTCGACAAGATCGCCGGCATCGAGGCGCGCGGCTTCATCCTTGGCGGCGCCGTCGCCCATCAGCTCTCGGCCGGCTTCGTGCCGATCCGCAAGAAGGGCAAGCTGCCTTACGAGACGGTGCGCGTCGCCTACAGCCTCGAATACGGGCTGGACGAGATGGAGATGCACAGGGATGGCGTATCTCCGGGTGAAAAGGTGATCCTGGTCGACGACCTGATCGCCACCGGCGGCACGGCGGCGGCGGCGGTCCAGCTGTTGCGCCAGATCGGCGCCGACATTCTCGCCGCCTGCTTCGTCATCGACCTGCCGGACCTCGGCGGCCGCGACAAGCTCGAAGCACTCGGCGTGCCGGTCAGGACGCTGATCGGGTTTGAAGGGCATTGAGCAGCTCTTCCTTCTCCCCTTGTGGGAGAAGGTGGATCGGCGCGCAGCGCCGAGACGGAAGAGGGGTGTTGCACGGAGTGCCGCAGTGCCAGGCTGGAACACTCCTTGCATGTTCGGATTGCGGCTATTTGTGCAAGATAGCTGTACTCCCCGACGGATGGCCGTCCGCCGGGGAGTGGACGGATGGGACCGTACGCCCCTTGGTGTGAGCCGCGGATGAGCAAGGTCCATTCGTTCTCACATTGGTCCTGAACAGATGATGGGGAGCAAGTCCCGCATGCAAGGCAAGGTATTGTCCGAACCGAATGCGACGCCGCCAGTCTATGCCGGCATCGACGTGTGTAAAGAGTGGCTGGATGTCTACGTCCATCCGGCCGGCAAGAGCTTCCGCGTCGCCAATGACAGTGGCGGACTGCGGCGGCTGAAGCGCCTGCTCGGCGAGCTTGCGGTGAGGCGGGTGGTCCTGGAGGCGACGTCCAAATACCATCGGGCGGCGCAACGCTCGCTGCACGAGGCGGGATTGGCCGTGGCCGTCGTCAACCCGCTGCGCGCTCGGCTCTTTGCCGAAGCCTGCGGCCAGCTCGCCAAGACCGATAGGATCGACGCCAGGCTGCTGGCCTTGATGGGGGTCGCACTCGAACCGGCCGAGACGGTACCGGCTTCGCTTGCGATGGAAGCATTGCAGGAAATCGTCGGCGTGCGCGGTGCCGCCAGTGCCGAACGCACCGCGCTCATCAACCGCTTGGCGACACTCCAAAGCCCCTTTCTGCGCGCCGAACTCAAGCGCAGACTGCGGATGATCGAACGCCACCTCGTCCGTCTCGAAACCGAAACCGCTCGCCTGATCTCGGCCGACCCCGCCCTTGCCCGCCGCCACGCCATCTTGGTGTCGATCCCGGGCATTGGCCCGATCACGGCCACCGCGCTGCTGGTCGGTCTCGCCGAGATGGGCACGCTCAACGCCAAACAGGCGGCCATGCTGACCGGCCTCGCCCCCGTCGCCCACGACAGCGGGCCGCGTCAGGGCCGCCGTGCAATCAAAGGCGGACGCAAGGCTGTCAGAAACGTCCTCTACATGGCGGCGCTGTCGGCAAGCCGCTACAACAAGGACCTTGCCGCCTTCGCCGCACGCCTGCGCAACGCCGGAAAGGCCGCAAAGGTCATCCTCGTCGCCGTCATGCGAAAGCTCGTCGTCATGGCCAACGCACTCATCGCCCAAGACCGCTTCTGGAGCCCAATCGCCCCTTGACAACAAACACAGATGCTCATCCGACCGAGCGGAGCCTGTCCTCGGGCCTGCCGGAGGCAAGACCCGTGGGCTCGGCCACCTTCTCCCACGAAGGGGAGAAGGAGGAGAAGGAGGAGAAGAAGGAGAAGAAGGCGCCGTCGGTCAGCTCAGGTGTTGAACTTGAACAGCATGATGTCGCCGTCCTGGACGACATACTCCTTGCCTTCGTCGCGCGCCTTGCCGGCTTCCTTGGCCGCCACTTCGCCGCCCAGCGTGACGAAGTCGTTGTAGGCGATGGTCTGGGCGCGGATGAAGCCGCGCTCGAAATCGGTGTGGATGATGCCTGCCGCCTGCGGCGCCTTGGCGCCCTTGTGCACGGTCCAGGCGCGCGTCTCCTTCGGCCCGACGGTGAAATAGGTGATGAGCTGCAGCAGCTCGTAGCCGGCGCGGATCACCTTGTTCAGGCCGGGTTCCTCGAGGCCCAGCGTCGCCAGGAATTCCATTTCCTCTTCGTCGCTGAGCTGCGCGACCTCGGCTTCGATCGCCGCCGAAATCACCACGGTGCGGGCGCCCTGCGCGGCAGCCATCTGCTCGACCGCTTTGGTGTGCGCGTTGCCGGTCGCGGCGTCGGCCTCGGCGACATTGCAGACATAGAGCACCGGGTGCGACGTCAGCAGGTTCAGCCCCTGCAGGATACGCAGATCCTCAGGCGCTATGCCGTTGAGCAGGATGCGGGCGGGCTTGCCGGCCTGCAGGAGTTCAAGAGCTGCTTCCATCATCGGAAGCACGGTCAGCGCCTCCTTGTCCTTGCCGGAAGCGCGCTTGCGGAACTGCACGATGCGGCGCTCGAGGCTGTCGAGGTCGGCGAGCATCAGCTCGGTCTCGACGGTCTCGGCGTCGGCGACAGGATCGATGCGGCCCTCGACATGGGTGATGTCGTCATCCTCGAAGCAACGCAGCACATGGACGATGGCGTCGACCTCGCGGATATTGGCCAGGAACTGGTTGCCCAGACCTTCGCCCTTCGAGGCGCCGCGCACCAGGCCGGCGATGTCGACGAACGAGATGCGGGTCGGAATGATCTCCTTCGACTTGCCGATCGCCGCGATCTTTTGCAGGCGCGGGTCGGGCACCGCCACTTCGCCGGTGTTCGGTTCGATGGTGCAGAACGGATAGTTGGCGGCCTGCGCCGCCGCCGTCCTGGTCAGCGCGTTGAAAAGCGTCGACTTGCCGACGTTGGGCAAGCCAACGATGCCGCATTTGAAACCCATTTTTATCCGGTCCTATCGGGAAATCGAAATTTGATGAGGGCTATGGGCGAAAGCGCCGACGATCGTCAAGGCGCAATTCAGTTCAGGGGTTGCGCAATGTCGTCGGTGCCTATGGCCAGCGAGCGAACGCCGGACCTGCTCAATATCTGTAGGAGATGCCAGAACGCGTCGACGTCGGCGGTTCCGAAATCAACCGTCAACTGCCCATCGAGCAATTGCGTGCTGTGAATGATGTTTCCGACGATCTCCATCGTCTCGCGCTCGCCATCGATATCGAACCAGGTGCGAAACCATTCGTCGAAGAGATCGTCGTCAAGGTCCTTTGTGTCGAACTTGAAATGGACCTCGTCCCACTTGAACGGCGATATTAAGGCGTCCATTCCGCCGATCTCGGCGCGAATATCCGGAGAGAATTTCAGATAGGTATCGCTATTGATGAATTGCGGATTGGGCTGTCCGTCGTTAGCAACGAAGTCGACTGCGATGAAATTTCGATAGAAGGAATCGACGTTCGAGAACTTGACCTCGGTCGTATGCGATCCTTGGCTGTTGGCAGCAAGTTCGCCGACAGCTGAGACGAACTGATCGACATATTTCTGCCTGACGCGTCGGACCAATTCCTGAACGTCGTCCATGTCCATGGCCTAATCCTTGCCGCCGAACAGCTTTTTCAGCATAGCGGCCATCGGACCGGTTTCCGGCAGCTTGACCATCGGCTGCTGCGGTCGCGCCTGACGGACATGGCTCTGCTGTTTTGCACCCTGTTGTTTTTGCGCGGGCTTTTCCGGCTCGGGCGCAGCACCGGTTTTTCGCTGGACGGCAACACTGACCTTGTTCATGAAGCCGGGCTCATCACCCCTCACGATCAAGTCGGCATGATCACCGATGGCTTCGAGCAGCGGCTCCAGCCATTCGCGATCGGCCTTGGCGAAATCGCCAAGCACATGATGCTGGACGAATTCCTTGACGCCGGGGTGGCCGACCCCGATCCGCACGCGGCGGTAGGCGTTGCCGACATGGCCGTCGATCGAGCGGATGCCGTTGTGACCGCCGGCGCCGCCGCCGGTCTTGACGCGGACCTTACCGTCGGCGAGGTCGATCTCGTCATAGAAGACGGTGAGCGCCGAGGGGGTGAGCTTATAGAAGCGCAGCGCTTCGCCGATCGACTGGCCGGAATTGTTCATGAAGGTCTGCGGCTTGATCAGGATGACCTTTTCGCCGGCAAGCGTGCCTTCGGCGATCAGGCCCTGAAACTTTTTCGACCAGGGCGAAAAGGAATGGCGGCGGGCGATTGCGTCCGCCGCCATGAAGCCGACATTGTGCCGGTTGTTGGCGTATTTCGCGCCCGGATTGCCGAGGCCTGCAAACAGCAGCATCGTCACCTCCGGGCGGAAACGGATTACTTCTCTTCGGCGGCAGGAGCCGCTTCGGGCTCAGCCGTTTCGACCGCCTCTTCCTCCGCCTCCGGCTTCATCGCCGCGGAGCCGGCGATGGTTGCGACGGTGAAGTCGCGGTCGGAGATCACCGGCTTGACGCCGGCCGGCAGCTTGACCGCCGAGATGTGGATCGAATCGCCGATATCGGTGCCGGTGAGATCGACGGTGATGAATTCCGGGATCGCATTGGCCGGGCAGTGGAACTCGACTTCGTGACGCACGATGTTGAGCACGCCGCCGCGCTTGATGCCGGGCGACTTGTCCTCATTGATGAAGTGGACCGGCACGTCGACATTGACTTCGGTGTCCTTGCCGATGCGCAGGAAGTCGACATGGACAGGGAAATCCTTGACCGGGTCGAGCTGGAAGTCCTTGGGCAGGACCTGGATCTTCTTGCCGTCGACATCGATCGTGGCGATCGTGGTCAGGAACCCGCCGCCATGGATCTTGTAGTAGATGTCCTTGTAGGTCAGCGCAATCGCCAGGGGAGGCTGCTTGTCACCGTAGATTACTGCAGGCACTTTACCGTTGCGGCGAACTGCACGGGCGGACCCCTTACCGACCTGTTCGCGCGCTTCGGCCTTGAGCTCGTAAGTATCGCTCATGGCATTTCCTTTCACGTTGTTCTGGAGCGTTCGCGGCCGGCGAGATGCCTGGGCCGTAAACGTCGAAAGCCGTCATGGCCTTACATGATCTGGTCCAAAATCTTTTTTGGGATCACGCAGGCCGGACAGCCTTCCGCCGCGTTGCCTCCAAGGGTGTCTACGCGGGTGGCGGCTCTATAGCGGAAGGTGGGGCGGGGTGCAAGCCAAGGCGGGCATTGCAATGAATGTCAGGCTTGAGCCCAGAAGCCAACATTGTCACTCCGAAAGCCCTGAAGCAACCGACTGCCGGACAGCCCGCTGCATTCGATTGCGAACATCGCCGGGATGGGGTCTTTTGGGGGAGTCGGAAGATGATCTATCTTGGAAAAGCGGATGCGGCTGGCCAGGCTTCGGAATCGTGACAGCGGAGAACCAAGATTCCGAAGCCCACTTTCCTTGAGATAGCCCGTCGCGCCGGGGTCGGCAACGGCGACGGTCGAGCGCGTTCTGAACGGCAGGGGCGGTGTCAGGCCCGCAACCGTCGAGAAGGTCGTCGCCGCCGCGCGCTCGCTCGACTATCCGCGCCGCCTGCCGGAAGCCCATCGGGGAGTGATCAGGATCGAGGTTATCCTGGTCCGCCCGGATGCCACCTTCTTTGCCCGCCTGTCCCGCGCCTTCGAGCGCATCGCCGCCACGTTGGATCGGACGATCGCCGTACACCGGACATTTCTCGATGAGGCAGATCCCGCGGCCATCGCGCAGCGGATACTCGATCCCGACATGCGCCGCGCCGGCCTTATCCTCGCGGTCCCCGACCATCCGCTGGTTGGCGCGGCGCTGCGCCAGCTGGAGGCGGAGAAGATCCCGACGGTGCAGATCGTCACGCAGATTTCCGGCACCAGCGGCGCCTATGTCGGCATCGACAATTACGCGGCTGGGCGCATGGCCGGCCTGCTGATGTCGCGCATGCAAAGGCGGCCGGGCAAGGTGGTGGCAATCTGCCATAGCCAGATCTACCGCGTGCACCGCGACCGCGTGCGCGGCTTCTTCGACTATGTGATGGAGCCCGGCGGCGATTTCGAACCGGTCGCGGCCCTGTTCGGCCATGACGAGGGCGACCGAAACGCCGGGCAACTGGTCGAGGCACTGACATGCTGGCCGGACCTTGCCGGGCTTTATAATGCCGGCGGCGCCAACGCCGCGCTGAACGACGTGCTAAGACGCCATCCGCGTGGCCGCGAGGTGTTCTTCGTCGGCCATGAACTCACCGAGCGCAGCGCCTCTGCCCTTCGCCAGGGCACGATGGATGTCGTGCTCGACCAGGCGCCGGAGGCGCAGGCAAGGCGCGCCATGGATCTGGTGCTGGCCACGCTCAACCTGCACGATCTGCCGGTCGACAATCCGCCGATCCGCTTCGTCACTTTCACCGCCGAGAACGTTTGATCTGATTTGATCAAGGAATAAGCGGCCTTACGACGGCCGCGATGTTATCCCCTCAGCAAACGGGAGGATGACAGGTGACCAGACGGCTGACGGCCTACGATCTGCAGAGCGCCAAGGGCAGCCGCAAATGGCTGCAACTGCATGTCGATACGCCGGCCGAAGCGGCAGCGGCGGTTGCCTGCGACATCACCATCCTGTCCTGCGAGCCCGACCACAATCTCGAAGCCATTCGCGCCGCCGCACCTCACGCGTTCCTGTCGGTCGGCATGCCGCATGGCGCGGTGGCCTCACCCGACGAAGCGGTGCGGCTCGGCTTCGCCATGATGAAGCGCGGCGCTGACGCGATCTATTGCTCGCATTCGCCGCGCTTCATCGAAGTGATGGCGGCGGAAGGCATTCCCGTCACCGGCCATGTCGGCCTGGTGCCGAACCGCGCCACCTGGACGAATTTTCGCGCTGTGGGCAGGACAGCCGAGGAGGCCCTCAAGGTCCTACGCGCAACCAAGGATTTGGAGAATGCGGGCGCTGCCTGCATCGAGGTCGAGGTCGTGCCGGTGCGGTTAGCCGAGCACATCACCCGCTCGACGCCGCTGATCACAATGGGCATGGGCTGTGGCTCGGCTTGCGACACGCAGTATCTGTTTTCCAGCGACGTGCTGGGCACCCACACCGGCCACTACCCCCGCCATTCCAAGCGCTACGCCGACTTCGTCACGCTGGAGGCCGAGCTGCAGGAAAAGCGCATCGCCGCCTTCCGCACTTTCGGCCGCGAGGTGGCTGAGGGCCGCTATCCCGAAGCCAGGCATCAGGTCGACATGGACGATGCCGTCTTCGACCGCTTCCTGACCCTCTCCCAAGCCTTGTGAGAAACGATATGGACGACCTGAAACACGGCAAGCGCAACAAGCGCGGCGACTGGATCCCCGACGAACCGGCCGGCACCGCGCCGCTCTTCGTCTTTCCGCCACGGCCGCTCGCGCTGCTTAAGTGGCTGCCGCACTACTTCCTGCCCTACAATCTGCTGTTCGCCCTTTCGGCGGTGGCCTGGTGGCACTTCGTGCTGCCCGATGTCGAGGCGATGAAGACGCTCTCCTGGGGCTGGATCGTCAGGCTCGTCATCGTCAACTGCGCAGCCCTTCTATTGTTCTTCGGCGTCTTCGAGCTCAGGCTCTACATCCTGCGGGCCCAGGGCAACAGGTTCAAATACAATGGCAAATGGCCGTCCGAGCAGAAGAGCAAGGCCTTTTTCTTCGGCAGCCAGAATATCGACAACATGCTGCGCACCTTCGGCACCGGGCTGCCGATCTGGACGGCGATCGAGGTCGCCATCCTCCATGCCTATGCCAACGGCTACGTGCCGTGGCTCACCTTTGCCGAGCACCCCGTCTACCTGTTCTGCCTGGCGCTGGCGGCGCCGATCATCCACGAGACCCATTTCTTCCTGCTGCACAGGGCCATCCATTGGGGGCCGCTCTACAGATGGGTGCATTCGGTCCACCACAATTCGGTGAACCCCTCGCCATGGTCGTCGCTGTCGATGCATCCGGTCGAGCAGTTCGGCTATCTCGGGGTTGCGCTGTGGCATCTCATCATCCCGTCCAACCCGATCCTGGCGCTCTATCAACTTCACTTCGCCGGCTTCGGCGCCATCCCCGGCCATGTCGGCTTCGACAAGGTCGAACTCGGCGAGGACAAAGCCGTCGATAGCCACGCCTACATCCACTACCTCCATCACAAATATTTCGAGGTGAACTACGGCGACGGCCTCATCCCGTTCGACAGGTGGTTCGGCACTTTCCACGACGGCAGCAAGGAGGGCGAGGCCCGCATGCAGGCCCGTTACGAGAAGAAGAAGGCGCGCGCCAACGCCGCGGCCAAATAGCGCTGTCAGCCATCCCGAAAGGGCCGGTATTCCAAAAAGGAGTGAGCCGGCACTCCACGTCCAGAGGGAGGAAATTCATGAAGAAACTTCTGTGTTCGGCAGCGTTGGCGACAATGATGTCGACCGCTGCGATGGCAGAAACGATCGGCGTCAGCATCGTCAATTTCGACAACAATTTCCAGACGCTGCTGATGCACGGAATGCAGGACCGAGCCAAGAAAAGGGCGTCGGCATCCAGGTCGAGGATGCGCAGAACGATGTCGCCAAGCAGCTCGACCAGGTGAAGAACTTCATCGCCAACGGCGTCGACGCTATCGTCGTCACGCTGGTCGACACCAACGCTTCCAAGACCATCAGCGACGAGGAGCGGGCGCTGGTATTCCGCTCGTCTTCGTCAATCTCGAGCCCACCGACATGGCCAATCTTCCCGACAAGCAGGTCTATGTCGGTTCCAACGAGGTTGAATCCGGCACATTGGAGGCGTTCGAGGTGTGCAAGCTGCTGCGTGCGAACGGCAAGTCGGCCGGCGCCGGAGCCTACATCGTCATGGGCAGCCTGGTTCATCAGGCAGCGTTGCAGCGGACGAAGGATGTCGAGCAGATCTTCGGCACCGATATGTGCAATTTCATCAAGATCATCGACAAGCAATCGTCCGAGTGGTCGCGCGACAATGCGCAGAACCTGATGACCAACTGGCTGACGGCCGGACAGGTGCCGGACGCGGTCATCGCCAACAAAACGACGAATCCGCCATCGGCGTGATCCTGGCCCTCAAGGCAAACGGGGTGGACATGAAGAACGTCGTCGTCGGCGTCATCGATGCCACCCAGGATGGCCTGCAGTCGATGAAGGCGGGCGACCTCTCTGTGACGGTATTTCAGAACGCCAAGGCGCAAGGCGGCGGCGGCGTCGACGCCGCACTCGCCCTTGCCAAGGGTGAGAAAGTCGATCGCGTCGTCTACGTCCCGTTCGAACTGGTCACGCCGGCCAACATGGCCGACTACCTCAACAAGAACTAGGCCGAAGCAAGCCCTCCAGGACGGCTGCACGGGCCGTCCTGGACGGTTCCCTGCGCAGTTCATTATCGAAGGAAAGCAAATGTCCAGCTGGATTACGGCCTGCAGCCTCGACGACATCGAACAGGAAGGTGCCCGCCGCTTCGACCATGGCGGCAAGACCTACGCCGTCTTCCGCTCGCCCGATGACGAGGTCTTCTGCACCGATGGCCTGTGCACGCACGAGGCCGTCCATCTCGCCGATGGGCTTGTCATGGACTACCAGGTCGAATGCCCCAAGCACGCCGGCGCCTTCGACTATCGCACCGGCGCGGCAATGCGGCTGCCGCCCTGTGTGAATCTCAGGACCTATCCGGCCAAGGTGGAAGCGGGCTCCGTCCTGGTTGCGATCAGCCAGTAACAGGAAGTATGGCTGGGCAGGAGACTGGGTCGAAAGCCGACCGCAATCGATCAGTGTCAGACCGGAAACAGGCGTGCCGAAAGCAACGCAGCGACATACAGCCCGACGCCGAAGGACAGATGAGTCATGAGGCCGCGCAGACGCGCAGTGTGCGGGTTGGGCGTTTTCGAGGCTGCAATTCCGGCTCCAAAAGCTGGCTGCATTATGAAGAATGGGGCGACAATAGTGGCCATGCCGACAAGAAGGCAGGAAGCAATGTCGGCTGTCGTGCCCAGTCGAGGCCCCATACTCCCATCAGCAATGCAGCAAAGACGATGCCGATCGCGTAATGCGCAACCCAACCGATAGGCGTTTCGCCACGAATTCGGGGCGCCTGCGCGATATTCGCATGCGCGAAACGTCCTCGCGGAAAGTGCCCAATCCAGCGGCCGACCCAGGCATAATCAACCGATGGAATTGCGAACGCAAGCTTCAGAAACAACCCCCAAAGATCCATCACCGCCGTCGCTCCTGCTCCGATCGCGGCTGCGCGGACAACGAACTCAACCTGCTCATCCATTTCTATGCTCCTCCCTTGTCCATGCTCCTGTCACGGAGTCAGACACTAACCAATTAAAACCTCTCATTCAATGTATTGATTGATCGTTTGATTGATGATAGCCATGCGGTATGAAAAACGCAGACGTCCATCATCCGATCTTTGACGAAATAGCCGATCTCGCCCGAACGCTGGGACATGCACACCGGCTGGTTCTCCTCCGCCACATTGCCGACGGCGAAGTCGCGGTAGAGCAGCTGACGCAGCTTTCCGGGATCGCGTTGGCCAACACCTCGCAGCATCTTCAACACCTCAAACGGGCCGGCTTGGTGCAGACCCGGCGAGACGGGAAACGCGTGCTCTATCGTTTGGCAGATGGGCCGATCGAAGACGTGCTGGCGGCCTTGCGAAGCCTTGCGAACCATAGGCGCGAGCAAATCCGTGAGCTCATCAACGACACTATGAGCCGGCCGGACAGGCTGGAGAACATCTCGCGCGAGGAACTCGTGCGCCGCATGCGGGACGACGAAGTCGTGCTGCTCGACGTTCGGCCGCAGGAGGAATACGCAGCCGGGCATTTGCCGGGTGCGATCAACATTCCCGTGGCTGAGTTGGAGGATCGACTTGCGGAGCTTCCACGAGAGAAGGTCATCGTCGCCTATTGCCGTGGTGTCCAGTGCGTCCTTTCTGCCGACGCGCTGGCAATCCTGAGGTCGCGAGGCCGGGCCTCACGCCGGTTCGAAGGCGGTTTTCCCGAATGGCTGATCTCAGACCTTGATGTCGACGGTATGAACTACGAAAGCGGCTGACAGAAGCCAAAGTCGGCGTCGCCGGCCCAAGCCCGAATATGAATGGAAACTGGAACCGCCACAGGGCAATGCCCGCGGCAGGCTGGACGGCACACGCCGGAAGCGCGTTGGCGCCTGCTGGCAAGGGCATGCCAATGTCATTCACCGCGGCCTTGCCTGATGTCGGCTGGCCACCTTGCTCTGCTGGGCGCTCTCCCGGTCACAATCTCACCAGACCGAAGCCGGCAAGAGCCAAAGCGATTCCTGAAGCGATGGTTCGCGCCTGGTTCCAGAACTGCCACTGTTGTGAATAGTCCTGCCAGATCTCTCGCGCAGTCTCGATATCCTTGGGAACGGGAATTGCGGCCAACGCCTCGTTCATCGGCACGTTCACCGTCAATGTGAGGAAAAGGCCCGATGTCAGATAGACGAGCGCCGCGGCAGCGAACCAGAACGCAGGCGACTTGCGGCCATTGAAAAGCATCGCGGCAGCCGTGAGCCCCAGAACGACCGGCGTCAGAAAGAATGCCGGAAAGAATACGGCGTTGCGAACCGATGCATTCATCGCCTGCATAGCCTCGATCGCCACTCGGGGATCGGTCTGGTCGAGGCCCCACATTGTGGAGCAGACCCAGGCGTAGAAAAATCCGAAAATCGCCCCGGAAAAAACGATCGATGTGACCGACAGTCCTACCACTATGCCAGGCATCACTGCTTCCATAGAACCGTATCATTGTGTACGCTTTCACATATACGTACAAAAGTGTACGGTTTTGGTCAAGCAGTTTCGAAGATTGGCAGTTTCGAGGATTGGCAGTTTCGAGGATTGGCAGTTTCGAAGATTTGGCAGTTTCGGAGCTTGGCAGTTTCGAAGATGGGCAGTTCGGAGATTGGAATGCGCGAGGACACCAAGGCTGCGCGTCGAGCACATATCGAGAGGGCAGCCTACAAGCTTCTCAAGGAGAGAGGCTACGGCGGGACTTCCATGCTTGGCATAGCCAAAGAGGCAAAGGCGTCAAATGAAACCCTCTATCGCTGGTATGGCGACAAGAAGGGCCTGTTCAAGACGATGGTCGAAAACAATGCAAGGGCGACGAAGGCGGCACTGGATGCGGCAATCAGGAACGACGTCGATCCTCTGGTAACCCTTGAAGATGTTGCTCCGATCCTGCTATCGATGCTGCTTGGTGAGCGGGCAATTTCCCTGAACCGCGCGGCTGCTTCTGACGAAAGTGGCGAATTGGGTGCGACGATTGCCGCAGGCGGCCGCGATTCGGTATTTCCGCTGATCGAGAAATTGATCCAGCGCGGCTTGGAGAGCGGTGCGCTGGCCGCGCCCTCTGCGCGCATTGCGGCCGATTGGTTCTTGAACCTGCTGATCGGTGATCTGCAGATCCGGCGGGTCATTCACACTCTGCCGGTTCCTTCAGACAAGGACGTCCATTCCAGAGTCGTCGCTGCGATCAGTGCGTTTAGAAAGCTTTGTGGCACGTGACGACAAAAATCGACCTGTGACCATACTCACGCGTAGGGTGAGCAGGAAGACGGCTGCTCCTGAGAGCAATGACAGCGTAGCTTAAGGCCGAAATCCAACTCAAGCTTCACCGATCGTGGTCTCTTCATCGATCTTCCTGGCTTGCCTCATGTTGGGAAGGAAAACCGTCAGCAGCCCGAGCAACGGCAGGTAGGAACAGATCTGAAAGACGAAGTCGATGCCTTTCATGTCGGCGACGACGCCGAGCACGGCGGCGGCGATGCCGCCCATGCCGAAGGCGAAGCCGAAGAAGATGCCGGCGATCATGCCAACCCGGCCGGGCACCAGCTCCTGGGCGAAGACGACGATGTTCGAGAAGGCCGAGGACAGGATCAGGCCGATCAGCACGGTCAGGATCATCGTCCATTCGAAATTGGCGTAGGGCAGGGCCAGCGTAAAGGGCAGCACGCCGACGATAGAGAACCAGATCATCGCCTTGTGTCCGTAGCGGTCGCCGAACGGGCCGCCGAGTAGGATGCCCAGCGCCGAGGCGCCCAGGAACAGGAACAGCATGACTTGCGACATCTGCACCGAAACGCCGAATTTATCGATGGCGTAGAAGGTGTAGTAGCTGGCGAGGCTGGCCATGTAGGCGTTCTTGGTCAGCACCAGCAAGGTCAGCACCGCCAGCGCGCCCATCACCTTGCGGCGCGGGAAGGGCGAGACGAAGCCGGCCGCCTTGCGGTTGGCGAGCGAGGCGCGCAGGCGGCTGTACCAGCCGCCGACCCGCCACAGTACGAGGATGCCGATCAGCGAGCCGGCGGCAAACCAGGCTATGCTGGTCTGGCCGAAGGGCACGACGATGAAGGCGGCCAGCAGCGGCCCGATGGCCTGGCCGAGATTGCCGCCGACCTGGAACAGCGATTGCGCCAGGCCGAACCTGCCGCCCGAAGCGAAGCGGGCGATGCGGGAGGATTCCGGGTGGAAGATCGCCGAGCCGATGCCAATCAGCGACGCGCCGATCAGCAGCAGCCAATAGTGTCCGGCATAGGCCAGCACGATCAGGCCGATCAGCGAGGACGCCATGCCATAGGGCAGCGAATAGGGCATCGGCCGCTTGTCGGTGACCATGCCAATCAGCGGCTGCAGCAATGACGCCGTCACCTGGAAGGTGAAGGTCAATAGACCGATCTGCCAGAAATCGAGACCGTAATTGCCCTTCAGCAGCGGATAGATGGCCGACAGCAGCGACTGCATGACGTCGTTGACACAATGGCAGAAGCTCACCGCAAGGATGACGGTGAAGGCCGTCGCTTGCGCCGAAGTGTGGCTGGCCGTCGCCGGCGTGGCGGTGGTAGCTGTCGTATCGGTCAAGGCAGGCTCCATGGTCTTTTTGGCGGACGCTCCCGCAGGCGGCCCTTATGGCCCCGCTGCCTTATAAGTCACTTGCCGGGCGACTTCTTTCGTGGTTTGGTCCAATAGTTTCGCGAGTGGGCCAATACCCAATGCCGCATGGCAACGAAATCTTCAAAGCGGGCGACACCGATCTCGGCCAGTTCACCGATCTCGGGCAGTTGCATCAGCGCCGCTGGCAGTGGCTGGAGCAGGCCGTCGGGCCGGCGGTGGCCCTGCCGACCGAATATCCCGACGGCTACCTTGTGCCGCAGCACCGTCACAGTCGCAGTCAATTGCTGCATGCGCTTGTCGGCGTCGTGCTGGTTACGACGCGGCATGGGCGCTGGATGGTGCCTCCCGATCATGCCATGTGGATTCCTGCCGGCACCGAGCATTCCGTCGAGATGCTTGGCGACGTCAGCATGCGCTCGGTCTATGTGATGCCGGACGCCATTGCGGGGCTGCCGCATGGACTGCGCGTCGTCGGCATTACAGATCTGATGCACAGCCTGATCGTGGAATCGGAAAAGCTGCCGCAGGGCGCCGAGTTGGAGGGGCGCGGCGGGCTGATCATGAGCCTCCTGCTGCATGAAATCCCGAACCTGCCGGAACGGCCGCTCGGCCTGCCTTTTCCTTCAGATCCAAGGCTTGCGGCACTCTGCCGGCGCTTCGTCGCAGCACCCTCGCCGCACGCGACAATCGACGAATGGGCCGATATCGTCGGCATGAGCCGCCGTTCCTTCACCCGTGCCTTTCATCGCCAGACCGGATTGTCGCTGTCGACATGGCGCCAGCAGGCCTGTCTGTTCGCGGCCTTGCCGAGGCTGGCCGACGGCGAGCCGATCACAAGGGTGGCGCTCGACCTCGGCTATGACAGCGTGCCGGCCTTTATCACCATGTTCAAGCGCATGCTGGGAGCGTCGCCGCGCGGCTATATGCGCGGGTCAAGGGACAACATCAGGGTGTCGACGAACGGATAGCGCATGACCCCGAACCTTCGGTTCGGAAAGGATCGTGCGCAAAATCAAAGTGCTACAGCGTCCTTTGCGCGTCCGCTGGACGCGCGGCGCTGTAGGCTGGCAGATTTCAGTCGAACAGGCTCGACACCGATTCTTCGGTCGCGGTGCGCGAGATCGCCTCACCCATCAGGTCGGCGATGGAGATGACGCGGATGTTGCTGGCGTCGAGCACCGCCTGGGTCGGCTGGATGGAATCAGTGATGACCAGTTCCTGCAGTTTCGAGGCGCCGATGCGGGCGATGGCGCCGCCCGACAAAACGCCATGGGTGGTGTAGGCGGTGACGCTGGTGGCGCCGGCGGCAAGCAGTGCATCGGCCGCATTGCACAAGGTACCGCCCGAATCGATGATGTCGTCGATCAGCAGGCAATCCTTGCCGCGCACGTCGCCGATGACGTTCATGACTTCCGATTCACCGGGGCGCTCGCGACGCTTGTCGACGATGGCAAGCTGGGCATCGATGCGCTTGGCGAGCGCGCGGGCGCGGACCACGCCCCCGACATCCGGCGACACGACCATGACATTGGCAAGCTTCTTGTATTTCGCCTTCACGTCGCGGGCCATGACCGGCACCGAGAAGAGATTGTCGGTCGGGATGTCGAAAAAGCCCTGGATCTGGCCGGCATGGAGATCCAGCGTCAAGACACGATCGACGCCCGCGCGCGTGATCATGTTGGCGACCAGCTTGGCCGAGATCGGCGTGCGGCCCGAGGCGCGGCGGTCCTGCCTGGCATAGCCGAAATAGGGAATGACCGCGGTGATGCGCTTGGCCGACGAGCGCATGAAGGCATCGATCATGATGAGCAGTTCCATCAGGTGATCGTTGGTCGGGAACGAGGTGGACTGCAGGACGAAGACATCCTCGCCGCGCACATTCTCCTGGATCTCGACGAAGATTTCCTGATCGGCGAAGCGCCTGACGCTGGCTTTGCCCAGCGGGATGTTGAGATAGCGGGCGACCGCTTCGGCCAGCACCCTGTTGGAATTGCCCGCGAAAAGCTTCATGCACCGTTCCTGGTGAAGGATGGAGACTCTGGCAGACTCTCTTGAGCCCCTTAGTCGGGGCTTTTAGCGGCCCGTGCCGGTATTGCAAGCGTCGTGATCGGGAATCCGCCGGCTAATCTCAATAAACGTCGACGGCGAGGGAAGCCGGCAACATGTCGGCCCGCCGGTCAGCCCGCTTGGCCGCCAAGCCATGTGGCGAACTGGTCGATCGTCTGATCGGCGATCGCCTGCATGGTCTCCGGCGCGACAGCAGCCCAGCCTTCGCCATCATTGACCGAGGGCGCCTTCTGCTGACCGTTGATGCGATGCAGCCGGTTGCCTGCCGGGTCATAGACGTCCCAGACATAGATAACGGTGGTATCCTTGCCTTCCGACATCGTTGAGAAATAGCCTTTCAGCACATGCGTCGGGGTCTGGCCGGCGCTGCCTGCCAAGGTGATGCCGCGCTGCTTGGCTCGCGTTTGAAGCGCCGCGGTCAGCGGTGTCGCGGCTTCCACCGAGGCGCCGACGATCGGCGCTACCTGCAGTCGGGTTCGTGCGATGACGGCGGCGCTCTTTGCGGGCGGCGCGGTCGTGGTTGCAGGCTGCGCAGGGGCGGGAGGCTCTGTTGCTGCGGAAGACTGCGCGGTCGTTGCAGGTGTGGTGGGCGTTGCAGCCGTGCCGGTTCCGGCCGTTGGCGACTGCGGGGCGATGGCCGAGGGTTCGAGAACGTCCTTCGCGTTGGTGCAGGCGGCCAGCGCCAGCGCCGCGAGCAATGACACGGTCGTCACGTGCGATCGCCTCATTCCCTCAAAACTCCCTGGCGATGAACGCCCTTTGCATCCGTACCATTATGGATTCATTGCACAATCAAGTCGAGATCATGGCGGGACAGCGGTTTCGGCTGCGATTCAGTCGTCAGATAGGTGCGGCCGAGCGTCATTGCCGTCTCGGTTTCGGAGTCCATGATGATCATGTGGGCGAACAGCGTCATGTTTGGCGCAATGGGTTCCGGATTGCCCTGATAGAACATCGGCATGTCCATCCATGATGGGGTGAAGCGGGCGCCGAGCGAATAGCCGCAGGCGTTGAGCCGGTGTTTGGTCAAGTTGTGCGCCTCGAGCGTGCGGGCATGCGCGTCAAACACATCGCCGAAGGTATTTCCGGGCGTCATCGCCTTTTCGACCGCCAGAAGTGCGGCGCGCGCAGCATCGAACAGTTCCTGGTGACGCTTCGACACTTTGCCGGTCAGCACCGTGCGCATCATCGCCGCATGGTAGTGGTGGAAGACGCCGGCCCATTCGAGCGTCAGCTGGTCGTTCTTGCCCAGCTTGCGACGGCCGGCCTTGTAACGGCAAAGCAGCGCGTCCACGCCAGAGCCGATGATGAACTCGTTGGCCGGATAATCGCCGCCGCCGGCAAAGATCGCGCCCTGCATGGCGGCAAGGATCAAGGCTTCGTCGCCACCCTGCTTGATCAGCGGCAGGGCCGCGTCCAGCGCGTCGTCGGCGAGATTTGCGGCCTTTTCCACCTTGGCGACTTCGGCCGGGCTCTTGAACAGGCGCAGCCGGTTGACGATGCCGGAAGCGTCGGCGATCTGGCCAAAGGTCTGCAATTGCTCGTCCAGGCGCCGGCCATTGTAGGCGGTCAAGCCGTGGGTGTCGTATTCGACGCCGATGCGGGCGCCGAGCAGGTCGAGATCGTTGAGCAAATTGCGCAGGTCGATCGCCGGATTGGCACCGTCGCGATCGGTCCACAGCACGATGTTGTCGATGATCGAGGTGTGGCGCGCCTGGCGCAGATCGGCCGAGCGCGTGAGCAGGATCATCGAACCGTCTGCCTTCACCACCAGGCACTGGAAGAAGCAGAAGCCGAAAGTATCGTAGCCGGTCAGCCAGTACATGCTCTCCTGAGCAAACAGCAGGACGGCATCGAGTTTCTTCTCGGCGATCTCGATCATCAGCCGATCGCGCCGCGCGTCAAATTCCGACCGTTCGAAATGCAGCGCCATTATTCTGTCTCCAAAACGATTGCCGAAATCTGCCGCCCGTAATCCGGCTCCTTGCGATGCGTGCTGCGCCGGTAGGAATAGAACAGATCCTCCTCGGCATAGGTGCAGCGGCCGAGCCCGTCGGCGACCACGCCGGTCCGGGTAAGCCGATCGACCGTATAGAGGTTGAGGTCGAACATCGCGTGCCCTGGTTTCGCGGAAGGCGCGAAATAGCGGATATTGTCGGCGTCGGCCTCGATGAAGCGGGCGACGAATTCCGGTCCTACCTCGTATTTTTCTGGGCCGATGGAAGGACCAAGAACCGCAACGATGCGCTCGCGCCGGGCGCCGAGGCCTTCCATAGCCGCAATGGTGTTTTCCAGCACGCCTGACAAAGCGCCCTTCCAGCCGGCATGGGTTGCGCCGATGATACGTGCTTCGGCATCGGCGAACAGCACCGGTCCGCAATCGGCGGTCGAGGCGCCGACGGCGATGCCCGGCCGGTCAGTGACGACAGCGTCGGCCTTCGGCCGCTCGCCGGAAAAGGGCTCCCTGGCGATGACGACGTCGGGCGAATGGATTTGGTGGGCGGTCAAGAGATGGCTTGATGGCACGCCCATCCAGTCGGCGACGCGGCGGCGGTTCTCGGCTACTTGCGTCTGGTCGTCGCTTGAGCCGGTGCCGATGTTGAGGCCCCGATAGATGCCGCTGGAGACGCCGCCGATGCGGGTGAAATAGCCGTGGCGAATGCCTTGCGCCCGCGCCTTTTCCAGCAAGGGCGACCGAACGGGATCCGGCTTGGTCTGATTCAGCATGGCGGCGTTGTTGTCCGTGTGGGCGATTTCGTCAAGCGACAGTCCAAAGATCGCGACAGTCCACAGATGAGCTACACTCCATAGATCGGCGACAGTCGGAAATAGGGAGAGTGGGAGAGGCGGCAGTGAAAAGTCAATCCGCCGTTGCAAAGGGCGGAACGGCGATGCCGGCAGGCAGGACGGCAAGCACCTTGAACAGGTCGCCCATGGCTTGCGGGCCGGCGAGGCGTTCGACCTCGCCTGCAATCTTTTCGCGAGCCGCCTCATTGGCGTTGGCGCCGAGCTGGCCGGCGCGTTCGAGAAGGCCCATTTCCACCAGGAATTCGCCTTGCGTGGAGAGATGGGCATCGAGGCCGTGTGCCCGCACAATTGCGGCAAGGGCGGCGAAATCGACATGGGCGGTGAGATCGGCTTCGCCCGGATTGGCCAGCACATCTTCGTGATCGTGCTTGCGCAAGGCCTGCAACGTGTCGCCGATCCCTGGCTGGAGGTAGCCATAGTCGAGGAACAGGCCGGCGCCACCGAGCCCGGCCAATCGCTCGGCGATGCTCGCCATCAGCGCGGCTCGGGCCGGCGCGACCTCGACGATCGCGCCCTGTGGGGCGTTTTCGGCATCGTTCGGCAACAGCGTTGGATCGACCGAGCTGGCGCCGGCGAAGAAGTGCAATTCGTCGGCGCTATCGAGGCCGATCATCCGTTCGCGCCAGCCTGTTCCGGCGCGGACGAACTGGCGGATCGGCACTGCGTCGAACAATTCGTTGCCGACGATGAAAAGCGGGGTCTGCGGCAGCGTATCGATGCTTTCGTGCCAGCCGATCGTGGCCGGCGTGGCGGCAAGTGTTTGCCTTTGGACATCTGCCAGTCTTGGGCTGGTCTCGATCATGGCGAACGATGCGCCGGCGGTCAGCGCCGGATCGAGCCGCGAAAGCGTGCGCAGCATGTCCTTCATCAGCGTGCCGCGGCCGGGGCCGATCTCGGCGATGGTGACCGGCATCGGCCGGCCGGTCACTAGCCAGGCTTCATAGAGCCAGACAGCGATCAGCTCGCCGAACATCTGGCTGATCTCCGGCGCGGTGACGAAGTCGCCGGCAGCCCCGAACGGCTCGCGCGTCGTATAGTAGCCGTCCTGCGGGTCGAACAGGCAAAGCGCCATGTATTGGTTGACGGGGATCGGCCCCGCCGCAGCGATCAGCTTGACGATGCGGGTTTTTAGTCGGGTCATACCGGCTGTGGCTGTGTTACCGGCTTTGCCGTCGCCATCGCCCAGATGCCGGCCAGCAGCATCGGCAGCGACAGCACCATGCCCATGGTCAGCCAGCCGGTGCCGAGGAGATAGCCGAGCTGCTGGTCGGGCTCGCGGAAGAATTCGACGAAGATGCGCGAGAGACCGTAGCCGGCGATGAAGGCGCCGCCGACGAAGCGCGGCGTCTTCAGCTTGAGCCTGGAATGGGTGAGGAAGCGCAGGACCAGGAACAGCACCAGGCCTTCGAGCAGCGCCTCGTAGATCTGGCTCGGATGGCGCGCAAATGGCCCGCCATTGGGGAATTCGACCGCCCATGGTACGTCGGTCGGCCGGCCCCAGAGTTCGGAGTTGATGAAATTCGCCATGCGGACAAGGCCAAGGCCGACCGGCACGCCAGCCGCCACCACATCGAACAGCGACCATGTGCGGATGCCGCGCGACCAGGAAAACAGCGTCATGGCGAGAATGACGCCCAGCATCCCGCCATGGAACGACATGCCGCCCTGCCAGACGGCAACGATATCGAGCGGATGGGCGATGTAGCGCGGCAGGTCGTAGAACAGCACGTAGCCGGTGCGCCCGCCAAGCACCACACCGATGGCCGCCCAGACGATGAAGTCGTCGAGGTCCTCGGGCTTCATTGGCACGGTGCCGTCGGGCCAGAGCCTCGCATTGGTGACGAGCCGCTTGGCATACCACCAGGCAAAGAGAATGCCGACGATGTAGCCGACGCCATACCAGTGCACCGCCAGCGGTCCGATCTGGACGATGACCGGGTCGATGTTGGGGAAGGGCAGGGCGGCCAGCGGCAGCATAAGATATTCGCTCAACAGGATCTCCTGGTTGCGATCACGTTCGGGCGCGGACCATGCGGCAGGGTTTTGACGGGGTCAAGGCGACGTGGATGCTTGCATTCCGCGTCGCGCGCCACTACGTCAAATCGAGCAAGCGAGGATTTGCCATGTCGACCGGACCGAATCGCATTCTCGATGAATTCGCCAAGCTGATGACCGACGCTGCGGGTGCCGCGCAAGGCGTGCGCCGCGAAGTGGAAACCGCCTTCAAGGGGCAGGCCGAGCGAGTTCTCAACTCGATGGACCTGGTGCAGCGCGAAGAATTCGAAGCTGCCCGCGATATGGCGGTAAAAGCCAGGGAAGAAAATACCCGTCTCGCGACGCGCCTCGAAGCGCTCGAGGCGAAGCTCGCCGAATTGACAGGGCAGACCGCACCTGCGGCTGCGACAAAGCCCAGATCAAAAAAATAATCGTTAAACTTTTCCACAAAGCACAATCGCAAAAAGCGCTTTGTCGTGAATCGCTTACCGGCATTGCGTGAATCTTTGTGACAGCGGCTTTCCACATGCGAATGACGCAGTGCGAAAAATTGGGCTGGTCACGCGACTCCCGATCAATAGACTGAATTTGTTGCATGATTCGGAGCAGGGTCATGCGCCGGGCGGTGGGGTCCGGTCTGGGGTCTTTGCGTTGACGAAGTCCCGGCCGTCCGAGTTCTAGACAAGATTGTTCGTTGTGTGTGCCTCTCCCGCGGAGCGTGTGGTGGCGCTCCGCTCCCAGAACGACAGGAAGCATTCCATGGAACTTCTCGAACTCGAATTCTCGCGCGAAATCCATCCGGTGGATGTTATCGAGCAGGTGGCGCACAACAACGACTGGTCCTTCGAACGGGCCGGCGACGACGAGATTTCGATTTCGGTTGCCGGAAGCTGGACCGACTACCACGTCTCATTTTCCTGGATGGAGGATTTCGAGGCGCTGCATCTGGCCTGCGCTTTCGACATCAAGGTGCCGGAGGCGCGCGCGCTCGAAGTGATGCGGCTGCTTTCGCTGATCAACGAGCAGATGCTGTTCGGCCATTTCGACCTCTGGGAACAGGAAGGCGCGATCATGTTCCGCCAGTCGCTGCTGCTCGCCGGCGGGGTCGAGCCGTCGAGCCAGCAGGTCGAGGTGCTGTTGTCGTCGGCGCTGGAAGCCTGCGAATGCTATTTCCAGGCGTTCCAGTTCGTTGTCTGGTCGGGAACCTCGGCCAAGGATGCGCTGGCCGGCGTCCTGTTCGAGACCTACGGAAACGCCTGAGCCAGGTCCTCAATGAGTTCGAGCAGCCAGCGCAAGCCCGAGATCAGCTTCGCCGATTTCGACCGTGTCGATATCCGCGCCGGCACCATCGTCGAGGCCGAACCGTTTCCCGAGGCGCGCAAGCCGTCGATCAAGCTGAAGATCGATTTCGGCCCTGACATCGGGGTGAAGAAATCATCGGCGCAGATCACCAAATATTATGCGCCGGAAACGCTGATCGGCCGGCAGGTGTTCGCGGTGGTCAATTTTCCGCCGCGGCAGATCGGACCCTTCATGTCGGAAGTGCTGACGCTTGGCTTTCCCGACGAGGAGGGTGCTGTCGTCCTCGGCGCAATCGAACGCAGGGTGCCTGACGGCGGCAGGTTGTTCTAGCTTCGTCATCCACGGGCGGAGCGGGAGCGAAGCGGACGCGCAGACCCGAGGATCCATGCCGTAGCAGTGGTCGAAGAATAGGACGGTCCAGAATCGCGTTGTTCTTTCCTTGGCCGCTCCTGTGGAGCAAGTGCGGCTCGCCGCCGCCTCAACCCAACAGGTTCTTCACCGAAGGGCCGCTCGCAGGTCACGGAATGGATCCTCGGGTCTGCGCGTCGGTTTCGCCGCCGCTTCGCCCGTGGATGACGAAAGTTGGTGTCAGTTTTCGCTGGGTGCCCAGCGCCTCTCCAACCGTTTCCAGGAACATCTCCGCGCAGGCTTTCCAGCTATAGCGCATCGCCCGTTGGCGCGCCTCGGCGCGATCGACGTGGAGCGCGGCGAGCGCGGCCTCACGCAAATCGTTCGACACAGCTCCGCCGACGCCGTCGCCGACAATGTCGATTGGTCCCGTCACCGGATAGGCTGCGACCGGCGTGCCGCTGGCTAGCGCCTCGATGATGACATTGCCGAACGTGTCGGTGCGGCTGGGGAAGACGAAGACATCGGCCGAGGCGTAGATTTCGGCCAGTTCGTCGTTCGGGCGGTGGCCAAGGAAATGGGCATCGGGGTATCTGGCCTTGAGCCTGGCCAACTCCGGCCCCTCGCCGACGATCACCTTGCTGCCGGGCAAATCCAGATCGAGGAAGGCGGCCAGGTTCTTTTCGATCGCGACGCGGCCGGCACAGAGGAAGATCGGTCGCTGGAGTCCCAGATCCTTCTTCTTGTCCGGCCGGAAATGGTCGGTGTCGACGCCGCGCGTCCATGGTCTCAGCTTGGTGAAGCCGCGCGCCGACAAATCGTCCGCCAGCGACTGGGTGGCGACCAGAGTGCCCTGTCCGGAATTGTGGAAATCGCGAAGCCAGCGATAGGCCCAGGCTTCCGGTATCGGCAGCCGCGCGCTCAGATATTCCGGAAAACGCGTGTGGTAGCTTGTCGTGAACGGCCGGCCTGTTCTGCGGCAATAGCGCCGCGCCATGATGCCGAGCGGACCTTCGGTGACGATATGGATATGATCGGCATTGCGCGCTTCGATCAGGCGCGCGATGTGGCCTGGCGTCGTCAGCGCCAGCCGGATGTCCGGATAGGTCGGCATGGGCAAGGTGCGAAAGATGTTCGGGGTCAGGAAGTCCGTCTCGACGCCGAGGGATTTCAGGGTTTCCGAAAGCCGTTCCAGCGTGTGGACGACGCCGTTGACTTGCGGGCGCCAAGCGTCGGTGACCATCAGGATGCGCATAGCAGCCCTTTGCTTGAAAGGTCGTCGGTTTCCTTGATGCGGGGCCGCAAGGCCGAATCAATCAGGATCACGCGCTTCATGCGCGCTCTTCAGCATGGTTTCATGACGGGCCGATGAAGGCATAGCCGATGGCCGTCTACAACCATGCGCATCGGCCCGAAAATCGAATCCGATAGTGTAGAGCGTACTTTGTGCGTCCAATTGGACGCACGTCGCTCTAATCAGGCGGGAACCTTGATGACTGCGCGCAAGCCGCCGAGCGGGCTCTTGTCGAGCATGATGTCGCCGCCATGGCTGCGGGCGATGTCGCGTGCGATGGCAAGGCCAAGGCCAGTGCCGCTGGCGTCGAGGTTGCGGGCCTCGTCAAGCCGCACGAAAGGCTTGAACACCTCCTCGCGCTTTTCGGGTGGAATGCCCGGACCGTCGTCGTCGATGGTGACGAGCAGCGAGCCGCGGCCGTGGTTGGCGTTGATCTCAACCGTCTTGGCATAACGGAAGGCGTTGCCGACGACATTGGATAACAGCCGGGCAAAAGCGTGGGGCCGCACATGCACATTTGGATCACCGGCGAGCGCGGTCGACAGTTTGCGCTTGCGCAGCGTGGCCTCCTCGCCGAGCTTGTCGAAATAGGCTTGAAGATTGAAACGGCCGGCGTCTTCCGTCGCCTCGCCGCGGGCAAAGGCGAGATAGCCTTCCAGCATGGACTGCATGTCATCGATGTCCTGACCAAGCGCCTCGGTGTCGGCCTTGGTCCCGGTCAGCGCAAGCTGCAGCTTGAAGCGGGTGAGAATGGTCCTCAAATCGTGACTGACGCCGCTCAGCATGGCGGTGCGCTGTTCGAGCTGGCGTTCGATGCGTTCGCGCATCTGGATGAAAGCAAAGCCGGCGCGGCGAACCTCCTCGGCGCCGCGCGGACGAAAATCGAGCGGCATCGGCCGGCCCTTGCCAAAACTTTCGGCGGCCTCGGCCAACGTCAGGATCGGCCGGATCTGGTTGCGCAGGAACGGGATGGCGATCATCAGCAGCACCAGCGAGGTGCCGACCATCCAGATCAGGAAAATATGCGTGTTCGAGGCATAGGCCTGACTGCGGCGCACGAAGGCGCGCAGCACCTTGCCTTCGAGCTGCACGCGGACCTCGATGATATTGGAATTGCCGACCGTATCGATCCAGAACGGACGGTTGATCTGATGGGTGATCTCGGACGAGAGAATCTCGTCGAGGATCGAGAAGAACGGCTTTGGACCGGGCGCCGGCAGCGGATCGGGCGGAAGCAAGTCGATCTTCAGCTGCATGCGGTCCTGTGCGATGCGGATGATGTTGGCGTAGTCGGCGTCGTTCGGATAGGTTTCGACCAGGTCGACGATGGCGGCAATGTCACGGACCGTGGCCTGCGACAGGCGCTGCGTCACGGTCTGCCAGTGGCGTTCCATGAAAACAAAGGCGAGGACCGATTGCAGCAGGATCATCGGTGCGATGACGATGATCAGCGAGCGGGCATAGAGCCGCTTCGGCATGTAAAGCGAAACGAGGCGCCAGAACCGTTTCCAGGCAAGCGGCACCGCCTTGAGCGCCCGCGTGGCGCGAGCGCTCAAGCCGCGATCTCCCGGCCGTTCCAGTTGCGTGGTTGCCATACGCCCTTTTTGCTCATCTGCAGCCAGTCAACAAGGGGCTGCGGGCGGCAGTCTATTCCACGCTGAGCCGATACCCAATACCGCGCACGGTCTGCAGCCAGACCGGATTGGACGGATCGCGCTCGATCTTGCGGCGCAGCCTGTTGATCTGGACGTCGATGGTGCGTTCGCCGACTTCGGACTCGTCGCCGACAAGCTCATGGCGCGGTATCGTTTCGCCGGCCCGCGCCGCGAAGATCGCCAGGATCTCCTGCTCGCGGTCGGTCAGCTTCAGAGCCTCGCCGCCGCGCTTGAGCTCCCGCCTGGCGATCTGGAACGTGTAGGGGCCGAAGACCAGTTGCTCGACCTTGGGCGTCGTTGCCGGACCGCCGCGGCGCAGGATGTTGTTGATGCGCAGGATCAATTCGCGGGGATCGAAAGGCTTCGGCAAATAGTCGTCGGCGCCGGCCTCGAGCCCGGTGATCCGGCTGTCGGTCTCGGAGAGCGCGGTAAGCATCAGGATCGGCACGTTCTTGCTTGCCCGCAGCGCCTTGGCGAGATCGACGCCGGTTTCGCCCGGCATCATGATATCGAGCACGAGCAGGTCGAAATCGAGGCCGGCGAGCTTGCGCCGCGCTTCGCCGGAATTTCCGGCAACGGTGACGCGAAAGCCGTTTTCGGTCAGATATTGTTTGAGAAGATTGCGGATACGGGTATCGTCATCAATCACCAGCAGATGCGGCGCGTCGTCGTCCGGTGCTGCCGGTCGATCAACCCTTTCAATGGTCTCCATGGCTTTTCCCTGACGTTTTTGCGGGCACAATGTCGATCTGCGCCCTTAGTTCCGGATTGACCATCGCTTCCAGGAAGCGCTCGATCAAGGCGCGTTCGGTGGCTCCGGAATCTTCCAATGCAGCATGGATGCGGCGTGACTGTGGCCGTGCCAGCGCCAGTGCCAGGGCGCGGCCCTTGGCTGTCGGATAGAGCTCGCGCTGGCGGCGGTCGCGCGGACCCTGCAACTGGACGATGTGGTCGGTGTCGATCAGTTGCTTGAGCACGCGCGCCAGGCTCTGCTTGGTGATCTTCAGCACGTCGAGGAGTTCGGCGACCGTCAGGCCCGGCCTGCGATTGACGAAATGCAGAACCCGGTGATGGGCGCGGCCGAAGCCGTAGTCGGACAGGATCTGGTCCGGATCGGAGGTAAAATCGCGATAGGCGAAGAAGAACAATTCGATGATGGCAAAGTCGATGCCGTCCTCGTCGGTGATCGCCGTCCTGATCGGTTTTCCGGCTGGGTGGCTGCGATCCGTCATCTTTTCTCCGTGCGAAAGGGAAATTATGTCAGTACTATTGACGTAATTTCCCGGCAATGGTAATTTTTGACAAGCTTTTCGGCGGATTGCGAACGAAAAGGCAAGGGAAAGCCGTTTTTCCGGAACTTCCTGTGTTTGCCAGACCTTATATATCCGCCTACGCTTCGAGATACCGGCCGCCCGGTGCGGCTGACATGAAACACGCAACGACACAATAATGTGCGGGCGGCCGCCCGCGGGAGGTTACCATGGCATCCGTTCCCTTTGACCAAATGGACGGCTTTATCTGGATGAACGGCGAGTTCGTCAAATGGGCCGACGCCAAGATCCACGTGCTGACCCATGGCCTGCACTACGCCAGCGCGGTGTTCGAGGGCGAGCGCGCCTATGGCGGCGAGATTTTCAAGCTGACCGACCACAGCGAGCGCCTGCACGAATCGGCACGCCTCCTCGGCTTCAAGATTCCCTATTCGGTTGCCGAGATCGACGACGCCTGCCGCACGCTGTTGAAAAAGCAGGGTTTCCAGGATGCCTATGTCCGGCCGATCGCCTGGCGCGGCAGCGAACAAATGGGGGTTTCGGCGCAAAACAGCAGGATCAACTGCGCCATCGCCATCTGGCAGTGGCCGAGCTATTTCGATCCGGCACAGAAGCTGAAGGGCATCCGTCTCGATCTGGCCGAATGGCGCCGCCCCGATCCGCGCACCGCGCCGTCGAAATCGAAGGCTGCCGGCCTCTACATGATCTGCACCATGTCCAAGCATGCCGCCGAAGCCAAAGGCTATGCCGACGCCATGATGCTCGACTGGCGCGGCCAGGTTGCGGAAGCGACCGGCGCCAATATCTTCTTCGTCAAGGATGGCAAGATCCACACACCCACCCCCGATTGCTTCCTCGACGGGATCACCCGCCGTACGGTGATCGGCCTTGCCAAGGATCGCGGCTTCGAGGTGATCGAGCGCACCATCATGCCGGAAGAGCTCGAAGGCTTCCAGCAGTGCTTCCTCACCGGAACGGCGGCCGAGGTGACGCCCGTTTCAGAGATCGGTCCATACCGATTCGAGGTGGGTGAAATCGCCAAGACTCTGATGAACGACTATTCTGCAGCCGTTCAACCCAAGCATGCGATCGCCGCAGAATAACGAAAGTCACAGCTTTTTTAATAAGTAGGGGCGGTTTTCGAGCCGCCCCTTTTATTTAAGCAGTTCTGCATTTGACTTTCGTCCAATTCGGCGTCTCATGATGCTGTCGGCCCGGGAGGCTGGCAGCTATGGAGGGACTGGTAATATGGACATGAACACGCTTCTTCCGATCATTGTTCAGGTGATTACGGGTATCATCGGTGGCCAGGCGGTGGGCGCGGCGCTCAAGACAGCGGCAATGGGGCAGCTTACCAAAATCCTGGGCGGCGCGCTTGGCGGCGTCGGCGGTGCGGCCATCCTCGGCAGCCTGCTCGGCGGTGGTACGATCGATCCGGCTGCAGCCGCAGCGGCAACGAGCGGATTGGGCAGCGCGCTGAATGTGCAGAACATCGTCGGCGGTGCCGGTGGTGGCGCCATTCTGACGGCCATCATCGGCGCGGTCATGAATGCGATGAAGAAGTAAGCCTGGCGGTTTCGGGCTTTTCGCATGGGCGGCTTCGGCCGCCCATTTTTGTGCGTGGCAGCGGTGGACGCCGTTTACATGTGTCTCTACATCAGGGCCGACACAGCGAAAGGACGATCATGGGTCAGCTCAATGCCGGTATCGTGCCGGTCACGGCGTTCCAGCAAAACTGCACCATCCTCTTCGACATGGACGACAGACAAGGCGTTGTCGTCGATCCGGGCGGCGACATCGACAAGGTGCTGGCAGTGCTCAAGGACAATGCGATCAACGCCGGTGCAATCTGGATCACGCATGGTCATATCGACCACGCCGGCGGCGCCATGGAGCTGAAGGAGGCGCTCGGCATCGAGATCATCGGCCCGCATGAGGCCGATCGTCCGTTGCTTGCCAAACTCGAGAACCAGGCGAGACACTACGGCATCGCCGATCCGGTGCGCAACTGCGTGCCCGACCGCTTTCTCAGCGAAGGCGATACCGTCTCGTTCGGCCAGCACGCGTTCGAGGTCCTTCATTGCCCCGGCCACGCGCCCGGCCATGTCGTCTACTACAATCGTGCTGCGAGGTTCGCACATGTCGGCGACGTGTTGTTCCGCGGCTCGGTCGGGCGCACCGACCTGCCGGGCGGCGACCACGCCGCGCTGATCGCCTCGATCAAGGACAAGCTCTTGCCGCTCGGCGACGACATCGGCTTCATCTGCGGCCATGGTCCCGGCGGCCGCTTCGGCGAGGAGCGCCGGAGCAATCCATTCCTGATTTAAAGCGCGTCGCGTGTGGGGTGCCTCATGCGACGCGCTTCAATCTCTTCCCTTATGCATGCTGACAACAAAAACGCGCTGGCCTTGCGGACAGCGCTTTGTTTGGGGGCAGGAAGCCTCAGTTCGCGGTGCAGAAATGCTGTTCGCCGTCATAGCCGATGAACGTGCCGGTGCGGGCGTTGAAAGAGCGATAGCGATCCGAACAATATTCATACCAGCCACGGGTCCATGGCTCTGCGTAGCCGTCATTGTAGACGACCCGCGGTTCCGCGTAGTAGCGGCGCACCGGGGCGGAGCGTGGATAACGACCATAATCGTCGTAGCCGGGGTCGTAATAGCTGGGCTGCGGGTTGTTGAGCGCACCAACGATCAGGGCGCCGGCCGCGAGGCCAAGGACGCCTGCCGCGATCGCATCGCCATTGCCACGATGATGGTGCCGGTGGCGCCAGTCACCAGCGCTGGCCGCTGGCAAGGTCGCGAGCGTGGTCGCAGCAATCGCGGCGGACAGGACGGCGGTCTTGAAAATTCGATTCATGTCGGTCTCCTTCATGCCGGCCCGGTTAATCTCGGGGATGCGGTCCGGCTTTACCGAAGCTAATAGGTGACCGTGACTGAACGGGGGCTGAACGAAATTGACGGGCTGGGGCCAGCCGATATTCATCGATCGGGCATGGCGCAAGGCACAAATATCGTACGCTCAACAAGGAGCGGACCTGCGCCACGGGACCGTCCGACGCTGTCTCGAGCTCGGCTCAGCCGATCGACAGGTTGACGGCTTTCGGACCCTTGCCGCGCTTGTCCGGCTCCGTGTCGAATGTTACCTTCTGCCCATCCTCAAGACCGGGAAGACCCGACGCCTGCACGGCCGAAATATGGACGAAGACATCCTTCGCGCCATCATCCGGCGTGATGAAGCCGAAGCCTTTGGCATGATTGAAGAATTTGACGGTGCCGGTCTGCGGCATGGGAAGCTCCTTTGATCCCATCAAGTCCAGTCTCGGGCCGGCAAATGCCCGAGTGGAAATTTGTCGTTTATTTTAGCGTCATCGGCAAGAGAAAGTTTTGCGAGCCCTGGCTTGCCGCCACGCCACGAAAAAGGCGCGACAAAAACCGCCGCGCCTTCGAAAACTCGGGTCCGGCGCTGAAAGCCGGTTCAAGGCCTTTGGTGGGGCCTCGGGCACACTCCTGGCACGTCCGCGCGGACGTGCGCGCGCCGACGATTCAGTCCGCGCGCAGATTGACCGCCTTCGGCCCCTTGCCCATGCGGTCGGGCTCGACGTCGAAGGTGACCTTCTGGCCATCGACGAGCGTGCGCAGGCCCGAAGCCTCGATCGCGGAGATGTGGACGAACACGTCCTTGGCGCCGTCATCTGGCGTGATGAAGCCGAAGCCTTTGGTAGCGTTGAAGAATTTAACGGTGCCGGTCTGGGCCATTGGGGAAACTCCTTCACCCGTGTCAGTCTTTGTGGTTTGCCCGCCGCCTGACGCCGTGGGCAAGTCCCGGTGGTTGCTTCGGCAGTCATGCATTGGCGCATGGTCAAAACCCCCCGCCGAAAAACGGGGCCGTCAGAGATTCACAGTATCGGGGAAAGGTCGTCCAAAACGTTCCGCTCTCCGGGTCGCAAATGCCCGAACACGAAATTTATCGCACGGAAAGGTGATCGTTGCAAGGTAGCGTCCGCGGGCCGACCGATGGGCGCATAGCCTCGATAGACTGGGGTGCTCGCCCGGTCATCAGCCAGAGCCTGGCCACGCATGGTCCAGCAGGCGGGGCAGCTTGCAAACAGGGGTTGCATTTGGCAGCGGAATGGCGAGGATCGGCCTGGAGTGGAGCGCATCTTGCACCGGAGCGGGGCCCGGGAGGTATGATCATGAAATTTCTTGCGGCAATCTTCTCGCGGCAGGGTTTTGCCATCCTATTGCTGTCGGCAGTTCTTGCAGCCTGTACCGCGGTTGTGGTGGAGGAAGGACCGCGGTACCGCCCGCCAAGGCCCGGGCCGCAATTCTGCACCAAGCAGTATGATCCGGTCTGCGCCCGGCGCGGTGGCGACCGCCAGACCTTCGCCAATGCCTGCCTTGCCGAGCGGGCCGGATATCGCATCATCAGCGGCGGCCAGTGCCGCGACGGTGGCGGTGATGGAGAGCAGACATTCTGCACGCGCGAATACCGCCCGGTCTGCGCCCGCCGCGGCGGCGAGTTGCGCACCTTCCCCAACGCCTGCGAGGCTCGCGCCGCCGACTATCGCATCGTCGACGACGGTCCCTGCTGAGAGGCTGGTTTCCTCCCCGTCTCCGGGCGGGGAGGGGCTCATCCATCAACTGGGCGTAGCCGCGCGAGGGCAACTGGCGGCTCTTGCCTCTACGCCGGCAGCCTCGCCTTGCGGCAATAGGCGATGAACTCGGCCCTAGCCAATCCTGACCCTATGGCTTCGAAATTATGTGATCTTTGATCCGATCCGCGCGGTGGCTGGATGAATGCAGGGCTGCTCATCCGTCCGCCGCTAGCCCTTGGACTTCGGTTTCAAACCGGCCTCCGCCTGCTTGACAGCCGAGTCGAAGGGCGAGGCCGGTTTTGCCGCCGTCTTGTCCTTCTTGGGCTTGCGTGTCTCGCGGTTGCTGCGCAGTTGACCCTTGGCCATTTCCTGGTCCCTCGTGATTGGTGAACATCGTGGCGACGGTTGATGGGCGGCTAGCTGTTTGGATTGTCGGCCACTTCGAGATTGTCTTCCGTGGTGACCCGCTCATGGGTCTCCTCGTCGCTGCGGATGCGGTATTGCGGCGAGCCGTCCTTGACCGGCAGCTTGCTCTTGATCTGGAACAGCTCAGCGGTCTTCTGGACAAGGCCGGTGCGGCTCTTCATGCGAACGGTCTGGCCGATCGCGAAAAGATGTGCGGGCGTGTCGGTGCGCGGGCGTGCGTTCTGCTGGAAGCGGATCATGCGGCATTCTCCTGGTCGCGCCTCAGCGCGGTTTCGAGTTCGGCGAAGTCGATGGCAACCAATTGGCTGGTCTGGCTTTTCACCGTCCTTGCCGGCAGATGGATGAAGGTGGCGACACGGCGCCAGGCAAGCCACGACATGCCATCGATAAGCTCCTCATCGTGGTCGATGTCGTAGTCGCCGGCCGGCAATTTTCCTTCCAGGCCGCCGAGCATGAAGGGTGCCTCGAAATGCGCGATGGAATGGGTAGTTCGGCCAGACATTCTCGTGCCTCGAAGTCTCGTTCCCGGCTTGGATCCGATAAGGTGGTGCCCGCTTCGCGGCACCGGGACTTAAGTGTCGTGTGTCCCGTATCGGCAATTTGGGTATCGGCGATCTGGAATGAGTTTGGCGGGTCGAGAACCTCTGACGCCGCGGATGCCAAGCTTGGCCCAAAAAACGATCTCTATTCATTAATCCGAAATTGCGGTTTATTCAAGAAGATTCCCGCCTGTCGCCGACCTTGTCGCGAAATTACTTTTCTAGGGCTATTTGTAAAATGGTGATACGATCCGGACACTTCACAAGAATTGTTTGAGATTGTGCCGGAAAAATTCATCCCGGCATCGATTTTTATTTACATCTGAAAGGAAAAACCATGGTTTCCGTGAAAACACCTGATAGTTCGACCGTAACAATCGAGCCGATTATCAAGCAGGCCGCCGGGCCTACAAAAGTCATGTCGGCGCGGCTGACGATACGAAGTGACGAGGCAGCAAGGCGAAGGATCGCCGACACCGACGGCACGCTGCGGCGGGCCAGACAGGTTGCGGAGACCAACCGCCTGATCTGACAGCCGGCTTGCAGTGCCCTACTGCGGATGATCCTTTCCGAACCTCCGGTTCGGGGTCATGCGCTGAGGAACTCGATCATGACGCTCAATTTTCCCAACCGCAGCCGCTCCTACGACGCTGCCGCCAGGCGCATTCGCTTCGTCGGCCATGACGGCATGTTCGAAGTGCCCTTCTTTGTGGAGATTGCAGCGCTTTCTGCGGCAACGGCCACGGGCGGGGCGGAAGCCGAGTATCTCAGCGCCTTCGATGCGGAGCGTTCGTCGATCCAGGATGTTGCGCGCGAAGCCTATTCGCACGGCCGCAAGAACATGTATGTATTGACCCAGGCCGATTTCCGGTAAACTGGCCTGCGAACCCTTGAACCTGCCGCGCCGATGGCCTAGATCGCGGCAGGCGGACAAAACACGGCAGGTTTCCCATCAACAGAGATCAGAGAAGACCGGCAGGCTCGGGCGCCAGTTTCGGCTCAGGCGGACAGCCGCCGCTGGGGCTCGACCAGCGCGTGCAGCAGGCGCTGCAATTGCACCAGGCGGGGCGCCGGCAGGAAGCCGAGATGCTCTACCGGCAGGTGCTGGCGCAAAAGGCCAATCATGCGGCGGCAGCACATTTCCTCGGTTTGCTGCTGCACCAGACCGGGCGCAGCGCCGAAGGACTTGATCTCCTCGAACAGTCGGTGCGCCTGCAGCCCAAGAATCCGGATTTCCTCAACAACCTCGGCACGGTGATGCGCGACCTCGGCCGTGTCAGTGCAGCCGTCGATTTCTTCCGTGGCGCGGTGGCAATCCGACCGGACCAACTCGCGGCGCGCGACAATCTCGGCTCCTCGCTGAAGCAACTCGGCCAGTTCGAGGGCGCCGAGGAGATTTATCGCGGCACCATCGGTCGCAACCCGTTCCATGTCCGCGCTCGCATCGGGCTTGCCGAAACGCTGCAGGAGGCAGGGCGGCTCGACCAGGCGCTTGCCGTCTTCCGCGAAGCATTGGCAATTCGGCCGAAGGACGCCGACCTGCTGCATGGCCTGGGCGTCGGGCTGATGGAGAAGGGTAACCTCGGAGAGGCGGCGGAGCATTTCCGGCAGGCGCTGGCGGTCGATCCCGGCATGGCCAGGGCCTGGCTGATGCTCACTCAGGTCAAGCGCCAGCAGGAGCGCGACGCCGAGCTTGCCGGGATGGAGGCGCAGCACGCGAAGGCGCCGGAAGGCAGCCTGGCGCGCATGCAGCTTTCGTTCGGCCTCGGCAAGGCCAATGACGATCTGAAGGATTATGGCCGTGCCTTCGACTATTTCGCCGAAGGCAATGCGATCCGCCGCACGGGCATCGACTATGATGCGGCCAGGACACGTGCCGAATTCGAAACGATGAAGGCGGTGTTCGACAAGGCCTTCTTCGATAGGCACAGACCGAGCGGGATTGCCGACGACACGCCGATCTTCGTCGTCGGCATGCCGCGCTCCGGCACCACGCTTGTCGAGCAGATCATCGCCAGCCACCGCCAAGTCTATGGCGCGGGCGAGCTCGGCATATTGAAGACGGCGGTCGGCAAGCAGTTTCCGCCTGGTATGAAGGGCGGGTTCCCCAGCGGGATTGCCGACCTGCCCGACAAGGCCTATGCCGAGGCAGGCCAGGTCTATCTAGACCTGCTGCACGCCCGCTATCCGGGTTTCCGGCATGTCACCGACAAGATGCCCGGCAACTTCCTGCTGATCGGCTTCATCCATCTGATGCTGCCCAAGGCCAAGATCATCCATTGCGCGCGCGACGCGGCGGCGACCTGCCTGTCGATCTACAAGGTGCATTTCCGCGGCGACAGCCACCGCTACGGCTACGACCTCGGCGAGCTCGCCGATTTCCACAATCTCTACACCGATATCATGGCGCATTGGCGCACCGTTTTGCCTGATGTCGTGCATGATGTGCGCTACGAGGACTTCGTCGCCGACCAGGAAGGACAGACGCGGGCGCTGATCGCCCATCTCGGCCTGCCATGGGACGATGCGGTGCTGTCGTTCCACGAGACCGACCGGCCGGTGCGAACGGCGTCGGCGGCGCAGGTGCGCCAGCCGATGTACCAGGGGTCGGTCGATCTGTGGAAACGCTATGGCGACCGGCTCAAGCCGCTGCTCGACCGGCTAGCGTAATGCGGGCCTACAGCTCAATGAAGGGCTGAAAGCCGCCGAAGATCATGCGCTTGCCGTCGAACGGCATCGCCGACCAGTCGGATTTCATGCGTGGGTCGGCCATCACCTTGGCCATCACCGCATCGCGGCTCTGCCGCGATTCATAGACGGCCCATGAGAAGACGACGACCTCGTCTTCCTTGGCCTGCACGGCGCGCGGGAACGAGGTGACCTCGCCATAGGGCACATCGTCGCCTATGCATTCGACAAAGGCGAGCGCACCATGCTCCTTCCAGACGGCGCCGGCTGTTTCTGCCAGCTTCTTGTAGGCATCGAGATTTGCCTTGGGCACGGCAAGTACGAAACCATCGACATAGGACATTGTGGTTCTCCTTGGGTTGGGTAGGGTTTTTCCTCCTCCCACAACAAGGGGAGAAGGAAAGAAGGCGCTACGCTGCCTTCACCGGCGCGTTCATCGCCCACTCCACGCCGAAGGGATCAGTCAGCTGACCCCAGCGGTCGCCCCAGAACATTACCTGTAGCGGCGTGCCGACCTTGCAGCCGGCGTCGACGGCGCGCTTCCACCAGGCGTCGATGTCATCGCTGCCGAGATGGAGCTGCATGGTGAAGCCCTGCGGCTTCACCGCGGCCATTCCGTGCTCGGGATAGAAGTCGGAGATCATCAAGGTCGAACCGTTGATGTGGAGATGGATGTGCATCGTCCGCCCCTGCTCGTCCGGCGGGTAGAAGAAGACCTGCTCGGCGCCGAAGGCCTTTTTGTAGAATTCGGCGGCTTTGAAGGCGCCATCCAACTGAAGATAGGGCGTCAAGCCGCCAAGGACTTTCGCTGCGGGCTTGGTTTGGGGCTGATCGTTCATGTCTTGCTCCTCTTTGCGTTTGGCTGGCCTTGCCAACCAAAGGACGAACGAGGCGGCGGCAATCCTACATGGCCGCCGAATTTTTTTCGAACGCCAAGATCAAATGCTCAGGCCACGGGCCAAAGGCTTCATATTACCTTGGTCAATGAGGTTGCCATGGCAAGGCGACGTTCGTTTTGCGCGTCGAGGATTTCGGGCCAGCCGATGTCTTTGCGCAATTCGATCGGCAGTGAAAGCAGCGCGCGCTGGCTGCGGTAACGGGCGCGGGTCGCCGAGTAACGGGTCGCGATGCGGCCTCTGGATGACAGAATGGACATGATGCACTCTCCCTGGTTGAAGCCGGCATCATCGTGTCGGCGTCCCAAGGACGTAGCGTGCGGCCATGATCCGACAGACCGCTGAAATTTCTTGTCGTCAGATCAGTACCGGCCCGTGCAAAGGCGGATGTGGTTCAGCTGACCGCCGCGGCTAGCGCAGTGTCGTAATATTCCACCACCTCGACGGCCAGGCCGTCGCGTATTGTCCAGAAATCGGCGACGGGCATCACGAACTCGTCGCCGGTCGTGCGACGTGTCATGTGGTACTCGACCTGGGCGGCAACCTTGTCGCCGCCATCGATGATCTCGACCGGGATGACGCGCCGGTATTCGAAGTCCTCATTCAGGTCCGCCAGGCGCGCAAGGAATTCCTGCTTGCCGCGAGCGCTGCCGGCGCGACGCGACTGCCGCGGATCGGCGATCCAACGAAACACGACATCATCGGCGCAATGCGCCAGTGCGCCCTCGATGTCGCGGTCTGCATAGGCTTGGTAGAAGTTGTTAACCAGGTCTACCGCACGCATATCCTATCCCTCCCTAAGCTCTACCGCGGCAGGATGCGCCTTTTTAGGTCGATGGAAAAGCTTTCTTCCGTGGTCAACACGGCGTCCGGGACGACAGTACTTCAAAATGTCGGCCCGGCAGATGCATTGTTTTCCTCAGCCAGTCCCCTCGGCCACCGAGCGGAAGAAATCCTCCGGACTGTCGACCTCGGTCAGCCGCGGCTTCTCGATCAGCCAGAAGCGGTTGCCGATCGCGCGGATAAAGGAGCGGTCGTGCGAGGCGAGCACGCAGCTTGCCTGATGGGCGAGCAGTTCCGTTTCCAGCGCCTCCTGGCCGTCGATGTCGAGATGGTTGGTCGGCTCGTCGAGCAGGTAGAAATTGGGATTGGCAAGCCTCAGCGCCAGCATCATCAGCCGCGCCTTCTGTCCGCCCGACAGCACGCCGATCCTGCGCTCCTGCATGTCGATGCTGATGCCCGCGCCCGCCAGCAGCGAACGGGCACGCTGCTCGCCAACATCGAATCTGCGCGAGAGCATCGCCAGCGGCGTGTCTTCGCCGCTGATGCCCGACAGCGCCTGATCGCTGTAGCCGAGCACCGTCGACGGCGTCACCTTCACGCCTTGCGTTGCCGTCTCTGGCTCGACGACGGCATTTCTGATCAGGCTGATGAGCCGTGACTTGCCGACGCCGTTGCGGCCAAGCAGCACGATGCGGTCGCCTTGGCAGATGTGGCGCTTGCCGGTTTTGAACAGCAGCGTTGCGTCAGGCGTCTCGACCGCCACGTCGTCGAGCGTGATCAGCACCTTGGCATGGGTGCCGCGATTGGCAAGCTTTATCGCGCCCGCCGATCTGTCGCGGTGCGCCGGCGCTGCGACCTCCTCGAGGCGCTGGGCGCGCTGGTTGAGCTGCTTGGTCTTGACCGTCAGCAGGTCACTGCCCGAGTTGATGCCGATGTTGTTGAGCTTGGCCGCCTGCCGGCGCAATTGCTGCGCCACCTTCATGTCACGCTGGAATTTGCGCTCGGTCGAGGCGTCGACTTCGCTCAACACATCGCGTGTCCTGGAATAGGGCAGCGAGAACACCGGCGATTGTTCCGGGCGCAGGAACAGCGTCCGGTTGGTCGTTGCGTCGAGGAAGGCCCGGTCGTGGCTGGCGATCACCACCGGCACCTCGCGCGGTAGCGCGTTCAGCCAGGTCTCGAGCTGGCTGATCTTGGCGAGGTCGAGATGGTTGGTCGGCTCGTCGAGAAGCAGGACGTCCGGATCAGTGACCCAGACGCGGGCGATCAGCGCCAGCCTTTGCCAGCCGCCGCTCAAGGCCCGCAGCGGCCGCTCGCGCATCGGCTGCGGCACGTCAAGCGAGTCAAGAACCACATCGACGCGCCATTGCTCGCTTTCGGCCTGCTCGGCCGGCAAAGCGTCCACCACCACCTGCTGAAAGCTGCGCTCGGCCAGTGCTGCGGGAACGGCTTGCTCGACATAGCCGACGCGCAGGCCGCGCGTGCGGGTGATGTCGCCTGATGTCGGCTCCATTTCGCCGGTCAGGCACTTCAGCAAAGTGGACTTGCCGCGGCCGTTCGCGGCAACGATACCGAGGCGGTCGCCGGTGCCGATGGTGAGATCAAGGTTGGAGAAGAGCGGCGCACTCATGGTGACGCCGAGGGACTTGAGGCTGATCAGGGCCATGTGGGTTTCTCTGGTCTGGCCGGAGGGAGGTTCCGGTTCGATGCACTTTGACGGTGCGCAGGCTGGCCATCAGGCTCGGCGTTGCGGCACCACGAAGGGCAGACCAAGAAAATCGAAGCGGGAGAACCCGGACCGTCTCTGGTCAGCCCTGCAAGCAGGCTCGCAGGGCAGGGACAGGGCCGCGCTGACGGTGGTGGTCGAAAGTCACGCAGCCCCTCCTTTCAAGACGTTGAGTTATGGAAACTGGCTACACCAAGGGCAGGGCCGATGGCAAGTGGCACCGCCAATAGGGCTTCAGACAAGCGGTAGCGCCGATCTCCGGAGCAGGCACTGTCGGCGAAGCTGCCGATCTCCCCCCTTGCGGGGGAGATCGGATGTCGCTTCGGCTTCGCCAATTATCAACGCTGGAACGTGGTGAGCAGCGCAAATTTGAAGCAATTGCCTGCCCTACCGTCCCGGCCTGCCCGTCTTACCCGGCCGGCGCTTTTCACGGCGGGCATCGGCTGGATCTTCGTAGGAACCGATGCCGGTACGCTCGCGCTTGACCGGCTTGTCGCCGTCAACAGGCTTTTCGGTCCGGCGCACGGTCATCTCGTCGAGCGAGTTCTTCTTGAACAGCGGCTTGGTCGAGTCGCCGGGGATGCCGAAATCGGAGCCGTGCGCCTCCTCGGCCGACTGTTTCTTGAACAGCGAGCGGGATACCGCACCGGCGGGCGTCGGCATGTCGGAGCCCGGACCCATCGCATCGAGTGAAGGCTTGGCGAATAGCGGCTTCTTGACCGGCACGGCGCCGTCGGCGCCCATCTCGTCGAGCGCGGGCTTGCGGAAGAGACCCTTGCCGTCATCGTCGACCGTGCGGTGGATGGCGCGGCCCTTGTTGTGCTTGCCCTTCTCGCGGCCCGAAACCGGGCTTTCCATATCGGCATATTTGGCCAGCGGATCGTCGGAGATGGACAGCTCCATCTCGCGCAGCCGCTTGATCTCGTCGCGGATGCGGGCCGCCTTCTCGAAGTCGAGATTGGCGGCGGCGTCGCGCATCTGCTTGTCCATCGCGTCGAGATGGGCTTTCAGATTGTTGCCCATCATGGCGCCGGCGCTGTCGGTGAACTGCGAGATGTCGGCGCGGACATGATCCTTCTCGTAGACCGAGTCCAGGATGTCGGAGATGCGCGACTTGACCGATTCCGGCGTGATGCCGTTGGCCGCGTTCCACTCCATCTGCTTTTCGCGACGGCGGTTGGTCTCGGCCATCGCCCGCTCCATCGAGCCGGTGACCTGGTCGGCATAGAGGATGACCTTGCCGTCGACATTTCGCGCGGCGCGGCCGATGGTCTGGATCAGCGAAGTTTCGGAGCGCAGGAAGCCCTCCTTGTCGGCATCGAGAATGGCAACGAAGCCGCATTCGGGAATGTCGAGACCTTCGCGCAAAAGGTTGATGCCGACCAGCACGTCGAAGGCGCCGAGGCGCAGGTCGCGCAAGATCTCGATGCGCTCCAGCGTGTCGATGTCGGAGTGCATGTAGCGGACGCGAATGCCCTGCTCGTGCAAATATTCGGTCAGGTCCTCGGCCATGCGCTTGGTCAGCACGGTGACCAGCGTACGGTAGCCGGCCTTGGTGGTTTCGCGGATTTCGCCGACGACATCGTCGACTTGGGTCTTGGCCGGGCGCACCTCGACCGGCGGATCGATCAGGCCGGTCGGGCGGATGACCTGCTCGGCAAAGACGCCGCCGGACTGCTCCATCTCCCAGGCGCCGGGCGTCGCCGAAACCGCGACGGAGAGCGGGCGCATCGCGTCCCATTCCTCGAAGCGCAACGGCCGGTTGTCCATGCAGGACGGCAGACGGAAGCCGTACTCGGCCAGCGTCGCCTTGCGGCGAAAGTCGCCGCGATACATGCCGCCGATCTGCGGCACGGTGACATGGCTTTCGTCGATGAAGACCAGCGCGTTGTCGGGGATGTACTCGAACAAGGTCGGCGGCGGATCGCCCGGCTGGCGGCCGGTGAGATAGCGCGAATAGTTCTCGATGCCGGCGCAGGAGCCGGTCGCCTCAAGCATCTCGAGATCGAAGCGGGTGCGCTGCTCCAGCCGCTGCGCCTCGAGCAGGCGTCCGGCCCGTTCGAGTTCGACCAGCCGGTGCTTGAGCTCTTCCTTGATCGACTTGATGGCCTGGTTCAACGTCGGGCGCGGCGTCACATAGTGCGAATTGGCGTAGATCTTAACGCTCTTCAGCTCGCCGGTCTTCTGGCCGGTCAGCGGGTCGAACTCGGTGATCGCCTCGATCTCGTCGCCGAACAGCGAGATGCGCCAGGCGCGGTCTTCCAAGTGGGCCGGGAAAATCTCGATCGTGTCGCCGCGCACGCGAAACGAGCCGCGCACGAAATTGATATCCTGCCGCTTGTATTGCTGCGCGACGAGATCGGCGAGCAGCGCGCGCTGGTCGAGCCGGTCACCGATCTGCATCTGGAAGGTCATCGCCGTGTAGGTCTCGACTGAGCCGATACCGTAGATGCAGGATACCGAGGCGACGATGATGACGTCGTCGCGCTCCAGCAGCGAGCGCGTCGCCGAATGGCGCATGCGGTCGATCTGCTCGTTGATCGACGATTCCTTCTCGATGAACGTATCGGTCCGGGGCACATAGGCTTCCGGCTGGTAGTAGTCGTAATAGGAGACGAAATACTCGACGGCGTTTTCCGGGAAGAATTTCTTGAACTCGGAATAAAGCTGCGCGGCCAGCGTTTTGTTCGGCGCCAGGATCAAGGCAGGGCGCTGTGTCTCCTCGATCACCTTGGCCATGGTGAAGGTTTTTCCTGAACCGGTGACGCCGAGCAGCACCTGGGTGCGGTCGTAGTCGTTGACGCCTTCCACCAGATCCTTGATCGCCGTCGGCTGGTCGCCGGCCGGCTCGAAATCCGACACCATCGTAATGGCGATGCCGCCTTCGGACTTTTCCGGCCGGGCCGGCCGGTGCGGCGTCCACAGCACGCCGTCCTTGTGCAGCGGGTTGCCGGATTCGATCAGCGCCGACAGCGCCGCAACGGTGGCGGTGACGCCGCCGGAGGCCATGGTCTCGGCTTCCTCCAACGAAACATCGAGGCCGGCAACCGGGTTGAGACCGGCCGCGGTGCGCTCCCTGGCCGAAGCCGCGCCGCCCATCGAGGTGCCCCGCGCCGTGCGGCCGGGGGAGGAGGAGCGTTCGGGAATCTTCTTTTGCTTGGCGCCTTCCCTCCCCCTTGAGGGGAGGGTGGCGGCGGAGCCGCCGGGTGGGGTCGGTGCGGCAGCGCTCGGCGTGCCCTTGCGTCCCGCGCTAGCTCCGGCGACCCCCTCTGTCGCCTTCGGCGACATCTCCCCCTCGAGGGGGGAGATTTGCCGCTCGGCCTCCTGCTCGATCTGCTCGGCCCAATCGGCGATCGAGCCGGTCAGCGGCGCGCCTGAAAACTCGGTCTGCGGCGTCTCGGCAAAACCGCCCTTGTGCAGCGGCTCCGACGCATCAAGGAAATCAGTCAACGGGCTGCGCCGCTTGGGCGGCGAAGCGCGATCATCACGCGCCGGCGGCGGCGTTTTTTTATCAGAAAGTTTGGCCATGCCCCGAATATGGGAGGTATCGGCCAAAATGGAAAGAGCGGAGTGACTAGGGGCGCAAGAGGAAACCAAGCTCCTGACACAAGGGTGTCAGGAGCGATGCCGAAACGCGCCCTCAGTTGAACCACAGCGCAAACGTCAAAAACCCGGCGCCGCCGAACTGGCGCTGGATCTGGTCGAACTCTTCGCCGGTGAGGATTTTTCCGCTCTCGAGATAGGGCGCGATGGCCGGGCCGGTGATCGACAGCACCAGGTCGAAGGGCTTTGGTTCGTCGAAGAAGCGCTTCATATTGATGCCTTTGTCGGCGAAGCGGAAATGCGGCAGCAAGATGCGGCCTTCGAGCAGGTCCTCGGCCATATCAAGCGCGGCGTGCCAGGCCTGGACCTGCTCCTCGCCGACTTCCAGGCCGGTGAGCGGGCTGGCGCCTTTCTGTTGCGGGCCAGGCAGCCATTCGCGGTCGTTGTCGGTCTCGGCGCGGATCGCCTTCCAGTCTTCGCGGGACAGGCGGATCATTTCCATGAGATGGCGGCGCGCCGCCTGCCGCCGCTCCGGTTCGACCACCGGCCAGTTGACCAGATGGACCAGCGAGATGAAATCGGCGATGCGCCATTCGGACGACAACATGCCGCCGCTCATGCCGCCGTCCAGCGGAACGAGCGTGTCCTGCAGAGGCAGTTTGGCGCGCGGGAACAGCATGTGGAACGAACCGTCGAAGGCGTTCCTGAAATCATGCGCGAGCCAGAAATCGGCCTGCGCCATCAGGAATTCGGCATAGCCCTGCAGCCAGTAGCCATCGGCGCGGTCGAAGCGGAAGGTGAGGGCGGGTGCGGCTGCGTCTGGCGCACCGCCGCGTGACAGGGACGCCATGATCGCGGCGGCGCTTTCGTCCGGCGCGATCTGGCCATCCTCGTTGAGGTCGATGCCGAGACGTGTGAGGTCGACCTCCATGCCGATGTCGGCATCGGCAGGCACGGATCCAAGCGTGGCGGCGGACTTTTCCAGCCGATCGCGGAAGGCGACCAGGATGGCGCGGAAGTCGTCGTAGGTCAGCGGCTCGGGATTGGGATTGTCCGGGACCGGCAGCCGCATCAGCGGCAGTATGAATGATTGCGGGCTTTCGAAACCGTGGCGGTGCAGGCCGCCGGCCAGGATCTCCAGCGCGGTGAAGAATTGGCCGGCGCCGGCGGCGTAGGCCGACGCGGGATCACTGGGCGCAGCGGCTTCCAACGCGGTAAGCGTGCTGTCGCGGTCGGCTACGGTTTTTGCCTCGAACAGGGCGGCCGGTTCGGGGGCTGCGGCACCGGCAGAAGCAACCGGCAGCAGCAGAATAAGGGCGGATGCCAGCAGGCTCGAAAATCGCGTCATCTTGGTCCTCCGGTATGCTGTTCGGCGGCAAGCATACACGCAATTCGCGTGCCGCGCCTTGTCCGCACGATTCCGAACAGAGGCGCTTCGCTATATCGGGCGCATCGTCTACCGTGGCCGTTCATTCCGGTACAGGCTGCGCGTGTCGAACTATCCGCTTTCCTACAAATTGTCTTGGCTGCCGCGGTTCCTGAAGCCGACGCTTGGCGGCGACGCCCGTGGTTTTGCACCGGCGGCAGGAACGATGATCGAGCCGCCGCCGGGGCGGACGGTGCGGCTCGCCTTCGTCGGCGATATCTCGGCGGTGGCCAATCGCAATGCGCCGCAATGCGACCCGGCGATCGCCACGTTGCTCGGCTCCGCCGATCTGGTGGTCGGCAATTGCGAAAGCCCGGTGGTGGAGCGACCGAGCGTGGCGATAGGCACGAAGCTTGGCACCCGTCATGCCATGACCGAGCGGTTTCTTGCCGAGGCGCTGGCGGCCGTAGGCATCTCGCGCGAGAAACTGGTGCTATCGCTCGCCAACAACCATGTGCTCGACCAAGGCGTCGAGGGTTTCGACGAGACCGTGGCGGCGCTGAACCGTCTCGGCATCCGCAGCGTCGGTACCGCCGCCGGCGATCCGGTCGAGCGCCTTGCGGTCGGGCCGCTGACAATAGGCTTTGCCGCTTTCACGCTGTGGCGCAATGCCGGCGCGGCTGCGTTCGCGGGCCGTGTGTCGATGCAAGGCGACCCGGCACGATGGCCGCGCGGTGCCGCCGTCGACCTCACCTGTGCCGTGCCACACTGGGATTGGGAATTCCGGCATTTTCCACAGGCCGCAACGCGGGCGCTGGCACGGCATTTGGCCGCGCAAGGCGTCGGGCTGATCGCTGGCCATCATGCCCATGTCGTGCAGCCGGTGGAGCGGATCGGCAAGGCGCTCGTCGCCTATGGGCTCGGCGATTTTCTTGGCACCGCCTTGGCGCGACAGCCATGGCCCGGCCGCATCGGCGGCATCCTGACCGCCGATGTCAGCGCTGATGCCGACACGCGTGGCGCCATTGCCGCCTACCGGCTGCATGCCTTCATGCGGCTGCGCGCCGGCGACCATGAGCGGCTGGTTCCCATTGAGGCGCTGGAGGGCGCATTAAGGCAAAACGTTACGAACCGTTTCGTTGCGGTTTTTGGTAAGGGAATTGATGGCCACAGTTGACTGGTGGCTCGGATAAATCGTGTGGGCTCACCACCTTTCCCAACGCTGTAGTCGCGCGACTTTCCGCAAAATCGGCTATTGTCCGAGGGTGTTCGGTCTTTCGACGGTGGGATGGCGATGGAAGCAGCGGATTTCATGCCTGATGAAACCGACATCGCCGGCATCAAGAGCAATCTCGCGGCCTATGAGGCCGAAAGGGCTTCGGCCTACCGGCGAGTCCGCTGGCGGGTGCCGCTGTTCATCGGCCTGGTGCTGTTGTTCGTGGCACTCGTCGCCTGGCTTTTCAACATGATCGCCGACCCATACGAGCGATGGTTCTCGACGCCGCATGTGTTCCTTTATGTCGTCGGGTTCGTGGCGGCGATCCTGCTCTATTTCCAGGCGATCAAGCCGACGAGCACGTTGCAGCAATCGTTCCGCAAGACGCTGCTGCCGATCATCTTCGGTTTCATCGAGGACATGCGCTACCAGCATGATGTGACGCCGAATTCGTTCGACCGGCTGCCGCGCGAGACGATCGGCACTTTCAACACCAAGCGCTTCGACGACATCGTATCCGGCCGCTACGAGGGATTTCCGTTCGAGCTTTACGAAGCGGATCTCCGGCAAGGCACGGGCAAGAGCGGCACGATAGCATTCAAGGGGATCGTCGTTGCCTTCGAGACGATCGTGCCGTTCCCCGGCATATTGGTGGCCGCCCGCCGGACTGACATGGCCGTCGGGTTCTTCCGCGGCATGTTCGCCAGCAGGATGCAAGAATTGTCATGCGGCGTGCCCGAGCTCGATGCCGCCTACGACTTCCGCACCGACAATGTCGAGGCGGCGCAGCCGCTGGTGAGCGGCCGGCTGGCGCAGGCACTCACATGGCTCAGCGAGACATGGCCCGATGATCCAGCGCGGGTTGCGCTCAATGGTAGCGATGGTTTTCTACTGTTGCCGCAGACGAAGGATTTTTTCGAGCTGCCTGATATCTCGGTGCCGCTCGACTACGCCAAGCATGTCGCGCCGATGATATCAGACATCGGCGCGATGCTGGCGACGGCTGCGCTGGTGCGCAAGATCGGTGCAAAGGACGAGGCAGCGGGTTAGCCGCCGGGCATCTTGGCCGCCAGCCAATTCGCCGACCGCTTGGCCATGCCGATGGTCGCGGATGCGGCGCGGCCAAGGTCTGTCTTGACGACGCCGTAGCCGTTCTTTGTGCGATACAGCACCGGGCGTCCGCTATCGACCACAGAGTCATAGGCAACCGGTGTGGCAGCTTCTGTTTCCGTCGCCGTTGCCTGCGATCCGACAGCAACGTTGGGCCGACGGCTCAATTCCGAGGGGAGCGGGTCGGTGCCTGTCTGCGCTGCCGTCGTCAACGCGGGCATTGAGGCCGTCGCGGCAAGCTGCGATGACGGCGTTTGCGTCGTGCGACATATGCCCGAGATCAGCGGGTAGTTGAAATTGCGCGCGTGCAACGTCTGGCTTTTCATGGCCGCTTCGCAATCGGCGATGGTCGACCACTTGGCCGGCGTCTCGCCAATATATTCGCAAAGCCTGGCATCGCAGTCGCAGCCGACGATGGTCATGGCGACAAGGGCGGTCTTGATCACGGTCTTGTCCCTTCGAGTTGCTTGAAAAATACCGCCGAGGTTCTTCGCGTGACCGAACAGGATGCGCGACGCTCAGGCATCGTCAATCACCGTGGAACAAGGCGGGATTTGGCCGCGATTATGGAATGAGCGTGACGGGTACGCCACGGAACCTTTCACCATTGCTGACTGTGGCCGAAAGGTCTCACCAATCGTAGATGTGTTCGACTTGACGTCTGCTGCAAAGCTTCTGAATCAACGTCAGGAAGTTTCCGTCCGGGGCGATCGTAGTCGATCCGATGCGCGTGAGCCTGGCGGTCAAATCGCGAGAGAAGCCCAAACGACAGTCGGCGCCGGGATTTCTCCCGGCGCCTCCCTGTCAGATCAGGACACGGTCGCGGCAGCAACTTCCGTAAAGACGTCGCGCCATGCCGGCCTTGATGTTGACGGTCCTGCCAGTCACCGCCCGAGGGCAGCGTCCGTTCGGGACCTCGCCAGTTCCACCCTTGCGAGCTTCGTCCAGCGCGCCATCGAAGGTTTTTGCCGTCCTTCATGGCAGCATCGGTCCGCCGTAGGCGTTCGCACGCTTTCCGCGGCCCCGTAGGTCTCGGCATCCCTCCTCAAATCAGGCAAGCCTGCTTTCGTTCGGGGCCGTACGGGCCTCAGGAAATCCGCCGTTTCGCTTTGCCTTTCGACTTGGCGATCGGTAGCCGCCTGAGATGGGTTTAACATACGGGGGATAAGCGTTTGGCGAAACAGCCACGAGCCTGTGGATAGCGGGATTATCGGGGACTGAACTCGGCGGCCGAGCGTTTTTTTTTCGACGAGATGCAGGGGCGGATCACGCCCTCATCTGCGGCGAGCAGCAAGATCGAACATTCGGCCCTTGCCCCACAGAGCGGCGCGGGCTTCAATGCCGGCAAAGGATTTTAGGACAGCAGTTTCGTTGCCGTCCTTTGGGGAGGGCGTTCTTGAAGGTCGGGGTGGTTCTCAATCCGATTGCCGGTGGCGGCCGGCTCAAACGGCATTGGCCGGAGGTCAGTGCTTCGCTCAGGAAATATTTCGGCGATTTCGAGCTGCGCGAAACGCAGGCGACCGGCGATGCCGAACGGCTGGCGCTCGTCCTTGCCGCCAGCGGCTTCGACCTGGTGATCGCGGCGGGCGGCGACGGCACCGCGAGCGAAGTGGCCGACGGGCTGCTGCAGGCGTTTGCAGAAAGCGGCCGGACGGCCGAGCTCGGCCTGCTGCCTTGCGGCGCCGGCATCGATTTCGCCCGCGGGCTCGGTCTTTCGGACGAGGTCGACTTGACGCTGAAGCGCATCGCCGAGGCCAAGGCTCGCAGGGTCGATGCGGGCCGCATCTCCTATGTTGATGACCATGGCGCGCTGGCCAGCCGTCATTTCATCAACATTGCCAGCCTCGGTCTTTCGGGCGCTACCGACCGGGCGGTCAACGCCGACAAGCGCAAGGGCAAGGTGTCGGCCAAGGCGCTGTTCTACTGGCGCACCGTGTGGGAATTCATGCGCTACCGGTTCCAGGACGTTGTGATCACCGTCGACGACGGCGTCCCGGTCGAGGCGCGCGTGGCGCTGGTGGCGGTGGCCAACGGAAAGTTCTTCGGCGGCGGCATGATGATCGCGCCGGATGCCGAACTGGACGACGGGCAGTTTGACATCGTCATCCTGCGGGCGGCGGGCAAGTTGAAACTGATCTGGGATATCCGTCTGCTCTATGGCGGGCGGCATCGCAACCATCCGGCGATCACCATTTTGCGCGGCAAGAAAGTGGTTGTCGAACCGTTGGGCGATGTCCAGAAGAACGGCGCGCTGGTCGACGTAGACGGTGAATCGCCGGGGCGCATACCGGCGACCTTCGAGATCCTGCCGGGCGCGCTTACGCTGAGGTATTGAATCAACGCGCTGAGAGACTGATTCAGGTCGTTACGGGCGTGATTTCGGCGATCCAGTCAATGTACTGAAATCGCGTGACAATTACCTGATGTCAGACGTCGACTTTGGCGGGGAAACCAGGCGCACGAAGGTCGGTCCCGACCGCATCTTCCAGAAGCTTGACGATCATGGTCGACCAGGCGCTGCCGCCATAGGTGTTCTTGCCTTGTTCGAATATGGCGTTGACGCGCGAGGCAAGCTCGAGCGGCACGCCGAATTTCTCGGCCATGTCCAGTGCGAAGCCCAGGTCCTTCAATGCGAGGTCCATGGTGAAACCGATATCGTAGGAGCCGTTCAGCACCAGCTGACTCTCGGTCTCGTGGACGAAGCTGTTGCCGGACGAGGCTGATATGGCGTGGTAGGACTGGGCAAGATCCAGCCCGCCCTTCCTGGCCAGCATGAGCGCTTCGCCGGCGGCGACGAGATGGATGAAGGCCAGCATGTTGGTGATGACCTTGATCACCGCCGCCGAACCGATCGGCCCCATCAGGAAAGACCTTGCGCACATCGCGTCGATGGCCGGACGGTGACGCTTATAGAGTGCCCGATCGCCGCCGACCAGTGCGGTGATCTTGCCGACCGCCGCCAGATGCACGCCGCCAGTAACTGGACATTCGAGCGTCTCGACGCCGCTTGCCGAAGCCAGGAATGCAAGGCGCACAATCTCGTCTTGGCCATTGGTCGACATCTCGATCCAGCTTCCGCCCTTGGGCAGGCCTTCGAGCAATCCGCCGGGACCGGCCAGCACCGCCTCGCTGACATCAGGCGACGGCAGGCATGTGATGGCGTTGCCGGCCAGGGCGGCTGCCTCGGCTGGGCTCCTTGCGGCGATCGCGCCGAGCGTCAACAGGCGCTCGACAGCCGCGGGATCGCGGTCGAAGACGGTGATGGTGAAACCATTGCGGATCAGGCTGGCGGCGAGGTGAGCGCCGAGATGGCCAAGGCCGATGAAGGCGTAACGCTTGCGCGCGCTCACGGCATCAACGGCGTCTGCATCATCTGCAGATGCAGGTCCTTGCCGGTCCAGGGATGCGCCTCGCAGACCGCCTCGTCGAGCTCGACGCCGAGGCCGGGCTCCTTCGACGGAATGACGTTGCCGTCCTGCCATTCGATCTTCTTCTTCAGCAGCTTTTCGTGAAAACCGTCCCACTGCTTCAGCGATTCCAGGATGAGGAAGTTGGGCAAGGTCACGGCTAGCTGGATGTTGGCCGCACCGACGATCGGCCCGCAATAGCAGTGCGGTGCGACCTGGATGTGATAGGCCTCGGCCATGGCGGAGATCTTCTTGGTTTCGAGAATGCCGCCGGAGCGACCGAGGTCCGGCTGCAAAATGGTTGCCGCGCGATTCTCGATGACGCGGGCGAATTCGAACTTGGTCGTCAGCCGTTCGCCGGTGGCGATCGGGATGGACGTGCCGCGCGCCACCTGTGCCATTACTTCCGGCATGTCGGGCGGCACCGGTTCCTCGAACCACAGCGGGTCGTAAGGCTCGATGGCGCGGGCCATGCGCAGCGCGCCCGACGCAGTGAACTGGCCGTGCGTGCCGAACAGGATGTCAGCCCTTGTGCCGACCGCCTCGCGGATCGCCTTGACCATGCGGGCGGAGAGATCGATGTCGACGAGACGCGGCTGGTGACCGTCAAAGGCGGTGTAGGGGCCGGCCGGATCGAGCTTGACGGCATTAAAACCCTGCTCGACATATTCGAGCGCGCATTCGGCCGCCAGATCGGGATCGTTGTAGACGTTCTTGCCGCGCGCATCCTCCGAGTGGACGCTGCCGGTGTGCGGATAGAGGTAGGTATAGGAACGCAGCGTTTCGTGCACCTGGCCGCCGAGCAGCTTGTAGACCGGCTTGCCGGCCTCCTTGCCGATAATGTCCCAACATGCCATTTCGAGCGCCGAGAAACAGCCCATGCCGGAAACGTCCGGGCGCTGGGTGAAGCCGGACGAATAGGCGCGGCGGAAGAAGTTCTCGATGTCGTGCGGATCGCGGCCGACGAGATAGCGTTCGGCCATGTCCTCGACCATTTTCGCGGTGACATGAGCCGAGAAGGTGGCGTTGTAGGCCTCGCCATAACCGACCACGCCGCCGTCGGTGGTGAGCTTGACGAAGATGAAATACTTGCCGCCGATGCCGGGCGGCGGATTGCCGACAACCCAGGTCTTCACCTCGGTGATTTTCATTTTTGATCCTCCAGAACCAGTTCGGCGCCCTTCCATCCGGTCATGATCGAGGCGGCGTTGGTGTTGCCGGCGATGTTATCGGGAAAGATCGAGGCGTCGATGACGCGCAAGCCGGCGAGGCCGTGAACTGTCAGGCGCGGGTCGACAACGGCGCGCGCAGCGTCCGGTCCCATGCGGCATGTCGAGACCGGGTGGTAGACGGTGCCCGAACGTTTCCTGAAATCCTGAATGAGATCCGCGTCCGAGGTGATTGACGGGCCCGGCAAAACCTCTTCCTCGATGATCTCGGCCATCGCCGGCATGGCGGCGATCTTCCGGATGAACTTCACCGCCGCCAGCATTTCGGCGATATCAGCCTCGGTCGAAAAGGCATTGGCGACGATCTTCGGATAATCGCGCGGATTGGCGGAGCGGATCATGATCCCGCCACGGCTCGATGGACGGCAGTTGGACAGGCCGATGGAAAAGCCCGGCCACGGATCTGGGGTCAGGATCGGGCGTTCGCCGCTCTTCGGGATGACGGTCGAGAACGCCTGGAAATAAAGCTGCATGTTGGGCCGTGAAAGAGCCGGGTCGGTGCGGAAGAAGCCGCCGGCATTGTTCATCGACAGCGACAGCGGGCCGGAGCGCATCAGCACGTATTGCATGCCGACCATGAGCTTGCCCCACCACGGGCGCAGGATCTGGTTGAGCGTCGGCAGCCTGCCCCGATACGTGTAGTTGATGCCGACATGGTCCTGCAGATTCGCGCCGACATTCTCGTTGGCGTGGACGACGGGAATGCCGAGAGCGCCGAGCAGGGCGGACGGGCCGACCCCGGAAAGCTGCAGCAACTGGGGCGAATTGACCGAGCCGCCGGACAGGATGACCTCGCGGCCGGCGCGGACAGTTTTCGTTTCACCGTTCTGCAGGTACTCGATGCCAACGGCGCGCTTGCCCTCGAACAGGATCCTGGTCGCCAGCGCATTGATCTCGACGCGGACATTGTTTCGCTTCATCGCCGGCCGCAGGAAGGCGCGGGCAGCCGACATGCGGCGGCCGTTTTTGGTGGTGATCTGATAGATGCCGGCGCCTTCCTGGGAGGCGCCGTTGAAATCCGGATTGAACCGCAGGCCGGCCTGGTTGGCGGCCGCCAGATAGCGCTTGGTGAGCGGATGGACTGAGGTCGAGCAGTCGGTGATATGCAACGGGCCGCCAACGCCGCGCCACTGGTCGGCGCCGGCCTGATTGTCCTCGAGCGCCTTGAAGACGGGCAGCAGGTCATCGAAGCCCCAGCCGGGGTTGCCGGCCGCTGCCCAAGCGTCGAAATCCTCGCGCGCGCCGCGGATCCAGACCATGGCGTTGATCGAACTCGAGCCGCCGAGCAGCTTGCCGCGCGGCCAGTGGTCGACATTGCCGGCGAGCCCCGGGTCCGGCTCGGTCTTGTAGTTCCAGTTGACCGCCGGGTCGAAGAAGGTCTTGCCGTAGCCGAGCGGCATCTGCACGTAGAAACGCCGGTCGGTGCCGCCGGCTTCGATCACCAACACCGAGAAGCGGCCGGAAGCCGACAGTCTTTCGGCCAGAACCGAACCGGCCGAGCCGGAGCCGACGATGATAAAATCATAGGTCTGCATGGTGGCTGCGGTCGGCTCCGAATTCTCGCTCAACCTAGACGCCGCAAGCCGCCGCGATCCGCGGAGCTTGCGGCATCGCCTGTGAAAAAAGCGACCGGCACTTCGTTTGCATTCGGTGTCCTGCCCGAAGCGGCCCTTGCCTCGTGGGCAAGCGGTCCAAGCATCATACGCCATCATCAGAATTTTGCTTGAAATCATAACGCATGATCGGGCGGGCTGGCACCCTGCGAGCGACGACCCTGAACCCGGCGCGAGCGAAGATGGAGGCGTATCCACTGCCGGAAGCGCTCGGCGAAACGTCGGCATCAAAAGGATAGGCTTCAAGCGCGGGGGCGTTTGCGCGCCTTGCAGCTTCCAGCGCCGCTGCGATCAGGTGAGATGTGATGCCTTGCCGGCGGTATTTTTTTCGCACGTAGAGGCAGGACAAGGACCAGACCGGCGCGTCATCCACTCGCTTCAACTGCCACAGCCGATCGAGCCAGGGCACGGCATTTCGGGGCGTCACCTGGCACCAGCCGACAGCAGTACCGCCGTCGAAAGCAAGTACGCCTGGAGGCGGACCATGCTCGACGGCTTGCCGGAACGCAGCCTTGTTTTCCTCGCCTGGTCGCTTTCGATAAGAACTGCCGATCCGCCCGTACATACACCAACAGCGACTGCAGACGGCGCTCTCCCTGAACAGGTCCTCGAGCGCGGCCCATAGATCTGGCGTCAGAGGGCGAGAGGTAAGTTTCATGTCAGCTGCCTTTCTCAACTCACCGTGCGCAGTTTAGCACCTGGCTGTGCGCGTTGACGCATCGGTGCCATCCCGATACGGGATCGGGAGAAGATCGATATCGAGGGGATTTGGCGCATGGTGCATTACGCGGACGGCCGGCCGATTGGCGATCTGACGCTCAGGACGCTGGCCATGCCTTCGGACGCCAATGCAGCGGGCGACATTTTTGGCGGCTGGGTGATGGCACAGATGGACCTTGCCTGTGGCATCCGCGCCGCCGAGCGCGCCAAGGGCCGCGTGGTGACGGCGGCGGTGAAGGAAATGTCGTTCGCCAAGGCGATGAAGATCGGCGACACGCTGTGCATCTATACGCATGTCGAGCGCGTCGGCCGCACCTCGATGACGCTCAAGGTCGAGGCATGGGCACAGCGCTACCTCTCCGACCTGATGGAAAAGGTCACCCACGCCGACTTCGTCATGGTGGCGCTGGACAGCGAAGGCAAGCCGAAGGCCGTTCCGGCGGAAAGCTGACCGGCTGGATGCAGTCAGCTTAAAGTCGAACGGCAACGCGCTGCCAGCCTCTCGCAATGAGACGTGAACAGCGATGCTATGACGCTTTTCATATTCGCCTTCGCACATTTTCGTGACCATGTCCGGCAGGACATGGGAAAAACAATGCGTCAACGATTGCTGAACGGCGCATTGGCAGGCGCGCTTGCCGCCTTGTTTTGCCTGATGGCCGGGACCGCCAAAACCGAGGTCAAACGAGACGAGGCCGAAGCCAGTTGCGCCGCCGAAAACCACACCCTCAAGCGGCAAGTGACGGGGTGCGAAATCTGCGTTGCGACGACGTAAGAAACCGGCGCGATGACCGTGAGCAATTGCGGCGAAGGGCGCGGCCTGCGCCACCGACGGCAGGGTGGTCAATCAGCCCCGAATCGAATCGGCCCGAAAGCCGTCTGTGGGCCGGAATGCAGATGCAGCCGTAGAATTCGTCTACGCTACGCGCCGTGCGCAAACCCTTGCAGCGCAAGAGTTTCAGGCATGAATCCCATCGAACCTCGCCCGCGCGGCCTTGACCCGCTCGGTGTTCTTGCGCGCCCAGTCGCCGAGCGCGCCGACCGGCACAAGAAGCTCGTAACCAAGGTCGGTCAGTTCATAGTCGACGCGCGGCGGAATGGTCGGGAACACGGTGCGGGTGACGAAGCCGTCGCGCTCGAGCCCGCGCAATGTGGTGGTCAGCATCTTCTGCGAGATGCCGCCGACGGCACTGCGCAATTCGTTGAAGCGCAGCGGCCCGTCACCGAGCTTGCCGACGACGAGTACGGTCCATTTGTCGCCGACGCGCTGCAGGATTTCCGAGATGGCGCGGCAGTCCTCGGTGCGGTGCGGGTGCCTTGGTAACAAAAAGGTGCCTCCTTGCGCCTCGTGAGCGTAGTCACTCATATAGCTCAGGTATCTAAACGATACCAGAAATTTGCCTAAAGGAGAGCCCCTCTATGTCCAAACCCAAAATCGCCATTGTCGTCGGTTCGACCCGCGCCGCACGATTTGCCGACGTTCCGACCCAGTGGATCGCCAAGATCGCCAAATCGCATGCCGATATCGACGTGGAAGTGGTCGATCTGCGCGACTTCCCGCTGCCGTTCTTCGATGAGGTCGCATCGTCCGCCTGGGCGCCGTCGCAGAATGAGGTGGCAAAGCGCTGGCAGAAGAAGGTCGCCGAGTTCGACGGCTTCATCTTCACTGCCGCCGAATACAACCATGGCCCGACGGCCGTGTTGAAGAACGCGATCGACTACGCCGCCAATGAATGGAACAAGAAGCCGGCCGGTTTCGTCGGCTATGGCAGCGTCGGTGGCGCGCGTGCCGTCGAGCAGCTCAGATTGCATGCCGTCGAGCTGCAGATGGCGCCGGTCAAGTCGGCAGTCCATATTGCCTGGGGCGATTTCCTTGCCGTCCGGCAAGGTGAAAAGAAGCTCGAGGAGCTCGAGCACCTGAACCAGACGGCGACTGCACTGGTCAACGACGTTGCATGGTGGGCCAAAGTGCTGAAGGCGGCGCGTCAGGCCGACGTGGTGGCCGAGGAAGTCAAGGCGGCCTGAACCGCAGACCGGAACAATCCTCCCAAGGATTCCGGGGCGGCGCTTGCGTCGCCCCTTTTTTATTCAGGCGATGGCTGGCTGGCGCGCCTGCCGAGGCTTGATGATGCAATCGGTAACGCGGTCCATTTCGTTCAGCTCATCCGCATGGTGCTGGCCCCACTCACAGAGCGCCAAAAGGATAGGCTCGAGGCTGAGGCCAAGGCGCGTCGCCGAATATTCGACGCGCGAGGGAATCTCGGCAAAGATCTCGCGTCTGATAAGGCCGTGTTCTTCCATTTCGCGAAGCTGCTGGATCAGCACTTTCTGCGTGATATCAGGCACCAGCGTCTTCAGCACCGACAGCCGCCGGGGCCTGTCGAAGAGATGATAGAGAATGACGGCCTTCCATCGGCCCGAAATCACCTTCAGCGCGCGTTCCGCCGGCAGCATGGGCAGTCTTTTGGTTGGCAGCCTCTTGGTCGGCCCCCTTTTGGTCGGCTTGGCCATGGTCACCTCCTAGTCAGCAGGGGACAAATGAGTGTGTAGTCGCGATCAGGCAGATAGTGGCAAACAGCAGCCGATGCCATAGCGATGGGTGCGTGCCATGAGAGCCATTCAACTGAACCGTTTCGGCGGTCCCGACGTCCTGGATGTTGTCGAGATGCCGAAGCCGCTGCCGCAAGCAGGCGAGGTGCTGATCCGCGTTCATGCGGCCGGCGTGAATTTTTTCGAAGTGCTGATGCGCGGGGACCGCTACGCGGTGACGCCGCAATTACCGATGGTTCTCGGCGTCGAGGCTGCCGGCACAGTGGAGGCGCTTGGCCAAGGCGTGGACGCTTCGCTGGCCGGGACACGCGTCGCGGCGCCGCTGTTCGCTTCGAAGCGTCCCTTCGGCGGATGTGCCGAGTATGTGACGATCGACGCAAAGCTGGCCGTTCCTCTGCCGGATACACTCTCATTCGAAGACGCGACGGGCTTGATGGTGCAGGGGCTGACGGCTTTTCATCTGCTGCGGCAAAGCCCGCCCGCCGGCAAGTCTGTGCTGGTCACTGCAGCCGCGGGCGGTGTCGGCTCGTTGCTGGTCCAGCTCGCCAAACGCCAAGGCGCCAGCAACGTGATCGCGGTCGCCGGCAGCAGGGCCAAGCTCGATCTTGCCCTCTCGCTTGGCGCCGATGCCGCGGTCGACTACAGCACGTCGGATTGGCCCATGCGTGTGCGGGAGGCGGCTGGCGGCGCCGGCGTCGATATCATCTACGACATTGTCGGCGGCGCGATGACGGCGGCATCGCTGGAGGTTCTCGCGCCCGGCGGCGAGCTGGTCTTTGCGGCGCTGGGCAGATACGCGATCGGCGCTGCGGAACTGGAAGCGATGATCACCCGGAACCAGTCCCTGCGAGGTTTTGCCCTGCTTCCGCTGCTCTCCGCCGACGGCCTCAGGGCCAGCCTGTCGGAGCTTTTCCAACTGGCCGCCGGCGGCCAGCTTGCCGTGACACAAGGCGGCCGCTACCCGCTCGACCAGGCCAACGAAGCGCACCGCTCGCTGGAGGAGCGCCGGTCGACCGGCAAGGTCGTGCTGATACCTTGAGTGGTGTGGTCGATTAACTGCGCACAGGCCAATCGTGGAACCCGTCCGCTTTGCGCCTCATGTCGGCCATAGAGATCGACTTCGCAACATCCTCAAAGCAGACGTTGCCGGGATCATGCAGGAGGTCATGGATTGCGCCGCCCGGGCCGCTACCTGTCGACCGTGCGCTAGGGCGTCATGCAGCGGCAAATCGCAAGGCTCCTTCGCGATCCGTTTCAAATCCGGCTGATGCCTGACACAGGTGCTCAGACGCGCTGCTCGGTCACGGCGTCCGGAAGGCGGTCGCGGAGGATGAAGAAGACACGAGCTGGCGGCGATACCGGACGGACGCGACTTCCTACGATCACGCCGACGAGTTCACCCTCGTATTTGACCAGGGAAAACTCGGCCGGGATTTCCCCGATGATCCGCGGTCGTTCGACGATGTAGTGCAGCAGATCCACGTAGGTGCAGACGATTTCCTCGTCGTTGGTCAGTTCGGCGGCCGCGCCCGGCGCAACGTTCCGGCTCATATGGCTGAGCGCCTCGTCGAGCTGCCCCTCCGTGTTACAGAACAGTCCACGAAGCTGGTGTGTCTGCTCACCCGCCGCGGTCGAGCCGGGGAGCACCGAACCGCAAATGGCGGCTACCAGGAGCGTCACGCAGCGATCGCGGAGCGACCGGACAAGATCGGTGGCAGACATCGTTTTTCCCTTCCTGCGCGGTCGTGCTTCGTTGCGACCATCGCACCACGCCTCGTCCGAGTAACGAGCGAGTTCCGATGGTTTGCCGAAATTGCGCCGGCCAGAGCCCTGAAAGAATGGAGAGCCGTCGGCGAAGACCTGGTGTATGCTCGGCGACGGGATCCGTCACACGTGAGGATCGTCATGGTCAGTTCGCCAGCAACTGCCACCCTTGTCCTCAACGACAAGGTTGTCGTCGACCTTGAAGGCGAGACGCTCCGTCTTGGCAACGGCGACGCAATCGCCCTCAGGCCGCAGGCCTTTGCGGTCCTTCGCCACCTCGTCCAGAACGCGAACAGGCTGGTCAGCAAGGCCGAGCTGCTTGAAGCCGTCTGGGGAGGCGCCGCCGTTACCGACGACAGTCTCGTTCAATGCATCCACGAGATCCGGCGAGCGCTCGGCGACGAACGGCATGCGGTCCTGGCCACCGTCTCGCGGCGGGGCTACCGCCTGTCGCTGGAGCGTGGCGACGAGAGTGCGCTCGGCGGCCCTTCGATCGCAGTGCTGCCGTTCGCCACCATGAGCGGCGACGAGCCCCATGACTACTTCGCCGATGGCCTGGTCGAGGACATCATTACCAACCTCTCGAAGATCCCGGGCCTGTTCGTCATCGCACGCAATTCCTCCTTCGGCTTCAGGGGCAGGGAAACCGATGCGCGCACCATCGCCGCCGAACTCCGCGTTCGCTACCTGCTGCAGGGCAGCTTGCGGCAGTCCGGGGGGAGACTGAGGATCAATGCCCAGCTTGTCGACGGCGCATCGGCCACTCATGTCTGGGCCGACAGGTTCGAGGGCGCGGCAAAGGACGTGTTCGATCTCCAGGATCGGTTGACCGAGCAGATCGTGGGCTCGATCGAACCGAGTGTCCGCCGTGCGGAGATCGAGCGCGCGCGCCGCAAGCGGCCCGAAAGTCTGGATGCGTACGATCTCTACCTTCGGGCCCTGCCGCACGCGCATGCGAACACGCCCGTCGAGACGGACAAGGCCCTGCAACTGCTGGCGCGCTCGATCGAGCTTCAGCCGGACTATGTCGCTGCGCATGGCTATGCCGCATGGTGTTACGAGCAGCGCTATCTCCGCAACGGGTTGGATCCCGCAGACAAGACGGCCGCACTCAACCACGCCGACATTGCGTTAGGCATCAACAGCGACGACCCGCAGGCGATGAGCATCGGCGCGTTCGTCCGCGCCAACCTCACCCGGGAGTACGACGCCGCCCTCGAGGTGCTCGACCGGGCCCTCGCATTGAACCACAATTCGGCCTTGGCCTTTGGCTTCAGCGCTTTGGTCAGTGCCCACAGCGAGCGACACCAGCGGGCGGTGGAACATGCGCACAAGGCGCTGCGGCTGAGCCCGATCGACGATCCGCTGAGCTACCATCCCTACTGCGCCCTCGCCCTGACTCACCTCTTTGCCGGCACCTTCGCCGACGCGGCCAGATACGCCGCTCTGGCGGTTCGGGCCAATCCGGGCTTCAGCATCCCGTACGCCTATCTGGCGGCCAGCCACGTCGGCCTTGGCAATGTCGAAGAAGCGCACTCTGCGGCACGACGACTGATCGAGGTGGCGCCGAATTTCTCGGTCGGCGGCTACGTGCGAACTAACCTGTTTCGGCCGTACTTGATGGACGCGCTGGCAGCGGCCTTGCGAACGGCAGGGCTTCCCGAATGAGGCCAGCTGGCGCGGACCGAACCGCGCGTCAGGTGCTGCGCTGTCACAAGCCGCCGGTCCCCTCCCAGCCTCCTCTCTCAGGCATATTCTCGGCGGTGCGTTCCTCAAAATCGAAGACGTGTCTACCTTCGCATCGCCCGGCATGGGCGCGCCTATCCCTGGACCGTCGCTCAGGATCAGCCGATGACGACCTCTCGCCGACCCGTTGTCCGCTTCCGCCGATCCGAACCTCGGAGCTGCCAGTCCGCTCACGGCCCCAAGGCTGCCGGCGGCAATGTGCCTCAACTCGGTCAGTAGTCGCTCTGCCGTCGTTGCCCAAAAGCTGCCATTGTCGGAACTATGGCGCGCTTGGGCTGGCACTGGATCCTCGGGCAGCGAGTTGGCGCGACTTTCTCATCAGTCGCAGCGAGCAATTTCAAATCGAAACCTTCAGCCTCCTCAACCTTCGCGGCACCTCTAGGCATCAAAGCACCGTGTGCTATAGCCCCCAGATTGCGGCATTTGGTAGATATTGCTTCTCGGATGGTTGCCGCTGCGCACATTACCCCCTGTGAAGCACAATCAGGATTAGTCGATAACCTGCGCAGTTACGGGTCGCGTTATTGAACTGAGCTGGATAGGTGGCTGTCGGGCAACGTTTTTGTGGCTCAAGTTGAACGTTGACCTTTCGTCGAGCGCGACCATGATCGCTAACCGTTTCATCCCGTGAGTACAGCGTTGCAATATGACTGAGCCTTTCCAACCCTTTTTGCAGCGTTGCGTTTCGGTCGATCTGGAAGTGGATCCTGCAACCGCTACCATCTTCGCTTTTGCGGCGGTGCGTGATGACGCTCGTCCCTCAATCCTCGCAAAGAAACGCGATCTCGATGCGGCCCTTGACCGTCTGGAAGCAGAGTCAGCCGCGGCCGAGCATCTGCTCGGCCACAACATCATTCGACATGACTTGCCTCATCTGGTCGCATTGCGGCCTGGACTCGCGAATATTTTTCGATCGCCGATCGACACCCTATGGCTAAATCCGCTCGCATTTCCGCGCAATCCCTACCACTACCTGGTCAAGCATTACCATGACGGGCGCCTGCAAGCGGGCCATGTCAACGATCCGGAAATGGATGCGCGACTGGTGTTTCAGGTGCTGCGCAATCAACTGGCGGCTTTGACGCAGCAGAATGCCGACCAGCCCGATGCCGTAACAGCCTTTCATTTCCTTTCGACGAGAATGGAAAACCCAGGTGGGTTCGACGCAGTGTTCCAGGAGGTTAGGGGAGCTCCTGCGCCGGGTTCTCTTGCGGCGAGAGAAGCGATTTCCCGGCTGCTGGCGGGGCGTGCCTGCGAGAGGCGGGTCGAGCAGACACTGAGCCGCCTTTCGAACCCGCAGCTCGGATGGCCCATGGCCTATGCTTTGTCCTGGATCCTGGTCGCGGGCGGGGATTCCGTCATGCCGCCCTGGGTGCGGGCGCAATTCCGCGAGGCTGCACTGATCGTGCGGCACCTGCGCGATACCAATTGCGATAGCCCGGATTGCGCCTGGTGCAGCGACAAAAACGACCCGGTCCGCGCGCTGTCGCGCTGGTTCGGGTTCAATGCCTTCCGCGCGCAGCCGGTGGACGATATGGGCCGCCCGCTGCAGGAGCGAATCGTCGATGAGGCGATGCGCGGGGCGAGCGTCCTCGGGATTCTGCCGACCGGCACCGGCAAATCGGTCTGCTACCAGATCCCCGCCCTGTCGAAATTCGACAAGACTGGGGCGCTGACAGTAGTGATCTCTCCGCTGGTCGCGCTGATGGCCGATCAGGTGCAGGGCATGGCGCGGGCGGGCATTTCCTCGGCCGTAACCGTCAACGGAATGCTGTCGATGCCCGAGCGGCAGGATGCGCTGGACCGTGTGCGTATGGGCGAGGCGGCAATGCTGCTGATCTCGCCCGAGCAATTGCGCAGCAACTCGGTCCGCTCGGTTCTGGCACAGCGTGAAATCGGACTCTGGGTGCTGGACGAGGCGCATTGCGTGTCGAAATGGGGCCACGATTTTCGGCCCGACTACCGCTATATCAGCCGCTTCATCAAGGAATCCGTAGGGCATGAAGCTGCTGCCCCGGTGCTTTGTCTGACCGCCACCGCCAAGCCCGAAGTGGTGCGCGACATCCGCGACCATTTCCAATCACGTTTAGAGCGCGAACTGATGCTGCTGGACGGCGGCGCGGTGCGCACCAATCTCAGCTTCGAGGTCCGGCCGACGCAGCCCGGCACCAAGCTGGCCGATATCCTCGACGTGATCGAGGCCAAGCTGCCACAGGACGGCGCTTCGGGTGCGGTGGTCTACTGTGCCACCCGCAGCGAGACGCAACGCGTCGCCGATTTCCTCAAACAGAAGGGTCTGTTGGCGGAACGGTTCCACGCCGGTCTGACGCCCGAGGAAAAGCGCGACATTCAGGAACGCTTCCGCATCGGCGAACTGCGCATTATCGCCGCGACCAACGCTTTCGGCATGGGGATCGACAAGCCCGATATCCGGCTGGTGGTGCATGGCGATATTCCCGGGTCATTGGAGAATTACCTGCAGGAAGCCGGCCGAGCGGGCCGCGATCGCGCGCATGCCAATTGCGTCCTGCTGTTCGCCGTCGAGGATGTCGAGCGCCAGTTCTCGCTTTCGGCGCGCTCGCGCCTGGCTCGGCACGAAATCGGTGCCATCCTCAAGGCCCTGCGGCGGCTGGACGACCGGACGAAGAAGACCGGCACCGTGGTCGCCACCCCGGGCGAAGTTGTGCGAGCCGAACGCGATCAGGAGTTCGAGCGCGACAGCGCCACCGACGACACGAGGGTGAAAACCGCGGTGTCCTGGCTGGAAGAGGCCACGCTCCTGAGCCGCGACGAAAACCGAGTTCAGGTCTTTCCCTCATCCCTTAGAATCCGCAACCTGGAAGAAGTCGAGGCGATCCTGGCCAAGGGCGCGATCACCGGCACCCGTCGCAGGCAGCTTCTGGACATTACCCGCCACCTGATGAACGCGCCTCCCGATCATGGCATTTCCACCGATGAGCTGGCCGGGGTCAGCGGATTGACAGGCGGTATGCTGATCAAGGCAATGGCCGATCTCGAGGCGCTCGGGGTCGCCCGCAATGACGTGACGGTCACAGTCTTTGTCCATGTCGCCGTCGAGGGGCATTCGCAGCAGCGGCTGGCGCAGGCCGCACGGCTTGAAACCGCGCTGATCACCCTGATGCGCGAGGCCGCCCCCGATGCCGAAGGTGCCGGAGGCACTCCCCTGCATCTGGCCGAAACCTCTCAGGCGCTCCGCAATCAGGGGCACAGCGCAGTGCGACCAGACATCGTGGAAAAGCTGCTGCGCAGCATGGGCCGTGACGGGCGCGATCAGGATGGTGGCAAGGGCAATCTGCGGCTGCGCAAGGCTTCGCGCAACACATTGATGGTGACGTTGCAACGGACCTGGCAGGCACTGGAACAGACGGCAAGCCTGCGGCAGCAGGGCGCCGAACTGTTGCTGGGGCATCTTTTGGGCAAGCTGCCGAATGGCAGCCGCGGCAAGGACATCCAGGTCGAAACTACGATGGGCGATCTGCTCGCCACCCTGACCGGAGACGCCCTGCTGCGTAGCGGCGGCATTCAGGACATAACCAAGCTGATGGACCGCGCACTTCTGTGGCTGCACGAGCAGGAGGTGGTGACGCTAGGCAAGGGGCTGACGATCTTTCGGCCGGCAATGACGGTCCATCTGAACCCTTCGGGCGGCCAGTTCACCGCGAAGGATTTTGTACCCATCGAGGAACACTACGCCGAGCAGACGATCCAGACCCATGTGATGGCGGCCTATGCCGAAAAGGGCCTTGCCGCGATGGATCAGGCGCTGCGGCTGTCCGAGGACTACTTCGTGCTCGAGCGCGACGCCTTCCTGCGCCGCTGGATGCCCGGCAAAGGCGGCGAGATCCGGCGTCAAACCACCGGCACCTCCTGGAAAGCGATCGTTGAGGCACTGAAGAACCCATTTCAGCAAGAGATCGTCGCCGACGATCGCGAACAGACCAGCGTCCTGGTCCTGGCAGGACCGGGTTCGGGTAAGACGCGCGTTCTGGTGCACCGCATCGCCTATCTCATCCGGGTCCGTCGCGAGGATCCGCGCGGCATCCTCGTGCTGACTTACAACCGTCATGCCGCCGCCGAGATACGCATCCGGCTCCGCCACCTGATCGGCGATGACGCGAATGCGGTGACCATATCCACATGCCACGCCCTCGCCATGCGGCTGGTGGGGGCGAGCTTTGCCGGAAGTGCGAACGAGACGACGCACGACTTCGACGGGATCGTCATGGAGGCCGTGCGCCAGTTGAACGGCGAAGGGCTCAGCAAGCCCGAGGCGGAGGCACGACGCGACGCCCTGATCCAGGGTTATCGCTGGATTCTGGTGGACGAGTATCAGGACATCGGCCCTGAGGAATACGCGCTGATCTCCGCCGTTGCGGGCCGCTCCCTGGACGATCCGGAGCTTCGGCTCAGCCTTTTTGCGGTGGGCGATGACGATCAGAACATCTACGCCTTCGCCGGTGCGTCCATCCGCTTCATCCGGCAGTTCGAGGCCGACTATCGTGCACGACCGCAATTCCTGGTCGAGAATTACCGTTCGACCGGACATATCATTGCGGCGGCCAACGCAGTCATTGCGCCCGCCGCTGACCGCATGAAAGCGGGACACGACATTGCCATAGATCGCAAGCGCAGCGTAGCGCCGCCCGGCGGAGACATGGCGGCGCTCGATCCGGTTGTGCAAGGGCGAGTGCATGTGCTGGACTGCCGGGCCGGTGACGTGGCGCAGGCCATGGCCGCGATGGATGAACTCGTCCGGCTTTCGCGCCTTGATCCGGAGTGGAGTTGGTCGCGCGCCGCGATCATCGCGCGCGACTGGCGGCGGCTGGCTTCGGTGCGGGCCTATGCCGAGACGCTTGGCATCCCAGTGGAGATGGCAAACGAGAGCCTGCCCAGCATCTGGCGCCTGCGCGAGATGCAGCAGTTCATCGACACACTGCGCCGCGATAATACGCGTCTGCTGGCCGTCCGTGATCTGGTGGATATGCTGAACGCGATACCGTCCAACCGCTGGACGGATCTGATCGCCGAAGGCATCGCGGCGCTTGCAAAGGAGCTTGCGAACAAGACCATGCCCGTGCCGGACCTTGTCGAGTGGTTCGCTGAGTGGGCCAATGATGCCCGCAGCGATCAGCGCGCGCTGCTGCTGCTGACGGCGCATCGATCGAAAGGCCTGGAATTCGAGGATGTCGTCATCCTGAATGGCGGTTGGGACAAGCCTTCCCAAGGCGAGGACCCTGATGCGCCGCGCCGCCTGTTTTATGTCGCCATGACCCGGGCGCGACGCAGCCTCGCGATCATTGCTCAAGGTCAGCATCCGTTCGTCCAGCAGGACAAAGAGCATGTGCTGCGCCGAGCCGCGCCGGCTGTCGCCGACGGCGTCGCTCTTCCGACCGCGCTGTACCAGGTGCCGAACCTTAAGACCGTGGACCTGTCATGGGCCGGGCGTCTCAGGCCGGGCGATCCCTCCCTCGCCGCCATCTCGGCGGCGAAAGTAGGAGATCCGATTCAGATCGTGCGCGATGGCTCGCTCTGGATGATACAGGACAAACAAGGACAGGCCCTCGGACGCATGGCCAGAAGCTGGTCGCCTCCCGAAGGCCTCAGCTTCCTGCGCGGCGAGGTCGGCGCCTTCGTGCGCTGGCGCAAGTCCGATAATCTGGAAGAGTTCCGGGTGCACCTTCACCGAGATGTCTGGGAAGCAGTCCTGCCGGAGCTTGTATTCGGCTGACGGTTTGCCCGCGGTCGTATCTTGACCCGAACGGTGCCGGCAGACCTGCACCGATCTTAGGACGGACACATGTGTGGCGGATAACGGCTTCGGGTCATGGGCTTGAAGTGGCCAGTCCGCTCCCGTGAAGAGCCGCCACGGCGCTTACGCCATGATGGCCAAAGCGTCCGCGAAGAAGCTTTCGCCGCCGAAATTTCCGGATTTGAGAGCCAACACCATGTCGCCGTGGCGACTTCCGATACTGTGCAAGACGGGCACGCCCGCAACGATTTCCTGCCCGAGCCTAAATGCGGGAATGGCAAGCCGGTCGGACCACCGCGCCGGATATCTCTCCGCCCGCGACGATCAGCCGGCGCACGCCCCGTTCCACCAGGCCTTCGGCAATCGCCGCGAGGGAGCGTTGAATGACCTGGCCGACCGCGTCGCGTCCGTAGCGGGTTTGCAGCCTTGATCCATCATCCGGATTCGAGCTGCTGGCGATGATGACGGGAGTTCGGGCCATCCGCTCGGCCGCCCAATCGACGCGCTCTCGTTCGAGACGCGGCGGCCTTGATGGTGCAGGGACTGACGGCTTTTCATCTGCTGCGGCAAAGCCCGCCAGCCGGCAAATCGGTGCTGGTCACTGCAGCCGCGGGCGGTGTCGGCTCCTTGCTGGTCCAACTCGCCAAACGCCAGGGCGCCAGCACCGTGATCGCGGTCGCCGGCAGCAGGGCCAAGCTCGATCTTGCCCTGTCGCTTGGAGCCGATGCCGCGGTCGACTACAGCACGTCGGATTGGCCCATGCGTGTACGAGAAGCGGCGGGCGGCGCCGGCGTCGATGTCGTCTACGACATTGTCGGCGGCTCGATGACGGCGGCGTCGCTGCAGGCACTCGCGCCTGGCGGAGACCTGGTTTTTGCGGCGCTGGGCAGATACGCGATCGGCGCTGCGGAACTGGAAGCGATGATCACCCGAAACCAGTCCGTGCGAGGTTTTGCCCTGCTTCCGCTGCTCTCTGCCGATGGCCTCAGGGCCAGCCTGTCGGAGCTTTTCCACCTGGCCGCCAGCGTCCAGCTTGCCGGGACGCAAGGCGGCCGCTCTCCGCTCGACCAGGCAACGAAGCGCACCGCTCGCTGGAGGAGCGCCGCTCGACCGGCAAGGTCGTGCTGATACCTTGAGTGGTGTAGTCGATTAACTGCGCACAGGCCAATCCTGGAACCCGTCCGCTTTGCGCCTGAATGTCGGTCATCCGGCTGGCTCTTGTTGTCCTCCAATAGCGGAAATCGTTGTGTCACTCCGCAGGCAACTTCCCGCCTAGCAGACATGCGAGCGCGATCTAACGCACGTGCCCCTCTGAAAGAGACTGTGGTGGCCTGCCTCAGTATGACTTATACTAAGAGAAGGGGACCTACTATCATGAACGACATTTCCGCGCAGACCGATCCCACGCCGATCAGCCTTAGCTATGAGGCCGATCTCTGTGGCAATATCGAGCAGGCGCTCAAGGGCCTTCAGGGCTACGGCATCATGGCCCTGGAACTCATCCAGAACGCTGACGACGCAGGAGCGCGAACCCTCTCGTTCGACGTGAGGACTGATGCCCTCGTGGTCGTCAACGATGCAAGCTTCTCTTCCTGTGGACTTACTCAAAAGCGGTGCCCCTGGGAAACCACAGGCGACCCACGGGGCATCCATCGCCCATGCAACTTCCACGCAATTGCGAGAATGGGCAGCAGGAGCAAACTTTACTCACCGGAAAATATCGGGCGCTTTGGGATCGGGTTCGTTGCGGTCTACCAAATTACCGACACGCCAATTGTTCGTTCTGTTGGAACAGAATTGCGTCTGAATCCACGCACCGGGGAGGCTCGGCAGGAGCGACTGGCGACTAAGGGTGGGACGCAGTTTGAACTGCCATGGGCATCCGAGCCGTCTGATATCCGAAACGCACTCAACGCCTCACTAACGCCGCCTGATGTAGCGGCGCGAGTTGTCGGCGAAGTCTCGGCGATTTTGCGATCGAGTCTGCTTTTCTTGCGCCATTTGGAGCGCGTGGAAGTACGGCGGGACGGGAAAGTTCAGATGACGGTCGACATAGAACGAACCGCCAATGGCATCGCGCTGACATTCGGGCCGGACGGTAAGACCGAGCGGTGGCTGGTTCTGTCGCGCCAAGCCGATGACATCATCACCGCGCGCGGCCTCCTGGAAAAATATGAGATGCTCGCGAAGCTCGATCGATCCAAAACCGCCAGTATCGCCATCGCGGCTGACGGGGGATCGATTGATGGGTGCCTCTACGCTTATCTTCCCACCCAGCACCGAACGGGAATGCCGCTACACGTCAACGCGGACTTTTTCCCACACGCGAGCCGGCAGGAAATCGTGCTCAAGGGGGAAGGTCACGAACGTTTCTGGAACGAAGCTCTGATCGCAACCGCTGCTGCTATTGTCGGCGAGCACTTTGCGTTTCTCAGGGACAGACTCGGGCATTTCCGATTGTGGCAGCTCGGTTTGGAGATCTTCCACCAACGAGAAAACGGTGCGTTCGCTGAGTTCTGGAAACGGTTCAGCGCTGCCGCGAAAGCCTCCGATTCTGTGTGGACTGCCGCGAAGAACTGGCATGCACCGGTCGGAGTCTATTTGGCGCCGGACCAGATGTCGCGCGGTGAGCAGGATGCGATCACCAGCATTGGCATCGAACTGCTCGATCAATCGCTCCGCCCATCGTGGACGGCCCTTTCCGCGGTCGGTGTAGGCGAACTCCGCCTGTCCACTGTCTTATCCAGGCTACAGGTGCTTAAAGGGGGTGGCATTTCTGATAACAACCAACACATCCGAAACCTCTGGGCAGCTGTCAGCCGGTTAATCGGCCTTGCGCGCGGTCGCCCGGGTTTCGACGGAGAGATCAAAAAACTCAAAGATGCGACCTTCCTGATCGATATCGATGGAGATGCCGTTAGCCCCGCCGAAGTCTGGCGGGTTCCAGTGGGGGTCGGTCCGGCGCGGGTCCGTCTATACATAGGCGACTGCCCCATCGTCCACGCGGAGGTGCTCTCCCACCCTGAGCTCGCCTCGCTCATCGATGAATATACGCTTGACGACTTTGCACGGGACCTTGCGAAATCCGTGGGCGACAGCCACGCGGCCGAACAGACTATCGAAACAGCGTCGGACGGCGTCCGCGGCCTCTACAAACTTATGGTGAGCTTCCCGATCTACCCGGGGACCACGAATGCCGGCAAGATACTAGCGCAAGTCCCCTTTCTGCGCACGCCGCATAGCTTCGTATCTCCGGCCCGTGGCCAGCTTCCTGGCGGCTTCAAGGACCCCACAGGCTATTTCGAGCTTATCGATGTCTCCCTATTCCCTGCCGAAATGCATGAGTTTGCCGAACGCGTGCTGGACGTGCGCGTACTGAGCTTCCATGAGTACATCAACGAGCACCTTGAGGACATACTGGAGCGCGAGCCGACGCGAGAACAGTACCAGTCTCTCATCACCCAGATCATCCAGCATAAGAACGAGCTGGAGAATGAGGACAGCCTCGAACTGCTGGCGGAACGCTCGTTCGTTAGAACTCGTGCTTGCGAGTTTGTGCGTCCCGACGAGTGCTATTTCTGGTCCGCGTCCTTGGAGGCATTGCTCGGAGAGGACGGCAGCCGGTGGGTTGATGAGGACTGGATGCCTTCCGCGCCTTTGCTCTCAAAGTTCCGGGACATCCTGGAGAGCAGGCTTGGGATGCCAACCACTGTGGCGGCACACCATATCGTCGCCAGGATCGAGGAGATTGCCGATGGAGGCGACCCCGATGAGGTGGCGAAGGTCGCAACGCCGATCATCCGCCATATGATCGAGCATTGGTCGCGATTCACTGAGGAAGACCAAGAAGCGTTGGAGGAGCTTCGTAACATCGAATTCCTGCCGGCCGTCGTTGACGGCGAGCGGGATCAGGACAAGCTCTACCGCCCTGGCGAAGTCTACAGGGCGGCACGCGCACCCGGCTTCGCATCGCAGGTGCCGGTTATCGATCTAACGCCGCTCCGTCAAAGCTCAATGGCGGTGAACGCAATTCTCGATTTCCTCAAAGTTCCCGAAGAGCCCGAGACGGAAGTCATTCTCGCTCACCTACAGCAGTGCATGCAAACGAATACGGCGCCTTCCGAACTCACTTATTCCATGCTGAATGAGCGGGTGGAGGGAGATGACGACGCAGCAGCAATCGACGAGCTTCGCGGTTCCGCTTTCATCTACGATGGAGCTTCCCAGCGGTTCCTCACGGCTGACCAGGTCTTCTGGATGCCGCCTCCAATCGGCGGATACTGGTGGCGCGCGACTCCTCGAATGCGCCAGTTGGAAGCACTCTATCGACGGCTCGGTGTCCGGGACGAGCCGAGGTCGGTGAACTACGCAGTGCTGATGCGGGAGATCGCCGCGAAGTCCGACATCACTGAATCGGACTCTCGTATTCACACGCACTGCCTCGGGTTCCTGTGTGAGGCGCTTGAGAGAGGCGACCCTGAAATCGATCAGGCGATCGAAGAACTCGGCAGTGAGCAGTCTATGATCAACATAGCCGGTGACGCTATCTGGCCCGACGATGCCGTGTGGATCGACGCCGAACAGCTTGCGGCTCCATTCGGCTCCGCGCTCGACGAGCGCCTTATTCGGCAGCCTGATGCGGCTCGCAGCGCTGCGGCACGGCTCTTTCGACGACTAGGCGTGCGGCCAATTTCGGAAATAGCGCGGCTGCGACTCGCCTCACAACCCGACCGAAAGCCGGCAGAGGAGGCCACAGGAAGTCTTCGCGAACGTGCCGATTTGCTTCTCTGGCTGGCACCCAATCCGGGTTCCCGCAAAGCCCTGCGCAACATTCTCTCGCGGGCAGAAGTTCAGTTGACCGACTCGCTCGAGGTGCAAGTGGAGGTCGACGAGTTCGACCCGCCCGTGCATTCGCCCATCAGCAGCGCTCCGGCATTCTTTGAACTAGATACAAGCGTGCTGCATGTCGAAGGCTCCTCGATGCGAACGAACGCTTGGGCGGCCGCCTTCAGGACGATCTTTTCCGAGATCGAGCGCCACGATCCGCTAGGAGACATGAAGGCACTCGTCATGACCGCTTCTCTGATCATGAGCTGCGAAGATCGCGAGGAAGCTGAGGGAGCGCTGCGCAGTTCCGGCTATCGGCCGCCAGAGGAGGTTGGTGACATACTCCTCGGCGAGGAACTGGGCGACATCGGCGACGTTGAGGCAAATGAAGCCGGCATGTCTGCCGATATCGCCACCCACGGTCTTGAGGGAGAAGGTGGCGAGAAGTTGGAGGGGGAAGGCGAAACGGACAAAGCCGATGAGGACCAGAATGAAACCGAGGTTGGTCCGGCTGAGCTCGATACCGGACAGCAGCCCGTAAAAACGACCAATGGGAATGCAAGCACGCATGTTCCTCCCAGGCGGAGTGGGGAAGAGCCGTCGCAGACCTCCGGGGGTGCCGCCGGCGAATACAATTCGAAGGCCGGCACGGGAGACTTCGGAGGATCGGACGAAAAACATGGCAATCGGCGGAACATTGACGATGCCGATAGCGATGGTCGCGCACGAGAGGGAGCAGGAGCAACGAACCGGAGCCACACGAGCGAGGTACGCAAGACGCGAACCTCCCGGATGCTCGCTTACGTCGCGAGGGCTGGAGATAGGGAAAAGAGCGATGTGGGCCGCGACGCGACGGAACCTGATCTCTCGAACCTGATTGACGTTGCTGCGATAAGGGCAGCGTTGCGGCACGAGGAGGTTCGCGGCTGGAACGCACAGGAACAACCACATGGGAATCCCGGATACGACATTGTCTCAACCGGCCCGGACGGTAGGCGGAGGCTCATCGAGGTGAAAGGGCTTGAAGCCGAATGGTCGGAACGGGGCGTCAAGCTCTCCCACATCCAGTACGGTATGGCGCAACAATACCGGGAGGAATATTGGATATACGTCGTCGAGCAGGCGCGGGACCCTGATCGGCAGAAGGTCAGCGCGATTGCCAATCCCTTTCAGAAGGTCGAGGAATATTGGTTCGATCACAACTGGCGCAGCGCTTCCGAAGAGGTAGCCAGCTCGACTAAGCTCAACGTCCGGGAAGGGGCCAAAGTGCTCCACGATGTGTGGGGAACAGGCACCATAGTCGATGTGGAGCAGAGGGGGATTGCCACTTACGTCAGGGTCAATTTCGGCTTCCAAGGCGTCAAGTACGTTCCTTTCAGTTCAGATTTGAGAATTGTCGAATAGTGGCAAATTGCATTCCCACGCCAGGACTTGCGCATTCGAAATCAGACGCGGAGCTGAGGCTTCTGAGAGCGCTTGATGGCCAACTCCCCTCCGAGTTTGTCGTCATGCATTCCGTGGCATGGATATCAAAGCCAGGTGGCGGCGGCGCAAGAGACGGCGAGACGGACATATTGATAGCCCACCCTCGTCTCGGTCTTCTGGCGATCGAAGTGAAGGGAGGTCGGATATCGCTCGACTATCCCAATCAGAACTGGACCTCGACTGATCGGCACGGCAACAAGCATGAAATCAAGAACCCGTTCGAACAGGCCAGGCGAGGCAAGTTTGGCATCCTGGAAAAGCTGAAGGAGCATCCCGGCTGGCAGCGACTGCGGGTACGGCGCTTCAATATCGGCCATGCCGCGTTCTTCCCGGACATCGGTGACGGCGGACGGTTGCGGGGACCGGACGCACCTGCGGCGATCATCGGTGATGAGGACGACTTGGCGCGACTGGCTACTTGGGTCCAGGAGGCATTCGGCTATTGGCGGGGCTCTACGGAGGGCGCCCTCGATGAGATCGGAACACGCGGCGTTGAGAGGGTCATCTCGATATTCGCCCGCACTGCAACCACTCGGCCACTGCTGTCGGCACGGATCAAGGGCGAGGAGGAGCAACGCATTCGGCTGACGCAGACACAAGCGGCCGTCCTGGACGTACTGCAAAGGCAGAGGCGCGTGATGATCGCCGGCGGAGCCGGCACCGGCAAGACCCTGATCGCCAGAGAAAAGGCGATGCGCTTGGCTAACGAGGGCATGAGAACCCTCTTAGTCTGTTACAACCGCGGGCTTGCTGATCACCTGCGGGAGCAATGCAGGGGCGTATCGGGCCTGGATATCGCGACCTTTCATCAAGTCTGCCACAAGTGGATTGCCCGGGCCAAAACCGATCTTGGTCGTGAGTTCCTAGCTGAGGCCAAGCGTGATCATCCTCGTGCCGACGAGTTTAATCATCTGATGCCGTTGGCTCTCGCTAACGCTATCGACGCCTTGGGGCCCGCGTACCACGCGATTGTTGTGGACGAAGGTCAGGACTTCGGCGACGAGTTCTGGATGCCGATTGAAATGCTCCTGACCAGCCTTGACCAAGGGATACTCTACGTCTTTCTAGATGAGAACCAGGATATTTACCGCAGGTCGGCTGAGATTCCTGTGAGCGGCGAGCCAATGGTTCTCGACCGGAACTGCAGGAACACTGAGGCGATCCATCAGGCGGCCTATCGTCACTATCGCGGGATGCCAGTCATGCCGCCGGATATTGACGGGATATCTGTGGGAGCGATCCACGCTAGCGGGATCAAGAGCCAAGCCCAATCAGTCGTCGCGTTAGCTACCAAGCTTATCGTCGAAGAAAAGATCGCTCCGCATGATATCGCTATCCTTATATGTGATGCCAGAGAAAGAGAGAAGTTTGAGAGCATATTATCTCGATCTCCAATCCCCAAACCTACTAAGTTTGGTCGAATAGAAGATTACTGTATTAATTCAATCACTGTTGACACGGTTGCTCGTTTCAAGGGGCTTGAACGCGATGCCATCATTCTTTGTGCGTTTGACAGCTGCAGCCCGGAACGGGATCGTGAGACTCTCTACGTAGGCATGTCGCGGGCCAAGTCATTGCTGTATCTGTGCGGATCACAAGAAGCGATTGAGAGGGTATCGAGCACAACAGAATGAGTTAGCGATGCCCAGCAGTTTGCGCACCTTTCTGGACGTATTGCTGGCTATCTGTCGTTCCTGAAAGCCGTCGTACGTTCATGTCGCCTAGACTAGTGTTCCGTCTCTGACGAAAGGATTCCCTTTAGCTCTCTGATGTGCGAGTCAGAGGGCATGTCAACTGAATCGGGCATCCGGTTGTCTCCTGAGGATCGGGCGACGCTGGAAGGTTGGGTGGCGGACCGCAACTCGCCACAGAAATGGGTTTGGCGGGCGCGGATCGTGCTGTTGTGGGCGGGCGGCGACGGCGTCACCGCGATTGTACGGGCGACCGGCAAAACCAAGCGAACCGCCTATCGCTGGCGTGATCGTTACGTTGCGTGCGGCATTGAGGGGCTGAAGCGGGATGCCAGCCGGCCGAGCCGCAAGCCGCCGCTTTCGGCCGAGGTGATCAAGCGTGTGGTGGATATGACGCTGCATCAGAAGCCGCCGGCGGGCACCCATTGGTCGGTGCGCAAGCTCGCCAAGGTGGTTGGGCTCAGCCCGTCGAGCGTGCAGCGCATCTGGGCAGCGCACGGGCTGAAGCCGCATCTGATCAAAAAATTCAAGCTGTCCAATGACAAGGCGTTCGTCGAGAAGGTCCAGGACGTCGTCGGCCTTTATCTCAACCCGCCGGACAAAGCCCTGGTGCTTTGCGTCGACGAGAAGAGCCAAATCCAGGCGCTCGACCGCACGCAGCCGGGGCTGCCCATCAAGAAGGGGCGGGCCGGCACGATGACCCATGACTACAAGCGCAACGGCACCACGACACTGTTTGCCGCCCTCAACGTGGCCACCGGCAAGGTCATCGGCGAATGCATGCCGCGACACCGCCACCAGGAGTTCCTGCGCTTCCTGCGTACGATCGATCGCAACACGCCCAAGCACTTCGCCCTGGATTTGGTGGTCGACAACTACGCCACCCACAAGCATCCCAAGGTCAAAGCCTGGCTTGCCCGGCATAAGCGCTTCCGCCTCCACTTCACCCCGACCTCTGCCTCCTGGCTGAACCAGGTCGAGCGCTTCTTCGGGCTCATCACCGACGACGCCATCCGCCGCGGCGTCTTTCGCAGCGTGACCGATCTGACGATCGCGATCGAGGCCTACCTGGAGCATCACAATGCCGACCCCAAACCCTTCATCTGGACCGCCAAGGCTGCTGACATCCTTGAAAAGGTCGCACGAGGGCGTCGAGTGTTAGAGTCACAACACTAGGTGATCGGGAACGCCGAAAGCGGACACCCGCCTCACGTGGCCATAAAGCCTAAGGCGGGAACGCCACGCGCAAGGAGACAGCGGGACCCAATCGTTGGAAGTGGATCGCTGATGGGTACACGACCCGTATGACCGAGCGGACGCGCGCTCATCAAATTGCGGCATCGGCTATCGCCGTTGCGCACTCAACGTTTCGGTAGGCCGCAAGGTCGAGCGTCAGGGCAGTGAGAGCCGCCGCGCGATCCTCGCCCCCGCTCATCAGCAGATCGACAAGATCCTCTTGGTTTGGCTGACCCAGCGCCAGCCGGTAAAGCAGCCGCTGACGTCGCAGCCGGCGGAAGCGGGCGACGTCGCGGCTTTGCGGCAGGCTGAACACATAGCGTTTGATCGTCGCTCCTTTGAGCAGCCACCAGGGACTGAGCCCGGAGGCATCGGCATGCCGCTTTTCCGCCAGCACTTCCAAATGACACCAGGGCGATCCGCCAAGTCTGGTCGTCTCAAGCAAGGCATCGGGACCGACCCAATTTCCCAGGGGCCGCCGCACCACCAGTCCTCCGAACCGTGAGATGCGTCCCTCTCGTTGTTCAAGATCGACAGGATTGGAAGGCAAGTCCCAATGCGCGATGCGGTCGCACCAACTGTGGAAGTCGAGCCCCTCTTGGCCGACCGACGTAGTTGCGAGGACATGAGGCCAGAAGGGGGCGTTAAACGCCCGGCGCAGTTCCTGAGAACGAACGGGCTTCGTACGCTCGTCGCTCACCAGCGGATCTTCACTGGCGTCCGTTCCGCCAAACGGCACGGCCGCATGGCACCGGACACGAATACCGCCGGGGCCGGCGGGTAGATCCTTGAACGTGAACCAGCCTGAAGCCGCGGCCAGCGCATCATAGAGATCATCGACCAGCTCGGCAGGCGCAACGCGAGCCCTGGCGAGCCAGAAATGTTCGTCGAGCAGACTTTCAAACCCACCATCGATGATCGCGTTCTGCAATATGCGCGTTGGCTTGTCGTCTCCGAGACGTCCCCAGAAAACAGGATTGTCGAGATAGTGGCGCAGTCGCTGCCAGCAAAAGCTGATCAGCGACCAGTGGCCATCGACCTCGAGGGCCTTGTCATAATGCCGCAGCCAGGCGCGACCCGTGGCGATGGCTGGGCCACCAAGCGCCATATCGGCCAGGTCTTGAAGCTCGCGAGGGCTGATCCATTCCAAGGCAGATACGCCGGCGCGCTGCGCCAGCAGATCCGCAAGCACGCCATCTTCATTGGCCATAAAATCCCAGTTGGCCTGGCCATCGTCGAAATCGCCGCTCACCTTCTCAACGGCCGCGAGCACATGCCATCCCGGAAGCCGGCGCTTGGCATCGGACTTTGGACTGGTGCGGACAGAAATCCCGATGTCCCGCAGCGTCTTCTTCAGCTGCTGCTTGATGGTCAGCCTTGCCAAAGCAGGCGTTGCAAACCGACCCTTTAGCGGATCGGTTTCCCGGATCAGGAACGCCGACGGATGGAATAATGCGAGGGTCGCCCCTTGGCCGGCTTTCGCCTGAAGCTTTCGCCGCGCCCATGACTGATTATAGGACATGCCTGCCGCCGACGCGTAACGCCGCTCGACCTCGAGGCTGGTCAGCCCGGCCACACTTTGCGGGGTTGCTCGAAAGCGACTGAACAGAAGGAGCTTTGGTGAGGACGCCTCGCTCCAGCCACCGGCGAGCGGCCACCAGCTCAAGGATGGTGAGACCCAGGGAAGGGCGAGTTGCTCGATCGACGAGACATCCAACAAAGCGCGCAATTTGGCGCTGCCCCAGCCATCTCCCTTTCCGCGTGGCTGGCGGGCTGCGGTGAGCGCGGGGACTGAGCGGTTTGGCTTAAACTCAACGCCGTTCGAGATTTTGTACCTTACGCCCAGCGACTGCGCCGGCAGCGGAACCGAAAGCCAATAGGGCAATGCTGCGGTTTTCAGCTTATCCGCTACCCCTTCTGCAAAATGGCGGAACACCTGCAGGTCCTTGGCATGGAGGCTGTGATCAGGGAGATGGGTGCCTTCCCAGTTGAGGTCGGCCGGATCATGCCGCTCCGTTCGCGCCATAAGCGGTCGCAACAGCGCCTGGATCTCAGCCCGAACCGCCTTGGCATGGTCGACCAGGGTTTTGTCCGGCGCGTCGCCCACTGTGCGACCGATACGGCGCAGGATTGCACCAAACCGCTCGAATAGGACCACTGCTTGGTTGCGCGCGTTCTTGCCACCCAAGAACTCGATAATGTCGAACAGTTCCTCGTGCGGCTGAGCGTGTGTACCTTCCCAATTCTCACTGTAGAGGCGATAAGGTGTAGCCGAGAGCAGCATCATCGCTGGGCCATGACCCGCCTTCCCGTCGAGCAGGGCGTGCACAAGCCGGTCCTCCTCGGTTGGCTTCAATAAGTCGCGGTAGCGCTGAAACTCATCGAATATTATGATGTCTGGCGGTGTTGCGAGCAGGCATGCTTCCGCAAGCGGACGGCGCAGGCGCGCGAGCACGCGCAGTGGCTTGTCGTGGCTCGTCGCACTGGCAATCTTCTTGCGGGCATTATGTCCGAACTCGCGAACCAGCGCGCTGCGATATTCGGTGATGAATTTTGCTGGGAGATCGTCGACCCAGCCGCCCGCGATTTTAAGAGCGCCGGCCCAACTCGACACTGCGCGCTGCTGCATAAAGCCAGCCGGCAGCTCTGATTCCAGCCCGGGATAACAGCGCTCGAGTAGGCAGGTGATGAAGGCGCGCTCGCCAGCCTTGCCGGTTTGGGGGCGAGCGGTGAGCGACGGAAAGGACGTGAGCGGTGCCAGTGGATATAGGCGAACCCCCGGCCGTTTGTTGCCTTCAAGGGGAATGAGGCTGAGCCGATCGACCTTTGAAACCGCGGCATTCGCCTGTTTGCCGAGGAAATCCAGCAGCCGTTTGGCATTCTGGTCCGACACCTTGGTATTGCTGGTGATGTAATAGACAGTGAAGGGCTTCTCGCCATCGGCAGACAGCTGGCGAACCACCTCGCGCGCGACCAAAGTCTTGCCAAGCCCGACTTCGTCGGCGACCAGAAAGCGGCGACGGCCCTTACCCTTCAGATTGGCGATTGCCGCCTTGACCGTTGCGGTCTGAAATTTGCGGGGCGTCGTCGTCATGCGGGCGACATCAAGGTGAGCCGGGCGGCGGCCCAGATCGACTGCAGAGCCGTCAGCGCGCGTCGGTCGTCGGCGGTCAGCGTCTCGTCATGCACGAGGATTGCCGTGATAAAAGTTTCGAACCGTGCATCGGCGCGTTGAAAGGCCGCCTTGTCGCGAGCCCAAGCGGTTAGGATGTCCTCAAGCGTTAGATCATCTAGCCGTACCTCGTCGCGATCGCGGCCATCATTAGCCCGCTCGTGCCGCTCCCAGGGGGCGCCCTCAGCCGCACCGATATCGCCGTCGAGCAGACCGCGCATCCATGCGTAAAATGATCTTATGCCCAGAAAACGAGCAATTGCCGCCCGGTCACGGCCAGGCTCGATCGGCGGAGAGATCGGCACGCTCTGCATCCAGCCACAGCTGTCGTCACCAAGACTGAGGCGAAGCTGGATAAGATCCGTCTGCCACGCGAGCGGTATATCGCCCAGATTAAGCGTTAGGGCAGATTTGGGCCATGCGATAAGAGTCCCGGTTATCAGCGCCGTTTCAAGGCGGATGCCGCGATTGCCCAGCTTCGGCGGAAAGTCAGCTTTGAGGGCAAATCGCTCGCCTCTCCGGTCAATCGACAGTGGCCAACGCGCTACCAGCGCTCGGCGGACGCTATCGAGAAGCTCGCCGGGGTCATTCGCGTTCGATATCTCGGGCTCGGCGAGTATTTCGGTCGGTATCGGCATGGCAGAGCCAAGCATGGCGTCGATGCCAGAGACGATCGATGGGCCGGCGCTAAAACTGACGGTTGCCTCCGCATTGCGGCCTCCCCAAGCGCGATCGGTGGCGTTGGCGCTGCCCATCACCACCTTGACCGCACCCTTGGTGCGGAAGGCAAACAGCTTGGCGTGAAGACTGATGGGCGGGGACTCGGCTTCTGCATCTTCACCTGGATCCGGAGCCTTTGAGGACGCCACGGGCCTACCAGTGCCGGTTTCCGTCACCGGATCGTCGGGCTCCGGTTCTGGCGGTGCCAGCGCCAGCAGACGCATCGGTTTCAGCAGTTCCTTTGCCTTCCTAGGCAACCCCCGGACCGCAGGCACGGTAGTCAGCAGAATGCGCTCGGTGCCATCGTCGCCCCATTGCGCCATCTCTTTGACGAACTTGGGGCAAAGGAACGGGCTGACGGCGACGATCCTGTCGAAGCTTTCCGCAGGCAGGGGACTTGCCGCGGGATCTCCGTCCGCGCGCAATTGCAGCGCATCGATGCGAACATCGTCCGGTGCGCGCCAGATGATCGATGCGAGGTCGTCCGCCAAAGCCTTTGGCGGGAAGGCGTCGAGGCCGACTAAGCGCGCAAGTTGTTCTGCAATCCCGCCAAGTTCGGGGATAGGCCGTCCGCCCTTCTTGCGCCGCGCCGCGCCTTCGATCAGCAAGCCGAGGTCGAGATCGCGGCTGGGCGTGAGGTTGCGACTGCCGATCCAGAAGCGCCAGCTGCGCTCTTTGGCCGGGCCCTCATACCCGACCAGCGCGAGCTTGGGATGCCAGCTTTGCCAGTCCTCATCGTAGTCCTGCTCGACAATGAATTGATCGAGCACCCCGGTTACCCTTGGCAGGTCGGAGCGCCGGTGGAGCCGGCCGCGCTGGACAATGATCCTCAGCTTGTCGCGCATTCGTTCGATGGCTTCGGCGAACTCGGCGGCATTGCCGCTACCGGCATCACTATTGCGCCCCGTCATCGCGAGGAGCGTCGCGCCGATCGCGAATGGATCAGCGGAATAGGCGGTGAACAGCGCGACGCGCACCGACCAGCCGCGATCGGGCCGAAGCTGGTCGAGATAGAGCTGGCCAACGAATTCGCCTGCCATCGCTATTTCACCCCTTCGAGGTCTGCGAGCAGCCGTTTCACATTTTGCCAACGATAATGAAGCGGTGTTGCCGCCCCGTGTTCCTCTTCATTCCATTCGAATCGTCGATCTGCGCCATCCCGGGTTCGCGACAGTCGCGCCCGGCGGCGTTTCCGGGATTCTTCGGCGCGCCGATAAGCCGCCTCGATCTCCATCGGATCTGTCCTGCCGCCCCGGATCCAGTGAAGCGTTTGCGAAAGCGCATCCGCCACGCGTGCTGGCAGAATTCCCATGTCGGCTTCGAACGCATCCCAATCGAGCGCTCCGGCGCGCCTGCCCCATGCTTTGAGAACCTTTGGCAGGGCCTTACGCTGGCAATCCGAACAGCGCCGCTTATCCAGCTCGGCTTTCAGCCATTCGACTTGAGCCGCGTAAACCGCTCTTCCGATGGCTGCGAGGGCGGCCGCTTGGCCAGCACGCACTAAGGCCGGACGCTCATGTTTCGCAAGTGCGAGAATCTCGGGGCTCCAGGCATGGTCGGCGTCGCCGAGCTGCTGGCCGACCAGCATAGCGAGCAGCGAAGCCTCCTCTTGATTGGCACTCGATTTGATGTTGCGGAGCTGCCCGGCAAGATATTTACGCTCGGCCTTGTCGAGCTTGAATGAGAGCTTGTCGGCCTTGGCCCAGTCTTCCGATGGTTCGGGACAGGTGAAGGGCCAGGTGGAGTGTTCGAAGGGCTGTTCCTCATCATCGCGCAAGGTCGTCGAAATCGTGGTGGCAAGGACCCGTTCGACCTGCGCTCGCGACCAGCTTCCTGAAATCCCGCGTTCGCGCAGTAATCCCCATTGCTGAAGCGCGGTCCAGTAAACGTAGGCCGGTGGCTGATCGATCGGAGTCGGCCAGACCCTCCCGCCGATGACCCCGGATTCACCAAGCAGGCGCTCGGTCAGTCGATGCTCGCCTCTCGCGATCAGGTCGGCAGGCCGTTGTCCTCGCAGGCGCATAGCGCGCACGTCAGCATAGAGCCACGGCACGAACAGGATGTAGCGGAGCCTGGTGTGCAGGACTGATGTGCCTGGAAAAAATCGGTCGGCATAACGCTGGTGGACGATCAGAAAACCGATTTCGTCGCGCACGCCGGTCTGGTCGGCGTTCATGAAGCGGCGCGCGTCGCGGAGCATTTCCTTCGAGAGATAGGTTATCCCGAAACTTGGCACTGCCTAGCGCAGCCGCCAGCGCTTGACGCCGAGCTTGCAGGCGAGCGTCGCCGTCACGATCGCCAGCAACAGCATCAGCGCTTCAGTAGCGACAAAAGCTGCCTTCATGTCGTTATAGGTGGCCTCGGTGCCTAGCGCGTTCACGGCTTCCAGAACAATGCCGACGGCACGGCACAGAAAGATCGCGGCGATTAGGACCGAGCCGAGGGCGAGCGGGAGGGCCTTGCTCCAGAAAATCGGCGCGATCTTCTTCCCTAGCGTCTTCTTTTCGAACGGCAGTTTTGGCTCGGTTTCATCGATCGCGCTCACCACATCGGAATACCAGAAACCCATCAGCGCCGTGACCACGGCGAGCAGCAGGCTGGCCGTCGAGATGACATTGGGAAGATCGTCGATCATGGATTGAGCAGGCCTGCGAGCGCGACATAGCTATCTTCCGGCACTCGGTAGAAGGTGCCGGTACGGGCCTCCGGAGCGACGCGCTTGAGTTCGCCGTTCAGTTCGGCGAGCAGGTCATTGAGATATTCGACGATTGCAGAGTTGCCGATCGAGACCCGGCGATAGCCATTAGCCTCAGCCTCGCAACTCTGCAGGACCTCGGTCGCCGCTTGGCGAACCGCTGCCGCGAGCCTTAGACGGTAGCGAGACAGCACCGATCGAATAAGGGACCGCGCGCCTGTTCCGGTGAGATTGAATAGGCGCGCAACGGTCGCTTCGTCGGGAATCGCGCCTGCCTTCGCTTCGAGAATATAGAGCAGAAGGCGTTGCTCTCGCGCGTCCGGGCTCCTCAGGCTGCTTTGCCCGAGCAGCATGTCGACGTATTCGCGCATAGCGGCTTTGCCGAGATCGGCCAGAACGTCAGCAAGCGGCGCAGGGCCGAGAATTTCGGCGAGCTGGGTTTCCTCCTCCGGCGTCAGCCGGACCGATGTATTCACGTCCAAATCCCCTCCCTCGATTATTCGCCAAATACTAGTCGATTCGCCCTCTGGCAGACAACGCAGGGGCGGCAGAATCTGCTTTAGATTTTTGCTGAAGGTTCGGAATCCATGGGGAAGTAACCGTACCGACCAATGCCTTCGATCTTGGTAAATTTCACCGCCTGCTCTGAGGATTGGATATCGGGGGGAGGGTCGGTATTTTCGACGACCAATACCTGCCTGTCGTCCTGGAGCGTCGCGAGGTATCCGTAAAAATGTGAATTCAGATCCGTGCCGCTGAGGTCGTCACCTTCTCCCTCCGGCTCGCGGTAGGAAAGGAGCGGGGAGTCGAGGACGACGAAGCCGGGATGCGGAGTGTCGAATTGCCGGCAATATTGCAGAAGACTCACCGTGAACGCTGCCTGCGTGATGGCGCGCAGCCCTTTGCCGAATGATGTCCGGCTCTTCCCGTTGATGACCAGATCGCGGGTCTTGGCTTCGAAGTGAACGCGGTCGATCTCCGGAAAATGCCAGTCCTTCAGGGTGGAGAGCACAACGCCGGCAAACTTGTCTGCGGTCGTACTGGGGAGATCGACATCAGCAAGGCTATTGCCACTATCGCCCGAAGGGTCTTCTCGCTCCAGTGCGGCTTTGCGCTGCTCCAGGTCGGATAAGCTGCGATAGATGGCAAGAGCTTCCCGAACTTCACCATCCCTATCCGCCAACTGCCTATAGGCGGTTCTAAGTTGACGAAGGTTGGGAGCGACCACACGGTCCATCTCGCCGGAAACTGACGCCAGCTGTTCTTCCAAAAGCGGAAGACGGCGCTCAAAACTCACGGCCTCCTTTCGCAATGTCGCGATGGTTTGGGCGAGCTCGCTTTGGCGCAGTTCAATCTTGCGTATTTCTGATTGAGCAGCGGCGACCGCCTTCTCGACGTCAAAATCGCATTCAGCTTTGCGATGTTGTTCCGGGGCCGAACCGCAGAAAGGGCAGACGCCTGTGCCGAGTGCCGCAAATAGACTGCCCGCTTCCTCTATCCCCCGCAGCCGCTCCGTATCGGAACGGTAGTGAGCGTCGAGCAGCGTGAAGCGGTCCAGGAGGGCGGTAATCTCGGTCAGGCGGTCCCTTCCTTCCTCGACCCGGCGCGCGATATTCCTTCGTCGCGCGGCGGCATCCTTGAACTCGGATTCGGAGACGGCGAGAAGCTCGCCTTGCGAGCGCATGGATTCGCCAAGCCGCTCGCGCTGGGCTTCCAGTTCATCCGGCGGACCCGCCAGTTCTTTGACCTGGCGGCGATGACTTTCTATTAGCTGGTCCAGCAGATCGAGCTGGGCGTTGCGGCTCTGCTCTTCAGGGGTGCGAGGCTGCGTGATCGCGAGCTTGGAGTCGTCAACGCCTGTGAGCAAGAGCTTGAAGACCGAGGTGTTCGTTGTATCGGCCGTGTAGTTGCCATCGGACAGCGGCGATCGCTGCTGGATGATTTCTTCCTCGTTAATGATGGCTAGGCGGGCAAGATTGCGAAAACTGAGGCTGTTCGTATCGCCTCGCTTATTTCTGCGAACCCGTTTGTGAGCAAGGTCAAGCTTGGCTAGCAGATAGGCAGAAAGGTTTTCGTCGTTTCGGTCGCTGTGGATGTCAGCAAGCATCGTGCCGTCGCCCTCAGGTAACGTGTCGGAATAAAGCCCTTCGAAAAGGCGGAACGCACCGCCATCGGCGCTTCTGGTGAGTGTAAATTGGTGCCCGTCCAGCGTCTCCATGGCGAGAAGGACTCGATCGTAGCCGACGCGCTCGGGAATGTCGCGCAAAGGCCCCTTGCCGCCGAGCATGAAGTCAATGGCATCGGCAATGAAGGATTTTCCGGTGTTCGAGGCACCGAACACCACGTTCAGGCCCGGTCCGAACGCGATTGTCGCGCACTTGCGCATCGGTCCGTGAAAGCTGAGATGTCGGAGGCGCAGACCTTTGGTCATGCGCCCGCTCCGAGACTTCGTTCGACGGTCTGAAATTCCACGACCCAAGTGTCGAAGAACTTGCGCATCAACCCGTCCAGGGCGGCATCGGTGTAGTCGCCGAGATGGTAGACAAGCCAGTCGGCCCGGCCCTTCAGGGCGGTCACGTAGGGCGTTTGCAGAGAGTCAAGAAACATCGCCGCAGCTTCGCCAGCACAATAGGAGAGGCCGTGTTCGTCGACGGCGCGGATAACGAGATCGCGCGTCATCATGAGATGCAGCGCATCCTGCACGACCCGCCGGCGCACATCGGTCGCCGGAGTCCGGATCGGGGTCGCGGGATGGAGGTCGTCCGGTCCGCCCAGCTGGTGCGTCCGGACGAGGAGGTAGTCGAAGGCCGTCAGGCGCTGGATATCGTACGCACGGGGAAATGCGGCACCGAGAACTGCGACGGCGCGGACGCCCGCTTCAAGAGGTCCGTTAAACGTTAGCGAAAACTGGTCGCGCTCTATTTCGTCCATTTGAGGCGATCGTCATTGGCAAGCTGATGGCAGATGCCGCGCTTGTCCTTTACCAGTGCGCTCGCGGCCAACGGGTGGGCGTCGAGCGAGACGTTCTGCGCCGCGTGTGTCACCGCCTTGACGCGCTCGAACCCGTCAGCATGCTCGCTTTCGCAGGTGTCCGCTACACCATGATAGATTTCGTTCTGCAACCCCTCGAACGTGCCGGGTTCCACTTTGTCGCGTACAAAAACGCGCAAGGATTCCGCGTGATAAAAGCATTCTCGCTGCCTTTTGAAATGATCCTCCAGAGGCTTCCACGCCTTCAAGGCGCCTAGGCCCGGGACAGCCGCTTTCGTGTGATCGGCGTAAGCCTCGAGCAGCCGGCCGACATAGACGCTCTCGTGATCCGCCAGATCGGTCGGGGGGGTGCCAACCAGCGGCCGAGGAGGCAGGCCGCCGCCGAAACGGCCCACGAAATAAGGCGTGGCGCGATGTTGCTCGATGATCTCGCGCGGCGATATCGGCTGGAAGATGGCAAAGTCGAAGGCATCGACATACTCGGCGAACTTGCCTTCCAGCTTCACGGGCTGGGTCTTGGTGATTTTACCGGCGACGGATTTTGGCCAGGCCTCGATCAACGCCGACTTCAGCGCGGGCACATTCGTCAGGTATCGTGTGAGGGTCGTTCCCGTCCCCCGCGGCGCCACGAAGTAGTATGCGCGCGGCGGTGCAAATTCGCCCTGAAACGAGAACCAGAGCATCTTGCCGATTTCCGGCCAAGCCGTGCCCGGGGCGATTGCGTCGCGATAGTGCTTGCACTGGTAGTTGTCCCAGGCGCCGAGCAGATAATTCTTGTCTTCGAAACCGGCGACATCGATGCCGCGGTCGCTTGCACCGGTGTAGCGCAGAACCTTGTGATATTTGGTAGTGAGAGAGGAAACCCACTCGTCGATGAACGTCTCCCATTGCGCCGGATCGTAGGTGACGATCCGGGCGAGGGGTTCGATCGGCGGCCCGTGTTGCAGCTGGGTTGGAGAAAGCATCGTTGAGTTTGGAGGCCGCGGCGCGACCTCCGCGAAACCAGTTATCGCGCCACCCAGCGAGAGCGCGAGGGTATCGTGATCCGGTGTCAAGATTCCTGAATCGCCCGCCATCGCAGCATACAGAGCTCGCACCAAAAATATTGTCAATAACCTGCGAACTCAAAGAGCAGTAAAACCCACGGCATATTCAATCCTTGCTGCGGGATTATCGGGCCAACCTCGACTCCGAAGGTGATAATCCCGAATTGACGCGCCTGGAACGGCTGCAGGGCAGCGCACGCGGACCTATTAGGTCTAAGTCTGTTCGTCGCCAACGGGTCCAGCCAAGACATTGCGCCTTGCGTGTTGAACGTCCTCTATCGCTTGCCGCAAAACGAAAGCGGTCCGGCCGCTATCGGCCCAGAGCCGCCACGGCGCTTACGCCATAATGGCCAAAGCGTCCGCGAAGAAGCTTTCGCCGCCGAAATTTCCAGATTTAAGAGCCAACACCATGTCGCCGTGGCGACTTCCGATACTGTGCAAGACGGGCACGCCCGCAACGATTTCCTGCCCGAGTCCAAATGCGGGAATTGCAAGCCGGTCGACCACCGCGCCGGATGTCTCTCCGCCCGCGACGATCAGCCGGCGCACGCCCCGTTCCACCAGGCCTTCGGCAATCGCCGCGAGGGAGCGTTCAATGACCTGGCCGACCGCGTCGCGTCCGTAGCGGGTTTGCAGCCTTGATACATCATCCGGATTCGAGCTGCTGGCGATGATGACGGGAGTCCGGGCCATCCGCTCGGCCGCCCAATCGAGGGCAAGCTGGGCCTCCTCCCGCCCGTTCATAAGCTTTTCCGGATCGAGCCGCAGGACGGGCATTGTCTGCTCGGCTTTGGCGATCTGTTTCAAGGTCGCCTGTGAGCAGCTTCCGGCAAGAATAGCTGCTGGTCCTGCGACCGGCTTGCCGTAAACAGCGGTCCTCTCGTGGCGACGTACGGTGCCCGCTGCGATCAGGCCGCGGGCAAGACCTAATCCCAAACCGGAGGCTCCGATCGACAATCGCTGGCGAAGCGCCGCCGCGCCAATTGCTTCGAGGTCGCTCTCGAACACGGCATCGGTGATGGCCGCTCCGTCCCCATCGGAGGCCAGCCGTGCCAGCCGCTCGACGATCGCCTCGGCGCCGCGCGCAACAATTGCGAGATCGACGAGTCCAACCGCTGCAGCACTCTGCCGAGCCAGAACGCGGACCAGGTTGGCATCGTGCATGGGGTTGAGCGGATGATCCTTAAGGGGGCTTTCGTTGAGCGGCGCCGCACCGACGAACAAATTGCCCTGATAAACGGTGCGACCGGTCTGCGGAAAGGCCGGCGTCACCAGCACCGTTGTTTCACCGACACCGGCGCGCAAGGAATCGAGCACCGGGCCGATATTGCCCTTGTCGGTCGAATCGAAGGTGGAACAGATCTTGTACATGACATGATCGGCGCCGCGCTCGCGCAGCCAGCGATCAGAGGCACGGGCACGTTCGACCGCCTCAGATGCGGCGATCGACCGGATCTTCAGCGAAACGACGATCGCATCGACTTCGGGCAAAGCCAGGTCGTCCGTGGGAATTCCGATGGTCTGGATCGTACGCAGACCCTCTTTGGCCAGCGTGTTCGCCAGGTCCGAGGCACCGGTGTAGTCGTCCGCGATGCAGCCGAGCGAGAGCGTCATGGTAGAACTCCACGCTTGGCACCGGAAATTGGTCGCTGGCGCTCGCCGGTATAGCGAGCGAGCCAGCTGAGCCCGTCGAGCGTTTTGCTGCTCGGCCGGTATTCGCAGCCGACAAAGCCGGCATATCCTAGCCGGTCCAACTCGTCGAAAATGAAGTGATCATTGAGTTCTCCGGTCGCCGGTTCATGCCGCGAAGGCACGCTGGCGATCTGGATGTGACCAATGAGCGGCATCATCCGCCGAAGCGCCATGGTGACGTCACCATGCATGATCTGGCGATGGTAGACGTCGAATTGCAACTTGAGATTGGGTAGCGCCAGATCGCCGACAAGAGCTTCTGCGAAGCCGAAGTCGTTGAGGAAGTAACCCGGCATGTCACGGCTGTTGATCGGCTCGATCAGGAGATCGATGCCTCGATCGGCGAGTTTTCCGGCCGTCCAGACGATGGCCTTCCGGTAGGCATCGACAGCTTCCTTGTCGTCGCGAGAGGCAATCCCCGACATGAGATGGAGGCGCTTGACGCCGGTCGCCTCTTCGTAAGAGAGCGCTGCTTCAACGCCGACCCGGAGCTCGTCGAACCGTCCCGGCAGGGAGGCCAGTCCACGCTCGCCGCCAGCCCAGTTACCGGGCGGCAGGTTGAACAGGACCTGGCATAGACTGTTCTTTGCGAGGCGTTCGGCGATCGCATCGGGTCTATGCTCGTAAGGGAAAAGGAACTCGACCGCTTCGAAGCCGGCATCGGCGGCGGCAGCGAACCGGTCGAGAAACGGCCATTCGTTGAACATCATGGTGAGATTGGCGGCGAAGCGGGGCATTGGCTGGGTCCGGTCCTGGTCAGGTTTGCGGTTCGCCGGGCAAGTCGGTGCCCGTGATCCTTGCGTAGAGGCGGGCGACCGAGGCATCGTCATCGCGCCCCATACCGGCCGCCGAGGTCATCAGGAACATCTGCAGCGCTGCGGCAGCCACCGGCACGGGGAACTTGGCGCTGCGCGCCATGTCCTGGACGATACCGAGATCCTTGACAAAAATGTCGACGGCGCTGCGAGGGGCATAGTCGCCGTCGAGCACGTGCGGAACGCGGTTCTCGAACATCCATGAATTGCCGGCCGAGGCGGTGATGACCTCATAGACCTTGCGAATATCGAGCCCTTGCCGAGCGGCAAAGGCGACGGCTTCGCTCGCTGCCGCGATATGCACACCGGCGAGCAACTGGTTTATCATCTTGAATGCCGCGCCGACGCCCGGTTCATCTCCAAGCTCATAAAGCTTGGCTGCCATTGCGTCGAGTGCGGGCCGCGCCTTGGCAAAGGCGGCAGCGCTGCCGGAGGCCAGCACGGTGAGGGCACCTTCCGCCGCGCGGACCGACCCACCACTGATCGGGGCGTCAAGATAGAGCCGTCCGGTGGTTTCCAGCCGGGCGGCCAGATTGCGTGCAACGTCAGGATCCATGGTGGCTGAGGAGACGAACACCGCGCCGCCTGGCAGGGTTTCGGCCACTCCATCGGCGCCAAAGAGGATCGCTTCGGTCTGCGCCGCATTGACGACGACGCAAACCACGACGTCCGCGGCTTGGGCGGCCTCGGCGGGGGTTTGTGCCCCCCGCCCGCCGTTGGCGACAAAGCGCGCCACCATCTGGTCGTTGACGTCGAAGCCGGTCACCTCGAACCCGGCGCGGCGAAGCGACGTCGCCATCCCGAACCCCATCGAACCGAGGCCGATAACCGCGACCCGCAGTGTGGCTGCAGCTGGGATATCCTTCTGCTCGTCGTTCATGGTCATAATGGAAACTCCTTGCATGAGGCGGTTCGGCTAGCGGTTGACCAGTTTGGGCGGGACTGTCAGCACCAGGATCGCGCCGACCACCAGGATTGCGGCCAGGGCGTACATGCCGACCTGGGTCGTGCCGGTCAGATCCTTGAGGTAGCCAACGAGATAGGGGCTGACGAAGCCGGCAAGATTTCCGACCGAATTGATGAGCGCAATACCAGCCGCAGCACCAGTTCCGCCGAGGAACGCTGTGGGCAGTGACCAGAACAGCGGCGCACAAGTGATCGCACCTGCTGCGGCCAGCGACAGAAAGGCAATTGCGATGGTGGGATCGGGCGAGGTGGCTGCGATCACGAAGCCGATGGCTCCAAAGAGAGCGGGAACCACCAGGTGCCAGCGGCGCTCGCGATATCTGTCGGCGCTGCGGCCAAAAAAGTTCATGGCGATCACAGCGCAGATAAACGGGATTGCGCTGATCAGTCCGATATTGAGGTTGCCGGCGACCCCCGTCGCCTTGACCAGCGTGGGCATCCAGAACGTCAATCCGTACTGGCCCATCACGAAGCAGAAATAGATGAGACACATCAGCCAGATCCGGGGATCGCGGAAAATGCCGGCGACGGAGTGTGAGCGTTCCTTGCCGCGCTCTTCTTGGGCGATCTCTCGCTCGATTGCCTGCTTCTCCGCTTCACTCAGCCACTTGGCGTGACGGATGCCGTTGTCAAGGAAGAAAAAGACTGCGATGCCAAGCAGGATTGCGGGAACCGCTTCGATCAGGAACATCCACTGCCAGCCGGCAAGGCCGTTGCTGCCATGGAACGAATCCATGATCCAGCCGGAAAGCGGATTGCCGAAAATCCCGGAGATGGGGATCGCGGACATGAATATCGCGATGATCTTGGCGCGCCGGTGCGAGGGATACCAATAGGTGAGGAAGAGGATGATGCCGGGGTAGAAACCAGCCTCGGCGACACCGAGCAGGAAGCGCAGCAGGTAGAACATCGGGGCAGATGCAGTGAACATGAAACCGGCCGAAATCAGGCCCCAGGTGATCATTATGCGGGCGATCCAGACACGTGCCCCTACTTTGTGCAGGATGACGTTGCTCGGGATCTCAAACAGGAAATAGCCGATGAAGAAGATGCCGGCGCCAAGGCCGTAGACGGTTTCACTGAAGGCAAGGTCGGTCGACATCTGCAGCTTGGCAAAGCCGACATTGACCCGATCGAGGTACGCAACGACATAGCACAACATCAGAAACGGCACGATGCGCCAGAAGACCTTGCCGTAGGCCTTCCTTTTGATGTCGTCTTCTGCTCCGGCCTCCGCCGGAAGCGTCGAGGTCTGTATCGTCATCTGTTTCCTCCCAAGTGTAAGGGGTGGTCCCTCAGGCCTCACGCGCCTCTGGCTGGATTTTGGCAGCGCTTGCATAATCCGATATACGAGAATGGCAGCGCTGCCAAACGAAAAGTGGCAGCGCTGCCAAAGTTTGTTGAGTGCGGCGCCTGAATGTGACAAAAGAAGCGTCAGAAACTAGCGTCGTACCGACGCATCGAGCCGAGAAACTGGAATGCAGAGCGAAGCAGAAGACGGTACGCAAACCGGCGCGATGATAACCCTCACCGACGTTGCGCGCGCGGCGGGCGTCGGCGAAAGCACTGCTTCGCGCGTGTTGCGCGGGCATGGTTCCTTCTCAACCAAGACACGCGAGAGTGTACTCACTGCCGCGCGGAGCCTCGGTTATGTGCCAAATCGGATCGCGGGAACCCTGGCCTCCATGGGGTCCAAGCTCGTCGGTGTTGTCATTCCTTCGCTAAGCAATATCGTCTTTCCGGATGTGCTGCGCGGCGCCAATACAGTACTGGTCGGAGCCGGCTTCCAACCTGTCGTCGCAGTGACAGACTACGATCCGGAGCGAGAGGAGAGCGTCATCGAGTCACTCCTCAGCTGGCGTCCAGCCGGGATGATGGTAGCGGGGCTCGAGCATACCGAGCGCACCGGCGCCATGCTGCGGAACGCCCGCATCAGAGTGGCCGAATTGCTCGATACCGATGGCGAGGGCATCGACATCGTCGTGGGCTTTTCCAACCGCAAGGCGGGCCGGGTGAGCGCTCGGCATTTGATATCGCGTGGCTATCGCTGCATCGGTTACGTTGGCCACGACCTCAGCCTGGACCTTCGCGCAGCCAAGCGCTTCGTAGCATTTCGCGCGGCCCTGGGCGAAGCCGGGCTCAGCGTCATCGGAGAAGAAATCATTCCTGCCGCATCCTCGATCGAAGCCGGGCGCGACGGGCTGGCTCGATTGCTGGAGCGTTGTCCCGATCTGGATGCGGTTTATTTCTCCAACGACGACATGGCGATCGGCGGCTATTTCCACTGTCTCGCCCACGGCATCACCATACCGGACCGGCTGGCGATCTTCGGCTACAACGGTCTCGATGTAGCCAGGAGTGCGCCGCAGCCACTTTCGACCATCCTGACGCCGCGCGTGACCGTCGGTGAGATCGGAGCACGGCTCGTCTGCTCCGACGGACCATCCGCAGTGGTCGATATCGGGTTCGAGCTGATTGAAGGAGCGACGACGTGACTGAAACCAAGCTGAGGGACGATATCTGCCGCTTCGGACGTTCGTTGTTCGAGCGCGGGCTGACGCCGGGATCATCAGGCAATATCAGCCTGCGGCTCGATGATGGCGGCTGGCTGGTCACACCCACCAATGCCTCGCTGGGATTCCTGGATCCTGGCCGAATTTCACGCCTTGATGCGCAAGGCCGGCTGACCTCTGGCGATGCGCCGACCAAGGAAATTCCGTTGCATACTGCGCTCTATCAGACGAGGGCAGAGGCGCGCGCCATCGTGCACCTGCACTCGACCCACGCAGTTGCCCTTTCCATGCTGCCGGAAATCGATCCTAAGGCGGTGCTGCCGCCGATGACGCCCTACTATCTGATGCGCGCCGGACAAACCGCGCTGGTGTCCTACCATCGGCCAGGCGACCCGGCGGTTGTCGCTGCGATCAAGGGCCTTGCCGGACGCTACTCCTCAGTGCTGCTGGCAAATCACGGTCCCGTCGTCGCGGGCGAAACGCTCGAGGCCGCAGTATTCGCTACCGAGGAGCTGGAAGAAACCGCAAGGCTCTATCTGCTTTTACGCGGCCTCAACCCCCGCTACCTGTCGCCGGAACAGGTCGCCGATTTGGTGCGGGTTTTCGGGATATCCTTGCCGGAGCAAGACGAGCACCACCATTAGCATAGCCTCAGCGCGTGCGTGACGTTATCTCACGGTATGAGAGTAGTGCGTAGATAAAGGTCAATGTCCCGGCAAGTTCGAGACCTTCTTCGATGTTCGCCAGAATGCGATAGCGCAAGGATTCCATACCTTCCGCCTCTGCAACGCTGCCGCCGACCATTTCAAACCCGACCGCTCCGCCAAGAAACAGCGCCGCCGAAACCGCCAACAGCACGGCGAGCGATGTCGGGAAAGAGCGGATGAATGGAACAAATGCAGCTAGCCCCACTAAGCTAAGAATGCCTGCCGGCGCTGCCCATGCAAAATACAGCAGGCCCGTATTGGTTGACCTCGCAGCCAACGCAGCGGATAGCTTCTCATGAAGGCCCGTGAATTCATCGAAAGAAAGAAGCAGGAACAGGAAGCCTAAGAAGTACCAATGCCAGGTGAACCGACTGCTACGGCCCGCCGCATCGTCTCCGCACTGAAATAGAAGACGGCTACAGAAAAAAAGCACCAGCACGGAGACCCAAGTGAACGCGCTCCGTTCCACATCGACATCAAGGAGCCATATTTTTCTCGAAAGGTCCGGCTCCTGTCCAGCGTACAAGCTTAAATCTTGTGCGAAACTTGCACAAAGAATCAGTAGAGATAATACTGTAACTAGGGCGAGTATCGGTCTCCATTCGCTGAACAGAAGCGGGGCTTCCTTTTCCACCCTTGCAATTGTCACAAAAGTGTCACATAAAGATTAGCAACTTGTCAACCATTGGCGTTCCAATGCGCAGCGACGGAAACAAGTTCGAGTCATTACTCGGCGCAGGCTTGCTTGCTCTCCTATTGGCGTTGGCCGGGCTCATCGTTTTCTACGAGGTCGAGGTGGTATTCCCGTTGGGGTGACGCGTTGCCAACGATGGCGCCGACCGCCGTCACGAAGGGCATAAGTGCCCTCTCGGCTCCTCCAGAAGCCGCTTGAACTGCTTGTTGTCCAAGAGCCCGCGCAACGTCCAGATGCAGGCTCTTTCAGTTGAGATCAGCGCTCGATCGAGGCGAAACGGACCGTTCCGTGGTGCCTCTTCACCTCGACACGCTTGTCACCGCACGATTTCGCGGTGACCGCCGGGCAGGCGGGTAGCGATGAGCTTGTCGATGCGGCGGCCGTCGAGGTCGACGACCTCGAAGCGCCAGCCCTGCGCATCCACGCATTCGCCGGTCGTCGGCAGATGGTGCATGTGCGACAGCACGTAACCGGCGACGGTCTCGTAGTCGCGGTTCTCGGGCAGGTCGATGCCGAGAACGTCCGCCATCTCGTCGGCCTGCATGTAGCCGGCGAGCAGCCATGAGCCGTCCTCGCGCTTGACGGCGTTTTCCTCATCACCGGCGTCGAGGTCCGCCCGGAAGACGCCGGTGATGGCTTCCAATATGTCCGCAGGGGTGACGATGCCTTCGAAATGGCCGTATTCGTCATGGACCAGCGCCATCGGCACGTTGGACTCCTTGAGTGTCGAAAGGACATCCAGCGCGTCGGCCTGGTCATGGACAATGGGAGCGGTGCGCACGTGCCGGCGCGGGTCGAGTGCGCGACCGCCAAGCATCGCGGCCAGCACGTCGCGGGTCTGGACGACGCCGATCATGGCGTCGACACTGCCATCGCCGGCTGGCAGGCGCGAATGCTGGGTCTCCATCAGGAGTTTGCGGATCGCCGTGTCGTCGGACTCCAGGTTGATCCAGTCGACCTCGGTGCGCGGCGTCATCACCGCGCGGACGGCGCGGTCGCCGAGCCGCATGACGCCGGCGATCATGCGCCGCTCGTCGGATTCGATGGTGCCGTGATGCTCGGCCTCGGCGACCAGCATCTTGATCTCCTCGTCGGTGACCTTCTCCTCGCTTTCACCGCGTTGGCCGAGCAGCCACAGCATAGCGCGGCCGGAAATGTCGAGCAGGAAGACCAGCGGCGCCGAGACGGTGGCGAGGATGATCATCGCCGGAGCAACCTTGGCGGCGACGCGTTCGGGATCGCGCAGCGCGATCTGCTTGGGCACCAGTTCGCCGATGACGAGTGAGAAGTAGGTGATGAGGGCGACGACGATGCCGACGCCGATCGGGTCGGCAAGGCTTTCGCGGACGCCGGCCGATGCCAGGAACACGGACAGCCGCTCGCCGAGCGTGGCGCCGGAAAAGGCGCCGGATAAAACACCGACCAGAGTGATGCCGATCTGCACCGACGACAGGAATTTGCCGGGATTGGAGCCGAGCGCCAAGGCGCGGCCGGCGCCCTTGACATCGCGGTCGATCATCGCCCTGAGGCGGGCCGGCCGTGACGAGACGATGGCAAGTTCGGACATTGCCAGAAGGCCGTTCACGCAGATGAGGGCGGCCACGATGGCGATTTCAGCATAGAGCATGCGGGGTCAATAGCATTGCGGCGCGGTCTTCGAAAATAGATCGCCATCATTTTTCATGCCGGTTTCATGCAGCATCCCATGGCGGCGACGAAAAATGATGATCAAGGCGTCGACGCGACGCCGACCTTTGGCGTCAGGCTGCGCGTCACCGGCCAGATGGCGTGCACGACGATGTCTTCGACGAGACACTCCGACAGGACCGTCTCGAGTTCGCTGCTCTGTTTCGACCAGGTGTCGCAGACGTTCAAGCATCTGGAGATAGAACCGTTTCGTCTTGCGCCTACGGCAACTGCAGCAGCACGCCCACTACCGCCTTGCCGTCGGTGAAATAGTGGTCGCCACCGCCATTGCGCCCGGTCTTTGTCGCGCCGATGCCTGCGATTTCGTCGGTCGAGATCAGCATGCCTGCGGCAGACAGGTCGCGGATCAGGAAATCGCGCTCGGCGTCGATGTCGGGAGCGATATGGTGAGTGATCGCGCCGGTGTCGTGGCTGAGGCCAACGCCGCGATCGAAGCTTGCCGACCCCAGCCAGAGCGGCCGGCCATCGTCTCCGGTCGCCTCGGTCTGCCAAAAGCGGACGTGATGACGCCGGTCGGCACTGTCGCCGACCGGCTTCTCGAAGGCCAGATCCTGTGCACGGCCTTCGAATAACAACCGGCTGACCGGCGCGTCGGGATAGGGCCGATCGAACAGCACGCTTTCGCCGATCTCAATGGCGGTCTTCAGCGTGAGGGCGTCGGCCGTGTCCCACCCGGCGACGGCGAAGGCGTGGACCAGCTCTTTTTTGGTGCCGACGAGGCCGACATTGATCGGGTCGCCCGCAATACCCTGCGGCGTGTGCGTCAGCATCGCGAAGCGCTGCGTACGGAAATTGCGGTCCCTCAGGGTCCAGAATTCCGGCGCGGCGAAATAGGCGAGCACGAGATAGCCGGCACAGAACGCCACCAGCCAGATCGTTGCGCGTCGTCGAAGGCTTCGTCGGCTCACGAGATACCACCCAGGCGATACGGCATCACCTTATATGGCGTCATTCTACGCGGCGGCGCAGACCTTGGGCAGTGGGCATGCGCTCGGGTTCAGCGGCAGGCGCGGTAGCCGTTCCTGCGGTTCTTGATGTCGAAATGGAAGTGGTTGCGGTGGTCGTAATTGTAGCCGGGGCCGAGCACAGTGGTGAAATACTGGCAGCCGTCAGCACGCACAGTGTTGAGGAAGCCGCGCGTGCGGAAGGCGAACAGGCCGGGCTTGCGCACGTCGATATCTTTGCCATTGCCGAGCTCGATGCTCATGACGTCCAGCGCGTTGCCCTTGCCGTGCTCCGACAGCACGCCTTCGCCGGCGATCCTGCGGCAGGAATAGCTCGATCCCTGGCGAATGGTCTTGACGCCGGAGAAATAACGCCAGCGGGCGGAGGGGACCAGTTCATTCCTGGTCCAGCCGGCGAAGGTGGCGGCCATGTCGCAGGTCAGCGTCGCGGCAGGCTTCATTCCGACGCTGCCGATGGCCGAGATCTTGACCGGATAGTCGATGCCGCACTGGCCTTCGCGGATCGGCGCAAGATCGGTGTAGACGACGCCCAGGCGTTTCAGTTCGTTGCGGCAGTCGACCTCGCTGGCCGGCATCTGTTCGGTCGGCGCCATCGGCTCGTCCATGCGCGGATAGGCGGCGGTCATGTATGGGTTGGACGGGACGAGGCGCTGCATCCCCGCGTAGTTCGGAACGGCCGATGTCTGGCTGCCGACATCGACGGCCGGTTCAAGCGAAAGCACGCTGCCGGTGGTGCAGGCCGAGATCGCTGTGATGGCAAGGCCGCCGGCAATCATGCGCGCGCGTCTGGTTTGCCGCACGGCGACGAACGCGGCGCGAATTATCCCGGCCATCGACAAGATCCCTGTCCCCAAGCCTGATCCCGATCAGGCTCTGTCTCATCGTTTGATCATGATCTTTCTCCGAAAACCGGATCCGGCTTTTCGGGATCATGATCAGACGAGACGGAGATTAACCGCCAAGAGTAAAGGAAAAATCAGCGGCCGCGTTTACGGCTGCGGCCAAATTGCGGCGCGCGGCGGTCTGGGACCATATCACTGGCAGAAGGTGCCGCCGTTGCGGCGCGGTGCGAGATCGAGATGGAGATGCAGTGAATGATCCGCATCGCTGCCCGGGCCGAGCACGGTCTTGAACGGTCCGCAGGCTGCCTTGCGTACTGCGTTCAGGAATTTCGCCTCCTTTTCCGGCGGCGCCGGGCCGATGTCGATCCTCCTGCCGTCCGAAAGCGTGAAGCTGGCGATGTCAAGCGCGTTGCCGAAGGCGTGCTCCGACAATTTCCCTCCGCCATTGCGTCGTCGGCAGACGAAGGCGGATGCCTGGCCGACCGACTTGAGATTGGCGCCGAGCTCGGCCTTGGCCGCCGGCTGGATGATATTCGCAGCGAAGCGCGCGGCGGCCTCGGCCATCTGGCAGTTCAGCTCGGCTTCGGGGTTGATATCCAATGACTTGCCCAGCGTCTTCAGCGCGATCGGATAGGGGATAGAGCAGCCGACCGCCGCATCGTGCTCGGCTTTGCGTTCCTCGAAGTCGACGCCCATCGACTTCAGCCGCCTGCGGCAGGCAAGTTCCTCGTCCGGCATTTTTTCCTGCGGGACAAAGGTCGAGCGCGGGTCGGGAGGGATCTCTTTCTGCTGCGCTTGCGCCGGCTTCTCCGGTGGTTTCGGGGCGGTGGCCGGCGGTTCCGCCTCGGCGGGCTTTTCGCTCGGCGTTGGAGCGATTGCCGGCGGCTCCGGCCGGGCTTCCTGATGCTGGTCCGACTTCTGCTGGTCCATTTTGTCGGTGGCGGGTTGATCAGCCTCTGGCGCATCCGCAGGGCGCGGCTCGGGGATCGGCACGTCGGCAGGTGCGGCTCCTTGCGCTGATTGCGAGCGATTGAGCTCCGGGACGGGCACGGTATCAGGCAATTCCGGAGCTTGGGCCAGGGCCGCTCCTGCCGACAGCATCGCCGCCGCCAAGGGCAGCGCCAATTTGGTCAATCCGGCCAATCTGGTCAATCCGGCCAATCTGATAAATCCGGCCATCTGATGAATAAGAGAGAGGTCAGCGCCGCCATTTGCCGTAAACGGCGGGCGAATGCGGAAGTTGCCTGAACGAGGGTTTTGGCCGATCACGAACGGTAACCGCCGCGTTACGCACCGATCGCTTCCAGCCCTTCCTCCAGCCAGTCGGCCAAGAGCGGCATGCCGAGCAGATATTTCGCCGTGCGCTTGTTGGCGCGCTCGCGCGCGGCCGTCAGCGCGTCCGCCCATTCCGAGGCGTCATAGTCACCGCGTCCGACCCAGGCGAGGGCGACGAGTTCGGCCGCCTCGTCGACATTGAGGTCGTTGATCAGTTCGCGCAGTTCTTCTTCGGTGAGGTCTTCGGAACTTTCCTCGACGAGACCGTCATGATGATGGTTGTCATGCGCCTCGCCATCGAGTTCTACCTCGTGCTCGGCGCCATCGGCATAGTCTTCGTTGACGGCAGCGCTCAACGCCTTCGCCTTGAGGATGAATAGGCGCACCGTGTCGGGACCGATCGAAAGCTCCCATTCCTTTTCAAGGCGCCGCTGCACTGGCCGTCTCCGCATACTCCGTTGCCGTTTGCTGGATGATAGCGAATTTGCAGCGCTCGTCACGTCATGTTCGGCGCTTCTATTTTCCGCTGGCGCGGATCGTTAAAAAAGCTTTCAGTGGCCATGACTTTTTTCCGGGATGAAATGGCTTTTGCCCGGCGTTTATCTTGCATTGTCATGCTTCAAGGAGGGTTCGATGCGCAGACGATTGCTGATCCAGGTTCTGGCGGTTGCCGCCCTGCCGCTGTTTGCTGTTCCAGTGTTTTCGGCCGGTGAAGGTGGAGGCGGTGGCGATGGCAGCCAGACGACACAGTGCAAGAAAGGCATGGTCTGGGACAAGAAGCTGAAGAAATGCGTGGCACCCAAGCAAGGCATGCTGGACGACGACAACATCTATGAAGCCGGCCGCGCGCTGGCGATGGCCGGACGTTATGACGAGGCGATCGTCGTACTCAGCCTGGCTGCGGACAAGAAAGACCCTCGCATCCTCAACTATCTCGGCTACTCGCATCGCCATTCCGGACGTGTCACCGTCGGCCTCGGCTATTACGAGGAAGCGCTGCGCATCGATCCTGATTACACGCTGGTACGTGAATATCTCGGCGAGGCGCATCTGCAGATCGGCGATCTCGACGGTGCCCAGGAACAGCTCCGCGAGATCGAGAAGCGCACCGGCAAGGGATCTCGTGAATACGGCATGCTGTCTGAGCAGATAGACCGTTTCACGAAGAGCTGATTTGAAGCCCAAACACTCCTCACACCGGCTGTGAGCAATCGCAGCCGGTTTTTTGTTTGCCGCTCGCCCTGCCTGCCGCGCGGCCGTTACGGCATTTCTACAAATGGCGCGTGAATTTTTCAAAACTGATTTTTTGGCGTGAAAAACCCACGAAGATTGCTATATTGGGGGAAATTGCGGTGACACGGTTCCGTTAGCCCGAGGCTGCCGGACCGTTTTCTTTTTGTACCCATCGACAAGGTCGCTCCCGGAATGCGGGGGCGGCGGCAGGAAAGGTCAGGCGTCATGAACAAGGTCCCGATGACAGGCGAGGGGTTCGCGTCATTGAAGGAAGAACTGCGCTGGCGCCAGCAGGAAGAGCGGCCGCGCATCATCGAAGCGATCTCCGAAGCGCGCTCGCATGGCGATCTTTCCGAAAATGCCGAGTACCACGCGGCGAAAGAGGCGCACAGCCTCAATGAGGGCCGCGTCAACGAGCTTGAGGACTTCATCGCCCGGGCCGAAGTGATCGACATCACCAAGCTCAGCGGCGAAAAGGTCAAGTTCGGCGCGACCGTGGTGCTGGTCGACGAGGACACGGAAGAGAAGAAGACCTACCAGATCGTCGGCGACCAGGAAGCGGACGTGAAGTCCGGCCGCATCTCGATCTCCTCGCCGATCGCGCGGGCGCTGATCGGCAAGGAAGTCGGCGATGCGATCGAGGTCAACGCGCCAGGCGGTGCACGGGGCTATGAGATCGTCCAGGTGCAGTTCATTTAGGGTAAAGCGGGCAGGATTGTTCCTGAATCGCGCTGTTTTAACCCGACGATTGCGCTGCCCCTCATCGCCCTGCCGGGCACTTCTCCCCGTATAGTGACGGGGAGAAGGACGCCGTCACCGACGGTTTCGCCAATTGTCAGCGTTGCAGATAGGCGCCGAGTTCGCGTCCAGCCCCCTTCTCCCCGTCACTATACGGGGAGAAGGTGCCGGCAGGCGGATGAGGGGCGGCGCCGGCCTTTCCATTTGGATTGATTCAATAAATCAACGCCTTCCGGCTGCCAGATCATGCACGTGGCGCTCCAGCAACTTCTCTGCCTCAGCCAACACCTCCTCAGGCGTAACGCGGCCGCCGGGCGCGGCCAGCAGCGTTGACGAGAACGGTCCGCGCGGGCCGGTCAGGCCGGGTTCTGTCGCCAGAAACACGGCGACCGTCGGCAGGCCGAAGGCGCTGGCGAGGTGGGTGAGGCCGGTGTCGGCGCCGATGACCAGCGCCGACCGGCCGATGATCGCGGCGATCTCAGAAAGCAGTGATTTCGGCACCAGCACGGTTTGCGGGACGGCCTCGGCGATCGCCTCGGCAACCGCCTTTTCACTGTCGTTAGACCAGGTGGTGACCGGCGTCATTCCTCTTTCCACGAGAAGCCGGGCAGTTTCGATCCAGTCGCTGACCGGCCATTTCTTGTCCTCGCGGCTGGTGCCGTGCAGCAGGAAGGCGGTTTTTTCGCCGACAAAGGTCGAACCGCCGGCCGGCGGCACGATGCCGGACTCGAGCCCGGAAAAATCCGTTTCATAACCGAGCGCCAGCCCGAACAGCCGCCTGGTGCGTTCGATGGCGTGCAGATCGCGCGGCACAGCATAGCGCCGGTCGTAGAACAAAGTCGCCGAAGGCTCGCGGGCGCTCGACCGGTCGAAGCCGGCGATCGGCGCCGCAGCCAGTTTTGCCACCAGGGCCGACTTCAGCAATCCTTGCGCGTCGATGACGAGATCGTAGCGGCAATCTCGCAAGGCGCTGCGCAGTGGCGCCGCCTCGCGCCATGTGCTGCGGCCGAGCGGGCTTGTGCGCCAGCGCCGGATCGCCACGGTGTGAATGGTTGCGATCGCCGGATGCAGCGCCACGATGCCGGCAAAAGCCTCTTCCACACACCAGTCGAACGACACATCCGGCTGGTTGCGGCGCGCATCCTCGACGGCCGGAAAGGTGTGGATTACGTCACCCATCGAGGATGTCTTGACGATGAGCACCTTCATGCGGCGGCCGGCAGTTCCAGCAGCCGTTCCGCTGCTGCCGCGACCTGTGCCACCTCAAGCGTGTTCAGGCAGTTGAGATGGCCGAGCGGACAGATCTTCCGGTGGCAGGGCGAACAGGACAGGCCGAGCCAGACCAGTTCGCGCTGCTCGGTGAGTGGCGGCGTATTCTGCGGCGAGGTTGAGCCGTAGACGGCTACGATCGGCGTGCCGACCGCGGCGGCGACATGCATCAGCCCACTATCGTTCGACACCGCAAGCCTGGCCGCGGCGATCAGGTCGATGGCGTCCTCCAGCCGCGTCTGGCCGGCGAGGTCGACAACGCCTGGGGCAAGCGTGGCGATTTCCGCCGTAACGTCGGCGTCGTTCTTCGATCCGAACAGCGCGACCTCAAAACCTTTCGCCATCATGTCGAGGGCAAGGCTGGCATAGCGTTCGCTCGGCCAGCGCTTGGCCGGGCCGAATTCGGCGCCGGGCATCAGCGCGACGAATTTTTCCGCCTCCAGCCCGAAGCGACCCAGCAATGCCGCCTGGTTTTTCGTGTCGACAGCGAGCTTGGGAGCACGGAACGTGCCGCCTTGCGCGAGGCCGAAATAGGCCTGCGCCGTGCGCCGTTTCACATTGTCGGGCAAGGGGACGATATCGGTCAGCAGCCCGTAGCGCATCTCCTTGAGATGGCCGACGCGGCGCGGAATGCGGGCAAAGAACGGGACAAGCGCCGACTTCCAGCTTCCAGGCATGACATAGGCGATGTCGTAGTGGCCGCGCAGCCGTCGGCCGAAGCGCCTGCGGATGCGGAATTCCAGCGCGCCGGATTTCAGCGGCAGATCGATCTGCTGGCGTATTTCGGGCATGCGCTTGACCAGTGGCGCCGCCCATGCCGGGGCCAGCACGTCGATCGCGGCGTTCGGGTGAAGCTCTCTCAGCGCCGAGAACAGGCACTGCGCCATCACCATGTCGCCCACCCAGCGTGGGCCGATTACGAGGATCGCTGGGCTTTCAGCCATTCGACATAGTCTCTGACGCCGGTTTCCACTGTGCGGAACTGACCATTGTAACCGGCGGCGCGCAACCGGGACATATCAGCTTGCGTAAAACTCTGGTAGCTGCCCTTGAGGTGGTCTGGGAAGTCGATGAACTCGATCTCGCCTTTGCCCAGCGTGCCGATCACCGTTTCGGCAATGGCGCGGAACGGCTGGGCACGGCCGGTGCCGCAGTTGAAGATGCCGCTTGAGCCCCGTTTCCACAACCACAGGTTGACGTCGGCAACGTCGCCGACATGGATGAAATCGCGGCTCTGCTCGCCAGGTCCAAAACCGTCATAGGCGCCGAACAGTTTCGGGTTCTGGCCTTGCTCGACTTGGTTGAACAGGTGGAAGGCGACCGAGGCCATGGTGCCCTTGTGCGCCTCGCGTGGCCCATAGACGTTGAAATAGCGCAGGCCCGCCACCGGCGAATGGTCGGTATCGAAGACGGTGCGGCGGACGTAGTCGTCGAACAGCTTCTTTGAATAGGCATAGACATTGAGCGGGCGTTCGCATTCCGGCTCCTCGCGAAACTCGGCTCCGCCGCCATAGACCGAGGCTGAGGAGGCATAGAGGAAAGGCACCCGCAGCGCCAGGCAGGCATGCAGCAGCCGCTTCGAATAAGCGTAGTTCACCTCCATCATGAACTTGCCGTTCCATTCGGTGGTGGTCGAGCAGGCGCCCTGGTGGAAGACGGCCTCGATGCGGCCGAGGTCTCCGGCCTCCATCCGCGGCAGGAAATCGTCCTTGTCGAGGTAATCGGCGATCTGCAGGTCGGCGAGATTGGCGATCTTGTGGCCGTCGGTCAGGTCGTCGACGACGAGGATGTCGCTGATCCCTTCGGCGTTAAGGGCGGCGACGATGTTGGAGCCGATCATGCCGGCGCCGCCCGTGACGATGATCATGAAAGCCTCTGGTATCTTGTGCCGATTCCGGCCCTTATAGGGGAGGCTGGCGGGGCTGTCGATAAAGCAGGTCGCAATCCGGCGGCTGGGTGAGCGTCACAGTGCCGCCGCAAAGCTTTCGCTTCAGTCGGCGATCCACCGGCGAAGCGCGACAGGAGCAAGGATAATGCCGTCGACCGAACTGCTTATCGCCTTCTTCGCCACCACGGCGATCTTCGCCTACATTCCCGGTCCGGCGATGCTTTACGCTGCTGCGCAAACCATGGCGCGCGGCCGCTGGTCCGGCCTGACGGCGGCGTTGGGGATCCATCTTGGCGGCTATGTGCACGTCGTCGCCGCCGCTGCCGGGTTGTCCATGCTTTTCCACGCCGTACCGACGCTCTACATCGCAGTCAAGCTGGCTGGCGCGCTCTATCTGATCTGGCTGGGTGTGTCGCTGTTCCGCGCCAGGGCGCAAGACGATACTGTTATCTCAGGCATTGAGCCGAAATCCGCCAGCCGCGCCTTTTTCGAGAGTATCACCGTCGAGGTGCTCAATCCCAAGACTGCAATCTTCTTCATGGCGTTCCTGCCGCAATTCATCGACGCGTCGGCGACGTTTCCCGTCTGGCTCCAATTCCTCGTCCTCGGGACGATCGTCAATCTGATGTTCTCCTCGGCGGATGTCATGTGCGTGGTGCTGGCGGGTGCGCTGATCACCAGGCTACGGCGTTCGAGCCACGCACAGCGCCTCATGCGGCGTGCGGGCGGTGCGGTGCTCGTCGGATTGGGCGTCCATGTGGCTTTGCAGAAAAGCTGATCCGCCAACCGGCGATGGCTGTGGGCCGTTCGGTGCCTGCCGTTGCGCTGAGCCGAATTGCGGTATATCGGCTTCGCCATGAACGATCAGCCCTGCCAGTCCAGCGTTTTCACAGCATCGGGACCGGCTCTCATTGCACGTCGCGGATGACATGAGCGAGCAATACCTGCCTTCTCCCGAACCCCTTCACCGCGCCATCTCGCGGTTCGGCAACGTCACGGTGCTGGTGGTCGGCGACTTCATCCGCGACCGTTTCGTCAACGGCGTCATCGAGCGGATTTCGCCGGAAGCGCCCATTCCGGTGCTGCGCGGGCGTGGCGAAACGTCGGCGATGGGCGGCGCCGGCAATGTCGTCGCCAACATCGTCTCGCTCGGCGCTGCCGCGATACCGGTCTCGGTGATCGGCGCCGATCAGGCCGGCGACAATCTCATGCGCATGCTCGCCGAGTTTGGTGTCGACACTGGCGGCCTCGCGCAGGATGCGAACCGCATGACGTCGTCGAAAAGCCGGTTCAGTGCGCTCAACCAGCAGGTGCTGCGCTTCGACGAAGAGGAAATCAAGCCGCTGGGCGACGCTGAGCGGGCAACGCTGGTCCGGCATTTCCGCGCCGCGCTCGCGCAAGCCGACATCGTTATCCTGTCCGACTACGGCAAGGGCATATTGCTCGACGGCATCGCCGGCGAGCTGATCTCGATCTGCCGCGAGGCGGGAAGGCCGGTTCTGGTCGATCCCAAGGGTCGCGACTATGCTTGCTATGCCGGGGCGACGGCGATCACGCCCAATCGCAAGGAACTTGGCGAGGCGGTTGGACGCGTGGTGTTTGCCGATGACGAGATCGTGGCCGCGGCGCGTGAGCTGATCTCGGCACACGGCTTCGATTTCGTGGTCGCGACGCGCAGCGAAAAGGGCATGAGCGTCGTCGGCGCGGACGATGCCCGCCACATTGCCACGCAGGCGCGGGAAGTGTTCGACGTTTCCGGCGCCGGCGACACTGTCATTGCGACGTTTGCGTTAGCTCTTGCCGCGGGCGCCGACCGCATCATGGCCGCCGCCATCGCCAACGCGGCGGGCGGGGTGGTGGTGGGAAAGCGCGGTACCGCGCGGCTGACGGTCGAAGAGCTTACCGGGGCGCTGTTTCGCTCGCATGGACCGATTGCCCACAAGGATGCAATTCTCGATGCCGCTGCCGCTGCACGGCTGGTGGCGACGTGGAAGGACGAAGGCCTGAGCGTCGGTTTCACCAATGGCTGCTTCGATATCCTTCACGCCGGCCATGTCAGCCTTTTGCATGCGGCGCGCAGCCAATGCGACCGGCTGGTTCTCGGCCTCAACAGCGATGCCTCGGTGCGCCGGCTGAAAGGGCCAGGGCGCCCGGTCAACGACGAGCATGACCGGGCCTGCGTGCTGGCGGCGCTTGCCTCGGTCGATGCCGTCGTCGTCTTCGAGGAGGACACGCCGCTCGCGCTGATCGAGGCGCTCAAGCCCGACATACTGGTCAAGGGCGCCGACTACACGATCGATCAGGTGGTCGGCGCCGAAATCGTGCAAAAGGCGGGCGGCCGCGTCGTGCTGGTCGATCTCGTCGCCGGCAAGAGCACCACCGGCACCATCGGCAAGTTGCGCGCCGGCAGTACAAACTGAGGGTTTCATGTCCGAACTGAACGAATACCTGGTCCGCTCGGCGGCCGCGATCACCGCGATGGTCGAGCGCGACCTCACCGGCGAGATGGAGCGGGCGGTTACCGCCGTCGTCGCCGCGCTTTCGCACGGCAAGGCGCTGCTGATCTGCGGCAATGGCGGCTCGGCCAGCGATGCCATCCATATCGCCGGTGAACTGGTCGGCCGCTTCCTGAAGGAGCGCAAGGCCTACAACGTCATCGCGCTGCCGGCCAATGCGGCGGTGCTGACCGCGTGGGGCAATGATTACGGCTTCGACACGGTGTTTTCACGCCAGGTCGAGGCGCATGGCTCTGCTGGTGCCGTGCTGCTCGCCATCTCGACCAGCGGCAACTCGGCCAGCATCCTTGCCGCTGCCGAGCAGGCGCGCACGATGGACATGACGGTGATCAGCCTGACCGGCGACACCGGCGGCAAGCTCAAGCCGCTCTCCGACATCCTGCTCAACGTGCCCTCGACCTCGACGCCGATCATCCAGCAGGGGCATCTGTGCCTCTATCATCATCTGTGCGAAATGGTCGAAGCGCGCCTCTGTGATGGCTGATAGGGACGCTGTCAGGACCTCGCAGCCGTACCCGCTCGAAGAGCCGGGCCTGTGGGTCGAGCGGATTGGTACCTCGGTTTTTGCAGCTGGCACGCCGGCGCTGTTTCTCGACCGGGACGGCACCATGAATGTCGATAGCGGTTATCCCAGCGATCCGGCTGACATCGTGCTGCGGCCGGCGATGCTGCCGGTGATCCGAACGGCCAACATCGTAGGCCTTCCTGCGATCGTGGTCTCCAACCAATCAGGTATAGCCCGCGGCTATTTCGGCTGGCCGGAGTTCGCCGCAGTCAATGCTCGGCTGCTGACACTTCTCGAAGCACAGAATTGCCGGATCGATCTGGTGCTCGCCTGCGCCTACCATTCGAGCGGGACGGGTGAACTGGCAGTAGGCGATCATCCGATGCGCAAGCCCAATCCGGGCATGCTTCTGCGCGCCCGCGATCTGCTGGGCGTGGATATCAGCCGGTCAATCATCGTCGGCGACAAGGCCGATGACATGGAGGCCGGACGGCGAGCCGGGCTATGGGAGGGCTGGTTGGTGCACGGCAGATCCAATCGGACTTCTAGCGATGGCATGTTCACGACGCGCAAACTGACGACCGGTAACGATCACAGCAAACTCTGCGACGCCATCGCCGAATTCGGCCGGGATTAGATTCTCACTTCGCTGAAAGCCACCAGGCCCTCGTCCTTGACGCGACGGATGGTCAGTGCCGTCCGCACCGTGTCGACATTCGGCGCCGATGCCAGTTCCTCGATGACGAAGGTCTGGAAGGCGCCGAGGTCGCTCGCCACGCAATGCAGCAAAAAGTCGGATTCGCCCGACACCATCCAGGCGTCGCGAACGATCGGCCAACCGCGGGTGCGTTCGGCGAAGGTTTTCAGCTCCGCGTCGGCCTGGTGATGCAGGCCGATAAGGCAGAAGGCGACGACATCCAGGCCGAGCGCCGGCGCATTGAGCAAGGCGCGATAGCCGCGGATGATGCCGGTCTCTTCCAACCGCCTGACGCGACGCAGGCATGGCGGCGCCGAAATGCCGACGCGGCCGGACAGCTCGACATTGGTCATGCGCCCGTCTTGCTGCAGCTCGCGCAGGATTTTCCAGTCGATGGCATCGAGATCGGCTTTGAGCGGCATGGATACCTTCGGCGCTTCACGCAAGAATCTTTCGTAATTTTGTAATTAAACGACTTTGGTGTCCATTCCATCCCTTCAGTCGCTGATTTTCGGACAGTCGCCGCGCAAGATGTTCATGGATCGTCTGTTTGCGGGCAAGCTTTCCGGGGACGAAGGCCAGGTCGTCTTGCTGGCGTCGCCTGCAACACCTAGATTAGGGCCGATATCGAACCCTGTGCCGGACGCTTCATTCGCGTCCGGTTTTGTGAAAGCCCGTCCATGATCACCAAGCACGCACCCGTTCTCATCATCGGTTCCGGCCCCGCCGGCTATACGGCGGCAATCTACGCCGCCCGCGCCATGCTGAAGCCGATGCTGGTCGCCGGGCTGCAGCAGGGCGGCCAGCTGGTGATCACCACCGACGTCGAAAACTATCCGGGCTTCGCCGATCCGATCCAGGGTCCGTGGCTGATGGAACAAATGTTGAAGCAGGCCGAGCATGTCGGCACCGACGTCATCAATGACATCATCACCGAAGTCGACCTCAATGTGCGGCCGTTCCGTGCCAAGGGCGATTCCGGCACCACCTATACCGCCGACGCGCTGATCATCGCCACCGGTGCGCAGGCGAAATGGCTGGGCATCCCGAGCGAACAGACCTTCATGGGCTTCGGCGTATCGGCCTGCGCCACCTGCGACGGCTTCTTCTATCGCGGCAAGGATGTCGCGGTGATCGGCGGCGGCAATTCGGCGGTGGAGGAGGCGCTCTACCTTTCCAACCTGGCAAAGAGCGTGACGGTCATCCACCGGCGCAGCGACTTCCGCGCCGAGCGCATCCTTAGCGAGCGGCTGTTCAAGAAGGACAATATCCGCGTCATCTGGGACACCGTCGTCGACGAGATCACCGGCCAGTCCGGCAAGACGCCGCTGCCGCCGTCGGTGGAAGGGCTGAAGCTGCGCAATGTGGTGACCGGCCAGGAGATGCATCTGACGGTCGACGGCGTGTTCGTGGCGATCGGCCATGCGCCGGCAGTCGAGCTGTTCGCCGGCAAGCTGAAGCAGAAGCCGAACGGCTATCTGTGGACGGCGCCGGATTCGACCTGCACCGACGTGCCGGGCGTGTTCGCCGCCGGCGACGTGACCGACGACATCTACCGCCAGGCGGTGACGGCGGCGGGGCTCGGCTGCATGGCCGCGCTCGAGGCGGAAAAGTACCTCGCCGGGATCGAAGTTCACCGCGAAGCGGCGGAGTAAGGAAGCGGCCGAGAAAAGCCGCGCAAAAGCCTGATTTTTCATTCAGACGCCAGAAAACAGAACGGGGGCATCATGGCGTTGGACTGGGACAAGCTACGCGTGTTTCACGCTGCGGCGGAAGCTGGGTCGTTCACCCATGCCGCCGAGACACTGCATCTGTCGCAATCGGCGATCTCGCGGCAGGTCAGCGCGCTCGAACATGACGTCGGCGTGCCGCTGTTCAATCGCCATGCCCGCGGCCTGGTGTTGACCGAGCAGGGTGAGATGCTGTTCCGCACGGCGCATGACGTGCTGATGAAGCTGGAGACGATCAAATCGCGGCTGACCGAGGCCAAGGACCGGCCCTCCGGCGTGCTCAGGGTGACGACCACGGTAGGGCTCGGTGCCGGCTGGCTGACCGAGCGCGTGCAGGAATTCATCGAGCTCTATCCTGAGATCAGCCTGCAGTTGATCCTGGCGAACGAGGAACTCGACCTCACCATGCGCCGAGCGGATTGCGCGATCCGGCTGCGCCAGCCGCAGCAGCCCGATCTCATCCAGCGCCGCCTGTTCACCGTGCATTTCCATCTCTACGCCGCCCCTTCTTACGTCAACAAGTATGGCAAGCCGGCGTCGATCGCCGAGTTGAAGAGCCATCGCATCGTCACCTTCGGCGTGCCGGTGCCGGCGCATTTGTCGGAATTGAACTGGCTGGAAACGGTCGGCGATTTCGAAGGCGGGCAGAGGGTGCCGACGCTGCAGATCAACGACATATTGTCGATCAAGCGCGCGGTTCAGGGTGGTGCCGGCATCGCCATGCTGCCCGACTATGTGGTCAGCAAGGACTCAGGGCTGGTGCAGTTGCTGCCGGAGACCGAAGTGCCGTCCTTCGACACCTATTTCGCTTATCCCGATGCGATGAAGAACCAGGCGAAACTGCACGTCTTCCGCGATTTTATCATCGCCAAGGCGCGCAGCTGGTCGTTCTAAAGCGCGTCGCGTTTGAACGGATACATGCGACGCGCTTAGGTTCTTGTCATTATGCATGTCGTTATCCCAAAACCGCTGCGCCCCTCGGGTCAAGCCCTGGGTCAAGCCCGAGGGCAAGCTTTTGGGCGACACGCATTAGGTGTTTGATGCCGGCCTGCGAATGGCGGGTTCCTGCGCTTCCGGTACTTACGGACCCGATGTCCGCTCCGTTCCGTTTCTCGGAACCCACCATTCTCGACTCGGCCTGACCTGAATCTCAACACAGCCTGAAACGGCGCCATCTCCGCTTTCCGGCTCACCCGCGCCATGGCGTCAGGCGGGGCAGCCAGCCGGGGACGGCGCGGCGGTAGGCCTCGTAGTCGGCGCCATAGCGGCGAGCAAGCGTCGGTTCCTCGTAGAACTTCACGAAGGAGACCATGGCGATGGCGGCGATAGCGGCATAGGCGACGAGAGCCCAGCTCGAAAACAGCAGCGCCTGGCCAAGGATGATCGCCAGCACCGCCACATACATCGGGTTGCGGACATGGCGGTAGATGCCGCCGACAACCAGTCGCTCGGTTGGCGCGACCGGGGCGGGCGTGCCCCGGCCTTCGAGGGAAAAACGGGCGAAAGCATGAAGCAGCAAGGCCGCTGCGACGACAATCAGGACCCAGCCGACGGGGACCAAGCCGGGCCGGGTCGACCATGGCAGACGATAGCGATCGGTCAACAGCCAGGGCAGCAATCCCGCGACCACGCCGGGCGCTGCGATGAAGAATAGCGCGCTGCCGACGATCGCCTGATGTGTCCTCATTGAGGCTTCCTTCTAAAGCGCGTCGCGTCTGAAGGATTCAAAGGGATTCATGCGACGCGCTTTCAGTTCTTGTTTTTATGCACGTCGTTGTCCCAAAACCGCTGCGCACCCTCGGGTCGGGCCCGAGGGCATGCTTTTGGGCGACATGCATTAGAGCGGCGTGCGCCCGCTTGGACGCACAAATACGCTTTAGCACTTTGGATCTGCGCACCGTGCTTTCCGAACATCGATGCCAATTTTCGGGCCGATGCGCGGCTGCTGCAAAAATAAACGCGTGCTGCCTGATTCGACGTCATTCGTTGTTTCTGCATTCCGGGCCGAGAATTGGCTCTGATTCGCTATTTCGCGATGGTTTTTGCCTGGCTGTGCACCGCATTTCGACGATTCTGCTGGTCCTACGGGGCCAAGGAATGGGTTAGACCACAGCCTGTGTCATTTTGCATGCGTGTGTTGCAAAATAGATGCTTGTTTCTTGGGCATGATGAGCACATATATAGATCATCTCCTGGGCGCGTTCTCCTCCCATTAGCGCCCTCGAGTGTTCCCCTCTGGAGGTTAGCCTTAACAGGCACTTCCAATCAAACTCAGCCGGATCTTCATTGATCCGGCTTTTTTGTTGCCTGAAACCTGCTGGCGCCCAGGGAAAGCCGACCGAAATTGTCACGTAACAGTGACATGTAACCTCAGGTAACATATCCTAGGCGCCTATCATCGACTAAGCAGATCATAGGACGCGGTGTGGTTCGTGCGGGAGATGGGGGCATCACTCGGACGATCCGGGCTCAGGCGGCTACCGCGTCCGAACCATTCTTCCGCTGAGGCCGTCAGGCGGCTGGCGGCATGTGCGGCGGACCTGCCGTTTTCGCCTCCCACGAAGACGGTCCGCAAGGAAACGGCGTCCGGATCACTCCGGACGCCGTTCCCCTGTGTTCTGCAGCCTGCGATACTGGCGTCAAAATCCAGTATCAGGCGGCCTTGCCATTGGCGTTCAACGCCTCATCGGCCAGGCGACCGGTGAGTTCGGCCATATGGTCGAAGGTGGCACGATAGCTGGCCACGCCCGCGGTGGCCGAACGCAACTCGATGATCAGGTCGCCGATTTCGGCCTGCGGCATGGTCGCCTCGACGACATCCCATCCCGGCCAGCCGGGCCGCGCATCGTAGCCGAGGATCTGGCCGCGCCGCTGCGGGATCAGGGCGATGATCCTCGACGTGGCGTCGGACGGCGTGACGATCTCGACCTTCATGATAGGTTCGAGCAGCACTGGCGAGCAGGCGGCCATGCCTTCCTTCATCGCCAGCTTCGCCGCCATCTGGAAGGCCATGTCCGACGAATCGACGGCATGATAGGAGCCGTCGGACAGGTTGACCGCGACATCGACCACCGGAAAGCCGAGCGGGCCGGATTTCAGATAATCGCGCACGCCGGTCTCGACCGACTGGATATAGGTTTTCGGCACGGCGCCGCCGGTGATGGTGTCGGTGAACTGGAAGCCGGAGCCGCGCGGCAGCGGCTTGATCTCGATGACCACGTCGCCGAACTGGCCATGGCCGCCCGACTGCTTCTTGTGGCGGCCACGCTGCTGCGCGGTTTTGCGGATCGTCTCGCGATAAGGCACCGCCGGCGGATGACCTTCGACCGGGATCTGGTTCTTGCCTTCCAGCCGCTCGCGCACGACGCGCAGATGCATCTCGCCATGGCCCGACAGCACGGTTTCGGCCGAATCCTGATTGTGGCGCAGGCTGAGCGAGGGATCTTCTTCGGCAAGGCGCTGGATGGCCGCGGACATCTTCACCTCGTCCTTGCGTTCCTTCGGCCGCAGCGCGAAGGCGAAGACCGGTTGCGGCGGCGCCAGCGTCACCAGCGGCTTGATGCCGCCCTTGGCCGAGCTCAGCGTCTGACCGGTCGTGACGTCGTCCAGCTTGCCGAGCGCGACCGTGTCGCCGACCTTGGCCGAGGTGAGCTTGGTCTGGTCCTTGCCGAGCATCCTGTAGATGCCGGAGACCTTTGCCGTGGCGCCATTCGAAAGGAACAGCTCGGAGGCGTCGGCAAGCTGGCCGGACAGGATGCGCGAGACCGACAGCTTGCCGCCATGCGCAGTATGGATGGTCTTCATCACCTGGACTACGGTCGTATTGCCGTCAGGTGCACCGAGGCGCTTGCGCGTTGCTTCAACATCAGGCGCGTCGTGGCGGATCGTCTTTAGAAGCCGCAGCACACCATTGCCCTTCTCGGCGGTGCCGATCAGCACCGGCGTCACCGCGCCGTCACGCAGGTCGGCGGCGAGGTCGTCGAAGATCGCGTCCTTCGGCGGCTCGATCTCTTCGAGGAGCTGCTCCATCAACTGGTCGTCATGGTCGGCAAGTGTCTCCAGCATGGAAAAGCGCGCCTCCAGCTCGCGCGCCTTGTCGTCGCTGGGAATCTGGGCGGCCTCGCTTTCGGCATATTCGCGATAGATGTAGGCGCGCTCCAGAGCGAGATCGATCGAGCCGATGACGACACCGTTCTTGCGCAGCGGAATCTGGCGAAGCAGCAACGGCGCCGAGCTTGCCGGCTGCAGCATCTTCAGCGTGTCGCGCACGCCTGATATCGCCTTATCGACCTTGTTGAGGAACATGATGCGCGGCACGCCGAGATCGTCGAGCTTGCGCATGATCAGCTGCAGGGCAGGGATCTTCTTCGCGTCGGCTTCAGCGACGACCACGGCGATGTCGCAGGCGGCAAGCACCGGCTCTGCCTCGAAAGAGAATTCGATGGAACCGGGACAATCGACGAAGGTGAGTTGCTCGTCCATGAATTCGGTGGTCGCAAAGGTCGCCTCGACGCTCATGGCGTGGGCGCGTGCCTCGGGCGAATGATCGGAAACGGTATTTCCCGAGGAAACGGGATTCTGGCGGGGAATGGCGCCCGTGCGGGCCAATATGGCTTCGAGAAGTGTCGTCTTACCGCTTGCAAAGGGACCGACTATGGCAATGCATTTCGGTCCCGTGCGTCGTCCTCCGGCGCGAGTTCCCATGACTGACCTCCACTCAGGCGTTTCCCTGGGAGCGGCGGCCGGCCTGTCGACCGTCGCGGGCGGGGCTTTTTTCAGTTTGCCACCTACCCAAAGGCATCGTCCCACGGGTTAGCCGGGAGGGCAAGTGATTTGAGAATCGGGGATTTGAGGATCGCCTGATGTCGCGGATGTTGAGCCGTGATCGGCGAAGCCGTTGGATGCGAGCCTAGCCTCCTTTCAAATCCCGCGACAGAGCCCGTCGCCGAACAGCCGCAAAAGCGGTTGCGCCATGATGGTTATCGGACGAAAGTGCCTGCTTCTTGCGACAAAAAGGAACGGCCGTCGCCGACCGATCCGCCATCAGCTTGAGGACTCGCGACGATGAAAATCATTGCCTGCGGCATCGTGCCGACCGTCATTGCGCCGGAAAAGTACTTCACCGGACGTGTGTGGCAGACGCCGATCATCGAGAAGGAAGCGCCAGCGCGCCTGCGCGCCATCATCGTCAGTTTCGAGCCCGGCGCGCGTACCCATTGGCATACGCATCCGCTGGGCCAGACGCTCTATGTCATATCAGGCGCCGGCCTCGCGCAAAGCTGGGGCGAGCCGGTACAGGCGATCAGGGCCGGCGACGTCATTTCGTTCGCGCCTGATGAAAAGCACTGGCATGGCGCCGGCCCGAAATCGGCGATGGCGCATATCGCCATGCAGGAGGCGCTCGACGGCGTCCATGCCGACTGGCTGGAGACGGTGACAGACGAGCAGTATGGCGGCGTTGATCGGACCTAAAAGCGCGTGGCGTCCGATCATTAGAGGATTTTCCATACTCAGGTTTGGAGTCGACATGTCGAAGCGTCGCTTGCCTCTTGTTGCCGCCGTCTATCTCGGCACATTCGTCGCACTGCTCGACATCAGCATCGTCAACGTCGCCCTGCCGACGATCCAGCTTGCGCTCGGCATCGATTTCGCAGGGCTGCAATGGGTGATCGACGCCTACACGCTTTGCCTGTCGGCCTTCATGCTGTCGGCAGGCCTGATCGCTGACCGCTACGGGCGCAAGCGCTCCTGGCTGGCAGGGATCGGCATTTTCGTGGCCGGTTCCGCCATATGTGCAATCGCGCCCAACCTGCCGGTGCTGCTGGTGGGCCGGGTGGTGCAAGGGATAGCCGGATCGCTGATCATTCCGGGTGCGCTGTCGATTCTGACGCAGGCGTTTCCCGACGGTCGCGAGCGTGCCGGCGTTATCGGAGGCTGGGCGTCGTTCGCAGCTGTCTCGCTGCTCGCCGGCCCGGTCCTCGGCGGCATCCTGGTCGAAACCGCCGGATGGCAGAGCATTTTCCTGATCAACCTGCCGCTCGGCCTGGCCACGATCGTGCTCGGTGCGGCTTCGATCGTAGAGACTTCACACCCCGAGCATGCCCATCTCGACCTTGTCGGCCTGGCGCTTAGCATTCTGTGGCTGGGCGCCTTGACCTTCGGCCTGATCTCGGCAGGCGAAAAAGGTTGGGGCGATCGAGAGGCTGTTATCGCCCTTGTCGTCGGCTTCGCTGGCCTAGTGGCATTCCTTGTCTTCGAGGCACGCACGCCGCGGCCGATGCTGCCGCTTGGCCTGTTCCGCGACATTCGCTTTGCCGTCGCCAATGTCGCCTCGTTCGCGCTCGGCCTCACCTCCTACACCGGCGTCTTCCTCTATTCGATGTTCCTGCAGCAGGCACAGGGCTGGTCGCCGACACAGACCGGCCTGCGCATGGCGCCGCTGTTCCTTGTCCAAATGGTCGTGTCGCCGGCGATCGGCAGGCTTAGTCAGCGCTACGGACACTCGGCGCTGATGACATCTGGCTATCTTGCGAGCGGTCTTTCCATGCTGGGCATGTGCTGGGCTGGACCCTCGACACCCTATGTGACGATCGGCCTGCTGTTTGCCGTCGGCGGCCTCGGCAATGCGCTGTCCATCCCGACCGGCAGCGCTGCCGCGATGTCGTTTGCGCCGCGCGAGCGTTCGGGCATGGTGTCGGCGGTGATCAACGCAACCCGCCAGGGCGGCACCGCTATCGGCATCGCCCTGCTCGGCGCCTTGATGAGCATGCGGGCAACAGCCCTGCTGACGGCGCATCTTGAAAATGCCGGTGTCGCCAATGCCGGAGCGGTGGCCCGCGCCGCCGTTTCAAGGTACGATTTCGCAGCCGATGCGGCGATGGGCAAGGACGGCCTGCGCGATCTGTTCGCAGCCGCCTATGCCGGCGGTTTCCATGCGGCGATGCTGACGGCGGCCATCGTTTCGTTTGTCACGGCCGGGCTTCTGGTCGCCGTTCTGGCGCCGGCCGAGGCACGTTCGGCACGCGAAACCAATCAGCAGGGATGAGGCTGGTGCCTATCGCCACCAAAACCCGGCTCGCGGCCGGGTTTTGGTATTCGGGAACGATACGGCTGATCAGGTCAGCGAGGCGGTGAAGCGCTGGATGCGCGTGCAGGCCTCTTCGAGCAACGCCTCCGATGTGGCGTAGGAGATGCGGAAGTTCGGGCCGAGGCCGAAGGCCGAGCCGAACACGACCGCCACGCCTTCGGCCTCGAGCAGCTCCGAGCAGAAGGCTTCGTCGTTGTCGATCACCTTGCCGGCTTTGGTCTTCTTGCCGATCAACTGGGCGCAGGACGGATAGACATAGAAGGCACCTTCCGGCGACGGGCATGTGATGCCGCGCGCCTGATTGAGCATCGACACGACGAGATCGCGCCGAGCCTGGAAGATCGCCTTGTTTTTTGCAATGAAATCCTGCGGACCGTTCAGCGCCTCCACCGATGCCCACTGGGCAATGGTACAGGCGCCGGAGGTCTGCTGGCCCTGGATCATATCCATCGCCTTGATCAGCGCCACGGGCCCGGCCGCATAGCCGATGCGCCAGCCGGTCATGGCATAGGCCTTCGACACGCCGTTCATCGTCAGCGTGCGCTCATAAAGCTTCGGCTCGACCTCGGCGATGGTCCTGAAGACGAAATCGCCGTAGATCAGGTGCTCGTACATGTCGTCGGTCAGCACCCAGACATGGGGATGTTCGAGCAGCACGTCGGCCAGCGCGCGCAATTCAGCCTCGGTGTAGGCGGCGCCCGACGGGTTCGACGGTGAGTTCATCAACAGCCATTTGGTGCGCGACGTGATCGCCTTTTCCAACGCCGCCGCCGTCAGCTTGAAGCCGTTGTCGATGGAGGTGTCGGCAAATGCCGGGGTGCCGCCGCAGATCGCCACCATCTCGGGATAGCTGACCCAGTACGGCCTCGGAATGATGACCTCGTCGCCGGGATTCAGCGTCGCCATAAAGGCATTGAACAGGATCTGCTTGCCGCCGGTGCCGACGATGGTCTGCTCCGGCCGGTAGTCGAGATTGTTCTCCCGCTTGAATTTTTTGGCGATCGCCTCGCGCAGCGGCACGATGCCGGAAACCGGAGGATATTTCGTTTCGCCGCGGCGGATAGCCTCGATCGCAGCGTTCTTGATGTTGTCCGGCGTGTCGAAGTCCGGTTCGCCGGCACCCAGCCCGATCACGTCACGGCCGGCGTTTTTCAGCTCGCGCGCTTTCTGCGTCACTGCGATGGTCGCGGAAGGCTTTACGCGGGAAAGGGCGTCGGCAAGAAAGGCCATGACGGCGTTGTCTCCTTGTAGGCTTAGGCGGTCCGTCCGACCGCGGCGCTTCTCATGTCGCATCATTCCGCCAAGCGCAAGCATTGTCGGATGAGCCAGATCTCGAACCCCGGCAAATCCGGCAACAATAAATTCACCTACAGGCGGTAAAACCCCGAGTGGCTGGATCCACGACCCATTCCGCCAGTCTCGCAGAGCGAGGAACCGTGTCGCGCAGCATCGAGCATGCCCATATCGTCCGTCATGACGACGGCACCGCCAGCGGTGTCTGGGGCATCTATACGCTGCAGAGCGCTTTCCAGCCGATCTTCGCCTTCAGCAACGGCAAATTGTCCGTCACCGGATTCGAGGGGCTGATCCGGCCGTTCCGCGACGGCGAGCCGCAGTCGCCGGTGAGCTTTTTCAACACCTGTCCGACGGTCGACCGCCTGCATATCGAGGCGCTGACAAGGACGCTGCATCTTTTGAACGCCGGCGCTTGCCTGCCGCAAGAGGCATCCATCTTCATCAACTTCGATCCGTCGGTGTTCACCGACCGCAGCATCGCCGACAAGGCGCTGCGCGACATGCGGCTGGTGCTGCATGAGGCTGAGATCGATGCGAACCGCGTCGTCTGCGAGGTGACCGAGCAAAAATCAGCGTCGCAGGAAACGCTCTACAATTTCGTCGAGGCACTCAGGGCCAACGGGTTTCGCATAGCCGTCGACGACTACGGCGCCGACGAGTCCGACATCAACCGCATCAAGGAGCTCCGGCCGGACATCGTCAAATTCGATGCCCGCTGGGTCATGCAGCTGATGGAGTCCGGCGCCGGTTTCGCACTGCTGACCGCCATGGTGGCAAGTTTCGAACAGCAAGGCATCCGCACCGTGTTCGAGGGCATAGAGGAGGGCTGGCAGCTTGAACTGGCCGAGAAATCGGGAGCCTCGATGGTGCAGGGATTCGCACTGGCGCGCCCCGAGCTTGCACCGACCAGCTTTCACGCCTTGGGCAAGGACAGGCAGATGCCGGTGACAGTGCCAGATGCCGGCGAGGCGCCTGCGACTGTCTCGCCTTCGCCGCGGCCGAAACGGGCTTTCGGGCGCAAGGCGGTGCCATGACCGGGCGGCCGGACAGGCGGCGCAATGTCGGCGAAGCAATCTTTACCGATGAGGTCGGTATCGAATACGGCGTCTATGGCGCGTTCCGGTTGAGAAGCGCCTATCAGCCGATTTTTGCCCCGCGCGGCAGGTTTTTGAAGGCCGTCGCGGTCGAGGGCCTGATCGAGCCGCACCGCGCCGGCAGGTCGGTCGCGCCGCGCGCATTTTTCGAGGGCGTCCCCGTGGCGGATCGCCTGTTCGTCGAGACGATGTGCCGGGTGCTGCATCTCCGGAACTTCCGCAACATCGGCGTCGATGGGCTCGACCTGTTCTTCAACTACAATCCGCTGATCAACGATGACCCCGGGCGAGCGCTGGCTGAGATCAGGCTGATGACCAGGCATCTCGCCGAGTTCGATCTGTATCCCGGCATGCTGGTCTGCGAAATCACCGAACAGGCGGCCGACGACAAGGTGCTCGTCAGCCTGGCGCGCGAGATGCGGCGTGACGGCATCCGCATCGCCATCGACGATTTCGGCACCGGGCATTCGACGGAAGAACGGGTCGCGCTTGTCCAGCCCGACATCGTCAAGATCGACGGCACCTGGTTCGCGGAATTCTGCCGCCATGCCGCCGCCGAGCGGTTTTTCCGGCCGCTGGTCTCTGCACTGCACGACCGCGGCACCAAGGTGCTGGTCGAAGGCATCGAGCAATCCACGCATCTGCGCGTCGCGCTGGACGGCGGCGTCGATCTTTTTCAGGGTTTTTACCTTGCCCGGCCGGCGCTGGCCGGCACGCTGTTCGACGAGGAACCGCTATCGATCGACAGGCTGCTTGGCAGGGACAACAACGTCGTGCCGTTGTTTGGGTAATCCATCAGCGGCGCTGATGGTTGCGCCAAAACAAATCACTGGATGAAGCCGTTGCCGCCGGGATAGAGCCTTGAGACCGGACTCAGGCCCCAAGGGCTGTCGTTGCACGAGCGAGCGGAGCGCCAATGACCATACTCTACGGAATGATCGACAGCGGCAATTGCTACAAGCCGCGGCTGTTGATGGGCAAGCTGGGCATGGCCTTCACCAATGTCGAGGTGAGTTCGCATACCGGCGACACGCGCAAGCCGGACTATGTCGCCAAGAACCCGAACGCCATGGTGCCGCTGCTCGAACTTGACGACGGCCGGCGGCTTGCCGAATCCAACGCCATCCTGCTTTATCTCGCCGAAGGCACGCGGTTCCTGCCGGCCGACAGATACGAGCGGGCGCTGGCCTATCAATGGCTGTTCTTCGAGCAGTACAGCCACGAACCCTATATCGCGGTGCGCAAGGCGCTGCTGACCTTTCCCGAACGGGCCAAGGATGCGACGCCGGAACGGCTGGCGGTGACGCTGGAGCGCGGCAACAAGGCGCTCGGCGTGATGAACAAGCACCTGGCGGGCAGTGCGTTCTTTGCCGGTGAGGCATTGAGCGTCGCCGATATCGCGCTCTATGCCTATACGCATACGGCCGAGATGGGCGGTTTTCAGCTCGATGCCTATCCGGCGGTGGCGGCCTGGCTGAAACGGGTCGAGGTCGATCCGGGGCACGTGCCGATGGAATGGCTGCCTTAGTTCTGTCCTCACGCTCGTCGCCGCTTCGCGGCTCGCTCCGGACGGGGCGCTAGCGCACCCCGAAAATCGGAAATAATTTTCGGTAAGGATTGTGCGCAAGATCAAAGTGCTACGCGTCCTTTGCGCGTCCAAAAGGACGCGCGGCTCTGTAGCCGGCGCGACGCCCGGTCGGGCTTGCGGCCTTCGGCCGTGGCGCGTATTTCGGATTGGGTGATGAGGCGTAGCCGTGTGATTCAGAAGGGGCGGGTCTGGCCGGCGCGATGGTCAGCCAAGGCCTGCTCGGCAAGTTTATCCAGCCTGCCGGCCTTGGCGTCGGTTTCGATCTGCCGATCCCATATGTCCGCTTGCAGCGCCTCGAACCAGGCGGCAAAACGCCTTCAGCTCCTCAGGGCTCAGTTCGGCAACGGATTTTTCGATCTGTTCGAGCTTGCTCATAGGCTAAAAATACCATGACTGGAACAATAAGGCCAAGGTGGCTGTTTCATCCGGAATCCGGACAGCAAAAAGGCGGGACATAATCCCGCCTTCCCATGCTTGGTAGCCTGATCGGGAGCGTTTGGTCCGGGCCCACAGCAATCTGCTGCTTCGGCTTGTCGGTGTCTTTCCGCTCCGGTGCGCTTCTCGCGCGACCGTCAGTACATCCGTGACTTGCCGCGCGCCCCGAGCTGTCGCCCGGCGCGCGCCATTCGCAAAATCAGGCTGCCTTGCTCAGAGACCCAGCGGACGACTTGCCAGTGCGGCGGTCCTGCTCGATCTCGAAGTTGATCTTCTGGCCTTCGACCAGGGTCGACAGCCCAGCGCGCTCGACTGCTGAGATGTGGACGAAAACGTCCGCGCCGCCGCTGTCAGGCTGGATGAAGCCGAAACCCTTGGTGGAATTAAACCACTTGACCGTACCTGTTGCCATTTCGATAGTCCTTATACGTTTGCTTTAGCTTGACCGAACCTAAGTCCAGCCGGTTTGTATCGAGATTTTGGGGATAGACGTCAGCAAACGCGAATATCGCGAGGCCCGGATCGATCGGCCGAAATATCAATGGACCTCATATAGTCTGCTTCTCCGCAAAAAACAAGACTGCACGAAAAAAGGTGCTGATGCGGCGCTGCCCAATGGCCGCCCCAATCGCCTGAAAGCCTTGCAACGTCGCGCGTTGCGGAGGGTTGCACCGCTTATCGCGCGTTGCGGGGAAAATCGCGCCGCCTTCGAGCGCCCGGTCCTGTTTGGGGAGAGGACCATGAAAACTGTTCTGCTTGCCGCCTGCCTGACGCTGGTGGCCGCCGAGGCGCAGGCGATCTCGCGCTACGACCCGAGCCGCATGAGTTGCGGTACGGTGCGGGCGACGATCGCTCGGGAAGGCGCGGTCATCCTGCGTTACCAGTCGACGCGCGTGCCGGGGCTGCCGCTCTACGACCGCTATGTGCGGAGCCAGCGTTTCTGCAACATGGGCGAGGTCAGGGCACGGGCTTCTGTGCCTAGCGCCGACACGAAGTCCTGCATCGTCTACAAATGCAAGCGGGTGGAAACTGACCGGCATTTCCGCTGGCGCATCTTTCCGAACTAGCTACGTCGGGGCCTCAGAATCCAAACGAGACCTGTGCAGGCGGCGGCGGACCGACGCGCACGCCTTCCATCGCCAGCATTTTTTCCTTGGTGGTCGAGCCGCCGGGCGCAGAAAAACCGCCGATCTTGCCGCCGGCGGCAAGAATGCGGTGGCAAGGGATGACCAGCGGCACCGGGTTGGCGCCGAGTGCGGCGCCCGTCTCACGCGCGAGCCCTGCATGCCCGGCGCGCTTGGCCAGTTCGCCATAGGTGGTGGTCTCGCCGAAAGCGAGCTTTCGCGCCGCGTCGTAGATGGCGAGGCGGAAATCGTCGACGCCGGTGAGATCGACCGGCACACCGGAGAAATCGACGTCCTCGCCGGCTGCATAGGCCTTTATCGACAGAATCAGCTCGCTAATCCATTGCGGTTGGGCGCTCGAAGCGGCACTGCCGGCATGACGCAAAAGCTGGCGTTCCACCGCGTCGCGGTTGCGCTGGGGCAGGCAGAGCCGGGTCAATCCGGCCTCGCTCCAGGCGATGCCCATGAAGCCGATCACGGTTTCGAAGACCGTGTGGCCGGCGACGGCTTGAGAGGTGCCTTCCATGATGTGCTCCTTTCCGCAGAAACGGATGGCAATCCAGTACATATCGAGAACGAGATATCGCATTTTCAGGCTGGTGTTGCCACCCGAAAACCATTCGAGGTCCCGACTGGCGGCGGATTGCCGGGGCAAAGGCGCTGGTGTAAGGACTTTCTTAACAGACGAACCGGACCCGAGCGCGGCTTGCCAGCAAAAATCATCTTTCCCGCGATCGGCGTGATGCTCGCTGCGGCCGGTCTCAGCGGCTGCACTTCGACCTCGCAGACGAAGGCCGTGCCTTCTCTGACTGAAACCACCGCCGCAGGCGCTGATGCCGGCTTTACGCTAGCGCTGCCCGACACGGTTTCGGTGCTGCCGGAATCGTCCGGCATCGCGCCTGTCCAGATGGCGGCGCTGGCTGTCGACCCCACCGCGATGCCTGCCCAGCCGGCCGCCTTTGCCGGCCCGACTCCGCTGGACGCGACTGCACCTGCAGCCATGACGGCCGATGCCGCGTCAGCCGGCGCACCACCTGTCTATGCGACGGCCGCTGTCGCCATGCCGATCACCGGCGAGACAGGCAAGACAATGCCCGGCGTTCAGCAGGCCGCCTATGTCGTGCCTGAGGATCCGTCCGCCCTGCTTTCGACCAGCCCTGCCAAGGAGTATTCGGCGGGCCCGCGCGGCGAGATCGAGCGGCTGATCGAGAAATATGCCATCCTCTATGAGGTTCCGGTCGATCTGGTGCGCCGTGTCGTCAGGCGCGAGAGCACCTTCAATCCCAAGGCCTACAATCGCGGCCATTGGGGGCTGATGCAGATCAAGCATGCGACGGCGCGCGGCATGGGCTATGACGGGCCGGCGAGCGGGTTGTTCGACGCCGAGACCAATCTGAAATATGCGGTGAAATATCTGCGCGGCGCCTGGCTGGTGGCCGGCGGCAACGCCAAGCGCGCCGACCGGCTCTACCAGAGCGGCTATTATTACGACGCCAAGCGCAAGGGCATGCTGGGAGAAACCGGCCTTGGCCGCGACCGCGGTCGGCGTCGCCTGCAGCCGGATGCCTGAACAGATGCCTGAGCCGCGCCCGCCGGCACCGAACGACATAAGGCTGCGCAAGATCCTCGACGACACGCTTGCTCCGCCGCGCTGGCCGGAAGGTTTTGTCATGCGCGGCTTCGAGGCCGCCGACGCGCTCGCTTTGCATGCGCTGCTGACCACCGTCTTCGACGATGGCGCCGATGGGCCGTTCGAGGAATGGTGGCCGCGCATTTCAAGCGACGCGGAATTCGACGCTGCCTTGTGTTTCCTGGTTATCGACAGCAAGGGTCGGCTGGCGGGCGCGGCACTGTGCTGGACGAGGGCGTTCGTCAAAGACCTTGCCGTCCACCCCGAGGCGCGCGGCCGAGGCATCGCCGAAGCGCTGATGTGGCACGTCTTCGCCGCCTTTCGCGCACGGGGCGCTGAGCATGTCGATCTCAAAACCAGCACGGTGGAGAACGCCGCCGCCGTCAGGCTCTACGAGCGGCTGGGGATGTTCGAAGTCGATTGGGCGGGGTGAGGGGCGGTCGGCGAAGCCGATCAGCGAGCGAGCGGCCGAGGGGCAAAGTGTGGAAAGGAAGTGTCCACCAAGGCGGCAGGCTGCATCTTGCCGGCAACCGCTCGGGCGTTAATCTGCGATCCTGCGGCTTTCGTGCCGCGGGCGGGGTCTCGACCGAAACCGGAGAAACACGATGCGGCTTTTGCTTTCCAAAACGGGTATGGCCAAAACAGGTCTGGTGATCCTCGCCATTCCGCTTCTTGCGGGCGTTGCGCACGCCGACGATTGCGCCAACGCGCAGGACCAGGCGACTATGAACGAATGCGCCGGCAAGTCATTCACCGAAGCCGACAAGAAGCTCAACCACGTCTACAGGCAGATCGAGGGCCGGCTGAAGGACGATGCTGCGACGAAGAAGCTGCTGGTCGGTGCGCAGCGCGCCTGGGTCGCCTTCCGCGATTCCGAATGCGCTTTCCAGGGCGGCCCGACCGATATGGCAGGCAGCATGTATCCGATGGTTATCGCCGACTGCAAGGAGAGCCTCACCAACATCAGGCTGAAGGATTTTCAGGGCTATCTCAACTGCCAGGAGGGCGACACGAGCTGCCCGGTGCCGGCGGCGCAGTAGCTTCGTTGTCCCGCTATCCCAATGCGAGGTCCCCCTCATCCGGCCGCTTCGCGGCCACCTTCCTCCCCGGCGGGGAGAAGAGGTTGGCGCCGGCGTTGATAGTCTCCTCTCCCTTGGAGGAAGAGGTCAGCCGAGCGAAGCGGAGGCTGGGTGAGGGGTCTTCTGCCGCCTGTGTGCGCAAAAATGTCGGAACCCTCCTTCGCGATGCGTCCTTGAGAGGCAAAGGCGCGTTGCCGTACGGGGCGCGCCGCCACAAGCACGGCTGATGGAGATGACGATGATCACCTTTCCCAATGAATCCGCTGAATATCGTGCCGCCCGCGAAACCCTCTTGCAGAAGGAGATCGAGCTGCGCCGCGCCATGGAGGATGTGGCCGTCGCCCGCCGCGCACTGCCGCCGGGTGGGCTGGTGCCACAGGATTATGTGTTCGACGGACTTAACGCCGACGGCAAGCCGGCCCGCATAAATCTGTCGGAACTGTTTTCGCCCGGCAAGGACACGCTGATCGTCTACTCTATGATGTTTCCGCGCCATCCCCAGGAGACGCGCGACGTGGCGACAAGCGGCGGCACGGCGAAGCTCGCACGACCGGACCAGCCATGCCCGTCCTGCACGGCGCTGCTCGACCAGTTCGACGGCGCCATTGGCCATCTTGAGGCCGCCGGCTTCAATTTCGCGGTGGTGGGCAAGACCGCGCTCGAAAACCTGATCACGCTTGGCCGCGATCGCGGCTGGACGAATATGCGGCTGGTCTCCTCGGCCGGCAACAGCTTCAAGCGCGACTACCACGCCGAGGCCGACGACGGCGCGCAACTTCCGATGCTGTCGGTGTTCCATCGCGACGCCGATGGCATCCGGCATTTCTGGAGTTCGGAGCTTGGCTTCGCGCCGTCCGAACCCGGCCAGGACCCGCGCGCCGTCGGCACCTGCGAGATCCTGTGGAACCTGATGGATTTCACGCCGGAGGGCCGGCCGGAATGGAACGAACAGCTGCAATATGCCGGCGCCTGCTGCCACTGAGCTTTGCCAAGCATATTTCCGGCGTATCGGCGCCGAGCGGGGGGTGTTGGCAGGGTCGCCGACACCTCATTCCTGTCCCCGTCGCGCAACTTCGCTGCTTGTGTCGCGTTGAACTCTCCGAGGATCACAAACCCGGAGATTTCCTGTGAAAACGCATCTCACGCTAGCCATGGTCGCTTTGCTGGCCGGCGCGCCGGCGGGCTTCGCCCAATCCGCCACGCCGGCCGATATACCTGCTGTCGGCCAAACCAAGATCGAGACCGAGACCTTCACCAAAACGGTCCCCAGCGCCAACCGGTTCGAGATTGAAAGCAGCAAGCTGGCCGAACAAAAGAACGTCGCCGCCGATGTGAAGGATTTCGCCTCGCTGATGATTAGGGATCACACCAAGGCTGGTGAGGATTTCAAGGCAGCTCTCGAGCAGAGCGAGACCACGGCCTCGGTGACAGCGAGCGGCCCCGCTTTGTTGTCGAAGGATCAGGCGATGCTGGACGAGCTCAAGGAGCTCGACGGCGATGCCTTCCAGGCGAAATACATCGTCCTGCAGACGCAGGCGCACAAGCAGGCGTTGGCGCTGTTTTCCACCTATGCGCAGTCGGGCGAAGACCCGGCGCTGAAGGAATTCGCCAAGAAGACACTACCAACGCTGCGGATGCACGAAGAGCGCCTAAAGGATCTGGTGGCCGCCCACAGCTAATGCATGTCACCCAAAAGCATGCCCTCGGGCCTGACCCTGGGCCTGACCCGAGGGTGCGCAGCGGTTTTGGGCGACAAAAAACAAGAACTTAAAGCGCGTCGCGACGCGCTTTACGCTGGCGCTCTCAGGTGTTTTTGATCTGCTCGACCGCCGTCGCCAGCAGGTCGTCCATGACGCCGCGAATCTGAAGATCCGACTGGGCGACGCCCGCCGCGTCGAAATCGGCGCGTATCTTGCGCAACACATCGTCGTCCCCGGCCTCTTCGAAGTCCGCGCGCACCACCTCTTTCGCATAAGCGTCGGCGTCCGCACCGGTTTTTCCGAGTTTTTCGGCGGCCCATAGGCCGAGCAGCTTGTTACGGCGCGCCATGGCCCTGAACTTCGTGTCCTCGTCCATCGCAAACTTCTTTTCGAAGCCTTCCTGACGGTCTCTCATACTGCTCATGGTGTGCCTCGTTCAGGTGTGAGTCTCCGACCTTCATCCGATGGAGAAGAAGAGCGGCGGGTGGGGCCCGAACATGGCGCGCATAGATGTCATAAGCAAGACCGGACCGTTCATTCCAGTGATTGATCGGGCCGGTGATTGATCGGGCAGCGCCTGGACGAACGGCACATGGCGGCCGTCGCGGAAGGCCTTCGCACCGATGTGATTTGACGTTGCCGCGCGGTGACCTACTCTCGAATACTGACGGCATGAGCCGAGGAGACGAGCGATGCAGTCACCTTTCAACGGGATTCGGAGCGTCGCGCTGACAGCAGCAGTGATGCTTGCCGCCGCCACCGCAGCCTATGCCCATCACGGCTGGTCGTGGACCGAGGAAGGTTTTTTCGAACTCCGGGGCAAGATCACGGCCATCTATATCGGCAATCCGCACGCCACGCTGGATGTCGACGCAGAGGGCGAGGTCTGGCGGGTGGATTTGGCGCCGCCGTCCCGGACGATCGCCGCCGGCTTCACCGAGGAGGTCGCCAAAGTCGGCGACGAGGTGACCGCGATCGGCCACCGCTCGCGCGACGAGACCGAGAAGTGGATGAAAGCATCTCGCATCATCGTCAATGGCAAGACTTATGATGTTTATCCCGACCGCGTGCCGCCGGCCTGAATGGACGAGCTCCTCGCCGGCATCGAGCAACTCGCCTTGGTGCGGGCACTGAAGGCCTCCTTCGTCGCCTATCCCATAGTCAACGCGCTGCACATCATGTCGATCGGCGCGCTGCTGACCAGCGTCTGGCTGATGGACCTCAGGATCCTCGGCGCCTTCCGTTCGCTGCCCTACGCGGAGTTCATTGCGCTGCTGCGCCGCACTGCATTTGCCGCGTTCGCCGGCGCGCTTGTCACGGGCTCGCTGCTCTTTTCAGTCAGGGCGAGCGAGTACGCGGCGATGCCGATTTTCCTCACCAAGATGACACTTATCCTTCTCGCCGGCGCCAACTTCTTCGTCTTCATGCGCCGCGCAAAAGGCGGTGACGAGCCGGCCGGCGGGACCGTCACAATCCTGGCGGTGCTGTCGATGGCTCTGTGGACGTCGGTGCTGTTCGCCGGACGATTTATTGGGTTTCTCAACTGAGGTGAGCGTCGGCTCGGTTCGATTGCCCTGGACGGATCAGGGTGCTGTAGAAATCGCAGCGTTGGCGGGACAGCACCCCCCTCTGGCCTGCCGGCCATCTCCGCCACAAGGAGGGAGATTGGCTAGTCGCCTCAGGCAAAATACTCCTGCAGCGGCCTAACCTCCAGGCTCCCCGCCCTCAGCGCCGCAATAGCCTCAGCCACCGCAGCCGCACCCGACAGCGTCGTGTAATACGGCACTTTCTGCATCAGCGTGGCGCGGCGCAGCGACTTTGAGTCCGACACCGCCTTCTGGCCGTCCGTGGTGTTGAAGACGATCTGCACCTGGCGGTTGCGGATGGCGTCCTCGATGTGCGGGCGGCCTTCCAGCACCTTGTTTATTTTCTCGGCGACGACGCCGTTCTCGGCGAGGAAGCGCGCGGTGCCTGAGGTGGCCATTACCTTAAAACCCTGGCCGGCAAGGCGCTTGACCGCCGGCAAGATGCCCTTCTTGTCGTCGTCGCGCACCGAGACGAACAGCGTGCCGGAGCGCGGCAGGTCGACGCCGGCCCCTAACTGGCTCTTGGCGAAGGCCAGCGCGAAGTCGCGGTCGAGGCCCATGACCTCGCCGGTCGAGCGCATTTCCGGGCCGAGCAATATGTCGACGCCGGGGAAGCGGGCGAAGGGGAACACTGCTTCCTTGACCGCGATGTGGCCGGGATTTCTGGGGTCGGGCATGGCGCCATAGTGGGCGAAGGCGTCTTCGAGGGTCTCGCCGGCCATGATGCGGGCGGCAATTTTCGCAATGGGACGGCCGATGGTCTTGGCGACGAAGGGCACGGTGCGCGACGCCCGCGGATTGACCTCCAGCACATAGACGGTGCCGTCCTTGATCGCATATTGCACGTTCATCAGCCCGCCGACATTGAGCGCGCGGGCGAGCGCCGCCGTCTGGCGCTCCAACTCGTCGACGAGGTCGGAAGGCAGGGCGTGCACCGGCAGCGAGCAGGCACTGTCGCCCGAATGGATGCCGGCCTCCTCGATATGTTCCAGGATGCCGGAGACGAAGGTCGACTTGCCGTCGCACAGGCAGTCGACATCGACCTCGATGGCGCCCGAGAGATAAGTGTCGAACAGCAGCGGGTTCTTGCCCAGGAGCGTGTTGATCTGGCCTGTTTTGTCGTTGGGGTATTTCTGCTTGATGTCCTCCGGCACCAGGCCGGGCACGGTGTCGAGCAGGTAGGTCTGCAGCATGCTTTCGTCGTGGATGATCTGCATGGCGCGGCCGCCGAGCACATAGGACGGGCGCACCACCAGCGGGAAGCCGAGCTCGCCGGCGACGAGGCGGGCCTGCTCGACCGAATAGGCGATGCCGTTCTTTGGCTGGCTGAGGCCGAGCTTGTGCAGCAGCTTCTGGAAACGGTCGCGGTCTTCGGCGAGATCGATCATGTCGGGCGAAGTGCCGAGGATCGGGATGCCGGCCTTCTCCAGCGCATCCGCCAGCTTCAGCGGCGTCTGGCCGCCGAACTGGACGATGACGCCGACCAACTCGCCCGACGCCTGTTCGGCGCGCAGGATCTCCAGCACGTCCTCCGGCGTCAGCGGCTCGAAATAGAGCCGGTCCGACGTGTCGTAGTCAGTCGAGACGGTCTCCGGATTGCAGTTGACCATGATCGCCTCGAACCCGGCATCGCGCAGCGCGAAGGCCGCGTGGCAGCAGCAATAGTCGAACTCGATGCCCTGGCCGATGCGGTTCGGGCCGCCGCCGAGGATGACAACCTTCTTGCGCGACGAGACCTGCGCCTCGTTGGCGAGCGCGCCGGCGAAAGGCGTCTCATAGGTCGAATACATGTAGGCGGTGGGCGAGGCGAACTCGGCGGCACAGGTGTCGATGCGCTTGTAAACCGGATGAACGTCGAGCTTTTCGCGTATCCTTTGTACATCTTCGACGTCTTTCCGGACCAGCGACGCGAGGCGGGCATCGGAGAAACCCATCGCCTTCAGCATGCGCAGATTGGCGGCGTCCTCGGGAATGCCGTGCTCGCGGATGCGGTCTTCCATGGCCAGGATGCCGGCGATCTGCTCGAGGAACCACGGGTCGATCTTGCACATGGCGTGGACGTCTTCGAGCGAGGTGCCCATGCGGATGGCCTGCGCCACCATGCGCAGCCGGTCGGGCGTCGGCGTGCCCAGCGCGGCGCGGATGGCGTTGCGGTCGTCGGCGTGGCTGGCTGCGCCGTGCGCGATGCCGGGGATCTCGATCTCGTCCAGACCGGTCAGGCCGGTTTCAAGCCCACGCAGCGCCTTCTGCAGCGATTCCTGAAAAGTGCGGCCGATGGCCATGACCTCGCCGACCGACTTCATCGCCGTGGTCAGCACCGGCTCGGCGCCGGGGAATTTCTCGAAGGCAAAGCGCGGGATTTTTGTGACGACGTAATCGATCGACGGCTCGAACGAGGCGGGCGTGGCGCCGCCGGTGATATCGTTCTCCAGCTCGTCCAGCGTGTAGCCGACGGCGAGCTTGGCCGCGATCTTGGCGATCGGAAAGCCGGTCGCCTTGGATGCCAGTGCCGACGAGCGGGAGACGCGCGGGTTCATCTCGATCACCACCAGGCGGCCGTCGGCCGGGTTGACGGCGAACTGAACGTTGGAACCGCCGGTCTCGACGCCGATCTCGCGCAGCACCGCGATCGAGGCGTTGCGCATCATCTGATATTCTTTGTCGGTCAAGGTCAGGGCAGGGGCGACGGTGATCGAATCGCCGGTGTGCACGCCCATCGGGTCGATGTTCTCGATCGAGCAGATGATGATGCAGTTGTCGGCCTTGTCGCGGACGACCTCCATCTCGTACTCCTTCCAGCCGAGCACGCTTTCCTCGATCAGCACTTCGGTGGTCGGCGAGGCGTCGAGGCCGGACTGGACGATCTCGTAGAATTCGGCGCGGTTGTAGGCGATGCCGCCGCCGGTGCCGCCCATGGTGAAGGACGGGCGGATGATGGCGGGAAGGCCGACATGGTCGAGCGCCTGTGCGGCGATCGCCATGCCGTGGCTGATGTAGCGCTGCTTGCGGTCGCCCTCGCCGAGGTTCCAGCGCGTTTCGAGCGCGTCGAGCGCGGCGTCGAGGTTTTCGGGCTTCTCGGCCTTCAGCGCGGCGCGTTCGGCCTCGTGCGTCTTGCGGTCGGCGTTCTTGACGTCGGTGGCGTTGGCCAGCATCGACTTCGGCGTTTCCAGGCCGATCTTCTTCATCGCCTCGCGAAACAAAGCGCGGTCCTCGGCCTTGTCTATTGCCGTGGCGTCGGCGCCGATCATCTCGACATTGTAGCGCTCGAGAACGCCCATGCGGCGCAGCGACAGTGCGGTGTTGAGCGCGGTCTGGCCGCCCATGGTCGGCAGCAGCGCGTCCGGCCGCTCCTTGGCGATGATCTTGGCCACCACTTCGGGCGTGATCGGCTCGATATAGGTGGCGTCGGCCAATTCCGGGTCGGTCATGATGGTGGCCGGGTTGGAATTGACCAGGATGACGCGAAAACCCTCTTGCTTGAGCGCCTTGCAGGCCTGGGTGCCGGAATAGTCGAACTCGCAGGCCTGACCGATGACGATGGGGCCGGCCCCGATGATCAGAATCGACTTGATGTCGGTGCGTCTTGGCATATCGAGGGTCCGTTCGGCAGGCGGCTTGCACGAAAAACCGGACGGGAAGACCCGGCCGGTTGTGCTCGCGATTCTGGTATCAGGCTAGGAGGGCCTTATAGGGAAGAGTTTTGCCTGATGTAACCCCCTAAAATGCGAGTAGGGCAGTAGGGCAGTAGGGCAGTAGGGCAGTAGGGCAGTGGTTCGAGCGCCTTTTAAACATATTGCCCTACTGCCCTACTGCCTTATTCCCCTTAGCCACTCATCCCCCAGCGCCAGGTCGTCGGTAATCTCGAAGCGTTCGGAAACACCGACACGGATCAGGTTCAGGCTGCCCTCGCGGGTGTAGCGGAATTCGCCTGATGCATTCGAACCGGCGGGCCGACCGGCCTGGAAGCTGATGACGCGCGTGCCGCCATCGGGCCAGGTCACGGTCACCTCGGCCTTGTCGCCGGTGTGGACAACGCCCGCCTTGCAGCTGGTCATCGGCTGGCCGACATAGCGCGCGCAAGGAATCTCGTTGCGGGCACCCAGCGCCGGCGCGGGCCGCCCCGGCGGCTGCAGCCGCGCAACGGTTTGTGCGTTGGCCGGAGCCGCTGCATTGGCGGCGCGATTTTGGCTCGCTTTCGCCGCCGCGGCCGTCTGCATCTCCTCGATCGAAGGATTTCCGCTGGTAGCGAGCGCCAGGCGGTAAGCGTCCTCGATGGCGGCCCTGCCGATTGCCTCAGCGGCTGTCATTGTGGTTTCGGGATCGGTAGCGCCCAGGCGCGCTGTCAGGTCGGGCAGCGGCTGGTCTGCGGTTGCCGGGTTCGCGGCCTCGGCTGCAGAGGCGGTGCCTTCGCCGGTCGGATCAGTATCCGCATCCGAAACGGCCACCGGATTCTCAGGGTTCAGGTAGCGCGCAGGAGCCCATCCGGTCAGTTGCGGGTTGTCGATTTCTGCAACCTTGCACCAGCGGTGGCCATTGACGTCGTTGCAGCCGAGATTGTTCACGCTCGTACCATTCGGCAGCCGAGCCTTGATCTTGCCTATCGCCGACGCCGTGGCGCGGACGTTCAGGAGATCGCCTGGAGCGAGGTCGGTCACGATGGACACGACGGGCGCCTCCTCGGCCCTGGCCGGCAGCAGCGCCGTTAGCAGGAGAGGGGCAGTGAGCGCGTACAGTGTCGTTCGGAGCGTAACTGTGCGCCTCATTATGTTGGCCGTGGCGATAGATTCATTACCGAAGGCGCGGCCAGGTACGAAACGCCACCGCTGGCCAAGTCGATTTTATAAGCGACGACGTGGCGCTATGTAAGCCCGAAAATGCGGCTGCGACGTCAACGTGTTCAGTGTGCGGCATGAGCAAGCTCAGCGTGCGGCATGAACGCGTTTCCGCGTTCAGCCGGACATGAACGCGTTTCCGCGTTCAGCCGGACATGAGCTCGTACCTCGCTCAGCCTGGCATAAATCCGGTGCGCAGCGCGTGGGCCCATTCCGGCCGCCCCGCCTGTTCGGCTTGCCGCGCCGCCGCCTCGTGATCATAGTCGACGGCAATGGCCTCGAAACGGTCGGGGCGGCCCGGCTCACCCAGGTCGACGATGCCGTAGCGCGCATGTGGGGAGCCTTGCTCGGAGACATGCGCCGGCGGTGTCGAATCGCCATAAGCGGGACAGCCGATGCTGCCCGGATTGAAGACGACCGGGCCGCCTGGGATTCGGATCAGCTCGCTGCGGTGACTGTGACCGCACAGCACGATGCGGCAAGCCGGATCGAGCGCGGCCAGCCGTCGCTTGATGGCGGCCAGTGGTGCTCGCACCAGCCGGCCATCTTCTATCGTATCGGTCAGATATTTTTCGTCGTGGTCGGGCCGGGCATGGAAGGCGGTCACGTCAGGCGCGATCTCCAGCGTGAGAGGCAAGGCGAACAGCGCCTCGCGCTGCGCCGATGTCAGCCGCTCCTGCGCGTAGCGGTCGGACGGCCACATGGCTTCATCGGCGGCGTCGCGGGCGACGCGGCGGTCGTGATTGCCGCGCACCGTCGGCAAGGCGAGCGCTTCAAGCCGCTCCATGGTTTCGCGCGGCCAGAGCGGGCCGGAGACGCAATCGCCGAGATTGACGATGAGGTCAGCACTGCCGCGCTGGCTGAGATCGTCGAGCACGGCGTCCAGGGCGACGATGTTGCCGTGAATATCGGCGAGGACGGCAATGCGCATGGGAAGCTCCGTAGGGTCGACGAATGACTGGTCGGGAAGGGCGGGCCTGGCAGACTTTGGTTCCTCTCCCCTGTTACACCAGGGCTACCGCAGCTGGAAAGCCGAGGCTTTCGCTCTACGATGTACCCCACCCCTAACCCCTCCCCACTGTTTGGACTGGGGAGATCGCGAACAGGTGTGCGAGGACATCGCGAACAGTTTTGCGCATTGTGCGCGAGGGGGTTCGGGATGCCGTTCAAGGACAGAAGCGCGATGAAGCAGAAGTTGGAGTTCGTGAGGCTGACCTCGGCGGAGGGGTCGAATGTGAGCGCGTTGTGTCGGCGCTTCGGCATCGGACGGACGTGCGGCCACAAGCTGCTTTCGCGCTACCGGAGCGAGGGCGAGGCAGGACTGGCCGAGCAGTCGCGGCGGCCGCGATCGAGCCCGGCGCAGTGCGCGCCGGAGGTGGAAACGGCTGCGCTTTCGGTGCGCGCAGCGCATCCGGCTTGGGGTGGACGCAAGATCGCGCGCGTCATCGCCCGCGATGGCATCGGCACGCCCGCGGCCTCGACGGTGACCGGCATCCTGCGCCGCAACGGCATCGCGCTGGGCGGCGGGGCGCAGCCCTTCATCCGCTTCGAGCACGAAGCTCCCAACGATCTGTGGCAGATGGATTTCAAGGGCCACGTCGCCTTGCATGGCGGTCGGCTGCATCCGCTCACTGTGCTCGACGACCATTCGCGCTTCTCGATCGCGCTGTCGGCCTGCGCCGATCAGACCACCGCAACCGTGAAGGCCCGGCTGATCGCCGCCTTCCGCCGCTACGGCCTGCCGTGGCGTATCGCCACCGACAACGGCCCGCCCTGGGGCGACGGCGGCCGCAACAACTTCACGCTGCTCACCGTCTGGCTGATCGAGGCTGGCGTCGCCGTCAGCCACTCCAGGCCTGCCACCCGCAGACGCTCGGCAAGGACGAGCGCTTCCATCGCTCGCTCAAAGCCGAAGCGCTGCAGGGACCGCCCTTTGCCGATCTCCCCAAGGCCCAGGACGCCTTCGATCGCTGGCGTCACGTCTACAACACCGTGCGTCCGCACGACGCGCTTGGCGGCGCCGTGCCGCTCGACCGCTACCGCGTCTCGCAGCGCCAGTATCGCGAAATCGTCGAGCCGTTCGACTATGCCAAGGACGATCTCGTCCGCCGCGTTCAGCAGCATGGCTTCGTCTCCATCCTCGGCCACACCATGCGCCTGTGCAGGGCCTTCGCCGGCAAATCCGTCGCCTTCCGCCCAACCGCTGCCGACGGCGTCTTCGACGCCTGGTTCAGACACCAGAAAATAGAAACCATCGACCTCAATGCCCTGGCTCGATAGGATGGCAAACTGTTCGCGATGTCCTCGCACACCTGTTCGCGATGTCCCCAGTCCAAACACCCACAAGGGGGAGGGAGACTTCCGTTGGCGCTGATAGTCGTGTGTGTGTCTTCTGCTGGCGTGGCATTCAGCGGTGACGTTGGCGTGTCCGCCGCGCGGCGTTCCCTCCCCCTTGTGGGGAGGGTTAGGGTGGGGGGCCACCTTCGCAAGAATCCAAACGCGGTTGCCCTGCCTGTTACAGGGGCGAGTTACGGCTTCAGGCGCGGACTTCGATCTCGGAGGCGCCTACCGCGGGCAGAGCTGGGTCATCGACGGCAGCGGCAATGACGCTATCGAGCAGCCCCGGAAAGCGGGCATCGAGATCGTCGCGGCGCAGCGTGATCAGCCGGCTGGTGCCGACCACCTCGGTGCGGGTGACACCGGCCTCGCGCAATTTGGCCAGATGGTAGCTGAGGTTGGTCTTCGAACCGAGATCGAGGAACTGGCTGCAATTCAGCGGCACGCCTTCCTTGCTGGCGAGATAGCGCACAATGGCCAGCCGGGTGGGATCGCCGAGCACGGCAAGAACGTTCGACAGGCTGATTTGGTCGGCGGCGGGGTGGGGCAGTGTCATGCCGGAGAACTAAGCGCAATCAGGACCGATTTCAACGCATCTCCTCCTTGGCGGATGCACGCAGTTTCTACCTCCTGCCACCTTGTCCTGACATAGAGCTGTCAGGAGAGTTCCGCTATTCTCGGGTGGCTTCATTGACACCATGCCCCATTATGTACAATTGTTCAATAACTTTTGAACTAAGGATTTGCCGCTATGGACAAGCGCCTCATCTGGCTTGCGCTCGGGTCTTTCACGATCGCGACCGAAGGTTTCGTCATTTCAAGCCTGTTGCCCGACATCGCGGCCGATGCCGCCATCTCCGTTCCACTCGCCGGCGCGCTGATCACCGCCTTTGCGCTCGCCTATGCGCTCGGCACGCCGATCCTGGCGACGCTGACCGGCGAATGGGACCGGCGGCGCGTCATCTTATGGACACTGGTGTTTTTCGTGCTGGGCAATCTGGCGGCGGCGCTGAGTTCCTCTTTCGAATTGCTGCTGATCGCGCGCATCGTCATGGCGCTGTCGTCCGGCCTGTTTGCGGCGACGGCGCAGGGGACGGCCGTGGCGCTTGTCGATGATCATCACCGCGCCCGCGCCATTGCCGTCGTTGTCGGCGGCACTACGGTGGCGGTGGCGGTCGGCGCACCGCTCGGCGCGCTTGTCGCGACCGTTGCCGGCTGGCGCGGCACGTTCTTTGCCATCGCCGGGCTCGGCGCACTGGCCGGCGCAATCCTGTGGTACCGGCTGCCGCGCGGCATTGTCGGCACCAAGCTGCCGCTCAGGCAGCGGCTGGCCGCAATCCTTCGCCCCGGCGTGCCATCGATCCTGCTGACCACGCTGCTGGCGCTCACCGGCGCCTTCACGGTCTTTGCCTTTGTCGCGCCGCTAGCCATCGAAGGCGGCGGCTTGAGCCCGATCGCGCTGCCCGGCATGCTGCTTGCCTTCGGCGTCGGCGCCGTTATCGGCAACATCGCCGGCGGGCAGGCTGCCGATCGCTTCGGCGCGACGCGCACCGTCAGCTGGTCGCTGGCGCTGAGTGCGGTCATGCTGGTCATGCTTTCGGTCATCCCGGCCTTCCTGCCGCACAGCATCGCCGGGCCGGCGCTGATGGCCATGATGGTGCCGTGGGGCATCGTCGGCTGGGCCTTCCCTCCGGCGCAGGCCAGCCGCATCATCAGGCTGGCGCCCGACGCCGCGCCCATCGTGCTGTCGCTCAACGGGTCGGCGCTCTATCTCGGCGTGGCGCTGGGCGCCGTCGTCGGTGGCGCGGTGCTGCGCTATGGCGCGCCAGCCGATCTCGGCCTGGTCGCAGCAGTGTTCCCGATCCTGGGTCTTGGCGTCATGCTGGCCAGCCACCGGGCGGCGCGGGCGATTGCCATGCCGGCGGAGTAAGTGTGGCTACCGCCGGCCGTCCGAGACCTCAGGGGCGCTGCCGGCGGTATACCAAAATCCAGCGCGGCGATGTCATCCAGCGCCGCGCGCAGGCTTGCCGCCTGCTCCTTGTCGACCATGTCTTCGAAACGCTGCTGGGCTACGCCGCCTGAACATCAGCATCTATGCTGGCTGCCACATCGGAATGATCGAGGCGGCCAGCAGCAGCCCAAGCACGGCGTTGAGCACGCGCCACTGCCGCTCGGTTCTGAGCAACCGCGCGAGCAGCGTGCCCGCCACGCACCACGCCGACAGTGACAGCGCGGCTGCCAGGCCGAAGACCGTGCCGAGCAGAAAGGCGAGCTGCAGCGGTCCGTTGGCGAGGGCGGTAAAGGATGCCGCCGCTCCCAGACCCATGGCCCAACCCTTGGGGTTCATCCATTGCAGGCCCGCGCCACCGAAAAAGCTGTTCGGCTTGGACATGGACACGTCCAGATTGGGTGGACCGCTGCGGCCGATCTTCCATGCGAGCCAGATCAGATAGAGTGATCCGGCTATCTTCATCGCCAGCTGCAGGGACGGAGCGGCTGCCAACAGGCCGGCGAGCCCGGCCGCACCTGCCGCAGCCACCGTGGCTAGGCCGGCCGCACTGCCGGCCATCAGCGGAACCGAGCGGCGAAAGCCGAACTGTGCCCCGGACGCTGTCGACAAGGTCGTGGCCATGCCGGGCGTGGAGGTCGAGACCAGCGCAAACAGGACGAGCGGAAGGATGGCCTCAAGCATGCTGTTTCCTCTGTTGGGAACCAGCATGCTAAGCATGAGCGTGCATCAGTAAATGCAATGTTTGTCATGGTTGGCATTAGAGAATATAATGCAACTATGATCCGCAATCTCGACACGGCCCTGATCCGGACCTTCGTCACCGTCGCCGACACGGCCAGCATGACGGCGGCGGCGAACGCGCTGCACCTGACGCAGGGCGCCGTCAGCCAGCAGATCAAGCGGCTGGAGGAGGTTCTCGGCTGCAGCCTCTTCGAGCGCGACCGGCGCGGCCTGAGACTGACCCGTTCCGGGGAGCGACTGTTCGGTAAGGGCAAGCGCCTGCTCTCCCTGAATGACGAGATCTGGGCCGAGATGGCGATCAGCGCGGTCGCGGGTGAGGTGCGGCTCGGCGTGCCGTATGATCTGGTTGGCACCATGCTTGCGCCGGTGCTGAAGACCTATGCTGAGACCTTTCCGCAGGTCGAGATTTCGCTGGTCTGCGCCTCGTCGCCGGAGCTTGCGGCGGCATTGGCAGCTGGCACGATAGACCTTGCCGTAATCGAGGAACCGGTCGGTCCGTCCGCCGGCGAATGTCTCGCCATCGACCGGCTGGTCTGGGTCGGCGCCAAAGGCGGCATAGCCCGCCGCAAGCGGCCCTTGCCGGTTTCGACGGTGGCCGACACCTGTGCCTTCCGCCCTGCGGTGCTGGCGGCGCTCAACGAGCACGGGCTGGAATGGCGGACCGTGTTCGAGAACGGCAACCTCGACGCGACGACGGCGACTGTGCGTTCGGATCTGGCCGTCACGACCTGGCTGGCCTCCACGGTGCCCAGCGATCTTGATATTCTGTCCGCCGATCCGGAGCTGCCGGCCTTGCCAAATTTCTCGATCAATTTGCATCTGCCGAAGCATGGGGTCGGGCCGGCGGCGCGGGAATTTGCCGCGTGTATCCGCGACGGACTGGCCCGGCGGCAACAGGCGGCGTGATCGGCAAAATAGCAAGGGGACAGCCGGTGCTCGGCCATCCCTGTTGTTAACGCGGTGCGCGCTTGTGCGGTCGTCTATTTCCAGGTTCGGCGTCTCTCGATCTCGGCTTCGGACGGCTGTTCCTGGGCGAAGGATCCAGTCTTGATCTCACCGGCGCGTTGGTAGGTCGCCATAATGACGCCGGTGGTCGATGCCTGTGAGCGGTTCAGCTTGAAAGCCGCCGGGATTGCGCCGCTGCCAAACAGCCGCTTGCCCTTGCCCAGCACCAGCGGGAAGGTCAGCAGGCTGATCTCATCGATAAGGTCGTTGGCGAGCAAGGTCTGGATCAGCTCGCTCGAACCCTGGACGAGCAGGTCGGGGCCGTCCTCCTGCTTGAGCTGGCGCAGTGCGGCCACGACGTCGTCGCCCAGCGACTGGCTGTTTTGCCACGACAGCCTATCGGGCCGGTGGGTGGCCACATATTTGGTGGCGGCGTTGAAGCTGTCGGCGATCGGACCGCTCTTCTGGTACGGCCAATGCGCGGCGAAGATGTCGTAGGTCTTGCGGCCGAGGAGCAGCGCGAAGGGTTTTGCGAAGATCTCACCGATAAAGGCGCCCCCGACGTCGTCCCAGTAATGGAACGTCCAGCCACCGAATTCGAAGCCGCCGACCGGGTCTTCTTCCGGCCCGCCAGGCGCCTGCATGACGCCGTCGAGGCTGACGAATGTCGCAGTGATGATCTTCCTCATTGGATTCTCCCTTTTCATTATCCGTGCCGTCGGTGCCGGATTTCGGCCAAAGGACGTGCGAGCGGACGTCTGTCCGACAGGGCCGGAAAAAACTTCCAGCGCTCCAGCCGGCGACGGGCAAGCATCGGATGCCTCGCCTCGGCGACGTCATTGCGACCGCCTGCCGCCAACATCTTGCGACGAGAACCAGACGTCGCCGATGACGGCAATGGCGGTGCGGTCCGGTGCCTTGTCGGCCGTCAGCCAGATCGAGCGGCTGCGTGCCGCCTTGTCGCGATTGGGGAATTTCGTTGCGGGTGTTGCTGCCGAGGCACCGATGCAAGGGATGAACCATGACCGCATGAACGGGTCGCAGGCAAAACCCTGTTGGGTGCGGGTCACCATCACCGCAAGGCCAACGCGCTCGGCCGGGCGCCACGGAAAGACCATGCGGGCGCCCGGCTTCAGCGCCTTCAGCCACTCGGCCGGGGGTGCTGCGACGCCGGCATTGACATAGATGATGTCGGACGGTGGCAGGCTGCCGATGACCGCATCGCCATGGATGACGGTCACATTGCCATAGGCTTCGAGATTCTTTCTCGCGCGGTCGGCGAGACTGGATTCCAGTTCGAAGGCGGCGACTTCGCCCGGCGAAACCAGCTGTGCCAGCAGAGCTGTGTAGTAGCCGGTGCCGGCGCCGACATGGGTAACCGTCTCGCCGGGTTTTGGCGCCACTTTGCCGATCCACATGGCGTGCAGGAACGGCTCGCCATTGTTGATGCCCTTGTCGGCGTCGAGCGACACCAGCACGTTCTGATAGACGTGAACAGGATCGGCACTCGGCGTTTCAACCTTGCCGTTGCCGGCGACGACCGTCCACGGCCCAGGCCCGAGAAAGGCTTCGCGCGACACCGCGGCGAAAGCTGCTTCGAGACGTGGATCGGCCCAACCTGCATTGGCAGCCATCAGTCGCGCATAAAAGCGGCGCACATCGGCGAGATCGGTCATGGCATCAAGATAGCGCAGACTGCCGATTTGTCGCGTCGATGCCGAGGGCATCGAGCACCATGTCGGCGCCGAGACGCTAGAAGCGTTTCGCAACGCAATGATGGCGACACGCTAAGTCTACCGCCATTGCCGACAGTCCTGCCGGAACCGCCGCGTTGCCGCTGCGTTTGAGATCGTGCCACGCGATTGGAGCGAGACCGAGGAGGATACCATGGGCGTTGAACAGGCACCGACAGCGAAGGGCAAGCAAGCGGCCAAGGGATTGAAGCAGGCTGCGGCGAAGGACGAACGCAAGACCGAAGCGGATACTGGACGCCCGCTCAAGAAGGGTGAGGCCCGCTTCGAGGAGCGCTCGAAGAGCTCGGACGGCAAGAGCGCGGGTACCAAGCAGAAGATCTGAGCGTAACGCCAAGTACGGACCAAAAAAGGCGCCGGCAGGCTTCTCAGCCGCGGGTGTCGTGCATCGATCCACCCCAGAGCCGGCGGCCCTTCATGCGAAAAATACTGTGACTTGGCGCAACCATTGAGATAATTGTTTGTTGGGTCGGATCGGGCCATGAGATCGGCAGGTTACCGATACGCGCGTCGCGGAGAGTTGCCATGCTCTGGAAGGGTCGTCGTCAAAGTGACAATGTCGAGGACCGACGCGGCCAGGGCGGCGGGTTCAACCTGCCGGGCGGCGGCCCCGGTCGGTTCCGCATCCCGGTCGGCGGCCGCTCCGGCGGTGGGATGTCGCTGTCGACCATCATCATTCTCGTGATCCTCTATTTCGGGCTGAAGGCCATTGGCATCGACCCTCTGCAGATCCTGGCCGGCGGCGGTGGCGGCTTGCTGCCGGGCGGCGATCAGATCACCGACAACAGCGGAGAACAGGGCGGTGGCACCGGCGCGCCCGCCTCCGACGAGATGAAGCAGTTCGTCTCGACGGTGCTGGCCGAGACCGAGGAGACCTGGACCGGCCTTTTCAAGGCCGAGGGCCTCACCTACGAAGACCCCAAACTGGTTCTGTTCAGCGGGCAAATCCGTTCGGCTTGCGGCTTCGCCTCTTCCGCGGCCGGCCCGTTTTACTGCCCCGGCGACCGCAAGGTCTATCTCGACACCACTTTCTTCCAGCAACTCGACGAGCAATTCGGCGCCTCGGGCGATTTCGCCCAGGCCTATGTGATCGCGCATGAGGTCGGTCACCATGTGCAGAACATCACCGGTATCCTGCCCAAGTTCAATCAGATGCGGCAGCAAATGGGCGAGGCCGAGGCCAACCACATGTCGGTGCAGGTCGAGCTTCAGGCCGATTGCTTCGCCGGCGTCTGGGCGCATTTCACCGGGCAGAAGGGAATCCTGGAGCAGGGCGACATGGACGAGGCGCTGAACGCCGCCCAGCAGATCGGCGACGACACGATGCAGAAGAAGATGCAGGGCTATGTCGTGCCGGAAAGCTTCAATCATGGCACCTCGCAGCAGCGGCAGACCTGGCTGGCGCGCGGCTACAGGAGCGGCAAGCTTTCGGACTGCGACACGTTCAAAACTCCGATCTGAGGTGCTCGGACCTTCCTGTCGAATGACCGTTGAAGCGCCGGCGGTTATGCAGGGTTGTGGCCGCATTCATGTCGACAGTTGATGTCAGGATAAAAATTCCTGGCGTGTTCCCTTATTGTTCTGAGCGGCTGACTCGCCTATAACGAGCCCTTTCGCCTTCGCTCCGAGGCGGCTCCGGGAGTCGATACCGTCATGATCGAAGCCAAAACCGCCAGGCGGGGTCTTGCGCTTGTTTTCACCACGCTGCTGCTCGACATCACCGGCATCGGCATCATCATGCCGGTGCTGCCGGCCTATCTGCAGGAGCTGACTGGCGTCGGCGTCAGCGAAGCGGCAATCGAAGGCGGCTGGCTGTTCTTCGTCTACGCGGCCATGCAGTTCCTGTTCGCGCCGCTGGTCGGCAATCTCAGCGACCGCTTTGGCCGGCGCCCGATCCTGCTGGCCTCGGTGCTGACCTTCGCCATCGACAATCTGATCTGCGCGGTGGCCTGGTCGTATTCGGTCCTGTTCATCGGCCGGGTGCTGGCCGGCATCAGCGGCGCCAGCTATTCGACTGCCTCCGCCTTCATCGCTGATGTCAGCACCGACGAGAACAGGGCGAAGAATTTCGGCCTGCTTGGCATCGCCTTCGGTGTCGGTTTCATCATCGGCCCGGTGCTGGGCGGGTTGCTTGGCGAGTTCGGGCCGCGGGTGCCGTTCTGGGGCGCGGCGGTGCTTGCTCTCATCAACTTCATCGTTGGCTGGTTCTTCCTGCCGGAAACCCTGGAGCAGCACCACCGTCGGCGATTCGAGTGGCGCCGCGCCAATCCTCTCGGCGCCCTGAAGCAGATGCGCAACTATCATGGCATCGGCTGGATCGGGCTGGTGTTCTTCCTGATGACGCTCGGCCACATGATGTACCCTGCCGTGTGGTCGTTCGTCGGCAGCTATCGCTACGGCTGGAGCGAACAGCAGATCGGCTTCTCGCTCGGCGTCTTCGGCCTCGGCGGCGCACTGGTGATGGGTTTTGTCCTGCCGCGCGTCATTCCACGGCTCGGCGAATGGCGGACCGCTGCCATCGGCCTTGCTTTTACCGCGCTCGCCGCCTTCGGCTATGCCGCGGCATGGAAGGGCTGGATGATCTATGCGGTGATCGTGGCGACCTGCCTCGAGGCGCTGGCCGACCCGCCGCTGCGGAGCCTGGCGGCGGCCAAGGTGCCGCCCTCCGCGCAAGGCGAATTGCAGGGTGCGATGACGAGCGTGTTTTCGATCACCAGCATCATCACGCCGTTGCTTTATACGGGAATCTTCGCCTGGTTCACCGGGCCAAGCGCGCCGGTGGCGTTCGGCGGCGCGCCCTTCGTGCTCGGCGGTATCTTTCTCACTCTGTCGCTGATCGCATTCGTGCTCAGGGTCGAAAGGCCAGTCGCGGTGAAAGACGTCACGACGGCGACGGTGGCCTAAGGGCCATGCTCACTAGGATTCAATCCATTCGCCCGGAATATCCAGTGCCTTCGCCAGCATCGCGCTGGTCTGCGCCGATGGCTTACGGCGATTGGATTCAAGATCCGACAGAAAACCCTGGCTGACACCGACCGTGGTCGCCAATTCGGCCTGCGTCAGGCGCCGCCAGTTGCGCAGCGCCTTGAGCCGGCTGGAGCCCCGCAGAATTTCCATGGTCACATCCGCAGGCAGGGGTTTTTCCGTTTTGAGACTAGCCTTTCGCTCGTCGTAAATCGCCACATCCGCAGCGTCTTCAAGAGCCTCTTCGGCCGCATGCAACAGAGCCTCGTAGTCCGCCTTTGGGATAACGACCAGCTCTTCTCCGGTTGGCGTCTTTATGATTTGCGGGGCGTTCATGGTGTCCTGTCCTGCTATGACCGACGGTAGGTTGTCGTTTTGCGTTTGCCGATATAGATCGCGAGGATCGTCGTGCGGTCTTCATCGAATATGACGCGGTAGCGACCGATCCGCAGTCTGTAGCCGTCCCTGCCAGCAAGGCGCTTGATATCTCCCCGCCCGCTGACGGCATAGGAGATCAGGCCTTCGGCGATCTGCTCGCGGACATCGGCCGGCAGGTTGTCGAGATCGCGAGCCGCCGACACCGAGAGGATGATCGTCTTCACGGTGATGATATCGCAGATTTATCGCGGAAAGTTAAGCGATATTATTGCCAAGGCTTCTCGCGTACAGATAGTCAGCGCTCTGCCAGCACCGGCTCGCCGCGCTTTTCGCGGATGAGGTTGACGAAGCGGCGGAACAGATAGTGCGAATCCTGCGGGCCGGGCGAGGCTTCGGGATGATGCTGGACCGAGAACACCGGCCTTCCTGTCAGCGTGATGCCGCAGTTCGAGCCGTCGAACAGCGAGACATGGGTTTCTTCGACGCCCGTGGGCAACGAGTCGGCATCGACGGCAAAGCCGTGGTTCATCGAGACGATCTCGACCTTGCCGGTGGTGTGATCCTTGACCGGATGGTTGGCGCCGTGATGGCCCTGATGCATTTTGGCGGTCTTGCCGCCCAGCGCCAGCGCCAGCATCTGATGGCCGAGGCAGATGCCGAAGACCGGAATGTCGGTCTTCAGCAGGTCCTGGATGACCGGAACGGCATAGTCGCCGGTGGCTTCCGGGTCGCCGGGACCGTTGGAAAGAAAGATGCCGTCGGGCCGCATGGCGAGGATCTCCTCGGCGCCGGTGTTGGCCGGCACTACGGTGACCTTGGCGCCGAGACCGGCAAGCAGGCGCAATATGTTGCGCTTGACGCCGTAGTCGATGGCGACGACGTGCATGGACGGATCGATCTGTTCGCCAAAGCCCTCGTCCCAGACCCAGGGCGTCTCGCGCCAGACCGAGGACTGGCCGGAAGTGACGTCCTTGGCCAGGTCAAGCCCGATCAAGCCGGACCAGGCGGCGGCGCGGCGCTTCAGATCATCGATGTCGAACATGCGGTCGGGCGCATGCGCGATGACGGCGTTGGGCATGCCCTTTTCACGGATCAGCGCGGTCAGCGCACGGGTGTCGATGCCCGAAAGCGCGACGATGCCGCGTTTCTTCAGCCATTGGTCGAGACCAGCTGCGGCGCGATAGCTGGACGGGTTGGTGACATCGGCCTTGAACACGGCGCCGACGGCGCCGGCGCGGGCAACCGGATTGAGATCCTCGATGTCCTCGTCATTGGTGCCGATATTGCCGATATGCGGAAAGGTGAAGGTGACGATCTGGCCGGCGTAGGACGGGTCGGTGAGGATTTCCTGATAGCCTGTCAGCGCGGTGTTGAAGCAAACCTCGGCGACGGCGGAGCCGGTGGCGCCAAGGCCGCGGCCCTCGATGACGGTGCCGTCGGCCAGCACCAGCAAGGCGGTCGGCTTCTCGGTGGCCCAAGGGGGGGTCGACGCGGCGGTCATCGTTGCCATGGCGGCACTCCTAAAAGGCTGCGCCCTTCAATCGGTCCGGCGAACCATTGTGCGCAGCAAACCGCGCGCAGCGGCGATTTCGCAGCCAGCGCGCGCAACAAAAATTCAGTTCATGCAAGGCCCAGTACATAGGGGAAGGCGCCAGAGCGGTCAATGACGCTACGCCCGCAGGCGCGATTTATTTCGTCGAACAATATCAGCAGTTTGCCGGGCGGCGTCGAATTGCCTTGGGGTTTCGGCACGGCTATTGTTCGTCGCATTCGAAGGAGAAAGCATCATGCGCGGCAAAATCGCCGAATCCCTGAAGAGCGCGATGAAGGCGCAGGACAAGCGCCGGCTGCCGACATTGCGGCTGATCCAGGCGGCCATTCACGATCGCGACATCGCCAATCGCGGCGCCGGCAAAGAACCGGCCAGCGATGACGAGATCCTGCAGATCCTGGCCAAGATGGTAAAGCAGCGCGAGGAGTCGGCCAAGGCTTTCGACGACGGCAAGCGGCCGGAGCTTGCCGCGCAGGAGCGCGACGAGATGGCCATCATCCGCGATTTCCTGCCGACGCAACTGGGTCAGGCAGAAACCGAAACGGCGATCCGCGCCGCCATCGCCGAGACCGGTGCCAGCGGCGTCAAGGACATGGGCAAGGTGATGGCTGCACTCAAGGAGAAATACGCGGGCCAGATGGATTTCTCCAAGGCGAGCGGCATCGTCAAGGGACTGCTGCAGTAGGGATTTTCCCGGCTGCAGCGATGCTCAAGGCCGTGAAGGAGGCGGCCGCAAGGAGCAGCGCTGGCCGGTTGTTGATGATCCTCAAGCGCCCTTTGGTTTCTGAGAGCGGGCGGTAGCTCGCCCCGACATGTTCAGTGCCACGGCGCCGCGAATGAGCGCCTTCAACGCCTCTTCATCGATCTTGTCGCCCTCATGGATATCGATAGCGCGCCTGGTGTTGCCTTCGAGGCTGGAGTTGAAGAGGCCTGAAGGATCCTCCAGCGAGGCGCCCTTGGCGAAGGTCATCTTGACGACATTCTTGTACGTCTCACCGGTGCAGATTATTCCGGCGTGCTCCCACACCGGAACCCCTCTCCACTTCCACTCCTCGACCACTTCGGGATCGGCCTGCTTGATGAGGGTTCTGACCCGAGCGAGCATCTCGCCCCGCCAATCGCTCAGCTCGTTGATTCTCGCATCTATCAACTGAGAGGGAGTGTCTCCTCCTGCTCCTTCCATCGAGCCGCTCTTCTTCATGGCTGTTGTCGCTTTGGTCATGATTGGTCCCAGTGGCTTTGAGAACGTTCGGCGTCCGGCGTCTCACGACGGCATCAATGCGGCAAGCCGTTTGCCCTTCCGGCGCGGGCGACAAACTCTCGACGTCGAGGAGGAACCTTCCTCCCTCCAGACCCGTTTTGCAACGAGGATCATACGAAAATGGAGCTTCGATTTTGGCGGCGCGTCTGTTGAACATTATCGGCGCCGCCACCAGCGCCGGCGCCTATTCGCCGGGGCAGGAACGAGCCCCCGCGGCGTTTCGGCGACATGGGCTCGCAGAAGCGCTCGCGAGCCGAGGCAGAGCCGTCAGGGACCATGGCGATGTTGCATCGTTCCGGTGGCGGCCGGATCCCTCGCGGCCGCAGGCCATGAACCTGGAGGCCGTGCGCGGGGCCTGTGACTTGGTCGCAAGCCACGTGGCGACGGCGATTGCAGCGCAGGAAGACGTGCTTGTCTTAGGCGGCGATTGTACTGTGGAGCTGGGAACGGTCGCTGGAGCGAACGCGGCCGGCGCGCGGATCGGACTCGTCTACATAGACTTTGACGCCGATCTCAACACACCTGACACGAGCGACGGCGCCTTGGACTGGACTGGTGTCGCTCATCTGCTCGACATCCCGGGACGCGAGCCTTCGCTCGCCGGGCTCGGCCCAACCCGTCCGATGCTCGTGCCTCAGCAGCTCCTCTATTTCGGCGTCGAGAATATCACTCCGCCCGAAGCCGCCGCCATCAGAGATAATGCGGTCAAGGTTATATCGCGTGAGGAGGCTTTGAGTGATATCGAGGCGGCGGCGGCGCGCGCGGCCGAATGGGCGGCGCGCTTTGACTGCGTGCTTATTCACTTCGATGTCGATGTGCTCTCCTTTATCGATTTCCCGATTGCTGAGAATGTGCGCCGTTGCGACGGTCTCAAACTGGAGCAAGCCGCCTTCGTGCTAAAGCAGTTGACCGCCCTGCAGCAATGGCGCGGCCTGACCGTCACAGAAGTTAATCCGGCCCATGCGCCAGACGAGCCCACCGCGTTTGCACGCTTGAATGAGGTTCTTGCGGACGCCCTTGGCTAATTCGCGATGCATCTCACAGTCGTTCGCCTGGCAATTGGCTGGCTTGCTTCACCCAAGCGGCGAACTGAGCTTCGTCGAGCTGGTCCTCATAAATATCGAGATAGCGCACTTCCTTGTGCTTGGACTCGCCGAGAGGAAGAGGACGCAGCGACGTGCCTCGGAAGAAGGTCACTTTGACGTAGCGGGTGAAGACGTGGAGCGACAGGAACCAGCCCTGGCCTTCGATGCCGTAAAACGGCGAGTTCCATTTGACTGCCTTGTGCACGCCCGGCACGGTGCCCTCGATGATCGCGTCGAGACGGCGCCCGATGTCGCTTTTCCAGCCCGGCATGGCCGCGATGTAGGCCTGCACGGGAGCGTCGCCTTCGGCCTTCGCGATCTGGGGGTTGCCGCCTGCAAGGAGGGTCGGCTTCGCGGCCTTGCCGGACTGCGGCTTCGGCGTCGCCTTGCGCGGTTTGGTCGCCTTCGTAGCGGCCCGCTCGGCGACGGCCTTCGCCGATTTCTCGGACGTGTTGCCGGCCATTGGGTTCACTCCAAGTGGTAGTGTGTAGTCGATGATATCTGATTTTAGAAAGCCGTCCCTGAAGATCAACTTCCGAATCCTGTTGATCTCCGCCCAGACCCGTAAATCTCGCCCCGCAGAAGGTGGTGCTGGCCAATGGCGGACGGCTCGTCGGGCGTTTCTTCGAGGATGCTGCCTATGGCGGCGCCGAAAGCCTACGCCGGATCGATTTGTAGAGTCTGCTGTCTACTCGGCTGCAGCCGGTAGCGGTGGCGTCGTGTTGCGGCGCCACTCCCAGACATGCGAGGCAAGCGCGACCGCCACGGCGACCAGCATGGCAATGGCGCCAACCACCGGCAGGCTGCGATAGCCATAACCGGCATTGAGCATGGCAGCGCCGAGCGAGGCGGCCAGCGCGATGCCGACATTGAAGCCGGCCGGGATGAGCGATGAGGCGAGGTTGGAGGCATCCGCCGTCCAGGTCAGGATCCGGGTCTGGATCGGCGTGCCGATGGCAAAGCTGAGACCGCCCCAGATAGTGATCGCTACGACCATCGGCACCGGGTACGGGCTGACGGCGTAAATGACGGCAAGTGTCACCGCCTGCATGAAAAGCATGGTGATGAGCGACGGCATCAGTTTCCAGTCGGCGAGCCGCCCGCCAAGGAAGACGCCGATCGTCGCGCCGACACCGTTGAGCAGGAGCACCCAGGGCACGAGGCTCTTGTCGAGGCCGGTGATTTCAAGCAGCGTCGGTGTGATGTAGGTGAAGAGGCCGAACTGGCCGATCATCAGCATCAGCATGAGGATCAGCGACGTCCAGACCTGCTGGCGTGCGAGCACGCGAACCTCGCTGCCGAAACTGACGGACTGGCGCGACGATCCCGTCTTGCGCGGCAGCAGCACGGTCATGGCAGCGATGGACGCCACTCCAAGCGCGCACATCACCCAGAACGTCGCGCGCCAACCCCATATGTTGCCGATCGCCGTGCCGGCCGGCACGCCGATGACATTGGAGACCGTGAGGCCCGACAGGATGAGCGCCACGGCCATTCCACGCTGGTCGTGGCGGACCAGGCCGACCGCGACCACCATCGCGACGCCGAAATAGGCGCCGTGCGCCACGGCCACCGCAATCCGCAGCAGCAACATGGAGGCGAAGTCGGGTGCAAGGGCGCAGGCGGCCTGGCCGATGGTGAAGGCTGCGGCAAGGCCAACCAGCAAGGCCTTGCGGGAAATCGTCTTGGTGGCGAGCGTCAACAGCGGTCCGCCGATCGCGATCCCACCGGCGTAGCCGGAGACGAGGTAGCCGGCAGTTGGGATGGAGACGCCGAGGCCATCGGCAACTTGCGGCAGCACGCCGGCGATGACGAATTCGGTGGTGCCGAATGCGAACGCAGCGATGAACAGGGCGATAAGGGGAAGCATGGCGCTGGGAGGCGATCCTTGAATGAGATGGCCTCAAATCACGAACGAGAGCCGCGGGCAATCCAGAAATTGTCGACGCCGCTTTAGGTTTTCTTGATCGGTTCAGGCAGGCTCCGGCCGCATCCGGCAAGCGCTAGATGGTCGTCTTCCTCCCATAGGGAATTTTCAGCCACGCCCGCTCGTGAAAATAATAGAGCAGCGACTTGGTGATGACTTCGGTCAGGCCGATGGCCGCAGCGAGCTTGATGCTGCCTGTCACGACGAGCGAAATGATCATCGTGTCGATGGTGCCGGTGACGCGCCAGGAAAGCGCCTTGGCGAAACTGCGCGAGTGGGTATCCATTTACTTTTCTCCCGGCGGATTGACCGATCCTTAGAGCGCTTTGCGTTTGGTGGAGCCAAAACCGCGCCCCACGTCTTTGTTGAGGCATTCTGTCGGACGCCAAATGAAGGCGTCTGGCTGCAAAATGCTCTAGCCGACAGACGGGAGGTTGAGCAAAGGCTAATTTTCGCGGCTGGCTCGAAGCAATTGCCGCGCTGATGGTCGGGCAATTGGCTTCCGCCTGCAGGCCCAGTCTATCCCGCCTTCAGCCGCGAACCGGTGAGCAGGCCGCGTTCCTCGAGCACGGGATAGGCCATCGAGGCGAGCAGTGAGTTGATCTGCTTCAGGTCGCGGATGGTGTCGAGATGGATGGAACTGGTCTCGACGCTCTTGGCGGTGCCGTCGCGCAGCCGCACGAAATGGCTGGCGCTGGTCTCCTTCTCGCGGTCGCGCAGCCGATCCTTTTCGAGCACCAGCTGGCGGGCGGTCTCCGGATCGCGCGAGACCAGCACGTTGAAGGCAAGCCGTGCGTTGGCGAGCACCGAGGCGTGGAAGGCGCTAAGCTCGCGCCAGCCCTCGGGCGTGAACTCCAGCCCGCGCTCGAGCTTCTTTCTGACATGCACCAGCATGTTGCGCACGATGATGTCGCCGACCTGTTCGAGCTTGACGCAGGCGCCGATCAACTCCTGGCAGCGCAGCGCCTCGTCCTCGCTCAGCGGGTTCCTGGTCACCTTGGCCAGGTAGAGCTTTATCGACGCATGTTTCTTGTCGACGCGGTCGTCGAGCGCGGCCAGCGCCTTGATCTTGTCGGCGTCGGCGCTCTCATAGAGCTCGATGATGCGCTTCAGCATGATCTCGACCGTCTCGCAGACCCGCACCACCTCGCGGGTGGCGTTGGCCAGCGCCTGGCTCGGCACGTCCAGGGCGCTGTCGTTGAGCGCGGAAAGCTCGACGACGTCGAGCGCATCGGCCGGCGCCGGTTTGGTGCCGAGCGCCACGATCTTTTCCGAAACGCGGTAGACGAGGCCGGCCAGTGGCAGGCCGGCAACCAGGATCAGGATGTTGAACAGAACATGCGCGTTGACGATCTGGTCGGGCACGGTGGCGCCGATAAAGGCGACCGGCGGCTTCAACCACATAAACAGGATCAGCATGGCCAGAGAGCCCATGCCGCGCATCAGGAGATTGCCGATCGGTACGACACGCACACCCGGGTCTGCGTTGCGGGTGAGCAGCGGTGCGATGATCGACGAGCCCAGATTGACGCCGAGCACCAGCACGATGCCAAGTTCGGGCGGGATGAAGCCGCGACCGGCCAGCGTCACCATCAGCAGCACCGCGGCGATCGAGGAATGAAACAGCCAGGTGACCAGCGCCGCCAGGAGATAGGCGGTGACCGGGTCGCTGGAAAAGTAATCGACGATGACCGGCATCAGCGTGCTCTGGCGCAGCGGCTCCGATGCCTGGCCGATCATCTCCAGCGACAATACCAGCAGGCCGATGCCGACCAGGATACGGCCGAACTGGCGCCAATCGCGCCGCTCGGTGGCCATGAACATGACAGTGCCGGCGACAAGACAGATCGGCACCAGCAGCGACAGGTCGAAGGTGAGCAGCTTGACCACCAGCGCCGAGCCGATCTCGGCGCCGCGCACGGCAAGCTGGCCCGATATGCCGCTGACAATGCCGGCGCCGGCGAAGGAGCCGACCAGCAAGGTAACGGCGGTGGAACTTTGCAGCGCGATCGCCAGGCCGCAGCCGGCCAGAACCGCCATGAAAGGATTGCGCATGGTGGCGCGCAGCTTGTGGCGCAGCACATCGCCGTAGGCGCGCTCGACGCCGGTCTTCACCAACCGGGTGGCAAACAGCATCAGCGCCACCGCGCCGGCAAGATGCAGCAAAACGACTGAACCGCTCATATCAGGCTCGCAGCCTGACAGGCGCCAGCGATACGGTCACCGTGACGGCAAAGGAGCAAAAGAGGGAGCGAATCAAGGGCATTACAAAGATCGATGCTACTCCGATTAATTTTAGCCGGATAATAAATTTTGCCCAATTCGGCCGGCTGTTGGTGCGCGACAGGGCGTGTCGGAAATGGATGGATCGCAAAATGGTTGCATTGCCGGCCGGCTTCCGGATGACCGCGCAGTCAGTGCAGGCGACACCTTCAGATCCGGTTTGAGTGGAGTGTTGAATTAGTTATTATAAATATATGAAATCATTACAAAAACGTAATTCTCATGTTCAGTTTCGGTTCATTCTTCGGGCCCTATTGCTTGGGTATCGACAACCAAGGAGTACCCGTGATGAAACGCATCATTCTTTCCGCAGTCGCCGTCTCGATGCTGGCTGCCACGTCGCTGCAGGGCCAGGCCGCGCCGCTGAACGTACCGAACGCGCCGCAGTCGACCCACAGCCAGGTCGACTGGAAGAAGCCGGACAGGCACGTGAAGAAGCGCGTCGTGGTGAAGAAGAAAGTCATCGTGAAGGGGAACCATTGGCGCAACGGCCAGAAATATTCGAGCTGGAAGCGTCACCAGCCGATCCGCGACTATCGCCACTATGGCCTGCGTCGTCCGGGCCGTGGCCAGGAATGGATCCGCGTCGGCAACGACTATCTCTTGGTCAGCGTCGTCTCCGGCATCATCTTCGGCGCGATCGCCGCGCACTGACCGTCGCCGGAATAGGAAAGAAGGCGGCCCGCAACGGCCGCCTTCTTTTGCCCTGTGAAAACCGGGTATGGTCCGCATTAGGAGTCGTCGGGTTTCGCCGGCGTGATTATATGGAGGACAAACGAGCCGTTCCCGATGCGCTTTCCACCTGCCTTCCTCGACGAGATACGCGACCGCGTGCCGATTTCATCGGTGATCGGCCAGCGCGTGGCGTGGGACAGGAAGAAGACCAACGCGCCGCGCGGCGATTATTGGGCGTGCTGTCCCTTCCATGGCGAGAAGAGCCCGTCCTTCCATTGCGAGGACAAGAAGGGCCGCTACCATTGCTTCGGCTGCTCGGTTTCGGGCGACCACTTCAAATTCCTCACCGAACTCGACGGGATGAGCTTTCCCGAAGCAGTCGAGAAGATCGCCGACATGGCCGGCGTGCCGATGCCGGTGCGCGATGCCCAGGAGGAACGGCGCGAAAAGGAACGCGCCAGCCTGACCGAAATCATGGAAATGGCGACCGCCTTCTTCCAGGAGCGGCTGCAAGGGCCGGAAGGCGCAAAAGCCCGCGCCTATCTGCGCGACCGCGGGCTGACGCCGGCGACGCAGCAGTCGTTCCGGCTCGGCTATGCGCCCGACAGCCGCAATGCGCTGAAGGAGCATCTTGCCGCCAAGGGCGTTCCCAAGGCCGATATCGAGGCATGCGGGCTGGTGCGCCATGGCGACGACGTTCCGGTTTCCTACGATTGGTTCCGCGACCGCATCATGTTCCCGATCCCGGACTCCAGAGGCAAGATAATCGCCTTTGGCGGGCGGGCGCTGGCAGCCGATGCGCTCGCCAAATACATGAATTCGCCCGACACCGAGCTCTTCCACAAGGGCAACGTGCTCTATAATTTCGCCCGGGCGCGCCAAGCGCTGGCAAAGGGGGCGCTGGCCAAGGGCGGCACGGTCATCGCCGTCGAGGGCTATATGGACGTGATCGCGCTGGCGCAGGCCGGTTTCGAGAATGTGGTGGCGCCGCTCGGCACCGCGCTGACGGAAAATCAGCTCGAACTCCTGTGGCGGATGGCCGGCGAGCCGGTGCTGTGCTTCGATGGCGACCAGGCCGGACTGAAGGCGGCGTGGCGCGCCGCCGACATGGCGCTGCCGGCGGTCCAGGCAGGCCGCTCGGTGCGCTTTGCGCTTCTGCCCGAAGGCAAGGACCCCGACGATCTGGTCAAGGCCGATGGGCCGGACGCGTTTCGCGCCGTGCTTTCCGAGGCGCGGCCGCTCGCCGACCTTTTGTGGGTGCGCGAAACGGCCGGCGGCATCTTCGACACGCCGGAACGGCGGGCGGAACTGGAAAAGACGCTGCGCGAACTGACCAGCCGCATCCGCGACGAGAGCTTGCGCTATCACTACCAACAGGAAATGCGCGAGCGGGTGCTAAGCTTTTTCGGCACCCAGCGTGGCGCGCGCCAAGGCTATCCAGGGGGGCGTCAAGATGGCCGGCCCGGCGGGCGCTTTCAGGGCAAGGGCTCAGCTCCTGGCGGACAGTTCGCACGCGGCGGCAATGCCGGTGGACGCACCGCGATTACCGAAAGCCTTGGCCGCTCGGCGCTAGTCAAGCGCGGCGGCGAGGGGATGTCGGTGCGCGAGGCGACGATCATCGCAGCCCTTGTCAATCATCCGGCGCTGATCGACGAGAATTTCGCACATGTCGAGTTCCTCGACCTCGCCAACACCGATCTGAAGCGATTGCATGCGGCCATTCTCGATGCGATGGCGCATGACATGGCCAACGACCGCAACGCGGTGATCGCGACCATCGAACGGGCGGGCTGCGGCGAGATCTGGGCGCGCGTGGTGGCGCTGATCAAACGGGCGCGGCAATGGCCGGCGCTCGAAACAGCCGGACTTGACGATGCCCGCGACGCCTTCAGCCAGGCGCTCCACTTGCAGCGCAGCGCGCGCACCTTACATAAGGAGCTGAAACAGGCGGAAGCGGCGCTCGCCAGCGATCCCACGGACGAAAACTACCGGCATCTCGTCGAGATCCAGGCGCAATTTCGTGATGTGCAGGCAACGGAAGCGCTGATCGAAGGGTTCGGCGTGTCTTCGGGCAGGGCCGGGCGGGTGTAGGTCGAAGCTTACGAAAGAGTGAAAGTGCAGAACCGTGCTTGCGCGTCGAATCAGCCGCGGCGCTTTAAGTCGGGTAATTGATTCGCTTTTTTCATGCGAATCATGCGAGAGGCGCTTGACCTTCGGGCAGAATGACGGAATCAGGACGATTCGAAACGTTAACCCGTGCCGGCGTCGACGGGAAATGCAGCGATGTGAGGTACCGGTCACTGGACAGGCAGTCAGCCTGCCACAGATACCAGGGTTAATCTGGACTTAACGAGAGATGCAGTTACTGGCCCGGGGAAGCGCGTTCTAGAGCGAGCGCATCTGATTTAACCGGTACGGCAGCTTACGCGGCTTGATACTTGGCCGCTTGGAGAAAATAAAGAATGGCGACAAAAGAAAAGGAAGAGGTCGAGACCGAACGTGAAGGCGCCACCGATGGCCCTCTGCTCGACCTTTCCGACGATGCTGTCAAGAAGATGATCAAAGCCGCCAAGAAGCGCGGCTATGTCACCATGGACGAACTGAATTCGGTGCTGCCCTCGGAGGAAGTGACCTCCGAGCAGATCGAGGACACGATGGCCATGCTCTCCGACATGGGCATCAACGTGGTCGAGGACGACGAGCAGGGCGAGGAGCCCGAAGCCGCCGACGCGGCTGCCGACGCCGAGGAAGACGCCAACGAACTGGCCGAGCAGACCGGTACCGCCGTTGCCGCGACGACCACCAAGAAAGAGCCGACCGATCGCACCGACGATCCGGTTCGCATGTATCTGCGCGAAATGGGCTCGGTCGAGCTTCTGTCGCGCGAGGGCGAAATCGCGATTGCCAAGCGCATCGAGGCTGGCCGCGAGACGATGATCGCGGGCCTGTGCGAAAGCCCGCTGACCTTCCAGGCCATCATCATCTGGCGTGACGAGCTCAACGAATCGAAGATCCTCTTGCGCGAGATCATCGACCTCGAAGCGACCTATGCCGGACCGGAGGCCAAGCAGGCGCCGGTGGTCGAGCGGATCGAGGAAGCCAAGACCGAGGACAAGCCGCGCCGTTCGCGCGAGGACGAGGACGACATCACCAATGTCGGCGGCGACACGCGCGGTCTGACTGATGACGACGAGGAAGACGAGGACGAAGCCAGCCTGTCGCTGGCGGCGATGGAAGCGGAGCTGCGCCCGCAGGTGATGGAGACGCTCGACGTCATCGCCGACACCTACAAGAAGTTGCGCAAGCTGCAGGACCAGCAGGTCGAGAACCGGCTGGCTGCCGCCGGCACGCTGTCGCCCAGCCAGGACCGCCGGCTGAAGGAGCTGAAGGATCAGCTGATCAAGGCGGTGAAGTCGCTGTCCTTGAACACGGCGCGCATCGAGGCATTGGTCGAGCAGCTCTACGACATCAACAAGCGCCTTGTGCAGAACGAAGGCAAGCTGTTGCGGCTGGCCGAAAGCTATGGCGTGCGCCGCGAGGAATTCCTGAAGGAGTATCAGGGCTCGGAACTCGATCCCAACTGGACGCGCTCGATCGGCAATCTGACGTCGCGCGGCTGGAAGGAATTCACCAAGAACGAGAAGGACGCGATCCGCGACCTGCGCGCCGAGATCCAGAACCTCGCCACCGAAACGGCGATCTCGATCCTGGAATTCCGCAAGATCGTCAACCAGGTGCAGAAGGGCGAGCGCGAAGCCGCGATCGCCAAGAAGGAAATGGTGGAGGCCAATCTGCGCCTAGTCATTTCCATCGCCAAGAAGTACACCAATCGCGGCCTGCAGTTCCTCGATCTGATCCAGGAAGGCAATATCGGCCTGATGAAGGCGGTCGACAAATTCGAATACCGCCGCGGCTATAAGTTCTCGACCTATGCGACGTGGTGGATCCGGCAAGCGATCACCCGCTCGATCGCCGACCAGGCGCGCACCATCCGCATTCCGGTGCACATGATCGAGACGATCAACAAGATCGTGCGCACCTCGCGCCAGATGCTGCACGAGATCGGACGCGAGCCGACGCCGGAGGAACTGGCGGAAAAGCTCGCCATGCCGCTGGAAAAAGTGCGCAAGGTGCTGAAGATCGCCAAAGAGCCGATTTCGCTCGAAACGCCGGTCGGCGACGAGGAGGATTCGCATCTCGGCGATTTCATCGAGGACAAGATGGCGATTCTGCCGATCGACGCGGCGATCCAGGCCAATCTGCGCGAGACGACGACGCGGGTGCTTGCTTCGCTTACCCCGCGTGAAGAGCGCGTGCTCAGAATGCGCTTCGGCATCGGCATGAACACCGACCACACGCTGGAGGAGGTCGGCCAGCAGTTCTCGGTCACCCGCGAGCGCATCCGCCAGATCGAAGCCAAGGCGCTGCGCAAGCTCAAGCACCCGAGCCGCTCGCGCAAGCTGCGGAGCTTCCTCGACAGCTGATGCCGGGTAACGGATAGGCAATCTCTGAAGGGCGCTGCGCAGGCAGTGTGAGAATCGAAACGATCCCGCTGATTGGCGGGGTCATTTCGAGGATGCAGCCCTATGCGGATTGGGCTGATCTGAGATTGATGCTGCGGATGATGTCGTAGGCTAAAGCGCGTCGCGTTCGAACGGATTCATGCTACGCGCTTTAAGCTTTTGTTTTTATGCATGTCGTTATCGCAAAACCGCTGCGCACTTTTGCGCGACATGCATAGGGACCGAGAGGGCCATTTCGGTTCTGATTCCCCTGAGGCTTCTGATGAGGAACCGGCCGCCTGGCATCATTCGCTTTGTGGTTCCGGAAGCTCGGCGGCGCATTGTCGCTTTCGCCTCAGATTCGAATCGGCCACCCAGCAATCATTCATGCGTTGCAGCGCTTCCTCATGGATATGTCGTGAACCGCGGCATCGCTGAAAGTGGCGTCAATGTTCATCGGAACATTACCTTGAGCCTGTCCCACCAGCCGGGCTCGGGTTTTGCCGGTTTCCGGACGTTGTTGGTGAGGCCGTTGATATAAAGAACCATATTCAGCGGGTCGAACCTGAGGCCGTGGAACTTGGCAGCGAAGCGTCCGCCGCGATCGATGACGTGGGTGACGGCCCCATGCATCTGCTGGCCGTCTTCCAGCGGCTCGAAGCGTACATTGTAAGCCTCTGACAGTTTCCGGGTCGTATCGTCCGGTTGGCCCGGCCGTGTCGTCAAAAACATCCAGTTGCCCGCGTCCAATCCATGCGCTGGACCATAGGCCTCGAGGACTTCGGACGTGTCCCTTACCGGGTCGGTTGTCACTGCCAGGAACTGCACCCTGTCTTTTATCAGCGTAGCGTTGACCTTGCGCTGAACGTCCGCGATCACCTCGGAATGGATTGGACACAGATCGGTGCAACTCGCGAAGATGAAGTAGAGCACCACGATCTTGTCCGAGAAATCAGAAAGGCGGACGGCCTTTCCGTCCGCGTCGGCCAGTTCGAACGGCGGCGCGGCCGGTTCGTCGATGATCTGAAAGAACTTCTCCTCACTGCCCATCATCTTGTCGAGATCGGCGCCCGGATGATGCGCTCGCGCGGGCGGCGCGGCGGCCAGCAACAGAGAAAGCGTTGCGATCAGGATTCTTGCTTTCATAACCCATGCTTTCCAGTTGAGGAGGGATTTGGCGGGGCGAGGTCGGACCGCGCCTGCTCCCGGCGGCTCATCTCCGCCTGATATTGCCGTTCCCGTTCGGGCCAGGTGCTCTTGATGAAGGTGAGCACGGCCCGGATTTCCTCGTCGGCCAACACACCCGCAAATGCCGGCATGTCGCTCTGGTAGCCGCCGCCGACGACCGCGGCCGGTCCTTCCTTGGTGACACGGAAGAGCACGCCGTCCGGATGATGCCAGGAGTGGCCGGAGGCATCGTGCGGCGGAGCCGGCATGCGTCCCGAAGGCAGCGGGCTTTTCCAGTCGCGTTGTCCTTCGAGGTTGGCGCCATGACAGGTGGCGCAACGCTCGGCATAGATCGTCTTTCCGAGCGCGACAGTGGCAGCCGAGGCGCCGCCGGCCATCCGGTCCAAGAGCCAGGGCCAGGAAAATCCAAGGACTGCCGCAGCCACCCCGAGCATCGAGAAGAGGACCGGCGTTCTTTTCATTTGCTGCCGCCGAAGAACAGGTACTTGACCAGTGCTGCCGCCCCAAGGACGAGCACAACCACGGCGAGCAGCCACGCGAAGCTCATGACCCACATCATCATTCCGCTCGTGCCTTCCATCATCGCAGCCTCCTATTCCTTGGCGTAGACGCCGCCGGTCCCACCAGACTTCTGGATTTCGAGAATCTCGAACGGGCCCTCTTTCGTGCCGCTCATGCCGGGGGAGCCCATTGGCATGCCAGGCAGCGTCACGCCCTTGATGTCGGGCCGCTCGGTCAAGAGCTTGTTGACCGTGCCGACCGGCACATGGCCGCTCACCACATAGCCGTCGATGAAGGAAAGATGGCAGCCCTCGGCTTCCGCCGGAATGCCCGCTTCCCAGCTCATGGCAGAAAGGTCGTGCGTCGGCTTGACGGTGACCGCGAAGCCGTTCTCCCTGAGATAATCGGCATAGCCTTCGCAGCAGCCGCATTGCGGGTTCTTGTAAAGCGTGACGTCCTTTTCGCCGGCAAGCGCCGGAGCGGCACTGGAGAGCAAGGACGCAAAGGCGAGAGCTTTCAGAATATTGGACATGTTTTTCTCCTTTCGGTTTTTCGGAAGATTAGGCGACGCGGAAGACCGCCATCATGCCACCAGCCTGGTGTTCAAGAATGTGGCAGTGGAACATCCAGTCACCGGGGTTGTCGGCGACGAAGGCGATCTCGACCTTTTCGCGGGGCGAAACCAGCACCGTGTCCTGCCATTCGCGATGACGGGTGGGCTGACCATTGCGGGAAATCACCCGGAACGAATGGCCGTGGAGATGGATCGGATGATGCCAGGCTGTCGCATTGGTCATGGCGATGACATGGCTCTTGTTCCGCGCAAGCGTCAGCGCCGGTTTCATGTCGTGGCGAGCCTGGTCGGCGGCGATGCCATTGATGAACCAAGCAGTGCTGGAATTCATCGTCTGCATCATCCCTCCGCCCATCATCGAATTCATGTCGCGCGTCATGTCGCCCGGCGCACCCGGGCCCATGATTTCACCCATGTCCTGGGCCACCATCTGGCCCATCATGCCGCCGGTGAAAACGACCTCGTTGCGGGACGCGGTTTCCAGGTCCGGCTCCAGTAGCGGGTTGGCCGGCAAGGCCAGCGGCCAGTCGGGCGCGCGCTCGCGGAGCGGAGTGTCGGAATAAGCGACATCGACGAGCTTGTATTCCAGCCCTTCGTAGAACCGGTCGAAGATCGAAACCCGTCTACCGGGCTTGCCCGTCATGTCGAGGATCAGGTCGGCGCGCATGGCCGGGCCAAGCACCACCAGCCCGCCATCCGGCGGGTATGGCGCGACCGGCTGGCCGTCGAGCGCGATGACGATGGGCTGAAGATCCGTGAAGTCGGGGCTGAAGATGCGCGCATTGGCGGCGTTGATCAACCGCAGGCGGATGCGCTCACCCGCCCTGACGGCGAAGGTATCCGGCACGCGACCGTTGATGGTAACCGTGTTGCCGACGCGGCCGTTGTGGTGGATGTCGTGCCGGTTGCCGAAATCCTCGCTGATTGCGCCCGATTTGGTCAATCGCCAGTCGTCGAGCACCCAGGTCACGTCGCGGTCGACGTGCGCCGGTTCGCGTTCCTCGATAATCAGCGGTCCGTAAAGCCCGCGCTCGACCTGCTCGAAACTCCGCTGGTGCGGGTGATACCAGAAGGTGCCGGCGTCGACCGCATCGAATTCGTAGACGAAGCGCTCTCCCGCTTCGATCGGCTTCTGGGTGAGGTGCGGGACGCCGTCCATGGCGTGCGGCACGCGCACGCCATGCCAGTGCACGGTCGTTTCCTCGGCGAGGCCGTTCTCGACCACGACCCGCAGCCGCTCGCCCTGCCGGACCCGTATCTCGGGACCGGGAACAGTCCCGCCGTAGCACCAGGCGGCAATCTCGCCGGATGGTTCGGGCATAAGCCGCGTACGACCCGGCGCCGCCCGCAATTGCACCTCGTGCGGAGCCGCGGCATGGACGGGCGACCGCCACAACACGGGAAGCACCGCACCCGCCGTACTCGCGGCTGCCGATGCAAGAAAGGCTCGACGCGTCTGCGCCGGCATGGGAAATCTGGACATGGTTCAACCATCCTGAAAAGTCGGTCGTTCGCGCACATGGCGGCGCGGAAAAGACACCTCATGCGAAACTGCGATCACGGGCGGTACGACGCGCCCATGGTCGTTGCACCGGCAACGGGCAAGCCCTGCCGGCGTCAGCTACAGGATGATGGTTCGGGGAGGAGAGGGATCGGGTGGGTCGGTGTGGCCGACCAATTCCACCAGCGGTGAAGTCGCAATTTCGGCTGCCACAAAGGAAAGCACGAGACTGATCCGCGCAGGAATTGCTGCGAAAGGCACAAGGCAGGCCGCACTGCATAGCTGAGGCTTGCCGCTGTCGTCGGGAGGGCAGGCATTACAATCGCCCATGTCTCCGTCAGCCCCCATGTCTCCGTCAGCCATCGCGGCGGAAGACATCGCCAGTGCCATGCTCGTTGCGTTAGTTGCATGCGCAACCGTGCCTGCTGCGAACACTACGAGCAGCACAATTGCGAAGATGCGGGCAAGTCTGCGCATGACGCGGCATGCTAGTCTGTTTCTGCGCCATGTCCAGTTACAGGTTTGTCGCAACTCGACCTCGCGAATTGCTCCCTAGTCCTTCCGTTCGGGGGCAGGAAGGCGACATTCCACCCGATTCAGACTTTATCGTGCTTGTTCACGCGTCAAGAAATCGAGCGAAGGCCAGCGCCTTTGCAGGTCCTCATCATTTTTAACACAGCCTGTGCGGCGTCCTTTTTCGTTCGTGCCAGGAATTGTCTCGCCAGACGGTGCGGTTGTTGTTGCAGCACACCTGCTGTGGGAGGATAATCTCGTGTCGGATGCATTTTTCGGGCGACAAACCCGGATGCCCGCCCCGGCGGTGACGCCGTGCTCCGAGGCTCCGGAGGGAGGTGTGCATGACAAACTATATCGTGCTGATCAACTGGACGGAGCAGGGCGCCAAAAATGTGCGCGAGTCGCCGAAGCGGCTCGATGCCGCCAAGAAACTGCTGGGAGACATGGGCGGCTCGTTCAAGGCGTTTTATCTCACCATGGGCGAATGCGATATGGTGGCGATCGTCGAAGCGCCTGACGATGCGGTGCTCGCTCGTTTCTCGCTGATGCTGGCGTCAGGCGGTAACGTGAGGACGCGGACGCTCAAGGCTTTCCCGGAATTGGCGTATCGCGAGATCATCGCCTCGCTCGGCTGAGGCTTGCGCGGCTACAGATCCGCGCAAGCTGCCGAGCCCGGATATCGACGGTCAGGCGCCGCTTGACGGCGCCCGATCCGCTGATCATGAGGAGGAATGCTGCTCTCGCTCGAAAAGAACTTCATTTTCATCCATATCCCGAAGACGGCTGGGACCTCGGTCACCCGTGCGCTGGAGCCGTGGAGCCCGAAACCGCAGCGAACGCAATGGCGTCGCCTGCTGTCACACCTTCCCGTGCGCGAGACGCCCCAAAATGCGTTCCTCAGGCAGCATGACAAAGCAAGCTGGGTGAAGCACAAGCTGCCGGCCGAGATTTATGACAGCGCGTACAAGTTCGCTGTCGTGCGCAACCCTTTCGAACTTGCTGTCTCGACCTACTATTTCCGCCGCGACTATCTCTCCGGCCGGCGCCGGAACAGAGCCAGGGTTCTGGATTTCAAGACTTTCCTGCGCTATCTCGAACGCAAGAACCGTTTTGTGCAGGTGGACCAGACGAGCTGGATTTCGGACAGGCAAGGAAACCTTATCATCGACGAGGTTTTGCGGTTTGAAACACTGGCCGAGCAATTCAATGCCCTGGTCGAACGGCTCGACCTGCCGGGCGAAGTGAAGCTTCCACGGGCAAACGTCAATGCACCCTACGACTATCGCGCCGTCTACGATGGCGAGGCGAAAAGCATCGTGCGACGGCTCTATTCCAGGGATTTCGAGCGCTTCGGCTACGAATTTTGATTTTTTCGAGACATCCGCAATTCATCGGCACGATGCCGCGGCGCGGCCAGTCTGGTCCGAAATATTGCGGGCCGAAGGGATTTCCCGGATAGTCAGCGCAGCCGTTCAGCTCGCGTCTCGAAACACATGCCCAAGCCTCAACTGACCGTCTGGTACAACACCTGTTGTCCGGTTTGCGATGCCGGGATCAGCCGGCAAAAGCGGCGGCTGGTCGAGGCGATCAAGGCCGGGCGGATCACGTTTCGCGACATCAATGCCGAGCCGGCGGCACTGGCCGGATACGGCGTGTCGCTGGAGGACATCCGCCGCCGGCTGCACGCAACCGAGGCGGACGGCAAGCTGCTGGTTGGCGCCGATGTCGCAATTGCCGTCTGGCTGAGAACGCCGGGCGAGGGCTGGCTTGCAACGCTGTTCGGCAACCCCGCCGCGCTGCCGTTGACGCGCTATGCCTATGATCGCTTCGCCGATCTTCTCTATGCCTGGAACCGGCGCAAGGGCCGCTGGTAACCGGTATTAGCCAAGCTCGGTGACGAAATCAATCTGGTGGCACCGTTCTCAGATACATCGTAAGATATATCTTGACTCAACGGCCTCATCCGCATAATTGAGATATATCGTAAGACATAACTCAAGGAGCAGACAATGCACGGACATCATCTCGGCGAGCATGCCGAGCGCGTTTTCATGCATATGGCCGGCAGGTTCGGCGGTCGTGGCGGCGGCTTCGGCCCATTCGGCCACGGCATGAGGGGCGGCGGGCGCGGCGGGCCGGGCGACATGTTCCGCGCCGGGCGTATGCTGGCCGACGGCGATCTCAAGCTGATCACGCTGTCGCTGCTGGCCGAGGCGCCGCGCCACGGCTATGACATCATCAAGGCGCTGGAGGAACGTACCAGCGGCGTCTACAGCCCGAGCCCAGGCGTGGTCTATCCGACGCTGACCTTCCTGGAAGAGGCCGGCTATGCCGTCTCATCGGCGGAAGGCAACAAGAAGGTGTTTTCGATTACCGAGGCAGGGCAGGCGCATCTCAACGATAATCGCGAGATAGTCGACCACGTGCTCGACCATCTCGAGCGTTTCGGCCGCAAGATGGCGAAGGCGCGCGAGTGGTTCGGCTGGAACGACGACGGCGAAGACGGCGGACGGCGCGGCCGCGGCGGTTCGGAAAAGCGCGACGAATTCCGCGCCGTGCGCCACCGGCTGCGCGCAGCCCTCGGCAATATCGTCGACGCGCCCGCGGAAAAGCAGGCCGAGGCGATTGCGATATTGAAAGGGGCGGCCGAAGCCCTCGAAGCGCTGTCGCGCGACTGACTTCCGGGCCGGATGCGGCCCTTGCCCGTTTGCCTAAGGACCGCTAGTGAAATCATCCTGCACCACGCTATGTGATGCAGGATGATTGCCGTTGGAGGGCGCTCCCATGTCTTTTCTGAAACGTCTTTTCGGTGGTGGCGGCGGTGACGCGGGCGAACCAAAGAGTGCTGCACCGGCAAAGCAGATCGAGCACAAGGGATTTTTGATCAGCGCCACGCCCTACAAGGCAGAAGGCCAATACCAGACCTGCGGCGTGGTTTCGAAGGAAATCGACGGCGTGGTGAAGGAACACAAATTCATCCGCGCCGATCGTTTTGCCGGGCTCGACGACGCTGTCGACATCTCGATCAAGAAGGGTATCCAACTGGTCGACGAGCAGGGCGAGAAGATCTTCGGTTAGCTTGGCGAATGGCGATGTCGCGCGACAGCGGAGCGACGTCAGAAAGCTGTAGGAACCGCCGACGCCTCGTCGGGCATCAGGCGGCAAGTGCAAAAAAGGCAGGCACCCGGCGCCTGCCTTTTTTGGTTCTGATTACCTGTTGTTCGCGCTACGCGGCAGCGGCAACTGCCCCGGTCGAGGCCACCACCGCATCCACCTTGGCCGATGCCTTGGCCAGAGCGGCCGTGACGGCCTCGGGGCCCATGCCGACACCTTCGATGCGGATGACGTCGACGTCGGTCATGCCGATGAAGCCAAGCACGCTGCGCAGGTAAGGGATGGCGTGATCCATCTGCACGGCAGCGCCTTCCGAATAGATGCCGCCCGAGGCAAGGACGATGTAGACCTTCTTGCCGGTGACGAGGCCCTTCGGGCCATTCTCGCCATAAGCGAAAGTCTTGCCGGAGCGGGCGACGTGATCGACCCAGGATTTCAGCGTCGACGAGATGCCGAAATTGATGAAGCCGGTAGCGAGGATGATGGTGTCGGCCGCAAACAGTTCATCGAGTACGGCGTCGGAAACGCCGACGACTTCGGCCTGGCGCTGGGTGCGGGCCTCAGCGGGCGTATAGATGCCGGTCGAATAATCAGCATCGATGTGCGGTAGCGGGTTTGCGACGAGATCGCGTACGACAAGCTTGGCCGAAGGATCGGCGGCAAGCAGCTTCTCGGCGAGGTCGGTGGCGATACGGGTCGAGTGCGAGGCATTGCCGCGCGGGCTGGATGTGACGAGAAGGATGGACACGGCGGGTCTCCAAGGTTGGAATGAATTGTCCCGACCTATATGGACTCGCTGACCCATTTGAAAAACCGGTATATTTTATGTATGTTCCATCTAAACATTGGATATAACGATGCAGCCAAACCCGACGCTCGATCAGCTCCATATCCTTGTCACCGTCGCCGACACCGGCAGCTTCTCGGCCGCCGGCCGCAAGCTCAACCGAGCGCAGTCGGTCATCAGCTACGCTATCGCCAATCTCGAGGCACAGCTTGGGCTGAAACTGTTCGAGCGCGAGGGGACGCGCGAGCCGCAGCTGACCGATGTCGGACGGGCGACGCTGGAAGATGCGCGGCGAATGGTCGGCGTGCTGCAGCGCATTCGCTCGCGCGTCGATGGCCATCGGCAAGGGCTTGAGGCTGAAGTCGCGCTGTCGGTCGATGTGGCGCTGCCTTCCACCGTGCTGGTGCGCGTGTTGAAGGCGTTCGAGGCGCAATTTCCAACCGTGATGCTGCGCCTGCATATCGGCACGCTCGGCCTGATCCCCGATCATGTCGTCAATGGACAGGCCGATCTCGGTATTGGCGGCCTGCTGGGCGAGGTCGACGCGCATCTTGTGCGCATTGGCTTCATGTCGATGGTGCCGGCGGCCGCGCCAAGCCATCCGCTGGCGCTGCTTCCCAAGCCGGTGCCGCTCGAGGAGGTGCGCGAACACATCCAACTTGTCGTCAGCGACCAGTCCGAGCGCACCAAAGGGCGCGATTACGGCGTCTTTGCCTACCGCACTTGGCGGCTTACGGATATGCGAACCAAGCATGCGCTGATGCGCGAAGGGTTGGGCTGGGGCGGACTGCCGCGATGGTTGATTGCTGACGATCTGGCCAACGGCCGGCTGGTGGAACTCGATCTGGAGCCGTATCGTGAAGTCCGCTCGCCACTTTATGCCATGCACCGCGCCGACCGCAGCCCGAAGCCGGCTGCGGCTTGGCTGATTGATCAGTTCAAGCGCCAGCTTGGCTGTTTCAACGAGTTCGAGCCGAACCAGGTGCCTGAGGAGACAGCCCATCAATCAGCGCCATGAGAACGGCGCGATAGTCCTCGGCTGAAGCGCCGGCCTCGACGGCAAGAGCAGCACGGTCGAAGGCGGCGGCGAGCAGCGCGGTCAGCGCTTCCACCGGCAATCTCATCATGGCCTGCGAGCGCATCGCCGCGACGAGGCCCTCGCGCAGCGAGCGGTTGCCATAGCGGTTGTCGATCTCGTCCATGGCGGCGCGACCGAGCACGGCCGGCCCGTCGAGCAGCAGCAGTCGGGTGCGGCCGGGCGCGCGCATGGCCGCGAGGTAGGCATCCGAACCGGCGATCAGCGCGTCGCGGGCAAACAGCGAGGGAGGCGAGGCGCGTTCGATCTCTTCAGCCACCGCCGCCGCCTCCTGCTCGACCACGGCGGCAAACAGCGCCTGCTTGTCGGCAAAATGGTGATAGAGCGCGCCACGCGTGACGCCGGCCGCAGCCACGATCTCGGGCGTGCCGGTCTCCGCATAGGACTTTTCGGTGAACAGTTTTCGTGCCGCGGCGATCAGGTCGGCGCGCGTCGCTTCGGTGCGATCGCGGTTGGAGCGGCGCGTGGATTCCTGTTGCATACATGCAGCCTGTATGTTAATGTAAATCTACATGCAGACTGTATGTTATTCGATAGGAGAAGGAAAGATGAGGACGACGAGCTATTATCCAGTGCTGATGACAGGCGACGTTGCCGGCACAGCAGCCTTCTATGTCGCGCATTTCGGTTTCCACCCATTGTTCGAAAGCGACTGGTACGTGCATCTGCGCTCAGTCGCGGATCGCCGTGTCAATCTCGGCATCGTCCATGGCGATCATGAGACGATCCCTGAAGAAGGGCGCGGCCGTACCTCCGGCCTGCTGATCAATTTCGAGGTCAAGAACCCGGATGCCGTCTACGAGCGGATCACCGCCGCCGGCCTGCCGATCCTGCGAACGCTGCGCGACGAACCCTTTGGCCAGCGCCATTTCATCACCAGTGATCCCAATGGCGTGCTGATCGATGTGATCAAGCCGATCCCGCCCAGCGCCGAGTTTCTGGAGCAGTATGCCGAAGGCGCGGCGGGCTGAGCGAGAGGCTGGCAGGAACTGTCTGTAGATGTGATATGAAGCCTTCGGCCGCGTGGCCGGTCACGTCTTTGCGGTCTATGCTGAGGCTCATCAGCCTGGGCCCATTCCATGCGTGAAATCTGCCTTGTCCGCGCACCCTCAAACCTTGGCCTCCGCCCACTGAGGCCAGGTCATACACCGGGGACGTGGCGTGCGCCGCAGGCATTGACCGAAGCCGGCTTGATCGAGACGCTTTCGCCCCTCAAAGTGGTTGACCTTGATCGGCCCGCCTATAGCACGGAGCCGCAGCCTGGCACCCGGCTGCGCAACGGCAACGCGATACGCAGCTTCAATCTCGAACTTGCAGAAGTTGTTGCCGGCGCGCTGGGACGAGGCGAATTCCCGCTGGTCGTCGGCGGCGACTGCGCGGTCCTGCTTGGCGCACTGGCTGCTGCACGGCGATCTGGTCCGCTGGCGCTGGTCCATGTCGACGGCCACAGCGATTTCCGCCATCCGGGCAATTACGACATCAACGCTTCGCTCGGCTCGGCCGCCGGCATGGACCTTGCGCTCGCCACCGGACGTGGCGAGCCGTTGCTGACCGATTGGCCCGATATCGCAAGCCCCCTTGTTGCGGACGAACAGGTGATTCAGATCGGCGAACGCGAGAACCGCGACCCCGACTTTGCCTGGCCGGACATCAATTCGACTGCGATGACGCTGATCGATGTCTTTGCCGTGCGAGAGCTTGGCGCGGCAAAGGTTCTGGAAAAGACCTGGAACACGCTGGCGCGAACCGGCTCGCCCTATTGGGTGCATTTCGATGTCGATGCGCTCGATCAGACGGTGATGCCGGCGGTCGATTCACCAGGCAGTCCCGGCATTGATCCCGACGATCTCATCGCCATCCTCGCGGCGCTGGTGGCGGATTCGCGCTGTACCGGAATGGACATGACCATTTTCGATCCGGACCTCGATCCGACCGGCGAGTTGGCAGTGCTGATGGTTTCGCTGCTTGGCCAGATCTGTGCGCCGCGATAGTTGTCAGGTCCGCGCCACCGGCATCACCGTGACCTGAGTAATGCCGGAGCGGCGCACCACCGTGCACAGCGTCTCGCGGCCGATGCGCTCGGCGTCGAGCAGGCGCACCAGATCGTCGACGCCGGTGACCGGGCGTCCGTCGATGGCGGCGATGATGTCGCCTTCTCTGAGGCCGGCCTTGGCCGCCGGGCTGTTCGCCTCGACGCTGCGCAGGCGCACCGCCGTGCTGCTCGACACCTGCGACAGAAGGGCGGCGCGGCGCGGCAGGCTTGCCGTGTCGGCCGAGACGCCGATGAAGGCGCGGCGGACGCGGCCGAAGCGGATGATCTCCGAAATGACGAAATTGGCGGTGTTGGAGGCAACCGCGAAGGCGATGCCTTGCGCGCCGTGGATCATAGCGGTGTTGACGCCGATGACCTCGGCCGCCGACGACACCAGCGGTCCGCCGGAATTGCCGGGGTTGAGCGCTGCGTCGGTCTGGATGACATCGTCGATCAGCCGGCCGGTGGAGGCACGCATCGAGCGGCCGAGCGCCGAGACGACACCTGATGTGACGGTCCATTCGAAGCCGAGCGGGTTGCCGATGGCAATGGCGATCTGGCCGCGCCGCAGGCGCTTGGAATCGCCGAGCGGAGCGATATCGGCAAAGCTGCCGTCGGCACGCACCAGCGCGATGTCGGTGTCGGGGTCGCGGCCGAGAACACGGCCTTCTCTGGAGACGCCGTCCGGCATGGTGACGCGGACGCTGCGGGCATCGCCGACGACGTGGAAATTGGTGACGACCAGCCCGTCCGGCGTGATGACGAAGCCTGAGCCTTGGCCGCCGGCGCCACCGATGCGCTCAATGCGGCAGACGGCGGGACCGATGCGGTCCACGGCATCAGCGACCGTTGCCGAATAATCATCGAGCAGCGCATCGTCGAACTGCAATTGCTGGGCGGGGAGGGACATGGCAGGGCTCCGTGTCTTTAGAGCAAGAAAAAGGATGCCTATATGTGCGGAGCGGCCGGATCGGCCGCGACCTGACCAGATGGCCAGTCCAACGCCCAACTAGCCGTCAGGCGAGTACCCGCCAACGCGCTGCCGAGCGATATCTGGGTTAGAGCGATGGCCGTCCATTGGACGCTCAAGTGCGCTCTAAGACTTTGAGTTCTCGCATCGTGCTCTCCGGAAATCGATTTCCGACTTTCGGGCCGATGCGATAAAAACCCAGGAGACCCAAGATGAGCGACTTCAATCTGAGAGCATTTTCCGACGCCATCGCCGATATCGCGGCCGCAGCGGCGCCGGCGACGGCGAGCTTCGCCACGCATCAGCATCGCACCGCGACCGCCTTCCACTGGCGCGACGGCTATTTTGTCGCTGCCGAGGAGGCGGTGGAGGCCGGCGAGGAGATTGAGCTGACGCTTTCTTCGGGCGACAAGGTGAAGGCTGAGCTGGTCGGCCGCGATCCATCCACTGGGACGGCCCTTCTGAAGCCGACCGGCGCGCCGGACGTGCCGCCGCTGGCCAAGGCAGGCACGGTGCGGCCGGGCAATCTGGCCATCGCCGTCGGCAATGGCGACGGTGCGGGACTCGTCGTATTCGGCACGGTCGGTGAGGTCGGTCCGGCCTGGCGCTCGATGCGCGGCGGCACGATCGACCGGCGCATCAATCTGGCCGTCAATGCCGGCGGCCGTTTCGAGGGCGGCCCTGTGCTCGACGCCAAGGGCGCACTGATCGGCATGCTGCTGTTCGGCCCGCGCCGGCGGGCGCTGGTCATGCCTTACGAGACTATCGAGCGGGCGGTAACGACGCTACGAGAGAAGGGCCATGTCGCGCGCGGCTATCTCGGCGCCGGCCTGCACCCGATCCGCAATGGCGACACGCATGGCGCGATGGTGATGAGCCTCGACGATAATGGCCCGGCGAAAGCGGCCGGCCTGCATCTTGGCGACATCATCGTGTCGTGGAACGGCGAAGCCGCGCATGGTCCGCGCGAGCTGATCCGCAGGCTCGGGCCGGACAGCGCCGGCGCGTCGGTGACGCTCGGCGTGATACGCGGCGGCGAGCAGCGCGATGTCGTGCTGACCATCGGCGAAAAGCCGCTGAACTGAGAAGATCGATGGCAAGTCACGGGATCACGAGGCGGCGACTGACGGTACTGATCGCGCTCGATGACGCCGTGCGTGCCGAACACCTGTCCACGGCCCTTGCCGCGACTGACGATCTGCTGCCGATTGTGGCTGGCAGCAGCGATAGCGGCGACAGAGCGGATGTCGCGATCATCGATGACAATAGCCTGGAAGGCAGGGGGCTGGAAGGCCGGGTGACTGATCCAGCGATACCACAGGTGCTCTTGTCCCAACGAGTGAGCCGGCAGCGGCCGGCCGACACCGTGTTTGCCGTGTTACCGGCGGCAGCTGACGATCTGCTGATCGCTGCCGCCGCGCGGCTGGCGGCGGCTGGCTACCGGATCTCGGGCGAGGGCCGCCCCTTGTCCGATCGGCATGACGATTTCGCTTTCCATGACGACGATCTCTCCGACGAGGAGCCGGTCGACGACAGGGCCGGCCGGCCGGCGCTGTCGCCGCGCGAGAGCGAAGTGCTGGCGCTTTTGGCCGAGGGCGCGCCCAACAAGGTGATCGCGCGGCGCTTGAACATTTCCGTGCATACGGCGAAGTTCCACGTCGCGGCGATCCTGATCAAGCTAGGTGCGGCCAACCGCACCGATGCGATCGCCATCGCCATGCGGCAAGGCCTGGTGCTGGTCTGACGGTGGACTACACAGCCGGTTCGATATCCGTCAGCCGGAAATCGTCGCCCTTGAACAGCAGTGGCATGGCTTCGAGACGGGCCGTGGCATAGGAGATGCAGTCGCCGAAGTTGAGAGCGGCCGGATGTCGGCCCTTGCCATAGCGCAGGAAGGCCTGACGGGCCACAGCGGCGTGGTCGGCCGTAAAAGGAATCGTCTCGATCGAAGCGGTGCGCAAAAAGGCTTCGAAGCGGTCGACGATCTCGTCCTGCCAGCGGCCGACTAGCACCATCGTCGTCTCAAGCAGGGTCGGTGCCGCGAGCAGCCGTCTCTCAGCCTGAGCAATCGCCAGCACGAAACGATCATAGCCTGGTTCCGTACGCAAAATAGCGACAAGGACAGAGGAGTCGATGATCATCGCGTCGGGATTCCGAGTTCGTCGTAGCCGAGGATTTCGTCGTCGGTCATCGCATCTTGGCGTTTCGGTACCTGCGCGGCTCTTTCGGCGATCGCCATCAGGCGCTGAAAAAGGTCGTCGGCCTCATCGCGCGGCACAAGCCGCTCGCGCGCAACCTCGCGCTCGAGGCTTTGACGGATCGCTTCCGTCACCGACACGCGACGGCGGCGGGCAAGTTCCCGCGCCAATTGCTCGACTTCCGTGTTCTTGATCGACAGGGCCATTCTATATTCAACCTCTTTTTACAGAATATATATATTACTCCTCCGTTGAGTCCATGGCTTTCGTGGCGCCTCCGCAGCGTCACCATCTCTCGATGCTCCCCGCTCTTGTATCCTGCGACGGCGCGGGCAAGGATCGCGACCAACAGATTTGCAAGGGAGGCGCAAGACATGTCGCTCAAGGGAAAGACGCTGTTCATCTCCGGCGGGTCGCGCGGCATCGGGCTGGCGATCGCGCTGCGCGCCGCGCGCGACGGCGCCAATGTGACGATCGCGGCCAAGACCGCCGAGCCGCATCCAAAGCTGCCGGGCACGATCTACACTGCGGCGCAAGAGATCGAGCAGGCCGGCGGCAAGGCGTTGCCGATGTTGTGCGACATACGCGAGGAGGGGCAGGTGGCCGAGGCGGTCGCCAGGACCGTCGAAAAATTCGGCGGCATCGACATCTGCATCAACAATGCCAGCGCCATCCAACTCACCGGCACGCTGGAAACCGATATGAAGCGCTACGATCTGATGCACCAGATCAACACCCGCGGCACGTTCCTGGTTTCCAAAATGTGCATTCCGCACCTGAAGTTGGCTGACAATCCTCACATCTTGAATCTGGCGCCGCCGCTCGACATGAAGGCCAAATGGTTCAAGAACCATGTCGCCTATACGATGGCCAAATTCGGCATGTCGATGTGCACGCTGGGCATGAGCGCGGAGTTCGCCAGGGACGGCATCGCCGTCAATTCGCTGTGGCCGATCTCGACAATCGATACGGCAGCGGTGCGCAATCTTCTGGGTGGGGCGACAGTGGCGGCGATGAGCCGTTCGCCCGATATCATGGCCGATGCCGCGCATGCGATCCTGCTCAGGCCGTCGCGCGAAGCGACCGGCAATTTCTACATCGACGAGGAGGTGCTGCGCGCCGAGGGCGTCAGCGATTTTTCGATCTATGCGCCTGATGCGACAGGTCCGCTCGCCGGTGACTTCTTCGTTCCCGACGAGGTGTTTGCGAATTCGGAAACCAACATCAAAAGTATCTACTGACGGGCACCGGACGCCGTTCGGGCTTCAGTTCAACACCGAAGCCGGAAACAAAAACCCCGCCGGCGAGGGGTACCGGCGGGGCTCATGTGTCCCGCTGGAGTCGGGACAGGGCAGGGAAGCCCTAGCCAGAATCTGGGGTGGACGACCTCGCGATTCAATGCCTGGTTAAATCGCGACTTACATTCTCCTTCAACCTCGGCTCATTGCCGGAAATTGCCCATCCCGGTGAAACCGGGGTGGGCTACGTCTTCCCGTATAGATTCCAGAAACCAGTTCAGATTTCTGGAATCGTTGCTTTTAAGCTGGCCATGGTCTTTACGAAAACCGGTTTCCGCCTTGCGTCGCTGACCTTCGGTTCGGGACCATGGCCTAATTCGCACTGGCGACCGGCGCCACCAGCGAGGTGATGCGGCGGATGGCGACGCGACGGTTCTCGCGCTCAGGCTCCGACGTGTCGACCTTGAGATACTCCTCGCCATAGCCCTGTGTCGTCAGGTTCTCCGGCGGGATGCTGAAGGCATTGGTCAGGGCTTCGGCGACCGCCTCCGCGCGACGGTCGGACAGAGCGAGGTTCGCCTCCGGCCTACCGACGGCATCGGTATGGCCTTCGATCAGGAAGGTTTCCGCCGGGTTCTTCTCCAGCAGCTTCTCCATGGCGCTGGCGACGCCTTCCAGTTTCTGCACCTCGGTGTCGGGGATCGAGGCTGAACCGAATTCGAAGTTCAGCGTGTCGAGGTCGATGCGGCGGGCGATGTCGCGGACGCGGGCAGAGCGCTTGACCTCGTCGATCGAGTAAAGGCGCTGAACCCTTTCCACCGGCGGCTGTTCGAGGAAGGTATAGTAGTCGTCCGGATCCTCGACCTCTTCGGAATCCAAAATGTACTCCTCGCGCGAAATGTCGATCCGAATCGGCGGCAGGTCGTCACCCGGATCACGCCAGTCGCCATAGTCCTCATAATACCGCTCGTCGACATAGCTCAGCACATATTCGCGTCCGTCGGGCGCGATGCGTGAACGCTGGATGACGTCGCCGTAGCGGTTGCGGATGGTGACGATCTGGATTCCGTTGTCACGCTCGACGATTTCCCGGGTGCGATCGCCCGACAGCTCCTCATAGTAGACGTTCCTCGCGCCACGGCGCATGCGCGGGGTATCGTCGCTTTCCACGATCGTCTGGTTGTTGAACTGGAGGATAACGCGGTCGCCGAGTTCCCTGACGACGTCGACCCCTTGCGGACGGGGACGGCGGCGAATGTCCTCGACGTCGGGCACACGCTCGACGCGTTTGCCCTTTTCCTCCGTCACCGGAACCATCCTCTCAAGCTTGATCGCCTGCTGGGCCGTCCTGTCGTCGGTGGGCGGCGGTCCCTGGTCGACCGGAGCCGGCTTCGGGGCCTCCGCCTGCTCGCCGTTCTGCTGGGTGGGCTGACCACCCGCGTCCTGGCCGACCGTCTCTTGCGCGTTGTCCCTGCCGCCCTTGCGCTTGCGCCTGGCATCCTTCTGGCTGTCGAACACGGGAGCCTCGCCCTGGGCCGGACCTTCCCCTTCGGCGGGCGCGGCCTGTTGGTCCTCGGCGGGCTGTTCGCTGGTTGTGGGCTGCTCTTCCGTCACCGGCTGTTCGCCGATAGGCTTCTTGCGACGTTCCTTAGCCTGCTCCCGGGGCTTTTCGCCCTCAGCCGGAGCCGCTTGCTGGTCGGTCGGAAGCGGCTCGCCCTGCTCGCCGGCGGGCGTTTCCTTCCTGGCTGGCTGTTCGGCTGGCGCAGCCTCGATCTGCTGATCCTGGTTCCGCTTCTTGCGCGGCTTGACCTGCTCGTTGTCATTTGCAGGTGCGGCCTTCTCGCCTTGCGCCGCCTGTCCGGCAGGCTCTTCGGAAGGTGCCGTTTCGATCTGCTGTTGCTGGTCGCGCTTCTTCCTGCGCGGTTTTTGCTCTTCAGCCGGGGCGGCCTGTTCGGCAGGGGCTGCTTCGATCTGCTGTTGGTCGCGCTTCTTTCTGCGCGGTTTTTGCTCTTCGGCCGGGGCCGCCTGCTCGGCAGGGGCTGATTCTGTCTGCTGTTGCTGCTCGCGCTTCTTCCTTCGTTGATTGCCCTGCTGCTCGTCGCCGGAAGGCGCGGCCTGTTCCGCAGGAGCCGATTCAGTCTGCCGCTCGCGCTTCTTGCGGGGCTTCTGCCCAGGTTCTGCCTGCTCTGCGCAGCCTTCCGCCGACTCGCCTTCGGGGCAATTCGATTGCGCCAGGATCAAGGGCGTTGCGGTACGCTGCAGTGGGCCGAACGCGGCGCCGCCCTGCAGCGGGAATGCGCCCAACGGCGCGGACGCCATCAACAGGCCAAGTGCCGTGCCTGCCAGAATCCGTGGTTGGCGTTTCATTAGAAATCCTCCTTTGGCGTCCCATCCCGGCCCAAACTGTTCATCAACCGGATTGGTTCCGGTTAGCAGGCATTAACGGCCACGAAGGGCGATTGGCCGGCGTTTTGAAGGCGACTTCGTGTCATTCCTATGGTGCCGGCCTATGGTGCCGGCGGGGTTTGCGTCGCCGCGGTGCTTGACCTTGACGCCGGCGGGGGCCACATGCCGTCAATGGAAACGCCGTTCTGGAAAACCAAGACGCTCGAAGCGATGACCCCGGCCGAGTGGGAATCGCTTTGCGACGGCTGCGGCAAATGCTGCCTGTCGAAACTCGAGGACGAAGACACCGGCGAGATCTACTGGACGAGCGTCGGCTGCCGGCTGTTCGACGCCGAAACGTGCCGCTGTTCGGACTATGCCAACCGGCTGGCGCGCGTTCCGGACTGCGTCGGGCTGACGCCGCAGAATGTGCGCACCATCAGCTGGCTGCCCAAGACCTGCGCCTATCGACTGGTCGCCGAGGGCCACGATCTCTACTGGTGGCACAGGCTGGTGTCGGGGAGTGCCGAGACGGTGCATGAGGCCGGCATCTCGATGCGCGGCCGGGTCAGCGCCAGCGAGACCGATCTTGCCGAGCCGGACGACTATTTCGAGCACATGCTGGACGACGAGCCTTAGGGGAGCCTTGAGCCAGGACCCGGAACCGGCTGCGCGACAGGGCGTTTTCTATCCAGATTGTTCAGAACCGGCCAGTTGTTCAGAACCGGAAAGTTGTTCAGAACCGGAAAGCGGAGAAAACTGCGAAATTACCTCTTGTTGCCACATGAACCCAATATGAACGGCTGGTTCGTAAAAAGTTCAGATACGCAGGCGCATTCTCCTCCCCATCGGTTCGACCAAGACACATCGGTTCGATCAAGACACACCAGTTTGATCAAGACAGGCGGATGCCCTGAACAAGGAGAGAAGACAATGTTCAACACGATCAAGACGGCGGCCCTTTCGGCGCTTATCGGCCTCGGCACGCTTGCCGCTATCCCCGCCACTGCCCAGGCAGACAGCATCTATCTCGGCTTCGGCAATAACGACGATCCGCGCGTCGGCGTCTATACGGGCGACGACGATGATTTCTACCGCGAACGCCGCCGCGAACGCGACTGGCGCCGGTCCTGCTCGCCATACCGTGCCCTCAATAAGGCAGAGCGCTTGGGTCTGCGCCGCGCCCGTATTGTCGACGTCAGCCGCCGGACGGTGAAAGTCGCGGGCCGCCAGTACGGCGACCGCGTGATGATCGTGTTCGCCAACGAGCGCGGCTGCCCGGTCATCTACCGGTAATCATTCATCTGCCGGCAAACGGCACGTTGCCGACCGGCAGCGGCCTGGAGTAGTAGAGCCTTTCCGGGAGGAAGGGTGTGGTTCGGAAAAAACCCCGGAGGACCAGTCCTCCGGGGTTTTTTTGATGCAGCAAAGGCTGAACCGCAGGCGGCGGTCACTTCAACTCGAAAGTGACAGTGACCTGCACCGTGTAGGAATTCTCGCCGGCCTGCAGCGGGACCGATTCGCGGGCCGCGTCGAAGGCCTTGGCGTTCATCGGTATCGGCGGCGGCGCGACATTCTGGTCGGTGATTTCCAGCACCCGCCCGATGCTGACGTCGGCGGCTTCAGCCAGCGTCTTTGCCTTGGCCATGGCGTCGGCGACTGCCTTCTTGCGGGCTTCGGTGAGAGTTGCAGCCGGATCCTCGTTGGAAAACGAGATGCCGCCGCCCTGGTTGACGCCGAGCGATACCGCCTTGTCGAGAATCTCGCCGGTTTTGTCGATGTCGCGGATGCGCACCGAAAGCGTGTTGGTCACCTGGTAGGCGATGAGTTCGGCTTCCTGGCTGCCGTCCGGCTTGTTGGTGTAGTTGTAGCGCGGGCTGATCTGGATGCCGGCTGTCTGCAGGTCGCGCTCCTTGATGCCAGCCGACTTCATAGCGGCGATCACGGAGGCCATGGCGTCGTTGTTGGCATCGAGCGCGGCACGCGCGGTCTTGGCCTCGCGCATGACGCTGAGCGTCAGCAGCGCCAGATCGGGGGCCGCGGTCGCTTCGCCTTCGCCGGTGACGACGATACGGGGCGGGGGCGGCGAATCGGTCGCGCCGGCCATCGTCGGGAACGCGATTGCGGCGGCGAGCGCCAAGGGCAAAAGATGTCTGGTCATAAAAATCTCCTCGGTCTGCGATCCAGTGGCGCTGTCGACTACCGCATCGGCCCAAGAATCGGAATCGATTTCGGGAAGCACGATGCGTAGATTCAAAGCGTTAGAGCTTCGCGCGTCTAAGTGGACGCACATCGCTCTAATGTCTGAATATGGGCTGATTTGGACGATCTCGGCCAGCCAGTTCGGAAAGCCTTGTGCGATTCGGGGAAAAACATTAATCCAGCCGCGTGTGGGGCCTGTAGCTCAATGGTTAGAGCCGGCGGCTCATAACCGCTTGGTTGGGGGTTCGAGTCCCTCCGGGCCCACCATAATCATTGATTTTATTGACAAAAACTGCCCACGGCCCAAAACGTTTTGGGCCCATTATGGGCCCAAAGAGACCGCGGTCCCGGTTTGTTCCGACTCGATTTGATCATCTGACGATGCGGAGGTTTGCCCGCCGCTTCATGGCGTCGCGTTTGGCCTCGCGCTCGTTGATGGCACGAGCAATATCAACCGCGATCCGCTTCTTGTTAGCCTCGCGCACGTAGTCATCCGTTACCGCCATGGAGGAATGGCCCATAGCCTCCATGATGGCCCGCGCTTGGATGTTGCATTCAGCGAGGTAAGTGCCGAAGGTGCGGCGCAGACCATGGAGCGTGTAGCCGCTAGGAATTCCCGCCTGCCGCGTCCAGTGCTGCATCATGCCCGTCAGGCTCTTTTCCGAAAATGACCTGCTATACGCGTTTTTTAAGACGGAGCCGCCTTGCGAGCGATCAAGCGGCTCCAAGGCCGCTGCTAGCTTGTCTACGACTGGAATGAACATCTCGCGCCCGCCATGGCGGTTGCGGTTCTTCTTCTGTCGGAAATGAAAGGCCTCGACTAGCACCAGTGAGCCATCGAACAGTTCGATCTCTTCGGTTAAAAGATCATCCCACGCAAGAGCAGCGATATCGCCGCGGCGATTTCCAAGCCAGAAGCCGAGTGCATAGCAGGTTCGTGCGGCTGTGCCGATGGGGTGTCGCTCCTCGAACCTTTCGCGCATCGCGATCGGCCAGGCCGGGTTCCTGGTCGATTTCGGCACTCGCACGCGGATGGACAACGAGGGATCGTCGTGCGGTTTTATCCATTTTTCGATGTCGGTCGCGACCCATACAAGCTTCTTGATGGCCACCAGCATGTGTTTGGCGACCGTACGGTTCGTTCTGAAGATGCCTTCAATTATGGCGCGAAGCCGATCCGCATCGAGATGTTCGACAGGAGTATCGCCCCAGGTGAGTGGGTAGTTGGGATCAATCCGTAGATTGAGAAAACGCTCGATCAGTCGCGCATTCTTCCGCTGCGTCGCTTCATCAAAATCTAGCCACTCCATTGTCGTTTCAAGCCGACGCGCGGCATGGCCAAAAGTCTTTGGTAGTGCCCGACCGGGCAAATCAATGATGGCTGCCTTCTTGTGTTGGCCCTGCGTGGCTTTCTCGTAAGCCACCTCGAACTCGGGATCTCCGGGCTTACCGGGGAGCCGGATTTCAGGCATGCCCTTTGCGCGGTAGCGATAGATTAGCTTGCCGTTCTTGAAGCGCGAAGATACCCCAGGGTAACTGGCGTCCTTAAATGGGCGAGCCATCAAATGCTCCTTTCAGGACCCTTTCAGATTTGCCCCTAGCGAACGGGTTTCGCGTTCGATGGCAACGCGCAGGAGCACCGGGTAAGGAAAGCCTCTTCCTTGCTCTATGCCTTCAAAGGTGCGCTTCGGTATTCCCAGCACCTTTGCCGCGGCTGCGGCAGTGAACCCTTCCTTGGCCCGCCATGCTTTCACGTCTTGCGCAAGTTTCTCATTCTCGTTCACGTCATGCCTTCCGCACGGGCTATCATCGTACTACGTCTGCAGCGTATACGCAACAAGCGTAATTGCTATCTTTTTTCTACGTCCCGTTTGCTTCGTTCCAACAGCTCTTGAAGGCCGCTATTTTTGTCCGGCAACGAGGTGAAAGCAATATCCAGGGCTACACGATCCCAGACAGCGCGGCTGTTGATGCGCTTGGGCTGGGGCATCCGCCCATCGGCGACCATCTCGTCAAAAAGCGTCGATCCGACACCGATGTAACGAGCCGCTTCCTCACGAGACAGTCCTCGTGGGGCATACGAGATTGCGTCACTCTTCATGGACGCTGCCTCGGTCCTGGTAATCCAGGCGTGTTGGTATCGAAGCGCAAAGCCACATCCTAGTTGCCAATTCGTAGCGAGGAGATCGTGTTGGGCTAAAATAAGAAGAGCCTCGGTAAGCGGAAGCGGCCTGACTCGTTCGTTCGGCATAAACTGGCAGCAATGTGTCAAGGTGTGATCACGGCAGAAAGCGAGAAGTGGGACAGGCGGACGGCTTTGGGGGGCTGGCGGTGAGCGAGCCACTACTGTCGTCGCGTTTGGGCCAGAATCGGAAGGCTCCGATGCCGTAAGCATGAATCGGCATATCGCCGCCGAAATAATCGACCACGAGGCCATGGTGATACAAGGCGGACGTGCTGTCTACGGCGCAAGAAATTGGCGGATGGCAGCTATTGAGCCAATACCCAGAGACTGCACCCAACTACGAGTGCAACCAACCCTACCGGGGTCGAGCGGCTCGAGATAGGATTTGAGCGTGGGCTGCCGTGAGCGGCGTATATCCAGGGCCTGTCAAATCGCTGGCTAGCCTGATCGGCACATTGTCGGTGAAACTGCTGCAATGCTTAGATAAATACCCTGTACATGGACCGTCTTGGAGCATTTTGTTCCGCCGTGCGCGTGAACAAGAGATATCATAAACCGGATCGGTTGAGCATGCCTCACCAAGCTCCTCGGCGAGAGCACGGTCGTGAAGAGCGGAGTGGAGCCCATATAGTCAAGGTCGACTGCCGAAGGGAGGGGTTGTTGAAGATTTCAATCCTTCCATCGACAGCGGAAGGAGTGCCCGCCTCTCCGCCTTTTTCTCAATTTAGGCGCCCACGACTGGCGTACGGCCGGCAACCCGGCGCGCTGGCTGGGTCTTCTAGACAAGGTGATGCCCGCGCGGAAGAAACTCCAACGCGGCCGTCATGCTGCGCTCGCATACCTATGATGCGACAACGTTGATGTCGAAGCTTCGTGAGTCGATGGGCGTAGCGGCCAGGGCAGTGGAGCTTATTATCCTTACCGTGGCGCCTTCCGGAGAGGCTCGGCGAGCCACATTCGCAGAGATCGATTCGAATGCTGCGCTGTGGGTTGTTCCTGCCGAACGGATGAAGGGCGGCATCGAACATCGTGTGCCGCTCACGGCGCGAGCCGTGGAAATCGTGCGAGCTATGAAACAGCGCGCCACTGCGACTACATCTTCGGCGGGCACGACGACAAACCAGTCTCAGGCGGGGCTGATCGAGACCAGCCTGGTTCTGTGGGGGGGCGTACGGCGACGCCACTTCGGCCAGCCTCTCCCGCGCGCAATCTCACGCTCTAGCTGCCAGTACCCGCGTTGCCGAGGCGGCGATGAGGCTGCGTGACATCCGATGTCAAGCGCGATGGAAGCCCAAGGGCGGGTCGCCGAAGACGGATAGGGCTGCCGACATCAGTTGGCAGCCCTGCATCGCATCCGCGGGCAAAGCAACCCGCTTACCGTTGGGTTTCGGCGCCTTCTCCAGGCGGGACTAGTGGCCGACGAGTAGCTGCCACTGCGTACCGTGGAGATTTAAGGTCAAGAGACCTCCACCGGCTAACCGTGATTTTCGTTGGAGGTGAATTTCGCCGAAGAATACTCGGCGACAATGTGCTTCTCGACGACAACAGGTATTTTTAGCTTTTGGCTAGCGGCTACTCTTGCTGCATCAAATGCCTCTTGGGCGGCCTGGATTGTTAAGAAGTCACCGATAAGTGTTGTATTGGGCAGGCGGTACCACTTTTTGGTCCTGCCTCCCCATATTTCGATCTTCCAACCGCGGTTGATCGCCTGATTGATGAATTCGCCATGGGGAGCGGGTTTGGTCTCTTTGAGGTCATATGAGGCAATAAATGACGGCATCAGTCGTATCCGATCTGCGCAAAAATGATTAGTTGCGCTGCCGGCCCAAGCAGTCCGGCAGCGCGTACTTTGACTATTTCCTTACTAACACTCAGTGAGCGCCAACAAGTTATCGTTGTACGTCCCGTCAGCATGAGTGCGGACGTATTTGCCATTCGGTCCATTGACCACACCGACGTTAGCGCGTTTGCCACCAACCATCGTGTAGAATGTGTTGGTGCCATCCTCGATCCACTGGATTACCTGAGATCTGGTCCATTTGCCGGTGGAGTTGCCGAGGTGCGTAATACCCTCGTGTTTGTCCTCACGTGGAACTTTGTTGATACAAGTAACCTGCACGTCTGTCATTTGGAATTGCTCCTTTCGAGCGTGTTGCGGAGCAATTGAGAATGGTAGCGCTTGAGAGGATGTCTGACCATTTCGTAGCTCCTGCGGCTTGCCAAGTAAGCCTCAGGACGCTAGCTACCGACCTGCCAAGGAGCGGACTCGCGGTCTTTGTTCGTCCACTCGGCACCACACGACCGCGAGTACGCAACAGACAGAGGCAGACGGCGAATCACATGCCGTCTGCCTCTTTTCTATGCAAACTCTGTCTTTCAGTAAACGGCCAGTAACGTCTTGTTTTAAATAATGGTCTCTGACCGATAAATCAGTAAGTCTGACTTATCGCATCCCTTTTTTTTTCTTGAGGAAAACATCTGATGACTACCCAACCTGCCGCCGGGCCGGAACGTCACCGCATGCCTTCGGGGCCGCATATGGCGACTGACTTAGAGCGGCTAATAGTTAGCCTGAAAGCTTCCACGGCCAAGTTCGAACGCGCGCTTACAAAAGCCAATTCCACGGCCAAAAGCAGCTTACGGACATCCAAAAGCAGTTCAAGGAGACAAACAAGAAGCTCAGCGATGGGCTGAACTTGGCGGCTGTTCGGTAGCCGGACTTGACAGCCTCAAGACGCGCGCGGCAGGTTGCCGGCGACTTTGCCGTCGACAAGATCAAGGACTATGCCGACGCGTGGACGACGGCTGGCAAGATTGCCGCCTCCGCTTTGGTTAGCGGGCGTTCAACAAGATCGCTCGACCAGCTAAATCAGATCGCAACAGACACGCGCTCTGGTCTTACGCAGACGGTCGACCTATCCGCCATGCTTCTGCGAGCCACGGCCAGCGTTGCCAAGAACGAGCAAGAGGTTGCTACCGCAACCGAGGTCGTCAACAAGGCATTCAAGGCTGGTGGCGCCGAAGCGAGCGAGCAGGCGGCTAGCCAGGCGCTATCGAGCGGCATGGGCTTGGTGAGTCGTCCGTGAAGAAAGCGATTTTCGCGTCAACCTTGAAAGTGATCTGCGTTGGAGCGCTTTGTCCCAACTGAGGGGCGGAGTTCAGGCTGATCGGGGCCGCAGTGGCGGCTTTGCGGTGGCTGCGAGCAGCGTCAGGAAGAAGGCACACAAAAGCCTCAGCCAGTTGAGCAGGAGGCTGAAGTTGTAGCCGACGGCGGCGAGCACGGCGTTGTTGGCGTCGCCTTCGGAGAAGGCCAGGAAGTTGCGCCCCATGCGGTGGTCGTTCTTGAGATGGCCGATGACGGGTTCGACGGCGGCCCGGCGTCGCAGCGCCCGTTTGACGGCCTTGGTGAGGCCGCGCTTGTAGCCGGCGACATGGACCTTGAACGTCTTGTCCTTCGGGGCGTTGTGGCCGCGGTAGCCGGCATCGGCGACGATCTTGGTGAGGTTGGCTCCGATCGAGGTCTCGATCGCGGGGATGACGGTGGCCAGCGTGTGGCCGTCATAGGGATTGCCGGGCATCGCCTTGATATGGGCGACGAACTGGCCGCCGCGGCTGCGATAGAGCGGCGTGGCGACCGAGACCTTGACGCCGAATTCATAGGGCTTGTGGGCCTTGCCCTTGCCGATGCATTCGACCTCGGGAGCGTGCAGGGAGTAGACCTTCCTGCCGCGTTCACGCTGGCGCTGGTCCCTGACGCGGCGGGCCAGCGACAGCGGCAGACCGAAGGGCGCCATCAGCTCCGGCCGCCCGGCGATCTTGCGGGTGATGTCGCGGATCACCGCGCCCAGCATGGTGCGCAGCCGCTTGAGCTGCCGGTTGGCCCGCCTGAACTGCTTGGCGTGGGCATAACGCTGATGCTTGATCAGCGCGATCTTGCCGACCCGCGCATAGGACTGGCGCAGGCGGATGCCGTGCTTCCCGGCCAGCTTGACCAGCCGCTCGCGGGCGCGATGCATCAGCTTGGCGTCGGTCGGAAAGGTGATCGCCTTCTCCTGCACGGTGGTGTCGACGATCACCGCGCGGAAGTCGGCCGGCTTGGCCGCCCCCAGCCGGGTCGCCGCCGCCAGGCTCTCCTGCAGCAGCGCCGTCAGCCGCTCCTCGCCCATGCGCAGGCGCCAGCGCGTCAGCGAGGTGCGGTCGAAGACCAGGCGGTGCTGGAAGAACTCCTCGCCGCAGAACAGCTGATAATAGGGGTTTTCCAGCCAGCGCTCGCACAGCCCTTCATCGGACAGGTTGTGCATCGACTTCAGGATCGCCAGCCCCGCCATCAGCCGCGTCGGCAGCGGCGGCCGGCCGGGGCCATCGTCGTAGACCTCGCCGAGCTTCTCTTCCAGGCAGCGCCAGTCGATCGCCGTCGCCAGCTTCACCAGTGCATGTTCCATGTTCAGGATCTGGTCGAGCCGGGACCGCAACAGGTCCGCCTGGCCACTGTCTCGCCGTTCCTTCGGCCGCATCGCTTGCTTCCCCTCTCCGGTCGAAACGCCATCGAATCACGCAACGCAGATGCAAACATTTTGCCGGAAATCGCCGCCCAAAGCCACGATTTCCGGCAAAACGAAACCCAAATTCAGGCGAAAATCTTAAATTAAATCAAAGCGTTCCGCGTTCTTCACGGACGACTGGTGAACCACCCGCTAACCCTCCGGGCCTACCACTTAGTCCTCAGTTCCGGCGTTTTCCGACATCAGCATGATTTTTGGGAGCTGGGAGACCTCGGCGCTTGGTGAACCGTGGATGTTGGGTTCAAAGTGAATTCTCGCGATGGTGTGTGGATGGCGGATTCGCCGCGTCCCCCGATTGGGATCACGCGCTGGTTTTTGCTCTCGAGCTCGTCCAGATAATCGGCCCACCATTGCATCATCTTGACGCGCTCTTCCCAGTGCTCTGCCCGGGCGTAGGCGCGACGAACGTCGTTGTTCTCAATATGGGCCAGCTGCCGCTCTATGGCGTCGGGATGCCATTTTCCGCATTCGTTTAGCAGAGTTGATGCCGTTGCTCGAAAACCGTGTGCGGTAGCTTCTTCCTTGCCGTACCCCATACGGCGAAGGGCAGCGTTAAGCGTGTTGTCGGAAATCGGACGCGAGCCCGATCGAACACTAGGAAACAACAGCGCTTCACCACCAGAGATTTCTCTAAGTGAGGTTAGGACCCCGACGGCCTGCCTGGAAAGAGGTACGCGGTGCGGCCGTCTCATCTTCATGCGCCCTTCAGGGATGCTCCACACCGAGCTTTCGAAATCGAACTCGTCCCATCGGGCCGCGCGCAGCTCGCCGGGGCGGGGAAACAGCAGGGCCATCAGCTTCAGGGCGGCTCGGGTTGTAGGCTGTCCGTCAAATGCATTGATCGCCCTCAGCAAGCCTCCTAAGGCCCTGGGATCGGTAACCGCGGCACGCGGCGTGACCGTCGGACCGACAAGTGCCCCCCTTAGGGCGATTGTCGGATCTGCATCGGCGCGTGCGGTTGCGATTGCATATCGAAACACGCTGCCGATGGTGGAGCGCAGTCGCCTGGCCGACTCGTATCGACCGCGAACCTCCACGCTGCGGAGAGCGGCAAGAATTGTAGCCGGATCAATCTCCCGAACGCTTTTGTCCCCAAACGCTGGATGGGCAAAGTCGAGCAACCATTTGACTTTGGTGATGGTCCGGTCGGCACGTCCCTCCTTCTTCAGCTTGTCGACATAGTCATCCGCGATTAAGCGAAAGGTGTCCTCTGCCGAAGCCTTTTGCAACTTACGCTCTTGTGCGGGGTCGATGCCACGTAGGAGGAGACGTTTGGCGGTATCGCGCGCTTCGCGTGCCTCAGCGAGGGAGATGAGGGGATAGCTGCCCAACGCCAGAAGCTTCTGCTTGCCGCCAAAACGGTAGGCGAGGCGCCATAGGCGAGATCCAGTAGGCTGCACCCAAAGCTGGAGCCCGCCCCCGTCAGTCAATTTCACGAGCTTGGAAGCGGGTCGGGCATTTCGGCATTTCACGTCGGAAAGGGCCATTTTCGGGACCTCCATTTGGCTGCATCGATACCATCAGGATCTCCAATACCAGCGAAAATACCAGCCCTCCGCCTCGTTGGACCAACTACGCCGAAATTCCACAAAACCCGACCAACCGCGCCTTGCGCGCCAAAATCGCCAAGCATCTCAGATAGTTGCAGATACGAAAGCGTAAATGCTTCGGCGAAAGAGACTGTCGGGAGAAGAGGGGATGGTGCCCAGAGGCGGATTCGAACCACCGACACGCGGATTTTCAGTCCGCTGCTCTACCAACTGAGCTATCTGGGCCTGTTCCGGCACGCGGGCAGTTCTGCACGCCGGATTTCTTGAAAGCGCCGCAGGCGCCCCTTGAAAGCGGGTGGGTTATAGCACGGGAATCCGGCCTGTCCAGCGCTTAAGCGCTGATTTCAAGCGGGAAACCAGCAGTTGCTCGACGGGCGGATTCACGGGACGCGGTCGAGGCCCGCAGGCTGCTCTGAACAGCCTCATTTGGGAGGATCGTTGTCCGTTTCGTCCTCGTCGTCGCGGGCCGGAATGACATAGGCGCCCTTGAGCCAGCGGTTGAGGTCGATGTCCTTGCAGCGCACGGAGCAGAACGGGTAGGTCTCACGTGCCGACGGCTTGCCGCACTCGGGGCAGGGCCGCTTGGGGCGCAGCGGCGTGACCTTGTCGTCCGAGCTCATAGCCGCCCCGAACTCATGGCCGAGCTGACTGCCATTTGGCATGCACCTTGAAACCCTCGCCGGTCAGCAGCGCCACCGTCTCATAGAGCGGCAGGCCGACGACATTGGTGTAGGAGCCGACAAGCTTGACGACAAAAGCGCCGGCCAGGCCCTGGACGGCATAGCCGCCGGCCTTGCCGCGCCATTCTCCCGAGGCGACATAGGCGTCGATCTCGGCGCGCGGCAGCCGCTTGAAACGCACCCTGGTCTCGATCAGCCGCTGGCGCAGCTTGCCGCCCGGCGTGATCAGGCAGATGCCGGAATAAACCCGGTGCGAACGACCTGACAGCAGGCCGAGGCAATTGGCGACGTCGTCGAACGTTTCGGCCTTGGGCAGGACGCGCCGGCCGACGGCGACCACCGTGTCGGCGGCCAGCACGAAGCTCGGCACATAGTCGTCTTCCGCCTGCAGCGAGGCCAGCGCCTTCTCGGCCTTTTCCTTCGAAAGGCGCTTGGCCAGCGAGCGCGGATGCTCGGCGCGCAGCGGCGTCTCGTCGACACCGGCCGGCAGCACGCGGTCCGGCTCGATGCCGGCCTGCTGCAACAGTTCGATCCGGCGCGGCGAACCCGAGGCAAGCACGAGCTTCTGCAAAATGCTCATCGCGATCCCGACCGAACTCTGACGATCTTACTTGAAACGGTAGGTGATGCGGCCCTTGGTCAGGTCGTAAGGTGTCATCTCGACCAGGACCTTGTCGCCGGTCAGCACGCGGATGCGGTTCTTGCGCATGCGGCCGGCCGTGTGGGCGATGATTTCGTGTTCGTTTTCGAGCTTCACCCTGAACATCGCGTTGGGCAACAATTCCGTGACGACACCCGGAAACTCGAGGACTTCTTCCTTCGGCATTCGATACCTTTGCTTGGATGGGATTCCCAGCGCGCCGGCCGGAATTTGCGCGGAACCTATATGATAATCGTGCGCTTGTGAACATGCTTAATCAGCGCGGTTTTTTGCCTTCCGGCGCCACAAAACGGCGGCCGATCCGCGCCTTCAGCCGTTCGCGCACCTCGCGATAGGCGGCCATGATCTGCTCGCGCGTGCCGCCGACGTCTGTCGGGTCCGGCATCGGCCAATATTCGACGTCGACGGCAAGCGAGCGGGTAAGCTCGAGCGCGGTGTGATGGGCTTCCGGCGATAGCGTGACGATCAGGTCGAAATAGTCGTCCTCGAGATCGTCCAGTGTCCTTGGGTGCCGTTCGCCCAGCGAAAGCCGGTCCTCGGCCAGCACGGCGTCGACGAACGGGTCGCGTTCGCCGCCGCGCACCCCGGCCGACGCCACGAAAGTTGTCGCCGGAAGCACCTGGCGCGCCAGCAGTTCGGCCATCGGCGAGCGCACCGCGTTCATGCCGCAGAAAAACAGGATCGAGCGGGGCAGAGGGGCTGGCAGCTCAGCCTCGCCAGTGCAGCACGCAGACCAGCGTGAACAGCCGGCGCGCCGTATCGAAATCGATATCGATCTTGCCGGCCAACCGGTCCATCAACGTCTGCGAGCCTTCATTGTGCAGCCCGCGCCGGCCCATATCGATCGCCTCGATCTGGCTGGGAGTCGAGGTGCGGATGGCGTCGTAGTAGCTTTCGCAGATCATGTAGTAGTCCTTGACGATGCGCCTGAGCGGCGTCAGCGACAGGATATGGGTGACCACCGCAGCGCCGTCCTCACGCGTCACCGCGAAGACCAGGCGGGATTCGGCCAGCGACAGTTTTAGCCGGTAGGGTCCGGCGCCGTCGTCATTGACCGGCTGGAAGCTGTTTTCCTCGATCAGGTCGAAGATCGCCACCGCCCGCTCATGCTCGACATCGGGCGTCGAACGGCCGATCGATTCGTCGAGTTCGACATCGATCAGCCTGGCAGGGGTTCGATCGTAGTCCGCCATGTCAGTCTACATATTCAGCCGTATGGCGACGGAGCGTCCATGCGCGTCGAGGCCTTCCGCCTTGGCCAGCGCGATGGCCGCCGGCGCCAGCGCCCGCAATTGCTCCGGCCCGAGCTTCAGGATTGAGGTGCGCTTGACGAAATCGAGCACCGAAAGCCCGGACGAGAAGCGCGCCGAGCGCGCCGTCGGCAGCACATGGTTGGAGCCGCCGACATAGTCGCCGATGGCTTCCGGCGTGTGGCGGCCGAGAAAGACGGCACCGGCATTGCGCATCCGCGCCAGGAAGGCTTCTGGCTCGTCGATGGCAAGCTCGACATGTTCGGCCGCGATGCGGTCGACCAGCGGCGGTGCTGCCTCGATTCGCGGAACAAGGATGACGGCGCCGAAATCGCGCCAGCTCGCCGCCGCCGTCTCGGCGCGCGACAGGTTTTTCAACTGGCGTTCGACCGCCTGTTCGACCGCCGCGCCGAAGGCGGGATCGTCGGTGATCAGGATCGACTGCGCCGACACGTCATGCTCGGCCTGGGCAAGCAGGTCGGCTGCGATCCAGTCCGGATCGTTGCTGCCGTCGGCAACGATAAGCACTTCCGAAGGCCCGGCGATCATGTCGATGCCGACCGTGCCGAACACCTGGCGCTTGGCCGCGGCGACATAGGCATTGCCGGGGCCGACGATCTTGGCGACCGGCTTTATCGTCTCGGTGCCATAGGCCAGCGCCGCGATCGCCTGCGCGCCGCCGACACGGTAGATTTCGGATATGCCGGTCAGATCCGCCGCCACCAGCACCAGCGGATTGATGATGCCGCCGGGCGCCGGCACCGCCATGACGATGCGCTCGACGCCGGCGACCTTGGCCGGTACGGCACTCATCAGCACCGAGCTTGGATAGCTCGCCGTGCCGCCCGGCACATAGAGCCCGACCGCCTCGATCGCCGTCCAGCGCGAGCCGAGCTCGACGCCGATTGCGTCCGTATAGCGGTCGTCCTTTGGCCGCTGCCGCTCGTGGTGGGAGCGGATCCGATCACGGGCGAATTTAAGCGCCTCGATCGTCTGCGGGTCGGCCGCATCGTAGGCCTTGGCGATGTCGTCTTGCGACACGGCTATGCCGAGGTCTTTCAGATCGGCCTTTTCGAATTTCTGCGTATACTCGATGAGCGCCGCGTCGCCCTCGGCGCGCACCCGCGCGATGATCGCGCGCACCACGGCGTCGACGTCCGCCGAGACTTCGCGCTTGGTCAAAAGGAACGCGGCAAAACGCTGCTCGAAATCGGCATCGGACAGACGAAGGGTGATGGCCATCTTGTGCTGCTCAGGCTCTGTGGAAGGGGCGTGACGTCGCTTCCCATGCGCCGCCAATGTCAGCGAGCCGTGCCTCGATGCACTCGACATCGAGCATGATCGCGCCGCCGCCTGAAAAGATCAGCTCGACAATGCCGGCCGGCTTGTCGAGCGCGAGGAAGCTGATCGCCAGCAGCGACAGCACCTCATCCGGCGTGTCGCGGGCAATGCCGCTGGTCTTGGCGCCCAGCACCCGGTCGAAATGCAGCACGCTTTGCCGCCGCTCATTGTGCTGGCGGAACAGGCCCGGTTTCGCCTCCCAGACGAAGCGGTTCATCGTCATCACGAAGCGCTTGACCGCCGGCATGTATTCGAGATCGCCGACCTTCAGCACGGCGTCCTGGACATGGGCCGAGACGATGCTCAGATCCTGATCGTCGAGCGCGACAAGCTTGAGAAGGTTCATGCGGATTTCGCACCTGCGAAGGTTTACAATCGACTTTCTGTTAGGCGGTCTTGGCGATCCGTGCAACCGCGCCACGGATTCCGACCAGGGCAATCGCGCCAGGTGTGCGCTGCCCCTCATCGCCCTGCCGGGCACTTCGCCCCGTAAAGTGACGGGGAAAAGGAACGCCTTGGCACAGGATTTCGCCACTCTCCAGCGTTGCAGAAAGGGAGCCAAGGTCGCGGCCAGCGCCTTCTCCCCGTCACTATACGGGGAGAAGATGCCGGCAGGCAGATGAGGGGCGGCGCTGAGATCGATAATTGGTCTGAGGCCCTGGGTTCTGCCGATTCCCCTAACCCGAAATCCGTTCGATCACCGCGCCGCAGCCGGACAGCTTTTCTTCCAGCCGTTCAAAACCGCGGTCGAGATGATAGACCCGGTTGACCGTGGTCTCGCCTTCGGCCGCCAGGCCGGCGATGACCAGCGACACCGAAGCGCGAAGATCGGTCGCCATGACCGGCGCGCCCTTCAGCTTCGGCACGCCGTCGACGATCGCCGTCTGGCCGGACAGCGTTATGTGGGCGCCGAGCCGGGCAAGTTCCTGGACGTGCATGAAGCGGTTTTCGAAGATCGTCTCGGTGATGCGCGACTTGCCGTTGGCCATCGTCATCAGGCCCATGAACTGCGCCTGCAGGTCGGTCGGGAACGCCGGGAACGGCGCTGTCGTCACGTCGACCGGCGCAATGCCGGCGCCATTGCGCCTGACACGGATGCCGGAATTGGTCTGCGTGATCTCGGCGCCGGTCTGGGAAATCACGTCGAGCGCGGTCTGCAACAGGTCCGCCCGCGCACCTTCGAGCACGACATCGCCGCCGGTCATGGCGACGGCCATCGCATAGGTGCCGGTCTCGATGCGGTCGGGTATCACCCGGACGCGCGCGCCCGACAGCGCTTCGACGCCGTCGATGGTGATGGTCGCGGTGCCGGCGCCGGAAATCCTGGCGCCCATGGCGTTGAGGCATTCGGCGAGGTTGACGATCTCGGGCTCGCGGGCGGCGTTTTCGAGCACCGTTTCGCCCTTGGCCAGCGAAGCCGCCATCATTAGCACATGGGTGGCGCCGACCGATACTTTCGGGAAGACGTAGCGGTTGCCGACAAGACGGCCGTTCCTGGTCTTGGCGATGACATAGCCGGTGTCGACGTCGATATCGGCGCCCAGCACCTGAAGGCCTTCCAGGAAAAGGTCGACCGGGCGCGTGCCGATGGCGCAGCCGCCGGGCAGCGAAACCTTGGCCTCGCCCATGCGGGCGAGCAGCGGGCCGATCACCCAGAACGAGGCGCGCATCTTCGACACCAGCTCGTAGGGTGCCGTGGTGTCGACGATGTTGCGGGCGGAGAAAGTGATGGTGCGCGAATAGCCCTCCTGCTGCTTTTCGCGGCGGCCGTTGACCGAATAGTCGACGCCATGGTTGCCGAGGATGCGGATCAGCTGCTCGACATCGGCCAGGTGCGGCACGTTTTCCAGGGTCAGCGTGTCGTCTGTCAAAAGCGAGGCGATCATCAGCGGCAGCGCGGCGTTTTTCGCGCCGGAGATCGGAATGCTTCCGGCAAGCTTGTTGCCGCCGACAATTCTGATGCGATCCATGGAAGAGCGTCCCCTCGGCCGAAAGGCCGGTTTTCAATCGGTTGAGTCTGTTGTGGCCGGTCTAGACCATTGGCCGGCTTGGTTCAAGAAACAGGATTCCCGCCCCGTGGCCAGCCTGTTGATATAGGTCAATCCTTTTGCGTTTCCCCTAAAGCGCCGAGCCCGTCCGGCCGCTTGTCAGCGTCGCCGGTGCGCCGCTTGTCGGCGTCACCGGTGCGCCGCGAGCGCGACTGCGCCTTGCGCTTCTGCAGATTGGCGCGCAATTGCTCAGCAAGCCGGCTCTTGCGGTCGGCCTTTTTCGATGGGCTGTCCTTTTTCGAGGAACCGCCCTTGTCAGGTGGACCGCCCTTGTCCAGTGGAGTTGTCTTGTCGTTCATGGTTCCGTCCCGGCTGACGATTAGGGCGACGTGCGTCCGCTTGGACGCACAAAGTACGCTCTAACACTTTTGAATCTCCGCATCGTGCTTTCCGAAAACCGATTCCGATTTTCGGCAGCTGCGCCAGCCCGCTGTTCAGGGATAGCCAACATTGTGGCGCCGCCATGTCGGCAAAACCCGTCGGAGCGGGCTTTCACAGATGGCTTGCGCTTGGCCTTGCGCTTGCCGGTTCGATATGGCAGAAGCCCCGCCATCAGCGGCTGCGGTAGCTCAGTGGTAGAGCACTCCCTTGGTAAGGGAGAGGTCGAGAGTTCAATCCTCTCTCGCAGCACCAGCCGATCCCATTGAAATCGCTGAAGTGTTCTGCGACGAACCAGCCTGCAGCGACGGAGCTGCCATTGCGCGCGGAAGGCGTAGACCGGGTGCCCGTGCCCCGACGTCGATTTCAGGCTCTTCGTCCAAAAGCCCAATCAGCCAAACGATCGACCGAGATCACACCGGCGCCGCGTGTCAATACGAGAAGAAGCAATGACGCCCACAGCAGGTGTTCGGCCCAATTCTCGGGGAAAACGAAGATCTGGATCACCGAAACGACGCCTAGCAGCATGAGCGCGCCGAGGCGCGAGAACAGCCCGAGAAAGAGCAGCACCGAGCCAGTGATCTCGGCGGTCGTCGCCAGGGGCGCCGCGATCGATGGATCAACGAACGGCAGATTGTATTCGTTGGCGAACAGCTGCAGCGTTACCGGCCAGGATGCGAGCTTCGTCTGAGCGGACTGCCAGAACACATGTGCGACTGCGATTCGGGAAGCGAGCTGAACCAGTGAAAGCGGAATGCGTTCGGGTAGTTTGACAATACGCCTGTAGAAGCCGACAAGGCCAGCCGGGGTGAACGAAGAATATTCTGGTATCGCAGTCATGACTGTCTCCATCAGTTTGCAAGGGGATGCGTCGGGATCCGGACATCAGTGACGAGCCCGTCGCCGAACAGACGCACGAGCGCGGACACGAGATCGAACGCCGGATCGAGAGCGAGGGCGCGGGTTGTGGCGTGTTCCAGGCCGAGGCCGTGCTTCAGGGAATGCCTAAACGCGAAATTCGCTCGATCAAGGAGAACCAGGCGGACACTCTCACCGGCCCGCCACAACGCCATGCGTTCGGGACGCCTTTCCCAGGCGCTGTGCTGGTCGACCGCCGTCTCCTGCTGATGGGCTGTCCATACGGACAGGATCGACCAGTGCGAAACGATCAGCCGCAGGGATGGCTGCAGCACGACATCGGGCGAAGGCCCCAGATCGGTGCCGTCATATTCCGAGAGGGGGCGGGGTGGATGCGAAGCCGCGTCGAGTGCTTCGGCAATGGCCCATTCGAGCCGCGCCGTTTCAGCCACGACCGGCATATCGGAAAGCGTGTCGATGGTTTTCAGGAAGCGTGGGAAGCCGGCGCCATAGCGCGCCAGCCGGGACTCCACCGGCGGATGGCGTCGAATGAACTCGCTCGCCACGAAACGAAAGAAGCGCTCGTCGACCAAGCGAACCGTGACGGGAAAGACCGCCATCAGCACTGCGGTAAGCGAACTGCGCGTGTTGTTCTGGTAGATACGCAGGCGGGCCAATGGATCGGCCTTGCCGGCGGTTAGCATTTTCGCGGTGACCATTGGCTCCATGGCGAGCACCGAGCGCGCCATGGTGGTCTGCAGGTGTTCAAGCGGCAGCATGGTATCCCCTCTCTATTGGCGGCATCGCCGCAGGCATGGCCGGTCCAGCCTTGGCGGCAGCAAATGCCGCAAGCACGGGCATGCCGCTCCTCATGTCACTTTCGAAGGGGAGGAGGTTGGATATCGGCCGGGGCTTGGCTGTCGTAGTTTGTCTCGCGGCCTGCTTGCGGTTAAACATGATCGAAGCGGAGAGCATGTCGGCCCACATGGCTTCGCCCAGCAGCACATCGAGAACCGGGACATCGGTATCCCATTCGATAAGCGTCGGGCGCGGTCCGAGCCGGTCTATGGCATGATGGTAGAGCGTCCAGACGACCGGCGGCACGCGTGAGCCATGATCGTCGATAAGCACGGTGTCGGCTCCGACCTGATTGGTCGCATGGCCGGCAAGGTGGATCTCGCCGATGGAATCGGCCGGCAGCGCGTCGATGAAGGCTTTTGCATCATATTGCAGGTTGTGCGCCGAAACCTGCACATTATTCACATCCAGGAGCAGGCCGCAGCCGGTCCGTGTCACGAGTTCGGCCAGGAACTCTGCCTCGTTCATCGAGGAATCTGCAAAAGCTAGATAGGCGGATAAGTTCTCGATGAGCACCTGTCGCTTTAACGCGTCCTGGACGGTCTCGACGTTGCGTGCCACCACCGCCAATGCCCCCTCGTCATAGCGCAGCGGCAGCAGGTCGTTGAGATAAGCCCCGTCGGCTACGCTCCAGGCGAGATGCTCCGAGACGAGATCTGGCTGGAAGCGCTCGCAGACTTTGCGCAGCCGCTCCAGATGATCGCGGTCCAATCCCTGTGCGCTGCCCAGTGACAGCCCAACGCCATGCACCGACAGCGGATAGATCTGGCGCAGCCTCTCCAGCGCCTCTACGCCGGCGCCGTCTCCCATATAGTTCTCGGCATGCACTTCGAGCCAGCCAGCGGAGGGCCTGCGGGTCAGCATCTCGCTGATGTGGGGAGAGCGAAGACCGATGCCCGCGGTTGCGGGGATCGCGAGGGGTTGAAACGCACGGCACATCGGTCTGCTCCCTTCCAAAGGGGTTGGCTCGAAGTCTGGATCGCTCAGGCTTTCGGCTTGTCGCTGCCGTCGGTGATCTTGGCGCAACTGCCGGCAGGCAGGTAAAGCCAGGAATCCGGCTGGTTGTCGGCGGTCGCGGTGCCGGCACAGGAATGCGTTGTGGTCTGGCAGTCGTTCTGGCCGGCCTTGACGACGCCGTAGCATTTCTCGAAGGCGAAGTCGGGCTGGGCGGCGGGGCCGCTGTAGGCGGCCGTGGCGGCTAGCGAAGTGGCAGCCGCGAGGGCCGATCCAATGAGGGTTTTGGCGTTGATCACAGTCGTGTCTCCTGGTTGCGTTTCGAGGGAAAGACTGACCCTGCGGCCTGTCTGCAAGCAGTGTCCCTGATCAGACGGCCGAGCTGAAATGCTGTCTCGGCATGGATTTGATACGCGGTCACTATGTTGAAGGGGGCCTCAAGCAAAAAAGCCCTCCGGCGGGGAACCGGAGGGCTTGGCGCCTGCATTCGTGAAGAGGGCGAAGCAGGCGCGGCTAGGCGGGAGGGAGGCGCCTAGACGTATCGGTTTTTGTTATCGACGGCAGAGCGTTCGCCCACAAAGAGGTGATCGCCCAGAAGCCAATCATCGGCTCTTTCCCGCCCTCTGTCACGCATGTCGGTCAACTCACCCCAGTCGGTCCAGGGTCTCAAGAATAGCGCTGCGCCAGCCCGGTGCCGACCGTCGAAGATGGTGTGAATCTGTGTGGGCTTCATTGCACCATGACCGGCGGCGAGGCGACAAGCCCCGCACGGCGTCATGGACGTGGAGGGCTTGCTGGCGATGATCAGCCGATGACCGCCTTCAGGCGGCTGGACCGGTGGTAAACCCGAAAGGTCGCCGTCGCCCCAATAGGTGTCGCCGTCGATCTCCACGGCCGGGAAGAGGAATGGGATTGTGGCCGCCGCCACGATCGCGTCGATCGACAATTGATCGCTGGTGAAGGTCTTCACAGCATCGGTGCGGGCATTTGAAGCCAGGATGCTGAGTTTCACCGGGCAGCTATTCTTACGAATCTCCGCAATGTCGATTGACTGTTCCAGAATCGATCTCAGCGGACTGGCTGTATCGGCTGCGAACATCGATGCGTGACTGACGCGTCGCCAGAAGTTGGTAAGCGCCGTCCGTGCGCCACGCCGATCGCCCAGAGCCAGGCCATAGGCCAGAACCGCCGCCTCCATCGCACCGAAACCGGACGCAGTGATGTTGCCGAAGCAAAGGCCGTGCTCATCCAACAGGCGGTCGAGCACGCCCCAGACAAATGCACCGTGTGCGTCGCTTGTCAGGACAATGTCGATGAGTTGCCCGTCGTCCACCGCAGGTCTTGCGCCGGCAATGACGGCGTTGTTGTTTTCAGTTCCGGTCTGGACATGCATCTTTTGGTCTCCATCCCAAAAACGCCGGCCAGGGCGTCATATGGAGAGACTGCCGCATCATCCCCTCAGGGCGAAATGCCAAGGTAGCATGAACTCCATAGGCAGATTGCATTGGCTACAATTCCGCGCAGCAAGGTTCGTCCAAGCAGGCAAGACAACGCGATCTTGTCCGATCTGACACCGGCGCCCCGACGGCGGCTTGAACAACTTCCAGCGTATAGAGAGTGCGTCATGAGAATTCGAACTATCTGGCTGGCGGCGATTGCCATCGGTCTTCTTGCCGGGGTGGCTTCTGCAGACCCCTTCAGCGACCTGGCGGCGTTGCCCACCTTCTATACGGAAGCGGGGTGAAGACGATGAAACCGATGACCGGTTCAAGAAGGGCTTGGTCCGCCATGCCAAAGCACAATCGAGTCACGATGACCAAGGCCTACAACGCCCCGGCAATGAGCAAGCCCCATGCCGCATTCTGCGCCAACATCCTGGCGTTCGGCGGCGCCAATTAGCGGTTGTGCCGCCAAGCATCCCTGGGATGCAGAAGCGGCATAAACTCCATACGCAGATGGCATTGGCGGGTAGGCGGTCGATTGCAGCAACGTTTCGTCTCGGCAAGCAGGAACCGCAGGTTTTTCGATTGCTGTCGATCATTACCGCGGCCGTCGATGGGACGATCGCCCAACCTCAGAGAAGGATCATGCCATGAATATCAAAGCTATCTGCCTCAGCGCCTTTGCCCTTTCCATTCTCGGCAGCGTCGCGTTTGCCGGGGCGCTCGACGAACCATCCAACATGCAGCCGTTTTACGCGATGCGGGCATGAAGACGATGAAGTCGGACAGAGAGTTCAAAGCAGCCTGGAATGCGATGTCGAAGGACAAGCGGAACGCGATGAAGAAGGAATGCAACGACGCGGCGATGAGCAAGCCGTATGCCGAGTTTTGCGTCAAGGTCCATCAGCTTGGCGGCAACAGCTAATCGCCGCTTGACCTATTTCGCTGCAATAAGAGCATGATGGCGAGCAAATGCTCGCCATCATTGTTTTTAGGTCAGCCTGAGCGACGCTTTAGCCGTAGCGAAGCGATCCGCACCTTGACCTCAGAAGGCATCATGACGGGCCGTTATCGACTTTATAGCGGCAGTGCATTGGCACGACCGGACGCTTTGCGGCAGGCTCCGAAGCCAGCATATGAACCGTATGCAGTTCGGGGACAATCGGCATGGACATTCATCACATCCGCTATTTTCTTGCTGTCTGCGAGACACGGAATTTCACGCGCGCTGGCGAAAAATGCAATGTCACTCAACCGGCGCTGTCGCGCGCCATCCAGCAGCTTGAGGAAGAGGTCGGCGGCTTGCTTTTTCGCCGCGAGCGAAACCTCACCCATCTCACGGATCTAGGTGCTCTGCTGCGACCCCGTTTCCAGCAGATCCTCGACGAACTGACCGGCGTTCGGCAAGAGGCATCAAGGTTTCTCTGTCTGGAAAATGCGAACCTCAAGGTTGGTGTCATGTGCACCATCGGCCCGCGCCGGTTCACCGGGCTGCTGGCCGACTTCAACAGACGTCAGCGGGGGATCCAGCTCCAACTGGTAGAGGGCGTGCCGGCATCGCTTTCCCAACTGCTCGAATCAGGCGAGATCGACGTCGCCATCATGGCATCGAGCGACAGTTTTCCGGAACGCTTCGACGTGACGCCGCTTTATCGCGAGCGCTTCGTCCTGGCATTTCCCAACGGCCATAGATTGGCCCGCAACGACAATGTTTCCATTTCCGAACTCGACGGTGAAAACTATCTCAGGCGTCTCAACTGCGAGTATCGCGATCATCTTGCCGGCCTGTGCAACGATCGGGGGGTGAAGCTTAGGATCTCCTACGCTAGCGAGCGCGAGGACTGGATCCAGAACCTGGTTTCCGGAGGGCTCGGAATCTGCTTCATCCCTGAGTTCAGCGCGGTGATCCCGGGCTTGCAGGTCCGGCCCGTCATCGACCCCGAAGTCTGGCGGGAGGTGTCCCTCGTCGTTGTGGCGGGACGTCGGTTCTCGCCCGCGGCATTGGCCTTCATAAACAGTGTGAAGGCGCATGGCTGGCCGGAAAGTGCCATACCTTTGGCACCCCACAAGACAGCGGCCTAAAGCATAGTCGAAGAGTTTCCATTCTCGCGGCATGCTTTCCCGCGCCTCCTATGTGTCGGCACGAATGGATTACTATAGTTTTCAGGTATCGAATTGAGAGCCAGGCAGCATTTCTCTTTCTTTGCGGATCTCGTCACTCTCCTCCTCATGCCCCGCCTCCCGCGTTTGGGCACCGACAAAGGAGAAACAAGATATGGCTTCCAAAGCAATCGCATTCAGCGCGCCACTCAACGTGGCGCTAGCGCTCGGCCTTCTTTCCGCAACCGCGGCGTTTTCCGTCGCACCGGCTTTTGCAGGAGACTGCCCAGCCGGCCAGGCCGCGACCGTTGACATCCAGGAGCATCCCAGCAAGCCGGTTGGCGTTACCGATGATGTCCTTTCGGCCATCGATCTGAGCCCGAAGGGCGAGGCCTGGAAAGGTAACATGCTGCGCCTGCGCAAGCTCGTCGTGCAGCCGGGGGGTGTCGTGCCATGGCATGAGCACACCGTTCGTCCGGCCAACATCCTCGTCGTCGAGGGTTCGATCACCGAATATAGCAGCACCTGCAAGGTGGGGATCGAGCATTCGGCTGGCGACGTGAGCGTCGAATTCGGCCAGCTCGCTCATTGGTGGAAGAACAACGGCAAGGTCCCGGCGGTGCTCTATTCGGCCGACATCCTGCCGCCGGAAATGCGCGAAGATCACACGATGTGAGCCACGCGTTGCGGTGACCGTTTCCCAGCATCAGCAACTGAAAGCGCGTCCTCAGGCAGTCACCTGGGGACGTGTCGCCAAGGAGCCTCGTTATGGTGACAACGACGGAACAGACTTCCTCGACGCGGCTCCGCATGGTTGCCGCGGACAGCTGGCGCTTCGGCATCATCGCTGTGATCGCCTTCCTGACACTTGTCGATCTCTTCGCCACCCAGGCAATCCTGCCTTCGCTGGTGGTAAAGTTCGGTGTCAGCCGCGCCACGATGGGCTTTGCTGTGAATGCCAGCACTTTCGGCATGGCTGTGGCCGGCATTGGGGTGGCGCTTTTTGGCAGGAACCTCGATCGCCGCAACGGCATCTGGATCAGCCTTGCGGTGCTGGCGATACCGACTACGCTGCTGTCACAAACAGACAGCATCGTCGTCTTTGCCCTGTTGCGTGTCGTCCAGGGCTTGTGCATGTCGACCGCGTTCACGCTGACGATGGCCTACCTGGCCGAGCATTTTTCCGCGCGGCAGACGACAGGTGCGCTTGCGGCCTATGTAACCGGCAATGTTGCCAGTAACTTCTTCGGACGGCTCATGTCGGCCGCCGTCGCCGATACGTTTGGCATCTCCACCAATTTCCTGACGTTCGCCGCCCTCAATCTGATTGGCGCGGCACTTGTCTGGTTCACGCTGCAGAAGACATCGGCAATGATGCGCGCCGACGCGATAGGCGAGCCTGCCCGCGCGGCCTGGAAGAGCCCGCTGAAGAACGCCGAGCTGCGCGCCTGTTTCGCGATCGGCTTCCTGATCCTCTTCGTCTTCATAGGCACTTTCACCTATGTCAACTTCCAGCTCGTCGCCGCCCCGCTATCGCTGTCGCCGATGGCGTTGGGACTGGTGTATTTCGTCTTCCTGCCTTCCATGCTGACCACGCCGCTCGCCGGGCGGGTCGCTGCGGGCCTCGGCCCAAGGATCGGCATTGATGCGACGCTTGCGCTGGCGATCCTGGGCTTGCTTCTGCTGCTCACGAGCCGCCTTCCCATTGTTCTTGGCGGGATGGCGCTGGTCGCCATTGGCACCTTCCTGGCGCAGGCAATAGCGACAGGACACGTCAGCCGGACCGCCTCGCGCGACCGCGCCGCTGCAAGCGGCATCTACCTTGCTTCCTACTATGCAGGCGGGCTCGCCGGCAGCTTTGTCATTGGACAAATCTATGACCGGATCGGCTGGACCGCATGCGTGGCCGTGCTCGCCGCGGTCCTCGCCGGCGCGATCGCGGTCGCGCGGTCGTTGAAGTCGCCGACCGCCTGACGATCGGGAATTCGTCGACTGCAAGGCGACTTATCTAAGGCGGGAATGAATAAGGATATCAATGCAATAGCCAAAATCCATGCAACCCACAAAACCAAAGGAGACTGACATGACCACCTACCTGAAAACCTTGATTGGCTGCGCCGCCATGCTGATGGCGATCGTCGTCCCGGCTGCCGCTTCGGATGGCGTCGTCACGGTAAAGAGCGACTATTCCATCGCGGAGACAGTTGCCCGCATCAAAAAGGACGTCCTCAAGAAGGGCATCAAGTTTTTTGGCGTCATCGACCAGGCAAGCCTTGGCCAGAACGCCGGCAATGATGTCAGGCCGTCGCGGCTGGTGATGTTTGGCAATCCGGCGCTCGGCACGACCTTCATCACGTCCAATCCGCAAGCCGGTCTCGACTGGCCGGTGCGCGTGCTGGTCTACCAGGCCGCAGATGGTTCAGTTTATGCCGCCTACAGCGATTTCGACTGGATCGCCAAGCGGCATGGAATTACCGACCGCGCGCCGCAGTTCAAGATGGCGACCGAGGTCATTCAGTCCGTGACCTCGACGATCAGAAAGAACTGAGGGTGGACATGTGCCAGAGAGCCGCCGCCCGGGCATGCGAGGCCGGCGCCGAGCTGATGATCTGACCGTCGGCTATCGAATCCATGTCTCAACGGCATTTCCGCTGCTTCGAGCGGTTCGCCATACTTGCTCCAGAACTCAAGACTGGGCGCGGAAGCCCGTTGCTCGCAGCCGTTTGCCGGCACTTCCGGTCGCAGCTCCAACCGAAGGAAACAACGATGCTCAGAGGAAAGACAGCACTCATCACAGGGTCGACGAGCGGCATCGGCCAAGGCATCGCCGAGGCCTTTGCGGCCAAGGGCTGCAATATTGTGCTCAACGGTTTCGGCGATGCCAAAGAGATCGAGAAATTACGCGCCAGGATTGCTGCCGACCATAGGGTCACCGTTCGCTACGACAATGCTGACATGAGCAAGGGCGGGGCGATCACCGCGATGATGGACAAGGCAATCGCCGAGTTCGGCGCCGTCGACATCCTCGTCAACAATGCCGGCATTCAGCATGTCGCGCCGATCGACGACTTTCCGATCGAGAAATGGGAGGCGGTCGTGGCGATCGATCTGATGTCGTCGTTCTACACGATCCGGCGCGCCCTGCAGGCGATGAAGGAGCGCAAATGGGGCCGCATCATCAACGTTGCGTCCGCTCACGCCCTTGTCGCCTCGCCATTCAAGTCAGCCTATGTCGCCGCCAAGCATGGGGTCGCCGGCTTGACCAAAACGGTCGCGCTGGAAGTCGCCGAGCAGGGCATCACCGTCAATGCGGTTTGCCCCGGATACGTCCTCACCCCGCTGGTCGAGAAGCAGATACCGGACACAGCCAAGGCCCGCGGCATCACCGAGCAGCAGGTCATCAAGGACGTGCTTCTGGCGGCCCAGCCGACCAAGCAGTTCGTGACCGTTTCCCAGGTTGCGGCGCTCTGCCTGTTCCTGGCTTCGGATGACGCCGCCTCGATCACCGGTGCGATCATGCCGATCGAGGGCGGCTGGACCGCCCATTGAATGCGGCAACGAGGAGCGAAAAGACAATGAACAAGATCACGCAAAATCCTTCGACGTCGGAACCTGCGCCGGAGGCCGGCCGTGTGGCCGATGGTTCCATCCAGCGCCAGACCGTGTTGGTCCTCCAGGGCGGTGGCGCCCTCGGAGCCTATCAGGCCGGCGTCTATCAGGCGCTCGTTGAAGGCGGGATTGAACCGGATTGGGTCATCGGCACCTCGATCGGCGCCATCAACGCGGCATTGATTGCCGGAAACGAGCCTCAAGACCGCCTGCCGAGGCTGCGCGAGTTCTGGGACGGCGTCAGCCGAAGCAGCCCGTTCGATGAGTTTTTCCGGATGATGGTTCCAAGCAACATCTTTGCCAACATGGGCACGGTAATGCGCGGCATACCGGGGTTCTTCGAACCGAACCCAAGCGCCATGTTCGGGGTGAATCGCGAAGTTGGTGTGGAGAATGCATCCTATTACACCACCGATCCGCTCAAAAGGACTCTGAGCAACCTGATCGACTTCGATTATCTCAATCGGCGCCACACGCGGCTGACGGTCGGCGCGGTGAACGTCAACACCAGCGAACTCAAATATTTCGACAGCCGCGAGATGACGCTGTCGCCGGCGCACATCATGGCATCGGGCGCCTTGCCCCCGGCGTTTCCGGCGGTTTGCATCGACGGCGAGCCCTATTGGGACGGCGGCATCTATTCCAACACGCCCATTGAAGTCGTGCTCGATGCCCGGCCGCGGCGCGATGCGCTGATCTTTGCCGTCAACATGTGGCAGCCCCGCGCCACCGAGCCGAAATCGATCTGGCAGGTGATGGGGCGGCAAAAGGACCTTCAATACGCCAGCCGAGGCCGGAGCCACGTGGCCCGGCAGGAGCAACTGCATCGTCTTCGGCACGTCGTTCGCGAAATCGGAAAGCTGGTCCCCGAGGAGCGGCGCGAGGATCCGATGTTCAAGGAACTCGCGTCCTACGGCTGCCCTTCGGTCATGCACCTGGTTCGGCTGCTTTCACCGCGCCTCGATGGCGAGGACCACACCAAGGACATCGACTTCACCCGGGCAGGCATCCGCACGCGCTGGCAGGCAGGATACGACCATGGCGAGCGCGTGCTCTCGGAGAGGCCGTGGGAATGCGACGTCGACATGCTGCAAGGCATCGTCATCCACGAATCGCAAGAGTGATTTTTCAAGCGCGGCGAGACCGAGGAAAGTGACGGAGAATACCAATGCAGATCATCACTCCGGGAATACGACTGGTTCCGGAAGCCGTGCTCGCCAACAACGCCGCGCTGTTCCGCACGATACCGGAGACACCATCCCATGCGGATAGCTCGCTGCATCGCGTGGTCATCGTTGGTGGCGGTGCGGGTGGACTGGAACTGGCGACCCGCCTCGGCCGCAAGTTCGGCAAGCGTCGGCTTTCCGTCACGCTCGTCGACCGCAATCGCACCCATGTCTGGAAACCGCTTCTGCACGAGGTCGCCTCAGGCGCACTGAGCGCATCCAACGATGCGGTGGAATACATCGCCCATGCCAGTCGCCACCACTATCGATACCGTATCGGCGAGGTCGTCGGCATCGACCGCACCAGGCGCCAGGTCTTTGTCGCGCCAAGCTTCGATGACGATGGCAGGCAGATCATTCCGCCACGTGTGCTGGGCTACGACACGCTGGTGCTGGCCGTCGGCAGCGTCAGCAACGATTTCGGCACGCCAGGGGCGGCCCGTCACGCAATCGCGCTCGATTCGGCCGATCAGGCCGCCCGGTTCAACAACCGCATGATAGACGCCTGCCTGCGCGCCAATGCGCAATACGAGCAGCTGTCGCCAGGCCAGCTCCATTGCGTCATCGTTGGGGCGGGGGCCACCGGCGTGGAGCTGGCCGCGGAGTTGCACAAGTCGATGCGGGAAATTGCGTCGCACAACCTCGACAACATCGATTTCGAAAGACTGATCCGCATCACCATCGTCGAGGCGGGGCCGCGCATCCTGCCGGCTTTGCCTGAGCACCTGGCACGCGCTTCAGCACGCTTGCTTGTCGATTTGGGCGTCCAGATACGGTGTGGGACCAAGGTCACCGAAGTGACGGAGGACGGCGCCAGGCTTGGCGAGAAGCTGTTTGTGCCGGCCGAACTCGTCGTCTGGTCCGCCGGGATCAAGGCGCCGGATTTCCTGAAAAAACTCGATGGCCTCGAGACTGATCACATCAACCGCCTGCTCGTGAATGCGACATTGCAAGCCAGAGGGGACGAGAACGTGTTTGCGATCGGCGACTGCGCGAGCTGTGTCTTGCCCGGCGAGGACAATCCCTTGCCGCCGCGCGCCCAGACAGCCCATCAGCAGGCTGATCACCTGGTCAAGGTGGTCGCCGCGCGTCTAGAGGGACGGGCCGCACCGACATTCCGTTACCGCGACTACGGATCCCTTGTTTCGCTTGCCGACTACGGCTCGTTCGGCAACCTGATTGGCGGACTTAGGATTGAAGGTCTGCTCGCCCGGCTGATGTATCGCTCGCTCTACAAGCTGCATCGCAAGACTGTGCACGGGACCTTGAAGACCGCGCTGGACACGATCGCCGGGATCCTGGCGCGCCGCACCAAACCCCGAGTCAAACTACATTGAATCCCCGGAGGGCAGGACAGTGGAAAAATATGATGTGGTGATCCTCGGCGGGGGCAATGCGGGGATGGGTGTTACGGTGGCTACGCGCGCCGCCGGCCTGTCGGTGGCCATGATAGAGGCACGCGACCTCGGCGGCACTTGCCCCAATCGTGGCTGCACGCCGAAGAAGGTCCTCGTCGCGGCGGCCCACGCGCTCCATGAGATCGAACAGGCCAATCGGCACGGGATCACGGTCGATACGCCGAGGCTCGACTGGCGAGCCCTGATCGACCGTGAAAAGGATATGATCAGGGACATTCCCTCCCGCCTGTCCGGACTGATGGCCGAGCGCGGCGTCGATGTCATCGTCGGCGAGGCCGCGTTCATCGGCAGCAATACCATCAGCGTCGCCGGTCGCGAGCTTGAAGCCAGGAACATCGTCATCGCAACCGGTTCGAAGCCGCGTTCACTGCCAATTCCAGGCGCCGAGCACCTGACCATTTCGGACGATGTCCTGAACGACCGGTGCTGCCCCGCGCGGTGGTGTTCGTCGGCGGCGGCGTCATTGCCTTCGAACTGGGCCACGTTTATGCGCGCGCCGGCGTCGACGTGACGATCCTCGAAGCACTGCCGCATCTGCTCGGAGGTTTCGACGCCGATGCGGTTGCCCGGATCCGTGGCGCGAGCGAAGGCATAGGCATTCGTATCCGCACACTGGCCTGGGTCAAGAGGATCGATAAGGTCGACGGGCGGTTGCGCGTCACCTTTGTGGCGGATGGCGTCGAGTGCGCCGTGGATGCGGACAGGGTTGTGAATTGCGCCGGACGTGTCGCCAACGTCGAGGGGCTCGATCTCGGCGCCGGCGTCATCGCGCATCGCGAAGGCCGCATCGAGATCGATGATCATCTGCGCTCGCGTTCCAATCCTGACGTCTACGTCTGCGGCGATGCGGTGTGGAATTCTCCGCAGCTTTCGCCAGTAGCGACCTATGAGGGCGGCATCGTCGGCCGAAACATCGTCGATGGGCCGAGACACCGGCCGGACTATAGCCAGATACCGGCGTGTCTCTACACGGTCCCCGCCCTGGCCAGCGTCGGGCTGACCGAGGCCAAAGCGAAGAGCAAGGCGTTGGCGTCAGGGTCCATGTGAACGACATGCAGGGCTGGCTATCCGCGAGGACCTATGCCGAGACCGTCGCGTGGTCGAAGGTCATTGTCGAGGAGACCGCGGACAGGATCGTCGGCGCCCACATGGTGGGCCATGCCGGCGAAGAGTTGATCCATCTTTTCGCGCTTGCCATGAAACACGGCATCACGGCATCGCAGCTATCGGACATGGTCTACGGCTTCCCTACTTTCGCCTCGGATGTCAGGAACATGATGTAACGAATTGAGCGGAGGCAGCGAACAGAATATGAACCTCGCTTGTGCTCGATGCACGCAGAAATGGCCGCCGACGACCAGACAATGACACTTGAACAGTCCGTGCAGGCTGCCGTCGAACTCGATGCGCCGTTGAATGAGCGGCTGGAGGTGGTCGCAAGGGCTGTTCGCCGCCTCAACGGCGATTTTGCCGATGCGGTCGATCGCCTGGTGTCACGCTTGCAGGAGCAGGGGGCAGGGGCGATGGCGCCGGCGCCTGGCGATCTCATGCCAGCCTTCCTCCTGCCTGACGACAGCGGCAAACTGATCGGATTGGCGGACCTACTGAAGCAGGGGCCGGCAGTAATAATCTTCCAGCGGGGTCACTGGTGCCCTTATTGCCGCTTGAATGCGATCGGGATCGTAGAGTCCAGGAGGAGATTGCCGCACTGGGTGGCCAAGTGGCGGTGATCATGCCCGAACGACGCAAATTTGCGAAGGCGATGAAGACTACGGTAGGTGCCCAGTTTCCATTCCTGACCGACATGGACAATGGCTATGCGCTCTCACTCAACCTCGCTATCTGGGTCGGGGCTGAAATGGAACGGTTGATGGGAGTTGGTTATGATCTCCCTAGCTATCAGGGCAACAGCAGCTGGTTCCTGCCGATCCCGGCGACTTTCATCGTGGGCACGGACGGGCGGATTACAGAGCGCTTCGTCGATCCGGACTGCCGCCGGCGAATGGACATCGACGACCTGATTATGGCGCTCAGGCGGGCTCGCTAACGCCAAATGGCGACCAGTCGGTCGATCGCAACAGGTTGAGCAGCGTCGTGGCGACCGGCGAACGATGCCGGCCAGCGACCGCGTAAACGGCGACCTCGCGCGAAATGTCGACATCCCGCAGCTTGAGTCTGCGGACACTCGACGAGCGTGGCGCTGTCGTGGAGACGAAGCCCACACCGGCGTTGGCCTCCAGCAGCGCCAGTAGGTCGTGGTCAGTCTCGACCTCATGGGCGGCCTGAGCCGTGAACCCTTTCGCAGCGAGGCGACGCGACAGCTCCTCGCTTGTTTCCCAATCGATCCGGCTGAGCACCGGTTCTCCGGCAAGCTGATCGAGCGCAACGTCGGATTCGTTGCGACGGGCGAGCGGATGATCGGAATTCACCACCAGCTCGATCTCCTCCTGGAAGAGCGGCCAAGTGTCGAGCCGATCCCAAGCCGCCCCCAGCGGGCCGGCCACCGCCAGCTCGACGTCACCATTCTTGAGCGCATCGACGACAGCGGTCGGCGAACCGCGACTGATCTTGAGATGCACACCGGGATAAGCCCGAAAAAGCTCCGTAAACGGCGAAACCAGCAGCGCTATGTTCACGCTGTTGGAAATGGTGACATTAAGCGGTGCCACGTCGCTGCTTTGCACTGCTTTGGCGAGTGATTTGGCGGACGTGGCGGCATCATAACATTGCTGCAGCAAAGGCAGCATGCGCCGGCCCAGTTCGGTCAGGTGAGAATGCTGGCGCTCGCGCCGAAGGAGCTCTCCACCCAGCTCGTCCTCAAGTGTCTTGATGGCGCGCGTCAATGCCGGTTGCGTAACGTTGCACTCTTCCGCCGCCCTGGTGAAGTTCAACGTGCTGGACAGGGCCAGAAAATAGCGGACCTGCTGCATTTCCATGAACCTTCGCCCCCCTCAGCGAAATCCGATTCGTCAGCAATAGCTAATTTGCGCCTATGCTAACGCAACAAGGGGCCGAGGCAAAGGCAGGAGCACGTTTCCTCAGATGTTGGCCGATTTCGACTTACTGATTGAGATCATTTAGATGTTTGTCACAATGTTACAAAGTTCATTGCAAGCTATTGATTTCATTGACACGAATTAGAGTTCAATCCTCTCCCTTTGGATTAGCTGGGAGAAAGTTACATCGGCACCGACATGGCTCCGCCACTTGCTATCTGTAAGCCAGCTTTTCTGGAAAGCTGATTGATCGGACAAGGGATACACAAATCCAGAAACGGTCCCTACATTGCCCCGTTGTTAACGAGTTGTCCGTTAGAAAATCTAAAGTGTATCCGCACAAATCAATTAAAACTGAATATATCCATATCATAAATCAGAAGTTTTCTTGTTTGAACAGTCGTTGAGATTGGCGACCAGCTTTAAGCTACCTGCTTCTGCCGACTTGTGAGCCATCATCACGAAGACGAATATCCTTATTGGCGTTTATCGCTTTGGTCCTTTTTCCCCTGAGGGCCGATCGCTCAAGAGGAGATCTCGAGATGGACGGGTATGACGAATCGATGTTCGACGACCTTGCCTTTGATGAAGCGGAAGGCCCCGCCGACAGCTATGACGAATTCGACGAAATGGACGAAGGCGATGGCTTCGAAGCCGCCGACGAAGGCGACGAGTTCGACGAAGGCGACGAATTCGAGGCCTCGGGCTTCGACGAGATGGACGCCGGCGATGAATTCGATGCTGGCGACGAGTTCGACGAAGGCGACAGCTTCGACGAAGGCGATGAATCTGACGACGACGCTTGGGACCAGGCCATGAGCTATGCGCTTGCGGCAGAGGACAGCGACGAATTCTTCCGCCGCATTGCCCGCGGCATTCGCGGCGTCGTTCGCACCGTCCGGCGTGCCGCTCCCACCATCGGTCGCATCGCACGCGCAGTCGCGCCCGTCGCCAGTCTCATTCCCGGTGTCGGCACCGCTATCGGCGGTGTCGCCAATGTCGTTGGCCAGTTGATGGCGGACGAGGCTTCCGAAGACGAGGCGCTCGACGCTTTCGCGGAGCTCGCGGTCCGCAACCGCGCCGCCATTCCCCTGGTCGCAGGACTTGCCACGAGACGGGTGCTTGGCCCGGCAGCCGCGCGTATGCCGGCAGCCGCGCGCGTTCAGGCGGTTCGCACCGTGCGGCGCGCCGCCACCCAGCTTGTGAACCGTGGCGGGCCGACCGCGATCCGCGCGCTCCCTCGCATAGCCAACAGCGTTCGCCGCACCGCCGTCACCCGCCGCACACCGGCCTCCGTCCGGCCGCTGGTGCTGGCGCGCACCGCGCGTCGTGTCGCGGCCCGTGGACATGGCCTTCGCCGGCAACTCACTCTGCCCTTACAGAGAGGGCGCCAGATCGTGCGCCGCACTGCGGCGGCTGTTCGCGCCGGCATGGCCCCCGCACGCAACCTGGCGCGTGTTGCCGGGCGTGCCTTAGGCGCTGGCCGAGCCTTGGGCGGTTGGCCGGGCGGTCCAGGTGGATATGGCCAAGGGCACAGACGACGTATTGTGATCCGTGGTCCGGTCAGCATCACCATCCGGCCCAACTAACAGCCGTTGTTGCAAGAACAGTCGTTGCAAGAAGAAGGATCGCGGCGATGCGCACGGGTTCTTCGACCAGGCGATTCCTGGATACCAAGCTGCGGGCCCTGAAGGCCCGCGCCCAGCGCCTGAACCGTTTGACGCCCCGGCGCATCGGCCTTCGTCCCGAAGACCTGCCCTATGCGCCGTCGAGGGCCCACTTCCACGCCGCCAACAAACGGCTGGCCGCCATCGGCAACGCCATCAACAGGCGGATCGTCGAGATCGAGCGCGGCTGGCCGCCGGCGACGGCGCAACATGCCCTTACCCAGATGGCGATGCTCGACCATAGTGTCGACCGGCTGCGCCGGACTTTCGGCATGTTCTTCGAAGTGATGTCGCAGCGCGGATCGGCATTCGCGCCGGCGCTCGCCGCGCATGACGAGATCGCGCTCGATTGCTATGCAGTCGTCCGCCAGGCCCTGCCTGATGTGTTCGGCGGCCCCCTACTGAAACCGCTGACCTATTTGGAACATGGCTATTCTCCAGCCACGCAGCGCCGCGGCGTGGCACTTGCCCGCCTGCTCGGCGACAGCAATCCGTTCCCGGTGATCCGGGTGCCGTGGGATCGCGACAATCCCTGGCAGTCGGTCTTCCTTCATGAAGTTGCTCACAACCTGCAGGCGGATATGGGCCTCTGGCAGGAGAACGCGCAAGCGGTCGCCAACCGGCTCGCCAGCATGCGGTTCGATCCCATGGTGGTGACGATCCTGCGCCGCTGGCACAAGGAGATCTTTGCCGACCTCGCGGCGCTTCTCCTTGGCGGAACGGCGTCAGTATGGGGCATGATGGAGTTTCTCGCTCATCCGGGCGCCCGCGCGCTGACCTACCGTCCCGGCGGTGCGCATCCGACGGGTTGGATACGTGTTCTCATTTTGACGCAGATGCTGCGCCGAATGGGTTTTGCCGACGAGGCGAGACGTGCCGAACGCGTCTGGCGGGGTCTCTACAATCCGGCCCGCGGCCACAGGCTGCCGCCGGTCCTACTCGCATCGGTCCCTCGCGTCATACCGGCCGTGGTCGACGAGATCGCCTACCAGCCGCGACGCGGCCTAGGCCAGCATGCGCTGGCCGACGCCATCCCCTTCACCCGGGCCGACGAAGCGCGCATCCGCCAAGGCGCAATCCTGATTGCGGCGGGACGGATGCCCGACCTGCCGCCCCGCTTTCTCGTGTCGGCCAGCCGTTTCGCGCTGGAGGCCGGCGCAGAGCCGGACGCCATTGCCGCGCTCGTCTTTAGAAACCTGGCCCAGCGTCAGGCAAACCGACGGCCTACTGCGCAACCGTCCCCAGCCGCACTCGTTGCATGAGGAACTGAATCATGGTCGACGCAATCCCAACCGCCGCCAACTCGGTCTCGAAATTCCGCTCTCCGGCTACTGTCGCTGTGGACAATCTGCTGCGCAAGACGCTGCGCGTGAGCGATCCCCGCGATCCCAACCAGATCGCCAATGCCCTGTTGAACTTCTACCCGGAGGAGGCGGACCGGGACCGTCGCGAGCGCGCCGGCCTGCCCTATTCGAGCGTGCCCGACTATGTGCCCGTGGCCCAGAACACCGGCCCGTCCTCGGTCGAGCTGGCGCAGGCGCAGGACGACCTCGAGCGCGACCTGCAGACGCTTTCGACCTCTTCGCCACTGAAGGATATCCGCGTCGAGATGATCGGCTGGGGCCGCGCCATCAGGCAGATCGCCAATGACGGGCTGGCCGCCGCCCGGCTCGCCCTTGATTCGGTCAATCACGACCGTGCCATGTCGGCGCGCCGTCAGCTCGGCGAATATTCGCGGCTTGCGCGCTATGTCGACACGTTGACCGACGGCAGCGCCATCCTTTTCCGACGCTTTGCTCAGAGCTGCGATGTCCTGGCTGCCCTCATTCTCGTCGCCATCGGTGAAGGCTTGGCTTCGAACGGCATCACGCGCAGCACCTCGATCGTGCGCTCGGCGGCTGGCGAGCTGCAGGCGCGCCGCAACGCCGTCATCATGGCGCTGCGCACCTTGACCGGCTCGGTCGAAACCTCTCTCGGCCAGGAGGACTGGCCGCGCGGAATCGAATCCTACCGTAACCTCGTGCAGCAGTTGGAGGCCGGCGGCCAGGCGGATCTGCGCGCCCTGCTGGAGGAAAGCGCGCTGTCGCAGGCGATGGACGACTTGGTCGACCTCTCGACCGGGGCGAGCGTCGAAGGGCTGCGTGAACTATCCACCGCGTCCGCATTATTAGTTCACCGCTTCCAGCGCCTGATCCAGTTCGGGCAGAGCTCAGAGGTTCCGATCCATTTGCCGATCACCTTGAGGTCGCCGGAATCGCCGCCGCTAGTGACGTTCGTGTCGAGCCTGCAGCTGTTTGTCGATGCCTTCGTCTCGCGAGGCAGCTCGCGGCTGCTTTATGTCGCGCGACCGCCGATCATCGTCTACGGCCTCTATGGCGCAGGCGGCCCTGACACGGGCGCCGTCCGGCTGATGAACCTGACTATCGCGCGCGGCGTGCTATTAGAGCAGGTCGACTGCTTCGCCGGCTGCGGCTGCGACGACGACAATGTCAAGTGTCAGGTCCTGCTGGACTACATACTGTTCCTGGTGGATAGGGCGATCGATCTCTATGCAGTTGGCACCGATCCGGACGGTCGCGGCGACCAGGAAAGGCGGGCCACGGCCGTCGGCCTTGCCATCGACGCGGTGCTGAATCTGATCTACCCGGCCAAGGGAGTTCCCGTGCTTTCGTGCGATTTCAGCCCTAAGCTGAAGGACAAGCTCCACGAACTCGCCTATGACTTGCTCAGGCCGTTTGGCGGCCTGAATCCAGGGGCCTGGCACGCAGATCTGAAAGTGCTCATGGTCCGCGAGCTGCGCATCGCCTACCAGGCGGAAGACCAGACCGAGCGCCTCGTGCGTTCCCTGACGCCGCAATGCGATCTGGATGTCTTCAGCTTCCAAGACAACCGATCACTAATCCGCTGGATGATCCGCTCAGTCCTCCACAACTCGCTGGGTTCCAGTGCCAGCCTGCCGAACCCGGTCCAGATGCCATCACCGATCGCAAGCTCGATGGCGAGTATGGGACAGAACCGTCCCGATTATTGGTCGGCCTGAGCCCGGTCGGAAAGGAGCAGAACAATGGCTGCGAAAATCGCTTTCCCTTATGATCCAGTCAACAAATTCCATGCCGGGATAAAGGCACGCTTCGAGGCGGCAGCCGAAACGCCGCAATCGATCGACCGGCTGACAGACGTGGTCGACACCGGCAGCATGGGAAACCAGGCGGCTGTCGGCAAGGTCGCCGACGCGATCGACCGCCTTCATGACGACGGGCCGGGAAAGCCGGGCTTCGACCGGCTGGCCATGGGGGTCGAAGCCGTGGCGGCCGGTCTAGTCAATCAGCCGAGCGCCGATATGCTCGACAAAAAGCTGACCGCGATCGGCGATGCCCTCAACGAGCTGCACGGGACCGTGCAGTCGCTCGGCCTACGCGACAAGGACAATGTCACTGCCCTCTACGCTGCCGCGGTCGACACTAGCGGTGACATCGTTGGCCGCACCAGTGCGGGGCAATGGCTCAATCTGGCGAAATTCAACTCTCTGCAAGACATTGTGAAGTTCAACAGTCGCAAGCCGCTGGAAGTCCGGCGCCAGGATTTCATCGATCAGGTGCGTGCTGTCGATCCTGTGCCGTCAGGCCTCCCGGCTGTCGTCACGGACGGCGAGCTGGCGCGCTTCTTCGAGCTGGCACCGGCTGTCCTCAAAGCGATCAACGACAGCCAAGTTGCCTCGTCCACACCGTCAAGCGCCCAACCACCGCCAACCCCAACAGCCTGAGCGCATGAGCCGCCAATTCGAGCAAGATGAGGTCTGATTATGGCTAGTGAATCCAACCAGGTCATCCAGCGGCTGTTCCAGCGCTTCTTCAGGGACGAGCTGTCCGGATTGTCGCCCGCCGACCGCGCCGCTTTCGAGAGCGAATTCGAGGATCGCTACGGCGATTTGCTCGCACGCTCGTCGAGCACCACGACTACCAGCTTCGCCGATCTGGTCGGTTTCGGTGACGGGCCTATCAAGCCGTTCGATTCGCTACAGATGCCGTTGCTGCGCAACGACTTCGACGAATCGATCATCCCGCCGCAGCTGCAGGCGTCGGCCGAACTCTATTACATCTATCAGATGGACCGCATGAAGCTGTTCCAGGTGGTTGATGTGCTGCGGCGGCTGTTCCAGAACGGCCAGATCCGCATTCAGCGCGGCCCCGGCGCGCGCGGGCTCTACATCCTCGAGAAGTGGCGGCCGATCCGCTACAAGCGCCGCGACCGGCTGATCGCTTATCGCCGCGTTTTCAACTACGGCCGCGCCCCCGTGCCGGCAGGAGCCATCGTCAACCGCAGCTTCCACTTCATGCTGGTCGCCTTCATGAACGCGATGTCGCAGTATTTCCAGGACTTGACCATCGGCCAGGTCATTCGCGGCTCGGCCTCGATCGACGATCGACCGTTCGCCGCGCTAGCCACGGTGCAGCGCGTCGGCACCGACCTACGCTACCATCTCGACCGCTCGAGCTACGGCAACATCTTGGCCCTGACCCGGGAAACCGGACAGTATGTGCAGCAGATCTTCGAACTGTTCGACGCGCCAGACATCAAAAAGTCCTTCGACGCCAATACCAAATGGGACGTTATCGAGGCCGTCGCTAACCGGCACCTCGGCGGCGCCGCCGAAATGTCGCAGCGCGCCAAGATGGCGGACGCGGGACGCCGGGTCCTGCAGTATATCGCCGAGAACGATTTCCGCACGACGATCACGCCAGCCGAATTCGATGCCGACGCCAAGAAGATGGGCTCCCAGGCCGATGCCTGGCTGGCAGCTTACCGCTTGACGCGCGAAGGGCGGCGTTTCCCGGGTCTCGATGGCGACCGGGTGCATTGGTCGTATGGACTCAACCGAAACACCGCCTCACGCATCGCAGCCTGAACCGTTCGCCGGGATGAAGAGTGTCAGCGATGGACCACCATCTTTCTCTTCCCGGGCGCTTCACGCCCAAGCCGCCGAACATCGTCATCGACGCGCCGCTGGCGCTGTCGCCGATGGGGTTGCTGATAACCGTGGTGCTTTCCCAGTCCGCGCGGGTGTGGCTGCCGCGCGGCTTCTACACCTTGCTCGATAATGACGAATATTATCGCCACCGGCCAGACCAGATGGGCGGCTCCTGGCTCAGTCCGGAAACGAGAGATGCCTGCCTCAATGAGCTGGCGCTGGAGCTCGAACCATGGCGGCGTGCTTGGCAGAACGGCCGGCTGTCGTCGCGGGTGCATTGGATCGGCGACGCGCAATATGAAAGCGCGCTGCCCGAACGCGAGGAAACGGCGCTGTTGCCGCGCTTCGAAGGCTGCTGCGCGGCACTCGAATCCAGGCTCGGCGACCAGCTCGGCACCGCTGCTCCGCTAGATGAGTGCGCCCGCGACGTGATTGCGCTCTCGGCAGCCCTGCAACCGGACAGCGCCTACATACTGACCATGGCCGGCACGGCGGGCAGTGGCAGGCCGCCGCTCTGCGACTATCTCGAGAGGCTGGAATTTCCCGCAAAGCACCACCCCGGCGCCTTTCCAGGCTGGTCCAGCCCGGCATTCTGGCCGGCGCTGGCTCCGCTTGCCGCCAGTGGCCGCAGCGCCGCAATCGTGCAGATCGTGGCGCCGGTCATACTGGCGCTGCCCGACGGCTGGACCGAAACCGACTGGGCGCTGGAAGACCCGGCCGGCCAAGACGACGAGACGCGTGATGATCCGTGGCGTAATGCCTGCGCGCTTTGGCATGAGCTGGCGGCAGCGGAGGCCGCAGCGTGAGCCCGCCCCGCCTCAATCCAACGCACGGCCTGCGCACCAATGCGCGCGACCTGGTGATGATCAGCGTCGCCGGCCAGGTCGCCTCACCGACCGAGAGGGGAACACCCTGGCGCATCGGATATGATGGCAGGCCGCGCTCGCTGCCGGGCACCGGTGGCATCGTGCTTAACCACCGCGTCGGTGACCCTTGCGTTGGCCTCGCCGGAGACCATGTCGAGCCGGCGGTGTCGATACGCAACGAGGCGCGCGCCGCCGGCGGTAGCCCGGACGCCGCCAATCAGGCGCTGCAGAGCTATTCTTGTGTCGGCAACCATGCCATCGTAACCACCGGTCGCGCCGCCGGGGCACGTGGCGTGGTGACCGGCAAGCATGGCGGCGTCGACACGGTGCTGATCGATTTTCCTGTTCCGGCAATGCGGCAGATGGCGATCGGCGACCGCGTCCAAGTCTGGGCCTACGGGCTTGGCCTGCGCCTGACCGACTATCCCGACGTGGCAATTTGGAACTGCTCGCCGCGCCTCCTGGCGCGCTGGCGGCCGGTTGAGCGCAACGGCCGCATCCACGTCAAGGTGACGCACCGTATTCCGGCCCGTGTCATGGGCTCAGGCCTTGGCCGCAACAATGTGCTTCGCGGCGATTACGACATCCAGATGTCGGATCCGGGCATGGTGCGGCGCTACAAGCTCGGCTCGCTGCGTTTCGGCGACATTGTCGGCATCATGGACGCTGACAACCGCTACGGCCGGTCGCGGCTGGAGGGGCATGTGTCGGTGGGGGTCATTGTCCACAGCGACAGCACCGTCGCCGGCCATGGTCCGGGCGTCGTTTCGCTGCTTTCGGCGCCGGCCTCGCGGCTGCAACTCGAAGTGTCGCCGGACGCCAATATCGCCCGCTATCTCGACATCCGCCCGCTGCAGCCGGCGCGGCCGTCGTTTCCGCTGCCGACAGTCCAGCAGAGGGAACGGACGGTGGCGCGGCTGCGCGAACGGGCGATGGCATCGAGCGCCAGGGCTGAAACCGGCTTTGGCTGACCGCGCCCGGAACAGGCGAAGAAGCATAGGAAGAAGCACAGGGAAGGGAGCCGGCATGTCCTATCTTGACGAACAACTCGATGCGCTGGTCGAGGAGGCCACCCAGGCGGTCGGTCATCCCAGGCCTTGCGGCTGTGCGCGCTGCCGGCAGCGGCAGCCGTTCCGCGCCGTCGAAGTCAGGCGCCGGCATTTCCCCAGCTGCGGCTGTGGGGGCTGCAGCGGCGGTGCATCTTTCGACGAGGCAGCGGTGCGGCGGGCCCGGCCGGCACGCCGCCAGACATCAGCCAGGGCGGCTGGACGGCAACTGCCCGGCTGGCGCGGCTGGACGCGGCCGGTCTCGCTGGCTGCCATCGACGCGGCGCGGGCTGCCGTAGGCCGCGGTGACCCCGTCGATTCGCTGCTGCGGCCCTTCCTGGCGACCGGGCCACAGGTCTACCGCATCACCCGCGCCGGAATCGACCGAAACCGCCCGCTGAGCATCGGCATGACCAAGGCCAACAGCTCGATCGCGCAGCGGATCATCGAGCATTACCGGCAGCCGAGCCGCGCCGATCCCAAGGTCAACGCCGCGATTCGCAACTTGCCGCCGGGTCAGGTTCTGGTCCAGGCCGCACGCCTGACCCGCCAAGGCATGCATCCGCGGCGGGCGAGAAACTATGAGGGCTGGCTGCAGGACCGGGAGCGGCCGCTGCTCTACGACCCCAACAGCACCACATTCGATGAAACTGGCCTGATCCGCTGAACCAAGGGAGGTCCCGATGCACGGGCAGATCGCATCTCGTTCAAGGTCCGTATGGGCCAATCTCGACGCAATCGTCCTGGAGGAGGTCAGGGCCCTTCGCCCGCCGGCACCGCGCGCCGCTGCGGCACCGGCGGCCGAGGCAGAGGCACCGTTTCGCTCTGACGAGGAGTTCATGCACCGGGCGACAGCCTATCTTGGCGGACGCGGCGAGGAAGCGTTTCGGCTGATGGAGCGCCTGCGCGACATGCTCGGCCTTGATGAAGCTTGGGAAGCGCCTGCTGACCCAACCGATGAAGGCCAAGCCAGTGCGGCCGAGTTCGAGAAGGACAAGCCCTCGGGAATCGATCCCCCTGAGGTCGAACCAGGGCCAGAAAAATGACACTATTCGGTGAGCTCCCTTTCGCGCTCGACCGTCTGGCCGACGAGGCGGACTATGCGGTGGTCGGGCCGACCGACGGCCGCGCCAGGGTTGCGCATACAAACCGCTTCCCGCACAGCGCCGTCTGCCACATCGAACGTGATTTCGGCGACGGCAGGCTGACAGGCTGCACTGCCTTCCTGATTTCGCCAACGCGCCTGCTCACCGCCGCGCATTGCATTACCAGTCCCATCCGGCAGCGCCTCGGTCTGCCCAATCTTGCGGTGCGCATCCGTGTCACGCCGGGGCGCGCGTCCCGCGACGCCAGGCCCTTCGGCTGGCAATGGGCCAAGCAATGGCGCGTCAACCCGCCCTACCGCCGCCGCCCGTCAGCGTTGCACGATGTCGGGCTGATTGAGTTGGAGCGGCCGTTTTCGCCGTCGCCGGGCTTCTTCCGGCTGTGGTCGCCCTCCCGCCAGGATATTGAAAGGCTTCGCGCCTCACGCTTGCTCCACATTTCCGGTTATCCGGCCGACAAGCCGGAGGGCACACAATGGGAACATTCCGAGCGCCTCGATCGGGTCACCGAACGGCAACTCTTCTACAGCGTCGACACCTGCCCGGGCCATAGCGGCGCGCCTGTCTGGATTCATCGCCAGCTGGGCGGCGCGCCCTTCGTCATCGCGGTTCACACGGCCGGCCCGCGACCCCATTCGGGAGGCGCCTGGGGTTGCCGACCTGGTGTGCCGCTTGCGCCCGCCGGATTGTTCAACCGTGGCGTCAGGATCATACCGGACCTTCTGCGCTCGATCCATGCCAGTTTCGGGCTGGGAAAGTGACGAGCTCGATTTGATTTTTGGAGTGCTAATATTCGGGAAGGTGGTATAGTTCATCGTTAGGGCATCAGTGCAGCATTAAATAGTGGTCGCGCCGGGGGTCTCGGCGGTGCGATGATTTTGTTGGGGCACCGCGGGGGTGCATTGTAGTGATTTTCTTGCCAACCAAGGCGTTCGGCCATGTCCATGCGTGCCGAGAACTTGCGGAAACTCGCCGATATCGCTGACGAAAATCCTTCGTCTCGGTCTAATGAGGCGAGAAACAGGTCCAGCTTCAGCGTCAACGGCCATCCATTGATCGCAATCCGCGATTTGGACAATGACGGGCGCGGCGGCGCGCGTGCTAATGCGCATTTCCGCGTGCCTGTAGGCCACATGATGTGTGCCGGGACGCGCTATCTGATCTACGATGCGGACGGTGGGCCCGCCGCTTCCTCCGGCCTGCCGGGTTCGCCAGCTGAGATCTTGACGCGACGCGAACTCCAGATTGCCTTCTTGATCTCGGACGGCAAGTTGGACAAGGAGATAGCCAGACAACTCGGCATCAGCGGCTACACCGTGCGCGAGCACATAAGGCGGATTTTCGCAAAACTGAATATCGGGCGGCGTTCGGCAATTGCTTCTTGCGTCCTAGCTGGTCGGCCCGATTATCGCCAAGACCATGGCCTTTAGGGCTTCAACGACATAGTCCAATTCGTGATTGGCGGGCTGGGGTTTTCCACTGACGGACGCTAGATTTTGGTCCATGGCGATGCTCGTCACAATGTTACAAAATAGTGCAGAAGCCATTGAAATCATTGAATTCGATCAGAGTTCAATCCTCTCTCGCAGCACCAGATTTCCCGGCTTTCTAGAAGGGCTTCGATGCCGCGCTGTGCCCAGCTGCCGAGGGTTGCGCGCCCCGGTTGTGGCACAAATCCGGCTCAGTATGTCGGCTAGGTTTCTGCCGCTGAAGAAGCGAGCGCGCAGGGATGCGCAAAGGGGGCCGGATCGACTGCTGTCGGGGCCGTGTCTCTGTTTAAGTTCGGCCACCGGGTGGCGAAGATTTTGCCAATCGCGCGTTTGAAGCCTATGCTTCGATATCGGCCGCCAGTGCTTCGGATGCAGCCGACAGTGAGAGGGTACGTGCTCTTGCCCGTCCGGGAGAGAGCAGTGCCCCAGTCCCTTCCTCGCAATCATGTATTGAAAGCCCTCTCCCCGGGGGATTTCGCGCTGTTGCGGCCGTCAATGCATCGTGTCCAACTGAACCTCAAAGCCCAACTGGAACTCCCGTATCAGCCGATCGAGCATGTGTATTTTCCAGAGGAGGGTATCGCTTCGGTGGTCGCCACCATGACTGGAGGGCGGCAAAGTGAAGTCGGGATCGTTGGCTATGATGGGATGACAGGCGTTGCCGTCATTCTCGGCCAAGACAGCTCTCCCAATGAGACCTATATCCAAGTCGCAGGCAATGGCTGGTGCCTGCCGGTTGAAAATCTTCGTCCTGTGATTGCAGAGAGCCAGTCCCTTCGCGCGTCACTGCTTCGCTATGCCCACGCCTTCCTTGTCCAGTCCTCCCGGACGGCACTGGTCAACGGCCATTCCAAAATCGAGGAACGGCTGGCCCGCTGGTTGCTGATGGTCCACGACCGGACCGAAGGAAGTAAGATCTACCTGACGCATGAATTTCTGGCGACCATGCTCGGCGCTCGGCGCCCCGGGGTCACCATCGCCCTCCAAATGCTTGAATATCGGGGGCTGGTTCACGCCAGGCGCGGCGAGATCACAATCGTCGACCGTGCCGGAATGATAAAGCTCACACATGGTGCCTACGGCGACGAGGAGCAACGTCACTTCGGCCCAGCCTCCGCCTAATTGTCCGATATCAGACATAAGCTTGAAGGCCGCCGCATGTTAGACGAAAGTCGTATTGGTTGGCAGGGAGGAACTGTTGATGAGCAACACTTTTCACACAGTCACGGTTGAAGGGGCGGCGGAGGCCTATGTCCTTTCCAGAGGCAAGGCTCGGTATCTCTCGATCGCACAGGCGATCCGCGCCATTCGAACACTCATGCCGGCTTGCAAGGCCACTAACCACGAGTTGGAGGAGATGCTGGCGGCAGCATGCGTGGTTCACGGCGTGCCCGTCACCTTCGACGCCAAAACAGCCGACGGCCTAGAACCACGGCTCCATTCGTAGGCCGGAAATGTCCGCGCCGATGCAGAAGCCAAATTCATTGGATGTTCGGCAAGCGATTGTCCGCTACCTCATCGATAATGTCGACAAGCCGAGCGTTTCGATATTCGAAGTGACCAGCGCCGTGAGGAAGATGTTTCCACTTTGCGAACTCACGGATTGGCAAATTGGCGATCTCATTGCGCGAAGCGCCATCGACGCGGGATTTGCGATCGATTTCGATGCGGCCCCCTAGACGCCTGTAGCAGCAGTGTGGCGTTACGGTTCGCGCAGTCGCCTCGGTCTCTCACGGCGGAACTAGGCTGGTAGCGCACATCGTTCGGGACGATGGGCCGCAAGTTCAATCCTGCCATTCCCGATCAGCGAAATTAGAGGCTTAGTAATCCCGCATTCGTTTAACCTGACGCAACCGGTGGGGCGGCTGCGGGCGCATGGCATGAGGCCGCCCGCGAACGCGCCCGCTCACGGCTTGGTTTCTTCCTGAGGAGGCGCGTTTGGAACCGGACAATCAGGGTGGGGCCATTTTTCACACGGAGAGGGCTTGTCGCTAGCGTCGCCATAACGTTCCACGAGTTTTGCGAAACCGTAGGCGAAGGCGGCAAGAAGCGCCAGGATAACCACTATTCGAGCGGCCATACGGGATTGTAGCAGGATCTCGCTTAGGATTGACCCCAGCACCAGTTCGCGCTCTGCAGCCTGCCCGTCACTTTTTGCGAAACTTGTTTGTCCCAAGCATAGTGGTAGGCGGCGGCCATGATGCAGGGCAGCCCGATACCGATCAACAAAACAAACCGACCCCACCAATCAATGGAACCAAGAATTGCTCCGCACCGTTCAGGTAGTAAGCAACCCGTGGCGGCAGCAATCAAGCACCGCAGCTGAAGGTTGCTCGGAGGCTAATATGGGAAAGCAACTTACATCGGCTGCGGCAGGCATCCTTCTGCTCGTTGGTGTCAGCGCCGCCGCCGCTCAGGACGTCATTATTCAACCCGAGCAGGACATTGTGATCCGCGAATACGTGAAAAAGAAACCGGTGGCATCACTCAGCCTTCCCGGCGTGGAGCTCAACATCGGCACAGCTTTGCCCGAAACAGTCGAGCTTTACGAGGTGCCGGACGTTCAGTACCGCTACGTGGTCGTTGAAGGCCGAACCGTCCTGGTCGATCCAGGTACCCGCAAGATTGTGAAGGTCTACGACTGACGTGACCCCTCACGCTGAAGCCCGTCATGCCGAGAGGTGCGGCGGGCTGGCGCCTTCTCAAGCGCGGCTTGGATTTCTTCTGTGATGGGGCTTTCCGGCCTCACGCTCGACCCCAAGCAGATCATACAGCGTGGCGATCAGGCTCTTGTATTCCTCAATGATATCGACAGAGAAACGCGCGAGTTGAACGGCATCGCCCCAATCGTGTGACGCTTCCCAGGCGATCATGTCGCGGCAAACCTCAATCTGTTGGTCGCGGATTGCTATCGGCATTGGTTGGACGCAAGCGCCATGCTCCCGATCAAGGGCCGTCGTCTACACGCTCGGCTATGGCGAATGCCTGTAAGTTTTTGACCTTTCCATGGTCCTGGTCGGCGTTGGCGATAATCGAAAAGAACGCGGCTCGGGCGATGTCCTTCTTTGACGCGTGCGGGTGCTCTTTCCTTGCCGCCTTCAGCAGTTGTTTCGGCGTCATATCCGGCGTCACGATCCGCATCATAGTATCGCTGATCGCCTGCAATTCGGCTGCATCCATTGCGACAACGCTCCTTCTTTGGCTCCCCACTGCCAAGTCTAGCAGAGCGCCTTTATGAGCTGAAACTAAACTTCACGCTACATGGAAGCCTCGCCGGCGCGTTCCGGCTGGCCGGCTGTCTCATACGGGCGAAAGCAGCCCTTCGCCAGAAGGGCGTTAACCAGCCAGGCCGGGCAGTGCCGCTCCGCAATGGGGCGGAGAGACAGAGAGAAGAAGCCGCGCCGAGAGTTTCAGTCTTCCTTCAAATCTTCGGCTTCGTCTTTGAGCTTGGTCCAGTCGGCACCATGTTTACGCAACAAAGCGCGCGCCTGTTTCGGCGAGACGTCGGTAATTTCAGTCGGGTGCTCTACCTCCAGCTCTTGCCCCTGCACCACGCGGCTCGCCTCCTTCTTTTCCTTCTTTTCTTTGGTAGCCATCTCTGTGTCCTTCTCCTGCATCATCGGATGAACGAGGACTGAGAAGTGTGGTTCCGGCTCGCGCATTGTCGTTCGCCGGCTTGAGGTCCGGCCGCAGTTGGTCGAGGCGGGCGGTTGTTTGTGACAGTTTTATGACCCATCATGCGGTGGGGTCCCTCCGATTACCGTGAAGCGACCCTGCGCGAGGCCATCATGCAGGAAACGGAACTGAAGCTCGAGCTTTCGCGGTCGGGTGCAGGGTCGCTCCTGAAGAAAAATCCGTTCGGATCCTCGCCCACCATTCTTCAGCAGAGATCCATCTATTTCGACACCCCCGGATGGGATCTGTCCAAGCGCGGCCTGTCGCTTCGCATTCGGCAATCGGGAAATGAACGGATACAAACCGTCAAAGCCGGCGATGGCGCCGCGGCCGGATCGTTCACACGCGAGGAATGGGAGCGACCGGTCGTCGGCGATGCACCGATACTTGACGATCCGCAGATCCGAGACCTGCTTGCAGGGGCTGGCTCAAAGCTCGCGCCCTTGTTCGAGGTTCATGTCAAACGGCATTCCTGGAATGTGATTGATGACGACGCCACGGTCGAGGTCGCTTTGGATATCGGCAAGGTCGTTGCAGCCGATCGCGAGTCGCCGCTCTGTGAGATCGAGTTGGAAAAGAAGGCGGGCCCACCGAGAGCGCTGTTCGCGCTCGCCCGGAAAGTCGACCTGATCACGCCGGCGCATCTCGGGGTGATGAGCAAAGCGGAACGGGGCTATCGTCTGCTTGGCCCGGCGCCCGGTGCTGCGAAAGCGGCTCCGACCCCGCTCACGTCCGACATGAGCGCAGCAACGGCTTTCGCGTGCATCGCCGCGGCTTGTCTCAGACAGTTTCGTCTCAATGAGGCGGCGCTGGGCTGGTCCGGCGATGCCGAGGCCCTGCACCAAGCTCGGGTGTCGCTGCGACGGTTGCGCTCCCTATTCTCGATCTCCAAGTGCTTGTTCGATGACAGCCGTTTCGACCACCTGCGAGAAGAATTCAAATGGCTTACCTCGGAACTTGGCGATGCGCGCAATATCGACGTGATGATCGACCGTGCTTCGAGCGAGGCTCTTTCAAGCTGCCTTCGTGAAGCACGCGACGAGGCCTATGCGGCGGTCGAAGCATCGCTCTCCTCAACGCGCGCCCGCTCCTTGATGATCGATGCCACCGAGTGGATCTCCATCGAGGGCTGGCGAACCCAATCGGACGAAACGTTGCACGTGCAGTCGTCAACGGATTTCGCCTCGATGGTATTTGATAAATTTCGGAAAAAGGTGGCGAAGGACGGCGACAACCTCATCGATGCCGATGACGAGAGCCGCCATAAAGTGCGCATCGCCGCAAAGAAACTGCGCTATGCGGCGGAGTTCTTCGAGCCGCTTTACAACAACAAGACGGAAGCCAAACGCCATCGACGGTTCATCAAGGCCCTGAAGGACCTGCAGGATCATCTCGGAAGCCTCAACGATATCGCCACCGCCCCCGATATGCTGGCAGCGCTGGAGCTTTCGGACGTGGCTGGTGCGAAGGATCTCTTCAACGCTGAAGAGAAGTCCAAGCTTCTTGAGGACGCCGCGGAAGCGCACGACGCCTTTGTCAACACGAGGCACTTCTGGCGTTGAGGCAGCATGCAGAACCATAGGGACCGACGAAGCTCTAGCACCGCTTGCCAGCAGGCTCGGCTTGGATTTCTTCCGTGATGACTTCGAAGCGGGTGAGCCGGGAAAGACCGAAGCTCGTCGAGATGGCGACGTCATTCGCATCACATCCCGTCGCCATCAAGATTCTGCCTATGCGAGGCTGGTTATGCCGTGCATCAAAGGTGAACCAATGGCCGCTGAGATAGGCTTGGAACTATGCGTTGAAATCCATGGGATACGGCATCGGCGCCATCCCGATGTCGCCGAGATAGCCGGTGCAATATCGCGCCGGAATGTGCATGTAACGGCAGCGTGATTGCCAGATGTGCAAAATCACGACCGACGCCGGCGAGCAAACTCCGGATTGCCGCGAACCGAAAACATCAGAAGATGCTAATTTTTGTTGGTGCCGGCTTCCATCGCCACCTTGACCTCCACCGTCATGCCGAGAAAGCTCGACGCGCTGCCGGAGTAGCTTCCAGAAAGAGGGATGGCTTGCCCAGGATGCCTGGCCACAGCCACCCTGATCAGATCCCGGTTGCCGACAATGCCATTGGTGGGGTCGAACTCGACCCAGCCCGCGCCAGGCAAATAGACCTGGCACCAGGCATGCGTCGAACCGCCGCCGAGGACAGAAGCACTGTCGCGGTTCGGCACATAGACATAGCCGGTCACGAAACGGGCGGCAAAACCGAGCGAACGAACCGCTTCCATCATGAACAGCGCAAAATCCCGGCATGTGCCTCGACGCAAGTGCAACGTCATGAGAGGCGGCTGCGTCCCTGATTCAGTTCGACGGGAATACACAAAGCTCTCGTGGATGGCGTAGCAAAGTGTCATCAGCAATTTGCCCGTCTCGGTGTGCCCTTTGGCACTCACGAACTGTCGTGCCCATTTGCCGATCTCGTCGCCGTCATCGAGATGATGGCGCTCGATGGTTTGGGTGAGGTCGGTCGCCTCATCGGGATCATAGGAAAAGGGATAGCTGAGCGCTGCTTCATCGATGCGGAAATCAGGCGCATGCTGCGGCGTGTGATCGAGCCGAATATCTGTCACGAAACGCAGTTCGTCACCCGAGGCCTTGAAGTCGATTACCGCAACGCAGTTTCCGAAAACGTCATGGATCCAGCGAACCTCTTTCGGCTCGGGGTCCACGAACAGGGCGTGATCCAGAAGTCGCTGATCGAAACTATCGCGCGGCCTGAACATCAGCCGATGCTCGCCGAACGTCACCGGTTGCGTGTAGCGATAGACGGTCGTGTGCTTGACTGAAAAGATCGGCATTGGCTTGCGTCGACCACCTGCGATATCAGCGCAATCATATAATCTTTTTCGATGCGCAGCAGACAAAATGGGGGCTTCCGCCTCGCCACGGCCGCATCAGGCCCGCTAGGCCTTTTTGCAATCTCTAATTGGTAGACTCTCTCAATGCCCCGGAAGTTAATCGTTGCGCCCAAGGAGGGGCCAAGGCGAGGAACGTCGCAAACGGGAGGAAGCAAAATGAACGAAGACTACGATCTGGCCATAGACCACGACAAGCCTTACGAAATAGCTGCTTTCGCTAAAAAGCACGGCCTTACGCTACGCGCTGCCGAGCTGATCCTTTTCGCCTATAGCCCGTCCCGAGCGGCGTGTGATACTGCCGCAACGGCTTTCCTCACGGCCGTCGCCGCACAAGCCAAGCGACAATCGGCGCGCTAGCTCTCGTTCCGAAAATCCTGGAGCGGCGGGTGGCGCAGATCACCCGCCACCGTCGCCTACACATCGCCCGTCGCTCATTTCGGAGCGGCAGGCTTGGAGGATTTTGCAGCCAAGCGGAATCACTTGACGTCGCAGAAATGCGGCTGAAACAAATAGATCGAGCGGGATGCCCAGTTTCAATTTGAACGCATCCCGCTTTAGGACTGTCGAGGCGCCGATCGACGGCGCAGCCTCGATACTGAACGCTCAGGTGAGGCTTCTGGACCAATCATCTATCTGGCGCTCTGCCTCTTCCTTGGCGATCCCATACCGCTCCTGAATGCGGCCTGCGAGTTGGTCACGATTGCCCTCGATGCGATCAAGGTCATCGTCGGTAAGGTCACCCCATTGCTCCTTGGCCTTGCCTTTGAACTGCATCCATTTTCCCTTGATTTGATCCCAGTTCATGAATTCCTCCTTTGTTGTCCAGAGGAAATGCAACTGGACACCACATGTTCCCGACAGCGGATCGCCGATGACGATTATTGCCCATGACGATTATCATTGGCGACACAGTAAAAGGCCGCCGGCCGGAGCCAGCGGGCGAATTGGAGCAGGATGGGAACGATCCGCGTCTTTGAAATCACACTCGGCAGAAACGTCCCTCAGCCGGATCAGCTGGCGCGCGCCAAGGCGATCGATATGACGTTGTCTGCATCCGCCCCCGGTAGATCGAACAGCATCGGAAGTTGGCGGGTCATGGCCATTTCAACGATCAACTCTTCGATGGAAGCCGTCGGCAGATCGGTCTCGACACTATTCGAGATCATCGAGGCAAGCTTGTGGACTGGCACTGGTGCCGACTTCGCACGGTCGTCGAGCAACCTGCTGATTTCGATTACAACGTCTGCGTCAATGCTCTTTGGCAATTCGCGCATGGCTTTTCCTCCCTGCTCATATCATGCGCGTGCCAGAGGGCTGAGTCTCGAAAAATCGGACGTATGGACTTAGCCAAAGGCGTGCGCCAGTCCGGTTGCTTTGGCCATGTGTTCGGGCCTGCGGCGAAAAAGCGCTTTGGTGTCGCATGCAGCAACGAATTCGCCCGTTTTGCGTTGGCCAATTATACATCGTGAGCAAACGTGACCAAAGGAGAGTAAGCATGACAGCCGACGCGGCGAAGCTCTATCCCCGCCACCGGGATCGGATCTCCGGCAGCGAGGATTATGTAGTAAGGCATTTTGCCCGGCAAAACGGCATCACCCCAGCGCAGGTCCATCAGTTGATCAAGAGATATGGAAGCAACCGCGCCAGGCTGGTGGCTGCGGCGAAGGAACTTCGCACGTCGCTTCGGCCGGATGTTCCCAAGGCCATGCTCGCCCCGGGGCGCCGCGCCGGACGTCTCAGCGCCGGCGTCGATGCCAGAAATGGCTTAGAAACGCGGTGAGGAGACTGCTGAAAACAATCCAGCCGACGACTTCGCTTTCAGACCTTTCAATCCTGGCCGCAGTCGCCAGCTGCTGTTCGCGATCACTTGCTTTGATGGTCGCCTCCAGATCGGATCGGCTGCCGTGTCGAACCGAGTAGGCTCGTGTAAATTCGGCGCCCAACAGAAAGATTTCAGACGAATAAAAAACCCACAGCAGCACGACGAGCAGTGCGCCGGCTGCGCCGTATGACGATGCGGTCGCGCTGGCTCCGATATACCAGCCGATCAGCGACTTGCCGACCGTGAAGAGAAACGCCGTCAGCACGGCGCCGACGCCAACGTCGCGCCATTGCAGCGTGCGGTCGGGCAGGACCTTGTAGATTGCCGCGAACAATAGCGCGATCAGGGCAAACGAGACGATCTCGTTGATTGCACTCAGGATAAGGGCGCCGAAGGGCAGATATGCGTTGATGATTTCGCCAAGCGCCGAAATTGCGGCGCTCGCGACCAGCGACACCAGCAGCAGGAAGCCAAGCGCCGCGACGAGCCCAAGGCTTGCGGCGCGGGCCCGCACAAGGCTGGAAATCGATGTCTTACCAGGTTTGACTTTCCAGATTTCGTTCAGCGCAAGCTGCATTTCGCCGAACACGCCGGATGCGGTAACGAACAGCGTGACGAGCCCCAAAATGCTGGCAAGAGTTCCCGCCTTTTTGTGTGACGCGTTCTCGAGTGTCGCTTGCAAAAGCTCGGCGCTCTGCGGACCCATCAGCCCCGACAGCTGGGCCGAAAGCGCCAGTTGCGCCGCATCGTTTCCGAAGGCCATGCCAGCGATGGCGACAACGATGAGCAGGATCGGCGCAAGCGAGGTCGTGGCATAAAACGCCATCGCTGCCCCGTGGCTCAAGGCATTGTCATTGATGAAGCCGACAATGCTCTCCGCAAGCAGCGCCCAGCCCTCTTTCGCCAGATTCCACATGTTTTGCCTCACCTGCTTCTCAAGCAAGTAGAAGCAACACGCCAGCGGACCAGAGCAATAAGTTCGAGAAGTCCTGGTCTGTCTTGAATCCGGCGTTTAGGTGACGGATCTTGGCGTGACCTGTCCCGAGGCCCTTCTTGTGAGATCATGCTGCGTTGGAAAGGCCGAGAATGCCGCGATGGCTAGAAAGATCGGAATCCCCAGTTCGAGAATTTCTTCGAACACTGTGGAGGTATAGATCCGGGTGAGGTGGATGCCGAGAAATGTGAGATTTGATGGCGCGCCGTCGATGACCTTGGAGAGGACGGCGCAGCCGATAGCGGCGGCAATGGCAACGGCAGTCGCCTCGCCGTAGCGAAGCCCGTGCACAAAGCTACGGAAGCCGTTCTTCAGGAGCAAATAGAAGGCAACGGCGAGGGCAATCACGACCGTCGCGCCGATTAGCTTTTCCAACAGCGGAACGTCAGGCGAGATATAGAGGGTGGTCTTGGTGATGTTGTGGGTGGTGAAATGCGCATGGAAGTCCAGTTCGCGCAGGCACATCGCGATCAGGATGGCAACGAGATACCACCGCTTGAGCAGGTCCCGATAGGACATTTCCCGGACAAGCGTTGCCACGACGATCAGGTAGACGGCCGCCGAGAAGACTTCAATTGGACCGCCCTCGCTGAGGTAAAACTTCCGTATGTCTTCGGGAAAGAAAGCGAGCGGCAAGGCGATGAGAAAGACGAGCACCAGCAGGGCAAGGCCCATTTGATTGAAATAGTGGCCGTCGCCGTAGCCGGTCTTTCTTTCGCTCCACGCCATATCTGTCTCGCCCATCTGTCCTGTGCCGACTCTCTGTTGATCGTGATTTCACTCAATTTGAAAGACTGGGCCGTTGTCAAGTTGCCGCTTCGCGATGCCCGGCCGCTTGCCGGCGCTCTGACGGCATGACTGCGCAAGCGTGACGAGCCTGGTCCCGGCCTAGCGCGGTGATGGCTGTCCTGTCCAGAAACGTGTCTTTGTAGCGACGACGACCCGTTCGCTCACGCCACCGATCGCCGCCATCCACCCTGCGGCGGTGTTAATCAATCGGGCGCCCCACCGCCTGTTGCGTAAAGGCGCTGTTGGACGCTGTCACGATCCAACCAACGGAACTGTGACAGTTGTCGCATAATTGATCGGATATTGGTCGAAGTACGGGAACTCGATCACGAAAGCATATCTGGCCGTGAGATGCGCCATGCGGAAGCCGCCGCTGGGAGGGTCGATTGCTATCGTCACATCGACATCTTTCAATCCCAAACCCAGCAATTTTTCTGTGGCTATGGCCTCTATTTCGGCCTCGGTCAGCGAGTTCTTCAACTGCAGCGCACGTGAGGACGTTTCCAGCGTATAGCGAACGCTGGACATGGCATTCAGAGCCCAGCCGAATGCGAAGATACCGAACAAAAGCATGATCAGAAAAGGTGCGATCAGCGCGAATTCCATCCCAGTCCCGCCTGATGCATCACGGCTGAACGCTCTCGCGATCCGTTTAGCGGACACGGATCACCTCTTGATGGCCGATCTCGCGAGAAAGAGAAAACGCGCCAAAAATAAAGGGCGGGGACCAGGTCGCCGTCGCCTTTATTTCCACGAAAACCGAGGGAGCTTTCGTCCCCCCGTTGCACAGGCTCGATGCATCGACCACGGTGCTTCCGCACATGTATTTCCGGCCCAGTGTAACCTGTGCGCCTTCGGGATGGTTTTCCCAACTCGAAAGGGCGACGGCTTGGGTGGCCGCGTCGTCGGTTGCTCCCTCCATCACAAGATTTGCCGCCGTCTTCACGCTTGCGCGCATCGACATCGAGCTTGATACGAAAGACCAGCCGTCAATGATGCCGAAAACCACTAGGCAAAGGATCGGCACAATCAGGGCAAACTCCACCGCAGCAACACCCGAATCGTTCCGGAAAATCCGACCTGACCGCCGTTCCATGACGGTTACTCGACAAGCTGAACGGATTGCGCGGCCGGAATCTCTCGCATTCCGAGGCTCGTGCAATCCTGCTTGATGCTTGTAGCGCCGGACCACTCTATCGTACTGGCGACGACCTGTGTGCAACCACCTTGGCCCGAGAAATTGCCGAGATATTTAACCTCCTGCGTTGGAAAATACAGAGCACCGGTCAAAAGCGAATCCGCCGTGCCATTAAACGAGTTCGATCCCGCCAGGTTTGCTCTGTCGCCGTAAAACAGCACACCCGAATAGGTGCCTGACGTCGGTGCGCTAAGCTTGACGGTGGCCGTGCCGTTCATGCTGACGCCGGAGCTGCCGGCCAGATAGATGATAACTCCGTCGCCGGAAATATTTGCGTTCGCGCTTGCTTTGAAATCGCCCCCCTCAACGACATATACCCCAGGCGAGAGCGTTACACTGCCGCTCAAGCTGAGCCCCTTGCAGTATGTTCCAGGTTCCAAGGTCGACTGATTGTCGTTTTGACAGGGATTCGTGGCTGGCGGCGCCGGCAAGTCGGCAAAAGGATCCGCAGCGGGCAGCGCCTGGGTAAGCGGGTTCGCGCAAACGGTTTTTACAACGTTGCTCAATGAAACACCGCCTGCCGATATCAGGCAATCGGCCTCCAGATATGCCGACCCTTGAAGCTTGAGGGCGTCCGCGGCGATTGAATCCGACATGACGGAGCAGCCGGTCAGCTTGAGGTTCGAACTGCCGGAAAAGAGCGCCGCTCTCGAAGCGGAAGGATTGAGCGCCAGAACGCAGGCTTTTGACGCGTCCGTGATAAGAGCCACGGCCCTTGCCTGTGCGCCGACCGCGCTTTGACTGAATATCGATGTGAAAAATCGATCGAGCGTCTGATGGACGATGACCTCGACCGCCTTTTTTGCGACATTCGGTCCGGACGATGGAGGCGTGAAGACCTCGATTGTGCCTGTCGATGGTCCCCAGCCGTTCGTGGTCGCTGACAGCGTCGCGGCCGAGACAATCGTTGGCTTGTCGGATCCCGAAACTTTTTCCAAAGCGCCAGCATAGGCTGCCGCATCCGCCACCGCCTGTAGCTTCAGGCTGCTGTAATACCAGTAGGAAGTCTCGACACCGAGCCCCGCCCCGCCGACAACAATCGGCAAAGACAGGGCAAAAATAATAGCAACGTTGCCGCTCTCGCTGATTCGTCGCGGACAGCTGAAAAAACGCCTGAAGGTATCGCCACCCCATCCCATTTGCCTATTCAAGCAGCGATGCATAAAGGAATGACTAAGAATTTCACTCGATTTGTTAGCTGCGCTCCTCGCTATCCGCCGACGCTGAACCCAAACCAGGCGCGCGCAGCGGCGTCACAAGTTCTGTTGGCGCTGGATAGAACGCGGACGTTGGCCCCAAAAAGATCTTCGTTAAGCGTGCGTTGAGTCAGGACGGCAGTGGCTCATAAACTGAAACCCCGACGTATCGATCGTATGAGCCACGATCTTTCTCAGGAAGCTTGTCTCGGGTTACGCGCAAAAGGAAAAGAAAGCTGTCCTCGCCAAGACGTTCGGACTCGTCAGGATCGCGAAACCGAAGCTTCGCAGAACACAGGGCGTCTGCATTCCTCTCTATGTGTTCGATAACTATCGGCACACTCGCAAGCGCTCGGTCGTAAGCAGCTAGGGTGGCGGGGTCTGTTTTCGAGATAGCCAGGAAGAGTGGCTCATTCCGCGGCTCGTCGAATTTACCGTTCGATTGAGATTTTTCGCTCATAAAAGACCTCTTGGACTAACCTTGAACGCTCAACGAAACCTCAGCACTCGCGAGGCGGTGTTGCAGCACCAGCCAAAGAGCCCCTCACGCCACCGACCAGCCGCCATCAACCAGTATGTTCGCGCCGGTGATCAGCGACGCTGCCGGCGAGGCCAGGAACACCACGGTGCCCGCGACATCGATCGGATCACCGATGCGGCCGAGCGGGATGTGGCCGAGCACATGCCTATGAAACTCCGGATCGGCGAGCGAGGGCCGCGTTCCGTCGGTCCAGATGAAGGTCGGTGCGACGCTGTTGACGGTGATCTTGTGCTGCGCCCATTCGGCCGCGAGGCAGCGGGTGAGGTGGTTTATCGCCGCCTTGGTCATGCAGTAGATCGCTTCGCCCTTCAGCGCCACCGTGCCGGCCTGCGAACTGATGTTGATGATGCGCCCGGATTTCTGCTCGATCATCAGCCGGCCGACCTCCTGGGTGGTGAAGAACGTCCCCTTGAGGTTGACGTTCACGGTGAGGTCGAAATCCGCTTCAGTCACGTTCTCCGCCAGGTTTTCAGGTCCAAGCCCGACATTGTTGACGAGTACGTCGATGCGGCCGAAGGCGGCGTGGGCGTCGGCGACAGCTTTTCGCACCGTCGCCAGATCGGTGAGGTCCATCTGTACCGCCAGCGCGCGCATGCCCATGCGCTCGATCTCGGCGGTGAGATCCGCGCCGTCGGCAGCACTGCGCACGCCGGCGATCACGTCGGCGCCGGAGCCGGCGCAGGCGAGCGCGCAAGCGCGTCCGATGCCGCGCGAGGCGCCAGTGACCAGCACGACCTTGTCAGCCAGATCGAATTTCGGCGTGAACTCGTTCGTCATCTCAACCTCCCCTGAAAACCCTGCGCGAGGCGCGCCGCCCGACAGGGACGGTCTCCTCAGCCCTGAACATCATCGGGGCGGATACACTACCCGCTCGCGATATGAACGCCAGTCACAAGAAATTGCCGACGAGGGCCGGTTTCGTTGGCAAAAGGTTACCTTTCCCTGCTATTCCCCCTCCAAATCAGAAGCAGTGGACTTGCGCATGACCAATGTCGCCCTGACCGGGCTTGCCCGCGATCTCGCCAAGCGCGCCGCGGAAGGCCGCCCGGTGCGCATCGGCGTCATTGGCTCCGGCGAGATGGGCACCGACCTGGTGACGCAAGGCATGCTTATGCCGGGCATTTCGGTTTGCGCCGTTTCGACCCGGCGCCCGCACACGGCGAGGGACGCCGTCCGCATCGCCTATGGCGACGAGGCGATGGCACGGGAGGCCGATACGCCGTCGAAGGTCAGCGAGGCGATCGAGAGCGGAAAAATCGCCATCACCTCGAACGAGATGCTGGTCACCAATCCGCTCATCGACGTCGTCATCGACGCCACCGGCAAGCCCGGCGTCGCCGCCGATTTCGACCTGATGGCGATGGAGCACGGCAAGCATCTGGTGATGATGAATGTCGAGGCCGACGTCACCATCGGCTGCTATCTGAAACAGCAGGCCGACCGGCTCGGCGTCGTCTACTCGGTCGGCGCCGGCGACGAGCCGTCGAGCTGCATGGAGCTGATCGAGTTCGCCTCTGCGCTCGGCTACACCATCGTCTCGGCCGGCAAGGGCAAGAACAACCCGCTCAACTATGACGCCGTTCCCGATGATTATCGCGCGGAAGCGCTGCGCCGCAACATGAACCCGCGCATGCTGGTCGAGTTCGTCGACGGCTCGAAGACCATGGTCGAGATGTGCGCCATCGCCAACGCCACCGGGCTGGTGCCCGACATCGCCGGCATGCACGGCCCCAAGGCCAATCGCGATGATTTGGCCAAGGTGCTCATCCCGCGCGCCGATGGCGGCATCCTGTCGAGGAAGGGCGTCGTCGACTACACCATCGGCAAGGGCGTGGCGCCCGGCGTCTTCGTCGTCGTTGAGGCGACCCATCCGCGCATCATCGAGCGCATGGACGACCTGCATATCGGCCACGGGCCCTATTACAGCTTCTTCCGGCCATATCATCTGACCTCGCTGGAAGTGCCGCTCACCGCCGCGCGTATCGCGCTCTATGGCAAGCCGGACATGGTGCCGCTGCCGAGGCCGGTCGCCGAGGTCTGCGCCGTGGCCAAGCGCGATCTCGCCGCCGGAGAGATTTTCGATGCCATCGGCGAGACCTGCTACCGCTCCTGGACCATGACTGTCGAAGAGGCCCGCGCCAACCGCGCCGTGCCGGTCGGCCTGCTCGAAGGCGGCAAGGTGCTGAGACCGGTCAGCAAGGGCGAGCTGCTGACATCAGACAATGCCGCACCCGACCCGACCACCAGGCTGTTCGCCTTGCGCCGGCTGCAGGACGAGATGCTGTACGGAGCGGGGTAGTGCGGTGCAGAAATTTGCTGCCGGCGGGACAGAGGGGGGCGCGAAGGATCGCTACGGAACGTTTGCTATTGCAACTGATCGTCCGACCTTCGCCGCCGACCGGCTTGCAACGCCTCAAGCAGCTACTTCCCCAGTTCGATCGACCGCAGCCGCGCTGCTTCCACCGCTTCGGTGAGCAGATGGGTCAGCCGGTCCTCGCCCATCAGCACGGCAAGTGCGGCGGCGGTTGTGCCGTTGGGGCTGGTCACCTGCTGGCGCAGCACGCCCGGATCTTCGCCGCTTTCGGCGGCGAGCGAGGCGGCGCCATAGACCGTCTGCATGGCCAGCAGCCTGGCGGTTTTGGCCGGCAATCCGGCCTTCTCGGCAGCCACGGTCAGCGCTTCGATGAAATGGAAGATATAGGCGGGGCCAGACCCGGACACCGCCGTCACCGCGTCCATCAGGCTCTCGTCGTCGATATCAGTCACTTCGCCGCTCGCCGAAAGGAGATCGGCAACGAAACGCTTCGTATCGATGGAGACCAGCCGGTTGGAAAACACCACCATCATGCCCTTGCCGATGGCCGCCGGCGTGTTGGGCATGCAGCGCACGACCGGCGCGCGATCACCCAGAATGGCCTCGAAAGTGGCGACCGGCGTTCCGGCGGCGATGCTGACGAAGGTGGTGCGGCCATCATTGAAGCGCTTGTAGGCGGCAGTCGCGTCGCGGATCACTTGCGGCTTCACCGCAATGACGACGAGGGCCGGAACGGCATCCGCCGGAATGCCGCCGGCGTCCGCCGCAGCACTGCAGCCCAGCGCTTCGGCGCGCTTGCGCAGATCGGCATTGGGCTCGACTACGAAAACCGCCGCCGGGGGGAGCTTGCCGGATTTCAGCCAGCCCGAGAGCATGGCGTAACCCATATTGCCGCAACCGGCGAGAACAAGTTTGATCGTCATTGGAGCCTCCGCAGAGCATCGAACCCAAAAGCGGGGTACCGGTTTTGGGAAAATCCGATGCTCAAACAAAAAGATGGCTTCCCATAGACGTTCGTGGCGTGGCGGGGAAGCCCTGTTGGGACCGAGGATCAGGACGGACCACGAACCGCGATCGGCCGCAGCGACACTTGTCTGAGGCCGAACATGCCGAACACGAAGAAACCGTGACGGCGATGTGCGCGCGGATCGAGAAGATCCATGGCCGCAACTGGGTCGAAATCGTCGGTGCGTCTCGCAAAATTCTCCGAATGCATGATCTACGGCCGCTATGTCGACGACGTGCTCGACGGCGCCGGCCATTTCCACGGCTCGGAGGAGTTCTGCCGCGTCCACTGGACGGGCGAAGCGCTGTCGGACGACGAGTTCCACCGCTTCGTCGCCGCCATGGCGCCGGAACAGGTGGCCATCGGCCGCATCCGCCTGATGGGCTCGACTAGTTCTTGGGCAAAACCCAATCACTCTAGAGGCGTTGAAGCTTCACCCCAGGTTTCAATCAGCATCCGCATGAACCTCTCGGCGGGCGGCGAGAGCGATGCCCCGCGTCGACGCACGACTCCGATCGTGCGCGAGATTTCGGGATCGCGGATGGGCCTTGTGACCAGGAACGGATGGTCGCCCTGCGGGGTCGCCATGCGCGGCAGGACCGATATCCCGAGACCGGCTTCGACCAGACCGAGTGACGTCGAGAGATGCGTCACTTCATAGGACCAGCGCAGCGCGAGGTTCGACTTCGTCAGCGCGGCATCCAAGAGGATCCGGTTCGCGCTCGACCGATGGACGGTGATGAGATGGTAGGGGACGAGATCCTGCCAGGTCAGGACATCCCTTGATGCCAGCGGATGCTCCTTTCGTGCGGCGAGAACGAAGGGGTCCTCGATCAGACGTTCGAAGGTCAGGTCGGGATCGGACGAACCCATGATGTTGACCCCGAATTCGACCTCCCCGCGCGCGACCGCCTGAAGCCCGTCGGTCGCCGGAAGGTCGAGAATCCGGAAGCGGATGTTGGGGTATTGCGCATCGAACTGCCGGATCACTGAGGGCAGGAAGTAATAAGCCGCCGTCGGCAAGCAGGCGATGGTGACAAGACCGCCTCGCCGCTCCCCCAGCTCGCGGAAGGCGAAGAGCGAACCGTCAAACTCCTCCAGCATCCGGCGCACCAGCGGGACCAGCTCCCCGCCGACGGCGGTGGGCGCCACATGGCGCGTCGTCCGCTCCAAGAGGGGGGCGCCGATGGAGCCTTCGAGTTTCTGTATGCGACGACTCAGCGCCGGCTGCGAGAGGTTGAGCGACTCCGCTGCCCGATGGAAGCTCGCAAGCTCCACGACGAGTAAAAAGGCGCGGAGGTCCAGGATTTCACAGTTGATGTTCATAACGCATCAAAATCTCCGATTTTAGCATTTCTCATATTAATCGGATTCGCGTAACAAACAAGACGATTGAACCACCGAGCGCATGAAAGGGAGGATGTCGCACGATGAATGATCTGATCCGCATTCCGTGCGCTCTGATGCGCGGCGGCACGTCCAAGGGCCCCTTCTTCCTCGCCTCCGATCTACCGTCCGATCCGGCCTTTCGTGACCAGATTCTGCTCTCGGTCATGGGGTCAGGGCATCCGCTGCAGATCGACGGCATTGGCGGCGGCAATCCGGTTACAAGCAAGGTGGCCATCGTCGGGCCCGCAAGCATCAAGGGCGCGGACGTCGATTATCTTTTCGCGCAGGTGCGCGTTGACCAGCAGATCGTCGACATCTCACCCAACTGCGGCAACATGCTTGCCGCCGTTGGCCCCTTCGCCATCGAAGCGGGGCTTGTGCCGGTGCAGGGTCCTTCGACGCTCATCCGGATTCACAACGTCAACACCGGAAAGCTGATCGAGGCAGAAGTCCCGACGCCCAACGGTAGCGTCTCCTATCTCGGCGACGCGGCGATCGACGGCGTTCCAGGCAGCGCGGCGCCGATTGCGCTTACCTTCATGGATGCAGCAGGCGCCCGCACGGGCCAGCTGTTTCCCACAGGCAAACCGAACGAGGTCATCGACGGCGTCAGCGTCACTTGCATCGACTGCGCCATGCCAATGATACTCCTCGAGGCTGAGGCCCTCGGCGTCAGCGGATTCGAGACCGCCGCCGAACTCAACGGAAACAAGGCGCTGTTGGAACGGCTCGAGAGCCTGCGCATCGCCGCCGGTGAGCGAATGGGTATGGGTGATGTCAGCAACCAGGTGATACCGAAGCCGGTGCTGATTTCCCGGCCAAGGGCAGATGGCGACATCAGTGTGCGCTATTTCATGCCGCACCAGTGCCATCCTTCGCTTGCCACGACAGGTGCTGTTGGGATTGCGACGGCCTGTATCACCGAAAATACGGTGGCATCCCGCTTGATCGGCACTCGCAAACCACCGGTGGTCCTGTCGATCGAGCATCCGAGCGGCCATCTCGATGTCAAGCTTCAGGACAGGAACGGCAAGATCGTCGCGGGCATCCTGCGCACTGCCCGCCGCTTATTCGAAGGACATGTTTTCGCAAAACCTGTCACGCAGTTCGTCTGCGCGGCATAATGACCGTGGCCGCCGGGAGGGCGCCACATAACTTGGAGGAAAATCATGCGTAAGCTCATGCTCGCCCTTGCGGCTACCGTTGCCTTTGCAGGCTCCGCCCTGGCGGAATCCGTGCGCATCAGCGTCGGTTCCTACAACCTCAACAACCTGCCTTTCCCGGTGGCAGCCGGCCTCGGTCTTTATGAGAAGGAGGGTCTGGAGGTCACCGTCGAGAACTTCGCGTCGGGCGGCTCGAAGACACTTCAGGCGCTCGTGGCTGGCTCGACGGATATCGCCGTTGGCTTTTACGATCACACGATCCAGATGCAGTCGCAGAACAAGGCAGTCGTCGCATTCATCCAGCTCGCCCGCAATTCCGGCCTCGTTCTGGCCGGCGGCAAGGATAGCACCTTCGACCCGTCTAAGCCGGAAACGATCAAAGGCGCGAAAGTCGGCATCACATCGCCTGGTTCCTCGTCCGACTTCTTTGTCCGCTACTATCTGCAGCGGAATGGCCTGTCGGCCGACGACGTGTCGCTGATCGGCGTCGGCTCCGGCTCTGCTGCTGTCGCAGCCCTCGAACAGGGCAAGGTCGACCTGCTCGTCAACTACGACCCGGCGGCCACTTTCATCGAAGCAAAGGGCGTGGGCAAGATCCTGATTGACGCACGTAGCGACGAAGGTGCCAAGGAAATCTACGGTGGCATCTATCCGACATCGGTTCTCTACGCCACCCAGGACTACATCGACGCCAATCCGGAAACGGTCCAGAAGGTCACCAACGCAACGGTAAAGGCGCTCGAATGGATGGACAGCCATTCGGCCGAAGAAATCGTCGAAAAACTGCCAAAGGAATTCATCTCCGACGACCGCGAGACCTACATCAGGGCCGTCGAAAACGCCAAGGCGATCTTCTCGACGGATGGCCTCATCAGCGAGGAGAACGTCAAAACCCCACTCGCGGTTCTGAAAAGCTTCAACGAAAAGGTCGCGGCGGCTGAAATCGACCTTTCCAAGACCTACACGAATGACTTCGTTGGCAAGGCGCCGCGCAACGTCGCCAACTGACAAGGAGGAAGTCATGGCACTGGCCGTAGTGAAGTCGGCAACAACGATGATGAGCCCGGACAAACCAAGGCCGATGGTGTCGATCGATTCGGTCACCATGTCCTTTGGCACCTTCATCGCCGTCCAGAATGTCAACCTGACTGTTGCGGATGGCGAGTTTCTGGCCATCGTCGGTCCGACAGGGTGCGGCAAGAGTACCATTCTCAACGCCATCGCCGGACTTCTGAAGCCGGCGAGCGGGACTGTCTCGATCGACGGAGCGCCGGTGCATGGCGTCCAGAACAACATCGGCTACCTTTTCCAGCAGGATGCGCTCCTTCCGTGGAAGACGGCGCTCGAAAATGTCGAGCTCGGGCCGATGTTCAAGGGAACAGGCGCGAACGAAAGGCGCGAACAGTCCATGAAATGGCTCGCCAAGGTGGGCTTGAAGGGCTTCGAGCAACGCTACCCGCACCAGCTTTCGGGCGGCCAGCGCAAGCGTGTTCAGATGGCGCAGGCGCTGATTACCGGCCCGAAGGTGATCCTGATGGACGAGCCCTTCTCGGCGCTCGACATCCACACCCGCCACCTGATGCAGAACGAGCTGCTCGCGCTCTGGCAGGAGGAGCGCCGCGCGGTGGTGATGATCACGCACGATCTCGAGGAAGCCATAGCGCTCGGCGACCGCGTGGTCGTCCTTGCTGCGGGGCCTTGCAGCCACGTGATCGACAGCTTCCCCGTCGATCTCGCCCGGCCGCGCGACGTCTCGGAAATCAAACTCGATCCGCGCTTCATGGATCTTTACCGCAATATCTGGTCGTCCCTGCGCGGCGAAGTGGAGAAAAGCTATGAACGCCATGACTGAACGTATGATCCAGCTGGGACTGCTGGTCGTCATTGTCGGCGGGTGGCAACTCGGCGTGGAAGCCGGAGTGATCGATGTCTTCTTCTTCCCTGCCCCCTTCGACATCATGAAGCAGATCGTGGCCTGGATCATCGACCCAGGCTTCTACAGGCACGTGTCGATCACGCTCACCGAGACGGTGCTCGGATACGTGATTGGTACCGCCCTCGGCGTGGCGGCCGGCGTCTGGCTAGGGCTTAGCCGTGGCGCCTATCGCATCCTCGACCCGTTCATAAAGGCGCTGAACGCCATCCCCCGCGTGGTGCTCGCTCCTATCTTTGTGCTCTGGCTCGGCCTCGGGCTGTGGTCGAAGGTGGCGCTATCGGTGACGCTGGTGTTCTTCATCACCTTCTTCAACGCCATGCAGGGCGTGCGGGAAGTCAACCCGGTGGTGCTGGCGAACGCGCGGATCCTCGGCGCCAAGCGCTCAAGCCTGCTGACCCACGTCTACTTCCCGGCCGCGGCCAGCTGGATCCTATCGTCGCTGCGCACCTCGGTCGGCTTCGCGGTAGTCGGCGCGATTATCGGCGAATACCTTGGCGCCTCCGCCGGCCTTGGCTATCTGATTGCCCAGGCGGAAGGCAACTTCGATGCGGTCGGCGTCTTCGCCGGCATTATGATCCTCGCGATGTTCGTGCTGATCATCGACCGCATCCTCGACATCGCCGAGGCCCGTCTGATCAAGTGGAGCCCGCATTCGACCGAGAGCCGGGCCACCTGACGGGTGCCGAAGGCCGGTCGGCAATGATGCTGGCCGGCGACCAAGGTGACGACGGGACTGAGGCTAGCCGGGCGCTTGTTGCCGCGAGCGTCTGTGCCTAACCTGGTCGCTCCATCGACCTCGGCAAATTCGTAAATTGAGTGCCCATCAGGTCAAACGACCGAACCACGCCTGGTCATTGGGGAGGACGGCTATGCAACTCAACGGCATGCTTTATGGGTCGAGGCTGCTCGGCCACGTCGACTTCCCCGCGTCCGAGGTGCACGGGCCCGACGCTGGCGAAGACGCGATCCAGGACCTGATCGCCCGCCACGGCCTGATCTTCGTCAAGCCGGTCTTCCGCGGCGGCGTCGGCAAGAAGGGCAAGGCGGGACTAATCGGCAAGGCGCGGGACCTCAAGACCGCGCTCGCCGAAAAGGAGCGGCTCTACTTCGCCGAGCACCGCCACGGCAACGCCTTCGCCAAGGCGAACGGCGTGACCTTCGAGGCCGGCATTCCCGCCGAGCACGAGGTCTATTTCGCCATCACCGACGACACGCATTTCCGCGCGCCGACCATGACGCTGACCCACCGCGGCGGCGTGGAAATCGAGGATCTCGATAAATCCGATATCGCCACTGTGCCCTTCGAGGCGCTCACGGGGCTCAAGGCCTTTGTGGTGGCGAACGCGCTGACGGACATTGGCGCGCCGCGGGAGATCATCTCGCCGCTGGTGCAGCACCTGCCGAAGCTCTGGGAGCTGATGCACCACTACGGCATGACGACGCTGGAGTTGAACCCGATCCGCATGCGTCCCGGGCGCGACGGGCGGTTGACGCCGGTGGCCTGCGACTTCAAGTGCGGCTTTGACCGCGACGATCCGCGCGTAGGTCGGCTCGGGCTGCCGGACCAGCTGTTCGCGGCAGACATCTCTGCCTTCGAGCAGGAGGTGAACCAACTGCGCACCCACCAGGGCCAGTCGGACGTCTTCGTGATCAACGAGAGCGGCACCATCCTTGCCCCGACCTTCGGCGGCGGCGCCAACAGCCTCGTCACCGAGGTGCTGGGCGAGGCGGCGATCATCTCGTCGGACTTCGGCGGCAACCCGCCCTACGAGAAGATGAAGGCGGTGGCCTCGATCTGCTACCGGCACTTCCTCGCCCAGACCAACGTGCTCTTCATCATCGGCGGCAAGTCGAACAACACCGACATCCTCGAGACCTTCCGCGGCATGGGCGACGCGCTGCGCGAATATTTCGCCGCGCACGGGCCGACGCCGCTCTACGTCGTCGTAGGACGCGGCGGTCCGAACCTGGTGCGCGGTATGGGCAACCTCGCCGAGACGCTGGAGTCGCTCGGCCTGCCCTACCGCTTCTTCGGCTTCGACAGCGCGATCTCCGAGGTCGTGAACTACGCCAAGCGCGTCGACACGTGGATGCGCGCCGGCGGCCGCGATGAGATCGCCGCTACCCTGGGGCTCAAGGCCGCGGCGGCCTGAGGGAGGACGGACATGTATCACAAGGGCATCGAAGGCTTTCCCTATTTCCTCGGCCTCCGGTCACTGGCCGATATCGCGACCCGCGACGACCGGGTCTGCGTACTCAACATCCTCGGCGGCGAGTCGCGCACGGTCACGCCGACCAGCCACGCCTTCTCCGGCGGCAACGTGGTCTTCGGCACCTCGCCCGGCCGCGGCGGGCAGGTGCTGAAGACGCCCGTGGGCGACATCCCTGTCTATAACAACGTGCGCGAGGGGCTCGACGCCGGCCACCCCTTCGATACCGGCGTCGTCTACCTGCCGCCGTCGGGCGTGCGCGACGGCGTGGCCGAGCTCGTGCGGGTGAACCCGGGCTTGCGCAAGATCGTTATCATCACCGAGAAGATCTCCGTGCACGACGCCCGCGAGATTCGGGCGATGGGTCAGGCGAACGGCATCGACATCATCGGCGGCAACTGCCTCGGCGTCGCCGATTCGTGGAACCGCGTGCGCATCGGCGGCGCGCTCGGCGGCGATAAGCCAGAGGAGTCGCTGCTCAAAGGCTCAGTCGCGATCTTCTCGAACTCCGGCGGCTTCACCACGACGATCGCCCAGTATCTCGCCACCGCGGGCTGGGGCACGACGACGCTCGTCTCCTCCGGCAAGGACGTCTACATCCACTACGCCGCGCGCGATTTCGCCCACGCCTTCGGCAACGACGACCGTTCCAAGGCGGCGGTGCTCTATGCCGAACCCGGCGGCTACTACGAGCAGGGCATCGACTGGACGAAGCCCGTCGTCGCCTGCGTCGTCGGCCGCTGGAAGTCGAAGCTGACCCGTGCCGTCGGGCATGCCGGCGCTATGGCCGGCTCGGGCGACAGCGCCGAGGAGAAGGAGCGCTGGTTCATGGGGGCCTTCGGTGTGCCTGGCCTCTTCACGCCCGAGAACCCGGTCGTGTCCGCGAAGGGCGCCGTCGTCACCAACATCGCCGACATCCCCGCCGCCCTCACCGCGGTGATGGCGCTCAACGGCGCCGCGCCCGACTTCGCGCCGCGTGGGGACCTCGCGCTGAAGCCCTGGGTCGCCAACGACCAGGGCCTGCGGCTGCCGCCCGAACTCGCCATGCCGGTCGTCACCGCGCCCGAGCCCTACGCCGGCGAGATCGCCGCGCTCGGCGCCCAGGTCGGGGCGGTGGTCGCGCGGCAGAACATGAAGGACAAGTCCGGCGCGTCGGTCATGGACCCGAAAACCCAGGTGACGAGCGTGCACGGCCATTCAGTGCTCGATCTCGCGCTTGAGCCGCTGGAGGCGACCTTCGCCCTGCCGCTCGTGCACGAGATCGCCACCGAGAACGACCGGGCGATGCTCGACGTCGCGGTCGCAGCCGAGGTCAACCTCGTCGGCGACCCGATCCTCGTCGCCGCCGAAGCGGCGCGGGAGGCCGGCAATGCTCCGAATGCGGTGATGGCAGCCGCCGCCGCCATCGTCGGGCCGAAGCGCGTGGAGCGGGCGCTCGGCTGCACCCGGGCACTCATCGGGCTCTTCGCCCATTCGGGCCTCAGGGACGGGCGCGACGAGGAATTCGACGCCTCCGGGATTGTCTGTGACGATGCCACCCGGGCGCTGTTCCTGGCCACCGAGGCCGAGGCATCCGACCCGCGTCCAGAGGCCATGCTGGCTGCGATCGCGGCCCGCGGCGGCAGGTCGGCGTTCCTGAAGTTCCTTGGGGGCCTCGGCGGCCGGTTGTCGCGGGACGCAATTCTCGCGGCCATCGCCACGACGATCGCCTGGGGGCCGCTGATGCGCAAGCGCATCTCGCGCCTTACCGCCGAGACACTGCCCTGGTACCTGCGGCTCTATGGCGTCATGGTCGGCGCGACAATCCCCGGCGAGCACCACCGGTCGGGATCGCTATGGGGCATCCCACGCGACGAGCGCTTTGGGCAATGGACGATGGCCGACCTCTGCTTCCTCGCCATGACTGGAAAGAAGCCCACTCCCGAGGAGGCGCTGCCGCTGCAGATGCTCGTCGGGCTCCTGATTTCGAACGGCCCTGGGTCGATCTCGGCTCAGGGTGCCAAGGGCGCGGTCTCGGCGGACGGGCCACAGACGCCCGCGCGCGTGCAGATCAACAAGGCGATGGTCGGCTTCCTTACCCATACCGGCTACAGCCACGGCGGCAACGGCTTCGAGGGCATGGCCTTCCTGCTCGAGCAATTCAAGGACGCCGGGCTGACCGACCCCTCCGATCCAGCCCACGGCCTCGACCTGAAGGCGATGGCGACGGCGTTCGCGCGCACGTACCGCCGCGAGAAGGCCCAGGCCAAGGAGCTCGGCACTGAGGTCCGCGCGCTCCCCGGCGTCCATCACCCGGTCTTCAAAGGCAAGCCCGTCAACCACGATCCGCGCGAGCGCTTCATCGCGGAATTCATGGCGCGGCAAGGAAAGTACAACGTCTTCCACGCCTTCTACCGCGAGCTCGTCCAGGCACTCCACGATCAGGGGGCCTCGCCTTACGTTTTCTGCGTCAACGTTGACGCGGTAATTGCGGCGCTGCTGCTGGCGCTGCTGTGGAAGGACTTCAAGTCCGGCACCCTGACCGAGCGCGACCTGGAGACCGCGGCCTTCACCGTCTTCCTATACGGTCGCATGATCGGCGCGGCCGCCGAGATCGACGACCACCTGAACCGCGGCCGCAACATGGACACCCGCACCCCCCCGCCCGCCTGCGGCTTCGTGGTCTGATGGCGACCCCGCCCGCCACCAGCCCGCGGTCCGCACCATCGCGATGCCGCCGCGGAATACTGAACTGATCCCACACCGGCCTTGGCTTTGACTTTAAGAATGACCGGAACCCACACCCTTAGCGGTCATTTGCTTCGCCCGAATGGATGTCCGGCTTGGTGAAGGTTTTTCGATGCGGGCCGCGGCACGAGGGTTGGGCTGGATCGACATCGGCCCGCGTTGGAAAACCTCCCAAGGAGGAAGCCGCGGGGTGCTGGGTGGAGCCTATGGGGAAAGCGCGGCGCTGGCGGTGACCGGCGGGGACGACAGCAGCAATCGGGTTGGCCCAAAAGCTGCCGATGATGTGATGGGGCTTGGTTCTCGAGGCCGTCTGCGGTTGTGTCGCGGCGATTTTGCCGTGTTCGGCAAAGCCTGGTGCAAAGCGACATTATCCCGGAATGCAGGGCGGATCGGGCTCATTTTGGGTAATGTGACGGGCATCTCGTCATGCGGCCTGGTGCCTCGGTGGCGCACGGGATCTGGGCTGCTGGCCGCGACGGAATATCTCGACGATGCGCATCGGGCCGCCCCCAAGGAACACTGTTGCCGCCCATCTAGCCGTCTTATCGGTATCGGCGAAGCCGCTGATCTGTGCTAAGCCGCCGCCCGAATAGCCAAAGGAGTACCCCCCGTGAGCGAGCCGACCGTGGCCGAGGCGACCGACAGCATCTATGCATCGCTCCAGGCGAACAATGCCGACATCGACGCACATATCGCGGCGCTCAAAGCAGCGCTGACGCGAGAGGGGATAGAACAAGCGGTGTTCGATCCGACCAGGCTGGCGCAGAACAACCGTTCGGGCCGCAAGCTAATGCAGGCTTATTTTCGGCAGCGCGGCGTGAGCGTGAGGTTTTCGGCCTCGTAGGGGCGCACGCTGAGGCGCGACGGCCCGCCGGCAATCATTGTGGTCCAGGATCCCGCGGGGAGTTCAGGCAAGCCCGCTTTTGGCTTCTGTAGGCCGACATGCGGCTTCCGGCCCCGCCGACGTCAAAATACCTAGGAAATCGGCCGACAAATGGTCAATTCAATCACCTGCGCCGGCTGCCGAGTACATCAGCGACCGATGCGCCGCTTCTGGCCTTCGGATTTGACCGGCTCAATCGCATGAATCTGCCGCCTTGAGCGCTTCGGCGCGGTCAGATTTGTCTAACGCGCCGATCCGTCGAACCAACGCGTAGAACCTTGGATAGTCGCCCGAACACAAATCGAACAAGCGGAGAAACGTCGTCACCTGATCACCGTAAACGGAAGTCGCGGCGAGCTTCGCGTTGTTAATCGGAGCATCGAACCAGACATCGTATCCCCGGTATCCACGCCAGCGACTGTCGCGCATCTCTCGGTAGCGCATCCGCAGCCGTTCGATCGCGGCTGTCTTTGCGGCCCGCTTTTGGTCCGAGGTATTGGAGTCGTCATAGACGTGCGCTAGCTCGTCCCGGGTGTGCGATACCAGCGCAAGAAATTCGGTCCTGCGCTTTCGGTCGGCTTTGTAACGGCGCAAGTCGCCGGTATCACCAGCCGCGCGCAGCCATTTTCTCACGCCGGTTGTTTCGACGGCGACAGCGAATGCCTCGTTGAATGCGGAATCGTCCTTCACATAGACGCGTTGGTGGGCCAGCTCGTGGAAAACTAGCCCTGCAAGACCCGCTTCATCTTGGCTGAGCATGGTGCTTAGCAGCGGGTCACTTGACCAGCCGAGCGTGGAATATGCAGTGATGCCCGTCACATAGACGTCCAGGCCCTGTCTCTGAAGTTCGACAGCGGTTTCAATCGCAGACCTTTTGGAGAAGTATCCTCGGTACGGAACGCATCCGAACACCGGAAAGCACCATGTTCGTGGCGTCAGCGAGAATTCCGGCGCGGCGAAGATGGCCCATGTCACCGCGTCCGGACCAACGTCAACATAGCTGCGGTAGCTATTGTTGTCCGGCAGCGCTAGTTCATCTATCGCAAACTGTCGGATGGCGCTCGCCGATGCCATTCGAGCGCGCAATGTCCCAGGGGTCGACGGATCGTCGATCAGCTCTCCGACATCCTGGCGCGCCGCCATGATCTCCACGTGACCCTTCAAGGATTGTGCGTAGTAGGAAATGCTGGTGCAACCTGCCACGCCGGACACCACAATCATCGCAGCAACCGAACGAAAAAAAGCATGCATCACGGTTTGCCCACGGCATTGCTCACACGTCCGGATAGGGCAAATGTCGCAACTACGCCCGGTCCCAAACAGTCGCGCCAATTTGGTTAAGGTCCTGGATGGGGTTTAGGTTAGACGTTCGTCCTCGGCAAGATTGTCATAATTCGGTCACTGGCCGCCAAATTGCCGAATGTCCGGATACGGCGGACTGAAGCAACGCAGCATTTTCCACTTTGAGGCGAAGTAATTCTCAACTATGGTCCGCCAGGCTTTTGGCATGGGGGGGAATATTGCCGATGGTTTTATCACGCAGGGGTGTCGTGCTGGGCGGCCTGGCGCTGGTCGCGGTGGGTGCAACCAGCAATATTGCTCAAGCCGCGGCGGCAAAATCCTTTTTCGCCGGTACCGCCAGCGACAACAATTTTGTCTATCGCAAGACCAACTTCGCCAAGATCAACAAGAGATGGCATCGCCAGATCGTCAAGTATTTCAGCAGCGAGCCGGTCGGCACCGTCGTGGTCGATACCCGCCACCACTTCCTCTACATCATCATGGAAAACAAGACCGCCATCCGCTACGGCGTCGGCGTCGGCAAGGACGGCTTCAAATGGTACGGCCGCGCGACGATCGACCGCCGCGCGCTGTGGCCGCAATGGGTCCCGCCCCCCGAAATGCGTAAGCGCAGGCCGGACCTACCGCACATGGTCGCAGGCGGCGCGTCCAACAATCCGCTCGGGCCGCGCGCGCTCTATCTGCACCGCAACGGCGCCGACACCGGCTACCGCCTGCATGGCACGCTGGAGCCATGGAGCATCGGCACCGACGCTTCCAGCGGCTGCATCCGCATGTTCCCGGAAGACATCATCGACCTCTACCAGCGCTGCCCGATCGGCACCGCGGTGCAGGTCCTGCCGCACATCGCCGACCAGGCGCCCGCTTCCACCACTGTCGAATGATTGGCGCCTCATGAACCGCATGATTGAAAACACGCGCCGGCTGCTCGCCGCCGGCCTGCTGGTGCTGGCCGCATCCTGCTCGACCAGCAACACGCTGGCCCCTTCCACGCCCGACATCACCAACACCGAGGTTGCCGGCTTCCAGAACGTGCAGCCGGGCAGCGAGGAGGATTTTATCCTCAATGTCGGCCGCCGCACCTATTTCACGCAAGGTTCGGCCGCGCTCGATTCTGTCGCCAAGGCCACCCTCGACACCCAGATCGCCTGGTTAGCAAAGCATCCGCGCTGGCTGCTCAAGCTGCAGGGTTTCGCCGACGATCCCGGCGCAAGTGAAACGGCGCTGTCGCAGCAGCGCGCCGATGCGGTGATGGACTACCTCGCCGCCGGCGGCATAGACCGCAACCGCATGTGGGCCAAGGGCTACGGCAAGGACAGGCTCGTCCGCGACTGCCCCGACACCGCCTGCAGGTCACAGAACCGCCGCGTTGTGGCTAATTTGCGCGATGAGAGGGACGAGCCGTAGGGGGCTGCTGTTCTGCTTGTGACCCGAAGCAGCGTCTCACACGCGACGGCGGCATGGCTGCTTTGCGCCCGATGTCCGCCCTTGAGGCGATCTTTGCGATTGCCGGATAGCAGACGCTGCCGGCGACCACCCTGGACATCTTATTGCGCCAGAAGCAGACATTTCTGATCGCGGGGCAGGCTGCCAGGATGAGTCGCTACTTCGGCATTGGGAGGAGACTTCTGAAGTCCGGTCCCCCTCCGCCCCCAGGTCGGTATTGATGTACCGACACCGGGTAGTCATACTTACGGGGCAAATGAGGAGAAACGAGCCACAATGCGTCTGCTGCCAAATCTGCTCTCCCGTTTTGTAAAAAACGGGCGCCTGACTGTCATATTCGAGGACGGCTTCAGGCAAGCCTTCGGCAGTGGACAGGATGGGCCCGACGTGACGATCCGCCTAACCGACAAAGCGGTCGAACGCGAGATCTTCTTCAATCCGGAACTGAAGGCGGCCGAAGCCTACATGGATGGCCGCTTGGTGATCGAGAACGGTGGCAATGCATTTGACCTCTTGTCACTTTTTTCCGTCAACCGCACTGGGTTGGCAGCCCACCCTGTTCAGAAGGCGTTGCGGAAAGTCTGGCGTGCGTTGCGCCGGCGCCAGCAGAACAACAAGCTCGGTCTCGCCGCCAAAAACGTTCAGCATCACTACGACATCCCGACGAAATTTTATGAGCTATGGCTCGACGAGACAATGACCTATTCGTGCGCCTATTACACGGCACCGGACAACAGTCTGCAGCAAGCGCAGATGGACAAGCATCGCCACATTGCCGCGAAGCTCAAGCTAGAGCCGGGCATGCATGTGATGGAAATCGGCTCAGGCTGGGGCGCTCTCGCCATCTATCTCGCCAAGTATTGCGACGTGAAGGTCACGGCGATCAACGTTTCGACGGAGCAATTGGCGGCGTCTCGGCTTCGAGCGATCGAGGCCGGGGTCGCTCACCAGATCGATTTTCGCGAGGTCGACTATCGCGAGGTCAGCGGACAGTTTGACCGTGTTGTCTCGATCGGAATGATGGAGCACGTGGGCGTCGTTCATTTCGACAGCTATTTCACGATCATTAATAGATTGTTGAAGGAGGGTGGCTTCGCATTGGTTCATGCGATCGGACGCATGTCACCGCCTGGTACGACGGCGCCGTTCATCCGCAAGTATATCTTTCCAGGTGGGTATGTGCCGGCTTTGTCAGAGGTGTTTGCCTCGTTGGAGCGCACGGGGATCTGGTGCGCCGACTGCGAAAATTTGCGGCTGCACTATTACTGGACGATCCACAATTGGCGTCTCGGTTATGAGGCCAGGCGCGAGGAGGCAGTCGCCATGATGGGCGAACGCTTCTGCCGTATGTGGGATTTCTATCTGGCGTCGGCCGAACTCGGCTTCCTAAACGGTTCAAATTTTGTCTTCCAGATACTGATCTCGACTCGCCGTGACGATGTCCCAGTCATCCGCGATTATATTGTCGAAGAAGAGCGACGCCTACTGAGCTCGATGCAGACGAGTGCGTAGTTTCGCTATCCACACCAGTGGGCCCGGTCCGCTGGCTCCCCCTGCAGGACTCGGATGACAACAGACAGCCACGCCCACTCATCCCGCCGGTCAATCTTCGTCCGACGGAAGCGCCAGTGCAACCAATCGACAAGTCCGCAGATCAAAGCGGTCGGCCACGAATGACAGCTTTGCGCCTAATATCGGCCGTTCAGTATCTCGTAGCCACCGCCTGAAAGCGGACCTCGCCGACAGCGAAGTTAACTTCGAGCATGGCTACAGAGTCAGGCCCCAGGGCGATGCTTCGCCAGTTTCTTCAGGGTTGTTTGTTCGCGGAACCATTCTCGCAGTGGTCTGGCGGGCATTCCGCCCCAGCGTTCGCCTGCCGGCACGTCTCTCATGAACCGCGAGGCCGCGGCTAGTTGAGCGCCCCGGCCGATGTGCAGATGGCCGGCAATGGCGCTATGGCCGCCCACCGCAACGCAGTCCTCCAGCACGGTCGAGCCCGCGATCCCGACCTGAGCAGTGATCACGCAATGGCGTCCAATCCGCACGTTGTGGGCAATCTGAACGAGATTATCGATCTTCGTCCCGTCTCCAATGACGGTATTGCCCCCGCTGCCGCGATCGACAGTGCTGTTGGCTCCGATCTCGACGTCGTTTCCGATTGTGACGCGGCCGAGTTGCGGCACCTTCACAAGTCCTGAAACGCTCATCGCAAAGCCAAAACCATCCTGGCCTATGCGGGCTCCCGCATGAACGATCGACCGATCGCCCATGTTGGAATGGGCGATGGTGACGCTGGGGCCGATGGAGCAATCCCAGCCGATGACCACGTCTGGACCCAGCACCACATGGGCACCGATTGTGGTGCCGGCTCCGATAAATACCCGCTCTCCGATAACAGCGCCAGGATCGAGCACGACGCCGGCTCCGATCTGCGCCGATGGATGCACAAAACATCCCTCGGTGACATTGGTACTACCCAAAAGCGGTGCGGCTCGCAACGCCTCGGGGTGTAGCCGGGCAAGCACCTTGGCAAAAACCAGGCGGGGATCCCGTACGGTAATGGGAACGGTGCCGGGCGGCACCATATGGGCGAAGCGCTCTGTGACAAAGCAAGCGCCGGCCTTGGTGGTGCGCAAGGCGTTCGCGTAACGGGCGTGATCAATGTAGGCGATGTGCCATGACTGTGCTATCTCGAGGCTCGCCCCACTCTGCAGAAGCATGCTTGGATCGGCAGATGCCGGCAGTGGCACTCCGGCCTCTTCCACGAGTTCGGCTAAAGCTAATCCGCTCGGCTGAGAAATCGGTGACACGGTCAGGCTCGGTTGATGGGAGGATTGGGTCGGTTGGATTTGCCATTCATCAGTGTGTCGGTCGGCCTGTCGGGGGGCAGGGGAGAGCAGGCCGACCGACTTACCGCGGGTCCGCATGCGGACGACGCTGTCCGGATTTCCGGCTATGGGGTTGGTCGATACAAATTCTACTGGCTCTGCGGTCGAACTGGCTTGTCGGTCCACGAGGGCGGCAAACCGAGCTGTGACCCTGCGAAGTCCTTCAGTCCGGGCGCCCGGCCGAACCTTTCGCAAGCCTGATATTTGGGTTTGCCGCCGAGTCCGGATTTCAGCTTCTGATAAGACGGAAACTTCGGGAAGCCAAACTTGAACGGTGTTTTGCCCGTGACAAGCATCTTGGAGAAGTCACTTCCGAAACTCTCCGCCAGAGAGTAGGCGTCACCGATCTTCGACATCCGCGCGCCTGTGGTCACGAAATTTGCGCCCTTCGACCACACCATCGCGCCCGCCTGTTTCCCGTCCCGGGTGGTCGCCTCGGCCTCGACGGCAAGCCCGCCCAGTCCCAGCGGAATTCTCGGCACGGGAACTGATGAGGCCGCGAACGAGGCTCCGATTGACGCCGCGGTCGACAGGCCGGCGGCTGTGGCGTTGGTGGGCACAATCCGGGTGACCGTCGCGTGAACGATCAGATCGGCGTTTTCTCTGTCGCCTGTGACTACGAAACGATCGCTGACGCCAACGCAGAGTGCGCGGCTGACCACTGTCGCCACCAAGGCCTGATCGGCAGGCTTTATGGTGGATTGCGCAGCGGTGGGCGAAACCACGGTAGGCTCAATGTACACTGTCTTGCTTACTTTGAGATCCTCGGGGACGGCCTTGTACTCTGCCTTCCTTATTCGCCCATCGACCTTGGTAAGACCGTCATAGGAGGCCAGCGAATTGGCAGGCTGGAGCGGCACCGAGGTGCATCCGGCAACTGCCGATACGAGCACGGACGACAGAAGCGCGAAACCGATCGATCGATGCTGCGGTCGACCGGCAGCCTGGTTTGTACGGGAATTTGGCACTTCGTTCTCCTGTTGGGGCTTGGTGTATGGAAGGAGGCAGGTGGGGTAGGCTATTGCCTCTGTTCCGCTGGCTGAGCGGCAGCAACCTTGTCGGTGAACACGGGCCTGTCGTGCCACAGGCTGCCGTTCGCCATTTTTGCGTATCCGAGGTTGTAAACGGCGCGCATGTAGTCGGTGTTGAATGGATCGGTCATCCTGTAGGGGAGCTGCTTATCGATCGAGGCCACGCGGAACCGAATGCCGTTCTTTTGGGCGTAAATGTAGGTGGCCAGCAGCGCACTGCGGGTCTGTGCCTTGACGAGGGTGGAATTCGCCCTGGCCATGACAGCAAACGTGTTGTTCGTTGTCGTGGTAAATTCTGGCATGAGCGCATTGTTGATGATGATGTACATGTTGAACTTGAGGTTTTCAGGCCGCACGCCCTTGTCCGAATTGGCTATCCACCCCTCTGGGATCGTCAGGATTTGGGACGCCGACCCGCCGTCGGAGTGCATTTCTTCAAACGCCTCCGCTCCAGCTTCGGCCTTGATGAGCACGGCCGGATAAACGCCGGGGATACTTGCCGACGCGATCAGTATGTCCTGGAAGAGTTTCAGCGCACCGGGCCGCCCGCTATTGGCGATGGCGCCCATGTTCCAGATCACCGCTCTTTGGGAATCGAGATTCGAGGTCAAAACAAACAGTCGTCGTCCCTTGCGGTGCTCAGCCGCGATTTTTTCCAGTATGTCGCGCGTCAGATAGCGCTCGACCATTTTCCGAAGCGGCTCCTGTTTCAGGAGACTTGCTCCGAACAGGCCCCTCGGTAGGAAATCTGCATCGACCAACTCCTTGGCAACACCGCTTGTATAGAGATCCACGAGAGGCTGGTCGTAGGCCGAGCCGAGGAAGGCATAGGGCGCGATCAGCGCACCCGTGCTGACGCCGCTGACCATATCGAATTCCGGCCGCTGTCCGTTGTCCGACCAAGCCTTGAGCGCCCCGACGCTGAATGCGCCTGCGCCACCGCCGCTCGACAAGACCAGGTAGTTGATTTCCTTGTGTCTCGGGATGGGCAGCCAGGCGTGCGCCTCGGGCAGTTTCCGGGCCGAATCTGCATAAATACGAATGTCGCTGAACCCCTGGATGCTGGCTGCCGTCGCAGCCTTCGGCCCGTAAACAATGCGGTCTGGCGCCAAACAGCCAGCAAGAAAGGCCAGCAGGACAATGGCCACCAGTCGATGCATGTCTACCGCCTTGTCCCGGGCCATCGCCGGAAGGAACCATCAAGGTCTCCAACGGCGATACGGCGCTCGGCGACCGTTCTTTGCAGTCGCGTCTGGCGGCATTAATCCCGATTTGTCATTACCGTGGGTTATGTATTGTTAAGAGTTGTTGCGCCCCGCAACCCGGCACGTCGTCCTACGCTCGTTCCGGTAACCGTGACGCGGTGCCAGCCACTTCCGTCTGAGCGGGGGGCTCGGCGACCATCTCCGCAACTACGATGCAATCGGTGACACGCGGCCGCCAAGGACGACGGACTGGTCGCTACGCCCATGCGCAGTGCACAGGAAACATCGTAATTGGATTAGCGAACCATTTTGCCCAGGACAGCAACTTCTTATCCGTGCGAACGACCTCGTCCTCGAAGCTAGACGGCAAACGGGGGAAGTCCATCAGGCTCTTCCGATCGCGTCCGGCCGCCTGGCGATCCGGTAAACCTGTGCAGGTGGTGCATTTGCGAAAACCCATTCAGTGAACGTCGCCTCAAGACCGATCCGGTCGAGAACGGAGTCAGGTACCGGGCACTGCCAGCCATAGGTAAATTGATAGACGGCTCCTTCCGGACGAAGAATGTGGAAAGCGCCGTACAGAATGGCGAAGACACGCCAAGCCGGCATGGTGAGAAGCGGGAGGCTGCTGATCGCCGTGCCTATTTTCTCGCCATTAAAGGGATCACATCGGCGCAACTCCGTCGCATCGATGTCAAGCAACGCAGCAGCCGGAAACTGGCGACGTAACATGTGGGCAAAGGAAGTGGCGCTTTCTATGAGCGCTATGCGCTCCTGAGGCACGCCGCGGAGAATGAGCTGCCGGGTGAAGACTCTGGTTCCAGGGCCGAGCTCAACAACCGGAGACTGCGAAGAACTGATTTCGCGAGTCATTGCCACCGCCAGAGCTCGCCCGGAAGGCACAAGCAAGGCGGTCCGAAAAGGATGCGACATCCAGGTGCGGAATAGAGTAGTCGGGTCCGACATTGCGTAGCTCCGCATTACTGACAGAGAACATTCATTTATCCGTAAGCCCTACCTGGAGACGCCAGTTGCGGTTTTTGAAGAGATGTTAAGAGTTGTTGCTGGCCGGAAAGCGTCGACGGGATTGCCCTGCCTGTTGGCCAATGGCTTGTTTTGCCACCAGTTAGCCGACGTTCATGCCAGGGTTGGCGAATGTGCGCCTTGCTGGACTCCTAGAACCTGTAACCGACGAAGAGCATCCCGGACGGCTGCACGTCCTTCTGAACGATCGGGCTGTCCTTCGCATCGCCGGCGAGGAAACCGACACCGACCTGGCCGCGGATAAGCCAGTTCTCCGTCGCCATGTAGGTTACCGAGGCTTCGATATCGTAGCGCTTCAGCCCCGCGCCAGCCTCGTATTGCCGCAACCCCGACCGTGCGGATTGGACGGCCGTCACCCCAAAATAGGTATACATATAGTTTTCGTCCGCGAAGATCGCAGACGCGCCGGCGGAGAAAATAAAGGCGTTATAATGATGGGAGACATTTGCGCCCACCACACCGAGCAGGCCTTCGCTGCCGCCAATCGTCTTGTCGACGGAAGCATATAGTTCCACCGGCCCCGTTTCATACGAGACCTTGGTTCCGACCATAGCGCCAGCGTCGATGTCACCGAGGCCTTTCAGGTGCTTGGAATCCTCTTCCTTGCGCCCTCCGCCCATCTCGAAACCGCCTTTTACCGAGACTTTGAAACCGTTTGCTTCCAACACGTCGACATCCAGCCCGCCCGGAGAGATGGTGAGGCGGCCAATGGTTGCGGAGACCATCGGAAACGGGACGAGTTCGTACTCGTCCGATCCCTCATATTTCGGCTGATACATTGCTCCGGCCGCAACCATGACATTCCAGTCGGAAAGCTTCTGGCGTATGCGACCGAACCGTCTCTCATCGACGTTTGCCGCCTTGGGAGTCGCTGCGGCCGATTCGTTATCGTAGGGCTCGGCCGCGCCTGCCTGGAGCGGGAGAAAAGTAATCGCCGAGAGGCTCGTAGCGACGGCGACATGCCGCGAGCGGGTTGAGAAATGCTTCGTTAGCGACATGCGAACCGGCTCCTGGGGATGGTGGAAGATACTCAACGCGTGCGAGGGGAAGCCCGACGCATCGGCCCTCCAGCGGCTGCACTGTCTAGGACTACGAGGTTGCTTTGGATTTTGTGATATTAAGAAATGTTGCGCCGCGATCGATGTGGTTGGCCTGGAGGCGCAACAAGCACTCGGCTTTCGCTTGAATTGTGCATATCAAGAGCGAATCAAAGCTAAGCTTTTAGACGAGTCGGCTGAGCAACTGCGCGACGCCCGCAATCAGCCCCAACAGCAGCAGCAACAGCAAGGTGTTCACCGACCACTTGATGACGAGGTACAATGGACGGTTCGTCGACTTCAGTGCCTTGCTGCCTGCCAGGATAGGCGCAAGTCCAGCAAAGACCCTGTTGGCCAAGCCACGACGGTCTTCGGGCGTGTTGGGTACCACCGTGGCACGCGTTAAGCCTTCGTAGAAGAAATTGAATATGGCACCCAGCGGGTTCAGGGGCCGTTTCACGTCGCACATGAGGATGAGGCGATCGCAGTCGGTATCGTTGCGCACGAAGTGCAGGTAGGTCTCATCGAACATGATAACCTCGCCATCGCGCCAACTCAGCTTGCGGCCATCCACATTGATGAAGCAGGCGTCGGAGTTCGGGGTGACGAGACCGAGGTGGTAGCGCAGTGACACGGCAATTGGATCGGCATGCCGGGTCAGTTGGGCTCCCTTGGGTAGATAGGCAAACATCGCGCCATGCACGCTCGGAACGCTCTGCAATATCTTGACGGTGCTGGGGCAAAGGCGTCTCGCGGAATGATGCTCATACCCGTACCACTTGATGTAGAAGCGGCTCCAGCCGTACTTGAAGAACGTCCGGAAGCCGACGTCATAGGTTCCTGCGGTGCCGGGCCGTTTGCTGGCGTCGAAGTAGTTCTCGCGCAGCAGGTCCATGCCCTCATTCCGAATGGTTTGCCAGTTCTGACGCAGCAGTTCGAGTTCCGGAAAATCCGCCGGGTCGAGCACGGCCTTTGATCCGCGCGAGAGCGTTGTCATGTACAACGCACAATTCAACGGCGAAAAGATCGGCCATCCCTTGCGGAGGTACTCAGACAGGCTTTTGTAGCGGGCTTCGCCCCGGAAGCGGTAGACGTACACGATGCTCGCGGCCACAAGCGTGACCATGACGACAAGAATTAGCATGAGATTTGCCCTGAGTGCGCCAGTTACCGCGATGTTGATGGATGGGTCCCGTTGCGCCGACCCAGGTCAGACACTTCAGAATGGTTTCATCCGAGGCGCTCACACGCTCCGGATGGCGGCATTAGTCCAGATTTGTCATTGCCTTGGATTTTGTATTGTTAAGAGTTGTTATCGTCCCACGGCATGCACTCGCTGTCGGTCATCCGCGGCTCTTGAGGGTTGATCATTATGATGGTTGCCGGACACCATCCGGCTGGCCTGGAATGACCAGGCCGTGCGAAACCTTGTCGCGAAATGGTCCGCGATGGCTGGGGATGTGCCTGCCATGGCCGATTCGACCGACGACTTTCGCCTGACATGTCGCGCTTCGCCGAGCGCCGCAAACACTGGCTCCCGCTCAGGGAGCGGGTTGCTGGAAAAGGGTTCGCCCAGGAGCCCCCAAGCTCGACTCCCGCGTTCGACCAATGTTCAGGTAGAACGAACGCCTGGCAGCTATCACGACGTCCTCGACAAGGTCTCGTCTCAGCAAGTTGATGGGAACACTGCCCTCGAGATAGGGTGACGGGCGAACGAGCCACGACCACGCAAGCCTTGGCTGCTTTGCCAGCGCGAACACCTCAGGTATTCCGGCAACGGGTCTTCCGTCAACGAACTGGGCCAGCGGGAACACGTGCCTCCCGAGGCCCTTGCGCAATGCTATGACCTGGTTACGCTTCTGCCAGCGGTGCAACGTCGATCTCGGAATCTGCAGATTTTCTTCGAGGTATGTTGGCCCGGCAACTGCGCCTGCCCAGTCTTCAAGACGCATTGTGGCAACATCGGCGAGACGCGATCGCGTCAAATAGGGTTCAGAATCTCGCCCCGCGTTCGCTCGCGCCAAATCGGCATTCTTTTCCTCAGACGGCCTTGTGCCCCTGCCGGTCTGGCCGAGACAGCCGCGCGGCAAGTTTCGCTGGCGAAGGGAGCGGCTTGACGGTTCCGCAAGATTTGCCCAGCGACCGAGCGCGGCGCCGTCACCAAGAGGCAACCTCATCGATCGCCCTGGCCACCTGGGTTGCTGCTGGGCCTGCTGACCGGAGCGAAAGCCGCCACGGTGGCCGGCAACAAAACTTCACCAACCGCCTTGGTTTTGTCCCGCTTTTGACATCGCCAGGGTCTCGGCCGCGGCTACGTCCTAACACGATAGAGACGGAGACCCTTTATGGCCCATGATGATCTAAAGCGTGATGACATCCTCAAAGACCCACTCATCAGACAGATGATGCGCGCGGACCGCGTCTCTTTGAGAGAGATGAGGAAACTGCTTCAGGATGCGGCGCGGTCGCACCGACTTCATGGGAAGGATGAGCCCTTGCGGCCCCCAGGAGGCGCTCCCCCTCACCGCGCCAAGGCGTTGAACGACGGTCCCAAACGTCACGGCCCGCGTCGTGCTATATAGTCGACTATCTGCCTTTGGCGAGCGCCTGCCGCGTTGAAGCCTGTCGTTGCATATCGTCAGTCTTGCTGTTTTTGAGCGGAACAACCCGTGCCGGCGGCAACGATATCGTCGCTCGTAACCCATGCGGGGATATGTTCTCGAGCGACAGCGAGCCACCATGGCTCTTTGCGATCTCATCTGCGATCGAAAGACCCAGTCCAAAACCGCTGTTGATAGTCGAGGACCGGGCCTGATCTGCCTTGAAAAAAGGCTCAAGAGCCTTCTCGTGGAGACCCTCTGCAAGGCCGGGGCCATCGTCCTGCACAACAATGGACACTTTGCTTGGCGGGAAATTGGACAATTGGACGTGCACGATCTTACCGAACCTGACGGCATTTTCCACGATGTTGGTGACTGCCCGCGTCAGCCCTTTCTGCTTGCATGAATATCCGAATCTCTCGGGCCCGACGTAAATCACCGTGTGTCCAACATCGGAGAACCCGGCAACGATTGTCTTCATCAGGGCTGCAATATCAACCTTTCGAAGCGGCTCGTCGCGCGCCGTGCTGCTCAGATATTGAAGGCTTTCCTCGATCATCGCGGTCAATGTGGCGATATCGTCAAGCATCAATTGTTTCGACGGGGTCTCCTTTGATCGCTCCACGCGCATTCTTAGACGCGTTAGTGGTGTTCTCAGGTCGTGGCTTACGGCGGTCAGCATCCGCGTGCGGTCATCAACCATCTTACGTATTCTACGCCGCATATCGTTGAGCGCCGTTGCGAGGGTGCGAAGCTCCTTGGCGCCTGCGACAGTGAATAGCTGCTCCTCGCTGCCGTCGAGCCGCAAGCTCTTTGCCGCTTCGGCAAAACGGACAAGAGGCGACGTGATCACGCCACCTATGTAAAGCACCAGCAGAAGCATCGGGAGGATCAACATCAGGATCTTGGCAATGAGTTCGACAACCGTGCCGAAGACGGCTGGATAGGTATCAGCGTCAGAGAACCGTACCAGGAGGCCACGCTTGGCGTCGACACGCACCGCCAGGGCATTGTGTTCCGCATCCTGCGGAAGAACAGCGGCCTCAAAATCAGTGGGCAGCACGTCGCGAAGCTCATCGGCGATAAATTGCATATCCCCTTGGTGGCTGCTTCCGACGTTAAGATCACGCCACGGCAAAATCCTCATCTCCAGACCGATGGGAGCGCTCGCTCGCAGCAGCTTCTCGGCGTCGGCATCGTCCGCGCTGTTTCTGAGTTGCTCTACGATCAATTCGATCTGTGTGGTTCTGACCGCAATCACTTGCTTAGCCTGGAAGATGTACGGCTCCGGCAAGAGCGCGATAACGCTAAGAAGCACTGCCGGAATAGGGATCGCAGCGAGCACGACGAACTGGAGTCGAATGGGCGCCCGTCTGAACCGACCGATCATATGGCTACCGCGACCTCCGGAGTGAAGATGTAACCGCCCAGCCGCACTGTCTTAATGAAAGTGGGCTCCTTATAGTTCGGCTCTATCTTTTGCCGGATACGGCTCACATGCACATCAATGCTGCGCTCGACAGGTCCGGCAGCGCCAGCGTGGGTGCGGGCAAGTATGTCTTGCCGGTTCATCACCTGTCGAGGATTCTCGCAGAACACAAGCAGCACATCAAATTCCGCCGTCGTGAGCGGCACATGGACACCGTCAATGTCAGTCAATTCGCGAGTGACAGGATCTATTCGCCAGCCCGCGAACGTCATCGGGTCCTGGCTTTGCTTGAGTTGGCTTGAATACGACGATCGCCGCAGCAGCGCCTTTATTCTCGCCAAAAGTTCCCTTGAACTAAACGGTTTTGTGACATAGTCGTCGGCCCCCAGTTCCAGTCCGACGACTCTGTCCACCTCTTTCGTCAGCGCGGTAAGCATGAGGATGGGTGTAGTATCGGATGCCCTGATCCTTCTGCAAATGCTAAAACCGTCCTCACCCGGCAGCATTCCGTCCAATACAATAAGGCTGAACTCTTTCTTTTTGAGAACGCGGTCCATTTCCATGGCCGATCCGACTGTCTCGGCGACGTAGCCCGCCTCTTTCATCAGTTCGATCAGCATAGTCGCTATATCCCGGTCATCCTCGACGACGAGAATTCGGGCTGAAGCTGGAGTGATGACATCATATCCGACGTTTTCCATAGGCTTGGCCATTTTGTTGCCCTTTCCCCTTCGGAATAACACGCTGCTCATCATGGCTGTCAGCAACAATTGTGTTTAATTTTGTTGCTGTGGTCCCCGGCAGGCCTCCTCCCGGCCCAACAGTCGCCGCGTCTGCGGCAGCGATCCCATCCGCGCGGCGTGGACCAGCGCTTCCGGCGGGCGCTAGGCCGCTGCGCCTTAGCAACTCTTAACAATACATAACCCACCGCAATGACAAATCGGGATTAATGCCGCCCAGGAGCGATTGCGAAGAACGATCGCCATACGCGGTGCTGCCGGTGGAGACCTAGATGTTTCCGCTGGGTGGCGGCCCCGGAACAAGGCGGTAGACATGCATCGACTAGTGGCCATCACCATGATGGCCTTTCTTGCTGGCTGTTTCGCGCCGGGCCGTAATGCCTGCCAATCGAAGGCCGCGATGAAGGCGGCCTATCGCAGGATTGTCGGTATGGGCGGTCTTGGAGCGTGCCTGATCGTGTCAGGCTGCACGACCGTCGCCAGCGTTCAGGAACCTGATTTGAAGATCGCGAATGCCTGGCACGCGACCTTTCCGCATGGCGGCCGGACCGGCGATCTCGTGTCCTGGTGGTCCACGTTTTCCGATCCATCGCTGACGGCCCTCATTGCATCTGCGCAGGCGGAAAGCCCCAGTCTCGAGTCCGCCGCTGCAGAGATCGAGAGGGGGCGCGCCACGCTGGCATCTACGCAGGCGAGCCTTTTTCCGGGGCTTGGCGGCTCGGGATCGCTCGCCCGCTCCGGCACGGGCGGCAACAAAGCCAACCAAGTTGCTGCCGCTACGACGGTGAGCGGCAGCCTCGACGCTTCTTGGGAAATCGATCTGTTCGGCAAGACGCGGCAGAGGAGCGAGGCTGCGCGGCTGCGGGTCCACGAGCGCACCGCCGATTGGCACGATGCGCGCGTCTCACTCGCGGCGGAGGTGGCGGACTACTATATGCAGTACCGTGCCTGCCGGCAGCTGGAGCAAGTTTATACCACCGAACTCGCCTCGCAGCGCGAGACGATCCGGGCAATGGAAATGGCCGCAACCTCCGGCCTTACGTCGAGCGCCGACCTTGCGCTAGGGCGGGCGAGTGCTGCTACCTCGGCCTCGACACGGACCGCCCAGCGTGCCGAGTGCGAGGTTCTCGTCAAATCTCTCGTCCGCCTTATCGGCGGTGACGAGCCTCACGTCCGCGATATTCTGGCGATGGGCAAGCACGGGTTACCCACGCCGAGGACCCTCAAGCTATCCGCCGTGCCTGCCGACGCCTTACGGCAGCGCCCCGACATCGACGCCCTTGAGCTCGAGGTCGCTGCATCGCTCGCCGAGATCGGCGCGGCAAAAGCCGATCTCTATCCGAGCCTCAGCCTCGGCGGCTCGGTCACGATCGACAGTTCATCGCTGATGGGAACCTCTCTGCCCTGGTCCTTCGGCCCGGCCATCTCGATCCCGCTCTTTGACGGTGGCTCGCGCCGGGCGGCAGTGGGCAGCGCGGCAGCCGCATACAAGGTGGCGGTGGCCGCCTACAAATCAGGTGTGCTGGACGCGGTCGCCGAAGTCGAGAGCGCACTCGTGCGGATCGACAGTACGCGACGGCAGATCGGCGACGCCAGTGTCGCGGCGCGCAACTACCGCGCCTACTTCAAAGCCGTGGATTCGAACTGGAAGGCCGGTGGCGCAAGCCTGCTCGACCGCGAGGACGCCCGGCGTTCGGCGCAGTCGGCGGAGGTCTCGCTCATCGAAATCCGTCGTGACTCCGTGCGCTATTGGATCGCCCTCTACAAGGCGCTCGGCGGCGGCTGGGATGCGAGCGCCTCCTCATCCAAGGACCTGCCGCAAAAATCGAAAGAAAACCTGCTCTGATGCGATCTTCACCTCTTCTCCTCGCCGCTTTCCTGAGCGGGATCCTTGTTTTCGCCGCAGAGCCCGCGCTCGCGCAACAGAACGAGGCGGCAGCGCTTACCGTCGCAGTGGCAAAGCCCGCGGAACGCCAGTGGCCTGAAACGATACCCGCCAGCGGCTGGCTGAAGCCCTGGCACGAGGCCGTCATCGCCGCGGAAATCGGCGGCCTGCGTGTGACCGATGTCCTTGCCGATGTCGGGTCGGTTGTCTCAAAGGATCAGCCCCTGGTTCGGCTGGCCGACGAAACGGTGCGCGCGGAACTGCGCAAGGAAGAGGCTGTGCTGGCAAGCGCCAAGGCGGACCTCGCAAAAGCCAGGACGAGTGCGGGCCGAGCACGCAAGGTGCAGGGAAGCGGTGCGCTTTCTGAGGAGAAGATCACCGAATACCTGATCGCCGAGCAGACTGCGATCGCGGGTGTCGAATCCGCCGAAGCGTCGTTGGAAAGCCAGAAGATCAAGCTTGCTCAGGCGACCATTCTGGCCCCGGACGACGGGCTGATCACTGCCCGTTCGGTCCAACTCGGCGCTGTCGTTTCCTCCGGCACGGAGCTGTTCCGTCTCGTGCGCCAGCAGCGCGTCGAGTGGCAGGCGGAAGTGTCTGCACGTTATTTGCCTCACATCAAGGAAGGCCTGACCGCCACGATCGTCGGTCCGGAGGGGCGGCGCGTCAACGGGACCGTGCGGCTCGTCGGGCCGACGGTCAGCACCGATACCGGAAGGGTGCTCGCCTACGTGGCGCTGCCGGCGGAAGCGCACCCACCCATTGGCCTTTACGTCACCGGCCAGATCGAGCTTGCGACCACGAAGGCATTCACCGTGCCCGAGACGGCGCTCGTGGTGCGTGACGGCATCGCTTACGTCTTCACCGTGGATGCAGACATGCGTGCGTCACGCGTCCGTGTTGAAACCGGCCGCCGCAATGCCAGCGAAGTGGAAATCCTCTCGGGCCTTGATCCCTGGGCCGACGTGGTGACGACGGGCGGCGCCTTCCTTTCGGATAAGGCGCCTGTCCGGGTAGAGGAGGAAGCACCATGAATTTTTCCGCCTGGTCGATCCGCAATCCGGTTCCCGCAATCCTGCTGTTCATCCTGCTCACCGTCGGCGGCCTGCTCGCCTTCGATCGCTTGGCGGTTCAGAACTTCCCCGACATGGTGCTGCCGACTGTCCAAATCAACGCCGCGCTCGAAGGTGCAGCGCCGGCCCAACTCGAAACCGAAGTCGCGCGCAAGATCGAGGACAAGCTCGCCTCCCTGAACCTCCTAGAGCACGTCACAACCACGATCACGGACGGCGCGGTCAGCATCAATGTCTCATTTCAGCTGGAGAAGGACGGCGAGGCAGCGCTGAACGAAGTGCGCAATGCCGTCGACAGTATGAGCGGTGACCTGCCCGCCCAGATGCAGACACCAAGCGTGACGAAAACGACGGTGCAGGGATCACCAATCCTTACCTACGCCGTGCGCTCCATCCGCCTCAACGAGACGGAACTCTCGTGGTTCGTCGACAACGACATGACGAAGACCTTGCTTGCCGTGCCCGGCGTCGGCCAGGTCAGCCGCATCGGCGGCATCGATCGTGAGGTGCATATCGATCTCAATCCCCAGCTGATGAGTTCGCTCGGCCTTAGCGCTGCAACCGTTTCCGCGCGGCTCAAATCCGTGCAGTCGGACGCTTCGGGCGGCCGGGCCGAAATCGGCGGCAGCAAGCAGGTGATCCGCACGCTTGGCGCGGTTTCGTCGATCGAGGCGTTGAGGGCGCTCGCAATCCCGCTTCCGAGCGGAGCTCTGGTGCGTCTGGACGAGATCAGCACGGTTACGGACAACTTCGCCGACCGGTCGTCCATCGCCTATCTCGACGGCAAGCCGGTAATCGCATTGCAAGTCAAACGCTCCAACGGCTTTTCGGATACGGGCGTCGCGACGGCTATCCAGGTGGCCATGCAGAACTTCGCCGCCGCCAATCCTGATGTCGAGATTGTCGAGGCGTACAGCACGATCGGGCCGATTATCGAAAACTATGACGGCTCCATGCACATGCTCTACGAGGGCGCGATCCTCGCAATCGTCGTGGTCTGGCTCTTCCTGCGCGACTGGAGGGCAACCTTCCTTTCGGCGGTGGCGCTGCCCCTATCGGTCATCCCGACCTTCCTTGTGATATACATGGCGGATTTCAGCCTCAACACGGTGACGCTGCTCGCGCTCTCGCTTGTGGTCGGCATCCTCATCGACGATGCGATCGTGGAGATCGAGAACATCGCGCGCCACCTGCAAATGGGGAAACCGCCGAAGGAGGCCGCGCTCGAAGCCGCAGACGAAATCGGCCTTGCCGTCATCGCCACGACCTTCACGCTCGTTGCCGTCTTCCTGCCGACTGCCTTCATGGGCGGTATTCCCGGCCTTGTCTTCCGCCAGTTCGGTGTGACGGCGGCCGTGGCGGTTCTCGCCTCCCTGGTCGTCGCGCGCCTGCTGACGCCGATGATGGCCGCTTACATGATGAAGGCGCATCCTGTCGAGGCAAAGGACGGCCGGATCATGCGCGCCTACCTAGCCATTGTTAAAACCTGCCTGCACCATCGCAAACTGACGGTCCTTGGCGTCTGCCTGTTCCTCGGCCTGTCGATTTCGACGATCCCGTTCCTCAGTTCCGGTTTCCTACCCGCGTCGGACGATGCGCAGACACAAGTCACTCTGACGCTGCAACCCGGCAGCACTATTGAGCAGACGGACGCGATCACGCGGCGAGCCGCAGAGATTGTTTCCCGACTGCCGGACGTGACGCATGTGTTCTCCTCCGTCGGAAGCGCCTCTTCAGGTGACCTGATCGATTCCTCGACGACCGTCGATACGGCGGCCGCCTCGCTCGTCGTCGACCTGAAGAAGATCGGCGAACGCACCCGCAAGCAGACCGAGATCGAGAATGATATCCGGCAGGCACTCGCCATTCTTCCTGGCGCCAGGATCGCTGTGGGTACGGGCGGCAACGGCACGACACTGGAAATCACGCTGGCCAGCGACGATTCCAATGCGCTCGGCCAGGCAGCCGGCGCGCTCGAAGAGCAACTTCGCACGCTGCGGGGGATCGGCGCGGTTACCTCCAGTGCCTCCCTGCAGGCCCCTGAAATCCAGATCGTCCCGAACCTCGACCGCGCGGCCGCTCTCGGCATCACGGCGGAAGCGATTTCCGAAGCGGTTCGCGTGGCCACCAACGGCGATTATTCCTCCTCGCTAGCAAAGCTCAACCTGCCGCAGCGCCAGCTTCCTATCCGCGTCCGGTTTGATCCCAGCAACCGTACGACGTTTGATGACATTGCCAATCTTCGCATTGCTGGCGCCAGGGGCAGCGTCGATCTCGGCTCGGTCGCCGAGATCAGCATCGGCGGCGGCCCGTCGGAGATCAGCCGCATCGACCGCTCGCGAAATGTCACGCTGTCGGTCGAACTCAACGGGCGCATCCTCGGCGACGTCTATCGCGAAGCGCAGGCACTGCCCGCCCTTCAGCGCCTTCCAGACGGGGTGAAACTCGTCGAACAGGGGGAATTGGAGCGCAGCTCCGAGCTCTTCGGCAGTTTCGCCATCGCCATGGCAATCGGCGTTTTCTGCATCTATGCCGTGCTGGTCCTGCTCTTCCATGATTTCTTCCAGCCGGTGACGATCCTTATGGCGCTTCCGCTGTCTCTTGGCGGCGCCCTGCTGCCGTTGGTGCTGACCGGCACGAGCTTTTCCATGCCGGTGGTGATCGGGCTGCTCATGTTGATGGGTGTGGTGACGAAGAATTCGATCCTGCTGGTCGAATACGCGATCATCTCACGCCGGGCCGGTCTCTCGCGGTTCGACGCCCTCATTGACGCTTGTCACAAGCGTGCTCGTCCGATCGTCATGACGACGATCGCGATGGGATGCGGCATGCTTCCCGTAGCGCTCAGTCTCAGCGGCGGCGACTCCAGTTTCCGTCAACCGATGGCAATTGTTGTTATCGGTGGCCTGATGACTTCCACCGTCCTCAGCCTCGTCGCCATTCCCGTCATCTTCACCGTCGTCGATGACTTTCTCAGGCTTCTCAAGCAGCTTGTCGGCATAAGACAGCCTGAGCCCTCGCCGGCTTCCACACCTAAAGATGGGGGGCGGTTCGGGGCACCACTTTGCGGGGAGCGGCCCTGGGAGGCACCTCCACTTGGATCCGGCCGCCGTGGACCAGACGCGGCATCGAACTGGGCTGCAACGCCCGCGGACGGGCGTTTGCCTCCTGCTGCCAGACAACCAGCACGCCGGAATTGAAGCCGATGGCTCGCTGCACTTCAGCCGAGGTGGCGAACCGTCGCGCTGTCCGCCTCTTCGGAAATGGCGCGGATCGGGACCGGCGGTTGCCACGAAGGACCGGCCGACCATCAGGTCCATTCTTATTATTCAGACAAAGTACATTGGTGACGTTGTCTAAATGTCAGAAATGCGCCCTTATCGGACATTGAGACCAGCATCGCTGGGCGCTCAGAAACGGACCCTCTCGATCCAGAATCGGCAGCTGGATGGACCAGCAAGCGCGCCGATGAGCAAGCGCGCCGAGCAGCAGACGCGCTCGGCCGAAGAGTCTAGTTACCTGGTCGGTGATCGGTCGGGTCCCAAGCCAATTTCCTCCTGCCGCGCTCCACTATATTGCAAGACGGTCAAATTTGAGCTTCCGCATTCATGCTTTGTCGAGCGTATCTCTTAGAGTCGCTTAAACCTTCTGCGCCGTAAGTTTTAGCCGTGCTGAATCGCCGTCAGCAACGATGACGACGACATAGGAGAACGCAATGACTCGCAATCACGTTGAACGTCTTGGAGAGTTCAGGGAAATCCTGGTCGCGACTCGACGCGAAGGAGTCCGTAACGTGCACCATACCCGCGACGCAATGCGGGCAAGCGGCTTTCAGATCGGGGACAGCGACGGCTCCAGCTACGGAGCCAAGCTAAAGGAGCTCCAAGAGGAAATCGAGGCAGTCGATCGCGCCATCGAAGACGAGAAGCGGCTGGCCTTGGCCCTTGAGAGTGCGGCTCAATCCCGCCGACCAATTAAGCCGAGAATCGTGAAGGGAACATAGAGTCGGGGACGGCCCTTGGTGCCCGTCGCGTGGATTCGCCTGCGACATCGTGTCGGGCTCGTCGCCGCCGTGCTACAGAGCCCTGAACGTCATCCGTTGCCATCAAACGTGGGGCAGGGGCGGCCGAAGCCGCCCTGTGTCGATGTCGACTTCGCTATGTCCATCGTTGTCGATGCCGTTGCTACCCTCGCCAACGGCGTTCCTAAGGTATCCGATCTGAAACGCGATATTTGGACATGAAATCACGGAGGCCAGCTTCTGGCGCAAAGCGATCGGCACCACCCTGGATGAAAAGGTCGGCTTTCTAGCCCATCATCCCGAAAGCGGACGTTCCGCTTCCGGCCCGAAACGGTCATTTCATTCCAGTCGCCAATTTTGCGTGAAGCGGTCGGCGTGGTGCAGGGCGGGGCAAGAAGATGGTTCAGTCAAAGAAGCCCGCATCCCCTTCCCCGAGATACTTCCTGGCTGCTTCGGCGTCGATATCGAGGCCCAGCCCCGGCGCTTCCAGCAGGTCCACCATGCTGTCCTTCACGATCTGCGACGGCAGGCCGATTACGAGGTCCTCCCACCAGGGGTCGGAGGCGCTCGGGTATTCGAAGGCGATGTAGTTGGCGGGCAAGGAGGCGCAGACATTGATCAACGCGCCGAGGCCGAGCAGGCCGTTCGCCGTGCCGTGCGGCGCCATCAGGATCGAGTGCATATGGGCGTGCTCGGCGACCCATTTCAGCTCGGCGATGCCGCCGACATCGGCCGGGTCCGGACCGATGATACGGACCGCCTGCGTTTCGATCAGCTCCTTGAAATTGTGGCGCAGGTAGATCTGCTCGCCGGTATGGATTGGCGTCGAGGTGGAGGTGGTCAGCTCCCGATAGGCCTGCGGATTGACCCACGGCACATAGTCGCCGGTCAGCATGTCCTCGAGCCACATCAAATTGTACTTCTCGACCGCGCGAGCAAACTTGATCGCATCGGGCAGCATCCAGCCGGGGCCGCAGTCGAGCGCCAGGCTGACCTTGTCGCCCAGCACTTCCTTCATCGCGATCACGCAGTCGAGCATGTGATTGAAACCGCGCTCGCTGATCACGCCTTGATCCATGGCACCGTGATAGCCGGCCTTCTTCTGCGTCACGCCGTAATGGAAGCCCTCAATGGTGTCCTTCATGTTGGAGTGGAACGAGATTCCTTGCTTGATCATGAAGAAGTTCTGCGGCTGCTCCATCATCCATCTGACGTCAGCGGCGTAATCCTCCGGCCGGTCGCCCGTGCGCTTCTGGCGGATCGAGCCGTTGTAGACGCGCACCTTGTCGCGCACCTTGCCGCCGAACAGTTTGTAGGCCGGCACGCCTGCGGCCTTGCCGGCAATGTCCCACAGCGCATGCTCGATAGCGCTTACCGCCGCGCCATAGGGCTTGAAAGAGCCGCGTTGGCGGATCTTCAGCATCACCCGCTCGACGTCGGTCGGGTCCTCGCCGATCAGCGCCTCGCGAAAATGCAGGACCCAGGGCTTCAGGTAGGGCTTGGTGTACTCGACCTCGCCCAGGCCATAGAGGCCCTCGTCGGTGACGACGCGAACGATGGGGTGCTTGCCGATGACGGCACAGCGGAGATCGGTGATCTTCATGTTCGGTTCTTTTCGCCTCAGCTCCAGGTGCGATCCCAGGAATACTCGTTGTCCCAGTGATCCGTGGGCTGCCAGATTCCGGTGACACCCGGCTGCAGATGCTGCGAGATCACCTCGTCGATGACGTCGTCGATCCCCAGGCCCGGCTTGTCCGGAACGGTGATAAAGCCGTCCTTCACGAGCGGCTTGGCAACGCCGGTGACGATATCGTCCCACCAGTCGACATCGGCAGAATGGTATTCGAGCGCCATGAAGTTTTCGGTCGCTGTCGCGACATGTGCCGCGGCCATTGCGGCGATTGGACTTTCTGCCATATGGATCGCCATAGCGACGCCGTGGTCCTGCGCCATGTCGCCGATCTTCTTGGTCTCGAGGATGCCCCCGCTGGTGAGCAGGTCTGGGTGGATAACGGAGAGGCCGCCGCTCTTGAGCAGAGGTTCGAAGCCCTCCTTGAGGTAGATGTCCTCGCCGGTGCAGATCGGCACCGTGGTGGCGTCCTGCAGTTGTCGGTACTGCTCGGTGTACTGCCATGGGATCACATCCTCGAGCCAGGCTGGCACATATTTTTCAATCCGCCTGGCGAGGCGAATACCGTTCTGCAGCGAGATATGGCCGATGTGGTCGATGGCGAGCGGAATATCCATGCCGATAATTTCGCGAACCTCGGCAATGTACTGCTCAAGCAAGTCGAGGCCCTTGTCGGAAAAGTGGAGGCCGGTAAACGGGTGGGGGACGTTATGCAAATCGTAGGCGGCGTTGCGGGCGCGTCGCTCTTCAAGAGTCTTGACCGGGCCGCGGCCGGGCTGGACGCGGTACCCTTCAAGTGAGCCGGCAGGAGACACGACCGCACCGGGGACATCGGCGATCTGCATCAGCCCCAGATCCATCTTGAGGAAGGTGAAGCCGAGCGCCATGCGCTGCTTGAGGCGCTTGCCGGTCTCGGTGCCGCTCGGCACGGTAGCGTCGGTATCGCAATAGAGGCGCACATTCTCCCGATACCGGCCGCCGAGCATCTGGTAGATGGGCACGCCATAGGCCTTGCCGGCGAGATCCCATAACGCGATTTCGATCGCCGAGACGCCGCCGCCTTGCCGGCCGTGTCCGCCGAACTGTTTGATCCGGCGAAACAGGCGGTCGATGTTGCAAGGGTTCTCGCCAAGCAGCCGGCTCTTCAGCATCAGCGCGTAGGTGGCGCTGGCGCCGTCGCGCACCTCGCCAAGTCCGACGATGCCCTGGTTGGTGTAAATCTTGAGCAGCGTTGAGGTGAACGGCGCGCCGACGATTTCGGCTACCCGCATGTCGGTGATGCGAAGCTGAGACGGCTTAGAGTTCGCGTTCACCCGATTGAGCGCCTCGTCGGCGCCACCCGTCTTTGCCATGACTTATCCTCGTTCTGGTCGGCGGGGCTTGTCGCCCGCACGATGTGCCGGCATAGAGCGTTGCTAGCCCAGCTCAATCTCGTGGGCCTGCAGGTAGTCACGGTCCATCTCAATACCGAGACCAGGCTTCGACGTCAGCTTGAGGCTGCCGTTCGAGACGTCGAGTGGTCTGTCGATGAGGTGATCGTATTTGCCCAGGTTCCACTCCGACGTTTCGAGCTTGTAGAAGTTAGGAACGGTCATCATCACCTGGGCTCCCGCAACCACGTTGATCGGTCCCGCGGCGTCATGTGGCGAGACCGGGACGTAGTAGGCTTCGCATAGGGCAGAAATCTTCTTGAGTTCGGTAATGCCGCCGGTCCAGGTGACGTCCGGCATGATGTAGTCAGCGAGCCTGTTCTCGAGTACCGGCACGAAATCCCACTTCGTGTGGCCGCGCTCGCCCCACGAGATGGCGGCACTGACCTTTTCACGCACCTGCTTGAGGGCGCTGAGGCTCTCGGGCGGGCAGGGCTCCTCAAACCAGTCGATCTGGCCGGCTTCCTCGAGGCTACGACAGAGGCGAATGGCGGTGGGAACGTCGAAGCGGCCATGCGCATCGATGAGGATGTCGACATCGGGCCCCGCCGTTTCGCGGATCAGAGCCGTGAGTTCGGCGGCTTCGCGCTCGTCCCTGCGGGTCATGCTGCCATCGAGGTAGCCGTCTCGCTGTTCGCGGGGCTGGCCATCGGCGCTGCGCCCCTGGTGGGGGTAAGGATCGAACTTGAGCGCAGTATGTCCGGACTCGACGATGTCTAGAATTTCGCGGACCACAGCCTCCTTGCTGGTAAATTTGGCCTGGTTGGGATGGGTGTAGAGAGCGATTTCATCGCGTACTGGTCCGCCCAGCAGCTCGTAAATCGGCTTACCGAGGACTTTGCCGCGGATGTCCCAGAGGGCTATATCGATGGCGCTCACGCATTCGACGGCGGCGCCGCGGCTGCCCATGTAGGTGAAGCTGCGAAAAATCTTGTGCCAGAGATGCTCGATACGCGCTGGATCCTCGCCTGTCACGGCCACACCGATCTGCCGCAGGATCGTGCAGAGAGCGCGGTTGGCGAGCCTTGTAGTGGTGGTGATCTCTCCCCAGCCACTCACCCCCTCGTTGGTCGTCACTTCGACGAACAGGAACTCTCCCCAATAGGAAGCATCGGACTTGATCAGCCACGGCCGAATGCTCGTGATTTTCATCTCAATTCCTTTATCTGAAATCGTCAGGGCTAACGATGTTCAAGACTGGACCTTCGTTCCTATCCGGCCCGAGCGGCGTTGCGCGCACGCATCTGTTCGAGAATATGCCGGCCGGAACCCTCGACATGGCGGGAAACGAGTTCGGCCGCCTTGTCGGCTTCTCCCGCTTTTACGTGCGCGATGAGTTCGCGGTGCTCGCGAATGATCGCGGCACGCCGCGCAAGCGTGAAATTGAAACGCCGGCTGACGGCTCGCAGCACTTCGCGATGCTTCCACCAAAGTTCGGCGGCATGGCGGTTATAGTGCCGCTGGTACATCACGGTGTGGAAAGCGGTATCAAGCTCACTGTGCCTCAAGGTGTCGGCAAAGTTGTTCTCTTCAATCAGGCCTTCGAGACGTTCGAGTTCGGCGATGTCCTCGCCGGTCGCCATATTCACAAACCATCGCGTCAGGGCCGGCTCAATCAAAACACCGATTTCATAGATGTCCCGGACAAAATCCTGATCTATGGGTCGGACGCGCGCCCCGCGGTTGGGGAGAAAGGTGACAAAACCCTCCCCGCGCAAGAGTTGCAGGGCCTCGCGCACGGGGTTGGTCGAGGTGCCGTGACGCCGGGCGAGATCGGTGACCACAAGCCGTTCGTTGGCGGCGAGCCGTCCCTCAATGATGTCTTCCCTGATCAGTTCATAAAGCGAGGCGCCCTCGCTGGAGGCCATGGGGTCAGTCTCCACCGGTGGCATGGCTTTAAAATCATCTATTTCGGCCAAGGCCGGCTCCCCTGATCAATACATATCCTGCCCGATATCACACACGGTTTTCACAAACAATGTACGATTCAGCGCGTTGACAGGCAATCCACGATCTGAAAACGTACAAAATGATCGAAGGGATACATAGAACAGAAAGGCGTCCCGCGGTCGAACGAGCTGGCCCGCTTTGCCTCGGCGCACGGCGGCATGGAGAACCAGGGAGGATACCTATGACGAGGATTACGCTCGGCAGTGCGGTCCTGCGCGGCACTGTCGCCACTGCTTTGATGGCATCGCTGATGTCCACATCGGCGCTGGGAGCGCCGGTCGACCTCAGCAAATGGTCGCCGGAATATGTGCGCTCCATTGCGGGCACACAGGATTTTGACACGGCGGCCGATTGCGCCAAGGTCACCCCGCTCGACTACAAGGGGCGACTGACTTTCTGGTATCAGGGCGTGTTCGAGGGCGACCCCGACCTTTTGCGCCAGTACTACAAGGATTTCTTCGAGACCTTCCGCAAAACCTATCCGAACATCCAGCTCGAGGAACAGGCCCTCACCTATAACGACCTTCTTGACAAGTTCCGCACGGCGCTCCTGGGCAATGCCGCGCCGATGGCGGTCCGCCTGCAAATCCTGGGTGGTACCGAGTTCGCCTCAAAAGGCTACCTGGAGCCGCTCAAACCCGAGGATGTCGGGTATTCCACCGAGGACTTCTGGCCCGGCGCCATGAAGGCCGTGACCTGGGAGGGGGTGACCTACGGCATTCCAACCAACAACGAGACGATGGCGTTCATCTGGAACGCCGACATCTTCAAGCGTGCGGGCCTCGATCCGGACAAGGCTCCGGCAACCTGGGACGACGTCGTCAAGTATTCCAAGCAGATCCACGACAAGCTCGGCATTGCCGGTTACGGCCTCGTGGCTCGCAAGAATGCCGGCAATACGCCGTACCGCTTCATGCCGCAGCTGTGGGCCTATGGCGGCGGCGTCTTCGACGAGGCCACCGCGAACCCGACCTATGAAGAGGTCAAGCTCGATAGCCCGCAGAGCAAGGCCGCGCTGCAAGCCTCGTACGACATGTATGTTCGCGACAAGTCGGTTCCGGTTTCGGCACTCACCAACCAGCAGGCCGATAACCAGCCCCTGTTCCTCGCCGGCCAGCTCGGCATGATGATCTCGCATCCGTCCGACTACGACGTCATGCTCGACCTGCAGAAGAAGGCGACCGGCGCCGACAAGGATAAGGCGCAGACCGTCATCGACAACATGCGCTACGGCCTGATTCCCACTGGCCCCGACGGCAAGCGCGCGGTCGTTTTCGGCGGCTCGAACATTCACATCCTGAAGCCCGAATATGTCGAGGGCGGCAAGGTCGACGAGCCGGCCGCAAAGGCTATCATCTGCATGTGGACGAGCCCTGAATGGTCGCTGAAGATGGCCTATGCCGGCTCGAATCCGGGCAACCTTAACGGCTTCAAGACCAAATGGATGAAGGAACGTCTGGACAACATCAAGTTCCTCGATGTGACGACCTCGATGCTGCCATACGGCATCCCGTTCCCAGCACTGCCGCAGGCTCCCGAGATCATGAACATCATCGTCCCGGACATGCTGCAGAATGCCCTGACCGGAGCGATGACCGTCGACGAGGCAGCGGACGACGCGGCCAAGAAGGTAAGAGACCTGATGGGCGGACTCTGATGCATGTCGCGCAAAAGCATGCCCTCGGGCCTGGACCCGAGGGTGTGCAGCGGTTTTGCGATAACGACATGCATAAAACAGCAACCTAAAGCGCGTCGCGTGAGGCCGATCAAACGCGACGCGCTTTAGTCCAGGCCTGACCGGCTGCACCGATAGTGCAGCCGGTTCGTTCAGAAGAAATAAGGGCGCGCCATAGTGACGATCGTGACCGGCAAGGCCGAGGCTCGCCGAAGATTGCAATCCGGCAGGTCCGGCGTGCTACGCCAGATATGGGAGCATCGCGCCGACTACGCGTACGTGCTCCCTGCGATCGCCGTGATGCTCGTCGTCATCGCCTATCCGATCTACTACACGATCGAGCTGTCGTTCTTTAAGACGCCGCCTGGCCTGCAACTTCGCGACAAGACCTTCATCGGCTTCGACAATTACGCGACCATCGTCACCAGCGAGGTGTTCTGGAGAGTCACCTGGAACACTCTGATCTGGACGCTGGGCTCCACTTTGATTGCCTTTGTCCTGGGGTTTGCCACCGCGCTGGCGCTCCACCGCGAGTTTGTCGGCCGCGGTGTGCTGCGCGCAATCCTGATCATTCCCTGGGTCATCAGCGCGGTCGCCGCCTCCTATATCTGGAAGTGGATCTATCATTCGGACTTCGGGATCATCGGTGCGGTGCTGGTCGGCCTCGGATTGGCCGACCGACCGCCGAATTTCATCGACAGCGTCAGCACGGTGCTGCCTTCCCTGATCGTCGTCAATATCTGGCGCGAGTTTCCGTTTGCCATGATCATGATGATGGCCGGACTGCAGACCGTGCCCGAGCAGTTGCTGCGCGCCGCGCAGGTCGACGGCGCCAGTGCCTGGCAGCGCTTCTGGCACGTCACCTTTCCGCACTTGCGCAACGTCTCGACGGTGACGATCCTGCTGCTCGCGGTGGCCAACTTCAATTCCTTCATCATTCCCTGGATCATGACCGGCGGCGGGCCGTCCAACGCATCGCATATCTGGATCACCCACATTTATGAGCTCGCCTTCGGCCGGCAGCGCTGGGGCGTGGCATCTGCCTATTCGGTGCTCCTGTTCCTCACCCTGATGACGCTCGGCTACTTCTACGTCCGTGCGCTAAGCGGTAACGAGCGGCAAGAGGGGAGCGCATGAGCACGACTGCCGAGACAGCCCCGCGAGCCTTGAGCCGTCGCCGTATACGCGTCGACGGATGGCGGTGGACCGGGCGCATCTTCCTCGCGTTCATGCTGCTTTACACCGCGGTGCCGATGATCTGGATGCTGATCACCTCGATCAAGTCCGGGTTCGCGGCGATGGAATTCCCGCCGCAATGGTGGCCGGACGAACCTACCCTCGCCAGCTACGAGAAGCTGCTCGATCCCCAGAACAGCGTCGGCCAGGACTTCCTCCGCTTCTTCTGGAACAGCCTTTTCGTGTCGACCGTCACGACAATCCTCTCTGTGATCGTCGCCGTCCCTGCGGCCTACGCGTTTTCGCGCTTCAGTTTCCCCGGCCGGAACTTCCTGTTCTTTGCCGTGCTGCTGCGCAACATGTTCCCGGCGGTGATCTTTCTCGTGCCGCTGTTCATCCTGATGCGCCTGCTCGGGTTGATGAACACGCATGGCTCGCTGATTCTCACCTATCTCACCTTCGGCCTGCCGCTGGCGATCTGGTTGCTCAAGGGCTTTTACGACAACATTCCGGTGCAGCTCGAGCAGGCGGCGCGCATCGATGGGGCAACGCGGTTCCAGGCCTTCATCTTGATTGTGATGCCGCTCTCGGCGCCGGGGATCATCGCCACCGCGATCTATTCGTTCATCGGCGCGTGGAACGAGTACATCTACGCCTACACCTTCCTCACCAAGAACGACCAGTTGACACTGCCGGTCGGCATCCAGCGCTTCTTCTCGGAAAATACGACGGACTTTCCAGGCCTGATGGCGGCCAGCTTCATGATGAGCGTGCCCGTCGTGGTGCTGTTCCTCGTCCTGCAACGATACTTCGTACGCGCCCTTACAGAAGGCGCGGTCAAGCACTAGGGAGTTGCCGATGGCCCACGTGGTCCTCAAAGATCTCGTCAAGTCCTATGGCAGCTTCAAAGCTGTCAACCACGTGTCGCTGACGGTCAATGACGGCGAGTTCGTTGCGCTCGTCGGCCCTTCAGGCTGCGGCAAGACAACCACGCTCAATCTCGTCGCGGGGCTGATCCCGATTACATCGGGTGACATCGTCATCGGCGACCGGGTGGTCAACGACCTCGACCCCAAGGACCGGGACATCGCAATGGTGTTCCAGAACTACGCGCTCTATCCGCAGAAGTCGGTTTACAAGAATCTGGCGTTCCCGCTGCAGATGCGCAAGCTGCCTCGGGACGAGATCGACAAGAAGGTCAAGGAAGCGGCGCGAGTGCTCGACATGACGCACCTGCTCGAGCGCAAGCCGCGCGAACTTTCGGGCGGGCAGCAGCAGCGGGTGGCCCTGGGCCGTGCGCTTGTCCGCGACCCCGCCGTGTTCCTCATGGACGAGCCGCTCTCTAACCTCGACGCCAAACTGCGCGTGCAGATGCGGTCGGAGATCAAGCGCTTCCACCAAGACCTCAAGGCGACGATCATCTATGTGACGCACGACCAGCTCGAAGCCGTGACCATGGCCGACAAGATGGCGGTGATGAACGGCGGCTACCTGCAGCAATATGATTCACCGGCGCAGGTCTTTGCCCATCCCGTCAACATGTTCGTCGCCAGCTTCATAGGCAGCCCGGCGATGAGCCTTATTCCCCTGCAGGCATCGACGGCAAACGGCAACTCTGTGTTGACCGGCGCGGAGGGCTGGAGCTTTGAACTCTCGCCGCGCAACGCCCAGAAGGTCGCAAGGGCAACGACCAGGAAAGTCGTGCTCGGCGCACGTCACTCGACGATCAAGCTGCACAACAGCGCGGTCCCCGGTGCCATTCCGGCCAAGGCCTACACGGTGGAGCCGACCGGAGACGTCACCTTCGTGCAGGCGTTCCTGTCCGGCGCCATCGTCAACGTCAGCGTGCCGCCGAACATTGCCGTCGCGCCCGATGAACAGATCTGGCTCGAGTTCGACCAGGAGCGGATGCATCTGTTCGACGGCGAAACCGAAATGGCCCTCAAGGCCAACTGAGACAGGGCGCCAACTGAGACAGGGCGGATGCGTTTGAAACGTGGGCGTGGATGACTGAGAAGCTTAAGATCACCGCGATCAAGCCCTATCCAGTGTGGGTAGGAACGCGCAACCAGATGCTCGTCAAGGTCGAGACCGACCAGGGCATCTTCGGCTGGGGCGAGAGCGGCTTGAGTGGTCGCGAGAGGGCCGTGGCCGGCGCGGTCGAGCACTATCGCGAGTTTCTCATCGGCCGCGACCCGATGCAGATTGGTCGGATCTGGCAGGAGGTTTATCGCAGCCAGTATTTTGAGGGCGGGCGAGTTCTGCAGGCGGCGATTTCCGCCATCGACATCGCCCTTCACGACATCAAGGGCAAAGCGCTGGGGGTGCCGGTCTACGAGCTGCTAGGCGGCAAGCAGCGCGACCGCATTCCCACCTTCGCCTCGACCGGGGACGAGGCCGAAGGCGATGTTGCCATCGAACGAGCCCGCGAACTACGCGCACAGGGGTGGCAGGCGATCCGCTTCTTCCCCGTCGGGCAAAACAGCAGGGACATCTTCGAGCCGCGCGAGTCGATCGGCGCTACCGCGAGTATGCTAAACAAGGCGCGCGAGGCACTGGGCGACGACGTTGTCCTCGGCATCGACTATCATCATCGGTTGTCGGTGGCCGAGGCGGCGAGCTTCTGCAACAAGCTCGGCCGCGGCGTGCTTGATTTCCTCGAGGAGCCGATACGGGACGAGACACCGGAGGCCTACGAATCCCTGCGTACGATGACCGACATCCCCTTTGCCATCGGCGAGGAATTTGCCAGCAAGTGGCAGTTCCTGCCCTACATCGAGCGCGGTATCCATCAGTTCAACCGGCTCGATGTTTGCAATGTCGGTGGGCTCACCGAGGCGATGAAAGTCGCTGGCTGGAGCGAGGCGCACTATGTGGATCTGATGCCGCACAATCCCCTTGGTCCGGTGTGCACGGCCGCGACCGTGCATCTCGCCGCAGCGGTAGCCAACTTCACGTGGCTCGAGACCAGGGAACCCGAAACAAAGCTGGGCTTCGACAATTCCGACTTCTTCCCCGTGCAACCACGGCTCGACGGGACCAACTATCCGGTCGGCGATCTGCCGGGGCTCGGCGTCGAGGTCAACGAGGAGGCGGTCCAGGCGCAGAGTTTGCGTTTCTGGGAAGCGCCTCACCTTAAGCGCCGCGACGGTTCTGTGACGAACTGGTAGTTCCCTTTCAACCGGAGTCCATAATGACGCATATTTCCGACATCACGCGGCCGCCTAAAGACCTGATCGACGCGCTCCGGGAGATCGGCGCCGCGACGGTTGCCGGCACGCTTGGCCACATGGGCTTCCGCAATCCGCATATGGTCGGACCGGTGGCGCAGAACCACGGGAAGTCGATCGTCGGGCCGGCGCTGACGCTGCAGTTCATGCCGCAGCGGCCGGACCTCTTCACCGAGGGAGAATATGCCGATCCGAAGACGCAACTGCACCGGCACGTGCTCTATCACGCGCAGGAGGGCGATGTGGTCGTGGTCGACGCGCGCGGCGACATGAGTTCGGGCGTCTTCGGCGATATGATGTCGACCTATTTCAAAGGCAGGGGCGGCGCCGGCATCGTCATCGATGGATGCATGCGCGACCGGCCCAATGTTGAAAAGCTCGATCTGCCCCTATGGCTGCGCGGCTGGACGCCAAATTATCATGTGCAAACCAGCATCTATCCCAATGCCGTCAACGTTCCGATTGCCTGCGGCGGTGTCACGGTGATCCCCGGCGACATCATCGTCGCCGACGACGACGGGGTGGTGGTGCTTCCCGTCGCAATGGCCGCAAAGGTGATCGAAGAATCACAGAAGCATCACGATTGGGAGGAGTTCTCGCGAGTGAAGCTCATGGAGGGTGCGCCGTTGCAACGCTATTATCCGCTGCATGACGATGCCCGCGGGGAGTACGAGGAGTGGCGCAAAACAAACCGCGTAAAGAACCCAAGTTAGCGCATGGATTACCCTGCGGCGGGCAGCAGACCTTCTGGCGGTATCGCCGGCGTCTACGCGAAAAGTGGGGAGTCGAATCGCTGCCTTGGCGTAAAGGAGGACAGCCGCCGCTAAACGAAACACGCCTAGGCGGCCGAGCAGCAATGCGCCTCTGAGCAGTGGTTCCACCCAGCCATTCAGTGCATCTTCCAAATCGTTGGCACCAAGACTTAGCCGCCGATTAGGTCGGTCATGGTTTCGATGACCTTTCCGGCCGCCGCTCCCGTCGCCGAACGGTCATTGACCAGGATCGACGTGCGAAACGGAATGTCGAGCTCGATTTCCTTCAGCACGAGCCCGAACTCGGAATAGAAGCTTGCCGTGAACGGATCGACGACAGCAAGGGATTGGCCGCCCCTGACCAGCGCGCAAGCGAGGAAGGACTGGAAGATATCGGCGACGGTGTTGGCGGCGGTTGCTTCGAGCAGCTTCGCGCCGTCTCGATTGCGCCGGAAATAGAGCTCGCCCAGGGAAACGAAAGCATAGCGCGCAAAATCCTCGAGCCGGACCTGGTCGCGACCGGCAAGCGGATGGCGTTCGTCCATCACACACACGCTGTTGCGTTCGAAGGTGGCGACGCAGGTCGTGTCGAGAAAGGAGACGCCGGCGTCCACCACGCCAACGTCGGTCAGGCGCGAGGCGACGGACGACACGATTTCCGTCGAGCTGCGCACCGCTATCGTCGTCCTGGCTTCGGGAAAACGCGTCCTCAATTGCTGGATCGCCGCCGGCACGATCTTGAAGGACATCGCCGCGAGCGTTCCGATGCGCACGACGCCGCGTTTCAGCTCGCGGATTTCCTGCGCCGCCATGATCAGGTTGCGCGCGCCGTGAAAAGTCTTGCTGACCTCGCCATAGAACAGCAGACCCTGCTCGGTGGGGACGAGCCGGCCATGCGAACGGTCGAACAGGCTGAGGCCGGTGTCGATCTCCAGTTCCTGCAGAAGGCGGCTGACGCTCGGCTGCGACACGCTGAGTGCGGTCGCTGCACCCGACACCGAGCCGGCCACCATCGTCGCCTCGAAGGCCTCCAACTGGCGAACGCTAAGTCCCGAAAAGCGCATCTTCCTTCTCCCGGTATAGGATTAGCACATACCGAACGAAAATCTTGATCTTTGATTCCGCTGCGTTTTGGGCCCTAGCTGTGCGCCTGGCAGGAACGAGTGGAGCCGTCGTGAAGCGAGCCAACTTCATCTTCATCTGTGCCGATCAACTGCGCTACGACGCGCTTTCGGCCACCGGTAATCGCGTCGCCCACACAAGTAACATCGACCGGATCGGGGCGCGTGGCGCGACGTTCCACAGGCACTTCACCCCGAACCAGATCTGTTCGCCGAGCCGGGCGACCATGGCGACGGGCCTCTATCCGCGTCATCACGGACTTTGGCGCAACGGGGTGGCGTTCGACGAGCGGCTTCCCAATCTCTGGCAGGCGCTCTCGCGAGCTGGATATGTCACCATGGGCATCGGCAAGCTCCACTTCCAACCACTGCTGGCGGCCGCCGAGCGTGAGATGCCGGAATCGCTGGCCTATTGGGCCAAGCCCGGCAGCGAAAGTTGGCGAGGTCCCTATTTCGGCTTCGACGCCGTCGAGCTCGTCATGGGCGAAGCCAACGAATCCACCCGCGCCGGACACTATGCCGCCTGGCTGCGGCGGAACCATCCCGAAGTGGTGGACCTCTATGAGCCCGAAGCCAGCCCCGCAAGCCGGGCGGAGGATCTGAAGGAAGTCTGGAAGAGCGCGGTACCGCCGGAGTTGCACTACACCAGCTGGATCGCGGACCGGGCCGTCGACTTCATCAAGCACCAGAGCAAACGGCCAGAGCCGTTCGGCCTATTCGTCTCCTTTCCGGACCCGCACCACCCCTTCGCGCCACCCAGGCCCTATTGCGACCTATTCCGGCCCGAGCGAATGCCAAGGCCAACCATCCGCGCTGGCGAGCTTGAGCGCATGCCGGCTTATCTTGGCGAAAGCGATGACCCGAAGAAGGATCCGTACATCGCCAGCGGCGAGCAGCCGCGCGAACAGGGTTTCCTGCTGCGCACCGACGATATTTCCGCGCAGACACTGGCCATTGCGATCGCCCACACGCATGGCATGGTGCAGATGATCGACGATGCCGTCGGGCGGTTGCTGGAGGCGTTGGCCGCCACCGGCGTGCTTGAAGACACCTATCTGCTGTTTACCTCCGATCACGGCGAACTGCTCGGCGACCATGGCCTGCTGCGCAAGGGACCGCCGCCCTACCGACAATTGCTGCAGGTGCCGCTGGTGCTGTGCGGGCCCGGAATCCGCCCGGGAACCAGCCTGGGTGCCCTCACCAGCCATATCGACCTGTTTGCAACGGTGGCATCGCTGCTTGGCCTGCCGGCGCCGGCAACCGACGGCATCGACCTCAAGCCGCTGATCGAAGGGCGAGCCACCGCGATACGGGATTTCCTGTTCGCCGAATACCATCCCCGCCGGGACGCTTGCCTCTACAACCAGTCGGTCATTACCAAAGACTGGCGGTTCACCCGCTATCCCAACGAACCCGCATGGGGCGAGCTCTTCGACCTCAGCCGGGATCCCTGGGAGCACTGGAATCTGTTTTCCGAGAGCGAGTTCAGCAGCCAGGCGCACAGGTTGAACTCGATCCTCGATCAAGGGCTGCCCCCACAACCGCTGATACCGACCGAAGTCGTTGGCGCCTACTGACAACCATAGGGGAATGAAATGCACGACAAGATCGCTTCCTTAATCCAGGGCGGCATGGATCGTCGCCTTTTCCTCAAGGCCGCGGCCGCGACGGCGATCGCATCGGCGTTTCCTCGGGCGGGCCTCGCCGAAACGCCACGCAAGGGCGGAGTGCTGCGCCTCGGACTCAATGGCGGCAGTTCCGCCGACACGCTCGACCCAACGCAGTTAATCGGCACCTTTTCCATCAACGTCTCGCGGCAGGTCTACAACACGCTGGTCGAGATCAGCGATGACGGCAGGCCCGCGCCGGAGTTGGCGGCGAGTTGGGAAGCCAGCGACGGCCACAAGCGCTGGATCATCAATCTCAGGCCCGGCGTGCAGTTCCACAACGGCAAGGCGTTCGATGCCGAGGACGTCAAATATTCGCTCGGGCTGCATATTGGCGACAAGACGAAGTCGAAGGCCAAGGGCCTGGTCGCCGACATTTCGGAAGTGCGGGCCACCTCGCCGACGCAGGTCGAGATCGTGCTCAAGTCGCCCAATCCGGACATGGACTATGTGCTGTCGGACCTGCACTTCGCCATTGTTCCTTCGGGCTTCACCGACTGGTCGAAGCCTGTCGGCACCGGCCCGTTCAAGCTGACGGTCTTTCAACCCGGCGTTCGGGCGACTGCTGCGCGCAACGAGGCCTATTGGAGAAACGATCGCGGCCATGTCGACACCGTCGAGACGATCGTGATCAACGACCTGACGGCCCGCGTCTCGGCGCTGCAGGGCGGCTCGGTCCATGTCATCAACGGCGTTGACTACAAGATCGCTCCACTGCTGAAGAAGGATCCGCGCTCCTATCTGGTGGTCACCGAGGGAAAGCAGCATTTCTCACTCCCCATGGACGCCACCAAGGAGCCATTCAACAAACCTGACGTCGTTCTGGCGCTGAAGCATGCGATCGACCGCGAACAGATGGTCAAGCTGCTGATGGCTGGTTACGGACGCGTTGGCAACGACCATCCGATCGCCGCCAGCGATCCGAACTTCAACCCGAACATAGCGCAGCGTGCCTTCGATCCGGACAAGGCCCGCTTCCATCTCAAGAAGGCAGGCAAAAGCGATCTCACGCTTGAGCTGCACGCCGCCCCGGTGGCGTTCGAACAGGCCGTCAACACGGCTGAACTTTTCGCGCAATCGGCGAAGGCTGCCGGCATTACCATCAACGTCAAGCGCGAGCCCGATGACGGATACTGGAGCGAGGTGTGGATGAAGCAGGCCTGGGTCGCGTCCTTCTGGGCCGGGCGACCGTCGGCAAGCATGATGTTCTCGTCGGTCTATGCTTCGGGCGCGCCGTGGAACGAGACGCATTGGAAGAACGAGAGCTTCGACCGCAAGCTCGCCGAGTCGCGTTCGATCGCCGATCCGGCAAAGCGCCGCGAGGTCTATTTCGAGCTGCAGCAGATGATTCACGACGACTGCCCAACCATCATCCCGGCCTTCGCCAGTTGGATCGATGCGGCGCGCCAGGAAGTAAAGGGTTTCGTGCCCAATCCCAACTTCCTGCTTTGCGACCATCGCGTGGCCGAGCGCGTTTGGCTGAGCGCTTGAGTGTTGCCAGTCCCTGTCGCTCGGAGACCGCCGTGGGGCGGCTAGCCAATCCATGCACGAAAGTCCGCTAAGGGGCAGATCGAGACAAAGTCTGCGCTGGGCTGAATGGCCGCTGTCGCTCTTCGGCGGCAAAAAGCTGCCGGTCCGCGCGCGCTTCATCAACGGGCAGGTCGTTCGCGTCGATGGCGGTTTCACCATCTTCCCGGGTTAAATCGCGGCCGTTCACACTGGCTGCCAGAAGGGAACGGCTTCCCCATCGAGTGCGGCACAAAGCCGGGGCGCGCCTTGAGGCTAGATACGACGTTGTGGGTCTAGACCTCTCCGCCGCCATGCTCGAGATTGCCGCCGCCAAGCACTGCGAGCGGCCCGAAGTGGCAGAGCACGTTCGGTTGCTCGAAGGAGGAACTTCGATCTGGCGCAGCGCTTCGCGCTCGTCCTCATCCCGGCGAGCGAAAGCCAAGGGCGGCGGAAATACGATGGGCGGCCCGGGCTACCATGTCGCCCAGTTCGCTTATGCGCTCTTCCGGCAACCGGTTTTCCGGGGCAGCGATGTTCAGCGCCGCGATTATCTTACCCGGCGCCACGAACACCGGTGCGGTGATCGAAATCAGATCGTCGTTGATCTCGCCGCAACTGACGAAAAACTTCGCCTTGCGGATTTGCTCGAGCCCGCCCCTAAGAAGCCGAGGATCGGTCACAGTTTTCTTGGTGAAGCGCTTCAACGGGCCGGAAAGAATGGCCTCGCGCTCCTCATCATCCACGCTGGCGTACCCCTATCCGCAACCGCCGATGGGCTATCCCTGGCAGATGCAGCCGCCGCCGCCCGGCTATCCCTATCCACCGGCCAAGACGCCCCATGCCGGGCCTTACCCGCAGCAGCAGCCGGTCTATCCCGAGCCTCGTCGGACAAGGCAAATCAGGCTTCGGTGGCCGCCGGACAGCAAGCCTCCATTGAGGAAATCCGAGCCAGCTTGCGCGAATTCCGCGAAGCGGTTCGCGAACTCACCGAAAGCCGATCGCGGCGCTATTTCTGAGCGCCGAATAGAATAAAAGCCATCGGTTTCGAGTTAGCGGCATAAGACGGCGCTTTGACGGGATTGCCCGGTCGGGTTTTCGTGAAAATGCCGCCCGAAGTAGAACAATGTTGAGGGTGGTTCATGGCCGAGTTGATTGACGGAAAGAGCGTCGCCGAAGACGTGGTGCAGCGCGTCAAGGCCTTGACGATCGAACTGATGGAAAAGCGCGCGCACAAGCCCGGTCTTGCCGTGGTCATCGTCGGCGAGGATCCGGCGAGCCAGGTTTATGTCGCCTCCAAATCCCGCACCGCCAAGGAATGCGGCTTTCATTCGGTCCAGCACACGCTGCCGGCCGAGATCTCCGAACAGGAGCTGCTTGATATAATCGGCGAACTCAACGCCGATCCGGCCATCAATGGCATACTGGTGCAGCTTCCGCTGCCTGGCCATGTCGACGCGGGCAAGGTCATCCAGGCAATAGCGCCGCAAAAGGATGTCGACGGCTTCCACTTCATCAATGTCGGCAAGCTCGGCACCGGCGAATTGGAGACGGCGTTCGTGCCTTGTACGCCGGCCGGCTCGATGCTGCTGATCGAGCGTGTGCGCGGCAAGGATCTTTCCGGGCTCAATGCGGTGGTCGTCGGCCGCTCCAACATTGTCGGCAAACCGATGGCCAATCTTCTGCTTGCCGCCAACTGCACCGTCACCATCGCGCATAGCCGCACGAAGGACTTGGCTGCACTGGCGCGCACCGCCGACATTCTCGTTGCCGCTGTCGGCAGACCCGAAATGGTCAGGGGTGACTGGGTCAAATCAGGCGCCACCGTCATCGACGTCGGCATCAACCGCATCGCGGCACCCGAAAAGGGCGAAGGCAAGACCCGCCTCGTCGGTGACGTCGCCTATGCGGAAGCGGCGAAGACGGCCGGCGCCATTACGCCGGTGCCTGGCGGCGTCGGACCGATGACCATTGCCATGCTGATGGCCAACACGCTAGCTTCCGCCTATCTCGCGGCCGGATTGAAACGGCCGTCTTTCTGAACCTGGAAAGCCCAAAGCTTTGCCGAACCTCACTGTTCCCTCAGAGCGGCTGGTCACGAACGATCCCGTTCAAGGCGGCCGGCAGTTCGGGTTCCTGCTGGTCGACAAGTTTTCCATGTTCTCGCTGGCCGCCGCAATCGACACGTTCCGATCGGCGAACCGGCTGCTCGGCCACGACTTCTATGGCTGGACGACGGTGTCGGCCGACGGCGATGCCGTCATGGCCTCCAACGGCCTGCCGCTCAAGATCGACTACGCTGTCGCCGATCTGCCGCCGGTCGATATCCTTTTCGTCTCGGTCGGGCTGACGACGGAGTTTCCCGGCAAGAGCAAGGTGCTGGCGGCGCTGCGCAGCTGGGGCAGGCGCGGCAACGCGCTCGGCGCACTGTCGGTCGGCTCCTATCTGCTCGCCGAGGCAGGCCAGCTCGAAGGCTATCGCTGCACCATCCACTGGGAAAACCGCGCCGGCTTCGTCGAGCGGTTTCCCGACATCAACTGCACCGGCAATGTCTTCGAGATCGACCGCAAGCGCTACACCTGCGCCGGCGGCACCACCTCGATCGACCTGATGCTGGAGATCGTGCGCGGCGATTTCGGCTCGAGCCTCGCCAACGGCGTCGCCAACCAGTTCCAGCACGAGCGCATCCGCTCTGCCGGAGACCGCCAGCGCGTCGGTCCTGAGCGCGACCTGACCGGCAAATCGGAAAAGTTGCGCCGCATCGTCGAGCTGATGGCCGATCATCTCGACGAGCCGCTGTCGGCGGTGCAGCTCGCCAAGTCGGCCGGCCTGTCGGTGCGTCAGGTCGAGCGGCTGTTCCTGCGTCACCTCACGGTGACGCCCGGCCGCTATTACATGCGGCTTAGGCTCGAGCGGGCGCGCGAATTGCTGCGCCAGACCAACATGCCGATCCTCGACGTGGCGATCGCCACCGGCTTCACCTCACACTCCTATTTTGCCCAGAGCTATCGGCTGCAGTTCGGCCGGCCGCCTTCCGAAGAGCGTCGCACGACGTACTGAGTGGTTTGGCTCAAGAGTTGTGGCCAACCTTCCCACGCCCGGCGTCCGGGCTTGTGTCCTGACGCGGCGTCAAATAGCTTCGCCCCCCTGACTGGCAAAGACTGACTGGGGGGATTTTCATGGCGGGACTTGCACGGAGCATCGCTGCGGCGATCCTCCTGTTGTGGATGACGACGCTCGGCCTTGCTGCCGACCAGGTCATCCTCATTCTCGATGCTTCCGGTTCGATGTGGGCGCAGATCGACGGCAGGCCCAAGCTCGAAATCGCCCGCGAATCGCTGCGAACGGTGTTGCAGTCGGTCCCCGCCGATAGGGAAATCGGCTTCATGGCCTATGGCCATCGCGAGAAGGGCAGTTGCGAGGATATCGAGCTCATCGTGCCGCCGCAGGCCGGCTCGGCAGCTGCTGTTTCCGCTGCCGCCGACAGCCTGAAATTCCTCGGCAAGACGCCGCTGACATCAGCCGTAAGCCAAGCGGCCGAGGCGCTGAAATACACCGAGGACAAGGCCACCGTCATCCTGATCACCGACGGGCTCGAGACCTGCAATGGCGATCCGTGTGCGCTCGGCAAGGAACTGAAGGCTGCCGGCGTCGACTTCACCGTAGACGTAGTCGGCTTCGGTCTGAGCGCGGACGAGGGCAGGCAGGTTGCTTGCCTCGCCGACAACACCGGCGGCAGATACATCCAGGCGTCCGACGAGCAAGCGCTGCGGGACGCGCTGGTCGAAACCATCGCCGCCGCACCTGCACCCGAATCAGCCCCTGCGCCGTAGCCGGCTCCCGAGCCGGAAAAGTCCAACTTCATGCCGGCCGTGGTGTTCGCCGAGGGCGGCGATCCCGTCACCGACGGCAATTCCTGGGAGATCTACAAGGCAAAGTCCGACGGCACGCGCGGCGACTACGTCAGCACCGAATACGGGGCCTACAAAGGCAATCTGGAGCCGGGCGACTACATAATTGTCGCACGCTATGGCGAGGCCAGGACCGAACAGAAGATAACGGTCGAGGCGGGCCAGGTCTACAAACCCCTCCTTACGCTGAATGCCGGCACGCTCATCATTCATCCGCGGCCAAGTGAGGGAGCCGACGTGGCCGATGGTGCGGCTGTCGTGATCGCCTATCCGGGCGTCGATACGCCCGCGACCTATTATGGCGACACCAAGGTCGTGTTGCCGGCCGGCGACCAGAAAGTGACGGTCAGGATCGGGCAGGGCGAGGTCACCGAAACCATCCCGCTCACTGCCGGCAAGGTCGTCGACAAGGATATCATCGTCGGCGTCGGCCATGTCGTTGCCAACGCCTACTACACTGCCGGCGGCGACAAGGCCGACGGCTCGGGCATTGGCTTCAAGGTGTTCAAGGCAAAAAAGAAGATCGACGGAACGAGGCAAGAGGTGGCTCATGCCTATGGCCCCGACAGCAAGTTCGATCTGCCGCCCGATGATTATGTGCTGACGGCGACGGTCGACCTTGCCGTCGTCGCGCAGCCGTTCAGCGTCAAGGAGGGTGAGCATCAGGATCTGAAGATCGCCATCGATGCCGGCGTGCTGGCGATCACCGCGCCAGGGGCTTCGAAGATCGAGATTTTCGATCCGAAGAAGGACATCAACGGCAACCGCAAATCGCTCGGCTACGCCTATGACGAGAAATATCAGGCGGCGCTTCCGGCCGGCGACTACGCGGTCGTCTCGGAGAGGTTGGACAACAGCTCGAAGGAAAGCACGGTGACCATCAAGGCCGGCGAGCGAGCCGAACTAACGGTGCAGTAGGGACGCAGGAGCGGCCACGAGCCGCCTTTTTCACTGCAGTGCGAATTCCGCCACGTTGTTTCCGAATGCGCTGGCGCCGTGGTCGGCACGGCCAACCATTTGCCGGAAGCCCGCGAAAAGCTCGCGGCCGAAGCCGAATTCATTGGCGACAAGATCGCTGTCCGCCGCTCGCCGCAGCGCGAAATCGCCTGCCGGCACCAGCACTTCCAGCGTTCCGGCGTCGGCGTCGAGCCTGATGATGTCGCCTTCATGGATCCTGGCGATCGGCCCGTCCTCGACCGCCTCCGGCGTCACATGGATCGCCGCCGGCACTTTGCCGCTGGCGCCCGACATGCGCCCGTCGGTGACCAGTGCCACATGCTGGCCGCGATCCTGCAGCACGCCGAGCACGGTGGTCAGCTTGTGCAACTCCGGCATGCCGTTAGCTTTCGGCCCCTGGAAACGGATGACGGCGATGAAATCGCCGGTCAATGTGCCTGCCTTGAACGCCTCGTTGAGCCCTTGCTGGCTGTCGAAAACCTTTGCCGGCGCCTCGATGATGCGCCGCTCCGGTTTCACCGCCGAGGTCTTGATGACGGCGTGGCCGAGATTGCCGGAAAGCATTTTTAGCCCGCCGGTCGGCTGGAACGCCTTCTTGAACGGCGCCAGCACCTTCTCGTCGCCGCTTTCGCGGGGCGAGGCCTCGCGCAACACGCCGCCATCGGCGCCCAGCTTGGCCTCGACTGCATAAGGCCGCAGCCCTTCGCCCCAGACCGTCTGGACGTCCTCGTGCAGGATACCTTCGTCGAGCAGTTCGCGGATCAGGAAGCCGAGCCCGCCGGCCGCATGGAAATGGTTCACGTCGGCAAGGCCGTTCGGATAGACCCGCGCCAGCAACGGCACGGCTTCCGAAAGGTCCGAAATATCCTGCCAGCTAATGGCGATGCCGGCCGCGGCCGCCATGGCGATCAGATGGATGGTGTGATTGGTCGATCCGCCGGTGGCGTGCAGGCCGACGATGCCGTTGACGAACGAGCGCTCGTCGATCATCCGGCCGACCGGCGTGTAGGCGTTGCCGAGCGCGGTGATCGCCAGCGCCCGCTTCGTCGCCTCCCTGGTAAGCGCGTCGCGCAGCGGCGTGCCGGGGTTGACGAAGGAGGCGCCCGGAGTGTGCAGGCCCATGATCTCCATCAGCATCTGGTTGGAATTCGCCGTGCCGTAGAAGGTGCAGGTTCCCGGCCCGTGATAGGATTTGGACTCGGCCTCGAGCAGTTCGGCCCTTCCTGCCTTGCCTTCGGCATAGAGCTGGCGGACCTTGGCCTTCTCGTCGTTGGGCAGGCCGGTCGTCATTGGCCCGGCCGGGATGAACACCGCCGGCAGATGGCCGAAGGTCAGCGCCGCGATCACCAGCCCCGGCACGATCTTATCGCAGACGCCGAGATAGACGGCCGCGTCGAACATGTTGTGCGATAGGCCGATCGCCGCGGCCATGGCGATCACGTCGCGCGAGAACAGCGACAGCTCCATGCCGGGCTGGCCTTGCGTGACGCCGTCGCACATTGCCGGCACGCCGCCGGCGACCTGGGCAATGCCGCCGGCCTCGCGCGCCGCGTCCTTGATCAGCGCCGGAAATGTCTCGAAAGGCTGATGTGCCGACAGCATGTCGTTATAGGAGGTGATGATGCCGAGGTTCGGCACCCGGTCGCCGCCCAGCGCCAACTTTTCCGAAGGGCTGCACACGGCAAAGCCATGGGCGAGGTTGCCGCAGGAAAGCACGGCCCGGTTGGCGGTGCGGTTCGAGGCCTCGGCGATGCGGCCGAGATAGGCCTCGCGCCCCGGTCTGGAGCGTTGGCGGATGCGCTCGGTGATGGCTTCGATGTCGCGTCTTGCGGTCATGGCGATCGGTCCTTTCAGGCGAGGTCCCGCAAACACCGTCCGGCGATCTGCCGGGACCCCTCGGCAAGTTGAAATCAGGGTGCCCAGAAAACCTCTACGGGTCTCTCGGCGGCGTCGAGCACGGCGCGAATGGGTTTTCGCGATTGCGATGCCATCGCGCTTTCGAATGCCTTGCGCTTGTCCTCGCCCTCGATGTGCAGCGCGACGAAGCCGGCGCTGACGATCCGCGCCAGCGACAGCGTCAGGCGCGGCTCGCCGGCGCTTGCCGCGTGAACCGGGAGCACAACCCTTTCCGAGAACGGGTCGAGCAGTTTTTCCAGATTGTCGGCATCCGGAAAGAACGATGCGGTATGGCCATCGGCTCCCATGCCAAGCACGACCACATCGAGCGGCCAGGGCAGCGACCGCAACATCCTGCTGTCGGCCTCCAACGTATCGCCGATGCTTGCTGCCTCCTGATAGAGCGGCACGAAACGTGCGGCTGCGGCCGCGTTCTGCAAAAGATTGGCAGCGACCAGCCCGGCGTTGGAGCGCGGAGAGGAGGCCGGCACGCAACGCTCGTCGACCAGCGTCACCGTGACCTTGTTCCAGACGATCGGGATATTCGAAAGCGATGCGAAAAATTTCGCCGGCGTCGTGCCGCCGGAAACGGCGAGCAATGCCGTGCCGCGCTCAGCGATTGCATTGGTCAGGCGGCCTGCGACGTGGCCGGCAAGTGCTGCCGCCAGGTCCTGGCGTTCGGCAAACGCGTGCCAGCTATACGCGGCGCTGTTCAATTGCTCTCGTGCCATGTCCGCCCGTCGCGTTCGATCAGCGCAATCGAAGCCGAGGGGCCCCATGTGCCGGCCGTATAGCCCTGCGCCTCTTGCCTGGCGCTTTCCCATGCGTCCTGGATCGGGTCGATCCACTTCCACGCTGCCTCGACCTCGTCGCGGCGCATGAACAGCGTCTGGTTGCCACGGATGACGTCCATGATCAGTCGCTCATAGGCGTCGGGCGCGCGGCCGTCGAAGGATTGCGCGAAGCTCATGTCAAGCGGGATCTGGCGCAGCCGCATGCCGCCGGGCCCCGGATCCTTGATCATGATGAACTGCTTGACGCCTTCGTCGGGCTGCAGCCTGATGACCAGCTGGTTTGCCGAGATCGGCCCGGCGCTGTCGCCGAAGATCGAATGCGGGATCGGCTTGAATTCGATGACGATCTCCGAAACGCGTGTCGCCAGCCGTTTGCCCGTTCTGAGGTAGAACGGCACGCCCGCCCAGCGCCAGTTGCCGATTTCGGCCTTGAGCGCAACGAAGGTCTCAGTGTTGCTGTTCTTGCCGAGCTCCTCGACATAACCTTTCACTGGCCCGCCGGCCGAGGCCCCGGCACGGTACTGGCCGCGTACTGTGTGCTTGGGGGCTTCGTTGCCGTTAATGCGTTTCAGCGCGCGCAACACCTTTAGTTTTTCGTCGCGCACCGCATCGGCGTCCATCGACGACGGCGCCTCCATCGCGACGAGGCAGAGAAGCTGCAGCATGTGGTTCTGCACCATGTCGCGCAGCGCACCGGCCTTGTCGTAGTAGGTGACGCGGTCTTCGAGACCGACGGTCTCGGCTACGGTGATCTGCACATGGTCGACATTCGCGGAATTCCACAGCGGCTCGTAGAGCGCATTGGCAAAGCGCAGCGCCATCAGGTTCTGCACCGTCTCCTTGCCGAGATAGTGATCTATGCGAAAAATCTGGCTTTCATGGAAATCGTCGCCGACCAGATCGTTGAGCTCGCGCGCCGAGGCGAGATCGCGCCCGATCGGCTTCTCCAGCACGATGCGCGAGTTCGGCGTGATCAGCCCGTTCTCTTTCAGCTTGTGCGAGATTTCGCCGAACAGCGCCGGCGCCACCGCCAGGTAGAAGGCGCGGATGCATTCGCTGTCGCCGATCGCCTTCTTCAATTTGTCGAAGCCCGCGCCGGTCGTCGCGTCGGCCGAGACATAGGAAAGCCGGCCAAGAAACGTCTTCAACTCCGTGGCGTCGATATCGGCCGGCTTCACATGGTCGGAAATCGCTTGCCTGGCGAACGCCTGGAATTCCTCGTCGGTCATCTTCGAGCGCGAGGTGCCGATGATGCGCGTCGGTTCGGAAAACTGATGGCCGCGCTGGCGGTGATACAGCGACGGCAAAAGCTTGCGTTCCGAAAGATCGCCGGTGCCGCCGAAAATGATGAAGTCGAAAGGGTCGACGGGAATGATCTGGCTGGTCATGGTCTGTCCGCTTTGACGCCGGTCGCTGTGACGCGGTCGATATAATCTAATCGATTTAGATTTTCCAGTGTCACGACGCCACACCCCAAGGCCAATCGGGTTTTACCGATTGGTCCCGAGGTGTGCCCTTGACACTGGCGCAACCCGGCGGCTTGTCGGCAACGTGTTCCGGGAGGCCTTCGCAGTTGCAGCATAGAGCGGGATCGAGGCGAAAGCCAAAGGAGAAATCGAGGGTATATTGATCTTTCGGCAGCCATTGCCGGCGGCTGCCCGAGCGATCGTCTTCAATCATGAGTGAGAAAGCCATGCGCCTGGAAAACAAAGTAGCCATTATCACCGGTGCCGCGTCAGGTTTCGGCGAGGGTATCGCCAAGCGCTTTGCCGAAGAGGGCGCCAAGGTCGTTGTCGCCGACCTCAACGCCAGGGGCGCCGAACGCGTCGCCAACGAAATCGGCCGGGCTGCGATCTGGACCCAGACGGACGTCTCGACGCGTTCCGAGTTCGACGAGATGGTCGATGCCGCAAAGAGTGCCTTCGGCCGCATCGATATCATGGTCAACAATGCCGGCTACACCCATCGCAACGGCGATATGCTCGAGGTCGACGAGACGACCTTCGATCTGATCACGGCCGTCAACATGAAGGCGATCTATCACGCCGCTCTGGCGGTCGTGCCGGTCATGGATAGGCAAGGCGGCGGCGTTATCCTGACCACGGCCTCGACCGCCGGCATCAGGCCGCGGCCTGGCCTCACCTGGTACAATGCGTCGAAGGGCTGGGCGATCACCGCGACCAAATCCATGGCGGTGGAACTTGCGCCGAAGAACATCCGCGTCAACTGCCTGTGTCCGGTCGCCGGCGAGACCGGCATGCTGGAAAAATTCATGGGCGCCGACACACCCGAAATCCGTGAGAAATTCCGCGCGTCTATCCCGCTTGGCCGGCTTTCGACGCCGCTCGACATAGCCAACGCGGCGCTCTGGCTGGCTTCGGACGAGGCGGCTTTCATCACTGGCGTGGCGCTGGAAGTCGACGGTGGACGGTGCATCTGAGCCGTCCGGCGCTGTCGGGTTCAAGTTTGACTTGATCGCTCTTCGCACCCGGCGGCTGATTGCGTCAGCCAAATGAGCCGTGGGCAACGTCAAAGAATGGGCTGACCGGCCCCTAAAGCGCGTCGCCTTTGAATGGACTCATGCGACGCGTTTTAGGTTCTTGTTTTTATGCATGTCGTTGTCGCAAAACCGCTGCAGCACCTTCAAGCCCGAGGGCATGCTTTTGCGCGACATGCATTAGGCGCCGGTCTTGACGAAGCTCTTGTAGATCCAGCCGCGTTTGCCGTTGTAGACGATCTGGCACCATTTCTTGCAGCCCATCACCTGAACCGAGGTCTTGGCGGGAATGGTGACGATGGCGGGCGCACTGTTCTTCGGACCGGTGCGCATGGTGACGCCCCTGAGGATGCGTCCGGTATCTGCCGCGCTCGGCTGCTTGGCCTCGACTTTGGCCTGGGTGGCATCCTTCTGTGTCGCCGCCGGCTCTTCCGGCTTCGGGGAGGGAATGGCGGCGGTTTGCGCACCGTCCGTCGCCGTCTTGTTGGGAGCGGCGACTTTGGCAAGCAATGCTGCCACTTTGGTTTTCGCTGCCGGATCGGCGAGTGCCGACGCGGCGGACGGTTTGTCTGCCGTTTTTTCAGCCTGGCCTGCCATCTGGCCGGGTGTGGTCTTCGGTCCCGATCCTGTCCAGCGAGGATCATTGGGCGCCAGCGCCGCTATCTCGGCCTTCGCTGCAGCCATCGCCGGAGAAACCGCATCGGTCTTGCCCGTGCCCTGCTGCACCGCGGCGACCTTCGAGGCCGCAGCCGGCACGATCCTTGATGTTTTTACCGGAATGCTTGAAACGATCTGCTCGGGACTCGCAACCACTTGTCTCTCGGTGGCCGGCAATGCCAGCCATAGCGCCACCGCGGCGACGCCAAGCAGCGCTGCTGTGCCAAACGCGGCGATAACCAGATGCAGGTTCGACCGGATTTGCCGCCAGAACCTGGGCTGCATGTCGTAGCCAAACTGCATCGCAAAGCGCCGCCGTTTCGGCGCGCCGAAACTCAAGGGCTCACTCACTCTTGCAACCTCCATTTGCGGGCCGACGTTCTTACGACCTGTGCCGGGAAAACCGGCACTTGGTCGGCATCGGTCCCAAACCAACGCGGGCAGGCCCGCAAAATCCCCGTTCAACTGCCCTGAGCGCGCATCCTTTGCCGGCGATTGTGTCATCACTGCGCCCTTACCGGGCGGATTCTGTACCTTTGCGAGAGATTCTGCAACTTGCAAGGGATTTTGCAACCTATGGTTAGATACGGTCTCTCAATGCATACCAGTTGAGCGCAAGAAACAGCAGAGGCGCGCGGAAGCGCCGGCCACCGGGAAAGGCCGGGATTTTCAGGTCCTCGATCAGCCTCAGCCGGTCGCGGTTGCCGGCAACGGTTTCGGCATAGAGCTTGCCGAAAAAGTTCGACAGCATGACGCCGTGGCCGGAATAGCCGCCGACCGAGATCACATTGGGCATCACCTCGCGCACGAACGGTTTTCTCGGCATCGTGATGCCGACATAGCCGCCCCAGCCATGGGTGATCTCGACGTCCTTCAGCGCTGGGTAAAGCTCGGCGATCTGCCGGCGGATGTGGACATGGATGTCTTTCGGATCGTTGACGGCATAGATCTCGCGCCCGCCGAACAGCAGCCGCCCATCCGTCGATTTGCGGAAGTAGCGCACGACGAAGCGGGAATCATCGACCGCCTCACCGCCCGGCAGCACGTTTGTGTCAGCCCCCAGTGGCACCGTCGCGCCGATGAAGGAGCCGATCGGCATGATATGCGCGGCACTGATCGGCTCGAGCGTGCCGCCATGGGCGTTGACGCCGATCAGACATTTCTCGGCTGATATCGTGCCCTTCGGCGTCGTAACCCTGACCCTGCCGCCAACGGACGCGATGCCGGTCGCCGGCGTCTGCTCGAACAGCTGCGCGCCAGCCTGCGCCGCCACCTTTGCCGTGCCGATCACCAGTTTCAGCGGATGGATGTGCCCGGTGCCGGTATCGCGGGTGCCGCCGAAGTAGCGCGTCGAGCCCAACCGCTCCGCCGTCTCCTTGGCGTCCATGAAGGTGATATGCGGATAGCCGAAGCGGTTCGCCATGATCTCGGCATGCGCCTTGTAATCCTCGACATAGCGCTGCTTGTGCGCCACCGACATCTGGCCGGGCATGTAGTCGATCTCGATCTTGTTGGCAGCGGCGAACTCGAGGAGATGCGCCTTGGCCTCTTCGGCGAGGTCGAACAGCGCCTTGGCACGGGAAAAGCCGTAGTCGGCCTCCAGTTCCTCGGCCCAGGCGCGCTGGCCGGTGCCGAGCTGGCCGCCATTGCGGCCCGATGCGCCGTCGCCGAAACGATGCGCTTCGATCAGCGCGACATTGCAGCCGGCCTTGGCGAGGTGCGCCGCCGCCGACAGGCCGGTAAAGCCGCCGCCGACGATCACGATGTCGCATGTCCGGTCGCCGTCGAGCGCCGGGTATTCGGGCCGCGGCCCGGCCGTGTCCTCATACCAGGAACGGCCGGGGGAGATTGGGGATTGGTAGGGCATGATGCTCAAGTAGGGGAGTAGGGGAGTAGGGGAGTAGGGGAGTAAGGGAATAGGGGAATAGGGGAATAGGGGAGGGGAGATGCTAGTCGGCTGAAAGGTTGCGGATTAGAAGTCGAAGAAGCTTTCCTACACTTTCGGTGCTCGCCAACAATGGCGCCGCGGTGGCATTCGGTGTGATGCCGGTACGCTCAGCGATCAGAAGCTGAGTTTCCAGTTCCTTCAGTGACCCTTGAGCGATACGGAGGAATTGCTGATAGGAACCCCTGACCTCTCTGCCATAGCCTTCCGCTATGTTCGCCGGCACCGAGCTTGCGGCGCGCCGCACTTGGCTGGTCAGTCCATAAAGCTCCTCCTTCGGCCAGGATTTCGTCGCGCCGTACACAGCCACCGCAAGGTCCATTGCCTGCTGCCAGACTATTAAGTCCTTGTAAGAACCCGTTTTCTCAGCCATTCGCCCTACTCCCCTACTCCCCTACTCCCCTACTCCCCTACTCCCTCCTACACATTCAACAACAGATACTCCCGCTCCCACGGGCTGATCACTTCCATGAAGGTCTCGAATTCCGCCCGCTTGATCGCCGCATAGGTCGCGGCAAACGACTTGCCGAGCAGCGCGCAGAGTTCCTCGTCGGCTTCGAACAGGTCGACGGCTTCGAGCAGGCTGCGCGGCAGGTCGATCTCTGCCTCGTTGGCGGTGGTGAGAACCGGCGGTTCGGCCTTGATCTTGTTGGTCATGCCGATGAGCCCGCAGGCAAGCGATGCGGCCAGCGCCAGATAGGGATTGGCGTCGGATGAGGGGATGCGGTTCTCGACGCGCCTGGCTGCCGGGTCGGAGCGTGGAACGCGGAAGGCGGTAGTGCGATTGTCGTAGCCCCATTTGTTGTTGACCGGCGCCGAAGCCGACTGCGTCAGCCGGCGATAGGAATTGACATAGGGCGCAAACATCACCAGCGCGTTCGGCACATGTTTTTGCATGCCGCCGAGGAAATGGAAGAAGGCTTCGGTTTCCGAGCCGTCCTCGGCGGAAAAGACGTTCTTGCCGGTCTTCTTGTCGATGATCGACTGGTGGATATGCATGGCCGACCCGGGCTGCCCCTGGATCGGCTTGGCCATGAAGGTGGCGTAGATCTCATGCTTCAGCGCCGCCTCGCGGATGGTCCGCTTGAACATGAACACCTGGTCGGCGAGTTCGATCGGATCGCCATGGCGCAGATTGATCTCGAGCTGGCCGGCGCCTTCCTCGTGGATCAGCGTATCGATCTCCAGGCCCTGGCTTTCGGAGAAATGGTAGATGTCGTCGATCAGTTCGTCGAACTCGTTGACGCCGGCGATCGAATAACCGGCGCCACCGCCGATCGCCCGTCCCGAACGCCCGACCGGCGGCGTCAGCGGGTAGTCCGGATCGGGATTCTTGCGCACCAGGTAGAACTCGATCTCGGGCGCCACCACCGGCTTCAGCCCGCGCTTGTCGTAAGCGGCAAGCACACGCTTCAGCACGTTGCGCGGCGTGAACTCGACCGAGCGGCCGTCCTGGTGGACGAGGTCGCAGATGACCGCCGCCGTCGGGTCCTCTTCCCACGGCACCACGGTCAGCGTCGACAGGTCCGGCATCAGCTTGAGGTCGCCGTCGTCCTCCGGATAGTGGAAGCCGTTGCCGTCTTCCGGGTAGCCGCCGGAGATCGTCGTCATGAACACCGCCGAAGGCAGCGCCAGTGAGGTGTTGGAGGTGAATTTCTTCGACGGCATCATCTTGCCGCGAGCAACACCGGCCTGGTCGGGTGTGATGCATTCGATATCCTCGATGCCGCGCCACGCCAGCCAGGCGCCGACTTCCTTCCAGTTTTTCACACCACGTTGATTTTTCACGAAGGCAGGCGTGCGGATACGTCCTCCGCGGCTCGACGGGCGGACTTCCTTTTTTGCAGGCGGCATCATTCACCAGATTGGGTTGCGGATTTGGGAGTATAGCCGGGGCCGGCGATGGAAGGGAAGGGGAGCGCGGTTGCGTTCGCCTGCCCAGTTGAAAACCGCGCCAAGCAGCTTAGGTTCGACGCATGTTCAATGACCTCGGTTGAAGACGTCGAATGCCGAACAATCATGAGTTGACCACGATCGGCTTCGATGCCGACGACACGCTCTGGCAGAACGAGCAGTTCTTCCGCATGACCGAAAAGCGCTTTGCCGCGCTGCTCGCCGATCATGCCGAGGAGGAGCACATCTCGGCAAGATTGCTGGAGGCCGAGAAGCGCAACCTCGCCGTCTACGGCTTCGGCATCAAGGGGTTTACCCTGTCGATGATCGAAACGGCGATCGAGATTACCGAGGGCCGCGCGCCGGCCTCGGTCATCGCCGAGATTCTTGCGGCGGGCCGCGAGATGCTTGGCCATCCGATCGAGGCGCTGCCCCATGCGCGCGAAACCGTTGAAAAGCTGGCGGGCGCGTATCGCCTGGTGCTGATCACCAAGGGCGACCTTTTCGATCAGGAACGCAAGCTGGCGCAATCGGGCCTCGGCGACCTGTTCGATGCAGTCGAGATCGTCAGCGACAAGAGCCCCGCTACTTATAGCAGCATCTTCAGCCGCCACGGTGATGGCGCCGAAAAAAGCATGATGGTCGGCAATTCGCTCAAGTCGGACGTGGTGCCGGCCATCGAGGCCGGCAGTTGGGGCATCCACGTGCCGCATGAGTTGACCTGGGTGCTGGAACATGTCGAGCCGCCGGTCACCGCGCCTCGCTTCCGCCAGATAGCCGATCTCTCGGAACTGCCCGGGCTGGTCGAAAGCATCGGGAAAGCCAGCTGATTGCTTGTCCCGGCGTCGAACCGGACGTGCGCCGCAGAGCATCGATGCCGGACATTGCGCATCGCAATCCTAGTTGTCCGCTTCGCCAAGGGCCGCGCTGTCGCTGAACTCCATCGCGCGGCCGTGTACAATCCACGATGCAAAACCGTTTTCTACTTGCAAATCAGTCGCAATTGCAGAATATGCGACAAGCGCAGCGTCACTGTCGCATAATGGCGGCCGCCCGCGGGACATGCGAGCAAATCGCGACAGGAGATTTTGATGATCGAGAGATACGGGCGGTTGGTTGTCGTCGGGTTGATGGCTACAATGTTCGCTGCGGCAGTTGCTTCAAGCCCAGCGAAAGCGCAGGAAAAGTTCAAGGCCGTGACGACCTTCACCGTCATCGCCGACATGGCGAAGAACGTGGCGGGCGACGCAGCAATCGTGGAATCGATCACCAAGCCGGGAGCGGAGATCCACAATTACGCGCCGACCCCGGGCGACATTCAGCGGGCGCAGGGCGCACAGCTCATTCTGTGGAACGGGCTCAACCTCGAACTCTGGTTCGAAAAATTCTTCCAGAATCTCAGCGACGTGCCAGGCGCTATCATCTCCGAGGGCGTCCAACCGATGAGCATCGCCGAGGGACCCTATACTGGGAAACCGAACCCGCATGCCTGGATGTCCCCGACAAACGCGCTGATCTACGTCGACAACATCCGCGATGCCTTCGTCGAGCACGATCCGGCGCATGCCGAGACCTACAAGGCCAATGCAGAAGCCTACAAGGCAAAGATAGAGGCGGCCGTCGCGCCGATCCGCGATAAGCTTGCCTCGATCCCGAAGGATCGGCGCTGGCTGGTATCGAGCGAAGGCGCTTTCTCCTACCTCGCACGCGATTTCGAGCTGAAGGAGCTTTATTTGTGGCCGATCAACGCTGACCAGCAAGGCACCCCGCAGCAGGTTCGCAAGGTGATCGACGCCGTCAGGGAAAACAAGATCGTCGCCGTCTTCAGCGAAAGCACCGTGTCGGACAAGCCGGCCCGGCAGGTCGCGCGCGAGACGGGGGTGCATTACGGCGGCGTGCTCTACGTTGATTCTCTCAGCGAGGCGGACGGCCCGGTGCCAACCTATATCGATCTGCTGCGTGTGACTTCGGATACGGTTCAGAAAGGCCTCGCCGCAGGGCTGTCGCAATGAACGAAGCCGTTCCGCCTCTTGCCCCCGCGTTCGAGGATGCGGGAGGCGGCCTCGCCGTCCGCGGCGCGACCGTCACCTACCGCAACGGCCAGACGGCGCTGCGGGATGCGAGCTTTGAAATTCCGACAGGCACGATCACGGCACTTGTCGGTGTCAACGGCTCGGGCAAGTCGACGCTGTTCAAAGCCATCATGGGCTTCGTGCGGCTGGCAAAGGGAGAGATTTTTGTTCTCGGACAGCCGGCCGCGGCCGCGCTGAGGAAGAACGTCGTCGCCTATGTGCCGCAAGCCGAGGAGGTCGACTGGGACTTTCCAGTACTGGTCGAGGACGTCGTCATGATGGGTCGCTACGGCCATATGGGCATGATGCGCATTCCGAAGGCTGCTGATCGCGAGGCGGTTACCGCCGCGCTTGCGCGTGTCGGCATGAGCGATTTCCGCAAGCGCCAGATCGGCGAGCTTTCGGGCGGGCAGAAGAAGCGCGTCTTTCTCGCTCGGGCGCTGGCGCAGGATGGGCGCGTCATCCTGCTCGACGAGCCCTTCACCGGCGTCGACGTCAGGACCGAGGACGCTATCGTCGAACTGCTGCGCGCGCTCCGGGACGAAGGCCGAGTGATGCTGGTCTCGACGCATAATCTGGGTAGCGTGCCGGAGTTCTGCGATCGTGCCGTGCTGCTCCGGAACACGGTCCTTGCCTACGGGCCTACAGGACAGACCTTCACGCAGGCGAACCTGGAAAAGGCTTTCGGCGGCGTCTTGCGTCATTTCGTGCTCGGCGGCGCCGGGCTGCATGAGGACGACGACAGGCGCCGCCTTGCCGTCATCACCGACGACGAGCGGCCACTGGTCTTCTACGGAGAGAACGGAGCCATGCAGCAAAAGATGCGGGAACGCGACGAATGAGTATCCTGTTCGAGCCGTTCGGCTACGAATACATGCTCAATGCCATGTGGGTGTCCGCCTTGGTCGGGGGTGTCTGCGCCTTCCTGTCCTGCTATCTGATGCTGAAAGGCTGGTCGCTGATCGGCGACGCGCTCTCGCATTCGATCGTGCCAGGCGTCGCCGGCGCCTATATGCTGGGCCTTCCCTTCTCGATCGGCGCCTTCTTCTCCGGCGGGCTCGCCGCTGCGGCGATGCTCTTCCTCAACCAGCGCACCAAGCTGAAGGAAGACGCCATCATCGGCCTGATCTTCTCCTCTTTCTTCGGCCTCGGCCTGTTCATGGTGTCGCTGTCACCGACCTCCGTGAATATCCAGACGATCGTGCTCGGCAACATCCTGGCCATCACCCCGGAAGACACGCTTCAACTCGCCATCATAGGCTTCGTCTCGCTCGCCATCCTGCTGGTGAAATGGAAGGATCTGATGGTGGTCTTCTTCGACGAGAGCCATGCCCGCTCGATCGGCCTCAACCCGAGCGCGCTCAAGATCATGTTCTTCATGCTGCTATCGGCCTCCACGGTCGCCGCGCTTCAGACCGTCGGCGCCTTCCTCGTCATCTGCATGGTGGTGACTCCCGGCGCGACCGCCTATCTTCTGACGGACCGCTTTCCGCGCCTGCTCGTCATCGCGGTTGTAATCGGCGCGGCCACGAGTTTCAGCGGCGCCTATGCCAGCTATTTCCTCGACGGCGCCACCGGCGGCATCATTGTCGTCCTGCAGACGCTGATCTTTCTCGCCGCCTTCTTCTTCGCTCCCAAGCACGGAATGCTGGCAGCCCGCCGCCGCGCGGCGAGGATCTTGGAGGCCAGCCCATGAGCATCCTCGATACGCTGCTTTCCCCCTTCCAGTTCGGCTTCATGGTCAATGCCCTGATTGTTTCGGTTCTGGTCGCTGTGCCGACTGCGCTGCTCTCCTGCTTCCTCGTTCTCAAGGGCTGGTCGCTGATGGGCGACGCCATCAGCCACGCCGTCTTTCCCGGCGTGGTCATCGCCTACATCGTCGGATTTCCCTATTCGGTCGGTGCCTTCGCCGCCGGGATGGTCTGCGCTCTCGCCACCGGCTTCCTCAAGGATAACAGCCGCATCAAGCAGGACACGATAATGGGCATCGTCTTCTCCGGCATGTTCGGCCTCGGCCTGGTGCTCTACGTAAAGATCCAGTCCGACGTGCATCTCGACCACATATTGTTCGGTGACGTGCTGGGCATCGGCTTGCGCGACATCGTCGAAACGGGGCTCATTGCTGCGATCACGGCCGGCATCATCGGGATCAAGTGGCGCGACTTCCTGCTGCACGCCTTCGATCCGGCTCAGGCTCGGGCGGTTGGCCTTCGGGTCAACCTGCTCCACTACGGCCTGCTTTGCCTGATCTCTCTCACCATCGTCGGCGCGCTGAAGGCGGTCGGCATCATCATGGCCATCGCCATGCTGATCGCGCCTGGCGCCATCGCTTTCCTGCTGACAAGGAAGTTCAGCGCCATGCTGATCCTGTCGGTGATGATCGCGGTCGCCGCGTCGTTTCTCGGCGTCTATCTGTCCTTCTTCATCGACAGCGCACCGGCGCCGACCATCGTTCTCATGCTGTCCGCCGCCTTCATCGCGGCCTTCGCCGTTACCACACTCAAAGTGAGCCGAATGGAGATTGCCGAGGAAAGCTAGAAACGGGCAGTCATTCTCCGGATTTACGAGAGCGTCGCGTTTTCTGGATTGGCTTCACGTAGATCTCCAATCTGTGGCTGATGATCGTGAATCCGTGCCGTCGAGCGATTTCCTCTTGGAGCCGCTCGATCTCCGCCGACTGGAATTCGACGACGTCTCCCGTCTCGATGTTGATGAGATGATCGTGATGCTCACGGGGGACCGTTTCGTATCTGGCGCGCCGATCGCCAAAGGTGTGCCGCTCCAGAATGCCCTTTTCGCGCAGAAGGCTGACGGTGCGATAGACAGTGGCGAGCGCGATCGTTGGCTCAATGGCGACAACGCGGCGATGGAGTTCCACCACATCCGGATGGTCACTGGATTCGGATATAACACGCATGATGACGCGGCGCGGACCGGTGATGCGCAGCCCGAGTTTCCTGCAAAGCGCGGCGATGGTCTGTTCTGAGGACATGTCATGATCCGCCAATATCGACAGCCATGTCGCGAAGTCGGAACATGCCTGCGGATTTGTTCGAAGCTGCTACCCCAGATGCGTCGCAATTGCAAAAGGACATCGGACTGGGTTCGCTGTCAGGCGGTCATCCACTCAACATAAAGATATCCAGATCCGATCGCAAGGATCGAGGGAGGGCATGTGAGCCGGATAGAGGACGCCGGCTAGCTGCGTCCGAGCCCGATCAAATGGTCGATCACCGGCTGCAGCCGTTCGGTCGTGATTGGTTTGACGACTACCGCATCGATGACGCTCGACAGGCCGAGGCTCTCCGGTGTGCCGTTCTTGGTCGAAAGCAGGATCACCGAGGGATGCGACCTGCCCGAGGTGCGCCGCAGCGCGTCGATACCGGACATCAGCGCGTCGCAGTCCCGGTTGTCCGCTCCGCCATCGAGGACGACAGCTCCGGGAATGAGCGATCGCAGCGTCGTTGCTGCCGTTTCGGGCGATTCCGAGATCGGTTTGAGCCCGGATCGTTCGACGATTTTCGAAACCACCACCCTGTTGACCGGCGACTTCCCGACGACGAGCACGCGGGTGAAGTCCGTGAGCATCTCGCGGTCCACATTCCGGCTCCCCAAAGTCAGGTGGCTTACGGTTCTGGGATCGCGGTTCATGGCGCGCATGAGCGTGGGGGCACTCGTCTGGTTTCAATGCAGGGTTGAAACTTTAGAAATAATTGCCGTGAGATCGCTGCCTGTGTCAAGCTGAAATGGCGGATATCCAGAATATCGCAAGAAACGTTAAAATTTAAAGCAAGTTCTGTTCTTGCCCTATGCAAACTGGTCGTGCAGACGCAGATCACCTGCGCAGAGACTGCGCAGGTGATGCCGATTCCACCGACAGGCTTTGGTCGGATTTCGGTCAGCCGAGGCTCCGCTGGGTGACGATCACCGGGATAAGCAGATCGCCCCAGTTGCCGTCGCCGCCATGGTGACGTGCCGAGCGCACGAGCTCCACCGACACACCGGCCTCGACCGCCTTCATCACCGACTGGTTGAGCCTGTGCAGGTCATTCGCCAGCATGCGGATGGTCGCTTGCTGGTCGACGGTCATGGTGGTGGCCTGTTCTTCGGCCCGTTCCTTGACGCGGCTTATCGATGCCATTGGTCTTCTCCTTTATACCCCTTCGGGGCGTTACCTCTATTTTGTTGCGTTTGTGCTATTCCGCCGCCGGTTTGAACTGGGCGTGCTCGGTCGATTCATGCATGGCCGTGGTCGAAGACCGGCCACCGCTGATCGCCATCGACACGGCGTCGAAATAGCCGGTGCCGACTTCGCGCTGGTGCTTGGTCGCGGTATAGCCGTGGGCTTCCGCCGCGAATTCAGCTTCCTGCAACTCGGAATAAGCCGCCATCTGCCGCGCCTTGTAGCCGCGGGCGAGTTCGAACATGCCGAAATTGAGCTGGTGAAAACCGGCCAGCGTGATGAACTGGAACTTGTAGCCCATGGCGCCGAGTTCCTTCTGGAACCTGGCGATCGTGGCGTCATCGAGGTTCTTCTTCCAGTTGAACGACGGCGAGCAATTGTAAGCGAGAAGCTTGCCGGGATGGTGCCTGTGCACGCCCTCAGCGAACTTCTTGGCCTGCGCCAGATCGGGCTTGGAGGTTTCGCACCAGATCAGGTCGGCGTAGGGCGCGTAGGCGACGGCCCGCGCGATGCAAGGCTCGATGCCGTTTCTGACGGGATAGAAGCCCTCCACCGTGCGGCCGGCGCCATAGTCGACGAAGGGCTGGTCGCGCTCGTCGATGTCGGAGGTGAGCAGCTTTGCCGCTTCCGCGTCGGTGCGTGCGACGACCAGCGTCGGCGTGCCCATGACGTCGGCGGCAAGTCGCGCGGCGTTGAGGTTGCGGATGTGTGCGGCGGTCGGGATCAGCACCTTGCCGCCGAGATGGCCGCATTTCTTCTCCGACGCCAGCTGGTCCTCGTAGTGGACGCCGGCGGCACCCGCCTCGATGAAGGCCTTCATGATCTCGAAGGCATTGAGCGGTCCGCCGAAGCCGGCTTCCGCATCGGCGACAACAGGCGCGAACCAGGTGTCGACCGAAAGTCCCTTGCCTTCGGAGGTCTCGATCTGGTCGGCGCGCTGCAGGGTGCGGTTGATGCGCTTGACCAGTTCGGGCGCCGCATTGGCGGGATAAAGCGATTGGTCCGGATACATGGCGGATGCGGTGTTGGCGTCGGCGGCGACCTGCCATCCAGACAGGTAGATCGCCTTCAGCCCGGCCCGGACCTGCTGCATCGCCTGATTGCCCGACATGGCGCCGAGCGCGTTGACGAAGTCCTCTTCGTGGATGAGCTGCCAGAGCCGGTTGGCGCCCATTTCGGCGAGACTCTGCCGGATCTGGACCGAACCGCGCAGCCGCTTCACGTCGTCCGGCGAGTAGGGCCGCTCGATGCCGTCGAAGCGGCCTTCCGGTGCCGAGGGGACGAGGTTGTAAAAATCGGTCATTTGTCACTCCGGATAAATCGCTGCTGGGATGGAAACGCCGCCTCATGGAGATTTCTGCGTCGTTTTGGTGTGACAGCATTTACATTTCAGTGAGAAACAGGCGAGGAAAACCAGAAGATTGGCTGGAAAATAAGAGAAAACCTGTGTTGCGTTTGACAGGCAGGCACTGTAAATCCGTCACGATTGTAAAAGCCGGATATGGCCCCGCCGCACGGAAGCCATGTAAATTTCTGTCAAGGACAGTCGAGTGGCCGATCAGAAGATCTTCGCCGGGCCGCGCATCCGCCGCATCCGCAGCGCCAAGGGCCTGACCCAGACCGCGATGGCCGAAGGGCTCGGCATCTCGCCGTCCTACCTCAATCTCATCGAGCGCAACCAGCGGCCGCTGACGGTTCAGCTGATCCTCAAGCTGGCATCCGTCTACAAGGTCGACCCGCATGAATTGCAGGGCGAGGCTCGGGGGTCGGTCGCTGCCTTGAAGGAAGTGTTTTCAGACCCGCTGCTGGTCGGCGAATTGCCTGGTGACCAGGAACTGATCGAGCTTGCAGAGGCGGCGCCCAACGCTTCCGCCGCGGTGATAAAACTGTTTCGCGCCTATCGCGAGCAGGCCGAGCGCCTTTCCGATCTCAACGAGCTTCTCGCGCGTGAGGGCAAAGCGACGGCACTCGCCGGCGCCCGCTTGCCGATCGACGAGGTGCACGAGATTTTCGAGCGCCGGCCGAACCATTTTGCCGCGCTCGAAGAGGAGTCCGAGGCATTCACGTCGGTTCTCGATCCCGGCGACGATCTGTTCGGTGCGTTGAAGGCCTGGCTGAAGCGCGAATTCGCCATCGTCGTCAAGGTGCTGCCGGTCGCCACCATGCCGAACTGGCGCCGCCGCTACGACCGCCACTCGCAACGCCTGTTTCTGTCCGAGCGCCTGTCGCCGTTCGATCAGTTGCGCGAGGTGGCGATGGAGGCCTGCCTGATCCGCATGACGGTCGCGGTGGCAAGCGAGATCCAGGCGCTGAAGCTGACCACGGATGAAGCCCGCCGGCTTGCCCGCTTCGAGCTTGGCCGCTACGCCGCCCACGCGCTGATGATGCCCTATCAATCCTTTCACGCAGCCGCGATACGCGCGCGTTACGACATCGACGTGCTGCGCTCGCGCTTCGGCGTCTCCTTCGAGCAGGCGGCGAACCGTCTGACCATGCTGCAGCGGCCGGGCACGCCGGGCGTGCCGTTCTTCATGCTCGAGGTCGATAATGCCGGCAACCGCTTCCGCAAGGCGGGCAGCCAGGGTTTTCCGCAAAGCCGCTTCGGCGGCGGCTGTCCGAAGCTTCCCGTGCATGCCGCCTTTACCCAGCCCGGCCGGATCTTCGTAGAGGCGGTGGAAATGCCCGACGGCGCCGAGTTCCTCTGCGTCGCCCGCACGCTCGAAGGACCGCAAGGCTCGTTTTCGGAGCGACCGCGCCGTACCGCCCTTCTGTTGGGCTGCGATATCGGCTTTCGTGACGAGATCGTCTACGGCGCGGCACTGCCGGGGGCAGCCGCCGCGACCGGAAAAGCCGGACAGGGCGCCAGTCCGGCCACGCCGATTGGCCCGGCCTGCCGGCTGTGTGAACGCATCGGCTGCCTCGCCCGCGCCGAGCCGCCGGTGACGCGCCCGCTCGGCCTTGACGAGATGGTGACCGGACTAAGCGCGTTCGATTTCCAGTGACGGGCACAGCGTTTCCATCAAATTGCGCTCGGCGCATTGTTCTACCGCCCACCGCTGCCTATCAGGACGTCCATCTCAATCGTCAGCGGCTCTCCAACGCTCGGCGAAGCCAGCCCGCGCCAGACTTCCTCGCGCACTGTGACCTGCATGACTGGAGGAAGCTGGACATACTCCTGACCGCTCAATGTTGCTCCTTTGGTGATTCCGCTGAAATAATGGTCGAAAGATGAGAATTTGATGGGCCGAGTTTCAAGCTGGACATAGACCTCTTGAAACCCGGCGCGGTGGAGCAAGGAATGCAAGCATGTCGCGTCAGGGATGGAGAAGAAGCGATTTAGCTTTTCGGCTTTTTCGGGTGCGCAACGGGCGATTACCGCGCCTATTCTGGCGAACAGCGAGCGCTCCGGCGTCGTCGTCACGCTAACTGCAGTCCAGCCGTTGGGGCGCAGAACCCGACGAAACTCCGAAAGCGCTCCAAGCGGGTCTGAGAAGAACATGAGCCCAAGCTGACAGATCACCGCATCGAACCGACAATCCTCGTAAGGGAGCGCGTGAGCGTCAAACGTTGCGAGGGTGATTGGCTGGTTCTTCAAATTGCGTTTGGCAGATTCGAGCATGGCCGGCGAGATATCGCCGGCAGTGACAGAGCCGGATGGGCCTACCACGATCGCTGCAGCTTGCGCTGCTGCTCCTGTACCCGTTGCGACGTCGAGCACCCGATGGGCAGGCGCAATTTGCGCTGCCTTCAGCAAGGATGGAATGAACGAGTTCGTTGCGCGGGCGAACAGCTCGTCATAGCCAATCGCCGCCGTCTTGTAGAATGGCTCATCCATGGGTCGCCCTACACATGTTATTTACGTCGGTCACGGGGCTTCTCTTGTCACGCAGTAGCCGTCCAGCCTCGCATCGTAAACTATCCCTGCCAGCTCCGCACGACCGTCTTGCCCCGTGTGTGCGCTAGTCAGTGCGCCAAACGGAACACGGTGCTGGATCACGCCCGATCTTCGTCTTTGCGTTACGCGATTAATGCACGTTTCTGTCGTCCGCTGTGCATCGTGCTGCCCCGAAATCGCCGACAGTCGCATTCATGACCGATTCATCATCAGCGATAGTTGTTTCCCCTGCCGTCTCGCCGCGTGACGAGCGTGTCGGCTTCCTGTTGATATTGCTGTCGGCGCTGATGTGGAGTTTCGGCGGCGCCATCGCCCGTTTCATCGACGCCGGCGACAGCTGGACGGTGGTGTTCTGGCGCTCGGTCTGGGCCGCCGCCTTCCTCATCTGCTTCATGATCTGGCGCGACGGCTGGCACGGCACGGTAAGGTTGTTCCGCAGCATGGGCCTGCCCGGCCTTGCCGTGGCGTTCTGCTTCGCCACCGCATCGACCTCGTTCGTCGTGGCGCTTGCCTACACCACCGTCGCCAATATCCTTTTGATGCAGGCGGGCGTGCCGCTCCTGGCGGCGATGTTTGCCTGGGTGCTGTTTCGCGAACGGGTAGCCGTGGCGACCTGGGTGGCGATTGCAGCCGTCATTGCCGGCGTTGCCATCATGGTATCGGAGTCGCTCGATGGCGCCGTGTCGCCTATCGGCGACGGCTTGGCGCTGCTCATCGCTGTGATGTTTTCGATCGCCACCGTCATCACGCGACGCTTTGCCCATGTGCGCATGACGCCGGCGACCTGCCTCGGCACGATGCTTGCCGCCGCATTCGCCGCGTCGCAGGCGTCGCAATTCGGCGTTTCCAGCAGCGACATGGGCTTCCTGTTTGCATTCGGCGTGGTCAATCTGGGTCTCGGCCTTGCCTTCTTCGCCACCGGCGCCCGGCTTGTTCCAGCAGCGATCGCAGCACTGCTCGGCACTTTCGAGCCGATCCTCGGCCCGATCTGGGTCTGGCTCATCCATTCCGAGGTGCCGTCGGGACGCACCATCCTTGGCGGCGCGGTGGTGGTCACGGCGCTGCTCGTCCATATCGGGCTCGAATTCAAGCGTCAGGCGCGGCCGGTGCGGCCGGGTGTCACCGGCATGCCGTCGCCTAATTGATTGCAGCGCACGCGCCAAAGCGAGATGAGCCATTGACAATGGCGCAGCCGCGCGGGCAGGCTGCAAATACGGCAACAACAAGACAGGCTCATCTTGCCAAGTCTCCCCTCCGGCCCGACCGAGACCGGACAACATCGTCGTATCCCTGCCCGCGCCGTGGCGAGAGCCTTTGACGGCGCCGGAATGCCACCTGGATCACGACATGGGAACGGGGGACTCGGCCGCCGCACATCGAACCACCAGGGTGTCGGCGGTTCGCGCTTGTCGCTTGTCGGAAAGCCCAATAATCTGAAGCAAACGCCAGCCGCGCAGCCCCGCGACGAGCTGGCGATGGAACACTCATCAAAGGAGACACGCATGACCCGCAAAGCATTCTGGCTTTCGGCGACCTCGGCATTTCTGACGCTTTTCACCCTCGGCGCTCATGCCCAGGACCGCGTCGTCAATGTCTATAACTGGTCGGATTACATCGACAGCTCGATTATCGAGGATTTCACCAAGGAAACGGGCATCAAGGTCACCTACGACACCTTCGATTCCAACGAGCTCCTGGAGACGAAACTGCTTGCCGGCGGCAGCGGCTACGACGTCGTCGTGCCGACCGCCAATTTCCTCGCACGCCAGATCCAGGCAGGTGTGTTCCAGAAGCTCGACAAGTCGAAGCTGCCCAACATTTCCAACATGTGGGACGTCGTTTCGGAGCGCACAGCCAAGTACGATCCCGGCAACGAATATTCGATCAACTACATGTGGGGCACGGTCGGCCTCGGCTATAACATCAAGAAGGTGCAGGAAGCGCTCGGCACCGACAAGATCGATAGCTGGGACGTGTTCTTCAACCCGGAAAAGCTGGCCAAGCTGAAGGATTGCGGCGTCTATGTCCTCGACTCTCCGAGCGACATCCTCCCGAACGCCTTCAAATATCTGGGTATCGATCCCGAGACCACGTCGCTGGACGATTTCGCCAAGGCGGAAGAACTGATGCTGAAGATCAGGCCTTACATCCGCAAGTTCCACTCGTCGGAATACATCAACGCCCTGGCCAATGGCGACATCTGCCTGGCCGTCGGCTGGTCGGGCGACGTGTTCCAGGCGCGCGACCGTGCGACGGAGGCAAATCAGGGCGTCGAGATCGGCTATTCCGTGCCGAAGGAAGGTGCCGAAATGTGGTTTGACCAGATGGCGATCCCGGCCGACGCGCCGCATGTCGCCGAGGCGCATGAATTCCTGAATTACATGATGAAGCCGGAGGTGATCGCCAAGTCGAGCAACTACGTCTTCTACGCCAACGGCAACAAGGCGTCGCAGCAGTTCATCAACAAGGAGATACTCGAGGATCCGGCGATCTATCCGGACGAGGCGACGTTGGCGAAGCTGTTCACCATCGCCCCCTACGATTCCAAGACCCAGCGCGTCGTCACCCGCACCTGGACCAAGATCGTCACCGGGCAGTAAGCGACAATCAACGACCCCGCAGGTGCTGCCGGGGTCAAATCTTCTGGGGATAGGACGCAGGACGGAGTGGGATATGAAATCGCTTGGCAGCATCCGCAGGGATTTCGCGCCGTGGAACGACCCGAACGCCAAGCCATACATCCAGTTCGACAAGGTCACCAAGAAGTTCGGTGACTTCACCGCCGTCAACAATTTGTCGCTGACCATATTCGAGCGCGAGTTTTTTGCCCTGCTCGGGGCGTCGGGCTGTGGAAAATCGACGCTTTTGCGGATGCTCGCCGGCTTTGAGGAGCCGACCGCCGGCCGCATCCTGCTTGATGGCCAGGATCTGCGCGGCATCCCACCATACCGGCGGCCGGTCAACATGATGTTCCAATCCTACGCGTTGTTCCCGCATATGACGGTCGAGAACAACATCGCTTTCGGCCTCAAGCAGGACGGCATGCCGAAGCCCGAGATCGCGGCGCGCGTTGGAGAGATGCTGAAGCTGGTCAAGCTCGAGCAGTTCGCCAAGCGCAAGCCGCACCAACTGTCCGGCGGCCAGCGCCAGCGCGTCGCGCTTGCCCGCTCGGTCGCCAAGCGGCCGAAGGTGCTGCTGCTCGACGAGCCTCTGGGCGCGCTGGACAAGAAGCTGCGCGAGGAAACACAGTTCGAGCTGATGGACCTGCAGCAGTCACTCGGCCTCACCTTCGTCGTCGTCACCCACGACCAGGAAGAGGCGATGACCATGGCCGACCGTATCGCCATCATCGACAAGGGCGAGGTGATGCAGGTAGCGACGCCGGCGGAAGTCTACGAGGCGCCGGGCTCCCGTTTCGTCGCCGGCTTTGTCGGCAACGTCAACATGTTCGAAGGCAAGATTGCGCATGGCGAGGCCGGCGCGGCAAGCATCGATGCGGGCAACGGCATCACCATCCGGGCCGAGAATGCCGGCGATGCCGCCACCGGCGCGGCCGTCGCCTTCGCCATCAGGCCGGAGAAGATCAAGATATCCTCGACGAGACCGGCGGGCGCTGTCAACGCCATCGAAGGCGAGGTCTACGATATCGCCTATCTCGGCGACATGACCGTCTATCACGTCAGGCTGGACGACGGCCACGTGGTGCGGGCCAGCACGATGAACGCGGCCCGCATCACCGAGGATCCGCTGAGCTGGAACGACCGTGCCTGGGTGTCGTTCAGGCCGGACGCCGGCGTCGTGCTGACACGATAGAGGCGGTCATGTCGAATGCCGCTGTCACCGCTGCAACAAGCTCTCGGGCCGCCGACGCGGGCAAATCCGCCCTGGCCAGACTGGGCGAGGCCTTCGTTGGCCGCCTTGTCATCATCATCCCCTATCTCTGGCTGGTCTTCTTCTTCCTCATTCCGTTCGTCATCGTCTTCAAGATTTCGCTGTCGCAGACGGCGATCGCTATACCGCCCTACACGCCGGTACTTGGCTTCGGGGATGGGCTTTCCGGTTTTTTTGCTCAGCTCAAACAGCTCAGCATCGATAACTACACATGGCTGACGCAGGACGCGCTCTACGTCAACGCCTATGTGACGAGCGTCGTTGTCGCCGCCATTTCGACGGTGCTGACATTGCTTGTCGGCTACCCGATCGCCTATGGCATGGCCCGCGCGCCGGCGATGCTGCGCCCGACTTTGCTGATGCTGGTGATCCTGCCATTCTGGACCTCGTTCCTGATCCGCGTCTACGCCTGGATCGGCATCCTCAAGCCCGAGGGGCTGCTCAACCAGTTCCTGCTCGCCACCGGCGTCATCAGCCAGCCGCTGATCATCCTCAACACCTATACGGCGATCTTCATCGGCATCGTCTATTCCTATCTGCCGTTCATGGTGCTGCCGCTTTATTCCGCCCTCGAGAAAATGGATTATTCGCTGATCGAGGCGGCCAAGGATCTCGGTTGCCCGCCGACCAGCGCCTTTTGGAAGATCACCTTTCCGCTGTCGCTGCCCGGCGTCATCGCCGGCTGCCTGCTGGTGTTTATTCCCGCCGTCGGCGAGTTCGTCATTCCCGACCTGCTCGGCGGCTCGCAGACGCTGATGATCGGCAAGACGCTGTGGAACGAGTTCTTCGCCAATCGCGACTGGCCGGTGTCGTCGGCCGTCGCCGTCATCCTGCTGTTGCTGCTGATCGTGCCGATCATGCTCTTCCAGCGGGCCCAGGCCCGCGCCCAGGAGCAGGACAAATGAACCCGACTTGGAGCCGCTTCAACATCACTTCGATCGTGCTCGGCTTTGCCTTTCTTTACCTGCCGATCGTCCTGCTCGTCGTCTTCTCCTTCAACGAGTCGAAACTGGTCACTGTCTGGGGCGGCTTCTCGACCAAATGGTACGTCTCGCTGTTCCACAACCGGGGCCTCATGGACGCCACCTGGGTAACGGCCCGCGTCGCCGTCATCTCGGCCACCGTGGCGACCGTGCTCGGCACGCTGGCAGCTCTCACCTTGACCCGCTACACGCGCTTCAAGGGCCGGACGTTGTTTTCCGGCATGGTGTTTGCGCCGCTGGTCATGCCGGAAGTCATCACCGGCCTGTCGCTGCTGCTACTCTTCGTCGCCGTCGGTCTCGACCGCGGCTTTCTCACCGTCACGCTTGCCCATATCACCCTGACCATGTGCTTCGTCGCCGTCGTCGTGCAGTCGCGCTTGATCACGTTCGACCGCTCGCTGGAAGAGGCCGCGATGGATCTTGGCGCGCCGCCGGTGAAGACCTTCTTCCAGATCACGCTGCCGGTCATCATGCCGGCGATTGTGTCTGGCTGGATGCTGGCGTTCACATTGTCGCTCGACGATCTGGTCATCGCCAGCTTCACCTCAGGGCCCGGCGCCACCACGCTGCCGATGAAGATCTACAGCCAGGTTCGTCTCGGTGTGACGCCGGAGATCAACGCCGCCTGCACCATCCTGATCGCGGTCGTGGCGGTCGGCGTCATCATCGCTTCGCTCGCCAACAAGCGTCGCGAGGTGCAGCGCCAGCGGGACGAGCAGGCGGCGCAGCGTGGGTGAAAAGCCGGCAGGAAGCACTCCTGACGACGACCGCGGCAGCCTCGCTGCCTACTTTCCGGAAACCCCGCGGCTTATCGGCGAAATGAACGGCGTGCTCCACGTTCCGCCGACGAAGAACGAGGACTGGTTGGGACCCTGGTTATTTGTCTGCGTGGCTGGCTGGTCCGCCTGAATGATGCCGCCGGACAGCGCCAGCCCGCGCCCGGCGTAGGAGGCGATGCCGGAAAGCCAGATCTTGTACTTCGCCGAATTCGCTTCGGCCTTGTCGATCTTCGCTACACCGTTCGAGATGCTCGCCTTGAGTTCGGCCCCGTCGATCGGCAGCGTTCCGTCGGAGATATCGTCGAGCGCGAAGAACCCGCCCTGTTCGTTGTGTTTGAGAAACGCCGGCAGGTTGAACCGGCTCAACGCGCCCTGGCCGAATTTCGCCGAGACCGAGCCGTCGGCGTTTTCGAAAATGGAATCCCAGGTTCTGCCCGGCCCCTTGAGGATGACCGAAACGGTTCCCGTGCCGATCGGCACCAGCCGCGTCATTCCGGCTGCGGTGCCAAAAGCGCCGCCGTCGATGTCGGAGGCGAGCAGCCTGATCTCGACCTGCGTGCCTCCCGGCTTGCGGTCGAAACGAAGACTGCTCTGGATGTTGCCGCCAAAGGCCGATGCATCGGAAATATCGAAGACGGCAAGACCGTTCTTGACCTGGGCGGCGGCAGCGACGTCGGCAAGCTGGATAGCGCCTGCGGTGGCCTGAGCTGCCGACAGTCTGAGATCGAGATCGATCCGGTCGGCGACGCTTATGTCGATTTCGCCGGGGCCAACGCCGCTCGTAGGCGCCAGGGGTGTGAAGGCGGAGAGAAAGGACCGCAAGTCGAGCGTCTCGAAGGCGAGCGTACCGGCGATCACCGGCCGCGCCTCGCCAAAGGAGAAGTCCAGCGCACCCATTCCCGGATTGTCGTCCAGAGCGATCTCGGTGTTTTCGAATTTAATGCGGCCGGAGGTCGCCGTAACCTTGCTGGAAACGGAAACTGAGCCGATTGCCGCGCCCGGCGCGATGCCGGCCCGCGACCATTCGAGCACGCGCCTGAGCGAGGGTGCGGCAAATTTCGCCTGGCCGTCGAAATAGGCGTTCTCGGACATGCTGGCCACGCCGTCGAAGGAAAAACTGGCAGGGGGCGCCTTGAAGGAAAGCGTCATCGGCGCCGCACCGCCCCCAAACAGCACCAGCGGGTTCGACGATGCGGCATCCACAGCGACGCTTTCGCCACGCCAGATCCCGGTCGCCGACAGCGTCGCATTGCTGTTCATTGCGGCCCAGTTCGCCTGTCCGCTCAGGCTGCTCAGTATCTCAGCGTCCTTGCCATCGACGGAGGTCACCACGCGGCCGTTCCTGAACTCCACGGTGCCGAACGGATCAGCCGGCAGCTTGCTCAGGTCCGGCTTGGCCGGATTGGCGCTGACCACGGCGCGAGCGATGTCGATGGAACGCGTGATGCGTCCGCCTGAAGGCAGGGCAGGCAGGAAAAATCCATGTGCTGCGCGTTGAACCCTGATCGTCGGCCGGATCAGCCGCGCCGTCGAAAACACCACATCGCCCTGCAACGCCGCCATGGCGGAGAGATTGACCTCGACCCGTTCGGCCTCGATCACAGGCGGCGCGTCGCTCTCTGTCCATTGCGAAAGCGTCACGTCGGACAGGATGGCCCGGAAATTCGGCCAGACCTCGATCCGCGGGGCCCCGTCGATGTTGACCCTGAAACCGCTCCATGCACTCATTTCCCAGGCGATGCGGTCGCGCACGATGCGGGTCGAGGCGACCAGCGGCAGGGCGGCAACGGCCAGCGCGATGACGAGCACGGCAACGCCGATCGCCCATATTCCGCGCCGGATCAAAGGTGATGACATGTCGCCCCGTATGCTTCCGTTCCGACAAGAATCGCCCGACGGGTGTAACCCACGGCTGACGCATTTCAAGTCTTTATGGCCCAGCGATGGCATTTGCGCACATCCACGTCGCTCGGCCGAACAAAATCTTGCTCTGCTGCGCAGCGATATGCATAAGCGATGCCAATGCATGTCGCCAAAATCGTTTTGGGATAACGCATACATGAAAACAAAAGTCTAAAGCGCGTCGCGTGAATCTCTTCAAACGTGATGTGCTTCAAGGAGGAACGATCATGGCCGGCGACGCACCGCTCTGGGCACCGACGAAGGACCAGGTCGACGCCGCGCCCATGACTGCCTTCATGCAGGCCGCCGCGGCCGCAACCGGCAAGGATTTTTCCGCCTACGCCGATCTACATCGTTGGTCGATCGACGATCGCGAGGCATTCTGGAGCCTGGTCTGGGATTTTTGCGGGATCGTGGGCGACAAGGGTGCCAGTGGGGGCGCCAGTGGGGGGATCAGTGGCGGCGAGCGCGTGCTTGTCGATGGCGAGAAGATGCCCGGCGCCGCCTTCTTTCCCGACGCCAAGCTTAACTTCGCCGAGAACCTGTTGAAAAAAACCGGGCTCGGTGACGCCATCGTCTTTCGCGGCGAGGACAAGGTCGAGCGCCGGCTCTCCTGGAACGAGTTGCATGCGCTGACCTCGCGGCTGCAGCAGCTTTTCCTGTCGCTCGGGGTGAAAAAGGGCGACCGCATCGCCGCCATGATGCCCAACATGCCGGAGACGGTCGCGGCAATGCTGGCGACAGCCTCGATCGGCGCCGTCTGGTCGTCCTGTTCTCCCGATTTCGGCGAACAGGGCGTGCTGGACCGGTTCGGTCAGATCGAGCCTGTCGTTTTCATCGCGCCCGACGGTTACTGGTATAATGGCAAGGCGATCGAGGTCGCCGACAAGATCGCGGCGGTTGCCGCAAAGCTTCCCACCGTTGGCAAGATCCTGATCGTCGACTATCTCGGCACGTCGACCGATGTGGCGGCGACCATCGAGAAGGCGACTGCGCTGGACGAGGCGCTCTCATCCTTTGCCGCCAAGCTCGTAACCTTCGAACGGTTGCCGTTCGCGCATCCGCTCAACATCCTGTTTTCTTCCGGAACGACCGGCATCCCCAAATGCATCGTCCATTCGGCCGGCGGAACGCTGATCCAGCATGTCAAGGAAGAACGGTTCCACGCCGGCCTGCTCGACGGCGACCGCTTCTTTTATTTCACCACCTGCGGCTGGATGATGTGGAACTGGCTGGTGTCCGGCCTGGCATCGGGTGCAACCCTTCTACTTTATGACGGGTCGCCCTTCTATCCCGACGGCAACGTGCTGTTCGATTTTGCCGACGCCGAGAAGATGACCTATTTCGGCACCTCGGCGAAATTCATCGATTCCGTGCGCAAGGCCGGCCTCAGACCGATCAAAACGCATGATCTTTCCAGCGTGCGCACGATCTCCTCCACCGGCTCGCCACTGTCGCCCGAGGACTTCCGCTTCGTCTATGACGGCATCAAGAAGGACGTGCATCTCGCCTCGATCTCCGGCGGCACTGACATCGTCTCCTGCTTCGTGCTCGGCGTGCCGACCGAACCGGTATGGACCGGAGAGATCCAGGGGCCTGGTCTCGGCCTCGCCGTCGATGTCTGGGACGACGACGGCCACCCGCTCAGGCAGGAGAAGGGTGAACTCGTCTGCACCAAGGCGTTTCCGGCGATGCCGATCGGCTTCTGGAACGATCCCGAAGGCAAGAAATACCACGCAGCATATTTCGAGCGCTTCGACAATGTCTGGTGTCACGGCGACTTCGCCGAATGGACCGCTCATGGCGGCCTGATCATCCACGGCCGCTCCGACGCGACGCTCAACCCGGGCGGGGTGCGGATCGGCACGGCGGAGATCTACAATCAGGTCGAGCAGATGCCGGAAATCCTGGAAGCGCTGTGCATCGGCCAGGATTTCGACAACGACGTGCGGGTTGTGCTGTTCGTGCGGCTGGCAGCGGGGGTGCAACTCGACGCCGAGCTGGAAAAACGCATCCGCGCGAAAATCCGCAGCGGCGCGAGCCCCCGCCACGTGCCGGCTAAAATCGTCGCCGTCGCCGACATTCCACGCACCAAATCGGGCAAGATCACCGAACTCGCGGTGCGCGACATGGTGCATGGCCGCGCTGTCAAGAACAAGGAGGCGCTGGCCAATCCCGAAGCGCTCGAGCTGTTCCGCGACCTGCCGGAACTGGCCGACTAGCAAACAGGCCGGCGGCGCATTCGACTTGATAGGCCCGGCCGAGCATGGTTAACGAAATATCTCGCTCGAATTTACCTAGATTTCATGAGTGGTACACATTGGTAAATTTTTCGCGGCGCCGGTAAGGTTTTGTTAAGGGCCGGCATCGATAGTCGTGCGTAACTTGAGGGAGAAATCCCGTTCCTCTAAATCCCCAGAGGATCTGAATTCGCTCAAGCCCCCGTTGTAACAGCAATCCAATCATTCAAGGCGTCCTGTTGGACGCCTTTCTTTTTTAACTAATCCGCGAGCACGCGGGTCGACGGGAAAGCGACTTCGACCAAGGTGCCCTCGCCGGGGGTCGAGTTGATGGTGAACCGGGCCCGGTTCGCCTCGACCATGGCCTTGGTCAGCGGCAGCCCGAGGCCGGTGCCGTCGCCGCGCCCACGCTTCAGCGCGTTGATCTGCTTGAACGGCTTGAGCGCCTGCTCGATCTCGGACTGGCTCATGCCGATGCCGGTGTCGCGCACGCGCATCACGACGTCGCCGGAGATCTCGTAGGCTGTCGATACGATCACCTGGCCGCCGGCCTGTGTGTAGCGGATGGCATTCGACAGGATGTTCAGCGCGATCTGGCGCACGCTGCGCAGATCGGCCACCACTTCCGGCAGCCGTGAGGCGAAGCTGGAGCGGATGATGACACGTTCGCGGTTGGCTTGCGGCTGCATCATCGCCACCGTCTCGGCCAGCGTGTCGTTGAGCGACACCGCCTCATAGGCCATCTCCTGCTGGCCGGCCTCGATCTTCGAAATGTCGAGCAGGTCGTTGACCAGGTCGAGCACATGGTTGCCCGACCGGTTGATGTCGCGCAGATAGTCGCGGTAGCGGTCATTGGCGACCGGCCCGAATTTCTCGTCGACCATCAACTCGGAAAACCCGATGATGGCGTTGAGCGGCGTGCGGATCTCGTGGCTGATACGGGCGAGGAAGTCGGTCTTTTGCGAGGAGGCGCGCTCGGCCACGGCGCGCGCCTGGGTCAGGTCCTCTTCGGCCCGCTTCCATTGGGTGATGTCGCGCACCACCGCGCAGAAGCCGCTGTCGTTTGGCAGGCTGCCGATGGTCATGAACAGCGGAATGAAGCGCCCCTGCGCCTCGCGTCCGATCACCTCGCGGCCGTCGTTGAGCACGCTCGCCACGCCGGGCTCGGACAGTCCGTCGAGATAGTCTCGCGCGGCGCGCTGGCTTTCGATCGCGAACAGCGAGACGAAGGGCTTGCCGGTCACCTCGTCGCTGTCGAAACCGAACAGCGCTTCCGCCGGGCGGCTGATCGAGCGGATCGTTCCGTCTCGGCCGATCAACACGACGCCGTCGGTCGCGGTGTCGATGATGGTGCGCATCTCGGCGATGCGTGCCTTGAGTTCGGAAGTGTCCGGCTGCGTATGGTCGTCGGCGGCGCCATGCGGAATAGCTGCTGCCTCGTCGTCGCCGGAACGGCGCACGACCAGCATCAGCGCCTTGCCGCCACGCCACGGCACCGAACGCAGAATGGCCTCGATCGGGAACTCCTGACCGTCATGTGTCTTCAACCGCAACGCGTGATCGGTTCCGTCGGGGGCGCTGCCGTCGTAAGGATCGGCAAACAGCGCGCCGAGGCCACCGGCATCCTCCAGATCGTCGAGCGTGTCATAGCCGGTCAGGCTGAGGAATTCCTCATTCGCATAGTGAAGATCGTCGCCGGAATGGATGAGCAGCGGCACCGGCAGCTTGCCGAGGATCGAGATATCCGGAGCCTTGTTGTCATCTGCGGTCGAAAAAGCCGATGGCACGAAGCCTTCGAGCTTGAGCGGCGGCACCGGCAGGCGCGGCGGTTCGATCGGCGACGGCTCCACGTCGCCGGCATCGCCGATGTCATCGGTTGACGAACGGGCTTCGTCGTCATCGGGCCGCGCCCAATCCTCGTTGTCTTCTGCGTCACGGAAATCGGCAGCCGTCATGCTGTCGTCGTCTTCGGCGGCGGTCGATCGACCACTCGTGTCGGTGGGTTCGACCACCTCTTGCGCCGCCTTGTCCGGCTCCGAAACCGGCGCACCGTCGCTGTTGTCGGCGACATAGTCCCGGTCGGCGTAATCGAGCAGCGAGCCTGAGATGCCGGACACGGTTGCTTCCGGCTGCTCGCCGTCGAGCCTTGCGACATCGTTCTCGTCTTCGACATCGGTTTCGGTCGGTTCCGCCGCAGCCGGTATTGCAGCATCGGGCTGTTCGGTCGGGGGATTGTCCTTCTTGAGCCGCTCGCCGATCTCACGGAATGCACTGCGTTCCAGCGTCGACAGGCCTTTGTCGTTGGCCGGCTGCCTGTGCTCGGCCAACCGGATCACCTTGTCGGCAAAGCGCCGCTCCGGCTTCGGCACGATGGTCAGCGCCGGCACCTCGCCCTGGAACGGGTCGGTTTCGTCAGGCGTTGCGGCGACTTCCGGCTCGACAGCTGCGGTGGCCTCTGCATTGGGGACAAGCGCCATACCGATCGCTTCGGGATCGACCACTGCATCGCCGGTGCGGGCAACGCCGAAACCGCGAAAACCCTCGAAGGCACGGCTGCGGCCGTAGACAGGCAGCGCCGCCAGGTCGACGGGTATCTTGAAATCGGTGCCGGCAACCGGCCACAGCACGGAGCGGCCGGACCAGGTGTCGCGTCGGTCGAGCAGGCCGGCGATCTCGCCGGACGCATCGAGGTCGAAGGTGGCGGCGACGTCCCTGAAGCGCCGGCCAATCACATCGGCGGCAGGCTTGCCGACGAGTTCCGCGAATTCCGGCGACAGCGCACTGAACCTGCCTTCGGCGTCGGTTCGCCAGACGAAACGCAGGGGCGGCGCCGCGCGGTCGATCGAGGGGATGGCACGCTCAGTCGGGGAGGCGGCCCTGATGGCATCCTGTGCGGAACTTTCCGCCGAAGCATCCGCCTCGACATGTCCGGACGCATCCGGTCCCGGCTTTTGCGCCTCATCCTCGCTGGCGCTGAAATACCAATGGTCATGCTGTGGAGGCATTCCGCCGGCCGCTTCCGGACCCTGCTCGGTCGAATCAGGCGCGGTTGAATCAGGTCCTGTCGAATCGGGCCGGGTCGAATCGGGCCCGATGGAATCGGGAACGTCATGCTCCGCCGACACCGATGTGTCTTCGCCGGCTGCCGGGACTGTCTCTGCCGCATCCGTCTTCGCGGCTGCTGCCGGCGCATTGTCCTGTTCTGCCTTTGGCCGGACTGCGGCAACGGCCGCCGCCGCACCGGTTGCGCTTTCCATCCCCGCGCTGCGCTCGCCAGCAGAGGCTGCTTCGGAGTCAAGCCGGTCCTCGTCGATCACCACCAGCAGGTGCCGCTCGTCCGTCAGCCGGGCGAGGCCGGCCGGATAGGAAGTGGTGCCGCCTGGAACGAGGCGTTTGACGATGCGGTCGCTCTCGTGCGCCACATCGGCCACAAGCGCTGCCAGCGTTTCGGGCAAGATGCCGAGCGCCGAAAAACCATCGGAAGCGGCCTCGATGTTGCCGTTGGCATCGACGAAGGCGATGTAATGACCGTCTTCGGTAAAGCCGCTGATGGCCCGAGCGGCGATCTCGGCGGCGCTGCGCGAGCCGGTCTGCGCCGCCGGCACCGCCAGCATAATCGCGTTCTCGCCGTCAGGCATTGTCACCGCGCTGGCCAGAAAGCCAACCGCGCGGCTGGTCAGGCCGGTTGCCAGCCGCAGCGTGATGGCGCGGTCGCGGCCGATCTGTGGAAAACCGCTTGTCGCCATGATCTGGCGCCTGGCGATCAGCGGCAAGCCTGTCGAGGCGCCGATGATGGCCTCGATGTCGGGATAGCCGAACACCGCTGCCCCTGGTCCGTTTGCCCAGATCACCTGTTCGAGGTCTGCCGACAGAAGCGCGATCGCGTCGCCGGCGGCAAAGCGCTGGCGGACCGCGTCGAGCACGGCGACGTCGAGGAAGGAGTAGTTTTCGGACGGCATGCGCTTTGGGAGCCCTCACACAGCGGCAGTTTGCGGTTAACGCTTTGTTAATAAAAGCCGACGGCGCGAAGGTCCACAAGCCATAGCGTGCAACCGCCGGAATCTCTGACCTCGTGGTTAACGCTGGGAGAGAAATTCTATGGTGCGCTGCAACAAAGATATTGCAATGCACAAAATTTGCCTTTATATTGCCATCATAGATGAACGAGATGGCTTTCTGTCGAAGCCGCTGCCACTGCAAAGGATGGAAAATGTCCAAGACCAAGACCGCTGAAAACGTCGAATTCCCGAGCTTCGACGCTTCCAAGGCCACCGACCAGATCCGCGCTTTCGCCGAAAAGGGCGTCGAGCAGTCGAAAGAGGCCTATACCAAGCTGAAGACCGGCGCCGAAGAGACCCAGAAGGCTCTGGAGTCGACCTTTGAGACCGCCAAGACCGTTTCCAACGACCTGTCGCTCAAGACCATCGCCGCTCTGCGCGCCAATACCGAAGCCGGCTTTTCGCATTTCGAAGCGCTGATCGGCGCCAAGTCGCTGTCGGAAGTCGTCGAGCTGCAGACCGCATTCCTGCGCAAGCGCGTCGAGATGACCGTCGAGCAGGCAAAGGATTTCCAGGCCGTCGCCTCCAAGGCGGCCGAGGACGTCTCCAAGCCGATCAAGTCCGCCTTCGAGAAGGCGATGAGTGAAATTAAGGCCGCCTAATATTTGCGCATATTTCGAAGATGCAACAAAAGGTCGCATTTCTTCGAAGAGGATTATGTGAGATATAGTGGTCAAGCGAATACCCGGCGGGTGGAACCTCCTCCCTCTGCTCTCCGGGGTGACCAGCCAGCACCTCCTCCCGCTGGCTCGTAACAGGAAAAGGTCGGCACCTCCTCCCGCCGGCCTTTTTCTTTGCCCGGCGAAAGGTGACGATCTTTGCCTACAGCGCCGCGCGTCCTCTTGGACGCGCAAAGGACGCTGTAGAGCTTTGGATTTTGCGCATGATCCTTTCCGAAAATCGATTCTGATTTTCGGGTCATGCGCGGCCAAAAGCCTTGAATTAAACTCCGATAGCCCGTATGGACGCATCGCCGAACGACAGAGCGGGTCCCGGAGAATGAACGGTCCATTCGATCCCGCTCGGGCAAGCGTGCCGTTGTAGCTCAGATGGTTAGAGCGCCGGATTGTGGATCCGGAGGTCGCTGGTTCGATCCCAGCCAACGGTACCATCAATTTCCTCAATAAACTCAATGCGTTGTGTAAACGACCAATTGTCGCTTGCAGGCATTTTGTGTCGCGTCATGTTGCAAACCGCTACCGTTGATTTCCAAGGGTTCCCTGTCACACTCGGCAGGTCCACGCGACATGGGCGCGAGATAGAGAGGGGAAACTGAATGTGGAAGGAGATCGAGATCAAAACCGGCGCGAAGACCGCCGAGATTTGGAAAACAATCCAGGACGGCTTTGAAACGATCTTTATAGCGGCTGGCGGTCCAGAGGACGCCGCAATGTATTTCAACTCACGAATTCCCGGCAAGGACGTGTGCCCGGCTGGCCTCTGGCGGCGGGCCTGGGTGTTCCTACCCGCGTCCAGTTCTGGCGCACTGCCTAAAACTCGTATCCAAATCGCTCTATGTCAGTCCTGTAGATAGTCCACACCATGTTCCTTGTCTCGGGCGTGTAGTGGTTGCGGTAGTCGGCCTTTCGAATTGACTTCTTGCCATGCGGCAAAGCGGCGTTTGCTAACCCGATTCTCTCGGAAACGTGGGTGAATTCCTCACGGATCTGCTCAAAGCGCCCGACGTGATCAACGAGCAAGGTTCCATCATGGTCATCAATGAACAGGTGTTGTGCCCGCCATTGAGGATGATCGACGCACTGGATAGCCTTCAGATACGAGCGGAAAGACATAAAGCGGGCGAGCAGATGGCGGCTGCGGAAAAGCTCTTGCTCGGCTGAACGCAACACAAATGCAACATGCCGTAAAAAAAACTCCAACGAAATCAACAGATGCTCTCGGATTGTGGATCCGGAGGTCGCTGGTTCGATCCCAGCCAACGGTACCATCGCTTTATTTGCTAAATCACTGAATTGTTGGGCGGCCGCGCTGCCTATCTGTCAGCCGCAATCGTCGCCTGCAGCCATTGCGTGATGGCATCGAACGCGATCGGTTTGGTCGTGTCGACGTCAAACAGCGGTCCGCGCCGCAGCGGCTCGGCGCGGTTGGCCAGTTCGATCAGTTCGGGGATGTAGGCCGCGCCGGGATGGCCGGCGGGACGCTGGTCGAGCCGTGCGCGATAGCGCTCGGCAAGGACCTCGCCGGGAGCATGGCACCAGATTTCGGCGGTCTGCTCGACGCCGGCCCTGCGCAGGTGATCCTCGAGCACTTGGCGCGGCTGGAAGCCGAACCAGGCATCGACGACAAATATGGTGCCCGCCGGAGCGTCGCCGACCACCGACCAGATGGCTTGGTAACTGGCGCGGCCGAGCGTGCGGTTGAATTCGCGATCGCCGCCGCCGAGCACTTCGAGGAACGGGTTCTTGATCGTATCGAGCGCGAGCAATGGCCAACCCATGCGCTCGGCGATGCCGCGCGAGACCGTGCTTTTGCCGCTGGCGGGGATGCCGTTGACGAGAACGGCGCGCCGGCTGGGCACGGCACGCCGGCCGGGGTTAAGCTGGGCAGATGGCAAGGACACGGGCGCGACTGCCGCCTTCGTCGCGAGCGCTTGCAGACCGGCGCCGATGACGCCGGCATCGTCGCCAAGTTGCGCCGCTTCCACCGGGCATTGGTACCACGGAGCCAGGGCGGGAGCCCTGGCAAGCGCCCGATGGGCCGCTAGGCCAAGTCCGCCGCCGAGCAGCACCAGGTCGGGATCGAACATGGCCACGGTCGTATCGATTGCCGCACGCAGCGGGCCGGCCCAGGCCTCCAGTATGCCGCGCGCCAAGGGATCGCCGCCCGCATCCCGGGCAAAAAGCTGATCGACCGAAACATCCGGACCGAGGCCTGCCCGCGCGATGTGACGGCCAAGCGCTGTGCCTGAGCTGGTGGTTTCAACGCAGCCGCGCCGGCCGCAGACGCACGCTTCGCCTGATATGTCGACCGTGATATGGCCGAGCTGCCCCGCCGTCCCCTTGCCGCGGACGATCCGCCGGTCTTGGACCACGGCACCACCAATGCCGGTCCCGATCGTGAACATGACGATGCTTTCATGGCCTCTGGCGGCGCCGAGAGCCATTTCCGCGATCAGTGCCATGTTGCAATCATTGTCGATCACCACGGGCTTGCCCGCCAGGCTTTCCAGTCGTTGCGCCAGGGAGATCGAGGCAAGGTTGACATAGCCTCCGGACAAGACCGCGCCAAGCCGCGCATCGACGCGTCCGGGGACGCCGATGCCGATGGCGGCAACTTCGGGAGAATCGAGCCGGCGCACCATTTCGGCGATCCGGGAGAGCACGAGCTCCGGGTCCGGCGCGCTTTTCTCGGAAATGCGGTCGAGGATTTCGCCCGTGCTGGAAATACGGGCGGCGCGCAGATTGGTGCCGCCGATATCGATTCCTATGGCCATCGAACTAAGAGGCATGACGTCCTGTCATGGACTAAGCGGCTTTCTGCCGGTAGTTTCCGATCACCGCCTGAAGCTCGCGCAATCTCGACACTGCGATGGTCTTAAGCCTTTCCCGCTGAATGTCACGGTCAAGCGAGATGCAGTCCTTCCACAACGACCGGCCGGCGATGACGCCTGACGCGCCGTTCCTCATCGCGATCTCGACCTGGCCCAGGAATGTCGCGTGGTTTACGCCGGCGGAGAGGACCGCCCATGGCACCTCGCCAGCCATGCTGCTGATCCTGGCGCAGGCTTCCGACGTTCCGGGATAAGGAAGTTTGAGCACCTTTGCCCCGCATTCCAGCGAAATCCGGGTGCCCTCTTCGACAAGCCAGGGGATCTTGGCCGTATAGTCTTCAAGGCTTTCCCCTTCGAGCTGATAGGTCAGGAACTCGACGACGAGCAGGAGGTCCTCTTGCGCGAAGTCGGCCATGCATTGGCGCAGAATGGCGACATTGTGCTCATTCGCCTCAGGCCTGTCGGCCCTGAGATAGACCATGATCTTGCCGCCGGTGCCGCCGAGCTCGCGGACGCGGCGCGCGCCGATGCCGGGAGCGAGGCGCGACAGGCGGTAACCGGCGGGCGAGACGTCGAAGCCCGAGGCATCGAGGCCGATGAGCAGAGCCGTATCGCGGTTCAGCACCCCTTCATCGACAACCCGCGGCACCGCGCAGAGCGGGTCGAGCAGCACGCAGGACGCCTGGCTCGCGAGGTATCGCGTGATGTCCGACTTGGTGTCGCCGAGCATGTCGTTGGTGATCTTGGCCTGTTCTGCAGGATCCGCCGCAAGCAAGGTTCGCATGCCGCCACGCTGGTCACAGGCGATGGCCATGATGGCCCCGTCTTGGCCGCATATCTGCTGGTACCCGCGCAACTCTGCGGTCGTCATCTTTGTCATGGTCTTCTGTCCGATGTTGGCGCGCCCATTCACCAGGGCGCAGATCCGTGGAACAAGAAAGGTTTAGTTCTTACCTGCCTGTCGGCGGGAGAATTTGCCGCTTTGATGGGCTATCGAACCGAGAAATTTGGCCCTGGCCCACAATTTGCCGTGGAAACGAGCCCACGTTGCGAGTCAGCCGAATTTGCGCGATAACTGCCATCGGTCGAGGTCTGTAACACATTGCTGAAAGGAATTGCAAGCTGGCTGTCCCTCCCGCACAAGATGCGGCCGCATCGCGGACGATGCTGCATACGGTCGCCAAACTGCACTATGAGGCTGACATGTCGCAGGTCGATATCGCGCGGCGGCTTGGTGTCTCCACCGCGACGATATCGCGTCTCCTACAGCGGGCGAGAGCAGAGGGCATCGTGCGGATCGAGGTTCTCGATCTTGCAACGCCCGAAGGCATCACCACGCAATTGGTCGAGGGACTCGGACTTCGCGACGCGGCGGTCATCGAAACGCCGGCGGCCGGTGCGCTGACGGCCCTCGCTGCGCCGCTCGGCGCCTTGCTCAAGCAAGCGGAACTGACGGCCGGCTCCGTGGTCGCCATTGGCTGGGGGCGAGCCATTCGCGAGGTTATCCAGGCAGGCCTGCCTCGCATTCCCGGCGTTCTTACCGTCGCTGCCACCGGCGGTATGCAGCAGCAGGCGCCGCATTTTCAGATCAACGAGTTTGTCCGGCTCGCCGCCGAAGAGTTCGGCGGGACGCCGCATTTCATCCATGCGCCCTATCTGCCGTCCTCCGAGTTGCGTGAGGTCTTCCTCGGCGATGCGGCCATCCGCGACAGCGTCGCGCTTTGGGACCGGACCGACGTTGCGATCGTCGGCGTCGGCCTGCCCCATGCCATCAATCCGCCCGAAGCGAGTGCGGCCACGCTGAGCGAACAGGCCCTGTTTCATGCGGCTGGAGACGTTATCCGTCATTACTTCGACGCCGAAGGCACGCTCATCCCGTGGGAGGGGGAGGGCCGGATGATCGCAATGTCGCCGGCCCAGCTTCGAGCCGTCCCCCTGTCGATCGGCGTTGCCGCCTCGCCGGAGAAGGCGATGGCCATCATCGGTGCCGTCCGCGCCGGGCTTATCAACGCGCTGGTTACAGACACGAAGACGGCCCAGGCCATCCTCGAGGCTCTCTTGCCCCGATAATGGTGGCACGCCGATGTGTGACATCGGCACACCTGATCGATCCCAAACTGATCGACATCAGACGCGGCTCGTGAGCCCGCCGCCGCGAAGTCATCAGTTGTGTCGTCAAGGAGTTGGGGCAATAGTCTGCGTGAGGGCTCTGCGGAGCAGACAGATGGTGTCCGGTTTGAAAGCGTTTCGATCTCGGAAATACCCGGTTGCAATTTCTTTCAGCAAAGTGTTACAACCTTGCGGCTAGGCAAGCATGCGCGCCGAGCGGCGCTGTTCCCTGCACCTTGCGGAGGCTAGGAACGGGACTGCGCATCAGCTGGTCGGTTTCGACTGGCCGACCTAACGACTGGGGGGCGCTCGGGAGGAAAGCTGCCCATAACAGCAAGCAGGCGAACCTGGTTCTTGCCGCCAGCACTTCACATAGCCGGAACGAATTGACGGCCATTTCAAATGTCGATCGCAACGGCAAATCTGCCAACACCATGAGGAGGATGTTATGAAGAAGATTGTTGCCGCCCTGGCGGCTCTCGCCATCTGCGCAGCGGCGCTGGTCACGCCGGCGTTGGCGCAGGACAAAAAGTTCACCATTGCGCTCATTCCGGGTCTTACCACCGACGGCTTTTATATCACCATGCGCAAGGGAGCCCAGGCGGCAGCCGATGCCCTTGGCGTGACCCTGGTTTTCCAGGGCGCCCCGGATTTCAATCCGGTAACGCAAGTCCCCGTGCTTGACGCGGTCATCGCCAAGAAGCCGGACGCCATCCTGATCGCGCCGACCGACAAGGTTCAATTGGTCGAGCCGCTCCGCAAGGCCAACGATGCCGGCATTCCGGTGATCACCGTCGACACTTTCATCGGCAGCGGCGTCTACCAGACCGGCGCCGGCGAGGCGGATTTCCCACTGTCCTATATCGCTTCGGACAATATTCTGGGCGGCGAGATCGCCGCGCGGGCATTGGCCAAGGCCATAGGCGACAAGGGCAAGGTCTACGTTTCGAATGTTAAGCCCGGCATTTCGACCACCGACCAGCGTGAAGAGGGCTTCAAGAAGGAGATGGCGGCCAACCATCCCGGCATCACCGTTCTCGAAACCCAGTTCAATGACAACGACGCCAACAAGGCCGCCTCGCAGCTGCAGGCTGTGTTCGCGCGCAATCCCGATCTCGTTGGGGTGTTCGGTGCAAATCTGTTCTCGGCGCTTGGCGCAGCGAATGGCGTCCAGCAGGCCGGGCAGACCGGCACCGTCAAGGTCGTGGCGTTCGACGCGCCGACCAGCATTGTCGATAACATCAACACCGGCCTTGTCGACGTGGCGATTGCCCAGCATCCCGCGGAAATCGGCTATTTCGGCGTCATGTCGGCCTATGCCCATCTGACGGACCAGTCGATCCCGGTTGCGGTCGGCACCGGCTTTACGATCATGGACAAGGCCAACATCGCCGACCCGAACATCTCGAAGTACCTCTATTCCGAATAAGTCCAGCCAGTCTCCTTCCGGCCTGCCGGAAGGAGACCTGCGCCGGGTCTCTTTGACCCTGTTTGTCGGAGGCCGCTCTGCGGATCGGAACCATTCATGACTTCAACATCACCAATCGAAACGCATGTCGCTCCTCAGGCGGATCACGGTGACCCGGCCAGGAGTTGGCTCGCACGCATCGCCGAAGGACGCGCCTGGCTGTTCCTCGCGGGCCTGATCATCTGTTTCGAGGTCTGGTCCAGGCTCTCCTTCGGCGCGACCTTCGTGCTCAACCCGTTCAACGTGCAGTCCATTGCAATATTTGCCGTGGCGCCGCTGCTGCTGGCGACCGGGCAGACCTTCGTCATCATTTCGGGAGGCATCGACCTCTCGCTGGGCTTCATCATGGGTCTCGCGGCCGTGGTTGCGGCCCACGCCACGAATATGGCTGGCATCGCCATGCCGGTGCCTCTGGCCATGACGTTGGGCATTCTGGCGGCCGTGATCGTCGCCGGAGTGCCTGGCGTCATCAATGGCCTGCTGATCTCGCGCCTCAGAATTCCACCCTTCATCGGCACGCTTGGCATGTTTGGCGTGGCGCGTGGCGCTGCGTTCCTGCTGGCCGGCGGCACAACAGTACCGGTCCAGAATTCCTGGTTCGCGCTGCTTGGCAACGGCAGGTTCTACGGTGTGCCTTATCTCGTCATCATTGCCGCCGTCTTTGTCGTCGTGATGCACTACATCCTGAGCCAGACCCGGTTCGGCCAGCACAACTACGCCATCGGCGCCAATGTGCAGGCGGCGCGTCGCGCCGGCATCGACATCAGGGGCCACATCCTGCGCCTCTACGTGCTTTCGGCGATGTGCGCGGGCCTCGGGGGCGCGCTCTATGCAGCGCGCTTCACCGCGGGCGCCGCCCAGGCCGGCGAACCCTTGCTGCTCGACAGTGTCGCAGCGGTGGTGATCGGCGGCGCCAGCCTGTTCGGTGGTTCCGGCACCATCTTCGGGACGGTTGCCGGCGCCTTGGTGATCGCGGTCATTCAATACGGGCTGGTTTTCGTCAATGTCGAGCCGTTCTGGCAGTTCATCGCCGTCGGCCTCGTCATCATTATCTCCGTCCTTATCGACCAGGCGCAGCGCCGGTTCAGTGGAGCTCGCCAGGATGAATAGTTCCGAACAAACCACCCCCCTTCTCGAAGTCCGACGCCTTTCCAAGCATTTCGGTGCGGTGCAGGCGCTGAACGATTTCTCCATGGCCGTGCGGCCGGGCGAAGTGGTGGCCCTGGCGGGCGACAACGGCGCCGGCAAGACGACGCTGATCAAGGCGATATCGGGCGTCTTTCAGCCGACCGGCGGTGAAATTCTGCTGAGAGGGCAGCCGGTGACGTTCGCGACGCCGCAGGAGGCGCGCGAAAAAGGCATCGAGACCATTTACCAGGATCTCGCGCTCGCCGACAATTTGTCCATCGGCGCCAATATCTTCCTCGGCCGTGAACCCATGCGCAAGGCCTTCGGTTTCTTGCCGGTGCTCGATCGCAAGGCCATGGCCGTCGCCGCCAAGCAGACCATGGGACGGCTGGACTTCCATGTCAGCCGGCTCGACGCCCCGGTCAGCAATTTCTCCGGCGGTCAACGGCAGGCCGTTGCCATCGGCCGGGCCGTCTATTGGGACGCGCAGATCCTGATCATGGACGAACCGACCGCGGCCCTCGGAGTCCCGGAGCAGCGCAAGGTCATTTCGCTCATCCACCAGCTCAAGGCGCAAGGGCGGGGCGTAATCTTCATCTCGCACAATCTGCAGGATATTTTCGCCGTTTCCGACCGCATCGTCGTGCTGCGCCGCGGCGTTCAGGCCGGCGAGCGCAAGATCTCGGAGACCAATCATGACGAAGTCGTCAAGCTCATGGTTGGCGGCTAATGCATGTCGCCCAAAAGTGCGCAGCGGTTTTGGGACAACGACATGCATAAAAACAAAACTCAAAGCGCGTCGCATGAAATCCCTTCAGACGCGACGCGCTTTAGGCCGAACCTTTCGATTGCGGAAACACGCATTTCCCCGAGGGGATCAGCTTCCCGGGTGGCGAGCCGGCTAAGCCGGCAATTTCTCCGGCGAGAAGCGACTGCGACAGGATCGCTGGCACAGGTACCGCGCCTAGCTGCTCAGCATCTCAATGCGCCCGCCCGATTTCCGGCGAAATATGCTCGCCCCCGACGATGACAAAATGCCATCCAGATACGCTCGGCGCGGCGGAAAGAAGCAGGATGGCGAGCAGAGTCGACATTGCCTGAGGATGTCACTATATAGCGGCGGCTTTGGCAGCGTATCCTAGGATCGCGCAGCGAATGGCGCCGCAAACGTGCCACGTATGTGACATCTATTGTCATACAAATTGACTGGATTACCGGAAAAAAGCAAGTAGAAACAATGGCGCGATCCGGGACATGATCCCAGCCAACGGTGCCAGTCTGCGCAAGAAAATAGAATCTTCTCAAGAATTAGAATGTGCTCCTTGAACCTTCGATTTCCGTCAGCCCTGTGGAGCTTGGGCAAGATCGGCTTGCCGGGTGACGGCGACTCGGTTGGAATAGGAGCGTGCATCTTTTCGGGGATGCCGGCGTTTATGATTACCAACCGGCGCAGCCGCCAGGGAACAGCAGCATGAGCGAACACGCGATCGAGTTCTTGCAGGAGTGGATCGGCGAAAAGGTCCACTGCCAGTCCTCGCTGGACAGGATCGAGGAGCAGGCCGAGACCCTCGCTAGGGAATGCGCGGCCAAGGCGGCTGAGGCCGGCATACCGCTGGAGGATATCCAGGAAGAGGTCGGCGACATTCAGGAACTTATCGCGTCGAGGCTGGAAGAGGCGGCTGAGGCCGACCAGGACGAAAAGAATTCGGACAAGCCTGCCGAGTGATACGGTCTGTTCCTGGCGCCAGCGATTTGAAGCACAGCATACGCCATTACCTGCCTGCTGAGTGAGCCTAGCGGGCTTTCAGCCCAGGAACGCGCTGATATCGTAATTTCCAATGGTCTTTGCGAGGTCTTCCGGCGAAGAGCCATGCTTGTTTTTCAGCGTTTTATCTGAGCCAGCTGAGAGAAGGAGCTTGATCAACTCGCCACGGCCCCGTGATTCAAACACGGCACGCCACAGGGGCGTGTTTCCATGAACGTCTTGGGCAGAAACATCTGCGCCGCCCTTGACTAGAAGTTCCGCCGCTTCGAGCCGATATTCACGAGCGGCAAAGTGCAGCGGTGTTTCCAGATTCTTGTCCTGCACATTCACGTTCGATCCACGCTCGATCAGTGCAGCGACGATTGCGGTGTCTCCGTCTTTTGTCGCGTAAAACAACGGCGTCCGACCGTCGCGATCTAACACATCGACATCCTCCCCCTCTGAGATGGCCTGGATGACTTCAGGCGAGCTATGTCTCATCACCGCCTTGTGTACGGGTGCGGGACCATCTGGGTTGCTCATACTTATGGCTCCGATTGGACGATGGGTCTTCCAATTGATATTTGTTAGGGCCGTTTATTCGTTGAACTGCTTTTGGGTTAATCCTTCGCAGCTTCAGGGCCATTCCGGGCCGGAACCCGGGGAAAGTATCAACCAAGATCTACGCTGGGCCTCGCACCGAATTTGCCCTTGAGCCATGCCTTCGGCAGCGCCGGCACGAAATTGCCGTCGCGCCCGGTCATGTCGTCATTGGCGACCAGCGCATTGAGGATTGCTTCCTCCACACATTCGATCACGGCGTCGAAGAACGGGTCGATGTCGGTATCCGGGATAAAATCGGCGCTGGCGATGCCGCCTGACGGCGCCAGCGCCGCCTCGCGGTTGGCGGTCGAAAAGGCCAGGAAAATATCGCCCGAGCTATGATAGCCGAAGCCGCCGGTCATCGCGACGCCGAGCGGCGCCCGGCGGGCCAGCCGCTTCATCTGATGCGGCAGCAACGGCGCATCGGTGGCGACGATCCCGATGATTGAGCCCTTTTCGGCGCGCGGCGTGCTTTCGCGGATCGCCGGTTCCACGAGATCTGGCCCGGCGCGCAAGCCGCGAATGGTGAACTTGCTCCGCTTGCCGAAATTCGCCTGCACGAACGCGCCGACCGTGTAGCGCCGGCCGTGCCATTCGACGATGCGCGATGCCGTGCCGGAGCCTGCCTTGAAAGCGAAGGCGATCATGCCGGTGCCGCCGCCGACGCTGCCTTCCTCGATCGATCCGCTGGTCGCGCCATCGAGTGCCGCGGCGACATGTTCGAACCTGAGATGGTGGCCGTTGATGTCGTTCAGGAAGCCGTCATAGGTTTCCGCCGCCACCGGCAGACCCCAGCCGCTGTCGAGCGCGGCCGGCAGCACGCGCTGCATCCAGCGCAGCGTTCCGTCGCGTGAAACGCCGCAGGAATGCGTATTGGTGATGGTGATCGGCAAATTGAAGGCACCGGTTTCCTCGATGATGTGCGAGCCGGTCAATTCGCCATTGCCGTTCTGGCTGAAGATACCGGCAAAGACCGGCGTGGCGAGATCGTCGCGCGGTCTGGGCAGGATAGCGGTCACGCCGGTGCGCACCGGTCCCTTGCCGACCACCAGCGCACCATCGCGCGAAATCAGCGTCGAATAACCAACCGCAACGCCAGCCACATCGGTGATGGCGTTGAACGGTCCGGGCGTGCCGTCAAAACTAATGCCGAAGGCTCTTGCACGCGACCTGCCGGAAGGCGTCCGGTGATGTGGATTGCCGGTCATGGGCATTCAGAAGTCATCGGGATTATGGGCGCCTGAAAATAATCATGGGCACTTAGAACAGGGAGCCTTGATTGCCGGGCTCCTTGGCTTTGGCGGCCGGCTTTGCAACTGTTTTCGGTCTTGCGGTACCGCTGGTCGCAACCGCATCGGCGGTTCCGTCAGCGAACTCCAGCGAAAGTGCCATGCCCGTCACCACTTCCGCAGCTTGCTTGATCACTGCGCCGTCGGCGTCTTTCACCAAGGCGAAGCCCCGCGCCAGCACCGCCTTGTGCGACAGCGTCGCCAGCAGCCGGTCGGCCTGGGTCAGTTTTCCGCGCAAGCGTTCGAGCCGAACCGAAATCACCCGGTCCTGTCGCCGCGACAGCGCCGCCAGGGCATCGGCCTGCAATTTCTGCCGCCTTGCGATCGGCGCGGGCGACAACCGTGCCGCGGTGCGCGAAAACCGCGTTCGCCGCTCGCGCACTATGGCGAAGAACGCCGCCTGCGCGCGGGCGAGGTCACGGCCGGCCAGTGTGCGCGCCTCGTTCATGCGTCGCGACAGAGTGGCCGGCGTCAGCCGCTGCGCTTGAAGCCTGGCTCGCTTGCGCTGGACGCTGACGGACAGCGCCCGGCCGAGCCGGCTCGTCGCCTCGTCGAAACGCCGGCGCGGCAGCGCCAGCAACTGGTCGGGCGAGGGCAGCGCACGCGCGGCGGCACGCACCGCCTGGCGCTTGCGTTCGAAATTGCGCGATGCCGCAGTCTTGAGCCGCGCACCAAGGCTGGCAAGTGTTACTTCGAGGTCGGCGCGCACGGGCACGGCGATTTCGGCGGCACCCGTCGGCGTCGGCGCCCGCACATCCGCCGCCAGGTCGATCAGCGTCCAGTCCGTTTCATGGCCGACAGCGGAGATCACCGGAATGCGTGAGGCGGCGACGGCGCGGGCCAGTGCCTCGTCATTGAACCCCCAAAGGTCCTCGAGGCTGCCGCCGCCGCGCGCCACGATCAACAGGTCGGGGTGCGGAATAATGCCATCCTGCGCCAGCGCGTTGAAGCCGTTGACGGCGGCGGTCACTTCCGCGCCTGCCGTCTCGCCCTGCACCCGTACCGGCCAGACAAGCACGTGCAGCGGAAACCGGTCCTTGATCCGGTGTATGATGTCGCGGATGACGGAGCCTGTCGGCGAGGTGACGACGCCGATGACGCGCGGCATGAACGGCAGCAAGCGCTTGCGGCCGGCATCGAACAGGCCTTCGGCCTGCAGCCGGCGCTTGCGCTCTTCCAGCAGCGCCATCAGCGCCCCGGCGCCGGCCGGCTCCAGATTGTCGATGACGATCTGGTAGGTGGACTTTCCGGGATAGGTGGTGAGCCGGCCGGTGGCGATCACCTCCATGCCTTCTTCGGGGCGGAATTTCAGCCGGCTCATCGCGGTCTTCCAGACCACGGCGTCGAGCCGTGCGCGGTCGTCCTTGAGGCAGAAATAGGCATGGCCGGAGGAATGCGGCCCGCGATAGCCTGATATTTCGCCGCGCACCCGCACATTGCCGAAGACGTCCTCGACTGTGCGCTTCAGCGCGCCGGAAATCTCGCTCACCGTGTATTCGGTGGCGTTGGTGCGTGATTCGGATACTGCGTCGCTCATTGGCCGATTGGGGGGCGGTTGTCCGTCCGCGTCAAGACGGCTGTGTCCGGTGCCGGCCAATTGCGGGGGTTTTTCACCAGCCCGGCGAGATCTGGTTCGGCTTGGTCCGCTTCGTCTTAGAGAAGGCAAATGCCGGGAAGTCGAAGCTTCCCGTATCTTCGCCGAGCGGCACGGAAATATTGTCGAGGCTTTCCGAAATGTGGCGGGCCAGCGCGTCGACGATCTCCGGCCGCGACGTCTGGCCGCGCATTATGCCGATGCGGCAATCGGGCAGCGCGCCGAACCCGTCGGGTTCGCCCAGAACCCGCATGCCGGGCCGCAGCGCGCATTCCGGCAGCACCGAGATCGCCAGGCCGGAAAGCACCGCGGCGGTGATGACGGTTGCCGAGAAGCTGGTGAACAGGATGCGGTAGTCGCGGTTCTGCCGGTCGAGCACGTCGACCGCAGCCCGCCGCCAGATGCAGTTCGGCCGGCCGAAGGCCATCGGCAGAACTTCCTGTTCATGCGTGGCGTGGTTGGCCGAAGTGACCCACAGCAGCGGTTCGCGCCGCACCACTTCCGACTGGCCGTGTGCGTCATTGTGCGTCACCAGCGCCAGATCGAGATTGCCGCGCTTGATATGATCGACCAGGCCCGGCGTCGGCTCGCAGATCACGGTCAGCTCGACACGTGGATTGGAACGGGCGAAGCGGGCCATGATCTCGGGCAGGAAACGATCGGCATAGTCGTCCGGCGTGCCGATGCGGATCGTGCCTTCGAGCCGCCGGTCGTCGAAGGCGGCCAGCGTTTCCCGATTGAGGAACAGCAGCCGTCTTGCGTAGGAGAGCAGCCTGTCGCCTTCCTCGGTCAGCCTGTTGGTGCGCCCGTCCTTTTCGAACAGCGGCTTGCCGATCCGTTCCTCCAGCCGGCGCATCTGCATGGACACCGCCGACTGGGTCCGATGCACGGCTTCCGCCGCGCGGGTGAAGCTGCCGGTGTCGACGATTGAGACGAAGGTCTGCAACTGATCGAGATCGAGTGGCGCTTTCATCGTTCCCATCCATCACTGCTGTTGATGCTAAAGATTAGAAACATTCGTTGGATTAATCAATCGAACGATGGCAAATTTACGACTGTCCACATGACGGCATGTGAATCGGGACCGGAACGGCCGCTTACCAGCGCCGATCGCCCGTCTTCGTCCGTTCGACTGAAGGAGACTGACATGGCTACGTTTGATTTCGCCACCGAGACCTCGCGCATCACGTCGCGTCCGGCTATTGCGACGCGCGTGGTCAACACCATCTCCAACGTCTACCGCGCCTGGAAAAACCGCCGCGCCTTCTATCGCCTTGGCGAGATGTCGGATGCCGAACTTGCCGACATCGGCTTGACGCGCGCCGATCTCCACGTCGCCATCGAGGTGCCGTTCGGCCGCGATCCAACCGAGAGGCTTCGCGTCATCGCGGCCGATCGCGTAGACACGATCGAGGATCTTGCCCGCAAAGTGACCTGATCGCGTTGGTTGCGTGCCCTTGGGGTGCGCGGCGCTATAGGATTTCGCAGGCTCCCACTCCCTGCCGGTTCCCCGCCGGCCCGCCTGCACACTGCCCGGTCCTCCCAAGGATCGGGCATTTTTCTTTGGGCGACGCTCAAGATCAGATTGCGGCCGCCTCGTCGGTTTAGCGCCGATCCATGCCTCGCTTGAACTGATCGAAGATCGATTCCATGCCCTTCTGGTAATCGTCACGCTGCTGCGCGCCCGCCTCGAACATCTTGCCGAACAAATCATCGAACGGATTGCGTGGCCTGCCGCTCGGATTGGCCTGTGGCTGCGGCGCTTCGCGCTGCGGCTGTTGCGCGCCGCCGCCGAACATATCCTGCAGCACCTTGCCGAGCGGATTGTCGCCATGGGGATTGGGTGCCTGCTGCGGCTGCTGCGCGCCGCCGAACATGTCCTGCAGCACCTTGCCGAACGGATTGTCCATCGGGCCGGGCTGCGGCCCCTGGCGCTGCTGTGGTGCCGGCGCCTGTGCGCCGCCGCCAGCTTGCCGCATCATCTGCTCGATGATCTCGCCGAGCGGATTGCCGCCGCCGCCGAATCCGCCTGCTGCCTGCATCTGATTTGTGGTCTGCTTGAACAGTCCGCCCATCATCATCGAAGCCACGGCCGGCAGCATCTGCTGCAGGACCTGCTGGCTGACGCCGCTCGCCTGCGCAGCCTGGCTGGCAACGGCGCGGGACAGCTCTTTTGAGCCGAACAGATGGCCAAGAATGCCGTTGCCTTCATCGACGCCCTGCGGCGAGAAGGCCCGGCTTGCGTCCTCGAAATATTTGGCGTGCTGGCCGCTGGCCATTGCCGTCATGAACGCGCCGAGCCCGTAAGGATCGGAGGTGCTGCGCTTCAGCCCCTGTGAAAAGGCCGGCAGCAGCGCCTCGACCGCCGATTGCGCTTGCTGCTGCGAAAGCCCGAACTGTTGGGCCAGGGCCAGCATGCCATTGCCGTTCTGCGCCTGCGCCAGAATGTCGAACAAGGAAGGCATTGGTTTTCTCCTCGGGGAAATTCTCGTAGGAGCGAGCCTATCGCATCGGCCCGAAAATCGGAATCGATTTTCGGAAAAGCACCGATGCGTAGGCTCAAAGAGACCTAGAGCGTCCTTCGCGGGTCCAAACGGACGCGCGGCGCCCTTATTCGCTTCCATAACGGTTAATACGCATATTCCATGAACACCGGCTCGATCGAGCCGCCCCAGCGGGTATGATAGGCGGAGAGCAGCTCCTCGGCGCTGGTGGTGCCGCGTGCGACGACTTCGTCCAGCGTGCTGAGGAACGACGTTTCGTCGTAGCCGTCGCGGTTCTTGCGGCCGCGGTTCTTCAGCCCCATGCGCGAGATGACGAGCACGTCGCGGGCGATCTCGCGCAGCGTCGTGTTGCGGAACGGCGCCGAAATGCCCTGTTCCGGCACGGCGTTGCGCATCGCCAGCACTTCTTCATAGGTCCAGCTCGAGGTCAGCGCCTCGGCCGCGTCGAGCGCCGCCGCGTCATAGAGCAGCCCGACCCAGAAGGCCGGCAGCGCGCAGATGCGCCGCCACGGTCCGCCATCGGCGCCGCGCATTTCAAGGAAGCGCTTCAATCGCACGTCGGGAAACAGCGTCGACAGATGGTTCGCCCAATCGCCCATCGTCGGCAGCCCGTCGGGGATCTCGTTGAGGGCCGCACCTGCCATGAACTGGCGGAAGGTGACGTGCGTCATGTCGTGGTACTGGCTGTCGCGGATGACGAAGTACATGGGCACGTCGAGCGCCCATTCGACATAGTCGGCGAAGCCGAAATCGGGCGAGAAGCAGAAGTCGAGCAGGCCCGAGCGCTGGTTGTCGGTGTCGCGCCAGATGTCGCCGCGCCAGCTCTGAAATCCGTTGGGCCGGCCCTCGGTGAACGGCGAGTTGGCGAACAGCGCCGTCGACAGCGGCTGCAGCTTCAGCGACACCTGCATCTTGCGGCGCATGTCGGCCTCGCTCTCGAAGTCGAGATTCACCTGGATGGTGCAGGTGCGGTACATCATGTCGAGGCCTTTGGTGCCGACCTTGGGCATGTAGCGCGTCATGATCTCGTAGCGCGATTTCGGCATTTTCGGCGTCTCGGCCAGCGACCATTTCGGGCTGCCGCCGAGGCCGAGGAAACGGATGCCCATCGGCTCGGCGATCTCGCGCACCTGCGCCAGATGCGCATTGCCCTCGCGGCAGGTCTGGTGGATCGTCTCCAGCGGCGCGCCGGACAATTCGAACTGGCCGCCGGGCTCCAGCGAGATCGCGCCCTGGCCGGTCGGCTCGACCAGGCCGATAATGCGTCCGGCATCCATGATCGGATCCCAGCCGAGTTTTTCCTGCATGCCTTCGAGAATGGCGCGGATGCCGTGATCGCCGCCATAGGGCACTGGCGCATTGCCGTCGACATAGAATGGGAATTTCTCGTGTTCGGTGCCGATGCGCCATTTGTCGCGCGGCTTGTTGCCTTCAGCCACATGCTCGACAAGCTCGTCGACGCCTTCGATCGGCCGGAAATCGGTTGTGTCGCGCGCCATGAACAGCCCTCCGACGCATGACCCGAAAATCGGCATCGATTTTCGCTGGGGATCATGCGCCAAACCAAGTGCTACAACGTCCTATGCGCGTCCGAAAGGACACGCGGCGCTGTAGGCGGCCGGACGACCGCCGGCGCTAGATGGACGAAATGTCAGTAGGCGATCAAGCGAAAAATCCTGAGCCACAGGGTAATTGGAATTGATCACCAATCCCCGACCGTCGCCTGTATCACCGCCAGTGCCGCCACCGCAGCCGTGTCGGCGCGCAGGATGCGCGGACCGAGCGGAATGGCCGTGACGAAAGGCAGCGCCCTCAGCATCCTCCGTTCCTCGTCGGAAAACCCGCCCTCGGGCCCGACCAGCAGCCCGAACTTCTTCTCCCGTAGCGCTTGCAGCGCCGGCAGCGGATTGTTGGTGGAGGCATCCTCGTCGCAGAAGATCAACCGCCGCTCCTTGTCCCAGCCGGCCAGCAGGCGTTCGAATTTTTCCGCTTCGCGCACGTCCGGCACCGCCAGGATGCCGCATTGTTCGGCGGCCTCGACGACATTGGCACGCACGCGTTCGATGCCGGGCTTTGCCACTTGCGTGTGCTGGGTGATGACCGGTTGCAGGACGCCGGCGCCCATCTCGACCGCCTTCTGCACCAGATAATCGAGCCGACCCTGCTTTATCGGCGCAAAGCAGTAGACGAGATCTGGCAGCGGCGGCTGCGGCCGCTGCAAGGCCAGCACCTTCAGGCGTACCGCCTTTTTTGATTTGGCGGCGATCGCCGCCGACCATTCGCCGTCGCGGCCGTTGAACAACAGGACTTCGGCACCTTCGCCGAGCCGCAGCACATGCATCAGGTAGTGGCTATGCTGCGGGCTCGCCTCGAACTCGATATCCGGTCCGAGGTCGTCCGGCACGAACAGCCGCTGCATCTTGTAATTGGCGCGCATCGCCGAGGAATGGGCGAGCCAAACCTTGACGTCAAGCCTCAGCGCTCGCGTGCCAGACCGGTTCGTAGCCTTGCCTCAGCACGGAAACGGTGGTTGTCGGCGTGAGCAGGCGGATTGGGCGGTCGGCGAAGCCGCCGAACGCTACCGGTTCGCCCCCCACGCGATCACCATAGCCTGCGAACGACCAGCGCAGTGCCTTGCCGCCGCGCATCGCGTAGGCGTTGCCGCCGTCCGCAACCATGGCGCCGTCCGGCAACCCGGCAAGCTCTTCTGCAGATACGACCGGTGCCGGCCCACCCGACGCCAGCCGCTCCTTATGCAGGCGCTTGTCGACTTGCGGCGCACGCGGCTCGGCAATGCCGAAGGCCATGCCGAAGCGCTGGACGAAATCGCTGGCCCGGTCGCGCCGGCAGAAGAAGCAAGGCCGATGCCCGGCCGAGAGCGCGGTCACCTCGTCCAGGAAAAACAGCTCGGTCCAGCCGGCCTTGCCACCATTCCTGTTGCGGCCCATCGGCTCGCGCCGTACATCGCGGAATTCGCAGACGCAGATGATCCAGGCCTGCAGCGCCCAGCGCTTTTTCAGCAGCGTCTTCGTTTCGGGGTCATGGATGATGCCGCGATTGCCCATGAACAGGCCGCGCTCCGGCACGGCGTGGATGACGCCGAACGGGTCGACCCGATTCTGCAGTGGCATAGCTTTCTCCCCGAATACGCATCTTGGCCGGAATGACGGCAGCATGATATCGCTCGTCGCATCATTTTCATGTCAGCAGGTTTGTCGATGCGGGTGCTGGTGGTCCAGAATTTCGACAGTGAGGGCCTTGGCCAGATCGGCGCAGCTCTTGTCGAGGCGGGCGCCGATATCGACCTGCGCCGGCCCTATTGTGGCGAGGCGCTGCCGCACGACAGCACTGGGCACGACGCCATGGTCGTGCTCGGCGGCGCCCAGAATGCGCTGGACGACGAGATTTGCCCGTATTTTCCTGAACTGCTCGACCTGACGCGCGATTTTGCCGGCAAGGATCGCGCCGTGCTCGGTATCTGCCTTGGCAGCCAGCTGGTGGCTCGCGCCTTCGGCGGCGAGAACCGGATCGGCGGCGCCTCGGAATTCGGCTGGCACAAGGTCTCGCTCACTGAGGCGGCGAAGGCCGATCCGGTGCTCGCCGCGCTGCCCGAAAATTTCCCCATCTTCGAGTGGCACGACGACACCTTTGTGCTGCCAGAAGATGCCGTGCGGCTCGCCGGCAACGAAATCGCCGAGAACCAGGCGTTTCGCATCGGCCGCGCCGTCTACGGCTTTCAGTTCCATTTCGAGGCGGACCGGCCGATGGTCCGCGACTGGAGCACATCCTTCGCATCGCTCATTGCCGAACGGCATCCAGACTGGAGCGACCGGCTCGACGACGAAATGGCCCGCAACGGAGCGGATGCCGATGCCGCCGGGCTGGCCATCGCCCGCGCCTGGGTGGCGACGATCTGACGGCTGTCGGTGCCGACGTTGCATATTTGGCACGCCGGCAAAAATCCGCTGTGGACAGCTTGTTTCCTCCTTGGCTTGTGGCCGCCCGCCACCTTAGAAGGCACGCGCTCTGCATCTTCCGTGCAACGCGATGAACCTTTTGTGTCACTCGCGCGACACACCGCCGATACAGAAGCTGCCTAGAAGCGCGAAATCGTCGAAACCTTGAGACGCATTTTCCGTTTCAACCCATTCGTAACCCGCCTCGTGCACAGATGCAGAAAGCTCAACAAGAGATGACGTCCGTGAAAGCAGCGCTTCTGTCCTTTGTCATGTTGTCGGCCATAGTGTTGTGCGGCTTCGGCACCTACGCCGGCGACGCAGCCAACAACCACAACGCCGTCGACGGCTACGGCGTCACCGCCGCGCTTCGCTAAAACAAAGCCTTGAAGCGCCACGCGCTTTAAGCCTTCTCGCCTGACACCACCAGGATACGCTTGTCGGCGCCGTCGACAACGAGCGCGCTGAGGTTCCCTGTCTGGTAGGCGAGCGTGTCGATATTGACGCGGTTGACCATCACTTCTGCCTCGGGCACCGGCGTGTGGCCATGCACCACGATCTTCGGATGCAGGCCGGAATGGTTGTGGAAGACATCGCGGATCCAGATCAGGTCCTGCGTGCTCTGACTTTCCAGCGCAATGCCTGGCCGGATGCCGGCATGGCAGAAGAAGAAGTCGCCGAACGTCAGTGAAAACGGCAGCGACTGCAGGAAGTCGACATGGCTTTTCGGCACGGCCTCGACCAGCGCGGCATGGCCTTGCCGCAGTGCCGCCTCGGACCTGCCAAACCACGCGCCGCCGCCTTCATTGATCGCCACGCCATAGGATTGCGCGGTCTGGATGCCGCCATAGCGTATGAAAAGCCCGTCCGGATCAGGGCTATCGAGAAAGTCGAGAAAGCCGATATCGTGGTTGCCGGCGAGCATCAGGTGGCGCGGGTCGCGTTTTCGCACTTCGATCAGGAAATCGATGACGCCCTTGGAGTCCGGGCCGCGGTCGACATAGTCGCCGAGATGGATGACACGCCAGTCGGCCGGCCGCGCCTGGCGGATCTCGACCGCAATCCGTCGGTACATGGCGGCGAGCAGGTCGAGCCGGCCATGCACGTCGCCGACCGCATAGATGCGCATGCCTTCCGGTCCGCGCGCGTCGAGAAAGTGGATGCCGGGGGTGGTCAATGCGTCCATCTCCGTGATCATGCCGTCACGGGCGTCTAACGCCGAAGCTGATCCTTGCCCATGTCGGTTACCAGACGCTTTCCGCACAGTGCCAGCGTTATGTCCATCTCCTTGCGGATGATTTCCAAGGCTTTTGTGACCCCTTCCTTGCCTAGCGCGCCGAGGCCGTAAAGGAAAGGCCGGCCGATATAGGTGCCCTTGGCGCCGAGGCACAGCGCCTTCAGAACGTCCTGGCCCGAGCGGATGCCGCCATCCATATGCACCTCGATCGTGTCGCCGACCGCGTCGGCGATCTCTTCCAGCACCTCGATCGACGACGGCGCACCGTCGAGCTGGCGTCCGCCATGATTGGAGACGATGATCGCGTCGGCGCCGGTCTTGGCTGCCATCAGCGCGTCTTCCTTGTCGAGGATGCCCTTCAGGATCAGCTTGCCGCCCCAGCGCTCCTTGATCCAGGCAACGTCCTTCCACGACAGATGCGGATCGAATTGCTCCGTCGTCCATGACGACAGCGAGGTGAGGTCGCCGACGCCCTTGGCGTGGCCGACGATGTTGCGGAAGGTCCGGCGCTTGGTCCCCACCATGCCGATGCACCAGCCCGGCCTGGTCGCCATCTGCCAGATGTGTTTCGGCGTGAAGCGCGGCGGCGCCGAAAGCCCGTTGCGGATATCCTTATGGCGCTGGCCGAGGATCTGCAGGTCGAGCGTCAGCACCAGCGCCGAGCACTTCGCCGCCTTCGCCCTGTCGATGAGACTGAGGACGAAATCCTTGTCGCGCAGCACATAGAGCTGGAACCAGAACGGCTTCTTGGTCACTGATGCAACATCCTCGATCGAGCAGATGCTCATCGTCGACAGCGTGAACGGCACGCCGAATTCCTCCGCCGCCTGCGCCGCCAGCATCTCGCCGTCGGGGTGCTGCATGCCGGTCATGCCGGTCGGCGCCAGCGCCACCGGCATCGCCACCTTCTCGCCGATCATGGTCGATTCCAGCGAGCGGTTGCTCATGTCGACCATCACGCGCTGGCGGAACTTGATCTTTTGGAAATCCTCCTCGTTGGCCCGGTAGGTGCTTTCGGTCCATCCACCGGAATCGGCATAGTCGAAGAACATCTTCGGCACGCGGCGGCGCGCCAGGTCCTTGAGATCGGCGATGGTAAGGATCATGCTCATGGGCTTCCCGCTGATTGTTCGTTAATTCGTCGTAATTCTTAGCCGGCTCTCACGAGCGTTTTCTTGCCGGCTCGCTGTCGGCGGCTTCGGAGCGCTGCATCAGCCTCAGCCGCGACACACGTTGCCAGTCGCCGCTGCGCTCGGCCTCGGCCATGGTGCGTTCGACATGGGTGATGTGGTCCATCGCCGCTTGCCGCGCGGCCGCCGGATCGCCGGCCTTCACCGCCGCGTAGATCGCCCGGTGCTGCGAGAGCAGCGCTTCGCGCGCGCCCGGCACGTTGAACACCAGGAGCCGGTTCTGGAAGACGCCCTCCGACAGCAGCCGGTAGCACGAGCGCAGCGTGTGCAACAGGATGATGTTGTGCGCGCATTCGCAGATCGCGTGGTGGAACTCGACGTCGACTTCCGCCTCGTCGTCGAAATTGCCGGTCCGGTGCGCCTCGTCCATGCGCGCCATGATGCGGTCGAGCAGCGCCAGGTCGTCTGATGTGACGCGCCGCGCCGCATACTCGGCCGCCACCGCCTCGATCTCGCGGCGGTATTCCAGATAGTCGGTCGCCGCCTTGCGGTGCATGGATATCAGGTCCGTCACCGGCTTGGTGAACAATTGGCCGATGACGTCGGCGACATGGGTGCCGCCGCCTGGCCGCGTGGTCAAAAGCCCGCGCCCCTCCAGCGCCTTCAGCGCATCGCGCAGGATCGGCCGCGACACCTCGAACCGGCGCGCCAGCTCGCGTTCTCCCGGCAGCCTGTCGCCGGTGCGCAGAACGCCTTCGAGGATCAGACTCTCGATCTGCTGCACCACCTCGTCGGCGGTGCGGGAATGCTCGATCCTGGAGAAAATGTCGCTCAACGAGGATGCCTGGGGATTGAACCGGTGACGCGCAAGATAAAGCCAGCGTCAGCAACTGGTCAAATTATTTATCCAATTCGCCCGCTTGGCCGGGTCCAGCCCCGTCGAGGCATATCGCTTTCGGCTAACTTGTCGTTTGCGTCCCCCGGCAATTGGCTCTAGAGGGACGCGAGTGCACCGAGCCCGGGGGACCAGCCGTGGCAGATGACCCGTCCAATCTCGAATTTCAGCCGCGCGTCGAGGGCAGCGTCATGGGCTTTCCCGCGCATGAGGGACGGCCTGGCGCGCTCGGCGAGGTTCACGCCCGTCCGCATCCGCTGGTCGAGAAACCGCGCGTGCTGGTGCAGCTTTCGTTCATGACCGAAGCTGGGTCCGGCGTCGACCAAGCCGTGCTTTCCGAATTGTCGCGGCGCCTCGGCATCGCCGTGCCTGACCCTCATGCCCGCCACCACGCGATGAAGTGGGGCAAGGGCTCGCTGCGCTGGGAACGGCACACGGAATTCTCCACCTATCTGTGGGAAGGACCGCTCTCGGAGAGCGGCCAGCGCCAGGAAGGTTCGCCTTTCGGCAACGGGTTTTCGCCGCCGGGAACGGTGATTTCCGGCATCAGACTCGAAATCCGCAAATGGACGCAGGCGAGCGAAAGGCTGATCGCCGGCTTCGACCCGACCAGCCTGTGCTATTCGCTGGTCGAGCGCGGCAACGCCGCCATCGTCACCGATTTCCGCCAGGACGGTGACGGCATGACCCGCGTGCTGGTGCTCGACCGCGGCCTGACGCCGGCACGCACCGGCGCGCTGGCGCAACGGCTGATCGATATCGAAACCTACCGCACGCTGGCCATGCTTGGCCTGCCGCTGGCGCTGATGCTGTCCGGTCGCGCGCGCCGCATTGAGGACAGGCTGGCACAGACCACACTGGAAATGAAAGTCGCCGAAACCCGCGACAACCAGACGCTGCTTGCCGACCTGACCGAGCTTGCCGCCGAACTGGAGGCCGATGCAGCCTCCAGCCTCTATCGCTTCGGCGCCAGCCGCGCCTATGACGGCATCGTCCGCGAACGGCTGGAGGCGCTGGAAGAAGAGGCGGTGCCCGGTTACGACACCTGGGGCGGATTCCTGCAGCGCCGCGTCGCCCCAGCCATGCGCACCTGCCGTTCGGTCGAGGAGCGTCAGGCCAATCTGTCGACGAAGCTCACCCGCGCCACCACGCTGCTGCGCACCTGGGTCGACGTCGAGGTCGAGAAGCAGAACCGCGATCTGCTGGCGTCGATGAACAATCGCGCCCGCCTGCAATTGCGGCTGCAGCAGACGGTGGAAGGGCTCTCGGTCGCCGCCGTCTCCTATTATGTCGTCGGCCTGATCGGCTACGTCGCCAAGGGTGCCTCGATCTTCGGCCATGCCTTCGCGCCCGAGGTCGTCACCGCCGCCTCGGTGCCGCTCGCCATCCTGCTGGTCTGGTGGGGCGTGCGCCGTGTGCGCCGCCTGCACTCCGAACCCGCCAAGCAGGCAGCGGAGTAAAAGCCTTACCCTCCCCCTTGTGGGGAGGGTCGGCGAGCAAGCTGAGCGAAGCGAAGTTTGCGAAACGGGGTGGGGATGCTCATAAAGCGCGTCCCTCTCGCCGACCCCCACCCGCTCACTTCGTTCGCGACCCTCCCCACAAGGGGGTGTTTGGACCGGGACATCGCGCTCGTGTCCTCGAATGGCATCTCGAACCTCCCGGCGCAAAGCGCGCCAAACTGTTCGCGATGTCCTCGCACACCTGTTCGCGATGTCCCGGTCCAAACAAGGGAGAGGGTAAAACTGCAGCGGCAGATTGTCGCCGCGGAAGGCGGTGCAGGTGTCGGCTCCGATTTCGGCCAAAGCAGGATTTGCAACAGGCGCCTGCCGCTGGTAAAAGATTTTTACCAGTCGATCGAAGGAGACTGTTGATGTCCGGCCTGCTGATGCCGAAGCCAGACGACGCCACGATGCGCCGGCGCGACGAGATCGTCGCCGATATGCGCATTATCGTGCCCGGCGAGGGCGTCGTCGAAGCGACCAATTCGATGCGCGCCTTCGAGAGCGACGGCCTCACCGCCTATCGGCAATTGCCGCTGGTCGTGGTGCTGCCCGAAACGGTGGCGCAGGTCTCGCGCGTGCTGAAATATTGCAACGACCGCAACATCCGCGTTGTGCCGCGCGGTTCCGGCACCTCTCTGTCCGGCGGCGCGCTGCCGCTGGAAGACGCCGTGCTGCTGGTGATGAGCAGGTTCAACCGCATTCTCGAGATCGATTTTCCCAACCGCATCGTCGTCGCCCAGCCGGGCGTCACCAATCTCGGCATCACCACCGCCGTCGAGCAGGAGGGCTTTTATTACGCCCCCGATCCATCCTCCCAGATCGCCTGCTCGATCGGCGGCAATGTCGCGGAGAATTCCGGCGGCGTGCATTGCCTGAAATACGGCCTCACCGCCAATAATGTGCTCGGCATCGAGATGGTGCTGATGAACGGCGAGGTGGTGCGGCTCGGCGGCAAGCATCTCGATGCGGAAGGCTACGACCTGCTCGGGGTGATGACCGGTTCCGAAGGGCTGCTCGGCGTCGTCACCGAGGTCACCGTGCGCATACTGAAGAAGCCGGAGACGGCGCGCGCGCTGCTGATCGGCTTCCCGACCAGCGAGCAGGGCGGCCAATGCGTCGCCGACATCATCGGCGCCGGCATCATCCCGGGCGGCATGGAGATGATGGACCGCCCGGCGATCCACGCGGCCGAGGATTTCGTCCATGTCGGCTATCCCATGGATGTCGAGGCGCTGCTGATCGTCGAACTCGACGGGCCGGGCGTCGAGGTCGATCATTTGATCGGCCTGGTTGAGGCGATCGCCTATAGGAACGGCTCGACCACATGCCGCATCTCGCAATCGGAGCAGGAGCGGCTGAGCTTCTGGGCCGGCCGCAAGGCTGCCTTTCCGGCGGTCGGCCGCATTTCGCCAGACTATTACTGCATGGACGGCACCATCCCGCGCAAGGAACTGCCGCGGGTGCTGCACGGCATGCGCGAACTCTCCGAAAAATACGGGCTCGGCGTCGCCAATGTTTTCCATGCCGGCGACGGCAATCTGCATCCGCTCATCCTCTATGACGCCAATGTGCCGGGCGAGCTCGACAAGGCGGAAAGTTTCGGCGCCGACATTTTGCGGCTCTGCGTCAAGGTCGGCGGCGTGCTGACCGGCGAGCACGGCGTGGGGGTGGAGAAGCGTGACCTGATGCCGGAAATGTTCAACCAGATCGACCTCGACCAGCAGATGCGGGTCAAATGCGCTTTCGACCCCAACCATCTGCTCAATCCGGGCAAGGTGTTTCCGCAGCTGCGGCGCTGCGCCGAGCTCGGACGCATGCACGTGCATCGCGGCCAGACGGCGTTTCCGGACATTCCGAGGTTTTGAGTGGGTACGTTGGCGCTTGAACACCCCCCTCTGTCCTGCCGGACATCTCCCCCTCAAGGGGGGAGATTGGCAGCTCGCGCGCCTCACCCTTCTTTCAACGTTGAAGATTGGCGAAGCCAGTCGCGACATCTGATCTCCCCCCTTGAGGGGGAGATGCCAAGTTTTGGCAAAGAGGGCAGGACAGAGGGGGGCGCGAAGGAACGCGGCGTTCCCGAATTTGCAAATGGCGCGTCGGTCCCATGACCACCTTCACCCCGTCCAGCGCCGCCGAAACCCTCGCCACCGTCGCCTGGGCTGCCGCGGAAGAATCGCCGCTCGAAATCATCGGCCATGGCTCCAAGCGCGGCATCGGCCGTCCGCTGCAGACCGAACACACGCTCGATCTGTCGAAACTTTCCGGTGTCATGCTCTACCAGCCGGCCGAACTGGTGCTGTCGGCCAAGGCCGGCACGCCGCTGGCCGAGATCGAAAGACTGCTCGCCGAAAACGGCCAGCAGCTGGCCTTCGAGCCGCTGGACTATGGCCCGCTGCTCGGCGGCGAAAAGGGAAAAGGCACGATCGGCGGCGTGCTGGCTGCGAACCTTTGCGGCCCGCGCCGGCTGAAGGCGGGGTCGGCGCGCGACCATATTCTTGGCATAGCAGCGGTTTCGGGTCGGGGCGAGGCGTTCAAGTCGGGCGGTCGCGTGGTCAAGAACGTCACCGGCTACGACCTCTCCAAGTTCATGGCCAACAGCTGGGGCACGCTTGCCGTCCTCACCGACGTCACCTTCAAGGTGCTGCCATCAGCCGAGACCGAAGTCACGCTCGCTTTGCGCGGCCTGCTTGACGATCATGCCGCTGCCGCCATGGCGCTGGCGCTCGGCTCCAGCGCCGAAGTGTCGAGCGCTGCCCATCTTCCCGAACGCGTTGCCGCACGGGTCGCCGGCGGCAGTCTCGGCAGCGCCGCGGCGACATTGCTGCGCGTCGAGGGCTTCGGTCCGTCTGTTGCCTACCGCATCGCCGCGCTGAAAGACCTGCTCGGAAAAGCCGGGCCGTTCAAGGAAATTTCGGGCGAGATCTCGCGCTCCGTCTGGCTCGATATCCGCGATTGTGCGCCGTTTGCCGACGGCAGCGAAAAGCCGGTGTGGCGCGTGTCGATGGCGCCGGCGCAAGGCCACCAGATGGTGCTGGCGCTGCGCATGCAGGCGGCCGTCGATGCCTTTTATGACTGGCAGGGCGGACTGATCTGGCTGCGCATGGAGCATGGCGATCCCGAAGCCGATCTTCTGCGCGGACTGCTGAGGCAGTATGGCGGCGGCCATGCGACGCTGGTGCGCGCCGCCCCTTCGCATCGCGCCGCTGTGCCGGTGTTCGAGCCGCAGGCGCCGCAACTGGCAGCGTTGTCGGCCAGGCTCAAAGCCGAATTCGATCCCAAGAATATCCTCAATCCCGGCCGTATGGCGGCGGCGGCAAGCTCTGCTACTCTTGGCCCGGCAACCGAGGGAGCAGCATCATGAGCGACATCAATCCAGGCCCGGCTGATTCAGGCCCGGCTGATTCAAAAAAGCCCGCACCGCGCCAGACCGACCGCTGGCTGGAGCCGGGTTCGACCAACGCACTGGTCATCTACATCCTTTATCTCGCCAGCCTCGTCATCGGCGTCACCGGTATTGTCGGCATCGTCCTGACCTATATCAACCGCGGCAAGGCTGGCGGCTTCGTCGAGAGCCACTACACATTCCTGATCCGCACTTTCTGGATCGGCCTGCTTTATGCGCTGATTTCGGTTGTGCTGATGATGGTGGCGATAGGCGTCGTGCTGATTTTCGCCGTCGTCGTCTGGTTCATCGCCCGCTGCATTCTCGGCCTGCAGGCGCTGCAGCGTGGCGAGGCGGTCAAAGACCCGGAAAGTTGGTTCCTCGGATTGTAGAGCATGATCCCGAAAAGTGGGAACCGGTTTTCGGAAAAGATCATGCTCAAACGGTAAGGACTTTTTGCGTGCAGACCAATTTCTCAGCTGCCCAGCTTGCCGATCCGCATGTCGCGGAATCGGAAAAGATCCTGCGCAAATGCGTGCATTGCGGCTTCTGCACGGCCACCTGTCCGACCTATGTGACGCTTGGCAACGAGCTGGATTCGCCGCGCGGGCGGATCTACCTGATCAAGGATATGCTGGAGAACGGCCGCCCCGCCGATAAGGAGATCGTCACCCATATCGACCGCTGCCTGTCCTGCCTCGCCTGCATGACAACCTGCCCGTCAGGCGTCAACTACATGCATCTGGTCGACCATGCCCGCGCCCATATCGAGGAGACGTACAAGCGCCCGCTGCCCGATCGGCTGACGCGCGCCATGCTGGCCTTGGTCCTGCCTTATCCCTCGCGCTTTCGCGCTGCGCTCAAGCTGGCGAGGCTCGCGCAGCCATTCGCCGGTCTGTTCGAAAAGATCCAGGCGCTGATGCCGCTGGGCGCGATGCTCAAGCTCGCCCCGGCGTCGATTCCCGCGGCCTCGCCAATGGCTTCGCCGGGCATCCATGCCGGGCAGGGCGCAACAAAAAACGGCCGCGTCGCCATTCTCACCGGCTGCGCACAATCCGTGCTGGATCCCGCCATCAACGACACGACGATCGCGCTGCTGACGCGGCTCGGCGTCGATGTCGTGGTTCCTGAGGGCGAGGGCTGCTGCGGCGCGCTGGTCCATCACATGGGGCGCGAGGAGGCAGCCCTTGCCTCGGCCAGGCGCAATGTCGACGCCTGGACACGCGCGATCGACCAGGGCGGGCTGGATGCCATCGTCATCACCGCGTCCGGCTGCGGCACCACGATCAAGGACTACGGCTTCATGCTGCGCCTCGATCCGGCCTATGCCGAAAAGGCGGCGCGGGTGTCGGCGCTGGCCAAGGACATCACCGAATATCTCGTGAGCCTCGACCTGCCCGAGCCGGTGCGCAAGCCCGGCACGATCGTCGCCTATCACTCCGCCTGCTCGATGCAGCACGGCCAAAAAATCACCCGCCAGCCGAAGGAGCTTCTGGCCAAAGCCGGCTTCATCGTGCGCGAACCGCGCGAGGGGCATTTGTGCTGCGGCTCGGCCGGCACCTACAACATCCTGCAATCCGAGATTTCGGCTCAGCTGCGTGACCGCAAGGTCAGGAATATCGAGGCGACGGGTGCAGAAATCGTCGCCACCGGCAACATCGGCTGCATCACCCAGATCGCCTCGGCTGCGAAGCTGCCGGTGGTGCACACGATAAAACTGCTCGACTGGGCCTATGGTGGCGAACCACCAAGAATGAGTTGACTGCGGCCCACCTACTAATGAGAATGCAGAAGTGCTCGATTCAGAGTCCGAAGAGATTGAAACCATCGTTCGGTTGCTATCGGACGGGTCGCGCACGACGATCCAGGCCCGCTATAGCGAATGCCAGACAATCATCGCTCTGCATCTCAAGGACGGGTCCGAATTCCTATTTGAGCTGATAAAGGCAGCAGTCGAAGCCGACGTTCACCAGACCAATCTGATTGACGACGTGATTTCGTTTCTCGACGACACGCATTTGGCCCGCCTGGCATTTTTTCTGCAAGGAAAAGTGAAACGCGAAATAGACGTCGAGGATCTGGTTGCTCACGTCGCCTTGCAGGCGCCGGAATTGTTGCCAGCCAGCACCTTGGGCGACATTCCCGATTTCGCAGACTGGCTGACGCATGATGATCCTCATTCGCCGCCCGCGTGCCATCACTTCATCTTTGAGGAGGGCGCTCCGAGCGACATGTCGTTTCCGACGCATCGCAACCATCCCACCTGGCACCTGCCGGAGGCAGGACCGTCATTTGCGGTTGGCGGCGAGGGGATGGCCACCTGTCCGGCTTGCGGCAACAGGCTGGTGCATCTCGTCACCTTGAACGATCTTGGAGGGCAAAGAGGCGCATTTCCTCGGCTCCGCCTTGAAACTTGCGAGGGGTCTCTCGAGCCGACCTACTATTCCCATAACGCCGCCGGGGTGCCGACACCGATCGCGCCGTTCCATTCCTCCGATGACTTCGCTTCCGAACGAGCGACCAAGGAGAGCATCGCCCGTCTGGCGCCGACGCCGCAGCGATGGCTCAGGCAGTCGTACGGGATAAGCAATTCAAGGCAAAACCTGTTTCGGCTTGGCGGGCTGCCCTCATGGATTCAGGGGCCCCAGTTTCCAGTCGTTCCCGGAACGGACCGGAAAATGAAATTTCTTCTTCAGTTCGATTCACTCGCCGGCTTGTGCTGGGGCAGCGGTGGGATGCTTTACGTCTTTTGGGATGAGGATAGCCGGATCACATGCCATCTGCCGCAATACACGTGACGCCACCAGCTACTCCGCCGCGAGCCTCTCCGCCGTCCCGTAGGTCGCCTGGTAGCGCGCGCGTTGCCGGCTGAGCGCTACCATCGTGTTGCGCAAAAGGATCGCCACTGTGATGGGGCCGACGCCGCCTGGCACCGGCGTGATCCATGACGCCACCTCCTTGACGCTCTCGGCGTCGACGTCGCCGACGATGCGGCTCTCCCCGTCCGGTCCTGTCTCGGCATTGATGCCGATGTCGATGACGGCTGCACCCGGCTTGACCATGTCGGCCTTGATCAGCCGCGGCCTGCCGACCGCGACGAACAGCGCATCGGCGCGGCGCGCATGAGCAGCCACCGAGCGCGTCATGTGATGGCAGACCGTCACTGTCGCGCCCTCGCTCATCAGCAGGAAGGCGATCGGCTTGCCGACGATCTCGGAGTGGCCGACGATGACGACCTCGAGCCCCTTGAGATCGAGACCGGTTTCCTTGAGCAGTTCGACCGAGGCGGCCGCCGTGCACGGCGCGAGGTCGAGCTGGTTGTAGACGATGTTGCCGATCGAAGCCGGATGCATGCCCTCGACATCCTTGAGCGGATGCACCGCCGCCTGAAGGATCTTGATCGGGATATGCGCCGGCACCGGCCGCTGGATGATGATACCGGTGACGCGCGGATCGGCATTCAGGCCATGGATCGCTGCTTCCAGTTCGCCGGCGGTGATATCGGCGGCAAACCGTCTTTCCTCGAAATCGATGCCGGCCAATGCCGCCTTGGCGCGCTGGTTGCGCACATAGACATCGACCGCAGCCGTGTCGCCGACGGTAATCGATATCAGTTTGGGCGGAAAACCCTCGGCGGTGGCGATCGCCGCATCCTCGCGCACGGAGGCGATGATGCGTTGGGCGACCGGGCCGCCTTTGAGATAGCGGCTGTCATCGGACAGGGACATGGAGATAGGCCTTTGTCTGGAAGCGTTGCAGCCGACATAGCAAAATAACGAGAAGAATGGCAGCGAGAATGCGAACCGCCATACCTCTGGCGCGACGTACCGGCCAAGCCTGATCCCGCCAAGCCTGATCCTATCGTTTCCCAGAAACAAAAAGGGCAGCGCGGCAAACCGCGCTGCCCTTTCGTGACTGACCGCATCCCCACACGGCCCGTCCCCCGTATCCGATGATCCAGAGTCTTCTGGACAGACTCGACGATAAAATCAACTGCAGATTACATCACCACAACCGTCGTGCCAACATCGACCCGCTCATAGAGGTCGACGACGTCCTCGTTGCGCATGCGAATGCAGCCGGACGACACCGCGCCGCCGATCGTCCAGGGTTGGTTGGTGCCGTGGATGCGGTATTCCGTCGAGCCGAGATAAAGCGCGCGCGCGCCGAGCGGGTTTTCCATGCCGCCGGCAAGATAGGTCGGCAGATAGCGGCCCTTGGCGGCCTCGCGGGCGATCATCACCGCTGGCGGGCGCCAGTCCGGCCACACGCGCTTGTTGCTGATCTTGTGAGTGCCGGCCCATTCGAAGCCCGGCTTGCCGGTGCCGACGCCATAGCGCCGCGCCTTGCCGTTGTTCTCGACCAGGTAGAGAAAATTCTCCCTCGTATCGATGACGATCGTGCCCGGCTTCTCCGGACCGTCATAGGCGACTTCCTGCGGCAGGTAGATCGGGTTGATCTGCGGGCGCGCCACCAGGCGCTTCTTGGCCGGCGCCTGCATCGCCGCCGTGTGCAGCTGAGCCGGTTGCGCCTGCCGTTGAGAACGGCGCTGCGGCTTTTGCATCTCTTGCCGGTTCTGGCGGACGATGCCCGGCGCGCGGCCAAGCTGCAGCACCCAGGGCGCCGAAAGGTCGGGGCTCACCATCACCGGCGGCCTGTCAGCATAGCGGTCGTTGGCGCTGGAGGATGTAGCGGCAGTGGCCAGCACGGCTGCGGCGCCGAGCAGCGGGAACAAAAATGTCTTCATCGGAACGCACCTTGATCGTCGAACACGCCGGGCGCAAAAGCGTCCCCGGTTCGCGGACATTGGGCGCGGAGCAGCAACCGAAACATGAATCGGAATGCGTAAAATGCTCCATTGTCAGTAAAGCTTTCGGTGTGGTTACCGGCCGGTTCAGGAATCTGGTAAAGCCGCGGTAAAGGCAGCGCTGAGGCGCATTAACGAATGGAATTCCGCCATGGATGAGAAGACAGGCCTGCTCGCCGGCCCCGATGGTATCGCGCGCTGCTTCTGGCACGGCAATCTGCCGGATTATCTGCACTACCACGATCATGAATGGGGCCGGCCGGTCACCGACGACCGCAGGCTGTTCGAAAAGATCTGTCTCGAAGGCTTTCAATCGGGCCTGTCCTGGCTGACCATATTGCGCAAGCGCGAGAACTTCCGCGAGGCGTTCGCCGGCTTCGATGTCGACAAGATCGCCGCCTTTACCGACGAGGATGTCGAGCGCCTGCTCGGCAATGCCGGCATCATCCGCCACCGCGGCAAGATCGTCTCGACCATCAACAACGCCAAGCGCGCCCGTGAACTGGCCGACGAGGCCGGTTCGCTGGCGGTCTGGTTCTGGAAATTCGAACCCGGCCCGGACGAACGGCCCGAAATCGTCGATCTCGCCCATCTGCGCGCCAACCCGACCACGGCGGTCTCGGTGCGGATTTCGAAGGAATTGAAAAAGCGCGGCTGGAGCTTTGTCGGCCCGACCACCGTCTACGCCTTCATGCAGGCCATGGGGCTGGTCAACGACCATCTGGAGGGCTGCGTCTGCCGCGAGCAGGTCGAGGCGGAGCGCAAGGCGTTCAAGCGGCCGAAGTAGCATCCTTCTTGCCTTCTCCCACACGGGGAGAAGGCAAGGGGCGCTCAAAAACTCAAACGCCGCCGGCGCCGGCCAGAAAGAGCCCGGCGACGATGGCTGCCAACGTGGCGAAGGCCGGATAGATGACCAGCAGGCCAGTTATCAGCGCATCGCGCATGGTCGGTCCCGTACGCTTGTCTGCGGCAACCTCGAATGGTCCCGCCATTTGGGCTGCAGTTCTCGGTGCATGATGATCGGTCGGCCGCAGCCGGGGCAGCTCGCGGGCGCCGCTGTCGATAATGTCGAATTTCCGTGCCGTGGTCATGGCCCGAACCCTTTGTTTCGGCGCGCTTTATCGGCTGCGATTGTGTCGGCACGATGCCGCGCTTATGGCGGAATTGTTTCAGCTTTTTCCTCCTCCCCTTGTGGGAGAAGGTGGATCGGCGCGTAGCGCCGAGACGGTTGAGGGGTGTTGGACGGAGCGCGGTCGATGCCAAGCTGGAGCACCCCTAATCCGTCCGAGCGGAGCCTGTCCTCGGGCTTGCCGGAGGCAAGACCCGTGGGCTCGGCCACCTTCTCCCACACGGGGAGAAGGCAGGGAGCAAACCCTTGCCGCGCCAAGCCCCATCGGTTAGGACACGCCCACTCGAAATAAGTCAGTTTTTACTTAGCAAAAAGACCCATGCCATGGCCGACAAATCGGAAAAGATGAAAGCGCGGCTGCCGCGCGGGCTTGTCGACCGCGGCGCCGACGACATCCGTGCCGTCGAGAAGATGATGGCGACGATTCGCGCGGTCTATGAGCTTTACGGCTTCGAGCCGGTCGACCAGCCGCTGATCGAATACACCGATGCGCTGGGCAAATTCCTGCCCGATCAGGATCGGCCGAACGAGGGCGTATTCTCGTTCCAGGACGACGACGACCAGTGGCTGTCGCTGCGCTACGATTTGACTGCGCCGATGGCCCGTTTTGTCGCTGAAAACTTTGAGCGTCTGCCGAAACCCTATCGCAGCTACCGCTCCGGCTGGGTGTTTCGCAACGAGAAGCCCGGCCCCGGTCGCTTCCGCCAGTTCATGCAGTTCGACGCCGATACTGTGGGCACGCCGGGCGTTGCCGCCGACGCCGAGATGGCTATGATGATGGCCGACGTGATGGAAGCGCTCGGCATCAAGCGCGGCGACTACGTCATCCGGGTCAACAACCGCAAGGTGCTCGACGGCGTGCTCGAGGCGATCGGCCTCGGTGGCGACGAGAACGTCGGCCGCCGGCTGCAGGTGCTGAGGGCTATCGACAAGCTGGATAAGTTTGGTCCGGAAGGCGTCAAGCTTTTGCTGGGCGAAGGTCGTTGGGACGGCGGTAAGGAAGGCGAGGGGGATTTCACCAAGGGTGCTGGACTGGACGAGGTTCAAGCAGAGTTCGTTGTCGCCGTCATTCTTCATAGCCAACACGTTGAGGCTGGGCTCAAAAACCATGTAGGGAAATGGAGCGGGGCACTTGAGGCCAACCCCACGGCCGAAGCGGGATTTGCTGAACTCAAAGAGATTGAGGCGCTTGTCCTAGCTGCCGGCTATGGTCCGGACCGCATTCGCATCGACCCCTCGGTCGTTCGTGGCCTCGAATATTACACCGGTCCGGTCTACGAAGCCGAGCTGCTGGCGGAAATCCCCAACGAAGAGGGAAGAATCGTGCGCTTCGGTTCGGTCGGCGGTGGTGGCCGTTATGACGGCCTTGTCTCGCGCTTCCGCGGCGAGCCGGTGCCGGCGACCGGCTTTTCCATCGGCGTCTCCAGGCTGATGACGGCGCTGAAGAACCTCGGCAAGCTCGATACGTCAGATGTGATCGCACCGGTCGTCGTGCTCACCATGGACAAGGATACGGACAGCCTCGGCCGCTACCAGAAGATGGTGGCCGAACTGCGTGCCGCCGGCATCCGCTCCGAAATGTATCTCGGCGGCGCCGGCATGAAGGCGCAGCTCAAATATGCCGACCGCCGCGGCAGCCCGGTCGCCATCATCCAGGGTGGCGACGAGCGCGCCAAAGGCGAGGTGCAGATCAAGGATCTGATCGAAGGCGCCCGCATGTCGGCTGAAATCGCCGACAACGCCGAATGGCGCGCTGCACGGCCGGCGCAGGTGACGGCGGCGGAAAGCGAGCTGGTCGCCGAGGTGAGGAAGATACTTGCGGCGCAGGCGGAGGAGCGGGCGCGTGGCAAGTAGGACGCCAGTCTTCCCTTCTCCCCTTGTGGGAGAAGGTGGCCGAGCCCACGGGTCTTGCCTCCGGCAAGCCCGAGGACAGGCTCCGCTCGGTCGGATGAGGGGTGTTCCAGGGAGCGCCGACGCCTCATTTCTTCCAGCACCCCTCATCCGTCTTGGCGCTACGCGCCAATCCACCTTCTCCCACAAGGGGAGAAGGGAAGGTGGCGTTTCATGACCTCCCGATATCCCGCCATCGCATCAGACATCGCCAAGCTCTTCGCCGCGCGCAACACCCATGCGGTGGAAGTCGCGGTGCTGCAGCCGGCCGACCCGTTCCTCGACATGGCGGGAGAGGATCTGCGCCGCCGCATTTTCCTCACCGAAAGCGAGACGGGCCAGACGCTTTGCCTGCGGCCCGAATTCACCATTCCGGTCTGCCTCGACCACATTGCCAGCCAGGCCGGCACGCCGCGCCGCTATTCCTATCTCGGCGAGGTGTTTCGCCAGCGCCGCGAGGGCGGCAATGAGTTTTTCCAGGCCGGCATCGAGGATCTCGGCGATCGCGACACGGCCGCCGCCGATGCCCGTTCGCTGGCCGATGCGCATGCGCTGCTTTCGCTGGTGCTGCCGGACCAGGCACTGGCGATCACGCTCGGCGACCAGACCATATTCGAGGCCGTACTCGCTGCGCTCGGCCTGCCGCGCGGTTGGCGTATGCGACTGGCGCGCGCCTTCGGTTCGGCGGCGATGCTGGAGGCAGCGCTTGCCGACCTCGCCAACCCGCCGCGCAATGGCCAACTCGCCGGCCCGGTCGCTGCCCTTGTCCTCGACGGCGATCTGGAAGCGCTCTCATCGCATATCGCCGGCGGCATGGAGCAAGCGGGTCTGTCGGCGTCTGCCGGGCGCTCGCCGACCGACATTGCGCGACGCTTGATCGAGAAGGCCGAATTGCGCAGCGTCAGGCTATCGAACGAGGCGTTTTCGGCGCTGAAGGATTTTCTGGCGATCGACGTGGCGCTTGACGGCGCCGCACTGGCGCTCGAATCCTTTGCGGCCGGCGTCGGTCTTTCGCTTGGCGCGGCGCTGGACAATTTTTCTGCACGTGCAAAATCGATCGAATCTCTTGGCCTGCCCGCGGCAAAAATCCGCTACGATGCCGCCTTCGGCCGTCCGCTCGACTACTACACCGGCCTGGTCTTCGAGATCGCGGCGGAAAACGGCGACCGGCCGCTGGCCGGCGGCGGCCGCTACGACCGCTTGCTGACGCTGCTCGGCGCGAAAACGCCGATCCCCGGCGTCGGCTTTTCCGTCTGGCTCGACCGTATCGAAGCGCTGCGGGAGAAGGCGCAATGATCACGCTGGCGATCCCGTCGAAGGGCCGGCTCAAGGAGCAGGCGCTGGAGGTGATGGCCAAGGCCGGGCTTGCCGTCAGCCTGCCCGGCGACGAGCGCAAATACCGCGCCCGCATCGAAGGCGTCGAAGCCGTCGAGGTGGCGTTCCTGTCGGCGTCCGAAATATCAGGTGAGATCGGCCAGGGCTCGGTCGACCTCGGCATCACCGGCGAGGATCTGTTGCGCGAAAGCCTCGCCGACTGGGAGGCGCATGCGGAGATTGTCGCCCGCCTCGGTTTCGGCAATGCCGATGTCGTGGTGGCGGTGCCCGACATCTGGCTCGACGTCGATACGATGGCCGATCTCGACGATGTCGCCGCCGATTTCCGCCAGCGCCACGGCAGGCGGCTCAGGATCGCCACCAAATACTGGCGGCTGACGCAGCAGTTCTTTTCGCAAAAGCACGGCATCCAGGTCTATCGCATCGTCGAGAGCCTGGGCGCCACTGAGGGCGCGCCGGCGGCGGGGTTGGCCGATGTCGTCGTCGACATAACCACGTCAGGCTCGACGCTGCGCGCCAATCATCTGAAGGTGCTGGCCGACGGCGTCATCCTGCGCTCGCAGGCCTGCCTTGTCGCGTCGCGGAAGACGCGAGCGGCGGCCGACGAGGCAGTCCTGCGAGATATAACGGCGAAGATGGGTGCCTTCCCTCCCTCCTGAGGGGAGGGTGCCTCGCGAAGCGAGGCGGGTGGGTCGTCTCACGTCGAGCACTGCCGCAACGACCCCACCCGTCCATCCGCCTTCGGCGGCTGTCCACCCTCCCCTCGAGGGGGAGGGATGGCGCTCCTTAACCATCAACGGGATTTCCACCACCCCGGCAGGCTGATAGACTCGGCCTCGTCTGCGGAGGAGACGGCGATGCCGATCAATCTCGACGAGTTGAAGAATGCCACCAACCTGCGTGGCCGCCGCCCGCGCAATGGCGCCTCGTTTGTCGCGCCGGTCGACGGCCGGGCGCATGTGTCGGGCGAGCGCACCACGCCGCTGCTGCAGCAGACCATCCCGGCACTGCTTTCCGATACCGTCAGCAAATACGGTACGCTCGATGCCGCCGTCTTTGTCGACCAGGACAAGCGCTTCACCTGGAGCGAACTTTCAGACACGGTGGACGCCCTGGCCGCAGGCTTCCTGGCGCTTGGCCTGGCAAAAGGCGACCGCGTCGGCATCTGGTCGCCCAACCGCTGGGAATGGCTGGTGACGCAATTCGCCACCGCACGCATCGGCCTGATCCTGGTCAACATCAACCCGGCCTACCGGCTGACCGAGCTGGATTATGCGCTGAACAAGGTCGGCTGCCGAGCGCTGGTCACGGCCGTCAAATTCAAGAGCTCCGACTATCTCGGCATGATCGAGACGCTGGCGCCGGAGATCGCAACGGCGACACCGGGCAAGCTCGACGCGAAGAAACTGCCGGCGCTGAAGATCGTCATCCGCATGGGCGAGGAGAATTCGCCCGGCATGTTCAATTTCGCCGACGTGCTGGCGATGGCCGGGCGCGACGAACATGACAGCCTCGACCGGATTTCCGAGGGGCTGAAGCCCGGCGATGCCATCAACATCCAGTTCACCTCAGGCACGACAGGCGCGCCAAAGGGCGCGACGCTGACCCACAACAACATCGTCAACAACGGCAATTTCGTCACCTCGGCGATCAGGCTCACCGTCGATGACCGGCTGTGCATCCCGGTGCCGCTCTATCACTGCTTCGGCATGTCGATGGGCACGATCGGCTGCGTCACCAAGGGCGCAACCATGGTCTTCCCAGGCGAGGGGTTCGATGCCGGCGCCACGCTGAAGGCGGTGGCGGGCGAGCACTGCACCGGCCTTTACGGCGTGCCGACCATGTTCGTCGGCCTGCTCGACCATCCGGATTTCCAGTCCTTCGATCTCACAAGCCTGCGCACCGGCATCATGGCCGGCTCGCCGTGTCCGATCGAAGTGATGAAGAAGGTGGTGTCGCTGATGCACATGGCAGAGGTGACCATCGCCTATGGCATGACCGAGACCAGCCCGGTGTCGTTCCAGAGCAGCGTCGACGACCCGCTGGAAAAGCGCGTCTCGACCGTCGGCCGCGTCCATCCCCATGTCGAGGTCAAGGCGATCGATGCCGACGGCGCCACCGTTGCGGTCGGCGTGCCGGGCGAACTGTGCACACGCGGCTATTCGGTGATGAAGGGCTATTGGGACGACGAGGAAAAAACCCGCGAGGCGATCGACGCCGACGGCTGGATGCACACCGGCGACCTCGCCACCATCGATGCCGAGGGCTATTGCAACATTGTCGGCCGGGTCAAGGATATGGTCATACGCGGCGGCGAGAACGTCTATCCGCGCGAGGTCGAGGAGTTTCTCTACCGCCACCCCAAGGTCAGGGAAGTGCAGGTTTTCGGCATTCCCGACCCGAAATACGGCGAGGAGCTTTGTGCGTGGATCGTGCTCAAGCCGGGCCAGATCGCCACCGAGCAGGAGATCAAGGCCTTTTGCGCCGGCCAGATCGCCCATTACAAGATCCCGCGCCACATCCGCTTCCGCACCGAATTGCCGATGACGGTGACCGGTAAGCCGCAGAAGTTTCTCATGCGCGAGGCGATGGTTGACGAACTGGGGCTGGTGACGCCGAGGACCGCCTGAAGCGGGGTGTCCGCGTCGCGCCACGCGGCCGTTACGCTCCCACGATTCCAAGGCGGGATTCGGTCACCGCGATCTGGCCAAATCAGCAATAGAATTGCCGTCAGAATGGAGTGTCCAAAAATGAAGGTCTTGTTCATTTCGAGTATGGCCATCATTGCGCCGGATCCAGCCGAGAGCCGCAAGCTCTTCATTGACGTGCTGGGCTTGCCGCTCAAGCGCCACGAGGGCGATGAGTACTACTTCAGCGAGAGCATCGGCGGCAGTAAGCATTTTGGCGTATGGCCGCTCTCGCAGGCTGCCGAAGCGTGCTTTGGCACACGCGAGTGGCCGGCGGATCGGCCGATACCGCAAGCCTGTATCGAGTTCGAAGTCGAAACCCCAGACAGCGTTGCTGCCGCCGCACAGGAGCTTCAGGAAAAAGGGTATGACCTGCTCCATGGTGCACGCACCGAGCCCTGGGGCCAGACCGTCGCCCGAGTCCTGACGATTGAAGGAGCGATCGTCGGCATGTCCTATGCACCCTGGATGCATGAGGTTTAAACTGCGCCTGCAGGCCCCCAACGACCCGATGCAATGAAGAGTTGAGCAACATGTTGCCCAGAAACTCCGTTCTCATATGAGCACCCTCGATGCGCGAGGCGATGGTTGACGAACTGGGGCTGGTGACGCCGAAGACCGCCTGAGCGGGCAACGGGCTCCCGTACGCGTTTCAAGAACAGAGGCGTTGTCTCAATGTCGGGCGACAATGACCCGGTCGAACGCGGCGTCCCCGCTGAGATCTGCGACGACGGACCCTGAGCCAGCACCAGTGACAGGCAGCGATAATGTCGTACTGCTACCCCGGAAGTGTAGGTGTGTACTCACGCCTCCTCTTTCGCGCGGCGCGCCACTCCTCGAATCGCTGCAGAATGACGAAGAAGGAAGGCACGAAGAGAATGGCGAGGCAGGTCGAGGCGATCATGCCGGAAAAGACCGTGATGCCGATTGACTTGCGCGCGCTGGCCCCGGCGCCTGTCGCCACCACCAGCGGCGCGACACCAAGGATAAACGCGAAGGACGTCATCAGGATGGGCCGGAAGCGCGCTCGTGCTGCCTCGATCGCCGCTTCGACGATCGGTCTGCCGGCGGCGCGCAACTCGCGAGCGACCTCGACTATCAGGATGGCGTTCTTGGCCGAAAGCGCAATCAGCAGGATCAGGCCGATCTGCACGTAGAGATTGTTGTCGACGCCTACGATGGTGAGGACCAGGACCGGACCCACCAGCGACAGCGGCGCGGCGAGCAAGACAGAGATCGGCGCCAGCCAGCTCTCGTACTGGCCTGCCAGCACCAGATAGACCAGCAGCAGCGCCAGGCCGAACACCAGATAGATCTGGTTACCGACGAGCTTCTCCTGGAAGGACAAGGCCGTCCACTCAAAGCCGGCGCCGGGCGGCAGAGTGTCGGCCGCGACGTCCTCCATCAGCTTGATCGCGTCGCCCGACGAGAAACCTTGCGCCTGCACGCCAATGATCGATGCCGAGGGATAAAGATTGTAGAGACTGATCAGCGACGGGCCGACGCTTGGTGTGACCGTCAGCAGCGTTCCGAGCGGAATCATGTCGCCGTTCTGGTTGCGCACAGTCAGACGGCCGATATTCTCCGGCGTCAGGCGGAATTGTGAATCGCCCTGCACGTAAATCTGGAACACCCGCCCGAACTTGTTGAACTGACTGACATAGGTCGAGCCGAGATAGCCGGCCAGCGTCTGGAAGACCTGGTCCGTGGTCAGCCCAAGGGTTTGCACCTTCTCGCGATCGAGTTCGACCGCGTATTGCGGGACGTTGGCCCGGAACGGTGCCGACGCGCGCTGTATGCCCGACTGCGTCCCCGCGGTCCTGGTCACCGCCTCGACCACGCCTTGCAGCTTGGGGAGGTCAAAACTGCTGTCACGCAGTTCGACCTGCATGGTGAACCCGGCCGCGTTGCCGATGCCCTGGATCGGCGGCGGCGGCAGCACCAGCACACGTCCGTCATCCATGTCGGACAGACCTTTGTTGAGCGTCGCATATAGCGACGCAAGATCCTCGCTCTTGCCGCGCAAGCTCCAGTCCTTGAGGATGATGTAGGCAACGCCGGCGTTCGCCAGCGTCGAGTTATTGTCGAGTGCCGAGATGCCGGCGATGGTCACGACCTGATCGACGCCAGGCGTGGCCTTGGCGATCTTCGAAACCTGTTGCAGCGTCTCCTGCGTACGGCCCAGTGCCGCGCCATCGGGCAGCTGAACCGCGGCGAGCAGGTAACCCTGATCCTCGATTGGAATGAACCCGGTGGCCACGCGCGATATGCCATAGCCCGCCGCACCGATGATCAGCAGCGCAATGACGCCCATCACCGCACTGTGACGCACCATGGAGCCGATCAGGTCGGCATAACGGTTCTCCATGCGCTGGTAGATCGTGTTGAAGCCGCGGAAGAAGACATTGCGCTGGTCCGGCGGCACCGGACGCCTCAGCCAGGTCGCGCACTGCGTCGGCTTGAGCGTGGCCGCGTTGATGGCGCTGATTATGGCAGTTGCCGCAATCACAAGTGCGAATTGCGCGTACATTTGCCCCGTGAGCCCGGGCAGGAACGCAGCCGGGAGGAACACCGCCATCAGCACCAAGGTGATGCCGATGATCGGTCCGAAGAGCGCGTTCATGGCGGCAATCGCCGCGTCGTGGCCCGACATGCCGCGCTCCATATTGTGAGCGGCTCCCTCGACCACGACGATGGCGTCGTCGACGACGATGCCGATGGCAAGCACGATGGCGAACAGGGTCGACAGATTCACCGTGAAGCCGAGCGCCGCCATCGCCGCAAACGCCCCGATGATCGTCACCGGCACAGTCGTGGCCGGCACCAGCATCGCCCGCCAATCCTGCAGGAAGAGGAGGATGACGATGAGCACGAGGACGGCAGCTTCGATCAGCGTCTTGTAGACCTCGTGGATGGCCTGGCTGACGAAAATCGTGGTGTTAAAGGGGATCGAGTACGCCAGGTCTTGCGGGAACTCGCGCGACAGCTCCTTCATCCTTGTCTCGACCTTGCCGGCCACATCGAGCGCGTTGGCGCCCGGCGACAGGAAAACAGCCAGACCCGCCGCCTCCTGGCCATCGAGATTGAAGAGCTGCCCATAGGTCTGGGCGCCGAGCTCGACCCGGCCGACGTCGCGCACGCGCGTCATGTCGCCATTGGCGCCAGTCTTGACGATCACGGCGCCGAACTGATCGGGATCGTCAAGGCGGCTGGACACCTCGATCGTGTACTGGAAGGACTGGCTCTCGGGCGTCGGGGGCGCGCCAATCTGGCCTGCGGTGACCTGTTCGCTCTGCTCCCCCAGCGCCTGGACGACGTCCTGCGTGGTAAGGCCGCGCGCCTGCATCTTCTCGGGATCGAGCCAAACGCGCATGGAATACTGACCGGCGCCAAAGACATTGACATTGCCGGCCCCGGGTAGCCGGGAGAGCTCATCCTTCAGCCGGATGGTGGCGTAGTTGGCGAGATAAAGGCTGTCATATTCTCCGTTCGGCGAAGTCAGTGTGACGATTTCGAGGATCGAGGTCGACTTCTTCTGAACGGTGACACCTTGCACTTGAACCGCTTGCGGTAGTCCCGCGAGCGCGGAGGACACACGGTTCTGCACACGCACTTGCGCCTGGTCGAGATCGGTGCCGATCGCGAACGTGACGGTCAGGTTATAGGTGCCATCCGATGCAGCAAATGACTGCATGTAGATCATGCCCTCGACGCCGTTAACCTGCTGCTCGATCGGCAACGCCACCGTGTCGATCACCGCACGCGCGCTCGCTCCCGGATAGCGCGTCGTCACCGAAACGGTAGGCGGCACCACGTCGGGATACTGCGCCACCGGCAGGGCAAAGAGCGAGATGACGCCTATGACGACCATGAGGATGGCGATTACGTTCGCCAGGACCGGCCGCTCGATGAAGAATTTGGAGATCATTGCGCTGCGCCGTCCGTGGCGACTGCTTCCAGCTTCGTTTCTTGCGGCTCGATCTTCTGGCCGGGCACGGCCGTCAGCAGGCCGGAGACAAGGACATGGTCGTCCGCCGCGATACCCTTGGTAATCACTCGCAACGCGCCGACGAGTTGGCCGATCTCAACCGGACGCTGTTCGACCACGTCGTCCTTTCCCGCGACGAGCACGTAGCGACCCTTCTGGTCGCTACCGATCGCCCGGTCGGGAACGAGCAGCATGTCCGGCTCTACGCCCAACGGCACGCGCACACGCACGAAATAGCCAGGCAGCAGTTCCCGGCCTTCATTGGGGAACACTGCGCGGACCGCTAGCGTGCCGGTGGCAGCGGTAACCTCTGGCGCGGCGTAGTCCAGTGTTCCCGCGTGGGGATAACCCGTCTCGCTCTGCAAGCCGACCTCGACCGGTATTTTCTTGAGATCCTGCGCGGTCATTCCACGCTTCGCCATGGCGGTGCGAATGCGCAGCACATCCTGCTCCGAGATGTTGAAATTGACGTAAATGGGGGCGGTCTGAACGATGGTCGCCAGCGTGGTGGCGCTGCCGGCGCCGACGAGCTGCCCCGTCGACACCTGGCGTGAGGTGACGATGCCCGCGAACGGCGCTTTGACCTCCGTATAGCTCAGATTGAGTTGAGCCTGTTTGACGTCGACCGCGCTCTGCTTCTGCTTGGCGATGTCGACGTCTGCTGCCGCGGCGGCCTGGTCGGCGGTCGATTGCGAGATGATTTTCTGGGACAACAGCTCCTGCTGCCGCTTTAGGTCAGCACCGGACTGCTTGGCGGCGGCATCAGATGAACCCTGCCCGGCCTCGGCTTGCTCAAGCGCCAGCTGGTAGGAATCGGGCTCGATCAGGAACAGCCGGGCGCCGGCCTTGACCTCGTCGCCGTCCTTGTAATCGATTTCCTGGATGAAGCCCGAGACGCGCGCAACCAGGGGCGTCGTGTTCACCGCCGCGGCAATGCCGGTGGCCTCGAGATAAGGGGTCACGCTCTGCTTCATCGGGAGCGCCACGTCGACCTTGGGCGGAGGTGGCGGTACGTATGTGTTTTCCTCGCTACAAGCGGACAATAGTAGTGTAACGGCGAACAAGCCTGCCGCCTGCGCGATTCTACCCGATAGGAAAAGCATTTCTCCCCTCTATATACTTCCCGGTGTATATCGCACTATATAAAAGTGAGCTAATCTACATGTTTGAGGGGAGTTTGTCATGCGGATTGCGTTGAGCGTGCTTTTCTTGGCAACTCAGATAGCAACCACCGTGGCGCTGGCGCAGACAGCGGCCGAGCGTGAGGCCTGCCAGGCAGATTACCAGAAGTTCTGCAAGGGCGTGTTGCCGGGCGGCGGCCACGTCATCAAATGCCTGGCCGATCACATGAGCGAGCTGACGCCCGAATGCCAAAAGGTCGTCAAGGCGAACACGCCTGGATAGCACCACTGTGCCTTGCCGAGCCGCAGGGGAACATGACGTATCGGACTGGAACGCCGGTTGGCGAGGTATGCGGGCGCCGGATCGTGGCCCTGTCGCCTGGTCAGGGGTCGCAATGTTGGTCCGCCTTGCGGACGCTCCGAACATTCCCGACGCATTTCAGGAGCAGACCTTCGCTCATCGTCCGGAACCCGGCCCCAAGCGGACAGCGACGTTAAGGTAAGCTGCCCTTTGCGATCGCCCGCGCGAGACGGACACTTCCGGGGTGGAGAAAAGCGGCTGGCTACCTATTTCGGAAGGGGGCGGATGGGGAAGCAAGGCCGAAATCCTGGCTTCAAAGTGAAAGGAACATGCAATGGCAAAGAATACGATTTGCCTCTGGTACGATAAGGACGCCGAGGCTGCCGCCCGCTTCTACCCCGAGGTCTTTCCCGACAGCGTGGTGGGTGCCGTGCACCGTGCACCCAGTGACTACCCGGCCGGCAAAGAGGGCGACGTGTTGACGGTCGAATTCACAGTTGCGGGCCTTCCTTGTATCGGCCTCAACGGGGGTCCCGAGTTCAAGCACAACGAAGCCTTCTCGTTCCAGATCGCCACCGACGATCAGGAGGAGACCGACCGCTATTGGAATGCCATCGTCGGCAACGGCGGCCAGGAGAGCGTGTGCGGCTGGTGCAAAGACAAATGGGGGATTTCCTGGCAAATCACGCCGCGCGTGCTGACTGACGCGATGGCGGCTGGCGGCGACGAGGCAAAGCGCGCGTTTGATGCCATGATGACCATGGTGAAAATCGACGTCGCCGCGATCGAGACAGCGCGGCGCGGTTGACGCTCCATCGCGTCTTGCGGCCAAATTGCTGCCAGAGCGTGTCAGCTCGCCGCCCAGTGCGGCCGTCGCCAGCTTGCGTTGCGGCGACGATCAGTCACTTACGACTGGGTAGCGCCAAATGCGGACCTTTGTGTCCTTGGCGAGAGCGGTCATTCAGTGGCGCGATGCGTAACTGCTACTCGCCCATTGCTTGGGAAAGTCCCGGCACCTGTCCTTAAGAGAGAACCGCCCTAGTTTAGGCGATAGGACGTGCGCTGCAATTTTTGCTGGGCCGTCTTTGACTAGTCTTGTCGGACGTGGGTTTGAAAAGCCCGACACCTTTGGGAGGAACCGATGACCAAAGCAAGGATCCAGAATATGAGGTCGCGCCGCAAGTTCCTTGGCGAGGCGGCCGTGGCAGCTGCGGCGATCGTTGCCGCGCCGAGCGTCGTCAAGGCACAGGGGCCGGTCAACATGCGCTGGCAGAGCACATGGCCTTCCAAGGATATCTTTCACGAATTCGCGCTCGATTTCGCCAAGAAGGTCAATGACATGACCGGCGGCGACCTGAAGATCGAGGTGCTGCCGGCGGGCGCCGTGGTGCCGGCCTTCGGCCTGCTCGACGCGGTGTCGCAGGGAACGCTCGACGGCGGCCACGGCGTGGTCGTCTATCACTATGGCAAACAGTCGGCGCTGGCGCTGTGGGGTTCCGGTCCGGGCTTCGCCATGGATGCCAACATGCTGCTCGCCTGGCACAAATATGGCGGCGGCAAGGAGCTGCTCGCAAAGCTCTATGAATCGATCGGCGCCAATGTCGTTTCGTTCCTCTACGGGCCGATGCCGACGCAGCCGCTCGGCTGGTTCAAGAAGCCGGTGGCGAAGGCCGAGGATCTCCAGGGCCTGAAATTCCGCACCGTCGGCATCTCGATCGACGTCTTCACCGCGCTCGGTGCCGCAGTCAACGCGCTGCCGGCCGGCGAGATCGTCGCGGCTCTGGATCGCGGCCTGATCGACGCGGCCGAGTTCAACAACGCCTCGTCCGATCGGGTCCTCGGCTTCCCGGACGTCTCCAAGATCTGCATGCTGCAAAGCTATCATCAGAATGCCGAGCAGTTCGAGATCTTGTTCAACAGGGCGAAATACGACGCCTTGCCTGACCAGATGAAGGCCATCATCACCAATGCGGTCGAGGCGGCCTCGCAGGACATGCACTGGAAGGCGATCGACCGCTATTCGAAAGACTATGTGGAGATGCAGACGACCGATAAGGTCAAATTCTACAAGACGCCGGAGGCGATCCTCAAGAAACAATTGGAGGTCTACGACGAGGTCGTGAAGAAGAAGGCGGCGGAAAACCCGGCTTTCAAGGAAATCATCCTCTCCCAGATCGCCTTTGCCGAGCGGGCAACGCGGTGGGAGCAGGACACCGTCGTCGGCCGGCGGCTGGCGTTCGATCACTACTTCGGACAGGGCGGCGTGGCGAAGGAGTTCTGACCCGAGAGTTCGGGCATCACCGGGCAGCGGCCCGGTGATGCTTCTGACCAAGGTACCCGTCATCCGGGGGCGCTCATGAACGTCCAGCATTTCCTGGATACAGTCGATGCAATCAGCACGTGGGTCGGCAAGGCCGCGGCGTGGCTTATCATCGGGCTGATGACGCTGGTCTGCGTCGAGGTCTTCAAGCGCTACATCCTGAACATGCCCACGGCATGGATATTCGACGCCAGCAACATGTTCTACGGCTCGCTGTTCATGCTCGCCGGAGCCTATGCGCTGGCGCAGAATGCCCATGTGCGCGGCGACTTTCTATACAGCTCGATGCAGCCCCGGACTCAAGCCGCGCTCGATCTGTTGTTGTATGTGGTTTTCTTCCTGCCGGGGATCGCGGCCCTCGTCTATGCAGGCTACGACTATGCCGCGATTTCTTGGCGGATCGGGGAGCATTCGACCGTGACAGCGGAGGGTCCGCCGATCTACCATTTCAAGTCGGTCATTCCACTGGCCGGCGCCTTGGTGATGCTCCAGGGTGTGGCCGAGATCGCGCGCTGCATCGTCTGTCTCAGGGCCGGGCAATGGCCCAGCCGGCGCAAGGACGTTGCGGAGATCGACGTCGTGGAGGAACAGCTCGCGCTCAGCGAATATGTGGATGAAGAGACGCGCAAGACCGCGATCGAGCGCGCACAAAAGATAGACGAGCAAGCGCGCCAGCGCGGAATGGGTGGAGACCTGCAGAGTTGAGCGATCCAGCCCTCGGACTCACGATGCTTATGCTCATCGTGGTCGTCATAGTCATGGGTTTCCCGACAGCCTTCACGCTGATGGGCCTTGGCATATTTTTCGGGTTCTACGCGTTCTACAACCCGGCGGAGCACTGGATCGACAACCGCGTCTTCGATCTGATGGTCCAGCGCACCTATGGGGCAATGACCAATGACGTTCTGATCTCCATCCCGCTTTTCGTGCTCATGGGATATGTGATGGAACGCGGGGCGCTGGTCGACAAGATGTTCTACAGCATCCAGCTTTCGTTCCGACGAGTACCGGCGTCGCTGGCCATCGCTACGCTCATCGTCTGCACCTTCTGGGGCATCGCCAGTGGCCTCGTCGGCGCCGTTGTGGTTTTGATGGGGGTGATTGCCTTCAATCCGATGCTGCGCGCCGGATACGATGTGAAGCTCGCTTCCGGCGTGATCACCGCGGGCGGCACGCTGGGCATCCTGATCCCGCCGTCAGTCATGATCATCGTCTATGCGGCAGTTGCAGGCCAGTCCGTCGTGAAGCTCTACGCTGCGGCGATGTTCCCCGGTTTTTTCCTCGCCTTCCTCTATCTCGTCTACATTCTTGGCTGGGCGACAATCAGTCCGAAGATCGCCCCGCCTTTGCCGGAGAATCAAACAAAGGTTCCCGTGCCTGCGTGGATGCGAAGCCTTCAGACAGTTTACTCGCGCAACATGCTTGTTGGACTTCTTTGCGCATTGTTCTCGCCGTCCAGGGCGATGGCGCTCGAGACGGAGAACGGACGCCTCACATATTGGGTGCTGTTCAAGAATTTCTGCGCTGCGCTGGTACCCCTCGCCTTGACAGCACTCACTCTCCTGCTGGTGTGGTGGTATGTCGTCATCCATCCGCAGGCATCGGCCGACGTCGAAGCTCCAGAGGGATTGGAGCAGCTCGGCGCTCCGGCAGTGGAGGAACTCGGCGCACCCGCAGTGGACGCAGGGCCGGCAACCAGCTTCTACGCCACCTTCGGCATCATCGCAGCACTCGCTGCAGTGGTGCTCGTCCGTTACTACCGGAACATGACTGCCGAACGGCTCGAGGTCGTAAAGCTCCTGGTCTCGTCGGTCATGCCGCTGGCCATACTTACTGTCGTCGTGCTCGGCGTCATCCTATTCGGAATCACGACGGCGACCGAGTCCGCGGCAGTCGGCGCCGCTGGTGCCTTTCTGCTGGCGTTACAGGCGCGAACGCTCGACTGGAAGCGCATCAAGGAAGCAGTGTTCCTGACGGCCAAGACCACAGCCATGGTTTGCTGGCTCTTTGTCGGCTCGGCGCTGTTCTCCGCCGTTTTTGCGATCCTCGGCGGCCAGGCACTTCTCGAGCAATGGGTGCTTGCGCTCGACCTGACGCCCGTGCAGTTCATGATCCTGTCGCAGGCGATCATCTTCATTCTCGGCTGGCCGCTCGAATGGACCGAGATCATCATCATCTTCGTGCCGATCTTCCTACCGATGCTGAGCCACTTCGACATCGATCCGGTTCTCTGGGGCGTTCTCGTTTTCGTCAATCTGCAGGCGGCGTTCCTGTCACCCCCGGTCGCGATGTCGGCCTACTATCTCAAAGGCGTTTCGCCTCCGCATGTCACGCTCAACCAGATATTCGCCGGGATGATGCCCTACATGCTGATCGTCATCCTTTGCATGATCCTCATGTATATCTGGCCCGGCATGGCGCTCTGGCTTCCGAACTATCTTTACGGCGGCTGAGAAAGACTCCGTTCTCGGACGCCTTCCGCGACCGCGCGTTTTCGGCCGCTTCGACCCACGGGATGTCCTTTTGAACGCTAAAGCAGGATCTCGGAGATACAGGCGATCGGAAGGTCTACATCGGCGCGAGCGAATGACGGCTTAGGGTATGGGCGTGAACTCGGCCGGGGGCGAACGAGCTTCGGCAAAAGGCTCATAACAGACTTTCCGTTGGATCGTACGACGCGCCTCACGCCGCCAGCACCGCCTCATCCAGTCCGCGGATGATCTTGGCCATCTCAACAAACTCGTCGTGCCGGACCTTGTTGCGCCGCTGCGGCTTCGGTTCCTGGAACGGCACGATCTTCAGATCGCGCATGTTGGCAAGGCTAAACCGCCGGTCCTTCGAGCCCGCTTCTCTCGTGCGATTTCCACAGGAACCAGCCGAGGACGGTACCGAAGAAGAATGTGTGGGCAATGAACTGCACGACCGGGCTTGCCTGCAAAAACCAGGGGAATGCGATCGGCGCGATCACATAGAAATTGACGAGCCACAAGGCGAGGCCAAAGACGCTGCCGAGACCAATGAAGGCTGCTCGCCCTCGCAGCATCGCGGCAATCTCCCCGAACACGATCCCATAGGCGATGGCCAGGATCAAATGCACGATCACACCAGCGATGCTGGCCGTCAGGAGCGGGTAGCCGGGATCGAGAGCTTCCGGTCCAAGCGCGATGGCGCCGATCATGCGCAGGGGCATGAAGAACGCCTCCGCCCCCATCATGAACGCACTCGCCGTCATTTCGAACGCCGCAAAGACGAGGCCTGCGACAACGCCCGCAACGGCCCCCTGCTGAAGTCCCCATCGGATGTCGCGCGGCGTCACTGGCGTATGGATATAATCACGGTAAGCCATAATACTGCTCCCTGTTCTGGACGCAGATTCCTCCGTAAAATCAATGCCGGGAATGCGTCGGCGGTTCCGGGCGTTCGGTACAATTCACGGAGATTTGATTGAAGTTGATGTTTCTCAGGCCGAGCGGACGGGGAATGATACGTCCCCGTAGCATACACTGACTGCGCTCCCTAACTCTCTCCGCACCCGTTGCAGGATCAGCGGAGACGCTCCACCTGGAATGCCTGAGATCCCGAACGCCATCCTTCAGGAGGTGCAGCTGCTTTCGTCCCCTTGGCGTATTCCTGACTCTCAGTGCGATGATTTGAACATTTGCTTTGGGTCATAGCAGACTTTCCATTGGATGGTGCGACGCGCCTCACGCCGCCAGCACCGCCTCATCCAACCCGCGGATGATCTTGGCCAGTTCGACGCATTCGTCGTGCCGGGCCTTGTTGCGTCGCCAGGCGAGGCAGATCGTGCGCTGCGGCATCGGCTCCTGGAACGGCACGATCTTCAGATCGCGCATGGCGCTGGCCGGTCCTGCGGCCATTTCCGGGATGAGCGTGACGCCGAGCCCGTGCGCCACCATCTGCAGCAACGTCGTCAGGCTGGTCGCGCCATAGCTTGCCATTGCCACCGGTCGCACACTGCCGCAGACGGCAAGCGCCTGTTCGCGCAGGCAATGTCCTTCCTCCAGCAGCATCAGCCTTTCCAATGCCGGGCTTTCCGGCGGAACCGGCGGCGAGGCGAAGGCGGGGTCGCCGGCCGGCACGGCAAGGAAAAACCGGTCGGAGAAAAGCGGCTCGGTGATCAGCCCAGGCTGATCGAGCGGAAGGGCCGCGATGAAGGCGTCGAGCTTTCCCAGGGCGGTGTCCTCGACCAGCGACGCGGTTACCGCTTCGCGCAATTCGAGCTGCAAGGCCGGAAAATGCCGTTTCAGCTCCGGCAGCACATGCGGCAGGAGATAGGGCGCCACCGTCGGGATGATGCCGAGCCGGAAGCGCCCTTCCATGGCGGGACGGCCACGCCGGGCCGTGGTCTCGATCTCGCGGATGTCGGCAAGAATACGCTCGATACGCGGCAGCATGGCCAGTGCCTCGTCGGTCATCCGAACTGACTTGCCGCCGCGCTCGAACAGCCGGCAGTTGAGCCGCAGCTCCATCTCCGCGATCTGCGAGGACAGCGCCGGCTGGCTGACGCCGGCGAGCTTCGCGGCGCGGCCGAAATGCAGCGTCTGCGCCAGCGCCTCGAAATATTGCATCTGCCGGACGGTGAGACCTATCATAAGGAAAACCTATCGCAACAAACAGGAAAGGCAATTTGTTTTTATCGACAATGCAGCCTAGTCTGGAACCATTCCAGAATGGCGTGGCTCAAGGCCCGCCCGGAAAATCAACAGATCCCGGAAAATCACCAATCCCGGAAAACGACAAATCGGAGAGAACGATGGACGCAAAGACCGATGACACCAGCGCGGGAAAATGCCCGGTCGTGCACAGAACTATCGCCAGGGCCAACCGTGACTGGTGGCCGAACCAGCTGAATGTGCAGGTACTCCACCAGCAATCCGCACTGTCCGATCCAATGGGCGAGGCGTTCGACTACGCCAAGGAATTCAAGAGTCTCGACCTGAACGCCGTGATCAAGGACCTGCATGCCCTGATGACGGACTCGCAGGAGTGGTGGCCGGCCGATTTTGGCCATTACGGGCCGCTGTTCATCCGCATGGCCTGGCACAGCGCCGGCACCTACCGTATCGGCGACGGCCGTGGCGGTGCCGGAGCCGGCCAGCAGCGCTTCGCGCCGCTCAACAGCTGGCCGGACAACGTCAATCTCGACAAGGCCCGCCGGCTGCTGTGGCCGATCAAGCAGAAATACGGCCGCAAGATCTCCTGGGCCGACCTGATGATTCTCACCGGCAACGTCGCCCTGGAATCGATGGGCTTCAAGACCTTCGGTTTTGCCGGCGGGCGCGCCGATGTCTGGGAGCCCGAACAGGACATCTACTGGGGCCCGGAAGGCAAATGGCTGGCCGACGAGCGCTACAGCGGCGACCGCGATCTCCAGAACCCTCTCGCCGCCGTGCAGATGGGCCTGATCTACGTCAATCCGGAAGGGCCGAACGGCAACCCGGATCCGTTGGCCGCGGCGCGCGACATTCGCGAGACCTTCGCGCGCATGGCCATGAACGACGAGGAGACCGTCGCACTCATCGCCGGCGGCCACACCTTCGGCAAGACCCACGGCGCCGGCGATGCGACGCTGGTCGGCCCGGAGCCGGAGGCCGCCGGCATTGAAGAGCAGGGCCTCGGCTGGGCGAGCACGTTTGGCAGCGGCAAAGGCGGTGACGCGATCGGCAGCGGCCTGGAAGTGACCTGGACGACGACGCCGACGAAGTGGGGCAACAACTTCTTCGACAATTTGTTCGGCTTCGAATGGGAGCTGACCAAGAGCCCGGCTGGCGCGCACCAGTGGACGCCAAAGGGCGGCGCCGGCGCCGGCACCGTGCCGGATGCGCACGATGCAGCCAAGCGTCACGCGCCATCGATGCTGACCACCGACCTCGCTTTGCGGTTCGATCCTGCCTACGAAAAGATATCGCGGCGCTTCCATCAGAATCCGGACCAGTTCGCCGATGCCTTCGCCCGCGCGTGGTACAAACTGACCCACCGCGACATGGGCCCGATCGTGCGCTATCTCGGCCCGCTCGTCCCCAAGGAAGAGCTGCCGTGGCAGGATCCTATCCCTGCAGTCGATCATGTTCTGGTCGATGAGCTGGATGTGGCCGCCCTGAAGGCGAAGATCCTCGCCTCCGGCCTTTCGGTGCCGCAGCTGGTCTCGACGGCCTGGGCGTCCGCCTCGACCTTCCGTGGCTCCGACAAGCGCGGTGGCGCCAACGGCGCGCGTATTCGCCTTGCGCCGCAGAAGGATTGGGACGTCAACCAGCCGGCTCAGCTGGCCAAGGTGCTGGAGAAGCTCGAAGCAATCCAGAAGGAGTTCAATACTTCGCAGTCCGGCGACAAGAAAGTCTCGCTTGCCGACCTGATCGTCATTGGCGGCGGCGCCGCAATCGAAAAGGCCGCGAAGGACGCCGGCAACGACGTGAAGGTTCCGTTCACGCCGGGTCGCATGGATGCCTCGCAGGAGCAGACCGACGTCGACTCTTTCGCCCCGCTCGAACCGACTGCCGACGCTTTCCGCAACTATCTGCGCGGCCCGCAGCGTTTGTCGCCCGAGGAGGCGCTGGTCGATCGGGCGCAATTGCTGACGCTGACGGCGCCGGAGATGACGGTCCTCGTCGGCGGCCTGCGTGTGCTCGGCGCAAATACCGACCAGTCAACGCACGGCGTCTTCACCAAACGGCCTGAGACGCTGACGAATGACTTCTTCGTCAACCTGCTCGACATGGGCACGGTGTGGAAGTCGACATCGGACGCCAAGGATGTGTTCGAAGGACGCGACCGGGCAACAGGCGAGCTCAAGTGGAGCGGCACTCGCGTCGACCTGATCTTCGGCTCGCACTCGCAGCTGCGCGCCCTAGCGGAAGTTTATGCGACCGCGGACGCCACGGAGAAATTCGCCAACGACTTCGTGGCGGCGTGGAACAAGGTGATGAACGCCGATCGCTTCGAACTCGCCTGATCTAGGAGCATGATCCCGAAAAGTGGAATCCGGTTTTCGGAAAAGATCATGCTCAATAAAAAGACAGAGTCCCATCCCGATTCCATCGGGATGGGATTCTAGCGCCAAGGCGCTCTGGCAACAAAAAGGCGCGGGCTTGGCCCCGCGCCTTTTTGTATTGGGGTTTCCTTCGGCCGTCAGTCCTTCTCGAAAATGCGTGGCTTGGCCGCAACGCTGGCGCCCCCCTCTCCCCGTTGCTCACGGGGAGAGGGTAAGGGTGAGGGCAGCGCAAACCTGAAGCGATTGCCCTCTGCCTCCAAGACTCTCCCCGCTTGTGTGCGCCAGTCGCGCGCTTTAGAGCAGGGCCGGAAATAATTTGCTGAGCAACGGAATAACAAGATGCGACTGGGCGGACGGCTGGCGGCGGCCATCGAAGTGCTGGAGGATATCGGCCGGCGGCACCGGCCGGTCGCTGATGCGCTGAAGGATTGGGGCCTGTCGCACCGCTTCGCCGGCGGCGGCGATCGCGCCGCGATCGGCAACATCGTCTATGACGGGCTGCGCCGCAAGCGCTCGGCCGGCTTTTTGCTGGGCGACGATACGCCGCGCGCCGTCGCTTTCGGTGCGCTGCTGCTCGAATGGAACCAGACGGCGCAGTCGCTGAACGAAGTGCTCGACGGCGACAAGTTCGCGCCGCCGCTGCTGAGCGACGACGAGTTGAAAGCGATCGCCGATCGCCGGCTCGACGATGCGCCGCCGGCGCTACGGGCCGATATTCCGGATTGGTGCGAACCGCTTTTCGAGCAGGCCTTCGGCGCCAGCTGGGTCGACGAAGGTGCTGCGTTAGCGACCCGCCCACCGCTGGATCTCAGGGTCAACACGCTGCAGGCCGATCGCGGCAAGGTGCTCGCCGAACTGGCCGAGACCGGCGCCAGGGCTGCACGGATTGCGCCGCACGGCATCCGCATCCCGCCGATCGCGGGCGACGGCAGGCACCCGAACGTGCAGGCCGAACCGGCCTTCCAGAAAGGCTGGTTCGAGGTTCAGGACGAAGGCTCGCAGATCGCCGCCACGCTGGCCGGCGCGGAGGCCGGGATGCAGGTCCTCGACTTTTGCGCCGGAGCCGGCGGCAAGACGCTGGCCCTGTCGGCGGCGATGGACAATCGCGGCCAGGTGTTTGCCCATGATGCCGAAAAAGCGCGGTTGGCGCCGATCTTCGACCGCATCCGCCGCTCGGAAAACCGCAACGTGCAAATCGTCACCAAGCCGGCGGAACTCAGCCCCCTCTCGGGCCACATGGATATCGTCCTGGTCGACGCGCCCTGCACCGGCAGCGGCACCTGGCGGCGCCGGCCCGATGCCAAATGGCGGCTGACGCAGAAGCAGCTCGATGCACGCAAGGGCGAGCAATCGGCGATCCTCGACGCGGCCAAAGCCTTCGTCAAACCCGGCGGGCTGCTGGTCTACATCACCTGCTCGGTGTTCGACGAGGAGAATGGCGAGCAGGTCGCTGCCTTCCTGGATCGTAACAGCAGCTTTGCCCCGGTCGATCATCGCCAGCTCTGGGACAGCCGCTTTCCGGGCCACGAGACGGCCGCGCGCATCGGCGCAGCAGGCGGCATTTCGCTGTCGCCGGCGCTGAGCGGTACCGATGGGTTTTATGTCTGCGCACAGCGCAAGGGCGGCTGAACCTTGCCGGCGGGCCTATTGCTGCAGTGCAGCAATAGCGATTGCCTGCCGCTCATGCCTCTGCAATAAGCTTTTCTGACAGGAGCGTGACAAGCCATGGCAGCAGAGATCGTACCCGCCCCCAACTATGAGGATCGCGTCAGGACGTCCTTCGCACGCCAGAACGCCATGACCACCATCGGCGCCGAGCTGACGCTGGTGACGCCCGGCATCATCGAGATCGAGATGCCCTATTCGGCGGCGCTGACCCAGCAGCATGGCTTTCTTCATGCCGGCGTCATTTCGACGGCGCTGGACTCAGCCTGCGGATATGCGGCGTTCTCGCTGATGCCGGAAAGCTCCAGTGTGCTGACCATCGAGTTCAAGGTCAATCTGCTGGCCCCGGGCCGGGGCGAGCGCTTCCTGTTTCGCGGCTCGGTGACGAAGCCCGGCCGTACCATCGTCGTCGCCGACGGCCAGGCCTATGCCTTCGCCGTCGACGGCGAGGCCAAGCTGATCGCCACCATGACCGGAACGATGATGACAGTGGTCGGCCGCGATGGCATTGAAGGCTGATCCGATGCGCAAGGCGGTCACAATTGCGGGCAGGGACGTCCTCTTCGTGATGGCGGCGCAGGCCGAGTACGGCCCGCATCTGCAGCGGCTGTTCACCCCTGTCATGACCGGCGTCGGGCCGGTCGAGGCGGGTGTCAGGCTGGGCGCGGAACTGTCATGGCTGAAGACTGAAAAGGCGCTGCCGGACCTCGTCGTCTCGCTCGGTTCGGCCGGCAGCCGGACACTGGAACAGACGGAAATCTACCAGGCCGTTTCGGTCGCCTACCGCGACATCGATGCCTCGCCTCTGGGCTTCGAGAAGGGGGCGACGCCGTTTCTCGACCTACCGGTGACCGTGCCGCTGCCGTTCAGGATTCCAGGCATAAGAGAGGCGACGCTGTCGACCGGCGCGGCGATCATTTCCGGCAGCGCCTATGATGCGATTACCGAGGACATGGTCGATATGGAGACCTTCGCCTGCCTGCGAGCCTGCCAACTGTTCGGCGTGCCGCTCGTCGGCCTGCGCGGCATTTCCGACGGGGCTGCCGATCTCAGGCATGTCGGCGACTGGAAGGAGTATCTCCATGTCATCGACGAGAAGCTGGCGGATGCGGTGACACGGCTGGAACAGGCGATCGGCTCCGGTGCACTGCAGTTTGGACCATCGCATGACGCGGAAACGGAGTGAGAGAGACGCCTTCGCAACCCATTGCGCCGACTCGTTTCTTTCTCTAAACGCTCGCCATGAAGATAGCCAATCACCCCGACACCGTCCTGATTGTCGATTTCGGCAGCCAGTTCACGCAGCTCATCGCACGCCGTATCCGCGAGGCCGGCGTGTTTTCCGAGATCGTTCCGTTCCAGTCGGCCGAAGCGGCGTTCAAGCGCATCAAGCCGAAGGCGGTGATCCTCTCCGGCGGCCCGGCCTCGACCGGCGACATCGGCAGCCCGCGCGCGCCGCAGATCGTCTTTGACGCCGGTGTGCCGGTGCTCGGCATCTGCTATGGCCAGATGGCCATGTGCGTGCAGATGGGCGGCATCGCCGAAAGCTCCGACCATCGCGAATTCGGCCGCGCCTTCGTCGAGATCCAGAAGGACAGCCCGCTGTTCGAGGGCCTGTGGGCGCCCGGCCAGCGCCACCAGGTGTGGATGAGCCACGGCGACCGCGTCATCTCCCTGCCCAAGGGGTTCGAGGTGTTCGGAAAATCGGAAGGCTCGCCCTTCGCCATCTTCGGCAATGTCGAGCGCAAGATGTACGGCATCATGTTCCACCCCGAAGTGGTGCACACGCCGGACGGCGCCAGGCTGCTGCAGAACTTCGTCCACAAGATCGCCGGCATCGAAGGCGACTGGACGATGCGCGCCTACCGCGAACACGCGGTCGAGACGATCCGCAAGCAGGTCGGCAAGGGCAAGGTCATCTGCGCGCTTTCGGGCGGCGTCGATTCGTCGGTCGCCGCACTGCTGATCCACGAGGCGGTTGGCGATCAACTCACCTGCATCCTTGTCGACCACGGTTTGATGCGCAAGGACGAGGCATCAGGCGTGGTGGAGATGTTTCGCCAGCACTACAATCTGCCGCTCATCCTGGTCGACGCTTCGGACCGTTTTATCGGCGCGCTCGAGGGCGAAACGGACCCGGAAAAGAAGCGCAAGACCATCGGCCGGCTGTTCATCGAGGTGTTCGAGGAAGAGGCCGAGAAGCTCGGCGGCGCCGACTTCCTGGCGCAGGGCACGCTCTATCCCGACGTCATCGAAAGCGTCTCCTTCACCGGCGGCCCGTCGGTTACCATCAAGTCGCACCACAATGTCGGCGGCCTGCCCGAGCGCATGAAGATGCAGCTGGTCGAGCCGCTGCGCGAACTGTTCAAGGACGAGGTGAGGGCGCTCGGCAAGGAACTCGGCCTGCCCGACAGCTTCATTGGCCGGCATCCGTTTCCCGGCCCCGGTCTCGCCATCCGCTGCCCGGGCGGCATCTCTCGCGAAAAGCTGGAGATCCTGCGCGAGGCCGATGCCATCTATCTCGACGAGATCCGCAAGGCCGGCCTCTACGACGCCATCTGGCAGGCCTTCGCCGTGCTGCTGCCGGTGCAGACCGTCGGCGTGATGGGCGATGGCCGCACCTATGAATTCGTCTGTGCGCTGCGCGCCGTCACCTCGGTCGACGGCATGACGGCGGATTTCTACCACTACGACATGGCGTTCCTCGGCGCCGCCGCCACCCGCATCATCAACGAGGTGCGCGGCATCAACCGCGTCGTCTACGACGTGACGAGCAAGCCGCCGGGCACAATCGAGTGGGAATAAAGTGGGCTCGTTCGACATCATTCGGCGACTATCGGCGACACTTCATTAAGCGTCTGAATTGTAAGCTCTTTCGTCTCTATGCCTATCGCTGACTATCGCCCCTAAGCGGAATCATTTGGCGGTAGATCTGACGGCATTCCTTTTCGCGTCATCCTCGCTGCAGACTGATGCCGTCACTGCGCCGGACTCAAGCATTTTGGCATCTTTCAAGATAAAGCATTGAATCCAAGGGGCTCTCACAGAGCCTTGACGGTAAAAAGGATGACGGTAAAATTAGGCATTGAACAATCCTAGATGCGCCTCACCTGTCTCCTCCTATGCTCACCGACATCGCACTTAAGAAGCTGAAATCAAAAGATAAAATATACAAAGTCGCTGATCGTGACGGTATGTACGCGACCGTAGCTCCCACAGGGCAGATATCGTTCCGATACGACTACCGAGTGAATGGTCGGCGAGAGACAGTGACGCTGGGCCGCTATGGTGAGGGGGGCATCTCGCTAGCAGAGGCGCGTGACCGCTGTCTTGCCGCACGAAAAATGGTGGCAGCCGGAAAATCGCCAGCCCAGGAAAAGCAGCGTGACAAGCGGCGCCTGTCTGGGACGGCCACGTTCGGCGATGCCGGCAGAAGATGGTTTAAAGAGGCGAAGATGGCGGACAGCACGCGCTCCATGCGCAAAGCCGTGTTCGATCGAGACATCTTGCCGATTTGGGACAAAAGGCTCCTCACAGAAATAACATCGGACGATTTGCGGGCGCTCTGTGCAAAGGTCAGGGACCGTGGCGCACCAGCAACGGCCATTCATGTCCGGGATATCGTTAAGCAGGTCTATGGTTACGCCATTCTGCACGGCGAGAAGATCGCCAATCCGGCGGACGAGGTGGGACCGGCGTCGATAGCAACCTTCGAGGCGAAAGACCGGGCGTTGTCACCCGTAGAAATTCGAATCATGCTGAAAGAGTTGGAAAATGTGCCGACGTTGCCGACCATTCGGCTGGGCCTAAAGCTAATCCTGCTCACGATGGTTCGGAAAAGTGAGCTTCTGGACGCGACGTGGGATGAGGTCGACTTCGAGAACGCGATATGGAGCATTCCCAAAGAGCGAATGAAGCGGAAGAAGCCACATAACGTCTACCTGTCCCGCCAGTCCCTCGACATCATGATTGCGCTCAAGACTTGCGCTGCGAACTCTCGATACGTGCTTCCATCTCGCTACGACGCCGACGAACCCATGTCGCGCGCGACTTTCAATCGGATTACCTCGGCGATTGTGGACCGCGCCAAAAAACAAGATCTGCCACTTGCTCCCTTTACGGTGCACGATCTACGGCGGACCGGCTCCACGCTCCTAAACGAGATCGGATTTAATCGCGACTGGATCGAAAAATGCCTTGCCCACGAAGACAGTCGCTCCTCCCGCGGCGTCTATAACAAGGCTGAATACGAACCGCAGCGGCGCCACATGCTGCAGGAATGGGCCGACATGATTGAAGCGTGGGCGGCTGGCAATAAACACGCACCCACACTGCAGCCGATTTCCGGGGCAGCCGTTATCCTCGATCCGATTTGATGGGCCTCGTCTTCCGTGACCGCACGTCTGGTCCCGGGGCCAGTTCGATTGAACCAGCAGAGGACGCGTTCCGCCGTTCCTGAATCCAGGCTTCGACTTCTCCCAAGTCCCAAACGACGCAGCGGGGGGTCAGATTGAACCGTCGGGGGAACTCGCCTCGTTGTTCCATTTCATAAATGGTCGTGTCCGATAACGGGACGATTTCTCGCAATTGCGGTCGGCGGACAGTTCGCACGACCTGTCGCGCCTCAATGTGCGGTAGAACCGGAAGGGAGCGATCCGCTGGCGCGGTCTCTACGCCTTGGCAGCTTTCGCATTGAGTTGCCTTCTGCCGTCTGACCATGTGCATACCGAAGGGCTCCTTCGGGCCAATGATCGTGCATCTGCTCCAATCTGGGTATAGCTCTCAACTACGACCACATCGTCTCCTTTGACCAGCAGGCGAGCTTTGGAGGCATCATGACAGCAAGGTCTGGAATCTTCTATCGCCATCTCGCCAGCTCATCCTCCGCACCATAGGGACGCCAACAGCCCCCTGCACTAGGCAGCAAAATGTCCACGTCGAACTCTCGCCGCTTGTAGCGCCCACAAGCCGAGTGCACACGGGCAATTTCAGGCAGGCCTGAATGGCCGTCCGCTCCGGATGACTCCGTTCGGAAGTGCTTTCGCGATACGAACTGGCGAGCCACCCCACGCCCGAGTTTCTACAATGTTGTGCCGTACCTCTAGCTCTTCCAGGTCGAAGGACGTACTAGAAGGACAGAAATACTGACTTATTTGCTCGTGTCAACAGAACGGGAATCTCTGTTTACTTGCCAATCAAGTTCTGCATAAAAAAGAGGCAGGCGACCGATTCGGTAGCCTGCCTCTGTCTCTACGCGTACTCGCGGTAAATGTGGCGCCGAGTGGACGAACAAAGACCGCGAGTCCGCTCCCTAGCAGGTCGGTAGCTAGCGTCCTGAGGCTTCATTGGCAAGCCACAGGAGTAAAGACTAATGGCGAAGAATCCTCCCCTTCGGCCTGGTCAACCCGCTCCACGGTCAGGTCAGTACGAAATTACTGGCCCACGTGGCGGCAAAGGACCGGAAAGAACAGTGACTCGCAATGAGCCACTGCCGCCGACTCCGTCAAAAGGATCCACTTACAAGCTTGTCGATCCGACCAAACACGGAAAATAAAGTGACGGCGGGCTTCGGCCCGCCGGTTTCACGATCAATTGAGGGACGAAATGGTCAAGAAGATTGAAGTTGTTAAAAGGCCTGCCGGTGACGGTAAGACTCGCAATGGCGCAACCAACGAAACAAAATCTCTGAGTACCGATCACTACAAAGCGCGGCTGGGCGTGAAACCAACTGGCGGCGGGAAGAAGTCTTGAGCCTCAGCAATTTGGCCGATCTCTTCACAGTGATCGGCTTTCCTCTTGGCTTGGTGGGCGTCGGACTAGTTTTGTACCAAATGAGAACGGACAAATTGTCAGCCTCGGCAGGAGCCGTGGCTACAATACACGAGAATATTCGCATACGGATCGACATGTTGTCCCGCTTAGAACCGACTCTCGGCGATAGCGACAACCCTGAATGGACCGGTGCCTTTCGCGACCTCCTAAACGATCTGGAAGTAGCTTGCGCCACCTACCTAGATAGCCAATTCAGCGGTAGGACTGGAAAGCTGGCCGAATTCCTCATTCACGACATGTTGAAGTTGTTCCAAGATGATCAGTCGCTACGGGAGCATCTAAGGGCTGCAATCCACGATCCAGATACATTCGCTAACATCAGGGATTTTTTTGCTCTGAAGAAATAGACTCTGCGACGTCATAGAACTTGCGCCTCGTGTGCGCCCAGCAGGCGGCGAGAACGACGTCGCCCTTGGCCGTGAGTTGATCGAAGCCGGCATAGCCATCGACATGCAGCACGCCCTTGAAGTGCTGAAGATGCGATACCGGTCGCTCGGCCTTTCGGTCCGGCGCGGACAGGTAGACCGCAGCCGGCGGCGCGGGTCCGGCCCATGGCCGCTGCTCGCGCGCATAGACCCACAGCCGCCCGGTCTTAGTGCGGCCACGACCGGGATCGAGCACCGGAACCGGCGTGTCGTCGGCGAACAGATGGTCGGATGCGAACACGTTTCTCGCCAGCCGCTCGTGCAAGGCTTCCAGCCACCAGCAGGCGCCGCCGATCCAGCCGGCGAGCGTCGAGCGCGCCAGATCGATGCCGTGCCGGGCGAAGATCTGCGACTGCCGGTAGAGCGGCGTGTGGTCGCAATATTTGGAGACCAGTACCTGCGCCAGCAGCGCCGGCGTTGGCAGGCCGCCAGCGATCAGCCGCTCCGGAGCCGGCGCTTGCGCTACTGTCTCGCAGGTCCGGCAGGCGTATTTAGGGCGGGTGATGCGGACGCACGCGAAGCTGTGCCGGAACCCAATCGAGCATCTCGCTGACGCTCTCGCCGATCGCATGGAGCGCGTCGCCGCAGCACGCGCAGACCGCGCAGCCGATGTCGAGCAGCACGTCCTCGCGCGGCAGATGATCGGGCAGCGGCTTGCAGTGGGATGGTCGCTCGGCCGGCTCTTTTTCGAGACTGGGACAGCTCTCCCGGAGGCGGGCGATATCGGCGTCGAGATCTTCCAGTGCGAGCGCCAGTTGATCTGGATCGAGCTGCTCGGAACGGCGGCCGAACTGCGCCCGCTGAAGCTTTTTGATGATCGACTGAAGTCGCTCGATCTCTCCGTCGCGGCTTTCGACAGCAGCCGCCATCTCGCGTACGAGACGCTGCAGGAGAGCCGGATCGGATGGCAAATTATCAAGATCGATCAGCATGATCGAATCTGTCACAAACAGTCCAAAACCAAGGATTCCGGGCTTTTCCGTAACGGTCGAAGTGCCGATTTCAGTCGTCGGCCAGGGCAGGCCTCCAAACACGCTCGGGAGCGCGCCAGTCGATACCCTCGATCAGCATCGCAAGCTGCGCCGGCGCCAGCGTGATCGAGCCATTGAACCCGGCCATCACCGGCCACACGAAGCTGCCCTGATCGAGCCGTTTTGTGAACAGGCACAGGCCGTTTCCATCCCAAAACAGGATCTTCAGCATCGACGCCTTCTTGCCCCGGAAGGCAAACAGATGGCCCGAGAAAGGGTCCTGCTTCAGCGTTTGCTGCACCAACATTGCGAGCCTGTCGAGACCTTTGCGCATGTCGGTATAGCCCAGTGCCAGATGCACCTTCACGCCCGCGGGAACGATCATCATCCTCCTGTTCCTCCGCTTTCAAGATGCTCACGAACGGCATCCGGATTGCTGCCGGCTGGTGCAAATACGCGCCGGCCGTCAGGCAAATCGATCGCCGTCATTCCATCCGGCGGCTGCACGAGGTCACGCAGCAGAAGTGCCGCTGGCGTGCCATCAGTCAGCGCGACGGGCGCAAGCTTGGCGCGCTTCTTCTGCGCCACGCCGAACTGCACGCGCCAGCGGAACAGCATGCCCGTGACGATCCCGTGCTTGCGCGCGACCTGTGAGACGCTGACGCCAGGCTGGTCGCTCTCCAGCGCGATGGCATGCTTTTCTGCGTCGCTGAAGAAGCGCCGGGCAGGCTGCCGAGGCGCGCCAAGGTCATCCTTCGATGAGGCCGTCAAGCTCGATTCCGCCGGCGTTCCGCTAGCACTAGTGCCAACGACCGGACGGGCGGAGGGATGAAGATGCGCCCGCCAGTCGATTTCGACCTCACCCCTCGTCCAGTCGGTCACGCCATGTGCGCAGGCTCGTTGGCGAAAGATGCAGCGCAGCGGGGTATTCACGGATGCCCATGCCGCTCCAGTTCATCGCCTCGACGTGCATCGCCCAGAACGCCTGGACGGCGCGGTTGCGCACATCCGTGCTCACCGCAAAGCGCAGCCGAGCGCGCTTGTTCTGCCGCTTCGCTCGCGCTTCCAGGCGCTTCTGACGGCGCAATTCCGCCTGATATTCCGCCTGTTTGCGCGCCGCGTCGTTACCGGCGAAGTACTTCAGCCAGCGATCGAGCGTGTCCTTCGTCAGGCGATGCACACGGCAATATTCCGTCCGCGTCAGACCGCTGCGCTGCCACGCCTCGACGTGAACCACCCAATAGGACTGCCGCGCCCTGTTCTCGAAATGTCTCAAATTCACCGGAGATCCTCCATGCAACGAAGGAGCCCGACATGTCGCGCCATTGCACTACTCAATCTGGGTGCAGAGACCGGACGCTTACCGGCAGAAGACCGATGACAGGATACAAGAGCGCACATTGCGAGTCGGTTGGGTGTTTGTTTTTTTCTAAATTTTTTGACACGGGTCGCACATTGTGGCGCTTCGGCCTAATGTGCGCAGAGTATGTAGAGTATTGTTTTCGAACCCTGTTTTGCACATTGCGGGATCGGTTCACAGCATAGTCGCGAATTTGCGTTTGGTCTGGCCATTCGCCAGACACGAGCGCGCCAGGCGCGGCCGTTCATCGCTAAGGCTTAGCGATAACCGGCGGTGGCGGGTTCTCGCGCTGTGCATGGGGTAGTCCGCAATGGCTTGCGATGCCAGCATCACCTGAGGCCTACCGGTGGCATCGGTGTTGGGCCGAGAAGGAGAAGAATGTTGGCCCTAGGCCGTCAGCCAGCTTTCGGTCTTTTTTCAACAGGTATTCGAGCGCGCGAAAGAACCAAGTGAGCGACTGCGGTGAGGCGGAAAGCTTGCCTCGTAGCGCAACGTCGTCTCCCCGTTGTAGGAGTCGCCGGTTCAATTCGGTGGTGATTCGCATCGATGCTCAGGAAGTCGTCGGCTTCTCAAAACAGGGGACCATAGCGCAGATTCGTTTTATCGAACTACGGTCAGATTCGAGCTCTAGACAATGATCAGGCAGACTCGCGATCTAGGTCTGAGCACAGCGTTTGCGAGCCATTTTATGACGACCGAGCATGAGCCGGGGGTGTGCCGGACGCACAAGTGCTGGAGGAGCTTTTTTGACGAGCGTTTTCGGGTCAGGGCCAAGCCTCGATGCACCAAAGGGTGATGTCGCGCGCCAGGCAACCGCTGCGCTGCGCGGTTACGGCTATCAGCTCTACGCATCAGGCTTGGCCTGGCTGGGTTTGGGAGATGGCGAGATCCTCCACCTCGAGGTGGCCGAAGACTATGCAGTCGCGACGCGCGACGCGCTCGCAGGAACCCAGGTAAAAGACACAGGCGGAAGCGCGAACATCACCCTCCAGTCGGCGGATGTTCGCGCCGCAATCGATTCCTTCTTCGATCTCGTGCACCGCAATCCCAAACGCGCTGTTTCGTTTCACTATCTGACCACGTCCTTCATTATTGGCGCCGGGCTGCGGCGGGAGCCGATGTCGGGCCCTTACGCACGCTGGTGGCAGCGCTTGATCTGAAGCCGTCCACGAAAGCCCATCTCGAAGCACTGCCGGACGACGATGCGTTCCGGAGCGATTTCCTCCGACGCATTCACTGGGATTGTGGTGCACTGGGCATTGCAGGCGTGCGCGCCGAGCTTGAGGCTGGACTTATCGAATATGTCGCATCCGCAAGACGGCTCTCGAGCCATACGGGGAGGGCTGTTTTGCCGGCGGTTGTCGAGCGCCTGCTGATGACGGCGGTTACCGACAATGCGCGACAATTGCGTCGTGCCGACCTCCTCGCACTAATCGACGAGACAGCCATTGTTCCAGTTCCGCTGGAGCAACTAACGGCGGCGTTCCAGGGCGGAGGCGCAGGCGCGACCTTCACGCGGCCGGCCTTGCTGGTACCGGCGAGCGACTTACCTCTTCCCGCGATCCGGGCTCCGCGAATAGACCTAGTCGCCGCGCTCGACACCGCACGCCGCACAGCAGGGGTTGCGATCGCGAGCGGCGCGACGGGATTGGGCAAGTCGCTCGCCGCGCGCGTCGTGGCAGACTGCTGTGAAGGGCGGTGGTCGATCGTCGACTTCCGCAACTTATCTCCCGCCGAGACCGCCGCACGGTTGTCGCTTCTGCAGGGGGAACTGGCTGCCACGTCCGCAACGCACCTTATTCTGGATGACGTGAACGAGATCGACGATCCTGCCGTACGTGATGCGCTGCTGCGCGTCGTCACCAGCCTTCGGCGACGCGATTGTACTGCGGTAATCACAAGCTATCGCGCACCGACCAAGGCTACCCTTTACCAACTGGCACCCGAGGCGCCCTCAGCAGTCGAGGTCGCGTATCTGGCTGAGGAGGAAGTTACCGAACTCGTCGCGTTGGCCGGCGGCGATACCAAATACGCCGGTGCGGTCTATCGCGCTGCGGCACGCGGCCATCCTCAGCTCACCATGGCGGCGCTGCTCCATCTCAAGTCAGCAAATTGGTCACGGGCATCGATTGGCACGGTGCTGGGCAGGCAGCTCCCCGACGAACTGGGCGCGGAACGGCGCGCAGCGCGACAACGCCTGATCGCGGCGTTTCCGACCGACGCACAGACGCTGCTGCTGCGCGCTAGCCTGATCCGCGGCGGGTTCGGCCGCGCCCTTGCCCTAGAGATCGCGGGGCTGGAACCGATCGTACCGCTTCCCGGCCTTCTGCTCGACCAACTCGTTGGTCCTTGGATCGAGCCCTATCGGACAAAGCGACTGCGGGTTTCGCCATTGCTCGAAGATGCCGCTGAGGATGTGCTCACCGCAGCACAGTGTCGGGCCATTCATCGCTGCATAGCCGACTCAATGATGCAAGCCGAGAACATCTCCGTGCTGGATGCGCCCGCTGCTATGCATCACGCGCTCAAGAGCGAGGAGGGTGGTCTCGTCTTCGCCTTCGCGCAAAGCGTGATTACCTGCCCAGTCGGTGCACTGGACCTCCTCGCTCCCTTCTTGGGCGAACTCCTGATATTCCCAGCCGATACGCCAATCTTCCTGCAGGACCTCGCAGCGTCGGCGGTACTGCGATTGGCCCAATTGCAAGTTCTTCTCCCTTATGGGACACCCGAAAAAGCCCGCGCCGTCTGGGACGCGTTCGAGCGCGAGCGTGTCCATGTGAAGGGACCCGACCTGATCGAGGGCTTCGCGCTCTCCAAGCTTCTGCTCCATCCACGCACTGGCGAGCTTTTTGCCGATTGGTTGGATATCCTGCTTCGGTTTGACCGCTTGCTCGGAACCTCGCCTGCACTCGCCATTGTCAACCGTAACTTCAAGTCTCCGGCCGGCGGCGATCCGCATGTTAGCGGCGTGTTGCTGGCGGCGCAGCTTGGCAACATTCGGACTGTCGCCCGGTTCAAGGAGATTCTGGAGCGGCTCGACGGCGAGGCGTCTGCGACGCGCGACCGGATTTTCTCATCCTTTCAGCTTGGGCGCGGCGATATTTCGATACTGGTCAATCATGCTTGGCTCAAGGAATCGCGAACGGATAATTTCGACTGGGAGGCTGCTGCCCGCGACTATGCTGACTGCGCAGAACTCGCGATGCGCTGGGGCAATGCAGTGCTCGCGTCGCGCTGTGCGATTGCGCAGGCCATTTGCCTCGACGAGAACGGTGACGATGCCGAACGGGCACTTGCCTGCCTGGCACAAGCCGAGGACAAGTTCGGCTTTGACATCGCGCTTTCGCGAGCGCGGGCGAAGATCCACTGGCGTAGACGCGATCATGCGGCGGCGCTCCCGCTGCTAACCGCAGCCGCCGAAGCAGGCGGCCAGGACACAATCGAACGGGCCTATATCGCTCGGGAGGCTGGCATAAGCGCGGCAACGCTCGACGACTGGGCAGCCGCGCAGCAATGGTTCGAACGTGCTCAGGGGGAGGCTTCGACGCTCGACAAGATGCCTTCAGTGCGCGCGATGGCGATCGGGTTGCTCGCAGATACCGCCCATGCCGCTTATTGCGCGGGCCGGCCGGACATCGCAATCGTCAAGATGCGCGACGCCCTGTCCGCCCTGCCTGGGATCGACGCGGAGGGCACGCTAGCCGAAGCCCATTGCCACCGTGTCGTGCGCCATGGCCTGCTCTGGCTTTACCGCGAAATCACGGGGACCAAGGCCGGCGGTCAGGAAGAAGTGATCTATTCGCCGGGCTGCGCCAGCAACACCGAGCCGCTTGAAGCTATCCGCGAACATCCAGTCGCCGCCCTCGATCTCGCCTTCTACTTGCTCGCCGATGCGGACGAAGCACTCGCTGAACCCACCGGCTTCTATCGCGATTTTCGCGACTATCTCGTCGAGGGCCCGATCGTCTCGTCGGAGCTTTCAGCGGCGATCGCCGAGGATCGAAGGACCATCGCAGCCCACGATCCAACCCATTTCGTCGAGCGAGTGCGGCGCCATGCTTCGGTCGCCCGGATGGTCGCCTCCGGTGAGTGGCTCGAAGTCGGCGACGCGCTCAAGAACCCCAGACGCGGCATGATCCCGTTGGCGACGATCGGCGAAGACGTCGATGGGGATCTGCGCCGTGCGGCTGAAGACTATCTGCTGAGCTTCGCCACGGCCGCGGCGCTCGCCGGCGCGTTCGACGCGATCGACGCAGTTGTCCAAGAGGGATTGGCCTCGCCCGAGATCGGATCAATTCACCCTTTGCTTCGACGAATGAGCGGCGAAGTCACGGCAATCGCGACCGATCGAGATGGCGCGGCCAGCACGATTTGGCTGCTGCGCGAGGATCTAATGGCGCGCCCCGTGGCATTCTGCTGGGCAGGCGCGTGGTTACTGTTCCATGTCAATGCCTCGCGGCTCCCTGTCGGTGTTGCAGAGCCCCTCGTGGCGTGGATTTTCGCCGGATGCGCCTATCTGGTCAGCAACGGCCGCTTCCGTCTCTCCCTTCCGGCGACCACGGTGCCGCCGGTCGAGGCTGTGCTTACGCGACCCGAGCGAACGATCGCGTCTGCCGCCGAGCTGCTTCTCACGCTCGCGCCCGCAGTGGCGACACGGTTCATTCCACAGGCGCGATCTACGCTGGAGAAGATCGCTGGAATCTCGCCGAAGTGAACGCTGCGATGAACTCCACTGCAATTCTGCAGGCGGTGTTGCTGCTCTCAGCCTCGTGCTCCGGCTCCATCGCGGTAATTACGGTTTGGCCCGAGCGTTACCCGGCTTCCGGACTGTCTTCTTGGTTTCTTTTGCTGGCACCTTTCGCCCAAGCCCGCTCGACTCAGTAGACAGCGTCGACCGTTGGGCAGCGTAGTTCGGCGCCACCATCGGGTAATCAATCTTCGACCCCCCACTTCTCACGATATTCATTGGGCGTCAGGCCATAGTGCTACCCGCGATCAGATCGATGTGAGAGCCTAGCCGGCGCCCCGCCATTTTCGGGAATGAACTCCACCGCCGCCACTTCCAACGCAGTGCGGATCGCCTTTCGATTCGCGATAGTAGTAGACGGTACGCCGTCCTCGGACTCCGCGCGTCTGACAGTTGCTACTCCTACGCTAGCAGCGGCGGCTAAATCCTCCGCGCTCCACCGCACCAACGCACGCGCAGCCCGCATCTGAGCACCGGTGACGGCCACCTTCTAGAAGCACTAGCACTGTCAAAAGTTTGGTTGTGCGGTAGCCATCCGGCCAAGGCCGCCTGGATTGGCTTTTCGGTCTCGCCATCTCTGCGGTAAACCGATTATGCTGCTGACCAAAGCGACTGCCGCCATAATCGGAGACTACCCTGATGCATGAACGGAATGAAAATGCGAAGCGCGCCCGCGAAATCCTGAAGGCGTGCGGGATCGATATATGCACAGCCTTCGAGGCGCTGGATGGGCGGCAAATCGATGCGCTGCTCGCACATCTGGATCAGCATCGGTTCAACAAGTACGGCCCTATGAGCAAACTTCGCCAACCGCCGGGCAGCGTCAATTCGCGAGTGCGATCGTTTCACGGCCTGCTTCAGGGCCGCGCTGCACTCCGGCAGCCTCGAATCGCTGCATCAGTGGGTACTGAACTCAGGTCGGAGACTGAAGAGTAGCTTGGCGACCTGATCGCTTCCCTTAGCTAGCCGTCCGCAGTCGGTTAGTCCCATGTGCTCGGTGGCTACGGTGAAGAGATATCCCGCGATCTCGCTCGCGGTGGCGCCTGGGCGCAATTGTATGGCTCGGACTGATGTCATATCCTGCATCAGCACAGGAGACCTTTGAAGGTTACGACTGCACTGCCTACTGTTCAGGCCATGAAGCAGGATACGATTGGGCGGAGCGAAATGGCGTAACGGAGGCCAATGACTGCGATGGCAACAGTGAATCCTTCAACCAAGGCTGTCAGGCGTTTGTGGAAGAGCAGCAGCCTTTGCCGACGAAGAAGACACATCCCACGAAAACGACGAGGACGATTCAGAATAGAAGTTCTTCATGATTGCTGGTGGCGAGGAACTCGTTTGTTTCAGCGCTCTCGCCGAAATCGGGCTGCTGCTTGTGCTCTCTGGACTCGTAACCCAACGGAAGCATTCTCCCCCTTGGGGAGATGGCGATGGGCAAGATTGTTCAGCCATGGGCTAGACGGCAAAGGGCATGGTGGCGTCCGTTCTTGAGCGGCCGTCTTGCAATCGTTTTAGGGCTACTTGGAGCAACGCCCCTCGCTTACGTCGCGACAGACGCTAGGCATGATCTTCCGCGTGTCCATTCCTACGGCACTTCACCAAGCCGGATTACCTCGCGCAAGGTGGGCTGTGACATCAAGGGGAACATCAACGAACGTGGCGAGCATATCTATCACATGCCCGGCCAAGAATATTATCTGTCCACTCGTGTAAATCCGGCTCGAGGGGGGGAGCGCTGGTTCTGCTCGCAATCGAAAGCATGGTGGGCGGGTTTGCGAAAGACCAAGGTTTAATGGCGGCGCAAATTATGGCTCTCCATTGGTTCAATCCTCCGGTCTGAGCCAAGCTAGCGCTGCTGCGTATCGTCTTTCTCCACCACACCCTTGCAGCGGCTATCGCCGAAGCCGGATTGATTAGGGTCGATTTCGACCTCGACCAGACCACCTTTGTCGATCCCCTTTTTGCTGATCAATGTCCCAGCCGGAACAACACACGCCGCTAAGTTGAGGAGGCGTGTCACGTCAACAACAGAAATTGGCCGATCGTTCTGCAAATCAGGCCACCCGAGTTCAATGGTGCGCCGCGCCTGTGCAAACGCCCTCTGATCACACCAAACAACTATGCTATCGATAGCAGACCGGCCCCATAGGACTTCACTTGCAGTCGCGTGATCAGTGAGGAGCAGCAACACCCCGCCTGTAATGAGAAGGTTGGACATGCCAGCATCCTTTGCTGAGATAACATTTTAGATCGTAGCCAAGCAAGAAATCCGGAAACCCTTGAGGCATGAGCACGTCAGTTCTTAGAGACGCAAGGGCCTACGCTACCCTTCGGGCAGCAACCCTGAACGGATGATCCATATCGAAGGCGTCTGGGCGGATACATCGCTCGACCTGTTTCCATGTCACAGGATGGGCAATTGGGAAGCCGGGCCGAGCTCGTGGGGAGAACGCTCCGACCGCCGTGTTGCCTCGTCCGTTGCGAAAGTAATCGATAAAGATACGGCCCCTTCGGGCCGACGGTGCAGCGGACAGGAGATAACGATCCGGGTGAGTTTGAACGAGCCGCTGGGCGAACGACCGAGCGAGGGTCCGGGCATGATCGTGTGTGATCTTCGTCTCAAGCGGTGCCATCAAGTGAATACCCTTCCCGCCCGTCACCTTCGGCCAGCTCTCTAGGCCTTCTGCCTCCATGAGGTCGCGGAGCTCTAGCGCAGTCCCGATGACCTCATCCCATTCGACACTCTCGCCCGGATCGAGGTCTAGAACAATGCGGTCAGCATGTTCGATGTCGTCAACGGTGGCATTCCAAGGGTGCAGCTCAACAGCGTCCATCTCAACCAGCTCCAGCAACCCAGCAAGATCGTCAACCCACACCCGGACGCCTTCGCCACCCTCCCGCTTCTGCACCCGCAACTGATGTACGGCAGCAGGGATCTCCGGCAGCTTGCACCTGTGATAGAAAGTCACCCCACGACTATGGCGGACAAGCTTGAGCGGTCGGCGGCCCAGATGGACGAGTGCTCGATCGGCGACGTTCTCCCAGTAACGCGCAAGTTCATCTTTGGGAGGCGAGACGGCGTCCGGCAGCAGTTGCAAATGTTCTCCGTAGGAATCCCATGTTCTCGGGCAGCATTTCGTCTCTTTGAAGGGGCGGTAGGTTTTGCCGGTATCGTTGCGAGGTCCTCGCGGATGCCCTTTAACACTGCCTCACGCAAGATGCCGCGGTCCGTCACCCCACTGAATTGCACCTCGGCCAGTACATCTGGTCTGACCCACGTCGCTTTTGGCTTCACGATAGGCTCTGAGAGAGGTGATTTGCTGATTATCAGCGGGTCAAGCCGCTCTCGAAGCAGTTGCGCAATCTTGAGGGTATAGCCGCTGCGAGCCTTCCCGGCATAGAGTAATCGGTCGCCCCCGCGGCGCCCTATGTAGAGTGACGCAATGCGGCGCGGTCGAGCGCCGAGCTTCTCGAGGAACGCCACGATAGGGAAAGTGTCGCTCTTGATGCATTTGACCTTGAGCCAACTGGTCTGAACGCCTGAGCGGTACACGGCATCGGTGCGCTTGGACACGATGCCCTCCAATCCCATCCGGCAGGCATGTTCAAATACGTCCATACCGCTTAGCTCCAGATGCTCGGCATAGGTTAGTGTCGGGGCTGAGTCCCTCAGCAGCTTCTGTAGCGCGGCCTTGCGTTTCAGTAGTGGCTGCTGCCTGAGATCGCGCCCGTTGAGGTGGAGCAGGAGCAAAATGAATTGCGAGAGGTGCGGCAAGAACGACTGCATGCATGTTGAGACACAGACCCGTCGCCACGAGAACGGCAGGGCATTCGAGTGAGACGGCTTGCTGAGATAAGAATGGTGCGGCGGGTGGTGTGGAGGGATGAGGACTGAGGAAGGCTGCTTTCGGCCCAATCCAGTCATTCCGGTGTACAGACTCTGGCGCAAAGCGGACTATCGCGGACGCGAACTTTTTGACCCGTGCGCGATGCCAGGCGGAGTCAAGGCTGAAGCCCACTAATGCACTCGCCGTAGTACGTTAGTGTGTCGTTCCCGGGCGCCGATTTTGATACCGATGCGGGCAATCGTAGCGAAAATGTGAACTCCTGAATCCCGACTTCGGCGAGCATCAAGCTGAACCGACACTCAGTGGAACCGGGACGTCTGGCCGACTTGCAAGGAGTTGTCTTTCGCACCCATGCCGCCACGGATATCATTAGCTCGGCGGCAAATGCTCAAATTTGCATGAAATCGCGGTGGGTTCGCTGGCCATACTGGCGGGAGCCACGGCGCAACTTCCGCTGTAATAGAAGCAGAGCGCGTAGCACTATCGATTCTGCGGCATGGCAATCACCGAGCTAGAAGGGTTGCCAGCAACGGACGCCCAGCGCTTCAGCGAGCGAGCAATTGAGCACCTTCGTCTTGAGATCCCCAGAGTTTTTGATCTCCAACAGGTAGTCTCCCTCGTTGCAGCGGACCGTCCAGATGCCAGCATCATAATCGACGGAATCCCCCATGTAGATCATCTTGCTAGCGCCCGTGCAGGGATCGGCGTTCACGATAATTGATTGAAGTGCGGTAAGCCGATCCGCCTCCGATAGCCGCGATAAGAGGTCACAGGCTCGGCCAGCGAGCGCATGGGAGGGAAGTAAGAGAGCATTATGGCAAGGCCAACCCGGTGCGACAAGGTGCTCAGCATAGGCTTTCACACGGAATGCCGTCGCTGTCCCGGTCGAGTTTCCCGCCCCAAGAGCAGCTGTTCAAATACCAATTTGCTTCATCGCATGAGCTGATTTGCGAACACGTCAATCGCGGCTGGCAGGACCAGCTTTGCGCAATTCGTGAGAACGAACTTCCTTTGCTTGAAGTCGCTCCCAACAAATGAACGCTCTCCCAAATCAGGGATGGGCTGCTGCCGGACAAAAAGGATAGAGCCGCGATAAACCCAATTGCTGATTGCTTCATATTTCCCCCTTCGCGGACTGCCGCATTGACCGCAGCCCGACCCTCAAATCTCATTATCGATTCGATCGTCTCCAACCAGCAGATCGAGCATCTGCTTCCGAGCAAAACCACCTCTCACCTTTCGATTCAGAAATTCGGGTGACGTCGTAGAATTTCTGGCCAGGCACATGATAGATGTTTTCGCCGCCCGCTGAAATGTTGCCTTTGATGTTGCAGCCTGAGTTGCCGTTGCCGATCGCAAAAAGCGGTGCCGGCGTCGCTTGCGGGTCGTCGCTGTGCTGTGCTCGCCAGTCCCACGGAAATTGAAACGTCCCTACCCAAAGACCGGCCTTCGACGCCTTCGCCTCAGCTTGCTGCCCTGCATACGCACCATTGCTGTATGTCGGCCAATCGAGCGCTTGGCCATGCTCGACCATCCAAGCGGCGACACTGGAGCCGTCCGCGCGTCCGCAGTCGCCGACATAGCGGTCATAGCGATCCCACGTGACGAAAGTGCATTGGACAGGCTTTGACGCCGACAGGAAGCCATCCAGTGCTTCGGCAGAGCGGCGCCCGCACGGATATTCGAAACCCTTGGCGTCGTTGCAGTATTGGTGGCTCTCGGGCGCGTCGATACCATTGAAGCGGATGCGCTGCCCATGGATTTCAATTGTGTCGCCATCGATGACCGAAGCCACCCCAGAGATCGGGGCCGGAGCCGGCTTGGTCAAATTCTGTAGATTGATCTCAGGCAGCGAGCCTGTGTGTTGCATGACGAATTGCGTTGCCAAAGCCGAAGCTGCGGCCACGGTCACGAAAACCAGCCGCATAGGCACGCCCGACAACCAGCGCCGACGATGCCGCTTTGGCCCGCTGCGCTTCCGCCACTGGTCGGACCGATTATCGTAACGAGACCTGTCCAAGCCCATCATCACATCGCGCCGCCTGCGCGGCTTTCGGCCGAACGCAGCGTCACCGAAATAAGAACCGCTGATAGGGCGGCGAAATACAAACGCCAATGCATGAAGGTATCCCCCGACACCAGATGGGATCATGCGCCTTTTGCACTTTGTTGTCGAATCTGCCGACGAACGGGCTTGCGCGCAGTCTTCCACTACGCGATGTTGCCGCCGGGCTGTAAAAGGGGTGGGGACTGTGAAGCGATTTGCTTTGACGATTTCAATGCTAGCTGGACTGGTGGCGTGCGCCACCCCGCCCGACAAGATCGCGGGCGTTCCGAACGCTGGCCCCTGCACGCAGGCGGACAGAGAGCGTTTGGCCATCGTATCAAATCAGCAAAACAAGGCTGTGACCGGGGACGCATTGGGCGTTTTTCTCATAGGCGTGCCGGTTTCCTCGATGTCGGGCGGCGACCACGAAACCGAGATCGCAATTCTCAAAGGGCGATGCGGCGCGCCAAAAACCTAATATCAGTGGCTTCGGCTCTAGGCGCGCCGTTGGCGTTCATCGGGTTAACCGGTTGACCGTTTCAACGATGGCTTTGGCAAGGGCTTCGCCCTCGTGTACGGGCTCTGGGCCGTAGAGTAGTAAAACGGCTTCCTCGCTAGGTAACACGCCAGCCGGGCAGGTCTGTTCAATAGCCATGCGAATCAGCTTAAGGCCGGCCCAGGCGTTTTGGATCGTCTCTGGCGCTTCCACTGCATCCTCGCTGAGATGGTCGGCCCGACAGCCGCTGCGGAGTAGGCAACCGACCGCCGGGCCTAACCGGCGGGGGTCTGGGGGAGCGGCCCCGCCGGCTAGTTCTACCATAAGCTCTACATTCATCATTGCTAATTTAGTAAAATGGTCACGTTCCGTTCCCCTGGCTGTCAAATCGGATGAGCCTAGAGTCAATTTGGTGCCTAAACGAGTGAGTGCCGGCGGCCGGCTACAATTTATTCCTCCGATGATGCCGACCTTGGTCGCCAAGCCGCCCCAAGGCGATGACTGGATGCATGAAGCCAAATTCGACGGCTACCGCTCGCAAATTATCATCGAGGACGGTGGCATTCGCATTTTCACCCGGAGAGGCCTTGATTGGACTGCCAAGTACCGTGATCTTGCCGAGGCAGCCAAAGGTCTCAACGTACAGAACGCCATCATCGACGGCGAAGTCGTCGTCCTGAATGAGGCTGGCCTTTCGGATTTTGCCGCGCTTCGCAAGGCCATCACCAGGCGCCAACACGACCTCTATTTCGTCGCCTTCGATCTCCTGCACCTAAATGGCCACGATCTGCGCGACATGGCGCTGGAGGACCGGCGGGAAATTCTGGCCGGCCTTATAGGGTCTGACAGCCGCATCCAGTTCAGTGAGACAATGCCAGGCGAGGCTAATGCGATCTATCATCTGATCGACGCGGCCGGCCTGGAAGGAATGGTATCGAAGCGTCGAGACAGCAAATATCGCAGCGGCCCGACTACCAATTGGCTGAAGACTAAATCCTTCACCGAAAGCGAGTTTGAACTTCTCGGCGTCGAACGCGAGCGGGGCAAGCCGGCTTTCGCCCTCATGGCTGACCCAGGCACCCGGAAATATGTCGGCAGTGCGTTCGTGAGCGTCAACCGCGAGATGCGGGAACGACTGTGGAAGCGGGTCCAGGAACATGCCGGGCCACCACCCAAGGAAATGCCAAAGCGGCCGGCAACGCAGTGGGTCAAGCCGGGTATCAAGGCCCGTGTGAAACACCTCAGGGGCGAGGAAGACCTAAGGCACGCCTCGCTGCAGGATTTTTGGGAAGAGAGTTAGCCAGCGCTCCGAATAGGCGGCGGGCTTTTCTATTCACCCCCGAGCCATGAGGCGCTTCGAAAGCGCCCGCCACAACTCCGCTTCGTCGCTGAACCCGTTCTCGAAAGCCTCGATGACTTCGCAGGCGAGATGTTCCCGTTGGTCCTTGTCTTTTCGGGCTAGGCGGCGCTCGGCGCACAACTGGTCAAACACTCGCTGGAGCAACTCCAGATCGGTAGGTCTGAATATTCCGCTATAGCGCCTAAAATGGCCGCCGCCCTCAACAGCGGCTGAACGCGGAGCAGTCGCTAGCGATTGTGCTCGGGTCGGTGAGTTCCGTTGATCCGTTCAATCCTGCCCTTATCGAGCTTAAAGATGCCGTTGCCTCCGCCTTGCTGTTCAAAGTCCGTTTGCATCTCATCCCATGAGCCAAGGTACTTGCCGCAATCGTCGCAAGCGATTGAAGTATCGGGCGTCGCATCAGCGGGAATCCTTAGCCGTATGGTTAGGCAGTAAGGCATTCCAGGAGCTGGTCGAGATAATCGTAGGCAACTTCTGCCATCGGATTTCTCCCCTATAGGGGCGGGAGCACCGAAGTTGGCTTCCAAGCGTCCGCGTGCCGTGAAAGGGCGGACGACACGCTGGACCCTACGCCTCATCCACAGAATAGCGAGTCATTTGCGATTGCGTAGCGCGGTAGCGCTTTAGCCGCCGCCGCCACTCTCGGGGAACACGACCTTGCTCGGCGAAACGCCCTGCTTCTCAGCTTCGCGATGCAGGCGGTCCAACCATTGTTCGCGCCATTCTGGTTTGCCGCGATACCAGATTGCCATCATCTCGTGGAGCGCTGCCTGATCGGCATCCGACAGAGGAGCCTTAGCCCGGATATCTCACACTGTCTTGCGGCATAGATCAGTCGGCGGCAATTTTGTGAGGGGATGAGTTGCGGACAAGGGCTGTGCGCCGCGCGGAGCGGTTGTGGTGGTTGGGTGCTGTCGTTGTTGTTGACGGGAGGGGTGGATCGGGGCGCTCAGGCGGCGACTGCCGATAATCGAGCGTAGGTCAGGGCCCACTCGCGCTGGAAGGGGCAGGCCGAGTTCATGGCCAGCTTGACGCGGCGCACCGAGACGCTGACCAGGGCGCCGATCTTGAACAGTTTGAGGCGAATGGTGGCACAGCTTGCCTTGGCGAGACGGGTGTTGGCCAGGCCGATGCGGCGCAGCGCGCAGATCAGCACATAGGCCATGGAGGCGAACCAGAGCCTGAGCTGGTTGGCGCGCATGGTGGCGGCCGAAGTGCGGTCGGCGAACAGGTCGAGCTGGCATTCCTTGATGCGGTTCTCCATCTCGCCGCGGGCGCAGTAGAGGTCCTCATAGAGGCCCTGTGCCGGCCAAGCCTCGGCGTCGAGCGAGGTGACGACAAAGCGTGGGTTGGCCTCACCTTGTGTCCACTCGGCCTTGGCCACGACTCGGCGCCGGCAGCTCCAGCTCTTTCGGGTGGTCCACTGGAAGTCCTTGAAGCGGCGGGCGGGCCGGCTGGTGAAGGCACTCTCGGCTCTGGCCTCCTCCAACTCAGCCCCGATGTGCCGGACCAGCCGGACATTGCGAGCCAGGCCGAACAGGTAGTCGACGGCATTGCTCTCGCACCAGGCCATCAGCTCCTCGCGGGCGAAGCCGGAATCGGCGCGCAGCACGATGCGCACCTTGGGCCAGCGCTGGCGTAGCCGGTGCACGATCCGCTCGATCTCCTGAACCGAGCCTGCCGACGCATCGATGTTGGCGGGCCGCAGCTTGGCGCACAGCAGGTGATCGCCGCAGAAGATGTAGAGCGGCAGGTAGCAGTAGTTGCCGTAGTAGCCGTGGAAGAAACGCCCCTCCTGGTTGCCATGCAGGGGATCGTCGGTGGCGTCCAGATCCAGCACGATCTCCTCGGGCGCAGCCGCGTGTGCACCCACGAACAGCTCGACGAACAGCGCCTCAATCGCCGCCGGATCATGGCTGATCTTGTGATAGCGCGAAGGCTGCGGGCGGCTCAGTTCGAGCCGGTTGAGCGTCGACTTGCCGGCCACCGCCGCACATTTCTTGTGACGGCGCGCCTTGAGCTTGCCGACCAGCACCGCCATCACCGGATCATGGCGCAATTCGTCATGGTCATTCAGGTCTTCATAGCCGAGCGCCAGCGCCAATGTTCGCTGGCCCACCAGCGTCTCGACCTCGTGCTCGATCAAGTCCGGATTGCGAGCGTCCACGAAGCAACGGGCAAAGCGGCCGACCAGTCCAATCGCCCGGTCCGTCAGCCCCAGCAAAAGCGCGCCGGCATCCGAAGTGATCGTCCCGCCGTCAAAGCCGGCTACCACGGCGCGCTTTTCAACAGCTCCAAAACCAAACCGTTCCGCGCTACACTCTGTTTGCATCGGGGAACACCTATGCCTCGGGTAAGTCTTTGTAGCAGAAGCATTTTCCCTGATTCGGAGCCCCGATGCACCTCAACTTCGTGAGATATCCGGGTTAGCCGGTCGAGTGTCCGATATCGCCTTGCCAAGTTCCCGCAGGCTCAAATCCGCAACGCGTTGCGCTTTTGCTGGATCGTCACCAACATGCGCGGCAACCCGCATATAAAGCTGCGCAGTTCGCATCGAAAACGAACACTGCTCCGAAACCCAAGCGTCCCATTGACCATGGGTGACGGTCGCCTTTGCCTCATGCAGGAGCCGTCCACATTCGATCGCGTGTCTCACGCCTTCCCGCTTCGCTTGCTCGACTGACGCGTGGGCTGCGTTGATCGCAGCGGCGATGTTTGATCCGTTGCTCATTCGGCTGCTCCCTTCGGCAGATAGCCCTTGGCCTCAAGGTCGCCCACTATCAGCTTCTCGACATACGCAGCGACCGTGCGCCGGTCTGCCTTGGCGGCATTCTCCAGAGCCTCTTTCACGATGGGCTCGATCCTAAGTCCCAATGCCGCTGTCCGTGCCATGCCGTCTCCTTGTATGCGATTGTTAGCATAAGTTAGTTGACGGTTAACCGCCACCGTGCCACATCTGCTAACGTTGTAACACAATGCTAGAGGATTACAATCATGCCGAACACCACTGTTCGGGCAGCCGCCGAAGGTATGCCCGATATCAACCGCCGCCGCCTTCTGCTTGGCCTCGCGGCTACTTCAACCGCCGCTGCCGCTGCGGCGGCCTTGGCTGCCGCTTCAACGATCATCGACGCGACCGCGGCGCCGTCTGTCGCTGACGCGATCCCAGTTACGCGGACGAAAACCAGTCTCGATGCAATGCTGCTGGAGCTCAAGGGCGCGAAACCGAAGCGGTGCAGGTCGATCCGGAGCCCGAGCCCGAGGCGGATCGAGTATGGCGTGCGAGGTACTGGGGCAATCTTAGCGTGAGCGACGATGAGCTTGAGCGGAGGTACGGCGCGCCAACATGGGCGGTGTTGTGCTACCCGACGCATGCCGAGTGGATCGAAGACGATGCGCGGCTGACCAGACTGGCGCAGGATGGGCGATTGGCGAGTCCTACGGCGCGTCAGGACGCGCGGGAGCCGCATCCCGGTCCATAAGACCAGCCAAGGGCGAGATCGCGTCCAGCGGCTCGCCTGCGTTTCAAAATTCAACCCCAGGCGCTTGCCAAACGGCCAGTTTCCGGCCACGGCCCGCCTAAGAACGACATGGCAGGGAACCGATTTAACAAGCTCTGAGTTTCAATTGTTAACCCAAGGTGAAAATCTTAGGGAGCAAGTATGGTGCTGATTTCAAGTGCATTTTTCGGCTCAACGGCGACCGTTCCAGCATTTGCGCAGGCGATTGAGCGCCAGATCTCGGCGGGGAAGCAATGTCGCTTGTGCCCGCCGCTCACCAATGGCGAGGGCCATCCGACAGGCACAGCTAGTAGGGACACCATCGCCGGCAGCGGCAGCGTCGGCGACCACGGCACCGGCAGCGTCGGCGGCACCGGCAGCATCAGCGGCAGCGGCACCGGCAGCATCGGCGGCAGCGGCAGCATTGACGGCAGCGGCACCGGCAGCATCGGTGGCAGCGGCAGCATTGACGGCAGCGGCACCGGCAGCATCGGTGGCAGCGGCAGCATTGACGGCAGCGGCACCGGCAGCATCGGCGGCAGCGGCAGCATTGACGGCAGCGGCACCGGCAGCATCGGCGGCAGCGGCAGCATTGACGGCAGCGGCACCGGCAGCATCAGCGGCAGCGGCAGCATTGACGGCAGCGGCAGCGTCAGCGGCAGCGTCGCGCGCTGACAACGGCGGGCAATAGCGGCAATGTTAACGCCGGATTCGGCAACGGTGGCGAAGGTCCTGCCGACGAGATCGAGATTGCCTGAGTCATGACCTGACCGCGATCAGCGCCGCGAACGCATCGCGGGCAGCCTGTCGATGCGGAGCCAGCCGCGCTTCGTGCTCAGCGGGCCAGCTTGCCGGGATGTAGCGGTTGATCGCCGCCTCGACCAACGCACGCGAACCACGCAGATCGCGAACCAGCGCATTGGCCTCAACCTTTCGCCGACCTTGACTGGCGATGTAGTTCCGGACGTAGGGCTTGCGGTGATCGGGGTGACCCGGATCGCCGAGGTCCTTGCCGCTGCCGGTCTCCAAGTTCTCGATCCAAGGCAGGCCGAGGTCGCCGATCTGCTCGCGTGTCAGACCGATGCGCTCGACGCGGATCGGCGACGGATCGAAGTCGACGCCCGCCGGCCCGCTCCAGCTCATGGGCGACAATCTCAGGCTGACGCTGCATGTCTTGCAGCGCTCAACCTATGACGGCGGCACAGAAAATGCAGGGGTGTCAAAGATTGTTGGAAGTCGCACAGACATGCTGAAAATCGCGGCCGCCATTATTAGTGCTTGCAACTCCTGGCTTCCTCCGGGGAGCAGTTCTGGTTCCCGCAGGCGTGTCGCGTTGGAGCAGTCCATGCATGCCGATATGATCACCTTCCCTGAAACCTTCTAGGGGAGATCCCTGCCGCAATACGTCCATTGCCCCAGTCCAACCAAGTTGGCCGCGGCCCGGAATTGGGTGAACCTCATCCGCGCCTGCTGTACGCCAAATGCCAGCCGGCCTCTGATGTTTTTTGAAGCTCAATGCTCTTCAGTACCTGTACTAGTGAAGTCCAACGGCATAATTGCATTGTAAGACCATCGATGCTCGTCTAAGAGGAACGGTGGTCAAGTCCTGCGGGGGGCTTTAATGAAATTCGCCGAATCAATTTCGGCTCGCAATCGAATTGCATGTTGTTTTCTGGCTGTGCTGTTGGCGGCAGCAGCGTGCTCTCTCAACGCACTCGCTGACACCTTGGCGCAAAACGGTGCAATGATTGCCGGCCGCGCATCCGTCGTCGACGGAGACACAATCGAAATCCACGGGGAACGCATCCGCTTCAACGGCGTCGACGCTCCGGAATCTTCACAGCTGTGCCTGAACGACAAAGGTCAGAAATACCGCTGCGGATCCATCTCGGCGAAGGCGCTCGATGACTTCCTCAGCAAATCCTCACCTACGACATGCGAGTTCGTCGAGCGCGACCGTTACGGCCGCTTCGTGGGCAACTGCTACCGCGCGGACGGTTCCAGCGTTCAGGAATGGCTTGTGGCAAACGGCCTTGCTCTGGACTGGGTACGCTACAGCGGCGGAGCCTATGCCCAGCTGCAGCTACATGCCCGCAAACAGAATTTCGGCTTGTGGTCCGGCACGTTCGAGAACCCTTGGGACTGGCGTGCCAACAAGCGCGCCCCGGCGGTTTCCGCACCCCTCGCGGGATTGCCCACCCAAGGCGGCGGAGGCTGCAAGATCAAGGGAAACGTCAGTGCCAAGGGAGAACGCATCTTCCATGTTCCCGGGCAAGCGCATTATGAGCGGACCAGGATTTCGGAAAACCAGGGCGAACGGTGGTTCTGCACAGTAGACGAAGCCGTCGATGCAGGATGGCGTCCAGCCGCCCGATAGCAGCATCGCCGTTGACGCGGCGACAATTAAAAAACCCAAAACATAGTCTCGCGGGGGTGAGCGTTTGGCAATACGATTTGAGAGCCTGAACAAGCTCAGGGACAAAGTCCTTGAGGCAAATCATGACTTCAGGTCAGGGGCGCAGGTATTCCCCAGCCTCAACGTCGACAAGATGGCAAAGGACCTCGACCTTGTAAATGAAGGCAAAAGACGCGGCGCGCTGAACCAGCCTCCGAAAACAGCAAAACCTTACGACGACATCGAGTACACCGTCATCGAGAGGGTGGAGGAGGAAAAGAAAACCTCCCAGCAGGCCGTCGAATCCGACCTCCAACTGTTTGCGGGCCGGCTTGCCAGCCTCGACTTCGAGGACCAGTTCAGCCTGATCAGCCTGGCGAACTCGTCCAGCGTCTCCGACTTCAAAGCCGAAGTGGCCGTTGGCGTCGACGAGCTCCACGGCCTGAGAAAGGCGCTCAACGACGCGGAACGGGAGCATACCTGGTTCAAGGACAAGCATAAACTAATCCGCGCCGCACGCATTCCCGAAGGGGGCGCACACCTGCTCAGGGTGTCGTTGCTGGTGTTCCTGTTCCTTGTCGAAACCGGGATGAACGGCAGCTTTCTGGCCAAGGGAAACGAGCAGGGCTTTTTCGGCGGCATCATCGAGGCGGCGGCATTCTCCTTCGTAAACATCGGCATTGCCCTGCTGGCATCGATCTATTGCGCCCGGCTCGTCACCCACAAATCCTTTCCCGTCAAAGCCATCGGAGCCGCGGCAATTGCCGGCTACGTGGTCCTTGCGCTCGCCATCAACCTGGCATTGGCGCACTACAGGGAAGTCACAGGATCGCTCGCGGACGGGGCGGGAAACCTCGTGGTCAGCAACATGTGGGCCAACCCGGCCGGGCTAACCGACATCAAATCATGGCTGCTCTTCATGATCGGAATGCTTTTCTCGATCATCGCGTTCATCGACGGGTGGTTCGTGCTCGACCCGTATGTCGGGTACGCGGGCGTCGAAAAGAGGCGCAACTCGGCGAGGGAAAACTACAAGGACGGGAAGGGCGAACTCATCGAGCGGCTTCAGGACGTCCGCGACGAGCACAATGACAAGGTCAAGGAAATCATCAAAGGCCTCGGACTGCTGCAGCGGGAACACCGCGCAATCGTCGAACACAGGGGTAAGCTCCTCTCCCTTTTCGCAGAGCACCAGAACCATCTCGAACGCGCGTGTAACCAGCTTCTTTCCAAGTACCGCGAAGCAAACGTCCAGGCGAGGGGAACACCGCCTCCCAAATACTTCTCGAACCCGTACCACCTCGAAAAAGTGAAGCCGAAGGTCACGGCCGACGGCGAATGGGGCGACAAGGAATTGTCCGCTTCGATCAGGGATGCGCAGGCGAAACTCAACGAGGAGGTCCGCCTGATCGGGCAAGAGTGCCAAAACGGCATCGCGGCATATCAGGAACTCGACAGGCTTCACCCGGACAAGATCGATGGCTAGGCGTTACAGCAGGAAAAAGAAGAAAACCAGCATCGGTACGGTTCTGGGGGCGGGTGCCCTTGGCCTGCTGTCCCTTGCCATGGGCATCGGCTTCGTGTGGATGTGGTTGCGGACGGATCACACCGTGACCGTGGAGGGCACCAACTGCCCCGCGGCAGGCGCAACCAGCGCAACGGTCGTGATCTTCGACGCGACCGACCAGCTCTCGCCAACGACCTTGAGCGACCTGAAGAACCAGTTCAGGGACATCGTGGGCAGCGTCGAGAAAGGCGGCTACCTGAGGGTGGTCAGCCTGTCAGGTAAACCCGGCGACATCCCGCTCATGTTCGAAGCCTGCAATCCCGGCGACGGTTCCGATATCGACAATTGGACAGGCAACCCCGAAATGGCACGCAAGAAATGGAAAAAGGCGTTTGACGAACCGCTCGACAAACTGCCCGATGTCATCGCGAACGGAACCGGGGCCATTCAGTCGCCGATCATGGCGGCGATCCAGAAGGTGAAGCTGACAGTCTTTGACGGCGAGATCGGGGCAGGGCGGCCGAGCAGGCTGTTCGTTGCCTCCGACATGATCGAGCACACGGAACTCTATTCGCAATACAAGGCAGGTCCCGACTACGAAAAATACGCCGGGAGCGTTGCCGCGAAAGAGTACCGGACGCCTCTCGGCGGGGTGGATGTCTCGCTCCTCTATGTCGAGCGCCCCAACCGGAAATTCGAGTCCCTTGCCCATGTCGAATTCTGGAAGCAGTGGGTCGAACGGCAGGACGGGAATTTCGTAAACGTGATCAGGCTGGCGGGCCTCAACATGGCGGGGGCCGAACAATGAGGACGAAGAAACATCAAGGTCTCTTGTCCCATCCCTACTTTCCGATGGGGGTTTTTGCCGCCTTCACGATCGGCGGATGCTTCTTCATTGCGGTCTCGAAATGGTTCCGGGTCGACCCCTTCCTGTCCATGTCCGTCCCGATCCTCCTGATGCTGACCTACTTGGCACTGTCAACGATTACAGGGAAGCTGCGGCTGCATGACGAGCAGACGGGCGACAACCTTTATTACATGGGGTTTCTTTACACCCTCTCGAGCCTTGGCATGGCGCTCTACCAGTTCAGCTCCGACGCCTCCACCGACGCGGTCGTCAAGAATTTCGGCATCGCCATCACTTCAACTATTACGGGCATCGCACTTCGCATTCTCTACAATCAGATGAGACGCGACCCCGGCGACATCGAACGGTCCGCACGCCACGAACTGGCGAATATGACAAGGCGGGTCCGGGCGGAGATGGAAAACGTCACCAGGGAGTTCTCCGACTTCCGTCGGGTGAGCAACCAGATGCTGGAGGAAGGCTTCGACGAGATCGCAAAGCAGGCCGAGCGCAACGGAGAGCATATCAGGACGATCCTCGACAAGCTCGCCATGGAAGCCATCAAGCCGATTCAGGAAGCCGCAGGAAAGCTGGGCAGCGCAATGCAGAGCAATTTCGACCAGATCGAGGGCCAGTTCACCGCCGTCGCCAAGAGGGTGGAAACCGCGGGAGACCTGCTTGAGAAGGCGAATTCCTCGATGTCTACCTCGGTTGACAGGCTTGGGACGCAAGCGGATGTCGTAGCGGCCAAGCTCGAACGCGTTGTCGTGCCCGAAGAGGTCCTGAAAAACGACCTCGCTCCCATGGTGAAGGCGTTGGGGAATGCCGTCGCCCAGTACGCCGTCAAGACCGAAACTGCCTCCGTCGAGCAACAGTCGCGGATGGCGGAAATCGGCAACGTTTTGCAGGGGGTGGCAAACACCACGGCAAAAGCACTCCATGTAGTGGGAGAGCATTCGGAAAGGGCGGCAGCTGCAGCGGAAAAAACTGCCGAAGCGGTCAACAGCCAGCAGCAGCTGATTGAAGTGCTCGCAAGGGTGGTTCAGAAACAAAGCCAGGACACGAACGACCTGGTCGCCAAACTTCTGGCGGGCAGGCAGCCCAACGCTTACGAAACACGGCCCACTACCCAGCCCGCAGCAGCATTTGCCCCAACCACAGCCGGTCCAAGTATCGTGCCTGGTGTCGCCTTGCCCAGGCCCGCTCCCGAACCGGTGGCGGTTTTCCAACCGCTGGATGGCGTGTTGCCGCCCGCTCCCGCAGAGGCCTCGCGCATCAAAGGGTGGTTTGGCCGATGAGCACGCCGGGCGACACGTCCGTCAGTTACGAACGCAAAGGTTACGGCCGCGGCCTGATCCTTGGCCTCACCATGGCCGAGACGATGCTGCTGCTGGTCTTCTGCCTCCTGCTTGCGGCAGGGGCGATCATCGCAAAAAAGGAAAAGGAGGCCGCGGCGGCCGAGAGCTGGGCCATTGAGGCGACGAAGAAAGCCCGGATTGCCGAAGCCCAGGCCGCCAAGGCCAAGAAGGAAAATGAAGCACTTCTCTCACGGGTAGCCAAGATGATGGAATCGGCGACTGGCGGTAGGATACCGGATGAGGAATGGCGCGAACTGGTCAAGGCGAAACAGGATGTCGAAAGGATCGAGGAAACGGGCCTGACAGTCGAAGAAGCCATCAAGCACGCCCCCGTGACCAAGGTCATCAAGGAACACGCGGTAGACGAGAAAGCCGCAAGGGAGCTTGTCCCCGCCGTCAAAACGCTGGCCGAGCAGGGGATAACAGCCGAACAGACTGAGAAAATGGCGTCTTCCATGGCGGTGCTGCGCGACAGGGGCTTCACTGAGAAGGCCGATCCCGCGGCCGATCTCGCTGCTGCCCTGGACAAGGCCGCCGAAGAAGGGAATTCAAGGCCGCACAAATGGCCGCCCATCATCAGCATGAGTGAGCTGGAGGGCTACAACTTCAAGGTCGGCAGCGCGGAGTTGTCGGACACGTTCAAGATCAAGCTACGCCAAAAGGCCTCGGAGATCGCAGGGAGGGCGAAGGAATACGGCGTCGACATCATCGAGGTGATCGGACATACCGACGAGCAGGCCATGTCGGGATACGCGTCGAACTTGGACAGGGGATTAAAACCCGTTCTGGACGGCCAGAAGCCCATCGGCTCCCTGCATCCCGCCGACAACGCAGGTCTCGGCCTCGCACGCGCCATTTCGGTCGCCGAACTGCTCGGAGGCATGCCCGAACTCAAAGGCCTGACCATCCTGCCAATGTCGGGCGGCCAACTGATCCTGCCCGGAGACCAGCTTACGGACGGTGCGCAGTCAGGAGACGTGAAGGCCAGGCGGCGGATTGAAATCCGGGTCCGCAAAAGATCGGAGCAACAAGCGACAAAGGCCGTCGTTCAGCAGACTCGCGACGGGTAGCGTTGAATCCGCTCTCGGCTCCCGACAACTTACCTCGTTTCTTTGGCCATGGCATTTAGCGGTCCGAATTCTTCTGCCCGCGGCCGTTACCGGCGAACGAACTGAAACCCTTCCGTCGGAAGGATGGCAACATTCCACCCTCGAGGTTAGTTGAGCATCAAGGGGCGGTTGAGAACTTGCCGAGTCCGCGCGCCGGCGGGCCGGCATGCGGAGTTTTTTTCTGCCTTGAGAAAAACGGTTTGGGTGGAGCGAATTTGCGCCACGGCGGTCGCCGGCACATGAATGCCTATCTGGGTCCGCGCCCAGATGACTTGAACTACCAAGGCATGAAAAAACGGCGACGGTCATAGTTGACCTCACGGCATGCGATTTTTAGGCTGGAGGCCGACGATCGGATATCGCGAATCCTAGCCTTGTTGGCCGGCCGATCTCGCACGTCAAAATCGTCCCCACTGACTTGGTTTCGAAAATTGACTAGCGCGGAGTTGAGACGAAGGTCTGAATTCTTGACCCGGTCTGTTACAAAACGCGACAACGAACCAATATCATGAAGTGTGCAAACCGTTTCAGCGACGTCGTCAGAATCCGGGTTTCCTTCCGCTGACCACGCACGGCCAGCATGCCCCACACATTGGTCGATCATCGATTCCATCTCGACGAGTGTTTGGCTGATCTGCTGGGTATTCTCGGTGTAGCGATTTTGGAGGGCTAGCGCGAATACGCCGACGACACCTGTCCCAAGGCCGCTAAGTACCGCGATGACTACGGTCTCAGCGATTTCGGCCATTGGCCGCTCGCTGCATATGGAAGCGTATGTCGTCTACATAGACCTTGAAACCACCAGTTGCCTGGAAGGTCATTCGCGCTAGAAGTTCCGTCGCCGGAACCTTCAGCTTTCTTACCAAGCCCCCAAACGCCTCCTCCAAAAAGGATGAAGGATATCCTCTCGCACCATCAAGAATAATCTCAACGCGTTGGTAGTCGCGCAGTGCCGGAATTAAAACCTCCTCCCGGAACTGCTCACCGGACGCCGGGCCATCCGTGTAGTAGCGGCCGCCGGGTGTTTTTGAAAATTCCTCCGCCACGTCAATCGTTTTGGTGTCTAGAGCAGATTGGCTCATCGGGTGATGCTCCACTCGATCAAAGTTCCGCCAATGGAGAGGGCATGGTTATGTTTTTTGACCGATTTCGTCACACTATCATATGTGGCTTCGCCGGTCCCGCTTACAATCCGAAGATAACTCGAGTGGTGGTCGAGGATTCTCATCATCGTTGGCAGGCCATTGCCACGCTCGGGAAGGCCAGTCCTGCTTCGCCCGAACTCCATCGCAGCCGCGATCATTTCAGCGTCATCTGCATATCCGAGCCTCAGCGCCGGTCGGATCGTTTCCCAAATCCCAGACCGTGGCAATGTATGCGGTATGCCCACACCAAGATCAAACACCGCGGCAGTTAAAGTTTTCGTGACACGGTTGAACGAGCCCGACATGAACCAAGTCCCCGGCTCCACGCCAAACCATTGATCTGGTTCCGTATATGCGTGCTGTTTGGAGTTCTTAAGTGCTTCTATGAGTCCATCGTAGATGAAATTTTGAGCGTGAATTTCTCCAGAGATTTCGGTCAGATGCTCAAGCAGATCGTCGCATTTCGTCCCTACAACGTCCGTATCCATTCGGTACTTAAGGATGGCTACCTCTGATCGCGTGTCATCAGGGTCGGAGGCTTCAACATTTGGTGTCTGGAGGAAATCGAAAAGCCCCATGCTCCGAAGAACGTGACCGACGCTGGGTTCCCACTTCTGCTGCCGTGTAGCAGTCAACCGCCGGCCGACAAATCTCTGCCAGCGAAAAAGTTCCGCAGCTAGGATTAGGGCTGCAGCTGGCGAAACAGATTTCAAATTTGCAAAATCGATCGCCGGCGGAATTTGACCTGGGGTCCCTATCGCGGTAAATTTGATATCGCAAATGGGCAAAAAATCCTGCGACCGAATCGAAGTTCGACCTCAGCGAGAAAATGCGAGGAGGCTGCAGGAAGTCGAACAGTCTTCGGCGGGCTCCGCGGCCTATGAAGGCATTCGGCATCAGCACGTCAGTATCCGGCTTCGAAAATCGCGATTTCGCCGGCTCGACGGGTGGGGCAAATACAACCGGAGGCTTGTCGCGGAAAAAGCGGGTTTTCCTCCGCGCTTCATTTGCGGCCCGTAGCACATGCCACATTTTGACATCGAACGTGTTTCGCTTCAAAAGCAGCTTATCCCGGTTGGAGATCCCGTGAGTAGAATCGAGCGTATGGTTTGCTTCTACACCGTCCGCGCTGTGCACGTGAAATATTCCGAGCTCGCCGCCGCGGAACTTTCGGTGCAGCCGGTCAATGCGCGCCGCTGTCTCGGTCAGGTTAGTCCTTTTGTTTTGCGCCATTCGTACCCCGCCCGACGTTCGCGCGGCTGGCACCTTGGCAATCGCGCCGCATTCCGGCCAAAGCAGCCCGCTGGCGCGCGATCAGGCCGGGGCAAGCCAATGTTGGGTTGTCGACGGTGGGGCGGAGGCTTTCGGCGACGCCGGCGGCAAGAATGGGCCATGGCGAGGCCGAATCGTCACCATCCGCGCTGCGCTGGGGGAAGTCGTGTTCGCCAAGATACGTCAACGTTTATTTGACGAATGTTCGATGGTTTGGGCTAAGGGAGCATCTAAGTGCTTGAAATTGCTGGTACGCCCAAGGGGAATCGAACCCCTGTTCCCGCCGTGAGAGGGCAGTCGGATTTTTGCAAGTGTTTCATGTCGCACCCATGTCGCATGGACCTGCCGACAACTTCTGTAAGTCATTGAAAATAAACGGTAGCCATTTGCAACATGATGCGACATGACAAGAGCAGCGGTGGCATTTAAGCTATTGATTTTGTTGGTGATCCCGACAGGAATCGAACCTGTGACCTACAGATTAGGAATCTGCTACTCTATCCCGTTGGGCTCGGGAACTAGCGGCCCGACACATAATCGCGTCGGCAGGGGCAGGTCATGGGACCATACGGAACGATGCGGGAAGACTTCTGATTTCGGCCCACGAAAAAGTCAATGAAATCAACATTTCTAGGACGCCCTCCGGGCCCACCATACAGTCTGCTCGATCTCCGGGTTTTTCACCCGTCTCAGAATGGCGTCGACATTTCCGTAGGTTAGCACCGAGTAGTGGGCAACAATTGGCTGAGACGCCGCAGTGAGCGCCGAAATCACCTAGCTTTTGGCCATCCGTCTCCGTCAGGCGAATCCCGTAGCCAAGTGTTTGCCAAAGCGATGGTTGGCGTTGCGAGTTAGATGCTTGAGGGAGGGCGTCAGAAGCCGAGGAGCGCAGCCTGGCTGGTCCAGGCGTGCGGCAGCAGGAAATCGGCCGGATAGCGATCGTTGGCGAGAATCCCGCCGACCTTTGCGGCTGCGAGGACCACGGCGTCGGGCCTGGTTTCTGTCATCCAGCGATGCACGGCGTCCTGATTTCGAAGGTCGAGAACGTCGCGCGGAGCCATTAGGACCTCGCAGTTTTCCTCCTCCAATCGCCGCGCCACAGTCGAGCCGACCATGCCGCGGTGGCCAGCCACGAATATCCGTTTTGCGTCGAGCCGATAAGTGTAGTCCATGACCGGTGGCCCTCTCTAGACGCTACTGTCCATGTGCCAGCTCTCTCGCTCCAGACGTTTGAGATCGGCGGCCACCATTTCCGCCACGAGGTCGCTGAACGTCGTCTTAGGCGACCAGCCGAGCTTTGAGCGGGCTTTTGCCGGATTTCCCATCAGGAGATCGACGTCCGTCGGACGGAAATGGCGTGGGTCGACTCGGACGAGGATCTCTCCTGTCTTGCCATCCCGGCCGATCTCGTCCACCCCCTTACCTTCCCAGACGATGACGCGGCCGACTGCCCGAAAGGCACGTTCCACGAACTCGCGCACCGAATGGGTTTCGCCCGTGGCGAGGACGAAGTCGTCAGGCTCGGCGTGCAGAAGAATCCGCCACATGCCCTCCACATAGTCGCGAGCATGCCCCCAGTCGCGTTTCGCGTCCAGATTTCCAAGATAGAGGGTGGACTGAAAGCCTCGCTGGATACCTGCAACCGCACGTGTGATCTTGCGGGTCACAAACGTCTCGCCGCGCGTGGGGCCTTCATGATTAAATAGTATGCCATTGGAAGCGAACATTCCGTACGCTTCACGGTAATTGATCGTGATCCAATAGGCATAGAGTTTGGCCGCCGCATAGGGAGAGCGCGGGTAGAACGGCGTCTTCTCCGTCTGGGGCACCTCTTGGACTTTGCCGAACAGCTCGGAGGTTGACGCTTGATAAAAGCGCACCCGCTCTTCCATCTTCAGGATGCGTATGGCTTCAAGCAGCCTGAGTGTGCCAAGGGCATCGGCGTTGCCGGTATATTCCGGCGTCTCGAAGCTTACCTGGACATGGCTTTGGGCCGCAAGATTGTAGATTTCGGTAGGGCGCGTCTCCTGAATGATGCGAATGAGATTAGTCGCATCGGTCAGGTCGGCGTAGTGGAGAAAGAAGCGTGCGTCCGGTTCGTGCGGATCGACGTAGATGTCGTCGATGCGTTCGGTATTGAAGGAGGAGGATCTGCGTTTCAGTCCGTGGACAGTATAGCCTTTCTCCAGCAGCAGTCTGGCAAGGTAGGCACCGTCCTGACCGGTCACACCAGTTATGAGCGCAATGCGATCTGTCATCGTGCCCCATCCAATCGTTGAGGGCCGTGGTGGCGCCGTCGACCGACGGTCCGCCCCCGCACTCCTCAAATGAAAGGCGAAAGCGCTTTGTTCGACCAGAGTGTCATTGTGGGAGGCACGCCGGCAAAGGAGGTAATCCCCACCGCTCAATGCCCGTCACAGCTACTTCCCGTGCGTCCCCTTTCTGCTTGGCTAGCCTCGTCGGACGTAGCCGCCCTGCCGCGAGCCGTCAGTTCACAAGCGCTTGCGCCACCGCTTCTCCGCGAGCTGCTTGCCGCCCATGCTGCCGTCGGCAATGCCGAACATGTGGGTCGTCTGACCAGTGCGGCGCGGGCCATGCCGGCTGAGAAACGTTCGCGTCCAGCCTGCATCTCGGGTCACCTGGCAAGCGTGGCGTCGGGGCGCTTGTTGCCGACGATCCCCGCCACCGACGGCGGCTTGTCGAAAGTTCTCGTAAGGCTTGTTATCGCGTCAGCAAAAATGACAATTCGTGGCCCGCAGGAGAAACATGGAACAGGGTGTACCCCTGGCCCTTTATCGCTTCCACTGTTCGGTAGGTTTGCTCCACCGGAGTGCGGTGCCACCAGTGGTGAAACTCGACGAGAATCTGTCTCGGTAAGACATCAGATCCAAGCACCTCTGGAAGGACGTCGTGCTCTGCCCCCTCAACGTCGAGTTTCAGCACATCGATAGTTGCCAGTCCGAGCATATCCAGGATAGTAGAGTAACGCCTCACGTTGCAGATAATGCTCTTGCCCGTAACCATCTTCGTGGAAAAATTGCTGCGTGTATCATCTTCGGACACAGCAAACGTCTGCTCCCCGTCGAAATTAGATATTCCCAGGGGGTAGATCCGCACAGTGGGGGGTAATTCCTGAGCGGCAATCCAGTCAAGACTGGCCGGAGTCGGATCAAACCCAAAGACCTTTGCGCCGAATACTTTGCTGATTTCCTGATCAAATGAAATGTCGTCCCCTAAGCCAAAGGAAAGAACAATAGGGGATGGAGTACCTAGAAGAGGCTCGACCGCAACCACCCAACCTCCATATACGGAGCCGAGTTTTTGTGTAGGAACAGAGCATTCGGGCCGGAGAAGATGATCGAAGCCTAAGGCCGCTCTTACAACGCGCTTACAATACCGGAGCCAATCTGGATTGTACATCAATAGTGCCTTTGGCTTATTTGTAGTAGCTGTTCCGCTTGACTGCGCCTTCCTCACCATGTCCAAAATGGACAAGAGCGCCAGATGGGTTCAGTCTGGCCCAACGCGGAGCGGCTATCGCCCTGTGAATTCTACATCATTTCCTCCCGCGACCAGAGTGTCATTGTGGCAGGCACTCCAGCAAAAGGAGGTAATCCCCATCGCTCGGCGTTCGTAACAGATGCTGCGGGAGCGTCGCCTTGGGCTCGGCCAACGTCTTCGCCCCGCTGCATAGGAAGTAGCCGCCCCGCTGCGATCGCCGGCTCACGAGTCCCTACGCCGATGCCCTGTCCGAGGGCTGCGTGCCGGCTACTTGCGGAGCCGAAGGAGTGGTGATCCTGTTCGTTGCGGAGCTGAACGCAGGGGAGGGCGGGCCTTCGCGGTTCGAACGAAATTGACCTTGGGCTTCGCCGAGCGGAGCGATCGGGCTTTTTGAACAGCGGCCGCGCGACGTAGTGGGTACTCGAAATGGCAGAGGTAATAGGGCCAGTGGAAGCCGTATGGGGGGCCTTATCCAGCTGCCGGATGCATATTTTTTGATCCGTTGCATTGTGGTAATTCGCCGCTGTTGCGAACCCTTCAGCATGGCTTCACACCAGTTCCTACTGGAGAAGCCCTTTGGCAAGTTCGCGCAAGTCCTGAAACGCAATAACAAGGTATGAGACCAGAAAGCTGCACAGATAGAAGCTTGGTGCGGCGCCGCGCTCCCACCGGAGAAACAAGGCGCCGAGTTCAAGGCTCGGGCGCGTTTGTGCTAGCCATGCCAGGGTCGCGGCCAAGGCGAGACTACCCAGAGCATTGGTCGGGTAATGCAGCCCCAAGTAGACTCGCGCAAGCTCTATCACCAAGGTGCAGGCCAGGGCGAGGAGTCCGAGTTCGAAGCGAACGAGAAGAATGGCGATCGCTAAACCCGCGAACAGAACCGCTCGCTCGCTGGGGAACCCGGGGCTGCCGGCGAACGGCGCTGAGCGCAGAACGGCAGCGTCGCCCAGAACCTCCGGGATATGAAGCCCAAGTGCGGCGTCAAAAATCGGCTTTGGCGTCGTCGGCAGAGTGCCCTGCAGGAAATGCGCGACGAGCGCCGCGAGGACAGCTGCGCAGACGCCGCTCACCAGCCTTGCCCTCGATTCCGGCCTGTCATGGGCGAACCAGCAATACCAAAGCAAGGACACAACTATAGCGCCCTCGGTTGTTGGGTAGACGGCACCGAAAGCGAGCCGGCTGGCGAAGGGCTGATTGCTCGCTACGGTGTTAATGGCCTTTACGAGGGGCCTGTCGATCCAATCCGGGTTAAGGGCCAGGAAAGTCGTACCCACAAAGAGGAGGCAAAGCGCGGCGGCATGCTTCAGGTAATGGAAGTCGGATAGCGTTCGCGCCATCGGTTCGGCCATCTCGAACCTCCTCGGGCTCGGTCTGCGGAACATCCCGCTAACTAAGCGGTTGTAAGAACCTCGCGCTGCGGTGACGCGGCAGAGCTGCCGAAGAAGACAAGATCCTGCGCCCGGCGCAGCGCGTCGCACAGCCGCCCTACCGGAAGCTCGATGTCGTCATAGCCGAGCACCTCGTCGCGCTTGACGTCGCGCAGCAGTCGGCAGCCCTCGGCGAGCCCGATCGGCACAAGCCGCTCGGCGTGCACCGTCGGCGCGTTCTCGCAGAGGCCATAGGTCATGTAATGTCCGAGGCCATCGAGGATCTCTCCGGCACTAAGGTCCCGCTTGGCGGCGGCCAGCACGTCAACGGTCGGCGCGCCCAGGGGCGCAATCGCAGCATCGCGGAAGATCGCGGCCCTCGCCACCGTGAAGGGCACCTCGAAATGACACAGATGATAAGGCCAATAGAAACAGTAGAGCGGCCCGGGGCCCATCTTGTAGAGTGACAGATAGTGTTTCTCGACGGCATTCTCTGTGGTGCCAAGAACGAAGACGCCGGGGTTGGGCGTGGCGCCGACACAATAATCAACTATCCCCGGCCCCTCGAGGAGCTGATTGAGCGGATACCAGCCGACCGCCTCCTGGATCGGGGTCCCGGGCTCGACCACAGGCCCGTACATGCCGCGCTTGGCCACCAGCATGCCTGTGGCGTTAGCGACGATGGCATTCTCGAATGAGATCTTCGTGCCGTCCGCGAAGGAGGTGACCATCGGGGCCTTCATCCCCCATTTCTTGGCAAATCCCTCCTGGGTCGTCGGATTTCGGTAGGGATCGTGCAGGCCCTTGATGTTCCCGCAAAGCACGGGACGTATGCCCAGGCCCCTGACCCAACGGTAGAGGTTCATGATGACGCCCGGCTGATCCCCCTCCACATTGGTGAGGACCACGCCTGCCTGGTCGGCATACACTTTCAGGATTGGGCCGATCGTGCCGTCGAGTTCGGCATTCATCAGGGCGACATGCTTGCCGTGCCGGATCGCGCGCATTGTGACGTGGGCAGCGAACTCGATCGCGCCTGTCGCCTCGACGACGATGTCGATGCCTTCGGCCTCGCAAATGTGCATCGGGTCCGCCGTGATCGCGCGGCGGCCGCTGGCCACGAGATCCTCAAGCGCTTTGGTGCTGGTCGCCTCCGTCACATCGTCCGCGCCCGCAGCGGCATAGGCCTCTCGCGCCTTTTCCACGTGTCTGTTGGAAATGGCTGCGAGTTTCATGCCCGGAACATGTCGCAGCATCTGCATCGCGATGCCTCGGGCCATAAAACCGGCCCCCACCATACCCACGCGAATTGGACGCCCCTCAGCCTGGAGCAACTCCAACTCCCTGTCGACGATGAACATTTGCGTCTCCTCTGTAGCGCTCCCGCAAGTTCGTCGCCGAGAAAGGTCATTCGGCGTAGTCCGGCCAAGTTCGGTCCTTATCTGAGATCACCGCCGGCTCATCCACTGGCCACTTCACGGCGAAAGCAGAATCGTTCCAACGAACACCGCGTTCGGCTGCAGGTGCATAGAATTCGGAGACGAGATACGTGGCCTCGGTGTGGTCCTCAATGGTGAGAAAGGCGTTCGCGCAGCCCTTCGGTATCACCAGCATCCGTTGGTTCGCCGCGGAAAGTTCCACAGTGAGGTGCTGCTTATAGGTGGGCGACTCGGGCCGCAGGTCGATCAGCACGTCGTACAGGCTGCCCCGTATGCAGCGAAGTATCTTGTCCTCGCCATGGGGAGCCAGCTGGTAGTGGAAGCCGCGCAGTGTATGCTTGTGCCTGTTGTATGAAATATTCATCTGCACGACATGATCCGGAAGCCCCTGCTCGGCAAATTCCCGCGAACACCAGCCGCGTGCGAAAAAGCCCCGCTCGTCTTCGAATTTCTGCAGTTCCACCAGGGTGGCGCCGGGAATATCGGTCTTTGTGAAAAGCATCGTAGATCGATTGATCAAATGAGTGTCACGTCGGGTCGCATCTCCGACGCTCTCCTGAGGGTTGCTCGCGCCGGCGGTCCGCTTGTGCGATCGCGGGACGGCATCAGACTTGCGCCGGATGCAAGAGGCGCGAGCCGTGGACTTCATAGCCGATAGGCACATAGGCTAGGTGTGAGAGTGCGCGTCTTACGCTTTCCCGGCGTTCCGGCTTGACCGCGAACATAAGGAATCCGCCGCCGCCGGCGCCGCACAGCTTGCCGCCTTCCGCACCTGCGTCCCTGGCGAGGTCGTAGTGGCCATTGATCGCCGCGTTACTCACGCGGGACGCCAAACTCCGCTTCATCTCCCACCCTGCGTGAAGGACGGCACCGAAGCGTTCTATGTCGATGACGGGCTCCGAAAAGATCTCCTGAAGCATGAAGGCATCGTCCCGCATCCGCCTGAGCGTATCGAGATTGCTTGACGTGTTCGCCTTCTGCTCTGCCAGCACGGAACTGGCCGGTCGCTGATGCGATGTCCAGAACATCATCAGGTTGCTGAAGAGATGTTCGACGGCGCCATTGCGCACCCGCTGCGGCTCGACCGTTACCGCGCCGCCAGGCTGGAAGCGGAACAGGTTCATGCCCCCGAACGCGGCGGCATACTGGTCCTGCTTGCCAATCGGCTCCTTGAGGATGTCCATCTCGATGTGACATGCCTCTTCGGCGAGTTGGCCAGGGGTGACACGTTCTCCCCGGAATGCATGTAGGGCGTTGAGCAGTCCCACCGTGAACGAGCTCGACCCCCCCATGCCCGTCGAGGCCGGCATGTCTCCGACCGTCGAGATGTAAATCGGCGGTTCGATCTCCAGGAAACGCAGGCATTCGCGAGCGATGTTGTTCTTGATCTCCCCTATGGTGTTTACCTGCTCTGTCTGTGAATAGTTCAAGCGGATGGGTTCATTAAAGATCTCGCTGTGACGCTTGACGGTGACATAGATGTACTTGTCCACTGCCGCGCTGAAGACCGCGCCGCAATCGAGATTGTAGAAATCGGGCAGGTCGGTACCGCCGCCAGCAAAACTGACGCGCAAAGGAGTGCGCGTCAGGACGAGAGACGGTAGACGCTGTGCAGCGCGATCGATGATGGTCAGAAGGTCCAGTCCTGAGCGGCGCCCCACGGCTTTGGTATCGTCTAGCTGTTCCATATTTTGCCCTCTCGAAAATCAACGGAATGAAAATTAGGCAACACGCGGCTGTGCGGTTCGCCAGCGCAGCTGATCATCGAGCATCCCCGCCTTGAGCAAATGATCGAGCCAGCGCAGCCGCGTGAAGCGCTTGTCGGTAAAGTCTTCAAATCTAAGTGCGATCGAGCGGAACGCCTCGTAAAGCTCCTGCGCTCCCTTTCGCGCCGTCGACTGAAACTCGAAATCCGGGAAAGTCCGTGAGAACTTGCTGAAGTCCGCCTTGTAGGTCCTTTGGTCCGCGCCCGGCTTCGGTGTCATTGTGAGCTGCGCGCCGGGGACGGCGTCAACGGCGATCTCCGCTATCTCGCGCACCTGAAGATTGAGGCTTTCAACACCCATGTTGAACGCCTCATTGTGGATGTCCTGTAGCGGCGCCTCCAGCATCAATTTGAAATAGCGCGCGACATCCTGGACATGAACCACGGGCCGCCATGGCGTGCCATCGCTATGGACTTCGACGTGTCCAGTTGTGAAGGCGCTGCCCATGAAATTGTTCAGCACGGTGTCGAAGCGCATTCGCGGCGAGAGACCATAGACGGTGCCGTTGCGGCAATAGACGGGCGAGAACCGATCGTCCGCCAGCGCGCGCAGCGCTTCTTCGGCAACAGCCTTCGATCTTGCGTACTCTGTTTGCGGCGCCAGCGGGGCGGTTTCGTCGACGACGGCGGCTTTCGACATGCCATACATGATGCAGGAGGAGGAAAATAGGAACCGCCGGATGCCGGCCGCCTTGGCCATCGTGGCCAGACGAACTGTCCCTTCCGCATTGATCTGCCTCGTCCAATCCGCGTTGAGATTTCCGATCGGGTCGTTCGAGAGTGCCGCCAGATGGATCACCGCGTCAAAGCCCTGGAGATCCGGGGGTTCGATGGCGCGCAGATCCTTTGTGATCTCGGGCACACTGGTATTGTCGGCTCCCAGGGTGCACGCACGAAAATATCCCATGTCCAGCCCGACCACCTCATAGCCCGCCGCCTGCAACACGGGCACCATGACAGAACCGAGATATCCATTGTGTCCGGTGACGAGAACGCGTGTTGGTTCATTCATGTCTGCCCTGCTCCGCTTTCGAAAGGAGTTGACGGGTGAGGTCCAGAAGCGAGCATTGCTCGCTTACTTGCGCATATAGGCAGTCCGCGGCTTCGGCCGCTTGACGGTCACGATCGTCATCGCCGACAAAGAGTGTGCGTGTGAGGTCGAGATCAAAGTCGCGCTGTGCCTGATACAGCATGCCGGGTTTGGGCTTGCGGCAGTCGCAGCCGTCGTCCCAGCCGTGTGGGCAGTGGTAGATCTCCGCGATCTTGCCGCCGACGGCTTCGGACTCGGCGCACATGCGCTGGTGAAGCGCCTCGAGATCAGCGGCGGTCATCGCTCCGCGCGCTATCCCTGCCTGGTTCGAGATGATGACTATGCGGTAGCCGGCCTCGTTCAGAAGGGCCAACGCCTGCTTTGCACCCGGAACCCACTCCCACTGGTCCCATGAACACACATATTGAGCCCGTGGCGGTCTGCAGTTGAGTACGCCGTCCCTATCTACGAGCATGGTTTTTTCGCGCCTCATAAAGCGCTCCGTCGCGGGTAGACGCTCGATCGAGCCCACGCTGTAATAGCGGTGCTCGCTCACGAAGCCGGCGAGGCGATGCTGCGTCGCGAGCGGCGTGTAGATGGCCTCCTCGAAGAGGGTGTCCTCGTCGGGCAGGAGTTCGAGGGCGAGATCGGTCAGTATGGCATAGCTGATCTCGACTCCCTGCAGCCCAGGCGTGGTGCGGAGCCGGTCGAAGACGGTCACATTGTCGTCCGCATCAAGGATCACGCTGCCGCGTGAATAGCCGTCCTTGTTGCTGTAGACCGTGATCATTCCAGGCTTGCCGGCCGCACAGAAGCGTTGCCACAGCCGCTCCATGCGCATCGGCCAGTAATTGTCACAATACAGCAGCAGGAAGCACGGATCTATGAGGTGACGGGCATTGGATACCCGGCTGCTGGTGAGGTCGTCGGGACGGGTGACGGCATATTCGATACTGAGGCCCAACCTGCTGCCGTCGCCGAAGTGGTCCATCACCACATGGGACAAATACCCGAGTAGAAGAAGAACCCTTTCGAACCCCTCCTGCCGCAGCTGTTCGATCTGGTATTCCAAAAAAGGGCGGCCGAGCACCGGCACCATTGGTTTCGGGCGGTCGAGTGTGATCGGCCGCATGCGCGTGCCACGCCCGCCGGCCAGGATGACCGCCTGGCGCGGCCGGCTGTAGGTGCGGCCCTCGACATCTGCCTTTTGCAGGCAGGGAGAGCTCGGCAGGACAATATTCATTGACCGCGCTCCGGTCGGTCGGCGACGAGGTATCGCGTGATGGCATGACAGATCGCGGCGTGGGCGTCCTCGACGAGTTCGTAGGTGCCTTTTTCAGACCGCACCCATACTGGCTGATCGACGAGCTCTTTAAGCGTGCCGCCGTCAAAACCGACAATGCCGATGGTGGCTACCTTCCTTTCGCGAGCGAGTTCGACTGCCCGCACGAGATTAAGCGAGTTCCCGCTGGCTGAAATCACTATGAGCACGTCACCCGGCTTGGCGAAGTTCTCCATCTGGCCGGCAAAGATACGCTCGTAGCCTTCGTCATTGCCGAGCGCCGTCATCCAGGAGACGTTGTCTGTCAGGCCCATGACCCGGATTGGCTGCCTTCCCGAGCGCTTCGTGGCCTTACCGAGGTCATTGACCCAGTGGGAGGCGGTCGCTGCGCTGCCGCCGTTGCCGGCGACGAAGACTGTGCCGCCCGCATCGCGTACGGCGCGCAGCATCTGTATCGCCTCCTGCACGGCATCCGTATCGATCTGCGCCAATGCGATGCACAGCGATGCCAGATAATCCTGCGTGAATTCTTTAGGCTGCAACCAGAGGGCATCATACGCGAACATTTGCGACATCCCACCACTCCCTGATCGATCGCGAGCTCTGTTATGCCACCGTCGATGGCTGCAATAGGTGAGCCATCATCACAGCGTGCGAGCACTTCGAGTTCAATTGCTATTCCGAATGCTATTCCGAACGGAAGCTGGCGGGCGGCGCTCATCGGAGGTACCTAAATCCCTTGTTCTCTCCGTTGCGGCCGGCACGTCGGCAGGCGGCCATATCGGCGTCAAGATCGTCACGGTGTCGCCCGACAACAATGCCGTAGGCAAACCCGCGGTGATGGGGCTTTACCTCCTGCTCGACGGCGGGACGGGCTGCGCATTTCATGCGCTCTTTCGGCACCACGGAGAGAACAAGGGATACTCCTTTTAGCTACCTCCGGTGAGCGCGCCGCCCGCCAGCTTCCCGTTCGGAATAGCAATTGAACTCGAAGTGCTCGCACGCTGTGATGATGGCTCACCTATTGCAGCAATCGAGGGTGTGGCATGACAGAGCTCGCGATCGATCAGGGACACGCGATCGATCAGGGACAGTTGCGCGAGCAAGTGCTTGGGGTACCCGTGCACGCCCTGGGCTTGGCGCAGGCAGTCAACTGCGTCTTCGACTGGGCCCTACGGCGGGAGAGCCGAACGGTTTTCCTGTGCAATGTCCACAGTGTCGTCACCGCCCGCCGCAATCGCGCCCATGCCGAAGCGATGGATAGCGCCGACCTTGTCGCGCCGGATGGAGCGCCGGTGGCCTGGATGCTGAGGCGGCAGGGACACGCGGATCAGCCGCGCATCAGCGGACCGGACCTGATGTGGATTTGTTGCCGGAGGGCATCGGAACTCGGCACGCCAATGTTCCTGTACGGCGGCAGCCCGGGCACCCTCCAGCGTCTCGGAGGGTGCATTCGAACCGAGTTTGCCGGCATAAACATCGTGGGCTCTTACTCACCTCCGCGCCGCCCTCTGTCGGCCGAGGAAGATGAGGCAGTGGTCAGAATGATCAATCAGTCCGGTGCGAGGATCGTGTGGGTGGGGCTCGGATGTCCCAAGCAGGAAAGCTGGATGCAGGCGCATCGCGGCCGGATCAATGCGGTCATGTTGGGGGTAGGAGCAGCTTTCGATTTCCACGCCGGAGACGTCAAGCGGGCGCCGCAATGGATGCAGAAGAGCGGGCTGGAATGGCTGCACCGGCTCTTCCAGGATCCCCGCCGCCTGGCGAGCAGGTATCTCGTGACGAACAGCCTGTTCATCCTGGCTTTGCTGCAGGCGTCGCTGCTTCCCAGGCGCAGACTTCGTGACGGTTAGAGGGAGGCGGAACCAGTGAACACACTCGGACCGCCGTGTTGCTGATCTGCGCCAACTCCTTCACGGGCGCTGCTCTTTGGAGCTGCTGGGAGGCGGCGCTGCCCATGTCTGGACGGTGTGGTCTGCATTGCCTCGACAGGCACCTGACTGGAGGCTACCATGACTCTGAGCAAACAGGCCGCCAGTCTGGCTGTCCTGCATGTCACCGACGTCCTGCAGCCGCTGATCATCTTGCCCTATGCCGGGCGTGTCCTCGGACCCATGAGTTTCGGGCAGTACGCATATGCGCTCGCCATCGGACAACTCGCTGCCGTCGTCGTGGCCTATGGATTTCATTGGACCGCGCAGCGCAGGGTTGCTTCCCTTCGATACGAGCCGGCGGCGATCGCGTCACTCGCTGCTCAGGTCATGGCCACCAAGGCAGTGCTGTTCGTTGCCGTATGCCTGGTTGGCCTTGTGCTGGCCGGCGACGTCCTGGCGCTCAGTAGGCCGACATTCCTGTGCGCGATGCTCGCGGCCGCCGGCAGCATTATTTTTCCGGCCTGGCTCTTCGTCGGCCTGGAACGCGCCTGGCAGGCGGCCGTCGCGGTGGTTGTTGCTCGCGTTCTGGCGCTAGTCTGTTTCGTCGCCTTGGTCGCATCACCTGACCAGGTCGCGCTCGCCGTTGCCATCCAAAGCGCAGTTCCCGTCGTCAGTGGCGTCATCTGCTTACCTTTCATCCTTCCGATTGGGTTCGGCGGCTTCAGGTCCGTGACGCTTTCGACGATTGGAATGCAGCTGCGCAATGGCTGGAGCGGATGCCTCTTCGTAGCCATGGACGCTGCCCTCGTCACCCTCCCTGTCGCCCTTGTCGAGCATTTCGAAGGTTATGTCGCAGCCGGACAATATTCTGTCGCCGAAAAATTCCTATTAGCCGCGCGGGTATTTTTCAAGTTGCTTATGGATACCTTCCTCCCGAGGGTTTCATACTACGCTCATGTCGACCCTGCTGCCGGGATACGACTGATAAGGAGATCACTATTCACCATAGCAGGCGGAACGGCGATGAGTATTGGAATGTTCTTTGTTGCTCCAAATATAATATTGATCCTCTTTGGAGATGAATTTTCAGGAGCGACACCTATCGTGCGCGCAATGGCAATTATACCATTGCTGATGAACATAAATACATTCACATCAAATATATTCATGTTTAGTTACGGGTATGAAAATGAATGGACCGCCCTTAACGCATCCGGTCTGCTAGTATTCCTGGTGGCCGCATATTTTTTGTCTTTCGTCATGGCGGAGCAAGCCATTGTTTATGCGATGGTGGCGAAGGAAGTCGTCGTGCTGGTGGTTTCAGCCGGCTTCTTCCTCATTGGCGGAGCGGCCGTCCTTCGCACGGCGGCGGCTTGCGACGCAGGCCGGGTGCGAGGATATCCGCCGGCGTCCCAATCCGCGCCGTTGGAGCACGAGGCCGATCGTTTCCGGTCGTAGGAGAGCATGTATGTTCGCCACTGATCACTTTGTCGTTCAGCCGTCCGGGTCGCCTCACCAGCCGATCCCCCCCAAGGATCGCGACGAGCTGACCGCGAAAGACATCTTGAGATTTGTTCGAAGCAGTTGGCGCCTTTGCCTCCTCTGGATGGTTGTGAGCCTTGGTGTCGGCGGCGCATATGCGGTCCTTTCGCCTGGATATTACACCGCCTATGCGACGATCCTCCTTTCATCTCCGCCCGCTTCGCAACCGGGCGAAGCTGAGGCAGATGAGCGGGTCTATGTAGAGAGCCAGATACAGGTCATTCAGTCGGACGAGGTCGTCGGACGCGTTGTTGACCACACTGGCTTAGCGGAAGACGAAGAGTTTGTGATGGATGACAGCGTGCGCGCGCGGATCTCCAGCTATGTGCGGAGCCAATTGGCGTCTCTCTTCGGCACCGAACTGCCGACGGCGGAGCCAAATATTCGGCATGAGGCGATGGTCCTTGTGAGACGCGCGTTTTCCGTTCATCAGCTGGGTTCCTCCCGCGCCGTCGAGATAGGGGCCACCTCTTCCGATCCTCAGTTCTCGGCCATGCTCGCGAACGCGATCGCCGGCGGTTACATCGGAAGTCAGCGCGAGAGCCGGCAGGCGGCTCGCGCGGAAGAAGCCTCTGATCTGCACAAGCGGCTGGCGGAACTTCGGGAAAAGGCTTTTGTGACCGAACCACTGAAGAAACCCCCATCAGACCCTGAATCTGCGGAGAGGGCAAGAGTCCTTTTCCGCGAGCAGCAGAGCGCGGCCGAGGTTTATCGCTCGCTTTACAATGCCCTTCTGCAGCGGACCCACTCCGATTTTAGCGCCTCGTCGCTGATCCCGAGCGCAAGGGTTATCACGGCGGCCGAACCGCCTCGCCAACGCAGTTGGCCGCCAACGGTCCTGATGGTAGCGCTCTCCGTTATGGCCGGTGGGGTTGCCGGCGTTGGTCATGCATTGATCAGGCAAGCAATGAACCACCGCCTTATAACGGTCGAGGATGTGCACAGGTCGACCGGCCTTGATCGGATTGTAGGCATCCCCAGAATTCCCCGCCGCAGGTGGAATGTTGTGGGGCCATGCGAGCAGTCTTTGCAGCCCGTCTACTCAAAGGACGCTCCCGAGCTTCACAGCTCGCTGAGTAAGATTGCCACCCGGATGCGCGGAGTTCAGGGCCGCCAAAGCGGATTTGTAATCGGCGTTGCTTCACCCCTCGGCAGGTCCGGAAGCTCCACGGTGGCGGTTCATCTCGCAAGGATCATTGCGGCGACCGGGCAAAAGACACTGCTCGTTGATGCCAATTGGCAAAAGCCATCAATGGACCACCCAATGCTGAACGCGGAGCCAGGTCGCAAGCTCGCCAGGGCGTTTGCCACCATTTCCGCGGATCAGGAAGGGCTGGAAGTTCTGGTTCTCAGGCCCACGGGGTCAATCTCCGACTTGAATGCCTCGCTCTCCATCTCCGCTGCACTCCAGCATCTGCAGCAAGAATACAGTTGTATAGTGGTTGATTTTCACAGCACCGACCGCACCGCTGATCTGGAAGCGGCCATGGGCGTCATCAGCGAGGTCCTCCTGGTGCTGAAGGCACGCCGCACTTTCGCGGACCACCTTGAGGGAATCCTGCGCATCATCCCTGCAGAGAAACTCTCGGCAGTAATTTTGACCAGGATCAACCGTGCGGCTTTCAGTCCTAACCGGGAATACAGGCCATGACCTCGCCAGCGACATTGTCACGCAGGAAGGGTTCAGAGCCGGTCGACCTCGTTTGCAGCCATTCCCCTGACGTGCTCGACTACACCCTCTTTCTCTCCGGCATTTGGCTGGCCTGCGCCCTCGCAATATCCCTGCGCCTGCTTGGCCCTTTCTTCATAGTGATCCCGGTCGGTGTCTGTCTGGCCTATGCCGTGCTGCGGCAGACGGTGCCGCCTCGTCTGCTGGCGGTCTACACCGCCTTCTGCCTCTTCATTGCCCTGCTGTCCAGATACGGGCTGATGCCGGATTCCTGGCAGGTTCACTTCCTTCAAGAAGCAGTCATAAGGCAAATCGTCCCGATTGTGGGATTCTTCGCCGTCGCATGGGCATCCAAGGCTTATTTCCGCCGCAGGCTGATGAATGGCAATGCCTTTTTTGGTGCACCCGTTTTCTTGTTCCTGTCTCTCGTTGTCGCTCCGGCGGTGATGTTTCAGCAGGACGTGCAATATCAGGGCGCATCTCCGCAAGCCACGATACCGATTCTTTATGGTTCGCTGATCAATAACATGGTCATTGCCGCGTTTTTCATTGCAGGCGGTATTTTTCTGACGAACGACTGGCGCCGATACGGCGGCATTTTGCTCTTATTGGGAATAGCCCTCGCCAGCCCCTTGGCTCAGTTCAAGGTGCTCGCGGTCACGATGATCGTCATTCTAATTGGCGTGCCTGGCCGGTTGATGGCCGCAGCTCTGGCGACCGCACTGACTTCGGCCTATGCCGTCGGGCTGAACTTCATACCTCAAACCTTTGCTCTGGACCCGAATTCCGGGATCCGACTCGCGTTCATTTCGGACGCACTCGCATCCCTTGCGGATACATACGGATTTGGCATCGGATTTGGGAAGGAATCGGTCCGATGGCGATATGAGTTTCCCGGGTTCGAGGATATTACCTTTCTTCCTGACACCAGGAATATTACGCATGCCAAAATGCTTGAGATACTCTCGACAGGAATTCACAATTCGTTCTTTCAAGCCATATTGCGGACGGGGGTCATTGGTTTCATTTTGATCGTGTCTGCCATTTTGGTGGCCTTCCCGCCAAATCGACTGCCACGCGGTGTTAGCAATCATGCGTCCACAGTCTTCATCACGATTTTCCTCGCCATGTTCGTCAATCCAGTCCTGGAGAGCCCTGTACAGATTGTGGGAATTGCTTTCTCATACGGCTATTTGATTGCACTTCGCGCCAGCGTTCCGGCCTTGGCTGTGGAACCCCCTCCAGTTGAAGCGGGTCGAACGCAGCATTGCGCTTGTTCATACATCTGACCGAACATGGATGCGGCCCACCCGACATCGGCGGGCTATCGTTCTCGGTAGAAGGGGATCGCGTTGTACCGATTTTGGCGCGGCAGGAGCAGGAGAGCCGTCCGCTGATGTGCCCGCTCATGCGTCGGCGCCGTGCCGCTTCCATGAGGAGTGCCTCGAAAGAGCCAGCGAGCCAGCCATTTTGCCTCGGCCTTGGCTATGCCTCCTCTGGTAGTATAGGGCCATCCACTGCGCAGGTTCGGCCGCGCCGGAGAAACCCGTGCTAAGTCGCCCGTAGAGATACGGGGGCAACCGTTGGGGGACCCATGAAGCTGTTGAGATCCTTGTTGTCGGCGCTGTCGATGACCATGGCTTCGACCCGCCTCGCTTCGCTGGCTGGCGCCATCGCTCTGATTCCGACAGCGGCACTTGCCGACTACACGCTACAGCCCGGAGATACGCTGGAAGTATCGGTCCCTGGTATTCCGGATTTCAGGCAGCGATTGCTGATCGGAGTGGACGGCGAGGTGAACTTGGCGCTGGTTGGAGCGGTTCAAGTCAGCGGCCTTTCCATTCAACAAGCGCAGGAAATAATCGCTGGCAGTCTCGCCAGCAAGCAGTATCGGCAGGGGACCGCGGACGGCCGTGAAATAACGCACCTGATCGAGACCGACCAGGTCTTCGTTTCGCTTGCCGAATACCGGCCCATCTATGTTTATGGTGATGTGGCCAAGCCGGGAGAGTACATCTTCCGGCCGGGTATGACCGTCCGACAGGCTGTGGCGGTTGCGGGTGGCTACAGCGCTGCCCAGGTTCGCATCGCCAATCCGCTCATGGAAGCGGCCGATTTCCGTTCCGAGTACAAAGCCCTATGGGCGCAATTCGCAATGGAACAGGCTCGCATTTGGCGCCTTCGCACCGAACTCGGCGAAGAAGTCAAACATGTCGAGAACGTGCCGGTGCCTGAGGCGCTCGCCGAACGATTGAAGCAAACGGCATCAGCGCATATCGAAGCTCGTCTGTCAGACAGTGAAAAGGACAAGGAGCTTCTGCGACGTGCTGTCGAGGAGACTAACCTGCAACTGGGGCTCCTGTCTGAAAAGAAGAAGAAGGACGAAGAGGGAAGCCAGGCCGACGCCGACGAATACGAGAGCGTCAGGACGCTGTTTCAGAAGGGCCTGGCGCCGACCACGCGTCTATCTGAAGCCCGTCGAGCGGTGCTTATGTCATCAACCCAACTGCTCGACACGATCGTCCAGGCATCGAACATCGAGCGCCAGCGCGGTGAATATGTCAGACAGATGAATAAGATCGACAGTGAACGACAAATCGCGGCCTTGGGAGAGCTACAGGAGGCCTATATGAATCTGGCCCAGATCTCGGCGCGTCTTGAGGGTACCGCGCAGAAGCTGGCGCTTACAGGTCAAGCGCAATCCACCTTGCTGATAGCCGCGGGTCGGCCCGAGATAACAGTCCATAGAAAGCGAGAGCAGAGCGCCGAGACGCTCCCCGGCAGCGAAGATCTCGGGCTTGCGCCTGGCGACGTTGTGGAGGTCGTTTTGCCAAAGGCCGACTTTTCCGGAGCCGTCGCGTCGTCGCCACGGGCGTCCGGGATGCCGAATTGAGATTCGGACGGGGCGGACTGCGATGCGCGTCTTAATGGTTCATAATTTCTACCAGATACGGGCCGGAGAGGACAGCGTGGTTCGGGAGGAGCTCGCGTGCCTGAAGCAGAATGGGGTCGACGTCGAGCTGTTCTCTGCCACGAATGACGATATCGTGCGGGTCGCGCGCAAGATTTCTACCGCCCTGGGGGTTGTCTACAACCCTCATTCACGGCGGGCCCTGTCCCGAAAATTGGCGGAATTTTCACCGGATGTCGTCCATATCCACAATTTCTTTCCTCTCCTGAGCCCCTCGATCCTGGATGCGTGCCGCGAGGCCGGCGTGCCATCAGTAATGACCTTGCACAATTTCAGGATCCTCTGTCCCAGCGCCTTGCTTTATCCCGATGAGAGGCTTCGGGAGCGAAGTCTCCGCCACGCCTGCTGGTGGACTATTCCGAAGAAGGTCTACAGGAATTCCCTGGCGGGCACGCTCGCCCTTGCCGCAATGGTCGAGTTTCACAAGAGAGCCGGCACCTGGTCCCGCAAGGTCGACCGCTTCATTGCCCTTACCGACTGGGCCAGGCGTAAGCTTGTGGAAGGCGGCCTGCCGGCTGAACGCATTGTCGTCAAGCCGAACGCAGTTGCCAGGCCGCCGATCTTCGGTGACCTTCGTCGCAATGGAGGGCTGTTCGTCGGACGACTGGATGAGCACCACAAGGGAGTGGCCACGCTGCTCGAGGCGTGGAAGGAGATCGACTATCCGCTGCGGATCATCGGCGACGGGCCGTTGGCTCCGCTCGTCGAGCAATCTGCGGGCGAGCGCGTGGAATATCTCGGGCGTCAGTCGCGCGAGACGGTGCTGAAGGAGATGCAGGCTGCAGCATTCCTGCTCTTTCCGTCTAAAGGGTATGAATTGTTTCCCATGACCGTCATCGAGGCCTTCGCAAGCCGGCTGCCGGTCATCTGCTCGGAGCTGCCGTGGATCAAAGGGGTCGTGGAGCCAGACGTCACCGGCCTTGTCGTTCCTGTCGGCAATGCCGGCGCATTGGCCAATCAGGTGCGCTGGGCGCTTTCAAACCGATCTGCCTTGGAGGACTTGGCAGGCCGGGCCTATGCCGCCTATCAGGAGCAGTACACGCCCGAAGCAAACTTCAACCGGCTGATGGCCATCTATGAACCCCTGGTCAGGCGCCCAATCCGGGCCTTCGCGGCAGTGTCGTGAGGTGGGCCCGGAACATGCGCCGGCAGGAACCGGCCAGGACTGCCCAAAGGGCACACCAAGCTTCACGCGTCAACGAGCGCAGTGCGGCCATGCCGGCGGGCCGGGGTACTCCCTATTAGTCGCTGATCGATTTGCCCCGAGGATCGATCCTACCGCCTCGTGCACTTCGGAGAGGTTCAGCGCGTGCCCATGACTACCTCTTTTGTTTCCATTACTGAAACAGCCGCGAGTGCGACGGGAGGCTGCGGCCCGCTCGCAGGCACCTATGCGAGGGGTTTGATCGAATGCGCATTGTCTTGACCCGGCGCGAACCTTTGGATTCGCCTGACGGTGTGAGCATCTTCATTGTGGCACTTGCCCAGGCGTTGCTCGAACTGGGGCACCAGGTGCAGATCGTGGTCGGCACCTTCGAAAGCCGCGCAAAATTCCAGCGACTTCTTTCGCCTCGCCTCGAGCTGCCGATAATCGGATTGAGCCGTGTGCCTTTGACCGGGCCGGCCTCAGTCGCGGCGTGGCTGCGGGCGATCGGCATCATCAATCGCTTCCGGCCGGAGGTTATCATCCACAGCGAGACGGTGCCGCTTCCGCTGCATGGCACGATCGTGCAGGTCGTCCACGATCTTCAGAGGCGGAAAGGGACGCTCGCGGCAGTCTGGCGAGCCATTCGACGGATAAGTTCGCGGCGCTCCCACCACGTCGTCGCCACTACGTCCGAGCTACAGGAAGAACTCGTGCTAGATCTTGGTCTGCCAAGGGACCAAATCCTCAAAATTCCCGAATGCATCGATCGCCAGTCATATGCGTCGCGTGGACTGGCAGATCGCGAGCGGGCAATCCTCCATGCCGGCACCTCGCCTTACAAGGCGCCGGAGGCGACGATCCGTGCATTCGGCGTCCTCAACGACCCTTCCGTACGGCTCTACGTGACGGGTGACATCACACGACCGGTGACGGAGGCGGTCGACGCTCTTCCTGAAGCGATACGGGGGCACGTGGTGCTTCTCGGCATGGCAGAGGGAGCACGCGTTCGCGAACTACACAGCCGCGTTCGCGTCGCCGCTTTCCCCACGCTCTATACGGTCCCTGTCGCCTCGGCAACGGTGATGGAGGCGATCGCCACCGGCACGCCCATCGTTGGGTCTTCAAGGCTCAGCCGGGATCTGCTCGCGGATGGCGTGAATGGGGCAGTGGTCGAACCACAGGCCGAGGCGATGGCCGCAGCGCTGAAGGCGGTGCTGGACGATGATGACCTTTGGTCGCGTTTGTCGGCGGGTGCCCGCGAGAGGGTTAGACAGTTCGATGCTCACAGTGTTGCAAAGCAATATCTGGAGCTCGCGAACCCCTCCGGATTGCGGTCCAACATCGGAATCTCGGTGAAGGGGGAGGAAGACAAAGGGACTGACGAACCGCGGCTCGCAGATCGTCAGCGGCTTGTCGGGCCCCTTGCATCCCATTCCCTGAAAGCTTCTTACGGTTGGGGAATGCGATGATCATCGGCTACTGTCGTATCAACTCCTTCGAACCCGCTGCCAGGCTGGAGGCGCAGAAGCTTTATCTTGCCCGGTTGGGAGCCGAGAACTTCTTCTGCGAGAAGGCCAGTATGTTCGGCTCGACGCCGGAGCTGGAGAGGGCGATCGCATGTGCCAGGAAGGGAGACGTGATTGCGGTCACGAAGCCGTACCGTGTTGCGCGCACAACCCGCGAAGTGCTGGCGCTCATCGAAAGGCTTGGCACCAAGGATGTCGGTCTTCGCATCGTCGACACACCTATCGATACGAGCACGACGACGGGACGCATGATCCTTGCATCAGCGCCTCTGTGGACGCTTGGGATGTCCCCGCCGCGGTCAATGCTAGCAGACCTGTTTCTCTTTTGGCGTCGTCGTCGGTAGGGCATGGTCGGAGGCGATGCGCCAGCGCACCCTCCGCTCACCGCCAGTCGAAGGCAAGCCGCAATGGCGGCCTAGGATCAAATGTCTTGCGCTCGATGGACCACCCGGCATGCACGGCCGCCGTTTCCCAGATGATGTTGCCGGGATTGGCGAGCGCGCAGACGCAGCAGTCCCTAACGCTGTGCTTTTCAGCGCCTTCCGATATCCGGGTATGGAACGACAGGCCGTTGGATGTCGGGGCGTCCCTGCCGTCCCGTGGCTCATTGTAGGTGTCCCGGCTCCGGCAGCGGTTGAACGAGCAACCGCCACTGCCGACCTTACCCTGCGGAACGGCCGAGAACGCGCCGTTGCCCTGTTGAACGGCATCGACGTCATCGACCCGGCAATTGAAGCTTCCCTCCAGCATGACGCCAGCGCCCGTGGGGCTGTTGTTGTAGAAGACGAGTCCACGTCGAATTGTACAGCGATCCGAGTGAAAGGCGGAAATATTGTCCTCGGTCCAGGAGGTGGGACCGTTCTCGGCCGAGAATTCTTCGAGGCTCGTATCCGAAGAGCGGTTGAACTGCACATTCTGTCCACGCGGGAACGGCCCGCGCGCGTCGTGCAGTTCGAGGAAGCTCATCTGGGTGCCCGGACAGTCGACGACATAGATATTGGAGGAGCCGCGGGACGCCTTGACACGGATGATGATCGCATCGGGGCAGCTTTCCAGCTCTATGTTGTTGCGGTTCTGGCTTGGTCCGGTCCCCGAGGGGGGAACGCCGACATGATCGATCTCGAGATCCTGCAAGCGTATTCCGGCGGCTCCCCGGGCGTATATCCCGCTGCCCATGGCATGACGAATGCGGCAGCTGCGGACGATGACGCCCTGATGGAGTGCCGTGATCCCGTTGCCATGGGGGGCATAGATGTCAAGATTTTCAATGATCTGCCCATCTGCGCGCGAGAGCACCGGTCCGCTTGGACGCAGAAAGGTGGCCGCGCCCCCGAACCATTTACCGCCGCCCGATCGCCCTATGCCCAGATGCAGCGCTGCGCCGACGACGCCCGAGACGGGCAGCGCCAGCCCGGCAAGGAGACAGCGCCGATTAGGGCGGGACTTCAAGAGATTGCTGGCCGCGCGACCCGTTCGGGTGTCAGACGTCGGCTCCGCTTGTGCGGAGACGTCGAGGTCGCCGACGAGATGCGGATGGGCATGCCGCATCCGTCCTCTCGGCAAGGCGGCTTCCTCGGCGAGATTGTCGTCAGGCATCCCCCATCTCCCCTGTGCGCCGGCCGGCGCAGGTTCCCCAAGAATGCAGATTGGCGGCAGGCTTGTGCCCGCACAGCATCTCTCCATTCAGCCCGCCGCGAAAGCCCTTCATAAGTCTTAATACCGATGGGCAAAGTGCCATCTGCCGGATTTCCTGCCATTCTCTGAAGCTGGCGATAAGCGGAGCGCGAACCGATGTCGGTCGAGGCGGATGTCTTTGACTATGTGATCGTCGGAGCCGGGGCGGCAGGCTGCGTCTTGGCCAATCGTCTGGCGGCTGACGGGACCAATTCGGTGTGCCTGCTCGAGGCGGGACCGTCCGACAGCAGCATCCTTCTGCACATTCCGGCGGGACTCTACAAGACATGCTCGAATCCGAAATATGCCTGGCAATTCGAAACGGAGCCGAGCCCGGGCACGGCCAATCGTTCCATTCCAATGGTGCAGGGCAAGACACTAGGCGGGTCGACCGCAATTAACGGGATGATCTACAACCGTGGCGCCGCTGCGGACTTCGACGAGTGGGCCCGCCAGGGCAATCGAGGCTGGGGCTACGCCGACCTGCTGCCCTATTTCAAGAGAACCGAGCGCAGGCTTGGGGCATGTGATCCCTTCTACCGCGGGACTGACGGGCTGCTTCCGGTTACAGACTGCGATTGGCGACATCCGCTTTGTGATGCATTCATCGAGGCCGCGCTAAATGCCGGTGTCCCGCGCAATCCCGACTACAATGCGGCAAACCAAGCCGGCGTGGGTTACTATCAGCGCTATATAGAAAAGGGATGGCGCGTGAGCGCAGGGCGGGCTTTCCTACGGCCGATCGCCAAAAAGAAGAACTTGGATGTCCGCACGAACGCGCAGGCCACTGCCGTCCTCTTCGGGGGAAAGCGGGCCGTCGGCGTTCGGTATGCGCGGGGGCCGGGTCATCCCATGAGCGAGGTAAAGGCCCGTAGCGAGGTGATCCTCTCCGCTGGGGCCGCGAACTCACCAAAATTGCTGCAGCTGTCAGGCGTCGGTGCTGCGGGTATGCTCTCGGAGCTTGGAATTCCGGTCGTGCACGAATTGTCCGGTGTCGGTACAAAGGTTCAGGATCACTACACCGTCCACCTGATCGCCCGGGTGGAGGGCATTGAAACGGTCAGCGGACACGGCGTCGCCCTCCTGCGCGAGGCGGCCAAATGGATGCTGGGCCGCCCGAACTTTCTCGCCGTCAGCCCGTCGCTCGTCTACGGGTACATCAACTCGCGGGACCTTCAGTCCACCCCCGATATCCAGCTTGAACTTACCCTGGGCAATTATACCGACCACGGCGCGCGGCGGTTTCCGGTCATCAAGCTTGGCTACTATCAGTTGCGGCCGAAGAGCATCGGACATGTTCGGGCGATCTCGGCCGATCCGTTTCAAGCTCCGCTCATCCAGCCCAACTATCTCGCCGATGATCGGGACCGACAGGTCGTCGTCGACGGCATGAAGGCCGTGCAGCAGCTGTTTCGGGCCCCCGAGCTCAGGCGCTACAACTGCACGGAAGAGCTTCCCGGCCCGAAAATAACCGACGACGCCGACCGTCTGCAGTTTGCCCGCGAAATCGGGCTGACTGCCTATCATTTGTGCGGATCGTGCCGGATGGGCCCGTCCGACAGTGCTGAATCTGTCGTGGACGACCAGTTGCGGGTCCACGGCCTCAAGGGCCTGCGGGTCGTTGATGCTTCCATCATGCCCTCCGTTCCCTCGGCCAACACGTCGGCCGCTGTCTTTATGATCGCGGAAAAGGCAGCAGACATGATCCTGGGTCGGCAACCCCTCCCGGCACTGGAGCACCATGCGCCGGTCCAACCTGCGGCGGCCGAATAGTTGAAAGTCGAACGACAAGTGCCGGGAGAATTCCTTGAAGAGACGTACACTGGTTGCCTCTGAATTCAATGCGAAGGACCGGGCTCACTTTGCGTTGGCGTATGAGTTTTGCCGCATCGTTGCCGAATGCGAGGATGCCGATCTGATCGCCCCCGGCATCGACAACTACCTGACGAGACACTTTCACGCCATCTTGCCAAAGCACGACCCTCACAACGTCCAGCGTGACTTCAACAGACTGACGAGCGCGATTCGCAAAGGGCTAGGCTTGAGGAACGCACCAACCATGGAGCATGTTCGGCTCACCCAAGACTATGACCTTTTCTTCTTCGTCGCTTGGAGCCCGCAAAGTCTTGTTGAATTGTCTCGGATCCACGACTGGCGCGGCCGCTGCAAGGTTGCTGTCGCGTATCTGTTCGAACTCTGGTCGAGCACGCTCGAACAGGACCGCCAATATCTGAAGCTCCTGGACCAGTTCGATCACGTGTTCCTGTTGCACAGCGCGTGCATACCGCGCCTGCCTCAATACACCCGCACGCCCTGTTCCTTTCTTGCCACGGGTGTCGACGGCCTTATTTCAACGCCGTATTTGTCGCCGGTCAAACGCGTGGTCGACGTATACTCGTTCGGCAACCGAGCCGCGAAAATGCACCGGCAGCTTCTGAACCTGGCCCAAGACCGGGACTTCTTCTATCTCTACGACACGCTCGCAAGCACAGATTCCCGGGTCAGGGACTGGCATGAGCATCGGTTGCTGCTCGCCAATATCATCAGGCGCACGCGCTATTTCATGGCTTTCAGTCCTGCGGCACTTGCAAACTCCAAGTCCGTCACGGTTGCCGGCGAGCAGGTGCTGCCTGCCCGTCTCTTCGAAGGGGCCGCGGGCGGCGCCGTCATGCTTGGGACCGCGCCGCAATGCGCCGAATTCGGCGAGCACTTTGACTGGCAAGACGCGGTGATCGAGGTATCACCAGACTCGAGCAGTATCGCAGACGTAATTGGCGAACTCGACGCAAACCCCCGCCGTACGGAATTGTTGCGCCGAACAAACGCGGTCCGTTGCCTAGAGATGCACGATTGGGTTTACCGTTGGGAGCACATCCTTGTCACGATCGGAATGGAGCCGTTCCCGCGACTCCACATTCGCAAGTCCCTGCTGCGACAGATCGCCGCCGATGCGATGGCGCTCGCCTAGACGATCAGGCCCGAAAGTGGGAACCGGTTTCGGGTTCGGTGCTCAAACGGTGCTCAAACAAGAGAAAGAGCGGGAGTTCCGAACCGGTTGCTTCCGTCGGAGCGTCCGCCGCTCCAGTGCTGCGCGCGAGAGCATTTCATTTCGACGTACTCCGAAGGGCCAACAGGCGCCGGAAGCGGGCAAGGAGAAGGTCGTGTGTCCGCCGGCTCTACCCTTTGGGGTTAGAGCTTATGCCGAATTGGATTCGCACAGTGTCGCTGCCATTCTCTCAACTCCAAGAACCGAGTGCTACCGCAGCCACGGCAATCGAACTTCGCGTGAAGGGGCAATGACCGCAGGCGGTGGACGCAGTCACGCTGGGCATTTCGGCGGTTTTCAGCCGTGGAGGGGGCGGTCGTCACGACATTGGTGGATGGATGCGGCTTTGAACGCAGGTGAACGTCATGGCACTTCTTCATGAAGGCCCCCGTGCGGGCGCCACGTCAAACGCACCGCGGTGGAACGTGCCCCTCAACGGCAATGTTCTTCTGCAGTCGTTTCCGCTTCTCGAGGCAATGTCCGTCGTACTGCTCAGCATCGTCTCGGGAATGGTATATGATCTTGTGAGTTTCGGACATTTCGGCGAGTACGGCCGGAACTTCGGGCTCGGTGTTGTTGTAGCCGCCCTTTTTTCGACTTCCGCATATGCGCGCGGCCCATATCTGAGTTCCGAGCCGCGGTCGCTGGCCTCTCAGATCAAGGAGGTCGTGCTTATCTGGACGGCGGTCTTTCTTTGCCTGTCGGTTGTGGCGCTTGCACTCAAGGTGGGAGACATGTTTTCGCGCCAAGCCGTCATGCTGTTCTTCGTGACGGGACTTGGCGGCATCATCTTCGTGCGCTTGGGCGCCGGACGACTGTTTGCCTCCTTGACCAGGTCGGACATGCTTGCCAAACCGCAAGTAGTGATCGTAACGCAATCGGACGTGCGCGTGCCAAGTGGCGTAGTCCAGGCAATCGAGGCTTCCGGATGCGAGGTCTGCCAAACGATTACATTGCCGGCGGCATCCAGCGAGGGCTCGCTCCTTGAGTGTATGGATAAGCTCATTGAACATGTGCGTCGGCGTTCTGTCGACGAGATAGTCCTTGCTGTCAGTTGGGCTGACATATCCCTGATTGAGAAAATCACGGCTCACCTTTGCGTGGTTCCGGTACCCGTAAGGCTCCTTCCGGACCACGTCGTTAGCGCGCTCTTGAAGCGGCCTGTCGTCAACCTGGGGGGGACGAGGGCGATAGAACTGCAACGCGCGCCCCTAACGACGCCTCAGCTGCTTACGAAGCGGCTCTTCGACCTTGTGCTGACCACTGCCGCCCTTCCATTTCTTCTGCCCCCTCTCGCCGTTGTAGCGGGGCTGATTGCGCTCGAATGCGGGAGGCCGGTGCTCTTCTGTCAGCGTCGGGCCGGGTTCAATGGCCGCACGTTCAAGATCTATAAGTTCCGAACGATGACGATCCTGGAGGACGGGCCTGTTGTCCCTCAAGCCTGCAGGGGCGATCCCCGCGTCACCCGCGTTGGGCGCATATTGAGAAGGTTCAGTATCGACGAGATTCCGCAGCTGTGGAACGTGCTGAAGGGCGACATGTCGTTGATAGGCCCGCGGCCGCACGCGCTGGCGCATGACAGCGAATACAGCCAGATCATCTCTCTCTATCCGGCTCGGCACAAGGTGAAGCCGGGGATCACCGGCTGGGCACAAATAAATGGCTGCCGCGGCGCGACGCCGCATGTCTACATGATGATCAAGCGTGTCGAACACGATATGTGGTACGTCAACAACTGGTCGGTCTGGCTCGACGTAAAGATCCTGCTTCTGACCATCCCCCGCATCTGGACGGGGCGAAACGCCTTCTAGCCCAACTTTGCCGATTCGAGGCCGCTGGAGGCGATTTTGTGTGGCAAGTGGTTGATTTGCAAGGAGTGGCGGCTGGCAGACGACCCCATCAATTAACTGCCAAGCGACACCTCACTCGGAAAGAGCGAACCTCTTCTTCGACGCTATCAGTTGAATACGACTTTGGGTGAGGCTCGACACCATGATGACGGCTTCTGTGAGTCCGCAACAAACCCGAACCACTGACCGAACTGCGGGGCCTCCCCTTGTCGAGTATGCTACGGCGAGGTTAGTTCCCCAAGGGCGGCTTGCATGCATCAAAGGGCAAAATATCCTGCTCAGTTCAACGCAGGGGGTAGTTTTTGCGCTCAATGACACTGCGGCTGATATCTGGCGCTCGCTTGAAGAAGGCGTGCAGGTCGAGGCTATCTTGGGCGAGATGGCAGCCCGTGGCATTGATAGGCAAGAGGCCTATGGCTATGTCGAGGCTGCCCTTCAAGACTGGGAACGGCTCGGCCTAATCCAGCCTGCTCCACCGCCGTGCCCAACCGCAGCTCATCAATATATCTGCCAGGTCGTTGCTGTTCCAGGCGTGTGTGTGCGCATACTGTATCCGGCGGCCGTCGCCTTTCCGGCCGCAACCGTATTTCAGCATCTCGAAGTTCGAAACAGGGCCGTCGACGTTCTATTCCATCTGGTTGAGCGTAGGGAGCGGATCCACCTGTTCCGGGATGGCCACTGGACTGATTCCTGTGGTCGAGACGAGATACCCATTATGGTCAAAGGGCAACTGCTGGCCGAAGTGCTTGGGCACAGTGAATATGAACTCGCCCTCCATGCGGCGGCGCTTTTCAAGAACGGCCGCACGCTCCTCCTTTGTGGTAACCCCGGCTCGGGCAAGACGACGCTGACCTTGGCGCTGGTCCACGCGGGGTTTGGCTTCGCGGCAGACGATGTGACACTTCTCGACTCGGCCGGACAGGGTATCGGCCTTGCTTTTGCGCCTGCAGTCAAATCGGGATCATGGTCCATTCTCGGACAATATTTCCCCGAACTCGGCAGGTCTCCGGTTTACCGGCGCCCCGATCGCAGGCGCGTGCGCTTTCTTGTGCCTAAGGATCATGTCCCTCCCGTTCCCCGGCCCGTGGGCTGGGTGGCCTTGCTCTGTCGGACGCAGGATGCCAAACCTTCCCTGCGGGTGATTGACCCGACCGACATCCTGGGTGGCTTGCTGAACGGCGCCTTTGCGCGGAATAAAGAGCTAAGCAGCACCGCGTTCGACGTTCTTTGCCAAGTCATCCGATCGGCACAGGGCTTTTGCCTGACCTATGCCAAATTGGATGACGCGTTGGAACTGCTGAAGGCGGCGTGCCGATGAAGCCCACCAGGGATGCGCTCGAGGCCCTGATCGCGGGACTTAGCGGCCGCCTGGTGGTAACGGCCGACTGGCAGGCGGTAATTGCACTCGCCAACCACACTCTGCTTACGCCCGTCTTGTTCGCCACTCTTGCGCACACGGGCCAGCTTGACCGGCTCCCCGAAGACGTGGGCCAGTATCTTCAGTTCATTTACCGCTGCAACCGGGAACGCAATTTGCGCTTGCGCAGGCAGCTGAATGAAGCCGTTGCTGCCCTCAATCAGGGGGGCGTCGTTCCGGTCCTGCTCAAAGGGGCCGTTCCCTTGTTCCTTTCGTCGAGCGGCAGGGTTCCCGACAGGATCATGAGCGATCTCGACTTGGCTGTGGAAACGGCCAAAGAAGGGGCTGCCCGGGCTTGCCTTGCCAAGCTTGGCTTTGCCGAAGTGACGGTCGATGGTGGCATGGCGCGCCCGCAAGACGTCGGTCTCCTGGAGCTCCGGCCGTACCGGGAGATTGACCGCGAGTCCCCGAGGCTTGCCCGCCGCCACGGCCTTAGGGCGAAAATCCCCGCCCCACAGTCGCGGGCCCTCCACTGGATCATGCATGATCTCATCAAGGAGGCGGACTACTGGCGCGGAAGGACCGACTTTCGCCACCTTTATGATCTGGCGCGGCTGGCGGAACAGCATAAGCTGGATTGGGCGGTGCTCCGAACATCCTTGCCCGACCAGAGCGCGCGGAACGCGTTCGATACTCAGCTCCTGGCATTGAGTCACTTCTTTGGCGTCAGAGCACCGGCGCAATATGTGCGGCGCCCATTGGTTCGCTTTCAACACTGGCGGCGTGTCTTCCCCTTGTACCATCCCGTCCTCGGCGTTCCATTGCGCCTGGTCGGCAATTCGCTGTGGGGTATGTGGCGACTCCTACATGGCGATGGCTTGGGCCGACGGAGTCCGCTCGACTTTGGACGCCGCGCCACTAGCATCCTCCTTGACGGCGATCTCGGGTCAAAAGTGTAGTAATACTTAATTTCCTGAATTGTATCTTGATGGCGCGTTGTCTTCACGAGTCGCATATGATAGTTTATATGGTTAGAGGTTAGAGTTGTTATTCTAAGCCTGGAGTACATTTGATGAAGAGCGGGAAATATTCCAAAGTAAAGACAGATAAACTTGTCCCGGAAGAACAGGCACGTCGTGAATTTCTAAAGAATGCCGGGCGTTTTGCTGTTGTAACACCTCCATCCATTGCTCTGTTGCTTGGCACGAGCTTGAACTCGCAAGCTATTGCCGCATCGCATGGCGCACGTCCCGGACATGGATGGGGCAGCAAGAAACGCGTCCACTCTGGCCGCAAGCCTTAGAATGGTTTCGTTGGTCGTTCTGGCCGATCATAGATGACGTGTAGTCCGGAACGCCTAAGTCGGTTGGAGGCGGCCGTGGAAACGGAAGCGCGCTTCGCCCGATCTTTGCCCCAGCAGTCATCGATCCTGCCATATTGCCGCGCCTCTGCGGTCTACCCTGATCCTGTCTAAGGAAGGGGGCTCAGTTTTCGCGCATGCCGAGACGGAACGCGTCCGTTAGAGGTTGCGTCAAGTAGGACAGCACGGTCCGCTCGCCGGTAGCAACGATCACCTCCGCCGGCATGCCGGGCCTAAGTTTCTCGCGGACCTGTTCGGGGAACTGAGAGACCTGCACGGAAACTTTCAACTCGTAGTAGGGCTCACGCGTCACTTCGTCATGGAGCGCGTCCGCGGCAACGGTCTGCACCTCGCCGATCGCGACCGGCGTCGAGCGAGCCTTGAACGAAGGCAGTCGGATCTCGGCAGGAAGGCCCTCGGCAACATTGTTGATGTCGACCGGCGACATCTTCGCGGAGACGATCAGAGTGTCGTCATCAGGGACGATCTCCATCAAGGTTTCGCCGGGGCGAACCACGGCTCCTATCGTGTGTACCTTAAAGCCGACAACGCGCCCGGACCGCGGTGCGCGTATTTCGGTGCGGTTGAGCACGTCATCTGCAACGTGCAGCTTTTCGCCGGCGTCGGCGAGCTTGGCACTGGTCTCGGCAAACTGTGCCGAGACCTCTTCGATGGCCTCGCGCCCGACTTGCTCGATCTGGAGTCGCGCCTCGCCGATAGTGTGGCGCTCGCCCGCTATTCCGGCAAGGAAGGCACCAAGCTGACCTTGGAGATCGGCCTGCTGCCGTTTGAGCGCGGTCAGCCGCGTGCCCAGAATGATGCCTTTATGGGCTAAGGGCGCCAGCATGTCGTGCTCTTCTGTGATACTCTCGATCTGCAAACGGACAGCCTCGCTTTGGGATTGTACGGCCTCGATCTTCCGTTCGGACTGGGCGATGCGCTCCTGCAAAATGGGAACCTCGTTCGTACGGGCCAAGCGGCGCTTGTTAAACAGTCGCAACTGGTCTTCCATCGCGCGCTGGGCCAGGGGGGCGCTCCCTAGCGTGAGTTCGCGCGGGAAAGTGACCATTTCGGCTCCGTCCAGTTCCGCCTGCAGCCGTGCCTTCTCGGCAAGCAGCGAGAAGACGGCGGACCTCGCGATTTCGCCCTGCGCCTGCGCCTCGGTGAGATCAAGGCGCACGAGCACCTGACCCTCGGTCACATGTGCGTTGGGCGAGACGAGAATGTCACGCACGATACCGCCCGCAAGGTGCTGAACCGCCTTGCGGTCGGTTTCGACCACAACTGTACCCGAAGCGACCACCGCGCTGTCGAGGCTGGCCAGAGAGGCCCACCCGCCGAGGATGCCGAAGGTCAGCACGACGATGCCAAAGCCCATCCGCGCGGGCTTGCGCCAGTCGCCGGAGAGGTTTGCGTGTGCCGGCTTGTGGTCTGGGCCGGCAAAATCTAACGGCGCGAAAATCTGCGGGAAGCTGGCTCGAGTCACCCGTCCTGCACGCAAGAGCGCGGAAAGTGTCGGCCCCACCGCGCTTGTACAAGCGGAGGCAGGGGTCGAGCGGGCCGTCCGCGTCGGGAGCCCGCGAACGCGTGCTATGACTGCAGTCCTTTTCGAGGTGTCAGGCATCATCATCGTTGGTCTCGACTCGTTATGCATCGACGCGTGTCCGGCGGAGGAGAGAGTGCGCTGGATCTGACGCCGGCGGTCCGGCGCGCCCTCCATCCCAGACGGGCCGCCGCGGTGCCGGCGCTACGTTCGGGCCGACGAGCGACGGCAGCAACTGGTCACGACTGCCCATCTGCGCTATTCGTCCTTCCTGCATGATGATCATTCGATCCACCGCCGACAGGAGGTTCGGCCTGTGGGTCACGATCACAACGGTCTTTCCGTCTCTCCGCAACCCTTCGATGGAGCGGATCAGTGCGCGATTGCCATCGCTGTCCAAATTGGCATCAGGCTCATCGAGCACGACGAAGCTCGGCTTGCCAAACAGGGCGCGCGCGAGACCGACCCGCTGCCGCTGCCCACCCGACAGTCCGACTCCATCCTCCCCGAGGTCGGTCATATACCCGTTGGGGAGGCGCTGGATCATCTCGTGCGCAGAGGCGTGTGTTGCCGCCTCGGTCACCTGCGCATCGGCCGCGTCCGCTCGGAAGCGTGCAATGTTGTCGCGCACGCAACCGGGAAACAGCTCGATATCCTGGGGCAGGTAGCCGAGCGCGGTGCCGAGTTGGTCCGGATCGTAATGGCGCAAATCGTTGCCATCGAGTCGCACGCATCCTTGCGCCGGCGGCCACGCACCCACAAGCGCACGCGCGAGCGAGGATTTGCCCGAGCCCGATGACCCGACGAGGGCGACGACCTCTCCCGCCTTCAGCGTGAACGTCGCGCCCATGACGACCGGCGTGTTCGTACCGGGGGCGAGGACGAAAAGGTTCTCGACGGAAACCGTACCCCTGACGTCAGGCAGACGCACGCGTCCGGCAATGGGCGGGTTCTCCTCGAATATGCGTTCCAGGCGCGCGTGGGCGCTGCGCGCGGACACGATACTTTTCCATTGCGCCACCATGATCTCAATCGGGGCAAGCGCCCGACCCATGATAAGCGACGCCGCAAACAGGACGCCCCCGGAGATTTCCTTGTTAATAGCTAGGTACGCACCGACGCCCATCATGGCCGTTTGAATGGCCATGCGCAGAAACTTGGACAAAGCAAGAAGGGTGCCGCCGCGCTCGCCCGCGCTGACGGAGTAACCTAGCGCTTCCTCGCGGATTCCGGTGCACCATGACCGGATAGCAGGCCCCATCCCGAGCCCCCGAATTGCCTCTGCATTGCGCAGCGAGGAGCCGAGCCTGTCGATCGCGCGAGTGTTCGTGAGCGAGGCTCGCAAGAGCAAGCCCTTCGTCGCTCGCTCATTTACGAGTGCGATCGTCACTATCGCCACCGCGCCGACGAGGGCCACAAGGCCGATCAACGGGTGAAGTAGGAAGCAGATCACGATGTAGATCGGAGCCCAGGGCGCGTCCATCAGCGCCATGATGACGCCGCCCGAAAGAATGTCGCGCATGAGGTCGAGATCGCGCAGGGTCTGTGCATGATTCGATCCGCGGACACGCAGCGCCGAGGAAAGCGCCGCCTCGAAGGCGGGACCGGACAAGAGCCGGTCGAACCGCACGCCAGCCTGCTGGAGGATACGAGCCCGATAATGTTCGAGGGCAACATAGGTCATCAGCAACACGCCCACGATCACCGAAATAATGACGAGCGTGACGGCATTACGGCTCGTTAGGACGCGATCATAAATTTGCATCGTGTAGAGCGGAGACACGAACATGAGAAGATTGATGAAGAGCGAGAGCCCGCCGGCCGCGAAGAGGCCCGGACGGATCTCGCGCAAGGCTCCCGCGAGCGGCGAGGGCACGTGCACGGAGGAATTTGTCATCTATTATCCGAATCCAGTGAAGCGGTCGCGGGCGCTTTAACCCTGGCCATCTTCAGGTCTCTGTTCACGAGGGAGGAAGGCGGCAGGGCAGGGCGAGGTCTCATGCAAAAATCCCCCGACGGAACCACCCGCCGAGTTGGTCCGAGCGCGAGCGCTGCCCCATCTCACCGTGCTGAAGTGGGGCGCAACCGGCTGCAGCAGCCGGTTGCGCCGCCCGTTCAGACTGCGTAGTCCCAGGCGAACTGGTTATCGATGTGTGCCATTGGGGTGGCGGCGGCATCCTCGTGCACGTCGGCTACGACCGCCTTTGACTTGTCCCAAATGATGTTGTTGGGATTGCCAGGGTTGGTGTAGCTCGAGTTCAGGACACTGACCCCGCCGGAGCTGACATTCCAGATCAGTCCATTCGACGAGGACAGCCCGCGGCCCTGGTCCTCGTTGATACCGTCGAACGACCTCGTGTCATCGAAGGTGACATCGCTCGCGTAGGACGAGAACGCGCCATTGCCCTGATGGATGGCGTCAACGTTCTGCACCCTGCCGCCGGTTGATGCGTTCTCGAACATGACGCCGACGCCGGTCACGGAGTTGTTACCGTCGATCACCCCGTTAGAGATCGTCGTATTCGGGCTGCCATAGACCGAGACGATGTCCTCAGGATGCGAACTGCCGGCTTCGTTGACGGCATAGAAGTCGGTCAGCGAACTATTGCCCGAGTTGTTGAACTGGACGAACTGACCGCGCGGCATGGGCCCATGGAAGTTGTAGCCATCGACGTTCGAAAGATCCGCGCCGGGCGAGTTCAGGAGATAGATGCCGGTCGAGCCTTCCCGCACCGTGGTGTTTTGAACGGTCAGGTTCGCGGCGTTTTCTGCGTTGATGTTGTTGATGTTCGGGCTCGTCTCGGCGTCGATTCCCGCCGGCGGGTCGGCGTTGATGACCTCGGTGTTCTCGATCGTGACGCCGGTTGCGCCCGAAACCGTCACCCCGTCGCCTTCGACGTGATGAATACGACAATTGCGCAGGATGACATTGTCGTGCGTAATCGTGACCGCGTCCCCGTTGGTGACGTAGATGTCAAGATTTTCAATCACCTGGCCATCGTACTCCGATTGGATCGGTGTGGTGGTGTGGGTAAGACCCTGCGCCGGCTGCGTGGATGGCGTCGACGCGGAAGCGGTGGAAGTGGGAGCCTCGGTCGTCACGGTCGAGGTCGGGCTCGACGCGGCTGTCTCCGTCGACGTGGAAGCCGTGGATGCCGTCGACGCGGAATCGGTGGAAGTGGGAGCCTCGGTCGTCACGGTCGAGGTCGGGCTCGACGCGGCTGTCTCCGTCGACGCGCGTGAGTTGTTCAACCCTTCCGAGTGTTTCCTCAGTATTCCCTTGTCGGAATTCATCGACTTCATGTGTTTCTCCAGTTAAAATATTAATCACTATAAGTATCTCGAAGGACACCCATCGACAATAAACGATAATTTATCGTCTTAATGAAACTCCGCTTATACAACCAGAAATTTCATCTGGGGGTATAATGCTAACCTTCATGACCAGAATACGGCGTGGATAGGGCTATACTGAGACTCTCCCGGGCGATCGGCACTGCATTCAAGCCTGCGCCTACGTCGGATTGCAAACGTCGCCTAGTACTCGGATCACGCGTGACCCTACCCCGAGCAGTAGGAGACAAGGTCATGCATGCTAGTCGGCCAACACAGCATGAGCGTTACCGACACAGTCCGGCATGGCTCGAAACAGGTGATCTACGAGAGCTATCCTGAACTCGGCTACAATTACCGCCTGACTGACCTGCAGGCTGCCATCGGCGTGAGCAACTGCAACGGCTTCTCGCACTCTTCACGCGGCGGAGGCAGCTTGCGGCGCAATATGGTGAGCGCCTTCGCGACATCGCCGAACTGGAAACGCCTGCCGAGCCTTGCTGGACTCGCAGCAACTGGCAAAGCTATTGTGTGAAATTCCCCCACTGGTTCGACCAGCGGGGCCATCTGCCCCCGGAAGGGAAAGGGCGCGGGCCTTGTCCTGCCCTATTGCGATACCGAGGCGATGCGGGAGCACCTCGCCGAGATCAGCCGGAGCGTCGACGACGGCGCGCATGCGGTGCTCATCCTCGATCAGGCCGGATGGCATGTGACTCCGAAACCGAAGGTGCCGGACAACATCACCCTGATGTTCCTGCCGCCGCGCTCACCGGAACTGAACCCAGTCGAAAACGTCTGGCAGTTCATGCGCGACAACTGGCTCTCCAACCGTATCTTCAAGGACTACGACGACATCGTCATCCATTGCTGCGCCGCAAGGAACAAGCTCGTCGACCAGCCGTGGAAGATCATGTCCATCGGACTCCGCGAATGGGCGCATCGGTCATGATCACCGCTCGTTGTGCTGCCCGCTTAGCAGCCCGAAGCCCGTCTCGAGAAACCATTTGCCTTTCGTCGAGTAGGCTTCCTCGTCGATCTGGGTGAGGACCGCCACCAGTTGGTCGCATTTCCACACCAGAACCCCGATTCTCCGCCCTCGACCGTTCCGATCCGCACTTCGCTGAACGAAAATCCAGAAGTAATTTTTGCTTCGCCCACTTTGATAAAGCCCTGAACTTCAAAATGGTAGTAACACTGGCGGGGTCCACCTCATGCGCCCCTGCGATGCCGTCTCCACCGCTCGCTACCATCGCCGGGGGATGATTTGAGCGTATGGTTCTTGATAGCGGAGCGTCATATCAGGGCGAAGCTTTGGCAAGAGCGAATCCACCAGCCCGAATGATGATATATTGTGAAACGGCTGAGTTGCCATCTTTTCGCTCCCCGACGGGGCATTGCCAGATGCGGGAGTAAGCATGCCATGGTTCATCGCCCAAACTGCAGCCTGTGTACGGTTGCGGACCCGGATCTTTCGGAGGATGGCCTTGACGTGTACCTTCACCGTAGCTTCGGCAATGTTGATCTCGCGCGCGATGGCTTTGTTAGACTCCCCTTCGATTAAGCGGCGTAGAATACAGTTTTCCCGATTTGACAAAATTGACGGTTCTTGATCCTCATGCTCCACGTTAATAACCACCTTTGTTAACTCATCAGCTGCCGCGTCAGGTTTCAGATCATGCCTTATTTCTTGAATAGCCGTTGAAGTTTCGGCAGGCAACACCGTCTGCCCTAGCATAACCAATTCGAGAGCTTTGATGAAGGTGTCGTAAGCAGCGACTTTTGTTAAATACCCGTCTGCCCCCGCACGAAAAGCTGAAACTATATCGGTCGATCGACAGTGATCGGCTAGCGCGACGGCATGGCTGGTCGGATAAATCGCTTTGAATTCTGCAATTTGTGCGAATTCAGCATCCGCATCAGTACCGCCGACATCTATGATGAGCAAGATGGACCGGTGCTGGGCTAGCGGCTTCTGCAGAAGATCGTGAACACAAGCCACAGAGAAAAGGACACGAAACTTTGCCGCATCCAGGATTCGACTAAGGCCTTCTCGGAGTAACTCGCTCGGCCCGACAAGTACTGTTACAAACGATTGTCTTGTCATCATTGCCTCTCGCTCCGGCGCGATTGAGGTACACGCGTCGAGTAGAGCACTCCACGCGCCAACCGCACTCGATGCCCTCGGTTTCCTCACTCCCTCCTTGGCGAGAACAGGGTGGGCAGTGTAACGTCTATTTATAAGCAGTCTCTAACATAGGTTGCTTTTTCGGTAAATTTCGCCGCAAACCGACGTCAAGCTAGAACCCCAGGGCGCGGCAATCTGCCTGAAGACGCAGGGATGGCACGGCTTAGCGATCTCAAACCGCTGGTAGTCGAACGACGATCCTGAGCTAGCGAGCCGCCGCCAGCCCGCGATTTGCCATCCCTGCTAGCTGCTAAATAATTCCCTGTTAGCGCGTACAGGGAATTTTGCGCTAAAGCATTGAATCTGCGCAGAGATTTCTTAGAGAAAATTGGGCCAGGCCCTCAAAAACCTAGAAATTCACTGTTTTTCGGCGCCTATCAGGGAAAATTGGACAGAGACTGGTTCGCCAGAGACTGCCACCACCACCATTGTCGCTCAATATCAATAATTTATGGCCGACGTCTATCTAAAGTGGGCCACTTGAGCTCCGCTATACCCGCCGTATTCAGATTGAATGTTGTCGCCTGACCACGATCCAAGGGCAGGAGAAGCGATCTTGTGCCTGTTTCTATCCTCTATTTTTGCTCCTGTTCGTCGGTCGGCCGATGACCCCAGCGGCGATCGGCTCGATGCGCTTTTCTGCGCGATCCAGACGGCCTGGGCGTGGACGATGCGAAGCGAGCGATACGGCGCGCCGGAACATCTCGATCCGCTCGAGGGATGGATCGCCGATCCAGCCGGTCCGGCTCCAGCCTGAACCCGGCGCCTCATCGGCTCGGCGTCTACTCGGGTGCGCCGCTCTCGGAAGCCAGGGTCGGGCCGGCTTCAGGCCGCCTGCGCCGGAATGTCCTGCGCAGCGCAACGTAGAAAACCGGCGTCAGGAAGAGGCCGAACAACGTCACGCCCAGCATGCCGGAGAACACGGCCGTGCCGAGCGATTGGCGCATTTCCGCGCCAGGCCCGCTGGCGATCACTAGCGGCACCACGCCCAGGATGAAGGCGAATGCCGTCATCAGGATCGGCCGCAGCCGCAGCCGGCAGGCCTCGACAGCCGCCTCGACGGCGTCAAGGCCGCGCTCCTCACCTTGGCGCGCGAACTCGACGATCAGGATCGCGTTCTTCGCCGCCAGGCCGACGAGCACGATCAGCCCGATCTGCACGAGGATGTTGTTGTCGAGACCGCGGAAGGCGACGCCCAAGAGGGCGGCCAGCACGCTGAGCGGGACGATAAGCACGATGGCGAAGGGCGTAATCCAGCTTTCGTATAGCGCGGCGAGCGCCAGAAAGACGAACAGAACCGACAGGCCGAAGATGAAGACCGCCGTGTTGCCGGTCTGCCGCTCCTGGAAGGCGAGTTCAGTCCATTCGAAGGAAGTGCCCTGCGGCAGCGATTCGGCTGCGATCCCCTCCATCAGGTCGAGCGCCGTGCCCGTGGCGACACCCGGCGCTGCATTGCCCTGAAGCGGCACGGAGACATACATGTTGTAGCGTTGCACGAGCGAGGGACCGGTGACGTCGCGGATCTCGATCAGTGTGCCGAGCGGCACCAGGTCGCCGGCCGCCGAGCGCACCTTCAGCTTCAATATGTCGTCGCGATCGATGCGGAAAGCCTGGTCGGCTTGCGCCCGCACCTGATAGACGCGACCGAAGGCATTGAAATCGTTGACATAGGCGGTGCCTAAATTGATCGACAGCGTCTCGAAGATGTTGGGGATCGGCACGTTCAGCATGCGCGCCTTGTCGCGGTCGATCGCCAGGAAGAATTGCGGGCTGGAGGCCGAGAAGGTGGTGAAGACGCCCATCAACCCGGGCGTCTGGTTGGCCTTGCCGGCGATTTCGTTGGCCAGCGCCAGAATCGGCCGCATGTCGGCGCTGTTGCGCTCCTGGAGCATCATCTTGAAGCCGCCGGAGTTGCCGATGCCCCGCACTGGCGGCGGCGGCAGCGCGATGATGAAGGCCTCCTGGATGCTTTGCAGGCTGCCAAACAGCGTGCCGATGATCTTGTCGGAAGTATCGCCGCTCTCGAGCCGTTCCTCGAAGCTCTTGAATGGCGCGAAGATCACGCCGGAATTGCTGGCGTTGGTGAATGTCGCGCCGTTGAATCCTGCGAAGGCGACGGCGTTGGCGACACCCGGCGTCTCGCGGATGATATCCGACGCCTTCTGGATGACTGCGTCCGTTCGGGCGAGCGAAGAGCCCTCCGGCAATTGCACGACGACGATCGCATAACCCTGGTCCATGTTCGGGATGAAGCCGCGCGGCACCGTCTGCAGCATGTGATAGGTCGCGTAGAGCAGGCCTGCGAAGACGAGCAGCATGGCGGCAAGCGCCAGAGTCGTGCCGACCAGTCTGTGCACCAGCCACGCATAGCCGTCCGCCATTCTGTCGAACCCGTTGTTGAACCCGTTCGCCAGAGCGCGGCCGAACCTTGCCAGGAAGAAGTTCGAATGTTCCTCGCTGTGCGGCTTGAAAAGCACGCCAGCGAGAGCCGGCGAAAGCGTCAGCGAGTTGAATGCGGAGATCGCGGTGGAGACCGCGATGGTGATGGCGAACTGCAGGTAGAACTGGCCGGAAATCCCGGGAATGAAAGCCGCCGGAACGAAGACGGAGATCAGCACCAGCGAGATCGCGAGGACCGCGTTTCCCACTTCATCCATGGTCTTGTGCGCAGCGGCGCGCGGAGCGAGCCCCAGCCGGATGTTCCGCTCGATATTTTCCACAACCACGATGGCGTCGTCGACAACGATGCCGACCGCCAGCACCAGCCCGAACAGAGTGAGCATGTTGAGCGAGAAGCCGAAGGCGAGCAGCACGGCAAGCGTGCCGATCAGGGAGACCGGTATCGCCACGATCGGCACGATCGCCATGCGCCACGACTGCAGGAACACGATGATGACGATCACCACCAGCAGGATCGCCTCGGCGATGGTGACATAGACCTCGTTGATAGATTCGGCGATGAACTCGGTCGGATTGTAGATGATCTCGTAGGCCAGCCCCTCCGGGAAATCCTCCGAAAGCTCCGCGATGGTCTCCTGGATTTCTTCCGCCGAGGCCAAGGCATTGGTGCCCGGCCGCTGGAAGATGCCGAGCGCCACCGCCGCCTTGTTGTTGAGATAGGAATTGGTGACGTAGTCCCTGGCGCCGAGCTCTATGCGCGCCACGTCCTGCAGGGAGATCAAGCGGCCGTCCTCGGTCGACTTCACTATGACGTAGCGGAAGTCGCGCGCGTCTTCGAAGCGCCCTTGCGTGGTGACCGTATACTGGAAGGCCGAGCCGTCGCCAATCGGCGGCGCGCCGATCGAGCCGCCCGACACCTGGACGTTCTGGTCGCGCAGCGCCTGGACTACGTCGCCTGCGGTCATGCCGTAGGCGGACAGCTTTTCCGGGTCGAGCCAGACGCGCAGCGAATATTCGCGCTCGCCGAAGATCTGCACGTCGCCGACGCCGTCCAGTCTCAGCAGGACGTCGCGCACGCGCGAGCGCGCATAATTCGAGACGTAGAGCTGATCATATGTGTCGTCGGGCGACAGCATATGGATGACCATCATCAGGTCGGGCGAACTTTTCGCCGTGGTGATGCCGAGCCGGCGCACCTCTTCCGGCAGGCGCGCTTCGGCGATCGAGACGCGGTTCTGGACCAGCACCTGCGCCGCGTCGAGATCGGTGCCGGGGCGGAAGGTGATGGTGAGCGACATCGAGCCTTCGCCGGAGGAATAGGACGACATGTAGAGCATGTGCTCGACGCCGTTGATTTCCTGTTCGATCGGCGTCGCCACGGTCGCGGCGACCGTCTCGGCGTCGGCGCCCGGATAGGAGGCGCGCACCACGATGGTCGGTGGCGCGATTTCGGGATATTGCGCGACCGGAAGCTGCGTATAGGCGATGCCGCCGACGAGCACGAGCACGATCGACAGCACCGCCGCGAAGATCGGGCGGTTGACGAAGAAATGGGCGAAGTTCATTGCGTCTGCCCTTCGGCTTCAACCTTGGGCGGCAACGTGGTCATCTCGGACTTGACGGTGACGCCCGGCCGCACTCGCACCAGCCCGTTGATTACCACGGTCTCTTCGCCGGTGAGGCCCTCGCGGATAACGCGATAGCCGTCGATGCGCGGGCCGGTGCGGACCGGCTTGGCCGAGATCAGGCCTGCCTCGTCGACAGCGAAGACGATGCGGCGGTTCTGGTCGGCGCCGATCGCCTCGTCAGGCAGAAGCACGCCCGGATGCGGCAGCGAGCCGGGCACGTTGATGCGGCCGAACATGCCCGGCTGCAGCACGCCGTCCTTGTTGTCGAAGCGCGCCCTGGCCCGCATCGTGCCGGTAGCTTCGTCCAGACGGTTCTCGGCGAAGTCGAGCTTGCCCTTGAACGTCGCTTCATCACGGTCGGCGACACGGACGACAACATCGACGCCGCCGGCGCCCTCCTGCATGACGCCGCCGCGCTCGCGGGCGTCGCGCGCATAAGCGAAGTAGGTCCGCTCATCGATGTCGAAATAGAAGTCGATCGGGTCGATCGAGACGATGGTGGTCAGCACGGTCTGGTCGGCCTGCACCAGATTGCCCGGCGAGATGAGCCGGCGGTCGACCCGGCCTGAAAACGGCGCCTTGATCTCGGTGAATTCGAGATCGAGACTTGCGTTTTCAAGTGCCGCCTCCGCGCCGTCCAGTTGCGCTTGGGCGGCGAGATATTCGCGGCGGCGGTCGTCCAGTGTCGAAACCGGTATGTTGCCTTCGCGCGACAGGGTCTCGGCGCGCTCGAACTGCATCTTGCTGAATTCGACCAGGGTCTTGGCCGAGTCGACCTGCGCCTGCGCCTGGTTCAGCGCCGCCTTGAACGGCCGCTGGTCGATGGTGAACAGGAGGTCGCCCTGCTTGACCAGCGTACCGTCCTGGAAATGGACCTGGTCGAGATAGCCGCCGACGCGGGAGCGCAGCGAAACCTGGTCGACGGCTTCGAAACGGCCGACGAACTCATCGTCCTCGACGATATCGCGCACCAGCGGCTTGGCTACCGTGACGACGGGCGCGGGAGGCGCTTCCTGCGCCTGTGCGGCCAGGGCCGCGAGCAAGCCGATCGCCGCGAAGGCCGCGGCGGCGAGCCATTTTGCAGGGACGTTTCTGCTGGAGGGGGCGGCCAGAGAATCGTGGCGGAGGCGTGCAGTGTGAACCATGGTTACCCCTCGTAATCGGCCTTTCATGCGAAGTCCGTAACATCTAGGCAGCGGGTGTGCCGCACAAATCAATCTTTTTGAACTGACCACCACAACCGACAGCTTTGCTATAGAACAAACATCGAACATCATCAACCTTGACAAGGAAGCGGCTAACCGGGGAGCGCGAACGCACATCTCGCGTTTATCCGCTGCGTAGGCATCGCCATGCGCTCGAGCTAAAGCGGATCTGACGAGCCATTGCGCATCCCGACGTGCGGCGGTTCTGTCGGGAGGAACAGGGCCGCTCTCGCATAGAGCTCCGACCTGCTTCTCATTCTGCGGTTATAGGCGGCGATATAGGCTTCGATGAAATCGGCAGATTGGACATTTGCTACACTCCGAAAACGCTATTGCACCACCCGCATAGCACTGGGACGTGACAACCGCACGTCCGCTCGTCTCTCCTGCAGTTTGGAAAAAAGATCGTCGATAAGCGGCGCATGTATGGCGCGAACGAGGGTGAGGTCGAACCGGACAAGCACCTTATCGGAAGCGTGCTGCTGTGGCGTGACAATCGTGAAGGATGCACTCTGCAATTAGAGAAGTGACGCTACCGCGACCCCTCATGTGAGACTGAAACACCGGCAGAATTTCCTCGCTCACGCGTGAACCTGAGCGAGGCGTTCATCGCTATAGTGGGGCAGAAACATTAAAAAACATTGGAGCAGATTTGAACACTCGGCAGTCCCACTGATTTCCAAGTACTTGATTTTTCATGGTTCCCAAACCTCCTCCGGGCCCACCAAAAGCTTTGATTCATTGATTTGCTAGATTTTCTTGTTTGCTTTGGCGCCACGATTTGGACTCGAACCCCTCGATCGACTCGGAGCTGCTGATCCGCATGCTGATCGTCGGCTACTGCTTCGGCATCCGCCCGGAGCGGCGGCTCGGTAGGAGGCGCATCTGAACCGGCCTTGCGGTGGCTTTTGCCAGCTCGGCCTGGAAGGCGATTTGCCGGACCATTCGACATTCTCGAAGGCGCATCATAGTCGCTTCCGCGATGCCGGCTGCGCGAGCTGCCAGAAGCCGTTGTCCGTCCATTGCGCCGCGGAAATTCTCTATCGTGGCCCTTCATTGGGCGCTCCACAGCGCTGCTGAGTCTGATATCCGAGTTTTGATGAACGAGGAGGGCCATTTCTCAGATAAAGCGCAACGACAAGTATCGGGTGTCTTTGCTGTGCAAATTTCTTGAGAGGCCGACGCGCCGGGTCTAGGTAAGGTTTTCCATACGCTGTGTTCATTTTCCAGACTGTCGGGAGTACTCATGTCGTCGATCGCCGCCGCCCCTGCCTGATTGCCTGCGCTCGGTCGAGCGCCCCGGCGACTTCTGCGTCGGTGGCCTGCGGGAAATCTTCATGCCGACGATCGACGTGGAGGGCGTGGGCAGGATCGCCTTCCCGCTTCCGGAGGCGCAGGCCGAGCGGCTGGTCGCCGTAGCCGAGGCCGCACCCCATGGACGCGGCGAGGAAACGGTGCTCGATCGCGACGTGCGCAGAACCTGGCAGATCGACCCGCGCAGGATCCAGATCGGCGGGCGTAGTTGGGAGACGACGCTGGCCGAGCTCGTCACCGACGCGGCCCGCGGCCTTGGCGTCGAAGAGCCGGTCGCGGCGGACTTCTACAAGCTTCTTGTCTATGACGCCGGCAGCTTCTTCCTTAATCACCGGGACACCGAAAAGACGCCCGGCATGTTCGCGACCCTGGTGATCGTGCTTCCCTCTGCTCATCGTGGCGGCGAGCTGGTCGTGCGGCACCTGGGTCGAGAGGTGATGTTCGATCTGCACCCCGAAGATCCGTCGGAAATTGGATTCGCCGCCTTCTATGCAGACTGCTTGCATGAAGTGCGCCCGGTCATCACCGGACATCGCCTGATCCTCGTCTATAATTTGCGCTTCCTCGGCAAGAGACGCTCGCTGCCGGCGCCCGACTATCGCGCGGTCGAGGCGCACGTCGCGGACCTGCTGCGCGGGTGGGCGGGCGTCGAGGACGAGCCCGACAAGCTGATCGTGCCGCTCGAGCATGCCTACACGCCGGCGGAGCTGTCGTTCGACGCCCTCAAGGGGGCCGATGCGGGCGTGGCGTCGGTGTTGATCGAGGCGGCAGCGGCGGCGGAGTGCGATCTCCATCTTGTCCTGGTATCGATCGAGGAGAGCGGCAGCGCCGAACACACCGGCAATTATCGCCGCAGGCGCTGGGATCGAGACGACGAGGGCGATGAAGAATTCGAAGTCGCCGAAGTTTTCGAGAGCTCGCTGACCCTGTCCGCATGGCGGCGTCCGGACGGCGGCGAGATCGGGTTTCAGGATTTTCCATTCGATGAGGAGGAGCTCTGTCCGCCCGATGCGTTCGAAGATCTTGCGCCGGACGAGCAGCATTTCCATGAGGCGACGGGCAACGAGGGCGCCTCTTTCGACCGTACGTATCGCCGCGCCGGTCTGGTGCTGTGGCCGCGCGCGCGGCGGCTCGCGGTGCTTAACCAAGCCGGCCTCGGGGCGACGCTGCCGTATCTCGAAGATCTGGCGAAGCACTGGGAGACGAGCGACATCGCCGTCAAGCGACAGGTGTGGGGGGAGGCTGATGAGCTTTCGGGACAGATGCTGCGCTCCTGGCCCCGTGAGACATGGCGCGGGGAGAGTGATACCGCCGCTGGTCGGATGCTCGACCTGCAGGTCCGGCTGGGCAACGCGGCGCGCATCGATGAGCTCCTTGCGGAGCTTTCTTCCAACGGCCATTACGCGGCGTCCGATAACGACGCCATCGTGCGAGCCGCCGCACTTCTTCCGCCACGGCGGGCCACGGACTTGCTGGTCGAGATCGTCAGACGCAATACCGCGGCCCATCTCGGCGCCTGCGGCGACTTGCTGCTGCGTTGCGTAGCGGCGCCGACCGAGTCCGTTGGCGACGCCGCGAAGATCGGCGCAGCTTTGATCGACGTCTTGCCGGGTGACCCGGCCAAACGTGCCAAGCTCGACCCCTGGACGCGACCTGCGTCCGTACGGCCTGGCTTCGTCGTCGATCTCCTGACGGCGACGAGCAAGATCGACGCCGGGCTCGCGGCGCGCGCGATCGAGAACTTGCTGGCCTGGCCCCGGACCTACACGCCGGACGCGGTGCTGGTCCCGGCGGCACTGGCCTTCGCCAAGCGGTCGCAGAGCATGGCATGGCCGGCCGTCGGCCGGCTGCGTGAGGCGGCTCTCGACCATCTGCGCGGTCGCATCGCGCTGCCGCTGGAGGCTCCACGGGACTGGTCGCGTACCAATCCGCTCAAATGCACATGCGACGACTGTCGCGCACTCGGCGCATTTCTGATTGCCCCTCATCAACAGCAATGGCGCCTAAGGGCGGCCCAGAACCGGCGGACCCACGTCGAGGAGAGCGTCCGAAACGCCGCGTGCGACCTTGACCTCGCCACCGAAAGGCGCGGCAGCCCGCACACGTTGATCGCGACCAAGAACCAGGCCAGTTACGAGCGACGCGCGAAACAGCGCCGGCAGGATCTGGAACATGTATCGGCGCTGGGGGGATGAAGGCTTACCTGCGTTTGCGGGAACAGCAAACCTGGCCACAGGGCGATGAGTCGGAAGAAACGGACTCCACTTGCAAGTCGAATCATCGAGGCTGCGGAGGCGGCGCTTGCCGCTCCGGATCAGTCTTCAGGGGAGGTTTCAAACCAGTCCGAACTGCTGCAGGCGCGGCGGTGAGCGCGGATCAACAGTCCGCATCTTGAATCTGTTGGCCAGAATCGCTATTTTGTTTGACAAGGAGATTTTTGATGCTGAAGTCGTCCCATGAAACTCAGCCGCCACCGGTTCAGGCAAATCTGCGGCGGCGAACGGTCATTGATACGGCGCGGCAGCTCGGGCTGCTTGAAGGCGAGAATGGCCGGATCGGCGGTCGGATTCGACGCGACCTCATAGCGGCTGCCAAGGAAAAGTCCGGCATTACCACCGATACAGAGCTACTGGAATACGCCTTGGCGAAGGTCGCGCTTGAGGACGACTTTGGGGTGAAGTTCGTCCGCCGGAAGGGCCGGGTCGCGAAAGAAATCGACCTTGAGTTTTGATCTGTCCCGTGCGCTGCGGCGGATCAAGCCGCAACGCACCACAGACACTATCCAACGCCGCTCGGCCGCCGATCTGCCTATTCTTCGGAAGCCGATTTCAGCTGGCCTTGAGCTGTTGCTCGATACCTGCGTCTATATCGACGTACTCCAAGGGCGCTCTCCCGTAAGCGTGGACGAACTGCTTGAGTCCCGGATTGTCAATCACTCCACCGTTTGCCTGGCTGAGCTGACGCACCTGTTCGGCCGCCTCGATCCGTTGCACCCGGCCACGAAGACCGTGTTACGCGAAATCCGGCGCACCCTAGAAGACATACCCGGCCACCGGCTCTTTTCCCCATCGGAGACCGCCATAGGCGAGGCCGGAATGCTAGCCGGCTTGGTGACGCGTCTGTCAGGCGCTGCCCGCGGCGAGAGCCCAGCCCTGCTGAACGATGCGAGCTTATATCTCCAGGCGCTGGAACGCGGCTGCATCGTTCTCACACGCAATGTGCGCGACTTCGACTATTTCGATCAGCTTCTGCCAGTGGGTCGTGTTCTTTTCTACGAGCAGGGGTAGCCAATTTGACCCTATCGGTTGTCGATATGTGTTGCCAGCTGAGAAGTAGCTGAGAGTTTCGGTCTCGTGGCAAGCCGCGGAACTGTACGGCACAATACGGGAAGATTTCCAATTCTGGCCCACGAAAGTCAATGGAATCAATATTACGAGCACGTCCTCCGGGATCACCAAAATCTTTCAATATCAATGCCTTATGGACAACTTCGCAACTTCGCCCTGAAGTGCGCCATTCGAAATTTAACTATGGCGTGAGCGGCTCGTGTTGCCTTGGCGGTGCAGCGAAACCGATCGACGCGACGCGCCCTTGCGGAACCGGGAGTCATGACCCGACGGCATGGCGGGCCTCTCGATCTTCGTGATGTCACTTCGTTGTGATGGCGTCTGGCGGGAACCGAGCGGTCCCCTAGCTTGGTTGTGATCCAAACAGAGCTTGATGGGACGATCACCATAGTTTGGTGACCACCATAGTAAAATCCGGAGGCACAGCATGGCGGAATCGAGCCGCAGTCACGGTACGGACGGATTCGCGAGATCGGGCATATCTCGTCGGACTTTCCTGAAGCACGGCGGCACGTCGGCCGTGGGGGCAGCGTTGATGGAAGCAGGGGCGGCGCAGGCAGCCGTTGATAGTTCCATGCAGGACGATGCCAACGAAGTGCTTGGCCCTGGTCCGATCCCAATCGATCTCACGATAAACGGACGACGAGTCCCGGTGCAGGCGGAACCGGCCACCACGCTGGTTGATATCCTGCGCAATCACCTCGGCCTCACCGGCACCAAAATCGGCTGCGATCGTGGAGCCTGTTCTGCCTGCACGGTCTGGCTCGACGGTCAGCCGGCCAGCAGTTGCATGACGCTGGCGCTCGACGCCCGGGGCAGGAGCATCACCACGATCGAGGGACTGGCCGAGGGCGACAAGCTTCATCCGGTGCAGCAGGCGTTCGTTGAGCACGACGCCCTTCAATGCGGGTTCTGCACGCCCGGAATGGTTATGAGTTGCGCAGCGCTCATAAATCGCAAACCCGACGCCGGCATCGAAGACGTGAAGGCCGCGATAAGCGGCCACCTTTGCCGCTGCGGCACCTATCCGAACATCTTTGCGGCGGTGCTCGCGGTCGCAAACGAGAATCGAAGGAGGGGTACCTGATGGCTACCGACAACCAGGCACCGATCGATCAGCCTTCGTTGCGCCCCCAGTCCTTGCTCTACGGCATCGTCGGGCAGGAGACGAGGCAAGTCACCCGGCAGGTGCCTGCCGACGAACCGCCGCAGCTGCCGGTGAACGCCGAACTGCGCTCCATCGGCAAGCCGATCCGGCGGCTCGACGCGGTGCAGAAGGTGACAGGAACCGCGAAATATACATTCGATGTTCAGTTGCCGGGAATGCTGTATGCACGGCAGGTCGTCTGCCCTTGGCCGCATGCCAAGGTGATTTCGATCGATACCTCCGCCGCGGAGAGTTACCCCGGCGTCCGCGCGGTGCATGTGCTTGAGACTCTGTTGCAATCTGCCAGACTTCGCGATTCGGAAGCCGAGGCCAGCAACAAATATCCGATCGTCCGCTTCGCGGGCCAGACCGTTGCCGCCGTCGCGGCCGAGACGCAGCGGATCGCCGACCAAGCCGCGAAGCTCGTCAAGGTCGAATACGAGCGGTTGCCGCACGTAAGCGATCTCGTGGCTGCAATGGACGATGAGGCTCCGATTGTCTTTCCCGGACCGGTGGAGCAGCCGTCGACGGCCGGCGGCGGCGGTGCGCCGGAAGGCTTGCCGCAGAAGGGCAATGTGCGCGGCCCCAACTTCGGTATGCCTGGCATGACTCCCACGGGCGATATCGACCAGGGCCTGGCGGAGGCCGACGTCGTCATCGAGGCCGAATATCGCACTCAGGTTCAGACGCATGTGCCGATGGAAACACATGGCATCGTCGCGGATTGGCGGGACAACGAACTGACTATCTATGCCTCCACCCAGCACACGCACAGCGTGCGCGACGAGGCTGCGGAATATTTCGATCTGCCCAAGAGCAAGATCCGGGTGATCAGCGACTTCACCGGCGGCGGGTTCGGCGCCAAATATGGGATCAATAATTTCGGCCTCCTTGCCATTCATTTGTCGCAAAAGGCCGGCGCGCCCGTGCGCATGATGCTGGACCGCCGTGAAGAGCATGTTTCGGCGGGCAATCGCCCGAACAGCCTGCAGAGGGTGCGGATCGGCGCCAAACAAGATGGCACGCTCACGGCAATTGACGTCATAAGCTGGGGTACTGGTGGCATCGCGGGGGGTGCCGGCATTGGCTTCTGCTACAACGCGCTCTATCCGTGCCCGAACATGCGTACCGAGCAGTATGACGTATTCACGAACGCCGGTCCGTGCGCGGCTTTCCGGGCTCCTGGCCAGGTACAGGGAATCTTCTCGCTCGAGCAGGCGATGGACGAACTTGCGGATCGGCTGCAACTCGACCCGCTGATGCTGCGCGATCGCATCGACACAAAGCCCACCGACGACATGCTTGCCCGCGCACATGAACGCAAGATCGCGGCCGAGCGGTTCGGCTGGGACCGACGACGTCCGCCAAACTCCGACGCGGGCCCTGTCAAGCGCGGCATGGGAATGGCGCAGGCGCAGTGGGTGTATGTCGTCAGCCCTCCGACAACCGTCGAGGTAAGGATCGCCGATGACGGATCGGTTTCCGTCTACAACAGCGCACAGGATATCGGCACCGGGACCCGGACGGTGCTTGCCCAGGTCGTCGCCGAAGAGTTCGGCCTCGATGCCGAGAACATCGGTGTTTATATCGGCGACACGCGCTTTCCGTGGGGGCCGCCGTCCGGCGGCAGCCGGGTAACGGCGTCCGTGACTGCGCCGGCCCGCAATGCCGCATATGAGGCGGCACGCGATCTGGCGGCTCGCCTCGCGCCGCTTTTCAACGATGCCGATCCCGATGACATTTTTTTCGCTGACGGTAAAGTGGGCGTCCGCGGCAACGAGGGAGCCGCAAGGCCGCTCAAGGAAGCAGCCAAGGAAGCCAAGTTCGGCGAAATCTCAAAACTCGCCAAGCGCCACGACGATTATGAGGGTTTTGCGCTATCCGGCGAGACCTCCATCAGCCGCCACGGGCTGGGCGGCGTCCAGTTCGCCGAGGTGGCGGTCGACGTCGAGACCGGCGTCGTCAAGGTCGAGCGCGTCGTAGCTGCCAGCGATTGCGGCAGACCGATCAACCCGAAGCTGGTGGAGAGCCAGGTGATCGGCGGCATCATCCAGGGTGTCAGCTACGCGATTTACGAGGACCGCATCATGGACGCGGCGAGCGGCCATCAGCTCAACGCCAACGTTGATCAATACAAGATGGTCGGATCACGCGAGACTCCGGAGATCGAGGTGCTGCTCATCGAGCAGATCGGGGCGCAGTCGTCGACCGACGCGCGAGGCATCGCGGAGGCAAGCAATGTGGCGACCAGCGCCGCGATCGCCAATGCATTCTACAACGCCACCGGAAAGCGGATCCGCACTTTGCCGATGAATCCGGCAAATGTGCTGGCGGCGCTCAGCGCCTGAGATCGGCAAGAAGGAGTCCAGCATGGCCATGAACAGCTTCGAATGGGCCGATGCCACGACGGTCGAGCAGGCAGCCGATCTGCTTGCCGAAAGCACTGAGCAAAAACCCGTTATCGCCAAGGCAGGCGGGATTGACCTTCTCGACTTGATGAAGGAAGGGATTTTGGCGCCGGCGCGGCTTGTCAATCTGAAGACCATCCGCGGCCTCGACGAGATCGACACGGAAAACGGGCTGACGCTCGGTGCGCTGGTGACGCTCGATCGCATCGACAAGGATCCGCGGATCCACTCGCGCTACGTGGCGCTGTCGGACGCCGCCGCCCATGCGGCGACGCCGCAGGTCCGCAACGCCGCCACCATCGGCGGCAATCTGCTGCAGCGGCCGCGCTGCTGGTATTTTCGGCATGATCATTTCCATGGCGAAGGTGCCGATGAGATGGAGAGCAGCGGCGCTGACGAGAACCAGCATCATGCGATTTTCGACAATGACAAAAACGCGATGGTCCACGCCTCCACGCCGGCGACGGCGCTGGTCGCCTATAACGCGTGCGTCGAACTTGCCGGCGGCTCCAACGGCTCACGCGTCGTGAAGCTCTCGGATTTCTTGTTGCCACCCGAAATGCAACGCGCCAACGACACCAGGATCGAGTCTGGCGAAGTCATGACGCGCGTGACCATTCCGCCGTTGAGCGCCGGCGCGAAAGCCGCTTACCACAAGCAAACCGAGCGCGAGAGCTATGACTGGCCGATCTGCGATGTGGCAGTGGTTTTGACGATGGAGGGACAGACCGTGCAAAATGCCTCGATCGTCATGGGATGGGTCGCGCCAACACCTCGTCGCGCGATCGAAAGCGAACGTCTCCTCATCGGTAACAGGCTTACCGACGACCTGGCGCGACAGGCAGCCCATGCTGCCGTGGCGGACGCTACTCCGCTGTCGAAGAACGGCTACAAGGTGCCTGTCCTGGAGATCGTCGTTCGCCGCACGATCTTGGCTGCCGCCGTCGCGGGCTAGCTGTCTCGGGGTCGTCCAAAATGGGCTTGGAAACTTCGCAGTTGCAGCACCCGGTGCCCATGGTCTGCCGACGGCTGCGCTCCAAGGGTGCGCCGGGAACGGGTTATGGGAGCGGCGTCAGCTTCGACGCAGGCTACAGTTCGACCGCGACGTTCTGGTGTACCGCCACCGCAGGCGTCGTCGGGCCCGATGATTCCTACGTCCATCCGCACGTATGCATAAGCGCCCGGATCTGCTTCCTGAGTCCATCGGAGCAGGATCAAGTTTCATGACATCAGCGGAGAAGGAGAGCGACATTCAGCTGTCGTGGAAACACGCTGGCTTGACGACAAGCATTCGCGATATGCGCTGCAGCCGCTAGACCTGGTGAGGTCACGACCATCGGCCCATTCAGCGTGTGCATGCCGTCAGAAGTGAATGGTTCGACGTTGCCATCGATCCCGGAACCATGCGGAACGATACCGGAAGCTTTTTGATTTCGGCCCACGAAAAAGATAATGAAATCAATAGGTTGAACACATCATCCAGGCCCACCAAAATATTAAGCCATTGATTTTGTTGTGTTCTTCGAGTCACTTTGCTCTTGCGTTTTGGACTCGAACCCCTCCTTCCGAAAGTCGGAAGGTCCCCAACACTCGGATGGTGAGGTTTGTGATCCATAATAGTACCGGCCTCCGCGCGGCTTGCATGGCGTGGCGGCGCAACTCCACCAATCGCCGCGCAGCGCCCTGCGAAACCGGAACCGTTCCAGACATCCAGTCGGAATTGTCTCGTCGCGATGACTTGCGCAGGGTCGCCGCGAGGCTCTTTCGTCAAGGCGGCGACCGAAGTGCGCTGTTTAGGCATGCGCCTTTACTGGCTATGCCTATGCCGGCAAACCTGCCATACGCATGGCGTCGCTGACTTCATCGATGATATCAGGCGCAATTCCTACGGCAGCGGACCAGCGCCCGATGGTGAAGTGCGGGTCGAGCGAGAGCAGCCGCCCAGCCGAGGCTTTTGCCTCGTCGAGCTGCCCGAGCCTGGCTAGCGGTGCCGCCAGCCATCCGTGCAGGATGCTGAAGCCGGGGTTCAGTTCCACCGCCCGCCGGCCTGCTATGACGGCTTGCTCGTGTCGGCCGGACAGGAAATTGCCGAAGCCGATGATGCCTTGCGGCACGCAGCTCATCGTGTCGAGGGGGCTCAGCCGCATCGCCTGCTCGCCCCAGTCGATCGCCCGCGCCGCGTCGCCGCCATAGGCCACCGGCACGCAGCCGAAGGCATAGACGAAGGCGCAGGATGCGCTGAGCGCCAGGGCTGCCGCGAACGCCTCGTCGGCCAGCCTGCGGTCATGCTCCACCAGGCCGATGGTGAACCCGGCCAGAGCGAGAGCCATCGCGTCGCCCGAACCGTACTCGATCGCCGCATGGGCATGGCGGGCCGCCTTCTCGCGGTGCTCCGCTTGCATGCCGCCGCGTATGAACAGCGTCTGATGCGCCCAGGCGGCAAAGCCGTGGGCAAGGGCATAGGTGGGCTCGATGGCTAAAGCCTGGTCGAGCAGGGGCAGACCCTTGGACGCCCCCTGCGGCATGAAGGTGTAGACATCGGACAGCGCACGAAGCAGAAGATCATAAGCATCGAGACTGTCGGGGCGCCGGCGCCGGACGCGTTCGATCTCGGCCCGGCGCAAATTGGGCTCTATTGCCGCGACCACGCTGACGGTGATCTCGTCCTGCAGCGCGAACACGTCGGTCAGGTCGCGGTCGTAGCGTTCGGCCCACAGATGGCTACCGTCCTCGGCGTCGATAAGCTGGCCGGCGATGCGCACACGGCTTCCCACCTTGCGCACGCTGCCCTCCAGAACGTAGCGCACGCCGAGCTCGCGCCCGACCTGCTTCACGTCGACCGCGCGGCCCTTGTAGGTGAAGGAGGAATTTCGCGCGATGACGAAGAGCCATCGGATCCGCGACAGCCCGGTAATGATGTCCTCGACCATGCCATCGGCAAAATAGTCCTGATCCGGATCGCCGCTCAGATTAACGAAGGGCAGCACCGCGATCGATGGACGGGCGGGAATGCGAGAGCCAGGCTTCGGTTGCTCCATCGCGGCGATCGCCCCTGCTTCCGACATCTGGACCTCCTCGCGGACAGTGCCGACAAAGCGAAGGCCCCTGCGCAGGATGGTGCGGATGAGGCGTTGCTCCTCGCCGCTGTCGCCGAGCGCATTTCGGGCGGCATTGATGCGGCTGGCGAGCGTGGCGTCAGAAATGATGCGCCCCTGCCAGACAGCATCGACCAGATCGTCCTTGCTCACCACCCGCTCGCGATTGCGGATCAGGTATTGCAACAGGTCGAACACCTGCGGCTCGACGGAGACCAGGTCGTTGCCGCGACGCAGTTCGCGCCGATCGCCGTCCAGAGCAAAATCCTCAAAATGATATGGCAAAATCACTCGCTCCAGACCGCGCTGCAAATGGACCGACACTGTAGCCGCGTCGTGGACGCAAAATCAAAGCGATCTCAATGCAAAATCAAGAGGTCCTGAAGGCCGCCTCAAAGCGCTTCCCTCAGCCCTGCCGCATAGTCCTCCTGCAACAAACGCTTCAACCAACGTTTTGAAAAGGAGAACTCACATGTCGAACACTGCAGCAAAGTCAGTCGTCCTCGTGCATGGCGGCTTCGTCGATGGCTCCGGCTGGGACGGGGTCTACCAGATCCTCAAGAAGGACGGCTATGATGTGATCATCGTCCAGAACCCGACGACCTCGCTCGCTGACGATGTCGCTGTCACCAAGCGTGCCATCGCCGCCGCTCCGGGCAAGGTCATCCTGGTCGGTCACTCCTATGGCGGCGTCGTGGTGTCGGAAGCCGGCACCGATCCCAAGGTCGCTGCCGTCGTCTATATCGCGGCCTTCGCGCCAGACGCCGGCGAGTCGGTCTCGACCCTGATCGCCAACCCGCCGCCCGGAGCGCCGGTGCCGCCGATCCTGCCGCCCGTCGACGGCTTCCTGATGCTCGACAAGGAAAAGTTCGCCGCCTCGTTCGCCGCCGATGTCCGTCCCTCGCTCGCCTCCTTCATGGCGGATTCGCAGGTGCCGTGGGGTGTGGCGGCACTCGAAGGCAAGGTCACCGCTCCGGCCTGGAAGGCAAAGCGCTCGTGGTATCTCGTTGCCAAGGACGACAAGATGATCCCGCCGCCGGCGCAGCGCCAGATGGCAAGCCGCGCTCAGGCGACGACCGTCGAGGTGCCCGGCAGCCACGCTGTCTACGTCTCCGATCCCGCAGCTGTCGCCAACCTCATCAAGCAGGCGGCCGCCGATGTCGGCAAGAAGTGAACCGGCCATGATGGGCTGCCTGGGCGCTCGGCGGCGCCCAGGCCCTTTTTTTCTCGCTCTGAACGTATCGTCTCCGGCTGACCAGTCTAACCAAGCGCAGAAGCATACGGAACGATGCGGGAAAATTTCTGATTCTGGCGCACGAAAAAGACAATGAAATCAAAGTTCTTGATACATCCTCCGGGCCCACCAAAGTCATTAAATATCAATAAGTTATGGCCAACGTCTATCTAAAGTGGGCCACTTGAGCTCCGCTATACCCGCCGTATTCAGATTGAATGTTGTCGCCTGGCCACGATCCAAGGGCAGGGGAAGCGATCTTGTGCCTGTCTCTACCGTCTATTTCTGCTCCTGTTCGTCGGTCGGGTTGCGTGCCGCCACACATAGCGCAGCTATTTCAACGCTGGAAAGCTCTTTGGTCGATGCGTGCGGCAAAAGGCGGTGATGACGTGCGAATGGGATGGTTTCGAGCGCCTGATCGAGAATGTCGCGGCGGCACGTATCGCCAAAGGGCATCGACCGCACGCAAGGCAACATTTGACTAGGAGCTGCGCGCTCCGAAGCTCACGATGCGCTGCCCTCATGCCCCTGTTGGCGCTCTCCGAGCTTTCTGGGGACCTTCGTAGTGCTCGTACTGCGGGAAATTCGCACGGTTTGCAGCTCTCTTAGAACACAAGTTCATATTGACTAAATAGTCGTTTTGACCATAGTGTGCGCTGGCGTGCCGACGACCGCACCTTCCAGTGTATCGGGGCGGGTCGTTTTTCGGTGATGAGCACCGCGTTGGAGCGCATACAGAATAGGACGGATCCGACAATGCCAGCCTGTCGATGTCAGCCGGGGGACCGAAGAAGCTCTCGCTTGGTGCTTGCGATTTTACTGACCATTTGCTTGTTCGCAAACGGTTGCGCGACCCGAGCGGAAAACGTGTTCCGCCCTTCCACAGTCGCCGCCAGCGAGGCCACGCAGGTCAATCTACTGGTCGCCACAACGCGCAAGCCGTCAACGGATCCCGGCCGACTTTATTCAGGCGAGCGCGGAACGGCGATCTCGTTGGACAGCGTCACTGTCACCATACCTCCGGATCGAAACCGAAAGATCGGTCAGATCCAGTGGCCTTCACGGCTTCCCCCTGATCCCGATCGGGAGTTTGCCATGGTCGGGGCCGACAAAGTCGCAACGGAAAGGCAGGTCTTCGATTGGTTCCGCAAGAACCGAAACGCAAAGCGACAGGTGCTCATTTTCGTGCACGGCTACAACAATACCTATGCCGACGCCGTGTTTCGTTTCGCTCAGATCGTCCACGACTCGGGAACTGACGCAGCGCCTATTCTCTTCGCTTGGCCATCGCGGGCCAGGGTCTTCGACTATCTCTATGACAAGGAGAGCGCCAACTACTCGCGCCGGGCGTTGGAGGACTTGATCCTCCAGGCCTCCATGAGTCCCGACGTCGACGACGTCACCATTCTTGCTCATTCGATGGGGACGTGGCTTGCCGCGGAGGCGTTACGCGGTGTCGCCATGCGCAAAAAGTCGATCCCGGCCAAGGTCAGGAATGTCGTCTTGGCGTCTCCGGATATCGACATCGACGTGTTTCGCCGTCAATTTGTCGAGATGGGGCCAAATAAGCCGCGTTTCACAATCTTCACGTCGACGCGGGACAAGGCTCTAGAGGTCTCCCGCTGGCTATCTGGTGGAATTTCGCGTGTCGGCGGTACCGATCTCACGCCATATAAGGCGGTTCTTGGTGAACTCGGAGTTGCGGTTATCGACACCAGCGCAATAGCGTCGGGAGATTCGCTGGGCCACAATGCCTTTGCCGGCAGCCCTGAGATTATCCGTTTGCTGGCACAGCGCCTGGGCGGGCAATCTGTGTCCGGAGGCGAGGCTGGGTTCGCGGATCGCTTAGCCGCGGCGGCCGGTAGTCTCGGCCGGTCGGCGACGCGCAAAACCGTTACCGTCCCAGTTGATAGCAGCGAGGCACGCAAATTGTTGAAGCGTGAGTCTACCACCTCGACCGGGCAGATCGTTGATGGTCAGATCTCGTACTAAGATATCTGTGTAGACTGTGTCAGAGTCACGATAGTCGCGATTAAAGCCAGCCAACATAGTCTGGACGTTTTGGTCAATATGACCTAGTGTACAATCTGTTGTTGGAGATCTGATCAGCGATGGCGAAGGTCAATCCGATTCGTCGAGCCGAAATTGGGCGCGAAAAGCGCGCGCGAACCCGAGCAGAACTCGTTGCCGCGGCCAACTCGTTGTTCGCCAAGCAGGCCGTGGAATCGGTCACAGTCGACGACGTGGTCAGGGAGGCCGGCGTCGCCAAGGGAACGTTCTACGTTCACTTCGATGGTTTGGACGCTCTAACGGCGGCGGTCGCGGAGGAACTGGTCCAGTCTTTCGACGAAATGCTGCAAGCCGACCGGCTTTCCCTCGAGGATCCTGCCCTTCGGATTGCGTTCGGGTGCACCTCATTCATCGACAAGGCCCTCAATGACCCTCGATGGGCCAGCCTTGTCGCCAGAATGGCGGCGGCAGCCCCGAAGGGTGGCGAGCTCCTCCGCAGCCGGCTTTTCGAAGACCTGCAACAGTTCTCGAAGAGCTTCCCGGACGCCGGGGCATCCGCGGAGCTGAACCTGGAGATCGTCGTTGGGATCATGCTCCAGCTCATGCGCGCGCTCGGCGAGCGCAGGCTGTCATCGCTCGATCGCGACGCGGCCGTCAGCGCGATCCTGCGCGCGATCGGCCTCAACGCTCGGCAGGCGAAGTCGGTTCTTGCGCGCTTGCCTGGATCTGCCGACGGCGCAGTGCCTGATGGGCCGAGGCCGCCGAAGTCTCAGCGACCAGGTGCGGCGAGCAGCGCGGCCTGATCTTGGACTGCCGCCCTCACGCGGCGATTTCCGTTATCTGTTCGCCGAGATCGGGTGCTTTGTGGCGGGCGCCAGATCCTTGCGTTGATCCGGTCACCAGAGTGTGGCCGGCGCCCTTCTGTTCCAAAACGGGCGCTCGGGCAGCAGCTGAAGCAAAGTAAGCGCTGCAAGTGCGGCGGGTGGCACACGCAGCGCGCAGCCGCCCGGCGTGACGGTCAAGAGGATATCTCCCGGAACGATGTTGGCGACGTTAGACAATTTCGAGATTGTCGCGGCAGGCCTGAACACGAGAGCGAAAGTGTTATCGCGCCGTCTCACTGACCCCTTGATTGCGAACTGGAGCTTTCACCCACAAGCGGCGTGATGCGTGTCCCCAGCACAAACGCCTCATTGCGCTCGCCCCTTGTACTCGAAGCGGGTGAGTGGTCGCCATTCGGATATCTCGCGAAGCGCTGCTTGCGGCCGAGCAGCCATTGAATTCACGCCGCTGCATAATTCATATTGACTATTTAGTCGTTTTGACCATACTGTACAAATATCAGTATCGGTGGGCCTTTGCCAGACAGGAGGAAGGCTAGTGACAAGCGTATCTCAAGCTCCAGGGTCGCACGTGCTCCGTATCCGGTGCCACGGGTTCGCAACTGCGTTGAAGATCACCCTCGGACGGTATGCATTCAAATCGGAGGTGTTGGAGTGTGTCGGCGCCGACCTCGGCAAGGCAGGGAGGTCTTGGGCATGACATCAGGCGCTGCAGCTCTGTGCCTCGGGCCTGGCGGCTCGGGCGGGTTTACAGTTCGTCAATTTACAAGGCGAAGGCCGGCGGCAGATGAAATCGAAGTCGCCGTGACCGCCGCTTCGGTCAACCCGATCGATGTGCGCCGCTCCGAGGGCTACGGCCGGAGGCTGCTATCGCTGATCGGAGCCGGCAGGTTTCCGCTAGTGCTCGGCAACGATCTTGCGGGTACGGTTACTGCGGTGGGCTCCCGTGTGGCGACTTTCAAGATCGGCGATCGAGTCTATGGAGCAAAGCCTGCTTCAACCGAAGGAACCCACGCCAGCCATGTGCTGGTCAAGGCCGTCCACGTGCTGGCCGTTCCTGAAGGCCTTGACCTTCACCCGCTCGCTGCAATCCCCTACAGCTTCACAACAATGTGGCTCGCTGTACGCGGAGCGGGCCTTACCCGGGAGAACGCCCCCGGAAAGACCGTGCTGGTCCACGGTGCCGCCGGCGGACTGGGGACGTTGGCAACGCAGATGCTCTCCTCATGGGGCGCGAGAGTTACGGCGATTGCCCGGAAGTCAAACAGCAAGGTGTGTCTTGAGGCGGGTGCCACCGAAGTGGTCGAGCAAACAGACAAGTTGTTCGGCTCCCTGGGGCGTACTTTTGACGCAACTCTCAACTTCGCCACCTGGGAAGATGATCTCGCATTGCTAGACTGTCTGCGCGACGGTGCGCTCGGTCACGCAACCACCGTGCACCCAATGTTAGGGAACTTCGACCGGCTTGGCTGGCTGCGCGGTATGCTAAAGACAATCTCGCAAAAGAAGCATCACCGACGCGCGCTGCCGAAGGGCGCCAGCAATTACGCATGGGTCCTCTTCAAGCCGCACAAGGCAGCACTGGATGATTTGCGCCAGTTCGTCGAACACAACCATGTCAGCCTGCCGATCGGTCTGTGCAAGCCGCTCGCCGGAGCAGGCGTGGCTTTCGACCACGTCAGGAAAAGACAGCCGGGGCGCGTGCTGCTGCTGCCCTGACACCACAGTCGAGACGTTGCGACGAGCGCGAAGGGGCGCACCTCAGGCTTTCATAAGGTGCGTTGTCCATCAAAACATGCGTCCGGCCGGGATGCTTTATCCAACCCTATTCAGCGCTGGCCGAGGCCGAGAGCTCGAAGCGTCGCGTCGAGCGCTTGGCTGGTCGTTTCGGGCCGGGGACCTCGCGCAACAATTCCGCGCGTCACCTCCAGCCATATTCCAATTGCGATGTCGGCTGCCAACTCTACGTCGCGCACGCTCACCCGGCCCTGGGCAATCGCTTCCTCGATGTCCGCCTTGAGATTCGCGCGGACCCCCATGCCGAACTCAATGGGTGATTGCGAACTCTGAATGACAAGGCGGGCCCAGTCCGTATCCGCGCTCGCTCTCTCCAGGAATTTCATGAACGCGAAAGATAGGCGCTCAACCGGATCCCGCCGCTCGAGCCTGGCAGGCGACAGCAGCTCATCAAAGCTCTGACTGAGCCCGGCCCCCACCGCAGCCGCCAGATCTCCGATGCTCTTGAAGTGGTAGTAGAAAGTCCCCTTGGCAACGCCCGCAGCCTCGACGACAGCATCCACCGTGATCGCCTCGTGCGTACGCCCCCCAAGGAGCGTCGCCCCTGCCTCCACGATCTGCGCACGCGTTCGCGCCCGCTTCTCACGCCCGATCTCCGCCCTGCGCGCCAAATCGACTTTTGCCATTAGTTCATGCCCTTTTTGCATCGCACCGCAATTCTCATATTGACGATATAGTCGTTTTGACATATTAGTGCAAATTGAAATTGATGCCGGTCCCCCATGCGGACGGCGAAGGGCCGCGAGGTCGCTCGGTGAGAAGGAAAGCAGTCGATGAACTTTCAGACCCAGAAGGATTTCCGGACGGCGGAACCGAGTCTCCCTTTCGAATGCATTGCGTTGGTGTTGCAAGGCGGCGGTGCGCTCGGAGCCTACCAGGCCGGCGTCTACGAAGCCCTTGCGGAGGCCGACATTCATCCAGATTGGGTTGCCGGCGTCTCCATTGGAGCCATCAACTCCGCGATCATCGCTGGAAACGAGCCGGCCGAACGGGTTGAGAAACTGCGGACCTTCTGGCGGGAGATCACTGCCAATCCACTTCTCGACTGGACTGCCGCCGCAGACGCTCTCGCTCCGAAGGGCAATCTGCCGCGCACGCTCTTCAATCAATTCGGTGCAGCCTGCGCGCTCGTCGCCGGTGCTCCAGGCTTCTTCAGCCTCCGACAGCCCGTTCCCTGGCTGTACCCGAATGGCTCAATTGAAAGCACGAGTTTTTACGAAACCAACCGCCTCAAGAGTACTCTGGAGCGGCTTGTGGACTTCGACCGGATCAACGCGGGCGGCATGCGTTTCAGTGTCGGCGCCGTGAACGTGCGGACAGGAAATCTCGTCTACTTCGACAATGAGACGCATACGATCCGGCCCGAGCACGTAATGGCCAGCGGCTCGCTTCCACCCGGTTTTCCGGCGGTCGAGATCGAGGGCGAGTTCTACTGGGATGGCGGCCTCGTTTCCAACACGCCGCTGCAGTGGGTCGTCGAGCACGGGACCCGGCAGGACACGATTGCCTTCCAGGTCGACCTCTGGAGCGAGCGCGGCGAACTTCCCCGAAATCTGGCCGACGTCGCGGCGCGGCAAAAGGAAATCCAGTATTCGAGCCGAACGCGCGCCCATACCGACCAGTTCAAGCTGTACCAGCGCGCCCGACACACGCTCGCGAACCTTCTGGCAAAACTGCCCGCGGACCTTGTGGGTAGCGAGGAGGCGAGAATGCTGAGCTCAATTGCAGACCACAAGGTCTACAAGCTGGTCCATCTGATCTATGGCTCGAAGCAGTATGAAACCCACTCGAAGGACTACGAATTCTCGCGGCTGTCCATGGAAGAGCATTGGCGGGCTGGTTACTTCGACGCCGTGCGCACGTTGCGCCATCCTGAGGCACTGAGTCGGCCGGACAATCTGGACGGGGTCAGCACGTATAACCTTGCCGTCGACGGGCGGGAATAGAGGTCGGTCGCCGCAAAGCGACTGCCCTGTCGCGGCGGCCCCTGAACGCAAAACGAGCCGCTTGATCCAGTCCAAAGGAATTTCAGACATGCACCAAGACACCGTCCGGGCGAGGGCTTTCGCCATGCCCCTGACCAGCCCGGCCTATCCGGCCGGCCCATATCGCTTCCGAAACCGGGAGTATCTGATCGTCACATATCGGACCGATCCGCAGAAACTGCGCGACCTCGTGCCGGAGCCGCTGGAGGTGCGCGAGCCTCTCGTGAAATTCGAATTCATTCGCATGCCGGACTCGACCGGCTTCGGCGACTACACGGAAAGCGGGCAAGTCATCCCGGTCTCCTTCCGCGGACGCAAGGGCAGTTACACCCACTGTATGTTTCTCAACGACCATCCGCCGATTGCCGGGGGACGCGAGCTGTGGGGCTTTCCCAAGAAGCTCGCAAGTCCGACTCTTCGGACCGAAACCGACACTCTGGTGGGCACGCTCGACTACGGCCCGGTCCGCGTTGCGACCGGCACGATGGGCTACAAGCACCGAGCCGCCGACCTCGCGAGCGTGAAGGCCTCGCTCGCCGAACCGAACTTCCTCCTCAAAATCATCCCTCACGTCGACGGCACGCCGCGCATCTGCGAACTCGTGGAATACCACTTGGAGGAAATCAATCTGCAGGGCGCCTGGACCGGCCCGGCAGCCCTGAACCTTTGGTCACACGCCCTGGCCCCAGTCGCCGAGCTGCCGGTGCTGGAAGTCGTTTCGGCAGTTCACATCGTCGCCGATCTCACGCTCGCGCTCGGGAAGGTCGTCCACGACTACCTCGCGGAAGCCGAGCCTCGCTATCGGAAAGGAAGAACCCATGCATTCGCAGAATGAAACTTCATCTTACAAGCATGCTAGCGGCGGTGGCCGGCTTCTCGACAAGGTGGCAGTGATCACCGGAGCCGCGAGCGGCATCGGCAAAGAAATTGCGCTCATGTTCGCTCGCGAGGGGGCAAGAGTGGTCATTGCGGATCTTGATCACAGCGCGGCGCAAAAGGCCGCGTCCGAGATCGATCCGATGGGCAAACGTGCGCTCGGGGTTGGCATGGATGTCAGCAACGAGGAGCAGGTGGAAAGCGGAATGGCGCAGGCGATCGAAACCTTCGGGCGCCTCGACATCCTGGTCAGCAACGCCGGCGTCCAGATCGTGGCGCCGCTTGTCGAGTTCGAGTTCGAGAAATGGAAGAAGTTGCTTTCCATCCATTTGGACGGAGCCTTCCTGACCACCCGTGCCGCCTTGCGGCAGATGTACAGGCAGAAGAGCGGCAGCATCATCTACATGGGATCCGTGCACTCCAAGGAGGCGTCACCGCTCAAGGCGCCCTACGTCACCGCCAAACATGGCCTCGTTGGCCTGGCGAAGGTCGTGGCCAAGGAAGGTGCCGCGCACGGCGTGCGTGCCAACGTGATCTGCCCCGGCTTTGTGCGCACGCCGCTGGTCGACAAACAGATCCCGGAGCAGGCGCGCGAGCTTGGGATCTCCGAGGCGGACGTGATCAAGACCATGATGCTGAAAGAGACGGTCGACGGCGAGTTCACGACCGTCCAGGACGTTGCGGAAGCAGCGCTGTTCCTGGCAGCCTTCCCATCGAACGCGCTGACTGGCCAGTCGATGGTGGTCAGCCATGGATGGTTCATGCAGTAGAGGCCCAGAGAATCGCTTCTCTGTGTCAAAAGGCTAGAGCCGTATACCTCAGAATAATAGCGATCGAACTTCCCACTGAGTAACAACTTTGGCAGGGAAGAATATCCCTGAACTGCCTTGACGGAGAGAAGCGTGCGGTACACGTCCTCGCAATCCAGTGATCGAAGACTAGAGGAGCCCGTTGCTCCCTTTTCGGCGGCCGTACCGCCCCTGTGTCTCTCGTCCATAGTGCACGATTTCAATAGTCTGCTGACGCCGGTCCTGACCATTCTCGAAGAGCTGCAAGCCCGCCGCGCCGGCACGTCCAGGCAGCTTAGGAAGCTCGACGGTGCGATATACTGCGCATTTCGTGCCAAGATACTTGCTCGGGAACTTCTCGACTTTACGAGCCCGCGTCAGGCAAGGCCGGAACCGGTTGACATTCACCAGATGATCTCGCTCTTGGAGGCGGCACTTGAAAGTGTTCTGCCATCAAGCATCAGCCTCGAAGTTGATATCGCCAATAGCCTTCCGCTGGCTTTTGTCGACCAGCCGTTTGTGGAGCGCGCCCTCCTCAATCTTGTCCTCAATGCGCGCGACACGATGCCTGAGGGTGGCGAAATCACCATTGCGGCAGCGCCGGAGTTGCCGCCTGTCAGCCAGGCTGGACCGCGTAAGCTGATGATCCGCCTTTCGGTCGCAAATCGGGGCATCTCTCCAGAGGCGCCGAGCATGGTGGGACATCCACACTTCTCGACCCAGACCAATAGGACCAGTCTCGTTTTGGCGATCGTCAAACAACTCATGGAGAGCTTGGAGGGTGGGCTCACACTGACCAACACTGCTCGTCGGGGCACGACAGTCGACCTGTGGTTGCCAGCAATCTCGGCCTGCTCAGCCGACTGAGCTGTTGGCGACAGGAAAGGAACTATCGCGATGGAACTCCGCGTTCTGCTCACACAGTGCTTCTCCGCCATTCACGACTTCGTGGCGCCGCGATATCGACCGGAACTTCACTATATGCGTGGCCCTGGCCCGGCATATGCACGGCGCGCGGTGCTGGACGAATCTCGACGAGTGCTGCCGGTCCTGCGCAACCCGCGCCGGTAGCACGAGTCGTCGGGGCGGCAATTCCGCAACCTGCTGATATTGCAGGCGGTCACTTGACGCCCCCGGCAAGTAATGGCCGGCAACCCGAGGGAATCGCGCCCCCGACCAATCGGTCAGCGTTAGTTGGCAGGGTCCTCCAGATTACCGCAATATACAAAGGTATGGGTCTGGCAACTACGGCGACATGAGCGACGAACAACAATATAATAGAGGCCGGTACGTGCTGTAATAGATGTTTGTTGTGGCGTTAGCACGTCGATTGAAGAAGGGCTGGCGATGATATGCATAAATTGCGATCTTGGATTCCACAGACGTCCTACAAGATACTACTTCTGTTCTCAGATATGCTGGGAAGACGCCAAAACAACCACATCATGGAGGATTCTGTCGGATGATTTCGGTTCTCTATCGCCTCCGGTCAGGCTCACTACTTGCGCTCATTTTCCTCGGCCTGCATAGCCAAGCCAGCGCACACGATGCCCCGACCGGGTGGAAGTACCCGTGGGCATGCTGCAGCAATATGGATTGCCAGCAGGTCCAGTCCTCGGCGGTTATCGAGAAGCCCCAGGGTTACGTCATCCAATCCACCGGTGAGGTGGTCGGTTACCGAGACAAGCGCATAAAGGACTCGCCCGACGGCGAATACCATTGGTGCGCGCACCAGGCGGGTCTCGATGCGGGCCAGACGATCTGTCTTTTCGTCCCGCCCAGGGCCTCATGAGGCGGCTAGGCGTGATGCGAAGCTTCAGGAGACTGGAAGGTCAGCTGAGGATCATCCTCCTTGGCCTATCCACGCGACGGCGTGCCTACACAATGGATGGCCAACCGAAGTGCGTGGTTACTCCGGCGACATACGAGTCTGGGGCGCGTACCGTAGAAAAAGGCGGCCCCGGACTGTTGAGATGAGCCGGTTCGAGCCGCTAATATAACCGATCGCCAATAAACATGAGATAATATCAAACAGGTCCGCCAACAGGCAAATCGCCCCTGTATCCTCCAGCGAGGCGATGCTGCGGCGTGCGAAACGCAGCCGATGAGGTAGCGCAGGGCGGATGTAAGCAACTGGTTCAGGAGTTCTGCCGAAACGGCTAAGCGGTTATACCTCGGCATAATACCCAGAGTAGTCGAGACAGGGTAAACCTTGCAACGGCCCCTGAAATCCAGCGTCCTCCCACAAGGGGCCGAATTGCCGCGCCGGTGTGCCTCTTGACCGCAAAAACCTCCTCCTGCCGGCGCGGCCCCTTCCAAGAGGCAGAACAGCGCTTTTCGCGGCCCTGTTTCGTGTGGCCTGTTCGAAGGGATGCGAACGGAACCTGGGCGTGGGATGAAGATCAGCGATAGATGTGATCGGCTTTGCTGGGCGCCCCAAGAAGTGGGCACATTGACACGAGAGGGAAGTGGGTGAAGCCTGACTAGAACTGCGATGCCCGCTCTAAAAAGGTTGCGGGCAGTAGAGCCGAGCGATGGAAGATGGACGACACCGTCCAAGGCGGGCCGAAGAGGAGCGCCGGGAAAAACACAGGCAGACAGAAGCGCCCAGCCGCTCCTGTCTGGCAAGCGACGTCGACCCTCGCTTGGCCTGACGCGCTCCAAGCTACTTGGGATTGCGACGATCGCATCCTCACCCGGCAGATACGCCAGGACGAGGAGGCGGGGCCGCGGCCTGTCTTGGTGGTGCGGCTTGCGGCCGAGCACCCCAGCCGCACCAGCCTCGACAGACTGGCGCACGAATATGGCCTGAGAGACGAGCTCGACGGTACGTGGGCAGCGAAGCCGCTGGAATTCATCAACGAAAATAACCGGAGCGCGCTGATCCTAGACGACTGCGGCGGCGTGCCCCTCCGCCAGCTGATCGCGGAGCGAAAGCAGGGGATGGCGACCGAGCTCCCGCTCTTCCTGCGTCTTGCCATCGGTATCGCCGCGGCGGTCGGCAAGGTTCACGAGCGTGGTCTAGTTCACAGGGACATCAAGCCGGCGAACATCCTGGTGAACGAGGCAGAGGGCCAGGTTCGGCTCACAGGCTTCGGCGTGGCGTCGCGTCTTTCTCGGGAGCGCCAGGCGTCCGAGCCTCCCGAGGTCATTGCCGGTACTCTCGCGTACATGGCGCCCGAACAAACCGGCCGCATGAACCGATCGGTCGACGCCCGTAGCGACCTTTATGCGATCGGCGTCACGCTTTATGAGACGCTCACCGGCAAGCTGCCGTTCACCGCTTCCGATCCGATGGAGTGGGTGCACTGCCACATTGCCAAGCGCCCGGTGCCACCGTCCGAGCGGATGAAGAAGGTGCCCCGCGCTGTCTCGGCAATCCTCATGAAGCTGCTCGCCAAGAACGCCGAGGAGCGCTACCAGACGGCCGGCGGGCTGGAGGCCGATCTGCGGCGGGCCCTGCTTGAATGGGAGAGCCGAGGGCGGATCGGTGAATTTCCGCTTGGGACGCACGATCTGGCCGACGAGCTGCTGATTCCTGAGCGGCTCTATGGGCGCGAACGTGAGATCGCTGTCCTGCTTGCCGCCTTCGACCGGGTTGTTGCGGGCGGCGAGCCGCAGCTGGTGTTGGTGTCGGGCCACGCCGGGGCTGGCAAGTCCACGGTCGTACACGAGCTCCACCGTGCTCTCGTGCCGTCTCGCGGGCTGTTTGCATCCGGCAAATTCGACCAGAACCAGCGCGACGCTCCCTACGCGAGCTTAGCACAGGCCCTGCAGGGCCTCATCCGGCCCCTGCTGGGCAAGAGCGAAGCTGAGCTTGTGCCCTGGCGCGCCGGCTTGATTGAAGCTTTGGGCGCGAGCGGACGGCTGATGGAAACGCTCGTCCCGGAGCTCGAAGCGCTTATCGGTCCACAGCCGCCGGTCGCGGAGTTGCCGCCGCAAGATGCAAAGCGCCGCTTCCATTTGATCATCAGGCGACTGCTCGGAGTGTTCGCCCGAGCGGAGCATCCGCTGGCGCTGTTTCTGGACGACCTCCAATGGTTGGACACCGCGACGCTCGACCTGCTTGAGGATATTTGCACGCAACGGGATATGCGTCACCTGCTGCTGATTGGCGCTTATCGCGACAACGAGGTCACACCCACCCATCCGCTGATTCGTCGGCTGGCCGCGATTCGCGATGCCGGGGGGCTGGTTCGGGAGATCCAACTGGCGCCGCTCAGGCTGGAAGAAATGGTCCGGATTTTCGCCGATGCTCTTCATTGCCGGAGCGGTCGCGTCCAGCCGCTTGCGCGGCTGGTGCACAAGAAGAGCGCGGGCAATCCGTTCTTTGCCCTTCAGTTCCTGAGCACGTTGCCGGATGAGGGGCTGCTTTGGTTGGATCGTGCGCAGGGTCGCTGGGATTGGGACCTCGAGCGCATACGCGCCAAAGGCTATACCGATAACGTCGCGGATCTCATGCTGAGCAAGCTGCGGCGCCTGCCAACCACGACCCAGATTGCCTTGAACGTACTGGCCTGCCTCGGCAGTCGAGCGACAGTTGGCACCTTGACGCTGATCAGAGGCGAAAATGAAGAAGCGGTTCACACGGTGTTTTGGGCTGCGGTACGGACCGGGCTGGTGCTGCGGCAACAGGGGGCGTACCGGTTCTTGCATGACCGGATTCAAGAGGCCGCCTACGGGCTGATCCCCGAAAGCGAGCGAGCCGTGGCGCACCTCGCTGTTGGCCGCGTCCTGCTGACGCATACGCCCTCGGACGCACTCGAGGAGAGTATCTTCGACATCGTCGGCCAGCTCAACCGCGGCAGCATGCTGATTGCGCCGGGCGAAGAGCGCGAGCGCCTCGCCGATCTGAACTTGGTCGCCGCCCGCCGTGCCAAGGCGGCGGCGGCGTACGCGTCGGCGCTGACCTATGCCACCACGGGTGCGGGTCTCTTGCCGGATGATGCGTGGGAGCGCCGGTACGAGCTCGCTTTCGGCCTCAATCTGCACAGGGCCGAATGCGAATTCCTCGCCGGGGCGCCGGCTGAGGCGCAGGCGCGGCTCGCGGAGTTGGCAAGCCGTGCCGCCAGCCTCACTGATTTGGCCCGCGTCACTCGGCTGCGTGTGGACCTTTTCATGAGCCTGGGTCGAAGCGATCAGGCCATCGTTTTCGGCCTCGACTACCTGCGCCGCGTCGGCATCACCTGGTCGGCGCATCCGACCAGGAAACAAGTGCGGCAGGAATACGCGCGGCTTTGGCGGCAGCTCGGAAACCGCCCGATGGAAACGCTGCTCGACTCGCCCCCGATGGCAGATCCTGTTGCGCTCGCGACCATGAATGTCCTCACATCGCTCGTGACCCCGGCCTTGTTTACCGACGAGAATCTGCGTTGCCTCGTGATCGGGCGAATGGGGAACGTCAGCCTGCGGCACGGCAACAGCGACACGTCGCCCTACGCCTACACCGCGGTAGGCACTGTGCTGGGGCTGTATTTTGGCAACTACGAGGCAGGTTTCCGGTTCGGCCTGCTCGGGCTGGACCTGGTGGAACAGCCTGGAATGGACCGCCTGAAGGCACGAGTCTACCTCGCCTTCGGCAACCTTGCAAAATCTTCGCCACGGCATGTCCGGACGGGCCGTCCACTGGCGCAGCGCGTATTTGAAACGGCGCAGCAGGTCGGCGATCTCACCTATGCTGTCTTGAGCCGCAATAACCTCCTGACCTACCTCCTCGCCAGTGGCGAGCCCCTCTCTGAGGTTCAACGCGATGCGGAAGCCGGTCTGGTTTTCGCCCGCCAGGCCGGGTTCGGTGTCGTCGTCGGCTTCATTGCCGGTCAACTTCAGCTCATTCGAACGCTTCGCGGCCTGACGCCGGTGTTCGGCTGCTTCAACGACACAGGATTCGACGAGCAGCAATTCGAGCGTCAGACCGACGGCAAGCCGGGTAGTTGCTTGTACTGGATCCGCAAGCTGCAGGCACGCGCTCTCGCCGGCGACCACGTCGCAGCGCTTGCAGCAGCGGCGAAAGTACAAGGCCTCCTGTGGATGACCCCTGCCATTTTCGAGCGGGCGGAATACCATTTTTATGCAGGCCTCTCGCTGGCCGCACTCTGCGACGAAGTATCGGCCACCGAGAGTTCCCAACATCGGAGGGCCTTGGCCGCTCACCGTCGCCAAATCGAGGAGTGGGCCGAGCACAGTCCAGAGAATTTTGCGAGCCGCGCAGTGTTGATCAACGCGGAGACTGCGCGCTTGGGCAACCACGCGCTGGATGCCGAGCATTTGTATGAACAGGCCATCCAATTGGCCCACGCGAACGCGCTTCCTCACGACGAGGCGATCGCGTATGAGCGCGCTTCCGCCTTCTACCGCAGGCGCGGGTTCGATCAGATTGCTCAGCTCTACCTGCAAAACGCCCGTCGCTGTTATCTGCGTTGGGGAGCTGAGGGCAAGGTGCGGCAACTCGATGAGCTCTCTCCACGCCTGCGGGACGACGAACCAGCACCCGTTGCGACGAGCACCATCGAAGCGCCAGTCGAACGTCTCGACCTCGCCACCGTCATCAAGGTGTCGCAAGCGGTCTCCGGCGAAATCGACATCGAGAAGCTGATTGACACAGTGCTGCGAATGGCCATCGAACAGGCGGGAGCCGAGCGCGGGCTTCTTATCCTGTCGCGTGGTGGTGAGCCGCGAATTGCCGCGGAGGCCACGACCCGCGGCGACGCCGTGCTCATAGAGCTGCGCGATGCGGCCGCTGTGGGAACGATGCCGGAGTCAGTTCTCAATTACGTCCTGCGTACGGGGGAAGCTGTAAGCCTCGACGATGCGTCTGCCGAAAACTCCTTTGCGGCCGATCCCTACATCCGTGACCACACGGCCAGATCCATTCTCTGCTTGCCGCTGATCAATCACGCGAAGCTGATCGGCGTGCTCTATCTGGAGAACAATCTGGCCGGTCGTGTCTTCGCGCCGGCCCGCAGTGCGGTGCTGAAGCTCCTCGCTTCGCAGGCCGCCAGCGCGCTCGAGATTACCGGTCTTTACCGCGACCTCGCAGAACGCGAAGGCCGGATTGGCCGTCTGGTCGAGGCCAACATCATCGGGATTTTCATCCGCGATATCGATGGCCGAATTGTCGAAGCCAACGAGGCGTTTGTCAGGATGGTGGGCTATAGCCGCGACGAACTCTCCTCGGGTCGCCTGCTCGACGCAGATCTGACGCCGCCGGAGTGGCGCGAGCGTGACGCCGAGGCTGGGGCCGAGCTGAAGATGAACGGCAGCGTCCAGCCGTTCGAAAAGGAGTACCAGCGAAAGGATGGTGGCCGCGTATCCGTGCTGATTGGCGAGGCGAGCTTCGAAGGAACCGGAAACCAGACTGTCGCCTTCGTACTGGATCTGTCCGAGCGCAAGCGGGCGGAAGAAAAATTACGAGCGAGCGAGTCACGCTTCCGAACGTTCGTCGATCACGCGACCGACGCGTTCTTCCTGCACGCCGACGACCTGACCGTCATAGATGTTAACCGTCAGGCCTGCGAAAGCCTCGGCTACAGCCGCGAGGAACTGATTGGAATGCACCCGCGCGAGTTCGACGGGGATCTGAACCAGGAGGTGCTCGCCAACTTGGTAGCTCGAGTTGAGACCGGACAGACAGTGACGTTCGAGACGCTGCACTGTCGCAAGGACGGCAGCGTATTTCCCGTCGAAATTCGCGCCGGTCGATTCCAGCAGGGAGAGCAATGGTTCCGTCTTTCACTTGTGCGCGACATCACCAGCCGCAAGCAGGCGGAGAATGCCCTCCAACTCGCGCAAGCCGAGCTTGCCCATATGAGCAGGATGACCACAATGGGAGAGCTTGCGGCTTCGATCGCCCACGAGGTCAGACAGCCTCTCACCGGGCTCGTCGGCAGCGGCAATGCGTGTCTTCGCTATCTTGATGCGGATCCGCGCGACATCATCTCCGCCCGTCGGGCCGTCGAGCATATGATCAGTGACGCCTTTCGCGCGTCCGAGGTCATCGACCGGATCAGGGCGATGGCGAAGAAATCCCCCGAGCGGCGGGATCGGCTGAGCATCAATGACATTGTTTCGGAGACGATTGCGTTGGTGTCCACGGACCTGCAACGAGGCGCCATCTCGCTGAACACCGAGCTGTCGGACAACCTGCCTCCAATCGTGGGCGACCAGGTCCAAATACAGCAGGTCGTTCTCAACCTCATAATGAACGCCAAGGATGCAATGACAGCGGTTCCAAAAGGATCACGCGAACTCGTCATAAGCACCGAACGAGTGGCACCACATACGGCTTTGGTAGCGGTCCGTGACAGCGGCCCGCCAATCGACTCCGCGAAGGTCGACGAAATGTTCGAGGCCTTTTACAGCACCAAACCCAAGGGCATGGGCCTGGGCCTCACGATCAGTCGTTCGATCATCGAGTCTCACAACGGCCGACTCTGGGCCGTCCCCAACCAGCCGCGCGGCGCAATTTTCCAGTTTACATTGCCAGTTGAGGAGAAACCGGAATAATAATTAGCGTCCGGCCTGCCGCGTATTAGCGGCGGCTCAACCTTGGGGCGCATGGATGGAGGAGTTCGTCTACATCATTGATGATGACGCGTCGGTTCGGAGGGGCCTCGGCGAACTCTTGCGCTCGGTCGGACTTGGCGTGCACACATTCGAGTCCAGCCAGGAGTTTCTGGACAGCAAGCGCTCTGATGCTCCAGGCTGCATCATCCTCGACGTGAGGCTGCCGGGGCGGAGTGGGCTCGAATTTCAGAGTATGCTGCAGAATTTGGGCATTCAACTTCCCGTCATTTTCATCAGTGCCCATAGCGACATTCCGATCTCGGTGCGCGCGATGAAATCGGGCGCCATCGAGTTCCTGACGAAGCCGCTGCGTGAACAGGAATTGCTAGACGCGGTTCACGCCGGGATCGAGCAGGACCGCACTCGGCGGCAGAAGGCCGAACTCATTGCCGATTTTCGGACGCGCTACGATTCCTTGACGCCGCGCGAGCGAGAGATCATGAACTTGGTAGTCACCGGCAGGGTCAACAAGCAGATCGCTGCTCAAGCGGGTCTCAGCGAGGTGACCGTGAAGGTCCATCGCGGGCACGTCATGCAGAAGATGCGGGCGAAATCTCTCGTCGATCTGGTCCGAATGGCGGACAGCCTGGGTGTGACGACCACGCCGACTCGCGTGAAATAGCGGTCCTATAAAATATACCAACGTATAATTGCCCTGGTGCGCATGAATATGCGCCGGATGCGCTCTTTCGTTTTCCCTTAAGGAAGTTGACCAACTTGGCAATGGCGTTGAACCGCCAGCCGCCTCTACTGTCCAACCAAAGGACGGAGCTGGTTAGATGATCAAAAGGCCAGTATCTGCAATCTTCGCGGATACCCTGTGCGGTCCCTCAACGCGTCAAGCACTGCACGCATCAATCATACGTCAACCGCGAGCTCGGAGCCGTCCCTAGGCTGCGGAGGCCGAATGGGCGTCTGCCCAGCCTCTCGCCCGGTCTCCGCCTTGTGCCGGGTTATCTACACCAATTGGCATGCCTTTTTGAATTGCATAATTACCGCGATTTCTCGTATTGACCTAATCGTCGATTTGACGTAATTGTCTAAAACGAGAGCCGGTTAGCACGTCTCCGACTCCCTATCGTCAGTTCCACGCAACCCGATCGTTTCGAGCGGAGGCTTTTCATGCGCTTGCCATCAAGTCCGTTTCTTTGTGCCTTTGTCACCTGCGTGTGTCTCGCTGGCTGTTCCGAACCGGAGGCCGCAGCGCCCGCCGCTCCGCGGCCGGTGCGGATCGCCGTCGTGACGCCTCATAAACTCGCCCTGGTTGCACAGGGCGCCGGTCGCATCCAGTCGCGCTACGTGAGCCAGGTTGGCTTCGAGGTCGGCGGCCGAGTCATCTCACGCGATGTAGACGTGGGCGCAACCGTCAAGAAAGGCCAGAAGCTCGCGGAGCTCAGCGCCGTCGACTACCAAAACAGGGTGACCGCCGCCGGGGCCGACCTCGCTGCAGCCAAGGCAGCGCTTTCCCAGACCGTCGCACAGGAAGACCGCTTCCGCATCCTGCTCGCCAAGGGCTTCGCGACGCGTTCCGTCTACGATGACGCGCTGAAGTCGCTGCAGAGCGCACAAGCCGCCGTCCAGGCGGCCGAAGCCAATCTCCGGATCGTTGAAAACCAGCTCGGCTACACGCAGCTGCTTGCGCCCGACGACGGCATCGTGACGGCGGCTGGCGCGGACCCTGGTCAGGTCGTGGCCGCGGGCCAGATGGTCGTCGAGATCTCCCGCAATGACGCGCGCGAGGCGGTCTTCGCTGTTGCCGGCGAAGACATCGCCGGGGCAGAGCTCGGCATGGCGGTGAACGTTTCGATCCAGGGCCGGCCGGACATCGCGGTCACCGGCACAATCCGCGAGATTTCCCCCGAGGCCGACAGCACGACCGGCACCTATCAGGTGAAGGTGGCACTGGCTTCGCCGCCGCCAGAGATGCGGCTGGGTGCAGTCGTCGTAGGCCGCGTCGAAAGCGAAGGAGGCCAGGAGGTCACCACGCTACCCCCGACCGCGCTGCTGCAGTCCGGAGACGAGCCGCAGGTCTGGGTGATTGGCGGTGACGGCAAGGTGCAGCGCCGGAACGTCCAGCTGCTTCAATTCGATACAGACTCCGTCGTCGTCAGCCACGGGCTGTCGGCAGGAGAGAAGGTCGTGACCGCCGGCGTCAATTCGCTGGCAGACGGTGAGTTGGTGAACGCTGAGACGGAGGTCGAGTGATGACACGCTTCAATCTTTCGGAATGGGCCGTCCACAACCGGGCCATCGTCGTATTCCTCATGCTCGTCTGCGTCATCGGCGGCATCAGCGCTTACGAGAGGCTCGGCCGGCAGGAGGATCCGGATTTCACCGTGCAAACCATGGTGGTCCAGGCGGTTTGGCCCGGGGCCACCGCGGCCGATATGCTCACACAGGTGACCGACAGGCTCGAGAAGAAGCTCGAGGAGACTCCCCAGCTCGATTACATCAAGAGCTACACCAAACCCGGCCAGGCGACCATTTTCGTTTACCTCAAGGAGTCGACGCCCAAGCGCGAGCTCGACGACATCTGGTACCAGGTCCGCAAGAAGGTCAGTGACGTCCAGGCGACGCTTCCCACTGGCGTGGTCGGCCCCTTCTTCAACGACGAGTTTGGCGACGTTTTCGGCATCATCTACGGGATCACCTTCGACGGCTTCACGCCGCGCGAGGCGCGCGACTTCGCCGAGACGGCGCGGACCGAGTTCCTGCGTTCGTCCGATGTCGGCAAGGTCGAGATTTTTGGCGACCAGGACGAAAAGGTCTATCTCAGCTTCTCACCCCAGAAGCTCGCCAATCTTAAGCTCAGCCTCGACGAAGTGCTGACGGCGATCGCGCGGCAGAACGCGGTTGTGCCCTCCGGCGTCATCAACACGCCGCACGAGAACATGCTTGTCGACGTTACCGGCTCCCTCCTGAAGCCCGAGAGCGTTGCCGGCCTCAATCTCTGGATCGATGGGCGCTTCTACAAACTCACCGACATCGCTAAGGTTCAGCGCGGCTACGGTGACCCGCCCACGAAGATGTTCCGCGTCAACGGCAAGCCGGCCATCGGTATCGGCGTGAACATGCGCGAGGGCGGCAACAACCTCGACTTTGGCGAAGGCCTGCACGAGGCGGCCGGGCGCCTGATGCAGCGCTTCCCCGTCGGCATCGAGCTCAACCTGGTTTCGGACCAGCCCGAGGTCGTGCGCGAAGCCATCGGCGAATTCACCAAGGCGCTGTTCGAGGCGATCGTCATCGTGCTCGCTGTCAGCTTCCTCAGCCTCGGCTTCAGGGCCGGGCTCGTGGTCGCCTTGTCGATCCCACTGGTGCTCGCCATCGTCTTTATCGCCATGGAAGCGATGGGCATCAGCCTGCAGCGCATCTCGCTCGGCGCGCTCATCATCGCGCTCGGCCTACTGGTGGATGATGCGATGATCACCATCGAAATGATGATCTCGAAGATCGAGGAAGGCATGGAAAAAGTTAAGGCGGCTACATTCGCCTATACTTCTACCGCCTTCCCCATGTTATCGGGAACTCTGATCACGATCCTCGGCTTCCTGCCAATAGGCTTCGCCGACAACAACACCGGACAGTATACGTTTTCGCTGTTTGCCGTCATTGCGGTTGCGCTCGTGGCCTCCTGGTTCGTGGCCGTGATCTTCGCGCCGGTAATCGGGCTGTCCCTGCTGCCTTCTCACATGAAGGCGCATGGCACTCATGGGCCGGGCCGCTTCATGCGCGCTTTCATTGGCTTGCTCGGCTTCAGCATGCGGCACCGCTGGCTTACCATCGCCGCCTCGCTTGCCGCCTTCGGTGCCTCCCTCTACGGCATGGGTTTCGTGCAGCAGCAGTTCTTCCCGGCGTCGAACCGGCCCGAGCTTGTGGTAACGATGACGCTGCCGAAGAATGCCTCGATCGCGGCGACCGAAACGGAGACGAAGCGGCTGGAAGAGACGCTTGCCAGCGACCCTGACATCGCCGGTTTCTCTTCCTATGTGGGCGGCGGCGCCATCCGCTTCTACCTGCCGCTCGACGTTCAGCTCGACAACGACTTCATGGCGGAGACCGTGGTGGTGGCGAAGGACCTCGAGGCGCGGGACCGCGTTCAGGCGAAGCTCGAGACGCTGTTTACCGACAGCTTCCCGGACGTGAAGGCCCGCATCTCGCGCCTGGAACTCGGGCCGCCGGTCGGCTGGCCGGTGCAATACCGGGTGAGCGCACCGACGACCGACGAAGCGAGGGAGCATGCGGAGGAACTCGCAAAGATATTGCGGTCATCCGGACTCGTGCGCAACGTCAACTACGACTGGGCTGAGAAGAACAAGGAACTGCGCATCGTGGTCGATCAGGATCGCGTGCGTCAGGCTGGCCTAAGCTCCGAACAGCTGGCCCAGGCGCTCGACCGCGTGCTCACCGGCTCGACGGTCACTCAGCTGCGCGACTCAATCTATCTGGTCGATGTCGTGGCCCGGGCCGAAAACAGTGAGCGCTCAAGCGTTGAGGCCTTACGCAGTCTTCAGATCCCCACTCCGACAGGCGCATCGGTGCCTCTGCGCGAGCTTGCCGAGTTCCAGTACGGTCTTGACGAGGGCTATGTCTGGCGTCGCGGCCGCCTGCCCACCATCACAGTCCAGGCGGAACCGTTGCCGGGGCTGCAGCCCGCCTCCGTTCACGAGCGACTCGCAGGCGCGGTCGAAGAGTACACCAAGTCACTGCCGGCCGGCACTCTGCTAGAAACCGGCGGCACGGTCGAGAAGAGCGGCCAAAGCAACGCCGCTCTGCTGGCCCAGTTTCCGCTGATGATCACGTTGATGCTGACCGTACTCATCGTTCAGCTCGGCAGCTTCCGCCAGATGGCGATGGTGATCAGCGTAGCGCCGCTCGGTCTCATCGGGGTCGCAATCGCGCTGCTGACCACGAGTACGCCTATGGGCTTCATCGCCATCCTCGGGATCATCGCGCTTGCAGGGATGATCATCCGCAACTCCGTGATCCTCGTCGACCAGATCGAGCATGAGCGGGGGCGCGGCATCGATCCCTGGAAGGCGGTGATCGACGCGACCACGCACAGGTTCCGGCCGATCATGCTGACCGCGGCTGCAGCCATCCTTGGCATGATCCCGATCATGCACGACGTGTTCTGGGGGCCGATGGCCTACGCCATTGTCGGCGGGCTCGCCGTCGCGACTGTACTGACGCTCGTCTTCCTCCCGGCCCTTTATGTCGCGGTCAACGGCATTCGGGAAAAGCATGAACCGGCAGCAGCGTCTGACGTTCCGGCAATGCCCATTCTCGCCCCCCAGCATTGAGAAAGGGCTTGCCATGCCGGAAACCTCCTCTCTTGTCGACCGCTTTCTGAGATCGGATGCCGGCATGTATGCCGGACCAGGTGAGATTACACGCGAGTATGCCGACAAGATGCTCCTCGCCGCGCTTCAGGAAACACAAACTGTGGCGCGTTCCTATGACAACAAGGCGCAAATCGTTGGCGTAGGCTACATCCTCGCCCTCAACCTCGTGCTGCGCTTCGGCGATCTTTTGCCGACGCATGCGCCGATCGGGCCGCTGTTCTATGCGGTCGTTTGGGGGATCGTCATCATGCCGATCCTTCAGTTCGGCCAGGTGCTCTATCCGAGCCGGACACGCGCGGAAAAGGAATTCAATGGCAAGACGTCTCATGGTTCCAAGGTCCCACCGGTGTACTATGTCGACCCCAGCTACTTTGCCGATGTCCGTGACCTGATGCACCAAGCCCTGAGGTCGGACTGGACCTCGGTTCTGGCCATTGAATTGCTGAAAACGTCACGCGTCCGGATCATAAAGCAGGCACGCTTCCAACGCGGCCTGATGATGACGGTCGTGTCTTTCATCGTGCTGGGAGGCGAGCAGTTTCTTCGAAGTTTCGCGCTCGCCTGATGATGAACAGGACAAATTTGAACGAGGCCATGATGCCACCGGCTGAGCCGACGTAACCGAGAGGCAGGGCAACCGCCTCGCCCACGGGGTCATGGCATGAAGACCGCCCCCTGTGACGCGCGCGCTGCTGAGTGCGGCGGCTCCCTCCTAACGAATCCTCCAATCGCAACCTAGGAAATTAGAATGACCATCCCTGTCGACCGAAAGAGTCTGGGCCGCGGTGAGCCGCTCGGCGTCGCCGCCATGGCCCAGCTCTTCACCGAAGCGCGGACCCACCACCATTTCCGGGAACTTCCCGTTCCTGACAGGCTTCTGCGCGAAGCGCTCGACCTTGCCAAGATGGGTCCGACCGCGGCGAACCAGCAGCCGCTGCGCGCGCTCTTCCTGCGCTCGACGCAAGCCAAGGAGCGGCTGCGTCCGGCGCTCATGCCCGGCAATGCCGAAAAGACCATGGCTGCACCGGTCGTCGCGATCATGGGCCATGCCGTCGACTTTTATGAACAGCTGCCGTTCCTGTTCCCGCATGCCGATGCGAAGAGCTGGTTTGCCCGCAATCCGGAGTTCGCCGCGCACAGTGCTGCGCAGAATGGCACCCTTCAGGTCGCCTACTTAATTCTCGCGCTGCGCGCCGTCGGCTTGGATGCAGGTCCAATGACTGGGTTTGACCCGGCCAAGGTCGAGCAAGAGTTCTTTCCCTACGGCAAGATCAAGGCCAACGTCATAATCAACATCGGCTATGGCAACGACGCCAAGCTGTTCCCGCGGGGTCCGCGGTTCTCGTTCGACGAGATGGCGACCATCCTCTGAGACTTCAACCGAAAGGACATCGCGCACGTAGTCGCGACGCGCAACCTGCTGCAGCTCCGCTTTTTGTGTTCCAGGTTGCCCCGTTCAGTGACATAGTCGTGGAGGCCGGCAGCCGGTCCAGTTCGCGACTGCAACGCACTCTAACCGAACGTCCCGCTTCGCGATCCGAAAGCCAACAGGATAGACGCCACCTGGCGCTGGTGTCGCCGGCGGCGGCGATCGACTTCGGGGCAACCGATGGCTACCCTCACGCGGTGGCGGCATCGCCGTCGTATCCACTGCTAGTACCGGGGTCTGGGACGCGCCAGATTGTAACTGGCTTGCGATGCCAAGGGCCGTCTCGCTCTTTTTTCATATCGATCGACAGGCCGGCTCAGCGGGAAATTGGGCGTTGTCTGTCATCCGCCTGAACATGCTCGCGTCCGGCGGAACGTTCTTTCCCCTGGCCAACTTGCAGCAGGACGGGTCAGCATTGTCAGGAACGTCGAGAAGGTCGCAAAGCCGCCGACGATTCCGGTTGTCACGAATAACCGATACTGAACGGAGCGAATAGCCCAACGACCAAGCAGCTGTGCTGTCACGCTCGGTTACCGTTTTGTTGGCCTGACGATAGTTTTGCCCACTTGAGGGTCGAAGACGCTCGGCTGCTTGGCGACCGGAGTGACCACTAGCGTGCTGACGATTGGGTTCCGGCGTTCGCCGATTGTGACCCAGCTGCCGGGGTGGTCACTCGACTGGCGCTTGAGAAAATCATAGCCGGTCTGGTCCCAATGGCGGATCGCGTCCGTCAAATTGTCGAGGATGAAGTCGCCCTTGTCTGTTCGGACGGTGAGGACTGCATGGCCTTGGCCGCCCCGCTTTCGCACGACCGTGATCAGAAGGTTGGAAGGCAAAAGACCCTCACGCATGAGATCGCGACGCTTTTCGAGCACGTAGTCCTCGCAATCGCCAACGCCGTTCGGATAGGCCCAGACTTCGTCCCTGCCATAAGCTTCGATATCGGTCATAGGTCGAACCGACCTGTTGACCCGCGCATTGACTGCGGCGACGTTTCTCCAGACGGTGCCGGTGACATGCTGAGGGCCGCGGTCACGGGTGCGGATCGTGCATTCCGCCGAATTGGCTTTGCAGAATTCGTAATGACCAATCGGCTGAGAGGTTAGACCGCCTGTTAACATCGGTGGTGACGCGTGGGCCGATCCTGCCGACCATCCGCCCGTGATCAGCCCGAACAGAATGCCGGAGCGGATGATTGCGCGCCGAGCTTTTGGCGGGGAATACGCGGTCCTCATGACATGGCCGCGGCGGCTTTCGCGCGCTGGGAAAAGCCGAGTCTCGCGAGCCCGATCTGGATCTCCGGACAGCTCATGAAGAGGCGCCACAAAAGGCCGCTCCGGTAGTTCTCGATCATGACCATGATCGGCCCCTGATCGATCGCCAAATATGATTCCGCGCACCAACCCGACGCAGGGCTGAATGCATCCCTGAAGCCATACTCGCCCCACAGCCGGTCGCCGCGCGAAGCGAAGTGGCGAAGCGCGAGCTCGCATTCCACCGGGGCATAAGGAAAAGAGCCGAGGGCGCCGGATGGAGTGATCACTCCGAGGTCGCGGTCAGGAGCGTGCGCGACATAGCCGTCAATACTGTCGCTCGCAGTCAGCCCCCAGCACTCGGCGCCATAGCCGTCGAATTTCCCGGGATTGTGGATGCAGTGCGCCCGGTTGATGCGCGTATAGGCGACGTTCTGCCACCAGTAGTCGGCGTAGCGGTCGTGAAGCCACCTCGCATCGAGTCCGAGGAAGGAATAGTGCGCGAAGAAAAGAGGGCCGCCATGGTCGGCCCCGAGAGGCAGCGGTACGCCATGAAAGCTGCGGCCGTTGGCGAAGGCCTGGCCCGCTGTCCAGCCGCGGTGATAGACATCCGGCTCGATTGGATGCCGTGGCGTAGACGCGGCGAGCACGAATGTGATCAGGCACTCGTTCCAGCCGTGGATTGGGAGGCTCATCGCCCATTCGTGCACCGGGCTCCAATGCCAAAGGAGCGTGTCGGAGCCGCGGGTGTACCAGTCCCATTCGACCTCCGACCACAGGGCGTCGATGAGGCCGCGCAAGGCGCGCTCCTTGGCTTCCGGTCCTCTGAAATATTGCCGCGCCGAAAGGAGGCCCACCATCAGATATGCCGTCTCGACGATGTCGCCGCCGTTATCGAACTGACTGAAGGGTATGGTTCGACCGTTGTCGCCATCCATCCAGTGAGGAAAGGCGCCGTGGTGGCGCTCGGCCTGGCCGAGAAAGCACACCATCGTAATCAGGCGATCGAGAGCGGCTTGCCGGCCGATCCATCCGCGCTCGACACCGGCAAGGATCGCCATGATGCCGAAGCCGGAACCGCCGGTTGTGACGACATGTGGTGTCGCGTTGCTCCGCTCTCGGGCGAGGCCGCTCGTCGGATGGCCAAACTCCCAGAAATATCGGAGCGTCTGTCGCTGCACGGTATCGAAGATCTCGTCCAAAGACGCGTCCGGGCGAGGGTCGCCGTCGTGCTTGCGGCCGATGAAGATCCTGGGCGGCGTTTCGTTCGCGACCGGAACGACGTGCGTGCCACCGCCGCCGCGGCCGCTGGGGTTCGGTCCCTGGTCAGGAGACGGCCAATTGCGGTCCGCACGGAGCGCGCGTGACGCAGTGTACCGCAAGCGGCAGTGCGGGGTTGAAAGGGATGTCTGTCCCTTGGAGATGTCGCCAAAGGGGTCGGTGCGTTGAACTTGTCTGCTGCTGAAGTGAGAGCACCGATCCCCTGCCAACGGCTGGCGCTCCTGCAGCGATTGCGGAGCATTGCTTTCGAATGGCGCGATCGGGTCAGTATCTGTCTGGAGGTAGTTTAGCAACATGGTTCGCGCCGTCCTTACCGTTGAGGTCAGTATAGTTTGCCGGCGACGAACCACTCATTGTACGCAAGTAGACGGAGATCGTACGGATGTAAGCGGAGCTAAGGTATTGGTCTAAAAGCCTCATACTTTGGTGTGATCACGCGACGAGTCCGCATACAGCTTGCCAGCCTCGTGCGAGGCAAATGTACAGCGAATGTCGGCTTTGGAGAGACCTCGGGAACATCGGCAGATGGCGCGACTTTGTTGTCGCAGAGCAGGGCTCCGGGCCGTCAGCTCGTGAGGATGATCCGGGTCCGGCTTTCTAGGTCCGACCAACTCACCTGCAGATTTCCTCCTGCCGCATCGCCGTCGAAGCCGCGAAGCGGATGATCCGGCCAATTGGTGCAATCTGACGAGGATTTGCGTCGAAATGTGCGATCAGCCCATCGATGGTGAAGGCCACCCGAGTTTTGTCGGCGGAAAGCCCCCGCTCCTCCATCCAATCAGACAGTTGGGCATGATCACTCCGCGCCCGAGAAACAGAATTAACCACATTCGAAGAAGGCGAAGGGCGGTTGGGTTTGTCACCGATCCGTCTCGCGTAACATGTTACTGTTGGAATTGGGGGCATCCGCGGCACGTCCAGGCGCAAGGCAAGGAAGAGACAGGATGCCGACCTTAAGCAATGGCAGTGAGCTCATCGTATGGAATGAACCCGAGAATCCCAATCCGACCCCTAACTCGGTCCTTTTCAGCATTACGGAAACAGACGGCGACGTAATCGGACCGATAGGCGCAAAGCCGGATTTCCCTTTCGGTGGGATCGAACTAGCTTCGGTCGATGTCTTCGACGGCTTCTTCACCATCACCAGCTTCACCCACGAGGGCAGGACCGAAACCTGGACGACAGTGGAAACGCAGGTCTTCGACAACGAAGGCAATTTTCTCCGCACCGTGTCCGACCAGGCGGCCTTCCAGTCGGTCCAGATCGTCTCGATCAGCGCCGACAGCCCCGACGACCTCACGGTGACATGGATCGGGGCGAACGAATATTTCGGCGGCGAAAACACCCAATACGGTCAGCACCAGATCATCTTGAAAGGGGGCGTGCTTCAGTCCGACACCTTCGTTAGTCACGCGGCCACCGTTGCCGACCTGGACTTGTCGATTTCGCAGGCGCAATCTCTCGACGACGTCAAGTTCAGCGCGACAGATGCCGACTACGATCTCTTGAACTTTATCGTCTTGGACGGGCCGGACAGCGGCACCCTGGAGCAGGAGACGAGTTTCGACGGTAACTACTACCCGTTTCACCAGGGTCATTATGGCACTACCCTGCACTATCATGCGGATTTTCTGAGCGGAAACCTGTTCGACTACACACCGGAGGCCGGCTTCATTGGCACCGACAGCTTTACGGTTTACGCTACGGACGGCCAGGGCAACAGCAATGTGGCGACGATTACGATCACCGTCACTCCGCCGGCCGAATCCATTGCCCTGACCGACGCCAAAAACATCGCGAGCTACGCAAGCCATGATCATGCCGTGCTCGTCGCCGCGCTGGGCGGGGGCGACCGCATCAGCGGCACCCCGTTCAACGATACGCTCGACGGCGGTGCCGGCCACGACCAGCTGTTCGGCGGCGCGGGCGCCGACGACATCATTGGAGGCGCGGGCACCGATTGGCTGAAGGGCGGCGCTGGCGATGACGAGATCAGCGGTGGTGAGGGCGCAGACGGCGTCCGCGGTGACACTGGCGACGACGTCCTCGACGGCGGCGCCGGCTCCGACGACATGCGAGGTGGTGCTGGCGACGACATCCTCAATGGCGGCGCCGGCCGCGACCGGCTGGCCGGCGAGGGGGGCAGGGATGTCTTCGTGTTCGACGCACTTGGGCCGGCGAACTACGACAGGATAGAAGACTTCAATGCGCTCGACGATGTGTTCTGGCTGGACAGCTCCGCATTCGTCGGGCTGTCGGCCGGCTCGCTTTCCGCTGCGGTTTTCGTCGTCGGCAAGCACGCCGTCGATGCCAACGACCACATCATTTACGACAAGCAGACCGGCGATCTGCTGTTCGATGTGGACGGGGCAGGAGGAGCGGCGACTGTCAAGTTTGCCGCCCTGGACCCGAGCACATTCCTCACAGTGGACGACTTCTTCGTGTCATAGGCGCGCATGGGTGGGCCGCAGCTACATAGACCGGGCGTGATCGCGCCTATGCGCAGGATTTCCCTCCCCATTGCGCAGTAAGGGGCGTCAGGACTCATCCGAGCCCTTCATGACCGACTGGCTGGTGTCTGCAACGGTGAGGCATGATTTCGACGAACCGCGCCGATCTTTTCATTCGCATTGAGAAACCTTGCATTTGACGGATGCAGTGGTGCCACGCGGCAATCCATCGTCGTGAGCCGGCCGATGCTATTGTGCGAGTTTCGCCGCACTGCGGGTGGCTATATCGTCCAAGACAGCATGAAGAAGCGTTCCAACTTCCTGTTCGGCCAGCCCGGGTGCAATTCCTGATTCGGACAGTTGAACGAGAATTGCCTTGGCGGTGTTGCGCCAGAAGGCGTTCGCGTCCTCCCCGTTCTTGGACTCCAGGACCCGGGCGATCCCTTCGACCAATTTCCGCCGCCGATGCAGCGGAAATGCGCTTATGTTTGAATCGCACATCGATCACCTCACCCCATCAGTCGCGCGAATAAGCATTGGCGGGTTAGAAAATTTGGTTAACAGCGCTCTTTTTGACGGTGGTCAGCAATGGAACAAAGCGTCCGCTGGGCTCGATGGTCGGTGCCGCGAATAGCGGCTGGACGCAGCGGCATGGCGAGTTCGAGTCCCTGTTGAAGTATTACGGCCTAGGCCTGACGGCGCAGGAGTGCGGCATGAGTGCCAGCATGCGGCTCAGCTGGCGGCCGATCGACGCCTGAGGCTTACCGGATCGGCGTCTTGCCGCGAAACAGCGGCTGGTGCGCCCGCATCAAGGCGGCAATCCGGTCGGCGACTTTTCGTACCGGCGGCGCGTGACGTTCCTCGTGATGGGTGACGATCCATTGGTCGGTTTCGAGTTCTGCGATAGGCTGAGCGACGCGAACCAGCCGCGGATCGCTGTCACCGACGAAGCACGGAAAGATCGAAAGGCCGGCGCCGGCGGCCACCAGTTCGCGCACCGAATGGGTGTTGTTGCCGCGCACGGCGATGCGGTCGCCGTGATGGGCTTGCAGCCAGCGCGCCGAGGCAATGTTTGCCGCTTCGCCGGTGACGCCGACGAACAACCCGGCGGCGATGCCGTTGACCAGGCGGCGTCCGGAATAAATGGCGTAGGCGACCTTGCCGCTCTGACGGCCGGCCAGCCACTGCTCGGTCGGGCGCTCGCTGCGGATGCCGATGTCGGCGGCACGGCGGCCGATGTCGACGCGGTCGGTGGTGGTGACGAGTTCCACCCTTATGCCGTCATCGACCGTCCAGATCTCGCCGATATGGGCGGAAACGAAGGCTGAGGTCCATGGCCCGGCCGAGACGCGGACAATGCGGTCGGGCAGGTTCCCCTCACGCCAGCGGGTCAGCGACTGCATTGCTGCCTCGACGTCTTCGGCGCGGCGCAGCAGTTCTTCACCGACCGCGGTCAGCCGGTAGCCCGTCTGCTGACGCACGAACAGCGGTTCGCCGATCTGCTTCTCGAGCGCGGTGACGCGTCGTCCAAGGGTGGCTGCGCTGAGGCGCGTCGTTCCCGTCGCTGCGCTCAAGCCACCCAGCCGCGCAACGTCGAGAAACAACCTCAGATCGTCCCAGTCGATATCCATTTTGCAGAAATGAAAAACTCCTTGCGACCGTGGCTGTAGCGCGAAGCGGGCATCACGCGCAAGTATCCAGGCATTGAAGGCGTTGGACAATCCTGCTTGGAGCGACAGTGACAAGCACCTCGGCTGGCGAAGAAACCAACGCATCCTCGCCAAACGCGCATGCGCTTCGGAGAGATGCTTTGCGCTTTCGACCAACCCAAGCGCGCCGGCTTTCTGCGCGCCAAGGAGACGATCATGTTGTATAAACTTCGACACCGTTTCGCCCGCTGGCTTGCCTATCGCCAGACGCTTGCGAGCTTGAGGCAGGCCCCAGACAGCACACTGGCGGATGCCGGCATTTCTCGCGAAGAGATCCGCGAGCATGCCCGCCACGCCAGCCTGCGTCGTTGAGGAGGCGGGGTATGCAGATGATGGAGCTTTGGGATGGCCGCTCGGTACCGCGCATCGGGATCGGCACCTGGGCGGCAGGTGGCGCCGCGCGCTGGCGTGACGCCGTGACCATCTATGGTGAGGCAGCGCCTGCAGCGCGATTGTATGGACGTCGCGCTGCTGCATATCAACGAGTATCCGATCGAGCGCGCCGGCGAGGTGTTCGATACGCTCCGGCCTGTTGCACCAAGAGGGCAAGATCGGCGGCTGTTGGCGCGAGGGAGGAATAGGGTCGCTATGTTCGACTGTTTGGTTGTCGCGGAACTATAACGATACGGGAAGAGTTCTGATTTTGGCCTACGAGAAAGCCAGTGAAATCGACATTCCCGGCACACCCTCCGGGTCCATCATGACTTTAACTTGTTGATTTTATTATATTTATGACCATATGTGCCTTGACGTTTGGACTCGAACCCCCTCCTTCTGAAAGTCGAAGGTTCCATAACACTCTAGCGTGAGGCTTGTGATCCATAGTACCCGCCGGATCTCCGGCATACTGCGGGCCGAATTTTTCAAAGTGCCGTCAGGATCAGTGAGGCTCGTGATGGTACTTTTTTCGTCTTAAACGGTTGCAGATAAAAGAGTATCCCTGCCACAAGCGATGCGCTGAAAGCCGCGCCGTGACCGGCAGGTGTCACAGCTTTCCTACTCCGTTGTGCTAGCTTTTTTTCTGCGCCGATTGGTGTGCGACTGCGCGACGGCCGTTTTCAACTCGGGTGTGATCTCCAACGGCGCATTCTCTGCCCCGTGTGGGTTCTGTAGCCCCTGGACGTGGACGGTCGGAAATGGGAGTTCGATGCCCTGCTCCTTGAAGACTTGGCGGAGGCGTATATAGAATTTGCGTTTCATACCGAAGGCGCCTCCCGGTCTGGTTGTGGCCTTGACCCTCAATACGATGCCGTACTCGCCGAACTCCTGTACGCCCTGCATCTTGATTGGGTCGAGCACCCAGTGTTTGAACTCAGGATCTTCCGCCAGTTCGAGGCCGATCCGCTTGATCAGCTTGCGAGCGAAATCGATATCGGTGTCATAGCCAACGGTGATGTTGAATTTGTCGATAACCCAGTCACGGCTCTGGTTCTGGACTGCCCCGAGTTCACCGAAAGGTATCGTGAACAGCGGGCCACGATGGTGGCGCAGCTTCACCGAGCGCAGCGAAAAGCTTTCCACGGTACCCTTGTAATTGCCCGAGGAAATATATTCGCCGACACGAAACGCATCATCGAGCAGAAAAAACACGCCTGAAATAATGTCCTTGACGACGGTTTGTGCGCCAAAGCCCACCGCGACGCCGACGACGCCAGCGCCGGCGATCAGCGGGCCGATCTGGATACCCATAGAGGCGAGCATCATCAGCACCGCCATCACGACGATCAATGCGAGCAGCATGTTCTGGAGGATCGGCAAGAGCGTGTGCAGCCGCGCCTGCTGCGGATCGAGGATCGGAACGTCCTCGTCGCTGATCACAGGGTGCGGTATTTCGATGCCCAGTTTTCGTTCGATCAAGGCTTTGATGATCGACCAGCCAAAATCGGCTGCGAGGGCAATGACCACGACATTGATCAAGCCGCGCAATATGAACGTCGTCGTCGTGTCGCTGTCCCGCATGGATTGCATGTCCAGACCCCAGACACGCGCGAGAAAGTAAGCCGCCACCAGGATCAAGATCATCCGGATACCGCGATCGATGACAGCGATCGTCACCGCCGGGATCGTAGGCCGGCCGACATCTTCCGAACCCGGCCGCAGAACGAAATTAACCCCGCGCTGCGTCAGCACGATTGCCAAAGGCAGGAAGAATGCGGCGAAGGTAAACCAGAAGTATGTATAAAGCCCGGCGATGCGCTGCAGGAACAGGACGACGAAATAAGCAGTCAATAACCATGTCGCTTCCGTGTGACCGCTGTGGCGCACACCGTCTCGCTGCGTTCTTGGCCGGCGCCAAATGGAAAGCAGCATGAGCAACAGCAGCACGAAATCGGCGCCCAGTGACAGGACCATCATTCCGTCCTGATCGATGCCAAGACCCGGCAAGAGGATAAACGCGGCGCCGAAAAAGGCGAAGACGCCGACGATCCGGGGTAGCCAATAGGACCAATGGTTTGCCACTTCGTTGGTGATCGGCAAACCACGAACCTCGACGGCGTTCTCGACGTTCATGAAGGAAGGGACGAGCATGGCCATGACGTACATGCGCACGCCCCATGTAACGACCGCCGCCATCAGAAATGTCAGTACGATCTCGCGGATAAGCATTGGCCAGTCGAACAACATGAACGCGCCGGCGCTGCCCAGTGCGAACGAGACGATCAGCATGCTGGAATAAAGCGTACGACCACCAATCTTCTTGGCTCGCCCGATGGGCGTATCCTTCGGCTGCGCGATAACCCAAAGACGAAATGGACGGGTGATTTTATACGTTGCCCAAGTGAGCGCCAGGCCGGCAGCGATGAACATCGCAATCAGAATAAGTACGCCGGCAGACCCCTTGCTGGACATATCCGCCATGGTCTCTGCCCGAACGCGCGCGAACTGGCCTGGTAGCAGGGGCAAAGTTCGCACGATTCTTTCGATTTGGTGCCTGATCCGATCGAGCGCCGAGGATGCCATCGTATTCATCTGGCCTGGTGCGGCCTCGGCGTCGGACGATGCGTCGGTCGGCGAAGCTCCTGCCTCGGCAGGCGCTCCGGTTGACCCGGCGCCCTGATTTCGTTGTTCGGCCACCCAGGCCTTCACCGACGGATCGTCGAGAAGCTCGAATAGCTGTTTGACCCTTTCAGGCGGGACGGGCGCCGGCGCCTGCGCCTGTGCCTGTGCCTGACCAGCCAACAAGAGGGCGATCCCAAAGAAGAGCGGCCTGGCAATCAGGATAAACTTCGCCGTCAGATCTCCGAGACGTCGTGCCGCGCGCGTCAGATTCCTGGCTCCCAATCGTTGAATCATGAGTGGCATCGTGCTGTTAACCTTCCGGTCAAATCGGCAAGCAACGACATCTATGTCCGTCGTTGCCCTACCTTGAAGAAACCGATGTTGCGGTGCAAGGCGTCATCGTTCCGAGCCAGACCGTTGCGCCGGGGTACTTGGCGGTGTTTATTCAGCCGCCGGGGGCAGGGCATTCCGACTTCCGCCCAGAACGCCCGGCACAAGGACCCCAAGGCCATAGTGGGTCGACGCTCATATGATCAATCACCTATTCCGGCGTCACCGCGGTTGCCATTGTGCACGAGATCCTTCATCTGACGGTATGTTCAGCCGCGTGACGGAGTGGCGCTGGCGGACGGCACGAGGTGCAAGAATCGGCCGACAGACCCCGATAGTCGGCGAAACCTCAAGAAATGTTTTTTCGGCAACTTTCCCTTTAAAATCAAAAGCATAACTTTTTGACGGTCCCATCGTCGGAATTTACCCGAAGGAGGCAAGAGTTCCCTTCGACTTTAAGGCGGTCGCGGGACCATACGGGACAACACGGGCAAGACTTCTGATTCTGGCCCACGAAAATACCAATAAAATCAATATCTAGAGGATGTCCTCCGGGCCTGCCAAAATCTTTCAATATCAAGGTTTATAGCCAACTTAGCTCTGAAGTGGGCCAATCGCGCTTCGCCAGCCCTACAGCGCCCAGCTTGATTGTTCTCGCACGAACGCGGTCCAGGTTCATGCCGGACGCCCAGTCATCGTCCAACGCCATCCCGGACGGATTAGCCGACTTCTAACTCACAGCGATGCGCACGCCGGTGCTATCGAAAAGATGCAGATGGCTGGTATCGAACTTCAGATCCACCGTGTCGCCTGAAGCCACCGGGCATTGTCCGGCGACAACCGCGAGCATGGTCTGGCCGCCGCTTGTCTTGGTGTGGACGATTGTCTCGGAGCCGAGGGCTTCCACCAGCGCGACGCGCGCCGCAATGTCTCCCTTGCCGGCGTCGGCGAGGCTGATGTGATGCGGCCGCAGCCCGAGCGTCACGTCGCCATTCACCGCCCTGACGTTCCCGTCGATCTCGAATCCAGCTGAACCGTCCAGCGTGAGGCTTGACCGGCCAGTGCCTCCGGGTGCCAGCTTTACCGGCAGGAGGTTCATACGCGGTGCACCGATGAAACCGGCGACGAACAGATTGGCCGGATGATTGTAGAGATCGAGCGGCGTGCCAATCTGCTCGATGCGGCCGGCGCGCAGCACGACGATGCGGTCGGCAAGCGTCATCGCCTCGATCTGATCGTGCGTGACATAGACCATCGTCGCCGACAGCCGCTCGTGCAGGGCGGCCAGTTCGGCGCGTGTCGAGATGCGCAGCTCCGCGTCGAGATTGGACAGCGGCTCGTCAAGCAGGAAAGCGGTTGGATTGCGCACGATGGCGCGGCCGATCGCGACGCGCTGGCGCTGGCCGCCGGAGAGCTGGCCGGGGCGCCGGTCGAGATACGGCGCGATTTCCAGCATCCGCGCGGCTTCGGCGATGCGCGCATCGATTTCGGCACGCGCCATACGGGCGTTCTCCAGTCCGAAGGCCAGATTCTGGCGCACGCTCATGTGCGGGTAAAGCGCGTAGGATTGGAACACCATCGCCAATCCCCTGTCGGCGGCTGGAACGGTGGTCACGTCCTTGCCATCGATCGCGATGGCGCCGCCTGTCGGCCGATCAAGCCCGGCGATGAGCCGCAGCAGCGTGGACTTGCCGCAGCCGGAGGGGCCGACGAAGACGATCAGCTCACCGTCAAGGATATCGAGATTTATGTCGTGCAGCACACCGACCTTGCCGAATGCCCTCGATACGTCGGTGAGTGTGATCTGGCTCATGTTAGCCTCTATTTCAGACCGGAGCCGGCAATGCCGGTGGTGATGAAGCGCTGAAGGAAAATGAACACCAGCACGACCGGGATCATGGTGACGACGGTCATGGCCAGGATGTAATGCCACTGCACGTTGAGTTCGCCGGCATAGGTGTTGAGACCAACCTGCAGCGTATAGACCTCCTTGCGCGACAAAACGATCAGTGGCCAGAGGAAGTCGTTCCAGCGCCAGACGACGGAAAAGATCGCGAGTACCGCCAGCGCGGGGGCGGTCAGCGGCAGGATGATGCGCCAGTAGATCTGCCATTCGGACGCTTTGTCCATGCGCGCTGCCTCGATCAGCTCGTCGGGTATAGTCAGCATGTACTGGCGTAGCATGAAGACGCCCGTGGGCGTCGCCACTGTGGGCAGGATCACGCCCCATAGCGAATTGAATAGTCCCATTGCCGAGATGACCGAATAGAGCGGCACCAGAATGACGGAGAGCGGCACCATCAGCGTCGCGACGATGAGCATCATCACAGCCGAACGTCCCCGAAAATTGTACTTCGACAGTGCGAACGCGGCCATCGAATTGGTCAGGAGTGTAATCAGGGTGGCGACCACGGTGACGAAGACCGAGTTGCGCAGATAGAGGAAGAAGTCAAAGGCGAGGAAAGGCTGGACATAATTGTCGAGCGCGAAGGCGATGCTGCGCTTGGGCGTACGGTTGCGGATGTTGACGCGTATGATCTCGCCCGGGTTGGCGGGATCGACCATCTGCGCGACGGTGCCGAGGCGGCGCACTTCGGCGAGCACGCGCACGCTGCCGTCGTCATTGCGCACTTCGAAGAGCTGCAGCGGCTCCTCGTATCCTTCCACGATAGCTTCGGCGGTGACATAGGGCAAAACAGTCGGGGGGAACTCCGCCAGCGCGGCAGGCGTCTTGAACGACGAGTTGACCAGCCAGAGCGCCGGGCCGAACATGACAATCAGCCCGCCGATCAGCCAGAACCAGGTGAAAACGTCCGTCCAGTGCCAGCCGGCGCCGCCGCGCCGGCGAAACAGAAATTCCGCAACCCTGCTCATCGCGTTTTGCCCCGCTGCTCGTTGCGCCTTGCGATGCCCAGCTGGATCAAGGTCAGCACGACCAGCACCGCTCCCATGAGAATCGAGGCCGCGGAGGCGAGCCCCGGATTGCGCAGCAGCGAGGCGAAGCCGACCTCGTAGATGTACTGCGTGAGGAACAGCGTGCTGGTCCCGGGACCGCCGCCGGTCAGCACATAGACTTCGTCGAATATCTGCACGGCGCGGATGAGCGTCAGCACCAGCACGACCAGGAGGTTGGGCGCCAGCAAGGGCAGCGTTATGCGCCAGAAGACGCGCATGGGCCGGGTGCCGTCCATCTCGGCGGCCTCATAGAGGTCTTTCGGAATGGCCTGAAGGCCGGCGAGAAGGATCAGCGCATAGAAGCCAACATGGGCCCATACCGACACCATGATCGTGGCCGCGAAGGCCCAGTTGCGCTCCACCAGCCAGTTGACCGGGGTTCCGCCCGCCTCGAACACCATCAGGTTGAGCAGCCCCTGCCGCTGCAGGATCCAGCGCCAGATGAGACCGACCACGACCGGCGACAAAAGCACAGGGAAGAAGAACACGGCGCGCCAGAAACCGCGCGCACGCAACTCACGGTTGAGCACGAGTGCGGTGACAAGCGCTACGGCGACCATCATCGCCACTTGCAGCACAACGAAGGCCAGGGTGTTCCAAACCGCGATCCAGAACAGGTCCTCGGTGCAGCTCTTCGGATCGAGATAGCTGCCGCAACTGAACAGCCGCCCATACTGATCGGCGCCGACGAAGGTGCGGTCGCCGAGGAACAGCGCCCCGCCACCGGTCATCGAATAGAGGATGTTGATGACCAGCGGAAACAGCACGAAAATGCCGAACACCAGCATGTTCGGCGCCAGGAAGAACACGGCCATGCCATTGCTGCCCGTGCGCCGTTGCAACATGCGCAGTGGCGCATCGAAAACATTCGCAAGCCAGCCGACCGGCGCCAGGATCATGGCGCCGGCGCGGGTTGCTATGCCGTTTCGGACGTCTCCCATGACACTGCCGCGACGCTACTTCGATGCCTCGGCCACCTTTGCCTTGATGTCCTCGTCGATGCGGACGAAAGCCTCGTCGAGCTTCATCTCGCCGGCCATGACCTGACTGATGCGGGTCACCAGCGCGCCATAAACCGGAGTTCCCCATTTCCATGCCGGCAGGGCGGCGGCATTCGGCGCGATCTTGCCCGACGCCTTCAGGAAGGCTTCGAGCGACGCCTTGACGTTATCGTCATCGGTCTTGTAATCGATCTTGCCGGCGAGAACGCCCTTGTGTGCGGGCAAGAACAGGGTGCGCTCGGTGAATTCGCGCATGATGTCCTCGCGTCCCAGGAAGTCCATCACCTTGCCGACTTCAGACGCGTTTTTCGTGTATTTGATGGCGACCAGCGCGGCGCCGCCCGGCATGCCGGTGCAGGCGGCGGGGCCGCACGGCGAGCCCGTCGCCACCCAGTCAAAGTTCTTGCCGATCTTGCTGGCGAGGTTGGCAACCTGCCAGCTGCCGGAATAGTAGTAGGCAATCTGCCCATTGATGAAGTCGTCGGCCCCGGCGCGATAGGTGGTGCCCGACGCCGATACCCAGATTTCCTTGTTCATGCGGCCGTCGGCAACCCAATTGACCAGCTTTTCGGCGAAAGCTTTCGTACCGGCGTCGATCGGCGCCGGCAGTCGATCACCGCCGATGTAATTGGCGCCATAAGAGATGTTCGGCGCCGAGATACGATGGCCGCTGCGGTCGATGGCAAAGGCAGCGTTGAGCTGCTGGCTCTGCTGCACCTTGCCGGCGGCATCGATCCATTCGTCCCAGGTTGCGGTGTCGGCCGGGATCGGCACGCCGGCCTGTTCGAAAAGCGTCTTGTTGACGAAGCCGCCGGTCAGCGTGATCTGGGTCATGAAGCCCGGAATGATCTTGGAACCGTCAGGGCGCATCCAGTCGAACTGGTCGCCGAAATTCGTCTGCCAGTATGCTGGATCGGCCACCACAGGCGTCAGGTCGAGCCAATGGTCGGCGAGTTCCTTGATATTGGTGACGCGGGCGATATCGGGACCACGTCCCGCCTCGAGTTCGACCGGAAGCTGCTCCTGGACAACCTTGTAGGCGACGTTGTCGAGAATGACGTTGATGTCCGGATTGTCTTTCATGAAGCGGTTGAGCAGGTCCTGTATAACCTCGCCCTCGACGCCGTCCGAGTACCACATCACGCGAACGTCGCCTGCGAACGCGGTCGACGACAGAAGGCCCGCCGAAAGGCCCAGGATTATCGAATTCATTCTCATGGTTCACTCCTCCGCTTTTGCGGTTTTCACCGCTTGATTGTCGCTGTCCGGGCTGCTTGTCCTGCTCCTTTTGATCCGATCCTCACCTGGTTGCGATGGCGTCGGCTGTGAAGAACGTGGCTTCACCCGTGACCTGCCAGTCGGCCGGATCGATGACACGGTTCTCAGCCTCCATGCGGCCATCCGGATGGAACAGCACGTCGCCGTATTCCGGGTCATTGACATGCAGAAGGTCGTTTTTTCCATGGCCGAGCGCGAGCTGAGAAAACTGCGCCTCGAATTCGTCCAGCGACCCGTATTGCCGGCGCCGGCCCAAGCGGATGATCCATGCGGCTTGATGGCCCGGCACGCGCAACTCGTTTCCAGCTGTCGGCCCGCGGCCGACCAGCTCGAAGGCGCTGTCGGCCTTCAGCATCGCGAACCCATCGCCGCCGCGCGCCGAAGCGATATTTTTCTTGACCCACGCTTCATCGAACGCGCTCTGTGGGAACCAGGCATGGGTAAAGTCGGGTTGCTCGGCAGCGCAGCTGAACAGCACAACGGCCAGGTCGCGGTATTGATGCACGCGCGGCAGAGATCCGGAGCCGCCCCAGTAGGACGGCCGACCATAGCCCGAATGAATTGTCTCGCCCGGATGGTTGATCCATATCTGCGCGTCGGGATTGCCGCCGAGGCGCAGGTGCAGCACCGTTTCCTGATAACCCCATTCGTTCCAGCGATAGGCTGCTGCGCTTCCCATGGCGAAATCGCGGGTCTTGTAGTGGTAGAGCTTGGCGATCCGGTTCTGGCCCTGCGCGAAGCGCCATTCCTGTGCGTCGTCGCCCGCCATGCAAGCGATGCCGGTCAGCTCTTGCGGGACGTGGAGGCCATGGTCGCGCAGGCAGAGCGCAAGCTGCGGCAGGGCATGGAAGCGCATGCCGTAGAAACCTTTGCCCCACAGCATGCGTGCAATGCCGGAAAGTTCCAGCGAACGGGCGGCGCGCAGCGTGTGTTCGTAGGAGCGTCCCTGCGCGCCGGTAAGCATGCCCTGCTGAGCCGAGCGGGCGACGATCTCGAGCAGGCGGTTGATCGCAGCCCCGGCGCGCCGGCGCACATCGGCATCTGGCCCAAGCGCGTATAGGATCGTCAACCCCTTGAGATCGATCGGGAAATAAGGGGCGGAGTTGAATTCCGCCATTTCCCATTCCTCGAAATGATCGAGCCAAGCGCGCACGCGCGCAAGGCCCACGGTCGACTGCTCCGCGCCGGTGCGCCCCGAGCGGACAAAGCGGGCATCGGGCAAGAGATGGCCGCCGAGATAAGCCGCGGTGTGAAACAGAAGCGCATGGTTTTCGGAGAAGTACCACTGCACGTCGTTGCCCGGCTCATCCATCCAATAGCGGTAATTGAGGATCGCCTCGTCAATGCGGTGACGGAGACCGGCCGCGATCGAGTCGCCATAGGCACGACGGCACCAGAGCAGTGGAACCAGGATGAAATCGGCGCAGTCGTGGCAATCTTCGATCGCCGGCAGTGCAGCAGCAATGATGGCGTCGGTTTCGGCGCCGCCGCGGCCCGTCGCCAGCCTCGCCAGCGCCCGCACGGTATCGGCCTCTGCGAAATTGGAGACCTGTTCCAGGGCTTCGCCGATCCTGTCGGCAAGGATGGCAGGAGCGCGGCCCTGACGCGCCGCATGACAGATCTCCACGCCGAAGACCCGCTGGGCAACAAAGCCTTTAGATGAGAGCGATACGGCAAAATGCCGGAAGTCGGCGGGAAGGTCTTCCGTCGCGGCAATAGTGATGCGTCTTGCCCCCGCTTCGATGCGGCGGCGGAGGATCACGGGCTCTTCGATCGACATGAAGTCGCCCTCGATCACGATCGCTACGTCCACCGCAACCGGCAGCGCGACATCCGTCACCAGCGCCACTTCGCCGCCGGAATAAAATGGGCGCTCGAAATGCATCGCGTCGAGAGCGGCTTCCATGGCCGCCGCGACGTCGCCTTTGACGGTCGTAGGCAAGACCTGTTCGGCAGTTGGGCCCGACAGATAATCGAGTTGGAAGAAGTAGCGTGCGTCACGCTCGGCGAGATCATCGAACCAGATGCTGATCTCGTTGGCGCCGGCGACGAGATCGACCTCGAAATCCTGCGAAGCCTCGAGATTGCGCCCGTAGGGCGCCATCCAGCCGGCCTCTATTCCGTTGACGAACAAAACGGCGCCGCCGCAGGTGCGCAGACGCAGCCTCGCCCGGCCGTCCGAGACTGCGTCGAGCACGGTATTTGCCCAGGTGGCGACCACGGTCGGGCGGAACCAGAAGCCCGACAGGTCGACGCGCGGCGAGCCGAACGGAAGCCAAACACGGTCCGGCTCGAACACTCCCTGCGGCCCAGGCCGTTTCCCGCGGCGTTCGGTGGCAAACTCGGTTCGGCAGGGATATTCGTGCGGGATGAAATTCTTGTGCTTGGTCAGGAAGAAGAAGGGATCCATCTCCCCTTGCATCGGCTGATCTGCAACATCGTAGCGCTGCTCAGACGTCGTGCCGACGAGCCAGTAAACGACGGGGCCGCCGAGCGCGAGCGGCCGGCGCAGCGTAAGATCGTGCTTGGTCGGTTCCACGGTGTTCATCGCAGCGTCTCAACAGGCACGGGCGACACGTCGTTATAAGCCTGGTTCTCGCCCGTCATGCCCCAGACGAAGGCGTAGGGGCCGGTTCCGCTGCCCATATGGATCGACCAGGCCGGCGAGATGACACAGTCGCAATTGGCCACGATCAGATGGCGGGTATTGTCCGGCCGTCCCATCAGATGGATCACCCGATCTTCCGCCGCGAGATCGAAATAGAGATAGGCTTCCATACGCCGCTCATGCAGGTGAGGGGGCAGGGTGTTCCAGACGCTGCCCGGAGCGAGATCCGTGATGCCCATCAGCAGCAGACAGGAAGGCGCGACTTCCGGATGAATGTACATGCGCAGTGTGCGCTTGTTGGCGCGTCGCTCCTCGCCGAGTTCAAGCGGCTTCGCCTCGGATTTCGCGATCAGCCGATGCTTGATGTCTGCGCCGGCCGGAACCGAGTTCATATAGAACCAGGCGGGGTTCGCGGCGCTGTCGCTTTCGAGCGTCACTTGTTTAGCGCCGCGCCCGACATAGAGCACATCGCGGTTGGCGAGCGCGAAGCGCTGCTGGTCGACGCTCACCGTTCCTGCGCCGCCGAGATTGGCGATGCCCATCTCGCGCGCGGTGAACAGATGAGGCGTGCCGACGTCCGCGCCATCGCCGAAACTCAGCGGCTCTCCGGTTGGGCACGCGCCGCCGACGATCATGCGGTCGACATGGGTGTAAGCGAAGGCGATGCGGCCGGGCTCGAACAGCCGCTCCACCAGAAACTCGGCGCGTAGCCGCTCCGTCCCGTAGCCATCGATGTCGCCCGGACCGGCGCCGAAGAGAACGCGCATCGTCATGCCGCCGCCTCGGCAGCTTCGGCATGGATCATCCCCTCGGTGAGGCAGAGGATCGCCAGGGCCTGGCCGTAGCCGGTAGGCTGGATCGGGATGTCGCGGTAGAACTGAAGATCATGGCCCATGCGGGTGCCATAGGAAACGTTTCCGAGCACGCCGTTCTCGTCGATGCTGGCCAGCACCGCGTCGAGTGCGCGCCTGCCCGCCGGACCGCACGCCTTGGGCCCGAAGCCTATGCGCGCAGCTTTCATGAGACCATAGCCGATGCCGGCGGTGGCCGACATCTCCTCATAGGAGGTCGGGTCGTCGAGCAAAGTGTGCCATGCTCCCGATGGCGCCTGCAGGCGCAGTAACGCTTCGATCTGCGCTTCCAGCACGCCGAGCAGATAGGCTTCGACTGGCTTGCCGATACCGCCATTTTCGATCAGGTCGAGGATGCCGACCGTGATCCAGGCGTTGCCGCGGGCCCAGAGAGCGCGGGCAAAATTATGTCGGCCGGCAAATGTCCAACCATGGAACCACAAGCCTGTTTTCGGGTCGGCGAGATAGCGAGCATGGACGAGGAACTGGCGAACAGCCTCGTCGATGCAAGATTGCCGGCCGGCCGCGCGTCCGTGGAAAGCGAGGAACAGGCCAGCCATGAACAACGTGTCGTCCCACAATTCGTCGTCGTTGATCTTGTCTGAGACATTGTGCTGGAACCCGCCCTCGGGCGTGCGAGGCATGTCGCGAAGCAGCCTTTCGGCCCATTGGTCGAGAGGCGTTTCCCAACGCGGATCGCGTGTCTCGCCCCAGAGCAATGCCAGCGCCATCATCGGAGCGGTGGTGTTGATGTTCATCGGCGGCAGGCCCGCCCTTAAATGGCGCTCGTACCAGTCCTCGATTGTCTTCAGAAGCTTCGGGTCGCGATTGTGCCGCCAGAGGCAAACGAGGCCGTAGAGCCCCACACCCTGCGGCCATTCCCAGGAATCGAAGCTGATGTAGTCGCCGGCCGTGCCGTCGAGGTTGGGCTCGTCGAAACGGCCGTCATGGCGCAGGCCCGTCATGCCGCGCACGAGCAGGTCGAGCTTTGAGCGCATATCTCTCATTGACGACGCCACTACTCCTCCCAGGTTTTGCGCGATGCCGGGCAAATGGGTGCCACAGGCATTTTTGTTGCGCAATCTGAAATTTTTTTGCAGCATGAAGGTCTGGTGAGGAAACAGCCGATGGTCGTGAAGGTCGAAAGCGGGAAGCGCGGCACGCTCAGCCGGCGCGTGCGGCTCGAAGACATCGCCGCGCGCTGTGGCGTTTCCGTCAGCACGGCGTCGCGGGCGCTTGCCGGCGGCAAGGGCGTGCGCGGCGACCTTCGGTCGATGATCATCGAAACCGCCAAGAAGCTGAACTACACGGTTGCGACTTCGATCGCCGGCCGCAAGGTGATCCTCGCCGCAAGCAACGCTGCCAGGATCGACTATGTGCGCAACCAGTTCACCTTCTATGTGCTCGACGGACTGAACGAGCGTGCACGAACTCTCGGCGTCGAGCTGGTGTCGCGCTCCATCGCTGACGCCGGTGAGCAGATCGCTCTGCTCAATGAGGCCAGGCAAGACAAGAGCGTCGTCGGCTGCCTGTTTCTGACGCTTGACGACGAGGCGGTGCTGACGCTGACCGGCGGTTTCGGCAAGCCGATCGTGCTCATAAACGGCGACGACCCGGCGATGCACCATTCGAGCCTGACGCCATGCAACCGCTCGGCGGCGCATCTCGCGACGCAGCACCTGCTCGACCTCGGCCACCGGCGCATCCTGTTCCTGATGCGGCGCGGGCGGCGCACGATCGAGCGTCGCTTCGAGGGCTGGCAGGATGCACTGCGAGAGCGCGGCCTGGCGGCTGGCGACCTGGCTGTGGAGGTGGCGGACTGGCTGCCGGACCTTGCGGCCGAAGCGATCGCGCGGCGCATTGAGGCTCGTGGCCTCGACTTCACAGCTGTGCTCGCCGCGGGCGACAGCCTCGCTATCGGCGCGATGATGGCGATCCGCAAGTCGGGTTACGAGGTGCCTGCCGACGTGTCGGTCATGGGCATGGATGACCTTCCGCAGGCGGCTTTCCAAAACCCGCCCCTCACGACGATGCATATCCCGATGCGCGAGATCGGCGCGGCGTCGCTCGACCTCCTGCTCGCCGATCTCGGCGGGGACCTGCCGCCGCGCCGTATCGAATTCGCCTGCCATATCGTGCAACGCCAGTCGACCGGCCCGGTTCACGCCTGAGACGTATGGTTCACACCGCTGTGCGGGCCAGGCCATCACTACATCGATGGGGTCACGCTCGAACCGTCTTCGAAGCGCCCGTAACCTCCGCCGAAGAAAAGCAGGGGTTCGCCGTCTCGCAAGGTCGCGGCGGTTACGCGGGCAACGACGATCAAATGGTCGCCGCCCTCATGCCCGGAGATCCGCACGCATTCGAACCGCGACAGGCAGCCACCCAGCAGCGGCACGCCGGCATCGTTCAGGTCGTGCGGGAGGCCGTCGAAGGCTTGACCGACGCGAGCAAAGCGCTGGCTCAGCTCCATCTGCTCTGCGCCCAAGACATGAACCGCGAAATGCTCGCAACCTGCGAAGGCGGCAAAGCGCCTCGAATGCCGGCCGATCGACCAGAGCACGATCGGCGGGTCGAGGGACACCGATGCAAAGCTGTTCGCGGTGATGCCGACGGGACCATCAGGCGTCATCGTGGTGACGACGGTGATACCAGTCGCAAACCGGCCGAGCGCGTCGCGGAACTCGCGCTTGCGGTCGGGGTCGGGCACGAAGCTTTTCATCGGTTGCTGCTCGGGGTTGAGGAAGTGGTACATCAGGCGCCCTCCTGGCCAAGGGCTGCGGTGGAAGCTTCAATCTCGTTGAGGCGCATTCGCAGCATCATCATCGCCGCTCCCCGGTTCCGAGCGGCGTCGCCGGGGTGATTTCCGGCACCCGGCCATAGGCATGCGGCAGCGAGCAGGTGTTGATGTTCGGCAGCACGCGCTTGCCGAAGGACAAGGCCTCGTCGATATGCGGATAGCCGGAGAAGATGAAGGCGCGGATGCCCATTTTCCGGTATTCCTCGATCTCGCACATGACTTGATCGGTCGAGCCGACGATCGCGGCGCCGCAACCAGAGCGTGCGCGGCCAACGCCGGTCCACAGATGCCGCTCGACATAGCCTTGCGCGTCGGCGCCGGCGCGGTTCTTTGCCTGGTGCGCGACGCCCAGGGATGTCGCGTCCAGTGCGCGGGCGCGGATAACTCTGCCCTGCTCGTCATCGAGTTTCGAGACCAACTCCTCGGCATATTCGCGGGCTTCGGCTTCGGTGTCGCGCACAATCACGTGGACGCGCAGGCCATAATCCAATGTGCGGCCATGGGCGGCTGCACGCTCGTGAACATCACGCATGCGGTGCGCCAACACGTCCTTCGCCTCCGGCCACATCAGATACACGTCACACTGTGCGCCGCAGAGTTCGAGCGCGTCGGGCGAATAGCCGCCGAAATAGAGTAGCGGCCCGCCATTCTGTTGATAAGGCTTTGCGGGGTCGGCGGTTACTTTCCCGAACTGGTAGACTTCGCCCTGATGGTTGATTTCGTCGCGCGTCCAGGCCTGACGCAGGATCTCGATGACCTCGCGCGAACGCTGATAGCGGAAGCGGCTGTCGGCGAGTTCGCCGGGAAAGTCGGAAGAGATGACGTTGACCGTCAATCTGCCCTTTAGCATGTGGTCAAGCGTTGCGAGCGTGCGCGCCAGCATGATCGGTTGCATTTCGCCGCAACGCACCGCCGCGAGAAGGTTGATCGAATGGGTTATCGGAGCGCAGCCCGCCACGAAGGACAGAGTATCCTGGCCAACCTGATAGGACGAGGGACACAGGATATTGCGAAAGCCCAGTCCTTCGGCTGTCTTGACGATATCGGAGCAGTGCTCCCAACTCGACCGCAGCGCGCCATCCGGTACGCCGAGATAGCGGAAATCATCGGAGCACAAAGCGGAAAACCACGACACTTCAGCAGCGTCGAGATCAGCGGACGTCACCGGAACGACCGTCAATGTCCGCACTCCTTTCGTCAATTGCTGCCGCGACTGTCTTTCCCTGTTGAATATCATTCGTTTCTGTGTAGATCAATAGTGTATCAATTTTGCGTTTGGAGACAATTTGAGCACGTCCAGAAACGCCTACGCGCTTCCGATGCATCAGCAGGTCAGTGAAATGCTCATTCGCGAGATCGCGGCTGGCCGGATGATCGAGGGCGAGAAGCTTCCGCCGGAGCGCGACATGGCTGCGGACCTCGGAATAGCGGTCGGTACATTGCGCAGGGCGCTCGGCGATCTAGAGCGCAAGGGCTTGCTCAGCCGCATCCAGGGGTCCGGCAACTACGTACGTTCGCAACCCGAAGTGGCCAGCGTCTATTCCATGTTCCGGCTGGAACTGCTGGAGGGAGGCGGGCTGCCGACGGCGCGCGTTCTGTCAGTCGATCGGCTGGCGAAACCGAAGAACCTGCCGGTGTTCGGGTCGAGCGGCGAGGCCCATAGAATAAGGCGGCTGCGGAGCCTCGGCGGCAAGCCGGCGGCGCTGGAGGAGATCTGGCTCGACGGTTCCCGTGCGGAGACGGTTGCTATCGAAGAACTGTCGGATTCGCTCTATCTCTACTACCGCAAGGCGCTCGGCATCTGGATCTTGCGTGCAGAGGACCGCGTCGGGGTCGGCCAGGTGCCGGGATGGGCGCTGCCTGAATTCGGCCTCGCGCCAGGGGCCGCCGCCGGCTTCATCGAGCGTACCGGGTGGATGCAGGACGGCGCCAGCGCGGAGTTTTCCAGGACCTGGTTTGATCATGGCGTCGCGCGCTATGTCGCACGGCTGCGATAGGGAACCGATATGGCGAAGCACATTTCCTACGGCATGATCGGCTGCGGCATGATGGGGCAGGAGCATCTTCGCAATATCGCGCTGCTGCCCGATGTCGGCGTCGCGGCGATCTTCGAGCCCGACGCGACGATGCGCGCCCGCGCGGCAGCCCTCACCCCGCAAGCGTCGATCGCCGGCTCGGTCGCGGAGGTGGCGGCCGATCCGCGCGTCGACTGCTTGCTCATCGCCAGTCCGAACTATGTGCATTTCGCGCAGCTAAAGGAAATCGCTGCTATCCGTGCGCTGCCTATCCTGGTCGAAAAGCCGCTTTTCACCGACCCGGTCGACGCAGCCGCGGTGAAGGCGTTCGCCACGACCTATACCGCGCCAGTCTGGGTGGCGATGGAATACCGCTACATGCCGCCGGTCGCTCGATTCATCGAGCAGGCGCAGAACGCCACCGGCGGCATCCGGATGCTGACAATCCGCGAACATCGCTACCCGTTCCTGGACAAGGTGGCCCACTGGAACCGCTTCAGCCGTCGATCGGGAGGCACGTTCGTCGAAAAATGCTGCCATTTCTTCGATCTCATGCGGCTGATTCTGAAATCGGAACCGGTAAGGATCATGGCGTCGGCCGGACAGGAAGTGAACCATCTCAACGAAAATTATGATGGCGAGACACCCGATATCTGGGATTGCGGCTACGTGCTGGTCGATTTCGCCAGCGGCGCGCGCGCCATGCTGGAACTATGCATGTATGCAGAGGGCAGCCGCTATCAGGAGGAGATCAGCGCCGTCGGTGCGCGCGGTAAAGTCGAATGCCTGGTGCCGGGTCCCGGCCGCTTCTGGCCAGCTCATCTCGGCGCGGCGCCGACGCCGCAATTGATCGTCAGTCCGCGCTTTCCGCAGGGACCGTACGCCGTCGAGATCCCGGTCGACCCACAATTGTTGACGGCCGGCGATCACAACGGCTCGACCTTTTATCAGCATCAGCGGTTCTGCACCGCCCTACGAGGCGAGGGGCCGGTCGAGGTGACGCTGGACGATGGCTGGAAGGCTGTCGCCATGGGTATGGCCGCACAATTGTCGGCAAACCAGGGCACGGTCATTTCCAACCCGCTCGATGCCTGCGAGAGCGCTCAATGTGGCTGATGGTAACTCACGTGAGCGCTTGATCTTACTGACCAAGTGGTAGCGGAGACGTCTAAATCGCAAGATCAACGGCGTGAGCCGCCTAGAGCATTTTGCAGCCAAGTGGAATCACTTGGCGTCGCAGAAAATGCGGATAAAACAAATGGATAGAGCAGGATGCCTAGTTCAATTTGAACGCATCCCGCTCTAGTGGGATCAGTCAACCTTGCCTCCGATTGCCGCTATGGTTCGGACCAGCCTGTCCGCGACACAGGTCGATGCTCCAGCCGCCATGAGCATCTGCGGCAAGATCAACCATTCCAGCGTCCAGGCTGCACCAGAGCGCTCTTGCTCATGGATCAGCGCATGATGCATTCCCGACAATTGGACTGCGTTGTAGCGGGCAAGCGTCACCAGCATCTCGGCGTCGATGGGATTGCGCTTGTGCGCCATGGCGGACGATGAACCGCCGCCCGCCCGTTGCAGCTCGTCGCCTGCCTGCGCCATCAGCGCAATGTCCTGCCCGAACTTGCCGAGGCAGCCCGTCACAAGCGACAGCCAGTTGGCCAGCCCAGCGATGCGGTCGCGCTGGCTGTGCCATTGCGGCGCGTCGCCGAGGCTTAGCCGCCGGGCCAGCGCGGCACGGATGGCGGCGCCCTTGTTTGCGAACTTCTCGAGTGTCCCGACGGCGCCGCCGAACTGGATGACGAGAACCGATCCTCGCACCGATTGAAGCCGCTCGTGGTGGCGCACCAGCGGTTCGCGCCAGCTTGTGATGCGGTCGGCCACGGAAATCGGAATCGCTGCCTGCATTCGGGTTCGGGCCATCAGCGGGCGATCGCCAAACCGATGGCCGAGATCGGCGAAGGCGACCACCAGAGCCGAAAGCCGTTCTTCCAATAGGTCGATACAGGCGCGAATTCTCAGGATCATGGCCGTGTCGATCACGTCCTGACTAGTCGCACCGAAATGCACATGTTCCGAATGCGGCTCTCCCACAGCATGCCTGATCTGCCGTACGAGCTCCGGCACCATGACGCCGTCGCGCGCCGTTCCTTCCCTCAGGGCCTGGATTTCCGGCCGGAAGCTGTCGAGGACGCGTCCGATTGCGCTTGCTGCAGCCGCCGGGACGATGCCGAGTGCACCTTGTGCGTCGGCGAGCGCTTTCTCGAATTGCAGCATCGTCGCAAGTTCGGCCTCGACGCCGAGCAGCGTCGCCATCTTCTCATCGCCGAGAAGCCCGGACAGGAGGGGATTGTCGAATGCTGCGATCATATGTCGAAGAAGACCGTCTCGTTGATGCCCTGGAGATGAATGTCGAACCTATAGATGTCGCCATCGCGCGGCGCGACCAGCGTTGACACGCGCTCTCTTTGCTCAATGCGCATCAGGACGGGATCCTCGGCGTTGGCCGTTTCCTCGTCGCTGAAATACATGCGGGTGTGAAGGCCAATGTTGATTCCACGCGCGACGATCCAGACCGTCAAATGCGGCGCCATCTTGCGGCCGTCAAAAAAGGGCACGCGACCGGGTTTGATGGTTTCGAACATGCATTCGCCCGTCGTCATGTCGGTGGGCAGCCGGCCCCAGCCGGTAAAATTCGGGTCGGCGGAGCCGCGCAGGTCCGAGGGCGAATTGTAGATGCCGGCGGCGTCCGCCTGCCAGATCTCCACAAGCGCGTCCTTCAGCGGCGAGCCGGCGCCGTCGATCACCCGGATGTTGACCCTGATGCGTTCGCCCCTGGTCTTGTCGTTGATCATCGCGGTACCAAGGTCGCGTTCATAGACGCCCGCTATACCGGCGAAGTTGGGCGTCAGCCCGATATGGACGTAGGGTCCCGCGGTCTGCGAGGCGCTTTCCTTCATCCGGCCGAGAGCCTGGACCATCAGTTGCCCTCGATGCGGTTTTCGAACAGCGTCGAGCGGCGGCCGCGCAGTACAATGTCGAATTTGTATGCCCGCGCATCCATCGGTATCGTTGCCTCCATGTCGAGTGCGGCGGTGAGGCCTTCAATAGCGCGGCGGTCGTTGATGGTCCGCACGATCGGGCACCTCCAGATCATCGGGTCGCCCTCGAAATACATCTGGGTGATCAAGCGCTGCGCGAAGCCGTGCCCGAAGATAGAGAAATGGATGTGAGCTGGACGCCAGTCGTTGGGTCCGTTGGGCCAGGGATATGGCCCCGGCTGGATCGTGCGGAAACAATAGGAGCCATCCTCGCCGGTGATGGTGCGGCCGCAGCCGCCGAAGTTCGGATCGAGTGGCGCGAGATAAGTCTCCTTCTTGTGTCGATAGCGTCCGCCGGCGTTGGCCTGCCATACCTCCAGCAACTCACCGGCGACGCCGATGCCGCGCTCGTCGAGCAGGTGGCCATAGACGAGGATGCGCGGCCCGATCGCGCTTTCGCCCGGCCCGGCAAAATTGTGTATGAGGTCATCGTCCAGTTCACCGAGAATACTGTGGCCGAAGACCGGCCCCGTAAGCTCCGATAGGGTGTTGTCGAGGGAAAGAAGCGGCCGTTGCGGCGAGCGCAGCACGGAAGTCTTGTAGGCTGGCGTGAAGGCCGGTGGATGCCAGTTGCGGTCGCGCTGAAAGAAGGCGCCGATTTCCGGCGTGCGATTGGCGGGAAAGCGCGAGTTGGTCATGATTTGCCGGCTTGAGCGTCCATTTCGTCGAACGTCTTCCTGGCGATCTTCATCGCATGATTTGCCGCCGGTACCCCGGCATAGATTGCCACATGCAGCAGCGCCTCGCGTATGTCGTCGCGCGTCGCCCCGGTATTGACGCTGGCGCGGATATGCATCGCAACCTCTTCGTCCTGCTTCAGCGCGGCGAGCAGCGCGATAGTGATCATGGAACGCTCGCGCTTGGTGATGTTCGGCCGCGACCAGACGTGGCTCCATGCAGCCTCCGTGATCAGTTCCTGGAAAGGAATGTCGAATTCGATCTTGGCCGCCTCGGCGCGGTCGACATGGGCGTCACCCAGCACCGAACGGCGCGTCGCCATCCCTTCGACATATCGGTCGCCGTTTTGTGGCTTGCTCATTTGCGCTCTCTTCGCATGTCGTTCAGGAAGCCACGGATCAGCCCGGCGAGCCTTTCCGGCTGCTCGACGCATGGGATGTGGCCCGCACCGGCGATGACCTCGAACCGTGCGGCGGGGATTGAGCGGGCCAGCGATTCCACCAGTTCAGGCGGCGTCGATCCGTCCTGATCGCCGACAATGCAGAGTGTCGGCACTTTGATCGCGGCGGTCGTCGCGGTGAAATCGGCGTCGCGGATAGCCGCGCAGGCAGCAGCGTAGCCGGCCGGATCCTGGCGCGTCAGCATCGTTTTATAACCTGCCAGTTCCTCGCCGCGATTCTTATGGAAATCCGGTGTGAACCATTTTCGCATCACGTCGTCGGCAAAGCTCGCGATGCCCTCCGACAGGGCCGCGTTGATGCGCCCGTTCCACATCTCGGCCGTACCAATTTTCGCTGCCGTATCGCAAAGGATCAACGCCTCGATCAAATCCGACCGCGTCTTGTAGAGGCATTGCGCAATGACGCCGCCGATCGAAAGCCCGCAAATCACCGCGCGCTTTACGCCAAGATGGTCGAGCAGCCCTGCAAGGTCCGTCGCATGGGTCTCGATTGTTTGCGGCGCGCCACCCAGTTCGCTCAGGCCGTGTCCGCGCTTGTCAAACGCAACGAACGTACAGTCGTCGGCGAGCCTTCGCTCGACCTCGTTCCAGATGCGCATATCTGTGCCGAGCGAGTTCGCGAAGACGACCGTCGGCCTGCCGGCTGTGGGACGATGCCGGTAGTGGATCGTCGCGCCATTAATGCGAGCAAAGTTCATACCCGTCATATCTTTGGCATTCCTTTGGGCCGCATCAGCCGTTTTTGCGCGGCGATGCGGAATGGTGCGTTCGGCGCACCATATCCTGCATAAGCGCCGCGCCGTTCAACAAACTCGATAATGAATCCCTCTCCGAATGTCGGTGCATAGAGCTGGAAAAACTCGCCGTTGTCGTCGCGGTCATAAAGGATGTTGGCTGAGCGTAACCGATCGGCGACCTCCGGATCCAAACCGAAGCGCGCTTCTACGTCGTCGTAGTAGTTCATCGATATCTGAAGCGGTTCGAAGCCGTTGGCCTGCAGCTTCGCTGCCGTCGCAAAGATGTCATCCGTTGCGAGTGCCAGATGCTGGACGCCGGAACCAAAGGTTTCGGCGATGAAATGGCCGGCCAGGGTGCGGCGACTCTCGGCGCCGTTCAGCGTGAGGCGGAAGCGCTTGTCCAGACCTTCGATCACCTGGCTACGCACGAGGCCGGCCGGATCGACGATGTCGACCATCGGGGTCTTGGTCGTCCTGAAGATCGAGACATAGAACAGCAGCCAGCTCGGCATCTCCTCCTGTGCCATGGTCTGCCCGACATGATCGATGCGGGTGAGGCCGACGCCATTGCCGGAACTTGCCGGCATGACCGGCGTGAACTCTATATCCCAGACCTTTGCCAGGTCGGTCTTGGCATCGAGGAAGTAGATCAGTCCGCCGCCGACGCCGCGGATCGCCGGAATCGACAACTCGCCGGGCCCGACCCGCTGGTGAAAGATCTCCGCGCCCAGCGCCTCGGCGCGCGCAACCGTGGCGGCGGCGTCCTCGACCTTCAGGCCCATCGCGTATGCCGAAGTGCCATGGACAACAAAGGAAGAATGGGCAAAGCCCTGCCGCTCGGTATTGATGACAATATTGATCTCACCCTGGCGGTAGAGCGTGACGTCCTTCGAGACGTGCCGACCGGCCTCGACAAAGCCGAGCATGCGCAACAGCGATCCAAGCTGTCCAGCGTCCTGGCGATCGGCCGCGAACTCGATGAACTCGACCCCTCCAACCCCGATGCGGTCGGGCATGGGCGGGATAGCCATGTCAAGTGCCGGTTCTTCACGCCGCACCTGATCCATCAACCATACGAGCGAACGCCGCCCGTCGACGGAGATCGCCTTTGCCGACCCGCCACGGAACTGGTCGTTGAAAATCTCGAGCGACAGATAGCCGTCATAGCCGGTTGCCGCGACCGCCTGCATGAACTGTCGCACCGGCAGATCGCCTTCGCCTGGCATGTTGCGGAAGTGCCGGCTCCAATAGAGCAAGTCCATTTCGATTAGCGGCGCGTCGGCGAGTTGGACGATGAAGATCTTGTCAGCGGGTATCGAACGGATGGAGCCGAGTTCAATCCTGCGGGCCAGCGTGTGGAAGGAATCGAGAACCAGCCCGACGTTCGGATGGTCAGTCCTGCGCACGATTTCCCACGCATCGCGATGATCGTTGACGTGACGCCCCCAGGCCAATGCCTCGTAGCCGACGCGCAGACCGCGCTTGGCGGCGCGCTCGCCAAGCTCGTGAAAATCCATGGCCGCCCGGTCGATCCCGCCAAGCGAGACCGGCGACACCGACGAGCATACCAGCATCAGGTCGGTGCCGAGTTCCTGCATGACGTCGAACTTGCGCTCGGCACGATCAAAGGCGCGGTTGCGCTGGGGCTCCGGCAAACCCTCAAAATCCCTGAACGGCTGGAAGAGCGTTATGGTCAGACCTGCGTCACCAGCCATTCGGCCGACGTCGCGCGGTGAGCCGTCAAAGGCGAGGAAATCGTTCTCGAAGATTTCAACACCGTCGAAGCCCGCGGCGGAAATTGCCGCGAATTTCTCCGCCAGATCACCGGCGATCGACACCGTCGCGATCGAAGTCTTCAAACGCGCCTCCTCCCTGGTTTGTTGTGAACGAACCAGTTCGTACATAATTAGGGCAACGCTGGCAGCACCGCAAGTTTCGGCGCGCTCAGCGTTCTGCGGGAGCTTCGTCCTTCGCGACAAAACGCAACAGCATCTCCACGCTGTTGCGTTTGAGCCGCTCGAGTTGTGCCGGCGCGCCGAAGTCGCGTCCGAAGATCATCGAAAAGGTGGTGCGATTGGAAACGTTGAAGAAGCACAGCGCGCTTACCTGCCAATGGAGTTCGACCGCGTCGAGTCCCGGCCGGAAGACCCCCTCTTCGACACCGCGTGAATAGATGCGAGAGATATGGTCGATCGCAGTCACGTTCAGTTCGCGGATCGCATCCGATTGTTCGAGGTACTGGCCGTGATGGATGTTCTCGATCATCACCATGCGGATGAATTCCTCGTGTCGGTGATGGTGGTCGAACGTGAACTCCACTAGGCGTGCCAGTGCCGCCACGGGGGGCAGACCTTCGATATCAAGTTGAGCCTCGCCCTCGCGCACCTGGCGATAGGCGTTCTCGAGCGCGCGCAGGTAGAGGCCTTCCTTGTCGCCGAAGTAGTAGTAGATCATGCGTTTGCTGAAGCGCGTGCGCGCTGCAATCTCGTCTATGCGTGCGCCCGACAAGCCGTTCAGGGCAAACTCCTTGGAGGCGATCTCCAGGATGTTGCGGCGCGTGCCCTCAGGGTCCTGGATACGCGTCGTGCTCGCGTCCGGCTTCGGCTTTCGTTCTTTCTTGATAACGGCCATGCAGTTTGAGTTCCCGCCCCGGCGCAGCCGGCATTTGACTAAACTAACCAGTTAGTACATCATTCGCAAATCGCGAACGGACTCATTTACCGGCGCGTTTGGCGTGAACACAAGGGCGATCCAGGAATTGCCGCATTTGGGCTGGGAGGCGGCCCGCCACAGGGAGGAATTTCGGAGATGGACGACAGCCTTGTCGATCTCCTTTGCCGTCTTGCGGACGAGCATAAGGGCGCCGCCAGCGGCGACAGCGAAAAGGTCGTGATTGGCCTTGTCGGACGCGGTATTCAGTCCTCGCGCACTCCCGGCATGCACGAGCGTGAAGCCCGGCGCCTCGGCATCGGCTATTCGTACCTTTTGCTCGATTTCGACCGGCTCGGATTTCCGGACGCGGCGATCGGCGACTTGATCGCGGCGGCGGAAATTGCAGGCTTTCACGGCCTCAACGTCACTCATCCGTTTAAACAGGCTGTTATGCCTGTCCTGGATGCGCTGTCGCCGGCAGCGCGCGCAATAGGCGCGGTAAATACGGTCGTCTTCGCTGGCGGACGCAAGGAAGGCCACAACACCGACAGCTGGGGTTTCGCGGAGAGTTTTCGCGAAGCGATGACAGGCGCATCGATGGGCAGTGTCGCGATGTTTGGCGCCGGCGGAGCGGGCGCCGCAGTCGCAAACGCGCTGATGGAAATGGGCGTTGGCCGGCTGTTCGTCCTCGACAGCCAACCCAGTCGCGCCTCGGATCTTGCGTCGCGCATGGGCGCCTTGTTCGGCGGTCGCGTCGAGACGTGGCCGGACCCGGCCGCAGCCGTGTGCATGGCAAACGGCATCGTCAACACGACCCCGGTGGGCATGGCGAAATACCCCGGAACACCGTTCGACACGGCTCTTCTGACAGCCGAAAAATGGGTCGCCGACATAATCTACTTTCCGACCGAAACAGAGTTGTTGGTCGCGGCCCGTACGATCGGCTGCAGAACGCTGCCGGGCATCGGCATGGCGATCTATCAGGCCGTCCGCGCGTTCGAACTCTTCACCGGGCGCAAGGCCGACCGCCGCGCCATGGCAGATCATTTCGAGGCCGCCGCATGAAGGCAATGACGCCTATAACCATATGAAGACCATAGGGAGGAAATCGACATGAAAGCTGAAATGAACCGACGCCTGTTTATGGTCGCCGTCGGCGCACTCGCCGCCGGGACCGCCGTTCCCGCCTTCGCGCAGGACAAACCGAAGCTGCGTTTCTCGGCCGTGTTCTCGGAACAGGACATCCGGGCCGAGATGATGAAAATGTTCGCCGACGCCATCAAGGACGACTTTGCCTTCGAGGGTTATTACGGCGGCAACCTGTTCAAGCAGGGCACCGAACTTGTCGCCATCCAGCGCGGCAATCTTGAGATGGGCAACGTTGCCCCGCAGGACATCTCCAAGCAGATTCCGGAGTGGTCTATCGTCACCGCCGGTTACCTGTTCCGTGACGCCGCGCACGTGAAGGCCTTCTTTGCCAGCGATGCCGGTGCGGAGCTGAAGAAGATGACCGAGGACCAGCTCGGCGTGAGGGTGCTTGGTCCCACCTATTTCGGCCTGCGCCAGGTCGGCCTGAAGCCAGACAAGGAAATCAAGACTCCCGCCGACATGGCCGGCATCAAGCTGCGCATGCCGGGTGGCGACGCCTGGCAATTCCTCGGCCAGGCGCTCGGCGCGAACCCTACGCCAATGGCATACGCCGAGGTCTATACCGGCCTGCAGACAGGCGCGATCGACGGGCAGGACAACCCTCTGCCCAACGTGGAGAACATGAAATTCTACGAGGTCATGTCGCAGATCGTACTTACCTCGCACCTTGTCGGATTCGACCTTCTCAGCATCTCGAAAAAGGTGTGGGATGAGATGGGGGCCGAGAAGCAGGCAAAAGTCCAGGCCGCGGCGGACAAGGCGATCGACTTCTCGACAGAGAAACACCTGACGCGCGAGAAGGAACTTGTTGAAACATTCAAGGGCAAGGGTTTGAAGATTTACGAGCCCGATGTCGCAGCATTTCGCAAGCATGTGCAGGAGCAATATCTTGCCTCCGACCTGGCCAAGGAATGGCCGGCCGGGATGGTCGACAAGATCAACGCGCTTTGACGCGACAAAACTCGCCAGCCGGTCCGCTTGTGACCGGCTGGCCCAAACTCGTTTAGCCAGACGCCTGCCAGGGAGGCATCATGAACCCGGGATTGAGAAAGGTCGGCGGCTGGCTCTACCGGCGCGCCGAGAACGCCATCGCCATCGCAATCGGCGCCATGTTCGCCGCGTTTCTGCTGCAGGTTGTTTTTCGCTATCTTCTCAACTGGCCGACGGGCTGGAGCAACGAGCTCACCGTCGTGCTCTGGATCTGGGTTGTGCTGTTCGGCGCAGCGTTCGTCGTTCGTGAAGAAGAGGAAATCCGTTTTGATCTCCTCTACGCCACAGTCGGTCCGGACATAAGGCGGGTCATGACGCTTGCCTTCGCAATCGCTCTCGTCGCGCTCTATGGCTGGTCCTTTCCGGCCGTCTTCGACTACGTGACCTTCATGAAGGTCGAGAGCACCGCCTACCTCAAGATACGCTTCGACTGGCTGTTCTCGATCTATCTCGTCTTCGTGGTCGCCGTGATCGCCCGCTACCTATGGCTGGCGTGGCGTGCTCTCCGCGGCGAAGCACCGGCGGAATTTGACCCCACGAAAGCGAGCTCCGGCGTATGAATCTCGCGAGTCCCTTTTCGCTGTCAGTCGTTGCGATCACAGCGCTGGCCTTGCTTGGCCTGCCGATCGGTCACTCGATGATCGCCGGGTCGATCCTCTATCTCTGGCTTGCAGGGCTCGACATGGGCACCTCCGCCGAGCAGCTCCTCAACGGGCTCTACACAAGCTACATTCTGCTTGCCGTACCGATGTTCATTCTCGCCGCGGAGTTGATGAACGCCGGAACAATGACCGACCGGCTGCTGCAATTCTGCAACGCCGTCGTCGGCCGTTTTCGCGGCGGCCTGGCGCAAGTCAACGTGCTGCAGTCGATCATCTTCGCCGGCATGTCCGGCTCGGCCATCGCCGACGCCGCGGGCACCGGCAAGATGATGCAGCAACTCATGACTAAGGATGGCAAGTACCCGGCGAGCTATGCCGCTGCGCTGACAGCCGTCACCTCCGTCATCGGCCCGATCATTCCTCCGTCAATTCCGCTGGTCATCTACGCGCTAATCTCGGATGCATCCATCGGCTACCTGTTCATTGCTGGTATCGTGCCGGGCCTTCTTCTCGCCCTGACGCAGATGATCATCGTCGCCATCGACGCGCGCCGGAAAAACTTTCCGGTCGAGAAGCCGGTGCCGCTCAGGGAACTTCCGGGGATCACCTTGCGCGCATTTCCGGCGCTGATGCTGCCGGTCGTTCTGCTGGTCGGCATAAGGGGCGGCGTGATGACCCCGACCGAGGCGGCGGCGGTCGCCGCCGGCTACGCGCTGCTCATCTCGGTCGCGATCTATCGCAGCGTGACGCCGGGTCAGCTCTACCATGCGCTTCTCAACAGCGCCCGCACCACCGCCTCGATCGGCATGCTCATCGCCGGCGCCCTGGTGTTCAACTACGTCGTCACGGTTGAGAACATTCCGCAGTCCCTGTCGGTGATCCTGCAGTCCTGGGATCTTTCGCCGATGGGTTTCCTGATCCTCGTCAACATCCTGCTGCTGATCCTGGGCTGCGTGCTGGAGGGGACGACTATCCTGCTGGTGATCGTGCCGGTGTTGATTCCGACGGCGAAGGCGCTCGGCGTCGACATGGTGCATTTCGGCGTAATGGTCGTCGTCAACATCATGCTCGGGCTCGTCACCCCGCCCTACGGGTTGCTGCTGTTCATCATGACTCGTATCGCAGAGGTATCGCTGCGCGACCTGGTGCACGACGTAATGCCGTTTCTCTACGCCATGATTGCCGCCCTGATGCTGATCACCTTCTTCCCATCGCTGGTGCTGTGGCTGCCGCGCCTGCTGGGCTATCAAGGAATAGGACCATGACCAAGCCAATCTTCGTGCTCAACGGCCCAAATCTCAACCGGCTCGGCATGCGCGAGCCGGAGATCTATGGGAGGACGACACTCGCAGAAATCGAGGGGATGTGCCGTGACGCCGCCGGCGACCATCCGATCCGTTTTCACCAGTCGAACATTGAGGGCGAAATCGTCAACTGGGTGCATGAGGCGATCGACGACGGCGCGGGCATTCTGATCAATCCCGCGGGTTTGAGCTTCATTTCGATCCCGGTGCTCGATGCGCTCAAAATGTTTCCAGGCCCGATCGTCGAACTGCATATCTCGAACATCCATCGCCGCGAGGAGATCTATCATCGGTCGCTGGTATCGAAGGTCGCCACCGGCGTGATCGCGGGGCTCGGCGCCGAGGGGTATCCGCTCGCGATCCGCTGGCTCATGGACCAGGTCGACCGATAGTGTATCGCCATGCCTGAACCCTGTATCATCGCCGTTGCGATCACCGGCTCGCTGCCGCGCAAGGAAGACAATCCTGCGGTGCCAATCAGCGTGGCCGAACAGATCGAGTCGACCCAGGAAGCCTTTGAAGCAGGTGCGTCGCTGGTGCACATCCACGTGCGCAATGACGATCAGAGTTCATCGTCTGAACCAACGCGCTTCGCTTCCGTTCAGGCGGGGGTGCGTAGGCACTGCCCCGGGATGATCGTCCAGTTCTCGACCGGCGGGCGCGGTCGTGATCCTGCCGCGCGTGGCTCGGCGCTTTATCTGAAGCCGGACATGGCCTCGCTCTCGACCGGTTCGGTCAACTTCCCATCCATAGTCTACGAGAACCATCCCGCCCTGATCGGTGATCTCGCAGCCGCGATGAAGGCAAATGGCGTGCTGCCGGAGATCGAGATCTTCGACCTGTCGCACCTTCACACTGCCAGGCGGCTGGCCGACGGGGGACTTATAGGTGAGCGCCCGCACATCCAGTTTGTCATGGGCGTGCAAAACGCACTGCCTGCGGAGGAGAGATTGCTCGACGTGCTCCTCAGGGAAGCGAAACTCCTGTTTCCACAATCCACCTGGACAGCGGCCGGAATAGGCCGCAACCAAACGATCGTGATGCAATGGGCGTTGGCGCGCGGAGCAGACGCAGTGCGTACCGGACTTGAGGATAATATCAGGATCACTAGGGAACGCCTGGCGCGCAGCAACGCCGAGCTCGTCGAACTCGCGGCGGCCTCAGTCGAGAGGCTTGGCCGGCGTGTCGCCACCGTCAACGAGGCGCGCCAAACGCTTGGTCTGGCGTCAGGATCGTAATTGCCGGCCGCAGCTTCGCGCCGCGTTGTCGGACCTGTTGCGCCTTGGCAACGTCCTCGTCGATCCTTCAGACATAGCTATCCGCGACAAGGAGGAAGCTCGACATCCTGGCGCACCCTGACATCAATAAGGCCGGCTTTTGCCACCGAGCACGACAAAAAGTGCACTGTCACCGTAATTCTGTAATTCAAACGCATCCGCGAACTGCCCATCACACGGGACAAGCGGCTCTGACAGGCACACCGCCAACTCATCCCAGCCAATACCTCGGCCCCGGCCCCTTGCGACCTGCCATATCGGCAGGGTTCGCAAGGCTACACCGGTCGATCGACAGGCAGCCGCAACCGATGCACTCGGTAAGCCCGGACCTCAGACGCTGCAACTCGGCGATGCGCTGGTCGATGCGCTTGGTCCACCGGCCCGACAAACGCGACCAATCCCGACGTGACGGCACGCGATCGGCTGGCAACTTGGCGAGCTCGGCGCCAATCTCCTCAAGCGTCAGCCCAATTCGCTGCGCGAAGACGATGAAGGCGATCCGGCGCAGCACCGAGCGCGGATAGCGCCTATGCCCCGAGCCGGCCCGCTCGGAAGCGATCAGCCCGCGCTCCTCGTAGAAACGCAATGCCGATGAGGCGACGCCGCTGCGCCGCGACACATCGGTGATGGTCAGCATGGATTCCATGCATGAACGAAAGCACAATTCTCGCTTGACTTCAAGTTAACTTGAACTTGTAGCAACGGGCAGTGCAGATTGAAGGAACACCGGCAATGCAGACGAATATCGATCTTCAGGGACTTCGCGTGGCGGTCACGGGCGGCACGTCCGGCCTCGGACTGGCTCTTGTGCGGCAGCTTGCCGAGCAGGGTGCGTCCGCCGCCTTCGTCGCCCGCACCACCGCGGACGTCGAACGCATCGCCGACGAGACCGGCGCGCACGGCATTGTCGGCGACGTCGGCAAGAAGGAAGACATCTACCCGATCGCGTTGCAGGTCTCCGCCAGCCTCGGCGGGCTCGACGTTCTGATCAACAATGCGTCGAGCCTTGGACCTGTTCCTCTGGCGCTTCTTGCCGATACCGAGTGCGAGGAGTTGGAAAAAGCGCTCGCGGTCAATCTCGTCGGCGCGTTCCGGCTAACGAAAGCCCTGTTCGGTGCGCTTGCCGCGTCCGCACGCGAGGGCCGTGGCGCGCTGGTGATCAACGTCTCCAGCGACGCGGCGGTGAACGCCTATCCTGGCTGGGGCGCGTATGGCGCGAGCAAGGCCGCTCTTGCCCATCTCACGGCGATCTGGGACGAGGAGGCGAAAGCCGACGGCATCCGGCTCCTCGCGCTCGATCCCGGCGATATGGACACCCCGCTGCACGCGCTGGCACTTCCTGACGCCGATCCGGCCACCTTGAAGCGCCCCGAAGTGGCTGCTGCCGAGATCATCGAAAAGATGCTCGACGCGTTGCCGGTCAGCACAATGACTCTCGCCGGGACACGCGGATGATTGCCGCCGACCGTCCCGATCGGCGCTCCGCCAGGCTGTTCGTCGTCGAGGCAGACGGCACGATGCGCGACCTGCCGCGCGCTGGACTCGCGATGCTATTCGATCCCGGCGATCTGGTCGTCGGCAATGACGCCGCGACCTTGCCTGCCAGCTTGCACGGAACGCATGTCCCCAGCGACGAGGCTGTCGAGATTCGCCTGGCGGGTTGGCTGTCACTTCCCGATCCAACCCGCTTCGTGGCTATTGCCTTCGGCGCGGGCGATCACCGCACGCGCACGGAAGACCGGCTGCCTCCGCCGCCGCTGTCACCAGGTGACCGCCTCCGGCTCGGACCGCTGGAAGCCGTCGTAGAGCGCCTTCTCGACCATCCTCGCCTTCTCGAGCTACGCTTGCCAGGCAACCGCACAGTGGTGCTTGCAGGCCTGGCGCGGCACGGCCGGCCGATCCAATACGCGCATGTTCCCGAACCGCTGGCCCTGTGGGATGTCTGGACGAAGATTGCCGCCGGGCCGGTCGCGTTCGAGGCGCCATCGGCAGGCTTTGCACTCGACTGGCGCACGCTCCAAGCCTGGCGTCGGCGCGGCGTCGGCTTCGCAACAGTCACGCATGCCGCGGGCGTTTCCTCCACCGGCGATCCCGCGCTAGACCTGCGCCTCCCTTTCGACGAGCCGTACCGCATCCCTGAGCGCATCGCGGCGCAGGTTGCGCGGGCGAAGCTCCGCGGCAGCCGCATCATCGCGATCGGCACGAGTGTAGTGCGCGCGCTTGAGGCGGCCGCCAATCCCGACGGGAATGTGCGTGCCGGAAATGCCATTGCGACAGGGCGCATCGCGCGGGACACGCGGCTTCACGTGGTCGATGCTATTCTCACAGGCGTCCACCAGCCCGGCGAAAGCCATTTCGAGCTCCTGCGTGCCTTTGCCGACGATGCTCTGCTCGCCAAGGCCTCCACAGCCTTCACCGCGTACCGATACCGCACGCATGAATTCGGCGATTCCATGCTGCTCAATCGGCAACCGCTGCATCTATAGCGCGAACAGGACCTGGCCGCCTCCTCCCTCACATGCGTCCATCACGGTCATGGAAGATTGGCCCATCGCCTCCACGGTGGCACGCCTGGACGCTGCATTCGGCGAGGCGCACTTCGATCTAGAGATGAGCGGTTGCCTGCTGGCTAGGTTCCGACACACAACGACGGCTTGCAACTTTCACCCGCACTAGCCTGACGACTGGATCTCACGGCTCGCCCAGCACATCGGCAGCCCAGGCCCGCTCAAACCTTGCTTCAGCCTCGTGCTGGACGTTTCGAACGCTGGCGATATCAGCGGCTTCGTATTCGCAGATCATGCGCAGCCGGTCGGATGACCAGTAACTACGGATCCAGCGGACATCGTAGAGGTCGAGACACGGCGCCATCCGCGCCTCCACCGCGTCGAGTTCTTGCTGGGTGAACGGGGCTTCAAACGTCCGCTCGACGATTATGCGAGGCATGGTGCTCTCCTGTTCGATGGCTCGTTCAAGTCTGAAGGCCTGGCGTGGGTGCCGCCGTTGGAACGCTGCGCGCCGGTTCGGCAGGATGGCGCAAAACTGCTCGAGCCCTCGCGCTGAAATCCTCAAGCTCGATCGATGCCGGCCAATCGTCGTCGATTTCCAGTGTCGAAGAACTGTTCGCGGCCGCGCTGAGCAGGGCCCTCGCAATAGCGATCTCGCAGCGCCGGCGGATCTTGGAGGCGACTGTCAGTGCCTCACTGGCGTGGAGTCGGACCTGTTCCATTCGGCCGGCACGACAGTAAAAACTCGCGGCGATGTTGAGAGCGTAAGCCAGGTAGGACTTATCGTCGGCGGCACGAAGCCGCGCCAAGGCGCTCTCCAGCGCCTTCTCGGCTGCATCATCCGCCGTCATGAGGGCAGTAAGCGCCTGCAGGGCATCGACGAAAGGCGTCTCCTCCCCAATCCGTGCGGCAACCGACCGTAGCTCCTCACAGCGGGCGTGCATGTCGGCATATCGTCCCATTTCGAAATGAAGTGTCGCCAGCCAGGTCAGGCATTTGTACTCGCGCCAGCGGTCTTCGCGTCGGCGCGCCAAAGCAAGAGAGCGAGCAAGAAACACGGCGGCTCGATCCTGCCGACCGTCCCATCGTTCCAACAGCCCGCTGGCCAATGCAGTTCGCACAACTCGATGCCGAGGGACTGCGCGATATCTCCGGCCTCCGCGACCAATTCGCGCGCGCGAGCAACCTCTGTCTCCAGTTCGAGAAGGCAGCGAGCCGTGTTGGCGAGCTGATGCGCCTGGATTTTACGGTCAGCGTTGCGCCCGATCTCGGCCGCACGAAGCGTGCTTGCCTCGGCCCGCTCTATTTGTCCGGCCTGCTGATGGAGAATGGAAAGCAGATAGTGCCCTGTCGCCGCGGCAGCCTGCAGCCCCTGTTCCTCCGCTGCGGTGGTCGCGTCGGCGATCGCCTCTTCAATGGGAGGAAGTGATCGCAATCCGGGACCAGTCGCCGCAAGAACGCGGATCTTGAGCAGCGCAATCCGGGAAACCAGCTTCTCCGGCGCTTCCGGCAGCCGCGCGACATGCCGTAGCCCTCGCTCGGCCAAGCCGGCGGCCTCGGCATTGGCGAAGAGCCGAAGGGCCCGCTCGCCCGCAGCGATGCAAGCTCGTGCGGCCATCTCGTCATCCTCGGCGAGCACCGCGTGATGAACGAGATCGGCCGCAGCGTCACCGCCGCGCTCCGCCGCCGGTCGAAGAGCGCGCGCGATATGTCGGTGCAACAGCTTGCGCCTGGGATGGGACAAGCTGCGGTAGGTGACTTGCCGGACGAGGTCGTGGGTGAAGTCATAGGCGTCGCCGCCTGCCGGCCGCACCAGCCCGCGCCGCTCAAGCTCCCCCAGTGCCATCACAAGCCCCGCAGCATCAAACGGCGTCAAGCGCGCGAGATCCTGCGGCGTGAAGGTGCGGCCATGCGCTGCAGCCCAGACGAGCGTTTCGCGCACCTGGTCGGTCAGCCCAGCCAGTTGTCCTTCTATCAGGGCTTTCACGGTACGGCCGGGGCCGGGATCTCCGCGCAGGTGAGCGCGGGCAAGTTCAAGCGCGAACAGCGGATTGCCATCACTCGCGGCGATGATTTGAGCTGCGTCCAGAGCCGGGTCGAGCCGCCGGACGAGCTCTGCCGTGTGCTCGGCGCTCAACGTATCGAGCTCGATCTCCGTCAGTCGGCCATCGCGGGCGAGCGAGCGCAGCACCCGCGACACTGCGATATTGTCTGCGACTTCTCCAGAACGGGCTGCGCAGACGATGAGAAGACCCGGGGCTGCCTCCGTCCGGCGAGCAACGTAGTGAAGCAGCGACGCCGACGCGTCGTCGATCCACTGGACGTCGTCGAGGGCAATACCCACCGGCTCGTCGGAGGCGAGCCCGTAAAACACGTCGACAATGGTGTCGAACAGCTGAGTGCGATCGCCGACCCCGCCTTCGCCGCCTCCAAGTTCGGGGAGCAGCGGGCCGAGAAGCGACGGCAATCCATGGCGCGGTCGCTCCCGCTGGACCGAGCGCAGGAGATCGATCCAGATGCCATAGGATCGTGCCATCTCGGCTTCGAATGCGCGCGCCCTGAAGGCGCGCCCGCCGGCAGCGACCATCCGTTCGCTGAAATAGCCTAGCATGTGGCTCTTGCCGATGCCCGGCTCCCCAGTCACGAGGATGACATCCGGGCCGCTGTCGGCTGCCATCCCGACGAGGCGATCGATGGTTGCGAGCTCGGCGTCGCGCCCAACCATGGGCCCGGAAGCCGCAGGCCGCGGAGCGTCGTCCAGGGTTCCCCTGGCTGCACGGGAAGGTGCGGCTCGGGCACCTGCGATTGGGCTCGGTCGCAGCGCCTGCCTCGCCGCCTTCAGTTCCTCGCCTGGCGGCGCGCCGAGTTCGGCTTCGAACATGCGATGCGCCCGCTCGCAATGAACGAGCGCGTCGTTGGTCCGGCCCATCTTCCCAAGCAGCCGGACCACCGCAGCATGACCGGCTTCGGATAGCGGGTCGGCCGCAACAAATGCGTAGGCATAGGGCAGAGCATCCGTCGGGACGTCTTCCAGTCGCGCGATAAGCGCGGCGAGAACCCTGAACCGGAGCTGGCTCATCGCCTCCCGCTCCGCTATGCACCATTCCTGGTAGCGGTAGCAGAGCGGCAGATCGAGCCCATCGAGGAACTCGCCTCCAAACAGCGCCACAGTCTCGGTCAGCACCTCGGTGGTCGCGGCGGCGACGCTGCTTGCGGCAAGCGAGCGCACGACCGCATGATCGACCAGCGCATCGCCAAGCTCGATGTCGACCCGCTCACGATCCGCCACAAGCCGAGCTCCGCTGCCGTCGCCGAGCAGCGCGCGGATCTTGCTGAGGCTCCAGCGCAACTCGGCGCGCGGATCGTCCGGTCCGTCCCAGAATAGATCGCAGAGCCGTTCACGCCGGTACACCCGGCCGGTGGCAATGAGATAACCAAGAAGCGCGCGCGTTTTGCGGGAGGCGGGCAAGGCAAGGGCCGTCCCGTCGGCGCCGACGAGCTGGAGCTCGCCGAGCAGACGGACCCGGAGCGGGATCGGACGTTGCATTCCTGGCCTGCCTGCGCTGCCTCGAGATAATTCGACGCCGGTTTCCACGGGCGCTTCCACGATCGTCGGCAAGTTTAGCTGTGAACACGGTCTTGCGAAACAGCCTTGAGGAGCCAGCCGATGACAACGACAACCGCGGCAAAACCATTCAATGCCGCCCAATCCGGGAAGGCGTCCCGCGATCGACGGCAGTCCCTGCGAGATGATTGTCGCCGCGCTCACAAGAAAACCATTGCAGCTGAAGTGTAGTGGGAACATGCATCAGAGGAAACCGCCATGCCCGCAAAAATTGCCGTCGTTCAGAAGCCGCCGGTCTTTCTCGATCGCGAGGCGACCATCGCCAGAGCCGTCGAGGCGATCGACGAAGCCGCCGATGCCGGCGCCGCCCTGGTGATCTTCCCAGAAGCCTGGATACCCGGATATCCGACGTGGGTCTGGCGGCTGAAGCCCGGCACGGATATGGCGTTGTCAAGCGAGCTTCACGCCAGGCTGCGCAGCAACGCCGTCGATATCGAGCGAGATGATCTTGAGCCTCTGCAGCAGGCCGCCAGCCAGCGTGCGGTGACGATAGTCGTCGGTGTGAACGAGATCGACAGTCGATTCTCGGGCACAACGCTGTTCAACACCGTGGTCGTGATTGGACCGGATGGCACGCTGCAAAACCGACATCGCAAGTTGATGCCGACCAACCCCGAGCGCGTGGTCTGGGGGACGGGCGACGCGAGCGGCCTGAGAGTTGTCGACACGCCGGTCGGCCGCCTGGGGTGCCTGATCTGCTGGGAAAGCTATATGCCGCTTGCGCGCTACGCTCTCTACGCCCAGAACATCGACATTCTCGTCAATCCGACGTGGGACAATGGTGAACTCTGCCTCGCCACATTGCGTCACATCGCCCGCGAGGGCGGATGCTGGGTCATCGGAACCGCGACGGCAATGCAGGGCAGCGATCTGCCGGCCGACTTTCCCGATCGCGACCGACTGTTCAAGGCCGAAGAGTGGATCAACGACGGCGACGCCGTCGTCGTGAAGCCGGGCGGCGCAATCGCGGCCGGACCGCTGAACCGCGACAAGGGAATCCTGTTCGCCGAAATTGATCGGGAGGCGGTCGGCCGCGCCCGGCGGTCGCTCGACGTCGCCGGGCACTATTCCCGGCCGGATATTTTCTCGCTGTCGATCAGCCGGAAACCGCTTACACCCGTCGCGTTCACCGACTGAGCCGGCTGACGTCTGCGCCGGCGCTGGGCGGAAGCCGGGAGCCGGAATGTCGTGGAGCGCGTCGGCCATGACGCCGGCCGGTTAGCCGGGCGGCTGACGCTTCGCTCGTCTGCCCTACCTGGCTCAACGCGGTCGCCGTAGCATCGGGACTTGCGTCGGCGATGAACCGATCTGGATCGCGCCGAGCGGTTCGAAGCCGTGGCGCCGGTAGAACGGAATGTTGCGCGGGTTCGAGGATTCCAGATAGGCGGGCGCGTGATCGCGATCGCACTGCGCGAGCGCGTATGCCATCAAGGCTTCGCCGAGACCTTCGCCCTGATGCGTCGGGTCGACGCCGATCACGGGCAAGTACCAATGCGGTTCGGCCGGATGGTACTTGGCCATCTGCTCGAATATAGCGGCGACTTCAGGGGCAAGAGAGGGCGCAACCGTGCTCTCGACAACCGCACCAAGCCCTTCCTCGTCGGGATGCACACCGGGCGACAGCCACAGCGCCGTCCCGGCGTAGCCATCGGTGCAAAAGGCGCTACCGTTTGAGAATGCCCTGGCCCCGAACGCGCGGACCAGTCGCGGCATGGCGGCAAGGTACTGGTGTGCATGCGGCCAGGTCCATCGCGCCATGGGATCCTCTGCAAACGCCAGCACGATGGTTCCGACCGCCGGATCTTCATCGGCCGCGGCCATAACTCTCACTGTCGGCGATTTCATGCTGCCCTCCAAGTGACGCAGGTGGTTCGACGAGGCGCCCGCGTCCTCAACTGGCTCCGCAACAAGCGGGCAGGAGTCCCCTCAGGCAAATTGCGCCGCTGTGTTCGCTTGATGAACTCCATCATGAGGGAGAGCGCCGGTTCGGCGTGCGTCTCAAGCAGGAAATGCCGCCGCGAGGGAACATCAGCACCCTCGCCTTGTGACTCCGTCCTTCTTTTTCAGCCTGCGGTCCGCAACGCATCGAGCAGAGGTGTTCGAGCGGGAGCGCTATCCATTTCCAGCTTGTAGTCTTCGAAGGCCAAGGTGACATCATTGGCATCCATGATCAGGGAGTTCATCGGGAACCCGCCCCACATCTGGCTAGCATGTTTCGCCTTCGGCGTTAAGTTTATCTCCTGACGCAACAAGTTGTTTCGAGAAACGGAAAGGAAACCCGAGGAAGGAGACAGGAGCGATGACGAAACACAAGACCGGAACACGCCAGGAGTGGCTCGGAGCGCGGCTCGCACTGCTTGAGGCGGAGAAACGGCTCATGCGGCAGAGCGACGAGCTGGCGCGACAGCGACAGGAGCTGCCGTGGGTTCGGATCGATAAGGAGTATCTGTTCGAGACCGAGGAGGGAAGCGCCTCGCTCGCCGACCTTTTCCAAGGGCGCTCGCAACTCTTCGTCTATCATTTCATGTTCGGCTACGGATACCGGCTCACCGATGAGCGCCAAGGATGCACCGGATGCTCCTTGATCGCCGATCACTTCGACTGCGTCATCCCCCACTTGAACGGCCGCGACATTACCCTCGTTTGCGAATCGATCGCCCCGTTGCAGGAGATCCAGGATTACAAGCAGCAAATGGGCTGGCGCTTCCCGTGGGTTTCGTCGCTCGGGAGCGATTTCAAATACGACTTCGGCGCCGCCTTCACCGAAGAGCAGCAGAGAGACGGCGCCGACTACAACTATCAGCATGTCGACAGGGCCGAGCCGCAGAAGGAGGGAATGAGCGTCTTCGCGCTCCAGGACGGTGCCGTCTACCACACCTACTCGACCTACGCCCGTGGCACCGAGGCGTTTATGGGGGTCTACCGTTTCCTCGACCTGGCCCCGTGGGGAAGGAACGAGAACGGGCTCGAGTTCCCCCAGGCGTGGTGGCGCCGCCATGACGAGTACGGCAATGGCTGAGCGTCATGGGCACGACCGCGAATTACGTCACAGGGGCTCGCTGTGTAGTTCCCTATAGACGCGGGATCATAGGATCGAGTTCCTCCTGCTCCAAGTGTTTTGCACCAGGTTTGGAAAGGTATGCGATCAGCTCAAAGAGAATCGATCCGTCAGCCTTGGCAACTCTGCTCGCCACCTGCACCGGCGGATTGCCATGCTTTTCTACCAACTCAACGGTCATAAGGTGCGGGATCAGCCCGCGGCCGAACGCTCTCTCAACCGTAAGGAAAATCCAGATGCCATCAGGGTCAATGTCGGACCAGTGGTAAAACGGAACCTCGTCTGGTAAGCGGCGGGCAATCAAACCAAACGCTTTCTGGATTCCCGCCGACGGATAGCCGCCTCCGTAAAGGACGAGTCCTCGCCGATCCGGGTCTGCCTCAGTCACGTGTCTGACGAAACTCGTGTAGTTTTCAACCACGAGGACGTACTCCGGCATGCGGCTGAAGTCGACAGTGTCGATTGCATCGGCTGGGAAGCCAAGGAAGGAAGCGTCCGGTTGGTGCGCCCCAAAGGTGATGGGGCCAGAAAGGAGGAGGGGTGGAGACACCTTTTCTAGTCCGAGAGCGCCCAGCGCCTCGCGGGGAGTTGCGCCCTCCGGAATATTTGGAACCGCGCCACGCAAGGCCCTTACGACCGATGCCTCCAGCCGTTCCAATGCCTTACTGTCTGACACAGTCCGCCTGGAGAACGTGCGATAGTCCAGTCCGGAATGTTGTTGTGCGTGAATCGCTTGTGCGAGGATAAGCGCCTGCGCGAGCGAACCAATGTCGCCGGGAGCGATGCCTGCCCACTTCCGATTCCTGGACCAGGCCCCCGCAGCTTCTCGACCCTGCTCTGCGAATGGGGTGGACAGCTCTGCACGACGAAAAAGTTCATCGAGCGCTGAGGCAGAGCGTTCACCGGAAGGAATTCGTTCGAGGAAACGATAGAGTCTCTCCACGTCAGCGATGCGCACGAATTTGACCTCGCCGGCTCGCCGCCCCTTATCCATCCGAAGCTCGACCGCTCCCGCCCGACTTGCCTCCTCCAACTTCTTCCGGAAGCGGTCGGCCTCAACTACGCTCGAAAAAGCAGCGTTGTCCGGATAAGCGCGTGCGCCCGCTCGATCATCCTCGTGCCTGTCCAGGAGATGAGAGAGAAGGGCACTCGGATCGGTGAACCTCACTCCGCTGCCATCCTGCGCAACGCTTCATCGTCCATGAGCTCTGGGTTGATCCGCAGCAGCTCCTTGCGGGCCCTTTCCCTCACTTGAACTACTGTCGTCTCCGACTGCCCGTTGCCAATATTGTCTACCTCGACGATGGCATGCATGTAACCGAGCAAGGAAGGCCGCCGCTCAGGTGGCGCAGCCACAATCACCTGCAGGCCAAGGCTCTCATAGAACCTCATCATCTGCCGCTGGTTCTTTCCGTCGAGCTTGGCAAAGGCTTCGTCGAAGACGGCAAGGGCCATTCCAAGACGCGATCCAAATCTCCCCTCGGCGGTTCCGTAAACGGAAGCCAGCGAGGCACCGATGGCAACGTAAAGCGGGACTTGTTGCTCGGCTCCGGAGCCCGTTCCGCGACGAGTTTCCCAGCGTGTCTTGTGTCCGGTATCAAGGTTCTCCATATGGATCTCGAATACGAAGAAGTTCCTATAGTCCTCAAAACTGTCAAAGTCGGTGTCGGGATGCTCCAGGATGCGCTTCACCTCATCGAGCACGGGTTTGTGGGGGGAGTCTTCGGGAATTTCGCCCTTGAACAGAAGTTCCAATGCATCCTCGGACGTCACGTAAATCTCGACCGCTTTCAGGATGGGCGCATACTGAGCCAATTGCGTCCTGCTGAACGAATATCGCTCGCCGTGGAACGTGTGATTACGCAAGCTATGGTTCAGCGCGTCGATATCTCTCTTAAGCTTAGAGACGCGCGAATGGAGGGAGTTGACGAACTCGCCGCGAAAGATGGATGAGGCCCGCTCGGAAGCTTCATTCGCCAACGCTTCATGCCGTGTGAGCTCGTTCTCTTCGATGTCGCGAATCGTGGCTTCTGCCCATGGTAGGATGTCCTTGAGGATCTCACTTTCTACCCCGACCAGAGAACTCAAGGGGGCGATGTCAAAGTAGCTCCTCATAGCGGCCCGCACACCTCTATCGGCCTCCATCATTCTGTCCCTAGCTTGCTTGGAGCGGTCCTCCGCGCGCTGCCCGATCGCACGATGGATCCCGGCCAATGCTGCGTAGCGGTTCGATGAAAAGCTTGGGATCTGTTTATCCGCCATCCGCTCCCTATACCTGCGGTTGGCGGGCACTGCGGCCGTCAGGCGCCAACTATAGTGGAACAGGCGGCGGGCGAGGTTCCGCGAATGGCGCGATCCCTCTTGGCTCGTAAGGCTATCGAGTGTCTTTCTCGCGGTTTCGGCCTGTTTCTGATAGGCTCCTTGCCTCTTCTGGATCGACGTGAGCTCGCCGTTCCTGGCCTGAATGTAGGCCTGTTGAACTTTCTTCTTCTCCTCAAGTTCGTAAAGGCGCTTGACGTCGCTCTGATCCACCGCCTCCAACCTCGACCGAGCCTCTTGTGCCAACTCCTCCTGCTCCTGCGCCCTTGCAAGTAAGCCTACCACTGTCTCGCCGTCCGCAGTCGAAGCCAAGATGGCAGCGGAGCGGTCAACCTCGGAAAGGACGCGCCTGCGCTGGGACAGGGTTTCGATTTCCTCCTGCAATTCCTCCAAACGCCTCTTCTGCTCGAGGAGCAGCTGCTCCTGGGCCGTCTTGCCGATCTTGAGGCGGGAGGCTTCCTCCAGTCGGGTCCCTCGTACCAGCCCATCATCATACAGGCCGTCAGCCATAAGGGCGCGGCCGGGCTGATTGAATCCATCCATGGTGCGGGCCAGCCGCACATTGCCATATCGGCGCTGCAGGAAGGCGAGCGCGTCTTTGTCATCGGACCTGAAAAGAGATGGGAACCAACCTGCTTGGGCCGGACCTTGGTATCGCTCCAGCTTGTTTAGGCTGACCAAGGACGCCTGGCGGAGCTCCCGTCTATTTTCCCTCAGGATGGTCGTTGCCCCGTGGATGTGATCGCGATCGACGAAGATCGCCTCCCTGTCCCGACCGAGAAGACCTTCAGCCGCTTGCGCCCAATCCTTGTCGGTAAGGTCAATGATGTCGCAAAGCGCCCTCGGAATCATCCCGGACATGCGAAAGAGCCTCATCATCTCGCGGGTATGGTCGCCGAGGTGAGAATCCCGTGAACCGGAAGCGGCCGCCCCGACAGACCGAGACAGCTTACCGACGTCCTCAGTTTTGGTATGCAAAGTCGCTTCCGCCTCGCTGCGCGCTCTCCCAATCCTCTCGGCGATGATGGGGAGCAATGCCAAGAGGGCTTGTTCGATGACCGCCGTTGCTTCCGTATTGCCACGCCTGACGGCCTCGGCCAGCGCGGAGGCATGAGCCGCCAATTCGCGGGAGCTTACTTCACCCTTTCCGAGTGCTTCGGCCGCCGCGGCGACCCGCTGCATGTGCTTCATTCGCTCGGAAACCCGCTTGAGGCAATCTGTGGCGGAGTAGGAATGGCTGTCTGCCATCTTCTTCAGATCGTCGATGCCCGTCCTCGCTTTGATCGCTTCGATCTGCTTTATGATGCGATGCACATCCTGGTTCGCCTCCGTCATCGAGTGGTTCAGGTCGATGATTTCCTCGCTCTCGGCTAGCAAAGATGCCTCGGCTTCCTTGATCTCTTCTTCAAGTGCCCGCATTGCCGCCGAGGCCGCTAGATACCTCGCCTTGCGACTAATCCAATCCTCCTCGTCATGTTCGTTGAGAGAATTCCTAAATTCTTCCGCACGCGCTTTGACGACCTTCAGCCGGCTCGCGCGCTCACGCATGTTCTTGATGGTCTGGTTGACTTGCCGGTAAGTCTTCAGTGACTCTCGCAGTTCACCAATCTTCATGGGCGACTCCTCGAGGATGTAGCTCCTAACGAAGTCAGTTGCGGACAGGCCTTGGTTAAGAGTCATGCCGTTCACAATTGCCTTTGCAAGTGCGGCGGCGTTTCCCGAGGTCGGCGCCGATCTTGGAACCAGGTCGCGCATGTACTCGCGGATGTGGTCCGTGGCGCTGTCGCGATGATTCACGAAGCCGCCACCGCATTCTCTCTCCAAGGATTGCCTGACTTCCTCCCATTGCGCGAATTCTTGCCGTCCTTCCCGCTCACGCAGGAAATCCGTCGCCTTCAATATTTTGCCGCGGACGACGAACCGGCCGAGTACAGTTTCGGCTGGCTGTGTCTTCCTCGCCTCCATGGCGAGGCCTACCGTCAAGTCGGGTTTCACTCCATCGGCGTCGCGAAAACTGATAGTCACGTAGGTAAGGCAGAATTCGCGCCGAAAATCACCCTCTCCATGGGCACCGAGGCAGTACCCCTGTACCGTGCGCCTCGGACCGCTTCTGCGGCGACTCTCACCAGCGACTGGGTTGAGGTTCATGTAGCGTCCGCTAGCGCCGGTGAGCACCACCTGGATCATGTCGAGAATTGTTGATTTGCCCGAGGCGTTTTCACCGAGGAAACCGACGTGGCCAGAAACCGGGATATCTTCGACGTTGAACGCATGCCAGTTCACAAGCGCGAGATGCACGAGTTCCATCATTGGGCATTTTCCGCAACAGGAGTTAACTGGCGAGGCTCATAGTCTTCCAGCGCAACCTGCTCCTCAATTCGCTTCAGCGCGTCGGATCCGGAAACAAGCTTGATTATCGGCCGGACCACCACCTCCCTATCCTGAAGGGCACGGTCGAACTCTCCAAGCCAGATCAGGTTGCGTGCAGCAAGATCCTCAAGAACATCTTGGAACCTTGACTGGGGCACCAGTATCTTTGTGCCTCTTTCGGCCATTTCCCTGTACTTCTCGTAAAGAACGTTGAACGTGGTCAAGACCGTCGCGCGCTCCTCGACGTTGCCCTGGTTCGCTTCGTCCTGCCAGTGAGCCGCCGCCACCAGGAGAACGATGGTCTCATCAGCCTTCATTTTTGGCGTTGACGACATCTCTTCGTCACAGAGCACGATCCCCACCCACTGTTCCTCTTGCTCGCGGTGGACGCGGTAGCCGATGCAGTCAAAGAATCCGTCAATCAGTCTTCTGAAGCGACTATCCATAATTACATCATAGATTGTTGCCACGCCCCGGTCGCCCGAATACACGAACTGATGACGCAGGAGGTATCGGCACGCCTTGCGAAGATCGGCGCCCTTGTCCGCACCGAATCGGGCCTCTACTTCTTCGAATTCAGCCAGCATCGACGCCTCCAGCCGGGACAGACCTTCTCCGGATAAGGAAATTCCCGCACCTGATCCAATCGCTATCGTGCTGCGGTCCGTCAGAGTCATCCACGATCTCAAACGCCACCGCGATAGAGGGCGGAATATCGCCCGGCTTGGTGAACCTTCGGATCGCATCGAATGCAATGAATGAGTCCACGTCTTCGATCTCAAGGAAGCGCGCCTCTTTCGTCACCGCAAGAGGGACGTTCTCATGCAGCCATTGGAGCAATCGACTCTCGTCCGGAACGATTCTTTCCATGTACTCCTTCTTGAGTCTTTTACGCAGCGCCAGCAATGGATCCACCAATTTGGGTGGAACCGCCATTGACTCCAAGGCCTTGCGGGATTGCCGCGGTTGCGCGAGATGCCTTTCCGACCACGGCGTATGCATCGGTTCGACCGGCAGGGGAACCCACGCGAATTCAGAGAGAGCGGGGCGCTGGTCCATCACCTTGTGGAGCCGGCGCACGAGTTGCGAGGCCCGGCTTGAAATACCACCGCTCCCTTGCTCCGCATACTTGACCGTGTTCCGGAGACGCTGTTCCAACTGCCGCCGGAAGACGGCGATTCGATCGAACATCTCACCGATCCCATCAAAGACCTCCTGGATAGATAGAAGATCGGTCTCAGCTATTCTGAGCCCATTCTCAAGTGTATCGGCCATTCCGTTCTCAACATACCCCGAAGCGATCGTCCTCATGGTTCCAGGATCGAGAGAAATGTCGCGGGCAAGATCGAGGATATGATCCTTGAACCTAAAGGGGTGGTTGAAAGTGTGGATCGCTTGGAAGTCCTTCAGAACCAATTCGCCGATGAATTCTCGAAAATAGGCGTCCACTCTCTCGCGCATGCTCCGCGATTCCATGATGGTACGGCGAATGCGCCTCAGGTCGGATAGGATTGCCCTGAGCGTTTTAAGAAAGGCGGTGGCCTGTTCTCTAGCCTGCACTACGGCATATGCAGCATCCACGGCCTCCTTTCCGGAAGAGCCCGGCTGGAGTCTCGCCGCTAGTTCCAGACTCTGCTTCACGTTGACAACGACGCCGCCGAAGCGCTGACTCACGTCGGATTTCAGGCTGGACAGGAGCTGCATGACCAAGCTTGCTCCCATGGGCATATCTACCGTCACCCTTAGCCCATATTCTTCCTCTTCGAGCCAACCGGTCTGGAGCAGTTTCTGGTAGGCAACGCTCGCGACCCGCAACGCTGCCTCCGCAGCCTCGTTCGCCTCGCCAGCGAACTTCAGGCGCCGACGACGCTTGGACACTAGGTCAGGCAGGCCTTCGCCAACGTCGTCGCCCTCGGCAAGAAGCTCGGGCATTCTCTTGATGAGATCGTAGATTGCATGGACGACCTCCTGGGGGGTGGGGAAGGACGCTCCACGAGAGAAGAAACGCTCGTAGGTGTCCAGTAACGCCGCCTCGTAGAGGAACCGGAATTTGCGTGAGAAGATCAGAAATGCGTCGTCACTAAGATAACGAAAAAGTGCCATCTGTGGCGTTTACCCCAAGCTGCCACGAATTGTATGCCACTGCTTGGCGAACCGAACAACCTGAGAAACGCGCCGTCGAGAGCAACACTCGGAGGTTTATTAACGAACATTTCTACTGAATAGCCGGAAACGGTGTCCCAAATTGGCTCCGAGATCGGCTCCACGTACGCGAGCACGAGCGGAGTCGGTTTTGCCTCCGGCGGTGCGGCCTGTAAGTCGAGCCATGCCTTCAATCCACACACAGCGACAGCCAAGCGGGGCAAAAAGTGCACTGTCACCGTGATGCGGAGCAGTCATCGAGGTCTGCCTAGCTCACCGGCCGACCCGTGCCCGCGGTGGGCGCAGATCCGCCTCCTGAAGATAGTGCGCGTCCGCCCTGCCGCCGGCCGGTTACCCTGATGGCATCTTCTCGAAGGTCGTCAGCCCGGTTTCCATCTTGTCCCAGGGGAAGGCCCGGATACCGTAGGTCACCACGGTCGGATTGAACCGGCCCGGATCGTCAAGGCTTGCGGCATGGACCGTGATCACGTCCGGCATGGCGGCGTATGTCAAGTGTGTCGGCGTTCCGCAGACCGGGCAGAAGGAATGGATTTTCTCATTCCCGTTGTCCGCCGCGACACGCCAGTCCGTCGTCACGCCGGTGATCGTCACGTCCGCCCGCGACGGAAACGTCAGATAGGATCCGTGACCGGTGCCGCTTCTTTTCTGGCAGTCGCGGCATTGGCAGTGGTTTTCGAAGATCGGGGCTGCCTTTGCCTCGTAGCGGACCGCGCCGCACGCGCATCCGCCGGTGTAGAGAGTGCTCATCTGCTCGGCTCCTAGTTCCCGGGTTCAGGCTGCCAGTTCGGACGCGCGCGGCTTGGCGAAGACATCGATCGCCTGACCCGTTTCGAGGAAGGATTTCAGGCTGGAGAGGACGATCGGCCAACCCTTTTTGATGCCGTTCGCCATGCCGCTGCCGGCTTCGAGTTCGTCATGGGTGACGGTCAGCCGGACCATGGCCTCGTATTCCTCGAGCTCGACGGTCACCCGGCTGTAGCTCGCCGGATCAGACGCCTGCGAAGCGTTTGCCCAGGTGATGACGAGACGGGTCGGCGGGGAGACCTCGACGACCTTGCCGACGAGTTCGACGGTCCGTTCATCATTGGCGCGGACATGCTCCCAGCTCGAACCGGGCTTCCAGTCGGAGACGTTCTCGTGGCCCCAGTAGCGCCGTGCGAGGTCTGGTTTCGTTATGGCCTCGAACACCTTTCCCGGTGTCGAGACAATATAGGTCGTGTAGATAAAGCTGATCGTTTCCTTGGTCATTACTACGCTCCTTGATGTTTCGCGAGCATAGGTAGATGGGGAAACCGGACCCGTGTGAGTGACAATCGTGTCGCGAATGGCTTCTGATATGACAAAAGGTTGATGCATGAAGCGCTGGCGCCTTGCTCATGGACGACATCTCGACATTGGCGCGAAATCGTTGCTGATGGGGATTTTGAACGTCACGCCGGACAGTTTTTCCGACGGCGGAGAATTCGCTCGGCCGGAGCGGGCGCTGCAGCAGGCGCGGCGCATGATCGGCGAAGGCGCCGCGATCATCGATGTCGGCGGCGAATCCACCCGGCCCGGCGCCGGCGCCGTTTCGGCGCGCGAGGAACAAGCGCGCATCCTGCCGGTCATCGAGGCGCTGTCGTCCGACGGCGGCAGCCTGGTTTCGGTCGACACCTATCGAGCCGAGACGGCGCGTCTGGCGGTCGCGGCGGGCGCACATATCGTCAACGACGTGCATGGCCTGCAGCGCGAACCCGACATCGCGCAGGTCGCGGCGGAAACCGGCGCCGGCCTCGTCATCATGCACACCGGGCGCGACCGTGAAAAACTGGCGGATGTGATCGCCGACCAATTCCTGTTCCTGAACAGATCGCTGGAGATCGCGCGCGACGCCGGCATCCCGGACGACCGGATCGTGCTGGACCCGGGCTTCGCCTTCGCCAAGGACGGAGAGGAAAACCTTGAGCTTATGGCTCGCTTCGGTGAATTGCGCGCTCTCGGTTTTCCATTGCTGGTCGGCACGTCACGCAAGCGTCTTGCCCGTCACCTGGTCGGCGGAACTGACGAGGGGCGGGATGTCGGCACAGCGGCGACCAGCGTCATCCTGCGGTTGAAGGGCGCTTCGATCTTCCGCGTGCACAATGTCGCGATCAATCGCGATGCACTGGCTTTCGCCGATGCGGTGCGCGAGCGCGAGACCGTGGAATAGAACAACGCGTCAGGCGGGCTCGGTGACGACGCCGATGCGCCGGTAGACGAATGGTTCGTCGTGCGAAGGAACTGCCGCAGCACGCTGGGCTTCGTCGATCAGCATTGCCATGCGCGCATGGATCGGCGATTTCGCGCAAGCCGGGTCCGTCGCGGCGGCATCGCCGGCGATCGCCATCGCCTGGCAGCGGCAGCCGCCCCAGTCGATCTCGCGCCGTTCGCAGCTGCGACAGGGCTGCTGCATCCAGTCGGTGCCGCGAAAGGCGTTGAATGCCGGCGAATCGGTCCAGATCTCGGCCAGGGTGCGCGGTCCGAAACGCTCAAAGCTGAGCGACGGGATGGTCTGTGCGGCATGGCATGGCAGCACGGTGCCGTCCGGCGTCACCATGAACGCGTCGCGCGCCCAGCCGCCCATGCACGGCTTGGGATAGATAGCGAAATAATCCGGCGGGACGAAATCGATGTTCATGATGCCGGTGAGCCGTTCGCGAGCCGCCGCGACGATCTCCGCCTGCCGGTCGACCGCAGCACGCTCGGGCATCAGTTGATCGCGATTGGTCAGCGCCCAGCCGGCGTACTGCACGTTGGCGATCTCGAGCCGCTCCGCGCCCAGCGAAAGGGCCAGATCGATGAATTCCGGCACCTCCTCGATGTTGTGGCGATGGATCGGCGCGTTGATGGTAAGCGGCAGGCCGGCCGCGCGCGCGCGGCGTGCCGTCTCCAACTTCTTTTCGTGGCCGCCTTTGTGGTTGCCGATACGGTCGGTGGTCGCCGGACGTGCGCCTTGAAAGCTCAGCTGCAGATGGTCGAGGCCGGCTTCGGCAAACGCCTCGATGCGGCCCTCGGCAATGCCGACGCCGGCCGTGATCAGGTTGGTGTAGACGCCGCGCGCCGAAAGCCCGGCGATCAATTGCTCGAGGTCGCGGCGCAGCGTCGGTTCACCGCCCGACAGATGCACCTGGAGAACGCCGAGATCGGCCGCCTGCGAGAACAGGTCGAGCCAGGTCTGTGTATCGAGTTCGCGATTGGCCTTCAGCAATTCGAGCGGATTGGAGCAATAAGGGCATTGCAGCGGGCAGCGATGCGTCAGTTCCGCCAGCATGCCGATCGGAGGGAGAAGGGGCTCGCTCATAGCTTCACCAGCAGTTTGTCCGACCATTCCTGCAGGAAGGCGACGACGTCGGTCGCCACGGCCTCCTGTTCGGCGTCATAATCCGCGGCAAGGCCGGCAATGATGTGGCCGACCGTGGACCGTCCATCGCAGCGGCGCAATATATCGAGGCTGATACCGTTCGGCCAAAATACCTTTTCCGGCGAAAGCACGGCGAACGCCTGCCGCACGGGGTCGTATTGTATGCGCACGTGCTTCGGCAGCGATGGCACCGACTGCGGCGACACCAGGGCTCTTTCGCGCAGCGCCATCATCGGGCTGCCTCCGGGCGAAAGGCGCCGGGCGGGATGTTTCCCGGCTCGGCATAAGCGTGTTGAAGCGCGTCGAGCATGGCCCACAGTATATCGCATTTGAACACCAGCGCATCGATCGCCTGCTGCTGGCGTTCCGCCGTGTCGGCATGGCCGAGCACGTAGGCGAGGGCGAAGTCGGCGTCGCGCGAGGCCTGTTCGGGCCGCCGGCTGAAATAGGCCAGCGTATCCTCGGTGATGTAATCGTATTTGGCCAGCATCGCCGGGACCCGCTCGCCGATGATGAGCGGCGAGAACATCTCGGTCAGCGACGATGCGACCGCCTCGAACAGCGTCCGGTTCGTGCAAAAGGAGAGGTAAGCGCCGACCGCGAAACGTGTCGCCGGCAGCGCCAGCCTTTCGCTCTTCACCGCATCGGCATCGAGGCCGAGCGAGGTCGCCAGATGCAGCCAGCGCGCGATACCGCCGCTCCAGCCGTCCTCGCCGTCATGGTCCTCGATGCGTTTGCGCCAGGCGGCGCGAAACGCCGGGTCCTCGGCATGTGCGAGGATCATGGCGTCCTTGCGCGGGATGACAGCCTGGTAGCAATAGCGGTTCAGCGCCCAGGCCTGCATCTCGGTCCGCGACAGCGCACCGCTCGTCATCCTGTGATGGAAAGGATGGCGGTTGTGATAGCGCTCGGCACCGACCTGACGCAGCACCGCTTCGAGCTCGCTGGAGGACAGGCCGTTCCTGGCCGCGTCATGGAAATCACTCAAAATTCCATCTCCATCCCGTCGCGGGCGACTTCCCAGCCGGCCGCTTTCACCGCTGCGTGTTCGGTGGAATTCTCGTTCAGAACGGGGTTGGTGTTGTTGATGTGGACGAAGACACGGCGGCCGACACTTACATCGGCCAAGCCGGCGATCGAACCCGCGTCTCCCGACATTGCCAGATGCCCCATGCGCGCCCCGGTTTTTTGGCCGACGCCGGCAGCGATCATCTCGTCGTCGGTATAGACCGTGCCGTCGAACAGGAGGCAGGCGGCATCGGCTAGACGCGTGCGCAGGGTCGCATCGATGCGCGCGCAGCCCGGGATATAGAAGACGGAGCCGCGACTGCCGGCGCCAGTGATACGGACGCCGATCGTGTCGCCGGACTCGGAGCTGAAATTGGCATCCGGCTGGCTTCTTTCCTCGAGATAGAGCGCTATCTTTCCGGGCACGGGAAAGCTCTCGACAATCACGCCGGTTTCGTTGCCGTCTGCATCGCAGATCGCCAGTTCTTTCGCCGGCGGCAAGATGCGTCGCGGCACGAGCGCCGGATCGAGAACATTGAAAATCGAATTCGCCTCCAGCGTCGCCAGAACCTGTGTCGTTGCGTAGATGGCAAAAGGCTGCCGCTCACGCAGGCTGAGCAGGCCGGCGACATGATCGACATCGGCATTGGTCAGCACAACCGCACGGATAGGCGTCGAACGCAGCGGCGCATCATGCGCGGGCTGCAATTCAGGCGTTTGCGCAATCTGCTGGCGAATATCGGGCGAGGCGTTGAAGAGCACCCAGCCGGCCCCATCCACTGACGCGGCGATGCTTGATTGGGTTCGCGAATGCACGCAAGCCATCCCGGTGCGAGCCGCGCGGCTCAGGCGATAGTTGCAATTCCATTGCGGAAAGCCGCCGCCTGCCGCTGAGCCGATGATTTTCAAGCGCATTGCAATGCCCGCTCTGCGGCTTGTTCAACCAACAACAAGTTTTGGACCGCGAATGGCTTCGCGCCCGTATTGAACGCGGCAAAGCCTTTCCCGAAAACCTCGCGCGGCAACGCAGTGCGTGTCCCCGTTGCCAGGGACACGCACCACTGCGGCCTACTTCTTGGGAGGAATTTCAGCAGGCAGATACCGCGAAATTTCGAAGCCCGCAGCAACCTGGCACATGGTCGGTTTCGTCCAGCTCTTCTTCATGGCATTTCTCCTCTTCTACCAGCCCGAAGGGGCCGATCTTTTTCTCAGTCAACCATTGCTGGGCACCATTGCAATGGCTCGTCCATCAGCTCTCAAAATGGACAAATGAAACGGTAGGTTCTGAAACTCGAAAAACAAGACGATCGAAAATAACAATGCTCATGCTTCAATTGCTGATCACGTAAGGCTTCTTCTCCTCCAGCGGAAGGTTTGCACGCTCCCATCCATCGGCGCCGGGCGGATACCAGATCACCGAACTGTAGCCCCACTCGACTGCCCGTTTCGCGGCATTCCAGGACATCCAGCAATTCGTCATGCAATAGAACAGAATAGCGCGCGATTTGTCGGGACCGGCTTCCGCCGCGAGGCCTTGGCGAAAATAGCTGGCGGTCTCCTCGGAGATAGCGCCGTAACCGACATTGGCCAGCCAGGTGCTGCCTGGGATATCCTTTCTGATCGTGTCTCTCCAAATCGTTCCTGCCGGCAAATTGGCCGGCTTCGGCGTGTTCGGCATGACGTCGAAGAACACCGCCTTCTTCTCCCGCCACAGCGCCTCCGCCTCTGCCGTCGTCACCACGCTTGCGCCCCGCAGCGTCTGCGGCACCGGCGCCCGATATTCGTCCATCCGGTAGCCGCCGGGCTCGGCGACATAGCCAGCCCACATCGGTTGGGTCAGACCCAGAAGGCCCGCAGCGACCAGCAAAATCGTCTCCTTTCCCGTCATAACGGTTTCGTCATTGCGTGATCGGATTATCGTGTTCGTCGATCAGCGGCACATTGTAGTCCAGCAGGATTCTGTTGATCTCCGCCTGGTTTTCCCTGATCACCCGGTTGAGTGTCCGCTTCCATTCCTGGTCGGATGGACGCACGCCCATGGTGATGCGGTAGGACATGCGCGAGCCGGTTTTTTCCTTCACCAGCGGAACGATCGTGAGATCGGCGCCGAGTTCCTTGGCATAGTAGCCTGCCATCGGTCCCCACATGACAGCCGCATCGATCTTGCCGGCGAGCATGTCCTTGATCATGACCTCCCCCATGGAAGCGGTGAGGCGCGTATCCACCGCCAGCGGATAGATCTTTGCCGTTCGCAAGAGCTTGTTGGCGGCCATGTTGGCAGTCGGCGGCGTGCTTTCGACGACACCGATCCTCTTGCCGGTGAGTTTCGGATCCTCGATCGTCTCGACGCCTTCCATGCCGTTGCCCTTCGGGTGCACCAGCACATAGGAGGAGCGATAGTAGGCGTTGGTGTTCTGCACCAGCTCATCGCCCTGAGCGTAACCCATGATGATGTCGCATCGGTTGGCCGCCAGCGTGTTGCGCACGAAGCCAGCGACAACAGGAAACCATGTATAGGCGACGGACTTCCGGCCGGTTTTTGCGGCAACCAGTTCGGCCAGCCTGTTTTCGAAGCCTTCGCCGCTCTCGTCGGTGAAGGGCATGTTCGAAGGATCGGCGCAGACGCGCAGAATGTCGGGGTCGACCAGTTCTCCCGCGGCACCAAGGCCGGCGTCCTGCGCCTGGGCGTTCGAAGGCAGCAGGGCGAGTGCGCCGAGCATCGGCAGGACAAAACGCAGCTTCAACGCATCACGGCCAAACATATCATCCACCCATACAGGATGCTTCGGCATCCTTCGCTGCCTGTGGCTTGTTTGATTTCTTCGGCGGCCTGCCGCGGGGCGCCGCACCGTCGGCGCGGGCACGCAGATAGACGTAGAGATCATCCATGTAGCAATAGACGTTCTTGTTGTCGCCAAAAGCGGGCATGACATTCTCCTTGCCGCCGCCGACATTCTTGCGGCCTTCGGCGACGATCGAGAGGAACGTGGCGTAATCCATGGTTTTCAGGCTGTTGACCAAGGCCGGCGCATAGCTCGAACCTGTGCCGTCCGGTCCGTGACAGACATGGCAATCGGAGTGGTACCGGCGGTAACCGCTGAACGTATACCAATCGACGGTCCCTTTTTCGATCTTGTAGGTCGGATTACCCTCCGCATCCAAATGCTTGCCGTCCTCTTCCGTCACCGCCTTGGCTTTTTCCGCGCTGTCCGAGGCCTGCGCGAGACTTGAGCTTGCCAGAGGCAGCAGAGCCAGAGCGAGAGCGGCAATTACAATGCGAACGGACATTCAGACTCTTCCTTCATTTGCCACGGACACGGGTTTGCAGTCGTGAAGCGGCATTGATCGATGTTTTGGGTGCGCGGCGAAATCGAGAGCCCGGTCCTGGCTTCCCGGTGATCCGGGCTCTCGCTTTTCAAGCCTTGGTCTTTTTCACAAGACCCGAGGCGTGCCTAAGGTTCCCGAGTATCAGTCCGGGAGACCGAAGACGGTGAGCTGGCCGCCCAGCGTCGTGTAGTCGGCAAGTGCTGCGTAGCCACCGACCGCTCCCAGACCAGCAGTCCCAACGACCGCGGTCTCGTCGCCTTGCTCACGACCCTGATCGACGGCGCCATGCCAGGCAGCGGCGTTATCGGGCGAAAGCAGTCCACCTGCCAGACCGATACCGGCCCATCCGCCGACGCCGGACAGAACGGCGATGTACTGCTTGCCGCCATGCTCGTAGGCCGTGATGTTGCCGATGATGCCGGACGGGGTCTTGAACTTGTAGAGTTCATTCCCGTCATGATCGACCGCCTTGATGTAGCCCTCGAGCGTGCCGTAGAAGACGACGTCGCCGTCGGTTGCCAGCGCGCCCGACCACACCGAGAACTTCTCGGGCTTCGACCAGACGATCTCGCCCTTGGCAGCATCCCAGGCAATGAAGTTGCCCATGTTGCCGTCACCACCAGGGGGAGGATACATCGACACGGTGGCGCCCACATAAGGCTGGCCGGCAGTGTAGCTCACCTTGTAAGGCTCATAGTCCATGCAGACATGGTTTGTCGGCACGTAGAACAGCCCGGTCTTCGGCGAATAGGCCGCCGGTTGCTGGTCCTTGGTTCCAAGCGCTGCCGGGCAGATGCCCGTCGAGTTGGTGTCTTCGCCGTTCGCCTGGGTCGAATATTTGGCCACGACCTGCGGGCGGCCATACTGGTCGCTGTTGGGGTCCATGTTGACTTCCGTCGCCCAGTTCACTGCCGGATCGTATTTCTTGGCGACGAGAAGTTCGCCACTGGCGCGATCCATGGTGTAGGCAAAGCCATTGCGGTCGAAATGCACCAGCACGTCGTGCTTGGCGCCGTTGACCTCCATGCCGTCGACGAGAATCATCTCGTTGACGCCGTCAAAGTCCCACTCGTCATGCGGGGTCATCTGGTAGAGCCATTTGGCAACACCGGTATCCGCATCGCGAGCCATGATCGTCATCGACCAGCGATTGTCGCCTGGGCGCTGGACCGGGTTCCATGTCGAGGGATTGCCGGTACCATAATAAACCAGGTTCAGCTTGGGATCATAGGAATACCATCCCCATGTCGTGCCGCCGCCTGTCTTCCACTGCTCGCCTTCCCAGGTGTTCGTGCCGGAATCCTTTCCGACAGGCTTGCCGAGATGGGTGGTCTTCTCGGGATCGATCAGGGTTTCTGCGTCCGGACCTTCCGAATAGGCTTTCCAGGCGAGCTTGCCATCTGCCAGATTGTAGGCGGCCAGCCAGCCGCGAACGCCGAATTCAGCGCCGGAGACGCCGACGAGCACCTTGTCCTTGACGACTACGGGTGCTGACGTACCGGATTCGCCCTTTCCGCCGTCGGTCTGGTCGCCGTTCTTGACTGACCAAACGACCTTGCCGGTCTTGGCGTCGAGTGCGACGACGGTGGTGTCGGCCTGGTTGAGAATGATCTTGCCATCACCATAGGCGACGCCACGATTGACCGTGTCGCAGCACATGATTCCAATGACATTCGGGTCTTGCTTGGGCTCGTATTTCCAGAGGATCTTTCCGTCATTGTTGAGATCGAGAGCATAGACGGTGTTCGGGAACGGCGCGTGGACGTACATCACATCGCCGATGATCAGCGGCCCGCCTTCATGGCCGCGCAGCACGCCAGTGGAGAAGCTCCACTTGGCCTGCAGGTTCTTCACATTGTCCTTGGTGATCTGGTTTAGCTTGGAAAAGCGGGTGTTGGCGTAGTCACCCGTCTGCATCACCCAGTCCTTGGGGTTTTCGGCCATTTTCATCAGTTCTTCATTGGCCGACGTCATGTGGACCGCGCCGAACGACATGAGCGCCGCGGTCGTTAGTAGGTAGGCAGTTTTCGCAAGTACACGCATCAAAGTCCTCCCAGGGTTCACAATGACGAATCGTCCGTCGAGCCCACGAGGGCTTGCCCAAGCGATTCATGTGGGGGAAGTATTTCCGGCAGCGTGTCACGACCTAAGCCGAATGAGCAGAGGGCACCGTTACTGCCCATCCCACTTGGCCTACGAAAGACTGTCGCCGCTCCCTAATGACGGTGACGCCCTTGAAGCCGGAAACAGGATGAAGCTATGTCATCCCCAGGCGGAAGGCAAGAAAAATCACTTCCGTCTATGTTGCACTGCAATATAGAGAAATAGATATGAAAAAACCCAGACAGAAAGCTATTGTTCGACTGTGAATGAAGCGAGATTTATATAAGTCGCCGAATTTTGCGTATTTTTTGGGCGAAATGTATTGATTTTTATTTGGGAATATTCGTTGGAGCGTATGGCTTTAAGTATGCGCGCGTCGCTCCGGATACCGATAGTGGAGGAGACATGAAATGAAGGTCAACACCAGGATTCGGAGCGGATGTTCGTGCTGTCGGGGAGGCCTTTTGCCGGCCGGTGCGGCCCTGCTCCTTTGGTACTATACGGTGAGCATGAGAACTTGACGGGCGTGGTGGCACGAGGCCAACTGGTGCGGTGATCCTGTCTCGATCCATCGGGCTCGATCTATCGCGTCCAGGCCAATCGGAGGGTTCCCCATGCTCAGATATGTCGGCTTTTCGACCTTGCCGCTGTTGCTTGCATCGGCCCTGGCCTTCGCAAATCCGGCCGGCGCCGCCGGAGATTATCCGACGGCGACGATTGTCGACTATGTGCTCGGCTGCATGCAGACGAATGGCCAGACACGTCAGGCGCTGGAGAACTGTTCCTGCTCGATCGACGTCATCGCCTCGATCCTTCCATTCGAGGATTATGAAAGGGCCGAGACCTTCAAGAGCATGTCCCTGACGACAGGGGAGCGTTCGGGACTGTTTCGCGAAAGCGCGCCGGCAAAAGCCGCAAGCACGGAACTGAAGCGCGCGCAGGCGGAAGCCGACGTGCGCTGCTTTTAATGCATGTCGCGCAAAAGCATGCCCTCGGGCTTGAACCGAGGGTGTGCAGCGGTTTTGCGATAACGACATGTATAAAACAACAACCTAAAGCGCGTCGCATGAGGCCGGTCAAACGCGACGCGCTTTAGAGCGTGCCCTGGTAAGAGCGGCGACGGGGGAGACAACCGCTGTATGCGATTTCGAGGCTTCAGAGTCCTGTAGCCTCCAGTGGCCATTGATTGCGAAATACCTTGCCGTCGGTATCGATCGCTTCGACCTGGATGTCGCCAGTGCCGTGCGCGGTGAAATCGAACCGGAAATTGGGATCTTCCGAAATCGATATTCCACCTTCCATCGAGAGGATCGGCCGGTCTGCCTGCGAGATCGACAGTTTCTGAACAAAATGCGCGGGGATGAAATACTGGGTCTGTGGATTCCGCTGCAGGCCCGAATTGTTCGGATGCCGGATCATCAGCTGCAATTCCTGCGCCTTTGTCATCGTCTCTTGCGGTGGGAATTGGCGCAGCTTCATCTGCCCCATCGTCGCCATCGCCTCGTCCTGGTTCTTGACCGCCGGGGCGGAGCATCCGCCTGACGCCTTGACGAAGGTCTGCGCCATGTGGAGTTCGCCGCCCTGCGTCTCTGCTATGGCGCGCAAATAGGAATAGTCGTTGACGCGCACGCGCGTCGATAGATGCGTCACGCCGGCGTCCTTGCCGATCTGGAACGTCGCCGCCACCGGTGCTGGATTGACGTCGATGATCAAGGTGACGGATTTGATGCCGTCGGGCGCCTTGGCCGGGTCGATGTAGATGTCGACCGGCACGATCGCGGCATCCTGCGCCCGCTTCGGCGCCTCGACCCTGACGACGCCGGTATCGACCAGAATTGCCCGATCGCCGAACACGTCGCCTTTCAAATCCTGCCAGATCCTGTCCGAAGATGCGGTTGTTTGCTGGGCGTGGCCGGCTCCGGAGGAGCCAAAGAACGTGCCGAGGATGATCGCGGCGAAGACGGCTGCGAGCGGCAAGGCGAGTTGCCGGCTCGTGTAAGCGTGGTTCTGCATTTCATGCCTCCACCAATGTCAGAGAGGTGGTGCCCAGGCCGATGTCGAAGGATAAGCCCTCGACCATGTGTTGGCAAATCGGTCCACCTGATCACGTCCAGCGCTTGTCGGTGTGATCTATTCCCATTCGAGTTCGGCAAAGGCGGCCGTTGCATTGCGCTCGTTGTAGTCGTCGAACAGCTGCCAATTGCCCCGTTCTCTCAGGCCGGCGGTTTTGACCGCCTCGCTGAGCGGCACCCCGTCGGTGATCGCCTTGCGAATATCGCGCGCCAGAACTTCGAAATAGCGCCGCTCCGCCGTCAGTGCCTCAGGCCAGTCGGCCGGCACCGGGCCATGACCCGGCACGACGCGCGCGGCGCCGATCGCGGCCAGCGCATCCATCTGGCGCAGCCAGCCAAGCAGCGATCCGTCGAGCGTCGGCAAGGAACCTATGAACACGAGATCGCCGGCGAACAGCGTGCGGGTCGCGCTGTCGAAGACGGTCAGGTCGTTGTCGGTGTGAGCCGCCTTCCATGCCTGCAATTCGAGCATGCGCCCGCCGAGGTCAAGTTGCAGGCGATCATCGACCAGCATCGTCGGCGGGATGATCTCGATCCCTTTCATGAGCGCGTCGCCGATCTGATCGCGAAAGCTTTGCAGGTAGAACGCGCCGCGTGCCTCCAGAGCGCGCGGCAGATTGTTATGGCCGACGATGGTCGCGCCGATCTCCCGGAACGCCGCATTGCCGAAGATGTGGTCGGGGTGCATGTGGGTGTTGATCAGGTAGCGAACCGGCTTGGCGCTTATCTTTTCGATCGCGGCGATGAGGGCGTTCGCCTCGATCAGGCTGCCGCCGCTGTCGATGACGGCAACGGCGTCGGTCCCGACGACGACGCCCAGGTTCGAAATCGCGCCCTGGTTGGCGGCGCTCATCAATTCATCGACGCCCTGGAAAGCGAAGACGCCGTCGGCGATTTTCCTGAGCTTGAATTCAAGGCCGCCGGCAGCGGCGAGAGCGGCCCGCCCGGGGCAACAGGGCAGCATCGCGGCACTGACCGCCGTGCAGGCGAAGCCATTCACAAGTTTACGTCGTAGCCTATCGATCGGCATGGCTTCCCCCCGATATGCATTCCGAACTGTAAGGCGATCAGGCCACGCCCGGAAATTTTTGGTGGAACGACCGCAAAAGGTCGCTCATCACCTGTGGATTGCGATATTGCCGCGGCAGCCTTACGTCGAACATGCCGAGCACATGGGCTGGCCGCTGTGCGAGAACGATGATGCGGTCCGACAGCATCAGCGCCTCGCGGAGATTGTGCGTTACCATCAGGGCGGTCGTAGGCCGCGCCGACCACACGGTCAAAAGCAGGTGCCGAAGCCGCTCGGCAGTCCGTTCGTCGAGCGAGGCAAAGGGTTCGTCCAGGAAAAGCACCGCCGGTTCGGTGGCGAAGGCCCTGGCAAGTGCTGCCCGGCGCGCAAGGCCGAGCGAAAGCTCCGCCGGATAGAGCGAGCGCATGCCGGCGAGGCCGAGCGTGTCGAACAGCCCGTCGAGATTCTTCGTTCTCAGGCTTTTCGGCAGCGCCAGCCTGACATTCTGCTCCACCGTCCGCCATGGCAGCAAGATCGGCTCCTGGAACACGGCGGCGATCCGGTTGGAGCCGCCTTCAGGCAGTTGAAATGAGCCGGAAAAGTCTTTGTCCAATCCAAGCAGGATGCGCAGCGTCGTGGTCTTGCCGCAGCCCGACGGTCCCAGCAGACAGGCGAATTCGCCTTGCCGGACCTCGAAGGAAAGGTTCTGGAGCGCCGTGATCGAGACGCCTTGCGCGGACCTGAAGGTCTTTTCGGCGATGGCGACCCTAAGCGGGACGACGGCGCCAACGGGTTGCATGTCGTTCAATGGGCTGCACCAGAAGGAGTTCGATGACAAGCATCACCGCAACGAAAGCCAGCGTGTAGGCAAGAATGGCGGCGACGTCGAAAAGCTGGAAATAAAGATAGATCTGGAAGCCGACACCGTTGGAGCGGCCGAGCAGTTCGACCACGAGGACGATCTTCCAGATGAGGGCGATGCCGGATCGTGAGGCGGCGGCAAGATAGGGCTGCAATTGCGGCAGCAGGACATGGCGGATGCGTTCGAGGGGACCGAAGCGGTAGACAGCGGCCATTTCGCCGTAGCTCGGATCAAGCGCCCTGGCGCCTTCGCGCATCGTCACCACGACATTGGGGATCTTGTTGACGGCAACGGCGCCAATCGCCGCCGCCTCGTTGAGGCCGAACCAGATGTAGGCAAGCACGATGACGACCAGCGCGGGAATGTTGAGAAACAGGACCAGCCAGGGGCTGAAGAACCGGTCTGCCCTGCGGTGGCTGCCGAGGAGAACGCCGATGACCGAGCCAACGACCATCGCGACGACATAGGCTGCGGCAACCCGGCCGAGGGTCGCGCCGAGATGGTAGAAAAGGTCGCCGTTCGCCGCCTCTGCGAGCAGCACCTGCCAGACCCGCCCCGGCCCAGGAAAGGCCCGGCTCGGCCAGGCATTTGCCGCAAGACCCCACAGCAGACAAAGCCCGAGCAGAGAGACCGCGACCGTCAGCACGGGTGTCAGCGCCGCCGCAAGGCCGGATTGGCTGGAGATGTCGGCTGCGGCGCCAGGCGGGCGATCGCCGGTGTCAGGTGCGGTCATTTCGGCAGCTCCTGCCAGAACGTGCCGGGCGCCATCTCGGGCGCGCGGCCGACCAGCTTGTCGCCGCCGATCTCGGCCAGCACGCGGTAGAGTTTTCCCGCGTCGGCCGCATCCTCGGCGACGGGGCGTCTCGGAATGCCCTCGCGATAGCGGTCACGCAGTTTGGCCAATTCCTTGCCTTGTGCGCGGATAATCGGCGCAAGGCGCAGCCACTCGTCGTCGGATCTGGCCAGCAAGTCCTTGGACTGCGCCGAAGCCTTGATGAAGCCCCTGATAGCGGCCGGATTTTCGTTCGCCCATTTGTCATGAAAGACATAGCCGAGCGCCGATACGGCGCCCGAGGCCCCGAGCGCTTTCGCCGCATCATCGGCGCCGATCAGCCGACGAAAGCCGTTGGCCTCGAGCCGGGCGCAAAAATGCCAGAAATTGAGCACCGCATCGAGTTCGCCTTGCATCGCCTTTTCCGAAATCAGCGGCGGCGCGCCAAAGACGATGTCGCTGGTTGCCGGCAGGTCGAGACCGTGATCGCGTCTGGCCAGCGCCTGGATCAGCAGCCAGCTTTTATCGAGAGGCCCGCCGGCGACGCCGGTCTTTTTTCCCTTGAGATCGATGATCGTGCGGATCGGCGCCGCCTCCTTCACCATGATCGCCCCGACGGCGGTCGAATAGGGGACCAATGTTAGGTCGACGCCTTCCGAGCGCTGGCGCGAGACCCACAGCCAGTCGGAGACGATGATGTCGATCGCGCCGGCCAGCATGGCGACGTTGGTTGCATCCTCGCCGGCGAAGTCGATGATCTGCAGATCGATGCCGTTGGCTGTGTCGAACTTGTGCTGCTTCAGCGTGTCAAGCGCCCAGCTCACGGTGCCGAACTTCAGCACACCAATGCGAACCCTGGCCGTTGCGAAGGAGGGGGTCGTGGCGAAGGACGGCCTTGGGACAAGAGCCGCGGCTGTTCCAAGAGCTGCCAGCCGGAGCGTTGCTCGACGCGAAATCATCATGATGTCTCCTCCCGGGGCCGTAATAGACCGGGGCGCCGATCAGATCGCACGGTCCTTGTTCGGGAAAGCGCATTTCCAGCGCTTGACCGTGAGGGTCGGGTGTTGCTGCGACCATTTCGCGATTTCGCTGGGCGCCAGCATCATACATTGGACCAGAGAGCCGCGGCTCTCGAAATAGAGATGTTCGTCTCGGCAATTGCCCGGATTGGCAATCAGGCAAACCGTCAATATGAGGTCGACCATATCCATTCAGCACCTCTTGCGCGCTTGAAGACGCCCGCTTCGGCGAGATCCGGCCCGATCGGCGAGCCTGGACAAAATCGCCAACTGCCGGAGTCCCGAGGTGCCCATGGAAAACCGGATTGGTTTGAGGCTACGCGTTCGCCTGATGGCCGTCAATAAAGGCGAAAGAATGGGGTCTACCGGAGCCGAGCTCGTCTGAACCGCGGGAAGGGCGCTGCCGAAGCCTGAAACAAAAAACCCGCCTCGGGGGCGGGTCGTTGGCGCAAATCAGCACCATGTCGAGATTAGTAGCATAAGTGCCGGCAAAAAGCAATCGATCGCGAGGTCGGGAGTGTCTCAGTTTGAATTTCGGCTGTGGGTCGAAAGCGGTCACTGGCCAACTTCCGCTTCGTGCCAAAAGCGACCACAGCGTCAGCGCGCAAGATCCCCTCGCACGCACCCGGCATACTGCACTACGGCATGAGGATAGATGGCACTAGCCGTCAAGTTTTCGGAGGAAGTCGACTATTCGAGACGCGGCTTCCTCGGGCTGTTCCAAGGGCAGGAGGTGCGCCGCCCCCGAGACATTGACGAGCGTCGCCCGGTCGCCGAGTTCCTTCTGAAGCTGCTCGCCGTTTTCAGGGCGCGCGATCTGATCCTCCGCTCCCTGCAGGATCAGATATTTGGTTTCTCCCGGAGGCGCCCACCAAGCGTCTAGCGGAGTGCTTTCCGCAGCCGCCCTTTCGATAGCCGCCGCTCCCGGATCGAGAGACGGCTTGAAAAGCTTCCAGACGCGGGCGGAATCGGCAGGGTTGGAAACCAGGTATGGAAAGACCGCCAGGATATCGGCGTCTGTGGATGCGGGGTTGAAGATAATCCCCAAGGCTTTGGCCGCGGGCGGTGCGGGTTGGACCTTCCCGCCAGCGGCCAACAAAATGACGCTGCGCGTCAGCTCGGGATGAGACGCGGCCAACATACGCGCAACGCGATTGCCGAAGTCGTTGCCAGCCACGTTCACCGGCTCAAGGTTGAGGGCCTTGATCACTCCCGCGACATCGTCCGCCATCGTCTGAAGCGTGACACCCTCGCTTGGACCCGTGCTCTTGCCCGAACCCCGGAAGTTGATGCCGACCACCCGATGGCCGGCCTTGGCGAGGGCATCGGCCAGGCCATCCAGGTAGCCCACGGTCAGGGTTCCGCCCGGCAGCAAGACTATGGGTTCGCCTTCTCCCCGGCTGAAATACTCGATCTTTGAGTCCGTCAGCTCGACGAGGCCCGTTTCGACAGTCTGCGCTCGGGCAACCGTTGCCGATATCGGTAGCGCCAGCCAGGCGATAAACAGGGCGAGCTTTGCCAAGTGCCTTGTCGGGTTCATGTGAGCACACTCCCGTGCAGGGTTAAGGGATACGATCCTTCAACAGTCAGCGGCCGTCACTGGACCAGTTCGATCTCACTCGGCCGCCATTGCTTGGTGAAGAATGGCTCAAGCGGGCTGTAGAGGCGCAGAAGCGTAAACCAGCCTTTCTTCGGGTCGGTCTGGATCCAGTTGCCCCGAGCGACGCCGTCGGGCTGGGTCGGGCCGAAGTAGATGGTCGTGGAGCCGTCGGCAGCGGCCTCGGCTGCAGGCGAAGGGAAGCTCTGGCTGCCGGCGCGCGGATAGCCTTGCGGCGTGTCGAGCATCGAGCGAGTCATGTTGTCGTAGAGCGTGAACGACCAGAAGTTTGCTTCCGGAATGTCCTTCGGCAAGGTCACCTTGTAGGTCTTGGCGCCGTCAAAGTAGTTCTTGTCGGCATCCGTGAAGGCAAACAGATACTGCGACCCGATACCAGTCAGGCGCATAGCCATGCCGGGCGTGATGCCGGTGATGCCGTAGAAGAAATTGGTGCGCGCATCCATGGTGCGATAGCCGGTGGCTGGATAGGGCTTGACACCCTCGGGCGTTATTTCAGGGATCGGCGTCTCGAACTCGTAACCGGTCTGGAACAAGTAATTCATCCAGGCTGAGTTGGGATAGTAGAACCAGTTGGGATCGCGCGGGGAAATGAACAGGCTGCGCGAGGTTGCGTTGGCGACGGCCAGCGCCTCGGTCATGATCTTTTTCATGCGCTCGTCGGGTGCAAACGGTTTGCCCTTGACGATGCCGATCGCCGCGATCGGGCCCATCAGCTCCGGGTCGAGCGAGGTGGCTGGCTCGTTCTGCACAACCTCGTTGAGCATTTCGTAGAAGCTCCAATCATTCGGCGGAAGGGTGTTCATCACCTTGCCGCTTCCGTTGTGGAACACGGTCGGCGGGGGCGGGGCGATCTTGCCGAGCTTGGTCTTGCCGGCCAGGAAGTCGGCGACGGGAGTGCCGACACCGCCGACTTCGTAAGGATAGACCTTGGTGAACTTCTTGATTACTTCGACCGCCGGCTTGGGATCGTTGTTTTCCAGGAACGACCGGCCGAACCACACGATGGAATTGGTGCGGGCGTGCGCGACGAAGAATCCGCCTTGCGGCAGTGGACCCGTGTAGTCCGGCCCGACGATCAGATATTTGCCGCCTTCTCCGCGGTCGGGCCCAGGCCCGCCGAGGTCGATGACCCACCGGAACCAGGCGTCCTGCACAGCGCCGAGAAACTTGGGCGGAGTCTCCAGCACCACCGGTCCCTTGTTGAGATCGAGGGTGCCCATCACGTAGATCGTATCGGCATTCGCGGTCAGGAACAGCGACTTGGCATCCATCAACTCTTCGAAAACAATGACCTCGTTGTCCTTGACGCCAACGCTTTCCAGACCCTTGCGGAAGCCCTGAATGCTGACGCCACGCAGATTGTCCATGAAGGAGCGGTAGGCGTAGGTGAAGTCGAGGTTGTCGTAGAGTTTCTCGGCCGTCGCTTTGCTCGGCACGCCGTCCTTGAAGTCGAGCGTGCCAAGAGGCGACTCGACCTTGTCGGGAGTAACCAGTGAGGGTGGAATTTCGGCGGCTGTTTGGGCAGTAACCTCAAACGCGCCGGCGAGGAAACTGGATGCCGCAAGAAATATCATCAGCCGGGTGCGTCTTGAGAGCTTCATGGCCGTTCCTCCTGGGGGTACCACCTTACGTTGCGGCATATGCGAACTGCCGGCAAGGTAAATTACGGTAGGCTACGGCTTAGAGAGAGTTACGCTCGCAGCAGAATCATATTTGATCCAAGAGCCGCGTCCGACTGCCATCTCTTGATCTCGACGAATGTCGACATTGGGTCGTGAGCCGAAATTCAAACTGAGGCACTACCCGAGGTCGCAACACGGTAATCGCTTCAGGTTTGTACTGCCCGTCATCACCCTGCCGGCATCGACAATTGGTCATTTCACCATGGGGTTGGACGCCGTCATTTGTCTGAAGCGATTGCCTGTCTTGCGTTCTGCGAACCGCTGCATGGTTGACATCGCTCATCTGCCGGGTAGCTTCCAAGATGCAGGCGCCGCAACTCCACAAGGGAGAAGCTTTCGCTCTGCCATAAAACGACGCATGCCGATGATCAAAACAACGGCGTGCGCAAATCGTCCAGGGCACCTTGACGATCAATGAGGAAATGCCATGCGTGCAATCGCATTTTTCGCCGTCGTGTCCGTTGCGACCTTTGTCACAAACCAATCGCAGGCACAGGATGCCGCCGCGGGTGAGAAGGTCTTCGCCAAATGCAAGGCCTGCCACGTCGTCGACGAGGACAAGAACAAGATCGGTCCGTCATTGAGCGGTGTTATCGGCCGGACGGCCGGCACGCATCCGGGTTTCAAATATTCCAAGCCCATGACCGAGGCGGGTAAATCCGGCGTCAAATGGGACGAAGCCACGCTGACGACCTATCTTCGCGATCCCAAGGCCATGATCAAAGGCACGAAGATGGCGTTTCCCGGTCTCAAGAAAGACGAGGATCTCGCCAACGTCATCGCCTATCTGAAGCAATACTCCAAGTAACCCGGTTCTTCCGCAGGAAGTAACCCGGTTCTTCCGCAGGAAGTAGCGTTACTTCGCCGGCCGTTCTAACTGCGTTCGGCCGGCGCCCGCGCTGATGGCCGGCGCCGCCGGTCAACGGGCGTCTTGCAGCCTCCGCATGGCGGAAGGCAGATCGAGCAAGCCATCGCAAACGAGGTCGGCGCCGAGCTCTTCAACGGCAATTTGGCTGTAGCCGCCGCGCAGCAGAATGACGGGCATGCCGGCGGCGCGGGCGGCGGCCACGTCGGCGCTGCTGTCTCCGACCATCAGCGTGTCGCGAGGCTCGACCTGAAGCTGGTCGAGCGCCAGCAGCAGAGCGTCGGGCGCCGGTTTCAGGCATGTCACCGCGTCTCCGCCGACGATCGCGCCGAGATGTTCCGTCAGCCCAAAATGCAGCAGGATTTCGCGAGCCGCCAACTGCGGCTTGTTGGTCACCACGCCCATGGCTATTCCGCTCAAGTGGAAGTGGGTGAGAACCTCCCTGACGCCAGGCATCAGCGTCGTCAGGCCGGTCAGATGTCTGCGGTAGATCGGCGTCATGGCGCGGTTGGCCTCGTCAAGCGCGCTGCCGAGGAGCGGCGTACCGGAAGCGGCGAAGGCTCGCTCGACCAGTTTCCTGACGCCGCCGCCGATCAACGCCTTAACCTGCACCGGGCGCAGCGGCGGCAGATCGCGGCTGGCCAGCAACTCGTTGACGGCGGCCGTTATATCAGGCGCCGAATCGACCAGCGTGCCGTCGAGATCGAACAGGATCGCTTTCGACGATCGAAACGGCCTACTCATGCCGACGTTCATGCGGCGTCCTTCCATTTGATCGAGCAGCCGATCGAAGCGATCTGGTCCAGCGGTCCGTCGCCGGTTCTGGCAATTTGCTTCATCGCCTCGAACAGGTCGCGTCTCAGTCCGGGCGGTCCGGCGTCGCGTCGCGCCGCGTCCAGCCGGCCGCGATATTGCAGCGTCAAGTCGCTGTTGAGCCCGAAGAAATCCGGAGTGCAAACGGCTCCATAGGCACGTGCCACCGTCTGGCGCTCGTCGTGGAGGTAGGGGAAAGTGAAGCCGTTCGTCCTGGCGAAGAGCTTCATGTTGTCGAAGGAATCATCCGGATAGGCGTCGGCATCGTTGGAATTGATCGCGACAAAGCCGATGCCTTCGGGCTTGAGGTCGTTGGCATCGCGGACGATGCGGGAAATCGCCGCCTTCACATAAGGGCAATGGTTGCAGATGAAGGCCACGACCAGCCCGTTCGGGCCGGCGTGGCTGAAGATCGAATGCGATTTGCCGTCGACGCCGGGCAAAACGGCATCGATGGCTTGCCAGCCGAAATCGCAGACAGGTGGGATTGCCGCCAAGGTTTCCTCCGATGAAATGGTTTTACGCGGCTTTCCGGATCGCCCCGTCGGCCGCCTGCCTGATCGCGCCGATATTGGCGCGATAGGCAGCTTCGGTGCCGCCCTTGAAGATGGCCGAGCCGGCGACCAGCACATTGGCGCCGGCCGCGCTGACCAGCGGAGCGGTCTCGGGCGTGACGCCGCCGTCGATCTCGATGTCGATCGGGCGGCTGCCGATCAGTGCCTTGACCCGCCTGACCTTGTCGACGACAGCCGGAATGAACGCCTGGCCACCGAAACCCGGATTGACGGTCATCAGAAGCACCAGATCGAGCCGGTCGAGCACATATTCGATGACGCTTTCCGGCGTCGACGGGTTCAGCGACACGCCGGCCTTCCTGCCGAGATTCCTGATCGCCTGCAGCGAACGGTCGAGATGCGGCCCGGCCTCGGCATGCACCGTGATGATGTCGCAGCCGGCATCGGCGAAGGCGGCGAGATAGGCGTCGGCCGGCGCGATCATCAGGTGGCAGTCGAAGATCTTGTCCGTTCGATCACGGATCGCCTTGATCACCGGCGGACCGAAGGTGATGTTGGGCACGAAATGGCCGTCCATCACGTCGAGATGGATCCAGTCGGCGCCCGCCCGGACGACCGCTTCGACCTCGTCGCCGAGCCGCGAGAAGTCCGCAGAAAGCACCGAGGGCGCGATGATTGTCTTGGTACCCATAGTCGTCGGCTCCCGTTCCGTCTTCCGTTTCCGGTCGCTGCACACCAACCGGAGTCATCTTGTCAGCGCGCCTTCGTCACCGGCTCGCCTTCGAGCTTACCTTCCGCAAACACGCGGCTGCCGCGAATATCGGATTCTTCAATGGTGATAAGGTCGGTCTTCGTCAACACCCGGTCGCGCGACGCGAAAAGCCGGTTGGCCTGGCGAAGCCGCGCCCGATCGAGCCCATTGCGGACTGAGCGGGCGTTGGAGAAATGCGGCAGCCGCATGCGGATCGGGAGATACTCTTCGAGCGCCTTGGCCGCCGCCTCGCTGAGACGATAGTTCTGTTCCGCCAGCATGATCTCGGCGATCGATTTGAGTTCGCAGACGCCGTAGTCGGGAAAATCGAGGTGGTGGGCGATGCGCGAGCGCATGCCGGGATTACTGTCGAAGAAGCGGTCCATCTTGTTCTTATAGCCGGCAAGAATCACAACCAGATCGTCACGGTTGTTTTCCATGCATTGCAGCAGGATTTCGATCGATTCCTGGCCGTAGTCGCGTTCGTTCTCGGGCTTGTAGAGATAGTAGGCCTCGTCGATGAAAAGCACCCCGCCCATGGCGCGCTTGATTACTTCGCGGGTTTTGGGCGCGGTGTGGCCGACATACTGGCCGACGAGATCGTCTCGCGTCACCGCGACCATGTGGCCTTCGCGAACATAGCCGAGACGATGCAGGATTTCGGCCATCCTCAGCGCCACGGTGGTCTTTCCGGTGCCCGGATTTCCGGTAAAGTTCATGTGCAGCGTCGGCGCGCCCGAGGTCAGGCCGAACTTGCGGCGAAGCCGGTCGACCAGGAGCAGCGCCGCGATCTCGCGGATGCGGGTCTTGATGGGCTTCAGGCCAACGAGTTCGCGGTCGAGCTTGTCCATCACCTCGTCGATGTTGGACGCCTCGAACTCGGCCTGCAGATCAACCGATTCGTCCTGCGCGGCAGTGCCCTTTGCTATCGCGTCCAGCATGGTTTCGGCTAGCTCCGCTCGCCTTCGGGCCTGTCGGTCGCATAAGGCACGATCGAATAGCCCTGGCTGCGGCCGTCGCGCTCCTGGCGCAGCAGCCGGAACCCGGGTTCGTTGGGCGGCCGGTTGACGATGAACGACATGCGCGGCGCTTCCCAGCCCTTGCTCGAATCGAAGGCGGTGACCCGGACATACATGTTGGGCATGGCTTTCCGGCAGCTATTGATTTCAAGCAGGATGCCCGCCGGGTCCTTCAGGTCGAACATCGGGTTGCCGTACATTTCCCAATAGGTGTTTCGCGGATGCGGATCGTCCGTGTACTCGACGCTGACCGCCCAGTGGTTTTTCAGCGCGTATTTGATCTGCGCCGAAATCTGCTCATCGGTCAGGTCGGGGAGGAACGAAAACTGTCCCTGCGTGACCTTGTTTCCCGGATTGGTCATCATGGCGACGGTTCCTTTCGTCTAGAAGCTGGGCGTTGCGGTTGGCACGAAGTCGGCCGTGTCGGTCGATTCGTAGTTGAAGGTGACGTCCTTCCAGGTCTCCAGGGCCGCCTTCAGCGGCGTGCACCATCTGGCCGCCTGTTCGAGGATTTTGGTCCCTTCGCGCAGATAGTCGCGGCCCTCGTTGCGGGCGAGGATCATCGCCTCCAACGCGACACGATTGGCCGTCGCGCCGGCCTGGATGCCATCCGGATGGCCAATCGTGCCGCCGCCGAACTGCAGGACGACGTCCTCGCCGAGATAGTGGATCAACTGGTGCATCTGGCCGGCATGGATGCCGCCCGAGGCGACGGGCATCACCTTGTTGAGCGAGGCCCAGTCCTGATCGAAGAACAGCCCGGTTTCGAGGTTCTGCGGCGTGCGCTCCTCGCGCAGCGTGTCATAAAAACCCTTGATCATCAGCGGGTCGCCTTCCAGCTTGCCGACAACCGTGCCGGCATGGATGTGATCGACGCCGGCCATCCGCATCCATTTGCAGATGACGCGAAAATTCATGCCGTGGTTCTTCTGGCGCGAATAAGTCGAGTTGCCGGCGCGGTGCAGGTGCAGGATCATGTCGTTGCGGCGTGCCCACTTGGCCATCGACTGGATCGCCGTGTAGCCAATGACGAGGTCGATCATCACGATGCAGGAGCCAAGCTGTTTTGCGAATTCGGCGCGCTCGTACATCTCCTCCATCGTGCCGGCGGTGACGTTGAGATAATGGCCCTTGACTTCACCGGTGGCGGCCGACGCCTTGTTCACAGCCTCCATGCAGTAGAGGAACCGGTCGCGCCAGTGCATGAAGGGCTGCGAGTTGATGTTCTCGTCGTCCTTGACGAAGTCTAGTCCACCCTTCAGCGCCTCGTAGACGACGCGGCCGTAGTTGCGGCCTGACAGGCCAAGCTTTGGCTTCGTCGTCGCGCCGAGCAGCGGCCGGCCGAACTTGTCGAGCCGCTCGCGCTCCACCACGATGCCGGTAGCCGGGCCCTGGAAGGTTTTGAGGTAAGCCACCGGGATGCGCATGTCCTCGAGCCGCAAGGCCTTGACTGCCTTGAAGCCGAACACGTTGCCGATGATCGATGCAGTCAGGTTGGCGATTGAGCCCGGCTCGAACAGGTCGAGGTCGTAGGCGATGTAGGCGAAGTACTGCTGCTCGGTCTTGGTGCCGGGACCTGTGTTCGGCACCGGCTCGGATTTGAACGCCTTGGCGCGGTAGAGCTCGCAGGCGGTCAGTCTGTCGGTCCACACCACGGTCCATGTTGCTGTAGAGGATTCACCGGCGATGGCGGCGGCCGCCTCCTCGTGGTCGACGCCAGGCTGCGGCGTGATCCGAAACATGGCGATCAGGTCGGTCTCCTTGGGCCGGTAGTCCGGCTCCCAGTAGCCCATCTTCTTGTAGGGGATGACGCCCGACTTGTAGCGTTCCTTGCCTTCCTTGAGCGTGCCTGCTGACGGCATGTCGATCTTGTTCATGACAGGTCTCCTGTTTGCCGCTCAGGCGGCTTTCGCGGTTGCGATTTGCGGGTCGAGTTTTCCCGCGGCGTAACGTTTCGCCATCTCGTCCATGGCGATGACCCTGATCTTCGAGGCGTTGCCCGCCGTGCCGAAGCGTTCAAAGCGATCGCGGCAAAGATCGCGCAGGGCGTCCATGGCGGGTTTCAGGAATTTGCGCGGATCAAATTCGCGCGGATCCTCCGTCGCGACGCGGCGGAACTGCCCGGCCATGGCCATGCGGCAATCGGTGTCGATGTTGACCTTGCGCACGCCGTAGCGGATGCCGCGCTCGATCTCCTCGACCGGAACGCCAAAGGTCTGGGGCATCTCGCCGCCATATCGGTTGATGACGTCCTGCAGTTCCTGCGGCACCGAGGAAGAGCCATGCATGACCAGATGCGTGTTGGGCAGCTTTTCGTGGATCGCCTCGATCACCTGCATGGCCAGGATGCCGCCGTCGGGCTTGCGGCTGAATTTGTAGGCGCCGTGCGAAGTGCCGCAGGCGATCGCCAGCGCGTCGACCTGAGTGGCGGTGACGAAGTCGACCGCCTGATCGGGATCAGTCAAAAGCTGGTCGTGGGAAAGCGCGCCTTCGGCGCCGTGGCCGTCCTCGGCCTCGCCCTGGCCGGTCTCCAGCGAGCCGAGCACGCCGAGCTCGCCTTCGACGGAAGCGCCGACCCAATGCGCCATGCGTGCGACACGTTCGGTGATGGCGACGTTGTAGTCGTAGCTCGCCGGCGTCTTGGCGTCCGCCATCAGCGACCCGTCCATCATCACCGAGGTGAAGCCGTGGCGGATCGCCGAAAGGCAGGTGGCTTCGTTGTTGCCGTGGTCCTGATGGATGCAGAGCGGAATGGCCGGATGCATTTCGGTCAACGCCTCCATCATCTTGGCCAGCATGATGTCGTTGGCATAGGAGCGAGCGCCGCGCGAGGCCTGGATGATGACTGGCGCGTCGCAGGCCCTGGCTGCCTCCATGATGGCAAGGCCCTGTTCCATGTTGTTGATGTTGAATGCCGGAACGCCGTAGCCATGCTCGGCGGCATGGTCGAGAAGCTGGCGAAGGGTGATGCGGGCCATTTTTGGGGTCCTTCCTAGATGATGAGCTTCAGCGCCGCTGCGGCGACGGCTTCGGGCGTGATGTCGAAATGCCGGTAGAGATCCGGGGCAGGGGCGCTGGCACCGAAACCGGCCATGCCGACGAACACGCCGGTGTCGCCGGTCCAGCGATCCCAGCCGAGCCGTGCTGCGGCTTCGACCGCAATGCGCGGCGCCGAGCCGAGGACGGCCTTGCGGGTGTCGGTATCCTGTTCCTCGAACAGCTCCCAGCACGGCATCGAGACGACGGCGGCGGCGATGCCGTGCTCGGTCTCCAGCCGTTCAGCGGCGGCAACGGCGATCTCGACCTCCGAGCCGGTGGCGATCAGCGTCACGGCGCGGTGCCCGGCTGGCTCGCGCAGGACGTAGGCGCCCTGGCTCGACCGGTTCTCGTCGCTATATGCCTGGCGCAGCATCGGCAGGTTCTGCCGCGAGAGCACCAGCACGCTCGGCCGATTCTTGCTCTTCAGCGCCAGTTCCCAGCACTCCGCCGTTTCGATGATGTCTGCCGGCCGGAAGACGTTGAGGTTGGGCGTCGCCCGCAGCATCGCCAGGTGCTCGATGGGCTGGTGGGTCGGGCCGTCCTCGCCGAGACCGATGGAATCATGCGTCATCACATAGATGACGCGCTGGCCCATCAGCGCCGAGAGCCGCATGGCGCCGCGCGCATAGTCGGCGAAGCACAGGAAGGTGCCGCCATAAGGCACGAAGCCGCCATGCAGCGCGATGCCGTTCATGGCCGCGGCCATGCCATGCTCGCGGATGCCGTAGTGGATGTAGCGGCCGGCATAGGCACCAGGCGCTATGCGATCCATGCCCTTGGTGATCGTCAGGTTCGAATGCGTCAGGTCGGCGGAGCCACCGACGGTCAGCTCGGTTGCGGCGTTGATGGCGCCGAGCGCCATTTCGGAGGCTTTTCGCGTTGCGACCTTGGTCGCCTTTTCGACATGCTCCTTGCGGAAGGCGTGGAGCGCTTCGAAGACCGCGTCGGGCAGGGTGCCGGCGACCGCGCTCTCGAAGGTGTCGCGCTGCGGCGAGGCGGCAAGCTGCTGCTCCCAGGCGTGCCGTGCTGCTTGCCCGCGCTCGGCAATTTCGCGCCAGGCGAACAAGATGTCGTCCGGCACCTCGAACGGCGCGTAGGCCCAGCCGATGTTTTCACGCGTCGCGGCGATCTCCGCGTCGCCCAGCGGCGCGCCATGCGTCTTTTCCGAGCCGCCCAGATTGGGCGCGCCCTTGCCGATCACCGTGCGGCAGGCAATCAGCGAGGGCCGGTCAGACTGCTGCGCCGCTTCGATTGCCGCTGCAACGGCTTCCGTGTCGTGGCCGTCCACCGATTGGACATGCCATCCGGCGGCTTTGAACCGTGCCGGCTGGTCCATCGATGTCGACAGCGAGGTCGGTCCGTCGATCGAGATCGCATTGTCGTCCCAGAAGACGATCAGCCGGGACAGCTTCAGATGGCCAGCAAGGTCGATCGCCTCGTGGCTGATGCCTTCCTGCAGGCAGCCGTCGCCGGCGATCACGTAGGTGAAATGGTCGACGAGATCGGCGCCGTGGCGGGCGGCAAGCATGCGCTCCGCCAGCGCCATGCCGACGGCGTTCGAAATGCCTTGTCCAAGCGGACCGGTCGTCGTCTCGATGCCAAGCGCATGGCCATATTCGGGATGTCCGGCGGTGCGGCTGCCCAGCTGGCGAAACCGCTGCAATTCCTCGATCGGCATGTCTTCGTAGCCGAGCAGGTAATGCAGCGCATATTGCAGCATCGAGCCGTGCCCGGCCGAAAGCACGAAGCGGTCGCGATCGGGCCAGTTGGGCGCCGACGGATCGATATTGATGAAGCGGCTGAACAGCACCGTCGCGACATCGGCCATGCCCATCGGCATGCCCGGATGACCGGAATTGGCCTTTTGGACGCTGTCCATCGCCAGTGCGCGAATGGCGTTCGCCATGTCGCGTTCCGAGACGGCGGCGACGGGCTTCAGGGCTGCTGCTTGGCTGTTCATGGCGTCCTCCTCACGACACACGGTTCTTGCGTTCGATCAATTGCAGGATGAGCGGCGTCAGGATCAGCTGCATGGCAAGATCGAGCTTGTTGCCTGGCACCACTATGGAATTCGGCCGCGACATGAAGGAGTCGTGGATCATCGAAAGCAGGTAGGGGAAATCGATGCCGCGGGGATTGGCGAAGCGGATGACCAGCATCGATTCGTCGGGCGTCGGAATCCAGCGCGCGATGAACGGGTTGGACGTGTCGACGATCGGCACGCGCTGGAAGTTGATGGCGGTCTGCGAGAACTGCGGGACGATGTAGCGGACATAGTCCGGCATACGGCGCAGGATCACGTCCATCACCGCCTCGGTGGAATAGCCGCGGGTTGCGCGGTCGCGATGGATCTTCTGGATCCATTCGAGATTGATGACCGGCACCACGCCGATCCTGAGGTCAGCGTGCCGGGCCAGGTTGATCTTGTCGGTGACGACGCAGCCATGCAGGCCCTCGTAGAACAGCAGGTCGCTCGGCGGGAATTCGCGCCATTCGGTAAATTGTCCCGGCGGCGTGCCGTACTGCTTCTCCTCGTCCTCGTCATGGATGTAGGTGCGGGTCTTCCCGGTTCCGCGGCGGCCATATTCCTCAAAAACCTCTTCGAGGATTGCGAGTTCGTTGGCCTCGGCATGGAAGTGGGTGAAGTTCGGATTGCCCGCCTTCTCCTCCTCGGCCACCTTTGTCTTCATCGTGGCGCGGTCGTAGCGGTGAAAGGCATCGCCCTCGATGAAGGCGGCGTCGATGTTCTCGCGCCGGAAGATCAGCTCGAAGATGCGCTTGACCGAGGTGGTGCCTGCGCCCGACGACCCGGTGATGGTGATGATGGGGTGCTTCGCCGACATGGTGCTCAGGCCCTGAACAGGCCGCGGCGGCTGAACAGCGGCGCACGCTCGCCGATCGCGCTGGGCTCGATGTGGTAGCGGGTGATGCGCGCGACTTCCCGCGCCGATCCGAACACCATGGGCACGCGCTGGTGCAGGCTCTCGGGTTCGATTTCGAGGATGCGGGTGATCGTGTCGGTAGCGGCGCCGGCGGCCTGTTCGATGAGAAAGGCGATCGGGTTGGCCTCGTAGACGAGGCGCAGCCGACCCTGGCGGTAACCCTTGCGCTTGTCGCCTGGATACAGGAATACACCGCCGCGCATCAGTATACGATAGCAGTCGGCGACCAGAGAGGCGATCCAGCGCATGTTGAAGTCCTTTCCGCGTGGGCCTTCGGTGCCTTCGAGGCAGTCGTCGATGTAGAGCCGCACCGCCTCGTCCCAATGCCGGTAGTTGGCGGCGTTGATGGCGAACTCCTGGGTACGCTGCGGGATGATCCGGCTTTCATAGGCCTGGACGAAGGTGCCGAGCCTGGTCGAGAGAACGAAGACATGCGTGCCGCTGCCGAGCGACAGAACCAGCGCCAGCTGCGGCCCATAAATGAAGAAACCGGCGCCCAACTGGTTCACCCCTGGCTGCAAAAAAGAGGCGGCCGGATTTTCGTCCGGCGCGCCAGTTGCAGGGAGGAGCGAGAAAATCGTTCCGATCGACACGTTGGTGTCGATGTTGGAAGAGCCGTCGAGCGGGTCGATGGCGATGGCGAGAGGCGCCTGCCTGTCGAGCAGGACCGGCTGCTCCAGTTCCTCGGAGGCGTAGAGCGCGACCGGAGCGTGGCGCATGGCGTCGAGGAAGATGTCGTCGGCGAAGATGTCGAGATCCTTCTGGATGTCGCCGTCGGCATTGGCGCCGCGGGTTCCGGCAAAGGCGGTGCCGAGCACCCCTTGATTGATGGTGTTGCGGATCTTGGTGGCGGCCTGCGTCAGCTGACGGACAGTCGCTACGACCGCAGAGCGCAGTTCGTCCGGCGGGCCGAGATAGGAATTCAGAAAAGCGTCGAGCGTTGCCGCTGGCATCGTAACCTCCCGATCCAGCCGCCTCTCCTCGGATCGGCCGGATAGGGAATGAGAACAAACGAAGCGGGATAAGTAAAATTCAATAACTTTACTTTCGCACTAAAAAAAATTTAATATGACGCATGAGGAATCTCACGCTCAGGCAATTCAAGACCGTTCAGGCAATCGTCAGCCACGGAAAAATCGTCAGCGCGGCCAAAGTGTTGGGCCTGTCTCCTCCAGCGGTGACGATCCAGTTGCGGCAGGTCGAGGAGGAGTTTCAACTGGCCTTGTTCGACCGGACGTCGGACGGCATGCGTCCGACTGCCGCAGGGTTGGCCTTCGTCGAGACGGCGCAAGCCATCGAGGAGCGGCTTCGCCTGCTCGAAGACAAGATGGATGCGATCAAGGGCGTGCGTATCGGCAGCTTGCGGCTCGGCGTCGTTTCCACCGCCAAATATTTCGCGCCGCGGCTCATGGCCGGCTTCATGAAAGAACATCCCGACATCGACATGCGGCTCGCCATCGGCAACCGCGCCGAAACGATCGACAGTCTGAAGAACCACGACATCGACATCGCGCTGATGGGGCGCCCGGCGAAGGAAGTCCCGGTGCGTGCCTCGGTGTTCGGCGATCACCCGCTGGTCATCATCGCGCCGCCCGACCACCCGCTGTCGTCAGCGCGCGAGATATCCAAGGAGCGGATCGCCGAAGAGCATTTCCTCATCCGCGAGCCCGGCTCCGGTACACGCATCTCGCTGGAGATATTCCTGAGCGACGTGCCCGGGCGCATCGACGACCTCGGCGTCGAGATGGGCTCGAACGAGACGATCAAGCAGGCGGTGATGGCCGGGCTCGGCATCGCCTTCATCTCTGCCCACACCATCGCTGCAGAAACCGAAGCCGGCCGGCTGGTCATCCTCGACGTCGTCGGCATGCCGATCCGCCGGCAATGGTTTTCGGTGATGCGCAGCGATCACGCGATCTCGCCGGCGATGGCGACGTTCCACGATTTCCTGATGCGCAAGGGCGCGATGTATCTGCCGCTGTTCGGCAAGCTCTATCCGCACGAAGGACCGGACACTAGAGGTCGCGCCTGAATTGAGGGCGGAATGCCGCTGGCAGCCACCTACCAGGACGCCTAGTCCGATTTGCCGAGAGCTTTCAGGATAAAGCGAATCTGCGCGCGCAGGCCCTCTTCGGTGTCTTCGCCGTGTTGAACGCAGTGCTCGATCAGAATCGGGTGGAAGAACGGCGTGAACGCGGTGTTGACCGCACGCGCCGCTTCTGCCGGGTCCTCGACCTTGAGTTCGCCCGCCTCGGTCCCCTCGCGAATGATCGCCTCAAGGATTTTCAGCATTTGCTCGACATGCGCCTTAATGACCGCCCGATTCTCGTGCATGGCGGCGACGATCAAGTCGTGCATGCTTCTTTCCTTGATCAATTTCGTCTTGTTGTGCTGGTGAACGGCGGTCAGGAGCCGGTCGAGTTTCTCCAAGGCCGGCGCGTTGGTGCGTGCGATCGCAACGGCGATGTCCGCGACCTCGTTCACGACCAGCCTGCAGATGGACTCGTTGATTGCATCCCTGGAGGAAAAGAAACGGTAGACGTTCGCCCGGCTCATGCCGAGTTCGGAGGCGATGTCGGCTATCGACGTCTTATGGTAGCCGATGCGGCGAAAATGCTCCTCCGCCACCTCCAGGATGCGAGCGCGCACCTCGTCGGGATCCGTTTGCGTTCCGACCGGATGATTCATGGGTGTCTCCAGAACTGATGATGGATCTGCTGGGCTCGCCCTGAACGATCATTTGCAAGCGGTAAGGTCGTGCGACTGGCCCTGCGTATGTTCAGGCAAAGCCAGCGGCGAAATCTTGATCCGCCTGCTCGACAACAGGGCCCTATTCAGCAGCAATTGCCGTGTGCATTTCCAGTTCCTCCGCCGCGCCCTCACGGACCTCGTCAGCAGTCGGCCTGATGCCGAACCACGCGGCATAGAGCGCGGGAAGGAAGAGCAGGATCAGCACCGTGCCGACCGCCGTGCCGCCGATCAGCGTATAGGCCATCGATCCCCAGAAGACGGAGTGCGTGAGCGGGATGAAGGCCAGCACGGCGGCGAGTGCCGTCAGGATCACGGGCCTCGTGCGTTGCACCGTGGCCTCGATCACGGCGTGATAGTCGTCAAGGCCGGCAGCACGGTTCTCCTTGATCTGTTCGGTCAGGATCAGCGTGTTGCGCATCAGGATGCCGGCCAGTCCTATCATGCCCAGAATGGCATTGAATCCGAAGGGCTGGTTGAAGGTGAGCAGCATCGGCACGACGCCGACGAGGCCAAGTGGCGCCGTCAGCATCACCATGGCCATCGTCGAGAAGGATCGCACCTGCAGCATGATAACAATCAGCATGGCGGCTATCATTGCCGGAAAGACTTTAGCCAGCGCGGTGTTGGCCTTTTCGGCCTCCTCGATCGATCCGCCCAATTCGATGCGATAGCTGGCCGGAAGGGATGCAATCAGCGGCTGAAGGGCCTTCACGATCTCCTTGGAAACCTCTGGAGGCTGAGTCGCTTCGTTGACATCCGAGCGGATCGTGATGACAGGCGTGCGATCGCGGCGCTTCAGGATCGGCTCTTCCAGACGGATTTCCGAATGGCCGATCTGGTCGAGCGGAATCGGGCGACCGTCCCGGCTCATCAGTGAGAAATCCGCCAAACGTGTCGGATCCAGCCGCTCGCCGCCGGCGCTGCGTGCGACGATGGGGACGTTGCGGATGTCCTCGCGAACCTGCGTAACGGGGATGCCGGTGAGCAAGAACTGGAGTTGCTGGCCCACCTCCGCCGGCGACAGGCCGATCAGGTTCAGTCGATCCTGATCCGGGACGAAGCGGAGCACGGGTGTGCGATTGCCCCAATCGCGGTTGGCCTGACGCACGTCCGGGACGCCCCGCATGATGTCGAGCGCCTTCTCGGATATGCTGTAGAGTTGCACGGGATCGGGTCCGATAATCCGGAACTCGACCGGGAATGGCGTGTAGGGGCCGAACACGAGTTGCGTGACGCGGACATTGGCCTCGGGTGCAAGCCCCTCTGCCACCGCCTCGCGGAGGCGGTGCTTCAACACCTCACGCGCCTCGGCGTCCTGGGTCAGCACGACGATCTTGGCGAAGGCAGGATCAGGCAGTTCCGGCGCCATTGCGAAAAAGAAGCGGGGTGCGCCCTGACCGACATAGCTCGTGACGATCTTAGCCTCGGCTTGGTCGTCCAGCCAGCCTTCGAGCTTCTCGACCGTAGCGGTCGTCGTCTCGATGCTGGTGCCTTCAGGCAGGCGAACCTCCACCAGCACTTCGGGGCGGTCGGATGTCGGGAAGAACTGCTGTTTGAGAGAGCCCATGCCGACAACGGAAAGCACAAAGGCGATGCCCACGACACCGCTGATTATGAACTTGTGGCGCACGGCGAAGGTGATGAGCCGCCGCAAGCGCCGATAATTGGGTGTGTCGTAGATCGCGTGGTGACCGCCTTCGACCGGTTTGATCGCGGGCAGCATCTTGACGCCGAGGTAAGGTGTGAAGACCACCGCTACGATCCAGGAGACGATGAGGGCGAACCCTACGACCCAAAAGATGTTGCCGGCGTATTCGCCGGCCGTCGAGCGCGCGAAGCCCACCGGCAGGAAGCCGGCGATCGTCACCAGCGTTCCGGACAGCATCGGCGCCGCAGTGTGGCTCCACGCATAGGCCGCCGCCTTGGTGCGGTCCATGCCTTCTTCCATCTTCACCACCATCACCTCGATGGCAATGATGGCGTCGTCCACGAGAAGACCGAGCGCCAGGATGAGGGCGCCGAGCGTGATGCGGTCGAAGAACCGGCCGGTCTCCAGCATGATGAGGAACACGACGGCAAGCGTCAGAGGGACGGCAGCCGCCACGACGATGCCGACGCGCCAGCCGAGGCTCAACAGGCTCACCAAGAGCACCACACCGAGCGCCATCGCAAACTTCATCATGAATTCGTCGACCGCAGAGGTGATGTTGACGGCCTGGTCAGTGACCTTGTCGAGCGTCATCCCAAGTGGCAGTGTCTGTGCGATAGCTGCTGTCCTGTCCTCCAGCGCCTTGCCGAGCGCGAGACCATCCCAGCCCTCCTGCATGACAGCCGCGAGCATGATGGTGGGCTCACCCTGACGTCGGATGAGGTAGGTAGGAGGATCTTCATAGCCGCGCCGGACTTCGGCGATATCGGAGAGCTTTAGCGTCCGCCCCGCAGCGGCAATCGGCGTGTCGGCGATCGCCTGAACGCTGTCATAAGCGCCGTCGACCCGGATGAAGACCCGCGGCCCCTGGGTGTCGATCGAGCCTGCCGGCGTGAGGGTGTTCTGCCGCTGCAAGGCGGCGACGATGTCCTGTGCCGACACGCCGAGGGTAGCCAGCTTGGCGTAGGAAAATTCGACGAATATCTGTTCGGGACGTTCACCAAGGATGTTGATCTTCTTGACGCCGGGCACGTGCAGGAGGTCCTGGCGGATCGCCTCGGCCTGTCTCGCCAACTCACGCATCGGCATGCCCTTCGCCTTCAGCGCGTAAAGGGCGAAGCTTACATCCGAATATTCGTCGTTGACGAAGGGGCCGAAGACGCCGGACGGCAGGTTGCGGGCTTCATCCCAGAGCTTCTTACGAGCCTGGTAGAACTCCTCCTGCACGACAGATGGCGGTGTGCTGTCCTTCAGCGTGACCGTCATATACGCGTAACCCGGCCGTGTGGTCGTTTCGACCCGGTCGTACCAGGTCATCTCCTGAAGCCGCTTCTCCAACGGTTCGGCGACGAGGTCCTGCATCTCGCGCGCCGTTGCGCCCGGCCATGCCGTCGTGACCGTCAGGGTCTTGATGGTGAAGTTGGGGTCTTCCGCCCGCCCGAGCATGACGAAAGCGTAGGCGCCGGCGGCCACCAGCAGGAGGATGAAGAACAGGGTAACGGCGCGTTCGCGAACGGCGATCGCGGAGAGATTTAGGTTCATCATCAGTTGCCCCCGCTTTCGGACGCAGCCCTGACGCGAGCGCCCTCCTGCAGGAGATGAGCGCCGAGCGAAACAATCGGATCGCTGGAGTTCAGTCCGGAGACCACAGCGGTTTCGCTGGTCACACGAACAAGCTTGACGGGCTGAAACTGTACGGTCGAGGTGGCGTTGTCCAGGACCCAAACGCCAGTCTTCTCGCCGTCATCGAGCACGGCTCCCAGCGGCACCTGGACCTCCCGCTGGCGTGCCTGGCTTGCAAGCCGAATGGTTACCGTCGCGCCAAGCGGTGCTGCCGCGGCCTCACCGTCGAGCACATAACGGGCCTCATAGGTACGGGTCTGGGCATCGGCGGAGTTCGATAATTGCCGGAGATGTGCCGTATAACGACGCCCATCGCCGCCATACACGCTGGCCTCGGCCGCCGACCCAATCGCCGGCCGGATCGTTTCGGGAAGCGCGACCACTGCTTCGCGGGAGCCGGCCTTGGCGATCCGGACCACTTTCTGGCCGGCGGAGACGACCTGCCCCGGCTCGCCAAGCGTTTCGACTACCGTTCCATCCGCGTCCGCCAGCAGGACCGCGTAGATCGCTTCGTTCTCGGCGACCCGTGCATCGGCTTCGGCGGCGGCGAGTTGCGCCTCGGCCGTATCCACCGCGGCCTTCGCCTGCTCGTAGCGCTGTCGGGGGACCCATCCATCCTTGAGCAAACTGGCGTATCGCCGTTCATCCGGTTCCGTCTGAACGACTGTTGCGCGCGCTGCGGCAACGGCGTTGCGCTTCGCCGTGAGCGCGAGGCGAAGGTCGGTGTCGTCGATGCGCATCAGTGGCTGACCAGCTTTGACCTCCTGACCCACATCCACGAGTCGCTCCACGATCTTGCCGGGGACCCGAAAGCCGAGATCGCTCTGCACCCTCGCGCCGATAATACCGGTGAACCCGCGTTCGGATCCTTTCACCGGCGCTGCCGTCACCAGTCTGACGATCGGCGGTTCCTGCCTCGGGTCGCCTACGGCGGAGGCTCCCTGCGTAGGAATGGCAAATGTGGCGAATGCCGCCGCTCCTGACATCGCGATCAGCACGCCCCCCAGCACAACAGCGGGTCTCTTTTTCACGTTCGTCGCCTCTCAAAAAGATTGCGTTTGACCTTTACATCGGCCCGACGGACGCGAGTTCTCGGCCAGCAGCACGCAGGCTGCCGTCTGCAAGGCGGGTCAGTGCATTGGCATCGGCGCGCATGTCGGTCTCGGACGACACCGTCACCTGCTCGCCGGACCGCGCGAACGCGTAGAGCGGGCCGCGGTAGCCCGGCATCGAAAAGGCGACGGTGTCGCCGTCGGCGAGGCCCATGACGACGCGCTGCGGATCGCCGCCGATCTTCGGCGCGAAGGTGGCGGTGACCTCCAGGAGGTCGCCGTCGACCGGGACGTAATAGACGACCAGGTCGAGGTGTCCCTCATGCAGGCTGCCGGATTCGATCGGGCGTCCTATGGTGGCTTCCTCGGCAAATGCCGGGGCGGCAAGAAACAGCGCGGCCAAAACCGAGGCGCTCAGGGCTTTGCGGATCATCTCGTATCTCCTTCTTTTTAGATTGCGTTCGAACTCTATATCGAAGATAGATTACGAATGCAATCTAAAAAAAGAGAAAAAGTGATGATGCGTGTGAGTCGCTTGCAGAAAACCGCGAAACGGCGATCAATGCGGCAGGCCGGCTTTTTTGGTAGCGCGGCTTGGACGGCATCGGCCTTAAAGGACTTTGATGGCGGCTGCCCGAACTCACCCAGGGCGCGTTTTCAACCAGTTCGCATCCGATCTGGCGGCGCAGGCGTCCAGGCGGGCGATGGAGAACGCCACCCGCCGGCGGTCTCGCGGGCCGTTAACGACGAGCGGCTGTCGAACGGTTCCTGCAAGCGGCGGCCGGCAGCGCGCTGATGGGGTCGTCTGCGGGCGATGCCCGGCATGGCCACGGGTAGCGTACCCGCGGTTACGCTGCGGGCCGCTGACTGCGCTTCTGCTAGCCTACAATTGGTTCGGCGGCAGCTTCTTCGAGGCCAGTTGCGGCCTGGGCGGCAAGACCGCGGGCCGCAGCTTGTGAATCGTAGAATTCCTCAAGGGCATAGACCTTGCCCCACCGCAGGGTGAACACGTGGAGACCACTGTTGACGTAGGAGGCGTCGCCGTTGAGCAGCGTTGCGGTGCCGTCCCACTGGGCAAACACGGTGGTATGCCACGGCCAGCCCTTCACCCAGACGTGATTGACCGTGAGATGGAGATTGGGCAGGACGCGGCCGAGGCGCTCAAACCAGCGGCGCACGGCTTGCTTGTCGTGGCGCTCACCACCAAGCGCGTGGGAGCCGGAAACGCGGTGATGGACATGCGGCACGAGTGCTTTCACCGCCTCATCCCAGCGATGGTTGTTGACGTGGTCGAAGCTCTGCCGGATCGATTTCTCGACAACATAACTGTATAGCATTTGACCTCTCCTCCAAATTTGTTCGATGGCTTGACCAAGGGACCGGCGCGTAGCCAAATTGGATTGCGTTCGAACTCTATACCTGCTATAGATGTCGAACGCAAGCTAATTCAAGGAGGTCGACATGCGTGTGAGTCGCATTCAGGCGGCGGAAAACCGCGAAACAGTGATCAATGTGGCAAGCCGGCTTTTTCGGGAGCGCGGCTTTGACGGCATCGGCCTAAAGGACCTGATGCAGGCTGCCGGGCTGACCCAAGGCGCGTTTTACAAGCAGTTCGCATCCAAAGACGATCTGGCGGCGCAGGCATCCAGGCGGGCGATGGAGAGCGCCACGCTGCGGTGGTCGGCCGCGACTGCGGCAAAATCCGAGGATCCGCTTGGCGCGGTGATCGCATTCTACCTCAGTATGGACCATCGCGGAGAAAAGATGGACGGCTGCCCGATTGTCGCGCTCGGTTCGGATGCCGCCAGACAGGGCAGCGACGTGAAAGCGTCGTTCGAAGCCGGGATCAAGGAGCATCTCGAAATCCTCGGCCGTTTCATTGCCGAGGCCAATGGTGAGGAGCCCGATAGAAAGGCCATGGCCATTCTCTCGACGATGGTCGGTGCACTGACGCTATCGCGCGTCGTCAACGACCCGGACCTCGCCCAGGCCTTTCTGGACGCGGCGACCGAACAGGTCCGCGAAGCAGCCGCCGCTTGAACGGCGTGCGCAGCGCTGGCGGCGCACCCAAATTGATAGGAAAATAGATGCGACGGATTGTTGTTACAGGCATGGGAGCAGTCACGCCCCTTGCAGCCGATGTCGACGCGTCGTGGTCGCGGCTCCTGGCCGGTCGCTCCGGCATCCGCAGGCTTCCGGACGATGTGGTGGGAGAGCTGCCGGCGAAGATCGGCGGGGTGGTTCCCTCGCTGGAAGACGATCCGGATGCTGGTTTCGATCCGGATGCCGTTCTGGCGCCAAAAGACCAGCGCAAGGTAGACCGGTTCATCCTCTTCGGGCTCGCCGCTGCACAAGAGGCCCTCGCGCAAGCAGGGTGGGCGCCCGTCTCTGAAGCGGATCGCCTGCGCACGGCCACGATCATCGCGTCCGGCATCGGCGGGTTCCCCGCCATAACCGAGGCGGTGCGCACGGTCGACCAGCGCGGCGTCCGCCGCCTGTCGCCGTTTACGGTGCCGTCCTTCCTGGTAAACCTCGCGGCGGGCCACATCTCGATCCGCCATGGCTTCAAGGGGCCACTCGGCGCGCCGGTGACGGCGTGCGCGGCCGGCATCCAGGCGATCGGCGATGCGGCCCGCCTCATCCGCGCCAACGAGGCCGATATCGCCGTGTGCGGCGGAACCGAAGCCTGCATGAACATCGTCAGTCTCGGTGGTTTTGCTGCCGCACGCTCTCTTTCAACCGGCTTCAATTGGGCGCCGGCTCAGGCGTCACGGCCTTTCGACGTGTCGCGGGACGGCTTCGTCATGGGCGAAGGAGCCGGCGTGCTGGTCATCGAGGCGTTGAGCCACGCGCTGGCGCGCGGCGCGAAACCGCTCGCCGAGCTCGTCGGCTACGGCACGACGGCAGATGCGCATCACGTCACCTCCGGTCCCGAGGATGGCGACGGGGCGCGCCGAGCCATGCAGATCGCAATTGCCCAAGCCGGTATTTCGCCGCGTGAGGTTGGCCACCTCAATGCGCACGCGACCTCCACGCCGGTCGGTGATCTCGGGGAAATCGCGGCGATCAAAACACTCTTCGGCGCAGATTCCACCATCGCCGTCAGCGCAACGAAATCGGCGACCGGACACCTGCTCGGAGCCGCCGGCGGGCTTGGAGCCATCTTCGCCATGCTGGCGCTCAGGGATCAGGTGGCGCCGCCAACTCTCAATCTGAGCGCGCCGGATCCGGCCGGTGACGGCATCGACTTCGTCGCAAACCAAGCCCGGCCGATGGCAATGGACTACGCGATCGCCAACGGCTTCGGCTTTGGCGGCGTCAACGCCAGCGCGCTGTTCAGGCGCTGGACGGACGAGTTGGCCGGTGCGAACGCCAGAGGCGCTCATAACTGACTCCGACCTTTTCGTGCTTCTTCCATGCCAATCCAAAATCAGTCCAACCCAAAGAAAGAAATGATTTCCATGAACAAGACCAATCCTGGCGTCGCCCTGGTGACGGGGGCGTCTTCCGGCATCGGACGCGCGACGGCCATAGCTTTGCAAAGCGCCGGTTTCCGCGTGTTCGGCACCAGCCGTCGCGCAGCCAAAAACTCCGACGGCCTAACCATGCTGGCCAGTGACGTGACCGATGACGCGTCCGTGGCGAAACTGGTCGATGACGTGCTGGCCGAGACCGGGCGCATCGACCTGCTCGTCAACAATGCCGGTATGGGTCTGTTTGGTGGCGCGGAAGAGTCCTCAATGGTCCAGGCTCAGGCACTGTTCGATGTGAACGTCTTCGGCGTGCTCCGCGTGACCAACGCGGTCCTGCCGATAATGCGCCGTCAAGGCAAGGGTAGAATTGTCAATTTGAGTTCGGTGCAGGGGTTCATTCCAGCTCCCTATTTCGCGCTTTATGCGTCGACCAAACATGCCATCGAAGGCTATTCCGAATCGCTCGACCATGAACTGCGCCCGTTCGGGATTCGCGTTGCCTTGGTCGAACCCGCCTATACCCGCACGTCCTTCGAGGATAATCTCGCCAAGCCGGACCAGTTGCTTGATATCTATGACGCTGCGCGCGCTGGCATGAACGCAGTCGTGCGGAAAGCAATGGAAAAAGGCGATTCGCCCGAAGTGGTAGCCAAGACGGTTTTGGCGGCTGCGACCGATCGCGCTCCGAAGAGGCGCTATGCGGCGGGAAAAATGGCGCGCCAGGTCAGTTTCCTGCGCCGTTTCGTCCCCGCATCGGCATTCGACAAAAGCCTGCGAAAGCAGAACGGGTTGCCGGTCTGACGACATCGACGACACCCCGTGATGATCGGAATGATCGGGGCTGGAAACATTGGCGCCACGTTGGCGCGGCGCAGCCTGACGCGATTGCTCTGGAAAACGCCCGGCGGTCGTTGGAGTTAGATAAGCGACATGTTATGTTGCAGTGCGAAAGAGCGGGGGCACGTGCTTTCACACCCGTAAGCGATCTGTATGTGCGACCCCTGCAGACTGGTCGGTATCACTGAAACCTCCCGGGCATGGGGTTCGGGATTCGATGGGGACAAGGGGTAATGCTTTACACGCTGGTTATGATGGTCTGCCTGACGGATGTGCCGCAGACCTGTGAACAACGCGAACAGATGGTGGACGGCCTGGCAATGAATCCCGGGACCGCCTTCATGCAGGCGCAGCCGCTGGTAGCCCAGTGGATCGAGACGCATCCCGGTTATTTCGTGCAGCGCTGGCGCGTGCTGCCCGGCCGGGGATCGTGAGATCCGCCGCGAAGAGCAAATGAGGTTTTACTTCTTCGCGGCGAGCGTTTCCGAGACGACTTTGGACAATTGATAAAGCCGCTGCTCGATGATCGTCGGCACGTCACAGACGTAAGTCAGTGATTGGACGCGTTCGTTGAAAATTCGCGTTGCGAATTTCAGCTGTTCGGTTCGCCGTTCGATCTCGTCTGGATCTGCATCGGGCTTTGCTCGCAACGCATCGACGTCGGACGCTTCCTTGCGCAACGCGGCGGCCATTTCGAGCTGCTTGTGAGCGTAACGGGAAATGCCTGAGATCACGTGAGAACGCTCGGCGTCCATGTGATCGAACATGCCCTGCACCAGCATCGCCATCTTCGGCGCAAGCTGCTCGGCCGGCAGCGAGGCGGCGAAATCCTTGATCTTCTTTTGGGCTTCGGCAATCGGTATCCGCCGGGCTGCCACCTCCTCGACCAGGGCGGAGATACCGGGGTCTTTCGACAAGTCCTTCGCCGCTGGCGGCAGCTCCGGCCCGTTCCAGATCTGGCCGAGCGAGAGTTGCGGCACCTTGCGCTGTATGCAAGGCCAGTCCGGATCGGTGTTCGCCGCCATGGCGTTCACGCCCGGCGCGAGCATGGCAACCACAGCCAGGCTGCGAACAAGGCTCATTCGTGCCATCAGGCATTTCCTCCCGTGTCCTGTTTGCGGGTCATCAGGCCGCGCGAAGGGTCATAGGCGATGATTGCGGCGGCAAGGAACAGCAGCGTGCAGCCGGCGACGACGCCCAGCGACAGCCAGTTAATCTGGCCGTAGAAGGCGAAGCGGATCAGTTCGACGGCATAGGTGAACGGGTTGGCGAGGCAGATTTTGTAAAGCAGCGGGCTCGCCTCCTGGATGCGCCACAAAGGATAGAGCGCCGGCGAAGCGAAATAGCCGGGAAAGATGACGAAGTTCATGATGCCGGCGAAATTTTCGAGCTGCTTGATCATCGACGACAAAAGCATGCCGAGCGCGCAAAGCATCATGCCCGACAGGAACAGCGCCGGCAGAACCATGAGATAGCCGATCGGCGGCGCCTTGACGCCCCAGAACCAGGCAACGATCAGGAACGCGTAGACTTGCGCGATCGATACGGAGACGCCGGCGAGCATCTTCGACACCAGCAGGAACCAGCGCGGGAAGGGGCTGACCAAAAGGGTGCGCATGTTGCCCATCTCGCGGTCATAAACCATCGACAACGAAGACTGCATGCCCGAGAACAGCAGGATCATGCCGCACAAACCCGGCGTGATGTAGACCTCGTAGAGGACATAGGTCTTGTAGGGCGGGATGATCGACACGCCGAGCACCTGCCGGAATCCGGCGGCAAAAATGAACAGCCAGATGAGCGGCCGAACCAGCGAGGATATGAAGCGCTCGCGCTGGTGCAGGAAGCGCAGGCACTCCCGCAGGACGACGCCCTTGAGGCAAATGAGATAGTGGCGCAGGCCGAATTTTTCGAACTTCATCGGCACGATGCCGGCGACTTTTTCGGGGATTGCGGGAGCGCTCATGGCGATATCTCCGCGATGCCGGCGGCCTCGATGCGGCTGAGCCTCGAAAAGGCGTCGCGGATCGAACCGGCGCCGCTCGTCCTGACGACGTCGGCCACCTTGCCGTTGGCGACCAGTTCGCCCTGCCGCAGCACGACGACATGGTCGCCGTCTTCAACCTCATCGATCAGATGCGTCGCCCACAGCACGCCGATGCCCTCGGTTTCGACGAGCTTGCGGATGGTGGCGAGAATGCCGGCGCGCGACTGGATGTCGAGACCGACCGTCGCCTCGTCGAGCAGCAGCAGGGACGGGCGGTGGAGCAGCGCCCTGGCGATCTCGATGCGCCGCATCTGGCCGCCGGAAAGGCTGCGTGCCTTGTCATGCTGCCGGTCCTGCATGTCGACCATATCGAGCAGCGCGGCAATGCGCTGCCGGGCCTCACGTCCTCCGATGCCATGCAGCGCGGCGTGGTAGGAGAGGTTCTGGTGGACGCTGAGATCGAGGTCGAGCGTGCGTGCCTGGAACACGATACCGACACGCCTGAGCGCTTCGCCCGAAGCGCGGCTGACGTCATGGCCGAAGATGCGGATCGACCCGCGGCGCGTGTCGTAAAGATGGCTGATCAGCGAGAACAGGGTTGTCTTGCCAGCGCCGTTGAGGCCGAGAAGAACGGTGAAGGTCGCCGGCGCGATCGAGAATGAGACGTCGTTGAGCGCCCGCTTCGAACCATAGGAATGGCTGACGCCGGCGACATCGAGCGCCGCCACCTCATCTCCTGGTCCGCTTGTCCTCACATGCTGCACGCCGGCTGGCTCCTTGTCGTCGACGATAATCTAGCGCACCTGGCGCACCAGGAGTCTAGCGCACCGGGCCCGATCGCGAAGGTCTCGCTTTCCGGTGATCCTACTTGATCGTGATCGTGCCCTTCATGCCCCTGTCGGCGAGGTCGGGCACCGACCATGTGTAGATGCCGGGCCTCACGGTGGTGAACTGTACCTGGATGGTGCCGTCGGCGTCGAATTCGAGCCATGCAGGTGCGCCGTTCATGTGCACCTCGAGGTCGTTGATGACGATCTGGTTGTTCCACACATTGCGGAACAGGTCGGTATGGAATTTGTACTCCAGCCCGCCCGCCGCGGTGATCTTCCAGCGATAGCCCTGGCCGGCGATCAGCTGAAAATCCTTCTGGTTGGCGGTGAACTGGTCTTGCTTTGTGCCGAGGATAAGTTCCGGCACGTCCTTGCTGGCCCGGGTTGCCTTCTCGGCTTCGGGGCTGGCATCGTTTTTGGTGGCCGCACCGGCGGCTGCGTCATCGTCATCGCCGTCCTGCGCCCAGACCTGGCCCTGCGTGAGTGCCATACCCACCAATGCAGCGAATGCGACTACCCGAAATTTCCGCATGATTTCCTGCCCTTCTGCTGTTTTTCTGGCTGTGTTGATTCAATTGGGCTGGTTCAATTGGGCGAGACGACGACGCCCCACGGCAACGCGCCGACGGTCACCGACTGCACCGGCTCGTCGGTCTCCGCGTCGATGAAGGTGATGTCGTTCGACACGCCGTTGGTCGAGATGATGGTTTTCTGGTCCGGGGTGAAGGCGAGCTGCCAGACGCGTTGGCCGACCAGCACGTATTTCTCGACCTCGTATGTCTGCGTGTTGATTACCGCGACGCGGTTGGCCGGTCCGAGCGCCACATAGGCTTTCTTGCCGTCGGCGGTGATGCGCACGCCGACCGGCTGGATGGATTCGGCCCTCAGGCCTGATATCTCGAAGGTGATCTTCTGGACAACTTCGCGCGTTTGATTGTCGATCACCGAAACAGTGCCGCCGATCTCGGCACTCACCCAGGCCTGCTTGCCGTCGGGGGTGAACTCGACGAAGCGCGGACGCGTATCCACCAGCACGTTGTCGGTGATCTCGTGGGTCGTCGTATCGATGAAATGCGCCATGTTTGTCGTTTCCGACGTATTGACCATGGTCTTTCCGTCCGGGCTGACGCCCATGCCTTCCGGTTCGACGCCGACCGGAATCTCAGACAGCACCTTCTTACTCTCTATGTCGATGACGGTGACTAGATTGTCGTCCTCATTGGCGACATAGAGTGTCTTGCCGTCAGGCGAGAGCACGAAGAGCTCCGGGTCAGGCCCGGAGGGCAAGGTATCGACGATCTCCAGGGTTGCCGTGTCGATCACCTCGATCGAATCGTCGTCGCTGGCGCAGAGATAAATGTGCTTGCCGTCATGCGAGATGGTGATGCCGCGCGGACGCTGCCCGACGTTGACGGTCTTCACCACCTGCATCGTCGCGGTGTCGACGACGCTCATCGTGTTGTCCTTTTCGTTGGAAACATAAGCCATGTAGGCCGACGCCGGGCCGGCCATGAAGCCGGTCGCGAGAATGGCGAGTGCGCAAGCTCGTCTCTGCACCGAAATTCCTCCCAATTGGTTCTACTCAAGCACGCATTTTGTTTCCGGCTCATCGACCCCGAGCGTATCGAGCTCCGACACCTGGTGCAAAAAACCTTCCTGCGGCGATGTCGAGACGACCGACCTGTTGTCGCCGATGAAGATCGGCTGCCGCAACTGCTGGTTCCACTTGCGGAAAGTCAGTTTCTGCCCCTTGAAGGCGGCGATCGAAAAATCGTCTGAGCGGATGAAGTCGGCCATCTTGCGCGGGTCGGCGCCCTGCGTGCGGGTCGCCGCCTCGCCGAGAATGCGCACCGCGGTCCACGCCGCCATGTCCTTCGACATCATGCGGCGGCCGTTTGCCTTGGCGAAGCGGTTCTGGATCTGGGTGCCGCCCCATTGCTCGCTGGCCGGATGCCAGGCCGACGGGGTGAGGCCGGCGGTGCCGGCGACCGGCCGCGGAGTCCAGGTGCGGAACGGAACATAGGTGCCGAACACCTCGCTTTCATCGGCGACCAGCAACACATCGTGCTCCGGCAGGTCCTGGGTGAAGACAGGCATCTGCCGCTGGATCTGGACGACGCCGGAATCGGTCCGCCGTGCCGTTCCGGTATCCTCGAACAGCTTTTCGCCGACGATCTCGCCGCCGAAGCGCGTCGCCGCCCGGCGCAGCGCCTCGGCAAAAAGCTGGTCGCGCTCGTGCGAGCCGTAGATCAGCACCCAGCGCCGCCATTGCTTCCAGATGAGATATTGCGCCAGCCCGTCGGCCAGCATGCTGCGCGTCGGGATGGTGTGGAAGATGTTGGCGCGGCATTCCTCTTCGCGGAGACTGTCGTCGGTGGCGCCGGCATTGAAGATCAAAACGCCGTTGTCGCGGGCAAGATCGGCGATCGACAGCAATTGCCTGGCCGAGACGTCTGCGACCACATAGCGGTCGCCTCTGGCGATCATTTCCTGGAAGGCCGCAACGACATCCGCGTCCGGCTTTACCTCGGTCACGTCGAGGCTGAATTTCTGGCCGAGGAAGCTGCCGGTCGTGTTGTTGTCGGCAATCGCCACATTGCCGCCGGCAACGCCTTCATCGCGCGGCGGGACGTCGAGCACCGACAAGGCCAGCTGCGGCGCATAAGCGCGCAAATAGCCTATCTTGATTTCGGTCAGCTTTTTTTCCGGCTTTGCCGTTGCTGCCGGTTGCTTGCCCGTCGCTTCCTGGGCTGGCGCGCGCGGAACGTTGACGGTCAGGGAAAAAAAGCACAAAAAGGCCGCGAGAGTGCCCGGCACCGCGCTTGTCATCGATAAAAATTACCCATCTTGCGCTAAAGTCCGATTGTTGTCGGAGCGGCGCGAAGTCAAGGTGCCCGTGATGAGCTTAGCTGACCCGCAAACTTTATCAAACCCTGAAAGTGGACGTCTCGCGTCTGCTTTAGTGCCATGCCTGCTCGCCGGAACGGCAACCGAGCGGATTTCGGTGTTCGGGCCCGAGAGCGTCCTGTCCCTCATGCCGGAGAAAGTCCAATGACCAGAATGCTGGCCAGTGTCACCGGCGTCGACGAGGCGGAGATCGCGCTTTCGGGCGGCGTCGACATCGTCGACCTGAAGGAGCCGAAGGCGGGAGCGCTGGGCGCGGTATCCACGCAAACCATCCGCCGCACGATTTCATTCATCGCCGGCCGGGCGCCGGTCAGCGCGGTCTGCGGCGACCTGCCGATGGAACCGGAGACGATCCGCGCCAAGGCCGAAGAAATCGCTGCGACCGGTGTCGATTACGTCAAGATAGGCTTTTTTCCGTCGGCAAATGCCGCCGCCTGCGCGGCAGCGCTCGAACCGCTCGCCGCGCGAACGAAGCTGATCGCCGTGCTTTTCGCCGATCTGGCGCCGGATTTCGAGCTTCTGCCGAAGTTTGCCAAACGTCGCTTCCACGGCGCCATGGTCGACACTGCGAAGAAGGCAAACGGGCGGCTGCTCGACCATCTGCCACCCGAGCGTATCCCGGGGTTCATCGATCGAGCCAAATCGCTCGGTCTCATAGTTGGGCTGAGCGGATCGCTGGAAGCCCCAGACGTTCCGCGCCTGCTGCCCTTCGCTCCCGATTTTCTCGGCTTTCGCGGGGCGCTGTGCGGCCACTCCGGCCGCGTGGGTTCGATCAGTGCCGAGGCGGTTTCGCAGATCCGCGAGCTGGTCCCGGAAGCATCCCGGGCCGGCGGCGCGTCGAGCGTCGACTACCGCCTGCTGGCGGCGAGGGGCTATTCGCCGGGCACCGACCCGACACTGGGCACCGACAAGATCTTCGTGCGGGACTTTGTCCTGCCGGTCCAGATCGGCGCTTACAGCTTCGAGCACGGCCATACACAGAAGGTGCGTTTCGACGTGACCGCCGACGTGCTGCAAGTCACCGACCATCCCGAAGACATGCGCCATGTGTTCTCCTACGACATCATCATGGACGGCATTCGCACCATCGTCGCGCGGGGCCATGTCCAGCTGAGCGAGGCGTTGGCCGAGCAGGTGGCGACGTACATTCTGGAGAACCCGCGTGTCGTGCGCGTCACGGTAAGGGTGGAAAAACTCGAACTCGGCCCAGGCGGCGTCGGCGTCGAGATCGAACGCAAGCGGCAAGCGGCGGGCCGCGGCGTCGCCCCCGGCCCTGCCGGCCGAAAAGAGCAAAGCGCTGCTTCCCAGCCGCGACAGGAAAGGCCTGAGGTCGTCAGGCGAGCCGCCGTCAAGCCAGCCGTCGTCAAGCTTGGCGGCAGCACGGTCCATGCGGCGGAAATGGAAAGCTGGATCGCGGCGCTGGCGGGTTCCAAGCTGCCGATCGTCATCGTGCCCGGCGGCGGCCTCTTTGCCGACCAGGTGCGCGAGATGCAGTTCCGCACGGACTTTTCCGACACCGCCGCCCACGCCATGGCGATCCTCGCCATGGAGCAGTTCGGCCAGGTCATCCTCGACCGTGACGACAGGCTGGCGCCGGCACGGTCGCTGGAAGAAATGCTGCGAGCCCTGGACGCGGGGAAGGTGCCGGTGTGGCTGCCGTCGTCATTGGCGCTGGCGGCGCCGGACATTCCGGCGTCCTGGGATGTTACCTCCGATTCCCTTGCCGCCTGGCTTGCCGGCAAGCTCGGCGCGAATGCGCTGCTGCTGATCAAGCAGACCGGCGCCTTCCTCGGCAGCGACACGATCGACAGCCTGGCAGTCAGAGGCATCGTCGACGCCGGCTTCGCCGCCATGCTGCCCGACGGTGTCGATTTCCATCTCGCCGGTCCGAAAGATGCAGCCGAAGCCGGGGCGCTGTTCGCGTCGGGCAATCTGCCCGGCATCGCGATCGCGGCTCCGATCCGGCCGGCAAGAAAAGCAGGGTAGGCGATGGCGGAGTTGCATACGCCGCGCTGGGCATGGGTTTTGACCGGTTCCGGTCATTTTTTTACGGAGAGCTTCGCACTCATTCACCAGCTCGAGCATTGCGATGTCTTTGTGTCGAAAGCCGCCAACGAAGTGCTGCGCATGTACAAGCTCAAGCTCGATTTTCCGGAGACGACGCGCGTGCTGCACGACAAGACGGCGAGCGCGATCCCGGTCGGCGAATTCTATCACGGTGTCTATCACACGGTGGTGGTGGCGCCGGCCAGTTCCAACACGGTCGCCAAATGCGTGCACGGCATTTCCGACACGCTCGCCACCAACGTCTTTGCCCAGGCGGGAAAATGCCGGGTGCCGGCGATCGTCTTTGCTTGCGACACCGCGCCGGAACTCGAAACCATGGCGCCGCATGGGCTGGTCAAGGTCTATCCACGCAGGATCGACCTGGAGAACACCAACCAGCTGAAGAGCTTCGAGCGGACCCAGGTGGTCGAGTCGCTTGCCGATCTCGAAGCCTCGGTCAGACGGCGCCACGCCGAACTCGCAAGCCATGGCTGAGCGGCTGGTCTTTCTTACCGGCCATCTGGCCAAGGTCCGGCTGGAAAGGCTGCTGGCCGGGCTGGGCGAAACCGAATTTGCCTGGGAGATCATCGACATCGGCGTCAAGGTCGCGGCGCTGATGAGCGAAGATATCATCAAGCGGCGGCTCAGCCTGACAGGCGGCGCCGACCGCGTCATCCTGCCCGGCCGCTATCGCGGCGACATCGAGCATCTGTCGAACCATTTCGGCGTGCCCTTCGTCCGCGGTCCCGACGAGATCGCCGATCTGCCGGCCTTTCTCGGCCGGGCGGGCGAGCCGCCTGATCTTTCGCGTCATGACATGCGCATCTTCGCCGAAATCGTCGATGCGCCGATGCTGTCGGTCGAGGCGCTGGTGGCGAGGGCGCAGACGCTGACCGCAGCCGGCGCCGACGTCATCGATCTCGGCTGCCTGCCGGAAACGCCGTTTCCATTGCTTGAAGAGGCCGTGATCGAGCTGAAGGCACAGGGATTTCTGGTCAGTGTCGATTCGGCCAGCACGGACGAACTGTCGATCGGCGCACGCGCCGGTGCGGGCTATCTTCTCAGCCTCGATGAGAACACGCTGCCATTGGCCTTCGATTACAAGGCTGTACCAGTGTTGATCCCATCCACCCCCGGCGACCTGGATTCGCTCGGACGGGCCATCGAAGCGGCGCAAAGGGCCGGCGTCGCCTTCATCGCCGACCCCGTGCTCGACCCGATCCATTTCGGCTTTGCGGCGTCACTTGCGCGCTTCATCGAGGCGCGCCGCCGCTGGCCCGAGGTCGAATTGCTGATGGGCACCGGCAACCTCACCGAGTTGACCGACGCCGACAGTTCCGGCGTCACCGCCGTTCTGGCCGGGCTCTGCTCGGAACTTCAGATCAGAAACGTGCTTGCCGTGCATGTCAGCCCGCACACGCTGCGAACGATCGAGGAGCACGATATTGCCCGCCGCATCCTGTTCGCGGCGAAGAACGACGGTGCGCTGCCGCGGAGTTACCATCCAGGGCTCCTGCAGGTTCACGACCGCAAGCCGTTTACGGCCTCGACCGAGGATATCGCAGCACTCGCGGCGGAGGTGCGCGACGCCAACTTCCGCATCATGACCGCCGAGGACGGCATCCATGTTTTCAACGGCAAAGGGCATGCGGTTGCCACGGATGCATTCGAACTCTTTGCCGGGCTTGGCGTTGAGGCGGATGGCGCACACGCGTTCTATCTCGGCGCGGAACTGATGAAAGCCGAGATCGCGTGGCGCCTCGGCAAGCGCTATGTGCAGGACGAGCCGCTCGCATGGGGCGTTGCCGCGCCGGCTCCCGAAACCGACCGCACCCGCCTTGCGGAAGCAGGTCACACGCTCCGCGCGAAGAAAGAGCGCTAAACCATGCCCTACATTCGCGAATCGATCATCACCACCGTCAACAAGGCCGGCGATGTCCACATCGCCCCGATCGGCATCATCGCCGAGAAGGACGGCTGGGTCATCGCGCCGTTCCGGCCGTCGATCACGCTCGACAATCTCGCCGAAGTGCCGTTCGCCATCGCCAATTACACCGATGACGTGCGTATCTTTGCCGGCTGCCTGACCGGGCGCAAGCATTGGCCAACCGTTGCCGTCGATGGATCTCCGGTGCCGCGGCTCGAGGCGGCGCTCGCGCATTCGGTCCTCGAAGTCGAAAGTGTCGACGGCGATGCTATGCGACCTCGCCATTTCTGCCGCGTGGTGCAGGAGGAGACGCATGCGCCGTTCACCGGCTTCAACCGCGCCAAGGCGGCGGTGCTGGAATTGGCCATCCTGGTCAGCCGGCTCGGCATGCTGCCGCGCGACAAGATCGAGGCGGAAATCGCCTACCTTTCAATCGCCATCGAAAAGACCGCGGGCGAGGGCGAAAAGGAAGCCTGGGACTGGCTGATGCAGCGTGTCGGCGATCACCTGTCGGTCAAGGGGTCTCCCGGCGAGGAGGCGCGGGGCTGAACCAGGTAGAGCGCCTATGATGGAGATCCCGCCAACAGCGCCACCGCGGACGCAGGCGCCACGCTGCTCGCTTCGCCGCGAATGGCGTCATCTGCGGGGATGATCTCGGCAAAATCGACGAAGCGGCGTTCCATGCGTTCGGCCAGTCGCCTGATCTGCCAGCGGCCGGTTCCGGCGCCAACGATCGGCACATCCCGCGCCAGGGGCCCGGCAACCAGGCATGCTGCGTCATGGATCTTGCGCAATTGCCGTTCGCTGAACCAGCGTGCGACTTCACGCCATTCCGGCGGTGTCAGCTCGGCGGCGTCGCGCCCGATCATGCGCGCCAGCCGCGCTATCGAACCATCGACGGTCTTTTCCTTGCCGTCGGCGGACGCGTGCCTGTCGTCCTTCTCGTCGAGCACCCCGAGGATACGGTGCGCATCGGCGATCGAGGCGAAATACTCGTTCATCAGCGGTGTCAGCCTGCCGCGGACGGGGGCCGACGAGGCGACGCCGAACAGGAACGTCCTGGTGAAGCCTGTATAGACCAGTTCGCCGCTCAGAAGCCGTCCGGCATCGGTGTAGCCGTCGTTGGCGACGGCGCCATTCCTAATGGCGATGATGTCGGTGGTGGTGGAGCCCATGTCGACGAACAGGGCATCGCCGGCGAGTTTCGCCACCAGCGACGCCGTGGCGTGCCAGTTGGCGGAGGCGACATCGCTGCTCAGCCGCGCTGCCTGCTCGACCCCGACAAGGCCGGACGGCCCGGCATAGATCAACTTTTCGCCTGGGACACGGGTTGCAATCTCATTCAGAAGAGCCGCGACGCCGGCATCGCGGGACGGAAAGACATCCACCAGTTCGCCGGTCATGGTGAATGCGTTGAGGTCGGCGCCCGCATAGATCGGAGCCGTTTCCTCGAATGCCGAGGTCAGGGTATGGAGCCCTTGCCAGAGCGGCGTGGCGATCGTTACTGCCTCGACGATGCGGCCGTCTTGCGCACGCGTCACCTTCAGATGCGCGCCGCCAATATCGAAGCCGGCAACGATGCTCTTTCTTTTTTCCACGGTTCAAGCTTTCATCACAGTTGGTCAGGGGCAGTTGGTCGGCGAGAAAAAGAGCGTTGCGTATCATTCCGGTTCTTGACCTGAAAGGCGGCGAGGTGGTCCGCGCCCAGCAAGGAAAACGCGATCGCTACAGGCCGATCGTTACGCCGCTCAGTCAAAGTTCCGATGCCGTCGCGGTCGCCGAAGGCCTGCGCCGGCTTTATCCTTTTCCGGCCTTCTATATCGCCGATCTGGATGGCATCGAAGGCGGAACCCCAAACAGCGGCGCGCTTGCCCGGCTGAAGGCGATGGCGGAGCCGCCGGAGCTTTGGGTCGATGCCGGCATCGCCGACGAGAAAACACTTTCGGCAGCACTTGCCGAACCCTGGCTTTGTCCGGTCCTGGGATCCGAATCGCAGCAGGACGACGCGCTGTTGCGGCGTTTTTGCGATCATCCGGAGCTTATCCTGTCGCTGGATTTCTTCGACGACGGATTTCGCGGACCGGCAGCATTTCTCGAAGAGCCGGAGCTTTGGCCGCAAAAGGTGATCGTCATGACATTGGCCAAGGTCGGCTCCGCCTCCGGTCCCGATTTCACGCGGCTCGAGGCGATCAAGGCGAAGGCTGGACGCCGATCCGTCATCGCGGCCGGCGGGGTGCGCAACGAGGCTGACATTCGCGCCCTTTCGTCACTCGGTATCGCCGCGGCGCTGGTCGCGACCTCGCTGCATGACGGCACGCTCACCCCGGGGCACCTCGCAACGCTTGGCACCTGACATCGCGTGATCTCGAACTTCGGCCTCGGAAACTGCCTTGGATTAGAGCGGCGAACTCTCAAGTCGATCGTCTCGCCGCTCTATCTCTTTGCTGGAGCATCGGATTTCCCAAAACCGGTTCCCAACCCTCGGGTCAATTCCGAGGGCAGGTTTTTGGGGTCCGATGCTCTAAAGGCCCAGAAGTTTTTTCAGGCGGCGCAACAGACCATCCGGCTCAGCGGAGGGTTTTGCCTGTGCGGGGCTGTCTCTTGTCTAAGCCGCGAACGGATGCTTCACCTGGTCCCGCTTATCCGTGGCTTCGGCGGCGGTCGGTGTTCCCGCGACCGCGCGTTGGATGGCTTCCTTTGTCGCTTCGTAATTGTACTTCTGGATCTTGGCGTCGTCCGCCGCGTCCCAGTGGATGAAAACGCCGACGCAGATGAACAGATCGTCCGCCTCACTGGCAGGAATGACCCCCTCGGCGACGCTGTCCTGCACGGCCTTTGCAACCGCATGCTGGGCCGGGCCGAACATCTGCACGGCCTGTTTAGCGCCCTTGATCGTGACCTTGTTGAACATCACGGTGTTGGGCTTGCACTGAAGATTGGGCGCGATCACCGCCAAAAGGGAGGTAAAACCGTCCTTGTTGTTGGTAAGCGCGTTGCAAAATGCTGTTTCGACTGCGCTCCCGCGTGGGCCGATGAGCAGGTCAACATGCGCCACTTCGTTGCCGTCTCCTACCAGCGATTCACCGACCATTACTTTCGAGATTTTTGCCATGCCAATTTCCTCCAAGACACAGTTATGGTGTCCAAAGACGCCGCAAACCGAGCGAGCGCTCGATGGACAGCTATCCTTGTTGGCAGCGCCCGGACATCCGGACCGGTTGGCTGGATAGCCGCGGAAGCCCAGCTTCCGCTCCTGAAAGTCAACCACCAACGTTGCGATTATGCAAGCTGAACGCCGAGGGTGTGGACTAAAAGAGTAGCCACGGTCAGGTCGGCCGAAGTGCCGGGGTTGACGTTGTCCGCTTTCAGCCGGCGGTCGAGCGCCATCAGCAGACGAATGCGTGACGTCTCGTCATCGTCGGCATGCAGCGCCGCCTGAACGGCAAGGGCTTCTTGCCGCGTCTGATCTGCGACGTCAGTTCCATGGTTGCGCACCACATGACTGTCGGGGAAGCCGGCGAGAAACGCCATATAGGCGAATACCGTCGGCCACATGCCGCCTTCGCCGCGTGCCAACGCCGCTTCCAGAGCCGCAAGCCCGACGCCGAATACGTCGCCGAAACCGGTAACATACTGGCGGGCGATCATGTCGCGGTCGGCCGCCTCCCGCATGGCTTCGAGCAGATGAACCTTCGGCTCCTGCCGCACATCGTTCGCGGCCTCTCCGAGCCCGCCCGGCGCGGCCGCGACGATCGCCTCGAACACCGCCCTGGTGTCGTCCATGCTCATCGCGCGCAGCACCGCGTCGAGATTGTCGTGGAGTCGATTGTCGTGCAGTCGACTGTCGTGCAGTTGGGCGCCCGCCATTTCGGCGGCGCATAGCAGAGGCCCTGCCAGAAGAATGATACCGAGATTGGTATTGGTCGCGACTGCCAGACGTGTCGCGCGGACTGCTTCCAGCATGCGCTGTCCGACCGGCAGTCGCGGATCGGTCAGCGGCGCGGACGAGACCTCTGCGCTTGTCATGAACTGGGCGGCGGACATGCCGTGCCCGTCGGCGAACAGATGGACATTGCCCGGTTTCAGCGCCTCGATCTCCATCCGGCAGGCGTCCTTGTAGGCAGCCCGGAGACGTTCTCGCGAAAGCGCCATGCCGTCGGTCACGAATTCGCCGGCGCAGTGAGGCGGTAGGGTCGCGCTGCCGCCGCCTCGGTACGATCGGCCAGGAATTTCAGCAGGGCGTCTGCAATCGCATCGGCGATGTTCACCGCGACGACCGATTGAAGCCCGGACCAGGCGGGCATGCTGTTGACCTCAAGCACGAACATCGTGCCGTCGGCCGACGGCACGATATCGACGCCGGCGAAATCGGCGCCGATAGCGGCGGCGGCGGCCCGTGCCAGCGTCGCCAATTCGGTTTCGCCGTGCAGCGAAACCTGCCCCGAAACCAGCTCTGGCACTGCCCCGCGATTGACGTTGGTGATCCAGTCGTCGCCACGGCGGCTCATCATCGCCAGGACCTCGCCGGCGCAGACGAAAACGCGAAAATCGCGGAAAGGAGGGCCGGGGCGCGGCACGTAATGCTGAAGATAGTAGACGCTGTTTACCTCGTCCTCGGCGGGGAGATCGGACAGTGTTTCGATCAGCCGGATGCCTCGGCCCTGTGCGCCGAAAAGCGGTTTTATCACCAGCGGCGTGAACGGCAGTTCGCGTTCGGCAATCGCTTCGGCCATGGCACGTCCTTCGACCGCGAATGTCGGCGGCGTCGGCAGGCCGGCATGCTTCAGGAGGAAGGTCGTCATCGACTTGTCGACGCAGCGTTCTATCGCCTGTGCTGAATTCCACACCGGAATGGAAAGCTTGCCGAATGCGTGCAGCACGCCGAGGCGCCGGGTGACCGCTTCGAACGATCCAGCGGCGATCGAACGGACCAGCACGGCGTCGGGCAGCGCGCCATCGAAGCCGGGGATCGACAGTCCGCTCGGGCTGCCGGTGTCGAACGCGATTGCCGCCAGCGGCACGGTTGCGACCACGGCGCCCCGCCGGTCCAGCCTTGCCGCCAGGCCCTTGGCGCGGGTGTCCGAGACGTCGCTGACGATCAGGATACGGGGGATCATGTCGCGCCTCGGATACCGGTATACCGAAGGCGCGAGCGGGCGGCCCGGCAGGCGGATGACAGACTAATCCATTGCAGCGCCATGGCCTAACCGAGGCTCCGTTCGAGCATCCGCAGATCACGCTCGCCGGCGCGAAACGTATCGCCGGTCTCGATCGCCGTGACGATCACTTCGGCCGGGCTGAACAGCAGCGGATCAATGGCATAGAAATCACCGTTGAACCGCTTGAAGACCTCGGCGAAGGGGTGGCCGTGGTCCCGCGAGGCGCGGCTCGGCAGTCGCTCCGCCAGCTCGCTGGCGTCTTTCGACGAGCCTTTGACGAAGAGCTGGACGCTGCCGCCATAGATGATGGCGTCGTTGGTTCTGCCCATGGCGGTCAGGAAATCCGGATGGGGGGCGGGGATAGGGGCGGTACCGATTCCATCGACGATATTCTCAAGCAGAAACTTGAGATCGTTGCTCTTGTGCAAGGCAACCTCGAGCGCGCGCGCGACGATCTGCACGCTGCCCGCAAGGCTTTGTGTCGGCGCATAGAGGAAGGTGAGCTTTTCGGTTGGCAATCCGGTTGCCTTGCCGACCTTCTCAACGATCGCCTGGGGCGGCGGTTCGGCGGTCTCCAGGATAAGCACCGCGGATGATGCAGTGTCGCGATAGGAAAGTGTTTCGAACAGCGGTTCGACGCGGGCGAGCGCCCGCGCCGGTCCCGATCCCATGGCGAAATAGCCTTGGCTCGACAGGTTCCAGCCCGCATACTGGCTGCCCAGGCAGGCAAGCACCGGCTGCGAAGACCGCACTTCGACGGTGAGCGGCCATTTCCGCGACGCGCGGTCCATGCAGACCGAAACGCTGCCGAGCCCGCCCATCGCGGCTTCCGCCATGTGCAGGCCGGCCTCGACGCCGCCGGCGGCCTTGGCGCCGGCATCGATCAGGCACTCGCCCAATGGCCCCCTGGCAACGGCGATACGCAGGCGTTCGGCGTTGCCGATCATGCCGTCTATGATGCGCTGCGCATTGTCGTTCAGGAATGCCGAACCGTCTTTCATGTCCGGTCTCCTTCCCATTGGTGTTGCAATCGGCGGGCTTGTCCCTTGATGAGCCGCCTGGTCAGATCGGCGCTCGGACCGCGCGCGAAGATGGTGCAGACAGGATCGCCAGTAATCAGACGGGTGCCGGGCGACTGATGGTCGGCAGTCCATTCAGGCCAGGCAAACGATGGAAACCGGGCGATCGGCGCCGCGGCATAGGTCACCATCGACGCCATCGAATCGACGAAGCGCGGCAGACGGTAAGCCTTGCCTGCCGCGGCGCGCAGATGCGCTTCGATCAGTGGGGCGTCGGATTCGTCGAAAATGTCGAGGGTGGCGCCTGGCCTCGGGTTGATCTCGATGAGCTTGTAGCCATCCGGTCCGCGAATGAGATCGGCGCTGCACAATCCAACCAGGCCGGCGCGGCCCGCCAGACCTGAAAGCCAGCCGCGGATCATCGCCGCCTGCCTGCGATCGAAGCGTCTCAACCGCACGGCGCCGCCATAGCGATAGGGCGCTGCCGGGGCAGGCGACGCCCATTGTTGGCTGAAGCCGACGATATCAGCGGTTTGGCCGTCGCCGACGAACAGGGCCGAGATGCTGCGGCCGGCAACGAAACGCTGGAAATAGCGGCCGGTGGCGACGGTTTCTCCGGCGGCCCGTCTGATATGCGTGCCGCCGGCGCCGCCCGCGGTCTTGACCACCCAGTTCTCCGGATCGGGCGGCCGGTCCCATCGGAATTGCGGATGCGGAATGCCGAGTTCGGCGCAATCGGCGGCCAGCAATTGCGGGTCCTTGATCCTGCGGATCGCGCCGCCGCCATTACCGGCGAGCGGAAAATGGCGCGCAATCTCATCGACGGTCTCCGTCATCCGCTCGAAGCCAGAACCCAGGACGATGGCGACCGGCTGGTCGTCTCCTGCCAATTGCTGAAGCGTCTCCATGATGCGCTCGCCGTCGATGCCGCGTTGCAGGTCGCCCGGCAGCATCGTCGCGCGTTCGGCAAGCGCGACCGTGTCCGTGTCGCAAAAGAAATCGGCGACCAGCGGACGATAGCCGGCGCGGCGCGCAGCGGCAGCCAGCGCCCGGCCTGAAATCGCCGCGATCAATAGAGATCCGGCGTTATTTGGCGATTTCGCGTGCAAGGGAAAATGCTTCCTGGAAATCGAGCGTGATGGTTTTTTCGGCTTCGATCATTCTTTTGAAGAGGCCGAATTCGACCTTGTATTTCACGTTGCCGATGGCAAGCGGACCAATGCCGACAGCTTTTGCCGCTTCGAGCGGATCGCTATTGGCATTGACGGCCACGCCTTCGATGCCGGCCGGCGGGACCGCGTTGACGTCGGCGGCAATGAGCAGGCCGTCGCCTTTCAGCTGGGCTTTTGAGACCACCTGGACGCCGGCCTTGGCGCACGCCAGGATCACCTCGCTCGCCTCGACCAGCTTCGTCTTGCGGGCGTCGCTCGACCCGTCGGCCGCATCCACGGCGATGTTGAAACGGCTTTTGATCTCGGCCGCGATCTGCTCGACCCTTTCGATGCCGTCATGACCAACAAGCGTGACCCGGGCGCCTTCCCTGGCTGCGATGACGGCAGTGCAGAAGCCGACGACGCCGGTGGCGCCGAAAACAGCGATCCTCGTGTCCCTCAGCCCGCGCTCGAATTTCTTCTCCAGCGCTTTTTCGACCTTGGCCACCATCGCCGCGGCCGTGGTGAACGAGCCGGCCGGATCGGCGAATACCGAAACCTGGAAAGGCGGCACCATCGCCTTTCGCGCTGCGTCGAACATGTCGAGCGCCAGCGAGGCATCCTTGCCGGCGATAAAAATGCCGGTATCGACGCCCGCATCGGGCGGGCGCGAGAAGATCGCGTCCTGCACGAGGCCTGTCACCTCTCCCAGGCTTACATCGACATAGGGGACGACGGCGTCGAAACCTGCATCGAGAGCCATGTTCACGTCGAACGGGCTCATATGCTTCAACGGCGTCAGCATGTGCAGGATGTGTTTGCGGGCCATTTCTCGCCTTTCCTCTTGAACCTGATCGCGTTGCCGGGCCGTCAGCTGCCGACGAGATCAAGTTTGGTCGAACTGATCTTCGCGCCGGAATTCCGGCCCTTGACGATCCTGATTTCGATGCCGTCTTCAACTGTCTGCTGAACCGCGCTGACGAAGCTGACTGCAGCGTCCTGCGATGGGGCGAAGGCAAACCCTGTCGGTCCCCACGAACTCTGGCCGATGCCGACAGCGCCTGCTTCATTGAGACCGTGGGCCACCCTCTCGACCCGCTTCGAGGTGAACACGCCGCCTTGCGCCGGTGCGAAATGGGTGCCGATCAGCATCTGGATCGCGGTGACGGCGGCGCCGAAGGCTGGAAGGTCGTGCTCGACCAGAGCCGGCATGATGCCCATCAGCACCCGCCGGCAGATCTCGCCGCTGCCGGACGCCGGGAACGGCGGCAGCGAACGAAACGCCGCGATCTCGGCATCGCCATGCAGTCCATGGCCGGCATGGTCGAGGATCAGGATGGCGCGCCACTCTTCCGGAAACGGCAGTCGCGTCACGACCGGCGGCGGCCTGCCACTGTCGTCCTTGCCAGCATCGACAATGACACCACCGCTTTCGAAACTGGCGATGCCGATGCCGGATCGGCCGCCCCGGTCGAGCAGGGTTGCATCGCCGCCGATATCGAGAGGCAATTTGTGGAGCGTGCGCAGCGCCGAGGCGACGGCAAGGGCGATCTGCGTGCCGGAGCCCAGGCCGGCATGGCTCGGGATCGACTGTTCGATCACCAGACGGTGCTGGCCGCGAATGCCGAGATGCCTGCAGAGCGTCGACAAATGTTCGCCGGCGCGCCGGCTCTCGGTGCCTTCGACGATGGTCTCGCTGGACCGCGACAGGGTGACGACGGTTTCGGGTTCACTCAGGGGTAACCCTACGCTGCCAAAGCGACGTCCGGTATCGCCATTGAGATCGAGGAAGCCAAGGTGCAGGCGGGCGGGCACTCGTATGGTAACAGAATTCGACATCTACCCCCCGATGGGTGCATCATAGACGCATCATGGAAGTTTAGGTGCCCGTCGCCATGATAGCTGTTTTCGTCGAAGGGGCAAGCCGGAGAGAATGCATTCGTTTTATCTTCTTTTGGCCCCGGCGCAAAACGGACCGGGCAAGTCGCGGAGGTCGAGATGAACGAGACGCCTAAGGAAAAGGTCTATTCGGAAGCCGAGATTGCCGACCGGCTCGAGAAGGAGCTGCCGAAATGGTATTACGAGAACGGCTGGATCCGGCGCAAATACAAGACCCATAGCTGGAAATCGACACTGATGGTCATCAACACGGTCGGCCATCTCGCCGAGGCAGCGTGGCACCATCCCGACATCACGGCTTCCTACGCCTGGGTCGAAGTGCGCCTGATGAACCACGCAGCGAAGGGCATCACCGACAAAGACTTCGCGCTGGCCAAAAAGATCGAGGATGTCGTCCAGTGGCAGCCGGCCAGGGAAGGCGGCGCGCTGGAAGGCACTCCGCCGACCGATCAGCGCTTCGCCTACATCAAATATGATTAAGCGCGGTCGGAATTTGTTGATGGCTTAAGAAAACATTCGCTAATCTGCTGACAGGCGGGGTTCACGGCCATTCCAGTTTCGTCTAGGATCGGGCCGGCACCAGAAAGTGGCGTAGTGAATGGCGGTTGCTTGGATCGGCAACCGGGAAACGCTGGTCGAGCGCGCGGCTGCACATGCCGCCGCGCTGTTGGGGTCAAGCCGGTGCCCGGTTTTCAGCCTGGATACGGATATACACGGCACCAGGGCGGCGATCGCGCTGGCTGAGCGGGTTGGCGCGGCATACGATCATGCCGATGGCGCGGCAGTTTCCCGGGAGACCGCGCTCTTTACCGACAAAGGCGCGATGACCGTTGCGCCCGGCGAGACGCGCCGGCGCGCCGATGTCGTGGTGATTGTCGGCGAACTCCCGCAAATCCATCATGAATTTGTCGGCGAGCTCTCAGCCACGGTTCCCGATTTCTCGGCCCCCGATCTCTCAGGCAAGAATCAACGCGAGATCTTTCTGGTCGGGTCGAACGGGGCGTCGGCGCCGCCGCTGAACAACGGGCGGACGGCGACGCTCCTGTCCTGCGGCGAGGCAAGCCTCGGCGCGACACTGGCGGCGCTGAGGACGCAGTGCAGGGGGCGTCAAACATCGCAGCCGGTGTCGAATTTCGACGATTTCGCCAAAGCCCTGGAGGCTGCGCATTTTCCCGTCTTCCTGTTTTCAGGCGACGCAACCGAGGGGCTGGCGCTTGAGATGCTGCAAGGACTGATCACTGATCTCAACCGCAAATCACGCGCATCCGGCCTTCATCTGCCGGCAAGCGAAAACGGATGGGGTAGCGCGCTCGCCTCGACCTGGATGACGGGTTTTCCGTTGCGCACCGGCTTTGCGCGCGGCGTCCCGGAATTCGATCCCTGGCGTTACGATGTCGCGCGCATGATCGCTGCCGGCGAAGCCGACCTGCACCTGCGGATATCTTCCTCAATTGTCCAGCCGCAGAAGAAAAAGAACCGCATGGCGCTGATTGCGCTGGCGAAAACGCAGGAGCCGATCGCGGGTGCTGCGGTCACCATCGCCATTGGCGAAGCGGGCGTCGATCACGAGGCGGTGGTCTATTCCAGCCGCACCGGTTCGCTGCGGTCGATCGATGCGCGAGCGGCGTCCGAACTGCCCTCCGCTGCGACTGTTATCCGCCTGGTCGCCAGTCATGTCTCCGCCGAGGCCGCGTTGCCATGCTGACGAAAATTGCCGGCGGCGACATCATCGATCCCGTCAACTGCCGTGTCGGCAAGGGCGACCTCTGGATCAGGGACGACAAGATCGTTGCGGCGCCGGCGGGTGGCGCTGCCGACCGGACCATCGACGCTGCCGGCTGCATCGTGATGGCGGGCGCCATTGACATCCATTCCCATATCGGTGGCGGCAACGTGAATACGGCACGGCTGCTCCTGCCCGAGCAGCATGCCGCGCACCAGGCGCGGCCGGCGACGACGCCGCTCTCCAACGCCGGCTGGTCGACATTCCAGACCGGCTGCCTCTACGCCAAGATGGGTTTCACCACGGTCGTCGAACCGGCGATGTCGCCGGGAGCCGCACTTCACACCCATCTCGAACTGGCCGACATCCCGATCATCGACAAGGCGACGCTCGCCATTCTCGGCAACGACGATTTCCTGCTGTCGATGGTCCGCGACGACGCCTCCTCTCAAATGATCGAGGACTATGTTGCATGGACGGTCGCCTCGACGCGGGCGCTTGGGGTCAAGGTGATCAACGCCGGTGCGGCGGCCGCCTTCAAGGAAAACGTCCGCACCTTCTCGCTGGACGATGTCGTGCCTTCCTATGGCGTCAGCTCGCGCAAGATCGTCAAGACGCTACAGGCGGCCGTCGACAGCCTTGGCGTCCCGCATCCTCTGCATGTCCATTGCAACAATCTGGGCAGCCCCGGATCGGCGGACACGGCGGCCGCGACGATCGCGGCGGCGGAAGGATTGCCGCTGCACCTCGCCCATCTCCAGTTCTACGGCTATGGCACGGAAGGCAAGCGCAGGTTTTCGTCGGCCGCGGCGCGTCTTGCCGAACTGGTCAACGCGACGCCGGAAGTCACCATCGATATCGGCCAAGTGATGTTCGGCCAGACGGTCACCGTCTCCTCCGACGTCATGCGGCAGTTTTCGGCGCGTGGCAGTGCGCAGCCGAAGAAATCCGTCATTCATGACGGCGACGGCAATGGCGGCGGCATCGTGCCTTATAGCTATGGCAAGGATTTCTATGGCGCGATGCAGTGGGCGATCGGGCTCGAGCTTTTTCTCCTGATCGACGATCCCTGGCGTGTCTTCTTCACCACCGATCATCCCAACGGCGCGCCCTTTACCGCCTATCCGGCCCTGTTCGAGCTGCTGATGAGCCGGGAAGCGCGCACCGAAATGATTGCCGGACTTCCAAAATCCGCCATGGCGCTCTCCACCCTGGCCGCAGTCGACCGCGAATACACGTTCGAGGAAATTGCCGTCATGACGCGCGCGGCCCCAGCCAAGCTGCTCGGGCTGACAGACCGGGGCCATCTCGGCGCCGGCGCCATAGCCGATATCGCTGTCTACCGCAGGGACGGGAATATCGCGAAAATGCTGAGGCAGGCGGCGTACGTCTTCAAGGATGGCGATCTCGTCGTGCAGGACGGAGAGATCACCCATTACCGCTGGGGCAAGGCGCTCAGGCTCAATCCGTCGCCGGACAAGGCGATGGTGCGGCGCCTGGAGGATTATCACCAGCAGCGCTACGGCCTGTCGCTGGACTGGTTCAATTTCCCGGATTCCGCGATCGCGCGCGAACAGCCATTCGGCGAGGTTGCATGCCGAACGTGAGCGTAAATGGCATAGTGATCGACGATACCTTTGCCGAGGCCTTCGGCATGCGTGCGACCGCCATCATCATCACCGCGCCGAACCGGAAATGGGCCCGCCAGGCGGCGATCACGATGACCGGCTTTGCCACCTCGGTGATCGGCTGCGGCTGCGAAGCGGCAATCGATATCGAACTGCCGCCATCGGCCACACCGGATGGCCGGCCCGGCTGCCGCGTGATGATCTTTGCGATGGGAACAGACGAGTTGCAGAAACAACTGCTCAATCGCGTCGGCCAGTGTGTCTTGACCTCGCCGGGTTCCGCCTGCTTCGCCGGACTGGAGGGCAGCGCCGAGTTGAAGCTCGGTTCGGCGCTGCGTTATTTTGGTGACGGCTGGCAGATCTCCAAGAAAATCGGCGGCAGGCATTTTTGGCGCGTTCCCGTCATGGATGGCGAATTCCTGTGCGAAGCGACGACCGGGCTGACGAAGGCTGCCGTCGGCGGCGGCAATTTCTTCGTCATGGCTGAAAGCAGCGCCAAGGCCTTGGTTGCCGCCGAGGCCGCGGTTGCGGCGATAGGCCTGGTGCCGGGCGCGATCGTGCCGTTTCCGGGCGGCATCGCCCGTTCGGGTTCCAAGATCGGTGGCAAATACAAGGGCATGATCGCCTCGGCCAACGAAGCCTACGCGCCGACATTGCGCGGTGTTGTCAGGAGTGAGCTCGGTTCCGACATCAACGCTGTCCTGGAAATCGTCATCGATGGCGAGACCAACGATGCCGTTGCCGCCGCGATGAAGGCCGGCATCAAGACCGTCATCGAGCTCGGGCCGAAGCGAGGCGCGGTTCGCATAAGCGCCGGCAATTACGGCGGCAAGCTCGGCAAGTTCATCTATTCGCTGAAGGATATGCTGCCGTGAAAGCGCTGACCTTCACCCTTGTCGCCGAGCCGCCCGAGCGCCTTGACCTGTCGCCGCTGACGCCGGAGCGGCTTGCCGGGATCGAAAGGCGCGATATCGAAAAAATCCAGATCGGCATGTCGAAGCATGGATCGAAGGTCGGCGATATCTTTCGCGTCGCCGGAAACGATCCGCTGGACATCGTGCTCGAAGGTGGAAGCACGCGCCTCGACCGCGTGGCGGAAGGCATGCGGGGCGGTTCGGTTCGCGTCGTCGGTAATGCCGGCGCCCAGGCCGGGCGCGCCATGCGCGGCGGCACGCTCACGATCGAAGGCAATGCAGGTCCGCACGCCGGCTCCGGCATGCGCGGCGGCAGGCTTGAAATAACAGGCAACGCCGGTGATCACCTTGGTGCGCCGCTCGCCGGGGAACTGGCCGGCATGAATGGCGGTGTGCTGATCGTCAGGGGCAAAGCGGGCGCTTTTGCAGCCGACCGGATGCGGCGCGGCCTGATCGCGGTGCTGAAAGGCTCAGGCGACAATGCCGGCAGCCGCATGATCGCCGGCACGCTGGTGGTGGCCGGCGGCAGCGGCGAGATGCCCGGCTATTTGATGCGTCGCGGTTCGATCCTGCTCGATCGCGCGCCGAAAAGCCTGTCGCCGAGTTTCGTCGAATGCGGTGCGCCAGAGAGCGTTTTCGCCGCAGTCATCGATCGCCATCTGATCGCCGAGGGTATTTTGAAACGGCCGCTTCTGGGCATCGCACCGCAGAAATATGGCGGTGACAACGCAGTACTTGGAATGGGTGAGGTTCTTTTCCCTCGCTGAGGCGTGCTGCAGACGGCATTGCGGTTAGGCCGCCATGGCCGGCATGTCTGCAGGGAGGGTTAGCGGCGCTCGTTGGCAATCAGCTTCGTCAGGCAATCACCCGCCTGGCTCTCAGGCACGCCGAGATCTCTGACACTGTCCATGTGGTTGCGGTTCGTGAGAACAAGCGACGTTACCGGCGAACCCTGCTGCAGCAGGTGCTCTTTGAATCGATCTGCTTGCTGATGGAAAGGCGGCGTCTCGTTGGCTCCGACCAGAACCATCGCCCTGGTTTGAGGATCATGCCGATAGGCAAGCGGTGTGAACCTGGCGACTTCCTCATCGGTGATTGCAATCTCGTTGGCGAGAAAGGAGTTCTGGAGCGGTTTCAAATCGTAGAGCCCGCCAAGCAGAAGGGCGGCCCGCACGTTCGAGGGGGTATGGTCGCTGTTGAACAGAAACGTTGAAAGATGTGCCCCGGCCGAATGACCGCTGACGGTCAGGTCTGCCGGGTTTCCGCCATGGTCGGCGATATGGGCCAGAACCCACTGCTTGGCGCGGCGAACCTGGTCGACGATCGTCGCCATTCTCACCTTGGGCATCAGAGCATAGTCGACGATGACGGCAATCGCGCCGGCCTGGGTAATCGTCGCCGCGACGTATGAATAGTCGCGCTTGGAGAACATTCTCCAGTAGCCGCCATGGATAAACATGTGCACCGGCAGGCCGCTTCTTTTGCCCGGGGGAAAGAACAGGTCGATGGTTTCGGTCTGATCCGGCCCGTAGGCGACGTCGGCAGTCATCGGGATGGTTGCGCGGACGGCCTCGCTGCGGTGAACGATGTCCTGGACGATTTGATCGAAATCGGCGACATGGTCGCGAATGCGGAACGGATCGCTTTGCACTCTTCCTCCTCCGCTCAGATGCTGATGGCGAGGTATTTCGCCTCCATGAACTCGGCAATGCCGTGATGCTGGCCGCCCTCGCGGCCGAGGCCGCTCTGCTTTACCCCGCCGAACGGTGCTGCCGGATCGGACATCAAGCCGCGGTTGAGAGCGATCATCCCGGCTTCGATCCTGGATGCCACCCGCATTCCACGCGCAAGATCGCGCGTGTAGATGTAGGCGGCAAGACCGTATTCGGTGTCGTTGGCGCGGGCGATGATTTCGGCTTCCGTTTCGAACTTCGAGATCGGCGCCACCGGCCCAAAAATTTCCTCGTGCGCCATCTCCGCCTCGGCCGGGACGTCGCAGAGCACGGTCGGCGGATAGTAGTATCCGGTTCCCGAGCCTGCCTTGCCCCCGCACAGCACCCGCGCGCCACGGGCGACAGCATCGTTGACCAGACGGTCGATCTTGTCGACGGCCTTCCTGGTGATCATCGGCCCGCACTCCGTGGCCGCGTCCGGGCCGGCGCCGATCTTGAGTGCCGACATGCGCCTGGCGAGGCTTTCGCAAAACTCATCGTAAACGCCAGACTGGACATAGATGCGGTTTGCAGCCGTGCAGGCCTCGCCGGCGTTGCGCATCTTCGCCACCATCGCCCCATCGACCGCCGCGTCGAGGTCCGCGTCATCGAAGACAAGGAATGGCGCGTTGCCGCCAAGCTCCATCGAACACGAAACAACGTGCTTTGCGGCCTCGGCCAGCAGAACGCGCCCGACACAAGTCGAGCCGGTAAAGGAGAGTTTCCGCACCCGCGGATCGGCCAGCATCGCAGCCGTCACAGGGCCGGGATTGGAGGTTGTCAGAACGTTCACCACACCTGGCGGAACGCCTGCTTCCTGGTAGAGCGCGGCAAGCGCGTAGGCCGTCAGCGGGGTCTCGCTGGCTGGCTTCAAAATTACCGTACATCCGGCAGCCAAGGCGGGCGCGATCTTGCGCGTCGCCATGGCGGCAGGGAAGTTCCAGGGTGTGACAAGGACGCAGATGCCGATGGGCTCGTAGTCGACCACGATCCGGTTCGTGCCGGAAGGCGCCATCCCGAATTCACCGGTTATGCGAACGGCTTCCTCGGCATTCCAGCGAAAGAATTCCGCAGCATAGGCGATCTCGCCACGCGCGTCCCGGAGTGCCTTGCCGTTTTCCAGCGAGATCAGGGTTGCCAGCGTCTCGGAACGTTGCGTCATCAGCTCGAAGCAATTTCTGAGGATTTCGGAACGCTTGCGGGGTGCCGTTGTGCGCCAGCCATCGGCGGCCCTGGCCGCAGCCTCCACGGCGGCTGCGGCATCTTCGATCGTCGCATCGGGAACCGCGGCGATCACCGCTTCCGTGGAAGGGTCCACGACCTGGATTACCGTGCCGTCGGCGGATTGCCTCCATTGGCCGCCGATATACAAGCCGTGGGAGAATGTATGGAAGTCGGCAGTGTCCTGATCGTCCCCGAGCACCTGATGAGATATGTTCACGGCCTGCTCCTCGATTGCTCACATGACACAGGCGGCGAGGTCGCCATCATAGGCAGCCTGGATCAGGCCTCGCATGGCTGCCAGATCGAATGGACGCGGATTGTTCTTGATGAGACGGTCAATGCTGAGCGCCTGTTCGGCCGTCCAATCGAGCTTGTCGGCGGGGAGCCCGAGCTTGGCCAGCGTAGGCGTGATCCCGATCGCTCCAAACAGCCGGCCGATCTCGTCGATCGCCGCGTCGGCCATCTCACCGGTACTCCGGTCCCTCCCGTCGAGACCAAGGGCAAGGCCGATCTCGGTCATCTCGGCGGCCGCGGCGGTCCGGTTGTACTTCATGACATACGGCAACATGGTGGCAACACCCAGCCCGTGAGCGGTGTGGGTAAGGGCGCCGACCGGATATTGCACCGCGTGCGCCCCCGCAGTTCCGGCCGTACCGAACGCACAGCCGGCTGCAAGCGCGCCCATCATCACATCGGCGCGAGCGTCCTCGTCGGCGGGGTCCCGGTATGCCTTCTCGAGACTGCGGCCAAGCAGCTTGATCGCGAGCAGCGCAAAATGATCGGTCAGCGCGCTCTTGCCGATGAAGACATGGCTCTGCGGCAGGCTGGGGTCAGTGCCGCGCCTGACGGCGGTAAAAGCCTCGATCGCATGTGTCAGCGCGTCTGCGCCCGCAATCGCCGTCAGTCCCGCGGGACATGTCATCGTCAGTTCCGGGTCGCAGATGGCGGCTGCCGCGATCAGATGCGGGCTGGAGATGCCTACCTTCAAGGTGCGATCCGGATCGGAAATCACCGCGACAGGGGTCACTTCCGAGCCGGTGCCGGCTGTCGTTGGCACCGCGATCAACGGCAGCGTCGGACCAGGCACCTTGAACTCGCCGTAGTAGTCCTGGAGCTGGCCGCCGTGACTGATGAGCAACGCGGCGCATTTGGCCATGTCGAGACAACTGCCGCCGCCGATGCCGATCACCATGTCCGGCGCGAACTGTCGCGCCACCTCGACGCATACGGCAACCGTGTCTCGTGGCACATCGGGCAGCACACGGTCGTGCACCAGCACATCGATCGATGCGCCCTCGAGCGCCGCCCTGATCTCTGCGAAGGCGACGGTTGCGGCAAAGCGCTCGTCCGTACAGACAAGAGCGCGACGGCCCAGCCTGGCCGCAACGGTTGCAATGACTTGGCGCTGGCCCTTCCCGAAGAGGATTTCACGCGGCAGCCTTATGGCAGCGAAAAGGCTCATGTTCAGCGTCTCTCGATGATGTGGGGAGTGGAAAGCGAAAGCTCGTTGAGGCTCCAAAAAATATCCTCTATTAAATCGTATAGGATATAGGATTGTATTGAACGAAGCATCGTGTTAGCCAGTGATCCTGTCAAGAGGCAAAGATGCAGGTCACGAACGTAAGCAATGCCCGAGAAGTCGGCCCCGCGAGCGGACGCATCCAGCGATCCAACAGCTTGGTGGAGGACGTGTATGAAGCGATCTTCGCGCAACTCATGTCGCTGAAGATCGCGCCTGGCTCACGGATCACCGTCGACAGTCTGGTCAAGGAACTCGAAGTATCCCATACGCCAATCCGTGAAGCGCTTGGCCGCCTCGAAGGCGAAGGCCTTGTGCTGAAGACACATTTGATCGGCTACCGCGCCGCGCCGCAGATAACCAGGCGCCGATTTGACGAACTCTATGAGCTTCGCCTGCTGCTCGAGCCGCATGGGGCGGCCAAAGCAGCCGCATTGATGGATGAGACGAAACTTGCGGTGCTTCGGGAGTCCGCAGGGGGCATGGCGCGCCGCGAAGGCAAGGATGAACGCCTGCGCTACTCCAACTTTGCGCGGCAGGACGCCATTTTCCACGACAGGATCATGGAATTTGCAAACAATGATCTCGTGCGCCAGACTCTCGCGTTCCAGCATACGCACTTCCACATCTTCCGCCTGATGTTCCATGCGCGCGTTACCGAGGAAGCGCTCGACGAGCATGAGGCCATCCTGGCCGCCTTCGCTGCATCCGATCCCGCTGCGGCGGAACAGGCGATGCGCCGTCATATCGAGCATTCTCGTGATCGTTTGTTGCCGGCGTTCGATTGAGGCTGGCACGATGTTCGTCACCGTCGGGAGCGGCGCCGTCAAGCTGAATGCACCGTTGATCAACGCAAGCAAACGCCCGGGGCGGATTCCCTTTTCTGAGACCCGCGCCGCCGGGCGAGCGCAATGCCCGCCCGCCTTCCATTCACAAAACCCTTCCATTCACAAAACGAGGAACCGACCATGCCAGGCAAGAAAATACTGATGTTGACCGGTGAGTTTACCGAAGAATACGAGATCTTCGTCTATCAGCAGGCAATGGAGGCCGTCGGCCACATCGTCCACGTTGTCTGTCCTGACAAGAACGCTGGAGACCTGATCAAGACGTCGCTTCACGATTTCGAGGGTGACCAGACCTACACCGAAAAACCCGGCCACTATGCTTTGCTGAACAAGACCTTTTCGGAGGCGGAAAGACAGCTCGACCAGTATCATGCCGTCTATTGCGCGGGCGGTCGTGGCCCCGAGTACATCCGCGCGGATAAGCGCGTGCAGGCGATCGTCCGCCATTTCCACGAAAACGAGAAGCCGATCTTTACGATCTGCCATGGCGTCCAGATCCTGATCGCGGTCGACGGCGTCGTGCGTGGCAAGAAAGTCGGTGCGCTAGCTGCCTGCGAGCCGGAAGTGACGCTGGCCGGCGGAACCTATATCGACCTGACTCCGACTGAGGCCTATGTCGACGGAACGATGGTCTCGGCAAAGGGCTGGACCGCGCTTGCCGCGTTCATCCGCGAGTGCCTGAAGGTGCTGGGAACGGAAATCCGCCACAGCTAAAGTTAATCGTCCGACGCATTCCAGAGGGGATGCGTCGTGATTGCCAGGTCTGTCGCTACAGGCAGGGCTCGGCAGGTCTGAGCTGCATCACGGCTGCGTCGGCCGCGTCGCCGCCGCCAGCGTGTCGATGTCGTCGTAGAGCGCCTGGCTGTGATGGTAGAGTTTGTCGAAAACGGGTTGGGTGCGCCTGTAGGTCTCGGCCCATCTGGGGTCCGGCAGGATTTCGGCGCAGTAGCTCACGAAGCGCTCGGCCGCCTGTTCGACGCGCGAGAAGCGGCCTGTCGCCGTCGCGGCCATCGCGGCACAGCCGATAATGCCGCATTCGGGCTCCCGCGGAACCAGGATCGGAATGTTGAAGGCACTTGCCTTGATCTTCAGCCAGAGCTCGGCGCGCGCCCCGCCACCCGCGGCGATAACGCGCTCCAGCGGCTTGTTTGACGCCTTTGCCATGATGCGGATGTGACGCGTCATGGCAAAGGCGATGCCTTCCAGGATTGAGCGGTGCAGATGCTCCATGCCATGCGCGGCGCCCAATCCGAAGAACTGTGCGCGGGCGTTGCGATGGCGCCCCAGGCGCTCGCCGGTGAGAAAGGGCATGAAGAGCAATGCGTCGCAACCGGCTGGTGCCTCTGCGGCGCGGGCGACGATCTCGTCGTAGGACAGCGCGTTGCCGTGAAAGGCGCGGCGGGCCCAGCGCATGCCGTCGCCGCCAGTCTCCAGCAGCACGAACTGCGCCCAATTGCCTTCGATCGTCGCAACGTTCGAGATTTCCGGGTCAAGCAGCGGCTTCTCCGCGATAACAGTGATGATGGCGCCCGTGCCGGTGCTGTCGGAACCCATTCCCGGCCGACAAGCGCCTGAGCCGAGCAGTGCCACGGGATAGTCGGCGCCACCGACCAGCACTGGGGTTCCAGAGCGCAGGCCGGTGTCGCGCGCCGCCTGTTTGGAGACGTGGCCGACGACATCCAGCGGGTTGCGGATCGGCGGCAGTTTGGCGGCGTCAAGACCCATGCGCTCGATCATCACCGGCGACCAGTGGAGCCGCTCCGGGTTCATGAGGAAGCTGCAGGACGCGTCGCCAGTATCCATAGCAATCTCGCCGGTCAGCCGGTAGTTGATGTAATCCTTCGGCATGATGGCGACTGCGCTGCGGGCGTATGCGGCGGGATCGTTGTCTCGGACCCATTGCAGTTTGAAACCCGGCCATGCCGGGGTCGGCGTGTTGCCGCTTTCGGGCAGATAGCTGTCCGGCTCGTTCGCTTCCTCGAAGCGACGTACGTGATCGATGGTGCGCTTGTCGTTCCAGAGCGGTGCTGTGTCGCGCGTCAGCGTTCCGTGCGCGTCGAGCAGGACCAGCCCGTGCATCTGCCCGCAGACGCAGATGGCGGAGATGTTTTCGCGGGCGCCTTCGACACGGTCCAGCACCGTCTTGACGCTCGCTCGCGCACCCTCCCACCAGTCGACCGGCCGCTGTTCGGCCCAGCCGAATTCCGGCACGATCTGGTCGTGCTCTCGCGACGCAAGCTCGAGGATCTTGCCGGTGACATCGATCAGTGCGGCGCGGACGCTGCCGGTGCCGACATCGATGGCGAGGAAAAGCTCGCCGCTCATTTCGGGAGAGTCCTGAGATGGGCAAGCATGAGACCCTCTGTCTATTGGTCAGAGCGAGCGCGGCGTGACGAGTCCCACGGCATCAGCCTTTCGCCGCTTCGATGGCGATGCGCGAAATCTTGTCGAAGTCCGGCCCCGACACCGGGATCGCGATGTCGAAGACCTCTGCGATCACCTGCGTCCAGCCGTGCAGGAAATATGTCCAACCGTCCTCGATCTGCAACTGCTGTCGGGCCTGCTGCCGCCTGGCCTGGTCGAGGAAGATCAGGTCGCCGCGATAATTGAGATCCCAGGCAATGCCGCGCTTGGGGAATATGGCGTCTTCGGTGATCGGCGAGCCTGAGGCATCCTTGCCAAGTCCGGTCGCGTTGATCACCAGCGAGCATGGTTTCAGCGCCGCCAACGCCTCATCATTGATCTCGGGCCGGTCTGCCAGGACATATTCGATCTCGACCGTCGACATCATGTCTTTGTGGATGCGCTCGATTTCACCGAGACGCGGCTGCGAACGGTCGGTGACAATGATGCGCGAAGGCAAATCGGCGCCACGCTGCTTGCGCATCAGGTGCCAGGTGATTGCTATCGTCGATCCGCCGGCGCCTATCGACAGGACTTCCGCGCCGGTGTCCGCAAAATATCCCGCCGGAATGAAGCCGTCTATCGCAAGGCCGGAAGAGATCGGATCCTTGGCATGACAGATCAGCTTGCCGCCCCGCTTCGACAGGCAGCTGGTCTCGTGCATCAGGCGGGCGTGCGGGTCGATCACGTCGAACAGGTCGCGCGCTGCGTTGAAAAGATCGATCTTGTGCGTGGTGACGAGGGCGCCAAGCGACAGCGGGTCGGATCTTATGAAGGAGACGACCTCACGGTAGGCCTCCGGATCGGCATGGAGTGGAAAGTCGATGCCCCTAAGAACCGCATCCTTCAGCCGGAGGTGGCGCGCCCATGCCGGGAAAACCCGCATGATCGAGCTGCTCGTCGTCGTCACGCCGATAAAATAGAATGTCGGCTGGGTAGCCGGCCGGTAGCGGCTCATTCGCCACTCTCCCGGATTTTCTCCGCGCGCAGTGCAGCACCGCGACGTGAAGCAGCGATCTCGAAGGGAGCCTTCATGCCGGCACCGTGCGGGATTGTTGACCGTAGAGGGCGGAGATCAGCTTTGCGTCGCGCGGTCGCCAATCCGGGTTGTCTACTTGCCTCCAGCCTCCATCGCCGGCGACCACACGCGAGCGCATGCCTCCCGATCTCGCGATGATCTCGTAGTCCTGCCCTGAATCGGCGGGGTAGCAGAACAGCATCACCAACTCGTCGTGTCCGATATTGATCGAGCGGTGGATCCAGAACGGCGGAACATAACAGACGGTCTGCGCGTCGATCGGCACGATGCGAACCTCGCCCTCCGGCGATTCCATCAGCATGAGGCCGCGGCCTTTCTGGCCGTAGTAGATCTCGGGCCGGTCGGCCTGGTTGTGGATATGACCGCGCGTCATGAAATACTCGTCGCCGACTTTGCCGGGCGCCATGCGCGTGACGCCGAAAATCAGGTCGCCCGACTGCTCGGTCGGCCGGAACTCGGAGACCTCGTAGACGATGCGCTCGCCCCATGTCGCGCGCATGGCTTCGAACGCCGCGGCGTCAGCATAGAGCCCGTCCAGATCGCGAAAGCGCTTCTGGTAGCTGCCGGTTGCATTTGCCATCGCACCAGTCGACAGGTCGACCTTGCATCCAATGGGCTCAAACAATCTCGTCAAAGGACTACCTCATATCGCATTGCAGGTGGCATCGGCGCTGATCTGGCCCGCACCTCCTGCTTTCGACAAGAACCACACTTGCTTTGCAGGGTACGATTTGCTCTGCCTATGCAGGACCAGCCTGGAGGTTGCTGGATTATGGCAGATTTCGACCACGAAGCACATGACAGCAGGTTGGGCGGCATGCCGCACCCGTTGCATTAAGCAATCCGAGAGAACCGCCTTGCTCCTCCAAGTCGCCTTCGACAAGCCTGAACATCTGGCCCTGCTCCCGCAGATGAAGGAATTTGCCGACATTGTCGAGATCGGCACGCCATTGCTGAAACGCCTTGGCCTCTCAGCCATCGCCACGGCGCGCGAGCTCTGCCCGAGTGGCGGATGAAGTTCACTTTTAAAACTTGGTAAAGATGATTATGAAATTATCGATAGCGTATTTGCTTTTTGTAGTAATGACAGCAATAGTACTACTTAGTGTCGGGTTGATTGAAAACAATATCGCAATATTGGTCTCCGTAGGAATTTGCATGATTGTTGGATACTATCTTGCTCGCAGATCATATATAAAGTAAACTAAACCCAATGCAAATCGTTGATGGAGGAAATTATGGGTGCAGGACCTGGTATTGCTGGTGGCATTGGAGGGACCGCTCTTGGGAATTACGGTGACAGTGCACCTTTTCCCATGTTTGCCGGCTGTGGCTGTGTGTAGATCGAGCGCATGGCACGACTTGCAGTAAGCGTCGCCGATGCCGGCGCCTAGGCGGTCCGGGAGACAGCGAAGCACTTCCGGGCCAGGTGCAGAGCAAACCGGAAAAACATGAAATATGGAAACGCGGCGGGCGGAAGAAGAAAATGGTACACTGTCACCGTAATTCCAAGGAAACGGATCGGTTACTGCAGGCATGGGGTACGAAGTAGCATAGGTGGCGGATACGTTATTGATGATCAGTAATATAGTTCGTATTATTTCAATTAGTTGCTGTGATTGTAATAGAGAATCATTGCGAATTTATTATTCGTTTTATGCATCACCAAAGTTGTCAATTATAGATGGATTTTAATAGATGGTGGTTTCAGATTGGCCAAGCTGGTTCAGTTACATTTTCATCGGCTTTGTGTTGTTTGCTTTATTTTGGCTTCTATTGGGCACTTGGCAACAAAATAAACTTGCGCGACGAGCTGAACATTGGCCCATCGTCGAGGCTGCAGTGGTTGAAAGGTTATTTCTTTCTGCTGACCCAACTACTTACAGGTATAAGGTAATCTACGAATTTAAAGGGCTTGAGTACGTAAGCGTAGCAGAAAACTTCTTTGATAAGGATAACACAGACAAATATGTCGGAGACAATATCAATATAAAAGTGGATCCTAGCGACCCTAATTTGTGCGTCCTGTACTCATAGGTCACTCCAGAAAAACAGGTGACGGAAAATGGAAAATTACTCGGTTAATTCTGGAGTTACTATCGGGAGTTCTCCAGAGAAAGGATTTCAAGTTGATAATTTCTCTCTAAATTTCAAGATGATTTTTTAGCCCTCTCTTATCGAGCCGGGTGCTGCCACGGTTCGAGTGGAAGTCGGTGCGGGTGTTTTCCGATCCCGGGCTGCAGCAAAGTATAGCGGCGGTTTCGTCACCCAGGGGTAGTTTGATGTTGGAATTGGAGGGAAATTGAGAGACTTTGCTGGCTCTTTCGGGAATGGGCGCCTTGGAGCACTATTAGATTGGGCTAATATAGGCGCCTACGTGGGGTACGATTTGCTCTCCCTATGCGGACCAGCCTGGAGGTTGCTGGATTATGGCAGATTTCGACTGCGAAGCACACGACGGTAGGTTGGCCGTTGTAGTCATGCCGCACCCGCTGCATCATGCCGCACCCGCTGCATTAAGCAATCCGAGAGAACCGCCTTGCTCCTCCAAGTCGCCTTCGACAAGCCTGAACACCTGGCCCTGCTCCCGCAGATGAAGGCGTTCGCCGACATTATCGAGATCGGCACGCCGTTGCTGAAACGCCTTGGCCTTTCCGCCATCGCCACGGCGCGCGAGCTCTGCCCTGAAGTCATGGTGCTGGCCGATACCAAAACCGTCGACGGCGGCCAGCTTGAGGCTGATATGGTATTCGGCGCCGGTGCCGCATTCATGACGGTGCTGTCGTGTGCTTCGTCCGCCACGCATGAGACGGTGGGAAGACGTGCCGCCGCCTTCGGCGCGACGGTCATCGTCGATACCATCACCGAGGCGGGCAGGGCAGAATTGCTTCCCTTGAATGCTGTCTTCCCCGAAAGCTTCGGCTACATCGCGGTCCACTCGCCAACCGATGCGCGGCTGGCGGGCAACACCTCCACCTCACATATCGACGCCGTGAGAAAGATGCACGATCGCGGCTTTCTGGTTTCGCTCGCCGGCGGGATCGGCCCCGACACGCTGGAAGCGGTGATCGCAGTCGAGCCTGAAATCCTGGTGGTTGGCAGCGCCATTACAGAATCCGCAAACCCGAAAGAGATAGCACGATGGATTCGCGACAGATTGCCCAATCCAGGCCATGGCTGGCCGTGGCACGGGAGATAACCGACCTTCTTGGCCGGGTCGACGCCGACGCGTTTGCAAGGCTGGTGCAGGCGTTCGATGATCCCGACCAGCGATGGTTCTTTTCCGGGCAGGGACGCTCCGGCCTTGTCGCGCAGATGGGCGCGATGCGCTTCATGCATCTTGGCCGGGCGGTGCATTTCGTCGGTGAGGTATCGGCGCCGTCGATCCGCAAGGGCGATGCGCTGCTGATCATCTCCGGCTCTGGAGAGACGCCGGTCAGCACAGGCTTTGCCCGCATCGCCAAGGCGGAGGGCGCCAAGGTCGTTACGCTGACGCACAAGCCGGCCGGGACCCTGGCCGGCATTGCCGATGTGACGCTGCATGTCCCTGTCGGGGAATCGAAACAGTTTGGCGGCAGCCTGTTCGAGCAGTCCTGCCTCATCCTGCTCGACAGCATTGTGCTCGGCCTGGCGCAGCAGATACCCGAAGCGCACAAGCTGATGTTGCAGCGCCACACCAACCTGCAGTGACGCCCATGCCGACGGTGGTGTGCACCTCACGCAAGATCTAGTTCTCGACACAGTGATTTTGACAGATCGGCGATCGGCAGCGAACGTCAATCATTTCGTTCAGTGGAACGGAAACTTGGAGATTAGCCCGAAACTTCCCTTCGCTTCGCCCTAGGATGACGAAAGTGTAGTAGCGTGTGGCTAATCTCCAGCGTCAGAGATAGTGGCTGCAGGCCGGCCGGCAGCGCGACGGTCAGTCAAAAAACCAAATCCCCTGCGCAGAGCAACTAGCGGTCTCCCGTCGGCGCGCTCAAAGCCGCTGCGCAGCCCAGGGTCACGCCCGAGGCATGCTTTTGGGCGTAGCGCGGAAGCCCCGCTGGGCACCTCAGCTTCCCTAGCGGCAAGGCACTGGACTCGCTGCGCGATGCCGATATTGTGCTTGAGGAGCGTTGGTGCCGTGCTCTGGCGACGGCAGCCGACGGGAGATACCGGCGGCTTGGTTTTCGCAGGAACAAGTCCCGGTCAACACGGGAGGAAGTCTGATGAGAATTGGGGTCTTTCTGGCCGGCTTTTCGGCTTTTGCCGCGCTGGTTGGCGCGCCTGCCTTTGCCCAGGACAAGCCGTTTGCGGGAGTTACCGTGAACGTCATTACGCAGACCGGTGCGATTCAGGAACCGCTGCAGAGGCGCGCGCCCGAGTTCGAAGCGCTCACCGGCGCCAAGATCAATGTCATCGCGGTGCCCTTCTCGGATCTCTATCAAAAGATTCTCACCGACTGGGCGAGCGGCACCAACTCGGTCGACGCCGGCGTGTTCGCCCCGCAATGGATGGTCGACTACATTGCCGGCGGCTACCTCGAGGACCTGACGCCGCGGGTCGAGGCGGACAAGGACATCCAGCAGGAGGATGTGGGCGCGTTCTTCCGGGACTTCTCCGAGAAGTACAGCGGCAAAACCTACATGATCACGCTCGATGGCGACTTCCATATGATGTACTACCGCAAGGACGTGCTGGAAGCGGCCGGCCTGGCGGTGCCGAAAACCTGGGACGAGTATCTCGAAGTCGCCAAGGCCACGCATGGCAAGGACATGAGCGGCGACGGCACGCCGGATTTCGGCTCGTGCATCGCCAAGAAGCGCAACGCGCAGAGCTATTGGTTCGTCACCGATGTGGTCGGCTCGATGACCCAGTCCAAGGGAACCAGCCAGGGCACCTTCTTCAACACCAAGGACATGACGCCGCTCGTCAACAACGACGCCTTCCGCAAGGCGCTCGACTTCCTGTCTGAATCGACCAAGTACGGCCCGCCGGACGAACTGAACCTCGACGTCAGCGATACAAGGCCGCTCTTCGCTTCCGGCCGCTGCGCGCTGAACCTCGACTGGGGTGATGTGGGCACGATCTCGATCGATCCGGCGCAGTCCAAGGTGATGGGCAAATGGGGCGCGGCGATCATGCCCGGATCCAAGGAGGTCCTGAACTGGGATACCGGCAAGCTTGAGGCCTGCACGGCAGAAAACTGCCCGCACGCGATCGACGGCGTGAACCATGCACCGTTCGCCGCCTTTGGCGGCTGGGGCGGCGGCATCAACGCGGCGGCCGATCCGAAGGTAAAGGACGCCGCCTACGCGTACTTCTCGTTCATGACGCAGCCGGCACAGTCGAACGCCGACGTGACCGTCGGCGGCACCGGCTTCAACCCGTATCGCACCTCGCAGCTCGGCTACAGCGACCTTTGGAAGAAGGCCGGGATGAGCGAGGAGGAGGCCAAAGTCTACCTGGGCGCGATCAATGACAGCATGAGCAGCCCGAACATGATCCTCGACCTGCGCATTCCGCAAAATCAGAAGTACCAGCAGGTCGTGCTCGACGAGGCGGTCTCGCGCTTCCTCGCCGGCGAAATCGACAAGGAAGCGACCGTCGCTGCGGTCGAGGAAGGCTGGAATGAGCTGAACGAAGAGATTGGCAAAGACGAGCAGCTCAAACTTTACAAGGCGACTATCGGCGCCAAATAGGCATCAAGCAATCGACCCGGCGTGGCATCGGTCCGCGCCGGGTCTCGTGCCTGCCACACTTTCCCGGGTTATGATGACCGCAACCGACACGATGCCAGAAGCTGCCGACCGCCGTAGCTGGGCCGAATGGCTGGACGGTCACTCGGGCCGGATCATGGTGCTGCCAGCCGTCATCGTGCTTCTCTGCTTCGCGATTTTTCCGCTCATCATCTCGGCCTATCTCGCGCTTTCGCGCTTTGCGCTCGCGTCGGGCGGATTCACGCTGAAATTCATCGGACTTTTGAACTTCCGCAAGCTGCTGGTCGGCTCGCAGCAGTATCACCTGCTCGGCAAGTTCGGCACGTTCGGCTTTGTCCAATCCGCGGTGCTGGTATTGATCGCGGCAGGGCTGCTGTTTCTTCTCGCCCGCTATCTCCGGCGTGGCAGGCCGACCATCGTCGGCACGGTTGGTCGCCTTCTCGCGACGGCAATGGCTATGGGCCTGGCGGTACTTGCGCTGGCCACCATGGCGCCTGGCGGTGTGCCAGGGACTGTCGTCAACACGCTTCTCTACGTGTTCGTCGGCGTATCCGTGCAGTTCGCACTGGGGCTGGGCCTTGCGCTCCTGTGCGGGCAGCCTATCCGCGGCCGGAATTTCTTTCGTGTCCTCTTCTTCATCCCGCTGATGGTGACCCCGGTCGGCATCGCCTACACATTTCGCATGCTCGCCGACATGCAGAAGGGGCCCTTCGCCCCGCTCGTGCGCGCTTTCGGCATCAGCGAGTGGTCGTGGGCCACGGAGGCCTGGTCGGCACGGCTGATGGTATTGGTCGGCGACACCTGGCAGTGGACGCCGTTCATGTTCATCGTGCTGCTGGCGGCCATTGAGAACCAGCCGCGCGATCAGGTCGAGGCGGCGCGGCTCGACGGCGCCAACGGCTTTCAGATTTTTCGCGACATTACCTGGCCGGCGATCGCGCCGATTGCCGCTACCGTCGTGCTGATCCGGCTGATCGAGGCTTTCAAGATCATCGACCTGCCGAACGTGCTCACCGGCGGCGGCCCCGGTCTAGCGACGGAATCGATGACGCTCCATTCCTTCATTTCCTGGCGCACCCAGGATCTCGGCGGCTCGGCCGCTATCGGCTACATGCTGCTCTTCATCTCGACCATCGTATGCGTCTCGTTCTTCAACTTCGTGGTCCGGCCGGCGCGCCGGTTCGAAGCATGAGCGCCGAGCCGCGCTCACTGGCGCGCCGGCTGTTCGAGCCGGCTTCGATCGACAGCCAGGCGCCGGTCGCCAGGGTCGTGACCTATGCGCTGCTGTTCCTGTGGGCGCTGGTTGTGGTGGTTCCTCTCTACTGGGTGTTGATCACCTCCTTCAAGGGGCCTGGCGAGGTCGACAATGGGCCGTTCTATCTCCCGTTCGTCGACTTTGCCCCCTCGCTGCAGGCATGGCATTTCATGCTCGTGCAGAATTACACGCTGCGCCCTTACATGAATTCGGTCGTTGTCGCGTTCGGCAGCACGGTGCTCGCCGTCCTGATCGGTTCGCTGGCGGCCTACGCTCTCGTGCGTATCCGCTTTCAGGTGAAGCTCGCCGCCGTTGGAATCTTCCTGATCCTGCTCACCGCAATCATCGTGGCGGTGGCCACTTTCGGCGTGCGGTGGGAGATCGCCATTGTCGTGGCGGCCGCTCTCTTCATCATTGCGCTGTTCACGCTCGTTGGACGCACGAAGCTTGCGGTCGGCAACAACGACATCGAGTTCTGGATCATCTCGAACCGTATCATGCCGCCGATCGTCGCCGTGTTGCCGATCTATGTGATGTTCCAGCAGATGCGCCTGCTTGACACACAGGTGGCGCTGATCGCCACCTACACCGCCATCAACCTGCCGATCGTCGTGTGGCTGACGCGTGATTTCTTCGCCGGCATCCCGCTCGACCTTGAGGAGAGCGCACAGATAGACGGAGCCTCCAAGTTCCGCGTGTTCTTCACCATCGCGCTGCCGCTGGTGCGGTCCGGCCTGGTCGCGACCTTCCTGCTGGTGCTGATCCTTGCCTGGAACGAGTATCTGCTGGCCCTGTTCCTTTCCAATGTCGATGCGCAGACGATGCCGGTGCTGGTATCGGCGCAGAACACGACGCGCGGGCCGCAATGGTGGAACATGTCGGTGTTGATCACCGTGATGATCGCCCCCGTGATCGTCATCTCCAGCATCCTGCAGAAGCACATCGCGCGCGGGCTGCTGGTCGGCGCAGTGAAGGGCTAGTCGATATGCGGGTCACGCTGTCCGATATCTACAAGTCCTTCGGCGCGGTCGAGGTGGTCAAAGGGCTCGACCTGGAGATCGAGGACGGCGAGTTCCTGGTGCTGCTCGGCCCTTCGGGCTGCGGCAAGACGACGGCGCTGCGCATGGTCGCCGGGCTTGAATCGGTGAGTTCCGGCCGCGTCCTCATCGGCGACCGCGACGTCACCCACGTGCTGCCCAAATATCGCGACGTGGCGATGGTATTCCAGTCCTACGCGCTCTATCCGCACATGACGGTAGCGGAGAACATCGCATATCCGCTGAAGCTGCGGGGCGTGCCGCGCGCCGAACGCGACGCCTCCGTCCGCAGCGCCGCCGTCAAGGTCCACCTTGAGGAGTTCCTCGACCGCTATCCGCGGCAGCTTTCCGGCGGTCAGCGGCAGCGCATCGCGCTCGCCCGCGCCATGGTGCGGCGGCCGAGCGTCTTCCTGATGGACGAGCCGCTCTCCAATCTAGACGCCAAGCTGCGCGGCCACATGCGCTCGGAGCTGAAACGCCTGCAGGCCGATCTGGGCGTGACGACGATCTACGTCACCCACGACCAGATCGAGGCCATGACCCTGGCTCACCGTGTTGCCATCATGAACCGCGGCGTCGTGCAGCAGATCGCGACGCCCCGACAGATCTACGACGATCCGGCGAACCTGTTCGTCGCCGGCTTCATCGGCTCGCCGCCGATGAATTTTCTCCAGGGCGAGCTGCTCGAGGGGACCTTCGCCTGCGCGGAAGGGCGATTTACGACCAGCGTCGCCGAAAGCCGGAAAAAGGTCACTGCCGGCCTCCGGCCCGAGGATTGCCGGGTCACCGGCCCATCGGAGGGCAAGATCGCGGCGCGGGTCTACGCTGTGGAACTGATCGGCGACCATACCTTGATCACCTGCCAGTTCGGTGGGGCCACCGTAACCGTGAAGGCCGACAAATCGGCGCATTACGATATGGATGAGCCGATCGGCATCACCTTCCAGGACACCGCCGTCTTTCTGTTCGATTCGGAAACCGGGGCCCGCATCGGCGGCCGCGCCGGTCGACAGGCGGCCGCGTGACTCTCGCTAATTCAATTCTCCTCCACAAATACCTCTTCGCGCTTCTTCTTGACCGCCGGCAGGAAAACGATGACGAGGACAGCGAACGCGATGAAAAGCAGGCCGGCGCTGATCGGTCTCGTCACGAAGGTGCTCGGGTCGCCGCGCGCGAGAATCATGGCGCGGCGCAGGTTTTCCTCGAGGAGCGGGCCGAGCACGAAGCCGAGCAGCAGCGGCGCGGGTTCGCAGCGCAGCTTGGTCAGGAGGTAGCCGAGCAAGCCGAAGAAGGCGACGGCGTAAAGGTCGTAGATGTTGGTGTTGACGCTGTAAACGCCGATCGAGCAGAACGCCATAATGATCGGGAAGAGCACGTAATAGGGGATCGTCAGGAGTTTTACCCAAAGCCCGATCAGCGGCAGGTTCAAGATGATCAGCATCAGATTGCCGATCCACATCGAGGCTATGATGCCCCAAAACAGCGCCGGCTGTTCGATCGCGACATTGGGCCCGGGCACTATACCCTGGATGATCATCGCGCCGATCATCAGCGCCATTACCGGGTTGGCCGGAATGCCGAGCGTCAGCATCGGAATGAAGGAGGTCTGCGCACCGGCATTGTTGGCCGATTCCGGTCCGGCGACGCCTTCGACGGCGCCCTTGCCGAATTCCCCGGGGTTTTTCGATATGCGTTTTTCGACCGTGTAGGAGGCAAAGGCAGCAAGGATCGCGCCGCCTCCAGGCAGGATGCCGAGCGCCGAACCGATGATGGTTCCGCGCACGATGGGCGCCGCCATGCGGCGAAAGTCCTCGCGGGTCGGCATCAGGCCGGAGACACTTCGGATCATCACGGAGCGCTCGTGCTCGTTTTCGAGGTTGCGCAGTATCTCGGCGACGCCGAAGACGCCGACCGCCACCGCGACGAAATTCAGCCCGTCGGCATATTCGCTGATGCCAAGCGTGAAGCGCGGCGTGCCGGTGTAGATGTCGGTGCCGACAATGCCGAGCAGCAGGCCGAGCACGACCATCGCCAGCGCCTTGACAATCGAGCCGTGGGCGAGCGCGACGGACGAGACAAGGCCGACGATCATCAGCGAAAAATACTCGGCAGCACCGAATTGCAGCGCGATCGCCGTCAGCGGCGGGGCAAAGATGGCGACGAGGAAGGTCGACACCGTGCCGGCGAAGAACGAGCCTATCGCCGCGATCGCGAGTGCCGCCCCGGCGCGGCCGTTCTTGGCCATCTGGTAGCCGTCGATTGCCGTGACGGCTGACGAGGATTCGCCGGGCATGTTGATGAGGATGGCGGTGGTGGAGCCGCCATACTGCGCGCCGTAATAGATGCCGGCGAGCATGATCAGGGAGGAAACCGGGTCGCCAATCTGGAAGGTGATCGGCAACAGCATGGCGATGGTCGCGGTGGCGCCGATGCCGGGCAGGACGCCGATCAGCGTGCCGAGAAGGACGCCGATCAGGCAGAAACCGAGGTTTACCAGCGTTGTTGCCGTCGAAAAGCCGAGCCCGAGGTTGTCGAGGAGTTCCATGTTCATCGCCTCACATTGCCAACCACGGGCCGAAGCGCCGGAACGGCAGGCCGAGCGCATAGCTGAAGACGAGGAACGCAAACAGCGTCAGGCCGGCGGAGAGCACGAGCGCGGTCAGCGGCCTCATGCGGCCGCTGGCAAAGGATGCGATCAGCGCCGTCAGGAAGATCGAGGGGAGGAAGCCGAGGCCGCGCACGGTCAGGCCGAAGAAGATCGGGGCAGGGAGGATGAACAGCATGCCGCGCCAGGCTACATGGCCGATCGGCTCGCTCTCGAAGCGCACCGCTTCGATGAGGATGACGACGCCAAGCAGGATCAGGACGATTGCCAGCACCAGGGGGAAATAGCCCGGTCCCATCCGGAAGGCGGTGCCGATTTCGAGGTCGAGCGACTGCAGCGCGAAAAATCCACCGAGAAAGATGAACAGCGCGGCGCATATGCCGTTGGTCGTGTCGATCGTGAAAGGTTTCATGACGTCCTCCCAGGCCCGTGCCGCGGGCGCGCCGGTGCAATGCGAAAACAGGGCCTAAGCGAAACGGGCGCTGGTGGCGCCCGTTCAAAACCTCAGTCGGCGTACTGGCCGGCGGCTTCGATGATCGGCTTCCAGCGCGCGATCTCGCCTTCCAGCTTGGCCTTTAGCGCGGCCGGAGTCGCGTCTGCTTCGGACGACGGCTTGGTGCCGAGCTCGGCGAAGCGGGCGGCGACATTCTGGTCCTTCAGCGCGACCTGAAGCGACTTCGACAGGCGCTCGGTGACCTCGGCCGGCGTCCCCTTGGGCGCGTAGAGGCCGTGCCAGATGCCGACCTGCACCTCCGGGAGACCCGCTTCCGTCGTTGTCGGGACGTCCGGCAGAACATCGAGGCGTTCAGGCGAGGTGACGGCGTAAGCCTTGATCGTGCCGCCCTGGATCTGTTTGGTGGTATTGGTCGTCTGATCGCACATGATGTCGACCTGACCGCCGAGAAGATCGGTCATGGCCGGCCCGGTGCCCTTGTAGGGCACGGTGACCAGAGGGGTGCCGATGGCGCTCATGAACAGCATGCCGCACAGATGCGAGGCCGCGCCTATGCCGGCATTGGCGACGGTGACGGTATCCTTGTTGGCCTTGGCGTAGTCGACCAGCCCCTTCAGATCGGTCGGCTCGAGGTCCTTGCGGCCGACGATGGTCATCGGCACCTCGGTGACGAGGCCGACATATTCGAAGCTGTTCAGCGTGTCGTATGCGAGCTTTCTGTATAGCGTCGCGCTTGTCGCCATGCCGATGTGATGGAGGAGCAGAGTATAGCCGTCGGGATCGGCTTGCGCGACGCGACCGGCGCCCAGCGTGCCGCCGGCGCCGCCGACATTCTCGACGATGATCTGCTGGCCGAGATCCTTCGACATGGCTTCCGCGACGAGGCGCGTGACCGTGTCGGTCGGGCCGCCGGCCGAAAACGGCACCACGACGGTGATGGTGCGTTCGGGATAGGTTTGCGCGCCCGCGGCGAACGAATACAGCGTGACCGCTGCGGCCAGAGCGGCGGCGAACTTTCTCATCGTGATTTCCTCCCAGGATATGAATTCCCAACCGCTGCCTAGAGTTTCTCTCAATACCGGCTGTGGATGGACCAATAACTAGCGCATGTTAGCGGATTGCAATCAGACTGAAACCGCAAACTGCGATTATGTACAACCGTCCGCGCAAAATGGGCCGGGGGCGAGGCCGACCCGCGGCGAATTAAGCTCTTGTCGACTTTCGAATGGCATGTTCGACGCCGCGAAGTTCGGCCAATCCCTTGAGCCGACCGATGGCCGGATAGCCGGGCTGGGCCCCACGCGTCAGGTCATCGAGGATATCCTGGCCATGGTCGGGGCGCATCGGGATGACGGCGTCCTGGCGTCCTTCCTTCTTGCGCCGCGCTTCCTCGTGGATCAGCGCCGCCACCACCGCCACCATGTCGGTGTCGCCGGCAAGATGCTCGTCCTCGTGGAAAGAGCAGGGGGTGCCGGCCGCTTCCTTGCGCACATTGCGCAGATGCGCGAAGTGGATTTTTGGTCCCATCCGCTCGATCATGCCGGGCAGATCATTATCCGGTCTTGCGCCGAGCGATCCCGTGCACAGTGTCGCGCCGTTGGCCGGGCTGTCGACTGCGTCCAGAATGTACCTGTAGTCGGCCTCGGTCGACATGACGCGCGGCAGGCCCAGCAGCGGAAACGGCGGATCATCGGGATGGCAGCAGAGACGCAGGCCGAGGCGTTCGGCCGTAGGCACGACCTCCGCCAGGAATTCGACGAAATGCCGGCGCAGGGTTGTTGCGTCGATGCGGTCATAACTTGACAGTTGAGCCGCGAGACCGTCGAGAGACGTGTCTTCGGTCGAACCTGGCAGACCGGAATTGACGCTTCTCGCCAGGATCTTCCGCGCACCGTCATCCATCTGCGCGTATCGCCGCTCCGCCTCGGAGAGGATCTCCGGTGTGTAATCGCCGAGCGCCCCTTGGCGTTTCAGGATATGGATGTCGAATGCGGCGAAGGCGATCAGATCGAAGCGCATGGTGGTGCCGCCATGCGGCAGGCGCCAGGCAAGATCGGTGCGCGTCCAATCCAGCACGGGCATGAAATTGTAGCAGATGACCGAAATGCCGGCCCGCGCCAAGTTTTCCAGCGATGTAATGTAGTTGGCAATATGGCTGCGCCACTCGCCGACCTGCGTCTTGATCGCTTCGGAAACCGGCAGGCTCTCGACAATCTCCCAGTTCAGATCGCTTGCGCTTCCATCCGGCAAAGACGCGACTTCGCGCTGACGTCTTTCGATTTCGGCGGGCAGCCAGACGGCGCCGTGAGGAACGTGGTGAAGCGCCGAGACGATGCCTTGCGCCCCGGCTTGACGCGCATCCGCGATCGTCACCTTGTCGACCGGGCCGAACCAACGCCACACATGTCTCATTCGAACACTCCGTTAAAAACGAATCGCCATGCGGTCCTACGCCCGCGCTTCCTGCCGCGGTGACCGACCCGCTGCTCCCCTTCATCGGCTGCTATCAGATTCCAATGTATCTGACACCCATCCTGCTCGGCCGGTCAACGGCGATGCACTGATGCTGATCCATCGACGCAAATGGCGATAGCGCTGCCTCAACGAACGCAGCGCGAAATTCCCTGGCTAGAGCAGCGCTTCGTACAGATCGCCGATCTTCTCACCTTCGAAATCCGCTGCCCTGTTTTTCAGGATGGCGGCAGAAGTGGGGTGATCCAGCATATCAGCCATAGCCTTTGCCAGGGCCGCGGCATCGCCGACCGGCACCAAGGCGCCAAAACGCCCGTCACCGAGAATCTCGCGCGGGCCATGTGGCGCATCTGTGGAGACTACCGGGACACCAGCAGCCATGGCCTCGACCAACACATTGCCAAACCCCTCGCTCGTCGAGGAAAGGACGAACAGATCGGCTGCGGCATAGCAGGCCGCGGGGTCGTTGACGTAGCCAGCAAAGAGCACATCGGCGCCAATACCGGATTCCTGGACATAGGCGCGCAGCTCGGCAGCCAGCGGACCTTCGCCGAAGATGACAAGCCGAGCGCGGCGGCCGGCGCGCAGGATAGCGAAAGCCCGCAGCAAGGTCCGATGATCCTTGACCGGCACCAGGCGCCCGGCGGTGGCGATGACCGGGCCACCACCCATGGTCTCCAGCGTTGCCTGCCATGCATAGGAATCTTGCTGGAGCGCCGCAGCCGGCGGCAGCGGGTTGTTGATGACGACAACCTTGGATTGAGGAAAGCCGCGGGCCGCAATGTCGCGGCCGACACCCACTGAGACGGCGATGGCTTTGGTTGCACGCGCTGCAACCAGAGCGGAAAGCCAGACCGCTATTCTCGCGCCAAGGCTGCTGGAAGGCAGTGAGGCCGCTGCGTGGAAGCTTGGAAAGAACCGCGCTCGGCTTCGCGCCAGGAGAAGCGCCAGCGCCACGACCAGATTGGCAAATTCCGGGGCGCTATAGACCGCATGCGGACCAAGGCGGTTGAACAAACGTGCGCTTCGCACGATGCCTTTCAGCGTCGCCCACTTGCCGTAACCCTCGCCTCGGATGGGAAGGTCGAAATCGACCAGGTGCACGGCAGGGGAGCGCAGCGCGGCGTTAGGTCCTTCCGCGTTCCAGGTAAAAAGTGTGACATCGTGGCCACGCGATGCCAATTCATTCGCCATGAGGACGAAGACACGCTCGGCGCCGCCGCCCCTGAGACTGGCGATGTGAAAGACAATGCGCTTCGCCATGCCTGGATTCAGGCTCGGCTGACGTCGATGCCTGATCGGTTCGGCGGTTGGCGCACGTCGCGCACTATTCCCATGGCAAGGGCGAGCAGCATGCCTAGAGCAAAGCCAGCGAACGCTCCCAGGCCTGCCGTCAGCGGGGTGCGGGGCGGCCACGAGCGCCCCTTTGGCGGCACTGCGGTGGAAATCACCTGTACATTCGTGGTGTCGATCTGCTCGCGCTCGGTGATTTGGCGCGCGCGAGCCAGGAAGCTTTCATAGACCGTCCTCCTCGACGTGGCATCGCGTTCAAGCTCACGCAGGGCGACCTGGGACTCGCTGTCGGTGAAAACATTGCTCTTCAGATCGTTCATTTTGGCGCTGAGAGAAGCCAATGAGGCGTTGGCCTTATCCAGATTGGCTTTTGCCGTGCCGACCGTGCGGGAGAACTCCGCCCTGAGTTGAGAACCGACGGTTTCGAATTCTGTCCTCAGCCGGACAATCGTCGGGTGGCGCGGACCAAAGGTCATCGACTGTGAATCGATTTGCTGCCGCAAGCTATTTGCCTTGTCGCGCAGTGCTGCGAGCGCTGCCGAAACCGCGGGGTCAGGATTGGCTCCATTGACACCGGAGGCAACCAAGGCATCGTAACTTGCCTGCGCGGCGATGACGCGCGATTGCGCCTGTCCAATTTCGCTATTGAGCTGCGTCATCGTCTGCGAACTGACAAGCTGGCCATTGCTGGAGGACAAATTGTGGCTGCGCCTGTAGCTCTCGACCTTCTCTTCGGCCGCCTGCACGTCGCGCTTGAGTTGGCCGAGCCGGCTCTCGAGAGCAGCGGCGGCACGGCTGGCACCAGCAGCTTCGGCCTTGGCCAGTTCTTCCTGGAAAACCTTCACTATGGCTTGCGAGATCAGGATCGCCTTGCCGGTGGTTTCTGCCGATACCGCGAGGGTTGTGACAAACGAGGTTTCGTCTGCAGCGACGCTGACCCGCTCCGCCAGGCTTTTCTGGGCGATAAGCTTCGGATCGGACTTGCCTCCACTCGCTGCAGCACCAGACGTGGCGGCGCTCTGGTCCGGGTCTAAAAACTCCGGATCGTTGGCCAGACCGAGTTCGTCCACTACACGTGCAAGCACGTTGCCCGAGGTCAAGATGCGCTGCTTGCTGCGCGCGTTGAGCAGTTGGCTGTCGACCTGCCCCGGTTGCGAGTAGAGATCGTTTTCCACAACCTGCAAATTGGCGGGATTGATGAGGATTTCCGTCGTAACGGTATAACGCTGTTTGCTCAGCAACCCATAGGCGGCGCCGATGACGCCGCCGGCCACTGCCAGCATCAATGCCACAACGAGCCCAGTACGCAGCCAGACAAACAGGCGTCGAAAATCGAGCTCAAGGAAATCGCCGATCTTGTCGAGCGTCACCGTCGGGACAGGCTCGGGCGTGTGCGGAGTGACAGGGGCGGGGGTGCGTGCCATGACTGGGGCATCCTGTTGCAGCCTTGCCCTGCTGGCGCGCCGCGCATTGGCGATCCGCTCGAGTGCGCTGATATCGGAATCCGCGGCAGAGGGAGGGGTTGTGCCGGAAGCGGCGGACATGGTGCTAACTCTGGTTATTCGCTTTGCGGGCCAGCACTACAGAAAGATCGTTAACATGTCATTTTCCAAGTTGGCATATTTTGCCGAGTCACGCACCGCGTCTGTTCGGCGGTCCCTTGCATGGATTTCGTTGGCCAGAATGCGGTTTGAGTACCTCCACTTGGATGGGCCATGAGCTATCCCGCTGCCGCATCGGAACGATTGTTGTCCAGCCAGGCGCGCCGTCAGAACGCGCTGTCGCTTCTGTTTTTCCTATGCGCTGCGTTCGCGTTCCTGCTCCGCTTCACGGTGTCACCGCAGATCATGAACATGGTCGTCGACTATACGGCCGACGGTGGATCATTCTACGAGAAACTGCATTTCGGCACCTATGCTATCTTTCTGCTGCTTCCTTTCGTTCTTTTCAGCCGACCGTTTCTGCTGCAGGGCGACGAAATTGGAATATTCAAGGCTTTGCTGCTCTATTCCGCGCTGATTTTCGCGCTGGTGCCGTATCTGTTCGTCACCGGCCGTGCGGGCTCCTCCGGGTTCATCATCGATACCTATCTGGTGGCGGGCGCCGCAGGCCTGTTGATGCTGGCCTTGAACGCGGAAGTGCGGCGGGCGTTGGGCGACATCGTGCTTGGAATGGTGATCGTCAGCGCGGTGATGGGCACGATCGAAGCGGTGACTCAACATCGATTTCTGCCTTATGGTCTCAACGAACTGCAGTTCAGGCCAATCGGCCTGTCGGCGCACCCGCTGGCACTGGGCGCGCTCTGCGCCACAGCCATCGGATTCGTGCCGCTGACGCGCTGGCGCATATGGGTGCGGGTACTGGCGATCTTCGTATTGCTCGTCGGTTGTGCTGCCTCAGGCGCTCGCGCCGCGCTGATGCTCGCTGCCGCAGAAACCCTCATTCTGCTGATGTTCGTGCCTTGGCCGCGCCTGACTCTCAAACATCAGCGGCAGGCCAAGTCCGTCGTGCTGCTGTTCGCCCTGGCGGGCGGCGCAGTGCTGGTGGCCATACTGTTTTCGGGCGGGCTGCTGAATCGATTCGGCAACACGATCTTTGACGAAAATTTCATGGCGCGTGTGACGATCTACCAGGTGTTCGGGCTCGTTAGCTGGAAAGACATCCTGTTCGGCATGAACGTCGACGACCTGCTGGCGATCGTCAACGAGAAGCTGCATCTGCCCTACATCGAGAGCGCGCCGGTGGTCATCATCATGCTCTTCGGCTTGCCCATAGCCGTGCTCTTCATCGTGCTGGTATTCTGGTTCCTTTTTCGGCTGCTGCGCGCGGCGCCGCTGCCGGCATGGATCGGCACCATGACGTTCCTGCTTGCTGCGCTGTCGAACAACGCGCTCTCGTCAAAATCGCCGGAGATCGCGATCATCGTGGTGCTGCTGCTTGCCTATAGAAACGCGCCGTATAGAAAGCAGCCGAAGGGCATTTCTTCGGCCGCGGTTGCATCCGAGCCGAAACTGGATCGGCTCGACTAAGCGCAACCTCCGGACGCGTCAGCCGGCGCTATCCACAACCTCGACATTGCCTGCGCGATTAAGCGTGTGAATGCCCGTGCGGAGCCATGCCGGCCCCGGGCCGATCGGGCGGGGCGGCGCAAAACGGACGTCGAAATCGTCAAGCCGGTCCAGGCGCATCAACCCGAGACCGCCGCCATAGGCTCTCGACCCGTTTTGCACCGGCAGAACTACGGCGTCACCCTGGCGAATAAAGGCGCCGCCGGGCCGAGCGGCCGAGTGATCGACGGCGATGGGATTGAGCGCATGCGCAACCCACGGCCCGCGCAGCGAGGGTGAGGAATAGACCGTCATCGTATCCGACGCGCTGCCGTAACCGAACCGCTCCGTCCCCAACAGCCAGAAGCGCCCATCCGATTCGAGCAGCGTGGCGTCATTGAAATCCTTGTCCGTCATCAGCACGGTATCGCGTACCCAGCGATCGGGAAACTGCGCGGCGCGGTAGAGCACAAGCTCGCGCGCCGCCGCACTTTCAGGAATCATGAAAATCTCGCCGGCCTGAGCGAACACCTGCGGATACGACAGGTGGTGCATTTCCTCCAGCACCACCCTCGGCACACCGAAGGTGCCGTCGTCACCCAGTTCGGCGACAGAAATCACGCCGCGACCGATAGCGTAGGGAAATTCCTCGACAAACAGATAGTGGCGGCCATCCCGCTCGAGGACGAATGGATCGGCATAGAATCGCTGGCCATCGTCCGCGAGGACGGTGAACGGCGTACCGTCGAGTTGCCCGGTTTCGGCGACACCTGGCCCGTCGATCAGCCGATAGGCAACCTGCCAATAGAAGGGGCGCCGTCCAAGTCTGAGTTTTTGCACGGCGCGATCGACCAACCCCTTGCAGAAAATGGGCAGATAATGCCGGACAAAACCGCCGTTCCTGAGGATCGGCGCCGGGCCATCGGCAACTGGCACAACTTCGCCCGCGGAAAAACGGGCGACGCTTTGCGCAACCAGCGAGATGGCCCCGGCGAGCAGGTCGTTGCAGCTGCGAGATAGCCAGAGCCGATCGCTGAGCATCGGTCGCCCCCGGGCGACTGTGACACCATCGAGGCGAGCGGCAAGTTCCGGCAATCGCCCGCTCGCCAGCATCTCGGCCACCCCAGCGGGGAAGGTGCTGTGACCGCAAAATTCGAGCGTCAGAACCGGCGTGCCACGTCGTGCGGCAGTGCCGGTGAGATCGATTACGAGGTCGGCTGGACCAGAACCGCCAGACGGCAACGGCTCGGAGCGGCTTGCCAATGAGGGACCGAAGCGCCGGCTCTCGATCGCCAGCACAATATCCAGGCCGCGTGCGAGCGGCGCAGGCGTCGCCGCGCGGCTGCTCGAAACCACGTGACCCGCTGCGTTCAACCGCACCAGAAGCTCATTTTCCCAGCGCCGAGATCCGGCAGTGTGGCCGATAATTAAAATATTACTCAATCGAATATGTTCTTTTTCAAGACTACTGTGCCAGGTTACCTACCGGTTTAGGCTTTCATAAGAGTTACTGGGGAGATCGTGGGCTTGGCTGTTAATCATATATTAAGATTTAAGGTCACGAAGGCGGCTTCTGCCGCTATTACAGCTCTTGTGGCGAATAATCAGCAGGTCGCGACGCCCCCTGGCGACCAGGATCAGCAATGAACGTCTTTTCACATCCGAAACTGCCATCCAGGCAAAAATTGCTGATCGTGTTCGGCACGAGGCCAGAGGCGCTCAAATGCTTTCCGGTGGTGCGTGCCGCGCTTGCCCATCCAGGTTTCGTTACCGAGACATGCATCACCGGCCAGCATCGCGAGATGGTCGACCAGGTCATTGAACTGACCGGCCTGCCGGTGCATCACGACCTCAACATCATGGAACCCGGCCAAACATTGTTCGACGTGACCTCGCGCGTGCTGCTGGGCATGGCCGAAGTGCTCGACAAGGCAAAGCCCGATATCGTCCTCGTGCAGGGCGACACGACCACGGCGATGACTGCGGCTTTGGCTGCCTTCTACAAGCGCATCCCGGTCGCCCACATCGAGGCAGGATTGCGCAGCCACGACATCAACTCTCCCTTTCCAGAAGAACTGAACCGCAAGATTGCCGGCGACATCGCGACCTGGCATTTCGCACCGACCGTCCAGGCGCGCGACAATCTCATCGCCGAAGGAAAGGCTGCGAACAGCATCTTCGTGACCGGCAATACGGTGATCGACACGCTGTTGCATTTTTCCGGCGCGATCGACGCCGACAATCTGATGAGCGCAAAACTCGCCGCCCGCTTCCCGTTCCTCGATCCCGCCAAGAAAATGATCCTCGTCACCGGACATCGTCGTGAGAATTTCGACGGCGGCATCCATCGTATCTGTACGGCGCTAAAGGGGCTGGCGATGCGCGACGACGTGCAGATCGTCTATCCGGTCCATCCCAACCCCAATGTGCGTTCGGTGGTCAACGCAGAACTGGGCGGCGTGTCGAACATCCATCTCGTCGACCCGCAGGATTATCTGCCGTTCCTGTTTCTGCAGAAGCAGAGCTATCTGGTGCTGACCGACAGCGGCGGCGTGCAGGAGGAGGCGCCTTCGCTCGGCAAGCCGGTGCTGGTGATGCGTGAGAATACCGAGCGGCCCGAGGGGATCGCGGCGGGCACCGCCCGTCTCGTCGGCACCGATATCCAAAAAATCCTGTTGAATGCCAACAGCCTGCTCGACGATCAGGCCGCCTATCGCGGCATGGCGGAACGACACAACCCGTATGGCGATGGCCGGGCCGGTAACCGGATCGTTGAGGAACTGCTGCATCATGGCTGAGATCAAGACCGTTTCCGTTATCGGCATGGGCTATATCGGCCTGCCGACCTGTGCCATCTTCGCCAGTCGCGGGCTCGACGTCATTGGCGTCGACGTCAACGAAGCGGTGGTCGAGAAGGTCAATCGCGGCGAAATCCACATCGTCGAGCCGGACCTCGATGGTTTGATCCAGAAGGTTGTAGCCAACGGCAAGCTTAGGGCTTTCAGTACGCCGCAGCCGGCGGACGCCTTTATCATCGCAGTGCCGACCCCGATGACCGAGGATCACAAGCCTGACGTGAGCTATGTGCTCGCGGCGGCACGAAGCATCGCCTCGGTGCTGAAGCGGGGAGACCTTGTGGTGCTGGAATCGACATCGCCGGTCGGCACGACGCGTATCATGACGGGACTGCTTGCCGAGTTGCGGCCCGACCTCAAATTTCCTGTTGTGCATGGCGAACAGGCCGATGTCCTGGTCGCCTATTCGCCTGAGCGCGTGTTGCCGGGAAAGGTCCTTACCGAACTGATCAACAATGATCGCTCGATCGGCGGACTGTCGCGCAAGTCGTCGGAACGCACCGCGGCACTCTATTCAACCTTTGTTGCCGGCGACCTGTTCACGACCCAGGCCGAAAGCGCGGAACTGGTGAAGCTGACCGAGAACGCGTTCCGCGACGTCAATATCGCCTTTGCCAACGAGCTTGCGGCGGTGTGCCAGGATCTGTCGCTCAACGTATGGGAGGTGATCGATCTCGCTAACCGGCATCCCCGCGTGAACATCCTCCAGCCGAGCCCGGGCGTTGGCGGCCACTGCATTGCGGTCGACCCATATTTTATCATCGACGCCGCGCCTAACAGCACGCGGCTGATGGCTTCGGCGCGCCGGATCAATTCCGAGCGTCCCTTGTCGGTGGTCAGGGATATACAAGCCTTGCTCGACCCGTCCCGCAAGCAGACGATCGCTTGTCTTGGCCTCAGCTTCAAACCCAATATCGACGATATGCGCGAGAGCCCGGCCGTCGAGGTGGTGAAGCTTTTGTCAGATATTCCCAACCTGAAGATCATTGCGGCTGAACCCAACGCACACAGGCTGCCGCATGAGCTCGAGGGCAAGGGCATCGTCTTCACCGATGCGCTTTCCGCCATCGACCGGTGCGACATCGTCGTCCTGCTGGTCGACCATCGGCAGTTTAATCTGGTTGATCCCGAAGCGCTCAAGGACAAGAAGCTCATCGACACAAGGGGTTTGTGGACCTGGCGCAAAGCACGCAAGCCCGACGCCCGCATCGAAGGCAAGAAATCGACGATCGAACACCTGGCACTTCCTGAAAATGCAGAGGAGGCCGCATGACCGCGCACGACCCAGCATGGGCGCAGCATCGCCTGTTGGCATCGCGGCGTCGGAAGTTCCTTGGCGCGCCGATCCATGCGCTGACCATGGCCGAGACGCTGGCCATCGCCGATGAGGCGATGACCCTGCGGCGGCCGCTGCATCATGTGGTGGTGAATGTCGCCAAGCTTGTGAACATGCGCAACAATACCGAGCTGCGGGAAGATGTTGCGACGGCGGATGTGATTAACGTCGACGGCATCGGCGTGCTTTGGGGCGCGCGTCTTTGCGGTGTCGCGCTGCCGGAGCGGGTAGCGGGTGTCGACATCATGATCAATCTGTTGAGCCTCTGCGCGAATCGTGGCTTCAGGCCCTTCCTCCTGGGCGCCGAACAATCCGTTCTCGATGCCGTTAGAATGAGACTTGCCAGGGATCATCCGGGCCTCGTCGTCGCCGGCATGCGCAATGGCTATTTCAAACCGGAAGACGAGGCCGGCATCGTCGAGGCGATCAACGCCTCGGGCGCCGACTGCCTGTTGGTGGCGATGCCGACGCCGCGCAAGGAGCGCTTTCTCAAGCGCTATCGTGACGAACTCACCCCGAGTTTCGTCATGGGCGTGGGCGGCAGTTTCGACGTCTATGGCGGCAAGGTTGCCCGGGCGCCAAGAGTGGTTCAGGCGGCCGGTCTGGAGTGGTTGTTTCGCGTGGCACAGGAGCCGCGACGCTTGTGGCGCCGCTACTATGACACCAACACTGCCTACGCAGCGCTGCTGTGCCGGGAGCTAAGGGACCGTCGGGGACGCCGAAAGGTCGATCTTTAAGTAGCGATTTCCCCAGCAAACAGGGCGACCGCCTGGGGCTACAGCATCGGTCCGAACGGCAAATTCAAAATGCCATCGCGGGTCTATGCGAGCCGTAGCCGCGCCCTCAGCTTGGCTACGAATTGCATCGCGGCGGCAGGGTAGAACAGCCAGGTCAGCCCGAAGAAAACCACTGCGCCAGCGGTGCCGCCGGCGACGAGCGAGAAGATGGCCGGCATATCACCGAGCAGAGCGCTGGCAAGGCTGGCGGCCAGCCCCGTGCTGAGCGAGATGGCGACCGAAACGCCGATGTCGCGCCATGGCACCGGCACCGGCGTGAGCCGTTCGCTGATGATGATGCAGGCTAAAAGGCCTGCCAGCGATCCGCCCGCCAGCGCTAAAGCAGCGCCGACCTCCGCCATTGGAGGGATCAACAGCACGGACAGTGCGATTGTCGCCACCGAGCCGAAGGAATTGGCGATGATCAGCAGCCACGGACGCTTGTGCGCATGCACCACGGTGCCATAGACGAAGCTTGCGAGATTGGCACACAGCACGCTGAAGGCGATGATCGGAAAGAGCAGGCCGAAACGACCGTGATATTCGGAGGGCAGCAGGAGTTGCGTGATATCGCTGCTGAGTGCGACCAGCATTGCCGCAACCGGCAGGCAAAGGCGGATCATCAAGGCCATCAATTGCGACAGCAGCCGGCCCGACGCCGCAGGCCCGTCGTCGTCGAACCGGCTGACCACCTCGGGAAAGGCGCCCATGTTGATGGAGTTGGCGACCATGTCGACGGGCTGGCGGGCCAGTGCGTAGGCGGCCGCGAAGATCGCCACTGCGCCGGCATCGTAGTAGATCTTGAGGAACACACGCTCGGCGCTGTGCAGGCCGAAGCCTACCAGCGCCATGATGACCAGGGGCACACCGAGGACGAAGAACTCCTTTTGGGTGAAGCGTGGCGGACCGGCAACGACGCGTCGGGATGCCATTAGGCCCGCCACGATACCGGCGATTAAAACGCCGAGGCTCGAGCCGAGCGATACCGTCAGAAAGGAGTCTTGAAACATGACGATGGCGCCGATCGGCAGCGCGAGTTGCAGCACGGCGCGCAGGAACTCGAGCATCGAATAGACCGAATGACGCTGCTGCATCTGCAGCACCGTCAGCGCGAAGCGGCCGATGGAGCCGGCGATCAGGTAGCTGCAGACGGCGATCGCGAACCCGACCCAGCGCTCCGGCACGATCACTGCGGAGGCGACCACGGATATAATCAGCGCCAGTGCGGTGCTGGCAAGCAACACCCGCCCGGCCAGCATCAGGCTGCCGCGGCTGACGTCGCCTTTGCCGCCAAGCCTGAGCAAAGCGATGCGCAGCCAGTTGGTGACGGCAATGTCGGTCATTTCGCCGACGGTCACCACCAGGGTCAGCAGGCCATACTCGGTCTGATCGATCAACCGCGTCACGATGACCAGCAGGAGCAGCGCGGAAATCCGCGTCAGCAGGATCGCCGGGGCATAGATGAGCGTGGAGCGGAGCAGCAAAGGGTTGTCCCCGGGAAATTCATCTTCGATTAACCGTCGACCGGCGGAAAATCCAGCGCGATGACGGCAAAGGGTGAACAGATTCAGTTTGAACTAACGGATTCGTCGTAGACCTATTTGAAACCTTTGCCTTGTCGTTCTGAAATGGGCTCATGTTGCAGCGTCTGGTTCACAATCGAAAAGTCCATGTGCTTGTCGCGACGCCTTCGGGCGTTTCGGGGCAGGGAGGCATCGACCGCATCATGGGGGCGCTGAAGCAGGAGTTCGAGCGGCAGGAGATCGCCGACATCGATGTGCGCTTCCTTGCCAGCCGCGGCCCTGGGCATGTCGGATTTTCGATCTTCTATATGTTGGACTTTTGCTTGCGGATGCTCACGGCGCGTTTGGCCAAGCGCGCCGATGTCATCCACATCAATATATCGGTCTCCGGCAGCACCTATCGCAAGATGGTGATTGCCGCCTGCGCGCGGCTGCTGTCGATACCTTATGTCTTGCATCTGCACGGGGCGGAGTACGAGACGTTCTGGAAAGACGATCGCAGTTTCATGAGCCGCCGCATCGAAGCTCTGTTCGAGCGTGCCGGTCGGGTGATCGTCTTAGGCGGGCTTTGGCGCGACTTCGTCGTCAGCCGGGCACCGAGGGCGGCCGGAAATATTGTCATCGTTCCCAACGCCACGGCGGTTCCCTCCTTGGCCCATGTCGGTGGCGGCGACCATGTCCATATCCTGTTCCTTGGCCGCATCGGCGACCGCAAGGGCGTGCCGCAATTGCTGGATGCGCTGCACCGCATGGAGCCGATGAAAAATTGGCGCGCCACGATCGCCGGCGATGGCGACGTCGAGGCGGCACGGATGAGAACGGCCGAACAGGGCCTTGCCGAGCGCGTTACCCTTCCTGGCTGGGTCGGCCCCGACGAGGTCGCATCGCTGATCGCTTCGGCGGACATTCTGGTGCTGCCCTCCTTTGCCGAAAACCTGCCCGTCTCGGTCATCGAAGGCATGGCCGCAGGCCTCGCGGTAGTGACGACGCCTGTCGGCGCCGTGGAGGACATCATCATCACCGAGCAATCCGGGTTGCTGGTGCCGCCTGGCGATGTTGCGGCGTTGACCGAGGCGCTGACACGGCTGGTCGAGAATCCGACATTGAGAGCCAGGCTTGGTGCTGCCGCGATGGCCGTGCATCGGGAACGGCTTGAGCTCGCACCGTTCGTCGGCGCGATCTGCGACGTCTGGAGGTCGGTCGCGTTAAAGGCTCAATCGGTCAAGCGCTGACGCTGTCCTGTAAACGCGGACGCTGAGGTTGCGACGAGCAGCTGTGGGTCGAGCGCGACATCCCATCCCAGTGGCGTCACTGCGGCGCTCCAAGCTCGAATTCGCGATGGAATATCTCCAAATTCAACAGCGCCCATATCAGCTTTTCGTGGTCTGCAGCGCCCTTGGTGTGCTCCGAGACGATTTGATCAAGGTATTTCGCGCTCAAATAGCTGCGAATGACGGAATGAGAGGAGCAAAGATGGTCGTGCACGTAGTTCCTCATCGACCCGCGGAACCATTCGGCGACGGGCACCTTGAACCCGATCTTGCGGCGGTTGAGAATTTCCTCAGGAAGCATGTTGGCCATGCTGTTGCGCAAGATCAGCTTACCCATCCGCCAACCCACCTTGTAGCGATCCGGCAATTTGCTGACGAACGCAACCAGATCGCGATCGAGGAACGGCATTCTTCCTTCGATTGAACCGGCCATCATCATCCGGTCGCCTCGTTCCAAGAGATTGTCGGGCAACCACGATGTCTGATCGAAAAACAGCGCCCGGCGAAGTTGGGATGCCTTCGCGCTTGAGGAGAACGGGAGGTTGTTACGCTGATTGCGGCGATTGGCCGGCGCACCGGTGAGGCGACCGTGTTGCCGCGCCGTCATGGCTCCAAACCAGGAGATCATCCGGGTGGCAAAGTCCCTTTCGCCCGCGCTTCGGGCAAATGTATCGAACTTGGCCGATGCGCCAGGCATGGCGCGTATCAAAGGGGCGAGGAGGTTGTCGTGGAGCAAGGCTGGAACGAGCGACCGGTAGATTCCAGCCAGCGACTCTGCGCGATGTTTGGGATACCCGCCGAGGATCTCGTCTGCCCCTTCCCCTGTGAGCACCATCTTGACGTCCTGCGAGGCTCGCTCCGACATCAGGTAAATTGGAATGTCCGAACTTTGTGAAACCGGCGCCCCCAGATGGCGGATCAACTTGGGCAGGTGGTCGATCAGGTCGTCCGCTTCAATGACCAGTTCGCAATGATCAGTCTTGAAATGATCGGCGACGCGTCGGGCGAATGGGAGTTCGCTATAAGCCGGTTCGCTGAAACCGACCGAAAATGTACGAATGGGCTTGTCGCTGTGCTTGGTCATCAGGGCGACGATTGCTGACGAGTCGAGGCCTCCGGAGAGAAAGGCGCCAAAGGGCGCATCGCTGCGCATTCTGATTTCGACGGAATGGTCGAGCAGTTCCAGCAATCGTCGCTTGGCGGTTTCGTCGTCGATCTCTTCGGTCAGATCCGTTTGATCTGGAGGCGTATAATAGCGCGTTTCCGTCACTGTCCCTTGCGACCAAACAGCATAGCTTCCGGGGTTGAGTTTGCGGATCTGTTTAAAAAGCGTGCGCGGTCCAGGCACGTAACGCCAGCGCAAATACTCGTGCACAGCGTCCAGATCGAGCTGCTGCGCATTTGGCTGCGATGACAACAACGCGTTGATCTCTGAGGCAAAGGACAGCAATTTTTTGCTTTGCATGAGGTAAAGGGGCTTTTTGCCGAAGGGATCCCGGCCGAGGATCAATTCGTGCCTCTGAGCATCCCAGAGCGCAAAAGCGAACATGCCGCTCAATCGGTCAAACATGGATAAGTGCCACTGATCATAAGCTCTGAGCAGCACCTCGGTATCGGAGCGCGTTCGAAAACGATGACCGAGGTCGATCAGTTCCTGGCGCAACTCGACATAGTTGTATATTTCGCCGTTGAAAATAATTCTGAGACGGCCGTCGTCGATATGCATCGGCTGATTTGAATCGGCGTTTAAGTCAATAATCGCCAGCCGGCGATGCACCAATGCCAATTGGTTCCCGCCGGTGTTCAAGTCCAAGAACTCGGTGCCTGCGGCATCGGGACCACGATGCCGCAGTGTGCTGGACATTCTGGCGGCCCGATCTTGTGGATTCTCGACCCTCGGCCCGATCCAGCCGGCAATTCCACACATTAACTCTTCCCTGGGCGCGCGTATTGGCGCCGCTATTTACGACGAATGTATTAAACACTTGGTTGCCGACGAAACCGGATCGCGAGGAAAAGCCGCCAAGGTGATTCAAGGCAGAGGTTGATCGGTTCGATCAGACTCTGCCGGCCTTATTGAAGACGAAGGCAGACCGATCTCGATCCAATGTGGCGGGGACAGGTGGCGTTGCCGCCCGGCTGCCCACCCGCAGAGGGTAATGGCACTATGGCAGGCCCAGTGCCCGCAACATCTCCTGGTCCGGGACCGCAGGTCCTTCGGGCCGGATGACGGTCATTCCATAGGGATTAGAGAATTCCCAGACAGACCATGGTATCGCGAAGCGTTCCGCCAGCTGGCGCACCGCCGTGAGATAGCGCAGACGGTCAGCGTCGAACGCGCCCATTCGGCCGTCCGAAGACATGAGGATTGCGCCGAATTCGCCCATGAAGAGCCGCCGGCTTGGGATGCCCTGCGCCTCGGCCCAGTCGACCGCCTGACGGAAGCTCGCTTCAAGTTGGCTCGGGCCCCAATTGTGCTCGAAATATCGGGCGATTGCTTCACGCGCCGCGACCATGTTCATCACCTGCTCGACCGGGCTCAAGCCGGCCGCGTCCATCTGCGCCTTGAGGGTTTCGGTCACCTTTTCGGGCGTGCTGCTGTCGGCCGGCCAGGGCAGGCCCGAGGCGAAGGCACCTGTCCCGTCGGGCCGCTGGTGCGTGAAACTGTGCGGCTCATACATGTGGAAGCTGTAGTAGAGGTTCGCATCGTCGAACCCCGGGGTGAGATTGACCAGTCCGGCGATGCTGCCGCCACAGGCGCCTGTTGCGACGATGGTGAGTTCGCTGCTGACTGCGCGAATATCGCGGACCGTGTCTGCCATGATCCGCTGCCAGTCATTGCTCCCGCTTGAATCACAAGGGTAATACGCCGGCTCGTTATAAGGCTCGAGGGCTACCTTGTCGGTGCCAACCTTGACCAGCATGGTGGCGACCGCCGCAACCATTTCGCGATAGCTGGCAACGCCCTCGCTGTCGGCACCGTCATAGATCGTCTCCATGCTGTAGGCCGGAACCTGGGTGACGCCGTGCAGGTCGAAAACCACCTTGAGGCCGGCCGACGTGACCCGCTCGACCGCGGCGGCAAGTATGTCCAGCGCCTGCTGCCGTTTGGCGCCCTCGCTGGCAAGCAGAGGGCCGGGGTCGACGCTCAGCCGGACGAAGTCGAAGCCCATCGATCGAATGCGCGCAAACGCGTCGCCGCCGGGCCAATCGGCGAGCGGCCTATGTCCAGCGCGCCACTCCTCCTCGCTGCGATAGGGAGGCCAACGGTAGGATCCATCGTCGTCTACCGACGACCAGTTGAGCCATTCATGCACGCCAACGCCGCGCTGGAGCGGGATCGGCGCAGCGTTGGCGGCTATCGCCATGCCGAGCACCCACGCTGCAACACACGCCATCCTTCTCATCATCACTCGCCGTATCATGGTCGGAGATATTAACCGCAGGATTGGAAAAGGAGGATTGCCGTCGCAAGGCTTTTCGACAGCATGGTATATAGGAATCGAAACCTTGGCGGAGCGCGTATGAGAATCGGCTGGTACATCAACCGGTTGCGCAGCATGGAGCCGGCTGAGGTGCTGCACCGGCTGGGCGAGCAGCGTCGAAGGATCGCTTCGCGCCGCCGCGACGATGGCTGGGAGCGCTATGCTTCGCCCCAGTTGCACCCGGTGCTGCGTGGATTGCGCGATGCTGCGCTGGCTGCGACACCGGCTCAACGGCAAGCCATAGCGGCAGCGGTGCAAAATACGCTTGGGGGCCAGTTTTCCGCACTTGGGCTGACATGGCCACGGCGCGACTGCGATCGGCTGTTTCCTGCCGAGCTTTGGCGCCTTGATCCGGTGACCGGCAGGCTTTGGCCGGGTCCCGAGACACATACTTTCGATATCGATTTTCGTCATGGCGGCGGCCGCGGCGATGTAAAATACGTTTGGGAGATCAACCGGCTGCAGCAGCTGCCGCCGCTGGCCGCCCACCTGCTTCTCGCCGGCGACGACCGGTCCAGGATGGCCATAGAGGCGGCGATCGACAGCTGGCATTCAGCCAATCCGCCGTTTCGAGGGGTTGGCTGGGCCTCCGGCATCGAAGTAGCGCTGCGAGCCATCAGCCTGATTGTCACCATGGACCTCGTCGGCGACCGACTGGGCGCGGCGACACGGCAGCAAGTGGGTGAAATACTAGCGGCAAGCGCCTATTGGCTGCCGCGGTTCCCTTCTCGATTTTCCTCCGCCAACAACCATCTCGTCGCAGAACTGGCTGGCGAGTATTTGATCGGCCTGGCGTTGGGGACCGATTTCGACGCCGCACGCGGCGCCCTCCTGGCTGAGGCGCGCAAGCAGATTCTCGCCGATGGTGCCGGTGCCGAGCAGACCCCGACATATGCGGCCTTCACCGCCGAACTCATCTTGCTGTGCGCCGCTGCGGCACGCCAGGCTGGAACGCCGTTTCCCTCACCCGTCGAAGCGCGTCTGGCCGCATTTGCCAATTTCGTCGCCTGGCTCTCACCAGCCACCGGTTTTGGCGACAACGATGAAGGTCGCGTGCTGACGCTCGGGGACGACGCGGACTATGTGGGATCCGTCGCCGCCGCCATCCATGGCTTTCTACGGATGCCGGGCAACGCGGCGGCGCCAGACGATTTTCGTGCGCTTTTCTTTGGCGCGCCGCCGGAACCGGCACCGGTATCGCATGGGCTGCAAACGTTCACGCAAGGCGGGCTCTCCGTCTGGCGCGGTGGGATGAACGGCCGCAGCATCGATCTGACCTTCGACCACGGCCCGCTCGGCTATCTCTCGATAGCAGCTCACGGCCATGCCGACGCGCTGTCGCTCACCTTGTGCATCGATGGCGAGCCGGTGCTGGTCGACCCCGGCACCTGGCTCTACGGTTCGGGGGGCGTCTGGCGCGACTGGTTCCGCTCGACACCGGCGCACAACACACTGAATATCGAGGGCAAAAGCCAAAGCATCATTGCCGGGGAGTTCAACTGGTCGCACAAGGCGGTTGCGGCATTGGTGGAGAGCGAGCCGGGAACGCAGTGGAAGCTACGCGCCCGGCATGACGGGTATAGAAGCCGCTTCGGCGTCGTGCATCAGCGCACCGTGATGCACCAGGCCGACGGAATCGTCGTGACCGACCAACTGCTCGGCGGCAGGCGCGTGGCCGAGGTCGTCTTTCAACTCGCAGCCGGCCTCGGCGCCAACCGGGACGCAAACACGGTTATGGTGCTGCGCGGCGATGAGCCGCTGATGGCCATTCGCTTTCCAGACGCCGCGGTCGACATCCGCGCCGGCGGCGACGCACCGGGGCAGGGCGGCTGGGTTTCACCGCGTTTTGGCGCCAGGCAGCCAGCCGAACGCATCGCCTGGCGCGGCGAAGTGGGCGAAGTCGGGATTGAAATCCACCTCGCGGCAATCCCCCCGCCGCAAAGATCGTGACCGCCGCCGCAGCGGAGTAGGCCATCCGGTGTGATTATTATTTGCGCTCGGACATTTAGCGTTTTGTTACGGTTGACCTGCTAGCTGCTCGTAGCAGCCGCAATAGCCATCTGGTTGCAGGCAACATGCAGTGGATTTGGCAAGTTTCTTGCTGTGCAGTTCGCCGGATCGCCATCTTACGGCCCAGGAGCCACTGCACCGATGTTTTCTGAATTCGCCAGAGTGATTGTGGAAAAGCTTTCGAACGTCAATCTGCTGACGCTCGGCCTGCTTTTGTCCACGGCACTGGGGAGCGCGGTGATCGCTTACTGGCGAACTGTCGAGCATAAATCCCTCAGGGACTTTTTCGATTTCGCTTTCCCGGCGGAAGTCATCCTGCACCCGTCGGCGCGAGCGGATGTTCTATTTTGGGTCACGAAACGGGCGATAATGCCTCTCCTGCTCATCCCTGCCGGCGTCACTTTCGTTGCCGCCGTGGGCTATGGGACACACCAGGCAATCGGCTGGCTCTTTGATATCCAGCCGCCGCTCATCGACGGCTCGGCCGGACCGGTGACGATCGTCATCTTCACCGCAACCATGCTGATCGCCTACGATATTTCGTACTATCTCTACCATGTCGCCCAGCACCACTTCCCGTTCCTGTGGGAATTGCACAAAGTGCATCATTCGGCCGAGGTGATGGTGGGAATCACCAAGGATCGGGTTCATCCGCTGGACGACCTGATGAACCGTATCTGGGATGGCGTCATCCCGGGGATCTGCTTCGGCATCTGGAGCCTGATCGCGCTCGATCCAGTAGAGATCGCTATCTTCGGCATCAACGTCTATGTCATCCGCAACATCCTGATGATGGACTTTGTTCGCCATACCCATTTCAAGATTTCCTTCGGCCCGCTGAACAGCATCATCTTGTGTCCGCACTGGCACCAGGTGCACCACAGCATCGACCCTCGCCACTACGACAAGAATTTTGGCCTGCTGTTTTCGTTCTGGGATCGCCTCTTCGGGACGCAGTTTGTCCCGGATCCGGATGAAGACCTCAAATTTGGCCTGATAGATCGCGATGTGCGCGATTATCAGTCGCTCTTTGGGCTTTACATCCTGCCGCTCAAGAAGATGGGAGGGCATGTCGTCCGACTGTTCCAGAGGCGTCCCGATGTCTTCGCTCAGCCACAGGATCGTTCCCCTTCATGAACACCATTGTTTCGATTGACGCTTCGAGCGCAGAGCGCCTGGAAGTTGTCCGTTCGGCGGATCGCCTGGCTGCGGTCGAAGCCGATTGGATGCATCTTTGGCATCGCACCGATGGGCTGATCTTTCAGAGTCATGCCTGGATTTCGGCATGGTGGAGTACCGTAGCGGACCGTGACCAGCGCGCGCTGCGGATCGGCCTGGTCTGGAACGGTGACAGGCTGGTTGCCGTCGTTCCCCTGACGATCGGCAAGCGCAAAGGCCTGCGGTTTCTCGAATGGGCGGCCAGCAGCTATACCGATTACGGGGATATCCTCGTTGCTCCGGAATGCTCGTTGTCGGCCCTGCAGGACGTATGGGCCCAGATCTGTGACGTCGGTGGCTTCGATATTGCCTTTCTCAATCATCTCTTGCCGGGTGCGGCGGTCCGAAAAATTTTCACTCCGGATACCTCCGGCGGGATCAGGCTTCGCCCCAATCACAGGGAGGAAGTCAGCTATCGCGTCGCTGGACAGTGGGCGAGCGGAGCCGCGTGGTTCGCGGAGCAGTCGAAAAAGGCACGGCAGAACTATCGGCGCGGCGTCAAGACGTTGGAAGAAGCGGGGGGGATAAAATTTCGCCTGCTTGCGTCCGACGAGCCACTGCAGCCGGTACTGGACCGGCTCTCCGCCCTGAAGCGCAGATGGCTGGCGGAGCGCAAGCGTGAATCCCAACTTTTCGAAGAGGGAGCGCCAGTGCTCGCCGCACTCGTCGAGGCGCTGGCGCGCGCCGGTGTGCTGCGCATTTTCGTACTTGAATGCGATGGCGCGATGGTCGCGGTCTCCATCAACTTCGTCCAGCACCACACCATGATGGCGTTCGTGACCACTTTCGATCCGGATTTCAGCCAAGCGTCGCCCGGCATGATCCTGATGATGGACTACATACAGTGGTCGATCGATCACGGCCTGGGCACGGTCGATTTCCTGTGTGGCGCAGAATCGTTCAAGCACAAATTCGCAACGCAGGGCGTTGTCCTGCAATCCGTTCTTGGGACGCGCACGGCGCAAGGCTCGCTCGCTTCTCTTGCCGATCGTATGCGTCAGAGGGTCCGGCATGTACGCGGGCGCGGACTGGTGCCGACATCTTGATTTCGGCTTGATCGGCGCCGGAACACCCGTGTCCGACAGGCATGGCAAGCGGTGTCCTATCGCTTCCCTCATCGGGTCGCCGGCAGCATGAACCGTTCAAAGTGCCGATTGCGTCTGAGATGGAACGACCCGCCAGACCTTGTTGCCGACATCATCCGCCACCAGCAGGGCGCCGCGCCGGTCTATCGCTACCCCCACAGGACGGCCAAAAGCCTTGTTGTCCTCGCTGAGGAAGCCGGTGAGGATGTCCTGAGGCGGACCGGAGGGCCTGCCGCCGGTAAACGGTACGAAAATCACCTTGTAGCCGCTGTGCGGCTTGCGGTTCCACGAGCCATGCTGGCCGACGAAGGCGCCATTCCTGTATTGAGGACCGAACAGGTCGCCCGTGTTGAAGGTCAGTCCCAATGAAGCCGTGTGCGCCCCGAGCGCATACTCCGGCTTGATCGCCTCGGCGACGAGGTCGGGCCGCTGCGGCTTGACGCGATCGTCGACATGCTGGCCAAAATAGCTGTAGGGCCAGCCGTAGAAGCCGCCATCCCGCACCGAAGTCATGTAGTCCGGCACGAGATCGCTGCCGATCTCGTCACGCTCATTGACGGCGACCCAGAGCTCGCCGCTTTCCGGATTCCAGGACAGGCCGTTCGGATTGCGCAGCCCGGAGGCGAAGAGACGCGACTGCTTCGAAGCGAGATCGATTTCCAGCACGGCGGCCCGGTTCTCCTCTTCCTCCAAGCCGTTCTCGCCGACATTGGAATTGGATCCGACGTCGCATAGAGCTTTGTCCCGTCCTGCGAGGCGGTCACGTCCTTGGTCCAGTGGTGGTTCCTCCCCGCCGGCAGGTCGACGATCTTCTCCGCCGGTGCGGTGATCTCGGTCGCGCCCTCTTGGTAGGGAAAGGCCACAATTGCGTTGGCGTTGGCGACATAGAGCTTGCCGTTGAGCAGGGTCATGCCGAATGGCGAGAACAGCCCGGTGAGAAAGGCGGTTTTGGTTTCAGCCACCCCGTCGCCATCCTGATCGCGCAGCAGCGAAATGCGATTGGCGCTATGCGTTCCCGCGCCGGCCTGACTCTGGAAGAAATCTACGAAGAAGCGGCGTATGCTGAAGCCCTCGTCCGGATTGGGCGGCGCATTGCTCTCGGCCACCAGCACGTCGCCGTTTGGCAGCACGTACAGCCAGCGCGGATGGTCGAGCCCGCCGGCAAACTCGTTGACCGCAAATCCTTGGGCCGCCGTCGGCTTCGTGCCCTGCGGCCACGGCGTGGCCTTGGCGACATGGACGGTCGGCAGCCAGGTCGGATTGGGCTCCGGCAGGGTCGGGTTGGTGCCATAGGTCTCCGCGATCGGAACTGTCGCCTCTTCGCGGGATAGGAAGAAGACGGCCCCGCCGGCGACGACAAGAAGAATGATCAGCACGAGAAGGGCGGTAAGCAAGTTTTTCACCAGCACCTCGGAAGGTCGAATGAACGCAAACGCGCTTATCGCGTTCCGGTTGCGGACGGAGCGGCGGATAGGGAGAAGTAGGCCGCAAGCGCACGGACGTCGTCGTCTGTCAGGCCCTTCGCGGCATTGGCCATGAGATGGCCGAAGCGCGTTCCGCCACGCTTTCCCGCCCTGAACAGCCCAAGCTGCGCCTCGATATAGCGCTCCGGCTGGCCGGCAATGGAGGGATAGAGCGGGCTGCGGTCGTGTCCCGCGTGACAGCCGAGACAGGCAGGCACGCCGGCCTCCTTGACACCCCTCTCGGCAATCTCCCTGCCGTGCCGGACAAGTGCTGGATCGCCCCCGCCGCCGGGGTGTATCGTCGGCAGGGCGGCGAAATGCTTTGCCAGGTCCGGCCAGAACTGAGGCTTTGCCTCAGTTGCGGGCAGGCTCATCAACCCGCTTGCCCGGCCTCCCTCGGCATAGGCACGCAGGCTTTCAAGGAGATAGGCCTCGCTCTGCCCGGCGAGAACGGGTATCGCGGGAGCGCGCCCGAGCCCGTCCGCACCGTGGCAGCGGGCGCAATCCGCGAGCGCCTGCCTTAGGGCTCCGGCAGCGCCTGCAGGAGGCGCAAGCCTTTCTCCGTAGGCGAGATCACGATAGATGGCCTCGTCCATCGACGGCAGTTCGCGTAGGAAGGCGACCATCGCCCAGACCTCGTCGTCGCGTTCCTGCGTCGGCCAGGCCGGCATGCCGGTGAAACGCACGCCGTGCTTGACGATGCGGAAAAGCTCCGCGTCGGACCAATCGCCGACGGTCCTGGCAAGGTCAGGCGGCTGCGGCAGCATCCTCATGACGACAGAAGATCGCGGTTCGCCCGGCGCACCGTGACAGATGGCGCAGCCGCGCGCGAAATGTCCGGCGGCCGGCTGTATGGCATGGCGCGGCAGAGTTTCCGGGACATCGACCGCCAAGGCATAGGTGCGCACAGCCGATCGCATGGCGAAATGGAGAAACCATTCCGTGATCTTCCAGTGGCCGCTTGAGGCACCGACATTGAAAAAGCCGATCCAGGCCGCCAGCACCACGACGAAGGGCAGAATGGCAAGCGCGATGGCGAGCTTCTTCCAGCTGATATGCATCAGATCGCCTTCCGCGGCGGGGCGGCGAGCATGCGCGCGAAAAGCATCACGCCGCCAGTCAGGTAGACCGCGGCGCCGAGCAGAAGCATGATTACGCCGCCAAGCTCCTGATCCTGCTGGGCGGAAAGGGCGACGCCGAAGCAGCTTACCTCGCCCGTCCCATAAAGCGGCCTCGGGGTCAGCGCCAGCAGCGCGCCAAGCAAGGTCATATGGATGGACGTGAGAAGCAGGGCGAAAGCGCCGGCGGCATTGCCTGCGGTATCCGAGCCGCGGCGCGGCAGGCAGGCCAGCCACAGGAACAGCCCGGCGGCCAGGAACGTGGCCTGCTCGAAGGCGGTCGCAAACAGCGAGCTTTGGGCCAGCGTCCGCAAGGCCGGCGCGTGCCAGGACCAGACGACGATGAGTTCGACGAGGGAGGCGGGAAGGGCGAGGGTGAACGCCCGGCTTGCATCTGGTGTCGGGCAGAGCGGGATCCCGATCGCCATCAGCGGCGCAGCGATCGCCACCACTCCCATATGCGCCAGCATGTGCGCCGAAAACGAATCCTGCCAGGCGTCGAGCAGCGGTCCGAGCCAGACCAGGGCAAGGACAAAGAGACCGAGGATGAGGCATGCGCGTCTCACCGGATACACTCCGTCAGGAACAACGCGGGCATCGCGGTGAAGATCACGGCGATGAAGCTGAGACCCGAGAGCAGCAGCGTCGCAAAACCCTGGAACAGGGTCCGGTCCCGCCTCGTCGGATCGTCATGCGGCGGATCGTCGGTGCCGAAGCCCCATTGCCGCCAAGCGAGCCATGCGGACAGCGCGATGAGTGAAAGGGCGATCACAGTGGCGGCGGCGATGCCCGCGCGCACAGCGCTGAAACTCAGCCCGACAAGCTCGGGCTTAGCGCAATAGATCGCCGCGCCTATGTAGCAAACGAGGAAATGCGCAACCCACACCACGGGCGCGGTAAACAGCGTCCAGAGCGTTTCGATCTCTCTCGGAATGAGCCGCATCGCCGCCTCACATCGCTGCCGGAAAGAGGCCAATAGTGGCGAAGGTGATGACGGCGGTAATTAGCAGGAAATGCCAGTAGAGCACCACATTGCTTAGATCTATGTCATGCCTCGGCGTCAGTCGGCCGGCCAGCGAGCGTGCTAGGCAGTAGGCCTGCATGACCGTGCCGAGCGCCGCATGGGCGAGCACCCAGATCACGAGGATCCACACGATTGCGGGATAGACGTGGCGCGTCGGGTCCATGCCGGGAGACCACGGCGCGGCCAAGCCTGCGGCGGATGCGGCAACGGTCGTCAGCAGGGACAGCACCAGCAAGCCGCGCACAGCGGCCGTGGCGCCGCGCCTGTTGAACATGCGGGCCGCCACCATCAATCCCCACGCTGCAGCGAACAGGATGGCAGCCGCCAGCGACCAGGCTGCGTCAGGCCCGGCAATCCCCGCGGTGAAGTCGATATGGATCGTCCAGTAGAAGAAATAGCCGAAGACGAGGCTGGCGAAGGCCGTGCCGTCGCCCACTATGGTGATGAACATCGCCCACCAGCCGACCGAATCGGGGCCGGAGGCATAAAGCGGCAGGCTGAGCCCCAGACCGACATCCTTTTCCGGCTTCTCTGGGATTTCTCCGGTGCCCGTCCAGAGCCAGTAGATGACGGCGCAAAAGCAGGTGATTGCGGCCAGCGCCGTCGCGATCCACCAGTGGAAGGTAAGCGCGATGAAGGCGGCCCCGAGCGAGAGGGCCGAGACGATCGTGACATGGGACGTGCCGCCGACCCGCAGCACCTGGATGGGCTCGGCGTCGAGCACGGAGGTGACCAGGCCTTCGCGCCATCCCTCTTCCGCGTCGGGCAGGTAATAGCGGCCGCCATTGACCTTGCGCGCAAGATCCTTCTGGTCCCAGAGGGGGTAGCGGCTGCGCACGATGGGTATCGAGCGGACGCCCCAGTTCTCCTCCGGCTCGGAGATCCATTCCAGCGTGCCGGCGTTCCATGGGTTGAATTCGCCGCGCGGCTCCCTGTGCTTCGGCCTGAGCACGTCGAAGACGACCACCAGCACGCCGGCGGCGAAGATGAAGGCTCCGGCCGTCGAGATCAGGTTCAGCCAGTCCAAGCCGATTTCGGCCGGATAGGTGAAGACGCGCCGGGGCATGCCGCGCAGCCCGCTCAGATGCATCGGAAAGAAGGCGATGTTGAAGCCGCAGAACATCAGCCAGAAGGCGAGCCGCCCGAGACGGGCGGAGAGCTTCTTCGCGTCGATCAGCGGATAGTAGTAATAGAGCCCGGCCACGACCGGGAAAAGCATGCCGCCGATCAGCACATAATGGAGGTGCGCGACGACAAAATACGTGTCGTGCGCCTGCCAGTCGAAAGGTGCGAGCGCCACCATGACGCCCGTCAGGCCACCGATGACGAAGATGGCCAATCCTCCGGTGCCGAACAGCATCGGGGTCGAGAAGATCACCCGGCCGGCCAGCATGGTGGCGATGAAGACGAAGATCTGCACGCCCGTCGGGATCGCCACCGCCTCGGAGGCTGCCGAGAAGAAGGCCAGCGAGATCTGCGGCAGGCCTGTGGCAAACATATGGTGCACCCACAGGCCGAAGGAGAGGAACCCCGTCCCCACTGCCGCGAGCACGATCCAGGAATAACCGACGATCGGACGCTGGGAAAAAGTCGGCACGATCATCGCCATCAGCGCGATCGCCGGCAGGAAGATGATGTAGACTTCCGGATGGCCGAATATCCAGAACAGATGCTGCCACAGCAGCGGGTCGCCCCCGCGCGCTGCGTCGAAGAACGGCCAATCGAACATCCGTTCCATCTCGAAAAGGAGGTCGCCGGCGATTAGCGGCGGGAAGGCGAACAGGATCATTCCGGCAACGATCAGCAGGTACCAGGCGAAGAGCGGCATCAGGTTGATGCGCATGCCCGGCGCGCGGCATTTCATGATGCCGACGATGAGTTCGACGGCGGCCGCGATCGAGGCGACTTCGATGAAGGAAAGGCCGAGCAGCCAGATATCGGCGCCGATGCCGGAGAGCTGCTTGTTGGTGGCGAGCGGCGGATACATGAACCAGCCTGCCGACGGCGCCGCATTGAAGAAGATCGAGCCGCAGACGAAGATACCGCCGAGGAGAAAGCTCCAAAAACTGAACGCCCCGAGGCGCGGGAACGGCATCTCGCGCGCGCCCAGCATCGGCGGCAGCAGGAAGATCGCGACCGCCTCGAAGATCGGCACCGCGAACAGGAACATCATCACCGTGCCATGCAGGGTGAACGCCTGGTTGAAGAAGTCGGCCGACAGGAAGTCGTTGTCGGGCACGGCGAGCTGCAGCCGCATCAGCAGCGCGAGCGCGCCGGCGAACAGCATGAAGGCGAAGGCGGCCGAGCCGTACCAGAGGCCGATCTGGAAATTGTTCACCGAGGTCCAGTAGCGCCAGCCGGCCGGATTGGCCCAGACGGCGCGCAGCCGATCTTCCTGCGCCTTGTATTCCTCCCGCGAACGCTCCTTGATCGCAGCGCTCATTGCAGGCCTCTCAGCCAGGCGGCTATGGCGCGAATGTCGTCCGGCGGCAACATGTCGAAGGCCGGCATCCTGGAGCCGGGCTTGATCAGGTCGGGCCGGGCGATGAAGCGGGCGACGGCGTCTTCGGTGTTGGGCAGGATGCCGGCTCCGACGGTAACGCGGGAACCGAGATGCGAAAGATCCGGGCCGATCAGGCCGCGCGCATCGGTGCCCGCGACGAAATGGCAGGACCCGCAGCCATGGCGCAGGAACAGCGCGCCGCCGCTCGCGCCGGCGCCTTCCGCGGAAATTGCCTGGGCGGCGAGCCAGGACCGGAATGCTTCGGGCTCCATCGCCACGGCCGAGAACGCCATCAGCGCGTGAGACGTGCCGCAATATTCCGTACAGGGCCCGCGGAAGATACCGGGTTTCGTGGCCATGAGCGAAAGCCTGTTGGTGCGGCCGGGGATCATGTCCATCTTGCCGCCGAGCGGTGGGATCCAGAAGGAATGGATCACATCGGCACTTTTCAGGGTCAATTCGACCCGCTCGCCCACCGGCAGCCTGATCTCGTTGGCGGAAGCGACCGGCGGCCGCTGAGATGGGCGGTAGACAACTTCCCACCAGAACTGCCTGCCGGTGACTTCAATCCGCAGGGCGGCGGAGCTCGCCTGCGCGAAGGGCCGAAGGCCAGGCATCAGCCACAGTGCATAGGCGAGCAGGGCACAAAGCGTGACCGATGGGAAAACCACGCCGCCCCAAAGGATGATGCTGCTGGCAGACTTTTCGGCCAGCCTGCGGCGATTGAATAGGGCTGAATGAAGAAGCAGGCCGACCACGCCCAGCCAGATGACGGCGCCGCCGCTTAGCATTACCCAGAACAATAGGGCTATCTGCTGCGCTTCCGCTCCCGCGGGCTCAAGTACCGACCGAGCGCCGGCATAGCCGCTCGCGAGCAATAATGACGCAGCGGACAGGCTGAAATATTGACCCATTTCCAACCCCTCCGCCGTAAACCGGCGAGAGGGGCGGAAGGTTCCGGGCAACTGAGCTTTCGAACCAAGCTGCATTCGCCGCTGCTCTTTGGGCAATTTTTCAACGCGTGACGAAACAATTGCGCTCGATCCCCGTTTGCCCGTCATAGCGAGTGTTGGGGAGAATGTTGGGGGCGGGTGTTGGGATCGCCCATGCCAAAGGAGGCGACGATGAGCGCAACCGGCTTGGAAGTTTTTGACAAAACCCTGCAGACGACAAACATCTGGCTGGACGAGATCATGGCCGACCACGGGCCCGATAGGCGCGTTGCCTGGCACATGCTGGGAGCCGTTTTACGCACCTTGCGGGATTGGCTGCAGATCGAACTGGCTGCCAATTTGGGAGCGGAACTGCCGCTTCTCGTGCGCGGAGCCTACTATGATCGGTATAGGCCGCGTGATCTGCCGGCCACCAGCCGTTCATTGGAGGAATTCCTGCAGCGGGTGGCCGAGGAGATGAAATCCACTCGACCCGTGAATCCCGAGGATGCGACGAGATCCGTTTTCAAGGTACTCGCCAGGCATGTCGACCTCGGCCAGTCGGCCAAGGTGCGGGACGCGTTGCCGAAGCAGATCCGGGCGCTTTGGCCCGAAAGTGTTGGAGTCTAAAGCGCGTCGCGTTCGACCGGCCTCATGCGACGCGCTTTAGGTTTTTTTCATGCATGTCGTTGTCGCAAAACCGCTGCACACTTTTGCGTGACATGCATTGGCGGCAGCAAGATAAAGTCGGGCTGCCGATACGGTTCTCAGCTGCCTCCGCCCGGCCGGTCTTTCTCCTCGCGATACAGTCGCTCAGTGGCCCGATCGCTTTCTCTGCGCTCTGCAGGCCCCCGATGGCGCCACGTGAGGAGGGCGTAGGCGATCAGGATTGCCAGCAGTAGCGGGCCGCCAGCAACGACGATCAACCACATACTGTTCTCGAACATGGAACATCTCCTTTCCCTCATTACCGAGAAGGAGCGAAACCGTTGCTCCCTCCCGGTGCAGGGGTGGACAGCGCGGCGTCGATACCTTCACCGAATGACCCGTGCGCCGCCAATTCAACTGCTGGGCGCAGGCGGCATGGTTCATTCCTCCAGAAAAACAGCTTGTTCACAGCGGGCTGTTGCACTCGGCAAGCGCTGATGGAAGAATGGACATCCCTCGGAAACGTTCCATTGTGCGAGCCATTCGCTGGCTGGCTTCCAGGCGTTCACTATATCTGTCTGGACCCCTAACATCCGGTCGCAGACGCACTACGTGATGATAGGGAACCACAAAGGCTTTCCGACAGTTGAATGAAGGGCGACAGCAACCAGACCGGCCGGGGCGAGGATACCATGCGTGAGAATCAGTCCGACGTCTTCGATCTGTTTTCGGAGATTTACACGAATGTGGCGCAGGAGGAGATAAGCATCCAGCAATATCTCCTTGCCTGCCGCGAGGATAAATCGATGTATGCCTCGGCGCCCGAACGGATGGTCGAGGCGATCGGCGAGCCCACCCTGGTCGACACCAGCATGGATGAGCGGCTCGGCCGCATTTTCGCCAACAGGACAATCAAGATTTATCCCACCTTCTCCGAGTTTTATGGCATGGAGGACACGATCGAGCGCATAGCCGGCTATTTCCGCTATGCCTCTCAAGGGCTCGAGGAACGCAAGCAGATCCTCTACCTGCTTGGCCCTGTCGGCGGCGGTAAGTCCTCGCTCGCCGAACGGCTGAAGAAGCTGATGGAGCAGCGTCCAATCTATACGCTGAAGGTGGGCGGCCAGATCAGCCCGGTTTTCGAATCGCCGCTCGGGCTTTTCAATCCTGACCGCATGGGCGACCTTTTGGAGGACAAATACGGCATCGCGCGGCGCCGGCTGAACGGCCTGATCTCGCCGTGGGCGGCCAAGCGTCTCGATGAACTGTCCGGCGACATCTCCAAGTTCAGCGTCGTGAAGCTGATGCCTTCGCGGCTGCGCCAGATCGGCATCGCCAAGACCGAGCCGGGCGATGAGAACAACCAGGACGTTTCGGCCCTGGTCGGCAAGGTCGACATACGACAACTCGAGCATTTCAGCCAATCCGATCCGGACGCCTATTCCTACAGCGGCGGCCTGAACCGGACCACGCAAGGGTTGCTTGAGTTCGTCGAGATGTTCAAGGCGCCGATCAAGGTCCTCCATCCGTTGCTGACCGCTACCCAGGAAGGCAGCTACAACGGTACGGAAAACTTCGGATCTTTCCCTTATCAGGGCATCGTCGTAGCCCATTCCAACGAGTCGGAATGGCTGCAGTTCAAGAACAACAAGAACAACGAGGCGTTCCTCGACCGTATCCTGGTGGTCAAGGTGCCGTACTGCCTGCAGGTCACCGAAGAAAGGCAGATCTACGAAAAGCTGCTGCGCGAAAGCGAGTTGGCTTCCAGTCCCTGTGCACCGGAGGTGCTGGACATTCTCAGCCGGTTCACGGTCTCGACCCGTCTGGCCGAGCACGACAATTCGCCGCTTTACACGAAGATGCGCGTTTATGACGGCGAGAACCTCAAGGACATAGATCCCAAGGCGAAGTCGGTTCAGGAATACCGCGATGCCGCTGGAGTCGACGAGGGCATGACCGGCGTCAGCACACGCTTTGCTTTCAAGATCCTGTCGCAGACATTCAACTACGACACCAAGGAAGTGGCCGCCGATCCTGTGCATCTGATGTACATTCTGGAGGAGGCTATCAAGCGCGAGCAGTTCCCGAAGGAAACGGAAGCCGCCTATCTCGACTTCATAAAATCGGAACTGGCGACGCGTTATGCCGAGTTCATCGGACACGAGATTCAGAAGGCCTATCTGGAATCCTACAGCGAATACGGCCAGAATCTGTTCGACCGCTACATCGCCTACGCCGATGCCTGGATCGAGGATCAGGACTACAAAGACCCCGATACAGGCCAGATCCTCAACCGCGAGGTGCTGGACAACGAATTGTCGCAAGTCGAAAAGCCGGCCGGCATTGCCAATCCCAAGGACTTCCGCAACGAGGTCGTGAAGTTCACGTTGCGCGCCCGGGCGAGGAACCATGGCCGCAACCCGTCATGGACAAGCTATGAAAAGCTGCGCGAAGTCATCGAGAAGCGGATGTTCGGCCAAGTCGAGGATCTGCTCCCGGTGATCAGCTTCGGCTCCAAGCAGGACAGCGTAACGGAGAAGCGGCATACCGAGTTCGTGCATCGGATGGTCGGACGCGGTTACACCGAACGTCAGGTCCGCCGGCTGGTGGACTGGTACATGCGGGTGAACAAGGCGGGCTGAGTCCGGCCGGGATGGTTTCATGCCGATCTTTGTCGATCGCCGACTGAACCCGAAGGACAAGAGCCTCGGCAACCGCCAGCGCTTCCTGAAGCGTGCGCGCGAAGAGCTGAAGCGAAGCATCCGGGATCGGATCCGTATCGGCAAGATCGCCGATGTCGATAGCGAGCACGCCGTCTCCATGCCGGCGAGGGGCACAGCAGAGCCGAGCTTCAGCGATGCGAAGGACAGCGGCAGGCGGCAGCACATCCTGCCGGGCAACAAGCATTTCGCCCCGGGCGACCGGGTTCCCAAGCCCGGCCAGGGCGGCGGCGGCTCGTCTCCGGGGAAAACGGTCTCGGAAGACGATTTTCGTTTCGTGCTCTCACGCGAGGAGGTGCTCGACCTCTTTTTCGAGGATCTCGAACTTCCCGACATGGTCAAGCTCAACCTCAAGGAGATACTTGCCTTTAAGCCGCGCCGGGCCGGATTCGCCGCGACCGGTTCCCCGACCAATATCAATGTCGGGCGCACGATGCGACACAGCCATGGTCGCCGGATTGCGCTCAGGCGTCCTAGGCGCGAGGAACTTGATGCGATTGAGAAGGAACTCGCAATCCTGGAGGCAGAGCCCCAGAGCGCGGCGGCACACCAGCGCATTACAGCGTTGCGGGAAGAGCTTGAGCGACTTGAGCGCCGCCGCAAGCGGATCGCCTATGTCGACCCCGTCGACATCCGCTTCAACCGTTTCGACGCCCAGCCTGTGCCGAATGCCAATGCGGTCATGTTCTGTCTCATGGACGTATCCGGCTCGATGGGCGAACGCGAGAAGGATCTGGCCAAGCGCTTCTTCGTGCTGTTGCACCTCTTCCTGAAACGGCGCTACGACCGCACCGAAATCGTCTTCATCCGCCATACGCACGAGGCGCAGGAGGTGGACGAGGAGACCTTCTTCTACAATACCCAAAGCGGCGGTACGGTCGTTTCCACGGCACTCGAGGAGATGCATCGCATCATCGCGCAACGCTATCCCTCCAACGAGTGGAACATCTATGCCGCCCAGGCATCGGACGGCGACAATTTCGTAACCGATTCCGAGCGCTGCATCGGTCTCATGGACGGCCAGATCATGCGCCTGTGCCAGTATTTCGCCTATGTCGAGATCATCGACGAACGCGAGAGCCATATTTTCGGCAGCACCGACAATGGGACCTCGCTCTGGCGCGCCTACAGCGCTGTCAACCAGAGATGGCCGAATTTCCAGATGAGCCGTATCGCCAACGCAGCCGACATCTATCCGGTCTTTCGCCAGCTCTTTGCCAGGCAGCCGGCCTTCCAGAAAAGTGCTTGAGGGGGAACTGATGGCGAACCAGGCCAGCAAATCCAGCCAAACCAGCAAATCCGGTTTGCTCTTTTCAGGGTCCGACTGGGATTTCAAGACACTGTCGCGCGCCTACGAAGCAATCGAGGCGATCGCGATCGAAGAGCTTCACCTCGACGTCTATCCGGTGCAGATGGAGATCATCTCGTCCCAGCAGATGCTCGACGCCTATTCCTCGGTCGGCATGCCGCTGATGTATCGCCACTGGTCTTTCGGCAAGCATTTCCTCTACCAGGAATTGCTCTATCGCAAAGGCGGGCGGGGGCTCGCCTATGAACTGGTCATCAATTCCAATCCTTGCATCGTCTACCTGATGGAGGAAAACACCATGGCCCTGCAGGCCCTGGTGACAGCTCATGCAGCGCTTGGCCATAATCATTTCTTCAAGAACAATCATCTGTTCCGGCAGTGGACGGACGCCAGCGCGATCCTGAGCTATCTCGATTTCGCCAAGGGTTACATTGCCCGTTGCGAGGAGCGGCACGGTGTGGCCGCGGTGGAGGCGATCCTCGACTCGGCCCACGCGCTGATGGAACAGGGCGTGTTCAGATACCATCGGCCGCCGAAGCTGTCGTCGGAGCGGCAGCGTGAAGGCGTTCGCGAGCGCCTGGAGTACGAAGAGCGTTCCTACAATGACCTGTGGCGTACGCTCCCGCGTTCGAAGGACGGGACCAAGGCCAGCGAAACGGACCTCGGCATGGCGGAGCGGAAGAAAACGCTCAACCTGCCCGAGGAAAACCTGCTCTACTTCCTGGAAAAAAACAGCCTGGTCCTGGAGCCTTGGCAACGTGAAATCATCAGGATCGTCCGCGTCATCGCGCAATACTTCTATCCGCAGCGGCAAACGCAGGTGATGAACGAAGGTTGCGCCACGTTTGTGCACTACACACTCATGAACATGCTGTTCGATCGCGGTCTGATCAGCGAAGGCGCGATGCTGGAAATCCTGCGCAACCATTCGAACGTGATCTTTCAGCCGGGCTTCGACGACCCGCGTTTTTCCGGCATCAATCCCTATGCCCTGGGCCTCGACATGATGCAGGACATCCAGCGCATATCGACTGAGCCGACCGCCGAGGATCGTGACTGGTTCCCCGATATCGCCGGCAACGGCAATTGGCGCGAAACCCTGCTCTACGCATGGGCGAACCATCGCGACGAATCTTTCATCCGCCAGTATCTGAGCCCCGCTCTGATGCGGAAGTGGCGGTTCTTTATCCTCGCCGATGCCGCCAGCGAACCGCATTACGAAGTTGCGTCGATACACAATGAGCGTGGCTACGAAAAAATACGCGCCGGGCTCGCCCAAAGCTACGACATCGGCGCGAGCCGGCCGGATATCCAGGTGGTGGATGTCGATCTGCTCGGCGACCGACAGTTGCGACTGGAGCACAAGGTGAAGGACGGCATCGTGCTGGAGGAGGCCAGTCGCGACGCCACACTGCGCCATATCCGTCGCCTGTGGGGCTATGAGGTCAGCCTGGCGGCGATCGATGCGCAAACGGGCGGGACGCTCAACGAACGTTCGACCAGCCAAATCGGGGAATGACCAAAACCGGGATGGCCGGCGACGGCGTCGTTCTACAGCCGATCGCTGCGAGGCCGTCTCGCCATGCGTCAGCCCAGCCTCTCGTGATCAGGCTTGCTGTGGGTCCGATGCTCTGGCCGTAGGACCGGGGAAGGTCGGTTCCGTGGGAATCTCGGGTGGTGTATCGGGAGGAATTTCGACGGGCTGCCTTTCCGGGCTGGGAACGGGATCAGGCGAAGGCGGAGGAACGCCCGGAGGCTCATTCGGCGGAGTTTCCGGCGGAGCTGGCGGCCGGGCAGGCTCGGGATTGGGATTATCCGGTATCGGCACGGGATTGTTCGGATCAGGATCAGGATCGGTCATGTCCGTTTCCTTGAGGAGGATCACCTGGGATGACAACCATCGTGCCTAACGATGGTTCCCTGCCGTCACGGACGTGGCCATTTTGGTGAAGGCCGAATGGCACGGACCCGCCGGCCGAATGACAAATTCGGCGCGGTTCAATGCCAGCGGCGTTGGAAATGGGGCCGCGCCTTCACCTTCGTCGCCTTTACCGTGTCGGCGAGCACGCTATGTACGCCGCATATTACCAGGACGGTTCAGGGAGGAACAGCATGCGCGCGTTCATGATTGTCACCCTTCTTCTGGTCGCAATCACAATGGCGCTCTCGCTCGCGCACGCGTTGGAGTTACCCGGCAAGTTGCGCCTCAAGGAGGCCACCTACAAATCTGTGCAGGCGATCTACTATCCCGGCTTCACGATCGGCGGGTTTGCCGAGATCGGCGGCATCATTGCACTCGCCATCCTGCTTTACCTCACGCCTTATCCAGGCGCTCGATTCCGGTGGACCTTGGCGGCCCTTGTCTTCTTGGTGGCGGAGCATGCGACCTATTGGCTGGTAACGCATCCGGTCAACAATTTCTGGGTGCAGGATGTCGCTGTGTCGAAACCAGCCGCGACGTTTTTTTCAATGCTCCGTCGGAAGCAAAGCGGCGACTGGAAAGACTTGCGCGATGTTTGGGAAGCCTCGCACGTCGCCAGGGCAGGACTGGCGATGCTGAGCCTGATCTCGATTGCTGTCGCCGCGACATTTTTTGCTGGGAGTGAATAGCGCGCGGGATGCGCAGCGACGCTACTTGTTCGTCCGCATCTTTTGCCTTGGATTGATCCCGCCAAGGGCGTTGGTGTCGTTCTCGACGTCGCCCTCGATCGTGTTTTCGCCTTCGAGTACGAGTTCGTCGCCTTCCTTGATCGTGCCCTTCGAGGTCCCGATACCGGGATTGTTCCTCAGATCGGCATCGCTCGGCTTTTTCCACTTTGGATGTTTGGTTCCGCTCATGGCACAACTCCTTCGAAAAGGGTCCTGTTCTAGAAACAGCAGGGCGCGATGAATGTTCCGCCGAAACTCACCTTGACGCGGCCTTGTCCGAGAGGCGGCTAAAGCGCGTCGCATTTGACCGGCCTCACGCGACGCGCTTTAGGTTGTTGTTTATGCATGTCGTTACCGCAAAACCGCTGCACACTTTTGCGCGACATGCATTAGAGCCCGAACGGATAGGTGTCGGGAACGCCCGTTCCCACATGCTCCGGCCCAAGCGGCGTCACCGCGACGGTTTCGTCAAACCAGACGAACGCGTCAAACTGCTGGGAAAGTGAGGCATCCGCGTAATGGCTGCGCAGTTCGGTTTCCGGCCGATAGATCACGCCGATGAAGCGCTCCAGCCGACGCTCCAGAAGCCGATCGCGAAGATCGTCGTCGCGCTTGATGTCGAGCAGGAAACGCGAGACGCCGCAATCATGGCAAAGCCGTTCGTAGCTATCGCTATGGGAAGGCCGCACCCGCTTGATTTCCATCTCGCTGTCCCAGTCGTAGGCCGCGGCCACTGTCCCGGAATGCGTACTGAGCCCGATCAAGGCTGCCTCGTCGCCGAAGCGTTGGCGGCAGAGCTGGCCGATGTTCACTTCGTCCCTGACAATCCCCATTTCGGTATAGCGGGCATCTCCGATATGGGAATTATGCGCCCACACGACCGCTTTGGCGTTAGGCCCGCGAGCTTCCAGCAGATGCTCGAGTGTCTCGAACATATGGGTGTCGCGCAGGTTCCACGACTGCGCGCCGCCATAGTACATGATCCGGTAGTAGCGTTCCGCGGAAGCGATCAGCCGGGCATTCTGGGTGGCATCCAGAAAATCGACGCCGTCCTGCTGCGCATAGTCGAGCTGCCTGGCAAGCAGTTCGCGGCACTGTTCAAGCACGGCCTGCTCGCATTTCTCGTAGCCGGAGGTGAGCGCGACACGGCCGTAGGTGGATGGTTCATGTTGCCAAGGCGTCAGGCAGCCATAGCGTTCACGTGCGATCTTGGCTGCCTGCGGATCGACCCTGTCGAGATATTGCAGAACCGCGGCGATCGATCCGCTCATATTGTAGATATCGAGGCCATAGAACCCCGCCAGTCGGGACGATATCCTGATCCGCTCATTGTGTTGTCGCGTCCAGTCGACGAACGCCGCGACGTCCGTATTGCGCCACATCCAGGTGGGAAACCGCTGGAACGGCGGATCGGCGTTGGCCCGTGGCGGCCGATGGCGGACGTAGCGGTCGATCGCCGCTGCATCGGGCCAGTCGGCCTCGACTGCGACGATGGTGAAGCCGTGCTTCTCGATGAGCCTGCGGGTGATCGCCGCGCGGGCCCGGTAGAACTCCGACGTGCCGTGGCTCGCTTCACCGAGCAGGACGACGCGCCGGTCGCCAAACCGGTCGAACAATTCGCCGAATGCCGGATCGTCGAAGCCCGGCAGCGGTTCGGCCGCCGCCGCGATCATATCCGGCAGGCTGCGCGTGCGCGCGCGTCCGGACGGACGATCCGCGATACGGTTGCCGCTCTCGGGCCAGCCCTGCTCGCCGATGAGCGGGACAAACCGCACGCCGCCGAAATCCTCCTCGCTGTACGTTGCAGCGCCGGTTCGGGTGACCTTGAGAAGGCGCTGATCATGCGGTTCGTCGCCGACCGGGATGACGAGCCTGCCACCGACGTCGAGCTGTTCCTGAAGGGCAAGCGGCGCACCGGGTCCGCCGGCGGCGACCAGAATGGCGTCGAAGGGCGCTGCGTCCGGCCAGCCTTTAGTACCATCGCCGGTGCGGACTTCGATATTGTCATAGCCAAGCTCTTCGAACCGCTGTTTCGCCGTTTCCGCCAACCCGGCGTGGCGTTCGATCGTGTAAACGTGTTCGACGATCCGGCTCATCACGGCAGCCGCGTACCCTGAGCCGGTGCCAACCTCCAGGACATGGTCGCCCGATCCGATCTCTGCCATCTCGATCATCAAGGCGACGATGTAGGGCTGCGATATCGTCTGACCCTCGGCAATCGGCAGCGGCCCATCCTCGTAGGCGAATTCTTCAAAGCCGGGAGCGACGAAAGCCTCGCGCGGAACTTCGCGCATAGCTTCCAGCACCTCGCGGTCATGGATGCCACGGCGGCTGAGATGGACCTCGACCATTCGGTTGCGTGCATCGGAAAGATCGAGCATCTTTTGCTCCTTTGCGGGCTGGCGGTCCTCCGCACTGATTGTCCCCAATCGTGCCTAACGGCTCCCCGGCGACAATCCCTCGATCTGCGTGCGCTCGGCTCGGCAGCGCTTGATCTCATTTCGGCGGCTCGTCTCCTTAACCGTTGGCGAGCTTCCAGGTTCCTGCAAAAGAGCGATTGGCGGGCGCAAATGGCGGCCCTAGCCGAACTTATTTCCGTGAAAATCCTTTCTCCGGGGCGATCTCACTCCAGATATCGACGGGCGAACGCATTCTGGAGACTTTTCCATGAACGACGAGGCTCAGAAAACTGCGACCACAACAGGCCTTGATAAGGTCAATCTCATGGACCGCTATTGGCGCGCCGCGAACTACATTTCGGTTGGCCAGATCTATCTGCTCGACAATCCGCTGCTGCGCGAGCCGCTGAAGGCCGAACACGTCAAGCCGCGGCTGCTCGGCCATTGGGGCACGACACCTGGTCTCAATTTCATCTATGTCCACCTGAACCGCGTCATCCGTGAACGCGGTCTCGAAATTCTGTTTATCTGCGGCCCAGGTCATGGCGGCCCGGCGATGGTCGCGAACGCGTGGCTCGAGGGCACCTACAGCGAGATCTATCCCGAAATCGGCCAGGGCGAAGACGGCCTGAGAAAACTCTTCCGGCAATTCTCCTTCCCTGGCGGGGTGCCAAGCCACGCTGCTCCGGAAACGCCCGGCTCGATCCATGAAGGCGGAGAACTGGGATATGCGCTGGTCCATGCTTTCGGCGCGGCCTTCGACAATCCTGATCTGGTGGTCGCCTGCGTCGTTGGCGACGGCGAAGCGGAGACCGGTCCGCTCGCGGCGGCTTGGCACTCCAACAAGTTCCTCAACCCGGCATCCGACGGCGCCGTGCTGCCGATCCTGCATCTCAACGGCTACAAGATCGCCAACCCGGCGATCCTTGCCCGCATGGATGACGTGGAATTGCGAAGCCTGTTCGCCGGCTATGGCTACGAACCATTTTTCGTCGAAGGTCACGAGCCAGTTCCCATGCATCGGATGATGGCAACGAAGCTGGACACCGCGCTGGACAGAATCCGTTTCATCCAAAAGCGAGCCCGTGCTTCGGGCTGGCAGGGAGAGCGCCCGCTGTGGCCGATGATCGTGCTGCGCAGCCCGAAGGGGTGGACGGGACCGAAGGAGGTCGACGGCAAGAAAGTCGAGGATTTCTGGCGCTCGCATCAAGTGCCGGTGTCGAACGCTCGCGGCAACGAAGGACACCGCAAGATCCTCGAAGACTGGATGCGGAACTACGAACCGGAAAAGCTGTTCGACAACAGCGGGCGTCTGCTTCCAGAGCTGGCGGCGCTTGCGCCAACCGGGCCCAAGCGCATGGGCTCAACCCCCTATGCCAATGGCGGATTGCTGAAGCGCGACCTCGTGCTTCCCGATTGGAGAAGCCTGGCGCTCGATGTGCCGCGTCCGGGTGGCGCCAAGGCCGAGGCGACGCGGATTCTCGGAAGCTATCTCCGCGACGTCATGCGCCTGAATGCGGATGCCAGGAATTTCCGGCTGATGGGGCCGGATGAGACATCCTCCAACCGCCTTGACGACGTCTTCGAGGTCACGAACCGGGTCTGGATGGAGCGGATCGAGCCCTATGACGTCCACCTCTCCCGTGACGGCCGCGTCATGGAAGTGCTCAGCGAGCATCTTTGCCAGGGTTGGCTGGAGGGCTACCTGCTGACCGGCCGCCATGGCCTGTTCTCATGCTACGAGGCGTTCATCCACATCGTCGATTCCATGGTCAACCAGCATGCCAAATGGCTGAAGACATCCCGCGAGCTTGCCTGGCGCAAACCGATCGCCTCACTCAATTACCTGCTGACCTCCCATGTCTGGCGGCAGGATCACAACGGCTTCAGCCACCAGGATCCGGGCTTTGCCGATTTCGTCGCCAACAAGAAGGCCGATACGGTCAGGCTCTATTTCCCGCCGGATGTCAACACGCTGCTCTGGATCACCGAGCATTGCCTGAAAACCTACAACCGCATCAACGTGATCACCGCCGGCAAGCAGCCAGCGCCGCAATGGCTGTCCGTCGAAGACGCAGAAGCGCACTGCGGGGCGGGGGCGGGGATCTGGGAATGGGCCGGGACGGTTGCCAAGGGCGAGGATCCGGATGTGGTCATGGGCTGCGCCGGCGACGTGCCGACACTGGAGACGCTCGCTGCCACCGACATTTTGCGTTCGGCGCTTCCGGACCTGAAGGTTCGCGTCGTCAACGTGGTCGACCTGATGACGCTGCAGTCGAATTCAAAGCATCCGCATGGTCTCGCCGATGAGGATTTCGACGCACTGTTCACGAAAACCAAGCCAGTCATCTTCGCCTATCACGGCTATCCCTACCTCATCCACCGCCTGACCTACCGACGCGCCAACCATGACAACATGCATGTGCATGGTTTTCGCGAAGAAGGCACCACCACGACGCCGTTCGACATGGTCGTACTCAATGAACTTGACCGTTTTCACCTGGCGCTCGCCGCGATCAAACACGTACCTGGGCTCGCCGCACGTGCGAAAGGCCTTGCTGCCGAACTTCAAGCGAAGCTTGTGGAACATAGGGCCTATGTCCGCGAGCATGGCGAAGACATGCCCGAGGTTCAGGAGTGGAACTGGCCGGAGAACAGCGCGACGAAGGCTGGCAATTGATGCGACACGCAATTCTTGCACTGAACGCCGGCTCCTCCAGCATCAAGTTCGGACTATACGACCTTGAACCCTCCGCGAAATTGCAACTTGTCTCGCGTGGCAAGCTGGATCTGGGCGATGCGCCGAGGCTCAGCGCGGAGGCGGCCGATGGAACAGTGCAGTGTGATCGGCCGATTGCCGGAGACGCGCGCAACGCGGGCATCGACGCGTTGCTCGATTGGATCGAGAGCGAACTTGGCGGCAGGAAACTAATCGCCGCCGGCCACCGGATCGTGCATGGCGGGCGCGAGTTTGTCGAACCCGTCCGTCTGACGCCTGCCGTGATCGAGGGCTTGGACAGGCTGACGCCGCTTGCTCCGCTGCACCAGCCTCGCAGTCTCGCGCCGATCCGGACACTTGCCGCGCTGCGGCCGGATCTGCCGCAGGTCGGATGCTTCGACACAGCCTTCCATCAGACGATCGATCCGATCGTGAGCCGCTTCGCACTGCCGCGCAAATACGATGCGGATGGGATCCGCCGCTACGGGTTTCACGGTCTTTCCTACGAATATATCGCCGGGCGGCTCAAGGAGATATCGCCCGCTCTTGCAGCGAAGCGCACGATCGTCGCCCATCTCGGCAATGGAGCGAGCCTGTGCGCCATGCGCGACGGGAGAAGCGTCGATACGACGATGGGCTTTTCCGCCCTCGACGGCCTGGTCATGGGCACGCGTTGCGGCGCCATCGATCCGGGCGTGCTTTTGTACTTCGTGCTGGAGAGAGGCATCGCGGGGGAGGCTCTGCAGCACATGCTCTATGAGGAATCCGGGCTGCTCGGAATATCCGGCATCTCGGGCGACATGCGCGCGTTGGAAGCGAGCGACGATCGCCACGCCCGCGAAGCGGTAGACCTTTTTGCTTTCCGGGCCGCAAGGGAAGCTGCCGCGCTCGCCAACACGTTGGGCGGCCTCGAATGCCTCGTGTTCACCGCCGGCATTGGCGAGCGCTCGGCGCTGGTCCGCAAGGCAATATGCGAAAGGCTTCATTGGCTTGGCGTGGCGATTGACGAGCCATCCAATGCCTCTCATGCCGAGATCATAAGCCGGCCGGACAGCAAGGTCGAAATACGCGTCGTCGCGACCGACGAGGAGAGCATCATTGCCCGCCACGCGCGCGCACAAGGGAATGCTTGATAACGCAATCATCGCGCGGTTTGCCAGGGCAAGGAACCCTGCGCGTCCGCGACCGTTTCCCCTGTCTGATTACCTAAGGGAGATCTGATCACCAAAGGGAGAAATCCAATGGCCGAAACCACCAGTATGGCAGGCGCCTCAAAGGCGGCAAACGAAGCCCAGGAGGCGATGAAGAAGCAGATCGCTGAGCTTCGCCGCGAAATCACCAAGATAAATCGGACCCTTTCCGACCGCGCCGAGGAGGCACAGGGCTGGTACGACAGCGCCGCCGAACGGGCCTCGCGCGCAGCCCGGCAATTGCGTAGCCAGGCGCACACCGTGACTGAAACTGTCCAGCAGAACCCAGGCACAATTTCTTCGGCGATGATGCTTGGCGGCGTGCTCGGTGTTCTCTTGGGAATTGTGATTGCAAAGAGTTCCGAGCCTGAACGGCGGTGGTTCTAGAGCATTTTGCAGCCAAACATCTTCGTTTGGCGTCCGACAAAATGCGTAAAGTAAGGAGTTAGAGCGCGGTTTTGGGTCCACCAAAACGCAAAGCGCTCTAGGGACAGATCACCACCTTGCGATGCCCAGCCTAGTGGTCAAAATCTGACACTTGGTACCGGAGCCGTAGGGCCGCTCAGGGTGGAATGTTGCCATTCGTCTCGTCGACCGGAACGAGCAGGTAGCGCCATTTCCGGGCCTACGCACACCATGCCGACAAGGTCACGTCTCGGCCTAATATCAGTCATTAAGCCTGCCTTGCCGACGACGGACTTTGATGTTTGAGCGCTGACCCAGAACCAATCGATCGCCGCTTTCACTAAGCAGGCCCGAGGTGTAAACTATTTAGCCTTTCGAGGGCGCAGCCATGTTTCGAATCCTGTTTGTGGTGGCTGTCTTACTCGCGTCGGCGAGTGTCGTCGCGGGTGAGTCCTTGTTTGACGCCGTGAAGGCCGGCGACACGGCCAGAGTCGAGCGCCTGCTGGCGAGCGGAGCCGAGGTCGACAGCCGTGATCGCGACCAAGCCACGCCGCTGATCGCTGCGTCGTTGAGCGATCACCCGGCGGTCGCGGCGCTGCTGCTCAGCAAACGCGCCGACGTGATGGCGCGCAACGCCGGGGGCTTCACGCCGCTCCATGCGGCGGCGTATTCGGGCAGCGTGCGGATCGCAGAACTGCTGTTGGGCAAGGGCGCTGTTCTCGAAGATGCTGCCAACAAGGCGGGCGTGACACCGCTGATGGTCGCCGTAGAAGAGAACCGCGTCGCCATGCTTGAGCTGCTGATCGCCCGCGGCGCCGATGTCAACCGGCCGGAGAGTCTTCACAGGTACACGCCGGTGACGCGCGCCGGCTTCAAGGGTCATAGAGACATTATACGGGTGCTCAAGCGCCACGGCGCGGCCTGCCCGCCCGCCGAGGTGATAGGCGCCTCGTTGTGCATCGAGATGAGTGACTGAACGGAGGACGGAATATGTGCGAAGCAATCCAAAAGTACGGCGTGACCCCGACTCGAGGATCAGCATTTGGAGCGACATTCTCGATCGCCTTGATGGTCAGTTGCGTTCCTGCCCTCGCCGCCGACCAGGTCAATACCGGCTATTTCGGCGGTGTCGCGATCATGGGCTACGACCCGGTTGCCTACTTCACCGAAGGCCGGGCGATGAAGGGCTCCGAGGAGTTCTCCTACGACTGGCTGGGGACGCCGTGGCAGTTCGCCAGCAGCAAGCACCGTGAGCTCTTCATCGGTGAACCTACCAAGTATGCGCCACAATACGGGGGCTACTGCACCGGGGAAGTGGCCTCCAATGGTGCCACGATCAATATCGATCCGGAAGCGTGGGCGATCATCGGCGGTAAGCTGTACCTGGCTTACAGCAAGGAATTCATGGCCGAGTTCAAGGCCCGCCCGAGCGACCTCTTGGCAAAGGCCGAGGCGAATTGGCCCGCCGTCGAGACCCAGCTGGAGCAGGACGGGTTCCAGTGATGCGCAGATCGAGGTGCCACGTCGAGACGGGCAGCGGACCTACTCGACGGGCGAAAAATGGAAGAGCGTGAACGCGTTGACATAGGTGTATTCGGGTTTGCCCGGGTCATGGGTTCGCCGATAAACCGGGCCGCAGCGGGGCCGCCCGAGTAACACGTTCTCGCTCTGCTCGCACAGCATGTCCCGATCGACGAAGGCGGTCCCGGTTGCGATCTGTGTCGGGGTCCGGAAAGCCGTCTTGCCATCGCGGCCAAGTTGCAGGAGAGCCGGATCGCCCGCGCCTGTCTGTCCCTGCCATGTCCGCCCGAAGGCCAGGCGGGAGATATCCGCCCCACTCAGCCTGTCGCGACCCTCGCCGCGGAAGTCGAAGGGCCATTCGGGAAGGCCGGCGTCGCGCATGGCTTCGAGGACGCGCTCGAGGTCCTGACCATTGCGAAAATGGGCATAGAGAACGCGCCAGGTCTCGACGGAAACGACGGGGACGGTACGGCGGGCTTCCCCCGCCGCGTCGCGGGCCTCGCTCAAACGACCGGCGCGAGCGTAGGCCGCGGCGAGTAAGGCATGAATATCGATGAGGCGCGGCGCCTCGGCGCGGGCGCGCTTCAGCGTTTCAATCGCCCGGGCGTAATCCCCATGCAATAGCAACGCCAGTCCCGCGACCAGCCGTTCGCTCGTCGAGAGGCTGGGGTTGAGCCGCTGCGCGGTCTCGATTGCAGCGACAGCCTCGGCGTGGCGGCCGGCGAAAGTGAGGACGAGGCTCAGCGCCGCATGGGCCTCGGCGTCGCTGGGCCCCAGCGCCACGGCCCGCCCGGCGGAAGCGAGTGCCTCCTCGTATCGGCGATCCACGACCTGAAGAATGGCGAGGATGGCATAGGGCCGCGAGGATTCCGGGTTCAGCTCCAGCGCGCTTCCGGCCTTCTCATACGCCCGTCTCCTAGCCACGGGGCCTGGCAGAACGTTGTCATAGTCGAGGCGCCAGACATAGACCGCGGTGCGCGCATCCGCCGCATGCGCCTCGGCGAAGGAGGGATCGAGCGTGGTCGCTTTCGCGTAGAGCTGCAACGCTTCCCGCAGCAGGCCGGTTCTCTCCGCCTGCTCGCCGCGGAGATAGTAGTCATAGGCTTCGAGGTTCGCGGTCGGCGGCCGCGCCAACTGACCTTGCTCCGACGCCGTCGGCTGCACCCCGAGAGCCTCGACGATATGGCGGACTACTTCGTCCTCCACGGCGAAGACATCCGAGGCGCTGCGGTCGAACTCCTCGGCCACCAGATGGTCGCCGGTCGCCGTATCGATGAGCTTAGCATTGACATGGATCCGGTCGCCGCTTCGCCGGACGCTGCCTTCCACCACATAGCGGACACCGAGGTCGCGCGCTATGTCCTGCACGACGACCGGCCGGCCCTTATAGGTGAAGACAGAATTGCGAGCGATGACGACCAGTCCCGACAGCTTGGCGAGGTCGGTGATGAGATCGTCAGTGATCCCGTCGGCGAAGTATTCCTGTTCGGAGTCGCTGCTCAGGTTTGCAAACGGCAGGACGGCGACGGACGGCCGCTCAGGCGGCATAGACATCTGCCAGACCACGAGCATCGCGACGGCGGCGGTCAACACCGCTCCAGCCACTGCCAAGATCAGGAGCCGAGCGCCCGCCTTGCGCGTTGTGCCGACAACTCTTCCCGCTGCCCCAGCATCGAGTAGGACGCGATAGACGCGCACCGGATCGGCGATGTTCTTGAGGTGTTGCTCACCGAGATAGGCAAAGCCCACATCGGCCTTGTGAATGGCCTGATCGAAGGCGGTGCCAGAGATCATCACGCCGCTGGGATCGGCGATCGTCTGCAATCGGTCGGCAATGATCACGCCCTCGCCGTGGATGTCGTCGCCCTCTACGATCACGTCGCCAAGATTGATGCCGATGCGAAACGCAAGCCGACGGTCGGCCGCAACGCCGACGTCGCGCTCGGACTTGGCGCGCTGGACCTCAACCGCGCAGCGCACCGCATCGACCACGCTGTGGAACTCCACCAGCAGCCCGTCGCCCATGGTCTTGACCAGCCGGCCATGGTGTGCGGCGATTCTCGGCTCGAAGACCTCGCGCAGATCGGCTTGGAAGCGGGCACGCGTGCCTTCCTCGTCGGCTTGGCTCAGGCGGCCATAGCCCACGACGTCCGCGATTAGGACGGCGGCGAGCCGACGCTCCATACCTAGTCCTTCGTGAGAGCGACCACACGGCTAACCACGCAAGGTTACGCCGAGCCATTGGCAAACGCGAGTGCGCCGAAGATTGAGCTGAAAGATTGACGCGGTTTGTAGGTTGATACTAGCGGACGTAGTGGTCAGCGCTGCCTTTTCGATCTCTGTGTGAGAAGGTCGGCTTAGGGTCCGGTCAGTCAGGGACCTCGGACCTACCGGATCGAATGTCCGCTATCGCTTTTTTGGACGCCAGAAACTGCCGGTCGGCCGTCGGCCCCCAAGCGGTCATAGCCATCGGTAATGACGAGACGGCGCGTATCCACGATCAAATCCATGTTCATCTGAAGTCTCTTCAGTTTTCCTAGTAGATCACGCGGTGGCGCATCGAGCTACTTTCCCTTCGTCGGTGGGGAAAGGAGGCGCTGCCCCCTCTCCCCTGCAAGGAGAAAATCGGTCTCCCCGTCCTTCCTCCGCTCGGCCAGGGCCGCGCTCCGTGCAGGATCGACACGGATCCGCATCCGCGGATCGGCGCCGCCCCTTCGGCTCCGCCTTCGGGCGGGTGATCCCTGTTCCAATCACGAGGCTCCTCACGGGGTAGACTCAACCCGCGGGCCGATTCGTCGGGAGCCACCTGGTGATCCAGCGCTTTGAGCGCCTAGAGGGGACGAGTGCCCCGATGGATTGGCTGCGATCGACGCCCCGTGGGGAGTTGCGCCTTCGAGCGCCAGAACAGGGCCGGCGAGCATCGCAGCTGCCCGTTTGAGCAGGAGAAGGTGATGATGGAAGACATGTCCGCATTCGTAGGCGTCGACTGGGCATCGGCGACGCACTACGCTTACGCTTTGGATGCCGACGGAAGAAAACTCGGCCACCGCCCGTTTCCACATAGCGGCGAGGGACTGGCCGAATTAGCCAATTGGATCAGAACTACGACGGGTCATGAGCCGGGCCGTGTCGCCATCGGGATAGAGGTCCCGCATGGGCCTGTCGTCGAAGGCCTGATGGATGCTGGCTTCCTCGCCCATGCTATCAATCCAAGCAGCTGGATCGTTTGCGGGACCGCTTCACCATGGCGGGCGCCAAGGACGACCGGCTCGATGCCTTTCGTTCTAGCCGACACCTTAAGAACGGATCGCAAGCTTTACCGCTTTCTTGCGCCGATGCACCCGACCGTCATCGAACTGCGGGAGTGGTCGCGCATGACCGAGGACCTGTCTGCCGAACGCAATCGGCTTGCCAATCGCTTCCGTCATCAGCTTTGGCGCTATTACCCGCAGGTGCTCGAGTTGGCGGAGGATTGGTCAAGAGCATGGGTTCTTGACCTGTGGGAGTTGATCCCGACCCCTGCGAAAGCGCGAACGGTCAGGGCAGCGACGGTGGCGAAGCAACTTAAACAGAGCAAGGTGAAGAAGTGGACGGCGGAGACTTTGCTGGCACAACTCCGTCGCACCCCGATCGTTGTCGCCGCCGGCATCGCCGAAGCATGCGTTGCCCATTGTCAGCTCATCCTGGCGCGCCTTCGGCTGGTAATGGAGCAGATGAAGAACGCCATGAAGCAGCTCGAACGGCTGTGTTCGGCGGTCGCCGAACTGTCACCAACCAACGGGAGCGCTGGCGAGCCGTGCAGCGATCCGGAGATCCTGCGATCGATGCCAGGAGTCGGACCGATTGTGCTCGCCGCGCTTCTATCGGAGGGGCATGACGCGATCGCGCGCCGGGATGTGCAGGCGCTTCGGGCATTGGCCGGCGTGGTCCCGGTGACGCGGCGCAGCGGCAAACAGTACATGGTCGTCATGCGCCAAGCGTGCCCACACCGACTGCGCACGGCCGTCTATCATTGGGCGAGGGTTGCCGTCATGCGCGATGTTCACAGCCGAAATCGGTACGCGGAATTAAGGAAACGAGGCCATTCCCATGCGAGAGCGCTTCGGTCGGTTGGCGGCCGCTTGATCGGGATTGCTTGTGCGATGTTGGAAACCGGAGAACTGTTTGACACCAATCGCGCTCCTCAGACCTCTGCCTGAATTGTCGTCGTCGAGGCGCGGAGCCCCCAAATCGCGCAGCGGCTCGACGACGGCTTTTCGTTTGTATGCCGTTCGTTCGTTTCGCGCTCAGAAACGAGCCAATGCGCCACTTCCTGACCTTCCTGGCGCTTCTCCAGAGCCGCCGTTCGGGCTACGGCTTGAGTCGACCGCCCTCGACCGAACGCCGATAAACGAGCAAACAGTGACCTTGAACGGTCATTCGGAGGCTTACGCAGCGGAAGTATTCAGTCTACCATCCGACGGTTTCTGTCCTCGAAGGAGACGACACTTGCAACGCCGCCTTGCCGCGATCGTGGCCGCCGACATGGTCGGCTATAGCCGCTTGGTGGCAGCAGACGAAAGCGGCACGATTGCGCGGCATAAATCTTACCGCAAGGAGCTTATCGATCCCAGGATCCTCGATCATGACGGTCGGGTTTTCAAGGCAACCGGCGACGGGTTTCTCGCCGAGTTTTCGAGCGTGGTCAATGCTGTCGAATGCGCTGTGGAGATCCAGCGGGCGATCATTGAACAAGAAACGAGAGTGTCGACTGAACGTCGGATTGAATATCGTATCGGGATCAACCTTGGGGATATCCTCGTTGATGAGGGCGATGTCTTCGGCGATGGCGTCAACGTGGCTGCCCGTCTTGAGCAATTGGCCGATGCGGGAGGCGTGTGCATTTCGGAAGTCGTCTATCAGAATGTGAAGTCAAAGCTGGACCTGAAATTCGAGAGCCTTGGGATGAAGGCCCTCAAGAACATCCCGGGCGACATTCAAGTCTACCGTATCCACCCGGACGGAGCTTGGCTGTTGACTTCAAGCCCGGCGGTGTCAGGAGACAAGCCGAGACTGCCAACCAAGCTGTCAATCGCAGTGCTGCCGTTCACAAACATGAGCAGCGTTCGCGACCAGGAATTCTTTGCCGACAGCATTTCAGAGGACATCATTACCGCCCTGTCGCGGATCAGCGAGTTCTTTGTCATCTCGCGGAACTCCAGCTTCGTTTACAAGGGTCGAGCGGTTCGCCTAGAGGATGTCGCGTTGGAACTGGGCGTAAGATTTATCTTGGAGGGAAGTGTTCGCGTCGCCGGAAACCGAGTGCGCGTGACGGCGCAGTTGATCGACGGGCTTTCAGGGGGGCACGTTTGGGCTGAGAATTTCGACGGAAATCTCGACGACATATTCGCGGTGCAGGACGAGATTACCCGAAGCATCGCGCTCGCAATGCAGGTCAAGCTAACCTATGGAGAATTAGCACGTCTTTGGGAAGGGCAGACGAAAAACTTGCGTGCCTGGGAGAAAATGGCGCTCGGGCGCGATTTGTTCCTCCGTTTCAATCCGATAGATAATCGGGAGGCGCAGCGGGTTTTGAAAGAAGCGATCGGAATCGATCCAAACTATACGGGGGCTATGGTCCAACTCGGACTATCCTATTGGTGGGAAGCACGGTCCGACACGTCCGTGGACAAGGAGCAACGCCTGCAACTCGCCGAGCAGCAGGTCGAGAAAGCCCTTGTGATCGATCCCGATATTGGGAGCGCATACATGTTGAAAGGAGGCATCGCCTTCTTGCGCGACCAGCATGATGAAGCGATCGGGCTCTGCCAAAAAGCAATTGATCTCGCGCCGAGCGACTCCTGGGCCGCAGCCTTTCTTGGTCTTGTGTGCATCTACGGAGGGGAAAGCAAAAGAGCGCTGGCCGCCCTCAAGACCGCCATGCGGCTCAGCCCGCACTACCCTACCTGGTACACTTATAATTTCGCGTTGGCCAACCTCTGGATCGGCGATATTGTTGCGGCACAGGAGGCGGCGGAATCATATCTCCAGCAGGAGCCGGACGACCCTTATTCCTATACAAACCTGGCAACCATATACGGGTTTCAGCAGCGAGAAGATGATGCCGCTTGCACGATATCTGAACTCAAGGAGAGGTTTCCTGAATTCGGCATCGAGCAAGTTATCCTCTCGCAGCGATACAAGGAGCGGGAAAGGCGGGACCGGGTGGTAGAGGTGCTCCGCCGGGCCGGTCTGCCAGATTGACTCCCGAGCGGCTTGCGTCCTTTGATTCAACTCCGGCCGAAACGCGAGGGTCCGCTTCGGAGGAGCGCCGGGAACGTCTGGAAAATGGCGCTTCCTGCTCCTTCCGGTGGGCCACAAGAGGGGCGATATTCCCACCCGATTGCGACGTAGAACGCTCCTTGGCTGCACGAAATCGAGCTGATGCGCCGACCGGCTTGGTCGCGTCATGAGCGGCCATTCCCTTTTCGATCGCAACGACCGGAGTCGACCCGTTGCAGACTTCGACAGTGTGTGTGCTGAACGGGTTGTCGTTAGCGGCAGACCGTCGCCACCGATCTTATGGCGGCAAACCTGCTTCCCTTAGCAAGCGGCCAAGCTCCCGAGCCTTCTCAGGATCGCGGTAACACTCGCGGCTGGTGAAGTTGGAGGCCGTTAGAGCTGCCTCGCTGCCGACAGCTTCCCTGACCATCCGGCCGGCTTCGTCGGATCGATCGAGCGCCACGAGCGCGGCCGCCCGATAGAGGCGCGATCGAGTGGTCTGAAACGTGAGTTTGCGGAGGGATTCAATAGCCTCAGCATAGCGGCCCAGCGCATAAAGAGCCACACCCCGTTCCTCGACGCACCACACAGGAAGGAACGGGTCGAGCATCTCGGCTTCGTCGAGCAAGGACAATGAACGCTCTGCTTCGCCCACACAGGTAAAGACCGCGGCGCATCTTGCCTTGATGTAGGCATCCGTCGGGTTCAATTCCATTGCTCTGCGGCTGTGCGCCAGGGCCTCGTCGAAGTTGCCACCCATAAGTTCAAACGCGCCCATGATCCGGTTTGCCTCGGCATCGCAGGGGTCAAGCTCGAGCGCGCGGCAAATGTCCCGTCGACCTTGCTCGGGGTCGAAACCCGGCAGCCCTGACGCTGCGCAGACCCTCCACGCATAGGCGGCCGCGTAGTGCGGATCGGCCTCGATCGCCTTTGAAAGCCAGCCGACGGCCTGGCGAGCATTGTCGTCGGTGACGCCGCCCAGGCGGTGATGATCGAGCCCGCGCAAGAGGCAGTCGAAGGCGGTCATGTTTTCTGGCGGCTTTCGGCGCGCCGCCACCATGGCTGCGTCCTCCATCCGTCCGGATACCGTCGCGGCGATCCTCGCGACGGTTCCATCAACCAAAGCGAGAATTTCCTCGAACGGACGCTGGATCTTGTCGCTCCAGACCACCGTCCCCTGGTCGGTTTCCGACAGCGTGAGGCTGATCGAAACCCGCTCTCCGATCTTGCGCACCTGTCCCTCAAGCACATATCGAACGCCCAGAGCCTCGCCGACCCTCACCGGATCCGGGTGGGAGTCCGCAACCGCGAAGCTCGCACTCCGCGAACTGACCGAAAGACGCCGAAACCGCCCCAGTTCGACAATAAGCTCCTCGGTGAGGCCCTCAGCGAGATAGCGCTGGTTCTCGTCGTCGCCCGAAACCCGGAAAGGGAGCACCGCGACCGATGCCGGCCGCCGTTCCGTCGTGATGACCAGTTGCGTCGGCGCCGACTGCAGCCGATGCGCTCCGATCTCGCCGCGGACCCGATAGAGGTGCACCGATTCCGTAATGTTCTTGAACGCCCGCTCCCCCATATCGTCGAATATGAACGCAGAATTGCGGCGGACATGATCGAAGAGCGCACCGCTAACATAGATCGAGTCTGGTTCGGCTGCCGCCTGTATGCGCGCCGCGAGGTTGACGCCGTCTCCGACCAGATCATCGCCCTGCACCACGACATCCGCGATATGGAGACCGAACCGCATCCGGAAAGGTTCGGTGTCGGGCTCTTGCGCGCCTGCAAGCGCGCTGCGGATCTCGAATGCACTGCGCACGGCGTTTACGGCGCTCGGAAATTCGGCGAGGGCCCCGTCACCCGTCGTCTTGAAAACCCGGCCGTCGAGCAGATCGACCTTTTCCGAAATGAGGGCCTGACAGCTAGCCAAGCGTTCCGCGGTTTGCTCCTCGGCTCGCTCCATCATTTCGGAATAGCCGACGATATCGCCTACCATCAGGGCGGCCATTCTGCGCTTCATGGGCGAAGCTCCTTCAGGGGGCGACCAATCGTCGGTATCATCACCCCAGCAGGCGGTGCCGTCGTCGCGGACGCGGCGGTCTGGGAGTGTAGCGCATTGCAAAGCCGGCCGCATCAGGAAACGCGCCCTGCGAACGTCTCGAGGAGATCGCCAAACCTTTAAACGCTGAGACGATGGGCGTTTGTGTGAAGCCCGGGTTCGCACCCTTTCGCGACCTTCAGGTGGAACGAGGCGATGACCGGAATGGGTCATGGGCGTGAATTCAGCTGGGGGCGAACGAGCTTCCGCTTAGGGTCGGAACAGGGAATCCGTATCGGGTACCAAGCGCCAGATTTCTACCACTAGCGGCGCTCAAGTATGGCTTTTGCGCTGTCAGCATTACGACGACCGTCGCCAACCCGGCCCGCGCCACAGCTACAAGAATGGCACGTTTGTGCGTCCCGCCTGAGGCGATGATGCGGCAGGGAATATTGCGGTAGTCGTCGAGCTCCGGCGAAAGCACCTGGCCGGTTGAGAGTGTGGTCGACAGGCTTGCCGTCGGCATCGGGATAGCGGCCCGGCCAATAGCCCTCAACCGGAAAAACGCGCTGTTTGCGGGGCACGACACTGGAGCAAAAAACTGGGCCACCATCGCCGCGCTCGTCGAAACCTGCAAGCTTAATGGTGTCGATCCACTGGCCTACCTGACCGCAACGCTCACGTCGCAGCAGCTTATTGCATCCTCGTAAGCGCGTCGAAGGAGCTTTAGTCCTCTGTGGATTTGGCTTTCGGTAAGACTTGCGTATCCCATCACCAGGCCGAGGCACCTCCGATCCAATGTCTGATCGAAATAATGAGGTGATATGGAGTAGATGCCGACTCCGAGCGAGGCGGCTCTCTCGATGAATGATGTCGCCATAGAGGGCGGCATGTCGCGGAACCAGACGACGACGTGCAGACCGGCCTCCGCGCCTTCGACCCGAACGACATCCCGGAATTCAGCGTGCAGAGCGTCGAGGAGCGCTGCACGTCGGCGGGCATTTTGACGACGGGCCTTGCGCACGTGGCTTTCGTAGACGCCGGATTCCACCAGGGTCGCAAGCGCCTCCTGTTCGAGGATGGGGGCATGCCTGTCCGTCAGGCGCTTGGCCTGGGCAAAAACCTCCTGCAACTCTCGCGGGATGACGAGGTAGCCGATCCGGAGCGTCGGCGACAGTGTCTTCGAAACCGTACCAATATAGATGACGTTCGACGCGCCTCCAAGCGCGCGAAGCGGCGGTATGGGGTTCATGTCGAATCGATATTCGCTGTCGTAGTCGTCCTCGACGATGTAGGCCCTCTTCTCTTGCGCCCATCTTAGCAGTTGCTGGCGTCGCCCCATGGACATTACGCTTCCCAAGGGAAACTGATGTGAAGGCGTGACGTAAGCCAGCCGCGCGCCAACATCCGCCAACAAGTCCGCTCTGATGCCTTCGGCGTCAACCTCCACCGGGGCAGCGATGGCCCCTGTCATCTCGAAGACGCTCCGTGCCATCGGATAGCACGGCTCTTCGATGGCGAACCCGTCGCCCTCATCGAGAAGGAGCCGGGCGCAGAGATCCAGTCCCTGCTGAGAGCCGTTGACGATGACAATCTCGCCCACCTCGCACCTGATGCTCCGCGCTCGCCATAGATAACCCTGCAGGGCGGTACGCAGGCGGATCAAGCCACAGGGCTCGCCATAGGATAACTTGGGCGGCCGTCCCAGCGCAGCATCGTTCATGGCCTTCCGCCAGGCAAGGGTCGGGAAGTCAAAGGCCGACATGTCGCCGTAGCGGAAGTCGGCGACGAGCCTCTCCGACGGAACCCGCATCGGAATGGCTCGGGATCGAAGCCTTTCCCCGAAAGCGGAGAGGCTGTGTGGCTCTGCGGCTGTATGAAGGACTTCTCCCGGCTCGCTGTGCGCGATCTTGATGGCCACCCGTGGCCGAGCGCCATGTCGAATGACCACGAACCCCTCGGCGGCGAGCTGTTCGTAAGCGGACGTCACAGTCGTTCGTGAGACGCCAAGCTCGACCGCCAGTGCACGAGCCGACGGAAGGACGTCTCCGCGGCCGTATACCTCCGCCACGATCTGTTCCCGCAGGTTCTCATAGATCCCGCGCGCGCCCAGTCCCGATGACGAATTCTGCCTGCGGGGTGGCAACTGGACCATCGTGATTACCAAAATGAAGACGTTTCGTTGATCCAGACATTGCCGGGAAAACTCAGTCAGGCAAAGGCCTGAGGGCAACTGGACCAGCACCTTTTATCTAAAAGTGGTTCTAGGTCAGGGCCAGTTGGACGGGTATTGATGAGCCAGTTTGCACCTTCCGAAGAAGTAAAATGCTGGCCGACGTCCACCAATTCATCATCGTCTTTACCGCCTACGTCATCGCTGCCGGTAGTCCCGGCCCGAGCAATATGCGCATCATGGCCGTCGCCATGAACGACGGCCGCAGGGCCGCGCTGGCAATCGCGTCTGGCGTAGTCAGCGGCTCGATCTTTTGGGGCCTGATGGCGGCGACAGGTGTCTCGGCGATCCTCAGTCGATACGCGCAGGCACTCGTGGTCCTGCAGGTGCTCGGAGGCCTATATCTTCTCTATCTCGCCTTCAAAGCGGGCAAGGCTGCGCTTTCTTCAGACAAGGATCAGCTTCGCCCGACTAACGAACGGAAGGCGACGGCGGCCACTCTCTACAAGCGCGGACTGCTAATGCATCTCACCAATCCGAAATCTATCCTGGCATGGATCGCACTGATGACGCTGGGGCTCGGCTCTGGGTCGTCGCCGTATACGGTACTCGTGATCCTCGCAGGCTGCGCGGTCCTGAGCGTCACCATCTTCTGCGGCTACGCGATCGTCTTTTCGACCGCTCCCATGATCCGCCTGTATCGGCGGGCGCGGCACTGGATCGAAGGCACGCTGGCCGTATTCTTCGGATTTGCCGGGCTGAAGCTTCTCCTGAGCCGCATCTGAAAGGTTCTTTCATGTCTATCTTCCAAGGCCTTTCGGCATTCCCGATCACCCCGGCGGACGCTTCCGGCAGGCTCGATACCGCCGCCCTCGCGCGCCTTCTGAAGCACATCGAGGAGGCGAGAGCGGACTCTATCGGACTGCTCGGCAGTACCGGAGCCTACGCTTTCCTCACGCGAGAAGAGCGTCGACGCGCGGTCGAAACGGCGATGGACACGGTCGGCGGCAAAATCCCGGTTATGGTCGGCGTCGGAGCGATCCGGACCAGCGATGCGGTGGAGCTTGCCCGTGACGCGAAGGCTGCGGGCGCCGACGGCCTGCTGCTCGCTCCGGTTTCCTATACACCGCTCTTTGACGACGAGGTCTTCGAACACTTCGCCGCAGTCGCCGATGCGGGGCAGCTCCCGCTTTGCATCTACAACAATCCCGCCACGACCAGGTTCACTTTCAGCCTGGACCTCATTTCCCGCTTGTCGAAGGTGGCGAACATCGAAGCCGTGAAGATGCCTTTGCCGTCCGGTGGTGACGTCGCTTCCGAACTCGCCTCCCTCCGGTCTGCGACCGGGTCGGCATTCAAGATCGGCTACAGCGGCGACTGGGGCGGGGCGCCTGCGCTGCTCGCCGGGAGCGACGCCTGGTATTCCGTCGTCGCAGGACTTCTGCCGTCACAGGCTCTGGCCCTGACGCGAGCGGCGCAATCCGGGGACGCCGCCACCGTCGAGCGATTTGACGCCGCCTTCGGACCGCTTTGGGCGCTGTTCCAGGAATTCGGCAGTTTTAGGGTGATGTACGTCGTCGCCAAGCTTCTGAACCTCTGCGACGTCGATCCGCCACGCCCCGTCCTCCCACTGAGGGACCAGGCACGGCAGCGCGTCGCCGCCGCTCTCGACCATCTCGATGCGGTTTTCTCCACTGGTTCCAAAGTTTGTATTGAACTTCGATAGACAGTCTTTCATCAGGACATTTCCATGCTGAATTCCAACGCCTTCACCGTCTACCTGTTCACGGCATTCCTTCTGGCGATTACTCCGGGTCCGGGGATTTTCTATGTCGCCGCCCGAACTCTTTCCGGCGGCCGCTCTGAAGGAATCGCTTCGAGCCTTGGCAATGGTCTCGGCGGGCTGTTTCATGTCTTAGCCGGCAGTCTTGGCGTCTCGGCGATCGTGCTGGCAAGCGCCGAATTGTTCACGGCACTCAAGGTGGTCGGCGCGCTCTATCTGGTCTGGATGGGATACCGAACCATTCGCCATGCCAGGCTCGGCTACAAGTCGCTGGGTCATTCAGAGCCGCCCGTCGGCGCGATGCGGGCCTTCAGGGATGGCGTTCTTGTGGAAGCGATGAACCCGAAGACGGCCGCATTCTTCCTCGCCTTCATTCCCCAGTTTGTCGTTACATCGTCGGATCACGTTGCCCTGCAGTTCGTGATCCTCGGCGCCGTCTCGGTTGCTCTTAACACGCTCGCCGATATTGTCGTGGCGTTTGCAGCCGGAAGACTTCGCGATGGCGCGGCGTCCCGTCCGCATCTCATTCGCCGGCTTCGTGAAGGCTCGGGCGGCGCTATGATCGTGCTTGGATGTGGGCTGCTGCTAGCAAAGCGCCCGGTTGCTTGACCGGTTCGGCCGGCCGCACTTGCCGCCGAAGGCTCGTTTGGCGATACAACCAACTGACGGAGAAGAACATGCGGCAAGCGTTGATCGTATGGGGCGGCTGGGATGGACACGAGCCGGAAGAAGGTGCGCGCGTCGTCAAGGCGATGCTCGAAGAAGAAGGGTTTGGCGTGCGCGTCGAAACCACGACCGAGATATTCGCCGACCCCGCGATCGCCGATTTGAGTCTGATCGTCCCAATCTACACGATGGCCAAGCTTGCGAAGAACGAGGAGCTCAACCTGACAAAGGCGGTCGAGGGCGGTGTCGGCCTGGGCGGCTATCACGGCGGCATGTGCGATGCCTTTCGTGAAGCCACGGAATACCAGTTCATGTGCGGCGGCCAGTGGGTGGCCCACCCGGGCAACATCATCGACTACCGGGTTGACATCACCAAGCGCGACGATCCGATCATGAACGGCATCGACGATTTCTCGTACCGCTCCGAACAGTACTACATGCATGTGGACCCATCGAACGAGGTGCTGGCGACCACCACCTTCTCCGGCGAGCACGCCTCCTGGATAGAAGGCGTGGTCATGCCGGTCGTCTGGAAGCGCCGGCACGGCAAGGGAAGAGTGTTCTATTCGGCGCTCGGCCATATCGCCAAGGAGTTCGAGGTGGCGCAGATGCGAACAATATTTCGTCGTGGCCTGGTGTGGGCGGCGCGCTGAGAGCGCCGACGAGGCAAATGCCGAACGCGCCGCCGCATCACCGAGCAATGCGGCGCAGGGCCAAGGCAGCGACAGTGATGGCCGCTGCCAGAAGCGGCAGCCAGGCTTGTGGATCGCCCATGGCATGAAGCGTCAGGCCGCTGAGCAGCAGCCACAGCAGCGGGATCGCAAACAGCAGCGGCACAAGCCCGCCGCTCGCTGCAAGCAGGACGCCGAGCGCTACGATCGCCGTCGGGTCCGGCGCGATGCCGAAGACCTCGGCGCTCGACCATGGCCGCCCGAAGAGCGGCGGCAGGAGGGGATAAACGACGAGGCCAACGACCGCGATCAGCAGCCCGAGCCGCCCTGCGATGTCCCGCCGGTCGAAGGCGAGGCCGCCGCGTGCGGCACCGCCGATCGCCAGCAGCAGCGCCTGCAGGCCGAAGGCCGGCGCGACATAGGCGATCGCCCAGTTGATCGCGGCATAGCGGCTCCACAGGAAGGACCAGCCGACGAAGGCAAAGAGCGCGGCGAGGACGAGCGCAATCCAGAGACCATGGCCAGGCGGCCGCCGCAGCACGAGCAGGACGATGGCGAGGCCGGCGGCGAGCGTCAGGAGATGCAGCGGCCAGAACGCGGCATTGGCCAACCCGAACATGCGCCAGTAGACGCGTGGCGAGAAGAGCAGGAAATCTTCCAGACGGTAGGTCCACCACACCGACATCTAGAGGTCCCGGACGTAGGCCGCCATGCGATCACGCATAGATGCGTCGGGGAGGGGACCGGCCGCCGCCATCACGTTCTCGCGCACATGGTCGACGCGGGTGGTGGCGGGGATGGCGACCGTGACGGAGGGATGCGAAAGAATGAACTTCAAAATGAACTGCGCCCAGGTCCCGGCACCGATCTCGGCCGCCCAAGCCGGCAGCGTCTCGCCTTGGAGCTGGCGCGTCAGCGCGCCCTGGCGAAACGGCCGGTTGACGATAACGGCCATCCCGCGCTCGGCCGCCAGCGGCAGGAGCCGTTCCTCCGCTTCGCGGTCGACGACGTTATAGGTGAGCTGCACGAAGTCGAGCGGATGCGCGCGCATGATTTGTTCGAACAGGTCGTGCCGCCGTCCTTCGGACGTCGTGATGCCGACATAGCGGATCCGCTCGTCCGCCTTCATGGCGAACAGGGTTTCGAGATGCGTCTGCCAGGCGACGAGGTTATGGACCTGAACGAGGTCGAAGCGCGGCACACCCCAGAAGCGGCGCGATTGTTCGATCTGCGCGAGTCCGTCGGCGGCGGAGGAGGTCCAGACCTTGTCGGCGGAAAACAGCGCTTCGGGCCGGCCGAGCTTCTCGAGGCCATAGCCGATCACGGGCTGCGAAGAGCCGTACATGGGCGAGGAATCGATCATGCGGCCGCCTGCCTCGAAGAAGGCCGCGATCACCTCGGCGCACTCGTCGCGCAGCACCGGATCGTCGCCGACATTGAAGGTGATCCAGGTGCCCAGGCCGACAGCGGGAAGCATTTCTCCCGAGGAGGGGACAGCGCGCATCACCGGCGCAGGCGGCGCGCCGGGCGCGGTTCCCGGCAACACCAGAGCCGCTCCGAAAGCGGCGGCAGCCTTCACGAATGTCCTGCGGGTGATGATCATCGTCTGCCATCCCTGTCCTTCCGACCCCCCTGTACTCCCGAACACAAGAACGGTTCCGGGCGACCGCCTTCGCATGGCTGATCGGCGGGGAGTGCGGTCGGTCTCTGGCGACTGTTCGGAATATAGAACGTCTGCCTGAAATGGGAACGAACGGTGCAGGCCTGGGTTGCGCCAGCCAGCCCGATTACCTGGAAATGGCTCCTGTTCTGACTTGATGGCGCTGGCGGGCATATACCACGCAGCCGTCTACCGTGCTGACGCAGAGCGCATCGCGGTGGTTCGGCGTGTTGTTGTCGCCGGCGTAGGCAACCTCGGCAACACGGCCATCGACCATTCGGATTTGCGTGTTGCAATAGCCGCCGGGATCGACATTGAGCGATCCTCCAACCGTCGGGATCGCACCCAGGGCCAGAGTTGGAATCACGACGTTGAGGTTGCCGCGTTGAACGGTGCGCTGATAGGTCCAGATCTGGCTTCCGCCCGCATCGGCGGTGGCAGTCGGAAAGCCGGCGCACATTCGAACGTCCGCCTCGCTGAGACCGACCATCTCTTTGCGGGCTGCCGCCGTTGTGGCGTCTTCCTTTGGGAGGTTCGACGTGTCGTCAGGGGCGACGCAAGACGACACGATGGAACTGCCGGCCAAGACAACAACAACAAGGTCAAGCGTTCGGATGCGGGAAGATATCATACACCGACTGTGGTGATTTGCGCTGAGCCCCGAGATCCTAGTTAGGCAAGCAGACAATCGAGTCAACCTGCACGGCATCACGATGTCGTTTGTCGTGCCGCCCGACCGACGTTGAGCTGACGGCGCCGATGCGATCGTCGCCGCGATCGAAGCCCAGATGGGCCATGCGCACGCGCCGCTATCGTGCGCGACCTAAACGAGGCGAGCCGTGAGGCCTATGTCGACGAGGTGCGCTTCATGGTCATTCCCGACACGGCGGCAGCGGAGACCGCGCTGTTTGCCGGCGAGCTCGACGTCCTTCCCGATCTTGAATTATCGCGTGTCGAGGAAGCCAAGTCGCGGGGCATGACGGTGCTGTCGACGCAAGGCCTGTCGTGGACGGCGATCCTGCTGCAGACCAAGGATCCGCTGCTGTCGCACGCCAAGATGCGCGAGGCGCTGGCGCATGCCACCGACATCAACCAGATCGCCGTCGCCCGCACCAACGGTGTCGCCACGGGAGATCCCTCGGCCGTCGCCCAGGCGAGCTCGTTCTTCGACGACGAATTCCTCAAATGGCCGGAATACGACCCGGTCAAAGCCAAGGCACTGCTGGACGAGGGCCGGCTACAAGGGCGAGCCGATCAAGATCCAGACCAACACGCGTTACCAGGACATGTATGAGAACGCCGTGCTGCTGCAGGCGATGCTGACGGCCGCGGGCTTCAATGCCCAGCTCGAAGTGCTGGATTGGGCGGCACAACTCGATAATTACCTTGCCGGCAAATTCCAGATCCAGTCCTTCGGCTATTCGGCTCGTCTCGATCCATCGCTGATGGATGGCGTCATCCTCGGCGACAAGGCGACCGATCCGACTGCGCAGTGGGACAGCAAGGAGGCGCTCGACCTCTACGCGAAGTCGATGGCCACGACCGACCCCGCTCAACGCAAGGCGCTGTTCAAGCAGCTCCATGCCCTCATGGCAAAGCATGTGCCGATCCTTGGCCTCTATTACGAGCCATCCGTCGACGCGGTGTCGCCGAAGGTGAAGGGCTGTTCGGTATGGCCGGCGGCAAACCCCCGCGTATGGGGTGTCTGGAAAAGCGAATAGGAGCTGGCGATTGTCTGTCGCTCGAAGGATCGGAGGCGTGTTGCCTCCGATCATTCGTTTGAGCTACCTGGTGGTGAAACCTGACGCTTGGTTCCGGGGCCGTAAAGCCGCTCAGGGCAGGAAGGAGACCTAAACTGCTCTCCGACGGCGCGTGTGCGCCAGGAGCGGTCGTTCGACAGCGATCCGAGCAGCAATGGCCGTTGGGCATGGCCGAAGTGCTATTGACGTTTAGTATGAGGTGACGGTTGACCGTGGAGGTCCGTGACCTAGCTTTGTGACTAGCTTAAAGCTCAGGCGGACCGTCCAGAACCGGAAATGGCGGAATGGTACGCACCGTGGGAGAACTTTCGGGACGTTGAGATGCAGAGGTGCAAGTCGGCTTTCAGAGCCTGTGTGCCCTTGGCGGGCGATAATCGGCGGCCACGGCATCTTCAGGTTTCGATTCAAACAAAAGTCATCTGCGCCGGCATGTCTATCAGCGCGCGACAGGCGCTCCGTCATGCAACAACAATTCGAGCACTGGAGGGATCTCGGAGCAAGTGTCGGAGGGACACTGCTCGAAGCAAGTGACAGCTTCGAAAGCGATCAAAGGCTTTAGCCAGCACCAAGACGAGGGGGCAAACACCGCTTCACGAACTTGAGAATACACCCAAGACCGCACAGGCACGGCAATGTCAAATCCTCTTGCCGAAATTTACGCAAACGACGCAGATCTCGCCATCCTGGGCGGGATAGCAACATTTGCCTCGGTGGGCCTCTATCTTGTGCTCCGGCGTATCCTTATCGCGGTGCAACGGCGTCGCCTCAAATCAGATGTGAGCCAAGGCGAATCTGATCCCCCCGATGAGGCATCTTGGGATTGGGAAAGCCCGGTCGACCTTGCAACCGAGCCTGCTTGTTCTTCTCAGGTTGCCACGCCCTCAGACACCGTAAACCTGGATATTCGGCATCAGGATGCCGATTGCCTTCGGTTCGGGGTGCGAATCGAGTATTTCGACGTGATCTCCGAAGCTTGCGAGAGCTCGTCTGTGGCCCAGACCAACGCTTTCGCTTCCGCGACGAACATAGCGCAATCCGTCCGACTTGCGACATCGATCAGGGAAATCGCTGGCTATGTTCAGAGGCAGGTGGCGGCTTATCTTGCCGCCCTAACTAGTCCAGTATTGAGGGCTCTGAGCCGTATGCCGACGCAACTCGCCCTCGCGGAGGATCCCGACCTCACCACAGCGACGGCCTCACCTCCTCGCGTTCGTAGGCCGATCGGTCTTGTACCCCGCTTTGGCGTCGCCGCAATCTGTCTGGCCGTGCCGCTTAGCTATGCGATGACGAGACAAAACTGGGTCGAAAGCGCCCCCGCCATTTCGCGGGTCCAGGGCAACGCCAATCCGGACCTTTCGCGACCCATCGAGCTTCCGGCGAGTGCTGCATTAGATGTGCGTGGGCCAGCCCAGGGAGACGAGCGCACGAGTGTCGAATTGCTCAGCCCGGATCTCACGGCTGCCCGGGCGCAAGTCGGAGCAGCTGCTGCTCAGGCAGCCGCAGCGAGGGAATTGGCCGGCCAGGAGCACCAGGCGGCGGAAGGCGAGCGCGCCAGGAGCGCCGCTCTGCAGCGAGCGCTGCTCGAGTCGCGCAAGGAGATCGACGCGCTGAGGACAAGCATGGCAGCCGCCGATAGCGTACGCCAGGAGCAATTGCGCAACGAGCTCGCGGCAGCCCGCACAGTTGACGCATTGCGGCGCATTGCGGGAGATACCCGCACGATGCTGCGCGAGGCCACCAACTATGTCTTTACGGAGATGCCCGCTGCTCATCTGGAGCGTCAGCGAGCCGGATGGGTGGCGCGCGATCTATCGCGAGCGCAGGCGCAAATTGAACAGCTTCAGGCCGAGGCCGCCGAGGATCGCGCCAAGGCCAAGGCTTCGCTGGCGCAAGCGAGCGGAATGCTCGACGACGAACGCCGGAAATCAGAGGACCTTCATGGCGACCTCGCCGAAGTGAAACGGTCCAATGCCGCGCTCATGGAGCGCGCTTACGCGGCTGAGCAGGGACGGACCGGTGCAGTCACAGCGAGAGAACGAGTGGAGCAGACCGCAGCCGAGACGGAGGGCGCGCTGGCTCGAGAACGCGCTGCAGCAGCGTCGATTCATGAGGAGCTGAAAAAAGCTCGCCTCGAGCGCGACGCGGCTGAACAGGAACGAGCCAGAGCAGTCTCAGCGAGAAAGCGTGCCGAGCAGACTGCAACCGAGACAGCGCAGGCTTTGGCGTTAGAACGCGCTGCAGCAGTCTCGACGCGAGAGGAGCTGAAAAAAACTCGCCTCGAGCGCGACGCGGCTGAGCAGGAACGAGCCAGAGCAGTCACAGCGAGAAAACGAGTGGAGCAGACTGCAACCGAGACGGCGCAGGCTCTGGCACGAGAACGCGCTGCGGCAGTCTCGACCCATGAGGACCTCGATAAAGCTCGCCTCGAACGCGACGCCGCCCGAGCACTTTTGGTAGGGGTCGCCAGGCTGAAGGAGGCTCTGGACAAGCAACGTGAAGTCACTGTTTCTCTTGCCCGCGACCTGGCCGCCGCGCGCGCGGACAATGACAGGCTCAGGGCTGAGCGTCGCAGCGCCCAGATTGAGCCGCCGCTGAAGCCGCGCGCTGGCCGCGCGGCAGCCGCTGCCGGCGGGTTGAAGGCTGTCAGCCAGAAGACTGCACGCAGCAAGATTCGCGCCCCGGCGCGGATTGCCCGGGTGCGTTCTCTCATACTTCCCTATCCCCTCAGGCCAAGACAAGCGACGTTGGAGTGATTTCCAAAACGACTGTGCGGTCCTCCTATCGAAGGCCCAGGGCCTTTGGGAGGCATTGCAGTCGCACCCTCTCACGACGCCGCGGATGATTCACCCGTTCGAATTCATCCTGCTCTCGTCGGCGAGGAGTTCTGCGCGATACGCTATGTCAGCCCGATCACGCTGCCTGTAGCGTTCAATTCGCATTTGATCGGCGCCTGGCGCGTCTCCACCTTGCCTTGCCGTCCATAGTCGATGCTGACCTCAACGGGAGCCGAGATCGTATCCGGGCTCAACCGACGTATGGAACCTGCGCTGCTGACGCGCACACTGGTCGCGCCAAACGGGGCGGCGGCCGACTCGATTGCATCATGGCAGGCGCGAACGATTTCATCCGGGACGCCCGGCAGCGCTTTGATTGGACTAACCGTCGATGGACTGTTGATGTCGCTGGGAGGCTGGAGGCTGGCCGGGAGGTCGAGCGACCGTCCGGCTCCTGCGGACCGGGCGACACTGACGGCAGTGGCGGCCGTAGTTGCCGCAACTGCTGCCGTTGCAGCGGTGCTGGTCCCATCGTCGTCCACCGGTGACCTACTGCTGGAGCCGCCAGGTCCTTTGTGCGCGCCGCCTTTGCGGCCTTCACCGTGATGGCTGCCAGCGCTATTGTCTCCGCCACCATGGTTGCCACCGCTATTGCCTCCGCCGCGCTCGCCGCCGGCGGCAGCTCCTGCGCAAGCTACCGCGATCGAGCAAACGAATGCGACATATGCCCAGCTGGATTCAGGGGATTGACGCACGACCACCTCCATAAAGTGCGTCGGTCGAACCGTCTTTCCGCGGCATGCAGTCAGGACGGCGCAACCGCCGCCGCCCCCAGGCAAACTCGCGACTAAGGCGCCCACGGGAGGTAACTAGGGGATGAATCCGGTGTATCAAGGACGCGGGTACGTGCTGGTGGCCTCGCACGGGACGCGAATTGACCGGACGGTCATAGTCGGGACCGCTCTCATGGATTGTCTCTCGATGACCATTCACCATCAAGAAGCCAGGTGCCATCGAACTCGGTGGTCCCGGCAGCCACATCGCACGATGCGATCACCGTCGTATGCGTGGCTCGCGCGCACGCAAGAACGGCGGCAAGCAAATCCCGATCCTTGCAAATCCCAGTTCTGGCCGTGGATGAGCCTGCCGTTCTCCGGATCAACGCATCCTTTCACGAAGGGCTTGCGGCCTGTTCCGGCAACCGGTTCCTGGCGGATGCGGTGCGCCAGCAGAACAATCTGCGCCGGTTGCAGGAATCGGCAGGTTTCGAGGAACTGCCGGCGGAACGCATCGAGCAGTCATACCGGGAACATCTGGCCATCCTCGATGCTGTCGAAGCGGGCGAGATCGAATGGGCCGAGGCGCTGCTGCGCCAGCATCTAAGGCAGGCCTCCGAGTTCGCTTCGCCGCAGCGCTCGATCTGATGCCTGCGACGGTGAGCATCATTCCATCATCATTCCACGCCGCCCGAGCGCCACGCGCTCGATGGCCGCGCAATGCGCCGACACCGGCCTCCATGAAGAATTGGGCGATCTAGAGCGAGCGTCCCGCCGATCGCTTCACACCAATCCGCTCCGTCAAATGCCGGGATCGGATCTTTTAGGACCGATTTTCAGCGGCGCATCATTTTCATCCGGATTGGGGACGGGAGCTTCGTCGGGAAGTCTGTCCGGGTCCGGCTCACGCACCGGCTTCGGTTCAGGAAGCGGCGGTGGCGTGGGCGCCGGAGTGGGGGTTGGTTCGGGAGTGGGAAGAATGGCCATGGTGCGATTTCCTTCCTCGCTGCACTCTGCCTTGGCGGGTCACCGACGTCGGCCGGGATTCTAACGCCACCCGTTTCGACCGATTTCGCTCTACGGGCTGGTGCACGCAGAACGACCACGTGTGCCTATGGTTCCGATGGCAACCTCCGATGATCCCGCAGGCGTCAGGCACTCGTGGCAGGACGGCGCCGTCAGAAAAGTGATCGAATGGTACGCGCATGAGGGCCTTGTCGGCGTCGTGTAGCGCCATAATTTGCATTTCAGGGTGGGACGAACTCACCTGTTGAATAGGAGGCGGCCGTGAAGCACCAAACACTTGACCAACTGCATACCGTTGCCGACGTTCACGCTGAAGCAACAGACCTAGTAGCGACCCGAAGCCAGCGTCTCGAACGTTGGGCGAAACTGCTGGAGAAAAATCCCGATCGGCGTCTCGAAGCGTTGACGGGCACCGAATACAAGTCCCCTGAGATACGCGAAAAGATGCGTTATAACGACTCGCCTCTCACGGTTGCCTTCGAGGACCCGATCTTTCGCGCACAAGGCTTGAGAGACGACACCTACGGTGAAGCCAGGCGCTTCTTCGAACTGACCGACTGGCAGTTGCACGAAATCGTCTGCCATTGCCATGTCGGCGCCACGATACGAGCGCGATGGGCTGCCTCCCGCGTCCGTGCGGCAATGTCCGAGAGGTTCGGCTTCTTCGCCTGGCTGCGAGGAACATTCATGCATTGACGCAGCATTGACGCTACGGGCATTGAAGCTACCGGCATTCACGCTAGGGGCCGGCATGTTCAGTTGATGGAGGCGGCGAAGCGATTTCCACGCCTCGCATCAGTGGTCGTTGATGTGCGGATATGCCGTTCGGCGGCGATCCGCCATCGGCGAAGCTCGACACAATCGGCCTCGATACCACAGGGCATGGGCGGATTTCAGTCGGCGGGCGCGGTGTAGCGGCGATGGACCGCTTCCGCGATGGCGGCGCGGCTTCTATGCGGATCGAGACTATCATCATCCTCGATGACAGCCGCTTCCTCCGCAAGTCCCTGGTCCTTGACCTGGTCGCGGAACCAGGCCGAATAGTCGCCCGCGCGCAAGTGATGCTCCCAGGTGCGGTCGTCGATCCCCTCGGCGATATGGAGGAACATCATGAGATTTTGCGCTTTCAGGTTGAGCTTGCCGTCCGCGCCGCGGAAATAGAAACTGTTGTCGCCAAGATCGCCCTCGGCATACTTCCGAATATGGCGCTTGCGTTCCTGCCGGGGACGCTCGATTGAGATCGGTCTTGCGGGATCGGCTGTCGACCGGTTCCAATACAAGACCTTGTTTTCCGGTGGCGGCACGACGCCGTGCGGTACGCGCTCGCCAATTGCGGCACAGAAGCTTTCAACAACCTTGTCGGCTTCCGGGCCAAGAGCCAGCACCGTGTCGACACCTGCCAGCACATCCCGCGAAACCAGATCGGGATGTACTGTGACCAGAATGGTCGCCGAAAGGCTTTTTGGAAGCGCAAAGGATGTGCCATCGCGCGCGTGCGGCAACAGGTGGTGTGCCTCGTCGATGATCAGCCAGTGCGGGCGTCCGGTGCGGGCGCGAAGCGCGGCAAGCTCCGGCAGCAGCTTGGCGAAGGCGTTTGGCCGCTCCGCAGTCTTGATCCCGAGCATGTTGACGGCGACATTGTTGGACGGCTTGGACAAGAGGTCGAAGATTTCGCGCGAGCTCGGCGGGCTTTTGGCGTCGCCAACCACCAGCACGTCCTGCAGGTCCTCGTAGTCGCCCTCCGGGTCGAGCACGCAAAACTGAAAGCCTTGCTCGACGAATCGTTCGGTCAGTGCGGTGGCGAGGGTGGATTTTCCGATCCCCGACGTGCCGGTCAGCAGGACACTGCCGCCGCGCGGTGAAAGGTGCATCACTGTGCCCGATCCGTCGTCCGCGCCAATTTCGATGCGTTGCCGTGCTGTGTCCAGCAAGGCGGCGTCATGCGAGATCAGGCCCTCGATCAACTCCCTCACGCCCGCGCCGCGGGCACCATTCGTCACGTGGCCCGCCGTCTCCCTTACCTTCGGCAGTGCATTGGCAACTGCAACTCCGAAACCGACGGCGCGCAGAAAGGCATGGTCGTTCTCCGCATCACCGATGCCGACGACATTGTGGGCGGACAACTCCATATCCTCAAGGGCAGCCGCAAGACCGGTCGCCTTATTGACCCCGCTTGGCAGCACCATGACGGCGCCCTTGTTGAAGATGATCTCCAGCTCCAGGCCAAGCTCCTTGATCACTTCCAGCACGATGGTCTCGTTAGGTTCCCTGGTGGCGACGACGGAACGTCCCATCGACAGGGGCGCGATCTTGAGCATCATCAGCCTGTCGACGAATTCCGCCGGCGGGGCAGGCGCCAGGATGCGCTCCTCCTTCGAAGCCGGCGTGTAGACGAGCGCGCCGTTTTCGGCGACGACCTTGTCGAAAATGCCAAGCTCCGGGAAAACGCTTTCGAGGTCGGCAAGCTCGCGACCGGTCACCATTATCAACTTGCGGCCGGTTTCCTTCAACCGCTCGAGCGCAGTACGCGTCGTATCGGAAACGATCCCGTTTTCCGCGAGTGTGCCGTCGTAGTCAGTGGCTAGTGCAAGAGCATACATCGAACTGTCGTCGGCAGTCCGAAAGCCGACCCGAGATGCTTTCTCGCCGAAACTGAACGGAAAGCCATCTGCTCGGGTGACTTCCATAGGCCGAATCCCGTCATTGTTTGTCATGCCCGCCCGCATCGGTTCCAACGGCGCTGGCTGTCGATTGTTCCCGACGGCGCAAGGCAAGAGTCGCGTAGGCCTGGCTTTTTGGTGAGCAATCGGGTTTTCCCAAAGCCGATATCCGCTTGCTAGCCGATGATCCTGAATCCGTTCGGCTCCGGGCCGGGGTCGACATCTTGGGATGTCACGCGGGACACCGAGGCTCCGGTCGGCCCTTTCCAGAACCGGTTCATCATCGTCGAAACCGCGCCTTCGGCCCCGACGATCAGTGCCGTTACCGATCCGTCATCCTCATTGCGAACCCATCCGGACAGACCGAGCCTCTCGGCCTCGGTCCGTGTCCACACGCGAAAAGAGACGCCTTGCACCCTTCCACTGAGCCTGACACGTACCGCCTTGCGCTCGTCCTCCATGGTCACCTCCGTGCTGGTGGTTTTCTCATACCTTCAACTCCTCGGCGGCGAAAAAGGCTCCGCCATCGCATTTTTAACGGATTTGGCGGCCTGGCCGTCCGATGGAGGTGTCCGGCTGCATGATATCGACAACGGAACCATGCGGCGGCGGCTTTGTTAAGGACGGACAGTTGCAGATTTGCTGGGGTTTTGGAGCCACGGTTTCATGACCAATGATTCTACACCGGAAGGCGCCATCCCGGCATCCGTTCCGACGATCAATGCAAAAGCGGCGCCGACGCTTCGCCACGCCGAAGCAGAGGTCTTCTACACCGAGGCGATCCGCGAACTCGCCGCGACGGATATCCCCTTTCTTGTTGCCGGCACCTATGCGGTGAGCGCCTACACAGGCGTCACGCGCCAGACGAAGGACCTCGACATTTTTTGCAAGGCCGGCGACTACGCCCGCATTCTCGCGCATTTCAAGCAGGCCGGCTATGCGGTCGAGATCGTGGACGACCGATGGCTTGGAAAGGTTTTCAAAGGCACGCATTTTTTTGACGTCATATTCGCTTCTGCCAATGGCACCATGCCGGTCGGCGACCAGTGGCTGGAGCATGCACGACAATTCGAGCTGCTGGGCAGTCAGGTGCGGATCGTAGGTCCGACCGAGCTTATCTGGTCCAAATGCTTCATCCAGGACAGACGCCGCCACGACGGCGCCGACATCGCTCATACCATCCTCAAGGCGCAGGATCAGATCGACTGGCATAGGCTGCTTTCCTACCTCGAAGTTCACTGGGAGGTGCTGTTGATGCAGCTTCTGAATTTCCGATGGATCTATCCGAGCGAGCGCGATCATGTTCCCGCCTGGCTGCTCGACGAATTGCTTGACCGTCTCGCCAAGCAGAGGGAGTTGCCTACCCCCCGGATGAAGATCTGCCGCGGACGACTGCTTTCGCCGACCGACTACGAAATCGACGTCAAGGAATGGGGCTTTGCCGGCGTCGGCGGAACAGGAGAATTTCGCGATGGCTGAGAAGGGCGGAACTGCCACGGCAAGGACCGAGAGAAACCGCACAGTCAAGATTGCGGCCGTCGGCGACCTGCATGTGCGGGAAGACGGCCAGGCCTCCTGCCGTGATCTCTTCGGCGAGGTCTCGCGCGAAGCGGACGTCCTCGTGCTCACTGGCGACCTCACCAATCTCGGCAAGCCCCGAGAGGCCGAAATCCTTGCAGAGGATTTGCGCGCCTGCTCCATCCCGGTCGTCGCCGTGCTCGGCAACCATGACTATGAATCCGGCGCGGTCGAGGACGTCGCCCACATCCTTCGGCAGGCAGGCGTCCATCTTCTCGACGGCCAGACAACGGAAATCAAGGAGGTCGGCTTTGTCGGCGTGAAGGGTTTCATCGGCGGTTTTGGATCACGCATGCTCGGCTCGTTCGGCGAGCCGGCGATCAAGGCGATGGTCGCCGAAAGCGTCAGCGAGTCGATGCGGCTCGAAAACGCGATGCGGCAGGTTCGCACCAACCGTACGCTCGTCGTCCTGCACTACGCTCCGGTGGTCGAGACGGTCGTTGGCGAGCCGCTGGAGATTTTTCCGTTCCTCGGCTCGTCGCGGCTGGCTGAGACGATCGATCGGTTCAAGGTCAGCGCCGTCGTGCATGGCCACGCGCATCGCGGCGTCTATGAAGGTCGCACGCCCGGTGGTGCCCCGGTATACAACGTCGCCATGCACGTGGCGAAGCCGACCGGCCGTCCCTACGCCCTGCTCGAAATCTGAAACACCCCGCGCGTGGTTAGAGCGGGACACGTTTAAGTTGAACCAGGCATGCCGCTCTATCTGTTTGCTTTAGCCGCATTTCTGCGACGCCAAGAGATTCCACTTGGCTGCAAAATGCGCTAGCGATCGATCTCGCCGAACACGATATCGAGCGACCCGATGATCGCGGCGACATCGGCGATCATGTGCCCGCGCGACAGAAAATCCATCGCCTGCAGATGGGCAAAGGACGGCGCGCGGATCTTGCATCGATAGGGAGTATTGCTGCCGTTCGAAACCAGGTAGACGCCGAACTCGCCCTTCGGCGCCTCCACGGCGGCATAGACTTCTCCAGCGGGCACGCGAATACCCTCCGTGTAGAGTTTGAAATGGTGGATGGTCGCTTCCATCGAGCGTTTCATCGTCGCCCGCGGCGGTGGCGTGATTTTGTGGTTTGGAATTGCCACTGGCCCTTGGCCTTCGGGCGATCGCAATTTTTCCAGGCATTGCTTCATGATCCGCACCGACTGGCGCATTTCCTCCATGCGGACGAGGTAGCGGTCATAGCAGTCGCCATGCTTGCCAATGGGAATGTCGAAGTCCATCTCGGGGTAGCATTCATATGGCTGCGCCTTGCGCAAATCCCATGCTGCGCCCGACCCGCGCAGCATGGGGCCGGAGAAGCCCCAGGCCCAGGCGTCATCGGGGCCGATCACGCCGACATCGACATTGCGCTGCTTGAAGATGCGGTTGCCGGTGAGCAATTCATCGAGATTGTCGCAGACCTTGAGGAACGGATCGCAGAAATTCCAGATGTCGTCCAGGAGCTTCTCAGGCAGGTCCTGGTGCACGCCGCCGACCCTGAAATAATTCGCATGCATGCGGGCGCCGGAGGCGCGCTCGTAGAACACCATCAGCTTCTCGCGCTCGGCGAAACCCCAGAGCGGCGGGGTCAGCGCGCCGATATCCATCGCCTGTGTCGTGACGTTGAGGAGATGCGACAAGAGCCGGCCGATTTCGCAAAAGAGCACACGGATAAGTTGTCCGCGCCTCGGGACTGATATTTCGAGCAGCTTCTCGGCGGCGAGGCAGAACGCATGCTCCTGGTTCATCGGCGCGACATAGTCGAGCCGGTCGAAATAGGGCAGGGCCTGCAGATAGTTCTTGTACTCGATGAGTTTTTCCGTGCCGCGGTGGAGCAGGCCGATATGGGGATCGGCGCGGTCGACGATCTCGCCGTCCAGTTCCAGCACCAGCCGCAGGACGCCGTGAGCTGAGGGATGCTGCGGCCCGAAGTTGAGGGTGAAGTTGCGAACTGCGGCTTCGACCATCACGGTGCTCCGCTGTACTGGGTCTTCATGGCCGAAGCGGCGTGCTTCGGTCCGTCACGCCCGGACCGCCGATCAGGTCCCCGCCGATCATGTTGTTGTCTGGATGATCAGCGTCAGCATGCCGTCGCCATCGACGTTGGCGGCAACAACCTGCGAGGAATCCAGTCCGCTCGCCGCCAGCGCCGTTGCTGCCTGCGGCGACGCATCGATCGAGCTCTGCAGGGTAAGCAGATCTTCAACGCTGGTCTGGGTGATCACGGCCTCGGCTTGTGTCTTGAGTTCCGGCGGCAAATCCTCGAGGGCGACAATCGCAATGCCAGTAAAATTCTGGTCGGTGAAACCTTGATCCGGCAGGGCTTGGTCAGGCAGGGCCTGGTCAGGCGTTTGGTTAGGCAAGCTTGGATCGGGCAGGGCTTCCGGGGCCGGGGGCGCGATTTGGGGAAGCTGCGGGCCGGTGGACTGCGCGTGGATAGGCTGCGCCAGGGCCAATCCCGAAAGGGCGGCAATTGTCGTCAATATGCGCATGATCGTTCCTTCCGTTTTCCGTTTTGCTCGGGGAGGATCACTTGGTGACCACACAACCATCGTGCCGGATTATGGTTCCCGGTCCGTCACGGATAAGGCCCGTCGCAGAGCTATCCCGTCGCGCCTGCCCGCTGCGCGTGGTCGAAAAATGGAACAATTTCTAAAGGCGTTCATTGTCCCCTGATCACACCTTCATCACAGGATCGGCGGGGCGCTGCACCTCGAGGAGAAAGCTATGAGAATCAGCGAGTGCATGACACGGAATGTTCAGGTCGCCAGTCCGGACCAGTCCCTGCGGGATGCCGCACGAGCCATGGCCGATCTTGACGCCGGTGTTCTGCCCGTCGGTGAGAATGACCGGCTGGTCGGCATGATCACAGACCGCGACATTGCCGTTCGCGGCATCGCGGAGGGCAGAGGTCCTGACGCCAAGATCAGGGACGTGATGAGCGCGGAGGTACAGTGCTGCTTTGACGACCAGGAAGTCGGTGATGTCCTTCAGAATATGCGCGATCTCAAACTGCGACGAATGCCGGTGATCAGCCGCGACCGGCGGTTGGTTGGCATTGTCTCGCTCGGCGATCTCGCCACGAATGGCGAGCCGGCCTGGGCCGGCGAAGCGCTGGGCGGCATTTCGCAGCCGGGCGGCGACCATTCGCAGACGGCGCATTGATGCATCATCATTGAGTTTGAAGTTCCTGCTCCATCGACGGCATCGAAGGCAGGAACTTCGAACTCCAGACATGCGCTGGGCCGACGCTAGCTAGTGCGGGATGCGTTCAAATCGAACTGAGCATCCCGCTCTATCTATTTGTTTTAGCCGCATTTCTGCGACGCCAAGTGGATTTCACTTGGCTGCAAAATGCTTTACGCAACCGAGAATCGATCGATGACCCATAGCCAAGTTCCGTCGTCTTGGCGGCGGGCGACCTCGGCGGTTACGGTGCCATCGGGAAGACGGGTTGACGTGAGTGCCAAGTCTCCGCTGATAACAGCCGGGGACTGATTTCCGGCAGCAAATTTTCGGCCCGTTGCGGTGATGTCGGCGAAGAGTGCCCGGATCGCTTCGCGGCCACGCGTCAGTCGGCCTTCACCGCTGTCGACGACGGCATGCGGCTCAAAAAGCGCGGCCATGCCGTCGATGTCTCCGGCCCACTGCCGGGAGATCAGCAGGCGCTCCAAATCCTGGGGATCACGCGCCGGTTCGCGGCCTGTTTCATCGGTCATTGCGAGACTCCTCCGACGCTCGGTACCAAAGCGTTCGATCCTCGGTCAAGTTTCGTTGCAAGACGAGCTGTCGAAGCGCCGCCATGGCCGATCGCGAGGTAGCGCAGCTTGGCGATCATCCTCCCCGGCCGGTATAACAGTCTGCAACAGCGCCATTCGGCGGCGCTTGCGCGGCGCCGGTGCTGCGGCTGTCGTTGAGGAAGTCGGCGATCCTTGCCGCCGACTTCGCCGAGGCGAAGGTGAGCAGCCGGTCGTGATGGACGACGGGCTCGCCGGTCTCATTGTCCCAGATCTCGAACCGGCAGCTTGGGTTCGGCATGGCTTCGAAACGGTTCTTCATATCGATGGTCCCGGTGATCGACGGACCAAGGTTCCGCGACCCCGGCTTACGGATGGCTTACGGGCATTTTGGATTATGCTTTTGGCAGCGGGCACGCTCGCGCGGGTCGCCCTCGGCTAGCTGACTTTCGGCGCGAGGCGCTGCGCGACATGGTCGGCGATCGCCAGGCTTGACGTAAGGCCGGGACTCTCGATGCCGAACAGATTGACCAGGCCCTCCACACCATGCACCGCCGCATCCTGGATGACGAAGTCGGCATTGGCTTCGCCGGGACCGGAGAGCTTCGGCCGGATGCCGCTATAGGCCGGCTGCAGGCTGCCATCGGCCAGGTCCGGCCAGTATTTGCGGATCTCGTCGTAGAAGCGCTCGCCACGCGTTGGATCGACGCGATAGTCGAGTTGATCCGTCCATTCGACGTCAGGTCCGAAGCGGGCGACGCCGTCGAGGTCGAGCGTCAGATGGACGCCGAGCCCGCCGGGTTCGGGCACGGGATAGACCAGCCGCGAGAATGGCGCCCGGCCGGCGACCGAAAAATAATTGCCCTTGGCATAGCGAAGATCTGGCACGAATTGCCGGTCGAGCCCGTCAAGCGCGCCGGCAAGTGCTGTGGCGCCAAGCCCGGCGGCGTTGATGAAGCGCGTGGTGGCGATTTCAAAGCGCTCGCCGTTTGTGCTGTCGGCCGTGTCGAGCGCGATGCGCCCGCCCTCGATGCGGCCGCAGACGACGCGGGTGTTGAGGCTGAGCGCCGCCCCGTGCTCCTCCGCGTCGCCCAGCAGCGCAAGCATCAGGGCATGGCTGTCGACGATGCCGGTGGCGGGAGACAAAAGGGCCGCCGTGCACCGCAGCTTGGGCTCCAGCCTGCGCGCCTCTGCTGCGGTCAAGGGCGTCAAATCGCCCGCGCCGCAAGCAGAGGCGTTGGCCAGGATGGAAGCGAGCACCGGCTCCTGTTCGGCATCCGTGGCGACGATGAGCTTGCCGCAGCGCGCATGCGGCACCGCCCGCTCCTGGCAATAACGGTAGAGCTTTTCCCGGCCTGGCACGCAGAGCCGGGCCTTCAGGGATTCGGCCGGATAGTAGATGCCGGCATGGATGACCTCGGAATTGCGCGAACTGGTCCCGGTGCCGATGGCGTTCTCGGCCTCGAGGATCAGGGTATCCATGCCACGCCGCGCCATCTCTCGCGCGATCGCAAGGCCAATGACGCCGGCGCCGGCGACGATGCAGTCGACATGGTCCACGATCAGGCCACCTCAGCCTTGTTGTTGTGCCTGCTGGTGACCCGTTCGGGGATCAAGTCTTGGCGACGCGCACCGCCGGCTTGGCGCAGGTTCTCGCGTTCCGCAGCCTCGAACCTGAAATTCTGCATGTCTTCCGTCCATCCGCCAGCCCTTCCGAAATGGCTTGACACCCTTACAAGAAACGGATGCACCAAACAGCATTAATTCAGAGGCCGATGCGCGCGCCGAACGGCGGCAGGGCGCACGTCCCGGCATGCAGGACAGGAGCTATCATGGACGCTCGACCGAATTCTCCCGAAGCCCGCGACATCAGCTACCACTTGCACGGCTACACCAATGCCCGCAAGCATGAGGAAGCAGGGCCACTCGTCATCGAGAAGGGCGACGGCATCTATGTCGAGGATCTCGCCGGCAACCGCTATATCGAGGCGATGGCCGGGCTTTGGAGCGTCGCGGTCGGCTTTTCGGAAAAGCGGCTGGTCGATGCGGCGGTGCGCCAGATGTCCAAGCTGCCTTACTATCACGACTTCGGCTCCAAATCGCATTCGCCGCTGATCGATCTCGCCGAGAAGCTGGTGCAGATGGCGCCAGTGCCGATGAGCAAGGCGTATTTCACCAATTCCGGCTCCGAGGCCAACGATACGGCCATGAAGATGATCTGGTACCGGTCGAATGCGATCGGCCAGCCCGCACGCAAGAAGATCATCAGCCGCAATCGTGGCTATCACGGCGTCACCATTGCCGCTGCAAGCCTGACCGGCCTGCCCAACAACCACACTTCCTTCGACCTGCCGATTGCCAATGTGCTGCATACGGCGACGCCGCACCATTGGCGCGATGGGTTGCCAAATGAAAGCGAAGAGCAGTTTTCGAGCCGGCTTGCCGACGACTTGGAAAAGCTGATCCTGGCCGAGGGCCCGGAAACCATCGCCGCCTTCTTCGGCGAGCCGATCATGGGCGCCGGCGGCGTCATCGTGCCGCCGGCCTGCTATTGGGAGAAGATCCAGGCGGTCCTGTCGAAATACGACATCCTGCTCGTCGCCGACGAGGTCATCTGCGGTTTTGGCCGAACCGGCGAGATGTTCGGCTCGCAGACCTTCGGCATCAGGCCTGATATCATGGTGCTGTCGAAGCAGATTTCTTCGTCCTACCTGCCAATCTCGGCCTTGCTGATCAACGAAAAGGTTTTCGAGCCGATTGCCGACGAAAGCAATCGCATCGGCACCTTCGGCCACGGCTTCACCGGCGGCGGCCATCCCGTTGCGGCGGCAGTCGCGTTCGAGAACCTGAAGCTGATCGAGGAGCGCGACCTTGTCGGCAATGCGCGCAGGGTCGGCGCGCATATGCAGAAGCGGCTGCGCAGGCTCGAATCGCACCCGCTCGTCGGCGAGGTGCGCGGAGTCGGCCTGATCGCGGCGGTCGAACTGGTCGGCGACAAGGCGAACAAGACGCCGTGGGAGACGGCCGGCGCGCTGGGCGGGCTCGTCAACGGTTTCATGCAGCAGAACGGCGTGATATCCCGCAACATGGGCGACGCGCTGGCTTTCTGCCCGCCGCTGATCATCACCGAGCCACAGGTCGATGAGATGATCGACGCGTTCGAAAGATCGCTCGAAGCCGCGGTCAAGCAGATCCGGCAATTGGCGCGCGCGTAACGGCATGATCTCGAGCGACGCAATCGGCGTTATAAGAAAACTGCGAAAAACTTATAACGCCGCAGGGGAGGATCAGGAATCCTTGTTGCAGTCGTGCAGCCAAATCAGAATGGTCTTGCAGATAAACAAAGCCATCACGAAAAACGCCTCGTGAAAGCCGCCGCGTATTGAGCGTTGAAAGCCAGGTACGCTTTGAGCCTTGCTGCGGCATCCAATCTTCCGCAGGGGGAATCGGCAGCTTTGCCGGCGGCGCCACGATCGGCAATTGCCCCCGGATCGTACTTGAACATCCACCGCGCCGGTGCTACGTCCACCCAATCGACAGGGGCGCTCCGTATTGCCGGGGCTGAGATGGAAGGTGCCAAGCCTTCGGTCCTCAAGCTGATCTGGGTAATGCCAGCGGAGCGAGGCGACGATGTTTTCAGGTGCACAGATTTCCCTGTATCCGATGTGCGACGATTTCGTCGGCGTCATCCTCAAAGCACTTTCGGCGATGGATTCCTATCGGCCGAATTTCCGCATCGATACCGACGACATCTCGACGCTGATCGTTGGCCCGCCCGACCAGCTTTTCCCGGCCATGCGCGATCTGTTCGCATCGGCGGCGGCAAGTGGCGTGCATTGCGTGTTGTCGGCGACGGTGTCGCGCGGCTGCCCGGGCGAGCCCGACGATTCGATCTGCACACCGATTTCCGGCAGCGGTCACGAGCTGTCCCTGGCCGAGCGCATCGGCGCGGCGCGGTCGCATGTCGACGGTGCGAAAAAGCTCGGCCAAGAGGTCGCCGCGCAGTTCTCGCTCTATCCGCTCGGCGAGGGCCATCACATGGACGAGATCTACGGCTGCATCGACTTTCTCAAGATTTCGGGCGTCTTCGACAGGTCGAAGAATTTCTGCACCAAGCTGAGAGGCGACACCGGACCGGTGTTCGCGACGCTATCGGAAGCCTTCCTTCGCTTCGGCGCGCCGCAAGGCCATGTCGCGCTCGATTTTACCGTGTCGGCGAACAGCCCGAGCGCTTGTTAGTGTTGGTTGTCAACGGGTTGCAGCGAAATCCGAAACGGCATCCGGAACGACTACCAGCTTGCCGACAAAAGTCCTTGGCGATGAAATCCGCCTGGGCGCGGTGGAAATCGGAGAGCTTGTAGACACCGCCGACCGGCGGCCGGATCTTCTTCTCCTTGATGTAGCGGACGATACGGGGAAATCGTGTCGCGTGCCCCGGCTGGACCCGTGCAGCTGCAACTGCTTGGGACACATGTGCGCAGATCGAGCTGCACGACCGGGCCGGCAATCGCGCCGGCCGCCGTGTAGCGGCCTTCGGGGCGAAGGTTCGCGCGGTCGGGTGGTGTCTCAGTTTAACTTGCGGCTCACGACCCCAGCCGACCTTGTACAGTGCCGACCGCCGTTGATATGCTCGATCATTCAGTCAGCGGGGAAGGATGTTCGATATCTCGCGTCGCGACCTGACACTTGGCGCAGCCGGTGCTCATGCTGCGTTTGGACTCGACAAGCCGATCACGTTTGTCGACGCGGCCTGCGCTCAACAGGCCGTCGCTCAATCTTTCCGAAAATACAAGGTTGGCGACATTGAAGTCTTCTGTCTGATTGATGGCATGCGTGACGTTCCGCTGCGGGAGGGTATGGTCAGGAATGTCAGCGTCGAACAGGTCAAGGCGGCGTTGCGTGGTGCCGGTTTTCCCGACAATCAGGCGCCCCTGCGGTTTATCGTCATGGCGCTCAAGCTGCGCGATCAAGTGGTCCTGATCTACTCGGGTACAGGCGGTCATCCGATTTATGGTGAGGGGAATGGCCGGCTACTCGAGAGCATGGCCGCGGCGGGCCTTGACCCCAAGGCAGTCAAGACGATCCTGATCTCCCATCTCCACGGCGACCACATTTATGGCCTCATGAACAATGAGAGCAATGCGCAGGTCTTCCCGGATGCCGACATCGTGGTGCCCGCCGCGGAATTGAAATGGTGGACGCCGCCCGGGAGTCGATTCGATCGATCTCGGACCGACGCGCAAGGGCCTCGCCCAGCGCATCCAGGCTACGGTGGCTACGTGGAAAAACGTCAGGACCTTTGAGGGAGAACCAGAACTCCTGCCTGGCGTGCACGCCGTTCAGGCGCCCGGTCATAGCCCGGGAATGGTCGCCCATCTGCTTACCTCGGGCGGCAAACAGTTCCTGATCAGTGCTGACGTGGTCAATCTTGCGCCCCACATTTCAACAAATCCCGAGTGGCAGCTTGCTATCGACCAGGATCCGCAAATGGCTGTCGAAACGCGAAGGAAGATCTTCGATCGCGCAGTCGCCGACAAGCTCACCATTTCGGGTACTCACTGGTTGATGCCGAACGTCGGCACGCTGTCCAAGGATGGCAACAGCTACGTATTCGCGGCCGAGGGGTAATATCCCTGCCACACTACCCATTGCCAACTGCACGACGACGGCTGCCCGTAGCGGACGAACCGTTCGGCGTCAGACGTCGATCGCAGAACTAAGCGAGAGCGATAATCTTGGCTGTCAACGGGTTGCTGCGAGATCCGAAACGGCATCCGGAACGACCACCAGCTTGCCGACAAAGTCCTTGGCGATGAAATCCGCTTGGGCGCGGTGGAAATCGGAGAGCCTGTAGACACCGCCGACCAGCGGCCGGATTTTCTTGTCCTCGATGTAGCGGACGATGCGGCGGAAATCGTGCCGCGTGCCTTGGCTCGAACCATGCAGCTGCAACTGCTTGAGATACATGGTGCGCAGATCGAGCTGCACGACCGGGCCGGCAATCGCGCCGGCGGTGGTGTAGCGGCCTTCGGGCCGAAGGATGCGCAAGAGGTCATTGAAGATCGCACCGCCGACGAGGTCGGCAACCATGTCGATCGGCTGGCCGTCGGTCGCGTCGTTCACGGCAGCAGGCAGATCGGCGACGCCACGGGTGATCACTGCCTCGGCGCCGATGTCGAGCACCGCCTGTTCCTTGCCCTTGCCGACGACGGCATAGGGAATGGCGCAGCGCGCCCGCGCCAATTGCACGATGCCGGAGCCGACGCCGCCCGACGCGCCGGTGACCAGCACGCGCTCGCCGGCCTTCAATGCGGCGCGTTCCAGCATCTGTTCGCCGGTAAGGTAAGCGCAGCAGAAAGTGGCGAGTTCGACGTCAGTCAGGTCGGTAGCGACGACATGGGCATTTTCGGCCGGCACGGCCTGGTACTCGGCATAGCCGCCGTCGCGGCCGTGGCCCATATAGTCGATGTCGGCGAGTGAATCATCGTCGCGGTTGTAGATGGAAAAATCGACCATCACCCGCTCGCCGATGCGGGCCGAAGAAACACCATCGCCGACGGCAACGATGTTGCCGACGGTGTCGGTGCCCTGGATGCGCGGGAAAGTCAGCGTGTTGCCCTGACGCCGCCAGGTCGACACGGCGGCAGCATCTTCCTCCGTGCCGTAGGCGCCCTGTCGCACCCAGACATCGGTGTTGTTCATGCCGCAAGCGGTGACCTTGACCAGCACCTCGCCCGGGGCGGGCGAGGGCACTTTCACGTCGGTGCGATAGACAAGCTTTTCCGGTCCGCCGTGACCGGTCAGAAGCACGGCGGCCATGGTGGCGGGGAGGGGTTTGGTTATGGCATTCATGTCGGTTCTTCAGAGGTTCGCAAACACGCTCTTCACCGCATCCGCCGTCTTGGAGACGACGATGTCAGCCTCTTCGCGGGTGAGGCACAGCGGCGGCGCAAAGCCGAGAATGTCGCCCTGCGGCATGGCGCGGCCGATGACGCCGCGCTCGGCAAGGGCGGTCGCGACCTGCGGCCCGATTTTTTGCGAGGCATCGAAGAACACGCGATCGTCCCGGTCGGCGACGAATTCGATAGCCGCCAGCATTCCGTCACCGCGCACCTCGCCGACATTCTTGTGGCCGCCGACGGCTTTCGCCAGCTCGGCGCGGAAATAGGCGCCGGTCTCGCCGGCGTTGGTCACCAGGTCCATCTCGTCGATCAGTTCCAGATTGGCGACGCCGGCGGCAACGCAGATCGGATGCGCCGAATAGGTCCAGCCATGGCCTATGCTGCCGAGCTTGTCGGAACCCTGCACCAGCACCTGCCAGACCTTGTCCGAGACGATGACGCCCGACAGCGGCGCATAGGCCGAGGTCAGGCCCTTGGCGATGGTGATCAGGTCGGGCCTGATGCCGTAATGGTCGGAGCCGAACATGGTGCCCAGCCGGCCGAAGCCGGTAACGACTTCGTCGGCGACCAGCAGCACATCATATTTCTTCAGCACCGCCTGGATCTTTTCCCAGTAGAGAGCAGGCGGCGGCACGATGCCGCCGGTGCCGAGGATCGGCTCACCGATGAAGGCGGCGACCGTGTCCGGGCCCTCGGCCAGGATCATCTCCTCCAGCTTGTCGGCGCAGTGTTGGGAAAACTGTTCCTCGCTCAGCGAGCGGTCGGCGCGGCGGAAATAGTAGGGCGCCTCGGTGTGCAGGATCGGCGCGCGCGGCAGGTCGAAGGCGTTGTGGAACAGGTCGAGCCCAGTCAGCGACCCCGTCATGACGCCGGAGCCGTGATAGCCGCGCCAGCGCGAGATGATCTTCTTCTTCTCGGGACGGCCGAGCACGTTGTTGTAGTACCAGATCAGCTTGATGTTGGTTTCGTTGGCGTCGGAGCCGGAGAGGCCGAAATAGACCCTCGACATGCCTTGCGGCGCCCGGTCGATGATCATCTTGGAAAGCGTGATCGACGCCTCGGTGCCGTGGCCGACATAGGCGTGGTAGTAGGCCAGGTTCCTGGCTTGCGCGGCGATGGCGTCTGATATCTTCTGGCGGCCATAGCCGACATTGACGCAATAGAGGCCGGCGAAGGCATCGATGCTCTTGCGCCCGTTGTTGTCCCAGATGGTGACGCCTTCACCGCCGGCGATGACGCGGGTCGGCGATTCACCCCGTGCATGCGTGCCCATATGGGTCGAGGGATGGAAGAAGTGGTCGCGGTCCCAGGCGGCGAGTTCGTTGGACTGGTCGAGCATTTTTTTGACTCCTTAGAGAAAGATGGTCCCGACGCGGCCTAAGGTGTGTCGAGATTCAGGTCAGGCCGAGTCGAAAATGGTGGCTTCCGAGAACCGGAGCGGAGCGTACTTTTTCGTACGTGAGCACCGGAAGCGCAGGACGCCGCCATTTGCAGACCGGCATCACCTGAATGTCGATACACCTTACGCCACATCCAGGCAGAGATATCTAAGATCGGTAAAGGCTTCGAGCCCGTGGCGCGAGCCCTCGCGGCCGATGCCGGACTGTTTGACGCCGCCGAACGGGATCGGCGCGCCGGTGATCTTGACGCGGTTGATGGCGACCATACCGTAATCGAGCGTACGGCCCACGCGCAATTGGCGGCCGCCGTTCTCGGTGACGACATAGGCGACGAGCCCGTATTCGGAGGCGTTGGCGCGGGCGATGACCTCGTCTTCGCTGTCGAAGGGCGTCACGGCGGCGACCGGACCAAAAGTTTCCTCGCGCATGATCAGCGCGTCGTCGGTGACATCGGCGAGCAGGGTCGGCCGATAGAACAGCGGTCCTGCAGAATCGCGTTTGCCACCCGTGAGGCAGCGTGCGCCATGGGCGAGCGCATCGGCGACCTGTTCCTCGACCTTCTTGACGCCGCGCTCGTGCATCAACGGCCCAATATCAGTGTCATCAGCCAGGCCATTGCCTGTCCGCAGCGTCTCGATGCGTCTGGCGAAGGAGGCGCAGAAACGATCATAAATCGGGCGCTGGACATAGATGCGGTTGGCCGCGAGGCAATCCTGGCCGGAAGTGGCGAATTTGGCATCGATGGCGATGGTCACAGCCTTGTCGAGATCGGCGTCGGCAAAGACGATCAGCGGCGCATGGCCGCCAAGCTCCATCACCAGCCGCTTCATCGTCGGCGCACTTTGCGCGGCGATAAGCCTGCCGATCTCGGTCGAGCCGGTGAAGCTCATGGCCCGGACGCGAGCGTCTTCGCACATCCGCCCAACGATGGTCGAAGCCTTGCCGGTGAGAACGTTGAAGACGCCAGCCGGCAGGCCGGCGCGTTCGCCGAGTTCGGCCAGCGCCAGCGCCGACAGCGGCGTTTCCGAGGAAGGATGCGCCACGATCGTGCAGCCGGCGGCAAGGGCGGCCGCGGCCTTGCGGGTCAGCATGGCCGCGGGAAAATTCCATGGCGTGACGACGCCGACGACGCCAAGCGGTTCGCGCCGCACCATCATTTCGGCGTTCGGCAAATGGCTGGTGACGCTTTCGGCGTTGAGGCGTTTTGCCTCCTCGGCATACCACTCGACGAAGGAGGCGCCGTAGTCGATCTCGCCAAGCGCTTCCCTAAGCGGCTTGCCCTGTTCGAGCGTCATCAGCAGCGCCAGATCATCCTTGGCGGCGATGATCAGGTCGAACCATTTTCGCAGGATTCTTGCGCGTTCCTGCGGGAGCGCTGCGCGCCAGGCGGGAAAGGCGCGGGATGCCGCGTCGATCGCCTTGGTTGTCTGCCTGCTATCGAGCGCGGCAACCCAGGCAACGGTGGCGCCTGTAGCAGGGTCGGTCACCTCAAAACTCTCGGCGGCCTCACTCGCCGTCCAGTGGCCGTCGACATAGGCGAGTTCGCGCAGCAGCCGGCGGTCGGCGAGACGGTCAAGCGCTTCGTGGCGTTGTGGGCGGGCAAAATGCGCGGACATGTTCGAGGTCTCCCGGTTCGGAGTGGATAACGGGAAGACTAGTCGCGCGGCCCAGACAGAGAGGCTGTTTCTGCGCCCGCGCGTAGAGAGATCGTCTCTATTCATCTGCTCGGACAGACAATCTGTCCAGCTTTAGGCTGGGCTATCGCATTGGGGAAGTGCCCCCTCACCCGGATTGCCAACCGAATTGCAAAGGGCAATTCGGGGCAATCCGACCTCTCCCCGAGGGGAGAGGAGATCGCCAGCGCCGGCGCCAGCCTCTTCTCCCCGCCGGGGAGAAGGTGGCCGCGAAGCGGCCGGATGAGGGGGCTCTTTGTGATTTGCTCAGACCTCACGACTGTGCCGGCAGCAGGTCGGCCACCGACAAGACAATCTCCTCCTTCACCGTCTTGGTGACGATGTAGGTGAAATAGCGGTCGATGCCGATCTCGCGTTCGAGCAGGGCGTCGACCAACCGTTGGTAGGCGTCGATGTCGCGCGCCATCACTTTCAGCAGATAGTCGACGCCGCCGCCCACCGACCAGCAGGCGACGATTTCGGGGACGTCGCGGATGACGCGCTCGAAACGGTCGAAATCGGCCTGGCGGTGGCTGGCCAGCGTCACCTCCATCAGGACTGTTGCGACCGGCGCGACGGCGCGCATCGCAACCTTGGCGTGATAGCCGGAGACGATGCCGGCCTTTTCCAGCTTGCGCAGCCGCATCCAGCACGGCGTCGGCGACAGGCCAACCTTTTCGGCGAGCGCCAGCTTGGTGATGCGCCCGTCGCGCTGGACCGCGTCGAGGATTTTCAGGTCGATCTGATCGAGTTTCGGTGCGGCCATGAGCGTCCACTTTTTTGTCCCCGACACCATGACGGCGCATTATTTCGATTGTCAATTGCACTGATTTCGATCTCTAATATGTCATGACATTGTGGCGTCCAGATCCCGCGCTCATCCGGCGGCCGGCCTATCAATCGCTCGCCGACCAGTTCGCGCGCGCCATCCATGATGGGCGGCTGGCCAATGGCGCGCGGCTGCCGACGCATCGCCGGCTGGCCGACGAATTGGAGCTTTCGGTGCAGACAGTCAGCCGCGCCTATGAGGAACTGATCCGCCGGGGCCTGGTCTCCGGCGAGATCGGCCGCGGCAGCTTCGTGCAGACGCAGCGCCGCGAGCCGGAGCCGCCCTATCTGCCGGAACGCCTTGGCGAGGTCATCGACCTCTCGATCCTGAAGCCGGTCTGCGAGCCGATGCATCTGGAGCGGCTGAAGCAGGCGCTGGGCTGGCTTGCCGAAAACCTGCCGTCGAGTTCGGCGCTGTCGTTCAGACCGAACATGGTGTTCCCACGCCACCGCGCGGTGGCGGTCGAATGGCTGCGGCACTGCGGTCTCGACGTGTCCGCGCAGAATGTCAGCCTGACCAACGGCGCCACGGCCGGCATGACGGTGGCGCTGATGAGCGTGGCGCCGCCCGGTTCGACCGTCGCCACCGAGGCGATCGGCCACCACACGCTGATCCCGCTGGCGCGCTATCTCGGCTTCAACCTCGAGGGCCTGCCGATCGACGACAACGGCTTGATCCCGGAGGCGCTGGACGAGGCGTGCCGGCTTTCCGACATCCGCGCCGTGTTCGTGCAGCCCTCGGTGATTAACCCGACCGCAACGCTTATGGATGTCGCGCGGCGCGAGCAGATCGCTGTGGTGGCGCGCCGGCATGACATCGCCATCATCGAGAACGACGTGCTCGGCCCGCTGGTCGAGGGCCGTCCGCCGCCGATCGCCGCCTTCGCACCCGAGCGCACGCTCTACGTCACCTCCTTCACCAAGATCGTGGTGCCGGGCCTGCGCATCGGCTATCTCGCGGCACCCGACCGCTATGCCGCCGCCGTCGCCAACCGCCATCTCGTCTCCAACTGGATGGCGACGCCGCTGGTGGCCGAGATCGCGACAAAATGGGTGGCCGACGGCACGGCGATGGAGCTCGTCCGCTGGCAACGTTTAGCGCTGCGGCGACGGCAGGAGATCGCCGCCCAGGCGCTTGCCGGGGTCGACTATCGTGTCCATCGCGACGGATTGCATCTGTGGCTGCAGCTGCCCGGCGACCGCGCCGAGGAAAGCTTCGTCGCGCAGGCCCGCCTGCAGGGCGTGGCGATCGCACCAGGCACATCGTTCCGTATCTCGGCGGCGCCCTGGCAGCCAGCGGTTCGGATCTCGCTGGGCTCGACTACCGAAGGGGAACTGCGCGCCGGCCTGAGCGTTGTGACCAAACTTCTGCTCGGCGATCCGGAGCATCTCCTGCTGGCGATCTAGGCAGACATTGCCGCGAAATTGTGCGGAGCCAGAAACATTGTCATGAGATTATTTTCTGATTGACATGATTTGGCGCGTTCCGCATCGTTGAAGGCACCAAGCTTCTCCAGCACGGGGAATTCATTGTCCGCGCCCATCATCAAGATCGACGGCATTTCGAAAAGCTTCGGCACCTTCAAGGTGCTGGACGGCCTGTCGATGCAGGTCATGCCGCGCGAGAAGCTGGCGCTGATCGGCCCGTCCGGCTCGGGCAAGACGACGATCCTGCGCATCCTGATGACGCTGGAGCGGATCGACAGCGGCCACATCCAGATCGACGGCGAGCAGCTTTACCACATGGAGCGCAACGGCCAGTTGCTGGCCGCCGACGAACGGCATCTGGCAAGAATGCGCCAGAAGATCGGCATGGTCTTCCAGCTGTTCAACTTGTTTCCGCACAAGAGCGTCATCGACAACGTCACGCTGGCGCCGATCTTGACCAAGGGCATGCCGCGCGCCGCCGCCGAAAAACGGGCGATGGAACTGCTCGACATGGTCGGCATGGCCGACAAGGCCAAAGCGATGCCGGCGCAGCTTTCCGGCGGGCAGAAGCAGCGTGTGGCGATCGCCCGGGCACTGGCGCTGCAGCCCAGGATCATGCTGTTCGACGAGGTGACATCGGCGCTCGATCCGGAACTGGTCGAGGAGGTGCTGAATGTTTTGTGGCGGCTCTGCTCCGAGACCGACATGACCATGCTGCTCGTCACCCACGAAATGGGTTTTGCCCATGATTTCGCCGACCGGGTTTTGTTCTTCGACCGCGGCAAGATTGTCGAAGAAGGCAAGCCCGACGAGATTTTCCGCAATCCCAAGCAGGAGCGCACGCAAGGCTTCCTGAAGAAGATCATCGCGGCCGGACATCGCGTCTGACTGCCATGCCAAGGCGGCAACGCCGTCCTCAAGGGGCGGCGAAGCCGTCTCGACCAAAGCGAACCAAGAAGAGAAGCAAGGAGTTGGGAACAATGAAGAAACTTGGCATTCTGGCCGGCGTGGCCGGTGTTGCACTGACCGCGATTCTGGCCGCCTCGACCGCGGGATCGGCCGACGACAGCAAGCTCGAAGAGCTCAAGGCACAGGGCTTCGCCCGCGTCGCCATCGCCAATGAACCGCCCTATACGGCGGTAGCGGCCGACGGCAAGGTTTCGGGTGCGGCGCCCGACGTGGCGCGTGAAATCTTCAAGCGCCTCGGCGTCAACGACATCGTCGCCTCGATCTCGGAATATGGCGCCATGATCCCCGGCCTGCAGGCGGGCCGTTTCGACGTCGTCACCGCCGGCCTGTTCATGAAACCGGAGCGCTGCGCGGCGGTCGCTTATTCGGAGCCGGTGCTGTGCGACGCCGAGGCGATGCTGGTCAAGAAGGGCAACCCGAAGGGCTTCAAGAGCTATGAGGATGTCGCCAAGGATGCCACCGCGACGATCGGGGCGCCGGGCGGCGGCACCGAGGAGAAGCTGGCGCTCACTGCCGGCGTGCCGCGTGATCGCGTCATCGTCGTGCCGGACGGCCAGAGCGGCTTGAAGATGCTGCAGGACGGCCGCATCGACGCCTATTCGCTGCCGGTGCTGTCGATCAACGATCTGGTCAAGAAGGCCAACGATCCGAACCTCGAAGTCGTCGCCCCGGTGGTCGGCGCACCGGTCTATTGCGACGGCGCGGCCTTCAAGAAGGGCGACGAGGCGTTGCGCGACGCCTATGACGTCGAACTGGCCAAGCTGAAGGAGTCCGGCGAATTCGCCAAGATCATCGAGCCCTACGGCTTCTCGGCAGCAGCAGCGATGTCGACGAGCCGCGACAAGCTCTGCTCGGCGAAGTAGGGCCTTTTTCCTTCTCCCCGTTCACGGGGAGAAGGTGGCCCGAATGCATGTCGCCCAAAAGTGCGCAGCGGTTTTGGGATAACGACATGCACAAACAAGGCCGGATGAGGGGCTGCGCCAGTTCTGCCGGATTGGCTCTGCCCCTCATCTGCCTGCCGGCATCTTCTCCCCGTGGACGGAGAGAAGGGGCCAGGACTACCGCCTCGCACAACTGTAAACTTTGGAAACTCTTGACTTCATGACCCAATGGTCCGGCTATTTCGGCCTGATATTGCAGGGAGCGCTTGTTACCATCGAGCTGACGCTGATGGGGTCGGTGCTTGCCCTGATCATGGCCTTTCTCGCCGGGCTGGGGCGGCTGTCGCGGTTTTTCGCGATTCGGGCGCTGGCCACCGCCTATATCGAATTCTTCCGCGGCACCTCGATCTTCGTGCAGCTGTTCTGGGCCTATTTCGTGCTGCCCTTCATCGGCATTTCGCTGACGCCGCTGCAGGCTGGCGTGCTGGCGCTTGGCCTCAATGTCGGCGCCTATGGGGCGGAGGTGGTGCGCGGCGCCATCCAGTCGATCGGCCGCGAACAGTACGAGGCCTGCACCGCGCTCAATCTCGGCCGCTGGCAAGCCATGCGCCATGTCATCCTGCCGCAGGCGCTGCTGGTCATGCTGCCGACCTTCGGCAACAACGCCATCGAATTGCTCAAGGCCACCGCCGTCGTTTCGCTGATCTCGCTCACCGACCTGACCTTCCAGGCGCAGGTGGTGCGCTCGCAGACCGGCAATACGCTGGTGCCGTTCACCACCATTCTCGTCATCTATTTCGCCCTTGCGCTGATCATATCCTGGGGTGTGCGTTCGCTGGAACGCCGCATGGCGCGCGGCCTCGATGGGGTGCGCGTCTGATGGATCGGGCCTCATAATGGAGTGGGATTGGAATTTCGTCTGGGAGATCATGCCGACGCTGATCCAGGGCGTGAAGATCACCATCCTGGCGACACTGCTCGGCTCGGTCCTGGCCGCGATCGTGGGGCTGGCCATCGCCCTGGCGCGGCGCTCACCGAACAAGGGCTTGTCGCGCACCGTCGGCTTCCTCGCCGAGTTCATTCGCGGCACGCCGCTGCTGGTGCAGCTCTACTTCATCTTCTACGTGCTGCCGGACTTCGGTATCCTGCTGCCGCCGCTGGTGGCGGGCGTCATCGGCCTCGGCCTGCATTACGGCACCTACACGGCCGAAGTCTATCGCGCCGGCATCGACAATGTGCCGCGCGGCCAGTGGGAAGCCGCCAAGGCCTGCAATCTGAACGCGAGGCAGACCTGGACCCACATCATCATGCCGCAGGCGATTCCGCCGATGATCCCGGCGCTTGCCAACTACTTCATCGCGATGTTCAAGGAGACGCCGCTGCTGTCGGCGATCACCGTGCTGGAACTGATGAACCAGGCCAAGAGCGTCGCCAACACCTATTACCGCTATGTCGAGCCGATGACCTTGGTCGGCGCCTTCTTCCTCGTTATCAGCCTATTCTCGGTCGTACTGCTGCGCTGGCTGGAACGCCGCTACGGCAAGATCGAGAGATAGTCTTTCATGAAACACTTGCCCGAAATCAGATTGACGCCGACACGGCCGGCGCTCAACGCGCGTCCGCTGGAAAAGCGCATCGGATTGATCATCCTTGCCACCGACCATACGACCGAACCGGATTTTCGCCGCATGGTGGCAAGCGAGCGGATCGGCGTCTATGTCGCGCGCATTCCCTACGCCAATCCGACGACGCCGGAGAATTTGCGCAGGATGCAGCCGTCGCTGACGGCGGGCGCCGCGCTCATCCTGCCCGATGAGCCGCTCGACGCGATCTGCTATTCCTGCACCTCGGCCTCCGTGGTCATCGGCGATGCCGAGATCGAGGCGGCGATGCAGGCGGCCAAGCCCGGCGTGCCCGTGGTCACACCGCCGATGGCAGGGGTGCGTGGCTTGAAGGCGCTGGGCGCCAGGACGATCAGCATTCTTACTCCCTACACGGTCGAGACCAGCCGGCCGATGTCCGTCTATTTTGCAGCGCACGGTTTCGAGATCGCCAGCTTCACCTGTCTCGGCTTCGACGACGACCGCGAGATGGCGCGGATTGCGCCGGCGGCGCTGGTCGATCTGGCGCGCGAGGCGACCGATGCGCAGGCGGACGCGCTGTTCGTCTCCTGCACGGCGCTGCGGGCCGCACTTGCCATGGTCGGCATGGAAGAGGCGATCGGCCGTCCGGTCGTGACCAGCAACCAGGCAACGGCCTGGAACTGCCTGCGGCTTTGCGGCGACGACGAGCCGCGCGCCGAATTCGGCCGTCTGATGACGCTGCCGTTGGGACAATGATGCCAATGACACTTGCGCCTATCACCCTCTCCGACATCCGCGCCGCGCGCGAGCGCGTCGCAGGCAAGGTCGAGCGCACGCCGACTATGCTTTCCCCGAGTCTTTCCGGGCACTTGGGCACGCCCGTTTATCTCAAGCTCGAACATCGGCAGACCACCGGCAGCTTCAAGTTGCGTGGCGCCTCGAACGCCATTGCTTCGCTGAACGCCGAGGAGAAGGCGCGCGGCGTGGTCGCCGCCTCGACCGGCAATCACGGCCGGGCGCTGGCTCATGCGGCAAAGCTCGAAGGCATGCGTGCGACGATCTGCATGTCGCGACTGGTGCCGCAGAATAAGCTCGACGAAATCGGCCGGCTTGGCGCCGAGATCCGTATCGTCGGCAACAGCCAGGACGATGCGCAGCAGGAGGTCGACCGGCTGGTCGCGGAAGAGGGACTGGTCATGCTGCCGCCCTTCGACCATCCTGATATCATCGCCGGGCAAGGCACGCTTGGGCTGGAGCTCATCGAGCAGGTTGCGGACGCCGCCCTCGTGCTGGTGCCTCTGTCAGGCGGCGGGCTGGCGGCTGGTGTCGCCGCTGCCGTGAAGGGCGTCAGCCCCGGCACGAAGGTCCTCGGCGTTTCGATGGCGCGGGGTGCGGCAATGAAGGCGAGCCTCGACGCCGGACATCCAGTTTTGGTCGAGGAACTGCCAACGCTGGCGGATTCGCTCGGCGGCGGCGTCGGCCTCGACAACCGGCTGACCTTCTCGATGTGCCGCGACCTGCTCGACGACGTAATCCTGCTCAGCGAGGACGAGATCGCCGCCGGCATCCGCCATGCCTATGAACAGGAGCGCGAGATCGTCGAAGGCGCCGGCGCGGTTTGCATCGCCGCCGTGCTTGCCGGCAAGGTCAGGGCGAGCGGCACCACAGTGCTCATTCTGTCGGGCCGCAACATCGACATGACGCTGCACAGGAAAATCATCTGTGGCGAAGCCATTGAGGAGAGCGCCGCATGGGCCGGATGACGATACTCACCGAAGCCGAACTGCGCGGGATCGTGAAGCTCGATCTCGATGCCGTCGCCTGCGTCGAAAATGCGTTCCGAGCGCTCGCTATCTTGCCGGTGGCGATGCCGCCGATCCTGCGGCTCGACATTCCCGAGCATCGCGGCGAGGTCGACGTCAAGACCGCCTATGTGCCTGGGATCGACGGTTTTGCGATCAAGATCAGTCCCGGCTTCTTCGACAATCCGAAGCTCGGCCTGCCAAGCGTCAACGGCATGATGGTGCTGCTGTCGTCAAAAACAGGGCTGGTCGACGCTCTGCTGCTCGACAACGGCTATTTGACCGACATCCGTACCGCCGCCGCCGGAGCGGTCGCGGCTAAACACCTTTCGCGATCGGACTCCTCGATCGCCGCGATCTTCGGCGCCGGCGTCCAGGCGGGGCTGCAGCTCGAGGCGCTTATGCTGGTGCGGCCGATCGCCGAGGCCCGCATCTGGGCCAGGGACGCCGCCAAGGCCGAAGCCGCGGCGGACACATTGGGCGAAAAGCTGGGCATCGTCGTGCGTGCGGACCCCGATGCGGCATCGGCGGCGGCCGGCGCCGACATCATCGTCACCACGACGCCGTCGACCGAGCCGCTGATCAAGGCCGGCTTCATCTCCGCTGGCCAGCACATCACCGCTATGGGCTCGGACGCCGAGCACAAGAACGAGATCGCGCCGGCGATCCTGCGCATGGCCGATCTCTACGTCGCCGACAGCGCGAAACAGACGCGGCTGCTGGGCGAACTGCATCATGCCATCGCGACGGGCGTGATGGCGGCCGATGCCGAGATTACCGAACTCGGCCAGATCATCGCCGGCGAAAGACATGGCCGGCGCTCGGCCAGCGACATCACCATCGCCGACCTGACCGGCACCGGCGTGCAGGACACGGCGATCGCCACGCTCGCCCGCGACCGTGCCCGGGCGGCCAACACCGGTACGATTTTCGAAAGCTGATGCTGGCCGCAAGGCCCAACAAACGAGGACCAAGAACAATGCAGCCTAATTTGAAATTCTCGCGCGGCGAATATGCGGACCGCCTCGCCAAGACACGGAAGGCCATGGAGGCCAAGGGCGTCGATCTGCTTGTTGTCAGCGATCCGTCCAATATGGCCTGGCTGACCGGCTATGATGGCTGGTCGTTCTATGTGCACCAGGCTGTCATCGTGCCGCCGTCGGGCGAACCGGTGTGGTACGGGCGCGGCCAGGACGCGAACGGCGCCAAGCGCACCGCCTATCTCGCGCACGACAACATCGTCGGCTATGCCGACCACTATGTGCAGTCGACCGAACGCCACCCGATGGATTTTCTCCCGCAGGTGCTGGCCGATCGCGGCTGGGGCAAGCTCGCCATCGGTGTCGAGATGGACAATTACTGGTTCTCGGCCGCTGCCTTCGCTTCGCTGCAGAAACATCTGCCCAATGCCCGCTTCGTCGACGCCACGGCACTCGTCAATTGGCAGCGCGCGGTGAAGAGCCCGGCCGAGATCGACTATATGCGCAAGGCCGCCCGCATCGTCGAAGCGATGCACCAGCGCATCGTCGACAAGATCGAAGTCGGCATGCGCAAATGCGATCTGGTCGCCGAGATCTATGATGCCGGCACCCGCGGCGTCGACGGGCCAGACGGAAAGATTGGGGGCGACTATCCGGCGATCGTGCCGCTGCTGCCGTCGGGCGCCGATGCGTCGGCGCCGCATTTGACCTGGGACGACAGGCCGATGAAATCGGGCGAGGGCACCTTCTTTGAGATCGCCGGCTGCTACAACCGTTATCACTGTCCTCTTTCCCGGACGGTGTTCCTTGGCAAACCCATGCAGGAATTCCTCGATGCCGAAAAGGCGACGCTGGAAGGCATGGAAGCGGGGTTGGCCGCGGCAAAGCCTGGCAACAGCTGCGAGGACATCGCCAATGCCTTCTTCGCCGTGCTGAAGAAATACGGCATCGTCAAGGACAATCGCACCGGCTATCCGATCGGGCTTTCCTATCCGCCGGACTGGGGCGAACGCACGATGAGCCTGCGCCCCGGCGACCGCACCGAGCTGAAGCCCGGCATGACCTTCCATTTCATGACCGGCCTGTGGCTGGAGACGATGGGGCTCGAAATCACCGAATCCATTTTGATCACCGAGACCGGCGTCGAGTGCCTGGCCAATGTGCCGCGCAAGCTTGTGGTGAAGAATTGAGCCCGATGTCCAGCCTTCGCCCATCACCGATTACGCCGACCGTCGATTTCGACCGCGACGGCGTGCAGCACGGTTTCCTGCGGCTGCCTTACAGCCGTGACGATTCCGCCTGGGGATCGGTGATGATCCCGATCTGCGTGATCCGCAACGGCAACGGGCCGAGCGCGTTGCTCACCGGCGGCAATCATGGCGACGAATATGAGGGGCCGCTGGCGCTTTACGATCTCGCCCGCACGCTCGATCCGAAGCAAGTCAGCGGCACGGTGATCATCGTGCCGGCGATGAACTACCCGGCGTTCCGCGCCGGCACCCGCACCTCGCCGATCGACAAGGGCAACCTGAACCGCAGCTTTCCCGGCCGGCCCGACGGCACGGTGACCGAGAAGATCGCCGATTACTTCCAGCGCGAACTGCTGCCGCGCACCGACATCGCGCTCGATTTCCACTCCGGCGGCAAGACGCTCGACTTCGTGCCGTTCTGCGCCGCCCATATCCGGCCCGACAAGGTGTTGGAGGCGAAAGGCTTCGCCGCGGTCGAGGCGTTCTCGGCGCCGTGGTCGATGAAGATGCTGGAAATCGACGCGGTCGGCATGTTCGACACTGCCGCCGAAGAGATGGGCAAGCTGTTCATCACCACCGAGCTTGGCGGCGGCGGCACCTCCCGCGCCGAAACGGTGCGGATCGCGCGTCGCGGCGTGCTCAATGTGCTGCGCCATGCCGGCATTGTCGCCGGTGCAGTCGAGATGCAGCCGACCCGCTGGCTGGACATGCCGTCGGGCGATTGCTTCTCGTTCGCCGAGGACGACGGGATGATCGAAACGATGATCGATCTCGGCGAGCCCGTCGAAGAGGGCCAGGTCCTGGCGCGCATCCACTCCATCGGCCGCACAGGTGCCGCACCTCAGGAGATCAGGGCGACGATGTCGGGTCTATTGGCCGCGCGGCATTTTCCCGGACTGGTCAAGGCGGGTGACTGCACCGCCGTGGTCGCTGTGCTCGTCGATTGAAGCTAAGGCAATCGCTTCAGGTTTGCGCTGCCCCTCATCCGCCTGCCGGCACCTTCTCCCCGTTTACGGGGAGAAGCCCGCTGGCCGCAGCCTTGGCGCTCTTTCTGCAACGCTGCGGATTGGCGAAATCATCGACGAGAGCGTCCCCTCTCCCCGTTTACGGGGAGAGGATGCCGGCAGGCAGGTGAGGGGCAGCGCCGACATCGGCAGTTGATCGCTTCACAGGACCTTCTGCCGGAACTTCGAATGACAGCTTGAGCAATCCTGCAGGATAAGATGCAGGAGGTGCTCGGCGGGAGCAATGGCAGGATCGGCTTCTGCCGCTGCCGGCCGCTTGCCCAGCAGGCTGCCGCCGCCCATTGCCGGGCCGGAACCCATCCTCATGTCGTCGGTGATGCTGGCGGGCGCCCGCTCGGCCTTGGCGGCCAGCGTGCTGGCCAGCGTCCCGATGTGACGGGCCAGCGCCTCGAATTCCGAACGGGCCTGGTCGATTTCCAACCTGGCGCCCGAAGGCGCACCCAATGTCGCGCTGGGAAATTCCGCAATGAGGGCAGGGCCGGTGCGGGCGCGGATGGTCTCGGTCGCCGCCTTGAACGCCGCAGCGTCATAGGCCAGCTTGCCATCGAACATCCCGGCGATCGTCTTTGCGGCAGCGGCCATCTCCTTCATCGAGGACTGGCGCGTCGCGACGATTGGGTCAGGTCCGGCCGCGGCCACCACCGCGGAGGCGCAGGCAAGCGACAGCATCACCACGGCGGTCCACTTCACTGAACCATGCCCTCTCCCGCCAATTCGTCGATGATCGGGCAGTCCGGCCTCTCGTCGCCTTGACAGTGCTCGACCAAATGATGAAGCAGGCTGCGCAATCCCACGAGTTCGGCGAGCTTCCTGTCGATCTCCCGCAGCTTGGCTTCTGCGATAGATTTGACGTCGGCGCTCTCGCGGTCCTTGTCTTGATAGAGCGACAGCAACTGGCGGCATTCGTCGACCGAAAAACCCAGGCTGCGCGAGCGCTGCAGAAACCGGAGGCGGTGGATGTCGGCTACCGAATAGTCACGATACCCATTGTCTGTCCGGGCCGGGCGCAAAAGCCCGATGTCCTCGTAGTAGCGTATCGTCTTGGACGGCAGGCCGGATTTTTCGGATGCGATGCCAATGTTCATGATGAAAATCTCCGTTTGCATGGAAAATAGACCTTCCATCTGCTGGATGGTCAACCGCTGTGGTGATTTTCACGCGCCACAGCCCCTCTCAGCCGGGAAAGGGCTCGAGCGGTAGATTGGGACCATGCGAAACGACGCAAAGTCGAGCGGATGCGGACGTCACCCGCTCAAGGCAGGAGACGCGGCGTCAGATGAGAGCGCTGGGTCTTGGAGGGTATGGATCGGGAAGGGAACTTCGCCCGTGAAGGAGCGGGTCGTTAGCGCGGATAGCTGCTGCGCCTGCAGACCCCATGTGGGTCCAGAGTCGACCCAAGTAACTGCCTACTCGGGCGTCGGATTTTCGCTAAAGGCGACTATTAACGAAGACCAAGGAAGCTGAGTATCGCTATTACGATAACGACGGCCCCGACCAGCCAGATGATATTGTTCATGACAGCTCTCCTTGTCTTTCCCGCGAGCCTTATGGCAGCTGGCCATAATTTGCGGCGAACGGCGTTCTTGTGGGCTTCAAGCCGGCAATTGTTCTTAGGATCGGGGAAGCCCGCGCCTCTGGAGGAGCGCGGGCCGACCGGGGTACAGGCCCCAGCAGCCAATATCCTGGAGATATTCGCTGTCACCTTACAACTGTTAGTATTCGCTAATGTTCCATCGATCAGCAAAAAGACCGCGCCCAGCGAGGGCCGGACGCAATGGCGTCTCGGCCCGAAGCGCGGGCTCTTCGGTGGACGCCTCGGTGATGTTGCCTATGTTCCTAGTGCCGGCGAACCGAAGCATAGCCTGGCAAACAGCACATGCTGAACCTCGGGATGAAATCAGTTCTCTGAAACGTTCATCGAATAACACTCAAAACCTGATGTCCACATCTGGTGCTGATGACCAAACAACCTCCGGCGGTGGCCCCAAAATATACCGTGCACAACGCCGAGGAGACAGAATATGCCGGCCAAAGCGTATATCAACCGGATCGCGACAGCGGTGCCGGAGCACGAGGTTCATCAATTCTATCTGCGTTTCGCGGCCTCCATGCTTGCGGCCGATCGCCGAAGAATTTTCAAACGCATGGCTGACCTTGCCGGCATCGAGCACCGCTATTCCTGCTTTGCTCCTGCCGGCGACCCCGAAGGACCATCAGCAGATCTGGCCGGGAGGTTCATCCGGGGCGCCTTTCCTGGAACGGCCGAGAGAATGGCAATGTTCGGAGAAGCCGCACCTGTTCTGGCGCAAAAAGGCGTCGACGGATTGGAGCTTCGTGGCGGCGCTTCCCGCATCACCCACCTCATCGTCACAACCTGCACCGGTTTTACAGCGCCGGGCATCGACCTGGAGCTGGTTGCGCGATGCGGCCTGCCGGAAAGGGTCGAACGCACGATGATTGGTTTCATGGGCTGCTACGCGGCGATCAACGGCCTCAAGCTTGCCCGCCATATCGTCCGCTCGGACCCGCACGCCAGGATCCTCCTGGTCAATGTCGAACTCTGCACGATGCATCTGCGCGAAACCAGCGAGCTGGAAAAGCTGCTGTCGTTCTGCCTCTGGGGCGACGGCTGTGCGGCTGCGCTCGTCACCGCCGAGCCGCACGGCATCGAGCTCGAAAGCTTTTACTGTATCGTGGCGGACGAGCGGCGGGACCTGATGAGCTGGAGCATTCGCGACCACGGTTTCGAAATGGTTCTTTCCGGCCAGGTCCCGGCAGCGATCCATGAAGCGTTGCGGAGCAACCAGGACGCCATCCTCGGCGACCGGCCGACCGAGGCGATCGACCTCTGGGCCGTGCACCCGGGTGGACGTTCGGTTCTCGACGCCGTCGAACGGGCCCTGAACCTTGCACCCACCGCGCTTGAGCCGTCGCGCGAGGTGTTGCGCCGATATGGAAACATGTCGTCCGCGACCGTCATGTTCGTGATGAGAGAGATGTTGAAGTCGCCACCAGGCCTGCTCGGCTGCGGCATGTCGTTCGGACCCGGGCTGACGGCCGAAACCATGCTTTTCCGCACGGTGTCATGAGCGGCCTGGAGCACCGCCAGCTTGCGCCGGAAATCCTCGACGGACTTGCGGGCGACGATCCGCGAGCGCTGGCCGCGCGCCGCGACCTCCGTCGCATCAACGTGCTGATGTTTCAGGCGAAGATCATGGCGTCGCTGCTCCAGAAATTTGTGCCAAGGCCGCCACGCCGGATTCTGGAGATCGGCGCCGGCGATGGCTCCTTCATGCTGGCGGTAGCGCGGCGCATGGCCGGCCAATGGCCCGGGGTCGAACTGGTAATGCTCGACCGCATCGACCTCATCACCGCGCAATTGCGCGGTGATTTCGACGGGCTGGGATGGACGCTCGAAGGCGTCACCGCCGATGTCTTCGACTGGGCAGGAAAGAACGAGGGCACGCGGTTCGACGCGATCACCGTCAATCTGTTTCTGCATCATTTCGACGATGCCGAGCTCGTGCGTCTGTTTTCGCTGATGGCGCCGAAGGCCCCGCTGCTGTTGGCGACAGAGCCGTCGCGGACGAAACTGGCGTTGGCCGCGACCCGTTTTCTGCCGGCAATCGGCGCCAATGATGTCACACGAAACGACGCGGCTCAAAGTGTGCGTGCCGGCTTTCGCGGCAACGAGCTTTCCGGTCTCTGGCTCGCAGCAAACGGCAAACCGGTCGAGGAACGGCGCGCCGGCGTTTTTTCCCACATTTTCGTCGGCGCCAGCGCCGGTCATGACCTATGACGCGATTGTCGACCCATGACGCGATCATCATAGGCGCCGGCCCGGCGGGCACGTCCGTCGCGCTGACGCTGGCCCGGCGCGGATGGGCCGTGGCTATTGTGGAAAAGAGCGTGTTCCCGCGCCACAAGGTCTGCGGCGAATATATATCGGCAAGCAATCTTGCGCTTCTGGACCAGCTGGAAATCGGCGATGCCTGGCGTGCCAATGCCGGCCCCGAAATCCGCCGCGTCGGCTTCTTTTCCGGCGAGACCTGCGCCGAGGCGCCAATGCCACCTGCAAAAGATGGGCCCCGCGAGAAAAAAGATGGTTTCGGCCGGGCGCTTGGCCGGGACATTCTCGACTATCTGCTTCTGCAGGCGGCGCGATCGGCGGGCGTCGAAATCTTTCAGCCTTGTCGAGCCGTCGCCATCGATCGGGATGGCGAGATGCAAATGGTGCGAATTCAAGCCGGAAACGAAACGACGATGCTGCGTGCGCCGGTGATTGTCGCCGCACACGGCTCCTGGGAGCCAGGACCGCTGCCCAGTCAGCTCGGGAAGACCAACCGCCCTTCGGACCTGCTCGGCTTCAAGGCGCATTTCATCGGGTCGTCCCTGGCGCCTGATTTGATGCCTCTGCTGGTATTCCCCGGCGGTTATGGTGGCATGGTTTCGGCAGATCATGGCCGACTGTCGATCTCGTGCTGCATTCGGCGCGATATGCTCGCACGGTTGCGCAAACAACCCAACCACCAGAGCCATTTGTCGGCCGCCGATGCGGTCTCCCGTCATCTGATGGAATCGTGCCGGGGTGTCAGGGATGCCCTGGAGTCAGCTCACGCCGACGGTGCATGGCTTGCCGCAGGACCGATCCGGCCGGGAATTCGCTCCTGCTACGAACGGGACATCTTCCGCGTCGGCAATGCAGCCGGAGAGTCTCATCCTATCATCGCCGAGGGCATCTCGATGGCGCTTCAGTCCGGCTGGCTGCTGGCTTCGGAACTCGCATCCGCGCCAAGCGGAAGCGCAGGGCGGCAGGCTGCCGGCAGACGCTATCAGGCGGCCTGGAAAAGCCTGTTTTCAACGCGGGTCTACGCCGCTGCAGCACTTGCCGGCATTGCCCTTCGTCCCGGTAGCGCCACCTTGATGGCGGCGACTGTCCGGAATTTCCCGCAGGCACTGACTTTGGGCGCGCAACTAAGCGGCAAGACAAAGCCGGTTCCCGGCTTTGTCTAACAAGTGCGGCGCATCATGGGCGAACCAAGGTATTCCTCAACAAGCGCTAAGCTCCGTCACTTCACTTCGGGCAGTTGGCCCCGACCCTGTCAAAATCACCGTGTCGAGATATTAGCCGCTATTGAATGCTGCTGTTCACGGCTCGTCGATATCTTGCTTCGAGGGGTTGCGTGAGATGGCGCGTTCCTCCTCGTCGTCCGGCAGCGCCTCGTCACTTTCCTGGTACGGGTTGTCGTCGTCTTCCTCGGGCAATTCAGCCTCCTTCTCGAGGTCGTAACGGATGTCGCCGTTTCCCGGCACGCTGTCCGGTAGAATTTTACTGCCTTTGATCGCGTCCCAATCCTGCTGTTCGATGGTCGGGCCTTCGGACGGATCGTCGGGTTTTCTGCGCGGTGCCATCAGAGCTCTCCTCTGCATTGGTTGCTCATACGCCTAACTCCGTGGACCGCTGCGTAGTTCCTCGATCGAACCGACGGAGACCGCCTTACGGCGATCCAGCACCCATCTCGGCTTGGCCTGCCGGCGGGGCTTTTACCCGGGCCCTAGTCTCAATGAGAGCTAACCAGTAGGCGGGTTGCGCAATACCGCTCAGCAAGCGACTGGGAACTTGTGCGGCTTCTAATATAAGGGCACACTTCGAAACGGGTGGAGGGAAAAACGGCTCAAAAACAATCGGGAGGAAAGCCATGGATAGCATGAGCCTCACCACGCTTGATCGCGGCAAGACGACGGTCGATGCCGCTGCCCTGGACGCGCTTTCGGCACAATTGCGCGGCACTGTGCTGGGGGAGGGCGACGCCGCTTATGACGACGCACGCAGCATCTGGAATGCCATGATCGACCGGCGGCCCGGGCTGATCGTGCGCTGCGCCGGCGCCGCCGACGTTATCGCCGCCGTCAATTTTGCCAGGGAAAACAGGCTGCTCGTCGCGGTTCGCGGCGGTGGCCACAACATCGCCGGCAGCGCTGTCTGCGATGGCGGCCTGATGATCGATCTGTCGCCGATGAGATCGGTGCGGGTCGATCCGGCGACGCGGCGGGCATGGGTGGAACCTGGGGCGACGCTCGCCGATGTCGACGCGGAAACACAGGCCTTCGGATTGGCGGTGCCGATCGGCATCAACTCGACCACCGGCATTTCAGGCCTGACGCTGGGCGGCGGCTTCGGCTGGATCACGCGGAAATTCGGCCTGACCATCGACAATCTTCTCTGCGCCGATGTGGTTACCGCCGACGGCAAGCTGCTGCGCGCCAGCCAGACCGAAAATCCGGACCTGTTCTGGGCGCTGCGCGGTGGCGGCGGCAATTTCGGCGTCGTCACGGCTTTCGAGTTCAAGCTCCACCAAGTCGGTCCGCAGGTGCTGTCGGGGCTTGTCGTTCATCCCTTCGCCGATGCCGAAAACGTGTTGGGGGAATACCGCGCCGCGCTCGAAGCAGCGCCCAATGAGCTGACCTGCTGGGTGGTCATGCGGCAGGCGCCGCCGCTGCCGTTCCTGCCGGCCGAATGGCATGGCAAGGAGGTGCTGGTCCTGGCCATGTGCTATTGCGGCGACCTTCAGGAGGGCGAGAAAGCGACGCAAAGGCTTCGCGCCATCGGCACACCGATTGCCGATGTCGTCGGCCCCAACCCGTTCACCGGCTGGGAGCAGGCATTCGATCCGTTGCTGACGCCCGGCGCCCGCAACTATTGGAAGAGCCATGACTTCACCGAGCTTTCCGACAGCGCGATCGAGATCGTCACGGCCGCGATACCCCGGCTTCCGGGGCCTGAATGCGAGATATTCTTCGCTCATATCGGCGGTGCCGCGGGCCGCGTGACAGCGGATGCAACAGCGTTTCCGCAACGCAGCGCGCATTTCGTCATGAATGTTCACGCCCGCTGGCGCGAACCGGAAATGGACCGCGCCTGCATCGACTGGGCGCGCGGTGTTTACGAGGCGGCCAGGCCCTATGCCGCCGGCACGGCCTATGTGAACTTCATGCCCGAGGACGAGGTCGACCGGGTCGAAGCAGCCTATGGCGGCAACTATCGGCGGCTTCTGGAAATCAAGCAGCGTTATGACCCGCTGAACCTGTTCCGCATGAACCAGAATTTGCGCCCGGCGGAAAGCCTGCGCGCCGCATAGGCGTGCGCACGCAATGACAAGGCCCGCGCCTCCGACGGAGGACGCGGGCCTCATTTTTCGGGTCATGCGCTGGCAGGTATCAAGATCGCAACGCGATGCACGCCGACCACGGCACTTGTGTTCGTGGCACCGTCGGTCTTGCCCTTGGCGCAAGTGTACATGTCGCCTTCCCTAAGTTTGAATTCCTTGTCCGCTTTCTTGATCGTGAATTCGCCGGCAGCGATCGTGCAGACCATGTCGTTGTCCATGACCATTTCAGGAGCGACGGCTCCGGGCTGAAAGACTATGTCGACAATCGAGATGCTCTTGTAGGCGGGAATGTCGGAGTTGCCGGTGCCGACCTCCACCAGTCTGACGCCGGGCGCAATCTCCTTGCCCTCATTCGGGCCGTACTCCTTGGCCGTTGCGGATCTCGCCAAAGCGAATAGAGGCGTAACCGCGGCGGCCGTGACGCCGAGCGCAATTGCAGACCTGCGAGTCATGGTTTCCATCGCATCCTCCCTTTGTTGGTCGCGCACAAACGTGCATGACCGCAGTATATTAGCACAAGCGAATTTACCTGTATGCAAGGCGGCCCCGGCAGCGCAGCCTGCGCGCAGACGATCACGGGTGATGCGACGCTTTTTATCCCGAAACGGCCTTCAGCTGGCGCCCGGCCAGGCAAGGTCTAATCCTTTCGGTTTCTTGACTCGGCCGGCAAAAACGGGCAGCAAAGCCTGATACGGCGGGCATTTCCGCCGTTTTCATACTCGTAGAGGGAGCTTTTTTTGATATCGACCTTCGCCCAATCGGCGATCGGTAGAGGGATTGGTTAACCAAGTTTGTCCATCTTTTGAATCAATCGGCAACAGACGCGAAGCGTGCTGGGGGCACTAGGCGACTGTGATTGTGACGGCTGCGAGCCCCGCATGCCGCGAGGCCGATTGAGGTTGGTTGTATGGTGTTTGTGCGTTTGAAAAACCGGGGTGACAATCCTGATACTGGAGTTACTTCGATGAGGCCCGGCCTGCGCTGGGCCGCGATTCCCATTGTTGGCGTTGCGATCGCTCTGTGGTCGGTGGCGACCGTGGCCGGCCTCCATTCGGTGGGAACCTCGCTCACCGCCGCCTCCAACAGTCTTCCGCCAAGCCTGCTCGCGCCGCGCACCATCGCGCTCGCCGATCCCCAGCGCACGCTTGCCAGTTCATGGGCCAATTCGTGGGCGCCGTCACTGGCAAGCCGGCAGCGCCAGGCGTCGCTGCTCGATCGGTGTGATGCCGGTTGCGCGCAGGCCGCCGCGAACTTCGTGCATGAAGGCAAAGCGGCGCGTCTCAAGCCGTTAGCGCAGCCGGATACTGCGCCGCTTGTCGCAGAAATCTCGCCGCAAGCGCGCTTCGACAGCGTGGTGGCGAAAGCCGCGCTGTCGCCGCAAAAGCTTGCTGCCGCCTTTGCCCGCGCCTCCGGCGGGGCCGCACCGTTTGCGGTCGCCAGTCTGCCAACGGCAGCGCGCTTTGCGGAGCCGGTGCCTGATCAGCACGGTGCCGCGTCCGTGCGCTTCGGGCCCGAGGTTGCGGAAATCGAACGATCCTCCCGTCTGGCACTGGCGCTAGCGAGTGCATTGCCGGAACAGATGATCGATGTGCTGCCGCAAGTGACGACGGCTGACCCTGCTGCGTCGCAAGAGGGCGAGGTGCAGATGGCCTCGCTGCCGCCGCAGGACGAGATGTCCGACAGCGTTCCCTTGCCGACCTTTCGCCCGCATGCGGAAATCGATCAGTCAGACGAGGCGCCCGGGGTCGACGCACCCAAGGTCGACGCACCCAAGGCCAAAGCGCCCAAGGTCCAGGCATCGAAGGCCGCCAAGGCCCAATCTCAGCCATCCAAAGCCAACAGGGTGCAGGCCGCCACCGCTCCGCACGTCGAGATACCCCGGGCGCCAGCGTTGTCGCCGAGGAATTCGTCGTCAGCGGCTGTGCCAAGCATGCAAGGCAGCCCGGGCATGCAAGGCAGCCAGGGCATGCAGGGCAGCCCGGGCATGCAAAGCAGCCCGGGCAAGCCGGCCAAGCGGTCGAAAGCCGCAGACATGCTGGCCTATGCTAAGCCCGACAGCCCGGCGGGCGGCGGGGCCTTCCGCAACCTGTTCAGCAGGCCCGGCGTGGGCAGCGGCGTCGCCGTCTACGACATCTCGGCGAAAACCGTCTATATGCCGGACGGCTCACGGCTCGAGGCGCATTCGGGACGGGGCTCGATGGCCGACCAGCCGCGCTATGCCAACCGGAAGAATGCCGGCCCGACGCCGCCCCACACCTACGATTTGAGGCTGCGCGAATCGCGCTTCCATGGGGTGGAGGCCCTGCGCCTCACTCCTATCGACGGCAAAAACAAATATGGCCGCGACGGCTTTCTTGCCCACACCTACCTGCTGCGCGGCGGCCGCGCGGAATCGAGCGGCTGCGTCGCCTTCAAAGACTACGCCCGCTTCCTCGCCGCCTTCAAGAAGGGCAAGATCAAGCGTCTCGTCGTGCGCGGCTGATCAAGCCGCTGATGCAGATCGCGTCGGCAGGGACGGGGCGCGTAGGTCGTTCGCGGGGCGCAAAAGGGACAGCACCCCATAGGCGCTAACCTTAGGGGTAGACTGGTGGAATCGAGATGTGATTCCTAGGCCAGATGCAGAGGAATGATTCGATTGAAAGCGATTGGCAGGCTCTGATCTCGAGACTGTCGCAATGTGTTGATCTTGACACGACGGCGCGAGCGACGGGAGCGCTGGTACGTCGTCGCAATGTTGCGGACGCAGCGACATTGCTGCGTCTGGCCTTGGCCTATGGCCCCGGCGGGATGAGCCTGCGCTCGGCGGCCGCCTGGGCCGGGATGAACGACGTTGCGAGCCTTTCCGATGTTGCTCTTTTGAAGCGCTTGCGTGGAGCGGCCGATTGGCTTGGCTGCATCGCAGGCGCCTTGCTGGAAAACGCTTGTGTCAAAAGTACCGCGGCGACGGGGCGTCGGCTGCGCGTCGTCGATGGCAGTTCGATCTCGCACCCCGGCAGTGCCGGCACGGACTGGCGGCTGCACGCCACCTACGAACCTGCGCTTGCGCGGTTCACGCATCTGGAGATTAGCGACGCTCGCGGCGGTGAAGGCTTCTTTCGTGTTCCGCTTCGCCAAGGCGACATCGTTGTCGGCGATCGCGCCTACGCTCGTACCCCGTCCCTTGAAAAGGTGGTGGCGGCGGGCGGCGACTTCATCGTGCGCACGGGCTGGAACAGTGTTCGGCTGACCACGCCCGAAGGGCAACGGGTCGACTGGAACGCCATCTTTGAGCCCTTGCAGCCCGGTGAAGTTTGCGAGATGAGCGTGCTCCTGGAGCATTCAGGCCGCACAAGCAAGAGCCGAGGCAAGCCGCTCTTGCCGGCGAGGCTCATCGTCAAGCGCAAGGATGAGGAGGCCACGCAAAAAGCACAGAAGGCGGCAAGGCGAGGGCATCAGCGACGTGGCAGCAAGAGGCTGCACCCGATGACCCTCACCGCAGCAGGCTTCGTCATGCTGCTGACGTCGATCCCAGCCGATGAATTGGCGGCCGACGAGGTTCTGCAAACCTATCGGCTGCGCTGGCAAGTCGAACTCGCCTTCAAGCGGCTCAAGAGTGGAATGGGTATCCATAAGCTTCCCGCACGCGATGAGCGGCTCGCTCGAAGCTGGCTGACAGCCCATCTGATCCTGGCGCTGATGATCGACGAGGCCGTCACCGACGTTCTCGACTCTCCCCCCTGTGAAGATGAAACCACCCACAGCGCAATCGCTGTCCCTTTGGAGGCTGCATAGTCTCCTGCGTCCTGCAATCCTCAACGCCATACTGATCGTGATGCGGCCGGGAAAAATCGTGGCGCGCTTTGCCGAAATCATCCGCCACGTCTGCGATCCACCGAGGCGACGAAAAAGCCAATCCGCCGCAGCAAGGATAACGCTCATGCCCTAAGTTAGCGCCTATGGGACAGCACCCCCCTCTGTTCTGCCGGACATCTCCCCCGGCAAGGGGGGAGATCGGCAGCTTTGTCCTTACCGCCCATCTGCACCGTTGGAGGTTGTCGAAAGCCGAAGTGGCATCCGATCTCCCCCTTTGGGGCCTTTTGGGGGGATGTCCGGCAGGACAGAAGGGGGTGGGAAGGATCGCTACAGAACGGATTCTAGTCTGCGCCGCGTGCCAGCAGAACGCTTTCCAACGGATTATCGGCCTCGAAAGCGTTTTCATTCGCGGCCGAGGACACTATGACTGACCGGACCGAGGCGGCGGCTTCAACCAATCAAGAGGATGTCATGACTATACGCGCTGTCGTTTGGGGCGAGAATATCCACGAGCGGACCAATGAGGTGGTCGCGGGGATCTACCCCGATGGCATGCACTCGACGATCGCCGACGCGCTGAAGCTTGACCCGGAAATTTCCGTATCGTGGGCGACGCTCGAACAGCCGGAGCATGGCCTGCCGGCCGACCGTCTGGCGCAAACCGATGTGCTCGTGTGGTGGGGACACAAGGACCATGGCGCCGTCGCCGACGAAGTCGTCGAGCGCGTGGCGCGCCGCGTCTGGGAAGGCATGGGGCTGATCGTCCTTCACTCCGGCCATTTCTCGAAGATATTCAAGACGCTGATGGGTACGCCCTGCACGCTGAAATGGCGCGAAGCCGGCGAGCGCGAGCGGCTCTGGGTGACGAGCCCCAACCACCCGATCGCTGCCGGGATCGGCGAGTATTTCGAGCTCGAGAACGAGGAGATGTATGGCGAGCAGTTCGCCGTGCCGGAGCCGCTGGAAACGGTTTTCATCTCCTGGTTCCAGGGCGGCGAAGTGTTCCGGTCGGGGCTGACCTATCGTCGGGGCGCCGGCAAGATCTTCTATTTCAGGCCAGGCCACGAGACCTATCCGACCTATCACGACGCCACCGTCCACAAGGTGCTGCGCAACGCGGTGAAATGGGCGCACAACCCGCTCGGCTCAAACCCGGCCATCCTCGATGCGCCGAATGTGCCGGTGGAGAAGGCGCTGGAGCCGATCGTCGAGCGCGGCGGAAGACTTCATGCCGCGGGCGAAGCCGGTTTTCGCTAGGCGCCTATTCCGAAGCTTCGGTTCGGAAAATCTACGGTCGAACAACAAGATAAAGCCTCATCCTAAGGATAAGAATCATGCGTCTCCTGATACTCGGCACCGGCTGGATGGCGGAAGAGCACGCCAGGCAGTTCAGCAAGATCGAAGGCGTCGAGCTGGTCGGCGCCGTCGATCTCGACCGCGCGCGTGTCGACAAGTTTTCGGACAGCTACGGTATCCCCAACCGGTTCGCGTCGCTGGAAAACGCGCTCGCATGGGACAAGTTCGACGCGGTGGCGAACGTGACGCCGGATCGCATCCACCATCCGACCACCATGATGCTGATCGCGGCGGGCAAGCCGGTGCTGTGCGAAAAACCGCTGGCCGAAAATTACCAGAGGGCCAGTGAAATGGCCGATGCCGCCGAGCAAGCCGGCATCATCAACATGGTCAACTTGACGTATCGCAACGTCGCCCCGCTGCAGAAGGCGCGCACCATGGTGCTGGCCGGCGAGATCGGCCAGATCAGGCATGTCGAAGCGTCCTATCTGCAGAGCTGGCTGGTTTCCAAATTCTGGGGCGACTGGCGCACCGATCCGAAATGGCTTTGGCGGCTGTCGCGCGGCCACGGCTCCAATGGCGTGCTGGGCGATGTCGGCATCCACATCCTCGATTTTGCCAGCTATGGCGCGGCGCTCGACGTCGACCATGTGTTCTGCCGCCTCAGGTCGTTCGACAAGGCGCCCGGCAACCGGATCGGCGAGTACGAGCTCGACGCCAACGACAGTTTCACCATGGCGCTGGATTTCAGCAACGGCGCCTTCGGCGTCGTCCATGCCAGCCGCTGGGCAACCGGTCATCTCAACGAATTGCGGCTGCGCATCTATGGCGACAAGGGCGGCATCGAGGTCGTGCACAATCTGAAAAACTCGGAGTTGAAAGCGTGCATGGGCGAGGACATTGAGAACGCCAAATGGCAGGTTCTCGATGCCGGAACGGTGCCGACCAACTACCAGCGCTTTGTCGATGCGGTGCGCACGGGCGTTCCGCCTGAGCCGTCGTTCCGCCACGCGGCTGAATTGCAGAAGGTGCTCGACCTCGCCGTCGTCTCCGACGAGAAGCGGGCAGAGCTCAGGGCCCATGCGGATACACAATAAGCTTGGGTTCCTCGCCCCGGCGAGGTGGGGGTGAGGAACCCAGGTCCTGCGGAGTCTTCGTCCGCTACAGACCTTCAACCTTGCGTTGCAGACGACAGCTAGTCGTCACCCGATGGATCGGACCAAGCGCCGTTAGGCCTCGAGGAAGTCCAGGGCCTTTTTCACGAAGGCGTCGTGATACTGAAAAATGGCCGTATGCCCGCCGTCCTCGTACAGGACCAGCTCGGCATTGGGAAAGCGCCGTGCCATGTCGACGGAATTGCTGGTGGGCACCATTCTGTCGTGATCGCCATTCACCACGAGGACCGGGTGCCGGATACGCGACAGGTCGGCAGGGCGCTCCTGGCCAAAGGCACGGACCGCCTTGAGCTGCTGGTTGAAGGCGCCGAGCGCGATGGGCTTGTCGCGGTCATTGGTCCGTTCCTTTAATCGCTGCAGAAACTCGCGCGCCGCCTTCTTGCCGTTGGGGCTTCGGGTGAAGAAGAGGTAGTTCTTTGGGTCCTTGATGGTCAGCGCGGCGCGGATCATGTCGAAGATGGTGACGAACGTCACCTTGTCGATGCCGACACCACCGGCCGGGCCGGTTCCCGCGAGTATGATCTTGCGAACCAGATCAGGCTCCAGCTGAACAATCGCCTGGGCGATGAAGCCGCCAAGAGACAGGCCGAGCGGGTCGACCTGCTCGAAACCGAGGGCCCGGATGAAGGCGATCGCGTCGCGGGCCATCGCCTCCACCGTGTTGGGAGTGGACCCGCCTGATGCACCAACACCACGGTTATCGAAGGTGATAACTCGCCGTTTTGCGGCAATACCATCGACGACCCGGGGATCCCAATTGTCGAGAACCGCACTCAGATGGGTAAGAAAGATCACCGGTACCCCGGTTGTGGGCCCAAGTTCCCGGTAGGCGAATTTCGTACCGCCGACGTCAACCGTTTTCGTCGGCACGTCCCTGTATTTGATGATCGCCGCAGGTCGCGACAGATGATGCACGTTCATGATGGTTTCCCTTCTTCTGGCTTGTCGTTCTCGCGGAGCTGGAGCAGCGCCTTCGCCGCTATCGCGCCAGCCTCAAGAATGCGGTCGGACAGTTCGGTTCCGTTCACCGCGCGGGACAGCTCAAGCGTGCCGATCAGGGTCGCAAAGACGCCGAACGCGACACCTTCGGGGTCGCGGGCGTCGGGCGTAAGTTCGGCCGCCACCTGGCGTACCAGCTTGAGCAGGTGTTCGGCGTAGACTTGGCGCGTCTCTGCCGGCTCACGCGCAATTTCGGGCAACAGCGCGGCTGAAGCGCAACCTTTGCCTGGATTGTCTCGGTGTTCCGTCGACAGATACGCGTCGATGGCCAGTGACGCGCCGCCAGCGGCCAACAGTTCCTGGATCTGGGTCGCCTGAACCTCCAGGGCGGCCGCCAAACTCTCACGCACAAGCGCCGCCTTGGACGGAAAATGGGGATAGAAAGCTCCATTGGTCAGTCCCGCCTCGCCCATGATGCCTGCGAGACCTGATGCAGCGATGCCGTCGGAGCGAAACCGGTCGGTCGCCACATCCATGATCCGCTGCCGCGATGCTTCCTTCCTGCCCTTCTCGTAGCGCATGTTTTTCTCCTTCAATCAGCTATTGCATTACGATCATATTATCATTAAGTGATCGTAATGCAATAGCGCGGCGCATCGGAGATGTCGATCGGGCGCTCCGGGTCTCCTCAATTTGGGAAAGCTACAATGAAGGCCTTCATCGTCGATCGATACGCAAAGAATGCTCCCCTGCGGCTTGGAGAAGTTCCGGAGCCGGAAGTAGGGGAGAATGACGTGCTGGTGCAGATCCATGCCGCCAGTCTCAATCTGCTGGACTCAAAGATCAGGGACGGAGAATTCAAACTCATCCTGCCCTATCGCCCGCCCTTCGTTGCAGGCCATGACGTGGCTGGAACGGTCATTCGCGTCGGCTCGAAGGTCCGACAGTTCAAACCGGGCGACGAGGTCTACGCGCGACCGCGCGACGGTCGAGTCGGGACTTTCGCTGAATACATCGCCATAAATGATGCGGACGTGGCCCTGAAGCCGAAGAACCTCAGTATGGAAGAGGCTGCGTCCATTCCCCTGGTGGGGCTGACCGCCTGGCAGGCGCTGATTGAAAGAGCGAAGCTGAAGAAAGGACAGAAGGTCTTCGTTCAGGCTGGTTCCGGCGGAGTGGGAACATTCGCCATTCAGTTGGCAAAGCACCTCGGCGCGACGGTCGCCACGACAACGAGCGCGTCCAACATGGATATGGTCAGGAATCTGGGCGCCGATGTCATCATCGACTACAAGAAGGATGACTTCGAGAAAGTCCTCTCGGGCTACGACGTCGTCCTGAACAGCCAGGACAACAAGACCCTCGAAAAGTCCCTGCGTGTGTTGAAATCAGGCGGCGTCGCCGTTTCGATCTCCGGTCCGCCCGATCCGGAGTTTGCCGGGGAGAAGGCTCTGAGCATGGTGCTGAACTTGGTCATGCGCTTTTTGAGCGCCGGCATCAGGAGGCGGGCCAAACGCGCAGGTGTCCGATACTCGTTCCTGTTCATGACGGCCAATGGGGCGCAGTTGACCAAGATCACGTCTCTCATCGAGTCGGGCGTTATCCGCCCGGTCATAGATCGCGTCTTTCCGTTTGAGTTGACCAATGAGGCCTTGGCCTACATCGAGCAGGGCCGCGCCAAGGGCAAGGTTGTCATCAAGGTCAAATAGCGTCGCAATGCTTCAGGCGACTATCCACCATCTCGGCCATCGGCGCAGCAACCGGGTGAGTTGGAGCTCTAACGCCGCAGCCGCAGGATCTTGCTCAGGAAGGCGCGGCTGTGGTCGGTCTGGGGTTGGGCGTTGCCGGTGCCGTGGCCGACCGAGGGCACGCCGACTAGCGCGGCTTTTCGATCCCCGGAATGCCGCCGATCCGCTCGGCAAGAAAATCGACCAGCAGCCGAACCCGGGCAATGCCCGCGCGCTCCGGGACAATCAGCATGCTCAGCGGTATGGGAGGCGGGGTGTAGTCTGGCAGGATCACTTCCAGCCGACCGGCGGCGAGGAGATCGTCGACAAGCCAGTGATGGGCAGGTGCGATACCGCGCCCGGCGACGAGGGCTTCGCGCGCGGCAAGCCCATGGTCGACCCGAAATCGGCCGTTAAAGGGTACCGCATGGCGTTCGCCGCCCGGCCCCTGCAGGGCGAGCGTGTCGCTTCCTGCGATGTTCGACATCCGGATGCCTTCATGGCCAGGCAGGTCCTGCGGGACAGCCGGTCTGCCCCGCGCCGCCAGATAGGCCGGCGCCGCCACCAGCAGACGCCGGGACTGGCCGAGCGCTCGCAGTTTCATCGAGCTGTCGGTGAGCGGACCGAGGCGAAGCGCGATGTCGACGCCCTCCCGCACTAGGTTGATGCGCTCGTCGGTGAGGCTGAGATCGATCCCGATGTCAGGATAGCGGTCCTGAAAGGCGAAGATCAGCCGGCTGACGTGCAAGACCCCGAGCGCTGCCGTGCAGGATATCCGGATCGTGCCGGCCGACGCGCCGCGGGTGCCTTGCGCTTCATCGCCGGCCTGCTCAACGAGGCGCAGGATTTGGACGGCGTCGGCATAGTAACGGCTGCCTTCATCGGTCATCGTGACACGCCGGGTGGTCCTGCTGAGCAAGGCCACGCCGACGGCCTCCTCGAGCTCGCGCAGATGCCGTGTGACCGTCGACTGCCCAACTCCGAGTTCGCGCGCCACCGCTGACAGGCTGCCGCGCTCGGCGACGCGAACGAAGGTGCGCATGCGCTCGAGGGTCACATCAGATCTATCCATTATTCGGCATAATCTTATGCATTGCCTGGATATAGCGGATCACCCCAGGGCTGGCTACCTTCAGCGTTCATTGTCCTTCGGAGTTGCCCCATGAAAGTCCTGCTTGTTTTTGCTCATCCTGAACCGCGTTCGCTCAACGGCGCACTGCGTGACGTCGCCATCAGGGAACTCGAGGCCCAGGGCCACGAGGTGCTGATATCGGACCTCTATGCTGATGGCTGGAAATCCGAGGTGGACCGTGCCGACTTTCCGTCGTGGCCGCCCGAAGAGCGCTTCCTGCCGGCTGGGGCCTCCAAAAAAGCTTTTGCGACCAACACTCTGACCGATGACGTCAAAGCGGAGATCGAGAAGCTGCTGTGGGCCGACACGCTGATCCTCCAGTTCCCGCTCTGGTGGTACGCCATGCCGGCGATCCTCAAGGGCTGGGTCGACCGGGTGTATGCCTACGGCTTTGCCTATGGCGTCGGCGAGCATAGCGACAAGCGGTGGGGTGACCGCTTTGGTGAGGGAACGCTCGCCGGCAAGCGCGCGATGCTGATCGTGACCACCGGCGGCTGGGAGGAGCATTATTCAGCCCGCGGCGTCAACGGCCCGATCGACGACCTGCTGTTCCCGATCAATCATGGGATTCTCTACTATCCGGGCTACGACGTGCTTCCGCCGTTCGTGGTCTACAGAGTGGATCGTTTCGGGGAGGCCGATTTCGAGCCTGTCGCAGAGCGCCTGCGCGAAAGGATGCGGACGCTCGAGACAATCCGGCCGATTCCCTATCGGCAGCAGAATGGCGGTGATTATCACATCCCGAGCATGCAGCTCCGCCCCGAACTGGGCGATCCGGGCGCCGCGGGTTTCGCGCTTCACGAGGATCGCGCCGGCGCCAAGTCGATGACGCCACGTTCGACCTTGCGGGACGTGGCCTGACGCAGCATCCTGAAAAGCTCAGGAGCAGCAAGGAGCCTGAAACCTGTGGGATGAATCAGCGGCCGGCCCGGAAGATCGCCACGGCAGCAGCCGTCAGCGCGGCATTGCCTGATGCCGTAGTGCCGTCCGGAAGCGCCTTGCCGTCTTCCAGCCCGACACGCGTCGACCAGTTGCGCTCCGCCGCCCTGTGCACGAACGGCCACACCGTGGCGTCGGCGCCGTGCAGCAGGATGGCGCGACGCATCCCGGTGCGATCGAGCACCGCGGCGATACCATCGCTTACCTCCAGCGCCGCGTCCAACTCCTGCTCGGAGATCTCGATCAGGATGCGCAGCACCTGGCTGCCATGGTCGAGCCGGACCAGGCGCTCGCCGTCAGTGACGGAGGCGAGCCCGGCCTCGATGCCGATGCCGCGCTGCCGCAGGCTTTGCATGACCTCGGGCGCGGCTTTCTCGCTCAGATTAACCGAGGCATAGTCAGGCAGCTCGCTCCAGCCGGCGATCGCGGCAAGCGTCCGCTCGTCGTCGTTCTCGATCCAGGCGCCGGTCGACACGCCGATCAGCGTTCCCGGGCAGGCGCGGCGCAGCGCCAGCACGGTCCGGTCAATCGCCTCGGGCGCAAGGCTTTCGCGACCATCGAGGCCGCGTGCATGGACATGCAGCTCGGCCGCACCGGCGGCCACGCAGGCCGCGCCGTCACGCGCCATGGCTTCGGGATCGAGCGGAAGCTGCGGGTGGAAGTCGGCGCTGCGCGCGCCATTGATGCAGGTCTGGACAATCATGGAGGTGGCGGCCCGGTTGCGGTTGCAACCAGTCTAGCGCAGGGCCGCGAAGACTGTAATTGGTCGCGCGATCATCCTGACAGATGGGCGGCGAAGCCTGAACCATGTGACAGAATGTGCCGGGGGCAAGCACCACGGCCCGGACCTCAATGCGCCGGCGCGCCTTGCAGGAGATGCGTCTATCTTTCCGATCCCAAATCTCGGCTGCGACTCATTCTTCTGTCACGGCGTAATGTCCAGCGCACGTAACCTGGCGGCGGCGAGATGGCGCTCGATGTGGTCCTGAGGGCATTCGCTGGCCGCGCGCCGGTAAAGCGGCAATGCGCCTTCGTCGTTCCCTTGTAGTCGGTTGAACTCGGCGACGAAAAAATTCGCCTCACAGCGCTGTACGATTTTCGTGGTCATGCTCGCTCCGCCAGCCGCTGCCAGTATCTCGGCGGGGGTTTGTTCACCAAGAAACATATCTACCACCGGTGCCGGCCAGTTCGTCATGTCGAGCGTCTTGGCTGCTTCACGCAAATGGCCGTCATCGCGGCTGCTGCGCTCCAGGATGTGTCTCCAAATCGCGACGTAGGCATTTCCAGGCTCGAGCGCCGCAGCTTTTTCGATGTCGGCCTGTGCTTTCGCAAGCGAGCCGAAAAGCAACTCCACGAGCCCCCGGTCTCCATAGGTGTGGCCGACGTTCGGGCTGAGCCTGATTGCGTGCGAGCAATCGGCTATCGCAAGCGCCTCGTTACCCTTGGCGGCCCAAGAGAGGCCTCGGTTAGAATATGCGAGCGTATTCTTGGGATCGAGGGCAATCGCTTGACTATAGTCGGCGATGGCCCGTTCAAAGTCCCCCTTGCCGGCCCCCGCTATGCCTCTACCGATGTAGGCACTGTCGAGCTTCGGATCGAGACGGATCGCCTGATCAAAATCGGCCATAGCACGGTCGAGGTCGCCCTTGCTTTTCCAGACGAGTCCTCGATTGGCATAGATCGCCGCCTTTTTCGGTTCGAGTTCGATCGCCGTGTTGTAGTCTGCGATAGCGCGGTCATAGTCGCCCCTGCTGAACCAGATCCAGCCTCGACCATTGTAGGCTCTGGCCTGGTTCGGATCGAGGCTGATCGCCTGATCAAAATCGGCCATGGCGCGGTCGTAGTCACCAAGTTCCACCAGAGCGTTGCCACGCTTACCATACGCGATTTGTCGGTCGTCGGCCGGCTCCGTCGTATCCTCGATCATGCGCGTGCAGGCGGCGATCCGCATCGCCGGTTCGACTTCGTCATCGCTGACGCAATCGCTGCTGGCCGCGAACGCCGGGAAGGTCGAAACCGTCAGGACGATCGCGGCGGCCAGCGCCCACCATGAAGGCTTGAGCCACACTCGAATCAATTTCACCACCCCACCAAACGAAGCCCTCGGCGCCGCCGCAAGCGACGCGTGGCCGCATTCTAACCAACCGATTTCAGAGAGCAATCACTGGTTGCGCCCGTGAACCGGTCATCGAGTGGCGGCTGGCGTGGCCGCCTCACCGCCCTGCCTGATCCACATTCGTCAGGGTGCCGAGAAAGACGATGTCGTCAATTTCAGGGTCCGTCAGCGCCGAACAGGCGGGGTGATCTGGCCGCCCGAGGGCAGCACAAGCGATCGGCCCACTACCTGGAAAACTCGCTGCGCACGATGCCGTGGCGCTGGAGCTTGTCGTAGAAGGTCTTGCGCGGAATCCCCAGCGCTTCGATCGTGCGCCTGACGTCGCCCTCGTTGCGGCCAAGCGCCTCGCGGATGATGTCGGCCTCGTAGCGCTCCAGCCGCTCCGGCAGCTTCATGGCGGCATCCGGCTGGGGTGGGGCAGGGGATGGCGCTCCGGCGTCTTCTTCCAATCCAAGCACAAACCGCTCTGCGAAATGCGCAAGTTCGCGCACATTGCCGGGCCAGTCATGGTCGCTCAGATGGCGGTGCACCGCGGCCGGCACCGCCGGCACCGGACGCCTGAAGCGGGCGGCGGCGCGTTCGGCGAAGTAGAAGAACAGCAGGGCGACGTCGTCGCGGCGCTCGCGCAGCGGCGGGATGGAGATCGTCACCACGTTGAGCCGGTAGTAGAGATCCTCGCGGAACGTGCTGCGCTGGTGCGGGTCGCCGAGATCGACCTTGGCGGCGGCGACGACGCGCAGGTCGACGGGCCGCGTTTCATTGGTGCCGAGCGGAGTGACCTCGCGCATTTCCAGCACGCGCAGCATCTGCACCTGTGTCGAGACCGGCATGCTTTCGATCTCGTCGAGGAACAGCGTGCCGCCGCTGGCATGCTCGATGCGGCCGATCCGCTTCTTCTGCGCGCCGGTGAAGGCGCCCGCCTCATGGCCGAACAATTCGCTCTCGATGACCGTCTCCGGCAGCGTGCCGCAATTCAGCGCGACGAAATTGCCCTTGGCGCGGCGGCTCCAGCGATGCAGAAGGCTCGCCACCACCTCCTTACCGGAACCGGTCTCGCCGGTCACCAGCACATCGACATCGGTGTCGGCGATCTGCCGCAGCGTCCGGCGCAGCCTTTCCATCGCCGGCGTCTGGCCGATCAGCGGCAGCCCGTCCTGCGCCTCTCCGGCCGCTTCGCGCAAGGCGCGGTTTTCCATCACCAGGCGGCGCTTTTCCGCGGCGCGGCGCACGCTCTGCACCAGCCGGTCGGCGGCGAATGGCTTTGTGATGAAGTCGTAGGCGCCGTCCTTGATCGCCTTGACCGCCATGGCGATGTCGCCATGCCCGGTGACGAGGATGACCGGAATGTCCGCATCCAGCCGCAGGACGCGGTCGAAAAGCTGCAGGCCGTCTATCTGAGGCATGCGGATATCCGACACCATCACGCCGGCAAAACCGGTGTCGAGCTTGGCCAGCGCCTCGGCCGCCACCGAAAAAGCCGATACCGAAAAGCCGGCAAGTTCAAGCGTCTGCGCGGTGGCCCTCAAGAGATCGCTGTCATCATCGATCAGGATGACCGGTGCGGCGTCTTCGTTCGTCATTTCTGCTTTGGCCATTACGCTGCTTTTGCAAGATGGATGGTGAAGCGGGTGCCGCTGTCGTCGCTCGAAACCTCGATGCGTCCGCCGTAATCGGCGACGATGTCTTTCGAGATGACGAGGCCAAGACCGAGGCCTTTTTCCTTCGATGTGTTGAACGGCGTGAACAGCGATCTGAGAATCCCTGGCGGAATGCCAGGTCCGTTGTCGGACACGCCGACCGTGACCCCATCGGTCGTGTCTTCTACCGATACCTGCACCTTGGCGTCGTCGCGGCCTTCCAGTGCTTCAAGCGCGTTCTGGAAGAGGTTGATCAGCACCTGTTCAAGTCGGACCCGGTTGCCCATGACCTTGAGCGAAGGCGGCGGCAGGTCGATGGCCAGTGCGTCGAGCCGGCCGGCAAAGCGGCTTTTCAACAGCACGACGGCGCCCTCGATGACGTCGCGCAATTCCACCGGTTCGGCGGCGGTGCGGCCCTTGCGGGCGAAGGCTTTCAATTCTTCGGTGATGGTGCCGATGCGTTCGGTAAGTGCTGCGATGGCGCCGAGATTTTCCTCGACCGGCGAAGTCTGCTTGCGGTCGAGGAAGACGCGGGCGTTGTCGGCATAGGCGCGGATGGTGGCGACCGGCTGGTTGATCTCATGGGCGACGCCGGCGGCGACCTGGCCGAGGATGGCGAGGCGGTTGGCCTGCACCAGATCCTGCTGCACCACCTGCAGCTTGGCTTCGGTGCTGCGGTGATCTGATATCTCGGCCTGCAGCCGGTCACGAGCGCGGCTCAGATCCTCGGTCCGCTCGACGACGCGGCGTTCGAGCTCGGTGCGCGCCGCCTGTTCGGCGGCGATCCGCATTTGTCCCGACTGCCGGCGCCACAACAGATACGCAGCAAGGCCGAGCAACGGAACAATGACGCCGAGCGCAAGGAGCCGCATTTCACGCACCGCGGCGGCGATCGGCGCTTCAGCCGGGACGAGATAGTCGAGCCGCCAGGGGGTCGAAGGGATCGGCGTTGAAAGCCTGAGATATTCCGCGTCGCTGCCGCCAGGTGTCACCGCGTGGACGATCGACATGTCCGGGCTAAGCGCCTGCGGGCGCGTGATCGGCAACGGCATCAGCGGTGCATCGCCGAACTGCTGGCTGTCCTGGATGGCGGCAAGATCAGGCCCGGCAAGCCGCGCCGTCGTCATGAAGCGCCAGGACGGCACGCTGGTGATCAGGACGACGCCATGCTCGTCGCTGACATAGGCCGGGCGGTTCGCCTCGTGCCAGTCGGCCTCGAGCTGATCGAACTCCGCCTTGACGACGACGACGCCGAGCGGTGCGGCAGCATCGCCGACGCGTCGCGAGATGTAGAGGCCGGGGCGTTTGCTGACATTGCCGAGCGCGAAATATTCGGCAGTTCCGGATTGCATCGCCCCGGAGAAATAATCGCGGAAGCGGTAGTCGTTGCCGACGAAGCTGATCGGCTCGCGCCAGTTGCTGGAGGCGATCGCCAGCCCGTCGGTGCCGATGACGTAGAGCACCGACGCCTTGGTGCCGGAGACCAGCCCTTCGAGCTTGCGATTCAGCACATCGATTGCAGCGGCGTTTTTCTGCGCCAGCGCGTCTCGCACCTGCTGGTCTTCCGACAAAAGCAGGGGCAGGGCGCGCGGGCTTTCCAGCACGGCGCGCAGCAATGCGACCTTCAGATTGGCGTCGGTGCGGCCCTGTGCCGCCAGCGTGGCGACCTCGGCGGTGCGGCCATAGAGGCCGGCGCCGTAAAGTGCGACTGTGGCGATCGCAAGGGCGATCGCCGCAAACAGCAGCCAGGCATGGCGCGCTCGCCTGCCGAGTTGCTCGGGCGTCGACGGCAAGGCAGCGGCAGGGCGTTGCAGCATCGCCTATTTGTGCATGATTTCGCACAAAGCACAATTCGGCCATGCGAATATCCGCACGTTCTATGTGCGAAACGAAACCTCGAGTTCGAGAATACTCAATAAAATCAAAGGGAATTCTCTTCCGCGCAGTCTGGCACGGCAGTTGCAGACACGACTTCAGCGGTCGCGAGGCTGCTGGGGGTCAACGCAATTGCTCCGGGAGGTCGAGCTTTCGATCGGAGCACAATGGAGGACGTCATGCAGACAGCATTCGCTGCCGCCGAGCCGCGCGGCAAACTTCCCTTCTACCGGCATCTCTATGTGCAGGTGCTGGCGGCGATCGCCGCCGGCGTGCTTCTCGGCCACTTCTATCCCGAAACCGGTGAGGCGATGAAGCCGTTCGGCGACGCCTTCATCAAGTTGGTGAAGATGGTGATCGCGCCGGTGATCTTTTTGACGGTGGCGACCGGCATCGCCGGCGTTTCCGACCTGCAGAAGGTGGGCCGCGTCGCCGGCAAGGCGATGATCTACTTCCTGGCATTCTCGACGCTGGCGCTTGTCGTCGGCCTTGTCGTGTCGAACGTGGTGCAGCCGGGCGCCGGCATGCATGTCGATCCGGCCACGCTCGACGCCACGCAGGTGGCGACCTACGCCGAAAAGGCGCACGACACCAGCATCGTCGGCTTCCTGATGAACATCATCCCCGACACGATCACCGGCGCTTTCGCGAAAGGCGACATCCTGCAGGTGCTGTTCTTTTCGGTGCTGTTCGGGCTCGCTCTTGCGCTGGTTGGCGACCGCGGCCGCCCGGTCGTCGATTTCCTGCAGGCATTGACCACGCCGATCTTCCGCCTCGTCGCCATCCTGATGAAGGCCGCACCGATCGGCGCCTTCGGCGCCATGGCCTTCACCATCGGCAAATACGGCATCGGCTCGATCGCCAATCTCGCCATGCTGATCGGTACGTTCTACCTGACCGCACTGCTGTTCGTGCTGGTGGTGCTTGGCGCGGTTGCGCGCTACAATGGCTTCTCGATCCTGGCGCTGATCCGCTACATCAAGGAAGAACTGCTGCTGGTGCTCGGCACCTCGTCCTCGGAAGCGGCACTGCCGGGCCTGATGGCCAAGATGGAGCGCGCCGGCTGCAACCGCTCGGTGGTCGGGCTGGTCATTCCGACCGGCTATTCCTTCAACCTCGACGGCACCAACATCTATATGACGCTGGCTGCTCTGTTCATCGCGCAGGCGACCGACACGCCGCTCACCTTCGGCGACCAGATCCTGCTGCTCGCCGTCGCCATGCTGAGCTCCAAAGGTGCCGCCGGCATCACCGGTGCGGGCTTCATCACGCTGGCTGCGACGCTTTCGGTAGTTCCCACCGTGCCTGTCGCCGGCATGGCACTGATCCTCGGCGTCGACCGCTTCATGTCGGAGTGCCGGGCACTGACCAACTTCGTCGGTAATGCGGTGGCGACCGTGGTCGTGGCGCGCTGGGAAGGGGAACTCGACCAGACCAGGTTTGCCGCCGCGATGGCCGGCGACTTGCCGGAGGAAGCCGACCTGTCGCTGCCGGGGCTGCAGGCAGCCTGACGTTCAGGCTGCACGGTCATATCCCGAAGCCGGCTGCCGCCGGCTTCGGGATAGCCGCCGCCAACCTCCAACATCTGCGATTATCCACAGTCCACGCCGCTGCGCGCTGCCTCAGATGTAACAGACTTGTGAGTCTTGTTCTTGGTGCGGGGCTTGTTCCAGCCGCATTTGAAGGTCAGTATCCGCCATGCCTCCAAGGCGCCCGTCCACCTCGATCCCGACCTGATCGCGACCGAAGGGGAGACATTTCCGTCGGGCTCGGTTGCGACCGGCCGAAAACCGTCGGAGCTTTTGCTGCCGCCGACCACAACCTTGACCAAGGCGGCAGCCCTCGAAGGCATGGCGGCCTCAATACGAAGTCGCAAAGAGACACGTGACCCGTCTCCTGCTGGAAAGCGCAGGCCTTTCTCTCAGGAACTCGTCGCGCTTGAAGAGGGGGCAGGTCCGTGAGCGGGTTTTGCCGAAACCAAAGCAAGATGCGAGGTCAAATGCGATGCAGTCTGTCCCGAGAATTCCGGTATCCATTATCATCCCGAACTACAATTACGCGCGTTTTCTCAAACGCAGCATCGACAGTGCCCTGGAGCAGGACTACGCGGACGTCGAAGTCATCGTCGTCGACGATGCATCGCAGGACAATTCCACGACAGTGATGAAATCATATGGGGACAGCATCGTCGCATGCCCGAGGGCGCAAAATGGCGGGCATGCGGCGGCGTTCAACACCGGGTTTGCGGCAAGTTCGGGCAAGATCGTTCTGTTCCTCGACGCCGACGACTATCTCTATCCAACCGCCGTTTCCACGATCGTCGAGACCTGGGATGCGGCAACCGCCCAAGTGCAGTCCAGGTTGCATATCGTCGACGAGCGGCAACGCATCAAGGATGTCTTTCCGCCGCCCGAACTGCCTTTCGACAGCGGCGACGTCATGCCGAAACTCCTGCACAAGGGCCGCTATCAGACGACTGTGACCAGCGGGTTGGCCTTTGACCGAACAACCCTGGAATCGATCATGCCGATTCCCGAGCCGGAGTTCCGCCAGGGCGCCGATGGCTATCTTGCGACGCTGGCGCCCATGTACGGGCACGTCCAGTCCATCGACGAATGCCTCGGCGCCTACCGGATCCACGGCGCCAACCATTCGGTCTTCGGTGAAAAGCTCGCCGAGCGGGCACGCTGGAGGGTAACCCACGATTTCCGCCGCATGCAGGCGCTGTCGGACCAGGCTTCCGGGATCGGCCTGACGATTGTGCCGTCGGAGGCTGTCCGCCACGATCCGGTCCATCTGGAAGAGCGGCTGGCGTCGCTGTGCGCAGACAAGCGCCAGCACCCCGTGGCCAATGATTCCCGGCTGGCGCTCGGGGCGGCGGGCGCCGTCGCCAGCCTCGAAATGACGGCGTCCCTGCGCCGGCGCGCTGTCCTTGCCGCCTGGTTCCTGTCGGTCGGGGTGTTGCCGCGGAAAATGGCGACGGCGGTGCTGTCGTGGAAGCTTGACGCATCGTCGAGACCGGCATTTCTTAGCCGTCTGTCCAAGACCATCCGCCACGCCATGGGGTAGCTTGCCTTAGTATGGCCCGCCATCTATCCGGCTCTGTTCGGCCGCTCACTCGACCAGAACATGCGCCTCCCGCGCGGCGCCGACAAACGCATCCCTGGCGATTTCGGTCGAAACGTCGCCGTTCATGGCCCGGCGGCATGCGCGCAGCGCGGCGCCATGTTGCAGGCTGCCGGCGTCGCGCCACTGGCCTGTCAGCAATTCGACGGCCTGTTGTGCGTTGGAAATATGTCGGATCGTTCCCGTGATGCCGACCGAAACCGCAACCGGCTTGGAAAACCATCCTTGATCCATGGTGGAACCTTTGGTGAGTTGAACCCACCAAAACGCACGCCGTGGTACAAAGTTTCATTTGCGGCTGTCATTATGGCGTGAAAGCGGCGTTCCGCCGCCAGAGGGTCGGCGGGCTTCCCGTTCCAATCGGAGTCGCCAACGAGCCGCTCACCAGCATAGCAACGAACGCATGCCGACCCTGGGTAGGGCAGGCACGCGTCTGCCTACCACTACTGCGCCCGGCGCAGCCTGACCACAGCACCGCGCGCCGCGAGCACCAGCACCGTGATGATGATCAGGATCACCGAGAGTGCGGCAATCGCCGGGTCGATGTTGTCGCGCAGGCCCATCCACATCAGCCTGGGTAGCGTGATGGCGTTGACCGAGGTGATGAACAGGGTGACGCCGATCTCTTCCCATGACAGCACGAAGGACAGCAGGGCGGCGGTGACGATGCCGAATTTGATGTTGGGCATGATGATGCGTGTGGCGCGCTCCCACACGGTGGCGCCGAGGCCGCGCGCGGCAAGGTCGATGCGCCGGTCGAGCTGACTGAGCGACACCAGGATCAGCACCGTGGCGAAGGGCACCGTCATCACCGCATGCGCCATGGCGACACCGAGCCAGGTGTCATAGCCGAAGAACGAGCTGGCACCCGAGATCGAGGTCAGCAGGAAATAGAGCGTGATTGCCGAAACCACCGGCGGCACCACCATCGGCAACAGCACGAAGCCGACGAGTGCGGCGGTGAAGCGCGGCTGGAACATCCAGACGCCAAGGCTGAAACAGAGCGCCAGCACAGTGGAAAAGGCGCTGCTGACGACGCCGATCCTGATCGAGAGCAGGATCGAGCTGATCCAGCGCGGATCCTCGATCAGCGCCCGGTAGTGGCGCAGCGACAATTCGCCCGACGGCATCGCCAGCATGCGGGTCGGCGTCAGCGACACCGGAATGACGGCAAGCAGCGGCAGCAGCAAGAACAGCGCAACCAGGGCGGCGAGGATCAGCGAGACGGGACCGGGGCGATAGGTCGGCATCAGATCATCTGCTTCGGTCTGATATAGCGAAACAGCAGCGCCATCAGCATGCCGACGAACAGCACCAGCACCACGCTGATCGCGGCACCCAGCCCCCAGTCCGGGCTCTGGAAGATACGGAGGTAAATCAGTTCGGCGATCATCACGCTGCGGCCGCCGCCGAGGATCGCCGGCGTCACGAAGAAGCCGAGCGAAAAGACGAAGACGATGAGCGCCGAGCCGATAATGCCGGAGCGGGTCATCGGCACGAACACCGACCAGAAGGTACGCATGCGGCTGGAGCCGAGGCCGCGCGCCGCCAGCAGCACGCGGTCGTCGAGGCTACGCATCGAAGACGCCAGCGGAAACACGGCGAAGGGAATGAGGAAATGCGTCATGCCGACGATGACGCCGAACTCGTTGCGCACCAGCGTCAGCGGTTCTGAGATGAAGCCGATCGCCTGCAGCCAGGTGTTGAACAGGCCGCGATTGGAAAGCAGCGCCACCCAGCCGAAGGCGCGCGTCAGCACCGAGATCCAGAACGGCACCAGGATGCAGAACTCGGCGATCACGCGCTGCGCCGGCGTGCCGCGCACCCACACCACGGTGATGGCGTAGGCGGCGGCAACCGAAACGATCGTGACGATTGCGGCGATGCGCAGCGTGCGGACAAACACCGACTGCACCAGTGGGTCGCTAAGCAGCGTGCCATACTGCCCGAGCCCCGGCTCGGGCAGGGTGAAGCTCCAGTTGACAACGCCGAAGAATGGCCAGGCATAGGCGGCGGCAAGGAAGAAGAGAAGCGGCGCCATCAACAGCGCCGCGCCCATCCTGTCGGAGAGATATGCTTTCATCTCGGTCCCGGTTATCCCGGTCTATCAGGCGGAGATGATCTTCGTGTATTCGTCGAGAGCGGCCCCGTAGTTCTTGGCGTACCATTCCATGTCGAGCGCGATCTGCTTCTTCATGTTCTCGGGGTCGACGGGATTGATGCGCTTCTTGTCGGCGGGGATCAGCGCGTCGGTCGCCGGATTGGCCGGACCCTGGCCGAGCTTGTCGAACATGATCAGCTGCTTTTCCGGATCCTGGGCGCTGGCGATGAACTTCATCGCTGCGTCCTTGCCGCCGGGATTGCCCTTGAGCACGGCGAGCGCGCCGGGCGAGATCAGGCCCTGGTCCCAGATGAACTTGATCTTGCCGCCGGAATCCTGCTCGATCAGCGACGCCCGGGTCGACCAGACGATCGCCATCGAGGCCTCGCCGTCGAGCAGCACGCTCTGGCTTTCGGCGCCGCCGCCCCAATAGGCGACGACATTCTCCTTGAAGGCGGCGATCTTATCATGCGCGCGCTTGAGGTCGAGCGGGTAGAGCGAGGCCGGCGCGATGCCGTCGGCGAGCAGTGCCGCTTCCCAACTCGACACGCCCCATTTGTAGAGCGAGCGCTTGCCGGGGAATTTGCTCACATCGAAGAAGTCGGCCATGCCGGTTGGTGCCTGGCTGCCGAATTTTTCGGAATCATAGGCGATGACATAGGAGAAGAAATAGGTCGAGGCGGCGTGCTCCCAGCCGAAGCCCTCGCGCATCTTCTTCTTGTCGACGATCGAATAGTCGATCGGTTCGAGCATGCCTTGCGCGCCGAGCGTGATGGCCGAGAACGGGTCGACGTCGACCAGGTCCCAGGTCGGGGCGCCGCTCTTGAACTGCGCCGCGATCGCGCCCTCGGTCGGGCCGGAGCCATCCATCTTGACGGTGATGCCGGTCTCCTTGGTGAAGGCCTGGCCATAGGCCGCGTCATAGGCGGTGATGGCGTCACCACCCCAGTTGACCAGGACCAGTTCCTTGGCTTGCGCGAAGGCGCCGGTTGAGCGCAGCAGCATCGGCGTCCCGGCCAGCACGAGTGCGGCCAGTTGCGTGAACTGCCGGCGCGAGATCTCGCCGCGCACCGCCCTGGCGGACAGCGTCTCGATCGAGTGTTTCTTGGTTTCGCTCATCTTTGAATTGCTGGTCATGTCAGTTCCCCTTTTTTGTCGTTGATAGTTCCCGAAGCCAGCCTGGCGAATTTCAGCTTCGCTACGCCGATCGTCATTGTCCTCCGTCCGGAAGGAGGAAACCTTTTTCCGCCGGCCATGTCAGCCATACGGAATTGCCCTTGCTGAGTGCCGAAGCGGCGACCTCGTTCGGCACCGAGACCGTCACCTTGGCACCCTGGCGCGTCGTCAGATCGAGCCGTGTCGCAGCGCCGAGATAGGTCGAGGCGACCGCAGTCGCGGCGATGCCGTTCTCGCCGGCTGTCGCTTCGGGCGCGATCGACATGTATTCGGGCCGGATCGCCAGGATGGCGTTGCTGCCGACGGCGCTTGCATTGCCGCGCAGCGTGATGGTGCGGTCTTCGCACAGGCCGGTGGCGCCGTTGTCGGCATTGCGCACGTCCTTCAGCGGCAGCATGTTGATCTCGCCGAGGAACTCGGCGACGAAGCGGTTGGCCGGCCGGTCGTAGACCTCGTCAGGCGCGCCGACCTGCAGCAACTTGCCGTGGTTGAAGATGGCGACGCGCGACGACAGCGCCAGTGCCTCGCTCTGGTCATGGGTAACGAAGACGAAAGTGGTGCCGGTTTCCTGGTGCAGCCGCTTCATCTCGGCCTGCATCTGGCCGCGCAGGCCCTTGTCGAGCGCCGAGAACGGCTCGTCGAGCAAAAGCACGCCCGGCTCGAACACCAAGGCACGCGCCAGCGCGACGCGCTGCTGCTGGCCGCCGGACAATTGCGACGGCAGTTTCTTCTCGTGACCCTTCAGCCCGACGCGCTCGATCATCTCACTGATGCGTCGCTTGATGTCGGCCGCCGATTTCTTGCGCACCTTGAGCGGGAAGGCGATGTTGGCCTCGACGCTCATATGCGGGAAAAGGGCGTAGCCCTGGAAAACCATGCCGGCGGCGCGCTGCTCGGCCGGCCGCTCGGTGATGTCGACGCCGTCGCTGAACAGGCGACCGTCGGTCGGCTGCACGAAACCGGCAAGGATCATCAGGAAGGTGGTCTTGCCCGAACCTGACGGCCCGAGCAGGGTCAGGAACTCGCCGCGGCCGATATCGAGCGTCAGGTCGTCCAGCGCACGGAACGAGCCGAAGCTCTTGCCGATCCCGATTGCCTTGATCTCTGCGGCACGGCCGGGTTGCTGCATCCTGCCTTTGTCCTCAATGCTGATTGAAATCGTAGGCAGCGCGGCGGCTCACCGCAACCGAATAGTTTTCGCCTGACCGGCAAATTTGATTCATCTATGGCGCCAATCTCCCCCCCCTCGAGGGGGAGATGTCGCCAAAGGCGACAGAGGGGGTCGTCTCGCGTGGAGTGGCGACTTCCTCTTTCTTTGAAAGCAGACCGGGCCGAGCCCAGCCGAAGCGACCCCCTCTGGCCGCTTCGCGGCCATCTCCCCCTCAAGGGGGGAGATTAGCGCTGGTTCTCCGACAGCTTCGACCGCAACCATGCACTGAAAACATTCAGCACCGGATGCGCCGCCTTGGCATGTTCGGAAACGAGAAAATAGGAGCGCGGCGAACTGATCGCGATGTCGAACGGGCGGACCAGCCGGCCTTCGCTCAGCGCCCGGCGGCTGGTCAGCTCGTCGCCCATGGCGATGCCTTGGCCGGCGATCGCCGCCGAAAAGACCAGGTTCATGTCGGAAAAGAAGATGCCGCCCTCGATGTCGGGATTCTCGACCTTCGACAGCGCCAGCCAGCGCGCCCAGTCCTCGGTGTCGCCGAGATGCAGGAGATTGGCGCGCAGCACGTCGGCGGGCTTGGAAAAGCCGCCGATCTTGTTGAGCAGGGTCGGGCTGCACAGCGGCGTGAACGAGATTTCGCACAACAGCTCGACCGCGCGGTTCGGCCAGTTGCCGACGCCGAAGGCGATGAAGGCGTCGGCTTCGGCATTGCTGACATCGTCCAGCCGCCGCGGCGTCAGGATACGCAGCGCGACATCGGGGTACATCTGCCGGAATTCGCCAATGTGAGTACACAGGAACAGCGAGGCGAAGCCCGGCGTGCAGCTGACGCTGAACGAGCCGCCGACGCCGGTGCCGGCATGGCCCGTTACCGCATCGCCCAGCACCGTCAGCGCCTTGCGCACGTCACTGGCATAGCGTTGGCCGCGCGGCGTCAACGCCACGCCCTTGCCGATTCGCTCGAGCAGATCGAAGCCGAGATCGCGTTCGAGCAGGCGAAGCTGATGGCTGACGGCGCTGCGGGTCAGATGCAGTTCGTCCGCGGCGCGCCAGACGCTGCCGTGGCGGGCAAAACTGTCGAGGGCGCGCAGCGCCTGCGTCGATGGAATTCTCAAGAGGTGAACCGAATTTGCATGAGCCGGGAAAACATATCACTTTTTGGCGAGGCGCTTCACTGCTTTCTTTCACCCATGGAGGAACCGGTGACCACCTCGGCCCAAGCAACCGCGCTTGCCTGTCTCGACGATATCCAGCCGTCGCTGTCGGCGTGGACGCGGACGATCTTCGATTTCGGCGAGACCGCCTGGCGCGAATACCAGTCGGCCGCCTGGTATGTCGAGCGTCTGAAGTACGAGGGCTTTTCGGTCGAGGAAGGCTCCGGCGGCATGCCCACCGCCTTCTGCGCCCACTGGACCAACGGCGCCGGGCCGACCATCGGCATGTATGCCGAGTATGACGCGGTACCCGGCAATTGCCAGGATGCGGCGACCGTCAAGCGACCGCGTCCGGGTCTAGGCGCTGAGGCCGGCGGCCACACCGATCCGCATTCGGGGCTGGGCATTGGCAGCCTCGGCGGTCTGCTGGCGGCCAAGGCGGCGATGCAGCGCCACGGCATATCGGGCACGCTGCGTTTCACCGGCGAGCCGGCGGAGAAAGTGCGAGGATCGAAGCCGATCCATGCGGCAAAGGGCTACTATGATGGCCTCGCCGGCATGATCTCCTTCCATCCCTTCTACATGCTGCCGCTCTGCAACACGGCGCGCTGGGACACACATTGCGGAGCGGCCTACGCGATGATCTACCGCTTTGTGTGCGACGAACCCGAAAATTGGGTTCGCGCAAGCGATGGCGCGCCGATTCCGCAGGCGCATTCGGCGGTGAGGGCGCCCGGCGCCAACGACGCGCTCATGATGATGTACATGGCCTCCAAGGCGCTGCGCGATTCCATGCTGCCGCATCAGGGCGGCTGGTCGATCAGCGAAGCGGTCCTGACGGCAGGGCAGGCGACCGCCGACAATCTGCCGGCGGGTCTGGCCGAGATCCAGTACATGATCCGCGTGCCAACGCTTGCGATGGCCGAGCAGGTGACCGCCGTGCTCGACCGCAATGCCGAAGCCGCCGCGAAAATGAGCGGCTGCCGCTACGAGCGGCACTGGGTGTCGAAGTCGCGGCCGGGGCTGGCTAACCACGCCATGGCAATGATTGCCTACGAGGCGCTGTCGACGGTCGGGCCGCCGCGCTGGGACGAGACGGCCAAGACGATCGCGCGCGAAATCCAGGTCAATGCCGGCGGCGCGGCGACCGATGGGCCGTTTATCGCCGAGTTGGAGCAGCTGATTGCGCCTGAGGAGGCGGAGGCGTTGCTGCGCCGCGACCTGCCGCCATCGCAGCTCAATTCGACCTCCGACGATTACACCGACATGTCGTGGCACGCGCCGACGGCGCGGTTCTATGTCGCCCGGCCGGCGCTGCGGTCCGAGAACGGCCAGGCGTATCCGTCCTGGGCGATGAACGCGCTGGGCGGCATTTCCGCCACTATCGATCCGATGGTTACCTGCGCCGCGAAGACGATCGCCCTGGCGGCACTTCGCCTGCTCGAAGACAAGGCCGCGCGCGATGCCGCGATGGACGAATTCGTCAGCCGCACCGGCGGCGGCATTGGTGGCAGCAATTGGCTGGCGCCGCTCTGCGACTACGAACCGCCGATCCATTTCCGCTGGCCGGAATATGTCACCACCCCGCGCGGACGGGACTGGTGGATACCAAGCAATCAAGCCGCGTGATCATTCAAGCCAGGAGAACCCCATGACCGTCCATGATCGCATCGTCACCGAGCCGTTTTCACTACAGCGCCGCAATCCGGCCGGCGGCACCAAGCCGCTGACCGCCTGGGGCTTCGCCAACGAGACCGACGTCCTCACCGACGTGCTGCTCGGCTCGCCGAATTTCCTGCGCCACCTCTCGACCAGCTCGCTGTCGCGCAAGCATCTGCGCGAGGCGCCGTGCAACATCCAGATCGCGCAGGCGCAGCACAAGGACCTGGTCGCCGCCTACGAGCATTTCGGCGTCAACATCCACTGGCACGAGCCGACGCCGGAATTGCCGATGCAGGTCTACTCCCGCGATTCCAGCGTCATGACGCCGTATGGCGCCATCATCACCGCCATGGCCCAGTGGTGGCGGCGCGGCGAGAACTATGCGGCGATCCGCACCTATGAGAAGCTCGGCATTCCGATCTACGACATGGTCACCGCAGGTACCTTCGAGGGCGGCGACTTCAACGTCATCGAGGACGGCGTGGTGCTGATCGGCTGCGGCGGCGCCCGCACGCAGGAGGAGGGCGCGAGCCAGGTCCAGGCCTGGTTCGACAAGGAGGGCTGGGAAACCCGCATCGCCTTCATCGACGAATATTACGTCCATATCGATCTGATGGTGGTGCCGATCGCCGAAAAACTCACCGCCGTCTGTCTCGCCTGCACGGAGCCGGGCATCGTCGACTGGCTGAAGGGCAAGGGCCACGAGATCATCGACGTGCCGTTCCAGGACACGATGGCGCTCGGCTGCAACTTCATGTCGCTGGGCAAGGACAGGGTGATCGCGCCGACATCCAGCCAGACGCTGATCGGCCAGCTCAAGGCGCGCGGCTTCGAGGTCGCGGCCGTCGACATGAGCGAGATCTCGAAGACCGGCGGCGGCATCCACTGCATGGCGCAGGCGCTGAAGCGCGAGCCGGCCTGAGGGGGCGACCCGACCGCTTCCGCGAAAGCGCCAATTGTCAGCAACGTCGATCCCGCCTGGCTCGCGGCACGCGGCTACAGCACGATGAGCTTTCCCTTGCGCAGACGCCTGGCGCAACGATAGGCGAGATCGGCGGCGACCATGTCTTCCATCGCAATGCCCATCGCCTTGTAGGTGGTGATCTGTCGATCCGAAACGCGACCCGGCGCGCGATCGAGCAGCATGGCGCCAAGCTCGGTGCCGAAATCAGGGTCGATGCCGGCAAGCTCGCAAGAACCGACCGGGGTCGGTTTGAATGCATCCTTGGTCTCGACAAAAAGACTGGATTTGCCGATGAGCTCGATCGGCATTTCACTGCCGGGCGGCGCCACCCCGACCGACGAGACATGCGTGCCCGGCCGAACCCAGTCTGCCTTGATCACCGGCTCGTAGGAATGCGTCGCCAGGCACACCACATCGGAGCTGCGCACCGCCGCCTCGAGGTCGGCGACCGCCACCACCGACGGATGCAGCCGGGCAAGCGCTGCCGCATCGTCGAAGCTCTTCGAGGTGACGCGGATTTCGGCAAAGTCGCGCACCAGCGGCAACAGATGCAGGTGCTGGTTGGCCTGCACGCCGGCGCCGACCACCGTCGCTATCCTGGCATCCCGGCGCGCAAGCGCGCGCACCGACAGCACGGCAGAGCCGGAGGTTCGCACCGCGGTTATGAAGGTGCCGTCCATGATGCAGACCGGTAGGCCGGACAGCGGATCGAACAGGCTGATGGTGGCGAGGTGGCTGGGCAGGCCGATTGCCAGGTTGCCTTCGAAGACGTTGACGATCTTGACGGTCAGGTTCATGCCCTCCATCCAGGCCGGCATGGCGAGGCTGTAGCCGGCCCCGGGGATGTCGAGTTGTGGTCGGGGTGGATTGACGACCTTGCCTTGTGACAGCGCCTTGAAGCCGTCTTCCAGAACATCGAGAAGCTGGCTGAGGTCGATGCACGTCATCACGTCGGCTTCGCTCAGCACCAGGATCTCGGTCACTCCCTTGCTGATTTCCGCCGCACTCTTGCCGGCTGGGCTGAACGCTTCCTTGGTCATCCTGCACCCCTGTGTTCGTCGAAATCGGCTCACCACATTTGCTTTGAGCGGGTGAGGGAAGCGCAGGCTATTGCGAAGTTTCATGTGATGAAATACGTTGATTTTGACCACTCTGCGTGAAATCGGCACACAAATCCCTGAAATGGCGTGGATTGTGAAATGGGCGACCTCGACCAGATAGACCGCAGCCTGCTCCGGCTGCTGCAGGAGGACGGGCGCCGGACGACGCTTGATCTTGCCGGGCGTGTCGGGCTGTCGCCGACCGGAACCAGCCAGCGGGTGAAGCGCCTGTTCCGCGACGGGTTCATCACCGCGGTCCGGGCCATGCTCGATCCGCGCAAGGTCGGCCGGGGAACGCTGGTGTTCATCGAGGTCCGGCTTGATCACACGGCGCCGCACGTCTTTGACCGCTTCGCCGAAGCCGTGGCGAAAGCTCCGGAGGTTCTGGAGTGCCACATGGTGGTTGGCGGTTTCGATTATCTGGTCAAGGCGCGGATCGCCGATATGGCGGTGTTCCAGGATTTCCTGCAGCGGGTCATCCTGCCACTGCCCGGCGTGCGCGAAACGCACACTTTCGCCTCCATCGCCGATGTCAAGCCGAACGCTCTCTTGCCGGTGTGATCAGGTGGACGAGGGGAACGCTGCTCAGGGCGATCTGTATCGCATCTTTGCCATCTTATCGCTCCCCCTGGCGTGCCTTCCGGTGCAGAGATGCCGGAGACCGGCTCTAGCTTTGCTGGGTCAGCAGGTTTGCATCGCGCGCCAGCCGCCACGCACCATCAGCCTCCTTGCGCAGGAGCGTCAGCGTATATCCCGATCGACGCACCGGCTTCCCGTTCGGCGGCGTCGCGGTCATATCGATACGACCGCGCATGAAGGCCCAGTCGCCGAGAAGCTGTAGTTCAACGATCTCGTTCGTGCCGTCGACATGAACGCCGGCCATCTCCTCCGCGGCCGCCGCGAAGATCTCCTTGTCGAAGGGCTCCCGGCCGGGAACCATGAAGATCGCGTCGTCCGTCATCAAGCTGAGGACGGTCGCGGTGTCTCCACGCTTGCTCGCATCCATCCACGTCTCGACCAGCTTTCGGATTGCTCTTTCGTCGTCCGTCATCCGTTATCTCCCCGGCTTCTCGCTGTCATCGATACCGCACGGCGCTCCTCCCTCGACGCAACATAGGTCTTAAATCGCTCCCGTCATCGATTGCAGTGTTTTATCGACGTTGCGCTGCGTTGGGCATGGTCCGTGAAACGGCGGTCCGCGCCCTCTATCCCTACCGCCAACCGCCCGAGGCGGTGATGCGCTCGCCGGTCAGCCACGATGCCTCGTCGGAGGCGAGGAACACTGCGATGCGGGCGATGTCGTCGGGCTGTCCGAAGCGGCCGAGCGGGGTCATGGCGATGACCTGCTTCTCGAACTCGCTGCCGACGATGCCTATCCGCTTCAGGCCTTCGGTGTCGACGCCGCCCGGGGCGATGGCGTTGACGCGGATGTTGCGGGCGCCGAGCTCCCGCGACATGGACAGCGTGATCGAATCCACCGCGCCCTTGGTGGCGGCGTAGACCAGCGAGTTCGGCTGCGGGTTGAGGCTGGCGACCGAGCTGATGTTGATCACGCTGCCGCCTCTGGTGCCGAAATGGTTCACCGCTTCCCGGATGGCCAGGATGGTGCCCAGTACATTGGTGTCGAACTCGCGGTGGAACTCGGCCTCGGTCACGGCTTCCAGCGGTTCGAACGCGAACACGCCGGCATTGTTGACCAGTATGTCCACCGCGCCGAACGACGATTTGGCCGCCTCGAACAGGCGGTGCACGTCAGCCGCTTGCGACACATCACCGTGGACGGCGACGGCTCGGCCGCCTGCGTCCTTGATCGCGGCAACGACGCGGTCGGCGCCTTCCCGCGACGAGGCATAGTTGACGACGACGGCGGCACCGGCCGCTGCAAGGCCCTTGGCGATGCCGGCGCCGATACCCTTGGAGGCGCCGGTGACGATGGCGACCTTGCCGTTCAGGTTGCTCATCAAATTTCTCCTTTGCTGATGATGGGCGGTATTTAATAGTGATCGGATAGCGTATTAGGATCGCCTCGATCGGTTCTTTCGTGCCTGGAATTCTTGAATGACCACCATCCTCGAAAAGACCGCCGGTCTCGTCGCCTTCGTGCGCACGGTCGATGCGGGCTCGTTCCATGCCGCCAGCCGGCTGGTCGGCTCCAGCCCCTCGGCGGTGTCGAAGAGCGTGGCGCGGCTCGAGCGCCGGCTGGGCGTCAGGCTGATCCAGCGCTCGACGCGCCGGCTGGGCCTGACCAGCGAAGGCCTCGCCTATTACGAGCGGATCGCGCCTTTGCTCAGAGCGCTCGATGATGCCGAGGACATCGTCCAGATGGCCGATACGGCGCGCGGCCTGCTGCGCGTCACGGCATCCGTCGAACTCGGGCGCGGCCTGATCGCCTCTTGGGCACAAGCGTTCCTGGCTCAGCACAGCGAGGTGAAACTGGAACTCAACGTTACCGACCGCCACGCCGACCTGATCCGCGAAGGATATGACGTCGCGGTGCGCATGGGGGCGCTATCGGACACCGGGCTCATCGCGCGCAAGATCGCCAATCTGCCGATCGTGCTGGTGGCGTCGCCGGCCTATGTCGAACGGCGCGGACGGCCGGCCACGATCGAGGCGTTGCAAGGCCACGATTTCGTTCGCTACCAGATGGCCGGCCGGCCTTATCCGGTCACCTTCGCCGACGGCACGACAATCGTGCCGAACGGGCGGCTCGATACCGATGACGGCGGCGCCATCCGGCAAGCGGCGCTTGCCGGAGCCGGCATCGCGCATCTGATGCAGTTTGCCGTACAGGACGATCTCGACACCGGCCGGCTGGTCCGCATCCTGCCCAAGGTCGCTATGCCGACCATGCCGGTGCACATCGTCCATGCGTACGGGCGCCAGCTACCGGTCCGCGCGCGGCTGTTCGTCGACTTCCTGGCGAACCAGATGGCGGCGCTGACACGATAGGATAGGTCGGGACAGCGTCCGTCGTCGATCCGTCACCCGGTCATCAGAACGCAATCTTCACCGAGGCGACGCTGCGGTTGGCCGGCCCGTGAAAGACGGCCTCGATGTTGTTGCCGTCGGGATCGAGCAGGAAGGCGGCATAGTAACCGGGATGGTAATGCTGCCGCTCGCCCGGTGCGCCATTGTCCGTGCCGCCGGCGTCGAACCCGGCCTTGTAAAAGGCGTCGACCATCGCGCGGTCCCTTGCCTGGAAGGCAAGGTGGTGGCGCCCCGTCAGTTGTCCGCTGGCCGCCCGGCTGTCGATGCTGGAGACGAACAGCTCGTCGGCCCAGAAATAATCCTCGGCGCTGCCGCCGATGGGAACATCGAGCACGTTGAAAACCGCCTCGTAGAAGCGGCGGCTGGCCTTGAGATCCCTGACCACCAGCTGGACGTGGTCGATGAGACGGCCGCGATGAAGTTCCATGCCTGTTAGCTCCTGATCGCCAGGTTGGAAATCTAGCTCAGGGCGGTGCACGGTCAATGCAATGGAGCAATCGAGTGGCGCGATTTCCTGACTGGATAAAAAATGCAACCGGATTGTAGGATTCGAAATGTCGCCATCGTCCTTCGGACGCAAGCGGTGTGACGAAGCTCGAAAGAAGTCGCGCCGTGTCCAAACGATCTCGGGAGAAAAATATGCGCATTTCCTATCGTTGGGTCATCGTCGCGGCTGGCGCCCTGATGACCTGTGTCGCCCTCGGGGCGATGTTCTCGCTCGCGATCTTCCTCGAACCGATGGCGCTCGACACAGATTGGTCGCGCGCCGGCATATCGAGCGCGATGACGCTGAACTTCCTGGTAATGGGCCTCGGCGGCTTCGCCTGGGGCGCCATTTACGACCGCTACGGCTCTCGCATCGTGGTGATGACAGGTGCGGTGCTGCTCGGGCTGGCGTTGGTACTGGCCAGCCGCACCGGCTCGCTGTTTGTCTTCCAGATCACCTATGGCGTGCTCGTCGGCCTCGCGGCAAGCGCCTTCTTTGCGCCGATGATCGCGCTGACCACGGCCTGGTTCGACAAGAACCGCAGCCTTGCCGTTTCGCTGGTATCGGCCGGCATGGGCGTGGCACCCATGACGATCTCGCCCTTCGCGCGCTGGCTGATCTCGGCCTATGACTGGCGCACCGCCATGTTCGTCATCGGCGTCGCGGCGTGGGCGCTGCTGGTGCCGGCCGCATTGCTGGTGCGTCAGCCGCCCAAGCCTGCCGCTGACGGCGCCGCCTCCGCTCTTGCCGCCGACGATACCGGCATGTCGGTTCCGCAGGCGCTGCGCTCGCCGCAATTCATCGTGCTGGCACTGACCTTCTTTGCCTGCTGTGCGGCGCATTCCGGGCCAATCTTCCACATGGTGAGCTATGCGATGCTGTGCGGCATAGCGCCGATGGCGGCGGTCAGCATCTACAGCATCGAGGGCCTGGCGGGGCTGGGCGGCAGGCTTTTATACGGCGTGCTTGCCGACCGGCTCGGGGTCAAGCCGGTGCTGATTACCGGTCTGGCGATACAGTCCGTGGTCATCGCTGCTTATCTCGCCGTCAGTGAGCTTGGTCAATTCTACACGCTGGCCGTCATCTTCGGCGCCACCTATGGCGGCGTGATGCCGCTCTATGCGGTGCTGGCGCGCGAATATTTCGGCCAGCGCATCCTCGGCACGGTGTTTGGTGCTGTGACCATGTTGTCCAGCATCGGCATGGCCTTCGGCCCGCTCGCCGGCGGCATGGTGTTCGATGCCTATGCCAGCTATTCCTGGCTGTTCATCGGCTCGGCCCTGGTCGGGCTCGGCGCGGTGGCGGTGGCGATCGCCTTCCCGCGGCTGCCGCGCAGGGAGTTGCAACCGGCGTAGCACGGCGGAGAGAGGATGCAGGGGGTCGAAAGTGGACATCGCCTATGTCAGCTTTTGACCCCCAATCGCGAGGCGTTCATCGGCGGTGATAGGAGCCGGGTCAAGACTGTGCAGGATCTCCCTTAATTAGCAATCGATCATGCTGCGGCGCAGCGCGTTCACGTCCAAATGCCGATTGCCGGCAAGCCGACGTTCGGACGAAAACCGTCAAAACGGGCGAATGAACGGTTTTTTCGCGTATTTTTGCGCACACCTCACGCGACCATTTCAAGTGCGTTAACATTTTGTGTTTGCTGCGCAGCATTTTTTTCCTATCCTCGCCTCAGGGCTTTGCGCATTCGATTGCGTGAAGAACTGGCGTGAGGATCCCTAAAATGCAGCAGGCAAAGCGAGTCTTGGTGACGGGGGGCGCAGGTTTTCTGGGATCGTTCTTATGCGAGCGGTTGCTTGCTGAAGGCCACGAGGTTGTATGCGTCGACAATTTCTTCACAGGAAGTCGGAGAAACGTCTCGCATTTGCTCGACAACAGATCCTTTGAGATCATTCGCCACGACGTGACATTTCCGCTCTACATAGAAGTTGATGAAATATACAACCTTGCTTGCCCGGCAAGCCCGGTTCACTATCAGTTCGATCCGGTCCAGACGACAAAGACCAACGTCCATGGGGCGATCAATATGCTGGGGCTCGCCAAGCGGGTTCGCGCAAAGATCCTTCAGGCGTCCACGTCTGAAGTCTACGGCGATCCCGAGATTCACCCGCAGACCGAGGACTATTGGGGCAGGGTAAATCCGATAGGTCCCCGTTCCTGTTACGACGAAGGCAAGCGGTGTGCCGAAACCCTGTTTTTCGACTATTGGCGGCAGCACAGTCTGCGAATCAAGGTAGCGCGCATCTTCAACACTTACGGTCCGAGGATGCGTCCGGACGACGGCCGCGTCATTTCCAACTTCATCATGCAGGCATTGCGAAACAAGCCGATAACTGTGTACGGCACCGGCCAGCAGACACGCTCATTTTGCTACGTCAATGATCTCATCGATGGTCTGGTTCGCCTGATGCACACGGCCGACGATGTTACCGGTCCAATCAATCTCGGCAACCCGGTCGAATTCACGATGCTCGAACTTGCCAATCTCGTGATCGAACTTACCGGAAGCCGATCCAAGATCAGGTTTTTACCTTTGCCCGTCGATGACCCAAGGCAGCGACAGCCTGATATCGGGTGTGCCTTGCGCGATCTCAACTGGAAGCCAAGAATTGCATTGCGCGATGGCCTCGCCACGACCATTGCCTATTTCGAAGACTTGGTCTCATCGGGATATGCTCGGTCCGCTGCAGCCGAATGAAAACAGTCTTGGTCACTGGCGGGGCGGGCTATATCGGCTCACACTGTTGCAAGGCATTCGCCGAATCCGGTTGGTCGGTCATTGCGTATGACAACCTCTCGCGCGGCTGGCGCGACGCGGTCAAATGGGGAGCGCTTGTCGAGGGCGATATTTGCGATGTCGCAGCGGTGGCAGCAGCGCTGCACCAGTATCGGCCGGATTTGGTGGCGCATTTCGCCGCTTACGCCTATGTCGGCGAGTCCGTCGAGCGCCCGGAACTCTACTACCGAAATAACAGTTTTGGGACGCTGGTCTTGCTCGAGGAAATGCTGAAGATCGGCGTCGACAAGCTGATCTTGTCGAGCACCTGCGCGTCTTACGGCGTTCCGATTCGTTCTCCGATTGACGAAACGCATCCGCAGTCGCCCATCAATCCCTATGGATGGTCGAAATTCATCGTAGAACGCATGGTGGACAATCTTTCGGATGCCCATGGCCTCAACGCGGTTGTGCTCCGGTATTTCAACGCGGCCGGATGTGATCCGGACGGCGAGGTCGGTGAGCGGCATGAACCGGAAACGCATGTCATTCCGCTCGCTATCGAGGCGGCGGTTAGATCGGGCCGGATTTTTACCATTAATGGCACCGACTTCGACACAAGGGACGGAACCGCGGTGCGGGACTATGTCCACGTCACCGATCTCGCCCGTGCGCATGTTCTGGCAGGGGAGAAGCTTCTGCGCGATCCGGGAGTCCACGTCTACAATCTCGGCACCGGAACCGGAACGACGGTGAACGAGTTGGTCGATGCGGTGAGCCGGGTTTCGGGAACGCGCCTTCCTGTGGCCTACGGTCCGCGCAGGGCAGGTGACCCGCCTGCGCTTGTAGCCGCGGCCGGCAAGGCGACCCGGGAACTCGGCTGGATGCCTGAGCAATCCGGAATCGACCGGATCGTCGAAACGGCGCTGGCCTGGTATCGCCGCCGGTTGTGACGATCTTTTTTGCGGAAGACACCTACCGCAAGCAATCGAGAGCGGCGACTGCGGCGAGCGAGAAATTTTCCCCTATCCGTTTTCGCGATGCCTGACCGAGGCGTTCCCGCAACCCCGGATTGTCCTTCAGTCTTTGCAGGGCGCGCGCGATTCCAGCGTTGCGGTCGCGCGGTCGACGGATTGAACTACATCGAAGATTTATTCGCCACGACGTCTCTCCACGCGCCTTCAATCCACCTTAAGCAACTGGGCAGAATGCGACAGTCGCACAATCCCGTGCTCTTTCAGATATGGCCAATAGGAGTCATTGACCGTTGCTGCAACAACGTCGAACGTTAGCAAGTTCTCGCTTGCGAGGTCCGGGTCATCCTCTCCCCACGCATAGAGAGCCGCTCCAGCGCTATAGGTGCCAGGCAACAATCCCAACGATCGCACGCTGAATACGACCTTGGCCTGCCCAACGATGTCAAATTGACCAACGCCTTCCGCGAGGCTTTCGAGCACAGAGATCAAGTTGCCTTCCTGATCAAAAATCTGGATATGAACCACGCTTCGGTGAAACGATTTCCTCGCGCCCAGCTTCAGCACAAAATCGTAATCGCCGCCAAACTTGAGCTGGCTGCAGCGCTCGCGCGTACCCGGATGCACAATAGCCACTTGCATCCAGAGGTCATCATCGCCAACGCGCTCGGATCCGTTGCTGCTCGGGGCGGTGTTCGACAGGTACGCATCGATGATCGATGATGCCTCGCCAAAATCCTTCAGAAGGCCGCGGTCCAGATAAATCGCTTTTGTGCAATGCTGCCGAACCATGGCCATGTTGTGGCTCACGAACAGCACGGTCCGACCTTCACCCGCGACGTTCTTCATCGTGCCGAGACATTTCCTTTGAAATTCAGCATCGCCGACAGCAAGCACCTCGTCGACGACGAGAATCTCCGGCTCCAGATGAGCAGCGATCGCGAAGGCAAGCCGAACATACATGCCGGACGAATAACGCTTGACCGGCGTTTCGAGAAAGCTGCCGATATCGGCAAATTTGATGATCCGGTCTAGCTTACGCGTGATCTCGGCCTTACTCATGCCGAGGATCGCACCGTTGAGGTAGATGTTCTCGATCCCGTCGAGATCCGGATGGAATCCGGCCCCCACCTCCAGCAAGCTTCCGATCCGGCCTCGCATCACTGCCTCGCCCTCATCCGGAGCCGTGATCGAGGTCAAAACCTTGAGCAGCGTTGTCTTTCCCGAGCCGTTGCGTCCGATGATACCGCACACGGTGCCAGTCGGAACGGAAAAAGTGATGTTCTTGATGGCGAAGAATTCGTTGAGGGAAGCTTCAGCTTCCCGCGAGCGCAAACGCGCGACCAGTTGTTCGACCTCCTCACGCAATGAGCGCACGCCGATCGCGCCGCGCCGGTAGCGCTTGGAAAGTCCTCGGACCTCAACGGCTGGCAATTCTGTCATCGATCTCAAGCCGTAACATTTGCGGTTCGACTGCCGGGTTGATCCGCGGTCAGCCCGTCCTTCACGACGCGCGCCGTGACAACGATAGGATATGCGGTATCCCGGACGTCGAGCTTCTGGTCAGAAACTTCTTCCTTGGCGAGTCCCTGGAGAAAACAAACTGCCGCAAAGACGTTGCCGTGGGTTTCGAGCGCCATATTCGCCGTGCTGAAGGATTTCGCAAGCAACTTCGCCAACGCCGCCTGCGTCAATGACCAGAACCACGTGCTGCCCCACTCGCCGCGATCGACCGGGGTGATGCCAGGAACAGTTAGCAGCAGCACGCCCCCGGGCTTGAGTGCTTGGGCCAGTGCAGCGACCGCAGCCGACATGTCGAAGATCAGATGAAGTGTCTGCGTGAGGATGATGCAGTCGAAGGCGTTTGACGGCAGCACTCCGGGCTGCGACAGGTCGCCTATGATGGTCGCGTTTGGATCATCGGGATCAACATGCAGCACGTCGCTCTTGACGACATGAGCACCGCCAAAATGCATCGTGTAGCTGTTGTCGCCGATTTCCAGCACACGGCCATGTATGTCGGCCGCATTCAATTGTAGGAAATTCTCGATATAATACCGATCTATTGGCTTGCCGCGATCATATCCAAATGAGTGGCTCATCGGCATCGTGCGTGCGAAATCCCCAAACCGCACCGAACCGACGCGCGGAGCCCGCCAATCGGCGCCGGAAGCTCCGAGCAGCCGTCGCACATGCCTGCCGACCTTGCGCTTTATCCTAAATGCCGCCGTTTGCAGCGTGATCGGCGGCGACATCTGCAAAGCCTGCCGCAGCATGCGAATCGCTTTGGCGGGTTCGGCGCGGATCGCGCGCAAGGCCTCTGTAGTCAACTCTCCGGTATAGTAGGTCTTCCAGAACCGCCTACCATCGCGGACTGCAAGACGCACATCGTCGTCAACCGGGCCTGCCAACTGCTTGTCAAGCACCGACAATGCTGCAGCGAGCATCATCGATCGATTCTTCGACATGTTGTCGCCGTGCATGCGATACTCGGCGACGACATCGTCGTGCGTTACGATCGAACCGCGCCGGGCGATTCGCAAGAATAGCTCATAGTCTTCGCAGGACCGCATTGAAACGTCGAACCCGCCCATGGCCGCGAGCCTCTCCCGCCGATAAACCACGGTCGCGTGCATCGCAATGAAGTTTCCCGTCCGCAGTAACTGAAGATAAGGATCTTCAATAAGCGCGACGTGATGCTTGTCTGACTCGATCGCACCGCTTCCATTGATGAAGCGATGAGCTCCGTAAGCGAGAACCGCATCTGGATGCGCAACCAGCATTCGCACGCCCGTCTCAATGGCATTCGGAAGGAGACGATCATCCGCGTCCAGAAAGGTGATGTAATCGGATCTGGAAGCCGCCAGTCCGGTGTTTCGGGCGGCCGCGAGCCCGCAATTGTCCTGCCTGATCAGGCGCACGCCTGGATGACGCTCGACAACCGATGCTGGATTGTCGGTGGATCCGTCGTCGACGACAATAATTTCATCCATCGGCCGGCTTTGACGAAGACAGCTCTGAATGGCTTCCTCAAGAAAGCGAGTATGGTTGTAAGTTGTTATGACGACTGCGATCATGAAACAGCCAAATTCTCCTTAGCTTCGCAGAGAGGCAACGGCTGGTGTTCGTTGCCAGAAATCGAACGCGACCTTAGGCATAACAAACAGAATTTTGGCACAGAAAGGACACTCGTCAGTTTTAGCACGTCGCCCCCAGCGAGGCGATGCGACTTGTCATTCACGTAAAACGGTATTGTTGATATCAGACATCTCAGGCTCGGTCGCGATCCAATCCGCGCCACCGGTCCCGCCCACTACTTCCGTGCTCTCGTCAGCACCCTGAACACCTTCGACAGGATGCGGTGTGGCGTCAGCCGCCGAGCGAACCGGCGTCCGGCTTCGATGGCGAGGTCAAACCTATCGCGAAGTGTCAGGGGCCGACGCTGGGCCGGATAGCGCGCAAATGCGAAGCGGAGCGCTCGCTGCAACTCCGGCGTCATCAATCCCGAGGTCGACGCATGCATCTCAACCCATTCGAGGAAACCAATGCGAGCAGCATGCGGGCGCAGTCGATCGTAGATGCCGGAAGCAGTCGCCTTGGCCGATGTTGAATCGAGGTGCTGCCTGTATCGGCCGGTGGGCGTGGATGTCACGAATACCGGATAGCGCAACAGCAGCTTCACTAGAAGGGTCTGGTCTTCGTAGAGCTCGAACGCCTCATCGAAGCCGCCCACCGCTACCAAAGCTTCGTGGTGAACCATGATCGAGCAGATGCACGGCACATGAGCCCGCTGGCGCACGATGACCTGGTCGAGCAGGTCGGGCGGCATGTGCAGACGGCCCGATTGGTGTGGCATCGAGTCGGTCCAGTTCCTGTGCGGCTCATCGGGGAACCACCACAGGGTCGGTCCGTAAAGGACCTTAGCGCGAGGATGCGCATCAAAGATTGCAAGTTCCGTCTCAAATTTTTCCGGCTCAAATATATCGTCGCCATCCAGGAACGTGAAGAACATGCCCGACGCGGCCGCAATTCCGGCATTGCGCGCCGCGGCGGCGCCGCGACGCTGGCCGTTCGATCGAATGAAACGGATTCGCGGATCGCCGGTTGCTGCAGCCACCGCAATTGCAACGCTCCCGTCGAATGATCCGTCGTCAATGAGAAGCATTTCCCAGTCGGTGAAGGTTTGCGCGCGCACGCTTTCGATCGCAGCCGGAAGAAACCGCTCGACATTGAGGAAAGGCGTGATGACGGAGATCAATGGCATCGGCGTCGTGCCCATTGTGCAGAATGCGCGGCGGCCGACGAAAGGCGACCTTCACTCTCTACGGGGCCGCAAGGGTTGTCATTTCTCTTCACAGCATGTCCATGGCCGTTCGTTCGACGCGTTGAAATATCACGACGCCGATGAACAGCACGACCGAGGTCATGACAAGCGCTGCAGCGATTTGTGGCGCACCGACTGCCGAAGTGCCGAAGAAGCACCAGCGCCCTTCATCAATTATGACAGCGAGCGGATTCAGAAATCCGGTCAGCGTCCGGTACTGCTCGGGAATAGCCGAAAAAGGAAAGATGATCGGCGTCACGAACAGCCAGATCTGAATCAAGAACGGAGTCATATGAGCTGTATCGCGGTACTTCGCGGTTGACGCTCCTAGACAAAGCCCAACAGCCAACGAGAATGCCGCGATCTGGATGATCACCAGCGGAAAGAACGCGAGGCGCCACGACAACCCGTCCACTTTTCCTGTCAGCTGGTACCAGAGCAAGAAAGCCAATGCGACGCCAAGCTGGATCGCCAGGGCCACACTGTTCGACAGCAGCGACGACACGGGAACGACGAGTCGCGGGAAGTAGATCTTGCTGAAAAGATGACCGTTCGCAATGAAGACCTGGCTCGCGGTGGAGACGACTTGGGAAAAATACGACCACAGCACCAGCGCTGTCAGATAAAAGATTGGCGCGGGATGGCCACCGGTTGAAATGCCCGCGATACCGCTGATGACGGTGGTCAAGGCTGCGGTAAGCGCCAGGGGCTGCAGGATCAGCCAAGCCGGACCAAGCAAGGTCTGCTTGTAGCGGACTTTGATGTCGCGCATCGCGAACAGGAGCAGCAGATCGCGATAGCGCCACAGGTGCCAGAAATCGAGGTCAAACCAGCCGCGTCGAGGCGTGATAATAGTAGTCTGCTGTGCGTTCATCAGAGCAGATGATCCTCGATTTTTCGCAAGAATTCGTCCCCTGACCAGTTGCCGACATACAATCGAGGTAAACGCAGCACGTCTGCCTCGGGCGCAACGCACCCGGCGCGCGTCGTGCATGCGAACTCAAATCCCGCTTCCCTGACGGCAGTTACCGACAGAGCGTCATGGTCTCCGAATGGATATGCAAAAGAGAGGGCGCGTTTTCCGGTCATTTGCTCACAGGCCGAACGGCCGTCGACGATCTCGCGAAGCTGGGTCGCGAAGGAATGGGCCGGAAGCGTGGGATGACTGACAGTATGACCGCCGATCGTGATCAGGTCGTCACTGATGTCACCAACCTCCGCGGGAGTCATAATACAGTGCTCTGGCCTGGCGTCGAGACCAACGCCCGCCCATTTCGCAATGTCTTCGACGTGTGCGTTCTGTCGCTCATACGGCAGCGTTCGGAGCGCCGACCACACCTCCCGGTAGACTTTGTCACGGCCGGCCTTTTCCACCATCTTCGGGATAAGCCATTGATGCCTGCCTCCCTCGATCGTGATGTCGAGTTGGTCAGGCAGTTCAGCGGTCTCAAGACAGATGCGCGTGAGCGCATCCCACCAGAATTCTCTGCCGCTTCCGATTGCTCCCGTCGCAACAAACAGCGTCATCGGGCAGTCGTGACGCTGCAGGATCGGGCGAGCGTTGCTGTAGACGTCGTGATAGCCGTCGTCAAACGTGACAACCGCAAGCGGTTTGCCTGGCTTTCCCCGTGCGATGACATCAAACAGCTCATGCAAATGCACCACCTGCCGGCTCCGCGTCAGCGCTTCGATTTGTTCGTCGAACCTCGCCGGATGGACAGCTAGGCTCCACGGATCGACGGCGATATCTGCAACGCGATGGTACATCAGTATGATGGGAGCACGGCGCAGGCGTCGACGCCGCACCAGCCGACCAAGCTGCAGGAGAACGCGCGGAATCACCATCGGTCTCCCGCCGCAAGAACCGTAAAAACCACGCTCATGTCCGATCGTGGATGCCATCCCGATCGGCAGAAACGCGATACATGTGAGTGTTCAAGCATATAGCTGATGGCAATATGACCACGGGGCCACGGGCACGGATGTGAGCGAAATGAAAGGAAGCATGAAGGCATCCACGAGTTTCGGCGGATTGAAACCAGCATATTAGCACATGTCGCCGCCGTAAGTGCGAATACCGGGCGAATTCTCAGACATTGAAGTAGCCATAGGGAGAGGCGCGGCTTGATACTATCCCGCTCGAGCATGCTAGTATTTAGGCCGGTGGCGCCCCGTCTTTCTTTCATCCTTCATCAAAAGCAGGCTTTTTTCGATATGCAACCCGCAGTTTCCGTCATCATTCCTGCCTACAATGCGGAAAAGACCATCCGACACACCCTTCAGTCGGCCGCCTCGCAAACTTTCAAACAGCTAGAGATCATAGTGGTCGATGACGGGTCGACCGACCGGACCGCTGAGATCGTCGAGGCATTTGCAACCAGTGATCCGCGTATTTCTCTTCTGAGACAGCAGAACCAAGGGGTTGCTGTCGCCAGAAACCTGGCAATTCATGCGGCGAAGGGTGAATTTATAGCGCCACTTGATGCGGATGATGTGTGGCACCCGACAAAGCTGGAAAAGCAGCACAGCCTCTTTCAGTCGCGGCCGTCTCTCGGCCTTGTCTACGCATGGTATCGGGTCATCGATGATGATGATTGGGTGATCGAATGCTCCCCGCCAACTCTCGCCCGCGGGGACGTCCACAACTGGCTGCTGGTTGAGAATTTTATCGGCAATGCAAGTTCACCACTAATCAGGCGGTCAGTTCTTACGGCAACCGGGGGATACGACCCGTCGCTCAGAGCCGCAGGCGCCCAAGGAGCCGAAGACTTGCAGATGCAGCTCAACATTGCCGCGATCTGCGATTATGATGTCGTTCCCGAGTATCTGATTGGTTACCGGCGATCACTATCTTCTATGTCGACCAGGTATGTCGTCATGCTGACATCGCACCGGATCGTCCTTGAAACAGTCCGCACGCGACATCCCAAGCTAGCGTCTTTCTTGTTTCGTTGGTCCGATGGCGTGGCTTCAGCGTATTATGGCAGCGAAGCCGCCCGCACGTCGCCAGGCGCGGCCATCGCTCCGCTTGTCCACGCAACACGGATCGATCCGGCCGCGCTGTTTCATGTCTTCGCAAAGCCGTCCGCACAAGACCTGTGGCGGCGGCTGTGTCGCCTTGTGCCAAGAATACTTGCCGTTAAACAGCGCATGGTTCCGACCTCACCGCATTCCATCTGTACCTCCGAGCGTTTTTTCGACGCCGATCCGACTTTCATCTGCCAGCCATTTCCTCCGGAGTGGCTTCGAAGGCGAGTCCAGGTGGCCCTCAAGACGCCGACGCCGCGCCAGCTTCGCGAGTCAGGTCCGAGGAGTATTGATCCGTCCGCTCTCGTCGAAGACGGCGCTTAAGGTCTCAGATCACGAGGTGCACCCAGACCCCCGTGGCGGAAGAGCCGCTGCAAGCGCGCGAACAGGAATACGCTCACATTCACCAGATAGTCTCTTCATAAAGGCGCCGAAACTCGGCGTTTTTGTTTCGCATCCGTTTCACTCCAACCTTCATCCAGCGAGGAACCAGCCTGGCCCGGCAGTACATGTCGATCATGTTGGGCAGGCGGGAAATTGCCGTGCGCGGTTCCAGGACGAAGTATCTCCTCAGCAGGTCGCCGGCTGCGAACAGCCGCCCGCCGACCAAGGCTCTGATGGCAAGCCAATGAATCATGTCGACGAGATGCGCATCGAGATCGCTGCCGAACTGCGGATATTTTTCGCGATACTCGGCAAGGACGATTTCACATGAACGAAGCATCTGCATGACATCGCTCGACATGTTGACGTTCGTCATCCGATAGCCCACCAGGTGCTGAGGCACGACACGGAATTCGTAACTTTCCGCTATCCTGAGGCACATGAGAAGGTCCTCGCAGCCTTGTGCATTCCTGGCCCTCAGGGAAGGATCGAATTGTCCCGCCTGCTCGAATGCGGAGCGACGCATCAGCATCGAACTTCCGTTGCCGACAAAATTCATTCTGCACATCCGTTGCAGAACGCGGCCATCGGCATCGGGTCGGTATAGTGAGAATACCCGGCCGTCCTCGTCGATTTGGGCAAACCAGCAATATGCCAGGCCCGCAGAAGAGCCGCCTTCCTGCAGGGCGCGCAGTTGCAGTGCGATCTTGGATGGGGCCCAGAGATCATCCGCGTCGACAAACGCCAGAAACTCTGCATCGGTAGAGGCCGCACCGCTGTTGCGGGCCTGCGCAACACCGGCGTTCGACTGCCTCATTAGGCGTATACGCCGGTCTCTCTCAGCACAGGAGGCCACAATCGAGGCGGACTGGTCCGTCGACCCGTCGTCCACCACGATAATATCCAGCGCCTGATGGTCCTGCTGGCAGATGCTGGTCAAGGTGGCGCGAATGGTTCGCTCGGCATTGAACATCGGCACCACGACGCCGACCCTGGCATTGTCCTGGATCATACGAGCCTTCGTTTTGTCTGCAGGAGTTGGTAAACGGATGGCGCCAGCATTGCAATCAGCACCGCTCTTCAATGATAGGGGCGAATTCGAGGCAAATGAGGTCGGTCATTCAGCCTGGCCTACCGTAGCTGGCGGATTCGGACCGCGACGAAAGCAACGCCAAATCTGAAAAACAGACACAACGATCGGTCGCGTAACGCTGCCTCATTAGCCTTTACTGAACAAGCCGGTCAACCGGCGCCGCGCGACGCGGATTGCGGCCGCCCGCAACGCCGGCTTGGCGCGTGCGCGGGGCCGTGCCGGTCTTCGTTGTTGATGATTGCCAGGCCCTGGGCGACTATCTCAGTGATTGGCAGCGACACTATGCCACTGGGAACGGGTCACCTGGGGAGGCCGCGTCGAGATTGGCGATGCCAGCGATCTGCCGTCGGGACGAGGAAGGGCATCACTCGGCGGGGCGCGAGACGTTTGTAGCCGCAGCCTTGCCTCGTCGTACCGGTCGCTTCCCCGATTGCGGATCGGATGCCTCCGTTGTCGCACGATCCGGTGCCGAGACGTTTCCGACGAGCGACGCGAGTTCAGCCTCGCTGAGCGTCTCGATTTCGAGCAGCTTGCGCGCCGTCTTTTCCAGCAGATCCCGTCGCTCAGTGAGCAGGCCGACGGTTCGCGCGAAAGCTGTGTCGACGATGCTGCGAACTTCCGCGTCGATGGCTTCGGCGGTGGCCGCGCCGTAATCGTGCTCGCGCGGACCGCCGGCGAGTGGGTTGGGGCTCAGGAAGGAGCGCTGGTCCTTTTCCAGCGCCACATGGCCGAGCCTTTCCGACATGCCATAACGCGTAACCATGGCGCGGGCGATATCGGTCACTTTGGCCAGGTCATCGGCGGCCCCCGTCGACAGATGCCCGAACACGATCTGCTCGGCCGCTCTGCCGCCGAGCAGCACCGCCACCTTGTTCTCCAGTTCCTCGCGAGTCATGAGGAATCGGTCCTCGGTCGGCCGCTGGATCGTGTAGCCCAACGCGCCGACGCCGCGTGGGATGATCGATACCTTGTGCACCGGGTCGACGCCGGGCAGCGCCATGGCTACCAGAGCATGGCCCATTTCGTGATAGGCGACGACCTCACGTTCCCTGGGGTTCAACAGCCGGTTGCGCTTCTCGAGCCCCGCCACGATGCGCTCCACCGCATTGTTGAAATCGTCCATCGTGACGACATCTGCCTTCCGGCGCGTGGCAAGCAGGGTCGCCTCGTTGACCAGATTGGCGAGATCGGCGCCGGTAAAGCCCGGCGTCAGCGCGGCAACTTTCTCGGCCTCGACATCCGCTGCCAGCTTCGCCTTCTTCATGTGGACCTGGAGTATCTGGACGCGGCCTTGCTTGTCCGGCCGATCAACCAGCACCTGCCGATCGAAACGGCCGGCGCGAAGAAGTGCCGGGTCGAGGATTTCCGGGCGGTTCGTCGCGGCGAGCAGCACGACGCCGATCTTCGGATCGAAACCGTCGAGCTCGACCAGGAGCTGATTGAGTGTCTGCTCCTTCTCGTCGTGGCCGCCCATCATCGGGCCCGCACCCCTGGCGCGGCCCAGCGCGTCGAGCTCGTCGATGAAAATAATTGCCGGGGCTCTGGCGCATGCCTGCTCGAACAGGTCGCGCACACGGGCGGCGCCGACGCCCACGAACATCTCGACGAATTCAGAGCCTGAGATCGAGAAGAACGGAACTTTTGCCTCGCCTGCAACGGCCTTCGCGAGCAGGGTCTTGCCGGTGCCTGGCGGTCCGACCAGCAGTACGCCCTTGGGCATGCGCCCTCCAAGACGGCCATATTCCTGCGGGCTCTTCAGAAAATCCACGATCTCCTGAAGCTCGGCCTTGGCCTCATCGACGCCCGCCACGTCATCGAACCTCACGCCGGTATTGGCCTCGACGTAGACCCTGGCCTTGCTCCTGCCGATTTGCATCAACCCGCTCATGCCGCCGCCCATGCGTCTCATCAGCAGCATCCACAAGCCGAAGAAGACGAGGATCGGGACGACCCAGGAGAGCAGGTCGCTCAGGAATGTGCTTTCGATCTGGCCAGTGACAGTGACGCCGTGTTCCTGCAGCTGCCGCGCGAGATTCGGCTCGACCCGCGTTGTAATGAATAGAGGCTTCCCGTCCTGCGGCTGCTTGAAGCGGCCCTGGATGAAGCGATCGGAAACCTGCACGTCGGCGATCTTGCCGTCGCGCAGCAGGGTCTCAAACTGGCTGTAGGGAATCTGAGCGACGTGCTGCGTGGCAGTGTAGACATATTGGAAGATCATCAGCCCGACGAAGGCGACGATCCAGTACCAGATATTAAACTGCGTCTTCCTGTTGCCCATGTCCATGGCGTCTCCTCCAGCGTCACATCGATGCAGGTTGCCGAACTGCCACGGCACACGGTGCCGTGGCCAGCCGGCGAAGCCGGGATGGCTCCCTCGCTCCAGCAATTGGATTTGCCAATGGAGCCGCGACAATCGGCTTCGGAGCGTGCCTTGGGAGAACGTCGGGGAGCGCAAAGTGTTGCAAGGAGTGCTGCGAGGGAGCCTTGGGATTCGCAGTCGCCCGCGACAGCTATCCGCCCAATCGGGACCTTCTTGAACGGAAATCGATTGCCGAAGGAGACGTTGCCGGACTCACAATGCCGAGCCTGCTGCAAGCCAGGCATCGCGCTTGGTGATCCGCCCTCAAGAGGCGGCTGCTTCTGGCAGGCCCTCCAAGCAAAGCCATCTATGCTTTCTGTGAGGCCAATGGAGCATTATCGGGGGTGGGAATTCCGGGTCCTCCAGGCAGCCGACCGATACCGACAGCGCATCCTTCAGCCCTTCTGCCCGCATGAAGACGACCGACCCGCATGTGGTGCAGAATGTCTGCTCCAGCCATTGTCCCGACGAGCCGGTTCTGCGCCAGGACCTGGTCTCGCCTTTCTGGCCGACGAGGGCGGAACCGGCGTAGATGGCCCGGTATGAGAACGCCGTTCCGGTGCAGCGCTGGCACTCCATGCAACTGCACGCATAGACGCGTCGCGGCTCTCCGGCGAGGACAAGTTCCACGCCCCGGCATGAGCAGGTCGCGGTTCGTTTCGTCTTGCCGCTATGCATTCGCTGGCTCCCGGCTCTGGCGCGACGAGCCATTTCGAAACAGCGGCGCGAGAGACGCAAAATCATCTTCCATGCGCCCGAGCGAACGCGCCTGGCGAAAAATCATGTCCATGGCGCGCGGCATCGCCGCGTCGAGGCCTCGCTCCTCGCATGCTTCAAGCAGGTGCTGGAAGGCGCTGTAGTGGGCGCCCAATGACGCCAGCGTCGCGTCGTCGCCGGCAAAACGGCGTGCATTCGTTCTATCCACCAGGTCGAACAGAGCGGCATCGACAACAGGCTTGAATCCGGAAAGATGGTTCCTGAACGTCGCTAGGTCGAGACCTTCGGCCTCGGCGACAGCCATGCCCTGGAGTGCTCCGAAGAGCCCGCCCCACATCTGCGTGAGCAGAGCGGTATCAAGCGCAGAGGCTTGACCCGGCAGTTCCCCGACATGGCTCGTGCCGCCGCCGAGTGCGAACAGCAGGGGCTTGTGCTTCTCATAAACGTCGCGGGAACCCGAATAAAGCAGTGCGGTCTCGGGTTTGCCGATAAAATCCGGAGTGGCCATGATCGCCCCGTCGAGATAGCCGGCACCATGTGCCTCCACCCAGCGCGCTTCTTCCCGTGCCAGACGCGGTGAGCCGGAGGTGAGTTGTACGACGGCTTTGCTGGCCAATGCCGAAGCGATGCCCTCCCGCTTCAGCAAAGCGTCGCTGGCGGCATAGTCGAGAACATTGATGATCACGACGTCGGCCGCTCGGATTCCATCCTCCACCGAGGGGGCGACCTTCGCACCAAGGGCCGCCAATGAGTCGCACTTTGCCACGGTTCGATTCCAGACCCATGTTGGATAGCCGCGGTCGAGCAGCGTTCGAGCAATGGACGAGCCCATTCGGCCCGCGCCGAGCACGCAGACATTCGATGCCATAGTAACTTCTCCGATAGACTGATGGCCCTCGCGACGAGGGTCCGTTTTGTGTTTGGCGCGCTCGATCCGAAGATATAAATTCTTGCTGCGTTGAGAAGTACGCACCTTGAGGTAAGCTATCGCCATCATGACAGGAGCTGCCAAATGAGGCGCAAGGAACCAGACAGCTGCGGTTTTGCTGCCGCGCTGCAGGCCATCGGCGGAAAGTGGAAAACCTCGCTGCTATGGGAACTGCACCTGCGGCCATACCGCTTTGCCGAACTGCGCCGCTTGTTGCCTGGCGTCAGCGAAAAGGTGCTCACGCAACAATTGCGGCAGATGGAAGCCGACGGGCTGATCAGCCGGCGCGCCTATGACGAGGTGCCGCCTCGCGTGGAATACTCGATCACGCCGCTCGGCTTTAGCCTGAACGATGCGGTGACAGTCATGTCGGCGTGGGGCAAGCACCACGAGACATGGAAATCGCACCGTAAAGCGGCCTGACGCGGGCAGGCCTATGGGGGCTTTGGCCGACCGCCGCACGACATTCCTAGTCAATGCGCGGTCGCTGCTTGCCACGGCGGGCCAGAAGATTGGCAACGACGAGCAGTATGATCGACAGTGCCATCATCAGCGTCGCGGCAGCGGTGATTGCCGGGCTCAGCTTCTCGCGCAGGCCGATGAACATTTCGAGCGGCATGGTGCGCTGATTGGCGCTGGCCAGGAACTGCACCACGACGACCTCGTCGAACGAGGTGACGAACGCAAAGGCCGCCCCTGACAGCACGCCGGGCAGGATCAGCGGCAGCATCACCCTGAAGAACGATGTGATGGGCTTTGCTCCGGAGATGGCGGCGGCGCGCATCAGATTACGGTCGAAGCCGGTGAGGCTCGCTCCCACCGTGACGACGACGAAGGGACTGGCGAGCGCGGTGTGCGCCAGGATGATGCCGGCATAGGTGCTGGCAAGGCCGACGCGTGCATAGAACAGATATGAGCCGACGGCGGTGATCACCACCGGCACGATCAGTGGCGACAGCAGCAGCGGCATGACGATGCGGCGGCCGGGAAACTTTTCGTCGGAAAGCGCAATAGCCGTCAATGTGCCGAGTATCGTTGCGATCAGCGTCGTCCCGAACGCAACGATCAGGCTGTTGCCGATTGCTGCTTGCCAGCGCTGGGTTCCAAGCACGACCTCGTACCAGCGCGTCGAAATTCCCTCCAGCGGAAAGATGAAGAAGGCGCCGCTGTTGAACGACAAGGGAACGGGAATGAGGATCGGCACGAGGAGGAACAGGATCACCATGCCGCACCACAGCCAGAGCAGGGTGATGCGGATTCTCTCGCCTGTCGTCGGGTAGGGAGACAGCAACATGGCTACACCAGCTTGAGACGGTCGAGGCCGAGGATGCGGGCGAAGATGCCGAACAGCGCCAGGGTGAAGACGAGCAGGATGAAGCTGAGCGCCGCCGCCATCTCCCAGTTCAGTTCGACATTGACGTAGTTGGCGATAAAATTGCTGATCAGTTGGTCGCTGGCGCCGCCGATCAGTGCCGGCGTGATGTAATAGCCAAGGCAGAGGATGAAGGTGAGCAGGCAGCCAGCCATCACGCCCGGAAAGACCTGTGGAAGGTAGACGCGGCGAAACGCGGTAAAAGGTTTTGCGCCGAGCGAATAGGCAGCCTTCATCTGCGAAGGCTGGATGGTGCGCATGACGCTGTAGATCGGCAGCAGCGTGAACGGCAGCTGGATGTGGGTCATGGCGATGATCAGTCCGATGCGGCTGTACATCAGGTCGAGCCGGTCGTCGGCAACGCCGAGCCACAGCAGCAGATCGTTGACCAGGCCGAATTTCTGCAGGAGCACTGTCCAGGCCGCGGTTCGCACCAGGATCGACGTCCAGAACGGCAGCAGCACCGCAACGATGAGAATGGCGGCGAGGCCCTTGGGCACGGAGGCGATGAGATAGGCGAGGGGGAAGCCCAGTATCAGCGTTGCCAGCGTCACCGCTGCGGCGACGAAGAATGTGCGCATGAACACCTGCAGGAAGATGGCCTGTTCGGGCGGCACCCTTTCGATGCCGCCATCGGCATTCCAGCGCAGATCAAGCGCGCTCAGCAGGTAGAACGACGTCACGCTATGGGTGCCGCTCTCGATGACCGGCCATGTGCCCGGGGCCGACCAGAACGGCACCGCTTTCATCACCTCGAGCGGCGGCCTGTCGGCGGCCTCGAGTTGACGCACCGTCTTGAGCACCTGGCTGCGTGCACCTGGTAGACGGGCGTTCAGGCTCTTGGCGAGTTCGTAGGCGGTGCCCTTGGCCTGATTGCTCCGGAGATCGGCGGCAAGGGCCAGGAACGCAGCGTCGTCGGGCAGTCCCGTGCCGTTCCAGCGGGCCAATGCCTGGCTGGTCTGCGGCAAAGCGTCGGCAATCGTCGGATCATAAACAGCGCGCGACAGAAGCAGGACGATCGGGATGCCGAAGCTCAGCGCCAGCAGCACAAGCAAAGGTGCCGCCAGCGCCAGCGACCGCAGACGGTCGCCGAGATCGGCGCGGCGAAGCGCCACCGCGACCGACCTTGCTGTGCTGGAATCGGCGGCCGACCAGTCGCGGCTTGCCCGCGGCCGGTCCAGTTTCGTGGGCTCAAGCGCCGACATTTTCCCCTACTGCGCGAGCCAGGCGTTGAAGCGCTTGACCAGATCCTCGCCATAGTCGCCCCAGAATTCGGTATCGGCGACCAGGTAAGCGGTCATGTGGTCAGGTGCGTTCGGCAATTTCGGCAGGGCGTCCGGCGCGACGAAGGAAGCCGCATCGATGCGCACCGGCCCGTAGGTGATGTAGCTGGCGAGCTTGGCGTTGATTTCCGGCTGGCTGATATAGGCAAGATACTTGTAGGCCAGGTCCGGGCTCTTGGCGCCCTTCGGAATGGCAATCATGTCATATTCGAGGATCTGGTTGTTCCAGACGATCTTGAACGGCGCCCCGTCCTTGTCGATGGCGTTCTGGATACGGCCATTCCACGCGGTGGTCATCACCACTTCCTTGGATGCGAGGAGCTGCGGCGGCTGCGCGCCGGCATCCCACCAGACGATATCCTGCTTGATGGTGTCGAGCTTCTTGAAGGCACGATCGACGCCTTCGGGGGTTGCCAGCACCTCGTAGACATCGGCCGGCGCAACGCCGTCGGCCATCAGCGCCCATTCGAGGTTCTGCGCCGGAAACTTGCGCATCGCGCGCTTGCCCGGAAACTTGGTCGTGTCGAAGATGTCGAGGACCGAAGTCGGCGCCTCCTTCAGCACGTTGGGATCATAGGCAAGCACGTCGCCATAGGCATCAAGGCCGACGCCGCAGTCGAGTGCCGAACCTTCGATGAACTTTTCGCGGGGGGCGATCTTGGAATAGTCGAGCCGCTCGAGAATGCCGGCGTCGCAACCCTGCAGCACGGTCGCGGTCTCGACCGTCACCAGATCGATCGGCACGTTACCGGTGTCGACCATCGCTTTTACCTTGCCGAGATCGCCAAGATATTCCTGCTCGACGATCTTGATCCCGGTCTCCTTGCTGAACGGCTCGAACCACGCCTTGCGCTGGGCATCCTGCCAGGCGCCGCCGCTGGCCATGATCGAAAGCTCTTCGGCGAAGGCAGCGTGTCCTGACATGATGAATGCTGTGGCTGCCGCGAAGGCGAACAGCCGGGTTTTTGTGATTTTCATTGTTCTTATTCCCCTGTTTTCGAGATGGAACCGCCCGTTCCGGCATCGGCCGGAAAGGCACGGCAGTCGTTGGGCGTGCAGGAAACCGTGACCGGTTCCCCGCTACCCATGGTCGCTTCGGGGCCGACCTTGACGGTCAGCACCTGTCCGTTTTCAAGCCTGGCCAGAAGACGCTGGTGGTCGCCGAGATAGATGCGGCCATCGACCGTGGCGGCTAGCGCATTTGCTCCGTTCGAAGCGGGCGCGAGCTTCAGCCGCTCCGGGCGGATGGCGACATGGCAGGCCGCACCCTCCGCAACGCCGATGGCCAGCGCGGTTACCGAACCGCCACCGTCCAGCGCGACGCGGCACTCCTTGCCGGAGATGCGCTCGACCTTGCCTTCCAGCGTGTTGTTCTCGCCGATGAAGCTCGCGACGAACGAGCTCTCCGGCGTGTTGTAGAGATCATCAGGCGAACCGAGCTGGGCAATCCCGCCATTGTTGAACACGGCAACGCGGTCCGACATGGTCAGCGCCTCGCTCTGGTCGTGCGTCACGTAGACGATGGTGACGCCGAGCATGGTGTGCAGTTGCTTGATCTCGAGCTGCATATGCTCGCGCAGCTTCTTGTCGAGCGCGCCGAGCGGCTCGTCCATCAGCACTAGGCTCGGCTCGAACACCAGCGCGCGGGCAAGCGCGACACGCTGCTGCTGGCCGCCGGAAAGCTGTGCCGGCCGCCGGTCGCCGAACTGCCGCAGCCGCACCATGTCGAGTGCGCGGCCGACGCGGGATGCAACGTCCGCCTTGGTGATCTTGCGGACCGAGAGTGGGAAGGCGACGTTCTCCTCAACGCTCATGTGCGGAAACAGCGCGTAGTTCTGGAACACCATGCCGATGTTGCGTTCGTAGGGCGGCAGCCTGTCGACCGACTGGCCTTCAAGCGTAATGACGCCGCTGGTCGGCCGTTCGAAACCTGCAAGCATGTTGAGCGTCGTCGTTTTGCCCGAACCGGAGGGGCCGAGAAGGGTGAGGAACTCGCCGCGCGCCACACTGAGGTTTAGCCGTGTCACCGCGAAAGTCCGGCCGTCATAGGATTTTTCGACATCGACGAATTCGACAAATCCCTGCCGGCGGGCGTCCGGTGCCGCGGCGGCGCTGTCGGCTGGCAAGACTGTCGCTTCGGCGATCACGAACGGAAATCCGTTGAGCTGCGGCAATGGCCGCTTGTCGAAACGAGGTGGTAGTTGCCGTGCATGTGTCGGTCTCGCATGACGCTGGCCGCGCAAGGGCGGCAACCAAACTTGTATGCTCACACAATCAATCGCTAAAGCAGCATAGGTGCAGACAAGTTTGCCCGTCAAGCGGCTTTCTTCGGAATTGTGTGAGTTTTTTCAGCCGGATTTTGAAAACATGTACCGGACAAGTGCTATTGTCCGGAGCATTGTCTTATGCTAGATGCGCCGGTAGCCAGAGTGTCAACACACCGAAACCGCCAACCCGCATGCTTCAGGACCTGCAACTCGCCTCGGATGAAGGCCCGGTCTACCGGCGCCTTGCTGACGCTATTGCCGAACGGATTACAGCCGGCACGCTTGCCGTTGGAGACCGGTTGCCGCCGCAGCGCGAGATTGCCCGCGCACTGGGCATCAACGTCACCACGGTGACGCGCGCGCTGTCGACACTGCAGCAGCGCGGCCTGCTCGAAGCGCGGCCCGGACGCGGCACCACGGTCGCCGCCCGCAACGGCGGCGAAGGACCAGGTTTCGTGTCGGCGCCGAGCGAAGACACCGGCGTCATTGATCTTTCCGTGAACAGACCTGCGACCTCGGCCTATCTCGACGCGCTGGCGCTGCTGCTGCCGCGCCTGTCCAAGGACCGGCACTACGTCACGCTTCAGGACTATCATCCGCCCGAGGGGCCGCTGTGGGCGAGGGAGGCAATCGCCGAGTGGATGCGGCCGGCGGCGGGCGACGGCGATCCCGGCCGGGTGGTGCTGGCGGCGGGCGCCCAGCATGGGCTGGATTGCGTGCTTGGCGCGGTGACCAGGCAGGGCGAGGTCGTGCTCGCCGACGAAGTGACTTATCAGGGCATCAATGCACTGTGCCGGGTGCATGGGCTCGATCTCAGAGGCGTCGCCATGGACCGTGGCGGCATGCGGGCCGACGCGTTCGAGTCGGCCTGCGCGCAGCTGCGCCCGCGCGCGGTTTTCCTGGTGCCGACCCTGCACAACCCGACCACCATCACATTGGGCGAGGAACGCCGGCACGAACTGGTGGCTGTGGCCCGTCGCCATAATGTGCTCATCATCGAGGATGACGTCTACCGGCCGTTGGCAGACAATCCGCCGCCGTCGCTTGCCAGCCTCGAGCCCGAATTGACGGTTCACATCGGCGCCTTGTCGAAATGTCTTGCCCCAGGGCTGCGCCTCGGTTTTGTGATCGCGCCACGCGCCATAGCCGGCCAGGTCGCCGCGGCTTTACGCATCAACTGCTGGAGCATCAGCCCTCTGACGGCGCTGATCGGCGCGCGGCTGATAGAAGAGGGCTCGGCGGCGCGCATCATCGAAGCCCAGAAGCAGGAGCTTCGTCAGCGCCAGGCCATCCTCATCGAAATCCTCGGCCGCTACGATGTCCAGAGCCACGCCACCTCGACCCATGCCTGGCTGCGCCTCCCGGAGCCGTGGCGGGGCGCGGGTTTCGCTCGCACCTGCCTGGAACGTGGCGTTGCCGTTCTTCCCGGCGACGCCTTCGCGGTTGGGCGCGAGCCGGTGCAGCACGGGGTGCGCATCAATGTCGGCGCCGCGCGCTCGCTCGACGACCTGCGCACGGCCCTGAACACCATGGCCGAACTGCTCGCGGCCGGGCATCTGCAACTGCCTGGCTTCGTCTAGGATGGCTGCACCGGAAACCGTGGAAGTCGCCATAGTCGGCGCCGGCATTGTCGGTTTGGCAACGGCACTCCGGCTCGCGGCCGAGGGGCGCGAGGTGCTGCTCATCGACCCCAACGAGCCTGGCTCCGGCGCCTCGTTCGGCAACGCCGGAACGCTCGCCGAATATGCCTGCATGCCGGTCGGCAACCCGGCCGTGCTGCGCCAATTGCCAAAACTGCTCCTCGATCCGGACAGCCCTTTTGCATTGCGCTGGACAGCGTTTTTCCAGCTGGCGCCCTGGCTGGTCCGCTTCGTGCGGCAGTCGCTTCCGGCGGCCACCCGCGCCAACGCGATGGCGCTCGCCGGGCTTCTGACTGGGGCCCTGCCGGCCTGGGAGGAGATGGTGAAAGAGGCCGATATGGCCGACCTGATGCGCCGCAACGGCTGTCTCTACCTGTATCGCCGCAAGAGCGATTTCGCCAAGGCCGCTGGGGGCAGGGCGCTGCGCGCCGGGTTTGGTGTGCATCAGGAGGTTCTGACGCCGGGAGAGGTGGCCGCGCTGGAGCCCGGCCTGCCCCCGACCGGGGCCTGCGGCCTGTACTTCCCGGACTCGATGAACGTCACCGATCCGAAGACGCTGATGCGGCGGGTGCTCGATGCAGCGACCGCCCGCGGCGTGTCGGTGGCGCAGGCTGCAATAACCGGGCTGCGGGTCGAGGCGGACGGTGTCAGGCTCGGCGGTTCCGGCCTTTGCATCAAGGCGAACACGGTGGTGATCGCCGCGGGCGCGCAATCGCGGGCGTTGGCGATGCAGGCCGGCGACAGCGTCCCGCTCGAGACCGAACGCGGCTATCATCTCGAATTCCCGACCGAAGCGCCTCTGCTCAGTCGTCCGGTCTGTCCTGTCGATCTCGGCTTTTACATGACGCCGATGACCGGCCGGCTGCGTGTCGCCGGAACCGTCGAGCTCGGCGGGCTTGCATCACCGGCAAATCCGCGCCGGCTGGCTTTGCTCGATCGCGGCGTCAGGCAGTTCTTTCCCCAACTCGGCCGGCATTCATCCGAATGGCTCGGGTTCCGGCCGTCGCTGCCCGATTCCCGGCCGGTCATCGGTCTGTCGCGTGGCAGCCCCAGGGTGATCCATGCCTTCGGTCACGGTCATCTCGGCCTCACGCTGGCGCCGATCACGGCCCGCTTGGTTGCCGACCTGATTGCCGGACGCGGCGATCCTGACCGCCTCGCACCCTTTGCAGTGGACCGCTTCGGTGCATGAAGGTACGTCGGCCGCAGCAGCGCAGCGTAAGCATTGGATAGGCGTTCGGCATCCTCTTCTGTTCCCCAACCGACGCCTGCCTGCGCCAAATTGCGGATGCCGGCTTCGACCCGAAGCACCATTCAAGCAAAAACCCGCCCCGGTCTCCGGAGCGGGTCTGTTGCCTGAGGCGGAACTCAACACATGTCCGCAGCAGCAAGGTCGCCTCGCGATGCTGAAGATCTGGTTAACCGGCCAAAGTTGATTCAAATCCAGCTGTGGATATTCGCCTTTGGGTAAATCGAAATGGGTCATCCTTGTCGGACGGCGGGCAAAAGGAGAATCCATGACTAGCGACTTTGCCGCCGCCCACCTCCATCTTGAACGAGCCTGCCACTATTTGCGCGGCGATGACGAGACGAGCAGTGCTGCTCGCGCGGCTCTGGATATTCTGATCGATGCAATTGCCGCAGCCCAGTACAAGCGCCCGCCGGCGGACGTAGTGGAATTTCCCAAAACGGCAAGACAGCGATAGTCGGCGAACTCTTAAAGCGCGTCGCATCCGAAGGGCTCCGTGCGTGGCTTTAAGTTTTGGCGTCGCAGAAATACAGCTAAACAATAGATAGAGCGGGATGGCCAGTTCAATTTGAACGCATCCCGCTCTACACCGTGCCTGCTAGCAGTTTCTCAATGGCTGATGCCCAGTAGGAGGAGCTACCGACGACACCGAATTGACTCTTATCTAAACCCGTGCTGATGTTGCAGTGCAACATAGAGCAACGGTTCCGAAGGCGGCAAGCCGTCCCCAGTTGGACGTCGAAAGAACCGCCAAAAGGATCTTTGAGGGGGTCTAACTAGTGTCTATAGGGCAGCAGCAGTTCTCAGGCGCCATACCGTTATGGAACATTGGTCGCGGCAAAATCGCGAACGTCAGCGGTCGGGACGACACATTTGACGGGTTGACCGCATTTACCCCTTTCTGGGCAATGGCGGCGATCTTCAGTATCGCCGGTGATATCTACTCGATGCTTGGCTACAAGGGGCCGCTTTTTGCCGCTCTGAGCTGGTCGGTCGTCCTGTTCAGCTTGCTACTCCTGCTGTACCCACGGCGGACCGAATTTTTGATCGGGCTCGTGATGGTATCGCTTGTGCTATACGCGCTGCGCATGCCGGTCGCTTCGAATAACAAGACGATCACGGCGGTGATGAACGGGGCTATCCTGCTCAGCGCAGGGGTGCTCTATCTGCGGGCCGCCGGCCGTGGCGCCGCCCTGGCCCGGATGGACCTTTATCAACAGATCCGGATCGTCGCCCGGTCGCTGCTCGCCATCATGTATTTCTACGGCATCTTCCACAAGATCAACACCGACTTCCTCGATCCTTCCGTGAGTTGCGCGGTGGGCTTATACGCTCCGCTGGCTCGTCCGTTCGGCCTCGAGGACAATCTCTTTGGCCGGTATCTTGCGATCTTCGCCACCTTCGTCATTGAGGCGATCGCGATCGTGTCTCTCTACTGGAAGCGCTATTTCGCCGTGGGGTTCATCCTCGCACTCGTCTTCCATTACGTGATCCCGATCTCGGCTTATTCCTGGTACATGGACTTTTCCAGCCTGGTGTTCGCGCTGTATGTGCTGAGCATCCCCACGCCCGCTAGCGAGGCGCTCTATCGCACCTCGCTGGAGTTTACCAATCCGCTGCGCGAAACGTTCGGCCGGATCGGCATCTTGCTGCCGGGCGCGGCCGTGATGCTGTTCGCGGTCACTCTCGTCATTCTGCTCACCTATACTTTCCCCGGGCGGTCCTTCGACATGATGGTACACTCTGTCTGGATCCTCATTTGGGCGGTAGTGGGCGGCGTGGCGATGGTCGTGCTAGCCTATGTGGCTCTGCAGAACCTGCCTTGCCGGATCGTTTCCTCGCCACGCCAGCCGCTCTGGATCTATTTGGTGCCGGGCTTGTTCTTCCTCTCCTGCCTGTCACCCTATGTCGGGCTCAAGACGGAGAGTTCCATCAACATGTTCAGCAATCTGCACACGGAAGCCGGCCAGACCAACCATCTGCTCTTTCCCAAACCACCATACCTGTTCGACTATCAGAACGAGGTGGTGAAGATCATTGATTCCTCGGAGCCTCATCTCGTCCGGCAGTCGCGGGCAGGCAATTACCACGTCCTCCTCGATCTGAAGAAACAACTGCGCCGGAAGCCCGAGGCTTGGGTGACTTACGTGAAGGATGACGAGACGATTGCGCGCGCCAACGCGTCGACTTTCGCGGCCGAAATGCCCAATCTCCTCGAACGAAAGTTCCTTACTTTCAAGTTGGTGGATTTCTCGCGGCCGAAGGTCTGCACCCACTGAGCGCCGCGCTGGGAGGAGAGCTGTTCGAATGTTCACGAACGAAACTGGTAGATGTCGCCGGGCAGTCGGCTTCAGCCATCCATTTCGCCGGGAAATGTCTAAAGCGCATCGCGTTTGTAAGGACTCACGCGTCGCGCTTTAAGTTCATGTCGTTATCGCAAAACCGCTGCGCACTTTTGCGCGACATGAATTAGCGCCGGTCAAGATCGGCAGGGATGAGCGAGCGGCCACGAAGCCTCAGGGTGGCCCGTCGTCCGAGCTTGAGCGCCGGATAGATCAGCCGCGCGGCCGTCCTGTTTGAGAGAATTCTGCGGTTGAGCCAGCCGAAAAGCGTAGAAGAGGAACTGAGGATCGCCAGGAGATTGATGGCTTCCTCGCCGTGATAGACGCGGTCCTCGAAAACGAAGAGCATGCCCTCGTTCAGGTCGAAGCCCTGGCGCTGAAACCCGACAACACGCGGGTCGCCGGAGCGCGCGTCGAGCAACTCGACAGGACCGACCGCGTCGCGCAGCCGGGCAAAGCGGACATAGCTCTGGCAGAAGATGCAGTCGCCGTCATAGACGATAAGCGCGGTCTTCTCAGGTGGCTTCATTGCTCTGTCGGGTCCAGACTGAGCTCGATCGGTGCTTCGGCGATCGCGCAATTGCCGTAGAACGCACAGCCGGAAACGACCGGCAGGTTGCTGAAGGCATCGAGGACAGCGACGAACAGCAGCCCGATAATGCCGAGCATCATCATTTTCTTGTAGGCGGACAAGTCGCGAAGCATCTTGGTATGTGATCCCTTGCTGCCTCAAATCGGACCTGGCCGATCCGACGTCAAAGCGCGATCGATTTCAGCAGCCCGCTGCCTTTTGCAAAAACGGTAACTGGTGCCGGTCAACGTTTCCTATCGAAAGGCCTTGAACTGACACATCGGAACTACCCCGATATTGTGCAGCGCAACAATGCGTGAGGATCGGCGGAAAATCAAGCGGAATGCTGAATCTCGCCGACCGAATGGGACTATCGGCAATCCGGAGCATCCGAGCCAATTCGCACTTGCCACAAGGTATGATGCGACGCACAATCGCCATCGAAACCGAAGGACCGAGCCGGCCGGTAGGCCGAATCCAGGAAACGCTGAAGTTGAACCTGCCCATACGCGAGACCTGGCTGGACACCGCCAAGGGCTTGGGAATCACCCTCGTCGTCATGGCCCACGTCCTCGACCACAGCACCTGGCGATGGGCGCACCCGGTTTACTTTGCGGCATCGCTCTTCTTCATGCCGTTCTTCTTCATCATATCCGGCTACCTTTTTGCCGTCACGGACAGGAAGGCGCTTTTCCGGAAGCGCGCCCAGGGCCTGCTCATCCCCTATGTGACGTTTCTCGGCGCGATCATGGCGAGCGTGCTCGTTGTGGACCTGTTGCGCGGCGACACCCCGGCGCCCTGGCAGATCAGGGAACTCATCACCGACGCACTGCTGGGCGGACGGCACCTCACGCGCGAACTCGGCGTGTTCTGGTTCGTCACCTGCCTCGTCGCCACGCAACTTGTCTACAACGAGGTCGCGATCAGGACTAGCGGACCGACCGATCCCGGCATGCTGATCTTCGTCGGCGCATCCGTCGGCCTCGCCTATTCAATCCAGGCCTATTGGCAGGAGGTGCGCGCGCCGCTGGCTCTGACGAACGTGCCGCTCGCCATCGGCGCATTCTGGTTCGGACATTTCCTGCGCGAACGCGGCATGAGCGCGCTGTGGTCGGCGGTGTTTGTGGTGGCGGTTGCCGGGGCCGCGCTCGCGGCGGCGCGGATGGGTTCCGACTTTACCTTCAGCATGAAGAACGCCATCTTCGGCCCGCCACTTCTCGGCCTGCTCGTTGCACTGGCGATCTCGACCTTTGTCCTCGCCCTCATCCGCTTCATGGCGATGCCGAGCTTGCGCATCGCTCCGTTGGCGGAAATCGGGGCGGCCTCGCTGGTGATCATGTTCGTCCATCAGTTCGTTCATTTCACGCTGCGTGACTTCGGAATGTCTTCCGAGTTGGCGCTGATCGCCCTGTCGCTCGGATTTCCCTATCTGCTCTATCGCGGACTGAGATCGTCCCGGATACTATCTCCCTGGTTCATCGGAAGCGGAGACCTGTCGCTCAGCATCCAACTGATGAGGCGGAGCCTCGCGTTCCTGGCAGGCTGAGCACGAACACGTCCGGTGACGTCAGCAGCAGGCGATTTCCTTCTGGATTGGAGATCCTTGTCGGACGGCAAGCTCGGGTTGCTGGAAGCCGCTTAGCGGACCGATGACCAATCAGTCCCTGCGGCCACCATTCGCAGGCGATTTCCTTCCGGATCGAAGACGTCCAGCGCCCGCTCCGCCTGCCTAGCGGGGATGTTGGCATGGCGTAGCCGCTGCGCGACCGCTGCCATATCCTGCTGGGAAGAAAGTATGACTGTGAAATGCCCGAGGCCCGCCGAGCCGGGCGGAGGTTCCTTCAGTTCGGTGCCGGCCCAGATGTTGAATGCGACCATGTGTCGGCGCTCGTCGGTCCCGCAGTCAAACAATCCGAACGATCTGGACTGGATGTGCGGCTTGAAGCCAAGCACGCCCAGATAGAACGCCATCAGCGTTTCGGGCGAGCGTGCGCGCATATGGATGTGGCCGATGAAGGCATCCGCCGCCAGCGGGGCTTCGACACCATCCGCACTGTCGAGCTCGAGCAGCAACCGGTCGAGGTCCAGCGGCTCGAGGCCGGAATGCGTGGTGCCGTCCCTGGCAACAAGCGCGACGCTGCCGTCCGCCGTCACCGCGCTGGATGCGAAGCGGTCGGGCGTATCGAAACAGACCTCGATGCCGTTGCCGGAAAGATCGGAGACGTACAGGGATTCTGATACCAGGTGATCTTGGGCGCCGTGCCTGACGCCAGACGCCCGAAGCCGGACGGCGACGCGGGCCAATTCCTTGCGCGTCGTCACGTGTACCGCAACATGAAAAAGACCGCGCGACTTTGGCGGCAGGGCGGTCGTCGCTCCGGTGTGCAGCACAATCAGAGATTTGCCGTCGACGCCGAGATCGGCCGTCCCGCCATCATTGGCGAGGACAGCGAGACCGACCACGTCACGCCAGAGCGGCAAGGCAGCTGGAATATCGATGACGCGCAGATGAACCGGGCCGAGACGGGTGGCGTTGGCGAGCAAATCTTCGCTTTTCATCGAACACCGTCCGGATTGCAGCCTGAGAAGATTAACCGCGAACGATAAAGCTGTCTTGCGCAAAGTTCGGGTTGATCCGCTTCTGGTGGGCGGAGAACTGGTCGAGGCATCCGAGTGCGTACGACCCGGGTTACACGTTCCTAGGCCCCTGTTCCTGCGCGAGAGGCGAGCGTATTCTTGCGGCGACCCAATGATCTGAATTTATCTCGGGAGGAGATTGCGATGGCTGAGGCAACGCGTCACGACGCCTGGCAGGCCGGGGATAGCTACGACCTCTATATGGGGCGATGGAGCCGTCAGATCGCTCCACCGTTCCTGGCTTGGCTCGATCCGGCGGAGGGTCTGGACTGGCTGGAGGTGGGTTGCGGAACCGGGGCGCTGTCGGCAGCCATCCTGGCCCGTTGCAATCCCAGGAGCCTGGTGTCCATAGACCCGTCGGAGGGTTTTCTCGCCAAGGCGCGGGCAAACGTGCCGGACAAGCGTGTCGAGTTTCTCGCAGGCGATGCGCAGGCCTTGGCTGTCGAATCGGGCAGCAAGGACATGGTCGTGTCGGCGCTTGTTCTCAACTTCGTCCCCGACAAGCAAAAGGCGCTCGCCGAGATGCGGCGAGTGGCCCGCCCTGGAGCGACGATTGGATTCTATGTGTGGGATTATCCTGGCGGCGGAGTGGAATTCATGCGGGCCTTCTGGACCGATGCGACGGCGCTTGACCCCGGTGCCATCGACCTCACCGAAGACAGGCGTTTTCCATTTTGCACACGAGATGGACTGACCGATCTCGCGGAGAAGGCCGGCCTCGTTTCCATCGAGTCCACCAGGATTGAGATGCCCGCTGTGTTCAAGGACTTCGAAGACTACTGGCACCCCTTCACCCTGGGGGCGGGGCCGGCGCCCGGCTATTGCATGAGTCTCGAACCCGAAGCTCGCCAGAGATTGATGGAGAGGCTCCGCGAGAGTCTGCCGCGCGGCGAGGACGGGTCCATTCCCCTGAAAACGAGAGCCTGGGCAGTCAAGGCCAAGGTTTGACCGCGAGCCCACGTCGCGCCAGACGGACAGGTCGCCAATTATAGACTGTCCTGCGTAAAGTTCGGGTTGACCGGCCTTGTACACGAAGCGACTATTCGTCCAGCCGAGGTCGTCATGCCGGCGTCAGGAGGAGATACGATGGACGAGCCCGATCGGTGGCGTCACATGTCGAGCGCGCCAAGGGATGGCAGTCGAATCCTTGTCACGGTTCGGCCCTCCGAACAGGGGCCGGCCGAAGTCGACCTTGCTTACTGGTCTCGAGCCGACCAGTTCGGCAGCGAGGGCTGGCGCGCTTCCGACTCATCTCCAGGGCGCGTGGTTGAATACGCCGAACCCGAGCTGAAATGCTGGATGCCGCTGCCAACCGCCAATCTGAGCAAGGGCTCAATGCCGAGCCCCTGGGACGAAGAAGATGTCCCGCTGCTGGATGGCTCGGGAATATGAGGCTGAGCGGGAAGGGGAGCTTTTCACCGTAAAAAAAAGGCATTGGGATCGAGCCGAAACCCGCTGTCGTGCTCACCGACGCCAGAACGAGTTGCTTATCTCTGCTTCGATCTGCGCCAGCCTCAAGCCAATATCGTCGGTCAACTTAGTTGCATTTTTCGATGCGCCGTTTGAATGGACGCAGTCGCCGGAAAAAATCACGCCCAAGACGCGCGATCAGCGCGAATGCGCGGATCGCGGTGGTCCGGAAATCGAACGAGCGGACCGTTGATACCCGGCAGGCCCGCTGCTTCTCGAGATAATGCGTAAGCGCAATATCGTGGCGTAACGGGCCGCCGCGCGGCTGCTCATTTTGACCGGGATCATCATGCCAGATGGGCCATTCGGCCGAACTCGGGCATAGCATAGTGTCCTCCTGAAATAAGGGCTGCTCGTCTGGACAATCTCCACCGCGGCCGTGAGAGGCGCGTTGCAGCCAGCGTGAAGGATTCGTGAAAACGCCAGGCCGGTGAAAATGACAGTTGAATTAGGGGCAACTACAGGAAAGAATCGCAAACAAAGTTGTGACTGTGGCGGATCCGATGGCGCACCCTCATCTCTGTCTGCTAGGCGGTTTCGACTTCGCCGGAGGCGCAGCGGCGGCCCCGGTTTTCAGCCGCAAGGCGCGCGCCATGTTGGCTTATCTCGCCTTGCAATCCGGACACTGCCAGTCGCGCGAGAAGCTCGCCGCGCTTTTGTGGGGCGGCAACGGTGAGGCGCAGGCCCGGATGAACCTTCGACAGGCCCTATCGGCCATCAGGAAGGGGACGGAAGCATCCGGTGGCCGAACGTTCCTGACCGACGGCGAAAGCATTACCCTCAATCTCGACGATCTTGATTTCGATGTCGCGCGGTTCGAGGCGCTGGCCGCCGGCTCAGAACCGGAGCAACTCGAACAGGCGCTTGTCGTCTATCGCGGCGACCTGCTCGACGGCTTCGGCCTGAAGGAGGAGCCGTTCGAGGATTGGCTGCGGGTCGAGCGCGAGCGCCTGAGGGCGATGGCCGTCGCGGCACTGGACAAGCTCGTCGCGCATTACTGCACTACGAACGATCCTGTCTCATGCGTGCGCTCGGCAACCCGCCTGCTCGCCATGGAGCCGCTGAGGGAGGATATCCACCGTGCGCTGATGCGAGCCTATGCGGTCCAGGGCCGGCTCAATCTCGCGCTGAGGCAATATGAAAATTGCCGCGGTGCGCTGCAGCGGGAACTCAACCTGCAGCCCGAGCCGGAAACCCGACATCTCTATGAAGACCTCCGGACGCGCCGCATGACGCCGCAAGCCGCCTCCCGGATAGCCGCCTCGGCGTCGCCTTCCCAGACACCGCCACCGTCGCCAGCCCGAACCGGCGAGCGGCCGGCGTTCCGGGCCGAGCCGATGCGCCCCGCGACCCACTATGTCAAATCGGCCGGGATCAACATCGCCTATCAGGTGACCGGCGACGGCCCGGTCGACCTGATCTATGTGCCTGGATGGGTGTCAAACCTTGACCTTGCCTGGTCGTCGCCGCGGTTTTCGCATGTGCTCCAGCGCCTCGGCGGCTTCTCGCGCCTGATCCGCATGGACAAGCGCGGCACGGGGCTGTCCGATCGCAATGTCGGTTTGCCGACGCTGGAAGAGCGAATGGAAGACATGCGGGCGGTGCTGGATGCGGTCGGCTCGAAGTACACGGTTCTGTTCGGCAGCTCCGAAGGCGGCCCCATGTGCATGCTGTTCGCGGCGATCTATCCCGCGCGGACAGCGGCTCTCGTCCTCAACGGGACCTATGCCAGCGGCCGATGGTCGAAGGATTACCCGTGGGCAAGGACAAGCGAGCAGGTGGAAGACGATCTGGCCGCCGTCGAGAGACAGTGGGGGGAGCCGGCGGATATGAGCAACGCCGCGCCCAGCCTGATGAATGACAGTTTCGAGAGAGAATGGTTCGCCGCGTATCTCAGGAATTCGGCTTCGCCTGCCGACGCGATCGCGCTCTGGCGCTGGGGCACCGAAATCGATGTTCGCGCCCTTCTCCCAGCCATTCACGTCCCGACACTGATCGTGCAGACGGCGGGCGACCGCTGGGTAAAACCGGAAGAGGGGCGCTATCTGGCAACGCATATCGAAGGCGCCAAATACATCGAGCTTGCCGGCCGTGATCACGTAATCTGGGGCGAGAATTCCGATCGCCTCGTCGACGAAATCCAGACCTTCGTCACCGGCGCCTTGCCGGCAGCGCCGGGCGAAGGGATTCTGGTGTCGGTGCTGTCCCTGGAGATAGCCGGCCCGCCTTCTGGTGTCGGCGCAGATCTGATCGAGCGATACGCCGAAGAGATCCGCGGTGAACTGCTCGCTGCCGAAGGCAGACTGATCAGGCGCTCCGCAGGCGGATTTTTCGCCGTGTTCCAACGGCCGACGCGGTCGATCCAGTGCGCGATCGCGATCCGTCATCGCCTGAGGCATTCCGGTCTCTATGTCCGCTCGGCAGTCCATACCGGCGAATGCCAGGAGCGCGGCGATGACTTCACAGGCATCGCGATCGAGCTGTCATCGCGGCTGCTCGATCATGCGCGGCCGGGCGAGATCATCGCGTCGCGGACGGTGCGCGATCTCGTAGTCGGCTCCGGCCTGGAATTCGAAGAGCATGGCGAGCTGGAAGCGAGCGGGCTGCCCGGCAGCCTGCAGCTTTTTTCCGTTAGCAAACCCGGTGTCTGATGTTGGTCGACAAAAATCGCGGCGTGCAGGTTTCGGCAGTCGGGCAGCCGGCCGTTGCGAGGCTGGCTACCCTTGCGCCATCCGCCTTCGCTGATCTGGCCGTCGCTCGTCAGAACAGGAACGCAGCCCTGGTTGGGTTCGGCCCGGTGCGACCGTCTGATGAATCCATGCCTCGGACAGTCTTGAGGTCTGCCGCGTCCAACTCGAAATCGAAGACATCGAAATTTGCGGCGATGCGGTCCTGGTGGATCGACTTTGGAATGACGATCAGCCCTTCCTGGAGGTGCCATCTGATGATCACCTGCGCCACGGATTTGCGGTGTTTTCCCGCGATCTTTTCAAGGGTCGGGTCGCTCAACAGCCGGCCGCTGCCCAGCGGGCTCCAGCTTTCGATGCGGATGTTGTGCGTGCTGTGAAATTCTCTGGTATGGCGCTGTTGAAACCGGGGATGGAGTTCGATCTGGTTGACCGAGGGTGTGACTCCGGTCTCGCCGATGATCCGCTCCAGATGGTCCTGGTTGAAATTCGAAACGCCGATCGACCTGATCCGGCCGCCATTCCTGACTTCGATCAGCGTCTTCCACGCCTCGACATATTTGTCCTGGCCGGGCACTGGCCAGTGGATCAGGAACAGGTCGATCTGATCGATGCCGAGCTTGTTCATCGTCTCGTCGAAGGCCCGCAGGGCGGCGTCACGCTGATGCGCGCCGTTGCGCAGCTTCGAGGTGATGAACAACTCGCTTCTCGGCACGCCAGCCGTGCGGATCGCTCGCCCGACGCCTTCCTCGTTCTGGTAGCCTTCGGCGGTGTCGATCAACCTGTAGCCGGTCTGGATCCCCCAACTCACAACCTGGGCCGTGATGGCTGGATCGACCTGCCACACGCCAAGGCCGATCTGGGGAATGGCTGAGCCGTCGTTCAATGTGATCTGTTCAGGCTTATTCAGGGTAATTTGTTGAGGCATGCTCAGGTCCTTCTTCATCGTTTCGCCCAGCGCAGTGTGCTTATCTAGGCACGACGTCCGCCAAGGCGAGTCGACAGGTGGAGAAAGTAGAAGTGCGCCGTGAAGCCGGGATGAGATCCGATTCGCACCGACCAGCAAATAGTTTCCAGAGATCAATAAATTGGACCGGGAGATGGTACGCCAATCCGGATCGATCTCGAAAAGTCTGGCGAAAGGCCTGACTCCCGCGCACGACCGTCAATGTGGGCTGCCTCCCTCAAAACCGACATCGGCAAGCTGACATCGAGCGCACCCTGTGCATACGCATATTCGGGAAGGTAGCCGTTAACGATGAGGCGCCAGTCGAGGGGAACCACATCACCGACGGCTCGCATCATCTTGACGATGGTGGTCGTGCAGTTTGTCGTGATGGAATTGTAGAACTCCGGAGTCGTGGAAAGTGCATTCGCGTCCAACACGTATTCCAGCAAGAGCGCCCGGGCCGCTTCCGGTGACGTTTTTAGCCGATAGATTTGGACATCTTCTCCGCGAACGTTTGACCTGACGCCGACGACGTCTCGCTCATCAGCCGCAATAATGACTAGCGGATTGCTCTTGAACAGGTCTGCCACGGGTGAAAACTTGCCGCCTCCCTGGCGCCGCACCTCAATCGACCAGGCAAGATAGTCACCTCCTGCAAAGCCAAAGCTTATGATGACATGGGCGATTTTGGTCCCGGACCAATAAGACATGAAGAGGTCGACCGTCTGAAGGTTGGAGAGGTCGTATGTCCGCATTGTCCAGCGTTCGGTGAAATCAGTAGCGCTACGCCATTCGAAGTCGCGCACATCGGTCAGCGTCAACAGCTTCCCGTCGCGGGTGCCGGTCACCTGACGGGCGACGTCGGGCGCCCAGTCCGCGTGATCGAAAGGCCTGATGGTGCTCCACCAAACCAGCACCACGGCAAACGCAGCTGCAAACAGGACAAACGCCCTGATGCGAAACCGGCTGAAGAGCGCGATGACGGTGGCGAGGCCGAACAAGATGAAAAGGAGGCCGGCCACAGCCCGTCCAAGCTCAGCCACAGGCAGGCGATACCACATGGCAAGTCCGGCCCAGGCAGTCAGGATTGCGACGGCTAGCGAAAGGATGATGGCAAGCGAGATCCGAGCGATGCGACGCATTTATTCCCCCCTCTGGCGGTCTGTCATTGCCTTTCTCACGGAACGCTCGAAGACAACAACTCTACATGTCCATATTGGAGTACCAATCGGTCCGATACCATTTTCGCCGCGGATTTCGCAGGCGTGGAGCGAGCGAGAAGGTGCCCACGCGAGACGGACGCGCTCGGCATCGGCCGTTCGATGAAATGACCGCGCGAGCTCACGGGCCCAACAAGTTCCTTCATCCATCCATCCGTACCTCAAACACCCGTCCATCTACCCGGAACAGGTTCTCTCTCTTCCAGTCCAACAAAACCGATACTCGCCTCGCTGGAATATCTAACGCGACTCCGTCATGATCTTTCCGCCTTGCCGAGCGTCGCTGCCGAGCGCGGTGACGCCGACGCAGGTCATGAGAGTAGGCTAGGCCAGTGCAGCGGATCCACCCGACGACCTTTCTTTTTGCGGCCCGAGCCCTGCGCGATATGGGCGATGGCTTCGTGGCCGTTCTGTTGCCGGTCTACCTGCTCGCATTGGGCTTCACGCCTCTGCAGGTCGGCATCATCGCGACCGCATCGCTGCTCGGTTCAGCGCTCTTGACCATCGCCGTCGGAGTCCTTGGTGCCCGACACGATCACCGCCGTCTCCTGCTTGCCGCCACCAGTCTGATGGTCGCCACGGGTGTCGCCTTTGCCCTGGTTCATGACTACGCGCTGCTTTTGGTGATCGCGTTCGCAGGCACCATCAACCCGTCGGCCGGCAGCGTCAGCGTGTTCGTGCCATTAGAGCATGCCGTGCTCACACGCGAAGTCACTGATGCCGCCCGGACCAAGATGTTCGCGCGTTACAGCTTGGTGGGCGCGCTTGCAGGCGCCGTTGGCGCACTCGCTTCGGCGACCCCTGATCTTGTTGCTCCATCCGGCCTCGACCAACTCACCGGCATCAAGGCCATGTTCGTGCTCTACGCGTTGCTCGGCCTGCTCGGCGGTCTCTTCTACGCGCGGATCCCGCAGCGCCGTCCCGCGTCGGACTCAGGTACCGCGTCCGCGCTCGGCCCCTCTCGCAATATCGTTCTCAAGCTTGCGGCCCTTTTTAGCCTTGATGCTTTCGCCGGCGGCTTTGTCGTCCAGTCGCTGCTTGCCCTATGGCTTTTCGAAAAATTCGACCTATCGCTTTCGGAAGCGGGATTTTTCTTCTTCTGGTCCGGCGTGCTTTCGGCGTTCTCATTCCCCGTTGCAGCTTGGCTGTCCCGGCACATCGGACTTATCAACACGATGGTGTTCACACACATTCCGTCCAGCATCGCCCTGATGCTGGCGGCGCTTGCGCCGACGCTACCTCTGACACTGGCCCTGTTGCTGGTCCGCGCTGCGCTTTCGCAGATGGACGTCCCGACGCGCTCATCTTACGTCATGGCCGTTGTCACGGAAGCGGAGCGGGCGGCGGCCGCGAGCTTCACATCTGTCCCGCGCAGTCTAGCCGCGGCAGCCAGTCCGGCGCTGGCGGGCGCTCTGCTTGCTGCCTCTTTCCGAGCTTGGCCCCTCCTCATCTGCGGTGCATTGAAGATCATTTATGACCTGCTGCTGCTGATTCAGTTCCGGCACTTGAAGCCCCCAGAGGAGCGGTGATGCAGCCTTGTCGGTTTGGAGCGTTTAGCCAGGAGGGATCGATCGCGGCGGCAAAGCGGCGGACGATACCATGTCGAAGGGGCCATCATCGGGGTAACAAAAGCCAGGTTGGACGATAAGGCGGTGTAGACATGCACCGTCGCCGTGACCGATGTCGATCACGAGACTTTCCTGAAGAGCTTTTTCACCCGGTCCGATGCTGAGAAGATAGCCGCGAAGAGAGGCGATAGGTGCGGTTTGCAAGAATGCCAAGCACGGTCGGCCTCGGAGGTACTTCGTTATTTGCGAATGTCGCCGCTATTATTCATCGATCAAGATCACCGTTCAGGTTCCGCCATGAGACCAGTTCGCAGAGCGTCCGCCGCCTGGCTACGTCGCCGAGCGGTCACGGGTTCCATCCGCCGCTGCCGTATTGACGGGTAATGATTTCGAGAAGATGACCGTTCGGGTCCTCGAAATAAACGCCGCGGCCGCCGTCGTGGTGATTGATCTCGCCCGGCTGCGTCCGGCCAGGGTCAGCCCAGTACGGGAGATCCCGTTCACGAATCCTACCGAAGATCTCGTCGAACTCGGCTTCGCTGACCAGGAAGGCGTAATGCTGCGGCCTGATTTCGCCGCCGGTATCCATGTAGTCGAGGTTGGCACCGTTTTCGGTCGTGACCATCTGGAAAGGCCCCCAGCGCCTCGGGGCTGGAAGGCCAAGCATTTCCGCCAGGAACTTTGCCGACGCCTCGCTGTTGCGGGCCGGCAGTATTGTGTGGTTGAAATCGATAGCCATGCCATCACTCCCTTTGATCTCTCCTCGCACGTCGTTGTTCCACGACTGAAGCGATGCTGCACGAGATGGGGTCGAAGGTCATGATGCTCAAGCCGGCGTGGCAACCTGCCCGATGACCTGCACGGGATCAGCCTGATGAATACGGGCGATGATCATTTCGCCGCTATCCGGCACCTCGCCGGTCAAGCCGGTGATGTTGACCTGATGCGTGACAAGCACGGCTGGTCCGCCGAAACGTTGCCCGCGAAGCCATGCCAAAAGAGCGGCGGAGCGCTGCTCTGCGGCCGAACTGTCGCCAAAGAATGAATTAAGCAGCTCAAGAGGCACAACTTCGCCGATCCCGAGCAGGCGAGCGGTGTCGAGGCAACGACACCACTGGCTCGAATAGACGGCTGCCGACGAGATGCCATTCGCACGGAACAGGTCGCCGATTGCGCGGGACTGCGCACGACCTTCTTCCGACAGATTCCGCTGGGTGCTGCAATCAGCGAGCCTGAAGCCGGGCGGATCGCCGGAGCCTGGGGCCGCGGCATGGCGCAGCAGGGCAATGGCTTCTCCGGATCGCAGGGCTGACCAAAGCGGCTCGGAGGCGCGTGTCTTGCCGAAGGCAGCCGCCCCGAGCGACAGGACCAGAAATCGTCGACGTCCAATTCGCATCTTGCTTCTCACCTTTCCGATAGCGGCCTCGGCGAGTGCCGGCAAGCTACTGCAGGTCGCTAGCCTCGAGCAACGCCGGTTCCAGTGCTCGACGGCTTTGCTGTCTATGATCCGCCAACCAGCCAGTCCGACTTCGGCGTCCTCGCCACTTTGCTTGCGAGTGAAGTCAGTCGGACGCCGTCGTGCTCTTAAGTCAGGCAGTCACAGGCATCATGCGACGAACGGGCGAGATATCAGGAGAATGTGAAGCGCTGATCCCGATGCCACTTCGGGTTCATAACCCGACATCACTCCAGCTTTTAACCCCAACGCGTTGGGGCCCTTCACACGCGGATTGTATTTGCCGGACACCGTCGAATGAGTAAGGCTTTTCGGCGGAAGCCGGTCATCCGGTGGATGTCGGCCGAACCGGAACAATGGTATCCTGCGGGGAGTATTCGGGGAGGCGACTGCATTGACCGAGAGCTTGGAAGCCGCAGAGGCGAGAGGTTGGTCGAATCTGCTGCTCGCGGCAGAAAGCGGCGATGCGGGGGCCGTTCGCGCGGAATTGGCGGCCGGCGCCAATATCAACGAGGCGGACGGCGGCGGCTGGTCAGCCCTTCATCTCGCAGCCCTCAATGCCCGTACCGCGGCGGTCGAGGCGCTGATCGAACACCCAGCAATCGATGTGAATTCCAGAAACAAATGGAAGAGCACGCCTTTGAGCCTTGCTTCGGCCAAGGGCCACTACGCCTCTATTTTAGCCCTGGTGAAACATCCGGAAATAGAGATCGATGCAAGAGCCGACTACTACGGCAGAACGGCCCTTATTGAAGCAGCAAAGAACGGGCATCTGGATGTCGTTAAGTTGCTTGTCGAGAATGGCGCCGACGTGAATCTTACTGACAAGACCGGAAGAAACAACGCGCTTATCGAGGCTATCAAGGGACGGCACTACGAGGTCGCGGGATACCTGCTTGATTCCCGGAAAATGAACTTTCTCAACAAGGATATGAGACTGAACGCCCTGATCTGGGCTGGAAGCTGCCATAACCCTCACCTTATCGAAAAGCTGGAAGCCGCGATCCATAATTTCTTCGAAGGCAAGTAAAGGTCTCGCGTCCGGTTGCAGTTGCCATTTGTGGTTACCGGACGAAGAAACAGGTAATCCTCCAATCCGGAAGGCTCGTCAGCCCTTCGCGATAAGCGCGCTGCTACTCACGATGTCCGGGCAGGGCGCCGACCAGGGGGCCGGCCTCATATGCTGCAAGTGCTTTGGCGACGCCGGCAGTGAAGTGTTCAATATCGCTCGCATGTTCGAACGCCATCCGGGTTTGCGCAAACTCCAGTGGCGAATAGTCAGGCGCTATCCGCTTGACCTCTGCGATAATGTCCTGGGCTTCCTTGAGATCGCCGAGTTGCGCATGGCACGCCGCGAGCCTTGTCAGCCGCCAGGGTGTCTTCAATGGGAGCTTCGACATGCTAAGGAGCGCGGCCTTGTAGTCTCCTGAAGAGTAAAGCGCGATAGAGCGATCATAATGGTACCAATCAGGATGGATCGGATTGATCCGTATCGCACTGTCAAGCGCCGCGAGTGCTTCAAGAGGCCTGCCTCTCATCGTGAGCAAGTATCCCATTTGAGCAATCGTATCGGCGTCATACGGATTGAGGTCGAGCGCGCGTTGAAGGTGATGTTCGGCCGCTTCGAACCAACGGGCTGAGAGGAAAGCCTGGGCGAGTACGCGATGGCAGCGTGGCTCTTCCGGCGCCAGGGTCACCGCACACTCTGCGCGGTCGATCACTGAACCAAGCAACGCTGGGGATGCCTCAGCATAGCCACCGATAATGAGATCGGCGAGCGCGATGTAGGAATGCGCCAAGGCATAGGTCGGGTCCTTCTCGACCGCCGCCTGGAAAAGACTGCGCGCAGCCTCATTGTCGTCATCACCATAGCCGCGCAGCCGGGCCAGTCCACGCAGGAGAAGCTCGTATGCGGCCAAGCTGTCCGTAGGCTTTGGGGTTGCTTGTTTAATCCCTGCGTCGTCGAGCCGAGCGACCAGCCGGTTCACCACACGGCGAGCGATTTCTTCCTGCATATCGAAGATCTGGCCGCCAGACGCAGAAAAATTGTCGCTCCAGAGAACTCCACCCGTCGAAGCGGTAATGAGGCTGACGGTGACCCGCATGCCGTCTGCGCGGGTCGTCGCCCTGCCACGGACCAAATAGGTGGCGCCAAGGCTGTCGCCAATGGCACGCCAATCGGAAGCGGAATCCGAGACAAATGCAAATCCGGAATTGCGCGCCAGCACAACGACCGTTCCAAAGCGAGCCAACGCATTGACAATGTCCTCGGCGAAGCCGTCAACCAGAGGGGTGTCTTCCGGCGCACCTTCATTGCTGAAGCGCAGTACCGCAACGCTCGGCTGTCCAGAGCGCTCTGGCTTTGGCGCATCGAGAAGAGAGAGGACGTAGCCGCGTTTGGCGACCGTGCGGATAATGGTTTGGCTTTCGTCCTGCAGCGCCTTTCGCAACTCCCTGACGGCTTGCGTCAGTGAGTCCTCGGTCACGAAGACATCAGGCCACACCGCTGACATCAGTTCCGACTTGGTCGCGACACGCCCAGCATTCCTGCTGAGATAGGTTAACAGATCAAACGCCTTGGAGCGGAGGGCAACAGGTTTCCCGTCGCGGAGAAGGAGGCCGCGCGCAAGATCAAGCTCGCACCTGCCAAGTGCCAGAACGGGCTCTGGATTTTCTTGCGACATCGAATGCCGACCTGATCAGCCTGACTAGACGCTGCCTGATTGGGGTCTCAATCCGCTCAGACGTCAAGGGACCAAAGGAATTTGATTCGCCTTCACTTTGGCTGGAAGCCATCCGCCTGTCCATGGCGATGATCTCGAGCATTTCGAACATCGTTCCAGGCATGGGCGCACAAGGCGACGCAGCCATTACGCAAGATACATATTCGAGGAGTTCCTGCCGGGCGGCTTGGCGCGTGTTCTCATTCAGTGACATGGTCGACCTCATCCGGTTCTTTCTTTCTTTCTTTCTTGAGACAATGAAGCCAAAGGACAGGCGCGTACCGGAAGATTTCTGAAATTCTGCTGAATCTGTCGTAGCAGGGGTTTTCCCACAATCATTCAACCAAACGGTTGACTATCTGAAGGCGCACGTCTATATTCAACTACATGGTTGAATTAGAGACACCCCAGATCGACGCGGTTTTTCACGCCCTTGGCGACGCCACCCGCCGGAGGATGCTTCGCGACCTCGCCGGCGGCGAGCGAACGGTAAGCCAGCTGGCGGAACCCTTCGCCATGTCGCTGGCGGCGGCCTCCAAGCACATCAAGGCGCTGGAGAATGCAGGCCTTATTCGTCGAGAGGTGAGGGGCCGCACGCATCTTTGCCGTCTCGAACCCGGACCGCTGGCCAGCGCCCACCAATGGCTGGGCTTCTACGAGCGCTTCTGGACCAACCGTCTCGATGTTCTCGAACGTCTGCTTCGCGAGGAGGACGCACGAAAAGCCCAGGATGATTCCAGGAAATCGCCCAACTCAAAAGAAGGAGACGACCAATGAACCAGATGAAAACCATCGAAGCCTATGGCGAGCTGACCGAGCCCGCCACGTTCACCATCCAGCGCCTTTTGCCCGGCCCCATCGAGCGCGTCTGGGCCTACCTCACCGAGAGTGACCTGCGCCGGCAGTGGATGGCTGCGGGCCAGATGGAAATGAAGGCCGGCACGTCGTTCGAGTTCGTCTGGCGTAACGACGAGCTGACCGATCCGCCCGGCCAGCGTCCCGCGGGCTTCCCAGAAGAGCATCGGATGGAGGGCCGGATCACCGAGCTCGATGCGCCGCGCAAGCTCGCCATCACCTGGGGAAACACCGGCGGGGTTTCCTTCCTGCTGGAGCCGAAGGGCAACGATGTGCTGCTCACCGTCATCCATCGCCGGCTGCCGGAACGCGCAATCCAGCTCAACGTCACCGCCGGCTGGCACATGCACCTCGACATGCTGGCTGCTCGCCTAGCGGGCAAGACGCCGACCTCCTTCTGGGATGGCTGGAGTCGCCTGCGGGAAGAGTACGACCGCCGCCTGCCGGCCTGACACGATCGCATCGGCCACCCCTGAAGTCACCGCCCAGCTTCCACGGGCATCCGTCCGTGGAGGCTCGCACACCAGCAACGATGAAACGTGCTTGCATTGTGCAAGCCTGATGGAGGAAGTCATGCGCAAGTTGATCACCGGAATGAAGGTTTCCGTCGACGGCAAGATGGAGGGACCCGAGGGTTACGCCGATTGGGTCGACGCGTGGTCGGAGGAGTATGGGCTGACGCCGCAAATCGATGCCTGCCTGCTCGGGAGCGTCATGTACGCCGGCTACGAGCGCTACTGGAGCGCGATCCAGAATGAGCCGGACAAGCCGCTGCCGATGACCGGCAAATTGCCAACGCCGGCCGAGCTCGAATGGGCCCGCTTTGCCGAACAGACCCCGCACTATGTGCTGTCGAACACAATGACCTCGGCGGCCTGGCCAAAGACGCGCTTCATGCGGAGCCTAGAAGACATCGCTGCCCTCAAGCAGCAGCCGGGCAAGGATATCTATCTCATGGGCGGTGCGCGAATGACCGCGAGCCTTATCGATGTCGGGCTGGTGGAAGAACTGCGGCTGATCGTCTATCCGCTGCTCGTCGGCGACGGGAAGCCGCTGTTCGGTACGGCGAAAATTCGTCGTGGGCTCGAACTGCAGAAGGTTCAGCAGCTCACGGATGGGCGGGTGAGCCTGATCTACGGAATTGGCTAACTCAGCCGGTCTTCGCAGATTTCGCAGCGCTGCCCGGCTGAAATTTATTCCTGAAAGGCAGGTCGCCGGTCAGAGGGAAACCGATAGCCCACCGTCAACGGCCAGTACATGTCCGTTGACGTAGGCGGCAGCGTCTGAGGCGAGAAACACCACGGCTCCGCCGAGCTCCTCAGGCTGGGCCCAGCGGCCCGCCGGGGTTCGTGTCTCGACCCATTTGGTGAAGGCCTCGTCGCTCATAAGTGCGGTGTTGAGCTCGGTGGCGAAGTAGCCGGGGGCGATCGCGTTAACGGTGATGCCGTGACGGCCCAGCTCAGCGGCAGTGGAGCGTGTCAGCCCGTGCAGGCCCGCCTTTGCCGCCACATAGGCGTGAATGGTGGGACGGCCAAGGATCGCTGCAACCGATCCGGTGTTTATTATGCGCCCGAACTTGTTTGGCAGCATCAGGCGCACCGCGTCGCGCATCATGCGGAAGCAGGCCGAAAGATTGACGGCAATCACATGGTCGAAATCCTCGTCCTGCCATTCGACCAACTGACTTCGATGCTGGATGCCGGCGTTGTTGACCAGAATATCGAGGCGGCCGTGGCGTTCGACGATTCCTTCCAGCGACGCCCTTGAGATCGCCGCGTCGGTGACATCGAACGGCAGGGCTTCGGCACCGATCCTTTCAGCCGCCGCGGACAGCGCGGCCGGATCGCGGGCATTGACGATCACTGTCGCGCCGTTTTCCGCAAGTGCCTTGGCCATGGCGAAGCCGAGACCACGCGAAGCACCCGTGACCAACGCGACACGGCCGTTGAGCGAGAACAATTTCGACATTGATTTCCCCTAGGAAAAGGGCGGGAGTTTTCTCCCGCCCAATAGCGCTATTTGGCGATGCAGGTATCCGCTGTCTCCGGAGTGCAAATGTCAAGCCCGGTGTAGGTCGGGTCGGCCGGCGGAGCCTTGCCGTCCTTCATGTCCTTCAGCGCCATCATCGTCTGTAGCCCATTTCGAACGGCCGCTGGCCGACCTGGCCAAGCGAGAAACCTTCCTTCACAATCCTTATTCGAAGAAGGCCGGCATCCATTGTTGGAGGGGGGCAGGTGGACCCTTGAGCAGATGGTCACTGCGCCGGCTTCGATTGGAGCGAGCTTCGGTTCCGACTATCCAAGGTCAAAGCAGAGATGTCCCGCTGGTCTTGACCGACCGGCCTTTGAGGCTGCGAAGGATCTGAAACATTTTCAGGCCGATAAAGAACAGTTCCAGGCAAGCACGTTAAGGCATTGGCACCGGCCGGTTGTAAAAAATAGCATTTTTCGAGGGCGAACAGTTCAGGCGCGGGCGTGGATTGCGGGGTGGGCCGCGGAGTTCGGCGCCGAAGTGAAGACGGCAACCGAGAGAATACGACTTGCGAAGTTGTAGGATGACCGTATGATCGGACCCATGACTACGGTTCATCCATCTCTTCAACGCGAAACTACCGGCGCAATTGCCGAGCTGCCTGCGCAGTTGGCAGGTGATGCACTGATCGACGGACGGTCGCCGCTGGCAGAGCGTTACCTCATCGATTGGGGCCGCGACAGGCGCGGAAGTGCCCGCTTCATCGTGCGTCCAGGATCCGTGGAAGACGTCCAGGCGTTTGTGAGATGGTGCTCGCAGAGCGGTGTCGCCATCGTCGTGCAAGGCGGCAATACCGGACTTGCCGGTGGCGCCATTCCCGACAGTTCGGACTACGCAGTGCTGTCGCTTGAGCGTCTCAACCGGATACGCTGCGTCGATCCTCTCGACTTCACGCTGCAGGCCGATGCCGGTGCCGTGCTGCAGGACGTCAAGGATGCCGCTGAAGCATCCGACATGATCTTCCCTCTCGCGCTTGGTGCGCAGGGATCGTGCACGATCGGCGGCAATGTCGCGACCAATGCGGGCGGCATCAATGTGCTGCGCTACGGCATGACGCGTGATCTGGTGCTCGGGCTTGAGACGGTCCTGCCGGACGGCACGCTGTGGAGCGGCATGAACGGGCTGCGCAAGGACAATCGCGGCTACAGCCTGAAGCAATTGATGATCGGTTCGGAAGGAACGCTCGGGGTCGTCACGGGCGTCGAAGTAAGGCTCTCGCCCCGGCCGACGCAGGTCGAGACCGCCTATGTCGGACTGGGCAGCTTCCGCCAGGCATGCGAACTGTTCCGGATGGCGCGGCATTTCTGCTCCGATCTTCTCAGCGCGTTTGAGGTCATCGGCGAGGAGTGCCTGCCGCTGGCCCATCTCATCGATCCGAACCTGCGCTCGCCGTTGACACAAGAATGTCCGGTTCATGCGATCGTCGAACTCGCCTGTGGGCCAGGGATAGACGCCGGCGGACTTCTTGAAACCATGCTGGCGCGCGCCCTTGAGACCGACCTGATCAAGGACGGTGTCGTCGCGCAAAGCCGCTCCCAGGCCGCCGCATTCTGGGCCATCCGTGAGAGGCTGGTCGAGGGGCAGGCGCGGCGCGGCTTTCATGTCCGCACCGACCTTTCGGTTCGCCTCAGCCAAGTGCCGAGGCTGATCGAGCAAGCACGCGCGTGTATCGTGCGCGAGTGGCCAGGCTGGACATCCCTGGCCTATGGCCACGCGGGCGACGGCAACATCCATTTCAACGTGCTGCCTCCGATAGATTGCGATCCCGGCGAAGCGAGGGCCGTGGGCCAGGCGGTTTTGACCCGACTTTATGAACTGGTCGGCGCGCTCGGCGGCTCGTTCAGCGCCGAGCATGGCGTCGGTCGCAGCCGCAGTCAGGTGTTCTGGGCCGGCCTGTCGCAGCGCGAGCGCCAGCTTCATACCGCGATCAAGGCAGCCTTCGATCCGGCAGGCCTGTTCAATCCCGCGTGTCTCATGCCTGATCCAGGCGATTTTTAAGGGAAAGCCGCATGAAGCAGCGTTCGTCCATCATCGGCAGCGTGGAGGCGCTTCCGCATCGCGTCGCTTCGCATCTGAGCCGCGAGATCGAGGGCGGCGACATCATCCCAGGAGCCCGGCTTCCCACCGAAAGCCAGCTCGCCGACAAGTTCGGCGTCAGCCGCAATGTTGTCAGGGAAGCGATTGCGCAGCTTCGCGCCGATGGCATGATCGAGGCGCGTCAGGGGGTGGGCGCATTCGTCATGGCGCCGGAACAGCGGACAGCCATCCGGATCGACCGTGAAGCACTGAAAGACCGGCGCAACATGGAGCAGCTCTTCGAGCTGCGCAGCATCCTGGAGACCGAATCCGCCACGCTGGCCGCGGCGCGCTGTACATCCGATGATCTTGACGCGATCAAGGCTGCGCTGGACCGCATGGGCGGCGAAGAGCGCTGGGAGGATGGCAGCATCGAGGCCGATCTGCTTTTCCATCGGGCGATCGCCCGGGCCACGGGCAATAGCTACATCTACACGTTCATTTCGTTCGTATGCGAGCAGATCCGCCAGTCGATCCACTATGCCCGCCTGACCAATCCGCTCCACGACCTGGTCGAGGTCAACGTCGCCGAACACGTGCGAATCTACGACGCGCTCGCCGCGCATGATCCGCAGGCTGCCGGCGAGGCGATGCGCCGGCACATCGATGGCGCGGCATCGCGGGTAGGCGTCGAACTCACCGCGAAGATCAATCGAGGCAAATGACCATGTCGCTCGGGCAGACCAAGGCAATCACCGATATCTGCCTTCTCGTCGAGGATATCGACCGCACCATCGACTTCTACACGCAGAAACTCGGCTACCGGATCAGACGCCGCGCCGAGGGCTTTGTCGATTTTCATTCCGAGCGTGTGACGCTCGCCGCATGGGAACTGGATCACATCAATCGCCACTGCGGCGTCTCGAATGTCCGTTCTCCGAAGCAGGCGCACAAGGCGTGCGTTGCGATGGAACTCGAAAGCGCCGGCGAGGTCGACCGGCTCTACGCCGAACTGTCGGACAAGGGCGTGCCGTTCGTCGGGCCGCCTGGCGACTATGTCTGGAACGCGCGCTGCGCCTACTTCCACGACCCGGACGGGACGCTGTGGGAGCTCTACGCCTGGACCGGCGCCGGGCCGGGCGACTATCACGACACGCAAGTGTGATTGGATCGCGACGGCCTCGCGAGAAGGGCCGCGCCGCATGCAAACCGTCCAACAAAGGAGCAAGAAGATGAGTGGGAACACATCGCAATGGAATCGCAGATCGATCCTGAAGGCCGGCGCCGCCGGCCTGGCGGCTTTCGGGCCGGGACTTCAGCTGTTTGGCGCCAGCGCCTCGGCTGCTGCCAAGCTCGTCGTCCAGTATGACTGGCTGATGTCGAACGGCCAGATCGGCGACGTGGCAGCCGTCGCCAATGGCTACTTCAAAGAGGCCGGGCTCGAAGTCGAATTCAGCCCCGGCGGACCGAACGCCGCCACCGTGCCGCCGGTGGTGTCCGGTGCCGCCCAGCTCGGCCAATTCTCCGAATCGCCTCAGCTCTATGCCGCGCGGGCGAGCGGCGTTCCGGTGAAGATCATTGCCTGCGGCTATCGCACCGGACCCTATGCGCTGACCTCGAAACCGGCGAAGCCGATCCGGTCGGCGGCGGATCTGAAGGGCATGCGGATCGGCACGCAGCCGACCGCGCGCTTCGCCATCGACGCGATGCTCGCGAAGAACAACATCGACCCTTCCGAAGTCACCATCGTCAATGTCGGGTTCGATAAGGCCCCGCTCGTCCGTGGCGACGTGGATGCGATCGGCGGCTGGATCACCAACACGCAGGCGCTCAGCGTCGTCGGCGATGATCGCATCGATCTGCTGTTGTCGGAGCTGGGCCTGGCGTCCTATGCCGACGTTTATTTCGCGACCGACAGCGCCATCGAATCCGATTCCGAGACCCTGGCAAAATTCATCGGTGCGGTCGCCAGGGGGTGGGGGTGGGTCCACGCCAATCCCGAGCAGGCGGTCGACAAGCTCGTCGCGGCCTATCCCGAGATCGACGCAGGCTGGGAAAAGAAGACGATCCCGCTGGTGCTGAAACTGTCGTTTGACGACAACACGAAAAAGGATGGATGGGGCACGTTCGATCCTGCCTCGATCGAGAGCCAGATCGCCCTGCTTGACCAGATTGGCCAGTATCCGAACGGCAGGCCGAAGGCCGAGGACGTCTATACGACTGAGGTCCTCGAACTCAGTGCGGCTGAACGGCCGAAGCTCGGCGCACCTGCCTCTTGATGGCCGCGCCGGCCATCGAGACCTCCGGGCTCGACGTCGGCTATCCCGGCCGGCGCTCGCCAGTGACGGTGATCTCCGGTCTTGAACTGACAGTCGAGGCCGGGACGTTCCTGTCGATCCTAGGGCCTTCGGGGTGCGGAAAGTCGACGTTTCTGCGGGTTGTCGCCGATCTTCTGGCGCCGCTCGCGGGCACGATACGCGTGATGGGCGAAACGCCGTCGGCGGTACGCTCCGGCCGAGGCGTGGGCTTTGTCTTCCAGGACTCGACCCTTTTGCCGTGGCGCACGGCGCGCGAGAACGTGCGGCTGCCGATCCAGGTCGGCCGCCGCAGCCTGTCGCGCACGATAGACGACCGGGCCGACGAGCTGCTCGAGCTCGTCGGCCTGTCGGCGCTCAGTGAGCGCCTGCCGCATCAGCTTTCCGGCGGACAGCGCCAAAGGCTGGCGATCGCCCGGGCGCTGCTTGGCGAGCCACGCCTGCTTCTGATGGACGAACCGTTTGGCGCGCTTGACGAGATCACCCGCGACCGCCTCAACGACGAACTGCTGAACCTTTGGCGGCGGACCGGAACGACCGTGCTGTTCGTCACGCATTCCATTGCCGAAGCCGTCTATCTCGGGCAGCGCGTGATCGTGCTTGCCGCCCATCCGGGACGGATCGTCGCCGACCACGATCTGCGTCCGCTGAAGGGGCCGGACAACAGATGCTCGCGCGAGGATCCGGCGATCGTCGCGGCAATGGCCAGGATGCGCTCCGCTCTTGGAGCGGCCTCGTGAACCGGGGCCTGCTTTCGCCGTTCGCACAGACAGTGCTGCCGATCCTCGGCGCCGGCTCGCTCATTCTCGCATGGCAGGTTCTGCTGCCGCTCGCCGGCGTGCCCGCATACATCGTTCCGACGCCGACCGCGATAGCGGGCGTGTTTGCCAGGAACGGATCGCTTCTCCTGTCGAACCTCTGGCCGACGGCCATCGAGGCGCTCTCCGGCTTCGTGCTCGGCAATCTCGCCGCAGTGCTGCTGGCGGTCGTCTTCGTGCACAGCCGTACGCTTCAGGCTGCCTATTTTCCGGTCGTGCTGTTCTTCAATACGATCCCGGTGCTTGCGCTGGCCCCGGTCGTCATCCTCATCTTCGGCCTCGGCATGCTGCCCAAGATCGTGATCGCGGCGGTGATCTGTTTCTTCCCGACGCTGATCAACATGATCCGGGGCCTGGAATCGGGGAGCCCCAGCGAGCACGAGCTGTTCCGCGTGCTGTCGGCGACGCGTTGGGAAGTATTCTGGCGCCTGCGCCTGCCGCGTGCGCTGCCAATGCTTTTCGCCTCGCTGCGGATCGCCTCGGCGACCGCGGTGATCGGCGCGATCGTCGGCGAATGGATCGGCTCCGACAAAGGTCTCGGCGCGCTGATCATCCAGGCGACCTTCAACTATCAGTCCGACCGGCTCTACGCCGCTATCGTGCTCTCATCGCTGTTGTCGATCGGGTTCTTCATGACAGTCGTCGCCGCTGAGCGGTGGTCGGTTCGATACCGTTGACCGGCTGGCTACGGGCAGGCCGGCTTCAGGCCGAAATCGACGTCGATATCGGATGCCCACTGGCGGAGCCCTTCCGCTCAACATAGTGTTGATACGCGCCGCTTTGTGGGAGGGGCCGCAGTGCTTCTGCGAAGTTGGATAACCTTCTCGGTGGTCATCGCCCTGCTGCAGGCGGTTGTGGGATTGCTTTCGGTTCTCCAGCACAATGCCGTGCTTTCCGATCTCTTGCGGCAGCGAATTTCTGTCATCGCCCAGACGACTGCAACTTCCTTCAAGCCAATCATTGACCTTGGTTTGCCAATTTCGATGATCCGCAACGGCGACGCGATCGTCGCACGGGCGCTGGAAACCGACGATGAAGTCAAAGCAGTACACGCGCTAAACCCGACAGGGATCATCGTTTATTCAACCGATGCATCACGGCCAAAGGAGGTTCCGCGCGAGGTGCTGCAAGCGATGCAGTTATCGAAGGACGTCAAATGGAGCACCGAGACCGGCGAGCAAATCTATAGCGGGTTCAACGTCGTGGGCCGTGACGGCGCCACCAGCGGCGCGTGCTTGTCGCCTACCCGAAAGACCGGCTCGAAGCGGCTTCACAGGCCATTATGCGCAAGGTCGTCCGGAACGCCCTTCTGATCTGGGCTGCGTTCTCGGCGCTATCCTACGTTTTGTTAAGCCTGCTTCTTGGAGCGCCTCAGCGCCGGCTTGCCCGCCTGGAGGGCGTTGCCCGCGGCGAACCCGATGCACAGATCGGCGTCAACGGGAACATGAAGACGAGTGGTTCCGGCGGGTTCTGGCGCGATCTCTTCGGCCCCCAAATCCGGCAACTTGACGCAAATCTGGCAGATGCCAGACGGCAATATGATGCGGCCAGGCGGGAACTCAGCGCCTTCGAGTTACCGGCTGCAAAGGACTGGCAAGCCGAGAGCGACGACGCCGTCGTTGCGACTACTCCGACCCTCGAGACCGAGGTTGCGTCCAACCCCTCGCGCTCACTCGCCCGGCAGATTGCGTCGCGCCTGGCTCCGCTGGCGGCGGTGCTGATGGTGAGTTCCGCCCTGGTTTTGGGTATCATCACCCTTGGCAACGTCAATCGCTCTATCGAACCCGAGCTGTCGGCCCGCACAAACCTGATTGCCACGGTCGTCGGCGAAGACGTCCAGCGCGCCCTGGCGACGGGTGTGCCGTTGGACAGTCTGGTCAGCGCGGAGAGTTTTTTCGCCGATATGCTCAAGCAATTGCCCGAGATCGCATACGTTGCAGTCGCGACAGGGCGGGTAGTGCTGGAAGTCGGCGAGCGGATAGATCCTTATCTCGCACCGCCGCGCGAGCGCAAAGGCGTACGCAGCCACCCGATCATGCACAATGGCGAGGAGATCGCCTATGTGGTGATCGATGTCGACCCAGCCTTCATCTCCAAGAAGTTCCTCGACGTCTTTCTCGATATGGGCGTCATCGTCGTGGTCGCCGTATTGATCGCCTTCGAGATCATGGTGCTGATGAGCAGTCGCTCGCTGACTGCCGCTCTCGACCGGCTGCAGCGGCTGGCGGCGATGCAGGCGGCCGGAGACTTCTCCAAGCGGGCAATCGTGGGCGCCCGCACCGCCATCGACCGCGCCGCCCAGGTGCTGATCGAGCGCGCCGAAGGCCTCAGCGCACAGTTCGCGGCGGCATGGCAGGGCCCCGGTGGCTCTGACGTGGCCGGTGGTTCTGATGCGGGGAGAACCAGGCTCGCGGCACTGCAGGCGCGCTACTGTCTTTCGTTGAATGGACCGGCGACCCTGCGATTTTCCTATTTCACCGATCTGCGGCTGGCGCTGTTCCTGTTCGCGGCCGCTGACGAACTGCCGCTTTCCTTCATGCCGCTGTACACGAGGGCGGCGCACAATCCATTTCCCTGGCTTTCCGAGACCGTGCTGATCAGCCTGCCGCTAGCCGGATACTTGCTTGCAATCGTGCTGGTATCCCCCTTCGCACGGCCGCTTGCCCGATGGCTTGGGCCGCGAAGACTGCTGATCCTGGCAGCCGCACCGACAATCGCTGCTCATCTTTGGCTCTATTTAGCAAGCAGCGTGCCCGAGATTGTGGCATCCCGCACCATTCTTGGGGTCGGCTATGCTTTCGTGACGCTCGCCTGCCAGGACTACGTCATCGACAACACGCCGCGCGACGAGCGAGACCGATCGCTCGGAATGTTCTCGACGGTGTTGTTCGGTGGAATATTCTGCGGCACGGCACTGGGTGGTGTGCTGGCAGACAGGCTGGGCCAGTCCAATGCCTTTCTTCTCAGCGCCACCTTTGTCCTGATCTCCGCGCTTCTGATCTTCTCCCTGGTCGCCGATACTGCGAGCCGGGGAGACGGCACGCGTGCCAAGGCGGCTCGACCGCCGCTGCTTGCAGCATTGCGCAACTGGCATTTCGCCGCGCTGGTGTTCGGCATCGCTATCCCCGGCAACGTCTGCCTGCAGGCCTTCATTTCTTATCTCGTGGCTCTGACGCTCGATTCCCTTGGTGCCTCGCCGGCGGATATCGGACGCACGCTGATGGTCTACTTTCTCGCCATCGCCTTGGTTGGCCCGCTTGCAGGGCGCGCGGCGGAACGGGGGATTTCGGTATCGGCCGTGGCCTTGTCGGGAGGGCTTCTCTGCGGCATCTCGCTCCTGACGGCCGCCATCCGGCCGAGCGAAATCACCATTTTCCTTGCGGTTCTGGGATCCGGAATCGGCAGCGGCATGGTTCGGGGAGCGCAAGTCTCGCTCTCGATGTCGATCGCGGAAACAGAGCTGAAGCATCTGGGAGCCGATCCGGTTCTGGGAGCACTGCGAACGATCGAGCGCTTCGCCAGCATCGCTGGCCTCTTGCTGGTCGCGGCCGTCGCCGGCCTCTTTGGCTACGCTGTGGCGATAGCCGTCGTGGCGGCGCTCGCGCTTGGGGGAGCCCTGCTGTTCGGGCTGTCGGTGCTGGGCAAGCCAGCGGCGCCGGCTCGGCAGCTGGCGCCGTGAATTAGTTAGCGGTAAATTAGCTGGAAGTTGCCCGCCGCGGCCAGGCAGCGTTAGAGTGGTGCTTGGCCGCTTGGTCCATAGGGGGAGTTGTCGTGAAATCTATTGCGCGCAGACTGCTCACATTGGCCGTGTTTTTCGTGTTGACCACCGTGGCCAGTGCGGCCGACAGAAAGCAGATATTGGGCATCTTCTACGAAGGGTGCGAAAATGTCTGCGAAGGCTTCAAGGCGGCGATCAAAAAGAGCGGCTTCGCCGCGGACGTGACGATCATCGATCTGGCACAGGACAAGTCGCGCATCCCCACCGCAATCGCCAAGGCGCGGGCTATGCCGGCCGATCTCGTGCTCACCTATGGCACGAACGGGACGCTTGGCGTCATCGGCACGCTGGACGATACGGCCAACCCTGCGTTTATCACCGAGATTCCCGTTGTCTTCGTGAAAGTTGCCGACCCCTTCGGCACGCATATCGCCAAGGGCTTCGAAGGCAGCGGCCGCGCCAATGTCGCCGGAACCTTCAACCGGGTGCCGGAAGCAATCAACATCGAGATCGTCCGCCAGTACGATCCGACGTTCGACAAGCTCGGCCTGCTCTACAACTCGAACGAACGCAATTCGGCGATCACGGCTGAGGAACTCAAGAAAATTGCGCCGACGCTCGGTATCGAGCTTGTCGCGCTCGAAATCGACCCCGGAAATAACGGCGTGCCCGACATTGCCCGGATTGCGGAGCGCATGGCCGAGTTGCGCAAGCAGGGGGTCCGGTGGCTTTACGTCGGATCGAGTTCGTTCCTGAACGCCAATGGCGAGTTGTTCACGAAGACGGCGGTCGAGAACGGCATTGCCATCGTCAGCCCGTACGAGCCGCTGGTGCGCGAGCATCACGCGATGCTTTCCATTGCGGCCCGGCTGGAAAATGTCGGCCATCTCGCTGCGGAACAGGCGCTCAGGATTCTACGAGATGGGGCGACACCTGGGGACCTTCCGATCGTGCGGGCAACCGACTTCGCCTATGTCGTGAACATGGAGGTCGCCAAGAAGCTGGGTCGCTATCCGCCATTCGCCTTCCTCCAAGTGGCCGAGGCCGTGAACAACTGATCCAGGGCGCTAACAGCATCTCGGGGTGTGGGATCGCGCAGCGGACTTCGTTCTACCGCCCAGGCCAGGGTTGGCCTTTCCTGCGTCGGCCTGTAGTATGACCGGTGCTTGCAGGGGATAGGGGGAGCTCGAGCTTGGGACTGGGTCGGAATTTCCGCCGCTGGGGGATGCGGGCCTTCATTGCCGTCTTGGTGCTTTCGCCGCATGCGGCGTCGGCCGATACGCCCGAGCGGATCACTGCCGCCCTGTCGAAGCTCGAGGCGCTCGCCGAAGGCGTCGTCGCGGATGGTGGGGTACCCGGTCTCGCCATCGGGGTCGTGCATGATGACAAGGTGGTCTTCCTCAAGGGGTTCGGGCATCGCGAGGCCGGCAAGCCGGAGGCCGTCGACGCCGATACGGTGTTCCAGATTGCCTCCCTGTCCAAGCCGGTCTCCGCAACGATAGTGGCGGCGCTGGTCAGCGATCGCATCGTTTCCTGGGATGCGAAAATCGCCGATCTCGATCCGGCCTTCCGGCTGTCCGAGCCCTATCCGACCAGCGAACTCACAGTCCGCGACCTGTTCTCGCACCGCAGCGGACTTCCCGGCACGGCCGGAGACGACCTCGAGGACATTGGCTACGATCGCGCGGAGATCCTGCGTCGTCTGCGGTTCGTGTCGCCATCGTCGAGCTTTCGCGCCGGCTACTCCTACAGCAATTTCGGACTGACCGAAGGTGCCGTCGCGGCCGCGAAGCCGACGGGCAAGTCGTGGGAGGAGATCGCCGAGGAGAAGCTCTACCGCCCGCTTGGAATGGCCTCGACCAGTTCCCGTCATGCGGACTTCATCAAGCACGCCAACCGCGCCGCACTGCACGTCAGGGTCGATGGCGTCTGGGCGGCGAAGATAAAGCGCGACCCGGATGCACAGGCGCCCGCCGGCGGCGTCAGCTCCACGGCGCGCGATCTCTCGCAATGGGTGCGCCTCGTGCTCGGCAATGGCGTCTATGCCGGCGAGACCCTCATTAAAGCCGACGCGCTGGACCAGACGCATGTTCCCCTGATGACGCGGGGCAAGAACCCCGTCTCCGGCGGCGAGTCCTTCTACGGCCTCGGCTGGAACATCGAATTCGGCCGGCATGGTCTGAGCTGGGGTCATGCCGGCGCCTTCAGCGTCGGCGCCCGCACCCTGGTGACGCTCTTTCCCGAGGAGAAGCTTGGCATCGTGATTGTCGCCAACGCCTTTTCGACGGGCGTGCCGGAAGGGCTGTCCGACAGCTTCGCCGATATGGCCTTTGACGGAAAGATCGAGAAGGACTGGGTCAAGGCATGGGACGATACCTATGCGGGCTTGTTCGGCCCGGCGGTCGCCGCCGCCAAGGCCGCCTATGCCGCGCCGCCGTCTCCGGCGAGCCCGGCCGGGCCGGCCAGCGCCTATAAAGGCCGCTATTTCAACGACTTCATCGGCGATGCGGTTGTGTCGGGTGAGGGCGACGGCCTTGTGCTCAAGGTCGGGCCGGGCGGCGCCCGGTCCTATTCACTGGAGCATTTCGACCGCGACATGTTCCTGACCTATCCGGACGCCGAGACGCCGGACGCGCCGTCTGGCGTAAGCTTTGTGCTCGGCCCCGACGGCAAGGCGTCGGCGATGACAATGGAGTTTCTCGACGGCAATCATCTCGGCACGCTGGCGCGCGTGGGTGACTAGTGTCAAAATCACGCTTGTCCAGTTATCCCCCGGCAAGAGGCGGCATCAACACTGCCTGACAAGGTCGACCTTCCATGCTTCGGGTCTGCCGGTAATCATCGAAGGGGAGCATCAAGGTGAACGAAGACGCCGCCACTCCAAGGCCTCTCGCGGAGATCGCCAGCTATCACGCCCATATCTACTATGACGGGCCGGCCGAGCGGCAGCATGCCGAATGGCTGCGCCTGCGCATCGGCGAGCGCTTCCGCGTGCGCCTGGGCAATTGGCGCGATGGGCCGGTCGGCCCGCACGAACAGGCCATGTACCAGGTCTCCTTCGCCACCGGGATTTTCGCTACCCTGGTTCCGTGGCTGATGTTGAACCATGGCGGCCTGAGCATCCTCATCCACCCCAACACCACCAACCCCAAGCGCGATCATCTGGTCGACCCGATCTGGATAGGCCGGCCGCTGGGGGTGCACGGCGAGGTTCTCGGCGAGGAGGATGAGGCGGAAGAGGCGCTGGAGGTGAATACGGAGCCGACGCTGGGGGCATAGAGGGAGGACGAATTATTGCTGGTGGCGGCCCGACTTGGCCGAAGACAACTGTCTGCCTTGGGCCGAAAGCAATCCGGCAGCTTCGGGCCGCGAATCTTCAAGAGCGGACATTCAGGTTAGGGTTGGGCATCGTCGTGACGTGACCCAATCCCGACCTTCCTGCGTTGGAATCTTTCCCAAAAGCCGACGTTGGGTGCGACCGGCGCTCATGACGCGATCCGCATCTTGCCACACGCGCCCGGCCTCGTTTTTGAATGCGTTGCCACGCGTGTGAGAATTCCCACAGACGAACCTACCCACTCCTCATATGCTTTGCGCACCGATCTTGTTCTGACCTGTTCGGTTGAGGAGGAAAATATCATGTACAGATACACGGTCCTTGCAGCGCTTTGCGTGACGACGGGCTACGCCTCTGCAGGTGAACTGGACCCCCTACAAGGAGGGAGTATCGATCTCGGCGGTTTTCAAGGCGTCGTCTATTATACGGAAGCCGATAACAGCTTCCGGGTGGTCACCACGATCGCTGAAGGCGAGGCGGGCTTGCCTGTGCGCTTCGAGGCAACCCTCGATGAAGGCCAAAGCCTCACGATCTCGGTTCCAGGCAGGTTGGACGAGCGCAGCCAAACCGTCGAGATTTCGCGGGCCGGCGGCAAACTCTTCGTGGCAGGAGCCGAGCCCCCTCCCGAACTCGTTCGTGCCGGCCATTGAATCTGTCGCCTCCGAGGACGAACTCGATCTCCGCGAAGGAACAAGACAATGCTTTATACGCTCGTCATTCTGGCTTGCCTGACATCCGCTCCGGAGGCCTGCGAGTCGCGCGAGTTGATCGTTGGCGATTTGGCCATCCATCCCGGGGCCGCTTTTATACAGGCGCAACCACTTGTCGCCCAGTGGACCGAAACGCATCCCGCCTTTTTCGTACAACGTTCGCGACTGCTACCTGGTCGTGGGACATGAATGCTGCACTCGTCTGCAGTTCCGTGCCGGCACAGGGCACGACCGCACAGCCGATTCGGCGGTCGGGCGTAGGTCGGGATTGCCAACGCTCCGTGAATGTCGGCAAATGGCGCTCTGTGCTCGTTGCCGCCGACCGATTCAAACGGCAGGGCCTAACCCATCTCGGCCATTCGCGGCATAGCCAGAATGACTGAGTTTTACCCTAGTCTTCCTCCCGAAAATCCTGCAGTGAGGCATGGCGCAGATTCTCCTCGCCGCGGAGATGCTTCACGCGGCCGATCAGCCCCGGCTTGACCAATTGCGTCGCCGGCCGTTTCATCCCGTTTGGCGCAGCCCAGAATGCTCCTGTACGCGCTCCCAGAGGCGTTCCCGCATCTCCCGTGACGAGCTTCTTTTCATACAGCTTTCGGAATCTCTCGAGTTTGGCCTTTTTCTCGAACTCGCCCTTTTCCGCGGCCCACGTCTTGCGAGCACCGCCTTTGAGCAAAAACGCCACGGTAGGCACGCCTTGGGCGACGGCGTACCCGTACTCCATCTGGGTGTACCTCTTACCCTTCAACTCTGAGCCGTACCGCTCTGCTACGATGAGTACGTAGTAGTCGCTGTCATCGATGCGTCGCTTAATGTAATCCCATTGAGTGTCGTCGCTGGCTTGGAATGCCGCCATCCCCACAGGAATATGCCCGAGGTTAAGAACGGCCTCGATGACCGACCGTCTTTCGCCCACCAAATCGGCGTAGGTCGAGCTGACGAAGATTTGGTATTTAACGTCCACGCGGCTTCACCCTTCGATCCGCCCTTGTAAGTCTGCAAGCAGGCTGGGGGATAACGTTCCGTGCCCGCATCAAGAAGCCGAGTCATGATTCTTGCAAGGGTGAAGCGATCAAAGCCCGACCCGCGCGCTGGCACGCTAGGTTGCCCGGTTTGCCGGAAGGAATAATCACTTGCGGCCGAGGAGTATGAAACGTGCGGTGCCCCCCGCCGCAGCGACAGCCTTCGCTATTCCTTCTTGTCGACCAGCGCCCGTAGTGCCGAGACGTCATGCAGCAATAACCTGCTGCCGCGCTTTTCGATCAGGCCTCTCTTGGCGAGGTCGCTCATTTCGCGCGAGACCGCTTCCCTGTGCGTGCTCATCGTTGCCGCCAACTCGGAATGCGTCGGTGCCGGGCTTATGGACACCTCGCCGTCCACGAGTGCGGCTTTCTCCGCCCGATGCAGGAGCTCGACGATCAGTCGTTTTCGCACGACCAGAGTGCTGTATTCGAATACCCGCTCGGTCATGCGCCGGAGCTGGGCAGACAGATGCTCAAGCAGCACCCAGGCAAAAGTAGGGTGGGTCATCACGATATCCCGGAATGCTGTGCCGGACAGCCGTGCAGCGCGGGTTGCCTCCAGTGCGACTACGCTGGCAGAGCGTGCAATCCCGTCAATGCCTCCGAGCTCCCCGAAAATGTCACCCGGTTCGACATCGCGATACGCTATCTCCCTGCCGTCCGCTGAAACCAGTGTCACGCGAGCCCGTCCTTCCAGCAGGAAGAAGACATCGCGACCAGTGTCGCCGTGGGAAATGATTAGCTCGTTGTGTCGATAGCTGCGCTCGTGCCACCGTTTGGTCAGCGCGGCGAGGTCGGCATCGCAAAGTCTTGAGATGAAAGCCAGAGAGCCTGTCACAACGGTCTCTTGTTCAATCAAGTGTACTTCACCTTACTCCCTATTCAAGGAAATTTGATGGCCGCAGGCCCCGCTTTCCGGGATGCAAACTGGGAGCGGATTTCGCCAATGTTTTCCCCGGTGTGGGAATTCCCACAGCCGAGCCTGGTTCGACTGTCATATCCTTGTTGCAACGTCAGGCCCGCCGGCTCGTGTGCAAGCCGGCGAAGGGAAAGGGAACAGTCATGAAATTCTTGGCTCCCGTCACAAAATTTGCTGCGGGGTTTCGCAAATTCGTCGCGCCGCGCTACCGCCCGGAGCTTTATTACATGCGTGGCCCGGGGCCAGCCACCGCCCGCCGTATGGGCACGCCGCGGCAAAACCAATCCATCGACCACTACGCCTAACTTGCCTCGCGGACGGCTGACGCTCTCGCCCGGAGTGCCGTTCGCGCCGTTCCGTACCGGTCAATTCAGATCAATGAAGGGACGATCTGATCATGGTTATGATTCATGCTGCCGCCATTGGTCCATTTCGCAGGTGGTTGCGCCTCCGCGCCGAGCGAAAAGCTCTCTTGTCGGCAACGGACCAGTTGAGCCGTTTACCCGATGACGTTCTTGGCGACATCCGCATCTCACGTGACGAAATCATGTGCGCTTTGCGAAGCCGCGCCATCCGTCATGCGGAGGCAGGCGCGGCCGGCACGACGATCGAGCGCACTAGGATCGCTTCGCTCGATCCCGAAACGGTTTGGCCGCCGGCAGTGGCTACGCCTCGGCCGAGATCCCCTTTGGCTGGTCCACGAGCGCGCGATCGAGCCTTACATCGTGGCTTCGACAAGCAGCGGCGCGCGGACGGGACCTTCGAACGGCACTACACCTGCGACCCCAAGGACTGAATGTTGACCGAAGGGAGCTGGGGAGGATCTCAAAATGATCATGTCAGTTGTTAAGTCCCTCGCGCCTGTGACGCTCGGCACCGTGCTGATCGCAATCAGTCCGGCTTCATTGTCGGCTTCTGACGCTCAGGACCTCGCGTTCGCTCACGCTGACATGCCAATCAAACAGCTGGTGTCTGTCAGTTCCGCCGCAATCCGCTGCAGCGTGTGATCTTCATCCGAAATCCGGGCCGCGGTCTCGGCACCCATGATTGGCGAGTACGTCCTGCGCCAAGACTCTCCAATGAGCAGCGATACCGACGGCACGTCCTGCTCAGTCATGGCTCTGATTTGCGTCATCGATAACGTCCCCTGCCGGTCAATTATAGCGTTGCCGGACGGGCCGCTCAAATTCGGAGCGGCGGCCTACCGCCGCTTCATCGCATGGGGGTCACGCCGTTCCCTACACCTACCATCAGGGATGGTCCGCAGGTCGACTCCTACCGATGAGCTAACGTCCGCTCTGGAGAAGCACCGCGAATGTCTGAACATGGCGCAACCACGACCCTCAGCGTGGTCACTTGGGATGTCGGCTTTTGGCAATCGGCAGCGGTGACCCAAACGACCGTCATGCGGCGCAAAGCGGTAATTGATGTGCCGGGCGCAGGGGTCGCCACGGTTCAATTCACAGCCGCTGATCTTGACGCCGTCCGACCTTATGCGAAGCTGATATGGTCATTCGATCTGGGGGCAGTGAATGTCGTCATCGCATTATACGCATGGATCAAGTGAAGCCGAGCAGCAACGGCTGACGGCTTTAAACAAGCGCCTTAATCAACGATGTCTCGACGCTGCACAGCTGGTTGTTGGCGAGCGGGTCGTCGATTTCGGTGCTGGGTTAGGGCAGTTTTCGAGAATGATGGCGCGGGCCACCGGTGTTCCGGTCTTGGCTTTGGAGCGAAGCCCGGAGCAGATAGCGGAGGCGCTACGACAGGCCGACGCCGATGGGGATTTGGCATTTCTGGAGATGAGGCAGGGTGACGTGCTTGCTCCACTTCTTACCGACAACGAGCTTGGACAGTTCGACGTTGCTCATGCGCGGTTCGTTCTCGAGCACCTACCTGACCCGTTGCTGCTTGTTCGCAACATGGCCGGCGCAGTGCGACCGGGCGGACGGGTGATATTGTCAGATGACGACTATGATGGGCTGCGGCTCTGGCCCGAGCCACCGGGATTTGCCTCACTATGGCATGCCTATCAGCGAACCTACGACCGACACGGCAATGATCCAATCATCGGACGTCGCCTTGTTCAATTGTTGCATCAGGCCGACTTGCGTCCACGACGTATCACATTTGTCTTTTTTGGCGGATGCGCCGGCGAGCCTGACTTTGAGGCAGTTGTCCGGAACATTGCGAGCATCATCGATGAAGCGATGGACGATATCGTCGCTATCGGATTGCCTCGCCAATCCGTCACTGCGACGCTCGACGCCCTGATTGATTGGAGCAAGGAGCCGGACTCGGCCGTCTGGTTTGGAATGTCTTGGGCTGAAGCCGTTCGACCGGTCTAGTCGATGGGCTCTTGTAGTTCGTTTTGCCGTAACCAAGAGGTAGATTTCTGAACAGCGCGTCCGCTTTCGGTTGCCTCTGCCCTCGGGCGGAACGACTGAGATGCGGCGCAAAGCTGCCATTCTATATACCGCGCGTCCTCGCCCCCCATCACCCCCCAGCCAGCCGCGGCAGCAGGAAAATCTCCGCCCCCTGCGGCAGCTCCTTCGACCACGTATCCCGATAAATTGTCCCGTCGATGGCGACGGCGATGCCGCGATCGATCAAGGGCTCGAGGCCGGGATACTGCTCGGCCAGCTTTCTGAACAGCTCCCGAATATCCTTGGCCTCGATTTCGACCTTGCTCTTGCCTCCGGCGAGCGCGCCGAGCGATCCCCAGAGCGTCACTTCGACCATCAGCCTCCCCGTTCCGCCTCGATCGCCGCGAGAATCCGCGGCGGCGACATCGGGATATGCGTCATCCGCACGCCCGCGGCGTTCGACACCGCATTGGCGATCGCCGCCAGCGGCGGCACGATCGAGGTCTCGCCGACGCCACGCACCCCATAAGGATGGTTGGGATTGGGGATCTCGAGGATCTGCGTGTCGATCATCGGCAGGTCCGAGCAGACCGGGATGCGGTAGTCGAGGAAGCCGGGGTTCTGCAGCCGCCCGTCCTTGCCGTAGATGTACTCTTCGTTGAGCGCCCAGCCGATCCCTTGCGCGGCACCCCCCTGGTACTGCCCCTCGACATAGGTCGGGTGCACCGCCTTGCCGGCATCCTGCACGACTGTGTAGCGCAGGACCCTCGTGGCGCCGGTCTCCGGATCGACCTCGATATCGCAGATATGGGTGGCGAAGGAGACGCCGGCGCCGTCGGCGACGAGCTCGCTGTGGCCGGCGATCGGCCCGCCCGTTTTTCCTGACGCGGCCGCGATCTCCTTCAGCGACAGCGCCGCAAGGTTGCCGTACTTCTCGCCTTTGGCGATGGCGTGGCCCTTTTCCCAGACAACGTCCTCGACCGGGATGTCCCACGTCTGCGCGGCGCGCTCGCGCAGGATCTTGATGGCGTTGCGGGCGGCCGAGATTGTTGCCATCGAGGAGGAGAAGGTGCCGCGGCTGCCGTCGGTCATGTCGTTGTAGCCGAGGCTGGAGGTGTCAGCCACCACCGCCTTGACCTGCTCATAGGCGATGCCGAGTTCCTCCGCCGCCACCAGCGACAGCGACGCACGGGAACCACCCACATCGACCGTGCCGACGGCAAGCGAGACCGAGCCGTCCATGCCGATGTTGAGGTCGGTGCAGGTCTGGCCGCCGAAGTTGAACCAGAAGCCGCAAGCCATGCCGCGGCCCTGGTTCTTGCCCAGCGGTGCCTTCATGTGCGGATGGCTCTTCGCCGCTTCGAGCGTCGGGCCAATGCCGATCGGGCCATATACCGGACCGTAGGACGATCTGGTGCCTTCCTGCGCGGCATTCCTGATCCGAAACTCGACCGGGTCCATGCCGATCTCCTTGGCCAGCTCGTCGACGGCACTTTCCACCGCAAACGCCGCCATCGGCGCCGACGGCGCGCGATAGGCGGCCGTCTTCGGCCGGTTGACCAGCACTTCGTAGCCGACCGTCTTGACGTTCTCGAGCCTGTAGCAGGCAAACGCCGTCATGGCGCCGATCTCAGCCCACATGCCGGCATAGGGGCCGCAGGAGTAGCGTAGCGTCGCCTCGGCCGCGGTGATCGTGCCGTCCTTGCGGGCGCCGATCCTGACGTCGATCGAGGTGGCGCTGGTCGGCCCCGAGGCGCGGAACACCTCGTCGCGCGTCATCACCAGCTTGACCGGCCGGCCGGCCTTGCGCGACAGCGCCAGCGCCACCGGCTCGGCCCAGACATGGGTCTTGCCGCCGAAACCGCCGCCGATCTCCGAGGAGGTGACGCGAAGCTTGGAAGCTTCCATACCAAGCAGTTGGGCGCAGTGCTGGCGGTAGACGAAATGGCCCTGCGTGCAGACCCAGAGGTCGGCGGTGCCGTCCGAGCTGACGTTGGCCACGCAGGCATGCGGCTCGATATAGCCCTGGTGCGTCTGCTCGGTCTTGAAGGAGCGTTCGACGACGTAATCGGCCTGTCCAAAACCCTGATGAACGTCGCCATGGCCGTACTGAGTGCGCTTGGTGACATTGGACGGCTTGGCGGGCTTTTCCTCGAGGCCCTCGGTGAAGATGGTGTCGTTGAGCACGGGCGCCGAGTGCTTCATCGCCTCGTCGACATCGGTCACATGCGGCAGCACTTCGTAGTCGACCTCGATCAGCTTCAGCGCCTGCCTGGCAGTGCGGGCGTCGACCGCGGCGACCGCAGCCACCGCATGGCCGTCATAGAGCGCTTTCTTGCGCGCCATGCAGTTGTCGAGGATGTCGTACATGGCGGAATCGCCATCGGTGAGGTCGGGCAGGTCGGCGGCGGTGATCACTGCCTTCACGCCGGGGAGTTTCTCCGCCTTCGAGGTGTCGATCTTCCTGATCGTGGCGTGGGCGTGCGGGCTTCTCAGAACACGCCCGACCAGCTGGCCGGCCATGTTGAAGTCCGCGCCGTAGCGCGCGCGGCCCGTCACCTTGTCGACGCCGTCGGGACGGATGGGGCGGGTGCCGACCGAGGTGAAATTGCGCCCCGCGAAACGTGGATCGAAATTCATCGTCATGCTCCCTTCATCACGTTTGCCGCGTCCTGGACGGCGCGCACGATCTTGTCATAGCCGGTGCAGCGGCAGAGGTTCCCGGCGAGGCCGAAGCGGATTTCCTCCTCGGTCGGGTCGGGGTTCTTGGCCAAAAGGTCCTTCGCCGCGATCAGGAAGCCCGGCGTGCAGATGCCGCATTGCAGTGCTGCGTGCTCAAGGAACTTCTGCTGCAGCGGATGCAGCGTGTCGCCATGCGCCATGCCTTCGACGGTCTCGACGCGCCGGCCTTCAGCCTCCGCGCCAAGCACCAGGCACGAACACACCAGCCGGTCGTCGAGGATGATGCTGCAGGCGCCGCAGTCGCCGGTGCCGCAGCCTTCCTTGGCGCCGGTCAGCCCGAGGCGGTCGCGCAGCACATCGAGCAGCGTCTCGTCCGGTTGGCAAAGGTACTCGAAATTGTCGCCGTTGATTGTCGTTGAGACTGCTACACCGGCCATCATCTGCCTCCTGCACGTGCATAGGCGGTCATGGCGGCCCGCCTGGCCAGCACGCCCGCAACTTTCCTTCTGAATTCGATGGTGCCGCGCTTGTCGTCGATGGGCCGGCAGGCCCCCGAGCAGACCTTGGCGAGCCGCTCGAGTGCTGCTTCGTCCAGCTTCCTGCCGATGAGGGCTTCGGCGGCCTCCTCGACCAGCAGCACCGTCGCGGCCACGGCGCCCAGCGCCACGCGGGCCGCTTTGACGACACCCGCCTCATCGAGCGTCAGGTTCACGCCAGCGCTGACAACGGCGATGTCCATCTCCGTGCGCGGGATGAACCGCAGATAGGCATCGCCGGAGCGCGGCGGACGCTTGTCGAGCAGGATGGCCTCGATGATCTCTCCCTTGGCGAGCGACGTCTTGCCCGGCCCGGTCGGCACTGCCTCTACCGCGATGGTGCGCTTGCCTCCTGGCCCGGCAATCAATGCCCTGGCGCCGGCGGCCACCAGCGCCGGCACGCTGTCGGCCGCCGGCGAGGCGTTGCAAAGATTGCCGACGATGGTGCAGCGTCCCTGCACCTGCTTCGAGCCGATCAGCTTGGCCGCCTCGACGACGCCCGGCCATTCCCCCTTCAAGGCCGCGCTCTCTCCCATCAAGGCGCAGGAGACCGCCGCACCGATGCTGAAGCCCTCCGCCGTTTCCCTAATCTCGCCCAGTCCATCGATCGCCTTGATGTCGAGGATCAGGTCGGGCTCGATAAAGCCGCCTTTCATCCTCACCAGGAGGTCGCTGCCTCCGGCGAGAATGGCGGCCGTGCCAGACGAGCCGGCCAACTGGCCAACGGCATCTTCCATTGAAAGCGGACGTATGTAGCGCATCGTCTCCCCTTGATCATCGCAATTCTGTCGGCCTGTTATAGAGCCTTGGATCGGAATGGTCATCCGGTTCTGCATCAGCAGCGATTAGGCCAGGCGCCGCAAGACAAATGGCAACATTCCACCCGCATATCGGCCATCGGCGGTAGCTGACTGAGTCTGAGCCCTAGAGCCGCAGGGCGGCGGGCCTTTTGCCGGCGCGTTCTCAACTCAGGGTGCCGGGCTGAACTGGAGCAATTTGAAGCAATCGCCGCTTCCCGACTTCAACTGCGTCAGGAAGCGTTTCGACCGGTCGATCCATTCCTGGTGCGACCTGGCATCGGCTTCGATCTCGTTGACCGGTCCAAGATTGACGAAGCTGCGCCCCTTGCTGAAAAGCCAGCACGCACGGCCGAGAAGTCTCCTGCTGCGCTGGCGCAAGAGGTCGGCATCATAAAAGATGTCGAGCACCTCCTGCTTGATCTTTGCCTCCTTTTCGGGATTTGCGATCGCAACCGCGATCGAGTCTCCGCCGATCGCATCCTGCAGGTCCTTGTAGTCGAGGGCGAGCTGAGTGGTGGCATATTTGATCTCGCTCTCATCCCGGACGATGTTGAACCACAGCGTGGGATCGAGTTCGTTGACGACGAACGATGCCTCGAAATCGCGCGATAGGTTCAGGATATCGAAGGCTTGAACCTCAACGTCGCGCTCAACCAGAAGGATCTGGGCGACCTGCTTGCCGAGTTCCGCCCCGTGCGCGCTGATCGCGGCATTCGTTCCACCGAGCTCCGGGCTGATGTAAGGCCCGCCATCATCCAGCAGCGCATCGAATTCGCCAAGGTATTCGACGACGGCGGCGCCGCGAGCAATGCGCGCGGCCAGTTTGGCGAGAGCCAGCTGCAGCTCCGTTTCGCGTTTGCGCTGGTCCTGATAATTCTGCTGAAAAAAGAAGATGAACAGGGAAACGCCAATTCCGATCAGGATCACGCCGAGCTGGGAAAAGATGTTGCGATAATACTCCAACAGCTTTTCACGATGGCGCATGTCGTGGCGCACGCTGTGTGCCACACGAAGATTGACGATCAGCGAAAGGATCAGGAGCCCGGCACCGAACAGGATGAGGCCGCCGATGAGGAAATAGCCTTGCCCTGAGAAGGTGCTGAAATCCATGCGTTTGCCGCGTCCCTGAAGCCCCAGACCGCGCAGACTAATACCATTCCGCTTCAACGCCTACATGTTCGTAGGGGGCGTCAACATCCGGAAATGACCCAAACGCGACCTTCCGGGACCAATTTTCCTTCCAGAAACCGGACATTGGGCCCAACCAGAACTCGTGACCCAACGCGGACATTCCCGCAATCGAACCGGAACGTCTCGAAGGGCTGGGAAGCTGACGTTGCCCTGCGGCAGAAGACGTCAAACATCGACTTTGCGCGGGATTTTCATGTCGCAGTCACAGCGGCAATCGGCTTCAAGTCAGAAAGAAACCGGTCACAAACAACGCTGTCCTATTCGCATATTTGATCCTTTTGCCCGGCGGTGTCCGGCGCTATAATCAGCGATCGCTAAAATTAGGGCGGAGCAGCTATAAAACCAGAAAAAAAGCGTCCGTCTTTGGGCCGGGGACCAACCATAGGAGGCCAAACATGCTAAGCGCCTTGTGCAAGGCTTGCGCAGTGGTCCTTTTGTCAGGGAACTGCGCTTTCGCCCAATCGGATCTGATAGAACCAAAGGCTGGAACGTGGAAGACGTGGGTGATCACGTCGGGCGAGGACTTTCGAGTACCGCCGCCGCCTGACGCCGCCGCCGCCGCAGCCGAATTGGCGCAGATGCGGGATCTCTTGGCGCAAAAGGATCCGGCTGCCGCCGACAAAATTACCTTCTGGGACGCCGGCTCGCCTGGGTACCGATGGATCGATCTGGTCAACAATCGCCTTCTCGAAAACCAGCAGATTCCAAATGCGCACCGCGTCTACACCTATTTGACGATGGCGATGTACGACGCCACCATCGCTGCGTGGGACGCGAAGTACTTCTACAATCGTCCGCGCCCGAGCGAGGCGGATGCCGCACTGTCGGTTGTGCTGCCTACGCCGCGGAGTCCCTCCTATCCATCGGAGCATGCCGCAGCCGCCGGAGCCGCCGCGACCGTTCTGTCCTATTTCTTTCCAGACGAGACGTCGTCGTTCGACGCAATGGCCGAAGAAGCGGCACAGTCCCGTGTCCTTGCCGGTGTCCAATTCCCGAGCGATTCTTCCGCCGGCCTCGAATTGGGGCGACGGGTGGCTGAACAGGTGATTGCGCGGGCAAAGGCTGATGGCTCCGACGCAGTCTGGACCGGCACGGTCCCGACCGGGCCATGCATGTGGGTCGGGGACAAACCCGCCAATGTAACCATGCCAAACTGGAAGCCGATCGTGCTGGCAGCACCCGATGAATTCAGGTCGCCGGCGCCACCCGACTGCCAGTCCCCGGCCGTAAAGGCCGAGATGGATGCAATCCGACAGTTTGGACGAAAATTCCCTAACAGCTACAAAGCGTTCTACTGGCAGAGCCCATCCGGCCTGTTCACCGACTGGTATGACTATGCCAGCAAGTGGATGTTCGAGGACAAGACGGATTCGAACCCGCCGCGTGCCGCGCGGGCTTACGCGATGCTCGCAACGGTCTATTACGACGCCTACATTGCAAGCAACGATGGGAAGTACGCTTATTGGTACCTGCGCCCCCACATGCTTGATCCGAGCATCAGTCCCCTGTTTGCGGTGCCGGCCCATCCCAGTTATCCGTCAAACCACTCCACGCTCTCAACTGCTCGATCCGAGGTCCTGGCATACCTGTTTCCCAGCCATGCGGAATTCATCCGCAAGGTCGGCAAAGAGGCCGGCGATTCGCGCGTCTGGGCCGGCATCCACTACGAGATGGACAACAAGGCCGGTGCCGCACTCGGCAAAGTGGTCGCGGAGAAATTCATCGAGCGGGCGAGAAAGGACGGAGCAGACTAGCGGAAGGAGAGGACACCTGCGCGACCCGTTCGGTACCTTCTTTGCCGATCGCCGGTCGAGGCCAAGGGTAGAACGGAACTTTGTTCGCCACGTATCAAAAAGTTGCGGGCCCCACGCGCCTTCATCTTCTGACGATTTGTGACCTGAGACGCAACAAGGCTTCCAAGTTGTCGTTCCCCTGCGCCCCCGATCTATAGACCCGCTTCGGAGTCGACTCGTGACATTGGCTGCGTCCGGCGCAAACGTCAGCAGGTGGCGCAGTGCGTCTGTTGAGTGATTGACCTCGCGACGGTCCGAAGCCGGTGGCAATCAGGTCAAATCCTTTGAGGCGACCTGAGATCGGGCGGTAAAGTTCGCTGGCTCAATGCGAGCGCTGCGGCTGCGGAGGGCGGCATGGGAGAAGAACCATGCCCTGGAACAGAAACCATATCGTTGGTCAGAAGCCTCCTCTCAAACCCCATGAGGTCTGGAGCATTCGAGCCCGGCTGCAAGTGTCGGGCGCGATAAGGGACTTGGCACTTTTCGATCTTGCCATCGACAGCAAGCTTCGAGGTTGCGACTTGGTCGCCATCACAGTCGGAGATATCGCAATTTCCGGCACTGTCCGCGATCGGGCCGTGATCATTCAGCGGAAGACCGGGCGACCGGTGCAATTCGAGATCAAGGAGCAAACGCGGGCCGCCGTCGGTGCCTGGATAGCACGGCGCCAACTCACCGAACGAGATTACCTGTTCCCAAGTCGCGCTCGGGCAAAACCGCATATCTCGACAAGGCAGTACGGGAGAATTGTCGACAAATGGGTTTCCTGCATCGGACTGGACCCGAAGCGATATGGCACGCACTCGATGAGACGCACGAAGGTTTCGCAAATCTACAAGAAGACTGGCAACATCCGCGCCGTGCAGTTGCTCCTGGGGCATACCAAGCTTGAGAGCACTGTCGGGTATCTCGGCATCGAAGTCGACGACGCCTTGGCCATTTCCGAACAGGTCGAACTGTAGAGGAACATGGAGCGTCGCCGTGTAAGCGGCGCTCCATGACGCGACCTGCTCGTTCCAATTGACAAGACGAAGGGCGAGATTCCACGCCGTCGCGGACGCTCGTTCGCAAGAAGCTTACGGTGAAGTTTGACCCGTTCCTGCCGTTCCATCGTATCACCTCAAAGTTCCGGATTGGGATGACGAACCGTCATTCATTGCAGCCGACTGATGGACGCATTCGCGCAAAAAAGACTACATTTCGGTCGGCACAGGTCCTGCCTACTTGCGCCCAAAACCGCCTTTGGGTACGCATCTATTGTTCCGGAACACCGGCAGCGCGGAGCGAGGCCAAGTCGGCCGCCATTTGCTCGGTATCGCCGCGGAACTGCGTTCTGAGCCAGGACGTAACGGTGAAGGTGGGCCGCGCCGCGACAAGCTGCATGGCGGTCTCGCGGGCCTCTTCGAGATGTCCGGCCTGTTCCTGGACCATCACGATGTCGGCCAACCCATAGCCGGGACTGCGGGCATGATACGCACGGAACGCCGCAATCGCCTCCTCGGAGCGGCCGGCGAGCCGATAGGCGTTGCCCAGCACGCCGAGAAACCACGCCTGATAATTCGGGCTTAGCGTAATGGCCCTCTCGATCTGGCCGATCCCCTCGGCGGCATGGCCGGAACAAGCGAATACAAAGGCTCCGAACACCAGCACGTCGGGCAGGTTGGGGCCGAGCTTGACAGCCTTCCGGGCAGCGGCGGCTGCCTCGTCGAACCGCGATCTCAGGAGCAAGATCCCGCTGGTGGCGCGATAGGCGTCGGGATTCTCGGGGTCGATCGTCAGCGCCCGCTCGACATAAGCTTCGGCTTTGTTCAATGCAGTTTCGCGGTCTTCGCCCGTCCAACCGTGGCGCGCGTCGGAAAAATGCATGAAGCCGAGCATCGCGTTGAGCGTCGCCGAACCGGGATCAAGCGCGAGCGCCTTCTCCCAGCAGCGGCGGGTCTGGACATGGGCGTTGGTGGTATTCGGACCGCGATAGTGGTGCAGCCCCTGTATCCACAGGCTCCACGCTTCGACATTCGTGGTCGTGGTAAAGCGCAGGCGCGCCTGCTCGCCTTCGGTCAGCCGGACCTGCATCTCGGTCGCGAGCGTCAGCGTGATCTCGTCTTGCACCGCAAAAATGTCGCCGATGCCACGGTCGAAACGATCTGCCCAGATGTGAACCCCTGTCGTGGCGTCGATCAACTGCGCAGTAATGCGGATGCGGCTGCCGGCCTTGCGGACGCTTCCCTCCAGCACGAAGCGCACGCCGAGTTCGCGGGCGACTTGGCGCACGTCCACCGAGCGCCCTTTGTAGACGAAGCTTGAATGGCGCGCGATCACGGACAGGCCGGAGAGCTTTGACAGGGTGGTAAGGATGTCCTCGACCAGGCCGTCAGCAAAGAATTCCTGCTCCGGATCGTTGCTCATGACCGAAAAGGGCAGGACGGCAATAGATGGTTTGTTGGTGCCGAGCGACCGGGTGAAATTGGCCATGGAGCTTGCGGTCGGCGCGGTTTCGTCGCCGTGCCATCGCCACACCCGCAATGGCCGCTCGATGTTCTTGAGTTTGACTTCGCCAGAATCGAGGAACGTCACGCCGACCTTTCCGCTCACCTGGGCATGGACGACCTCCGAGGCAAGAATCCCGCCACGCGGGGCCTGGCCTTCGAGGCGGGCAGCGACATTGACCCCGTCGCCGAATATGTCATCCCCCTCGATGACGATGTCGCCGAGATTGATGCCAATGCGGAACTCGACCGGCCGCTGAGCAGCCGAATTGCGCTCACTCATCGCCCGCTGGATCGCAACGGCGCATTCGACCGCCTCAACGACGCTGCCAAACTCAACCAGTGCCCCGTCGCCCATCATTTTGACAATTCGGCCATGACGAGCAGCGACGGCGGGATTGAAAGTCTCGCTCCAAATCTGCCGCAGCGCAGCGATCGTGCCGACCTCGTCGGTCTCCATCATGCTGCTGTACCCGGCGACATCGGCGGCGAGGATGGCGGCGAGCCGGCGCGTGATCTGCTGTTCCGTCATGCGGACCCCACAGGCGTTTCGCACCACTAGCCTTGGCTAGGATGTCGTACTGTACGGGATATTCGTCATTTCTAATAGATCGTCGAAGACTGACTACGGCCTCGCATGCGATTCAGACCAGGGTCATCTAGGGACATCAGTACCGGTTCACGACAGACGCAAATGAGTCAAATTGCCTCGCAGCGCGCCCGCCGCGGAACGGCTGCCTAACATCGAAAGCGGTAATTCGCAGGCCAGGCGATGAACGCCGGCTACTGGCGCAGTGCGTCTGTTGAGTGATTGACCTCGCGACGGTCCGAAGCCGGTGGCAATCAGGTCAAATCCTTTGAGGCGACCTGAGATCGGGCGGTAAAGTTCGCTGGCTCAATGCGAGCGCTGCGGCTGCGGAGGGCGGCATGGGAGAAGAACCATGCCCTGGAACAGAAACCATATCGTTGGTCAGAAGCCTCCTCTCAAACCCCATGAGGTCTGGAGCATTCGAGCCCGGCTGCAAGTGTCGGGCGCGATAAGGGACTTGGCACTTTTCGATCTTGCCATCGACAGCAAGCTTCGAGGTTGCGACTTGGTCGCCATCACAGTCGGAGATATCGCAATTTCCGGCACTGTCCGCGATCGGGCCGTGATCATTCAGCGGAAGACCGGGCGACCGGTGCAATTCGAGATCAAGGAGCAAACGCGGGCCGCCGTCGGTGCCTGGATAGCACGCTGCCAACTCACCGAACGAGATTACCTGTTCCCAAGTCGCGCTCGGGCAAAACCGCATATCTCGACAAGGCAGTACGGGAGAATTGTCGACAAATGGGTTTCCTGCATCGGACTGGACCCGAAGCGATATGGCACGCACTCGATGAGACGCACGAAGGTTTCGCAAATCTACAAGAAGACTGGCAACATCCGCGCCGTGCAGTTGCTCCTGGGGCATACCAAGCTTGAGAGCACTGTCCGGTATCTCGGCATCGAAGTCGACGACGCCTTGGCCATTTCCGAACAGGTCGAACTGTAGAGGAACATGGAGCGTCGCCGTGTAAGCGGCGCTCCATGACGCGACCTGCTCGTTCCAATTGACAAGACGAAGGGCGAGATTCCACGCCGTCGCGGACGCTCGTTCGCAAGAAGCTTACGGTGAAGTTTGACCCAAGGCGGTCATTGCTGACTTTACCTGCGAATGTCTCGAAGTGACCTATCCGGACCATCGAGCCTTCGTAGGCAGCGACTGCGGTCTGCACGCAACTTCGCAACAGCTTCACCAAAGGGCAATATCCTTGCCAGCCGTTTGTAGGGTAACGTTGGGTAATTGGCGGAAGTGGGAGAAGACGGAGAGGAGTCTATCCCTGATGCAAATTACCTAGTCGCAGCCGTCATGGTCTGCGCCGCACTGATGCCGCCGAGCATCGCAGCCGCCCAGACGGGGCTATTCCTCCGTCGATCAGGCAACTGGATCAAACCGATCCGAAGAAAGGCTGGTTATTCGTCGTCCTGCGCCTCTACCGCCTGCTAGAGTCATTCTTCGCCAAGGAGTGGCGCCCGAGCGAGTTGGAAATGGTGCAGTAGCCGGGCCGCCGGCGACGCGGCAATTACTATGCTGAGCGGGAGTGCAAACCATGAAATCAACTGTGATGGCATCGACTGCCATTCTGACAATCATCATCGGCTGCGGCCTAGCGAGCGCACAGCAAATCACCGGTACACCGGGCACCCCGGACGCCACGACGACAGTGGACGGGCGATACCTCCCCAATCCGCCGCCGGCATTCGGCGGTGAGATCGGCATGAGCGCGAAAGATTCGAAGCCATATTGGCCGCCGCAGATCGTGCCGCCCAAGGGCGCACCGAACATCCTGTTGATCATGACCGACGATGCCGGCTACGGGGTCCCGGGAACCTTCGGCGGCGTCATTCCCACGCCGGCGTTGGATCAGATCGCGCAAGCGGGTCTCCGCTACACGCAGTTCAACTCCACGGCGCTCTGCTCCCCTACGCGCGCCGCACTGATTACCGGTCGTAATCACCACTCCGTGGGTTTTGGCGTGATATCCGAACAGGCCACCGGTTATCCCGGTTATGATTCCATCCTCGGCCTCGATAACGCCAGCGTTGGCCAAATCCTGAAAGACAACGGCTATGCGACGTCCTGGTTCGGCAAGAACCACAACACGCCTAGCTATCAATACAGCCTGGCGGGCCTCTACGACCAATGGCCCTCGGGAATGGGTTTCGAGTATTTTTATGGCTTCATGGGCGGCGAGACCGACCAGTGGACGCCCTACCTGTTCCGTGACCATACGCAGATTTTTCCATGGATCGGAAAACCCGGTTACAACCTCACCACCGACATGGCGGATGAGGCGATCAGCTACGTGCGAAACCTTAGCGTGGTCGCGCCCGACAAGCCGTTCCTCCTCTACTACGTGCCTGGCGGCACCCACGCGCCGCATCATCCGACCCAGGAATGGATCGACAAGTTCAAGGGCAAGTTCGACATGGGCTGGAATGCCATGCGCGACGAGATATTCGCCAACCAGAAGAAGCTCGGCGTGATTCCGTCCAACACGCAACTGACGCCGTGGCCCGACGATCTGCCCAAATGGGATACGCTCGATGCCGACAGCAAGAAGCTCTTCGCGCGCCAGGCGGAGGTCTATGCGGCCTATGTGGCCTATACCGACAATGAGATCGGACGGGTGATCCAGGCGGTCGACGATTTGGGCAAGCTCGACAACACGCTCATCATCTACATCGAAGGCGACAATGGCACCAGCGCCGAAGGTTCCACCGTTGGTACGCCGTTCGACCTGGCCGCGATCGAAGGCATCAATGTTCCGGTCGAGGAGCAGTTGAAGTATTACGATGTCTGGGGTTCGGACAAGACCCAACCGCACATGTCGGTGGCGTGGTCTTGGGCCTTCGACACGCCGTTCAAATGGACCAAGCAGGTGGCGTCGCATTTCGGCGGCACCCGGCAGGGCATGGCCATCGCCTGGCCCGCGCGCATCAAGGACGCCGGCGGCATCCGCACCCAGTTCCACCATATGATTGACATCGTGCCGACGATCCTCGAATCGACCGGCATTCAGGCTCCGGTGATGGTCAACGGCGTGGCGCAGAAGCCGATCGAAGGCGTTTCCATGGCTTACACCTGGGACAAGGCGAACGCCAATGCTCCGTCGACGCGCACGACGCAGTATTTCGAGATGTTGGCCAACCGCGCCATCTACCACGACGGCTGGATCGCATCCACGACGCCGCCTCTCGCGCCCTGGTTGCTGGGGTTAGGCAAGATGCCCGACGTGGTCAACGGCTACACTTGGGAACTCTACAATCTCAGCGAGGATTACTCGCAGAACAACGACCTCGCGTCCAAGATGCCTGACAAACTTCAGGAGATGAAGGAACTGTTCCTCGTCGAGGCGACGAAGTACAACGTATTTCCGCTCGACAACGACTTTCTCCAACGCGTTCTCTCACCACGGCCGAGTGCCACAGCAGGGAAAACCCTATTTACCTACTCGGGTGAATTGTCCGGGCTTCCATCCGGAAATGCGCCTGACGTCGTCAACAAATCCTACTCCGTCACAGCCGAGGTGGAGGTTCCGCAGGGCGGCGGCGACGGGATGCTGGTTACCCAGGGCGGCCGCTTCGGCGGTTATGGGCTTTACCTGCTGAAGGGCAAGCCGGTCTTCCTCTACAACCTCTTGGCGCTGGAAAAATTCCGTTGGGAAAGCCAGGACGCGCTCACCCCTGGCAAGCACACCATCGTCTTCGACTTCAAATACGACGGCGGCGGCGCCGGCAAGGGCGGCACCGGTGTCCTGAACGTCGATGGCAAGGAAGTCGCCAGTCAAAAGGTCGCGCACACCGTGCCCTTCCTGATGACGATCGACGAGACCTTCGATGTTGGCGTCGACACCCGCAGCGGTGTCGAGGACAAGGATTACCAGGTGCCGTTCCGATTCACTGGAACCATCGACAAGCTGTCGGTGCAGTTGAACTGAGGGGGGCGGCCAGACCGGATCAAGCTGAACCCCAGCTAGCGACGCCTTCGCCGTTCAGCTGGGGAGCAGCCTGGTGGTGCAATATGACTCGGATGGCCCCGAGTCGCGCTTGAATGTCCGCTATCAGGTCACAAGCGTAAGTTTAAGGGAGCGCATCAGGAGGTCCGGACCTGGCGCAACGTGCTCGTTCTGGCGGTTGAGCCGAATGGCAACTTCCCATCCATTTCGGCCGTTGGCGGCGGCCAGCTGGTAGAGTTTTGACCTTAGAACGTGTGAGATCGCCGCCGCCGGGACGGCCGGTCGCCGGCACCCGCTCCGCCGGGTTGTCGGTGGCGGGGGTAGGGGTGGCTTGTGGGGCCCCTATCAGGCGCGCCCGGCCCCTCGTTCAGGTTCAGGACCCTCGTAGCCGCCTCTCTCGCCCCCAAAACCCAAATCGTCCGAAAGACGGAGTTCGACCCCAACGGCGTTGCGAATGGCAGCAATGCGTCGATGTCGGCCGTTGAGGTTAGCTTTGCCACCGCCTGAAAGCAGCCTTACCGGTGAGCACGCCGGAGGTCGCGGTTGCGCCAATTTCAGACTTTCGTGGACGCTGCCGCAAAAGGTCGTGTCCGACTCGCGAGCAGACATTCGCGCCGGAATTCTGCCCCACGGTGGCGACTCCCTCCGGACACGATGCAAGGCGGCTTGGCGAAGTGAGGAGGTGTTCGCGGCCCTTTGACGAATGGACCTCGGCCAGAACCTCCCGTCGAGCTGCTCGCTGAGGTTCCTCTAATTCGAAGGCGAGAGGGTTTGCGCCTTATCGGAGGATGCAAATTCCATCGTGAACGGCTGTCCCCCAATCCCTTGGGCCAAGGTGGGAGACAGTTCAACGGGCGTGCATCGATCCACCGCGTCCATGGCAGCAGCGACAAACTGCTGACGAACTTGCTCATCGGCCGCGACATTGATGAATGTCGATTGTGGCGGCCCAACCAGCGATCCATCGCTCTTTAAGCTGAAACTCAGCGTAACGGTGGACTTTTCAACACCGGCCGGTGGTTTCCAGCATGACATGATGGCCGCTCCGACCTCGTCCATCGTCGTGAGAGGGTCCGCATGTGTTGTCAGCGGCACCAAAATTATTGCAGCGGAACAGCAAACAATTCGCTTGAGGCTTTTCATGGCACGCTCTGGACAAACACTAGCAGGGCGGCCACGAGGCCAGGCACCCGCGCCATAGCTAGTTTAACAAAATCCCACGTCGCAAACACTAGTGACCTTCTTCGTTGTTGCTCGGTTCCTGGCTCGCATTTCGAGACATCCGGCTGATTTGCTTTGGAACCAAACGGGCGGCCCAGGAGGATCCGCCCGTCGCGTCGCACGTTTGCCTTAGTTGCCTGGCTTGTTCTTGATCACCTTTTCGATCTGCTGCTTCACAGCTTCCAGGTTGAAGGAAGCCGGGTCCTGCATTGGCGGATAGTCGATCGCCGTGAGGGCCAGTTTCCCCACTTCTTGCTGAACGGTGACGAACCGCCAGAACTCGCGCGCAAAGAAGTCGTTCATATACCCCCCGCCGAGATCATTGAGGCTTTGCTCGCCAATCGATGGCGTCCGCTCGAAGGGATCCTGGCGGATGTTGACCATCGTGGGCATGTCGGTTGTCACCTTCGCGCCAGGCCAACCCTGCGGCTGTTGGTAGAACTGGTACTTGAAGTTGTCGATGCGGATAGCACCCAGCGCGGCCCCACCGAAGTAGAAGAATTCATGGCGTGCGGAAGGCCCTTTGCCCTCAAGCAGGTCAAGCTGGTTGTAGCCGTCGAGGTGGTTCTTGTAGGTCGCGTCACCCAGCTTCACGCCCTTCAGAAGCTGGTCGGTGATGTCAGGATTGCCCGACGCCGCCACGAGCGTGGGGAACCAATCCAGCGCCGAAAAAATGCCATTCTCGACCGTGCCCGGCTTGACCTTGCCCGGCCAGCGGATGATTGCCGGTGCGCGGAAGCCGCCTTCCATCACCGTACCCTTGGTGCCCTTGAACGGGGTCATGCCGCCATCGGGCCAGGTAAATACTTCGGCGCCGTTGTCCGTGGTGAAGATGACGATGGTGTTGTCAGCCTCGCCCGCATCCTCCACGCATTTCATAATCGCGCCGACGCTGTCGTCCAGCTGGGCCATGCCGGCCTCTTCGAGGCCGTAGTTGGTGTCGCTGTTCATGAGAGCCTGATACTTGGGCGACAGAAACGTCCAGACGTGCATGCGCGTTGTGTTGTGCCAGACAAAGAACGGTTTGCCGTCGGTTTTGGCTTTGTCCATGAAGTCGCACGAAGCCTTGACCAGCACTTCGTCGAACGTTCCCATTTCGTATTTGGCCTTGGGCGTTATGTCGTGCATGTTCGGCACGTTGGTCATGTCGGGATAGGGCGCAAGGGGACCCTCATCCACGATCCTCTGCTTGCCGATTTTGCCCCAGCGCGGCTGTTTGGTCGCGTCGTCCGTATCGGTTGCGTATGTGTGAACGAGGTTTCGCGGGCCGACTTTGTCGCGGTACGACTGGTCATTCGGAAACGAATACCAGTAGGGATCCGACATCGCGTCGAGGTGGTACAGATAGCCAAAAAATTCGTCGAACCCATGCAGGGTCGGCAGAAACTTGTTCAGATCACCGAGATGGTTCTTACCGAACTGGCCGGTGGCGTAGCCCTGGGTTTTGAGGGCTGCGGCGATGGTCGCGGCCTGGGCCGGCATGCCTACGTCAGCACCGGCCTGACCGACGGTCGTCAAGCCTGTGCGCAGTGGTATCTCACCGGTGATGAAACTTGCCCGACCAGCAGTGCAACTCGCTTCCGCGTAATAGTCGGTAAACCTCATTCCCTCCGAGGCAAGCCTATCTAGGTTCGGCGTCTTCCCGGACATGATGCCCTGATGATAGGCGCCGATATTGAACCAGCCAACGTCGTCGCCCATGATTACCAAGATGTTGGGCTTGGCCTGGTCCTGTGCCTGGACCATCGACGTGCTGCTGAGTAGGGCGGCGCCGAATGTCATCGCCGCCGCGGTACAAGTTGCTGTTGCTGCTCTCATGTCATTAGTCCTCCTCGGGGCACGCCTTGCCTATGTGGGCGAGGGTACCGTTTCGAATGGCCCGTAGGTTCGGTGAGACTCGCCTGACCGAGCGGGCCTGAACGTGTTCGGGTCACAACCCTCCCTTCCGTTTGTACGCGACCTTCGCGGCAAGACTGGTCCTTATCGTCACTGCAGATGACGTTACGACAGTGCAACTTGATGCCATCACGTCAATCTTACGTTGTCCGCCGTCGAAGCGATATTGGCCTTTGGGGAAGTGCCGCCTGTTGAATGCAGATTAGTTCGCCGGCCCTCCCAGGCCCTTAGCGACTGCCATCCGTCCAGGCGAACGTGAGACGCCTAGGCGGGCCGCACCCTGGCCAGTTTCGTGACAGCGTCGATCAGCAATCCAGCCGGAAATGGCTTACGCAGGAAGGCGATACAACTCAATTGAGTGGCAGCCCTCTCGATCGTGTCGTCGTCGGTCGCCGTGATGAGATGACGGGCAGGCTTGAACCCGCGGCCGTCAGGCGGCTTCGTAATTCGAGCCCGGACATGCCAGGTAGATCAATATCGAGCACAACGCAGGCCATCCGACTCCATGTATCGCCACCGAGAAAGGCTTCGGCTGAAGGAAATTCCTCCACCGCAAAGCCGTGCGCGTTCAACAGGCGCAGGAGGCTCCGGCGCATACTGGGATCGTCTTCCACGACCGCGACCGAGTAAGGCCGCTCCACGTGTTAGCTCCCTCCCAAATTATTTGCTGCTGGATGCTGGTATCCGGCAAGATCCACGGTGGGACGAAATTAGAGCGTTGCCTATTGCACTTTGGGGAAGTGGCCGACGACCGCTTGCATCCACTTAGCGGATGTTCAACCTAGTGGCGGCTACGTCCGGGATGGGTCAGGTCACGACAATACTGGCACCGGACTGAATGTCCGCTCTTGAAGATCGGCAGCCGGAGGCTGCTAGTCCGCTGTCGGCCCCCAAAAAGCGACGTCCGAGTAGTGGCTTGGCGATGTCCGTAGTTGGCGCGTAGCCGACTTCGTTCTAGCGCCGCGCTTTCGGCGGCCCAGCCTTCACCCACTACCCTTGGTGCCCTTGCCAGCCCCAAACCTCAACCCGTCCATCAGCAGCGACACCAGCCGGCGGGAGCGGTCGCGCCAGTCCTCGGTGTCGGGCGCTGAATAGATGCCGCCCAGCGCGTCGGAGGCGTCGACGTCGCTGCGGATCGAGCCATCGGCCACCGCCGCTTCGATCAGCTGCCGCAAAGTCGCAGAAAATGCGGACTGGAACTTGGGTCGCGACGTGGTCTAAATGTTCCCCGGATCGAAACGAGCCGAGCCTTCATTGGTCGCGTGATTTCTGGCAACCTCGCCACCTCCCGTAAGCCATCTTGCATCGAACCAGCGGTCCGCCGGCCCGTCATAGGGCAGCCGGGTGACATCCCAGTGGCTGACGAAGCGCGCATAGGCGTCCCACACCGGTGGACCGCCGCCGATGAAAACGACACGGCCGGCAAAGCGTTGGAGCGTGTCCTCGGGATCCATGCTGGAGCGAACAACGACAAGTTCCCGATCCGCGCGAGCAAAATCCGGAATGCTCGCGATCGTCTTGGGGCCGGCGAGCAAGACGTGCCCTCTGGTGAGGTCGAAAAATCGTGCAACGTCGGCGACGAACTCCGGCGACCGGTTGCCTTCCCATGGGAGGCCGCCTTTGAGGCCGAGCTGCCCCGCTTGGCCGATGGCACAGACAACCCTAACGACAGTCTTCATCATGAGTACTCCATCGATGGCCGACTAATCGCATTTGCTAGGTCTGCACGTCATGCGGCGCAACGGGGTTCCGTAAGGTGTTGGGTCCGACAACCGCCTGAAACGTCGATTGTTGTCTGCGGACGCTTCGGCAATGAGATGGCACCATTTCTGTCTGTCCCAAGGTGAGAAAAGCATTTCGCGGCACTTCGGGCAAATGCGGCATAGCAAGGTTGCAGCGGTGTTCGGGTGCCGAACGACCTCCGAAGCGCTCGTCTAATACTTTAGTTGTAATCTCTCGCGTGTTTGATATCGTGACAGCGGGAGGAATTCAGATGGCGGTGGAGTGCACATCCGCGCCCCATATGGGCGTTTTTTCAACCATTGAACTGGATCTCTTGAGGGGTGTGGTTCGGGAAATTTTGCGGTCCGGCGAAGCGGAGCTTGACGACGAGGACGCCGAAATGATCGCGCGCGTCGTCATCGCAACCTACAAGGACGGCGCCTCGGGTCGCGAGGAATTGCTTGAAGCCGCCCGGATTGCCGCCAGGCGCTGCGCTCTCGACCATTTTTACGATCGAGCAGTCGGCTTGTTCGCATAGGATTTCGCACCGGACGCAATTCAGGGCGGAGTTACTTGCTCCGCTGGCATTCCGTTATCGAATGGGGCGACAGCCGCATTCAGGTGAGGTTGAGGATGTCATCGCGGCGCGGCAAGCGCGCGAATTTACCCGTCAGGACCTGTGTTTACCTGCCCTGGTTGTCGGCGGTTGCGTCGGTGCTGCTACGCTGGGCGTTAACGCCGTCACTCTGTTGCTCGGCCCACCCACCCGGACCGGTCGGAAAGCTCGGCTCTCCTTCCGCCTCTAGGCTCTCGTGGAACTCAGTGGCAGGTCTTTCCTGGGTATTGGCGGCCGCTCGACAGTATGGCTTGCCCGATTTCGGCAATATCAACGATCCGAGCCTTGAGCCGATGATGCGTTCGGCGAACCGCATCGGCCGTCCGCACAAGGCGACAGGCTGGCGTTTCGATTAGTAGGCGTCGCTTTCGAACACCGGCCTCTCGCGCCGAGTACAGCGTCGCGGGATGTCCGGCGTTGCTTTTCGTCCGCAGTACGGCTCCCAGGACAAGTTGACGTTGGAACTGCCATTCATCTGGGGAATTGTAAAGTTGACGAGGCTAAGCAGAAATCGCTCTGACAGATGGACTTGTCAGAATCGAAGCTGCAACCCTACGCTTTGCATAAGCGACGAAGCAATGTTCGGTTGCGCTTACCCGGATACACAAGAAAAACAATATAGGGAGGTTATCATGATCAAGTTGCAGTCAGTTCTATTTTCTATTCTACTACTAGGAGTGGCAGGCTCACCTGCGAAAGCGGAGGAGGTCTGGTCGCTTGACGGATTCAAGGCCCCGGAGAGCGTATTTTTCGACGCCAAGCGGAACATCTTCTACCTCTCCAACATTGTTGGCGACCCCGCCGGCAGGGATGGGGTCGGATACCTTTCGAAGGTTTCGCCTGACGGAAAGTTGCAGGCAGCCGAGTGGGTGACCGGCCTTAATGCGCCCAAGGGATTGGTGATGCAAGGCGATACGCTTTTCGTCACCGACATCGATCGGCTTGTGGCCGTCGACGTCGAGAGCGGTAAAATCACTGGAACGTGGCCTGCCGAAGGCGCTCAGTTCCTGAATGATCCCGCCGTCGACGAGGCGGGTCGTGTCTTTGCTTCCGACATGCTGGCGAACAGGATTTATGTTCTGGACAATGATGCTCTCTCCGTCTGGCTCGAGAGCGAGGATCTTCTGCATCCGAACGGTCTGCGTGTCGAAGACGGTCGCCTCCTCGTCGCCGGCTGGGGTCGCGACATCCAGCCGGATTTTTCGTCCAAGACACCCGGCCATCTGATCGCGGTCGACCTGAAGACGAAAGCCATCTCTGACATCGGGTCCGGCGAGCCTGTTGGAAATCTAGATGGTCTAGAATCGGACGGAGCAGGGAATTGGCTGGTTACCGATTGGGTCGCAGGGGCGCTCTTTCGCATTCATCCGGATGGAAAAGTCGAGCAACTGATGGACCTCAATCAAGGCAGCGCCGATCTGGAATTCATGGAAGAAAAGAACCTGGCAATCATCCCGATGATGATGGACGGCAAACTGGTCGCGACTCGACTGGATTGAGCAACTTGGGAAGAGGCTTGCATAGCCCTCTCCCCAACTGGCCGCACGGGATCGGCCTTGGCCCCCTTGGGCGCAAGGTCTGAGAGGGGGTCGAAAACGCGATATTGGTGGCGGTACTCGCGAACGCCCGGAAATGGCGCAAAGCGGACTTCGTCCCCAGCGCCGCGCTTTCGGCAGCCCAGCCTTCACCCGCCCTTCGCGGACTTGCCAGCCCCAAACCTCAACCCGTCCATCAGCAGCGAGACCAGCCGGCGCGAGCGGTCGCGCCAGTCCTCGGTGTCGGGCGCCGAATAGATGCCGCCCAGCGCATGCAGAACGTCGGAGGCGTCGACGTCGCTGCGGATCGAGCCGTCGGCCACCGCCGCTTCGATCAGCTGCCGCAAGGCAAGTGTTACCCGGGTGGACATGTCCGAGAACAGGGTTGAATTGGTGTTGAGCAGGATACGCAGGCTCGTCGCCAGCCCGCGCTTGGTGGCGATGTAGTCGACGAAGCGCTGCATCCACTGTTCGAGCGCAACGTCGGGCGGGTGGTGAAGAGTGAGCTCGTCGGCGGCCGCGCACAGGCTTTCCACTTCGCGCCGGTAGACCACCTCGACCAGATGCTCGCGCGTCGGAAAATGCCGGTAGAGCGTGGCGATGCCGACGCCGGCCTGGCGCGCGATCTCCTCCAGCGAGGCATCGGCGCCATGCGTGGCAAAGGCCGCTGCTGCTGCCTCGACCAGCGCGTGGCGGTTGCGCTGCGCATCGGCGCGCAGCGGTTTTGCCGCTGTCGCGTCGGGCTCGTCTTTGGCGGTTGCGGGCGGCTGCGAAGCCAAAATTTTCTCCACTGCAAATACGGGGCTTGAACCCGACGGGTCCACCCCCCACGTAACAAACGGAGGCGCCTCCGTTTTAGTGGAGCACCTTTATCATATAACCAGGGGACCGGTATGTCACGTGTCGAGAGCTTGCAAGCCGGCGAGAGCGTGATCTCCCCCTCGAGGGGGAGATTATGCGCTCCGCCGCTTTCGCCGATCTTCCCCGGCCTTGCCGCTCGCCGGCCGGGCACCAGATCATCCCCCTTCGCGTCAAGCAACTGGAGCCAGACGCCCCATGACAAGCAAAACCCGAACTCCCATCCAACTTCAAATCAACGGACATCGCCATGAACTGGAGGTCGAGCCGCGCGTCACGCTGCTCGACGCCTTGCGCGATCATCTCGGCCTGACCGGCACCAAGAAAGGCTGCGACCAGGGCCAATGCGGCGCCTGCACCGTGCATGTCGACGGCCAGCGTGTGCTGGCCTGCCTGACGCTCGCCGCCCAGGCCGAGGGCAGGGCGGTCACATCAATCGAAGGGCTTTCTGACGGCGACGGCACGCTGCACGCGGTGCAGGCCGCTTTCCTCGAACAGGACGCCTTCCAGTGCGGTTACTGCACGCCGGGCCAGATCATGTCGGCTGTCGCCTGTATCCGCGAGGGCCATGCCGGCTCGGATGACGAGATCCGCGAATATATGGCCGGCAATCTCTGCCGTTGTGGCGCCTATCCGCACATCGTCGCCGCCGTGCGCCAGGCGGCACTGGAGGTCGCGTCATGAGGGATTTTTCCTATCTGCGCGCCAATTCCATCGATGCGGCACGCCAGGCGGCGGCGCTGCCCGGCGCCATGCTGCTCGCCGGCGGCACGACGCTCATCGATCTCGCCAAATGCGGCGTCACCGAACCCGAAACCGTGGTCGACATCACCCATCTCAAGGGACTGGATGGGATCACGGTCGATGACCGGGGCGCCACGATCGGAGCGTTGGCAAGGATGAGCAGCGTCGCCGACCATGCCGAGATAAAAAGCCGGTTCCCCGCCGTCTCGGATGCGCTGTGGCAGGCGGCCTCGGCGCAGCTCCGCAACATGGCGACCATCGGCGGCAATCTGATGCAGCGCACGCGCTGTCCGTATTTCCGCGATCCGGCGAATTTTCCGGCCTGCAACAAGCGTATGCCCGGCAGCGGCTGCTCGGCGATCGGCGGCGTCACCCGCGGCCATGCCGTGCTCGGCACCAGCGAAGCCTGCATCGCCAGCTATCCCGGCGATCTGGCGACAGCGCTGGTCGCCTTCGACGCAACAGTCCATCTCGGCGATCGCCAGGTCGCGGTCGATGACTTTTTTCTCCTGCCGGGCGCCACGCCCGACAGGGAACATGCGATCGCGCCAGGCGAGATGATCACCGCGATCAGCATTCCTGCTTCCGCCGCAGCACGACGTTCGACCTATCTGAAGGTCCGCGACCGGCAATCCTACGAATTCGCCGCTGCAAGTGCCGCCGTCGGCATCGAATTCGAGGCCGACGGAAGGACGATCCGTGACCTGCGCGTGGCGCTCGGCGGTGCCGCCACCAAGCCGTGGCGCGCTCGCGCCGTGGAAGAGGCGCTGAAAGGCAAGCTGCTGGAGGCTGATATCGTCAAGCCAGCCAGCCAACTCGCCGTCGAGGGCGCCGTCGACCACGGCGGCAACCACTACAAGATCGAACTGGCGCCGCGCGTCGTCGCCCGCGCCATCCTCAAGATGGGAGAAACGGCATGACCGTTCACGACGTCAGATCAAGACATGGTGATTCGAAGAGGGGCGACGCTTCCGACGGCGCCATCCTCGCGGAGGCAGTGGGCGGGCGGCTGTCGCGCGTCGATGGCCCGGCCAAGATCACCGGTGCCGCAAAATACGCCGTCGAGCAGCAGCTCGAAGGGCTCAGCCACGCCGTCCTCGTCGAGAGCACGATTGCCGCTGGCAAGGTGCGTTCGATCGATACGGCCGCGGCTGAAAGCGCGCCGGGCGTGCTTCTGGTGCTGACGCCGGACAATGCGTTGCGCCTCAACACCGCGACGGACTGGCTGGGCACGCCGCCGCCGGATATTCCCTATTGCCCGCTGGCGCGCGACATCACCTTCAGCGGTCAGCATGTCGCGGCGGTGGTGGCCGAGAGTTTCGAGCAGGCGGTCGCGGCCGCAGCACTGGTCAAGGTCGCCTATGACGAGACGCCGGCAATCGTCGACCTCGACGATCCAAACGCCGGCGACGGCATTCCGGTCGACACGATGACCAAGGAATGGGGCGATGCGCAAGCGGCTTTCGCCGCCGCCCCGGTGCGGATCTGCGCCGCCTACAACACGCCGCGCGAATACCAGGCGCCGATGGAGCCGCACGGCCTGATCGCGCACTGGCAGGGCGACCAACTGACCGTGTGGGAGCCCAGCCAATGGCTCGACGGCATGGCGCGGACCTATGCCGAATGGTTCGGCGTGCCGTTCGAGAATGTGCGCCTGGTCTCGCCCTTTATCGGCGGCGGTTTCGGCTCCAAGGCGTTCGCTTACGGCTACGGCGCGGTGGCGGCGATGGCCGCGAGAATGCTGGGACGGCCGGTGAAGCTCGCGGTCACCAGGCCGCAGACGTTCACCGCCTATGGCGGACGGGCGGCGACGCGCCAGACGGTGGCGCTCGGCGCCGACGCAGAGGGACGGATCCAGTCGATCGTGCATCGCGGCGTCAACGAGACCTCGGTCGACGGCATGTGGGTCGAGCCGCTTGGTTCGGTCACCTCGATCATGTATGCGACACCGAATTTCTCGTCGCGGCAGAACGTCGTGCGGGTGAATACGGTGGTGCCGGGGGCGCTGCGCGCGCCGGGCGAGAACCCGAGCGCCTTCGGCATCGAAAGCGCGATCGACGAACTGGCTTACGAGGTCGGCATCGATCCGCTGGAAATCCGGCTCAGGAACTATGCCGAACAGGATCCGGAGGCGAACAAGCCGTGGTCGACACGCCAGCTGCGCGAGGCCTTCGCTGCCGGTGCCGAGGCCTTCGGCTGGTCGAAACGTGCGCCCGAGCCGCGTTCGATGCGCGACGGCAACCAGCTGATCGGCTGGGGTGTTGCCTCCGGCACCTATCCGGTGCGGCGCGCCTATGGCGAGGCGATGGTGCGCATCCTCGCCGACGGCTCGGTCGAGGTCGAAAGCTCGAGCATCGACATGGGGCAGGGCACCTATACGATCCTGGCGCAGACCGCCGCCGAAGTGGTGGGCGTGCCGGCTGAGAACGTCGTGGTGAAGCTGGGAGACTCGCGCTATGCCCGCGCCGGCGTCACCGGCGGTTCGCGGCTGGCCGGCGTGATGACGGGCGCGGTGCACAAGGCGGCGACCGCCGCGCTCGACCAGCTGGTCGGGCTGGCGATCAGCGATCCAAATTCACCGTTCCATGCGCTGCAGGCCAACACCCTGGTCGTTGCCAATGGCCGCATCGCTTCACCGCGTGGCGACGGCCCTGAAGTCTCGATCGCCGAGCTGCTCGGCAGCGTCGGACGCAGCCAGATCGAGGCGATGGGCGACACCATGCCGGCCAATTCGACGGCTGACGATCGCTACAAGAACTACACGACCATCGCGACGGCGCTGTCGCACACCGAGGGCGACTATTCCCGCCACAGCTGGTGCGCGCATTTCATCGAGGTGCGCGTCGACGAGGATTTTGGCACGGTTCGCGTATCGCGCGTGGTGTCGGCGCTGGATTCAGGCCGGCTCTACAACCCCAAGCTCGCCGAAAGCCAGTGGAAGGGCGGCATCATCATGGGCATCAGCCAGGCGCTGCTGGAGGAAGGCATCGTCGACCGCCGCCACGGCCGCATCGTCAACAACAATTTGGCCGACTATCTCATCGCAACCAATGCCGACATTCCCGACATCGAGGTGATCTCGGTCGGCATCCCCGACCCGCATTCCTCGGCGCTCGGCGGCAAGGGTGTGGGCGAACTCGGCATCGTCGGCGTGGCGCCGGCGATCGCCAATGCGGTGTTCCACGCCACCGGCAAAAGGGTGCGGGATCTGCCGATCACGCTGGAGAAGCTGATTTAGGGCGAGACGGCGAAGTAGCCAATCTCTCCCACACGGGAGGAGATCGGCCGTCATCCTGGGCTTTCGCCAATCTCCAACGTTGCAAAGACAGCGCCCACACAGTGACACCACCAGGCTCCCCCCAAGTGGGGGGAGATCGGCGGCTTCAGCGTCTGATCTGCTTCAATCAAAACATCCCGTTCTGGTTGAGCGGCTGTTCCGGGATCGGCTGGATGACGTCCCAGTGCTCGACGATCTTGCCCTCCTCGAGCCGGAAGATGTCGACGATGGCCGAGCCGCGGTCGCCCGGCACGCGCACGCCATGCGTGTGCGCGATGATGAAGTCGCCGTCGGCGAAGACCCGCTTGACCTCGGCGCGCAGGCCGGGGAAGTTTTCCCGTAGGAAGGCGAGGAAGTCCTTGAAGCCTTCGATGCCGTCGGCAATCAAGGGATTGTGCTGGACGTAGCGGCTGCCGAGGAACTTCGAGGCGGCCTTGAAATCCGTCCGGTTGATGGCGGCTTCATAGAAGGCAAGAACGGTCGCTTTATTGGCCTCGAGTTTCAAAGCCTCGGAGTCGATTTTGTTCGCCAGCGATAAGGTCATGATGGTTTCTCCAGTTTGCGGTTGAAGACGACGGTATTCTTGAACTAAAGGTACAAAATTGGTCGTGACGAAAGAGCCCGATTGCCGGTGCCCGATCATGGTTTTTCCTGGCTAGATCAACGACATCACGGCATGCACGACGCGGTGCAAATGCTCGGTTCGGTCGGACATTTTTGCGATCACGGTCATACCCAGGATCGTCGTCATCAGCAGGCTGGCCAACGCCTTGGCATCACGGCCGGCATCGAGCTCGCCATTGCGCTGCCCCTCCTCGATCGTCGCCAGCAGCGCGCGTTCCATGCGCTCGAAAATGGAGCGCACGATCGCGACAGCGGCCTCGTCGCGCCCACCAAGCTCTGCCACCGTGTTCACCCCCATGCAGCCGCGTCGCCGCAGAAGGGTGAGCTCCGGTGCGGCGAGCCGCTCAAGCGCCGCCTGTAGCCGCGCCCTTGCCGGCCCGGGCCGATTCAGCACCGCAGTGAGAGCCGCCACGCGCGCATCACCGTAATGGCGCAATGCCTGCTCGAACAGCGCCCGCTTGTTGTCGAAGGTGTTGTAGAGGCTGCCCTTGCCGATGCCGAGCGCGTCGACGAGGTCGGCCGGGGTCGTCGCGCCATAGCCCTGGCGCCAGAACAGATCCGTCGCGGCGGCCACAGCGGCCTCGGGGTCGAATTGCTTCAGTCTTCCCATGGCCGATGGTGGTAGCGATTTTGTACTTGTAGGTCAAGAAAAATCGATGAAGCTGCGGGCAGGGCAGAGGGGGTGCTGTCCCTCCGGCCTGTCGGAGAATCGTAGCGTACCTTCCGGCAGGTTGGATGGAACACATCAAGTAGGGAAGGGCTGGCGATCCTGCACACCCCCTCTGTCCTGCCGGACATCTCCTCCAACAGGGGGAGATCGGCAGCTTCATCCGCTTTCGCCAATCGTTAAATCATCCACTCACCACTCCAACCGAAACGCCAGCTTGCCGAAATGCCGGCCGCCGGCCGCCATGTGCGCGTAGGCCTCGGCCGCTTGGTCCTGGCTGTAGACCGTGTCGATGACCGGCTCGATGCCGGCGGCGCCGATGGCGCGGGCGGCGTCGCGCAGGTCGGATACCGAGCCGGTGTTGTTGCCCACCACCCTAAGCGCCTTGATGATGATCGGCAGCAGATCGACCATGGCCTCGGCGCCGGTGACGAAGCCGATGGTGAATAGCGTGCCGCCTGGCGCCGTGGCGTTGACCGCGCGGACGAAGGTGGCCGAGCCGCCGGTCTCGACGATCAGGTCGGCGCCGAGGTCGTCGGTTAGTTTCAGCACCTTGCCGTCCCAATCCGGCGTCGTGCGGTAGTTGATGAGGTGATCGGCGCCGAGCGCCCTGGCGCGTTCCAGCTTTTCGTCCGACGACGAGGTGATGATGACGGTGGCGCCGGCCGCCTTGGCCAATTGCAAGGTCAAGATCGAGACGCCGCCGGTGCCTAGCAGCACAACGACCGACCCCGGCCCGACATCGGCGGCGCGGATCGCGTTCCAGGCGGTGGTCGCGGCAATTGGCAGCGTCGCCGCCGCTTCGAAGGACAGATGCGCCGGTGTCGGCACGACGGCATTGGCTGGCAGCGCCACATATTCGGCGAGCGATCCGGGCAGCGTCAGGCCGCGCATCTGCGTCATCTCGTAGGGTCGCGGACGGCCGCCGATCCAGCGCGGTTTCGCATGGGCGATAACGCGGTCGCCCACGGCGTATTTGGTGACGCCCTCGCCGAGCGCGGCGATCTCGCCGGCGCCGTCTGCGACCGGAATGAGCGGGAAGCCCGGCCCGGGATAATTGCCGCTCGCCACCGCGACATCGACGAAATTTAGGCTCGCGGCGCGCAGGCGGACCAGCACTTCGCCGCGCTGCGGTTCAGGTGTGGCAACGGTGGCCGCGCGAAAGGCGTCCAGTCGGGGTGCAGTCAGTTCGATGGCTTTCATGGTCTCACTCCGGTTGATCGGCCGACGGGCCAATTCGTTGGGATTGAGTGAAACTAGCTGCTGCGCTATCCATGCATAATCTTCTGTTTTTGCATTTGAGTTTTGCGCATTATGCAGCAATCCCATGAGCCAGCAGCACTCGCCGAAATGGCCGCCTTCGCGGCGATCGCCGAGGCACGCTCCTTCACCAAGGCGGCGGCGCGCGTCGGGCGCGACGCGACGATCCTGTCGCGGCGGCTTGCATCGCTTGAGGAACGGCTCGGCGTGCGGCTGCTGCACCGCACGACGCGCAGCGTGTCTCTGACCGAGGCGGGCGCCGAGTTCCTCGTCCGCGTCCGCGCCATTCTGGCCGCGGTCGACGAGGCGGAGAGCGTGGCCTCGGCGCATGCCGGCGGCGGGGCGCGCGGCGTGCTGCGGCTGGCCCTGCCCGGATCGTTCGGGCGCATGTGGATCGGGCCGCTGCTGCCGCAATTTCTCGCCGAATTTCCTGATGTTCGCATCGAGGCCGAGTTCTCCAACCGTTTCGTCGATCTCGTCGCCGAGAATTTCGACGTCGCCGTCCGTCTCGGTGCGCTGGAGGATTCGCGCCTGGTGGCGCGCAAGGTCGCGACGCGGCGCCGGCTGCTGTGCGCCGCACCGTCCTACCTCGCTCGCCGGGGCACGCCCGCCACGCCGCAAGCGCTCCTTGAGCATAGCTGCCTGGGTTTCACTGGGTTCCAAACCTTTCCGACCTGGGAGATGACCGACAGCACGGGCCGCCGCGTCCAAATCGACGTCTCAGGGCCGCTGGTTACCGACGATGCCGAGGTGCTGGTCGAAGCCGCCGTGCAAGGCGTCGGCCTGATGATGAGCACCGACTGGCTGGTCGGGCGCGAGCTCGCCGACGGGCGGCTGGTGCCTGTTCTGGAGGACTGGACGCTTGCCGACGAAGGCGCGGTCTATGTCGTGATGCCTTCAGCCAAGGGGCAAGCGGCCAAGACGCGCGCCTTCGCCGACTGGATCGGCAAGCGATTCGCACCGGAGCCGCCATGGCGGCGGGAAAGGTGCTGATCTCCCCCCTTGAGGGGGAGATGTCGCCGAAGGCGACAGAGGGGGGTCGCCGCGCGTGGAGCGCCAGCGCCGTCTCGTGGGGGAAGGCGTCGGCGACCCCCTGGCCGCTTCGCGGCCAACTCCCCCTCAAGGGCCCGCAAGGGGGGAGATTGCGCGCTCAGCCGCCTGCGCCTCCGCCTCCACCGCTCTGCAGTTTCAAAAACTGCCCCAGCAGATCCATCGGCACCGGAAACACCACAGTCGACGAGCGCTCACCGGCGATGTCATGGAGCGCCTCGAAATAGCGCAGCTGCATGGCCTGCGGTGTCTCGGCCAGCATCTTGCCGGCCTCGACGAGTTTTGCCGCCGCCTGCTGTTCGCCGTCGGCATTGATTACTTTGGCACGCCGCAGCCGTTCGGCTTCGGCCTGCTTGGCGATGGCGCGGACCATGTTCTCGTTGAGGTCGACATGCTTGATCTCGACATCGGAGACCTTGATGCCCCAGGCATCGGTCCGCTGATCGAGGATCTCCTGGATATCACTGTTGAGCTTGTCGCGTTCGGCCAGCATTTCATCGAGCTCATGCTTGCCGAGCACCGAGCGCAAGGTGGTCTGTGCCAGCTGGTTGGTCGCGGCCATGAAATCCTCGACTTGGATCACCGCCCGCTCGGCGTCGACGATACGAAAATACAGCACCGCATTGACCTTCACCGAGACGTTGTCGCGCGAGATCACGTCCTGCGGCGGCACGTCCTGGACCACCACCCGCAGGTCGACCTTCACCATCTGCTGCACGAACGGGATGAGGATGATCAGGCCGGGGCCCTTGACCCCGGTGAAGCGGCCGAGCGTGAAGACCACGCCGCGCTGATATTCCCTCAGGATGCGAATGGCCGCGGACAGGAACATGACCACGACGAGCGCTGCTACCAGATAGGCCACATAACCGAAGATCATTGCCTTGCTCCATCGCTTCGCACATTGCGGCGCCGTATCGTCAGAACGAGACCCCTGACCTCAGCCACCTCGACGCTGTCGCCCACTGCAAGGGGTTCGTCGGCCGTCGCCCGCCAGCGCTCGCCCCGGGCCAGCACGTGGCCCTCGTTGCCCTCCCAGTCGAGGACCTTGGCCGGCAGCCCTTGCATGGCCTGTGCGCCAACACGCGGAAGGTTCTTGCGGGCCGCCCACAGATAGCTGCCGGTCAGCAGCGCCAGGCCGAGCGTCAGGACGGCGGCGGTGCCGATGACGGCCCACGACATCTCGAAGCCTGGCCCCTCGATCCTGAGCAGCATGGCAGCGCCAAGCAGAAACGCAGCCACGCCTCCCAGCCCAAGCACCACTGTGGGATTAAAGACCTCGACGACGAGGAAGATGATGCCAAGCAGCATCAAGGCAAGGCCGGCATAGCTGATCGGCAGGAGATTGAGCGCATAGAGCCCGAGCAGCAGGCAGATCGTTCCGATCACGCCGGGCGCAACCGCGCCCGGGCTCGTGAACTCGAAGACGAGGCCATAAACCCCGATCAGCATCAGGATCACGGCGATGTTCGGGTCGGTGATGACGGCGAGAAGCCGGATGAGCCAGCCAGGCTCCAGCGTTTCAACCGGCAGCCCTTTGGTCGCCAGCACCTCTTTCCTGCCGGCGATCTCGACCGTCCGGCCGTCGGCCAGCTGAAGCAGTTCGGTCGTGTCGCGGGCGACGAAGTCGACGACACGTTCCTGCAGTGCCGCGCTGGCCGACAGGCTGGCCGCCTCGCGCACGGCCTTTTCACCCCAATCGGCATTGCGCCCGCGCAGTTCAGCCAGGCTGCGGATCAGGGCAACCGCGTCGTTCGTCGCCTTGGCGATCATCGCATCGCCCGACGGTGGGTTCTTCGGGTCCTTGCCGGCTTCCGGGCCATTGTTCTTGTCGTCGCCGCCGGGAAAGGATGGCAGCGGCCCGCCCATCTCGATCGGCGTTGCCGCGCCCAGATTGGTGCCGGGCGCCATCGCCGCCACATGGGTTGCGTAGAGGATGTAGGTTCCGGCGCTCGCCGCATGCCCGCCGGCGGGCGCGACATAGCCGATGACGGGAACCGGCGAGGCGAGGATGTCGGCGATGATCTCGCGCATGCTGGTGACCAACCCGCCGGGCGTGTTCATCTGCAGGATGAAAACCTCGGCGTTTCGCTCCGCGGCGACCGCCAGCGCTTCCTCGAACTGCATGGCGCTAGCCGGGCCGATGGCGCCGTCTATCTCGATGCGCAGCGCAATCCTCTCCTGCCCGTTCGCCTCTCCGGTTGCGGAAGAGGAACAAACAGCCACAGCGGCTACAAAAGCCGCGGCAATCAGGGCTACACGCGCGAGTTTCACGCTCAAAGCTCCCTATCAGGGATATGGGCCAGATTTTGCCGAAATCCATGCTGCGTCGCGGCGGGTGAAGCTGATCCAGGACAACGGGGCGTTGAAGCTGCCGATCTCCCCCCTTGCGGGGGAGATGCCTGGCAAGGCAGAGGGGGGGCTGTCCCATAGGCGCTAACTTAGGGCATGAGCGTTATCCTTGCTGCGGCGGATTGGCTTTTTCGTCGCCTCGGTGGATCGCAGACGTGGCGGATGATTTCGGCAAAGCGCGCCACGATTTTTCCCGGCCGCATCACGATCAGTATGGCGTTGAGGATTGCAGGACGCAGGAGACTATGCAGCCTCCAAAGGGACAGCGATTGCGCTGTGGGTGGTTTCATCTTCACAGGGGGGAGAGTCGAGAACGTCGGTGACGGCCTCGTCGATCATCAGCGCCAGGATCAGATGGGCTGTCAGCCAGCTTCGAGCGAGCCGCTCATCGCGTGCGGGAAGCTTATGGATACCCATTCCACTCTTGAGCCGCTTGAAGGCGAGTTCGACTTGCCAGCGCAGCCGATAGGTTTGCAGAACCTCGTCGGCCGCCAATTCATCGGCTGGGATCGACGTCAGCAGCATGACGAAGCCTGCTGCGGTGAGGGTCATCGGGTGCAGCCTCTTGCTGCCACGTCGCTGATGCCCTCGCCTTGCCGCCTTCTGTGCTTTTTGCGTGGCCTCCTCATCCTTGCGCTTGACGATGAGCCTCGCCGGCAAGAGCGGCTTGCCTCGGCTCTTGCTTGTGCGGCCTGAATGCTCCAGGAGCACGCTCATCTCGCAAACTTCACCGGGCTGCAAGGGCTCAAAGATGGCGTTCCAGTCGACCCGTTGCCCTTCGGGCGTGGTCAGCCGAACACTGTTCCAGCCCGTGCGCACGATGAAGTCGCCGCCCGCCGCCACCACCTTTTCAAGGGACGGGGTACGAGCGTAGGCGCGATCGCCGACAACGATGTCGCCTTGGCGAAGCGGAACACGAAAGAAGCCTTCACCGCCGCGAGCGTCGCTAATCTCCAGATGCGTGAACCGCGCAAGCGCAGGTTCGTAGGTGGCGTGCAGCCGCCAGTCCGTGCCGGCACTGCCGGGGTGCGAGATCGAACTGCCATCGACGACGCGCAGCCGACGCCCCGTCGCCGCGGTACTTTTGACACAAGCGTTTTCCAGCAAGGCGCCTGCGATGCAGCCAAGCCAATCGGCCGCTCCACGCAAGCGCTTCAAAAGAGCAACATCGGAAAGGCTCGCAACGTCGTTCATCCCGGCCCAGGCGGCCGCCGAGCGCAGGCTCATCCCGCCGGGGCCATAGGCCAAGGCCAGACGCAGCAATGTCGCTGCGTCCGCAACATTGCGACGACGTACCAGCGCTCCCGTCGCTCGCGCCGTCGTGTCAAGATCAACACATTGCGACAGTCTCGAGATCAGAGCCTGCCAATCGCTTTCAATCGAATCATTCCTCTGCATCTGGCCTAGGAATCACATCTCGATTCCACCAGTCTACCCCTAAGGTTAGCGCCTATGGGGGGCTGTCCCTCGAACTCTCGAGCCTAGGTTCCTCGCCCACCTCGAAGCGGGGGAGAGGTGGCCGCCCACGGGTCTTGCCTTTGGCAAGCCCGAGGACAGGCTCCGCGGCCGGAGAGGGGGCTTTCGTAGTGCGCGATTCCCCCTCTCCGTCTCGGCTTCGCCGAGCCACCTTGTATGGGGCTTTCGCTGTCAAGGGGCCTTTTCAAGGCGGCCATCCCTTTGTTCGACGGTTTGGCGGCCATCCCTCCGTCCCGACCTGCTTTTGGAGGGAGCGTCGCGCGCAGAGCCTGTCCAGGATGCCGCTTGCGGCACCGGCGGAGCCGGCGCGGGCACGCGTCCTGGACGGGGTCGAGCCCGGCGCTATCGTTACCGGTCAGGGGCGTCATGACAGCCTCGCAATTGCAGCATCGGCTGGTTTCGGTCAGGCCGGCCGGCGGCTGGCGGCGCAAGGGCGACCTGAGGGGGAACCTGCCTGGCGTGGCGCCAGCGCGCCCACAACCTTGTATTCGGCGGATCGCGGCGATCCGAACCCATGATGCAGTCATGCGCATCGGCGGCAAGGCTCCTCGGAGGCGGTTCCCATTCTCTCCCGCGCGCATGGGATATCATGCCATAGGTGGCTTGCGGGTCACCGCCGCCTCGGATCGTCCTGGCATTGCTCCGCCGCGGGCGGATGGATGCCGGACCTGTTGTGGCGTGGGCTCCTTTAGCCGGTTTCGTTTCGATCGTTCATGCCGCGGGGCGCAGGATGGCGCCAGCCGGCACTTCGCCGGCGCTCACATAGCGCCACAGCGCGATCAGCAGCTTGCGCGCCAGGGCCACGATCATGGTCTTGCGCAGGTTGCGCTGGTGCCCGGCGGTGCGCTGCGCGAACCACTGCGCCAGGGCGCTGCCCTTCTGGAACATCAGCCAGCGCCAGGCGAGCTGGATCATGCCGCGCCTGACCCGCGCATTGCCGGCCCGCGCCAGCCCTTTCTCGCGCCGTTTGGAGCCGCTCTCGTCCGGCGCCCCGGTCAGCCCGGCATAACGGGCCACCGCGCGGCGGTCGCGCAGATTGCGCGACAGGATCTCATGCACCAGCATGTCGGCCGTTTCGATGCCGATGCCCATCACCCTGGCCAGCATCAGCACCATGGGATGGCTGCCCTCCTGCGGCGCCCGCGCCAGGCGCTCCAGGCGCGTCTTCTCGATCTCCTCGAGCTGCGCCCGGATCAGCCGCAGCCGCGCCATGTCGCGGCGCAGTTCGGCCAGCGTGTTGGGTGGCAGCGGCACCCCTTCGGCGCCACGCAGCTGTTCCAGCCGCTCCGCCGCTTTCTTCAGCTTCACATTGAAGCCGCGGACGCCAAAGCGCGCCAGCGTCGCCTGCATCCGGCTGACAAGGCTGGTGCGCTCGCCAACCAGCGTCTCGTGCTCGCGATTGGCGCGCCGCGCGTCCTCCTCCTCGATCGTCGGGATCGCCACCATGCCGCAGTGCCTGGCCTCGCCGCGCAGCCAGCCTACAAACGAACGCATCAGCAACTGCGTGTCCAGCCGGTCCGACTTCGCCCGCCGGTGCTCGCGCGACACCGGGATGCTGGCCGCGTGGATCACATGGATCTCGATCCCTTGCGCCAACAGCAGCCGAGCCAGCCAGAAGCCGTCGCGGCCAGCCTCGAACGCCACCGCAATGCGCGCGATCGTCTTGCCGGCCTTCACCGCCTCGTCGCGCCAGCGACACAGCAGCCTCAGCAGCGCCACAGGATCGGCACCCTGCTTCTTCAGCGGCTCGCGGCCAAGCCCGGGAACCAGCCCGGCCACCAGCCAGCTCCTGGCGCTCAGTTCAACGACCGCGACCAGTGTGCTATCCTGATCGAAGGCGACGAGGGACTTGCTCAGATCATTCTGGTGCATCGGGGCGCTCCATTCGTTGAGTTCACAGCAACGATGGTGCCACAACCCTCGCCGCCGCCCCATAGCTTCTCTCCCCCACTTTCGTGGGGGCGAGGAACCCAAGCTGGAATGAGGCCGCCCCTGTCCTGCCGACATCTCCCCCGCAAGGGGAGATCGGCAGCTTCAACCCTGTGCGTAACCCATTGGCAGGAAACGGGTGGTTTGCACGCGCTGTTTCACCCATCTCTGATGGCAGAAGAAGCCATTGGAGGCAGAGCCAGACCGTCCATTCGATAAGTTCGAAGGCAGCGGTCCGATCGGCCGAAGCGCGCGTCGCCGAATATGACTGGCAGGCGCTGGCCGAGGAGATGAGCGGCTATGGCTGCGCGGTGATGGAAAAGCTGCTGACGCCAGAAGAATGCCGGCAGATCGCCGGGCTCTATCCCGACGAAAGCCATTTCCGCAGCCATGTCCATATGGCGCGGCACGGCTTCGGCAAGGGCGAGTATCGCTATTTCCGCTATCCCTTGCCCGAACTGATCGGCGGCTTGCGCACCGCGCTCTATCCGCGCCTGGCCGCGGTCGCCAACGACTGGAACGAGCGCATGGGCGTCGCCCAGCGCTACCCGGACGAACACGCCGCGTTCCTTAAGCAATGCCACGAGCAGGGCCAGACGCGGCCGACGCCGCTCCTGCTGCAATATGGTCCCGGCGACTTCAACTGCCTGCATCAGGATCTCTACGGCGATCTTGCCTTCCCGCTGCAGGTGGCGATTCTACTGTCCGAACCCGGCGAGGACTTCACCGGCGGCGAGTTCGTGCTGACCGAACAGCGTCCGCGCATGCAGAGCCGCGCCGAGGTGGTGCCGCTGCGCCAGAGCGACGCCGTCGCCTTCGCGGTTCACAATCGTCCGGTCCAGGGCAGCAAAGGCAGCTACCGCGTCAATCTCAGGCACGGCGTCAGCCGGCTTTGCTCCGGCCTGCGCCACACTGTCGGCATTATCTTCCACGACGCGAAGTAAGGGTGTCTTCGAGGGCCTGCGTAGAGGCGACGGGCAGCTTCGTGCTAAGGGGCAGTTGTCGGAGTCGGCGCCGCCCCTCATCGCCCTGCCGGGCACTTCTCCCCGTATAGTGACGGGGAGAAGGGGCTGGCCGCAAACTCGGCACCCTTTCTGCAACGCTGGTGATTGGCGAAACCATAGATGAGAGCGCCCCTCTCCCCGTCATTATACGGGGAGAGGATGCCGGCAGGCAGGTGAGGGGCAGCGCAAAGCTGAAGCGATTGGCCTGCCGTTCCGCTTTGCCGGGTCGCTTCGGCACCTTCGCTCAGGCCTGAAGCAGCGCCAGCTCTTCGACGGTGAGGTGGCGGGCCTTGCCCTTGGCGAGCTCACCGAGCTGCAACGGGCCGATCGCCACCCGCACCAGGCGAAGCACCTCGACATCGTGCGCGCCGAGCAGCCGGCGGATGTGGCGGTTGCGGCCCTCGTCGAGGGTGATTTCCAGCCAGGCGGTGCTGGTGCCGCTGCGCAGGACTTCGATCGACCGCGCCGTCAAATCTTCGCCATCGACCGTCGCACCGGCCCGCAACTTGGCCAGCACGGCCGCGTCGGGCAGGGTGCCCGTCTGCACGTGATAGACCTTGGCGACGTGCGAGGCGGGGTCGAGCAGGCGCTGGGCGAAGCGCGTGTCGTTGGTCATCAAAAGCAGGCCTTCGCTGGCCTTGTCGAGGCGGCCGACCGGCGACACGAAGGGCAGGTTGAGTTCTGCCAGGCAGTCATAGACGGTGCCGCGGTCCTGCGGGTCGTCGCGGGTGGTGACCAGGCCGCGCGGCTTGTTGATCAACAGATAGACCTTGCGCTCGGCGACAACGCGGCTGCCGTCGACCTCAATGCGGTCGCGGCCGGGATCGACGCGCAGCGAGCCGTTGCGCACAATTTTTCCGGCGACACGGACGCGCCCTTCGGCGACCAGAATCTCTGCCTGCTTGCGCGAGCACAGGCCGAGTTTCGACAGCGCACGGCAAAGGCTCACTCCTGGCGGATTGGCTCCGGCGCTAGGCGAGGGGCGTTGCCGGCCGGTATTCGGTCGTGGCGCTATGGTTTTGCGAGAGCGCTCCGGCAAGGTCAGGACTTTCCCGCTAGCCCATCTCCAGCCCTGGCGAGCGTTTCCATGCCGTCGCTGAGGTGCCTTTTCAGGACGCGGACGGCTGCCTCGGCGTCACGGTGGCGGCAGGTCGTCAACAGGTCGAGGTGCTCCGACTGCGAGCGGCTGCGATAGTCGAGGTTGGACAGGAGAACGCGAACGTAGCGGTCGGCCGCATTGTGGTGGGCTTCGATCAGGCCGAGCAGCCTTGTGTTGCCGCAGGCGCTGTAAAGGGCCAGATGAAAGGCACGGTTCAGCGTTCCCAAGCGGCCGACATTCGGCTCGGCATCGATCTGGTTGAGCACATAGCCGGCCTCGTCTAGTTTTTCTTTGCCGAGGTTGGGGATCGAGAGCCGCAGCGCTTCGCCTTCGAGCAATGCGCGGACCGCAAAGATCTCCCTGATCTCGGCAGCGTCCATCCTGGCGACATGCGCGCCCTTGGTCGGATGGATCGACACGATGCCTTCGGCTTCGAGCTGGCGAAGCGCGTCGCGGACCGGCATGCGGCTGAAGCCGAACCGCTCGGCCAGGTCGTCCTGACGCAGCGGCGTGCCGGCCGCCAGGCTGCCCTCGGCAATCGATTCGCGCAGCACATTCGCCACTTGCTCCGCCACCGTCAGCGGCTTCTGCAGTAAGCCTTCGCCAAGTCCGCGCAATCGATTCTCCCGTCAGGTGAGCCTTGCTAACAGAAAGCCGCCCGTGTGGATATCTGTATCCTCGTATACGAGTATCCAGAAACGAGGGGCGGCGCAGAGCGCCTCGATTACGGTGCTGACGATGTCCCGCAGGCCATTGCATGCGCGTTTCAAGCCGGCGATGATGCAAACCCAGCCGGTTGAGCCCAACATGAAAGTCCTTGTCGTCTATTGCCATCCCTGCACCGACAGCTTCAACGGGGCTGTGCGCGACACGGTGCTGGAGACGCTTGCCGAACGCGGCCATGAGGTTCATCTCCTCGACCTCTACGCGACCGATTTCGACCCGATCATGCGCGCCGACGAATGGCGCGGCTATCACGACAAGGCGGCGAACCTCGCGCCGGTGCATGACCGGGCGCAGGAACTGCTTTGGGCGGAGGCCGTCATCTTCATCTACCCGACCTGGTGGTATGGCCTGCCGGCCATGCTCAAGGGCTGGTTGGAGCGGGTGCTGGTGCCGGGCTTCGCCTTCGAGATGCCGACGGCGCAGCGCGGCGCACGCCCCAAATTGCGGCACATACGCCGGGTGCTGGTGATGACCACATGCGGCGCGACGCCGCTGATGTCGTGGATCATGGGCCAGCCCGGCCGGCGCACCCTGCTGCGCGGCTTCCGCTCCGTTTGCCATCCGCTGTGCTCGACAAAATTCCTGGCGCTCTACCGGATGGACACTGTCTCAGCGGTGGAGCGCGAGGCGCATTTGCAGCGTGTCAGGAAAGCGGTCGCCAGCCTCGGACGCGCCGCTTTCCTGGCCTCCGACGTGGTGCCTGGCTGATCGCCGGGGGCGCCACGATCGTCAGTTTGTCCTGGGCTCGTCCTCGACAACGAAAGACGCCGCAATCAGGTCGTCGGCATCGAGCCGTAGGGAGCCTTCACCTCCTCCCATGACGGCGGCGACCTTCTGAAAGGTTTTAATTTCGTGTTCGGTAATACGGGCGCTTCTCATCCTGGCCTTGAGATTAGCGACGCGCAGCCCCAATGTGTGGGACGTTTCAATTTCGCGGTTCGACATCACAATATGCTCCTCCCCAACCCATGCATTTGCCTCCCCGCCGGTATTCGCCCGTCACCTACGTTTGCCTAAATATGAGGCATGACGAATACAGCGCCCCGAACGCGTGGTGCGAGGGAAGGTTCCCGCGCGACACGGTCACGAAATAATACGGCGCAACCGGCGGCCGGCAAAGCTATCCGTAGGAGGGTGGCAGGTCGCTGGGCGCGCCGAGGGTTTTCTTCGGACTGTGGGACACTCAGCGGCAAAGTTAAAGTAAGTCGAAAAGATTGACTGTATCCCCGGGGGGAGGATACAAAAGAAGCATGTCCGTAAGCATCCATCGTTCGCATCCTGCTATCGTGAAGCGTCTGAAGCGCGCGCAAGGCCACCTCGCGGCGGTGCTGTCGATGTTCGAGGCGCGTCGTCCTTGCGTTGATCTGGCGCAGCAACTCCACGCCGTGGAGAGCGCCATCAGCAGCGCAAAGCGCGAACTGATCCACGATCATATCGAGCATTGCCTGACGGACACCGCGGAAGCCGGCGGCAACTCGCTGGCGGAACTCAAGCACCTGGCGAAATACCTGTGAGCCGTCAAATACCTGTGAGCCGTCTCGGCGCGCACATTCTCGACTGGTTCGGGTTCGGGTCGCGCGATCACGCCGCGCATGGTCAAGGCCATCACGATCATGCGAGCGGGTCGCACGGTCACACCCACGGGGTCATAGATGCGACCATTGCGACGACCGACCGAGGCATCTGGGCGATCAAATGGTCGTTCGTCATCCTGGCAATTACCGCGGCACTGCAGATGGTCGTGGTCGCGCTGTCGGGCAGCGTGGCGCTGCTGGCCGACACGATCCACAACATCGGTGACGCCACCACCGCCATTCCGCTGTGGATCGCCTTCATGCTGGCCCGGCGCAAGCCGTCGCCGACCTTCACCTACGGCCTTGGCCGGGTCGAGGACCTGGCCGGGATCATCATCGTTGGGATCATCCTGTTCAGCGCCATCGTCGCCGGCTACCAGGCCATCGACCGCTTGATCAATCCACGCGTGGTGACGCATCTTGGTTGGCTGGCGGCGGCGGGCCTTGTCGGCTTTCTCGGCAATGAGGCCGTCGCGGTGTTCCGCATCCGCGTCGGCCGCGAAATCAACAGCGCCGCACTGATTGCCGACGGCTATCACGCCCGCACCGACGGCCTGACCAGCCTTGCCGTGGTCATCGGGGCGCTCGGCGTCTGGCTCGGTTTTGCGCTGGCCGACCCGATCGTCGGCCTCCTCATCACTCTTGCCATCTTCGGCATCGTCTGGCAGTCGGCCCGCTCGGTGCTGACCCGCATGCTCGACGGCGTGGAGCCTGATGTCATCGGCGAAATCCACCATGCGGCCGCGCATGTGCCGGCAGCGCGCATTGTCGAGGCCAAGGCGCGGTGGATCGGTCACAGGCTGCACGCCGACATTGCCATCGCCGTAGGAGAAAGCCTGCCGGTCTGCGAAGCGAAGAAGATTACGGCAGCGCTGGAGCACGATCTGTTCGAGCACATGCCGGCGCTTGCGGCGGCCAATATAAGATTGGCGAGCGCGGATGCGGATCATTCCCATGAAGATGCTCACGGCGAACACGACAGCCACTAACGGTCGCTCGGAGCGGCTCGTTTCTGTTAGCCTCAGCTGATGTTCCAAATTCTTGTCGAGTTCCAACGAACGATCTATCTGGCGGCCGGCGAGCAGATCAAACTGCTCTCAGTGGGAGGCGACTGGCTGGCGTTCATGGGCTTCCTGCCGGTGGGCATCGTCTTCGGCGCTGCGCATGCGCTGACGCCCGGCCACAGCAAAGCTGTGCTAGCGACATATCTTGCGGGTTCGGATGCCAAGGTTCCGCGCGGCCTTTTCGTATCGATTACGCTGTCCTTCACCCATGTGACGATTGCCGTTCTGATTGCGGTTCTCTCGCTGCCGCTGGTCTCCATCGCTTTGGGCAGCGTCGGCCGCGCTCCGCTTCTGGAGGATATCAGTCGCGGGCTGCTCGGCCTTATTGGCGTGTGGATGCTGTGGCGCGCTTTGAGTCACGGCCGTCACCACAAGCATGAGGGCGAGGCGGTCGGCGCCATGGCAGGTCTGATCCCGTGCCCGCTGACGCTTTTCGTGATGACCTTCGCGATGTCCAGAGGCGTTCCCGGCGCCGGCTTGCTCTTCGCAATCACCATGATGGTCGGCGTGGCGCTGACGCTGTCCTGCGTCGCGGTGTTGTCGATCCTGTTTCGGGAACGTCTGGTGGATTTCTTCGCCGGCAAGCCACTCGAAACCATTTCCCGAACCATCGAAGGCGTTGCCGGGCTAGCGCTTGCGGCCGTTGCCGTCTGGCAGATCATGTTCGCTTCCTGAGCATGCTCAAGGGCGAGATCGAGTTGCACACCGATCGGCATGCGCCGGGCCGGCGATGCCGAGATGCCATCCTGCCAGATAGAATCAAGACATGGCTCTATCTGCTTGTTTAGTGAAACTTTATTCTGGATCATGTCACGTCGCCGCGACACCATGTCAGGCGCGCAGCCGCTCCGGCGGAGGATTGTCGCAACAGGCGCGCTGGCCGCTTCACTCTGCGCTCTTCGACCCGGCATCGGTGACCGAAGGGTCCAAACCGCAACGACGTCTATCGGCGGAGTACCGAATCGGCCAACTGAGCCGTCGTTATCGGATCAGCATGACGATGCACAATCTTCCAGAGACCATCTTCTGGGCGAAAGACGCTCGTCACACGTAACGCCAAAGGGGTGACATCGATCCGACCGCCAACCTTGGACCTGAGCCGCTCTACTTCGACGAGGTATGCCAGTTCAGACGTCACACACTTCGCTACGTTCTCGAAGCCGGTAGCGTCGCCGTCCCTGTAGTTCGATGCCGCTTGCTCCATCGTCTCAACGACCTGCTTCCATCCATGCGCGAAAGGGCCAAAGGGATTTCCCAGTGTTACATCGTCTCGTTGGGAAAAGAGCTCCTTCGCAGGCGCGGGGTTCCCTTTCATGAACTCATCCAGGGCCAGGTGGTATTTTTCAACTGCTTGATCGAAGTCATTGGCGTCGAGGGACATGTCATCCTCCCTGTCGTTTTATTTCTGATCCGGACTGGCGACTCCCGCAGGTCAACATTCTGTGTGCGCAGCGGTGAGGCATTTCCCGCGCAGTGCAGGTTGGCGTGGTCAGTATAGCACGGCGCGAGACAAGTTTTCGCGACAGCGTGTTGAGACGGCTCGGTAATGGCCGCTCCCCCGCCCCGTTCCAGCCGTTCAAATTGTGCGTCAAGCTTCCAAGCGCCCGACCGTGGCAGATTAGCAACTGCTCACCAAGAACGCAGGGCGGCGGGAAGGATCTCATACGCTCTTTGCAACCTCCGGCCCCCCCCGAAATGACGGTTAGGTCGCCGCGTGCTATCCTGCGCCCGGAGGCGAACAAGGGCGCATCGTTCCACATGATGCGTGCGGGGCGCGCGCCCAAAACGGGAGCAGAACCCATGAAAGGCGAAGATAGGATCATTGAACGTCTTAACGAAGCGCTGTTTCTGGAACTCGGTGCCGTCAATCAATTTTGGCTGCATTATCGCCTGTTGGAGGACTGGGGCTATTTCAAATTGGCGAAGAAGGAGCGCGAGGAATCTATCGAGGAAATGCACCATGCGGACCGGATTATCGAACGGACCATCTTCCTCGAAGGGCACCCGAACCTGCAGGCGGTGGCGCCGCTTCGCATCGGGCAGAATGTGAGGGAAGTGCTGGAATCGGACCTCGCCGGCGAATACGACGCGCGCACCTCTTACAAGAAGTCACGCGAGATCTGCCAGGAACTGGGCGACTACGTGACCATGCACCTGTTCGAGGATCTGCTCAAAGACGAGGAGGGCCACATCAACTTTCTCGAGACCCAGCTCGATCTGCTCGCCTCGATCGGCGATGAGAGATACGGCCTCCTCAATGCCGCTTCCGGGGATGAGGCAGAGTAGTATTGGGAAAGCCACGCGGCGGAAATACTGCGCGACAGGTTTGAGGTTCCGCAGCCATGGCGCACATCAGGTGAACGGCACCAAAGACTCGACGTGACGCCTCTAAGCTCTGTGCCGTTCGCCGGTATCCTGCGGCAAAGCACTTGCCACGTTCGATTATGGATCATGAATGGCCCGATAGCGGCCATCAGGACTTGCCGCGCAGCCGTTCAAACGGGCGCGTCAAAATTCAGATGCCCACTCCCCAGCTGCACCTGCTCAGCGGGAGATCGCGCGCGGCATCTCCGATCACATTCTGAGCCGGATCGATGCCCCAGCCCCCCGCCGCCGACCAGGGCCAAAACGCACGCCAGGTCGACTCAAAACCGATGGCCGGGTGAGCGCTCCTCGTCAACGAGCGCCGCAACTTTTACGCCCGTCAATCGCAGCTTTGTCCGCTTCCGGCAGCCGAAGGGAAGTTCCAGCGCTGGCGGCTAGCGACGCTAGACAAACGAGCAACCGTCACCATTGTGATCGGTGCTCCAGAGGTGGCGATGGAAGTCATTACATGACCTCGCGATCCACTCCAGGCGTTCTCGACCATGAGTCCACTCGTCTTTTGTCGATGTGCGCCACCAGATGGTGCGCCTCCTCGGCAACGGCCGGTATGGTGCCTGATTTCCGCGTTAGCGCAAAATCGAGGCCGGCGAAGTAGAGCCCGGGAATGGTGCCGACACCATCCTCGTGCATGGGTTGGCCAGCCTCATCCAGGGCACCGGGAACCTTCACCCATGAGAAGTCGCCCGAGAAGCCGGTGCACCAGATTATCGAGGAGATGCCACTTGCGGCCAGGTCGATCGATCGGATCGGCGGATCAGCCAGAATCGGCGCAACCGTTTCGGCAGGATCATCGTCGGCCGGCGGCGCATCGAGGCCGGTGCGCTCGATATACTCGTCGATCACACGCTTCGCGTCCGCCGAGGCCTCGTCTGCGAAGCGCATGTGCTCGCCGATCTCGTCGCCGAAGATGAGGCTGCCGTTCTCCACGCCCCGGAAGCGGCCGAGCAGCACCACCCCTTGCGCGCTCAGCGATTGCAGGCTGATCGTGTGGATTGCCCCGAGCAGCGGACGCGGCGGCAGCCTGCCGTTCTCCAGGATAAGCTCCCGGCGCGGGACGTCGGCAAAGCCGGATACAGTGAGCCAGTTGAACGAGTCGCCGCCGCGATAGCGGCGTACCAGGCGGCCAGTGCGGCTCGTCGCTAGATACACAAGACGTCCGGCATGCACCAAGTCCTCGGCTATCTGGCCGCCCGACTGGCCACTCCCGACCACCAGCACGGCGCCGTCAGCGAACTCGTCCGGCTTGCGATAGGCAGAGGAATCGACCTGGCGAACTGCCGTCGGCAAGTCGGACGACCAGGGCGGCCGGACCTGACGGCTCTGGTTGCCGGTTGCAACCACGATCGTGCGCGCCAGAAACGTCTCGCGATCAGTCGTGACTCGGTAGGCTCCGTCCTCTCGGTTCAGCCGCTCAACCGGCACTCCAGTGCGGACCGGCAAGCGGTGCCGGTCAACATAGCCTTCCAGATAGCCGACGAATTCATGGTGGGTTATCGCACCCCAAGGGTCCGGGCCGTCGTAGGAATCGCCGGGCAGCGTGGTGCGTATATTCGTCGAGTTCAGCCGGAAGGAGTCCCAGCGCTGCGTTCGCCACGTCTCTCCGATACGGCCTCGCTCGAGAACGTGGTGCGCGCAGCCGCGTTGTTGCAGGAAGTAGCTGACGCCAAGCCCGGCCGAGCCCGCGCCTATGACGACCGCGTCAACAATCCCCCTCATGCGTTCCCCCGCCAAGATTGTGCTGCCTATCGCATGCGTGGCGAGTGACACTACGCTCACCCTACAAATGCGGCAGCATACTGCAAAGAGCTAGTTCCGGGAATTCCAAAGGACGGAAGCCACGCCGGAGGGCAAGTGCCTCCGAAACCTCTGTCGACAGTATCGACCGCCAATTTTTCTAGTGACTGGTTCGTCAGCCCAACGGCTGAAACCGGTCATGAACGAGCGCGGTGCAAATGGCTGATCTTGGCGCTGCGGCATCCAGGAATCCGGCTGTCACGCCCAGCGGCGCCACAATCGTCAGTTTCGCAAGGGGCTGGTGGGAATACGATGAAACGACCGATATAGCAGCCAGCTTCCAATAACGCCGCTCGCGTCCAGGCCGTTGCTGAGCCGCCAGAACGCTATAGTTAAGACAACAATGGCCCTGCCGCTCGCCACGGCTTTGATCCATCAATGCCAACCGCAGGGGAGGCTCGATTGCTCTGACAGCACGCGCGTCAACGTCCAATTGCCTGAAGCGTTAACATTTGGCGTGGGAAACGGGCACGAAGATGGTTCCTACGACCGATGACAGGAGATCGCGCGAGGGCGACCTGATCGCCGTTGTGCGCGAGTTCGCGCACGAGCTTCAGCCGCAACGTGCAAATGCGATCGACATCTCGCCGTCAAGCCGGATCGAAAGGGACCTCGGCATCGACAGCCTTGGTCGGACGGAGCTGATCCTGCGGATCGAGCGTGCGTTCCGGGTGCGGCTGCCTACTCAAATCGTTGGTGAGGCGGATACGATCGGCGATCTGATCAATGCTCTCGAACACGCCGGCGCCCGACCAGGCTCGGCCCGCACGGTGCAGCCGACCATTGCCCTTCCTCCCGTTCCGGCTGCCACCGAGGCCGGGACGCTCGTCGAGGTCCTCGACTGGCACGTCGCGCAGCATCCTGATCGCCTTCACCTGACGGTCCTGCAGGACGACACAACGGCATTGGGGGCAATGACCTATGCAGAACTGGCGGAATCAGCTCGTGCCGTCGCGGCCGGATTGATCCGCCGCAATGTCGAGCCGGGCGATCGTGTCGCTTTGATGCTGCCCACGAGTCTCGATTTCTTCTCCGCATTCTTCGGCATTCTCTACGCCGGAGCCGTGCCGGTGCCGATCTATCCGCCGATGCGGCTGTCGCAGATCGAGGATCATCTGCGTCGCCAGGCGGGCATCTTGAGCAATGCCGGCGCCCGCATACTCGTCACGATGCAGGAAGGAATGGGTCCTGCAGCGCTGCTGCGCGGACAGGTCGAATCCCTGGACAGCGTCGAGAACGTCGCAAGTCTCAGCACCGAGCCCGCTGCCACACAGCTGCCGCCGGTCACGGACGATCACTCGACCGCGCTGATACAATACACGTCAGGCAGCACCGGAGATCCGAAAGGCGTCGTGCTGAGCCACGCCAACCTGCTTGCCAATGTTCGGGCCATGGGCGCGGTGATGGAGGCGAGCTCGGCTGACGTCTTTGTCAGCTGGCTGCCGCTCTATCACGACATGGGTCTGATCGGCGCTTGGTTGGGATGCCTTCATTTTGGCGCGCCGCTCTATGCGATGTCGCCATTGAGCTTTCTCGTACGCCCGGAGAGCTGGCTCTGGTCCATGCACCGTTTTCGCGCCACCTTGTCCGCTTCCCCGAACTTCGGCTTTGAGTTCTGTCTGAACAAGACAGACGACGCCGATCTCGAAGGACTTGATCTAAGCTCACTCCGCATGGTCGCAAACGGGGCGGAGCCGGTCAGTGTTCAGACGCTGCGTCGGTTCATTGAAAGATTTGAGCATCATGGCTTCAAGCCGGGAGCCATGGCGCCGGTCTACGGCCTGGCTGAGAACACGGTGGGGCTGGCCTTTCCCCCGCCGGGCCGCTCGCCGATCATCGATCGCGTGGATCGTACTGCGCTGACCGGCCGTGGCGCGGCCATGCCCGCCGGCCCCGACGATCCGAAGCCGCTTGAAATCGTCGCCTGCGGACATCCTCTGCCAAGTCATGAAGTCCGCATCGTCGATGGCGCCGGCTATGAGCTTGGTGAACGCCAGGAAGGCCGGCTCGAATTCCGTGGCCCGTCGGCGACCTCCGGCTATTTCGAGAACGACGCCAAGACACGCGAGCTGTTCCGCGATGGCTGGCTCGACAGCGGAGACAGGGCATACGTGGCGAGCGGTGATGTCTACATTACCGGCCGGGTAAAGGACATCATCATCCGCGCTGGGCGTCACATCTATCCGCAAGAGATCGAAGAGGCCGTCGCGGGCATCCCCGGCGTGCGCAAGGGAGGCGTCGTCGTGTTCGGCGCCACCGATCAATCCACGGGAACGGAGCGTGTAGTCGTCGTGGCGGAAACGCGCGAGACCGACGAACCCGCCCGCGCGGAGTTGCAAAAGCGCGCTCATGAGGTCGCAACGGATATCGCCGGGACACCTCCCGACGATATGGTCCTCGCGCCGCCGCGAGCCGTGCCGAAGACATCCAGCGGGAAGATTCGCCGCAGCGCGGCCAAGGAGCTTTACGAGAGCGGGACAATTGGAGCGCCGCAACGCTCTCTCTGGTGGCAAGTCTTGCGGCTGTCGTTTGCGGGAGCAGGCCCGCAGCTGAAGCGGCTGCGCCGGCTTCTCGCCGACGTTGTCTACGCCGGATGGTGGTGGATCGTCGTGGCCTGCAGCTTCTTCTTGGCATGGCTGGCGGTGATGCTTCTGCCGCGACTCGGCTGGCGCTGGGCCGCGGCGAGGACGATCGCCCGTGCCGCGCTCACCCTTGCCGGCATGACCATCACGGCGAGCGGCATCGAGCACATTCCCCGCCGCAACGCGATACTCGCATTCAACCATTCGAGCTATATGGACGCCTTGGTGTTGGCTGCGATTCTGCCGGGAGAACCAGCTTTCGTGGCCAAGAAGGAGCTGGCGGGGCAGGTCTTTGCCGGGCCCTTCCTGCGCCGGTTAGGCACACTGTTTGTCGAGCGCTATGACGTCACAGGCAGCCTTTCCGACGCCGAATCCCTGACCAAGATCGCCCGGCAAGAACGCATTCTCGTGTTCTTTCCCGAAGGCACGTTCACGCGCAGACCAGGTCTCTCTGCCTTCTATCTCGGAGCTTTCAAGATCGCGGTTGATGCCAACCTGCCGGTACTGCCCGGCATTATCCGTGGAACGCGATCCATGCTGCGCGGTGACCAATGGTTTCCACGATGGACGCCGGTCACAATTGAGATCGGCGCTCCCATTGCGCCGTCTGGAACCGATTTTGCAGCGGTATTGCGTCTCCGCGACGCTGTACGCGAAGCGATCTTGGCGCGCTGTGGCGAGCCGGACCTCGGCGAGCTGGTAAAGCCGACACCGCCCGGCGGAGCGAGCGCAATCGGCAAGGTCTAGGCTCCCGCGGCTCGGCACTCCATCAATAGCACGACCGGATGTCACGCGACTGTGAACTGGGAGTATTGGTTTACGCCTCGCGCTGTGCATCATACCCTCTTCGCAAAATCGCTGCGAAGAGCAGACCCGCTGATAATTCAGCCTGCTGGCCGGAATCACCGGGTCATGATGGAGGCCAACTGATGAATTTCGACAAGATTTCGGCCTGGGCTCCGGAGTGGTTAAGCGTCGTGAGGATCATGTCGGCGCTGCTGTTTCTGGAGCACGGAACTCAAAAGTTCTTCAATTTTCCGCCCGCTCCCGAGCCGATGCAACTGTCGGGGCCTTTTGTGATTCAGGGATTGATCGAGGTGATCGGAGGCGTGCTGCTTGCCCTCGGACTCTTCACCCGGCCCGTCGCGTTCATTCTGTCCGGCAACATGGCGGTCGCCTATTTCATGGCGCACGCGCCGCAAAACTTCTTTCCGGTTGTCAACCAGGGCGACGCGGCGATCCTCTACTGCTTCATTTTCCTGTACTTCTTTTTCGCGGGAGGCGGCGCGTGGAGCGTCGATGCGGCCCGTCGCGGAACCGGCCTCGCGACGCCCTGAATAGGATCGCGAGGGAACCTCCTGGGCGGCTTCCAGCGGAGCACGTCCTGCAAGGGTGTCGAAGAGCATATGCTGTTGCCCTAGGTGGAAATGATAAGAAGTTTCGGCTCCGCTGGTCGCTTTCGGGGCGCCAGACGGTCTCAAGAATGGCCGCGTTGGGCGGATCGAGACCTTCGTCGTGGTCTGCGCAAATGTCCGGAAATGGCACTACTTGCTCGTTCCCATCGACGAGACGAATGGCAACATTCCACCCTTCTATGACATTGGGGTAGGCTCGGAATCTGCCTGATCGCGACGCCTTCATTCCGCCGCTTCTAGCCTGGCCCGCCCAGCAGCTGCACCCGTTCATTGGCTGCCGATCACCATGCGGTTGCCTCGCTGTCGAGATATTCCGCCCACCGTGCGGCCTGGCGGCCAGGGCGCCTCCGGCGGTTCGGTGATGATCTCGACGCCGCCCGGCGGCGATCGTGGCCTCGACATCGTCGTCGGCGCCCAGCGCCGACGACTATGAGATGACGTTCGCAACCAACCACCTGGGCCACTACCTGCTGCTCCGCCTGCTGATGCCCCGGCTTGCCGATGACGCCAACGTGATCATCACGACGAGCGGTACGCACGATCCCGCCTAGCAGACGTCGTTTCCGCCTCCGCGACACGCCGACGGATGGCTCCTCGCCTACCCCGAACAGGATTCCGGCGTCGACCACTCGTCGCGCGTGGCGGCTGGCGGCGCCTTCTACGCGGCATCGAAGCTGGCGAACCTGCTCACCGCCCGCCGGCTGGCGCGGTTGGCCGAGGAAGAGGGACGTGGATGGACGATCTTCGCCTTTTGCCCCGGGCAGGTGCCGGGCACGGCCTTGTTCGTGATTACCCGGCGCCGATGCGCCGCACGGCGGCGTAGAGACACTTCGCTGATGCGCCACATCGCGATGGCGACGTCGTCGCGGCGGGCCAGCTCCGAGAGGTCCGGCCAGGTGATCTTCGCTCGTCCGGACGGAAAACCGGCATTTAGGCAGCTCCGGCTTTGTGCGCCAAAGGATGCCTCGGCTGGTAGAGGCCAAGCGAGCCGCCACTGGGAAGCGAGACATGCGTAAGCAGGCCCCAGCCTTCATCGGTGACCGAAGTGCATTCAACATCGTGCGATTTCAGCTCTTGGATTGTGGCATTGATGTCTTCGCACATGAGATAGACTTCGTGGCTGTCGTTTTCGGCGATCGGGTGAACAGCAATCTCGGCCGGCGGCAATGCGAAGATCAACCAGCCTTCGCCAGCATCGATTGCTGGAAAACGCAGAACATTGCGAAAAAATGCGCGGTCTGCCTCGGCATCCGTGCTGTAGATGATCATGTGTGCGCCGGAAATCATGGCTCCTTACCTCCCTGAAAGTGATGCGAACAAGCTATTGCCGTTGCAAACGACGTTTCGGCGCTACCGCCGTCCACACAGCCGCTCGATATCGACAAGCTTCAGTTAGATATAGGTCGGTCGGCCGTGATTGCAGGTGCCGGAACCCGGCGTTGCTTCCATCTGGCAGAGCAGTGCGTTCATTTCTTCCGGCCGAAGCTGCCGGCCGAGCGCACCGAGCCGTGGCACGCCATGGTAGCGGCGATTTTGTCGAAACGCTGCTTCAGCGTATCGGCGGTGTCAGTCTCGGCGATCTCGTCGGCAAGATCGCCGAGCCTTGGCCGCCGCACGGTTTATCGAAAAGTGAGGCGACTGGGTATCACTCGGCCGGCGCAGAGAGCATTTCCGACGATATTCAACCTCTCGCTCCGGGGGAAACTTCAAGGGCAAATCGTGACTCTGAGCTGCCCCTTCATCAGTCTATTTCGCTGCCCGGTAGTTGACAGTCGCAGCAACCAGCGCTGATGACACCTTCTCCAGCCGTTCAAATGGGCGCGTCAAAATTCAGAGGCCCGCCCAGCAGCTGCACCCGCTCATTGGCTGCCGATCACCATGCGATTGCCCTCGCTGTCGCGAAATTCCGCCACCGTGCGGCCCGGCTGCCACGGCGCCTCCTGCGGTTCGGTGATGATCTCGACGCCGCCTGCCTTCAACGCGGCGATCGTGGCCTCGACATCGTCGTCGACCAGCACCAGCACCGGCTCCGCGCCTGGCGTGTCGTCGGCGCGCCTCACGAAATGCAGGTTCGTCACGGCGCCGGGAAATTTCAGCTCGATCCAGCGCCAGCCGCTATCGCCCATCTTCTCGTCGGCCGCGACCTTGCAGGCGAAATGCCTGGTGTAAAACGCCTTGGCGCGGTCCTGGTCGAATACCGGCAATTCGGCAAACTGGATGTGCATGGTCGTCTCTCCTGCTCCTCGATAGCTGCTGCGTAGCCGTCCACAGGTGGAAGACGATCCGGGCGGCCGAAAAGATTCATAGCCTGTGAGAATCTTTTCGGGAACGCCAAACGTCTTCTGCTCAGACCAACCAATCAGGAGACGAACCATGGGCTACAAACTCATTCGCTACAGCGTAAAAGACACCGCGCTGGAAGAGAATCGCGCGCTGGTGGCAAAGGTATTCGAGGCGCTGGATGAGACGGCGCCGCAGAGCGTGCGCTATCTCGTGCTCGAACTGGACGACGGCGAGTTCATCCACGTCGTCGGCGAGGGAAATGAACCATCCGCGCTGACCGGGCTTGCGGCCTTCGAGGCGTTCACGCAAAACCATGCGGGGCGACGCTCTACCCCGGTCAAGCGATCGCCTGCCAGAATCATCGGCAACTACCATGTGCTTGAGGACGGCAAAGCCGGATAGAATGGACGCCATGATCCCACAAAAATTCGACCGGCCGGCGCTGGAGGCGATGCTCTCAGGGTTGCGTCCCAAACTGCACCGCTACTGCGCCCGCATGGCCGGTTCGGTGATCGACGGCGAGGACATCGTGCAGGAGACGCTGCTGAAGGCGCTGCAGGCGGTCGACGGTAGCCTGGCGATCGAGCGGCCCGAGCAATGGCTGTTTCGCATCGCCCACAATGCCGCGCAGGACCATCTGCGCCGGCGCCATCGGGAAAGGTCGCGCATGACCGAGACCGACATGACCACGATCGAGGATTCTTCCGGCAGCGCCGACAGCAGGCTCGCCGCGGCGACCGGCCTGCGCAGCTTCATGCAGCTTTCGGTGGCGCAGCGCGGCGCCGTGATCCTGGTCGACGTGCTCGGCCTTTCCCTGCACGAGACCTGCGAGGTGACCGGTGCGACGCTGGCCGCGACCAAGGCGGCGCTGCATCGCGGGCGGGCGCAGCTGCGCATATTGGCAGCCGAGCCCGAACAGGTGGCCGCGCCCAGGCTCGACGCCGATGACGAGCGGCGGCTGCGCCGCTATGTCGACCTGTTCAACGCGCGTGACTTCGACGCGGTCAGGGCGCTGATCGCCGAGGACATCCAGCTCGAAGTCGTCAACCGCCTCCGCCTGCGCGGCAAGGCCGAAGTGTCGACCTATTTCGGCAATTACGACCGCGCGACCGACTGGGCGCTGTCACTGGGCTTCGTCGACGGCCGGCCGGCGATCCTGATCCGCAACCCGCAGGAGCCGGACGGCGCCGTCCGCGGCTTCATGCTGGTCGAATGGCGGGACGAGCGGGTCGTCCAGATCCGCGACTTCCGCTACGCGCCCTGGTGCCTGGTCGATGCGGAGATCAGCACGGTGGAGGGGTAGGGGAGGGCTGGAAATGGTGCGGAGATGGCGCGCGGAGGCGTCTGTCGGGGCATATTGTGTTCCTCAAATTGGCCTCCGGCCGCCCGGCTATCCGCGCCGGCCGCCGCGCCAGCCAGCCGGCGAGACGCCCGCGAGCTTCTTGAAGCTCCGGCTGAAGGCCGCTTCGGACTCGTAGCCGACATCACGTCCGACCGTCGAGACTTTGGCCAGCCCATCAGTGAGCAGTCGTGCGGCCAGTTGCACGCGCCATCGCGTGAGATATTGCATCGGTGGGCAGCCGACGAGACGCGTGAAGCGGGCCGCAAGGACTGACCGCGAGACGCCGGTTTCGCGAGCGAGTTCTTCAATTGTCCAGCCACGCGCCGGATGCTCGTGGACGAGCGCAACAGCCCTGCCTACGGCGGGGTCGCGCAAGCCGGCCAGCCAGCCGGTCTGCTCCGGCGGCAGTGCCTCAAGATAGCGGCGAACGACCTCAACGAACATCAGTTCGCTGAGGCGCAGGCGGATGCATTCAGCGCCAGGCCGTTGAACGGACACCTCTGCCAGCGTTAGCTCGATCAGCCGGTCGAGCAGATCGCTCGGTGCGCCGGCCGCACGCCGAATGCGTATCAGCGGAGGAAGGGCCCCGAGCAGAGGATTGAACGGCCGTGCATCGCAACCAAGAAAACCGCAGACATATCTTGTCAGGAGGGGGCCGTCGCCACCTTCGTTGACCACGAAAGGCAGTTGTCCAGCCGCCATGGCGCGAAAGAAATCGAGCGAATCTTCCGGGCTCAAACCTGATCGCACTCCGGGCGCACTGCACATTGCGTATGAATCCTCATGCGGGATCACAAGTATATCGCCTTCGGCAAACTCCATCGGCGAACCCTCATCGATGCTGACCGAGCCCGATCCCTGGGTGATTATGTGGTAGGAAATCACGTGTTGGGCGCGCGGCAGGATGAGATGGGCAAATGAATCCGCCCGCGGCACTTCCACACTCCAGGGCGAAGAGGCATCGACCCAGAAGAAAAGCGCGCCGGTGAGCTTTATCACGCGCAGCACATCTGAAAGCACATCCTTGTCCGGCACCGCCGAAGGTGCGGCATCGGCAACGGCCTCTTCCGGTGGCCGCCCAGGCGATGGCGCAAGAACGGACGCTGCGGCAAGCGATTGAGACGCTGGGTCATGGAGCGTGCCCATGGCCAAGTCTACTATGCGCCGGACAGCATATCCACCGCGCATCCCGTGCAGTCCATGCGATCAACGGAGGTCGGCCATGTCTACTTATTGCTTCTTCGACGTGCGTGAAATCACCGACCAAGCCAAAGTCGAGCAGTATCTGGCAGGGGTCTTTGCAACGGTTGAACAATATGGAGGGCGCTATTTGGTGCTGGGCGGGAAATCCGACCTTGTCGAAGGAGACTGGCAGCCGGTCTATCCGGTCATCGTCGAATTTGCCGACGCCGAGCATGCCAAGCGCTGGTACTCATCGCCTGAATACGAGCCGCTGAAGGCGCTTCGCGTCGCCGGAGCCCGATCCAACGCAGTGTTCCTTGAAGGTGCCACGCCGGGATCTGTGGACGCGGCGGTCCAGACCCACCGGGGTAAGACATCGAAAACTCCGGCTGAAATCTACGACTCACTGTTCGTTCCAGCGCTGTTCCGACAATGGGGGCCCATCGTCGCCGCCGAGGCGCGAATAGGGAGGGGCGACCGCGTCATCGACATCGCCTGCGGTACGGGTGTGCTGGCGCTCGCGGCCCTCGACCGCGTTCGCGCGGAGGGCAAGGTGGTCGGGCTTGACCCCAATCCCGATATGCTTTGCGTTGCCCGCCGCAAAAGCACTCGCATCGACTGGCGAGAAGGGCGCGCCGAGCAGATTCCTTTCCCGCATGAAAGCTTCGACGCCGCAGTCAGCCAGTTCGGCCTGATGTTCTTCGAGGATCGAGCAGCCGGACTGCGGGAAATGCTGCGCGTGGTTAAGACCGGCGGCCGGCTCGCCGTCGCGGTCTGCGACTCGCTCGACCAGTCGCCCGGCTATGCCGCAGTGGCGGCTATGCTTGAACGGCTGTTTGGAAGCGACGTTGCGAACGCGTTCCGCGCGCCCTTTGCTCTCGGCAATGCAGAGTTACTGCTCTCGCTCTGCGCGAAGGCAGGCATAGAGCATGCCGAGGTGAAGCGGCACCGCGGAACGGTCCGTTTTGCCTCGATCGAGTCGCTGATCTCGACTGAAAGAGCCTGCATCTGGACGTTGGGCGGACTTTTGGACAACGAGCAGTTTAAGCGGCTTCTGGAGGAGGCCGAGCGAGCACTTATGCCTTTCGTGACAGCGGTCGGCGCCGTCGCTTTCGACATGCCGGCGCTGGTCATCACGGCATCCAAGGGCTGACGCTGGGGACCGATTTCCAGTATTCCGGCCGTCCCATGTCCCCATGGACGAGACGAATCGCGCCAGTCCACCCGAAGCGGTCGTTCCGGGCATCTACGATGCGCGTCCATTTTGCCTGCCGAAGCGGACCTAAAGATTGCTTGGACAAACAGTCTGCGATCAGGCGCTGCCTGCTTCACCTTCCCGCGTAGTTCTTAGTCGACACGCACGCGGCGCGTCACCTGGCCGTTGCTTTCCCAGTATGTGTGTTTCTTGGCAATCAAGGGATCGTCCATTGCCGGTTGAACTTGTCCCGTGGTGCTGACCGCGCGCGAGGTCACCGTGTGTTCTCCAGGAGAGGGATTTGCCCAATCCAGGGACCAAATCTTCCAGGCGTGCTCGGCCTCCTCGCTGCGGTCAATGGTCGCCGGTGCCCATGGCGCTTGATCGATTTGCACTTCGACCCGGTCGATCGGTGCCCCCCAAGCTGCCCCAATGACGCGGTAGTCTGAATCCTTCCGGGTGACCTTTGCAGGCGCGGACTTTATCCGTGCCCGGCCGACTGAGTTCTCGGTCCACACGGTCTCGCCGTTGTGCTCTTCCTCCCGGATGGTGACATAGTCACGGGCCATCAGAAGGCTCATGAAGCGGGTGTCGCGAACCTCGATGCGTTCCAGCCACTTGACGTTGGCGATCCCGTACCAGCCGGGAGCAATCAGCCGCAGCGGAAAACCATTGGCCGGCGGCAAGGCGGCTCCGTTCATTTCATAGCAGAGCAGATTGTCGGGATTCATCGCGTCGGCGAGTGACATGCTGCGAGCGAAGTTCTGCTGCATCTTGACGTCGCGTATCGGGACCTCGCCCTTGTCAGTACCGAAAAAGACGACCTCGATGCCCTTCTCCATAACGCCGGCTTCCTCGAGGATCGGGGCGAGCGGCGTCCCTGCCCAGCGGGCATTGCCGATGCCGCCGGTAAAAAAGGGAAACCCGTGGTTGCCCGAGCATTCCACTGTGAAAACGACCTCCTGCCGCGGTCGCGCCCTGATGTCGGCGAGCGTCAATTTCAAGGGCTTCTTGACCAGGCCTCCGATCTCCATGGACCATGTCTTCTCGTCGATCGTTGGCCGGTTGAAATGCGAGATGCTGAAGAACTTGTGGTTTGGAGTTATCCAGCTATCCAAATCCTCCCAGACAAGCTGCTTCTGGATACCGACCGGATCGGGATTTTCGGTCGGCTGGTCCAGCCACGCAATAACCTCCTCGCTCGGCCGTGTTGGAAAAGCGTAAGCCCGACGCGAGGTATAGAGAGCAGCAATTGCGGCAAGAGCCGCGCTTCCTTGAACAAGAAGTTCTCTGCGCTGAAAATCAGGCATGTTGTTTACCTCCCAGTTGATCCGGAACGGGCTGCAACGTGCCTTAGGCCGTAGCCTGATCACGGATAGGCGACACAATATGAGGTCTGCCCAGCCGGAAGTATCCGGATAGGTCAGACAATCACCGACGCAAGTCAAGCATGTGAAGCATTGGACGAAACTCTCGCTTGGGTTTCGCATTTTTAAGGGTGCGCCTTTGAGAGGGAAGAGTCCAGGTGTATGTTGATGGTCTAATATTTCGACATCAGGGAGGACAGCGTGACGTCTTGGGAAATCAAGGGACGCGAACTCGTCAATTGCACCTGCGAATATGGCTGCAACTGTCAATTCAATGCGTTGCCCGACAAAGGCCATTGCCATGCCGTTGCCGGCATTCAGATCGATGAGGGTCATCATGGCGAAACCGCTCTCGATGGCCTGCGGATCGCCGCGATCTTCAAATGGCCTGGCGCGATCCACGAAGGCAATGGCGAAGCCATCGCTTTCGTCGACGAGAATGCAACCGACCGGCAGCGTAACGCGCTGCTGCGCATCATGACCGGCCAGGACACCGACCCGTTCGCGACGATGTTCGCCGTCTACGCCTCAACCGTGACAAAAATGAATGAGCCGGTGTTCACGAAGATCGATCTCGACCTCGATATTGACGGCCGCAGGGGCCGCATCTTCGTCAAGGACTACATCGAAACGGTCGGCGAACCGATCCGCAACAAGGTGACGGGTGCGGACTCGCGCGCGCAGATCGTGTTGCCGAACGGCTTCGAATATGCGGTCGCCGAGATCGGCAGTGCTTCGAGCACAACCAGCGGCCCGGTTCAGGTGACCACGAAGGACAGTTACGGCCAGTTCGCGCGGCTGCATCTCAACAATCACGGGGTGGTGCGGGCCTGACGCCTCGCATGAACGGCGCGTCGCCACTGGAACGCCTGCTCAGACGCGACCGCGTCATCACGATTGCGGGCGTGGTGGCGCTGTGCCTGCTGGCCTGGCTTTACATCGTCGCCGGTGCAGGGCTCGGCATGAATGCGTGGGAGATGTCGAGGCTCGCGCTGTTCCCCCACCAGCAAACTGCCGGCGTGACCTCCGATATGCCCGGCATGGATATGTCTGGCATGAATATGTCTGGCATGGACATGCCCGGCATGGACATGAGCGCGATGGCCGCAGCGACGGAACCGCGGGTCTGGGGGGCCGCGAACTGGGCGCTGATGATCGCCATGTGGTGGGTCATGATGATCGCCATGATGTCGCCGAGCGCGGCGCCGACCATCCTGCTCTATGCGAGCGTGCATCGCCATGCGCTCGCACAGGGCCAGATCCAGGACAAGCTCGCGCCCACCGGCGTATTTATGGCAGGCTACCTCCTGGTCTGGCTGGGGTTCTCCGTTGCGGCGACCGCGTTGCATCGGCTGCTCGAACGCGAAGCCTTCGCTTCCGCGACGCTGATGAGCTCACAAAGCCGCTGGCTTTCAGCCATCGTCCTGATCGCCGCGGGCCTCTATCAGCTCTCGCCGCTCAAGAACGCCTGCCTGTCGCATTGCCGGGCACCGACGGCGTTCCTTGCCCGACACTGGCGTCCCCACGCACTCGGCGCGCTGCGTTTTGGGCGCACTGCACGGGGCGTTTTGTGTCGGATGCTGCTGGATGCTGATGGCGTTGTTGTTCGTGGGGGGCATCATGAACCTGGTGTGGGTTGCCGGGCTCGCCATTCTGGTGCTGGTAGAAAAGGCGTTTCCTGCCGGCCAGCGGGTTGGCCGGGCGGCCGGCATCGTCCTGATCGCCTGGGGCGGCGCAACGCTTTTGGTCTGACGACCAGAAGACGCAGAAAATTTGCGAGCGGGTGCTGCCCTATCCGGTTGATGCCAAAAACCGGTGCACAACGAACTGGATCCAAGAACGTCATTCCGGCGATTTGCGACCAAGAGTAATCGCGGCTCACAATTCCTTTTCGGCCAGCTCTCGAAACGCGTCGGGGACCGAGCGCGACTGCCCGAGCGCGACCGAGGCATAGCCGACCGCCTCCCAGCCGAAACGGTCGCGGATCTTGTCGATGGCGCGGTCGGCGGTCCAGCGCGCCGCGCCCTTCCTGGTGCCGGGGCGGCGCCCGTCGTCATCGAGGCCGAGCGGCAGTTCCAGCTGCAGGGCCGGTTGCTTTTCCAGATGCGAGACGGCGATCGCCAGCAGCGAGATGGTCTTTTCGTGCGGATGATCGACAAGCACCTTGCGCACCAGCGCCTCGGCGATTTCGGCCAGCATGGCGGTTGCCGAAATCGGCTGGTCGAGGGAGATCGAGCGGGTCACCGAGCGCAGATCGGCAAAGCGGACGCGGACCGCCACCGTGCGGCCGGGCCGTGATTTCGCCCGCAGCCTGGTGGCGACCCTGTCGGCCAGATGCAGCAGCGCCGGCACGAAGATTTTTGCCTCGGCCGGCTTCCTGCCGAGCGCCGATTGTGCGCCGGCCGATCGCGCCCGGCGCTGCGTCTCGAGCTTGCGCGGATCGCGGTTCCAGGCCAGCGCGTTGAGTTTTTCGCCCGCCGCCGGCCCGAGCAGGCGCTCCAGCGACCAGCCAGGCGTCTTCGCCAGTTCGCCGACGGTGCGCACACCGATGCCGGCCAGCCGCTCCCTGGTGACCGGGCCGACGCCCCACATCAGCTCGACCGGCAGATCGTGCAGGAACGCCAACTCGTGGCGTGGATCGACGACCACCAGCCCGTCGGGCTTGGCCACTTGCGAGGCGATCTTGGCCAGGTGCTTGGTGCGCGCCACGCCGACCGAGATCGGCAGACCGAGCTCCGCCCGCACGCGGCGGCGGATGGTTGTGGCGATCTCGGCCGGCGGACCGAACAGATGGGTGCAGCCGGCGACGTCGGCGAAGGCCTCGTCGATGGAGATCCGCTCGACCATCGGCGTGAAATCGCCAAGCACTTTGATGGCCGCGTCGCCGAGCCGCTGATAATCCTTGAAATGGCCGCCGACGAAAATCAGCCCGGGGCAGAGTTCCCGGGCGCGCCGCCCCGGCATGCCGCCACGCACGCCAAAGGCCTTGGCCTCGTAGGAAGCGGCCAGCACCACACCGCCGCCGACGGCGATCGGCTTGCCGCGCAGGGCCGGGTCGAGCAACTGTTCGACCGAGGCATAGAAGGCATCCAGATCCGCGTGGAGGATGTTGGCTTCCATCCGGCCCGTTCGCCCGCGGCGGTTCGAACGCCGCATGTCTTGAGGTTTGTATGGAACATAAAGAGAACATTGCGGGTGGATTGTCAAGGAGCGTGGAGGGCAGGTGGAGGGCAATCGCTTGAGGTTTGCGCTGCCCCTCATCGCCCTGCCGGGCACTTCTCCCCGTATAGGGACGGGGAGAAGGACGCTCTCATCGATGGTTTCGCCAATCACCAACGTTGCAGGAAAGTGCCGAGGTTGCGGACAGCCCCCTTCGCCCCGTCACTATACGGGGAGAAGGTGCCGGCAGGCGGATGAGCATCTGTGTTTGTTGTCAAGGGGCGATTGGGCTCCAGAAGCGGTCTTGGGCGATGAGTGCGTTGGCCATGACGACGAGCTTTCGCATGACGGCGACGAGGATGACCTTTGCGGCCTTTCCGGCGTTGCGCAGGCGTGCGGCGAAGGCGGCAAGGTCCTTGTTGTAGCGGCTTGCCGACAGCGCCGCCATGTAGAGGACGTTTCTGACAGCCTTGCGTCCGCCTTTGATTGCACGGCGGCCCTGACGCGGCCCGCTGTCGTGGGCGACGGGGGCGAGGCCGGTCAGCATGGCCGCCTGTTTGGCGTTGAGCGTGCCCATCTCGGCGAGACCGACCAGCAGCGCGGTGGCCGTGATCGGGCCAATGCCCGGGATCGACACCAAGATGGCGTGGCGGCGGGCAAGGGCGGGGTCGGCCGAGATCAGGCGAGCGGTTTCGGTTTCGAGACGGACGAGGTGGCGTTCGATCATCCGCAGTCTGCGCTTGAGTTCGGCGCGCAGAAAGGGGCTTTGGAGTGTCGCCAAGCGGTTGATGAGCGCGGTGCGTTCGGCACTGGCGGCACCGCGCACGCCGACGATTTCCTGCAATGCTTCCATCGCAAGCGAAGCCGGTACCGTCTCGGCCGGTTCGAGTGCGACCCCCATCAAGGCCAGCAGCCTGGCGTCGATCCTATCGGTCTTGGCGAGCTGGCCGCAGGCTTCGGCAAAGAGCCGAGCGCGCAGCGGGTTGACGACGGCCACGGCCAATCCCGCCTCGTGCAGCGAGCGTTGCGCCGCCCGATGGTATTTGGACGTCGCCTCCAGGACCACCCGCCTCACCGCAAGCTCGCCGAGCAGGCGCTTCAGCCGCCGCAGTCCGCCACTGTCATTGGCGACGCGGAAGCTCTTGCCGGCCGGATGGACGTAGACATCCAGCCACTCTTTACACACGTCGATGCCGGCATAGACTGGCGGCGTCGCATTCGGTTCGGACAATACCTTGCCTTGCATGCGGGACTTGCTCCCCATCATCTGTTCAGGACCAATGTGAGAACGAATGGACCTTGCTCATCCGCGGCTCACACCAAGGGGCGTACGGTCCCATCCGTCCACTCCCCGGCGGACGGCCATCCGTCGGGGAGTACAGCTATCTTGCACAAATAGCCGCAATCCGAACATGCAAGGGGCAGCGCCGACTTCGGCAATCAGCCGATCGAGCGCTACAGCGCCATCTTGTAGCCGAGATGGCTGGCGGTGAAACCGAGGCCCTCGTAGAAAGCGTGCGCCTTCCGTCGGCTCTTGTCGGTCGTGAGCTGAACGAAGCTGCAGTTGCGTGCACGGCATTCTTCAACCGCCCATTCGATCATCTGCTTGCCGACGCCGCGAGACCGCCATTGCCGCGCGACGCGAACGCCTTCGATCTGGCCGCGCCAGGCGCCTTTCCTGGAAATACCTGGAATGAAGCTGAGCTGCAGGGTTCCGATCATTTGCCCGGCTTCGACAGCCACGGCTAGCACCTGGTTGGGATCGGCTTCGATTGCTCGGAACGCATCGAGGTAGGACGGCGCGAGCGGCGTCGACGGGTCCTCCCGACCAGCACCGAGCGCATCGTCGGCAAGCAGTGCGACAATCGCCGGCAGATCGTGCGCTTGCGCGCGACGGAATTTGATCTCGCCCATCGAGTGGACATACGGTGTGGATTTGGTGACGGCAAGTGCGGTCCAGCTATGCGCGACAGGCGCGTCGCGGGCGACCGGCGCCAGGCATTCGCGGCTGATGGCGTCGGCGACCTCCAGCTTACGCCGCCTGCCGTGCCCAGAGGCGGTGGCCGTAGCGGCGAAAGAAGCGCGCCAGGAGCCGCTGCTGCCTGGCGCGGGCGAGATCGGCGCCGCGCCTTTCCTGGCGCCAGCGTGGCATGTTGCGAAACAGCGCAATGAAGCGGGCGGCGTCCTCGATCGCCTCCTCGGCCGACTGCGCCGGGCGGATCGCCGCCAGGAACAGCGCCTCGCCATGCTTCAGCCGGTCGACAATCGCTTTGCGCTGGTCATGGCCCAGGCGGGCCTTGCCTATGCCGTCGAGACGGATGGCCGCGAAGGCCGCCAGCATGGCCGGACTGTCGCCGGTATAGCCGCAATCGCGGGCGAACTGGGCGGAGAGAGCGTCCATCTTCGTCTCCTTGTTGGCGGCCGCGGCGGATGCCCGGTCCTGCCGCCTATCCGATCGTGCGCGGCGGCGTTATCCGTCGATACGATATATAAGCATAACTCAAAAATTGACACAAGTTAAACTTTTGCAGGGTGTGAGCGGAACTGACTCGACTCTTCGGGAAAAACCCCTAATGATGTGAACAAAACAGGAACTGAGGCGCTAGGGACGATGGCATTGCCGGGCAAGGAAGCGACGATCGCCGAGGTCGTCTCGATCGCGGTCGAGTGTATCGATTGCGGCCGCAACAGATGGTGGAAGCCGGCGGAGCTGAAGCGCTTCGGGGTGACCGCGCAGACGCCGCTGGCGGCGCTTTCGGGGCGCCTTCGCTGCTCGGCCTGCCGCGCCGACGGGCTGCCGGGCGCGGCGATCTCGATCCAGGCGGCGTTCATCGACGAGCAGCAGCAGCGCCGCGCCGAAGCGCGAATGCTTGGCGAGCGCGAGATTCCGCTGGAGAGATCCAGGCGGGCTTGATGGCGGAGACGCCCTCTCCCCGCAGGGCAGGGCTATCGCAGGTGGAAAGCCGAGGCTTTCGCTCTACGATGTACCCCCACCCCTAACCCCTCCCCACAAGGGGGAGGGAGACTTCCGTTGGCGCTGACCTCGGCAAATTGCCTGCCTTTCGGCGCCAAGGGGAAAGTAAAGGCGCGCGGCAGCGTTCCCTCCCCCTTGTGGGGAGGGTTAGGGTGGGGGTCCATCTTCGTAAGAATCCAAATGCGATTGCCCTGCCCCACAGGGGGAGAAGGGAGCGCGCTCCGCCGCCGCCCTAGTACCCCAGCAGTTCCTTGAGCGGGATGACGCGCCAGACGTGTTGGATTGCGTAGCGGTTGAAGGTCAGCGTCTTCGGCGGATTGTACTGCTCGACGACCAGCTCGGCGGCGGTGCGCTTAACCAGTTTTTTGATGAAAGCCTTGCCGTTGCGCTCGTGTTCCTCGGGGAACATCTCGATCACCACGTGGTCGCCGGGCACGGCGTCGCGGCCGCCGCAATAGAGCATCTCGCCGGGCTCGTAGCGCGGCACCATCGAGTCGGAGAGCACATGCAGCGCGAACACCTTGCGCAAATGGGGGATGCCGGGCGGACGCTGGACATAGCCGGCGACCTCGCCGTTGAAGGTGAAGTCGCCGTCGTCGCCGCCGACCGCCGCACCGAGAAGCTCGATGTCCATCGGGCCGGCGGGCAGGGGGGCGGCGTCGGTGACGATCTCGGCGTCGGCGACATTGTCGGCGTCGTCGAGGAAGACGACTTCGCCCTTGCCGAGCGCCACCGGGTCGACGCGCAGGAAGGCGGCGGTCTTCAGCAGGTTCTCGGTTTTTGGCAGGTTGCGGCCGGTTTCCCAATTGCCGACGGCGGCGACGTCGGTGTCGTTGTGCTCGGCAATGTGGCGCATCACCAGGCCGCGCTGCTTGCGCGCTTTGCGGATCGCCGCCCCGACCTTGATCGACAATGAGGTTTTCGCCATGGCGCCATCTGAAACATAAGAATCGGTTTCGTCCATGCAAGAATGGCTTGCATAATTTTTTGAGTTATGCTTATATACGGCCATGCACAAGTCACGTCGCTCCATCCCGTTTTCCCATCCGTCCCGGCTGCCCTCCTCCCCGGCCGGGACGAAGCCCGAGGCTAGCGCCTCGGCTCCGGTCACCCTGCCGTCATCGCAGGCTACCGGAACGGCCGGAGCCGTTCCCCGCACGGCTCCGGCCACGAATTTCCGCAAGTGCAATGCCGGCCTTTCGTGCATCCGCACCGAGGACGGCACGGTCATCGTCTTCGACCGGTGCACGGGCAGGGCGGTTTCCGGCGCCACAAGCGAGGCGGCCGAGGCGAAGCTCGGCCGCCGGAGTTGCGTCCCTCTCCCCGTGCCGGCAGGCGGGGCGGCACCATCGCTGGGCTGCTCGGGCAGTGCCGGCAATGACCTGGGGAGAGGCAATCGGCGACGTCGCGCTGCCCCTCACCTGCCTGCCGGCATCCTCTCCCCGTGAACGGGAGAGGGACGCAGCTTCGGCATCTACTCAACCTTTCAATGGATCAACATCATGCCCGTCTATACCGACACGGAATTGCAAAGCATCGCCCGCACCCCGGCCAGGCTGGCGCCGCCGGTCTGGCTGCCGCAGCGCCAGTTCGTGCGCGAGATCCACGGGCCCGAGGCCCTCAAGGTGCCGGCACCGCGCGCCGTTGCAGCCGTCGGGCGCCCGCCGCATGTCGCGGCCATGCGCTTCATCGACTGCCTGTTCAACCGCTGCCGCGCGCCGCTCGATCTGACGCTCAAGGAAGGTCCCGAAAACGACGCACCGGGCAGCCGGCCGGCACTGGACATGCTGTGCTGCGGCCTGCGCACGCGGCCGCTGAAAAGCTACTGCGCCTATCACGCGGCACGATTCTGCGACCATCGCCGTACGGCTCTCGCGGATGCAGCGTGAGCGGCATCGGTCGAGATTCTTCTCGCCAAGCACGGCGGCCTGGTTCCTCTCCCCCACTGCGTGGGGGCGAGGAACCCAGGTTCTGCAAAGGCAGCAAATCAAACGAGGAGACTGTCCATGAGCAAGAAGACCGCCAAGGTCAAGGCGCCGAAGGCACCCAAACTGGCAAAAGGCGAGGCCGAGCAGGTGCGCATCCGCAAGGAGGTCGGCCATGATTTCGCGCTGAAGGACGACGCCTTCGGCCGCAAGCGGCTGGCGACCGGCACGCTGGAGGCGAAGCGCATCTATGAGGTTTCCAATGACAGCTCGACCGGCGGCATTGTGCGGGTGCGCAATGTCGACCCGCTGACCGGCATCACCTCGCTGTCGCGCCAGCAGCGCGAGGCGGGTATGCGCTACCGCGAGGATTTTCGTGTCTCGGCGCAGGACGGTGTCAAGCCGATGGCGCTGACCGAGCGCGTCGACGGTGGCCGCATCGGCGGCGGCGTTGCCGACCGCATCCTGTCCGCCGGCCGCTCTTATGCCGACGCCACCAGGGCGCTTGCGCATTGGGAGGTGTCGGGCGTGGTGCAAAAAGTCTGCTGCGCCGGCGAAACGGTAAAAAGCCTGGCCGAACAGACCGGCGAGCCGCGGGATGTGGTCTCTAAACTGCTCAAGATCGGGCTGGATTTGTTGGCGGTGCATTACGGGATGATGCTGATGCGGCGGCCGCGGGGGTAGAGGGCAAACGGGGCGGGCGCTATGAACTTGTCATGCCATCAGAGGCTGCCTGCCTGACCAAGAGATGTGAGGGTTGGCAATGCGTTTCATGGGCGTTGTTTTGGGGGCAATCTTAGCGATCGTCGGCATTGTTGCGGCAGCGGCGGCTGTGTCCAGCACCCATCCGATTTCTAATGTCTCGCTTATTTTTGCGCTCTTGTTTGCCGCCGCAGTGCTATGGGCTCATCTAAAGCCCCAGAAGCGAATGTAGCTAAGCCGCATCCTGATTTTCGGGGCGCGCAGCGGGCCTCGATCGGCCAGCGTCCTCCAATTGAAGGGCGCGGGCTTCTCGACGGCCTGTTACGGTGCGCCATTGCTGGTAGATCGCCATGCCAAAGCCACCGCTAGACCCTGATTTCGCAGACGTGGCGCCGACGTCTTCGGTGCTGACCGCGTATGACGAGCACTGCATGCTGACTTACATGCGGCTGCTCGATGCTTCGGCGGACGGCGCCGATTGGCGTGAGGTCGCCCGCAGCGTTCTGCATATTGATCCGAACCAGGAGCCGGAACGGGCATTCCGGGCCTGGGCGACGCATCTGGCGCGTGCCCGCTGGATGACCGGGAATAAGGGTTGGCGCCAATCAGCACGATGAACTGGCGTGGATGACGCCGGGCATTTCCGTGGAACTGCCGTCCCGGTTTGCCCGTTTAGATAGGAAACCAACTGGGAAGCGCTTGATGAACCGTTGGCAAATCAACAGGTTAGAGGCGTGCTGCCTTCTTGCCGTTCCGCTGTCGATGATCCTTACGGTTCTGATAGCGGGTTTCATCCTTGGCTGAATTCCCCGCTGCACTGTCCAGTAAACCCGCTGCACAGTCCAGTGAAGCAGACTCTTCCCGGCGCGTCATGGCATGGGGCAAACGCGGGTTGGGCCTCTACTTTGGCATTCTGCGACGATCAGGCGCCGTGGCGGGCCTCGCTCACCGATACTTAACTTATAGGGGACTGTTAAGAGACAGGATTAACGCGTATGTGCGAGCTAGGGTTAACAAAGGGTTTTCCGGTGACGCTGCTTCAAATCACCTCCATCGTGGCCGAACTCGCGGTCTCCTACGTCACGATTGCATTCACATACCTGGCAGCTGTGTACGCGATTTGCTCCCGCTACTAGCCGCCGCGCGCCCAGCCTGCTTCCAGCACGCGAGGCCTGTCGCCCGCAAGCGATCCACCAGCCTCAATCCTTGGCGCGCTCCACATACGCGCCATCGGCCGTCATCACCACCACGCGGGTGCCGGCGGTGATGTGCGGCGGCACCAGCGTGCGCACGCCGTTGGACAGTGTTGCCGGCTTGTAGGACGAGGACGCCGTCTGGCCCTTGGTCACCGGCTCGGTCTCGACCACCTCGAAGGTGGCGCGCTGCGGCAGCACCAGCGAGATGGCGATGCCATTGTACTGGGAAACCTGCACCGCCATGCCTTCCTTGAGATAGGGCGCCATCTCGCCGACCACGCTTTCCGGCACCGCGACCTGGTCGTAGCTTTCCGGGTTCATGAAATGGAAGCCTTCTGCGTCGCGGTAGAGGAAGGTGTGCTCGCGCTCCTCGACATAGGCGCGCTCGACCTGCTCTGTGGTGCGGTAGCGCTCCGAAACCTTCACCCCATCGGAGATACGGCGCATGTCGAGCTGGGTAACCGGCGTGCCCTTGCCCGGATGGATGTTTTCGGCAAAGAGGATCACATAGAGCTTGCCGTCCTTTTCGACGACATTGCCTTTGCGTAGGGAACTGGCGATGACCTTCACGGGCTTTATTCCTAAGAGCGTTGACTGGCCTGGGAGCGCCGAACGGCGCAAATCGGCTGCGGGAGCCGTTCGGTGCGGCCTAGCGCATCTTGGCGGCAATCGCCAGTCCTCCATGCAAATCCTGTCGTCATGACCGCCGCCTCGCCCTGGTGGACGCCTGATGTTCACGCCGACAGGCGGCCGCGGCTGATCCTGCGCAATGCCATCACTGCGGCCCTGCGCGACTGGTTTGCCAGCCGCGATTTCATCGAGGTCGAGACGGCGGCGCTGCAGGTCTCGCCCGGCAACGAGGCGCATCTGTCGGCCTTCGCCACCGAGGCGATCGGGCCGGACGGACAGCGTCTGCCGCTCTATTTGCACACCTCGCCGGAATTCGCCTGCAAGAAGCTGCTCACCGCCGGCGAGACGCGCATCTTCAGCCTGAGCGCCGTCTATCGCAACCGCGAGCGCGGCCCGTTGCATCATCCGTCCTTCACCATGCTCGAATGGTACCGGGCTAACGAGACCTATGAGAGCCTGATGAAGGACTGCACCGGGCTTATCGCGCTGGCCGCCGAGCGCGCGGGTGCAAAACGTTTCGCCTTTCGCGGCCGCGCGGCCGATCCGTTCGCCGAGCCCGAACGGTTGAGCGTCGCCGATGCTTTCATGCGCCATGCCGGCATCGACCTGCTGGCCACGGTGGCCGCCGACGGCAGTACCGATCAGGAGGCGCTGCATGCGGCTCTGGTCAAGGCGGGCTTACGCACCGCGCCCGACGACAATTGGGCAGATCTGTTCAGCCGGGTGATGGTGGAAAAGATCGAGCCGGCGCTGGGGCAGGGGCGCGCCACCATCCTTTACGGCTATCCGATTTCGGAGGCCGCCCTTGCCCGGCCGAGCGCAGATGATCCGCGGGTCGCCGAGCGCTTCGAGCTCTATTGCTGCGGCATCGAGCTGGCCAACGCGTTCGGCGAGCTGACCGACGCCGCCGAGCAGCGCCGGCGCTTCATCCTCGAGATGGACGAGAAGGAGCGCATCTATGGCGAACGCTATCCGATCGACGAAGACTTCCTCGCCGCACTCACCATAATGCCGCAGGCGAGCGGCGCCGCGCTCGGCTTCGACCGGCTGGTGATGCTGGCGACGGGGGCGATGCGGGTCGAGGATGTGATGTGGACGCCGGTGGCGGGGTGAGGCGAGGCCTGTGCTCTACGGCGCCCCCCTCTCTGTCCTGCCGGACATCTCCCCCACAAGTGGCGAGATTGGCAGTTCCGCCGACAGCGCCTCTTTTTCGAGGTTGGCGATTGGCGAAATCAAAGATGACGGCCGATCTCCCCCCAAGTGGGGGAGATGTCCGGCAGGACAGAGGGGGGCGCTGTCCCGCCAGCTTTGCGATGATTCCCCTACCGCCCCATCAGCAAATTAACGATGAGATGCTGCAGATTGCCGCGCGGGGCGAATTCTACCCGGTCGAAATCGCGGCTTGCCTGCCGCTGCGCCTGGGAGAGTTCGGCGAGCCGCCTGGTCATTTCGGTCCTGATCTTGCTGCAGCCGGGATCGTCGGGGACGGACAGGCCGATGGTTGCCGTCTCGATCTTGCGGACCATGTCGACGATGAGGTCGCCATGCACCTTTTCGTGGGCGGCGAGGCCGGCGGCGAAAACGTCCCAACTCTTCTGCACGGCGGCCGGCACCGGCCCGGACGTTTTGGGCAAGGTGTAGGTTATGATGAGCTTCGGCCGCGCCGATACCAGCACGCAGGCGTTGCCTTGTCGCTGATAGTCCCTGACCCAGGTCAGCTTGAAATTGGTGTAGGCCATGGCGCGGACCTTGCCCTTGCCGATCATCGGCCCGCGCTCGCCCATCGAGGCGTGGAGCTGGGGACCGGTTTGCCCTGAAACGGCGTAGGTCTCGACCTTCTCGACCGGCTTCCATCCCGCCTGCGCCGACGAAGCCAGCAAACAGGCCAGCAGCAGATACGTCAGAACGGCTGTTTTCATGCGAATCCCCCGGGCCGATGGCTTTGGTGCTTGAGATCATCAACGCGTGGCCGGAATGCGGTCAAGGCGCCGTTGTCAAACTCGGCGTTCGCATTTCGCGTCGAAAGAACCAATCGACGACGATGTGCCGCAAACTCAATCCGCTTGGCGGGTTCGTTTTGAAATCTTCTTTCTGATCTAATTCTATAAACTCAGTAGAGTTAATGCACAGAAGCCGTTTTGCGAGGAACCCAAAATGTCGAAAAAGCTGGTGGTGGGGCTGTCGGGCAACCTGACCCGTCCGTCGAAGACCAAGGCGTTCATCGGCCACATCGTCGCGGAGCTGGCGAGCAGCACCGGTGCAGCCTCGACCGTTTTCGACATCGAGGATCTCGGTCGGTCCTTCCCGCAGGCAAGGCGCATTGGCGAGCTGGATCCGTCGGCCAGGAACATCGTCGAGCAATTGTTGGACGCCGATGTCCTGGTGATTGGCTCGCCGACCTTCAAAGGCAGCTACACCGGGCTTTTCAAACATTTCTTCGACCTGCTCGACCCGTCATCCCTGAGGGGAAAGCCGGTCATCCTTGCTGCAACTGGCGGCGGCGATCGTCATTCGCTGGTTGTCGAACATCAGCTGCGGCCGCTGTTCGGCTTTTTCGAGGCGCTGACCCTGCCGACCGCGATCTACGCCTCCGACAAGGACTTCGCCAACGGCGTGCTGGTGTCCGAAGCCATCCATGCTCGCGCCAGGCAAGCGGTCGCCGAAGCATGCCGGGTGGTGCCCCGCAGCGTTGGTCTTGCCGCCTGAACACCCGTCAGTGCCCCTCGATTCCCTTTCCGCACAGCTCAGAAGGAACCCGCAATGACCAGATCCAGCAAGTCCAGGCAGATCAAGCTTGGTGCTTTCCTGCCCGGTGGCGGACAGCACATCGCAGCCTGGCGCCATCCTGACGCGCCGGCCGACGGCGCGACGAATTTCGAGTTCCACAGGCAGCTCGCGCTGACCGCCGAGCGCGGCCTGTTCGACGCCTATTTCCTCGCCGACAATCTGACCGTCGGCCTCGGCGCCCGCGAAGGCGGCAATGCCAAGATCGCCGGGTTCGAGCCGGTGACGCTGTTCGCCGCATTGGCGCCGCTCACCACGCATCTGGGCTTCATCGCCACCGCCTCCACCACCTATGAGGAGCCTTATACGCTCGCCCGCAAGTTCGCCTCGCTCGACCTGCTGTCGAATGGCCGGGCCGGCTGGAATGTCGTGACCTCGGCGGGCGACGAGACCGCGCGCAATTTCAATCGCGAGACGCAGCCTGCCCACGCCGAGCGCTATGCCCGGGCGCATGAGCATGTCGAGACGGTCAAGGCGCTGTGGGACAGCTGGGAAGACGATGCCTTCATCCGCGACAAGAAGTCGGGGCGCTTCTACGACAAGGACAAGCTTCACGACATCGACCACAAGGGCCGGCATTTCAGCGTCAAAGGTCCGCTCAATGTGCCGCGCCCGGTGCAGGGTCACCCGGTGGTGGTGCAGGCCGGGCAGTCGGAGGACGGCCGCAGGCTCGCCGCCCATTCGGCTGAGGTCATCTTCACCGCCCATCAGAATCTCGCCTCGGCGCAAGAGTTCTACCGCGACATCAAGGCGCGCGTGACGGCGGTCGGCCGCGATCCCGGACAGGTACTAATCATGCCGGGCGTAGCTCCCTTCGTCGGCCGCACCGAAGAGGAAGCCCGCGCCAAGTACCAGCAGCTGAACGACCTGATCCTGCCCGAGGACGGCGTGGCCCTGCTCAACGGGCTGGCGGGCCAGACGCTCGACATCAGCGGGTATCCGCTCGACGGACCGCTGCCGCCGAGCAAGGAAACCGAAGGCATGAAGAGCCGCCAGTCACTGATCCGCCAGATTGCCGACGAGCACGACTTCACCATCCGCCAGCTCTACCAGTGGGTGGCGACGGCCCGCGGCCACTACACCGTCATCGGCAGCGCGGTGCAGGTCGCCGATCAGCTGGAGGAATGGTTCGGCAACGACGCCGCCGACGGATTCAACATCCTGCCGCCCTGGCTGCCTGGCGCGCTCGACGACTTCGTCGACCTGGTGATCCCCGAGCTGCAGCGCCGGGGCCTGTTCCGCACCGCCTACGAAGGCAGGACGCTGCGCGAGAATCTCGGCCTCAGGCGGCCGGAAAACCCCTGGACCGCCGGCCGCTCCAAGGTGCTGGCCGCCGAATAGATTCTCTTAAAGCAAAGGGCAGGACGATGAGTTTGCAACACATCGAGCAGCGGGTCACGATCGGTACACATGACGGCAGAACCAGCCTTGGCGCCGTTTTCCCGCGCCTGGCCAACCGGACTGTCGTCCGCTTCCTGTCCCGCTACGGCATCCTGATCGGCTTCCTCGCGATCTGGCAGGTATCGAGCCGCGCGGGATGGGTGAACGCTGCGGTATTGCCGCCGATCGACACGATCGTCACCGCATTGTGGAACGGTCTGGCCGGTGGCACCTTGCTCGGCGACATCGCCATCAGCCTGCAGCGCGCCGGCCTCGCCTTCGCGGCGGCAGTGGCGGTTGCCATCCCGCTCGGCCTGTTCATGGGCCAGGTGCGCGCCGTCGAAACCGCGCTTGATCCGATCCTGCAGGTCTTCCGGCAGACCTCGGCGCTGGCGCTCTATCCGGTGTTCATCCTGCTGCTCGGGCTGGGGGAGGCATCAAAGGTCTTCGTCATCTTCTGGGCGACGCTGTTTCCGCTGCTGCTCAACACCATCAGCGGCGTCAAGCAAGTCGATCCGAAACTGCTTGAGATGGCTCGGGTCTATGGCGCCGCGCGGCTCACCGTGTTTCGCCGTGTCGTGCTTCCAGGGGCCGTCCCGTCGATCTTCGTGGGCTTAAGGCTGAGTGCGACCACGGCGCTCTTGCTGCTGATCGCCTCCGAAATGATCGGCGCCAACAAGGGCATCGGCTTCCAGGTGATGAACGCGCAGTACAACTTCCAGATCCCGCTGATGTTTGCGGCGATCGTCATCCTCGCCGGCCTCGGCCTGATCGCCAACCAGGCGCTGGTCAGCCTGCAGCGGCGGCTCTGCCGCTGGAGCAATCCCATCGACTGACCAGCCTTCACCATCCTCTTCAACAGGCACCACCCTCTCCAACAGGAAAGACCGGACCCATGCCAATCACTCGCCGTTCCCTGCTTGCGGGCGCTCCCTTTGCCGCCGGCATCATCGCCGCCGGCCTGCCCCGCTTCGCCGTTGCGCAAGCCGCGCCGGTCACGTTGCGCTACCTCGCCAGCCGCGGCAGCATCTCGCCGCATGAGCTGGCGGAGGCGCTCGGCTATTTCAACGATGTCGGCGTCAAGCTGGAGAATGTCGGCTACTCCGGCGGCGGCCCGGAATCGCTGTTCGCGCTCGCCTCCGGCAGCGTCGATCTCGGCTCGGCCGCGACCGCTGCGGTGATCAATTCGATCTCCGGCGGCAACGACTTCGTCGCCGCCTATCCAAGCAACGGCATCAACAGGCAAGTGCGCAGCGTCTTCTACGTGCTGGAAGACAGCCCGATCAAATCGATTGCCGACATCGCCGGAAAGACCATTGCGGTCAACACGCTCGGCGCCCATCTCGACTACACCGTGCGCGAGGCGCTGCACGGCGTCGGCCTGCCACCGGATGCCGCCAACCTCGTCGTGGTGCCCGGGCCGCAGCTTGAACAGACCTTGCGGTCGCGTCAGGTCGATATCGCGGCACTGGGCTATTGGCAGGCGACATTTGCCGGCGCGCTGGTCGACAATGGCGGCGTGCGCGGCGTGTTCAACGACACCGACGTGCTGGGCGAACTGGCCGGCGGCTTCATCGTCCTGCGGCGCGACTTCATCACGGCGCATCCGGAGGGCGCCCGCAATTTCGTCGACCAGTCGGCGCGCGCCGCCGACTGGTCGCGCCAGAACCCGGACGAGGCGCGCAAGGTGCTCGCGGACATCCTCGACAAGCGCGGCGAAAATGGCGAGCTGGCGCGCTACTGGACCGGCTTCGGCCTGCGTGAAGGGGCGAAGGCTGACGACCGCGACATCGACTTCTGGGTCAGCGTGCTGGAACGCGACGGCCGCCTGCCCAAGGGCAAGCTGAAAGCCGCTGATATCCTTTACCGGCGCGGCGAAACGAAAACCAACTGACCGGGAGACGGGCCATGGCCACCACAAGCGGCGGAGAGGTCACGATACGTGACCTCTCCAAATCCTTCACCCTTGGCGGGCGCCCGCTTGCCGTGCTGAGGGCGCTCAACCTCGACATCCGCTCCGGCGAATGCCTCGTCATTGTCGGCGCCAGCGGATCGGGCAAGACCACGCTGCTGCGCATTCTTGCCGGGCTGGAGGCTGCCGACAGTGGCGGTGTCGCGATCGACGGCAAGCCGGTCCATGGCGTCGGCTCCGAGCGCGCGGTGATCTTCCAGGAACCGCGCCTGCTGCCGTGGCTGACGGTACTCGGCAACGTCGCCTTTGGCCTCGAAGTGCGGGGCGTGCCCAAGGCGGAGGCGGAGGACAAGGCCCGCATCTATACCGCGCTCGTCGGTCTGGCCGAATTCAGCGATGCCTATCCCAGGCAGCTTTCGGGCGGCATGGCGCAGCGCGTCGGCATCGCCCGGGCGTTGACCGTGCGGCCTGAAATCCTGCTGCTCGACGAGCCGCTAGGCGCGCTCGACGCGATGACCAAGATCGGCATGCAAGAGGAACTGGTGCGCATCTGGAGCGAAGAGAACGTCACCATGATCATGGTCACCCATGATCTGGAAGAAGCGATCTATCTTGCGGACAGGGTGCTGATCCTGCCCAGGGAGAAAGGCGGCGCAGCACGCCTGGTCGAGGTTGAACTGCCGCGCCCCCGCGATCGCAGCGAAACCCGGTTCGTGCGCTATCGCGAAGAACTGCTGCGTGAGTTTGGCCTGCACTGAGACGTCGGGTGAAAAAGCGCGTCTTGCGCCGCCCTTACATCTCCGCCGCCACCTTCGAGAACAGCGCGCGCTCGATCGGCGGCTCCAGCGTTGCCGCAAAGGGCGTTGCAAGGTGGTGGCGATCGCGGAAGGCCAGCATGCCGTCGATGAACACATGGCAGGTGGTCTGATCGCAAAAGCGGTTCGTCATGTCGAGATAGGTGGCGTTCGGAATGCCGCGCACGATGTCGCGCTCTTCCTTGGCGATGTCGTCATTGGCGGCCATCACCCTCTGCGTGTCGCATGCGGCCGGCGTCTGGCCGCGCCACAGGGCGCGTGCCACGCATTTGTCGGCATAGCTGCTGTTGAAGGGCACGTCTCTGATGACCGCGACCCTGATCCCGGCCTGACTGAACGCCCCCAGGGTCCAGCGCAGGCCGCTCCGCCACTCCTCGTTCCAATTGGCGTGCTTCAATTCATCGGGCGATTCCCGCGTCATATTACCCATCGAGAATTCCGAGATCACCACCAGGCTCGGATGCAAGGCAATGATGTCCCTGATCGACTGCTCGCGCCATTGGTCGCATTCGGTGTAGTCGCGCTTCAGCCGCGAGTTCCAGGTCGTCACCCGCGAGGCGCGGCAGGAGGATTTCAGATAGGTGACGACCCGGTAGTTGTTCTTGCTGGCCGCCTCGATCAGCGGCGTCGACCAGTGGTCGGCATGCGAATCGCCGAACAGCACCACCGAGTGCTCGGCATCTTTCGCGCCAAACACGCAAGGGTTCGGCTTGATGGTTTCCAGATCGAGCACGCAGCCGGCGTTGGTCGCGCGCACCGTGGAACTCTGCGCCGCGCTGCTTGCGATGACGCGCTGTTCGGGGCTGAGATTGTGCTCGGCAAAGCGCGCATTGCCATAGGCCACGACCACGCCCGCACCGGTCAGCATGACAGCGGGAACGAGCGCTCGCGCCGCGTTCGCCATCAGCCAGCCATTGCGACGGATCGGGTTTTCGATGAAATTATAGGTGAAGATCGACAGCGCCAGCGTCAATGCCGCGCAGGCAAGCCGCCCGGGCCAGGACAGGTCGGGCACCATCATCGTCGCATAGACGATGACCGGCCAGTGCCAGAGATAGAGCGAGTAGGAAAGCTTGCCAAGCCACTGCATGGGCGACAGCGACAGCACGCTGATCGGTAGGTTCTGCGCCGCGCTCCGGCTTGCACCGCTGCCGCTGAGCAGCACCAGCACGGTGCCGGCGACCGGCACCAGCGCAATCACCCCGGGGAAGGGGGAATCCTCGCTCACCATGAGATAGGCGCCGGCGATCAGCGCCAGGCCGAGACATGCCAGTGCTGCGCCCAGTTGCGGGCGCTCTCGCCAGAATTTTGCCGGCGCCATCGTCGCCAGCCCGCCGGCGGCGAATTCCCAGGCCCTGAGCGGCGAGAAATAGAAGGCCCAGGGCTGCGACACGGTGGTGAGCCAGGCGCAGACGGCGAACGACACCACGCCGGTGAGGCCGATCACCAGGATCGCAGTGCGCTTGCCCGGGCGCAGCCATGCCGCCAGCAGAAGCAGTCCCGGCCATACGAGATAGAACTGCTCCTCGACCGAGAGCGACCAGAAGTGGATGAAAGGGTTGTTCGCCGCATCGGGGGCGAAATAGTCGAACGACCAGCGGATCAGCCAGAAATTGATCGCATAGGCCGAGGCGTACATGGCGCCTTTCGAATAGAGCGACTGTTCGTCCGGCGACAGGATGAAGTAGCCCGCGACCAGCGTGGCGAAGATGACGAACAGCGAGGCCGGCAGCAGGCGCCGGGCGCGCCTTGCATAGAACCGCCACAGGTCCAGCCTGCCGTCCTCGGCGATTTCCCGCAGCAACTGGCCGGTGATCAGATAGCCGGAAATGACGAAGAAGATGTCGACGCCGGTGAAGCCGCCCGGCAGGTCCGACAGACCGAAATGGAACGCGACGACGCCCGACACCGCCAGCGCGCGTAAGCCCTCGATATCCGGCCGGAACGATGGCGACACGGCGATACCTCGCGTAGAGTCGTTGAAAAAAGCTACCCGTTTCGAAGACTCAACGCGATGCGCCGATATGCACTGCAAAAAATCTAAGGCAGCGCAACATAAGCAAAAAATCTAACGCAGTGCAACATAATCAAAAAATCTAACGCAGTGCAATATAAGTGGAAGTTCGCGGACTGCAGCCGCGATGTGCACGTCGGCGTGCACGTCAGGAAGCGCAGCGCCAGCGCCAGCCTGAACCCACGCGACGGCCGATTTTTTGACACAGGAGGTGATTGGCCCGGCGAGCGGGCCTGCGCACCGATCTCAGGCTTTAGAGGAACCTGCCGCCCCCGCGCCGGGCTCCCCCTAAGTCGTCACCATCACGCATGCGCTGGCGGATGACGACGGTGGTCCCAGACTGCCCAGACCGACGCCGCGACCACCAGCACGCCGAGAACCACATGGGTTCCCATCGCGTTGAAGTTCGCCGCGAAGCCAAGCAGCCAGGGCGAAACGATCAGCCATAGCCCGACAACAAGGTTCGCCCACTCTTCCCATTCGGCGATGCCGAAAGCGTGGCGACAGCCAGAGGCGCCGGACGACGAAGACCTGCCTGAGCGGGCAGTCGCCTCCCGCCTTACTTCACGGCTGTGGTCACCGTGTTGAGAACAGCGCGCGCTCGACCGGCGGCTCCAGCGTTTGCGCAAAGGGCGTCGCCATGTGGTGGCGATCGCGGTAGGCCAGCTTGCCGTCGATGAAGACATGGCAGGTCTTGGCGTCGCAGAACCGGTCGGTCATGTCGATGTAGGTCGCGTTGGGGACGGCGCGCACGATGTCGCGCTCCACCGCGGCCATGGCGTCGTTGGCGGCGTCGGTTCGCGGCGCGTCACATACCGATGGCGTCTGTCCACGCCACAGCGCGCGGGCCACGCAGGTGTCGACAAACATGCTGTTGAACGGCACATCGCGGATGAAGGCGACTTTCAGCCCGGCCTGGCTGAACGCCTCCAGCGTTGCGCGAAGGCCGGCTTGCCAGTCCTGATTCAGGCTGTCGGATTGCTGCGCATCGGGCGACAGTTTGCGCGAACTGGTCAGCGCTATCTCCGATATCACCACCAGGCTCGGGCGCAGGGCGATGATCTCCTTGATCGATTGCTCGCGCCATTGATCGCACTCGGTGTAGTCGCGCTTCAGCTTCGAGCTCCAGACCGTCAGCCGCGAGGCCCGGCAGGCGGCTTTGAGCCAGGTGACGACCTTGTAGTCGTTCTTCTTCGCTGCCTCGATCAGCGGCGTCGACCAGTGGTCGGCATGCGAATCGCCGAACAGCGCGATCGAGCGCTCGGAATTCTTGGCGCCGAACACGCAGGGCTTCGGCGTCACGGTCTCGTAGTCGAGAACGCAACCCACCTTGGCGCGCGCGGTGGAGGGCTGCGCGGCAGTTTCGGCAATGATGCGTTGTGAGGGGTCGAGGTCGTCCACGGCAAGGCGCGCATTGGCGTAGGTCGCCATGACGCCGGCGCCGGTCAGCATTGCGGCGGGGATAAGCGCGCGCGCCGCGCTCGCCATCAGCCAGCCGTTGCGACGGATCGGGTTTTCGATGAAATGATAGGTGAAGATCGACAGCGCCAGCGTCAATGCCGCGCAGGCAAGCCGCCCGGGCCAGGAGAGGTCGGGCACCATCATCGTTGCATAGACGATGACCGGCCAGTGCCAGAGATACAGCGAGTAGGAAAGTTTCCCCACCCATTGCAGGGGCGGCAGCGCCAGCATGGCGCTCGGCCCTCTTTGGACATTGCCGGAGCCGCTGAGCAAAAGGAGCACGGTGCCGGCCACCGGCACGACCGCCGCGACGCCGGGGAAGGGGGTGTCCCGCTCGCTGAAGGTCAGATAGGCGCCGGCGATCAGCGCCAGGCCAAGCCATGCCAGTGCTGCGCCCAGTTGCGGGCGCTCTCGCCAGAATTTTGCCGGCGCCATCGTCGCCAGGCCGCCGGCGGCGAATTCCCAGGCCCTGAGCGGCGAGAAATAGAAGGCCCAGGGCTGCGACACGGTGGTGAGCCAGGCGCAGACGGCGAACGACACCGCGCCGGTGAGGCCGATCACCAGGATCGCAGTGCGCTTGCCCGGGCGCAGCCATGCCGCCAGCAGAAGCAGTCCCGGCCATACGAGATAGAACTGCTCCTCGACCGAGAGCGACCAGAAGTGGATGAAGGGGTTGTTCGCCGCATCGGGGGCGAAATAGTCGAACGACCAGCGGATCAGCCAGAAATTGATCGCATAGGCCGAGGCGTACATGGCGCCTTTCGAATAGAGCGACTGTTCGTCCGGCGACAGGATGAAGTAGCCCGCGACCAGCGTGGCGAAGATGACGAACAGCGAGGCCGGCAGCAGGCGCCGGGCGCGCCTTGCATAGAACCGCCACAGGTCCAGCCTGCCGTCCTCGGCGATTTCCCGCAGCAACTGGCCGGTGATCAGATAGCCGGAAATGACGAAGAAGATGTCGACGCCGGTGAAGCCGCCCGGCAGGTCCGACAGACCGAAATGGAACGCGACGACGCCCGACACCGCCAGCGCACGCAGCCCTTCGATATCAGGCCGAAACGATGCTGACACGGCGAAAACCTCACATAGGTCGTTGAAAAAGCCCCGTTGCGAAGACTCGACGCAATGCATTGATATTGCAATGCAACAAATCTAACGCAATGCAACATAAGCGGAAGTTCGCTGAGTGTAGCGGGGTGCTCGTCGGCGTCTATACCAGGAAGCGCCGCGGCGGCGCTGCCGTCTGCACCCGCCGGGCGGTTGGTTTTTGAGCACAAGGATATGACTGGCCCGGCTAGCGGGCCTGCGTACCGATCTCAGGCTTAGGAAGAGCCCGCCACTCGCGCGCCGGGCTCCTCCCCTTGGTCGTCACCGATCACGCATGCGCTGGCGGATGATGACGGGAGTCCCAGACCGCCCAGGCCGATGCCGCAACCACCAGCACGCCGAGGACCACATGGGTTCCCATCGCGTTGACGTTTGCCGCGAAGCCAAGCAGCCAGGGCGAGACGACCAGCCAGAGCCCGACGACAAGGTTCACCCACTCTTCCCATTCGGCGAATACCGAAAGCGCCGCGAGAGCCAGGGCGCCGAGCACGACTGCGGCAATCCAGGCGTTCCACGCAGGAGCGGTTTCAGCAACGAAGCCGATGACCCAGGGTGAGATGAACAGACATGCCGCAAGGATCAGGTTGATCCAGTCCTGGGCTTTCTTTCCTTCCATCAGACCGTTTGCCATGACAACCTCCACAGGTGAAGTTTGACCAAAGCACTACGTCGCGTGCAGCGCACGCTTAGTCATTGATATATCGCACTTTCGACGGCTTTCAAGGAGTGGCTCCGCCGGCCGGTTAGCCAGGCTCCGTCAGTGCCGTCATCCGTCTGCTCAACTTAGAGGCGCTGCGCCGGTTCCGGAGGCCGCAAGGCCAGGGATCACGGGTCAAGACTCCACGCGATCACGCCTTTTTCAGGAACTCGGTCTTCAGCACCAGGCCCTTCACCTGCTTGGTGTTGCACTCGATCTCGCCGGGATGGCCGGTGAGGCGAATATTCTTCACCAGCGTGCCGCGCTTGATCGTCTCCGACGTGCCCTTGACCTTCAAATCCTTGATCAGGGTCACGGAATCGCCCTCGTTCAGCTGGGTGCCGTTGCTGTCTCTTACGATCGCGTCTGCCATATCGGGGTCTTTCATCGGAGCCGGACAACCGACTATCCGGCGGATGGCGGCAAGGTCAAGCGATGGCACGCGGCAAACCGTGCCATCGCTTGCTCGTGAACCGGACAGGGCACCCGCGTTGCTCATCTCAGGTGCTTCGGCTATTGACCGGCAGCCAATGCCGGCACAGTTCCAAACGGAGCCCGACCATGACAGAGAAGACCATCCTCAAATTCGGCGCGGTCGAAAACGCCGAGGCGGGCGATCTCGCAGGCTGGGTCGTGGTCGACGGCAACCCGACCATGAAGACCGCCGTCCAGCACACCACAGCGGACGGCAAGGTTATGTCGGGAACCTGGCAGGCCACCCCCGGTACCTACCACGCAACCTACAGCGACTATGAATTCGTGCACATGATCGCTGGGCGCATCGTCATCACGCCCGATGGCGGCGCGCCCGTCGAAGTCGGCCCCGGCGACGCCTTCGTGGTTGAAGCCGATTTCAAGGGAACGTGGAAAATCATCGAGCCGGTGACGAAGCATTTCGTCGTCAGGGTCGGCTGAGGCCGGAGGCGAACGGAACAATCCTATCACCGCCTGGCGCGCCGCCAAGTCTGTTGATCCCGAGGCCTGTCGATCGGGCTTGTCGATCCCCCGGGCCAGCCGATCCCGGGTACCGCAAGCGCGGTGCGGTCGAAATAAAAAGATGGAGCCCCGCCACTAGGGATGGATAGACTCTAGAAATCGAAATAGATCGCCGGCGGATACGGACTGGACACATTCTTGTCGGCCGGCGCTGCCATCGCACCGGGCGACGCGGTGATCCCGCCGGTGGACTTGTTGTCGAGCTGCGGCCGGCTTTTCTCGGCTGTGGCCGCTTTCGCATCGGTGGCAACGACTTTCGTTTTAGCCTCCACGGTTTGCGAAAGGGCGAGCACGGCGAGAAGTGCAGACAGAGCAAGTTTCATGACGGCGTCCCTCAATGGTTAACGTAAGGTTAGCCCCAGCCGCCGGCCTGAACACGGCCGCTGCGCGGAAAGGCGTGGAATTCTGCGGAATTCCTGGAATATGGCTTGTGGAAAAGCGCGGCTGCAACGAACCGGCGCGAGTCAGGCTTACAGTCGCATCAAGGCAGCAGGGTGCGCCATGTCGCGCAGCGTTTGACGGTCACTCCGTGGTGACCGTCGTCCGCGCATGAAGGCAGCAGCTATTCGCCCGCTTCGTAGCGGCCAGCGCTGGTGTGAAGATCAATCCCTGAAGCCGGTCGAGTCGAGCAGGGCGACCTGCTTGCCGTCGATGTAAAAGCGTATCACGTGCGCGCTGCCGTCGACTTCGATGCGCGTCGGCTCGATGGCCGGCGACGCAGGAGCCGCCTTGCCATATGTCGCTGCCGCGCGCGAGCCGGCAGCGGCACGCGATGGTCCATCCGGCCCGAAGGTCAGCAGCAGCAGTGCAGCGGATCCAGCCGCAACCGCGGTGAAAGGGATTTTGGGGGAGGCAATCCAGGACATCGAATTATTCCTTCCTTGTTGAGGCGGCATCTACGCTGGTTTGTGCCGGTGCCGAGAGCTCGGCTTCGCCGTCGTTCAAATGACTGAGGAAGGGTGTTGGTATTCAACCCTAGATAGCGTGAGTTTCATAACTTGCCCTTGCCCTGCGCGACCTTAGCGCCGCCCGGCGGGGCGAAAAGGGCAGCCGCGTGGAGCGGCGTGGAATTCTGCGGATTTCCTGGAATATAGACTTTAGGAGAGGTCCAGCCCGCAATGAATGCGGTGGGAGCAATTGCTGGCACATGCTATGCCTTGCGGTGGCATAAAGGGGCAGGTGGGGGATGGCACAGCATATCGCGCAGAAGTTACGGTTGACTGCAGCCTTGCTGGGAACCGTCGCCCGCAAGGATTTGGCGGCGGCGTTCCGGGGCGTCAACCCGAAGACGGCGTTCGATCTCGGCCGTGCCGACAAATGGCTGCAGGGCCGCGCCCAGCCACGCGAACTCAGCGTCTACGACGACTGGTCGAAGCTTCTCAAGCTGGAGCAGCCCGGCGCCTGGATCGCCGAGAGCGACCTGTCAGGCTTTACGGCGGCGATCTGCGCCCGCCACGGCATCGAGAGGGCCGAACTGGAACGCCGCGCCGGTGCGCATTTCGAGACGGCGTCCGGACACGAGGAGCGAAGCCTTGGATTGGCCGTTGCCGGAACCTACGCATGTTATTCGCGCGCCTTGTCGCCCTACTATCGCGGCCAGTTGATCAGGGGCAGCCTGTCGATAGAGGCCGGGCCGGGGGCGCACGGCCTGACTGCCGCCTATCGCGAGGCATTGCCGACCGGGCAGCTGCTGCTCGGCGGGCTGATGACGCCGGCAAAACGCGGCCTTTATGCGCATCTGAAAGAAACCAACGGCGAAGCCCACTTCTTCCTATGCCTGTTTCCGCACTCGCGGCCGGGAAGCGTGCTTGGCGGCTATCTGTGCGGCACCACCATCATCGGCCCGGAGCCGCAGCCGTCCCTGACCAGGATCCTGATGATCCGCTTGCGCAATCCGGCGCCCAAGACATGGGGCGGATATCTGCCGTCCGACGGGTCGATCGCTAGGGATTTGGCATCGCTTGGCCTGTCAGTCGAGCACACGGAGGCGGTTGACCGGCAGCTGGCGCAATTCCTCGCCGGAGACAGCGACGGCGGCGCCAACCAGATCCCGCCGGCCGAATTCCGGTCCATTCTCGACGTGTTCGACCGTCATTGGCTGCGTCATTCCGGCTAAGTCTGACCACAGCAACAGTGAGCCGCCGTTCCGATCTTGCGGCGCGCGGGCCGGACAAAGAGGGAATACCTCCCTGCGGTCGGGCTCCGGCACAAAGGTGCGGACATTGCGCGCCGGCTCAATATGCCTGATCATGGTGATTGGCAGGGTGGAGGCACCAAGTGGCGGCCAATCGTCGAAACGGCATGCACCCGTCGGAGTCCGGGCTGGTGGGCATTGTTTCCGGTGCCAGGGTCCTCCCGCGCATGTCATTGCCGACCGTCGCGACCGTCGTGGCTACGGTTGCTGCCCTGTATTTCGGGCGCGAGGTTTTCCTGCCGATCGCAATCGCTCTGCTGCTTACCTTTGCGCTTGCACCCATGGTTTCCGTACTCAAGCGAGTCGGCATTCCCCGTCTTCCGGCCGTCATCGCCACTGTGCTGGGCGCATTCACGGTCCTTGCACTGTTCTCCTTCATTGTCGCAACGCAGGTCAGCGAACTGGCGCAGAACATCCCGCTTTACCAGTCGAATATCCTGACCAAGGTCCGATCCCTGAAGGAAACCGGCATCGGCGGAGGCATCATCGCCAGGCTGAGCGGGGTGATCGAAAGCGTTGGCCAGGAACTCGACAGGCAGGAAACCTCACCGCCCGCCGCAGATGAGCCAGAGCGCGAGCCGGTGCCTGTCGAGATCATCGCGCGCGAAAGGCCGCTCCAGGTTCTCCAGAACCTGATCCGGCCGCTGATCAGCCCGCTGGCATCGGCCGGCCTGATCATCATCGTCGTCATATTCATGCTGCTCGAGCGCGAGGACCTGCGCGATCGTTTCATACGCCTCGTCGGCTACGGCGATCTTCATCGGACCACCGAGGCGCTCCAGGAAGCGGGCAAGCGGGTCGGCCGATATCTGCTCATGCAATTGGTGGTGAACATCGTCTACGCCGTGCCGATTGCATTCGGGCTTTGGGTTCTCGGCATACCCAATGCACTGCTGTGGGGATTGCTGGCGTTGGCGCTGCGCTTTGTTCCCTATATCGGCCCGATCATTGGTGCGCTGCTGCCTCTGTTCCTGGCGCTTGCCGTGGCTCCCGGCTGGTCGCTCGTGCTGTGGACCGCCGGGCTGTTCGTGGTCATGGAAATGATCACCGGCAACGTCGTCGAACCTTGGCTCTACGGCTCGCGCACCGGGCTCTCACCATTGGCCATCATTGTCGCGGCGATCTTCTGGACCTGGCTCTGGGGCCCGCTGGGCCTGGTTCTGTCGACGCCGCTCACGGTCTGTCTCGTCGTGCTCGGCAGGCACGTGCCGCAGTTCGAATTCCTCGACGTCCTATTCGGCAACGAACCCGTGCTCGAGCTACATGCTCGGCTTTACCAACGGCTGTTGGCCGGCGATCCGGAAGAAGCCACTGATCACGCCGAGGAGATCCTGGAGGAAAAATATCTGTTCGAATTCTATGACAAGGTCGCCATTCCCGCGCTTCTGCTCGGCGAACAGGATCGCGTGCGGGGTGTCATGGGCGATGAGCAAAGACGGCAGGTGGCGGCCAGTGCGCAGACGCTGGTGGCGAACCTCGACGACAGCGCACGGGAGGAAGCGGAGGAGGACGATGACCCGGCTGCGGCCGAGCCTGCCACAGCGGATGAGGAAAAGCAGGCTCAAGCGGAGAGCGAGGACGACACCGAACTGCCTGATGGCACGGACATGTCGGTGCTTTGTGCCGGCGGCCGCGGCGAACTTGATGATGCCGCCGCCGCCATGCTGGCGCAGGTGCTCGAAGTCCAGGGAGCGACCGTCTCGAAGGCGAGCTTTGCCGACATGGAACCGGCGAGCATTCGCCGGCTCAAGTTCGATGCTGTCAACACCGTCGTGGTCGGATTCCTTAACCGCGACTCCGTCAAGCACGCCCGTTTCCTGGTTCGTCGGCTGAAACGTGCCAAATCGGCGCTGCGGGTAGGCATCGTGTTTTGGTCGGAGGACGGCGACGCCAGCGAGACAGCCGTCAAACTGGCCAATGACATCAATGCCGATTTTGTGGCGTATGGCATGGTCGAAGCCGTTCTGGGGGCGTTGTCGAGCGATCCGCCGGTTGCGCTGAAGGTCGCTGCCAAGCGCCGCATGCGCCGTCGGCCGCGCCCTGCCGAGAAGGCGCCGCTTGCAGCTGCAAAATGAGACCGTAGCTCGTTCTCACGTCCAGAAGTAACGCACCGTGTGAAAGAACACCGGAGCGGCGAAGACCAGGCTGTCGGCGCGGTCCATCATGCCGCCATGGCCCTCGATCAGATGGCCCCAGTCCTTCACCCCCTGGTCGCGCTTGATGGCGGAGGCGACCAGCCCGCCCAGAAAGTTGCGCCGCCTCGTGGCCTGACCTTATTCAGCCACCTTCGCCACGATGCAATCTAGCGAAGGAAGTGGCGTCAAACCGTCCCTAGTCCTTTCTCTTGGCTCGGCGGTTCCGTCCCCTTCAGCAGCACATTTATAGGTCGCTTCAATCACCAAGCCCCGAATTCTCGCGTCAGGAAGTGTGGAGTAGTCGAAGTATCCCTCTCTCGTTGGAAACGCTTGCAAGTAATCAAGTGCCGCATGGACGCATCGATCAAGCGTTTCCTTGCCATTTTCGCGGAAGTTGAGCTCGTTTATCAAAATGACACCTACAGATGCCCAAGTGTCTCTGCTTGTAAACTTATACGTCGTACATCCGTCCAAACTGAGCTCCGCCTTTGCAACGAAATCTTTGTACCATGGCAGCAGGCGCGATCTGGTTAAGGCCGACGCTACGTCCTTTTGCCAGTTCGCGCCGTCGGCAGCGATTATGGAAATCTGGGCCGTGCCAATGGCCGGGATAAGACCATTAAGATCGCCTCTGAGAGCTTTGTATCGCTCGATCGAGCTGCGTACGTTCAGACGATTGGCTACAATTTCGTAAGGCCGATGCCATGACGGCCAAACATGAATTTTCCTATCATGCGGCAGCGACCGCAAATAGTTAACGGCGGCGTCTTTGGTGGCCTGCGCTTGAACAACTTCTTTTTCAGTTGGCCAAGCATGATTGCTCAATAGCATCACCGACAGCGACGCGTATAACCATATCTGGAGCGCCTTATAGGTCATCATCCCCACCCGCCAAGGAAAGTGCCAGAACTCTCTGGCTGGAGGAGGCTTAACAGACCTCAGAGCGAAACGGCCAGTCAGTTTGCTGAATTAGGTCGATGCATTAATGACTTGGGGTGCCGGCCCTTGCAGCTGGAGCGCCCTCACACCGTCCAGAAATAGCGCACCGTGTGGAAGAACACCGGAGCGGCGAAGACCAGGCTGTCGGCGCGGTCCATCATGCCGCCATGGCCCTCGATCAGATGGCCCCAGTCCTTCACCCCCTGGTCGCGCTTGATGGCGGAGGCGACCAGCCCGCCGAGGAATCCCATCAGGCAGGCGATAAAGGCGACGCCCGCCGCCTGGAGCGGCGAAAACGGCGTCAGGAACGACAGCAGCGCGCCAAGCAGGCTCGACGTCGCCAGCCCGCCGACCAGCCCTTCCCAGGTCTTCGACGGCGAAACCTTCGGCGAGATCAGGTGCCTGCCGAACAGCTTGCCGAAGATGTATTGCAGCACGTCGCTGCCTTGCACGGTGATGATCAGGAAAGCGATCAGCAACAAATTGCGGCCTTCAAAGCCGGGAACGTCGAGCGTCAGCAGCGCCGGCACGTGACTGACACAGTAGACCGAGATCATGACGGCCCATTGCTGCGCCGAGATGCGCTCGAGAAAGCGCTCGGTGTCGCCGTGAAGCGCGGTGATCGCCGGCATCAGCAGGAAGCAGTAGACCGGGATGAAGATGGTGAAGAGGCCGTACCAGGCGGTCCACACCAGCCAGTACTGGAACGGGATGATGATGCCGAACATGCCGAGCAGCACCCAATGGTCGCTGCGGCGGCTGTGCGTCAGCGTCACGAATTCGCGCAAGGCGGCAAACGAGATCAGCGCGAACAGGATGGTCATGCCGGAGCGGCCGAAGAAGAAGGCGACGGTGATCGCCAGCACCATCACCCACCAGGCGTTGATGCGCTGGTTGAGGTTGACCAGCGTCGAAGACAGCGGCTTCGGCGCGCGCCACGACAGGATGCCGGCAACCAGGCTTGCCGTGGTCAGCACCGCAGCGAGGCCGATAACCAGAATGAGGGTTTCGTGCATTGGCATGTTGAACTAGTCGTCCTTCAGAGCATCGTGCCGGATATCGGATCCGGCACGATGCTCTAAGCTCTTTTGGTCGCATGATGTTTTCCGGAAAACAGGATTCCACTTTTCCGCATCATGCGTTGGCGGGCGGGGGTTCAGCGCAAGCAGCGTTTGGCGGGCGCGGTCGAGAAAGGCGCGGCGTTCCTCATCCGGCGCAATGGCGATCGGCGCGCCGAAGACCACGCGGCAAAGCAGCGGCACCGGCACGAACTGGCCCTTGGGCAGCACCCGCGACATGTTCTCGATCCAGCACGGGATGAGTTCGACATCGGGCCGCGCCATCGACAGATTGTAGAGGCCGGAGCGGAACGGCAGCAGCGGCTCGTCGGTCATATTGCGGGTGCCTTCGGGAAAGATGATCAGCGAATGGCCCTCATCGAGCACCGACAGCATGATCGAGATCGGATTCTGCGCCTCTTCCGTCCACTGCCGCTGGATCAGCACGGAGGACAGCATGTCCTGCGCGATGAACCGGCGCAGCCGCGATTTTCCCCAATAGTCGGCGGCAGCGACGGCATGGGTGCGGGCGCGCTGCTTCTCGCTGAGGCAGGCCGACAGCAGGATGAAGTCCCCGTGGCTGGCATGATTGGCGAAGTAGATGCGCTGCCGGTCCGACGGCTGGCTGCCGTTCCAGATCGGCCGCACGCCGGTCACCGCCCAGGCCAGCGCCGACAGGCCGACCGAGGTCACGGTCTGCAGCAGGGTGAAGGTCCTTGTGCCTAGCTTGCTCATCGTCCGGCTCAGAAGGACAAGGCGACAGCGGATGCCGTCATAAACAGGCCGAGCGCGATGCGCTGCTTCATCAGCAGGCGCTGCGTGCCCGCGATGCGCCGGTCGAGCGAGCGGATGCCGGCAGCGGCCGGTTTGACGCGCATGCGCGCCAGCACGTCGTCGACCGAGGCTCCGCCGGCGGCCTCGCTGATGTGGCTCGCCATCAGCCAGAACAGCAGTGCGTCGAAGGTAAGCAGGGCCGAGAGGGCGAGGGTGACCACGCCGCTCGCTGCCGCGACCAGCCAGGCCGCCGCCGCCAGCATCGTCGCCTGCGGCTGCGCTGCCACGGCAATGACCGGCGCGGCCGTCAATGCGGCCAGCACCAAAAGCAGCGGCCACACCGCCTGCGTCATCAGCCCGGCGGCGAAAGCTTCGGCCTTGTCTCGATGGGCACTCATGCCGGCTCATCCACCGCGATCCGAAGATGCACCGGCCGGCCCGATGCCGCGAGCCGCTTGTGCGCCTGCGCCGGCGTTGGCGAGCGGCCGGTGGCAACCAGCCATTCGGCGACGACGCCGGCGCTGCGCTGGAAGCCGAGCGCGCAGCAGACCAGCACCGTGCCGTGGCCGCGGGCCGCCTCGATCGCCGCCACCGCTTGCGCTTGCGCCTCTGGCGGTGGCGGCAAAAGGTCGACCATGGCGATAGCAGTCCAGCGGCTGGTGACGCCGCGCGGCCGTTCCAGCTCGCCGGCAAGGTCGATCACCGTGCCGAAGGCGTCGGCCTCGGCGGCGGTGGGAAAGCGGCCGAGGAAGACGCCGTCGGCAATGGCGACATGCGGCGGCAGCTTGCGCGTCCATGCCCATCTATTGATCCTGGCGCCAAGCCGGTAGGGCAGCAGCAAGACACGGCTGGCCAGCGAGACGCTGCCGTCGGCCGTCTTCTGGAACACTCTGGCGCCGGCCCCGGCATAGGCGAAGGCGACGATGGCCAGCGCCAGCGCCGGCCACAGCAGGATCAGCCACAGCGCCGAGACGAAGGCGCCGGCAACGGCGCCGGCTAGCACAAGGGCTGTGCCAAGCGCGTAGAACCGAGCCAGCCGCCTGGCCCTGGCGTCGGCGGTTAGCTGAAAGCCGGCGAACGGCAATTCGCCATCGCGCGGAAACAGCCACAGGGCGAAGAAGCCGAGCAAAGCGCCGGTCGGGATGTCGATGACATGGTGCTGCCACGTCGTCAGCACCGAGGCGCCGATCAGCAAACACCAGGCATGCCAGACGGTGGCCATGCCTTTGAGCCGACCGCGCCAATGATCCCAGATGATGATCAGCAGCGCGATGTGCAGCGATGGCGCCTGGTTGAACGGCTTGTCGAAGCCGCCGAGCACCGCAAACATGAAGCCTGGCAGGCCTGATGTCTGCGGCCGCACGAAGGTCGCCGTCAGCGGGAACAGGATGAAGCAGGCGACGGCGACGATTTGCGCCGTGAGATAGCGGCCGGCAAGACGGTCGACGCCGCGCTTGGTATCGTTGAGCAGCAGCGACAGGCCGTAGAACAGGTTGATCGACCAATAGGGCACGATCGTCCAGGCGATGAACGGGATGCCGCGCTCCCAGGCAAAGACGATGCTGCCGACATCGTCGCGCTGCGACGCCAGCCAGTTGGCGAAGCCGTAGGTCGCGTAGAAGAACGGTGCCAAAAACCCCAGCCACAGCGCCGCCCGCAGCACGATGCCGGCGTACGGCTCGCGCGCGGAGCCAGAAGGGGCAGGGGCATCGGCAGGGCCAAGGGCAGGCAAGACCATGCTCAGGCGCGCCGCGCGACCGAGACGGTGAAGATGCCCCACTGGTCGATGCGCTGGTCGAGCTTCTCGAAGCCGGCCGCCGCCACCAGCTGGTCCATCTCGCCTTGGGTGCGCCGGCGCATCACCCAGGCCTGGCCGCCGCGATGCGAGGTCAGGCTGCGCGCGATCATTTCGAGCTGCGGATGCCAGGGCTGGTTGGTGTAGAGAAGCAGCCCGCCCGGCTGCATCGCCTTGGCCAGCCCGCCGAGCGAGCGGGCGATCATGGCGTTGTCGGCAAACAATTCGTAAAGCCCGGAGACGATGGCGAGGTCCGGCGCCGGCTCCAGCCCGGCAAGCATTTGGGCGTCGAAGGCGTCGGCCTGATGGAACGAGATGCTGGTCGGCAGGTGCCGCTCGGCGATCAGCTTGCAGCCGAGTGAAACGTTGAGCTCGGAGAAATCCTGCAGCCGCACGCTGGCCGGCGGCTCAGTGCATTTGGCGACGGCGTCGAGCACGTAGCGGCCGTGGCCGGCGGCGATATCGACGATATGGACCGGTCGGCCGGCGGTCTTCAGCGTCTCAGCGGCGCCGCCGATCAGCTCTTCCAGGTGCAGCTTGCGCTGGCGGATGCCGCGCCAGCCAATGGCGTCGAGAAAGGTGTGGTCGATCATGCGGCCGAGCGGACCGGTGCCCCGCGCCTGGTTCTCGTAGACATAGTCGAGCGTCGAGCCGGAATCGAAGCCGGTGGCAATCCCCGTCTTCATGCCTGACGACAGCCACGCGCCCATGCGGATCGAGGCGCGGCTCATTGCCCAGTACAGGCCTTTCGGTGACAGCGGGGCGAGCGGCGAGGCCAGCCGGTCGGCCTCGTCGCGTGTGTAGCCGGCGCGGTCGGCCGTGGTCAGGTCGAGCGGCTTCTCCGGCGTCGCGAACTGTCTTTCGAGGAACGGCTTGATCAGGTCGAGTGCCTTGCGGCGGTCGCGTTCGCCGAGCGTGTCGTGGAAGAAGCCGGGCAGCATATGCCGCTCCTTGGCCGGGCTGGCGAGATTGACGAAGAACTCGTGCTGCGGTCCATGCCGCACCACCCAGTCGCTGCCGGAGATCAGCAATTGCGTCGGCACGGTGATGGCGCGGGCGTCGGCGACGATACGCGCGGCGTGGTCGTAGAGCTCGACGAGGATGTTGGAGGCGATCGGCCGCGTGATCAGCGGATCGGCCTCGAAGGAGGCGATGCGCTCGGGGTCATGCGTCAGGAACTTGGCCTTGACGTAGGAATTGACGAAGAAGCGGCCCTTGATCTTCTGCCACAGCGCAATGCCTTGCTTGGCGAAGGGCACGTAGAGCTTGACCGAGAAGGCCGGCGAGGCCAGCACCAGTGCGCGGATGTCGGGCGCATAATCATGCACCCAGGCGGCGGCGAGCACGGCGCCGAAGGATTGCGCGATCAATGCGATGTCGCGTTGGCCGAACCCGTCTCTGCCGATCTCGCGCACGAAACAATCGATGTCGCGCACAAGTGCTGCAAAGGACGGCGCATAGCCGCGCTCGCCGGCCGAGCGGCCATTGCCGCGCGCGTCCCAGGCGTAGAAGGCATGGCCGGGCATGTCGAGTTCATCGACCAGATGCGCCATGCGGCCGCCATGCTCGTGGCCACGGTGGAACAGCAGGACCGCGCTTTTGCCGTGTTCGGTTAGTGCCGGCCAATAGCGATAGAAGATCTCGGTGCCGTCATGCGTGCGGAAGGTGCGCTCCTGCGCCACCCGCTGCTCACTTGCGGAAGCGGCAATCGTTGGTTCATGAAGCATGTTGTTCCCCTGGCGACCGGAATTTCAGTCACCGCTCCCGTTAAGCCCGCTGCGTATCCGGTTGATGGCGGTCACCAGCGAGAGTGTAGCCAAGGCCGGAAACACAAACGGCGTGATCGCGTCCACCCACAGGCCGCAGGCGATGAGAAAGGCGATGATACCGAGCGCCAGCGCCCGGTCGCTCTTGCCGAACGGCCCGGCATAATTGCGCCCCGTGCCCGCCGCGATGCCGAGCACGCCGGCGAATTCCACAAGCACTGCTGTGACGGCAAAGGCGACGACGCCCCAGGCAGGGAAGAGAGCGGCAAAGGCCAGGATCAGCGCCAGGTCGGAAACGACGTCGCAGAGTTCGTTAAGATACATGCCGAGCTTGGAGGCCTGGCCATGTTCTCGCGCAAGCATCCCGTCGATGGCGTTCAGCGCCATGCGCGCAAACAGCACCACCGGCATCAGCAGGAAGACCGCGCGATGGCCGGCAAGGGCCGCGACCACAACGCTGGTGGCAACCGACAGGGCGGCAGCCAGCAGCGTGATCTGGTTGGCGGTGACGCCGGCCCCGGCCAGCCGGTCGGCGAGCGGCCGCAGCTTCGCCTGAAAGGCCGGTTTGAGCGCATAGAGCGTCGGCATGTGCGAACCCCCCGGCCGCGGTGCAACTAACGTCGGCGAGCATGGTCAATTGGCGCGCAAGACGCAAGGGCGGCGAGCATGACCAAGCTGTTGACGGCGGGCTCGATATTCTAGTGGGAGTGAAGGGAGTACCGTGGAGTAGTATCGGATAGCAGAGGACACTCGAGCGAATCCTAGGCCATCGATAGCAGTCGATAGATTCTAGGCGACCTGCAGATCTGCCGCTCTGTCGGGCGTCTCCCCGCTTTTCGAACGGCGCCCATACGCCGTCAGGCCCACCCCAACCTTCGCGACTTTGTGGCCTTCAAATATTCGGTCGCGCGCTGCTCGAAGAAGTTAGCGCGCGCGACCAGTTCTCGGCGTCGATCACACGGTCATAGATCGATTACTGCTCCTTCTTGAACAAATCCTGGAAGATCAGCTGGCCCCAAGTGCGGCCGCGTGCGTGCACCAGCGCGCCACCCTCGTTGAGCTTTCCCAGCTTGACGGGTGCGAACCCGAGTTGTTTGGCCAAAGCCGCCACGGGAGCGGTCGCGTCCTCGTCGTCGCTCGACAGAAAGACGACCCGGTGGCCGCCCTCGACGATCGGATCGGCAGCCAGGGTGGCCGCAATCAGGTGATTGAACCCTTTGACGAGCTTGGCGCCGGTGAACGCCTTCGCGACGAAGGCGGAGGACGGGAGACCGTCCAGCTCTTCAGGGACTGGAAACACGTTCGTCGCGTCGATGACTGTCTTGCCTTCCCAGCTCGGCAGAGCCTTCGCAACCTCGCGGTGTTCCCAGAACGGGATTGCCAAGATGATCGTGTCGGCCTCGACTGCATTCTGCAGAGACTTGGCGACGACCGTGGGTCCGATCGCCCGAGCCTGTGGCGCCAACGCCTCGGGCGGACGGCGGCTCGCGACGGTCACGTCGATGTTTTTACGGGCGAAGGCGTGGGCGAGGGCCTGGCCTATCTTACCGAATCCTACAATTGCGTAGCTCATAATGCTTCTCCGATCCGTGTTGATATTCATTCCCCGCCTTCAACGGCGCTGGGTTATCCGTTCTGCTGTGTGGCGACCTTTGCGTAGACATCCCGTTGTGAACGACTTCCGCGCGGCCGGGCCGACCGTTCAGCGCGGAAGTCGTTCCACCATGGACATGCTAGTTCCCGCCGATCAGCCACTTGCCGCGATCCGGCGCGATTTCAGATGGCCGAGAAGCCTCCGTCGACAGACAACTCCAGCCCATTCACGAAGCTCGAATCGTCTGAAGCAAGAAACAGCGCGGCCGTCGCAATTTCCTCAGGACGCCCCATCTTTCCCCGCGGGATCAGGGCTTCGAACATCCGCTTCCCCTCCTCGTAGAGAACTTGGTCCTGCATCGGTGTGGCGATCGGCCCCGGGTGCAGCACGTTCACCCGGATATTCCTGCCCTTCAGCTCGTTGAGCCACCCGCGTGCGAATGCGTGCAACGCCGCCTTGCTCGCCGCATACACGCTGTAACCAGGAAAACCTTTCACCGAAGCAACTGATCCGGTCATGAAGATCGATCCGCCATCGTTGAACAGCGGCAACGCCTTTTGCACCGTGAACAGCGTGCCGCGCGTATTCAGGCCGAAGGTCGCATCGAAATGCTGCTCGGTAATCTCGCCCAGTGGGACGGCTTCGCCCGTGCCGGCGCTCGCATACAGGACGTCCATCTTGCCCTTTTCCCGCTTGACTGTATCGAACAGGCGGTCGAGGTCGTCGAGATTAGCCGCGTCGCCGCGCACGCCGGTCACGTCCCGGCCAATCAGCTTGACGGCCTCGTCGAGCGCCTCCCGCCTCCGGCCCGTGATGAAAACGTAGGCGCCTTCTTCAACGAACCGCTTGGCGCTCGCCAGCGCCATGCCGCTCGATCCACCCGTGATGACTGCAACCTTGCCCTCAAGCTTTCCCATGACTTCTCCTTTCGTGGTGTCGGGACAGCATCTGCCTCCGAGGACCTCGAAATGGGTCAGTCGGCGTCAGTTGTTGAGTGCGGAAGCGCGCACATCGGTGGTGCGAAATCGATCCGGCTGGACGACTGACGCCAGCCGCGACGATCGGTGTCCGCCGTTCGGAATGGGGCCTCGTTCGTCGACATAGGCTAGGATAACCGCCCGTACTGCTGTTCGATGTGCTAGATACGGGCTTTGGAAGGCGCGCACCGCGCGGTGCCGGATTGCACCATGATCGACTGGGATGACGTTCGCTACTTTCTTGCCGTCGCGCGCGGAGGCTCAGTGCGGGCCGCCGCCGAGGGCCTCGGGGTGAATCACTCGACCGTGCTGCGACGCATCGCTCAGCTCGAGGAACGCCTGGGGGCGCACATGTTCGAAAAGCTGCCTTCGGGCTACCGCCTGACGGCTGCGGGCGAGGAGGTCCTCGAGTTCGCGGAGCAGATGGAGGCGTCGTCGAACCGGCTGGAGACGCGAATCTTCGGGCGCGATCAGGGCGTACGCGGACTCTTGCGGGTGACACTGGCGCCGACCCTCGCGACGCACCTGCTCATGCCCGACTTCGCTGAGTTTGCGCTTCTGCATCCGGACATCGAGATGGAAATCTTGTCGTCCGGCGAGTTGGCAAATCTGACCAACCGAGAGGCCGATGTCGCGATCCGCGTCGTTTACGACCGCAAAACCCTGCCGCTCAATCTTCACGGCCTGAAGGGACCGGAGCTGTTCAGCGGCGTCTACATGTCTCGCGATCGACTAGCCGCGTGGCGTGCGGGTGCGCCTGATCCCATCCGGTGGATCGTCATAAGCTTTCATGGCATCCCGGACTGGGCCCGCGAGGGTGAGGTTCGTACCACGGGGGCTCCGTTCAGGACCACGGACGGCGAGGCGCAGATCGTTGCAGTACGGCAAGGGCTCGGGATGACGACACTGCCGTGCTTCGTCGGAGATGCCGACCCCCTACTGGTAAGGGTGCCGGGCACCGACCTGCACATGCATGGAACGCTCTGGCTTCTCACGCAGGGGGAGACACGCAAGACGAAGCGCGTGCGGCTCTTCACTGAGTTCGTATCCCGCAGGCTCGCCGCGTACGCTCCGCTTCTCGCGGGGCTGTCTGTATCGCGCGACTGATGCGCAGCAGGTCGCCGGCGACGCTTGCCGTAATCCGGTCGGAAGCCGAGCTGCGATCGCTTGAAGCGGCGTCGTTCAATCCGCGAATGTTGCGCCGTATCGCAACCGGCGGGAGGGCCACACTACTGACGGCGACGGACTTCACCATCGCTGACGGTCTTTTTGGCAGGCTGGAGACGCCGCTTTTGCGGAGAACTCCGAGGAAAATAGACCAACCGATATCGATAGTCTTTGAAACCGAGCAAATCGCGGATCGCCGAAATTCTCCTTTGAATTCAAGAGCGAGAATTTCTGACGGATCCGGGATACGGTTCTTCGTCGTCAGCGGAAAAATTTTCCTCGATGGATCAATGCGTTATGATGCTTCAGAACAATCGAGTGGGAGGCGTGGTGCTGATACGCAGGCCGCGTTCAAAACCCGGACGGAAATTCGCCGCGTCGAGCCTTACGTCCGCAATGCGCCGCCAATAGCAGACACGACGGCCTGGTCCGATTGAGAAGCCTTGGCGCGAAATGTCCGCTATCGTCAGCTATGATGTCGTCGCTCTGCGCACGAGTCGGCGAGTTCGCGGTTGAAACGAGAGGAGTCCTCGATGAAGGGTGCGTGTCCGGTCTCGGGGTACCAGGAAGCGGTGCTCGTCGGACATGTCTTGAGGATGTGATCGCCCATTGCCGGGAGCCGAAGCCTCGAGGGATCTTATCTCCAATGAAACCTGCTTGTTGGCCGGGTCCAGAGACTGCAGCATTTCGGCGTAGGAAAGGGCCCGTTCAGGATCGCTGCGCAGCCGCTCGACAAGCGCCTGCAGGATCATCGATCTGGTGCGATCCAGTGCGTCGCCGTGGAATGTGCGCCAAGCCTCGAACACCGGGCAGCGCGGCAGTTCCAGATCTTCAAGGAACTGCCCCCGGAACATGGCGGCCAGGGTTACCAGGCGTGAGGTGTCGAGAAAGCGTACCTCGTCCGCCGTCATGTGGGCGACTTGCGGCAAATCGACATCAAGCTTGGCGGTGTCGAAAAGCACGCTCTCTCGATCGGCCTTCAGGCAGCCCTCGTCACCGTTTTGGTTGATGATGTGCCTTAGCTTCGAGAGACTCCATCTCAGCGAAGCTCTTGGATCGTCAGGCACCTCCCAGAACATTCGGCACAAATGATCGCGCCGCTGACGCCGGTTCGCCACCACTAGGTAGGCGAGCAGGGCGCGCGTTTTCTTCGACGGTGGCAGCGCGATCTCCCGGGCGCCCCGCAGGACCACCAATTCGCCGAGCACCTTGATCTTCAGTGGGCCCTTCATTTGGGACGCCGATCGCTTGCAAGCAATTTTACCCGCGATACTGCTCTGTGTAAATTTACTTGATGGTCGGCGCCTACTGCCCGGAACCTTACTATTCGCGAGGCGCTATCGTTTCGGCGCGGTCGCCACGTCTTCAAGGTCGAATTCCGAAGGGTCTCTTTCCAGTTTTCGAATAGCGCGGGCCAGCGCCGGCAGGACGGTTTCGCGCGCGCCCTTCTCAACCTGGGATAGACTCCTGCGTATGGCATCCTTCCAGGCCGGGCCGCGGTCGTAAGCCTCCATGAAAGCATCGGCCAGGTCTTCCGACTGCCGTTGTTCGATCATGGCTTCCATGATGGTTGCAGCCTGCATCTTGTCCTTGCGGCTCTTGGCGGTGCCGTCGCTGTCCGTCCGACGGCGGCTGGCGACGATGAGTTTGTGGATGGCGTACCGTTCGGGCGACGGCACGTTCACCGGCACGCCGGCACCGTGAAGGAGAACGGCCCGGATCGGCTCGTATATCAGGAAATCGAGAAACCGCAGGGGCTGCGCCGACGCGCCACCAAGCGCGGGCATGGATGTTGGACGACCCTCGTAGTCGGCCGAACCGGTGTTCGGAGTCAGGAATTCGACCTTGTATCCGGAGCGGGAAGAATATTGCGTGGTGAAGCGGCCGTCAGCCTGGTGCGGAATCTCCCGGAAAGTCGGGTCGACTTTCCTCAACGTATCGAGCACGGGTGGCATCTTGTCATCGACGGCCGTCGAGATCGAATGAAACTGCGCAAAATCGGCATCTCCCGTGACCATCGACGTACTGGGCAGGCGAACGCCAAGGACGGCTGGATAGCATTGATAGGCGACGGTACCGACCAGGACGCCACGAAGCCTGAAGAAACCGGCTTCGGCGAGCGCCTGGACAATGTCGCCGGTCTTCCTTTCCGGCCGTGGCAGGTAGGCCTCGCGAATGAGTGTCGAAACCAGTTTTCGCCGCTCTTTGATGTCGGCTTTCAGGTCCTTGAAGTTTTCGACCCTCCTGGTGATTTCGGGATCGTCGACGGGGCCGACATATGTGCGTGTTTTGCCGCCGTCAGGGTTCGGCAGGTCGAGATACCAGTAACGGCGGCCTTTCACCTCGGCTGTGACAAAGCGGCCGCCGACGTTGAATTCCGTCGAGAACGAGGCATCCAGCGACCGCTGCGCCAGCTCGGAATAGAGCGTCTGGTATGTATGGGGAATCTGCTGCATATGAGTTGTTACCGTTTTCGCGAAAAGGGTAATAACACAATTTCGTCGCCACCGTCATCATAAATTGTTACCGCTTTCGCGAAAGCGGTAACAACTGCGCTCAAGGCATCCGTGGATGCGGGTCAAATCGCGCGCCAGCAGTTCGTCTCTTCCCAGGCCCCCGGCCCCCACGATTGAATTAAACAGTGCTCTATACTTTACAAGTAAATTAAAACATGTGAAGTTATGTCCACCAAAAGGGTCATCCATGACAACCAGTCGTTTCGCCACACGCCTGAATTCCTTTGCCTCGCGACCACAGGCCGAATGGCCTGATCTTGTCGACAAGCCGTCCATGCTGCAGATGGCGGCGCGTGCGGCGAAGGTTGCGGGGCTGACCGACCTTGACCTCAACTTTCCCGACCATGTCGATGAAAAACCTGCGGAAATGGCGCGAAAACTCGGCGATGTCGGGCTTTCGATCAATGGCTTCGCCATGCGCTACTACTCCAACCCGGCTTTCAAGCTCGGCGCCTTCACCAATCCAGATCCCGCAGTTCGCCGCGAAGCCATCGACCTAACCAAGGCCGGCATTGACGCCGTGCGTGAGGCCGGCGCCAATCTGATGACGCTGTGGCTCGGCCAGGATGGCTTTGACTATGCCTTCCAGGCCGACTACGCGACGCTGTGGCAACACGAGATAGACGGTATTCGTGAAGTGGCGGCGCATGATCCCGACTGCCAGATCAGCCTGGAATACAAGCCCAACGAGCCGCGCTCCTACAGCCTGATGCCCGACGCGGCGACGACATTGCTGGCGATCCGCGAGATCGGACTGCCCAATCTCGGCGTGACGCTTGATTTCGCCCATGTGCTCTACGCCGACGAGCAGCCGGCCTTTGCCGCAGCACTGGTCGCGCGCCACAGCAAGCTCTTGGGCGTCCATCTCAACGACGGCTACGGCAAGCGCGACGACGGCCTGATGGTCGGCGCGGTGCACACGCTGCAGACGATCGAGCTGCTCAGGCAGATCCTCCGCGACGGCTACGCCGGCGCCATCTACTTCGACACGTTTCCCGACATGACCGGGCTCGATCCGGTCCACGAATGCGAAGTCAACATCGCCACAGTCAAACGCATGCTGCGCGTTGTCGATCGGCTGGAAAAGGACAACCGCCTGTCCACCGCCGTCGATCGTCAGGACGCGATCGCATCGCAAGCCATCATTCAGGAAGCCATGCTCGGGCCGGACAGCTGACGCCGGCGCCGTCGCCGTTTTTCAACAAGGGAGGAAAGACCATGAAATTTCTGCTTGCCACCGCTGCCGCTGGCCTGATGGCGCTGTCCATCGGTTCGGCATTTTCCGCGGACCTCGCGCCGCTCAACTCCGACACCGAGCAGGATCGCATCGACTGGTCGCAGCTCGAGGCCAAGTTCGGTGCTTTCCCCAAGCTGCCCGAGGGCACCAAGGCGGGCGCCGTCTCCAAGACGCTGACCAACGAATACTGGCGCTCGCTGGGTGAGGGCTACAAGTCGTTCGGCGACCGCGTCGCCGTTCCGGTCGTCTACCAGGCGGCGCAGAGCGAGGGCGACCAGCTCGGCCAGCTCACAATCGCCGAAGGCCTGGTCACACAAGGCTACAACGTGCTTCTCGTCTCGCCGCAGACCGACTCCAACCTGCAGCCGATCATGGAACAGGCCAAGTCCGCCAACGTGCCGGTGGTCAACGTCAATGACGCGGTCATCCCGCAGGCTGAGCACTATGTCGGCAATGTCCAGCGCGACAATGGCGTGCGCGTCGCCAAATGGTTCATCAAGAACCGGCCGGATGGCGGCAAGGTCGCCATCGTCGAAGGCCAGGCCGGCGTCTATGCCGCCGTCCAGCGCACGGATGGCTTCAAAACCACGATCACCGAGGCCGGGAAGTTCGAGGTCGTCGCCAGCGTGCCCGGCAACTGGGATCGCCAGACATCCTACGACGCGGCCACCAACATCCTGCAGCAGCACCCCGACCTGATCGGCTTCTATGCCAACAATGACGGTATGGCGCTGGGCATCGTCGAGGCGGTCAAGGCCGCCGGCTTGCAGGACAAGGTCGCCGTCTTCGGCACCGACGGCATCTCCGACGCGTATACCTCGATCCGCGCGGGCGAGCTGACCGGCACCGTCGATAGTTTCCCGGTGCTGACCGGCGAGGTGGCGCTGGAATCGGCGCTGCGACTGGTGGCCGGGCAGAAGCTGCCGCGCGTCGTCGCCACGCCGCAGGCGCTGATCACCAAGGACAATGCCGACCGCTATTCCGGCGCCGGCGACGCCGTGCGCAAGGCGCTGCTCGAGGACGCGGCGGCGGGCAACTAAGACGGGGCAACAACCGGGGCTGTTGCACCCCCCTCATCCGGCCGCTTCGCGGCCACCTTCTCCCCGCTGGGGAGAAGAGCAGGGCGCCGACGCTGGCGATCTCCTCTCCCCTCGGGGAGAGGTCAGCCGAGCGAAGCGGAGGCTGGGTGAGGGGTCTTTGAGAGATCGCTTGGAGAACGAACCAATGTCACCTCGGCTGCAATTCGAGGGCATTTCCAAGGTGTTTCCGGCCGTGCGGGCGCTGAGCGATGTGTCCTTTTCGGTCGGCGTCGGCGAAATCCATGGCCTGCTCGGTGAGAACGGCGCCGGCAAATCGACGCTGCTGCGCATCCTGTCTGGTGTCTACCGGCCGACAGCCGGAAGCGTGCTGATCGACGGCAGGCCGCTGATGCTGAACAATCCGGTCGCCGCGCGCGCCGCGGGCGTTGCCATGATCCATCAGGAATTGCAGCAGGTGCCGCACCTCAGCGTCGCCCAGAACATGTTCCTTGGTCATCCGCTGACGCGCGGCGGCATCTTCGTCGCACGGCGCGAGCAGGAACGCCGCGCTGCGGAAGCCCTTGCCGCCCTCGATCCGACCATCGATCCGGGTGGACCGCTCGGCAGCCTGAAGGTCGCGCAGCGGCAGATCGTCGAGATCGCCCGGGCGCTGCTCGATCGGGCGCGCATCGTGGCGATGGACGAGCCGACATCGAGCCTGACGCCGAGCGAGTTCGAGCGCCTGGCCGAAGTCATTGCCGGACTGGCGCGCGACGGTGTCGCGGTTGTCTATGTCTCGCACAAGCTGGACGAGGTGTTCGGCATCTGCCAACGCGCCACAATCATGCGCGACGGTGTCGTGGTCGGATCCGTCGATCTCGCGCAGATGTCGGAAAAAGCCGTCGTTTCGATGATGGTCGGCCGCGAGCTTGCCCAGGAACAGCACCGCTCGCACGCTTCCAGCGAAGTAAGGCTGAGCGTGCGTGGCCTCGCCTCGGCATCCAAGGTCCATGACGTCTCGTTCGACCTGCATCGCGGCGAGGTGCTGGGCATTGCCGGCCTGGTCGGCTCGGGCCGCACCGAACTGCTGCGGCTGCTGGCCGGCGCCGACCGCGCCTCATCAGGCACGGTCGACATCGACGGCAAGGCGATCAAACTTTCCAATCCGCGCGACGCTATCGCCGCCGGCATCGGCCTGGTGCCGGAAGAGCGCAAGCGCGAAGGCATCGTGCCGTTACGGTCGATCTCCAGCAATATGGCGCTGGCGTCGATGGGCGTGTTCGCACCGCGCGGCGTCATCGATCACACCAGGCTGAAGCGGGTCGCGGCCGAGAAGATGAAGCGGGTCAATCTCAGGCCATTCCTGCTCGACCGGCCGATCCGGCTGTTCAGCGGCGGCAACCAGCAGAAGGCGATCATCGGCCGCTGGCTGGCGGCGGGAACGCGCATCCTTTTGTTCGACGAGCCGACGCGCGGCATCGATGTCGGCGCCAAGGCGGAGATCTATCATTTGATCGAGGAGCTCGCCGCCGAAGGCCATTCGGTCGTCGTCGTGTCGTCCGAGCTTCCCGAGGTGATCCGGCTCGCCGACCGCGTGCTGGTCATGCGCGACGGCACGGTCGCCGCCGCAATCGACCGGTCCGATCTCAACGAACAGGCGATCGCGGCGCACGCCATACCCCAATCGGAGACTCAGGCCGGCAAGGCGCAAGGCCATCGGGCCGGTGCATAACGGACAGGACCAGCGGATGACTGATATAACCGAACACACAGCAGCGCGCCCAAGGGCTGAATTCCTGCACCGGTTTTCCGTGCGCGACGCCGGAACGCTGATCGGCCTGGTCGTGATCCTCGCCGTCTTCGGTGCGCTGGTCCCGGGCTTCTTTGCCGAGCGCAACCTGATCAACATCCTGCAGCAGTCGAGCATCAATGCCTGCCTGGCCTTGGGCATGACGCTGGTGATCATCTCGGGCGGCATCGATCTGTCGGTCGGGCCGACGGCGGCCCTTTCGGCCGTCATCTCGGCCTCGATGCTGGTTGCCGGCGTGCCGTTTCCGCTGGCCATCGCCGCCGGCTTCGCCATCGGCCTCGTCTGCGGGCTGCTCAACGGCGTGCTGGTCGCCTATGTCGGACTGCAGCCTTTCATCGTCACGCTGGGAACGCTCAGCACCTACCGGGCGCTGGCGCTGATCTATACCGGCGGCAATCCGGTGCTCGGCCTGCCTGCCGGCTTCCGCACCATCTTCAACGGCTCGCTGTTCGGATTGCCGTTGGCGGTCATCATCGTGGCCGTGGTCGCGCTGATCGCATGGATCATCCTCAAGAAGACGCCGTTCGGCGAATATCTGCTCGCCGTCGGCGGCAATGAGGAGGCCGCCTACATAGCAGGCGTGCCGATCGCCCGCACCAAGATAGCCGCCTACATGATTTCGGGTCTGCTGGCGGCCCTTGCCGCGCAGATCCTGATCGGCCGGCTGGGTGCCGCCGAGCCCATTCTCGGCAATCTCTGGGAGCTCGATGCGATTGCCGCGGCGGCCATCGGCGGCGCCTCGCTGATGGGCGGCAAGGGCAGCGTGGTCGGCACCATCCTGGGCGCCGTCATTCTCGGCACCATGCGCAACGGCCTGACGCTGATGAATGTCCAGTCCTTCTATCAGCTCCTGGCAACTGGTCTTATAATCCTTGCCGCGATGCTTATCGATCGCGTGACGAGGGGACGTGGATGACCTTGACCAGCCTGGATCTGAAAGCAGTAGGACCGCGGATCCGCATGATGATGCCGCATTTGACGCCGCTCGAGGCGAAGGTGGTGGAAACCGTCTTCGGACGGCGCGTCTTCGACGAGACCATTCCGCTCAAGCAGATCGCCGAAGAGGCCGGCGTGTCGGAGGCGATGGTGGTCAAGATCGCCAAGAAGCTGGGTTTTTCCGGCTACCGCGACTTCCGCACCGCGGTCTATGAGTATAGCCGCCTGCCGACCGCAGAAATGCACCAGGAGCTGTCGGCCGACGACAGTTCGGCCGAGATCGTCCAAAAAGTGTTCCGCACCTCCATCCAGGCGTTGGAGGAAACGCTGGCGATCCTCGACATGGACGATTTCGACCGCGCCGCCGATCTTCTCTACCGCGCCAAGAACCGGGATTTCTATGGCGTCGGCGGTTCGGCGCAGATCGCGCGCGACGTGTCGCACAAATTCCTGCGCATCGGCATCCGCGCATCGGTCTACGACGATTCGCACATGATGCTGATGTCGGCCTCGCTGCTCGGCGCCGACGACATCGCCGTCGGCTTCTCGCATTCGGGCAATACCAGCGCCGTCATCGATGCCATCCATCTCGCCCGCAAGAGCGGGGCGCGGACGCTGGCGATCACCAACTACGACAACTCGCCGCTGGCCGCCGTTGCAGACATCGTGCTGTGCTCGACAGCGCAGGGCTCGCCGCTGATGGGCGAGAACGCTGCGGCGCGCATCGCCCAGCTCAACATTCTCGATTCGCTGTTCGTCGCGGTGGCGCAGCGCGACTATCAGGCGGCGGAGCGCAATCTCGGCCGCACCATGTCGGCGGTGACGTCGAAACGTCGGGACAAGGGCTCATGAAAGATTGGGGTACATGACGGCTCCGCTGGTCACCGTGTTCGGCAGCCTGCATTACGACATCATGGTCGAAGCGCCTGACCGCCCGCGCAAGGGCGAAACGGTGACCGGCCATGCCTGGCAGCCGAAATGCGGCGGCAAGGGCGGCAACCAGGCAGTGTCGGTGGCGCGAGCCGGCGTGGGCTCGGCGATGATCGGCGCCGTCGGCGATGACGATTTCGGCCGCGTGCTTCTCGACAATCTCTACCGCTGCGGCGTCGACAGCCGCTTCGTGCGGGTCGCGGCTGGCGCCGGCTCCGGCATGAGCGTGGCGATTTTCGACGACGGCGGCGATTATGGCGCGGTGATCGTGTCAGGCAGCAATCTCACCTTGGGCAAGAAAGACGTCGCGGAAGCTACTGATGTGATTGCGCAAACGTCGGTTCTGCTGATGCAGAACGAGGTGCCGGAAGCCGCCAACATTGCCGCGGCGCGGGCGGTGAAGGCGCATGGCGGGCGCGTCGTGCTCAACGCCGCACCCGCCCGAAAACTGTCCGGCGAACTGATCGCACTTACCGATATCGTCATCGTCAACGCCATCGAGGCGGAATTCCTGGCCGGCATTCCGGTCGTCGACACGCTCGAGGGGGCTGCCGAGGCGGCACGCATGCTGGCCGATTTCTATCCGGCCGCGATCGTCACGGCCGGCGGGGAGGGCGTTGCCTATTGCGACCGCGACGGCCAGGCGTTCGTGCTGGCGGCCATCCCGGTGAAGGTCGTCAGCACCCATGGCGCCGGCGACGAGTTCGTCGGCGCGTTCGCGGCAGGCCTTGCCCGTGGGCATCAGGTCGAGGCTGCCCTCGCCGCCGCCAACACCGCCGCGGCCGTGCTGGTCGCCACGCCGGAACGCGAGCGCGAGGAGATCTGAGACGGATGGCCGCCTCCGCCCGTGACAGGCGACAAGAAGCGGATGGCGAGGACTTTTCGCTCGGCTCCGACAGGCCGATAAAGTTAATTGATACGAAAGCCCGCCACCCTTTCGGATGACGGGCTTCCGTAGCCTGGGCACCAGGAACGCCACGGTAGCGACGCTGCTACTAAATGCTCCGTAGATACTCAATATGCGGCCTTCGCGCCGTCAGGCGCATCGGCCAAACAAATGAAGCCCACGCCTTTGGCGGAGAGCGCGGGCCTGCGCAGCCGGGCGCTTGCGCGTCCGGCTGCCGATGTCGTCAGTGCTTGCTCTTGCCGGGGCTGGCGGCACCGCCACTGATGGCGATGCGCTTGGCTTTCGACTGTGCGCGCTCCGTCTTGGGCAGCGTCACGGTGAGCACGCCGTTATGGAAGGCGGCGTTCACCTTGTCCTCCTCGACCTCGTAGCCGAGCGGGATGCGGCGCTCGAAGCGGCCGTAGAACCGCTCGGAGAACTGCCTGTCCTTGTCCTCGGTCTCGGAGCGCTTCTCGCCGCGCAGCGTCAGCACACCGTCATCGAGCATCACCTCGACGTCCTTTTCGTCCATGCCAGGAATTTCCGCGGTCACGCGGATCTCCTTCTCGCCGTCGGCGATTTCGACGCTCGGCCAGCTGCCGCGCGCCGACGAAAATCCGCTGAGCGAAGGCATGCGCGTTTCGAAGCCGCGGAACGCGTCGTCGATCAGGCGGTTCATCTCGCGATGCAACGCCATGAACGGGTCGCGCTCCTCGTCACGATAGAAGCTGGGAACCGGACTGTTCTCCCGGCCCCAGGGTATGAGATCACGAATAGCCATTGCTGTTCTCCTTTCTCGACTGGTTGCGCCAAAGGCGAACGCCAGAGATCGCCTTCGCTCAGGCGGCCTGCTTCGGCTTCTCGACCTGCCCGGCCTTCCGCGCGTCGTCGTCCTTGGCGATCGCGATGCGACGCGGCTTCATCTCCTCGGGCACTTCGCGCACGAGGTCGATCGTCAGCAGGCCGTTGTTGAGCGAGGCGCCGGTGACCGTCATGTGATCGGCAAGCTCGAAGCGCCGTGTGAACGGTCGCACCGGAAGGCCGCGATGGAGATATTCCACCTCGTCCTGTTCCTTGCGCTCGCCCGAGACGATTAGAAGGTTCGGCTCGTGGCTAATGTCGAGATCGTTCTCGGAAAAGCCGGCGACGGCGATCCTCACACGATAGGTGTTCTCGTCGCTTCGCTCGATGTCATAAGGCGGCCAGGTTTCGACTGCCTGAGGCGCGTTTTCCAGCAGGGTGAAGATACGGTCGAAACCGATGCTCGACCGATAGAGCGGGGAAAAGTCGAATGCGGTTCTCATAGCTACATCCTCCATGGAGCAACATAGTACGAGGGACGCCAAAGAGCTTGGCGCTCCCTGGGTTCTGCCGGTCCCGTTCGGCAACCGGCAATTTGGATTTGGTTATTGTCAGGCCGAAATCAAGACCCAGATTCTGTCCCGCAGCCAGATTTTTTTGTTGCCAGATTGTACTGGCAATGCCGGTTTCAACCGTCATTTGAGGGTCGCGCCGGCACGCCGCATGGAGGATATCATGACCATGACACGCGACGACATCATTTCGGTGCTGGGCCCGGTGGACGACGCCGTCATCGCCGACATCGCCTCGACCGGCGCGACGATCGAAGAGTTGCGCGAGGCCTTTGCCTGGGTCGGTGCCGATGAGGCGCTGGTCAACGAGGGCCGCCCTCTGCCGTCGGCAAGGGTGGCGACGCTGATCGGGCTTCTCGAACCGCCTGACGACGACATATAGCCGGCCGTTGCAGTCGAGGGCGGGGGCCAGGGGTTTGAGGCGGGGAGGTCTTGAAGCGTGCAGGCACACGAACCATCTCGTCCACCGGCGCCGATCGGACATCGGCTGCCTGCTGCTTATTCGAGGATGCTACTTGCTCTAAAAAAACAGAAAGAAGGAGGAAGTGATGAACGACGTCCCATTTTCCGAGCCGATCACGCTGAAGCTCCAATCCGTCGGAGAGCGCAAGGTCGCAAGCAGTTGGGAAGCCATCGAATGCATGCAGCAGTGGCCGGACCGGGCGCGCGGCCGGAACTGGCGCGCAGCCTATCGCGCCTGCCGCGACGCGCTCGACGGCTGGCGCACCGCCCGCGAGGCTCGCACGGCCTTCGTCAAGGCGGCTCGCACGGCCGGACTGCTTGTCAAGGGACGTAAATCCACCTGAACGGCCGTGGCCCGGAGCGGCGCGTACCCCCCTGCCTCACTGCAACGCAACGACGTCTCACTGCAGCGTAATAACACCGTCCACCGCCCGCCATTCGGAGGGCTGGATCAGACGGTGATGGGCGACACGCACGGAATGCAGCGGGCCTTCGATCTCACGTTCCCAATATTCGAGGAAATGCTTCAGCGTCGGGAAATCCGGAGCGATGTCGTATTCCTGCCAGATGAAGAGCTGCAGCAGGTCCCGATAGTCGGGAAGACGATAATGGATCTCCGCCGTCGTCAGGCCAAAACCCTGCATCTGGAGCTGGAACTCGTTGCTGACCATGCACGTCTCCTTTCTGTCGTAAATCAGGCGCCGACGCGGTGGGGCCCGCCGTGGCGGCTTCGGCTGGCGCCGGCGCCTTGAGATGGACCTGCGCCATCGAGTGCCTGCAGAGCGTCCATGATCTCTTCAAAGGCGATTGGAGCTTTGGCGCCGGGCGGCTTGCGCAGCGCCGGCATGGATTCGACCGCGCAGGCATCGGAGGCCCATGACGACAGGATCGCGCGCTTTTCACCGACGTCCAGCGTCGCGTCGGCCAGCACGTCCTGTGGACGATCGAAATGCCGCGCCGGATCGAGCAGCCGGCCGAGAGCGGGATCTTCCGGTGCAATCGAAATCGTTGGGGCATCGCGTTCCATCGCCATCCTCCGCGTGCAAAAACGCGTCCGCTTCCTCATCGGTTCCGGCCGGCCGGCAGGCGGTGCCGCGGTCGACGACGACGTTGGAGGGTTGCGGCGCGGTTTCAAGCCGCATCCGTCGTTTCAATCCTGGAATAGCGCCATAATTACAGTGCGCTATTACGGTGCGTTGGCACTCGACCACGGCGAGTGCTAAAATTTTTTCGACGTCCTCTTGAAAGCCTGAATCGGCAGACTAATTCGATATGCGCGTGATGCCTGAGCAGGGGTCGCGCACCGTCGCATCGGCCGTTGTACCGGTCGGCTGCGAAGGGAGGTCCAAGAAAATCTGTTTGTCCTATGAGGAGAACGACATGGCGTTCCGTCCACTGCATGACCGTATCCTGGTCCGCCGCATCGAGGTCGACGAGAAGACCGCGGGCGGCATCATCATTCCCGACACCGCCAAGGAAAAGCCGCAGGAAGGCGAGGTAATCGCCGCCGGGCCTGGGGCGCGTGACGATAGCGGCCAGCTGCAGCCGCTCGACGTCAAGGTCGGCGACCGTATCCTGTTCGGCAAATGGTCGGGCACCGAGATCAAGCTCAACGGCGAGGACCTGCTCATCATGAAGGAAAGCGACGTGCTGGGCGTGATCGAATCGACCGACAAGATGCAGAAGGCCGCCTGAGCGGGGCCTGGACAAGCAATCAGTCAACGAAAAGCTGCCTATTTGAAGGAGTTATCCAATGGCTGCCAAGGATGTGAAATTCCATACCGAAGCCCGCGAGAAGATGTTGCGCGGCGTCGATATCCTTGCCAATGCGGTGAAGGTGACGCTCGGTCCCAAGGGCCGCAACGTCATCCTCGACAAGTCGTTCGGCGCCCCGCGCATTACCAAGGACGGCGTTACCGTCGCCAAGGAAATCGAGCTTGAGGACAAGTTCGAGAACATGGGCGCGCAGATGGTGCGCGAGGTGGCGTCGAAGACAAGCGACGTCGCCGGCGACGGCACAACGACCGCGACCGTTCTGGCTCAGTCGATCGTCCAGGAAGGCGCCAAGGCGGTTGCCGCCGGCATGAATCCGATGGACCTGAAGCGCGGCATCGACAAGGCGGTCGACGCCATCGTCGCTGAACTCAAGGCCAATGCCCGCAAGGTGACCCGGAACGACGAGATCGCCCAGGTCGGCGCCATCTCGGCCAATGGGGATGCCGAGATCGGCCGATTCCTCGCCGAAGCGATGGAAAAGGTCGGCAATGAGGGCGTCATCACGGTCGAGGAGGCCAAGACCGCCGAGACCGAGCTCGAAGTGGTCGAGGGCATGCAATTCGATCGCGGCTATCTCAGCCCCTATTTCATCACCAACCAGGACAAGATGCGCGTCGAGCTCGAAGAGCCCTATGTGCTGATCCACGAGAAGAAGCTGTCCAACCTGCAGGCCATGCTTCCCGTGCTCGAAGCCGCAATGCAATCGAGCAAGCCGCTGCTGATCATCGCCGAGGATGTCGAAGGCGAGGCGCTGGCGACGCTGGTCGTCAACAAGCTGCGCGGTGGCCTGAAGGTTGCCGCCGTCAAGGCGCCGGGTTTTGGTGACCGCCGCAAGGCCATGCTGGAAGACATTGCCATCCTGACCGGCGGCACGGCAATCAGCGAGGATCTCGGCATCAAGCTCGAAAACGTCACATTGGAGATGCTCGGCCGCGCCAAGAAGGTGCTGATCGAGAAGGAGAACACCACCATCGTCGACGGTGCCGGCCGCAAGGATGAAATCCAGGCGCGCATCGGCCAGATCAAGGCGCAGATCGAGGAGACCACCTCCGATTACGACCGTGAGAAGCTGCAGGAGCGGCTGGCCAAGCTCGCCGGCGGCGTCGCCGTCATCCGCGTCGGTGGCTCGACCGAGATCGAGGTCAGGGAGCGCAAGGACCGCGTCGACGACGCCATGCACGCCACCCGCGCTGCGGTCGAGGAAGGCATACTGCCCGGCGGCGGCGTGGCGCTGCTCAGGGCGGCGAAGGCGCTCGACAATGTCGCCGTCGACAATCCCGACCAGAAGACCGGCGTCGAGATCGTGCGTCGCGCCATCGAACAGCCGGTGCGCCAGATCGCCGAGAATGCCGGCGCCGAGGGTTCGATCATCGTCGGCAAGCTGCGAGAGAAGACCGAATTCGGCTATGGCTGGAACGCCCAGACCAACGAGTTCGGCGACCTCTACGGGCAGGGCGTGATCGACCCGGCCAAGGTGGTGCGCGCCGCTCTCCAGGACGCGGCGTCGGTGGCCGGCCTGCTGGTGACCACCGAGGCGATGGTGGCCGAGAAGCCGAAGAAAGAAGGTGCCACGCCGGCGATGCCTGCCGGTGCCGGCATGGACTACTGACGCCAGGCTTCTGAGGACAAACGGCCGTGCCCGCCGAGAGAAGGCGGGCACGGCCTTGGCGGATCATATACAGGTGTTGCCATGGACATGATGAACAGTTTTGGAAAGATCACGGCGCCGACCCTTTCCAAGACCGATTTCAACTATGAAACGGAGTGCAAGACGGCGCTGGCGCCGCTTGTCGACGGATTGCTGGACGCGGTCGAGTCGGCCGGCTGGGACCGTCGCAAGGCGGCCTATACGTTGATGTTCCTGTCGGCTCAGCGATTGGGAGCCGGCAAGGAGTAGACGGCGCGCGACCTTCATGGCGTTCGCCCGCCGCAACGATCTTCTTGCACCGCAGACGAATGGGACGGTCGCGAGCGGTGCGTTCGCAGCCGACTAATGCTCCGGCCTGAGTGGAAGACGAAGCGCGCGCCTAAGCTCGTGGCAAGGGCCTGCGCATGATAAACGACGCATGGCCTTCCGCGCCGTGGGACGAAGGCCTGCGCTCGACCACTTCGAACCCGTGCTTGCGATAAAAGGCCAGCGCCCGGTCGTTCCCCTCGATCACTTCAAGCGCGATGCTGGGAATTCCCGAATGAGCGGCAAGGACGGCGTGCAGCATATCGGCGGCCAGCCCTGTGCCGAACTCGCTGTTGTCGATGTGGAGCCGGTCGAGCATGACGTTGCCGGTTTCATCCATCTCGGCCATCGCGTAGCCGGCGATAGAGCCGTCCGGCCGTTCCGCAACGAAAGACATCTTGTTGTCGTCTGCCAGTTCCGCCGCGATCTTCTGCGGCGCGTGGTAGTCGTCCGAGATGCGTGCCGTGGTCTCGGCACCGATGATTGGCGAGTAGGTCCGGCGCCAGGACTCTCCAAGGAGCCGCGACACCGACGGCACGTCCCGTTCGGTCATGGCCCTGATTTGAGTCATCGCTACTACCTCCCCGGCAGTTTATTGCATCGCATCCTTCGCGCCTCGGATCATCGTCTCACCCGCGATTTCAGCCAGCGGTCGAAGGCCACGGCGAGGATGAGGATCAGGCCGATGACGATGCTCTGGGTGTAGGACGAGACGTTGTTGAACTGCAGCCCATTCTGCAGCACGCCGATCAGTGCCGCACCCACCACCGTGCCGCCGACCGAGCCAATGCCGCCGAACAGCGAGGTGCCACCGATGACGACCGCCGAGATCACCGTCAGTTCGTAGCCGATGCCGGCGACGGCTTCCGAGGAATTGAGCCTGGCCGACAATACGAAGGCGGCGAGGCCGGCGAAGAAGCCGACGATGACATAGACCGAGATCAGGATACGGTCGACGCGCAGGCCCGACAGCCGCGCCGCCTCGGCATTGCCGCCGACGGCGTAGACGGCGCGGCCGTAGCGCGTGTAGCGCAGCACGATGTGGCAGAGGATTGCCGCCGCCGCGAAAATGATCGCCGGCACCGGGACCGGGCCGATCAGCCCGGTGCCGAACCAGCGCATCGAGGCGTCGAAGCCGGAGATCGGGCCGCCGTTGGAGATCGTCAGCGTCAGGCCGCGAAAGACGGTGAGGCCGCCAAGCGTGACGACGAAGGGCGGCACCTTCAGCCTGGTGATGGCAAAGCCCTGGACGCCGCCGGCCAGGGCGCCGATGACGACGGCAGCCAATAGGGCTGCGAACCAGCCAAAGCCTTGCGTGCCGGACGTCGACAGCGACAGCGTGTTGGCGGTGCCGCCCTTGGCCACCACCGCCGCGACCATGCCGCAGAAAGCCAGCAGCGAACCGACCGACAGGTCGATGCCGGCAGTGAGGATGACGAAGGTCATGCCGAGCGCGATCAGCCCGGTGATCGAGATCTGCCGCATGATGTTGAAGATGTTGATGGGGTCGATGAAGCTCGGCTTCAGGACGGTGAAAACAACGATCAGCAGCGCCAGGAACATCAGCGGGCCGAAGCTCATCAGCAGGCGCGCGACATTGATGCCGCCGCGCTGGGTCTGTTCGGTCGTGCTGGTCATTGCGTCGCTTCCTGCGTTTGATCGAGCGCCATCAGTTCCATCAGTTTTTCCTCGGTCGCCTCGATGCCGGGCATCTCGCCGGTGATGCGTCCGCGCCGCATGGTGACGATCCTGTCCGACACCGCAAGCACCTCCGGCAGTTCGGACGAGATCATCATGATGGCGATGCCGCGCGCTGCGAGCTGCACCAGGATCTGGTGCACCTCGGCCTTGGCGCCGACATCGACGCCGCGTGTCGGTTCATCGACAATCAGCACCTTGGGGTCGCGCGCCAGCCAGCGGGCAAGGATGACCTTCTGCTGGTTGCCGCCGGACAGCCCCTCTATGGGCTGCTCGGGCGAGGCCATGCGGATAGACAGCGTCTTCCTGTAGCTTGCCAGCGCTTCGCGCTCGCGGCGCTCGGCCATGAAGCCGGCGGCGTTGGAGTAGCGGCCGAGGGCGGCGATGGAAAAATTGGTGAGGATGCCGAGCGCGGCGAAGATCGCCTGGTGCTTGCGGTCTTCCGGCACCAGGCCGATGCCGAGCGCGATGGCGTCGGCGGGTGTTTCAGGCGCGATCGGCTTGCCGTCGAGCGCGATGGTGCCGGCGGCAATGCGGTCGGCGCCGAAGATGGCGCGGGCCAACTCGGTGCGGCCGGAGCCGACGAGGCCGGCGACGCCGAGGATCTCGCCCGCCTTGAGGTCGAGATCGACGCCTTCGAGCACGATGGCGTGCGGCGCTTGCGGATCGCGCACCGTGCGCAGGCCGCGCACGGAGAGCCTGACGTCGCCGGCGACGTCGCGCAGCGTCGGCCTGGCATAAAGCTCGGACGCGGCGCGGCCGACCATCTTCTCGATGATTTTCGGCAGCTTGATCGGCCCGCCGTCGCGGTCGAGATGGCCGGCCAGCCTGCCGTCGCGCAGCACCGTCATGCGGTCACAGATGGCAGAGGCCTCTTCCAGCCTGTGGGTGACGAACATGATGGCGACGCCATCCTTGCGCAGCCGGCCCATAATCGACATCAGCTTCTGCACTTCGGTTTCGGTCAGCGCCGAGGTCGGCTCGTCCATGACGATGAGGCGGCTCTTCAGCGACAGCGCGCGGGCGATCTCGACCAGCTGCTGTTCGGCGACAGACAGTGCCGACACCGGCGTAGTCGGGTCGAGGTCCAGACCAACGCGGGCGATGATCGCGCGCGAGTCTTCCTCCATCTTCCGCCAGCTGACCAGGCCGAGCGGCCCGAGCGGCGCGCGGCCGATAAAAATATTCTCCGCCACGGTGAGCGTCGGGATCAGGCTCAGTTCCTGGTAGATGGTGACGATGCCGAGGCGCTTGGCGTCCTGCGGGTTGTGGGGATTGAATTCGACGCCGTCGAAGACGATGCGGCCGCTGGAGGGCGGCATCACGCCGGAAAGGATCTTGAGCAGAGTCGACTTGCCGGCGCCGTTCTCGCCGAGCAGGCCGAGGATTTCGCCGGGCCGAACCTCGAGCGAGACATCGCTGAGCGCGGTCACGCCGGCAAAGCGCTTGGTCACGCCTTCTACGACGAGGAGGGCGGGCGATGGCGACGTCGTTGCCGCTTCTGCTGGAGACAAAAAATCCTCCCTGAAAGATGAGATCGATCGTTCCGATTGTTACAAGGTTGGCGGGACAGCGCCCCCCTCTGTCCTGCCGGACATCTCCCCCACAAGGGGGGAGATTGCGCCTTCATCACTGGTTTCGCCAATCACCAACGTTGCAGAGGAGAGCCTGCGTCGAAGCTGCCAATCTCCCCCCTTGAGGGGGAGATGTCCGGCAGGACAGGGGGGGCGCGGCAGAACGCTACTTTTGCCGCTATGCGCCCTCGGCGTCGCTTACTTCGTCTCGCTCAGCCTTTCCGCCTTGTCGAGATTGTCCTTGCCGATGACGATCGGCGTCAGCAGCACGAGCTTTTCCTTCGGCTCGGTCTTGTCCTTGGCATAGGCGACGGCGATCTGCACCGCGGTGCGCGACTGCTCGCCGGGGAACTGTTCGACGGTGCCGGCCAGCTTGCCGTCGCGCACGGCGACCAGCGCTTCGGGAAGCGCATCGAAGCCGTAGATCTTGACGTCGGTGAAGTTGCGCGCCGCGCAGGCTTCTACCGCGCCAAGCGCCATGTCGTCATTGGCGCAGATGATCGCGTCGGGCTTGCCATTGGCGGCAAGGCCGGCCTCGGTGACGGACAGCGCCTCGGCGCGGGCGAAATTGGCGGTCTGCTCGAAGACGATCTGGTACTTGTCCTTCAGCGGATCGAGCACGTTGTGCACGCCCTTGTTGCGATCGATCGCCGGGCCGGCGCCGGGCTGGCCCTGCAGATGGAAGATCTTGGCGCCGTTCGGGAACGCCGCCACCATGGCCTGCGCCTCGGCCTCGCCGCCTTTGACATTGTCGGCGCCGACATGGGCGAGAATGCCTTCGACGCCGTCGACGCGGCGGTCGATGGTGACGACGGGGATGCCGGCCTGGACCGCCTGCTCGATGGCCGGCGCCAGCGCGTTGACGTCGAGCGGCGAGATGACGATGGCGTCGACCTTCTGCACAAGCGCCGCCTCGATATCGGCGGTCTGCTTTGGCGCCGAATTCTGGCCGTCGCTCTCGGTCAGGTTGACGCCTTGCGCCTGCGCCTCCGCCTTGATCTGGTTCAGCATGTGAACGAAGAACGGAAAGCCGAGGCTCGGCACCGAACCCAGGATGGTCAGCTTGTCCTGGGCAAAAGCCGGTTGCGGAGCGGCCAGAGCCATTGTGCCGATCGCCACGGACGACAGCAGGAATTCACGTCTGTTGATCAATTTAGTCTCCTCCACATGAGCGCACGACCCCGAAAACCGGAATGTGTCTCCGGCAGGTTGATGCGTCGATCTAGAAATGGAGTGTCCTTTGAGCGCCCAAGGGGACGCAACGGCGCTCCAGCCGGTCCACCGCGACGTTCTCCTCCGCTCGGCGCCGGCGCGCGGATGCTAGCCAAGGCCGGAGGTTTGCGCAAGAACGGCAGGATTCGGTCCGGTCGGGTCCCTGGCTTATCCTTCGGCGCTTCGCAGGAGGTTCGCCGGACCGTCTTGAGGATAATCTCTCAGTCCACCACCGCCGGCTTGCTGATTTCGGATTTGTCGGTTGTCAGCGACAGCAAGGTGATTGATCCAAATACGACCGCAGCACCGACTGCTGCGGTCGGCGACAGCCGCTCGCCCAAAAATATGGCAGCGCCAATCGCTCCGAACACGCTCTCCGCGCTGACGATCACCGCGGCATGGCTGGCGGATGTGAAGCGTTGAGCGACCGTCTGGATGCCGAAGGCGGCCCCGGTCGAGAAGATGCCGAGCACGGCGAGTTCCGGGCCTGCATCGCTGATGGCGGCCAGCGACAGATTACCCTGGAGGGCGCCGAGCGGCAGGGTGAGCACGGCGGCGCCGAGAAATTGCGCGGCAGCCGCCGCGACCGGCGCGCCGTGGGTCTGCATGTGGCGACCAAGCTCCACCATCCAAAGCGCGTAGCACGCGGCCGAAAGTATCGCAGCGAGATCGCCCTGGCTGAAGCTGGTGGTCAAGCCTCCGGACAGCAGCAGGACACCGACCACTGTCATGGCAGCCGCAAGCCCGCCAACAGCAGTCGGGCGCTCGCCAATCAGCAACCAGGCGGCGAGCGGTGTCATCACCGTTGCGGTGCTCACCAGGAAGCTCGCATTGGTAACCGAGGTGTCGAGATAGGAGACCTGCTGGATGATGATCGAAATTGAAAACAGAACGCTGACTTTGGCGAGGCTCATCCAGTAGCCGGGCCCGGATTTCCTTCCCCATTCGAGCATCGTCAGCGGCGCGACCATGAGCCCCGCGATCAGGCAGCGCATGCCCACGGCGCTGAGCGGATCGAGATGATCCAGCACAGTCTTCTGCGCAACATTACCGAAGCCCCAAAAGGCAGCAGCAAGCAGAAGCAGACAGTTGGCCTGCACCTTCGACATATCGATGTCTCGACAAAGCTTGCGCCGCAAAGGGCGGATCGCTGGTTGCTAGCGGGCGGCGAGCTTGTCCCACCGTTTGCAATAAGGGCGGACGCCGACGGGCACGATCTCATAGCCGGCGTCGTTCAACTGGAGCTTCATCTCCTCGAAATGCCGCTTTGAGCCGCTGACGATCGATTCAGGCGTGTAGTCCCAGCCGTTGCGGGCGGCGTTGGCCAGAACGTCGGCATAGACGCGCATGCTCGTGATTTTCACATCCGATTCCAGCACCTGCCTGCATCCTCTTGCGAACAACGGCGAGTGGACGGCGGAAAGACTCAAGATCGTGCATGCCAGCATTATCGAAACAGGACGCATGGAAACCTCCCCTGATAGCAGCTTGTTGCCGCAAGCGAGCTTGCAATTTGTGCGCCTGCGGCGGGATCGGGCAGATGCAGTATTCGGCCTCCTGCATTTGTGGTATTCTTCCGCTGGGGACGGGTCCCACCATGACGTTCAACGACGCTTCGAAAGCGCAGGCGCTCGATGCCTTGTCGGGTCGCGAGCGCGCGGTCGCTGAAAAATTCGCAACCGGCATGACCTATCGCGAAATCGGCAATGCACTTTTCATTGCCCCGACCACTGTTCGCACCCACCTTGCGGCCATCTACGAAAAACTTGGCGTGCGCACCAAGATCGGGCTCGCGGCGTATTTTGCCGGCGCTTCCGGCGCTCGGCCGGACGGGCTGTCACCCCCGTCGGACGCTCCGCCGGTGCTCGCCATATTTCCTATCGAATGCCTGAATTCGGAAGAGCGTTGGCGCCGCTTTGCCGACGGTCTGTCGTCGGACATCACCATCGACCTGGCACGATACGCGGGCTTGCCTGTCATCGCCTTCCACACGATGAAATCGCTGGGCAGCAAGCCGGCCGACTTCGAGGCGGACGGCAAGGCGCTTGGCGCTACCTATATTGTGTCGGGCCAGTTGCGCGCGGACGACCAGAGGATTCGCTTGACGATAGAGCTTGCCGATGCCCGTAGCGGCGTCAGCCTGTGGAGGCAGCGCTACGACCGCCCGGTCGAGGACATTTTCGCGCTGCAGGACAGCCTGACCGAAAGCATCATCAATGTGTTCGCCGGCAGTTACGGAACGCTGGCCACGGTCGGCCGCAATGCGGTTCGCCGCAAGCCGCCGGCCAGCCTGCGGGCCTATGATTTTTATCTGCTTGCCCTCGAACAGCACACTACGTTCAGCCGCGCCGGAAATGTCGAGGCGATCCGCTTGTTTTCACGCGCGCTGGAGCTTGATCCTACCTTCGCCAACTGCTGGGCCGAGCTCGCTTATGCCTATTCGGTCGAGGCCTGCAACGGCTTCGGTAACGACCTGCTGACGTCGATCGAGAACTGGCGGGCGGCGGCCGAAAACGCCTTGCGCCTCGACCCGACGGACAGCTGCGCCCACGCATGCCTTGGCAATGTCAGGGCATGTCTTGGTGATCTCGAAGGAGCGGAGCACGCGCATCGGCGGGCTCTCGAATACGGCTCCAATCACGCCGGCATACTGGCGCTGCTGGCCGGCAGCAAGGCGCTTGTCGTCGGCGATCCGGGCGAGGCGATTCCGCTCATCGAGCGTGCCATGCGCCTCAATCCGTTGGCCCCGCCCTGGTATTTCGGGATGCAAGGCCGCATGCTGTTCGTCGCCGGCAGGCATCGGGAAGCTGTCGCGGCGCTCCGCAGGAGTTCGCCGGAATCGCCGGACGTGCTGATGTTCCTGGCGCTTTCGCATGCGGCCATGGGCGAGGCCGGCGAGGCGGCGCGCGCCGCGGCCCGCTTGAGAGCCGAATTTCCAGGCTTTTCGGTCGAACGCTTCATCGCAGGCTATCCGGTGACCAACCGGGACGCGTTGCTTGCCATCCGCCACGCTGCCGAACTGGCGAAGCTGCCGTAGATGCCCCTACCGATCGATCGTCACCATGACGCGTTCATTGTAGCGCTCACCCGCGACCTTGCCCGGCGCCAGCGCGTCGTCGAGCGCCTGCATTGCGTCAGCGTCGAGCTTGATCGCCGCGGCGGCGACATTCTCCTCGAGGTATTTTCTGCGCTTGGTGCCGGGGATCGGCACGATGTCGATGCCGAAGTCGCTGCCCTTGTGCAGCAGCCAGGCCAGCGCGATCTGGCCGGGCTTGACGCCCTTGGCCGCCGCGATGTCGCGGACAATCCCGGCGGCCTGCACATTGGCGTCGTAGTTGGCGCCCTGGTAGCGCGGGTCGCCGCGCCGGAAGTCGCCTTCCGGATAGTCTTCGGCGCGCTTGACGTCGCCGGTGAGAAAGCCGCGGCCAAGCGGCGCGAACGGCACCAGGCCAATGCCGAGTTCGCTGAGCAGCGGGATGATCTCCGGCTCCAGATTGCGTTCCCACAACGAATATTCGCTCTGCACCGCCGACACCGGTTGCACGGCATGCGCCCGGCCGATGTTGGCCGCACCCGCCTCCGACAGGCCGAAGAAGCGCACCTTGCCTTCAGTGATTAGTTTGCTGACAGCACCCGCCACATCCTCGATCGGCACCGCCGGGTCGACGCGGTGCTGGTAGAGCAGGTCGATATGGTCGGTGGCGAGCCGGCTGAGCGAGCCGTCCACCGCCTCACGGATATGCTCGGGCCGGCTGTTGCGGTCGGTGCCGATCTGCTTGCCGCTTTCGATACGGAAACCGAATTTGGTGGCGATCGTCACCTCGTCGCGCCGGCCCTTCAGGGCGCGGCCCAGCAGTTCCTCATTGGTGTGCGGGCCATAGACTTCCGCCGTATCGAAGAAGGTGCAGCCGAGCTCGATGGCGCGGTGCAGTGTGGCGATCGATTCCGCCTCGTCGGCCGGGCCGTAGGACTGGCTCATGCCCATGCAGCCGAGGCCGATCACCGATACCTGCAGCCCTTGGCTGCCCAGCTTGCGTGTGCTCAAGGTCATGGATGAGATCTCCGGACAATGTCAGGGTTCGTGTGCGTCAGGACTATTGCGTCAGGACCATATAGTGCGCTCGCTCGGTTTCCACAGTCGCTCGGTCGAGACTGATCGCACGATCGTGTGAGCTTTTCCGCTAAGTGCCTTGCCCACTCCCTGCCCACTGCCAAATTGACAGAACACCCGGTCTCGGCCATCCTTATGCCAGCCGCCTTTTCTTGCGGCGGCGTGTGTATGAGCGAGTCCATGGCCAGTTCCGTCACCAGCCAGAATTCCAAGCGTGCCGCGGTGCGCAAGGCGCTCGACCGCCACAAGGTCTATATCACCGCACAGAGCTTTTCCGCCGGCGCCTACAAAGCCCGTGTCCTCGTCGACGGCGAGGCCTACTGGGTCGACGAATTCCGGCTGAGCCAGCTCCAGCAGGGGCTGTCGCCGGCCGAGCTCGAACTGACGCCGGCCACCGACGATTGAGCTGTGTGAGGCATACCCTTCGTCATCCCAGGGCGGAGCAGGAGCGAAGCGACGTCGCGGAGACCATGCCGCGACCTGTGAGCGCCGCTGCGATGGAATTTTGATGCTGGCGGGACAGCGCCCCCCTCTGTCCTGCCGGACATCTCCCCCACATGGGGGGAGATCGGATGTCGCGACGCTTTCGCCAATCTCCGACGTTGCAAAGAGGGTGCCCACAGTGACACTGCCAATCTCCCCCCTCGTGGGGGAGATGTCCGGCAGGACAGAGGGGGGCGCGAAGGAATGAGACGTTGGTTCCTGACTGCCGCGCGCTTCGGTCTTTGACATGCCAGCTCCCGCCAAACTCAGGGCCTATCGCGCCAAGCGCGAATTCAGCAAGACGCCGGAACCCGTCGGCGATCTGGTTGCCGGAGAAGGCAATCGCTTCGTCGTGCACAAACACCATGCCACTGCCGACCACTACGACCTTCGCCTGCAGGTCGGCGACGTGCTGAAGACCTGGGCGGTGCCTCGCGGCCCGTCGCTCAATCCCGCCGACAAGCGGCTGGCGGTCGAGACCGAGGACCACCCGCTCGAATATATCGACTTCGAAGGCGTCATTCCCGAGGGCGAATATGGCGGCGGGCCGATGATCGTCTGGGACACCGGCGTCTGGGCACCGATGGACGATGTCGAAAAGAGCCTGCGCACCGGTTCCTTCAAGTTCCGTCTCGCCGGCGAGAAGCTGAATGGCGGCTGGATGCTGACCAGGCTGAAACCGAAGCCCGGCGAGGATGAGGGCAAAAAGAACTGGCTGCTGTTCAAGGAGCGCGACCTCGCCGCCGACGCCAGGCTCGACATACTGGAAGCCCGGCCGGAAAGCGTCAAATCCGGCCGCCGCATCGAGGAACTGGTGGCAACCCCGAAGCCAGCCCCCAAACCTGCCAGGCCGGTGGTGCTGAAACCCGGTGCGCTGCCGGGTGCGATCAAGGTGCCGCCGCCCACCCGCATCGAGCCGCAACTGGCGACGACCGTGGCAAAGCCGCCGGGCGGCGATGACCCCGCGAGCCGCACGGGCGAAATCTGGCTGCACGAAATCAAGTTCGACGGCTATCGCACCATGGCGCATCTGGCTGAGGGCGAGGTGCGGCTGATCACACGCGCCGGCCTCGACTGGACCAGGCGCTATGGCGACCTGCCGCATGCCTTCGCCAGGCTGCCATGCCGTGAGGCTGTCATCGACGGCGAGATCGTCGTGCTCGACGCCAAGGGCATCAGCCGCTTCGCTCTTTTGCAGGACGCGCTGGCCGAAGGCGGCGGCAACAAGCTCCACTTCTACGCCTTCGATCTCTTGCATCTCGACGGCTGGGACCTGAGAAAAGCGCCGCTCGGCCGGCGCAAGGCGCTGCTGTCGCAATTGCTGTCCGGCTTGGCCGCCAACTCCGCCATTCAGTTCTCAGACCACGTCGAAGGCGATGGCCAGGCGCTCTACGACCAGGCTTCCGAGATGGGACTGGAAGGCGTCGTCTCCAAGCGCGCCACGGCAATCTACCAGAGCGGCCGCACCAAGACCTGGACCAAGACCAAGGCGCTCAAGTCCGACGACTTCGTCATCGCCGGCTACACCACCTCCGACGCGGCCGAGGGACTGGCGGCGCTCGGCATGGCCGAATTCGAGGACGGCGAATTGCATTATCGCGGCAAGGTCGGCACCGGCTTCGATGCCGCGACAGCAGGTGAATTGCTGGCCCGGTTGGAGCCGCTGCGCGCCGGCGCGTCGGCGCCCGAGGGGGTTCCGCGCGAGATCATGCGCGAGATGAAATGGGTGCGGCCGCTGCTGTCGGCCCGCATCCACTATGCCAACCGCACGGCGGACAATGCGCTGCGCCACGGCGTGTTCCGCGGGCTCAGGGATGTCGGCCTGTCGACGCCAGTGTCGGCCAAGCGCAAGCGGCTGATCGCCGAGGCCGACCTTGCCACGATCTGGGTGACCAACCCGACGCGGCGGCTGTTCGGCAAGACCGGACCGACCAAGCTCGATATCGCTGTCTACTACGCGCTGGTCGGCGACTTTATGCTGCCGCATATTTTGGGGCGCCCAGTGTCGCTGGTGCGCTGCCCGACCGGCAAGCCGCAGGACTGTTTTTTCCAGCGCCATGCCTTCACCGGCATGCCTTCATCGGTCGCCACCTTCGAGGCGACCAATTCCGAGGGCGAGACCAAATCCTATCTGTCGGTGGAGGATGCCAAGGGCTATCTGGCGCTGGCGCAGTTCGGCGTCGTCGAGTTCCACACCTGGGGCACCCATCGCACGCGGCTCGACAAGCCCGACCTGATCGTCTTCGACCTCGACCCGGGCCAGGGGATTAGCTGGCGTGAGGTGGTCGAGGCGGCGGTGCATATCCGCGCCGGACTGGAGGCTTTGGGGCTGGTGCCTTTTGCGAAAACCTCGGGCGGCAAGGGCATCCACATATCAGTGCCGGTGACGCAAAAACAGAACTGGAAGAAGCTGCACCAGGCGACCAGCGCCATCTCCTCGGCGTTGGCCGCCACGGCGCCCGACACCTTCACCACCACCATGGGCAAGGACAACCGCAAGCGGCGCATCTTCATCGACTATCATCGCAATGCGCGCGGCCACACCTCGGCGGCACCTTACTCGCTGCGCGCCCGCACCAACCTGCCGGCCTCGACGCCGGTGAGCTGGTCCGATCTGGAATCCATCGACGCTCCGGAAGATTTGAATTATTCTTCGCTGCCGGGCCTTCTGGCCACCTCCGGCGATCCCTGGGCCGATATGGAAGATTTCGCTAGGGATTTGCCGGTATTGTGAGGGCGATGTAGGTTTTGCGCAGCGTCGTTCGTCCTTTGGACGAAGCGCTGCGAAAAGTTCGACAGTGCACGGCCGCGTAGGAGAGTTTCATGGCGCCCAGGGCAAGTTGGAAAGGTTACCTCAAGCTCAGTCTCGTCAGCTGCCCGGTCCGGCTGTATCCGGCGACGAGTGCCAGCGAGCGCATCAGCTTCAACCAGCTGCACAAGGACACCCACAACCGCATCAACATGAAGCCGGTCGATCCCGAACTCGGGTTGGTCGAGCGCTCGGATCTGGTCAAGGGCTACGAATACGAGGACAAGCAGTACATCATCATCGACGATGCCGACCTCGAGGCGGTGCGCATCGAATCCAACCACACAATGAACATCGAGGCCTTTGTCGACGAGCAATCGGTCGACGTCATCTATCAGGACGCGCCCTATTACCTGGCGCCCGACGGCGCCATGGCCGAGGAGACTTTCGCGGTGCTGCGCGAAGCCATGCGCAAGTCCGGCAAGCTGGCGATCGCCCGGCTGGTGCTGTCCAGCCGCGAACGCGTGGTGACCATCGGCGCACGTGAGAACGGCATGTTCGTCTGCACCTTGAGGAACCCGAACGAAGTGCGCGGCACGGCTGAATATTTCGGCAACATCCCGGCCGGCAAGCCCGACCCGGAAATGCTGCAGCTCGCCGAAGCGCTGATCAAGCAGAAGGAAACCACCTTCGACCCGAAGAACTACGAGGACCGCTACGAGATCGCGCTGATGGCGATGATCCGCGAGAAGCTCAAGGGCCACAAGCCGATCATCGCCGCCGCCCCCGAGCGCGGCAACGTGATCAATCTGATGGATGCGCTGAAGGCCAGCCTGTCGCAATCGGCCAAGCCGCCGGCCAAGAGCAAGAGCAAGGCCGATGAGGCAGCCAAGCCTGCAGCGAAATCCGCCAAGGCTGCCGCCGGCGCGGCCAAGGAAAATCCCCTCAAGGCCAACCTCCTCAAGGCCGTCGGCAAGAGCAAGGCGTGACGGCTCTCGCCGGCAACGTCTTCGGCACCATCGGCGCGCTGGCGGCGTTCCCGCTGAGGCTGGCCGCGCGCGAGGTCGAGCGCCGGCGGAGCCAGCTGCGGCGCGGCGTTAACAGGCGCACCAGCCATGTCGTGTTCGGCCGCTTGTATCTCGCCAAGGCGGGGGAGGCCGAGATCGAGCGCCGCGTCGCGGCCGAGCGAACGGCCGGCCGCAAGCTCATCAGCGAAAACGGTTTCTTGCGCCTGCTCGGGCTGATGAAGGCGCCGGAGGCTTCGGCGCTGTCGCGGCAGTCGCTCATTGACCAGTCGCGGCTTGCCGCCGCCGATCTCGACCTGTTGTCGCTTTTCGATGCCTTCGAGCATGATTGCGAACCCTATTCGTTTCGCGATCTGATCCTCGCCCGCAAATATGCCGGGCTGGTTGCTGGTGGCGCCTCGTGGGGGGCGATCGCGCGCTCGGTGCACCGCTGCGGCCCGGTCGCCTCGCTGACCGCCAAGTCGCTGAATGTCGGCTCGCAGCATGGGCGCGCCGATGCGATCTATCTCGAGGGCGGCCAGAGCGAACTCGACGGCCAATTGCTGTTCGACCTGGGGTCGGCGGATGACGACACGCTGGAAGAACTGTTCGCCGACGCTGAAGCGGCGGAAGAGGCTGAACACCACGAGCAGGCGGCCGCACTCTACCAGCGCTGCCTCGCCATCGACCCGACCGACGCCATCGCCGCCTTCAACCGTGCCAACTGCCTGCGCGCCGCTGGACGTGCGGCCGAGGCGGCGCACGACTATGCCCGCGCCATCAAGCTCGACCCCGGTTTTGTCGAGGCCTGGTTCAATCTGGCCGGGCTGATGAGCGATGAGGGCCGCGACGCCTCGGCGCGACGGCATCTGCAGAAGGCGATCGCGCTCGATGCCAATTATGCCGACGCGGTGTTCAACCTTGCACGGCTGGAGTTCGACGCCGGCAACCTGGCCGAGGCGCGGCGGAACTGGGCGCGCTATCTCGAGCTCGACGCCAGCTCCGAATGGGCGCGCATGGCGGCCAAGGGTATCCAGTTCGTCGATTTGCAGCTGGCGCGGATGTCGGCGGGGTGAGGCGATGGCGCTCCCTTCTCCCCTTGTGGGAGAAGGTGGATTGGCGCGTTAGCGCCGAGACGGATGAGCATCTGTGTTTGTTGTCAAGGGGCGATTGGGCTCCAGAAGCGGTCTTGGGCGATGAGTGCGTTGGCCATGACGACGAGCTTTCGCATGACGGCGACGAGGATGACCTTTGCGGCCTTTCCGGCGTTGCGCAGGCGTGCGGCGAAGGCGGCAAGGTCCTTGTTGTAGCGGCTTGCCGACAGCGCCGCCATGTAGAGGACGTTTCTGACAGCCTTGCGTCCGCCTTTGATTGCACGGCGGCCCTGACGCGGCCCGCTGTCGTGGGCGACGGGGGCGAGGCCGGTCAGCATGGCCGCCTGTTTGGCGTTGAGCGTGCCCATCTCGGCGAGACCGACCAGCAGCGCGGTGGCCGTGATCGGGCCAATGCCCGGGATCGACACCAAGATGGCGTGGCGGCGGGCAAGGGCGGGGTCGGCCGAGATCAGGCGAGCGGTTTCGGTTTCGAGACGGACGAGGTGGCGTTCGATCATCCGCAGTCTGCGCTTGAGTTCGGCGCGCAGAAAGGGGCTTTGGAGTGTCGCCAAGCGGTTGATGAGCGCGGTGCGTTCGGCACTGGCGGCACCGCGCACGCCGACGATTTCCTGCAATGCTTCCATCGCAAGCGAAGCCGGTACCGTCTCGGCCGGTTCGAGTGCGACCCCCATCAAGGCCAGCAGCCTGGCGTCGATCCTATCGGTCTTGGCGAGCTGGCCGCAGGCTTCGGCAAAGAGCCGAGCGCGCAGCGGGTTGACGACGGCCACGGCCAATCCCGCCTCGTGCAGCGAGCGTTGCGCCGCCCGATGGTATTTGGACGTCGCCTCCAGGACCACCCGCCTCACCGCAAGCTCGCCGAGCAGGCGCTTCAGCCGCCGCAGTCCGCCACTGTCATTGGCGACGCGGAAGCTCTTGCCGGCCGGATGGACGTAGACATCCAGCCACTCTTTACACACGTCGATGCCGGCATAGACTGGCGGCGTCGCATTCGGTTCGGACAATACCTTGCCTTGCATGCGGGACTTGCTCCCCATCATCTGTTCAGGACCAATGTGAGAACGAATGGACCTTGCTCATCCGCGGCTCACACCAAGGGGCGTACGGTCCCATCCGTCCACTCCCCGGCGGACGGCCATCCGTCGGGGAGTACAGCTATCTTGCACAAATAGCCGCAATCCGAACATGCAAGGGGTGCTGGAAGAAATGACGCGTTGGCGCTCCGTCCAACACCCCTCATCCGACCGAGCTTCGCTCGGCCACCTTCTCCCACAAGGGGAGAAGGGGTCGTCAACGTTGGAGTTGTACGCCCCATGACCACCTTCCTCCTCGACGGCCCCGACACCGCTCCGATCACCATCCTGCTTGCGCATGGCGCCGGGGCGCCGATGGATTCGGCCTCGATGACTGCCACGGCAAAAGCGCTGGCTGAGGCCGGCTTCCGCGTTGCGCGCTTTGAATTCCACTACATGGCGGCCCGCCGCTACGGCCACCGCAAGCCGCCGCCGCGCGCCGAGACGGTGAATCCCGAATACATCAAGGCGATCGCCGACCTCAGGGCGAAAGGCGCGAAGGGGCCGCTCATCATCGGCGGCAAGTCGATGGGCGGACGCGTCGCTTCGATGATTGCCGACGAGATGTATTCGAAGGGCGAGATTTCAGGGCTGCTTTGCCTCGGCTATCCCTTCCATCCGCCGGCGAAACCGACGCAGCTTCGGACAAAACACCTCGCCGATCTCAGGACGCCGACATTGATCTTCCAGGGCACACGCGACGAGTTCGGCACCAGGGACGAGGTCGCGACCTACGATCTTTCCGACCGCATCGAGATCCTCTGGCTGGAGGATGGCGACCACGACCTCAAGCCGCGCAAGAGCATCTCCGGCTTCTCCGCCGCCGATCATCTGAAGACGATGACTAATGCGGTGAGGGCGTGGACCGAGCGCATCGTGCGCTGAAGCAGGCCGATGAAGATCGCCACCTTCAACATCAACAACATCAACGGCCGGCTGCAAAACCTACTCGCCTGGCTGACTGTCGCCAAGCCCGACATCGTCTGCCTGCAGGAACTGAAAGCAAGGCAGACGCAGTTTCCGCGCACAGCACTCGCCGCGGCCGGCTATGGCGCGGTGTGGGTGGGGCAGCCGACCTGGAACGGCGTCGCCATACTGGCGCGGGGTTCAGAACCCGTTCTGATCCGCGAGGCGCTGCCCGGCGACGACAGCGACAACCAGGCCCGCTATATCGAGGCGGCGGTCAACGGCATCGTCGTCGCCTGCCTCTATGCGCCGAACGGCAACCCGCAGCCCGGTCCGAAATTCAGCTATAAGCTTGCCTGGCACGAGCGCCTGAACGCACATGCGGCGGAGCTGTTCGACACCGGTCTGCCGGTGGTGCTGGCCGGCGACTACAACATCGTGCCCGAGCCGCGCGACATCTACCCGACCCGCTCCTATGACGACAATGCGCTGGTGCAGCCGGAAAGCCGCGCCGCCTTCGCAGCACTGCTCGACCAGGGCTGGACCGACGCACTGCGCAAGAAGCACCCGAAGGAGACGCTCTACACATTCTGGGATTATCGCCGCAACCGCTGGCAGCGCGACGCCGGCCTGCGGCTGGATCATATACTGCTCTCGAAGAAGCTGGCGCGCCGGCTGACCGCGGCAGGCATCGACCGCGACGTCCGCGGCGAGCCCGGCGCCAGCGACCACGCCCCGGTGTGGGTGGAATTGCGGTGAGGGCGGAGAGCCATTCTCCCCCCTTGTGGGGGAGATGCCCGGCAGGGCAGAGGGGGGCGCGAAGGATCGCAACCATAATTCATACTGTGACCAGCGGAATTAACACGAGCGCACAATTGCGGTTGCTTGCAAAGTCGGCGGGACAGCGCCCCCCTCTGTCCTGCCGGACATCTCCCCCACAAGGGGGGAGATTGGCCGTCATTGGCGCTTTCGCCAATCTTATCCCTTCATGCAACCAGTCACACCGGTCGCGCCCCTTCGCGCGCAAAGGCCTCGATCAAAGGCGCATATCCCTCAAGGTCGGGTTGGGTGGCGAAGCTGTGGCTGGCGGCGGTCGTTGCCCAGGGCAGCTTTTCTGAAGTGAAGACCTCGACGAAGGGCACGTACCAATGGTGATCGTCCAGCATGGTAGCGCGGACATTGACGAAGAAGTCCAGGCCGTGCGGGTGCGTGAACATCCAGTTCTTGCAGTGCGGGCAATAGAGTTGCCGGTGCGGCCCATGCATGCCGCCGACCACCGGCTCGCCCTGCGTAACGGTGAAGCCGTTGCTTGGCACGGCCATGGTCAGGGAATAAGCGCTCGCGCTCAGCTTCTGACAACCGGTGCAATGACAGGCCATTGTAAGCAAGGGCGGCGCACTTATCCGAAAGCGTATCCCGCCGCACAGGCAGCCGCCGTCCCAAGGTAATTTCCACTCATCCATCGCTTGGCCTCGATCGGTCTTGAGCCCTGCCGAGCGATTCTAGCGCGCGACCGGGCAACATTGCGGCGACCGAGAGTGTCGCCAGGCCATATCGAGCGCTTTGGCGCAGGCGAGCGTTTTGCGCTCGCTGTTTCGCTGGTAATCTTCGGAATTGAACCGGGCATCGACAAGCCCGGCGCCGACCTGCATCATTGCGGGCGAAGCGAACAGCGGCGCGAGGGGAGCCCGATGAACAGGTTTGTCGACAGGCTGCTCGCAATGCTGCTGCTGGCGATCGGCATGCTCTGCTTCACACGCGTGTATTTCGCGCTGGGCGACGAGGGCGCCGGCGACGCTTTCGCGTCGGTGCGCCTGGCTTTCTTCGCAGCGGCGGGCGTTGTCTCAGCCCTTGCAGCCCTGCTGTTCTGGGCCGGCCTGTTGCCGGGCCGATCGACGCACGATCCGAAGGTGCCGCTGTTCGGCAGGGGTGCCGAAACGCAACCCGGCGGACGACCACGCCTGCGGCGGCTCTTTGCCGTCGTTCCGTTCCTCGCCGTGCTCGCTCTGGTGGCCGACCAGCTCGGCCCCTGGTCGCGGCAGCCACAGGACGCCGGTAGAAGCCTGACCGCCGAGCAAACCGTGCCGAGCGCGCCGGAAGGCCAAGACGTCACCAGCGCACCGGCCCCGGAACCGGAAGCGATACAGCCGCCAGCTCCTGCCTCGCCATCCGAGGTCGCGCTGGCCCCACCTGTCTCACCGCCGGAGCCTGCTCCAGTCTCGGCTGCGCCACCGCAGACCGTCGCGCCGCTGCCACAGGCTCCGCCGCCGCAGCCGACTGAGCCCGACGGCCACCGCGAGCCCGTCGTCTGGCTGGCGGTGGCGCCCGACGGTCACTCGATCATGAGCGCCAGCACCGACCGCACGATCAAGCTCTGGGATATCGACGGCAAGCGCCTGATCCGCACCCTTGGCGTCCACAAGGACATGGCGCGTACCGCGCTTTTCCTGCCCGATGGGGCGCGGGCGCTGACGGCGGGCGACGACGGCGAGATCGTGCTGCGCCAGCTCTCCGATGGCGCGGTGCTGCACGTCTTCTCGTCAGGCCAGAACGGCGGCGTCAACAAGCTGGCGATCAGCCCGGACGGCAAACGTGCCGTCAGCGGGCACGACACCGGCAGGGTCATCGTCTGGGATATCGAGAAAGGCTCGGTTCTGCATGTGATGCTGGGGCACGACTGGTCGATCAGCGGGGTCGCCGTCTCGCCCGACGGCACACGCGCGATCAGCGGCAGTATCGAGGGCACGCTAAAACTATGGGACATCGGCACCGGCAAGCAGCTGCGCAGCTGGCACGGGCATGAGCGCGGCCCCTATGGCGTGGTGTTCATGGCCGACGGGCGCCATCTGATCACCGGCAGCGGCGACTATACGATCAAGCTCTGGGATCTCGACAGCGGCCGCGAAGTGCGGCGCCTCGAGGGCCATTCGGGCACGGTGTATGCGCTGGCGCTGTCGGCCGACGGCAAGCGGCTGCTGTCCGGCTCGCTCGACGGCACGGCACGGCTGTGGGACATGGAAACCGGCAGTGAGACCGCCCTGTTCGACAGCCGGTCCGGACCGGTCTACGCCGTGGCGTTCGCCGCCGACGGCACGGTGCTGACCGGCGGCTACGACCGAACCATCCGGGACTGGCCGGCGGGCGGCGGCGATGCCGTGGCGCTGTTTCCGGGCGCGCCGGAGTGATGTGCGAAGGTGGCGCGCGACGCTCGACGTTACAGAAAGGAGGGCCGCCGCCGACGCTGCCAATCTCCCCCCTCGTGGGGGAGATGCCCGGCAGGGCAGAGGGGGGCGCGAAGGATCGCCAGCCTTTGCTCTAACTCATTCTCAACCAGGAACCAGTCTGCGGGCGTAGCTACGAATGGTTGACAGGTCGGCGGGACAGCGCCCCCCTCGTCCTGCCGGACATCTCCCCCACAAGGGGGGAGATCGGCTGTCACGGCCGCCTTCGCAAAACCCCTTTACGGCATCGGCTTTCGAGGCCAATACCGCTTCGAGAACCAAGCGTTGGGGACAAAATGACCAATCTCCATATCGTTGAGGCGTCGATCGAACAGCTGCGGCGGGCGCTGGAGGCCGGCACCGTCACCAGCGTCGAGCTGGTCGGTGCCTGCCTGCGCAGGATCGCCATGTATGACCGCCATGGCATCGCCCTCAATGCCGTTCCTGTGCTCAATCCCAAAATGTTCGAGGAGGCCGCCGCGTCCGACCGTCGCCGCAGGAATGGTGCGACGCTCGGGCCGCTGGACGGCATCCCCTATACCGCCAAGGACAGCTACAAGGTGAAAGGCCTGACGGTCGCTGCCGGCTCGCCGGCCTTCGAGCATCTCGTCGCCAACGAGGACGCCTTCACCATCGGGCGGCTGCGGGCCGGCGGCGCGGTGCTGATCGGGCTGACCAACATGCCGCCGATGGCCAATGGCGGCATGCAGCGCGGCGTCTACGGAAGGGCGGAAAGCCCCTACAATGCCGCATACCTGACGGCCGCCTTCGCGTCGGGCTCGTCGAATGGTTCCGGGACAGCGACGGCGGCCAGCTTCGCCGCCTTCGGGCTCGGCGAGGAGACATGGTCGTCCGGCCGGGCGCCGGCGTCGAACAATGCGCTGGTTGCCTACACGCCGTCGCGCGGCGTCATTTCGGTGCGCGGCAACTGGCCGCTGGTGCCGACGATGGACGTGGTGGTGCCGCATACGCGCAGCGTGCGCGATATGCTCGAACTGCTCGACGTGATCGTCGCCGACGACCCGGACACCACCGGCGATTTCTGGCGCGCGCAGCCCTGGGTGGCGCTGCCGAAGAGCTCGGATGTACGGCCGCCACGCTACACCGGGCTCAGGCTGGAGGGGGCGCTGCAAGGCATGCGGCTCGGCGTGCCCCGCATGTATATCAGCCGCGATACGGAGGCTGACGTTCCGATCCAGACCCGCGCGTCGGTGCTCGACCTGTGGGAGCAGGCGGCAGCGGATTTGCGACGGCTCGGCGCTGATGTGGTCGAGGTCGATTTTCCCGTCGTCTCCAACTACGAGCGCGACCGGCCGGGCACCAAAAACATGGTCGATCGCGGGCTGGTTCCGGAAGGATTCGCCGAGCGCGAGATCTGGGACCTGTGCGTCTTCGCCTGGGACGATTTCCTGCGCGCCAATGCCGACCCCGCGATCCCCGATCTGTCCTCGGTCGACGGCGCAAAGATCTTTCCGCAGCCGCCGGGCACACTGCCGGACCGCTATGGCGACAGCTTCGATCTGGCGGAATATGTCGAGCGGGCCAAACGCGGCCTCACCCCATTCCAGGCCATTTCCGGGCTGGAGGCCGGGCTGAAAGGCCTAGAGGCGACGCGGCGGATCGACTTCGAGGATTGGCTCGACGCGCAAGGGCTCGACGCGGTGGTGTTTCCCGCCGTCGCCGACGTCGGGCCGGCCGATGCGGATGTCAACGAGGCCTCCGCAGCGCTGGCCTGGCGCAACGGCACCTGGGTCGCCAACGGCAATCTGGTGTGGCGCCATCTCGGTATTCCGACCGTTACCGTGCCGATGGGCACGATGGCCGATATCGGCATGCCGGTCGGGTTGACCTTCGCCGGCAAGGCTTATGACGATACGAAGCTGCTGCGGCTGGCCGGCGACTTCGAACGCTCAGGCGCGCGCCGCAGCCGGCCGCCGCGCACGCCGGAGCTTCCCGACGATGTTTTTTGCGCCCGGCCTTCCGCCCGCCGGCCCGGCGAGGCGCCGCCGCTGACCCTTGCCGCCGAGACGCGCCGCGCGGGTGATCAAGACGAGATAACGGTCACGCTAGATGTGGCCGGAACGGGAATCGAGACCAGCGTGAAAGTCCATGTCAACGGCGAGCCCATTCGCATGCAGCGGACCAGCGCGCGCTTCACCGGTCGTGCAGTCGTACCGGCCAAAGAGCATGAGAGAATCCACAGCGTCTGGCGTGGCGCGTACGGCTCGATCGTCAGCGCCGTCGTGCGTCTTGAAGACGGACGCGCCGCCGGCGCCTACGTGGTGACCGGTGGAATTGGATGACCACCGCGCTTCGCCTTGTGCTGCGGCAGGCAGCACGTCTGCGGCCAGTCCCTCAATCCGCGTCAGTCCGGCTTGCAGGGGTCGGCCTTGGCCGCCGCTGTCTTTTCACCCTCCTGCTGCGCCTCGACATCCTGCTGCGAAGTGGCAAGGTTTTTGTCGCCACCGGCTTCCTGGTTGGCAAGCGGCATGGTGTTGCCGGTCTTGTTGGTCGGGCCGCCCTCTACCCTGTTGCCGGCATTCGCATCAGTTTCGAGGGGCGCACGCGTTGCGTCTTTTGCGACGCCTGATTGAGCTTCGATCGATGCGGTCGTCTCATGGCAGGTGGCGCTTGCCGTGCCGGCGCTCAGGCCGATCATAGAGGTGGCGAGCAAAATAGCGGTAAGCGTCTTCATCTCATCCTCCTTTCGGTGTTTGAGGTCATCTTTCTAAACTGCCGGCACTATCTGAGGTTCCGCTATTCGGTTCGAACCTCAAACGGAACGATCAGCGGGTCCTTCCGGACCGGGAGCCAATTGTAAACCAATAGTTGTACCGGCGCAGCCGTTACTCGACATGGTACTTGCGCCACCCCTAAAATAATGAGATGCTGGTTTTGGGTTATTGGGTAACGAGTGTTGGGTAGGGAGAAGGCGTCTCGACTGTTGTAAGTTCCGGGACGGCTTTGGGAATTCATGAAACTCCTGCGGTTCCTGGTGGGCATCCTCACCATGTCGTCTGTCGTGGCGATTTCGACTTATTGGGCAACGGGTTCAATCTGGAAGGCGACCGGCGGGATGATCATTGCCTTGATCGTTTTGCAGGTTGGGTATTTTGTCTATCTCCTCCGGGCGGCCTATAGGCCCGGCGCGGAAGCCGCAGGAGCTGACCCCCCTGAGAGTATTGCCTGTGAGAGTATTGCCTGGCTCGACCGTGGAGCTGGTGTCCGGCTCTAGCGCGTTTTGCAGCCAAGTGGAATCACTTGGCGCCGTAGAAATGCGGCTAAAACAAATAGATAGAGCGGGATGCCCAGTTTGGTTTGAACGCATCCGCTCTAGCTGAGACCGGAACCGAAGGCCATCAGTTCGAGACCGGACGGGTCCGGCAATGTCCATTGGACGTCCCGCAGGGTCAGCCAACCAGCCATATATATCAGCCCGGTTCGGACAATTTGGCACGCAACCTCATGCTTTGCGGGCTTCCGCAGGCGCGGCCTATCGCGTATTGGCGCGGGGAAAATCCCTTGGGCACGCGTGAAAAGCATGATTCGACTGGAAAGCATCAGCAAGCAGAACGGGCGGCAGATCGTCTTCATCGAGGCCTCCGCCTCCCTGCAGAAGGGCGAGAAGGTCGGGCTGGTCGGCCCCAACGGCGCCGGCAAGACGACGCTGTTTCGCATGATCAACGGCGAGGAGCAGCCCGACGAGGGCCAGGTCTCCGTCGATCGCGGCGTCACCATCGGCTATTTCAGCCAGGATGTCGGCGACATGGCGGGCCGCAGCGCGGTAGCCGAAGTGATGGACGGCGCCGGGCCGGTGAGCGAAGTGGCGGCCGAGATGGGCGAACTCGAAGCCGCCATGGGCGATCCCGATCGCGGCGATGAGATGGAGGCGATCATCGCCCGCTACGGCGACCTGCAGGCGCGGTTCGAGGAGCTCGACGGCTATGCGCTGGATGGCCGCGCCCGCGAGGTTCTGGACGGCCTTGGCTTCAGCCAGGAGATGATGGACGGCGACGTCGCAAAACTTTCCGGCGGCTGGAAGATGCGCGTGGCGCTGGCCAGGATCCTGCTGATGCGGCCCGACGCCATGCTGCTCGACGAGCCGAGCAACCATCTCGACCTGGAAAGCCTGATCTGGCTGGAGCAGTTCCTGAAAAATTACGACGGCGCGCTGCTGATGACCTCGCACGACCGCGAGTTCATGAACCGCATCGTCAACAAGGTGGTCGAGATCGATGGCGGCTCGCTGACCGCTTACTCCGGCAACTATGAATTCTACCAGCAGCAGCGGGCGATCGCCGACCGGCAGCAGCAGGCGCAGTTCGAGCGCCAGCAGGCGATGCTGGCCAAGGAAATCGCTTTCATCGAGCGCTTCAAGGCGCGCGCTTCGCATGCAGCCCAGGTGCAGAGCCGGGTGAAGAAGCTGGAGAAGATCGACCGCGTCGAGCCGCCCAAGCGCCGCCAGAAAGTGTCGTTCGACTTCCAGCCGGCGCCGCGCTGCGGCGAAGACGTGGTGACGCTGAAGAACGTCCACAAGGGCTATGGCAGCCGCTCGATCTACGAGGGGCTGGACTTCCAGGTGCGCCGCCGCGAGCGGTGGTGCGTGATGGGCATCAACGGCGCCGGCAAGTCGACGCTGTTGAAGCTGGTGGCCGGCGCTTCCGAGCCGGACGATGGCACGGTGGCGCGCGGCCCGAGCGTCAGGATGGGCTATTTCGCCCAGCACGCCATGGAAGTGCTGGAGGGCGAGCGCACCGTGTTCCAGACGCTGGAGGACGCCTTTCCGCAGGCAGGCCAGGCGCCGCTACGCGCGTTGGCCGGCTGCTTCGGCTTTTCCGGCGACGAGATCGAGAAGAAATGCCGGGTGCTGTCGGGCGGCGAGAAGGCGCGGCTGGTGATGGCGCTGATGCTGTTCGACCCGCCAAACCTTCTGGTGCTGGACGAGCCGACCAACCACCTCGACATCGCCACCAAGGAAATGCTGATCACAGCACTTTCGCAGTATGAGGGCACCATGCTGTTCGTCTCGCACGACCGCCACTTTCTCGCCGCGCTGTCGAACCGCGTGCTGGAGCTGACGCCCGAGGGCATCCACACCTATGGCGGCGGCTATACGGAGTATGTCGAGAGGACGGGGCAGGAGGCGCCTGGGCTGCGGAGCTAAGCTGCCGCGAGAGCACAGGGCCGAGCGGCTCGGCGTCGTTGGCCTGAGGGGGGCGGGACTGGCGCCGAGCCTAACCGGTTGGGGGGTAGATCACCGGCCATTTAGATACATACGCCCAACCTAATATAAGAGCAAGCTAATGTTATGCGTTAGCGGTTTCCAGCGGCTGTTTCCAATCGGTGGATGTTTCCGGCCGCCGCTTCCCGGCCGCGGGCTTAAACCGGGTGATGGAACTGGCGCCAGAAGGCATCCGTGGCGGCGGCTGACATGTCCAGCGCACCGGCCAGAGGCGCCGGGACTGCGGGGCTGAGGCGCAGAGCGGGGGCGCTGAAGGCGTCTCGATCGCCGGCTTGACCCTTCACGAGGCCGGCGACATTGTGGATGGCTGTTCGCCAGTCCATAACGGTCGTGTGGGAATGGATTTTCGCAACGCCCTCGATGAATCGCTGGCCTGGGCCAGCCGATGGTTCGACTACGCCGTGACGCCGTGGTTTTTCTATCAGGCTGCCATCATCGTCGTGCTCTTCCTGGTCGCGAAGCTCGCGGCGCAGCGCATCGAACCGCTCGTGGAGGACCGGGCACGCCAGATCAAGGGGCATCCCGGACTGTTGAGGGTCGTGGTTGCCCTGTTGCGGCGCACCGACTGGATCCTGTTCACGGTCTTCCTGCTTGCCGCGCTCATTCTCATGCGCGCCATCACCTGGCCAAGCCGGAGCCATTTCATCTATATCGCGCTCTCGTTATCCCTCGCGTGGCTGTTCGCGTCGGTGCTGTCGCGCATCATCCGCAACCGCCTCGTTGCGCGGGCTCTCGGCTGGCTGACCTGGATCTATGCTGCCCTTGTCATCCTGGGCATCGATGACGACGCTGCGGCTTTCCTGGACAGCCTGGCAATACCTTTGGGCGCGGTGCGCCTTTCGGCGCTCATGGTGCTGAAAGCGGCGCTGCTGCTGATCGCCACGGTTTGGCTTGCGGTGGTCGTCGGCAAGTATATCGATGAGCGCGTCCGGATCTCCGAAGAGCTGACACCCTCGATCCGCGTCCTCGTCGGCAAGGTCGCAAAGATCGGCCTTGTGCTGGTGGCGGGTGCCATCGCCCTGTCTTCCGTCGGTCTCGACCTGACGGCTCTGACGATATTCTCCGGCGCCGTCGGCGTCGGCCTGGCTTTCGGACTGCAAAAGGTCGTTTCAAATTTCGTCTCCGGCATGATCATCCTGCTCGACAAGTCGATCAAGCCGGGCGACACCATTTCGCTCGAAGGTACTTTCGGCTGGGTTCGCGAATTGCGGGCGCGGTTCGTCTCGGTGGTGACGCGCGACGGCCGCGAATTCCTGATCCCGAACGAAGACTTCATCACCCAAAGGGTCATCAACTGGTCGTTCAGCGATAACCTTGTGCGGCTCGACGTCAATTTCGGGGTCTCTTACGACGCCGACCCACATAAGGTCAGCGAACTGGCGATAGCGGCCGCCATGAGCGTCGGCCGGGTCGAAGCGGACCGGCGGCCGGTCTGCTGGCTCACCGACTTCGGCGAGTCCTCGCTCAATTTCGTCCTGCGCTTCTGGATCCACGACCCTCAGCAAGGTCTGACCAACGTGCGCGGCAGGGTACTGCTGGCGCTGTGGGACACTTTTAGGGAAAACGGCATAGACATCCCCTATCCGCATCGCGAGATCATCATGAAGCCGGATGGACGCGCTGAGAAATCAGGCGGACGCTGATGCTGCCAATCTCCCCCCTTGTGGCCCCTTGTGGGGGTTGAGGAGTGGTCCGCGCAGCGGACGGAAAGCCAATTGCTTGGCTTTCCGAACGACGAACGCCCGGCAGGGCAGAGGGGGGCGCGAAGGATCGCCAACCTTGCTCGTGCGCGGTTAGCTTGGAGTGTGCGTCTTTCTGAACGCGCAAAGGACGTTCTAAGCTGAGAGACGTCGTAGGGACAGCGCCCCATAGGCGCTAACTTAGGGCATGAGCGTTATCCTTGCTGCGGCGGATTGGCTTTTTCGTCGCCTCGGTGGATCGCAGACGTGGCGGATGATTTCGGCAAAGCGCGCCACGATTTTTCCCGGCCGCATCACGATCAGTATGGCGTTGAGGATTGCAGGACGCAGGAGACTATGCAGCCTCCAAAGGGACAGCGATTGCGCTGTGGGTGGTTTCATCTTCACAGGGGGGAGAGTCGAGAACGTCGGTGACGGCCTCGTCGATCATCAGCGCCAGGATCAGATGGGCTGTCAGCCAGCTTCGAGCGAGCCGCTCATCGCGTGCGGGAAGCTTATGGATACCCATTCCACTCTTGAGCCGCTTGAAGGCGAGTTCGACTTGCCAGCGCAGCCGATAGGTTTGCAGAACCTCGTCGGCCGCCAATTCATCGGCTGGGATCGACGTCAGCAGCATGACGAAGCCTGCTGCGGTGAGGGTCATCGGGTGCAGCCTCTTGCTGCCACGTCGCTGATGCCCTCGCCTTGCCGCCTTCTGTGCTTTTTGCGTGGCCTCCTCATCCTTGCGCTTGACGATGAGCCTCGCCGGCAAGAGCGGCTTGCCTCGGCTCTTGCTCGTGCGGCCTGAATGCTCCAGGAGCACGCTCATCTCGCAAACTTCACCGGGCTGCAAGGGCTCAAAGATGGCGTTCCAGTCGACCCGTTGCCCTTCGGGCGTGGTCAGCCGAACACTGTTCCAGCCCGTGCGCACGATGAAGTCGCCGCCCGCCGCCACCACCTTTTCAAGGGACGGGGTACGAGCGTAGGCGCGATCGCCGACAACGATGTCGCCTTGGCGAAGCGGAACACGAAAGAAGCCTTCACCGCCGCGAGCGTCGCTAATCTCCAGATGCGTGAACCGCGCAAGCGCAGGTTCGTAGGTGGCGTGCAGCCGCCAGTCCGTGCCGGCACTGCCGGGGTGCGAGATCGAACTGCCATCGACGACGCGCAGCCGACGCCCCGTCGCCGCGGTACTTTTGACACAAGCGTTTTCCAGCAAGGCGCCTGCGATGCAGCCAAGCCAATCGGCCGCTCCACGCAAGCGCTTCAAAAGAGCAACATCGGAAAGGCTCGCAACGTCGTTCATCCCGGCCCAGGCGGCCGCCGAGCGCAGGCTCATCCCGCCGGGGCCATAGGCCAAGGCCAGACGCAGCAATGTCGCTGCGTCCGCAACATTGCGACGACGTACCAGCGCTCCCGTCGCTCGCGCCGTCGTGTCAAGATCAACACATTGCGACAGTCTCGAGATCAGAGCCTGCCAGTCGCTTTCAATGGAATCATTCCTTTGCATCTGGCCTAGGAATCACATCTCGATTCCACCACTCTACCCCTAAGGTTAGCGCCTATGGGACAGCGCCCCCCTCTGTCCTGCCGGACATCTCCCCCACTTGGGGGGAGATTGGCAGCTTCGCCGCTGAGCGCAGCCTTTCCTCCGTGCCATCCAGCAAGGGTTCAAGCCCTGGCTTCAATGCTGTATCCAGCCCCGAGTTCAAGGAGCCTTCGATGACCTCACACCTCGACGACGCCAGCATGGATGCAGCCGGCATGGCGGCAGATGACGAGCGCGCCAGCGACGCCGACGCCACGTGGCAGGACGATGTTCGCGCCGGCGTGCGGCATGTGCGCGATCTGGATTCGCTGCCGCTGTCGCCAGCCGAGCGCGCGGCGGCTCAAGCCGCGGCCACGCGCCACAAGGTTCGCATCCCAAAAGCCTATCTCGACCTGATCGACTGGAGCGACCCCGCCGATCCCATCCGGGTGCAGGTCATCCCGTCGCCCGAAGAACTGACCGAGTTGGAAGGCGAGCTCGACGACCCGATCGCCGACCACGCCTTCAGTCCGGTGCCGCGACTGACACATCGCCATGCCGACCGGGTGCTGTTGTTCCCGACCTATCAGTGCGCGGTCTATTGCCGGTTCTGCTTCCGCAAGGAGTCGCTGACCTCGATCGGCCGCGGTTTTTCGCGCGAGGCGCTGGAGCCGGCCTTTGCCTATATCGAGGAACACCCCGAAATCCGCGAGGTGATCCTGACCGGCGGCGACCCGCTGTCGCTGCCGGACAGGGCGCTGGCGGAAATCCGCGCCCGCCTCGAGGCGGTTGCGCATGTGCGGCTCTTACGCATCCACACGCGTGTGCCCGTGGCTCTGCCCTCGCGCGTCACATCGGGGCTGGTTCGCTCCCTGCAGGGCCGGCTGATGGTCACGGTCGTCACCCATTTCAACCACGCGCGGGAGATCACTGATGCCGCCGAGCAGGCCTGTCGCGCGTTGCGGCAAGGCGGCTTTGTGCTGTTGAACCAGAGCGTTCTGCTGAAAGGCATCAACGACACGGTCGAGGTGCTGGAGGAGCTGTTCCGGGAGCTGATGTACCGCCTCGGCGTCAAACCCTATTACCTGCACCATGGCGACCTCGCGCGCGGCATGGCGCACCGGCGCACCACTATCCACCAGGGACAGGCGCTGGCCAGCGCGCTCCGCGCGCGCCTGTCGGGCATCTGCAATCCCGTCTATGTGCTGGACCTGCCGGATGGCGGCGGCAAAGTGCCGCTCGGCCCGTGCTATGTCGAGGCGCAGGACGGCGAGACGTGGCGGATTCGCGGGCAGGATGGCGAGCTGAGGACCTATACGGAGCTTATCGGCGACCTCTGAAACCTTGGTTCTCGCCCCCGCAAGCGGGCAGGGCATCGCATATCAGAACTGCCCCCTCATCCGGCCGCGGAGCCTGTCCTCGGGCTTGCCGGAGGCAAGACCCGTGGGCGGCCACCTTCTCCCCGGCGGGGAGAAGAGAGAAGCGTCAGCCCTGGCTCCTTTCCCCTTGGGGAGAGGTCGGATTGTCCCGAATTGCCCTTCGCAATTCGGTTGGCAATCCGGGTGAGGGGGCCATTTGCGATAGCCCTGCCGTGAAGCGGCGGAGAGGTGGCTCGGCGAAGCGGCCGGAGAGGGGCCTTCCTTTCAGCGCCGGAAGCTTCTGCTGCCGCGCCTGGTGGAACCGGATCCAATGCCTCGCAGTTTAAAGATGGCGGATAAAGGAGCGTGGCGTGAAAGCCTTATCGGCGGTACTTGGCGGCTTCGTGCTGACGCTGGCGGTTTTCGCCAGCGGGTTGGCGTTCGCCGTCTGGATTCTTTCCGCCGAGCCGGTGCGGCAGGCCGCCCCGACCTCCAGCGTCGCCGAACTGTGGCCGAGGGAGCCGCGGAAGGTGAACCCCGCTTCGCAGCGTCTTGAGCGCCTTCCCGCCCGCGAGGTCCCACGCGAGGTCCCGGTTGATCGCACCTCGAAACCTGCCGATACCGCAGCTCCGGCGCCCGAACCCACCGTAACCGGCTCTATCAAGCCGGCGACGGATGAGCAGCAGGTCATGCCCGCCGCCCATGTGGAATGGTGCGCAAGCCGCTACCGCTCCTACAGGCCAAGCGACGACCACTACACATCCTACAGCGGAGAGCAGCGTCCCTGCATCTCGCCCTATCTCGATGCCGGCGCGGCCGAGCCCGCCGCACAACCTCCCGACGATGGCGCCAGCTATGTCGAGGCGACCGACACGTGGCCAATGGATGGCGACGTCCCGTCGGATGAGGGCGCATCGTATTGGGACGCCGCCCAGCTTCCGCCCGACCACGTGGACTATTGCTTCAGCCGCTACCGCTCCTATCGACCGGAAGACAACAGCTACCAGCCCTACTCCGGCGGCCCGCGCCGACAGTGCGAGTAGGGCAGGGGGCGGGTGGCGGGCCGCCGCAGTGCATGGCGCCTTGTGCGACCGCCGATCACGCAGATTTCTTGGATCGTTCGGGTTGGCACGGCGTTCATCCGATACCAAAGGAGGAATCAACATGGCCGACGATCGGGAAGACAAGATTCGTGAGCGCGCATACCAGATCTGGGAACGCGAAGGTGGGATCCATGGCGATCCCGAGCGGCACTGGCACCGGGCCGAGGCCGAGATCGACAGGGAGGCAGCCCTGCCGCTGACGGCAGGCGATGCCCTGCCGGAAACCCGCGAGGTCGCGAGCTCCGACGTCTTGACGGTGGAGGCCCTGGCGGTGCGCACCGGCATATCGGGCGAACAGGCGCAGGAGCTGATCGACAGGCTGGGAAACGACCGGGCGGCGATCGAACAAGCCGCGCGCAACCTCAAGGGGAACCAGCGCCTCGGGGAGTGACAGATGATCAGAAAGCTCAAAGACGGAAAATACCGCCTCTATTCGCGCAAGAAGGACGAAAAGACCGGCAAGCGCCGCAATCTCGGGACGTTTGACACCCGCGAGGCTGCGGAGAAGCACGAACGCGAGGTGCAGTATTTCAAGAGGCATTGAGGCGGCGTGCCGTCGCTTGCCAGGCAGCCGCGCCGGATGACTGGCGGAACCTGAGCCTGCGAAGACGGCGGCCACGCATCTCTGCGCCGACACTTTACGAGAACATGGTGCGTCCACCAAGCCTTAGTCCGAAAGCAGGTAGCGACGCCTATGGCGCTCGCCCGCGGATTTTAGCACGGTACGCAATTTGTTCAGAACCGTACCTGATGCACCTCGCGCAAGCGGCATCAACCTTTCAGTGACGAAGCGTTCGCTTGCGACGTGGCCAAGCGGACTATTGTACTCTCTAAATGCATCACCGCGCCGCTCCCGACCATGGCGCCAGCTATGTCGAGGCGAGCGACACGTGGCCAATGGGTGGCGACGTCCCGTCGGATGAAACCGGCGCCGCTTAGCTTCCGCCCGACCACGTGCAATATTGCTTCAGCCGCTACCGCTCCTATCGGCCGGAAGACAACAGCTACCATCCCTATTCCGGCGGCCCGCGCAGGCAGTGCGAGTAGGCAGGCGCAGGCGCCTCGCGCGCCTGTCGGGCATAGGCAAACTACGTGCTGGACTTGCCGGAAGGCGGAGGGAAGGCGCCGCTCGGGCCGTGCTATGTCGAGGCGCGGGACGGTGAGGCGTGGCGGATTCGCGAGATCGAGAAGAAATGCCTCGGTTAAGGACTGTCTTTATTCAAGCCACGGCATGCAGAGAAATCGGATATCCGTGAACGGCCTGTTTTGACCCTTTCGAGACCTTCCGGAGTCGAATTCCCTTCTTGAAAGCCGACATTGGCCGGAACCAGCACTCGCGACCCGAAGCAGTCATTGACTGTTGAAGGCTCAATGTCCCGAAAGGGGTAGGAGACCATCATTCCACCCAGGTAGCCGTTCTCGTTGCTGGCCACGATGGACTCCTCCGTGCGGCGCAAATACAATCGATCCAACCAGTGAGGCGATCACTTAATGGCTGATGAACGCGTCAAGCGCCGTCTTGCCGCCATCGCTGTGGCCGACGTGGTCGGCTACAGCCGAATGATGGAGGCGGATGAGGCGGGTACGCTGGCGGCACTGAAGGAGCGGCGCAAGGCGATCCTGGAGCCGATCGTTCGCGATCGCGGCGGGCGGATCGTCAAGCTTATGGGCGACGGCGTGCTGATGGAGTTCACCAGCGCGGTGAACGCGGTCGAGGCTGCAGTCGAACTACAGGCCAAAATGGCGGAGGCCAACCAATCCGTCACCGAGCACCGCCGCATATTGCTGCGTATCGGCATCAACCTGGGCGACGTGATCGGTGAGGGCTCGGACATCTATGGCGACGGTGTGAACGTTGCGGCTCGCCTCGAAGCCTTGGCAGAGCCAGGCGGGGTCTGCGTCTCGGCCAAGGTTCATGAGGAATTGCGAGGCAAAGGCAACGCTGCCTTCGAGGACATGGGCGAGGTGGCGCTCAAGAATATCGTCAGACCGGTGCGGGTTTACCGTGTGGAAACGAGTACTGGTCAAGTGGGCGGGCGGGCCGCAACGACGTCTGCTGCCAGGCCCTCCATTGCCGTTTTGCCATTCGACAATCTGAGCGGCGATCCCAGTCAACAATACCTTTCGGACGGCATCACGGAGGACATCACCACCGAGTTGTCGCGGTTCAGAAATCTTACCGTCGCGGCGCGTCACGCTTCGTTCCATCTTGCCAGGATGGGCATCAACCCAATGCAGGCCGCCCGCGATCTGGGCGCGAACTACGTCATCGAAGGTAGTGTGCGGAAGGCGGGCGAGCGGATTCGCATTACTGCACAGTTGATCGACGCAAGGACAGGCAACCACGTCTGGGCGGAGCGGTATGATCGCGAATGCGACGACATTTTTGCTGTGCAGGACGAAGTCGTGGCAGCAATCGTGACGACGCTCGAGGGGCGAATGGTGGCCGCTGCTGCTCTTCAGGTGCGCAAGCGGCCAACGTCGAGCTGGACGGCCTATGACTTTTTCCTGCAGGGCCGGGAGCTGGCCGACGCCAACATGGAGAAGGAGGCCGTTCCGCTTTTTTCCCGCGCGACGGCGATCGATCCCGATTTTGCGCACGCTCACGCCTGGCTGGCGATCGCTCTCCTCGGCCGCTACTGGTTCGACACCGATCCACGAACGCTGCACGAAGCGTCACTTGCCGCACAAAGAGCCATGGAGTTGGACAGCAACGATCCGACGGTCCACCACGCCAACGGCATGGTCATGGTGTGGCTCCGCGAATACGAACGGGCCGGCGTCCATTTCGACCGCGCCGTCGCTCTCAATCCGGCCGATGCGCAAATTCGCGCGGACCGAGCGAATTGGTTGCGATACGCCGGCCGGCCGGAGGAAGCTCTGGCTTCAATCGACGACGCGCTGAAGAGAACCCCGTTTCCACCACACTGGTTCTGGGTAATTCGCGCCAAAATTTTGTTGGAACTGAGGAGATATGGCGAAGTCGTAGCGGCCTTGGACAACATGCCAAAAAAGGATCACCCCGCTTGGCTCACACTGGCGGCCGCCCATGACCATCTCGGCCATGCCGCTCTCGCTGCGCATGCGCTGGCGAAGGCTCGCGAACTTAGACCCAGCATCTCATCGCGGGAACTGATCGCTGTGAATCCTTATGCTCACCGAGATGCGCTCAAACCTCTGCTCGATGGCCTGCGCAACGCCGGATTGCCGGAGTAAGTAGGCCGCCAATGGGACATTGAAAATTTACACCACGCGGCGAGTTCACCGGAACGCATGCGGATGGCTTCGCGGTCGCAAACGATAGTTCGTCCCTTGAGGTTGCGAAACACCGCGCCTCTTGCCCCGGCCGTAGGCTACGCGAGGAGTGGGTGACGAATGCGGCGTTTCGCGTTCGTATCGTGAATGCACCCAAAGATGGCGCGACCGAGCCGGCGGTAGGATTCGGCTCTGCCGTACAGCCGCGGAGCGTTCTACGTCGCCGTTGGGTGGAGGACCGCCCTTCAAGTGTGGCTCTCGGATCGACGTGGTTGCCGGACATTCCGGTCTTTCAGCTTCAGTCGACGGCCAAAGGAGGCTTTTCCCGACGGCGGAATGACAATGCGCGCGGCTATACGGCCGCGCGCTTCAGTTGTCGGGGGTCCGACTGATCAGATCGCCTGACCACCCGAAACCTCGATCCGCTGTGCCGTAACCCAACGGTTATCCTCGCCCAGAAGGCTTGCCACCATCGGCCCGATGTCGTCGGGCAGCCCCACGCGGCCAAGCGCGGTCATCCCTGCGAACTGCGCGTTGACTTCGGCATTGTCGCGCACCAGCCCGCCACCGAAATCGGTCTCGATCGCTCCGGGCGCGACCGTGTTCACTGTGATCCCGCGCGCACCCAGCTCTTTTGCCATATAGACGGTCAAGATTTCGACCGCCCCCTTGGCGGCCGCATAGGCCGAGAAGCCCGGATAGGACACGCGGGTCAGGCCCGAAGAAAAGTTCACGATCCGCCCGCCATCTGCGATGAGCGGCAGAAGCGCCTGCACGAGGAAGAAAACGCCCTTCACATGGACGTCGAACAGACCGTCGAACTGCGCCTCGGTGGTATCGCCGATCATGGTGAATTCGCCGTGTCCGGCATTGTTGATCAGGTAATCGAAGCTGTCGCGGCCCCAGGTCTCTTTCAGCGCCGCGCGCAGGGTCTCGGCAAAGGCCGCGAAGCTGGCGACCTCGCGGAGATCGAGCTGCAGGGCAACCGCCTTACGGCCCAGGGCTTCGATCTCGGCCACAACCTCGCGAGCCTGAGATGCGTTGCCGCGATAGGTGACGATCACGTCGCGGCCATGCTGCGCGATGCTGACAGCGGTGTTGCGGCCGAGGCCGCGGTTGGCGCCGGTGACAAGTGCGATCTTGGTCATGCGGGAAGTCCTTTCATCCGAAGCGATGGGGACAACATGCGGCAAGAGCGTCTCCAGTTGTTGCCGATTCCTCGCGTAGTCTTGCCTGTTCCTGCAAATCTGGATCGGCCTTGCCGCACAGGATTTGCCAGAATGTCCGGATTTCTTGCCTGATCCTTCTTTAGTTCTTGCCTGAAACGCCACCACCCTTCAACTTGCCCCCATGAGCCGAACGCTTCTCGACCTTGTGCGCAGCTTTGCCGACACTCATGCCGACCGTTTCGGGGCGGCGTCGACGCCTATTCCCGGCCTGACCGCGATCCGCGCCACGCAGCCCGGCGAATTGCAGGTGGCTGTCAATCGGCCGCTGGTGGCCATGCTGTTACAAGGTGTCAAGCGGGTCACGATAGGGGCCGAGACATTGGAATTCGGTCCGGGCGAGTCGCTGCTGATCTCGGCCGATGTGCCCACGGTCAGCCAGATCACGCAGGCAAGCCTCGGCGCGCCCTACTATTCGCTGGTGCTGGAACTCGACCCCGTCCTTATGCGGGAACTCGCGGTCGAGATGGCGGCGGTCCCGGGCGATCCGTGCAAGCCTGTCCGAGTGGAGCCGACCGACGCAGATGTCGCCGATGTGGCCCTGCGCCTGATGCGGCTTCTGGACCGTCCCTCTGCCCTCCCGGTCCTGCAAGGGCCGTTGCTGCGCGAGATTCATTTCTGGCTTCTGGCGGGACGGCACGGATCGGCCCTCCGCAGCCTCGGCGGGGCCGATGGCCATGCACAACGCATCGCCCGTGCGGTCGCTATGATCCGCGAAAGCTATGCACGGCCGATCCGCATCGAGGAACTGGCCGAGGCCGCGGGGATGAGCACCTCGTCCTTCCACCAGCATTTCCGCCAGACCACCACGCTGTCTCCCTTGCAATTCCAGAAGCAGTTGCGCCTGATCGAGGCTCGGCGCCAGATGCTGGCCGATGGCATGAGCGTGAGTTCGGTGGCTTATGCGGTGGGCTATGAGAGCGTGCCTCAGTTCACCCGCGAATATGGCCGTCTGTTCGGCAAACCACCGGCCCGCGACATACGACAGGCACAGATGGATGCGTAGTCTGACTCTGCTTCAGAAGAAAGCGAGCGTCCGCTGTGGGCTCAATTGAGCCGTTCGTCGCGTCCGCCGCCGAGGACCGGAAAGGGTCGACACCTGCCGGAGCGTGAACGTCCCGTTCGGAGAACCGTCGGGAACGGCGGCTTATGGCGCTAAGCCGACCTTCGAACGGCACGATTGAACACGCGTCCTGCTGCCCTCATCTCTGGGCGCTTAGCGCGTCGCTCGGCGTGGTGACGACAGGGCATCAAGCCGCTCCTGCAGATGCCCATTCAGCACGATCATTTCCTTGAGCGCCTTCACCGCATCGCCCTTGTGCTGGGCGATGAAATTGTCGGTGACTGCCTGAAGGGCGGCCTCCTGGCGGCTGTCCAGCGTCACGATGTGGTCCATGGCGATGCCTCCGACAGTTCCTGTTCAAATTGAACAAAACGGGAACAAAAATGTCAAGGGTGAATTGACTCCGCGAGGAATGCCTTCCTATTTGTCAGTAGGTGGGCCGGTTGCTCACAAACTGGGGAGAGCCTGCGATGGGCAGACGAAAAAGCCGGTTTGACAGGCTGTCAGCGAGGCATGCCGAGGCGATCATCAGGGATGCTCTCAGCCTGCGCAGGACGGTGCTTTCGTCGCAACTGCATCTGAAAGCGCATGGCGAGCTGTTTTGGCAGCTTTGCGGGCTTGTCGAAAAATTGCATGAGGTGATGGCCAGCGTAGCGGAGAAGGAGCCCGATTTCCGGATGCCGGATCTTGGCCTGCTCCCGCTTCCCGACGACTATTTGACTCGGAAATGAGCCATGGCCGGGCCGATGGACAGCGTTGGACGTGCCGCGAAGGCCAACATGCTGCTGATCGTGGAGTGCGGCCACTGCTACCATGTTGGCCGTTTTCGGGCCAACGACGTGGCCAAGGTGGTGGGCTGGAACAAGCCGCTGGAGACCATCCGGTTCAAGTGCAAGCGGTGCAGCCGAACGAACACGACGGTAAAGACCCAGTTCATCGACCAGGACCATCCGCCGAAGGGCTATATCTGGGTGCTGCAGAAGTTCAAGCTTTAGAACAGCGAACCCTGTACCGGCGCCTGCGGGAGCTGCGGCGGAAACTTGATCTGCGTCGCCGGCTTGTCGACGATCACCAGCGCGTCGTCGGGTGCGGTGCGCTGCAGGTGCCTGGCCTCCGACCACGACGCGGTCAGCCAGGTCTCGGTTTCCTCCTGTGTGGTCAGGATGACGGGCATGGCCTTCTCATGGATCGGCGCGATCAGGGCGTTTGGCTTGGTGGTCAGAAAACCGTAGAGCTCGAAGTCGCCGGGGCCGTCCTTGACCTTGCGCACGCCCTGCCAGCGCGTCCACAGGCCGGCGAAGAAGAACAGTGGCCGCTCCTCGTTCAGCGCGAACCAGTAGTTTTTCTGGATACCGGTATCCGGGTCCTTGTCGCCGGGCGTCGGGCTCGGCTCGGCAAAACTGGTGAGCGGCACCACGCAGCGGTTGTCGAGGCCGAGATATTGCTGCCAGTGGCCGTATTGCGGGTTGCGGATGTTGGTGGTGCCGTAGTCGGCCTTGCCCTTCACCCGCTCAATCGGCGTCGGCATGCCCCACAGCAGGTTGGCCAGTTCGCGCGTCCCATCCGGCGCGTTGCGCACCACCGGGCCGGGCTGGTTGGGGTAGATATCGATGGAGGGCTCGAGATTGCCGAGGATGTCGCGCAAGGCGCGGGTCCACTGGCGGATCGCTTCCTGGCTGGTGGTGATGTTGTAGAGGTTGCACATGTCGAGCCCTCAGGGATGTTCAGGCATCTTGTGGGAAAGGGCAGGCAATTTCCAGCGCTGTCCGCTCGGCTGCTGACACGCTACCCCAGCCACCACAGCGCGATCACCGCCGCCACCCGGGCGATCGACCGCCCCAGAAGGACACTACCGTGCGCAGCGGCGAACCACGGGCTCCGCTTACGCAACGGACGCCGATTGTGCGCGTTCTACCCATTAGGAGCGATGTGACGGCTGGTCTCATGCGCTCACAATCGGAGGCAAACCATGATGTCTAAGTTCAAAGAAGCCCTTGAGCGCGGGAAGGAAGCCCGTGAGCAAGAGGGGAAGGTCCGCAATGAGAAGGGAGGTGTGGTGGACTTCGGCGCGCAAGCCAGGGCCTGGCTAAACGACGTCGTGGTTGCCTCGTTGGAAGCGGCCAAGGCTGAGGTGGCCGGCGAGGTGACTGTCGAGATGGACACCGCGCCACGCCGCCAAGCCAAAGCGTCAACACCATCCATTCGGTTCAAAGTCTACAGAAAGCGAGGCATGGAGAAGGAGGCAGTCGGAAGGACGTTCACGGTCAACGTTCAGCTGAGTGGGCAAGTGTCAGTCTCTTCGCCCGGGATGGTGGCGAGAGAAGTGGGAAACATAGGGGAAAGGACTGACGAGCGGTTCTCTACCTTGCTAGCGGAGCTGATCGAGGACGCAGCGAAGGGCACTTAACCAGCAAGGTGTCGAGGAAAGGGCTGGCAATTTCCCGCGCTGGCCGCTCGGCTGCTGACACGGTCAAGCCTGTCAGAAATGGCTTTCTTAATGTCGCGAACACCCCCTCCGTTAACCTTTCGTTAACCATGGCTGGCTAGCGTTTACCTATCAGTAAGGAATCGCTGTCCGTGACCTTCGCCGCCCCCGTCGAGACCAAATCCATTCGCTTTCGCGCCCGCTCGTTCGTCGCCTTCACGCTCACGCCGGAGGCGCCGCTTTCGGAGTGGCTGGAGAGCCTCGATCGCTGGATCGGCAATTCTCCCGGCTATTTCGCCGGCCGGCCGGTGGTGCTCAACCTCAATACGTTGAAACCCGAGGTCGGCGAGATCGAAGCGCTGGTCGCCGAGCTTGGCCTGCGCGGCATCCGCATTTATGCCATCGAGCTCGACGGCAGCACGGCGCTTGAGGCCAATCTGCCGCCGGTGCTGATCGGCGCGAAGGAGGCCACCGCCGGCCTGCTGATGCAGGCCGACAGCAAGGGCAGGCCGGAAGAGACGGGCAGGGCGGAACAGGGCAAGCAGCCGGAAGACAGGCCGCCGGAAGCGCCGGCCACGCTGATGGTGAAAACGCCGATCCGCTCGGGACAGTCGGTCTTTCATGCGCATGGCGACGTCATCGTGCTCGGTTCCGTCGCCTCCGGGTCCGAGATCGTCGCCGCCGGCTCCATCCACGTCTACGGCGCACTGCGCGGGCGGGCGTCGGCCGGTGTGCTAGGCCATTCGGCGGCGCGCATCTTCTGCCGCAGGAACGAGGCCGAGCTGCTGTCGGTCGACGGCTGGTATTGCACCGCCGAGGAGATGGAGCCGTCCTTGCGTGGAAAAGCCGTCCAGGCATTTCTCGAAAAAGACACACTGCGCATCGCGCCGTTCAGCTAATGCAGTCGCCCGAAAGTACGCAGCGGTTTTTGAATAAAAACAAAGACTTAAGCGCATCGCATAATTCAGACGCTTAACAATACCAACAATAATGGAGGCATAGATGGGCAAGGTAGTGGTGGTCACCTCCGGCAAGGGGGGCGTCGGCAAGACGACCTCGACGGCCGCCCTTGGCGCTGCGGTCGCGAGAACCGGCAAGAAGGTGGCTCTGGTCGACTTCGACGTCGGCTTAAGGAATCTCGATCTGATCATGGGCGCCGAGCGGCGGGTGGTGTTCGACCTGGTCAACGTCATCCAGGGAACGGCCAAGCTCTCGCAGGCGCTGATCCGCGACAAGCGGGTCGAGACGCTGTTCCTGCTGCCGGCCTCGCAGACGCGCGACAAGGATGCGCTGACCGAGGAGGGCGTCGGCGAGGTGATCGACAAGCTGCGCTCGGTGTTCGACTACGTCTTCTGCGACAGCCCGGCCGGCATCGAGCGCGGCGCGCAGCTTGCCATGCGCTTTGCCGACGAGGCGGTCATCGTCACCAATCCCGAAGTCAGCTCGGTGCGCGATTCCGATCGGATCATCGGCCTGCTCGATGCCAGGACCGTCAAGGCCGAGCGGGGTGAGCAGATCGCCAAGCACGTGCTGGTGACGCGGTACGATGCCGCCCGGGCGGCGCGCGGCGAAATGCTCTCGATCGACGACGTTCTGGAGATCCTGTCGACGCCGCTCCTGGGCATCATTCCCGAGAGCCAGGACGTGCTCAAGGCCTCCAACCTCGGTTCGCCGGTGACGCTCAGCGATCCGACCAATTCCGCCGCCCGCGCCTATATCGAGGCGGCCAAACGGCTCGAGGGCGAGGACCTGCCGGTCGTCGTGCCGTTCGAGCGCAAGGGCTTTCTCGACCGGCTTTTTGGAAGGAGGGCAGCATGAACCTGTTAGACCTCTTCAAGCGGCGCGGCAGCGCGCCGGTGGCGCGCGAGCGGCTGCAGGTGCTGCTCGCCTATGAGCGCCGCAACCGCAGCCAGCCCGATCTCGTCTCGGTGCTGCGCGAGGAGATCATGGCCGTCATCGCCAGACATGTGCAGATCGACCAGGACTATCTGCAGGTCTCGATGGATCGCGGCGAGACGATGTCGACGCTGGAGATCGACATCCAGATCCCCAACAAGAGCGCAAGGCCGCTGGCCATGTCGGCCTGAGCGGCAGTGTTGCGGCCAGAGAAGCGCCGGAAACTGGCTCCATGAGTTGAGCGCGGCTGTCCAGCGCTGGTGGGTTTTACCCAGGGCAATCCCTTCCGCTTTGCGCTGCCCCTCATCTGCCTGCCGGCATCTTCTCCCCGTATAGTGACGGGGAGAAGGGGCTGGCCGCAACCTCGGCACGTTTTCTGCAACGCTGGAGACTGGCGAAATCCTCGCCGAAGGTGTCTTTCTCCCCTCACTATACGGGGAGAAATGCCCGGCAGGGCAATGAGGGGCGGCGCCGACATCGACAGTGGTCATCCCAACACCCGGTTTGTCTGAAGCGATTGCCTGGCGTGATCTCCTGGCCACTACCCCAGCCACCACAAAACCCCGCCCAGCACCGCCACCACCCCCGCGATCGACAGCCCGAGCATGATGTAGGATCCCTTGATGACGTCGCGGATCACCTTCTTGACGCTTGAGCGGTCATTGAGGGTCGGGAACGGCTCCTGCGGTTCCGCCACGCCGAGAAAGCGGCACAGCGGCCCCCAGCCTTCGGTCACCGTGAACACCAGGAGCTTTTCCGGCGGAACGGCTGCCTTCACCTCCTCGGTGTAGGCGTTGTAGCGGGCGCCCGCTCGCGGTCGTCCATCACGCCGGCCAGCACGCGGCCCCAGATCAGCTTGCGCGACATGTCGCCGAATTTTCGGCCGAACGGCGTCAGCCACTCCAAAATCTTGAACTGCCAGAGATTCTCGGTGAAGTAGATCGTGTCGATCGTGCTGTCGTACCAGCCTTCGGCACCGCGCGGGTGGAGCGTCAGCAGCACCTTGGCGTCAGGGTATTCGGCCAGCAGCTCCCGCTACACGCAGCAGCCGGGATTGTCGACCGTCGCCGTGTAGTTGGCAAACACCCGGTCCCAGTCGAGCGGCGTGCCGGGCTTGCTGTTCGCTACCTTGCGCCAGAAGTCGAGGTGGCCCTTGTTGGCCTTGTTGAGGATCACTTCCTGCATGTGATAGCAGGGAAGGCCGAGCCTGTTCAGCGCGGCAAAGGTCGACCATGTGCCCGTGCGTCCGAACCCCGCGCCGATTACCTTGAGCGCCATGCATTCTCCCTGGACTGATCTTCTTGTTTTGTCGCAGTCCGTAGCGCCTACGTTGCGCCCGGAGCGCCCGGCACGCAACAAATTTCCGTCGTGCCTTCCCTCACCAGATCAGCTCTTTTGAATGGACAGCATCAGCCACGAAGCGTCTCAACCATAGGATGCATTAATCATGCACACACTTCTGATCCATTTGCCACTTGCGCAACCATTAAAAGGGTGAAAACGTTGGTGTGGGGTAAATGGGCAAGGGTGGTCGTCGCGGCTGTTAGAAGCTCCGGGACGGCCGTGAAAAACGATGAATTTTCCACAGTTCCTGGTGGGGATGGCCACCGCGTCACTCGTCGTGGCGTTCTCGACTTTTTTGGCAACGGGTTCGATCTGGAAGGCGCTGGGCTGGACGGTTCTTACCTTGATCGTTTCGCAGGTTGGATATTTTGTGTTGGTCATCCGGCTGATCTATGGAACCGGGCGAAAGACACACAGGTAATCCGCGACCCGCGAGTGCTGGACCATTGAGACGGTCTGCGGTTTCGAGATCCAGGTCAGGCCAGCACCAATATCAACATGCCTAGACCATAATGTTTATAAGATAGACAGCATGGTCTAAGCCGTTTGAAAGCGGACTTGTTCGGTTCTGGGAATGTGCATTGGACGTTCCGTTACTTTAGCCAACCAGTATATATTTGCGGATACATATGCCTGGATTGGGCAGCGCGGAAGCCTGCCTGCGGCTTGTGCAATCCTGAACTCCCAAGTGCTTCCTGCCTCTATCGATGCTGCTCGGTTGAGGCTAAGGTTTGTTGAGATTCAGGCTGACCGTAGGGGCCAGCACTGGATCGCTGCACTTCTCGGTCACCGTAACGGCATGGATCCTAGGTCTGCGCTCCGCTTCGCGTTCGCTTCGCCCCAGGATGACGAACGGGGAGTGTCGTTTCAGCCAATCCTAGAGGTTTGCGCTTGGCATCAACCGCCACCGCTACGCGGCGACGCAATTGCCAATTTTCACCATCAGCGATTGGCCTCAAGCCACCATGCCTTCGTCATCCTAGGGCGGAGCAGGAGCGAAGCGACGTTGCGGAGACCCTAGGATCCATGCCGTTACAGTGGTCGAGTTGAACAGCAGCGCAGCAAGTGACCGTCCCTCCGGACGCCGGAACCCTCCGGCGCCACGCGTCATCTGCTCAGCTCACTCCGCCGCCAGCTTGTCCTGCGTCTTGGTGTCGAAATCGCTGGCGTCGTGGCGCTCGTGCAGCTGCATCGCCGGCTCGCCGAAGGTGCGGTTGACCATGCGCCCGCGCTGCACCGCCGGCCGCGCGTCGATCGCGTCGGCCCAGCGCTGCACGTGTCTGTACTCCGTGACCGACAGGAACTCGCCGGCATCGTTATACATGCGGCCCTTGGCCAGCCCGCCATACCAGGGCCACACGGCGATATCGGCAATCGTGTAGGCGTCGCCGCCGAGATATTCGCTTTCAGCGAGGCGCCGGTCGAGCACGTCCATCTGGCGCTTGGTCTCCATGGCGAAGCGGTCGATGGCATATTCGATCTTTTCCGGCGCATAGGTATAGAAATGGCCGAAGCCGCCGCCGAGATAGGGCGCCGAGCCCATCTGCCAGAACAGCCACGACAGGGTTTCTGCGCGCGCCGGCTGCTCGGCCGGCAGGAATTCGCCGAATTTTTCGGCCAGATGCACCAGGATCGAGCCGGATTCGAAGACGCGGATCGGCTTTGGCCCGCTGCGGTCCATCAGCGCCGGGATCTTGGAGTTGGGGTTGACCTCGACGAAGCCGCTGCCGAACTGGTCGCCGTCGTTGATCCTGATCAGCCAGGCGTCATATTCGGCGCCTTTGTGGCCGAGCGCCAAGAGCTCCTCCAGCATGATCGTCACCTTGACGCCGTTCGGTGTCGCCTGCGAGTAAAGCTGCAGCGGATGCTTGCCGACCGGCAACTCCCTGTCATGCGTCGGGCCCGCGATCGGCCGGTTGATGCGGGCGAAGGCGCCGCCATTTTCCTTGTTCCAGGTCCATACTTTCGGCGGTGTGTATTGGTTCATCTCGGGAGGCCTTGTGATGTGAGCGGGGAGGGTCAGCTTGCGCATGGAAGCGGGAGATTCGTCGGGCAGGTTCATCTACACATAGATATAGGTAGTTCGGGCAGCAGGAAGTTCAACTTATATTGAACTATTGTCGAGGCCGCATGCCGATTCTCCCAGGGGAGAAGGGCTCACCGATGCCCTTGCGCCTCGTCACGTGCGCCATACCTATAGGCATATCGGGCCTTTGCCGGCCCACGCATCGCTTACCGGGATTGAGAGCATGACCATCGATACGATTTTGCGGTCCATCGTGGCGGTGCGCGCATCGATCCCGGACGATGCCTTCACCGCCAATGCGCTGGGCACGAGCCGGGAAGGCAGCGGCGTGGTCATTCGCGATAACGGGCTGGTGCTCACCATCGGCTATCTCATCACCGAGGCGGAAGAAGTCTGGCTGACCGACCACAACGGGCGCGTGGTTCCCGCGCACGCGCTCGCCTACGACCAGGAATCGGGCTTCGGCCTGGTGCAGGCGCTGGCGCCGCTCGGCCTGCCTGCGGTGGCCTTTGGCGACGCGGCCAGGGCGATGGCCGGCGACCCGGTGGTGCTCGCCGACGGCATCGGCCAGGCGGTCAGCGCGCATATCGTCACCAAGCAGGAATTCGCCGGCTATTGGGAGTATCTCCTGGACGAAGCGATCTTCACCGCGCCCGCCCATCCGTCATGGGGAGGTGCGGCACTTATCGGGCAGGATGGCAGGCTGCTCGGCATCGGTTCGCTGCGCCTGCAGATGAGCCGCGCCGGCGAGATCGCCGATATCAACATGGTGGTGCCGATCGACCTTCTGCCGCCCATTCTCGACGATCTCCTGACACGCGGCCAGGTTGCCAAGCCACCGCGCCCATGGCTCGGAGCCTTCTCCGCCGAAAGCAATGGCGAGGTTGTGGTGATGAGCGTCGCCGAAGGCAGCCCGGCCGCCGAAGCCGGCCTGCGCCAGGGCGACATCATCTCGGATGTCCGCGACGGCGAAGTCGACGGGCTCGCCGATTTCTACCGCAAGTTGTGGCAGAACCCGGCGGGCGCCGAGATCCCGTTGCGGGTTGTGCGCGACGGCCGCGAAACCTGGCTGCGCGTCAAGTCGGCCGACCGCAACAGCTTTCTCAAGAAACCGCAGCTGCAGTGAAGCAGTCGATTCGGGTCACCTGATGCATCCAAGACTGCTCAAGACATTCCTCGCGGTTGCGCGGTGTCGAAACATCACCCGTGCGGCCGAGGAGATCCACCTCGCGCAATCGAGCGTGAGCGATCAGATCCAGACGCTTGAAACCGAGCTTGGCACGGCCCTGTTCACGCGGTCGAGGCAAGGCCTGCAACTGACGCTGGCAGGCGACACGCTGAAGCCCTACGCCGAAGAGATTCTGATGCTGGCCGAAGAGGCACGGGCTGCCGTGGACGCCAGTGCCGGACACGCTGCCGGATCAATGACGATCGGCGCGCTGGAGACGATCGCCTCGGCGAAGCTTGCGCAATGGCTTCCGGATTTCCAGGCCTCACATCCCGACATCAATCTTCGGCTGAAGGTCGCGGGCAGCGGCGATCTGCTGCGGAAGCTGGAAGACGACGAGATCGATGTCGCCTTCTGCTTCGACAGGGATGGTTTCGAGAAGGGCGCCCTCGACGAACGCCTCGCCAGGCGGACTATTTCGGTGGAACCATTGATCCTTGTCGTCCCACCGGCGGAGGCAGCGATGAGAGGCGACCTTGCGGCACTCGGCAGCATGCGCTTCGTGGTCACCGAAGCTGGATGCGTCTATCGCCACCTGTTCGACAAGGCTTTTGCCGAGGCAGGCCTTGCATCGCCAAAGCTTGCCGCCGAAGTCGGCAGCATCGACACGATCGCGCGCCTGGTGTCGGCTGGTGCTGGCCTTGGTCTGGTTCCTCGTCTGGCGGTGGTCGACGCGCTCGATCGTGGCGAGATCATCGAAATGCCCTGGCCGGGTGCGGTCCGGACGGCATGCCTCGTCATGATCTGGCGCCGCAGGCGGGTCCAGCCACCAGCGTTGAAACTGCTGCTGGCGGCCGCGGGCGACAAATTCGCGCCGATCAGACCAGCCGGTGCCCACCCTCGACATGCAGTGTCGTCCCTGTCGTGAAAGCGTTGCCTATCAAAAAGCAGATAGCGTCGGCGATATCGTCCGGTTGTCCGACCCGCCCAACCGGCAGCCGGTCTGCCATCGCACTCAGCGTGTCATCCTTCTTGTCGCCGGCAACGAAATTCCAGATCGGCGTGTCGACCCAGCCAGGCGACACCGCGTTGACCCGGATGGGCGCCAGTTCGATGGCGAGCGCCCGCACGAGCCCCTCCAGCGCCGCGTTGACGGCGGCGACGACCGAGCCTCGCGCCGCCGGCCGGTAGGCCGCAATGCCGGACGTGAAGGTGAGGGAGCCCGTGGCTGAGAGCATCGGCGCGCCATGTTTGGCCAAGAGCAACGGCCCGTAGAACTTGCTTTCAACGACCCTCTGGGCCGCCTTCAGCTCGAGCGCGGGCAACAGCTCATAGGCGCCTTCGATATCGGCTGCGGTGCTGACGATATGGTCGAGCCGGCCGATCCGTCTGAACAAAGCGGCGACCTGGTCCTCCCTGGCGATATCGACCGCGACGGTGTTCAGCGCGGCAGGGTTGCCCAACTCCTCGCGGGCGCACTTCAGCCGGTCCTCATTGCGCCCGGCGATGACGACCTTGGCGCCAGCCGCGAGACACCGCCTTGCCAGCGCCAGACCCATTCCCGAGCTGCCGCCGACGACCAGAACTTTGCTGTTTGTCATATCCGCCATCCTTCGTTTCCACAGACGACCACTTCGGCGGGTAAGTCGCAGGCCTGGGCTCGAAGTGGAAACGGAAGAAATCGATAGTGCCATCGGAAAATCCGATGCACGACGGGACGCTGCCTCACTCGCCGCAGGCGCTGAAGCCGGTTCCGGGGTTCCACTCCGCGAAGGGGATGATTTTCCCTTCGACAGACACCGTCGCGTGCTCGGTGGTGCCGTCCGGCCGCATCTTGCTGCTTTTGCCCTTGCCGGTCAAAACATTGTAGTCGCAGTCACTTGCGACATTGTCCTCAAGGTAGTCGTGATAGTCATAGGCAAAGCCGGCGACGATGAAGGCGCCGTCGCGGTAAGTGAGCGTCAGCGTCTGGTTGGTCCGCTTGCTGCCGACCGGCATTGCCGGCAGATACAGTTTGATCGAGCCGTTGGGCAGTGCGGTCAGCTCCGGCTCGGTGTCGGAAGCCTCGTAGCCCGGCCTGTCGTAACCGTTCCACTCCCCGTAGATCTGCTCACGCACGATGCCGGCAGGTTTGAGAAAATTGGCCTCGCGGTCCCTGAGGAAGAAGTACATGTCCATCGGGTCGCTGGGCTTGGTCTCGACGATCATCACCAGATCGACGGCGCCGTCGCCATTCCAGTCGCCGGTCAGCGCGGTGATGACCTTCTGGGTTTCGATCGGTTCCGCCAGGGCCATGGTTGGCGCCAGCAGCATCAGGCCGAACATCATTGCTCGCATGGCAATATCCCCCAGTTGACGCCCGCCGTGTCTAGAGCGGGACCGTCGCCGGGTTATTACATCACGATGCGAAGGTCCGCCAAGGGCGCCGCGGGACAGCGACGCTGCCAATCTCCCCCCTCGTGGGGGAGATGCCCGGCAGGGCAGAGGGGGGCGCTGTCCCGCCGGCCTTCAACCCTTTGCAACTGCACCTCATGTCAATTCTCGGTTGGTCATGAGGTAACGAGACGATGGCGATCCTTCGCGCCCCCCCTCTGTCCTGCCGGACATCTCCCCCACAAGGGGGAGATTGGCAGCTTCGCTGTCCCGCCAGCCTTGCAACAAGGCCACTGTTGCTCCATTCGATCGGAGCTGAGCGCGACAAGGAGGAAACCGATGACGACCGCAAAAAGGCAGGCCCGCTGATGGCGCCGGTTAAGGTCGATCCTGCCAAGGTGCGCGAATTCGGGGATGCCGAAAGCTTCTACACCTGGCTCGGCCAGCACCACGACACCGAGACAGAAGTCTGGATCAAGATCCACAAGGTCGGTTCGGGGCTGCCTTCGATCACGCCCAAGGAGGCTATCGACGTCGTGCTGTGCTGGGGCTGGATCGATGCCGTGCGCAAGGGGCTCGACGACAAGAGCTATTTGCAGCGCTACACGCCGCGCGGCAGGAAGAGCACATGGAGCCAGATCAACGTCGACAACGTCGCCCGGCTGATCGAGGAGGGCCGGATGACCGAGCATGGGCTCAAACAAGTCGAGGCGGCGAAGGCCGACGGCCGCTGGGCGCGCGCCTATGGAAGCGGCAAGGACATGAAAATCCCCGACGATCTCCAGGCGGCAATAGACGGCGAGCCCAAGGCCAAGGCGATGCTGGCAACGCTCAGCGCGCAAAACCGTTTCGCGCTCGCCTTCCGCATCCATAACATGAAGACCGAAGCCGGCCGCAAGAAGAAGATCGCAGCGTTCGTCGAGATGCTGAAGCGCGGCGAGACGATCTACCCGCAAGGGAAGAACTAGCTTATTGGCGATTAGGCGCCGCCTGCCCGATGGACCGCCTGATAGCGCACGGTCACCGGGGAGCAATCGCCGCCGTCAGGCCGCTCGCTTCGGTTCGATCGCAAACGGGCTGAGCCCCAGCCAGGCCTGCATCTTCCTTGCGATGTCCTGGTTGCCTGTCAAGGCGAGCTTCGCTCCGGCCCGCTCGACCGTGATCAGCCCCATCCAGATTTCGGTCATCGTGTGCAGGTCGGTCGAGACGTACAGGTCGACATCGAACCCCGGATCGTACCAGCACAGATCGACCTCGCCGTGCTTTTCGATGATCAGCCACCACGAGCGCTTGGACGCCGGTAGCTCCTGATACAGAAATTGTATCACTGTTCGCCCGTCTGGCAGCGGGGAGGGGTTCAGATTGCGCCGCATATCCCACATCAGCAGCGAAGGATCGAGGTTTTTCAGGGATAGCCGGGACTCGACCCATTTCTGCCCCCAGAAACCCATCGCATCGACGACGGAACGCAAATCTCTGCCCGCCTCCGTCATCTGGTATTCGAAGATGCCCTTCTCGCGGCGCACCTCCTTGCGCTCGACGATCCCCGCCAGCTCGAGTTCCTTGAGCCGTTGCGACAGAAGGGTCGGCGACATTTTGGGGACGCCGCGGCGCAAGTCGTTGAAGCGGGTCGATCCCGCCACCAGTTCGCGAAGCAGCACCATGGTCCAGCGGGTGCACAGCACCTCGGCGGCCATCGACAGCGGGCAGAACTGTTTGTATCCGGACTGGGCCATGATTGCGGTCTCTCCCTCCAACTAGGCCCGGACCATAGGCCTTCCCTGACAGCGCGGCGAGTACAGAAACTGTATCAGCCCAGTTCAGTTCGCGGACTGGCTGGCGCGGGCCTTGTCATGCGAGCCCTTTGGCCGGTGCACGGGATAGCCCTGTGCGCCTAACCAGGAGACATGACCCATGACCGCTTACATCATTGCAGACATCAAGGTGAAGGACCCGCAGTGGATGCCGGCCTACGCCGCTTCAGTCCACGACCTCGTTCACAATCATGGCGGCAGATACCTGTCGCGCAGCGGCAATGTGAAGACGCTCGAAGGCAAGCCGCTCGACACGACCCTGATTGCCTTAATGGCGTTTCCATCCGAGGCGGCGGCTCGCGCCTTCACCAACGATCCTGCCTACGCGTCCTTCGTGTCGGCCCGTCAGCGCGGCAGTGACAGCCGTTTCCAGTTGATCGACGACACCGATCTGGCTGGCACGATTTCCTATCTGCCGAAGGGATGACGAGCTTTGCGGGACGACGAGCTTTGCCGGCATTCGATGCGTCGAATTCCGAACCAACCAGCAAGAAGAAGTCGCAGGTTTTTCCGGCCAAATTCAGGCCAGGCTCTGTGCTTTGATCACAAGAACGGAATGAATATGACAAACTATCTTTGCAATAAGCTTCTCATGGCCGGCGCCGTCCTGTCGGTCTGCACCGCATTCGCGCAGGCTCATCAGGAGGCCGGTACGTTGCCTGGCGCCAATCCGCTGGCCGACAAGGTGCGTGCCGCCGACAGCCGTTTTCTCGATGTTTCGGTCGCCGTCGCCGAGGGCTATTCGCCCATTCCCTGCGCCAGCGGCATCACCGGCGGCGCCATGGGCATCCACTATGTCAACGCCGAATACTTGAAGGACGACAAGATCGATCTCGCCCGCCCTGAAGCCGTCATGTACGAACCGATGGCCGATGGAACGCTGAAGCTGGTGGCGGTCGAGTATATCACCTCGAAAGGCCCGGCCTCGCTGGACGGGCATCTGTTCAACTTCAACGGCGCGCCCAATCGCTACGGCCTGGGTGCTTTCTACGAACTGCATGTCTGGGCCTGGAAGGGCAACCCGACCGGCACTTTCGCCGACATGAACCCGAACGTGTCGTGCGACCCGACGGTCGCCCCAAGCCAGTAGGCGGTCAGGCCGGGCGGCGCTACTGCCGCCTGGCCGTTCGGTCTCCTCCCGCTGGCCTTGAAGCCACGTCCGGCTCCTCCATTTAGTTCGCAATAGCGCAACTTTCCGAGGAAGCGCCAGGAGTTGCTGGCCTCCGACAAACCAGAGTGGCCGCCCGTTCGGTTTTGGCGGGCAGCCTTAACAATCGAGCGTCTTCCTCGTTGTCAGACGAAGGGAGAACCAAAAATGGCAAAGGTCGTTTGCGTCCTCTATGACGATCCGGTTGACGGTTACCCGTCAAATTACGCACGGGATGGGCTGCCAAAGCTCGACCGCTATCCCGGCGGCCAGACGCTTCCCACGCCGAAGGCCATCGACTTCGAACCGGGCGTTCTGCTCGGCAGCGTGTCGGGCGAACTCGGCCTGCGGCCATATCTGGAAAGCGCCGGGCACAGCCTGGTCGTGACCTCGGACAAGGACGGTCCCGACAGCGTTTTCGAACGCGAGCTCGGTGACGCCGAAATCGTCATCTCGCAGCCGTTCTGGCCGGCCTATCTGACCAAGGAACGGATCGCCAAGGCAAACCAACTGAAGCTTGCGATCACCGCCGGCATCGGGTCCGATCATGTCGATCTGCAGGCCGCGATGGACCGCGGCATCACCGTCGCCGAGGTGACCTACTGCAACTCGATCAGCGTGTCCGAGCATGTGGTGATGATGATCCTGGCGCTGGTGCGAAACTACATCCCCTCCTACCAGTGGGTCATCAAGGGCGGCTGGAATATCGCCGACTGTGTCGCGCGCTCCTATGATGTCGAAGGCATGCAGATCGGAACCGTCGGCGCCGGCCGTATCGGCAGCGCGGTGCTGCGCCGGCTGCGGCCGTTCGACGTCACACTGCACTACACCGACCGCCACCGCCTGCCCGAGGCAGTCGAGAAGGACCTCGGCGTCACCTTCCACCCAGACGCCGCGTCCATGGTCGGCATCTGCGACGTGGTGACAATCAATGCCCCGCTGCATCCGGAGACGGAAAACCTGTTCGACGAGGCGATGATCGCCAGGATGAAACGCGGCGCCTATCTGGTGAACACGGCGCGCGGCAAGATCTGCAATCGCGACGCCGTCGCCCGGGCGCTGGAGAGCGGCCAGCTCGCAGGCTATGCCGGCGATGTCTGGTTCCCGCAGCCGGCTCCCAAGGACCATCCGTGGCGATCGATGCCACATCACGGCATGACACCGCATATCTCGGGATCGTCGCTCTCGGCCCAGGCACGCTATGCCGCCGGCACGCGCGAAATCCTGGAGTGCTGGTTCGAAGGCCGGCCGATCCGCGAGGACTACCTGATCGTCGACGGCGGCAAGCTGGCCGGTGCCGGCGCGCATTCCTATAGTGCGGGCGACGCCACAAGCGGTTCGGAAGAGGCGGCGCGCTTCAAGGCCAAGGCGTGATCCGACAGAAGTTTGAGGCATTTGCCCGGCGCGTACCCCCCACCCTAACCCTCCCCACAAGGGGGAGGGAACGCTGCCGCGCGCCTTTACTTTCCTTTTGGCGCGCCGGAAGGCAGGCAATTTGCCGAGGTCAGCGCCAACGGAAGTCTCCTCCCCCTTGTGGGGAGGGGTTAGGGTGGGGTCCTCTTCGCAAGAAGCCATATGCGATTGCCCTGCCAAGTGGGGAGATTGGCCGTCCACCCCAGCCGCTACGCAGTAACGGTTTCTTCTTTGCTTTTGCCGCACAATGGCCGCGACGGGGCAGGCGAAGTCCAGGGCATGGCTGACAAGAAGAATCGCAACGGAGAGTTTTGGGAGCTGGCGCTCGAACGCGCGCATCTTGGCGTCTGGGATTGGGATCTCAGGAGCGGCGACTGTTTTTACTCGGCGATGTGGTCGCAAATGCTCGGCTATGGCGAGGGTGAGCTCGTCGAGGCGAGCGATCTCTGGCTGCAGCTGACGCATCCCGACGATCGCGAGCGGGCGGTGGCCAGCGGCGAACGCCACATTACCGGCCTGACCGATTCGATCGAGACCGAGCTCAGGCTGAAACACAAATCCGGTCACTGGGTATGGGTTCTCGATCGCGGCGGGGTGGTCGAACGCGATGTCGAAGGCCGGCCGGTCCGGCTGATGGGCGTCCAGACCGACATCAGCAAGCAGAAGCAAGCGGAAGCAGAGCTCGAACAGGTCAATGTCCGGTTTCGCCTGGCATTGGCCGCCAGCGGCACCGGCATCTGGCATCACGATCTTGCCGCACGCAAAAGCTACTGGGACGAGCGCACGCGGGAAATCTTCGGGCTTGTCGCCGAAACCGACGAGGTGTCGCAAGACCTCTGGCACAGCTATCTGCATCCGGACGACAGGGCCGACGCCGAGCAGGCCCACCTGGCGCCGCTGCAAACCCAAAAGGTCGTCGCCGTGCAATACCGCATCATCAAGCGGGACGGCGACATCAGACATGTCGAATCGCTGATACGGTTCATCGCCGACGCCCAGTCGTCGGGCCAGATCCTGGGCACGGTGCGCGACATCACCGAGGCCAAGCAACGCGACCAGGAACTTGCCCATGCGGCCCGCCATGACGCCCTGACCGGCCTTTTGAACCGCGCCGCATTCGACCGGCTGCTGGCCCAGCATATCGCAACAGCGCGCCCGCTCGCGGTGTTCTACGTCGACCTCGACTACTTCAAGGCCTTGAACGACTTCGCCGGTCACGCCGCCGGCGACCTTGCACTTAAGCGCGTCGCCGAGCGCATTCTGGGCTGTCTGCCGCCGTCGGTGCATGCCGCGCGCCTCGGCGGCGACGAGTTCGCGCTGCTGGTGCCTGACTGCGGCGCAGCGCAAGCCGAGCGTCTCGCCGGCGCCGTTCTCGCGGCGGTTCGCGATGCCGACCTCGGCTCGACGGCGGCGTCGCGCAAGCTCGCGGCCAGCATCGGCATCGCCTTTGTCGCCGATGAGAATACCGCAGTGGCCGACGCGCTCGCCTGCGCCGACGACGCCTGCTATGCGGCCAAGGCCGCCGGGCGCAATCGCTTCGCGGTGTTCTCCCCTGAGACAACATCCGGGGGCCTCAATGCGGCGCGGCTGGCGGCCGACACCGTCGATGCCATGGAAGACGGAAGGCTGAAACTGTTCGGCCAGGAAATCCATCGCCTCGGACAACCCTGGCAAGAGAACCGCCATGTCGAGGTCCTGGCGCGGCTCGCCGGGCGCAACGGGCGGCTGATCCCGCCGGGCGAGTTCATCCCGGCGGCGGAGCGGTTCGGCATTGCCTCGCGGCTCGATCGCTGGATCATCAGGACGGCGCTCTCGCTGCATGGTCCGGCGCTGAAGTCAGGGGCGCTCACGCTCGGCTTCAACCTGTCGGCACAGACGCTGAGCGATCCGCAGCTTTGGGATTTCGTCGACGCCGTCATCGATGAGACCGGGGTGCCGCATTCCGGCATCGGCTTCGAGATCACGGAAACCGCCGCGGTCACCAATTTCACTGCTGCCGAAGAGTTCGTCCGCAAGGCGCGCGAGCGGCGCTGCCGCGTCAGCCTCGATGATTTCGGGGCGGGCATGAGCTCGTTCGAATATCTCCGCCGCTTTCCCGTCGACACGATCAAGATCGACGGTTCCTTCATCGAGCATATTGCGGAGAGCCGTTTCGACCGCGAGATCGTCTCAGCCATATCGGGCATAGCCAGAAGCCTCGACTGCTCCGTGGTGGCGGAGAAGATCGAAGAGCAGGATGCGCTCGACATCCTCAGGGATATGGGCGTTGCCTTCGGCCAGGGATTTCTGCTGCACCAGCCGGAGCCGCTGCAAGCGATCGTTACGCGGGCGAGCGCGCGAGCGGCTTTGCCAGCTGGACGGCGAGCGTAGCATTCGCTGGCCGGATGCGAGGCTGCAGGACCCTCGGATCAAGCCTGAGGGCATGCTTTTGGGCGACATGATTAACGGCCGCGAGAAAGTCTGGAAACAGTTCCGGCGCTCACACCGCGCGAGTTGGTCAGGGCTTTCCCGGCGGGCGATACCGGACCGACTTCGCCTTGCCGAGGGCTTGCATCGTTTCTTCGACGCTTAGGAGAACGGTGGTCTCGTACGAGCTGAGCGCGCCTCCCGCACCAATGGCAAGCGCGACAGATGCCATCGAAACGTTGTCTGGCGCCTCCCACAGATTCCAACCGTCGTGCTCTCCGAAGGCGTACCAGAACCCGTGCAGCTTTCCGCCGACCGACTCGATGTAGGTGCGGGCTGCCTCGCGTCTATCCTCGGGGTTTTCGATCAGGCGCGCCCAGGTCTCGGGCGTATAGCTGAATCGTGAGAGATACATGGGCATGGTTCGCCTCCAGGCCGACCCCAGCGGCTCGGCGTCGAGGGATCGAGGGGGGACTGGCGCCGAGCCTGACCGGTTGGGTAGTTCACCGGCTGACAAAATATGCGCTCAAGCTAATTTAAGCGCAACACCTATGAATCCGCGCTCCGAGGTCGATCAGGCCGATCTTGAGGGCAGGGTTTCCAAGCTGTCAGGACTTTAGGCATTGCAAGCAGGTCTTCGCCAATTGGCAATACACGAAATGTCTTGCCATCGCTTCAAATGCTGCGCGCCGGCCGGCGCCGTTCGGTCTTCTGATCACCTGAAAGGTGGTAAGGCTGGATAAGCACTTCCGCCGGAATGTGCCAATTCTTGTGGATCTGGTGCACCATATCCATCGTCAGCAAGCGCTTTCTGTTCAAGATTTCCGAGGCTCGTGAAGCCGAGCCGATGACTTCGGCAAGGGCCACCTGCTTCAGGCCGGCCATTTCCATATGTGCGCGAATGGCCGTGACAGGGTCCGGCGCCTCGATCGGATAATGCCTGGTCTCATAGGCTTCGATGAGGTCGGCGAGCACATCGAAACGGTCGCCGTCGGGAGAACCGATCTCGGGCTCGTTGTCGAAATATCGGGCGATCTCAGCGATGGCCCAGTCATAGTCAGCTTCGGTTTTGAGGGGGCGAATGTTTTTCATCACACGGTTTCCGCATCTATCTTATCGTATTCGGTATGGGTGCCGACGAACTTGATCAGCACCCGCTTGTACGTGTAGCTGACATGAAGGATGACCCAGTATTTGTTGCCGGCGATGTCGAAAATCGCACTGATATCACTGACGAAGTCCACGTTCGCGCCAAACTGATTCTTGATGTCAGCGGAGGTCTTCCATTCGACCTTGTCGACCGCCAGATACCAGGCGGTCAGCGGCCCCTTCGCCTGGGGGTGCCTGGTCCAGAAGGCGACAAGGGTCTTTCTGCTGACGATCTGCACGCGTTGATATAGCAAGTTCCCAAAGCGGGAACAAGGTGGGCGAGTTCCCAAAACAGGAACCGAGGGCATGGTCAAGCCGTAGTGACGATCGGGCCGCAGTTATGATCCGGCCGCGGTGATGATCCGGGTCGACGCCGCCGGATGCGGATCAGGCGTTGCGGCTCGCCATATGCGCATCGAGCTTCCTTCTCGAAGGCCCGTACCGCTTGATGATGGTCGCGGCCTCGCTTGGCGGTAGGCCGTATTTTTTCGCAAAAGCCGCAACGTCGTAAGGCTCCTCACCGGAGGCCGGTTTGCGGTCCTGCTTGGTCTTGGATTTGTCGTCGGCCATGTCGTCCTCCGTCACGTCAGGTGGTTATAGTGCTCCTTGGTCGGTCCGACCACCTTGCCAGTTGAAAAGGACGGCACACCGGTCCGATCGGTTGCCTGGCGCGGGCGATGCTGGTTCCCGCTCATGGACTCGAACCACGATTCACGCCTTCAAAGGGCGCTGTCCTACCATTAGACGAAGCGGGAATAGAGGAAGTGGACGCTGTCTAACACTTTCTCATCCGCGCATGAAGCCGCTTCATGCCGTCATCTGCGTGAGCGCGAGAATACCGCCTTTTCAGCAGGACCCGTTAGAAGATAGGGTCAGTCGCGATGATTAAAACCGACCTCTCCGACGTCTACCGAGACTACATTGCCTGCCTGAATAAGCAGGACTGGGAGAAGCTGGGACAGTTCGTTGATGATGAGGTGATCCACAACGGCCGGCGGCTCGGCTTGTCAGGTTATCGCGAAATGCTGGAGAGAGACTTTGCTGAAATCCCGGACCTTTATTTCAACGTCCGGATGTTGATTTCCGATCCGCCTTATATAGCGAGCCGGCTTGATTTCGATTGTACCCCGAAAGGAACATTCCTCGGCCTCCCTATAAGCGGGAGGAGAGTTTCCTTTGCCGAGAATGTTATCTATGAATTTCGGGACAAAAATATTGTACAAGTATGGTCCGTTATAGACAAGGCGGCTATCGAAGCTCAGCTTTAGCACGAGGGATTTTCACGTAACTTATCTCGAAGCATTCTTCACCTGCTGGCTTAATAGCCCCTGAGCGTAGGGCTCTATCGGGCCAATCGTTGCGACGTAAGCACACTGTCAGTGCCTTGTCGCGGAAGGCGCTTGAGCACGACCTTGGTCATGTCTGTCTCCCTCTATTCATGGCCCATACGCCACTCCATCCGGCCCGACGCATACCCAGGGCTGGACGACGCCTCCGATCCGGAGGTTCCCCCGGGTGTAGCACTTGGTCCGCGATCCTCGCATGTCATCCAGCACGAGGATGCAGACGAGGAGAATGGCCGCGACGACTAGCGTCTTCATGTCGACGCCCACGCAAAGAAGTAGTACTGGCCGCCACCGAGGTCGAGGCAGCCAGTTGGACCCCACTTGTCGTCGATCCTGGGGTCCTGCTGGTCCATGAGGAGGCGAGCGTAGTCGGCGGGCTCGAAGCCCGGTGGCAGGTCGATCATGGTGAATTTCGTATGCCCCCGCATCTGCGCATTAGTCGTAGTCGTATTAGGCGTTACTAACAAGTGGTAATCGTGTGGAACAAAGACGGTCTGAGTTTTTGTATCGATGGCCGTGAGGTGGCTACTTCAAATCGTAGACTCATAACCCGGCGCGATATGGAAGCGGCCAATCGGTAACCCACTTGCGAACATCGCGGTGCTGGCGGTAAATGTGGCATGGCCGAAATCGCTCCACCATCCTCATTGAGAAATCGGCTCCTACTCATCGGCGTTTCTATATCCTTTTCATCACCAGCCTTGGCGGAGGTGGCCGACAAGGAACCCACAACCGTTCAGCTATGGTTAGTTCCGGCAGTTATCACCGCTGTTGGTTTCATATTGGCGACGAAGCGGCCTTCGTTCGCGCTTCTTCTTCTGCCTGTATCTTTGTTGTGCGCTTGGGGGCAAATCGATGAACTGCACGACCCCTTTGTCGGGCCAGCAATACGACGCGAGCTGGGCGATACGTATTTCGTTCACGCATACCTAGCGTCGGCGATGGCGGTAGCCGGGCCCTTTATAGCCTGGGCAGCGCTTCTGTTCCGCAGGGGGCGAAGCAACCGCTGAACACAAGCCTCGGTACTTCCTGATCATGGGTTCACGACCTAGACTCGTGTTATCGCCAACAGCCACGCCAGAAGTTCCAGCAACAATAGAAACAGGGCAAGCTGTAGCGACATGCGCAGGCGCTGAATGATCCGCCAGTTGCTGGCCATGTCGGTTTTGATGCGGAGCGCAAGCGCGCGGTGCATCACACCCATGGTTCCGGAAGGGTTTTTATCGACAAAGTCCTGGAGCAGGCGCTCTGGATCGAAGCGGAACGAATAGGCGTAGTAGGGCCACAACATGATCACGACCAGCAGCCCGATCAGGAAAAGCAGCGCCAGCGCCAGCCGGTCCCACAGCCCCAGCCCATCCAGGAGGGCTCTGCCGCCGAGGAGAGAACTTACGAACGCGGTTGCAAAGATCAGATTGCCCGCTCGCGTATTGAGGCTCTCCACCACGTTCTGCTGATGCAGAAGACCTCGCACCGCCTCGGCATAAAGAAAGGCCAGGCGGGGGTCAGATGCCGCAGCGGGCTGGTTTTCTCCCACCGATGAAGAGTGCTCGGCCATGAGGTGTCGTTCCACGTTCCGAAATGAACCACGATATGAACAATGGCAGCTGCCTGACTACCGCCTGTCAAGGACCCGGCCTTGACGCCTGAACACGCTGCCCCAGATTACGCGGCGGAGTTTCAGATATGCGATACGACTGGCAGGGGCGCAAATTCCTGGAACGGCATTTCGGCATTGTTATTGCAATTGGCCTGGTTGCAGGGCTGTCGGCCCTGGCCGCGCTGGGCTACACGCCTTAAAGCCTCTGACTTAGCGCCCAAATCCCTAATGTAAGCGAAAAGTAACGGTTCCACGCAACCAGACCCGCCACGTGCATTTCAGTGCATGACGATGTTTCGCCCCGATATCCCTGCAAAATGCTGCGCTTATTGCGGCGGGCGCGACCATGACTACGAGAACTGCCCGAAGTGGAAAGCTGACGCCGTACAGCAGAGAGCGAGGCGCCTCGCCGCACTCAGCGGACAGAGCGCTTCAGCTTCGCCGGCTTGCGCAAATCATCGTCTACCGTCTGCTAGCCCGGACCTTGCGCGCCTAGGCCGGCTGCGGTCTTAGGAAGCGAGCGTCCGCTGGATCGCTCACCTTGGCGAAGCAGGCTTTGGCCGTCTCGTTCCGTCTGTTCCACGAAGGCCCCCAGCAGTTCCATTCCTGTTGTCCATTCGCCGAGGCCGCTGTCGCCATTGATGTGGCCGAGCGGTCCGGCGACATGGAGTTCGCTGCCCCATTGACCGGCTTTGGCCCTGACAGAGTCCAGCGAGCCATAGGGATCGTTGGTGCTGGCAACGACCAGCGAGGGAAAGCGAAGCCGCTGTTGCGGTGTGCCGGCGAAGCGGTGCGCGACCGAGGGAAAGGCTGACGCCGCCGGATCGGGAACCGCGACCAGGAATGCACCGCCGACGTCGCGGCCCGAAATGCGCTGCCAGTGCGCGACCAGCAGACAGCCGAGGCTGTGAGCGACGAGTACGGGCGGCGCTTTGGCCTCGGACACCGCAGTTTCCAAGGCAGCGACCCAGTCGTCGAAATCGGGCAGGTCCCAGCTCACCGGTGTGAACCGCCGCATGGTCGGGTTCACCCGCTGCCAGCGGGTCTGCCAATGGGCCTCGCCCGACCCGCCAATGCCCGGCACGATGATGAAATCAGTCATGGGAATCCTTGTTTCTCGTGGAATACTCGCTCGGATTCTAGGTCTTTCCTTGGCCGGTGGAATGAGAGATCATCGGAAAAGAGCGGCGAATTCCGATGGATTGAAGGTTTCGATGCAGAACGGCATTTATCGTCCAAAACTTGATCCCACCGATGTGGCGATCGTCGAAGCCCTGCAGGAGGACGGCCGGATCGGCATTTCGGAGCTCGGCCGGCGCGTCGGCCTGTCCCAGCCCGCCACCTCGGAGCGGGTCAAGCGGCTGGAGGAACGCGGCATCATTGCCGGCTACAAGGCGGTGATCGATCCGGCAGCGCTGGGGCTCAGCACCACAGCCGTCATCCGCCTGCGCACCACGCATGAGCACATCCAGGCCTGCCTGAAAAAATTCGCGCAATTGCCTGAGGTGATCGAAGTGCTGCGAGTGACCGGCGAGGATTGTTTTCTGGTCAAAGTCGTGGTCCCGTCGCCGCCCGACCTTGAAAGCATCGTCGACACAATCGGCCGGTACGGCGCGGTGACGACAAATGTGGTGCTGCGCGCCGAGCCACCGAAACGGCTGGGGCGCGAGCTGATGACGAGGCCGTGACCGCTGCCATCCGACAGAGCTCCGAAAAAGGAGCCCTGGACGGATTTCGTTAGGGCAGGCGGCCTCCGCTGTCGGCCCGTTATCGCTTTTGCGTATGACCAACCGCATTGGCGAAAGAAATGTCACCCTTGATCTCGCGCATGGCCATCGAGGTGATCGTCCGACGCACGCCGGGCAGGCGGCTGAGCTCGACGCGCAGCATCCTGTCCAGCGCCATCATGTCGACCGTCACGATCTGCAGGAGATAGTCGGCCTCGCCTGTCGTGGCGTGGCAGCGCCGGATCAGCGGGTGCGCCTGGACTGCGGCCTCGAAGGCTTCGGAAAGCTCGAAATCGATCGACACCTGGATGAAGGCTTCGATGCCGAAGCCGAGCTTTGCCGGGTCGATCCGTGTCGAGTAGCCGCGGATGATGCCGGCGTCCTCCAGCGCCTTGACCCGCTTCCAGCACGGCGTCTTGCTTAAGCCGACCACGTCGGCGAGCACCGCGAAGGAGGTACGCGCGTCGCGTTCCAGCGCTGCGACGATCTTCCGGTCGAGGGCATCCAGCATCAAACGTTCTCCAGGACGGCGCCATGAATGGAATTTCGTCCTTCAATTCTCGCTATTTGAATAACAGAAGGGAACAATATTCAAGCCAAGAGCGCTTATTCTCCAGCCTCGGACCGAACAGATGCCCTGAACCGACGGGCCGGGCAAAGGAGCAGCTGCCATGCACAAGCCGGATTATTACGCCCGCATCGAAGCGCCCGATATGCGCGACTACGGCGTCTACCTCCAATGCGACAAGCTTCTCGCCTGCCAGAAGCCGCTGGCCGAGATGGTCAATGCCGACGAGCTGCAGTTCCAGATCGTGCATCAGGTCGAGGAGCTGTGGATGAAGCTCATCACCTACACGCTGGTCGATGTCTTAGACTTCCTCGAACAGCAGAACACGCATCGCGTCGTCACGCTGATGGGGCGCGTGCATCGGCTGATGCGCATGATGACGGTGCAGCTCGACCTGCTCGAAACCATGTCGCCCAAGGAATACCAGGAGATTCGCCTGCAGCTCGGCAATGGCAGCGGCCAGGAATCGCCAGGCTTCAAGCTCTTGCTGCGCATGCCGCCGGACCTGTGGCAAGCCTTCAAGGCGTCCTATCTCGATGCTCGCGGGCTCTCGGTCGAGGATGTCTACGATACCAGGTACGATCACGGCGACAGCTATGTCGTCGCCGAGGCGCTGATCGAGTTCGACGAGCTGTTCCAGAAATTCCGAGCCAACCATCTCTACCTCATCCACCGTTCGATCGGGCTGGGCTCGAAATCGCTGAAGGGCCGGCCGGTCGAACTGCTGCAGGCCGGCGCCCTTCATCGCTTCTTCCCGGAGCTGTGGGACATACGCTGCGACATGACCGACCGCTGGGGCAGCCAGTATGGGACGGTACGGGATCCGATCAGCCACCCGGAGGCGAAGGTAGGATAAGGCATAGATGCCGCGATCCCTTCTCCCACAAGGGGAGGGGAGGCGCCGCGCGAACCTCGAGGACTCTAAAGCGCGTCGCGGTCGACCGGCCTCATGCGACGCGCTTTAGGTTCTTGTTTTCATGCATATCGTTATCGCAAAACCGCTGCACACTTTTGCGCGACATCCATAGTCCTGGAAGCTTGCGCCCTTTGAGTCAAAGCTATTTTGAATCCTGATGTCGGGTTTGCGGCTCGTGTATCGTCCTTGGGGCGAAACCCGTCGCAACCCCGGAGGACATCATGTCGTTGGAATCCGCTCAATCACCCGTTCAAACGCCGTGGCAAACCGCGGCAATCCTCATTGGCCGCCTGATCTTCGCGGCCGTCTTCCTGATGGCGGTGACCTTCAAGTTCATCGACATGGGCGCCACCGCGGGCTACATCGCCGCCGCCGGATTTCCGTTCCCGTTGTTTCTGGCCTGGTGCGCGGCCCTGCTCGAGGTCGTCCTCGTGCTGTGCTTCCTGACCGGCGCTTTCTTCACACCGGCCGCCCTCGTTGCCGCCGTCTATGTCATCTTCCTCGCCTTTGCCTTCCATGGCCCGTCGCACTGGGCCGGTAACCAGGCCGAGTTCGGGTTTTTCGTCGATCATTTTACTTTCCTGGCCGGGCTGCTGTTTGCCGCCGTGCATGGGCCGGGCCGCGTGCTGACCTGGAAGCCAGTATCGGGCAGCTGATCGCACCTCGGCTGGCAAGCGGCGTTCCGATACGGGAGGCGATCGCAACGTCACATCTGGTCATTGTAGGGTTCCTTCATCTGGCCGACCATGCGCGCCAGTTTCGAGAACGACGGCATGTCCGCCTCCGGCTGGCACTGATTGGCCAGTTCCAGCAGCCGGATCGGGAAGTTGACGGCATCGCGGCTCGACGCCGACATGCCTTCGGAGCGCTCCTCGCTGGTCTCGCTGGCTTCGGCCTTGCGCAAGGCGATGTCTATCTCTTCGACCGTCAGCACGCCCTTGCGGACAAGGATCTGATTGATCGCTGCGACGGCCATCAGCAGGCCCTCGAGTTGCAGATTGGCGACATTCATGGCTTTGCTCCCATTGGCAAAATTGCAAACGCGCGAAAGCCGGTTCCGATCCGGACAACTGCACCATATCGCGGCGGGCGGCCGAATTTTAGGCCGGCCCGCGAGATTTCGCTTGCTTTGTGACGGCAGCTATGCTAGGAATATATTCATGGTGCTGATTTGCGCCAACGACCCGCCCGCCGAGGCGGGTTTTTGTTTTTAGCCCCTTTCGAACGTTTGTGCCTGTGTTGCCGATATCAAATGTCGGCGGGACAGCACCCCCCTCTGTCCTGCCGGACATCTCCCCCACAAGGGGGGAGATTGGCTGGTGCATCGTTTCGCCAATCGCCTGCCTTTGCAGGAAGAACGCGGCGAGTGAAGCAGCTGATCTTCCCCCTCGAGGGGGAGATGGCCGGCAGGCCAGAGGGGGGCGCGAAGGATCGCGACGCGTGTGGTCATCGGTTTCACGCACTGACTTTCGTCAAAGTATCCTCCCGCATCGCACACCACCACCAGAGCCCCCCATGTCCAAGCGTTACGCCACCATCATCACCGACGATGACGGCCGCGAGGTCGTCAGCGCCATTGGCGAGTTCGAGGGCGCCGCACCTGCGCGCCACGGCCGGGTCGAGCCGGTCGCCGCCGGTGTGCGGATCGGCATGGTTCGGGACGTCGACGCGGCCGGCGGCTTTGGGTTTCCGCAAGCGGGCGTCAGCGCCGGTGCGGTGAGCATCGCCAGGGCGGCGCTCAAAGCCGCGTCAGGCGCCGGCAAGTCCGGCAGCGCGGCTGGGGCAAAGGGCGATGCGGCAAGCCGGCCGCGGAAGCCAACGCCTGCAAAGCCCGGCAAGCGGGCGCGCAAGAAACCTAAGCGCCCGGCCAAGAAAACAGCGAAGCCGGCGGCGGGATGATGGGGTAGGGCATGGCCGAGGATTCTTTCAGCGACGAACCGCCTGATGTGACGGAACGGCCGTCCGGCCGACCGAGGCGGGCGAAGAAGACGCTGGCCGATGGTTTTCTGGAAGCCATCCGCGCCGATTTCCGGGCGCATGGCGCCGGCGTCATCGCCGAGGTTCGCACCGAAAAGCCCGACCAGTATCTGAAGATCGTGCTGTCGGTGCTGCCCAAGGATTTGCACGTCAACATCAACAGTCTGGAAGCATTGAGCGATGAGGAATCAGGCAGCGCATCCGCGGCCTCGAAGCCGTCCTTCGGCCATTCCTCCAAAAGCCTGACCTCGAAAAGCCGAGCCTCGCAAAGCTCGGCCTCGAAAAGCCAGGCCGCGGCAAAGACCGAGTATCTGAGCCTGCTCAGGGAACTGGACCGTAGACGCCGCACTAACCAGCTTGCCGCCTACCGGCCTTATCTCAGGCAGGCCGAATTCCATGCGGCGGGCGCGACCAACCGTGAGCGGCTGTTCATGGCCGGCAACCAGCTCGGCAAGACAAGGGCCGGCGGCGCCGAATGGGCAATGCATCTCACCGGCCGCTATCCCGAGTGGTGGCAAGGCAAGGTTTTCGACACGGCCGTGCGGCTATGGGCGGCCGGCGTCACCGCCGAGGGCACGCGCGACAACCCGCAGCGCGTCCTGATCGGCCCGCCGCAGCAGCCGGCGGCGTGGGGCACCGGCATGATCCCGGCCGACGCTATTCTCAGCACCATCATGGGGCGCGGCGCGCCGCATGGGCTGGACAGCGTCGTGGTGCGCCATGGCGGCGGCGGCGATGTCCAGGCTGATGAATCGGTGCTGTCGTTCAAGAGCTATGAGAAGGGCCGCGAGAAATGGCAGGGCGAGACGCTGCACGGCGTCTGGTTCGACGAGGAGCCGCCGCTCGACATCTATTCGGAAGGCCTGACCCGCACCAATGCGACCGGCGGCATCACCATCGTCACCTTCACGCCGCTGCTCGGCATGTCGGAGGTGGTGTTGTTGTTCCTGTCGGCGGGGGAGGTGGATAGGAAGGCAAAAGCCAGCGGATGAAGTCGAATCAAGGGTATTTGCTGCCCGCAAGCTGTCTGGCGCGGGCATTAGGATCGGTTGCTTTCCGGGTAAGCGGTTGACACCATATCCTTTCATCCCCTGTAATCTGATTGTACCAGACATTGCATACTTTATTTGGTGTGTCCGGGGTACAAACTTCGTGTTTGAATCCCCTGAGCATGTACATCCTGCAGGTCTGCTTGCTCGTGTCATAAGGCACGTTCGACTGGCATGCTGACGCACTGGCTGCAATGGCCACGACGATTACTATACGAATCATGTATTTCCCCCAAGTTGCCAGCAGCTTTGCACTGATGGACAGTATTATCAATGGCAGTCGCTCGCCGCGGCAAGTTAATTACGGAACTCTAATATGTCTCGACGCGTCACCTTCATGACCATCGACGATGCCGGGCACTATTCGCCTGAGCAGCGCGCCGCGATCATCGCTGCTTATCCGGAGCATGAGCGCGAGGCGCGGGCCAAGGGCATTCCGGTGCTCGGCTCCGGCCGCATCTTTCCGGTGCCGGAAGAGCTGATCGCCTGCGAGCCGTTCCGGCTGCCGCGCTACTGGCCGCGGCTCGGCGCGCTGGATTTCGGCTGGGACCATCCGTCTGCAGCGGTCGAGCTCGCCTGGGATACCGAGGCCGATGTCGTCTACGTCGTCAAAGCCTGCCGGGCGTCGCAGCAAACGCCGGCGATGCAGGCGCTGACCTTAAAACCGTGGGGCGAATGGTTGCCCTGGGCATGGCCGCGCGACGGCCGCCGCGAGACGCTGGAAGGTGCGGGCGTGGCACTTGCCCGGCAATACGCGGCGCATGGGCTCAACATGCTGACCAGCCATGCGCAGTTCGCCGACGGTTCGGTGTCGGTCGAGGCCGGGCTGATGGAGATGCTCGACCGCATGCAGAGCGGCCGCTTCAAGGTGTTTTCGACGCTTTTGCCTTGGTTCGAGGAGTTCCGTCTCTATCACCGCAGGGACGGCCAGGTGGTGAAGCTGCGCGACGATCTGATGGCCGCGACACGCTACGGCGTGATGATGCTAAGGGAAGCCGTGGTCGACCCGGCGGAGTTCAAGACGGTGCGGCGAAAGGCGGGGCAGAGTGATCCGCTGGGGGCGTTTCGGTGACTCGAAGGCAACCACATACCATGATCGCCTCATGACCGTCCGCATCATCCCCGCCACGTTGCGCGACCTTTCCTACATCGCCGCCAACCTGCGGCCCGAAGACCGGGCTGAGATCGACTGCCAGTTCGACGACTGGTCGCCGGCGCTGCTGGCGCTGACGGCGCTGCAGGGGTTTGCCTATGTCGCCGCGCTAAACGGCAATCCGGAAGCCGGCTTTGGCGCCGCCGAACAGCGCGGCGGGTTGTGGATTGCCTGGAGCTGGGGCACGCGCCGCATGAAGCGCTGCGTGCCTGGGATCACGGCGTTCTTTCACGCCGTGCTCGGGCCTGACGTGGCCGCGCGCCGGGCCTGGCGGGTCGAGGCGCGGGCGCTCGCTGCCAATGAATTGGCGTTGCGCTGGCTCGCCCGGCTTGGCGCCACGCAACGCTGCCGCCTGCCGGGTTACGGCCGCAACGGCGAAGATTTTTTGCTCTACGACTGGACAAGAGAAAGCTGGAACCATGTGCCTTTTTCAAAAGCCGCCGGCGCTGAAGCCGCTGCCACCGACACCGACCATTGCCGACAAGGACGTGCAGGCGCGCGAAGCCGCACTCAGGGCTGAACTCGAGCAGCGCCAGGGAACGCTGAGCACAGTCAAGACCGACCTGTCGCCGAGCGAACTCACCGGCCACCGCCGCGTGCTGCTGGGGGTATGATGTGGGTGCGTAATCTCCCCCCTTGAGGGGGAGATGGCCGGCAGGCCAGAGGGGGTCGTCTCGCGTAAAGCGCCAACTTTGATCTGCCGCAGGAGGCCGCGTCCGGTCGCGCCGACCCCCTCTGTCGCCTTCGGCGACATCTCCCCCTCAAGGGGGGAGATTACGCTCCGGCTTGCGTGCGAACGCCCACACCATCAGCGGGTATTCCTCGTCGTTGCTGAGGTCGCGCCATAGGCCGTAGGCGCGCACTGGGCCGCCGATATGGGCTTTTGCGCAGGCCTTGTTGCCCCAGCTGAACACCTGGATTTCCGCTTGGGGGAAGCCGCCTTCGACCAGCACCTGCTTCAGGCCGGCGGCGGTCCAGCGGTTGTAATCGTGCGGCCTGGCATGCACCCTGAACAGGAACGGCGTCGCCACCATCGCCCAGCCGCCTGGCCGGGTCATGGCGTGGATATTCTGTGCCGCGGCGAGCGGCTGCTGCACATGTTCCAGCACCTGGTCGGCAATGACGACGGAAAATTGCCGGTCGGTGCGGTCCTTGCAGATGTCAAAGTCGGGGAAATCGACCGAGGTATAGTTGGAACACATCGTCTTCCAATGGCGGTTCCAGCCGGGCGAGATCTCGATCACGTCTGATGATTTGCGGCTGTCCGCCTCAAGAAACGCGGTGAACGCCTCGATCTGCCTGATGCGCAGCCAGTTGCGAGAGTCGTAGCCGAGCAGCCGCTTTGCAACCTGCTTGCTTCGCCTCTTCAGGGCGCCGGGTAGGCTTTCCGTCATTGTCAAATCGATCTCCTTAAATCCCCGCCGCGCCCCGTTGAACATGGCAAAAGCGAACAAAATTCGACGTGGCCTTGGCAATATCTGGGCTTCGAACAGGCTGATACCACCGAAGAAAGAATGCCATGACGAGCGATTCCCGCGCCCACGATATCCTGTCGCGACAGGCGGAACTCGAGACAGAGCGCAGCCAGTATGAGGCTGTCTGGGAGGCGGTGTCGGAATTCTGCGACCCCGACGCGCCCGACGTCTGGAGCGGGCGCCGGCAATCCGGCGCGGCGACGCAGGCCGAGCGGCAGGCGCGGCGCGGCGCCCGCGTCTACGCCAACACCATCAACTCGGCCGCCAACCGGCTGGCCGCCGGGCTGGAAAGCCTGATCATCCCGCAGTCGGAAAAATGGCACGGGCTGTCGACCGCGGCCATGAATGACGAGGAGACCGACGAGGAGAAGGAGTGGGCGGAGGCGCTTCGCGATTTCCTGTTTGCGCTGCGCTATTCCGCCAATTCGAATTTCGTGCCGGCGACGCAGGCCTGCCTGCGCAATGTCGTGCGCTACGGCCCGGCCTATCTCTACGCCGAGGAGGGCTTTGGCGGCGCGCTGATCCGCTATGCCTCGATCCCGGTGGTCGAGGGCTATCTCTGCCGCAACCGCTGGGGTCAGGTCGACATTTTCCACCGCCGCTACGAGCGCACGGCGCGCCAGGCCGCGCAGCTGCTCGGCTATGAGAAACTGCCGGCGCGGATCAAGATGCTGGTCGACGACCCGGCCAAATGCGAGACCAAAATTTCGCTGATCCAGTGCATCCAGCCGCGCGACGAGCGCAAGATGTACCGGTTGGGCGGATCCTATCAGTATCTCGACACGGCCTTCGCTTCCTATCACGTCATCGAGGACGAGGAGGTCATCGTCAGGGAGAGCGGTTTCCGCTCCTTCCCGGTGTCGTGCTTCAACTGGCGCCGCTATGAGGGCGACCCCTATGGCATCTCGCCGACCATCGAGGCGCTGACCACCGTGCGCGAGGAAAACGCCGTGCGCCGCTCGGGCCTCAGGGCGCTGCAGCAGATCACCGATCCGGCGACCGCGTCGAAGGCACGGCTCGACTATGTGCCGGTGCTCAATCCCGGCGAGAACTATCCGGGCCTGATCGACGACAATGGCCGGCCGCTGATTGCGCCGATCGCTGTGGGCCAGAACCCGACCTATGCATTCGACTACGCGGAAAGCCGGGCCGAGGAGATCCGCGACATGATGTTCGTAAACCTGTTCCAGACGCTGGTGCAGAACCCGCAAATGACGGCCACGGAAGCGCTGATCCGGCAGGAGGAGAAGGGCGCGCTGCTCGGGCCCTCCGGCTCGATCATCCAGGCCGGCTTTGCCGCGAATCTCGACCGCGAGCTCGGTATCCTCGAGGACAAAGGATTATATGAGGAAGACAGCCGGTTCCTGCCGCCGGCGAGCCTTGCCGGCAAGGCGGTGCGGCCGACCTTCACCGGGCCGCTCGACGTGCTGCGCCGCTCGGCCGAGGCGCGCGACACCATCCAGGTCGTCACCACGGCCATGCAGATGGCGCAGTTCGATCCCGGCGTGATGGACAATATCGACGGCGACGAGGCGCTCAAGATCGTGCAGAGCGCCGGCCGTAGCCCGCAGCGCATCTTTCGCCGCCAGGACGAGGTGGCTGATATCCGCGATGCCCGAGCCAAGGCTCAAGCCGCGCAGGCCGGCATGGCGGCGATCGCCGCCGCCGGCAAGGTGGCCAGGGATGCCGTGCCCGCCGCCGTGCAGGCGCGTGACAGCGGCCTGGTCGACAGTCTCAGCGGGCTGATGCCGCAGGGCGGCGAGAGCGGCGGCGCATGAGCGGCAAACGTTTCGCCCATTCGAGCCAGGCCGGCGGCCCGGCCAAGGCGCAGGACGCGCTGACCAAGGCCTATCTCAGGGTGTTTTCAGGCCAGGACGGCGAGATGGTGCTGGCCGACCTGACGGCGGCGACCGGCTATTACCGCCGCCCGTCCTATGGCGAGTGGCTGGCCAAGACGAAGACGCCGAACGGCTTCGAACTGCACAGCGCACTGAGCAATGCGCGCGCCGAAGTGGTGCAGCACATCATGGGGTTCCTGACGCTGGACGCTGAGCGGCTGGCGGCGCTGGAGCAGGCGGCAAGATTGGAGGGGAGGTAGGGGTTAAGAAGGAGTGCGGTGTCGGTGAAGCCGCCAATCTCCCCCCTTGTGGGGGAGATGTCCGGCAGGACAGAGGGGGGCGCTGTCCCGCCGGCGTATCAAATCGCACCTGCGAGCCCTGCCTCGATCACAATGTGCTGGCAGACATTGTCGATGTCGCGAATGACGTCGTCGTTCCAGAAGCGCAGGATGGTCCAGCCGTCTTGTTCAAGACGCTTTGTTCTTGCCTCATCGCCTGCATTGGCGTCGGCATGCTGTGAACCATCGACTTCGATGACGAGCTTCTTGTCCGGGCAAGCGAAGTCGACAATGTAACCGGCAATCGGAAATTGTCGGCGGAAGCCAAGCCCCATCAGCCGATGCGCGCGAAGCTCGTTCCAGAGCTTCAGCTCAGCACCGGTCATCGCCTTCCGCATCGATTTGGCATTTGCGCGATTTCGCGGAGGCAGTGGCGTGTGAGGCATTGTCAATGCTCGGTCACTTATTGAGGTTGGCGCTCTACGGCGCCCCCCTCTGTCCTGCCGGACATCTCCCCCACTTGGGGGGAGATCGGCCGTCATCCCTGATTTCGCTAATCGCCAACCTCGAAAAGAGGCGCTGTCGGCGGAACTGCCAATCTCCCCCCTTGTGGGGGAGATGTCCGGCAGGACAGAGGGGGGCGCTGTCCCGCCGGCCTTGCCGTAGTTTGCAGTCCGCTATCTCTCAATAATCGCCGCGGTAGTAGCGGTCGTCGCAAGGTGCGGTGTAGATGCGGCCGTAGCGATCCTGATAGCGGCAAAGCTGTTCGCCGCGCCGCTGCGGCGTGGTTGCGCTGCCGACGACCGCCCCCAGCAGGGCGCCGCTGGCTGCACCGATAACCGTGCTCTTGGTGTCGCGGCCCAGGGCCTGACCGACGAGAGCGCCGCCAGCGCCGCCGACCAGGGCCCCCGTGGTCGCTCTTTGCTGCCCTTCGGTCTGGGCACATCCTGCCAGCGCGGCAGTCACAAGCAGGGCGGCAATGGCTTTGTACATGGTCATCGTCTGATACTCCGTTGAAGCCTATGAACTAATACACTGGCTGGTTTTGCCAAGTGTTTGCCAAGTGCGGTCGCATTGCGGCGGAACAGCGGCAACCACTTGTCACGAAATGCGACATGGTTTCTTTCGTCTTGACGGCGAGTGCTTCCGACTCGGAAAGATCATAGTCAAACAAGTCGATGGAGTCAGGCTCTGTCGAAATGAATCAGGCTGCGGCCGCAACGATTCGACCCGCCCAGCCGATCCCTCAGATCCAAAAGCAAAAAAGCCGGGCTGAACCGGTGTCTTTCCATTTCCAAACAACAAAAGGAATATTTCTCATGACAGATCTGGCAGACGCCGGGTCCGTGGTGGCTTCGCCACCGGCGGGCAACCTTGCACGGCCACCGGCCGCCGGGGACAATGGGTCCGTCCCGCCGGCTGCAGAAAGTTGGTTTGACGGTCTTTCCGAAGGCAACCGCAAGCTCGCTGAAACCAAGGGCTGGACCAAGCCTGAAAGCCTCGATCGGGTTTTCACATCCTATGCGGAGCTGGAACGGCAGCAGGGCGAAAGCCTGCGCATTCCCGCGGCGGACGCGCCTGAGGAAGACTGGGACAGGTTCCATGCCCGGTTGCCTGAGGCGATGCGTCCGCTGACATCGCCCGACAAGGTCGAGTACAGGCGCCCCGACGGGCTTCCCGAAGACTTCGCCTATTCGGACGAGCTCGCCAATGCGTCCAAGGCCTGGGCGGTCGAGGCCGGCGCCACGCCGAAGGTGGCGCAGGCCTATCACGACCGCTTCGTCGGCTACATGGCCGAGCAGGCCAAGGTGCAGCAGATCGCCCTTGCCCGTTCGGTCGAGGCCACTCACGACGACCTGGTCAGGGATTGGGGACCGACCGACAGCGACGGCTTTCGTAGGAGATTGGAGGTCGCCAACCGGGCGATGAAAAAGCTCGGCCTGATCGATGCCTACAAGGCAAAGGGCATCCTCCTGCCTGACGGGGCCTTGACCGATCCGCAGATCGCCAAGGCGTTTCACGCCGTCGGCGAGGCGATGTTCAGGGAAGACACGATCGACGGTGGTGCGGTTTTGAGCGGAGGCAATCCGTTCAAGCGCAACGCCGCCGGCGAACGCAACCTGACCGATATCTCAGCCCTCGTCAAAAGCGATCCCGCCCGCGCCCGGCGGCTGGCACGCGAGGCCGGCGAAAACCCCGACCTGTGGATACCGAATAACCCCTTGTGAGGCAGGGCAGCTACATCCGAATGCCCCTCATCCGGCCGCAAACCTGAAGGAAGACAAAAATGGCAGACGCCTACACCCGTATCGCGGACGCGATCGTTCCGTCCGTCTATGCACAATACTCGTTCGAGGAGCACGTCCAGTCGCTCGAGATCTACCAGGCCGGGATCCTGTTTTCCGACCCGGCCATCGCCTCGAAGCTCTCCATGGGCGGGCGTTCGGTCGACATGCCCGGCTGGAAGGATCTCGGCAACGACCCGTCCGAGCCGGTCAATGACGATCCGGCCGACTCGATCGAATTGAAGAAGATCGGCGCGCGCCGCGAGGTCGCCGCCCGCAATGTCCGCGCCCAGGCGTGGGGTATTCCGGACCTGACCTCGATCCTGGCCGGCGACGACCCGCAGAAAATCATTGTCCGTCGCCAGACCGACTACTGGCAGCGCGCCAACAAGCTGACGCTGCTCGGCATCCTGAGGGGCGTGGTGGCCGACAACATCGCCAATGATGCCGGCGATCTGGTGCGCGTCACCGGCGCGTCCATCGTCGACACCGACATCATCGAGGCTGCCTATCTGATGGGCGACCGCGCCGACAAGTTCAAGACGATCTGGATGCACTCCAAGCAGATGAAGGCGCTGAAGCTCGCCGACCTCATCGACTATGTGCCGCCGTCGGAGCAGGGCGGGCCGCTGATCCCCTATTACATGGGGCTGCGGGCCGTCGTCGACGACGACATCCCGGTCGCAGCTGGCGTCTATACGGCCTTCATGTTCAAGGACAAGGCGATCCTGTGGAACGAGCTGCCGGTCAATACCGAAGGCGGGCCGCTGGAGTTCGACCGCAAGCCGCGCCAGGGCCATGGCGGCGGCGTCACCGAAATGGTCGGCCGCCGGCATTTTGTCCCGCATGTGCCCGGCACCCGCTTCCTCGACGCCTCCTCGGCCGGCGAATTCGCCACCGATGCCGAGCTGGCGCTGGCGGCGAACTGGGACCGCACGGCGTCGAGCGTCAAGAACATGACGTTCATCGCGCTGAAGACGACCGAAGCCTGATAAGGCCAAGGTTAGGGCGGGGGTGAAGAACTCCCGCCCTTTCTGGACGCTCGGTGGGCCAATGTGGCGAATCCCAAATTCACGCGCTGTGCTGCATTAAACTGATATGAGTTTTTGGGTCTGGCCACATTGTTGTTGTTGCACGTTAATGAATCGCCGTCACCAAACCGTTACAAACAAGGACGATGCTGCCTTGTCTTGGCAAGGGGGTAACCATGAAAATGACATACAAGGCAGTTCAGGAAGTGCTTCGAAAATCGGGCGTTGTCATAAGCAAAAAGGGCGAACTTCACCGCATAAACTTCTTAAGCGGTCTGGAAAACACCGCCTACTACACGACAAGTCTTCAGGAAGCCCGGGATAGGGGTTTGGCGATGGCGAAAGGTGCCGGAAGGTTGCGAGCAAGTGGCTTTGCCAAGCCGGCCGAAACAGGGCGGCGGCGGGGCTCGACAAGCGCACGCCTCGGCTGAAGCCGCAGGAATTCAGGCCGCAACTCATCGCCGCGTTCTTGCAATAGCAACAATATTATCACGTGGCGCCCGTCACCAGTTTTCCAGCGGTTGCGTTCCGTCGCGCCCCCCTCTGTCCTGCCGGACATCTCCCCCACGAGTGGGGAGATTGGCTGTCACCGCCGCTTTCGCCAACCTTCAACATAGCAGGACTGGCGGAGCGCTAAAACCGCCGATCTCCCCCCAAGTGCAGAGCTACCGCAGGTGGAAAGCCGAAGCTTTTCGCTCTACGATGTACCCCCACCCCTAACCCCTCCCCACAGGGGGGAGGGAGACTTCCGGTGGCGCTGACCTCGGCAAATTGCCTGCCTTTCGGCGCCAAAGGGGAAGTAAAGGCGCGCGGCAGCGTTCCCTCCCCCTTGTGGGGAGGGTTAGGGTGGGGGTCCACCTTCGCAAGAATCCAAATGCGATTGCCCTGCCCCAAGTGGGGGAGATGCCAAGTGCTGGCAAAGAGGGCAGGACAGAGGGGGCGCGAAGGAACGCGGCCCCATCATTAATCATCCCCCAAAAATCCCAGCCGCTACGCGAAGCGGCTTTTTGCTGTGGGCCTAGGCCCTCTTTTCCCGATCCACACTGACGGAGCCTAAAACCATGGCCATCACTCCGCTCGACATCGCCAACATGGCGCTTGGCGTTCTCGACGAGGCGCCGATCGACAGCCTCGACCAGGACGTCAAAGCAGCCCGCCTGCTCAATCTGCATTTCGACCTGACCCGCGAGGCGGAGCTGACGAAACATGCCTGGGTGTTCGCAATCCTGGCGGCCGCCGTCGTCGGGTCCGATACCGGCAGTGGCGCGGGCACGCTGAACTTTGCCTATGAATTGCCCGTGGACTGCCTGCGGCCTTTGCCGCTGACCCACAATGGCGAGCCGGATGGGGTGCCGATCTCGTGGCGCCAGGAAGCCGGATTGATCTACTCGGACCAGTCCAGCCCACGCCTCATCCGCTACATCGCCAACCTGACCGATCCGAATGACTGGGACGCGCTGTTCACGGAAGTGCTGGTCGCGGCCCTTGCCATCAAGATCGCGCATCCGCTGACCCACAAGGCGGGCATGATCGATATCGCCCGCGGTGCCTATGACCGGGCGCTCGACGCGGCGTTCCAGTCCAACGCCATCCAGCGTGGCGGCAGGTTTTCGACGACGTCCTGGACGATCCAGCGCGGCGGGTTTGTGCGCTGATGACGACGCTCTATCCGGTCCAGGACACATTCGTTCGTGGCGAGATCTCGCCGCGGCTACACGCCCGCGCGTCGCTCGATCTCTATCGGGCAGCGCTTTCCCGGTGCGAGAACTTCGTCACCTTGCCGCATGGCGGTATCCGCAAGCGCGGCGGGTCGTATTTCGTCGGCGAGGCCAAGGATTCGTCGAAGAAGACGCGCGGCATACCGTTCATCTTCTCGGCAGACCAGGCCTATATGCTTGAGTTCGGCGACCTCTACATCCGCGTCTATGCCTATGGCGCCCGCGTCGGCACGGTGGAAGTGGCGACACCCTATCTCGAAGCCGATCTGTTCGACCTGCAATTCGTCCAATCCGCCGACCAGATGTGGATCACCCACGCGGACTACCCGCCGCAGGTTCTCACCCGCACGGCGCACACCACATGGACGCTGGCCGAGTTCGTCTTTCTCGACGGCCCCTATGACGACATCAACACAACCGCGACCACGATGGCCCCCGCCGAGACCGGCGCCGTCCATCCTCTTATGACCAGCAATACCACTCCAGGCGGCGCTGCTGCGGACAGCAGCGGCGCCGCCGACGCCTACAAGGTGTTCGACCGGAACAATGGGTCAAACCTTTCGCTCGGCACGACCACCGGCTTCGTGTCCTATGGCTTCGCCGGGACCAAGGTTTGTGACGGCTACTGGCTTCGCGCGCAATCCATCGGTGGCACAAGGGCACCGGTCGCCTGGGATTTCCAAGGTTTTGACGGCACGAACTGGATCTCGCTTGACAGCCGGACAGCGGAAACCGGTTGGTCGCGCGGCGAGGTGCGCTTCTACGAATTCCAGAATGAGACGGCCTACCAGTCCTATCGGCTGACCATCACCGGCTCGGAGGACGACACCAATGTTACGATCGCGGAAATGGGATGGCATGAGGATGGCGATACACAGACGCCATTCGATCTCACGGCGTCCTCGATCGTCGGCATCAATGACGGCACCGGTTTCCAGACCAGCGATGTCGGCCGCGCCATCCGGCTGCTCGGCTCGGATGCCATCTGGCGCTGGGCGCGCATCACGAGCCGCACCAGCGCGACTGTGGTCAAAGTCAGGCTGTATGGGCATGCGCTTCCCAATCTCAGCCCGATCGCGCGCTGGCGTCTCGGCACTTTCGTTCCCGGCAAGTATGTCGAAAGCGGTTCGCTGTACGAGGAGCGGCTGGCCTTCAGCCGAAAATTCTCCGTCTACGCATCCGCAACCGGCGACTTCGACAATTTCGCGCTCGGCGAGGAGGATGACGACGCGCTGGAGTTCGTCCAGGCCGGCGGCGGCCAGGCCAACGATATCACCTGGATTGCGGAATCCGATGGGGCTCTGCTGATCGGAACGCTTGGCGGCGTCCGCGCGCTGTCGGGTTCGGGCATCGACGAGGCGTTGACGCCGTCGTCCTTCAAAAACCGTCGGTCCCGCACGTTCGGCTGCGCCAAGGTCCGTCCGGTGGATGCCGGTCAGTCGTTCCTTTACGTGACGCGCTCCCGCAAATCGATCGCCGAACTGACCCAGAGCGCCACCGGCCGCTTCACGTCGGATGATGTCGGACAGATTTCCGAGCATATTCCGAAGAAGGGCGTCGTCGAACTGGCATTCCAGACCGATCCCGATCCGCTGCTGTGGTTCCCACTGGATAACGGAGAACTCGGCGGCTACACGCACCAGCCTTCCCAGGAAGTCCGCGGCATGCACCGGCATCGCATCGCCGGTTCTTTCTCGGGTTCGGGCTGGGGCGTCGTTGAGAGCGCCGTGGTGACGCCGGGGCAGGACGGCAATGATGATCTGTGGCTGATCGTCAAGCGCACCATCGACGGGGCGACGAAGCGCACTATCGAAATCAAGACTGTGCCATTCGAATATGGCGAGGTCGCCGACGCATTTGAGGTCGACTGCGGCCTGTCCTACAGCGGCGCGGCCGTGGGGATGGTCACAGGCCTGGGTCACCTCGAAGGCGAAACCGTCGACGCTCTGGCGGATGGCAAGGTTTACAAGGGCCTTGTCGTGGCTGCCGGAGCGGTTTCCTTGCCCGGCGGGGTAACGGCGGCCAAATGGCAGGTCGGGCTACCCTATGAGGCCGGCGCCGAAACCCTGGAACTTGATGTCGGCGGCAAGGACGGATCGATCGTCGGGCGTCGAAAGAAGGTCGCCAAGGTCATCCTCTCCGTGCTGGAAACAGACACGACCGGGCTGGAAATCACGTCGTTGATGCGCGGTCGGTGGGAGCCGGTTCGTATCCCCTCGATCGTCTCGCCCGACGGCATGGCCAATCTGTTCACTGGCAATGTCGAGGTGCCGATCGACGACAGCTGGGAAGGGCAGGGCAGAGTGCGGATAAGGCACACCAACCCGACGCCGTGCACCATCCGGGCGTTCACGCCGGTGTTCGACAGTGAGGCGTAGACCCTCAAACACCAAACGTAGCGTTCCCGCCCTCTGTCCTGCCGGACATCTCCCGCCTTGAGGCAGGGCGATCGCATATGGATTCTTGCGAAGGTGGACCCCCACCCTAACCCTCCCCACAAGGGGGAGGGAACGCTGCCGCGCGCCTTTAATTTCCCATTTGGCGCTGAAGGGCAGGCAATCTGCCGAGGTCGGCGCCAACGGAAGTCTCCCTCCCCCTTGTGGGGAGGGGTTAGGGGCGGGGGTGCATCGTAGAGCGAAAGCCTCGGCTTTCCACCTGCGATAGCCCTGCCTCAAGGGAGAGATGTCCGGCAGGACAGAGGGCGGCGCTGTTCCGCCGGCCTATCAATCAACCGCAATTGCTTCCTCGCGCCAATTCTCGGCTGATCAAACGTTAAACCCAAGGCCGCGTTCCTTCGCGCCCCCTCTGCCCTGCCGGGCATCTCCCCCCGAGGGGGGAGATCGGCAGCTGCGTGAACCGCCCATCACCCTCCTAAAAGGACCCTCCCGTGACCCCAATCCCCGATGACAAGCGCCGCGCCGCCGCCGCGCAAAGTGAAGCCTGCGTCGACATCGCATCACTTGCCGACGAGATCAGGGCAAACGCCGCTTCCCTCGACGAGCGCTGGCGCATGGCCCAATGGCTGATCGAACAGCTGCGCCAGCAATTGTTCGACGCCGATGCCTTGCGCCGCGCCGTCGCCACCGCCAACAGCCAGTTCGACGCCGCCGGCGTTGCCAGCCTGAAAATCAACCCGACTGCCATCCGGCGCGCCGCCATTGCCGGGCGGCGAGCGGCAGCACCCGCTCGTCTCAGCGCGGCAGCGATCCAGGCCGACAAGATGCTTCTGTCCCTCCTCAGCCCCGGCGGCGCGCTCGACCCGCGCCCGGCGCTTGGCGCGCCGGCTGGAGGCATCACGGGCAGATTTTCGCTTCGTGGCCGGGGCCGCGGCTGACCATGTGCACACTTGCCCTTATCGGCACGGCTCTCTCGGTCGGCGGCGCTCTGGTCGAAGGCCAGCAGTCGAGGCAGATGGCCGACTACCAGGCCAGGGCCTATGAACAGCAGGCGCGGGCCGACGCGCAAGCCGCGGCCTTCGAACAGGGCCAGGAGCGCCACAAGCAGGATCTGTTGCTGTCGCAGGCGCGCGCCCAGGCCGGCGCGTCGGGCGTCGCCATGGCAGGCTCGCCGACTGAGGTGCTGGCGGCCAACGCCAGGCAGGGCCAGCTCGACATCAAGGCGATCCAGTACGGCTCGCAGCTGCGCCAGAACAATCTCACCACGCAGGCGGCGATCTCGCGTTTTTCCGGCAAGCAGTCGGCGGCGGCCTCGATCTTTAGGGCTGGCGGCAACCTCGTGTCCGGCCTTTCCGGCCTCTACGACCCGAGCAAGGCGGTGACATTCGGCAAGAGCGCCTTTCCGCCGGCGCCGGGCGGAGGGCTTTACTAATGGCGACCATCCCCCTCCAGCTTGCCCAGCGCCGGCTCGACACCGGCAATGTGGTTTCCTATCCCGGCGGCTCGCCGGTCGGCGCCGCCATGCAAGGCTTTGGCGACGAGCTCTCGGCTGTCGCCGAGCGGTTCAGGCAACAGAAGCAGCAGCAGGACGCCTTCGACGCCGAGGTCATCGGCCGCGAGCTGAGCGGGCAGATCGCCCAGGCCGAAAACGAGGCGATCCAGAATGCGCCGGCCGACGGTCGCGGCCTGCATGACAGCATCTATGGCCAGGTCGATCCCCGCACCAACGGCGTCGTCAAGTTCGGCCTGTTCGACAAGATATTCGACAGCATCGTGCCGAAAGTGCCGGAGAGCGAGCGCGCCGACTTCATCAGGAAAAAAGAGGTTTTGAGGCTGGCCGGCTCGGCACGCCTGGCCGCACAGCAATATGCGCGCCGCCAGGAGTATGAGCAGACCGAATGGTCCAAGGCGCAGGACTCCTACACAAGCGCCATCGCGCAGAGCGATCCGGACGACACCGCAGCGTTCGAGGCGATCAGGCAGAGCGGGTTCGACTTCATCGCCAAGATGGGCAACCCGGTCGCCAGGCAAGTGGCCGAAACGGCCTGGCGCAGCAATACGGCACAGGCGCTCGCCCAGGCGATGATCGCCAAGGATCCGGGCCGCGCTGTTGAACTGATTGGCGCCGAGCCCAAGGCCTCCGACGGCGCGATCAACGGTGAAACCACCGGCGCTGCGGGCGGCACCGATCTGTCGGCGAAAAACCCGAATTGGTCCGCTTCGGGCGATGACCGCCTTGCTGATCTTAGCCCCGACGACAGGGCTGCGCTCGCCCGGCTGGCCGGCGCCTCGGTGGCGCAAAACTGATGTCCGCAACCAGGCGCTAGTGGTTCCCGCCTGACACAAGAGTCCGGCTCGGGAATTCCCTTTGGCTGCGCGTTGCGCCGACTCAGTCAATCACCGTGGTGAAAAGTTCGAGTACCAATTCCATTCCCACGTTCTGCCTGCATCAGCGGAGAACGCGCGGCTATAAATCGGGGCCTTCGGGTTACGCTTGTCCCAGTGGAATTTCACGATAACGTCTTTGCCGGCGACAACCTCACGGCCGAAGAATTCACCTATGTCGCCATCGAACGAGCCTACCTTTCCACCGTCGAGTTTCATTGCGTTGCTGTCGGCCCAGTAGATCGTCCACAGACGCGTCTGCGGGTCGAACAATCGCACAGTGAGACCTTCGAATGGCTTTCCGCCCAACTCCGTACGAAAAATATCGAAGTCACCCAGGCCCAGCAAGATCGGGCGGCACTCCTGGGTCGCGTCAAATTCCTGCCATTCGTCGCTGCCGGCCAGCTGTTCTTTCAATGTACGATTTCTGATGTTCCAGTGGCCTATCAAATAATCGAAATCATTTTTGGACGACGTCTCGCTCGCTGTTGTCGCAAGTTTTCCGTCAGATGAAAGTAAAGAGGTCCGCATGTACTTTCCTTTGGATCGACGTCGCGCCAGCAGTCCCGTCGCCGCGGACATGACGAGTATCGGTGTTACTTCGATGACTGCGGCGCGCTTCAGATGCCCGGTCGCGGCAACGATTGGACGGGACCCTCCAGCGCGTCGTGATGCACGCCCACCGTCATCTCCATCCTGCAAACGCGTAAACCGCAGACCCGTTCCGGCACGATCCACTTCGCATGGCTCCGCCACGCCGCCGCGAAGTCGCGTTGCTCCGCGCTCCACTCAGGCCAGAAATCCGCCAACCACCCTGAACCGACTTCCCAGCCGGGTACCAAGTGTCAGATTTTGACCACTAGATCTTCGCGTTACCTGCCCCTGTTGCTTTGGCCGCAGGCTTTTTCATGGGAAAACCCAAAGTTCCTGAAGTCTCTGCTGGCAATGCACGCAGGTATGTGGTCGTTTCCAGGGCGATAAGAGAATGTTTGGAAACTCTACTCTGGCGGCCATCTGATGGCGTTTTCTGCGCTTCCGGTGCTCACGGACCAGCGCATGACCCCGGAAACCGATTTCGGTTTCCGGAAAAGGATCATGCGCAAATGCAAAGGGTTAGAGCGTCCTTTGCGCGTCCAATGGACGCGCAGCGCTCTAATGTCCGCTGCGCGCCGGTTCTCGAAACCACCACCATATGACTCGCCAGAGCGAATTTCGAAACAGTCTCTAAGAGCGACGGCAGCCTTTCTTACAACACAGGCTTGTGGTTTTCGGATTTGAAATTCCCAAGCGCTGATGCGATCATTGGAACGGAAATCCACCTGGCCCATCCCGGCTTTTCAGATGAAGGACTGACCCTACCTTGTGGCGCTTAGAGTCTTATCGGATGCTGGCAAGGATCGTTTTTCCGGTTACGTTGGCCGGCGTTCTCCTGCTCACTCTTCTGCCGGCGCGGTTCTTGCCGGATTTCGGCACGGCCGTCACGCTTCACGATGACAAGTTGCATCACGCCATCGCCTTCGCCGTGCTGGCGGCGTTGGGAAGCCTCGGCTGGCCGGAACACAAGGCAAGGCTGGTTGTTGTCCTCGCCTTCACCGGCGCGGCGATCGAGGTTCTTCAGGGCTCGCAACTGATAGGGCGCGATCTGGATGGGTTCGACTGGGTTGCCGACTGCGCCGGCATGGCGTGCGGGCTGACAATCGCCGGCTGGACAAAGAGGCGCGTTGGCGGGTTGCCATAGGCCGCAGCGGGTTTTGGGCGCCTTTTTTCTCAAGGCCAGCTAAACCAGCCGCGCCGCCGCCAGATGTGCCATGGACCGCGCGTCCCGTAAGCGCACGCTGAAATCATAGAGCACTTTCAAGCCTCGCTTTCGCGGGGCTTTTTCATGGAGAAGCCTGATGGCTCGACCTGCAACTGCCGCCGTTCGACTTCTGACCGGCGAACGCGAACCCGTGCGCCTGGCGACCACGGCCGACATCCTCCTTCGTGGCCTGCAGGCCATCGACGGCGTGCCGTGCGAGGTTGGCGACCGCGTGCTGGTCAAGGACCAGGCCGACCAGAGACAGAACGGCATCTACACGGTGAGCGAGGGCGAATGGTTCCGCGCCGCCGACGCCCGCACCGCCCGCACCTTGCAGAAGGGAACGACGGTTCACACCCAGGTCGGGACAATCAATGCCGGGCGGGTGTTTGAATTTAGCGCCGACGAGCCGGTGGTGGGCAGCAATGCCATCACCATTGCGCCGTTCGTGCCGCCCGACATTGCGGAGGTGGTCGAGGATGTCGAATCGCTGCGCGACGAGACGCAGGTGCTGAGGGTCGCCACCGAGGCCAGTGCCGGCCAGGCAGCCGCCAGCGCTGCCAGCTCCGCCGCCAATGCCGGACAAACCGCCGCCGATGTCGTCACCACCGCAGTCAATCTGGCGAGCGCGCAGGCGGCGCGCGACGCGTCCCTGTATGGCAAGGGCATTTTCCCGACGGTCGCGGCGGCGATCGGTTTTGGTGTCGTCGGCAGCGGTGCGATCACCGCGGGCGCCGGTGGCACCAACGGCACGTTCGACCTGGCGTTTACCGGCGGCGCCGGTTCGGGTGCCGCCGGCCGCTTCGTGGTCGCGGGCGGCGCCCTGACGCAGATCCTGATCACTGCGCGCGGCTCCTACACGGTGGCGCCAGCTTTCAGCTTTGCGGCTTCGGCTGGGCTTGCCGGGGCGAGCGCTTCGGCGGTCCTCGCCCGGAATGTTGAGGTTGGTGAATACTTCTGGACCGAAGTCTCGACCGGCATCCTTGGAATGTACACTGTGGCGGCCGGACCGGTTGCCGTCGACACGGGCGTTCGTGCTTCTGCGGCGGAAGTCATCGCCTTGATCGGATCGAGGACGGTCGGGCCGGTTGCGATCAGTGGTTCGGTCGGCGGCACGGTGGTCTCCAACAGCAGCATCTATTACTGGCCGGGGTCACTATCGACGGTCGATGAATTTCTGTCGAGTGTAGAACTCGGCTTCGGCGCTGGGCCGGGAACAATTCATATCGTCTTTGCCCACGTCGAGGACGATGGCACGTTAACTCTGGTCTCTGAACAAACTACCCCTGTCGTTACCGGCCCGTCCTCCGTCAACTCGGGGCTCTCGATCCTGAAGCCGGCCGGCAGCGTCATGGGCTTACAGCGGACAGGCGTGGGCACCTGGTACTATACGGCCGGGGCAATTCCGAACGGCGAAAGCGAGTGGTTTACGGCGGCGGTGCCGACCTCGCACACCGCCAAGACCATCGGCTTTACAAACGGCCCGCAATGGAAAGCAACTTTCACGGGTGAAGTCGGCACAAAGGCGCGCGCCGCCTACGATACCGCAAACGGTCTTGTCGATGTTGTCGGTTCGGAATTGGATACCGGGTGGCCGTCGCTGGTCAACACCGGTGCGAACACGCCCGCGAACTACAGCATTGTCATGCAAACGCCGGCTCCCGCCGCTGGCTTCATCACTCAGGTCGATGTCGGGGCGAGCGGCGCGGGTGCTGCACTGATCCATGTTGTCGAGGTCTTGGCAGGACCAACCGTCAACGTGATCAGCACCACGCCAATCACTCTTGCAAATGGCGTTCCCCCTATCCCTCTCTCGATCCCGATTGCGGCCGGACAATATCCGGCGATCAGCGGCGGCGGCTACAAGTTTCAGAACAGCGTCAATCCGGAAGGCATTCCCGTTTGGCTCAGGAACGGGACGCTGTCGAACGGCGCCAGCGTATCGAATTCGACCCAGCACCGCTATGAGGTCCGCTTCACGATCAAGACCGGTCTTATAGCGGATGCAGCAAGGGCCTTGAACGGCGGCGCGCAGAACACCGGCATGAACCTGCTGGCAGACGCCGACCCGAATGGCGTCATTGACGCGACCGCGATCTTTGCTTCGGCCGGGGCCGCTCACCCAAATCCCTACGTCCCGCCCGGCAGCTTCGCGCTGACGGCCATGCCTAAGTCTGGCGACGGCTTTTGGGGGCCTGGAAAGCCGTTTGTCGGTGGCAGGAGGTTTTTCGTTCCGGCTCGCCCGTCGCTGTTCAATCTTTCTGATGACTTCCGGGCCAAGATGGCGGAGCACATCGCCAGCAACGATGTGCTTTGCCTGATCGCCGACAGCATCGGTCATTGGGCTCTGGCCAGCAATGGCTCGGCCCACTGGTTCAATCGAGTTACGCAGTTCGCCAATCTCGGCATTGCGGATGATGAGCCTGGCATGACGGCGTTGCGGCCTAGTTCCACCTATACGCCCGCCTTCTATGGCGTCACGTCCGGCGGAACCGTGTCGACGGGAACGCGCGGGCCGCTCGGCGAAAGCATCATCCTTGCGGATGGCGCGTCGCTGACGTTCACGGGCGCCTATGAGCAGGTCGACGTCCATTACACCCAGGACGCCGGTCAAGGCTCGCTCGCGTTCGCCTTCAACGGTGGCGCGGCCTACAAGACTGTGAACGCTGCCGGCGCTCTGGCGCTGGATCAATATTCCGGCCCGTCCCTGACAGCGCAGGCGGCGAGCGGAAACTATACCCTTACGGCCGTAGGCGGACCGGTGGAGATCACTGGGCTTATCCGTCTCGGCATCAAGGCGGCCGGCTCGCGTCCGCGCCTGCGGACGCTGCGCGCTGCGCACGGAAGCTATACGTTCGCATCCTTCAACGCGCCGCGCCTTGCTTCTGCGGTCGCACAATGCGGCTATGCTGGCGGCAAAATTGTGCCGGTCCTCGCCCTGGGCATCAATGACAGCTTTAGCACGCCGCCGGCGACGATTTCGGCCAATATCACGTCGATCATCAACACGCTGGAGGCGGCCGGCGCTCCTCGCATGATGGCCATGCCGCCAACACGGCCATCATCCGCTTGGGATAGCAGCTATACAGGCGGTCGCACCTACGACGCAGCGCTTGGTGCGATACGTCAAACCTATCGGTCGCGCGATGTGCTGACGGTCCCGATTGACGGGTTCGATTATGTCAACTCGGGGGCCTATCAAGAGGGCCTGCACTACAACGATGCCGGCCACGACAGCAATGCGCTGCGCTTCATCGAATACGTCGCGGAAAGGGGATAAGACCATGCCATTCGCAGTTCATCGCAAGGGTGAAGTGATCGCGACGCTTGAAGAGGGTGAGGAATGGGTGATCGTCGGCAAGAAGATCCTGATTACGAAGCCCAATGACCCGACTTATAGTCGAGAAATCACAGTGCCTAAGGACGATGCCGAAGGGCTCGTCGAAGTGTGGCTGGGAGGCGCCTAGTCCGTACTGGACGCGGTTCGCGCACTATGGCACGGTTGGCTTGGCGGGGGCGATCCTTAGGAGGATTTCTCTATGGCGGACGCCGGAAGCATTATAGCAATCTATGATGACTATTACGCAGATGGCAAAGTAGCCGCGAAACGCGAAATTGCTTCGCAGCAATCAGTCGGCCATATAGAAGCGATCCTCCCGGGGGAGACCTTCGAAAAGGTCCTTGATATCGGGGCTGGTGAAGGGGCTGTGCTGGACAAGCTCAACAAGCGAAATCTGGCAAAGACACTCGGGGCCGTCGAGATTTCGACCTCGGGTATTGAGGCCATCAAGGCACGGAAAATCCCTGGTCTGAAGAGCCTCGATGTTTTTGATGGCTACCACATTCCGCACTCCGACAAGTCGTTCGACCTTGGGTTGGCCATCCACGTCGTCGAACACGTCGAGCACGAACGGATGTTTTTGATGGAGGCGGCGAGGGTCTGCAAGAAGCTCTACATCGAGGTGCCGCTGGAGCATACGAGAAACCTCAATCGCGCCATTCGGATGTCCGGGCCGTATGGGCATATCAATTTCTACACGCCGCTGACGTTCGAAAATCTGCTCAATACTTCCGGGCTCAAGGTCGATAGGCTGATGACGTTTGCTCACGATCTCGCTTATGAACAGCACCTGGCCGGGCGGTACAAAGGATGGGTGAAATACAAGTTGCGGACCGAATTTCTCAAGGTCGCGCCCAAGGCTGCGGTGCGGAACATGGCGTACATGGCCGGAGCGCTATGCAGCACTAAGTAGTTGATTCTGAAAGGTCGCGGACCTTTTTAGCCGGAACTCCGGCAACGATCGTGAAGGGCTCTACGTCCTTGGTGACGACAGACGCTGCGCCGACGACCGCGCCCTTGCCGATCGTGACACCTTTCAGGATTGTCACGCCAAAGCCGATCCAGACATTCTCATCGATTGTGACCGGCGCGATGCCGACACCCGACCAGTTCTTTTTGCCTTGATGCCACTCGGCGACGTCGCTTGTGCGCTGCTTCCAATCCAGCGAGTGCGAGTTATGGTCAACGATCGTCGTACCCCATGAGATAACGACATCATCGCCAATAGTGATGTGTTCTGCAGCGACTAGGTGGCTCTTGCCGATGTAGCAGCGCCGTCCGATCGTGATCCGCGCTTCTGGTCGATCAAACGAGAAGTAGCAGTTGATGATCCCGTCCTCGCCGATCGAGTGATGGCCACGGCGGGCAGTGCGGACACTCTGAATGGCCATCTTCGTGCCAGCGCCGACATTGACTCCCGCTAGGCGTTGCAGGAAGGGCGGCACAAAAGGCATGTCAGTGTCTTCCGTATCGTGTTTGTTGCTGCCTCTCGGCGATAACCTGCAAACCGTCGCAGAGCATGAGGTGCCGTTGTGGCATTCGCGTACTAAGCTCCTTCAAATGCTGCCTGCGCATCGTGCTCGTCGTCGGCTTCCACCGTTGGCGCAGGGATATGTCGGCCATCGATTGCTTGGACCGAAAAGCGCTTGAGGGTTTGTGCCACCGGCAGGTTAGTTCGCATCGTCAGGGGCAGATCCGTTGGGCGGTCATCATTTGCGGCAAGCACCTCCGCTTTGCAAGCGTGATCGTGAGGTAGTTCACGCTCTAGTTCGTTTGGCTCGACACGGCCCCTAGCAACGAGCCAGTGCAGGTAGCATTTCGCCAACCGCAGATAGACTTGTACCGAGTGATCTTGTGGTTAGATAATTTCGGCGGCGTCTGGCTGCCGGCTGGCCGGCTTGCGCGTCCAAAAGACACGCCGTAGCCCGCGCCGCCGCGCAGGCGAATGGCGCGAAAGACTGCAAAGACTAATGACGGCTGTCTTGCGGCTTGTCGTGAGGCTGGCTGTTCGACCACCAGATAAAATACAGCGAACCTATCTTCATGACCGGCACGCGGCGCTCGCGTTCGCGCACCCGCAATTCGCGATAGACCTTCATCTTCAGGGTGCCGCCCGGCAATTTGATACGCACTGCCATCGGTTCAACTCCCGCCGGTAAGGCAATGATGATGTGCGATGCAGCAATTAGAGAACTTCCCCCGGGGAAGAGTCAACAGCCGATGGTTTTTTTGACTCTTCCCGGGAAGGGTTCGAGGCACAGGCGCCCGATGACGGTCAGGGCGTCAACGCGTTGCCTGGAGTTGGTCCGGATCGTCCGGTGCACCCGGCCGGCCGATAAAAGGACGCGGCCGGTTCGACCACCACCGGTTCGACCACCACCGGTTCGACCACCAGGTGAAATAGACCGAACCTATCTTGACGACAGGAATGCGGCGGCTGCGTTCGCGCCCGCGCAATTCCCGATACACCTTCATCTTCAAGGTGCCGCCCGGCAACTTGATCCGAACCGCCATCAGCCCAACCCCATTGTGCAGCGCAGCAACTAGAGAGCTTCCGTAGCGTAAAAGTCAACAACCGGTCATTGACTATTTCTGGGACTATTTCTGGGACTGTTTCCAGAAGGGCCCCGGGCGCAGGCTCGGGATCATCGATTTGGCGGGCGCCCGGACATGCTGCTCGGCCACCAGACGATGAAGTAGTCTCCGACCCGCCAGACCGGGACTTGGCGCTTCTGCTCGCGGCGGCGCAGCTCGTCCTTTTTCTTGATCTTCAGTGTCCCGCCCGGAAGCCTGATCCTTATTGTCACGTGCCCTCCCGCACCCGGTGTCCTCGGGGTATGAACGGTTCCTGGCAGCAGTTTCATCCCGGCTAAGAGACCGTTTGGAAACTCTACTCGGGCGGCCATCTGATGGCGTTTTCTGCGCTTCCGGCCTTCGCCGGCCGAAGCACTCATGAGCGGTCGTGGCAGTTAAAGCTACGGCCGGCGTAGGCCGGTGCTCACGGACCAGCGCATGACCCCGGAAACCGATTTCGGTTTCCCGGAAAGGGTCATGCGCAAATGCAAAGTGTTAGAGCGTCCTTTGCGCGTCCAATTGGACGCGCAGCGCTCAAATATCCGCTGCGCGCCGGTTCTCGAAACCACCACCATATGACTCGCCAGAGCGAATTTCGAAACAGTCTCATCCCAATTTCGGTCCAGGTGGCAGGACGGATCGAGCTTCTCAAGCGGTCAGCACGATCACTTGAAGAAATCCGCCATGCCCTGGATGGCCAGGAACGCATAGAGGATCGGCCCGGCGACCAGCCCGCAATAGAGGCACAGGATCGCTGCCAGCGCCACAAGCAGCGGCTTGTCGCGGCCGACCGCGCACAGCTCGGCCTTCACCGTCCAGCGCGCCGTTCCTTCATCTTGCGACATCGGCCGCTGTCCTCCCCTTTGGGGTTCATTTCACACAATCGCTTGCAAACATCAACCGGCCCGCGAGGGCGGAAAGGACACGACCATGGACATGACGTTCAAGGGCGCCGCCAGGCGCCTGGACGACCTCGATCTGCCAAAACTTGGCGCCAGGATCGGCGTCGGCGAGGACGAGATCCACGCCTTTCTCGATGTCGAAACCAGCGGGCATGGCTTCGACGCCCATGGCCGGCCAATCATCCTGTTCGAGCCGCATGTCTTTTTCCGCAACCTGTCGGGGGCGAAGCGGGCGCAAGCTGTCGCGGCCGGCCTTGCCTATGCCAGGTGGGGCGAAAAGCCTTATCCCCGGGACAGCTATCCGCGCCTGAAAGCCGCCTGCGCCATCGACGAGACGGCGGCGCTCAGATCGGCGTCGTGGGGCCTCGGCCAGGTCCTCGGCGAGAATTTCAAGGCGGCCGGCTTCCTCACCGTACAGGCCATGGTCGAAGCCATGATGGAGGACGAGGCGCTGCAACTGGCGGCGGCGGTCAATTTCATCGCCGCCAACCGGCTCGACGGCAAATTGCGCAAGCATGATTGGGCCGGCTTTGCCAAGGGTTACAACGGCGCATCCTATGGGAAAAACGCCTACGATATCAGGCTTGCCGAGGCGTTCCGCAAATGGTCCGGGATCAAGGACACGCCGGCCGCTGCCCCAGCGCAGCCTCCAGCGCCTGTTCCGATCCCGCAGGCTCCGCAACCCGACATTCTTGCGTCTTCAGGGCCAAAGCACGAGCCGGGCGAGGCTGGAGTGCGGCCCGGACCATTGCCCGGATTCTGGGCCGCAGTCCTGGCTCCGTTGGTCGCCGCAATCCTGTCCTTGTTTCGAAAGGTAAAGCCATGACGTGGTTCAATACCAATGCCGCGCACAATCTGATCAATGTGCTGATCCTGCTGCTCACCGGCCTGGTCGGCTTCGACTGGACGCTGTTCGGCATCGACGCTGCCCTGGCGCTCAAGATCACCGGGGTGCTGACCCTGCTCAAGATCCTGATGAATGTCGTCCGCGACGGCGTTGCCGGCCTCGTCAGACGACAGCCTGCCGTGGAGGGCAATTGAGATGTGGGTGCTTTCCATGCTGGGCGCGCTCGCCGGCAATACGACGATCATGGCGATCCTTGCCGCGCTGGCCGGCGGCATCGGCCTGTTTGTTGCCGGCGGCATCAGCCGGGCCAACAAGGATGCGGCCAGGCGAGCGGCGGAAAAACTCGCCGCCGTCGAGGAGCGCCTCGAAATGGACCGCGAGGCGACCGATGCCGAACGCGCGGCGCGCGACCTGCCGGACGAAGCCGCACGGCGGGAGGCGATGCGATGGGCAAGGCACTGATGATCGGTCTGCTGCTCGGGGGCGTGTTGCTCGCCGGATGCACAACGCCGGTTTCGCCGGCGCGTCAGGTCTGGTGCGACCACAACCAGGCGCGCCGTCCCTCCGTGGCCGTCGTCGCCGCCATGACGCGGCCCGAGCTCGACGAGGTGAATGCCTACAACGCGAAGGGCGCCAGATGGTGCGGGTGGCGGCCATGATACAGGAGCTTCTCGATGCTCTCGGCGTCAAGGCGCCGGTGGTGGTCGCCGGCCTTTCCGGCGGCATTTTGCGCGCCTTGTCGCGCCACCGCTACAAGGTCCGCGAGATGGTGGCGTCGCCGATCTGCGGCGCGCTGGCGGCGGCCTACCTGACATTGCCGGTGGTGCATTACTTCCGCGCTACCGGCGTGCCGATACCGTCGCCCGACGACGGCACCACGACGCTGGCCGCGGCGTTCCTCATCGGTGTCTCGGCGATGTGGATCTCGGACATCGTCTTCGAGGTGGTGGTGAGGCGGTTCAAGCCGGAGAAGGAGGAGTGAGATCGCGCCCGTCTTAAAGCGCGTCGCGTTTGACCGGCCTCATGCGACGCGCTTTAGGTTGTTGTTTTATGCATGTCGTTATCGCAAAACCGCTGCACACCCTCGGTTCAAGCCCGAGGGCATGCTTTTGCGCGACATGCATTATTGCGCCGCAGCGACAGCCTCTTGCGGGAGACCGGGTGAAGGTTGCGGAACCACGGGCGGAGATGCGCGTTAGGCACGACCCTTGAGAGGATCTACCATGCCAGCTCGCCCAATCGTCTCGACAGCCGCAGCGATCCTGCTCGCCGCCACAAGCATGGCTTACGGCCGGCCGGATGCGCGCACCATGACATGCGAACAGACGCAGCAGCTGATCCAGAGCCGACGCGCCGTCGTCCTGTCCACCGGCCGCAACACCTATGATCGATATGTCCGCCAATACGGCAATGAGTGCGACTGGCCCGAAGCGCCCGTCACCTCCCACATCAGGACGCTTGACGGTCAATGTCGGGTCCATCGATGCGAGGAACCGGTTCTCGGATTGCGATGATGCGCCATTAAAGTCCGGGATCAAACACCTAGGGTCTGCGCCGCGTCGCTTCGCTCCTTGCTTCGCCCCAGGATGACGAAGGTGTAGTAGCGTATGGCTAATCGCCAGCGTTGGAGATTGGTGCTAGAAGCAGCCGACGCCTGATCCAAGGTCTCTTCCCGCGACGTCTCTTCGCGCGACCACCAAGGTGGGCCGATGCGCTAAAAGCCGAAGGTTGCGGAACCACGGGCGAAGGTGCGCGTTGGGCACGACCCTTGAGAGGATCTATTATGCCAGCTCGCCCAATCGTCTCGACAGCTGCAGCGATCCTGCTCGCCGCCACAAGCATGGCTTACGGCCGGCCGGATGCGCGCACCATGACATGCGACGAGGCGCAGCAGCTGATCCAGAGCCGGCGCGCGATCGTCCTGACCACCGGCCGCAACACCTATGATCGATATGTCCGCCAATACGGCAATGAGTGCGACTGGCCCGAAGTGCCCGTCACCTCCTACATCAGGACGCTTGACGGTCAATGCCGGGTCCATCGATGCGAGGACCCGGTTTTCGATTTCCCGGACTAGTTCCTCTGTGCAGAGAAAGGGAATGCGATGGTCGCTGCCCGACCAGACCGCAGCCGCCAAACAAACGCTGGCGATTTGCCGGAGGCCACCACACCCGCAACGGCGCCAGCTACCCTTCCACCCTGACCGGTTATGCCACCATGACCGCGAGCCGGAAGCGCGGCACGATCTACATCGGTGTCACCAACGATCTCGGCCGCCGCATGCCGGAGCACAAATCCGGCCAGGGCTCGCGCTTCACCAGCCGCTATGGCGTGCAGCGTCTGGTCTGGTACGAGGAACATTTCGACATTCGTGACGCCATCCAGCGCGAGAAGTCGCTGAAGCGCTGGCCGCGCCAGTGGAAGATCGAGCTGATCGAGAAGACCAATCCGGAGTGGTTCGAGCTCTTTCGCGGAACGGGGTGGTAGCGTTCGGTTCTGGGCCGCTGCATTCTTCGGCTTGGGTAACGGCATGGATCCTAGGGTCTGCGCCGCGTCGCTTCGCTCCTTGCTCCGCCCTAGGATGACGAAGGCGCAGGGGGCTTACGGCTAATCGCAAAAGTTGGAGATTGGTGCTAGAAGCAGCGGCGCCTGATCCAGGTCTCTTCGCGCGGCACCGAGGCGGCCGATGCTCTAAAAGCCGAAGAATTGCCAGCCGACCAGATAGCCAAGCGCGACGATCACCAGGGGAAACAGGGCCGGCGCCAGCTGGCTGAAGACGGAACGCCTTGCCGGTTCCTTTGGGGCATTCCTTTCGGCGTTTCCGAGATTTTTGGTCATGGTCCAATATAGTAGCAACCGCTGATTAACGATTCACCAACATGCTGCGCCCGCCCCGGAAACGGGGCGGTTTTTTGCGTGTTCAACGGAAGTCGCCCCCTTGCCGCCCAAAACTGTCGTGCCGGTCGATTGAACCTGCATGGAGCCGGGCGCGTCGCAGCATGCGGGAACCAATCGCCGCCCACCTGCTTTGGCAAGGAGGTTCGCGGGAAAGGAGTTCGACATGAAACCTTTCGCATTCCTGCCGAGCGCGTTGATCATCGGCGTGCTCGGCGCACTGGCGTTGGCGGCGCCGGCTGCCGCCCAGACGGATGACCAGACACAAGACCAGGCGCCTGCCGGCCCCTGCCAGGCCCAGCCGCAGAACGGCCAGCAGCAGGAGCCGCCCGCCAACAACGGTGCCGGCGACAGCCTGACCGACACGCTTGATCCCTGCAACGGCGTGCTGCTGCCGCCGCCGACCGGCGATCAGGGCATGGCCGCACCGCCGCCGGACGAAGGCAGGACACCGGTGCTCAAACCCGGCGAGGTGCCGGCGCAGCCGCCGAAACAATAGGTTGGGGCATTTGCCGTCTCGGCGCCTGACGGGAGCCCGACGCCGGCAGGCTTTTTTGCTGGGGGGCGGAACATTAGTTCTCGCTAAATGTTCCTTTCGAAGCAGTCGATATCACCCCCTCCGGTATCGCTGCTGATCGGGCAATCCGATCGGCCCGCGTGCCTGCGAAAGGAACGCGGGCCACTGCGGCGGCTCGCGGCAACGCACCAGAGCGGCGCCAATACGGCGATCGATTAGCCGCCGCTCACGGAACAAGAAGGTTGCGTGAGCGTTTCCAAAGAGGGCCCGCCGTCCCGATTGTGATCTATTGTTGCCACCCGTGGAAGGCGAAGTCCGCCAACAAGAACAGGAGAAGACGATGAAGATCCACCTTGTTCCTGCCGCCGCCGGGCTGGTTCTGCTCACCGGTGTCGGCGTGGCCACCGCAGACCAGGTGATTGTCAAGCCCGAGCAGCAGACAGTCATCCGCGAATATGTGGACAGGCACCCGCTGGCGTCGATCAGCCTTCTGGGAGTGGAACTCAACATCGGTTCCACCGTGCCCGACACGGTTGAGCTTCACCCGATCGACGTTCCCGACGTCAAATACAGATACGTGGTCGTCGACGATCGCACCGTGCTGGTCGATCCCGGCACCCGCAGGATCGTGCAGGTCATTGACTGACCTTCACCCGCCGCTCTCTCGGGAAGACGCGAGAGCAGCGGCGGCTCGCCGGCAGGCAGCCGGCTGTTGATCGTCTTGTCGCGGGAAGGAGCCATTTTCATGTTGCCGCATGTCGAGTCACGCAATGTGGCCGCATCTGTCGACAAGCTGCTTGCTGAACGGGGCACTGCCCTGTTGTCGATGAAGGAGTTGATTGCAGCGGTGCGTGAGCAAACTGGAACGGAGCGCTCGGACGCGGATCTGGCGGGGCTGATCACCAAGAAGGCGGCACTCCTCGGTGTCGCGGTCCTGTCCGAATAGGGTTGAAGCCGCCCAAAGCGTCGATCCGACTCATGACGTCGATCCGAACTTGGGCTAAGACAGCTGTTGCCCAAGGCCCTGAACCGAACCGATGGAGGCAACAGTGACGGACGACAGGCAGGAACGCATTCGCCGGCGGGCTCACGCGATCTGGGAACAGGCCGGCCGGCCCGACGGCGCGCATCAGCAGCACTGGGACCAGGCCACTGCCGAGGTCGACGGTGAGGAGAGCAGGCCGAAAGCCAAAGCGGCTCGACCGAAGGAGCCGGCGGCCGCCAAGGCCAAGCCCAAGGACACTAAGCCAAAGGACACCAAGCCAAAGACTGCTCGGCCGCGCAAAGGTTCAGCGAGCTAGAACAATAACGCTTCGGCCGCGGGACGAAGCTCTGCCCCGCGGCCGAAAGCGTGAGTTCCCGAAATCGATCTCGGCTACATGCCGCAGTGCCTGTCGTTGACGGTCGGTGAGACCGTGCCGGGAGCCTTGTGCGTGGCATCAGGCAGCGCGCCCTGCGGGCCTATAGGGCAGTTCCGATCGGCACTGGAATTCGTGCCGTCAGGGCCTGCAATAATGCTACCGGTAATCCCGCGATCGACAGCATCCGGCTCATCGGCCAGGTTCGGATCGATCGGGGCCGGGTCGATTACGACGCTTCTGTCGCTGCCGGTACCCATTTCAGCGTCGGGGTCGCTGGCAGTCTGGGCCATCGCAGACGTAGCCAGACCAGCGGCGAGTACGGACGCCGCGAGAATCTTCGTAAGCATGGTTTGCCTCCATTTGTCTCCATTTTTTCGGTTGTCGCCGCATCGCGACTACAGAAAAAACCGCTCGGGGGTGGTGAAGGTTCCCATAAAATTCCAGTCTGCGACGAACCGTCGTGATCAGCAGGGCAATCTTGCCCGGCAAATGCCGGGAACTCAAAAGCGTGCTGGCAGCGAGCCGTTGACATGCGTGCCATGTCACGATATTGAACAGGACTATACAGGTTTACTGAACAGGTATTCCATGGCGCGTCGCACGACTCCGTCGTCTCCCGGAACGGGCAAGCCCGAACGGATCGCCACCGTCCTCGAACACGAGATACGCTCCGGCGTGCTCGGCTTCGGCGACCGCCTGCAGAGCGAGAACGAGCTCGTCCAGCGCTTCTCCGTCAGCCGCAACACCATCCGCAAGGGCCTCGAGGAACTGTCGAGCCGCGGGCTGATCACCACCAAGGTCGGCATCGGCTCGTTCGTCACCTTCGACGGCATGCCGGTCGACGACGCCGTCGGCTGGTCGCGGGCGCTGGCCAATGCCGGCGCCAATGCCGACACGCGCACGCTCAGGCTCGAAGTCATGCAGGATGCCGAGCTCGCTGCCAGGCTGGGCGTCGAAAGCCCGTTCTTCATAGCCGTCGACCGGGTGCGCTCCAACGCCGATGACGGCCATGCAATCTCGATCGAGCGCAGCCGCCTGCCGCTGTCGCCGGAGCTGGAGGACGTGCCGCTGCGCGGCCTGCGCGAGGGCTCGCTGCACCAGACGCTGCGCGCGGCGGGGCTCGTCCCCGATCACGGCGAGGAGTGGGCCGACATCGAGATGCTGAGCGCCGCGGACGCGGCCATACTCGACTGCGCGCCCGGCGCGCCGTTCCTGCGCACGCGGCGCCTGACGCGCGCCGCCGACGGCCGCGCCATCGAATTTGTCACCAGCCTGCTCAATCCGGCGCATTTCGCGCTGCACCTGGAGTTCTGAGCATGGACACGCTGAGAATGGAGACGGGCGAGGCGATCGACCGGGCGATGGGTGCGCTTATCGGCGGTGCGCTGGGCGATGCGCTCGGCATGCCGACGCAGCTTTTGTCGCCGGCCCGCATCGCCGAGCTCTACGGCCAGGTCGAGGATTTCGTCGCGCCCGTCGCCGATCATCCGGTGTCGAAGGGCCTGGTCGCCGGCACTGTTACCGACGACACCGAACAGGCGCTGCTGCTCGGTCGTGTCCTGGTTGTTTCAGGCGACAACTTCGATCATGCGCGCTGGGTCAACGCGCTGCTCGACTGGGAGCGCGAGGTCAAGGCGCGCGGCAGCTATGACCTGCTCGGCCCGTCGACCAAGCGCGCCATCGACGCCATCAATGACGGCGTGCCGGCCGCGGAAGCGGGACGCAGCGGCGATACCAATGGCGCGGCGATGCGCATCGCGCCGGTCGGCATCATGATGCCGCTGGAGCCGCTCGACGGGTTGGTCGCCAAGGTGGCGGAAACCTGCCGCGCCACGCACAACACCTCGATCGCCATTGCCTCGGCCGCAGCCGTCGCTGCCGCCGTCAGCTGCGGTGTTGCCGGCGGCGATTGGCGAGCAGCCTCGGACCGTGCGGTTGTGGCGGCAAGGCAAGGGGCGGCACTCGGACACTGGGTCACCGGCGGCGATATCGCCGCGCGGATCGACTGGGCGAGGAGCCTCGCCCGCGGCAAGGCTGTCACTGACGGCATCCGGCTGATCATCGACCTGGTCGGCACCGGCGTCGCCAGCCAGGAATCGATTCCGGCGGCCTTCGCGGTGCTGGAAATAGCCGGTGGCGATCCCTGGCAGGCGGCCGTCATCAGCGCCAATCTCGGCGGCGACACCGACACGATCGGCGCCATTGCCGCCGGCATGGCAGGCGCCTGCACCGGCTTTTCCCGATTGCCGCAGGAACACATCGCCCGGCTCCAAGGGCTCGACATGGCGCAGGTGCGCGCGCTCGCCGCCGATCTGGTCGCGGTGCGGATGGCGAAACGCGGTTCAGGCAAGGATGCGGCGGCATGAGCGGGCGTCTCGTCCATATCGGCAGCGCGGTGGTCGACTATGTCTACCGCATCGACGCCTTGCCGGCGCCCGGCACCGAAAAGACCGCATCGAGCTTTGCCCAGGTCGCCGGCGGCGGCTTCAACATGATGGTCGCGGCCAGCCGCACCGGCATGAAGGTCGTCTTCGGCGGCCAGCTCGGCAGCGGACCGAATGGCGACTTCCTGCGCGCCGCCTTGGCCGCCGAGGGCATCGCAACGCTGACCCCGCCATCACCCGTGATGGACAGCGGCAATTGCGTCGCCATGATCAGCGGCGACGCCGAGCGCACCTTCGTGTCATGGCCTGGTGCCGAGAGTGTGCTCAGCCTCGGCATGATGGCGCCCGTCCGGGTTGCGCCGGGGGATTGGGTGTTCGTCTCCGGCTATACGCTGAGCTATGTCGGGAGCCGCGACGCGCTGGCCGACTGGATCGAGGCGCTGCCGGCGGAAATTCCCTTCGTCTTCGATCCGACGCCTGTCATATCGGAGATTCCGCGCGCCATTCTCGACCGGGTGCTGGCGCGCACGAACTGGCTGAGCTGCAACACAACGGAAGCGGCCGAGATTGCCGGCCCCGGCGCTGTCGAGGCCATTGCTGCCCGGCTTCTTTCCAATCACTGCCCGACCGCCGAGGGGGTCATCATCCGCGCCGGGGCGAAAGGCTGCTTCGTGCGGCTGGCTGACGGCACCGCGCAGGCCGTGCCCGGTTTCAAGGTTGCCGCCGTCGATACCAACGGCGCCGGCGACACGCATATCGGCGCCTTCGTCAGCGCGCTGTCGCGCGGCGTGCCGCCCTTCGAAGCGGCAAGTTACGCCAATGCGGCGGCGGCGCTCTCGGTCACCCGCCATGGCGGGTCGTCGGCGCCGACCGACGAGGAGATCCAGACATTCCTCAGCCATGACGATCGATCCGTGCACGGCCGGAAGCAAAAGGCCCATTTATGACAGAATAAATGACGCAACAAGCCCGCCAACCGGGCAAACAATGAGAGGAACGAACATGCGCATGCCAAAATTGACTGCATTTGTGACAGCAACCGCCGTCTTCGCTTCGGCACTCACGCTGGCCGCCAGGGCCGACGAGGTGCATGTGCTCAACTGGAAGGGCTACGGCGCCGACGAGCCCTGGGCCATTGCCGCCTTCGAGAAGGCGACCGGCAACAAGGTCGTCAACGACTTCTTCAATTCCGAACAGGAAATGCTGACCAAGCTGAGGACCAATCCCGGCCTCTACGACGTCGTCATGATCAACGCGGCCTTCAACGACCAGGCGATGGCGGAAAAGCTGATCCAGCCGATCGACGTCTCGAAGATTCCCAACTATGCCGACATCAGCCCGGACAAGGCAGGCTCGCCGATGCTCGCCCGCGATGGCAAGGTCTATGGCGTGCCATGGGTGTGGGGCTTGACCGCGCTCGCCATCAACGAGAAATCCTTCGAGACGCCGCCGACCAGCATCACCGAGATGTGGAACGAGGCGCATAAGGGCCGCGTAGTCATTCGCGACGATGCCGTCGAAGCGGTCCAGTTCGGCGCCATCGCCACCGGCCAGAACATAAACGACATCAAGGATATGGAAGCGGTCAAGGCGAAGCTGACCTCGCTGATGCCGCAGATCAAGACATTCTGGAGCTCGGAAAACGACTGGAACCAGATGGTCGCCTCCAACCAGATCGACATCGGCACCTATTGGAGCGGTTCGGCCGACCGGGCCAAGACGCATTTCAAGCTGCCGGTCGCGCTGGTCATCCCAAGGGAAGGCGCCGTCGCCTGGCTCGACGCTTTTTCCATTCCGGTCGGTGCCAAGAACGTCGCCGGCGCCGAGGCCTTCATCAACTACATGATTGATCCCGGCTTCTACGTTGAATGGGTCACCAAGGTCGGCGCGCCGGTCTCGGCCAACACCAAGGCGGTTGCCGCGCTTCCCGAAGATGCGTTCAACCGCAAGGTGATGGGCGACCCTGATGTCGCCAAACGCATCCAGTTCCAGGCGCCGATCACCGATGCGCAGCGCGAGGCCTATCTGGCGCTGTGGCAGGAGATCAAGGTCAATGTGAAGTAACGGGCGGGGTGAAGTAACGGCAAGCTTTTCGGGAGGAGCATATGGCTGGACAGGTCGCGACCGGTTCGAGGAGCGGATTGCGATCGGCGTTGCCGTTGCTCCTGCCTGCCTATCTCTGGCTGACGGTGGCGATCTTTTTGCCGCTGTCGGCCATGGTCTTCTTCTCCTTCATGACCGAATTGCCCCTGGCGGGGAAGGTGTGGGCGTTCACGCTCGACAACTACGCCACCTTCTTCTCAGAGCGGCTGTATTTGACGCTGCTGCTGGCGTCGCTCAGGCTCGGGCTCGAGGTAACGCTGTGGTGCGTCGTCATCGGCTATCCCGCGGCCTATGTGCTGGCCAAGGTGCTGAAGGGGCGCAGCCGCGAGGCGATCTTCCTGCTCGTCATCCTGCCGTTCTGGTCGAACGGGCTGGTGCGCATCTTCTCCTGGGCGATGGTGCTGCGCGAAGGCGGCATTCTCGACAGCGCGCTCAACGCCGTGCTGCCGTTCAAGATTAACATCGACCTGATGTATTCCTATCCGGCCGTCATCATCGGGCTGGTGCACTCCTATGTGCCCTACATGGTGCTGACCTGTTATCTGACGCTGCAGGCCATCGATGACTCGCTGATCGAGGCAGGGCGCTCGCTCGGCGCCTCAAGACTGCAGATGTTGAGGCGGGTGATCATCCCTCTGTCCATGCCAGGGCTGGTCGCCGGTGCGGCGCTGATCTTCGTTCCCGTCGTCGGCTCGTTCATGGAACCGCGCATCCTCGGCGGGCGCACCGGCACTTTTTACGGCACGATCATCGAGGATCAGTTCGTCGCCGTCTTCAACTGGCCGCTCGGCGCTGCCTTGTCGTTCATCCTGCTGGCCGTCGTCCTGGTCATCCTGGCGTTGGCGTCACCGGTGCTGCGGAGGCCTGCGTGATGGCAACGACGCGTATCCTGGAATGGTGTGGCCGCCTCTACATCTGGCTGCTGCTCGCCTTCCTCTACCTGCCTGTTATCATCATGGCGCTGATGTCGTTCAACGTCTCGCCCTTCTACCAGTTGCCGTTCGAATGGACGACGGAGTGGTACGCTTCGTTGTGGCAGAACGATCAACTGATCTCCGCCACCTGGAACAGCATAGAGATCGCCATCATCACCACCATCATCTCCACGGTGCTCGGCTCGGCGGCTTCGCTGGCGCTCTACCGCTATGAATTCCGCGGCAAGAAAGTCCTGCAAGCGCTGCTGTTTCCACCGATCGCCATTCCGTGGCTGATCACCGGCACGGCGATGCTGATCTTCTTCTTCGGCGTCGGCATCGGGCGTGGCCTGTTTGCGATCCTGCTCGGCCATGTCGCGCTGGCGCTGCCCTATGTCATCGTCGTCGTCTCGGCCCGGCTGCAGACATTTGCGCCGGAGCTGGAAGAGGCGGCGCGTTCGCTCGGCGCCAACCAGTGGCAGGTGACTTCTCGCGTGACGCTGCCCTGGATCATGCCGGGCGTCATCGCCGGCGGGCTGTTCGCCTTTGCCGTGTCGTTCGACCAGTTCGTGGTCTCCTACTTCCTGTCGACGCCGGGCCAGACGACGTTGCCGGTCGAAATCTACGCCGCGATCCGCAAAGGTTTTACGCCGGAGATCAATGCCGTCTCGACGATCATCATCGTCGTCTCAATGGCGCTGATGTTGCTTACGGCACGGTTCTTCAAATTCGGCGGAGAGAAATAATGGCCGGCGTGCAGGTATCGAATTTGTCGCGCAGCTTCGGCGCGCACAAGGCGCTGGACGACGTGTCCATCGATTTCGCCGACGGTGGTTTCTATGCACTGCTTGGGCCGTCGGGCAGCGGCAAGACCACGCTGCTGCGGCAGATTGCCGGTTTCGATTTTCCCGACTCCGGCCGAATCGCCATCGGCGGCGAGAGCGTCGAGCGGGTGCCGGTCGAGAAGCGGCGCATCGGCATGGTGTTCCAGAACTATGCGCTGTTTCCCAATATGAACGTGGGTGACAATGTCGCCTTCGGCCTGTCGGTGCGTGGCGAAGCCAGGGCAACGATAGCCAGCGAGGTGCAGCATGCGCTTGACCTGGTGCAGCTCGGCAAGCTCGGTAGCCGCCGGCCGCATCAGCTGTCCGGCGGCCAGCGCCAGCGCGTCGCACTGGCGCGCGCCATCGTCACCAAGCCGCGCGTGCTTTTGCTCGACGAGCCGCTGGGCGCGCTCGACAAAGCGCTGCGGGTCGACATGCAGATCGAGCTGAAACGCATCCAGCGCGAGATCGGCATCACCACCATCTTCGTCACCCACGACCAGGAAGAAGCGCTGACGATGAGCGACCGCATCGGCATCCTGCGCGACGGTCGGCTGGTGCAGGAAGGACCGCCGGAGGAGATCTACGACAGCCCGAAGAGCGAGTTCGCCGCCACCTTCCTCGGCGACGCCAACATCTTTCGCGGCGAGACCACCGGCACCGGCATCCGCTTGCCCGACGGCACGGCGATCGCCGCCGGGGCAGGCGCGGCGCTTGCCGCCGGCGCCAGGGCGAGCTGCGCGGTGCGGCCCGAACGCATCCGCATCGCCACCGATTCAGGGACGTCTGATCCGAACGCCAATATGCTCCGGGGGCAGGTTTCCAAGCGTATCTTCGCCGGCAACAACAGCACTTATTTCGTCGATCGCGGCGGGCAGACGCTCAAGGTCATCGTGCAGAACACCGGCATTGAAAGGTTGGCGGAGGGGCAAAAAGTGGTGCTGCGCTGGTCGCCGGAGAGCACGGTGCTGATCGCTGGGAGCTAACTCGAAAGTTGGCGATCCTTCCCACCCCTCTGCCCTGCCGGGCAGAGGGGGTGCTGTCCCTCCATCTGTCGGGCATAGTGGGGCGCCGGAGCATACCGATGATGCTGGAATTGACGACCGAGGATCAGTCCATGCTCGATGGCGAGCAGGGCCCGGCCGTGGCCGCAGCGATGAAGATCCTGGTCGCCTTTTCCAACGCAGTCGGCGCGCGCAAGCTGTTGGACATTGCAGGAGCCCATATCGATGGCTGCCTCTATCACGGCCAAGCCAGCCTCGATTTCGTCGAAAGGCTGGTCGAGGGCGGCGGCCGCGTTCGGGTGCCGACAACACTCAATGTCGGCTCGTTCGACCTCATCCATCCCGGGCTGGTGAAGATGCCGGCCGCCGAAGAAGTGCCGGCGCGCCGACTGATGAAGGCGCATCTGGAACTCGGCTGCCAGGCGACCTTCACCTGCGCGCCCTATCAGACCCGGTTCCGCCCGGCTTTCGGCGAGCAGATCGCCTGGGGCGAGTCCAACGCGATCGTCTTCGCCAATTCAGTGATCGGCGCGCGGACCAACCGCTATGGCGATTTCATCGACCTGTGCTGCGCGATGACCGGGCGCGCGCCGGCCTGGGGGTTGCATCTCAGCGATAATCGACGCGGCCAAATCCTGTTCGAGCTGACCGGTTCTTCCGAGCCTACCGACGCCCTGTTCGTTGGCGTCGGGCTGATCATCGGGCAGGCGAGTGGCGACCGCATTCCGGTCATATCGGGCCTGCCGCATCCGCGCGACGAGGACCAGCTGAAGGCGCTGGGTGCAGCGGCGGCGACGACGGGCGCGGTGGCGCTGTTCCATGCGGTCGGCATCACGCCGGAAGCGAACACGCTCAACGAGGTGTTTCACGGCATGGCGCCGGACGAGACGATCCGCATCACGCGCGCCAACATCGACCATGCGCTGGCAAAACTGTCGAGCGTGCCCGACGGCGCGCCGCTAGCGGCGGTGTCGCTCGGCACGCCGCATTTCTCGCATGACGAGTGGATGCGCCTGTTGCCGCTGCTACGCCATATCGCGCCGGCCGGCGGCATCCCCATCTATGTCAACACCGGGCGCGCCACCTTGAAGAGATTGCAGGACGAGGGCCAACTGGACGATGCGGAAAAGTTCAACCTCATTCCGGTTACGGATACCTGCACTTATGTCACCTCGATCCTCGAGCGTCTCGACGGCGTGGTGATGACCAATTCCGGTAAATGGGCGCATTACGCGCCCGGCAATATCGGCGTGTCGGTGGCGTTCGGCGACATCGAAGATTGCGTCCGCTCGGCAGCGGCCGGCCATGTCGTGCGGGGCGCGCGATGAAAGGGTTGAAAAAGTCGGTCTTGAAGAGAGTTGGCACGTTCCAGCTTGCCGGCGAGGCGCAAGGCTCGGCGCTGGTGCTGCCGCAAGCGCTCAGCTTCTGGGGCGGTGTCGATGTCGATACAGGCGACATTATCGATCGTTCGCATCCGGATGCGGGCGGTAATGTCGCCGGCAAGATCCTGGTGATGACATCCGGGCGCGGCTCGTCGTCCTCGTCTTCGGTTCTGGCCGAGGCGATCCGCAGGGGCACGGCGCCGGCCGGCATCATCCTGGAGCGGCCCGACCCGATCCTGGCCGTCGGCGCCATCGTCGCCGAGTTCCTCTACGATGTCAGCATGCCGCTGGTCGTCTGCGACATATCAGGCATTGTCTCCGGCGACCGGATCGCGATCGGCATTGGCGAGGACGCGCAAGCGATGGTAAGCAAGATCTAGCCGGCCATCAGTCCCGCCGCGCCCAGTCGCCAATAGGCCGCAGCCAGCGTCTCGCCGCGGCCAAGCCCGAGCGTGCCGCGCCAGTATTCGCGAACGATCCTCGCGGCAGCCGCTTCCGCCGCGAACCAGCCGAATGCCGAATCGTTTCGCATGCGGAGGCGATCCCGGTCGTCCTCGTCCCCGAAGACAACAGCCCGCATGGCATCGAGCTCAAGATTACCCTGATCGCCGGAGCGCCAAAGCCCGCGCTTGCTGGCGCGGCCTCTCTTAATCCCGGGAGCTTCCGTTCAGATCTCCGGGATGCTTTCCCTGAAGATTACCTGCAGCCTCGGCTGGTGCAACTCGTAGGGCAAGTCCCTGATCGCGTGGCTCAAGGTGTTGAGCGCTTCGCGGGCCTCGACGCGCGGGTTCTGGTCGATGACCGCGTCGAGCGTGCCGTCGAGTAAAAGGTCCTTGGTGCCTTCCGTCACTTCGTGGCCGAGAAACACGGTCGACAGCGCCCGGCCTCGCTCCTTAAGTGCGCGAGCGATGCCGGTGTTGCCGGCGCCGACATTGTAGATCGCGGCCAGGTCCGGGTGCCGGTCCAGCAGAGCGGAGGCCTCCAAATAGGCCTTTTCCCGGTCGTCGAGCATCTCGCGCATCTCAACGATCTGCAGATTGGGCGAGTCTTCCGTCAGGATGTGGCGGAAGCCCATCTCGCGCTCCTCATGGCCGCGATAGGAGAGCGAGCCGGCGAACAGCGCGACCTTGCCCGGACGATCGGCGGCCATGAAGCGGTTGAGCAGGTAGCCGGCGAGCCGGCCGGCGGCGCGGTTGTCGATGCCGATATAGGCGACCCTCGGCACGTGCAGGATATCGGATGCGATGGTGACGACCTTGACGCCGCTGGCCGATAGCGAGCGGATCGCCTCGCGGACCGTCGGATGGTCGAGCGCGATGACGCCGACGCCTTGCGTCTGGCCGCGCAATTCCTGCAGCAGGCGGGCAAGCCGGTCGGGATTGAAGCCTTCGATCGTGGCAACGCGCACATCGAGGTCCGGTCTTGACTGCGCCTGCGCCTCGATGTGCCGGTGCAGCATCTTGATGAAGGAATTGGTGCCGGCGGGCAGGGCGAAGTCGAGCCGTATGACATCGCCGCGCAGCGCATTGCGCGGGGTCGGGCCGTTCGAATTTTCAGCGATGTAGCCTAGCCGCTGCGCCGTTTCCAGCACGACCTCGCGGGTGCGCGCCCTGACCCCGGCGCGGTTGTTGAGCACACGGTCGACCGTCGCGGCTGAAACGCCGGCTTCCCGGGCTATGTCTGTCAGAGTGGACCGCACAGTCGATCACCTCATTGCTGGTGCGCTACAGGCGCATCAAAATCGCGGATTAGCGGATCGGATGGCGGACGACGATTTCATTGTCATCCGCGATTCTGATGGGAAATGATGTATCCGGCCTTAGCCGATGCGCAAGCCGGCGCGCTACACCAAATCGTCGAGCCGGGCCGAAATGATCGGCGCGGCGCTCGGTTCCCTCAAATTCAAGCACTAGGTGCCGTGGGCTGACCTCGCTGGACTGCATCCTCTCCCTCATTTGCGATGTTATGACGTGTTTTGATTATTTATGATGTTGACAGCCTTCCCATAGTGCCGTCAATATCCATCATGAGGGCCGTGGAGGAACAAGGCTCTCGAGGGAGGACTTCCAATGTCTGATATGATCCGCATGTCGCGGCGCCGTTTGCTGGCGTCCGGTGGAAAGGCGGCCGTGCTTGTTGCCGCCGCAGGTATCGCACCGAAATTCATCCGTCCCAGCCGCGCCTATGCGGCCGACGCCCTGGCGCCGGGCATGATCGGCGGCCCGACCGGCTTCGACGGCTCGGAGCGCTATCAATATGGCGCCGACACGCCGGAAGGCCGCGCCATCGAGGCGGCCAAGGCGATGAAGGGTGCCGGCAAGGCGCCGGCCAAGATCGTGCTCGGCCTGTCCGATGGCTCGATCGGCCAGCTGACGCAGCCGTTTCCCGCCGGTGCGCCTTCGATCAAGGATCTGTGGGAGAAGGAAACCGGCATTCCGCTCGAGATCGTCGGTGTGCCGAACGGTCAGGAATTCACCAAGACGATGCAGGACATCTCCACCAAGGGTGGAGCCTATGACATCTACGCGGTCGAATGGAACCGTCTCGGCGACCTAGCCGAAACCGGCGGCATCCTGAAGCTCGACGACTTCGTCGCCCAGTACAAGCCGGAATGGGACGATCCCGAGCGCGGCTATGTCAACGGCGCCAAGGGCGTCTCGCTGCTCAACCAGTATCGCGGCTCGACCTATGGCGTGTCGCTGGATGGCGATTTCCAGACCTGGGTCTATCGCACCGATCTGTTCGGCGACGCGGCCGAGAAGAAAGCCTTCTCCGACAAGCATGACTACGAACTGGCGCCGCCAAGGACCTGGAAGCAGCATGACGAGATCGCGGCCTTCTTCCAGCGCCCCGACAAGGGCCTGTTCGGCTCAACCGATCTGCGCAACCAGGGCTGGGGCTACACCAACTGGTATCAGCGTTATGTCTCAATGGCTTCGCCCAATCAGTTCCTGTTCGACGATACCGGCAAGCCGCTGATCAATTCGGAGCAAGGCATAGCCGCGACCAACGAGTACATCGCCTCGCTGGCCCATCATTCGCCGGATGCGATCTCCTGGGGCTGGCCGGAGCAGTACGGCAACTTCGCCAAGGGCGGCGCCGCCATGACTTGCGCCTTCTCCAACCTGCCGAAATTCCTCGACAATGCCGGCAATAAGGATTCAGCTGTCACCGGCAAGATCGGCTCGATGCTGCCGCCGGGCCGCGAGATCGACGGCAAGCTGATCAGCCGTTCGGTGCTGTGGCTCAATTTATCGGCTTCGGTCTCCTCGCAGGCCAAGAATCCGGAGGCCTGCTACCTGTTCCTGCAGTGGCTCGGATCGAGCCGCATCTATGCTTGGATGACCGCCAATCCGGGCGGCTATTTCGATCCGTTCCGGCTGTCGGATTTCTCCGACCCGCTGGTCCGCCAGACCTATCACGCCTATCACATGGATGTGGTGCGAGAGACGGTCGCCCGCACCGTGCCGACCATCAACTATCCCGGCGCCACCGCCTTCCACAATGCGCTGGACGAGAACCTCGTTGCCGCGCTGACCAAGGCCAAGACCGCCGAGCAGGCGATGGTCGACACCGAGGCCGAATGGAAGAAGATCGCCCGCCGCACCGGCGAGGAGAAGCTTCTCGAAGCCATCAAGACCAACAAGGAGGCCTGGCCCACCGTTCTCGATCCGATCAGCTGATCCTCCTCCCAGCATACGAATGGAGGGGAGGAGTTTGCTCTTCCCCTCCGCAAACGATGGTACCAGCAAAGCTGCAAAATGAAGCGTTCCGTTCCTTTCGAAATATACCGCTATGCAGCGATCCTTGCTGCTATGGCGGTGACGCTGGTGCCGATCCTGTGGATGGTCTCGATGGCCTTCAAGCCGATCGCCGAATGGTCGGCGACCGGCGCCGACCTGACCTGGTGGCCGAAGAACCCGACGCTCAGCAATTTCCGCTTCGTCTTCGGTGAATCGACCAACAACCTGATCGTCGCGCTCGACCGTACCGCCCTGAAACCGATCCTGTCATCGCTGCTGTCGGCGGTGTTCGGAACGGCGATCGCCATGTCGGCGGGCACCGCGGCGGCCTACGGGCTGTCGCGCTTCGGCTCGGGCCAGAACCTGCCGCTGGCGCTGATCCAGCTCCGCCTGTTTCCGCCGATGGCGGTGATGACCCCGGTGATGATCATGTGGGCCTTTCTCAACTTTACCGACAGCTGGTGGGGGCTGTCGCTGATCTACGGCATCGTCACGCTGCCCTTTGCATTCTGGCTGATGAAGACGTTCTTCGACGACATGCCGCGCGAGATCGAGGAAGCGGCGCTGGTCGAGGGCTGCTCGCGATTGCGCGTTTTCACCCGCATCACGCTGCCGATGATGCGCGCGCCGCTGGCCAGTGCCGCGCTGTTCGTCTTCATCCTCAACTGGTCGGACTATCTGATCGCGCTGCTTTTGACGACACGCGAATGGGTGACGGTGCCGGTCTACATGGCCTCGCTGTCGTCTTCGATGACCGGCCAGCTCTACGGTGCCAAGGCGGCACTCGGCCTGATCGCGGCGGTGCCGCCTGTCATCATGGGCATCGCGATCCAGCGCCATCTGGTGCGCGGGCTGACCTTCGGGGCGCTCAAGCAATGAGCGCGGTCACTGCCACGATTCCGGAGGACGTGATGAAAACCGTCCAGGCAAAGCCGACCCTTCGGGACGAAGGGGTAAAGCTCGGTTTCCGGCTGACACTGCCGGCGCAGATCCTGGTGCTGTTCATCGCGGTGTTTCCGCTGTTGATGCAGCTCTATATCAGCCTGACCGACTGGTCGCCGCTGTCCGGCCTCGGCTGGTGGAGCGCCTGGTCGCTGTGGAACAACTTCGCCAACTACACCGACCTTGCCGCCGACGCGCGCTTCTGGAGCGCGCTCAAGAGAACGGCCATCGTCATGATCGTCTGCGTGCCGGCGGAATTCCTGCTCGGCTTGGCACTCGCCACGCTGTTTGCCGACGAGTTCCCGGGCAAGCGGATCTTCTATTCGATCCTGCTGATGCCGATGATGGTGGTGCCGGCGGTGGCCGGCTACATGTTCTTCATGCTGTTCCAGTCAGGCGGACCGGTCAACGACATCCTGTCGGCGCTATCAGGCTTTCCCGTCACCATCGCCTGGCTGTCGGACCCGACGCTGGCGCTCATCGCCGTCATGCTCGCCGACATCTGGCAATGGACGCCGCTGATGTTCCTCATCCTGCTTGCCGGCCTGGTCGGCGTGCCCGAGGACCAGATCAAAGCGGCGACGCTGCTTGGCGCCAATCCCTGGCAGCGCTTCGTCACCATCGTGCTGCCGAAGATGAAGACGATCATCATCATCGCACTGGCAATCAGGGTCATCGAGAACTTCAAGATCTTCGACACGCTCTACATCATGACGGGCGGCGGTCCCGGCGTCGCCACCGAGACCATCTCCGTCTACATCTACAAGCTCACCACCCAGGACCTGATCTGGGGCTATGTCGCGGCGATCGCGCTGGCCATCCTGATCGTGCTGTCCATCGCCGCGGTGTTTGCGATGAAGCGCATGGCCCGGGTACGCGAGGTGCCGGCATGAGCGCGATCCATCTGCAGAACCTGGTCAAGAAGTTCGGCGACTTCACCGCGCTGAAGACGATGGATCTTGCCATCGCCGACGGCGAGTTCATGGCGCTGCTTGGGCCGTCGGGCTGCGGCAAGTCGACGACGATGAACATGATCGCCGGCATGGAAGAGCCGACCAGCGGCAGGATCCTGTTCGGCGAGCGCGACATGGCCGGCGTGCCGATGGGACGGCGCGGCGTCGGCTTCGTCTTCCAGAACTATGCGATCTTCACCCATATGAGCGTGCGGCAGAACCTCGCCTACGGCCCAAAAATGCGCGGCGCGCCGAGGGCCGAGATCGACCGCCGCGTCGGCGCGATCGCCGAGATACTGCAGCTGACGCCGCTGCTCGGCCGCAAGGCCGACAGGCTGTCGGTCAACATATTGCAGCGCGTGGCGATCGGCCGTTCGGCGATCACGGAGCCGGCGATTTTCCTGCTCGACGAGCCGCTGTCCAATGTCGACGCCGCCTTCCGGGCGGTGATGCGGACCGAATTGAAACAGCTGCAGCGTCAGTTCCGGCAGACCATGGTCTATGTCACCCACGACCAGCTCGAAGCGATGACCATGGCCGATCGCATCGCGGTGATGGACCATGGCGTGCTGCAGCAGGTCGGCACGCCGCTCGAGGTCTACAACGATCCGGCCAACGTCTTTGTCGCCCGCTTCATCGGTGCGCCGGGCATGAACCTGCTCAAGGGCAGGCCGGCGGAAAGCGATCGTGGCCTGGTCATCGATCTCGGGCCGCTCGGTGTCACGCCGCCGCTGCCGGACAATCTCGCCCCGGCGGTGAGGGCCGCGCGCGAAGATGTGCTCTACGGCTTTCGGCCTGAGCAGGTGATTCTCTCAGACCGCGGCCTGTCGATGCCGGTAACCTTCGTCGAGCGCATCGGCGCGCGCACCATCGTCCATTTCGGCCAGGGCGAGAGCACGGTGAAGGCGGTGTTCGACAATGACGTCGGGCTGGCGATCGGGCAGACAGCGGTTGTCGCGCCGGCCCAGGCGTCCGTGCGTGTGTTCGACGCCGCCACCGGCCTTGCCATGAAGGCGGGCTGAGACCATGGCCGATATCGTCTTCCGCAATGTGACGAAACGCTATGGCGACACGCTCGCCGTCGACGACGCCTCGTTCACTGTCAACGACAATGAGTTCTTCTGCTTCTTCGGCCCGCCGCTATCGGGTAAGTCGACGGTGCTGCGTCTGGTGCTCGGGCTGGAGACGCCGGACGCCGGCGAAATCCTGATCGGCGGCAGGCCGGTCAATACGGTGTCGCCAGCCGAGCGCAATGTCGCCATGGTATTCCAGAACCTGGCGCTGTTTCCGCATATGAGCGCGCGCGACAATGTCCGCTTTCCCCTGGTCGAACGCCGGGTCGCCGAGGCCGAAATCGAAAAGCGTGTCGCAGACGTCGCGGCCAAGCTGCATATCGGCCACATCCTGCATAAGCCGCCGGCGCAGCTTTCGGGCGGCGAGCGGCAGCGCGTGGCGATCGCTCGGGCGCTGGTGCGCGACCCCAATGCCTATCTAATGGACGATCCAATCTCGGCGCTCGACGCCAGACTGCGCGAGGAGACGCGCGTCGAGCTGAAACGTATCCAGCGTGAGCTCGGCAAGACGCTGATCTATGTCACGCACGACCAGGAAGAGGCGATGTCGGTCGCCGACCGTATTGCCATCCTGGAGAATGGCAAGATCAGGCAGATCGGCGCGCCGGCCGAGATCTATGACCGGCCGGCCAGCACCTATGTGGCGCGGCTGCTCGGTTCGCCGATGATGAACATCTTGAAGTTGCTACGCGGCGAGGGCGGCGTCGAGGCAGCCGAAGGCACGATCCGCATCGCGGATAAGGCCGCGCCGGCCGATGCCGTCGAGATCGGGCTCAGGCCTGAAGACATCAAGGTCCGGCCCTGGCTGGATGGGGAAATATCGGATGATGGAACGTCGGATGGGCGTGCGGGCCGCCCGGCGCGAGTGTTCGAGGTCGAGCCGCTCGGCGGCTATACCGTCGTGACACTCGCTGCCGGGCAGGCGCGCCTGAGGGCGCTGCTGCGCGGCCAGCCTGATATCAGGCCGGACGCGATGGTGGCGATATCCTGCGAGCCCGGCCGCGTGCATTATTTCGGTCAAAGCGGGGGAGCGCTGGCAAGATGACGGCGACCGCAAGGAACGAGCTTCGGGAGGAATATATGGCAAGCGGAGTAATAGCGGGCAACGGCTTCGAGCCGGACGTTAAAGTCCGCACCAGGGAATTCAGGATCGGCTGCGTCGGCGCCGGCATGATCATGGCCGAATGCCATCTTGCCGCCTATCACGAAGCTGGTTTTCCGGTGGTGGCGATCGCCTCTAGGACCAGGGCCAGCGCCGAGAAGGTCGCCAAGCGCTGGGAGATCCCGACCGTCCACGACACGCCCGAGCAACTGATCGACGACGAAAATGTCGAGATCATCGACCTTGCCTTTCCGCCCGACCAGCAGCCGGCGCTGATCCGCCATGCGCTTAAGCAGAAGCACATCAAGGCGATCCTGGCGCAGAAGCCGCTGGCGCTGTCGCTCAAGGATGCGATCGAGTTGCGCGACGAGGCGGCCAGGGCCGGCAAGATCCTCTCGGTCAACCAGAACATGCGCTACGACCAGTCGATGCGCGTGCTGAAGCAGATCATGGATAGCGGCGCGCTCGGTGACATCGTCTTCGCGCAGATCGACATGCATGCGATCCCGCACTGGCAGACATTCCTCGAGGACTATGACCGGCTGACGCTTGCCAATATGAGCGTCCACCATCTCGACGTGCTGCGCTTCCTGTTCGGTGATCCCGACGAGATTACGACGCTGACGCGTAAGGATCCGCGCACGAAGTTCGACCATTCCGACGGCATCACCGTTTCGACGCTGCGGTTTCCGTCCGGGGTGCTCGCAGTGTCGCTGGAGGATGTCTGGTCCGGCCCGCGCCAGGAGGGTTACAAGGACGACCAGCACATCAACTGGCGCGTCGACGGCACCAAGGGCGTCGCCAAGGGCACGATCGGCTGGCCGACGGGTTCTGCCTCGACGCTGACCTATGCCTCGACCGCGACCACCGGCGGCGAATGGGTGACACCCACCTGGGAGACAATGTGGTTCCCGCATGCCTTCATCGGCGTGATGGAGCAGCTCCAGCACGCAGTGAAGACGGGTGAGCCGCCCGCACTTTCCGTCGCCGACAACGTCAAGACTATGGCGCTGATCGAAGCGGGCTATCGCTCGATCGATGAGGGTCGCACGGTCAAGCTCTCCGAAATCTCGACAAATTCAATCAACTGAATCGCTTACAGGGAGGACTTCACATCATGATGCAGGCAGGTATCTTCACGGGCTATTTCCCGTACGGCCTCAAGGAAACTGCGCAAAAGATCCGCGCGCTCGATTTCAACACGGTGCAGCTCGACCTCCATTTTAGGGATGTTGACCTGTCGGCCGGGCAGATCACCAAGGAAAAAGCCAGGACTGTTCGCGACACCTTCCGCGATCACAATCTGCCGGTGTGCTGCGTGTCGGGCTACACCAACATCATCCATCCCGACATGGGCGAGCGCGAGAGGCGCGTCGGCTATCTGAAGGAGATCATCCGCAATGCGCGCCATTTCGGCACGCCTTACGTGATCTCGGAAACCGGCACCTACAACACCGAGTCCGACTGGGTGCACCATCCGAAGAACAAGACCGAGGAAGGTTTCGAGGAATGCCGCAAGGTCATCGCCGACCTTGCCCAGACGGCCTACGACCATGGCGCGGTCTTCCTGCTCGAAACCTATGTCAACAACGTCGTCGGCTCGGTCGAGGAGACGGTGAAGATGTTCGCGCAGGTCGACCATCCGGGCCTCGGCCTTTTGATGGACCCGACCAACTATTTCGAGACGCACAACATCGACAGGATGGACCAGATCCTCAACCAGGTATTCGACACGCTGACCGACAAGATCAAAATAGCCCACGCCAAGGACGTCAAGCGCTCGGGCGGTGATAAGTCGGAGAAGCACGCCGACATCGGCGACGAGGACGCGCTGGAGAGCCACACTTTCCGCGGTGTAGGCGAGATCGAGCTGCCGGCGCCCGGCCTCGGTTCGCTGAACTACGATCTCTATCTCAAGCGGCTTGCCGAAAAGCACCCGAACATCCCGGTCATCATCGAGCATCTCTCGGAAGATGACGTGCCGCGGGCCAAGAAATTCCTCGACGGCAAGTTCCGCGCCAACGGGCTCTGACAGGAGTCCTGCGTCGCCGCGGCGGCGCTTTCCGCCGGGAGGAAATATAATGGAGGAAGAGAAATGTTGAAATTCGGATTGAAACTGGCGGCGGCCGCGACGGTGCTCGCCGGTCTCGCATTCAGCTCGCAGGCATTGGCGCAGGAGAAGACGTTCTATCTGCTGTCGCATGGCGGCCCGTCCGATGCATTCTGGCTCGACTGGAATGCCGGTGCCACCAAGGCCTGCGACCAGCTCAAGGTGACCTGCAAGATCTCCTTCAGCGGCGGCGACATGGCGGCGCAGAAGGAAGCTTTCAGCTCAGCACTCGCCGCCAAGCCGGACGGGATCGCCACCACCTCGGCCCAGCCCGGGCTGTGGACGGAAGAGGTGAAGGCGGCCAAGGCGGCCGGCATCCCGATCGTGTTCTTCAACACCGACGATCCGGCAACCGGGCGGCAGGCCTATGTCGGCGCCGATCTCAAGGAGGCCGGTGCCATCTGGGCCAAGTACCTGGTCGACCACAAGATGGTGAAGCAGGGCGACAAGGTGTTCCTGCCGGTGGAAGTGCCTGGAGCCAGCTACCAGCAGCTCGAGACCGAAGGCATCGCCAGCGTCTTCGATCCGCTCGGCATCAAATATGATGTGGTCGATTGCGGCACCGATCCGGCCGGCATCATCGCCAAGATGACCGACTATATGGTCGCCAACAATCCGCCGGCGATCATCGCGCTCGGCGATTCCGTCGCGGCCAGCATCAAGCGGGTGTTCGACGGCGCCGGCGTGCCGGCCGGCAAGATCCCGGTCGTCGGCTGGGGGAATTCCCGGGAAACCGCCGAAGCCGTCAAGGCCGGCTTCGTCAACGCGGCTGCCTGGCAGTTCCCGTCGGCGCAAGGCTTCATGCCGGTGGCGCTGCTCGGGCTTGCCGCCTCGGGTGAACCGATCGGCTACGACATTCACACCTTCAGCCTCTACGACGCGACAAGCGTCGAGCCGATCCTGAAACTCTACGACAAGTGATGGAAACTGACGCCCGCCGCGCAGGCGGCGGGCGCCGCCTTGAAGTATGGTCCGATCCGTCATGACAATTGCCGCAGAAGAGGAAATGCCTGACGTGAAACGCAGGTCGAGCCTGATTCGCTCACCGCAATTCTCCTCGCTCGTCATCCTTATGGTGCTGCTGGCGGTGTTCGCCATCGCCGACGCCAACTTCCTGTCGCCGCTCAACATCTCCAACATGATGGCCTTCCTGCCCGAGCTCGGCATCATCGCGCTCGGCATGACGCTGCTTTTGACAGCAGGCGAGTTCGACCTTTCGGTCGGCGCCGTTTTCGGGCTGGCGCCGGTCATCGTCATGCTGCTGGTGCAGAGCGGCCAGGTTGATATCGGTGTGGCGCTGCTTGCCGGGCTGCTGCAGTGCGTGGCGATCGGCGCCATCAACGGGCTGATCGTCACCAAGATTGGCATCTCCTCCTTCCTGGTGACGCTGTCGATGCTGCTCGTCGTGCGGGGTGCTGCGCTCTACATCACGCAAGGCTTTCCGCTAAAATCCTGGGACCAGCCAGGCTTTTTCGTGACGCTGCTGGCCGGCAGCTTCAATATCGGAACGTTCCGTTTCTATACGTCCTTGTGGTGGTTCATCGCCCTGTCGCTGCTGGCGATCTACGTGCTGCACTACGCCAAGCTCGGCAACTGGATCAGCGCCATCGGCTCCAACCGCAACGCCGCGGTGGCGCGCGGCGTGCCGGCCGATGCGGTCAAGATCTGGCTGTTCATCCTGACCTCGGTGCTGGCTGGTCTGGCCGGCATGATCAGCGCCTTCCGCATCTCTGCCGCCTCGCCGGTGGCCGGCACCGGCTACGAGCTCGAAGTGATCGCAATGGTGGTGGTTGGCGGCACGGCGCTGACCGGCGGGCGCGGCACCATCCTGGGCACGATCGTCGGTGCGCTGATGCTGCGCAGCATCCGCAACGGCATCGTGCTGATCGGCGTGCCCGGGCTCGCCTACAACATCTTCGTCGGCGTCATCATCCTCGCCATGCTCATCCTGCACGCGTTGCTGCAGAAGAACGCCGCCAGGAGCTGACCATGGAAGTGCTTCGGCTTCAGAACCTGCAAAAGTCCTTCGGCAGCGTCCGCGCCCTGAAGAGCGCCTCCTTCACACTTAATGAGGGCGAAGTGGTGGCCTTGCTCGGCGACAATGGCGCCGGCAAATCCACGCTGATCAAGGCGATCTCCGGCGTGTTTCCCGTCGACCGCGGCGACATCTATGTGCGCGGCCAAAAAGTCTCGATCCGCTCGACGCGCGACGCCATGGATCTCGGCATCGAGACCATTCACCAGGATACGTCGCTGGCGCCGGACCTCAGCATCGCGCGCAATCTCTTTCTCGGTCGCGAGCCGGTCAACTTGAAATGGCTGGGCGTGTTCGCGCCGCTCGACCTCGCCAAGCTGCGCGATGCCGCCGCGGCACTTTTGAAGCGCGTCGGCATCTCGAAAAAGCTCGATGCCGATGCGCTGGTCAGCACGCTGTCGGGTGGTGAGCGCCAGTCGATTGCCATTTCGCGCGCCATGCAGTTCGCCGCCAAGGTCATCATCCTCGACGAGCCGACCAACAATCTCGGCGTCGAGGAAACACACGGCGTGCTGCGCTTCGTCAAGGAGGTGCGCGCCGCCGGTCATTCCGTGCTTTTGATCACCCACAACATCCATCACGTCTTTCAGGTCGCCGACCGCATCATCGTCATGCGCCGCGGCGAGATCGTCGCCGAGCAGACGGTCGCCGATACCGACCTGCTGACGGTGGAGAGCATCATCACCGGCGCCGACATGTCGGCCCTGCTCAAGGAGACGAGAGCAAAGTGAAGGAACTGGCCGTCACATGGTAGAGCTTTACGGCAAGACGCTTTCGCGCCGGCAGGTCTCGGAGCGGTCCGGCATGCTGTCGCAATTCGCCGGCGTGCGGCTGATGACGCTTGGCGACGGGGTGGAGCGCGGCATACGGATGCTCGAATTCCGCACCGGCTCCGGCCTGCGTTTCACCGCGCTGGTCGACCGGGCGCTTGATGTCGCCGATTGCGACTTCAAGGGCCAGGCGATCGGCTGGCATTCGCCGAGCGGCTTTCGCCATCCCGGCCTGCACGAGTATGAAGGCGAGGAGGGGCTGGCCTGGGCACGGTCGTTTTCGGGCCTGCTGCTGACCTGCGGCCTCGACCATATCCTGTTCATGGACGAGGTTCCGGCCGACAGCTACAACTATCCGCCGAAAAAGACGGTGCGCCATTCGCTGCATGGCCGCGTCAGCACCATCCCGGCGCGGTTGGTCGGCTACGGCGAAGCGTGGGACAGCGACCGCTGTGTGCTGTGGGCCGAGGCGATCGTCCAGCAATCGACGGTGTTCGGCGAGGATCTGCATCTGCTGCGGCGGATCGAGGCCGATGTCGGCGGCAACGAGATCCGGCTGTCGGACCGTGTCGTCAATCACGGCTTCAACCGCACGCCGCATATGTACTTTTATCACATCAACGTCAGCCATCCGGTGCTCGACGAAGGCTCGCGCTATCTGGCGCCGATTCGCGACGTTGTCTGGGCGGGCCATGCCGGCGAGCGCTACGAGGCGCAAAAGGTCGGCTATCGCACAGTGCCGGCGCCGCAACTGGGTTTCATGGAACAGGTCTGGCAGCACGAACTCGGCGCCGACGCCAAGGGTGAGGTGCCGGTGGCCGTGGTCAACGACCGTCTTGGCCTTGGCCTGGAAGTCGTCACGCGCAAAGACCAACTGCCTTGCGCCTATGAATGGCAGAATTTCCAGGCGGGACAGTATGCGCTGGGCATAGAGCCGTCGACGCATCACGTGCTCGGCAATCTGTCGGCGCGCGAGCGCGGCGAGATGATCTGGCTGGAGCATGGCGAAAGCCGCTCCTACAATGCGGTGTTCCGGGTTCTCGACGGCGCCGGCGACATCGCCGCCGCTGAAAGCCGGATCGCTGACATCGCCAGGCAGCCGCAGCAGGATTATCCGCGGCCGTCAGGCAATTTTCCGGTGCTCGGAGGCAGATCGTGATGATGGCGAGGACGACGCGAAGCACCAGTTGGGAGGCTCGCTCCGGTTGGAGCGGGGAGGGTTCGCGGCCCACCAGGAATTGGAGGTCACATTGGCTGGCACAATGAAGCGCGACTACAGCCTGGTTGGCGAAAGCACGCGCAGGGCGATCGAGACGGGACTGGCCTCGGCCGAATGGTACCATACCGACGTCCCGCGCAAGGTCATCAAGGAGTTGATGCAACGTTCCGACGGCCCGGCGATCCGCGACACGATCATCTGGATCGCCGCCATCCTGGGTTCCGCTGCCGGCGGCGTTTATTTCTGGGGCACCTGGTGGTGCGTGCCGTTCTTCTTCGTCTATGGCGTGCTCTACGGCTCCTCCAGCGACTCGCGCTGGCACGAATGCGGCCATGGCACCGCCTTCCGGACGCGCTGGATGAATGATGTGGTCTACCAAATCGCCAGCTTCATGCTGATGCGCAATCCGGTGACTTGGCGCTGGAGCCATGCCCGCCACCACACCGACACCATCATCGTCGGACGCGATGCCGAGATCGCCGTGATGCGCCCGCCGGACCTTTTGCGTGCGGCGCTCGCTTTCACCGGCATCCTTGATTTTCGCTATTCGCTTCCGGCGCTGGTACGTCAAGCGTTCGGCAAGCTGACGCCCGACGAGAAAAGCTACGTTCCCGAGATGGAACAGCACAAGGCCGTCATCGCCGCGCGCTGGCATGTCGCCATCTACGTCGCCACGATTGCGCTCGCCCTCACTATGCGGTCATGGGTGCCGCTGGTGCTCATCGGCGTACCGCGCCTCTACGGCACCTGGCACATGGTGCTGACAGGGCTGCTGCAGCACATCGGTCTCGCCGACAATGTGGTCGATCATCGGCTCAACAGCCGGACCGTCTACATGAATCGGATCAGCCGGTTCATCTATTGGAATATGAACTACCACGTCGAGCATCACATGTTCCCGATGGTGCCCTATCACGCGCTGCCCAGGCTGCACGAACTGATCAAGCACGATTTGCCGGAGCCGAACCCGTCGATGTGGCATGCCTATCGCGAGGTCTGGCCGGTCCTGCTCAGGCAACTCAAATACGAGGACTATTTCCTCAAGCGCGAACTGCCTCCGACGGCACGGCCCTATCGCGGCGAGTTCCACGAAGTGAACATGTCGGCAGCAGCTGAATAGGCACCGCGCGCCGCCGCAATGCAGGAATTTCGGGAGAAACAGAGATGGCCGATTGGGTCGAAGCGTGCGCCGCGGACGACGTCGACGAAGAGGATGTCATCCGCTTCGACCATGGCGGCCGCACCTTCGCGATCTATCGTTCCCCTGATGACGAATTCTTTGCCACCGACGGGTTTTGCACGCATGAGAAGGCCCACCTGGCCGACGGGCTTGTCATGGACGACATCATCGAATGCCCCAAGCACAATGGCCGCTTCAATTACAAGACCGGCCAGGCCAAAGGGGCTCCCGTCTGTGTCAATCTGCAGACCTATCCGGTCAAGGTCGAAGCTGGCAACGTGATGATCCAGATCTAAAGCATGATCCCGAAAAGTGGGACCCGGTTTTCGGAAATATCATGCAAATTGAATCCTGACTGGCCTGCCGTATACGCAACAAGGAACCAAAATCGATGAGCCGTAAAAGACCCACGATCGCCGACCTGCGCGCCATGAAGGGCAAGCGGCAGCTGACCATGCTGCGCGTGTTGACGATGGATGAGGCCGAGGCCGCCGAAAGAGCCGGGGTGGACATCGTCTCGGTACCGCCGGAGCTCGTGCTCAACCCGCAATACCGCGATGCCGCACCCAGCCTGTTCACCATGCCGGGCGACAATTTCTATGAGATCGGCACAGCCGACGATTTCGTGCGCTGGGCATTCCGGCTTTACAAGGCAAGCGCCGACGCGGTCTATTGCAGCGCCGGCTTCGCCACCGTCAAGCGCCTTGCCGACGACGCGATCCCAGTGATCGGCCATGTCGGCCTGATCCCATCGCGCGCCACCTGGACCGGCGGCTTCAAGGCCGTCGGCAAAACCGCCGACAGCGCCATGCAGATTTTCGAAGCGGTCAAACAGTACGAGGCCGCCGGCGCGATCGGTGCCGAGATCGAAGTCGTGCCGGTCGAGGTGGCCAAGGCAATTTCGGAACGGACCTCGCTGATCATGCTGTCGATGGGGGCGGGCACCGGCTGTGACGCGCAATATCTATTCGCCGACGATATCCTTGGGCAGAACCGCGGCCACATGCCCCGCCATTCCAAGGTCTACCGCAATTTTGCCGCCGAATATGACCGCCTGCAGGCGGAACGCGTTGCCGCCTTTTCCGAATATGTCGCCGACGTGAACAGCCTGGCCTATCCCGAAGACAAGCATGTGGTGCACATGGACCCGGACCAACTCGGTCTGTTCATGAAAAGGGTCGACAGCGCGGCTTGAGCAGGGCGGCGCAAACTAGCTAGGCCTGCCAGCTTCCACCAGCGAGTGCGGCGTAGAGCGCCTCGGCGTCGATGCCCTGGGGCCTGTCCTCCCTGAGCGGCAGGACGAGCGCGCGCACCGCGGCATGAATCGCGGCGGTCGCCGGCGCCAGCGTCAGCCCATCGCGCAGGTCGACGGCCTGTGCGGCCGCTATCAGCTCGAAGGCAATCAGCCGCTGCCACAGCTCGATCATGTCGGCGCATTTCGAGACGGCCAGTGGTGCCTGGGTCGCATGGTCCTCGACGCCTTCCGAGACGGCTAGGAAGTCGAGCATCACCGGGTTTGCCTTGTGGCGGATGGCGGCGAGAATCGCGCTCACTGTCTTTTGCAGCGGCACGAAGCCGGCCGAAGCGCCGCCGACCGGCGACAGATATTTGGGCAGGCCGTTGCGGCCTGAGCCGGTGAGCTGGATGAAGCGGGCGGCACAGGCAGCCGCACATTGAGCTATGGCAAGGCCAAGCGTCTCGAAGGCCAGCGACAGCGAAGGGGTGTGGAAATTGCCGGTCGACAGCACCATGTCTTCGTCGCCCAGCACCAGCGGGTTGTCGGCGGCGGCGTTGAGCTCGATCTCGACGGCTTGCCTGGCCTGATCGATTGCCTGCAGCAGCGCACCATGGATCGACGGCATGCAGCGGATCGACAGCGGGTCCTGCAAGGTCGTCGGTGACGGCGCCTTGTCGCGTGCCAGCAGATCGCGCAAGCCTTTTGCCGCCTGCTGCTGGCCGGTTGCTGGTCGCGCCGCCTGCAAGCGTGGGTCGAGGATCGTTTGGTTGGCGCCGATGCCTTCCATGGTCAGCGCGCCCGCCTGCTGTTGTTGCGCGAAGGCGGTCAGTGCGTCGGCCACCGCCAGCGCGCCGCTGCCGGCGGACACCGCCGAGGCGCTTATAAGCGACAGCCCGTCCTTGGGGGCGAGGCTGACAGGCGCAAGGCGCGCCAATGCCAGCGCCCTGGCCGCCGGCATGCGCCGGCCCTGAAAGTCGGCTTCGCCGTCGCCGGTCAGCATGCGACCGAGCGTTGCCATCAGCAGCAGGTCGCTGTCGCCGATCGAGCCCAGCGACGGCATCACCGGATGCACGCCGGCATTGAGCGCGTCGATGAGTGCGACGAAAACCTCTGACGAAATGCCCGACCCACCGGCCGAAAGCATCGCCGCACGGGCAAGCATCGTCGCGCGCACGATGTCTTGCGGCAGCGCGTCACCCACCGCGCCGCTGCGCCCTTCGAGCAACTGGCGCTGGAAGGCGCTGGCGTCGCCGCTGACCGACGTGCCGAGATTGGCGCCGAGACCGGTGTTGACCCCATAGATTGGCTGCCCAGAAGCGGCGGCGCGGTCGAGCACTTTTCGCGCCCTGTCCAGCCTCTCCATGACCGCGGGGGCTACTTCCACCCTGCGTCCGTCGCGGGCAACCGCCGCGACATCCTCGACGCGAATGCCGGCCCCGGTGAGGACGAGCGCACTCATGCGAAGCGCAGCCGCTGGCCGATGCCTTGGGCCTGCGCCTTGGCCAGCATCGCCTTGCCCAGCGCGATATCGGAGAGCGACAGGCCGCGATGCCAGAACAGGATCGTCTCGTCGTCGCTCTGGCGTCCTGGCTTTAGACCGGCGGCGATCTGGCCAAGTTCGGCGTGCAGCGTCTGTTCGCTCAGGCGTCCGGTCTCGACATGGGCGCGCAGCGAGCCGAATTTGCCGGCCTTGCACTGGCCCCAGTCGTCGACGACGATCTTTTGCATGATGTCGGTCAACGACAGCTCCACCGCGCTCATCGTCCCGTAGGGCATCACCAGCGCGCCGGGCCTGATCCATTCGGTCTTCAGCAGCGGCTGCGGTTCCGGCAGCCGCGAGGCCTCGACGACGATGTCGGCGCCCTCGACGCAAGCGCGCCAGTCGGCGACCGCCGTGACCTTCTTGCCGAGATCGGTGGACAGCTTGGCGGCAAAGCCGTCACGGCTTTCCGGCCGGCGCGAATGCACGCGGATCTCGTCAAAGTCGAAAAGGTGGTCGAGGAGGCGCACGTTCCAGTAGGCGGTGCCGCGCGCGCCGATATGGCCGAGGATCTTCGACGTCTTTTTCGCCAGATGTTTTGCGCCGATGGCAGTGACGGCACCGGTGCGCATGTCGGTGATCCCAGTGGCGTCGAGAATACCGCGCGGCGTGCCGGTGCGCGGATCGAAGAGATTGAGGATGCCGAATTCTGATGGCAGGCCGTGCAGGTAATTGTCGACATAGTCACCGACAATCTTGACGCCGGCCGCATCGAGCGGCGCGACGTAGCCGCGCAGGACATTGAAATGGCCGTTGAAGGACGGGTTCGGCTCGAGATGGACGCGCGGCTCGATCACCGTCTGGCCGTTGCCCTGCGCCATCAGGCCGGCCTCGACCGCTTCGATGATTTCGGCATCGGTCATATCAAGCGCTTCGATGTCGAGGGCGTTGAGATAATCGATGTAGATGGGCTTCATGCGCAGATTGGTCCTGATGAAGGGGGCGTTCCTAGTCAGAAGAGCCGAAACGAAATCGCGAAGCGTCAAAGTTCGATGGCGAGGTTCAGTCATCGCATAACAGGTTGCGATACGACACGAAAGTTTGTTGGTCCATGTCTGGACGGCGCCGCCCAAATGCTGTTCAAACCGGTGCGTCATCGATTTGCCGGACAATTGCCTGGTTCCCAGTGGCGCGGGAAAAACTTTCGTACAGTTCTGCGCATGACCGCCATTCCCGAAAACAAAGCCTTGGTCGAGACCGCGACGACGGCGCGGCAGGCGCGGCGCGTGGCGCTGATCGTCGCCGTCGCCTTCTTCATGCAGCTTCTGGATTCGACGATCATCTCGACATCGCTGCCGCAGATGGGAGAATCCTTCGGCGTGCCGGCGGTGGCGATGAGCATCGGCATCACCGTCTATATGCTGACCATGGCGGTGTTCGTGCCGCTGTCGGGCTGGCTCGCCGACCGTTTCGGCGCGCGCAACATCTTCCTCGTGGCGATCGCGCTGTTCACGCTGGCCTCGATCGCCTGCGGCATCTCGCAGAACCTGACTCAGTTCGTCGCCGCGCGTGCCGTGCAGGGCCTGGGTAGTGCGCTGATGACGCCGGTCGGCCGAATCCTGGTGCTGCGCAACGCCTCGAAGTCCGAGCTGCTCAACGCCACCGCGCTGATCACCTGGCCGCCGCTGTTCGCGCCGGTGATCGGGCCGGTGCTTGGCGGCTTTATCACCACGTATCTCTCCTGGCACTGGAATTTCTTCATCAACATTCCGCTCGGCGCAGCGGGACTAGCGCTGGTCGCCCGCTTCATTCCCGGCGACCGCGACTCCGAAACCAGGCCGCTCGACTGGCCGGGCTTCCTTCTGACCTCGGTCGGGCTCGCGTCAATGCTCTACGGCCTCGAGCGCATCGCCCATCCGGAAGACGGCGCCATGCCGACCGTAGCGCTGCTTGTCGCCGGCACCTTGGTCGGCTGGCTGGCCGTGCGGCATCTGGCGCGCGCAAAAAATCCGCTGCTCGACCTCACGGCATTCAAGGTACAGACTTTCGCCATCTCGACGCTGTCGGCCGGCACCATTTTCCGGGTCGCCATCAACGCCACGCCGTTTCTGCTGCCGCTGCTGTTCCAGGTCGGATTCGGCCTGAGACCCGTCGATGCCGGCATGCTGATCCTGGCCTATTTTCTGGGCAATCTCGGCATGAAGACGGTGACGACACCGACGCTGAAGCGCTTCGGTTTCCGTTCGGTGCTGGTCGTCAACGGGGTGATCGCATCGCTGTCGATCATGGCCTGTGCGGCGATATCGCCGCAGACCCCGCAAGCGCTGGTGGTGGCGCTGATGCTGATTGCCGGGCTGTCGCGTTCGATGCAGTTCACCGCGCTCAACACGCTGGCCTTCGCCGATGTGGCCTCACCGCAGCGGAGCTCGGCAGCGACGTTGTCCAGCATGCTGCAGCAAGTGGCGATGCTGTTCGGCGTAGCGGTCGCCGCGGCGCTGCTCAACTTGTCGCAGATCGCGAGAAGCGGGCCGGTGCTCGACCTCTTCGACTTCCGCCTCGCCTTCCTGGCGATCGGCGCTATCGGGCTCGCGGCCTCGTTCCGCTTTTTGGCGCTGCCGCCGACGGCGGGCGCCGAGGTTTCGGGCCACTTTCCGCGGAACTGAGGTCGGGCTTGACCTTCTCCCCTTGTGGGAGAAGGTGGATCGGCGCGTAGCGCCGAGACGGATGAGGGGTGCTGGAAGAAACGCGGCGCGCAAATATAAAACGATTTGAAGCGCTTACATCTTCTATGCTTCTATGCAACGATCCTTCCAGCACCCCTCATCCGACCTCGCTTCGCGAGGCCACCTTCTCCCACAAGGCTGTTTGGACTGGGGACATCGCGAACAGGTGTGCGAGGACATCGCGAACAGTTTGCCATCCTATCGAGCCAGGGCATTGAGGTCGATGGTTTCTATTTTCTGGTGTCTGAACCAGGCGTCGAAGACGCCGTCGGCAGCGGTTGGGCGGAAGGCGACGGATTTGCCGGCGAAGGCCCTGCACAGGCGCATGGTGTGGCCGAGGATGGAGACGAAGCCATGCTGCTGAACGCGGCGGACGAGATCGTCCTTGGCATAGTCGAACGGCTCGACGATTTCGCGATACTGGCGCTGCGAGACGCGGTAGCGGTCGAGCGGCACGGCGCCGCCAAGCGCGTCGTGCGGACGCACGGTGTTGTAGACGTGACGCCAGCGATCGAAGGCGTCCTGGGCCTTGGGGAGATCGGCAAAGGGCGGTCCCTGCAGCGCTTCGGCTTTGAGCGAGCGATGGAAGCGCTCGTCCTTGCCGAGCGTCTGCGGGTGGCAGGCCTGGAGTGGCTGACGGCGACGCCAGCCTCGATCAGCCAGACGGTGAGCAGCGTGAAGTTGTTGCGGCCGCCGTCGCCCCAGGGCGGGCCGTTGTCGGTGGCGATACGCCACGGCAGGCCGTAGCGGCGGAAGGCGGCGATCAGCCGGGCCTTCACGGTTGCGGTGGTCTGATCGGCGCAGGCCGACAGCGCGATCGAGAAGCGCGAATGGTCGTCGAGCACAGTGAGCGGATGCAGCCGACCGCCATGCAAGGCGACGTGGCCCTTGAAATCCATCTGCCACAGATCGTTGGGAGCTTCGTGCTCGAAGCGGATGAAGGGCTGCGCCCCGCCGCCCAGCGCGATGCCGTTGCGGCGCAGGATGCCGGTCACCGTCGAGGCCGCGGGCGTGCCGATGCCATCGCGGGCGATGACGCGCGCGACCTTGCGTCCACCCCAAGCCGGATGCGCTGCGCGCACCGAAAGCGCAGCCGTTTCCACCTCCGGCGCGCACTGCGCCGGGCTCGATCGCGGCCGCCGCGACTGCTCGGCCAGTCCTGCCTCGCCCTCGCTCCGGTAGCGCGAAAGCAGCTTGTGGCCGCACGTCCGTCCGATGCCGAAGCGCCGACACAACGCGCTCACATTCGACCCCTCCGCCGAGGCCAGCCTCACGAACTCCAACTTCTGCTTAATCGCGCTTCTGTCCTTGAACGGCATCCCGAACCCCCTCGCGCACAATGCGCAAAACTGTTCGCGATGTCCTCGCACACCTGTTCGCGATGTCCCCAGTCCAAACAAAGGGGAGAAGGGAGGTCAGCGCGTCACACCGGCCGATACACGCGCTCCGCCGTGTTCCAAAAAATGCCCGCCTCGGCGGCCGCGCCATGCTTCGCCACCGCGTCGCGGTGCGCCTTGATCAGCTCGGCGTGGCTGGTCCACAGTTTCTCGATCGGGAAGTTCGAGCCGAATATCAGACGGTCGCTGCCGAGGATGTCGATGGCGTTGTCGACGATGTAGGCGATCAGCGCCGGGTCGTTGCGGTGGGTGAAGGTGCCGAGGCCGGACAGCTTGGCATAGAGGTTGGGCGCCTCCGAAAGCGTGCGCAGGCCGGCTTTCCAGGCTTGCGTAGTTTCCTCCGACATGTCGGTCAGCATGCCGGCATGCGTGAGGATGAAATTGGTCTCAGGATTCTCGCCGACAAGCGTCAGCCCGTCCTTCATCTGAGCCGGGAAAAGCTGCAGGTCGAAAGACAGGCCGTAGTCCTTCAGCCGCGCCACATTAGCCCGCACCTTCGAGTCGATGACCTGATCGGGCGCGGCGGCGAAGCGAAACGCCGGCGTTTCGTGCCAGTGGAGCTGCATGCGCACGCCGCGCAGCAGCTTGTATTTTACCAGCCGGTCGATCTGCGGCCTGATATCGTCCACCGTCATGTCGGCATAGCCGACGATGGCATGCGGCCAGCCGGTTTCGTTAGCCGTCTTCTGCAGGAAGGCGACCTCGGTCTCGAAATCCTCCTTCGCCCAGTTGGTCTGCACATAGACCGCCTTCTCGACGCCAGAGCCTTGCTGGTCGGCGAGGAATTCCTCGATCGGATAGTCGCGGCGGATCGGCTCGTAGGGTCCGAAGATGCGCGGCACCATCGGCCCGCGCAACCAGGGTTGATCTTCTCGGCGCCAGATGTGGAAATGCGCGTCGATCGCCTTTTGGGTCATGAAACCCTCTTCCAGATTGCTGCAGCCGCGGGGGCGGGGCGGGCGAGCGACAGGATGAAATCGGTGAGGCCCGAGATCGACGAGCCATCGACGAGATCGTCGAGCACCGGCAGGATGGCGCGAAGAGCTGCCGTCGCCGGCAGAAAGCGCGGGTCGCCGGCCAGAGGCGTCGCCAGCGAAAGCCGGAAGGCGCGTGCGCTCAGCCGGCGCATCGCCATTTCCAGCTCGGCATGGTCGCCGCGCTCCAACGCATCCGACAGGATGACGACCGCAGCGCCGCGCGCGAAAGCGGAGAAGCGCGGCACTGACAGGAGGGCGAGCAGCGTCGGTCCCATGCGGGTGCCGCCGTCCCAGTCGTCGACCAGTGCTGCCACGCGGGCCAGCGCCTGGTCGCGGTCGCGAATGCGCAGCGCCGCGGTGATGCGGGTCAGCCGCGTGCCGAAGGTGAAAATTTCGGCCCGGTCCGCGCCTTGCACCGCCGCATGCGCCAGTTTGAGGTAGTCCGACGTGTGCAGCTTCATCGAGCCTGACACATCGATCAGGATCAGCAGCTTGCGCGGCACGGTCTGCCTGCGGCGCAGCAGCGGCGACGGCACATCGCCATCGGCGCTGACGATTTCGCGCAGCGAACGGCGCAGATCGAGCTTGCCGCGCGCGTGCGTTCGCACGGTGCGGAAGGAGCGGCGGACGGGCAAGGCGGCAGCGAGCTTGCGGCGGAAGGCGGCAAGCCGGTCGCCGTCGCGCTGAAAGTCGCGGGCGCTCAACCGTTCGGCGCCGGACGATAGCTCGCCGCCTTCCTCCTGGCGCGTCACCTCGATTTCTTCTTGGCTGGTGCCGCCATCGTCCTTGATGCGGGTTTCCTCGTCGGCCTCGCCCTCGACGAGGGCAGCCGTGTTGCCGTAGAAATGGCTTTGGAAATGCGCCTCGAACTCGTCGCGGCGGTCGGGCGGCGGCGCCAGCGTGGCAAGCGCTGCCTCGTGGATGTCAATCATCGAGCGCGGTCCAAGTAGCGTCACCGCCTGCATGAAGCCCGATACCTGCTCGGGCGCCACCGGGAAGCCATAGCGGCGCAGCAGCCGGCCAAAGCCGAGCAAGGGCGCAGCCGCCCGGGGCAAGCTTTCTCCCCGCATCATTCCTTCGCGGGTGCCGTCCCGCCAGCGGTGAGGTCGATCCGTATTCGGCCGCCCCGCTGTGAACGGGGCGAAGGGGTCGTTGACGTCGCGTGTCACACCAATGCCTCCTCGACGATCCGACCAAGCTCGGGGGCGATATAGGACAGGTCCTCTTCGTCCTTGATCAGCACGCCGATGGCGCGGCGAAAAGCTTCCGGCCACGGGCTGCCGCCCTTTTCGAGGATCGTCGCGGCATTGGCCCATTCGACCGCCTCGGCAATGCCGGGCGGCTTCGCCAGCGGCCGGGCGCGGATGTCGCGCACGGCAGACGCCACGGCGCGTGCGGTCGCCTCGGCGACGTCACCGGCGCGCAGCATGATGATGGCGGCCTCGCGCTCGGCGTCGGGGTAGGTAATCCAGTGGTAGACGCAGCGGCGCCGCAGCGCCTCGGCCAGTTCGCGGGTGCGGTTCGAGGTCAGGATGACGATCGGCTGCGATTTGGTGCGAATAGTGCCGCGCTCGGGAATGCTGATCTGGAAATCGGACAGGAATTCTAGGAGCAGCGCTTCGAACTCATGATCCGAACGGTCGATCTCGTCGACCAGCAGCACGCGCTTTTCCGGCGCCTTCAGCACCTGCAGCAGCGGCCGCGCGATCAGGAAACGGTCGTCATAGATGTCGACCTCATGCTCGCCGGCATGGCGGATGGCGAGCAACTGGCGCTGATAGTTCCATTCGTAGAGCGCATGCGCTGCGTCGATCCCCTCATAGCATTGCAGCCGTACCAGGTCGCGCCCGAGCACTTCGGCGATTGCTTTTGCGGCCTCCGTCTTGCCGACACCGGGCGCGCCTTCGAGCAGAAGCGGCTTGCCAAGCCTTATCGCCAGGAAGATGGCGGTGGCCAGGCTCTCATCGGCCAGATAGCGCGAGGCGGCGAGGCGGGATGCCACCGCCTCCGGCGAGGTCGCGACAGTCTCGGCGCTTCTCTTGGGCATTTCCAGCACTCAGTTCGAAGCTTGCGCCCTCAACGCGCGCAGGATGCGTTCCGGCGTGATCGGCAGCGTGTCGATGCGCACGCCGACGGCGTCGAAGACGGCATTGGCGACCGCGGGAATCTGTGGGTTGGCGCACATTTCGCCTGGCCCCTTGGCGCCGTACGGGCCGTCGGCCGAGGGTCGCTCCAGCACGATGATCTCAGTTTGCGCAAGATCGCCAGGTCCCGGCATCAGATATTGGTTGAAGTCGGTGCCGCCATGATTGCGGTTGGGGTAGTAGGGTTCGGTCGTCTCGTAGAGTGCGTGGCTGATGCCCATCCACGAGCCGCCGACGAGCTGCTGCTCGACCATTTTCGGGTTCAGCGCGCGGCCAATCTCGAAGACATTCTTCACCGTCAGCACGGTGACCTCGCCGGTTTCGTCATCGACCTCGACCTCGGCCACGGTGCAGGCGTGCGCATAGCAGGTCGACGGTTTCATCGCGCCGGTTTCTTTCTCGGGATATGAGCGCGGGATCAAAAACATGCCGCGGCCGGAAATCGAGCGGCCGCGCTTGAAATGCGCCGACAGCGCGACATCGAAGATCGAGATCGATTTTTGCGGGGCGCCCTTGACCAGGATGTTGCCCTGGCCGTCGGTCTCGAGGTCCGAGGCACTCACTTCCAGCTCCTCGGCCGCCACTTCCAGCATCACCTGGCGGGCTTCCCTGGCCGCCTGGATGACCGCGTTGCCGGCGCGGTGCGTGCCGCGCGAGGCGAAGGTGCCCATGCAGTGCGGGCCGGTGTCGGTGTCGGCGGTGTCGACGACGACGCGGTCGGTCGGCACGCCGATCGTCTCGGCGCAGATCTGCGCCATGATCTGCTTCATGCCCTGGCCGAGATCGACGCTCGACAGCGTCACCATGAAATTGCCGGTCGGCGTCGAATGGACCAACGCCTGGGTCGGGTCGCCGCCGAGATTCATGCCGGTCGGATAATTGATCGCGGCGACGCCGCGTCCGCGCCTGATCGCCATCTCAAGCTCCCTTCGCGTAGGACGACATCGCCATGAACTTCTCCGCCACCGGCCAGTTGGCGGCGCGCGAAGCTTCCTGCATGCACTCGATCAGCGCGGCTCCTTCGGTCGGCTGGCGGTGCGCCTTCATGTCGCCGTCGCGGTAGGCGTTGATGAAGCGGAATTCGAGCGGGTCCATGCCGATCAGCCGGGCGAGCTTGTCCATCTGCACTTCCAGCGCGAAATCGCCGATGGTGACACCGAAGCCGCGCATGGCGGAGGAGGGGGTGCGGTTGGTGTAGACGCAGTAGGTGTCGATCCAGACATTTGGGATCGTGTAGGGGCCGGGATAGTGGCCGGCGCCCTTCTGCGCGCCGTAGGGCGAGTGGCGCGAATAGGCGCCGGCATCGGTATAACCGGTGACCTTGCGGGCGACGATGCGACCGTCCTTCATGACGCCGTCCTTGATGACGACCTTTTCCGCTGCGCGCGGCGAGGAGATCTGCATCTCCTCCGCGCGGCTGTAGATGAAGGAGACCGGACGCCCGGTCAGCTTGGCGCCGAGGATCGCAATCGGCTCGACAATGACGTCGACCTTGCCGCCAAAACCGCCGCCGACTGTACCGCCGACGAAATGCAGTCTGTTGCCGGGCATCTGCAGGATGATCGAGGCATTATCGAGCGTGAAGAACATCGCCTGCGTGTTGGTGTAGCAGGTGAAGCGATCGTTGCCCTCAGGGGCGACGATGCAGCCGGTCGTCTCGGTCGGCGCATGCTCGATCGGCGACGATTGGTAGGTCTGTTCGAGCACGTGATCGGCGCTGGCGAAGCCGGCCTCGACATCGCCGAAGCGCACCTTGCGGCATTCACCGCTGTCATAGAGGTAAAAATTCTGGCCGTGATATTCGTTGATGATCGGCGCGCCGGGTTTCAGCGCTTCCTCCATGTCGAAGACTGCCGGTAGCACCTCGTAGTCGACCTTGACCTTGGCCGCCGCTTCCTGGGCGGCGCGCTCGGTCTCTGCCAGCACCGCCACCACCGCCTCGCCCTTCCAACGCACCTTGCCGTCGGCCAGCACCGTCTCGTCCTCCGGCCCGATCTGGATCAGGATCAGGATGGTGTAGACATTGTGCGGCACGTCCTTGGCGGTCAGGATTTTCACCACGCCCGGATGCTTCTCGGCCTCTGAAATGTCGATGCCGCGGATGCGGGCGTGATGATGCGGGCTGCGCACCATCTTCAGATGCAGCATGCCGGGGAAATTGCGGTCGGCGAAATAAGCGGTCTTGCCGGTGACGTGACCGGGTGAATCCGAACGCGGCCGCGGTTGGCCGATCTCGTGCAGATCGTCCTTGCGCTGGTCGGCGAAATAGCTCTTGCGGAGTTCCATCTTTTTGACTCCCGTCAGGCCGCATTCTGCGAATTGGACCGCGCGGCGGTCAGCACCGCCTGGATGATCGGCTCGTAGCCGGTGCAGCGGCAGATATTGCCCGACAGCGCCTCGACCACCTCGTCGCGGCTGGGGTTCGGCGTGTGGTCGAGCAGCACCTTGGCGGCCATGATCATGCCCGGCGTGCAGAAGCCGCATTGGGTGGCGAAGGCGTCGAGGAAGGCGCGCTGCAAAGGGTGCAGCACGCCGCCTTCCGAGAGACCTGACGTCGTGGTGATGGCGGCGCCGCTGCAGGTCTCGGCCAGCGTCAGGCAGGAAAGCCGCAGCTCGCCGTCGATGATGACCGAGCAGGCGCCGCATGTGCCCTGATGGCAGCCGCCCTTCGGCGAGGTGTCGCCGATCTTGTCGCGCAGCGCATGAAGCAGCGTCGTGCCGCTGTCGATGAATTCGGCCTTCTCCGCGCCGTTGAGCGTGAACTGAACCGGGACCTTTGCCATCTTTTCTACTCCTTGCGCCGCAGTCAGGCGGACTTACCCGCCATTGGCTTTCAGGCGAGCAAAAGCCGGCCGAGATGGACCGGCAGGACTTCGTTGCGATACCAGGCACTGGCGATCGGATCGGTGATCGGCGCGGTGCCGTCGCTCGCAACGGCCAGCGCCGGCGCGATGCCGTCGCTGCTGAGTATTCTGCCGAGCAGCGCCTTCTCCGCCGCCGTCGCGCGCATCGGACGGTCGGCCATGCAGCCAAGCGCGATCCGCGCCGAAGACACGGTGCCGTCCGGCGCCTGTTCCAGCACGGCGGCGATGCTCAGCACCGAGACGCCCTTCGGCTTGATCCGCGACACTTTCAGGAAGCGAAAGCCGCCTTCCACTGGCAAGCTGAAGCCGACCGAAGTGACGATGGCGTGATTGCTTTCGCGCTTTGCCAGGAAGGTTTCGATCGGCATCTCGCCGCCATCGATGCTGACTGTTGCGTCCAGCGCCAGCAGCGCCACGGTGAAATCGCCATAGGGCGCCGGGGCGAAGAGATTGCCGCCGATCGTCGCCATGTTGCGGATCGCCGGGCTGCCGACGGCGCGCGCGGCGCCGGCAAGCGGAGCGAGATCCAGGTGACGGGTGATCGCCGCCATGGTCACCGAGGCGCCGATGCGAACCTCACTGCCGGAAACAGTGATGGCCGACAGCGCCGGTTCGGTCGACCTGATAAGACTGGAGACCGAGACATCGCCTTCATTGGCGGCGCGCACGGCCAGCGTGCCGCCGCCGAGATAGCGGGTGCCGGCGGCTTTCAGCGCCGCGGTCGCGTCCTTCACCGTCGAGAAAGTCTGCAATGCAAGCGCCATGGAACGCTCCTGTTTGTCAGCCCCATTCAGTTCAACCTTGGTCGGCGAAATGATTTTTCAAAGCGTTGAAGCCGCCCTGGAAGACGTTGGCGCCCATGCCTTCGGCCAGCTTGTCGGCTTCCTCGGGAGCAGCGTCGAAGCTGGCGGTCCATTCGGCATAGGTGCGGTCGCCATCGGTCACCCGCCGCAGCTGCAGCGTCGCCTTGTGGTTGGTGAGCGGTTGCGGCGTCTCCAGGATGGAGTAGCTGACGAGGAAATTGTCGTCGGAGAAGTCGAGCAGCTTTTCGCGGATGCGGGCGCCGCTGGCGAGCTCGAAATTGCGCACGCAGCCGATCGTGCCGGCATCCTTGCCGTCCTCGATATGGCTTTCGACCATGCGCGGGTGCCAGCTCGGCAGACCGTTGAAGTCGCGTATGCGCGCCCAGACCTTTTCGATCGGTGCGTCGATGACGCTGGAGATGGTGACTTTCGCCATATGATCGTTCCCTTGCAAATATCTGTGTCGCGAGGGTAGGGCGGCGAGCCCGACGGCGCTTATCAATGCGTCTTGAATGCCTATCAATAAGTCTGAAAAAACGGGCAGTCTGAAAATGGCTTCAGGAGATGGCCCGCGCCGCCTCGCGATAGAGTGTCGGCGGAACGCCGACATGGTCGCGGAAGAAGCGCGAGAAATTGCCCTGCGTGGTGAAGCCGAGATTGCAGGCGACCGAGATCAGCGGCTCCTGTGACCATTGCAACTGCCGCACTGCTTCCTCCATGCGCAGCGTGTTCCAGTAGACGTTGGGCGTCAGATTGGTCTGCTCCTTGAACAGCGCGAAGAAATGCGGCCGCGACAGGCCGACGCTGCGCGCCACATCATCGAAGCAGATGCGTTCGCAGACATTAGCCTTCATCAGCTGGATCGCCTTGCGGACACGGAAGTCCTGCATGGTGTGGACGCGGGCGCGTGCCACTTGCGGTGCCGAGGCGTCGGCGGCGTCGAGCACGCTGTCGATGAAGCGCTCGATCTCGTAATTGGCGATGTCGTCGATGCTCTCATTGTCGCTGAGATGATCGAGAAGGTTGGCCGCCGCCTTGTGCAGCCACGGCTCCAGCACGATCGCTGGTGTCGAGAACAGTGGTGCAGCGGACGGCAGATCTCGGCGCCGTCGCGCCCAGTCCGGATCGATGTAGAAGGCGAGGAACAGGCCGGGGCGGCCGTCGCGGGACAAAGCGTGGCTGTGCGGCTGGAAGGAATTGATGCCGGCGGCGGTGCCGGGTCCAAGCCGCACCGTCTCGCGGCCGATGGTCATCTCGCCGGCCGTGCCTTCCAGCCAGATGATGATATGCGCCTCGACATGGGCATGGGTGACGAAGTCGCTGGCGACGTTCAGGACAGAAACATGTCCGAACCGGCCCCAGTAGAGCCTGATCGCTTCCGTCATGGGTATATCCTCCCGCAGGCGACTGGCCTCCCTTCGCCTGCAATGGGGATAGTGCGGCTCGTTCCGGGCCTGCGTCAAGGTACATGCGCACGCCTGGCGCCCGCTATGGACCGTGCCGACCGATTTTCAGACTGAGCGATTGCAAGGGAAACGAATAGCGCTTGTGACCTGCGGTCTATTCGTTGCGCCTGAAATTGCGGAGCCGATCGAACAGAACGGCCAGCAGAATGGCGCCGCCGATGAACACTCCCTGCCAGAAGGCGTTGATGCCGAGCAGGCCGAGGCTGTTGCGGATCACTTCGATCAGCGCCGCGCCGACGACGGCGCCAAAGGCTGTGCCCATGCCGCCGGCGAGGTTGGCGCCGCCGATGACGGTGGCGGCGATGACCTGGAGCTCCATGCCGTTGCCGAGATTGGTGGTGACGGCGCCCAGCCAGCCGGTCTGGATGATGCCGGCAAGGCCCGCCGCCAGCGCCGAGATCATGTAGACAACGACCTTGATCTGGCGCACCGGAACGCCGGTCAGCGTCGCCGCATGCTCGTTGCCGCCGATGGCGAAGATGTGCCGGCCGAATTTCGTCCAGCGCAGGACGAAGCCGGTGATCAGCGCCAGCACGATCATGTAGAGCACCGGATTGGCGATGCCGAACACAAAGGCGCCGCCACCCAGCGCCAGAAGCTTGTCGTGGTCGGGCCCGAACTGGAAGACGACGGTGTTGTTGGAGGCGACCATGGCCAGGCTGCGCGCGATCGATAGCATGCCGAGCGTCACCACGAACGGCGGAAAGCCGAGATAGGCGATCAGGATGCCGTTGAAGGCGCCGATGATCAGCGCCGTCGCGATCGCAGCGGCAATGCCGACCTCGATGCCGTAGCCGGCATGCATGGTCACGGCCAGCACCATCGAACACAGGCAAAGCACCGAGCCGACCGAAAGGTCGATGCCGCCGGTGATGATGACGAAGGTCATGCCGAGCGCGACGATCGCGACGAAGGTGACATTGCGCGTGATGTTATAGAGGTTCTTCGACGTGGCGAAGGAATCGGTTGCCACGGACAAGAACAGGCAGGCGAGGATGACGGCGATCACCACCCAGAAGGTCTGGCTGGCAAACACCCTGGTCAGCAAAGTGTGCTGTTTCTGCGCGATCGTCTGGTCAAGAGTTACTGCCATCGTCGACCTTTATCTGCTTGCGTGGTGAAACCGGCTGGCATCAAACCTGTTCGATGGCGCCAGTGATAAGCCCGGTGACTTCCTCGGGCGAACTCGACGCGATCGTCTTATCGGCGACCTTGCGGCCGCGTCGCATGACGATGACGCGGTCGGCAACGTCAAAAACGTCGGGCATGCGGTGACTGATCAGCACGACCGCTATGCCCTGGTCGCGCAGATGGCGGATCAGGTTCAGCACCTCGGCGACCTGCCGGACCGAGATCGCCGCCGTCGGCTCGTCCATCAGCACGATCTTGGCTTGCGAAAGCATGGTGCGGGCGATCGCCACCGCCTGCCGCTGGCCGCCCGACATCTGCTTGACCAGATCGCGCGGGCGGGTTTCGGATTTCAGCACGGCAAAAATCTGGCCGGCGCGCTTGTACATCGCGGCGTAGTCGAGGATGCGAAACGGCCCGACGCCGCGGCGCAGCTCGCGGCCGAGATAGACATTGGCGGCAGCCGTCAGATTGTTGCAAAGCGCCAGATCCTGATGGACGATCTCGATGCCGTGCTGGCGCGCCTCCACCGGCTTGTGCAGGATCAGCTCCTTGCCGTCCATTTGCATCGTGCCATGGCTCGGGCGGAAATTGCCGGCGATCATCTTGACCAGCGTCGACTTGCCGGCGCCGTTGTCGCCCATCAGCCCGACCACCTGTCCGGCCTCGATCGACAGCGAAACGTCGTTGACGGCCTGGATGGCGCCGAAATGTTTTGAGATGTTGGCGAGTTCGAGAACCGACACCAGACTGCTTCCTCCGTGCTTTCGGCCTGTGGTCCTGCCGCGGCCTCGCTCTTCCCAGCTCCTCCCGGGAACCGCGCTTTCGCCCATTTACGCATATGCCCCCTTGCCGTCAACAGCGGCTTCTTTCGAAAAATCCGTTTTGTAGGACAAATAGCAATTGACGTCCGTAGCAAGCCGATATTAGCTAAGCGCCGGAGGAGATTATGCCGATCTCCTGCCCCGGCGCGCCGGGGCGAAGTAGGCGGAGGTTTATCGGTCGAGGATCTGGCAGCGTCCATATCGCGCTGGTCTGTGATCGCATCTGGAAATACTTATCGGCCCGGCTTGGCGACACGAGCGCTCGCGAAACGAACCTCTGTCATCGCGCATCCGGGCTGGTCTGTGTGGCGGGCACGCCGTGTCCGTCTGTTTCAAGGGAGGACTGAAATGAGGAAATCACTATTGCTCGCTGCCGTCGCCATGCTGGCGTTGGGCGCCGGGCCGGCTATGGCCAAGAAACAGCTCGTCATCGTGGTGAAGGGGCTCGACAATCCGTTCTTCGAGGCCATTAACCAGGGTTGCCAGAAATGGAACTCGGAAAACGCCAACTCGGAATATGAATGCTTCTACACCGGTCCGGCGTCGACTTCGGACGAGGCCGGCGAAGCCCAGATCGTTCAGGACATGCTGAGCAAGCCAGACACGGTGGCGATGGCCATTTCGCCGTCCAACGCGCCGCTGATCGCGCAGACGATCAAAAGCGCCAATCCGTCGATCCCGATCATGACGCTCGACGCCGACCTCAGCAAGGAAGATGCGGCGCTGCGCAAGACCTATCTCGGCACCGACAACTATCTGATGGGCTACAAGATCGGCGAGTATATCAAGAAGGCCAAGCCGGACGGCGGCAAGATCTGCACCATCGAAGGCAATCCGGCGGCCGACAACATCCTGCGCCGCGCTCAGGGCATGCGCGACGCGCTTACAGGCCAGAAGGATCTCCCGGCGCTCGCCGGCGAGGGCGGCTGGACCGAGGTCGCCGGCTGCCCGGTGTTCACCAACGACGACGGCGCCAAGGGCGTGCAGGCGATGACCGATATCCTCGCCGCCAATCCCGATCTCGACGCCTTCGGCATCATGGGCGGCTGGCCGCTGTTCGGTGCGCCGCAGCCCTATCGCGACCTGTTCAAGCCGATGGCCGAGAAGATCGCCAGCAACGAGTTCGTCATCGGCGCGGCCGATACGATCGGTGACGAGGTGGCCATTGCCAAGGAGGGTCTGGTGACCGCACTGGTCGGCCAGCGGCCGTTCGAGATGGGCTACAAGGCACCCTCGGTGATGATCGACCTGATCGAAGGCAAGCCGGTCGCCGATCCGGTCTTCACCGGTCTCGACGAGTGCACCAAGGATACGGTCGATACCTGCATCCAGAAGTAGGTTCGCAGGTTTCGGGGCGTCCGCTGGCCGGGCGCCCCGTCACACCGGTTCACGAAACGTGCGAGGTGACAGTGCTGGGGCGAACCGCTCCTGCTTTGCCGCGCCTTGAGTTCAGCCTGTGCCGGGGAACATGGATGTCGGACGCAAGATTGAAAAAGCGACCTACAACGGTCAAGGCACGGGCCAAGGTCAAGGCACAGGCTGCCCGTCCGCCCGGCGCGCGCCGTACCGACGCGGCGCTGATCCCCGGATCGAGCGTGCATGCGTCGCTGGCCAACGAAATCGGCCTCAGGATCGTGCGTGGCGACTATCCGCCGGGAACCATCCTGCCCAACGAGGCCAAATGGTCCGAGACTTTCAACGTCAGCCGCTCGGCGGTTCGCGAAGCGATCAAAATGCTTATGGCCAAGAGCCTGCTGGCATCACGCCCCAAAATCGGCAGCTGGGTCGAGCCGAAGGAGCGCTGGAACCTGCTCGATCGCGACGTGCTCGCCTGGTACGCGACGGCGCCCGATCGCGAAATGTTCCTGCGCACCGTCCAGGAATTCCGCCACATCATCGAGCCGGAAGCCAGCGCCTTTGCCGCGATGCGGCGCACAGACGAGCAGATGGCCGAGATCAGCCAGGCCTGCCGGGAGATGGGCGAGGCGGCGACGCTGCCCGAGCGCACCCGCGCCGATACGCGATTTCATCTCGCCATCCTGCGGGCGTCGGGCAACGACCTCCTGGTGCCGCTCGGCGTGCTGATCGAATCCGCGCTCGACCACCTGTTCGTCTTCGTCACCCGCGAGACCAGCGATCAGCGGCGGGCACAGTCACTGCACGAGGCGATCGAGAAGAACATCCGGCTCCAGCGGCCGGCTGCAGCCCGCACCGCGGTGCACAGACTGCTCGCCAACACCGACGACGTTATCGGGCGGTCGCGGCGGTAAGGTCAAACCCAATCGCTCTGAACGGAAAGTTCGGCTCTAAGCGGAAACTCGTTCGCGCTCGGCCGAACTCCCGCCCATGACCCGAAGGCGACGTTCGTAGGTCGGGCCGGAATGTCTGCAAAGGGGGCAATCCACTTCGTAGCACGCGATGGCAACAACCGCTTAGGCCCGATTTTGTTGAGAACCTCGGCAAGCGCGAGCGCTTTAGCCGTCAACTAACCCGCGCAGGGATATGGCAAATCCAGGTAGAAGCCTAATCAACGACGAGACGAGTGCGCTGCAGGAACAGCCAAGATATCCACGTTCGCGGAAAGGACTGTCGGCGTTGACGAGATTGGCGTAAACTACACGCTTGGGGTGTCATCCATGCACCGTATCATCACAGTGGCTTTTGTGGCGCTCGCGGCGTTGTTCATCTGCCCCGCGCGGGCGGAGGTATTGGTCGGGGTTTCGGCCGCGATGACGGGGCGGCTCGCCTGGATTGGCGAGCAGGGGCAGCGTGGGGCAGAGATGGCTGTTGCCGACTTCAATGCGGCGGGCGGCGTTCTCGGCCAGCAGGTGGGGTTAATCGCGGTCGACGATTTCTGCGATCCCGAACAGGCGGTGGTGGCAGCCCGGAAGCTGGTCGCTGATGGCGTGGTGCTCGTCATCGGTCACTACTGCTCCGGAGCCTCGATCCCGGCATCGAAGGTGTACGAGGCGGCGGGAGTTCTGCAGATTTCGCCGGGATCGACCAATCCGCAGCTGACCGAACAGGGTCGGGCCAACGTCTTCCGCGTCATTGGTCGCGACGATACGCAAGGAATCGTGGCCGGCAACCACCTAGCCGATCACTGGAGCGACAAGAAGGTCGCGATCCTTCACGACAGCACGACATATGGGAAAGGTCTCGCCGATGAGACCAGAAAGCAGCTGAACAAGCGGGGCGTGACCGAAGCTGTCTACGACGCGTACACCCCAGGCAAGGACGACTATTCGGCCGAGGTCGCTGCACTACAGGCCGCTGGCATCGCCGTGCTGTATGTCGGTGGGTATCATGCCGAGGTTGCGCTGATTGTTCGCGCCGCACGCGACCGCGGCTACGCGGTTCAGATCATCTCCGGCGATGCCCTGGCGACCGAGGAATTTGCCCTGATCGCCGGCCCCGCGGCCGAGGGGACCCTCTTCACGTTCTCCGCGGACCCACGGCGAAACCCCGAAGCGGCTCCGGTAGTGGAGCGATTCCGTGCCGAAAACTTCGAGCCCGCAGGCTACACGCTGCTGAGCTACGCTGCCGTCCAGGTCTGGGCGCAGGCGGTCGAGAAGGCAGGTTCGCTGGAGCTGGCGACGGTCATCGCGACCCTGCGCGGGCAGGAGTTCGACACTGTCCTGGGCTCGATCGATTTCGACGACAAGGGCGATCTCTCGACCCAGAACTGGGTATGGTACGTCTGGCGAAGTGGAGAGTACGTGCCGGTCGAGTAAGGGCCAATTCGACGGTGCGCCGCTTGAGATATCTGATGCAGACCACGTTAGCGGGTTCATTCGGATCAAAGCGTTGCCGCGATGCTTGAACGCCTCGGCATACGCGGCCGCCTGCTGCTGGCTTTTTTCGGGATCAGCGCCTTCGCAGTGCTGGCAACAGCGGCTGCCCTGTATGCCTTTCTCCAGGTCGGCGACGTCGTCGACCGCATCACCAGGGATCGGGTGCCGTCGGCGCTTGCCTCCCTCCAGCTGTCGCGCCAGGCCGAGCGGGTCGCGGCCATTGCGCCGGCCGTGCTGACGTCGACTAGCAAAGCCCGGCACAACGAAGTCTCGGCCGCGATCGGGGTCGAGATGACGCGACTCGAGGAGCTGCTGGCCGCGCTCAAGGGTGCCGCGCTTGGAACGCCAGCGGTGGCTGAGATCGAGGCTGCGGTGCTCGGTCTCAGGCGCAACCTCGACGCTCTCGACGACCTTGTTGCCACGCGCCTCGCCGTGGTCGCGCGCAAGGAAGAGCTGCTGCGCCGCTTGTCGGCGACGACAATTGCAGGCCAGCGTCTCGTGGCCCCCGGCATCCTGGTGATGAATTCCAGGCTCGCGCAGTGGCGGGCGGCCGCGGCCGACGCATCGCTCGCGCCGGATCGAAGCGCGGCGGTCATGGCCGATCTCGTCCAGGCGATTGCAGCCTACGTCCCCCAACAGAGGGCGCACCAGGAGATGTCGGCGGTCAACGACGCTCTGATCAGGACGGCGGACGCGTCGACTCCGGGCGATCTGGCGTTGATCCTGTTTCCGCTGCGCCGGTCCCTTGCCGCTCTGGAAACGATCTCAGCCGAGATCGACGAGAAGCTGCAGGTCCGCTTCCGACAACGGGTGGACGAGTTTAAGGCGCTGATCGATGGCGAAAAGAGCATCCCCAAGGCCCGCCAGGACGAGCTCGCCGTCCTGGCGCAGGGCGAAAAGCTTCTCGGCGAAAACAATCGGCTGTCGCGCAGCCTCACCGCTGCCGTTGATCGGCTGGTCGTCGCGGCGGACCGCGAGATCACCGCGTCCGGTCTCGAAGCCGCGGTCGTCCAGCGCTACGGCACCGGAGTTGTCCTTGGCTCCGCCTTCCTCAGCCTTCTGAGTTCGGTTCTGGTGGTCTGGCTCTATGTTGACCGAAGCCTTCTCGCCCGGCTGGGGGCGGTGAGCCAAGGCATGTTCGCGATCGCTGGCGGCAATCTTCGAGCGCACCTACCTGCCGCCGGCCGAGACGAAATCGGCCGCATGGCCGAGGCGCTCAGGCTGTTCCGGGACACCGCGGTCGAGGTCGAGGAAAAGAACCTGCGCGAGGTCGCCGAGGCGCGCCAGCGGCTCGTCGACGCCATCGAGAGCATCTCTGAGGGTTTCGCGCTGTATGACCGGGAGGACCGGCTCGTCCTCAGCAACAGCCGCTATCGCGAACTGCTCTACGCCGGCCTGGAGGAAATGACGCCCGGCACGATATTCGAGCAGATCATCCGCCGGTCCGCTGAGCGCGGCTACATCAAGGATGCCGAGGGGCGGGTCGAGGAATGGGTCGCCGAGCGGCTCTCCCGGCACCGCAACCCTGGCGACCCCTGGGTGCAACGGCGCGGCGATGGACGATGGATCATGATAGGCGAGCGGCGGATCACCGGCGGCGGAACGGTCGCCGTCTACTCGGACATCACGGAGCTGAAGCAACGGGAGGAAAACCTCGCCGAGAAGTCCGCGGCTCTCGAGGCGCTTTCCAACAAGCTGGCCAAGTATCTCGCGCCGCAGGTGTACAAATCGATATTTTCCGGCCGTCAGGACGTCAGGATCGCCAGCCAGCGCAAGAAGCTGACCATATGCTTCTCAGACATCGCTGGCTTTACCGAGACCACTGACAAGATGGAGTCCGAGGATCTCACCCAGCTCCTCAACCACTATCTGACGGAAATGTCGAAAATTGCTTCGGATCACGGCGCGACGATCGATAAGTATGTCGGTGACGCGATTTTGATGTTTTTCGGCGATCCGGAGACTCGCGGTGTCAAGGAGGACGCGCTCGCCTGCGTCGAGATGGCCCTCGCCATGCAGAAGCGGATGACCGACCTTGCCGAAATCTGGCGTGACATCGGCATCGAAACGCCGCTGCGCTGCCGCATCGGCATCCATACCGACTACTGCACCGTCGGCAACTTCGGCAGCGAAGACCGGATGGACTACACGATCATCGGCGGCGCCGTGAATCTCGCCTCACGCCTCGAGCAGGAGGCGCCGCCGGGCGCCGTGCTCATTTCCTATGAGACATTTGCGCAAGTGAAGGACACTATCGCCTGCGTGGAACTGGGACACATCCAGGTCAGGGGCATCGCCTATCCCGTCGCCACCTATCGCGTCCTCGATCTGAAGGCCAATATGGTCGCCGCCCGCAGCGCCGTTCGAACCGTGCTGCCGCATCTCAGCCTGGAGGCTGAACCCGAGCTGATGTCTGCTGGGGAGCGAGAGGAAGCCGCGACTGCGCTTCGCGACGTGCTCGATCGACTTTGTCACAAGCCCGGGTAGCAGGCTTCGCGCCCGCACCCGGTTCGTCGCCTTCCACAGCGCTCACCTTGTCGACCAACGCAGGGATGGTTCCTTCGCCAGCGCCTCCTTGGGGCCGAGACTTTACCTTCCCGGCGTCGCTGGCAAGGTCGGCAATTGGCGCCACTTGCTCGTTCTCATCGTCGAGATGAATGGCAACATTCTACCCATCTTGGCCATTTGCGCTGGCTGATCGGGTTTGCCCATAGATGATAGTCCTAAAGGTTCGGTTCGGAAGATGATGATCAAACAGGAGCATAGCGCCTGGTTCTATTGCAATGAATCAGGCTTTGGGCTCATGAAAATTCCATGTCGGCTCTGCAGCCTTCATTGCGCGTCTTATCGTCCGCGTGGCGCTGTAGGCGGCGTCAGGTCGACGCCGTTGATCTTGCCGATATGCGTGGCGAGCATCGGCACATATTGATCGGCCGGCCCGGCGGCGAATGCGCCGGCGAAGGCGTTCTTGGTGGCATTACCGAGCGGGTTGGCGATGCCTGCGGCACCCGCCATCGATTCGAGATAAGTGAGATCCTTAAAGGCGTTGGCGATGGTGAATTTGTGCGCATCGCGGTCGCCTTCCAGCGTCCAGCGCATAAAGGTCTGGTAGAAGCCGCAATCCATGCGGCCGTTGCGGATGACGCTGTCGAAGCGCGGCGGCGAGATGCCGACCTTCTGCGCCAGCGCCAGCGCCTCGGAATAGATCGCCGCATAGCCCAGCGAGATGAAATTGTTGAGCAGCTTCATACGGTGGCCGTCGCCGGTGTCGCCGATATGGACGATACGTCCGGCCCAGGTGTCGAGCACCGGCTTCAGCCGGGCAAAGACCGCGTCCGACGCGCCGACCATGGCGTCGAGCGTGCCTTCCCACGCCTCCTTCGGCGTGCGGCTCAGCGGGGCATCGACATAGTCGACGCCGAGCGCCTTGAGTTCGGCGGCAAGCGTTACCGTCGAGGTCGGATCCGAGGTCGAGCAATCGACGACCACCGAACCCTTCTTCAGGCCTTCCTTGAGGCCGCCGGGCCCGCGTATGATAGCTTCGACCTCGCGCGAGCCGGTGACGCAGATGAAGACGATATCAGATGCCACTGCCACGTCGCGCGAGGTCGCGGCTTCCTCCGCACCCCGGCCAAGCAGGTCTTCCGCCGGCGCGCGGTTCTTGCGGCCGAGAAACGTCAGGGAATAGCCCTTATCGACGATGTTCTTCGCGATCCCGTGGCCCATCAAGCCAAGTCCGATGAAGCCGATCTTTTCGCTCGCGGCAGTCGTATTCATGTCGTGTCGTCCTGTGTTGCTGATATCGATGACGGCGCTGCACTTTGGCAGGCGAATTGTTGAAGCCGGTTTTCGCCGCAGGCGGTTGGCAGGCGATTGCGGAATGCCATATTGTCTGACAATACACATGTATTCCAGGGAATGTGGAGAGCAAAATGACGAAGCGGATCATGTTCACCGGCGGCAGCGGCAAGGCTGGGCGTCATGTCGTGCAGTATCTGGTCGAGCAGGGCTGTCAGGTGCTCAACATCGACACCAAGCCGCTCGACAATCCCAAGGTGCGCACGCTGGTCACCGACATCACCGACAGCGGGCAGGTGTTCAATGCGCTGTCGAGCTATATGGGCCTGCATGAATTCGACCCGTCGTTGCGGGCGCAGCCGGTCGATGCCGTGGTGCACTTCGCGGCGATCCCGCGCATCATGATCACGCCCGACAACGAGGTGTTCCGCATCAACGCGCTCGGCACCTACAATGTCATCGAGGCGGCGGTGAAGCTCGGCATCCGCAAGGTGGTGATCGCTTCCAGCGAGACGACCTATGGGCTGGTCTTCGCCAACGAGCCGCGCGACCCGACACATTTCCCGCTCGACGAGGAGTACGATGTCGATCCGATGGATAGCTACGCGCTGTCGAAGATCGTCAACGAGAAGACGGCGCGCGCCTTCGCGCTGCGCAGCGGCATTGACATCTACGCTTTGCGCATCGGCAACGTCATCGAGCCGCATGAATATTCGCTGTTTCCGAAATGGTTCGCCGATCCGGGTTTCCGCAAGCGGATCGCCTGGAGTTATGTCGATGCGCGCGACCTCGGCCAGATCACGTTGCGCGCCATCGAAAAGGACGGGCTCGGCTATCAGGTGTTCAATGCCGCCAATGACGACACCTCGTCCGACCTGCCGACGGCCGAATTGCTGAAGCGGTTTTATCCCGGCGTGCCGGTCAAGGGCGAACTTGGTGAATACGAAACGCTGCTCTCCAACCGCAAGGCGCGGGATATGCTCGGATTCCGCCCGGAACACAGCTGGCGGAAATACGTCAAGACGACATGACGAGGTCGATGCATCCGGGCTGATCTGTGCACAGAAGCAGGCATTGCAGCCCGAGGCTTTCCCCGTGCTTGACAGCTTTCGGAATCCGGACTTTGTGAACGCATGCGGGACGGCAAGCCGAATAAGAGAAAAACACCGGCCAAGGCGGCGTCCGCCGAGCGCCCGGCAGTCGTGCGTCGCGCCGACGCGGCGCGTATGCCTGGGTCGAGCGTGCATGCGTCGCTGGCCAACGAAATCGGTCTCAGGATCGTGCGCGGCGACTATCCGCCGGGAACCATCCTGCCCAATGAAGCCAAATGGTCCGAGACCTTCGACGTCAGCCGCTCGGCGGTGCGCGAAGCGATCAAGATGCTGATGGCCAAGAGCCTGCTGGCCTCGCGCCCGAAGATCGGCAGCTGGGTCGAGCCGAAAGAGCGCTGGAACCTGCTCGATCGCGATGTGCTCGCCTGGTACGCGACATCGCCCGACCGCGAGGTGTTCCTGAAAACGGTGCAGGAGTTCCGCCACATCATCGAGCCGGAAGCGACCGCCTTTGCCGCCATGCGGCGCACAGACGAGCAGATGGCCGAGATCAGCCAGGCCTGCCGGGAGATGGGGGAGGCGACGACGCTGCAGGAGCGCACGCGCGCCGATACGCGTTTTCATCTGGCCATCCTGCGTGCATCCGGCAACGATCTTCTGGTGCCGCTCGGCGTGCTGATCGAATCGGCGTTCGATCATCTGTTCGCCTATACGACGCGGGAACTGGACGATTTGCAGCACGCGCAGAAGCTGCACGAAGCGATCGAAAAGAACATCCGCCTGCAGCGGCCGGATGCGGCGCGCAACGCGGTACGCAAGCTCCTGGCCAACACCGACGGCGTCATCAAGTCGAGGTAAAGTCGATCCTCTAATCTTGTTTCGGGCGCCCGAACGCGGCGCGCAGCTCGTCCTTGGCGTCCTCCAGCACTCTCTTCTGCTCGGCCGGCAGGTTTTTGCCGGCACGGTTGATGTAGAAATTCAGCATTGACATGGCGGACTGGAACGGCTCGGCCTTGCGCCGCTCGCTGTGTTCGGCCGATCGCTTCAGCGAGGCTGCGATCTTCTTGGGATCGTGGGATTCGAAGATATGTTCCTCGAGGTCCAGCGCGTCGCTGTGCTCGGTGACCTCGGCCGACCATTTCCTTTTCGCGGTCATGACAAACTCCTTCCATTGGTGCGTTGATAAAACTCCGGGACGGCAGCCACTGTTCCACCGCAGCTCGAATCCCTGGAGCCACGGATTTGCCTGTCGTGGCGCTGCACGGCGCCGCCAATGCACCGATAGTGGTGTCGAACCGGTCGATTTTGCAGAATCGCGGACAGGAAACGCCTTGACCACAACCGTCTCCAGCCAGGCAAGCAGCCGCGGCATCGACAGCGCCTATGCCTGGATGCGGCTCGGCATTTCCGTGCTGCTGGCGACGATCGGCGGCGTCGGCATGTGGGCGGTGGTCGTGGTGCTGCCCGCCGTGCAGGCGGAATTCGGCGTCGATCGCGCCGCCGCGTCGATGCCCTATACCGCGACCATGGTCGGTTTCGCCGCCGGCAATGTGCTGGTCGGCCGCGCCATCGACCGCATGGGCTACTGGATCCCGGCGCTCATTGCCTCGGTGGCGCTCGGTACCGGTTTCCTGCTGGCGTCGCTGACCACTTCGATCCTGCAGTTCACTCTTGTCCAGGGACTTTTGATCGGCGTCGGCACCTCGGCGATTTTCGGGCCGCTGATCGCCGACATCTCGCACTGGTTCAACCGCCGCCGCGGCGTCGCGGTGACGGCTGCCGCCGCCGGCAACTATCTCGCCGGGGCGATCTGGCCGTTGGCGATGCCCTTTGTCATGCAGGCCGAAGGCTGGCGTTTCACCTATGCCGGGATCGGCGTCGTCTGCCTCGCGACCATGGTGCCGCTGATCCTGCTGCTCAGGCGCGGCGCACCACATGCCGCCGTTCCCGGTTCTCCCGGCAGCCGGCCCGTCCAGCCGATCTCACTGTCACCGGCAGCCCTGCAGGTGCTGCTCGTCGTCGCCGGCCTTGGCTGCTGCGTGGCGATGTCGATGCCGCAGGTCCATATCGTCGCCTATTGCATGGACCTCGGCTACGGCGTGGCGCGTGGCGCCGACATGCTGTCGATCATGCTGGCGGCGGGCGTCGTCAGCCGGCTGGCGTCCGGCTTCCTTGCCGATCGCATCGGCGGCGTGAAAACCCTGTTGATCGGCTCGGTGCTGCAAGCCCTGTCGCTGTTGTTCTACATCCGCTTCGACGGGCTAGCGTCGCTTTACGTCGTCTCGCTGGTCTTCGGCCTGTCGCAGGGTGGCATCGTGCCTTGCTATGCCATCATCGTGCGCGAATACATGCCCGCCAAGGAGGCCGGCCAGCGCGTCGGCATCGTCATGATGGCAACCATCTTCGGCATGGCGATCGGTGGCTGGATGTCGGGCTGGATCTACGATCTGACCGGCTCCTACGCCGCCGCGTTCCTCAACGGCATCGCCTGGAACCTGCTGAACATAGCGGCCATGGTGCTGTTGCTGTGGAAAGCGCGGCGCAGCGCCGCGGCGATGGCCTGAGCACTGACCCTTTGAATTTCGGCTCACGACCCCGAGCGGAAATTCGCTGACTAGTCGATGACAGTCCGCAATCGGTGGTAGCAAGACATGGGCGGTGGCTCCTGAGACGCGGATTCCGGTCCACGTTCCTGCTTGACTTACACATATCTCGGTGGTTATTGGTTTATAAATAGCCAACGAGTTATCGATCACGATGCCACAGCCCCACGAGATCCTCTTTAAAACGCTTGCCGATCCGACGCGACGGGCCATCTTCGAGCGGCTGTGTCGCGACGGAGACCAGACCGTCGCGGCCCTGACCGCTCGGGCCGGCGTCTCGCAACCGGCCGTGTCAAAGCATCTTGGGGTGCTGAAGCAGGCCGGGTTGGTGCGCGACCGTCATGAAGGCCGCAACACGCATTATAGCGCGGAGCTCGGCGCCTTGGCGCCGCTGATAGACTGGACGAACCAAATGGCTGGGTTCTGGCGAAGCCGGTTCGACAACCTCGAAGATTTGCTCAAAAGGATGGACCAATGACCAATACTGAGACCAAAACGCGCGCCGTCGTCGTCGAACGGGAGGTCGCTTTTCCGCCGGAAAAGATCTGGCGCGCGCTCACGCAATCACACCTGATCGAGGAGTGGCTGATGAAGAACGATTTCAAGCCAGATGAGGGTCACCGTTTCAATCTTAGCGCGGACTGGGGCGCGGTCGACTGTCAGGTCCAGGCAGTCGAGCCCAACAAGACGCTGTCTTACACGTGGGATACCAAGGATCTCAAAAGTGTCGTCACGTGGACGCTCACCCCTACGAGCACGGGGACCCATCTGCGCATGGAGCAGTTGGGCTTCCGGCCGGATCAGCAGCAGTACTACCAGGGTGCCCAATACGGATGGCAGCGGTTCCTAGCGAACCTGGAGCAGGTCCTGGCGCGGATAGAGTAAGGCGTGCCGGCGCCAACGGGCATGGCCAACGAGACGTCATCAAATCAAACAAGCTTGCAAAGAAGGCTGGCGCCAAGCGGGTCACCCGATCCGCTTCAGCTCGTCTTCAGAGGAGGTGCTCATGAACTGGAACACGTGGATTCGGCAATTCCACCGCTGGCTGTCGATCATTTTTACGGCGGTCGTCGCTGCCATCTTCATCACCTTGGGCGTAGGTGTCGAGCCCGCCTACTGGGTGTACCTCATGCCGCTGATCCCGCTCGGCTTGCTCATGCTCAGCGGTCTCTACTTGTTCGCGTTGCCCTATGCCACGAGGTGGCGCAGCGGACGACGCACGGCGTAGAAGCCTGAGCACGGTGGACGACAAGACGCCCGCGAACCCACCCACAGCCGAAATTCCAACTGTGGCGCTACCCGAGTTCGGGTAGCTGTCCTGGCCGGTTCGCTTGACAATGGGGTAAGGCTGCGCGACGCCAGACGGGTGCGGCAAGTCGGGTTGGCATGGCGACAGTGGCAAAGACGCTGAACAGCATTTCGCGGCCGCGCTTCGGCGAAGGCGCCGCGTTCGGGACAAGGCTATGACCAAACCGCGCTCGCGCCGCGGCGGCGGCCGTCCGACGATTGCCGATGTCGCGCGTATGGCCGGCGTCGGCGCCATCACGGTTTCCCGCGCCTTGCGCGAGCCGGGGCGTGTTTCGGAGGATCTGCGCCGCCAGATCCAGGCGGCCGTCGATGAACTCGGCTATCTGCCCGACCCGAATGCGCGAGCATTGGCTTCGGCGCGCGCCGAGGTCTTTGGCGTGCTGGTGCCGTCGCTCACCAACAGCGTCTTTGCCGAAGTGCTGCGCGGCATCTATGACAGCCTGTCCGACAGTTCCTACCGCATCCAGCTCGGCAATACCCATTATTCCGGCCTCGAGGAGGAACGGCTGCTGCAGGTGTTCGGCCCGCAGCGCCCGGCGGCGCTGATCGTGGCGGGCATCGACCAGACGCCAACGTCGCGAAGACTGCTCGAGACGGCCGGCTGTCCGGTGGTGCAGGTCATGGAGACCGGGCCCGATCCGGTCGACATGATGGTCGGCTTCTCGCATTTCGACGGCGGCAAGGCGGCGACGGAGCACATGATCGAAACGGGCTATCGCCGCATCGGCTTCATCGGCGCGCGCATGGACCCACGCTCGCAGCGTCGACTGGCCGGCTATCGCGCGGCGATGGAGGCGGCCGGTCTGTTCGACGCGCGGCTGATCACCACCACGCCGGTGCCGTCCAGCGTGACGCTCGGGCGCGAACTGTTTCGTGACGCGCTGGCCAAGGTGCCGACGCTGGACGGAGTTTTCTGCAACAATGACGACATTGCGCTCGGCGTACTGTTTGAGTGCCACCGCGCCTCGATCGCCGTGCCGAAGACGATCGGCATCACAGGCTTCAACGATCTCGACATGATGGAAGTGGCTTTTCCATCCATCACCAGCGTCCGGACGCCTCGCTACGAGATCGGCCGGCTGTCGGTCGCGATGGCGCTCGCGGCGATTGCAGGCAAGCGGCCGCAAGAGCCGGTCGTCGACCTCGGCTTCGAGCTCAGGTGCCGCGAGAGCACTGCCCGCTGAAAGCACTTCCAGGCATCGCGAAATGACGCTTTACACGGCGTCATGGGTAGCGCTACCATCTGCCTTTGGGAGGAAGCACGCGGCAAAGCCGAAGTCTGTTTATTATATATAAGCGACAGCTCATGCTTGTTTATTATGTATAATATGATAGTTTTTACTTCGGTTAGCCGAGCGACAAGGGAGGAGATCGGGTCGGCATTCGGCCGCCTGAAAGGCGCGAGGGGCAAGGCGGGAGGTGCCGGGCCGGACGCGCGACATGCGTAAGAGCAATCAAAAACTGCAACTGGGAGGAATATCGATGTTCAAGTCACTTGTTGGTGGCATCGTTGCCGCCACTGCATTCGTCATGCTGAGCTCGTCGGCGCTCGCCGAAGCCGAAATCGTCAAAGGCCCGTCCGCCGAGCCGGACTGCTTCGCGCCGTGGGCGGCCGACACGCAGTTCTTCAAGTTCCCCAAGAAGGAAGGCCCGTACCGCATCGCGCTCGCCAATGGCTACATCGCCAACACCTGGCGCATCCAGATGGTGCAGACGGCGAAGGCCTATGCGGCGCAGCCGGAGGTCGCGGCGAAACTGAAGGAATTCAAGGTCGTGTCGACCGGCGAAGATGTGCCGGCGCAGATTTCGGCGATCAACAACTTCATCGATTCCGGTTATGACGCGATCGTCGTCAACGCGCAGAATCCGACAGCGTTCGGACCGGTCATCAAGCGCGCCAAGGAAGCCGGCGTCGTGCTGGTCGCCTTCGACAACATTCTCGACACCAAGGACGCCATCAACGTCAATGTCGACCAGAAAGGCCTTGGCGAGTTGTGGGCCAACTGGCTGGTCAAGCATGTGCCCAATGGTGGCAAGATCCTTGAGGTGCGCGGCGTTGCCGGCACGTCGGTCGACACCGACCGCCATAACGGCATCCACGAGGTTTTCAACGCTTCCGGCAAGAAGTGGGAGGTCACCGAAGTCATCGGCAAATGGGACGATGGCGTGGCGCAAAAGGCTACGGCCGACGCGATCGCCACCAACGGTCCCTTCGACGGCATCACCGGGCAGGGCGGCGACACCGGCATCGTTCAGGCGATGATCGATGCCAAGCATCCGTTCGTGCCGTTCGGCGGCGAAACGGAGAATGGCTTTCGCAAATTCTGCGCGAAGTTTGCCGCAGAGGGGCTGAAATGCTCGTCGGCCGGAACCGGCCCGGCCCAGGTAGCGGTCGCCATCAAGACGGCGATTGCCGCGCTCGAAGGCCAGGTCGTCCCGCAAGCGGTGAAGCTGCCGCTGGCGATCGTCGAGGATCCGAACTTCAAGGAAGGCGAGGACTATTTCCCCGACCAATCCGACAATTTCTTCGTCGGCAACTCCTTCCCGACCTGCGGCATCAACTTCACCGCGCAGGAAATCATGGGCCAGAGCAAGGAAAACCAGTAGACTGTCGCTCGGCGTCGCGGGATATCCCGCGGCGCCGGTCCTAACGAACAAGCGCCTTGGGAGGGGCCGATGGACGGTGCGGTTCCGCTCTTCCGCATGGAGGGCATATCCAAGCGCTATGGCGGTGTGCGGGCGCTGGAAAAGGCCGAGCTTTCGGTTACACCAGGCAGCATTCACGCCATTCTCGGCGAAAACGGCGCCGGCAAATCGACGCTGATCAAGGTCATGGCCGGCGTCGTCGCGCCTGACGAAGGCCGCATGATGCTGGACGGAAGCGAAGTGACCTTCGCGTCGCCGGCCGCGGCCAACCAGGCCGGCATCGTCTGCATCTTCCAGGAACTGTCGCTCGTCCCCGAACTCAGCGTCGCCGACAACATCGTCATTTCCGATCCCCCCAGGCGTTTCGGCATGATCGACCGCAAGGCGCAGCGCCGCATAGCAGAAGAGGCCCTCGCTCGAGCCGGCGCTGCCGACATCCATCCGCTGGCGCTGGTCAAGGATCTTCCTCTTTCAAGAAGGCAGATGGTCGAGATCGCCAAGGCGCTGGCACGCAAGCCGCGCATCCTGATCCTCGACGAGGCGACCTCGGCGCTCACCGCGGCCGACGTCGCGAAGATTTTCGGCGTCTTGAAGCGGCTGCGCTCGGAAGGGCTGGCGCTGCTCTACATCTCGCATCGGATGAACGAGATCGCCGAGCTAGCCGACCAGTGCACGGTGTTCCGCAACGGCCGCAACGTCGCCAGCTACGCGGCAGGCACGAAGAGCGACAATGAAGTCGTCGAGCTGATGATCGGCCGCGAATACAGCCATATTTTCCCAACGAAGCCGGTGCGCGCGCCGGCTATCACCGCTCCGGTACTGGAGGCGCGAAAACTGTCCTGGACCGACAGGCTGGACAATATCTCGCTCACGGTCGACGCAGGCGAGGTCGTCGGCCTCGGCGGCCTCGATGGCCAGGGCCAACGTGAATTGCTGCTGGCCTTCTTCGGCGTGCTGCGCGGCCTCAGCGGCCAGATATTGATCGATGGCAAGCCGATGGCGATCGCCAGCCCGGCCAAGGCGCGGGATGACCGGGTCGGCATGGCGCTGATCCCGGAGGATCGCAAGACGGAAGGTCTGATGCTGCCTATGACGGTGCGCGAAAACCTCTCCTTCGCCGCGCTCGACCGGCTGTCCAGGGCCGGCATCATCGACCGTGCCGCCGAGCAGCGGCTGATCGACGACATGGTGGGTCTGCTGGCGATCAAGACGGCAGGCCTCGACATTCCGGTCGGCGCGCTGTCCGGCGGCAACCAGCAGAAGGTCGTCATCGCCAAATGGCTGATGCGGCAGCCGCGCATCATCCTGCTCAACGACCCGACGCGGGGCATCGATGTCGGCACCAAGCAGGAACTGTATCAATTGATGCGCAAGCTTGCCGACCAAGGCGCGGCGATCCTGTTTTACTCGACCGATTATGACGAGCTGATCGGCTGCTGCGACCGGGTGCTGGTGCTCTATGACGGAGCGGTCAAGCGCGAGCTGGTCGGCGCCGAGATCACCGAGCGGGCGCTGATCGCCAGCGCGCTCAACATCCATGGCGAAGAGATGCCTGTTAGAGGCATGGCGAAGACGCCAGCCCGAGGAGCGGACGCGTGAAGGATTGGCGCTATTGGCTTGCCGAACAACGCGGAACGCTGCTGGCGTTCGGCATCTTCATCGTGATGTTTACGATCTACACCTCGAACCATCCGGCCGGCTTTACCGCCAATGTCGTGCAGACGGCTTCCAACAAGGGCGTGCTGCTTGCCTTCGTCGCCATGGCGCAGACGCTGGTGGTGATCACCGCCGGCATCGACCTTTCCGTCGGCATGATCTTCCTGCTGACCAACTGCCTGGCCTCATGGCTGGTCATCGGCACCGGCATCGAGACCGCGCTCGGCGTCGTCGCGGTGCTCGGCACCGGGCTGCTGTGCGGGGCGATCAACGGCGCCATCGTCATCTACGGACGGCTGCAGCCGATCGTCACAACGATCGCCACCGGCGCGGTCTATTTCGGCATTGCGCTGCTTTTGAGACCCTTCCCGGGCGGCTCGGTCAACGAGGATCTCGCCGACGCGATGACCGGGCGGCTGTTCGGCGTGGTGCCGGCGAGCCTGGTGGTGCTGCTGGCCGTCGTGCTCGTCGTCTGGGTGCCGTTCAGCCGGTCGGTGCTCGGCCGCGCGGCCTATGCTGCGGGATCGTCGGAGATGGCGGCCTACATGTCCGGCGTGCCGATCCGCCGCGGCAAGTTTGCCGCCTATGCGCTGGCCGGCCTGCTGGCCGCGATCGGCGGGCTGTTCCTGACCTTCTTCACCTATACGGGCGAGGCGGCCTATGCCAGTGGCAATGCCTATACGCTGTTCTCGATCGCCGCCGTGGTGCTTGGCGGCGTCTCACTGTTCGGCGGCAAGGGCAGCGCCATCGGCGCGATTTTCGGGGCGCTCGCCTTCCGCACCATCGGCGACCTGCTCTTCGTTTTCGATTTCGATCCGCTCTGGCAGCCGCTGTTCCAGGGCGTCATCCTGCTGATCGCGGTCAGCCTCGGCGCCTTCGCCCTGTTCAGGGTCCGCAACCGGCTGGAGTGGTTCCTGTGAGCGAAACGACCGTTGGTGGCATCGCTGGCCGCATGCCGAAATTCATCCGCCGCGCCGACCCCGCGGTGCTGACCGCCTTTGCCTGCATCGTGCTGCTGCTGTTTGTGGGCAGCCTCTATTCGCGCAGCTTCCTGTCGCCGGAATATCTGCTGCAGCAGCTCAAGGTGGCCTCGTTTCTCGGCGTCATCGCCACCGGCATGATGCTGGTCATCCTGCTCGGCCAGATCGACCTGTCGGTGCCGTGGTCGGTGGCGGCGGGCGCGATGATGGCCTGTGCGGCGGCCGCCTACGGCCCGGTTGGCGTGGCGCTGGCGATCCCGTTCGGCATTTTCTGCGGTGTCGCGATCGGCATCGTCAACGGCATCGGCGTCGCTTACCTGCGCATTCCCTCGATGATCATCACGCTCGCCACCAATGCCGTCGCGCAAGGGCTGATGGTGGTCTATACGGGCGGTTTCTCGCCGCAGGATTCGGCAACCCCGGCGATGCGCTATCTGGCGACCGGCTTTGCCATTCCGGGCGTGCCCAACGCGGTCGTCATCTGGGCGCTGATCGGTGCTGCGATGGTTTTCGTGCTGACCCGCACCGGCTTCGGCCGCACGGTCTACGGCATCGGCAACCGCGAGCGCGCCGCCTACCTCTCCGGCATCGACACGCGGCGCGTGGTGCTGATCGCCTTCGCCGTGTCCGGCGGGCTCTCCGCCTTCGGCGGCGTGCTTCTGGCCGGCTATGCCTCCAAGGCGGCGCAGTCGATGGGCGACGCCTATCTCCTGCCGTCGATCGCAGCGGTCGTGCTTGGCGGCACCTCGATCCTCGGCGGCCGCGGCTCCTATCTCGGCACGGTCGCTGGCGTCATCCTGATCACGCTTTTGCAATCCATTCTTTCGGTCATGCAGATGCCGGAGGCGGGCCGGCAGATCATCTACGGCGTCGTCATCGTCGCCATGCTCCTGCTTTACGGCCGCGCGCCGGCCAGCCGCTGACCCGCATCGTGGACGAAAAGGCACAAATGCAGAGGGATGCCGTCCGGTCCGCACCGGCCGTCGTGGTGATGGGCGTCGCCGGTTGTGGCAAGTCGGCCGTCGGCGAAGCGCTGGCCGCAGCGTTGGGTGCCATCTTCGTCGAGGGCGACCGGCTGCATCCGCCGGAAAACGTCGCGCGTATGGCAAGAGGCGAGCCGCTGACCGACGCATTGCGCGAAGGCTGGCTCGACGCGATCGGCCGGCGCATTGCGGGATCGATCGGCGAAGGGCAAGGCGTGGTCGCCGCCTGTTCGGCGCTGAAGCGCAGCTACCGCGAACGTCTGCGCGGTTTTTGCCAAGACATCGTTTTCCTCTATCTGGAAATCGATCCCGCGACCGCAAAGCAGCGTGTCGGCTCCCGCCAGGGCCATTTCATGCCGGCAAGCCTGGTCGACAGCCAGTTCGCCACGCTCGAAGCGCCGGCAGCCGACGAGAACGCATTGACGCTCGATGCGACGCGCCCGGTCGCCGACATCGTCGGCGATGTCTTGAGCCTGTTTGAGGCGAATTCATGAGCCGGCTTCGCCGGCGCGGATCCCGCTTTAGCGGCGGCTGATTAGATCTGCGACGTCAGTTCGACTGGAAAATCGTCATTGTCGGCGTCGCGCATCGCGGCGAGGCTGCGATTATCCAGCACCTCGGCGATCGCCTGGCGCACCTCCAGCATCATGTTCCGGACCTGGCATGTCGCTTCGTCGCAATCCTCGCAGCGCTGATACTGGGTGCGGCTGGCGCAAGGGATTGGCGCCAGCGGCCCGTCGAGGACACGCACGACATGGCCGATCTTGATCTCGGAGGCCGGCCGGGCGAGGCGATAGCCGCCTTCCTTGCCCTTGCGGCTCTGGACGAAGCCGGCATTGCGCAATTCGCCCAGAATGGCATCCAGGAATTTCTTCGGGATGTTGTTGGCGACGGCAATGTCGTTGACGAATGCGAGCTGGCCGACCGGCAAGCCTGACAGATGCACGAGGGCCTTGAGGCCGTATTTGCCTTTTTTGGTAAGCATGCCCGATTCAGTTCATGAAAACCCCAACCGCCCCGCATCTGGCGGTTGTTTGTGTGTAAATCATGACGTTTTGGTCGCGCGATGCAGTTTCGCGAAAACAAGCCGTCCGATGGAACGGTAGGCACAAACACGTTGATTCTTCGTGACGTTTTGGATGGTCCGCCCCGAAAATGCGCGAAATCACCTTTCCGGACCGCGAAAACGAAGAAGGCCGGCAAAAGCCGGCTTTCTTATCACGTTCGAAGATTGCTTGCTTCAGCGGCTACCATAGGTCTGGTCGAGCAGTCCGCCGGCTGCGAAATGCTCGACCTTGACCTTGGCCCAGCCGCCGAAGACGTCCTCCACCGTCAGCAGGCGGACATCGGGAAACTCGGCCTTGTATTTGGCGGCGACCGCCGCGTCGCGAGTCCGCAGGCCGTTGCGGGCGGCGATGTCCTGGCCCTGCGGCGTGTAGAGGAAGTCGAGATAGGTCTTGGCGAGGTCACGCGTGCCATGCTCGTCGGCGACCGTATCGACGATCGCCACCGGAAACTCCGCCAGCAGGCTGACCGAGGGTGTCACCTGCTCGAACTTGTCATCGCCATACTCCCTGCGGACGCCGCGCGTTTCCGACTCGAAGGTGATCAGCACGTCGCCGATCTCGCGCTGCACGAAGGTGGTGGTGGCGGCGCGTCCGCCGGAGTCGAAGATCGGGACGTTGTTGAACAACTTGGTGACGAATTCCTTCACCTTGGCGTCGTCATCCTTGAAGGCCTCCTTGGCGTAGGCGGTGGCCGCCAGATAGGTGTAGCGCGCATTGCCGGATGTTTTCGGGTTGGGGAAGATCACCTGGACGTCGTCGCGCACGAGATCGTTCCAATCCTTGATGTTTTTCGGATTGCCGGCGCGCACCAAAAAGGACGGCAGCGAATAGAAAGGCGAGGCGTTGTCGGGGAAGTCCTTCTGCCAGTCGGCGGAGATAAGACCCTTCGAGACCAGGAAGTCGATGTCGATGACCTGGTTGAAGGTGACGACATCGGCGCCGAGGCCCTCGGCAATGGCGCGCGCTTGCGCCGACGTCCCGGCATGCGACTGATCGATGGCCACGCCGGGGTGCTCTGATATGAAGGCCTTGTTGACCTGCGCAAACAATTCGCGGCCTACATCATAGGACGCATTCAGCAGTCTGTCGGCCGACCAGGCTTGGGAGGATGCCAGGAACAGGCCGGCCAATGTGGCGACGCCAAGCAAAAATCGCTTCATGAAAACAGGCCTCCAACGCAGTGCGCTTATTACCCAACCATAGCGGCAAGGCATGATGGGCGACGAGACACGTAGAACGGCTTCGCCACATCATCGCGAGAAAAATGTTCCCATTCCGGGCCGTCGCTAGGATTTTCTTTCACGCAGGGCGTTCGAGGCTCACCTGGGCAGCGGTGCCCATGTGCTGCAAGACGATTGCGTCATGGCGTAATCTGGCATATACAAATGGTATATACAAAGGAGCCGTCGCCATGCCCCAGCGCCGCCATTCAACAACGCCACCGAAAGAGGCGAAGCTGTTTCGCAACAATCGCAGCCAAGCGGTGCGCATTCCTGTCGAGTTCGAGCTCCCCGGCGAAAAGGTCTTGATCAGCCGTGAAGGCGACCGCTTGGTCATCGAGCCGGTCCGCAAACCTGGCCTCACGGGGCTGCTCGCGCAGTGGGCGAAAGAGCCGCGGCTCGGTCCCGAGGAGGACTTCCCCGAGATCGACGATATGCCTGTCAAATCCGAGGATTTTTTTAAATGAGGTTCATGCTGGACACGAACATTATCAGCGACATGATCCGAAACCCGGCAGGCAGAGCCGCCAGCGCCATCCTGCGCGTGGGAGACGCCGCCGTGTGTACCAGCATCGTCGTCGCCTCGGAACTGCGATATGGCTGCGTCAGGAAAGGATCGGTCATGCTCAAGAAAGTCGAGGAATTGCTGGCTGAGATTCCTGTCTTGCCGCTCGATGTGCCGGTGGATGTCGAGTACGGCGCGATTCGCGCCGAGTTGGAACGCATCGGCCAGACCATTGGCCAAAACGACCTTTTTATTGCTGCCCACGCCTACGCACTGGGCACTACCCTGGTGACGGCCAACACGGCAGAGTTCAACCGGATCAAAGACCTGAAGGTCGAGAACTGGCTGGTGTAGGCCGGATAGAGGATCAAGCAGCCGGAAAAAGCTTCCAGCGCCGCGGCCTGAACGCCACCCGGCTTTTCTGCGCCGCCGGATGGTCGACGGGCAGCTCGATCTCGACCCGCTGACGCTCGCCGCCGATTTCGAGTTCCACCCGTCTGGTGCCGGCGACGCGGCGGCTGGCGGCGACCGTGCCGGCGATGCAGCCATTGCATTCCTCCACCAGTTCGACATCGTGCGGGCGGAAGAACAGCGTCGCTTCGCCTTGCGGTGCATGCGGCGCGGACAGCCCGATCGGGCGGTCGGCGATCCAGACCTGGCCGTCCTCGACCTTGACGGGAAGCGCGCTCGATTCACCGATGAAGCCGTAGACGAAGGGCGAGTTCGGCGTGTCGTAGATTTCATCGGCGGTGCCGACCTGCTCGATGCTGCCTTGGCTCATCACCACGACGCGGTCGGCGAGCTCGAGCGCTTCTTCCTGGTCATGGGTGACGAAGACCGTGGTGTGGCCGGTGGCGTCGTGGATGTCGCGCAGCCAGCGGCGCAGTTCGCGGCGGACTTGGGCATCGAGCGCGCCGAACGGCTCGTCGAGCAAAAGCACGGCCGGTTCGATCGCCATGGCGCGGGCAAGCGCCACACGCTGGCGCTGGCCGCCGGAAAGCTGTGCCGGATAACGCTTCTCCAAGCCGGAAAGCTGGACAAGGTCGAGAAGCTCGGAGGCACGGCGGCGGATTTCCTGCGCCGACGGCCGCGACGGCCCGTGCCGAACTTTTAAGCCAAAGCCGATATTGTCGGCCACCGTCATATGGCGAAACAGCGCATAATGCTGGAAAACGAAGCCGACATTGCGCTCCTGGATCGACTTTTGCGACGCATCCTCCTCGCCGAAGAAGATCTTTCCTTTCGTCGGCCGCTCCAGCCCGGCTATCAGCCTGAGCAGCGTTGTCTTGCCGGAGCCGGAAGGCCCGAGCAGCGCGATCAACTCGCCGGACTTGATGTCGAGTGAAACGTCGTGGAGGGCCGGAAACCGTTCAAACTCCTTGCGCACGTTGGCAACGCGAACTTCCATCAACCGTCCCTTTTTTCAGTGTCCGCGCGTCGCGGCGATCTCGGCGCCGTAGCGCATTTCGAGAAGTGTTTTCAAGACCAGCGTGACGAGCGCCAGGCCCGCAAGCAGCGAGGCGACGGCGAAGGCGGCGGCGGCATTGTACTCGTTATAGAGGATTTCGACATGCAGCGGCATGGTGTTGGTCAGCCCGCGTATGTGGCCCGACACCACCGACACCGCGCCGAACTCGCCCATGGCGCGGGCATTGCACAACAAGACGCCGTAGAGCAGCCCCCATTTGACGTTGGGCAGCGTCACGTACCAGAACGCCTGCCAGCCATTGGCGCCGAGCGACAGCGCCGCCTCCTCGTCGCCATTGCCCTGTTCCTGCATCAAGGGGATCAGTTCGCGGGCGACGAAGGGAAAGGTGACGAAGATGGTGGCGAGCACGATGCCCGGCACGGCAAAGAGGATGACGATGCCATGCGACTTCAGCCAGGCGCCGAGCAGGCCTTGCGCGCCGAACAACAGCACATAGACCAGCCCGGAAATGACCGGCGAGACCGAAAACGGCAGGTCGATGAGCGTGGTTAGGAAGGCCTTGCCCTTGAACTCGAACTTGGCGATCGCCCAGGCGGCGGAGATGCCGAAGACGATGTTGAGCGGCACCGAGATCGCCGCCACCAGCAGTGTCAGGTGGATCGCCGAGCGCGTGTCGAGGTTGGTCAGCGCCTCCGTATAGGCACTGAGGCCCTTTGCGAAGGCTTCGTTGAAGACGACGATCAGCGGCAACAGCAGGAAAATGCCGAGGAAGGCAAAGGTCACGATCATCAGCACGGCTTTCGCCGGGCGGCTTTCGGTTACTGCCGCCGACTGGCTTTCGTGGTGCGGTGTGTAGGATTTGATCTCCGGATCAGCCATAGCGCTTGCGGCTCCACGTCTGCACCAGATTGATGACCAGAAGCATCACGAACGACAAAGCGAGCATGATCGCCGCGATCGCGGTCGCCGCCGCATAATTGTATTCCTCCAGGCGGATGACGATCAAAAGCGGCGCGATCTCGGATTTGTAGGGCAGATTGCCGGCGATGAAGATGACGGAGCCATACTCGCCGACACCGCGCGCGAAAGCCAGCGCAAAACCGGTGACGATGGCCGGCGCCAGGCCCGGAAGCAGAACCCGGGCGATGGTCTGGAAGCGATTGGCGCCGAGCGTGGCGGCCACTTCCTCCACCTCCTTGTCGATCTCCTCCATAATCGGCTGGACGGTGCGCACGACGAAGGGCAGGCCGATGAAGATCAGCGCGATGACGATGCCGAGCGGCGTGTAGGCGACCTTGATGCCGAGCGGCGCCAGCAGGCTGCCGAGCCAGCCATTCGGCGCGTAGAGCGTGGTCAGTGCGATGCCGGCCACCGCCGTCGGCAGCGCGAAGGGCAGGTCGACCATGGCATCGACGATTCGGCGGCCAGGAAAGCTGTAGCGCACCAGCACCCAGGCGACGATCGTGCCGAAGACGACATTGACCACGGCGGCAAAGAAGGCGGTGCCGAAGCTGATTTCAAGCGCATTGATGGTGCGGCGGTCGGTGGCGATCGCCCAGAAATCGGCCCAGCCGAGCGCGGCCGATCGCCAGATCAGCCCCGACAGGGGAATGAGGATGATGAGCGTGAGGTAGGCAAGCGAGAAGCCGAGCGTCAATCCGAAACCCGGAATGACGCTCGGCTGTCTGAACCGCCACCCCGCCTTGGCGGGTGCTGTGGTCATGTCGTCCTGATCTAGAATCTAGCTTACTGGGTCTACTGGGCCGGCTTGTAGATCTGGTCGAATATACCACCGTCGCCGAAATGGTAAGGCTGTGCTTTCTTCCAACCGCCAAAAAGCGGATCGTCGATGGTAATCAGCTTGATCTCAGGCAGTTTGGCGAGGTCCTCCGCCGGTACCAAATCGGGCTTCGACGGGCGATAGTGGTTCTTGGCAATCAGCGTCTGGCCTTCCTTGGAGTAGAGATAGCCTAGATAGGCTTCAGCGACTTTTCGCGTGCCCTTGGCATCGACATTGGCGTCGACCACGGCGACCGGCGGCTCGGCCAGGATCGAGGTCGGCGGGTAGACGATATCGAAATTGTCGGCGCCGAATTCGTCGAGCGCCAGATAGGCCTCGTTTTCCCAGGCCAGCAGCACGTCGCCCAGGCCTTTTTGCGCGAAGGTCACCGTCGCACCGCGCGCACCGGTGTCGAGCACCGGAACATGGGCGTACAGGTTGCCGACGAATTCCTTGGTCTTGGCCTCGTCACCGCCATCCTTGGCGTTGGCATAGGCCCAGGCGGCGAGATAGTTCCAGCGTGCGCCGCCCGAAGTCTTGGGGTTCGGCGTGATCACCTGGACGTCATCCTTGACCAGATCGCCCCAGTCGTGGATGCCTTTCGGGTTGCCCTTGCGGACGAGGAAGATGATGGTCGAGGTGTAGGGTGCCGAATTGTTTTCGAACTTGGTCCGCCAGTCGGGATTGATCGTCTTCGATTTCTCTACGATGGCGTTGATGTCGCCTTCGAGCGCTAGCGTCACCACGTCGGCGTCGAGGCCGTCGATCACGGCGCGGGCCTGCGCGCCCGACCCGCCATGTGACTGCTGGACGGTTACCGTCTCACCGGTCTCGGCCTTCCAGTGGGCGGCAAAAGCCTCGTCGAATTGCTTGTACAACTCACGTGTCGGGTCATAGGACACGTTGAGTATGGTGGTATCGGCAAACGCGAAACCGAGCGTGCCGAACTGGACAGATGTGGCAACCAGTGCGCCGAGCAGTTTCCTGAAACGAGGATTGGTCATTTCCGCCTCCGTTGAGATCACCTCAATCTACTGAATTGGTAGAAATTAGATGCATTCAATGTTGCTTTTTTTGGCCTTGTGAAGCAATTTTTCGCCGACCTTTGGCCTCATGAGGAAATTCTTTCCTCGCAACGCTGCGGTGCGGATTCGGGCTCATGAAGCGATCTATCTAGAGACAGGTCGCGTCTCGGCAATGGCTGGATGTGGTGCGAGCGCGAATTGCCTTCGCAGCGGCCAGCGTTTAGTCGGCGGTCACGGGAAAATCGAAGCGCTGCTTTGGAAATGGCTCGTTTTCCAGCGTGAAGTGCCACCATTCGCGCGCATAATTCCTGAAGCCGCCGGCGCGCATGGCCTCGACAAGCCTCTTGCGATTTGCGGTTGCTTCCCCGGCGAGCGGACGGTGCGCCGTTTCGCTCATCGGGTCGAAACAGTCGAAGCCGGTGCCGAAATCAAGCGTTTCGGCATCTGATACACCGCAGGCCTGTTTCGGAGCGGTTTTGCGGTCGGCTCGCGCGATGGCGACATCGACGGTCGAGCCGCGCGAATGCGTCGATAGTTCGCCGACATAGCCTTTGGTGATGAGGTCCTTGCGCTTGACCGTCGGATACCATTGCGGGTCGGGTGGTCCGCCTTCCCCAGTCCATTCGCCCATGTCGGAGACGGCGCGCGCCGGGCGGTAGCAGTCGAACACGACCAGCGTCAGCCCCTCGGCGGCAATCGCTTTCTGGACTCCGGAAAGCGCTTCCGCCGCTCGCCCGGTGAGGATGCATACCGGCGCGTCGTAGCCGGCTGCCTTGCGGTGCAGGAAATTATCTGTGCGGGCGTAGCGGATGTCCTGCCGGATGGTGCGATCGATGTCGGCCAGCCGAACGAAGCCGGCGGGGAGGTCTGCGGACAAGACAGGGGCGGTACCGGCAGCCGACAGCAGGGCGCAAAACGCAATGCGCTGAATCGCTTGGCGCATTCTATTCAACGAACACTTTCACGCTGGCCGCGCGCCCGGCCGCGTCGATCACGGTCAGGGTCGAATAGCCGGCGCCGTCCGGCTGCCAGGTCGCGGTGCGCCGCCGGTCGATGCCGACCAGCGGCTTGCCATTGGCCAGCCAGCGGAACGGGGCGCGGCCGCCTTGCAGCTTCAGCACAAGCGGCGTGGCGTCGGCGGCAGTGGTGCCGAGATCGACGCGGGCGCCGTCGGGCGGAAAAATGATCGTCGGCGCGGGCTCGGTCGACGTCGCCTGGACCAACCCGTCGGCGCCAGAACCGAAGCGCGCCAATGTCACCGGCAGTTCGTCGCGCCTGGGTCTGGCGACGCCGGCCGGCTGGCTTGGCAGCGGCACGGTAGCCAGGCCGGAGCGGACAAAGCCCTCGAACAGGATCGGTGCGGCCGAGACATAGCCGGACAGGCCAGGCACCGTGCCGGCATCAGGACGGCCGACCCAGACGCCCAGCACGTAGCGCCCGTCGAAGCCGACCGACCAGGCATCACGGTAGCCGTAGGAGGTGCCGGTCTTGTAGGCGATGCCGCGCCGGGCGGCACCCTCGGGCGGCTTGACGCCCGACAATATGTCGGTGATCTGCCAGTTCGCCTGATCGTCGAGGATGGAAGCGGTGGAGCGTTCGGCATTCGCCGGCTCGGTGCCGTCATGCAGCGTGTGCGCCTTGCCGCCATTGGCAAGCCCGGCATAGAGCTGGACGAGGTCGCGCAGCGTCACGCCGACGCCGCCAAGGCCGATGGCGAGACCCGGCGCCTTGTTGATGGGCAATATCGGCGCGACGCCGACTTGGCGGAAGCGCGCGAGCAGCCGCGCCGGCCCGACCGCGTCGAGCACACTGATCGCCGGCACGTTGAGCGACAGTTGCAGCGCCTGCCGAATGCTGACGTCGCCCTGGTAGTCCATGTCGAAATTCTTCGGCCGGTAGCCGGAAAAATCGGTCGGCCTGTCGTCGATCAGTGTTTCCTGCGCGACCAATCCCTGTTCGAAGGCGAGCCCGTAGATGAACGGTTTCAGCGTCGAACCGGGCGAGCGGACGATCCTGGTCATGTCGATCCAGCCGGAGCGGCTGGCGTCGAAATAGTTGGCAGAGCCGACTTCGCCGAGGATCTCACCGGTGCGGGCGTCGGCCAGCACCATGGCGACGGAGAGGCGGGGGCCAAGCCTGATTGCGGCATCCCTGGCCACCTGTTCCAGCCCTTCCTGGACGCTCTTGCGGATCGTCAGTCGCAGCTTCTGGCCAGGAACGGCCCTGGGCAGCATCGCATTGGAGGCATGGGCGGCGAGCGCCGGCAGCGTGCGGCGGATGGCGGAAACGTCGTCGAGCGCGGCGCGTGCGGCCTCGCGCTCGCCGAGCAGGCCTGACGAAACCATCCGCATCAGCACCCGGTCGCGGGCGGCGTGGGCGATTGAAAGGTTGCGGTCGGGCCGGCGCTTTTCCGGCAATTGCGGCAATGCGACGAGCAGGGCCGCCTCCGAGACCGTCAGCCGCTTCGGCTCCTTGCCGAAATAGGCGAGCGAGGCGGCGCGCACACCTTCGAGATTGCCGCCATAGGGGGCCAGCGTCAAATAGCGTTCGAGGATCTCGCGCTTGGTGAGCCGCCGCTCGACCTGTAGGGCGCGCAGCATCTGCTTGACCTTCGAGCCAAGGCTGCGGCTGTCGCGCGGTTCGGTCAGCCTGGCGAGTTGCATCGACAGTGTCGAGCCGCCGGAGACGATACGGCCATTGGCCACGAACTGGCCGGCGGCGCGGGCCAGCGCCAGCACGTCGACGCCTTGATGGCCCCAGAAGCGCTTGTCCTCATAAGTGACCAGCATGTCGACGAACTGCCTGTCGACCTGATCGAGGCGGGTCGAGAGCCGCCAATAGCCGTCCGGCGTGGCGAAGGCCCGCAACAGCTGGCCGTCGCGGTCCTGCACTTCGGTCGACACCGTGAGTTCGGCCGGCAGCGGCGGCGGAAAGGCGCGGTCGAGCTGCCAAAGGGTGGCGGCGGACAGGACGAGGAAGCCGGCGAGGGAGGCGGCGGCGATGGCTGCTCGGCGCAGGAATTTTTTGGAGAGCACGGCGCTGCCCCTCATCCGCCTGCCGGCACCTTCTCCCCGTATAGTGACGGGGAGAAGGGGGCTGTCGCGACCCTTGGCGGCTTTTCTGCGACGTTCGAGGCTGGCGAAAACTTCGGCGCAAGCTTCTTTCTCCCCGTCTCCTTACGGGGAGAAATGCCCGGCAGGGCAATGGGGGGCAGCGCCATCGCCATGTTCCTGTTCGCCATCTTTGCCTTACGGCGCCTTGACCTCCATCATGCCGGTCGCGGTGCGTGCCGAATATTGCGGCCGGTACATGTCGTCGACAGTTGCCGCCGGATGGGCAAAGGTGCCCGGCGTCACCGCGCGCACGACATAGGCGAGCGTGATGTTGCGGTCGCCGTCGCCATCGTTCGGATTGAAGGCCGCGACGAAACGATCGTCGCGGAATTCGAGATGGGCGGCGTCGGTCTGGGCCAGCCAGGAGAAGTTCGATAACTGGGCGCTGGAAACCAGGCCCGGATTGTCGATCTCGAAGCCGGCCGGCAGCAGATCGGTGATCACCAGCCGCGACGGCCATTTGTTCTGCTCGTAGACCTTGAGCACGACGACATAGCGTTCGTTCTGGGTCGCCTCCGTGACATTGGCTTCGGTGCCGTCGAGCTTGTAGTAGGTGCGGCCGATGGTGAAGCCGTTGCCGCTGGCCGGCAGCGGCTGGATCGGCGAGGCCACCGTGGTGACGACTGCCTGCAGCGGGTTGCTGCCGGTGTTGGCGACGGTCAGTGGACTGTCGGCAAGGTCGCTGCCGGCGATCTGGTCCGAATAGGCGCCGGCATGCGGCGCGCCGTTGATGGTCAGCGCGATCGAATCGTTGCCGGCCTTCAGTGCGCGGGCCGCCAGCAGCATCCAGGACTCGTCCTGCGTGCTGGTCCATCTGACGGCGGCGCGTTCCTGCGTCACCCGCTTGATCAGCGCCGGCACGATCGTCGGTACCGGCTTCGATTCGGCGGCGAGCGCCAGCATCGCCGCGCCGTCACGCAGCGGCGAGCCATAGTCGGACCTGTAGTAGTCGTATGCGGAGGTCGACTGGGCCAGTTGCAGGGCGGCCTGGAAGGCGGCTTCCGAGCGCTGCGTGTCGCCGTAGAGCGCCAGGCCCGCCGCCAATTGGGCGACGGCCATCGGGCTGGAAAAGGCTTCGAGCTGTGTGTCGGCATAGTAGCGCAGATCGCCGATCGAGGCCTTCTTGTTGCGGGCCAGCACATAGAGCGCATAGGCGATCTCACTACCGCGATCCTTGACGTCCTGGTCGTAGCCGATCGCGTTTTGCAGATTGCTCAGCGCCTGGTTCATTGCCTGGGCCGGCACGTCGTATTTCTGCTCGCGCGCCCGGGTCAGGAAGTCGGTGACATAGGCGTCGAGCCACAGGTCGCCGGAGCCTGGACCCCACAGGCCGAAGCTGCCGGCCGAGGCCTGGTAGCTCAGCACCTTGTAGATGGCGTCCTGGATGCGGCCATGCAGGTCGGCGTCGCTGGCCATGCCGACGCCCGAGGCCATCTCGTTGACATACAACAGCGGCATGGCGCGGCTGGTGGTCTGCTCGGCGCAGCCATAGGGGTAGCGGTCGAGCGTCATCAGGAGCGACGGCACGTCGAAGGCCGCCGCCTGCGAAACGCCGACGCTGACCGAAGCGCCGTCGAGCAGGCTTGCCGCCAGCAGCTCCTTGTCGACGCGCAGCGACCCGCCATTGCCCTTGAGGTCGACCACCATGCGGGTGGTCACCGGCAATTGCGCCGGGCGCACCGGCACATAGAGCGTCTGCTCGACAGCGGTGCCGTCGGCATGGGCGAGCTTGATGGTGATCGAGGCGTCACCCGGCGTTTCAGCGATCAGCGGCACGGTCAGCGTCTGCCGCTTGCCCTTGGCGAGCGTCAGCTTTTCGGGCAGGGCGGCACTGCCGGTCGAAAGATTGCCGGTGGTATCTATCGACAGTGCATAGTCGCCCTCCGGACCGTCGGTGTAGGTGACATCGAGCCGCATGACGGCCGAATCGTCGGGCGCCAGGAAGCGCGGCAAGCCGGCGGTGATCACCACCGGATCGCGCACGATCACGTCGGACTGGGCATGGCCGACCCCGTCCTCGGTCCAGGCGACGGCCATGACGCGCACGGTGCCGTTGAACTGCGGGATGTCGAAGTCGATCCGCGCCTTGCCGTCGGCATCGAGCTGGACCGGACCGGAGAAGAAGGCGACCAGCTTTTCGGTCGGCGGGTTGCCTTGCGACTGTATGTTGGCGCCGTCGCCGCCGGTGCGCAGCTTGCCTGACGTGCCCAGCGAGCCGTCGATCAGGCGGCCGTAGAGGTCGCGTACTTCAAGGCCGAGCATGCGCTGGCCGAAGAACCAGGTCTCCGGATCCGGCACCTTGTAATTGGTCAGATTGAGAATGCCGACATCGACGGCCGCGACCATGACATAGGCGTTGGCGCCCGGCTGCACGCCGGCCACGGAGACCGGGATCGACAGCTGCTGGCGTGGCATGGTCTTGTCCGGCGGCGCCAAGGTGACGGCGAGCTTCTTCGAGCCCGGATCGACCTTCAGCCATTTGACGCCTATGGCGCGCGCCGGCATGCGGGTTTCCTGCGCATCGCCCGGCCTGAACAGCGTTGCCGTGACATAGGCGCCGGCGCCCCAGTCGTTGCCGACCGGGATGTCGATGGTGCTACCGCCGGCCGGCACGCTGGCTGTGACGGTCTTCAAGAGTTTGTCGGCGCCGATGCTGACGAGCAGCTCGCCGGCAAAATGCGGCGACACTTTGAGCTTGGCCACTTCGCCCGCCGCGTAGTTGTCCTTGTCGAGGGCGATTTCCAGGCCGTCAGGCGTTTCGGTTGTGGTGGAGCTGACATACCAGCCGGCGTCGAATTCGTAGCTGGTCGCCGGGCCTTCCGGGTCCGAGGTCTCGATTTCGAGCCGATAGCGGCCCCAGTCGACCGGCAGCGAGACGGTGGCCTCGCCGTTAGCGGTCAGGTCGACCTGGCCATTGGCCACCGACTTGGTGAAAGTGACCGGCTCATAGTTCCAGGAATTGCTCGAGCGGTACCATTGGTAATTGCGTTCGACCTTGACCAGCGACCATTGCGCGCCCTGCAACGCCTCGCGCTTGCCGTCGGGGTCAACGGCTATCAGGCTGAACTTTGCCGTGCCGCCTTGCGGCACCTCGTCACCGTCGAAATCCGGGCGGATGCCGATCATGTGGCCTTGCGGCCGGATGCCGATGTTGAGCGAGCGCTCGACGGCGCGGCCGCCGGTTTCGCGCATCCTGACCGTAACCTTGGCATCGACCAGTTTGGTGGTCGAGGGCAACTGGTCGACGGAAACCGGGAAGGTTGCCTTGCCGTCTTCACCGACCACCGGCAGGCCGGTGAACGGCGTGACTGACGGTTCCGCCGACTGCTCGTCGGCGAGGCCGAAGGAATAGCCCTTGAAGCGGTCCCAGTCGCGGATGGTCGACAGCGTCAGTTCGCCTTCGAGCGCCAGCCCCGCGGCCGGCGCGCCATAAAGGAAGCGGCCGTCGACGGTGACGATGGCAGTTTCGCCCTGCGCGATCTCCGGCTTGTCGGAGGACAGGTCGAACTCGATGCGATCCGGCACGAAATCCTCGACCAGGAACATCTGGCTAGCGACCGCCGCCTGCTTGGGGTCGGTGTGGATCGCCACCGTCCAGGTGCCGCGCATGGCATTGGGGTCGAGCGGCAGGTCCACGGCATGGCCGCCGGCCGACACGCCATCGCTGACGATGCGGCGGTTCTCGACGCCGTCGGGACGGGTGAAGATGAAGGTCAGCGGCAGGTTCTCGACCGCCTTGGCCGCGCCATCACGGGCAAGCGCCGCGACATGGACGTCCTCGCCGGCGCGGTAGATGCCGCGTTCGGTCCAGGCATAGACGTCGAGCGCGCCCGGCGCCGGACGCCCGGTGACGCCACGATCGGAAAGATCGAAGCCGGCGCGGCCCATGTCGAGGAAGACGAAGTCGCTGTCACCCTGCTTGGCTGTCAGCACGGCTGGGACCATGCCGCCGTCGCCGCGCGTCAGTCCAGGGTTGAAGACGGCGCGGCCTTCCGCGTCCGTGGTTGCGGTGCCAAGGATTTCATTGTTCCTTGCCAGCAGCGTCAGTTCAGCACCTGATATCGGCTTGGCGGTTCCGAGCGAACGGGCAAAGACGTTCAGCCCATCCTGCCCGGTATAGGTCGACAGGCCGATATCGGAGACGACGAACCATTGCGTGGCGCGCGAATCATAGTCGTTGTCATTCTCATCGACCGGCTGCGCGGTCAGCACATAGACGCCGGGCTTGCGCTGCGGCAGCGCTTCGTTGACCGGGAAGGAGGTGGTGACTTCCTTGTTCAGGTCGTTGGCGATGTCGAGCTGGCCTTGCCAGACCGGCTCGCCCATCTGATCGGAAATGTTGGAGATGTCGTAGCCGTCAAGCTGGCGCAGGAACTGATAGCCGGACAGAAGCTGGGTCAGCGAGCGGTCGCCGATGCGGTAGAGCTTCATTTCGGCGACGTTCATGTTGACGGTGACGACCGGGATGCCGCGGCGCGCGCCGGCAGGCAGCACGAAGCTGTCGCCGGTGAAACGGGCGGACGGAGCGCGGTCCTGCACATAGATCGACAGCACCACCGGGGTGGTGATCACCTCGCCGATGGCGGCCGGCAGGCCGGGGCGGAAGGTCACGTCGTAATGCTGGCCGTGCTCGAGCCCCTCGACGCAGATCTGCTTGTCCTTGGCCTCGACACCCTTGGGGGCGGCGTTGTCGACGGTGACGAATTGCGAATAGTCGACGCCGGTCTTGATCAGGTCCTCGGAAAACTGGGCGCAGATGCGCGGCGCGCTGGTGTCGGCGTCGACCGTGTGATCGACGACGCGGAAGCCCTTGCGGGCCTTGAGGTCCTGATAGGCGGCCGTGACCCAAGGCGAACTTACCAGCGCGAGGCTCGCTTCGTAGGCCTGCAGGGCCGGCCGGGGGAGGTCGCGGCGGTCGAGCCCGTCGCCAAGCAGCGCCAGCGCTTCGGCGCGCGTTTTTGTGGTGCGCAGCAATTTGTAGGCGTTGAAGCCGGCGGAAGTGGCGTTCGCCGGCAGGGAGGACGCCTCCGCGCTGTTGGCGATCGGCTGCACGGCGAGCGTTTCCCGCGCCAGTTCGAGCCAGAGCTGGCCATCTTCGGGCAATACCGAAACCAAAGCCTCGTATTTTTGGATGGCCAAGCGGTGGTCGCCGGTCTGCGACGCTTGTTTTGCCGCCTCCCGCAGCGCCGTCAGCCCTTCGGTGGGCTTGGTGTAGGCCAGGCCCGTGAGCCTGTTGCGGTATTGCTGGGCCTGGTCGGCCATCCAGGCGGGGAAGAAGGCGAGGTCCGGCGGCGCGCCGATATCGGGGTCGCCATCGACGTTGACGACCTTGCCGGCGACGGCGCCGTTGAAGGGCTTCAGCGTGTTATAGTCGGATTTGAGAAAGCACCATTTGACTTTGGGGTTATAGGTGAAGGCGCGGCAGGCGGGATCGCCGAGACATGTCGTCTTGCACTGGTCGAGGCTGACATTCTGGTCGGATCTGAGATCGAAACCGAAATAATCGGAATTGCCCGATGTCACCACCCGGCGCGCTTCGGCCGCTTGCGCGACACTGCTCCAGGCGAAAAAGAGAAGAAAAAAGATCGACAGACCACGAGCCGCGCGCATTGCCATAACACCCTCCAGACACTGCTTACGTTACGTCTACGTTTCGTCCAGACATGTTCAAGCTCAGTCACGCTTGTCAACACGAGGACGCGGCAGGTTCCGCCTGCCAACGGTTTCCTTTCCGGCCGATGACCGGTAGTACCTCCATAGGACAGGGATCACGCATTCTTGCGGCGACGCAGAAGGTGTGAATTCCAAGCCCTGTCCATTTCAGACAATTGGATTGTGGCTCCTTTACGAGCAATTCAGAACTTCATTCCAATTTTAGCTTTGGCAGCTAGTGTAGAGTTGTAATGTCGGCGTATGAAAGGCAGATGTCGGGAGGAACCGCGCCACGGCGTGTGCTTTCGCACGCCCTGCTTTTCGCCTTGCTGTGCTCGACTGCATTGGTTGCCGCGAGCGGAAATGCGGCCGCTTTCGAGATCTTCGGCATCAAGCTGTGGGGATCGTCAGAGGACGAAGACGCCGACATCGTCGATCCGCTGCGCTATGCGGTGACCATCGAGGCGCCCGACGCCGACGAGGACCTCGCCGAGAAGCTCGAAAACGCCTCGGCGCTGAAGGACGACGAAGAACGTCCAGTCTCTGGTTCGCTCGGCCTGCTGGCCAAGGCGCGTGGCGACCGCGATCAGCTTGTCGCCGCACTTTACGCGGACGCCCGCTATGAGGGCGTCGTCACCATCACCATCGAAGGCAAGCCGCTCGACGATTTGCCGCCCGACGCCGAATTTTCGGGTCCGCAGCCGATCCCGGTGGTGATCAACATTGCGACCGGGCCGAAATTCACGCTTGGCGACATCAGGCTGGAGGGCGATGCGGCGGGGCTGGCGGACGCCGATTTCGGCCTGATCGCCGGCGGCGATGCCGGTTCCGGTGCCGTGCTCAAGGCCGAGGCGTCGATCGTGCGGGCGCTCAAAGAGGAAGGCAGGCCGCTGGCCAAGGTGACGGACCGCGAGATTGTCGCCGACCACGCCACCTCGACGCTCGACGTAACGCTGACCGTGGCGGCCGGGCCGGCTGCCGGCTACGGCGACACCACGGTCGAGGGCACCGAAAAGGTCGACCGCGATTTCACCGAATATATGACCGGCCTGAAGCGAGGCCGCCAATATTCGCCGGAAGAGATCGACGAAGCGCGCGACCGTCTGCTCGGGCTGGAAGTCTTCAACAGCGTGACGCTGAAGGAGGCCGACGGTCTCGACGCCGACGGCAACATCCCGATCGGCGTCGAAGTGAGTGAGCGCAAGCCGCGCTATTTCGGCCTTGGCGGCACCTTCTCCAACACCGAAGGGCTCGGCCTCGAAGGCTATTGGGGCCACCGCAACCTGTTCGGCCGTGCCGAAAAGCTGCGCATCGAGGGCGCAATCAGCGGTATCGGCAGCAATGAGTTTACCGAGCTCAACTACAATGCCGGCATCATGTTCGAAAAGCCAGGAGTCGTCGGTCCGGCGTCGAAATTCTTCGCCGGCGTCAGCACCGTATTAGAGCATCCCGACGCCTACGACAATTTCTCGGTCAAGGGCAACACCGGCCTGTCTTATGAACTCGACAAGCAGCAGACGGTTTCCGCGGAAGTCGCGCTCGACTATTCGAAGATCACCGATTCTTTCGGCAAGCACACCTATCTGATTGCCAGCGTTCCGCTGCGATATGTCTATGACAACCGCGACAACCGGCTGAACCCGACGACGGGATTCAGGGCGCTGGCCTATGCCGAGCCGAGCTACGAGATTTTGAACGGTGCGGCCTTCGTCAAGCTGAGGGGCGAAGGATCGACCTATCAGTCGCTCGACACGGCTTCGAAATTCATCCTGGCCGAACGCGTCGCCATCGGCTCGATCATCGGTGCCGGCCTTCAGGAAGTTCCGGCCGACCAGCGCTTCTATTCAGGCGGCGGCGGCTCGGTGCGCGGTTATGCCTATCAGGGCATCGGTCCGAAGGACGCCGACGGACAGCCGATCGGCGGGCTTTCGTTGTTCGAGACCTCGGTCGAGATGCGCATCGCCATCACCGACACGATCGGCTTCGTGCCGTTCGTCGATGCCGGCACCGTCTCGACCAGGCAATTCCCAGATTTTTCTGGCATGAAGGTCGGCGCCGGCGTCGGCTTGCGCTATATTACGCCGTTCGGACCGCTGCGCATCGATGCGGCGGTGCCGCTCAACCGGGGTCCCGATGACCCGCATTTCGGCATCTATGCCGGCATCGGGCAGGCGTTCTGATGACAATGGTCAAGCGCATCCTCCGCATTGTCCTTTTCGCGCTGCTCATCGTGGTGGCGGCGGTGGTCGGTGCGCTCGTCGTGCTGACCAAGACCGAGCGCGGCCGCGACAATCTCGCCGGCATCATCTCGACCATGGCGTCGACCGATGACCAGAAGGTCAGGGTAAGCGGCATCGACGGCATCTGGTCCGGCGCGCTGACTGTCAATCATGTGGTGCTGGAGGATCGCCAGGGCGCCTGGCTGGTGGCGCGCAAGGTGGCCGTCGACTGGTCGCCGCTGGCGCTTCTGTCGAAAAACTTCAGCGCCGGCCGCATCGCCGCCGATCGCATCGAAATGGCGCGGCTGCCGGTGGCCGGCACCCAGCCGAGCCAAGGTGGCGCCACCACGCTGCCGGTGTCGCTCGACATCAAGCAGATCGACCTGCCGGAAATCGCGCTCGGGCAGGCCCTGGCCGGCAGCGGCATCGCAGAGCTCGCGGCCAAGGGGTCATTCAAGGCCGACGCGGCGCCGTTGGCGCTCGAAACCAGCCTCAACATCACCCGCCACGACGGCAAGCAAGGCAAGGTCGACGCCAACATCCATTTCGCGCCCGCCGACAACAAGCTCGACCTCGATCTGAAGGCATCCGAGCCGGCCGGCGGCATCATCGCCAATCTGCTCAATTTGCCGGATGCGCCGCCAGTCAACATCGTCGTCACCGGCACCGGGCCGGTCGCCAACTGGAGCGGCATCGGTACCTTCGTCGTCGACGGCCAGATCGCCACCCAGCTCACCGGCCGTCATCAGCTCACCGACAAGGGCAACTATGTCGAGGCCAAGGGCGACGGCGACTTCCAGCGCTTCATGCCCGACAATCTGAAGTCCTTGTTTGCCGGCAAGACCAGCTTCGACCTCGCCGGAACCGCGATCGTGACCGGCGGCGTCGAGGTCGAACGCGCCAGCATCGACAGCGATGCCGTGCATGGCACGGCCGCGGGCATCATCGACCCCAATGGCGCCAGCGACCTTTCGGTGGAGCTCGCCGCTAAGGGTCCACCAATCGTGCTCAGTCTCGGCACCACGGCGCAGCCGGTGACCGTCGCGATCACCGGCGCCACGGCGCGCGCGTTCGGCGGCGGCAAGGCGCCGATAGTCGACATCGGCGCGTCGCTGGTCTCGGTGGTTGCGGGCGGCACGCGGGTGGACGATCTGGCGGCTGAGATCCATTCCGACGGCTTCGACATCCAGGACCGCAGCGGACCGCTCACCATCAAGCTTGCGGCCGGTGGCCTCAACACCGACGTGGCGACGCTGGCGCCGCTGGTGACCGGCAGGGTGACCGCCGACCTCGCCGGGTCGGTGAGCAAGGACGAGATCGTCGTCGATCAAGGCACGCTGCGCAGCGACGCGCTCAATGCCTCGGTGACGTCCAGGGTGACGCTGGCCGATTTGGCGATGACGCTCAAGATGAATGCCGATGCCGTCTCGACAGCGCTGCCGCCGCAGATCCGCCCGGTTCTCGGCGAGCGTGTGACATTCTCGGCGACCGCGACCCGCGACCCGCAAGGCTTGTTTGCCGCCAATGCACTGCAATTCACTTCGGGCTCGCTCAGCGCCAGCGGCACCGCCAGCGCGACGGGCACCGACATCCAGGCCGATATCAGGGGTACGCTCGGTGACGTTTCGGTGCTGTCGCCGATGGTTGGCGTACCGGTGGGCGGGGCCGTCGATTTCGCGCTGACGGCGAGCGGCGCGCGCACGGCGCCGGATTTCTCAGTCTCGGCCGACAGCGACAGCCTGACCGCGTCGGGCCGCACGGTCAAGACGATCAAGCTGACTGCGACGGGGAAGGCCGACATCGCCAATCCCGCCGCCGATGTCGCACTGACAGGGTCCGTCGACGACCAGCCGCTCGATCTTAGGGCATCGTTGGTGACGAGCGACGGAAAGCGTTCCATTAACGGGCTTAGCCTGTCGCTGGCCGACAACAAGGTCTCGGGCGATCTCGCTCTCGACGACAGCTTGCTGCCACTCGGCACGCTGACACTCGAAGCGCCCGATATCGGGCCGCTGGCCGCACTTGCCGGGCAGACGGCGGCAGGCGACGTGCAGGGCAGCATCCGCCTCTCGAGTGATGGTGGCGCGCCGACGGTCGCGATCGATCTGACGAGCGGGTCTATTTCGCGCGGCGATCTGGCGGCAAAGACCATCGCCGTTAACGCGCTGATCGCCAACTATCTCGCCGCACCGGTGATCTCCGGCACGATCAAGGCTGATACGGTCACATCGGGGGCCACCGTGATCAGCGGCATCGGTGTCGATTTGAAGCGCGACGGCGACTGGACCGGGTTTTCCGGCGGCGCCACCGTCGCCGGCATTCCGGCCATGGTCGAAGGCAGGGTGAAGATCGCGGACGGCACGACAAGTGTCGAGATCGCTTCCGGCGAAGCGACCATTCGCGGCATCAAGGCGGCGATCGCGCAGCCGTCGACCCTGAGCATCGCCAATGGCACGGCCAGCATCGAAAAGCTGCTGCTCGATGTCGGCGGCGGATCGGTGACCGTGTCCGGCACCGCCGGCCCGACGCTCGACCTCGCGGCGGAGTTTTCCGCACTGCCGGCCGCCCTTGCCAATGATTTTTCACCCGGCCTCATCGCCGCGGGTACGCTCGGTGGAACGGCGCAAGTGACCGGACCGTCGGCAGCCCCCGACATTCGTTTCAGTGCGCAGCTCAGCGGCGCCGAGACCAGCCAGACCCGCCAGGCGGGGCTCGGGCCGCTCACCTTCGATGCGGCAGGCAGTTTCTCGTCCGCCGGCGGCATTGCCATCGACCACGCGACGCTTGCCGGTGACAAAATTTCCGGCAAGGCCGCCGGCACCATCAACCCGAACGGCGCCAGCGATTTTGCGCTCGACCTGGCCTCGACCGGCCCGAGCCTGCCGCTGGCGCTTGGCAGTACCGAGAGCCCGATCAATCTAGAGTTGCAGGCGCTGTCGGTGGAGGTCGCGGGGCAGGGCATGCAATCGACGCTGAATATCTCCGCGACACTGCCGTCGGTCGCAACCAACCTAGCCAAGGCCGAAGGCATCGCGCTTGCGCTCCATTCCGACGCCTTCGATCTGAAGGGCCGGACAGGGCCGATTTCCGGCACGGTGACGGCGGACAAGATCGGCCTGGACAATCCGACCATCGCGCCGCTGCTCGCCGGCAGGATCACGGCACAAGTCGCTGGCAGCCTCGCGACCGACACCATCGTCATCGACAGCGGCTCGGTGACGAGCGAGGCACTGGACAGCGGCTTTAATGGAAGGGTCTCGCTGGCCGATGGCGCCATCGATTTCAACCTCAGGGCGGATGCGGCTTCCGCAGCACTGCCGGCGGCTGTGCGCGGTGTGCTCGCCGAGCGGACGCAGCTCAGCGCGGCACTGAAGCGCGACGCCAACGGCAATGTTACCGCCAACGCCATCAGGCTGGTATCAGGTGCATTCAGCGCCGACGGGCAGGCCAGCCTCGCCGACAACAAGGTCAGCGCCGACGTCAAGGGCGCGCTGGCCGACATCTCGCTTCTGTCCGGGGATGCCAAGGGCGCCATAACGTTCGCGCTGAAGGCGCAGGGCGCCGGTACAGCGCCGGACCTGTCGCTGACAGTCGATAGCGACCGGCTTTCGGTGGCGGCGCGAGAAATCACCGGGTTGAGGCTCACCGCGACGGGGAAGGGCGACATCGCCAGCCCTGCGGCCGATATCTCGCTCACCGGATCCGTCAATGACGAGCCACTCGATTTCAAGGCGTCGCTGGTAACGCGCCAGGGAAAGCGGTCCATAGACGGACTAAGCCTGTCGCTGGGCGACAACAAAGTTTCGGGCGACCTTGCTCTCGACGATAGATTCCTGCCGCTCGGCACGGTGGCGCTGGATCTACCCGATATCAGTCCGCTCGCAGCCCTGGCGCTGGAAAAAGCTAACGGCGACGTGCGTGGCACGATCGCCTTCTCGAAGACCGGCAATGCGCCTGAGGTCACCATCAAGGCTTCGACGGCTTCGATTTCACGCGGCGATGTTTCGGCAAAGACGGTCACCATCGATGCGCTGATTGCTAACTATCTCGCGGCACCGGTGATCTCCGGAAAAATCCGTGCCGACAGCGTCACCTCCGGCGGCACCGTCATTCGCGGCATCGATGTCGATCTCAAGCGTGACGGCGACTGGACAGGCTTTTCCGGCGGCGCCACCGTCAAGGACATTCCGGCCAGGGCCGAAGGCAGGGTGAAGATCGCCGACGGCACGACAAGCGTCGAGATCGCCTCGGGCGAAGCGACCATTCGCGGCATCAAGGCGGCGATCGCGCAGCCGTCGAGCTTAAACATCGCCAATGGCACGGCCAGCATTGAGAAGCTGATGCTCGATGTCGGCGGCGGATCGGTGACCGTGTCCGGCACCGCCGGCCCGACACTCGACATCGCGGCAGAGTTTTCCGCGCTGCCGGCAGCCCTTGCCAATGATTTTTCACCGGGCCTCGACGCTGCGGGCACGCTCGGCGGAACGGCGCAAGTGATGGGACCGTCGGCAGCCCCCGACATTCGTTTCAGTGCGCAGCTCAGCGGCGCCGAGACCAGCCAGACCCGCCAGGCGGGGCTCGGCTCGCTCAACCTCGATGCGGCAGGCAGCTTTTCGGCCGCCGGCGGCGTTGCCATCGATCACGCGACGCTTACCGGTAACAAAATTTCCGGCAAGGCCGCCGGCACCATCAATCCGAACGGCGCCAGCGATTTTGCGCTCGACCTGGCCTCGACCGGCCCGAGCCTGCCGCTGGCGCTTGGCAGCACCGAGAGCCCGATCAAGCTCGAGCTGCAGGCGCTTTCGGTAAAGGCTGCAGGGCAGGGCACGCAGCCGAAGCTTGATATCTCCGCTGTTCTGCCTTCGGCCGCCACCAATCTAGCTAAGGTCGAGGGGCTCACCCTGGCATTGCACTCGGACGCCTTCGACGTGAAAAGCCGGACAGGGCCAATTTCCGGCACGGTGACGGCGGACAAGATCGGCCTGGACAATCCAACCATCGCGCCGCTGATCGCCGGCAGGATCACCGCCAAGGTCGCCGGCAGCCTCGCGACTGACACCATCGTGATCGACAGCGGGTCGGTGACGGGCGACGCGCTGAACACCGGCTTCGACGGAAGGGTCTCGCTGGCCGACGGCGCCATCGATCTCAACCTCAGGGCGGATGCGGCTTCCGCAGCGCTGCCGGCGGCAGCGCGCGGTGTGCTCGCGGAGCGGACAGAACTCAGTGCCGCGTTGAAGCGTGACGCCAATGGCAATGTCACCGCCAACGCGATCAGGCTGGTGTCCGGCGCGCTGACCGCCGACGGGCAGGCCAGCCTTGCCGACAACCAACTCGCCGCCGACATCAAGGGCGCGCTGACCGACATCTCGCTTCTGTCCGGGGATGCCAGGGGCGCCATCGCTTTCGCGCTTAACGTGCAAGGCGCCGGCACCGCGCCCGACCTGTCGCTGACGGTCAACAGCGACCGGCTCTCGGTGGCCGAACGTGAGATCACCGGGCTGAGGCTCACCGCCACCGGCAAGGCCGATGCCGCCAACCCGGCGGCCAATGTCCAACTGACCGGAAATGTCGCGGGCCAGCCCCTGCAAGGCAGTGCCGTGCTGGCGACGTCCGACGGCAAGCGCGCCATCAACGGGCTTTTGCTGTCACTCGGCAAGAACCGGGTATCAGGCGACCTGGCACTTGACGAGGCGTTCGTGCCTGATGGCACCGTGGCGCTCGACCTGCCTGATATCGGACCGCTCGCAGCCCTTGCGCTGGAAAAGGCGGAAGGCGACGTGCGTGGCACGATCGTCTTCTCGAAGACCGGCAATGTGCCTGAGGTCACCATCAAGGCTTCGACGGCTTCGATTTCACGCGGCGATGTTGCGGCAAAGACGGTCACCATCGATGCATCGATCGCCAACTATCTCGCGGCACCGGTGATCTCCGGAAAGATCCGTGCCGACAGCGTCACCTCCGGCGGCACCGTCATTCGCGGCATCGATGTCGATCTCAAGCGTGACGGCGACTGGACAGGCTTTTCCGGCGGCGCCAACGTCAAGGACATTCCCGCCAGGGCCGCCGGCCGCGTCAGGATCGCCAATGGCACGACGACGGTCGAGCTCACCTCCGGCCAGGCGACCATGCGCGGCATCAAAGCGGCGATCGCGCAGGCCTCGACCATCACCATCGCCAACGGCACCACCAGCCTGGATCGGCTCGCGCTCAACCTCGGCGGCGGCACGGCGACGGTTTCGGGCAAGGTCGGGGAGGCGCTCAATCTCAACGCGACGCTGGCGCGGGTGCCGATGTCGCTCGCCAACAGTTTCTCGCCGGGCCTCGATGCCGCCGGCTCGATCTCGGGCACGGTGAAGGTGACGGGCGCGCCGGCCAATCCGGCCGTCGCCTTCAAGATCGACGCCGCAGGCGTCCAGACGTCGCAGACCCGCGGTGCCGGTTTCGGCGGTATGGGCGTTTCGTCCTCCGGCACGTATTCGGGCAACAGACTGACCTTCGACGCCAGCATGAGCGATGCCGCCGGTCTCGGCCTCAAGGGCGGCGGCACGATGACGACATCAGGCACGCCCACCCTTGATCTCGACTTTTCCGGCAAGGTGCCGTTCGCTTTCCTCACTCGGACACTCGCCGCGCAAGGCCTGTCGTTGAGCGGCACGGCCGACGTCAATTTGAAGGTGCGCGGCCCGGCGACGTCGCCGGTGATCACAGGCACGGTCCGCACGTCGGGTGCCCGCCTGATCGATGCACGCTCGGGACTTGCGATCAACGATATCACCGCCGATGTGGCGATCGGCGGTGGCGTGGCCAGGATCAACCGCTTGACCGGCAATTTGTCGACGCGCGGCAGCCTGTCGGCCAGCGGCACGGTCGGCATCAATCCGGCGCAAGGTTTTCCGGCCGATCTGTCGGTCAAGCTCGTCGACGGCCGCTACACCGACGGCAGGGTGGTCACCGCCAATCTCAGTGGCGACCTGACCATCAAGGGGCCGCTCGCGTCGGCGCCGGTGATCTCGGGTACGATCAACCTGGCCAAAACCGTCATCACCGTTCCCGAAAAGCTGCCGGGCTCGCTGGCGGCGCTCAACGTCAAGCACAGGAACGCACCGGCTGCCGTGCGCGCACAAGACAAAGCGTTGCGCCCGGCGACGGCGAGCGGCAGCAGCGGTGGCGGCGGCCTCAACCTCGATGTCACGGTCAACGCGCCGAGCCAGATATTTATCCAGGGCAGGGGTGTCGATGCCGAGCTTGGCGGTTCGCTGCGGCTGACCGGCCCGGCATCGTCGCCGCAAGCCGTCGGCACCTTCACCTTGCAGCGCGGGCGGCTGACGATCCTCGCCAAGCGGCTGACCTTCACCGAAGGCACGGTCGGCTTTTCAGGCTCGCTGGTGCCTTATCTCAACCTCACGGCGACATCGACGACGAGCAGCGCCACCGTCACCATCGTGGTATCGGGCGAGGCGACCAATCCGAAATTCAACTTCTCGTCGGTGCCGGCGCTGCCGGAAGACGAGGTCCTGGCGCAGTTGATTTTCGGCCGCTCGATGTCGAACCTGTCGCCGCTGCAGATCGCTCAGCTTGCCGAAGCCGCCGCGCAGCTGGCCGGTGTCGGCGGCTCGACCTCGCTGCTCCAGAACTTGCGCAGCGCGATCGGCGTCGACGATCTCGACGTCATCACCGACGAAGAGGGCGGCACCGCGGTGTCGGCGGGCAAATACCTCAACGACCGCACCTATGTGACGATCCAGAAGGGCGACAAGCCGGGTTCGGGCAAGGCGGCGATCGATCTCGACGTCGGGCGCGGCGTCAAATTGCGCGGCGAGGCCACCGACGCCGGCGAAGCCAAGGGCGGCGTTTTCTACGAGCGCGAGTACTGAAGCCGGCCGACGCGAAAGGGTCTGGCAATCCGACAGTCGTCGCCGTTCTGGCACCCTGTCCGGGATCGGCTGGCGCTGTGCAAAGTTTCGCGCATGACGCCGAAAATCGGAATCGATTTTCGGTTAGGAATTATGCGCAAATCAAAGTGCTACAGCGTCCTTTGCGCGCCCAGCAGGACGCGCGGCGCTGTCGTGAATGTCTCAGTTTAATCGATGCCGGAGATTCGAACGAAATCTGCCGGGCAATAGCAATTTTGCGCCAAGACTGTCGTTATCACGCGAACTGCTTCCCTTCCAAAGTTGCACATTCCTTGGCATGTTCCCAACCCGTGCCGTTTTTGACATCATGGCCCGGATGCGGAATGGTAAAAGGCAGAAAGCCAACAATGGGAGTTCGTGATGACAATCTACAAGAGTAATGGCGATCGCGTTCCGGATCACATCCATGCAATGGCCGAAGAAGCCAGGGCCGGACGTGTCGATCGCCGCGAGTTTCTCGCTTTGGCCAGCGTCTTCGGCGCGTCTACGGCGATGGCCTATGGTATGCTCGGCCTCGCCGACCCGACGCCAGCGAGAGCGCAGGACGTACAGGGCAAGAAGGGCGGCATACTGAAGGTCGCTATGTGGATCAAGGATGCGAAGGATCCGCGCAAGGCCGACTGGTCGGAAATCGCCAATGCCGAGCGCCAGGCACTCGAGCCGTTGGTCAAGTACACAACCGAATACACGTTCCGCCCCTACCTGCTCGAGAGCTGGGACGTCAACGACGATGCCACCGAGTACACCCTGCATGTGCGCAAGGGCGTCACCTGGAACAACGGCGATCCGTTCACCGCGGACGACGTCATCTTCAACTTCAAGCGTTGGGCCGACAAGAAGGCCGAAGGCAATTCCATGCCCGGTCGTCTCGGCTCGCTGGTCAAGGACGACAAGCTGGATGAGAGCGCAGTCACCAAGGTCGACGATTTGACGGTCAAGCTGAAGCTCAGCACGCCGGATATCGCGCTCATCCCCAATGTGTGCGACTATCCCGGTCTCATCGTCCACAAGACCTTCGACGAAAAGGGTGGTGATTTCAAAGCCTGCCCGATCGGCACCGGCCCGTTCGAACTCGTCTCCTACGATGTCGGCCAAAAAGTCGTCTACAAGCGCCGCGAAGACAACAAGTGGTGGGACGGCGAGGTCTTTCTCGACGGCATCGAGTTCATCGACTACGGCACCGATCCGGCGGCCACGGTCAGCGCCTTCGAATCCGGAGAGGTCCATACCAATTTCGAGACGTCGGCCGACTATGTGTCGATCCTCGACGGTGTCGACCTGGTCAAGTACGAGGTGGTCACCGCAGCGACCATCGTCTGCCGCACCAATGTGGCCAACAAGCCTTATGACGATCAGAAGGTCCGCAACGCGCTGCAGCTCGCGGTAGACAACGCTGTCGTGCTCCAGCTCGGCAACGGCAATGCCGGCACTGTCGCCGAAAACCACCATGTCAGCCCGGTCCATCCGGAATACTACGAGCTGCCAAAGATTGCCCGCGATCCGGCCAAGGCGAAGGCGCTGATGGAGGAAGCCGGTCAGGCCGATTTCGAGCACGAGCTGATCACGGTCGACGAAGACTGGCACAAGAATACCGGCGATGCGATCGCCGCGCAGATGCGCGACGCCGGCATCAAGGTGAAGCGCACGGTGCTGCCGGGTTCGACGTTCTGGAACGACTGGACGAAGTATCCGCTGTCGATGACCAACTGGAACATGCGGCCGCTCGGCGTCCAGGTTCTGGCGATCGGCTACCGCACCGGCGAAGCCTGGAACGAAACCGCCTGGTCGAATCCCGAATGGGATGCCAAGCTCAACGCCGCGCTTTCGGTCGCCGACGCCGCCAAGCGCAAGGAGATGATGAAGGACATTGAGCAGATCCTGCAGGATTCCGGCATCATCATCCAGCCCTACTGGCGCAAGCTCTACAGTCACTCGGTGGCTGGTGTTAAGAACTACGCCATGCACCCGACCTTCGAGCGCGACTACGGCAAGGTCTGGCTCGACGAGGCCTGATCGGATCGATCGTGGAAGGGGCGGTTCGCCCCTTCCACCCACGCCATGCATGATTCCACAACCGAAAGTAGGCGCAGCAAAGAAAAGCGCGGACTCTTCGGATAGGGGCGTGCAATAAGACAGGGTTGATCGCATTCTGAGGGTCCGTTTGACAGCCAGCTCTGCCGATAGCGGCTGAGTTGGCTCCAAGCCGGCCTCAACCCCAACCAGACCGGCAGGGGGACCGCCATGCTTTCTTTCATCCTTCGACGCCTCGGCACCATGGCATTGACGATGCTGTGCCTGACGATGGTCGTGTTCTTCCTGATCAATCTCGACCCCAACCTGAAAAAGCTGGCGATCAGCCAGACTGAAATGCACACCTCGGCCGAGCAGCTCGAAAGCTGGCTGGTCAATCATGGCTACCGCCAGAATTTCTTCTCCCGTTATGGCCAATGGCTGGGTATCGTGCCCAAACAGCCGGTCACAGACCCGGCAACGGGCAAACCCGCGCGACGTTTTTCCTTCTGCAACGATCCTGTCGAGCCGACGTTCTCCGGCGTGCTGCAGGGTGACTTCGGCTGCTCGACCAAGTTCAAGACGACGGTGGCATCGAAGCTTTTCCCGGCGCTCGGCGCCACCGGCATCCTGATGTTCTGGGTGCTTGTGGTGATGGTGCCGATCTCGCTTCTGATCGGGATCCTCGCCGGCATGCGCGAGGGCTCGCGCACCGATCGGACATTGTCCGTCGCCTCGATCGCCTCGACGGCGACGCCCGAATATGTGTCGGGCGTCATTTTTACCGTCATCTTCGCCTCATGGCTCGGCCTGCTGAACGGTTCGGCGGCTTCGGCCAGCCGGGGCATCACCTTCTACAACTTCACCTTGCCGGTGATGACGCTGGCGATCTACGGCATCGGCTACATCGCAAGAATGACCCGCGCCTCGATGGTCGAGGTGATGACGCAGCAATATATCCGCACCGCGCGGCTGAAGGGCCTCTCCTTCGGCAGCGTCGTGGTCAAGCATGCGCTGCGCAACGCGCTGATCGCGCCGTTCACGGTCATCATGCTGCAATTTCCCTGGCTGCTCACCGGCGTCGTCATCGTCGAGGTGATGTTCCGCTATCAGGGCTTCGGCTACACGCTGGTCGAGGCGGCCGGCAACAACGACATCGATCTTCTGCTCGGCTGCTCGCTGGTCTCGGTGCTCATCGTCCTGATCACACAGCTCATTTCCGATGTCGGCTACGCGTTTCTCAATCCGCGTATCAGAGTTCAATAGGGGATCGGGCGGATGCTGCTTGAATATATCGGCGCCTTCAATGTGGTGCTTGGCGTGCTTGCGCGTTTCTGGCCGGTCTGGATCGCCCTCGTCCTGGTGATGGGGGCGAGCTTCGCCTACAAGAAGCGGCTTGGCCTCTACGGTCAGCTCTTCGACAGCAGCGTCGGCATCGTCGGCGTCGGCATCTGCCTGTTCTGGCTGTTCACAGCGATCTTCGCGTCGACCATCTCGCCCTTCAATCCGCTTGCCCAGGTGGCGATCATGAAGGATGCGCTGCCGGGCGCGATCGAGCCGCAATCGGGACTTGTCTACCTCTTCGGCGGCGACAAGCTCGCCCGCGACGTGTTCAGCCGCATGGTCTATGGCAGCCAGATCGTGCTGATCATCGCGCCGGCGGCGACCGGTTTCGCGCTGATGGTCGGCATCACGCTTGGCCTGCCGGCCGGCTACTATGGCGGCAAGATCGATACGGTGCTGTCCTTCCTCGCCAACCTGGTGCTCGCCTTCCCGGTGATCCTCCTGTTCTACCTGCTGGTGACGCCGGGCATCATGGACACGCCGATTCCCTATGCGATGGCCGGCCTGTTCTTCCTGTTCCCGATCATCTTCTTCAGCGTGCTGTTCTGGACGCGCTACAAGAAACGGTCCGACCGCCTCTACATCCTCTTGGGACTGACGCTGATCATTGGCGGCTGGGTCTATGCCGGCCTGGTCTTCGACGCCGACCCGTTCAGGATCATCCACATCGATCCCAACCAGCTCAACATCTTCGTGGCGGTGGTGTTCGCCTCCAGCCCGGGCGTGTTCCGTATCGTGCGCGGCCTCACCATGGACATCAAGACGCGCGACTATGTTGCGGCGGCGCAGACGCGCGGTGAATCGCCTTGGTACATCATGCTTTGGGAGATCCTGCCCAATGCGCGCGGGCCGCTGATCGTCGACGCCTGCCTGCGCATCGGCTACACCACGATCCTGCTCGGCACGCTCGGCTATTTCGGCTTGGGGCTGGCGCCCGAGAGCCCGGACTGGGGCACCGCGATCAAGGATGCCAGCCGGCTGCTGCGCTCCTTCATCCATCCGGCGCTGCCGCCGACGATCGCGCTGATGTCGTTCGTGCTGGGGCTGAACCTTTTGGCCGACTCGCTGCGTGAACAATCGATGAAAGATTGATGGACGGGTCTTCGACCCTATTTAGAAGAACAAGGATTGGAGCGACCCATGAATGAGGCAGTTCGAAATCCCGCCGAGCCGACCAATGGGCCGATCATCGAGATCGAGAACCTGTCGATCTCCTTCTTCACCCGCAAGGGTGAGATACCGGCCGTTATGGACTTCTCCTGCACGGTCATGCCTGGCGAAGCGATGGGCATCGTCGGTGAATCCGGCTGCGGCAAGTCGACCGTGTCGCTCGGCATCATGCGCGATCTCTCCAACATCGGAAAGATCGTCGGCGGCCGGATAAAGTTCCAGGGCAAGGACATGGGCGAGCTGTCCGACGAGGAACTGCGCGCCATCCGCGGCAACAAGATCGCGATGATCTACCAGGAGCCGATGGCCAGCCTGAACCCGGCGATGAAGGTCGGCCAGCAACTGATGGAAGTGCCGCTGATCCACGACAAGGTGTCGAAGGAAGAGGCTTATAGGCGCGCGCTGGAAATGGTGCGCTCGGTCAGGCTGCCCGATCCCGAGCGCATGATGCGCTCCTTTCCGCACCAGCTTTCCGGTGGCCAGCAACAGCGTATCGTCATCGCCATGGCGCTGCTGTCGAAGCCGGCGCTGCTCCTGCTCGATGAGCCAACGACGGCGCTCGACGTGACGGTGGAAGCCGGCATCGTCGACCTGGTCAAAGGGCTCGGCGAGAAGTTCGGCACCTCGATGATCTTCGTGTCGCACAATCTCGGCCTGATCCTGGAAACCTGCGACCGCATCACGGTGATGTATTCGGGCGAAGCGGTGGAGACCGGCAAGATCAAGGACGTCTTCGACCGGATGCGCCATCCCTACACGCAAGGCTTGTTCCGCTCGATCCCGCTGCCCGGCGCCGACAAGAATTCGCGGCCTCTGATCTCCATCCCGGGGCAATTGCCGCTGCCGCACGAGCGGCCGAAGGGCTGCAATTTCGGCCCCCGCTGCCACCATTTCGTCGAGGGTGTCTGCAACGCCGCCGAAATCCCGATGATCGCGGTCGACGGCCACGAAGGCCATTTTTCGCGCTGCGTGCGCTTCAACGAGATCGACTGGGAGGCGCTGCCGCCCGGCGCCAAGAAGGTCAACGAGCGCGTCGAGCCCGGCGCGCCGGTGCTCAAGATCGAGGATCTCAAAAAGTACTACAAGGTCGGCGGCAGCGAAGTGTTCGGCTCGAGCGAGGGCCGCGTCGTCAAGGCCAACGAGACGATCTCCTTCATGGCACGCGAATCCGAGACCGTCGCCATCGTCGGCGAGTCCGGTTGCGGAAAGTCGACGCTGGCCAAGGTGCTGCTCGGACTGGAGACAGCAAGCTCCGGCAGCGTGACGCTCGGCAACCAACAGATCCAGTCGACCGGCGTCGAGAAGCGCAGCGTCGAGACGGTGTCGTCGATCCAGATGGTGTTCCAGAATCCGTTCGACACGCTCAACCCCAGCCACACGGTCGGCTCGCAGATCATCCGCACGCTGGAAAAGTTCAATGTCGGCAACACCGTCGCCGACCGCCGCAAGCGCATGCTGGAGCTGCTCGACCTGGTGAAGTTGCCGCGGGCGTTCGAGACCCGCAAGCCGCGCCAGCTTTCCGGCGGCCAGAAGCAGCGCATCGGCGTGGCGCGGGCCTTTGCCGGCGACGCCAAGGTGGTGGTGGCCGACGAGCCGGTCTCGGCGCTCGACGTGTCGGTGCAGGCGGCGGTGACTGAGCTCCTGATGGACATCCAGCGCAAGAACAAGACGACGATGCTGTTCATCAGCCACGACCTGTCGGTGGTGCGCTACATCGCCGACCGCGTCGTCGTCATGTATCTCGGTTATATCGTCGAGCAGGGCACGACCGACCAGATCTTTTCGCCGCCCTATCATCCCTATACCGAAGCGCTGCTGTCGGCGATTCCGATCGCCGACACCAGCGTGATCAAGAAGCACATCGTGCTGGAAGGCGACATTCCGTCGGCGATGAACCCGCCAACCGGCTGTCCGTTCCAGACGCGCTGCGGCTACAAGAAGCTGGTGCCGGACAATCTTTGTGAGACGCAGGTGCCGCCAGTGAAGAATCTCGGCGACGGTCATATGAGCCTGTGCTGGCTTGCCGACGACGTGCTGGCGAAAATGGAGCCGGTGATCAAGTTCGACAAGGAGCATGCCGCCAATGAAGGCGTGCCGGACGACGCGCCGCACGGCGTCGGTCCGGGCTTTGCCGGCGTTCCGCCCAAGCGTCCACGCGGCAAAAGGCCGAAGCTGACGGATGGCTAGGTCCGAGACGCCGTCAAGGCGCGCATTGGCGTAGCTGCGCGGCGTAGTCCCGAGCCATCTGCTCGGTGGCCCGCGCATAGCGCTGCACCCCGGCATCGCCGCGGTTCCCGCGGCCATAGGCCGTCCAGCCGAGATAATAGGCCAGATAGAGATTGTAGGTGTCGTTTCGGGCGACGCCGAGCGTTTCGGCGGTCTTGGAATGATACCAGCCGACGAAATCGACGGCATCGGCGAACCTGGTGCGGCGCGCCGCCCAACTTCCCGTCTCGCTTTGATACTGCGCCCAGGTGCCGTCAAGCGCCTGCGAGAAGCCGGAGGCGCTGGAGACACGTTTCCAGGGAATGAAGCCGAGAAGCTTGGTGCGCGGCGGCCTGGCGTTGCTCTTGAAGCCGGATTCCTTGCGCACAGTCGCCATCAGCACGGGAACCGGCACGCCGTGCTTCTGTTCGGCGCGTTCGGCCGCCGCCTGCCAGTTGTCGAACCAACCGTCATTCTGGTCGAACACGGCGCAGACATCGTTGATATGGTTCGGCGGCGTCGCGCAGGCCGACAGCGCCAGCAGCACGGTAACAGCTACAATTTTACTAAAACTCGACCTACCCATTGGAGGAGGATTAGGCCGAAAACATAAAAGGAATCTTGCTGCGTTCCTTAACGACCCATCGGCCGCTTTGGTCGGTTCAGAACGAGGATAGATATTCCGACGTTTTCCGTCGCTTTTGTCGGCATGAAGCTACCAAAATGCCGCCTTGGCTAAAATCACGCCCGTTGGTGGCGGATTTCCGACAGCCCGGTCGTCGTGCCGGCGCTTTGATGCGCCGCATGACCGAACCGAGACGCAAGCGCGGCGCTGAGCGAACTAGCAACAGGGGGCCGGCCGCCATCCCGCAACTGCCGCTGCGGCGCGTGACGAATCCCTATCCGCCAATGGCGATGCTCTCGGCCGACCAGATCGAGGCGATCCATCAGGCGTCGATGCACATCCTGGAGAATTTCGGCATCGAGGTGATGAGCCCGCGGGCGCTTTCGCTGTTCGAGAAGGCTGGGGCCAAGGTCGATCATACGTCGATGACTGTCCGCATCGACCGCGGCATGGTCGATCAGGCACTGGGGGCGACGCGGTCGAGCTATACGCTGACGCCGCGCAACCCGGTCCGTGCCGTTCATCTCGGCGGCAACACCATCAATTTTACGCTCGTCGCCGGACCTCCCAACGTGCACGACATGGAACGCGGCCGCCGCGCCGGCAATTTGCGCGACTATTGTGATCTCACCCGGCTGGCGCAGCATTTCAACTGCATCCACATGCTCGGCAACCAGGTCTGCGCCCCGGTGGAACTGCCGGCCAATTCCCGCCACCTCGACACCTATTTCGCCAATCTGACGCTGACCGACAAAAGTTTTCACGTCTCGGCGATCGGCCGCGGCAGGGCGCTGGACGGCATCGAAATGATGGCGATTTCGCGAGGGTTGACGCTTGATGAGATGCGCGACGATCCCGGCGTCACCACCATCATCTCGGTTAACTCGCCGCGCCGCTTCGACGAGATGATGGCCGAAGGGCTGATGACCATGGCCGAGTTCGGCCAATCGGTCGCGGTAACGCCGTTCACGCTGATGGGGGCGATGAGCCCGGTGACGCTTGCCGGCGCGCTCGCGCAACAGAACGCCGAGGCACTGTTCGGCGTGGTCTTGACGCAGCTTGTCCGCCCTGGCGCCCCGGTCATGTATGGCGCCTTCACCTCCAATGTCGACATGAAGTCGGGCGCGCCGGCCTTCGGCACGCCGGAGAACACCAAGGCCAACATCGCCTCCGGGCAGTTGGCACGGCGCTATGGACTGCCGTACCGGACGACGCCGGGCTCGGCCTCCAACGCCGCCGACGCGCAAGGCGCCTATGAGACGCTGATGGCGCTGTGGGGCGCGGTGCTCGGCCACGGCAACCTCGTCTACCACGCTGCCGGCTGGCAGGAAGGCGGGCTGACCGCGTCGTTCGAAAAGTTCATCATCGACGTCGAGATGATCCAGCACATGATGGAGTTTTTGCGCCCAATCGAAGTCAACGAGGCGGAACTCGCCGTCGAGGCGCTGGGGGCGGTGCCGACCGGCGGCCATTTCTTCGGCGAGCCGCACACGCTGGAGCGCTACGCCACCGCCTTCTACCAGCCGATGCTCTCCAACTGGCAGAACTACGAGGCGTGGCAGGAGACCGGCGGGCTCGACGCCACGGCGCGGGCGACGCGGCTGTGGAAGAAAGCGCTGGAAGATCATGTCGAACCGGCGATGGATATTTCCGTGCGCGAGGCGCTGGAGGTGTATGTGGCCAGGCGCAAGGAAGCGATCGGGCAAGGCGAGCCATGATGGTCGAAGGCTTGCGCTCGTGTGGCTTGGCTCCTCCCGCCCCGATTCATCGTTCCCCTCCAACTCCCTGAAATAACGAGAAAACCCATGAAATCGCATGCAAAGGTCGTGGTCATTGGCGGAGGCGTCGTCGGCTGTTCCGTGCTGTTCCATCTCGCCCGTCACGGCTGGACCGACATCGTGCTTCTGGAGCGTGACGAGCTGACCTCCGGTTCGACCTGGCATGCGGCCGGCGGCATGCACACGATCAATGGCGACCCCAATGTCGCCAAGCTACAGAAATACACGATCTCGCTGTACAAGGAGATCGAGCAGCTGTCCGGCCAGGCGACCGGCGTCCACCTGACCGGCGGCGTGCTTCTGGCGGCGACCGAGGCGCGGCTCGACTGGTTGCGCGGCGTCGTCGCCAAGGGACGCTATCTCGGCATCGACCTCGAGGAGATTTCGCCTGATGAGGCGGCCGAGCTGATGCCGCTGCTCGACCCGAAGCAGTTCGTCGGCGCCGTCCGCAACAAGGAGGATGGCCATCTCGATCCATCGGGGGTCACCCACGCCTATGCAAAGGCCGCGAGGAAGCTCGGCGCCGAGGTTGAACGCTTCACCAAGGTCGAGGACATCGTGCGCCGCGCCGACGGGCTGTGGCGCGTCATCACCAACAAGGGCGAGGTGATCGCCGAGCATGTCGTCAACGCCGGCGGCCTGTGGGCGCGCGAGGTCGGCCGCATGGTCGGGCTGGAATTGCCGGTGCTGGCCATGGAGCACATGTACCTGATCACCGAGGACATGCCGGAGGTTGCCGCCTGGAACCAGAAGACTGGCACGGAGATCATCCATGCGGTCGATTTCGACGGCGAACTCTATCTGCGCCAGGAGCGCGGCGGCATGCTGATGGGTACCTATGAGAAGGCCAACAAGCCATGGTCCGAATTTTCCACGCCCTGGAATTTCGGCCACGAACTGCTGGAGCCTGACATCGACCGCATCGCGCCATCGCTGGAAGTCGGCTTCCGCCATTTTCCGGCCTTCCAGAACACCGGCATCAAGCAGATCATCAACGGCCCCTTCACCTTCGCGCCCGACGGCAACCCGCTGGTCGGGCCGGTGCGCGGCCTGCCGGGCTTCTGGGTCGCCTGCGGCGTCATGGCCGGCTTTTCGCAGGGCGGCGGTGTTGGCCTGGCGCTGTCGAACTGGATGATCGAAGGCGATCCCGGCGCCGACATCTGGGCGATGGATGTCTCGCGCTACGGCGACTGGGCAACGATGGCCTACACCAACGCCAAGGTGCGCGAGAATTATTCGCGGCGTTTTTCCATCCGCTTCCCCAATGAGGAGCTGCCTGCCGGGCGGCCGCTCAAGACCACGCCGGTCTACGACCTATTGTCGGCTAAGGGCGCGCAATGGGGCGTGGCCTACGGGCTGGAAGTGCCGCTGTGGTATGCGCCCGAGGGCGTCAGGGACGAGTTCTCGTGGCGGCGCTCAAGCGATTTCGAGCATGTCGCAAAAGAGGTGAAGACGGTGCGGACAAGTGTCGGCCTGTCGGAAATTTCGTCCTTCGCCAAATACAGGGTGACAGGCGAGGGTGCGGCGGCCTGGCTCGACCGCCTGCTTGCCTGCAAGCTGCCAAAGCCCGGCCGCATGACGCTGGCGCCGATGCTGAAAGAAGACGGCAGGCTGATCGGCGATTTCTCGCTGGCCAATCTCGGCAGCCCCAATTCCAACGGGGAGGGCTGGTTCCTCGCCGGTTCCGGCATTGCCGAGGAGTATCACATGCGCTGGTTCGAGGCGCATCTGCCGCAAGATGGCTCGGTCCATATCGAGGCGCTGGGGGCGAGACTGACTGGCCTGTCGATTGCCGGGCCGAGGGCACGGGACGTGCTGGCAAAAGTCACGCGGGCGGATGTGTCGAATGCGGCGTTTCCATTCATGGCCATCCGCAAGGTGGATATCGGCATGGCGCCGTGCCTGGTCGGCCGAGTCAGCTACACCGGCGATCTCGGCTACGAGATCTGGGTGGCGCCGGAATATCAGCGTGCCGCGTACCAGACCCTGATGGCGGCTGGCGAAGAATTCGGCATCGGTCTGTTCGGCTCGCGCGCGCTCAATGCGCTGCGGCTGGAGAAGAACTACGGCTCGTGGGCGCGCGAATACCGGCCGACCTATGGTCCGCTTGAGGCCGGGCTCGACCGTTTCGTCGCCTACGGGAAAGAAACCGATTTCATCGGCAAGCAGGCTGCACTGGCTGAGCGCCAGCAAGGCGGCAAGCTGCGGCTGCGCGCCTTTGTCGTTGATACGGCAGACGCCGACGTCATCGGCGACGAACCGATCTGGTTCGACGGCGCCGTGCGCGGCTGGGTGACGTCAGGCGGCTACGCACATCATTCGAAGACGTCCGTGGCTATGGGCTACGTGCCGAAGGAAATCGCCGACGAGGCCGACGGTTTCGAGATCGAGCTCTTGGGTAAGCGCTATCCCGCGCGCGTGCAGCCGACACCGCTGTTCGACGCGAATCTCGAGCGGATGCGGGGGTAAAGGCGCCGCTGGTGGCGGCTCAGGCGCTGCGGCGGTTGTCCAGCGCCAAGGCGCCGGGACCGGCAAACACCAGATAGAGAAAGATGAAACAGAAGGAGATTGCCGCGTCGCCGCCATTGTTGACCGGGAAGAAATCGCGCGGCATGTGCGCCATGAAATAGGCGATCGCCATTTCGCCGCTGAGAAGAAATGCGACCGGCCTGGTGAAAAGGCCCAATACCAGCAGGATGCCGCCGACGAATTCGAGGATGCCCGCGGTCAGCGATAGGCCGCTCAGGGTGCCGGCGTGTTCGCTGACCGGGAAATTGAACAATTTCTGTGTGCCGTGCTCGATGAACTGCAACGCGGTCATGATGCGCAGAACGCCCAGCGCCTGCGGCTGATATCTGGCAAGGCCGTCGAAAAGCTTCATCCAAACGCCATTTTACCCCGAACCGGCCATAGATTATCGCCCGGCAAGGGACCATTCACTTCGCATGGCCTGCCATCAACAATCGGTGATTAGAATGCTCCTCGTATCTATTCTCGCTAGGGTTGCATTCAGATCTCTATAGTTGTATTGATAGCCAGACACTCCAAACCATGTGGGTTCCGTTTGCCATGAGAAAAGTCCTCGTCAGCCTGTTCGCCACCCTTGCAGGCACCAGCGTCGCCATGGCCGACGACGCCGGCTGTGCTGCTTTCAAATGGCCGGTGACGCGCGAGGAGGCCCTGTTTGCGGCAGCGCCCGCCGCGCAGCCCGGGGCTGACCTTTCGGTCGGCGAGGCTGCAGATGTGGCGTTGGCGCCGGTCGACACGATCAGCTTCACCGTTCCGCCGGAACGCGCGCCGGCAGCCGGTACATTCGGCGCGACGGCAAGCGTGGCCGTGCCCCCTGAGGGAGAGCTCCAGATCAGCCTGTCTGATGAGGCTTGGATCGATGTCGTTCAGGACGGCAAAGCCGTGAAGTTGGCGGCTTTCAGCGGTATGAAGACCTGTCCGGGGATCCGCAAGAGCGTGCGCTTCAAGCTGGCCGCCGGCCCGGCGACCATCCAGCTGAGCGGCGCCAAGAAAGAGACCGTTAAGATTGCCGTGCTGGCGCCGGAATGACTTTGCGCCCTGAGGCAATTCAGGCCATGCCGTTCGCTCGGTCGATTTCAGCGGCGTGAAAACCTGTCCTGGCATTTGCAAAAGCGTGCGTTTCAAGCTTGCGGCGGGTGCCGCGACCGTCCAACTCAGCGGCGCCCGGTCTCAAAGTTGCGGTGCTGACGCTGGAATGATCCAGCGGCAGCACTCGGTCGGTCAGGACGCCTACCGCACCGGCGCCATCAGCGCGAAATGAGCGCCTTGCGGATCCGTGCACTGCACGATCCAGCCGCCGCCGGGGACCTCCATCGGGCCCATCAGGATCTTGCCGCCATTATCGGTCACGCGCTTGGCCGCTGCGTCGATGGCCGGAACGTTGAAATAGAACTGCCAGACCGGCACGGGAATCTGCTCGGGCTTGTTCATCATGCCGCCGATAGGTTCGCCGTCGAAGGCAAAGAGCTGGTATGTGCCCATCGGACCCATGTCCATGGCGTCGCCCTTGGTCCAGCCGAACTGGCTGGAATAGAAATCGAGCGCCGCCTTCCAGTCGGACGTGTAGAGCTCATGCCAGCCAATGTTGCCGGGTGTCGTCGATGGTAGCGGCGGCTGGTCGGGGCCAATCGGCTGCAGGAAGTTGAAGGCCGCGCTTTGCGGATCAGCGACGACGGCAAAGCGGCCGACGCCCGGAATGTCATCGGGTTCGCGGTGAACCGTACCGCCAGCTTCCTTCAACGATTTTGTCGAGGCATCGACATCCCTGGTGTGGATGTAACCGACCCAGGCCGGCGGCATACCCATCTTGCGCACTTCGTCCGGCTGCGCCATCAGCCCGCCAACGCCGCGCTCGCCGACATTCATGACGATATAACGCGGCATGCCTGGCGCGCCATCGAAGGGCTGCGCCGTCCAGCCGACCACAATTGTATAGAAGGCCTCGGCGGCGTCGAGGTCGGTGGTCATCAGTTCGTACCAGAAGAAGGGCATCGGGGACTTTGGCATTGTCGTGCTCCTTGCGTTTCCAGTTGTGGATTGTGGTTTGATCCATCCTAGGACGATCTTGGCGACGGAAATCCGACATCTGGGCCAGAAATCGATGACGGCAAGGTGCGCCTCATTCGCAATCTTGCGCGTGTCTCGGTTTTCGACTTTGCTGCGTAAGGGGGTGTCGATTCATGCGCCTAATGTCGCTTACGCCGGAGCTTGTCGCGCTATGCCATCGGGAGGAGGCCGATCCCGGTCCCGATGGCAGTTGGACGCAACTGAACGATGAGGATTTCCAAACCCTCGCGTCGCGGCTTTCTGATGAAGCAGACGCAGGCCCCTTGTGGGTGTACGCCTATGGCTCGCTGATCTGGAAGCCGGCTTTCGAGTCCGTCGAACGACAGCGCGCCACCGCTTTCGGCTGGCATCGGTCCTTCTGCCTCGACATCGCTCGCTGGCGCGGCAGCGCTGCGCAACCGGGACTAATGATGGCGCTCGAACGAGGTGGGCGATGCGATGGTGTGATCTACCGCTTGCCGGAGGGAGAAAAGCCGCTGCAGATCGAAAGACTGTTGCGGCGCGAGATCGACGATCACGAGAGCGTCGGCTCGGTCAGATGGCTTCCGGTGCGTACGGCTCAAGGTTCACTGCGGGCGCTGGGCTTCTGGGTCGGTGTGACCGGCAGGGGGACGTCGCTCAAACAGCCGCTGGAGAGGGTAGCGCAAGTGCTGGCGCGGGCGTGCGGGCATGTCGGGTCGGGCGCCGAATATCTCTACAACACCGTCTATCATCTGGAAGAATTCGGCATTCGCGACCGCAACCTGTGGCGGCTGCAGGAACTTGTCGCGAACGAGATCAGGTCTATCCATGGCCGTGCCTCCGGAATGGGCCTCCTGTCTGCGTCGTGATCGCTCGTACACCTCGAAAACATGACTACAATTATCATATTTTTATTAAGCGTTTTCAGCAACTTGGCTGAAAATTGACCAATTGATAAAAAAACAAAACGTGTTAGCCTTCGGCAAAACCACAAGAATGGGGAAGCGGAATGGCGACTGGTCATTTCAAGCAGGGCATTGCCGGCGGCCGGCTTTCGCCTGAACAATATGCGGATAATTTTTCCGACCTGCATCCGCCGCTCGATCATCACGAGGCGCTGGTCGAGTCCGATCGCTGCTATTTCTGTTATGACGCGCCGTGCATGAACGCATGCCCGACCTCGATCGACATCCCGCTGTTCATCCGCCAGATCTCGACAGGCAATCCGATCGGCTCGGCAAAGACGATTTTCGACCAGAACATTTTGGGCGGCATGTGTGCCCGCGTCTGCCCGACCGAGACGCTGTGCGAGGAAGTCTGCGTGCGCGAAGTGGCGGAAGGCAAGCCGGTGCAGATCGGCCGACTGCAGCGCTACGCCACCGATGTCGCCATGGCTGAGAATAAGCAGTTTTACCCGCGCGCCGCCCCGACCGGCAAGACGGTCGCCGTCGTCGGCGCCGGACCGGCCGGGCTTGCCGCCGCTCATCGGCTCGCCCGCCACGGTCACGACGTGACCATCCTGGAAGCCCGTCCGAAAGCCGGCGGCCTCAATGAATACGGCATCGCCGCCTACAAGAGCATCGACAATTTCGCCCAGGCCGAGGTCGACTATATCCAGTCGATCGGCGGCATCGACATCCAGAACGGCAAGGCGCTCGGCCGTGACTACCAACTCTCGGACCTGACCAGGAACTACGACGCGGTGTTTCTCGGCATGGGGCTTGGCGGCGTCAACGCGCTACGCGCCGACGGCGAGGAGGCGCAGGGCGTCACCAATGCGGTGGAGTTCATTGCGGAGCTTCGCCAGGCGAGCGATCTTGCCAGCCTGCCGGTCGGCCGGCGCGTCGTCGTCATCGGCGGCGGCATGACGGCGATCGACGCGGCGGTGCAATCGAAGCTGCTCGGCGCCGAAGAGGTGACGATCTGCTACCGGCGCGGCCAGGAGCACATGAACGCCTCGGAATTCGAGCAGGATCTGGCTGCCGCCAACGGCGTCATCATCCGTCACTGGCTGCAGCCGAAGCGGGTCATTGCCGAAGGCGGCAAGGTGTCGGGCATCGAGCTCGAATATACGGCGATGGATGGCGACAAGCTCGTCGGCACCGGCGAGCGGCTGACGCTTACCGCCGACCAGGTGTTCAAGGCGATCGGCCAGAGTTTTGTCCCGGCTGCGCTCAACGGCAGCGGTGCCTTGCTTGCTTTGGAAGCTGGCCGCATCAAGGTCGATGCCGAAGGCCGCACCTCGCTGGCCAATGTCTGGGCCGGCGGCGACTGCATCTTTGGCGGCGACGACCTGACAGTCTCCGCCGTCGCACAGGGCCGCGACGCGGCCGAATCGATCCACCGGGCACTGACCTCGAACGGGAGGGCATGAGCATGGCAGACATTCGCAACAATTTCGTCGGCATCAAATCGCCGAATCCGTTCTGGCTTGCTTCGGCGCCGCCGACCGACAAGGCCTACAACGTCATCCGCGCCTTTAAGGCGGGCTGGGGCGGCGTGGTGTGGAAGACGCTCGGCGAAGAAGGTCCGCCGGTGGTCAACGTCAACGGTCCGCGTTACGGCGCGATCTGGGGCGCCGATCGCCGCCTGCTCGGTTTGAACAATATCGAGCTGATCACCGACCGCGACCTGCAGGTCAATCTGCGCGAGATAAAGCAGGTCAAGATGGACTGGCCCGACCGCGCCATCGTCGTCTCGCTGATGGTGCCTTGCGAGGAGCATGCGTGGAAGGCGATTCTGCCGGGGGTCGAGGAGACGGGGGCCGACGGCATCGAGCTCAATTTCGGCTGCCCGCACGGCATGTCGGAACGCGGCATGGGTGCTGCCGTCGGCCAGGTGCCGGAATACATCGAAATGGTGGTGCGCTGGTGCAAGGCCAACACCCGCATGCCTGTTATCACCAAGCTGACGCCCAACATCACCGACATACGCAAGCCGGCGCGGGCCGCCCTTGCCGGCGGCACAGACGCGGTGTCGCTGATCAACACCATCAATTCGATCACCGGCGTCAATCTCGATAGTTTCGCGCCGGAGCCGACGATTGACGGCAAGGGTTCGCATGGCGGCTATTGCGGCCCGGCGGTGAAGCCGATCGCCATGAACATGGTGGCCGAGATCGCCCGCGATCCGGAAACGCATGGCTTGCCGATCTCCGGTATCGGCGGCATCACCACGTGGCGCGACGCTGCCGAATTCATGGCGCTCGGCGCCGGCAATGTGCAGGTGTGCACGGCGGCGATGACCTATGGCTTCAAGATCGTGCAGGAGATGATCGCCGGCCTGGAAAACTGGATGGACGAGAAGGGCCATGCCTCGCTCGACGACATCGTCGGCCGCGCCACTCCCAACGTCACCGACTGGCAGTATCTCAACCTCAACTACGTCGCCAAGGCGCATATCGACCAGGAGGCCTGCATCAAATGCGGCCGCTGCCACATCGCCTGCGAGGACACCTCGCACCAGGCGATCACCGCAATCGTCGATGGCGTCAGGCATTTCGAGGTGATCGAGGCCGAATGCGTCGGCTGCAACCTCTGCGTCAATGTCTGCCCGGTCGAGAACTGCATCACCATGGAACCGCTGGCGGCCGGCGTAATCGACCAGCGCACCGGCAGACCGGTGTCGCCGGTCTACGCCAACTGGACGACGCATCCGAACAACCCGATGGCCAAGGTGGCGGCGGAATAGGGACGGACGAGGATCGGCCTGTCTTATCTCTCACACCGTGCGGGAGCGCTTTAGCTGTGCAGCCGTTGAGGTCGGCGCTGCCCCTCATCCGCCTGCCGGCACCTTCTCCCCGTAAACGGGGAGAAGCCCGCTGGCCGCGGCCTTGGCTCTCAATTCTGCAACGCTGGAGATTGGCGAAAACTTCGATGCCGGCGTCTTTCTCTCCGTTCTACGGGGAGAAATGCCCGGCAGGGCAATGAGGGGCGGCGCCATCGATCGGATAAAATCGCCGGCAGGGCAGCCATCCCATCCAGAGTCGAGACTCTTAATTTCCTATTGCGGATAAAAATTATCCACGATAAATCATATCCATGAATTGGAGATCAGCACGATGAAGCTGGGTGAGGGCGTCGAAGCGGCCATCCACTGCGCCGCGATGCTTGCCGGCGTCGAAGGCGCGGCGACCATGCCGGGTGCTGCCATGGCGGAAGCTTTCGGCCTGTCGCCGAGCTATCTCCTCAAGCATCTCAACGCACTAACGGCCTTGGGCATCCTGGAATCGGTGCCCGGGCCATCGGGCGGTTACCGGCTGGCGCGGCCGGCCGAGCGCATAACGCTGCTCGACATCGTGCTCGCCGTGGAAGGAGACGAACCGGCCTTCCGCTGCGGCGAAATCCGTCAGCGCGGGCCGGCCAGGCTCGATGCGTCGGTTTACGTCAAACCCTGCGGCATCAGAGTCGCGATGCTGAAGGCCGAACGCGCCTATCGCGCCGCTCTTGCCGAGGCCCGGCTGTCCAACATCGTGGCGGAGTACGTGAGCGATGCCGATCCCCGTTCGGTCGCCGCGAACTGCGCCTTTGTCGAGCGCCATCAGCGACCGCAGAAATCCAGTTCAACCAAGCAAGCGTGAAAGGTAATGACGATGAAGCAGAGGCTGCAATTCTTCGGCGCGGCGCCGGAAATCATGAAAGCGGTATCGGCGCTCAACAAGGCAGTCGACGGGTGCGGGCTGGAGGCAAGCCTGCTGCATCTGATCAAGCTGCGGGCGTCGCAGATCAATGGCTGTTCGTACTGCGTCGAGATGCACAGCCGCGAGGCGCGCCATGACGGCGAGACCGAACAGCGGCTATATCTCGTCTCCGCCTGGAAGGAATCGCCGCTGTTTTCCGAGCGCGAACGCGCTGCCTTCGCCTGGACCGACGCGGTGACGAAGATCGCGGACAGCGGCGTGCCGGACGATCTCTACGCAAAAACGCTTGAACACTTTTTGGAAGAGGAACTGGCCAAGCTGACGGTGGCGATCGGCATGATCAACATCTGGAACCGGCTCTGCGTCTCCTTTCACGCCATTCATCCGGTAGCGGCAGCCAAGGCAGCTTGAGCGGACGGACCTGACGCGCGGCCTTTACGCCGCGTCCCTTTGCTTCGGGATCAAGACCATGTTGTCGAATTTTGAGAATGAGATTCTGTTTACCGCACACCTGCTGCTTGGCGGCGCCTTTGTCTTTGCCGGCCTGCGCAACATCCAGAACGTGGACTTCCTGACTCAGCTGATGACGACGCGTGGCGTGCCGCAGGCGCGGCTGATGCTGTGGCTGGGGATCGTGCTGCAGATCGTTTCCGGAGCGCTGGTGATATCAGGTGTCTGGACCGCTGCCGCGGCTCTGTGCCTGGTACTGTTCCTAATTGTCGCCACCCCGATGTTCCACAATTTCTGGGATCATCAGGGGCCCGAGCGCGCGTCCCGCATCAACGGCTTTGTCGGCAATGTCGCGCTGACCGGGGGATTCCTAGCGCTGGTGGGCCAGGCGCTTTAAGAGGAATCGCGCAGCCGATATGGTATGAATTGTCATCTGCGCATTAATCGCTCCGTTGCGAATGCCTCGTATGATTGGCTCAGTTTCGCTTGTCGGAGCCTTTATGGAGCAAAGCTGGAATAGCTTCTGGGAAAGCGTTTCGCAGGCCTTTCACCTCGCGCTCTCGCCGCTTCGGGCGCTTGCCGAAACATTCGGCTATTTTCCGAGCGATATCCAACTCTGGTGCTTCGTCTGCGGTCTCTTTTTCCTAGTGCTTGTCGTTCCCCACACCTATGGCGATCTCGTGCTTCGGCACCGTCGCGTCTATGTGACAGGCAAGGTGGTGGAGATAAAGATGTCGGACGACTCGCCCAGGACGCCGACCATCGAATTCGCCGATCGCCTCGGCAAGATCTGGCGCTTTGAATCGCATTTGCCGGTCAATAACATGACCGGTTCGGTCGGAGCGGCGGTAAAGGTCATGTATGACCCGCTGCATCCGAACCGGGCACGGGAAGTGGGGCGGCCGATCATGAAGGCAGCCCATACGGCGGTATGGTATGCCATTATCGTCGGGCTAATGGCGCTGGCCTTCTGGCCTGGCCTGACGTCCGATTGAGCCTTTTCGAACAGCGTGCCATACCACTCGTTTTATGCATGTCGTTCTCCCAAACCGCTGCGCACCCTCGGGTCAAAGACCGACGGCAGGTTTTGGGTGACATGCACTATCCGGCAAATCGCAGCCCGGCCCCGCCAAGGCTGTGCCATGCACCTTGAGCCGGTGATGGTCACCTTCATACCCGGGCCAAGCAGCTTCCGCGCGGAGGCTGATGCCGGACGAGCCGCCGACGATCACGGCATGTTGGATTTTCTCAGTCATGAATGCCGTTCCTTCGATATCGGGGAGGGGCGCCCGACGAGGTCAAGGCTCAATGTCCGCAATTGCTGCCTTGCCTTTGCGTCATAGGCTTGCGCGTTGGCGCGAGATTCATTCTGGCCGTCGAAATAGAGGCCGCTCCGCCCTTCGAGCGCCGGCGACGTGGCAAGGTTGAGAATGGCATCGGCGCCGGCCTCGACCGAGTTCCAAGGTGTGATGCCTGCCTGCCGGACCATGGTCGTGTTCATGTAGCTCGCCGGATGCAGGCTGTTGACGGTGACGCCCATGTTCTTCACTTCCTGCGCCAGGTCGATGGTGAACATGATCTGCGCCAGCTTGCTCTGGCAGTAGGCGCGGACGCCGTCGTAGTTGCGGGTCAGCATGACGTCGTCGAAATCGATCGCCTGCTGGCCGGCCGAGGCGACGTTGACGATGCGCGCCGGCGCGCTCGCCTTGAGCAGCGGCAGAAGCTCTGATGTGAGCAGGAAGCCGGCGAGATAGTTGACGGCAAAGCGTAGTTCGTAGCCGTCGGCGCTGACCTGTCGTTTGGTGCCCGCGGTGCCAATGCCGGCGTTGTTGATGAGAATATCGAGTCGGCCCGTACGGGCGCGAACAGCCTCGGCGAGACGGTGGACCTCGGCCAGGGACGAGAGGTCGGCGACGAGAAGCTCGGCCTTGCCGCCGGCGGCTTCGATCTCGGCGACCGTCGCCTTGCCCCGTCTCGCATCGCGACCATGCACCAGGACCCGCGCGCCGTCGGCGCCGAGCCTTTGCGCGACGACGCGGCCGACGCCGTCGGTCGACCCGGTGATGAGGACGGTCTTGTCTTTCAGTTCCATGCTCGGAGCCTCCATGTCATTGCTCTGAGTGGAAGATGGGACGTCCGGCACCGGTCAAACAGGTCAAACTTTATCCTCGATTCTGCCTATACGCCGATGGGTCCCCCGACGCATTCAGCCGATGCTGGCCGCAGCCCGTCAGGCTCGTCATCCTCAGGCGCAGCAAGGAGCGGAGCGACGCAGCGCAGACCCCAGGATGACGAAACGAGAGTTAGCCCTTTGGTTTCAGCCCGTCGATGAACAATTGCTCGAGAAACCTTGCCGCGTCCTCGAAGCGGCCGTCTCCGCCGCGGTCGGGGCCGAGCACGGCGCGGACCTGAACGTCGAAATCGGCATAGTGCTGTGTCGTCGCCCAGATCGAGAAGATCAGGTGCCAGGGGTCGGTGCGGGCGATCTTGCCGGCGCGCATCCAGCCTTTGATGACGGCGGCCTTCTCATCGACCAGCGTCTTCAACTCGCCTTCCAGCATCGGCATGATGCGCGGCGCGCCCTGCAGGATCTCGTTGGCGAACAGGCGGCTTTCCCTAGGGAAAGCGCGCGCCATTTCGAGCTTGCGCCTGATGTAGCTGCGCAATTCAGTCAAGGGATCGCCGATGTCGTCGAGCTCGCGCAGCGGCGCCAGCCATGTGTCCAGAAGCCGCTTCATCAGCGTCTCGTGGATGTCCTCCTTGCGGCGGAAATAGTAGAGCAGGTTCGGCTTCGACATGCCGGCGGCTTCGGCGATCTGGTCGATGGTCGAGCCGCGAAAGCCGTTGGTTGAGAACACTTCGAGCGCCGCCTCCAGGATCAGCTCGCGTTTTTCCTGCTGAATGCGGGTGCGGCGAGGGGCAGGGGTGTCCATGCCTGTCGTCATCCCCGCAGGACGTTGCCGCGAGGGTCATCTGGACCAATTCTCTGGACCAGTTTTTCTCCGGTCTGTGGAGCGCGCTTCAGCTGCCGCATTTCCGCTAGTAATCCCTTGACCGCCGGCAGGGCGGTGCTAACGTTTGTCCAATCGGTCAAAATTTGCGTAGCACGAAAACGCAGCAGAGACCAAGTGTCGGGAAGACCAAGCGTTAGCCGCACCGAAACAGGTTACAAGGGGAAGTCTTGGTCATGTCCAACCGGCTGAAAGTCACGCCGAACGATCTCAGCGCATTCTGGATGCCGTTCACGGCAAACCGGCAGTTCAAACAGGCGCCTCGCATGATGGTGTCCGCCAGGGACATGCATTACACGACGAGCGACGGGCGCAAGGTTCTCGACGGCACCGCTGGCCTGTGGTGCGTCAATGCCGGCCACTGTCGGCCGAAGATCACCGAGGCGATCCAGCAACAGGCCGCCGAGCTCGACTATGCGCCGGCGTTCCAGATGGGCCACCCGATCGTCTTCGAACTGGCGAACCGTTTGGTCGACCTGGCGCCGAAGGGCATGGACCATGTGTTCTTCACCAATTCCGGATCGGAATCGGTCGAGACCGCGCTGAAGATGGCGATCGCCTATCACCGCGCCAAAGGCGAGGGCTCACGCACGCGCCTGATCGGCCGCGAGCGCGGCTATCACGGCGTCAATTTCGGCGGCATCTCGGTCGGCGGCATCGTTACCAATCGCAAGATGTTCGGCACGCTGCTCGGCGGCGTCGACCACATGCCGCACACGCATCTGCCCGAGAAGAACTCGTTCACCAAGGGTGTGCCGGAGCATGGCGCGGAATTGGCCAATGAGCTGGAGCGCATCGTCGCGCTGCATGATGCCTCGACCATTGCGGCCGTCATCGTCGAGCCGGTGGCCGGTTCCACTGGCGTCATCCTGCCGCCGAAGGGCTATCTCGAGAGGCTGCGCGATATCTGCACCAAGCACGGCATCCTGCTGATATTCGACGAGGTCATCACCGGCTTCGGCCGCCTCGGCACGCCGTTCGCCGCCGACTATTTCGGCGTCACGCCCGATATCATGACGACCGCCAAGGGCGTCTCCAACGGCGTCATCCCGATGGGCGCGGTGTTCGTCAAGAAGGAAATCCACGACGCTTTCATGACCGGCCCCGAGCATATGATCGAGTTCTTCCACGGCTACACCTATTCGGGCAATCCGATCGCCTGTGCGGCAGCCCTCGGCACGCTCGACACCTACAAGGAAGAGGGCCTGCTGACCCGCGGCGAGGAACTGGCGCCGTATTGGGAAGACGCGCTGCATTCGCTGAAGGGCGAGCCGAACGTCATCGACATCAGAAACATCGGCCTGATCGGCGCGATCGAGCTGGCGCCCATTCCCGGCAGTCCGACCAAGCGTGCCTTCTCGGCGTTCGTCAAGGCATTCGAGCGCGGCGCGCTGATCCGCACCACCGGCGACATCATCGCGCTGTCGCCGCCGCTGATCATCACCAAGGGCCAGATCAACGAATTGATCGACCATGTGCGTGAAGTGCTGAGGGCGGTGGATTGAGAGACGCGGCGCAGCTTTCCCTCCCCCTTGAGGGGAGGGTGGCCGCCGCAAGGCGGTCGGGTGGGGTCGGTGGCGCCGCGCGCCGACCTGACCTCTTGCTGCGAGGTTGTTTCTGATACCCCGTACCCGCGTGAGCTTCGAAATGCGCCAAAAGGCGCGCGCGCTTCGAGTTCATGCGACCAAAGGCGAATCCCTGCTGTGGTATGAACTGCGCGAATTGAAATCAGCCGGCATCAAGTTCCGCCGCCAGTGTCCGATTGGGCTTTATATCGTCGACTTTGCCTGCCTCGCGGTAAAGCTGGTCGTCGAAGTGGATGGTGATTTGCACGAACAGGAACGAGGCAAACGGCACGATGTTGTCCGTGACGCCTATCTGCGATCGCTCGGATTCGATATATTTCGCGTTGACGAGCCCGATGTCATAAACAGCGCATGGCAGGTGGCGCAGGTGGTCAAGGAGAAGGTCGCGCGCATGTTCGGCGACCCCACCCGACCGCTTCGCGGCCACCCTCCCCTCGAGGGGGAGGGGGACGCCGCGCAATAGATGAGGTTTTGAATGGCCGCTCCCGGCGAGAATCTGCGAATCAATTCAGACCGTTTGTGGGATTCGATAATGGAGATGGCGAAGATCGGCCCCGGCATTGCTGGCGGCAACAATCGCCAGACGTTGACCGACGCGGACGGCGAGGGGCGGCATCTGTTCAAGCGCTGGTGCGAGGCGGCGGGGCTCGAAATGGGCCTCGACGAGATGGGTACGATGTTTGCCCGCCGTGAAGGCACCGATCCTGATCTGCCGCCGGTCTATGTCGGCAGCCATCTCGACACCCAGCCGACCGGCGGCAAGTATGACGGCGTGCTTGGCGTGCTCGGCGGCTTGGAGATCGTTCGCTCGCTCAACGAGCTCGGCATCAAGACAAAACATCCGATCGTCGTCACCAACTGGACGAATGAGGAAGGCGCGCGCTTTGCGCCGGCCATGATGGCGTCCGGCGTCTTCGCCGGCGTCCTCGACCAGGCCGACGTGTACGAGCATGTCGACAAGGACGGCAAGAAGTTCGGCGAGGAGCTCGAACGCATCGGCTGGAAAGGCACCGAGAAAGTCGGCGATCGCAAGATCCATGCCTTCTTCGAGCTGCATATCGAGCAAGGCCCGATCCTCGAGGACGAGGGCATCGACATCGGTGTCGTCACCCATGGCCAGGGACTGAAATGGCTGCAGGTGACACTGACCGGCAAGGAGGCGCATACCGGCTCGACGCCGATGCCCAAGCGCCGCAACGCCGGGCTCGGCATGGCGCGGGTGATCGAGCTGGTGCACGAGATCGCCATGGACTACCAGCCCGACGCCGTCGGCGCGGTCGGCCACATGGAAGTCTATCCGAACTCGCGCAACATTATCGCTGGACGGACCGTGTTCACCATCGATATCCGCTCGCCGGAAAAGGAGGTGCTCGATGCCATGGATGGCCGCATCCGCGAAGGCATCGACACGATCTGCGAGGCGCTCGACATCCAATACGCGATCGATCAGGTCGGCCATTTCGATCCAGTCACCTTCGACGCGGGCTGCGTCAAGGCGATCCGAGACGCCGCTGAACGGCTTGGCTACTCGCATCGCAATATCGTCTCCGGCGCAGGCCATGACGCGTGCTGGATCAACCGCGTCGCACCGACTGCGATGGTGATGTGCCCCTGCGTAGACGGGCTGTCGCACAATGAGGCCGAAGAGATCTCCAAGGAATGGGCGGCGGCCGGCGCCGACGTGCTGTTCCACGCGGTGGTCGAGACGGCTGTGATCGTGGAGTGAACTAGAAACCAAGAATCCGAACGCCGCTCACCAAGAAGCGCGAGAAAAACAAGGGAACAAAAAAATGTCCAAAGTCATCAAGAACGGCACCATCGTCACCGCCGACCGCAGCTGGAAGGCCGACGTGCTGTTCAAGCACGGCAAGATCATCGCCATCGGCCCGGACCTGCATGGCGACCACGAGTTCGACGCCACTGGCTGCTATGTGATGCCGGGCGGCATCGATCCGCACACCCACCTCGAAATGCCGTTCATGGGCACTTATTCGGCCGACGATTTCGAGAGCGGCACGCGCGCCGCCCTTGCCGGCGGCACCACGATGGTTGTCGATTTCTGCCTGCCGTCACCGCAGCAGTCGCTGCTCGAGGCCTTGCAGATGTGGGACAACAAGACCTCTAAGGCGTCCTGCGACTATTCCTTCCACATGGCGATCACCTGGTGGGGCAAGCAGGTGTTCGACGAGATGGCCACCGTGGTCGACAAGGGCATCACCTCGTTCAAACACTTCATGGCCTACAAGGGCGCGCTGATGGTCGACGACGACGAGATGTATTCGTCGTTCCAGCGCTGCGCCGACCTTGGCGCGCTGCCGCTGGTTCATGCCGAGAACGGCGACGTGGTTGCCGCCCTGTCGCAGAAGCTGCTGGCCGCCGGCAATAACGGCCCCGAAGGGCACGCCTATTCGCGCCCGCCGGAAGTGGAAGGCGAGGCGACCAACCGCGCCATCATGATCGCCGATATGGCCGGCGTCCCGCTCTATGTCGTGCATGTCTCCTGCGAGCAGGCCCACGAAGCCATTCGCCGGGCGCGGCAGAAAGGCATGCGGGTGTTCGGCGAGCCGCTGATCCAGCATCTGACGCTCGACGAGAGCGAATATTTCAACAAGGACTGGGACCATGCGGCGCGCCGGGTGATGAGCCCGCCCTTCCGCAACAAACTGCACCAGGATTCGCTGTGGGCCGGCCTGCAGGCCGGATCGCTGCAAGTGGTGGCGACCGACCATTGCGCCTTCACCACCAGCCAGAAGCGTAACGGCATCGGCGATTTCACCAAGATCCCGAACGGCACCGGCGGGCTCGAAGACCGCTTGCCGGTGCTGTGGACCACCGGCGTCAACACCGGCCGGTTGACGATGAACGAGTTCGTCGCGGTGACCTCGACCAACATCGCCAAGATCCTCAACATGTATCCTAAGAAGGGCGCCATCGTCGAAGGCGCCGACGCCGATATCGTCGTCTGGGACCCGAAGCGCAAGAAGACGATCACCTCCAAGAAGCAGCAGTCGGTGATCGACTACAACGTCTTCGAAGGTTTCGAGGTCACCGGCCTGCCACGCTTCGTCTTCTCGCGCGGCGAACTGTCGATTCAGGAGGCTGAGGTCAAGGCGAAGCCCGGCCATGGCGAGTTCGTCGCTCGCGAGCCGAATGCGGCGGTCAACCGGGCGCTGTCGACCTGGAAGGAAATTTCCGCGCCGCGCAAGGTGGAACGGTCAGGCATTCCGGCGACCGGGGTGTGAGCTTGCGCGGTTTTCGCCTGTTTGCCGCGGCATCGGCCGCATTGGCGGCTGCCGCGGACGGCACTGTCCCTGGGGAAGCATCCTGGTGCCGGTGATTGTCGAAGTCGGCGCTGCCCCTCATCCGCCTGCCGGCACCTTCTCCCCGTATAGAGACGGGGAGAAGGGGGCTGAGCGCAACCTCGGCGCTCTTTCTGGCGACGTTGGAGATTGGCGAAATCCTTTGCGAAGGCGTCCTTCTCCCCGTCTCTATACGGGGAGAAGTGCCCGGCAGGGCGATGAGGGGCAGCGCAAACCTGAAGCGATTGCGCTGTCTTCATGTATTATGCCGATCGACCGGCGGGTAGCCCGCCCATCAAAGCCGGCCTCAGGCGACCAGCCCATCCAGTTCCGGCAGCAGGACGACGCTTTCCTGTTCGTTGGGATCGGTGCGGGCGATGACCGCCGAGGCCGGGCTGTCGCTCAGATTGGCCGGCAGATGCGGCACGCCGGCGGGTATGTAGAAGAGGTCGCCGGCCTTGACCACGATCTGCTGTTCAAGCCGGTCGCCATACCAGGTATGGACTTCGCCGGAGAGCACATAGATCGCCGTTTCATGGCTTTCGTGCATATGTGCCTTGGCGCGGGCACCGGGCGGCATGGTGAGCAGGTGCATGCAGATGCCGGTAGAGCCGACCGTCTCAGTGGCGATGCCGGTGAAATAACTCAGTCCCTGCTTGCCTTCATAAGAGCTTTCAGGGCGGATAAGATGACAAGTGGGTTTGGGCGGCATCTGGCAAACTCTCGATCGAGTGGGACAAGACGAGTGGAAAGCAGCATTGTGGCAAAATCAACCGGATTCCGCCCGGCGCGGCAGCGGCGCAAAAAGGCAGGCTGCGGCCTATGACGGGAACATCGCCAGCCGTCGTTTCGGCAAGCAAGCTCGGCCTGACCTTCCAGACCAATGACGGTCCGGTGCAGGCGCTGTCGAATGTCGACCTGACCATCGGCAAGGGCGAATTCGTCTCCTTCATCGGGCCGTCCGGCTGCGGCAAGACGACCTTGCTGCGCGTCATCGCCGACCTGGAGAAACCGACCTCGGGAACCATCTCCGTCAACGGCATGACGCCCGAGCAGGCGCGCCAGAGCCGCGCCTATGGCTATGTCTTCCAGGCGGCCGCACTTTATCCGTGGCGCACGATCGAGCGCAACGTGGCGCTGCCGCTGGAGATCATGGGCCTCTCGAAGGCAGAGCAGGCGGCGCGTATCAAGCGCACGCTCGACCTCGTCAACCTGGGCGGCTTCGAACAGAAATATCCGTGGCAGCTTTCCGGCGGGATGCAGCAGCGTGCCTCAATCGCAAGAGCGCTGGCCTTCGACGCCGATCTTCTGTTGATGGACGAGCCGTTCGGCGCGCTGGACGAGATCGTGCGCGACCATCTCAACGAACAGCTGCTGGAACTTTGGGAGCGGACCAACAAGACCATCTGCTTCGTCACCCACTCCATTCCCGAGGCGGTCTACCTCTCGACGCGGATCATTGTCATGTCGCCGCGTCCGGGCCGTGTCAGCGACGTCATCGAATCGACGCTGCCGAAAAAGCGGCCGCTCGACATCCGCGAGACGCCGGAGTTCCTGGCGATAGCGGCGCGGGTGCGCGACGGGCTCAGGGCAGGGCACAGCTATGAGGATTGAGCGGGATGGGCTCCCTCCTCTCCCCGACGGGGAGAGGGTGGCCGGAGCGAAGCGGAGGTCGGGTGAGGGGGCGGCGCCGAAAGATCCGACCAAAAGAAAGGCGGGCGCAACCAATCGCGCTCGAAAACTGCGGGTTGACGAGACAGAGGCTGAATACAGACTTTGGGGGGAACTAAGAGGACGCCATCTCAACGGCTATAAATTTGTGAGGCAAGTGCCGCTTGGGCCTTTCTTTGCAGATTTCGTCTGTCGCGAGAGAGCGCTGATTGTGGAAATCGACGGCAGCCAGCACGCCGATTCTCCAACCGATGCCGCGAGAACTGCTTGGCTGAATGACCACGGCTATTCCGTTCTTCGGTTCTGGAACCATGAAGTTTTGGCCGAACGCCGAGCGGTCCTTGATACGGTCTTAGCTTGCCTCGACGGAAAGATTTCTACCCCCTCACCCGGCCTCCGCTTCGCTCCGGCCACCCTCTCCCCGCTGGGGAGAGGAGGGGAGCTTCGCTGATGGACTCCTTTCGCGACAAGATCGTTCCGGTGACCTCGATCCTCGCTGGCGTTGTGGTCGTCTGGTATGTTTTCGCTGTCATCCTCAACGCATCGTTCCAGCGCGATCTCGACCGCCGTGCCGGCGAGACGCCGGGGGTTGTGGAATTCATCGGCAAGACGATGTCGCAGCCGAAGCCGACGCTGCCGGCGCCGCATCAGGTGGCTGTGAATTTCTTCGAGAACACGTTTCTGCGCAAAGTCACCAGCAACCGCAGCCTTGTCTACAATGCCTGGGTGACGTTGTCCTCGACGCTGCTCGGCTTCGCCTTCGGCACGGCGCTCGGCATCGTCATTGCCGTCGGCATCGTTCATGTGGCGACGCTCGACCGCAGCCTGATGCCGTGGATCATCGCTTCGCAGACGATTCCTATCCTGGCGGTGGCGCCGATGATCATCGTTGTGCTGGCGGCGATCGGCGTCACCGGGCTGATTCCGAAGGCGCTGATCTCGACCTATCTGTCGTTCTTCCCGGTGGCCGTCGGCATGGTCAAGGGCCTGCGCTCGCCGGAACTCACCCATCTCGACCTGATGCACACCTACAATGCCAGTCCGTCGCAGACCTTCTGGAAACTGCGCGTGCCGGCGTCGGTGCCGTTCCTGTTCACCTCGATGAAGGTGGCGGTCGCCGCCAGCCTGGTCGGCGCCATCGTCGGTGAACTGCCGACCGGTGCCGTCGCCGGGATCGGCGCCAAGCTGCTCGCCGGCGCCTACTACAGCCAGACCATCGACATCTGGTCGGCGCTGGTTGCCGGCTCAGTGGTGGCGGCGCTGCTGGTTATGGTGGTCGGCATTGCCGGGCGCATCGTCGACCGTGCCATGGGCGGGAGGCCGGCATGAGCGATCTCCTCAGCCTTTCGTCGATCACGCCCCGCTCGTGGCAAGGGTATGCAGCGCTTGCGCTTCTTGCCGGAGCGCTGCTTCTTTGGCCGCCTGTCACTGCCACTCCCGGTTACGATGTGACGACCGGTGTTTTGATTTTCTTCCTGCTACTCCTCGCAATTCAGTTTGACCATTTTCCGCCCGTAGCTAGTGCAGTATTCCTTTTCCTCGGCGCGCATGGCGCGGCGTGGCTGCTGCTCGCCGGCATTACCGGCAACGAAGGCACCGCTCGCGCATCGTTTTATCTGCTGCTTGCCGCGGCATGGCTTCTGGCCTGGCGCTGCGTGACGGTCCTGTCCGCGCTTCGCCCGGCCTCGCGCTGGGCGGCGACCGCTTTGCGGCTGATCATCCCGGCGATCTTCGGCGCCTGGATCCTGATTATCTGGGAAGCGGTGACGCGCGGCGCGGGCATTCCTTTCATCCTGCTGCCGCCGCCAAGCGCGATCGGCGTGCGCATCGCCAATTCGCTGCCGGTGCTGGCCGCCGACGTGCGGCAGACCATCTTCAAGGCGGTGATCTTTGGCTACGTCGTCGGTAGCGGCGCCGGTTTCCTCGCCGCCATCGCGGCCGACCGCGTGCCGTTCCTGCGCCGCGGGCTTTTGCCGATCGGCAACATGGTCTCGGCGCTGCCGATCATCGGCGTGGCGCCGATCATGGTCATGTGGTTCGGCTTCGACTGGCAGTCGAAGGCCGCGGTCGTCATCATCATGACCTTCTTCCCGATGCTGGTGAATACCGTCGCCGGGCTTGCCGCCTCCGGCCATATGGAGCGCGACCTGATGCGCACCTATGCGTCGAGCTACTGGCAGACGCTGTTCAAGCTGCGGCTGCCGGCGGCGGCGCCCTTCATCTTCAACGCGCTGAAGATCAATTCGACGCTGGCGCTGATCGGCGCCATCGTTGCGGAGTTCTTCGGCACGCCGGTCGTCGGCATGGGATTCCGAATTTCGACCGAAGTCGGACGAATGAACATCGACATGGTCTGGGCCGAAATCGCAGTTGCAGCACTTGCGGGTTCGGTCTTTTATGGCGTGGTCGCTCTTTTCGAGAGAGCAGTCACGTTTTGGCATCCCTCCGTCCGTGGTGGATAGGGCGGTGGCGGGTTTGGAATCAGGGCGCATTGAAGGTTCTGATTCTAAAAGGGTGAACACTTAACTTCAGAGGGTAAAACATGAAAAGACTTGTGGTTTCGATGCTGGCCGGCGCGATGTCGCTTGCCGCGTTTCAGGCGATGGCCGCCGACAAGGTGACACTGCAGCTGAAATGGGTCACACAGGCCCAGTTCGCTGGCTACTACGTCGCCAAGGACAAGGGGTTCTACGAGGCCGAGGGCCTCGACGTCGAGATCAAGCCGGGCGGTCCCGATATCGCGCCCGAGCAGGTGATCGCCGGCGGCGGCGCCGACGTCATCGTCGACTGGATGGGCGGCGCGCTGGCCGCGCGCGAAAAGGGTGTGCCGCTGGTCAATATCGCCCAGCCGTTCAAGAAGGCCGGCATGCAGCTGGTCTGTCCCAAGGATGGCCCGGTCAAGACCGAAGCCGACTTCAAGGGCCGCACACTCGGCGTCTGGTTCTTCGGCAACGAGTATCCGTTCTACGCCTGGATGAACAAGCTCGGCCTGAAGACCGACGGCGGCCCGGACGGCGTCACCGTGCTGAAGCAGAGTTTCGACGTGCAGCCGCTGATCCAGAAGCAGGCGGACTGTATTTCGGTCATGACCTACAACGAATATTGGCAGCTCATCGATGCCGGCTACAAGCCGGAAGAGCTGATCGTGTTCAACTACTCGGCCATGGGCAACGACCTGCTTGAGGACGGGCTCTATGCCTTGGAGGACAAGCTCAAGGATCCGGCCTTCGAGGACAAGATGGTGCGTTTCGTGCGCGCCTCAATGAAGGGCTGGAAATACGCTGTCGACAATTCCGACGAGGCGGCCGAAATCGTCATGGACAATGGCGGCCAGGACGAGAATCACCAGAAGCGCATGATGGGCGAAGTCGCCAAGCTGATCGACAATGCCGACGGCAAGCTCGACCCGGCGACCTACGCGCGCACCGCCAAGGCGCTGCTCGACCAGAAGATCATTACCAAGGAGCCGACCGGCGCCTACACGACCGCCATCACCGACAAGGCGATCAAGTAGAGGCGATCACCGCCTCGGGGGCTGTAATTCGAAAAGGGGCGGGCGACCGCCCCTTTTTGCTTGGGGTGTAAAATAGCCGTTACCGGTGGAAACATCCGCTCGCCACAACCGTTGTTGCGGTGCATCCAGCCTCAGCGGATGTCATCGCCACAACGGAGATTTCCATGCGCATGCAATCCTTCTCGCCGATGCTTTCGGCGCTGGCCGTTTCGGCTTCCTTCCTGTGCGCTTCACCGGCCATGGCCGACATGATGAAGATGAAGGCGACGCTCGATGGTGCTCAGGAGAATCCGCCCATCACCACAGAGGGCAAAGGCGAGGCCGATCTCGGCTTCAACACCGCCACGAAACAGCTGACCTGGAACGTGACGTATTCTGGTCTAAGTGGACCGGCGACGGCCGGACATATTCACGGTCCGGCAGCAAAGGGTGAAAATGCCGGCGTCGCCATCCCGTTCAAGGGCGCTCCGAAAAGCCCGTTCAAGGGGGCGGCGATCCTGACCGACGCGCAGGCTGCCGACCTGATGGCCGGGAAATATTACATCAACATCCATACGGCGGCCCACAAGGATGGCGAGATCCGCGGGCAGATCGAGAAGGCAGCGGCGATGTAGCGCAACGTCGCCCGAAGGAGCGCTGCATTAGCCTGTCGAAGTTTGCGGGACAGCGCCCCCCCTCTGCCTGCAGGACAGAGGGGGGCGCGAAGCAACTCGGCCTACGCCGTTGGCGCTCAGGCCCTGTCCCGTATCTGGGTCATCGTCCGGGTCGGCGTGATCGCCTCGGGGTCGAGCCTGATCTCGACAATCGACGGCTTGCCGCTGGCACGGGCGCGTTCGAAGGCCGGCGCGAAGTCGGCCGTCTTCTCGACCGTTTCGCCATGGCCGCCATAGGCGCGGGCGAGCGCCGCGAAGTCGGGATTCTTTAGGTCGGTGGCGACGACACGGCCCGGATACTCGCGTTCCTGGTGCATGCGGATGGTGCCGTAGATGCCGTTGTTGACGACGACGACGATGATCGGCAGATCGTACTGCACGGCGGTGGCGAACTCCTGCCCGTTCATCAGGAAGCAGCCGTCGCCGGCAAAGGCGATCACGTCGCGCTCGGGAAACAATTCCTTGGCGGCGACCGCTGCCGGCGTGCCGTAGCCCATCGAGCCGGAGGTTGGCGCTGCCTGCGTGGCAAAGCGGCGGGAACGGTGGAAGCGGTGCACCCAGGTGGCGTAGTTGCCGGCGCCGTTGGTGAGGATCGCGTCGTCGGGCAGCATTTTTTCGAGATAGTTCATGATCGGGCCCATCTGGACGGCGCCGGGGCCGCTTTCGGGTGGTGTCGACCAGTCGAGATAGGCTGCGTGCAGCTTCGGTGTTTCATCAGCCCATGCCGGCGTGGCGGCCGGCTTGCGCCCGGCAAAGGCTTCGACGAAAGCGGACGGCGAGGCGTTGATCGCCAGCGTCGGCCGATAGACACGGCCGAGCTCGCCGGCGTCGGCATGGACATGGACCAGCGTCTGGTCGGGGTAGGGGCTCTTGAGCAGCGTGTAGTCGGAGGACGGCATCTCGCCCATGCGGCCGCCGATCAGCAGCACGAGGTCGGCCTGCTTGATGGCGGTGGCCAGCTTCGGGTTGATGCCGATGCCGACATCGCCGGCGTAGTTCGGGTGAAGATGATCGAACAGCATCTGGCGGCGGAAGGAGCAGCCGACCGGCAGCGACCAGGCTTCGGCGATCGTCCGCATTCGCGCGACGGCCGCCGCATCCCAGCGCGTGCCGCCGAGGATGACAAAGGGGCGCTTTGCCTTGCCGAGCAGCTTTTCCAGTGCATCGATCTCGGCCTCGCCTGGCCGCGTTTCGACCGGCGTGTGGGGCAGGACTTCCGGCGCTTCGGCCAAGCTGGTCAGCATGTCTTCCGGCAGCGAGATGACGACCGGGCCGGGACGGCCGGACGTCGCCACCGCGAAGGCGCGCGTGACGAATTCGGGAATGCGCGCGGCGTCGTCGATCTCGACCACCCATTTGGCGATATCGCCGAAGAACCTGACGTAGTCGACCTCCTGGAAGGCCTCGCGCTGCTTGGCGTGGCTGGCGACCTGGCCGATGAACAGGATGACGGGAACCGAATCCTGCATGGCAATGTGGATGCCGGCCGAGGCGTTGGTGGCGCCGGGGCCGCGGGTGACGAAGCAGATGCCGGGCTTGCCGGTCAGGCGGCCATGGCAGTCGGCCATCATCGCGGCACCGCCTTCCTGGCGGCAGACGATGGTGCGGATCGGCGAATCGTGCAGCGCGTCGAGCACCGCAAGGTAGGATTCGCCGGGCACGCAATAGATACGGTCCGTTCCATTGGCTTCGAGCGCATCGACGATCAGTTGTCCGCCGGTCTTCATTTTCCTGACCTCTCCAGTTCGGCAAGGATTTCTTTGGTGTGTTCGCCGAGGCGCGGCGAGGGCCGCTCATAGACCAGCGGCGTGCCCGACATGATCATCGGCGCGCGCACCGAGGGCAACAGATTGCCATGGCCGTCGTCGAGGTCGAGCCGCATGCCGCGCGCGATGGTCTGCGGGTCGGCGAACATCTCGCCGATCGTGTTGATCGGGCTGGCAGGCACTCCTGCCGCCTCCAGCTTGGCCAGCAGCGGATCGCGATCGAAGGTCTTCAGCGCCTCGATTATATGCTCGCGCAGCTTCGCTCGGTTGGCGACCCGGGCGGGGTTGGTGGCGAAATCGGGGTTCGATGGCAGGTCGTCCAATCCGACGGCGGCGCAGAATTTGGCGAACTGGCCGTCATTGCCGATCGCCAGGATGATGTGGCCGTCCTTCACCGGCACCACTTCGTAGGGCGCGATGTTCATATGCGCATTGCCCATCTGCACCGGCGATTTTCCCGAGACCAGATAGTTGAGGTTCTGGTTGCCGAGCGCCGAGATCTGGCTGTCGTAGAGCGCCATGTCGATATGCTGGCCTTCGCCGGTCTTCTCGGCGTGGCGAAGTGCGGCCTGGATGGCGATCACCGAATAGAGGCCGGTGAAAATGTCCGATATGGCGACACCGGCCTTTTGCGGCTCGCGGCCGGCTTCGCCGGTGATCGACATCATGCCGGCCATGCCCTGGATGATGAAGTCATAGCCGGCGCGCGGCGCATAGGGCCCGTCTTGGCCGAAGCCGGTGATCGAGCAATAGATCAACCGCGGGTTGATTTTGCGCAAGCTGTCACAGTCGAGGCCATATTTCTTCAGGCCGCCGAGCTTGAAGTTCTCGATCAGCACATCTGATGTCGCGACCAGCCGGCGCACGGTCTCGGCACCTCCGGGCGTCGAGAAATCGATGGCGATGGAGCGCTTGCCGCGATTGCAGGAATGGTAGTAGGCGGCCGAAAGGTTTTCGCCGTCATGGCTCATGACGAAGGGCGGACCCCAATTGCGGGTGTCGTCGCCGCCATCAGGGCTCTCGACCTTGATCACGTCGGCGCCGAGATCGGCGAGCAGCTGCCCGGCCCACGGCCCGGCCAGGATGCGGGCGAGTTCGATTACGCGGATGCCTTTCAGCGGAGGCTCGGTCATGGATCACCGTGATTGATCGGGAACGCAGGCTCTAGTTTTCTTTTTATGCATGTCGTTATCCCAAAACCGCTGCGCACTTTTGGGCAACATGCACTATCAATCCCGCGTGCTGCTGTCACGGTTCTTGCAATGGGCCAACCCGACCATGCCAATGTCGATCACGCTTGTTTCAGCACCCTATCGGCCCATGCGGCGAAATCGTTCATGATGATATCTCGATTCACCTCGTTCAGGCTTTCATGGCGGGTCTCGGCGTAAACCTTTGAAACGAGATTCGAAAAGCCCATCCTGTGCAGGCGGCCAGCGAGCTGGGCGACCGCCTTGCCGCCGTCGGTGGCGGGGTCCTTTTCGCCGCCGACCAGGCAGATCGGAAGGGTCTTGCGGACGCCGGAAAAGTTAGTGTCGTCGGCACCGTCGAAGACAAAGCCGAACAGGTCGCGCCACATCGACACCGAGGCATCCCAGCCGCACAGCGGATCGGCGATGTACTTGTCGACTTCGGCTGCGTCGCGCGACAGCCAGTCGAACGGCGTCCGGTGATCGGGGACGGCATTGCCCCAGGCTTGGAAGGTCAGTCTAGGCAGCATGCGCGACGGCATGTCGGAGCCGAGCCGGAACTTTTCCCAGGCCAGGATGATTCGCGCGGCACGGCCGGCCAGCCCGGCGGAAAAATTGGCGTTCCAGATGGCGGCGGCGTGCAGCCGGTTCGAATGGTGAAGCATGAAATTCAGCGCGACGAGGCCGCCCATGGAATGGCCGAAGACGATGACGGGCAGGCCGGGATGTTCGGCGGCGATCAGATCGTGCACGGCGGCGACATCGGCGATGACCTTGGCGCCGCCATCCGATTGAGCGAACTGGCCGAGTGGCGCATCTGGCGCCTTGGTGGCGCCATGGCCGCGATGGTCATGGGCGTAGACGTGGTAGCCGCGCTCGCCCAGAAAGGTAGCGAAGCGGACATAGCGCGCCGCGTGTTCGGCCAGTCCGTGATTAATCTGGACGACTGCGCGCGGGCGGCCCTCGGCGCGTTTCACATAAAGGTTGAGCTCGGCGCCGGTCGGTGATCGCATCACGCGCTGCTGGCTGAATGACATTCTCGCTTCGTCTCCAACGCGTCTTTTGCGCCTGCGGACGTTTGTGTGCGCCGACGCCGGTTTTGCGTCAATCCGTGTTTTCCGCAGCGCCGTTCTTGTGTCGCGACGCGGGGTATCGCAATTCTGACATCGAGAATTTGCTACCGAGAGAGGGCGGCGGTTTGTTGCCGCGGCATTTTGCAACCGGAGAGTACCCATGCGTACGCTGACAGGCCTTGTTTTTGGATTGGCACTTGTCGCCGCGTTGCTAACGGGTGCTGCGCGGGCCGAGGTGAAGATGAGCGGCTCCTTCGTGGCCGACGCCACCTGTCCAGCGACGCAGGCCATCAAGAGCGGCAAGAACCCCGGAAATATCGCGACCGATGCAGGACAGAGCTACGAGCTTCTGGCTGGCAACAAGGATGCTCCCACGCACTATCTGATCCGCGTGCCGGGGGCCGATCCGGAGCGCCGCTGGGTGAAGGTCGATTGCGGCCATGGCTCGGGCGCGTCAACGATGCCGACAGCACCCGCGCCAGCCGACCGGGAGAGGTCTGTTGCGCCCGCTTCGGGAAAGCCCGAATATGTCCTCGCGCTGAGCTGGCAGCCGGCCTTTTGCGAAACCAGGCCCGGCAAGACCGAATGCAAGGCACAGACCGTGGCCGGTTTTGACGCGACGCATTTCACCTTGCATGGGCTGTGGCCGCAGCCGAACGAAAATTTCTATTGCCAGGTGGCAGCGGCCGATAAGGCGAACGACAATCCGGCGCACTGGCAGGATTTGCCGCCGGTCGAGCTCGAGCCGAACACGCGGTCGGAGCTCAATCAGGTGATGCCAGGCACCGCATCCGCTCTCGACAGGCATGAGTGGATCAAGCATGGCACCTGTTACGGCAAGAGCCAGCAAGAGTATTTTTCCGATGCGCTGAACCTGACGCGCGCGGTGAATGCTTCACCGGTGCGCGATCTTTTCACGCAAAAAATTGGCCGGGATCTGACCTCCGACCAGATCCGCGCCGCCTTCGACAGTGCTTTCGGTCCCGGCGCGGGCGAGCGGGTTCGCGTCTCCTGTTTGAACGACCATTCGAGCGGCAGGCGGCTGATCGGCGAACTGACGCTCGGCCTGACCGGCCCGATCGGTCCGAACTCTTCGCTCAGTGAGCTGTTGCTGGCATCAGTGCCGACGAACAATGCGGGTTGTCCGAAAGGCACCGTCGATCCGATCGAGTTCCAGTGACACGTTCGAAATGCCAAAACAGTTTGCCGTTCGGCGCGGCATCGCCTACATACCGCGCAACTTCCATTCAATCCGACATCCAGTCGACTTTTCAGGGAAAGCGCGCGTGGCACGCCAGTTCATCTATCACATGGCCGGCCTCAACAAGGCCTATGGCACCAAGAAGGTGCTCGAGAACATCCATCTCTCCTTTTACCCCGACGCCAAGATCGGCATCCTCGGGCCGAACGGCGCCGGCAAGTCGACCATCCTCAAGATCATGGCCGGCATCGACAAGGAGTGGAGCGGGGAGGCATGGCTGGCCGAAGGCGCCACCGTCGGTTACCTGGCGCAAGAACCGGCACTCGATGCGAACAAGACCGTGTTCGAGAACGTCATGGAAGGCGTCGTCGCCAAGACCGCGATCATCGAGCGCTACAACGAATTGATGATGAACTATTCCGACGAGACGGCCGACGAGTCGGCCAAGCTCCAGGACGAGATGGACCGGCTGAACCTGTGGGATCTCGAACAGCAGGTCGAGATGGCGATGGAAGCGCTGGGCTGCCCGCCCAAGGAAGCCGACGTCACCAAGCTGTCGGGCGGCGAGCGCCGCCGCGTAGCACTCTGCCAGTTGCTGCTGCGGCAGCCCGACCTTCTGCTGCTCGACGAACCGACCAACCATCTCGACGCCGAGACGACGGCTTGGCTGGAAAAGCATCTGCGCGCCTATCCGGGCGCGGTGATGATCATCACCCACGATCGCTACTTCCTCGACAACGTCACCGGCTGGATCCTCGAGCTCGACCGTGGCCGCGGCATTCCCTATGAGGGCAACTACACCAAATATCTCGAAGCCAAGGCCAAGCGGCTCAAGCAGGAGGGCCGCGAGGACGACGCGCGCCAGCGGGCGATCGGCCGCGAGCGCGAGTGGATCCAGTCCAGCCCGAAAGCCCGGCAGACCAAGTCGAAGGCGCGCATCCAGGCGTTCCAGGATCTGTTGGATGCGGCCGACAAGCGGCGTCCGAGCGACAGCCAGATCGTCATTCCGCATGGCGAGCGGCTCGGCAATGTGGTGATCGAGGTCGAGGGCCTGTCGAAGGGCTTTGGCGACACGCTGCTGATCGACGATTTCGACTTCAAGCTGCCGCCCGGCGGCATCGTCGGCGTCATCGGCCCGAACGGCGCCGGCAAGACGACGCTGTTTCGCATGATCACCGGCCAGGAAAAGCCGGATGCCGGCACGATCCGCGTCGGCGAGACCGTCAAGCTCGGTTACGTCGACCAGAGCCGCGACGCGCTCGACCCCACCAAGACCGTGTGGGAAGAAATCTCGGGCGGCGCCGAAGTGGTCAAGCTCGGCAAGTTCGAGGCCAACACCCGCGCCTATTGCGCGTCGTTCAATTTTCGTGGCGGCGATCAGCAGCAGAAGGTCGGCAATCTGTCCGGCGGCCAGCGCAACCGCGTGCACCTGGCCAAGATGCTGAAGACCGGCGGCAACGTGCTGCTGCTCGACGAACCGACCAACGATCTCGATACGGAAACCCTGGCGGCACTCGAAGACGCGCTGGAAAACTTCGCCGGCTGCGCTGTCATCATCTCGCACGATCGCATGTTCCTCGACCGGCTGGCGACGCACATCCTGGCATTCGAGGGCGACAGCCATGTCGAATGGTTCGAGGGCAATTTCGAGGATTACGAGCAGGACAAGATCCGCCGGCTCGGCCCCGATGCCGTCAATCCGCACCGCATGACGTACAAGCGGCTGACGCGGTAGGTTTTTTTGGGGCGGCGAATTCTCAAATGATCTGAGGAGCTGAAATGGCCGACTGGTCCGCCGCCCAATATCTCAAATTCGAGGACGAGCGCACGCGGCCGTCGCGCGATCTTGTCGCGCAGGTGCCGGTGGAGGCACCGCGCCGGGTGGTCGACATCGGTTGCGGGCCGGGGAATTCTACCGAATTGCTGGTCGCGCGCTGGCCGAGCGCGCAGGTCAGCGGTTTCGACACCTCGCCTGACATGATCGAGAAGGCGAGGGCGCGTCTGCCTGAAGTAACCTTCGAGCTGGCGGATGCGGCGGCGTGGCTGCCCGAACAGCCGGTCGATGTGATCTTCGCCAATGCGGTATTCCAGTGGCTGCCGGAGCATCCGGCGATCTTCCAGCGGCTGATGGGATTTCTGGCGCCCGGCGGCGCGCTTGCCGTGCAGATGCCCGACAATATGAGCGAACCCTCGCACCGGCTGATGCGGGAGACGGCGGCCGAAATGCCGTTTGCCGAAAAGCTTAGGGGTGCTGCGGGCGGGCCGCTGCCGCCGGTGTCGTTCTACTACGATCTTTTGTCGCCGTTCTCCGACCGGCTCGACATCTGGCACACCGCCTACAATCATCCGCTTGCCGGTGCCGAAGCCATTGTCGAATGGCTGAAGTCGACCGGGCTGAAGCCGTTCCTCGATCCGCTCGACGAGGACGAGCGCCGGCTTTTCCTCAATCGCTACACTGCCAGAATAACCCAAGCCTATTCGAAGACGGCAAACGGCAAGGTGCTGCTGCGTTTTCCGCGCCTGTTCATAGTCGCGCGGCGATCCGCTTAGAAACGGTAGCCACACCGAGAGAGGCAGTGCCTGGCGGCGCTTGATCCGCACCATGCGCATTTCGGCAACGCAAGGTTGTGGTCTTTTGCCTCAGGCATTTGATTTAAGCCGGCGTAAACACCCACCAGGTACGAAAAACAGTTGCGCCCAACCTTCGCGGCGCCCAAATGAGAGCCGCAACGCCTGCGCATGGGGTGGAAATGCATCGCGTCATCATCAGCGGTATCGGCGTTGAAATCCCCGAGCCTTCGATCACCAATGAAGAACTGGTCGACAGCTTCAATGCCTGGGTCGACACGGAGAATGTCCGCCGCGAGGCTTCGGGCGAGACGCTGCTGCAGAAGTCGGACAGTGCCTTCATCGTCCATGCTTCGGGCGTACAGACCCGCCATGTGATCGAGCGGGAAGGCATTCTCGACCCGACCCGCATGGCGCCGCGGATTCCGGTGCGGCCCGACGATGCGCTGTCGCTCGAAGCCGAGTTCGGCATCGCGTCGGCCAGGAAAGCGCTCGACCATGCCGGCCTGGAGCCTGGGGATATCGACCTGGTGATCTGCTCGGCCTCGCATCACCAGCGGCCCTATCCGGCGATCGCTATCGAGATGCAGCAGGCGATGGGCACGAAGGGCGCTGGTTTCGACATGGGCCTTGGCTGCTCATCGGCGGCGGCGGCATTGCATATTGCGGTCAATCTGGTGCGGGCGGGCGCACACAGGCGCGTGCTGGTGACGACGCCCGAGATCATTACCGGCCATCTCAACTTCCGCGACCGGCAGACGCATTTCATCTTCGGCGATGCTTCGGTCTCGATGGTCGTCGAGGGGCTTGCCCAGGGCGATAAGCGACCGGGACGCTTCGAGGTGCTCGACACGCGCACCTGGACGCAGATGTCCAACAACATCCGCACCAATCTTGGCTACTACACACGCACCGCCCAGGACGATCCGTATATGATCAATCTGGAAGGCAACCTGATCAAGCAGGTCGGCAACAAGGTGTTCAAGGAAGTCACCGTCGCCGGGCACAAGTTCATCGTCGAGTTCCTGGCCGAGCACGGGCTGACGCCGCAGGCGATCCGGCGCTTCTGGCTGCATCAGGCCAATGCCCGGATGAACGCCATGATCCTGAAGCTGTCGTTCGGCCACGAGGTCGGCCATGACCGCGCGCCGATGGTGCTGGAGCGCCTCGGCAACACCGCCGGCGCCGGCGCGATCGTCGCCCTGTCGGAGAACCACGCCGACATGAAGGCGGGCGACTACGGCCTGCTCTGCGCCTTCGGCGCCGGCTATTCGATTGGCGGGGCGCTATTGCGCATGCTCTGATCGGTCTTGGCGCGAACGGCACCAGCATTAGCGGGCGCCGGTGTGTAATCGCATCAGTCTGCTTGATTGGGGCATCAGCGCTTTAGACTGGACCTGATGAGCTCACTGCGGCTAATTGCTTGGCATCACGCAAGGAGCGAAGCCTATGCCGGATCTCTTCCCCGAGACCGACAACCCGGTCGAAATCATCCCGGCGCGGAAGCTTGCCGCGCAGGTGGTCGCGGTTTACGTCGCGCCATCAGATCATTTCGAGACACGCGCGGTGGATGAACTACGGCTCGGCTTCGACGGCATTGACGGCGATTTCCACGCCGGCGCGACGCGGCGCTCCGGCGGGCGCGAGCCCTGGTATCCACGCGGCACCGAGATGCGCAACGAGCGGCAGCTGTCTGTTGTGGCGGCGGACGAGCTGGCGATCGTTGCCCGGCGGATGGGCATCGCCGAGATCAAGCCGGAGTGGATCGGCGCCAATCTGTTGATCGAAGGCCTGCCGCATCTCTCCATGCTGCCGTCCGGCACGCTGCTGTTCTTCAGGGGAGGCGTCACCATCAAGGTCGACGCGCAGAACGGACCTTGCCGCATCGCCGGGCGATCGGTCGCCGAAAATGCCGGAATGGCCGACCACGAGGCCGGCGCGCTGCTGTTCCCGAAGGCGGCAAAGCGGTTGCGCGGCCTCGTCGCCTGGGTCGAAAAACCAGGCCGCATCACGACCGGCGAGGAGATTTCGGTGCGTGTGCCCGAGCAGTGGATTTACCGGGCTTAGGGCGGGTGAGGCTGGGGCTACGCCGCCATGGCGGCGTAGCGATTTCCGGATCGGTCTTAGGCGGCCTTGCGGTTCTTGTTCGCGCCCTGCGCCATGATGGACAGGTGATCCCACTTTTCCCACAGCGCGATGCGATTGGCATATTCCTGGTTGGCCATCGGCAGGCCGCCATCGCCGAAGAACACCCTAAGCGGCGGTTCGGCCGCATCGACGATTTCAAGCATTGCCGGTCCGGTGGCGGCGGGATCACCGGCCACCGAGCGCTTGCGGCGCTCCGCCATCGCGGCACGAGCCGGCTCATAGGCAGCGATCGGCTTCGAAACCTTGGCGGACGGTCCGGCCCAGTCGGTGGAGAAACCGCCCGGCTCGACAAGCGTCACGTGGATGCCGAACTCCGCGACCTCCAGGCTAAGCGACTGGCTAAAGGCTTCCAGCGCCCATTTCGAGGCGTGGTAGAGACCGATCATGGCGAAGGCGTTGACGCCGCCGATCGACGAGATCTGGATGATGTGGCCGGACCTCTGCGCCCGCAGGATCGGCAGGGCGGCCTGGGTCACCCAGAGAGCGCCGAACACGTTGGTCTCGATCTGATCGCGGGCCTCCTGTTCGCTGACTTCCTCGATGGCCCCGAAATGGCCATAGCCGGCATTGTTAATGACGACGTCGAGCCGGCCGAAGCGGTTATGCGCTTCGGCAATGGCGGCATCGACGGCCGTCTTGTCGGTGACGTCTAGCTTAATCGCGGCGATATGGTCGCCATATTTGTCGACCAAGTCGGCAAGCGTGCCGGCATCGCGGGCCGTTGCCGCGACGCGGTCGCCGCGGGCGAGTGCTGCTTCTGCCCAGACGCGGCCGAAACCCTTCGACGATCCGGTAATAAACCAAACCTTGTGTGTCATGATCCACCAATTCTTGCCCTTGCGGGCTTTGATTTTGAGTTCTTGCTTGACCATGATCTCCAGCGAAAACCGGATTCCACTTTCGGGGATCATGGTCTAAACGGAGGCTACTCCGTTCCAGCATATACGGAGCATTCCGGACCTATCAAGGTTGAGCACGTTTTGTTGATGAGAGCCTGCGCCATAACAGTCGGCCAGGGATGGGTCAGGGATAGCGTACCGGGCTCGACCAGGCCGGGTCTTCGTGCATTTGCCAATAGATCGCCATAAGGCGCCTGGTAATCGCGCCGACCTTGCCGTCCGCGACCGGAACACCGTCGATCATCGTTACCGGCATGATGCCGCCGGCGGTCGAGGTGATGAAGACCTCGTCGGACCGACGCAGCGCAGCGACGCTGACATCGGCCGCTGCAACGGCAAGCCCTGCCTCCGCGCAGAGATCGAAGACGGTGCGACGGGTGATGCCGGGCAGCACGCCGGCAGCCGGCGTCGACAGTTTACCGTCATCCACGCAAAAGACGTTGAAGCCGGGGCCTTCCGCGACATTGCCGTTGAAATCGAGGAGCAGCGCGGTCTCGGCGCCGCGGTCATAGGCGTCGTAGAGGCCTCGCACCAGGTCGAGCCAATGATAGTTCTTGATCGCCGGGTCGATCGAAGCCGGTGGGATGCGCACCTTGTCGCTGATCGCCACATGCAGGCCGCGCTGCAATTGCTCGGCATTGGCGACCGAGCCGAAGGGAACAGCGAACGCCATGAAACGGTTGACCGCGTCGCGCGGGTCGCGGCTGAAGGTCGGCGAGGTGCCGCGCGTGCACAGCATCTCGACATAAGCGGCGCGATGACCCGACAGCGCCACGCAATTTTCGAGGATCTCGGCCACGCCATCGCGGTCGAACGGGATCGTCATGCGCAGCTTTTCCAGTCCGCCGAAGAAGCGATCGAGATGCAGGTCGAGGCGGAAGAAGCGACCGGCCCAGACATGCACCGTGTCGTAGGTGGCGTCGGAATGCAGGAAGCCCCAATCCAGCACCGAGATCTTGGCCTGCGACATCGGCAGATATTGCCCGTCCAGGAAGGCAACGCCGTCCGGATAGGAGTGCGGGTCTATGTGATGGGCGGAGATCGAGGGCAGTGGTTTGGCATGTGGATCGATCGAGTTGCTCATCACGTCCTCCGTCAGGTCGTTTTTCGCCGACCAGATAGCGGGATAGAGCGGCACGGCGGGTGGTACAAGACACAGGCTGGTCCTGCCGCTGGGCCATCGAGGAACTTGTTATTCTTCCTCCTCGTCGTCGAGCAGACGCGTGGCGCGCCAGCGGGTCAGCACGATGTTGGTCTGTTCCATGACGAAGAAGCGCGCCGAGTCTCGGTCGTAGCCTTCGGCCAGCAGTTTTTCGTAGTCGGTGTGCACATGTCGGATATGGGCGATGGTCGCCAGCCACACCGCGATCGTCGGCGGCAAGCTCTTCATATGCACCGCGCCGGCGTCGGCGCGGATCTTTTCCATGTCGGCATAGGGCGCCAGCGGCAAAAGCGCTGTCAGCGCCTTGGCGATGGCGCGGCGGCGGCCGGTCGGCGCGCTCATTGCCCATCCCGTCCCGGCCCGTCCCGTCCGGCAATGGTCGCCTCGGCAAAGGCGTCGGTCGATGCGAAATAAGGCTTGATGTCGATGACCGGCGTGCCGTCGAGCACGTCGATGGCATCGATATCGATACGGCCCGTATCGATGTCGAGGGCGACGAGCCTGGCGATATGCAACCCGATCGGGTTCGGCCGGGCCGGGGAGCGCAGCGAAAAAACGCCTTTCGGTTCAGTCGCATGGCGGGGTTTCTGAACAATCAGGGTCCGCGGCGCGTGGTGCAGCCAGGACAGGATGATGACGTGGCTGGCCCGCTCCAGCCCAAGCAGGCCGCTACGATAGCGCTGGTCGATCGTGAGAACCGCCTGCTGTCCGGTTTCCCGCGCGGCTTTCATGTTCTTGGGGCAAGTTTCCCGCGCGGTCCAAGGCGAGGCAATGCGGCCTATGAAGACGACATGGCCGTCCGGCGGCATATCGGCCGGATCGGTTTCCAGAAGCTTTTCGCCGCTGCGCGTCTCGAACATGGATTTTCGCCCCGATCCTGCTTCCGGCTTTGCGCGATCCGTCACGCATGCGCCATTTTCTTGTCCGGAAGCGACATAGCGCTTGCAAGGCTATCAAAATCGACATAAACATATGTTTATATCTTTTTCAAAGAGAATGCTCGCATGCATGTCGCTCTCGACACCATGGTAGATACATTGAAGGCGGCGGCCGAATCCAGCCGGTTGCGCATCCTGGCGTTGCTGTCGCGCGGCGACCTGACCGTCTCCGATCTCACCGAAATCCTCGGCCAGTCACAGCCGCGTGTCTCGCGCCACCTGAAGCTGCTGCTGGAGGCGGGGTTGATCGGCCGCTATCAGGAGGGCTCATGGGCCTTCTTCCGGCTGTCGGATTCGGATGCGGCGCGGGATTTCGTGCTCAGGCTGGTCTCCGGCATCCGGGATGCCGATCCGCAGGTCGAGCGTGACCTCGAGCGGTTGGCAGCGGTCAAGCGCAAGCGGCAGGATCGCGCCGCCGAATATTTCTCCGTAAACGCCGCAAGCTGGGATCATATCCGCTCGCTGCATGTGCCGGACCGTGCCGTAGAGGCGGCGCTGCTCAAGCTCGTCGGCAAACGGCCGTTCCAGTCGATGCTCGATCTTGGCACCGGCACCGGGCGGCTGCTCGAGATTTTTTCGCCGCTCTACCGGCGCGGCATCGGCATCGACATGTCGCGCGAGATGCTGACGGTGGCGCGCGCCAATCTCGACAAAGCCGGCATTTCGAATGCTCAGGTGCGCCAGGGCGATATTTTTGCGCCACCGGTCGAGCGCGACGCCTTCGATCTCGTCACCATCCACCAGGTGCTGCACTATCTCGACGATCCCGCCCGCGCCATCCGCGAGGCAGCAAGGCTGCTGCGCCCGGCAGGCCGGCTGGTGATCGTCGATTTCGCTCCGCACGCACTGGAATTCCTGCGCGACGTGCATGCGCATGTGCGGCTCGGCTTTTCCGACCGGCAGATCACCGAGTGGTTTTCCGAGGCCGGGCTCGATCTCGAGGACAGCCAGGAATTCGAGCCGCGCGGCGGCAACGAGGCCAGGCTCACCGTCAAACTGTGGCTCGGCCGTGACCAGCGCATGCTGATCGCCGATCCTTCCAACCACGCACAACCGGCCAATGCCTATCCGATAGGGGAAACCGCCTGATGAACCAGTTCCGCTTTTCCCGCCGCCCTGACATTGGCGACAAGGTCAGAGTTTCGTTCGAGTTCTTCCCGCCGAAGAGCGACGAGATGGAAGCAAGGCTGTGGGACACAGTCACCCGGCTGCAGCCGCTCAAGCCGAAATTCGTCTCCGTCACCTATGGCGCCGGCGGCTCGACGCGCGAGCGCACGGCGCGCACGGTCAAGCGCATCCTCAACGAAACGGCGCTGACGCCGGCGGCGCACATGACGTGCGTCGATGCGGCGCGTCACCAGGTCGATGAAGTCATTCAGGAATTCGCCGACATGGGTGTCACCCGCTTCGTCGCCTTGCGCGGCGATCCGGCCGAGGGCGTCGGCGCCGCCTACCGTCCGCATCCGGACGGCTATGCCAATGGCGCCGAACTGGTGGGGGCGCTGAAAGGTGTCGGCGATTTCGACATCTCGGTCTCCGCCTATCCGGAAAAGCATCCGGAGAGCCCGGATTTCGCCACCGACATCGACATGCTGAAGCGCAAGGTCGACAATGGCGCGACACGGGCGATCACCCAGTTCTTCTTCGACAATGATCTCTACGAGCGCTATGTCGAGCGGGCACGGCGGGCCGGAATCTACATACCGATCGTGCCGGGCATATTGCCGGTCCACAATTTCACCCAGGTCGCCAATTTCTCGGCGCGCTGCGGCGCGCTGGTGCCGGCGTGGATGGCCGAGCGCTTCGACGGGCTGCAGACGGACCCGCAGACGCATGCGCTGGTGGCATCCGCGGTGGCGGCCGAGCAGGTGCTGGACCTTGTCGAGCGCGGCGTCGGCGATTTCCATTTCTACACGATGAACCGGGCCGATCTGGTCTTCGCCGTCTGCCACATGATCGGCATCCGCTCGCATGAGGCTGAAGCTGCGGGGTCTGCTGCGGCGTAAGTCTCGGCCAAGTCTCTGGAAATGCAAAAAGGCCGGGTAAAAACCCGGCCTTTTCGATGACTTGGACTATTCGGTGCTGATCTTCCGTTGCTTTGGCGGGTCTACGGAAGAAAGCCCATTATCAGGGCTCCGATGAATGCAAAAGCAGCACAGATCATCAATGCGTTGATTGGCCTCGTGAGTCCCACGTCATAGCCTCCTCTTAAAGAGCTATGGCCAGAGTCTAGGGTCATTTGTGCCACAGGCAAGCGGAAAATATGCTGCAATGCGACGACATTGTGGAATTTACGACCGGCCATTTGCCGTTAGGTATTGAAACTCTTCGGCAAAATCCCGCTTCGGACCTGTGCATAAAATGTGACGAAGCTGGGGCAAGAATGCATATGACAGCGCTACCGCCGCCGAGAATCGGAATCGATTTTCGAGTCGATGCGAAGATTCAACGAGTTAGAGCGTCGTTTGCGCGTTATCGCAAAGGCGCTGCGCACCCTCGGTTCAAGCCCGAGGGCGTGCTTTTGGGCGACATGCATTAACGTCGGCCGAACAGGCGCCCGTCGATGGTGACGAGGCCGAGCGCGATCAGCGCCATGCCGCCGAGTTCGAACAATTCGAGCCGCTCGCCCAGGAACAGACAACCGAGCAGGATGGCGCTGGCCGGCACGATCAGCGTGACCAGCGAGGCGTTGGTGGCACCGGCCGAGGCGACGAGGTTGAAATAGAGAATGTAGGCGAAGGCGGTGGACAGCAGGGCCAGCGCCAACACCGCTGCCCAGACCGGCAGCGAGGCCGAAAACAGGTTGGCAGTGCCGTGGCCAAGCAGCACGACCGGGATCATGATGATGGTCGAGGCGGTTAATTGTCCGGTGGCGATGACCGGTGACGGCACGCCCTTCAAGTGGCGGGCAATCATCAGGGCCACCGCATAGGACAGCGACGCGCCGACCAGCGCGAATTTCGCCCAGACCGGCCCGCCCAGCCCGGCAAGCAGGCCGGGACCGATCATCACCGCCGTGCCGACGATGCCGAGCGCGATCCCGGCAAGCTTGTTCCAGGAGAGCTTTTCGTCTGATGTCAGCGCGTTGGCGAGGACCAGCGTCCAGAACGGCGTCGTCGAATTGAGCACCGAGGCGACACCGGCACCAAGCTCAGTCTGGCCGGCGAAGATCAGCGAGAAGGGAATGACGTTGTTGACGAGCGCCAGCAGAAAGAACAGGCCGGCATGCGGCAAGGCGAGGCGGAAGGACGGACCGCGCAGGCCGAGATAGAGATGCAGTGCCAGCGCCGCAATGGCGACGCGAAACAGCACCAGCACCAACGGCGGAATCTCGGCAACCGCAAGGCGGGCAAAGAAGAACGAGCCACCCCAGATCGCACCGAGCAGCAGAAGCTGTGCCCAGTCTTTCAGGGCCATGGGTCCGCGCATTGCAGTCGTGGTTGTGATCGCCATGGATCGTCCTCCCAGATGGCTCTGAATGCCAAGCCAATCAGGCGTCTGTTCAGGCCATATCCTGTTCGACGGCAAGGGCCACCCGAAACCAGATCGGTAGGCTAGCTTTTCCTGTTGTCTGGCCTGTCATCTGGCGTAGCGCCGCAGCGTCTGGGCCGCGAGACATAGAATTGTTTTCATTCACGCATAGGTTGGATTAATTGTGCGCAGTCTAGGTCAAGGGATTCGTCCATGCAGCGATTCGAAAATGCGCGCGAAGCGGCGCTGGCGCTTCGCCCGGACGATCCGATCTATTGCTTCCGCCCGCAGGTGCTGAAGGCGGACGCCAGGCAGTTCATGGGTATGTTTCCCGGCAAGACCGCCTATGCGGTCAAGACCAACGGCGAGCAGATCGTGCTGAACGCGCTGGCCGAGGCTGGCGTCAATGCCTTTGACGTGGCCTCGCCCGGCGAATTCGCCGCCGTGCGCGCCGTCTCGCCCGACGCCGAGATGCTCTACATGCATCCGGTCAAGGCACAGTCGGACATCAAGCTGGCGCTGGAGAAATACGGCATCCGCGTCATCTCGCTCGATCATGAGGACGAGATCACCAAGCTGACCCGCGTGGTGCGGGCGCTCGATATCGATCCGGGTGCGATCACCGTGTTCGTGCGCATCCAGACCAAAGGATCGGCCGCCTACGAACTGTCGAAGAAATTCGGCGCCGGGCCGGCCAATGCCGTCGATCTGGCCGAACGGCTGAACCGGACCGGCTACAAGGTCGGCCTGTGCTTCCATGTCGGCAGCCAGATCGAGGATCCCGACACCTATGAGCGGGCGCTGGCCTCGGCCGACTGGGTGCGCAACCGCGTCAGCTTCGACATTGCCGGGCTCGACGTCGGTGGCGGCTTTCCCGCCGAATACGGCCATGATCCCAACCGCAAGCAGATCGAGATGCCATCGCTCGGCCAGATCATGTCGCGGCTGTCCGGCGATTTGAAGGAATACCAGTTCGACCAGATGCCGCTGGTGGCGGAGCCGGGCAGGGTGATCGTGGCGCGTTGCCTGTCGCTGATCGTTCGCGTGCTGCTGCGCAAGGGCAAGCGGCTCTACATCAATGACGGCATCTGGGCGTCGCTGTCGGATTCGTGGACCGGCAAGATCACGCTGCCGGCGCGCTTCATTCCAGACCCGGCGATTCGCTCGCGCAATGGCGAGGAGAAGACCATCGTGCCGTTCAAGGTCTGCGGCGCAACCTGCGATTCCGTCGACATCCTGTCGCGGCCGTTTTGGCTGCCGGAAACGGTCGATACCGGCGATTGGATCGAGATCGGCCATATCGGCGCCTATTCGCTGTCGCTGAGGACACGGTTCAACGGCTTCTATCCCGACACGTTCGTCGAGGTGACGACGCCGTTCGACGAAGGCGACGCGCCGCAGGGGTTTGCCAGCCTGGAGACGATGGCGGATTAGTTAGTTCGTGAACTCATAAACCGGCACGGCCCAGCCGCGTACGGAAGTCTGCTTTCGATTTGAAGATGCTTCTTCTTCACGACTGCCTCCATGTCGCGGAAGTGCTAAATGCAGACACGTTGTCGAACCTAAGCCCATGTGCAACATAGCCCAGAATGTCCACATGCCACCATGACTGGATCGCCCATCATGCCGCCCGTCGGCCGGAGGCGCTCGCGGCGGTAAATCTGGAAGACGGCCGCCGCCTCACCTACCGCATGTTTGATCGGCGCATCGCGACCCTGGCGCGGCACCTGCAGGAGGCCTGCGCCGTCTCGCCCAGCGTGCGCGTAGCGCTGCTGGCGCACAATTCGACCGACACGTTTGAGCTACAATTCGCCTGCTTCCGTCTCGGCGCCATTTTTGTCCCGCTGAACTGGCGGCTGGCGCTTCCCGAACTGGACGCCATCATAGCCGATTGCACGCCCGCTGTGCTCATCTACGACCCCGAGTTTGCCGGTGTTGCCGATGAGCTGACGCGCCGCCACGGCATCGTGCATCGCCTGCTGCGCGGTCCTGAGGAGAGCCCCTACGAGCGCGCCATCGCCGCGGCGCAGCCGCTCGCAGCGCCGCACCGGCTCATGCATGACGACGTCTGCACGATACTCTACACCTCCGGCACGACAGGCGTGGCCAAGGGCTCCATCGCGACCCACGGCATGAACTTCTGGAATGCAGTGAACTGCATTGGCGTGGCCGTGCTGTCGCCGCAGACCGTGCTGCTCTGCGTCCTGCCATTATTTCACGCGGCTGGCCTCAACATCTACGCAAATCCCACCTTCTATGCCGGCGGCACTGTCGCGGTGACACGGCGCTTCGATGCCGGCGAGGCGCTGCGGCAGCTGGCCGATCCGATGCTTGGCGTGACGCATCTGCACGGCGTGCCGGCGCATTACCAGGCCATGGCGGCGGACGCGGATTTCGCTGCGGCTGACCTCTCCAACGTCGTGGGTGCCTTCGTCGGCGCGGCACCCGTTCCCGTCCCGCTCCTCGAAACCTGGCGGCGCAAAGGTGTAGTACTCAGACAGAACTACGGCATGACCGAGACAGGTCCGCTGATCCTCAATCTCGAGGCGGCGGATGCTGCGCGCAAGGTGGACTCGGCCGGCAAGCCCGTCATGCACGTCGAAGTGCGCGTGGTGGCCGATGCGGCGCGCGATGCCGCCCCGGGCGAGGTCGGCGAGCTCTGGGTCCGTGGTCCCGCCGTCACGCCGGGCTATTGGAACCAGCCGGAAGCGACGCGCGCCGCCTTCGCCGAGGGCGGCTGGTTGCGCACCGGCGATGCCGTGCGGGTCGACGAGGAGGGTTTTGTCACGATCGTCGATCGCTGGAAGGACATGTACGTCTCCGGTGGCGAGAACGTCTATCCAGCCGAAGTCGAAAATGTTCTCTACAGCCATCCTGAGGTGGCCGAGGCGGCAGTGATAGGTGTGCCCGATTCGCGCTGGGGCGAGGTGGGCTGCGCCATCGTAGTGAGAAAGAATGGTGCGGCGGTCACAGAGGCCGAGCTGCTGGCACACTGCGCCACCGCCTTGGCGCGCTACAAGGTTCCGCGCACGGCGATGTTCGTGGAAGCTCTGCCCCGCAGCGCGGTCGGCAAAGTGCATAAGCCTACTCTGCGGCACCAGTTCCGAAGTGCTGTCTCTGGGGATTCGCAAACATAGCGCGATCATTCTCCCGGTCGAAATCGGGCGGACGTCCGCTCCGGGGTCATACTCGTTGGTTCGGGGCTTTGCGACGAGTTTGAGTGCGGCGGCATAGTTCTCGGGTTGCCGTAACCAGAGATCGATCTCGATCTCGGCTTTTGCCGTCGCGCTGAACAACGTTTGTGGGTTTGGGCATAGGCTGCGGTCGGTCAGGCCACGCCGCCGCCGGCCTGGATGTTTTCGCCGGTCAGCCAGCGGGCCTCGTCGGAGGCGAGGAAAACCGCGACATCGGCGACGTCGCGCGGCGCTCCGATCCTGCCAAAGGGCGACATGCCGGCGGCCACAGCCCGGTCCCGCTCTGGGAGCAGGTCGGTGTCGGTAAAGCCCGGCGAAAGCGCATTCACGGTGACGGAGCGCGGTCCGAGCTCGCGCGAGAGGACGCGGACGAACTGCTCGACGGCTCCTTTGCTGCCGAGATAAAGGGCGGTCTGGGTGAAGAACATCTTGGTTCCACCGGTGGAAACCGCGATGATACGGCCACCGTCGCGCACGCGGCGCGCCGCTTCCTGAAGCGTGAAGAAGGTGCCTTTGGCATTGGCGCCGAAGACGTGGTCGAAGTCGGCTTCGGTGGCCTCGACGAACGGCTTTATGACGGCGACGCCGACATTGGCGACAACGATGTCAATCGCCCCCATCTGCTTTTCGGTCTCATCGAAAAGCCGGCTTATGTCGGAAACGCTGGAGATATCGGCCTGAATGGCGACGGCCTTGCCGCCATTCTCGCGGATCGCAGCAACGGCTTCCTGAGCGGCTTTCTCGTTACCGACATGATTGACGACCACGGCCGCCCCGTGTGTCGCGAGCCCCTCGGCGATGGCGCGGCCGATGCCGCGCGAACTGCCGGTCACGAGCGCGATTTTGCCTTCAAGCGAATGATACATAGCTGTCTCGTCTGGCTACGGCCGTTCCAAATCAACCGGCGGTTCCATGTGGAAGTTAGGGGCATGCTATTGCTCAGATAATGGCCTATGATCGAACAGGCTTATTAAGTCTGGGGTACATAATGCGAGGGACCGAGTTTTCCGAGCTGAAGGCGTTCGCGACGATCGTCGAGGAAGGCAGCTTTGTCCGCGCCGCGGCCAGGCTCAGGATTTCGCCGCCGGCGCTTAGCCAGACGATACGCGGGCTGGAGGAGCGTGTCGGTGTCCGGCTGCTCAACCGCACGACCCGCAGCGTGTCGCCGACCGCTGCAGGCGAAACGCTGTTTGCCCGCCTCGCTCCGGCATTCAGCGAACTCGAAGGGGCTGTCGCCGACGCGCATGCATCACGCGATCGACCGGCAGGCTCGCTGCGCATCAATGTTCCACGCATCGCCGCCATGCGTTTCATCGTGCCCATCCTCGGCGATTTCCGCCGTGCCTATCCCGATATTGCCCTCACCATCATCGTCGACGACATGCTGACCGATATTGTCGAGGGACGATTCGATGCCGGAATCAGGCTTGGTGAGCGGCTGCATAAGGACATGGTGGCGGTGAAACTCGGCGACGAGATGGAGATGGCTGCGGTGGCGGCGCCCAGCTATCTCGAGGATCACCCCATGCCCCGTCATCCCGCCGACCTGCACCATCACCAATGCATCAATTTCCAGTGGCCCGGTGGCGGCAACATCTATCGATGGGAGTTCGCGCGAGGCCAGCGCGCTTTCGAAATAGCCGTGAACGGCGGTCTGACTGTTAACGACACGGAACTGATGATCAGGGCGGCCCTGGATGGGATCGGCGTGGCTTACGTGCTGGATTACCAGGTTCGGCCGTGGATCGAAACCGGCAAGCTCATCCGTTTTCTCGAAGCCTGGTCGCCCAGATTTCCGGGCTTTCATCTATATCATACGAGCTCCCGGCAGGTTCCGCCGGCCTTGCGTGTGTTTATCGACTTCCTGCTTGCCAGGCGGTGACGCTGTTCGATGAACGTGACGCGCCGCAGGGATTTGCCAGCCCTGGAGATGATGGCGGATTAGTGAATAGTGAATAGTGAATAGTGAATAAGTCAGTAGTCAGCAGTGAGTACCTAGTGGTGAAAGCCTAACGCTTGGTACCCGCAATGAACGGCAAGATCCGACCCTGTGCTGCCCTTAAATGCTTCTGCTGGAAGGTCGTGATTGAGCCCGAAGCCGACAATCAAAAACGGAATTGCCTTTCAATAAGTTGTCCATGCCGGCAGCCGAAATTTCCGCAGCCCTCAGGAACCTATCGTGTAATCATCTTCCCATTTCCGGCCGCGCAAGTTCGATGCTTCGGCGGTGCGGATGTGTTATCTAGTTGCTTGTAGGAGTGGGGAGCGCTGATGGAACAGAAACTCTCCGTCATCATGGCCACTGACGTAGTCGGCTACAGCCGGCTGATGGAAATTGACGAGAAAGGTACTTTGTCGGCCCTGAAGAAGCATCGTCAGGAACTATTGGACGTCAAGGTCGCATTGCATCATGGCCGCATCATCAAGCTCATGGGCGATGGCATGTTGGTGGAGTTCCGCGCCGTCGAGGAAGCGGTTCTCTGCGCGGTCGAAATCCAACGGGAGATGCGGACGAGGAACACGAACGTCCGTCGCGATCGGCAAATAGAATTTCGCATCGGCATTAATATCGGCGACATCCTGTTCGAAGACGAAGACGTCTATGGTGACGGCGTAAACGTGGCGGCGCGCATCGAGAGCATCGCCAGGCCTGGGGGCGTCGCGGTCTCGGCATCGGTGCGCGATACTGTGGGCAACCGCCTGTATATCAGCTTCGAAGATGCGGGCGAGCAGGCGTTGAAGAACATTGAACGTCCGCTCCGGATTTTCAATGTCATCATCGATGATGACACGCCATCCAAGCACACGCCCACCGCCCTCATGGCACCGCCGTCGCTCAACGTTCAGGATAATAATCCTGCTATCGCGTCGAACAGAACGCTTCTCTATGTCTCGAGGTTTGTGAATTTGAGCGGCGATCCCGACCAGGAGTATTTCGCCGCCGGCATAACCGAGGATATCGTCGCCGCATTGTCGCGCTTCTCCGGGTTAAACGTGATCGTTCGCTTGCCTCGTTCAGAGCCGCAACAGAATGCTCCGGCCACGCATTACACTCTTGAGGGCAGCGTGAGGCGGCTCGGCAATCGCGTCCGGGTCAATGCCAATCTGACCAATGCGTTACATGAACACATCTGGGCGGAGAAATACGATTTCGACCTTGTCGATGTGTTCTACATCCAAGACGAGCTGTCCCAATCCATTCCGGCCGCCCTTAACATCAAGATCGAGGAGGCCGAGCGCCACCGTGTTCTCGGCAAACCGCTAACCGCACTGAGGGCATACGACTTTTACCTGCGCGGCAGGCATCTTGAGATGAGCTTGAATCCGGATGACCTCAGACTTGCCAGAGAGATGTTCGTCGCCGCGATCAACGACGATCCGGGCTACGCGCGCGGATACCTGGGACTCGCCTGGCTCGAGATACTCAGGCTGAAATGGAATGAGCGCGTCGATCTGGAAACCACGCTGGCAAGTGCATTCGCTTCGGCGAGCAAAGCCCTTGAACTCAGTCCCTACGACGCCAATGTCCACTGGGCGCTGGGCGTCGTTTACCTCTGGCGGGGGGAAGCTGAAAGAGCAATAGGCTGTTACGAACGCGGCCGCGAGCTTGCGCCCAACAATTGCGATCTCCTCGCCGAATATTGCGATGCCTTGGGCTATCTCGGGCGTCTCGAGGACGCGACCAGAATCGGAGAACTGGCTTTACGGCTCAATCCCAGCCGACCCGACTGGTACCTTTGGAACATTGCGGCCAGCAAATACCTTTCCGGAAACTACCTCGAAGCCCTGTCCCTTTTGGAAAAGATGGCGGACCTTGGTTCCGCCTACCGCTTGCTGGCGGCAACATATGCCCAACTTGGTCGCTTGGAGGACGCCCGTCGCGCCGCTAGCGAACTTCTCAAGCTCAATCCGGAATTCTCGATCGAGCGATACAGCTCCCGCGCGCCATATCGGGATAAGGCTCTCCTTGCCCGATACGTCGAAGGGTTGCGGCTCGCTGGCCTGCCGGAATGAAACGATGGGCATTCGTAGGTAAATCACCATCGCAACAAACGACGTGACTTTCCGATCGTCCGCAACTGTCGCTTCTTGCCCGTTCAGACCGTCAACGCGAACTCTCCACCCTGAACTGCCCTGCGCGTCGGGTACCAAGCGTCAGGCTTTCACCACTAGTACCACTCACTACTCACTAACCTGCAGCTTCGCCAAAAGCTCCGGCGTCGGCCAGCCGTCGACCGGCAGGCCAAGCCGCATCTGCTCCTTGCGGATCGCCTCGCGGGTGTTGGTGCCCAGGATGCCGTCGACCGTTCCGACGTCATAGCCTTTGGCCTCGAGCTTTGTCTGCAATGCCCTCATCTGGGCGCCGTTGAGGCCGGGTTCGGGATTGCGCGGGTCGAAGTGCGGCGCACCCGCCAGCCGCGCGGCGAGATTTGCAGCGGTCAGCGCATAGGTGAAAGACTGGTTCCATTCGAGGTAGACGTCGAAATTGTCGTAGACGAGGAAGGCCGGACCCTTGCGGCCCATGGGCAGCGCGAGACCTGCCTTCAGGCCGTTGTCGACAAGCGGCGTGCCGTTGGGGTTGGTGACACCCCACTGAGCCCACTGCGTCAGCGGCAGCCTGTTGGTGCGGCCAGTCTGGTCCCATGGCATGTCGTCGGGCACGCGGACTTCCTCGATCCAGGGCTGGTCACGTTTCCAGCCGCGCGACATGATCTTGTTGGCCGTGGTCATGATCACATCCGGCGCGCTGCTGCGCAGGTCGATCAGACCGTCGCCGTCGCCGTCGACGCCGCGGCCGAGATAGTCGGACGGCAGCATCTGTGTCTGGCCGATTTCCCCCGCCCAGGCGCCGGTGACATCGGCCGGCACGACGCCGCGATCGATGAGGGTCAGCAGCGGCGTGATCTGCGGGCGAAAGAGTTGCGGGCGGCGGCAGTCATGCGAGAGCGTGACCAGTGCGTTCAGCGTGTGGAAATCGCCCTGCACGGCGCCGAAATCCGTTTCCAGCGCCCAGAACGCGGCGATGATCGGCGGCTGGACGCCGAATTCCTGGTCGGCGCGGGCAAAGACGTCGGCGTATTTTTTCAGATTGGCGGCGCCCTGCTTTAGCCGATAGGCCGAGATCATCCGGTTCGAGAACTCGATGAAGGTCTGGGTAAAGACGCCCTGGGCGCGGTCGCGCGCCAGCACCTTTTTGTCGGCGGTGGCCTTTTCCAGCGCCTCAAGGCCGGCAGTGCCGACGCCGGCGTTCCTGGCCTCCGCCGCTACGCCCTGCTTCCATGCCTCGAAATCGCCGCCGCATTGCTGTGCCAGCGCCGGCGCCGCCGTAGCGGCCAGAAGCAGCGCCGCGAGAATTTCCAAGCGCAATCGCATCGCCATCCCCCAAGAAGATCACCAGCGGTTGCAAGCATCCTTCATTTGGCTGTGTCGAAAAGCAGGCGGCAGGCCCGGTGTCAACGGGTGTTCTGCCGCAGCCACTTGTTCCAGGCTGTTTCCGAGCCGTTGAAAACGTTGATATCGGCCTGGCCTGGGATGCCCGGCACAATACCGGTTCCGGTGTACTGCCAGAAGGTGAAGGGGTGGCTGCCGTATTTCTTGCGCGGGTGGCCGGCCACCGAACGCAGCCAATAGGGATAGCCGCGGAAAACCGACAGGCCGTTGTCGTCGAAGAAATCGATCGAAGTGTAGATGATCGGCTTCTTGCCGTAGTGGGTTTCGACGATTTCGAGGAATGTGCTCATCTCGCTGCGCACCGTGGCCGCATTGGGGCGCAGCTTGCAGGTCGGCGATTGCGGGTTCCATTCCATGTCGAGAACCGGCGGCATCGCCGAGCGGTCTTTGGGCACGTTCTGGATGAACCAGCGCGCCTGCGTGGCGGCCGGGGTGCAAAAATAGTAGAAATGATAGGCCGCGCGCGGGATTCCTGAGGCTTTCGTGCGGCTCCAATGCTCGTTGAAATACGCGTCGAAGCGATCGCCGCCTTCCGTCGCCTTGATGAAAACGAAGGAAATGCCGCTGGCCCTGGCCGCCGGCCAATCGACCGAGGTCTGGTATTTGGAGACGTCGGTGCCGTGAACGGCATAGCTCCACGGCGCGCCGCTGTCCCATTCATGCGGGTCGGAGTCGTCAAAACGGGGTGCGCGCACCGCAACGGTCGGGGCGCCCGGCAGCGACGGTGCAAGATCGTCGACGGTCGAGCAAGCGCCCAGCAGCGTCAGCAAGATGAAAGCCGCGAGACGGCGCATCGCTACTCCTGAACCGGTTTCAGCCGGCCGCTGATGGGTTGTTGCTGCAGGTGGTCCCTCGACCGTGCCCCCAAGCGATCGCCCCACAGGACCGCTCTATCTTTTAAAGTGCGCCGCTTCGGCGCGCCTTAATCTTTGTTATGCATGTCGTAATCCCAAAACCGCTGCGCACCCCCGGTTCGGGCCCGGGGGCATGCTTTTGGGTGACATGCATCAGTGATCGCCGATCATGGTTGATATTCCGTTGACAGCGCTCGACCAGAACCGCGATTTTGCCGAAGCAATGGCGGCAAATCGATGACATAGATGAGCGTGCGGGGGAGTTGGAAAAATGCGGATTGTTCTGAGGCTAGTGAAATGGCTGCTCGGGCTGGCCGTGCTGGCGGTCGCAGCACTCGCCGCCTGGCTTTACATCGCGCCGCCGGAACTGATCCGCGTCGGCTCGGGTTATACGGCCAAGATCGTCTGCTCGAATGTCTTTCTCGCCGGACGCGATGCCGACCAGGTGCTCGCCGTCGACGTGCAGGCGCCGGGCCATCCGTTGCTCAGGCTGATGAGGGTCTCCGTCGACAAGGAGCAGGGCACGGTTTGGGCGGGGCTGTTCGGCGTGTTCGGCAAGAGCGTCGCGGTCATTCGAGACGGGCTCGGCTGTGCTTCGGTTCCGGATGGCGACATCGCCACGGCCAAAGCAGTCGCCGCGCCGGCGCTGACACCGGCGCCGCCGCTCGATGCACTCTGGCCGGAGGGCGACAAGGTCGATGCCTCGCAGAACCCCGAAATCGCGAACATCCTCGACGATCCTGCAATGACCGGCGCCGGTATGCGGGCGGTGATAGTGGTCAAGAACGGCCGCCTCATCGCCGAGCGCTATGGAAACGGCTTTTCCGAGAAGACGCCGCTGCTTGGCTGGTCGATGACCAAAACGGTAAATGCCGCGATCGTCGGCACGGTGGTGAAGGACGGCAAGATGGTGATGACGAACCAGGGCCTGTTTGGACCCTGGAAAGCCGACGGCCGCGCTGCAATCAGTCTCGCCGATATGATGGCGATGTCGAGCGGGCTGGAGTTCAACGAGGATTATGGCGACGTTACCGACGTGACGCGGATGCTCTACCTCGAGCCTGATATGGCGGGCTTTGCCGGATCCAAGTCGCTGACCGGCGAGGTGGGCAAGGTATTTTCCTATTCGAGCGGCACGGCAGTGATGCTGTCGCGGCTCTGGCAGGATACGATCGGAGATAAGGACGAGGCGCTGGCGTGGCCACGGGTCGCACTGTTCGACCCGCTCGGCATGCAGAGCGCGGTGCTGGAGGCCGACGAGCACGGCACCTTCGTCGGCTCGTCTTATCTCTACGCCACCGCGCGCGACTGGGCGCGCTTCGGCCAATTCCTGCTGCAGGACGGCGTCTGGAACGGCAAGGAGATCCTGCCTGCCGGTTTCGTCGGCTGGATGCGGGAAGCTGCACCCGCCTCGAAAGTCTACGGCAGGGGCCAGGTGTGGATCGAGGGGCCGGGCGACGAGGAGAACCCCGGCGCCGGCATCGCTGCTGGCCTGCCTCGGGATACCTATTGGATGGAAGGCCATGACGGGCAGACGGTCGCCATCATTCCCTCCGAGAAGCTGGTGGTGGTGCGGCTCGGCCTGACACCGGCCAAGCTCGGCTACCGGCCGCAGACAATGGTGGCGGCGCTGGCGAAGGCGCTGCATTAGGGTCAAAACCCAATCACCTGAACGACCGAGTTCGGACCCTTCTCGGACATTTGACGCCGAGAGCCGGGACGACGCAAGTTGGGTGGGAAACGGACGCTCCATCGCTAGTCGTTTTTGGAGTACGGATCCTACGAGCACGGTCAGGCTCAATCTGTCGGCGCCGCCTCCAGTCCGGCGATATCGAATTTCACCATAGAGCACCACTTCGGCGACGCGTTTGGATTGCCGCGATCGCTCGTCAGTTCACCTAAGCCGCCTCGGCAGGGTGTGAACTACTCGGGATAAGTCTCGACGCCCTCCGGCGCCGCCCTGTGGAAAAGGACAAATACCAAGGTATTGCCGGCCTCGGCCGTCGTATCGCTGCGCAGCCCCGCCACCTCTCCAGCCACGCTGCTGGTGTACTCCGCAACCACCTCGCCGAAGCTGTATGCTGAATGGCCACTTTCTGTCCGGGTCCGACCTTGTCGTTCAGCTTGACCAGATGCTCGACGAACCCGGCCTGGGTTGCAAGGATCGGGAACGCACTGTTGCCGACAAAAAACATTCACATCCTTGCCTGTGCGTCCCATTGGCCCGGCAAGGATGCCATGATGCTTGAGGACGTTCATCGTGCCTTCAACGAATAGGGGAATCATCTCAAGGTCGAGGATACGCGCAGCACCAACCTCCGGACAAAAGGATGGGATACCCGCGGCGACAAACGCGTTATGAAGGACGCTTGGATACACAGGATTGTCGAAGATCTGGCCCACTGGATAAAGTTCCAGCATCGCCTTGATCTCGGGCACATCCATGTCGCCAATATTGAATGCGGAGGCATCGAATCCGGTCGTCCCGGTATGGAAGTCGATTGCGACGTCAGCGTTCGGCCGAAGGAGCCGGTTGAACAGGAGACCGGCGTGGCGGCTGGCCGCACTGGCACCGTTCTCGTTGCCGGGCCATTCCCTATTCATGTCGATCAGGTCAATGCCCTGCCAGAATTGGGCCATCTGCGCTGCATGCTTTCCATGGCTGGACGGGACACGTCCGTGACCGCCATCACTGTGCCCGACATCTCCGCCGGATCAAGTTGGTTCATCACGGTCTGGACCGTATGCACAGAACTCATCTCGTCACCATGCACACCACTGACCAGGACAGCGCGCTTGCCCGGCTTTGTCCCCCTAGCGACCGTCACAGACACATACCAGTGCTGTCCGGTGGGCATCTGCACGCCCTGAAAATACAAAAAATGCTTCTTGCCGGGCTCCAGGTCCTTGACGTCGAGCACGCTGACGACTTTTTTCCCCTGGATCACATCGCCGGTATAGATCGTTGCTGATGGCGCACCCGGTGTCGGGCTAACGGATGAAGCCGCTGAGTCCTGGGCGTTCGCAGAACCAGCATTGGCCGCGAAGACGGCCGCCGCGCCTACCGAGGCAATGGATGCTACAATTAGATCCCGGCGATCGAGGCCCTTTTTAGGTTTGCCCGACATGATGAGGATCTCCTTATGTCGTGTGGAAAGCCAAAGTCGAATGCCAAATGTGTAGACTTTCGTAAACAAACCGCTCGCATAACGCACTCGTCGCAGGCGGCGATCACATCCTGCCGCGAGCGGCAAGATACTGCTTCAATCGCGCGATCTGGTCGGCAGACCAGCCCTGCGGATCAGTCACCGCGAGCCACGCGTCGACGTAGTGTTCGGGCGCAAAGACATGACCATAGCCCATCGGCGTATTGGTCGCGACGGCCATGTCAAGGGCCAACTGCAGCATCGATACCACCGGATACCACCGCAGTTCCGGCGAGACGTCCGGGCCGCGTGGAGCGTCCATCCACTCGGGACGACGATAGAAGTCGCGATAATCGAAAAACGTAATCGCATCGCTGGCATATTGGAGGTAGACAATGCGCATGGGACCCCAAGGCGCGTCCGCCGGACCGGTCTCGCCATTCTGGTTCATGAAGCGGACGAACGAACCGTTCCGGAACCGCGGCAACCAAGCGGGCGTACCGGCATTGCGATGGTCCGTTATGCTGCGCCAAATTCTGCTCTCAAAGGGCGGACCGCTCCACAGCGCCCCGTGGACAGGGTCACCAAGGATCTCGAAAAGCTCCACCGATCTCTCGGAGTTCATCGCTCCGAGGCTCAGGCCATGCAGATAGAGTTTGGGTCGCCTGTCGTGGGGAAGCGTCGTCCAGTATTCATAGACTGCGGCAAACAAAGCCCTTGCTGCTTCCGAGCCGTATTCCGGCTCGACCAGCAACGATAGCGGGCTCGACAGATAGGAGTACTGCTGGGCAACACTCGCCACGTCGCCATTGTGGAGGTATTCAACCGTATCCATCGAGGCGGGATCGATCCAGCCACTTCCGGTAGGCGTGATGACGACCAGTACGGAGCGTTCGAAGGCCCCGACGCGCTTTGATTCCTCAAGGGCAAGTTGCGCCCTCTCTTCGGCAGTGTCGGCCGCCCGAAGCCCCACATAGACCCGGATGGGTTCGCGCGCATCCTTTTGCGTGAACGTGCTTATCTCGCTAGCGGTAGGTCCCGTCGCGATGAACTCTCGTCCTGCCCGTCCAAGTTCTTTCCAGCTGACGAGGGAAGCGGCACTGCCGGTCTTGAGCGGAGCTGTCGGCTGCGCTCGATCCGGTTCGACGAGGGCATCAAACGTTGCGAAGGACGAATCGGCGACGTAGAGCGCGTAGCGGACGAGCACGCCATTTGCGACCGCCCAGAACAACAGTATCGCGACAGTGAAACCGATCACATTCGAAACCCTGCGGGGGACGAAGCGGCCCGACCTTTCTGAAATCAAACGGGAGATGCGTTTGAAGAGCCGGGCCAGCGCGATGAGCATCAGGAACGTGACGATCGCGATGACGCAGACTTCAAGCGGATGCGCGCTCGTCACGGGTTCGAGGTGCATCAGTTGACGGATTGAATTTTGCCATTCCGCTGCCCACCATAAAAACAAGATGGCGATTGCTGCGCAAATGGCCGCGACGGCGATCTTGAGAGCAAGCAGGAACCGCTCACGCGGTTCCGGAAGCTCCATATAGGCCCACAGCCAGCGCCACGCGACTCCGATGCCGTATCCGGCGGCGAAACATGCCCCGGAGAGCACGCCCTGGGTCAGATAGGTTCGAGGAACAAGGGTCGGCGTAAGAGAAGCTACGAAGAACAGCGTGCCCGCGACGAGGCCGCCGGCAGAAAGCGAGCGCCAGAACTTTGTCACCCAGTTACGCATTTGGCCGCTTCGCATCTCCTGGGATAGCGGTCTCGCGATGAATACGACTAGCCCATCATGGCTTGCTCTCGCGTTTTGTAGAAGGAGGGCAGGATAAATTTCCAGCTGCTCCGTGTGGCAAGTCGCAATATCTGGTTGAGTTGCATTGCGATCGCCAAAAATCCCCGTCGCTGTTGGAGAGCCGATGTTTGCAAATGGCGCGACCGCACCGGGAAGCCCGGACGAGTCAAGAGGATACTCGGCTGAGCGTTGGCCTTTCGCGCCGGAAGACACAAGCGGCGTTCGCCAAGTCTAGTCTAATCCGATTCAGAGTTCGTTCTCGTGAAGAGCGTGGCGAGGTGGATGGCAATATCCGCTCCTGACGCGCGAAGTTGCCCGTCTTCGACTCCGGCTCGGCTTGACCTGAATTTCAACACACCCTGACTAGCTGCGCTGCCCGACCACGGCGAGCCATGCATAGCCGCGATAAAGTGTTCTGAATCGGAGGCTTGCGCCGACTGTTGCAGATTCCGATTCCAGGACATCGCGCAACGCTTCACGCGGCTCGACATGGAATTTTCTCAGCCAGCCGCGCAGCAGCGTGCGGAACCAGCGGGGCAGGGCTTCCTGCTGGCCGAAATCGACGACGTGCAGCGAGCCGCCAGGCGACAAGGCTGCAAGTGCCGCGGAAACCGTCTTCTCCCAACCGGGGATCATCGACAGCGAATACGAGACAAAAATGCAGTCGAAACTTTCAACAGAAAATAGCGCTTCTGCGTCGAAATCAGTGGCGTCGCCGCGTGCCAGCGTGACACGGCCGGACAGGCCTTCGCAGACCATGGCGGCGCTGGCCGTCTCCAGCATTTCGGCCGAAATATCGAGGCCGAAGAAACGGGCGCCTGGATAGCGGCGGGCGGCAAGGACGATGTTGCGGCCGGTGCCGCAGCCGAGTTCGAGCACCGTGCCGCCGGCCGGCACGTCGAGCCCTGATATCAGCCGGTCGCGGCCGAGCAGATAGTATTTGCGGGTCAGGTCGTAGAAATGGCGCTGCCAGCGATAGACGCCGTCCATCAGTTCGGCATGGCTGGCCGGCGGTTCGGCGTGCCTTGCCGGCAGTTCGGTCGTGCTCATGCGGACTGCTTCACATAAAGATGGAAGCCGCCATAGATGGCCGAACGGTCGCGGGCCGAGAATTCGCGCGACGCCTCGTCTGCATAGCTCCACTGGTCGAGCAGCGAATTCGAGACCCGGCCGGGTAGCAGGCTGGGTTCGGCCGCGGTACGGAAGATGACGCGGGCGTGAGTGGACGCGGTGCGGGTGATCTCGGCCCACAGCGCATTGAGCTGGTCGTCGGTCATCCAGTCCTGGGCGTCGAGCAGGACGAAGCGGTCGACCGAACCGGCATCCTTGCCGGCGAGGAATTCGATCAGATTGGTATGGTGGACGGCAACGCGGTCGACATTGTTGCGGATCGTATCGTAGTTGCGCTTTTCAAGATAGGCGGGCAGCGCAGCCTCGCCGGGATTGGGATAGCGGCGGGCAAAAGCCTGCCAGGCGAAATAGTTATTCTGTAGCGGAAAATCGCAGGCGAGCTTTTCCAGCCGGGCCTTCAGCACGCTGGCCATGGTGCCGTCGCCCGAGGTGATCAGCGAATCGTACTGGGCCGGCGGAATGCCGAGGCCGAACAGCGAGGCTTTTCGCGATGTTGCCCATTTCAGCAGCGGCTTTTCGAAGACCGGCGCCAGCTCCTCGTCGAAGAAGCGGCGCTGGTCGGCGAGGCTTTTGGCTTGCATGATGGCGGCCGGATCGACGCCGAAGAATTTGGCGGTGCGATGGCCCATGGCAATGAACAGGCCGAGCAGGCCGGTCTGGTAGAAATTGTGGTCGAAGACGGCGATGCGCCGGCGCCGGCGCCAGTTGCGATATTCCCAGTAATGGCGGCTGACCGGGTCGAGATGCGGCGCGATGAAACGGTCGTAGGCTTGCGAATTGTGACGGGTCTCGGCAGCGCCGAAGAAACGGAACAGGTCGCCCTGCGACGGCAGATGGCGCACCGCTTCGAGCTTCATGCGGTTCAGCGCGATATGGGCGGCGTTGAGATCGACGGCGTCGATCCGTTCGGGTGACCGGGTGAGATAGGCAAGGATGTTACAGCCGCCCGAGGCGATGGTGACGACGCGGTGGCCCTGGCCAAGCTGCATCGCCTCCATGTCGACGTCGGGGTCTTCCCAGATTTGCGGATAGACGAGGCCGGAAAACAGCAAGGCGAAGAGCCGCTCGGAGAGGCCGGCCTTAGACAGCGGGCGGTTCTGGTAGACGGCCTTGCCAACTTGCTTGCCGCGGCGAAAAACCAGTTCTCCGGAAAGATCCGTCATGACAAGGCGATTCCCCGTTTGCTCTGCCGCAAGCGGGTAGCGCTCAGCGATGACAGATGGATGACAGCAGCCGGCTTGCTGTAGCTCGCAATATCATTTGGCACCTCCAGCCATGCGTCCGCAGCTTACACCGAAGACTGCTGGAGCCACGCAACCCTCAAGTGAGTGATCCAGACCGGACCAAAAATGTAGATGGCGAACATGCGAGGCAAAGTCTTCCACAGAAGGACGTTGGTCGAATCAGTCGTATGGTATGCTGCCCAGGCGCCACGACCGGTCGCCTGATCGTTAAAGCCACCTGAAAAAAGACCTACGATCATGAATGCCATCACCAGCGTGGTGATCACGGGTCCTGTCTTCATGGTGATCTGAGCTTTCGAGAGTGAAGTTATATAAAAAAAGATACTAAACGTGGCAAAAAATACAGACAGCATAGATCGTGTTGAGAAAAGATTGCACTGATCATTGAGGGTGCCGTGCCATTGGCTGATCTGGTTGTATGTCGCCTGATTTCCCGGCCATAGCCAGCGGAGGGCCGGAGTATCGCGAAATGGACATGTGTAGGCCGTAGGCAGGTGCGGTATGACAAGCCAAGTCATCGCTGATGCAGCAACCAAAAGACAGAAAGCAGCGAGTGTCGCTCGGCCGCGCCAGCGCATTTTCTGAGCGTCTTCTTCGGAATTCGACATGGCTTGCCCCCAACTATGACCCTGATGGTGCATACGCGGCCTGTCAATCTTTCGGTTGACCCTACAGTTTACCAAACCCACCCGGCGTCGGCGTCGTCACGATGACGGCTTCACCGGCCTCGAGCAGCGTCTGGTCGCAAGCCTTGAGGACTTCGATGCGGCCATCCTTGCGGCGGACCTTGGTCGAGCCGACCTCGCCATCGCCGCCGCCGTCCAGGCCTTGCGGCGGGCGGTTGCGATGTGAGGACAGGATCGCGCATTCCATCTTTTCGAGGAAACGGATGGTGCGCTCGGTGCCGTCGCCGGCACTCCATTTGCCTTTGCCGCCGGAGCCCTCGCGGATGTGGAAATCCTCGAGCAGGACGGGGAACCGCAGTTCCAGCACTTCCGGGTCGGTCAGGCGCGAATTGGTCATGTGGGTGTGGACGCCGGAGGTGCCGGCAAAGCCGCGACCGTTGTTCATCCGGCCTGCCGGCGAGCCGGAGCAGATCGTCTCGTAATACTGGTACTTTTTGTTGCCGAAGGTGAGGTTGTTCATCGTGCCTTGCGCATTGGCCATCGCGCCCATGGCGCCGAACAGCGCATTGGTGACATGCTGCGAGGTTTCGACATTGCCGGCGACGACCGCGGCCGGGTAGGTCGGCTTCAGCATGCAACCCTCGGGAATGATGATGTTGATTGGTCTCAGACAGCCGGCATTCATCGGGATCATGTCCTCGACCATGACGCGGAAGGCATAGAGCACGGCTGCGCGGGCGACCGGCTCGGGGGCGTTAAAATTGTTCTTCATGACCGGCGAGGTGCCGCTGAAGTCGACGGTCGCCTCACGCTTTTTCCGGCCGACCGAGATCTTCACCTTGATGACTTGGCCGGTGTCGGTCGGATACTCGTATACGGAACTGTCGGGCAGCCGCTCCAGTACACGGCGCACGCTTTCGGCGGCATTGTCCTGGACGTGAGCCATGTAGGCCTCGACGACATCAAGGCCGAAATGCGCGACCATCTTGCGCAGTTCGGCAACGCCCTTTTCGTTGGCGGCAATCTGCGCCTTGAGGTCGGCAATGTTCTGGTGCGGATTGCGCGCGGGATAAGGGTGGTCGGTGAGCAGCGTCTCCAGTTCCTTCTCGCGGAACCGGCCGCGATCGACAATGCGGAAATTGTCGAACAGCACGCCTTCCTCGTCGACCGCGGTGGCGAGCGGCGTCATTGAACCGGGCGCGGTGCCGCCGATGTCGGCATGATGACCGCGTGAGGCAACGTAGAAGAGGATCTCCTCCCCCCTTGAGGGGGAGGTGCCGCCGAAGGCGGCGGTGGGGGTCGCTGCGGCAGCGCTCGACGCCCTTGCGGTGCCGTCTGCGGTGACCCCACCCGGCCGCTTCGCGGCCACCCTCCCCTCGAGGGGGAGGGAAAAGACCGGCGTCACCACCGTGATATCAGGCAGATGCGTGCCGCCATTGTAGGGCGCGTTGAGGGCAAAGACGTCGCCGGGGTGGATGTCGCCGGAGTTCAGCCGGATGATGGTTTCCACTGAACGGTCCATGGAGCCGAGATGCACCGGCATGTGCGGCGCGTTGGCGACCAGCGCGCCATGGCGGTCGAAGACGGCGCAGGAGAAATCCAGCCGTTCCTTGATGTTGACGGAATAGGCAGTGTTCTGCAGCGTCACGCCCATCTGTTCGGCGATCGACATGAACAGGTTGTTGAACACCTCCAGCATGACCGGATCGGCCTCGGTGCCGAGCGCCGCCTGCCGGCGCTTTTTCTCGATGCGGAGCAAGAGCACGTGGTTCTTGGCGGTGATCCCGGCCTGCCAGCCCGGCTCGACGACGATGGTCTGGTTCGGTTCGATGACCAGGGCAGGGCCGACAACCTTGTGCCCCGGTTTGAGTACCTCGCGGCGGAAGATGCCGGCGTCTCGCCAGGTGCCGTCGGCGAAGATTTTCCGACTCTGCGAAGGGCTTGCGGCGATGTCCTCAACGGCTGAATCACTTTCGTCGCGGCCAGTGCCGCCGGTATCGATGCCTTCGACGCCGACCGATTCCACGATCATCGGCTTGTCGTCATAGACGAAGCCGAACTGCGCCTTGTGGGCCATTTCGAAATCGCCCTTGGCGCGTGCGATCGAGCCGTGCTCGAAATTCACCGGCAGCGCGGTGTCGGTGCCGTCGTAGCGGATCTGCAGCACCGGTTTGGAGGCGACGGCGTCCTCGGCAATGCCTTGCGCGGCAAGCTCGTCGATGACGGCTTTGCGCAACGTTGCGATGAGCTCGTCGATTGCCGGCCTGGACACTTCCGCCAGCGGTTTCAGCAGCGCCTGCTGGCGCGACGAAAAAATCGAGGACAATCCAATGCCATAGGCCGACAGCAGGCCGGAGAAGGGATGGATCAGCACCGCCTCCATGCCGAGTGCGTCGGCAACGAGGCAGGCGTGCTGGCCGCCGGCGCCGCCAAAACAATTCAAGAGATATTCGGTGACGTCGTAGCCGCGCTGCACGGAAATCTTCTTGATGGCGTTGGCCATGTTTTCGACGGCGATGGTGACGAACCCTTCGGCCACCGCCTCCGGTGAGCGGCCGTCGCCGATTTCGGCGGCGAGTGCTGCGAATTTCTCGCGCACGGTTTGCACGTCGAGCGGTTCATTCTGGCGGGGTCCAAAAATGGCCGGGAAGAAGTCGGGCTGCAGCTTGCCCAGCATAACATTGGCGTCGGTGACGGCCAGCGGGCCGCCGCGCCGGTAGGCGGCCGGGCCGGGATTGGCGCCGGCCGAATCCGGCCCGGCGCGGAAACGGCCGGCCTCGTAATGCAGGATCGAGCCGCCGCCGGCGGCGACGGTGTGGATGCGCATCATCGGCGCACGGATGCGCACGCCGGCAACCTCGGTGTCGAAGGCGCGCTCATAGTCGCCGTCATAATGGGCAACGTCAGTCGAGGTGCCGCCCATGTCGAAGCCGATGACCTTGTCGAAACCGGCGAGTTTTGCTGTCTCGACCATGCCGACGACGCCGCCGGCCGGGCCGGACAACAACGCGTCCTTGCCCTGGAACATGTCGGCGGCGGTGAGGCCGCCCGACGACATCATGAACATGAGCCGGGGGGATTCCCTCCCCCTTGCGGGGAGGGTGCCGGCGAAGCCGCCGGGTGGGGTCGTTGCGGCAGTGCTCGACGTTCCTTGACGCCTCGCGCTGCCTTGGGCGACCCCCTCTGGCCGCTGCGCGGCCATCTCCCCCTCGAGGGGGGAGAGAACGCCCAGTTCACCCGCCACTTTTTGCACATACCTTGCCAGAATCGGTGACAAATAGGCGTCGACCACGGTGGTGTCGCCGCGGCCGACCAGCTTGACGAGCGGTGAGACCTCGTGGCTGACCGAGACTTGGCGAAACCCTAGTTTTCTGCAGACCTTTGCAACCGCCTTTTCGTGATCGGGATATTTCCAGGCATGGATGAAGACGATCGCCACGGCGTCGATGCCGTCCGCCCTGGCTTGTTCGATCGCCGGCCGGCAGGCGGCAATGTCGAGCAGCCGTTCGACATTCCCGTCGGCGCGCACGCGTTCGTCGACTTCGATGACGCGTTCGTAGAGCTGCTCGGGAAGAATGATCTCCTTGGCGAAGATGTCGGGTCGTGCCTGGTAGGCGATCCTCAGCGCGTCGCGAAATCCCCTGGTGATGAGCAGCAGAACACGGTCGCCCTTGCGCTCCAGAAGCGCGTTGGTGGCAACGGTGGTGCCCATCTTGATGTCGCCGATCAGGCCGGACGGGATCGGAGCGCCGGATTTCAGGTCCAGCAGCTCGCGAATGCCGTGGATAGCGGCGTCGGCATAGGCTTCAGGATTCTCGGACAGCAGCTTGCGCGGGTGCAGCCCGCCTTCCGGGTCACGGCCGATGACATCGGTGAAGGTGCCGCCGCGGTCGATCCAGAAATCCCATTTGGCAGTCACGGCAGCTCTCCCAGGCATTTTATTGATTCAATGTGTTAATTCGCAGTAGCCTCACCGGCAACGGCAAAAGCAGATGATGTTACACGCGGAAATGCAACGTTATGAAACTCATAGGGCACTTGGTGCATTCTGCCCTCGATCGTCACCGGTAGCGGGGGCGTGATTAGAGGAGAGATGTCATGAAGAAACTCATTCTTGCGTCGGTTTCGGCGCTTGCCCTGCTTGGCGTTGCGGCTTGCAGCGACAGCGGCACGGGCGGGGATGCCACCACCACGCAGAGCACCAATCCGCCGGCGGCTGAACAGCCGATGCAGCCGGCTCCTGATGCCACGAAGCCGGCCGAGCCGGCTCCGACAGAGCCTGCTCCTGCGCCGGCGCAGTAGTTTATCTGACTGAAGATTGAGGGAAGGCCGGCATGATGCCGGCCTTCCCAGCATCTGGTTCAAGACACGCGCCTTGCGGCGATGGCCATCACCGCAAGCGCGAATGGTATGGTTTCGCCCGTCACTTTTTCGCCCAGCAGAAGGGCCGAAATGGCAATGGTAACCAAGGTTTGCAGCAATTATGCCTGGCTGACGCGGGCGATAGCGCCTGGCAGACCACCTGCCTGCCCGGCATTTCCCGCGCCAGTTTCCCCGAGACGACGTAGCCGAACCTCGCCGCCAGGGCGGCAACGAACGGCAAGATGTCGCAAGGCCTGCGGTTTTCTCGCGATATGGCCGCTGTCGCGGCTGCCGTCTGCTTGTTTTCCATGATCGATGGTTAGCGCCACCTACTTCAGGCATCCCACGAAATCGGCTGGGCCGGCCCTGCGGCATTGTCTTCGCTTGATAGCGGTGGCCGGTTAGCCCTAATAGATGCTCATGTCGATTTGGGATCGCCTCGGCGACTTCATCACCCGCGTTTCGTCCTCAACCTCGTCGGGTGTCGCCGACGTCGTCGAGGCCGTGCGTACGGTTTTCTCCGGCGATCCCGATCTGCGCCGGCGCGTCGCCTTCTCGGTGGCGATGATCGCGCTGTCGGCCAAGATGGCCAAGGCCGACGGCATCGTCACGCAGGACGAGGTGCGCGCCTTCCAGCAGATATTCGAAGTGCCGAAGAAGCAGACGCGCAATGTCGCGCGGCTCTACGATCTTGCCAAGCGCGACATTGCCGGATTCGAGACCTATGCCGAACGCATGGCGCAGCTTTGCGGCTCTGGCCATTCAAACTGTGTCATGCTGGAGGACATTCTCGACGGGCTGTTCCATATCGCCAAGGCCGACGGGCTGGTCCACGAGCGCGAAGGCCAGTTCCTGCATCGTATCGCCGAGATATTCCGGATCGAGGAGGCGCATTACCAGAGCATTCTGGCCCGGCACGTCGACCTGGGTGCGGCCGATCCCTATGTCGTGCTTGGCATCGAGCGGGGAAGAACGTTCGAGGAGGTCAGGAAGCGTTATCGCAAGCTGGTTTCGGACAACCATCCCGACCGGCTGATCGCACGCGGCCTGCCGCAGGAATTCATCAAGATTGCAACCAGCAGGATAGCGGCAATCAACGCGGCCTATGAGATGATCGAACGAGGCCTGCGGCACGCATGAGCGGCTTCCTGCCCGACGAGCCGAGCGCCGAGGTAAGTGTATCGCCGAATTTCGGTCCACGACCCGGGACCGCCGATATGGTCGTGCTGCACTACACCGGCATGGAGACCGGCGCCGGCGCCGAAGCATGGCTGTGCGATCCGGCCAGCGAGGTTTCGTCGCACTATCTCGTCCATGAGGACGGCCGCATCGTCCAGATGGTCAGGGAAAGCGACCGTGCCTGGCATGCCGGCAAGAGTTCGTGGTTCGGGCGCAGCGACATCAACTCCTGTTCAGTCGGCGTCGAGATCGTCAATCCGGGGCATTTGCTGGGCTATCGGAATTTTCCGAAACGGCAGATCGATGCCGTCATCGGCCTGTGCAAGGGGATTGTCCAGCGCCATTCCATTCCAGCCCAACGGGTGCTCGCCCACTCCGACGTGGCGCCGGGACGCAAGATCGACCCGGGCGAGAAATTCCCTTGGAAGGCCCTGTTCGAGGCCGGTGTCGGCCATCTCGTCGAAGCGGCACCCGTCAGGCGTGGCGCGGTGCTGAAGGCCGGCGATGCGGATGCCGAGGTCGAGGCGCTGCAATCGATGCTGGCGCGCTACGGTTATGGCGTGGAGATATCAGGCAATTTTGACCGGCATACCGAAATCGTGGTCGAGGCTTTTCAACGGCACTTCCGCCAACGCAAAGTGGATGGTGTGGCCGACGGATCGACCATCCGCACGCTGGAAAGGCTGCTTGCCTCCGTGAGGGCAGTTCCGTCCAAGTAGTCTTTTCTTAGCTATTAAGTTACAGCCTGTCACTTAAAGTGACTTTCCCCGCCTTTTTTGCCGCCAATTCGGTCGTCAAAGGCGATCCGTGCAAGTTGTCGGACCTACAGCCCCCCAGATGTTCCGATGTTGATTAGCGTAGCTGCGTGAAGTTCTTCGCGCGGTTCAAACAGAACAGGATCTCATGCAGAAATTGACCGTTTTAACGGCAGCTGTTGCTGCCGGCGTAATTACTTTTGCCATCGGTGCGGCGAATGGCGCGCCACTGAGCCAGCGAGCCGACCAGGGTTTCATTACCGCGTCCGACAAAACCGCCACGCCGAAAGCCGGCCAGGGCGCAAAGGAAAAAAGCACAGCCTCCGCAAAGGCGGAAAAAGCTGCTGCGGTAAAGGTGAAAAAGCCAGCATCCGCAATGGCGGAAAAAGCTGGGGTAAAAGTGAAAAAGCCATTCTCTGCAAACAAGGCAGTCTCCAAGCGGCATGTGAAGCGCAACAGGACCCGCATCGACCAGGCGACGACGGCGTCGATCGGCCGGAAAAGCAGCGCGGCGGCGCCGAAGGCGGCGGTCGCTGGCGGCAGCGGCCAGTATTCGACGATCATCGAGCGTCATGCCGCCAGCAATGGTGTGCCGGTGTCGCTCGCCAAGGCCGTCATCATGATCGAGAGCAGTTTCCAGCCGAACCAGGTCGGCAGCGCCGGTGAGATCGGGCTGATGCAGATCAAGCCGTCGACGGCGCGGATGATGGGTTACAGCGGCTCGATCAAAGGTCTCTACGATCCCGAGACCAACATCAAATACGGCATGAAATACCTCGCCATGGCGCGGAACCTCGGCGACGGCACGACATGCGGCACGATCCTGAAGTACAATGCCGGCCATGGCGCCAAGCGTATGAACCCGATATCCGCGGCCTATTGCGGCAAGGTCAAGGTGCAGCTGGCCGCGCTTGGAGCGCCGGCGTAAATAAGCCGGAACCTGCTTTTTTGTTTGCGTTTTCGGGCGCGAATCCCTTTATACGCCTTGCCAGCTGGCCGGGCGGCCGCACCCGCGAAGCCGAAAGGCTGCGGGTGAGGAAAGTCCGGGCTCCATGGAGACACGGTGCCGGTTAATGGCCGGCGGGGGTGACCCTAGGGAAAGTGCCACAGAAAGCAAACCGCCACGATCCGTCGTGGTAAGGGTGAAAGGGTGGGGTAAGAGCCCACCGCGCGACTGGCAACAGGAGCGGCACGGTAAACCCCACCGGGAGCAAGACCGAATAGGGGCGGTGCGAGGGGAAACCCTCGAGGGCTGTTTCCGGCTCACCGTCCGGGTAGGTTGCGTGAGGTGCATGGCAACATGCGCCCAAGATGAATGGCCGCCACGTTCTCGCGCCGCAAGGGGCGAGGGCCATACAGAACCCGGCTTACAGGCCAGCTGGCAATTTCTTCCAGATTCTACAAGGAAATTCCCTGATATCAGCAGGTTGCGCCTTCGGGCGCGCCTGCTGGTTCAGGCGCCTCATTGACTGAATCAGCTTTCACTGGGCTGTGCATGGAGCGAGCGTTTCTTGAAATTGGTACGATTAAATCGTACCATAGGCCGGGCAATATCAGGAGCGCATCATGGGCCAGGTCGACAAACGCAGCATCACGCTTTCGCCGGAACTGGCGGCTGCGGTCGACGATGTGGTCGCCGCAGGCGAATATGCTTCGGCGAGCGAGGTGATCCGCGACGCACTCAGGCAATGGAAGGACCGCCGCGACTTGCATGGCTACACGGTCGAGGAGCTGCGCAAGCTGGTGCAGGAGGGGATCGACAGCGGGCCGGGACGGTTTGCGTCGATCGACGAAATCAAGGCCGAAGCGCGCAGGCGATTGAAATCCGATAACGCGGCATGAATTTGCTGCCCATCATCCGAACTGCAAATGCAGAAGAGGATTTGATCGCGATCTGGCTTCATATCGCGCGAGACGACGAGGCTGCAGCAGACCGGCTGCTCGACCGGATCGAAGCCAGCTGGCGCCGCGCGAAGACATTGGGCCCGGCATTCGCCACCTGGTCGTCGGCGAATATCTCACCTTGTACCCGTGTCGGCGGAGATGCCATCGAAATCCTGCGTGTGCTGCATGGCCGGCGCAATATTGAAGCCGACGATCTGGCTTCCTGATCGGTTCGTTCAGCCGCCCGCGCCGTCCAGTGACGCCTCGATCGCCTGCCAAAGCTCCTCCACCGGCTCGCAGCCGACCGACAGGCGAACAAAGCCGGGCGGCACTGCATCACCCCAGCGGGCGCGCCGCTCGGCCGAAGAGTGGACGCCGCCGAAAGAGGTCGCGGGCTGGATCAGGGCGCAGGCGCCGATGAACGCTTCGGCCTTGGCTTCACTCCCCAGGTCGAGACCGATAAGGAAGCCGAAACGCTCCATTTGGGTGGTCGCCAGATTGTGCGAAGGGTCATTCTCCAGCCCAGGAAAGCGGACGGATTTCACGCTCCGATGATTTGTCAGGCGTCGGGCGATCAGTTCGGCCGACGTGCACATGCGGTCGAAGCGGACTTCCAGCGTCTCGAGGCCTCGATGGACCAGCCAGGCTTCGAATGGTCCGGGGATGGAGCCCGACAGTTTGCGCCAGTCGCGGATGGCGGTGATGACCCCGGTGTCACGGCTGGCGACATGGCCGAACAGCGCGTCGGAATGGCCATTGGGCGCCTTAGTGTCAGCAGCAACGACGATATCGGCGCCGAGATCGAGCGGGCGCTGACCGTAAGGCGTCATCGTGGTGTTGTCGGCGACGACCAGCGCGCCGGCCTCGTGCGCAAGGCGCGCCACGCCGGCCAGGTCGCAAATGTCTAGGCAGGGATTGGATGGGGTCTCGACGAACACCAGCCGGTAGCCGGAAAAACCGCCGTCCAGAAAGGACTTGGTCGGTCTTGTGTCGAACGAGACGTCGAAAGGTTTGAGGAAGCGCTCGGCAAGCAGGCGCGGCGTGTAGTAACCATCGGACGGCAACAGGATGCGATCGCCTGCCTTGAGCAGCGCGAAGAAGACCGCCGAGATCGCGGCCATGCCCGACGGGAACGCTACGGACGGCGCGTCCTCAAGGTGGCCGAGCATGTCTTCCACCGCGTTCCATGTCGGGTTGTCGTAGCGCCCGTACTGGCTGACGCCGGCCGGGTTGCCGGGCAGATGGAAAGTTGTCGTCACTATCAGCGGTAGTGAGACCGGGTCGCCCTTGGCGAGCTTGACGCCACGCAAATGGGCAAGGGTGGCGGCGCGCGACTTCGCTGTTTCGGACATCGGTTTTTCGAACCCTGACTTTGAGGAGAAGAACGCGCAGACGCTATGCCGGGTCACACCGGCAGGCAAGCGCCGAACCGTGCCGGCAAACCGCTCTAAACGCTTCGTTAGGCTTAATGGAGCATAAAGACGGGAGTGCCGTCAAAGCTGCTCTCATCGGTTGTGGCGCGCGTTTGTGAAGCCTATTCCCGTTGACGCCCATAGCGCCCCATGATATCCCATTTCGATATTCAAGCCTTCGTTCCGCGTCAGGGTGAAGCGTACGCCAATCGGGCAGCCGCGGCGGCTGAGCGTTTGCTTGTTTTCGCCTGGAACGAAGTGAGTTTTGGGCAGGGACCGCGCCGGGGCGGCGCGGGCGGGAAGATGCAGAGGGGTGCGGCGGCGCAAGCGGCCGTAACGCGTAATGGACCGGTTTCTGTCAAGCGCGGTGAACAGGATCGATGCGAAGGGACGGGTGTCCGTTCCAGCGCATTTCCGTGCCGTTGTCCAGAAACGCGGCTATTCGGAACTCTATGCGCTGCGCTGCCTGGATCGCCCGGCGATGGATGTCGGCGGGCTCGACCTGCTCGACCGCTACGAGCAGCGCATCGCGCAGGAAGACCCCTTCCTGCAGACGGCGGACGACATGTCGTTCTTCTGCCATGGCGATGGGACATTTCTCAAGCTCGATCAGGACGGCCGCATCTCGATGACCGATTTCATCCGCGAGCACACCGGCATTTCCGCGGAAGCGGCGTTTGTCGGTCGCGGCAATTTTTTTCAGATCTGGGAACCTGGACGGCTCACCGCCTATGGGGCGGAAGCGCGCGCCCGGCTTTTGCAGCTTCGGCAGGGGACGAAGCCTGGGGAGCGACCGGAATGATGGCGGGCTACGGCGATGACCCTCACGCCGCAGGCGGACCGGCTCGCCATATTCCGGTCCTCCTTGCCGAAGTGATGGAGGCACTTTCCCCTAAGGCGGGCGAGCTGATCGTCGACGGCACCTTCGGCGCCGGCGGCTACACCAAAGCCATTCTGGCAAGCGGCGCCTCGGTCGTCGCCATGGACCGCGATCCGGATGCGATCGCTGCGGGTCGTGTTCTCGAACAACTATCAGGCGGCAAGCTCAGGCTGGTTCAGGCGCCGTTCTCGACATTGGACGAGCATGTCGAAAGTGCTGACGGCGTCGTGCTCGACATCGGCATCTCCTCAATGCAGATCGACCAGCCGGAGCGCGGTTTTTCGTTCCGCGCCGACGGACCACTCGATATGCGTATGGCGCAGGCTGGCCTCAGCGCCGCTGATGTCGTCAACAGCTTCAAAGTGGGCGACCTTGCCCGCATCTTCGGGTTTCTTGGCGAAGAGCGTCACGCCGGCCGCATCGCCCGCATGATCGAGAGCCGTCGCGAAAAACATCCGTTCGAGCGCACGCTCGACCTTGCCGACGCCATCGAGACGCATGTCGGCCGCGCACCGAAGGACAAGATCCATCCGGCGACCCGCGTCTTCCAGGCACTGCGCATCTTCGTCAATGACGAACTCGGCGAACTGGCCAAAGCGCTGTTTGCGGCTGAACGCGTGCTGAAACCGGGCGGACGGCTGGCCGTGGTGACGTTCCACTCTCTGGAAGACCGCATCGTCAAGCGCTTCATCGCCGATCGCGCCGATGCGGCCACCGGATCGCGGCACCTGCCCGAGGCGCAAGCGCGCACCGCCACCTTCAAAAAGGCGGGTAGCGGCGTGACGCCTGATGAGGCCGAGATATCAGCCAATCCGCGCGCACGCTCGGCAAGGCTGCGCGCTGCGATCCGCACCGAAGCACCGCCGCGCGCCGGCGACTTTTCGATTTTCGGGCTTCCAAAACTTCCTGACCCAAAACTTCCCGGTGCCGACCGCCCGGGAGAGAGGTGAGCACGTGTTTCGTACCAGCGACATAGTCCTTATCGCCGTCATGGTTTCGGCTGCGGCCTTGACCTACAAGACCAAGCGCGAGGCCGAAGAACAATTGGCGGCGGTGCACAAGATCCAGGCGCAGATCCGCTACGAGGAGGATACGATCGATCTCCTGAAGGCGGACTGGAGCCTGCTGACCCAGCCGTCGCGCCTGCAAAAGCTGGCCGAGATCTACAAGTCGCAACTCGAACTCGAGCCGGTCAGCGCCCGCCAGATCATTGGGCTGGACGACCTGCCGGCAAAACCCCTCACCATAGAAGACCTTTCGTCGCAGCGGCTGGGCGGCATGGCCGACAATTCTGGCAAAGGACCCTTGGGCGACAAAGACCCCGTGGTGACCGGAGGCATCGTCCAATGATCGCCAGATTTCCGTCGATCGCCGGACTGCTGAAGCGTCGCGCCAAGTCGGAAGATGGATCGATTGTGGTCGAAGGCGCCCGCAAGGCGACCGGCGGTAAGGGCAGGACCCGCATCGTGATGACGATGGCGGTGTTCTTCGGCATCTATTCAACCATCACCGGGCGGCTGGTCTATCTGGGTTTTCAGAACCCCGACCTGTCCGGCGGTCCGCAGAGCCGGGTGACGGCGTCACGGCCCGACATCGTCGACCGCAACGGCGAAGTGCTGGCGACGGACATCAAGACGGCATCGCTGTTTGCCGAACCGCGCCGCATTGTCGACGCCGACGAGGCGATCGAAAAGCTGGCGACGGTGCTTCCCGAGATCGACTACGAGCAGACCTACCACAAGCTCAAGAGCGGCGCCGGCTTCGTCTGGCTGCAGCGGCAACTGACGCCCAAGCAACAATCGGATATCATGCAGCTCGGTGTTCCCGGCTTCGGCTTCCGCACCGAAAAGCGCCGCTTCTATCCGGCTGGCGAAACTTCGTCCTACATTGTCGGGCTCACCAACATCGACAACCAAGGCATCTCCGGCATGGAGAAATACATCGACGAACAGGGGCTGAGCGATCTTCAGGCGTCGGGCCTGGCGATGGCCAAGGATCTGAAGCCGGTGCAGCTCTCGATTGACCTGCGCGTCCAGCATATCGTGCGGGACGAGGTCGCCACCGGCATGGAGAAATACCGCGCAATCGCGGCGGGCGCCGTCGTTCTCAACATCAAGACCGGCGAAGTGATGGCGATGGCATCGGTTCCGGATTTCGACCCGAACAACCCCTACAATGCGCAGGACAAGGACCGCTTGAACCGCATGTCGGCCGGCCTTTACGAAATGGGTTCGACGTTGAAGAGCTTCACCACCGCCATGGCGCTCGATTCCGGCAAAGTGACGCTGGAAAGCCGTTTCGACGCTTCGCGCCCGATCAGGATCGGCCGTCAGACCATCCATGATTTTCACGGCAAGGCTCGGGTGCTGTCGGTGCCCGAAGTGTTCATCTACTCGTCCAACATCGGTTCGGCCAAGGAAGCCGAAGCGGTTGGCATCGAGGGGCACCGCGAATTCCTGCATCGCCTGGGGATCCTCGAGAAGATGCAGACGGAACTGCCGGAGGTCGCCCGCCCGACCGAGCCCAAAGTCTGGAAACAGGTCCATTCGATCACCATCGCCTTCGGTCACGGTGTGTCGACAACGCCGCTGCAGACGGCGGTCGGCTGCGCCGCGCTGCTGAACGGCGGCTATCTGATCCAGCCGACATTCCTGAGGCGCGCACAGGAACAGGCGATGTCGGTGGCCAAGAAAGTGGTCAGCGACAAGACGGTCGAGGGCATGCGCTATCTCTACGCACTGAACGCCGAGAAAGGGTCAGGCAGGAACGCCAGGGTTCCAGGTTACCGCGTCGGCGGCAAGACCGGAACGGCCGAGAAGGTTGTCAACGGCCGCTATTCAAAGGACAAGAATTTCAACGCCTTCGTCGCGGCTTTCCCGATGGACGATCCGCAATACATCGTGCTTACGATCGCCGACGAACCGAGGCCGGAAAAACCCGGCATGGGTGCAACGGCCGCCTCGAATGCTGGCGTCATGGCTGCGAACATTGTCCGACGTTCGGCTTCCATGCTTGGCGTGAAGCCAGATTTCAGCCATGAAAATGGCGCAACGCTGGTTTCCTATCAGTGATTCTTAGGGCGCGCCGGCAACAGCGCGCTATTTTGTTGCGATGAACGGGGTTCGATGAAGCTGAAAGACCTAGCCGGTATCCTGCCTGTCGAGGGGACAGCTTCCTTCGATACGGAGGTTACCGGGATTTCGTCGGATTCCCGCCAGGTTGGACCGGGCGTGGTCTTCTTCGCGCTCATCGGTACCAAGGCCGATGGCGTGGCCTATGCCGCCGATGCCGCCAAGCGCGGCGCAGTGGCGATCGTTGCCGGCAACGGCAGTGCGGTCGCCGGACTGCTGCCGGTGCCCGTTCTCGCCGTCGATGATCCGCGCCTGGCGCTGGCGCTGAGTGCCGCCCGCTACTTCGGCAGCCAGCCGCAAACCATGGTCGCGGTGACCGGGACCAGCGGCAAGACATCGGTTGCGGCCTTCACCAGGCAGATCTGGGAGCAGTCAGGCTTTGCCGCCGCTTCGATCGGCACGACCGGCGTGGTGGCGCCGGGCCGCAACGCATATGGCTCGCTGACCACCCCCGACCCGGTAGATTTGCACAGGCTGCTGCGGGAACTGGCGGATGCCGGCGTCACTCACGCATCGATGGAGGCCTCCAGCCACGGCCTCGACCAGCGCCGGCTCGACGGCGTGAAGCTTGCAGCCGGCGGCTTCACCAATCTCGGCCGCGACCACATGGACTATCATCCGACAGTCGAGGACTATCATCGCGCCAAGCTGCGCCTGTTCGATACGCTGCTGCCGAAGGGCGCGCCGGCCGTCATCTTTGCCGACGATCCGTGGTCGGAGCCGACGATCCGGGCGGCGAGGGCGGCGGGACTGGATGTGCTGACGGTCGGCCGTCACGGCGAGTTCCTGACACTGAAGCGGGTCGAGCACGAGCGCCACCGCCAGCGTGCCGAGGTGGAAGTCGATGGCGTTCTCCACGAGATTGACCTGCCGCTGGCCGGCGATTTCCAGATCGCCAATGCCCTGGTTTCGGCGGGCCTCGCCATCTCCACTGGAACACCTGCCGCCAAAGCCCTGATGGCGTTGGAGAAATTGAAGGGCGCACCGGGCCGGCTGGACCTTGTTGGCACCACTGCCAACGGTGCGCCGGTCTATGTCGATTACGCGCACAAGCCGGACGCGCTGGAAAACGTGTTGGCCTCGGTGCGGCCGTTCACCACCGGTCGCGTCATCGTCGTGTTCGGCTGCGGCGGCGACCGCGACCGGGGCAAGCGGCCGATCATGGGCGAGATCGCCACGCGGCTCGCCGATGTCGTCATCGTCACCGACGACAATCCGCGTTCGGAAGTGCCCGAAACGATCCGCTCCGCGATCCTTGCCGCTGCGCCCGGCGCCATCGAGATCGGCGACCGGCGCAAGGCGATCCACGAGGCGGTCGCCATGCTCCATGCCGGCGACACGCTGATCGTGGCCGGCAAGGGGCATGAGGAAGGCCAGACCATCGGCGCCGAGACGCTGCATTTTTCCGACCATGAGGAAGTCCGCGCCGCGCTCCAGGAGCGCGTCGCATGAACTTCCTGTGGACCTCCGAGGATCTCGTCGCCGCCATGGGGGGACGACCGCTCGGTCCGATGCCGGAAGGGATCAGCGGCATCTCGATCGACAGCCGCAGCCTTGAGCCGGGCGATGCTTTCTTCGCCATCAAGGGCGAGGCGATGGACGGCCATGATTTCGCGACCGCTGCCATCAAGGCCGGCGCCGGCGTGCTGGTCGTCGCCGAGGGCAAGCTGCCGTCGCTCGGGCGGCTGACGGCGCCGATGATCGTCGTGCAGGACGTGCTGGCCGCACTGGAAAAGCTGGGGCTGGCCGCACGCGCGCGCTCGAATGCCAAGGTCATCGCGGTGACCGGTTCGGCGGGCAAGACCACCACCAAGGAAGCGCTGCGCCATGTGCTGTCCGCGGTCGGCAAAGTGCATGCGTCGCCGCAGTCTTTCAACAACCACTGGGGCGTTCCGCTGACGCTGGCGCGGATGTCGGTGGATTGCGACTATGCCGTGTTCGAGATCGGCATGAACCATCCAGACGAGATCCGGCCGCTGGTCAAGATGGTCCGGCCGCATGTCGCCATCGTCACGCTGATCGCCGCGGCACATCTAGGCTTCTTCCGCAATCTGGACGAGATCGCCAAGGCCAAGGCCGAGATTTTCGAGGGGCTGGAACCGGACGGTGCCGCCCTTCTCAACCGCGACGATCCGCGCTGGAAGCTTCTGGACAAGTTGGCGAGAGCCGCCGGCGTCGAGTACATTTACGGGTTTGGCGAGAATGCCCGTGCGACCTTCAAACTGCTCAAATGCGCGCTGCATGCCGATCATTCTGTCATCACCGCCAAGATCGGCGGACAGGAGATCACCGCCAGGGTAGGCGCACCGGGCCGCCACATGGTGCAGAATGTGCTGGCCGTGCTGGGCGCCGCGCATCTGGTCGGGGCCGACATCGCCAGGGTAGCGCTGGCGCTGGCCGATCTTTCGGCCGAACGCGGACGCGGCAAGCGCCATGTGCTGCGCCACCCCAGGGGTCCGATCACGCTGATCGACGAGAGCTACAATGCCAATCCGGCGTCGATGAGCGCAGCAATGGCGCTGCTCAACGCGACGCCGGTGTCGGGCGAAGGCAGGCGCATCGCGGTGCTCGGCGACATGCTCGAACTCGGCGACCACTCGGCGAAGCTGCATGCGGCCCTTGCCGATCTCATCGTCGGCACAGAAACGCGCACGGTCTTTCTCGCCGGCCCGGAAATGCGGGCGCTGGCCGACATCCTGCCTGATGAGATCGAGACGGAGTATCGCGCCGGCGCAGAGGATCTGAAACTGGTGCTTCTGTCGGCGCTGAAGCCCGGCGACGTGGTGATGATCAAATCGTCGAAAGGCATCGGGTTTTCCAAGTTGGTCGACGCACTGCTCGGCAAATTTCCGGCGGTAGCCACAACCGCCAAACAGACCTAGAGCCAGGTCCGGGGACCGAATCGCATGTTCACACTGCTCGTCGAATTCGCGGACAAGATCTCGGTCTTCAACGTCTTTCGCTACATAACCTTCCGTACCGGCGGCGCGCTGATAACAGCGGCGCTGATCGTTTTCATCTTCGGACCGGCTATCATCAATTCGCTGAGGCTGCGGCAAGGCAAGGGCCAGCCGATCCGCGCCGACGGGCCGCAGACGCATTTCAAGAAGGCCGGCACGCCGACCATGGGCGGTCTGATGATCCTGTGCGGCATCATCGGCTCGTCGCTTTTGTGGGCGAACCTGTCCAGCATCTATGTCTGGGTGGTACTGCTGGTGACCCTGGGTTTCGGCTCGATCGGCTTCTACGACGACTATCTCAAGGTGACGAAGCAATCGCATCTCGGCTTTTCCGGCAAGGCGCGGCTGGCGCTTGAATTCGTGATAGCCGGCATCGCCGCCTGGGTGATCATGCACAACGGCCAGGCGCCGTTCTCGTCGTCGCTGACTTTCCCTTTCGCCAAGGAGTTCCTCGTCAATCTCGGCTGGTTCTTCATCCCGTTCTCGTGCTTCGTCATCGTCGGCGCCGGCAATGCCGTGAACCTGACCGATGGCCTCGACGGGCTGGCGATCGTGCCGATCATGATCGCGGCGGCGTCCTTCGGCGTCATCGCCTACCTCTCCGGCAATGCGGTGTTCGCCGAATATCTGCAGATCCATTTCGTGCCCGGCACCGGCGAATTGGCGGTGGTCCTCGGCGCAGTGATCGGCGCCGGCCTCGGCTTCCTGTGGTTCAACGCACCGCCGGCGGCGATCTTCATGGGCGATACCGGCTCGCTGGCCTTGGGCGGCCTGATCGGCACGGTCGCGGTTGCCACCAAGCACGAGATCGTGCTGGTCATCGTCGGCGGCCTGTTCGTCGTCGAGATCCTGTCGGTCATCATCCAGGTCGGCTATTTCAAGATGACCGGCAGGCGAGTGTTCTTGATGGCGCCGATCCACCATCATTTCGAAAAGCTGGGCTGGACCGAAAGCCAGGTGGTGATCCGCTTCTGGATCATCGCCGTCATCCTCGCGCTGGTCGGCCTGTCGACCCTCAAGCTCCGATAGGAGGTCGCTTGATCCCCGCCGCATCCTTCGCAGGCAAGCGCGTCTCGCTCTTCGGGCTCGGCGGCTCGGGGATCGCCACTGCGCGCGCGTTGATCGAGGGCGGGGCGGACGTGCTCGCCTGGGACGACAATCCCGGCAGTGTCGCCAATGCCGCGGCCGTCGGTATCGCGACCGGCGATCTGCGCGGTGCAGACTGGGCGAAGTTCTCGGCCTTCGTGCTGTCGCCCGGCGTGCCGCTGACGCATCCGAAGCCGCACTGGACAGTGGAGCTGGCGCGCGCTTCAGGCGTCGAGATCATTGGCGACATCGAGCTGTTCTGCCGGCAACGGACCTTGCTGGCGCCGGCAGCACCCTTCATCGCCATAACCGGCACCAACGGCAAATCGACGACGACGGCGCTAACGGCGCATATCCTGAAATCGGCCGGACGCGACACGCAGATGGGCGGCAATATCGGCCGCGCGGTGATGACGCTCGATCCGCCGGAACCCGGGCGGCACTATGTCGTGGAATGCTCGTCCTACCAGATAGACCTGGCGCCCTCGATCAATCCGACCGCCGGCGTCCTGCTCAACCTGACGCCCGATCACCTCGACCGTCATGGCACGATGCAGCACTACGCCGCGATCAAGGAACGGCTGGCGGCCGGCAGCGAGACGGCAATCGTCGGTGTCGACGATTCCTGGTGCGCCCAGCTCGCCGACCGGCTGGAACGGGCAGGCCAGCACGTCATCCGCATTTCCAAGCGCCTGCCATTGACCGACGGCTATTTCGCCGATGGCACCGATCTGATGGAGGCGGTGCATGGCCGTTATAGCCGGATCGCCTTTCTCGAAGGCATCGGCTCGCTGCGCGGCCAGCACAATGCGCAGAATGCGTTGGCCGCTATCGCCGCCTGCCTCAAGGTCGGGCTCGAGCTGGGCGAGATCCAGTCGGGCCTGGAGAGCTTTCCCGGGCTGGCGCACCGTATGGAGCAGGTCGGCCGCAAGGGCCATGTGCTGTTCATCAACGATTCCAAGGCGACCAATGCCGATGCGGCAGCGCCCGCACTGTCCAGCTTTCCGCGCATCTACTGGATCGCCGGCGGGCTCCCGAAAGAGGGTGGCATCGAGCCGTTGCGCGGCCTCTTTCCGCGCGTCGCCAAAGCCTATCTGATCGGTGAGGCCGCACCAGCCTTCTCGGCGACGCTCGGCGAGGCGGTGCCTTACGAGATCTCCGGCACGCTGGCGGCAGCAGTCGAGCACGCCGCAAGCGACGCGGCCAGGGATGATGGCAACGGCGAGGTGGTGGTGCTGCTTTCGCCGGCCTGCGCCAGTTTCGACCAGTTCAAGAATTTCGAAGTGCGCGGCGAAGCCTTCAGGCAAGCTGCGAGTAGTATTGATGGCGTGAAGCTCATCGGAGGGACACGGTAATGCAAAGTCGTCTCGACAAAAGCCCGGTTGCCACCTGGTGGTGGACGATCGATCGCTGGTTCCTGGCTGCGTTCCTGTCGCTGATGGGGCTCGGAATCGTGCTGTCCTTCGCGGCAAGCCCGGCGGTGGCCCAGCGCATCGGCCTGGACAGTTTCCACTTCGCCACACGGCAGATCATCTTCACCATTCCCGCACTTGGCGTGATGCTGGCGGTCTCCTTCCTGGAATCGCGGCAGATCAGACGCATGGCCCTGGCGATGCTGTGCATCATGCTGGTGCTGATGGTGGCGGTGCTTTATATCGGCGTCGAGGTGAAGGGCGCGCGGCGCTGGGTGTCGCTCGCCGGCGTGTCGATCCAGCCGTCGGAATTCCTGAAGCCGGCCTTCGTCGTCATCTGCGCCTGGCTGTTTGCCGAACACAAGCGCCAGCCCGACATCCCGGGCAATCTGTTCGCCATGCTGCTGCTGGCCCTCGTCATCTCGCTGCTGGTGGCGCAGCCTGATTTCGGCCAGACCATGCTGGTGCTCGGCACCTGGGGGGTGATGTTCTTCATGGCCGGACTGCCATGGCTGTGGATCATCGCGCTGGGCGCTGCCGGCATCGGCGGCGTGTTCGCCGCCTACACGGTGTTCCCGCATGTCGCCGGCCGCATCGATCGCTTCATGACCGGCGAGGGCGACACGTTCCAGGTCGACATGGGCCGCGATGCGCTGATCAACGGCGGCTGGTTCGGCGTCGGGCCGGGCGAGGGCACCGTCAAGCGGGTCATACCCGACAGCCATGCCGATTTCGTCTACTCGGTGGCCGGCGAGGAGTTCGGACTGATCATGTGCTTCTTCATCATGACCATCTTCGCCTTCATCGTGCTGCGCGGCCTTAGCACCGCGCTCAAGGAGCAGGACGATTTCACACGCTATGCGGTTGGCGGCCTGGTCACGGTTTTCGGTCTGCAGTCGGTCATCAACATGGCAGTCAATCTGCAGCTGATGCCTGCCAAGGGCATGACCTTGCCGTTCATCTCCTATGGCGGCTCCTCGCAGATCGCCATCGCCATCTCGATGGGCATGGTGCTGGCGCTGACGCGCAAGCGGCCGGAAAAGCGCAAGCAATTAGGCTTCGCACCGTCGCAGCGCGCCATGCCGGCGGAATGAAATGTCGAAAGGTGCGATCCTTCTGGCCGCCGGCGGCACGGGCGGGCACCTCTTCCCGGCCGAGGCGCTGGCGCACGAGCTGATCAGGCGCGGCTGGGCGGTGCATCTCGCCACCGATGATCGTGCCGAGCGTTTTGCCGGCCAGTTTCCGGCCGCAGGCATCCATCCGATCCAGTCGGCGACGATGAGTTCGAAAAATCCTTTTGCCGTGCTCGCCGCCTTCTGGAAAATCTGGGGTGGCGTGCGGCAGGCGTCCGCCGTGATCGGCCGGATCAAGCCAGCTGTCGTGGTCGGTTTCGGCGGCTATCCGACGCTGCCGCCGCTCTATGCGGCGACGCGGCGCAAGGTGCCGACGCTGATCCACGAGCAGAACGCGGTGATGGGGCGCGCCAACCGGGCGCTCGCCGGCCGCGTCGATGCCATCGCCGGCGGGTTCTTGCCGGAAGATTCAAGCGCTGCAGGCGCCAAGACGGTGACGACAGGCAATCCGGTCAGGCCGCAAGTGCTGGAGGCGGCAAAGACGCCTTATGCGATGTCGACCGGGAATCAACCGTTCCGCTTTCTGGTGTTCGGCGGCAGCCAGGGCGCACAGTTCTTTTCCGACGCAATGCCGGCGGCAGTAGCACAGCTTTCCGACGCACAACGCAAGCGGCTTGATATCACGCAGCAGGCCCGTGCCGACGATGTCGAGCGGGTGAAGGCGGCTTATGCCGCCCTTGGCGTCGAGGCTGAGGTGTCGCCCTTCTTCACCGACATGGCGGCGCGCATGGCTGCGGCGCACCTGGTGATGTCACGATCCGGCGCATCGACCGTATCGGAAATCGCGGTGATCGGCCGACCAGCGCTGCTGGTGCCCTATCCGCACGCGCTCGACCACGACCAGGCAGCCAATGCCGCGGCATTGGCAGCGGCAGGCGGCGCCGAAGTGCATCCGCAATCCTCGCTCTCGCCCGAGCGCATCGCTGCGCTCGTCGGGGCGCTGATGGACGATACGGACCGGCTGACCACAATGGCAGCGGCGGCGAAATCGGCCGGAAAACCGGACGCGGCACGGTTGCTCGCCGATCTGACAGAGGCTATTGCGTCGAAGAAAAACGTATCGGACTTCAGGAAGGAGACGCACGCATGAAGATGCCGCAGACGATCGGCCTCGTGCATTTCATCGGCATCGGCGGTATCGGCATGAGCGGCATCGCCGAGGTGCTGCACAATCTCGGCTACAAGGTGCAAGGATCCGACCAGGCCGACAGCGCCAATGTGCAGCGGCTGCGCGACAAGGGCATCGAGTGCTTTGTCGGTCATCATGCCGACAACATCGGCGATGCCGAAGTGGTGGTCGTCTCGACGGCGATCAAGAAATCCAACCCGGAGCTGAAGGCGGCGCGCGAGAAACTGCTTCCCATCGTCCGTCGCGCCGAGATGCTGGCCGAACTGATGCGCTTCCGGCAGGCGGTGGCCATCGGCGGCACGCATGGCAAGACGACGACGACCTCGATGGTGGCGACGCTGCTCGAAGCCGGCGGGCTCGATCCGACCGTGATCAATGGCGGCATCATCAATGCCTACGGCACCAACGCCCGCATGGGCGATGGCGAATGGATGGTGGTCGAGGCCGACGAGAGCGACGGCACCTTCCTGAAGCTGCCGGCCGAGATTGCCGTCGTCACCAACATCGATCCCGAGCATCTCGACCACTACGGGTCCTTCGACAAGGTGCGCGAGGCCTTTCGCCAGTTCGTCGAGAACGTGCCGTTCTACGGCTTCGGCGTCATGTGCACCGACCATCCGGAGGTGCAGGCGCTGGTCAGCCGCATCGAGGACCGGCGCGTCATCACCTATGGCGAGAACGCGCAGGCCGACGTGCGTTTCACCAATCACCGCATGAACGGCCCGATCTCGGAATTCGACGTGGTGATCCGCGACCGCAAGAGCCGCGACCAGTCGACCATATCAGGCCTGCGCCTGCCGATGCCCGGCCGTCACAACGTCGCCAATGCGACCGCGGCGATCGCCGTGGCGCACGAGCTCGGCCTTTCGGCCGAGGCGATCAGGAAGGGCCTGTCGTCCTTCGCCGGCGTCAAGCGGCGCTTCACCCGTACCGGTTCGTGGAACGAAGTCGATGTGTTCGACGATTACGGCCACCATCCGGTCGAGATCACGGCGGTTCTGAGGGCGGCGCGCGATGCCACCAAGGGTCGCGTCATCGCCATTGCCCAGCCACACCGCTTCACCCGGCTGCACGACCTGTTCGACGAGTTTTCCGTCTGCTTCAACGATGCCGACACGGTGATGGTGGCGCCGGTCTATGCGGCAGGCGAAGAGCCGATCGACGGGGTGACGTCCGAAGCATTGGTGTCGCGCATCCGCTCCGGCGGCCATCGCGACGCGCGCTACATCGAAGGCCCCGCGGCGATTGCGCCGGTTATCCGCGATCTGGCGAAACCAGGCGATTTCATCGTCTTCCTTGGTGCCGGCAACATCACGCAATGGGCCTACGCGCTGCCCAAGGAACTCGGCGGTACTGCCTCATGATGCGCGGCCAGGCATTGATCGACAAGCTTGGCGGCCGGCTTGCCGGCCTGCGCGGCCGCATCACCCCCAATGCCGAGATGGACAAGATCACCTGGTTTCGCGCCGGCGGACTGGCCGACGCGCTGTTCCAGCCGGCCGACGAGGACGATCTCGCCGCGTTCCTGAGAGCAGTGCCCGAAGAGATACCGCTGACCATCGTCGGCATCGGATCGAATCTGCTTGTCCGCGACGGCGGTATTGCGGGTTTCGTCATCCGGCTTTCGGCCAAGGGCTTTGGCGAGGCCGAAGTGATTGCGCCGACCACAATCAAGGCGGGCGCCGCCACGCCCGACAAGCGCCTTGCCGCTGTCGCCTATCAGGCTGGTATAGGCGGCTTCGAATTTTACCACGGCATTCCGGGTGCCATCGGTGGTGCGCTGAGGATGAACGCCGGCGCCACTGGCGTCGAGACGCGCGAGCGCGTCGTCGAGGTGCGGGCGCTCGACCGCAAGGGCAATGTGCATACGCTGAGCAACGCCGATATGGGCTACGCCTATCGCCATTCGGCAGCACCTGCCGGGCTGATCTTCACATCGGCTGTGTTCGAAGGGGTTTTGGCAGACAAGGCCGCGATCCAGGCGGCGATGGACGCCGTCCAGCATCATCGCGAGACTGTGCAGCCGATCCGCGAAAAGACCGGCGGCTCGACCTTCAAGAATCCGGAGGGCACCTCGGCCTGGAAGGAGATCGACAGAGCTGGTTGTCGGGGGCTGATGATCGGCGGCGCGCAGATGTCGCCGATGCATTGCAACTTCATGATCAACACGGGAACCGCGACCGGCTACGACCTCGAATATCTCGGCGAGACGGTGCGCGCGCGTGTGCTCGAAAAGTCGGGCATCCGGCTGCATTGGGAAATCAAACGCATCGGCAATTTCCGGCCGGGGCACGAGGTCCAGGAATTCCTCGGACAGTTGCTCTAAAGACTCACAACACAGTTTTCGCTGCCGTTTTTGCCGAAAGTGAATCTCTCGGAATCGTAAGGACTTGCCAGTGAATCAACTCTCTGATTCTCTGCCCTGAAGCGTTTCCTGATTTGAGTCGTTTCGACGCGTTGCCAGCGTTTTTCCGTCAGGGGCAACCTGCCGGGAGGCTCGGGGACTCGATGTTGCGGAACCATGGGAGCAGGGACTGCTCCGAGCGTTTGAGTGTGTGGCCCTTTCCGGAGCATGTAAGATGCAGACCCGCCGTGAAAGGGCCCGCCGTGAGAGGGAATGACGGGAAATGAAAAGCAAGCACGTGGCCGTCCTTCTGGGTGGATTCTCGTCCGAGCGGCCCGTGTCTTTGTCCTCGGGGAAAGCCTGTGCTGATGCGCTCGAGAAGGAAGGCTACCAGGTCACTCGCGTCGACGTCTCGCGCGATGTCGGATCGGTGCTGGCTGAGCTCAAGCCTGATGTTGCCTTCAATGCGCTGCATGGCCCTTTCGGCGAGGACGGCACCATACAGGGCATCCTCGAATATCTTGCTATCCCCTACACCCATTCCGGCGTGCTCGCCTCGGCGCTTGCCATGAACAAGGAACAAGCCAAGAAGATCGCCAAGTCTGTCGGCATCCCGGTTGCCGAATCGAAGGTGGTCAATCGCTTCGCCATCCAGAACAAGCACCCGATGAAGCCGCCCTATGTCGTCAAGCCGGTCAACGAGGGGTCGAGCTTCGGCGTCGTCATCGTGCACGAAGGTCAGTCGCATCCGCCGCAGGTCATCGGTTCGTCCGACTGGAAGTATGGCGATACCGTCATGGTGGAGCGCTATGTGCACGGGCGGGAGTTGACCTGCGCGGTGATGGGCGATGTGGCGCTCGGCGTCTGCGAGATCATCCCGACCGGCCATTCCTTCTACGACTATGATTCAAAATACGTCGCGGGCGGATCAAAACACGAATGCCCTGCAAAAATTTCACCGAATATTTACCAAAAAATACAGACACTGACGCTTAAGGCTCACCAAGCTATCGGCTGCCGGGGCGTTTCCCGGTCGGACTTCCGTTATGATGATCGACACTCCGAGAACGGCGAAATTGTCTGGCTCGAGATCAACACTCAGCCGGGCATGACGCCGACATCCTTGGTGCCTGAAATCGCCGCGCAGGCGGGACACTCGTTCGGCGATTTGTTGAGTTGGATGGTGGAGGACGCTTCGTGTCTGCGTTGAAGTGGGGACAGGGCAAGGGGAAGGGCGCGGCCGGGCCGACGCTGTTCGGTTTTTCGTTGTCGTTCGACCATTTCGTGCTGCCGCGTCTGCTTCGTCGGCCGGCGCGCGTGCTGGCGCGTCTGGGCGAGGACGACTTCGAGGCGCCGCCTTTTTCCGCAGCCATGTTGTCGGCGGCGCTGCTCCTATCGGGCAGTGCCTATGGCGCCTATCTCGGCGGACATGTCGACGGCATCGTCCAGGGCATCACCGCCCGCACCGGCTTCGCCGTCGACCAGATCAAGGTCGTCGGCAACCGCGCAACCTCCGAGATCGACATTCTCGACAGGATGCAGCTCGATGGCTGGACGTCGCTGATCGGCTTCGACGCCGAAGCCGCGCGGGAACGCATAGCCACGCTGCCGTGGGTCGAGGTTGCGGCGGTACGCAAGGTCTATCCGCACACGCTGGAGGTGCGCATCGAGGAGCGTCAGCCCTTTGCGCTCTGGCAGCAGGGCAGCGAGCTTTCCGTCATCGAACGGTCCGGCGCCGTGATCGCGCCATTCTCCGGCGGCAGGCAGTCGCTGCTGCCGTTGATCATCGGCACCGGCGCGCCGGCCAAAGCGCCCGATTTCCTGGCCAGGATCAAAAAATACCCAGAATTTGCCGCGCGGGTCAAAGGCTATATCCGCATCGGCGAACGGCGTTGGGACCTGAAGCTGGAGAACGGCATTACCATCAAGCTGCCCGAGGATGGCGAGGACCAGGCGATCGCCGATCTGGTCAGGATGGACCGCGAGAACGGGCTGCTGACGCGCGACATAGTCGCCGTCGACATGCGCCTTTCCGATCGCCTCGTCGTCCAGTTGACGCCGGAAGCGGCGACACAGCGCGAGGCTGCGTTGAATGAAAAGCCGAAAATGCCGAAGCGCAAGGCGGAGACGAAGATATGAGCTGGCTTGGCGGCAACAGCGATGCCTCGTCGCGCCGGTCCGGCATCATGACAGTGCTCGATGTCGGTTCGAGCAAGGTCTGCTGCGTCGTGGCCAAGCTTAAGCCGCGCGAGGACGGCATGCTGCTGCGCGGACGTTCGCATCGCATCCAGGTGATCGGCATCGGCCACCAGAAATCGCAAGGCGTGAAATCGGGTGTCGTCATCGATCTCGACAGGGCCGAGCACGCCATCCGTCTGGCCGTCGATGCCGCCGAGCGCATGGCTGGCCTGACCGTCGACTCACTGATCGTCAACATGACGGCCGGCCGGCTGAAGAGCGAAAGCTTCTCGGCAACCATCAATCTCGGTGGCCATGAGGCCGACGAGGCCGACATCAAGCGCGTGCTTGCCGCCGGCGCCAAGCAGGCGCTTCGGGCCGAGCGCGAGGTGATCCATTCGCTTCCCGTCGCCTTTTCGCTGGACGCCGAGCGCGGCGTGCGTGATCCGCGCGGCATGGTCGGCGACCAGCTCGGCGTCGACATGCATGTGCTGACGGGTGATGCGGCGCCCTTGCGCAATCTGGAGCTTTGCATCAACCGTTCGCACCTGTCGGTCGAGCGCATGGTGGCGACGCCCTATGCCAGCGGGCTTGCCGCATTGGTCGACGACGAACTCGAAATGGGCGCAGCCTGCATCGACATGGGTGGCGGCACTACGACGATCTCGGTGTTTTCGGAAGGCAAGTTCGTCCATGGCGACGCCATCGCCATCGGCGGCAACCACGTCACGCTGGATATGGCCAAGGGCCTGTCGACCTCGCTCGACGCCGCCGAGAGGCTGAAAGTGATGCATGGCTCGGCGCTGCCCGGCAGTGCGGACGACCGCGACCTGGTCTCGATACAGCCGATCGGCGAGGATGGCGAGGTGCCGCTGCAGATACCGCGTTCGGTGATGACGCGCATTATCCGCGCACGCATCGACGAGACGCTCGAACTGTTGCGCGACCGGCTGAACAGGTCCGGCTACGGCAACGCCGTCGGCAAGCGCGTCGTGCTGACCGGCGGCGCCAGCCAGCTTTCCGGCCTGCCCGAGGCAGCGCGCCGCATTCTCGGACGCAATGTGCGCATCGGCCGTCCGCTCGGTGTGGCGGGCTTGCCCGAGGCGGCCAAGGGGCCGGCTTTCTCGACGCCGGTCGGGCTTCTCATCTATCCGCAGATGGCGAATTTCGAGAGCCATCCGGCGAAAGGAATTTCTGGTCTCAGGATGACCGGAACGGGCGGAAAACTGCATCGAATGAGTCAGTGGTTGAGAGACAGTTTTTAAATTGACGGGGACAGCCCCATAGGCGGCCGCAGCGGCGAAGCGGCGGGAAAGGCAAAGGACGGAGACAATGACCATCAATCTGCAGAAGCCGGATATCACCGAGCTCAAGCCGCGTATCACCGTGTTCGGTGTCGGCGGCGGCGGCGGCAATGCCGTCAACAACATGATCACCGCCGGCTTGCGCGGCGTCGAGTTCGTGGTCGCCAATACCGACGCGCAGGCGCTGACCATGTCCAAGGCGGATCGCCTGATCCAGCTCGGCGCGCATGTCACCGAGGGCCTGGGTGCGGGATCGCAGCCGGAGGTCGGGCGCGCGGCGGCGGAGGAATGCATCGACGAGATCGTCGATCATCTGTCCAACACCCATATGTGCTTCGTCACTGCCGGCATGGGCGGCGGCACCGGCACGGGGGCCGCGCCGGTCGTTGCACGTGCAGCCCGCGAAAAAGGGATCCTCACCGTCGGCGTCGTCACCAAGCCGTTCCATTTCGAAGGCCAGCGCCGCATGAAGACGGCGGATCTGGGCATCGAGGAATTGCAGAAATGCGTCGACACCCTCATCGTCATCCCCAACCAGAACCTGTTCCGGCTGGCCAATGACAAGACGACCTTCGCCGACGCTTTCGCCATGGCCGACCAGGTGCTCTATTCCGGCGTTGCCTGCATCACCGACCTGATGGTCAAGGAAGGGTTGATCAACCTCGACTTCGCCGACGTCCGCTCGGTCATGCGCGAGATGGGCAAGGCGATGATGGGGACCGGCGAGGCCTCCGGCGAGGGCCGCGCCATGGCCGCCGCCGAAGCCGCGATCGCCAACCCGCTGCTCGACGAGACCTCGATGAAGGGCGCCAAGGGCCTGTTGATCTCGATCACCGGCGGCCGCGACCTGACCCTGTTCGAAGTCGACGAGGCCGCGACCCGCATTCGCGAGGAGGTCGACCAGGAAGCCAACATCATTCTGGGTGCGACGTTCGACGAGGATCTCGAAGGCGTCATCCGCGTCTCGGTGGTTGCCACCGGCATCGACAAATCGGCGGCTGAAATCGCCGCCGCGCCGATCGCCATCCGCACGGCCCCGCCAAAGCCGGCCAATCGCCCGGCCGCTCCGGTCACGGAAAGCCGTCCGGCGCCTGTCCAGCACGGCGGCTACGAGCCACGCGCCGCCGATCCTGTAGCCGAGGCGATCCAGCTTGCCGAGGCGAATGCCGCGGCGATGGCGCGTCCCGCGCCGGCTGCCCAGGCGGAAGATTTCCGTCCGCAGAGCAAGATCTTCCAGGCGCCGCCGGCCCAGCCGCAGCCGATGGTTCAGCAGGTGATGCAGCCTGCGCCACAGCGCGAGGTGCTTCAGCCGGTAGCCGCAGCGCCCCAGCGCATGCCGCGCGTCGAGGACTTTCCGCCGGTGGTGAAAGCCGAAGTGGAAGCCAAGGGCCGCCCGGCCGACCATGAGAACAGCGGCCCGATGGGACTGCTCAAGCGCCTGACCAACGGCCTTACCCGCCGCGAAGAAGAACCTGCACGGCTGCAGCCGGCGCAGCCGCGTGAGCCGAAACTGCGCCAGGCGGCACCCGAAGTGCGCCGCCTTGCCAGCCAGGATCCGCAGCTTTACGCGCCACGCCGCGGCCAGTTGGACGACCAGGGCCGGCTGACGCCGCAGAGCAGGGCTGTCCAGGAAGACGATCAGCTGGAGATTCCGGCATTCCTGCGCCGCCAGGCCAACTGACCTGTTAACGGTCCGTAACAGTTGTTAACAGGCAGATAAGAAATTGTTTGCCTGTTAATATTAAAAGTGCTTGTAAAACAGGGAGTTACGAGACCGTATCCGCTGCGGATTGCGGTTACAGAGAGTAAGAAACCGTGATTTGGAGACTTCCTGCTGGACCACTATCTTCGCCCCGATCAATTTCGGTTTGCTGGGATTCGGGGAAGTGGCCCTGCCTGCCGATCAAAGAGCCGCGCCCTTGGGCTAATGAAGCGGACGTAGGCAGTATGGGCTATGGGGTTTGTTTTGCACGACTATCAGACGACACTTAGATCGCGTGCAACGCTGACCGGCACCGGCGTTCACAGCGGCAATCCCGTTACCGTTCATTTCCTGCCGGCAGACGCTGATACGGGTGTCGTGTTCCAGCTTTCGAATGGAAGCGAAGACCGGGAGTTCCGTGCGCTCGTTTCCGAGGTCGGCGCCACCGATCTCTGCACCATGCTCGGCGATCCGGCAGGCGAGCATATCGCCACCGTTGAACATCTGATGGCCACGCTTTTCGGGCTCGGCATCGACAATGTCGTCATCGAGATCGACGGCCATGAGGTTCCGATCCTTGACGGCAGCGCCATGGCGTTCGTCGAGGCGATCGACCAGGCGGGCATCGATACGCTGCCGGTCAAGCGCCGCTATATCCGTGTGGTCAAGCCGGTTCGCATCGAGAACGGTGCCTCCTGGGCGGAGTTCAGGCCCTATGACGGCACGCGCTTCGAGATCGAGATCGATTTCGAAAGTCCAGCGATAGGCCGTCAGCTGTTCGCATCCGACATGAACGCCGACATTTTTCGCCGCGATATCGCGCGGGCCCGTACCTTTGGTTTCATGAAGGACGTCGAGCGGCTGTGGGCAGCCGGCTATGCGCTTGGCTCCTCGCTGGAAAACTCCCTGGTGATCGGCGACGACAACCGCGTGATCAATATGGGAGGCTTGCGCTATCCCAACGAGTTCGTGCGCCACAAGACGATGGACGCCATGGGCGATCTGGCGCTGGCCGGCGCCCGGTTCATTGGCTGCTTCCGTTCCTATCGCGGCGGCCACAGGCTGAATGCGGCAGCGCTGCGCCGCCTTTTGTCGGACCGTTCGGCGTTCGAGATCGTCGAGACGACACGCCGCGAGCGCGGTCGTACCGCCGAGATGAGCGCCGTCTATGCGCCTGTCTACGCGCCCTGGATGATCTGAATCTTAACGTTTTCGGGTTTTATGGCTGCCGGCCGGTGTTGCATGAATGCATCATTGGCCGGCGAAATCACGCAAGTGTGCAGGCTGCGCCAGGCTGCCACAAAAATGTGCGATTGGCCGGAGATAGCGTTGCCGGGCACGGCGATTATGGTTATGCCTGCTGCCCCAGAGCGAAATGACGACTGAAATGACGCCGAAAGGGCGGAATCCAATCATGTTCTTCAAGCGAATTGGTCAATCGAAAGCGCCGCATCGGGCTGTTTTCCTGGCGCTTTCGGTGGTTGTTCCATCGCTGTTCCTGTCGGCCTGCATGTCGTCCGAGAAGGATGTCGACCTGTCGACCTATGTCGAGCAGACCGAGCCGGCCGACGTTCTCTACAATCAGGGTCTCGCCAATCTGAATGCCGGGCGGCTGCAGGAGGCGAGCCGCAAATTCAGTGCGGTCGACCGCCAGCATCCCTATTCGGAATACGCCCGCAAATCGATGGTGATGGGCGCCTTTGCCGACTATCGCCAGGGCAACTATACCGAGGCGATCGGTTCGGCCAAGCGCTATCTCACGCTCTATCCGTCGACCGACGACGCGGCCTATGCCCAGTACATCATCGGGCTCAGCTATTACCGGCAAATCAGGGATGTCACCCAGGACCAGAAGGAAGCGCGTCAGACCGTGCAGACGATGCAGGATCTGGTGACGCGCTGGCCCGATTCAGAATATGTCGACGACGCCAAGGAAAAGATCCGCTTCGCCAACGACCAGCTCGCCGGCAAGGAGATGCAGATCGGGCGCTACTATCTCGAGCGCCGTGAATATATCGCCGCCGTCAAGCGGTTCCGCCTCGTGGTGGAGACCTATTCCAACACGCGTCATGTCGAGGAAGCGCTCGCGCGCCTTACCGAAACCTATTATGCGATGGGGCTGACATCGGAAGCGCAGACTGCCGCGGCTGTGCTCGGCACCAACTATCCCGACAGCGTGTGGTACAAGGATTCCTACAAGCTCCTGCAGACTGGTGGGCTCGAGCCGCGCGAGAATGCCGGCTCGTGGATCGCCAAGGCCGGGAAGCTGATCACCGGCGCCTGAGCGGCGCGCCACCATGCTTTCCAGGCTGTCGATCCGCGATATCGTTCTGATCGAGAAGCTGGACATCGATTTCTCGTCCGGTCTTTCAGTGCTGACCGGCGAAACCGGCGCTGGAAAATCCATCCTGCTCGACGCGCTGTCGCTGGCGCTTGGCGCGCGCGGTGACGCCTCGCTGGTGCGGCATGGCGCGGCACAGGGCCAGGTCATCGCGGTGTTCGACGTGCCGCGCAACCATCCTGCCCGCATACTGCTTGCCGACAACGCCATCGAGGACGATGGCGACATCATCCTGCGGCGCGTGCAGACGGCGGACGGCCGCACCCGCGTCTTCGTCAACGACCAGCCTTCCAGCGTGACGCTGATGCGCGACGTCGGTCACGCGCTTGTCGAGATCCACGGCCAGCATGACGAGCGTGCCCTGGTCGATCCCGGCGCCCATCGCGAATTGCTGGACAGTTTTGGCGGTCATCTCGGCGCTGTGCGGGCGACTGGCGAGGCATGGCGGTACTGGCGGGCCTGCGAGCAGGAATTTTTGCGGCACCGCGCCAAGGTGGAGGCGGCCGCCCGCGAGGCCGACTATCTGCGCGCCGCGGTCGCCGAATTGACGAAGCTCGACCCCCAGCCGGGCGAGGAAGCCGACCTTGCCGAATTGCGCGCCTCTATGATGCGGGCGGAAAAGATCGCCTCGGAAATCCATGACGCGCAAGATGTGCTCTCGGGACCGTCCTCGCCCCTGCCGCAACTCGCCAGCCTGTTGCGGCGACTGCAGCGCAAGGTGGCCGATGCGCCCGGCCTGCTCGACGAGCTGGTCAAATCGCTCGATGAGGCGATGCTGTCGCTCGACGCGGCGCAATCGGGCGTGGAAGCGGCACTTCGCGCCACCGAATACGATCCGCGGCGGCTGGAACAAGCCGAGGAGCGGCTGTTTTCGCTGCGCGCCGCCTCACGCAAGCACAGTGTGGCGGTCGACGATCTGGCGCAATTGCGCGACACGATGGCCGCCGATCTCGCCGATCTCGACGCCGGCGAGGAGCGCCTGCACGGGCTGGAGAAGCAAGCCGCCGCCGCGCGTGAGACCTACGACATTTCCGCGGCACAGCTTTCGTCGCTTCGCCATGCGGCGGCGGTCGGATTGACCAGGGCGGTGATGGCCGAACTGCCGGCGCTAAAGCTCGAACGGGCCGCGTTCATCGTCGAGATGGCAAGTGAGGCCGAGAGCCGCATGGAAGACGGCATCGACCAGGTCGAGTTCTGGGTGCGCACCAATCCCGGCACAAGACCGGGCCCGATGATGAAGGTCGCCTCCGGTGGCGAGCTTTCGCGGTTCCTGCTGGCGCTGAAGGTGGCGCTGGCCGACCGCGGCTCGGCGCCGACCTTGGTCTTCGATGAAATCGACACCGGCGTTGGCGGCGCGGTGGCGGACGCCATCGGCCAAAGGCTGGCGCGGCTGTCGAAGCGCGTGCAGGTGCTTTCGGTTACGCACGCGCCGCAAGTGGCGGCACGCGCGGCGACGCATTTCCTGATCTCCAAATCCGGCGGCGCCGATCGTGTTGCCACCGGCATCGCCGAGATGGACCGCGCGGCACGCCAGGAAGAGATCGCGCGGATGCTGGCCGGGGCGACCATCACCGACGAGGCGCGTGCGGCGGCCGAGCGACTGCTTCGCGAAAATACCGCAGCATAGCAGAGCTTATGCTTGGCGTTGTGGATCGAGTCAGGATGTGGCTCCATCCTGCTGTTCAGGAATGATTTTCCCAAAATCCTGATCTATTGTGGCGCGCCACCGCTGAAGCGCCGCGCGGTCTCTCGGACGCGCAAGGGACGCTGAAGCAATTTGATTTTGCGCATGACCCCGAAAATCGTTCCGGTCTTCGGGGTCATGCGTCTAGGAGCCGTGCATGTCCGATAAACCAGTCGATTCGCTCAGTGAAAGTGAAGCAGCCAGCGAGCTGAAGCGGCTGGCCGAGGACATCGCCGCTCACGACCAGCGTTACCATGCCGAGGACGCGCCGACGATTTCGGACGCGGCCTACGACGCGCTGCGGCGGCGCAACCTCGCCATCGAGCAGCGGTTTCCCGCCCTTGTGCGCGAGGATTCGCCCTCTCGGAAAGTCGGCGCGGCGGTCTCGGAAAAATTCCGCAAGATCGTCCATGCCATCCCGATGCTGTCGCTCGACAACGCCTTTGCCGATGCGGATGTGATCGATTTCGTCGGCCGCATTCGCCGCTTCCTCAGGCTCGGCGCCGACGCGCCGCTGGCCATGACGGCCGAGCCGAAGATCGACGGCCTGTCGCTGTCGCTGCGCTACGAGGCCGGACGGCTGGTGACGGCAGCAACGCGTGGCAACGGTCAGGTCGGCGAGGATGTGACGGCCAACGCCCGCACCATCGCCGAGATTCCCAATGTGCTTTCGGGGGATTTCCCCGAAGTATTGGAAGTGCGGGGCGAGGTCTATATGCGCCTCACCGATTTCGCCGAACTCAATCGCCGCAATGCCGAGGCCGGAAAGCAGGTTTTTGCCAATCCGCGCAACTCGGCAGCAGGCTCCTTGCGCCAACTCGACACGTCGATCACCGCCAGCCGGCCGCTGCGGTTTTTTGCCTATACCTGGGGCGCGGTGAGTGCCATGCCCGCCGACACGCAGATGGGCATGGTGGCGGCGTTCGAGCGTTTCGGCTTCAGGGTCAATCCGCTGATGAAGCTGTTCGACAGCGTCGAGGGGCTGCTCGAACAATACCGGCTGATCGAATCCAACCGGGCGACGCTCGGCTACGACATCGACGGCGTCGTCTACAAGGTGAACAGCCTCGAGCTGCAGCAGCGGCTGGGCTTCGTCTCACGCTCGCCGCGCTGGGCGATCGCGCACAAATTCCCGGCCGAGAAGGCGACGACGATCCTGACCGGCATCGACATCCAGGTCGGCCGCACCGGCGCGCTGACCCCGGTGGCGCGGCTGGTGCCGGTGACGGTCGGCGGCGTCGTGGTGACCAACGCAACGCTGCACAATGAGGACTACATCAAAGGCATCGGCAATAACGGCCAGCCGATCCGCGAAGGCCGCGACATTCGCATCGGCGACACGGTGAGCATCCAGCGTGCCGGCGATGTCATCCCGCAGGTCATCGACGTGGTCTTGGAGAAGCGGCCGCCCGACAGTATGCCATATGCTTTCCCAGTGCTTTGCCCGGCCTGCGGCAGCCACGCCGTGCGCGAGGAGGGTGAAGCCGTCAGGCGCTGCACCGGCGGATTGATATGCCCTGCGCAAGCAGTGGAGCGTCTGCGTCATTTCGTGTCTCGAGGTGCTTTTGATATCGAGGGGCTCGGTGAGAAGCAGATTGAGTTCTTCTTCCATGCCGAGGATCCGTCGCTGCGCATCTATTCGCCGGCCGACATCTTCACCCTGAAGGCACGGCAGGCAGCATCATTGACCAAGCTCGAGAATGTCGACGGTTTCGGCGCGACCTCGGTACGCAAGCTGTTCGCGGCAATCGACGATCGGCGGCAGGTCGAGTTCTCGCGCTTCCTCCATGCGCTCGGCATCCGTCACATCGGCGAGACCAATGCCAAGCGGCTGGCCCGCCATTTCCTTTCCTTTGCCGCTTTCCGCGAAGCCGGGCAAAACGCCGTCATGCCGGCCGGCAAGGGTGACCCTGGAAACGCTGCCTGGCAGGAGTTGAACGGCATCAACGGCATCGGCTCGATCGTTGCCGAAGCGGTGGTCGATTTCTTCGCCGAAGACCATAACCGGCAGGCGCTCGATGCATTGCTGGCGGAAGTCACAGTGCTCGACGAGGAGCCGGTCGGTGGCGTGTCGTCGCCGGTCTCCGGCAAGACGGTGGTCTTCACCGGTGCGCTGGAGAAGATGTCGCGCGACGAGGCCAAGGCGATGGCCGAAAAGCTCGGCGCCAAGGTCGCCGGCTCGGTGTCGAAGAAGACCGATCTCGTCGTTGCCGGACCAGGTGCCGGCTCCAAGCTCAAGCTCGCCAACGAGCTCGGCATCGAAGTGATCGACGAGGATGCGTGGCTGGCGCGGATCGGCAAGTCGTGACGGTGGCATTTAACGGGTTCGGCCAAAAGGCCATTCCTTTCCTCAAGGCACTCGATTTTCATCAGAGCCGGGAGTGGTTTCTGGAAAATCGCGACCTCTTCGAACGCGAGCTGCGCGACCCCTTCGGCGATCTGGTCGAAACGCTGTCCGAGCGTTTCGCGGCAGCGGGGCTGGGTTTGCGCGGCGATCGCAAGAAGTCGCTGTTCCGGATCAATCGCGACGTGCGTTTCTCCAAGGACAAAAGTCCTTACAACCGGCATCTGTCGGCGATTCTCTCACCCGACGGCACCAAGATGGAGCAGGGCGTGTTCTTCGTTTACATTGGGCTCGACCGCTGCTTTGCCGGCGTTGCCTGGTGGCAGCCCGGGCCGGAGCTGCTCCTGGCGATGCGCCGGGCTATTGCGACGCGGCCGGGTGAATTCCGGGCGCTGATCAAGGCGCTGAAGCAAAATCGTCTCGAACTCGATGCGGAAGGTTGCATGAAGCGAGCGCCACGCGGCTTCGAGCATGTCACGGACGCCGATCTCGCCGCGGCCATCCGCAACCGGCATTTCGCCGTCCGGCACGAAATCGACCCTGCTGGAATCCATGGGCCGGCCTTGGTCGACGAGCTTGTCGATTTCGCCTTGCGGGCAAGACCGCTGCTCGACTGGGGCAGGGCGATCGAAGGCCAGGTCGAGTAGACTGGCTGCGTTCCAGCGATCATTTCCGCTGATCATTGGCTCAAGCGAATTGGTGTGACAAGGCTGGCGGCGCTCCCTACTTACGGCCTTTCCCCCCGCATCGGCCCGAAAATCGGGATCGATTTTCGGATGGCCCGATGCGTGGATTCAAAGTGTTAGAGCGTCCTTTGCTCGTCCAAAAGGACGAGCGGCGCTCTAAGGAGTGGCTGATGTCGGCGGAAGCAATCTCCGAAAACCGCGCAAAAAGCGATTTCTGGCAAGGCGTGCGGCTCAGCTTGCCCGTCGTGGTGGCGGCGGCGCCGTTTGGACTGCTGTTCGGGGCGCTTGCCGTCGACAACGGTTTTTCGGTGCTGGAAGCCTTCCTGATGAGCGCCATGGTTTTCGGCGGCGCCAGCCAGATGGTCGGCATCGAATTGTTCGGGCAGCATGTCGCGCCATGGCTGATCGTGCTGTCGATCTTCGCCGTGAATTTCCGCCATGTGCTCTACTCGGCGGGTATCGGCCGGCGCATCGCGCACTGGCCGCTTATGCAGCAGGCCGTCGGCTATTTCATTCTGACCGATCCGCAGTTCGCGGTGGCCGAGCGCAAGGCGGAGGCCGGCGAAACGGTCGGCTTCGCCTGGTATATGGGACTTGGTCTGCCGGTCTACGTGTTCTGGGTGACCGAAAGCGCGCTTGGCGCGGTGTTCGGCAAGCTCATTCCTAACACACATGCGCTGGGCATCGACTTCCTGCTGCCGATCTATTTTCTCGGACTGGTCATGAGCTTTCGCAAACGGCCCCTATGGCTGCCGGTGGTCGTCGCCAGTGCTGCTGCCTCCATCATCGCCTACAAGACGGTAGGCTCGCCCTGGCACGTCTCCATTGGCGCCGTGGCCGGCGTGCTGCTCGCAGTCATCCTGCCGCCGCACCACAGTGGTGTGGAGGCGCGGCCATGAGCACAACCTTGTGGATCATCATCGCCGGTGCGATTGCGACCTATCTGACCCGCATCGGCGGCCATCTGGTGATCTCGCGCTTCGAAAACATCCATCCGCGCGTCGAGGCCGGGCTGAACGCCGTGCCTGCCGCGGTGTTGACGACGCTGGTGGCGCCCGCGGCGCTTGGCGCCGGGCCGGCGGAATGGGCGGCATTGATCGTCGCCGGGCTGGTCTCGCTGCGCGGCGGGCTTATGGCGATGTTTTTGGCCGGCGCCGCTGTGCTGGTCCTCGCCCGCCAGTTCGTCGGGTAACCGGACCGGCTGAGTACGCCAGTCCTACTTGCGCACGATGTCGGAGATCGCGGGGTCGAATCGACCTCCTGCAAAGAGCGTGCGCATCGTCTCTTCCGGATCGAGACCAAACGTTTCGGCGGCCGTCACCGCAATCAGCGCGTCGAGGTCGAGCGTCGGTGCGAGGTCGCGTCCTTGGTAGAGCGCACCGGTAGACAGTCCCGGCCAGTCGGCCAGCACCCGCCCGCCATTCACCGCTCCGCCAGCGATCATCGCGGCCGATGCCGTACCGTGGTCGGTGCCGCCAGTGCCGTTGACGGCGACAGTGCGGCCAAACTCAGTGGCGACCAGCACGGTCGTATCCTTCCAGATATCGCCGAGCCCAACGTGCAACGCATCGATGAGCGCGTCGAGCGCTCTGAGCTGGTTGGCCAGCCTGCCTTGCTGGCCGCTATGCGTGTCCCAGCCGCTGGTTTCGATCATGGCAACGCGCGGTCCGTCGGCCTTGGAGAGGAAGCCCGCAGCGGTGCGGCCGACGCTCGCTGCGTCCTTGCGCTGCGAGTTCACCGCGCCCAGCGCCCGTGTCTCAATCGCGCTGCTCCACAGCGTATGCAGCTGTTCGTCGGCGTCATAGAGCTTGCCGACGCGCATCATCAGGTCGTCCGGCGCTTCTGGCAGGGCGGTTGGCGCATAGGAGGTGACGTCCGCCTGGCCTCGCAGCGCTAGCGGGATGGTCGGTGCAAAAGCGATCGCTTCGCTGCGAGACTTCGGCAGCATGCCGACCAGCCGGTTCAGCCAACCGTCCTGGCGCTCATAGGGCGAGGTGCCGCCGCTTTCGAGCACATTTTGACCGTCGAAATGCGAGCGCTCGCGATAGGGCGAAGCGACCGCCTGGACGAACAGTGCCTGCTTGTCCTGATGCAGCTTGCGGAGCCGGGTGAGCGAAGGATGCAGGCCAAACGTACCGTCGAGCTTTATCGGATTGTCGATTGCCAATGAGCCGCGCAGTGTGCGGTAGGCGGGGTCGGCATAGGGAATGATCGTGTTCAGCCCGTCCGCGGCGCCGCGCTGGATGATGAAAACGAAGCGGCGGTCGGTTTCCACAGTGGCGAAGACGATGTGCGGCGCGATCAGCATCGAGCCGAGGCCGACGCCGGCGAGAGTGAGGAATTGACGGCGTTTCATCTTGGTCATCTCCTCTGGAAATCGGGCGACACGAGCAGCAGCGCGATGCCGGTGCGCCGGCTCTCGGCGCGGTCGACTTCGGCCATCGTCAGCTCGCTGAGTGAGCCGGCAAAGAGTTTTTGCGCGAGATCTCGCGGACAGATGTCGCCACTCTGTGCGGCGAGGCGCTGCGCCGCCTCGACCCGGCGGACCAGTGCGTCGGGTGCCGCCCAGCTCCCGCCAACGTCGTCATAGCCGGCCGGCGAACGCGGCCGCCATACCGGTTGGCCGAGCTGGTTGAGCAGTTGCGCCAGGCGCGGCTTGCCGATGTCGCTGCGGCCCAGGCCGCGCAGCGCCGAGATCGTCCATTCCCACGGCGTCTTGAACTTCGCCGCCGCCGGTTGCCAGGCCTCTGGACTGTCGATGAGCGCGCGGTAGACGGCGACGAGATCGCCGTTCGACCGGCGAAAGGCTTCGGCGAGCCGTGTCACGACCGCTGCCGGCGGCTCGTCGGCGATGAAGTGGCGCGCCAGCTTGGCGGCGATATGCGTTGCGGTCGCCTCGACCGCCGCGAGGTCGCCGAGCCCGGCGAGCGCCTGTTTGTCCCCGCCCTGGTCGTAGGTCTTGCCCATGATCGTGCGTTGGCCTGGCTCGTGCAGCCCGGGTCGAAAGGTGAAGGTGCCGGCCTGGCCCCGCCCTCTGGCGCGTCCGGTGCTGAAACCGGTCAGCGCCAGCGCGAATTCGGTCACGTCGGCCTGGCTGTAGCCGGAGCGTGCACCGAGTGTGTGCAGTTCCATGATTTCGCGGGCCAGGTTCTCGTTGATGCCGGGTTTGCGCTTGGCGTTGCGTTTTGCTGCGCGGTTGGCAAATCTCGAGTTGGGACCGATCGAGCGCACCTGGTCGAGATAGAACAGCATCGCCGGGTGGCGCTCGGCGGCGAGTAGCATATCTTCGAAGCGGCCGAGCACATGCGGGCGGATCGCCTCGCGCTCGAAGGCGCCGGCGATCAGGGTCACCTGCGGTTTCTCCGCCGAGATGGCGAAATGGTTCGACCAGAAATGCACGAGCCGCTCGATGAAGGGCGTCGACGTTTCGAGCGCCGCGCGTGCCCGCATGTCGACCTCGTCGCGATAGAGCGCTTGAGCCTCCTGGCGCGCCGCCTTGCGGGCGGCCATCTTTGCGGCCCCCTCCGCGTCCTTGGCCTCGAGCATCGCCTCGACGTAGCCGTCACCGAGTGTGGCCGAGTCCTGCGCGCCGAAAAAGACGGCTGGGTTTGCATCGTAGTCTTCGAACTGCGCTATCAACCAGGATTTCGGGTCGGCCGGTGTCTCGTCTTCGGGCCGGGCGCCCAGGCCGAAGCGGTTGAGCGCAACCGCGACCTCGCTCGGACGTGCCAATCGTGCCTCCGTCAGCATTGCTTCAGAGGCTTCAACGCGGCAGTGACCGGAATCCGTCGCTCTTTCCAGCTCTATTTTTCATCCGCTCGGCGCAGCATGTTGCTGCGGCCGCGCAGGCCGTCGACAAGCCGCGCCCTGTCGGCTGGCGTCAGTGTCGTCGCGAAGCTCACGATTGCCTGTTCGAGCCGGCCGCGCAGCGCCATATCGGCTTGCCGGACCGAGGCGAGCGTCTCACTGACAGCCGCTGCGTCGATCGGCTCGGCCTTGATCAGGCGCGCGACCTGCTCGCGGCCGGTCCGAGCCGCTTCGATGTCGGCAGCCGACTGGCGCCGCGCCTCGGCGAGCGCTTGGCGGAACGCCTTGCGCTGCTCGGGCGACAGGCCGGCCGCGGCGAAGCGCAGGCCGCGCTGGTCGCCCACCCCGTCGCGCTGCCCCTCGCGCGTCTGCCACATATAGCCAGCGCCGGCAGTGGCGCCGAGCACGAAGATGTTCAGCGCCAGCGAGACGGCAAGCAGGATCCTGATGCTGCGTTCGCTCATTGCACGTCCCCCTGCATGTCGCCGAATGCGGTCAGCGCATAGGCGCCGCCATCGTCAGGGGCGCTGTTGAGCGACAACAGCACGGCGACTGTCAGCACACCGGCCAGCGCGCCCGCCAGTCCGATGCCGGCCAATCCGGCACACCGCCAGATGAGCCGTGTGCGGCGCCACAGCGCGGGCGGCGCCGTGGCGATGATCCTTCGCGCGAGCGCGCCGTCCGGAGCTGCGACGCGATGGCGCGACAGCAGATCGTCGAGCTCCGCCGCCGGTGCAAGTGCGACTTCGGCTTGAGTCGGATTGGCGGCGATGAAGTCCAGCGCCGCCGCCCGCTCGTTTTCAGGCCAGCGCTGCGGCGACCCGCCATAGGCGGCAACGAGCTCGGAAAACCTCTCTGGAGTCATGTCATTTCGTCCCTGTCTCGTCCGAGCCTGGAGCGCAACTGCCGCCGCGCCCGCGACAAGAGGCTTTCCAATGCCGCGATGCTGATCCCCATGACCTCTGCCGCATCGCTGTTCGAAAGCTCCTGATAATACTGCAGCACGATCGCCTCGCGCTGGCGCTCCGGCAGCTCGGCCAGCGCGCGCCGCACCTGGTGCTGATCGTCGGCCGCGAGCATATCCGCTTCCGCGCCCGGGCGTTCGTCGGGGCGATCGGGAAGCTCCGCCACCGGCGTCTCCCGCCGCCTGCGCAGCCGGTCGTAGCAGAGATTGAGTGCGACGCGATGCAGCCACGTGTCGAACTTCGCCTCGCCGGCGCGCCAGCCCGGAGCCGCCTGCCAGATGCGCAAGAAGGTCTCCTGCGCGACGTCCTCCGCCTCGCCGCGGTCGCCCAGCATTCGGGTGGCGAGACGGATCAGCCGCGGCAGCTTGCGCTCGACCATGGCTTCCACCGCAGCCGCATTGTTTTGCGCGATCAGCGCCAGAAGCCGCTCGTCGGTCTCGCCCACGCTCTGCCTTCTCGTTCCACCACGCCAGACCTTCTGCCGACACAACCGTCATCCTGCACCCGCTATGTGCCTTCAACGAGTTTCAACGCGAAATCCGTCGGCGACCCGTGCTTGGCGTGATAGACATGGCTCCGGTCTGGCGGCACACCATTGGCGGAATGTTCGGTTGAAGGGCGCCCCACCAATCATTCCTGGAAGGTCGCCTCTACGGTATCCTCCCGTCCATCTCCGGGAACAGGACGACGCTTTCCTGAGCGGTCGGTTCGTTGCGGGCGCCAATAAAAATGGCCGGCGCGCTTGCCCGGTTCACGGCGACGTGGAGCACGTTGGCGGGAATATAGAGATAGTCGCCGGGATGCACGACGTCCCGAAATTGCAGTTCGTCCCCGCTCCACATCTCCAGCTCGTCTCCGCTCAGCATATAAAATGCTGTTTCGTGACGTGCGTGGACGTGGGCCTTGGTCCGCTTCCCCGGAGGCATCGTGACGACGCCCAGCCAAAGCGCCTTCGCGCCGACGGTCTCAGCACTTATTCCCGGCAGATAGTCCGACCCCTGTTCGGCCCGATAAGCCTCGCCAGCCCCGACGATTACAGCTTTTCTGTCGCTGGGCGCCACAATGTCCGCTCCTGACGGTTGCTTCAACATCGTCATTTCGACCTCCATTTGTGTTAGTCTATACGAAGAACGGCCAAGATGACCGCACGTCCGGCCGGAGTCCTAAAAAGGGAGGCGAAAAGTTCCGAATTCTTCCGAAGCCGGTAAGCGGAATGTCGCAGCGCCGCGATGCTTAGCGTTCGGCCCGTTCGTGCTCGACATGCTGCGCGGGGGGCTTGTCCGCGAGGGCCGGCCGGTTGCGCTCGGGCACAAAGGCTTGTCGTTGCTTCAAGCCCTGCTGGAGGCACCGGCTCAAGTGCTGAGCAAGACGGCGCTTATGGAAGCGGCTTGGCCCGATGCCGTTGTCGAAGAAAGCAATCTCTCTGTGCAAATTGCAGCCCTGCGCAAGCTGCTCGGGCCACAGCCAGACGGCAGCGAGTGGATCGCCACGGTTCCCCGCACCGGATATCGTTTCGCCGGCAGCGTCCGTGTGCTGGACGCCGCTGCAGACGGCGCGCTGCCAAGTTCCGGCCAGCCGGCGGGACTCTCCGAAAGACCGTCCATCGCGGTCTTGCCGTTCGCCAATGTCAGCGGCGACGGGGAACAGGCCTATCTGGCTGACGGCATCACGGAGGACATCATCACAGCGCTGACGAGGTTCCGCTGGTTCCGGGTGATCGGCCGCAATTCCAGCTTCGTCTACAAGGACAAGCCAGTCGACTCCAAACAGGTGGCCCGCGAGCTTGGCGTCCGTTATGTGCTGGAAGGCAGCGTGCGCCGGTCCGGCCAGCATATTCGGGTCTCGACGCAATTGGTCGATGCGGCCTCGGCCAATCAGATCTGGGCCGAACGATACGAGACGGAAATGACGGAGGCATTCGCCGTCCAGGATGCCATAGCCGAGCGGGTGGCCGGCGCGATCGAGCCCGAACTTCTCAAGACGGAATCGCTTCCAGCCACTGCACGCAGCAGCGGAAATGCGACGGCCTGGGACCTGGTGCGGCAAGGTACCTGGCATTTCCACCACGTCGGCCGTCAAACTCACTTGAGTGCCCGCAAGCTGTTCCGGGAGGCATGCAGGCTCGATCCTGAACTCGCAGAGGCCCATCTCTGGCTCGGCCGGGTGAGCGCCGGCATCGTCGCTTACGGCTGGAGCGACAAACCGGAACAGGATATCCGGGAGGGCCTGGATGCAGCCTTGAAGGCGGTTCGGCTCGACGAGAAGAATTCCTATTCGCACTACGCGCTGGCCATCTGCAGCATTTACGCCAATGCACCGGAACAGGCCGTTCTTGCCGCGGAAAAGGCGATCGAAATCAGCCCAAGCTTCGCCCTTGGTCATCTGGTGTTGGGGATGGGACAGTTTTTTCGTGGCAGCGCATCCGAAGCGATAGCGCCGCTCGAACAAGGCCTTATGTTGAATCCTTACGATCCTCAGAACTTCGTCTGGTTCAATGTTCTGGCGCTCGCCTACTTGTTTGCAGGACAGGCAAACAAGGCTCTTGCCGCAGCCATCAAGGCGCGCAAGATCGCTCCCGCATGGCGGCCCACTCACGAAACTCTCGCCTGCTGCTACGTTTCGCTCGGCCGCTTGCCGGAGGCTGGATCTTGCGTTGAGCTGATGCGGGAAATGGAAAACCCTTCAGGCGATGCCTTGGCGCCGCTCAGGCTGCGCAATCCACATTGGGCAGATGAGATGGCGCATCTGTTGAAGAAAGCCGGTTGGCAGCGATAACGCTACATGCCATTCCCGGCCTTGCCAAAAATCAGGATTTCTGGTCGTGCGGCAGTGGTGCGGTTGCCTTTTCCAGCCAGGCGAGCGTCTCGCCTTCGAGCATCGGTCCGAGCTCGGCCAGCACGCGTTCGTGGTATGTGTCGAGCCAATGGAGCTCGTCGCGCGTCAAAAGGTCGGATCGCACCAGCCTGGTGTCGATCGGCGCCAGCGTCAGTGTCTCGAAGCTGTGCATGGCAATGTCGCCGCCCTCTATCTGCTCGGCTGGTGTGACCAGAATGAGGTTCTCGATGCGGATGCCGTAAGAGCCTTCCTTGTAGTAGCCCGGCTCGTTGGAGACGATCATGCCTGCCAGTAGCTTTTCGGTGCCGGTCCTTGCGATGCGCTGCGGGCCCTCGTGCACGGCCAGATAGGAGCCGACGCCGTGGCCGGTGCCATGGGCGAAATCGCAGCCATGTTTCCACAGAGCCAGGCGCGCCACGGCATCGATCTCGGAGCCGCGCGTGCCCGGGGGAAAGCGCAGCATGGAAATACCGATCATGCCCTTCAGCACCAGCGTGAAGCGTTCGCGCATTTCCTCGGTCGGTGTGCCGATCGGCACGGTGCGGGTGATGTCGGTGGTGCCGTCCTGATACTGTCCGCCTGAATCGAGCAGGAACAACTCGCCAGACTGAAGCTTTCGGCTGGTGGCGTGGGAAACGCGGTAGTGCATGATGGCGCCGTTCGGGCCAGCGCCCGAGATGGTGTCGAAGGACACGTCGCGCAGCGGCATTTGCGTTTCCTCGCCGGTGCTGCGGCGGCACTCCTCGAGCTTGGTGACGACCGCGATCTCGTCGAGCTTGCCGGGTTCCTGGCGGTCGAGCCAGCAAAGCAGCTTGGCCACCGCGGCGCCATCGCGGCGATGCGCGGCGCGGGCGCCGTTGATCTCGGCCTGGTTTTTCGTCGCGCGTGGAATGCGGGCAGGATCGGGTGCAGTGATGACGGTGCCGCCATTATCCTCGACCAGCATCCTGAGCTTCTCCGCCGCCAGCACCGGATCCAGCGCGACCTTCGCGCCGCCCTTGGCCAATCCTGCGATCGCCGCTTCGAATTCACTGGGTTCGTGCAATTCGGCGAGCTGCGTCAGATAGGCCGCGACGGTGCGCGAAAACTTGCGTTGGTCCATGAAAAGGAGATGCGACCCATCGGCGGCGAGCACGGCGAAGCCGAGTGCCAGCGGCGTGTGCGGCACGTCGCCGCCGCGGATGTCGAAGGCCCAGGCGATGGAGGACGGGTCGGTCAGCACGGCATGGGTGGCGCCGTCCTTGCCGATGGCCTCGGCCAGCCGTGCCAGCTTATCCTTGGCCAGTTCGCCGGCAAAGGCGATCGGATGGAGCTCGACCGGCGCCAGCGGCGGTTCGGGCTGGTCCTTCCAGATGACGTCGATTGGATTCTTCTCGAGCGGCACCAAAACCGCCCCCGATTTTTCGGCCGAAGCTTTCAGCGCTTTCACGTCGCCGATCGTCTGCAGCCACGGATCGAAGCCAAGCCGCACGCCCTTGCCGAGATTGTCCTTGATCCAGGTGGCGGGCGGATTGTCGACCAGGCTTTCGATCGAGAAGATGTCGAGATCGACCTCCTGGCGCACCTGCAGCGTGTAGCGCCCGTCGACGAACATGACGGCGCGGTCGCCGGCCACGATGGCGACGCCGGCCGAACCGCTGAAGCCAGTCAGCCATTTCAGCCGCGCCGAGCGGTCGGCGACATATTCGCCCTGATGCTCGTCGGCACGAGGCACGATGAGGCCATCCAAGCCGTTGGCCGCCAGCCATTGACGCAGCAGCGCCACACGCGGCTTGGCGACAGCGGGGTCGCCGGCGGAATCAAAGGTCTGGAACATCATGGCCTCTCTTTGGGTGCTGGATGTGAGCGGCGGACTTTCAAGTCGAACCGTGCCGCCGCTCACATCTAGCTTTTTGTTTGAGCATCGGGTTTTCCCAAAACCGGTTTCCACTTTTGGGTGCGATGCTCTAGCGCGACCGTAGCGCATGACCCTGAAAATCGGAATCGACTTTTGCTGGGCGGATCTTCGGTTCGGAGAAAATCAGCGCAAGATCAAAGTGCTACAGCGTCAGGCGCCTGACAATCGGCGGGATTTGGTCCAGCAGCATCGCTTTTGCGCATAGACGCCATGCAGAATCAGCGATTTTCAAACAGGTCAGCAGAGCTTACCTTTTTGACGTGGAGGAAAGAGTCTTATTGCCCTGCAAAGGAGACCATCATGTCCACGATTTCAGCCAGACGCGGATTTTTCAGAAGTGCTGTGAACGCTCTCATCGAAGCACGCCAGCGCGAAGCGAGCCGCTATGTGAGCGGCGTTCTGCTTGGCTTTGACGACGAAACGCTGAAAGCGAACGGCTACGATCGCGAAGAACTGAAGAAGGCGGCAAGGTCGCGCTACGTCTGAGCGAATTTATGGCTGGCGTTTGAAGGCGCTGCGCGTCACCGCTTGAGGTGGATTGTCACCCAGCCCTCGCGATGCAACGTCCTGACATGGCGGAACTGCTGGCCGACATAGGCCGAGATCACCGCGTCGCGCTGCCGGTCGAGGATGCCTGACAGCACGATCGAGCCGCCCAAAGCGATATGCCTGGCCATTTCGGGCGCCAGCCGCATCAGCGGCCGCGCCAGTATGTTGGCGACGATGAGGTCGAAGGGGCCGCGCGCGGCAAAGATCGGATGGTGGAAGCCCGGCGCCGTCACCGTTTCGACGAGCGCCTTGACGTGATTGAGCCGCGCATTGGCGGCGGCGACTTTTGTGGCGACCGGATCGATGTCGGTCGCCAGCACCGGGATATGGGCGAGCTTGGCCAGCGCGATGGCCAGCACCGCGCTGCCGGTGCCGAGGTCGAGCGCGTTGCGCGGGCGCTCGCGCCGCACGACCTGTTCCAGCATTTCAAGACAGCCGGCGGTGGTGCCGTGATGACCGGTGCCGAAGGCGAGGCCCGCCTCGATCTCGATGGCGAGTTCGCCGCTGTGGCGCTTCCTGCGGTCATGCGCGCCGTGGACGAAGAAACGGCCGGCGCGTACCGGCTTCAGTCCCTCCAGCGAACGCGTCACCCAGTCGATATCTGGCACGGGCTCGCGCGCAATCGGCCTCGACAAGGCAAGCCCGGCAAGGATCTCTTCCACGCGCGCCTCGACGGCGTCGACATCGCCGTCAGCATAGAGCGACACTTCCTGGATGTCGCGATCCTCATCGACTTCGAGGATGGCAATCGGCAGACCCTCGTCCTCGAAGGCCGTTTCGAACGCCGCGAAGATACGGTCGGCCTCGATCTTTCCAGTGGTGAAATAAAGCCGCGTTTGGGTCATCAAACGATGTTTTTGTTTGAGCATGATCTTTTCCGAAAACCGGTCTCACTTTTCGCTGTCGCGGACCTTCGGTTGGGGATCATGCTCTAACCTTCCGCCGCCAGCCGCTTGAGCTTGGCGATGGCGGTGTCCGGGCTTTCACCGTAGGCGATGGTGCCGGCGAAATCGCCCCTGGCGTTGAGCAGCAGCACCGAAGCGGTGTGGTCCATCGTGTAGTCGCCGTTGCCCGTATCGACCTTCTTCGAATAGATGCCGAAGGATTTGGCCATGGCGTGGACCTTGTCCGGGTCACCGGTGATACCGAGGATGCGGTCGGAGAAATTGCTGATATAGGCTTTCAAGACGTCGGGCGTGTCGCGCTCCGGGTCGACCGTTACGAAATAGGCGCGCAGGTTCTTGCCATCGCCCCCCATCGTCTTCAGCCAGCCGGCCAGTTCGAACAGCGTGGTCGGGCAGACTTCCGGGCAATGGGTGAAGCCGAAGAAGACGACGCTGGGGTGGCCGCGAAACTCAGCCTCGGTGATCGGGGCGCCCTTCTGGTCGACCAGCGTGAACGGCGCGCCGAACGGCTCGCCGCCATAATGCCCGCGGTACCAGTCGAAGGTGAGCCAGCCGATGCCCGCCGCCATCAGGACGAGAATGCCGACCAGAATTGAACGCATCATCAATTGGTGTCCATTGCGATTTTCATTGGCGCCGTATCGGCGCCCTGGAGCTTGTTGGGCGAACACTCTTAACGGTTAGATCTCGCGCGCGCAAAGATGTCGCGTTGCCGCAACCGGCATTCCTGTCAAAAAATGATCCGCTTGCAAAGCGCTGCCGCCCGTCCCACCTGAGGTCGGCAAAACTCGAACCGCAGGAGGCTTCCTTGCGAAAACTGATCGGCGGCGCTTTGGCCGCATGCCTTGTCATCGGTGCTGGTGCGGCTGTCTCCCAGGAGGTCGGCAAGGTCGGCGTCGACTGGCTCGGCAACGACATCATCGTCGAGGCGATCAAGGACCCGAAGGTCGAAGGCGTGACCTGCCACGTCTCCTATTTCGACCGCGGCGTGATCGATCGCCTGCAAAAGGGCAACTGGTTCGAGGACCCGTCCGATTCCTCGATCTCGTGCCGCCAGACCGGGCCGATCACCATCAGCGACATCGACATGAGCGAGGCCGGCGAGGAGGTATTCAAGCAGGGCATCAGCCTGATCTGGAAGAAGCAGGTGGTGAACCGCATCTACGACAAGACCAATGAGACCCTGATCTATCTGTCGCACTCGCGCCAGGTGCAGGACGGTTCGGCGAAAATGTCGGTCACCACCGTGCCGCTTTACGGCCAGAACGTGGTGTGGACCAACGGCAAGCCGAAATAGGCTCTGGTAACAGGTGACGGACGATTGGTCCCGCTTGCGGGACCAATCGCTCGGGCGTAAAGCCGCCGGCATGGACCGTCCCGAAAACCTTGTCCTGAAAGACCCCGAGCCGCGCATCCACCCGACCGCGGAATTGAAGGCGTGCAAGCTTGGACGCTACGCCTCGATCGGCGAGCGGGTCATCTTGCGTGAAGTCATAGTGGGTGATTTCTCTTATTTCGAGCGCCACGCCGAGGCGATCTACACGACCATCGGCAAGTTCTGTTCGATCGCCGCCAACAGCCGCATCAACGCGCTGGAGCATCCGATTGAGCGGCTGACCCAGCACAAGCTCAGCTACCGCCCGAACGAGTATTTTCGCTGGCTGGGCGTCGACGCCGGATTTCGGGAACGACGGCGGGCAAAGGCCGTCAGTATCGGCCACGACGTCTGGATCGGCCATGGCGCGGTGATCATGCCTGATGTGACCATTGGCAATGGCGCGATCGTCGGCGCCAACGCTGTGGTGACGCGCGACGTAGCTGCTTATGCGATTGTCGCCGGCGTTCCGGCCAGGCAATTGCGCCAACGCTTCGCGGCGGACATCGCCGCGCGGATCGAAAGCCTAGCCTGGTGGGACTGGCCGCCCGAGAAACTGGCCAAGGCAGTCCCCGACATGCAGGCAATGCCGATCGAGGCCTTCCTCGACCGCTGGGAAAACGAAATATCCTGATTTGGCAGGCGCGTGCACGGCTATGTCCGTGAAATCCCTCCTTGCAAGGGAACCCGGAGCGGTTGCCGGTTGTTTCTCTTGCCATGATCGAGAAGCTTTTCACCAAGATCGCCACCTACGTTGCCCATCTTGCCGGTTTGCCGACGACATTCGCCGTCTGTTTTCTGATCATCGTTGCCTGGGCGATAAGCGGGCCGTTGTTCGGCTTTTCGGATACGTGGCAACTCGTCATCAATACCGGCACGACGATCGTCACCTTCCTGATGGTGTTCCTCATCCAGAACACCCAGAACCGCGATGGCACGGCGATTCAGACGAAACTCGACGAGTTGATCCGGGTCGGCAAAGCCCACAATACTTTTATCGGCATCGAGCACCTGACCGAATCCGAGGTCGAGGAGATCCGCAAAAAATGTGAACAAGCGGCGAAACGGCATGACCAGAAGATCGCCGATGCGGCGGTCAAGAAAGCCGCTGCGCAAAAGCGCGGCTCGAACACACATGCGGCGTGAGCGTCAGCTTTCCATGAACGCCGCGAAAGGCTCCTTGTAATCCGGATGCCAGCGCGACAGAGCAGGGCGGTTCTCGATGATGTCGCCGATCGCCCAGGCCATGCGCTTTTCGTCCATAGGCCGTGTCGCCTCGTTGTCGGGGCACAGGATGTAGAAGTCGCCACGCACCAGCGAGGCCAGCATGAAGTCGATCACCTGCTCGCCTGTCCAGGCGCCGGCGGGCTTTTCGGTTCCACCTTCGGTCAGGCCGGTAAAAGTGAACCCCGGGATGAGCAGATGCGCGGCGATGTTGGCACCCGGCTCGTTGCGCAACGCATGTGCCAGGCCTTCGGTGAAGGTCTTCACGCCTGATTTGGAGACGTTGTAGGCAAGGTTGCCGGGCGGCGTGGTGATGCCTTGCTTGGAGCCGGTGTTGACGATCAGGCCCGGCCTTCCGGTCGCCAGCATGCGGGGTGTGAAGGCCTCGACGCCATGGACGACGCCCCAGAAATTGATGTCCAGCAGTCGCTTCCAGGCGTCGCGGTTCTCCCAGGGTTTGCCGGGATTGTTGCCGACGCCGGCATTGTTCATCAACAGCGATACGCCGCCGAAGGCATCGAACGCCTTTTCGGCCAGCCGGTCGAGCTCGTCGGCTTTCGAGACGTCGGTGGCGACCGCGAGTACCGCGCTGTCGCCGGCAATCGTTGCAACGGCGCCGGCAGCCTCATCGAGCCGCGCGCCGCCAATATCGGCCAGCACGATTTTCAGGCCCATCGCCGCCAGCCGCTTGGCCGCGGCAAGGCCGATGCCGCTGGCGCCGCCGGTGATGACGGCCGCGTTGCCGGAGGCAAGGGCAGGCAAAGCGCTCTGGATTTCGGCATCGGTGGTCATGGCTATAGCGTCCTCGTTTCAAGTTGCGCCGAACTTAGCGCGGCGAGGGGCTCGCGCAAGCCCGCTTTGGCATCCTTGGGTTGACCACATCGGCAGGCGCTGCGCATGCTGTCCACGTAAGAAGGAGATTACCGATTGACCGACTGGATCGAGATCCTGAAAGAACAGACCGCCACCGGCGACCAGATGAGCCGCGAGGTGCCGCAAATGCTTGCCAATCCTGACATCAGCGAAGCGCAAGTGAAGACGCTGTTTTCGGCGCTCGAAAAGCAAGCGGAATTCGTCGAGAAGCTGCGCATGGCGCTGGAGAAATTTGGCCATGATTTTTCGGTGATCAAGGCGGCCGAGCGGCTCGAGGAGCGCTATGCCGATCTTGCGGCCTCCGTGGCGGAGAAGCTGAAAGCAATGCGGGGCTAGGCAGACCTATTTTTCGACCAGCCTTTCGAACCGCCTGTCCGGTACGAACCAGATCATGGCAACCAGCACATAGAGCGCGACGCTGATCCATTGATTGACGAAGGTCAGCGGAATGGCGGCGATATAAAGGACCAACGAGATCTTTTCCTTGCGGTCGGTGCCTACCGCTCTGGCGAAGGCAGTGTCGTTGCCATGCAGCCGGTGCAGCATGACGACTAGAATGAAGTAGGCGGCCGCGCAAAGCGCCAGGACAACACCGTAAACGGCGACAGGCACCGGCGCGAAATGGTTTTCGCCCATGAAGGCGGTGGTGACGGGCATCAGCGACAGCCAGAACAGCAGATGCAAATTCGCCCACAGCACGCGGCCATCCACCCACTGCACGGTGTGGAACATGTGGTGCAAATTGTTCCAGTAGATGCCGACATAGATGAAGGACAGCACGTAGCTGAAAAACGTGGGCCATAGAGGTGCCAGCACGGAAAACTCCGCGCCATGCGGCACCTTCAACTCGAGCACCATGATGGTGATGATGATGGCGATGACGCCATCGGTAAATGCCTCGACTCGTCCCTTGCCCATGGATTTCCTCCACTGCGCCTGGCTCATCCTAGGCGATCGAAGTGGCTGGAGGGAAGGCCTGGGTGCTGTCGTTCAGCCGTTCGGCGTCTCGCCGGTGGCCGGTCTGTCTTCGATCATGTGCAGGGTGGGCCAGCGGCCGAAGCGGTGATAGGCGGCTGCCAGCGCGAGCGAGGTGATCGAGCCGACCGGAAAGCTCCACCACAGCGCTTCCTCGCCGATAACAAGAAGAGCGGCCGATCAACAACAAGAGGGGAAGGTGAGTGCGGCCATCATCAATCGCTGTCGCGTGCGATCAGCTCCAGCGGCCAGACCTCACGGATGATCCGCGCGCCTTCGGTGCCGGCAAAGGCCGGGATCGACGCCAGCAACATTTCGGCCAGCCGCCGTCCCATCGGCTCCAGGGGAGGGCGGAAGCCGGTCAGCGCCGGTGAAAAATAGCGGCACAGCGGCGTGTCGACGATAACGATCACCGCAATGTCGTGACCGGGCTTGATGCCCATCTCGGCCAGCGCCTTGCAGCCGCCCAGTGCCATCGCGTCATTATTGAAGATGATCGCGGTCGGCGGGTCCTTGGAGCGCATCACCTCAGGCGTCACTTCGTATCCGCCGGCCTCGTTGATGAAGCCGTCCGCGATCAGCCCGGGTTCGACCTCGATGTCGTGCCGCCGTAAGGCCTTGCGATAGCCGGCCAGGAACAGATAGCCGAAATTGAGGTTAAGAGACGGGCGGATGGCGGCGATGCGGCGATGGCCGCGCGCCACTAGGCGGTCGACCGCGTCGGCCCCGGCTTTTTCGAAATCGAGGTCGAGCGACGGATAGGAGTTGCCGCCAGAGCGGCTGCGGCCGAGCGTCGCAAACGGGAATCCGACCCTGGTCAGGTAATCGATGCGCTCGTCCTCGCGCCGCGTCCAGGCCAGCACCACCGCATCGGCCCGGCGCGTCTCGACCACCCGGCGCAGGCGCTCCTGCTGGTAGTCGCCCGGCGCGCCCATCACCACGATCAGGTCGAGCCCGCTTTCGGCGAGTTTCGCCTGCAGCCCGGTCAGGAACGGAATGAAGAACGGCTCGCCATATTGCTCGTCGCCCGGGTGCGGCTGCAGCATGAAGGCGATCGAGTGGGTGGCGCCGCGCCGCAGGCTGCGGCCGGACTGGTTCGGCGAATAGTTCAGCTTTGCCGCGGCATCGAGCACGCGCTGGCGCGTGTCGGCATTGACGTCGGCGCGCCCGTTGAGCGCGCGCGACACGGTGCCGATCGAAATGTTCAGGTGACGCGCAAGGTCGTGAATGCTGGACGCCAAAGGACAGTTCTCCCCTTTCTTGGCTATCACCGGCCGCTCTTCAGGCCAAGGTGATCAAGGTGATTTTCGCGAGCGGCCAATTGACATTCTACGCCTTCGGGTGTGTTCTCGTAAACGTTTACGGAAAAACGTTTACGGTCACGCCGTGAATGCCGTGACGATCGGTCTGGAGGGGCCGAGCGGAGGAGGAGCGCTGGATGATGAATGTCGTCCTGGTCGGCTGCGGAGCGATGAGCAAGCACTGGCTCGATGCGGCGAGGCAGATCGACGGGTTGGCTATTGTCGGCCTTGTCGACCTCGACGCCGACAGGGCGAAGGTAAGGGCGCGCGAATATGACCTTGCCGGCGTCATCGTCGGAACCAATCTTGACGCTGTCCTCGACCAGACCAAACCCGACGCAGTGTTCGACGTCGTGGTTCCGGTGGCCCGGCGCGAGGTTGCGCTCTCCGCGTTTGCCCATCATTGCCACCTCCTGACCGAAAAGCCGCTCGCCGACAGCCCGGACAACGCGCGCGCCATCGTTGCGGCCGCCCGCCGCGCCGGACGTGTTCATGCCGTCGTGCAGAACCGCCGCTATGTCGCCAATGTCAGGCGTATCAGGCGCTTTCTCGAATCCGGCGCCATCGGTGCTGCGACCAGCATCCACGCCGACTTCTTCGTCGCGCCGCATTTCGGCGGGTTTCGCGAGGAGATGCGCCATGTCCTGCTGCTCGACATGGCGATCCACACTTTCGACGCCGCCCGCTACATGGTAGGTGGCGAGCCGGCCAGCGTCTATTGCCAGGAATGGGAGCCAGTCAATTCCTGGTACCGGCAGGGATCGTCGGCCACCGCAATCTTCGAGCTCGGCGGCGGCAAGCTGTTCACCTATTCCGGCTCCTGGTGCGCCGACGGGTTCCGCACCAGTTGGGAGAGCACATGGCGCATCGTCGCCGAGCACGGCAGCCTGGTCTGGGACGGTGAGGATGGGCTGAGGGCGGAAGTCGCGCGGCCTATCCGTGAAGGCCTGTTCGATCGCACAGAGCCGCTCGCCGTGCCGCCGCTCGATCCCAATGACCGCATCGGCGGCCATCTCGGCATCATTCAGGATTTTGTGCGCGCCGTCGAAACTGGCAGCGAGCCGGAGACGCGCGGCGCCGACAACATCAAGAGCCTGGCCATGGTCTTTGCCGCGATCGAAAGCGCCGAAACCGGGCGCCGGGTCGCGATCGCACAGGAAGGGTGACGATGCCAAACCCGCTTCTCGACATCAGGATCGGTACCATGGTGCGGGCCAATCTCGATGACCCGGCCGCCTATATCAAGGCGATCCTGCCGCTCGGCTTCGAGAGCATCCAGCCCTTCTTCTGGCAGACGCTGGGCGGCAAGGATCTTCCACGGCTGGCCGGCCAGATCCGCGAGGCGATCGGCGACGCCGACGTCGTCGTCTCCTCGCTCGGCGTCTTCGGCAATCCGCTGGAAAGCGGCGATGTCGATTGCGGCGTGCTTCACGCATGGGAAACGGCCATCGACCATGCGCATCTGTTCGGCACCTCGATGGTCAGCGGCTTCACCGGCCGCCTCCGCGGCAAGCCGCTGCCCGACAGTCTGCCGCGCTTCCGCGAGGTCTGGGGACCACTGGCTCGGCGCGCCGCCGACAAGGGCGTGCGCATCGCCTTCGAGAATTGCGCGATGGACGGCAACTGGGCTGATGGAGACTGGAACATCGCCCACAATCCGGACGCCTGGGAGCTGATGTTCAACGAATTGCCCGATGACAATCTCGGCCTGGAATGGGAGCCCTGCCACCAGCTCGTGTATCTGATCGATCCGATCCCGCAGATCCGCAAATGGGCGCCGCGCATCTTCCATGTCCACGGCAAGGACGCGACGGTGCGCTGGGACGTGATCCGCGAGCATGGCGTGTTCGGCCGGCTGCCGTTCGTGAAAATGCGCACGCCTGGCTTCGGCGACAGCGACTGGACGCGGGTGATCAGCGAATTGCGGCTGGCCGGCTACAAGGGCGCCATCGACATCGAGGGTTGGCACGACCCGGTCTATCGCGGCGACCTCGAGATTACAGGGCAGGTGCGGGCGCTGGATTACCTCAAGCAATGCCGGGGAGGTGCCGCGTATCTGCCGAACCCGGCCTGAGGATCGGCAGGCGGGAGGAGCCGGCCAGCGGAGCATTGCGGCGAGAAGCCGAAGCATTCGTCGAAAACCCTCGGCTTGCGAGGGAACAAAGGGAGGAACGTGCATGAGCATCACGATGAGAAGGACAGTTCTGCGCTCGACCGTCCTGGCGGCCGCCACGGCGCTCGCCGCCGCAATCTCCACCTTGCCTGCCCAGGCGCTCGATGCCCAGTGGTGCAAGGACGTCCACATCCGCTTCTTCGTCGGCGGCGCCGAGGGCGACGCCTTCGGCACCATCGTCTACAATGGCGCCAAGCAGGCCGAGGCCGATCTTGGGCCGAAGGTCGACTACATCTTTTCCCAGTGGGACGTCGAGAAGATGGTGCAGCAATTGCGCGAGGCCGTCGCGGTCAAGCCCGGCGGCATCGCCATGATGGGCCACCCGGGCGATGCTTCGATCATGCCGCTGGCCGAACAGGCGCACAAGGACGGCATCAGGATGATGTACCAGAACGTGCCGGTGCCGAAGGTCACGGCAGCGTTCGGCGGCGGCTATGTCGGCGCCCAGCAGGAGCAGCAGGGCCGCGCGCTCGGCGCCGAGGCGTTCAAGCTGGCCGGGCTCAAGGCCGGCGACAAGGCGATCATGATCGGGCCGTTCGAGAACGAGAACCGCGGCGCGCGCGAGCGCGGCACGGTCGCCGCCCTGAAAGAGGCGGGCGTCGAGGTCATCCAGCTCTCCTCGCCGCCGAGCGGCGAATGGGCTTCCGACCCCAATCTAGCCATTCCGGTGATTACCGCAGCACTGCTCAACAATCCCGACGTCAAGGCGGTCGGCTATCCCGGCGGACAGATGCTGGGCAACGTCCCGACTTACATGCAGGCGGCGGGCAGGAAGGCGGGCGATATCTTCAATTTCGGCTTCGACACCAGCCCGCAGATCGTCGAGGGATTCAAGGGCGGCTGGGTCCAGCTGACGGCCGACCAGCAGCCGTTCCTGCAGGGTTATCTGCCGATCCTCAGCCTCTGCCAGCAGGTGGTGCTGGGCCTAGCGCCAATGAATGTCGACACCGGCGCCGGCTTCGTCACGCCTGAGAATTACGAGATCGTCGCCGAACTCGCCAAGCAGGCGCTGCGCTGACTTTCTAATACGGCATGCCGGTCGGACAGGCCGACCGGCAGCCGGAACCAAGCGAGGATCGCAATGGCCGAACGCCTTATCGAACTGCGCAACATCAGCAAGTCCTATGGCCAGGTCTATGCGCTGGGCGGGGTTAATCTCAGCGTCGACCGCGGCGAGGTGGTCGGCCTGATCGGCGACAACGGCGCCGGCAAGTCGACACTGATCAAGATTCTCTCCGGCGTGGTCAAGCCGACCAGCGGCGAGATCCTCATCCGCGACCAGCCGGTGACCGGCTGGAGCGCCGCGCGCTCGCGCGACGCCGGCATCGAGACGGTGTTCCAGGACCGGGCGCTGGCCGTGCAGCAGACGATCGTGCGCAACATCTTCATGGGCCGCGAACTCACCGGCTTTCTCGGCTGGCTGAAGGTCAACAAGGAAATCGAGGAGGCGAGCCGCCTGATGCGCGAGATCGGCTTCACCTCGAAAGTGTTCACGCCGCAATCGATCGTCGGCCAGCTCTCCGGCGGCGAACGCCAGGGCGTGGCGATCGCCCGCGCCATCTACAAGCAGGCCGACCTGATCATCCTTGACGAGCCGACGACGGCGCTGTCGCTGACCGAAACCGCCAAAGTCTTCCATTTCGTGCGCCAGGTGCGGGCGAGCGGCCGATCGATCCTGTTCATCGGCCACAACATCCATCACGTCTTCGATATCGCCGACCGCTTCGTCGTGCTCGATCGCGGCAAGGTCGCGCTCACCGCCGACCGCAGCCAAGTCAAGTCGGCCGAAGACCTCATCAACTTCATGGAAGACGTCGCGCATCCGGGCGGATTGCCGGGACTGCACGACGCCGGCGACCCGGAGCAGAGAGCACGATGAGCAAGACAATGGAGCCCGATCTGCACGAGCCGTCCGCCGGCATCTCCCGTCCCGGCAATCCCCGGAAAGAGTGGAAACACCCATCCGATCACTGGATGCGCGGCTTCATCCTCGACAACCGCGCCGCACTCGGCACGCTTGCCGTGTTCGTGGTGATGATGACAGTGTTCATGATCGCCAACCCGACCGTCTTCACCACCTGGTATCTCTACAGTTCCGTGCTCACCACGCTGCCGGTAGCGCTGTTTGTGGTGGTACCGCTGGTCTTCGTCGTCACCTGCGGCGAGATCGACCTGTCGTTTCCGGCGACGATGGGTTTTGCCTCATGGGTCTTCGCGCTGGTCGTGCAGGCCGGCTACGATCCGTTCCTCGGCATCGCCACCGCCATTGCAACGGGCACGTTGCTCGGCTCCTGGTCGGCTCGCTGGTCGTCTACGGCGGGCTGTCGTCGCTGATCGCCACGCTCGGCATGAATTTCCTGCTGCGCGGCCTGATCCAGATTATCAACGAGGGCAAGTCGACGGCGCTGACCAGCCTTGCCGACAGTTGGGCCTACAAGATCTTCTCCAGCCAACTCTACGGCATCCCGGTGCAGATCTTCTGGGCCATCGGCTTCGTCGTGCTGTCGGCGCTGCTCTACAACAGGCATCGCTTCGGCGCGCAGGTGAAGGTGGTCGGCGACAATCCCGACAGCGCCCAACAGATGGGCATCGACGTCAAGCGCGTGCGGGTGAAAGTGTTCGTCTTCGTCGGCATCGGGGCGGCGATCGCCGGCACCTTCTCGGTGATGATCAACTTCACCTGGTGGCCGACGGCTGGCGACGGCTATTTGCTGCCGGTGCTGGCATCGGTGTTCGTTGGCGGCACGCCGACCTGGGGCGGCGTCGGTACCGTGGTCGGCGGCGCCATCGGCGCCGTCACCGTGTCGTTCATCCAGACCGGCGTCGTCGCGGCAGGCCTGAGCGGTTTCTATGTCCAGTTCTTCAACGGGCTGATCATCATCCTGTCGCTGCTCGGCCACAAATGGAACCAGGCGCGGTATCGGTGAGGGGGATACTCACACCCCGCTGACAAACCCGTCCAGCACGCGTTTCTGGCCGGCCTTGTCGAAATCGATGGTCAGCTTGTTGCCGTCGATGGCAGCAATGTTGCCGTTGCCGAATTTCTGGTGGAAGACTCGGTCGCCGACATTGAAGGGGGATGGCGTGTCGGCAACAGATTTGGCGACCAGTTCGCCGTCGATGGTGCGGCCTTTGATCGAGGTGCGGCCGGCGCCATAGCCACTGTCGGTCTCGCCATAGCCGATGCGCTCGACCTGGTGGCCGGAGCGCGAGCCCCAGTTGCGGTCGGTCGCTTCGGTGCGGTTCTGTTGCGCGCGCTGCCAGCCCGGCGTCGCATAGGTGCTGGAGAAGGCGCCGGATTTCTCGGTGCCGACATTGTCGAAGCGCGAAGCGCCGTAAGGATTCTGCCGTCCTGCCCCCTGGCCGCCCCGTCCGGAGGCGAAGGAGCCGCCGCCATAGGCATTGCCGTAACCGCCATAGGAGTTGCCGCTCTCGGCGACCTCGACATGGGCCTCCGGCAGTTCATCAAGGAAGCGCGACGGGATGGTCGATTGCCACAGGCCGTGGATGCGGCGGTTGGAGACGAACCACAAATGCAGGTTCTTCTTGGCGCGGGTCAGGCCGACATAGGCCAACCGCCGTTCTTCCTCCAGCCCGGAGCGGCCGCCCTCGTCGAGCGCGCGCTGGTGTGGAAAAAGACCTTCCTCCCAACCAGGGAGAAAAACCGTCTCGAATTCCAGGCCCTTGGCCGAATGCAGCGTCATGATGTTGACGGCGTCGAGCTCGGCGTTCTGCTCGGCGTCCATCACCAACGCGACATGTTCGAGGAACGAGCGCAGCGATTCGTACTCCTCCATGGAGCGGATCAGTTCTTTGAGGTTTTCCAGCCGGCCGGGAGCTTCCGCCGAGCGGTCGTTCTTCCACATGTCGGTGTAGCCGCTCTCTTCCAGGATGGTCTCGGCCAGCTCGGTGTGCGGCGTGGTCTCCAACGCTTTCTGCCAGCGCTCGAAATTGGCGGCGACTTCGCGCAATGCTGCGCGCGGCTTCGGCTTCAGTTCGTCGCTCTCGGCGAGTTTTTCCGCAGCCTCCAGCATCGGAATGCGGAGCGTCCTGGCGGTGTCGTGGATCTGGCGGATGGTGGCTTCGCCCAGCCCGCGCTTCGGCACGTTGACGATGCGCTCGAAGGCGAGATCGTCGGCACCTTGCGCAACGACGCGGAAGAAGGCCAGCGCATCGCGGATTTCGAGGCGCTCGTAGAAGCGCGGGCCGCCGATGACGCGATAGTTGAGGCCGAGGGTGACGAAACGATCCTCGAATTCGCGCATCTGGAAGGAGGCGCGGACAAGAATGGCCATATCGTTGAGATTGTGCTTCTGCCGCTGGTAGGCTTCGATGGTTTCGCCAACGGCGCGGGCCTCTTCCTCGGAATCCCAGGCGGCATGGACATGCACCTTCTCGTCGTCCTCGGCGACTTTTTCGGTGAACAGCGTCTTGCCGAAGCGGCCTTCATTGTGGGCGATGAGATGGGAGGCGGTGCCGAGGATGTGCGCGGTGGAGCGGTAGTTGCGCTCCAGCCGGATGATCGCGGCGCCGGGGAAATCCTTGTCGAAGCGCAGGATGTTGTCGACCTCGGCCCCGCGCCAGCCATAGATGGATTGATCGTCGTCGCCGACGCAGCAAATGTTGACTTTGCTTTCGCTCACGGGCTGTTCCGCGCCTGGCGGCGCGGGCCCTCCGCGGGGGCCTCGCAACGGCTCGGACGCCCGGTCGGGCTTGCGGCCTTCGGCCGTTCGCAAACCTGTCGACGTAGAAGTGCGTCCGGCGTCCGGCCGCTGGGCCAGCAGGCGCAGCCACATGTATTGGGCGGTGTTGGTGTCCTGGTACTCGTCGACGAGAATGTATTTGAAGCGCTTGTGGTACTCCTTCAGCACGTCCGGATTGTCGCGGAAGATGCGGATCGGGTGGCACAGGAGGTCGCCGAAGTCGCAGGCGTTCAGCGTCTTCAGCCGCTCCTGATAGGCCTTGTAGAGCTCACGGCCCTTGCCGTTGGCGAAGGCGCGGGCGTCGCCCTCGGGAATGTCGGCAGGGCCAAGCCCCTTGTTCTTCCAGCCGTCGATCATCTGGGCGAACTGCCTGGCCGGCCAGCGCTTGTCGTCCAGCCCTTCGGCCTGGATGAGCTGCTTGATCAGGCGCACGACGTCGTCGGTGTCGAGAATGGTGAAGTCGGATTTGAGCCCGGCAAGCTCGGCGTGGCGGCGCAGCAGCTTCACTCCAATCGAGTGGAAGGTGCCGAGCCACGGCATGCCTTCGACATTGCCGTCGCCGATCAGCAGGCCAATGCGCTGCTTCATTTCGCGCGCGGCCTTGTTGGTGAAGGTGACGGCGAGGATCTGCGACGGGAAGGCTCTCTTCGTGGCGAGGATGTGAGCGATGCGGGTGGTCAAGACACGCGTCTTGCCGGTGCCGGCGCCGGCCAGCACCAGAACCGGACCCTCGGTGGTTTCCACCGCCAGCCGCTGTTCGGGGTTGAGCCCGTTCAGATAGTCGGGCGCATTGGTGTGGCCGCTGCGGGCAGCCATGGCGCGCGCGGCAATGCCGGACGGGGCCGTGGGCCGCGCATTCGGTTCGTCAAAAAAGGGCATGTCTTCCGAAAAGCCGGACATTGTCCCCGAATGTAGTGATTCGGCAGCGAAAGGCCAGAAGTGTCTCCGTTTTGTTCTCAATCCAGGCGGGGGAGTTACAAATCCGGTAGAACACCACCTATAGCGCCAGCCTGCTTGACAGCCATGGCGGGCCGGAGAAAGTTGTGCTCGGGGCAGGAACGCAATGCCGGGTTGCCCATTGACGCGTGCGAAGCGCGCACCAGTCGAAGGAGCATCGTTTTGGCTGTCGTCATCACCTCCCTCATCCTTTTCCTTATCGGCCTGGTACTCGGCGGCGGCGGCATCTGGTTAGCTTCGCTAGGCGGCAGTTGGTATTACGTCATTGCCGGCATAGCCTTCCTCGTCGCTGCCTGGCTGCTCTACAGGCGCAAATCCATGGCGCTGTGGCTGTACGCGGCGATCGTCATCGGCACGCTTTGCTGGGCGGTCTGGGAAACCGGCTTCGACTGGTGGGAGCTCGGTCCGCGCGGCGGCATTATCGTGCTTATCGCGTTGTGGCTGCTGACACCGTGGGCGCGGGGCGGGCTCACCGGTCCCGATGGTCGCGCGCCGCTGATCCTCGCCGTGCTGGCGTCGATCGGCGTCGCCGGCTATTCGATGACGACCGATCCAAAGGATATTGCCGGCGAACTCAACACCGACAAGGTGACGCCGACCGCCGATCGCGGCGGCAATGTGCCAGCCGGCGAATGGTACTATTACGGTCGCACGACGTATGGCCAGCGCTATTCGCCGCTCGACCAGATCACCCCCGAAAACGTTGCCAATCTGCAGCCGGCCTGGACCTATCGCACCGGCGATGTGAAAGGGCCCGACGATATCAGTGAGACGACCTATCAGGTGACGCCGCTGAAGGTTGCCGACACGCTCTACATTTGCACGCCGCACAATTTCGCCATTGCGATCGATGCCGCCAGCGGCAAGGAGAAATGGCGCTTCGATCCCAAGATCAAGTTGGACAAGGACCGCCAGCACCAGACCTGCCGCGGCGTGTCCTATTATGCCGATGCCAAAATCGCCGCCGGCCAGCCCTGTGCGGCACGCATCTATCTGCCGACATCCGACGCTAGGCTGATCGCGCTCGACGCCGCGAATGGCCAGGTCTGTCCCACATTTGCCGAAGGCGGCACGCTGAACCTGCTTGCCAACATGCCATATCCGAAGCCGGGCTATTATTATTCGACCTCGGCGCCGCTGATCGTCGCCAACAAGATCATCGTCGGCGGCGCGGTCAACGACAATTATTCAACGCAGGAGCCGTCCGGCGTCATCCGTGCCTTCGACGTCGACACCGGCGCCCTGATTTGGAACTGGGATTCCGGCAATCCGGACCAGACGACGTCACTGGCGCCGGGTCAGACCTATACCCACAACTCTCCCAACATGTGGTCGACAGCGAGCGCCGACGAGAAGCTCGGCTTGCTCTATGTGCCGCTCGGCAATCAGACGCCGGACCAGCTCGGTATGGGGCGCAGCGCCAATGTCGAGAAATTCTCCTCCTCGATCACCGCGCTCGATCTCAACACCGGCCAATTGCGCTGGGTGCGGCAGACCGTGCATCACGATCTGTGGGACATGGACGTGCCTGCGCAGCCGACGCTGGTCGACATCACCACGGCTGGCGGCGTGGTGCCGGGGCTGGTCGGGCCGACCAAGCAGGGCGACCTCTATGTACTCGACCGGCGCAGCGGCGAGCCGATCGTCCCGGTCAACGAAGTACCGGCGCCGGGCGGCGCGATCGAGGGCGACCACACCTCGCCGACGCAGCCGGCTTCGGATCTGAGTTTCAATCCGGAGCCGCTGACCGGGGCCGACATGTGGGGCATCACCATGTTTGACCAGCTGGCCTGCCGGATCGAATTCCTGAAACTGCGCTACGAGGGCCGCTATACGCCGCCGTCGCTGCAAGGCTCGCTGATCTATCCCGGCAATTTCGGCACATTCAACTGGGGCGGCGTCGCCGTCGATCCGGTCCGGCAGGTGATGTTCGGCATGCCGACATACCTGGCATTCATCTCCAGGCTGGTCCCGCGCGCGGACGTGCCGCCGCCGGGCGATACCAAGGGCAGCGAACAGGGCCTAAATCGCAATGACGGTGCGCCTTACGCAGTGATATTGAAGCCGTTTCTGTCGCCGCTCGGCATTCCCTGCCAAGCGCCGCCCTGGGGCTATGTCGCGGGCGTCGATCTCAGGACCGGCAAGATCGTCTACAAACACCGCAACGGCACCGTCTACGACATGACGCCGCTGCCACTGCCGTTCAAGGTCGGCGTGCCGGGCATTGGCGGGCCGATGATCACCGCCGGCGGCGTCGCCTTCCTTGGTGCTGCGGTCGACGACTTTTTCCGCGCTTATGATCTGACGACCGGCAGGCAGCTCTGGCAGACCCGGCTGCCGGCCGGCGGGCAGTCGACGCCGATGACCTACACGGTCGCCGACGGTCGTCAGTTCGTGGTCATCGTCGCCGGCGGCCATGGCTCGGTCGGTACCAAGCCGGGGGATTACGTGATGGCCTATACGCTGCCGAAATAGGGCGTTCAGTCGTTGGTTTTCGAGCGGCTGCCGGCAGGCCGGCGCCGGTTGCTGCGGACCTTGACCGTCGATCGCCTGGCCGCCAAGGCGGCTGACCGCAGCGCCAGCAGCGCGGCGCCGGCAAGCACGAATGCGCTTACAAGGATCGGGGTCGGGAAGATCATGGGCGTTGTTCCTTCTTGTCAGAGCCAGCCACGGGGTAGGCAGGATCACCACCGGCGGCTTTCGTTTATACTGCGGCAGCACCGCCAAGATTGTCGGCGATGACCAAAATTTGATGAAGATGCGGCACATTCGCGTCATGGCCTTTCGGGCTGAGACCAGCAGACAGGCCTTGGCGACGACGCCGAAGAAGGCCCACGGCTGTCGCCTTGAATTGTCCTAGCTGAGGAAATCGCTCCGACGGTCCATAGCCAATGCAGGCCGACCGGCGTTGTGGAGTGCATGCTAGGGCCTCACTGATCCGTGACTGGACCATGCGGGCTTCGACCCTATGTTGCGCGGCGGGAGTGTTTCCCGAAGCCGAGGAGAGCGCCATGACGAAACCTAGCCCTGCCGGCCCAGCCGTCACGACACCCGCCATTACCCAGGCGATGATCGACGCCTATGACGAATACACGCATCTGACGCTCGACCGGCGGCGCTTCATGGAACAGTTGACCAGGCTTGCCGGATCAGGTGCGGCGGCGGCCGCAATCGCGCCGCTGCTGGCTGCGAATTCGGCCCGGGCAGGGATCATTGCCGAGGACGATTCACGCGTGATGGGCGAGGACATCAGCTATCCCGGCAGCGGTGGCGAGATGAAGGGCTATCTGGTCAAGCCGGCCGGCCAGTCCGGCAAGCTCGGCACCGTCATCGTCGTGCATGAGAACAGGGGGCTCAACCCGCATATACGCGATGTGGCGCGGCGCGTGGCGCTGGAAGGATTTGTGGCGCTTGCCCCGGACTTCCTGTCACCGCTCGGCGGCACGCCGGCCGACGAAGACAAGGCGCGTGAGCAGTTTTCCAAACTCGATCCGGCGCAGACCATCGCCAATGCGGTCGCAACGGTCGCTTTCCTCAAGGGATACGCGGATGGCAACGGCAAGGTCGGCGCGGTCGGCTTCTGCTGGGGCGGCGGCACGGTGAACACACTGGCTGCCAACGCGCCGGATCTGGCTGCCGCTGTCGCCTATTACGGCATGCAGACGAAGGCCGAGGATGTGCCGAAGATCAAGGCGGCGTTGCTGCTGCATTATGCCGGGCTTGACACCCGCATCAATGCCGGCATCGACGCTTTCAGGAAGGAGCTCGATGCAGCCGAGGTCGAGTACACGATCTATGTCTATGAAGGTGCCAATCATGCCTTCAACAATGACACGTCCGCCGCCCGCTACGACAAGAACGCGGCGGACCTCGCCTGGGGCCGGACAAGCGCCTTCCTCAGGGAGAAGCTGGCATAGAGCGGCGGACTCTCAGGTCGAACCGTGCCGCCGCTCCATGTTTTGGTTTGAGCATCGGATTTTCCCAAAACCGGCTGCCACTTTTGGGTCCGATGCTCTAGTCACGCGCCGGTTTGTGGAAAGCGACACCGGCCACCACCAGCGCGATGCCGAGGCAATCGGTGGGGCTGGGTATCTGGCGGAGCACAATGACGCCGATCAGCGTGGCGGTGACCGGCAGCAACGACAGCATCAGCGCGAAGCTCGATCGCGGCAGCCGCGACATGGCAAGCTGGTCGCAGATATAAGGGATGACCGAGGAGCATATGCCGACGCCGATGGCGGCGATGAGCAGTGGCGGCGCCGAGAAGGCCGGCAGCGCATCGGTGAAGCCGATCGGCAGCACGATGAGGCAGGCGACCGCCATGGCGGCACCCAGGCCGGCGATGCCGTCGCCAGCGCCGGCGCGGGCAACGCGATGGCCAAGCACGATGTAGCCGACGAACAGCGCGCCGTTTAGGAAGGCCCAGAACAGGCCGATCGGATCGCTTGACCATTTGACATCGATCAGCAGCAAGGTGCCGATGACGGCAACGGCAAGGGCTGCGAGATTGCGCGGGCTTCTGACGCCTACCAGCGCGACGCCGATGGTGCCGACGAATTCGATCGCCGCGACCAGCGAGATCGGCAAACGATCGAGCGCCAGGTAGAAGGAGCAATTCATCACGCCGAGGCAAGCGCCAAAAGCGAGAAGCAGCAGTCGGGTCGGCCGGTCGGCGCGGGCGAAGACCGTCCAGGGCCGGGTCAGCGGCGCGAAGACAAGGGTGGCCGTGACGATGCGCAGCCAGGCCATGCCGAGCACGCCGACATGCGGGAAAAGCAGCACGGCGAAAGCCGGCCCGAGATAATGGAACACGGCGCTGACGCCGAACCAGACATGCGGCGGCAGCGAGGCCGCCAGCTTGCCAAAGACGGGGCCGGCGAGGGCAGGGCTTGCAGCTGGGGCTTGCGCTTGATCATCCATAGGATCATTATCGCAGGCGATCTTTCCGGTTTATATGGATAATGACTAGCCAAAGAGCTCATTGATTTTCTAAAACCGAGGAGTTTTCCCTGAAACGCCTTCGAAACGAAAATTCCGACCTGGATGCGGCTGATCTGAAAATCCTTCGCCTGCTGGAAAAGGATGCGCGCACCAGCACCGCTGAACTGGCGCGCTCGGTCGGCCTGTCGGCGCCGAGCGTGGCCGAGCGCATTCGGCGGCTGCAGGAGAGCGGCGTGATCGAGGCTTACACGCTGCGGATCAATCCGGCCGCGCTCGGCATGAAGCTGTCGGCATGGCTGCGCATCAGGCCTGTGCCGGGACAACTGGCTGTGGTGGCCGAGATCATCCGCGACTTGCCGGAGATCGCCCAATGCGACCGGGTGACCGGCGAGGACTGCTTCATCGCGCTGGCGCATGTCGGCTCGGTGGCCGAACTCGAACGGGTGATCGACCGCATCATTCCGTTTGCGATGACTAACACCGCGATCATCCAGTCGTCGCCGGTGGTGGCGCGTTCGCCGCTGGCGGCAGTGAAGCACCAGCCCTGACGGTTAAGGAATTAAGCGCTGCCGTCAGGCATGCCCGCGCTTCATCCGCGCTTGCTTCAGTATGGCGCGCCAGCGGATCATGGCGAAGGGGATCGGCTCGTTGTTGTTGGCGATGTGGAAGATCTCGTTGTTGAGGTTCTTCAGCGAGCGCCAGAAATCATAGTCGGTGATGCGTGGGTCGGCCGCCAGCCTGTCCGCCTCGACCTTGATGTCGGTTTTCATGCACGTTCCCCGAACCGCTTCAGCCCCGCCGCCCGTGCGGACGGTTTTCGAACGCCGCGCTGAGTCGTTCAACGCCTCAATTCGGCTTGTTCACGTTAAAACCTTGGTAAGGTTAACGGGACTGCGGTTCAAGCGTCTTGCGACGAATACCGATCGAACGGCCGGCGCGCTCGGGCATCGGCAGCGCCGCATGGGCGGCGCGCATCGCTTCGACCTTGGCCAGGACATCGGCCGGGAAGGGCGCCACCTTCGGTCCGGACATGTCGACGTGCAGCGACAGTGATTCGGAAGTGGCAGCGAGCCAACCGTCGACATGACGAATTTCCTGGTAGGCTCTGAGCCGCTTGTCGTCATGGTCGAGGAGTTGGAAGGAGACATTGACCTGGTGGTCGAGATGCAGCTCCCTGATATAGCAGACATGGACTTCCGCCGTGTAGATGGTCAGCCGGCGCTGCTTCGCATAATCCGGCCCCATCCCCATCATTTCGAACGCTTCGTCGGAACAGCGGTCGAACAGCACGTTGTAATAGGCCATGTTGAGATGGCCGTTGTAGTCGATCCAGTCGTTTTCGATGTCCATGGCACGAGAGACGAAGGGGGCAGGGGTGGACATCGAAAACTTCCTTCTCGCTGGACAGGACGTGGCTGGTGAGACTACCCATCCATAAGCCCATAACAAGGGTGGACACTGGTCCATTCGCGGAGGAATAGATGGCTCTGAGCGACCTCAATCCGGTCGAGCGCAACGAAGAAGGCATCGCCGCTGTGCTCGGCATCCTGAGCGCGCGAGACAGCGCTTAAGTTTCTGGCATCACGCGGTAGGCCGCCACCAGGGCAAGGGCGCCTATTGGAAGGCCAAACAGCATCACGATTTTCCCTGCCCCTGCCCAGAAGAGTGCCAAATCATCGCCCGTTGTGTAGCACACGGCATTCAGCCAGCAGTGCTCAGTGCTGGTGTCGAATTCACCGAAGCCGAAGTATGCGCTTAAGCCTGCTAAAATACCAAATAAAGTACAGGCGAATGTGCTAAATGTAGTTGGCCTCTTGCGTAGACCGGCACCGAAGCGCATTACTATCTCGTTTTTTGGCATTTTCGAATAATATATCAGTGCAGGAATGAATATTGCGAAGCCAATAGCCATGAAACAACTCATTATTGATTGAGCTCGAAAGGCCAGTTGTTCGGAAAGCGGCGGCTGAATATCAGTTGCGTATTTCGCAATGACAGGGAAAACGCTTGATCCAATCGCTGACAATAGTGAGCCCACTTGGCCAATCGGGCCTTTTTGAGGTTCCGCGTAGGTAAGAGCTATTGCGAGCGTCTCGCCGAGCGACAAGCTGGTAACGACGCAGATATACACGTACTTTCCGTACCGCTGCGCAAAAGGACCGGGCTTGCGAGTAAAGGCAGGCTCTCTGCGTGTGCTCACAACCGCGAACAGCGCCAGAAAGGCAGAGAAGATAACCGCGCCAAACCAGACAACCCGGCTCTGAGTGGACGCGCTATGCACTGCCCATCCAGGCAAAAGAGCCAAGAAGAGAAAGAAGTAGCCTATCGCCGCATGTATCATTTCTGACCTGAAGGTCGCTGCTGCAACTTGACTAACCCAATGGACATCCGCGCGGCAAGTGGCTTAGACATCCTAGAAAACCGGGATGGAAACATATGGCTCTGAGCGACCTCAATCCGGTCGAGCGCAACGAAGAAGGCATCGCCGCGGTGCTCGGCATCCTCAAGCAGCGGCTCGGCGAGCGGTTCCAGACCGGCGAGGCGATCCGCGCCCAGCACGCGCATACCACCACCTACATTCCGACCCAGGCGCCTGACGGTGTGGCATTTCCGGAGACGACGGCAGAGGTGCAGGAGATCGTGTCGGCCTGCGCCGCGCACCGCGTGCCGGTGATCGCCTTCGGCGTCGGCTCTTCGCTGGAGGGCCATACCAACGCGCCAGGCGGCGGCATCTCGCTGGATATGTCGCGGATGAACCGCATCCTCGCGGTCAACCCGCAGGATCTCGACTGCACGGTCGAGCCCGGTGTGACGCGCGAGGATCTCAACCGGCATCTGCGCGACACCGGCCTGTTCTTTCCGATCGATCCGGGCGCGAATGCATCGCTCGGCGGCATGGCGGCGACGCGGGCGTCGGGCACCAATGCGGTGCGCTACGGCACGATGCGCGAGAATGTGTTGTCGCTGACGGCGGTGATGGCCGACGGCGAGACCGTGACGACCGGCAAGCGCGCAAAAAAGAGCTCGGCCGGCTACGATCTGACGCGGCTCCTGATTGGCTCTGAAGGCACGCTCGGCATCATCACCCAGCTGACCCTGAAGCTGCAGGGCATTCCGCAGGCGATTTCCGGCGGCGTCTGCCCGTTTCCAAGCGTCGAGGCGGCCTGCAACGCGGTGATCGCGACAATCCAGATGGGCATTCCGGTGGCACGCATCGAACTGGTGAATGCGCTGCAGATGCGGGCGATGAAGAGTTATTCGAAACTCGATTATCCCGAAAGCCCATGCCTGTTCGTCGAGTTCCATGGCAGCGACGCCGGCGTTGCCGAGCAGGCCGAGACCTTCGGCATGATCGCCGAGGAATATGGCGGCGGCCCGTTCCTGTGGACCAGCGTCGCCGAGGAGCGGACGAAGCTGTGGAAGGCCAGGCACGACGCCTATTGGTCGTCGCTGACGCTGCGGCCGGGCGCCAAGGGGTTGTCGACCGACGTCTGCGTGCCGATCTCGCGCTTTGCCGAATGCGTCACGCAAACCGAGGCCGACATCGCCGAGATGGGGTTGATCGCGCCGATCGTCGGCCATGCCGGCGACGGCAATTTCCATGTACTGGTGCTGATGGACGCGGACGATCCGAAGGAAATCGAGCAGACGGAAGAGTTTGTCGCGCGGCTGAACATGCGGGCGATCGGCATGGATGGAACCTGCACCGGCGAGCACGGCATCGGACAAGGCAAGGTCGGCTTCCTGCGCCATGAACTTGGCCACAGCGTCGACATCATGCGCACGATCAAGCAGGCGCTCGACCCGCTGAACATCATGAACCCTGGGAAGATACTGCCGGCCGACTAGAGCTTTTTGCTCTTGGAGCGATCGATTTGCCTCTTTATCAACACGCTGATGCGGGTAGAGTGCGGCTGATTTTCAATCAACTGCTTGGGAGTTGATGCTCGCACGCCTGTTCGTGATCTTCGGTGGCCTTTTCGTGCTGGTGCTGTGTGCGGCGCTGGTGGTGCCGTATTTTATCGACTGGACAAGCTACCGTGCCGATTTCGAGCGTGAGGCAAGCGCCATTCTGGGCCGTAAGGTAACCGTTCAGGGCGATGCGACGGCGAGACTGCTGCCGTTTCCCTCCGTGACCTTTTCGAACGTCACCGTTGCCGGTGGCCCCGGCGGCCAGCCGGCAATGACCGTCGAGACTTTTTCGATGGATGCGGAACTGGCGCCCTTCCTGAGCGGCGAAGTGCTGATCTTCGACATGCGGCTGGTGCGGCCGAAGGCGACGATCGACATTGCCGCCGATGGTACGGTCGACTGGGCGATACGCCCGTCGTCACCCTTCGATCCCGGCCAGATCTCGATCGAGAAGCTGACGGTGACGGAGGGAGAGATCGCGCTGCGCCATGCTGCCGGCGGGCGCAGCCATCTGCTTTCCGAGATCAACTCGACGATCTCTGCCAAATCGCTGGCCGGACCTTGGCGGATGGGTGGTTCGCTCTGGCTCGACGGCTTGCGCAGCACGATCATCGCCTCCACCGGCAAGGCCGGCAGTGACGGGCAGATGCGAGTTCGGCTCAAGCTCGATCCAGACGCCTATCCGCTGGTCATCGAAGCGGATGGCAATGCCGGCATCGTCAATGGCGCCGCGATCTATACGGGTCAGTTCAAGGTCGCAAGTTCTGACACGAATGGTGTCGACAAGAGTTCGACGCAGCTTGACGGCACGGACGGTGGGACGATGAAGGCCAGCGCCGGCAAGCCGGAGCCGGGGTTCAGGCTGAACGGCAAATTTTCGCTCGACCACCGGAAGCTTGGTGTCGACGAATTCCGCTTCGAGACCGGGCCGCTCGACAATCCCTACACCGCCGACGGCAAGGCTGCCGTCGAGCTTGGGCCGAACCCAAGCTTTTCGATCGAGGCCGATGGCGCACAGGTGCAGTTCGATGAAGCCGTCGGCGCCGCGGCCGACGCCGGACTGACGCTGTCGGCGCGTGTCGCGGCGCTGGAGCAGGCGCTGCTCGACCTGCCCAAGCCGACCATACCGGGCACCGTCGAGGTGAAGCTGCCGGCGGTGGTGGCCGGCGACACGACAGTTCGCGACGTGCGCCTTTCCGCCGAGCCGGCCGATGCCGGCTGGTCGGTGAAGTCGCTCGCTGCGACACTGCCCGGCCGTGCCAGGCTGGAGGCAAATGGTATGCTCAGCGTCGAGGATCATTTCGGCTTCACCGGTTCGCTGCTTCTGGCGGTGGGGCAGCCTTCCGGCTTTGCCGCCTGGCTGTCGAAAGATGTCGACGAGGCGATCCGCCGGCTGCCGGCCGCCGGCTTCAAGACCAAGGTCGACCTGACCGGGAAGCGGCAGGCCTTCAGCGACCTCGAACTCATTCTCGGCAAGGCGAAATTTTCCGGTCGCATCGATTCCAGCCAGCCCGACGACGCCAGGCCGTCGGTGCTGATGCGGCTCGAAGGTGGCGAGCTCGATGTCGACGGCCTCGCCGCCTTCGCCTCGATCTTCATCAGCGACAAGGGCGCCAACCGTTTTTCCGACCGCGACCTCGATTTCCAGATCAAGGCCGGGCCGGTCAGTGCCGGCGGGCTGACCGCCGATACGGTCGATACGGCGCTCAGGCTACGCGATGGGCTGCTCGAAATCGACCGGCTTTCGCTCAATGGGCTTGCCGGCGCGTCGATCAGCGCCACCGGACGGATCAAGGATTTCCCGGTGAGCCCGACCGGCAAGCTTGATGCCTCCGTGGTCGCCGTCGACCTCAAGCCATTGGTCGATGTGGCGGCGAAGCACTATCCAGACAATGCCGTGCTGAAGGGACTGGCGGGACGCGTGGCGGCCTATCCCGAGCTGTTCCAGGACGCGCGCATCGATCTGGTGACGAGTGCCGCCGCCAATGGCGACGGCACGACGGGACTGGCGGTCAGCGCGCAAGGCAGGGCAGGTCGCTCGGCGTTTTCAGCATCGCTGTCCGGCAAAGGGATGGCCGAGCGGCTTCTCGATGCGCCGGTGTCACTGACCTTCAACGCCAGGAATGCCGACGCCACCGCACTTCTGGCGCTTTACGGGCTGCCGGCGCTGCCGCTCGGCATGCTTGGCGAGGCGACCACCGATGTCTCGGCGAAAGGCACGCTTGGCGGCGGCATGGCGACGAGCTTCAACCTCACCGGCAACGATTTCAAGGCTGGTTTCGACGGGACATTCGCCGGCACGCCACAAGGCGCCACCGCCAAGGGCAAGGTCAGCCTGGAAGCTGCCGACATCGAGCCGTGGCTGATGACGACAGGCGTCGGCTTGCCGGGCATGGGGACAGGCATGTCGACGTGGTTTGCGGCCGACGCCGATTTCGGCAACGGCCTTCTGGTGCTGTCCGGCCTCAGCGGCGCCATCAACGAGGCGGCGGTTTCCGGTGACGTCAATGTTGACGTCAAGGACGGGGTGCCGCATCTTGCCGGCGCGCTGGTACTCGATGAACTGGATCTCGACCCGATGGCGGTGGCGCTGTTTGGTGATCAGGCCTTCCTGGGCGCCGGCGGGGCTTGGCCGACCGCCCCGTTCAGCCAGAAGCCCAGCCTGCCTTTCACAGCCGAACTCGACCTGACCACGGCATCGCTGGTCGCCGGCCCGCTTGCCACGGCCTATGACGCGGCGCTTTCGCTGAAGCTCGACCAGGAAGGCATCCGCGTTTCGGACCTCAAGGCAAAGTTCTCAGGCGGCGCGCTTTCCGGGCTGTTCGAGCTGAAGAACAATGACGGCACCGGGCTTTTCTCCGGCCAGATGAAACTTGCCGGCGCCGATCTGGCAACCGTGATGCCACAGGCCGGCATCAGCGGAAGCGGCGATTTCTCGGCAGCGCTTTCGACCAGCGGCAAATCGGTCGATGCGATGGTAGCGGCGCTGTCCGGTTCCGGCACGGCGGCGCTGAAGGGCTTGACCATTGCCGGCGTCAATCCCGACGCCTTTGGCGCCTTCATCGCCAGGGCCGATGCGATCGGGCGCGATATCGATGCGGCCAAGACCGCCGGCTTCGCGCCGCAGATCGCCGCAGACGGCAGTTTTCCGGCCGGGGATACGGACATCGCCTTCACAATTGCCGGCGGCACGCTGAGGGCACCGCCGGTCAATCTTGAAAATCCGGCGGCGAAGCTGTCCGCCGACATTACGGCGGACCTGAACGCCAGCACGGTCGCGACCGGTGGTTCGATCACTTATCGGCCCGGCGACGAAGCGCTGGTCGGCTCCGATCCGACTGTGAATTTCAGCGTCGACGGGCCGTTCGGCGCCGCGAAGCGGCAATTCGACAGTGAGCCGCTGGCGCAGTTCCTGACCCAGCGCGCGCTTGAAAAGGAACAGCAGCGGGTCGAGGCCATGCAGGCGGCACTGCTTGAAAAACAGCGGCTGCGGCGCGAGGTGCGTTACTACGCGGCCCTGCAAGCCGAGCGTGAGAGGGCAGCCGAGGAATTGCGCAAGCAGCAGGAGGCGGCGCGGCTGCAAGCCGAGGCAGATGCGAGGGCGAAGGCTGAAGCCGAGGCAAAGGCTCGAGCCGAAGCGGAGGCGAAGGCCAAAGCGGATGCGCAGGCGAGGTCTGAAGCCGTGGCCAAAGCCAAGGCGGATGCACAGGCGAAGGCTGAAGCCGAGGCCAAAGCCAAGGTCGAGGCGGAGGCAAGGGCCAGGGCGGATGCCGAAGCGAGAGCCAGAGCGGCGCAAAAAGCGGCGGACGAGGCGGCGAAAGCCGAGGAACAGCAACGCCGGAAAGCGGAAGAGGCGAGGCGGACGGAAGAGGCGAGGCGGATCGCTGCGGAACAAAAGGCAAAGCTCGACGCCCAGCGCAGGGCGGCGGCTGAGCAGGCGCAGAAAATCGAGCGCGCGCCTCAGCCGCCGGCCAATGACAACCCGCCGCCATCAGGATCCGCGCCAAAACCCACGCTTGAACCTTCGTCGATCGACAATCTGCTGAAGTCGCTGGGCGGCGGATAGCTCCACCTAGACCGGTTTCATCCCTCGCTTTGCCCAATCCAGGACGTAGAGCCTGAGCGCCGAGGACAGGTTGGCATCGCGCGGCCGGGCCTCGTCGATTTCGGCGACGAGGGCGGCGAGCGTCAGTTTGCGCGCGGCCGCGATGGCGACGAGATCGTCGAAAAACGGCTTTTCGAGCGAATAGCTGGTGCGATGGCCGCGAATGGTCACCGAGCGTTTCTCGACCGGGCTCACCGGACGTGACTCATTTCACTTCAAGCATCGGATTTATCCGAAAACCGCGGCGCACTTTTCGGTCCGATGCTCGGGGAATCCGGATCGCCCGAGGCTTCGCGGCGATGGCCGGCGACAAACGTTTCTGCTTTCTCGGCGATCAGACGGTCACGCTCCCGGTCGGCCCTGGAACGGCCGTGCAGCGTCCGGTTCTGTTCTGCCAGGCGCCCCTTCTCAGCTCGTGCCTTTTGCTTGCGGGCCTGGCGGAGATTGACGATGTCGGCCATGTCGCGCGGCCCGTCGGATCACTTCTTGCGGAAGGCGTCGAGCGACACCACTTCGGCGCCCTTGGCGACGGCGTCGGCCGCGGCAGGCTTCTTTTCGGCCTCAGCGGTCTTCTTCTTTTCCGGCTTTTTCTCGGCGACGGCGGCCAGCGGTTCGGAAGCGGGCTGGCCGGCCAACTCCTCTTCTGCCGAGGTCTCCGTCTTCACATCGAATTCGAGCTCGAAATTGACGGACGGGTCGTAAAAGCCGCGCACGGCCGAGAACGGGATTTCCAGCTTTTCCGGCACGTCGGAGAAAGACAGCCCGACCTCGAAGCCGGTGTCGGTCACCTTCAGGTCCCAATACTGGAACTGGATGACGATGGTCATCTGTTCGGGATAGCGCTCGCGCAAGCGGGAAGATACGCGCACGCCCGGGGCGCCGGTCAGGAAAGTGATGAAGAAATGATGGTTGCCGGGAAGGCCGGTGCGCGCGACCTCGGCCAGGACTTTGCGCATGACGCCGCGCAATGCCTCCTGGGCCAGAATGTCGTAGCGAATGTGGTCGTCGGCCATGTGGCTGTCGGGTTCCGTTGAATCGTCCGCATAGCTGTAATCAAGCTTGAGCGCGGCGTAAACCGGATATAGACGCCGGCAGCGCAGATGCGAGAGGGCATGCCTCAGATTTGATCGCTCAGGCGCCAGCGAGCGCGCTGTGCTTTTGCGCGTCGGCCGCCGGCTGCCGCTTGCCGAAGGCGCGCAGGAATGTGCGCACGCCATGTGTCGCCGATTGCAGCACCTCATCATCGGTCGGCGTGCCGCCAAGCATGAAGGTCGTCTGCAATTCGGCATTGGCAAGGGCCAGGAACTGGCGGGCCGCGACGTCGGGGTCCTCGATGTCGAGGAAACCGGCATGGGCGAGGCGGGCGAAACGGGCGGCGATAGCCGGCCATGTCCTGCCCGGTCCCTGTTCGCGCCATTCGGCAAACAGCTCGGGATAGCGCTCGCCCTCGGTCTGGATCAGCTTGCGCAGGAATTTTCCATCGCGGTTGCAGATACAGTTGCGGTTCATGCGCACAGCGAAGGCGATCAGATCGGCTTCAAGGTCCTTCGGCTGGTCCGGAAAGGTGGAAATGGTGGCGAAGATGCCGGCATTGCAGCGCTCGGTAAGGTCGCGGACGATGGCGACGAAGAGTTTCTCCTTATCGCCATGGTGGTTGTAGATCGTCTGGCGCGAAACGCCGGCCTCGGCGGCAATCATGTCGATATTGGCGCCGGCGAAGCTTTCGCGGCAGAACACCTCGCCGGCAGCGTCCATGATGGAGGCGCGCTTGGCCTCATGGCCGCGTGGCGGGATGGTGTCAGGAGAAACGTCGTGCTTCATGAAAACTATATAGAGGTGATTGACGAATTAGACAAGAGTGTCTAAATTTATGGACTTATCTTAAAGGAATTTCCTCCGCAGGAAGTCGGAATTTCACGGGACGGTACGTCCTAGGATTACACACGCCCGGTCGGCAAACCAAATTTGAAAGAAACCCGCTATCATGAGTCCCCAATTCCTCCGCATCGCGGTCGTGCTCGGCCTGTTGTCCGCCATCGGCCCGTTCGCCATCGACATGTATCTTCCGGCGCTGCCTTCGATCGGCGCGGATCTGCAGGCCAGCACCGCTGCCGTGCAGATGAGTTTGCTGATCTTCTTTCTGTCCATGGGTTTTGGCCAGATCGTCGTCGGACCGATCTCCGACATGGTCGGGCGCAAGCTGCCGCTCTATGGCGGCCTCGCACTGTTCATGGTCGGCGGCATCGGCTCGGCGCTGGCACCCTCGGTCGAATGGCTGATCGCCTTCCGTTTCCTGCAAGGGCTCGGCGCCAGCGCAGGCATGGCGGTGCCGCGCGCCATCGTGCGTGACCTGCACACCGGCACCGAGGCTGCCAAGCTGATGTCGCTCTTGATGCTGGTGTTTTCGGTGTCGCCGATCCTGGCGCCGCTGACCGGTAGCGTCATCATCGAGAATTTCGGCTGGCGTGCGGTGTTCTGGACGGTGACGGGTGGGGCGGTGCTCGCCACCATCCTGCTGGCGACCTCGCTCAAGGAGACGCGGCCGGTCGAGACGCGTGCAGGCAGTTCGTTCGGCACCGCGCTCTCGGCCTACCGCTTCCTGATGGGCGACCGCAACTTCCTTGGCCTGGCGGCCATCGGCGGCTTCGGGCTGGCGAGCTTCTTCGTCTACCTGTCGAGTTCCTCCTTCATCCTGATAGATCACTACGGGCTGTCGCCGTCGGTCTACAGCATGTTCTTCTCGATCAACGCGGTCGCCTTCATCGGCATGTCGCAACTGACGGGGATGCTGTCCGAACGGTTTGGGCTGAGGCCGGTGGTGCGGGTCGCGGTGGTCGGCTATGCGACGACGATGGTGGTGCTGTTCGCGGTGATGGCGTCCGGCGTCGACCGGCTCGATGTCATGGCGGCGCTGCTGTTCGTCGGCTACGGGTTCCTCGGCCTGGTGATCCCGACGACTTCGGTGCTGGCCATGGAGGCGCATGGCGCGATCGCCGGCACGGCCTCGGCGCTGATGGGCACGCTGCACTTCGCCATCGGCGCGGTCGCCATGGGCATCGCCGGGGTGTTCTTCGACGGCACGCCGCTGCCTATGGTGGCCGGCATCATGCTTTGCGCGGTGATCTCCTTCACGCTGGCCAAGGTGACGCTCGGCCGTCGGCGGGAGGTTGTCGAAGCGCCTGCAGAGTAGATGCTTTCCAGCGAGAGCATGAAAAGGCCGGGTCAGTCCCGGCCTTTTTAACGTCTGGGCTCAAGCCGCAAGCCTGCCTCGGTGAAGATAAATCGCAATCGCGCCTCGACCGGCGCCAAGGGTAACGGGACCAGTTCATAGCCCAATTCCGTGTAGATGCTGGTCAGCGCATGATAGGTGCGTTCGGCCTCGTCAAGGGTCTGCTTTCGTTCGCTGTCCTGCCGAAAAATCTCCGGCCAAGGCGGTGCGATGAAGACTTGACTGGCGTAGCGGAAGCGTTCGGCGGCATTGCTGACGTGGTCGGGCACCGGCAGGCCAGTGAGGCGCAGATAACCAAGAGTGTCCGGCACGCCGCGATCGAAGAAGACGGGGCCGTTCTGTTCGAGGGCGGCTCGATAGGAGCGCAACTCCCAGGACATCATCAGTTCGGCGAACTGCGCCGGATCGTGCCAGGGCAGGGCCGGTCCTCCTATCGCCAAACTGATCGCGGATGATGCCGCGTCCGGCTTCGGGCGAGGTGGCAAGGCCGGCCGACCGCAAGGCTTCGATCAATGTGGTCTTGCCGGAACCCGGACCGCCGGTCAGCACGAAAAATCGATCGGAATCGTTTTGCATTTTTCAGTCCTTTGGACGAATCCGGCCGCCCGCATCTGCCAGCAAGACAGCGTCGCGACAGAGCGCAGCCCAAGAAGCGCGACCAGCAAGCCTGCTGCCGTCACAATATCGAGGGGAGATGGGGATCGGAGGGGAAGTAGGAATCGAAGTGAAGAAGTGGAGGTTTCTGTTGCCAGGTACCTCCGAACCCCGCCTAGAAGTGCGAACCACTAGGGCTTGAATTGAAGCTATCGCACCGCTTACGCGGCGAGACGTGCTTCCGCATAGTTGTCGTTGGCAACTATAAGTTTAGCCCGATAACGGTGGTACAATGCCGGGCAAAAGTACGATCTTTACACCTTCGTCGATCCTATTTCGCCCCCAGCAAAAGCCGCTCTTCGATAAAGCGGTTTTTGGTGGAGGCGCCGGGTACCGCCCCCGGGTCCGAACGGCTTATTTCATCGCCTGTTTATCACCATAGTCGGTCGAGCCGACGAAACAGATATAGGGACCGATCGTGGAAAATGAAAGGCCTCAATTGATGCCTTGTCGTTGTGTCAAACAGCCTCGGGAAGGCTTGACTTGTCAACGGTCTCAACCGAAGCTTGCGGCGGTGAGGAGTTACCGACTTAGCGTACATTTTGCGGCAGCGCGCCACGACCCTCATCGACCCGATCCCGTGGCGCCGACGAGGGGAATTTTGATGGCCGACTATCTCGCAGACGTGAAGAAATACGACGCCGCGGCAGATGCCGACGCGGTCGCCAAGATCGTGAAACATTTGGGCATTGCGCTCAGGAATCGAGATTCCTCGCTGGTGTCCTGCACGGACCCCAAGGAACTCGATCGCGTCAAAACCAACTGGGTTGCCAAAAAGCTCGGCATCGACGACGGCAGCAAGGCGGACGCGGCCATCGAAAAGACTTGTAAGGCGATGGAAGCCGACAACACCAAGAGCCGCGTGACGTTCTATTACCTGGTCGCCAAGGATCTGGGTAAGCTCGCCAGCCTCTGACAATCGTCCTGCATCAGGCATCCTGCATCAGCGGAACGCTGGCACGATTTCCGCGCCGGCCCACAATGTAGTCGCCTGTGGGAACATTCTGCACTTTGACATGTTCGGCCGGCAGCCAGTCGGTTATGATGGCCGGTAACCCGAATCGAGCCCCCGAATCGAGCAGAAGCCGATGCGCCAGTATCTCGACCTCTTAAAGCACGTGCTGGAAAACGGCGCCGATCGCGGCGACCGCACCGGCACCGGAACGCGCTCGGTGTTCGGCTACCAGATGCGCTTCGACCTGGCGCGCGGCTTTCCGGTCACCACCACCAAGAAGCTTCACCTGAAGTCGATCGTGCATGAACTTCTGTGGTTCCTGGCCGGCGACACTAATATCAAATATCTCAACGATCACGGCGTCTCGATCTGGGACGAATGGGCCGACGAGAATGGCGACCTCGGCCCGGTCTATGGCAAGCAATGGCGCTCTTGGCCGGACGGCCATGGCGGCGCCATCGACCAGATTGCCAATCTCTTGAAGGAGATACGCAAGAATCCTAATTCCCGACGGCTGATCGTTTCGGCGTGGAACCCGGCCGAAGTGGAAGCCATGGCGCTGCCACCCTGTCATTGCCTGTTCCAGTTCTATGTCTCGGAGGGCAGGCTTTCCTGCCAGCTTTACCAGCGTTCCGCCGATATCTTTCTCGGCGTGCCGTTCAACATCGCTTCCTATGCGCTGCTCACCTTGATGGTGGCGCAGGTGACGGGGTTGAAGCCCGGCGATTTCGTCCATACGCTGGGCGATGCGCATCTTTACGCGAACCATTTCGAGCAGGCGCGCGAACAGTTGCGGCGCACGCCCAAGGCGCTGCCGACGCTATGGATCAATCCGGAGGTGAAGGACCTCTTTGCCTTCCGGTTCGAAGATTTCCGGCTGGAAAACTACCTCGCCGATGCGACGATCAAGGCGCCCATCGCGGTGTGAGCCGCAAACATCGCGCTTCTACTTTACCCTTTCTCGAAATCGCTCGGTGGCGGTGCTGGGTCGTCCGCCGCGAGTACCGTATCCGATGCTTAGATCCATTTCGGCTTGCAACGTTGCGCTGTGTGCACTGCTATTTATCGTGAGCGGTGGCGGCAACACGCATGCCATTAGCGGACCATTGGCTGGGCCATTGTCCGGGCTGAGTCTGGCAAAAAGCCTTCCTTTGTTATATTCAGGCGGATATATCGACTAGCAGGGTCGCGCCGATCGGATTTTCAAGCCCCTGGAGAGCGTCATGCTGGTGCGCAAGCGTTTCGGATTGAAAGCGGCCGCCATTGGCGGTCTCGCGACGATGTTGATCGCTGCTGTGCCGGCTGCCCACGCGGATGACAGGTTGATCGTCTTCGCCGCGGCAAGCATGAAGAACGCACTGGATGCCGTGAACACCGCCTGCGAGGCCGATGTCGGCGAGGCGGCGATCATTTCCTATGCGGCAAGCTCTGCATTGGCCAAGCAGCTCGAGGGCGGCGCGCCAGCCGATGTCTTCATCTCAGCCGACCTCGACTGGATGAAATATCTGTCCGACAAGAAGCTGACCAAGCCGGATACCGAAGCGAAGTTGCTCGGCAACCAGATCGTGCTGGTGGCGCCGAAGGATTCGTCGGTCGAAACCAGGATCGAAAAGGGTTTTGATCTTGCTGGGCTGATCGGCGATGGCAGGCTTGCCATGGGCGATTTCAAAGCGGTGCCGGCCGGCAAATATGGCAAGGCCGCACTTGAATCGCTCGGCGTGTGGTCCTCGATCGAAGGCAAGGTGGCACAGGCCGAGAACGTGCGCGCAGCGCTCAAGCTGGTTTCATCAGGCGAAGCAGCGCTCGGCATCGTCTACGCCACCGACGCGCACGCCGAGCCCGGCGTCAAAGTGATCGGCACCTTCCCGGAGGATTCGCACCCGTCGATCGTCTACCCGGTTGCCGAGATGGCGGATTCCAAGGACAAGGATGCGCCGGCATTCCTGGAATGCCTGCAATCCGCCAAGGCAGACGAGGTCTTCAAGGCGCAAGGTTTTACGGTCCTTACGCCGAGCAACTGAGGCACACCAAAAGATGAATTGGTTGCTGGACCTCACTCCCGACGAATGGAATGCGGTCCGGCTGTCCGTCAAGGTGGCGACCGTGGCGATGATCGCCAGCCTGCCGCCCGGCATATTGATCGCGCTTGTGCTGGCCCGTGGCCAATTCTGGGGCAAAACGCTGCTCAACGGGCTGGTGCATCTGCCGTTGATCCTGCCGCCGGTGGTTGTCGGCTATCTGCTGCTGCTCTCCTTCGGCAGGCGCGGCCCGGCCGGAGCCTTTCTGGCCGAGCATTTCGGCATTGTCTTCTCCTTTCGCTGGACGGGTGCCGCATTGGCCTGCGCTGTCATGGGCTTTCCCTTGATGGTGCGGGCGATCCGGCTGTCGATCGAGGCGGTCGATCGCAGATTCGAGGCGGCGGCCGGGACGCTTGGCGCCAATCCGCTGTGGGTGTTCGGGACAATCACGCTGCCGCTGATCCTGCCCGGCCTGATTACCGGCGCGATCTTGTCTTTCGCCAAGGCGATGGGCGAATTCGGCGCAACGATCACCTTCGTTTCCAACATCCCAAACGAGACGCAGACGCTGCCGTCGGCGGTCTACACGTTCACGCAGGTGCCGGGCGGCGATGCCGAAGCGCTCAGGCTGACGCTGATCTCGATCGTCATCTCGATGGCAGCACTTGTCGCGTCGGAGGTGCTGGCGCGGCGCGTCGGCAAGCGGATGGACATCGAATGACGGTCGTAATCGATATCAGCCATCGGCTTGGAGATTTGGGGCTCGACGTCCGCTTCGGGAGCGCTGGGCGGCTGACCGCGCTGTTCGGGCCCTCGGGCTCCGGCAAGACGACGCTGATCAACATGATTGCCGGATTGATCCGGCCCGAGAAGGGGCGGATCGAGGCCGACGGCCGCGTGCTGGTCGATACAGATGCGGGCCTGTTCGTGCCGAAGCACAAGCGCCGCATCGGCATGGTATTTCAGGACGCGCGGCTGTTTCCGCATATGAGCGTGGCCAGCAATCTGCGCTACGGCCGCTGGTTCACGCCGACGGCGGAACGCTACGCCGACATCAATGCCGTGGTCGACCTGCTCGGCATCGGTCCTTTGCTCGACCGGCGGCCGGCAAAGCTTTCCGGCGGCGAGAAACAGCGCGTGGCGATCGGCCGGGCGCTGCTCGCCAGTCCAAGATTGTTGCTGATGGACGAGCCGCTGGCTTCGCTCGACGACGCCCGCAAGGCAGAAATCCTGCCTTACATCGAGCGGCTGCGCGACGAGACGAAAATCCCGATCGTCTATGTCAGTCATTCGATCTCGGAAGTGGCGCGGCTGGCAAGCGACGTCGTTGTGCTGGCGCAAGGCAAAGTCGCCGCTTGCGGCCCGACCGGGGCGATCATGCAGCGGCTCGACCTGTTGCCGGCGGAAGAGCGCGGGGAGGGTGGCGCGGTGCTGGACACCGCGGTGCTGCGCCACGACGCAGTCTTTGGCATGACCGTGCTTGGCTCGGCGGCGGGCGAGATCCGCGTGCCGCTTCTGGCAATGCCGGTCGGTGCGCCGGTGCGCATCCGCATCCGTGCCCGCGATGTGATGATCGCCACCGACAAGCCGACGGGTCTCAGCGCGCTCAACATCCTGCCGGGCACGATCGTGGCGATAGAGCCGGGTGAAGGGCCTACGGTCGAGATCGGCATAGACTGCAATGGCGCAACCGTGCTTGCCCGGGTCACCAAGCAATCGCGACAGACGCTGAAACTCCGGCCCGGCCGAAACGTCTACGCGGTGGTCAAGACGGTAAGCTTCGACCGGGCGAACACGAGCGCCGGCCTGCCTGTCGAGGCGGATGGATGACCGGCGGATGATTGTCGCTATATTATTTTAGAATAGCGGTATCGCCGGAGAGCTTCTAGGATGGATGTGGCGTGACTGCGGAGGAGCAAATGCCGTCGCTGAGCTTGCGGATAAACCTCGATCCAGAAGGGCGCATCGGGCCGGGCAAGATCGAGCTTCTGGAGCAGATCGCCGCCTTCGGTTCGATCTCGGCTGCGGCGCGCGGCATGGAAATGTCCTACAAACACGCCTGGGATCTCGTCGAGGACATGAACCGGGTGTTCGGCAAGCCGCTGGTCGCGGCGCAGACCGGAGGGAAAAAGGGCGGCGGCGCCCAGTTGACTCCGGTGGGGCTTGCAGTGGTCAGCCGCTTTCGCGCCATCGAACGGGCCGCGGCTTCCGCGGCTGCGACGCACATGGAAGCATTGCAGGCGGAGATCGATGCTGGGTGAGGTCGGTGGAATCCGTACCGGCCGAGCCTAAAGCGCGTCGCATTTGAACGGATTCATGCGACGCGCTTTAGGTTCTTTTTTATGCATGTCGTTATCGCAAAACCGCTGCGCACTTTAGCGCGACATGCATTACTCCTCTGGCTCGCCGGGCTTGCGCAGCAGATAAGTGTCCATGATCCAGCCCTTTTTCCGCCGGGCTTCGTCGCGGGTCTTTACGATCTCGTCGCCGACATCGCCGAGGCGACCGGAAATGAGAATCTCGTCGGGCGTGCCGAGATAGGCGCCCCAGTGGATGACGAGGTCCTTGTCGTCCAGCCTGTTGAATGCGCATTTACCGTCCAGCATGACGACGGTGCTGCCGGCATTGTCGGGCAAACCTTCCTCGGTAAGCCGGCGGCCGGTGGTGATCTGAATTGCGTCGCCGATGCGGTTCAGCGCCATCTTATGGCCGGCGGCGAGCGCCTGGACGGCAGTGATGCCGGGGATCACCTCGAGCTCGAACTCGACATTGCCTCTCATGCGCACAAGCTCCAGGATGCGCAGCGCGCTGTCGTAGAGCGAGGGATCGCCCCAGATCAGGAAGGCGCCGCAGCCATCTTGCGAAAGCTCGTCGCGGATCAGGCTTTCATAGATCGCGGCGATCGCCTCGTGCCAGTCATCGACGGTCGAGCGGTAGGAGGGCGCCGGCTCGGCCCGCACCGGCACGTCGAATTCGACAAGGCGCGAGCCTGGATTGGTGACGAAGCGGTCGCAGATCTGGCGGCGCAGTTCTGCAAGATCGTTCTTTTTCGCGCCCTTGTCGGGAATGAACAGCACGTCGGCGCGGTTCAAGCCGCCGATGGCCTGCACGGTCATGTGGTCGGGATTGCCGGCGCCGATGCCGATGACGAGAAGCTTGCGCATGGGCGAACTCCTGCCCGATCGGAACGTCGCTGTCCAGACAAGCCTGGCACGGTGATGGCACGGTGGTCATGGCTTGTGCGCAAGCGCCGACGAGTGCACGGAAGGGCTTTGAAATGCCACGTTGAAACGGCTAGAGCGACGTGCGGCCAATCGGACGCACAAAGTACGCTCTAACACCTTTAATCCCAGCATCGTGCTTTTCGAAAATCGATTCCGATTGTCGGGCTGGTGCGATAGAGTCATACCGGCATCTCGCCAAAGGAGCTTCCATGTTCCGTTATGTTTTGACCGCCGTGCTGGCGCTCTCGGCCACGCCCGTATTCGCCAATGATTCGATCGCCGAATTGGGAACGGGCGGTCTGATCCTGTCGCGCAGCGACGCGGTCGCCATGGAGAGTGAGGACCTCTACATCTCGCCGGAAAAGGTGATGGTCGACTACGTTTTCCGAAACAACACCGACAAGGATGTCGACGCGATCGTCGCCTTTCCGATGCCCGACATCGAAGGCGATCCGAACGAGATGCCGGCGATCCCCGACGGCCAGAGCGACAATTTCCTCGGCTTCGAGGTGACGATCGACGGCGTGGCGGCAAAACCGCAGCTCGAGCAGAAGGCGTTTGCGCTCGGCATCGACATCAGCGCCGATTTGAAGGCGCAAAACGTGCCGTTCTACCCGTTCGGCGACGCGGCCAGGGCGGCATTGGCAAAGCTGCCGCAAGCGGTTGCCGACGACTGGATCGATCGCGGCCTCATCATCGAGGACACCGCCGACGACGGTTCAGGCATGAAGACCGTCTATGTGCCGTTTTGGCAATTGCGCTCGACCTACTGGTGGCGCGCGACGTTTCCAGCCAACAGCGCAGTCCACGTCGCCCACAGCTACAAGCCGAGCGTCGGCGGCACGTCCTCGGTCAGCTTCTTCTATGACGGCCAGTTCCAGGGCCAATACGCCGCCTACAAGACCCGTTACTGCATGGACGGCACGTTCGAGAATGCGATCCGCAAGGCGGCGAAGGGCAATCCCGACGGCACCCCGAGATACTTCGAAAACCGCATCGCCTATATCCTGACCACTGGCGGCAACTGGGCGACGGGCTCCATCGGCAAGTTCAAGCTGACCGTCGACAAGGGCCATCCGAAAAACCTGGTCTCGTTCTGTGGCGAAAACGTCAGGAAAGTCGGGCCGACGCGTTTCGAGATGACGGCAGAAAATTTCTACCCTGAGCACGACATCGACATATTGCTGCTGGCGCCTTCGGGCGATGGCGGGAGCGGCGGCTGATGGACGTCGCGATCTATGTCGCCATCGCCGAAAACGGCGTGATCGGGCGCGATGGCGGCTTGCCGTGGCGGCTTTCCAGCGATCTCAAGCGGTTCAAGGCCGACACGATGGGCAAACCTATCATCATGGGTCGCAAGACCTATGAAGGCATCGGCCGGCCGCTGCCGGGCAGGCTCAACATCGTGGTGACCCGCAAAAAGGCCTGGCGCGCCGAGGGCGTCGAAATCGTGCATTCGCTCGACGAGGCGATCAGTCTGGCGAAGGTGCGCGGGCGCTGCATGGCCGGCGCCGACGAAATCTGCATCATCGGCGGCGGTGAGATCTATGCCCAGGCGCTGCCGCTGGCCGACCGCTTGCATGTCACCCATATCCTTGCCGCGGTCGACGGCGACGCGCATTTCCCGCCGATCGACCCGGATTTGTGGCACATTGTCCGCACGCAGGACGTTCCGGCCGGTGAAAAGGATAGTCATGCGACACGCTATTCAGTTTACGAGCGACGCCGCGACGTGCATTGAGAGGCGATAAAGGATCGCGGCGGTCCAAAACGGGCGGTGACGACGACCGATTACGTTGAAAGCGTGCCCTCGCATCCCTATAGAAGACACATTGGATTTTGCGCTGTTGAAACGGCGCTTGAGGGAATTCCAAGCGAAAGGACATTCATGCCCTGGAATGACAAAAGCGGCGGTGGCGGTCCATGGGGCGGCGGCAACAATCCAGGACCCTGGGGGCAGGGACCGAAGGGGCCTGGCGGTCCGCAGGGCTCGCCTCCCGATCTCGAAGATATCATCCGGCGCGGCCAGGACAGGTTGCGGCGCGCGTTGCCAGGTGGCGGTGGCGCCAGCCCAGCCGTGTTCGGGCTGATCGCGGCGGCGCTTGTCGTGCTGTGGGCGTTCAAGGCGGTCTATACCGTGCAGCCCGACGAGGTTGCGGTCGAACTCAGGTTCGGCGTGCCAAAGGCGGAGTTCTCGCAGCCAGGCCTGCATTTCCATTGGTGGCCCATCGAGACGGTCGAGACGGCCAACATTGCCGAACAACTCGTCAACATCGGCGGCGGCACGGCCTCCGGCAACGGTTCAGGGCTGATGCTTTCGGGCGACCAGAACATCGTCAACGTCCAGTTCTCCGTGGCCTATCAGGTCTCCGATCCAAGGGCCTATCTGTTCGACGTGTCCGATCCCGACGGCATGCTGCGGCAGGTCGCCGAAAGCGCCATGCGCGAAGCGGTCGGTCGGCGGCCGGCGCAGGACATCTTCCGCGATGATCGCGAGGGCATTGCGGCGTCCGTGCGCGAAATCATCCAGACGACGCTGGACGGCTATCAGGCCGGCCTGAACGTCAACGCGATTTCGATCGAGGATGCCGCACCGCCGCGCGAAGTGGCCGACGCGTTCGACGAGGTGCAGCGCGCCGAACAGGACGAGGACAAGTTCGTCGAGCAGGCCAACCAGTACTCCAACCAGAAGCTCGGCCAGGCGCGCGGCGAGGCCGCACAGATCCGCGAGGAGGCGGCCGGCTACAAGAACCGGGTCGTGCAGGAGGCCGAAGGCGAGGCGCAGCGCTTCATCTCGGTCTATGACGAATACGCCAAGGCGCCGGATGTGACGCGCCAGCGGCTTTATCTGGAAACGATGGAGAGGGTTCTGAAGGATTCCAGCAAGGTCATTATCGAGCAAGGCAGCGGACCAGGGGTCGTTCCCTATCTGCCGCTGCCTGCACTGCAGCAGAAGGCGCCGGCGCCGGTCCTCGGAGGAACCCAGTGATGGCCAACCGTCTTCCCATCATCGCCGTCATCGCTGCGGTTATCCTGTTCCTGCTCTATTCATCGGTCTTCGTTGTCAATGCGCGCCAGCAGGCGCTGGTGCTCAGGTTCGGCGAAATCGTAGACGTCAAGAGCCAGCCGGGCATCTATTTCAAGGCGCCGTTCGCCTTCTTCGACGCCGACAGCGTGCAGTTGATCGAAAACAGGGTGCTGCGCTTCGACCTCGACAACATCCGCGTCCAGGTTTCAGGCGGCAAGTTCTATGAGGTCGACGCCTTCATCGCTTATCGGATCTCCGATCCGCGCGTGTTCCGCTCCGCGGTATCCGGCCAGATCGAACTGGCCGAGGCACGGTTGAGGACGCGTCTCGACGCCGCCTTGCGTCGGGTTTACGGTTTGCGCGACTTCGAGGCGGCGCTCTCGGAAGAGCGAGCCGTGATGATGCGTGAAGTGCGCGACCAGCTAAGGCCCGACGCCACGTCGCTCGGCCTGCAGATCGAGGATGTCCGCATTCGCCGAACCGATTTGACGGCGGAAGTCTCGCAACAGACATATGATCGCATGAAGGCTGAGCGTCTGGCCGAAGCCGAGCGGCTGAGGGCGCGCGGCAACGAGGCGGCGCAACGCATCAGGGCGCGCGCCGACCGCGAAGTGGTGGAGATCGTCGCCGAGGCACGGAGAGAGTCTGAAATCCTGCGCGGTGAAGGCGAAGCTCAACGCAGCGCCACCTTCGCGAATGCCTACCAGCGCGATCCAGCCTTCTTCGACTTTTACCGGTCAATGAATGCCTACGGCACGGCGCTGGACAATACCGGGACGACGATGGTGCTGTCGCCGAATTCGGAATTCTTCCGTTTCTTCCGCAATCCCGCCGGCGCGGCTGCGCCGGCAGCGCCGCCCGCAGCACCTGCTGCACCGGCAGCGCAGCCAGGCACCGGCCAGTAACGGCCGGTGCAGGATTTTCTGGCGGCAATAGGCTTGGTTCTCGTGGTAGAGGGCTTGGTCTATGGCGGCTTTCCCGGCCTCGCAAAGAAACTTGCCGGCGAAGTTCTGTCGATGCCGGAGAATGCGCTGCGGGTCGCCGGGCTGATTGCCATCGCCGTTGGCGTCGGCCTCGTCTGGCTGGTGCGTGGATGACGGTTTATGATTTCGGGATAACGGAGGTTTTATCCTCCGCCGATAGCCATAGCCGCAAACGTGCCGTATTTCTTGCCAACATGGTTCGACGCAGCGTTTTCGGCGAGCGCTTTTCTTCTCAGAGACACCGGGAGACTTCTCGATGACATCCAACAGGTTTTTGCGCGCGGCGAGGCGGACGTTCACCGCGGGTGCTGCAGCACTTCTTATCGGCGCCGCTCCCGTCCCGTCGCTGGTGACGCCTGCGGCCGCCGCAGACGGCCCGGCTTCGGTCGCTGATCTCGCGCAGGGCCTGCTCGGCGCCGTGGTCAACATATCGACCTCGCAGAGGGTGAAGGGCACGGAAGGCCCGGGCGCGGTACCGATGCCGCAGCTTCCGGAGGGCTCGCCCTTCCAGGATTTCTTCGACGATTTCTTCAAGAACCGTCCCGGCGAACAGGGCAACCCCTCGCAAAAGGTGCAGTCGCTGGGCTCCGGCTTCGTGGTCGACGCCGAGCAGGGCATCGTGGTGACGAATAATCACGTGATCGCCGATGCCGACGACATCGAGGTGAATTTCTCTGACGGCGTGACGCTGAAGGCGACGCTGGTCGGCACCGACACCAAGACCGACGTGGCGGTGCTCAAGGTTGATCCAAAAGGGCACAAACTGACGGCGGTGAAATTCGGCGATTCCAGCAAGATGCGCGTCGGTGACTGGGTGATGGCGATCGGCAATCCGTTCGGCCTCGGCGGCACCGTGACGGTCGGCATCGTCTCGGCCCGCAACCGCGACATCAATTCCGGTCCCTATGACGACTTCATCCAGACCGATGCCGCGATCAACCGCGGCAATTCCGGCGGGCCGCTGTTCAACAGCGACGGCGAGGTGATCGGCATCAACACGGCGATCATCTCGCCGTCCGGCGGCTCGATCGGCATCGGCTTTTCCATTCCCTCGCAGCTTGCGTTGGGCGTCGTCGACCAACTCCGCCAGTTCGGCGAGACGCGGCGCGGCTGGCTCGGCGTGCGCATCCAGCCGGTGACGGACGACATTGCCGAAAGCCTCGGCATGGCGACTGCCAAAGGCGCGCTGGTTGCCGGCGTCATCAAGGGCGGGCCTGTCGACAACGGCACCATCCTGGCGGGCGACGTCATCATCAAATTCGACGGCAGGGACGTCAATGAAATGCGCGACCTGCCGCGCGTTGTTGCAGAGAGCACGGTCGGCAAGGCTGTCGACGTGGTCATCGTGCGCAAGGGCGTTGAGCAAACCGTGAAGGTGACGCTCGGCCGGCTCGAAGATGGCGAAAAGCTTGCCAGCGGCGAGAACGGCACCGCCGAAAAGGACAATGGCGACGAGGCGCCTGCCGTTTCGACGGTTTCCGTGCTCGGCATGACCGTTGGTGAGCTCAACGACGAGACGCGGACGAAATTCGGCATTGCCGCCGAAGTCTCCGGCGTTGTCATCACTGACGTCGCTAAGGATTCGGCCGCTGCCGAACGCGGCATCCAGGCCGGCGAGGTGATCACCGAGATCGCGCAGGAATCGGTCGCCACGCCCAAGGATGTCATGGACCGGATTGCTGCGTTGAAGGAGCAGGGACGCAAGAACGCGCTGCTGATGCTGGCGTCGAAGACCGGCGAATTGCGGTTTGTGACGATCCGGATGGACTGAGTCCGGTAAAGGCGCAACACTTTGATTTTGAGGGAAAAGGGCGGCTAGCGAGCCGCCTTTTTTCTTGCTTGCCAATCCTTGCCTGTCAGCCTGTAGAACACATGCCGCTTGAGCATGGCGTGGCTGTCCGGAATGCCGGGGTGGTCGAAATCGCTGGCCGGGTCGGCGGTCATGCCCAGGCGTTCCATGACGGCGGTGGACCGGCTGTTATCCTTGACGGCGAAGGAAACCATTTCCTTGAGGCCAAGCGTTTCGAAACCATAGGCGAGCCAGGCTTCGGCTGCCTCGGTGACATAGCCATGGCCCCAGAATTCGGGCGCCAGGCGCCAGCCTATCTCGACGGTGCCAGCCGGCAAGAAGGGCAAATGATCGGTTCGGGTTATGCCGACGAAGCCCATGCAATGGCCGGTGACTGCGATCTCGGCGGCTGTGAAGCCGAAACCGTCGCGGTCGATGACGGCGCGCAATTCATCCATCTTGGCGTCGGCCTGCGCGCGGTCGCGGCGAAACGGAAAGAATTCCATGACGCGCTCGTCGGAGTTGATGCGGTAGAAGAGCTCACGGTCGCGATCCTCCCAGTTGCGCAGGATCAGGCGCTCGGTGCGGATCGGCGTCACTCTACAAATTCCTCCCGCCGGTAGCCCTGCAGATAGAGAAGCGCGGTCAGGTCGCCATGGTCGATGCGGAATTTTGCCTCCGCCGCCACGACCTGCTTGGCATGAAGTGCCACACCGGCGCCGGCAAGGCGGATCATGTCGAGGTCGTTTGCGCCGTCGCCGACAGCAAGGGCCTCGGCGGTCGTCAGCCCGAGACGCGCCGAAATCTCGAGCAGCGCGTCGGCCTTGGCGGCACGCCCCAGGATCGGCTCGGCCACCAGCCCGGTGAAGCGACCGTCCTGCTCGATCAGGCGGTTGGCGCGGTTCTCCTGAAAGCCGAGCATGGCGGCGATGCGTGAGGTGAAGACGTCGAAGCCACCCGACACGAGTGCGGTCCATGCGCCGTCGGCCCGCATGGTCTGGACAAGCGCGCGGCCACCGGAAGCCAGCGTCAGGCGGTTGGTGATGACGCGGTCGACCACGGCAGTGTCGAGGCCTTTCAGCAGCGCCACCCGTTCGCGCAAGGCCGGCTCGAAAGCGATCTCGCCATTCATCGATCGCGCCGTGATGGCGGCGACGTAGTCCTTGACGCCGATCTCGTCGGCAAGCTCGTCGATGCACTCCTGGTCGATAACAGTCGAATCCATATCGGCGATGAGGATTTTCTTCCGCCTTCCCTCGGCCTGCTGGACAATCACGTCGACCGGTTCGGGTGCAAGCACGGCGCGCAGGCTGGCGGTCGTTTCAGCCGCTTCGGCCGCCTCGGGCAAAGCGAACTCGCAGGCGATGCCGTCGGCCAGCCAGCGAACGGTGCTTGCGCCGACCGACAGTGACATCATATTCGCAAGCGCCGGCGACAATGCGCGGCTGGCGGGATGGGACACAAGCGTGGCGATCAGCGGCATCGAAAATTCCGGCGGGCAGGCGGGCGAGGGCCGCGTTAAGAACGCGATCCTGATAGCCGGGCCGACCGCCAGCGGCAAGTCCGCCCTTGCGGTCGACCTCGCCGGACACAACGGCTGTGTCATCGTCAACGCCGATTCCATGCAAGGCTATTCGGTGCTCGACGTGCTGACGGCGCGGCCGACTGTTGCCGAACTCGCCCGCGTCCCGCATTTTCTCTACGGTCATGTCCATCCCTCCACCGCCTATTCCACCGGCGCCTGGCTGCGCGATGTGATGAAGCTCATCGACGAGGGCACGTTCTTCGAAAGGCCGGTGATTTTCGTCGGTGGTACCGGACTTTATTTCCGGGCGCTTGCGGAAGGCATTTCGGAAATGCCCGACATTCCGCAGTCGATCCGTGATCGCTGGCGCTACGAACTCCAGGAGCAGGGCGCGGCCAAGCTGCACCGCATCCTGCTGCGCGAGGATTCGGCAGCCGGTATGATGCTGAAGCCGACCGACGGCCAGCGCATCGTGCGAGCGCTGGAGGTGCTCGACGCGTCGGGCCGTTCTATCCTGGAATGGCAGGCGGCGCGCGGCCGCCCACTGATCGACAGGGCGAGCACGCGCTTCTTTGTGATCGAACCGGACCGAGCGGCACTGGTGGAGCGGATCGAGGCGCGGTTCGACCGCATGCTGGAGAAGGGTGCTCTCGACGAGGTCAGGCGGCTGACCGATCTTGGCCTCGATCCCGACTTGCCGGCGATGAAAGCGATCGGCGTTCGCGAACTGCAGGCCGCAATGGCCGGCGAGTTGAGTTTTGCCGAAGCGATCGAACGCGCGAAGATCGCGACGCGACAATACGCCAAGCGCCAGGCGACCTGGTTCAGGCATCAGTTGGGTCCGGAATGGCTGCGATTGCGCCCCGATGATCGTGCGGGATCCACGATCTCGGATATCCTTTCCAGTGCAACCTGAAAAGTTGACTTTGAGGGGAGGCTTCCCGTTGAAGTTGTCCTAATTAACCCTCCGTAAGCCCGTCCATGCCATAACGTCTTTGGAAATTTTCCAACGGGGAGCAGATGCGTTTTCACAAGGCGGAATCAGCCTTTTTCGTCTTCATCTTCGTGATCCTGGCCGCCGGCCTGGTGACGCTTCACGCCTATGGGCTTCTGCAAGCCTTCGCCGAAGAGGTTCATACACCCGCCAGGGTCGACGAGATCATTTATCTCAACAAGCTGTTGTTTGGGACCGGCGTCCTTTTGGCGACTGCCTTGTTCTTCGGGATTTTCTTCATCTACCCGCTGATCCGCAAGCAGGCGACAGAAGAAGGCAAGCTGCGCGCCATGACGGTTTCGCTCAGCGCCCGTTCGGAAACGCTGGAGCACGCGGCGCTGACCGACGGCCTGACCGGCATGCAGAACCGGCGCTATTTCGACGATGCACTGAAGGAATATCTCGAGGAATTCCGCCGCATCGAGAAGCCGGTCGGGCTGATGATCCTTGATCTCGACCATTTCAAGCAGGTCAACGACACCCACGGACATGATGTCGGCGACCAGGTGTTACGCGCGGTCGCCAGCTGTCTCAAGGACATGACACGCTATCACGACGTGGTGGCGCGCCTGGGTGGCGAGGAGTTCGCAGTGGTCACGCCCAACATGGACGCCGAACTTCTGTCCAAATTCGCCGAGCGCATCCGCAAGGCGATCGCCAACATGTCGATACTGTCAGGCAATGTCCGGCTGAAGATCACCACGAGCGTCGGCCTTGCCGTCTGGGACCGTAAGGAAACCGCCGAAGAGTTTTATCGCCGCGCCGACCGCCAGCTGTACGAGGCCAAGAGGCAAGGCCGCAACCGCGTCTGTGCCTGAAATCCCGGAGAGAATTCATGAGGCCGGCCGACTGACGCAGCTTTCTCGACTTCCGGTGCTCATGGACTCAAATGTCCACTCCGCTCCGGGTTCTCGAAAGCCACGTCATTCGATCCGGCCTGATGAATTCCCTTCCGGGATTTGCCTCGTCTAGAGACTGACAAAGTCTTCAGAATTCATCGGCCGCTGGGCTCAATCGTTTTGCGGGCGTAGGCCGAAGGTTGCGGGTTTCAGGCCATAACGCATGTCGAAATCGTCGTCGGGTTGGACGCGCGGGACGGGCGGCTTGCGGTAGTCGGGATCGCCGGCCTGACGCGCGGAATCCACGACTTCGGCGAAGGCCATCGCCTGCTGCGGTTTCGGCACGTTGCGCAGCCTTTCGACGATCGCCACCAGGTCGACATCATTGCCGATTTCGGACGGCAACGCTTCCTCGCGCTTGGCCGTGCCGGGAATCAGCTCATCGGACATTTTTTCGAACTTCAGCCGCATGGTCGTCGCCACGCCCTCACCGAAGGCGATGGCTTCGCGCTGGCCCATCGAAGACAGGAATGCCAGCGTCGAGGCCGAGGAATCGGCGATCGCCGAGCGGATGATCGCCTGGTCCTGCTCATTGGCAAGCCGCATGGCGAAAAAGGTCGAGCACTGCGACAGGATGGTGGGATCGAGCTCGCCCGGGCGCTGCGTGACGATACCGAGATAACAGCCATATTTGCGGCCTTCCTTGGCGATGCGCGACAGGGCGTGTCGGGTCGGCGCAAAACCAAGGCGCGGATCGGCCGGCATGTAGCGGTGTGCCTCCTCGCACAGCAAAAGCAGCCGCAGCCGGCCTTCGCTCCACAGTGCAAGGTCGAAGGCCAGGCGCGCCAGCACCGAACAGACGGAATTGACCACTTCCGACGGCATGCCGGCCATCTCGAAGCAGGTCACCGGGCGCCCGTGGTGCGGCACGCGGAAAATATTGCCGATCGTCTCGTGGATCGTATCTTCGATCAGCCGCGAATTGAACATGAAGCGGTAGCGCGGATCCGAGGCTGCCGATTCGATGCGCGTCTTCAGCGACTTGAGGGTGGGGCGGTCGTTCTTGCTTTCCAGCAGTCCCATGCGCTCGTCGATCTGCTTGATAAGATCGACAACGCGATAAGGCACCGGGGTGTCCGCGGTCAGTGCATCAGTGCCGCGCTTTAGATACGTGCCCGAATTCGGGTTGCGATACAGGTTCTTGGCCGCGGGAATGAGATCGCGCAAGGCATCGACCTCTTCCGGCACGGTCTCGCGCCCGCGAAACAGCACTTCGGCAAATTCCTCGAGTTTGAACATCCAGAAGGGCAGGTCCAGCGTCGTCGAATCGACCCTGACGCAGTGCTCGGGCAGGGACGCGGCGAACTCGTTGTGCGGATCGAGGATGAGGACGCGCAGGTCGGGTCGAGCGGCGATCGATTTGCGCAAAAGCAGCGAGACAGCAGTGGATTTGCCGACGCCTGTGGTGCCGACAATGGCGAAATGGCGCGCCAGCGTGTCGTCGATGGCGATGTTGGCGTCGATCGCCTCATCCTGTGACAGCGTGCCGATGGTGATCGAATGACGCCCGGCGAGGTCATAGACCGCCTGCAAGTCGCGGCTGCGGATGCGGTGGGCGATGGCGCCGATATGCGGATAGGTGGTGATACCGCGGTCGAAAATCGGTTTGGCGCCGGGCTCCGCGCCGTCGCGCACCTCGCCGATGAGCTCGATACTGACCTCGATCGGGTTCTGGCCCGCATTGTGCCAGGCGCGATCCGATTTGCCGACCTCGTAGACCAGCCCGACGGTTCGCGTGGCGCCAAGGTTGATGGAGATCATCTTGCCGACGCTCCAATGGCCGGTGACCGTGCCTTCGACATCGGCGGCATGGGCGCTGATGGTGGCGCGCGCGCCGTCGCACTGGACGACATTGCCCAGAACGCGCTTGTCGTTCTGCTCCGCCTTGCGGCGCTCCTGCAAAGTCGGCTCTCCGACGGAGGCTTCGCGGTCGACGAACATGGACAGGCTGTTTCCCATTTCCCCAGGCAATCGACCTTACACCGACGGGGTTAAGGGGGGATGAGGTCGGATGGTGTAGGGGACATTAAACCATTCGCAAAAATTGGACCGATCGGCACCTTGCTCGACTCCAAAATTTCGATATACCGGATGAATGGCTGATATAGCGAACGATATCTCCTCGACCATCGGCAAGAGAATACGCTCCGAAAGAGCCTTGAGGGACTGGTCGCTGGCGGAGCTCGCGGACCGGTCCGACGTTTCGAAAGCCATGCTCAGCACGATAGAGCGCGGCAAGACGAGCCCGACCGCGGCACTTCTCGTGCGCATCGCCGCGGCCTTCGGCATGACGCTTTCCACCCTCATCGCGCGGGCCGAGCTGCAAGGCGGCGGGCTGCTTCGCGAAAACGATCAGCCGCTTTGGCGCGATCCCGCAACCGGCTATGTCCGGCGGCATCTTTCGCCGGTTTCGGACATGCCGCTCGAACTGATCCGGGTCCAATTGCCGGCGGGGGCCAAGGTGAGCTTTCCGGCAGCGTCCTATGCCTTCATCAGGCAGCAGATATGGCTGATTTCCGGACGGCTGGAATTCACCGAGGGCGACATCGTCCACGGCCTCGAACCGGGTGACTGCCTGGCCCTTGGCGCGCCATCGGATTGCACCTTCCATGCTCCGGGACCGGCCGCCGCCGACTATCTGGTCGCGCTGGCCAGAGGCTGAGGCAATGACGCGTCGCCCGAAACGCATCGACAATGGCGGGCCGCCTCTTGACGACTATGAGGGGCCGCCATGGGGCAAGGGCGACGCCTACATCTTCCTTGCCTGGCAGGCAGCCCACGCCAAAGCCTGGAAAGCGCCCGGCCGTGACGTCATGTTGATGCGGCTGGACAAGGCCGAGCGGCTGGGCCTGACCTATGAGGAATACACGCTCGAACTGACGGAGCGCGGGCGGCATCTGCAGGAAGAAGATGCGGAGCGCATCGCAGAAATTCGTCGGGCCAGGAGGCGAAGGCGTGTCAACCTTTCCGACTGACGGCAGCGACGATCGCGACTTCACAGACGTTTCATCTTGTTCAAGGATCAGCGCACGCATGAGTTCCATCGAAATCAAGGCTCTGACACAAACTGCGGAAACGCACGCAATGCTGGTCGATATGCTGATCGAGACGGTTGCGGCCGGTGGATCGGTCAGTTTCATGCATCCGCTGGCGCCGGGCGCGGCAGGTGCCTTCTGGAGGAAGTCGCTTATTGCGGCTGCAAGGGGCGAAAGAGCTGTGCTCGGCGCCTGGGACGGCGAGGCTCTGGTCGGCACCGTTACCTTGCTGCTCGACTGTCCCCCCAACCAGCCGCACCGGGCCGAGATCGCCAAGCTGATGACCCGCGTCGACCATCGCGGCAAAGGCGTGGCCACCCGCCTGATGCGGGCGGCCGAAAGCCTCGCCGTCGAGAAGGGCCGCACACTGCTGGTCCTGGATACAGCGACAGAGGAGGGCGCTTCCGGTCTCTATGACAGGTTGGGCTTCACGCTTGCCGGTGAGATACCGGACTATGCATTGAAGCCGCATGGTGGACTTACCGGTACCCTTATCTACTGGAAGCGCATCGGCCAATGCCGGTGACAGCCCGAATTTCTATCCCGTGTGGTGGACCTCCTGCAGCCCGTAGACCGGCGTCGCGATGCCCTCGTGCCGTGCTTTCAACTGCAGCGACAGGAACTGCGAATAGTGGCGTGACTGGTGCAGATTGCCGCCATGGAACCAGAGTGCTTCCTGTTGCGTCGGCTTCCACATGTTGCGCTGTTCGCCCTCCCAAGGACCGGGATCCTTGGTGGTGTTCGAGCCGAGACCCCAGCACTTCCCGACCTTGTCGGCGACCTCTTTCGAGATCAGCTCCGCCGCCCAGCCGTTCATCGAACCGTAGCCGGTGGCATAGACGACGACATCGGCCGGCAGTTCGGTGCCGTCGCTGAGCAGGACCGAATGTTCCCTGATCTCGGTCACGCCGACGCCGCTCTTCAGCTTGATGGCGCCGTCGATGATGAGCTGTGAGGCGCCGATATCGATATAGTAGCCGGAACCACGCCTGAGATATTTCATGAACAGGCCGGAGCCGTCTTCGCCCCAGTCGAGCATGAAGCCAGCCCTTTCCAGGCCCTCGTAGAAGGCAGCATCGCGCTCCTTCATCTTTTCGTAGAGCGGAATCTGGAATTCGTGCAGGATCTTGTAGGGCAGGGAGGCGAAGATGAGATCGGCCTTGGCCGTGGTCATGCCGTTTTGCACGGCCTGCTCCGAATAGAGCGCGCCGAGCCCGATATCCATCAGCGTGTCGGATTTGACGATATGCGTGGTCGAGCGCTGCACCATGGTGACCTCGATGCCGGCTTCCCAGAGTGCGGCGCAGATATCGTGCGCGGAATTGTTCGAACCGACGACGACGACCTTCTTGCCAACGTAGCCGTCCGGACCGGGATGTTTGGCAGAATGGTGCTGATCACCTTTGAAATTCTCCATGCCCTTGAACCTCGGGATGTTGGGCCGGCCAGACATGCCGGTGGCCAGCACCAGCTGCTTCGGCTTCAGCGTTATGTCCTTGCCATCGCGATGGACGACGACCGTCCATTCCTTTTTCTCGTCGTCATAGGCGGCGCTCTTGGCCTCGGTGGAGGACCAGTAGTTCAGCTCCATGACCTTGGTGTACATTTCCAGCCAGTCGCCGATCTTGTCCTTGGGCGAGAAGACCGGCCAGTTCCTCGGGAAGTCGATATACGGCAGATGATCGTACCAGACCGGGTCGTGCAGGCAGAGCGACTTGTAGCGCCTGCGCCATGAATCGCCGGCACGCTCGTTCTTCTCGACGATGATGGTCGGCACGCCGAGTTGCCTCAGCCGGGCACCGAGTGCGATGCCGCCCTGGCCGCCGCCGATGACAAGCGTGTAGGGCTGACTGACAAAGCCAAGTTCGGCGGCTTCTTTCTCACGCTCCTCTTTCCAGGTCGGCCGGTTTTTTCCGTGACCATGCTTGGCGCCCAACGGCCGGGCGAAGCCGGCGGGTTCCTCATGACCCTTCAGCTCGACCATGGTGGTGAGCAGTGTCCATATCTTGCCGTTCTTCAGCCTGATATGGCCGAAGCCGCGCGCAACTTTCGTTTCGAAACTGATCCAACCTTCGAGCAGCCCGTCGCTCTCGGTGGCGTCTTCGCCCTTGGCGATCGCCCAGTTCGAAGGTCTTGTCTTCGCCAGCTGGCTCGTCAGCATGTCGTGCACCTGGTCGCGACCTTCCATGGTCTTGATGTTCCAGGTGAAGGTCACCAGGTCGCGCCAATAGCAGTCTTCCTGAAAGCACCCGACCGCCTTGTCGACGTTGCCGGCGGCAAGCGCTGCGCCGAATTGGTCGAGCAGGTCGGACAGTTTCTCGGCTGGGGCCTTGTCGAGCATCAAATTTCCTCCCGTGAAGTCCTGGTCGTTATCGCGGCTTGCCGGACCCTCCCAGCCCGGTTGACCGGAGTATCGCGGCAAACTGTGCGCCGCGTCACGTCGTCAAATAGTTTGGCGTGGTTTCAATGGCTTATCGGGCCGATCGCGGAGCTTTGTACTGCCGGCGATCGTACCGGAGCGGTGTCTTGTGGCAAAAATAGCTGGCTCGATGCGATGATGGACAACCGGCGCGTCTGATACGGCCGGGTTCAAAGCCTTTTGGCGTCGTGCACATTCGCCGTTGACAGCGGCGCAAAACCAATTCTATTGTCCGCCACCATGAAAACGGTACTCATTCTCGTAGTAGGAAAGCGCGTGGGCAAGGCGGTGTAACCGCCGGGCGAAAACCTCCCATGCGCAGACACAGGCTCCCTCGGGGGCCTTTTTTATTGCCCGAAACACGACTAAACGACCAGCAATCGCCCGATGGCGGACAGTACGGGACCAGACCGATGAGCAGTGGACGGAACGAACGGCGCGAAATGCCAAGAACCGAAATGACTGGCGCCGAAATGGTGGTGCAGGCGCTGAAGGACAATGGCGTCAAGCATGTTTTCGGCTATCCGGGCGGCGCGGTTCTCCCGATCTATGATGAAATCTTCCAACAGGACGAGGTCGAGCACATCCTCGTCCGTCACGAGCAAGGCGCGGGTCATGCGGCGGAGGGCTATGCGCGCTCGACCGGCCAGGCCGGCGTCATGCTGGTGACATCGGGGCCGGGAGCCACCAACGCGGTGACGCCGTTGCAGGATGCGCTGATGGATTCGATCCCGCTGGTCTGCCTGACCGGTCAGGTGCCGACCTCGCTGATAGGCTCGGACGCGTTCCAGGAGTGCGACACGATCGGCATCACGCGCCCCTGCACCAAACACAATTGGCTGGTGAAGGATGTCAACGAGCTCGCGGCAATCATCCACGAGGCCTTCCACGTCGCGACGACAGGACGCCCCGGTCCGGTCGTCGTCGATATCCCGAAGGACGTGCAGTTCGCCAAGGGCATCTATGTGCCGCCACAGACGGCGCCGCGCACGAGCTATCAGCCTAAGGTCCAGGGCGATCTGGAAAAGATCAAGGCGGCGGTCGAGCTGATGGCCAACGCCAAAAGGCCGATCCTCTATACCGGCGGCGGTGTCATCAATTCCGGCCCGGAAGCCAGCCATTTGCTGCGCGAGCTGGTCGACCTAACCGGCTTCCCGATCACCTCGACGCTGATGGGCCTTGGCGCCTATCCGGCTTCGGGCAAGAACTGGATGGGCATGCTCGGCATGCACGGCACCTATGAAGCCAACATGGCGATGCATGATTGCGACGTCATGATCGGCATCGGCGCGCGCTTCGACGACCGCATCACCGGCCGGCTCACCGCGTTCTCGCCGAACTCGAAGAAGATCCATATCGATATCGATCCGTCGTCGATCAACAAGAACGTCCATACCGATGTGCCTATTATCGGCGATGTCGGCCGGGTGCTGGAGGATCTGGTGCGGCTGTGGCGTGCGACCGCCAAGGCCGACAAGAAGGCGCTGCACCCGTGGTGGGAGCAGATCGCGAAATGGCGGGCTCGGGATTCGCTTGCCTACAAGATGAACCACGATGTGATCATGCCGCAATATGCCGTCCAGCGGCTCTACGCGCTGACCAAGGACATGGACACCTACATCACCACCGAGGTCGGCCAGCACCAGATGTGGGCGGCGCAGCACTATCATTTCGAGAAGCCGAATCGCTGGATGACCTCCGGCGGGCTCGGCACGATGGGCTACGGCCTGCCCGCGGCGCTCGGTGTGCAGATCGCGCACCCGGATGCGCTGGTCATAGACATTGCCGGCGACGCCTCTGTGCAGATGACGATGCAGGAGATGAGTGCCGCGGTGCAGCACGAAGCGCCAATCAAGATCTTCATCCTCAACAACCAGTATATGGGCATGGTGCGGCAGTGGCAGCAGCTTCTGCACGGCAACCGGCTGTCGCATTCCTACACCGAAGCGATGCCGGATTTCGTCAAGCTTGCCGAAGCCTATGGCGCCCACGGCATTCGCTGCGAGAAGCCGGACGAACTGGACGACGCAATCAAGGAAATGATTTCGGTGAAGAAGCCGGTGATTTTCGACTGCCGGGTGGCGACACTTGCCAACTGCTTCCCGATGATCCCGTCGGGCAAGGCGCATAACGAGATGCTTCTGCCTGACGAGGCGACGGACGAGGCGGTGGCCAACGCCATCGACGCCAAGGGCAGGGAACTGGTGTAACGCCTAACGCTCAAGCCGAGGCAGGGCTGTCGGAAGAAGCAGTGTGGAAACAGAAAAACAGTTCAAAAGTTTGAAATCGAGATTCATGTCATGAACGCACAGCTTCAACCGACCGGCTCGGCCTACTTCATCGCCAAGGAAACTGAAAAGCCGGAGACTCACACGCTGTCCGTGCTGGTCGATAATGAGCCGGGCGTGCTTGCCCGGGTCATCGGCCTGTTTTCCGGGCGCGGCTACAATATCGAGAGCCTGACGGTCTCCGAAACCGAACATGAGAAGCATCTGTCGCGCATCACCATCGTGACGCGCGGCACGCCGCATGTGCTGGAGCAGATCAAGCACCAGCTCGAGCGCATCGTGCCGGTGCACCGTGTCGTCGATCTCACCGTGCGCTCGCACGAGCTCGGCCAGGAACGGCCGCTGGAGCGAGAACTCGCGCTGGTGAAAGTGGCCGGCACCGGCGAAGGCCGCGTCGAGGCGCTGAGGCTGGCCGATGCCTTCCGCGCCAGCGTCATCGACGCCAACACTGAGCATTTCATCTTCGAGATCACCGGCAAAGGCTCCAAGATCGACCAGTTCATCGCCATCATGAAACCGCTCGGCCTGGTCGAAATCTGCCGCACCGGCGTGGCGGCGTTGAACCGCGGCCCGCAAGGGATGTGATCATCCGGCGCTTTGGGTCCAGTGCTCTGGCACCGCCCGTATTTATTCTGTCGGCTTGATCCTGACCTTCTGGCCCGGCTGCCGCCGTGAGGTGGCCTTTGTGCGTCTGAGGTAAAAGGACAATATTGCTGACCTGCTTGGGAGAAGCCAATGACCCTCGATGCGTTCCTTGCCTTGCTGGTCTATGCCTTCGTGACCTCGATCACGCCTGGTCCGAACAACTTCATGCTTCTGGCTTCCGGCGTGAATTTCGGTTTCGCCAAAACCATTCCGCACATGCTGGGCATCAGCATCGGCTTCCTCGTGCTGTTGCTTGCCGTCGGCTTCGGGCTGGGCGCGGTGCTGACTGCGTTTCCGGTGCTGCACACCGGATTGAAGATCGCGGGCGGCGTCTACCTGCTCTATCTCGCCTCGAAGATCGCCGTGTCGCGTTCGCTCAGCAGCAAGGGCGAGGCCAAGTCGCGACCGATGCGGTTCATCGATGCGGCAGCGTTCCAGTGGGTCAATCCCAAGGCGTGGGTGATGGCGATCACCGGCATGGCCGTCTATGCCATTCCGGAGCATCCGTTTCTCTCGGTGGCGTTGATCTCGATAGCCTTCACCGTCGTCAATTTGCCGAGTGTTTCGGTGTGGGCAGGCTTCGGCATGGCGCTGCGCGGTTTTCTGTCGGACCCGGTGCGGCTTAAATGGTTCAACATCGCCATGGGCGTGCTGCTGGCAGCGACACTGTGGCCGATGCTGCGGTAGTTGTCGCTTTGTTGTGCACTGCCTTCGGCGCCTTCTATTCTATTTGGTGAAACCGCGGCACGAGGCTGCGAGTTACACCAGATATGACCACCGAACCACGGCGTGTCGAAGGCTTCTTGACGTTGCAAGGCGAGCCGCAGAGGGCGGTAGCGGAATAGAAGCCGCAAGGTCGTCGGTGCGCCCGATGTCTGCTGGCCCAAGCCGTGGCGCTTGCGGTGGAATGCTTGCAGCCGTAATTTACGGCCATGTCCCATAACCACGACAACGAACTTGATCCTTTTGCCGCCCGGGTGCGCGCGCTGGAGACGATCCTCACCCAAAAAGGACTGATCGATCCGGCCGCGATCGACGTGATCGTCGACACCTATGAGACAAAAATCGGCCCGCGCAATGGCGCCAAGGTGGTGGCGAAGGCATGGGTCGACCCTGACTTTGCCGTTTTGCTGAAACGCGACGCGACGGCGGCGATTGGCTCGCTCGGCTACACCGGCCGGCAGGGCGAGCACATGCAGGCCGTGTTCAACACGGCGGACACGCACAACCTCGTCGTTTGCACGCTGTGCTCCTGCTACCCGTGGTCGGTGCTCGGCCTGCCGCCTGTCTGGTACAAGGCGCCGCCCTATCGTTCGCGCGCGGTCATCGATCCGCGCGGCGTGCTCGAGGAATTCGGGCTGATCTTGCCGGCAACGACAAAGATCCGGGTGTGGGATTCTACCGCCGAGCTGCGTTACCTGGTCGTGCCGATGCGGCCGAAGGGCACCGATGGCTGGAGCGAGGAGCTGCTGGCGGATCTGGTGACGCGCGACGCGATGATCGGCACCGGACTGGCGCGGGAGCCGGCATGAACGGGCCGCAGGATCTTGGCGGGCAGATGGGGTTCGGGCCGGTCGCAGCCGAAAAGGACGAACCCTATTTCCATGCCGCCTGGGAAAGGCGGGCGCTTGGCGTGACCTTGTGCGCCGGCGCCATGGGCGCCTGGACCATCGACGAGAGCCGGCATGCGCGGGAATCGCTGCATCCCTTCGACTATTATGGCTCCAGCTACTACGAGATCTGGATCAAGGCGCTCGAAACCTTGCTGAAGCGGCATGGTTTTGTCAGCGACCGTGATCTGGCCGCGGGCAAGGCGGTCGATCCTGCCGCGACGCCAAAGCGGGTGCTGAGGGCCGAAAACGTGTCTGATGTGTTGGCTAAGGGCGGCCCCTGCGACCGGCCGGTTGCCACGCCGGCGCGGTTCAAGGCTGGCGACCTCGTGCGGACGAAGAATTTCCATCCGACCGGCCACACAAGGCTGCCGCGCTACGCACGCGGCAAGCAGGGCGCCGTCGAGGCGGTGCGCGATGGTTTTGTCTTCCCCGACGCCAATGCGCACGGCCAGGGCGAAAACCCGCAATGGGTCTATACGGTGGTTTTTGACGGCGCGGAGATCTGGGGCGCCGGCGCCGACCCGACGCTGACAGTGTCGATTGACGCCTGGGAGAGCTATCTTGAGCCGGCGTGAGGCGAAGTCAGTCACCGCCACGCTGCCTGCTGGCGTCGATGCGCCGGTGTTCGCAGAGCCATGGCAAGCGGAAGCTTTCGCCATGACCGTTGCGCTGCACGACAAGGGCCTGTTCTCCTGGAGCGAATGGGCAGACGCCTTGTCCGTCGAGGTCAGGAAACCGGGTGTCGCAAGCGATGGCCACGATTATTACGAGCACTGGCTCGCGGCGCTGGAGAATTTGCTGTCGGCCAAAGGCGTTGCCGGCAAGGGCGACGTCGATGCGCTCGCTGCCGCCTGGGAACGCGCCGCGCATGCGACGCCACATGGCAAGCCGATCCTGCTCGAGAACGATCCCAGCCCGACCGGCTAGGTCGTGGCGGCTCGACTTCGTTCTCTTTACGTTCCGCCCTCTGCCTGATAACTTGCGTCATTGGCGGTGCGGCCCGCTGCCGACGAACTTGGTTAATGGCCGTCGGCCTTGTCTTTCCCTCGCGAATCCGGTCTCTCGCGCTGATGGAATTCTCTCCTCAACAGGACGACGCGCTGAAAGCCGTCGCCACCTGGCTCAAGGCCGGAAAGCCGCAGCTCTTCCGGCTGTTCGGCTATGCCGGCACCGGCAAGACGACGCTGGCGCGCTATTTCGCCGAGCATGTCGACGGCCAGGTGCAGTTCGCTGCCTTCACCGGCAAGGCGGCGCAGGTGCTGCGTTCCAAGGGCGCGGTCAATGCCCGCACCATCCATTCGCTGATCTACCGGCCGAAGGGCGAGGAATCGGTGGCGGACGAGGTGACCGGCAAGACCTTGATATCGCCGACCTTTTCGCTCAACCGGCAGAGCCCGATCTCGCGGGCGAAGCTCGTGGTCATCGATGAATGTTCGATGGTCGACGAGCAGCTCGGCCGCGACCTGATGAGTTTCGGCACGCCGATCCTCGTTCTCGGCGATCCCGGCCAGTTGCCGCCGATCTCGGGCGGCGGCTTCTTCACCGACCATGAGCCGGATATTCTGCTCACCGAGATCCACCGGCAGGCGCGCGACAACCCGATCATCCGGCTGGCGCTCGACGTCCGCGAGGGTCGCGAATTCATGCGCGGCGATTATGGCACGGCGCAGGTGATCGGCAAGGAAGACGTCACCCAGGAACTGGTGCTGAAGGCGGACCAGGTGCTGGTCGGCACCAACAGGACGCGGCGTCGCTATAATCAGCGGCTGCGCGAGCTGAAAGGGTTCAATGCCGACTACCCTCAGGCCGGCGACAAGCTCGTCTGCCTGCGTAACGACCCGGCCAAGGGATTGCTCAACGGCTCGCTGTGGAAGGTGATGACCTCGTCGCGCGAGACGGTGAAACCCGGCATCAATTTACTGGTCTCACCGGAGGAGGACGATCCGGACCGCGGCGTCGCCAAGATCAAGCTGCTCAAAGCGGCGTTCGAGGACCCGGACGCCGATATTCCCTGGCAGCAGAAAAAGCGCTTCGACGATTTCGACTATGGCTACGCGCTGACCGTGCACAAAGCGCAAGGCTCGCAGTGGAACGAGATCGTGCTTTTCGACGAAAGCTGGGCGTTCAAGGAAACCCGCCAGCGCTGGCTCTATACCGCGATCACGCGCGCGGCCGAACGGCTGACGATTGTCAGATAGGCTGATCGGGCCAGCAGCCATGGGACTGGTACTGCGTCAGCGTGGGGCCAGCGGTCTGGCGCCGAGCCATTCCCAGGCGGATGCTTCGTCTTTTGCCTCGAAATGCCTGATCTCGACGGGCGAGGAAGCAGGCAGCAAGCTCTGTGCGCTGGGTACCCAGTTCGGCTCGCCGACCGCAGCACAGCGGCCGACATGCTCCACGGCATGGGCCGTGCCCTGTTCAAGCGTTTCGTCCGATACATCGACCCAATCGACGCCATCATGGTCGATCAGGCGCACCAGCACGTCGATTTTCGGGTGCAGCGCGTAAGCCGCCTCCAGCAAACCGAACAGGTTTTCCGCGTCGGCCGCCGTGACATGGCCGACGACATCGATGGCGAACAGGTCGTCGCGGTCGGTGTCGATGCGGCGAACCGCCGGCACGGCTTCAAGATAATTCACGGGTCTTCCTCTTGCTGGATATTATACGTCCCTCTGGAACACCGGAAACCCCCTGTCTGTTCCCGCCAAAGGCGGTATAGATGGCCGCAAATACATCCGGACCCGAGAACCCATGCCTGCAAAACTCTCCGTCAATCTCAATGCCATCGCCATGCTGCGCAACCGGCGCGACCTGCCGTGGCCAAGCGTCACCGGGCTCGGACGCATCGCACTTGCCGCGGGCGCGCATGGGCTGACCGTGCATCCGCGGCCCGACGAGCGGCACACCAGGCATTCCGACCTGCCGGAGATCAGGGCATTGATCGACGACGAATTCCCCCAGGCGGAGTTCAACATCGAGGGCTATCCAAGCGAGGATTTCCTGGCGCTTGTTGAAAAGCACCAGCCGGAGCAGGTGACGCTGGTGCCCGACGACCCTGCCCAGGCCACCTCCGACCATGGCTGGAACTTCGCCGCCGAGGCGGCGTTTCTAACACCGATCGTCAAGCGCCTGAAAAAGGGAGGCTTTCGCGTATCGTTGTTTTCCGACCCGGATCCGGCAGGCATGAAGGCCGCGCGCGATACCGGCGCCGACCGGATCGAGCTCTACACGGGGCCGTATGGCAGCTTTCATTCCGATTCGGCAAAAGCGGCAAAGGAGCTGGAAAGATTGGGAAAAACCGCGGATGCAGCGCTTGCCGCCGGACTTCGGGTCAATGCCGGGCATGATCTGGTGGTGAACAACCTGCCGGCATTGGCAAAACGCATCCCGGCATTGGCCGAAGTGTCGATTGGACATGGGTTGACAGCCGATGCGTTGGAGTATGGCATGGCCGGGACGGTCAAAAGATTTCTGAAGGCCTGTGGGTGGTAGGGATGGAAGCCTCGCTTTGCGGACATGGCAGCCATCACGTTGGGGCACTTGATATTGCATCGCAGCAAGCGTAGAGCACCGCCCGCTTATCGGAGTGTTGTCCATGGCCCTTACCAACAGTGGTAGTGAGGCAGAACCAGTCGAACAATCGAGCCATCCTGAGGTCGAAAAGCACAGCACCAAGGTTCTGATGCTGGGCGCGCTCGGCGTGGTCTATGGCGATATCGGCACCAGCCCGATCTATGCGTTTCGCGAGGCGTTGCGCGCTTCGGCTGGCGGCAACGTTGCCGACCGCGGCCATATCCTTGGCGTGCTTTCGCTGATCATCTGGTCGCTGATGATAACCGTCACCGTCAAATACATCATGTTCGTGCTGCGCGCCGACAACCGGGGCGAGGGCGGCACGCTGTCTCTGATGGCGTTGGCACGCGGCAGCTTTCCGGCACACTCAGCGGCGATCCTCGGCATCGGCATCGTCGGCGCGGCTCTATTTTTCGGCGACGCAGTCATCACCCCGGCAATTTCAGTGCTATCGGCGGTCGAGGGCATGAACGTCGTCACCCCTACCTTCCAGCCCTATGTCGTGCCGCTGACACTGGTCATTCTGGCGATCCTGTTTGCGGTCCAGCGGTTCGGAACCGGCGGCGTGGGATTGGTGTTCGGGCCCGTTACCGCGCTGTGGTTCCTGGCCATCGGTCTTTCCGGCCTCAACCACATCATGGATGACCCGGAAATCCTGCTGGCAATCAGCCCGCATTATATCGTGTCATTCCTGGTCAACTCGCCCGAAGTTGCCTTCGTCACGGTTGGTGCGGTCTTTCTCGCCGTCACCGGCGCCGAGGCGCTCTATGCCGATCTCGGCCATTTCGGGCGCAACCCGATCGTGCTTGCCTGGCTGGCGGTAGTGTTTCCTTGCCTGTTGCTCAACTATGTCGGGCAAGGCGCCTTCGTGCTGGCGAATGGCGGTGTCGTCGGTCATCCCTTCTTCGAGATGAACGAAGGCTGGATGCTTATCCCGATGGTGGTGCTGGCGACGGCGGCGACCGTGATCGCCAGCCAGGCGGTGATCTCCGGCGCCTTCTCGCTGACCAGGCAAGCAGTACAGCTCAACATGCTGCCGCGTTTCGTGATCCTGCATACGTCGGAAAAACAGTCGGGCCAAATCTACCTGCCGCGCGTCAACCTGCTGCTGGCGCTGGTGGTGATGCTGCTGGTGGTCGGCTTCGGGGAATCCAGTAGACTGGCCTCGGCTTACGGTATTTCGGTGACCGGCAACATGCTGGTGACGAACATACTGCTTTTTGTCGTCATGACGCGCATCTGGAAATGGCCGCTCGCCGTCGCGATCGCCTTGATGGCGGTGTTCGTCTTCATCGATACCGGCTTCTTTGCAGCCAACATCGTCAAGGTATTCGAGGGCGGCTGGGCCTCGCTTGCCATTGCCGCAGTGATCGTGATGACCATGTGGACTTGGATAAGAGGCACCAGGTATCTGTTCGACAAGACCCGCAGGAATGAGATCCCGCTCGATTTCCTTGCCGGCAATTTGTTGAAGAAGAAGCCGCAGCTGGTGTCCGGTACGGCCGTGTTCCTGACCAGCGATCCCGCCAGTGCGCCGACCGCGCTGATGCACAGCCTGAAGCACTACAAGGTGCTGCACGAACAGAACGTCATCCTCTCGGTGGTGACGGCGCAGCAGCCCGTCGTGCCCGACAGTGACCGGGTCAAGATGGAAACGATCAACGATCTGTTCATGCGGGTGACGCTGACCTTCGGCTACATGGAACAGCCCAACATTCCGCGTGCGCTGGCGATCTGCCGCAAGCAGGGCTGGAAGTTCGACATCATGACGACCTCTTTCTTCCTGTCGCGGCGCTCGCTCAAGGCGTCACCCAATTCCGGCATGCCGGTGTGGCAGGACAAGCTGTTCATCGGGTTGGCGCGCACGGCAGCGGATGCGACCGAGTATTTCCAGATTCCGACCGGACGTGTGGTCGAGATCGGGACGCAGGTAGCAATCTAGAAAAAGGCCGTGCCCTGTCGAAGGGCACGGCCGTTGTCGGAACCTTCGCGGCGTTCAGCCGGCCAGAGCTGACTTGTTCGCCTCGAGGAAATGCCTCAACGATTTCGGCTTTTTGCCTGAAAGTGTCTCGATCGCGTCGGTCACCATGGCGATCCGCCCGGAGCGCGTGTTGGTGTCGAAGGAAGTGACGACGGGGGCAAAACCTTCGGGAACGCCGGCAGCCTTCAGGCCCTCGGTCAACGCCTCATCCGAAAGCTGAACGACCTCGATGGGCTTGCCGGTGACGTCGGTCACCAGGGTCGCGATCTCGGCGACAGTGTAGGCCTGCGGACCCGTCAGCGTGTATGTGGTGCTTTCAGTAGCGCCCGAGGCAAGGCCGGCGGCGATCGCCGCGGCCATGTCGTCACGAGCGCCATGGGCGATGCGGCCGTCGGCCGCCGATGTGTACCACTGCCCCGAGGCAATGGCGTGCGGCAGCGACATGAACAGGTTCTCCTGATACCAGCCGTTGCGGAAAATCGTGTAGGGGATGGCGCTCGCCTTGATAGCCTGCTCGGTACCGTAGTGATCGCCCGCAAACAGCACCGGCGATCCCGGCTCCGGATTGGGCATCGAGGTGTAGAGCAGATGTGAAACGCCGGCCTTTTTGGCAGCTGCGACTGCATTCTCGTGCTGCTTGAGGCGCTTGCCCCCAAGGTCGATCTCGCCGGTCGAGATGATCAGGACCCTGCCGGCGCCCTTGAATGCCTCGACGAGCGACACCGTGTCATCGAAATCGGCTTGCCTGATGGCAACGCCGCGCGTCGCCAGGTCGGCGAGGTTTTCCGGATTACGGGTGGCGGCGATGATGCGTGCGGGCGGAACCTTGAGCGTGTCCAGCAGATGATGGATGACGCCGCGGCCGAGCTGGCCGGAGGCGCCGGTGACGAGAAGGGTTTCGGTCATGGGAAGTCCTGTCGTTGCGCCGGGGCGGCGGGTGCTTATATAAGTCTCAAAAAGAGACCAGCACTAAAATAGGAATTGATCTATCCTCGTAAAGAAGGCAGTTTTGCGGGAGGTAGGCAGGCGCAGGGAACCAGCGATGGACAGCAAAATCGTTAGTCTGAGATCGAAACTCGAGATTTATAAAGCGGGCAGCGGCGGGGCCAACATTGCGGACTGTCCGGTCCGCGATGTGATCCAAGGCATCAGCAACAAATGGAGTTCGCTGCTGATGATGGCGCTGGCAGAAAAGCCGTACCGGTTCGGCGAATTGCGGCGGCTGGTACCCGATATTTCACAGCGCATGCTCACCCAGACGCTGCACGATTTACAGCGCGACGGTTACGTCCATCGCGAGGTGTTCCCGACCAAGCCGCCGAGCGTCGAATACAGTCTGACCGATCTCGGACGCTCGATGTTCGGACCCCTGCACCAGCTGCTCCAGTGGGCCGAGCTCAATCATGGCGCTGTGCGCGACGCGCGGAACGCATTCGACGCTACCGAGACCTAACTATCAATGCCGGAGTGGCAAACGCCAAGCGCGACGGCTTGATTTGGCGATACCGCTGAAGGATCGATGGTGGCTGGAACCGCGGTCGATCCGTTCAGGCGGATCGGTATCAAGGAAGGGCGGTGGCCGCCTCGTAGCAGCGGGTGAGGTTCGAAAGATGTGAACCCTTCGCTTGCAGGAATGCATGAAGGCGCTGTGGGTAATCCGGGGCGACAGCGTTCTTCACCGACTTGCGTTCGTGCAATCCCTTCCGCCAGGCCTCGACACGCGGCTTTCCGCTCAGGATGCCGAACTCGCCGATCCGATCGAAGGCGTCGAAATAGCGGAAGATTGGTCCATAGACAGCATCGACCAGTGAAAAGCGCTCGCCGGCAAACCATGGCCCAGCTCGGCCAGCCGTCAGTTCTATTTCGAGACGATCGAACATTGCCGACAGACCTTCGCTTTCGGCAAGGAAGGCGACCTCGGTCGGTGCGGAATAGAGTCGACCGATTGCGTTGAGGATGGCCGAGCCGAACTCGATCCAGGCGCGATGCCGTGCGCGGGCCAGCGGGTCGGCAGGGTGGAGTGGGTTGGCCAGCGTTTCCTCAAGGAATTCGAGGATGACCGCCGATTCGAAGATCGCGGTTTCCTCGCCATTCTGCTGCACGCGCAGCAGCGGTACCTTGCCGAGCGGCGATATCGCCTTGAACCAGGCCGGCTTGTTGGCGAGATCGATGGTGAGGCGTTCGAACGGCACGTCCTTTTCGGCGAGCGAAATCGCCGCGCGCTGCACATAGGGACATAGGGGATGGCTGACGAGAGCGAGCTTGTCGGTCATTTCATTCTCCCCAGACATAGTTCAACGCGCCGTCCTCGACGCGGGTGGAGAGGAACATGAGACGGGAGCCTTTGGACGCCGGGCCTTCGACCCGATCCCCGCTCGCCATGTCGAACGAGGCGCCATGCCACTGGCAGACCAGCTTGCCGTCCTTGCAGTCGAGCGGCCCACCGAAATGCAGGCAGACATTGGCGGCGGCGCGGATACGCTCGCCGCTGCGGTAGACATGGACTTCGCGGCCGAAGAATGGAGCGATCAGGCTGCCCGTCTCCGGGATGTCGGCGATCTTGCAGATTTCATGTTTCATAGCAGTGCCTTCCGATATGAATGCAGTTGCATCTATATAGATGCATTTGCATTGATCGTCAAGCTTGATGCAATTGCATCTATCGCCTATGCTGCAACCATGACGGAGCAAACCAACCCTTCGCCGGCGGCCATCAAGGCCTGGGCCCGCCTGATGCGCGTTTCGCGCCAGCTGGTGGAAAGAGCCGAAGACGCGCTGAAGGACAGCAGCTTACCGCCGCTTGCCTGGTACGATGTGCTGCATGAGCTTGCCGAAGCCGGCGAGGGCGGCTTGCGGCCATTCCAGCTGATCGAGCGCACCCTGTTTGCGCAATACAACATCTCCCGGCTGCTGGCGCGGCTCGAAGCGGACGGGCTGGTCGAGAAGCTCAGGGTTGCCGATGACGGGCGAGGACAGACCATCCGCATTACTGAGAAAGGGCGTGAGACGCGCCGCCACATGTGGGCCGTCTACGGACAATCGATCGCGGAACTGGTCGGTGCCAAGCTTTCCAATGAAGACCTGGAAACCTTGTCGGCTCTGCTTGGGCGGCTGCGTCATCCGGCCATGCTGGAGTGATGTGGCCCATTGGCGCTGAAGATCGGTTGCGGCGACGTCAGGCACTTCCCCGGAGGAACGCCAGTGCCGCCAGCACGCCAAGCATGACGCGAACCAGGTGCAGATTGCCCCATTTGACGATCAACGCCCGGGCCTGCGGATTGGTGCCGGCCGCGTCCATCGCCTCCAGCAATCGGTTTGTCGGCATCATTGCGATCAGCGTCCATGGCCCGGGCAGGATGATCAACACCGCCCCGATGAGATAGGCGAGACTACCGGTCTGCCACCAGGCAACGACACCAAGAACACATGCGATGACGGCTATCGACGTCAAAAAGCGGAGATAGGGCTTGCACCGGGTCCGACAATACATCATAGACATGCCGAACCGTAACGTACGGTACGGCCCTGGCTGCCGCCGTTATCGAGCAGGAAAACAGCTTGTTGCAGGCAACCGTCGACATCGACAACGGCGAAGCGCTGACGGAGCGGCAGAAAGCCGTGCTCGATGCCGCACTTCGCCTGCTGGTCGAGGAGGGCGATCAGTTGACCATGACCGCCGTGGCGCGGCGGGCGAGCTGTTCCAAGGAAACGCTCTACAAATGGTTCGGCGATCGCGACGGGCTGTTGACGGCAACGGTGCAATGGCAGGCCTCGAAGGTGCGCGTGCCGCCGGTCGACGGCAAGGGGCTTACCCTTGCTTCGCTGACGGTGAGCCTCGCACGCTTCGCTTCGGACTGGCTCAAGGTGATTTCGAGCGACACCTCGATCGCGCTGAACCGCGTCGCCATTGGCCGTGCTGGCTCGGGGAACGACGATCTTGGCGCCATCGTGCTGGAGAACGGCCGCTTCGCGCTGGCCAGGCGCCTGAAGCCGGTGCTGGAGGCCGGCCGGCAGGCCGGGCTTCTCGAGTTCTCCGATGCCGAAGCGGCATTCCGCACCTTTTTCGGGCTGGTCGCCCGTGACGTGCAGATTCGCCTTCTGCTCGGCGACCGGCTGGAAATGACTGATGCGGCGATCGGCGGCGATGCCGTCCGGGCGACGCAGCAGTTTCTCGCTCTTTATGGAGCAAAAACCGGGCCGCAAGGCCCCCTAGAGCCGGATGATTTCAGGTCAAGTCGACCTGAAATCTGAATCCGGCTCTAAATCAAAGAGATAGAGCATGATGTCGTCCGAAAACCGCTTCACACTTTTCGGCATCATGCTCTGAATTCAAAAACGGGAAGGAAGAAAAATGCGTGTCTATTACGATCGCGACGCCGATCTCAATCTGATCAAGGGCAAGAAGGTCGCCATCATCGGCTATGGCAGCCAAGGCAGGGCGCATGCGCTCAATCTCAAGGATTCCGGCGTTAAGGATATCGCCATCGGCCTCAAGGCCGGATCGGCGACCGCCCAAAAAGTCGAGGCCGACGGGCTCAAGGTGATGAGCGTGGCGGAGGCTGCCAAATGGGCCGACCTGATGATGATGGCGACGCCAGACGAGTTGCAGGCCGACATCTACAAATCCGAGATCGCGCCGAACATCCGCGACGGCGCGGCGATCGCCTTCGCCCACGGCCTCAACGTGCACTTTGGCCTGATCGAGCCGAAGGCCTCGGTCGACGTCGTCATGATTGCGCCGAAGGGGCCGGGCCACACGGTGCGCGGCGAATACCAGAAGGGCGGCGGCGTGCCGTGCCTGGTCGCGGTCAACCAGGATGCTTCGGGCAATGCGCTCGATCTCGCTCTGTCCTATGCCTGCGGCGTCGGCGGCGGCCGTTCGGGCATCATCGAGACCAATTTCCGCGAGGAATGCGAAACCGACCTGTTCGGCGAGCAGGTTGTCCTGTGCGGCGGCCTGGTCGAGCTGATCCGCGCCGGTTTCGAGACGCTGGTGGAAGCCGGCTATGCGCCGGAAATGGCCTATTTCGAGTGCCTGCACGAGGTCAAGCTGATCGTCGACCTGATCTATGAGGGCGGCATCGCCAACATGAACTACTCGATCTCGAACACCGCCGAATGGGGCGAATACGTTTCGGGCCCGCGTATCATCACCGCCGACACCAAGGCCGAGATGAAGCGCGTGCTGAAGGACATCCAGACCGGCAAGTTCACCTCGGAATGGATGCAGGAATACCGTGCCGGCATGTCGCGCTTCAAGGGCATCCGCCGCAACAACGACAGCCACCAGATCGAGGAAGTCGGCGCCAAGCTGCGCGCGATGATGCCGTGGATTTCTAAGAACAAGCTGGTAGACAAGGCCAAGAACTGATCGAAATCCACGTTCGTTTGCTTGCGCGTCCTCGGGCTTCGCCCTGTGGGCGCGCGGGAGATTTCGAAGAACAGGCTGGTCGATAAGGCCAAGAATTAATTCACGATTTTATCAATGCGCGAGAAAAACCGGCGGAGCGCTCCGCCGGTTTTTTTAAATCAAAGGCCGTGTGATCTCGCCGGTGTTTGAACAGACGCGGTATGCTCGCCGTCGTGGTATGCATGCGTAGGCATGCGTTGCCGAGGGGGCAGATTTGGAACTCAAACTTCTGTTGGTCGGGTTCGCCTGCGTGGTCGCCGGCATGCTGACCGTTGCTACGCTGTTGAAATGGCGAGAGGTGAGGGCGGTCAGCCGCTGGCTTCCGACCCCCGGAAAGATCGTCTCGTCACGAGTGGAGGCTCGCGAGGTGACCAGTCCGGGATCCGGCTCGCAACGCAGAGGTTCAACCGAGACGCGAAGTTTCCCGGCGATCACCTTCGAGTACAAGGCCGGCGGGAAAATGTTCCGCAGTTCGCGATATAGCGTGCAGGAGAATGTCGGAAATTTTGCCGTTTCCGAAACCCTTGCGCGGTTTCCCAAGGGAGCCGACGTAACCGTTTTCTACGACCCGTCCGATCCGGCCAAGGCCGTGATCGAGCGCACCATGCCCGACGGCGCCCTCAAGTTCATGATCCAGCTTTCGGCGGGGCTGGTGATTGGCGCCATGGTGTTGGTGTTCTCCGTCGGCGGCGTCCTGGAGGCGATCGGGCCGCATTTGCCCAAGCCGCAGAACCTCGGCGCGGGGGCCCTGCTGCTTGTCATGGGACTGTTTACCCTGCGCATGGGCTTTGCCCAGAAGTCGCTCGCGGAACAGGCGGCCAGATGGCCTGTCGCCACGGGACACATCGACGCTTCGGGCCTGCAGAAATTCCAGATCCGCGACAGCTTCGAGGGCGGCGGTGGATACCGGCCTTGGCGAACCGTCTTCAAATCCCGCGTCGTCTACAGCTATAGCGTCGCCGGCCAGCGCTATGCCGCCGACCGCGTTGCTTTCGGCTCGAACCTGACGGCCTCGCTGCCAGGCCTCGTCAGCGGTCAATCGCAGCGCTACCTCCAGGGCGACAAGGTCGAGGTCCACTACGATCCCGCCAATCCCGCTGCGGCCGTTCTCGACTGCAGGGTGCGGGGACTTTGGGTGCTGTGGGCCTCCGCCTCTGCCTTCCTTGTCGGGGCCGCACTGCTCGTCGGGGTATTCTAGGAGATTCTCTCTCCTAACTTCGTCGACTGCTCAGAGGACGCAGTTCGGGGGATTTAGCCGTAGTGCCAGTGGGGCTTTGGCTCGGTGCCGGTGAACATGATGCCGATGCGGTCCTCGCGGCGCCAGCGGACCACTGCCTTGTAGGCGATGCCGTCGGTCGGCACATAGAGCAGGAATTCGTCGGGTACGCGAGCATCGATCGAGACCTTCAGTTCGGCGCCGCCGTCATGCATGTTGCGCACCGTGCACGTGACCTCGGACCTGGTCATGCCGGTCAGGATCGTCGCGCCCTTGAAGACGCGCTGCCTGCGTTTGTCCCGGTGTTCGTCTTCAGCCATCGCGCGCCAATCCCCGGCGATCGTCGCATTTCAGGTGGTGCGATCGGCAAGATAACTAGGCCTGCCGGATAAACATAGCGTTATCGTCGGCGGCGAAACGATTTCGCGGTGCCCTGGCCGGACAAAGAACAGTTCAGAAGAAGGCTGAGCCAGACGGAAACGGCGCCGCGAGGGGCGGCGCCGTCTGGAATGCATCAGTCGATCAGCTATAGGGCGACCAGCATTGCCGGCGCGGGCCGTTATAGGGTTGGAACGTGTTATCCCAGGTGCGATACGACCGGTAACGATTGTAGCACCAGCGGACATGGGCGCTCGAAAGCGCGCCATAGTAACGGCGCGGCGCATAGTAACCGTTGTTGTAGTAGCCGCGGTTGTAGTAGCCCTGGTTGTAGTAGCCCTGGTACAGGCTGCCAAGGCCGAACCCAAGGCCCAAACCGAGAAGCGCGGCGGCGGCGTCGTCGTCGTCGTCGTCGTAGTAACGGCCGTAATAGCCGCCACCGTAGTACCGGCCGTAATGGCCGCCACCGTAGTACCGGCCACGATTATGGCGCCAGTGCCGCCCACCGTTCCAGTTGCGGCGCCAGTGCCGCCCACCGTTCCAGTTGCCACGGTTCCAGTTCCGAGCTCCTGAGAAATTACGGCCACGCATCCAGATGTCATTATTGCCGCCAGCCCAGCCATCGCGCACCGGCACGATTTCGCGTGCCGCGGCAGCAGTTGGGAGCGGGACGTCAGGCTGAATGGGCCCGGCCATGGAAGGCGCCGAGAGGCCGGAAACAAGACCCAAGGCCAACATGCCCGATCGAATGGTAGTCAAAAAGAGCGGTTTCATTTCACTCTCCGAAGATTCCAGGCCCCACGCTCAGAGTAACCCTAATCATGGACCTTTGCGTCTGAACGGAAGATGAACGGAAAGGTTCCATTAACCATGAATGGGCATCGCCCAGCCCCCTTGTTTTCGGCTGCGCTTGTGGGCAAAGGTCACCGCCATGTCCCTGCGCCTCGCCACCTTCAATGTCGAAAACCTGATGAACAGGTTCGATTTTTCCGGATACCGCAACCAGCTCCATGAAGATCGCACGCTGGCGCTCTTCGATATCCAGAGCGAGGCCGAATACAAAATGCTGGAACAGGCGCGGGCGATCGCGCTATCCGACGACACGCGCCAGCTGACGGCACTGGCCATCGCAGCCACCCGCGCCGACATCATCTGCATGCAGGAGGTCGACAATATCGAGGCGCTGAAGGCTTTCGAATACGGCTATCTGTTCAAGATGGTCGGGCATGGCTACCGCCAGAAATACACCACCGCCGGCAATGATTCGCGCGGCATCGACGTCTCCGTGATGATGCGCAACGAGACCGCGCAGGGCCAGCCGATCGAATTCGTGCGCATGACAAGCCACGCCTATGTCACGTTCGAACAATTCGGCCTGCACACGCCGGAACTGGCAGCGCTTGGGCACCAGGCCAACCAGCGCATCTTCCGGCGCGACTGCCTGGAAATCGACCTGACAGTCGGTGGCGTGCCGCTGACGCTCTATCTGGTGCACTTCAAGTCGATGGGCTCGCCCCGCAACGGTCTCGACGGGCGCCAGGCGACAATGCCGCTGCGCATCGCCGAGGCGCAAGCGGTGCGCCGGATCATCGAGGAGCGTTTCGGTGGGGATCATGCCGCCGACAAAAGCTGGGCGATCTGCGGCGACATGAATGACTATCGGCAGCGCGTGAAGATCTCCGGCGACGCCTTTGACGGCTACCGCTTCGAGGTGATCGATGAGAGCCAATCCTGCCTCAACGTGCTCACCGCCGGCGGCTTTTGCGAGAATGCGGTCGAGCGGCGCCCGGAGATGGACCGTTGGACCTTATACCATACGCGCGGACCGCAAGAGCGGCATCTGTGCCAGCTCGACTACATCCTGTTGTCGAAGGCACTGGCAGCCAAGAATGCGACCGCCGTTCCCGACATCATCCGCAACGGCCAGCCCTGGCGCACGATCTTTCCGGCGGGCCAGGAGGTGGACCGCTTTCCGCGTGCCGGCTGGGACCGGCCGAAGGCGTCGGATCATTGTCCGGTGGCGATCACCCTGGAAATAGCCTGAGGATCGTTTTCGTTGAGCTTCGACCTGCCACGCAACATCATCCTGCCGGTCGACGCCGTCGACGTCAGGCTCGACCCCGGCCCGCATCCGTTCGAACGCGATAATGCGCAAGCGATCGCCGAGAATTGGCGGCGTGAGACCGTGGCCAACCCGGCGCTGTTCGACGGCACCGTGGTGCTGCTTTCGGCGCTCAGCTATCGTGACAACAGCCTGGTCGGCCGCTGCCATGCAGTGCGCTACTCGACCTTCATGCTTTGGCGCGGCAATCGGCAGGTGGCTGGGGCCGAGCACGCCTATGCCCATGCCATGCTGGTCGCCGGCGACAATGCGCTGGTGGCGATCCGCATGGCGTCGCACACGGTCAATGCCGGCCGCGTCTACTTCGCCGCCGGCTCGTTCGAGCCGACCGATTTCCGCGACGGCCTTGTCGATGTCGACTTCAACATGATCCGCGAGGTGCGGGAAGAAACCGGCCTCGACCTTGCCGGCGCGACACGCGGCAGGCGCTACTATGCCCTGTCGACGGCAACCGGCACGGTGATCTTTCGCCGCTATCGCGAGACCGCATCCGCTGACGAGGTCGCGCAGCGCATCAGTGCCTTTGTCGCCGCCGAGGCAGAGCCGGAAATCGACGGGCCTGTCATCATCCGCAATGCCGACGAGCTGCCGGGCGGGCTGATGCCGCATATGAAGCCACTGATCGAGTGGCATTTTTCCAACCATTCTTCCTGAATTCCGTGACCTGGAGTTAACGCGGCCAAGCGAAGATGTCCGCGATTTTCGATCCCAGGGGGCGCTTGTGCGGAAGGTTGTCCTGATAGTGGGCGGGTTGGTTGTGCTCGCAGGCCTGTGGGCGACGCTAACGCCAAGTGGGCAGATCCTGACGGGCCGCAGGTCCTTCACCAAAGACTCCTATGTCGACCGCGGCACCTATTTTTTCGGCTCAAGGTCGACGTGGCCTATCGCGGCGAGCCGCAGCATTTTGATATCGTCGTCGGCTGCAACGTGGTCGGTATCGAGTACAAGGACGGATCGAGCACGCGCGAGGTTGGCCTGGTGCCGACGGTGTATGGCCGCCGGATGAATGACGGCAAAGGTCTTGTCGTCCGGGCGCCGGATGCCTGTGACGGCGCGACGACGGAAAATGGCGCTGTGCCAGCGGATTTCATCCCGGTGATGATCGTCTATGACGATGCCGACACGCTGGGCTTCGGCATCGCCTATATGGTCGATGAGGCCTATGACAGCCCGCGCTCGCTGATGAAGTTCGAAAAGGCGTCGGTCGAGAAGGCTACGCGCGCCGAATTCGACGATTTCCGAAAAAACGGCCAGCCAAACCTGGTAACGCGCGAGCAATATCATTCCGCGCAGCCGAAGGATGTCGTCGAAAAGATGGGCTTGAAGAAAGTCTATCCGGCATTCGGTAAGACATGCTGGAGCTATAGCCGGTCGCTTATTCCCGACGAGGTTCGTGCCAATGTACGAAAGTACTGGCCTGCCGACCGACCGAAATACTGGATGATCCCAGACTACAAATCGCTGGCTGAACTGCGCGAAACGTTTCAGGGAGCCAGCTTCCTGCGCGATGACGGTCGAAGCATTAAGTCAACTGGGTCATGGGCTGGCGCGGAACAGCCGTCCTATGGTGCCCTTCGCCGTGATGGCGGCAGCATGCTGCCTCTGGGAAGGCCTGGGGGCACACCGAAGGCGCCAGCGTTCTATCCCGTCGCAAGTGATGTTTCAGAAGCAGGTTGGCCGCATGATCCGGGACAGTGGCCGGCCTACGTTTCCAGCTTGTCTAAGGTTAACATCATGAATGTGGACCTGGATGGGGTGGCCAACAGAGGTTTTGCCTATTGTTACCGCTTCCCAGATTTTTCTCAAATGCCGGATTGGTATAAGATACTTCAAACCAAGCAAGCTGAATTTACTATAGAGAATATTTTGGTGGCAAATTCTCCGAATCATTGGGAGAGCATACTTGGTAATACAGTAACACTGTTTGAGGATAACAAGTATATATACGGATTTGGCAATTTCTATCTTGAGTCAACAAGAGGGGATGTGTGACGTTCGGTAGCGCCTGCTGACACTGCTTGCTGTAGCCGATTGATGGCGTAGTGGCAGGGGTCGGTGGCTGTCAGCGCTTATTCTGTACCGCCTTGCGATCGCTACGGGCGGCTACGAGGAACAGTACGAAGCCGAGACCCAGCAAGGCCGCCATCGCCATTCCCATCGTCTGCCCGATGACTTGCTGGAAATCAGCGGTGACGCGATCAGGATTGTCCATGCCGTAACTGGCCAGATACCACCAGAGGCCTGCCAAGGCGGCCTCAACGATCACCACCGCCAGAATCAGGCGCTCTTTCTTGCTCATACTTCCCACCCCCCCTGAGGGTCATATTAGCCCTGGCGATTATACTAGCACCGCAGATTGAGCGGCGACAGGAAGAGGCGAAAGACCACCAAAAAAGTTTAAACAGCCGAAACGTCGCGTGACGCCCTCTATTCATGCCTCAGTGCGTCGATTGGATCGAGCCGTGCGCCACGCAGGGCCGGGAAGAAACCGAACACCATGCCGATCAGCGCCGAGAAGCCGACGGCGAGCAGGATTACCGCCGGGCTTGGCGCGAACGGGATGGCCAGCGTCAGCGAGGCGAGGCCGGCCAGCGCCAGGCCGATCAGGATGCCGATAATACCGCCGAGCAGCGACAGCACGGTCGCCTCGACCAGGAACTGGATGAGGATATGCTTTTCATGCGCGCCGATGGCCAGCCGGATGCCGATCTCGCGGGTGCGTTCGGTGACCGACACCAGCATGATGTTCATGATGCCGATGCCGCCGACCAACAGGCTGACGCCGGCGACCGCTCCCAGCATGCCGGTCATCGTCGTGGTGGCGCTCGCCATGGCGTCGGCGATCTGGGTCATGTCGCGGATCGAGAAATCGTCCTCGCGATCCGGCGTGATGCGGCGCGTGTCGCGCAAAATGTCCTCGACGCGCGGCAGCAGCTCGGTGGTCGGCGTCCGGTCGTCGGCGGCGACGTAGATCGAGTCGATGTCGCGGTTGCCGGCGATGCGGCGCTGGTAGGCGGCGAGCGGCATCAGCACGACATTGTCCTGGTCCTGCCCGAAGCCGGTATAGCCCTTCGGCTCGAGCAGGCCGATGATCTTGCACGAGGTGCGGTTGACGCGGATGATCTCGCCTTCGGGGTCGCCGGCGCCGAAGAACTGCTGGCGTACGGTTTCGCCGATCAGGCAGACGCCGGTACCCGAGCGGATTTCCGAATCGCTGAACGGGCGGCCCGAAACCAGCTTCCAGTCGCGCGCATCGAGATAGGCGCTGTCGGTGCCGGTGACACCCGACGTCAGGCTTTCGGTGCCGAAGATGACGCGGACCTGCTTTTGCGATGCGGGCGAGATGGCGCGGGCGCCGCTCAGGTGTGCGACGAGCGCGGCAAGTTCCTTGCTGCCGAGCGGACGGGTAGCCTGGTCGAGCCCTCCCGGTCCGCCGGGTCCGGCTGGGCGGCCGGGACGCACAACGAGCAAATTGCTGCCGAGCTTGGAAATGTCGGCCTTTACCTTTTCGGTGGTGCCCGAGCCGATGGTGAGCATGGCGATGACGGCGGCGACGCCGATGACGATGCCGAGCAGCGTCAAAAACGAGCGCAGCACGTTACGGCGGACCGAAAGCAGCGAGAGGCGGACGGTTTCCCAGATCATGGCCTACAGCCTGATCCATCCCGATCCATGATCTCTTCCGAAAACCGGATTCCACTTTTCGCTGACGCGGTCCTTCGGTTCGGGATCATGGCTAGGCCACCTCGAGATTCATGGTGTCGGAGGCGACGTGGCCGTCGAGGAAGCGAATTGTGCGCTCGGCATAGGCAGCGACGTCGGCCTCGTGCGTGACCATGGCGATGGTGAGGCCAAGCTCGGTGTTCAGCCGCGTCAGGAGTTCCATGATCTCGTGCGTGCGGGCGGTATCGAGATTGCCGGTCGGCTCGTCGGCGACGAGCAGGGTTGGCCTGGTGACGATGGCGCGTGCGATCGCCACGCGCTGCTGCTGGCCGCCGGAAAGCTCGGCCGGCGTGTGGTGCTCGCGGCCAACAAGGCCGACCTCGGCCAGGGCTTTCATGGCGAGGTCATGACGCTCGCGGGCAGCAACGCCGCGATAGATCAGCGGCAGCTCGACATTCTCCACCGCAGTGGTGCGCGGCAGGAGATTGTAGCCCTGGAAGACGAAGCCGACATAGAGATTGCGCAGCATGGCGCGGCGGTTGCGGTCGAGACGGCCAGCATCGATGCCCATGAAGCTGTAGGTTCCGGACGTCGGCGTGTCGAGGCAACCGATGATGTTCATCGCCGTCGACTTGCCCGAACCGGACGGGCCCATGATGGCGACGAATTCGCCGCGGCGGATAGCAAGGCCGACGCCAGCCAGCGCATGGACCGTGGCTTCGCCCTGGCCATAGCTTTTCCAGACCTTGTCGAAGGTGATGAGCGGCGAGCCTGACATGATTTCAGCTCCGCTGCTGCGCTGCGGTGATGACTTGCGCACCTTCTGCGAGACCGGAGGTGATCTCGGTCAGTTCGCCATCGGTGGAGCCGATCTTGACGTTGACCGGCCGGGGCCGGCCATTCTCCAGCACGTAGAGCGTGCGCGAGCCGTCGGTGGGCTGCGCCGTCGCCGGGCGCTGGCGGTTGCCGCCTGGACGGCCCATACGGCCCGTGAACAGGTCGCTCAAGCTCCACGCACGGGCGGTAGATGCCGCCGGCCGGTAACGGAAAGCCGTCGACGGTACGGTGAGCACGCCTTTTGCCTGCTTGGTGACGACCGAAACGGTGGCAGTCATGCCGGGCCGCAACAGTAGCTCGTTATTGTCGACCTCGAACCGCGCGTCATAGGTGACGACGCCGTCGGTGGTGACCGAAGCGTAGGAAATGTCGCGGATCTCGGCATCGAACGGCCGTTCCGGAAAGGCGTCGACGGTGAAGCGCGCATGCTGGCCGGGCTTGACCGCGCCGATGTCGGCCTCGTCGACCGCTGCCTTCAACTCCATGTTCCTGAGGTCGGCGGCGATGACGAACAGCACCGGCGCCTGCAGCGAGGAGGCAACCGTCTGGCCGGGATCGACCGAGCGCGTCAGCACGATGCCGTCGATGGGCGCATAGATGGTGCTCTTGGCGAAGTCCGTCTGCTGCGCCTTGAGATCGGCATTGGCGATGGCAAGATTGGCTTTGGCGCTGTCGAGCGTTGCCTTGGAGCGGTCGCGCGTCGCTGTCGCCGCTTCAAGCGACTGGTCCGTCGCCATGCCGCGCTTGGTGAGCGCCGCCGCGCGCACAAGCGCCTTTTCGTTTTCGGTGAGGGTTACGGTGGCGGTCTCGACATTGGCGGCCGCCGCCTTGGCGGAAGCCTCGGCGCGCTCGATCTGCACCTCCAGCTTGGCGGTGTCGAGCGCCGCCAGCACGTCGCCCTTCTTCACCTGCTGGTTCTCGTTGACCGCGACCGAGCGAACGACGCCGGAGAGTTCGCTCGAAATGTCGACCTGGGTGAGGGGCTGCAGCGTGCCGGTGGCCGATACCTCGACGGTGAGGTCGGCGACAGCGGCCGGCACCGTGGTATAGTCGATCTTGGTTGGAGACCCGGCATACCACTGGTAGCCGGCGAGGCTTGCGGCGATGACGACCAGCACAAGCAGGCCATAAAGCCAGCCGCGCCGGCGCTTCTTCTTCAGGCCCAGGTGGTCAAGTCCGAGTGCCGTCTCTATGTCGGAAGTGGATTCCGTCTTTGGCAGATTGACAATCTGGTCCACGCCGGACCCCTATAAACAGTGATGATCCCATCAGTGCACAGATCAGGCCTAATGGTTCAAATATCAAATTAAATTTCGCCCATGTTGGGATTGAGGCAGAAGGCTTTCTACAATGCTGACCCGGAATTACTTACTCTACGACGTGTTCACCACCGAGCGGCTGGCCGGCAATCCGCTGGCCGTCGTGCTTGACAGCAAGGGGCTGGACACGGCCGCGATGCAGGCCACCGCACGCGAGTTCAACCTGTCGGAAACCGTTTTCGTGCTGCCGCCTGGTAATCCCAAGCACCGCGCCCGCATCCGCATCTTCACGCCCGATTATGAGATGCCGTTCGCTGGCCATCCGACAGTGGGTGCTGCGATTGCGCTTGCCGAAATGGCTGGCGATGGCGACACCGCCGGCATCTTCGTCCTGGAGGAGAATATCGGCCCGGTGCGCTGCGCCGTCAGCAAGCACGATGGCGCCACCTTTGCCGAGTTCGACCTGGCCAAACTGCCGGAGCCACTGGAACTTGTCGCTGACCCGGAGGCGATCGGCGCAGCACTTGGGCTGGGGCCACACGAAGTCGGTTTCGAGAATCACCGCGTCTCGTTCTGGTCGGCCGGCGTGCCTTATGTGACCATCCCCGTCGCCGACCTTGAGGCGGCGGCCCGGATAAGGCTGGACAACCAGGCGTGGTCGGAATTGGCACCCCGCAAGAGCGAATGGGCGTTCGCCAGCCCGTATGTCTACTGCCGCGAGACGGTGAACCACCACAGCGCCTTCCATGTCCGCATGATCGTGCCGGGCAATCCTTCCTATGAAGATCCGGCGACCGGTTCGGCGGCGGCCGCCTTCGCCGGCGCGATCATGCATTTCGACGGCCCGCGAGACGGGGTCTCGCGACTGTGGATCGAGCAAGGGCTGGAGATGGGCCGGCCTTCGCGCATCCGCCTCGAACTGAATGTCGAAGGCGGCAAACTCGCCGCCGCCCGTATCGGGGGGCATGCCGTCAAGACGGCGGAAGGCCGGTTGTTTGTCTGATCGCGATCGGGTCGAGGCGATTTGTCGGGAAATGAATCCGGCAGGGCTGGACATGGCGGATGGCGGCGGCTATATGCCCGCCGACGCTGGTTTTACCGGCGAGTGGGTGCGTAGCTCAGTTGGTAGAGCAGCTGACTCTTAATCAGCGGGTCACAGGTTCGATCCCTGTCGCACCCACCAAAGATTTCAAAGACTTGGTGAAAAAGACCCTGAAAGCGGGATGTTTAGCTGCCACCCGGTGGCTGCATTCATTCGGCCTTTATTGGATAGTTGGCCGGAGATAGCTGAGGATCGCCCGCACTATGGCCAAGATGCCGTCGACGGCATCGAAGTTTGTCCTGCTTTTACCGACGGTCCATTTAAGGTCGGGTGCTTCGGGCAAACGGAGGTCCTGACAGACAAACCAGCCTGAAAGCATAAAGAGGTCTAGATGTCTCGGATCTCCTTCCGAATAGTAAGGAAATTGGAAGAACAACCTTATGGGACCACCATATGCCAGCTTGAAGGTCATCGAGAATCTAATTTCGTGACCAAATCTGTCTTCGATAATTCCGCTAAAACTAAGGTCACGGGCATCGTAGCTATGCCACTGCGTCGATAGTCCCAAAGAATCCCAAGCCCTGAGGGTATGCGCTTTCAGTTCTTTGCGATTGGGGAATTTTGCCTCTTCAGGATCATAGGGAAGGGGCGGATCGATGTAATCTGTCTCGGTTCGCCACTCTTCCGCAGCGCTGCGAAGATCTTCGAAAATTTGAACGATTCTCGGGTCTGTCGGCTCGCCGGAAAAGATTGAAATCCGCCATTGAGAAATCATCTCGCACAGCTCTTCGACCGTGTGGCCTGATCGCTCTGCCCAATCCTGCGTTGCCAGTATCCACGGTGAATTGTATTTCAGCCCTGCAAAAGCTCCGCTCTTGCTGTCGAAATCTCCGATAATCCGAGCAAGAATATCGCGAAGTCCCTGTTTGGGGTCTCCGAAAATTTGTGAAGGTTGGTTCATCGACGCAGCCCAAACTTTGCGAGCGTTTACTTCTCCGACACACCGGCCTCGGCGAAGCTTGCCATGTGGGCATGGCATTCGAGCGCCGAGCGGACGATGTTGACGGCAAGGCAGGCGCCTGAGCCTTCGCCGAGCCGCATGCCGAGGTCGAGCAAGGGTGGCAGCCCAAGCACTTCGAGCAGGCGGCGATGGCCGGATTCGGCCGAGACATGGGCGGCAAGCGTGTGGGCGAGGCCGGCGGGGTGCAATTTTGCCAGCGGTGCGGCGGCGGCGGTGCTGACGAAGCCGTCGAGCAACACCGGTACGCCGTGATGCCGTGCGGCCAGCGTGGCACCGAAAATGGCGGCGAGTTCGCGTCCGCCGAGTGCTGCTGCGATCTTCAGCGGATCGGCAAGGACCTCGGCGTGGCGCTTGAGACCGGCCTCGATGGCGGTGATCTTGCGCACCAGACCGGCATCGTCGACGCCGGTGCCGCGCCCGGTCCATTTTTCCGCGCCGCCGCCGAAAAGGGCGGCTGAAATGGCTGCCGCCGGCGTGGTGTTGCCGATGCCCATCTCGCCGAAACAGACGAGGTCGAGGTCTTTCGTCACGGCGCCGTAGCCGGCCGAGACGGCGGCGAGGAACGCCTCGTCGTCCATCGCCGGCTCTTGCGTGAAGTCGCCGGTCGGACGGTCGAGGTCTAACGGAATGACGTCGAGTTCGGCGCCGGCGATGCGGGCGAGCTGGTTGATCGCGGCGCCGCCGCCGGCGAAATTCGCCACCATCTGCACGGTGACCTCTGACGGGAAGGCCGACACGCCCTGTGCGGTGACGCCGTGGTTGCCGGCAAAGACGAAGACTTTGACGCGATCGAGCTGCGGCATGTCGCGGCCCTGCCAGCGAGCAAGCCATGCCACTATGGTTTCCAGCCGGCCGAGGCTGCCTTGCGGCTTGGTCAGCGTGTCCTGGCGGTGGGCGACAGCATTTGCCGCGGCGTCGCTGCCGGCAGGCAGGTCGAGGCAGGCCGCGTGGAATTCATCAAGCGATTTGAAAGACATGGGGGCAAAGTCTCCGAAACAGAGTCAGGAAAGGCAAACGGAAGCGACGAGCAGGATTGCGATCTCGCCAAACTGCTGCAGCGCGCCGACCGTATCGCCGGTCTGGCCGCCGATCTGGCTGAGGCACAGCACGCGGAAGGCGGCCAACAACAGGCCGAGCAGGATGAAGGCGGCGACCGCGCCACCGAACCCTAGCGCAAGCAGCGCCACGGCACCGAGCACGGCACCGGCAATAGCGGTTTCGGCCGACACGGGGCCTGCATCGGCCGAGAGGCCGTCGCTGCGCGCCGCCGGCAACAGATGCATGAAAGCGCCGAACAAGCCGCGCGAAGCGGCATGCGCGGCAATGAGAGCCCAGAACATTTGGGCCGGGCTGGCGAATTCCGAAAGCACGCTCCAGCGGATCAGCAGCGACAGAGCGAGCGCGCAGGCGCCATAGGCGCCGATGCGGCTGTCGCGCATGATCTCCAGTTTTTTCTCGCGTGTCCTGCCGCCGCCAAAGCCGTCGGCGACATCCGAAAGCCCGTCTTCATGCATGCAGCCGGTGGCGAGCAAGGTCGCGGCAAGGGCAAGTGCCGCTGCCGGGCCGGCGGCAAGACCGAGCCAGGTGCCACCTGAGTAAACCAAGCCGCCGATTAGAGCGACGGCAAGGCCGGCGACGGGCGCCGCCCAGATCGCGGCAGCAAGGCTGCGGTCCCGAAAATCGACGCCCGGCAGCGGCAGCCGGGTGAAAAAGACGAGGCAGAGCGCGATGTCATCGAGGGTTTGCCGAGTCGAGAGGGTCATTCGCCTCTCGCAATCGCGTGGAAGAACGTGCCGCTGACATGGCCGCGGCGGTAACCGGAGGCGCCGAGCGGATTGCCTTGGCCGTCAGCGAGGTCGGCCAAGGGTTGGTCACTGCCGGTGGCAGTCATCTGCGCGTAGTGGAATTCGTGGCCGCGGATCAGCGCGCCTTGGGCTCCCAGCGGACAATCGGCGCGCAACCGCGCCTCGCGATAACCGAGGTTCATCTTTCGCCTGGCAAAACTGGTCGCGTGGCCGAGCAGGCCGAGCATCGCGTGCGTCTCGCCCGATGCGTCCTCCAGCGCCTCGCCCAGCACCATGAAGCCGCCGCACTCGCCATGCACCGGCCGTGTTGCCGAAAACGCTTCGATGCCGGCCCTGAACTTCGCGGCCGCCGCAAGGCGGCCGGCGTGAAGCTCGGGATAGCCGCCGGGCAGCCAGCAGACATCGCAATTGTCGCTGGGCGCCTCGTCGGCAAGCGGCGAGAAGGCGACGATTTCCGCGCCGGCCTTGCGCCAATGCGCGGCGACATGCGGATAGAGGAAGGTGAAGGCGGCGTCCTGCGCCAATGCGATGCGCTGTCCGGGCGGCGGCAGCGCGTCGTCGAAACTGCCGGACGCGGGTGCGAATGGCGCTGCCAGCGCCATGATGGCGTCGAGGTCGAGCGAGCGTTCGACCATGTCGGCCAGCCGGTCGAGATGCGCCATCAAATTCTCATATTCGCCGGCCTGGACGAGGCCGAGATGGCGCTCCGGCAGGTTGAGCGAGGGATCGCGCAAGATCGCGCCGACCACCGGCAGGCCGATCGCCTCGATGGCGTCGCTGCAGAGGCGGCGGTGACGTTCGCTGCCCAGCCGGTTCAACACGACGCCGGCCATGCGCACATCAGGATCGTAGCTGGCAAAACCCTTGGCGACGGCCGCCGCCGTGGTCGACTGCCCGGAAACGTCGAGCACCAGCAGCACCGGCAGGCCGTAGAGCCGGGCGAGATCTGCCGCCGAGCCGGTGCGGCCCGGAGCAGCCGGAATCCCGTCGAACAGGCCCATGGCGCTTTCGAGGAAGATGAAATCGGCATCTTCAGTTGCGTCACCGGCCAGCGCGTTGAGCAAAGCAGGCGGCATCGCCCAGCTGTCGAGATTGACGCCGGAAAGGCCTGTCGCGGCGGTGTGGAAGCCCGGGTCGATATAGTCGGGACCGGATTTGGCGCCGCGCACCTTCAGGCCGCGCCGGGCGAGCGCACGCAAAATACCGATGGTGACGCTGGTCTTGCCCGAGCCTGAGCGCGGCGCGCCGATGATGATCGCACGGGTCATGGCTCGCCAGCCAATGCCGTGCGCATCGCGACGATGCCGCCGACGACGATCAGCGCCGGCGCGGTCAATCCGGCGGCGGCCGCCTCCTCGGCAATGGTGGCGAGCGAGGCGACGACGATGCGCTGCTGCGGTGTCGTCGCGGCGACGATCACCGCAGCAGGCGTCGAAGGCGGCAGGCCGCCCTCCAACAGCGAGGCCGATATCAGCGGCAGATTGGCCATGCCCATATAGACGACGACCGGCTGGCCGGTGCGGGCGATTGCCGCCCAGTCGAGGTCGTCGTCGGTGCCGGCGGCGTGGCCGGTCGCCAGGATCACCGCCTTGTTGATGCCGCGCATGGTGGCCGGGATGCCGGCTCCGGCAAGTGCGCTGAGGCCCGAAGTCAGGCCGGACAAGACGCGGAACGGAATGTTTTCGCGCGCCAGCGCCAGCGCCTCTTCGCCGCCGCGGCCGAAAATATATGGGTCGCCGCCTTTCAGCCTGACGACGCGGCGGCCTTCTCGCGCCAGCCGAACCAGCAGAGCGGTGATGTCGGCCTGCTTCATCGACGGCTGGCCGCCTCGCTTGCCGACGTAGAAAAGCTCCGCGGCCTCGGCGACAGCGACAACATCGGGAGAGACCAGCGCGTCGTAGACGAGGGCATCGCACTGCCCAAGTGCCGCCAGCACTTCCAGCGTCAGGCAGCCGGGATCGCCGGGGCCGGCGCCGGCCAGCCAGACATGGCCCGGCTCCAGCTGGCGCGGATTGAAGTTCAGCCGGGCCAAAGCCTGTTCGATCGTGGCGTTTCCGCTGTTGTTTCCGGTTCCGTCGTTCACAGTCCGTCCCGCCCGCGAAAACGCCGCTGGTACTGGGCGTCGTAAAGTGAACTCTCGCCAAAGCCTTCCGCTGCTAGCGAACGGCCGACGAAGATGATTGCCGTGCGCTCCATCGGATCGGCGGCCAATTGCGCCTCGATTGTCGCCAGCGTGCCGGTCAGCACGCGCTCGTCCGGCCAGGAGGCACGGAAGACAACCGCTACCGGGCACTCGGCGCCATAGCATGGCGTCAGCTCGGCGACGACACGGTCGATCGCGTGGATGGCAAGGTGTATGGCGAGCGTGGCGCCGGTGCGGCCGAAACCGGCCAGCGTCTCGCCAGGCGGCATTTTCGAAGCACGGCCGGAGATGCGGGTCAGCACCAGGCTTTGCGCGACTTCGGGAATGGTCAGCTCGCGGCGAAGCGCTGCCGCGGCGGCTGCGAAAGAGGGCACGCCCGGCGTCAGCGTATAGGCGATGCCGTGCTTCTCCAGCCGGCGGATCTGCTCTGCGACGGCGCTCCACACTGACAGGTCGCCGGAATGCAGGCGGGAGACATCGTGGCCGGCCTGGTGGGCCGCCACATATTCCGCTTCGATCTCGTCGAGCGACATCGGCGCGGTGTCGATCAATTTCGTGCCGGGCGCGCAGTGCTGTAACAGTTCCGGCGCGACGATCGAGCCGGCATAGAGGCAGACCGGGCAGCTTGCCAGCAGTCTGCTGCCGCGCAAGGTGATGAGGTCGGCCGCGCCCGGTCCGGCGCCGATGAAATGGACGGTCATGCCGCGTCTCCGCTGATGGCAATGGCACAGGTGACCGGGCCAAGCACGGTTCGCGGCCCAAGCAGTTTCGCGCCTTTCCCTGCGGCGGCAAGCGCGGAGGCTTCGGAAACCGAGGGCGTGCCGGCACGCGCCTGCGACAGGTCGGAACGGCTGAGCAATGCGGCCCCCTCATCCGGCCCTTCGGGCCACCTTCTCCCCGCTGGGGAGAAGAGACTGGCGCCAGCGTGCGTGATCTCCTCTCCCCTCGGGGAGAGGTCGGCCGAGCGAAGCGGAGGCCGGGTGAGGGGGAGCGACGGTTCAGAGCCAGCAACATCCACCACTATGACCGGGAGATCGAGTTTACGTCCGGCAGCAAAAATGGCCTCTTCGCTGCGTTTGAATTCGGTCGTCGCCAAGGCAGACAGCGCTGTCATCGCCAGCCCATGCGCTTCCAGCGCGGTTTCTATCGCCGCAAGAATGTCTTGCACACTCACGCCTTTGCGGCTGCCGATGCCCGCGATCATCATGGCTTGACCCAGCTCCATTGGGTGACCGGCATAGCCGGCCGCCATGCCTGCATCGAACCAACCGGCGAAGCGCGGGATACAGCGATGCGGGTGAGATCGCCGCCGAGCGACGCGTGACGGGCGAGCAGCAGCGCCTCCATCTCCAGCGTCACCGCGTTGGCGACCAGCCGGCCGCCAACGCGCAGGGCCCTGATCGCCGCGCCCAGCACGCGGGTATCGCTGCCGCCGCCGCCGATGAAGATCGCATCGGGCGTGCCTAGCTTGGCAAGCGCCTTTGGTGCCGAGCCTTCGACCACGACAAGGCCGGGCACGCCGCAATGTGAAGCATTGCGGTGGATGCGGGCGGCGCGGGTTGGATCGGCCTCGATGGCAATGGCGCGCATGGAGGGATGGGCCAGCATCCATTCGATGCCAATTGAGCCCGAGCCGGCGCCGATGTCCCACAGCAATTCGCCGCGCCTGGGAGCGAGGGCGGACAGGGTGATGGCGCGCACCTCGCGCTTGGTGATCTGGCCGTCATGCTCGAACAAATGATCGCCAAGGCCCGATGTCAGCGGCAGGATGCGTGCTTCCGAAGTTGAGTCAACTTCGATTGCCAGAACGTTGAGCGGATTGATCTTTTCGAGGTCGAAGGCGTCCGCGCGCGCCGAACGCAGCCTTTCGTTCGGGCCACCCAGTGCCTCCAGAATCGTCAGCCGTGAGGCGCCGAAGTCGAGTTCGGTCAGCAGGCGCGCAATCGCCGCTGGTGCATCGCCGCCCGAGGTCAGCGCAAGGATGCGGGTGCCCGGATGCAGCAGCGGCCGGATCAGGTCGATCGAGCGGCCGTGCAGCGAAATGGTCTCGATACCCTGCAGCGCCCAACCGAGGCGGGCGGCGGCCAGCGACATGGCCGAATGGGCGGGGATCACCTGCATCTCCTGGGAAGGAATCTTGCGAGCAAGGGTGACGCCGACACCGTGGAAGAACGGATCGCCCGACGCCAGCACGCAGACCTTTTTACCCGCAAGTGCCTGCACGTCGTGCATCTCGGGATCGAAAGGGGTCGGCCAGGCGCGTGCCTCGCCTTTGGCGAGTGACGCGACAAGGGCAAGGTGGCGCTTGCCGCCGAAGACGAATTCGGCCTCGGCGATCAGCCGCTTGGCCTCTTCGCCGAGACCCGCTACACCGTCCTCGCCGATGCCGACGATTGTAAGCCATTTTTGCGTGAGCCAGGCGGCGCGCGATTGAGTTTCAGCAGGCATGATGACCAACCGCATTCTGATCCTCGGCGGAACCACCGAAGCGCGGCAACTGGCGGGAAAGCTGGCCGCGCGCGCCGATGTCTCGCTCACGCTGTCGCTGGCCGGCCGCACTGAAAGCCCGGCGGCGCAGGGCGTGCCGACGCGGGTGGGTGGTTTCGGCGGCGCCGACGGGCTGGCTGCCTACCTCCGCGACACTCGCGTCGAGCTGCTGGTCGACGCCACGCATCCCTATGGGTCGCAAATCTCCGCCAATGCCGCGGAAGCGGCGCATGGGGCCGGTGTGCCGATCGTTGCGCTCAGGCGCCCAGGTTGGGAGCCAGCCGAACGCGACCGCTGGACGCTCGTCGATGGAGTAACCGACGCGGTGAAGGTGCTGGGATCGGCTCCACGCCGCGTCTTCCTGGCGCTCGGACGGCAGGAGGTCGCCGCCTTTGAGGCCGCACCCCAACATCACTATCTCATCCGCAGCGTCGATCCGGTCGAGCCAAGGCTCGCTGTGCCCGATGCGACCTATCTCTTGGCGCGCGGGCCGTTCCGGGAAGCCGACGAACGTGCACTGCTTCTGGAACACCGCATCGACGTCGTCGCTTCCAAGAACAGCGGCGGCGAGGCGACCTACGGCAAGATCGCCGCAGCGCGGGCACTCGGCATCGAGGTGGTCATGATCCGCAGGCCGGCGCTGCCGGATGTCCCGTCGGCGGAAACCGTCGAAGCGCTTGCCGCAATGGTCGATCATTTTCTGGTCAGTCATTTTCTTGGGCCCGCCGCCGAACGCGGCGTGTAGACCAGCGCCGGTTTTTCACCGCGCTTGATGATCCTGGTTTCCGGCGAGCCGATGATGATGCAGGTCGCCATGTCGGCCTTTTCCGCATCGGCTTCCGCCAGCAGAACGACCTCGATGCGCTCGTCGGGGCGGCCGGCGGCACGGCCGAAGACGACCGGCGTGGTGCCGGGCAGGATCGCTGTGAGGCATTCGAAGGCGCGGCCAAGCTGCCAGGGGCGAGCCTTGCTGATCGGATTGTAGAGCGCGATGACGAAGCCGGCGCCCGCCGCCGCCAGCAGGCGCAGCTCGATCAGGTCCCAGGGTTTTAGATTGTCGGACAACGAGATGGCGCAGAAATCATGGCCGAGCGGTGCGCCGATGCGGGCAGCGACCGCGAGCATTGCGGTGATGCCCGGCAGCATCGCCACGTCAACGGCACGCCATTCGGCCGGGCCGGCCTCGATCGCCTCGCAGACGGCTGCCGCCATGGCAAAGACGCCGGGGTCGCCGCCCGAGACGACGGCGACATCATGGCCCTGCGCAGCCTTTACCAGCGCGTCCTTGGCGCGGGAAAGCTCCTCGCGATTGTCCGAGGCGACGCGGGTCTGGTCGGGGCGCAGGTCGAGCCGGTCGAGATAGGGCTTGTAGCCATAGAAGAATTTTGCCTCAGCGACGGCGCGGCTGGCCTCCGGCGTCACCTGGTCGGCACTGCCGGGGCCAAGGCCGATGACGGTCAGGCGGCCGCTCATGCCCCGGCCTCCACCAATGCTTCGGGGCGGCCAGACCAGCCGGCGACCAGGACGATGGCGAAGTAGGGCGCCTTGTCGTCCTGCTTGTCGGCCAGCCGCATCGAAACGCCGCCCGACATGGTGCCGCGCTCGACATAGACGGCACGCGCCAGCTTGTCGGTCGCTTCCAGTGCGCGCCTGATCTTGGGCAGGTTGCGGCCAACCTTCATAATGACGGCGGCGTCGGTGTCGGCAAGGCGGCGGGTCAGCTCGAATTCGTTCATTGTGCCCGGCAGCACTGTCAATACATCGTCGCCCTGGACGATCGGCGTTCCGGTCGCCGACCAGCAGCCGGACATGGCGGTGACGCCGGGAACGACCTCCGTAGGAAAGCGGTGCGCCAGCCGGACATGCAGATGCATATAGGAGCCGTAGAACAGCGGGTCGCCTTCCGAAAGCACTGCGACCATTCTGCCTGCGCTGAGATGCTCGGCGATCTTTTCGGCGGACTCTTCGTAGAAATCCGTTATCTGCGACCGGTAATCGCTGTGATCCTTGTCGATTTCGGTGGTCACGGGATAGAGCAGCGGCAACTCGATCAAATCAGGACGAAAATGCGCGCCGACGATGGCGCGCGCGTTGCTGTTGTTGCCGCGCTTGGCGAAATGCGCCACCACGTCGGCCTCGGCCAGCGCACGCACGGCCTTGAGCGTCAGCAGTTCGGGGTCGCCAGGACCGGTGCCGACGCCGACAAGCCGGCCTTTTACAATCGCGTTCACAGGCCCGGCCTCGCCAATGCGTTGAGTGCTGCAGCGGTCATGGCGCTGCCGCCCAGCCTGCCGCGCACGATCGCGTAGGGCACGCCATAGGAATTCTCGGCCAGCGCGTCCTTCGATTCGGCAGCGCCGACGAACCCGACCGGCATGCCGATGATAACAGCCGGTTTGGGCGCGCCGTCGCGTAGCCTTTCCAGCAGATAGAAAAGTGCGGTCGGCGCATTGCCGATGGCGACGACCGAACCGGCCATGCGCTCGCCCCACAGGTCGATGGCTGCGGCCGAGCGGGTGTTGCCGATCTTTTTCGCGATCTCGGAAGTTTGCGGATCGCGCAGCGTGCAAATTACCTCGTTGCTGGCCGGCAGACGGGCGCGCGTGACGCCGTGCGAGACCATCTGAGCGTCGCAGAAGATCGGCGCGCCGGCTGCCAGCGCCGTGCGCGCGGCGGCAACAAAATCCTCCGAAAAAAAGAAATGCCTAGCAGCCTCGACCTGGCCGCAGGCATGGATCATCCGGATGGCAACATCGGCTTCGGCATCGGAAAACCGCGACAGGTCGGCCTCGGCGCGAATGATGGCGAAGGAGCGCTCATAGATCGCCGTGCCCTCATGGATGTAGTCGTAGGCGGTGTGGGCGGGCATGTTCAGTCCTGTCGGTAGAGTTCGGTGACACCGGCCGCGCCAAGCCTTGTCAGGCAGGCGGCGGTGGTCTCGCCTCGAAATCGTGTGCCGCGGATGGCTGCCGCAATGCGGCCAATGCCGCGCGCGGCGCCATAACCAGGCCTGTATCCGGCGGGAAGGATTTTTGCCGTCCCGTCCACGACAAGTCCGGCCCCGTTTTCGCCGCCGACCAGTGTCAGCGCTGCCGGGCCGGGATGGGCACAGCCCTTGGCGCAGCCGGAAATGTGCAGGGTGACGGAGGCATCGAGGAGGTCGTGGTTTTCTGCCGCGATGGTCTCGGCGATGTCGCGGGTGGCGATCCGGCCGGAGGCGCAGGCCGGCGTACCGGGGCAAGCGGCGATTTTCGTGCGCGGGTCGGCTGCGTCGGTGACGAAGCCGAGGGTGGTGGCGATGTCCCGCAACTGGGGGCAGGCGGCCGGTGGCAGGCCGAGGAAAAGCAGCGCGCGGCCCGGCGCCAGGCGGATTTCGGTTGCGCCAAGGGCGAGGGCTTGTTGCGTGAGAGCGATGAGTTTTTGCGCTGGCATGCTGCCGAAGGGCAGGCCGATGCCGAGGGCGGTGCCGGTGGCGGCCAGATCGAAAACTCCGATGGGCCGGCGTTCCTTCGCGCCCCCCTCTGTCCTGCCGGACATCTCCCCCACTTGGGGGGAGATCGGCAGCTTCGCCGGCGGCTCCCCCTTAGCACCTCGGGTGATTGGCGAAAGCGGCGACGAGGGCGCAATCTCCCCCCTCGTGGGGGAGATGTCCGGCAGGACAGAGGGGGGCGCGAAGGAATGCCAACTTGCGAGCGATCTTAGCTGCCTCTCGGTCAAATCCCTTGCGTGGGCTTCGCGGCCTTTTTCGGCAACCATCCTTAGAATAGCGACGGCGATATCACGGGCCGAATCCTCCTCGACCGTGATGAGGAATTTCGCACTCTGACCGTCTCCAGCAACGGACATCTTCCACTGAATTGCCGCGTCCGTCCGCACCGCAGCCAGCCTGACATCGGCCGTCACCGCATCCATGGTCAGCCGTCCACCTCCGTCGACGATCACCGAAACCTTAGGGCCAAGGCGCTGTGCCAGCCCAACTTCAGCAATTGCTGCGCGAATGCGCTCGGCTAATGGGCGCGGGTCAGCAACTTCTTGCGGGTCGAGCCCCGCCAGCGGTCCGTGCTCCACCCGCACGCCGGTGCGCACGGCGATGCCGAGCGCGTCGACCTCCGCCGCAAGTAGCCTTGCGCTTGCCGGCGTCAGGCCGCGTATCTGCAGGCTGCCACGTGCGGTCACTTCCATGATGCCGTTGCCATGCCACAAGGCCGATTCACCGAGTCCGATCAAGGATTTCGGCGAGAGTCCTCCAGCGACCGGGCTGAGCCGCACCAGAAGCCCGTCGCCGGTCTGCATCGGCGCACACAAAGCGGGGCAGGCGCCGCGTCGGGAGAAGGCGTTCATGCGGCCACCCCCAGCGCCTGCGCCTCGGCGATCAGTGCGGCGAGATCGTCATCGATGGAATTGCGCAGCGGATGCCAGAGACCGCGCCGCCGCGCCGACAGAAACCGCTCGGCAATCGCCTTCGCGGCCGAAGGGTTCTCGCGTAGGATGAAGTCACGAACCACGGGATCGCCAAGATAGGCGTCGTGCACGGCTTCGATCAGCGTGCCCGATATGGCATGAGTGGTTTCGGCGAAACCGACGAGACGGTCGACCGTCTCGGCGAATTCCGAGGCACCGCGCGGCCCGTGCCGCATCTGGCCTGATATGAAGCGCGGGTTGACCGCGCGGGCGCGAACGACCCGAGATACGGCTTCTCCAACCGAGCGCGGCTTCGGCTTTTGCGGGTCCGTGGTGTCGAGCACGATGACGTCGGCGTTCTTGCCGAGTGCCGCAAGCGCCGCTGAAAAACCGCCGATGAAGGCGACATCGGCGGAGCCTTCCAAAATATCGCGGCCGGGATCGTCTCCCGTATGGACGAGAAGGTCGGCCTCGGCGATACGGTCCTCAAAAGCGCCTGGCGACGAAATCCCTTCCCCGTCGGCGCCGCCATAGGTATGCGAAGTGGCGTCGAGATAGGCGCGACCGATCTCTTCGCGCGCGGCCCAGTCGCCGCTCGACAATAAATCCTCGACGCCGGCGCCGTAGGTGCCGGGCGAGGTGCCGAAAATGCGTGGACTGACCTTGCCATCCGCGCGGGTTTTTGCCGCGAGCGGGTTTTCCGATGCATCCTCGTCGCGGGCGGCAACGGCGTTGGCGGCCGCATCGATCAGGGCGATCTGGGTCGGGAACATGTCGCGGAACAGGCCTGAAATGCGCCAGGTGACATCGACGCGTGGGCGGCCAAGGGTGGCCGGCGGCAGCACCTCTATGCCGGTGACGCGGCCGGTGGCGGAATCCCATTGCGGCCGACAGCCCATCAGCGCCAGCCCTTGCGCGATCTCTTCGCCGCCGGTGCGCAGCGAGGCCGAGCCCCAGAGGTCGATGACCAGCGAGCGCGGCCAGTCGCCATGCGATTGCATGTAGCTGCGCAAGACCTCGTCGGAGGCCGCCCTGCCGAGATCGAAGGATGTCGGCGTCGGCATGGTGCGTGGATCCGATGTGAACAGGTTGCGGCCGGTGGGCAGGACATCGCGCCGGCCACGCGCCGGCGCGCCGGCAGGACCGGCAGCGACATGGCCGCCGTCGAGGGCCGCGATCAGCGCAGACTTCTCGGCCTCCGCACTTTGCCGGCGCAAAGGATCGGTTTCGCCCTCGGGCGAGCGGCCATAGATGTGCAGCCCGTCCTTGATGGCGAAATCCTTCAGATCACAAAGCCAGGCGTCGATGCGGCGCAGCGCCTCATCAGGCGCGTCGGTTCCGGCGACGCCCGCCTCTGACGCGAGGCCGGTCTTTTCAGCGGTTTCGACGATCAGCCTCGCCAGGCGATCGCGGCGGCGGCGGTCGAGCCCGTCAGCCTGGGCATATTCGTCGACCAGCCGCTCAAGCTGCTGCTGGTTTTCGTCCAGACCGGCGCCGGTCAGCGGCGGCGGCAGATGGCCGAGGGTGACGGCGGCAATGCGCCGCTTGGCTTGCGCTGCCTCTCCCGGGTTGGAGACGATGAAGGGGTAGACGACGGGAAGGGAACCGGTGACGATCTCGGGGAAGCAGTTTTCGCCGAGTGCCACGGTCTTGCCGGGCAGCCATTCCAGCGTGCCATGGGCGCCGACATGGATGAGGGCATGGACGCCGACCGTCTTGCGCAGCCAAAGGCCGAAGGCGATCAGCGCATGTCGAGGCGGCAGCGTCGGGTCGTGATAGTCGGCGCGACGGTCGGCCGAGCGCCCGCGATCGGGGGCGAGTGCTACGGTGATGTTGCCGAAGGTCGCGGCGCGGAAGGGGAAATTTGCCGCGGTAGGCGCTTGAACACCCCCCTCTGTCCTGCCTGACATCTCCCCCTCAAGGGGGGAGATCGGCAGTTCCGCCGACGGCTCTTCCTTAACATCCTTGGTAATTGGCGAAAGCAGCGACGACAGCGCAATCTCCCCCCTTGAGGGGGAGATGTCCGGCAGGACAGAGGGGGGCGACTCGCACAAAACTGTCTCATATGCCGCATTACCCCATGCGGCCTCTACCGCAGCGATGGCCGCCGGCGGCAATTCCTTCGAGAACGTCAGATACTCCTTCAAGGCTAACCCTTGGTCGGCCGACTCTAGCTCACCCAGCAACGCGCGCGGCGTTTGCGGAATCCCTTCAACGGTGTAGCCCTGTTCGCTCAGGTCGTGCAGCATCGCCAGCACGCTGGACGGCACGTCGAGGCCGACGGCGTAGCCGGTGCGGCCGGGGGCGCTCGGATAGTCGGGGATCAGGATGACCAGCTTGCGTTTTTCGCGCGGCGTGCGCTGCAGGCGGATGAAAGCTTCGACACGGTTCGCCACCTGCGCGACGCGGTCCGGCTCCGGCCGGTTGGCGAACGCGCGGAAGGCCAATGCGGGATCGACCCCGCTTTCTCCCTTGAAGGAAATGGCACCGGCGAGAATGCGGCCGTCGAGTTCGGGCAGGACGACATGCATGGCGAGGTCGGCAGGCGCCAGGCCGCGCTGATTGCTTTGCCAGATATCGCGGCGTGTCGTCGCGACGATGACCTGGAATACCGGCACGCCGGCGCGGTCGAACAGGGTTTCGACGCCGGGCTCAGCACCGGAGGCGAAGGCCGTGGCGGTGATGATGGCGGCAGGTTTCAGCGTGGCAAGCGCGGTCTCGACAAAGGCGAGCGATGCCGGGTCCTTGAGGCTGGAGACGAAGATGGGGACGGGGATGATGCCGCGCTGCCCGAGTGCTTCGAACAATGCGTCGATCGGCGCGACATCGGCGGCGAGCAGCATCGAACGGTAGAAGAGGATGGGCACGACGTCCCCCTCGAGTGGAGGGTGGCCCGTAGGGCCGGGTGGGGTCGTTGCGGCAGTGCTCGACGTTTTTTTCTGTTGGCGCACTTCACAGGCGACCCCACCCCCGGCCTGCGGCCGGACCCTCCCCTCGAGGGGGAGGGGGACGTCGCGCTCGCCCCCCCGTCCCGGCTCATAATAGCCCGCCTTCGGCACGACAACCGGCTCCACGACCGCCGCGTCCTGTCCCGCCAGCAGCGCCAGCTGATTCACCAGCGCCGTCATATTCTCCGGGCCGCCCTCGCGAAAATAATCGAGCAGGCCGTCGAGCTCTTCGCGCGGCAGCGTCGAGCATTCGATCAGCCGGAGATCCTCGTCGCGGCATTCGCCGGGCAGCAGCGCCAGTTTTATGCCGCGTGCGCGAGCGGTCGAGGCGAGTTGGTCGCAGCCGTAGCGCCACCAGTCGTAACCACCGAGGACGCGAACCAAAATAACCCTGGCGTGCCGGGCGACGCTGTCGATCCAGAGATCGACGGACATCGGATGGCGCAGATCGCGCAAAGCCGCCAGCCGCATCGAGGGCAGGCGATCCGCGTCTGCTTTCCACGCCGCCGCCAGCCCGGCCAGATCGCTGTCGGTGAAAGACAGCGCCACGACATCCGCAGGCGTCTGCCTGAGATCAACAGGCTCGGCGAGATCGTCGAGCGAGGCGGATGTTGTGGTGAGGATGTGCATCGCGGCTCGTGCCTGAGGTCAGCCGGCGAGAATACGCTCGATGGCCGGGCGGTTCAGCCCTTTCAGGCCGATGACGACGAGGCGCGAGCGGCGATCGTCCTCAGTGGTCCAGGCGCGGTCGTAATAGTGATTGACGCGCGGACCGACAGCCTGCAGCAACAGCCGCATCGGCTTGCCGCCGACCTCGACGAAACCCTTGACGCGCAGCACGTCTTCTTCCTCCGCCGCCGTGGCGACGCGCAAAGCCAGCTCATCGGGATTGGCGATCGATGGAATGTCGATGACGAACGAGTCAAAATCGTCATGCTCGTGGTCGAGTTCGCCGTCGTGGTGGGTCTTGCGGTTCTCGATGTCGTCCTCGACGGCAAGGCCGAGGCCGAGCAGCACAGACGGATCGACCTTACCCTGCGAGGTCGGCACGATCTTCACGGCGCGCGCGGTGTGCTCGCCGATGATCGCATTGGCACGGGCCGAGCCGGCGGCGTCCATCAGGTCGCTCTTCGATAATATGATCAGGTCGGCGCAGGCGAGCTGGTCCTCGAACACCTCCTCGACCGGATCGTCGTGGTCGAGCGTCTCGTCCTGCGCGCGCTGCGCCTGCAGGGCGGCCATGTCGTTGGCAACGCGGCCATCTGCCAGCGCCGGACCGTCGACCACGGCAATGACGCCGTCGACCGTCACCCGGCTCTTCACTGTCGGCCACTGGAAGGCCTGGACCAGCGGCTTGGGCAGAGCCAGCCCGGAGGTTTCGATCAGGATATGGTCGACTTTCGGCGATAGCGACAGGATCTGGTCGAGCGCCGGGACGAAGTCGTCGGCGACGGTGCAGCAGATGCAGCCATTGGCCAACTCGACGATGTTTTCCTCAGGGCAGGTGTCGATGCCGCATCCCTTCAGAATCTCGCCGTCGATGCCGATATCGCCGAACTCGTTGACGATGATGGCCAGCCGCTTGCCGCCGGCGTTTTCGAGCAGGTGGCGGATCAGTGTCGTCTTGCCGGCGCCGAGGAAGCCGGTGACGACGGTGCAGGGCACGCGGGAGACGGAAGTGGTCATATCTGATCCTTCACAAGGTCGAGGGGAGGAATGCGGGCGACGAGGCCGCGTTTCAGGCAATCGGGGCGGCCGCGCCAGGGAATGAGGCCGTCCGTCGAGGTGGCGAAGAGCTTTGCGCCTGCGACGAGATCGGCGCCGCTTGTCGCGGTTAGGTCGCCAAAGACATAGCTCCAGCAGCCGTCGCGCAGGATCGCGGCGCTGAGGCGGCGCTTGCAGTTGCCAAGGCATTCGACGGTGCGGATACAGATATTTTCGCCTGATACAGCGCGGCGCGTGTCTTCGGCCAACAATTCGCCGGCGCGAGGATGGCCGTCGGAGCCGGTCTCGTCACGGCAGGAGGCGCAGACGATCACGGTGACGTCGGCCAGAGCATCCCTATCGCCGGACAATACGCCCGCTGTCTCAGCCAAAAAACTGCTGTCGCGTTCCAAATCAGGCTCCTTGCCCGGAAAACCCGCCAGGCGATCGGATTCTTATGTCCTAGACGGCAGGTCTCCTGGCTCGCGAGTCATCGCCTTGGTGCCGCCTTCCCGGGATTTTCCCAGTGGTTATCGGCCTTGGCTCGTCGCTTACAGTTGCGGGGACAGCCGCGGATTTGAAATCGAGATTTCGCACCGCATTCCCTCTTGGCTCCTCCCTTTGCCGAGAGGAGACCGTCTGAACCGGATTTAGGCTTGTGCAGGCAGTCGTGTCAACGCACGTCTACGACGCGGCGAGGGAAACGCTTCAGAGCAATTTTCGATGTCGGCGCTGCCCCTCATTGCCCTGCCGGGCATTTCTCCCCGTATGGTGACGGGGAGAAAGGACGACTTCGTTTGGGATTTCGCCAATCTACAGCGTTGTAAGGCTGGGCGCCTAGGTTGCGGCAGCTTTCCTTCTCCCCGTCACTATACGGGGAGAAGGTGCCGGCAGGCGGATGAGGGGCAGCGCCGACATCGGCAATCCCTTACGAAACCGCGACATCCGCCAGCGCATGGCCCAAATCACCCGCTTGCGTCACCTCGATGCGTTCCAGGCCGAGCCAATCCTGCATCAGCTTCAACTCCTCGAAAAGCTCGGCGGCGGTTTGCGGCGGGGCGCCGGGCTCGGCATAGGCGGCATGGACGCGCAGCACGCCGGCAGGGCGGTCGGCCTTGAGGTCGACGCGCGCCACGATCTTTTCGCCGAGCAGGAACGGCAGCACATAATAGCCGTATTGGCGTTTTTCGGCCGGGGTGTAGATCTCGATGCGATAGCGGAAGTCGAACAGCCTTTCCGTGCGCGCCCGCTCGAAGACAACCGGATCAAACGGGGCGAGCAGCGCGCGCGCCTCGATCTTGCGCGGAAAACGGGCGTCCTTGTGAAGATAGGCAGGCTTGTCCCAGCCTTCGACGCGGACCGGCAAAAGATCACCTGCCTCGACCAGTTCCTCGATGCGGCCCTTGATGTCGGCGGGAGCGAGGCGGAAATAGTCGCGCAGGTCGCCCGCTGTCGCGACACCGTGGGCGAGCGCGGAAATGCGCAGCAATTCGCGATGCGCAGCCTCAGCAGGGGGCACCGGCAGACTGAGTATTGCCGGCGGCAGCACGCGCTCCGGCAGATCGTAAAGCCGCTCGAAGCCACGACGCGACGCCGTGGTGATACGGCCGGCCCAGAACAGCCATTCGAAAGCGTGCTTGGCGTCGCTCCAACCCCACCAGCCGCCGTTTCCCTTCTGGCCTTCGAGGGCGGATGCGGCGACCGGCCCTCGTTCGACGACCTCGCGATAAATGTCTTCAATGTAGGCGGCGCGTTCGCGGCCCCATTTGGCGAGTCCGTTATACATTTCCTCGCCACGTTCGGCCCGCTCCATGCGCCAGCGCATCAGCGGATAGGTTTCGACCGGCAGAAAGGAGGCTTCGTGCGCCCAATATTCGAAGACCGTGCGCTTGCGCGTCACGGCGGCGTTGTCGAGCAGCGCAAGCGGGTAGGGGCCAAGCCGCGAATAGAGCGGCATATAGTGGGCGCGCACCACCGCGCTGACGGAATCGATCTGCAGCAGGCCGGTCCGGCCAAGCACACGGGCCAGATGGCGGCGATCGGGCGTGCTGTTAGGGCGAGGATCGGCAAACCCCTGTGCGGCGAGCGCGATGCGCCGGGCCATGGCGAGCGAGATTTTTTCCTTCATGCAGACGGCACTCTGTTGGCGTTCGACCAAGGTTGGGGGCGAATGATTCCGCGTCATGCTAGCAGGGTTTTGGCGGCATCTATGTCAGGAGAGAAAACTGGAGTAAAAAATGAAGGAAATCAAACAGGAGCGGATCGGACCAGTTTATCCGGATATGCTGCCCAGCACCGTGTTTTGAACAAGGTTTGACTTGCTTCGCCGAAAGCCCTGCGCTAACCCTCGCCGCGTTGCAGCATAGAGCCCCCTAAAACGGTTCAGTGGTTAAACTGTCACGCTTCCGCAAGTGGGTCCGGTGCTGTAATCAGAGTGGATTGGCCGCCAACGGAAAGCTGCAGCATGAACGCATTGTTGAGTTCGTACCTGCCCATCGTCCTGTTCATCGGCGTGGCGCTGGTCGTCGGCCTGGCGCTGCTTGCCGCACCCTTCCTGGTGGCCTACCGCAACCCAGATCCGGAAAAGCTTTCCGCCTATGAGTGCGGCTTCAACTCGTTCGATGACGCCCGCATGAAGTTCGACATCCGCTTCTACCTGGTGTCGATCCTGTTCATCATCTTCGATCTGGAAGTGGCCTTCCTGTTTCCGTGGGCGGTGTCTTTCAGCCAGATCGGCATGCTCGGTTTCTGGTCGATGATGGTGTTTTTGGCGGTGCTGACCATCGGCTTTGCCTATGAATGGAAGAAAGGAGCGCTGGAATGGGATTGAGCGACAATTCCGGCACGCTCGTCGCGCCGAAGCCAAAAGGCATTCTCGACCCCAGCACCGGAAAGCCAGTGGGGGCGAATGATCCTTTCTTCCTCGAGATCAACAACGAGCTGGCCGACAAGGGCTTTCTCGTCACCTCGACCGAGGCGCTGATCACCTGGGCGCGCAGCGGCTCGCTGATGTTCATGACCTTCGGTCTTGCCTGCTGCGCGGTCGAGATGATCCACACCTCGATGCCGCGCTACGACTCGGAGAGGTTCGGCGTTGCGCCGCGCGCGTCGCCGCGCCAGTCGGACATCATGATCGTCGCCGGCACGCTGACCAACAAGATGGCGCCGGCGCTGCGCAAGGTCTACGACCAGATGCCGGAGCCGCGCTACGTCATCTCGATGGGCTCCTGCGCCAATGGCGGCGGCTATTACCACTATTCCTATTCGGTGGTGCGCGGCTGCGATCGCGTCGTGCCGGTCGACATCTATGTGCCCGGCTGTCCGCCGAGTGCGGAAGCGCTGCTCTACGGTATCCTTCTGCTGCAAAAGAAGATCCGCCGCACCGGCACGATCGAGCGGTAAATCACAATGGATGGAGCTCAGATTATTTATGGCAACCCCGAGCCTTGGCTGGGTTTGATGTTCAAAGCGCTTGACCAGCGATTTGGGGAGACTGACTCTGGTTCGAGGTTTTATTCTTCGGCGCTTTCAATAGACACGAAATTTGGTGCTGCTGGTGTTGGCATCGACATCCTATTGAATGATTGGGAAGCCGAGCCGACAGACGAGCCTCGAATAGTCTTTTATCATGGCGACGTGAAACTGCGTTCGCTTGGCGATCCAACTAAGAACCTGATTGCAGAAATGTCGGCCAGGCTTTCCTCTACTTCGTCAGGCCAGGGGGCAGCTACCGAAAAGTTGTTTGTGGAGTGCGTTGCCCTAAACGGGGACCCCGCAAATCTGGAAACCCGGCAGTTTGTCGGAAAGCTGTTCTTTGGCGAGCCGGGTGACGACAATGAATGTCAGGTTTTTTTGACCATTGACGCCGCTAGGGAGAGCGGTTGGTTTGGTGAGAAAGATGCGGAAGACTCGCATAAGGTCCTAGATTGGTTTGCGAGGTTGTCATGAGCCTATCGTTGAATGAACTCTCGATCTATCTTGGCGAGAAGCTGAGCGGCCGGGTCGGCGATGCGGTGCTTGCATATGGCGAACTCACCATCTCGGTTGAGCCGCAGGATCTGATCGAGGTGGTGAGCTTCCTGCGCGACGATCCAAAATGCCAGTTCATCTCGATCATCGACGTCTGCGGCGCCGATTATCCATCGCGGGCCAAGCGATTCGACGTTGTCTATCACCTGCTGTCGCCGAAGCAGAATGTTCGCATCCGGCTCAAGGTGCAGGCGGACGAAGAGACTGTGGTGCCATCGATCACCAGTGTGTTTCCGGGCGCCGACTGGTTCGAACGCGAAACCTACGATCTCTATGGCGTGCTGTTTTCGGGTCATCCCGATCTCAGGCGGATTCTGACCGATTACGGCTTCGAGGGTCATCCGCTGCGCAAGGATTTCCCGCTGACCGGTTTCGTCGAGGTGCGCTACGACGACGAGGCCAAGCGGGTCATCTACGAGCCGGTCGAGCTCAAGCAGGAATTCCGCAATTTCGATTTTCTCTCGCCATGGGAAGGGACGGACTACGTTCTGCCGGGCGACGAGAAAGCCAAGACGAATTGAGACGCCAGAATGGCTGAAACCTCCGTCCGTAATTTTAACATCAACTTTGGACCTCAACACCCTGCAGCGCATGGTGTTTTGAGGCTGGTTCTTGAGTTGGACGGCGAAGTCGTCGATCGCGTCGATCCGCATATCGGACTGTTGCATCGCGGCACTGAAAAGCTGATCGAAGCCAAAACCTATCTGCAGGCCGTGCCCTATCTCGACCGGCTCGACTATTGCGCGCCGATGAACCAGGAGCATGCCTTTGCGCTGGCCGCAGAGCGGCTGCTCGGTATCGAGGTGCCGAAGCGCGGCCAGCTGATCCGCGTGCTCTATTGCGAGATCGGCCGCATCATGTCGCACATCCTCAATGTGACGACGCAGGCGATGGATGTCGGCGCACTGACGCCGCCGCTGTGGGGCTTCGTCGAGCGCGAAAAACTCATGGTATTCTATGAGCGGGCCAGTGGCTCGCGCATGCATGCAGCCTATTTTCGGCCCGGCGGCGTCCACCAGGACCTGCCGCAGCAGCTGGTCGAGGATATCGGCAACTGGATCGATCCGTTCCTGAAATCGCTCGACGACCTCGACGCACTGCTGACCGGCAACCGCATCTTCAAGCAGCGCAATGTCGATATCGGCATCGTCTCGCTGGCCGACGCCTGGGCCTGGGGCTTTTCGGGCGTCATGGTGCGCGGCTCCGGCGTCGCCTGGGATCTGCGCAAGTCGCAGCCTTACGAATGCTATGCCGAGATGGATTTCGACATTCCAATCGGCAAGAACGGCGACTGCTTCGACCGTTACCTCGTGCGCATGGAAGAGATGCGCCAGTCGGCGAAAATCATGCGCCAGTGCGTCGACCTGCTGCTCGGCAAGGAAGGCACGGGGCCGGTGTCAAACCTCGACGGCAAGGTGGTGCCGCCAAAGCGCGCGGCGATGAAGCGCTCGATGGAAGCGCTGATCCATCACTTCAAGCTCTACACTGAGGGCTACCGCGTGCCGGCCGGCGAGGTCTATGCGGCGGTTGAAGCGCCGAAGGGCGAGTTCGGCGTCTACCTGGTCTCGGACGGCACCAACAAACCCTATCGCTGCAAGCTGCGGGCGCCGGGCTTCGCGCATCTGCAGGCCATGGACTTTTTGTGCCGCGGCCACATGCTGGCCGACGTCACCGCCGTTCTCGGCTCCCTCGACATCGTGTTCGGGGAGGTCGATCGGTGATTCGCCTTCTGAGCCCAATGTTAATCTTCACTGCTGTCGCATGGCACCCTGCATATGCATTCGAGTGCGGGGCGTCTATCGATGCTTCCGATCTCGTGAAGCAGCACTTCAAGCGGAGCTACGTCACGCTTGGCATGCAAGAAAGTGCGACAGCTGAATCTGCCGATGTCGATGCTTTCTATTTCAAGAGAGATACGTGCGAGTGTAGCGTCGCAGCGCCGGATGGCGCGAGTTTCTCTAAGGCGGAAGTATCAGCAGCCGCTTCCGGCAAAGCAGGGCTCGTGCGGCTAGTCGCTCGATTGACTGGCAAGTCCGGCGTTTGCCCGCCTGTCATGACAAATTCGCCGACTTTCCACTGTTTCGACGGTACGGCGAAACTTTGTAAGGAGGCTGCAGCAAGATGACGAACCTATACGTGTTTGGTGAGGTCGATCGCTAGATGTCAGTCCGCCGTCTCGCAGAAGCCAGCCTCCAGCCAGCCGCCTTCGCCTTCAACCGGGCGAATGCGGCAGCGGCGAAGCAATGGATCAAGAAATATCCGAAGGGCCGCGAGCAGTCGGCGATCATCCCCTTGCTGATGCTGGCGCAGGAGCAGGAAGGCTGGGTGACCAAGGCGGCGATCGAGACGATCTCCGACATGCTCGGCATGCCCTATATCCGTGGACTCGAAGTCGCGACCTTCTACACGCAGTACCAGCTCAATCCGGTCGGCACCCGCGCGCATATCCAGGTCTGCGGCACCACGCCCTGCATGCTGCGCGGCTCGGAAGCGCTGATGGATGTATGCCGCTCGAAGATCCATCACGACCAGTTCCACACCAACGACAAGGGCACGCTGTCGTGGGAGGAGGTCGAATGCCTTGGCGCCTGCGTCAACGCGCCGATGGTGATGATTTTCAAGGACACGTTCGAGGATTTGACCCCGGAGCGGCTTGCCGAGATCATCGATCTCTATGACGCCGGCAAGGGCGCCTCGGTGAAGCCGGGGCCGCAGAACGGCCGCATCACCTCCGAGCCGATCACCGGCCTGACGACACTGAAGAGCGAAAAGGCGATCCTGAAGACGACCCGCGACAGGGAAGCCAAGGCAGCCGCCAAGGCCGCCAGGGAGGCAGCACCAGCGGCAATTGTCGCGACGCCAGCCGCTCCGGCCGTACAGGCACCGGCTGCCCCCGTTGCGCCGTCGAAAGCCAGCAAGCCGAAGACCGATGCGCCCGAAACCAGCCCGGCGCTGGAGACGCCTTCTCCGGCAAAGGTCGCACCAGAGACGGAAAAGGCGGCGAGCGTCAGAGCACCGCGGCATTCGGCCGCCAATGCCAACAAGGCCGCGCCGGAAGTCGAAAAGGTTTTGAAACAGCGCAGCGGTCCGATAGTCAAGGCTGAGCCAGCGGCTGCTTTCAAGGCGCCGGAAGCCAAGGGCACGCAGCTCGGCGCTGCCGGTAAGACGGCCGCCGCGAAGACGACCAATGCCAAGCCTTCGCTCGAGGACAAGAACCGTCCGGCCGGCATCGCAAGGCCGGCACTGGTCGACGATCTCAAGCTGATCTCGGGGGTCGGCCCGAGAACCGAAGGCGTCCTGCATTCGCTTGGCATTTTCACTTATGCGCAAGTCGCGTCCTGGAAGAAGGCCGAGCGCGAGTGGGTCGATGGCTACCTCAGCTTCCACGGCCGCATCGAGCGCGATGACTGGGTCAAGCAGGCCAAGGCGCTGGCCAAGGGCGGGGTCGCCGAATATATCCGCGTCTTTGGCAAGAAACCGGTCTGAGGGACGAACAATGCTTCAGGACAGAGACCGCATCTTCAACAACATCTACGGCCGCTTCGACAAGTCGTTGGCCGGTGCGATGGCGCGCGGTGCCTGGGACAACACGCCCGGCATCATCGCCAAGGGGCGCGACTGGATCGTCAACGAGATGAAAGCCTCAGGCTTGCGCGGCCGCGGCGGCGCCGGCTTTCCGACCGGGCTGAAATGGTCGTTCATGCCCAAGCAGAGCGACGGCCGGCCGAGCTATCTCGTCGTCAACGCCGACGAATCCGAGCCCGGCACCTGCAAAGACCGCGACATATTGCGCCACGATCCGCATACGCTGGTCGAGGGCTGCCTGATTGCCGGCTTCGCCATGGGCGCGATCGCCGCCTACATCTATGTGCGCGGCGAGTTCATCCGCGAGCGCGAGGCGCTGCAGCGCGCCATCGACGAGGCCTATGAGGCCAAGCTGATCGGCAAGAACAACACGTCCGGCTACGATTTCGACATCTACGTGCACCATGGCGCCGGCGCCTATATCTGCGGCGAGGAAACGGCGCTGCTCGAAAGCCTCGAAGGCAAGAAGGGCCAGCCGCGGCTGAAGCCGCCATTTCCGGCCAATGTCGGCCTGTATGGCTGCCCGACGACGGTCAACAATGTCGAGTCGATCGCCGTGGCGCCGACCATTTTGCGCCGCGGCGCTGCCTGGTTCTCGTCCATCGGCCGGCCCAACAATGTCGGCACCAAGCTGTTCTGCATCTCCGGCCACGTCAACAATCCGTGCACCGTCGAAGAAGCGATGTCGATCCCCTTCCGCGAGCTGATCGAGACGCATTGCGGCGGCATTCGCGGCGGCTGGGACAATCTGCTGGCGGTCATTCCGGGCGGCGCCTCGGTGCCGCTGGTGCCGGCGGAGCAGATCATCGACGCGCCGATGGATTTCGATGCGCTGCGCGACCTGAAATCGGGCCTCGGCACGGCGGCTGTCATCGTCATGGACAAATCGACCGACATCGTGAAGGCGATTGCCCGGCTTTCCTACTTCTACAAGCACGAGAGCTGCGGCCAGTGCACGCCGTGCCGCGAAGGCACCGGCTGGATGTGGCGGGTGATGGAGCGGCTGGTGCGCGGCGAGGCGCAGAAGCGTGAGATCGACATGCTGCTCGACGTCACCAAACAGGTCGAAGGCCACACGATCTGCGCGCTGGGCGATGCGGCGGCGTGGCCGATCCAGGGCCTGATGCGGCATTTCCGTGGCGAGGTCGAGCGACGTATCGACGAGTTTTCGCGCAACGCGCACCGCGCAGAGCCGGTGATGGTGGCGGCGGAATAGAGACGAATTCGAAATACGGGCGAATGCCCGATTGGAATGCGGGCGCATGCCCGATTTGATGGAATAGGCCGGGGTATACGGAAGAAACGACCAGGAGAGACCACCTATGTCGCTGAATTCGAGACTCAATCATTTGATGCCAGATTTGGACCCGTTCGAAAAAATGAACCAGGACCTGACCAGGATGATGCCGAAGGAGATGGCCAGCGCCGTCAATCTCCTGGCGCACCCTGTCGCGGGTGCGGCAGCGATGTCGGCGCTCGGCATCGGGCTTGCCAATCATGCCTTCGGGGTATGGATGGGCGTGCTCTCGGGCGCCGCCGAGGCCTCGCAGCGCATGTTCCAGCCGGTGGTCGACGATTTCGATGCCAGGGTCGAACGCTTTTCGGCGGCAGGGACAAGCTCCTCGACCAAGGCGCGGGCGGCGACGAAAACCCTGATCGCCGAGGCGCAGTCCTTCGCCAAGAACGTGAATGACATAGCGGCGAACAGCATGGATGGTGCACGAAACGTAACGGATGTGGATGCGGCCGCCGCTCCGGCCCGGTTGATGCCCGAGGATTTCAAGCGGCCCAAGGCTATGGATCGTCCGGAAAATCCGGCCGACCTCAAGGCGATATCGGGCATCGGCCCGAAGCTGGAAGAGGTGCTGAACGGCTTGGGCATCTGGACATACGGCCAGATCGCGGCATGGACGCCGGAAGAGATCGCCTGGGTCGACGATTATCTGTCGTTCAAGGGCCGCGTCGGCCGCGACGACTGGCTTGGCCAGGCGGCGGTGCTGGCCGCGGCCAAACATTGAATTCAATGCCGGGCGCGGTTTCGGTTGCGCCCGGAAAGAAAGATTGCGGAATGTCCGCAGGGGTTTGAGACGACATGGCAAAGCTCAAGGTCGACGGGAAAGAGATTACTGTACCCGATCACTACACGCTGCTGCAGGCAGCCGAGGACGCCGGCGCGGAAGTGCCGCGCTTCTGCTTCCATGAGCGGCTGTCGATCGCCGGCAATTGCCGCATGTGCCTGATCGAGGTGAAGGGCGGGCCGCCCAAGCCGCAGGCATCCTGTGCCATGGGCGTGCGCGATCTGCGCCCGGGACCGAATGGCGAAACGCCGGAAATTTTCACCAACACGCCGATGGTCAAGAAGGCCAGGGAAGGCGTGATGGAATTCCTGCTGATCAACCATCCGCTGGATTGCCCGATCTGCGACCAGGGCGGCGAGTGCGACCTGCAGGACCAGGCGATGGCGTTCGGCGTCGATTCCTCGCGCTATCACGAGAACAAGCGGGCGGTCGAAGACAAATATATCGGGCCGCTGGTCAAGACGATCATGAACCGCTGCATCCATTGCACGCGCTGCGTCCGCTTCACCACCGAAATCGCCGGCATTTCAGAGCTCGGCCTGATCGGCCGCGGCGAGGACGCCGAGATCACCACCTATCTCGAAAGCGCGATGACCTCGGAACTGCAGGGTAACGTCATCGACCTTTGCCCGGTCGGTGCGCTGACCTCCAAACCATACGCCTTCCAGGCGCGGCCGTGGGAACTGACCAAGACCGAATCCATCGACGTGATGGACGCCGTCGGCTCGGCGATCCGCGTCGATTCCAGAGGCCGCGAGGTAATGCGCATCCTGCCGCGTACCAACGAGGCGGTGAACGAGGAGTGGATTTCCGACAAGACCCGCTTCATCTGGGACGGCTTGCGCACCCAGCGCCTCGACCGGCCATACGTACGCAAGAACGGCAAGCTGGCCCCGGCAAGCTGGGCCGAGGCTTTCTCCGCGATCAAGGAAGCGGTGTCGAGTACCGCACCCGACAAGATCGGCGCCATATCAGGCGATCTTACCGCCGTCGAGGAGATCTATGCGCTGAAGCTGCTGATGGCGTCGCTCGGCTCGAAGAACACCGACTGCCGCCAGGATGGTGCCGCGCTCGATCCGTCGCTCGGCCGGGCAAGCTATATCTTCAACCCCACCATCGAGGGCATCGAGCAGGCGGACGCGGTGCTGATCATCGGCGCCAATCCGCGCTTCGAGGCGTCCTTGCTCAACGCCCGCATCCGCAAGCGCTGGCGGGTCGGCAACCTGCCGGTCGGCGTCATCGGCGATGTCGGCGATACGCGCTACGACTATGAACAACTCGGCGCCGGAACGGAATCGCTGAAGGATCTGGCCGACGGCAATGGCAAATTCTTCCAGGTGCTGAAGAAGGCGACGCATCCGCTTGTTATCGTCGGTCAGGGCGCGCTGTCGCGCTCCGACGGCGCGGCCGTGCTCGGCCAGGCGGCGAAGCTTAGCCTGGCCGTCAATGCCGCGAGAGCCGACTGGAACGGCTTTGCCGTGCTGCACACTGCGGCGGGGCGTGTCGGCGGTCTTGATGTCGGCTTCGTGCCGGGCGAGGGCGGCAAGAACGTCGCCGGCATGCTGGGCGACATGGACGTGCTGTTCCTGCTCGGCGCCGACGAGATCGCCATGGCCAAGACCGGCGGCGCCTTCGTCGTCTATATCGGCACGCATGGCGACCACGGCGCGCACCGCGCCGACGTCATCCTGCCGGGCGCCGCCTATACCGAAAAGTCGGGCACCTACGTCAACACCGAGGGCCGCGTGCAGCAGACCAACCGTGCCGGCTTCGCGCCGGGCGATGCGCGCGAGGACTGGGCGATCCTGCGGGCGCTGTCGGATGTGCTGGGCAAGAAGCTGTCGTTCGATTCACTGCCGCAGCTTCGCGCAAAACTCTATGGCGAATACCCGCATCTCGCCCGCATCGACCAGGTCGCGGCCGGCAACGCTGACGATATCGCCAGGGTGGCGAAGCTCGGCGGGCGGCTGAACAAGGGCAACTTCACCTCGCCGGTCAAGGATTTCTACCTGACCAACCCGATCGCGCGGGCTTCCGCTGTGATGGCGGAATGCTCGGCGCTGGCGAAAAACGGCTTCAGGCAGGCGGCGGAATAAGCATGGACACCTTCTTCTCCTTCTACGTGCTGCCGGCGCTGGCCATCCTGCTGAAGTCGGTCGTGCTGATCGTCGTGCTGTTGATCTTCGTCGCCTACATCCTGTACGCGGACCGCAAGATCTGGGCGGCGGTGCAGTTGCGCCGCGGTCCGAACGTCGTCGGCCCATGGGGCACGCTGCAGGCTTTCGCCGACCTTCTGAAGTTTGTGTTCAAGGAACCAGTGATCCCATCCGGCGCCAACAAGGGCGTTTTTCTCCTGGCGCCGCTGGTGTCGGCGGTTCTGGCGATCTCGGCCTGGGCGGTGATCCCGGTCGATGAGGGCTGGGCGATCGCCAACGTCAATGTCGGCATCCTCTATGTCTTCGCCATCTCCTCGCTCGAGGTCTATGGCGTGATCATGGGCGGCTGGGCGTCCAACTCGAAATACCCGTTCCTCGGCGCGCTGCGCTCGGCGGCGCAGATGGTATCCTACGAAGTCTCGATCGGTTTCGTCATCGTCACCGTGCTGCTTTGCGTCGGCTCGCTCAACCTGTCCGATATCGTGCTGTCGCAGCAGGACGGGCTGGGCACACGGATCGGCCTGCCCAACACCTTCCTCGACTGGCATTGGCTGTCGCTGTTCCCGATGTTCGTCATCTTCTTCATCTCGGCGCTGGCCGAGACGAACCGCCCGCCTTTTGACCTTGTGGAAGCCGAATCGGAACTCGTCGCCGGCCATATGGTCGAATATTCGTCGACGCCGTTCCTGCTGTTCTTCCTCGGCGAATATGTCGCCATCGTGCTGATGTGCGCGCTGGCCACCATCCTGTTCCTCGGCGGCTGGCTGCCGCCCTTCGACTTCGCTCCCTTCACCTGGGTGCCGGGCCTGATCTGGTTCGTCCTCAAGGTCTGCCTGGTGTTCTTCATGATCTCGATGGTGAAGGCCTTCGTGCCGCGCTACCGCTACGACCAGCTGATGCGGCTCGGCTGGAAGGTCTTCCTGCCGATCTCGCTGGCGATGGTGGTGATTGTCGCCGCGTTCCTCAAGATCACAGGGTTTGCGTGATGTCTGCTCTAGCCCAAGCCGCAAAGTCGCTGCTCCTGCAGGATTTCGCCAGCGCCTTCTTCCTGTCGATGCGCCAGTTCTTCGCGCCGAAGGAGACGATCAACTATCCGCACGAGAAGGGGCCGACCAGCCCGCGCTTTCGCGGCGAGCATGCACTGCGCCGCTATCCGAACGGCGAGGAACGCTGCATCGCCTGCAAACTGTGCGAGGCGATCTGCCCGGCGCAGGCGATCACAATCGAGGCCGGCCCGCGCCGCAACGACGGCACCCGCCGCACGGTGCGCTACGATATTGATATGGTGAAGTGCATCTATTGCGGCTTCTGCCAGGAGGCCTGCCCGGTCGACGCCATCGTCGAGGGGCCGAATTTCGAATTCGCGACCGAGACGCGCGAGGAACTGTATTACGACAAGGACAAGCTGCTGGCCAATGGCGACCGCTGGGAGCGCGAACTGGCGCGCAACATCTCGCTGGATGCGCCGTACCGCTGACATTTGACGCATGGACGAGGCGAAGGGCCTCGTTCAGAGGATGATCCCGAAAAGTTGCAGACTTTTCGGACAAGATCATCCTCCGGAATTGAAAGTGTCGCATGTTTCTTTTCGATCGGGTCTTTGAACCCGATCGAAACATGCGATAGGAACACGCAACTTGCCGACCGGAGGCGGTGGCAAAAATCGAACAGGACGAACGTCCTGTTCGGACAGGAACCCCGGGGGAACCCATGCTGAACGGACTAGAGGCGGCCTTTTTCTACCTCTTCGCCTTTGTCGCGGTGGCGTCGGCGTTCATGGTCATTTCGGCGCGCAATCCCGTGCATTCGGTGCTGTTCCTGATCCTGACCTTCTTCAATGCCGCGGGCCTGTTCATGCTGACCGGCGCTGAGTTCCTGGCGATGATCCTGCTCGTCGTCTATGTCGGCGCGGTTATGGTGCTGTTCCTGTTCGTCGTCATGATGCTGGACGTCGATTTCGCCGAAATGAAGGAAGGCGCCTTGCAATACGCGCCGATCGGCGCGCTGGTCGGGCTGATCCTGGCGGCTGAGCTGATCGTCGTGCTCGGCGGCTATACGTTCGCGCCGCAACTGGCCGCGACGGTTTCGAAACCCATTCCGGACCTTGCCGCGCGCTCGAACACGGCAGCGCTCGGCGACATCCTCTATACGGACTACCTCTACTATTTCCAGATCGCAGGCCTTGTGCTGCTGGTCGCCATGATCGGAGCCATCGTGCTGACGCTGCGCCACAAGCCGGGCGTCAAGCGGCAGTCGATATCAGCCCAGGTCGGCCGCACGCCGGCAACGGGAATGGAAATCCGCAAGGTCAAGACGGGCGAAGGAATCTGACAATGTTCGACCGTTTGAAGAAAAAATACTGGGGGGAGGAGATTTACTCCAAGTCAGTTGCTTCCGCCAAAAAGGCGTCGGTATTTGTCTGGAATCGCGATGGGAAATTGACGCTTAACATCAGGAGCCAGGACTTTTCCTACGTGCAGGCACCAGGTCGGAATGATGCAACAGTCACCTTCGAGGCTTCTGCAATAAACAGTCTGTTGGACGCCATCGTATCTGCGCGTTCAATCATTCAACAAACGCCGGGAAAGGTTTGATTTGGCCATGGTCGTCGGCATCGCACATTTTCTGACCGTATCGGCGATCCTATTCACGCTCGGCGTGTTCGGCATTTTTCTCAACCGCAGGAACATCATCGTCATCCTGATGTCGATCGAGCTGATCCTGCTCGCGGTCAACATCAATTTCGTCGCCTTCTCGGCAGCACTCGGTGATCTCGTCGGACAGGTGTTTGCGATGTTCGTGCTGACGGTCGCAGCGGCTGAAGCTGCGATCGGCCTCGCCATTCTCGTCGTCTTCTTCCGCAACCGCGGTTCGATCGCGGTCGAAGACGTGAACATGATGAAGGGTTGACGGAAACCACCATGTATCAGGCCATCGTCTTCCTTCCTCTGCTCGGCTTCCTGATCGTCGGCCTGTTCGGCACGTCGCTTGGCGCCAAGGCGTCCGAATACCTCACCTCCGGCTTGCTGGTGATATCAGCCGTGCTGTCGTGGGTCGCCTTATTCTCGGTCGGCTTCGGCGAGGGCGAAGTGTTCACCGTGCCGGTGCTGCGCTGGATCCAGTCGGGCGGGCTAGAGGCCGCCTGGGCACTGCGCATCGACACGCTGACGGTGGTTATGCTGGTCGTCGTCAACACGGTGTCGGCGCTGGTTCACATCTACTCGATCGGCTACATGCATCACGACCCGAACCGGCCGCGCTTCTTCGCCTATCTGTCGCTGTTCACCTTTGCCATGCTGATGCTGGTGACGGCCGACAACCTCGTGCAGATGTACTTCGGCTGGGAAGGCGTCGGCCTCGCCTCCTATCTCTTGATCGGCTTCTGGTACAAGAAGCCATCGGCCAATGCCGCCGCGATCAAGGCCTTCGTCGTCAACCGTGTCGGCGATTTCGGCTTCGCGCTCGGCATCTTTGGCGTGTTCGTGCTGTTCGGCTCGGTCAATCTCGGCACCATCTTTGCCAATGCGGCGACGTTCATTCCGGCCGAAGGCGCCCCCGAGGGCGCAGCCGTGCTGACCTTCCTCGGCTATGCGCTCGACAAGCAGGCTGCGATGACCGTCGTCTGCCTGCTGTTGTTCATGGGCGCTATGGGCAAGTCGGCACAGGTGCCGCTGCACACTTGGCTGCCGGACGCTATGGAAGGCCCGACGCCGGTCTCGGCGCTCATCCATGCCGCCACCATGGTGACCGCCGGCGTGTTCATGCTGGCGCGGCTGTCGCCGCTGTTCGAACTGTCGCATTCGGCGCTAATCGTGGTCACCTTCATCGGCGCCTTCACCGCCTTCTTCGCGGCGACCGTCGGCCTCGTCCAGAACGACATCAAGCGCGTCATCGCCTATTCGACCTGCTCGCAGCTCGGCTACATGTTCGTGGCGCTTGGTGTCGGTGCCTATGGCGCGGCGATCTTCCATCTGTTCACCCATGCCTTCTTCAAGGCGCTGCTGTTCCTCGGCTCGGGCTCGGTGATCCACGCCGTCTCCGACGAGCAGGACATGCGCAGGATGGGTGGCCTCAGAACGCTCATTCCGAAGACCTACTGGATGATGGTGATCGGTACGCTGGCGCTGACCGGCGTCGGTATCCCGGTGACGGTCATCGGCACCGCCGGCTTCTTCTCCAAGGACGCGATCATCGAAAGCGCCTTTGCCGCGCACAATCCGGTCGCCGGCCTTGCCTTCGTGCTGCTGGTCGTCGCCGCCTGCTTCACCAGCTTCTATTCCTGGCGGCTGATCTTCATGACCTTCCACGGCCAGCCGCGGGCGAGCCACGAGGTGATGCACCATGTCCATGAATCGCCGCCGGTCATGCTGGTGCCGCTGTTCATCCTGGCGGCGGGCTCGCTGTTCGCCGGCCTGATCTTCCATGGCGCCTTCATCGGCGAGGGCTATGCCGAGTTCTGGAAGGCGTCGCTGTTCACGCTGCCGGAAAACCATATTCTGCACGACATCCACGAAGTGCCGTTATGGGTGAAGCTGGCGCCGTTCATCGCCATGCTGATCGGCTTTGCGATTGCCTGGCAATTCTACATCCGCGCGCCGGAAATGCCGAAGAATTTGGCGGCGCAGCATCGCGGGCTCTACGCCTTCCTGCTCAACAAGTGGTATTTCGACGAACTCTACGACCTCCTGTTCGTGCGGCCGGCAAAACGCCTCGGCCACTTCCTGTGGAAGACCGGTGACGGCACCGTCATCGACGGACTTGGTCCGGACGGCGTTTCGGCGCGCGTCGTCGACGTCACCAACCGGGTCGTCAAGCTGCAGACCGGCTACCTCTATCACTATGCCTTCGCCATGCTGATCGGCGTTGCCGCACTCGTCACCTGGATGATGCTCTGATGAAGATCCTCTCGCTGGTCACCTTCCTGCCGCTGGTTGGTGTGCTGCTCATCCTGTTCGTGCGTGACGACAGCGAAAATGCCCGCCGCAACATCCGCGCCATCGCGTTGTGGACGACGAGCATCACCTTCATCATCTCGCTGTTCATCTGGACCGGCTTCGACAATTCGGAGCCTGGCTTCCAGTTCGTCGAGAAGTTTGCCTGGCTGGATTCCGGCATCTCCTACCATATGGGCGTCGACGGCATCTCCATGCTGTTCGTCATCCTGACCACCTTCCTGATGCCGCTGTGCATCCTGGCTTCGTGGGAATCGATCGAGCAACGCGTCAAGGCCTACATGATCGCCTTCCTGCTGCTGGAGACGCTGATGATCGGCGTGTTCTGCGCGCTCGACATCGTTTTGTTCTATGTCTTCTTCGAAGCCGGCCTGATCCCGATGTTCATCATCATCGGCGTGTGGGGCGGCAAGCGGCGCGTCTATGCCTCGTTCAAGTTCTTCCTCTACACGCTGGCCGGCTCGGTGCTGATGCTGCTCGCCATCATGGCGATGTTCTTCCAGTCCGGCACCACCGACATTCCGACGCTTCTGACGCACAACTTCCCGGCCACCATGCAGACCTGGCTATGGCTCGCCTTCTTTGCCTCCTTTGCCGTGAAGATGCCGATGTGGCCGGTGCACACTTGGCTGCCGGACGCGCATGTCGAGGCGCCGACCGCCGGGTCGGTGATCCTGGCCGCCATCCTGCTCAAGATGGGCGGATACGGCTTCCTGCGCTTTTCGCTGCCGATGTTTCCGATCGCCTCGGAGATGTTCGCGCCGCTGGTCTTCGCGCTGTCCGTGGTCGCCATCATCTACACCTCGCTGGTGGCGCTGATGCAGGAGGACATGAAAAAGCTGATCGCCTATTCGTCGGTCGCCCATATGGGCTTCGTCACCATGGGCATCTTCGCGATGAACCAGGAAGGCGTCCAGGGGGCGATCTTCCAGATGCTGTCGCACGGCCTCGTCTCCGGCGCGCTATTCCTCTGCGTCGGCGTCATCTACGACCGCTTGCACACGCGCGACATCGACGCCTATGGCGGGCTGGTCAACAACATGCCGAAATACGCTACCGTGTTCATGATCTTCACCATGGCCAATGTCGGCCTGCCCGGCACCAGCGGCTTCGTCGGCGAGTTCCTGACCATGCTCGGCGTGTTCCGGGTCAACACCTGGGTGGCGTTCTTCGCCGCCACCGGCGTCATCCTGTCGGCCGCCTATGCGCTCTGGCTCTATCGCCGGGTGATCTTCGGCGCGCTGACCAAGGACAGCCTGAAAGGCCTGCTCGACCTGTCGGCGCGCGAGAAGGTGATCATCTACCCGCTGGCCGCGCTGGTCATCTTCTTCGGCGTCTACCCGGCGCCGGTCTTCGACGCGACGGCCGAATCGGTCAAGGCGCTCGTCACCAATGTCACCGCATCCATCGACACCGCGCAGACCGCGGCGGCTAACTGACTGAGAGGTTTTGCGAACCATGACGCCGGACCTTCTCTCCAGCCTGTCGTTGTCGACACCAGAGCTGATCCTCGCCACTGGCGCCCTGGCGCTGCTGATGCTCGGCGCCTATTCGCGCGCCAACACCACCACCACGGTGAGCGGCCTTGCCGTCGCCGTCCTGGTGGTTGCCGGCGTCTGGACGATCTTTTCCACCGGGCAGGGCAACGCTTACGGCGAAGCCTTCGTCCAGGATCCCTTCGCCCGCTTCATGAAGGTGCTGGCGCTGATCGGGTCGGCGGTGACGCTGGTCATGTCGATGCGCTTCGCCAAGGCGGAGCATTTCGACAAGTTCGAATATCCGGTGCTGATCCTGCTGTGCACGCTCGGCATGATGCTGATGATCTCGGCCAACGGCATGATCGGGCTTTATCTCGGCCTCGAATTGCAGTCGCTGGCGATCTACGTGCTGGCGGCGATCAACCGGGACAATCTGCGCTCGACCGAGGCGGGTTTGAAATATTTTGTCCTCGGCGCGTTGTCGTCGGGCATGCTGCTGTACGGCATCAGTCTCGTCTACGGCTACACCGGCAACACCGGGTTCCAGGAAATCGCCACGGCGCTGGGCGGCGGCGAGCGGCAGCTTGGCCTCGTCTTCGGCCTGGTCTTCGTGCTGGCCGGTCTCGCCTTCAAGATATCGGCGGTGCCGTTCCACATGTGGACGCCCGACGTCTATGAAGGCGCGCCGACGCCGGTGACGGCCTTTCTCGCCGCGGCGCCGAAGATGGCGGCGATGGCGCTGATCGTGCGCGTCACCATGGGCGCGTTCAAGCCGATCGCCGCCGACTGGCAGCAGATCATCGTCTTCATCTCGATCGCCTCGATGGTGCTCGGCGCCTTCGCGGCTATCGGTCAGACCAATATCAAGCGGCTGATGGCCTATTCCTCCATCGGCCATATGGGCTACGCGCTGGTCGGCCTCGCCGCCAACAGCCAGGCCGGCGTGCGCGGCGTCGCTATCTACATGCTGATCTATCTGGTGATGACGCTCGGCACCTTCGCCTTCATCCTCGCCATGCGGCGCAAGGAAGGCAATGTCGAGCAGATCAGCGATCTCGCCGGCCTGTCGTCGACCAATCCGATCATGGCGACGATCCTCACCATCCTGATGTTCTCGCTGGCCGGCATCCCGCCGCTGGCCGGCTTCTGGGGGAAGTGGTACGTGTTCCTCGCCGCCATTAACGCCAACCTCTACGCGCTGGCGATCATCGGCGTGCTGGCCTCGGTGGTGGGCGCCTATTATTATCTGCGCATCATCAAGATCATGTGGTTCGACGAACCGGTCGGCGGCTTCGTGCCTATGGCGACCGAGCTTCGCGTCGTGCTCGGCGTCTGCGGCGCCTTCGTGCTGTTCTACGTGCTGATCGGCGGGCCGATCGGCACCTATGCCGAAGCCGCTGCCAAGACATTTTTCTGACGGGATGGCATTTCGGCTGGCTCCAACAGCGGCCTCGGAAGGATTCCGGCTCGAGGCACATGACACGGTCGGCTCCACCAATGCGCTGGCGCTGGACCATGCGCGGGCGGGGGATCCGGGCAAGCTCTGGGTCGTTTCAAAAAAACAGGAAAGCGGGCGTGGCCGGCGAGGCCGGGTCTGGGCGACGCCCGAGGGCAATCTGGCGGCGACGCTGCTGGTGGTCACCAATGCCGAACTTCGTTTGGCCGCGACGCTCGGCTTCGTCGCCGGCCTGGCGCTGGCCGATGCGCTCGACGCCGTCGTGCCGAAGGGCCGGATCGCAATCGGCCTCGACGGCGGCAGCGATGGAAGAAACCGTTTCGAGCTGAAATGGCCAAACGATGTGCTCGCCTCCGGCGCCAAGCTTGCCGGCATCCTTCTGGAATCGGCGATACTCGAAGGCGATCGCTTCGCGGTGGCTGTGGGCATCGGTGTCAATGTTGTGGCTTATCCCAAAGATTTGCCTTATCCGGCGACGTCGCTCAGCGCGCTGGGCGCTGCTTGCGATGCCGAGACGTTGTTTCTGGCGCTGTCGGATGCCTGGAGCGAGAATGCGCGGCTGTGGAATGATGGGCGCGGGCTTTCCGCCGTCAGGCGGCGCTGGCTGGCGCGCGCGGCAGGGCTTGGCGGGCAGGTTGCTGTCAGAATTGACGGTAATGTGGTGCGCGGCACGTTCGAGACCATTGACGAGGACTGCCGTTTCGTGATCCGCGACGATGAGGGTTCGGTTCTGACGATCGCCGCCGGCGATGTGCATTTCGGTGCAGTCGCGTCGGCCCAGTTTTGACGGGTCAGGTTTGACCGGCCCCGTTTGGAAGGGCTTGGCTTGACCGGCCAGGAAAGGAAAGATCATGGCGACAGCGGAAAACGCCGAACTCGTCTTCGTGCCGCTCGGCGGCGTCGGCGAGATCGGCATGAACTTCGCCCTCTATGGCTACGGCCCGGCCAATGCGCGCGAATGGATCGTCGTCGATGTCGGTGTCACCTTTCCCGATGCCAGCCTGCCCGGCGTCGACCTAGTGCTGCCAGACACGCGCTTCATCGAGGAGAACATCGCCAATCTGCGCGGCATCGTCATCACGCACGCGCATGAGGACCATTACGGCGCGCTGCTCGACACATGGCCGAAGCTCAAGGCGCCGGTCTGGATGACGCCGTTCGGCGCTGGATTGCTGGAAGCCAAGCGGCAGGGCGTGCAAGGTGCACCGAAAATCCCGGTGACGATCTACCGCGCCGGCGAAAAATTCAGCATCGGCCCGTTCGAGATCGAGGCCATCCCGGTCGCGCATTCGATCCCCGAACCGATGTCGCTGGCGATCACCTCGCCGGCCGGCACCGTCATCCATACCGGCGACTGGAAGATCGATCCGGCGCCGACGATCGGGCCGATGACCGACGAGGCCCGCTTCCGCGCCTATGGCGACAACGGCGTGCTGGCGCTGATCTGCGATTCCACAAATGCGCTGCGGGAAGGGGAGTCGCCATCGGAAGTGGCGGTGGGCGAGGGCCTCAAGGGCGTCATCCAGAGCGCCAAGGGCCGGGTCGCGGTCACCACTTTTTCCTCCAATGTCGGGCGTATCGTCTCCATTGCCAAGGCGGCACGCGATGCCGGCCGCCAGTGCCTGGTGCTCGGCCGCTCGCTGAAGCGCGTCATCGATGTTGCCGGCGAGCTCGGCTATATGGACGGGCTGCCCGAATTCATCGCCGAGGAGGACTTTGGCTTCATCCCGCGCGAAAACCTCGTCATCATCTGCACCGGCAGCCAGGGCGAGCCGCTTGCGGCCTTGGCAAAACTGTCGCGCGACGAGATGAAATCGGTGTCGCTGACGGCAGGGGACACGGTGGTGTTTTCCTCGCGCACCATCCCCGGCAACGAGAAGGGGATTCTCGAGATCAAGAACCGGCTGATCGATCTCGGCATCAAGATCATCGAGGACGGCGATGCGCTGGTGCATGTCTCCGGACATCCGCGTCGCAGCGAATTGCGCAAGATGTATCAATGGGTGCGCCCGCAGATCGGCGTGCCGGTGCATGGCGAGGCGGCGCATCTGGTGGCGCAGGGGTCGCTGATGTCGGTGTCCGGCATCGGCCAGGTGGCGCAGGTCCGCGACGGCGACATGCTGCGGCTCTATCCCGGTACGGCGACGATCATCGACCAGGTGCCGTTCGGCCGCATCTACAAGGACGGCAGGCTGATCGGCACCGACCAGGCGATGGGCATTCGCGACCGGCGCAAGCTGTCCTTTGCCGGCCATGTCGCGGTCAATGTCGTGCTCGACGACAGGTATGAGCTCGCCGGCGATCCCGATCTGGTCGCCATCGGCGTCGCCGAGGCCGATGCCCGCGGCGAGAGCCTGGAAGACCTGATGATCGATGCGGCAATCGGCGCCGTGGACTCCATCCCCCGTCAGCGCCGAAGAGATCTCGACCTCGTGCAGGAGGCAGTGCGCCGCGCCGTCCGCGGCGCCGCCAATGAAGCCTGGGGCAAGAAGCCGCTGGTGACGGTGTTCGTCACAAGGTAAGGGAATAGGGGAGTAGGGCAGTACGGCAGTACGGCAGTAGGGGGAGAAAGTAGTTTTTCCCTACTCCCATACTGCCCTATTGCCTTACTGCCCTGAGGAAAACCTATGCTCGGACGCCTGAACCATGTCGCGCTTGCCGTGCCGGATCTGGCCGCGGCGACGGCGGCCTATCGCGATACGCTCGGCGCTCGGGTGAGCGCGCCGCAGGCGCTGCCGGAGCATGGCGTGACGGTGGTGTTCGTCGATGTCGGCAACACCAAGATCGAATTGCTGGAGCCGCTCGGCGAGGATTCGCCGATCGCGGCATTCCTCGAGAAGAACCCCTCGGGCGGCATGCATCATGTCTGCTACGAGGTCGACGACATTCTTGCCGCGCGTGATCACCTCAAGGCCAGCGGCGCCCGCGTCCTTGGCGACGCCGACCCGAAGATCGGCGCGCATGGCAAGCCGGTGCTGTTCCTGCATCCCAAGGATTTCTTCGGCACGCTGGTCGAACTGGAGCAAGCATGAGCTGGGTTTCGTTCCTCGCCCTGTTCTTCATCACATGGTGGGTAGTGCTGTTCGCCATCCTGCCGTTCAGTCTGAGGACGCAGGACGAGGATGAGGACGTGACGCTGGGCACGGTACCCAGCGCGCCGCGCGGACCCCATATGCTGCGCGCCGTGCTGCGGACGACGATCGTCACGATGGTTCTTCTTGGCATCTTCTATGGCATTACGAGGGGGCTCGGCCTCGGCATCGACGACATCCCGCACATCGTGCCGGATTTCAGCCAGAGACCCGAAAATTAGACCGCCGGGCACGGCTGGCCACATCTTGCATGCGAGCACCAATCCGGGCTGGAAGCCGATGCAGGTTCCGAACCCGCTGTGCTGACGCGAGGTAAAGTGGTTTAGCAATTTGTCGTGCTAACCAGATGATTGCACAAAAAAAATGCAAGGCACAAGGCCTTGCAATTTAAACGCGTCCGATCTGTTTCCGGTGTCCGGCGGCAGCGAGTAACCGCGCCTAGATCGCATCCTCCCAAGACTTTGACCGCGTAGGAGGGCAGATTTCTTTCCGCCCTCTCGGTTATCGGGGCACATTAGACCAAGGCAGGTGAAAATGTCACGCAGAATTTTGCCCGGAAATAAGCAATCTCGTGCTGCAGTGCACAATAGTATGGCAGGCGTTGCTTGCGAAACGACCAGCAAGGCGGATGAGGCACTGCGGACCCTTTGCGGCGTCCCGAGGGGCGGGTTTCCATTCCGTCATGAAATGGCTATGAAGCCGGGGCAAGCAAGCCTGCGCTGCGCCGATTCCGGTGCGGCAATCCTCTCTCTCACGGACCAGTCCATGCGTTTGTCGCGCTATTTCCTGCCTATCCTCAAAGAAAATCCGCGCGAGGCCGAAATCGTCTCGCACCGGCTGATGCTGCGCGCCGGCATGATCCGCCAGCAGGGGCAAGGCAGTTTTTCCTGGCTGCCGCTCGGCAAAAGGGTGCTGGACAAGGTCTGCCGCATCGTTCGCGAGGAGCAGGACCGCGCCGGCGCGCTCGAGATCCTGATGCCGACCATCCAGTCCGCCGAGCTGTGGCGCGAAAGCGGCCGCTATGACGACTACGGCAAGGAGATGCTGCGCATCAAGGACCGGCAAGACCGGGACATGCTCTATGGACCGACCAACGAGGAGATGGTCACCGAGATTTTCCGCGCCTATGTGAAGTCCTATAAGGATCTGCCGCTCAATCTCTATCACATCCAGTGGAAATTCCGCGACGAGGTGCGGCCGCGCTTCGGCGTCATGCGTTCGCGCGAGTTCCTGATGAAGGACGCCTATTCCTTCGATCTCGATTTCGAAGGCGCCAAGGCGGCCTATAACAGGATGTTCGTGTCCTATCTCAGGACGTTCACGCGCATGGGGCTGCAGGCAATCCCTATGCGTGCCGACACCGGGCCGATCGGCGGCGACCTCAGCCACGAATTCATCATCCTGGCCGACACCGGCGAGAGCCAGGTCTATTGCCATCGCGACTATCTCGCGCTTGATGTGCCGGGGGCAGACACGGACTTCTCCAACGATGCCGCGATCGGCGATATCGTCAAGACATGGACGACGCCCTATGCCGCGACCGACGAGATGCACGACGAGGCGGCGTGGGAGAAGGTTGCGACAAGCGACCGGGTCTCGGCGCGCGGCATCGAGGTCGGCCACATCTTCCATTTCGGCGACAAATATTCGAAGCCGATGGGTGCCAAGGTGACCGGGCCCGACGGCAAGGATCATTTTGCCTCCGGGGGGTCCTACGGCATCGGTCCGACGCGGCTGGTCGCGGCGATCATCGAGGCCAGCCATGACGACAACGGCATCATCTGGCCGGAGGCGGTGGCGCCTTTCGACATCGGCCTGATCAACATGAAGGCCGGCGACGCCGACTGCGACCGCGTCTGCGACGAACTCCATGCGGCGTTTGTCGCCGTCGGCAAGGACGTGCTCTACGACGATACCGACCAGCGGCCAGGCGGCAAGTTCGCCACCGCCGACCTGATCGGTCTGCCGTGGCAGGTCATCGTCGGGCCGCGCGGCGTGGCGGCCGGCGAGGTCGAGATCAAGAATCGCAGGACCGGCGAGCGTGAGACGCTGCCGATCGTGGACATGAAGAAACGCTTCGGTTTTGCCGGATGAGCGAAGCCGCAGCAAAACCCCCGGCCGCCGGAGCTTTTTCCGTTTTTGAACGCATGGTTGCATGGCGCTATCTGCGCTCGCGCCGCAAGGAGACGGTGATCTCCGTCATCGCATCGATCTCCTTCCTCGGCATCATGCTGGGCGTCGCCACGCTGATCGTCGTGATGGCTGTCATGAACGGGTTTCGCGCCGAGCTCCTGACGCGCATCCTCGGCGTCAACGGCCATCTGATCGTGCAGCCGCTCGACATGCCGCTGGAGGACTATGCGCAGGTTGCCGGCCGCATCAACGGCGTGCCCGGCGTCCAATACGCCATTCCGCTGATCGACGGGCAGGTCCTGGCGCAAGGCAATATCGGCGGCGGATCAGGGGCGCTGGTGCGCGGCATACGCGGTGAAGATCTGGGCAAGATTTCAATCGTCGCCAGCAATATCAAGCAGGGCTCGATCGCCGGCTTCGACACAGGCGAGGGCGTCGCCATCGGCAGCCGCATGGCCGACAATCTCGGTCTTGTGCTCGGCGACACCATCACGCTTATCGCGCCCGACGGCGATGTGACGCCGCTCGGCACGACACCGCGCATGAAAGGCTATCCGGTCACGGCGATCTTCGAGGTCGGCATGTCAGAATATGACAGCTCCATCGTCTACATGCCGTTTTCGGAAGCGCAGCTCTATTTCAACATGGATGGCCGGGCTCAGGCGATCGAGATTTATGTCGACAATCCCGACAATGTCGATGCGCTGAAGCCGAAGGTCGAGGAGGCGTCGCAGCGGCCGATCACCATGGTCGACTGGCGAGAACGCAACAGGACTTTCTTCGATGCGCTGCAAGTGGAGCGCAATGTCATGTTCATGATCCTGACGCTGATCGTGCTGGTGGCGGCGCTCAACATCATCTCGGGCCTGATCATGCTGGTGAAGGACAAGGGCCACGACATCGCCATCCTGCGCACCATGGGCGCCACGCGCGGTGCGATCCTGCGCATCTTCCTGATGACGGGCGCGGCGATCGGCGTGGTGGGCACCATCGCAGGGGTGCTGCTGGGCGTTGTAATCTGCCTGAACGTCGAGCGAATCCGCCAGTTCTTCTCCTGGCTGGCCGGCGAGAGGCTGTTCAATCCCGAGCTCTATTTCCTGAGCCAACTGCCTGCCCGCATGGATGCCAGCGAGACGATCTCGGTGATCCTGATGGCTCTGGTGCTGTCGTTCCTGGCGACGCTGTTTCCGGCATGGCGCGCGGCCAGGCTCGATCCGGTCGAAGCGCTGAGGTACGAATGATGGCCGAGGCCATTATCGAGCTGAAGAGCGTCGAGCGGCACTATGTCCAGGGCCCGCGCAAGCTGACCATCCTCAACGGCGCCGATTTTTCGCTGAAGCGCGGCGAGATCGTGGCGCTGGTGGCGCCTTCGGGTACCGGCAAATCGACGCTGTTGCACACCGCCGGATTGCTGGAGCGGCCCGACGCCGGCGACGTGATTCTGGCAGGCCGCGCCTGCGGGCGGCTTTCCGACGACGAGCGCACGGCGATCCGCCGCAACGATGTCGGCTTCGTCTATCAGTTCCATCACCTGCTGCCGGAGTTCACGGCGCTGGAAAACATCATGATGCCGCAGCTGATAAAAGGGCTGACGCGCAAGGAGGCTGCCGAGCGTTCGGCGCAACTGCTCGACTACATGCAGATCGGCAAGCGGGCGCAACACCGGCCGTCCGAACTGTCCGGCGGCGAGCAGCAGCGCGTCGCCATCGCGCGCGCCGTCGCCAATGCGCCGCTGGTGCTGCTTGCCGACGAGCCGACCGGCAACCTCGACCCGGTCACCGCCTCCTATGTGTTCGAGGCATTGGGAGCGCTGGTCCGGCAATCGGGGCTGGCGGCGCTGATCGCCACCCACAATCACGAGCTTGCCTCGCGCATGGACCGTCGAGTCACGCTGGCCGACGGCAAGGTTGTTCCGCTTTAGGGTGTGTCGAGGTTCAGGTGATGCCGGCCTGCGAACGTCGGTTTCCTGCGCTTCCGGTGCTCACGTACTTAAGTACGCTCCGCTCCGGTTCTCGGAAGCCACCATGCTCGGCGCGGCCTGACCTGAATCTCGACACACCTAACGGGCTGATCACCAGCGGCCGCGTTTTCCCGCACGCAGCCAGCGCGGAAGCGGCGGAGATCCGCCTCTCAACCTTTCCTTAACCCTGCCGAACTGAGCGCCCGAATTTCGCGACACGCTCTGATTGCGGTCGTTGACATTCGAACAAAATTAGAACAAAATACGAACATACTGAAAACAGGAGAGAGTTATGATCGGTCTTGTTCAGGATGTCGTGTCACTGGTGTGCATGAGCACGTTTCTCATTTCCATGGCGATCTGGATTGGAGCGATGTGAGGCAGCGCGCCCCGTTCTTCACGGGGTGAGGGCGGCGTCGGAGCTCGGTGGTTCAGCGCCGCTTTGTCAGCCGATCTTGCGGGCCAACTCGACAAGCAAAGGTGCCGCGGGTCCGAAGACATCCTCGAAGGCGGATTTTAGCGCGAGGTCGAGATCGGCCATCGTTATGGGAAGACCGAGATCGACGAGACTGGTGATGCCGTGATCCTGTACGCCGCACGGCACGATGCCGCTGAAGTGGGCGAGATCCGGCTCGACATTGATGGCGATACCGTGAAAGCTCACCCAGCGCCTCAGCCTGATGCCGATGGCGGCGATCTTGTCCTCGGCGAGCGATCCGTCGGCCAGGGGCGGGCGATCCGGCCGTACTACCCAGACGCCGACGCGATCCTCGCGCCGTTCACCACGCACGTTGAAGGCGGCGAGCGTGCCGATGATCCATTGTTCAAGTGCGGCGACGAAGGCGCGGACGTCCTCGCGCCGCCGCTTCAGGTCGAGCATCACATAAGCGACCCGCTGGCCTGGCCCATGATAGGTGTATTCGCCGCCGCGCCCGGCCGCGAACACCGGGAAACGGTCCGGCTCGATCAGATCCTCGATGCGGGCGCTGGTGCCGGCGGTGTAGAGCGGCGGGTGCTCGACCAGCCAGACCATCTCGCCGGCGGCGCCGCTTCGGATCGCTTCGGCACGCGCCTCCATCACGGCAAGCGCATCTGGATAGGCGGTGAGGCCGGGTTCGATCCGCCATTCGACCGGCGCCGAACCGGGCAGGGGCAGGAACGACGTGGCGATCTGGCTGCGTTCTGTCATGGTGTGTCTCGTGTCGCCCCACATATGGCGGCAATCAGTTGAAACGTCCAGTTCCGGGCGCGTTCCAACCCCTTTGGAGGGTTATGCTGAATGCCGGGCAATTATTGCGCGACGCGCCCTTGTTTCGCCGGAAACGATTTGCTACACGCCGCGAGCCGGTTCGTTTCGGCTCCTACCACGTGCGGTCGTGGCGGAATTGGTAGACGCGCAGCGTTGAGGTCGCTGTGGGGCAACCCGTGGAAGTTCGAGTCTTCTCGACCGCACCAGCTTTATCCAATAAGCTACTATTTTTATTGCGCAATTTTGTGTTTCCCTGCAGTTCTTCCCAAGACTGTTTATGCAAGCTGAAACACTGTGCGGACCTGCGGGTGGTTTGGGCGCGGAATGCCGCGCACTAACTGCGTGGTTTGACGCAAAGCCGTCATACGGCAAGGCCGTTGCCGGAAGGCAATGCATCTCTCAGCTACTCATTCGCCCCACGCCTGAAAGATGCGCGGCAGGGATATGGTCGTGTCCGGCCGGTCGGCAAAGGCTTTGATCTCGCGCGTCACATGGTCGACCTCTTCGGCGGAGGCGATGCCCGATGTCGCGATCGCCTCGGCAATCGCCGCCATGGTGAGCGACGTGGTCTGCTTGACGTCGCGGCTTCGCCCGAAGGGTTGGACGAGACAGGAGTCGACACTGGCAAAGCCCGCGCTCTCCAGAAGGCGGACCAGCCTGCGCCCGATGAACGGGTCGCCGCCGCGCGCCTTGAGCGTCGCGACAAAGAGCTCGCGATAGCGGTCGACGGCCGGACAAGGCGGATCGCAGAACTGGCCGGCATAGTCGATGTCCTCGACGATCAAGACGCCGCCGGGCGCCAGTGCCGCCCTCGCTCTCGCCAGCACGTCCTCCGGCCTCGAGAGATGCGTGAGTACGAACCGGATATAGACCAATGCGGCGCCCGAGACCGGCCACGGATCGAGCACGCTGGCCTGGTGAAACGCGACATTGGCGAGGCCGCGACTGCACGCCTCTTCGCGGGCCGCCGCCAGCTTCTCTTCGTCGAGATCGAATCCGACGACGCGGCCGTTTGAACCGACCCGAGCCGCCAGTTCGAAACTGACGTCACCGCCGCCGCAACCGGCGTCCAGCGCCAAGATTCCGTTCAGCGGTTCGAAGCGGTCGAGAAGCGCCCGGGTTGCCGGCGCCAGCACGCGCGAAATGAGGGCGAGCCGCGACCGCCCCTCCTCGCCACCCTTGATGATGTAGGTCCGGAGTTCCTCTGCCTTGGCCATGGGATTTTCCCAATTGCTATTGCCGCTGGTTGCTATTGACGCTCACGTTGGGCCAGCATCGGCGCCAAGCCGCCCACCTCCTTCCACAGCAAAGTGCCATAACGCGCCGCGGGCGATCAACAACGACGCTCCCCGTTGTTACAGACGTAACCAAATTCCGTTTCGCTGAAATCATTCTGTAGCGAAATTCTCCGAGACAATGCCGTTCTCGACATGAGAGCAGCGGAGCGCGAAGGATGAGTTATCACCAGTCATGTAACGTCGTCAGAAACATTCTCTCGGTGATCGGGATCGTGGCCACTGTACTTGCCCTGACCGTGGCGGCACCCGCGCAGGAGGTGACACTGACGGTGGCCGACCAGAATCCGCCGACCTCCTGGGGCTCCGTCCACGCGATGCAGCCCTGGATCAGGAAGATCGAGGAAGCAACCAAAGGCCGCGTGAAGATCGAGCACTATCCCGGGCAGACCCTGGTGAAAGGGACGGAAATGTGAACGCGGTGCGCGCCGGCATCGTCGACATCGGCTGGTGCTTCCATGGCTACTGGCCGGACATCACCCCGCTGTCGGACGTGATCACCCTGCCTGGCCTGCCGATCACGTCCGCCGAAAAAGGCAGCGAAGCGTTGTGGAAACTCTACGAAAAGTTCCCCGCCATGCGGAAGGAATATGCCGAGATCCAGTCGCTGGCGCTGTGGACGAGCCATCCTTATTTCCTCCTCACCACCAGCAAACAGGTGAAGACGCTGGATGACCTGGAGGGTCTCAAGATACGCGTGACCGGCGGACCGCCGACCGAGCAGATGAAGGCGCTGGGCGCGCCGTGCCGACACTGGTACCGATGCCGGATGTCTACCAGGCCCTCGACAAGGGCGTGGTCGACGGCATGGGAGCCCCCTGGGAGGCGGTGAATGCCTTCCGGCTTTACGAGGTCGCTAAATACTACACGATCGCGCCGCTTTCTGCCGTGTACGGCTCGCTGTGCGCCAACAAACAGAAATGGGAGAGCCTGCCCACTGATATCCGCGACGCCATCATGAGCGTCAGCGGTCTCGAAGGTTCGAAATTGTGGGGCAGGAACTTCTTCGACGCGGCCGAACAGGCAGCCCTCGACAGGGCCGAGGCGGAAAACCGTGAGATGATCCGCTACGCGATGCCGACGGAGGAGGTGGCGCGTTGGAACAAGATCGCCGCTCAGCCGCTCTGGGACGCGTGGGTCAAAAAAATGGAAGCCAAGGGCCACGGGGAGGCTCGACAGATTCTCGAAGCCACCGTCGAGATGTTGAACGACTGACGGTCGCCGGTTCCCAGAGCGAGACGACGCCTCGACGAAAATTCATCCTTCAAGAAGCCGATGTCCGACACGATGCCACCTTCCCACGACATGACCGTTTTTGGACGAATCGAGACGTGGCAGCGGCGTTGCGAGCTCGTGCTCGCTTACGTCGCCGTCACCGCGACCGCAATCATGATGCTGCTGACCAGCGCCGACGCCGCCTGTCGCTATTTTTTGAACAGCCCGATCCTGATCGCCTACGAGCTCACCGAGAAATACTTGATGACCGCGGCAATCTTTCTCGGCCTGCCCTCCGCATTTCGAGGCGGAGCCTTCGTCCGGGTGACCTTTCTGGTGGATCGGCTTTCGCTGTCGCTGCGATCGATTGCTGAGCACCTCGCATACGTCATTGCCATACTGTGCTGCCTGGTATTCGCGGCGGCGACCGTGCAGCAGGCATACCGCTCGCTCTCCGACCCAACGACACTGAGTGCGCTTCCAGTTCCGGTCAGCCCGGCGTACTTGGTGGCGCCGCTCGGCTTCCTTGTTCTTGTGCTGGCAATCCTGACCAGTCCGCCGCGTCCTGACCGGCCCGCCGCATCGTCAACGTTAGCCGATGCTTACCGCGCTTCCCCCTTGTCGCCCTGGTCGCGCTTCTGCTGCTCGGCGTGCCGATCGCGGTCGCGCTTGCCGCGTCGGGCATGCTGGGCATTTATGTGGTGACCGGCGATCTCGCCAAGATGCTGGGCATCGTCGCCCTGGCGCCGTTCGATACGGTGGCGGACTATGCCCTCACGACGATCCCGATGTTCATCCTGATGGCCTATTTCTCAGCTTCGAGCGGGCTGGCGCGCGACCTTTACACGGCGGCGAGCAACTGGTTGTCGCTCATCCGCGGTGGGCTTGCTATCGCCACCGTGTTCTCCTGCGGGGTTTTCGGCGCGATGTCGGGTGCGAGCGTCGCCGCGGCCTCGGTGATGTCGAACATCGCCATGCCGGAGATGCGCCGGCACGGCTATTCCGACGAGCTTGCCGCCGGCGCGATCGGCGTCGGCGCCACGCTCGACATCCTGATCCCGCCAAGCGTCGCCATGGTGATCTACGGGCTCGCCACGCAAACTTCCGTCGGCAAGCTGCTGATCGCCGGCATCGTGCCCGGCATTCTGGCCGGCATCCTGCTGGCATTGACGATCTATCTCTGGGTCACGATCAGCCCGGCGCATGCGCCTAAGACCTATCGCGCTCCGGCCAGGGAGCGCTGGGCAAGCCTGGCGCGCGTATGGCCGAGCCTGTTGCTCATCGTCGTCGTGATCGCGCTGCTCTACCTCGGAATCGCGACTCCGACCGAGGTCGGTGCGGTCGGCGCGTTGATGGCGGGCGTGATCGGCGTCGCATTAGGCAGGTTGTCGGCGCACGACGTGTTGCAGGCGCTGAAATCGACGATTCGCACCTCCGCGATGATTTTCCTGATCCTGATCGGCGCGACCTTGCTCGGCCACTACATGACGCTCAGCCGTATCCCGCAGGAGATCGTCGCGTTGGTGGCCGCGATGGATCTCAATCGCTGGATGGTGATCATCGGCATTTTGGCGGTCTACTTCGTCATCAGCATGTTCATGGACGAGATCCCGCTGCTGCTTTCTGACATTGCAACTGACGTTCCCGCTCATCAATTCGCTCGGCTTCGATCCGATCTGGTTCGGCGTCGTTTCCATGATGATGGTCACTATCGGGCTAGTCTTCCCGCCGGTCGGCCTTGTCGCGTTCGTCGTTGGCACAACCGCGGGAGCCGACCTGACGAAAGTCTACAGGGGCACCAGCATCCTGACGATTGCGCTCGTCGTGACGACAGTGCTGCTGATCATCTTCCCGCAGATTGCCCTGTGGTTGCCGGCGACAATGCGCTGATCATAGGCTGAGCCGTTCCGGGGCGGCAGCTGATCGCCGGTCTTCCTCCGTTGCTGCAGCTGTAATCAAATTCCTCCTCCTTGAAATCATTCCGTAGTGCTGCCCTCCGACTATCGCCCCAACACTTTCGTCAATCAGGAGAGCGCGATGTATCGAAACGGCATCTTTCCGCACGACGTACGCCGGACCCTCGATGGACAGATCAAGGGAATCAAGAGCTCGGCAAGAACCGCAGACAGGCGCGTGTCAGATCCTGACATTCAGTCGCTGCTGCGACCGCTTTACGAGAAGCGCTACGGCTCGCGCCGAAAACACACCGGCTATCAGCGATCCATCCGCTGACTCGGTTCGGTATCGCTTTTCCCAACGAGCCGGGAGGGACAACACCGATGTGTCCGAACAAGGATCGGCAAACCCGAGAAACCGATGATCTTCTGTTCACCTGGCGGCAGCGGCAGGGTCCTTTGGATCTGCTGGCGCTGGAGCATAGGGCGCGCCAGGCACGAGCCGAGGCTCTGCGGATCCTGGCCCGTAGCGCAGTCCGGTGGTGCCATTCGCTCCCCTTGGCCCGTTCGCCGACCGGACCTGGCGTCAATGCGCCCTCGGTCGAGGCTCACGCCCGCGACCAAAAGTCAAAAAGCTGAAGACGAAAGCTAGAGCATTAGGCAGCCAAAATGTCTTCGTCTGGCGTTCGACAAAATGCGTTGAAACAAAGAGTTAGAGCGCGGTTTTGGTTCCATCGAGACGCAAGCGCTCTAGACGCGGCTTTGCAGCCGCGAAAGCAGGTAGTCGACCTCTTGTCTGGCCGCCGCCGACAACGCACTGCCCGGCTTGCGCTGGGCGTCGGACGCGATGGCACCCCGCCTCATCATCACATATTTGCGTACCGCAAGTCCCACGCCTGGTTGCTGCTCATAGCGCAAATAGGGCAGGTGGGCGTCGAAAAGATCGTGCGCCTTGTCGCGCTCGCCGGCGGCAGACAGTTTCACCACGTCGACCAGCATATCGGGGAAGGCATAGCCGGTCATCGCGCCATTGGCGCCGCGCTCCATCTCGAAGTCGAGGAAGAGGCCGCCATTACCGGTGAGGATGGACAGCGGCCGCAGCGAGCCGTCCTTCTGAAAGCCGCGCAGCGCGCTGATCTTCTCCAGGCCCGGCCAGTCCTCGTGCTTGAGCATGAAGCAGGCCGGATTGTCGGTGACGATGCGGCGGATGACGGCCGGCGTCATGACGACCGAGAGGGTCAGCGGATAGTCCTGCAGGACGAAAGGAACATCCTCGCCGACCGCTTCGGATGCGTTGCGGAAATAGGTGACGATCTGATCGTCGGTGCGCAGCGCCGGTGGCGGCGCAATCATCACGCCCTGCGCGCCAACCTCCGTCGAGGCGCGCGCAAGGCTGCGCATGGCGGCGAAGCCAGGGGCAGAGACGCCGACGATGACCGGCAGCTTAGTGCGCGCCACGATACGCTTGACGATCTCGAGCGATTCGCCGGCGTCGAGCTTCGGGGCCTCACCCATGATGCCGAGGATTGTCATCCCATCGACGCCGCAGCGCTCGTAGAAATCGACCATCGAATCAAGTGATTCCCAGTCGATCTTGCCATCCGCCTCGAACGGCGTCGGGGCAATGGTGTAGACACTTTTGGTGTCAGGACCGATGGCCATGAGATCCTCCTAAATTCAGCTTTCAGTCGTAGCGCAGGACCGATGGTCCGATCCAACCCGGCAGTTGGTGCGGACGGGCGGCGCGAAGATTTCGTAATAGACGCAGCCTTCCGGTCCCGTGCCGAACGCGCAATGGCGGGGGGCCGGCAGGAAAGAAAAGAAGGTCGCCCGGAAGTGCGTCGAAGATATTGCCGTCAATGGTGAGCTTACACATGCCCGATACCGTGACAAGGATCTGCTCGTTGTCGTGCCAGTGCGGAACGGAGCCATCTTTATGAGTGACAGCCAGGCGTTGAAGTAACCGCATGGTAAGCTTGCTTCGCTATCACATACATAATGCCATCGACGTCGGCATTTGAACCTTGGTAAATTAGCATGCTCTCAATTGCGGAGGCGGGGGACTACGGTCCATCGACAAAATGGTCATTGCGCCTTGCGTTCTTTCTAGCAATCTACGTGACGTGCGCGTCTGCAATAAGTCCGCAGTCTTTCTTCCACCTAACACTGGTTTATGCCCAGAAGTTCGTCGCCGGTATTCCGATCTTGTTTGTTGCTGGTGTCTGTTCAGCTGCGCTTATTTATGGTCGAGGAAAACCAACTCGCTACGCCGTCGATTTGGTCCGAGCGCGCTGGCGTGGCTGTTTGCTGGTGCTGCTGTTCTTCTTCGCCAGCTTGACCGCGTTCTCTACCTACAAGATGGCCATCCCGTCCGTCGTTCCATTCTATGCGGACAACTGGTTAGCCGATCTGGATGAATGGTTGCACGGGACAGCGCCGTGGGAACTCACGCACAGGCTCGACAGCAACATTTGGTCGATCGTCGTCTTCAACAGCTATGAGGTCATTTGGTTTTTCCAGTGGTTCGGCACCATGCTTTTCGTGTCTCTCTGGTCGGACAAGATTGGCCGCATCCGCTACCTCTGGGCAGCCGCGCTGACGTTATTCATCCTCGGCACCATCTTGGCCCTGGCGCTGGCATCGGTTGGGCCGATCTACTATCACCAGTTTGTTGGCGAGGACCGCTTCAGCGGACTCAACGCCGCCATGGACGGTCTCGACTATAGCCACATGGTGCGGGAGCCCGCTGCATATCTTCTAACGGCTTACCAGAGCGGCCGGCCAGACCTTGGCGGTGGCATCTCGGCCATGCCAAGCATGCACGTCGCCTTTGCCACACTGAATGCTTATCTGCTTTCTTCCCTCAATCTCTGGCTCGGTATTCTCGGTTGGATGTTCGCAGCCCTGATAATGTACGGTTCGGTATATACCGGATGGCACTACGCAGTTGACGGCTACGTCTCCATTATCGTGGTGTCGGTGATCTGGTGGGTGACCGGACGCCAGCCAGCGCAGATCGAGACACAGTTTGCGATACGCCAACCCATAGAGGGTTAGGTGCAACGCCTGGCAATGTCAGCCAGAGGCAACCCGCGGAAAAGGGAAGGTCTTGCGTCGATCCGGGGAATGACTTTGCCAAAGTGAAAATCCAGCTTTAACCTTCCGCAGCGCATTCCAGGTCGAGCACCCGGTTTTGGTACTCGACCTGCCTGGGAAAGCCGGACGCAATGGAGGCATCTTTATGAGTGACAGCCAGGTGAGGATTGCAGGAGGGGACACCATTCGAAGCCTGCATGCCGACCTGCCAGTCAACGCCACGTTCCATATCTGGCTTAAGGCGACCAAGCCGGACGTTCCGGGCTCGCTGTCTTTTTCCAATGTCCGTGGCAAGTTCGGCGAGGTGAGCGTTACGAACGCCGAAGAGTATGAATTCAGAATTTTTCACGTCTTCGGCGGCGGCAGTGTCGAACTGGACTACGACACGGACCAAACATCGGTATCGGTTGCCTACTGGTTCGCATTGGCCGACGTGCTGGAGACAGGCATTACAGTTCTCCACACCAATCCCGGAAATGCGCCGCCGAACATCCCTGACAGCTATCATTTTCGTCCGCCGTTCGGCTGGATGAACGATCCAAACGGATTCGGTCGGTTTGGAGGTCGCCCACATCTCTTTTACCAGCATTATTCACATGGACTTCGGTGGAATACGATGCATTGGGGCCACGCCGTCTCTTCCGACTATTTGCGGTGGCGTCACATGCCCATCTTCCTGTTCCCGTCGGAAGATCTTACCGCAAGGCCCGACAAACGGGGCGGTGCATATTCCGGCTCAGCCGTCCCGCTTGCCGATGGCCCGGGCATTCGCGTCTTTTTCACCGAGCAGGTACAGGACCGTATCCCGGAACAGCAAATCCAGCTCACTGCCACTTCCAGCGACCTCATCATGGCGGGAAATGCCGACGTCATCCTGCCGTACCGCCCGCTTGACGAGGGATTGACAGCGGATTTTCGCGACCCATACGTCTTCAGGGGACCGGATGGCCTTTGGAAGATGCTGCTGGGCAGCCAGAGCGATGAAGGCGGCGTTGTCCTGCTCTACGAAACCCGTGACCATACGGCCGCCACCGGCTGGACATATATCGGCAAGCTTCTGGTCGAGAAACACTATCGGACGACGGCGATCGAATGTCCCTGTTTGCTGCCGCTCGACGGGCCCGCGACCGACCCCGCGACGCGCTGGGTTCTAATTCTCGGGCTGATGAACAGCGAGGACCAGTCCACCCGGCGCAAGAACCTGACCATGGCCATTGTCGGCTGGTTCGATGGTCGGACGTTTGCCAAGGAATTCGAACAGGAACTGGACTTCGGGACGGATAATTACGCCTTCCAGGCCTTCGTCGACGGTGATGCCATTGTCGGTATAGGATGGCTTGCCAACTGGGCCGACACCGGACCGGCGATCGATTTCCCCACAGCCATGACGTTGCCTCGCAACATCCATCTGTCTGCAGGCGAGTTGCATACCCCGCCCATCGGAGCAGCCGAGAGCCTGCGGAGCCATATTCTGGATCGGACACGCCTCGCAGCCGGAGAACAGGTAAGCTTTATCAATGGCGCGGTCGAAATCCTGTTCGAGTTGGAAAGGCCGGGTGCCCATTTCCGCCTGAAACTCCAACATCCAACTGTCCGACTTGAAGTTGTGGTTGACGACGAGGGACTTGCCATTTGTCATGAAGACGGCGGCGCAGCGGAATCTCCTCACTATATCGCCAAGGGAGCCCGTCCAAAACGGCTGCGGATATTCCTCGACTACGGATCGATAGAGGTTTTCGCGGATCGCGGCCGTTGGGCTGGCACGAAGCGGATCAGCGGTTTTGAGCCGGTACAATCGGCACGTCTCATCGCCGAGACGGGTGCCGTTCTACACGCGACGGTATGGGCGCTCAAACCGTGACAGGGAGATCAATATTTTCAGCTCAGGATCGGGCGTCCGCAAACACCGACCAATGAGCGAGGCCTTCGACGACGCCAAGGGCGAACTGTTTCTTCGCGCTGTAAATCAGCGGGTTGTCCCGCGCCATGTCAAGCAGTTCGGGAAGGGCATTGGCAACGACAATCCCACGCGCACCCGGCAGGTCGAACATACTGCGATCGTTGTTGGTATCGCCGGCGACCACCACCTCATCCAGACCGATGCCGAGTTCATTGCAGAGCCAGGCCAGCGCCTGCCCCTTGTCTGCTGAACGCGGCAGGATGTCGAGATCGCGTCCACTCGAATAAACCATCGTCACCGACAGGCCGGCTTCGGCCAGAGCACGCTCGATGCTGGCAAGGGCTTCCGGACTTGCGTCGAGCAGGTACCAACTCGATTTGAAGGCGTGTTGATAGCCGTCGGGTTGACGGACGGTGTCTTCGAGCGATCCGAGCACCGCATCGACCTTTTCAAGAGACCAGCCTTCCGAAAACCTCTGGGTAAAATGCCCGAGGCGCGAGGTGTGCCGCGGACCGGCGAGCATCGTACCGACACCGCCGATCACGTAGTCCGGCGCTGGCAGGGCGACTTCGTCGACGAAGTTCAAAATGTCGTCGGCCAGACGACCGCTGTTGTAGACGAGAACCGGCCGGTGCTCGGGATCGAGAGCTTCCCATTTTAACCGAAAGCGTGACGTCGCCGGCGGATCGCCCGCCAGAGTCCCGTCGAGATCACTCGATAGAAGCGCGATCGGTTTCAATCGCCGTCGTTCCACGGCTCGTCCCAATCATGGTCGTCGACCGCCTTCAACACCGGACGTCCTTCGACAAGGCTGACCAACTGCTGCGCGATACCTGTCCAGGTGAACAGGCTGCGCGCCTTGTGCGCACCCATGCGGCCCAGTCGGCCGTAGAGGCGCGGGTGCTTCATAGGCTTGACGATGGTGATGCCGAGGTCTTCCTTGTCGAACGGATCACCGAACAGCGCGTGCCGGCCATAGCTGATCCCGCGATAGAGGCCGCCATGGATCGTAACCACGGTCGGCGTTCCGCAGGCCATCGCCTCGATCGCGGTCATGCCGAACGGCTCGTAGCGACTCGACAGGACGAACATGTCCGCCGCCCGATAGGTGTCGGCCAGATCCTCGTCGGCAACATAGCCTGAGAAGACGACACGGTCCTGCAAGCCTAGCTGTTCAACCTGTTCCTTGAGCTGGTTCAGGATCTTTTGTTCCTGCTCGTCCATGTTCTCGCCGCCGACAGCGAGCCTCAGGACCGCATCCGGCACACGCGGCGCCACCACGGAAAACGCATCGATCAGCAGGTCGTAGCCCTTGTTGGTGGCGAGCCGGCCGAGCGCCAGGATCGTTCGCCCTTCGAAGCCGAGCCGATGGCGGATCAACCGGCGAGACGCCTCGCTGACGGGGAAGAACCGGTTGTCGTCGTAACCGGGCGGGATCATATGCACGCGGTCGCGCTCGAGACTGTAGTCCTCGATCAGCATGTCCACCTGCGGCGGCGTCGTGGCAATCACCATGGCGCAGCTTCGATAGATGATCGTCTCGTGCTTTATGCGCTCCGTAAAATTGAACTCGGCCTCGAATGTATCGGCCTTGTCCGGGTAGTCCGTCTTCATCTGGCGCTGCTTCCATATGCCGAGGGAATGCGGCGTATGGATGTGCGGGATAGTGAGCGCTTCCGACAGTCGCTGCCCCGCCACGCCCGCATCCCAGTAGTGGCTGTTGATGAAGTCGTAGGAGAGGTTTTCCCTGCGAATCAGGCGCAGCGCGTTTTCACACCACTCGAGAAGGTGGCGGTGAAGATATTCCTTCGGAATAAAATCGCGTCCGCCACAGGCGACACGCAGGACACGAACCCCGTCTGCCACTTCATCGACAGGAGGCTGGTCTTCAAATCGCCGCGTCCAGATATCGACAGCATAGCCCAACTGGGCCAGCTTTTTTGCAAGTTCCAGGACGTAGACCACCTGTCCGCCGGTATCGGCCGCGCCGAGTGGTGCGTTGGCAGCTACGTAGCCGTGGGTTGAAATGAGTGCAATTCGAGGTGTCGCCGCATCCGAGTTGACGTCCGGCATCTGTATCCTTCTCTACGATTCTGCACGCCCGCAGTCGAAAGCGTGCGCCAATTCACAACTATAAGGATTCCACCCTCCATTCGCAAATTCCGAGCATGCGCTCAGGTCAACGCATTTGACGTTATGGTAAGGCAAACCGGCTCTGTCGCATATTTCGGTCACCGAGTTGCCTGGAATCGACGTTCGACGGTTCTTCGAGGATTTTACGGTGTCCAACGGCTGCCATTTCGATCAGTCTGTCATCCCTTGCGCCCGTTGGTCTCTGACCTCATCGCCTGAGCCTTCGCGTCCTTGAGGAGAGGGCCGAGTGCGGCATCAACGTCTGTCGGGCGATCCGGTTGCACCAGCCTTCGCTCCACGGCGGGGAAGGGCGTATTTCGTTTGATATTCCCACGCGTTGCGCCATAGAGGCGGACTCTCAGGTCGAATCGTGCCGCCGCACTATCTTTGTGTTTGAGCATCGGATTTTTCCCAAAACCGGTTTCCACTTTTGGGTCCAATGTTCTAGACGTGACAGGCACCTTTTCCGGAATTCTGATGGCGGGAGGCGCTGGTGGAAGGCCAGGACGAACAGACGACCGGCGCCAGGGCCGCTGACGGCAGCCATGCCGACATTTATGGCGAGGACGGCGCCATTCTGTCGTCGTTCTTGGCCCAGATCGGCGCCGCGATCGCCGATCGCGACACGCTGACGCTGAAGCGTGAAGTCGACGACCTGCACCAATCGGAACTCGGCGATCTGCTCGAGGCGCTTCATCCCGAACAGCGCCGCGCGCTGGTCGAATTGCTGGGCGCCGATTTCGATTTTTCCGCGCTGACCGAGGTCGACGAGGCGATCCGCCGCGACATCGTCGACAGCCTGCCCAACGCGCAGATTGCCCAGGGGGTGCAGGATCTCGATTCCGACGACGCGGTCTACATTCTCGAGGATCTCGAAAAGGAAGATCAGGACGAGATCCTGTCGCAACTGCCGTTCACCGAGCGGATCAGGCTGCGCCGCTCGCTCGACTATCCCGAAGAGACCGCCGGCCGCCGCATGCAGACGGAGTTCGTCGCGGTGCCGCCGTTCTGGACGATCGGCCAGACCATCGACTACATGCGCGAGGACCAGAACCTACCCGACCGCTTCAGCCAGATATTCGTCATCGACCCAAGCTTCAAGCTGCTCGGCGCCATCGACCTCGACCAGATCCTGCGCACCAAGCGCTCGATCAAGGTCGAAGAGGTCATGCATGAGACCAGGCACGCCATTCCGGCCACGATGGACCAGGAAGAGGCGGCGCGCGAATTCGAGCAATACGACCTTCTCTCCGCCGCCGTCGTCGATGAGAATGACCGGCTGGTCGGCGTGCTGACCATCGACGATGTCGTCGACGTCATCCAGCAGGAAGCAGAGGAGGATCTGCTGCGCATGGGTGGTGTCGGCGATGAAGAACTGTCGGACAGCATTCTCTCGACCTCGCGCTCGCGCGTTCCGTGGCTGCTGGTCAACCTCGGGACGGCCTTCATCTCGGCCTCGGTGATCAGTATGTTCGGTGCGACGATCGAGGAAATGGTCGCACTTGCCGCACTGATGCCGATCGTCGCCTCGCTGGGCGGCAATGCCGGCACGCAGACGATGACAGTGACCGTGCGCGCGCTCGCCACACGCGACCTCGATATCTACAATGCCGGTCGCGTCATTCGCCGCGAGGTTGTGGTCGGCTTGCTGAATGGCATGGTCATTGCGGCGATCCTCGGGCTGGTCGCCGGCCTCTGGTTTCACAATCCCGATCTCGGTTTCGTCATTGCCGCGGCGATGATCGTGAACATGCTGGCTGCGGCACTCGGCGGCATTCTGATTCCTCTGTTCCTCGACAGGCTCGGCGCCGATCCGGCGATTTCGTCATCAATCTTCACGACGATGATTACCGACGTTATCGGTTTCCTCGCCTTCCTTAGCCTTGCCACCTGGTGGCTGCATCTGGGCGCGGGAGCCGGATAAGGCGTTTCAATTGACTTTTACGTAAGTTGCGTGCGAGGTTTGGATGGAGAGCTGCCGGTCGATTCCGGTGCGGGACGAGCCCTTTTGTGAATGAAGGCATCGCCGCATGATGGCAATCGCGCCGCTTTCCGGGCTTTTGGAGTAACGATGCGGGAATATTATTCGATCACCGAACTGACCCGCGAATTCGATGTTTCGACGCGGACGCTGCGCTTCTACGAGGACGAGGGGCTGGTGCAGCCGGTACGGCGCGGCCGCACGCGGCTGTTTCGCCCGTCGGACCGGCATCTCATCCGCCAGATCATGCGCGGCAAGAGGCTCGGCTTTTCGATCAACGAAATCCGCGAAATCATCCAGATGTACAAGGAGCCGCCCGGGGAGGTCGGTCAGCTCAACCTGATGATCAAACGAATCGAGGAAAAGCGCGAGGATCTGCGCCAGAAGCGCCGCGACCTCGAAGAGACGCTGGCGGAACTAGATCAGGCCGAGGAATCCTGCGTCGAGCGATTGGTGGAGCTCGGCGTCAACACCTGAGCGGCCTTTTTTGACAATTCTACTCTGGCGGCCAGCTAGTGTGGTTTTCTGCCAGAGCGAATTCTTAAAAAGACCTTGCCGCACGCCTCAAATCCAGCGCCGCACCTTTTTAGCGTAATCCCGGTATTTCTTGCCGAATTTCGCCGTCAGAACTCTTTCCTCGCCCTCGATCGCCATCTTCTGCGTTGCGAAGGCGGCGATGATCGCCAGCGGCAGGAACCATACGATCCCCGAGATAAGGGCCACGCCGATCAGCAGCAGCGTGTTGGCCAGATATATCGGGTTGCGGCTGACGGCGAAGGGGCCTGATGTGACCAGGTGATCGGGCACGGCGTTTGGGTGGAGAGTCGTCTTTGCCCGGATCATGGTGCGGATTGCCGTGAACCAGAGCGCGACGACGCCGAACAATGCCACCCAGCCGGCCGCGAACAGGATGTCGCCCAGAAGGCCGCCGATCCATGGCAGCGGATAGAGCAAGCCAAGCGCGATGCTGACGGCGATGGCCGCGACATAGATCAGCGGCGGCCACGGTATAAACCCCGGTTTCGGCTGTCCCGGTTTCTGTTGCCCAGGTTTCTGTTGATGGTCGGTCATTGTGCTCCTCCCTCCATCAAAGTGCTGTCGGCTTTGGCAGTGCAGGCGCCGGCGAGCTCGTCGAGATGTGCCTTCGATTCCGCAGCTTGGTCGTTGCGGTAGAGCCGATCAAGCGTGGCCTCGCCCTCGAGTGTATCGAGCATGCACACACAATAGCTGGAGCAGAACTCCGTGTCGCGCGATTGCTCGCACGAAGTCTGGCATTCTTTCAGGAAGGTGACCTGCCTGGTCTCGACCGGTGCCGGCATGACTTGCGAAAAAAGCCAGATCGAGCCGATCAGCACCGGCTGGTGGATCAGATAGAAGGCGAGGCTGTGCCGGCCGATAAAGACCAGCGGATTTGTCCAGCGGCCGGGCGTCAGGCCTGCCAACCGCGTCAGCAGGCCGGAGGCGGAGGCGAGTTTTGCCGTCGCGATACCCGCAAGCACAGCGCCGAACCATGGAAACAGCGGGACATAATCGTTGGAGCGCGGGTTGGTTGCCGACAGGCCGACCCACCACAGGGCCGGATGGTCGAAGATCTCGGACCTGAGGTAGAGCGGCGCTGTGATGACGAAAGCTGCGACAGCAAGCGTCAGCAGCGCCGGCAGCCGCAGAAACGCCAGGCCGAGCAGGCTGGCGAGCGCGATCTCGTGCAGGATACCGAAGAAGATGAAACTGTCCGGCGTGGCAAGCCTCGTGGCAGCCGATATGGCGAGCGCCGCCCCGGCGACCATGGCGAAGCGTTTCCAGAAGCCGTTCCAGCGGATCAGTTTGCTATGGGCGAGGAACAGGCTGACGCCGACCAGGAACAGGAAGGTCGAAGCGATGCAGCGCGCGTAGAATTTCCACCAGCCGAAGGCGGTCAGGCCGGGATCGGTGTAGCCAAAGAATTCGAGATCCCAGGTGAAATGGTAACTCGCCATGGCAAGCAAAGCGACGCCGCGGGCGACGTCGATGGCGATGATGCGCTTGGATCGGTCCTGAACGGTCGGCGTAGAAATGCTCATGGTCTCGCAATCTGATTCAGCACTTGAAGACGACTATCATGGTTGCCCCGGACAAAAGAAGACAGGGCAAATCCCGTTGATGCTCAGGGCGTCGGTGAAAGCGCCGTATGCCGCTGACGCACCCATTAGAAGCGATGCGGGCCATATTCCTCGGGCATCAGCACTCCGGCCTCGTGGCGCCGGCCGGCTGGTTCCAGAGACGGCGCATTCGCGCTGGTAGCTGGCGGAATTTGGTTTGCCGGGCACGGCGATTCTGCCTATAGTCGCACCCGTCGTCGGTTCCGTTTGGAACCAAGAGGGAATGCGGTAAGGGCGATTCTTTGCCCAATGCCGTGGCTGCCCCCGCAACTGTGTGCGGTAGTCCTCTCCATATGCCACTGAAGAGTTTCTTTCGGGAAGAGCTTCTTCGGGAAGGTGGGGAAGGGCGCTGATCCGCGAGCCAGGAGACCTGCCGGCGACAGGAGAACTGATTTCTATGCCCTCGGGTGGAGGGCGAAAGGACAAGACATGAATACCGCTTCCGTCTCGCTCGTCGCTTCCGTCTCCTCGCAGTCGCGCTTCGTGCAGCTGGCGCTTGCTGCATTTCTCGGCATTTTCGTCATGGGCTTTGTCGGCTTCTCGCATATCGATGCGGTCCACAATGCCGCCCACGACTATCGCCATTCGATGGCGTTTCCCTGCCACTGACGAGGGGCCGACATCATGACACTGTTTCGCAACGTCGTGTTCATCGCGGCGATCGCAGGGCTTGTGGCTGGCGTCGTTCTCGCCTGCATGCAGGCCTACGCCACCGTGCCGCTCATTCTCAAGGCGGAAGTCTACGAGCAGGCCGGCGGTGGCCACACGCATGACCACGCCGCGGCGCCGGCCGCGAACGCCACGGACGCCAATGCCATGAGTAGCGCCGAACCGGCCGCTCCGGCTGCGGAAGACGAAGGCTGGGCGCCGGCCGACGGTTTCGAGCGCTTCGCCTTCAACGTCGTTGCCAACGTCGTCACCGGCATCGGCTTTGCGCTGATCCTGGTCGCCGCTTCGGAGTTCGCCGGCGGCATCGGCAATTGGCGTCAGGGCCTGTTCTGGGGCCTTGCCGGCTTTGCCGTGTTCACGCTGGCTCCGAACCTTGGCCTGCCTCCCGAACTGCCGGCTATGCCGGCTGCCGATCTCGCCCAGCGCCAGATCTGGTGGACGGCAACTGTGGTGGTGACAGCGGCCGGTCTTGGGCTGCTCGCCTTTCGCAAATCCCTGCCGCTGGCGCTGCTTGCCGTGGCGTGGATCGTGGCGCCGCATATCGTCGGCGCGCCGCAGCCCGACAGTTTTGAATCGCCGATCCCGGAAGCCCTGCACCACCAGTTCGTGGTGGCGGTGACACTGACCAATCTGGTGTTCTGGCTGGTGCTCGGCGCCGTCGTCGGCGTGGTGCGCGGCCGCTTGACCGGCAGCACGACCGGCCTGCGCGACAGCTTTGCCTGATCGCGCTGCTCCCGGCGGCAAGCTGACCCTGGTCATCGGCGGTGCGCGCTCCGGCAAGAGCGCGCATGCCGAAAGACTGGTGACGGCCTGTCCGGCGCCGTGGGCCTATATCGCTACGGCGCAAGCCTATGACGACGAGATGCGCGAGCGTATCGCGCTGCATCGGTCGCGGCGCGGCGAGGGTTGGACGACCATCGACGCGCCACTCGATCTCGTCGGCGCGATTGAGGCGTTGCCTGACGGCCGGCCTGTCCTCGTCGATTGCCTCACGCTGTGGCTGACCAACCATATGCTGGCCGAACGCGACATTGAGGCCGAATGCCGAGGGCTGGCCGATGTGCTGTCGCGGCCGCGCGGGCCATGGTTCGTGGTTTCCAACGAGGTTGGCCAGGGCATCGTGCCCGACAATGCGCTGGCTCGCCGGTTTCGCGATGCCGCCGGCCGGCTCAACCAGCAGGTCGCGGCAGTCGCCGGCACCGTGCTGCTGATGGTGGCGGGATTGCCGCTCGAGGTGAAATGACATGGCTGATAACAAACACATTGAAGACAAGCCGATTAACGACAGGGACGAGGAACGTCACCGCGCCAAGATGGCCAAGCGCAAGGCGGTGCAGGACGCCGAGGTCGCCGGAAAGACGGTCGAGAAGGCGCTGCTGATCGTCAACACCGGGCCCGGCAAAGGCAAGACCACCGCTGCTTTCGGGTTGGCGCTGAGGATGCTCGGCTACGGCAAGCGCGTCGGCGTCGTCCAGTTCATCAAGGGCAAATGGCATACCGGCGAGAAGGATGCCTTTGCCGCTTTCGGCGATCGGGTCGTCTGGCACACGATGGGCGAGGGTTTCACCTGGGAGACGCAGGATCTGAAGCGCGACATCGCCGCCGCCGAGGCTGCCTGGGCCAAGGCGCTCGAGCTGATGGCCGATCCGTCGATCAGCCTTGTGGTGCTCGACGAACTGAACATCGCGCTGCGCTACGACTATCTCGATCTCGACAAAGTGGTGGCGGCGCTGAAAGGGCGGCGCGAAAACCTGCATGTCGTCGTCACCGGCCGCAATGCCAAGCCGGCGCTGGTCGATGCCGCCGATCTGGTCACCGAGATGGGCGTGACCAAACATCACTTTTCCGCCGGCGTTAAGGCGCAGCAAGGGATTGAATTCTGAGGGGTGATTGCGCTTCGGCAGGGCACCCTCAAGCATTGCGGTGCTGGTGGCGGTGACGCTGGTAAAATTGCCGATCTCCCCTTGCGGGGGAGATCGGATCTCACCTGCGGTTTTCGACAACCTCAAGCTGTATTGTTCTTGCTTTGTGCCGGCAGCTATGATACTGATTCTTCTATAGTGCTGATTCGCACCGCCGACCCGCTCGCGAGGCGGGTTTTTGTTTTGCGCTCGATCTCGAGCGTCGATCACGCCATAATGACGACCGCCGAGATCTCCCGAACAGCGCGTCAGCACTAGGTCGGCGACCCTGTAGAGTTTCGGCGCCCGCCTTATGGCAGGGGATAGAATTCTGATCGCTAGGCAAGCTGGAGATTGTTCGTGGAACAGGCGGTAATCGTCTATCTTCTTCTGAAGGACGGTCAATTTGGAGCGTCGCAAGAACGCGAATCCATTTACGCGCTCGAGGATCGGCTAGAGAAAGCTATCGAGGATGCGTCGGTCGGCGAGTTTGACGGTGACTTGTTTGGTGAGGGCGAATGCATCCTCTACATGTATGGGCCAAACGCTGAACGACTTTTTGTTGTAGTCGAACCCGTATTGAGATCTTTTCCCGTAGCTGCCGGTGGATACGCGATCAAAAGGTTTGGCGAGGCAGCCGATCCAAGCGCAAAGGAAGTCCGTGTTACTTGGTAGGTCGGGTTTGCCGACCCATTCGGGCGTCACGCAGCGATAACAATCACCGACAGCAAGCCGAACAGCGCGATCAGCAGAAAGTCGGCTACCCGGTAGAGTTTCAGTGCCCGCCTGATGTCGACACTCTCGGCATCGCGGTGGCCGCCTTCGCCCATGAATGCATCGTCGACCATGACGCCGTCATAGGAGCGCGGCCCGGCGAGCGCCAACCCGAGCGCGCCGGCCATCGCGGCCTCAGGCCAGCCGGCGTTGGGCGAGCGGTGTTTTTTCGCGTCGCGCAGCACTGTGCGCCAGGCGTTGCCGGCATCGGCGTCTTTGACGAAGAAGGCGGCCAGCACGATGAGCAGCGCGGTCAGCCGCGACGCCGGCAGGTTGATCAGATCGTCGAAGCGCGCTGCCGCCTGGCCGAAGGCCTCGTGGCGCGGCGTGCGGTGGCCGATCATCGAATCGGCGGTGTTGGCAGCCTTGTAGGCGACGCCGCCGGCCAGCCCACCGACGCCGATCCAGAAGACGGGCGCGACGACGCCGTCGGAAAAATTCTCGGCCAGGCTTTCGATCGCCGCGCGGCAGACGCCGGCTTTGTCGAGCTTTTTCGGATCGCGGCCGACGATCCGTGAAACGGCAGCACGGCCGATGTCGAGCCCGCCATTGTCGAGTCCGTCGGCCACCTGCTCGACATGCTCGGCCAGGCTCTTCTGCGACAGCAGCGATGTCGCCAGAATTGCCGTGAGGACCAGTCCGGCTGGAATGCCCGAAAGCACGGTTTCAACCGCGAAAGCGATGGTGGCCGGCACCAGCACGATGATCAGCAGTGCATCAATGCCGCGCCGACGACGGACGGCGTCGGAATCAATGGCGCGGTTGAGCCTGCGGTCGAGAAAGGATATCAGCCTACCGAACCAGGTGACGGGATGGCCGATGGCGCCAAGCAGCCAGCCCGGGTAGCCGACAGCGAATTCAACAACCAGTGACAGGAAAGCGATCAGGATCGACATGAAGTCTCTTGATGGAGCGGCGGCAGTGTTGGATCACGGCGGAAGCCTTGGCCGGGCGTTGGCGCTTTTTCCCAATGCGCCGCAGCCCTTCGTCGACCTCTCGACCGGTATCAATCCGCACTCCTACCCGTTTTTCGAGCCGCCCGCCACCGCTCTGTCAAGATTGCCGGAAGCTTCGCGCGCCCGTGAGTTGGCCAACGTCGCGGCAAGCGCCTATGGCGCGCCATCGGCAGCGAATGTGGTGGCGGCACCGGGCACGCAGATCCTGTTGCCGCGCGTCGCCTCGCTGGCGAGCCCCGGCAAGGCGCTGGTGTTTGGGCCGACTTATGCCGAACATCAGCGGGCAGCGGCGATCGTCGGTCATGCGGTGATGGAGGTCGACGATTTCGAGGCCCTGGCAGGAGCCGACCTCGCCATCGTCGTCAACCCCAACAATCCGGACGGGCGCGTCATCGAACGCAAGAAGCTGCTTGGGCTTGCCGGAAGATTGCGCGCCAAAGGCGGAGTGCTGGTCGTCGACGAAGCCTTCATGGATGTCGGCCCGCGCGCGGAAAGCCTGGCCGGCGATGTCGAGCAAGGCAGCATGGTCGTGCTGCGCTCCTTCGGCAAGTTCTTTGGCCTCGCCGGCCTGCGGCTTGGCTTTGCACTGGCCGACGCGCTGACAGTCGAACGGCTACAGGCGCAATTCGGACCGTGGGCTGTTGCCGGACCGGCGCTCGAATATGGCATCCGCGCGCTTGCCGACGTGGATTGGCAGGTCGAGATGCGGCGCCGTCTGGCCGAGGATGCCGCGCGGGTCGATGCGCTGTTCGGCCGCTTCGGCGTTGCTGTTGCCGGCGGCACCACGCTGTTCCGCTATATCAGGCTGGCGGACGCCGCCGGTTTGTTTTCGGTGCTTGGCGAGCGCGGCATCCTGCTCCGCCATTTCTCCGACCGGCCGCATGTGCTGCGCGCCGGGCTGCCGGGCGGGGACGAGGAATGGCAGCGACTCGAATTGGCTCTTGCCGACTGGGCGCAACAACGCGACACCAAGGAGATCAAGCAATGATCCATGTCTGTTCGCTGTCAAAAGTCGAGGAAACCGTCGCGAAGACCGGCGCCGAGCGGCTGCTTTCCCTGCTGGCCGCCGGTACCGAGGTGACGCGGCCGGCCTCGATCGCCCGGGAAAACCATCTGCATCTGGTCATGCACGACATTGCCGTGGCGCAAGAGGGCATGACCATGCCGGGCGAAATCCATGTCCGCAACCTGCTCGATTTCGCGCGCCGATGGGATCGGGCGCGGCCGCTGGTCGTGCATTGCTATGCCGGCATCAGCCGGTCGACCGCCTCGGCCTACATCATCGCGGCAGCACTGGCGCCGAAGCGCTGCGAGGTTGAATTGGCCGAGACGCTGCGCGCGCTGTCGCCGACGGCGACACCCAATCCGCGGTTGGTTGCGGTCGCCGATGCGCTTCTTGATCGCAACGGCCGCATGATCCGCGCGATCGAGGCGATCGGGCGCGGCGCGGAGGCCTTCGAAGGCACGCCTTTTGCGTTGAAGATAGACGGCTGATTCTGGTCAGAGGCCTGATCCGTCCCGATCGGGCTGGGCTGCGCTTGTTTTCACGGCAGCCGTCCAAACTATTTGGTGACCCTTTCCATGTATCGCGTAGCCTCCCCCAAGCCCTTCGGTGCTGGTTCGAACGGTGCGCACTCTTGAAAGCCGAACTTGCGGTAAAGAGTGATAGCACTCGTCATGAATGAAATTGTCACCAGGTTCACTTTTGCGAACTTGGACTGCTCGATAGCATCGAGCGCCGTCGCAAGGAGGCGGGCTCCTACGCCTTTTCCTCGTCCTTCAGGACGCACGAAGAGCTTAACGACCTCGGCAACATCTCCATGGCTGACGTGGCCGACGCAGCCCAAGGCCACAGAGCCAATCCGAGCGAGGTACATCCCTGTGCTGGGCAAGGTGCACTTTTCCAACAAGCTCGCGGCATCGTCAGAATAGTAGGCGGAAATCACGTCTTCCGACGGAAGACCGTGCACGCCGCATTGTGCAACGTCCCATTGACCCATCTCCGCGATGAGTGCGCGGGCTTCATGGAAGTCAGCAAGCGTCAGTGCCTTTGTGACGACAACCATCGCGCACCCACGGATGTGAGACTAGCAACAACCGGCGAGACTTTACTTTACGCACGGTCTGGAAACTAGCGCCATCAAAAGTGGCTGTCTGCCGTGAACCTCAAGCGGGGCGTGTGCAGAAATCCGCATTTCGGCTCACCTTGACCTGAAGTAGACCCCTAGGCCAGCCAGTCGGCCAGCTTCGCCTTGCGCACATCCTTCAACAGGCTGATGAAACCGTCAGCCTGATGGTTGGCGGTAAGCCTGCCTTTTTCGGCCGTTGCAATGCTGGCGTCGCCGACCACGCCGTTCGGGTTGAGATCGGTGGCGATCCAGGCGAAGGCGTGCGTTCCGGTGTGGCGCAGCAGCGAAAATTCCTTTTCAGCGCGGGCGACGTTGGACACGAAATTGTCGGCCTTTGCCATGTCGACCAGATCCGGCCGGAAATGCAGCATCAGCGAGGTCTCGACGTCGCCGCCATGGATGCCGTGGCGGTCCTCAAGCTCTGTATACATGCCGGCCGGCCGGCCAAAGCGCTGCCAGCTTGTCTTCACCGCCAGCATCTTCGCCCGCACGCGCAATTCGCGGGTGATGATGCCCATGATCTCCTCGTTGCCGCCATGCGAGTTGACGACAATCAGTTTCCTTAACCCGGCCCGCGCGATCGACAGGCCAAGCTCGGTCCAGGCCTCGATTAAGGTCGCCGGCGGCAGAGTAAGGGTTCCCGGCGCATGCAGGTGCTCGTTCGACTTGCCCACTGCCTGGACCGGCAGGATGCGGATGTCGAGATCGCCGGGCAAGCGAGCGATCACCGTTTCGAGCATGCCGTTCATGATCGAGGTGTCGGTCGAAACCGGCAGATGCGGCCCGTGCTGTTCGATCGCCGCCACCGGCAGAACCGCGATCGTCGCCTCCGGATCGATGGTGGCGTATTCGGTGGTCCGGTAGTCGCCCCACCACACGCGTTTGTTTGTTCCGGCCATTTTGAACCTCGAAGATACGGAATGCTCGTCTGCGCTGCCCCTCACCCTTACCCTCTCCCCGTGAAGGACGGGGAGAGAAGCTATGGGGCGGCGGCGAGGGTTGTGGCACCATCGTTGCTGTGAACTCAACGAATGGAGCGCCCCGATGCACCAGAATGATCTGAGCAAGTCCCTCGTCGCCTTCGATCAGGATAGCACACTGGTCGCGGTCGTTGAACTGAGCGCCAGGAGCTGGCTGGTGGCCGGGCTGGTTCCCGGGCTTGGCCGCGAGCCGCTGAAGAAGCAGGGTGCCGATCCTGTGGCGCTGCTGAGGCTGCTGTGTCGCTGGCGCGACGAGGCGGTGAAGGCCGGCAAGACGATCGCGCGCATTGCGGTGGCGTTCGAGGCTGGCCGCGACGGCTTCTGGCTGGCTCGGCTGCTGTTGGCGCAAGGGATCGAGACCCATGTGATCCACGCGGCCAGCATCCCGGTGTCGCGCGAGCACCGGCGGGCGAAGTCGGACCGGCTGGACACGCAGTTGCTGATGCGTTCGTTTGTCGGCTGGCTGCGCGGCGAGGCCAGGCACTGCGGCATGGTGGCGATCCCGACGATCGAGGAGGAGGACGCGCGGCGCGCCAATCGCGAGCACGAGACGCTGGTTGGCGAGCGCACCAGCCTTGTCAGCCGGATGCAGGCGACGCTGGCGCGCTTTGGCGTCCGCGGCTTCAATGTGAAGCTGAAGAAGGCGGCGGAGCGGCTGGAACAGCTGCGTGGCGCCGAAGGGGTGCCGCTGCCACCCAACACGCTGGCCGAGCTGCGCCGCGACATGGCACGGCTGCGGCTGATCCGGGCGCAGCTCAAGGAGATCGAGACGACACGCCTGGAGCGGCTGAAGCAGGCGCCGCAGGAGGGCACCCATCCCATGGTGATGATGCTGGCCAGGATGATGGGCATCGGCATCGAGACGGCCGACATGCTGGTGCAAGAGATCCTGTCGCGCAATCTGCGCGATCGTCGCGCGGTGGCCCGTTATGCCGGGCTCACCGGGGCGCCGGACGAGAGCGGCTCCAAACGGCGCGAGAAAGGGCTGGCGCGGGCCGGCAATGCGCGGGTCAGGCGCGGCATGATCCAGCTCGCCTGGCGCTGGCTGATGTTCCAGAAGGGCAGCGCCCTGGCGCAGTGGTTCGCGCAGCGCACCGCCGGGCTCCAGCGCAACCTGCGCAAGACCATGATCGTGGCCCTGGCGCGCAAGCTGCTGATCGCGCTGTGGCGCTATGTGACCGCCGGCGAAGTGCCGGCCGGCGCCATCCTGCGCCCCTGCGGCATGAACGATCGGATGAAAACCAGTTAAGGAGCACACGACACACAAAGGTGACACACAAAGGTCCGGGCATCCATCCGCCGACAGCGGAAGCAATGCCAGGATGATCCGAGGCGGCGGTGACCCGTAGGGCCCCTATGGCATGACATCCATGCGCGCGGGAGAGAATGGGAACCGCCTCCGAGGAGCCTTGCCGCCGATGCGCATGACTGCATCATGGGTTCGGATCGCCGCGATCCGCCGAATACAAGGTTGTGGGCGCGCTGGCGCCACGCCAGGCAGGTTCCCCCTCAGGTCGCCCTTGCGCCGCCAGCCGCCGGCCGGCCTGACCGAAACCAGCCGATGCTGCAATTGCGAGGCTGTCATGACGCCCCTGACCGGTAACGATAGCGCCGGGCTCGACCCCGTCCAGGACGCGTGCCCGCGCCGGCTCCGCCGGTGCCGCAAGCGGCATCCTGGACAGGCTCTGCGCGCGACGCTCCCTCCAAAAGCAGGTCGGGACGGAGGGATGGCCGCCAAACCGTCGAACAAAGGGATGGCCGCCTTGAAAAGGCCCCTTGACAGCGAAAGCCCCATACAAGGGGGATTGCCAGGCGGACGAGGGGCAGCACCAGCCTTTGTCGTGTAACTTGAGATCACTGGCCTGTCGATTCTCAGCCTTCACCCTGCCGCGATGATCTCGATCTCGACCTTGAATTCCGGCCGGGCGAAACCGGAGACGATCATCAGCGTCGAAGCCGGCGCCGGGCTGGTGAACAGGCGGTCGCGAACGTCCATATAGGGTCGCAGGAAGGCGCGGTCGGTGACATAGGCGTTGATGCGGACGATGTCGGAAAGTCCAAGCCCGGCGTCGCCGAGAATCGCGGCGATATTCCCGAAACAGAGTTTGGCCTGTGCGCCGGCATCCTCCGGGATCTGATCGTCCGGAGTGATGGCGACCTGGCCCGAACACAGCACCAGCCGTTTGCCGGGCGGTACCTCGACGCCATGGCTATAGCGGGCGAAGGGCGGCTTGATCGACTTCGGCGTCAGGAATTTGAACATGGAAATCTCCAATCTGATGTGAGCCTAAAGCCGGATTGGCGGCCCCCTCAAGATGCAGTGCATGCTATCAGGGCGATTGTGGACAGGCGTTCAAAAAATAGGCACGATGCCTTCGGTACAGCATGACCCGTCCGGCCTTCGCGCACGACTGTTGCGCAGGCGGGCGGTCCCGGCGATGGCATGTGTCTTGCTTCTTTGAACCGATGGTGTCGAGCCCGGCGCGTGGCGCGCCGGAGCCAATAAAGGGTGGTGTGGATGGACGGAAAATTTAAGATCTCGGCGGGTGCGATCGTGCTGCTTGCCGCAAGTACGCTGAGCGCAGCAGCGAACGAGAAGGTCACCTTCGGCACCAACTGGCTGGCCGAACCGGAACATGGCGGCTACTACCAGGCTGTGGCGGACGGCACCTATGCGGCGTGCGGCGTCGACGTGACGATCATGCAAGGCGGCCCGCAGGTCAGCGGCCGGCCGCTGCTGCTCGCCGGCAAGATCGATTTCTATATGGGCGGCAATTTGCTGTCGGCGTTCGACGCCGTGCAGCAGGGCATTCCGATGCGCGTCGTGGCCGCCGACTTCCAGAAGGATCCGCAGGTCATCATGTCCCAGCCTGGCCAGGGCCTGGACAAATGGGAGGATCTGAAAAACGCCGAGCAGTACATCCTCGGCGACGAGGGCGCGCAGACCTTCTTCCAGTGGATGGTGACGGAACTCGGTTTCGATGCCGCCAAACGCGTGCCCTACACCTTCAATCCGGCGCCCTTCATCGCCAACCAGAAGTCGATCCAGCAAGGCTATGTCACCTCGGAGCCGTTCGCCGTCCAGAAGCAGGGCGGTTTCACGCCGAACCAGTTCCTGCTGGCCGACTATGGCTGGGACACCTATGCGACCACGGTCGAGACCATGCAGGAGACGATCGACAAGCGGCCCGAGGTCGTACAGTGCTTCGTCGATGGTTCGGCCAAGGGTTGGTACAGCTACCTCTACGGCGACAACAAGGCCGCCAACGAGATGATCAAGAAGGAAAATCCGGATATGACGGATGAGCAGATCGCGTTTTCGATCGAGCAGATGAAGAAATTCGGTATCGTCGATTCCGGCGACACGGAAAAACTCGGCATCGGCGCGATGACCGACGCACGCATCCAAAGCTTCTACGACAAGATGGTCAAGGCCAAGGTCGTGCCGGCCGGCGTCGATATCAAGAAGTCCTACACGCTGGCCTTCGTCAACAAGGGCGTCGGGCTCGACCTGAAGAAATAGCGCTCAGGCATGATGCAGGAGAAAGTGGCGCAAGCGCCGGCAAGCGCATCGGGCAAAGGTCCGATGCTGCTGGCGCTGCGCGGCGTCGGCAAGGTCTTTTCCAACGGCGTGACAGCGCTCAGCGACGTCGACCTGACGATCAGGGAAGGCGATTTCCTCAGCCTTCTCGGCCCGTCCGGCTGCGGCAAGTCGACGGCCTTGCGCCTCATTGCGGGTCTGGCGACGCCGACCTCCGGCCTGCTCGACTGGCGCGGCAGCAGCGCCTTCGACCGCTCGAATATCGGCTTCGTCTTCCAGGAGCCGACGCTGCTGCCCTGGGCCGATGTCTTCGACAATGTCTGGCTGCCGCTGCGCCTGAAGGGCGTGTCGCGAGCCAAGGCTGCGCCGGCGGTGATGGAGATGCTGGCGCGGGTTCACCTGACCGGCTTCGAGAATGCCGTGCCGCGCGAACTGTCCGGCGGCATGAAGATGCGCGTCTCGATCGCCCGCGCCATGGTGACCAAGCCGCGTATTTTGCTGATGGACGAGCCGTTCGCGGCGCTCGACGAGATCACCCGCTTCAAGCTCAACAACGATCTCCTGGAACTGTGGCAGGACGAGCGTTTTACCGTCGTCTTCGTCACCCACAGCGTCTTCGAAAGCGTTTTCCTCTCCAATCGCGTTGTTGTCATGGCAGCGCGACCGGGCCGGGTATTCAGGGAACTTGCCATCGATGCGCCCTATCCGCGCAATGAAACCTTCCGCACCTCGCCCGATTATGCCGCGCTCTGCCGCCAAGCGTCCGATGTGCTGATCGGCGCCATCAACTCAACCGCCGGGCCCCATCATGACGGCCATTGAAGAGCAAACTCTGACACTCGACCCCGAGGAGGCGCGTCGCGTGCGCCAGGAGCGGCTCGAGCGGATTGGCCGATGGGTGCTGCCGCTGGCGATCATGATCCTGGCGATCTGGCTGTGGGACCGTATCTGCGTCTGGAATGGCATCCCGAAATATATCCTGCCGCGCCCCGGCGTGGTGTTGCAAACGCTGTTTGACGATGCCGGGCTGCTGTTCTCCTCGCTGCTGGTGACGCTCAGGATCACCTTCCTCAGCCTGCTTCTGGCCGTCATCGGCGGGGTCGGGCTGGCGGTGCTGTTTGCGCAATCGAAATGGGTCGAGATGTCGTTCTTCCCGTTTGCCATCGTCCTGCAGGTGACGCCGATCGTCGCGATCTTCCCGCTGATCAATATCTATGTCGACAACCAGACGACGAAGCTCCTGCTGTGTGCCTGGATCGTCGCCTTTTTCCCGATCCTGTCCAACACCACGCTTGGCCTCAACTCCGTCGACCGCAACCTCCGCGACATGTTCAAGCTCAACGGCGCAACCCGCTGGCAGCAATTGCGCTACCTGCGCCTGCCGGCAGCGATGCCGTATTTCCTCGGCGGGCTGAAGATCGCCGGCGGCCTGTCGCTGATAGGCGCGGTGGTGGCGGAGTTCGTCGCCGGGGCCACCGGCCAGTCGTCTGGGCTTGCCTCGCGCATCATCGAGGCCGGCTACCGGCTCAACGCACCGCGGCTGTTCGCGGCGCTGATCCTGATCTCGTTCACCGGCATTCTGATCTTCCTGGTGCTGTCACTGATCTCGCATCTGATCCTGCGGCGCTGGCACGAGAGCGCGCTGAAGCAGGAGCGATGAAATGTTGGAGATACCGGCCTCTGGTCCTTATCATCTCACCAACGCCCGGCTTCATGCGTCCCTGACGCCGGGACTCTCCGCTGCCTATGACAGCGATGGCTTTGCGCTCGCCGACATCGCCGTCGCCGACGGCAGGATTTCCAGCATTATCGCGCATCGCCAGTCCAATACACCCGCAGAGGCCGTCGACCTCGGCGGACGCATCGTTATGCCGTGCTTCGTCGACTGCCACACGCACATCGACAAGGGCCATATCTGGCCTCGAAAACCCAATCCGGACGGCACATTCATGGGCGCGCTGAACGCAACCGGCGCCGACCGTGTCGCCCGCTGGAGCGCCGACGACGTCGCCCGCCGCATGGATTTTTCACTGCGCTCCGCCTATGCGCACGGCACCAGGGCACTGCGCACCCATCTCGACAGCGTCGCGCCGCAGGAAGAGATCTCCTGGCCGGTGTTCGAGACGATACGGGAGAAATGGCGTGGCCGCATCGAACTGCAGGCGGCCTGCCTGCTCGGCATCGAAGGCGTGCGCGACAAGAAATGGTTCGAGAGACTGGCCAAACGCGTCGCTGCGGCCAAGGGTGTGCTCGGCGTCGTCACCTATATGCTGCCGGACCTGGAAGAGCTTCTCGACCAGGTGTTCGCGCAGGCAATCAAGCATGGCCTCGACCTCGATTTCCACGCCGACGAGACCGATGATATTTCGGCGATCTCGCTGAAGAAGATCGCCGAGGCGGCCCTGTGGAACGGTTTTGAGGGAAACATCCTTGTCGGCCATTGCTGCTCGCTGGCACGCCAGCCCGATCTCGATGTGCTCGACACGCTGGACAAGGTGGCGAAGGCGCGGCTTGCCGTGGTGTCGCTGCCGATGTGCAATCTCTATCTGCAGGACCGGCGCGGCGACAAGACCACGCCGCGCTGGCGCGGGATAACGCTGCTGCACGAGATGAAGGCGCGCGGGATTCCTGTGGCCGTCGCCTCCGACAACACCCGAGACCCGTTCTACGCCTATGGCGATCTCGATATGCTGGAGGTCTACCGCATGGCGACGCGCATCCTGCATTTCGATCACCCGGTCGGCGACTGGCCGCAAGCGGTGACTTCGACACCAGCCCAGGTGATGCGGCTCGATGGCTTCGGCACGCTCGCCGCCGGCGGTGCTGCTGACTTCGTCGTCTTTAGGGGACGGAACTGGACGGAATTGCTGTCGCGGCCCGAATCGGATCGCATCGTCGTACGCGAGGGTCGCGCCATCGAACGCTGCTTGCCCGATTATGCCGAACTCGATGATCTGATGGTGGAATGATGGACCTGGCTGCCCTGAAACGCGATCTCGACGGTCTGAAGATCGACGACCATCCGGCGATCGTCCAGCAGAAGAGCCGCGACTTCTACTGGTACAGTCCGGTGCTGAAGCTGCAGCTCGACCATGTCGCCGGCGACATGATCGTGACACCGATGACGGAAGACGAGGTGATCCGTGTGCTTGCCGCTTGCCACCGGCATGGCGTTCCGGTGACGCCGCGCGGCAGCGGCACCGGCAATTACGGGCAGGCGATGCCTTTGTCCGGCGGCGTCGTCCTCAATCTCGCCGAGATGAATGCAGTCAAGACGATCGCGCCCGGCCGCGTCGTGACCGGACCGGGTGCGGTCCTCGCCGAGATCGACAGAGCGACGCGCGCGCATTCCGGCCAGGAGCTGCGGATGTCGCCATCGACCTACAACACGGCGAGCATAGGCGGCTTTGTCGCCGGCGGTTCGGGCGGTGTCGGCTCGATCCGCTGGGGTGGCCTGCGCGACCTCGGCAATGTCATCCGGCTGCGGACCGTGACGATGGAGGCGGAGCCTCGCATCATGGACCTTACCGGCGAGGAGGTGCTGAAGGTGATGCACGCCTACGGCACCAATGGCATCATCACCGAGGTCGAGATGCCGCTGACCGCTGCTTACGACTGGATCGACGTCATCGTCGGCTTCGACGACTTCATGGATGCGGCCGGCTTCGGCAATGACCTGGCCATCCAGGACGGCATTCTGGCGAAGCTGATCACGCCGATCGCCGCGCCGATCCCCTATGACTATTTCAAGCGGCATCAAAGGTTCTTCCGGCGCGAGCAAAGCATCGTCGTCTGCATGATCGCGCCGCAGGCGATGGACGCCTTTGTCGCCCTCACGGGACGCAGCAAGGGCGACATCGTCTTCCGCGCCGACAAGGAGGCCGATCTCAAGGGCCTGCCGCCGGCCTATGAGCTGACCTGGAACCACACGACGCTGCGCGCTATCAGGGTCGACCCTGATATTACCTATCTGCAGACCCGCTATCCTTCGCCGGATCACCTCGCTTACGTCAAGGCGATGATCGACCGCTTCGGCGACGAAGTGCCGACACATCTCGAATTCATCCGCTTCGACGGCGCGATCGGCGTGGCCGGGCTGCCGTTGGTGCGCTTCACAACGGCGGAGCGGCTCGACGAGATCATCCGCATCCACGAGGACAATGGCTGCTGGGTTTTCAATCCGCACCGCTACACGCTGGAAGAGGGCGGTATGAAGCAGACGGACGAGGTGCAGCTCGCCTTCAAGCGCGAGACAGATCCGCAAGGGCTGCTCAATCCGGGCAAGATGATCGCCTGGGAAAACCCGGACTACGACTATCGCTCGGGCAAGTCGTTCCTGTTCAAGGGGTTGCAGAAGGCGGGGTGATGAACATCCTCGTTCTCTACGCCGATCCGGTCGAGACCAGCTTCAATGCCGGTTTGCACAAGGTGATCGTCGAGCGGCTGACGGTCGCCGGCCACGCGGTCGACGACTGCGATCTCTATGCCGAGAATTTCGATCCGCGGCTGACGCGGGCCGAGCGGCTCGGCTATCACGACGAGCGCGGCGCCGGTGATCCGGCAGCGCCCTATGTCGAGCGCCTGCTGCGGGCAGAGGCGCTGGTGCTGTCGTTTCCGGTGTGGAACTTCGGCTATCCGGCGATCCTGAAAGGCTTTTTCGACCGCGTCTTCCTGCCTGGCGTCTCGTTCAAGCTGGTCAATGGCAAGGTGCAGCCGTCGCTGCACAACATCCGCAAGCTGGCGGCGGTCACCACCTATGGCGGCAGCCAGTTCCACGCCATGCTGATGGGCGACCCGCCGCGCAAGCTGGTCAAGCGTGTGTTGCGCGCCGCGGTCAAGCCAGGTGCCTCCGTGTCCTATCTCGCACATTATTCGATGAACCTGTCGACCGATGAAACGCGGAAGAGATTCACAGCGAAGGTCGCGGCCAGCATGGAAGCGTTCTGATGCGGGTCCTGGTGGTTTACTGCCATCCTGTGCCCGAAAGCTTTTGCGCCTCGATCCGGGATAGTGCCATCGAGGTGCTGAAGGCGAGGGGCTGGGAGGTGCGGCTGCTCGACCTCTATGCGGAGAATTTCGATCCGGTCATGGGCTGCGGCGAGCGACGCTCCTACAATGAGCACGCCCCGCAGGATCCGGCGCTCAAGCGGCATATCGAAAATCTCAGTTGGGCCCAGGCAATCCTCTTCATCTATCCGACATGGTGGTATGGGCTGCCGGCAATGCTGAAGGGCTGGCTCGACCGGGTCTGGGCGACCGACGTCGCCTTCCGGCTGCCGGCCGGCAATGGGCGGATCCAGTCGCTGATGAGGCATGTGACGAAGATAGGGGTGATCACGACCTGCGGCGCACCGACCTGGTGGAGCGTCGTCGTCGGCCAGCCGGGACGCAAGACAATCCTGCGCGGCATGCGGGCGCTCTGCGCCACCCGCTGCAGGACGTTCTTTCTGGCGCACTACCTGATGGACTCATCGACACCGAAGACGAGGACGGCGTTTGTGGAGAAAGTGCGAACGAAGCTGGAGCGGTTTTGAGCTACATCCGCACCCGTTCCGACTTCGGATCATACATCGGCTTCAGCGATGCCTCGGCGGCGAAGCGCTCGCCTGCGATTTCGATCGCGTAGGACGACGACAGCACATCCGCCTCACTCTCGCCTTGGCACGGCACGTAGCCTAGGCCGATAGCGCCGCCGATATGATGGCCGTAGTTGCCCGAGGTGACCGGGCCGACAATCTTGCCGTCGCGCAGGATCGCTTCGTTGTGGAAGAGCAGCGGTTGCGTGTCTTTCAGGCGGAACTGCACCAGCCGCCGGTTCAATCCGGTTTCCTTCTTCCTCAGCACGGCATCGCGGCCAAGAAAATCGCCCTTGGCGGTCTTCACTGCGAAGCCGAGGCCTGCCTCCAGCACATTGTCCTCGTCGGTGATGTCGTGGCCGAAATGCCGGAACGCCTTTTCGATGCGGCAGGAATCCAGCGTGTGCAGGCCGCAGAGTTTCAGGCCGACATCGGCGCCGGCCTCCTCGATCGCCTCGAACACGTGGGCTGCCTGATCGGTCGAGACATAAAGCTCCCAACCCAGTTCGCCGACATAGGTCACACGATGGGCACGGGCCAGCCCCATGCCGATTTCTATCTCCTGAAACGTTCCGAATGGATTGGTTTCGTTGGAGAAATCGTTCGGGCTCAGCTTTTGAATCAGCTTCCTCGCATCCGGACCCATCAGGCAGAGCACGGCTTCGGCAGCGGTCACATCAGTGATCACGACGAATTCATCGGAGAGGTGTTTTTTTAGCCACGCGAGATCGCGCTGCAGCGTCGCGCCGGGCACGACGAGGAAGAAGGCGGTTTCCGACAGGCGCGAGACGGTGAGGTCGCTCTCGATGCCGCCGCGCTGGTTGAGCATCTGGGTGTAGACGATCTTGCCCGGCGCCACGTCCATGTCATTGGCGCAAAGCTTTTGCAGGAAGGCGCAGGCATCGCGGCCCTCGACACGGATCTTGCCGAAGGAGGTCATGTCGAACAGCCCGACACCGTTCCGGACCGCCAGATGTTCGTCGCGCTGGTTGTCGAACCAGTTCTGCCGTTTCCAGGAATAGCGGTACTCGCGCTCCTGGCCGGGCCTAGCATACCAGTTGGCGCGCTCCCAGCCGGCGACTTCGCCGAACACCGCGCCGCGCGCCTTCAGATGTTCGTGCAGTGGCGAGCGCCTGATGTTCCGCGAGGTCGCCATCTGACGGTACGGGAAATGGTCGGCGTAGAGCAGGCCGAGCGTCTCGGAGACGCGCTCCTTCAGATAACGGCGGTTCTTCTGGAACGGCTGGACGCGGCGGATATCGACCTCCCACAGGTCGAAGGGTGCCTCGCCGTCGTTGATCCATTGCGCCAGGGCCATGCCGGCGCCACCGGAGGAGACGATGCCGATCGAATTGTAGCCGGTCGCCATCCAGTAGCCGGAAAGCTCCGGCGCCTCGCCAAGATAGTAGCGGTCGTCGGGGGTAAAACTCTCGGGACCGTTGAAGAAGGTGTGGATGCCGGCGCTGGCCAGCATCGGCATGCGGTTGACGCCCATTTCGAGGATCGGCTCGAAATGCCCGAAATCCTCGGGCAACTGGTCGAAGCAGAAATCTTCGCTTATGCCGTCCATGCCCCAGGGCTTGGCCACCGGCTCGAAGGCACCGAGCATCATCTTGCCGGCGTCTTCCTTGTAGTAGGCGCATTCGTCCGGCACGCGCAGCACCGGCAGGCGGGCCAGGCCGGGGATCGGTTCGGTGACGAGGTAAAAGTGCTCGCAGGCATGCAGCGGGATGGTGACGCCGTTCTGGCGCCCGAGCTCGCGCGCCCACATGCCTGCGCAATTGACGACGACATCGGCTTCGATCATGCCTTGCTCGTCGCCTTGCGTCCAGGAAACGCCGGTGACGCGATCATCCCTGGTATGGACTTTCGTGACCTTCACATTTTCCACGATCGTCGCACCGCGCTGACGCGCACCCTTGGCCAGCGCCATGGCGATATTGGCTGGGTCGCATTGGCCGTCGAGCGGTAGATGCACGGCGCCGACTACATCGGAAATGTTGAGATGCGGATACATCTCCTTGACTTCACCAGGCGAAATCTCGCGCACGTCGACATCGAAGGCGCGGGCGAGAGACGCCTGCCTATAAATCTCGTGCTTGCGCTCCTCGGTCAGCGCCACGGTGATCGAGCCGACCTGGCGCATGCCGGTGCCGACATCGGTCTCGGCTTCCAGCTTGACGTAGAGATCGGCCGAATATTTCGCCAGCCGCGTCATGTTCTGCGAGCCGCGCAACTGGCCGATCAGGCCGGCGGCGTGCCATGTCGTGCCCGATGTCAGCTGCTTTCGTTCGAGCAGCACGATGTCGGTCCAGCCGAGCTTGGCCAGATGGTAGGCGACCGAGCAGCCCGAGACACCGCCGCCGATGATGACGGCCCTTGCTTTCGTAGGGATGACTTTGGTCGGAATGGTTTTGGGGGGCAGGGCGCTCATGCAGCCTCACGGCGATAGCTGGAAGCAAAGCGGCGCAAGCGAGTGGCTGCTTCCAAAAGCACCGCCTCGGGCTGGCAGAGGCTGACGCGAATATGGCCGGCGGCCGCCTCGCCGAAGCTTGAGCCCGGCATCACGCCGACCTTTTTCTTGTCGAGGAGAGCCCAGGCGAATTTCTCGTCGTCCGGCTCGAGAGCCGAGATGTCGAGCATGACATACATGCCGCCTTCGGAGCCGCGCACGGTGACGTTGTTCATGCCGCGCATGGCATCGAGGACGATGGTGCGCCTTGCAGCATAGCGTTCGGCAATTTCCTTGACGCCGTGGCCGTTTTCCAGCGCCTCGGCGCAAGCGAGGCTGATGAAGGCCGGCAGGCCGTAGGTCGTCACCAGATTGAGGCTGGTCAGCAGCGAGATCATCTCTTCGGGCCCGGTCAGCCAGCCCATGCGCCAGCCGGTCATGCCGTGGCTCTTCGACATGGAATTGATGACCAGCGTGCGATCCGCCATGCCGGGCAACGAACGCGGCGAGATGTGCTCGCCACCGCCCAGCGTCCAATAGACCTCGTCCGACAGCAGCCAGAGGTCATATTCCCGGCAGATCTGCGCCAGCTCTTCAAGCCGCTGGCGCGAATAGACAGCACCCGTCGGGTTGTTCGGCGTGTTGATGAGGATGGCGCGCGTGTTCGGCCGAAGCGCCGCGCGAATGTCGGCTTCTCGCGGCTGAAAACCATCCTCGGCGGGCGTCTCGACCACCGTGAAATCGGCGCCCGCTGCACTGAACGTGTTGGGGTAGGTCGCGTAATAGGGCGCGACCACGATGGCATGGTCGCCCTGGTCGAGAACGGCCTGCACCGCCGCATACAGCGCTGCTTGTCCGCCTGGCGTGGCGATGACCTGATCGGAGTCGGTCACAATGCCGGTGCAGGCGGTCGAGGCGGCCGCCATTGCCTTGCGCAGGCGCGGAATGCCGGCAAGCGGGGTATAGTGGTGGTTGCTGGCGCGAACCGCGGTCACGCAGGCTTCGATCGTCTGCGCCGGCGTGTCGAAATCATGGTCGCCGACCGACAGCATGATGATGTCCTCGCCGGCCTGCTTGCGCGCCCAGGCGGCGGAATGAACCTCCCAGCCGTCCTTGCCGGAAGGCACGATGCCGGAAATGCGCGATGATGGTCTGGGCATTATGCTACTCCCGAAATTTCGTAGCCGGCCTGTTCGAGCCGGTCGCGCAGGGCGGCGATATGGGGCGGTCCGACTTCGCAGCAGCCGCCGACGATGTTGGCGCCGGCCTCGACCCAGCCGACCGCCTGGCCGGCATAGGCATCCGGATCGAGGTCGTGGCGGGCGTGCAGCACCTCCACGGTGCCGCCATGCTTGAGCGCCTCAATCGAGGTGAAGCCGTTGGCATAGGCGCCAACCGGACCGCCGAGGCCGATCAGTTCGGGCAGTGCTGCAGCAATCGCTTCGGGCCGGCAGCAATTGATCAGTCTAGCTGCGACCGGCAGCCCGTCGAGAGCGCTCGACGCAGCCGCTATGGCTTCGCCGCTGCGCAGGCGCGGCGTGCCGTGATCGGCAAGCGTCCACGACACCCACACCGGCTTGCCGCTTTCCGAAGCCGCGGTGACAGCGGCGCGCGCCTCCTCGGCCGACGCCATGGTCTCGCACAGGAACAGATCGACGCCGTCAGCCTGCTCGGCAACGATGCGGCGGTAGATGTCGAGCGTATCCTGGAAGGATATCGTCAGTGCCGGTGCGTAGCTGCCGAAAAGCGGCGACAGGCAGCCGGCGATTGCCGCGTCGCCGGCCTGGTCGCGAGCTTGCCTCGCAAGCTCGATGCCGCGCTTCTGCAGCGGCTTGAACAGCTCTTCCGCGCCCTCCCGCGCCAGCCGCTCGGGCGTCGCGGAATAGGTGTTGATGGTGATGACGCGGGCGCCGGCCCGGATGAACTCCGCATGCAGGTCGCGCACCAAGTCCGGTTCGTCGATCAGCACCCTGGCCGACCATAGCGGGGTGGGTTCGGAGCTGCTGCGGCGTACCAGTTCCTGGCCCATGCCGCCATCGGTGAGAATGACAGTCTTCACGCGCGCAACCTCTCGTTCTTTGGATCCCACAGCGGTTCGTCCTTCTGCACGATTGCCCTGAAGCGCTCGCCGAAGATTTCGACCTCGACCGCGGTTCCCGGCTCAGTAAGATCGGCGCGCAGCATGCCGAGCGCGATCGATTTGTCGATGCGATGACCCCAGCCGCCGGACGTCGTCTCGCCGACGATCCGGCCGTCATGCCACAGCGTCGACATGGTGGGCGCATCGCAGTCGTCGGGGTTTTCGACGACCAGCGTGACGAAACGCTTCTTGACGCCCTGCTGCTTCTCGTTCTGCAGTGCCGCCTTGCCGCGGAATTCCGGCTTGTCCCATTTCACGAAACGCTCCAACCCGCCCTGCAGGATCGAATAGTCGGTCGACAGGTCGCCTTTCCAGGCGCGGTAGCCTTTTTCGAGCCGCAGCGAATCCAGCGCGTACATGCCGAACGGCTTCAGGCCATGCTTCTGGCCAGCCGCCCAGACGGCGTCGAAGATGGCGGCGGTGTCGTCGACCTTGGTGTGGATTTCCCAGCCGAGTTCGCCGGCGAAGGACACACGCATAAGCCTTGCCCAACGGCCGGCGATTGTCGTCTCCTGGTGCGTCAGCCAAGGCAGAGCAAGGTCGGCGGCGCAGACATCGGCGAGGATTTTTCGCGCGTTGGGACCGGCGAGGACCTGCGTGGCATATACCTCCGTCCGATCGATCAGCTTGAAGGAAGCGTCCTTCGGCATGCGGGATTTCAGCCACTCGAAATCATGCCACTGCGCCACCGCGGCGGTGATCAGCGTCATCAAATTCTCGTCGTGCCGCACCACTGACATTTCGGTGACGATGCGGCCCTTGTCGTCGGCGAAATAAACGAGGCCGATGCGGCCCGGTTTCGGCACCAGCCCGGTAACCTGTTGGCTCAACCATTCGGCAGCACCCGGACCGTCGAGTTTGAAGCGGGAAAAACCAGGCAGATCCAAAATGCCGGCGGCGTCGCGCACGGCGAGGCATTCTTCGCGGATGCGGTGCTGCCAGGGCCCATCGCGGCGGAAGGTCAGCGTCGCGGCTTCCGAGACGTCGTCGCCGGCCTGCGCGTACCAGGTGGCGCGCTCCCAGCCATTATAGGCGTCGAAGCGGGCGCCGAGCGCCTTGATGCGATCGTGGATCGGCGACAGCTTGCGGTCGCGCCCAGCCGGCCAGGCATGACGCGGGAACTGGATGGCGTATTCGTTGCCGTAGATCTCCATGCCCTTGGCGACGCAGTAATCCGGGGCCGAGGCAAAGCTGGTGAAGCGGCGCGGATCGCAGGACCACATGTCCCATTCGGTCTGGCCCTCAGTCACCCATTCGGCCAGCACCTTGCCGGCGCCGCCGCCCTGGGCGATGCCGAAGGTGAACACGCAGGCTTCGAAGGCGTTCGGCACGCCGGGCATCGGCCCGATCAGCGGGTTGCCGTCCGGCGCGTAGGGGATCGGGCCGTTGATGACCTTGGACAGGCCGGCGGTGCCGAGGATCGGCACGCGGGCGACGGCATCGGCCAGATAGTCCTCCAGCCGGTCGAGATCGTCGGGAAACAGCTGGAACGAAAAATCATCGGGCATCGGGTCGTTATGGCCGACCCAATGCGCACGGCAATTGCGCTCATAGGGGCCGAGATTCATCCCGTTCTTTTCCTGGCGGAGATAGTAGGAGGTGTCGACGTCGCGCAGCAGCGGCAGTTTCTTGCCTTGCTCCTTCGACCATGCGGCCAATTCGGGGATTTCCTCGAACAGGATATATTGATGGCTCATCACCATCATCGGTACGTCGCGGCCGAACATCTTGCCGACTTCAGCCGCGCGGTAGCCGGCGGCGTTGACGACGATCTCGCAGCGGACCTCGCCCTGCGCGGTCTCGACCACCCACTCGTCCTTCTCGCGGCGCACGCCGATGACCGGACAGAAACGGATGATCGTCGCGCCCATGTCGCGAGCGCCCTTGGCCAGCGCCTGGGTCAGCTGCGCCGGGTCGATGTCGCCGTCGTTCGGATCGTAGAGCGCGCCCTTCAGCTCATGCGTTTCGATGAACGGGTAGCGGCGCTTGATCTCGTCGAGCCCGACCACGTCGATGTCCATGCCCTGATAGCGGCCCATGCCCTTGGCACGCTGGAACTCCTGCATGCGCTCGGCCGTATGGGCCAGCCTGAGCGAGCCGGTGACGTGATAGTTCATGGGATAGCCGACTTTGTCGGCCAGCCCACGATAAAGCTCGGTCGAATAGCGCTGCATGTTCATCAGCGACCATGACGAGGAGAAGGTCGGCACGTTGCCGGCCGCATGCCAGGTCGAGCCGGAGGTGAGCTCGTTCTTTTCCAAGAGCACGCAATCAGTCCAGCCCGCCTTGGCGAGATGGTAGAGCGAGGAGGCGCCGACGACACCGCCTCCGATGATCACCACACGTGCCGTGGTCGGCAAACCGGCCATATTCTTCTCCAAACCTTCAATAGACGGGTGGCGAAACCACCCAGATGACTACCGCCGGCTCCGCTCCAGGATTGCGCCAGCGGAACGGCTTGCCGTCGAAGCGAAAGGAGTCACCCTCACCAAGCCGGTGCCAGACGCCTGATATCTCGATGTCGAAGCTGCCGGAAGCGACATACCCGGCTTCCTCCGTCGGCCGGCGCGCCTCGGTCTTCAGTTCAGCACCCGGCGCGAAGACCGAACGCAGCATCTCGAAGCTACCGCCGAGATCGGGCGACAGAAGCTCCTCCACCAGGCCGGAATCGCTTGTACCAAGCGTGCGGCGGCTGCCGGCGCGCACGACCACGCCGCGCTCGTTCTCGACGGGCACGTCGTGGCTGAAGAACAGGCTGACCGGCACGCCGAACAATTCGGCGAAGGCTCTGAGATCGCTAAGCGATGGGATCGACAGACCGCGCTCGACCTGACTGACCCAGCCGACGGAGCGGCCGAGCTTCAGGCCAATCTCGGCAAGCGTCAGCCCGCGCGCCCGGCGCAGCGCCCTGATATCGCCGGCCAGCAGCCGTTCGCGGTTTTCCTGCTCCGATCTGATGGCGGTTGAGGGCAAAGCCATTTCTCTTGGTGAAAAGCCCTTTTGGTGAAAAATACGGGGCGAATTTCATGAGAAGTCAAGTTCGTGAAAAAATCAATAGCATTTTCATGAGGCCCCAAGATTTACTTGCGCCATTTTGACGGTTCAGGCAAAGGGCTCGGCTACGAACGGCGAGTTGAGGGGCGTCCGGTTGAGACCCACGATAGAGCGCCGCGCGTCCAATTGGACGCGCAAAGCACGCTCTATCATTTCTAGACTGCGCATGATCCTTTCCGGAAACCGATTCCGGTTTCCGGGATCCGCGCTAAGGACGGCCCATGCTGGAAAACAACACCCGAATTGCCAAGGATGCGGCGATCGTCGACGAGGCGATAACCTCGCGCCGTTCGGTGCGTGCCTTTCTGCCTGACATGGTCGATGACGAGACGATCCGCGCCATTCTCTCTGTTGCCGCGCGTGCACCTTCGGGCACCAACATGCAGCCCTGGCGGGTCTACGTCACCAAGGGCGAGGTCAAGCAGCGGATCACCGATGCTATCCTCAACTCCGGCATCCGCGCCGAAAAGGCTGAGTGGGACGAGTATCGTTACTATCCCGACCAGTTCTTCGAACCGTATCTCACGCGGCGGCGGGCCAACGGCTTCGGCCTCTACAGCGTGCTCGGCATCGGCCGACGCGAAGTGGACAGGATGCGCGCGCAGCACGACCGCAACTTTGTCTTCTTCGATGCGCCGATCGGCATCATCTTCACCGTCGACCGGCGGCTGAACAAGGGCTCGTGGATCGACTACGGCATGTTCCTGCAGAACATCATGGTGGCGGCACGGGGCAGGGGCCTGCACACCTGCCCGCAAGCCGCCTTTGCCCCTTATCACAAGCAGATCAGGCCGGTGCTCAACATTCCCGACGAGGAGATCGTCGTCTGCGGCATGGCGCTCGGCCATGAGGACACGTCCAAGCCCGAAAACGAGTTCCGCACTGACCGCGCGCCGCTGGAAGAGTGGGTGACGTTCGCCACGTGAGGTGACGATACGCCGTCTCGGTCTATTGTACCTCGTAGCCGACTTCCTCGCTGGCATGGCAGAGCGCCTTCCAGAACGAGCGCGCAAACGAGCGGAATACATAGATGTCGAACTGGTCGGCGCCGGTGCGCTGGATCTGGGCGAAGACGTCATGATGCATGGTCGAGCGGCCGGCACCGACCGGGAAGGCCGGCAGCGCGAAGTCGATGGCGAAGAATTTCGCCAGCACCCATTCGGCCTTCGGTCCGGCGATGCGGATCGCGGTGCGGCCATGCGACAGGTCGGTCATCGTGCCGATCGCCGGGGTGACGACATTGGCAAAGGCCGATGCCAGGCCTTCGGCCTCATCGACCACAGTGAATTTTCCCGGCGCAAAGCCGAACACCGACCTCACGCCGTCGGTGCTGCCGGCGCCGGCGCCATCGGGCAGAGCGAGGCCGGTAACAGTGCGGATACCTGATATCAACTCCTTCTCCTGGCCCGGCCAGGCAGCGAGCTGCAGGATCGTCCCCGGCCTGGTTTCGGAGAGGATGACATCGACGCCGTGTTCGAAATCGCCGTGCGAGCCGGTGCGCAGTTCCGGCTCAAGCGGTGCCAACTCAATCGGTGATTGGCGCTCAACCATGCATGCGGCTCCCGTCCGGATCAAAGAAGTGGTTGGAGACGATCTCGACCGGGCCGAACCGGTTGCGCAGGGGATCGGAGATATGGGCGCGCGTGCCGCGCCGTGCCTTGCCGTCCTTGACCAAAGCGAGCGCGATGTACTTGCCGAGCGCCGGCGAATAACAGCAAGCTGTGATGTGGCCGATGGAATCGTGCGGATTGGCTTCGTCAAGCGCCTCGACGATGTGCGCGCCGCCGTTGAGCGGCTGGTTGTCCAGCGAAACCAGGCCGACGAGTTCCAGACGGCCGGGCGCGATCAGGCCCTCGCGATCCATCATCGCCGAGCCGATGAAGGGCTTCTTCTTGGACAGCATCCAGTCGAGATGCAGGTCGCGTGCCGTGGTGCGGCCGTCGATCTCGGCGCCGGTGACGTGGCCTTTCTCGATGCGCATCGTGCCGAGCGCCTCAAGCCCGTAAGTCACCAGTCCGAACGGCTTGCCGGCTTCGATCAACGCTTCCCAGACATGGGTGCCGTAGCCGGCGCCGGAGTAAACTTCGAACGCCATTTCGCCGGAGAAGGAAAGCCGGCAGATCATCACCGGCACACCCGATATCTTGCCGTGCACGATGCCCATGAAAGGCAGTGCGGCATTGTCGACGGCAGTGCCGGTGACGCAAGCAGCAAGAATGGCTCGCGCCTTTGGCCCGCCGATCGCCGCACCCGCCCATTCGTCGGTCACCGAGGTGACGTGGACCTTCAGCTCCGGCCAGATGACGTCAAGGAAATACTCCAGATGCTGCATCACCTTGCCGGCATTGGCGGTGGTGGTGGTCATCAGGAAGTCCTGTTCGCCGATCCGCCACGTCGTGCCGTCGTCGAAGGCGAGGCCGTCCTCGCGCAGCATCAGCCCGTAGCGGGCCTTGCCGACGGCCAATGTCGAGAACATGTTGGTGTAAACCCTGTCGAGGAATTCCGCGGCGTCCGGGCCTTGCACGGCGATCTTGCCCAGTGTCGAGACGTCGACGATGCCGGCGCTCTCGCGCGTCGCCCTGGCTTCGCGCACATAGGCCTGCTCGATCGTCTCGCCTGAAAGCCCGTAGATCATCGGGCGATACCAGAGGCCGGCCGAATACATGGTTGCGCCATTGGCGACGTGCCAGTCATGCATCGGCGTCAGCCGCTCGGGCCTCAGGTCGCCGAACCGTTCGGCGGCCAGCGAGCCGATCGACACGGCCGAAAAGGGCGGACGAAAACGGGTCGTACCGACTTCGGGAATCGGCTTGCCCAACGCTTCGGCCATGATGGCTAGGCCGGGTATGTTGGAGCTCTTGCCCTGGTCGGTCGCCATGCCGAGCGTGGTGTAACGCTTCAGATGCTCGACCGAGATGAAGCCTTCGCGATGCGCAAGCCGTACATCCTCCGCGGTCACATCGTGCTGGAAATCGACAAAGCTTTTTCCATCGGCCCTGATCTCGAACACCGGCGCCGGATCGGGATCGCCAGGTGCGGCTTCGACGACCGGCAAGGCCGCTGGCGTACCCGTTCCACCCGCCGCGGATAGGCCGGCGGCGCGGCCTTCGGCGATTGCCTCGGCGGTGGAAAAGCTGCCGGTGAAGGCGCCGGCGCCAATCCACTGCTGTGTTGGCTTCGGTGGCAGGAAGGCCTGTCGGGCGGCATTCCATTCCGCCTTGGCGCCGGCCTGGCTGGCCAGATGGATGGTCGGCGACCAGCCGCCCGACATCAGCAGGCAGTCGGCTTGAATGCTGCGCGCCTCGCCGGCAAGCGCGCCGTTGACCATGTCGAAGCGCTGCACCTTGATGCCGGACAGCGCCTTGCCGCCTTCGGTGGCGACCACGGCGTGACCGGAAAGGATTTTGGCTTCCGCTTCATCGGCGAGCTCGCGCATCTCGCTCGAAAGCTCCGGCCGCACGTCGACGATGGCGACAATCGCCGCACCGGCCTTCTTCAGCGCCAGGGCGGAGCGATAGGCGCTGTCATTGTTGGTGAAGAGCGCGATCCTGTGGCCCGGCAGCACGCCGTACTCGTTGGCATAGCGCTCGGCGGCTTGGGCCAGCATCACGCCTGGCCGATCGTTGCCCGGAAACACCAGCGGCCGCTCGAAGGAGCCGGTGGCCAGGACCACCGACTTGGCGCGAATGATCCAGTAGCGATGGCGCGGTTCGCCCTTGCCGGGCCTCTCCTTGTGGTCGGTAACCCGTTCGAGCGCGGCGAGCACGTTGCCGTCGTAATAGCCCCAGACCGTGGTGCGCGGCAGCAGGCGGACATTGTCATAGGCTTCGAGCTGGCCAGCGGCTCGCGCTGCCCAGTCCGCCCCGGGCATCCCGTCGATCGTCTCGCCCGACCAGTTGGCCGAACCGCCGAAGCGCGGTTCGAGCTCGCTGAGGATGACGCGCGCGCCCTGATCGGCGGCTGCCCTGGCGGCCATCAGTCCGGCCGGACCGGAACCGACCACCAGCACATCGCAGAAGGCGTTCATGCGCTCATAACGTGCCGTGTCGGCAGCGGTCCCGGCGCGGCCGAGACCGGCGGCGCGACGGATGAAATGCTCGCAGAACATCCAGAAACGCGTGCTCTTCAGCGGGCCGATCGCGGGTCCCATGAAGGTCTTGTAATAGAAGCCGGCGGACAGAAGCCTGCCGCCGAGCTGGTTGGCGGCGCTGACATCCCAGGCCAGCGATGGAAAGCGGTTCTGGCTGACAGCGGTCAGCCCGTCATAGATCTCGACCATGGTCGCGGCGATGTTGGGCTCGCGAACCTCGTCCCGCAATACCGTCACCAGGGCGTTCGGCTCCTCGACGCCTGATGTCAGCACGCCGCGCGGGCGGTGATATTTGAACGAGCGCCCGAACAGGGTGACGCCGTTGGCCAGCAGCGCTGAGGCAAGCGTGTCGCCGGCATGGCCGGTGTAGGGCGTGCCGTCGAAGGTGAACCGGATGGTCCGCAGCCGGTCGATCCGGCCACCGGCATCGGTGCGGCGCGGGCTCATGTCTTGCCCTCCGCCTTGTGCCGAGCAGCTGACTTGTGGTCGCCGCGCGTGAAGGCGACGCTGGAGATCTCGTGCGTCAGCGTGTTGCGCACAACCCTGAGATGGGCGCGACAACCGCCGGAATGCTGCCAGATCTCGTTGTGGTCGCCCGCCGGGTTCAACCTGTCGTAGACATAGGCGTTCCAGGCATCGAGGTTCTGCGAGCCAGGCTGAGGGCGCTCGCGGTTGCCGTCACCCTGATAGGTGAATTCGATGACGTCGCGCGGGCCGCAATAGGGGCAGGTAATCAGCATGCGATTGTATCTTCTCGTTTGACCATGGTCTTGGCCGAAAACCGGTTTCCACTTTTTGCTACGCTGACCTTCGGTTCGGGATCATGGTCTAATGCAGCCGCGGCGTCGGGCCCTGGCCCTTGTCGTCGATCACCAGGCCCCGATGGAAGCGATCGAGCGTGAACGGCGCATTGATGTCGTGCGGTTCATCCTTGGCGATGGTCCAGGCAAAGCACCAGCCGGAGGCCGGCGTCGCCTTGAAGCCGCCGTAGCACCAGCCGCAGTTGAGATACATGCCCGGCAGCGGGCCGATGGTGATGATCGGCGAGCCGTCCATCGACATGTCGCAGACGCCGCCCCAGGAGCGCAGCATGCGAACGCGGGCGAGAGCCGGAAACAGCGCCAGCATCTCGCTCATCACCTCGTCGACAACAGGCAAACTGCCGCGCTGGGCGTAGCTGTTGTAGCCGTCGAGATCGCCGCCATAGACAAGGCCGCCCTTGTCCGACTGCGACATATAGAAATGGCCCATGCCGAAAGTCAGGACCGTGTTGATGAACGGCTTCAGCGATTCCGTCACGAAGGCCTGCAGCACATGGCTCTCGATCGGCATCGTATCGATGCCGGCGAGCCGCATGACTTGCCCGGTGCTGCCGGCCACCGCGACCGCCACCTTCCTGGCGCGGATCTCTCCGCGCGACGTCGAGACGCCTGATATGCGGTCGCCGTCGCGCAGGAAGCCGGTGACCTCGCAATTCTCGATGATGTCGACGCCGCGACGGTCGGCGCCGCGCGCATAGCCCCAGGCGACGGCATCGTGGCGGGCGGTGCCGGCGCGCCGCTGCATCAGGCCGCCGACGATTGGGAAGCGCGCCGTGGCGGAGACGTCCAGCGCCGGCACCAGGCGTGCGATCTCGGCCGTGGTCATCAGTTCGGCGTCGACGCCGAGATGGCGCATGGCGTTGCCGCGGCGGGCAAAATCGTCGAGCTGGGCAGGCGTGTGCGCGAGGTTGAGGCAGCCGCGCTGCGAGAACATGACGTTGTAGTTGAGGTCGTGCGAGAGGTTCTCCCACAGCTTCATCGAATGTTCGTAGAAGCGCGTGTTGGCCGGCAGCAGATAGTTGGAGCGCACGGCCGTCGTGTTGCGGCCGACATTGCCGGAGCCGAGCCAGCCCTTTTCCAGCACCGCGACATTGGTGATGCCGTGCTCCTTGGCCAGATAATAGGCGGTCGACAGGCCATGGCCGCCGCCGCCGATGACGATCACGTCATAGGACGCCTTCGGGTCCGGCTTGCGCCAGGCCGGTTTCCAGTCCTTGTTGCCGGTCAGCGCGTTTTTGAGAAGCGAGAAGGCCGAATATTCCGCCATTCTTTTTGTTATCCGTTCTGGCTTTTTGTCATCCGTTTTGGGCGATGCGGCACACTATAGAGCAGGCCGCTGCCGCAAAGCCAATATTGCGCCATCGCTTTTCGACCGGCCGACGCCGAGATCGACGAGCAGAGCGGGACGGCTTGCTCCCTGGTATGAGCGTCTTTATCAAGGACGAGCTTTAGAACGCCTTGCCGCCTGTGAGTCGCCAAACGATCATGCTTTTCCGACTGCTCCGCTTCGTTCTGGTCCTGGCGATCGTTGCCTCGGCGCCGCTGTCGCTTGATGCGGTGGCGCAGGGGCTTGACCAGGCTGCCTCCGGGGTGGTCGCCGACCAGCAGAAAATCCTGCAGGACCTGACGACGAGGACCGACAATCTCGAAAAGAAGATCCAGGAGGACGGTGACGACGACGCCAGCCTTGTCGATATCCGCCTGCAGCTCGAGGAAATGTCGCGAGGTGCGCTGAACAGCGCGCTTGCCTTCCGCCCGCGCCTTTCGGAGATCAACGCGAGGCTCGATCAGATCGGGGCGCCTCCGGCCGCGGGCCAGCCGCCAGAACCCGACATCGTGACCAGCGAACGCCAGGCGCTGGCGTCCGAAAAGGCCGAGATCAATGCTGTCATCGCCGCGGCGCAAAACCTGTCGATCCGCATCAGCGGCCTCATCGCCAAGATCGCCAATATGCGCAGCGAGCTGTTTCGCAATCTGCTCACCAAGCGCTACGTGCTGTCCGACGCTCTGAGCCCTGAGGTCATTTCCGATGCGAACGGTGAATTTACCGGCTTCTACAAGGCGGTGTCATCGTGGCTGACCTTCGCCTTCAAGTTCAAGTTCCAGGCCGTGCTGGCCGCGACCTTGACGGCACTTTCCCTGGCGGCGGTACTTTTTGTCGGTGGGCGGCGCCTGTTCGGGCGTGTCTTCGAAGCTGACCCTTCCGTCGAAGATCCCTCCTATCTCAGCCGGCTGTCGGTGGCGTTCTGGTCGACATTGCTGCCGACGCTGGCGGTTGGCGTCTTTCTGGTCTCGACGGTGTTCTTTTTCAACTACTACAACGTGTTGCGCGGCGACATTGGCGTTTTCCTGAATGCGCTGGTTTCGGTCATCGCGGTGGTGTTCTGCGTCAACCGGCTGACCAATGCGGCGCTGGAACCGCGGCTGCCGAACTGGCGGCTGATACCCGTTGAATCGGGTCCGGCCCGCTGGCTGGTGCGGCTGACGACCGCCATGGCGGTGGTGATCGGCGTCAACAATTTCCTGTCGGTCGTCAACGACAAGATGGGCTCGCCGCTGTCGCTGACCATCGCCAGAAGTTTTGTCGGCACCATTATCGTCGGCGTCATCCTGATCCTGATGGGGCTGCTGAAACCGTTCAAGGCCGCCGACGGAAGCTGGCGTCCCTGGCCGGCGTGGCTGCGCTACACCGCTGTCGCGCTCGGCCTTTTCACCATTGCCACGGCGCTGCTCGGCTATATCGGCCTTGCCATTTTCGTCTCGCTGCAGGTCGTGGTCACCGGAACCATTCTGGTCACCGCCTATATTGGCTTCCTGTCGGCGCGGGCGATCAGCGAGGAAGGCGGCTTTGCCAACACGTCGATCGGGCGCTGGCTATCGACCAATTCCAGTTACGAGGAGTCCGCGCTCGACCAGCTCGGCCTGGTCGTCAGCGTCGCCATCAACCTGATGATCGTGCTGGTGTTCCTGCCGCTGATCCTGTTGATGTGGGGCTTCCAGCCCGGCGACATCGAGGCCTGGGCCTACAAGCTGGCGACGGGCCTCACCATCGGCTCGGTGACGATCTCGGTGACCGGCATCCTGACCGGCATCGTTGTCTTCATCATCGGCTATTTCCTGACGCGCTGGTTCCAGGGCTGGCTCGATGGCTCGGTGATGGCGCGCGGCAAAGTCGATACCGGCGTGCGAAACTCAATCCGGCTGGCGGTCGGCTATGCGGGCGTGGCGCTCGCAGCGCTCGTCGGCGTGTCGGCGGCGGGCATCGATCTCTCCAACCTGGCGCTTGTCGCGGGCGCCCTGTCACTCGGTATCGGCTTTGGCCTGCAAAATGTCGTCTCCAACTTCGTCTCCGGTCTGATCCTTTTGGCCGAGCGGCCGTTCAAGGTCGGCGACTGGATCGTCGCCGGTGAGATCAGCGGCACGGTCAAGAAGATCAGCGTGCGCGCTACCGAGATCGAGACGTTCCAGCGCCAGTCGGTGATCCTGCCCAATTCAAACCTGATCAACAATGCCGTCGGCAATTGGACGCACCGCAACAAGCTCGGGCGCATAGACATCAAGGTCGGCGTCGCCTACGGCAGCGACGTCAAGCAGGCCCATGCTGTGCTGTTGGAGATTGCGCGCGGCCATCCGCTGGTGCTGAAAAATCCGGAACCCTTCGTGCTGTTCACCAATTTCGGGCCGGCCGCTCTCGAATTCGAAATCCGTGTGTTCCTGGCCGACGTGATGAACGGCAACATCGTACAGAACGATATCCGGTTTGCCGTCCTCGATGAGTTCGCCGACCAGCATATCGAAATTCCATCGGCGCCGCGCGCCGTCGTCGAGGCCAAGAAGCATGAGGCATGGCCGATCGATGACGATCAGATCGAGGCCGAATTCGCCGAGCAGGAACGCGCGGCGGCTGAAGCTGTGGCCGAGACGAAACGCCTGGCTAGATCCGGGCGCAAGACCCGCAAGCCGGATCCCGATTGAAGGCTGAGATCCAAGCAAAAGCGTGGATGGCGGATCACCCTAGAAGTTTATGTGCTCGAGTTGATCTGACGGATAGGTTCTTGAGAGGTGATGCCGGTTCTGCTCGTCAGTGTATCCGAGGAGCTTTCCCGATAGCCATTCCAACTGCGGGCACCAGGCGCCGCGGTGTAGAAGCTCGAGAAGCAGCGAAAAGGCTTCCACTCTCCATGCTTCGCCCTCGCGGGCGTAGAAATAATAGTCGATGTTGAGCCGGGTTCCTCCCGGTCCTTTTGCTTCGAAAGTTCGGAGATGCTCGGACAGCGTTCCATTTGCAACATGGGTGGCGAAGTCCTGATTGGCCAATGCATCGGATTTTTCAAAGCCGTCCACGCGCTCGTGGGCGAACATCGCTAAGGGCTTGGCCCCAGCAAGCATCATCTCCAGTTCACGATTGGTGTGCGGCGGGTATGGATAAGGCTTTTTGCCATTCATCTATTTCAATTCCCAACACTGCTGTGGAACGACACGGCGCTTCGGCTGAACGTTCCGAAAACCAATTGCGGCATGAATGCGGCATTCAGTTGCTGTTCAGCTTGCATCTCATATAAGCTCACATGCAAAGGGCGAGAATGCCTTGCGAAATGCAACAGAGGCGGTGGAAACACCGATATTGCAAATGTGGAAGTCTCTCGTCGCCGCCATTGCTTTTCTTGCCGTGGGCGGTTCAGCCTTCGCCGCCAGCGCGACCAACAAGGACGCCGAGACCCGCACACTCGTCGTGACCGAAGGCGGTGGCAAGACGGAGCTGGCGCTGGCCGCCGGCGAAACCGCGGAATTCTGCCCGACCGGCTGTTTCGTTACCATGCCGAATGGCGACCTCGAGGCGCTGACCGGTTCGGAAACGATCGAAATCTCAGGCGGCGTCGCCCGTATCAAGTAACGCATAATCAAACGACGACTTGTCTTTCGAAGGCCGGGCAGTTGCCCGGCCTTTTATGGTTTCGGATCATCGAAACTTAACGATTCCCGCTCCGCCGGCGTCCTGTTTACGGCATTGGTGCTCGGGGTGCTGGCCCACGACACCCGCATCTACTTTCCCAATCTGATCCCACCGTTCCTGCTGCTCGCCGGTCCCTTCAAGGCGCTGTGGGCGAGCATCAAAGGGCGTCGCCCCGCAGTGTTGCACGTCGTTCCAAAAAATGGATCATGAGTTCCGCCTCCAGCCTGGCGCGCATCATTTTCCCTTGAAGCAGCTGATCTCTCAACACCAGTGCCACGCGTCCTTTTGGACGCGCACAGGACGCCGTAGAGTTTTTTCTGCGCATAATCCCAGTGGAAATCGGTTCCGATTTTTCGGGTTATGCGCCGGGGTCGCGCCGCACCTGCAGCGTGTCGCAAACAGGCGGTAGCACGATGGCCGTCGCCTGCATATTGTGCGCCGATCAAGCGGGTGCGGGCGCCCGCAGCAGCACTTTTGGAGTCGCGGGCAATGGCAGGGTTTCCGGAAAAGGCGAAGGTCGTCATCGTCGGGCTGGGCGGCATTGTCGGTGCATCGGTCGCCCACCACCTGATCGAGCGCGGATGGGACGACATCGTCGGCATCGACAAATCGGGCATCCCGACCGATATCGGCTCGACGGCGCACGCCTCCGACTTCTGCTACACGACCAGCCATGATTTCCTGTCCTGCTGGACGACGCTCTACTCCATCGATTTCTACGAAAAGATGGGCCATTACGCCCGCATCGGTGGCCTTGAGGTCGCCCGCGTCGGCGACGATGATCGCATGGAGGAGATCAAGCGCAAGATCGCCTCGGCAAAGGCTTTCGGCACGCGTGCCCGCCTGATCGAACCGGCCGAGATCAAGCAGAAGTTCCCGCTGATCGAAGAAGAGATGGTGCAGGGCGGCCTCTGGGATCCCGATGCCGGTCTCGTCATCCCGCGCTCGCAAACGGTCGCCGGCAAGCTGGTCGACCAGGCGGAAGCCTCCGGCAAACTCAAATCCTTCGCCAACACACCGGCCAGGTCGCTTATCGTCGAGAACGGTCGCATCAAGGGCGTGGTGACCGATCGCGGCACCATCGAAGCCGACTATGTGATTGTTTGCGCGGGTATCTGGGGCCGGTTGATCGCGGAAATGGTGGGCGAGGACCTGCCGGTGATGCCGATCGACCATCCGCTCACCTTCTTCGGGCCGTACACCGAGTTCGCCGGCACCGGCAAGGAGATCGGCTGGCCGCTGCTGCGCGACCAAGGCAACTCGGCTTACATGCGCGACACCGGCGATCCCAAGACCGCCGAAGGCGGGCAGATCGAGTGGGGCTACTACGAAGAGACCAATCCGCGCCTTTGCCATCCGCGCGACCTTCTGGAGAAGGACCAGGCCCGTCTTTCGCCCTCGCAGCGCGACCTCGACATGGAACAGATCCTCGCCCCGCTCGAGCGGGCCATGGAACTGACGCCGATCCTGGGCGAACTGGGCTACAATGAGAGCCATTCCTTCAACGGGCTTCTGCAGGTGACGGCAGACGGCGGCCCCTCCATGGGCGAGAGCCAGAAGGTGCGGGGCCTCTGGTATGCCGTCGCGATCTGGGTCAAGGACGGCCCCGGCATGGGCAAGCTCATCGCCGACTGGATGACGGACGGCCGGACGTCGATTGACCATCATGCCATCGACTATTCGCGCTTCTATCCGCACCAGACGCAAGAGCAGTTCATCTGGGACCGCTGCACCGAAACGGCGATGAAGGTCTACAATCCGGCGGTGCATCCGCGCGAGCCCTTCTCCAAGGCCCGCGACGTGCGCCGCTCGCCTTTCTGGGAGCGCGAGAAGGAACTCGGCGGCTATTTCATGGAGCTCGGCGGCTGGGAGCGCGCCCATGGCTATGCCGCCAACGAGCACCTGCTCGAAAAATACGGCAACCGGGTGCCGGTACGCGAAAACGAGTGGGACAACCGCCATTTCTGGCGCGTCTCCAACGCCGAGCATCTCGCAATGAGCGAGGATTGCGGCATCGTCAACCTGTCGCACTTCGCGATGTACGATGTGGAGGGTCCGGATCATGTCGCGCTGATGGAGTGGCTGTGCGCGGCCAAGATCGGCGGCGACGGCAATATCGGCAAAGGCATCTACACCCATTTCCTCGACGATCACGGCATGGTGCGCGCTGACCTGACGGTCATCCGCATGGCCGACCGCTGCCGGGTCATCGACGGCGCAGATGCCGGCCCGCGCGACTTCCAGTACATGCGGCGGACGGCAGAAGACAAAGGGTTCGACGTCACCGTCACCGACGTGACCGAAAAATACGTGACCATCGGCATCTGGGGTCCGAACGCGCGCTCGACTTTGCAGAAGGTCGTCGAGGACCCGGATGGCCTGACGCCGGAGAACTTTGCCTTTGCGGCAATCAAGCCTGTCAGGATCGCCGGAAAGGACGTGACCGCTTTCCGCATCTCCTATGTCGGCGAGCAGGGCTGGGAACTGCATATGCGATACGAAGACGGGCTGGCCGTATGGGACGCGTTGCGTTCGACCGGCGTAATGGCCTTTGGCGTCGAGACCTATGCCAACAGCCGCCGCATGGAGAAGAGCCTGCGCCTGCAGAATGCCGACCTTCTGACCGAGTACAATCTGCTGGAGGCCGATCTTGCCCGCCCGAAGGTGAAGGAGGCTGATTTCAGCGGCAAGGCAAAGCATCTGGAATATCGCGCCCGCGCGCATCAGCCGGCCATGCTTTGCACGCTTGTCATGACGGATAATATCGATTCCAGGGGCGTTGCCCGTCATCCCGTCGGCACGATGCCGGTGATGGACCCGCAAACGGGTGAGACGCTGGTCGACGAACTCGGCCGCCGGTCTTTCACAACCTCGATCGCCTACGGCCCGACCATCGGCAAGAACATTGCGCTCGCCTATCTGCCCTGGGCGTATTGCCAGGAGGGCCGCAAGCTGACTGTCGAATATTTCGGCGAGAAATACCCGGTCGAAGTGGCCGCCGTCGGCTACAGACCGCTCTACGATCCGGAGAACCTCAATCCACGCAGCTAAGCGTTGACTGTCTACGGGTCCTCCCGCAGGAGGGTAAGGGGCGGGTTCGCAAAAACGTGAACGCAAAGACTTAGCCCGGCGCCGGGCTTTTCGCTTTATGACACGACGATTCTCGCTTACCTTACCGCATGTCTGCTTTTCCCCACGCAAGACATCTCCTCTCTGCTACGGCCGCGCTTGCGCTGGTGCCTTGGCTGACGCCGGAATCCCGCGCCGCCGAGCCTGTCGACATCGAGCTGGTTCTAGCCGTCGACGTTTCGCTTTCGATGTCGCCGGCCGAACTCGAAATCCAGCGTCGCGGCTATGTCGCGGCGCTGACGCACGACACGGTCTTGCAGGCCATCGCCGATGGCGCCTATGGCAAGATTGCCGTCACCTATGTCGAATGGGCCGGCACGACCTGGCAGCATGTCATCGTGCCGTGGACGGTAATCGCCAATCGTGCCGACGCGGAGCGGGTGGTCGAGCAACTCTCCGCCCATATGCCCAACAGCGCCCGGCGCACCTCGATTTCCGGTGCCTTGCAATTCGGCAGCGATCTCTTCGCCGAAAGCGGCTTTCAAGGCGTCAAGCGCGTCATCGACATTTCGGGCGATGGCCCCAACAATCAAGGTGCTCCCGTCGACATCACCCGTGACGGGCTGGTCAAGCAAGGCATCACCATCAATGGCCTGCCGCTGATGACCCGGAGCGGCTTCACCAGCGTCTACGACGTCAACTATCTCGACCGCTACTACACCGACTGCGTCATCGGTGGGCCCGGCGCGTTCATGATCCCGGTCAATGAGTGGACGCAGTTTCCCGAAGCGATCCGCCGCAAGCTGGTGCTCGAGCTTGCCGGGCCTGACTCACCGCGATGGGCGGCGGAAGAAGCGGCGCATCTGCCGGTCGTGCTGGCGCAAGACAAGCCGGCCACCGACTGCCTGGTCGGCGAGAAAATGTGGCGCGACCGAAGCTGGATGTTCGACAGTCGCTAGAGTATCGGACCCTCTAGACTTGGCGAGCACTCCTCGCCGGGAGGCATGGCGTCTACGCGACCAGCAACTGCTTGCGATCGACGCGCTCCTGCTGCGGCGAGCGCGCATAGAGCTCGCGGTAGCATTTGGAGAAATGCGAGGCGGAGACGAAGCCGCAGGCGACCGCCACTTCGACCACCGGCATCGATGACTGGATCAGCAAGTGCCGGGCCCGGTCGAGGCGGATTTCCAGATAATAGCGGGCAGGGGATCGTCCCATCTCGGTGCGGAACAGGCGCTCGATCTGCCGGCGCGACAGGTCGACGTGATCGGCGATCTCGATCAGCGACAGCGGCTCGGACAGGTTTGCCTCCATCAATTCTATGATGGTCAGCACCTTGGAGTTCTGTACGCCAAGGCGTGCGCGCAGCGGCAGGCGCTGGCGATCGGTCGGGCTGCGTACGCGGTCAGTCAAAACCTGCTCGCAGACCCGGTTGACGAGGTTGTCGTCGAAATCGTCGCCGATCAGCTTCAGCATCATATCGAGCGCCGCGGTGCCGCCGGCGCAGGTATAGATGTTCTGGTCGATCTCGAAGAGGTCGGCAAAGACATTGGCCTTCGGGAACGCCTCGGAAAAGCCCGGCAGGTTTTCCCAATGAATGGCGCAGCGCTTGTTGGACAACAGGCCGGCGGAAGCCAGTATATGCGCGCCAGTGCACAGGCCGCCGATGGCGACGCCGCGGTTGTATTCCTCGCGCAGCCAGGCAAAGGCCGATCTGTTCTGGTAGCGCTCGACATTGATGCCGCTGCAGACGACCGCCATGTTCGGCCGTTCGGGGCCGGACATCTTCTTGCGTTCGTCCTCCAGCGAGGTGTTGACGGCGCATTCGACGCCGTTCGAGGCTCGCACCGGCTTGCCGTCGATGCTGGCGAGCCGCCAGCGGTAGGCCTCGTAGCCGAGCATCCGGTTGGCCGAGCGCAACGGATCGAGCGCCGTCGCAAATGCGATCATGGTGAAATCGGGGACCAGGAAGAATACAAACGATCGCCTGACCGGATGATTTACGACGTTCACAGGGTAGCCCTCACGCTGCAATGGCGCGAACAGGATGTCGCGATCAGCATAGCGACATCAGGAAAAACCTTTCCTGTCAATTGGCTAGGCGGCGACGGAAAGACTTTATTTGCGACACGGGTCGCAAATGGGCAATCGCTATACGTTGACGGTCCCAACATGCCGCCCGATTGAGCAAAATATGCGGCATGTGGTCGGCACATGACAAAAAAACGCCGCCTCGGCAAAACCGAAGCGGCGCTGTGATCAACTTCGAAGCAGCAGCAGGGAGCGCCGCTTGCGAGCTTGTCAGATCAGGCGACGAAGCCGAGGCGCGCGGCGGCCACGGCGCCGGTCTGGCCAGGCATGGTGTTGGCAAGGCGCTGGCGCTCGAGCGCGGTCGTCAGGTTCATTTCACGGCGAGAAAAAAGGCGGGCAAAAAGCTTCATCATCATCTCCATTCGGTTGCTCAGACGGGTCGCCTTCGCTTGATGGAGTGGGGCAGCTCGTTGGCTGGCGCTGATATAGGCTTACGTGAGGGGAAACTAAATCGCAAAAGCGAACCACTTGATATGAAAAGCGACACGGAATGTGACAAATTTTGGCAACTGGCAAGATTTGTGATTATTTATAGGGCGTTAGCTCGAAATATGGGCTGCTATGCAGCCTGTTCATATGCGCCATGCGGCGGTGACATGGCTCCAAAAAACATTTGATTACAAATAAAAAGGCCTGCCGGACATGATCTGCGCGGCAGGCCTTCAGCTTTGACTACACACGATCTATTTTGCTCCACCAGCCCAGGATCCAACGCCATGGCGAGTGCCGGTCTTGGTGTCGGCGGCTTCGGGCCAGCCGATATCCTTCTGCAGTTCGATCGGCAGAGAGCGGATGGCGCGTTCGGTCTGGTAGCGGGCGCGAGCCGCGCTGAATTCGGTCGCGATGCGGCCGATGGATGACAGGATGGACATTTTCATTCTCCTTTACGTTGAGCCGGGAGTTTGCCGGTCGCTCCGCACACGAAGCGCTACTTCAGGTTTGTTTCAGCTTCATTTCGTGTCGATTGCAGATCCGTGTCATGGGCCGTTTCAAGGCACTTTCGATACGTCTGCCTTCGATGGAGTTGACTATCCTCCCAAAGTGATGTTCAATCAAACGAAATGGAATGATGGTTTGCATCAGAAAAATTGAAGGTGGATCCCGATGAACGCCCCACTCAATCATCCGTTGCCGCTGCTCGATCTCGACGTCTTGCGCACCTTCGTGGCAATCGCCGAGACCGGCAGCTTCACCACCGCGGCCAATGCCGTCTTCCGCACGCCGTCGGCCGTTTCCATGCAGATCAAAAAGCTGGAGGACATTCTTGGCCGCTCCGTGTTCGCGCGCGATGCGCGCTCGGTGACGCTGACCACGGATGGCGAGATGCTGCTCGGCTACGCCCGCCGGCTGTTGTCGATCAACCGCGAGGTGGTATCGAAGTTCATCATCCCCGATATCGTCGGGGTGGTGCGGCTCGGCTCGCCGGACGATTATGGCGAGCGCGTGCTGCCGCATGTGCTGAAGCGTTTTGCGCAGTCGCATCCTTCGATCGCGGTCGACGTCACCATCGACCAGAGCAGCAATCTGCGCCGGCGCATGGACGACCGGGCGCTCGATATCACGCTGCTCACCAATTCCTACAAGACCAGCGCACTCGGCGCCGAAGTGCTGCTCACCGAACCGATCGTCTGGGCCGGCGCCAAGGGTGGCTGCGCGCATCTGCGCGAACCGCTGCCGGTGTCCTTGTGGGAAGAGGGCTGCGCCTGGCGGGCCGGGGCGCTCGAAGCGCTCGGCCGTGAGGGCCGCAACTATCGCGTCGCCTATATGAGCGCGCACACGGCCGGCCAGCGCGCCGCAATCATGTCCGACCTCGCGGTGGCGCCGCTGCCGAAATCGTTCCTCGGCAGCGACATGGTCGAGCTTTGCCCGAAGGACGGCATGCCGGATATCGGCACCTACAATCTGGCCATGGTCGTGGCGCCGGACGCCAGCGCGCCGGTGAAGGCGGTCGCCGACCACATCCGTGCGACCTTCGAAGTGTTCAGGGAAACCGGGAAATTTTGATTCAGGACCTCAACGGCGCAGCCAGGTTGTGAGCGGTGACGTCGCGATCTGTCCTTTGCAGCGCCAATTCGCCGGCCTTGGCGTGATAGCTCTCGGTTTCGCTGGTTAAAAACGCCACGATGCTGTCTCGCGCGCGACGCGCTTCTGGCATGTCGATCAGCGGCCAGACATGGAACATGCCTTGCTCGTGGACGACCTCTATCTCGACACCGGCGGCACGGGCCTTTTGCGCGAAGACCAGATTGTCGGGGGTCAGCATATCGCGCGAACCGGTCAGAAGCAGCGTTTTCGGCAACACCGAGAGGTCACCGTAAAGCGGGCTGATGCGCCAGTCGCTGGGATTTATGCCGGCACTGTAGAGCCGGACCGCCTCCAGCCCGCCAGGAATTCCCAGCCACGGATCGTAGCGTTCCGCCTCGAACACTTCGGGGTTGGCAAGCGACAAATCGAGGCCGGGCGAAATCAGCACGTGGCGCGACGGCAAGGGCTGGTCGTCTTCCGCGGCCATCATGGTCAGCACCACGGCCATGTTGCCGCCGGCGGAATCACCCATGAAGACGATGTCTTGCGCTTCCGTCTCGTCGAGCATCTGACGGTAGACCTTGCCGACCATGCCGAACATGGCGTGGAAATCGTGTTCGGGAGCAATGGGATAGATCGGCACGGTGATACCGAAGCCCAGCCGGTCGGCCATATCGGCGATCAGTCCCCAGTGATAGGACGTGATTTGAAAGACATAGGCGCCGCCATGCAGGTAGAGGATACGCTTTCGCTCGCCGGTCTTTGGCGCGATCTCGTAGACGGGAAAACCGTCCACGCTGCACGTTGTGATCTCGAAACGCGACCGCAGCGATGCGGGCGGCTGGTGGTTCTCCGTCTTGCGCGCATAGGCAATCCAGCGCTGCAGGTTTTCCGGGCTGGAGAAGGCTTTCTTGCGGCTATACCTGAGCACGAAGGAAACGACGTGGCTTTTGATACTTGGCATGCGGACACACGGACTTCGGCTGAGCCGACTAAGAGAACCCCTCGCTATCGAAGATCGTGCCTTCGCCCAGAATGTCAAGATTTGCACGGTTTCAACACGGTTGTGTGATTCAGCCATAAGCAAGACCGGCGGTGGTCATTGCCCATGTGCCGCCGCAACGCTCATCGCGGAGGCAGCAGTGCGGCGCGCAGCCGACTGTCGCTTGCTGCCGGAGCCGCATGACGGCTCCGGCGCTTGGCCAGCAGCTTGCATTTGTCGGCGAAGGTCATCAGCGCGCCGAACCCAGAAGCAGGGCCGGGGAGGTGACCTGCGGGTCTTCGCGCGGCGACACGGGCCAGCCGATGTCCCTCTGAATTTCGGGCGGCAGGCTGTTCAGGGCCCGGACCGACCTGTTCCTGTTGTGCGCATGCCTGATGGCCGCACCAAAGCGGCCGAGGCTCTCGAACATCGACATCTTCATCTCCCTTGGAGTGCTGCGGCGGCTGAAAGTTATTTCCTGCCTGCCGTTCAATGCCGGTTAAATGCGCCATGCATGTATCTGGTGGATTTCACGAAAACAGCGCCTTGTTTCAGTTTGGGCTGATCCGGAAACATTTGCATGCAAACGAGAATGAGGGCGAAGTGCAGCTTTTAGCAGCGGGATGCTACCCCCGGCCACGCCGTGCCGCGTGGCCTTCGCGCGAACGCCGCCGCGGGGCGGCATCGCCGGCAATGCCGTCCTCGCTGACGGTCTTGCGCGGTGGCAGTTTCACCGCCGCCGATAGTTTCGGGAACGGGTCGACCTTGTTCGGCAGCGCCATGGCATAGACGAAATGCTCCTGGAATCTCGGCTCCAGCGCGGTCTCGATCTTCTCGATCCGGCTCACCGTTTCCTCGATCTCGCGGCGATAGCCGCGGTTCAAGAGTGCCATGCGCGCGCCGGCCCCGGCGGCGTTGCCGACGGCCGAGACCTTGTCGAGATCGCAGTCGGGGATCAGTCCCAGCACCATTGCGTATTTCGGATCGATGAAGGAGCCAAAGGCGCCGGCGAAGTGGATGCGATCGACATGATCAGTATGCTGCTTTTCCATCAAAAGCTTGGTGCCGGCATAGAGGGCGGCCTTCGCGAGTTGGATGGCGCGCACATCGGTCTGGGTGATGGTGATCCTGGGTTCACCCTCCTTCAGCACGTAAGAGAAGGTGCGGCCATTCGCGGTGACCCGCGGCGAGCGGGCGGAGAGCCCGCCATCGACGACACCGTCCTCGGAGATGATGCCGGCCAGATACATTTCGGCGACCACCTCGATGATGCCGGAGCCGCAGATACCGGTGACGCCGGTTGCCTGCACGCTGTCGAGGAAGCCGGGTTCGTCGGACCACAGTTCCGAGCCGATGACGCGGTATTTCGGCTCCAGCGTGTCGGGATCGATGCGGACGCGCTCGATGGCGCCGGGAGCGGCGCGCTGGCCGCCCGAGATTTCAGCGCCCTCGAAGGCCGGACCGGTGGGCGAGGAGGCCGCCACGACCCGCTGGCGATTGCCGAGCACGATCTCGGCATTGGTGCCGACGTCGACGATCAGCATCATCTCGTCCTGGCGGTGCGGGCCTTCCGACAGTGTCACCGCCGCCGCGTCGGCGCCGACATGGCCGGCGATGCAAGGCAGCATGTAGAGCCTGGCGCCCTGGTTGAGCTTCAGGCCGATATCCGACGCCTTGATGTGCACGGCACCCGAGACGGCCAGCGCGAAGGGTGCGCCGCCGAGTTCGGTCGGGTCGATGCCGAGGAACAGATGGTGCATGATCGGATTGCCGACGAAGACGGAATCCAGGATGTCATTGCGCTGGACATTGCCTTCCGCGCAGACCTTGTCGACGAGACCCGAGATCGCCTCGCGCACCGCGACCGTCATGCCCTCGCGGCCGTCCGGGTTCATCATCACATAGGAAACGCGGCTCATCAGATCCTCGCCGAAGCGGATCTGCGGGTTCGACGTGCCCGACGAGGCGGCGACGCGGCCCGACAGCAGCGACACCAGATGCATGGCGATGGTGGTCGAGCCGATATCGCAGGCAAGCCCGTAAGCCTCGTTCTTGAGGCCGGGCCACAACGAGATGACCCGCGCGATCTCGCTTTCGGCATCCTTATGGATGGCGGCGGTCGCGGTCCAGTTGCCCTTGCGCAAGATGCCTTGCACCTGCGGCAACAGATGGAAATCGAAATCGAGGCTCTTGAGCCCCCAGTCCTTCATCAGCGCGATCTTCAGGCGATCGAGATCGCCTGATGGATTGTGCATGTCGGGCTCGTCGATCTCGACATAGCACATGTGGATTGCCGAATCGCGGGCGATGACCCGGGTGTCGGCGTCCTTGCGGATGGTCTGCGCGTTGATGACCGTGTCCTGCGGCACGTCGACGACGAGATCGCCGAGGATCTGCGCCGAGCAGGACAGGCGGCGCCGTTCGGGGAGGCCGCGCACGCGTTCGTAGCGCTCTTCCTTGGCGCCCTTGGGCGAGATGTGGTCGTTGGAGGAAACGATCTTGTGCTTGGCGAAATTGCCTTCCTGCACCTCGACCTGGCAGCGCCCGCAAGTGGCGCGTCCGCCGCACACGCTCTCGACATAGACGCCGAGCTGGCGTGCGGCATCGAGCACCGGCGTGCCGACCGGAAACCGCCCGCGCTTGCCGGACGGCATGAACAGCACGAGCGGATCGGTAATGTTGGCAGGAGAGTTCACGATTGCGCGCTTATCCTCGGGCCATACGGGCTTCACGGCCGCCGCGCCGGCGGCCGCCATTGCCATTGCCTTCGCCCGGCGCATTGACTTGTGTGGGCGCCGCGATCGCCTGGCCGCCTTCGGCCGGCTTGTAGTCCTTGTAGGTCCTGATCCAGTTGGTGCAGTTCTCGTCGGTGCCGTTCAGCACATTGGCGCCGCGCACCGCCTCCATCTCCTGCGGCCGCACCGGGTTCATGATCGCCGAGGTCATGCCGGCGCCGATCACCATCGGGATGAAGGCGGCATTAATGCCGTGGCGATGCGGCAGGCCGAACGAGATGTTTGACAGGCCGCAGGTGGTGTTGACCTTGAGCTCTTCACGCAGCCGGCGCAGGAGGGCAAAGACCTGGCGGCCGGCGTCGCCGAGCGCGCCGATCGGCATGACCAGCGGGTCGACGACCACGTCATGCGCCGGAATGCCGAAATCGGCGCAGCGCTCGACGATCTTCTTGGCGACGGCGAAACGCACATCCGGATCCATCGAAATGCCTGTCTCGTCATTGGAGATGGCGACAACCGGAACATTGTATTTCTTGACCAGCGGCAGGATGGCTTCGAGCTTCTCTTCCTCGCCGGTGACGGAATTGACCAGCGGCCGGCCCTTGGCGACCTTGAGCGCCGCCTCGATCGCGGCGGTCACCGAACTGTCGATCGACAGCGGCAGGTCGACCAGCCCCTGCACGATCTCCAGCGTCTGCACCAGGAGGCCGGGTTCGGTCTCGTTCGGGTTGACCGAGGTGACGCCTGCATTGACGTCGAGCATGGTCGCGCCGCAGGCGGCCTGTTCCAGTGCGTCCCTGATGACGGTATCGAAATTGCCTGCGATCATCTCAGCCGCGAGCTTCTTTCGCCCGGTTGGATTGATGCGCTCACCGATCACGCAGAAGGGCTGGTCGAAGCCGATAATGATTTCTCGTGTCGCCGAGGCGACGATCGTCCGGGTCATGAAATCTCTCCCTCGTGATATAAAGACTTCTTTATATCGTTTCTGATTTCGATCAAGCGAATGGTGACCGTCCGCGCCATCAATGCGCGGTCTTGACCATGTCGACCTGCGTTTCGGTGATCTCGTCGTGCAATATGTGGTCGAGCCGCTCGGCGACGAGCTGGTCGTCGCGGCGGATTTCGCGTTTCCAGGGCTGGCGGCCCTTCAGCACGCCCGATTCATCGACGATCTCGGCGACATATTCCTCCTGGCGATAGGCCATCACATGGACGCCGGAGACGCCGGGAATTTCCTTCACCTCGTTGATGATGTCGATGCAGAGCTGCTTGCCCTCTTTCTTCTGGTCCTGGGCGCCTTCCAGCCGCTTGACGATCGAGTCGGGGATATGAATGCCCGGCACGTTGGAGCGGATCCATTTGGCGGTCTTGGCCGAGGCCAGCGGCCCGACGCCACACAGGATGAAGCATTTTTCCGTGAAACCGAGATCGCGGACCCGCTGCATGTAGGTGCGGAACATCGGCACGTCGAAGCAGTACTGGCTCTGCACGAACTGCGCGCCGGCGGCGATCTTCTTGCCCAGCCGGTAGGGGCGGAAATCGATCGGCGGCGCGAACGGGTTGATCGCCGCACCGAGAAAAAGCTGGGGCGGCGTCGTCAGCTTGCGGCCGGACAGGAACTTGCCGTTGTCGCGCATGATGCGGCAGGTTTCGAGCAGCGACATGCAGTCAAGATCGAATACCGGCTTAGCGCCTGGCTGGTCGCCGGCCTGCACGCCGTCGCCGGTCAGGCACAGCATGTTGGCGACGCCCATCGCCGCCCCGCCTAGCACGTCGCCCTGGATGGCGATGCGGTTCCTGTCGCGGCAGGCGATCTGCATGATCGGGGCATAGCCCATGCGGGTCAGCAGCGCACAGATGCCAACCGACGACATGTGGCAGTTGGCGCCCGACGCGTCGACGGCGTTGATGGCGTCGACCCAGCCGTCGAAGATCTTGGCGCGGTTGTAGACGTCTTCCGGATCGGCGCTGTCGGGCGGGTTGAGCTCGGTCGTCACGGCGAACTCGCCGCGTCTCAGGACGCGCTCCAGCCGGCCGCGCGAGGTGTGGCCGGGCAGGGGGTCGAGCGGCAGATGGATGCCGGCCGGGTTCTCGTCGGGCTGGCGGCCGATCATGCCGGTGCCCCGGTGTTCGGAGCGTTGCGCGCGGCTTCGCGGGCGGCGGCAGCCTGTGCGGTCACCCGCAGCCATGCCGACGTCTCACGCAGCGACTGGTCAACCGGCTTCTGCACGTCGAGAATCTTGTCGCCATGCACCATGTTTCGCGAACCTTCCCAGGCCTTGACCCAGACGCACGGCATATCAGGCTCGACCTCGCAATTGCCGTTGGCGCGCACACCGCCGCAAGGGCCATTGCGCAATTGCTTGGGACAATTCATCGGGCATGACATGCCGGTAGAGGAAAGGATGCACTGGCCGCACATGCGGCAGTCGAACATAAAACCCTTGACGCGTTTTTCGACGAATTTGATCGGACCTTCGACGCGGCCGTAACCGATGCCCTTCCACAGCGGATGGAGGAGCAGAAACATGTCGGAGAACCTGGCGTAGAACCATTCGAGCAGTCGCGAGTGGCGGACGGACCACAGCCGGACAGCGAAGGAGCGCTGTACGCGCCGCTGCGGCGACACGTCGGCCGGCTTGTAGTCGGATTTCGGCGCTGCCTTCTTGACCAGAGTGGCCTGGGTAATCGCCGGGGTCGTTTCAGACATCTTCTTTTCCGCCCGCCTTGACCAGAGCGACCAGCCGCTCGCGGTCGTATTTCGCGTCGATGTCCTGAAAGGCTTTTTCGGCCTCGCCTTCAAGATCGTCGCTGACCGGCACGGGGTCGGCCTTGCGCCATTCGGCCAGGTAGTCGTCGGTGCCGCCGGCGCCGGTGCGCATCGCGCACATGTCGATCGCCTCGGTAAAGCGCAGCGGCATTTCGCGTTTGGCGTTCTGCCGGCCTTTCTTGACGATGACCTGGGCGGGGATGTCGCGCCAGTAGACGACGATCAGATCGGCCATGAATTCCTGCTCCCGTAGAGCGCCGTGGTCCAATCGGATGGACAAAGGACGCTCTACCACTTTGACTCAGCTGCATCGTGCTTTCCGGAGATCGATCTTCAGGCCGATGCAGTGGTTCCGAGCATTGCCGGAACCGCTGTTGGGCTGCTTGTTATGGGACGACGCGCGCGCATTCAAAAGCGACGCAATTGGAGGCCGAAAGGGAAAGATGAAAGTTTTCGGTATTTGGCTTGGTATGGATCAGCCGGCGCGACGATCGAAGCTGCCGACAAGCTTCCTGTGGAAGCGGACATAGCCTCGCTCGGTCGTGCGCAGATGTTCGGCGACAATCTGGTGGAAACGCGGCAGGCGGTGAAAGGGAACGGCCGGATAGGAATGGTGCTCGGAGTGGTAAGGCATGTTCCACGCCACGAAGCGTATCAGCCGTGTGGTAAAGGTGGTGCGGGTGTTTTCGAGCATGTTGGCGACATGCGGGCAGAGCGCGTGCTCGGCCAACAGATAGGCCCGCAAAAACGGCTGGCCGACGAGCACCGGCACAATCCAGACCCACAGCAGCAGCGCCGACTGCACGGCCAGGGAGGCCGCCAGCAGCACCGCATAGGCGATCAGAAACCAACGTGCTTCCGAAATCACCTTGTCGCGGCCATTGTCCGGCACGAAGCCGTCGCGGTTGCGGCCGGCCGCGTTGACGACGATCACGCGCGCCATGCCGGTACAGTAGGGGACGCCGGAGAGATAGCGCAGGTACTGGGTTATGGTCTCCGGTTTCGGAGCCATCAGTTCGGGATCATTGTCCGGATCGTGCGTGTGGCGATGGTGCGCGAAATGGAAATAACGGAACCATGCCGGCGGCAGCAGGATCAGGAAGCCGGTCACGGTGGCGATGGCGCGATTGAGCCACGGCGTCCTGAAGGCCGTTTCGTGGATGGTTTCGTGCAACAGCGTGAAGAAAAAGACGATCAGGATCCCCTGCGGCAGCACGAGAACCGGCCAGAACGGAATGCGGGCGGCGATCAGCGCACCCAGCAGGACGACCAGCCCGCCGTGAACAGCCAGCCGGATAATGCCGGGCCTGTCCAGTTTGGCGGTGAGGTCGCGACGATCACCGACCGAAAGGCTGGCGATGATGGTGCGGTGGTCGATTTCGCTCATAGGGGCCAAGCTTATCGCCGGGGCGCTGTCCGGTAAATCGGCGCTCGTTGCCAGACGCCGGTTTTTGCGCCGGTCCAGAGATAGAACCAGATCGTCGGATGACCACTGTTTCGAGGGCAGGCCGGGATATGATGTGGCAAGCTTGCGGCTGCGCATCCCTGACCGCCTCGATGCTATCGCGTGAGAATGCCGCCTGCCGCAGCGCGTAGCTTGAAATCGTATCGCCTGCCTCAGGCTTGCCGCGCACCTGCCGCAGCACGCCGCAAGCTAGGGATCGCGGGCTCAGCGCTTGAATTCAAGGATGTCGAGCTTCGATTCGTAATAGGGCGCCGGGAACTCGATGCGCCATTCGTTGGCGCTGTTGCGAAAGGTATAGCCGACCTGATCGCTTTGTGGGCCGCCGCCATAGGGTTTTGCAGGATCGTCGTTGACAGAAAGGGAGCCGAGATAGATCGAGCGCTTTTCGCCGTCGTCGAAGAAACGTCCCTTGGTGCGCTGCGAACCGGTGATTTTTTCCAGCATCCAGCCCGAACCGTCGTCGCTCACCTTGCACTTGAACCAGCCATAAATGACGAGCGGACTCAGCCCGCCGGCCTTGATGGTACGGCACTGCCAGTTGCCGGTCAGGTCCTTGTCGGAAAACGAGACCAACGGCTTTGCCAGCAAGGCGTCGAGCTGCTTGATATCGGCGGCGTCGCCAGCCCTGGCTTCGTCAAGGGCTGCCTTGCGCGTCTCGTCATATTTGTCGAGCCGCACCTTGTCGGCGGGCGTGATCAGCTTCTGCACCTCGCCATCGGCGAGCGCGGGCAGAGCGAAGCAGACAACGCCTGCGGCAATCAGGAGGCGAGCGACCATCGGTGTGTGTCCTGGTCGAAAGCTGGATCAGCCTGTTTTCTCGTTTGGCATACAACTTACCCGTTCGCGGCGACCTGTCATCCGTGCTTAACAGCGATCGGGTTAAAAATCGTGATTTCGCCGATGCGGATCTTGCTTTCGGGATCGTCAGGCTGGCTGGGCAGCGCGCTAGCGCCGCGCCTGCGGGCTCTTGGCCATGGCGTCATCGGCCTCGATCCCGCCCCGTCGGCGCAAACGCAGGTGATCGGCTCGGTCGCCGACCGTGATCTGGTCATGCGGACGGTCAGGGAAAACCGCATCGAGGCGATCATCCACAGCGGCGCGCTGCACAAGCCTGACATCGAACACAACCGTAATGAGGATTTCATCGAGACGAATGTGCGCGGCACGCTCAACCTGCTCGACGCGGCGGTGACATCAGGCGTTCAGCGCTTCATCTTCACGTCGACGACCTCGCTGATGGTCTCGAAAGCCATAAGCGCCGGCTTGACCGGCGGTGCGGGCAGGGCCGCCTGGCTGACGGAAGACGTGTCGCCCGAGCCGCGCAACATCTACGGCGTAACCAAGCTTTCGGCCGAGCATCTTTGCCGCCTCTATCACATCCAGTCCGCACTGCCGGTGATCGTGCTGCGCACTGCCCGGTTCTTTCCCGAAGCAGACGACATGGCGCATGCGATCGAGCAGTCGGACGCCAACACCAAGGTCAATGAGCTGTTGTTCCGCCGACTGACGGTGGAAGATGCCGCCGAGGCCCATGTCGCGGCGCTGGAGAAGGCGCCACAACTAGGCTTCGACATCTTCATCATCTCGGCGCCAACGCCGTTCCGGCCTGATGATTGCGAGGCATTGATCGCTGACGCGCCGCCCGTCGTCGCCCGCTATTTTCCGGAATTTCCGGCGCTCTATGCGCGAAAGGCCTGGACGATGTTTTCCTCGATCGACCGCGTCTACGACGCCTCGCGGGCGCGGGACAGGCTGGGCTTCGTCTGCAAGGCGAGCTTTGCCGCTGTGCTCGCCGGGCTTGCAGCGGAAGATGGTGCCGCCTGATCGAACGGTCAGCTGTGTGCCGCGGCGCTGGCCAGCTCCGTCGTCAGATCGAACGGTCAGCTGTGTGCCGCGGCGCTGGCCAGCTCCGTCGTCAGATCGCCATAGCCGGTCGAGCGGCGCTCATAGGCGAGGCCGAGCATTTTCGCCGCCTTCTCGGCGACCTTGTCGAGTTCCGGGTCGTCGGTCTGGGCGATATAGATCAGCTTCTCGTAATTGCCGAAATAGTCCTTGATCAGCTCGGGATGCCTGTCGAGGCCGAGCGGCTTCATGAAGAAGGCGTCGAACTGCCGGCACAGGAAATCGGTCATGTAGAACGACATCATGTCGTCGTCGGCGACCTTCGCATAGGCGTCCATGCCCTGGTAGAAGGCAAAGCAGTGCGGACCGGCCATGCGCTCGACGCCATGCTTCTCGCAGACGCGGTCAAGCAGGCCGCCGGTGCCGCAATCGGCATAGCCGACGAAGATGTTTCTATAGCCGTCCGCCTTGGCCTTCTCGATTGCCTTGTCCATGGCCGGCGCGATGCGGTCCGGGTAGAAATGGAACTCCGCCGGCAGGCAGGTCAGCTCGAGATGGTCGAGGCCCAGCTGCTCCTTGACGGCCAGAACTTCGCGCGCAATCATCCCGCAGGCGATGACAAGCAGCCTGTCGCCTTGATCGGGTTGTAGCTTTCGCGCAATGCTCATAGAACCAGTCTAACCGATTTTCGTTGCTGTCCCACGAATCTATCTGTTGAGGGAGATACCATTCATGAAACCGCTACGCATTGCACCGATCGCAATTCTCGCTTGCGCCCTGGCACTTTCGGCCTGTGCCAACACCATCCGTGGCGTCGGCAGGGACGTCAAATCGACAGCCAACGCGGTTGAGGACACGGTCGAGAACCCCTGATCCGCAGTCTCGCCAACGCGCATTGCTCTCAAGATAGCTCAAGCGATGCGCATTAAGTCCTTGTAACATCTGGGAACAAGAAAGTCGTGCTGCAAGGCGCGGATCGGTTTTTGGTCCATGCCGAATTCGCCCAGATGAGGCCGAAGCGCGGACGTCGTGTCCGCCTATTGCAATTATTTTCGTTGGGGCGGGCACGAAAAGTTGACTTTTCGAGCGGGGGATATGCCGTTAATCTTTTCTGGTACCCTCAACAACGAAGCTAGAAGCTAGGAGCCATAGGATGAAGACCGCTCTCTTAGTTGTCGCCGCTCTGGGCCTTTCGGTGTCCGGCGCCGCAGCGGAATGTGTTGGCCACACTAAAACGACGGCTTCCGTAGATCAGCAAACCAAAGCTGCAAGCGTAGATCAGCAAACCACAGTCGCAAGCGTCGCAAATACGCCGACAACTGCCGACACGCCGATCCTGAAAAAGGAAGAGGCAAAAGAGTCAGAATAGGCGCTTCAACCCGCCCGAACGCTCCGAGCGAGGCTTGCCGCGCTCAACTTCCCGTCCAAAGTTTCACCGGTATGTTCGCTGCGGGGCGCTGTTGCTTGTTGATGTCAAGACATGCCAGCGTCACGCGCCGCCTCGGCCTGGTATAGCATAAGTACGGGCTGTCGTACTTATGCTTCGGTCTCCTCTTTGGTCTGCCATCCCCCAGCCGCGCGGGCGAAATATCTAAATATCCTGGCATTCCAACGGATATTTATTGTAACGCCGTGACGAGCAAGCAGCAACAGGATAGTATCGGCTCGAAGGAGGGGCTGGTGCTATGGGAATACTTCGACCGCGACAAAAGCCCAAGAAGGCTTACCCAAACAGCGACCGCTTTGAAGAGGATGGTCGCCGCATTTACAGTGCCTATGAAGGAACTAAAAGGCGCCACCCTACAGCTTCAGTGCAGCGCGCTCGTTTTGTCGCGATCATTGCCGTTACATCTGCCATCGCGGTGGTGCTGGCGCGGTGGCTATGGCACCTAGGGTGGTGGCAATGAACGTTTGCAGTGCGCCTAGGGAGATCCGCCTTTGAGGGCGATCAGGCCGATCAGGATTGCGCTTGCCGCAGCAATCGACGCCCACCAAGTTGCATTGCGCGAAGGTCGCCAGTGTTGGCGGTGTCTAGCGCGCTTTCGCCACTGGCCAGACCGATTATCGTAGCGCGATTTTTCCACGCCCCCCATTCCCAAAGTCAACAACGCGTTTGTTGCCGATTGGAGTCCAGACGCGCGCCCAAGGGTCGGCTTTAGGCGGCGCGCGCCAACGGCTATTCCCAAGGCCATCGGCCCGCGCATGGCGGGAGTGCAGGTTTTAACCTCACCGATCGAAACCGACTTCATCACAATGAACGGCGACAATCTCAAAGAGTCAGGGCATGACCGGCGCATCGGAATTCTGCTGGATCGAATAGATGTGTTGGCTGGGAAATAGCACAGTTAGGCGCTCCGCGAAGGTAATCGCTGAGGCTGAGCGCGCCGAACGCGCCGCAAAGACGGCAAGATTGAAATCCCTTCGCATGGCAACTCAGAGTGACTTGAATGTTTCGTTTCCGGAGGAGCTCGATTGCTCGCTCCTCGTCGCGGCACTGATTCAAGGCGAATCATCGGGCCAGCCTTTCAATCGTCTCAATGATGGATTTGGCAAGGGCTTCGCCTTCATGGGCAGGCTCGGATCCGAATAGCAACAAAACTGCTTCCTCGCTCGGAGGCAAGCCGGGCCGGCAGGTCGGTTCAATAGCCATGCGAACCAGTTTGAGGGCGGCCCAGGCGCTGCGGATGTTCTGTTGGACTTCCATGCTAGCCCAACATGTCACGCAGCGGCTTCCTGCGCTCCTGCGGCCGGTATTTCTCCATCCGCCTGACCTTATCCAAACCCACCGTAACCAGCGATCCAAGGTCGATCGTCACCTTGCCGGCCTCCTCGTCTATGCGCGTAATCTCGCCAGAAAGCTCAATATGCTGGCCGCGCTTGACCTTTGTAGAATCGCGGATGGAGTGCCGGAATTCGTAGGAGGGGATGGAGACGCTTACGCGGTCCCTCGCTTACCGCCTTCGCACAGTGGCTGTGATCGCCACCACGTCAAGAGGTTGCTGATAGACGAGACAACGCGCTTCGCTCTAGCGGGAACGGCCCAGCGGCTTGGTTGCGAGGGGGACTGGCAGCTGGAGGCCGCTGGGCCTTGGCCAGCTAGCTTAAGAGGAGGCGCTGTGCTGGCTGACCAAAAACTTACGCTCAAGGCAACGGAATAGCATCATTCGAACGAACACTGTTCGTCAGCATGTTCCTGATGCTGGACATCCGAAGGGCAAGCCAGGCCAGCGGACTATGAGGAGCCGCATTTTGCCCCCATGTCGAGCGGCTGGCGGAACCTATTGTTCGGTCGGCAGCGGCTCATGGTCGGGGAGATGATGATGCAGCACCTCGGCAAGGTTCCGCTTGTCGAACGTTTGGGCCAAACGGGGCGTTTGAAAGACGGCCCGACAGCCAATCGGGGGGCGACAAGCTGGCCGCCGGGCCTAACCAGCGGGCAATTGGGTCCGTTCGCCGGTTGGGCCGAACTATAGGTCATTCCATGCAACATTTCTAATTTAGTAAAATGGTCATGATCCGTTCCCTTAGTCATCAAACCGGATGAGCCTAGAGTCAATTTGGTGCCTAACGGGAGGAAGAGTGACCGGCATCCCGCCTCCGTTTTGCGGTGCTGATCAAGCGGAACATTAGGAGTTTCTAACAGTTATCTGGGAGCAGTGGGCCTATCCCCGCTTGGCCCCCGCTGCAGATCGGGCCCCAGCCCGATCGGCCCGCGCTCAGAGGAGGAGCGCGGGCTTCTCCTTGTCAGTGCGATACGCCAGATAAAGGGATGGCCGGCGCCGCTTTGGGGGGCGTTGGGGTAGAGTGCCTTGTAGGGCGCCGGCCGGGCGGCGTTGGGGTCCGCCGCACGAATAAGCTAACACAGGTTGGGACCGTGGGTATGGCGTGATCGCGGAAGTACCGTGCTTCCAATAGCTAGCCGGCCAGCGCCATGCCGACGGCAATGCCTATGCCGATCGAGAATCCAGTGGCGAGCTTGCCGCCGAGGTCAAAGGCGCGCGGGGCCGACGGCACCGGGCCAGTCCCTGCGGGGAGTTGGTTAAAAAGCTCAGGCCGAAGCGCGGACGTTGTGCTTGCGCTTCATGAAGTCCTTGGCGGTCTCGACCGCCACGGCAGCGTCGCGGCAATAGGCGTCGGCACCGACTGCCTTGCCGAACTCCTCGTTGAGCGGCGCGCCGCCGACCAGCACGACATAGTCGTCGCGGATGCCCTTTTCCTTCATCGTATCGATGACGACCTTCATGTAGGGCATGGTCGTCGTCAGCAGCGCCGACATGCCGATGATGTCGGGCTGGTGCTGCTCGATGGCGTCGAGATATTTTTCCACCGCATTGTTGATGCCGAGGTCGATGACGTCGAAGCCGGCGCCCTCCATCATCATGCCGACAAGGTTCTTGCCGATGTCGTGGATGTCGCCCTTGACGGTGCCGATCACCATCTTGCCCTGCTTTGGCGCGCCGGTGGCGACGAGCAGCGGACGCAGGATGAACATGCCCGCCTTCATCGCGTTGGCCGACAACAGCACTTCCGGCACGAACAGGATGCCGTCGCGAAAATCCTCGCCGACGATGCGCATGCCTTCGACCAGCGCCTCGGTCAGCACCTTGTAAGGCGCCCAGCCGCGCTCGAGAAGGATGTTGGTGCCTTCCTCGATCTCTTCCTTCAGCCCGTCATAAAGATCGTCGTGCATCTGCTGCACGAGCTCGTCGTCGGAAAGCTCGGAAAGGATGATCTCGTCGTCGGCCATTTTTAATCCAGCTCCTTGCCGCACGGATACAGTTGCGGGGCCTCAAATATCACGTCAATACCTAACCCGCTACAGGCTTGCGTCCATAGCTGATTTGCGACTTCCCGCAAAAGGAAAGCGACTGCAAATCTATTGGAATTCTTGTCGATTTTGCGACAGGCGTTGGCGCTGGCGGGCCGTTTCGAATAGGGTGCATGACTACGATCCGGCCAGAAGCCGCGATATGCGGCCGTAACAATTGCGCCAGAACAAAGTCAGGGAAGAACGATCATGAGTGAGAACACGGCGGTCGACCAGGAAGCGTCAAACGCGCGGCGCGGACGCGCCGCCAGCGGTGGCGCCGCTGCCCGGCGGGCGGCGCGCTCGGGTGGCGGCCCCGGCACCCAGCTCACCTACATCAAGCGCAAGATCAACGTCTATGAGGTGCTGGACGAGGAAGGGCTGGCGCTGATCGAGAAGAACACCGACACGGTGCTCGAGGAGATCGGCATCATCTTTCGCGACGACGCCGAGGCGCTGCAACTCTGGAAAGAAGCCGGTGCCGACGTCAAGGGCGAGCGCGTGCATTTCCCGAAGGGGCTCTGCCGCTCACTTTTGAAAACCGCGCCGTCCGTCTATACCCAGCATGCCCGCAATGCAGAACGTTCGGTGCAGATCGGCGGCAACGCCACGGTCTTCGCGCCGGTCTACGGCCCGCCCTTCGTGCGCGACCTCGATGGCGTCAGGCGCTATGCGACGATCGAGGATTTCCAGAATTTCGTGAAGCTCGCCTATATGGCGCCGTCGATCCACCATTCGGGCGGCACGGTGTGCGAGCCGGTCGACGTGCCGGTCAACAAGCGCCATCTCGACATGATCTACAGCCACATCAAATATTCGAATAAGCCGTTTATGGGCTCGGTCACCGCGCCGGAGCGCGCCGAAGACACGGTTGCGATGGCCAAGATCGTGTTCGGCGACGATTTCGTCGAGAACAATACGGTGCTGACCAGCCTGATCAACGCCAACTCGCCGATGGTGTTCGACGAGACCATGCTGGGCGCGCTGAAAGTCTATTCGCGCCACAACCAGGCCTGTATCGTCACGCCGTTCATTCTCGCCGGCGCAATGAGCCCGGTGACGGTCGCCGGCACGCTGACCCAGGTTCTGGCCGAAGTGCTGGCCGGCGCGTCGTTCACGCAGCTGATCCGGCCGGGCGCGCCGGTGCTGTTCGGCACCTTCGCCTCGTCGATTTCGATGCAGTCGGGCGCGCCGACCTTCGGCACGCCGGAGCCGTCGCTCGTCTCCTATGGTGCGGCGCAACTCGCCCGCCGGCTTGGCCTGCCGTTCCGCACCGGCGGCTCGCTGTGTGCTTCGAAGATACCGGACGCGCAGGCGGCTTATGAGAGCGCCAACACACTGAACTCGACGATCCTTGCCGGCACCAACTTCGTGCTGCACTCGGCCGGCTGGCTCGAGGGCGGGCTCGCCTCCTGCTACGAAAAATTCATGATGGACATCGACCAGCTCGGCATGACGCAGAAGTTCTCCGAAGGCGTCGACCTGTCGGAAAACGGCCAGGCGATGGACGCCATCCGCCAGGTCGGTCCGGGCAGCCACTATCTCGGCTGTGACCACACCCAGGCCAATTTCCAGACCGCCTTCTACCGTTCCAATATCGCCGACAACAATTCCTACGAGCAGTGGCTGGCCGAGGGCGAAAAAACCGCGCCGCAGCGCGCCAACGAACTCGCCCGCCGCTGGCTGGAAAGCTACGAGGCGCCGCATCTCGATCAGGGTATCGACGATGGGCTGAAGGAGTTCATCGCCAGGAAGAAGGCGTCGATGGCCGACGCCTTCACCTGAAAGGAGCCCGAGTCAGGCGGGGCTAAAGTCGCCAACATCATCCACAAGGAAGTCTGGCGGAGCGCCTTCTCCGAGCCGGACAGGAAGGGATGATCCTCGAGCGCAGCCTGATCGAAAATATGGCGGCAGCGCTTTCCGCCTCCGGCCTCATGCTTCGCGGCGGCTTCAATTTTGCAGGCGGTGAGGAAACACCCTCCGGTCTCTCCGGCGCTGTCGCCAAATCCGTCCTGCTGGTCGGGCAGGCGGGCGCCGCGCCATGGCCGCATTTCCTGCGCTGGCGGGAGAGTCAATTGCAGACCGTTGCCAATCCGCTCGACACCTGGTCGCGCGAAGTCATCGGCGCGGTGGCGAAGACATTCGGGGCGCGGGCGGTTTCGCCCTCCGACAGGCCGTATCTGCCGTTCCAGCAATGGGCGATGCGGGCGGAGGGCTTGCGGCCGTCGCCGCTCGGCATCCTCATGCATCCGCAATACGGGCTCTGGCACGCCTATCGCGGCGCGCTGCTGTTCGAGGACGAAATAGCGCTTCCAGAACCCCGCGACGTGATTCACCTTTGCGATGGATGTCTCGACAAACCTTGCCTGAAATCTTGTCCGGTCGGTGCCTATTCTGCAGATGGTTTCGCGCATGGAACATGTCTGGCGCATGTGCGTGGGCAAAACGGCGCGCCTTGCCGGACCGGCGGCTGTCTCGACCGCAACGCCTGTCCCTACGGCGCGGCCTATCGCTATCCACCACAGGTTCAAGCCTTCCATATGACCGCGTTCGCGAGCCTGTAGCGTCGCCGAATGCCGCACGGATTTGCAGGGGTTGTCCCATTGCGACTTGCCCTGTTGGCCTGCGTGGATATCGCGCGACCGTGGTCGTCGTCTGACGGCTGACAAAAAAATTCTTTCCATTGCCCAAGGAATCGCCGCTAGCCTTCGTCCAACAGGCAAATGATGGCGCTGATGCTGGATGAAAGCGAAGCCTCCGACGCCGAGCTGATCGGTCGGGCGAAGGGCGGAGACAGGGGGGCTTTCGGCAAATTGCTCGAAAGGCACTATGACTTCGTCTATCGCGCCGCGTATCGCTGGTGCGGGAAAAAGGCCGACGCCGAGGATATCGCCCAGGAAGTCTGCGTTCGGCTCGGCCGGGCGATCCGCGACTATCATGGCAGCGGCGCCTTCACCACCTGGCTCTACACCATGACGCTGAATGCGGCACGCGACATGATGCGAAAAACCGTCCGCGAGACGATCAAGACCGAAGCCTACGGGGCTTATGAGCTGATCTCGGGAGAGGCCCCGGCCGAGCCCGAAGATCCAGCCGAGGCGCTTTGGGCGGCGGTGCGGATGCTGCCGGACAAGCAGCGCGACGCGGTGCTGCTCGTCTATGGCGAAGGGCTGAGCCACGCACTCGCTTCCGAGGCGATGGGCATCTCGGAGTCGACGGTTTCCTGGCACATCCATGAAGCGAAGAAACGGCTGAAGACGCTCATGCTTTCAGCCGGGGAAGTGTGATCATGGTTGACGACAACGAACTCAACAGGCTGCGCGACATCGCAGCACCGGCACCGGGCACCGACGCGAAGGCGCGTGCCTTCGAGGCCGCCATGCGGGCTTACGACCTGGACGAAAAAACGTCACCTGCCGCCCAAGGATCGGCGAAAGGGCTTCGTCTCACAGAGCGAGCACAAAAGCTCTGGAGCGAAATCATGCAAAAGAAACTCCTCGCCACCCCGGCCATTGCCGGGCTCATCGTCCTGCCGATCGCCGGATACGTCACCATCTATATGCTGCAGGAGCAGCCGTTCCATTCCGGTGGGGACGAGAAGATCAGTGAAACGCTGGCCGATAAACCAGTGGCTAAAGGCCCGGCAACGGTGAGGCCGCTCACCGTAGCCGAGGCCGACAAGCGGAACAAAGCCGATGCCGACGTCGAAAGCCGCGACGCAGCCGAGGCGCTTGCGCCGGCATCGCCGCCGAAGCCCGAATCGAACGCGATGGGTGGCCTGGTGCAGCAGGATATGGTGGCTCGCAATGCGCCCGAGCCCTCGCCTCGCGAGGCGCTGGCTGGCGGTTCAAGTACCGCGGCTCCTGCAGCCGATGGCGCCGCGCGGGTTGGCCGTGTGACCGGTACTGTGGCCCAATCCAAGTTGATGGCTCAGCCTTCGACCGCCCCGGCCGACCAGATGCTGCCGCAGGAGCAAAACCGCGACCGCGTCGAGGATTTCAAGAGCAATCCGGTGCGTGCCGCGCTCGAAGACCCGGTGTCGACCTTTTCGATCGACGTCGACACTGCCTCCTATTCCTTCGTGCGGCGTTCGCTCAGGGATGGTGTTGTGCCGCAGGCCGACACGGTCCGCGTCGAGGAGATGATCAACTACTTCCCCTATGACTGGAAAGGTCCGGACGTTGCCTCGACGCCGTTCAACTCGACCGTCAGCGTCATGCCGACGCCGTGGAACGAGCACACCAGGCTGATGCATGTCGCCATCAAAGGTTTCGACGCGAAGCCGGCCGAGCAGCCCAAGGCCAATCTGGTCTTCCTGATCGACGTGTCGGGCTCGATGAACGAGCAGGATAAGTTGCCGCTCTTGCAGTCCGCCTTCCGGCTTCTGGTCAACAAATTGAAGCCCGACGACACGGTTTCGATCGTCACCTATGCGGGCGATGCCGGCACTGTCCTGGAGCCGACGAAGGTTTCGGAGAAGGACAAGATTCTCAATGCCATCGACACGTTGGCGCCCGGCGGCAGCACTGCCGGCGAGGCGGGTATCAAGGAAGCCTACAGGCTGGCGCAGAAATCCTTTGTCAACGACGGGATCAATCGCGTGATGCTCGCCACGGACGGCGACTTCAATGTCGGCCAGACCGACGACGACGATCTGAAGCGATTGATCGAAAAGAAGCGTAAGACCGGCGTGTTCCTGTCGGTGTTCGGTTTCGGGCGCGGCAATCTGAACGATCAGATGATGCAGACCATCGCCCAGAACGGCAACGGCACCGCCGCCTATATCGACACTTTGGCCGAGGCGGAGAAGGTGCTGGTCGAGGATGCGTCTTCGACACTGTTCACCATCGCCAAGGACGTGAAGATCCAGGTCGAGTTCAACCCGCAAAAAGTCTCGGAATACCGGCTGATCGGCTACGAGACCCGCGCCTTGAACCGCGAGGATTTCAACAACGACCGCGTCGATGCCGGCGAGATCGGCTCCGGCCATTCGGTCACTGCGATCTACGAGATCACGCCGAAAGGCAACGGCGGCGAGCAAATCGATCCGCTGCGCTACGGCCAGGCTGCAGTGAACAATGGCGGCGTCGCCAATGCCGACGAATATGCGTTCGTGAAGATCCGCTACAAGTTGCCGAATGAGGGTGCCTCGAAGCTGATCACCACGCCGGTCACATCGGCCAATGAAGTGGCTGATTTCGACCAGGCCAGCACCGACCAGCGTTTCTCCGTTGCCGTCGCGGCCTTCGGCCAGAAGCTGCGCGACGAGGATGCGACCGCGAAGTTCGGCTACGACAAGATCCTGGAGATTGCCACTGCCGCCCGGGGAGCCGACCCGTTTGGGTACCGGTCCGAGTTCCTCTCGCTGGTGCGCCTTGCCTCGGCGCTCGGCGGTAACCGGTAATGGTGATGACGGCCGGTTTCCTCAGATGGAATCGTCCTGATACGGGAAACCGACACACGGGCGGGTGAGACAGGCCGGCAAGGAAAACCTTGCCGGCCTTTTTCAACATTTGTCAGGCGCGGCTACGCCGGCGCTCGCGGCGGGCTTCGCTGGTCTCGACGGTGTTGACTGTGGCTTGCTTGTTGCGCATCGGGCCGATGCGCTCGACGATTTTCTCAACGGTCGGGCGATCCGACCTGGTGTGCGCGTCGAGTGCCTTGCGCATGGCGGCGAGGTGGGCGAACGAGGTGCCGCAGCAACCGCCGACGATTTTGGCGCCGGCATCGACGGCCAGCCTGACATAGTCGGCCATCAGTTCGGGCGTGCCGGAATAATGGATTTCTGCGCCGCGAAATTCCGGAATGCCACAATTGCCCTTGACGATCACCGTCGCCTCCGGCTTCGCCTCGGTCATGTCGAGCAGCGAAGCGAGGATGTCGGAGGCGCCGACGCCGCAATTGGCGCCGACACCGAGCGGCGCCTGCGGCAGCCCATCGGCGACGCCATGGATGTCCTTCGGCAACAGCCCCATCATGGTGCGGCCGGCGGTGTCGAAGGAGCCGGTATAGGTATAGGGCAGGCCGACGCGGATCGCGGCTTCGGCTGCGGCGCGGATCTCGTCCGGCGCCGACATGGTCTCGATCCAGGCGACTTCGGCGCCGCCGGCCTTCAGGCCCTCGATCTGTTCGGCAAAGGCCTCGACCGCCTCGTCATAGGTCATCGCGCCGAGCGGCACCAGCAACTCGCCGGTCGGGCCGACCGAGCCCGCCACGATGACCTTGCGGCCTGCTTTATCGGCGACAGCGCGGGCGATCTCGGCGGCGCGCTTGTTCAGCGCATGCACGCGGTCCTGCGCATGGTGCAGCTTCAGCCGGTGGCGGGTGCCGCCGAAGGAGTTGGTGAGAATGATGTCGGCGCCGGCATCGACGAAGTTCTGGTGCAGACTGGTGATGGTGTCGGGAGCCGTCTCGTTCAGCAACTCTGGAGCCTCGCCAGCCTCGAGCCCCATGGCGAACAGATTGGTACCGGTGGCGCCATCGGCAAGCAGAACGCCCTTTTCGGCAAGCAGCGCGTCAATTGGATTGGTCATTGGAAATACGCCTTCCGGGAATTCTTTGTCGAGATAAGGATATAAAGAAATCTTTATATGGCGTCAATGTCGGCGTGGTAAACAAGCCGTTAAAATCGCATTTCCGCCAGCCTTTGCGTGAAGCTGGCCGCCTCATGTGCGTTGATGTCGGCGGCGCGGATCAGATTGTCGAAATGGCTGGTCAGCGTGCGGACCGGCTGGGTCGCGTTCAGCACCAGATACATGTCGCCGACATAGATGGCGGCGCGATAAGGCCCAAAGATAGTGTAGGGGATCGAGTAGCGCATCCGGCCGTCATAGAGAAACAGGCGGAAGGTGGGATAAAGGTCGTCGAGCAGCGTCGCCATGTGAAGAAGCTGCTGGTGGCGGTCGGCCTCAGGGAAACGGTCCCAGACGCCCAGTCCGCGCGCAAAGATCTCCAGCGTGTGGCGCGGCATGCAGACTTCCATGTCGGTTTCCGGCCGCCGGTTGTAGTCGATGCGGTACTGCGTCTCACCGGCCTGCGCCTCGCGGCTCTTGTTGGCAATACCAGCCTCGTAGTCGACAAGCGCCTCGGTGCGCAGAAGATCGGGAATGCCGGCGGGCACGTAACGGATCTTCGTGCCCGCAGCCTCGGCATGCCATTTGGCCAGCAGCGTGCGGTCGAAGCCGTCGGGCGCTTCCTCGATCTCCAGGCTCTCGCGGATTTCGCCGGTGACGCCTTCGTCCTGGCTGAGGCCGAGCAGCCAGTCGAGCGACACCTTGAATTCGGCGGCGATGTTGAGCAGCGTTTCGGCGCGGGGAAGGCGTGTCGAGGCGCCGGACAGCAGCTGCGAAAGCGCCGAGCGATCGATGCCCACCGCCGTCGCGAAGGCGGACTGGTTCAAGTCGGATCGTGTCAGGAGCATTTTCAGGCGCTCCCGAAAGATCGTCGACAGGTCGCGTTTGTCCATATCGTCATTCCGGCCATTGGGAGGAAAAAATTCCGCCGAGTTCGCCAAAGTGGCACCTCAGGCGTAAATGAATCCGCCAGCTCGTTTACAATAAATAACATATGCGACTTAAAATGCGCAATCGCAACATTTTGTGCGCTTTGTCGCGTTGCAGCATGTCAACGCTCCTGACACAATACTGTCAGGAATCAAAAACGGTTCCGGCGACTGGAAGGGCAGTGGTCGATCCATGACGAGAATGAATAACAGACGACGCAATGCACCGGCCATCGAATGGCCGACCGTGTTTCTCGCGTTCTTCTGTTACGGCACATGGCTCGCAGCCGGCCTGTTCCTGTGGCCGTCCTATCCGTTGCTGGCGCTCGTCGTTCTGGCCTTGATGGCTGCGCTGCAATCCTCGCTGGCGCACGAAGTCCTGCACGGCCATCCGACCCGCAATGCGCAGCTCAACGAAGCTATCGTCTTCCTGCCGATCGGCCTCGTCTGGCCGTTCCGCCGGTTCAAGACCATTCATCTGCGCCACCATGCCGACGAACGGTTGACCGATCCGCTTGACGATCCTGAAAGCTACTACAAGGCGCTGTGGCACCATGACGAATTGCCGCCGGCGATGAAGTTCCTGCTGAAAATCAACAACACCATGATCGGCCGCCTTATTCTCGGCCCGTGGCTGTCGTGCACCGGCTTCTTCATCGACGATGCCAAGCAGATGCTTGCCGGCGACAAGGTGATCCGCAAGGCATGGCTGCTGCACGCCATCGGCCTCGCCGTGGTGCTGCCGGTCGTGCAGTTCGGCTTCGGCATCCCGCTGTGGCTCTACGTGCTAGTGCCGGTGTGGCTCGGCCAGTCGCTGATCTCGATCCGTACCTTCGCCGAGCATCAATGGTCGGAGCATCCGGAAGGCCGAACGGTGATTGTCGAGCGTTCGCCGCTGTCGTTGCTGTTCCTCAACAACAATCTGCATTTCGTGCATCACAAGAGCCCGACGGTGGCTTGGTACCGGCTGCCGAAGTTGTTTCGCGAGCGCCGTGACGAGTGGCTACGAATGAACAATGGCTACGCCTATCCAAACTATTTCGCGCTGCTCAAGGCTTATGCGTTCAAGGCGAAGGAGCCGATCGTCCACCCGGTGCTGCGGCGCACGCCGGAACCGGGCCGGGCGTTCAAGCCGCGCGTCAGGGCGCGCAGCCTCAATGGGCTTGGCAGTGCGCCGGTGCCCGCCGAGCCGCCGAAAGAATGAATTTTGCGGCATCGCCGGCGGCGATGCCCAGGTGCGCGTCAATGGTCTCGTCAGTTTCTCAGCGTAGCGACCAAAATCCCGGCACGAGCGATTTCGTTGCCGCCTTGCCGATGTATGACTGGCCCGAAATGCGGAGCGAGGTCGATGCCCAATGGGCACGGCTGCGTGATGCCTTCCGGCAAAGAGGCATCGACGCGCCGCAGACCATCGCTCGCGTCAATGCCGATCTGTGGCCTGTAGACGGCGGCATCCGTGACGCCGCCGGAAAGGTGATCGCGCCCGATCCGGCGACGCTGCCGCCGGACGAGCTGGATTTTCACGGGCTTTGGCTGCATCCGGCGCTGCTGTTCGCACAGACCTGCTGGGGGCCGATGGAACTCGGCCTGTCGGAGCATGTCCAGGTGGTCGGCCAGCCGAGCTACGACGCATACGAGGGCGGGCAGGGCGAACTCTATTCGAGCGCCATCGTGATGCGCGCGGACGGCTCGCCGTCTGTTCGAGCACCTGATGACGGCAGCCCTCTTGTTTCTTTCGACCTGCTGCGCAACATGCGCTTCACCTTCAACCACTCCGATTCGATGTCGGGCTTCGTCGGGCTGACGCGTGACCTGGAGGCGCTGGGCGAAAGCCTGAACATCTTCTCTGAGCGCAGCGAAAGCGGTGGCCACCGCGCCTCGATCGTCGCCATTGCCGAGGGCAAGGCCGATGTCGCGGCCATCGACTGCCAGAGCTGGGCGCTGGCGCGGCGCTTCGAGCCTGCGGCACAGAAGGTAGCGGCCGTTGGCTGGACAAGGCGGCGCAAGGGCCTGCCGTTCATCACTGCCAGAGCGACACCGGAAAAGATCGTGGTGGCGCTGCGTGAGGCAGTCGCGGCGATCGCATAAAAACAGTCAGCCGCCGAGCAGCCGCTCGTCGAGCGGATAGGTCGAAAGCTGCTCGTTGCCGGTTTCGGTGATCAGGATCTGCTCCTCGATCTTGACGCCCTCGCGTCCGCCAAGCCGGCCGATATAGCTTTCGACGCAAAGCACCATGCCTGACACGAGCACGCCGTCGGGCGTGTCTTCAGTCCAGTCGATCGCATGCGGCAGCGTCGGGTATTCGTCGGCCAGGCCGACGCCGTGATAGAGCACGCCGTAGCGCGCCGGGAAGCAATCTCCGGGCGGCATCGCCGAGCGTTCGACAAGGTCGCGGAAGGATATGCCCGGCTGCATCAGGCGGATGTTGTGGGCGATCTGGTCGGCGGCGATGCGAAACAGGTCGCGTTGCTCGTTGGACGGCTCGGTGTCGCCGCAGAGCCAGGTGCGCGACAGGTCGGCGCAGAAACCGTAGGGGCCGATCAGGTCGGTATCGAAAGCGACGAGATCGCCGGCTTCGATCGTTCGCGACGAGCATTCCTGGAACCAGGGATTGGTGCGCGGGCCGGACGTCAGGAGCCGGGTTTCGACCCATTCGCCGCCACGCGCGATGTTGCCGCGGTGGAGTTCGGCCCACAGTTCGTTTTCGGAAATGCCTGGCCTCAATGCTGCTTCCATCTCGCCCATTGCCGCCTGGCAAGCGACGATCGACCGGCGCATGGCCAGGATTTCGTCGGGCGATTTGATCAGACGTGCATTTTCCATCAGCGCTTCGCCATTGCCGATCGAGATGCCGAGGCGGGCGAGCTCTTCGACGCCCTCGGGATTGATGTGATCGACGGCGATGCGGCTGATACCGCCGCCATGCTCCCTCACCAGATCGGCAATGCCGGCCGCCCAGCGGCGGACCTTTTGCTCGGTCAGTTCGCCGCTGTAGAGATACATCCACGACACTGCCGGCCGCACCTCGTCGACCACGCCGGAGTGGTCGGAAAGGTGCTCGCAGGAAAAATAGTCGAACAGCACCACCGGGCCTTCGGTGGCAACGAAACAATGCCTTGTCGGATTGTGCGCGACCCAGAGCTGCATATTGGTCGAGTCGGTCGCGTAGCGGATATTGATCGGATCGTAGAACAGGGCCCCCGCATAGTCGCGGCGCTTCAGCTCGGCGCGGATGCGGTCGAGCCGGTACTGACGCATGGCGGGCAGGTCGGGGGCGGCAATGCCGGCGGCGTGCCACTCGGCTTCCGCCAGTGCGCCGAAGCCCAGCACATGCTGGTTGAGCTCAGCGGCCTTCCGCCGCGACTTCAGGCGCAACGCATCGATGGAGCCTGCTTCGTCCGGCTCGAACGGCATGATCCTGCGGTGACGAGGAGGCCGATCAGTCGGGTTCCTGTCCACCCTCGGCTCCTTTGCTAACGCCTTCCTCGGGCGCTGTGGCTTTTTCCGCAGCCGCTCTCTTCAATCTTATATACGCGCCGGGCCGGGCAGACTTGTCGGTGCTAGGCAATAGGGGAACCATGATTTGCCTTGGTTGGCCGTCCGGCTCATGGCCGGCTTTTTTGAGCTGATCCAGAATGACCGGCCGCGGATCGTCGCGGTCGAGCCAGACGAGTACGGCCGGCTCTTGCACCAGCCTGTCGAAATTCGGCACTTCCTGGTTAAGCGCGACCAATTTTTCGTCGACCAGCCGCAGATTTCCGACCCATGCACCGTCGGATATTGCGGTTTTCACCGGCCCGTCAGCAGTCAGCTGGCGATACAGGGCCGGGTAATCCACCCGGATCATCCGCGAGAGACCACTGGTCCCGTTTATCTGGAAGTACCAAGTGGCGGGCGCGAGCAGAACGGCGATGATCGCTCCGGCCGCGATCACCAGGAGCTGGGCGTCCCTGCCGCGTGGTGAGAGCCGTTCCATGTAGGCGGCCGTCGCCAGTGGCAAGATGACCAGGACCGGCACCAGCCAACGGGCCTTGACCTCCGTCACGCCGGTGGCCACCACAAGTATCGCCAGCATGGCCAAGCCGAGCGCCAAGGTACGCCACAAGAGAACTTCCCTGGCCGGAGCCTTGGGGGGACGCTCAGAGAAACGGAACCCCACCAGCGCGAAAGCCAGCGCGGAAACGAGCGCCGGCAAGACAGCGAAATTGAAGGTCCCCATGATAAACTTGCCGGCGCCGATGGCCGTGGCCGTCATGCGCCCCTGCTGTAGGTCTATTCCGAACTTCTCGCCTCTCGCCAGCAAATCGGCAGGATGCATGAGGCTCCAATATGTGGTTGGCGCCAGCACCAATATCGCGACGGCAACGCTGATTGCGAATTTCGGATCGAGGATCGCGCCGCGCAACTCGCGCAGCGACAACACCGCCGCAACAAGCGCTACCACCAGGAATACGTCGTTGTATTTGGCAAGAATTGCCGCAGCCGTTGCCAAGCCAAACATCGCATAGGCGATCACGCTTCGCCGCTCGATCAGATTAGCCATCGCGAGCAGCAGCAGCGCGCAGAAGGCGACAACGGCGACCGAATGCGACAAGGCGCGCTGTGATTCCCAGGCGATTTGCGGGATTGTGAAAAGTCCCAGCATGGCCGCCGCTGCCGTCGCTTTCGTGTAGCCGAACTGCCGCATGGCGGCGAACACACTGCAGGCGGCGAGGAACAGCACGGAGTATTTGACGAGCTTCAGCGTGAAAATACTGGTGCCGAAAATTTGCGCGGCCAGCCAGTTGATCCATGTGTAGAGAGGTGGTTGCGAGCCGCCATATCCAGCCCAAAGATAGGGAAGATAAATCAGTTGCTCCGCGTCATCGACGCCGACGCCAGTTCCTGCCCAAGTGGCCAGAACGGACAATATGATGGTTTGCAAGGCCAAGTAAGCGGCGACCATGACAATCGCCGCCGGGAAGGGGCCGATTCTGCTCTCGGCAAGCCATTCGTCCCATTTCATCGAATACTTCAACGAGTTCTCATCTCCCGTGCCAGTTGCCGCCGGCTCCGCTAGCATGAAGACCATGCCCCGCACAATGTGGCAGCCCTGATCGCTGCCGGAGCGGCGGGCAGGCAAGTCGAATCGCACCGTCGCTCTCTCTTTTGTTCTAGCATCGGATTTCCCAAATCGGTCCCACCCCCGGGTCAAGCGCGAGGGCTGGCCTTTGGGTCCGGTGCTCTAGGTCCGCATCTTCTCGCCGCTCGGGTCGAAGGGCGGCTCGACATTGATGCGGGCTGGCCGCCGGTGTCCGAGGATTTCGATCTCGAACAGTCCGGCGCTCTCGTTCTCGGCCAAGGCGGCCGGCACATAGCCTTGCGCCATCGATTTCCGGACGTAATGCGCATAGCCGCCGGAGGTGATCCAGCCAACCACGCGCCAGTCGCCGTCGACAATGCCGCGCACGGCCGAGGCGCCTTCCGCGGCCATGGAGCCGCGCACTTCCTTGCCTGATATATCGAAGCGCGGCGCGCCATAGCCATGCGGCTTTTCCACCGTGCCAAAATCCTTGCCGCCGACCTTGGCCCAGATTGGCTCGTCGCCCATCACGTCAGCATCCGCGGCATCTACGATGAACGAGACACGGCGCAGTTTCGGCCCTTCTGCCTGTTCCTTGGCCGCCGCTTCGCGTCCGATGAAATCGTTCTTCTCGAGCTTGATAAAGCGATCCATTGCTCCTTCGAACGGCCCGTAGATCGGGCGCAGCTCGCGAAACCAGGTCGGAAAATTCTTTTCCAGGCGCATCGAGAGCAAGGCGCGCATGCCGAAATCGACGAGGCCAAACTCTGCACCGGCATCCTTGATCGCCTTATAGACAAGGCGCTGGTAGGCCGGCGCCATCCAGATCTCGTAGCCGAGATCGCCGGTATAGGTGATGCGATTGACCATGCAGGGCGCGCCGCCGACCGCCATCTCGCGGAAATCCATGAAGCGGAAAGCCTTGGTCGAGACATCCACGTCAACAAGCTTCTGCAGCAGGTCGCGCGATCTCGGCCCGGCGATCGAGAGGCCGACAAGCGTCTGGTCGAAGCGGTGGATGCGGACGCTACCATCCCTCGGCAGGTGCTTCTCGAACCAGCGCATGTGATACTTCTGCGCCGCCGACGAGCTCCAGATCATGAAGCGCTCTTCACCAGCCTTGGCGATGGTGAAGTCGCCGATCAGCCTGCCGAACTCGTTCAGCATCGGGGTCAGCACGATGCGGCCGATCTTCGGCATGCGGTTGGTCATCAGCCGGTTGAGGAAATCTTCCGATCCCGGCCCGGACACTTCGTATTTGGCGAAGTTGGCGATCTCGGTGACGCCGACCTTCTCGCGGGTGGTGCGCACTTCCTCGCCGATCGGCCCGAAATCGTTGGAACGGTGGAACGAAACGATATCCTTCGGCTCCGTGCCTTTCGGCGCGAACCAGAGCGGGGTTTCGAGGCCCCACGAGTCGCCCATTACGGCATTGTTGGCCAGCATCGTGTCGTAGAGCGGCGTCGTCTGCGCCGGTCTGGCGGCCGGCAATTCCTCGTTGGGAAAGCGGATGGAAAAGCGGCGCGAATAGTTTTCGCGCACCTTGGCATTGGTGTAGCGCAGCGTCGCCCATTCGCCGAAGCGGGCGACGTCCATGCCCCAAACGTCGAAGCCGGGATCGCCATGGACCATCCAGTTCGACAATGCCAGCCCGACGCCGCCGCCCTGCGAGAAACCGGCCATGACGGCGCAGGCGCACCAGAAATTGGTCAGGCCCTGCACCGGGCCAACCAGCGGATTGCCGTCGAGCGCGAAGGTGAAGGGACCGTTGATGATCTGCTTGATGCCGGCCTTCTCGATGCCGGGAAAATGCTTGAAGCCGATCTCCAGCGACGGCGCGATGCGGTCGATGTCGGGCTGCAGCAATTCGTGGCCGAAATCCCACGGCGTGTTGACCGGAGACCACGGCTTGCAGGCTTTTTCATAGGTGCCGAGCAGGATGCCGTTGCGTTCCTGGCGGGTGTAGATCTCGCCCTTGAAGTCCATAACGCCGATCATTTCGCGGCCGGTCGACTTGTTGAATTCTTCGACCTCCGGCATCGGCTCGGTCAAAAGGTACATATGCTCCATGGCAAGCAGCGGCAGCTCGACCCCGACCATGCGGCCGATCTCGCGCGCCCACAGGCCGCCGCAGTTGACGACGTGGTCAGCCTTGACCGTGCCTTGTTCGGTAGCGACGTTCCAGGTGCCGTCGACCTCCTGCGTCAGCTCGACGACGCGGTTGCGCAGCACGATCTCGGCGCCGATCTTCCTGGCGGCCTTGGCGTAGGCGTGGGTGGTGCCGGAAGGGTCGAGATGGCCTTCGACCGGATCCCACATGGCGCCGACGAAATTCGTCTCGTCCATCAGCGGGAACATCGCCTTGGCCTCGGACGGCGTGATCAGCTCGGTATCCATGCCGAGATAGCGGCCCTTGGCGTGGGCAAGGCGCAAAAAATCCATGCGCTCGGGTGTGTCGGCCATCATCACGCCGCCCGTCAGGTGCAGCGAACACGACTGGCCGGAAAGCTCTTCGATCTCCTTGTAGAGCTGCACCGTATAGGCCTGCAGTTTGGCCACGTTGGGATCGCCGTTGAGCGTATGGAAGCCGCCCGCCGCATGCCAGGACGAGCCGGAGGTGAGCTCCGAACGCTCGATCAGCACGATGTCGGTCCAGCCGGCCTTGGCCAGATGGTAGAGCACCGAGCAGCCGACGACGCCGCCGCCGATGACAACCGCTTTTGCATGAGATTTCATGAAGATAGTTCCGTTTTTGAAGAGATTGAATCGAGTGAGCGGGGCCTGAAAACAAAGCGGAGAAGGGCGCCGGCTGGAATAATCTCACGCCCTTCCTCTACCCCGTCGAACGGAGGAAAGGTGTCGAGCGAAGCTCGACGGAGTGGGGGTCGACTGTTCATCAAACCAATACAGATGGTCAAAAATCGGTCGGCGCGCCGCCTTCGGACCGGCGTTTGTCGACGAAGGCGTTGATCTCCTCGCGGATAGCCGGGTCCATGTAGGGCTCTTCATAAGTAGCCAGCCGCTCCTTCCACACCCGGTTGGCTTTTTCGATAGCCGTCGGCGATCCGGCTTCCGCCCAGGTCTCGAAATTGCGCCAGTCGGAGATGATAGGCGAATAGAAAGCGGTCTTGTAGCGGTCCTGGGTATGCTGGGTGCCGAAGAAGTGGCCGCCCGGACCGACGGACTGGATGGCGTCGAAGCCGAGGGCCTCCTCGGAGAGGTCGAGCGGGGTCAGGAACTCGGCCACCATCTGCAGCAGATCGATGTCCAGGATGGTCTTCTCGTAGGAGCAGCGCAGGCCGCCTTCCAGCCAGCCGGCCGCATGCATCATCAGATTGCCGCCGCCCTGGATGGCGCCCCACAGCGAGAACACGCTTTCATAGGCCGCCTGCGCGTCGACCGTGTTGGCGGCGCAGGTGTTGGAGGTGCGGTAGGGGATGTTGTAGCGGCGGGCGAGTTGGCCGCCGACCAATTGCGCCTTCATGTATTCCGGCGTGCCGAAGGCCGGCGCGCCGGACTTCATGTCGACGTTGGAGGTGAAGCCGCCATAGCCGACTGGCGCGCCCTTGCGCACCATCTGGGCGAAGGCAATGCCGGACAGCGCTTCGGCATTCTGCTGCACCAGCGCGCCGGCGATGGTCACCGGCGCCATGGCGCCCGACAGGGTGAACGGCGTCACGATGACGACCTGGCCCTTGCTCGACATCTGGATGATACCTTCCATCATCGGCACGTCGAGCTTGAGCGGCGAATTGGTGTTGATGATGGTGAACACCGACGGCTCTTCAAGAAGCTGTTCGTCGCTGATGCCGCGCGCGATCCTGGTGATCTCGATGCCGTCGACATTGCGCTCCTTGCCGAGCGAATAGATGTGGAACACCTTGTCGGTGAGCACGCTCAGATCGCGGATGCATTCGAGGTGGCGGACGGACGGATGGATATCGATCGGCTCGACCGGATAACCGCCCGTGCAATTGAGGATGTTGTGCATCTGCGCAAGCTTGAGGAAGTTGCGATAGTCCTGCTGGTTGCCCGGCCGGCGGCCGCGATCGATGTCGGAACAATTGGGCGCCGACGCCATCATCGAGATGATCAGGTTGTCGCCGCCGAAGCGGACATTGTGCGCCGGATTACGAGCATGGATGGTGAATTCCGACGGGCAGTGGGAAACCAGCTCGAGGATCATGTCGCTGTCGAAGCGCACCCGCTCGCTGCCTTCGCGGACATCCGCGCCATGCGCCTTCATGATGCGCCTTGCCTCGTCGTGCAGCACGTCGACACCGATTTCCCTGAGAACACGCAGCGAGGCGAGATGGATCGATTCCAGCTCGTCGTCGGAGACCAGCTTGGTCGGCGTCAGCGGGATTTTCAGCTGACGGAAAGGCGGCTGCTCGAACGCCGCCGATCCGCCGGCGCGCTTTCCCGCGCGACCGCCGCGACGGGCGCGGTCGTTTGCCAATGTCGGCTCGGCGGGATGAAGGGCGGCGGTCATGATAGTCCTCGTACGCTGCGACAGTGCGGCGGCATAATGGACCGCCGGCCGCCCCGCCATTGCGGAGGCGGCGACCACTAGGACGAGGGAAGCGACATGGACGTTCGCCAGCCGGACGACCAGGCGAAACCAGGTCTGGCCCGAACTGTGAAACGTGTCACGTTGCGATCACGTCATATGAAATAAGTACATTGAATGAAACCGGTCCTGAGGGAGACTGTCTCCATGTCGGATGTTGTCAGCGTGCGTGCTGCGACCAACAATGAAGTCGCCTTCATTGCCTGGGATATTGACGGAATGATCGACGGCTGTCTCGGCTTCGAAATCGTCCGCATCTATCCCGGCACCGGCGAGGAACGCTGTCTGGCGTCCTGGGTGCCTTTCAATGGGCAACGCAACAAGGACTGGATTCCGCAGGATACCGGCGTCTGGCCGGTGCAGAAGACATTCTGGCGCGATCTTACGGTGCGGCGGCGCCGTGACAGCCTTGACATCAGGCCGGATGGCGAAATGGTCGCCTACCGGGTGCGTCCGGTCGGCGACATGCGCCCCGGCCTCGATCCGGTGCCGGTGCGCCCCGAGAAAGCCTATACCGGAGCGGCTCGGCCGCTCGGCTATCTCGGACAAGGTGCCGTCAGCCCGACCATCTTCCTGGGATCGATGTTCGGCAAGGCGAGGCTCGCCTTCACCAACGGCGTGCTCTCGACGCAATGGTTGTCGCGCGCCCTGGAAGATGCCGGCATCAAAGTCGGGCAGCGCGATAAGATCAGGGCCGAGCTTCAGCGTCCCGGCAGCAAGATACGCGCCTATCTTCACGGCGAGGTTCCGGATGTGCTCACCAGCCTGATGAAACGGGCCAAGGCCGAGGGCGGCACCGTCAGGCTTGCCCTCTATGAACTTGGCGATGACGAGTTGTGCGACGCTATCATCGACGCCAAGGATGTCGTCGACGTCATCCTTTCGAATTCGGGCAGGGATGAACAAACGAAGGCGTGGGACGCAGGCAACGCGCCCTTCAGAAAGCGGCTGCGGGACGCCGGCGTCGTGCTGACCGATCGTCTGTTCAACAACAACCATATCGGCCACAACAAGTTTGCCGTCTACCGCGACGCCCAGGGCAATCCGCAAGCGGTCATGACCGGCAGCACCAATTGGACGTCGACGGGCATTTGCGGACAGTCCAACAACGCCTTCATCCGCGACGACCCTGCCATGGCCAAAGTGTTCGATGCCTATTGGGAGCGGATGAAGGCCGACGTGTTCCCGCCGCCGGCGAGCGATAGCGCCGCCGGACGTGTGGCGCAGAAGCAAGGCAAGCCGTTTCGCCTGAAGAATCGCACACCGCACCATGTCAATGGGACCACGATCTGGTTCTCGCCAAACGATCCCGACCGCAGCAAAAAGGACATCTCGGTGCGGCCTGTCGATCTCGAAGACGTTTTCGCACGGATCAAGGCGGCGAAGGAGGCGGTGCTCTTTCTCGTGTTCAATCCTTCGCGGCTTGGCAACAATTCGGTCGTCGATCAGGCGGTCGCGGCGGCGACGGCGAATCCAAAGCTGATCGTGCAAGGCGCAATCAGCGATCACACCGCCATGCCCAACTATGTTGCCCCGACCAGGGATCCAGTCACCGACAAATCGAACAAGGACGGCAAATCGCCGTTCGTCTTTCCGGAGAAGGTCTGGGAGGCGCCGAACGTCTCCATCGTCAGGGCGGCCAACCTGACGGGGACCTCCGTTGCGCGGGATTTCCAGGCGGAAGTGCTGACCGTCGGCCATGCGATCGTGCACGACAAGATCGTCATCATCGATCCGATGGCCGACAACGCGACCGTCATCGCCGGCAGCCACAACCTTGGCTACAAGGCGTCCTATGAAAACGACGAGAACATGGTGATTGTAGAAGGCGACAAGACGTTCGCTGCGGCCTTTGCGGTGCATATGCTCGACGTGTTCGACCACTACAAGTTCCGCGCCTGGCGCAGAACGATTGGAGAAGGACCGTCGGACAATGATGGGCTGTCCATCGACGACAAGTGGCTGAAGCCTTACGCGGAGGGCAGGAAGGGGGCGATTGCCCGGTATTTTCCGTAGTGGTCTGAATGGCGCCGGGACTCTTGAACAAGTCATGCTCTGGCTGGCGCAAGCGGTTCTTGCCGCCGGTGCTTCCCGGCACGGCGCCGAAACGCTAATCGTGCAGGTTCTTATTGGTGCGGATCATGGACCTGGCGGAACAGAACAGCGGCGAGACGATGCAGTGGGCGGCGATCACCGGCGTGATCGCCACCGTTTCGGTGTTCGCCATCGCGCAAGGGCTGAGCTATCCGCTGCTGAGCTTCATCCTGCAGCGCCAGGGCGTCTCGCCGGCCATGATCGGCCTTTCGGCGGCAATGACGCCGGTCGGCTTTATCGTCTCGTCGCCGCTCATCCCGGCGCTGGCGCGCCGGTTCGGGGCAGGGCGCACGGCGCTCACCTGCGCAGCGCTTTCCGCGATCATGCTGGCGCTGATCGGCTGGACGCAAAATGTCTATCTCTGGTTTCCGCTGCGCTTCCTGATCGGCGTGGTGACCAATCCACTCTATGTGCTGAGCGAGATCTGGGTGATCGCGCTGGCGCCACCCTTGCGCCGCGGCCGCGTGATGGGGATCTATTCCACGGTCATTTCGGCTGGCTTCGCCGCCGGCCCGCTGTGCCTGCTTGCCGTCGGCACCGAAGGATGGCCGCCGTTTCTCGTCGGCATCGCCGCATTCGTTTTTTGCGGCGCCTGCCTGGCGCTGGTGCTGCGACGGCTGCCGAAGGTCAATGAGGCCGGGCACCGGGTTTCGGTCATGGGGTTCATGCCGATGGCATGGCTGCTGCTGTCGGCGGTCGTCGTGGCCGCCGGTTTCGAACAGGCGGTGCTGGCGCTGCTGCCGGTCTACGGAGCGCATTATGGCATCGCGGAAACCCGCATGTCGGCGCTGCTGTCGATGATGATCGCCGGCAACATCGCCATGCAGGTGCCGCTCGGCCTGCTGGCGGAACGGCTGACGGCGCGTCTGGTCCGATTTATCTGTGTATCGCTAACGCTGCTCGGATGCGTGCTGCTGCCGGTTCTCATCGAGACGCCGCTGATCTGGCCATGCGTCTTTATCTGGGGTGCAGTCTCCTACGGCATCTACACGATGTCGATCATCGAGCTTGGCGAGCGGTTCACCGGCTCGGCGCTGGTCGCCGGCAATGCCGCCTTCTCGCTGATGTGGGGCGTCGGCGGCATCGCCGTGCCGCCGCTGGCGGGCGGCGCCATGGATATTCTCGGTGCGGACGGCCTGCCGATCACGCTTGGCGCGATTTGCCTGGCGTTGGCGGTTGCCACGGTTTTGCGTCGGCGGACGGCGTGAGGCATCTATCGGCGCAGTGCAGTCGCTTAATTGCCCTGCCGTCTGAAAACAGCCCAGAGGTCACAGTCGGCATGATGTTCTTCGGGGTGCATTTCATGCAGCAAATCCCGAATTTCGGCCGCGCGATCAAAGTCATCTATCAGCCCGACACTGGAAAGTTCTGCATTTGCAAACACGTCGGGGAATCCGCCGCAATTGGTCAATGCGCTGATGCTGACGTCCTTGTCCAGCAACTCGTAGCCCATGAAGGCAAACCCGTCCCAATCAAGCGAGCGCACATCGACCGTTGGCCTCCGGATCACGCCAAGGATGTTGAGGTTGCCCGTATCGGCCAGTTCCGAAAGAAGGAAATCCAGGTCCAAGAAGAAATTGAGCATATTGTCTTCTTGAACAATATGCGGCCAGTGGCTCTCCTTGGTCTCTGGGAGCGCGAACGGGCACAGCATTCCGTCGAGCGTGACGACCTCGGTCAACTGGCTGAGGCCTGACCACTCGATGTAGTTCCTCCATTCGGTACCATCGGAAGGGCCAAATCTCTCAGTCGCGATGTAGAGACGTTGCATGAAGTTTCCCTTGCCGTCCGCACTGAAGGCTTGGCTATCGCAACTGCGGAGATCCGTCGATTTTACGTGTTCCAATTGAATGTTGATAGCGCCATGCCGATGTTTGCGGCACCGAACTTGACCAATTTATCGGAGACCATTTGACGATGTCGAACACAAAGACGCAGCCGAATTCGGCGGACGAAGATCCCTTTCTCTGGCTGGAGGACAGGACAGGCAAGCAAGCGCTCGACTGGGTTCACCGTCAGAACGAGGCTACAACAGGTGAATTGCAGGGCGATCCGTCCTACCAGGCCTACTTCCAAACCGCACTCGACCTGATGACCGCCGAAGACAACATTGCGGTCGGCTCCGCGCTCAACGGCCACGTCTATAATTTCTGGCAGGACAAGACCAATGTGCTCGGCCTCTGGCGGCGCACGACGGTCGCTTCCTACAAGACCGAGAAGCCGGATTGGGAGACGATCATCGACTTCGACAGTCTGTCCGCGAAAGAGGGCGTGAAATGGGTGTTCAGCGGCGCCAGCCGGCTTTACCCCGACTTCAGCCGCTGCCTGCTCAGCCTGTCGCCGGACGGCGGCGACGCCAGTGAGATGCGCGAATTCGACATCGACACCAAGTCCTTTGTCGAGGGCGGCTTTCGCGCGCCCGCCTCGAAGTCGGGCTTCAACTGGCTGGACAAGGACACGGTCATCGTCTCGGCTGCCTTCGAAGAGGACGAAAAAACCCAGTCCGGTTATCCGCGCGTGGTCAAGCTGTGGCAGCGCGGCACCAGGCTGGAGGATGCGACGCCGATCTTCGAGGCGCAGAAGCAGGATCTCGCCGCCGGCGGTTCCCTCGAATTCGACGGCGACAAGCGGCATCTGTTCCTGACCCGGACGCTCGACTTCTTTGCCTCGCACAGCTTTCTGCGTCGGCCTTCCGGCGAAAACAGGCGCATCCCGCTGCCGGACGACATCACCGACACGATGCTGTTCAGGGATCAGCTCGTCTTCGGGGTGCGCAGTCCGTGGACGGCGCCGGATGCCACGCTGTGCCGACCCGACGGCCTCTATTCGCTGGATTTCGCGCGCTGGATCGAAACCAATGCGCTGGGACCTGTCGAAACCGTGCTCGAACCGGCGGATCGTGTTTCGATCGCCGGCGTCGCCCGCACGCAAGACCGGTTGTTCATCAACCTGATGGACAATGTGCGCGGCAAGGTCGTCGCCTGCGACCGCAGCGGCAGCGGCTGGTCACTGGAGCCGGTAGCCTTACCTGAAAACGGCAATGTCGGCATCAGCCACGCCGAGCGTTTCGGCTCCAGCGTCTCCTTCTCCTTCACCGACTTCCTGACGCCGAGCTCGATCATCTGGTCGGATGACAATGCTGCGACGCTGGCAACGGTGAAATCGCAGCCGGAGCGTTTCGACGCGTCGTCCCTGGTCTCGGAACAGTTCGAGGCACGCTCGAAAGACGGCACAGAGATCCCTTACTTCGTCGTCAGGCGGCGCGATCAGAACGGGCCGGTGCCGACGCTGCTTTACGGTTATGGCGGCTTCGAAGTGCCGCTGCTGCCAGGCTATGCCGGCGTGCGCGGTCGGCTGTGGCTGGAAAAAGGCAATGCCTATGTGCAGGCCAATATCCGCGGCGGCGGCGAGTTCGGCCCGAACTGGCACCAGGCCGCGCTCAAGGCCAATCGCCAGAATGCCTTCGACGACTTTATAGCGGTCGCGCAAGACCTGGTGAAACGCGGCATCGCCACGCCGGCCACGCTTGGCATCCAGGGCGGCTCGAATGGCGGCCTGCTGACCGGCGTTTCGCTGACCCAGCATCCGGAGCTTTTCGGTGCGGTGATCATCGACGTGCCGCTGCTCGACATGCTGCGCTATACCGAGCTGCCGCCTGGGGCATCCTGGATGGCCGAGTATGGCGATCCAGCAAAGCCTGAAGAGGCCGAATGGCTTGCCGCTTACTCGCCTTATCAGCATGTCGAGGCCGATGCTGCCTATCCGCCTGTGCTGCTGACCACCTCGACCGCCGACGACCGGGTCCATCCCGGCCATGCGCGCAAGATGGCCGGGCGGCTGCAGGCTGTCGGCCACACGAAGACGCTATTCTTCGAAGAGACCGAGGGCGGCCATGGCGGGCGCGGCGATCGCCGGCCGCAAGCGGCACAGGCGGCGATGAAGTATGTCTTCCTGCAACGGACGCTGAACGGAACGGCTTGAACGGAACGGCTTGAACTGATCGCATCAGACCGCCTAAGGTGCAGCCCATGGCTCGGGTGAGGACATGTTGCGCATTTGGGGTGGCGGTGACGCCGTCGCCGCGCACGCTTCGCGCCGAGCTTTTGCGGCTTTGCGCCCGCATCGGCTATTCGCCGCCCGCCTTCCTCTGACGAATCCGCCCCCGCTGCAATTGCTGGATTGATCTGCAATTGCCGGATTGGTTCAAGAGGAAAGATCAGACATGACCTACCAGAATTATTCGCTGAAGCAGCTTCAGCAGATCGATGCTGCGCATCACCTTCATCCGTTTACCGACCACAAGGAGATGCGCGAGGCCGGCTCACGCATCATCACCCACGCCAACGGGCCGTTCATCTACGATTCCGAAGGGACGGAAATCCTCGACGGCATGGCCGGGCTGTGGTGTGTCAACATCGGTTACGGCCGCGATGAGCTGGCCGACGCGGCTTACGCCCAGATGAAGGAACTGCCTTACTATAACTCTTTCTTCAAATGCTCGACCCCGACGCCGGTGCTGCTGGCCAAAAAGCTGGCGGAACTGGCGCCGAAGCACGTCAACCAGGTGTTCTTCGGCTCGTCCGGTTCGGAGGCCAACGACACGGCGCTGCGCCTTGTCCGCCACTATTGGGCATTGGAAGGCAAGCCGGAGAAGAACCGCATCATCTCGCGCAAGACAGCCTATCATGGCTCGACCATCGCCGGTGCGTCGCTGGGCGGCATGGAGCCGATGCACAAGCAGCTCAACGGTGCGGTTCCCAACATCGTCCATGTGATGATGCCGTATGCCTACGAGCTGGCTCTGCCCGGCGAAAGCGACCATGATTTCGGCCTGCGCGCGGCCAAGGCCGTTGAGGACGCCATCCTCGAAGCCGGCGCCGACAAGGTCGCCGCCTTCATCGGCGAGCCGGTGATGGGGGCAGGCGGCGTGAAGATACCGCCGATGAGCTATTGGCCGGAAGTGCAGCGCATCTGCCGCAAATACGATGTCCTGCTGATGCTGGACGAGGTTATCACCGGCTATGGCCGCACCGGCGAGTGGTTCGCGGCTCAGACCTTCAGCATCGAGCCGGATACCATCACCACCGCCAAGGCGCTGACCTCCGGTTATCAGCCGCTGTCGGCGCTGCTGGTCGGTGACCGCATCGCCGCGACGCTGGTCGAGAAGGGCGGCGAGTTCAATCATGGCTATACTTATGCCGGCCACCCCGTGGCCTGCGCCGTGGCGCTGAAGAACCTCGAGATCATCGAGCGGGAAGGTTTGGTCGATCGGGTCAAGAACGACACCGGACCCTATTTCGCCAAGGCGCTGCAGGAGCACATCGGCGGTCACGATCTGGTCGGCGAGGTGCGCTCGATCGGGCTGATGGGGGCGATCGAGATCGTTAGGGACAGGGCGACCAAGGAGCGCTTCCTGCCGGCCGGGAGTGCGGCAGTGCTTGTCCGCGATCACGCAATTGTCCAAGGCATGATGCTGCGCGCCACCGGCGACACGATGATCCTGTCGCCGCCGTTGATCTGGACGCGTGAGACGATCGACATGGCCTGCGGCCGTATCGCCAAGGCGCTTGATCTGGCGCAAGCGGATATGCGCAAGCAATAAGATAGAACGATCGCCGGGCGTCCTGCAACCGGACGCCCGGCGTTTGAATGCCGCATTCTGCCGAAGCTCGCCAGGCGAGGATCGGCCGTGAAGGCGGCAATCAGGTCTCCTACACCCTGAAATATTCGATGGTCATGGACGGCCACATCAATCTAGTACGCGCCGTGTCGGTCCTGCCCCAGGTCGCCTCCTTGTCCTACGACTACCAGCCGGAGGGGCCGGTCACCAAGGCCGCTACGAAGACATAGTGGCAGCGATCGCCGAGCAAATGATCGAGGACGTGGACAAGGTCTACATCGACTGCGCCGGTGGGGGCGTGTCCCAAGTGATCAGAAGGGCCGATAGACCGCGCTACTTACTCGTTGGTTGTGGACTTGGGCATAACAATCTGAATGGGACGGGTGCCGATCGGCGCTCCGGTCGAACGGTCGATGCTAATCGGGTCGATTTCGGATCCTGTCTCTGCGTCAAAGAACCGGGTGAAATTGCCTCCACCGCGGTGCTTGCCTCCCCAAGCGACGAGTGAGAACAGCACTGGAAGCAGATCCTGACCAGCCTGCGTCAACACGTATTCATCGCGCGGCGGCCGCTCGGAGTATCGCCGTCTCTCCAGCAGCCCTTCCTCCGTCAGGGCTGCCAACCGGCTGGTCAGCATCGTCGGGGCTATACCGAGGCTCTTGCGGAATTCGTCGAAACGACTGAGCCCGGCATGCGCATCGCGCATGATCAGCATGCTCCATGCATCCCCTACCAAGGCAAGACTGCGAGCGATCAGACAGGGTTGGTTCGAAAGATCCTTCATGTTGATATCTTTTTGATAGTGATTTACTCCTAAAATGATAGTATCTGATCGCTCGTCGACGTTCCATCAAAAAATGAATGCGAAGGCCGGCGGCGACGCGATCGCCAAGGCAAGCAGGCAAATGGATTTAAATCGGAGCTCAAAATGAAGTGTTACCTGTGCAAGTATATTCCGCCGCGCACCGACTTTCTCGCGACCATGACTGACGAAGAGCGAGAGTGGATGAAGCAGCATGGAGCCTTTTTGGACGATCTGCTCGATCGTGGGCTGATCGTCGCACACGGCCCCGTAATGGATCCGAGTGGCGGCTATGGCGTGTCGCTGTACAGGATCGCCGATGATCAAAACATCCAGGCGATAACCTCAGAGGACCCCATCGTAAGAAATGGCGCCGGCCATTATGAGCATCATCCGATGCTTCATTTGAGCGTGCGTAGCTGACACTGCCATCGGCTTAAGCGCCGGCAGAGACGCCCAGGAACTTTTTTTCTTGGGCCACTTAGTCACAGTCCGCTCGACGCGACCTCTTCCTTGCTGCCTTTGTCACCAGGCCCGACCGGCGGACTTTACCTTTTTGTCTCGGGCAGCGCCGCTTTGCTCAAGGTCGTGCTGCGCTTCGGTACGGCGCGCTGGCGCCCCATAAATCGCACAAGCAAGTTCCGTCTTCTCTTGCGCTGGACAAGATCGATATCGCTGACAAGCTTTGCGCCGCCCTCGCGCCGCTCCAATGTGATCTTGCGGCTATGAAAGGCTTCCAGCTCGGCGCGATGCGCCACGCTTATGATGGTGACCTTCGGCAATTCGTGAACGATCATCTCCATCATCTTGTCCTGGCTCTTTTCATCGAGTGCTGACGTTGCTTCATCCAGCACGATGATATCGGGGCTGTGCAGCAGAAGACGCGCGAAGGCGAGCCGCTGCTTTTCGCCACCCGACAAGGTCTGGTCCCATGGCGCGTCGTCCTCGAGCTTGTCGTTCAGATAATCGAGTCCGACTTTGTCGAGGGCAGCCTTGATCCTGTCCAGCGTCCAGCTATCGGCGGCGCCTGGATAGGCGACTGCGCGGCGAAGCGTCCCGATGGGGACATAGGGCCGTTGCGGCAACATGAATAGCCGTCTGTCGGCGTGGATGTTGACGCTGCCGCCACCCCACGGCCACAGACCTGCGACGGCCCGCACCAGTGTACTCTTGCCTGAGCCGGATTCGCCGGCGACGAGCACCCGCTCGCCTTGTTCGATTACGACCTTGGTTTCCTTGACCACGGCGGTGCCGTCGTCGAGCGACACGGACAGATTGTTCAGGCTGAGCATCGCATCGCCTGCAGTTTCGCCGCGCTTTATGCGTCCCAGGGTGTTGCTCTGTTCCGCGCGCTCGAGCCCGTCGAGCGACATCATCAGCGAGGCGATGCGCCGTGCACAGGCGTTCCAATTGGCGAGACGGGGGTAGTTGTCGACCAGCCATCCGAACGCGCCCTGCACGATGGCAAAGGCAGAAGCAGCCTGCATTACCTGTCCAAGTGTCATGCTGCCTTCGAGAAACTTTGGAGCGCAAAGCAAAACCGGCACGACAGGCGCAAACAGACTCGCCCCCTGCGACACCAGCGCTGTGCGCATGTGCTGACCGGTAAGGAGCGCCCATTGCCTGAGCACATGGGCGAACGTCTTGTCGATGCCGCTACGCTCCTCCTCCTCGCCGCCGAGCAATGCGATACTCTCGCCGTTTTCCCGCACGCGCGTCAGCGTGTAGCGGAATTCGGCCTCCGCCTGATTTTTTTCCTCGGAGAGGTGGACGAAACGGCGGCCAATGACCGCCATCGAGGTGGATGTGATCGCGGCATACAATACCGCGGTGATGACGAGAAAGCCGGGAATGGTCACGGTCGAACCTGCGATCGTCAGGGTCAGGGCCCCGCCGATCGTCCAGAGCACCACGATGAAGGTCGAGGCCGACAGAAACGCGTTGATGACACCGGCGATGAAGTCGACCGGGGATTCGGTGGCAATCCGCAAATCCTCCGTGATGCGGGCTTCGGGGTTCTGGTGGTCGCCGCCGACGAGATTCAACTGAAAGTAGCGGCCGCTTGCAAGCCAACGCGCGATGACCGCGTTGGTGAGCCAGGAACGCCAGCGGCGCTGAATCGTCATGCGAAGGAAGACCTGTGCAACGACAAGGCTTCCGCTTCCGAGCACGAGCGGCACAAAAACGGCGCTCAGGACATAGACGGTGCGAGCATTGCGTTGCTCAAGGGCGTCGAAAATTGCGCGATTCCAGACATTGATCCCATACTGGAAGCCGACATTGATGACGATCAGGAGCAATAACCCGATCGTGTACGGCCAAGCGAGCCTATCGCCTCCGCGGCCCCAGTAACCGCGCGCGCTGGTCCAGAAACGCCTCAGCAAGTATCTCTTGCGCGCCTGCTCGACCTCCTCAGGAGCCAGCTCCGGATCGGGTTCGATGAAATCCAGCGGCGGCGGCGCCGCGCCGACGATCTCAGACGCGACTTCGACAGTCGACTGCTTCTCCTGGCGCGACTTCTCGGCATCGCGTGATTTGGAGACCGATTTCGGCTTGAATTTAGCCCCGGACATACCGGCGATAACGGCTTAGAAATCAGAAGGTTTCATGAGGTCCGCTCAAGCCGCTTGATCTCCACGTCGGCGCGGATGTGGTCGGCGTCGTTCTTGGCGTCTTCCTTGATCTGCTGCCACTTCGTGATGCTGTCGATAGTCCTGTCGACTGGACTGACGAGCTTCGGGAGTCAGGTAATCTCAGATCGCTCACCGAACCCTCGCGCTGGGGAGCATTGGTGCTACCACCTGTGGGTCGACGTCGGTCAGGACCGCCGCCACGAGGCAGACGACCATCTGGAGACGCGCCAGGGCGATCGTCTCACTGTCCTTGAATAATGCGAAACGCAAAAACCGCGCTCCATCGGGAACGCGGCTTTGCCAGATACGCATGGCGCTTCGCTACCAGAACACTTGCGAAACTTACGGGCTCCGGTACGCGAGACCTGATCCGGAGCGCCGGGCGGATGCGATATGCCGCCTCGCATTCCGTTTTACAGGCACATCGTTACCGGGGGGTTATCGAGAGTTTAAGCAAATCTAAATTTGCGATGTTTCTCTTTGCCGGGAAATCGAAAAGCCCAGTCGAGTTCAAGGCTTAAAGCGCGGCGCGTCTGAAGGAACTCATGCGACGCGCTTTAAGTTCTTGTTTTTATCCCATGTCGTTGTCTCAAAATCGCTGCGCACGCTCGGGTCAAGCCCAGGGTCAAGCCCGAGGGCGAGCTTTTGGGCGACATGCATTAGGCCGGGGTACCGCGCAGGAAATTTATGATGCCGGAAAAATCGGCGCCGGCATGGCCCTGGGCATTGAACAACGCATAAAGCTGGGCGGCCTCGGCGCCCAGCGGCGTCACCGCACCGGCGCTTTGCGCGGCTTCCTGCGACAGTTTCAGGTCCTTCAGCATCAGTGCTGCGGCAAACCCCGGCCTGTAGCCATTGTTGGCCGGCGATGTCGGCACCGGTCCGGGCACCGGGCAGTAGGTGGTCAGTGACCAGCATTGGCCGGAGGATGTCGAGGCGACGTCGAATAGCGCCTGATGCGACAGGCCGAGCTTTTCGGCCAGAACGAAGGCTTCGGCGACACCGATCATCGAAATGCCTAATATCATGTTGTTGCAGATCTTTGCCGCCTGTCCGGCGCCGTCGTCGCCGCAATGGACGATACGGCCGGCCATCGGCTTGAGGATTGGCTCGGCTTTGGCGAAGGCTTCCTTCGAGCCTCCGGCCATGAAGGTCAACGTGCCGGCTGCGGCGCCGCCGGTGCCGCCGGAAACCGGCGCGTCGATCGACAGCAGCTTATGTTTGGCGGCAATGGCGTGGGCTTTTCGTGCCGATTCGACGTCGATGGTCGAGGAATCGATGAACAGCGCGCCTTTTTTCGCCTTGGGCGCGATGTCCTCGTGGACCGACAGGACATGTTTGCCGGCCGGCAGCATGGTGATGACCACATCGGCCTCCTTCACCGCGGCAACGGCATTGGCCATGACGACGACGCCATGGTCCCTGGCGATGACGAGATTTTCCGGCATCAGGTCGAAGCCGTGCACTGCATATCCCGCCTTGACGAGATTGGCGGCCATCGGGTTGCCCATGTTGCCGAGGCCGATGAAGGCGATGGTGGTCATAATGGCACTCCGTGGTTTGGGTAAGGCAGTAGGCAGTAGGCAGTAGGCAGTAGCAGTAGGCAGTAGCAGTAGGCAGCCTATTCGGGCGCGAGTTTGCTAATAAGTTGGCGAAGCATTTTTCCGATGCCCTCGGTCGCTAACAGGATCTGATAAGCTTGATCATGCCTAGCAAGGCCAATGCGTTCAGCGATCTGGAGGTGCGTCTCGAACTCCTTCAGCGACCCTTGGGCAATCCGGAGAAATTGCTGATAAGAGCCTCTGTTGTCTCGGCCATAATCTTCCGCGATGTTGGCAGGGATAGAGGTTGCTGAGCGGCGGATTTGGCTGGTCAACCCATGCAATTCCTCTTTTGGCCATGCCTTGGTCAAGGAGTAGGTGGTGACGGCCAGATCCATCGCCTGCTGCCATACGATAAGATCCTTGTACGAATCGGTCATCTTACTGCCTACTGCCTTACCGACCGATCAGGGCGCGTGCGATGATGACGCGCATGATCTCGTTGGTGCCTTCGAGGATCTGGTGGACGCGCAAATCCCGCACCAGCTTCTCAATGCCGTAGTCATGCAAATAGCCGTAGCCGCCATGCAGTTGCAGCGCGTCGTTGGCGACGTTGAAGCCGATGTCGGTGACGAAGCGCTTGGCCATCGCCGACCATTTCGAGGCATCCGGCGCCTTGCGGTCGAGCTTCGAGGCGGCGGCGTAGAGGAAGATGCGTGCTGCCTGCAGCTCGGTCTCCATGTCGGCGAGCTTGAACTGCAGCGCCTGGAACTGGTTGATCTTGGCGCCGAAGGCCTTGCGCTCGGCGGTGTAGGACAGCGCCTTGTCGAGCGCCGATTGCGCCCCGCCCAGCGAACAGGCGGCGATGTTGAGCCGGCCGCCGTCGAGCCCGGCCATGGCGATGCCGAAGCCGGCGCCTTCGGCCGAGAGCAGGTTTTGCGCCGGCACCTTACAGTCCTCGAAGACGACCTGGCGGGTCGACTGCATGTGCCAGCCCATCTTGTGCTCGTTGGTGCCGAAGGACAGGCCGGGCGCATCCTTCGGCACGACGAAGGTGGAAATGCCCTTCGGCCCGTCGGCGCCGGTGCGCGCCATGACGATGTAGATGTCGCTGTCGCCGGCGCCCGAAATGAACTGTTTGACGCCGTTCAGCACATAGTCGCCACCGCTCTTCACCGCGCGCGACTTCAGCGCTGCCGCATCCGATCCCGAACCCGGCTCGGTCAGGCAATAGCTGGCCAGCCACTCCATCGAGGTCAGCTTCGGCAGGAAGCGCTGGCGCTGCTCGTCACTGCCGAAGCGGTCGATCATCGACGCCACCATGTTGTGGATCGAGATGAAGGATGAAAAGGCCGGATCGGCGCGCGAAAGCGCCTCGAAGATCAGCACGGCGTCGAGCCGGCCGAGTGCCGAGCCGCCGACGTCGTCACGGACATAGATGCCGCCAAGGCCGAGCGGCCCCGTCTCGCGGATCACGTCGGCCGGAAAATGCTTGTTGCGGTCCCAGTCGAGAGCGTTCGGTGCGACGCGGTCGGCAGCGAAGGCTTCGGCCATCTCCTGGATGGCGCGCTGGTCCTCGTTGAGTTCGAACTGGCTGGTACCCGCATCGACAGCGGCGTCCATAGCGTGCTCCCTGATGTCTTCGGCCGGCTGGCCTGTCGTTTTTGGCTTTGCGCGCCGTCCAATCTAGACCAATGATGCCGCCGCGCAAGCCGACCATCTCCATCCAACCATTGGGGGAGCGGCTGTGCGCGAATGCGTGTGCGGAGCAAGGCGTGACGACAAATTTCGATGAACTGCTCGAGTATTTTCATGCCTATCTCGACGGGTTCGATGATGCGCTGGTGCGCGGTGCGGTGGCCCGGATCGGCTGGGCCATGCCGGCGCGTCCGCTCGAGCCGCATCCGCTCGCCTGCCTGCGCCAGCTCGACCGCATCGTCGAGCTCGCTCCGGCAGGTGCCAGGCCGCTGTCGCGGCTGCTTGCGGAGCGTCGCGGCGATCTGAGATGGGGCCAGACCTACAGCGAGGCGGATTTCGGCAAGACATTCATCGACAATTACGGCTGGCTGGAGGTCTTCGGTACGCGCGGCCATTTCGTCAACGACGAGGTCGCGGCCGGCTTGCTGATCCTCGGACCTGATATCGTCTATCCCGATCATCACCACGTCGCCGAGGAGATCTACATTCCGTTGACCGGCGGCACCGAATGGCGCATTGGCGAAGCCGAATTTCGCAGGCGCGAGGCGGGTGAGGTGATCCACCATGCCTCTGATATCAGTCACGCGATGCGCACCGGCAAGCAGCCGCTGCTGGCGCTCTACATCTGGCGCGGCGGGCCGCTGGCGGCGAAATCCACGATCACCGGCAGCGTTTCACAGGGCAGGAATTAATGGCCAGAGCAATCATGCTGCAGGGCACGGGCTCCGATGTCGGCAAGACGGTGCTGGTCGCGGGCCTGTGCCGCGCGGCGAGGAACCGTGGGCTGAAGGTACGGCCGTTCAAGCCGCAGAACATGTCGAACAACGCCGCCGTCGCCGACGTTCCGGGCGACAACTCCGGCGGCGAGATTGGTCGCGCCCAATGGCTGCAGGCGATCGCCTGTGGCGTTGTGCCCTCCGTCCACATGAACCCTGTGCTGCTCAAGCCGCAGACCGATGTCGGCGCGCAAGTTGTGGTGCAGGGCAAGGTGTTCGGCGAGGCGCGGGCGCGCGACTACCAGGCGCTGAAGGGCCGGCTGATGGATGCCGTGCTGGACTCCTGGGCCAAGGTCGGCGAGGGCGCCGACCTCGTCATCGTCGAAGGCGCCGGCTCGCCGGCCGAGATCAATCTCAGAAGCCGAGACATTGCCAATATGGGCTTTGCCACGCGCGCCAATGTGCCAGTGATCCTCGTCGGCGACATCGATCGTGGCGGCGTCATCGCCTCGGTCGCCGGCACGCATCTGATCCTGCCGGAAGAGGACCGGCGCATGATCGTCGGCTATCTCATCAACAAGTTCCGCGGCGATGTCTCGCTGTTCGATGACGGCATCAAGGCGATCGAGACATTCACCGGCTGGCGCTGTTTTGGCGTTGTGCCGTGGCTGAAGGCGGCGGCGCGGTTGCCATCTGAAGATTCGGTGGTGCTCGAACGCCTGGCTTCCGGCGAGAAGCGCGCGCTGAAGGTCGCCGTGCCGGTGCTTTCGCGCATTGCCAATTTCGACGATCTCGACCCGCTCAAGGCCGAGCCTCAAGTCGAGGTGGTGTTCGTTCCGCCCGGCCAGCACTTGCCAGAGGATGCCGGGCTGGTGGTCATGCCCGGCTCGAAGTCGACGATCGGCGATCTCCTGAGATTTCGCGACAATGGCTGGGACCACGACCTTGTCGCCCACCGCAAGCGCGGCGGCCACGTCGTCGGCATCTGTGGCGGCTTCCAGATGCTCGGCCGTGTCGTGCGCGATCCCGACGGCATCGAGGGCAGCGTTACCGAGACGGAAGGGCTCGGCCTGCTCGACGTCGAAACGGTGATGGAGCCGGAAAAGACGGTGCGCAATGTCAGCGCGCGCTCGCTGCAGTTCGACCTGCCGCTCGAAGGCTATGAGATCCATCTCGGCCGCACCACCGGTCCCGACACGCTGCGGCCGTCCACCGTCATCAACGGCGCCGCTGACGGCGCTGTCTCAGTCGACGGAAAGGTGTCGGGCACCTATCTGCACGGGCTGTTTTCCGCTGACGCTTTTCGGGCGAAATTCCTGGAAAACCTTGGCGTCAAAGGCGGCGGCATCGACTATCGCGCCGAGGTCGAACGGGCACTGGACGAGGTCGCAGCCGAACTGGAGACCCACCTCGACTGCGACGCCATCTTTGGTCTGGCGCGGTAGCTCCTCGGCGCGCAGAAGTTTTGACAGGTCAGATGTTACGTTGACGAACCGCATGCCCTGGCGGATCCTGCCGTTACCTGCGGTGCGGGACCTTTCGGAACGCTGGAGGGACAGTATCCTGGACAGTATCCCCTCTGCGAAGGAACTCGACGGAGGGTGCTCGGTTCTGGGTCGCCGCGCCTTGCGAAGTTGTCATGGCAGGATCCCAGGGTCTCCGCGACGGAGCTTCGCTCCTGCTTCGCCCGGGGATGACGAAGTTGGGGAGGCTTCGACCAATCCCGAATGTTTATGATAATTGACCGAAACGAACGGTGAAACCTTGGCCGCCACAGGCCCTCAACCGTCACATTCCCTGTGCAGCGTTACCAGTTCACGCTTTTTCACCGGCCTTCGGCCAATAGGTGCCGAACGACCAGGCATTGCCTTCCGGATCGCGGCAGATGAACTCGCGGCTGCCATAATCGCGGTCGGTGAGTTCTTCCAGTATTTCGGCGCCGGCCTTTTTTGCTCTGGCATAAGCGGCATCGGCATCGTCGACGGCAACATAGATCGATCTGCCGCCACCCGGGCCCGGTGCACCGATCATCTGGCCAAACTTGTCGTCGCGTGCAGTGCCCAGCATGATCATCGAGGAGCCGAAAGTCAGTTCGGCGTGATGGACAATGTCGCCTTCGCCGTAGCGGGCATGAACGGCAAAGCCGAAGGCTTCACCCAGCCAGTCGATCATTTTCGCGGCATTGCGGTAGCGCAAGGTGGGATAGAGCCTGGGCGGTTCGACTGACATGGTCATGGCGATCTCCTTCAATTGGATTGTCGATAACCCAGTCTGGGCGAAAGCTGTTCGCACGTCTTGAAGAAATGTTACCCGTGCGCCCACTGGGCGTGGCAAGGGGCGTTTCAGAACCTATGGCCGGGCGGCAAGCGTCGTCGGCGTTTCGCCGGCAAGGTCGCGGAATTCGCGCACCAGATGCGCCTGGTCGGCATAGCCGCAATCGGCGGCGATATCAGCCCAATCGGATTTGTCCTGCCTTGACAGGCCGAGCGCCCGGTTGAAGCGGACGATGCGCGACAGCGTCTTGGGGCCGACGCCGATCGCATTGGAGAATTTTCCCGAGAGATGCTTGCGGCTCCAGCCCAGCCTGTCGGCGAGCGATGCGACGCGAATGCGGCCACCTGAGACGATGATCCTGTCATAGGCCCAGGCGATTTCGGCCGGCGTTTCCCGGGCCTCAGTCAGCCGTGCGGCGACGAACGTCTCGGCGATGGCGAAGCGTGCGGTCCAGTCGCGCGCATTACCAAGTCTTTCGCGCAGCGCGATCCCTTCGGGGCCAAGCACATCGTCGAGGCCGACCATGCGATCGGTCAGTTCGCTCATCGGAAGGCCGAAGAAGCGTCGGGCGCCGAGCGGCGTGAAATTGACCTGGACGCAGCAGGCGCCGCCGAAGGATTCGATCACCACCGGACCGGCATAGAGGCCGGCGGCGAAACTGGCGAAGCGGTCATTGTTGCCTGGATTCTTGCCGAGCCCGATTGCGAAGGGTTCGGCAAAGCTGATGACCAGCGGCACGGTCAGCGATGCATATTCGACGTTGCGGAAGCGGCCGGGCGCGGTTTCACGATAACCGCAGATGTCGGTGACTGAGCCGTGGAGCCGAGGGCCGGGCGCACGCCGCACCATCTCGACCCGGCCGAGGCCGGGAATTTCATGGCGGCTTCCGTCTTCGCTCTCGGCGGGCATGAGCTTTCCTTCCGCCCAAGGAGTCTAACAGACCAGTCCTCAGAATCAAAAGCGCCCGGCGTGTGGCCGGGCGCTCCGAGTTGCCTGAGGTCTGAGTGCTTAAGCGCCGCGAACCAGGCAGCCGCCAGCAAGCACGATATAAGCGATGAGGACGATCCACACCGCGGCCAGAGGAATGAATGCAAGAACGCCGAGAGCGGCGAGCAGGCCGATGAGGGCGATAACAAGGGATATGATAAAAATAAGCTGCGTAGGCGCACTGAGATTCATGCGTGGCTCCTCCAACATGATTCGTACAACCGCATAGTATCAGTCGCGTCGTCACACACCAATCAGCGTGCGCAGCGGGTTCGCCGGATCGGCCAGCAGTTTGCTGGCCAGTGCCAGGCAGACGATCACCAGCAGCGGTTTGATCAGTTTTGCGCCATTGCGGATGGCGAGGCTGGCGCCGACACGGGCGCCGAGAAACTGGGCGACACCCATCATCAGGCCGATCTTCCAGTAGACGACCCCGGCAGCAGCGAAGACGATGAAGCCGCCGATGTTGGAGGCAAAGTTGAGCAGCTTGGTATGCGCCGTCGCCTTAAGCACGCCGTAGCCGGCCAGGGTGACGAAGGCCAGCATGTAGAAGGAACCGGCCCCCGGCCCGAACAGGCCGTCATAGAAGCCGACAATCGGCACCAGGATCAGCCCGAACAGGAACGGCGACAGGCGCCGGGCGCGGTCGACGTCGCCCATGTTTGGCTTGAGGGCGAAGAAAAGCGCGATGGCGATCAGCAGGATCGGCAGAAGAGCCCGCAACAGGTCGCCCGGCACGAATGTCGCCAGCAAAGCGCCGAGAGCACTGCCGGCAAGCGCCAACAGGGCCGAAGGCAATTGCCGGCGCAAATCGACATGGCCCTTGGCGGCGTAGTGGATGGTCGCCGACCCCGAGCCGAACATGCCCTGCAGCTTGTTGGTCCCCAGCGCCTCGACCGGCGAGAAGCCCGCCAGCAGCAGTGCTGGAATGGTGATCAAGCCGCCGCCGCCGGCAATCGAATCGACGAAGCCGGCAGCGAAGGCGGCGACGCCGAGGATGACGACGGTCTGGGTGGCGAGATCGAACATCGGATGGTTGCGGGAAGGGCTTCTGGCCAGCGGGAAGATGTGGGCATTCGAACCACAGCCGACCCGTTTGCGCAAGGCCGATTCCGCGCTACCTATGCCAAGCGCGCCGCGACGCGCTTGGCTCTTTTGTTTTATGCATGTCGTTATCTCAAAACCGCTGCGCACTTTTGAGCGACATGCATTTGACGAATCGGAAAGGGACGCTGATGTCATTCGCTTTGCTGGACCAGATACGCTCGATCTTCGAAGGCGACCCCGGCGTGCGCAAGGTCGCGGACGATCCTGTACTGTCGGCGGAACTGCTCATGCTGTTTCGCATGATCCTGGCCGATGGGTCGGTCAGCGAAAGCGAAATGACCGCCTTCAGGCGTATCTGCCGGGACGCCTTCGGCATTCCCGAAACCAGCATCGACAGCGTCATCGAATATCTCAACGAATTCGGCTACGAGACCAACAGCTCGCAAGCCATCGCTCAGTTCCGCGACCTCGACATCGAACGGCGCAAGCTGCTCGCCCGCCACATGGCCGAGATCGCCAAGGCCGATTCGCAACTTGCCGGGAGCGAGATGCAGCTCTTGCGGCGCACGCTCGACCTGCTCGAAATCAGCCCTGCCGATGTGGTGAAGCCGCAAGGCTGAGGCATCGTGTGATAACGATTTGATGGGCCATGGAAGCGTCGCCGCCCCTTGGAGGCGAGTCGGGTCGTAATTGATTACGAGAGCAGCGCCGCTTAGGCGAGCCCGAATGCTAGGACCAGGAAGCCCATCGCCCCGAACCCGGCATGGATAACGATCCCGGCCCATGTACTGCGACGCCGCTGGACAACGTAGGGCAGGAGCAACGTGATCGGCACGAGCGTCAACAGGACTTGCCAAGGGAAGGCAGCGTGGAACAGTAACCACATTATCCCGTTGACCAGCCAAGCCCACCCCCCGAAGGCAACCTCTTGCCGCGGCAGTGCGACACCCCGCCAGACAAACTCTTCCCCAACGATGTTCAGTACAAAAAACGGCAGCCACGCGCCGAGAATCCAGTACCGCCCAGGACCTAGCGGCTCGAAAGCCATGAACGAGGGATGAAGAGTCTTCCCGTCTTGCAGCATCCGGAGCGCCGCGCCGATGCCGCCGGTCAGCACGCTGACAGCCACCAGCCCTCCAATAGCCCAGAGCCAATCGCCGCCATTCATAGTGCGAAGCCACAGCCGCGCGCCCAACGACACCAGCCTTCCTTGTCTCCGCTCTCGATGCAATAGCAGGGCAGCCGTGAGAAGCAGGGGGCCAAAAAGAATGATGCTTGCGGCCAAGAACCACATCACCACAGTCTCAGCCCCGCTAGCGGAGACGAACGTTGGGACGGCTATCCGCGTTACCAGGAACAGCAGCAGAGCACCCGCCCCGAACAGCGCAGCAGAGCCGCCCAGGCCCAGTGGAGGAGGCTCAGGCCCTTCGCGCGTTTCAGAACTGTTGGCTGTCAATAGCCATTCTCCCGCCCGTGCGCCCGACGAATTAGCCGTGCCACGAAGCCGCTCACCCCTGTTCCTGCAGCCGTTTCGCGATCGCCCGATGCAAATCGGGAGCGGCTGCGACCAGCGCCTTGGCGGCTTCGGACTGCGGATGGTCGAGAACCTCGCTCGTCCTGCCGCGCTCGACGATCTTGCCGTCATGCATGACCATCACCTGGTCGGTGATGGCGCGGGCAACGGTCAGATCGTGGGTGATAAATAGATAGGCAACGCCGAGCTTTTGGTTGAGCTCGGCGAACAGGTCGAGAATTTGGGCGCGGATCGAGACATCCAACGCCGAGACCGGCTCGTCGGCGACGACCAGCTTGGGGCGGGTGATGATGGCGCGGGCGATCGACAGGCGCTGGCGCTGGCCACCCGAAAACTCGTGCGGATATTTGTCCATGTCGCGTGGACTAAGGCCGACCTCGTGCAAGGCCTTTGCCACCATCTCGCGCCGTTCCGCATCCGTCGGCTTCTTCTCCAGGACATGCAGTGGCTCGGCGACCAGTTTTTCGACCTTCTGGCGCGGATCGAAGGAGCCGTAAGGGTCCTGGAACACCACCTGCATGTCGCGTCGCGCCGGCTTGAGCTCAGCCTCGCTCTTGCCGGTGATGACCTGACCGCGAAACCGGATCGTTCCCGATGTCGGCCCGTCCAGCGCCAGGACCATGCGGGCAAGCGTGGACTTGCCGCAACCGGAACTCCCGACCAGCGCCACAGACTGCCCGGGATCAATCGAGAACGAGACATCGTCGACGGCGCGGATCGGGGCCGCGCGCTTCAGCAACGATTTGCGCCGTCCCGGATAGTCCCGCGTCACGCTGTCCACCTGAAGAAGAGGTTTGGCAGCCTGGAGCGGGGGGTTGTCTTGGCCGACCTCGTGCGTCCTGGCACGCGCCGGCACATGCATCGAGGCCTGCGCCAGTTGTCGCGTGTAGGGATGGAGCTGCTCAGACAAAGTGCGCGCCGTGTCGCCGGCCTCCATCACTTCGCCGTGGCGCAGGATGGTGATGCGGTCCGCCATCTCGGCCACCACCGCGAGGTCGTGCGAGATCAAGAGCAGGCCCATGCGGCTCTCTGCGACCAGGTCGCGCAACAGGTCGAGGATCTGCGCCTGCAGCACGACGTCGAGCGCCGTCGTCGGCTCGTCGGCGATCAGCAGCTTGGGCTTCAGCGCGCAGGCAATGGCGATGACGACACGCTGGCGCTGACCACCGGAAAGCTCGTGTGGATAGCGCGACAGCGGGAACTGTGCCGCCGGCAGGCCGACCCGGTCGAACATTTTTCGCGCGCGGTCCTCGGCGTCGGCGCGGCTTGCCCTGGTGTGCCAGCGGATGCCTTCGGCGACCTGCTCGCCAATGGTCTTGACCGGGTTAAGTGCCGTCATCGGCTCCTGGAAAACCATGCCGATATCGTCGCCGCGCAGCGCGCACATCTGGTCTTCGCTGGCCGCAAGGATGTCGATGCCGTCGAAGACGACGCGCCCGGTGGCGCGCGCCGCCCAGGGCAGAAGCCGCATCACCGTCAGCGCCGTTATCGACTTGCCCGAGCCGGATTCGCCGACCAGCCCCATCACCTCGCCGGGCGCGACGGAGAGCTCGACATCCCTCAGGATCGGCGTATCGCCGATGCTTAGCGACAATCGCTCGATTTCGAGCAGGCTCATCGCTGCCGCCGCGATTTAGGGTCGAGGATGTCGGCAATACCGTCGCCGAGCAGGTTCAGGCCAAGCACGGTGACGACGATCGCCATGCCTGGAAAGATCGCCATCCACGGCGCCGCCACCATGCGGGTCTGCGCGTCGAACAGCATCCGGCCCCAGCTCGGCATCGGCGGCTGTGTGCCGAGCCCGACATAGGAAAGCCCGGCTTCGGCCAGGATGCCGAGCGCGAACTGGATGGTGCCTTGCACCAGGAGCAAACTGACGATGTTGGGCAGCACATGCTCCAGCGTGATCAGCGTTTTGCCTTTGCCGGCGGCGCGCGCGGCGAGGATGAATTCGCGTGGCCAGATCGCCAGCGCACCGGCCCGGGCGACGCGGGCGAAGACCGGGATGTTGAAGATGCCGATGGCGATGATGGCGTTGAGCGCGCCCGGCCCGAAGATGGCGGTGATCATGATCGCCGACAGCAGGGCAGGGAAGGCGAAGACGAGATCGTTCAGCCGCATCACCGCTTCATCGACGATGCCGCCGCGCGCCGCGGCGAAGGCGCCGAGCGGCACGCCTACGCCCATGCCGATGCCGACAGCGACCAGCGCCACGGCGATCGAATTGCGGGCGCCGACCATGATCATGGAAAGAATGTCGCGGCCGAAATGATCGGTGCCGAACCAGTGCGCCGGCGAGGGTGCCTGGGTCTTGTCGGCGATGATCAGCCTGGTGACGTCAAAAGGCGTCCAGAAGAACGAGACGATAGCGACCGCTGCCACCAGTGCGGTGATGGCGAAGCCGGCGAGGAACGAGCGGTTGGTGAAGGCCTTGACGAGGATGTCGGCAAAATTTTCCTCTGGGATGTCGAAGCGCAGCGTCATTGGCGGCTTCTCAGGCGCGGATCGACGACCGCATAGGAGAGATCGACGAGCAGGTTGACCGCGATGACGGCGGCAACCAGCAGCATGACGACGCTTTCGACGACGATCAGGTCGCGCTGGGTGATCGCCTGGAATACCAGCCGGCCAAGGCCGGGCAGGTAGAAGACGTTCTCGATGATGATGGTGCCGGCGAGCAGGAAGGCGAACTGCAGGCCGAGAATGGTCAGCACCGGGATCATCGCGTTGCGCAGCGCGTGCCGCCACAGCACCGCGCGAAAGGGCAGGCCCTTGGCGCGGGCGGTGCGGATGTAGTCCTCGTTCAGCACTTCGATCAGCGCCGAGCGGGTGACGCGGGCGAGGATCGCCGCTTGCGGCAGGGCGAGCGCGATCGCCGGCAGGATCAGCGATTTCAGCGCCGGCCAGACGCCGGCGCTCCATCCCGGAAAGCCACCTGCCGGCACCAGCCGCAGCCAGACGGCGAAGAGGTAGATCAGCATCAGCGCAAACCAGAAGTTCGGCACAGCGACGCCAAGCTGTGCGGCGCCCATCGCAATCGTGTCGCCGGCCCGCCCGTGCCGGCCGGCTGAAAACAGCCCGACCGGAATGGCAATGATGGTGGACAGCGCCAGCGCGATCAGGGCCAGCGGCAGCGAGACGACGACGCGCTCGCGGACCAGGTCGATGACCGGCACCGAATAGGTGTAGGAGCGGCCGAAATCGAGGCTCAGCAAGCCGCCGGCCCAGTGCAGATAGCGCAGCGCAAGGGGTGCGTTGAGGCCCATCTGGTTGCGCAGCAACTCGACCTGGTCGGCGCTGGCGTTCATGCCAAGCATCAGCCGCGCCGGGTCGCCGGGAATGATCTCCAGCACGGCAAAGACCACCATCGAGGCCAGAACCAGCGTGATGAGCGCGATGGCAAGGCGCTTGAGGAGATAGGCGGTCATGGGGGAGGACCGCTACGCTGCCTCACTCCGTCCACTTTACCTTGGTCAGGTCGTTGGCCTGGATCGGGGCGTTTTCCCAAAAACCTTCGAGCTTGGCGTCCCAGACGCCGGCTTTCGGCAGTTCGTAGAGGAAGCCGACTACGGCATCGTCGGCCAGTATCTTCTGCGCCTCGCCGAGCAGCGTCATGCGCTTGGCCTCATCGGAGGTGAGGCTCAGATCGGCGATGATCTTGTCGAAGGTCGGGTTGTCGTAGTTGAAGTAGTAATCCTTGCGCGAATAGATATCGATGTCGTTGGGCTCGGTGTGGGAGACGATGGTCAGGTCGTAGTCCTTCTTGGTGAAGACCTGGTCCAGCCACTGCGCCCATTCCACGGGCACGATCTGCAGATCGATGCCGACATCGCGAAGCTGCGACGCTATGATCTCGCCGCCAAGCCGCGCATAGGGAGGCGGCGGCAGTTTCAGCGTCGCCTTGAAGCCGTTCTCCAGACCGGCTTCCTTCAAGAGTTCCTTGGCTTTCTCGACATTGTGCGGATAGAGGCCGGTGAGGTCGACATAGGCCTTGTTGGCGGGCGACATATGCGAGCCGATCGGCACACCCAAACCGGCCGAGGCGCCGTCGATGATCGCCTTGCGGTCGAGCGCAAACGAAATCGCCTGCCTGACCTGCAGTCTGTCGAAAGGCGGCTTCTTGTTGTTGATCGAGAGAATGGTTTCGCCCTCGGTCGCGCCGATCACCACCTTGAAGCGTGGGTCGTCCTTGATCTGGGCGACACTGTCGGGAGCGGGGAAGAAGGGAAAGGCCTGGATGTCGCCGGAAAGCAATGCCGGCACAGCGGCAGCGGCATCGGGAACAATGCGGAACTCTGCCTTGTCGAGGGACACCGGGGCGCCCCAGTAAGTGTCGGACTTGATCAGCGTGATCGACGAGCCCTTGGCCCAGTTTTGGAAACTGAACGGGCCGGTGCCGACAGGCTTTTCCTTGTTGGTGTCGGCTGTCTCCGGCGCGACGATGACCGCGTCGCCCCAGCCCATATTGTAGAGGAACGAACTTTGCGGGTTCTTCAGCGTGATCTTGACCGTCGCCGGATCGACCACATCGACCGTATCGATGGCGGCGAACAGGCCCTTTTGTGCGTTGACGGAGTTGTCGGCACGGGCGCGGTCGAGCGAGAATTTCACGTCGTCGGCATTGAAGTCGGTGCCGTCATGGAATTTGACGCCGGTATGCAGCTTGAAGGTGTAGACCTTGCCGTCGTCGGAAATCATCCAGCTTTCGGCCAGATCCGGCAGCACATCGCCGTTCGGACCGATGCGGGTCAGCCCCTCGAACACATTGGCGTAAAGCACTTCGTCGATCGCCGCCGCAGCACCTGCGGTCGGATCGAGATGCGGAGGTTCGAGCGTAATGCCGATGACCAGATCGGTCCGCGCGGCAAATGCCGATGTTCCGGCAGACAGCACCAGGGCCGCGGCGGTGAGAATGGTTTTCCATAATTTCATCGTGCAACTCCCGATATGCTCAAAAACATGCTCAAAACCCGGTGGATAGAAGCGTGATTTCACCAACGAGTAAATTGCGTTTCGTGTTTTCCGGCAGCGCCGGCAGGAATGTTTTTTCGCCCATCACCGACTACCGAGCGCCCGCGCCCCTAAGCAGCACGTTGAGCCCGATCGCCATCACCTTGGCCGATTCGACCATGTCTGATATCCCCACCCATTCGTCGGGCCTGTGGGCGAGGTCGAGGATGCCCGGGCCATAGGCGATGCAGTCGTAGATGTGACCGATGCGGGCAATGTGCTTCTGGTCGTAGGTGCCGGGCGAAATCACATAGTCGGGCTCGCGGTCGAATATCTCCATGATGCCTTGCGCCACCGCCTTGACCACCGGCGCATCGCGCTCGGTCATCAGCGGCAGCACCTCCATGAGATCGCGGATCTCGTAGTCGAATTTCTTGCGCTCGCGTTTCAGCCGGTCGAGGATATCGGTCACCTCGCTTTTGACCGTGCCGAGGTCCTCTTCGAGCAGGAAGCGGCGGTCGATGGTCAGCCGGCAGGAATCGGGGACGTTGGGCGAGGGCAGGCCGGGCCGGAAATCCTCGGTCTGGCCGCCGTGGATCGAGTTGATGTTCATGGTCGAGCGCTTGGCCCCGTCGGGCACGACCGGCATGCGCGTGACCTTGCGGTCGAGCGCCGGAAACAGCTCGTCCTCGAAGGCCTTTAGCACGGCACCCATATGGCGCACCGCGTTGTCGCCGAGGAACGGCATCGAGCCGTGCGCAATCTCCCCCTTGGTCTCGATCTCCGCCCACCAGACGCCGCGATGGCCAAGGCAGATGCGGTCCTTGTTCAACGGCTCGGGGATGACGACGTGGTCGACCTTCGGCTTGGAGAAATAGCCGAGCTTTGCCAGATGGGCGACGCCGCCGAAGCCGCCGGACTCCTCGTCTACCGTGCCCGATATTTCGATGGCGCCCGGAAAGTCGGGGAAGACCTCCATGAAGGCCTCGGCGGCGATGATCGACGAGGCCAGGCCACCCTTCATGTCGCAGGCGCCGCGGCCATAGACCTTGCCATCCCTGACGATGCCGGCGAAGGGATCGAGGCTCCAGCCGTCGCCTGCTTCGACCACGTCGATATGCGAGTTGAAATGCACGCAGGCGCCGGGCGAGCGGCCATCGAAGCGGGCGACGACATTGACGCGCGGGTAGCGATCGGTGTCACCGGGCGTGCCTTCGGCGCGGATGAATTCGACTTCGAAACCGCGCTTCTTCAGCCGCGCTCCGACGTATTCGGCGCATGGCCGATAGGCTTCGCCGGGCGGATTGATGGTCGGAAAGCGAATCAGGTCCGCGGTCAACGCGACCAGGTCGTCGACCCGATCACCGACCGCTTTCAGGAGCCGTTCATTCATTTCGTTCATTCGGCGAATTGAGCAGCCAATGATGCGCTTTGGCAAGCCTGATGGCGGGTCGCGCCCTAGTTACGTGGTTACGTGTCGTCACGGCAACTATCGCGGGAAATCGTTCAAATTCGCTGCTTTGGATTGGTGAATTCGTCAGAGGTGTGTGGTTACCTCATTCACTTGCGATTAAAAAGATGAAGAATTGCGTGAAGGCAAGCAGGCAAGGGGCAGTCAAAGGGGTTTGATCGCATGAAAAAAACCGTTTTCATGGCGGCACTGGCAACGATGCTGCTCGGTTCTTCGGTCGAGGGCTGGGCAGCCAAGCTGGTTGCAAGGATCGACGTGTCATCGCAGACGATGACTGTAAGATACGGTCAGGCGGTTTACCGATGGCGCGTATCCACGGCGCGCAAAGGCTATACCACGCCGCGCGGCAGCTACCGGCCGCAACGAACGGCACGGATGTGGTATTCGCGCAAATACGACATGTCGCCGATGCCTCATTCGGTATTCTACCGCGGCGGCTACGCCATCCATGGCACCGGCGCGGTAAAATCTCTCGGGCGCCCGGCGTCGCATGGCTGCGTGCGGCTGCACCCGGCCAATGCCGCCGCCTTCTATTCGATGGTGCGGCAAGCCGGCTTCCGCAACACGCGGATCGTGGTGACCAACTAGAGCGCGGAAAACACGCCGATCGTCCCGACCAGAACTAGGCTTAGCGCCCAGATCACATCTAGATCAAACCAGCTTTTCGAAAGAAACCTTAATCCCAGCCACCGATAGACGCCGAAGGCCAAAGCGCCGCCCGCAGTGATCATGGCGCCGGTGTGGACCGCTGCCACGCCGATCGAGAGCGCTGCAGTTCGTGCAATGAGGGCGGTCGCGGCACGGTGCCCAGCATCCGTTTCAACGACGCCGCACAGGCCGAGGTAGATCGGCACCAGCATCAGGCCGGCGCCATGCGCGACGGCGACCAGAAAGGACCAGAGCGCCAGTCGCGACGGCGGCACGCGCGCCAGAAATCTAGGATGCCGCCGGTTGAAGAGCAGCCAGACTCCGAGCGCGACGACAATTAGACCTGCGCCAACGCGGATCTCGGTTTGCCAATCAACCAGCACGGTCATCAGCGCGAAGGGCAAGAGGACCACCGTCATGGCGACAAGATGCCCGAACGCCAGCGCCAGGAGTGCGCCCGGCAGCGCATAGGCCCGCCGTTCCATCAGGGCGGCCGAAACAGCAAGCGGCCAGCCCATACCCGGGTTTACGCCATGGTAAATCCCGCTGGCGACCACAGCAAACCAGAGGCCGGCTGTGGTCGAAAGGAGTTCGGGCGACACCTAGACCGATGGGTAGCAGAAACTGTCGGTAGAGCAGTCGCCGCCTTCAAGTCGGATCTGGTGCGTTCGATAGCCTTTGGGGAACTCGACGAAGAAGTTGGTGTCGAGCGTCAGGCCACCATTGGCGCCAACATCGGCCTTCACCATAGCCCCGCCGCGCTCGCCGGGATAGAACTGATCGTCCCAGGTCGAATAGAGCGAATTGGTCCAATAGACACGCTTGCCGTCGCGGCTAATCTCGACCATCTGTGGCCCATAGCCGAAGACCTTGCCACAGGGGTGCTTGGTCTTCTTGACGATCCCACCCAGTTCGACCTTGCCCGCCAGAACCGGCTTCATCGGGTCGCTGACATCGTATTGATGCATTTCACCCATACCCCAACAAGCCACGTAGAGATATTTGTCGTCGAGGCTGAGGTCGATGTCGGTGACCAGCGGGGGCACCGCCGAGAAACCCTTCAGAAGATCCGGCAGATCGTCGGCATTGGCCGGTTGAGGCGGGATGATCGCCGTCTTCTTGGCCTGGAACTTGCCATCTGCGTCGCGCCACCAAGTCCAGATCGAGCCTTCGAGATTGGTGGTATCGACCACAACGCCGCAGAAGCCGTATTGCTGGACTGGATCATGCGCCGGGCGGATTTCGAGCGCCATTTGGTGATTGGCGCCCAGATCGATCGTCTGAATGTTCTTACGCGCACGCAGATCCCAGAAATGCATGCGGTGGCCGTACTTGTTGGACAGTAGATCCTCCGGGACGATGCCGTTTTCGAACTGCGGCGGCAGGGCCCATTCGGAACTGACCATGTAGTCGCGCGGCAGGTTCCACCAGAAATCATAGTGCTTGTCCTGGGCGCCACGATCTATCTCATAGCGGCCAATGACATCGAAGGTCTGACAATCCATGATGAAGATGCCCGGAGGACCGTCGGTACCGTCCTTGCCGCCGCCGCCCAGGGTCGAGACATAGATGCCCTCGGGTCCGCAGTGGATCGTATGCGGGCGGGAATAGCCCGTCTTGGCAAAGACTTCTGCGGGTTCGATGATCTTGTGAATCTTGGCGGCCGTCGGCCCGCCCTTCACATCAATTATGTAGATGCGCGACGAACGCATCCCCGGAATGATCAGATAACGACGCTCCAAAAAGGCGTGGCCAGTCAGTGGTGATAGCGCCGAAGAACACGCATTCCAGCCGAAGTGATGAAACTCATCGCCCTTGTTTGGCATGATGACAGTGTGGACGATCTTGCCGAACTCCGGCGAATTTGGATCGACATTCACCACAGCCAGGCCGTCGGGTTGCGAGAAGTCCGGGCTAAGCATCAACGTGTAGGCCAGAGTTTCCGGCGGCCCTTCCATAGCCAGCTTCGGTGACGCATAGAATGTGGGGTCTGGTCGCAGATTCATCGCGGTATCCTCCCTACGCGTTTGTGAAACTTTATTCTTGGTGCTCTCTGTGTCGCTCCCTTTTGAAATGCGGCCCAGGTAGGGATCATAATACACCAAGTCTCCTCGTCTGTCTGACACCGCGTCGCGCTAGCACTATTTACGTGGGCAGGCTTTGGGCAGAATATACGGGGTGGGAGGAAGCATTCGGAATCCTGAATAAATGCGCCCGAACGGCTTCCGACCGTTGGTTGCAAGGGAGGAAAATCATGAAACGTATTTTCTCGCTCGCGGCGTGTGCCGCGGCATTATCGCTCGGCGTATCGAACGCCTACGCACAATCGGGCGGCGTCGATAAGGCGGTCGGCGGCTACAGCTTCGAAGAAGCCGCAAAGGAGGCCCCCGGTACCAAGGACTTCCATTCGGCCGATGGTCACCTCACTTTCGCTATCGTGACACACACTGCCGGCAATGGCTTCTTCGATCCGGTCTACGTCGGCGCGACCGTCGCCGGCAACCTGATCGGCGCCAAGGTCCTGCTGCTCGGCTCGGAATCGCCGACCGACGACCCTGCCCGCGAGATCGAAATCCTGAACCAGATCGTGCAGGATCCGACGATCGACGGGCTGATCATGACAACGCCCCAGGTCGGCGCCTATAACGACATCGTCAAGGCCGCCGAGGCGAAGGGCATACCGGTCGCTACGACCAATTCCTTTGACGGCACGATCCTCAACCGCAGCGGCATCGGCCACACTGGCCAGGACGCCTCCGCTGCCGCAATCGCCGGCGAGGCGCTCGTCAAGTGCCTCGCGGACAAGGGTATCGAGAAGGGTTCGATCGTCCTGCCGTCGTCGACCGCAATGGGCAACATCGAGGTGAACAATCGCGTCACTTCGGCTTTCAACGCCATCGTCAAGGGCTTGAGGGATGCCGGCAAGCTTGATGCCTTCAAGGTCGACGCGGGTCCGGAGAACACCGGTATAGACACCAATCCGAATGATCCGGTGAACGGCATCGTGACGCTGTTCGAATCGCGCGGCGATGTCGTTGGCGCGTTCGCCGGCAACAACGTGTTCACGCCGGCGCTTGCCAAGGCCGTCGCTCAGACCGGAATGACCGGCAAGATCTGCGCCTACGGTTTCGACCTGGGCCCGGCCCAGCAGGATGCGATGAAGAGCGGCGATCTGACCGGCGCGCTCGGGCAGCAGCCCTTCTTGCAGGGCTTCTGGCCGGTCATGCAACTCTATCTGGAGATCGATCGCGGCATCGCGGCGGCCAACCTCGACACACGCGCCCAACTGGTGACGAAGGAGACCGTCGAGGACGTCGGCAAGCGCTTCGAGAACTGAGTCCACTCGGAACGTCTGAAATCATTGCGGGAGGGCGCAGGCTCTCCCGCAATGCGGCAGCAGGAAATCGACCAGAAGAGACCATGGCGCTTACCGCGACCACATCGCTCGGCCGTGCGCCGTCCCAGATTGTCGGCGGCTGGGAGGTGGGGCTCGTTGCCTTGCTTTTGCTGCTCTATCTCGGCGGCGCTCTCGTCAATCCCGCGTTCTTCGGGTCAACAGGAGCGTTTCACTCGCTGCTCCGCGACACCTCGCGGGTTGCCATCATCGCGGTCGGAGTGACCTTCGTCATCGTCAACAAGGACCTCGATCTTTCGGTCGGTTCAACTTACGGCCTAGTCGCCGTCGTCTTTGCCAGGCTGTTCGCGCCGAACTTCCTTGACCTCGGCGTCGTCACGTCGGCGATCCTCTGCCTGCTGCTCGGCACGCTTATCGGGCTGATCAACGGCGTGCTCGTCACCATCCTCAAGGTGCCGGCGTTCATCGCCACGCTGACCGTCCTCTTCATCGGCCGCGGCTTCGTGCTGGCGCTCACTCACGGCCAGGCGATCTACTACCCTGCCAAGGCGACCGGCTATCCGGGTTTTTTTCACCTCGGCGAGACCAACCTCCTCGGCTTCAACAACCAGATCGTGATCTTCCTCGTTGTCGCCGTGATCGGCGCCTATGTGCTTGCCAAGACGCGCTGGGGCTACGAGACCTTCGCCACCGGCGGCAACGAGCAGGCGGCGTCCTATGCCGGCATCCCGACCAACTGGGTGCGCATCCGAGCCTTCCTGATCTCCTCGCTCTGCGCGGCGCTGGCCGGTTTGATGTCAGCTGCCCAGGACAAGGGCGTGACGCCCCTCTACGGCGTCAGCGGTGAGCTGACCGTCATTGCCGCCGTGATCATCGGCGGCGCCTCGATCCTCGGCGGCCGCGGCCGGGTCGCCGGATCCTGCCTTGGCGCCCTGCTGGTGGTGCTGCTCGACAAGGTATTGCGCGAGGGCTGGCCGATCACGCGCATCATCAAGATCGGCGACGAGGAGATCACGGTCAATGCCGTTTTCTCGCTACCGGTCGGCGCGGTGCCGGTGTTCCTCGGGCTGCTGCTCGTCGTCGCGGTGCTCATCGAGCCCTATCTCATCCGCCGCCAGGTGGCAGGGCGCCTCTGGGCCTGGCTCCGCGACCGGCCGCCGCCACCGGCCTACGAGATCGGCGGCATCGCGATCGAGGGGGTGCAGACCAAGGGCGCGATGGCGACCGACATGGCGTTGTCGGCCACCGGGTTCGGCAAGTTCCTCGCCCGGCGCGACGCGCTCGCCATCATCCTGACCGCGCTCCTGTGGCTGACCGGCCTCGCGCTGCGGCCGGACTACTGGTGGAACCTGTCCAACAGCTTCGCGATCTTGCTCAACTACACCGAGCTTGCGCTGATCACCATCGGACTCACCTACGTCATCGCCGCCGGCGATATCGATCTCTCCGTCGGGGCGGTGCTCGCTCTCGCCGGCAGCACCGCCGCCTATTTCCTCAAGGTCCTCGGCGCCGACCCCGTGACCGCCGTGGCAATGGGCCTGCTCGCGGGCATGTGCGCCGGCCTCGTCAACGCGATCGTCACCGTCGGCTTCAAGCTGCCGGCCTTCATCGCCACGCTCGGCATGTTCTACATCGCCCGCGGCCTCGCCGCCTGGTTCGTCGCCGGGCAGCAGCTCACCGGCTGGCCCGAGGGCTACAACCTGCTTGGCCGCAAGGTGAACGATATCCTGCTGCACTACCGCATCTCGCTGCCGGACGGGCTGCTGCGCTCGATCGCCGAGGTGGTGAGCGTCCAGACCATCTGGATGCTGTTGGTCGCCCTCATTGCCGGCGTCGTGCTCGCCTACATGCCGTTCGGGCAGAAGGTCTATGCGACCGGCGGCAACATTCGCGCCGCCGCTTATGCCGGGATCAACACCAACCGGGTGCGGTTCTTCGCGCTCATGCTGGCGGCGCTCTGCGCGACAATGGCCGGGATCATCAACGTCGCCTACTTCCGCAGCTTCAACCCGGTAGCCGGCCAGTTCCGCGAGCTCGACGCCATCGCTTCGGTGATCATCGGCGGCGGTTCGATCTTCGGCGGCTACGGCACCGTGATCGGGGCGCTCGCCGGGGCGGCGGTGATCACCCTGATCCGGGCGCTGCTGCAGCTCAACGTCCAGGGCTTTACCATGCCGCAGCACTGGATCAACGTCTTCATCGGTGGCATCCTGATCGTGGCGGTGCTGATCGACATCTGGGTGCGCCAGGCCAACATCTTTGGCCGCCTGCGGGCGCGCCTCGCGCGGCGCACAAAAACGGCGGAGACCACCCATGCGTGACCCGACCACGCCTGCACCGATCGTAGAAATGCGGGGCATCGAAAAAGCCTTCGGTGCGGTGCAGGCGCTCCGCAACGTCGACCTCGTGCTCTATCCCGGCGAGATCCTGGGCCTCGTCGGCGACAACTCGGCCGGCAAGTCGACGCTGATGAAGATCCTGACCGGCGCCTACCAGCGCGACGCCGGCGAGGTCTTCGTCGCCGGGCAGCCGGTGCACTTCAAGAGCCCGCACGAAAGCCGCGACGCCGGCATCGAGATGATCTACCAGGATTTCGCTCTTTGCGGGAATATGGATGTCGGTCAGAACATCTTTCTTGGCCGTTGGCCGCGCAGGGGCCTTTTCGTCAATCGGCGGAAAATGTACGCGGAAGCCGACAGTGTGCTGAAGCGGCTCAAGGTCGACGTGAACTCCGTCTATCAAAAGGTCGAGAGCCTTTCGGGCGGCCGCCAGCAATCGGTGGCGATTGCCCGCGCTATCTCCTTCCAGCCGCGCGTGGTGATCCTCGACGAACCGACCGCCAATCTCTCGGTGATGGCGACCGAGCGGCTGCTCGAAACCATGCTGGAACTGAAGAAGCAGGGCGTTGCCCAGATCATCATCTCCCACCGCCTCGTTGACATCTTCGCTGTGGGCGACCGCGTGATGGTGCTGAAGCGCGGTGAGAACGTCGGCGATCGCTACATCAAAAACACCGACGAGCATGAGGTCCTGGAGATCATCGTCTCCGGCACGCGAGAGCATGCACTTTCGGCCGATGAGGCAAGGCTTTGACCGATCAGGATCACTTTTCTCCTGGCGTCGCAGAAATGCGGCTAAACGCGGTGGAGAGTGGGCATTTACGGAGCCGTGTCACGAAACCTGTCTCACGCCATGCTGACCAAGCAGCGAGATCATCCATCCGCTAGACCGTGCGCTCCTTCGAAGCGGTGGAGAGTGGGCCCCGCGTTCGCGGGGCGATGCGATCGCGCTCGTAAGTGACGCGCCAGCCTTCCTCGGGATCGACCGGGATGATCACCAGCTGATCTCAGGTGACCTCGAACACCCGCTCCAATTCCTGTCCGATGAGATCGCGCACCAGGGACGACTCAACAGTGATTGTGAAGGTGCTTTTCTCCTCATCGATCGCGACCGGACCATAATAGGCGAGATGTGGCGATACCGTCGTCATGGCTGCGCCTCGCACGTGATGAGCTCCTAGGGCGTTAGTTGGGACTATGCGCGAGGGCTGGCGGCTGCGGCGAGCAGGGCTGAGCCCGCCAGCAGGGCCGCGGCGAGCAGGAAGGCGCTCCACCAGCCGGTAATGTCGAACAGCATGCCGCCCGCGCAAGCGCCGCCGGCGATGGCGAACTGGATCAATGCGACCTGCAGCCCGCCTCCAGCTTCGAGGTCGTCGGGAATGATCTGAGCCATCCATGTACCCCACGCCGCCGGAATCGGGGTGTTGAACAGCCCCCAAAGAACCAGAAGCGCAGCCGTGGCCCAAAGGACCGGTCCCGCTGCGATCAGGAGCAGGGCGAGGAGCGCAAGCGCGCTCGGCAGCCCGACCAGCACGGCGGTGAGGTTCCGCCGGAGAACGAAGCCGGCGATGAACAGCCCGGCCAAGCCGCCCAACCCCAGGCCAAGGAGCACCACCGACAGGACGTTCACGTCGAGGCCCGTGACACTTTCGAGGAAAGGACGCAGATAAATCGAGAGCGAATTCATTCCGATGAAGGCGAGCCCAGTTGCGGCCATGCCGATGGTGAATATCCGATTGCGCAGCAGACGGAACATGCTGGATACCGAAACGGCTTCCATCGGCGGCATCTTCGGCAGAACGGCGAACTGCCAGATGAGCGCCGCGAGGCCGATTGGGACTGTGACGAAGAAGGTGCCCCGCCACCCGATCAGTTCGCCGAGGAAGCTGCCGAGCGGCGCGGCGATGACGATCGCGAATGCTGTCCCGCCCTGCAGCAGGGCGATGGCTTTGGGCAGGTCGGAACCTGAGGCCAGGCGCGCCAAAATGGCCGTGGAGAGCGACCAGAAGCCGCCGACCGCGATCCCGACCAGGGCCCGTCCGGCCAGAAAAACGAAGAAGTTGGGAGCGAGGGCAACAGCCAAACTCGATGCGACCAGCACTGCTGTGTAAAGCAGGACGACCGTTCTCCGGTCGAGCTCGGCCAGGAGCGAGTTGCCGAACAGACTGGTGATCACGGCAAAGAGCCCCGACACGGCGATCGCCTGTCCGGCTTGGCCTTCCGAGATGGCCAGGTCCTGCGCAATCGGAGTCAACAGGCTCACCGGCATGAACTCCAAGCCGACCAGGAGAAAGGTCAAAAGCGAGAGGCAGGTGACCGCAGCCCATGGAGTCGCCGCCCTTTCGGCCGAAGGGATGTCATCCAGTGTCAGTTCGATGGCCATGCCGTACGCTCCTGTCCGTTTGCCAGACTAGGTAGCCAGACTGGTCTTGTCCGACTAGCAGCTATAATCTGCATGTCGTAGTGAATGGAGCTCACCAATGCCCCGCGACGAGTTCAGTGAGATGCGAGCGTTTCTTGAGGTCGCTCGGGAGCGGAGCTTTACGCGAGCGGCCGCCAAGTTGGGCGTCACCCGATCGGCCCTCAGTCATACGATCAGGGCAATGGAGGAGCGGCTTGGCGTCCGTCTCCTCTCTCGCACGACCCGCGATGTGGCGCCCACGGCGGCCGGAGAACGCCTCGTCGAAAGCATCGAGCCGCATTTCGAGAGCATTGCCGCCGGGTTCAGCGCGATCAGCGCGCTGCGCGGCAAACCCTCGGGCCAGGTCCGCATCGTGTGCCCCGATGATGCCGTTAACCTCGTCTTTCGCCCCAGGCTGCCAGCCTTCCTACGAGATTGCCCGGACATCAACGTGGAGCTCATTGTCGACAACGGCTTCACCAACATCGTCGACCGTCAATTCGATGCCGGTGTTCGACTTGGCGAGGCAATCGCCCGCGACATGGTGGCGGTTCGGATTGGTCCTGATGTCGGCTATTCCGTCGTCGGCTCACCCGATTATTTCGCTCGTCGGGCCGCGCCGAAGAGCCCTCAGGCCTTGACCGACCACAACTGCATCAATCTGCGGCTTCCCACCTCAGGCGCATTATATGCCTGGGAATTCAGGAAGAACGGACGCGAATTCAGCGTCCGTGTGGACGGCCAGCTGACTTTGAACAATATCGCGCCGGCGCTTGACGCGGCGCTCGACGGCATCGGTTTGGCCTATGCACCGAAGGATCTTGTTCAATCATATGTCGACAGTGGTCAGCTCCAGGAAGTCCTTGCCGACTGGTGTCCGACCTTCCAGGGATATCATCTCTACTACCCGAGCCGGCGCAATCAATCGCCCGCCTTTGGCGCCTTTGTCGCGGCTTTCCGGTACCAATCTCGATAGACCCTCTGGCGGTCGAGCGATCCGACCGAAACAAAAAACCCGCCTCAGTGGGCGGGCGCAGATCAATATTGTGTTTAAATTTTTAGCATAACTGCCGTCACCTGTCAAGCCGAGACTACCCACGGTTGCAGGGCAATCGATTCGCGCTTGCGCTGCCTCCCATTGTCCTGCCGCTCAGGCGGCTTCGCCGCGCTGTCTCGCCCGTTGACGCTTCCTGCGCGGGCCGCTGATCTCCCACCTTTTGTGGAACCACATCCACTGGCCGGGATCCTCGCGCACCCAGCGCTCGACCACGTCGTTGAGCAGCTGGGTGGTGGCATGGACGTCGACACTGCCGCCGGCGGTGCGCGGCAAGGTCAGTCTGTCCTCGATCTCGAGCCGGAAGCGGTTGCCGGGCAAGCGCACGCAGCGGGCCGGATAGACATCGCAGTCATAGTGCCGCGCCAGGGTGCCCAGAACCCGGTTGCTCTCGCATGGGCGGCCGAAGAATGTCGTTTCGAGCCCGCTCGAGAATTTCTGGTCGACTAGCACGCCGATATTGCCGCCTTTCTCCAGGATTGCCGCCAGCGCGAACGAAGCGCCGGTGGAGGAGGGCAGAAGCGATCCCATGGTCGAGCGGCGAGTCGAGAGGATGTAGTCGGCAAGATAGGGGTTGTTGGGCGGGCGAAACAGCGCTGTGATGTTCATGCCGAAAGTGGCTGCCGCGACCGGAAGCAGTTCGAAATTGCCGAGATGCCCGGTGAAGATGATATGCGGCTTCGGTTCCTCGGCGATATGCACGAAGTGCTCGATCCCCTTGACCTCGATGCGGCCCGGTTTCGTCGCGGCGGGATCGTAGTCGAACAGGGCGTCGAGAAAGATGTATTCCGCGGCGAGCCGAGCCATGTTGCCCCACATGTCGGACGCGATGGCCTGGATCTCGCGGTCGCTCTTTTCCGGATAGGCGTTGCGCAGATTGGCGATGGCGACGTTGTGGCGCCCCACCCACGGGCCAATGCGACGGGCGGCGCGGTCGGCGAAATTGAGCGCGCTGTCGACCGGCAGCAGACGCAGCAGCCAAATTATCGTCATCGCGACGCGCGCAAGCAACCAGTAGTTGAATTGGCGCAGCCGCCTGCCGTGGCGGAACGCCAAGTCCCTGCGGAGCTTCTTGAAGGCGTTGCCGACCATTCCTAGACCATGATGTTTTTAGACAGCAACATCATGGTCAGCCGATGCGCAGGATGATCTTGCCGAACACGTCACGGCCTTCCATGCGCTTCAGCGCGGCGTCGATGCCGTCGAAGCCGACTTCGGTGTCGATGACCGGAGAAACCAGCCCCGCCGCCATTTTCTGCATGGCGTCGGACATATTTTGCATGCGGCAGCCGAAGGAGCCGAGCAGTTTCAATTGCTGCTGGAACAATTGCATCAGATTGATCTGCGTCGACACGCCCGAGGTCGAGCCGCAGGTCACCAGGCGGCCACCGCGTTTCAGGCACAGCATCGAGGCGGCAAAGGTGTCGGCGCCGACATGCTCGAAGACGACGTCGACGCCCTTCTTCTTCGTCAGCTTGCGCACGACGCCTTCGAAACGGTCCTCGCGATAGTTGATGACATGGTCGGCGCCAAGCGCCTTCGCCTTGTCGATCTTGTCGTTCGAGCCGACCGTGGTGATCACGGTGCAGCCCATTTTCTTCGCCAGCTGGATCGCGGCGGAGCCGATACCCGAGCCGCCGGCATGGATGAGGATGGTCTCGCCGGGCTGCAGCCTGGCATTGTCGAACAGCATATGTTCGACCGTACCGAAGGTGACGGGCGCGACGGCCGCCCCAATGTCCGTCGCGCCGGGCGGGGCAGGGACCAGCAGGCGCGCCGGAAGGTTTATCTTCTCTTGCGCAAAGCCGTCGAGATGGAAGCCGTGTACGCCCGAGACATGCTCGCAGAGGTTGTCGCGGCCTTCGCGGCAGGCGCGGCAAAGCCCGCAGGTGCGCGCGCCGTAGATCGACACAAGCTGCCCGTGCACAAGGCTGGAGACGCCGGGGCCGACCGCCTCGACCTCGCCTGAAGCTTCGGCGCCGACGACCAGCGGCAGCTTGCGCTTGGCGAAGGCCATGCCGCGCCAGCCCCAGACGTCGATATGATTGAGCGCCACGGCCTTGATGCGCAGCGTCACTTCGCCCAGCGCAGGCTGCGGCGGAAGCGGCAGGTCCACCGTTTCAAGGCGGCGGTCCTCGATAAGTTGCAATGCGCGCATGGAGCCTGTCGGGTTCTGTTGAGCGGGAAAAGGCTTCGCTTAAAGCGCGTCGCGTTGAAACGGATTCAGCCGACGCGCTTTAAGTCTTTGTTTTTTATGCATGTCGTTGTCCCAAAACCGCTTCGCACTTTTGGGCGACATGCATTAGACCGGTTCCCGCGCCATGACAAGGCAGGTGTTCTGGCCACCGAAGCCGAAGGAGTTCGACAGCACCGTGCCGACCTCGGCGTTGCGCTTCTGGTTCGGCACCACGTCGAGCACGATCGCCGGATCGGGATTGTCGTAATTGATGGTCGGCGGGATGACACTTTCGCGCATGGTCATCAGCGAAAACGCGGCCTCGACGGCGCCGGCGGCTGACAGGGTGTGGCCGATCATCGACTTGTTCGACGAGATCGGCATCGAGCCGATCCGCTCGCCGAACACGGTCGACAGCGACAGATGCTCCATCTTGTCGTTTTCCGGCGTCGAGGTGCCGTGGGCGTTGACATAGTCGATCTCGTCCTCGCCCAAGCCGGCATCGGCGAGGGCGGCGCGAACCGCCGCGATCGCCGGTGAGCCGTCCGGCTTCGAGCGGGTGCGATGGAAATCGTCGGCCTTCTCGCCGCAGCCGCGCAGGATGCCAAGGATGGTCACGCCGCGGGCCAGCGCGGCCTCCAGCGATTCCAGCACAAGCGCGCCCGAGCCCTCGGCCAGCACGAAACCGTCGCGATCCTTGGAGAACGGCTTGGACGCCTTTTCAGGGATGTCGTTGTGCGTGGAGAGCGCGGAAAGCAGCGAGAAACGGATCAGCGCCTCGGCGGTCGCCGAGCCGTCGGCGCCGATCGACAGCGCCCTATCGCATTCGCCGCGGCGGATCGCCTCGACGCCGAGCTGGATCGAGGTGGCGCCCGAGGCGCAGGCCGTCGACAGCGTGATCGGCAGGCCGCGTGTCCCAAAACGGTCGGCGAGCCGGTCGGCGATCGAACCGAATTGGGTGGTCTCGAAGACATCCAGTTCCTTCAAGCCGCGCGCCACGCGAAGCAGCCGTTCGGCGCCGATGTCGTGGTTGTCGGAATTGTAGAGCGAAAAGCGCTCGCTCCAGTCGAGTTCGACCGGCGGCGAGGCGAGGAAAAGCGGCCCGCCGAAATCGCCCGAATCGAGGCCGGCTTCGGCCACGGCTTCCTGCGCGGCGATCTCGGCGAGATCGTAGGTAAGAAGGCTGGCGCCCTTTGAGCTCGACGGCAGGAAATCGACCATGCCGGAGATGCGGGTGTTCAGATGGTCAACCGGAAAGCGGGTGATCGGATGGATGCCGGACGTGCCCGCGGTGAGTGCTGCCCAATTGTCGGCCTTGCCGACGCCCAGCGACGTCACCACGCCGATACCGGTGACGGCGACGATCGGCCTGCCCATGTGATCGTTCAGATTGGCCATATTTTTATCCTGACACCCTCTAGGCGGCGTTGACCAACGCCATGCCCTCGAATTGGTGATAGCCGATCGCCGTTGCAAGGATGGTCTTGGGAACGCCGTTGAACGGCTTCTCGGTGGCGGCATCAAAAGCCGGGTAGGCGGCCTTGCGTTCGACAGCCAGTGCCGCCAGCGCCACGGCGAAGGGAAATTGCGCTTCCTTCATGTGGCCGGTCAGCGTCGAAAAGCCGCGTGCGGCAATCGCCGGATTGGCGTCGAGCGCCGATTTCTCGGCAGCAGTCGCGGCATGGGCACCCGAAGCGCCTGAAATCGCCAGCAACTCGCCGTTCGGCAATGCCGCCTGCCTGAGCAGCGCGGCAATCTCGGCATCGAGTTCGCCCTGCCGGCGTTTGGCGCGTCCGGATATGACGGGGCCGAGTTCGGCATAGATCTTTCGCCCGCGGCTGATCGCATGTTCGCGCTGTTCCAGGACGAGAAACGCACCGCCGGATCCGGTCACCACGCCGCCGCCGTCCAGGCCCTGTCTCTGCCAGACCGGTCTCCAGGGGCCGCGATGCAGGTAGCCGGCCAATTCATAGCCAAGCAGCATGTCGGAATGCTCGGTCTGGAAGGCGCCGCCGACCAGTATATGCGTCGACTGGCCGGAGCGGATGCGCGCGGCGGCCGTCTCGACGGCGGCGACGCCGGCGCCTTCCTCGCCCATGAAGGTGCGCGACGAGCCGGTCACCTTGTGGACGATCGAGATGTTGCCGGCGAGCAGGTTTGAAAGCTGCGCCAGAAACAGCGTCGGCCGCAATTCGGTGGTCAGTTTCTCGTTGAGCAGCACGTCGCGGTCGTTGCGGCTTTCCGAGGCGGCGAGAATATCGGCGTCGACCGCCTCGTCGCGCTCGCCGCCGCCGGCAGCCACCACCATGTCCATGGTCGTGCAGAGTTCGTCATTGCCCTTGATGCCGGCGTCGTCCAGCGCCATGCCGGCGGCGTAGGTGCCGAGCCGCTGCCAGGTTTCCATCTGCCGCTGGTCGCCGCGCTTGGCGATCTGCAGGTTCCAGTCGATCTCCGGCAGCGGGTGGACGGTATAGGGCGAGAAGCGCGCGGCTTCGAGCACCGGTTCCAGGCCGGGCTGGACGAGTTTGCGCCAATGCGCATCCGGGCCTTCTCCCAGCGAAGAGACAAGGCCGATGCCTGATATGACGACGTGGTGGGGGCTCATGGGCGGCTGTTGTGGGTCAGGTTTGAAGGCGAACCAATTCAGGCGTTCTTGGCCGCGACCAGAGCGTCGATCTTGGCGCACAGGTTCTTCATGACGAAGTAATCGTCGGTCGAGGCCTTGCCGTCATTGACCTCTTGCGTCCACTTTTCCAGCGGCACCTTGATGCCGAATTCCTTGTCGATGGCAAAGACGATGTCGAGGAAGTCGAGGCTGTCGATGCCGAGATCGTCGATGGTGTGGCTTTCAGGGGTGATCGTGTCGATATCGATCTCACTGGTGTCGGCGATGATCTTGGCGACTTTGGCGAACGTGGTGGACAACGGCTTTTCCTTCGGTTGCGGGCGGAATCTGTCCGCATGTGTTTGCGCGCTGTCTAATCGGTTTTTCCGGGCAGGAAAAGGCCTGAACGCCGGGCGCAGATGGGATACCCACTTCGTAAACGCAAGAAAGAGCCGTTGGCGACCCTCCCGGCGATATGCCGCAACCACCCCATCTCTGGTCATTGCATGTACCAATGTACCATGGTACATGCATCTATGACCATAGAACGCGTGCAGACCGGGGTGCGCCTAGAAAAACGATTGGTGAAGGTGCTCAAGGCCTTGGCCGAGCATCGCGACATGAGCCTGGGTGACCTCATCGAGGGCATCGTGCTGCATGCCTTCGAAGGCCAGACGCCGTTTTCCCCGACGACCCTGGAAACAATCGGCCAATTGAAGCGCATCTACGGGCTGGAGCTCAGTGCGGCAGACAGCCACCGTTTTTCGGAAACGAGCGGGGAGGACGAGTGACGAACCATCTTGAGCGCACTCATAGCATCGTGCTTTCGGGGCCGGTCGACCGCGTCTTTCCGCTGTTCACGCCGACTGGGGAGACCCTGTGGGTGGACGGCTGGGATCCGGAATTTCTGCATCCACAAGACGGGGAGACGGGCCAGGGCATGGTCTTCAGGACCGCTCACGGTGATGAGACCACGCTCTGGGCCTGCACGGACTGGGACCCCGTGGCGCATCGCATCCGCTATGTCCGGGTGACGCCGGATTCGCGTTTCGGATTTGTCGAGGTGGCCTGCCGCTCGACCGCTGACGGAGGCACGGAGGCGTCGATTGCCTACACTATCACTGCCTTGAGCACGGCAGGAAGATCGTATCTGTCCGAGCTGACGGAGGACGCGTTCGCGCACATGATCGAGGCATGGAAGCTCCGTATCGATGCGTGGCTGCAAGTGCGAAATCTAACGCTAGGTAGCGGGTAGTTAGCCGTCATCCGCATTGGTTGCTGGAACGAGCCAGGTGCGCCAGGACCGGACAATCCGCTATAGAATGCTTTCCCGTGTAGCGAACGCGAACGTCCGTTCAGGGCAGCGGGCGGCGCGACCGAATTTGCCACAGCTGCGCACCTTGCCGATGTCGATCCCGGCAGCGACGCGCAATATTTACCTTAACGTGGGAGAAGTAGAGAGACCGTGGCACGAGGTGCGAAAAAGCAGCGCCAATACAGCTGATTGGTTACGACATAGGTATTCTCGCAGATATGGTATTGGCCGTCTGGGGATTCCTGCACACGGTCCCGTGGGATGTTGAAATTATGCGGCAAGTAAGTGTAACCACCGTCGATCCTGGACTGCACCGAAGACCGAGGTATGGCACGGCAATCAGAACCTCCGCAACACCGGAATTTCGTCTGCGGGTCAACCTTGTCTTCGTACCAATCATGGGCGTTAGCGGCTGTTGCGGCGGCGATATACATTGCCGTGACGATGAATCTTCGCATGGCATTCCTCAAGTATTTGGCAGGCGCTGCTCGTTCGAGCGTCCATGTATATTAGCGTTCCATTAAAAATACCATTAGCCTCCTCCTGACTAACGCAGCTCCAGCAAGCGACGCTCGCAACTGAAAGCCGTCGCGACTGGTGAAAATCTAGCGCTGGTACCCTAAGCGGAATACCGGGTTCGACCCTTCTCCGCCTTCCTTCGGAGAAAATTGAAGGGCAAGCCGTGACCCCAATGCGCTGATTAAAAGGTGACGCGGCCGAGCACGCGCAGGCCGTCGCCTTGCGGCTCGACGATCACGGCTTCGCCTTCGCGCGGCGAGATGCCGGTGAGCGCCATTATGTTTTCCAGATGGGTGACCATGACCAGATTGTCGGAGCCGGAATAGGCGCGAATCTCGTTCACGACCGCAGCGAGCTGGGCGGCTTTCTCGCTCGCGTCGGTCTTCAGCAGGTCAAGCGGGGCGAAGGGCTCGGGCTCTGCTTCGAAAGCGATGCGGGCGGTGTCGCGGCAGCGGCAATAGCGGCTGGACAGCACACGCTCGATCGGCGCCGCCCGGGCGCCGAACAGCGCGCCGATCTTGCGTGCCTGCTGCTTGCCGCGCGTCGAGAGATTGACCTGGGTCGCGCATTTCTCGATGTCGAAATTCGCCGGATCGGTGGTGCCGGTGACCATGGCATGGCGAAGCAGCACCACATGCCCGCCGTCGCGCAACAGCGCCCAGCCGGCTTCAGTCGCTTGGGCCGCGGCGGGAATGACGAGCAGCAATAGAGCCAGCACAGATCGAAGCATCAGGCGTCCTTTTCCGGTCACCGGAGGTGGGTTCCGGTGACCGCATATAGGGACGGCAAAGCCGGCTGAAAAACAAGGCATGACCAAGCCCGGTTGTTGGCGAGGGCAGGCCGCTTCGCAAGGCGGGGCGATTGCGCTGCAATGCCGGCTCGCCTATCAGGAGAAAAATGTCTCCACTCATCGAAACCGTCCTTTTTGTCTTCGGCCTTGTCGCGCTCGGCTATCTGGCCGGGCTCACCGGCTATCTGAAGGCCGAGGCGGGCGAGGCCATCGCCGAATTCGCCGTCGGGGTGGCGATGCCGCTGCTTCTGTTTCGCACCATGGTCAACGCCGATTTCCACGGCACTGCGCCCTGGTTGTTCTGGGGAGCCTATTTCGCGGCGGCCGCAGTCACATGGGCCGCAGGCCATCTGGTGATCACGCGGGTGTTCGGGCGCGACGCGCGTGCGGGGGTCGTTGGCGGTGTGTCGTCGGCTTTTTCCAATCTCGTCCTGCTCGGCATTCCGTTCGTCCTCGGCACATTCGGGCCAAGTGGGTTCGAAGTGCTGTCGCTGCTGATTTCCGTGCATCTGCCGACGATGATCATGGCGTCGATCATCCTGTTTGAAATCTTTGGCCGCGGTGACGAGCATGTGCATCCGCTGCGCATCATCCGGCGCTTCTTTCGAAAGTTGCTCTCCAATCCGCTGATCATCGGCATCCTGGCCGGATGGGTATGGCGTATCACCGGCCTGCCATTGCCGGCGCTGGCCGTCCGGCTGGTCGACGCGCTGGCCAATATCGCCGGACCGGTCGCGCTGTTTGCCATGGGGCTTGGCCTGTGCCGTTTCGGCATCTCCGGCAACGTGCGGCCGGCGCTGGCGCTGTCGGCGCTGAAGCTGATGCTGATGCCGGCCGTCGCGCTCGGCCTGGTCTGGCTGTTCGGCCTGCCGCCGCTGTCAGCGAAGATCGCGGTTGTGGCCGCCGCGCTGCCATCCGGGGTCAATTCCTACCTGATCGCCACGCAGTTCAACACCGGCCAGGCATTGGCATCGAACCAGATGACCATCGCCACCGCCTGCGCGGTCGTCACCACGGCGTTCTGGCTGACTGTGGTGGTCCACGTGTTTAGATAGGCATGTCGATATCTAGGTAATGCCGGCGAACGGCCTGGTACTTCCGGTACTCATTTACCCAAACGTTACGCTCCGTTCCGATTTTCGGAACGCACCCTTCTCGGCGCGGCCTGACCTGAACCTGAACACACCCTCAAGCAACATCAGAAGCGCAACTTGGCCTCGCCTTGCGCTGGCCCAAACCCTATATGCCATCTTGCGATTGATTGCGGGGCTTGCCCTAGGTAAAGAGCAGTGGCTCCAGGCGTGCCGGCATCGATGTCAATGCGCACGCCCACTAAAGAAATCCAGATAGCGGCCCGTCAGTGCGCCGAACGGAGGCTAGACCATGCTTCAGAAAACCAGCCATTTCATGCGCCAGGCCAATCTTATCAATGGCGAGTGGGTGCAGGCCGACAGCGGCCAGACGGTCGACGTCAACAATCCGGCCACCGGCCTCAAGATCGGCACCGTGCCGAAGTCGGGCAAGGTCGAGACGCGCCGCGCCATCGAAGCCGCCGACGCCGCCTTCAAGACATGGCGCAAGACCACCGCGCTCGAGCGTTCGAAGCTGTTGCGCAAGCTGCATGACGCAATGATGGACAATCAGGATGTGCTGGCCGAACTGCTGACCATCGAGCAGGGCAAATCGCTGTTCGAATCGAAGGGCGAGATCGGTTCGGCCGCGTCCTACATCCTGTGGTTCGCCGAAGAAGGCCGCCGCACCTATGGCGATGTCGTGCCGTCGCCCTGGGCGGACCGCCGCATCCTGGTGACCAAGGAGCCGGTTGGCGTCATCGCCGCCATCACGCCGTGGAATTTCCCGTCCTCGATGCTGGCCCGCAAGCTCGGCCCAGCACTTGCCGCCGGCTGCACCGCGGTGGTCAAACCGGCCTCGCAGACGCCCTATTCCGGCCTTGCCTGGGGCGCGCTCGCCGAGGAGGTCGGCTTCCCCAAAGGCGTCATCAACATCCTGACCGGCGCCGCCGGCGAGATCGGCGACGAGATCTGCGCCAACCCGCTGGTCAAGAAGATCACCTTCACCGGCTCGACCGAGGTCGGCAAGATCCTGATCCAGAAGTCGTCCGTCACCGTCAAGAAGGTGTCGATGGAGCTCGGCGGCAACGCCCCGTTCCTCGTCTTCGACGACGCCGACATCGAGCGTGCGGTCGCCGGCGCGATCACCGCCAAATACCGCAATTCCGGCCAGACCTGCGTCTGCACCAACCGCTTCCTGGTTCAGGCCGGCGTCTACCACAAGTTCGTCGAAAAGCTCGCCGCCGCCAGCAACGAGCTGAAGGTCGGTTCCGGCCTCGACGACGGCGTGCAGCAGGGGCCGCTGATCGACGAGAAGGCAGTCGAGAAGGTCGAGGAACTGATCGCCGACGCCACCGCCAAGGGCGGCAAGGTCGTCGCCGGCGGCAAGCGCCATGCGCTCGGCGGTTCGTTCTTCCAGCCGACGGTGATTGCCGACGCGACGCCGAAGATGCGCTTCATGAAGGAAGAGATCTTTGGCCCGGTCGCGCCGGTGTTCAAGTTCGAAACCGAAGAGGAAGCCGTGGCACTTGCCAACGACACCGAGTTCGGCCTCGCCTGCTATTTCTACACCGGCGATCTCGGCCGCGCCTTCCGGGTAATGGAAGGGCTGAAATACGGCATGGTCGGCGTCAATGAAGGCCTCATCACCACGCCTGAGGCACCGTTCGGCGGCGTGAAGGAATCGGGCCTCGGCAAGGAAGGCGGACATCAGGGCATCGAGGACTATCTCGACACCAAATATGTCTGCATCGGCGGCCTCGGCCTCTGATCGGGCAGGGCCTGTTGACTATCAACAGACCCAAGCCGGCCGAAGGCGGCCAGCCGGGATCGATCAACCAACTGGCGTTTCGGACATGGCGATGAAGGACGGCGAGGTTTTTGGCACGACGCAAGCGGGCGAGGCCATCCGCCGCTTCAGCATCCGTGGCGGCGGCCTCACCGCCAACATCATCGGGCTGGGCGCCATCATCCAGGATCTGCGCCTGGCCGGGCACGATGCGCCGCTGGTGCTCGGCTATAGCAGTTTCAAGCCCTATGAAACGGATACCGCCTTCTTCGGCGCCGTCGTCGGACGCTACGCCAACCGCATCCGCGATGGCCGTTTCACCATCGCCGGCCAGCGCTACCAGACCGAGCGCAACTTTCTCGACAAACACACGCTGCATGGCGGCTCGCAAGGTTTTTCGCACCGGCCATGGGAGGTTTCGCTGCATGGCAGGGATTTTGTCACGCTGACGCTGCATGATCCCGACGGCACGATGGGCTTTCCCGGCGCGCTCGACGTGACCTGCACCTACAGGTTGAAAATCCCCGGCACGCTCAGCGTTGAGATGAGTGCGACCTGCGAGGAGCCGACGCTATGCAACCTCACCCAGCATTCCTATTTCAACCTGGATGACGGCGGCGCCGGCGACATCCTCGACCACCGGCTGATGCTGAACGCCGGCGCCTATCTTCCGGTCGATGGCGACCTTATCCCGACCGGCGTCGTGAAGCCGGTCGACGGCACGCCGTTCGATTTCCGCCAGGCGCGGCCGCTGCGCATGGAGAGTGAGGGCAGCCAGCTCCCCTACGACCAGAATTTCTGCCTTGCCCCGACGCGCGGGCCGCTCAAGCTGGCGTCATGGGCGCAAGGTGCGAATTCCGGCGTCGAGATGGAGCTCTGGACCACGGAACCGGGCGTCCAGCTCTATACCGGCCAGTATTTGGCACCGCCTTCGCCGGGACTCGAACGACGTCATTACAAGGCTTATTCGGGCTTCTGCCTGGAACCTCAGGTCTGGCCGGACGCACCGAACCGGCCGTATTTCCCGCAGGCCACGCTATGGCCGGGCCAGATCTACCATCATGTGACGGAATACCGGTTCAGACTGCCTGGCGCCTGACGCCCGGAAGCCAGTACCGGCCTTTTGCTGTGCTGACCTTCGGTTAGTACCGGCGCGGAATGCCGGAGGCCCCTTGGCGGAAGTTCGTTCGCCACCGGCCGAATTCACGCCCATGACCCAAAGCAGACGTACGTCTTCCACGCCGCGAACGGCAGCTTTGCGCCCCATTTCAGACGTTAACGCCTCCTCTTCCAGCGCCTGAAAGCGGACACTTCGGCAGAGCTGCATCAAGGTCCATTTGGGGACGGATAGGCGCCGTATTGCACACGGTCGTGCTAGTTTCGATCATGAGACGAGAAGGAGATGACATCTCGGTATCGTCTGGTCGTGGTGTATCCGAAGCTGGAGCGAGCGCTGACGGGATCGCCGAGGCCGCACTTGAGCCACTGTGGATGACGAGAGGAGCCTGACGGGTCATGCGGGGTTTGCGGTTGAGCGGAGAACCTTCTCCTGAAAGCCTTCGCTCGCAGGCTCAAGACCGACCCTCAGGCGCGATCCAACGGACTCGCGAGCAAGTTGCGCCGCCCTGCGTCGAACTGGAACTCGATCGGGCTTGAGCAGATCTTATCGATCAAGCGATCAAAAAACCGCACATCTGGCGAAGTCCTGGATGGTTTCGGCACATTCTTTCGAGCGCACGATGCGATGAAGGGCTAATCGGAACTTTGCTTCCGCATTCTTGGCCGCCGAGGTTGTTGGAACATGTCGCCCAGAGTCGAACGCATTCACAGCGATGAACGTCTCCCGGCCGAGGTCGACGTCGCTATCGTCGGCGGCGGCATTCTCGGCTCCACGGCCGCCTATTTCCTGGCGAAGCGTGGCCTCTCTGTGGCTCTGCTCGAGAAGGGCCACATCGCCTGCGAGCAATCGAGCCGAAATTGGGGCTGGTGCCGCCAGCAGAACCGCGACCGGCGCGAACTGCCGCTCTCGGTTCTCTCCATGCGGCTGTGGGACGAACTGACGCACGATATCAATCGGGACCTTGGATTTCGACGCTGCGGTCTCGTCTATGCGACCCACGACGAGGCGGTGCTCGCCGGCTGGGAAAGGTGGCGCGAGGTCGCCAGGGAGTACGACGTCGACACCCGCTTGCTCAGCCGGGCTGAGCTGGCCGAGCGTGTCCCCGAAGCGCGCGGCAAATGGGTCGGCGGGACCTATTCGGAACGGGACGGTAAGGCCGAACCTGCGCTTGCCGCGCCGGCTATCGCCGAGGGCGCCAGAGCTCTGGGCGCCACCATCCACCAGGAATGCGCCGCGCGGGCGCTCGACTTGGCTAATGGCAAGATTGCGGGCGTGCACACGGAGAAGGGCTACATCAGAACCAGCGCGGTGCTGTGCGCCGCTGGCGCCTGGTCCTCGCGCTTCCTTAGGCCGCTCGGGATCAGTTTCCCCCAGGCAAGCATCCGGCAGACCGCGCTGCGTTCTACCCCGACAATCAACGTAGGCGAGGCGATCTCCACGCCCTACTGCACGATCACGCGCCGACTGGACGGAAGCTATACGCTTGCGATCAGCGGCAAGGCGAACCTCGAAATCACGCCCCAGGCTATCCGGTATAGCCGGGAATTCATGCCGCAATTCTTGCGTCGCCTGAAGAACGTCAGGCTCGGCATCGGCCAATCGTTCCTTTCGGGGCCGGATTCAATGCCGGCGCTGCTGACCAGCGACGATCGGATCTTCGAACAGAATCGGGTGCTGGACCCTCCGCCCTTGAAATGGCTGATAAGCCAAGTGGTGGAGAGTGTCCGGAAGACCTTCCCCCAACTCGGCGATATACAGATCGATAGTGCTTGGGGCGGCTTCGTCGATTGCACGCCGGACGCAGTGCCTGTGGTGTCGCAGGTGGACGCGGTGGAGGGCCTCGTCCTCGCAGCGGGCTGCTCGGGCCACGGCTTCGGTTTGGGCCCGGGGCTTGGCTATCTGGCCGCAGAGCTTGTCGTAAACGACACGCCCAGCGTCGATCCTACACCGTTCCGCCTGTCGCGTCTGGTTGACGGCTCGAAGCTGGACATCGCCGCCATCTGAAGACCTGCCGGCAGTCAGGCCTAAGGCGCTCCAAGCGAAGCTGGCAGTCATGGCACGCTGGATAAGATCAGCGATGAGGAGCCTCAGCGTAAGCGCGGATCGAGCAGCTTGATCTGAAGATCTTCCCAGTGCTCCTCGAAGGCCTCCCGCGCGGTGTCGAAGTGGCGGCTTTTCAGGCTCTTGACGAGCCGCTCATGCTCCAGCGCCATTTCTTCGGCCGAGCCGTAGAAGGCTTGCCGCTGGACGAGAAGAAGCTCGATCTCGCCTTCAAGGTTCGAATAGGCTCGGTTCAGGCGCACGCTTCCGCTCGCTGCGACGATGGCGCGATGGAAGTCGCGGTCTGCGGCAACCAGCGCCGACTGGTCTGAGGACAGGCTCGAATCATGCATGACCGCAACCGCCTCGAGCGCCTGGGGCGGGATGACCCCGGTCAGCACGATCAACCGAATGGCTTCGCCTTCAATGGCGCCGCGCACCCGTGTGATGTCGACAATATCGTCCGCTCCGAATTCGGGCAGCATGAAGCCTCGGTTCGGTATTTGGCGCAGCAGGCCCTGTGTGACGAGCAACTGGGCCGCCGCGCGGAACGTGTGGCGTGAGGTCGAATGCTCCTCGCACATCCTGGCGTCGCGGAGGAATTGGCCGGGCTGGAAATCCCCCGACAGGATACGGCGGCGCAAGTCCTGCGCCAGAATGTCTACGGCGCTCACGGGGACAGGTTCGGCGTTGGCCTCGAGGTCCTGGACTTGCTTCATGGGCCTGGTCGTTGCTGGTGTCGCGCGTGCGGCTGCGTCAGGTGACGCAGCGCCGGCAAGGAATCCTTTTGCATCTTCTCCTAGATCTGCACCGCCCGCAGCGCATTGTCGACACCTTCGAGCAGACGCCCTGCATTGGCTGATGTGAAGACAAGAGGGGGCCTGATTTTGAGGATATGCGCATCCGCTCCTGTCGCGGAGATGAGAATGCGCTGGTCGCGCAGAGCATTGACGGCCGCGAGCGCGCGATCCATGTCCGGAACCTTCCTCTCGCGGTCCTTTACGAGCTCGACGGCGAAATAGAGGCCCGCTCCGCGAACATCGCCGACGAATTCGTATTTGTTCTGCAAGGCGCGGAGGCCGTCGAGGATTTCACCGCCGACCCTGGTCGCGTTGTCCATCAACCCTTCCTCCAGGATCGTGTCGAGCACGGCCTGCGCGGCGGCGATGGCGACGGAATTGCCGCCGAACGTGTTGAAATAGCGCATGCTGGCCCCGAATTCGGCAACCAGTTCGGGCCGCACAACCAGGCCCGCAACCGGATAGCCGTTGCCCATGGGCTTGCCAAGGGTGACGATGTCCGGATCGACCTTGTGGCGGGCGTGTCCCCAGAGGTGGGTGCCGGTCCGCCCGAAACCGGACTGTACTTCGTCAGCGATGAACAGGCCGCCGGCCTTGCGAACAACTTCCGCCACCGGCGCCAACACATCCGTGGGGTCGACATAAAGACCATCGGAGGAGAAGACGGAATCGGCGATGAATGCGGCCAGGCCGTCGCCATGCCTTTCGAGATCGGCGATCTGTCGGGCGACATCCTCCGCCATCCGCCGGCCGATTTCCGCGACGGGCAGGCGATAGGAGTCCGGGGCAGCGACAGTTCGAACGTAGGGATCCAGCGCCGATTTCTTGCCGAGCGACGGGGAGATCGCCGCCACCGCGCCGCTATTGCCGTGATAGGCTTCGGCCGTGACAATGACGCCAGCCCTGCCTGTATGATAGCGCGCAATGCGCAAGGCGAGATCGTTGGCTTCCGAGCCGGTGCAGGTGAACATCGCGCATCCGGTCCGGCCGAGTTCGCCACCAAATGTGTTGATCAGAGCTTCGGCATAGTCCAGCAGGGGTTCCTGCATATAGCGCGTGTGGGTGCAGAGGATTTCGAGCTGCTTCTGGATGGCCTCGACCACGCGCGGATGAGCGTGACCCAGCGATACGACGTTGTTGTAGGCGTCGAGGTATTCGTTGCCATGCTTGTCGTAGAGGAACACGCCCTTGGCGCGGGAAATCTCGACCGGCGTCTTGTAGAAGAGCCGATAGGCGGGCCCAAGCAGCCTTTGCCGCCTGGCCACATGCGCCGCGTCTTCGCCGGAGAGATGAGCTGCATCCCGAGGGTTGAAGCCATTCGCCATGTTGCCACGGAAGCCCTTGGGCAGAACGGTCGCTTGCTTGGACATTACGGTTCCTCTCGGGTCAGAAGGTCTGATATTTGTGCGGTCGACAGCGAGTTGAACCACTCGAGGTGAGCCCAACCCGCTTCGGTGTTGCGCAGGATGTAGCGGCTGTTCTCAGGGAAGAGTTCGGCGCGCCAGCAGGTCAGCAGCGCGCGGACCGCCAGGCGGCCCAGTGCCAGGAACGGGATGAGCCTGAGCTCCTCGTCCGTCAGTTCAGCGTGGCGGAGATAGCCGCGCAAAACGTCGCGCGGTTCGTCGAAGAGGTCACGCCGACCACCGTGGCCCAAGGTTTTGGGCATCTGGTTCATCAACGCCGTGGAGACATCGACGGCGATGGCCGTACGAACCGCATCGCCGAAGTCGATGACGCCGGTCAGGAATTGCGGATTGGCATGATCAACGACCAGGTTCGACGTATTGAAATCGTTGTGGAGCACCTGCCGCCGGCACTGGTCGAGCTGCGGCTTGATCTCGGCAAATCGCTCCAGCGCACGCATGGTCCATGCGCGCTTGCTGCCCGCTGGGATGAAGCCCAGCAGATCGGAGAGATCGAGCAGGTGGGTGACGTCCCATGCCAGGGTTCGACTGTCCGTGGGATGAGAGAAATCGGCCATGGCGTGACGCAGTTTCGCCAAAATCTCGCCGATCCGTTCGCGCTGCCGACCGGTGGAGGTCGTCCGGTCGAGCGGCGTGCCGGCGAGAAAGGTGATGAGCCGCACGACGCGCCGCTCTCCGGCGCTGGTCGTGACGATGGGCAAATCCACGCCGTCGACGTCGCAATGCGCACGGGGAACGGGCAGATCCGGAGCGCGCTGTGCGATATGGCGCAAGAGCGCCACCTGGAAATCGAGCTCCTCCACCCGCTCGGAAGGATGAGCGATCTTCAGGACGAACTTCCCACGGTTCGCGCTGTTGAGAAGAAACGTGTCGTCTTTTTCTGTATCAAAGCGCGTGGCAGAGCCATAAATATTATAGAGACGCGCAGCGATTACTTCGGCTTCTGCCTCGCGGACGGGATGGCAGGCTTCGGAGAGCTCCGACGCTCGGACCGGCTTGGTCTGTAGATTTTGACCCATTTTCTACTCAGTTCAGGTGCCCCCGAAACAGGGTTCAACGCCGCAGGATTCGTATATTGCGTCGCAATTTTGTACAACAATTTATGCGTGGGTGCAAGATGGCCTTCTGGTTACCAGGAGGGGTAGGGAGTCGCGGTCCATTTTTTTGGCTGCAATCCGGCAGCTATCGAACTTGGTGTCGGAAGCGTCAGAGATTGCGAAATAGCGAGAAATATCCGCACGCTATGGAGCTGATGTTCTTTCGGCAGGATGCGGGCGTCAAGGTGTGCACCTTCTGTCATCGTGCCGTCAAATAGGCGGTTGGGCGCCGAAGGTAACGAATAAGTGTTGTACAATACCGAGCGGTGAAAGGTGGACTGGAATGCTGTGTGAGCGCCGTCCATCCGTCTGCCCTCGTAAGCGCGAAGGCGATAGATTATGCCTGAGGAGCGGCCAAAATCAGAACAATGTACTTCAAGTGGCGAGTGTTCGAAGAGCTATGCTCTGCTGTCCGTACAAATATGACGTGCCGGGAGCGGCCAATCTGGGTCGTCAAAGTGAAAGGATCTCACGCCATGACCAAATTTAGGCCAAAGTATATCACCTTCGACTGCTATGGGACGCTAACCAACTTCGACATGGCCGGTGCCGCGCGGCGTGTGTATGCCGAGCGCCTTTCTGCTGAGACGATGGACAACTTCGTCGAAGCCTTCAGGGGATATCGCCTGGACGAGGTCCTGGGCGCCTGGAAGCCCTTCTCCGAGGTGGTGCACAATGCCGTCGAACGCAGCTGCAAGCGCATCGGTATTCAGTTCAAGCCCGAAGACGCGCAGCGCATCTGTGACGAAGTGCCGACCTGGGGCCCGCACCCGGACGTTCCGGCAGGACTGTCCAGAGTGGCGAAGGAAATTCCGCTGGTGATCCTATCGAACTCGATGAAGAACCTGATCATGTCGAATGTGGAAAAGCTCGGCGCGCCCATTCACACCGTCATCACCGCCGAAGAGGTTGGCGCCTACAAGCCGCTAATGAAGGGTTTCGAGTACATGCTCGACAAGCTCGGCTGCGGACCCGAAGACATCACCCACGTCTCCTCCTCTTTCCGCTATGACCTGATGCCAGCCTATGACCTGGGGATCAAGAGCAAGGTCTGGGTCAATCGCGGCCACGAACCGGCCAATCCGTTCTACGAATATACCGAGATCAAGGATATCGGCGGACTTGCAGCAGCCGTGGGCCTGGAGCCGGTCCTGAAGCGCGCCTGACAAATGGTGGTGGCCGGAAGACTATGCAGCAAGAAGGGGCGGGTCATCCGCCCCTTTCTTCTGCGGGACGAGATTGATCGGCGGCCAGGCCGGCGAACCAGATAGCACCAAGGGGCGTAACAGCGCGTCGGCTTCCCATATCTTGTCGGCCAAAACCGGCCAGTCAGCAAACGGCCCCCGAACGGCCGTCCGAGAGGCGCGTCATGTCTGCCCAATCGTGAAGAGCCACGCTGCTCTAAAACGAACGCAGGCGGCGACTTGAGACAGCACGCCAACAGCGGAGGGTGCTGCTCGACAGAAGCGAACAGTCGCACTCGGTCATCGTTTCGCGGGCATGGTCTTCTGGTGTCAGATTGAAGAGATCAGCGAAGAAGAGCGCTTTGTGTCTCCGCCACCCAACCGTCTGCCTCGATTTCTTTGAATAGCTTAAGGGCGCTGTGTAGCAACCCCTTTGCTTTATCTCCGTCCGCAACCAGTTCAAATCTGCCAAAGGCAAGCATGCTTTGGGCGAGCTCGGGTCGGGACTGGATTGTCTGGAGAACATCAACACTTCGACGGAACTGCCCGTCCGCCGCTTGGCGATCGCCCCTGGCCTCGTAGGCTTGGCCGAGCGCGCGACGGGCAGCGCCAATCTCGAGCCTCGCCGTTACACGCTCCGCGAGCTCCAGCGCGCGTTCCGCCGCTTGCAGCCCGGCTGCAGCGTCCCCTTCGGCGAGGTGCAATTGGCTCAAGGCGATGTGGGGATAGATCTTGCAGAAATCGTTATCTATCCGCCGTGCCACTGTCTTCATCACCGGATCCAGGAAGGCCCTTGCATCGGCAATCCGGTTCAGCTTCAGACAGGCTATGGCTGCCCAGCCCGACGCCCACAATACAACGCTCCACCTCGCGTTCTCCCAGGTCGTGGCGAGGTTCTGCTCGACCACCTCCACCGTCCGCTGCCAGAGTCCCTTGTAAAGCAAAGGCTCTGCTTCCATCGCCAGCCACGAGCGCACCTCGACGTCCTGCGTCGACGCGGCGATCTCCCGAACCATCTCGGCGAATTGCAGAGACCGCTGCAACCGCCCGGCGCGGGCATTGTAGCAACGGCCTGCACCTGCGGCGAGCGAACCGAGCTCTTCCAGGGCCCCGACTTCCTGCAACAGCGCCGCAGCCCGTTCGATCTTGCCGAGTGATTCTTCAAGCCGTCCGGTATTGCCGAGGAAGTTGGCATAGCGCCACGCAACTTCGGCCTGGCGCGCCGCATCCGCGAAACCGGCATGTCGTTCGGCGCTGACCAGCAACGGCTCTTCCAGCAAATCCACTCCCTTGAAGGACTGCAGCCCCGCCAGGGCCGCGGTGTCCCCGTCGGCGAACGCGATTGCCCTGTCGACCTGGTGAAGCGCTTCGGCACGTTCCTGCTTGTTCGCGTACTGCCGGCCGCTCCTGGCCCGCGCCAAGACCGTCTCGACGTAGGTTTGCCGGTGCGCCGCCGTGTCGGGAAGGCGTTCGAGAGCCTGGATGGCGCGCCGGTGGTGCTCGGCCGCCTCCCAGCGAGCCCCGCGACTCTCGGCTTTCGCCGCCGCCAGGAGCCGACAGTTCAAGACCTCGGTCCAGGCATTTGCATTCTCGTAGTGATGCGCCAGCAATGCTGGATCGTCGGTTTCCGCCTGTGCAAGCGCAGCGGCGATGCGCGCGTGCAGTTCCTTGCGTGTATCACGCAGCAGGCTGCCATAGGCCGCGTCCTGAAGCAAAGCGTGCCTGAAGACATACGTCGCTCCCGAGACGGTTTGCCGGCAGACCAGAAGCTCGGCCTCCACCAGGGCATCCAAAGCCAGGTGCAGCGCGGCTCCATCGAGATCGCATACGCGCTCGAGCAGTCCGATGGTGAACTCGCGACCGATTGCGGCCGCGGTCTGATAGATCCGCTTTCCGGTGGCGAGCCGATCGAGCCGGGCCATCAGCATGTCCTGGAGCGATGCCGGCACGCCCCTCTCGAGCGCGCCGGCGGCGTTCGGCTGATTCTGTGCCTCGATCAAGGTCCGGGCCATCTCTTCGAGAAACAGCGGTATTCCATCGCTCCGCTTCACGATCTCCTCGACGACGCGCTCCGGCAGCACGTCGGAGTTGGCAAGCGAATCGATCATTTTCTCGGACTCGCGCCTGGTTATGCGATTTAACGAAACCGTCGTGACATGAGGCTGATCCGACCATGCCACGCTGATTCCGGGGCGCGAGGTGACGAGCAGCAGCACTGGCAGGGTCTCTACCCTGTCGACGAGCCGGTTGAGGAACTCGAGCGTCGACGGGTCGCACCAGTGCAGGTCCTCGAAGGTGATGACCGCGGGGCCTTTGGCGCAGGAATCCTCCAAGAGGCTCATAAGCACATCAAAGGTTCGTTCCGTCTGTTGAAGCGCATCCAGGCTCGGCGGGCCTTCTCCTCCATTCGTCGGGATGGAGAGAAAAGCGGCGAGAATCGACAATTGGACCTGAGCGCTCTCGCCAGACCTGGGAAGCATCGCCGTCAGCCTTCGCAATTTTTCGCCCGGATCGAGGTCCGGGCGAATGTCGGCCGCCTGTTCAAGCTGCGTGACCAGAGGGTAAAATGCTCGGTCCGCGTGCGACGGCGAGCACTGGTAGGTCAGGCGCGCATGCGGCCGGTGCAGCAGCTTGGCTCGCACCGCCTCACAAAGGCGCGACTTGCCGATCCCTGGTTCGCCCGAAATGAGAACGACCTGGCCCTCGCCCGCCTCCGCTTGCTGAAATCGCTTCGTCAGTTGTTCCACTTCATCGCCGCGCCCGATCAGCGGCGTATGGAGCCGGCCGTGCAGCGCTTCAAAGCGTGTCTCCTTGGCGGCCTTGCCCAGGACACGTGAAGCGCGTACGGGCTCCGGAAAACCCTTCAAGAGGTGTTCGCCAAGATCGGCAGTCTCGAAGAGGTTGCCAAGTAGCTGTCGCGTGCTGGCGGCGACCACGACAGTTCCGGGTTCCGCGATGCCTTGTAGCCGCGCGGCCAGGTTCGGTGTTTCGCCGACCACGGCGCGCTCGCGCGCCGTTCCAGTGCCAGTCGTTTCGCCGACCATTACTAGACCTGTCGCGATACCGACACGAGCTGCCATAGGTCGTCCAATGGCGGTATCCAACGTCGAGACTGCCAATGTCAGTTCAAGACCCGCCTCGACGGCGCGCTCTGCATCGTCCTCATGGGCACGCGGCCAGCCGAAATAGACCAGCACGCCGTCGCCCATGAACTTGGCGATATGCCCATCCCATCGCCCCACGATTTTTGTGCAGCTCGTGTGATAGGAACGTATTACGTCGGCCACATCCTCGGGATCGAACTCGACCGAGAGAGGCGTTGAACCCACTAGGTCGCAGAACATCACCGTAACCTGGCGGCGTTCGGGCGACACTTCTTGCGAGGGCTCAGCCGATGTGACCGGCGCAGCGGCCCCTTCGTGACGCTGCCCGATATCAGGCGCTGAAAGGCTGGCGATCGCCCTCAGAAGCCTGCGCCGATCACCTACCGCGGCAACGCCCAACTCCTTGAGATCATCGCTCGTCAGGCTGGGCAGCACGTCGGCATCAATTTTGTTGTTGGCAAACGCTTCCACGTATTCGCCAAGACCTTGGCTCTCCAGCCACTTGGCGATGTCGCGCATGGCGGTTCCTCAACTGGACCTGGCTAAAGCCGAACGAATTGCGGGCCGATCCTAGGAGCGGCATTCTCGCTCGCGCTGTGTCGGCCATGCAAGTCAATTGTCCGTCGCCTGCCTAGCTCTGAACCGGTCCTAGCGCCCATCGGTGCGCCCGATCGCATCTCCGGAATCTGAACATTCGGGAGTTCAAGGAGCTTGGTGCCAGAGAAGGTAAGTCGAATGCCTAAAATGGCTCAAAACCGGGCCGCCTGATCCAGGAGAATGTCCGCGTTGTGCGCCTTTAACTCTCAAAGCGGACCGACGGCTTCCGGCCCCCTTTCGGACGTTCGGAGGCGATGGCGAACACCTCCCGCACGAGGCCGAGCAAGAGGCAATCCGAGAAATGGTCGCGTTCCGGGCTCCGGAAAGCCCCCTGAGCGACATGGCCGACACTGCGCGCGGGCCGGAATGCGAAAATGGGGCCATGGTTCTGATCAGCAAGTTTTGGTAATGAGATCAACGGAAAAACGTGACAGCAGCATCAATTCCGTTCCCAAATCGCTTTCGCGAATTCGCCATACAGAGGGGCCCACGGACATTTTCCATAGTGGGAATAGTCTTCCAGGATTTCGGCTCCCGGTCCGATATCATGAAGCGCTAAGCTTTGAAGTTTGGTTGGGTCGTCGACGGAGTTGGGGGTGAATGAATGGTTGGTGAATTGTGCTCCATCCAGGATCAAAATAAGCCGGTTAAGACCACTCGGGTAGTAGCTATAATGCAAAATGGCGTCCAGAAGCCCATTGACAAGAACGGTACGGGGCAAGGAGTCAATAGCTTCGTATTGATCTCGCTCTATCACCAGCACATCTTGCGAACGCGCCTGCCACCAAACTGTCCCCTTAGGGATGAGTCGTCTCGCGAACACACCCCAACCATGCAAGGCGCTAGCGCGAACTTCCGTCAGCTCGCTAAAAGGATTATGGGCAAAAACAATTTCGTTTTGCATCAGCAAACTCCTGCGTAACGGATAGTTCGTTGGACTCGGGAAATCGACGATGCGGCTCTACTATCGTAATTAGCAACTTGCTCCGAAGGGAGGGCTTGTGTGATGCATCATTACTGTATAGTCGCTTCGGTCGGGATCATGCCGTCGATAAACCGACGCCTCGGGTCAGAGGATCATGTGCAGCGCCCTTTGTCAAAGGCCGCTCCGCTTCACCTTCTGCCTCTCTCGAGGTCAGCACCTGTTCCAGCCGCGCCCGTAGGTGCGGTGCACGTTCGAGCAGATATGAAAACTGTTCGCGCTGCAGCGATAGAAAGGTGCATGGGGTGAGCGTTTTCACACTCGCGGTGCGAGTGACATTTTTAAGCAGTGCAATCTCGCCAAAATAGTCGCCGTCCCTGAGCAGGGCAATCCGTGTTTGTTCAGGCGTACCTTCGGCCATTGCAATGCCGCGGAGGCTGGTGATGCCCGCTCTCTGCAATGACCCGATGATCGGCATGACGGTTTCAGCAAAGCACGACGACCTCGATGGGACGGCTGACGCTCAATATCCTGCTGTCGTTCGCGCAGTTCGAACGCGAGGTGATTGGCGAACGCATCCGCGACAAGTTCGCGGCGTCGCGGCGGAAGGGCATGTGGATGGGCGGCAACGTCCCGCTCGGCTATCGCGTCGAAAATCGCAAACTGGTCATCCAGGAGGAAGATGCCGCAACGGTCCGCATGATCTTCGAGCGGTTCCTGTCGATCGGATCGGCAACCATTCTGGCACGCACCCTGAATGCCGACGGCGTCACAAGCCGCGGTGGCAGGCCAGTCGACAAGGGCTATCTCTACAAGCTGCTCAGCAACCGGGTGTACATCGGCGAAGCCGTCCACAAGGGCACGAGCTATCCCGGCGAGCACCAGGCGATCATATCGCGAGACCTCTGGGACAAGGTTCGTTCGATCATTGCCGAGACACCGCGCAAGCGGGCAGGGCATTGCCGCGGGCAAACACCGGCATTGCTACGCGGCCTGATCTTCGCCCACAACGGCTATGCGATGACGCCAGCACACACGCGGAAGAAGGGTCGCCTCTACCGCTACTACGTCACCACCAGCGTGCAGAAGCTCGGACCGGAAACCTGCTTGGTGCGACGGTTGCCAGCAGGCGAGATCGAGTCAGCCGTCATCGACCAGCTTCGCGCTCTGCTCCGATCGCCCGAGATGATCGTGAAGACTTGGACCGTGGTGTGCGAACAAGACAGCGACATCAGCGAGACCGAGGTGCGTAACGCACTAATCCAGTTCGATGCGCTCTGGGACGAACTGTTCCCGACCGAGCAGGCCCGCATCGTCCAGCTTCTGGTCGAGCGCATCGACGTCGATGTCGAAGGCATCTCCATTCGTCTTCGAACCGAAGGGATCACCAGCATCATTGCCGAGCTTCGGCCGAACCTGCGGAAGGCGGCCTGATGATAAATCACGAGATCAATCGCGACGGCACCACCCTGACCGTCTCTATCCCGCTCGCCATCCGCAAGCGCGGCGGCCGCAAGGTCATCGTCTCACCAGCCGGCGCCGAGCCATGGGTGCCGTCACGCCCACGCATCGACAACACGCTGCTTCGAGCTGTCGTGCAGGCGTTCCGCTGGAAGCAGCAACTGGAATCAGGCCAGTTCGCGACGATCAGCGAACTGGCAGAAGGGGAGACCCTCGACAGGTCGTTCGTGTCTCATATGCTCAGGCTGACGCTACTCGCGCCGGATCTGATCGAGGCAATACTTGATGGCAAGCAGCCGCGCACAATGGAGCTTCAGCCGCTGATGCGCGGGCTGACTTGGATTGGAAGCGGCAGAGGTGCAGTAACGTACGCTACTGAACGTCCGTTTTGACCCATATCTGACTTGCGCTGGCGACAAGACGGTAGGCAGCTTTGCGCCGCGTAACGGACATTCCGATTACCTGAAAATCACTGCAATCCGCGCGATTGGGCTGTAGAACTGGATTCCAGCAACCCACTCTTTGCTGACTTCGCTGTTTGCAGGTCATGGAGTTTCTGGTTCGCGGCACGCAGTCTTCCACCCAACACCCGGCAGATCTGCAGCAGAATACCCGGCCGCTGCCGGGCAAGGTCCTCGAAATGCGAACGCTCCAGCACAAGGCAGCTTGCGTACCCGACCGCAACTATATCCGCCGAGCGCTCACCTTCGCCGAACAGCGCCATCTCTCCGAACATCGAGCCGGGTTTCAGCGTTGCAAAGTCGGTGAAGCCCGAAGGACCGCGCTGTCTCACTTTGACTTCGCCTTCAAGGAGGACAAAAAGCTCCTCGCCATGCGCGCCCTGCTTGACGATAACCTCGTCGGATAGGTAGTCGGTGCGCTTCATGACCTGTTGCACCGCATACAAATCGTCGAGCGAGCAGCTTTCGAAAATTGGCACATTGCGCAGGAAAAGCAGGCGGTCGAGCAAACCGTGTTCGGCATTCGGCATATCGGACTCCAATGATCGTGCAGCCACAGCGGCCCGGCGTAGCCAGGGCAACGAGGAGGTGCTCATGGCATCGAGCACGGTTTTGATAGGCAGGGTCTTGCCACGCTTGGCCGTATCACCGTCAAGCAGTGGGATGAGCGGCGTCACCAACCGCCGCTGGTCGACGGCGGTAATTGCCTCTGCCGCGCGAGCACGCATACGCTCATCGCGGGCGCTCAGGAAGCGCCGGATATAGCTGACCGTCTGTTTGTGGCCGAGGGCAGCAAGCGTCACCAGGACCTCGTCGATCGCGGCCTGATTGGCCTCTGCCATTGCAATTCTGGCGATCGCAGCCCAGGCGAGGTTGCTGTCGGGCACTGCCTGACGCCATTGGCGATACCTGTTAATACGGGGGAAGGCATCTTTCTGCAGATAGCTGAACAGGGCTTCGGTGGCGCCTACGTGGCCGAGCACCTCGATAACGGCGAGGCGGACGGATGGATTCTCATCTCGCAGCATAGGCAATACCGCTGCCACGGAATCCTTGCGGGCGACCAATGCCGCGATTGCGACGCGGCGTACCGATTCATCCCGATCCGTCAGCCCGACAGCGATACGCTTCGCCGGCCAGCCTCCTCGCACCGCCAGTTGATAACCAATCACTCGTCGTCCCGTGTCGTTGGAACGGACGGCTTCCTCGAGCAGGTCCTGGGGCAGACCAGTACTCCCGGGCTTGGAATAAGGCAGGGCAGCGATCGTCTTGACTATGACCTCTTCAAGCGAAGCATGATTGCGAATGATGCTGACGAGCATCGGCGTGAACGCGTCGTCGCACCGCGCGGCGGCGATTGGCAGCAGTGCCGTGGCTACCTCCAATTGAGACTGGACCATCGTTACGAGCGCTTGCGCCGCTTCCGGCGATTTGCCGAGGCGTGCAGCCAAATCGAGCGCGATCATCACCGGTGCCTGATCCCGATCCTCGGGCAGGGATCGCCCCACTGCCACAAGGTACTGGGCGATGCGGACGCGGAGCACCGGTTCCGCATTGGGCCAGAGTGTCAACAGATCTGCTGCATGCCGGTCGCCTCCACGAGCCAGGGCGATGACCGTTTCGTCGCCCGATGTCGTGAGTTTCTCGGTGATTGGTTCGAGGAATGGTCCTATCGAGGTATGGGCAACAATACGCAGAGCAAGTTCGGTCGCAGTTCTGTCCTGTCCACTTAGCATCACGACGAGGTCCGCACTGTTGCTCGCGGCGACGGCCGATGCTTCGCGTATCAGGAACTCGTCGCGATCGAGATCAACAGCCCCCTCTCGCAGTATCCCTACAAGCCCGCTGACATAGCGCCAGCCGATACTCCATCCGCATGCGAGGAAGCAGAGGCTAAGAACAACGCCGAGCACGCCGACACCGAAAAGACCTGCGAATTGCGCCACCACCCAGACCAGCAGCCCGGATACGGCCAATGCCATCGGATAGATCAGGCTGTCGTTGAAGGCGCGCAGCCGGCTTGCAAACCGCCCTGGAACCGCGTTGTAGTTGATTGCCGTGACCGGCGCATCGATATTCTTGGAAAGACCATCATAGACGACGTGCGCAAACATCGCGACCGGCAGCGCCGGACTGGCAAGCATGGCGATGAAGCTCACTCCGCACGCGGCTGGGAAAACAAGGTTCATGCGCGCGATGCCGAGCCGTTGCATCAGCGGGCTGGTCAGCCACAACCCGATCGCCATGCCAACAAAATTCAGGGCGCCGCTCATCAGTCCGAAGAACTTGGCAAGCGACTGTTCGTCCGGAAAACTGTCGGTGTAGATGTTGAAAACCATATACTCGGCGATGCATTGCGTAACAATATTCAGGAAAAGTGCGGTTGAAAGCAGAATCGCTATTAAAAATCCCCGCATCATGCTGCCTATGCTGCGAAGGTTTTCAAGTATTCCGGACTCTCCCTGCTCCTCCCTTTCGCCCGCCGGCTTCCAGCGGAGAGACAGCCAGGCCAGATGCGCGAGGCAGAGGCACAGTATCAGCGGCATGCCGAAGAGCAGCCAGAAGGGCGATACGAAACCTGCAAGCAAGCCGGCGAGGCTGCCACCCACCATGCCCCCTGCGGACAAGGCGACAGCGACACGCGTCGAATAGCGCGTCATTTCGCGCGCAGTCAGATAGTCGATCAACACCACTTGGAAGACGCTGTAGAGCAGCGACTCCAACACGCTGATTCCCGCGTAGAGCGCATAGTCCGCTGCCGTACCGCCAAACCCGCTGGCGAGGATCAACAATGCTGTCATCACAATGACGGCGACCATGAACCGCTGCAGCAGGACAACACGGCTGCCGCGGTCGATCATCCGGGCATAGACAACCCACGCGGGAATCGAGACGAGAGCGAACACCATGTAGTAAATCGCGATCCCCTCGCCGCCTTGGGTCGATAGAAACCGGGCAGCCGCCAAGGAGGAACCGAAGGTGTTTGCGGTCGCGAGCAGGAAGGCGCTCAGTACGAGATGCCCGATGCGATCGTTGGGAATCGGCAGCCTACGAAGCCAGCGAAGGAGCATTTCGATTCCCGAGGGGGCACTCATGGGTTGGCCACTCGAAATCTTTTCCGCCTTGGGTCAAACGTCGCATTCATGAATAGCTAAGTTGCGCCAATAGGGTCTCTTGGAACCAGACCATTTCATTGGCGCGAAGGATAGTGCCTTGCGGTAGAAGCACTCCCAGAACGCACGACGGGAACCGGTGACCGGCAAATGTCACCTTTGGGTCACTCACGACATCGGAACTTGGGAGTTGAACGTCCGCTATCAGCCTTCCTACACCACAAGCGGACCTACTGCTTCCGGCCTCACTGCGGTCATTCGAGAACTGGCGGTGGATGACCGCTTTTGGCGCTGGTTGCTCGTTTCCAGTCGGCAATCGACCGCACGAAATCACCCATTTCCGCTTTTCACAAACGGTACCAAGCGTCAGGATTTCACCACTAAAGCGCGTCGCGTTCGAACGGATTCATGCGACGCGCTTTAAGCTCTTGTTTTTATGCATGTCGTTATCGCAAAACCGCTGCGCACTTTTGCGCGACATGCATTAGAGCGTCTTTTGGCCGAACGCTCTGTCGCGTTACAGTTTTACTTGTGGTTCCCCGACAATTCATAATGCCGCCAGTTCTCGATTGGACATCGAGGCGGGATAAGCGGCTCGTATTGAAAGCTTGTTTTCGAGGGAGATGATCACGCTCTCGGCAAAATTTGTTTGGTACATTTCCGACATGCTCGAAAGCCCGCCAGGAGTGAACACATTGATCTCCAGGAGCTTGTCTCCGACAATATCGAGCCCAACGAGGAACATCCCGTCCTGAACGAGTTTCGGTCGCACCATCTCGGCGACGGAAAGCATGTTGTTCGTTACCTCCACCCTCTCGGCGGTGCCCGCGACGTGGATGTTGGAGCGAACCTCGCCCTTTGCAGGCACGCGGCGAAAGGCGGCATATTTGCCGTCGCGTTCCAGCGCCTTTCCATTCATCACGAAGAGACGGACATCGCCGGCCTTGGCTTCGGGCAGGTAGCCCTGCGCAATCAGATAGCCTTCCCCGCTGACCGCTTCGAAGATCTGGTTGAGGTTGGCGTCCTTTGGCGAGTCGATCTTGAAGACGTTCCTGCCGCCGGATCCCTGCAGTGGCTTGACGATAGCGCCTTTGGGCTGCTGCTTGATGAAGGCGCGGATCTCTTCGATGCTCTTGGAAATCAGCGTGACCGGTCGCACGGCTTTGGGAAAGTCCTGGAAGTAGAGCTTGTTTTGAGCGAGGGCCAGCCCACCCGGATCGTTGACGACGAGCGCGCCGCGCTCGGCCGCAAGGCGCCCGAACATCGCGCCGACATTCACTGCCCACGGGCGATCGGCGGCGTCCAGCGAGGGGTCGTTCCGCAGAAAGATGATGTCGATCTCGCGAACGTCGATCGTCTTGATCTCGGTCCTGTCGCTCTGCAAATCCTTGTACAGCGTCTCCGGCTTCTTGTAAGTCGAGCTCGGCAAAGTGATAGCGCGGACCATGAGGCTGTCGTCGGGACGCAGCACGAAATCGTCGGGCGTCAGATAGGAGATTTCGTGACCGCGGCTGAGCGCCCCCAGTGCGAGCAAGGTGGTTGTATAGTGAGGCGTTTCGCGTTCGATCGAATTGACGAAGAATGCAATGCGCATCAAGAGCCCCTAGGTTGCGATCATTTCGACTGGCGAGAGCCCCGATCGTGCCTTTTCGAGACGCCGCTCTGCCTGCGGATCGAACAAAAAGGCAGGCGTTATCTCTGGCGCCCTGAGCAGGCCGCGCAGGTTCAATTCCTGCATGACACCAAAATGCGACGCCGAAATCTTCCCCATCCAGAACGGATCGAGCGCTCCGCCCTTTCCGAGATGGTCGAGCACCTCGAAGAGGCCGCGCAGGTAGATCGCGTCCTTCGCGAGGCCACCACCACGAAATAGCCTAAGGGTCAGATTGAAAGCGCCAATTTCGGTGAAACCGTAGTCGCGAACCAGAACCAGGAAGGTTTCCTGGAACGATGCACCCTCGAGCATGGCCGCGCAAGCAACCACGCGAGCGGCGATGAGACGCACACGCCCTCTTGTCATGCCGCCTGCCAGATACTCGGCGAAGACCGCGAGCCCTTCCTGCACGCCCTCATATCCGGCAAGGCCCGATCGGAAGAGGCGCAGCCCTTGAGCCGACCCATTGAAGTAGGTCAGCAGATGGACACCGATCTCATGGCTGAGCAGCGCCTCGACCCTGTGGCGCGCCATGTTTGTACTGCGTGAGATTAGAAGGCGGGAACCCGAAACCATCAGGCCAGCCGGCAGATCGTCGCGCAATTCGATCATCGGTTCGAAACCGGAATGCTGCCTGCGATAGATTTCGATCATCGAACGCGCCTGGCGCTCTACGAAAAAGCAATCGGCGCTTTCGCCGTGCTCGCCATCCCCCACCTGGTTGCCTCCTGCATTCGCCGTTTTCGCCAGAATGTCTTTCGCAGCATCAAACAATGCAGGCTCGACACGCCCGTAGAGCGCGCGGCCCAACTCGACGAAACGTGTCGTCTCCCGGGCGGACAGCATCGAAAGTTGCAGATCGAGTTCCTGCTGCTTTTCGCGATATAGGTTGAAAAGCACGGGATCCTCAAAGCGATCGAAGTCGATCGAGAAGAGCTTGCTCTTCTCGACATCCACCTGAACGGCCAGCGGCCGATAGAGGAACCTTGGCGCATGCTGGAATCTGCTGGCCTCGAATTCCCGCCACGCCGCGTCGGCGTTGATCGGTGTTACAGCCAGAAGAAAGTCGAAGGTCGCCACGATGTCGTCGATGCTCCGATCGGCGCGGCTGACTGAGTCGACGAAGGCCTGCCTTCCGAGCGCGCGGTGCGTTGGCAGGCTCAGAATGCCGGTGGCTTTGACGAAGGCGGCAATGGCCTGCAGTCCGGCATCGAAGATATTGGCGATCAGTCTTGCCCGCAGATCGGGATAGATCTCGTCGGAGTCGGGCTGTCGATAGATCGGCGCGAAACGCACGGTGAGACAGGGAAGGCCAATGAGACGCGCAGCAAGGCGCGCGTGCGGGTCGTCCGCTGAACGACGTTTATCGAGACGCGGAGAACGGAACTTGACCTCCACGCTCTCGACCGCCGAAGCAAAGCTGTCGAGGGCAGTGCGGATCGCTCGTTGATCGGTGGCGGAAAGCGTGATCTCGAAAGGTGGAAGAAACGGGGCGTCATCGCTGAGTAGCCTATCCCGTTCCAACTCGCCGACGTCCAGCAGCACGAAGGCGCCGAAGCGTTTCGCCATGGCGGAGCCTATGGCTTCGATTACCAGAACGGCGGCATCCAGATCGGGAGTGATAAGGTAAGACGCGTTGGACGATGCCACATCCCGCGCCGCATCGTCTTCACGCCCGTCGATCAAATGAATGCAAAGGAAGGGAAGCGCGCGATCGATGTGGAGGCGCCCGCCACCTTCAAGATCTCGCCGAACCGGTTTCCCAGCGTCGATATCGGCGAGAACATCTTCTACAAGCGCCATATCGAGCGCTTTCGCCGGCCTGTCGCTTACTCGCGCTTTGCTCATCTCGTCGCTTGCAGTCTATCCTCCAGGATCGGCAGCGTTGAACGGATCATAGCACGCATCGCGACCAGCGCGGCCTGATCGGGCAATCCGGTCCATTCGTCCATGAAGAATTTTTTTAACTCGACGGCGACAGCACAGCCGGTCTCCGGGAAGGCTTCGTGAATGAACCGCGTTTGCTCACCCCTGCCTTCAAAAGCGACATTCTCGCGCACGTCCATCCGGCGCCCGCGGAACTCGAACATGCGCAACGCGGCTATGAACGGTTCAACGACATGTGCCCATCGTTCACGGTCCATAGAGAAGGTGCCGATGTTGATATCAGGCGCGGTTTCCGGATCGGATGGCGCCGCGTCTGGCCCGCCACGACGGTGATTGTAGCTGTGAATGTCGAGCACGACGAAACGTCCATGGCGCTCTTCAAGCCCGCGTAAAACCTGTCTTAGCATCGAATAATAGTCGTCGTGCACACGGAGCGAATCCTCGACCGTTTCGGGCGCGGGTTTCTCGCTCCAGATGTCCATGCCCCAGGCCTGTTCGGGCGAGAGGTAGACCGCCGCCTCGCGAGCGCGGTTGAGGTCGACCTCGAAACGCGACCGGTGGAATACGATACGGTTGGGTACATCTCGAATGACGAACTCGGTGAAAGGATCTTCCTCCCGCAACCGGTCGTCGTCGGAGATCGCCAGCAACGCCTCGACGGCACCGCGGACCTCATGACCGTTGTGAATGGCCGTACCCAGGATAGGCGACAAGCCGCGATGAACCGTCCACCAATCGGCTCCCCCAATTTCCATTTTCAGGGGGGCGTCGCCAGCCAGAATTTTGTCGATCGGCGAAGCCATTTCGGAGCTTCGTGTTCGGCCGGACAATCTGGTGTTCGGGGTGGGACCGAGGACGCTGGCGATCAAACTGCGTTTCCGTCGAGTTGCGAATTGCGTTTGGCAAACGTCCTGAGTTTGCCGGTGGTTCGTTCCTTTAAGTGCTCAGCCGTGTCCGCCGCTGTGGCCAGTGTGTTACTCGTGACGGTATCCCCGACCTCAAGTAACGTCCCGTACCGCTTTCTTGTTCCGATGGAACTATCTGAAATGCCGATGTCTTTTCGTGCGGAGGGTTTCAGATGCTGGCCGGTCAAGACGGCATCGGAATAGCGCCACACTTGTTACTCCCACTGTTCGCTTTCCGGTGCCAAACTACCTCATGCCGAAAAAACGAGCGATGAGCAGCGAATGGAACCGCGTTTCAGCCATGAGGCGCGGGAATTCGCCCAGATCAGGAGGTATCAAAGCCATGACTTCATTAGCCAAGAGCGGACGGAAAAGCGGACAGACTGCCATGCACACACCACCGGTCGTGTCGCCGCAGGCGTGGGAGGCGGCCCGCGAGCAGCTGCTCGTGAAGGAAAAGGCCCAGACCCGCGCCCGTGACGCGTTGGCCGCCGAGCGCCGGCGGATGCCGTGGATGGCGGTGGAGAAGACCTATGCGTTCGAGGGGCCTGACGGAAAGGCCAGCCTGCTCGACCTGTTCGACGGTCGGCGTCAGCTGATCGTCTACCGCGCCTTCTTCGAGCCGGGAGTGTTCGGCTGGCCCGACCACGCCTGCCGCGGCTGCTCCCTGGTGGCCGACCAGGTCGCCCACGTCGCCCACCTGAACGCCCGTGACACCACCCTTGTCTTCGTCTCGCGTGCGCCTCAGGCTGATATCGCGCGGCTGAAGGCGCGGATGGGCTGGGAGATGCCGTGGTTCACTCTCACCGACAGCTTCGACGCCGATTTCGGCGTGGACGAGTGGCACGGCCACAACGTGTTCATCCGCGACGGCGACCGCGTATTCCGTACCTACTTCATCAACAACCGCGGCGACGAGCAGATGGGAGGCACCTGGAACTACCTCGACATCACCCCGCTGGGCCGGCAGGAGGTCTGGGAGGACTCGCCCGAGGGCTATCCCCAGACCCCGACCTACAAGTGGTGGAACTGGCATGACAGCTACGCCGCGGATCCAGCGGCCGACAAGAAGTGGGCCGAGGTGTCGGACGCCGGAGAGGCGGCGTTCCGGGAGGCGAACACGAAGCAATGAGCCAGGCCTGGTCCGGTGGATCCGACGGGCGGCGGCGGTCGGTCTGAGGGTCCCCGATCGCGACCGTAGCGCGAAGCTCCGCTACGAGGAGCGGTCGCGAATGTCCGGAACCGGCGCTCTGTGCTCGCCCGGCCGACTCAAACGGCAAGGTTGTCGGTCGATTGACGCCGGGTAGCCGGGGCGACGCACGTTGGACCCAAGCCGACCTTTTTTTTTTTATTTGCCGCAACCGATCTCCGCGCCCGCAGTTCACAGGCGACAATCCGGCAGGAGCGACCGGACAAGCTGTCGCCGCGGCAGATCAGACTTTGACGAGCATAGCGGTCACATACATGAACGAGACGCCTGCGGCCAATCCCGCCATCGTGGCTGGCGCCGTAAGCGCCGCAGGGCCTCTCCCGTCCGACCTCATCAGGTACGCAGTGACCTCGACGATGACCTGCAGAATGGCTCCCGCTCCGACCGCGAGAGCCAGCGCCGACCACTGCGGCGCATAGGCCAGGCTTCCGATCCAAAGGCCGATGACGGCGGGACCGCCCGCCAGAAGCGCCAAGCCGACGAAGGTCCACAGAGGCGGGCGCTTCTTCAGCATCGGCGCGGAAATGCCGATGCCTTCGGTGATGTTGTGCAGCATGAAGCCCAACACCAGGAAAGTGCCCAATCCGGCCGCGCCTGCCGCGAACGCAGCGCCGATGGCCAGCCCCTCGCCAAGATTGTGCAGGCCGATTCCAAGCGCGATGAAGGTGGCGAGCGCAAGTCCGGTCGGCACTCCGTCGCGGCGGCCGGCCGCCATCAGCAGGAGGAAACTCGCAGCGGCTGTGAGGACGACCATGGCCTGTCCCTGGAATATTGCGGCGGACTCGGCCGCCAGTTCGAAAGCTTCAGCCGTGGCGTCGACTAACAGGAACGCCAGCAGGCCGACAGTCAGGGCGAGCAGGAAATTCATGCCGTTGCGGCCGACTCCGCGCAGCGCTGGAAAAAACATCATTCCGATGGCGACTGGAACAAGGCCGACAAACACGCCTAGCAGCGCCTGGGAGGCGAGGCTCCTTGCATCCCGCGTCGGGGTAGGCACGGCGACCGCGATCTCGTGCCCGAACGTCGCTCCGGTTTTGGTGACGATGTTGATGGCATGCGCCTCCCCCAGCACCCAGGGGAAGGGCAGGTGGATCCATGCCGTAGCGCCGCGGGCGAGCGGTCCTGCGGGTTCCTGCGTGAACTGCCAGTATGCGTCGTCAACCTGGACCTGGGCGATCGTCATCGGCTCCGAGCCACCGGCGCGGACCAGGACACGGATGCCGTCGGACGAAAGGATCGTCCGCTCGAAAGTCAGGCTCTCCACAGGCGGAGCGCCGTTCCCGAAGTTTCTGAGCGGGTCAGAGACCACTAGCCAGGTGATCGCCAGGCCGAGGGCGGCCAGCGGCAGGATCAGCCACAGCAAAGCGGCGCGCGATTTTCCGGAGCCGACGGGAGCGGTCGGGTCGGCGGCGGCGATGTGCGAGACCTCGTTCATGCGACCGCCTCCACCACGTCGAACATGCCCGTCCAGCCGAGTTCGGTGAACTCCGACTGATGCGGGTGGAACATGTAGAGACCGGTCTCGTGATCCTTGTAGGTAAACTCGAGGATTCCCCGCTGCGCCTGCACCTGAGTGATCAAGTCGACCGTCCTCAAGGTCGGCGTGAGCGTCGTCCCCTGTTCGAAATAGTCGAAGAAGTTGGCGTGCAAGTGGAACGAGTTGATGGGATCGAACTCGACGACATTGGCCAGATAGATGCGGACTGGGCGGTTGCGGACGATCCTGATCGGCCGCTTCATGTAGGCGTGTGCGACGGTATTCACCGCATAGACTTCGTTCCCGTTGTCGAAGTTGGTGTCGAAGCCGTTCATCACCATGGCGAATTCCTGCCATTCGGCGTTCTCGGGCGTGCCGAGCAAGCGGGAACGGGCGACATCGGCAAGCTCCGGATGGCGGGCCGGATCCGGGTCGATGACGAAAAGGCCGTACATGCCCTTGTGGATATGCCGCTTCAGGGGCAGCGCATGGCAGTGATAGAGATGGCAGCCGAAGGGCCTGGCGTCGAACTCGTAGACGAATTCTTCTCCCGGATCGATCAAGCCTGCACCGGGGACGCCGTCCATCCTTGCGGCATGGATGCCGTGGAAGTGCATGGAGTGGGGATGCGAGCCGGAGTTGCGGAAGACCATCCGCAGGTGCTCGCCTTCGGTCGCCCTGAGCGCAGGCCCGGGCACCCGCCCGTTGTAGGTCCAGGCCGGGAACATGATCCCCGGCGCGATTTCGATTTCCTTGTCAACCGCCTCGATCTCGAAAGTCCGAAGGATTCGTCCGTCGGGAAGCGTCGACACCGAGCCCGTTTCCCAGTCCGTCACCATCCGGGAAGGATCGAAACCGTTGCGCTCGTTGTCCACGTCTCCGACGGTGATCATCGATCCGTGGGCGGCCAAATGCGCTGGAGGCGGTGCAGCGCCCGCGGCCGACGTGGCCCCATGGCCGGAATGGGCCGATTGGCCAGCCGCCGTTCCCGCTATCGCCGAGCCTCCGGCCGCCGCTAGGCCGCCCCACAGCAGTCCACGCCTGCTGATCTTTTCGCGGAACCACATGCTGACCTCGGACATAACCGTCACCACAAATGCAAATGAGAATGATTTGCATTAGCATTAAACGGATTGTTTCGCAATCGACTCGCAACCGCATCTATTCGGGGAGGGGCCGTCGGCAAATTGATGTGGTGCGAATTTGCTCCTTACAAGCAACCAACGGGAACAACCACTTCGCATCGCGACTCACAATCATGCTTCTGTTGCGAAGTCGACCGCTGGCCACGTTGAGCAAAGCACTAAGACGGACCTGGAACGACGGCTTCTCCACGAACTGTCGACATTGAATGAGAGGGTCAGCAACGACCGCTAATGGCGCCCTGTGCTCGTTCCCGCTGGCCGATTTCAAACGGCAAGATTCTCGGCCAGCCGCTGGATCATCTGCAGAGGGAGCGCGGGGTGATCGCTTGCAGGAGCTCAGATCGCTCCGCCGCTGTTCATGCGGACTTAACGACCGAAAATGGGCGTTTGTAGGTGATCGGTCTCGCCCGGAAACTGGCGGCGGGAGCAGGGCGGCCGACGTGGAAGCCCTGGATTTTATCTATGTCAAATTCGCGTAGAAGGGCCATCTGCTCGTCGGTTTCGACCCCTTCGACCAGGATTTTATGGCCGCGATTTCGGACCAGGGCAATAATGTCTTGCAGCATCGCCTTGCCCCTCGGGGTGCCGCAGTCATGCAGAAACGAGCGGTCGACCTTCACCGTATCGAAATCGATGAGACGAAGCCACGACAGGCCAGCGAAGCCGGTCCCGAAGTCATCAAGCCATATCCTGATCCCTAGCAGCTTCAGGTCGCTGATGCAGCGAAGAATGCCGGAGTGCATCTCCATCTCCAGCCCTTCGGTGATTTCGAGGGCCAGCCTGCTGCCGGCTACGCCAGTCTCGCTCAAAATGGTCGCAACAGAAGCCGCGAAGCCGGGCGTCTTGAGCTGAATCGGAGAGACGTTGACGCTGACGACACGGACGTGATCGTCCGCCAGAAGCTCAGTGCATACTGTCCTTATTGCCCAGCGCCCGAGCGCCAGGACCGCACCAGTTCGTTCCGCGACGGGAATGAAGAGGCTCGGCGGCACCGATGTACCGTCCAGCATTCTAAGGCGCATCAGAGCCTCGACGGCTTCAACTCGGCCCGACGCGATATTCTGGATAGGCTGGTAAACGAGTGAAACGAGGTCCTGGCCGATCGCGATCTTCAGCAAAGCCGCAATATTCTCGCTCTCGTCGCTGCTCTGGGGATCGTTTGGATCGAACAGCCATGTACAATTTCGACCGCCTGCTTTTGCCAGATAGAGCGCGCGATCGGCCTCGTGGATGATTTTTTCCAGCTTGGCGCCAATCTGCGGCCTGGTGACTGCAGCGCCAACGCTCACCGTCACAACCGAGATACCGTCTCTGCGCTGCTCGTGGGGAAGCGCGAGGTTCTCCACCGTGCTTCGAATGGCTTCGGCAATATCCGCGACCTGTTCTCTTTTCTCCATGCGAGCCAGGACAATGAATTCCTCACCGCCGTAGCGGCCGATTGAGCCATTGTACTGCTTAATCATCTCGGCAAGGGCATTGGCGACAAGAATCAGGCAGCGGTCGCCTTCTTGATGTCCGTAATAGTCATTGAACCTTTTGAAGAAGTCCACGTCGATGAGGATCGCCACAAAACTTCTGCCAGACCTTTGCCAGTCGCTCCAGTAGTCCCGCAGCTTCTCGTCAATCGCCCGCCGATTCTCCAGACCCGTAAGCGGATCGGTTCTCGACAGATTCAACAGCGCCTGTCCGCGCTCGGTGGCCTCCTTGTGCTGGATTTTGGCTTCGAGGGCATTCAGGAAGACGTTGTAGCGTTCCTCGTTCAGCTTCCAGTTTACGTAAGACGTAAATGTGAAGCATGAAATGTAGAAAGCTCCAAATACCATTTTGTACATTAATGTAGACGGCACAAAATAGTTTACGACATACAATATTACCAAAATTATTGCAGAAGTTACAATAGACAGGCTGAATTTAAACGTGAAGAAGAGATTGGCGCTCATCATGAAGATGGTGCCAAAGACCATATAATACGAGACGCTTTCCTTGTCCGCACCCATGACCGCTGGGCACAGCCACCCAACATAGCCAAAGATGATGGCTCCAGCGCAAGTCACGTCAATCCATTCCGTTCCGACTCCCTGGCGAAGTTGTGCTTCCAGGATCGAGAGTGCAGTCACTCCGACCGCGAAGCGTGCCGTGATCGTATAGAGTGCCACGTCCGGAATCAGCAGCAGATCCGTTGCCGAAAACAGCAGATAGATGGCAACGGCGATCCAAAGCCCTGGCCTGGCGTCCATTCTTCGCTTCGCTTGGCCTTCCTCTCGGTAGAGGTTGCGGAGCTCGTCGGACCGCGGCTCGTAGCGCGGTTCGAACGGTTCCGCATGGGCTATATCGGCCAATGCGGATGACGCGCATTCGTTCGTCACCACAAACCCCATTTGAACGGGGCTTTGTATTCCGAACTCATTTCTAGCTTCTGCCCCCAATGCCGGCCGACTCCTCGGGCGCGACAGCGATTGCGGCGCCTCGCAACAATATGCAGTCGCGCAAATAGGTTTTCGTTAACTCGTATCCGGAATCCGACCCGCGAGGCGTCCAAAGAACCAGCATGGTTGGCGGGAAATTAACGACATCGCTAAAATGCTGGAGATGTGGCTTGGCAAAGATAAAATTTTACGCAATATCTAGCTAATATCTAGTTAATTGTAACTATGGAGTTATGTGGTGGCAACCATCCTCGATGGCAAAAGTCTGATTACTGCCGAGATGATCGCCGCCAGTCTCCCTCGAAGAAAGCTCGAGCCTCACAGCGAAGCGTTCGAAACCGCTCGCGTAGAGCTTGCGCTCATTCTCCACACGACACATCAGCAAGTCGAGCAACGAAAGGACCCCGCGGAGATCATTCGCCGTCTGATGTCGTATCTCGAAGCAATGCGTTCCAAGGTTCATCCTGACGTTTGGCAAGCATTGATACCGGTAGTGCGGAATCACCCGGTCCTGGAGTACTTTCTTGAGGATCCGCTTACGCGGTGGTCCCATGACAAGCCCAGAGGTTATTCTGGCGACGCGCAGTTGCTCGACTACATCTATTGTGATCCGCACGTGGCCGAGAGCGTGGCAAACGCCTCGGAAATCGGCAAGGCGCTCTATAGCCATACCAAGGATGTACCGTCGTGCGTCGCGGCCCGGGAACGACGCGATCTTTTAACCCGATATGTCGATGAGATTGCGACCAGGAATGGACCAGAAGCCGAGGTCCTGGCGATTGCGGCCGGCCATTTAAGGGAGGCCAATCGCTCGACCGCCTTGCAGGAGGGCCGTCTCAAGCGCTGGGTTGCGCTCGATCAGGATCCTCAGAGCGTTGGATTGATCACGCGCGACTTCCAGGGCACCGCGGTAGAGGCCATCGACGGTTCGGTACGAACCGTGCTCATGCGGGGTCACAAGCTTGGCAAGTTCGACTTCATCTACGCCTCCGGCCTTTACGACTACCTTGCGCACAACGTCGCCGTGAAGCTCACGAAAACCTGCCTGCAGATGTTGAAGCCGAACGGGAAGTTCCTTTTCGCGAACTATGCAGAGGGCAACCCTGACGCCGGCTACCGGGAGACGTTCATGAACTGGGTGTTGCTGCTGCGGTCGGAAGTCGATATGTGGAACATCATCAACGCCAGCGTCGACCGCAACACCGTCGAGGCGCAGGTGTTCTTTGGCGAGAACCGCAACGTCCTGTATGGCGTCATCGAAAAGCGCGGATAGCGATCGCCTTTGGCTGCAAGCTTGTCAGCCGTTGGCGGCAGCCAGTCTGATTGCGTTTTGATCCTAAAGCGCGTCGCGTTTGAATGGATTCATGCAACGCGCTTTAGTTCTTGTTTTTATGCATGTCGTTATCGCAAAACCGCTGCGCACCCTCGGGTCGGGCCCTGGGTCGGGCCCGAGGGCAAGCTTTTGCGCGACATGCATTAAACTTCGAACGCCGCCCTTAACGTCTCGAATGGCGCCAGCGCGCCGCGCACCTGGACGACAGCTGCGGCGACGCGATGCGCGCGCAGCACAGCCTCGGTCGGGAGATGGCCGGCAAGCCGGGCGGCGAGATAGGCGCCATTGAAGGAATCGCCGGCGCCGGTCGTGTCGACGGGGGCGGCGACATGCACGGCCGGAACGGGTTGCGGGGTCCCGTTTGCGGCGATCAGCGCCGGCTCCTCGCCGTTCTTGACGACGACTTCGCCGACCAGCTTTCCCAGCCGTTCCGCGGTTGCTTGCGGCGCTGCGTCGCCGAACAGCATCTGCTCGTCGGGAAAGGTCGGCAGCGCGATGTCGGTGACTGCGAGGGCATCGAGGATCGCGGTCTGCGCTTCCTCGCGCCGGCGCCACAGCCGCGGCCGGTAGTTGGGATCGAAGCCGACAAGCGAACCGGCGGCGCGCGCCTTGGCCACCGCGGTCAGCAGCGTGTTGCGCGCGGCGTCATCCAGAATTGCCAAAGTGATTCCGGAAAAGTAAACAAGCGCCTGATTTTCAAGGCTTTTCGCCAAGGCAGCCGCGTCGGAGGCAAGCTGCCTTGCGGCCGCATCGCCGCGCCAGTAGGTGAAGGAGCGTTCGGCGCCGGTCAGTGTGATCGCATAGAGACCGGGCCGTGCGCCTGTTATGATCGGGCTGGCGCCGATGCCGATGCCGTTTTGCGCAAAGAAACCGATCTGGTCGCGCGAGAACGGATCGTCGCCGAAGGCCGACACATAGGTCGCGGGCCGGTCGCCGCTCAGCGCATGCAGCGCCCACAGCGTATTGAACGTGTCGCCGGCAAAACCCATGCGCCAGTTCGGCCCCGCCTGGCCTGAAAGTTCGAGCATGCATTCACCGATCGAGGCGACGCCGTTTCCTGTCATGAATCTCTCTCCTGATGCATGTCGCCCGAAAGCTTGCGCAGCGGTTTTGGGATAACGACATGCACAAAACCAAGACCCGGTGCTGTAGCTTTTTGTGAGCGGCAGCGCCATGCTTGGCCATGGTGGATTTTTGCGCCAGCGGCGTTTTCTCATGCGGACGGCGGGACGCAAGCTGCGCAGCGAGACGTTATCTCCGGAAGAGGAAACGGTTTGGCATCGTTATGGCGTTATGTTCTGGCAGGTCTTGGTCTGGCTGCCTTGCTGGCCGGCATTCTCGCCGCCGTCTTTCTGACCGCGCCGCAAGCGCCCCGGCTTGCCGGTTCCGAAATTGGCCACTCGAAAAGGACGGCGAACGGATTGTTCGTGGCCAGTTTCGAACCGGAGCGGGGCGTTGTCCGTCAAGGCGAACTGCAATCCTGGCTGCTGACCCTCAAGACAGGTGCGGGAACCCCGGTGGAGGGCGCTGCGATCACGATTTCCGGCGGCATGCCGCAGCACAGGCACGGTCTGCCGACCAGCCCGCATGCGACCGATTATCTGGGCGATGGCCGCTATCGCATCGGCGGGGTGAAATTCACAATGAGCGGATTGTGGCAACTGCATTTCGCCATTTCCGCGGCGGCCGGATCCGACACGGTGGTCTTCAATGTGTTGCTCTGAGCGCTGGAGCAAGATGAGCCGCTTTTCGCGACTTTTTGCGCTGCTGGCGATGACTCTGCTTGCCGGCTGCGGCAAGCCTGAGTTTTCCGATGCCGAAAAGAAGACCATCGCCTCGCTGGCGCTGTCAGCGCTGCCGCCGCTGAAGACCGACACCACCAATCGCTTCGCCGATGTGCCGGCCGCCGCCGCGCTCGGCGCGACGCTGTTCTTCGACGTCGGGCTGAGCGGCGACGGCAAGGTTTCCTGCTCGACCTGCCACAAGATCGACCGGCAGTTCCAGGACGATCTGCCGCGAGCGGTTGGTGTCGGCCGCACCAACCGGCGCACCATGCCGCTGGCCAGCGTTGCGCATGACGCATGGTTCTTCTGGGACGGGCGGCGCGACAGTCTCTGGGCGCAGGCGCTGGCGCCGCTGGAAAATCCGCTGGAGCAGGCCGGCAACCGCGCCGCCTACGCGCACTATATCAAGGCGCGATTCGGCGAGCGCTACGAGCGCATCTTCGGGCCGCTGCCCGACCTTTCAAATGTGCCGGCCAATGCCAGTCCGCTCGGCAGCGATGCCGAGAAGGCTGCCTGGAATGCCATGTCCGATGCGCAAGCCGAGGACGTCAACCGCGTCTTCGCCAATATCGGCAAGGCGATCGCCGCCTTCGAGCGATCGATCGCGCGACCGCAGACGCGCTTCGACCGGTTCGCCGCCGCTTTGGATACCGGTATACAGGCGCCGCAGGGCGACGATGCCTTGTCGCCCGAAGAAATCCTCGGGCTAAAACTGTTCATCGGCAAGGCCAATTGCGTGACGTGCCATACCGGGCCGCGTTTCACCGACGGCGGTTTTCACAGCACCGGCGTGCCGCCGGTGGCGAATCTGCCGCCGGATCGCGGCCGCATAGACGCGGTGGCGCAGGTCGAGGCCGATCCGTTCAACTGTTTCGGCGCGTTTCGCGATGGCGACGCCAGCGCCTGTGGCGAGCTGCGCTTCATGGTCAAGGCCGGACCGGAACTCGTCCGCGCCTACAAGACGCCGTCGCTGCGCGGCGCCGCCACCCGTGCGCCCTACATGCATGCCGGGCAATTTTCCTCGCTCGACGAGGTGGTGGCGCATTATTCGAAAGCGCCGGCCAGTGTCGAGGGTGTATCCGAGGTCCACCCGCTGCAGCTTTCGAACCGCGAGCGCGCGGCGCTGGTGGCGTTTTTGAAGACGCTGGCGGAGTGAGGCACCCAAGGACAAGCTTCTCGGTAGCGATCCTTCGCGCCCCCCTCTGTCCTGCCGGACATCTCCCCCACGAGGGGGGAGATTGGCTGTCCCCTCGGCTTTCGCCAATTTCAACATTCAAGAAAAGGGGCACTGTCGCCGAAGTCGCCGATCTCCCCCCAAGTGGGGGAGATGTCCGGCAGGACAGAGGGGGGCGCTGTCCCGCCGGCATCGAAGGTTCGTTACCGCACCAGCGCGCCTACCGATCCTTCACCGTCTCCATCGCCACGAAGGTCGAGGTCTGGGCGACGTGGGGCAGGGCGGAGATGCGCTCGCCGAGCACGCGGCGGTAGGCGGCGATGTCGGTGGTGCGGACTTTCAGGAGATAGTCGAAGCTCGACGCCATCATGTGGCATTGCTCGATCTCCGGCACCGTCTGCACGGCGCGGTTGAAGGCGTCGAGCGCGGCCGAGCGGGTGTCGGACAATTTCACCTGGACGAAGGCGACATGGCCTTCGCCCATGCGCTCGCGATCGATGATCGCCTGGTAGCCGCGGATAATACCGTCCTTTTCCAGCCGCTTGACCCGCGCCTGCACCGGCGTCTTCGACAGGCCGACCTTGGCCGCGAGTTCCGACATGGAAAGCCGGCCGTCGCTGCCCAGCGCCGACAGGATGTTCCTGTCGATGCGGTCCAATTGGTCTTCGTTCATCGATTCTGTGGTCAAGTTGGCGGAAAATCCGGCCCATGATAGTTCAATCGACCTGCCGTGTCGATTTCTTTGGACCGACCGAAACCACGCTTTGTGCTAGCTTGCGCCATTCGGTCCGGTGACCGCCGGACCGCTCTCTGATGCTCGCTCTACAGGACCGTCATGCCAGCGCTCGATGCCATCCGCCAGCAGATCCGTGCCAATTATTTGCCCGACGAAGACGAGGCGGTGAAGCGGCTGGCCGAAGCGACAGGGCTTTCGGAGAAAGAGCGGAAGGCGATCTCGGCCCGCGCCGCCGATCTGGTGCGGGCGGTGCGCGGCTCGTCCGATCCGCGGTTGATGGAGGTCTTCCTGTCCGCTTACGGCCTCTCCACCAAGGAGGGCGTGGCGCTGATGTGTCTGGCCGAAGCGCTGCTTCGGGTACCCGACACCGAGACCATGGACGACCTCATCGCCGACAAGATCGCGCCGCATGACTGGTCGGCGCATTCGGGCGGCTCGAGCTCGATCTTTGTCAATGCGTCGACCTGGGCGCTGATGCTGACCGGTCGAGTGCTCGAGGAAGGCGAGGACGGCATCGAAGGCACGCTGCGCGCCATGGTGCGCCGGCTGGGCGAGCCGGTCATCCGCAGGGCGGTCGCTGCCGCCATGCGCGAAATGGGCGAGCAGTTCGTGCTCGGCCGCACCATTGCCGAGGCCGTCAAGCGCGGCCGGCCAATGACCCAGAAAGGCTATCTCTATTCCTTCGATATGCTGGGCGAAGCGGCTCGCACCGAGGCCGACGCCTTGCGCTATCTCAAGGCCTATGCCGACGCCATCTCGTCGCTCGATGCCGGCGCCAATGGTCCCGACATCCGACAGAACCACGGCATCTCGGTCAAGCTTTCGGCGCTGCATCCGCGCTATGAAGTGACGCAGAAGGAAAAGATGCTGCCCGTGATGGCCGAGCGGCTTTTGTCGCTGGCGCTGGCGGCACGCCATTCGCGCATGGGCCTCAATGTCGACGCCGAGGAGGCCGACCGCCTCGACCTGTCACTCGACGTAATCGAGCGGGTGCTGGCGGAGCCGGAACTCGCCGGCTGGGACGGTTTTGGCGTTGTCGTCCAGGCCTATGGTCCGCGCGCCGCCTTCGTCATCGACTGGCTCTATGCGCTGGCGAAGAAGCACGACCGCACCATCATGGTGCGGCTGGTCAAGGGCGCCTATTGGGACACCGAGATCAAGCGGGCGCAGGCGCTCGGGCTCGACGGCTATCCGGTGTTCACCCGCAAGGCCAACACCGACGTGTCCTACCTCGCCTGCGCGAAAAAGCTGCTGTCGATGACCGACCGCATCTATCCGCAATTCGCCACCCACAACGCCCACACCGTCGCCGCCATCCTGTCGATGGCCGGGGATCGTGACTCCTTCGAGTTCCAGCGCCTGCACGGCATGGGCGAGGCGCTGCACGAGACGGCGCGGCGGGCCGAGGGTACGCGCTGCCGCATCTATGCGCCGGTCGGCGCCCATTCCGACCTGCTTGCCTATCTGGTCCGCCGGCTGCTTGAAAACGGCGCCAATTCTTCCTTCGTCCACCAGCTCACCGACGAGGAGGTCGAGCCGGAGGATATTGCTCGCGACCCGCTCGAAACGGTCGAGAAACAGGGTCCCGCCGCCAATCCGGCGATCCCCAGCCCGTCGGCGATCTTCGGTCCTGCCCGCCGCAACTCGAAGGGGTTCGACATCACCGATCCGCTGACGCTGGCCGCGATCGACAAGGCGAAGACCGAGTTTGCCGGCCCGGACCGCTGGCACGCCAAGCCAATCACCCGGGCCGCCGGCTATGGCAAACAGCGTCCGGTGGTCAATCCGGCAAAGCCCGACGAGGTGGTCGGCACGGTCAGCGAGGCCACCGCCAAGCAGGTCGCGACCGCCGTGCGCATCGCGGTGGAGGCACAGCCGACATGGGCAAAACGCCCTGTCGCCGAGCGCGCCGCCATCCTCAACCGCGCCGCCGACCTCTATGAGGCCAATGCCGTCGAATTCTTCGCGCTCGCCAGCCGCGAGGCCGGCAAATCGCTGGCCGACGGTGTCGCCGAAGTGCGCGAAGCGGTCGACTTCTTGCGCTATTATGCCGCCGAAGCTGCCAATGCCGAACCCGGCACGGAAGCGCGCGGCGCGATCGCCTGCATCTCGCCATGGAATTTTCCGCTCGCCATCTTCACCGGGCAGATCGCGGCAGCACTCGTGACCGGCAATTCGGTCATCGCCAAGCCGGCCGAACAGACGCCGCTGATCGCCTTCCGCGCGGTCGAATTGCTGCGCGAAGCCGGTGTGCCGGAAGACGTCATCCAGCTTCTGCCCGGCGACGGCCCCTCGGTCGGTGGCCCACTGACCGCCGACCCACGCATTGCCGGCGTCTGCTTCACCGGCTCGACCGAGGTCGCCAAGCTGATCGAAAAGCAACTGGCCGAGACTGCAGCGCCCGATGCCATGCTGATCGCCGAGACCGGCGGGTTGAATGCCATGATCGTCGATTCCACCGCGCTTCCCGAACAAGCGGTTCGCGACATCCTTGCCTCGGCCTTCCAGAGTGCCGGCCAGCGCTGCTCGGCCCTGCGTGTGCTCTATGTGCAGAAGGACGTCGAGAAGAAGATGCTGGAGATGCTGAAGGGCGCGATGGAAGCGCTCAGCCTCGGCGACCCCTGGCGGATTTCGACCGATGTCGGCCCGGTCATCGACGACGAGGCACAAAAATCGATCCGCGACTATTGCACTGACATGGGCCTGCAGGGCCGGCTGATCGCCAAGCTCGAAACGCCGAAGGATGGCCGCTTCGTGGCGCCGCATGTCTTCCGGGTCAAGGGCATCGAGGACATGGAGCGCGAGGTGTTCGGGCCGGTGCTGCACGTCTCCAGCTTCGACGCCGACGATATCGACGGGGTCATCGCCGCGATCAACCGCAAGGGTTATGGCCTGACCTTCGGCCTGCACACCCGCATCGAAGGCCGCGCCCAGCATTTCGTCGACGGCATCCATGCCGGCAACATCTATGTCAACCGCAACCAGATCGGCGCCGTCGTCGGCTCGCAGCCGTTCGGCGGCGAAGGGCTTTCCGGCACCGGACCGAAGGCCGGCGGGCCGCACTATCTCAGGCGGTTCCGCAAGGGGCCGCAGGCGGGCACGCCTATACTTGACGGCCGCAAGGTGACGGCGACCGAACTCGCCGACAATCTGCCGGACCCGGCGCTGGGCGGCTGGTCGACGCGGGCGGACCGGGTGGCGGTGCTGAGGAAGCATTTGCGCGGCAAGGGTGCTGCGGCCATCGGTGCCGCCGCCAGCATCGATTTCGGCCAGGTCGATTTGCCCGGACCGACCGGCGAGGCCAACACGCTGTCGCTGTCGCCGCGCGGCCGCGTGCTCTGCCTCGGACCGGATGCCGACACGCTGCTTGCCCAGACCATCCAGGCGCTGGCGGCCGGCAATGCGGTGCTGGCCGTCGCGCCCGGCGCGCCAGCGGCACTGTCGCCGCTGACCGGCAAGGGCCTGCCGCTGGCGGCCATTGACGGCCGGCCCGACCCGGTCGAGGCACGCGCGCTGCGTGTCGATGTCGTCGCCTTTTCCGGCACGCCCGAGGCCGCGCGTATCGTGCGCAAGGTGATCGCCGACCGCGCCGGCCCGATCGTGCCGCTGGTCAGCGAAGTGCTCAACCCGGCGACCTATGCACATGAGCGCGCCGTCTGCGTCGACACCACGGCTGCGGGCGGCAATGCCAGCCTTTTGGCCGCGGCGTGAAGGTCGGCCAGGGCTCGCTCATCGCGGGCAGGAGATTGGCGAATGCCGAGGTGACAGCCAATCTCCCCCACAAGGGGGGAGATTGGCAGCTTCGCCGACGGCGCCTACTTACGCGCCCTCGACGACCGAAAAGCCCTCGAACTGCGGATGGCCGAGATAGTGCACCTTGGTGGAGCCGGCGTTGCGGTGCGCGGCGCGGAAGTTCTCGGATTTGGTCCAGGCGACAAAATCCTCATGCCTCGCCCACACCGTGTGCGAGGCGAACAGCGTGTAGCCTTCGGCCTCGTTGACTGGGCCGCGCAGCAGATGAAATTCCTTGAAACCCTTCATCTCCGAAAGGCTCGAATCACGGTTCTTCCAGACGTCCTCGAAGGCTTCCTCTGAGCCGTTCTGGACCTTGAAGCGGTTCATCGCGATGTACATTGGTTGTCCTTTCGGGATTGGCGAACTGTGACCGTAGATGGAAACGACGAGGCGAAGATCCTCAAAACGGACCGATCGCGCCTGTAAACACCAGGTTGTTGCCGACCTTTGTCGGGATGGGAGGGAAGGGAGCTGCCTTCCGCACGATGCCAAGTACGGCCTGATCGAAATCTTCCGAACCAGAGCTCTCTAGGATGCGCAGCTCATTGATGCCGCCACGACTGCCAATGACGAATGTGACAACGGCATTGTTGCGTGCGGCTGCTTGCACCGACGGCGGGACGCCGCGATTGACACGGCTGAGCTTTCTTATGACGTCGCTGCGGTAGCTGGATTCCGCTGCGATACCTGCTTCATTTTGTTTCCTGCCCTTACTCGCCGCCTGAGCAGAGCGGTCCTGGCCATCTGCCGTGCCGCGCTTCTCATCAGCTTCGCTTGTTCCTGAAGGGGGCATTGCGGGGCTTGGCCTGGCGCTGGGGATCGGCGGCTGCCCGGCAAACGCAGCAGGCGCCTCGGTGCTTTCTGTCTGAACGGTTGGCTGTGCTGGCGTCTTCGGGACCACACTCTGGTCATCGGGGGCCCTAGACACCAATATGTCTGGGATGGCCGCCGACTGTTTGGCTGCTTCCGGCAGAGGCTCAAGGGGCTGCTTCGTTACTTCCTTGGTGGGCTGAGGAGGCTTTGTTGGCGGCACCGGCTTCTGGGCCTTTGCCGCCGCTGGTTTCGGCTGCGGGTTCGGCACCAATGTGACCTTGATTGCCGGCGTTTCCCGATCCAGCGCGCTGCCAACCACGTTGGCGCCCGATTGATCGCTGCCTTCCGACTGAGTGGCATCCTGGAAGTCAAATGTCCCGGCCGGCGAGAAGAGGAAAACTGCCGCCACGGCGGCGTGGAGGAGGCAGGATGTGACAATCGCCAGCGCCCACTTGCGGTTCCGGGCAAATGGCGGCGCCTGTGCCAGCAGCTCGGCCGGTGCTATGAACAGCTCGCCGCCGGCGTTAGCGAGGGGACTGACTTCCCGCATGTCGCGGAACGGAAACTGCCGCGACCCGCTTGTCAAATCAAGATCATTTGCTCCCGGCGGCAAGAGGCCGGCCAGCGGCCATGCAAGTGTGTTTCGTGCGGGTGCGGGCTCCAGTCCCACCGTCTTTTCAGACCCCGAAGGCGATGCCGGTCTTGGTCTCGGTCTTCAGTCCACGCATGCAAGCGTCCGGCTGGATGCCGGTGCCGGCGCATTCGGTCGCGCTGTTGATCAGCACGCGGCTGACCTTGGCGCAGTCGGCGCCGGCAAGATCGAAACGCGTCACCTTGGTCTTGCCCGCCGGCAGGTCCTTGAAGTCGAGCACGGTCAGCCGGTCGACGACGCCGGCCTCGTTGAACAGCGCGATCTCGAACGCCGCCTTCGAGAGGTCGGCGCCGAGCGTGTTGTTGACCACGAAGGTCAGACGGCAGCCCTTGTCGGAGGGTTGTGCGCCATTGAGTTCAAGCGTGAGAGCAGGGGCCGGCGCGGACTGTTGCGCCCACGCCGGACCCAGCACAAGCGGCATCGCCAGCACCGAGGTCAGCAGGCGAAGCGATGCCGTCAAGCGTTTCATTGTCGTCAGCCTCCAAACCGCATTGTCGCCGCCAGCTTGAGCGTGACGCCGGGCTCGTAAATTACACTCGTGGCCGATGCATTCAACGGGTTGGTGTATTTGACGTCGAACAAATTGTCGGCGCGGAAATCGACCTTGAAATTGTCGGTCGCCTGGTAGCTGGCGAAGGCGTTGACCAGCGTGTAGTCCTTGGCCACTGGATTGCCCTTCGGCTTGCCATTGTACTGCACCTCGCCGCCGACAGTCAGCTTGTCCTCCAGAAAGCGGAAGCCGACTTGCGCGGTGACCTGGGAAGAGGGGACGGTGACGAGGTCCGCGCGGTCGCCGTCATAGGAGATGGTGTGGCCATCGATGATCGACGCCGAAAGCCCGGCGAAACCACAGCTGGCGTCATAGATGCCTTCCATTTCGAAGCCGCGGATCTTGGCTTTGCAAAATTCTGGTACTGGAAGCAGATCGGGATGCCGGGGCCGAACGGGCAGCCGCTGGTCGGATCGAAGGCCGACAGAGTGACGCCGTCGATGTAGTCTTCGACGTCGTTGTTGAAGTAGGCCGCCTTGAAACGAAACGCGTCGCCGGCTTCGACGATGTCGTCCTGCTTGTAGTTGATACCGAATTCGACGGTCTTGCCGGTTTCAGGCTTCAGATCGGGATTGGGGAGAAACGGAAAGCTGACGCCTGCCGGATGGTTGCCACTGATGAGGGTTTCCGACAGCGACGGGGAGCGATATCCCTCCGCATAGGTGCCGTAGAATTGCAGTCCCGAAAGGCTGGCGGTTTCGAACGGCGAGACGCCGACAGTGATGCGCGGCGACAGCCGATCGCCGGAGGTTTCGCCGACATCGCTTTCGAGCTTGTAGCTGTCGTAGCGCAGGCCGGCGATAATTTCGAGCCAGTCCCAGGTGAGCTTGTCCTGGATGTAGGCGCCGGAAACGTTTCGCTTGCCCGAAGGGGTATAGAAACTGTCGCCGCCTGCGGCGCCACCCGTCTCGACGTCGTCGCCAATCCAGTCGCCACCATAGGTCAGCTCGTGCGCAATGCCGGCGGTCTCGAACCGCGAGGTGTTCCAGATGTCGATGCCCGAAGTGCCGACATCGAAAGTCGACATCGAACCCGCCGGCAGGACGATGGGAAGACCGGTGACTGGATCAAACCGGTTTTGCGAAACGAGGCTTGTCATCTCCATTTTGGTCTTGTTGTAGGAGCCGTTGACGTGGAGATCGAGCCAGCTTTTGTCCTCATCGGTGATGTTGTAGCGCGCCGTGAAGGTATTCGCCTCCAGGCCGACGTCATTCACCGGCGTGCCGCCGCTGACTTCGTTCCAGCCGTCGCTCGTGCCGTTCCAGCCCAGTTTTAGTTCGCTGTTTTCGCTGGGGCGGATGGTCGTCTTGAGAAGGCCGCTTAAAACGTCGAAGCCGGTGCCGTTCACCGTATCGCCGCCGCCATCCTTGTAGTCGTCATAGTCGCGGTAGACGATGTTGCCGAGGACATCCCAGTTATCATTGAAACGGTAGGCGCCGGCAGCACTGGTCGTCCAGCCTTCGCCATTGGTCTCGTAGCCCCCGGTCGCGGATGCCGCCCATGTCTCACCGTCGCGAAGAAAGTCGTCCGCGTCCTTGGTCTCGAACAAGACGACGCCGCCAATGGCGCCCGAGCCGTAGGTGTTGGCGACCGGGCCGCGGATGACATCGACGGAGTTGACGAGTTCCGGGTCGATATAGAAGGTCGATTGCGTGCCGTGGTCGGAGCGCTGGAAATTCTGCCGCGCACCGTCGACGATCACCGCGACACGGCCGAAGTCCTGCAGGCCACGGATGTTGATGCTGGAGCTGACGCGCCTTGCGTCTGACTGGACCGCTACACCCGGCACACCGAACAGCATTTCGTTAGGCGTCGTCGCCATGCGGCGTTCCAATTGCTCCTGATCGACATGGCTGGCCGAAGCCAGGGAATCGATCGCCGTCTCGCCGGTGCGGCTGATGACCAGGATCTGGTCGAGCAGCGTCGCGCCTACCGGGGCCGGCACAGCCTCTTCAGGCGTCTGCGCTTGTTCGGCCTGCTGCTGGTCTGTTGCTGGTTGGGCGGCCTGTTGAGTATTGGCCGACTGAGCATTGGCCGACGGGGTGAGCAGCACGATCGCTGCAGCACCTGCCAGCAATGCGGCTATTCCCCTTTGCCATCGATCGATGCGCCGGACCTCGATGCGCCAGACCCAGCCGTCCCCAATTCGCCAACCCCATGCCCCAACTCCAAAATTCCAGGTTCGATGCTGGCTGGCTTGGCGCATGCTGGCATTTTTCGTCGTGTCCGGCGTCTTAAATCTTGACTAATTTAGTCCGGTATTGCACTGACTAATAAACATGATTATTCAAGTCAAGAAATGAATCGGCATCTACGCAACGCCTAGCCAGACGCCCGGCCCAGGAAAGGAATCGAACCAGATGAACACGCACAATCCCAGTGACTTTCGCTATCGCGTCCGCCGTTCCGACGACAATTCAGCTCGTTTCGATCGGGTTCCGTTGACGGTGAGAACCCTGTCCAGCAACACGCTGTTCCAGGGCGAGCACGAGATCGGCATCGAGCATCACGGAGCGCTCTATCGGCTGAAGATCACCCGCCAGGGCAAGCTCATCCTCAACAAGTAGGTAGTAAGATATGGACCAGCGCGTAAAGCCCACGCCGCACGAGATCCGGCGGGCGCGGGCAGACAATCCGAGGACGCGCGAGCGCGATCTCGCCGCCGAGCTCGGCATTTCGGAGGCCGAGCTGGTCGCCGCACATTGCGGCGACGGCGTCGTCCGCGTCGAGCCGCGCGTCAACGATCTTCTTACCGGCCTCGAGGCCGTCGGCGAGGTCATGGCGCTGACCCGCAACGAAAGCGCTGTGCACGAGAAGATCGGCGTCTACGACAAAGTCGTCACCGGCAACCACAATGCGATGGTGCTTGGCGAGAACATCGACCTACGCATCTTCCCGAAAGTCTGGGCGCACGGCTTTGCCGTCGAACAGCGCGACGGCGGCGATATCAGGCGCAGTCTGCAGTTCTTCGACGCGTCAGGCGAGCCGGTGCACAAGGTGCATCTGCGGCTCGCGTCCAACCTCTATTCCTATCAGAAGCTGGTGGCAGAACTCGAATCGCCGAACCAGGAGCCGACCGTTGCGATTTCAGAAGGCGGATTTGCCGACGAGGCCGAGACTTCCGACGCTTCCGCTGATGTCGACGATCTGCGCGACCGCTGGAGCCGGCTGACCGATGTGCATCAGTTCTTCGGCATGCTGAAGACGCTGAAGCTCGACCGCCGCCAGGCGATGCGCATGGTCGGCCAGGATTACGCCTGGCTGCTCGACAACGATGCCGTGAACGCCATGTTTCATCACGCCGCCGAGGGTGAGATGCCGATCATGTGCTTTGTCGGCAATCGCGGCTGCATCCAGATCCATTCGGGCCCGATCAAGTCGATCAAGCCGATGGGGCCATGGATTAACGTGCTGGATGAGACTTTCCGCCTGCATCTGCGAACCGACCACATCCAAGAGGTCTGGGCCGTGCGCAAGCCGACCAAGGACGGCCATGTCACGTCTCTCGAAGCCTATGGCGCCGACGGCAAGATGATCATCCAGTTCTTCGGCAAGCGCCATGAAGGCGAAAGCGAACGCGAGGACTGGCGGTTTCTGGCAGAGAACCTGCCGCGCATTCCAAGTCCGACCGCAGCCTGAGGACAACGACAATGGCTCCTTTGCTTAAACGGGCGGGTGTTTTCAGAATGGCGCTTGGGGCCGCGATCGGCCTTTCCCTGGCCTTTGCCGCATTGCTGCCGGCCCGTGCCACCGATGGCACGGAGGTCTTTGCGGACCCGTCGAAGATTGCGGCCATCGGCGGCTCGATCACCGAGATCGTCTTTGCGCTCGGCGAGCAGGATCGGCTGGTCGCTCGCGATTCGACCAGCCGCTATCCCGAGGCGGCGCTCAAGCTGCCTGACGTCGGCTACATGCGCCAGTTGTCGCCGGAAGGTGTGCTGTCGGTCAATCCGTCGGGCATCCTGGCACTGCACGGCAGCGGGCCGAAGGAAACCGTCGATGTGCTGAAGAAGACGAGCATCCCGTTCATCGAGGTGCCCGAGCGCTACGACCATGAAGGCATTCTCGAAAAGATCCGCATCGTCGGCAAGGCGCTTGGCGCCGACGCCAAGGCCGATGCGCTGGCAGCCGAGATCGATGCCAAGCTGAAGGCCGCCGAAAAGCAGACCGTTTCGATCAAGGACCGCAAGCGCGTCCTGTTCGTGCTGTCGATGCAGGGCGGCAAGATCCTCGCTTCCGGCAGCAAGACTGCCGCTGACGGCATCATCAAGCTTTCGGGCGGCGTCAACGCGGTTGACGGCTTCTCCGGCTACAAGCAATTGTCCGACGAGGCTGTTATCACCGCCAAGCCCGACGTGATCCTGATGATGAACAACGCCGGCCCTGCCGCATCGGATGATGAATTGTTCGCGAACCCGGCCATATTGTCGACACCGGCGGGTGCGGCGCGCAAGGTGATCCGCATGGATGGCGGCTATCTGCTCGGCTTCGGGCCGCGCACCGCCGACGTCATCCGCGATCTTGCCGCCTCGCTTTATGGCGGGCAGGCCGCGGACTGAGCGGGCGCCCAATGGTGGATCAATCGATCGCTGGTGCGGGCACTATGGCGGCAGCATCCGACGGTGACCGTTCGGGGCGTGCGCGTATCGCCATCCTGCTCTTGTGCCTGGGGCTTGCCGTTGCCGTCCTGTTGTCGCTGACCTCAGGCGCATCCGATGCCTCGGCCGTCAGCGTCGTTGGCGACTGGCTGTTGGGTGCAGCACCCGGCAGCGAGGCGCTGAGCGCGCGCGACCGCCTGATCGTCTACGATATCCGCCTGCCGCGCGTCACCCTCGGTGTGCTGATCGGCGCAGCGCTTGCCGTCTCCGGCGCGGTGATGCAAGGGCTGTTCCGCAATCCGCTGGCAGATCCCGGTCTCATCGGTGTTTCGGCGGGAGCGAGCCTCGGCGCGGTGGCCGTCATCGTGCTTGGCGCCACGGTGCTGGCGCCGGTAATTGCGGTGCTGGGCACACTCGCCCTGCCGCTGGCGGCGTTCTGCGGCGGGCTGGCGACGACATTGGTGCTCTATCAGGTCGCCACCAGGCACGGCCGAACCTCGGTCGCCACCATGCTGCTTGCCGGCATTGCGCTGGCGGCCCTTGCCATGGCGCTGACCGGTATCCTGATCTTCATGGCCGACGACCGGCAGTTGCGCGACCTGACCTTCTGGCAACTCGGCTCGCTCGCCGGCGCGACCTGGCAAAAGATCGGTTCCGTCGGGCCTGTGATCGTGCTGGCGCTGGCGGCGATGCCGTTCCTGGCGCGCGGCCTCAACGCGCTGGCGCTGGGCGAAGCCACCGCCGGCCATCTCGGCATCCCGGTGCAGCGGCTGAAATACACTGCAATTGTCGGCGTTTCGGCGGCGGTCGGGGCATCCGTCGCCGTCAGCGGCGGCATCGGCTTTGTCGGCATCGTCGTGCCGCATCTGCTGCGCCTGGCTATCGGCCCGGACAACCGTTATTTGCTGCCGGCCTCGGCTTTGCTTGGCGCTTGCCTGCTGCTTCTGGCCGATGCCGTCGCCCGCACCATCGTGGCGCCGGCCGAGCTGCCGATCGGCATCGTCACCGCGATCGCCGGCGCTCCCTTCTTCCTCTGGATCCTGCTGCGCAAGCGTGGCGTCATTGACATGTGAGAGGGGGGACCTGTGAGAGGACTTTTCATGATCGAAGTGCGGGCATGATCGAAGCGCGGGATGTCTCGGTGGCGATCGGCGGCAAGCGTATCGTCGCCAATGTCGATTTCGACATACGGCCTGGCGAAATCGCGGCCATCGTCGGCCCCAATGGTTCGGGCAAGACGACTTTCCTGAGGGCGTTGTCCGGCGATCTAGCCTTTTCGGGTGCGGTCACCATCAACGGCCGCGACCTGTCAGGGGTGAAGCCTGTCGAGGCAGCTATGCTGCGCGCCGTGCTGCCGCAGGCGACGACGTTGTCCTTTCCCTTCACGGTGCGCGAGATCGTCAGGCTCGGCCTGCTCGGCGGGCGCTCGGGCGCGCTGCCCGGCGAGGACGAGCGCCTGCCCGAACGGGCGCTGGCGCGGGTCGATCTCGATGGCTTTGCCGGCCGTTTCTACCAGGAGCTTTCGGGCGGCGAACAGCAGCGCGTGCAACTGGCCCGTGTGCTCTGCCAGGTGTGGGCGCCGCTCCTCGACGGCAAACCGCGCTATCTCTTCCTCGACGAGCCGGTTTCCAGCCTCGACATCACGCACCAATTGATCATCATGAACATCGCCCGCGATTTCGCCAGAAGGGGCGGCGGCGTGGTCGCCATCCTGCACGACCTTAATTTGACGGCGATGTATGCCGACCGGATTTTCGTCATGCACCGCGGCAGGCTTGCCGCCACCGGCTCACCGCAGGACGTGCTGAGCGACGATCTGATCGAAAAAGTATTCGATTGCCGGCTGAGGGTCGGCGTGCTGCCGGCCGGAGACATGCCGTTCGTCCTGCCGCAGTCAGCGGCGTAAGTTCCAACTTGCAAGGTCGGCGCTGCCCCTCATCGCCCTGCCGGCCTTTTTGCAACGATGGAGATTGGCGAAACCGTCGATGACATCGTCCCTCTCTCCGTCACTATACGGGGAGAGGATGCCGGCAGGCAGGTGAGGGGCAGCGCAAACGCTCGGAGAGGGTAAAGGGCAAATTCAGGCGGCCGGCGCCTTTTGCACCAGCATGTCGATGCCGAGCAGGTGGCGCACGTTCGGGCGCGCCGCCACCATGTCGGCGATCGTATAGCGCTCGAGCACGGCGAAGAACGCATTGAGCGCCTCGCGCAGCGCCGAATTCAGTGCGCAACTGTCGACCAGCGGACATTCGGCGGCGTCGTTCTCGAAGCATTCGGCCATGGCGAAGCTCTCTTCGGTCACGCGCACGACGTCGAACAGGGTGATCGATTCGGCCGGGCGGCCGAGCCTGACACCGCCGTTCCTGCCGCGCACCGTCTCGACCAGACCATGCTCGACCAAAGGCTGCAGGATCTTGAAAAGAAAAAGTTCAGACACCGAGTAGGCGGCCGCGATCTCCGGGATGCGGCTCAGCCGATCGGTATTCGCGGCGCAATACATCAGGATGCGCATGGCGTAGTTGGTCTGGCGTGTCAGCCGCATTTTGTCCTCACGAAGCAGTAGCTCAGCCCTAATATGGCCCATACCTTGGAATAATTCCAGACAAGCACCGCATAATAGATGAAGTTTTTTGTCAGGTTTGCGTGCGCGGTCGTGCAAGCGACGACCCTGATCTGGCGAGCATTCGGGTGGGCGGATTACTAAATTAAGTCCGCGAGATCGACCAGGAGCAGTTCATCCATGTCACAATCAGCACCGACTTTGGCATCCGTCCGGTTCGATGCCGACGCGGACGCCAAGCTTTCGGCGCTTCGTCGCCACCGTAGCGCTCGCGCTCTGCGTCCTCATTTTTGCCCTCGCCAAGTCTTTCGAGTGCCGCCATGCGTGGCTGGGTTTCGTCGCCGCCCTCGTTGCAGAGACCGTTTTGCAGAGACCGTATTGAATGTAAAAGGAGGGTGACAAATTAATGACAATTTTCGATATTCACGCGGAACCATCCCGGTGGCAAATCGTTGGACCAACCTTACGCGCTCCAGTCGCGTCGAGACAAAGCTCCAAGGAGTAGGGCCATGGCCTTGTTGAAGGGTGGCAATATCGTCACGGGGCTGGCGATTGGCATTGGAGCAGGTGTCATTGCCCCCATGCTTGCGCCTATCCTCAAACCATTTGCCAAATCGGCTATCAAGGCTGGATTGGTGGCTTACGATCAAGCACGAGTTGCCTTCGCCGAACTCAATGAGAGAACCGGCGACGTCATGGCCGAGGCTCGGGCTGAAGTGGAAGAAGCGCGTAAAGCCGCGGCTGAGCAACCGAAATCCGCGGACCAATCCTGACATCCACATGCGGCTGTCGAATTGAAGTCTTGGGGGTCGAGTCTTGGGAGGTTCGCGAGTCTTGGGAGGTTCGTTTGTACCTGTAAGAAGAATGGGGGCACCAACAAGGAGCAAGTTCAATGGCGATACTCGAAGACGCATTTAAAGGCGGCAACTTAGCAACGGGTCTGGCCTTCGGAGTTGGAGCGGCCTTCTTGGCCCCGCTTGCCGTATCCGTGCTGCGTCCTGTTTCGAAAGCGGTCCTCAAGGCCGGTCTGATTGCTTACGACCAAGGCCGAGTTGCCGTTGCTGAGATGAATGAAATGACGTCCGACTTGGTTGCTGAAGCCAGAACAGAGATGGCCGAAGCGACCAAGGAAACGGACAATGGAGGCAGCAGCGAAACCGGCGCGCGTCGCGCCCGTAAGAGCGAAGCTGCAGAAAAGTCTCCTAGCAGCTAAGCATCAATACTCGTCTGAAACGGGTCATGACCGGCGTGAGGGCTTTGCATCACGCCAGGCCATCCACTCGTTGCCTCAAAGGATTCCACCGCGGGCACAGTCGTTTTGCCCAGCAAGCTCTTGCGGTGGAGTTCGGTACAACAGTCAGCTCAAGGGTGCCGTGGGATGCATGCCGAGTCGGGGAATCCCGAGTCGTCCAATAGTCGCAGCGCCGTGTCCATTACCCGGATCCATACATCAGTCCCGGGTCGGGCCAGGCTGAAAATCGGCGGATTGCAAGGCTCAAGTTCAGTCAAGACTCTGCTGGAGCGGGGAGGCTACGCGGCGCCTGGCGTGTCCAGCATCACCGCCAGCGATCTGACCGGAAATGTCGTCGTCCAATTTGACGTGACGTCAGGCCTTGATTCCATCATCGACTATCTCGCAGCTTTATTGCGAGGTGAGATCATCGCACCGGGCGAGATGCCCGATGCCGGGCCGGAGTGGCATACGCTTTCGCCAAAACAATCGTGTTTCAAGCTGGAGGCTTCGGCAGACGCCGGTCTGCCGGGAGATGAAGCTCTGCGGCGGTTGGCAAGCACCGGCCCCAACATCCTCGAAAACATTCAGCCACGGTCGCGCGCGAGCATTCTTGCGGACCAATTTCAAAGCTTGCCGGTCGCGATGCTTCTTGGTGCCGCATCGGTCTCCATTCTCACCGGCGGCGCATTCGAAGCCGCCGTGATTCTCGCGGTAGTCGGCTTGAATGCCGTCATCGGCTACCAAACCGAAAGCCGTGCGGAACGGACGATCCAAAGTTTGGGAGCGAAGGGGCCCCAAACCGCCCAGATTATGCGCGAAGGCGTCATTGCCACTGTCCCAGTTCAGCAGATCGTTCCCGGGGACGTTCTTACGGTGCAACGGGGAGACGTTGTTCCGGCCGATGCGCGTCTGCTGAATGAGGAGGCTTTGACAATTAGTGAAGCCCTGCTGACGGGCGAAAGCGCACCCATTCAGAAGACTGTGGGTGCTATCGAACGGGTGAACTTGCCTCTTGGGTCCCGTTCAAACATGATCTATCGCGGAACGATCGTGACTGGAGGCGGCGGGCGCGCGGTCGTGGTCGCAACAGGTTCGCTCACGCAAGCGGGACGAATACAGCGGCTGGTCGGCGCAACCTTCGCCCCTGAAACGCCGCTTCAAATGGAGCTCAAGAACCTCGGACAGCGGCTCGGCTGGCTGACATTGGGCACTTGCGCAGTCCTTTTCTCTCTAGGCTGGCTGCGCGGCATCGGTCTTCTCCAGATGGCCCGCTCGGCGATGTCTGTTGCCGTCGCAGCAGTCCCTGAAGGTCTGCCGATGGTGGCGACGACCACCCTTGCTCTTGGCATCGAGAAACTGCGTCGTGAAGGTGTTCTGATCCGCAAGCTGGATGCTGTCGAGACGCTTGCGGCGGCGCGGGTCGTTTGCTTCGACAAGACGGGAACGCTGACCCTCGGCCACATCGATGTCGATACGATCAGGATTGGCGACAACGCCTACTCGATCAATGAGGATTGGGGCGCGCAGAACGCGTTGCGCCATCTGCTGGAAGTGTGCTGCCTGTGCAACGATGCCGAGATTGTTCAGACGGAGGAAGGATTGCGTTTGAACGGCTCGCCTACCGACGGCTGCCTCGTCCAGGCCGCTCTCGACCGTGGCGTGGACGTTACATCTCTGCGTAAGCGCTTTGCACGGATATCCGTGCAGCGCAGGAGCGAAACGTATCGCTTCATGATGACGCAACATGCAATGGAAGATGGGACGCTGACCGCCATGAAAGGGAGCCCGAAGGAGGTCCTGGCGCGTTGCCGCATCGAAACCTTGCCGGACGGCACCGAGCGAGAACTCACTCCGGAACGGCGCGCCGCCATCGGGAAAGTAAATCTCGAAATGGCATCTCAGGCTCTTCGCGTACTGGGTGTCGCGCGTGGACAGGCCACAGGTTCCAAGCCGAATGGGCACAATGGTCGAGATCTTGCCTGGCTCGGGCTTGTTGGGATGGCGGATCAGGTGCGTCCGGGTACCAGCGAACTGCTGAGCCAGCTGCACGAGGCCGGCATTCAGACGATTATGCTCACGGGTGATCAGAAGGCAACGGCGGCTGCCGTTAGCGAGCTTATCGGGCTGAACGGTCGAGGCGAGGTGGAGATTGTCGATGGCGCGGACCTCGAAGACATGTCTTCGGGCGAGCTTGCCCAGACCGCTCGGCGCGCGCATGCGTTCAGTCGGGTCAGCCCGGCGCAAAAGCTGCAAATCGTTCGCTCCCTTCAGGAAGCAGGTGTAACCGTAGCAATGGTTGGTGACGGAGTGAATGACGGCCCTGCGTTGAAGGCTGCAGACGTGGGCGTTGCGATCGGCCAGCAGCAGAGCATGAATGCCGCGAGGGAAATCGCGGATGTCATCATCCACACCGGTAGTCTCGGCGGTCTTGCCACCGCCATCGAAACAGGCCGCACGACCCACCGCAACATTCGGAAGACCATTCGCTACCTGGTCAGCACTAACCTCAGCGAGGTGCTGCTGGTTCTGGCGGGTACTTCGGTCGGCATCGGAGCACCGCTCTCGCCGATGCAGCTCCTCTGGATAAACCTGATCTCGGACGTGCTGCCTGGCATCGGACTGGCGATGGAAGCGCCTGAACCCGACATTCTTCGGCAGGCACCGAAAGAAGACCACACGGCGATATTGCGGCGTGGTGAAATCGGGCGGCTTGCCGCTCAATCTGCGATCATAAGCGGTGGAGCGATGGCGGTGAGCCTTCTCGGCGCCACGCGCTATGGATTGGATTCTCCAATCACGAGGACCATGACTTTCGAAAGCCTGGTGATGGCCCAGCTTCTTCATGCCATCACATCGCGTTCCGATAGGCACAGCATCTTTGATCGCAGCCCGCGACCGCCCAATCGCGCGCTCTCCCTGATCATTGGGGGGTCGATGGCCGTTCAGGCCGGCTGCCTCTTAATACCGTTTTTCAGAAGGCTTCTCGGGATAGCACCGATCACCGGAACAGACGCCATCATTACCCTCGCCGGTGGAACTCTTCCCTTCCTGGCAATGGAATGGATGAAATCGCGACGTGATGCCGCCGACGGCGAGTTGGTCTGGACCCGTGCAAAGGAGCAAACGAACCTTCCGGCACCGGTGTAATTGCAGCCCCCGGCCTTACGCTGCGATCGGCATAGGTTCTTCGACTTGCTCATACGTTACAGTCGGCGATCGATGCGACTGAGGTCGCATCATGGTGCCGACAACCGCACGAAGCACCGGTTCGGCCAGGACCTCTGCCAGTTGGGCAGCAGGATGCCTCGCGAAGACGAGAGGCAGAAACTTTGCCAGCAGGAACACCAGGTCCAGTTCGCGCCCGCTCATGCCGTCAGCCCGACCGTTCGCCACGACGAGCGGATGAAGAGTCGATTCGACCGTCAGATACGGAATGCCGCGGCAGGCAGCCAACGGATCGACACTATTATCGTGCACGATCACCAGGCTTGCGGCCGTGGGATTGACGGTGACGCTGGATATGCCCTCCACGCCGAGAAGCTCTCGCTGCAGATTGGCGAAAAACGCGACCTGATAGCGCGCAGCGGGAATTTTGATCCGTAGACGGCCCGTTGTGCGGTGAACGACACGGGCGGTTTTTTGAACATGCATCTCGATTCGCTCACTTTCATGCCGCCAAGGCGACCATTCGCGAGCGAGATAGGAGATTTTCACAAAAGCTTGATGACAGTCGCAGGCTTTGCTGGGCGGCGCGATTTCTTAGGAAATCGCCCATGTTCCGAGATAGAGGAGGCATCCGACGAGCGCGCCTACAATGGTTCCATTCATGCGGATGTATTGGAGATCGCTCCCGACAACCAGTTCGAGGCGGTCCGATAGAGCTTTCGTGTCCCAGTTCCTGACGACGTCGCTGAAGAAGGAGCTGATCTCGCCGCGCCACGTGACGATATAAAGCGCCAAGCGTTCCAGCGCAGAGTCGAGGTGTTTCTGCATTGCCTCATCGGTCGCAAGCGCCTGTCCGAACAGGGAAAGCCCACGCTGAAGGCTGGCGCGCGTCTTCGACGAGGGCGTTTGCAAATCCTGTAGAGCAAGCTCTGACAGCTCGGTCCAGATTGAACCGAGCCATGCCTGAATGCCGGGATGCTCGAGCAAACGGTTTTTGGCTGCATTTATCTGCTCCCGCTGCTCGGGAGATGTTTGCAGGGTGTGAACAAGGTCCAATATTGCTTTCCGGAATTTCAGCCGCGCGTCACCTTCAGGCTCCTGCAGCTTGTGCAATACTTCGATCACACCTGAAATAAGCGCAGCAGCTATCCGGCGGTCTATGGCTTTCGGAATCCACCAGCGACTGCGTTCCTGCACAAGTTTTTCGATCTGGCCGCTGTTCTCCTGGAGTAATTTTTCGGCAACTTGGATGGCGCGGTCGAATACGACGTCGGCTTCTCCGCTGACCGTCAGCGCATGAAGAACGCGGCCGAGGACAGGCGTAAAGTCGGCTTGCCGAAGCTGCTCGCCAAGCGTGCGATGGGCGAAATTCAGCAGGTCGGGGCTTCCCGCAGATCGGATCAGGTATGGTAGTGCGTCGACAATCGTATCGGCGATCGCATCGGCACTGGAAGGAAGAGCAATCCAGGTGGCGAAGCGGTGTCCGACACCAACGCTGCGCAACTTGGCAAGGACAGTGTCCGCCGTGAGGAAATGCCGCTCTATGAAGCGCCCGAGCGTTGTGGCAATGCGATCCCTGCTGTTCGGGATGATAGCGGTATGCGGAATCGGGACACCTAAAGGGTGGCGAAACAGCGCCGTGACGGCAAACCAGTCCGCCAGCCCCCCGACCAGGCCAGCCTCGGCGCCTGACCGCAGCAGCAATGTGGCGAAGCCCGGATTATCAACCCAATGCGTGCTTACGACGATCGCTGCCATTGAGCCAAGGAGACCGTTGGCGAAGGCGCGGTTGCGACGCTGGCGCCGGATGGCGATTTGGTCGTCCCCGGCGCTCGCGTCAGTGGCTTGTTCGGAGATTGAAAGGGGAGAGGACGAATCTACCGGCATACCGAGACTCCTGTATAATCAGTGAGCAGAGTGCTCTGGTGCAAGACTCCTCGATATGCGAGGCTGAAGGCAATACAAAGGAGTGCGGCGAAAAGACCAGCTGGCATCGGGGGCGCAAACAGGGTTCCAACGAGCAGGCGAGTCATGCTTCCCAAAGCGACAGTCGAACACACCATGCCGGGGCGCCTTCGGGTGAAAGTTTCCGATTTCCGCGGCGACGTGTCCTATTTCCGCTCGGCGATCGAGAAGCTCTCGAACTATCCGGAGATTGCCGGTTTGAGGGCGAACCCGATGACCGGAAGCTTTATCATCGAGCACAAGACGGATTTGCCCTCGATTCGCAAAATTGCGGCCGACGGCGAAGTGTTCGACCTGCAGGAAACATTTTCGCCGCCGCCTCGCCGAGAGCCGCCCGTTCCGAGCGGAGACAAGGCGGACGACAGGAACCCCGCGTTGGAAGGGGGCAGAGCGACCATAATCGGCCTGTTGGGTGGTCTGGCCGCTTACCGGGCGACGCGAGGTTATGGATTGGGTCCCGCCACCGAAAACTTCTGGAATGCGTTCGGTGCGCTACGAATTCTCAAGAATCCATTTATTGCGCTCGTCTTTGGCGGCCTTGGAATTCTGCAATTGACAAGGGGCCGATGGGCGGGATCGGCATCATCCCTCCTCTTCTATGCGTTCGTCGTCAGGCAGCTGTCCGGCTCCAGCCCCGAAATGCAAGCCAGCCAATCGGACGAATCGAAATCCGAAGACCCTCTAGTGTCATGATCGCGTAATTCGTGCGATTATTGCGTTGATTCGATTGGAGATGCGATGCATGGGACGAGTTGCTGCAACCATCGACTTGAGCGCCGAGGAACGCAAGGAGCTTGAAGGTCTGTCGCGCCGGCGGCGAACGGCGCAAGGTCTGGCACAGCGGGCAGAGATCGTGTTGTTGGCGGCCGAGAGGCTTGAGAACAAAGTGATCGCGCAGCGCGTCGGGGCGGTTGAGAACACGGTCGGCAAGTGGCGACGCCGCTTTGCCCAAGATCGGCTGGATGGCCTCTACGATGAGCCGCGGCCGGGTCGGCCACGAGAGATCGGCGATGATGCGATTGCCGAGACGATCCGCCTGACGCTGGAGGCGACACCGCGCGAAGCCACGCATTGGAGTCTGCGCTCGATGGCGCGCGCGGTCGACCATGCGCCATCGACGATCCATCGGATATGGAAAGCCTTCGGCCTTCAGCCGCACCGCGCAGAAAGCTTCAAGTTGTCGAGCGATCCTTTGTTTGTCGAGAAGGTGCGCGACATCGTCGGCCTCTACATGGCACCGCCCGAACACGCGCTGGTCCTGTGCGTGGACGAGAAGAGCCAAATCCAGGCGCTCGATCGCACCCAACCGGTGCTGCCGATGCGGCCCGGCCAGATCGAGCGGCGCAGCCATGATTACAAGCGCCACGGCGTGACGTCGCTGTTCGCAGCGCTCGATATCGCCACCGGACGCATCATCGGCAAATGCTATCCGCGCCACCGCTCTACGGAGTTCCGCCGCTTCCTCGACGAGATCGAAGCGGCGGTTCCTGAGGATCTCGACATCCATTTGGTCATGGACAACTACGCCACGCACAAGACGCAACCCATCCGCAACTGGTTCGCCAAGCGACCCCGCTGGCACGTCCATCTAACACCCACCAGCGCGTCCTGGATCAATCAGGTCGAGCGCTTCTTCGCCGACCTCACCGACAAGCAGATCAGGCGCGGCGTTCACCGCTCAACCGGAGAACTTGAAGCCGCCATCGAAACCTACATCAATGCTGTCAACGCCGATCCGAAGCCCTTCAGATGGACAAAGTCTGCTACCGACATTCTCGCCTCCATCGAACGCTTCTGCCTCGCAACCCTCAAAACCGGCGACCAACAGGCTAAAATCGTCAGAACTTCGGAATCAGGACACTAGCGACTGACACGCCGCCGATCAGGTCAAGCGCTGGGACTTTGCCCAGCTCACCATGAACATCGACAGGGACCTGCAATATATCCGCTTCAACGGCATGGTCATCGGCGGCCTTGCCGGCGTCGTGCTCCATACTGTGGAACGGCTGTTCCTCGTCAACTGAGCCGCGATCTGTTGCGCGGCCGAATGGACCGTGAGGCTCCAGTGCCCTATGTTCTCTTCAGGTGCCGCATTCGCAGCGCCAGGGGAGAAGCCACCATGGCAAAGCAACCGGAATCCGACACCTTCATGGACATTTTCGCCAGGTTCGGCCGCGACCTGAAGCTGCCGAACGTCGATGTCGAGGCGATCCTCAACCATCATCGCAAGAACCTCGAGGCACTGGAAAAATCGGCCAGGGCGAGTGCCGCCGGAGCGTCGTCGCTGCTCTCCAGGCAGCGCGAGATGCTGCAGGACACGCTGCACGAGATCGCCGACATGGCGCAGAGCTACAGGGCGCCGGGCGATCCTCGGGAGTTGATGGCCAAGCAAGCGGCGTTCGCCAGGAAATCCTTCGAGACCGCATTGAAGAATGCCGGCGAGGTGGCCGAACTGGCCAGGAAATCCGGGACCGAATCGGTCGAGATCCTGCGCGAGCGTATCAAGGAGGCGATGGCGGAAATCCGCAGCAGCTACGATAAGAAGTAGGCTGTTCCCAAGCCAAAGCAGGCGGACTTTTCTCCCGTCATGTCCGGCTGCTGAAAGCCGTATTGTTGGTCTTTGGCCCCGGCGAGGCGCACAAAGTTTCTCTTGCTCGGATGAACCTGTTTCCGGCGCTGGACACAGGCATCCGGCCGGCCGAGGATACCGCAGCGGAACGCGCGGAGCGAATTGACAGAGGCGGCCGGTTCGTGGTCCGGAGGCAGGGCAAGCGATCGGGAAAGCAGGAATGACGCAAACACGGCTGAGGACGCCGCCGACCTACGAACAGCTCAGGACGATGACAGGGCAGGAGCTTGGCGTGTCGGAGTGGACGACGGTTGACCAGAGCCGCATCGACCAGTTCGCCGAATGCACGGGCGACCGCCAATGGATCCATGTCGATCCAGAGCGGGCGAAGCGGCAGAGCCCGTTCCGCGCCACCATCGCGCATGGCTATCTAACGCTGTCGATCATCGGCGCGCTGGCGCTCGACATGGGCATCGTGCCCGAAAACACGCAAGCCGTCTTCAACTATGGCTTCGACAAGGTGCGGTTCCTGGCCCCGGTCAGGGCCGGCGCGCGCATCAGGCTGCGCATCACGCTTTTGTCCATGGAGGACAAAGGTCCCGGCCAGTATCTGATGAAGGCGGCCAATATCGTCGAGATCGAAGGTGAGCAGAAGCCGGCGCTGACCGCCGAAACGCTCGTTATGCTCTATGAGCGCCGGAGGCGGGCAAGGGCCTGAGGGGCGAAGCGCCAGGGCCTGCATCTTCGTGACAGCGAAAATCATCGCGACATTGCCTCTTCAAGCGTCCTGAAGATTCTCTCGTCTGCCGACTGCGCGGCGTTGAAGCGCAGGAAACGGCTGGCAGTTTGGGACAGGCTGAACGCATTGCCGGGCGCCAGCACGACATTGGCCGACAAGGCGCGGCGGGCTGTTTCCGCTGCATCCACGCCTTCCGGCAGGCTGCACCATAAGAACATGCCGGCGGGCTGGTCGATCCACGGCGTCACGCCGATCGTCTTCAGGCGGGTTCTTGTCTCAGCCATGGCGCGTGAAAGCCGCGTGCGCAGCAAATCCACGTGCTTGCGATAGCTGCCGTCCTTCAGCAGCGTCAGCACCAGTTCGGAGGCAAGCCTGCCGCTGCCGAAGGACGTGGCGATCTTGAGGTCGGTCAGCCCTTCCATCCAGTCGCGCGGAGCCGCGATGAAGCCGCAGCGCACCGACGCCGAAAGCGTCTTGGAGAAGCTGCCGATATGGACGACGCGACCAAGACCGTCGAACGCCGCCAGCCTGGGCGCGGGCGTGTGTTCGAAGTCGGCAAAGATATCGTCTTCGATGATCGTCAGATCCGATTGGTCGGCGAGCTTGAGCAATCGATGGGCGACGACCGGCGACAGAATTGCACCCGTTGGATTGTGAAGCGCGGAATTGGTGATGTAGAGGCGCGGCCGGTGCTCGATCAGCGCCTGCCCAAACAGCTCGATATCCGGTCCCGACGGCGTATAGGGAACGCCGACCACCTCGGCCCGGTGAGCGCGCAGCAGGGCATGGAAGTTGAAATAGCAGGGATCGTCCACCAGCACCGTGTCGCCCGGCTCGAGCAGGAACCGGCAGAGGAGGTCGATGGCCTGGGTGCCCGATTCCGTCAGCATGATCTGGTCGGGAGATGCCTCGATGCCGTGCTCTGCCATGCGCCGTGCGAGCAGATGACGCAGCGGCGGCAGCCCGAGCGGGGTGCCGTAATCCGTCAGCGTGACATCATCGCCGCGTGCCATTGTCCGCAGGGCCCGGCGCAATCCAGCCTCGGGCATCCAGGAGGCAGGCAGCCAGCCGCAGCCGGGTTTGAGCACGCCGTCGCCGGCTTCCAGCGACTGGCGCGAAACCCAGAGCGGATCGACAGCTCGATCAAGCCTGGGGCCGATCTCGGCCAGCGACAAAGGAGCCAGCGGTCCGGCGGCATAAAAGCCCGAACCTGGACGCGAGCGGATGATGCCTTCCGCCGCAAGCCGCTCATAGGCTTCGACCACGGTGGATTTCGAAACCTGCATGGTTTTCGCAAAAGCCCGGATCGAAGGCAGCCGGGTTCCCGGTGTCAGGCTGCGTGCGGCGATCCTGTGCCTGATCGTCGCCATGACGCTTTCGACAAGCGTCCCGCTGCCCTCATTTGCCGTCGCCTGCTCGTCCATCCGTACTGCTCAATCTACCATAACAGTTTTATCAAACTGTACCTCATTGTCCCTGGTGGCGCCACATGTCCGGCCCGATAGAGGGCGAGAACATCAGGAGCGTGCGATGGATAAGACGGCGGGCGGCTGGATCAACGGATTCGTAGGCGTGCTGATTTTCAGCGGATCGCTTCCGGCAACGCGCGTCGCGGTGATGGATTTCGATCCGACGTTCCTAACCGTCGCCCGTGCTGCCACGGCAGGCATTCTGGGCCTCGCGCTCCTGCTCGCTTTTCGCCAGAAGCGTCCGGAGCGGCGCGATCTGCTGTCGCTGGCCATCGTGGCGCTTGGCGTCGTGGTCGGCTTTCCGCTGCTGACCGCGCTGGCGCTCAAGCACATCACCTCGGCCCATTCCATCATCTTCGTCGGCCTGTTGCCGCTGGCGACCGCAATCTTCGGCGTCATTCGCGGCGGCGATCGCCCCAAACCGGCTTTCTGGCTGTTTTCATGCCTTGGCAGCGCCCTTGTTGCCGGTTTTGCAGTGACGCAAGGTGTGGCGGCCGCGCCGCTTGGCGACATGCTGATGCTGGCCGCCATTATCCTGTGCGGACTGGGCTATGCGGAAGGCGCCACGCTGTCCCGCAAACTCGGCGGCTGGCAGGTGATCTCATGGGCGCTGGTGTTGTCGCTGCCGGTCATGCTGGCCCTGACCCTCTTCACCATGCCACCGTCGCTCGAACCCGTCGGCAACGCCGCCTGGATCGGCCTGGCCTATGTCTCGCTGTTCAGCATGCTGATCGGTTTTGTGTTCTGGTATCGCGGGCTGGCGCAAGGCGGCATCGCTGCGGTCGGGCAGTTGCAGCTTCTCCAGCCGTTCTTCGGCCTTGGGCTGGCGGCAACGCTGCTGCATGAGCCGGTCAGTCCCGCCATGATTGCCGTCACCGCTGCCGTCGTGCTTTGCGTGGTCGGTGCGAAGAGATATGCGAGATAGGCGCCGGCCCTTCTTCCTTCTCCCCTTGTGGGAGAAGGTGGATTGGCGCGCAGCGGGGTGCTGGCCGGAACGCCCTCGTGCCAAGCTGGAACACCCCTTGCATGTTCGGATTGCGGCTATTTGTGCAAGATAGCTGTACTCCCCGACGGATGGCCGTCCGCCGGGGAGTGGACGGATGGGACCGTACGCCCCTTGGTGTGAGCCGCGGATGAGCAAGGTCCATTCGTTCTCACATTGGTCCTGAACAGATGATGGGGAGCAAGTCCCGCATGCAAGGCAAGGTATTGTCCGAACCGAATGCGACGCCGCCAGTCTATGCCGGCATCGACGTGTGTAAAGAGTGGCTGGATGTCTACGTCCATCCGGCCGGCAAGAGCTTCCGCGTCGCCAATGACAGTGGCGGACTGCGGCGGCTGAAGCGCCTGCTCGGCGAGCTTGCGGTGAGGCGGGTGGTCCTGGAGGCGACGTCCAAATACCATCGGGCGGCGCAACGCTCGCTGCACGAGGCGGGATTGGCCGTGGCCGTCGTCAACCCGCTGCGCGCTCGGCTCTTTGCCGAAGCCTGCGGCCAGCTCGCCAAGACCGATAGGATCGACGCCAGGCTGCTGGCCTTGATGGGGGTCGCACTCGAACCGGCCGAGACGGTACCGGCTTCGCTTGCGATGGAAGCATTGCAGGAAATCGTCGGCGTGCGCGGTGCCGCCAGTGCCGAACGCACCGCGCTCATCAACCGCTTGGCGACACTCCAAAGCCCCTTTCTGCGCGCCGAACTCAAGCGCAGACTGCGGATGATCGAACGCCACCTCGTCCGTCTCGAAACCGAAACCGCTCGCCTGATCTCGGCCGACCCCGCCCTTGCCCGCCGCCACGCCATCTTGGTGTCGATCCCGGGCATTGGCCCGATCACGGCCACCGCGCTGCTGGTCGGTCTCGCCGAGATGGGCACGCTCAACGCCAAACAGGCGGCCATGCTGACCGGCCTCGCCCCCGTCGCCCACGACAGCGGGCCGCGTCAGGGCCGCCGTGCAATCAAAGGCGGACGCAAGGCTGTCAGAAACGTCCTCTACATGGCGGCGCTGTCGGCAAGCCGCTACAACAAGGACCTTGCCGCCTTCGCCGCACGCCTGCGCAACGCCGGAAAGGCCGCAAAGGTCATCCTCGTCGCCGTCATGCGAAAGCTCGTCGTCATGGCCAACGCACTCATCGCCCAAGACCGCTTCTGGAGCCCAATCGCCCCTTGACAACAAACACAGATGCTCATCCGACCGCTTCGCGGCCACCTTCTCCCACAAGGGGAGAAGGGAGAGCCGACTTGGCTAGAACTTGGTCACCACGCCAATGCCGATGCCTTCGAAGCCGCCCATCGCCATTAGTGCGGCTGGCGCCTCTTCGAGGCTGATTTTCTTGCCGACCAGCAGTTCGGGTTTGAGTTTGCCGGTGCGGATCATCTCCATCATCGCCTGGTAGCGGTGGGCCTGCATGCCGTGGCTGCCGCGGATTTCGAGCTCGAAGGCGATCACCTTGTCCATCGGTATCTGCGGCCTGGCGTGATCGCCGAGCATCAGGCCGACCTGCACATGGCGGCCGCGCCGGCGCAGATTCGCGATCGAGTTGAACGAGGTGGTGGGGTGGCCGAGCGCGTCCATCGACATATGCGCGCCGCCATTGGTGATCTGCTTGACCGCCTTGACCACGTTCGGCGTCTTGGCCGCGTTGATGGTCGCCACCGCGCCGATCTTGCTGGCGAAGTCCAGCTTCTCGTCGGTCAGGTCGATGGCAATCACGTTGGCGCCCATGGCGCTGGCGATCATGATCGCCGACAGGCCGACGCCGCCGCAGCCATGCACGGCCACCCATTCGCCGGGCGTCACCCGGCCCTGGTCGACAATGGCGCGGAACGAGGTGACGAAGCGGCAGCCAAGGCTGGCGGCGGTGGCGAATTCCATCTCGTCCGGCAAGCGGACCAGATTGGTGTCGGCATGGTCGATGGCGACAAATTCGGCGAACGAGCCCCAGCCGGTGAAGCCGGGCTGGGACTGGTGTTCGCAGACCTGATGGTTGCCGGAGCTGCATTCGAAGCAACGGCCGCAGCCGACGGCGAACGGCACAGTGACACGCTCGCCGGCCTTCCAGCGGGTCACCTGCTTGCCGGCGGCCACGACGACGCCGGCAAGCTCGTGGCCAGGCACATGCGGCAGGCGGATACCATCGTCATGGCCCATCCAGCCATGCCAGTCGCTGCGGCAGAGCCCGGTCGCCTCGACCTTGATGACAACGCCGCCCAGTGCCGGCTCCGGATCGGCAACGGTCTGGATCGTCGGCACCTCGCCGAACTTTTCGAAGACGACGGCTTTCATCGGCAATTCCTCATGCTTTTGTCCAACTTGCTCTATTCGGCATCGATCTGGTTCTCGGGTGCTGCCTTTTGGAAGGCCGGCAGCGCCATGCAGGCGGCGTGGATGCGTGTGATCGTCGGGTAGGGCGCCATGTCGACGCCGAACCGGGCGTTGCTGGTGACCTGTGCGACCAGGCAGATGTCGGCCAGTCCCGGCGCTTCGCCATGGCAGAATGTCTTTGTTTCGGGGGAGGAAGCCAGAATCTTTTCAAGCGGCTGGAAACCTTCGTTCACCCAGTGCCGGAACCAGTTGGCGACGTCCTCGTCGCCGGCGCCGAACAGCGTGCGCAGTGAGGTCAGCACGCGCAGATTGTTCACCGGATGAATGTCGCAGGCGATCATCTGCGCCAGCATCCTGACGCGGGCCCGGCCAAGTGCGTCCTGCGGCAAAAGCGGCGGTTCGGGCCTGGTCTCGTCGAGAAATTCGATGATCGCCAGCGATTGCGTCAGCAGCGTACCGTCGCCCAGGATCAGCGCCGGCACCAGTCCCTGCGGATTGACCGAGAGATAGGCGGGCTCCAGATGCTCGCCGTGGCGCAGATGATGCGGCACATATTGGTAGGTCAGGCCCTTCATCTCCAGCGCGATCCGCACCCGGTAGGAGGTGGAGGAGCGGTAGTAGTTATGAAGGACGAGGTCGCTCATTGCGGCACACTCGGCCGATTTGGACGATCGGGCAAGGCATGGTGGTCCGAAAATTGCCGTCTCCGCCCTTCGGCCAGGGATGGCGATGTACTATTTGCCAATAATCTGGCCATGGTCACTGGGCTATTCTATCCTGCCTGAAATGAAACGAAACGCCATGACCGCAGTCAACGATCGCGCCCGGTTTCTGATCATCGACGACCACCCGCTGTTTCGCGAGGCGCTGCACAGCGCTGTGCAAATGGCCTATCCGGATGTCGATACTGTCGAGGCGCGTTCGATCACCGAGGCATTTGAGCTTCTGGCGGATGCGAAGCCATTCGATCTCGCGCTGCTCGACCTCAGCATGCCAGACGTGCATGGCTTCGATGGGCTGCTGCAGCTTCGGACCCGCTATCCGCGCCTCCCGGTGGTCATCGTTTCGGGGCATGAAGAGCCCAAGATCATTTCCGAGGCGCTGTCCTACGGCGCGGCCGGCTTCATCCCGAAATCGGCGCGCAAGAGCGATCTGGCCGCCGCCATCCGCTCGGTGATGGACGGTGCGATCTACGTGCCCGAAACCTATGAAGGCCAGCCGCCGGACGCCGACAGCACCGACCGCGCCGAGATGGTGCAGCGCCTTGCCAAACTGACGCCGCAGCAATTGCGGGTGCTGCAGATGCTGCGCCAGGGCTTGCTCAACAAGCAGATCGCATACGAGTTGCAGGTCGGCGAAACCACTGTCAAGGCGCATGTCTCCGAGATCCTGCGCAAGCTCAATGTCTACAGCCGGACGCAAGCCGTTATCGAGGTTTCGAAGCTCGACAGTGCCGAGCTGTTTCGCGGCCAGGCGGGATTTTAGCCGCCGGCTGCGGAATTACGGTGCGGTATTACCAAGGCAAGCGAAGCTGCCGCCGCAGCCCGTATCAGGGCTGCTCTCCCGAGTGACAAGCTCCTACTCGTGCCGAAGCGCTAGCCATGAAACGCATTTTCTTCTTCGCCACCCGTGTTGATATCGTTTCGGTTCTCAATCGCTTCGAAGCGAACGCGCCGCTGAAATTCGTTGAAATGGGAAACCTGACTACGCCAAATAGGGCAATTTATCTGAATTCATCGGAAATCCCCAATCCCGGAATCGCGACCCATGAAACAGGCAGCCTTTCGCAAGGGTACATGGTGTCGCATCGAGACACCAAGAATAACATGCATTCGTTCGTTGGTAGGAAAGGCGAGAAACGGTGGAGTCTCGATAACAGCGATAACGAAGAAACTGTAATTCTTACAATGGCTGGTCTTGGAAGGACAGGCACCTTGCTGCCTGGCAACATGGCTACGCTTCATGAAAAGCCGGTAGCGCAACAGCTGATGAAATGGTTTCAATCCGCCTTGAAACAGGAGGGCTTCACCAAAGTCCGAGACTGGTGGCTTGGCAGGGAAGCCCTTGCAATGCTCAAGGCAGGTAAGAGGTTGACGACAACTGCGGAACAATCACCTCCTGAATTTGACCTGACGCTGCCGAATTAGAAAGAAGCAAATTGCAAAAATGCTTTCCCTATTTGAAATACGGTGGTGACAGGTGCGCCGGGAGACCGGCAGGGAGTAGGTGGTGGAAGTCCACTGCGATGAAGGATTAGCAACCCGCATCGGCCCCGAGCCGTGCGTTGCCGGCCGCGAGGCTGGGGACGAAGCGTCGGCAGGGGAGCGTATAGGCCAGCCATTGAGCCGCGAAAGGTACAATCGGAGCGCCGACGCCGTCTGTCAGGCGGAAGGCGAGACGGTCGCACGCGCTATTGCGAGCGTGAGGCCGGCTCCGCGCGGTCACAGACCCTGGCCGTCGCGGCGTAGGTTCATTCCCAAGCCCGATGGTCGACAACGCCCGCTCGGCCTGGCGGCGCTGGAGGACAAGATTGTCCAGCGCGCGCTGAGCGAGGTGCTGAACGCGATCTACGAGGAAGACTTCCTCGGGTTCTCGTACGGGTTCCGGCCGGAGCGCAGCCAGCATGATGCGCTGGACGCACTTGCGGTCGGGATCGAGCAGGCACGGGTGAACTGGGTGCTGGACGCCGACATCGCCGGGTTCTTCGATGCGGTCAGCCATGACTGGCTGATCCGTTTCGTCGAGCACCGCATCGGCGACCGGCGGGTGATCCGCCTGATCCGCAAATGGCTGAAGGCCGGGGTGATGGAGGATGGCGTGGAGACGCCGAGCGAGGCGGGCACACCGCAAGGCGCGGTGATTTCGCCGCTGCTGGCGAACATCTATCTCCACTACGTCTTCGACCTGTGGGCACATCGGTGGCGACGCCGCCACGCCCGCGGTAAGGTCATCCTCGTGCGCTATGCCGACGACATCGTCGCCGGCTTCGAGCACAAGGCCGACGCCGAGCGGTTCCTGGCGGACCTGCACAAGAGGCTGGCGGGGTTTGCGCTGGCGCTGCATCCGGACAAGACGCGCCTGATCGAGTTCGGCCGCTTTGCGGCGGCCAACCGCGAAAGGGCCGGCCTTGGCAAGCCGGAGACGCTCAATTTCCTGGGGTTCACGCATATCTGTGGCCGCTCGCGCAAGGGCCGCTTCCAGCTCCGGCGGAAGTCCCGGCGCGACCGGATGCAGGCCAAACTGCGTGCGCTCAAGGCAGAACTCGCGCGGCGCCGGCACCAAGCGATCCCCGACCAGGGGCGATGGCTCAAACGGGTCCTCAGCGGCTGGTACAACTACCATGCCGTCCCGACCAACGGCCCCGCCCTCGGCGCCTTCCGCGACCGCGTGACCGAGCTCTGGCTCCGGGCGCTGCGGCGGCGCAGCCAGAAAGACCGGACCAAATGGGACCGCATGCGGCGGATCGTCGGCCAGTGGCTGCCGCGACCGCGCATTCTCCACCCATGGTCCAGCGCGCGCTTCGCCGTCAATCATCCAAGGTGGGAGACGGATGCCTTAATCGGGCCCGTCCGGTTCTGTGCGGGGGGCGCTCAGCAATGAGCGTCCCTACCGCGATTGCACCATTTTCTTGTCGCTCGCGGTCTTCTGCCCGTGTCTTCGGGGGCAAGGGATCAAGCCAGCAAGTGCGCCAGCAGTGCGCGTAGTTGTGCCGGTTTCAGCGGCTTGCGCATCAGCTCGATGCCGGCCGCGCGGGCAGCTATAGCAACGGCGTCCGAACCGTCGGCGGTGACGATCAGCGCCGGCACGGCGCGGCTGAGATAATCGCGGACCTCGGCGATGGTCGTGGTGCCGAGGTCGCCGCCGTCGAGATGCTGGTCGGCGATGACGATGTCCGGCACCCAGTCCGTATCGCCTAGCATCTCGAGCGCAGCATCGGTCGAGGTGGCGGGGCGCACCAGGCATTGCCAGCGCTCGAGCAGGGATGTCATCGCCTGCAGCACCTCGACGTCGTTCTCGACCAGCAGCACCTTTGTGCCGAACAGACCGTAGCCGCGCGGCCGCTCCATGTCGGCGGTGCTGGCAATGGCATCGACGCTGGCGCCGATCCCGACCGGAACGTCGATATGGAAAATCGTGCCGTGCCCGACTTTCGAGGAAAACGTCACGGGATGGCCGAGTGCGGCGGCGATGCGGCGCACGATGGCCAGGCCCAATCCCAACCCGCCGCCGGCAAGCCCGGCATCGGTCGGGATCGTGCCGCGGTGGAACTCCTCGAACACCGCCTCGCGCTGGTCGTCGGGGATACCGCAGCCGGTATCGGCGACATCGATGCGGATCGTGTCGCCGCGATGCCTGGTACCGACCAGCACGCCGCCGGAGCGGGTGTAGCGCAGCGCGTTGGAAAGGATGTTCTGCAGGATGCGGCGCAGCAAGGTGCGGTCCGAACGCACGACGGCGTTGACCGGCCGGAATTTTAGCGTCAGGCCCTTCAATTCGGCGACCGGCAGGAAATCCGAGCGCAGCGACGAAAACAGCATTTCCAGGCTGACGTCGCCGATATCGGGCTGCACGACGCCGGCGTCGAGCTTGGAAATGTCGAGCAGGGTGCGCAGCAGATCCTCCATCGTCTCCAGCGACCGCTCGACCTGCCGGACCAGTTTCTTGCCCTCGTCGCTGGTCTGCACCTCGGCCAGCGCCGAGACGGAGAGATGGGCGGCGTTCAGCGGTTGCAGCACGTCGTGGCTGGCGGCTGCCAGGAACCTGGTCTTGGACAGGTTCGCCAGTTCGGCGTTTTCCTTGGCCGCGCTGAGATCGATGTTGGATTGTTCCAATCTACGCAGTGTCGAATGCAGTTCCTCGGTGCGCGTACGCACTCGATTCTCGAGCGAAATCGCGGTCTGGAACAGCGAGAACGCGTTGGCCTGCTGGTCCATCGAGCGCTCGACGCGGCTGACAAGGGCTGCGTTGATCTTCTTCAGCTTCTCCAGGTCGTTGATGTTCCTGAGCGGCATAACAACCTCCTACTCCGCCGCCTGCCGCTCTCCGAAGGCGATGCCGGTGAAAGTCTGGTTCAGATGCATCGACCGGTACTGTTCGCCATAGGTGCCGAAGCCGATGACATTGTTGACCTTGTAGAGTTCCGAAATCTCTCGAAAGACCTGCCGGTTGCGCGCATCGAGCCTGCGCAGCACGCAGTCGAAACCGAGAATCATGTCGATGCCGCCAAGCCTTTCCTCGACATCCCTAAGGGCGGCACGTGTCGATTCAACCATGTTCTTGGGCTGGGCGATGGAAAGGACGACGCCATCGTCGATAGCGCAGAAGAACGACAGCGAGCCGTCCGCGTGCATCTTCTGGATCGAGCGGCAGTAAAATTCACCGCCCACTTTCACCACCACCGGATGGGAGGCGAAACTCAGCGGCGTCAGCATCTGCGGGATGACGCCGACCGAGGCGGCATATTCCTCGGCGGCATTGGTGGCGTTGAATTCGCGTACGGTGCGGTGATCGGGATCGGACGCGGTCACCACCAGCTTCTCGTCGGTGGGAACGAAATTGTCGGTCTTGAACACGTGGAAAGGAATTTCCGTGGTGATCAGCACGATGATGGCGCTGTCGGAGGTAACCTTGCCGTTCGAGATCAGCCGCGTCGTCTCGAATTTCAGATCATCGCCGGCCGACCCGCCGATCAGTGGAATATCGTCGAGCCCCCAATGGATGGCGGAGGTCACCGCTTCCTCGGCATAGGACAGCCCGTCGATGAAGCAGAGCGCGAAGGTGGTGTTGGACCGTTCGTACCCGACGCGGCCCTGCAGCGAGCGCCGCAGCGCCCCGACTTCACCGGTGATCCTGTCCATGCCCGACGAAGAGAGACTGTCGACCATGGTGCTTGCGACCGAAAACGCTGCTGACGGAAGCAGCAAGGCGAGGATCTGGCCTTCCTCCAGACCGCGCGGCGTGATTTCGCCGGCGGTGGAGCAGCCGGCATACGCAAGTGCCGGCGCGTTGATCTTCAGCGCATCCGACAGGGCCGCCGCATCGACAAGGCTCTGGGAGAAAAACAGCAGGGCGAAGCCGGCATCGATGGCTGCGGCTTCGGCCGCGACCGCCCGGGTGAACGCATCGGCGTCAGGCTCATCCGTGGTGAGCACCGATAGGCCGCATGCATAGCGCGTGCTTGAACTGGCCAGCGGCTTCCTCCTCGATTCCTCCGACGCTCTTTTTGTGCGCGTCTGGCGCGCCGGCGTCGAGGTCATTGTTGTCTTCAAGTGCTGCTTTGGCAATGAGCCAACATGATGGATTTGAAGTTTCTGCTATTTTGACGGCATCAGCGCTGAGAAACTTCGAATCCAAACCACACCGGAAGGTAGCGTGATCCATGGAAGCGCAGGTCAGGAAGCTATTCGAAAGGTACGAGCAGCTTTTCGAGAAATCCCTCGCCGGCGATGCCGACATGGACGAAGTGACATCCGTCTATGCCTCCGCCTTCATTGCAGCGTCGCCTGTCGGCGTCATGGTCGGAAGAACGACGACCAGCTCAAGCAGGTTATGGAACAAGGCTATGCTCGCTATCGAGCGAACGGCACGAAGGCGATGCGAATACGCGATGTTCGCATCTCGCCGATTGACGGGCATCATTGCGTTGCCCACGTCGCCTGGACGTCGTCCTACGCTCGCAAAGACCGACCGGACGTCACGATCGATTTCGACGTCCACCACCTCGTGCAGAAACTGGGCGGAGAGCCTAAAATATTTGGCTGGGTGTCAGGCGACGAGCAGGAGGTTCTCAGAAAACACGGCGTCGGCTGAAATCGGCTTGGCCAGCCTCGGCCGCTGATGGCCGGAAGGCGGCTTCGCACGGCGATCGTGGTTCGCTTCGTTGCGCCATTTCCTGTCTTTGCGTGACCGAAAGTACAATAGGCGGATTTTCGGACGAACTGCATTCTCGCAATCTCGGCATTCCGCGGCACTTTTTCCCCGTGCTTTATGCGGTATAAGAATAGCGGACAGATGGAGGGCTCGGGCACCACCGACGCCAGAACGACCAAGGCAGCACCCAGGGAGGTTTCATGTCGGACATATCGTTGACGGTGAACGGAAAGCGGGTCAGCGGCACTGCCGAAGACCGTACGCTTCTGGTTCATTTCTTGAGGGAGAATCTCGGCCTGACCGGGACGCATGTCGGCTGCGACACCTCGCAATGCGGCGCCTGTGTGATCCATGTCGATGGCAAGGCGGTAAAATCCTGCACGATGCTTGCGGTGCAAGCCTCCGGATCGACCATCGTGACGATCGAAGGCTTGGCGGACGGCGCCGACCTGCATCCGGTGCAGGCGGCGTTCAAGGAGCATCACGGGCTGCAGTGCGGTTTCTGCACGCCGGGCATGATCATGGCGGCGACCGACATGATTGCCCGTCACCCCGAAGGCCTCGACGAGGCCACGGTGCGCGCCGAGCTCGAAGGCAACATCTGCCGCTGCACCGGCTACCACAACATCGTGAAGGCGATCCTCGCCGCATCGCAGACGATGGCCAAGGGAGCCGCCAAGGGCAAGGCTAGGCAAGCTGCGTGAGATGAAGAGTGAGTAGTCAGTAGTGAGTAGTTCGGCCTGAATGGCTCACTGCCGGTTTCCTTTCACTACTCACTAGTTTGCTACTCACTATTTCGGCAATTCGGGAGGAATTTCTGCGATGGGCATTGAAGGTGTTGGCGCTCGTGTAGCGCGCAAGGAAGACAAGCGGTTCATTACCGGCGCCGGGCGCTATGTCGACGACATGGTGGTTCCCGGCATGAAGCATGCGGCCTTCGTGCGCAGCCCGTACGCGCATGCACAGATCAAGAAGATCGATGTCAAAAAGGCCCAGGCGATGCCGGGCGTCATCGGTGTGCTGACCGGCAAGGAGCTCAAGGCCGACGGCATCGGCAATCTCATCTGCGGCTGGATGATCCATTCCAAGGACGGCTCGCCGATGAAGATGGGGGCGTGGTCGCCGCTGGCCTTCGACAGGGTCCGCTACGTCGGCGACGCGGTGGTCGTCGTGGTTGCCGAAACCAAGGGCCAGGCGCGCGACGCGGCCGAAGCAGTCGATATCACCTACAAAGAACTGAAGGCAGTCGTCGATGCTCCGAAGGCGCTCGAAAGGAGCGCACCACAGATCCATCCGGAAGCCGAAGGCAATCTGATTTTCGACTGGGAGCTCGGCGACAGCACCGCGACCAATGCGGCGATCAAGGCCGCTGCCCACGTCACCCGCATGAAGATCGTCAACAACCGGCTGGTGCCCAACGCCATGGAGCCGCGTGCCGCACTAGGCTATTACGACAAGGCCGAGGATCACTACACGTGCTGGACGACTTCGCAGAACCCGCATCTTGCGCGCCTGGTGATGAGCGCCTTCTACAATGTCGCGCCTGAAAACAAACTGCGCGTCATCGCGCCGGATGTCGGCGGCGGCTTCGGCTCGAAGATCTACATCTATCCGGAAGAAATCATCTGCCTGTGGGCCTCGAAGAAGACCGGCGTGCCGGTCAAATGGGTTGCTGACCGCACCGAGAGTTTTCTCACCGACGCCCATGGCCGTGACCATGTCTCGACAGTGGAGATGGCCTTCGACAAAGACAACAGGATCACCGGGCTGAAGGTCGACACCATCGCCAATCTCGGCGCCTACATGTCGCTGTTCTCGTCCTGCGTGCCGACCTATCTCTACGCGACGCTGTTATCGGGCCAGTACGATATTCCGGCGATCCACGCCAATGTGCGTGCCGTCTATACCAACACCGCGCCGGTCGACGCCTATCGCGGGGCAGGGCGGCCGGAAGCCACCTATCTGCTCGAACGCACCATGGAGACCGCCGCACGCGAGTTGGGCGTGTCGCCGGCGGAGCTTCGCCGAAAGAACTTCATCACGTCGTTTCCGCACCAGACGCCGGTCATCATGAACTATGACGCCGGCGATTATGCCGCTTCGCTCGACGCGGCGATGGCGGCTGCCGACTATGCCGGCTTTGCCGAGCGCAAGGCCGCCGCCGCCAAGAAAGGCAAGCTGCGCGGCATCGGCATGAGCAACTATATCGAGGCCTGCGGCCTGGCGCCGTCGGCGGCGGTCGGCAGTCTTGGAGCGGGTGTCGGCCTTTGGGAAAGTGCCGAGGTGCGCGTCAACGCCGTCGGCACCATCGAGGTGCTGACCGGCTCGCACAGCCACGGCCAGGGCCATGAGACGACCTTCGCGCAGCTGGTCAGCCAGCGCTTTGGCGTGCCGATAGACAGCGTCTCGATCGTCCATGGCGATACCGACAAGGTGCAGATGGGCATGGGAAGCTACGGTTCGCGCTCGGGCGCCGTCGGCATGTCGGCCGTCGCCAAGGCGCTCGATAAGGTCGAGGCCAAGGCCAAGAAGATCGCCGCCCATCTGCTCGAGGCCGACGAGGGTGACATCGTCATCGAAAACGGCGCGTTGAAGGTCACCGGCACCGATAAGAGCGTGCCATGGTTCCAGATGGCGCTTGCCGCCTACACGGCCCACAACCTGCCAGGCGGCATGGAGCCGGGGCTGAAGGAGACCTCATTCTACGATCCGTCAAACTTCACCTTCCCGGCCGGCTGCTATGTCTGCGAGGTTGAAATCGATCCGGAGACCGGCGTCACCGAGATCGTCCAGTTCGTCGCGGCCGACGATTTCGGCAACATCATCAACCCGATGATCGTCGAAGGCCAGGTGCATGGCGGCGTCGCACAAGGCATCGGTCAAGCCTTGCTGGAGGGCACTCGCTACGACGCCAGCGGGCAGCTTTTGACGGCGAGCTATATGGACTACACCATGCCGCGCGCCGACGATCTGCCGTCGTTCAAGGTCTCGACCTCGAACACACCGTGCCCGGGCAATCCGCTCGGCATCAAGGGCTGCGGCGAGGCCGGCGCCATCGGCTCACCGCCGGCAGTGATCAATGCCATCACCGACGCCATCGGCATCACCGATATCGCCATGCCGGCATCGCCGTCCACGGTCTGGGCAGCGATCCGGGCGACGAAACACTGATAAGCAAATAGCGAATAGGGAGTAGCGAATAGGGAACAAACAGCGTGCGAAGGGATAGGCCCTATTCGCTACTCACTACTCCCTATTCGCTCCTTTCCCCCGAAGGGAGAAAGACAAATGTACTCAGTCAACTATCACCGCGCCGCCTCCGTCACTGAGGCCGCCAAGCTGCTCAAGAGCGGCGATGCAAAGCTCTTGTCGGGCGGCATGACGCTGATCCCCGCGATGAAGACGCGGCTTGCCGCGCCTTCCGACCTGGTCGACCTGTCGCGGATCAAGGAACTGCAAGGCGTCAAGGTGTCGGGCAAGACCGTCACCATCGGCGCCGCCACCACGCATCACGATGTCGCCAGCGACGAGAAGCTGAAGAAGGCGTGTCCGGCGCTCGCCCATATGGCGTCCCGGATCGGCGATCCGGCGGTACGCTACAAGGGCACGATCGGCGGCTCGATCGCCAACAACGATCCGGCGGCCGACTATCCGGCAGCACTGCTGGCGCTCGACGCTACCATCGTCACCAACAAGCGCGAGATCGCCGCCGGCAAGTTCTTCACAGGCCTGTTCGAGACGGCACTGAAAGACGGCGAGATCATCACCGCCGTGACCTTCACCGCGCCGGCCAAGGCGGCCTATGAAAAGTTCCGCAATCCAGCCTCGCGCTATGCGATCGTCGGGGTGTTCGTGGCCAAGAGCAAGGATGGCGTCAGGGTCGCCGTCACCGGGGCCGGGGACGACGGCGTCTTCCGTTCGAAGGAAATCGAGGCGGCGCTGACCAAGAGTTTCACGGCCGCCGCCCTCGACGGCATGAAGATTTCGGCGAAGAATTTGATGAGCGACATCCACGCCTCGGCCGACTACCGCGCCAATCTGATCGCGGTGATGGCCAAGCGCGCAGTGGCTGCCGCCAACGCCTGAATCTGCCGGTCCATCGAAAAGCCGGCCCGTGGCTGGCTGAACCGCAACTGGTAGGGCTGTCGTCTCAGCCGGTGATCTGCCTGGTATAGTAGCGCACCGCCTTCTTGCCGCCGTGGATCACCGCGTCGCCGACCTCGACAAAGCCGAGTGCGGCGTGAAAGGCATCCGAGGCCGGGTTGGGTGGGTCGGCATTCACCTCGCAAGTGACGATGGTCTGGCCGGCACGCAAGACATCGTCGAATAGATCCTCATAGAGCCTGCGGGCATGGCCGCGGCCACGCGCTTCTTCCGCAACGACGACACGGTCGACATAGACGAAGCGCTGGTAGCGCTCGCGAAACCACAGGAAGTTCGGACTGTCGTAGCGGGCGTCCTGGTCGAAGGTCATGATGAAGGCTTCGAGCGCGCCGATGCGGCGGGCATAAAACGCTTCGCAGAGCAGGAAGGACAGGCGTTCCGGCCCAAGCCACGACAGCTCGGTCGCGTGCTCGTTATTGAGGGCGAGGACGGCGGGCTCGTCCTGCGGCGAGACTTTTTCGATCGGCAACCGTGCTTGCGTCAAATGCTTGCTTCCTTCGGGATCATGCTCGCGCCGCCGCAATCGTCGCAGCCACAAGCGCCGCGTCGGTCACCGTGTTGCGGTATTCGCGGTCAAGGTCGGTGCCGCCCATGCCGACATGCGGATTGCGGTAGCGCATGGCGCTCGGCACGTCCTTGAGTGCGGCGAAGTGCATTTCAGTCAGTCCGGATCTTTCCCGCACCTCGGCGATGTTCGTGGGGTCGAGCCCGCCGCAACCGAGAATGATGGTGCGCTTCCCCGCCTGCCGGACGAGTTCCGCCAGCAGGGTAACGCCGTCCAATGCGGTGTCGCGCTGGCCGCTGGTCAGCACGCGGCCGACCTTGCTGCGGATCAGCGCTTCCAGCGCCTCGGCCGGATCGCGCGTCATGTCGAAGGCACGGTGGCAGGTGACGTTCAAGGACCCTGCCGCCTGCACCAATTCGCTCATGCGCTTTTCGTCGATGGTGCCGTCAGCGTTCAGGCAGCCAACGACGACGCCGGCCACGCCAAGCTCGCTCAGCGCGCGCACATCGGCGAGCATCGAACCGTATTCAGCATCGCTGTAGAGAAAATCGCCGCCGCGCGGCCGCACGATGACGTGGAACGGGACCGTCGCGAGTTCGAGGGCTGCGCGCACCGTGCCAAAACTCGGCGTGATGCCGCCCTCGACCAGGCTGGCGCACAGCTCGACCCGGTCGGCGCCGGCGGCTTGCGCGGCGAGCAGGCCATCTATGCCTTCGACACAGATTTCGATCAGCGGCAGGCGAGGGCGTTCGGTGTCGGTCACAGGGCGATCCGTTGCGGATTCAAGACGTGCAGCCCTAGCATCGGGCTCCTTGCCGCGAAAGCCGGAATTATTGGCTCAACGCGACGGATCGCTGCCGTTTGCATTGCCGCCAATTTCCCGCTTGACACACTCATAACCAATGAGTTATGGGTAAATCCATAGCTAACGGGTTATGGGTTTTGGCGTGGACAGCGCGGCCGATGATTTCTTCGAACCCTCTCCGATCCGACCCGCAGGACGAACGGAACAGTAAAACCAAAAACCCGGATGATTGGCATCCGGAATCGGCAAAACAAGGAGACCGCCATGCAAGCAAGACTGAAAAACCCGGTGCTTCTCATTCCCGGCGCCCTGCAGGCGCTGCTCGCGCTGGACAAGTCGACGGAAACGGCTGACCTGCCCTATGTGACGCGCAAGCTCGTCCATTTGCGCGCCAGCCAGATCAACGGATGCAGCGTCTGTATCGACATGCATGCGCGCGAATTGAAGAAGGCCGGCGAAAAGGACGAGCGCATCTTCAACGTGTCCGCCTGGCGGGAGACGCCTTATTTCACCGACGCTGAACGCGCGGCTCTTGCGCTTGCCGAGGCAACAACCCGGCTTTGCGATCGGCCGGACCCGGTGCCGGACGCGATCTGGGACGAGGCCGCCCGGCACTATGACGAGAAGGCGCTTGCCGCACTGGTGGTCCAGATTGCCTTGATCAACGCCTTCAACCGCCTCAACGCCGCCACCAGGCAGATGGTCGGCGCCTGGGGATGAGCCGGTTCGCCGATATGCACCGCGGCACATGTCGGTTTTCGCAGCGGCGCATCAGATCCGCAAATTGTGGGCATTCGCGCGCACGAAGTCGATGAAGGCTCGCAGCTTGGGCGGGACGAGACGGCGGCTGGGATAATAGAGGTGGAGCGGTTCGTAGGTGGGACAGAAAGGCTCCAGCACCTTGACCAGCGCGCCTGAGGCGAGAAGCGTCGTCGACATCCATCGCGGCTGGTCAAACGTCGGCTCAGGTCCTGAGATCGACCAGCTCTACGCCCTGATGTTTCGCATCAAGGACGGCAAGATCGCCGAGGCACAGAATTTCTTGACCGACATGTACCAGTCGGACGCCTTCTACTGGGCACACTACCCGCTGAAGCCACTGCCCGGCCGACTGGCGGACGACCGCTGAGACGGCGGCCTTCCTAAATCCGTCGCGCCGCGTTTCTCGCTCCAAGCAAAAGGAGACTTGCGATGTTGAAAATCCTGACGCTAGCCGCGGCAACCGCCGTCGCGCTCGGCTCCAGCGCCTTCGCCGCACCGCGCGTCGAGCGCGTCACTTTCGCCTCGCACGGCGAGCAGATCGTCGGCGATCTCTATCTGCCCGAGGATATGGACCCGGCGAAAGCTCGGCCCGCGCTGGTCGTGACCGGCGCATGGATGACGGTGAAGGAACAGATGGCCGCCCGCTACGCCCGCGAGATGGCCGACCGCGGGTTCGTGGCCTTGACCTTCGACTTCCGCGGCTGGGGCGAAAGCGGCGGCGCACGTCGCCAATACGAGGATCCCGGCACCAAGATCGCCGACATCGAAGCGGCGGTCGCCTATCTCGCAACCCGGCCCGAGGTCAGCAAGGACCGCATCGGCGGGCTCGGCATTTGCGCCAGCTCCGGCTACATGGTCACTGCCGCCGCTAAAGATGCCGCGATCAAGTCGGTCGCCCTCGTTGCGCCCTGGCTGCACGATGCCGAGGTGGTCGAGCAGACCTATGGCGGCAAGGACGGGGTCGCCAGGCTTGAAGCCGCGGGCAATGCGGCCGAGGCTGCGTATCGCAGCACCGGCAAGCCGGCATTCCTGCCCGCCGCCAGCCTGACCGACCAGCGGGCGATCATGTTCAAGGTGCCTTACTACACCGAGCCCGATCGCGGCATGATCCCGGCCTGGCGCAACGAGGCCGATCCGGCCTTCTGGCGCGGCTGGCTGACATTCGACGCGATCCAGGCTGCTCTGCGCCTGCATCAGCCCTTCCTGATGGTGCATAGCGAGGCGGCTGCCATCCCGCAGGGTGCGCACAAATTTTACGCGCGACTGACTGGGCCGAAGCAGGAACTGTGGCTCGACAATGTGACCCAGTTCGATTTCTACGACGGCGCCGCGCCGGTGGAGGCGGCGACCGATGCCGTCGCCGCGCATTTCCGCGCCATGCTGAGCAGTGCAGGGGAGGCAGGACAATGAGCCCCGTCACCCGCCGGCACGTCTTGGCCTCGGCAGTTTTCGCCGCGACGTCTACCGCCAGCTGTGCGCCGGCCTTGAGCACCACGCAGTCCACGGCTGCGCTGACGGTCGAAGACAGGACCGCCATCGCCGAGGCAGTGGCGGGGATCGGCCTTTATGCCGATTTGCGCGAATGGAACCGGGTCAAATCCTATCTCGCGGCCCGCGTCACGACCGACTATACGAGCCTTTTCGGTGGCGAGGCGGCGACCAGCGACCGCGACTCGTTGATTGCTCAGTGGCAAGGCCTGCTGCCGGGCTTCGACGCCACCCAGCACCTCATCACCAACATCGTTGTCGAAGGCGGGGGCAACGATGCGGTTGCGCGCAGCCATGTCCGCGCCAGCCACTGGATCGACGCACGGGTCTGGACGGTCGGCGCCAGCTATCTCCACCGGCTGGTGCGGACGCCCGAAGGCTGGCGCGTCAGCGCCATCGCCGTCCGCCGCCTGTACGAGGAGGGCGACCGCGCCGTGCTGGCCGCTGCCGCGGACCGGGTGAGCGCGGCGGCGAAGTGAGCAGCCTGCTGGCAGCCACGACTGTTGCCAGCTACTGGCGCAACACTGTGTTCTTGGTGCCTTCTTCGACTTGGTCGATGACCAGCAGCTTGACCGGATCGACGCCGACATTGGTGGCCTGATGCCACTGCCCGATCATTTCGATGATGAAATCGCCTGACTTGTATGTGGTGCTCTTGCCGGTCTCGACATTGGTGACCTGAAGCGTCCCACCCTGGACATAGGCATAGCGGGGGAACGGGTGCTTGTGGACCGGCAAGGTCGCGCCCGGCGCAATCTCAAAGGACGAAACCAGGACCTGCACGTTTTTCTGCGGCAGCGTGATCGGTTGGCCGGACGCCGTCTCGGTGCGCGAGGCAAGCGGGGTCACGACAACCGGGGTGCCGCTGGCGTCCAGCGCGTACGCGGCGGTTGCGGAAATGGCTGCCGCGAGCAGCAGCGTCGTCGATACCAGGATTTTTCGCATGATTTCCCCCCAAGCCCAACTTCACCATCGCGCAGCAAATTTCCGCGCGCAAGCGTCTCCTTTGGGAGCACTCAGCCTCCTCTCCTATACATGCCAGGTGTCATGCCGCGCGTCGCCCGGAACGTGCGGGAAAGATGGCTCTGGTCGGCGAAACCTGCCGCAATCGCGGCATCGGCGAGGCCGAGCCCCTGTTCGATCAAGGAACTGGCGCGACGCAGTCTCCGGTCGCGGATATAGGCCGCGGGCGTCAGGCCAATCGCTTTCTTGAAATCCCGGATGACCTGGAACCGGGTGACGCGCCCGGCGTCGGCAAACCGCTGCAGATCGAGCTGCGAGCCAAGTTCGCTTTCGACAAGATCCTCGTAGAGCGAGAACCTCTGTCGCGATCCCGAGCTATCGATCGCTTCGGTTCGCCCGCTCCAATCGCCATGCCGAACGATGAGATGCCTCAAGGCGACGAGCAGCGACGCCTCGGCTTTCGTTGCGTCCTGGGACGTAGAACCTTCATGCGCCGCCGCCAACGCTTCGGCGAGATCGCTGTCCTCGATGATCGCGTGCGAGAAGATCGGAGCGCCATCTCCGCCCAACTCGCGGGCGAGCCCCACCATCAGCGGCACCGAGGGATAAAACGTCCGGTAGGCCCAGCCTTCATCCGCACCCTGTTCCCCGTCATGCCACTCCTCGGGGTTGACGACGGCAATGGTACCAGCCGGAGCAAGAACGTTGTGGCGTCCAATGCGGATGCGTTCGCAGCCAGAAGTAATCAGCGCGATCACATAGGTTGGGTGCGTGTGCAGCTCATAACGGTGCTGCGTGAAGCGCGCCTTGAACAGGCCAAGGTCCGGGAAGCAGGGATGGCGCCAGTATTTCCTGGTCTCGGTCGCGTCCACGTCTTTCTCTCTGCTGCGGTCAATCTGGTTCAAGACGCCTCTTGTGCGATCTTCTAATCGTGATCCCGGATCAAACCGCCCTTTGCCGGTGGAAGGAGAGCATCGTGCTGCATAATGACCCCATCGCCGCCTTGATGCCAGAGGTGATAGCCTGGCGCCACCATATCCATTCCAATCCCGAACTCGGATTCGATGAGAACGAAACGGCACGTTTCGTTGCCGAGAAACTGCGCGCCTTCGGCTTCGATGAGGTGCATGAGGGGATCGGCCGCACTGGGGTTGTCGGCGTCCTGCGCAGCGGCACGGGCACGCGCGCCATCGGTCTTCGCGCCGAGTTGGACGCGCTTCCGGTCGTCGAGAGGACCGGCTTGCCCTATGCCTCCAGGAATGAGGGCATAATGCACGCCTGCGGCCATGACGGCCACACCGCCATGCTGCTCGGCGCGGCCAGACTGCTCAGCCAATCCCGCGCCTTCGAGGGTATCGTCTACTTCATCTTCCAGCCAGCCGAAGAAAACGAAGGCGGCAGCTTGCGCATGATCGAAGACGGCGTGTTCAGGCGTTTCCCAGTCGAGGCCATGTATGCCGTCCACAACTGGCCGGGCGTCAGACTGGGGACGATCGCGGCTCGCGTTGGAGCGCAGATGGCCGCCGTCGACAATTTCGAGCTGACCTTCGAGGGCATTGGCGCGCATGCCGCCATGCCGCAGCTCGGCGACGACCCGATCCTGGCCGCGGGCGCCTTTGTCCAGGCCGTCCAGCGCATTGTCAGCCGCTCGGTCGATCCGCAAAGCGCGCTGGTTGTCAGCCTCACGCAGATCCATGGCGGCAATGTCGGCAACATCGTGCCTGGCAAGGTCTGGCTGCAAGGCACCTGCCGCTTTTTCGAGCCCGGTCATTCCGATCATTGCGAGAAGCTGATCGGCGAGATCGCCCAGGGCATTGCCGCAGCCCATTCGCTCAAGGCCACGCTCGACTACAAGAAGGGCTATCCGCCGCTCATCAACACGGCGATTGCCACGGCCCGCGCCGTCGAGGCGGCCGCCGCCGCCGTCGGCAGGGAGAACGTCACGACCGAGTTCAGCCCGAGCCTCGGCTGCGAGGATTTCGCCTTTATGATCCGCGAGGCAGGCGGCTGCTACGCGTGGATCGGGGTCGGCGATGTCGGTCCCGGCGAGGGGCTGCATGGCGATCGCTACGTATTCAATGACGAGATCGTGCCGACCGTGTTGCGCTACTACGTCAATCTGGTCGAGCAGACGCTTCCCGTCTCGTGAACCGTCAGAGGGAAAACTGATGGCTCAGCGAGAAGTGCAACCCGACACATCTCACCCGACCGTGGCCACGAGCTGCATTACGTGAACGGGATTTTCGAGCACTGCCTGCGCGGTATCGGCCTGGTTTTCATCGACATGCGCCATCACAAAAATGACGCCTGGTACAACGTTCGGCTCACCCGGTTTCTTGGCAAGATCGGCAGATGCCCCGAGAAGCCTGCCAGCAAAGCCGCCACAGGCCGCACCGACGAGGACCATGCCAGCCGCTGCTCCGACAGGATCAATGCCGGTGGCTCCAAAAGCACCCAGGCCGATTAACAGACCAGCAGCCGCGCCAAGCGCGGCACCGCCAGGACCGCTGAGGACAGCGCCGATTTCGTCGTCGTAAGGTCCGATGACGCTGATCTGTTCGTGAGAAATTCCTGCCGCCTGAAGCGCGGCAACGGCACGCGCTGCCTGGTCGTGGGAATCGAAAAGTCTGCTGATTGTTCGCATTTGACACTGCCCATAGCACAGTCGCCCGCCGCTCGTTCGAAGCGGCGGGCGTCTCCTCCCTCTCGCTCAGGTCACCGAATGATTTTGACGATCTTGCGTGTGCCTGGATCAACGATAACGGTCTGATTGTCGACGACGACATAGCGGTATTCGACGTCGGGAACTTCATGAAGCTCGACCGTATCGGGCAGCGTTGAGCCGATATTGAGTTCCACCCCAGGGATCTTCACCGATGCGAGCGGCTGCTTTTCCACATATTCCCTGATGACGGTCTCCTGTTCAGGCGCGATAATCACGTCCTGGGCGGACGCGGCGCCTATACCTGCCAGTAGGAGAAACCCCGCGGCTACAGTGGAAAGTCGCATATTCATAGTTGCCTCCTTTATGTGACTTTAGCTGAGCTCTTTTGGCATCATCTTCGCGCCAGACTCGTTGAAACATCAGGCCGCTGCAAATGTTCCTTGGCTGGGCTTCGGTCCGATCCGAGAGGCCCTGCCATTGGACTTAAGTCTGACCTGCCGCGCGCATGGGTCCGGCTATCGATCCGCGCGGAACCGCGACCGCTCGCACTCGTTCGCCGCAAGTTCATGGGAGGAGTTCAAGGAGAGGAGTGTCCAACACCCTCATCCAGCCTGTTTCCAACCGACATTCAGACCCCGTGTTAGGCTTCGCCAGGAGAAAGGAAATGGCCGACAACAAGTGCAATCGAGACTTCCTCGACCACGACCGCCTGTCGGTCGACGAGTATTACGAGGTGGAACATTTCGCACGAGAAAATGGCGTTTCGCCCAGCCAGGTCAGTAAGCTGATCAAAAAGAACGGCAACGATCGGATGACCCTTACTCAAGCAGTGAGAGCCTTGCGCGACCGGAAGTGAAAAACCCGCCGCATCTTCCGCCGCGCGGGCGATCAGGCGTTGCACCATCTGTGCCGAAGGATCGAAAGCATCGGAGTTGGCGCGTCATGGCTTGCTGCCTCTCTCAACGAGGCAGTGGAGTTTTACGCAAAAAAACCGTCGGCTGCGGTTTCCGTCCAGCCCGTAAAGCCCTAAGTTCCCTAGCGATTGATCAGTTGCAGATCAAAGATGGCGTCGCTTAGCGTCGTTCGACGACAGATTGGCCGGTTCTCTCGAATCATGCCGCTGGTGCGACGCGCCGCCGACCGGGCCGTTGGGGATATGGCGCCATATAGAGCGACAAGACTGATCGATCGATGGAATGCACTGTCGCTGGCCACTCAGTTTCTGCTCGCCGGCGGGCTATTCTCGCTGTCGGCGATGATCGTGGTGGGAATTTCCGTGACAAGCCAGATAGAAGCCGCGGTCACCCGGAACTCGGCTTCTGCGACCGCCCTTTACGTCGACAGCGTTATCGCGCCGCTGCTCCCCGACATGCGCAGGAGCGAAGTGCTCGACGAGAGCGTTGCCCACGCGCTGGATGAAACGCTGGGACAAGGCGCGCTCGGCACAAGGCTCGAATCCTTCAAGCTCTGGCGCCGCGACGGCACCATCCTCTATTCAACCAATAAAAATTTGGTCGGGAAGCGCTTTCCACTCAGCGACAATCTCCGGGCCGCATTCGCAGGCGACATAGTTGCTGAATTGGACAGGCACTATGATAACCAGGCTGAGAGGGACAGCGGCTTGCATCTTCTTGAAATCTATAATCCGATGCTTCAGCCGTGGTCGGGCGAAGTCGTGGCTGTTTTGGAATTCGACGAGATCGCCACCGATTTTGAAAAGGACCTCCGGCAGGCACTCGTTCGGACCTGGTTCGATGTCGCAGCCGTCACCGCTATTTTCTTCCTCGGTCTCTCGGCGATCGTTTTTCGTGGCAGCCGCACGATTCGTTCCCAGAGCCGCTCATTGAAGCAGCGCATTGCCGAACTTTCCGATCTGGTTGTTCAAAACAGAATGTTGAGACTGCGGGTGCAGCGTGCTTCGCAGCGCGCCACGGCGTTTAACGAACGTTACCTCAGGCGGATCGGCGCGGACCTGCACGACGGGCCGGCGCAACTGGTTGCCCTCGCTGCGCTAGGGATCGACAGCCCCGTGCTTGCCGATCCTGCCGCGCCGTCAGCGGCGCGCGCACGGGAATTGCAGGCAGTCAAAGCCAATTTGGACGATGCGATGCGAGAAATCAGGAATGTCAGCAAGGGCCTCATGCTGCCGCATGTCGAGAATGCCGAGTTGACGGAAATCCTCGAGCTTGCCGTGCGAGCGCACGAAGAGCGAACCGGCGTCAAAGTGATGCTGTCCACGACCGGGGGGCACACACCCTTGTCACCAGCGGCCAAGATCTGCATCTTTCGCTTCATTCAGGAGGCGCTGAACAATGGCTTCCGTCACGCCGGGGGTGCCGGTCAATCGGTCGCGAAACATTTCGACGGGGAGCGCGTTTCTATCGAGGTTTCCGACACCGGCCCAGGTTTCGACCCGAAGATCATCCACCCTGAAAGGCTGGGGCTCATCGGGCTGCGTGAGCGGGTAGAAAGCCTCGGCGGCCAATTTGCTGTAACATCTTCACAGAATGGCACGGAGGTGAAAATGATTCTCAACATAGTTGAAATAGGACAGGCGTGATGGCAGCGGCCATAAAGCTCGCCATCATCGACGACCATCCGCTGTTCAGGGAGGGCGTCGTGCGCACTCTCGAGCAGATCGGCGGGTTCGAGATCGTCGCCCAAGGCAGCAGTAGAGATGACGCCTTGCGGATATCGGAAGACCAGCAGCTCGATATTCTCCTGATGGACATCTCGGTGCCTGGTGGGGGCCTCAGCGCGATCGAACCGGCTCTGGAGCGGCATCAGGATCTGAAAATCGTGATGCTGACCGTTTCGGAGGAAAACCAGCACGTCATGACCGCCTTGCAGAGCGGGGCAAGAGGCTATGTCCTGAAGGGTGTCGGGTCGAGAACGCTGGCCGCCATACTGCGCACGGTGGCGATGGGCGAACGGTATGTTTGCCCGCAATTGTCGGCGCGCGTGTTGGTCGACCTGTCTACCCAGTCAACCGCGACCGCGAAAGCCAACGTGCTGGCCGAACTCACCAGCCGCGAAAGAGAGATCCTGACGCTCGTTGCCGCGGGATTAAGCAACAAGCGGATCGGTCTTCAGCTAAACCTGCACGAGAAAACCATAAAGCATCACATGACGCGGATTCTCGCCAAGCTCAATGTGAGCAACCGGACCGAAGCCGCGATGACATTGCGCGACGCGACCGAGCATCAGCATCCGCCTGCCCGCCATCCTGCGTGAAGCAAGGTAGCCTTGCGGCCGGTGAACTCGTCATCACTCGATCATGGCGAGCAGTCTTGCCCGATCGGAGTTCGTCGCCTGCCGCCGAATGATGGTGCGGCCCATGGCATCCCGCATTTCATATTGGCCACCGTCGATGCGCTCACTGAGCCCGTTGGAATGCACCACACCCACACTTGGCCCGCGCACTTCGATCCGGTCTCCAGTGGTCGCGTTGACATAAACTTTTGGCTTGTTGCCGGGGTTTACAGCGGCAACTGGATTTGCCGGGGGATTGCCTTTCGATGATTTTGATTTGCCCTTGCCCGCGTTGGCATTGGAGTTCGAACTCCCGGGAGTTCCAGCGTTTCCAGCGTTCCCGGAGTTTCCAGCGTTCCCGGAGTTTCCAGAGTTCCCAGCGTTCCCAGAGTTCCCTTGTGCCTGGGCGGCCTGCGGGCTAAGCGTCAGGGACAGGCCGTCCTGTGCCACACGGTAGGGGCTCACGACGAGAGCCAAGGCCGATGCGGTGAGGCAGATGGCGACGCGAAGCCTTCGAAGAGATTGCTGCGATTGAGAGCACGCAGGCCGCGCATTCATCCTGGCGAGAATTCTTGTCTCACGAAACCTCAGGCGTTGCGGCCGTATCGCGTCTGTGATCAATGAATTTGCCAATAGCACGCTAAATATCCTCTGACCGTCACGGTCTACGTTGCATTTCTACCTGTTTCGAATTCGCCCGAGCCAATCCTCTGTACTTTGCACCAGTTTATCACGCTTTCGCCATCATCAGGCGGTGTCAAGACCCACCAGTCTCAGGGGGAGAAACCGGTGGGTCTCGCTAGCGCAGGAAGGGACTCATTACTGCGCAAGTGTGTTGCCTTCATTGATCGGGCCCATCAGCCGATAATAAGCCCGACGGCTGCGACCCCGAACACCAAGCCAAACACCGGAAAAAGCAGCCAACGTGCCTGGTGAATGCTGGGGTCCATTGCAGCCTTCCTGTCACGGGTCGACATCGCAACGACGCCTGCAGGAGCTCGGTTCCTGAAAACTCTCCCATCTCAGGCTATTGCGATAGCAGTCCCGGACCAAAGCACTGCTTGCGCCAGCCCATGGTCGGCCAGCGGGCAGACTGAAGTCCTATCTCAGGCCTTTTTTGAGCATGAAGGGCACCCGTCGAGGGGTATCGGCCGGAAGGGTCCTCAATATGCATGCAAAAAGCCCGCCAGCATGCATGCAAAAAGCCCGCCAGCTTGAACAGCAGGATGTACTGGCGACGTAAATAGCAGTCGCCGTTCGATGAAAGGAGACTGGTCTCCAACTTCAATCAATGCATGTTGAAGGGTCCGCCGTGGGGGCAGCGGACCCCTCCTTTATTCCGAACAAGGGCGTTAGGTCAGAATAAGGACGATCGTGAGCGTATCCGGGTCGACGATGACGATTCGGCCATCAGCCAACACGAAATACTCATAGGATTCGTAAGCTGGGACAATCTCGACGATTCGCGGTGGCAGACGACGCAGTCTGACCTTCTGCCGCGGAACCTCGACACCCACTGAGATGTCAAAATCGACGCTGGCAACCGGTTCGACCTTTTCCTGCTTGAGGATTTGGGTGATTTCCGTTTTCTGTTCAACGGTCACATTGCTGATCGCGCCGGTCGAAGTCTCATCCTGTGGCTGGGTAGAGATCGTGCCCTGAGTCTGCTGCTCGGTAGCGGCACCGGCCTCGCCCTGGGTCTGCTGCTCGGTCTGGACCTTGGCCTTGTCCTGCGCCTGTTGGTCGGTTGTGGCGCCAGCCTCGCCTTGGGTCTGCTGCTCGGTGGTTACGCCGGCTTTGCCCTGGGCTTGCTCATCGGTCTGCATCTTCGCCTTGCCTTGAGCCCGCTCCTCAGTGGTGGCGCCGGCCTTACCTTGGGACTGTTCGCCCATCGTACCTTCCGGGCAACCGGCCGTGCCGGCCGGGCAATCGGCGCCCGACTGGCTTTGGGCCGGCTGCTGTTCCTGAGCGAATGCTGCACCACAGCCAACGCCGATGGCCAGCATACTGGTGATCAGAACTTTTTTCACGAGGCATCTCCTTCGAAAAGTCTGTCCCTTCACGGGGGAAAACCACCTCTGGAAAGCTTTGTTCCAGGCGAATTGACCGGGCGGAAGCTATCGGAGCCTGTTGGAACAGTCCGCATCCAGGCGCGCGCCGTACTGAGCCATGGTGCGCGCGCCGAATAGGGCTCGTGTCTTTGTTCCAGCAGAGGTGCAGGTTCCCTTGTTCGGCCCACGCGAGGTCCTGGTCGGGGGCGGAGATTGAAAGATCCGCGCTCGCTGCTGACAAATCTCTTCCAACCGCCGGTTGGTAGACGCCGGCCAACGCTCCGTCGCAGACGCAGCCTTGGAAGGTCAGCAAACGTGGAAGAATCTATTTGGGAAACCAACAAGATCCGTGCGACGCGCGTTCGGCAGACCGTCGAACACGGAAGGGCGCTGGTTGAGGACCTTCGCTACACACTGGCCCCGTCACGCTTGGTGCAGGCGTCGCGTGCGCTGCTGAAGCGGTCCAAGGACCAGGGCGTTGCTACTGAGCCTTGAAACCGAAAGCAGCCGAAAATGGTCGGACCTGGCCATCTTGCCTTAAAAACTGCCGAAAGCTAAAACTATACATTAGCAAGTTGGACATAGTTCAAAGCAGAAGACTTGTTCGCGAAATGGACAAGAACACTGGCCGCAGTCTCCCTGAATGGCTTCAGAGGCATCTGCCCGACGATCCGGTGATCGCATGGGATATCGCCACCAAGATTTCGACAGAGACCCAGGGCAAAACTGGGCTTGGTCGCAGCGTCATCAGGAAGGGCGAAACGAGAATTTGAACGAGAAACAGGACGAAGCTAACGCCGTCGTCAGCGAGCCATACCCGGTCGCCTTGCTCCTGGTTCTTTCTGTACTCTCGATGGTGGGCGGAGCAGTGTACGCGGTCCTTCGTTGGGAGGAGTTTCTATAGCGGCGAACACAAACCTGCGGTTTTTTTCCTTTGAGGATGGAACACTGTCCTGCGACGAAAGTTTAGTGCCAGCAGCGTAGTATTGTCCCCCATACAAATGCTGCGAGATCGGTGGCCCCGATTAGCCCGTGTCCTCTCCCCGAGGGCGCGGGCTTTCTGCTGTTGTCACGGTCTTTCCGGGCCGCCTATGGTGCCGCCGGGCGGTCTTTGCGAGTGTTCGGTTTTCATCGGGAGCTATGGAGTTCAAAGCGCCCTCGGCTGCAGGTTGCAGCGGTACACAGCGACATTCCGCATGCGGTCTCGGTCCTGCGATGAGTTTTGCTTCAGTCAAGAATTGGTCCTTTCTTGACAGCAAAAAGTGCTCTTCACATATTTTCCCGCAGCCGTCGCTCACGGCTCTCGTGGAAGCTCAAACAATCGTTCAGTTGAATGGAGGTTGTAATGAACGACAGGACTTTCGCCCGGCCTGTTTTCGTCAGGAAAGGGGAGTTCACGGTGGAGGAAATCGAATGCTTAGCTGATGCTTTCGAGTTCCTGCAGGAATGGCCGAAGAATCGCAGAGGGCCAATCTTTGACACGGCGCTCCGAGCTTGCCAGCGCGCCTATGATGGCCAAGTCCCCATTTCAGTTGCACGCGAGGCTTTCGCCGGCTTCGCCAGATCGGCCAAGATCCTCGAGGACGTCTCTGCAGCTATACCCTGGATGACGGCACCGAAAACCGGTCGTGGTGGCGTGATGGCGTAACCGATGTAGTTACCCTAAAGCGCGTGGCGTTTGCGACGCGCTTTAGGTTCTTGTTTTTATGCATGTCGTTATCGCAAAACCGCTGCGCACTTTTGCGCGATATGCATTAGCGAAAAGATGGCCAGCGCCGCTGGGAGCGGGGGAGGTGGGGTTGCCTAGATTGGCGCCGGCCAAGCGGCGTTGGGGTTCGCAACGAAGGAAGAAGTTCGCCAGATTGATTATGGCGTGATCGCGGAAGTTGGCCGGGCCTGCCGATAGCGGCGCTCCTCTATGCCTCCGAGGCTTTCTCTTCCGACGTTATTTGCTTCGATGGGCTTTACCTTCAGCACGCTCCCCCCTTGGCGTCGGGAGCGGCTTTGGAAGCGCGCCCAGGAACATGCTGGGCCACGGCCCAAGGACATGCCAAAGCGGCCGGCGACGCAGTGGGTCAAACCAGGAATCAAAGCCCGTGTGAAGTATCTCAGGGGCGAGGACGAACTTCGGCACGCTTCGCTGCAGGATTTCTGGGACGAGGGCTAAAGCGGGACATCTCAGATCCCATACCTCATGGCAATGAAGACCACCGGTGCAAGGATCAGGAAGATCGCCATTACTATAATAACGGCAAGGGCCAGGTTCTCTGCTCGCCTGACAATGGCAGCGACCTCATCGTCGCTCGACGAAATGAGATCAACCACCGAGAAATCTGTTGGGTTAGGAGTTTGATTGTCATTTGCGGGTCGGCTTGCGACCTCATCGACATTCTGTCTGCTCTGGATAAGGGTCACAGTTCTTTCCCCTGTTAGGGTGCCCGCCGATGGGGGACAAACAGCGAGCACCCGGTGAGCCACCGATGAAGGGACTTTGCTCGGCGGCCCAATCCAAATGCATTGGTAAGGTCTTGGTTGCCGGCTCTCAGCCCTCTGTCTATGACGCAACGACTTCGGTCTTACCGCATGTGGGACCATAGCCCTGCGGCGGAACTAAGTACCGCCGGTCCCATTTGCCGACCAGTGATAATTCAGAGATAGGAGAGGTGGCCATGGCTGACGGTCCAACGGTTGTTAACTCAGGCGGAAATGGCGGCGGCACTGCTGTCGCCGTCGTTCTCGCAATTATCGCAATCGTGATCCTGCTGTTGTTCACCGGCGTTATCAACATCCCGGGCGGGGGCGACGGAAAGGACCTCGATGTAAAGATTGAAGCGCCCAAGGTTGAAGCACCCACGGTCGAAGCGCCCAAGGTCGAAGCGCCAGCCGCGCCCGCTCCGGCAGAGCCGGCCGCACCTGCCCCAGCCGCACCTGCCCCAGCCGCGCCCGCTCCGGCAGCACCTGCTAACGGCGGCTGAAGGACGCGTTCAGGGGAAAGGTCCGCAACCTACAGCCCCGCTTTGATTTGGTGAGCGATTGTCAGTCGCTTGCGGCCGGCGCCACTTGGGGAGCGTCGGGGTAAATTGCCTGTCGAGCGCCGGCCGGCGGCGATGGGGTCCGCCGCCGTTGGATACTGCCGAACCTGGCGATTCAAGTAATTCGATGATCGCGGAAGTCCCTGTGCACTGCGGTCAGTCTCGCTTTCCTCATTGGTCGCCCGGACAGGCAGATAGGCATTGGTGTCCAACCGCAGCACGATCTGAATGAGGTCCGATCGGCCGATCTTTATTTCACCAGCAATGGAGTTGAGTTCGCCCTCGGTTGCCTCCAGCTATCGAGATCTCGGTATGGATCGTCGCCAGCAACAAACGGCACGAGTTGAGGATGTGCCGGCGAAGACCTTCGCCGAGTTCAAAGCCGCGTTTGCCAAGGGCCAATATTTCAACGAGCACATCCGCAATCACTTCCGGTATTATTTGGTTGCGACCGATAACGATGCTGCGTGACCTGCCGATCGGTATTCATCGTGTTCGCTTTGGTGAATCGCCTTGCTGTTTCCACTCGCGTTGGACCTCGATTTCCTCTGGTTCTTTCTTGTCGACCGTCGCGGTCTCGCTGTCGGCCTCACTGGCCGCGCGAAGCAGTTCGTCCAGTTTGGCGTGCAGCGCCTGCGTATCGCGATGCTCGGCGCGCTGGATGAACAGCGTCATCGCCCACGTCGCCAGTGTCGCAACGGCGTGCCAATCGAGGCTATCCCGATCGAAAATTAGCCAGAGGCCGGCATAGGTAAAAAAGATCAGAAATGCCTGCGGGCGCGACGTCAGCGTCCCAATGTGTGTGATAGTGCTTCGGACCTGGTGGTTTGCCATGTGCAAGGCCTCCTATGTATCTCCATAGGATAGCGGCTGGTGGTCCGGGGAGTAGTGATACCTGGCCAAGATCGCGCATGTCGAAGTCCTGGCCGCATATGGGGCACCCTAAAAATTGCTCTGCGTCGGGCTTGATCGGCCGATCGGACCTCTGCCCGGGCATCCAGTGGCTTCGCCCGGAATGGCGACGCGGACGCGATCCTCGGTGACCCCGCCTTCGCGCCGTGCCCGTTATCACCACCCCGTCACCAATGCCAATTCCCCGCGCCATGCAGAAGATTTTGGAGCGGCAAGCGGCATCGTCAAGCGTTGGCTAATATAGATGAGCCCGCTTCATCCAATCGATGGATGAAGCCCATATGGGCCGGTGCTACTTTGATGCATAGCGCGACCATGGCAAGGCCAGGGACGGCAGCCCGGTTTTGCTGCCCAAGAAGCCCGCTGGCTCTAGGGGCTGAATATGAGCAAGACAACTCTCATTGCTATCGCTATCCTCGCGATCAGCGTCGGCTATGCCGAAGCCGCGGACCGTAAGGTCGAAACCGCACCCCTCGGGACGTACGCCAATTCGAAGAACCTGCCGGTTTGCACCGCGTCAAGCTCACTCTTCGAAGTCCTCGGTGACAAGTGTTTTCTCGTCAAGGGTTCGATGATCTATGGCGACATCGCCGAGCTTTCCCAGATAATCACTTTGGGCTGGTAGCCGGAGCAACAACGGCGCTCGACGCTAATTCCGCAGCCTTACGCCGACACCACACTGCTATCGGCCGTGCCGTTGATCGAACTGCTCGAACTGGAGACCGACAGCGGCACGATTGAGCTGGCCATGAATAGGATCGTCGCCCGCCAGCGAATTCCCCCTCATGAAAAAGTCTGACGCGAGATTGATTTGGTTTAAAGCCGCTTCTTTGCGCGTGAATCGCAAGAGTTTTCCCAGGGGCGGTGGGGACAGGGCGATCTTGTCGTCGACATTTGTCGACTGGCCACCCCAACCGATCTTCGTCGGTGTATCCACGATCCGCTGTATGCCGCGCTACTGAACTTTCATGCGCAGCAAAGCGGGTGACGCCCTAGCAATCGACATCCGGTACCCAGGCGGCGGAAGCCTGGCGATTCAAGAGCGTGTCGCAGTGTTAGTTCCTTCGAACGCCTTGTCGTTCTATGAAGCACCTGCCTGCGATCCGAACCCTAGTTCGTTTTCAACTGGCCGACGCGGTTTTCGGCGATCCAGCGGGCGGCGAGCACCAATGCGCCCATACTGAAATCCTTGCCATGCTTGGCCACCATTTCTTCCGACAGGTTGGCGAGCCGTTCGAAAAATTCGTCCTTGCTCTCGTCCTCGGGTGTGGATTCCGTTTGCATCTTTTCCTCCTTTTGCATGCAACCACTATTTGAACATCTGCGCGGGAAAAGTGACGATCGCGGCGGTGCCGTCTACCGAACCTACCGCCAGGTGCCGTCCGTCGCCCGACCAGGCAAGCGCCGCGATCTCACCGCCCAAGGATCTGACCAGCAGTTCGTCCCGCGCGCCGATCTGGGCTATGGTGATCCGGCCATTGGTATAGCCGGCTGCAATTAGTTTCTTTTCCGGGTGCGCAGCCACCGTCTCGACCGGCACCAGCCCGGCGCGGCCAGTCTCCAACGCGCCGGAGGCATCGCCGTGAAGCGGCGGGGCGGTCATTGACCAGCCGGCGATCCGGAATGCGCCCGATGTGAACAGCGCATTCTCCGGCAGGCTCCAGCATACTGTCCGGACCGGCGATGGAAATCCTTCGACGATGTCAGCTCGGCCATCGGTCACGCTGACCAAAGCAAAGCCTCCGGTTTCGAGCCCGCAGGCCAGCCAGGTGCCGTCGCCACTCCAGCGGATCGACACGGGGCGCGCTGAAAAACTGATATCGCTTATCAAGGTCGCGTCGCCTTCGACAATCCAAATCGATAATCCGTCCTCCAGACCATAAGCGAGGCGCCGTCCACCCGGCGAAAAGGCAAGCGCGTCCGTGGACGGTGCCGCACCATGTCGCAGTCTCACCGCGTCGCCGTGGCCGCGTGACAGGAAGACATCCTGCCCGTTGCTGACGGCTGTCATCGCCGGCTGGCGGCTGTGGTCGATAGCGACGATCGGTCCGTCGATCTTCACCAGCGTCTCCATCACGCTGCCGTCCGCGGTCAGATGCACCGCCTCGCCGGCCGCTGTTCCGACGAGGAAGCTGGACCGAAGGTAGCTGGCGAGCGGGATATCGCCATCTCCTAATGCAGCAGTGGCAATCAATGGCGCTGGTAGCTTTTCCTTTGGGCGGATCGTCGTCTGGCCGAGATCGCCGCTCACTCTGATCCGCGACTCCGGCGGCTCCTTGTCCGCGACCGCGGCTATTGCGACCGTTCCGTCCATGCACGTGAAGGCGACTGTCGAGTCATCGGTGCTGAAGCGCAGATCGGCGATCGCCGACGGGCGACGCCAGCTCCGCGCCAGCAGGTCGAACAAGGTCAGGTTCTGTATCGCGTGCTGGTTCATGGCTGGCTCCCATCGTAATTCTCATCCGGTGCCGCGAGGCTGCGGTCGACGTCCTCGACGTCGGCTTCCGCGGCGACGATGCGCTCCTCGCACGCCGCACATGCGAGCATGATTGCCGCGGCTCTCTCCTCCGCTTCATGCAAGTCCTGCACCAGTTGCGCGTTCGCGCCGCTCCTGTCGATTTCGAGTTCCAGGCGCAACACATCCATCTCGATGCCGGCGCGCTTCTGATTTAGCCGCAGCGCCTCGGCAGTAAGCGCGGAGACGTTGGCGATCAGATCGAGCCGGCGAGCGAGCAGCGCGTCACGCCAGTCAGGTTGCCCCATCGGATCCTCCTGTCATTTTTCGCTTCCAGCCATCGGTCCGTGCGGTTTTCCAAAAGCCGACAGCAATTTGGGCAATGTACCGGCCTGCGAATGGAATTGTTTTTCAGCCGTTTCAATGTGGCTTTTGAGCTGGTCCCAGATGTCGACGCGGATCATCGATGTCGTATCGCCGGTGAGGCGTTCGATCTCGTCGACGCGGAACTGGCGCGACAGCGAAACGCCGGAAAACACGAAGTCGCGCAACAGGATCGCATGGTTCTCGATGAACAGATGGATCATCGGATGGGTTTCCGTGGTGACGCCGCCGGCGGCAAGCTCGGCCCGGATGAAATCCTGGAAGTGGCTCTGGAGGCGATGTTGGCTCTCGCCCATGAAGCGCATGACAAAGACCAGATCGCGGGACATCAGCCTGACAAGATCGCCGGTGACGCCATCGGCCTGGCTGGACATCGGCTCCTGCGGCCCTCGGCTGTCTTTGTTGTTCGGCATCTTCTCTCTCCGGCGCGTCGCCCGTCCATGGGCCATCGCCGTCAAATAGTAGAGAAAGGGTAACAATTGAATAGATAATATTTGTTGTCGGATTTGCTGCACTTGCTAACTAAGTATGTTGCAATTGCGAATAGATGCTAAATATTACAGGCGTACGTTACAACTGTAAAAGAACGTTACAGTTGGCTATCAGCTCATATGCCGAAAGAGCGGCGATTTTGTTTTGAGCGCCAGCCATGGGTGCTGTTTTCAAATTGGCACGGCGCTTGCTTTGTACACTTCCATAAGAAGCCCATCGCGCTTTTTGACGCGGTGCCAAAAGAACGAAGGAACGGAGGAAGCAGGGACAAGTCGCGTCCGCTTCGATATGCCCATCGCATATGCGGTTGGCGCCGCGGTCCCTGCCAGACGCCTCCAAAACCTTTGCCGCGATCCACTTGAATGGCCGGACCATGAGTCGCGCCTGAATGCGCAATCCTTTGTCGTGCCGTTCGCACTCTCACTAGCGGTGCTGTGCGCCGCTTCATTCCGGGGTCAAGGGACCTGCGGCTCAAACCTGGTGGAGGCTTATGACCATGACGTCTCTGACGCTCAACAAGATTACTTCACAACGCGGAATCTCCGTGGGCGAGGCAACCAAGAAGATTGCCGATCTCGGCTGGAATCCTTCCTACGTCCAGGAAGCGATGACGTTTCCGACAGACTATAAGATCAACAAGACGCCGCGAGACCCGATGAAGCAGGTCCTGCGGTCCTATTTCCCCATGCAGGAAGAGAAGGACAACCGCGTATATGGCGCGCTCGATGCGGCGTTGCGCGGTGACATGTTCCGCAACGTCGAGCCGCGGTGGGTCGAATGGATGAAGCTCTTCCTGGCCATCATTCCCTTCCCGGAAATCTCCGCCGCTCGCTCGATGGCGATGGTCGCCCGCATCGCGCCCGGCGAGGAACTCCGGACCGGCTTTACCATGCAGATGATCGACGAGTTCCGTCACTCGACGATCCAGATGAACCTGAAGAAATGGTACATGGAGAACTACATCGATCCGGCCGGCTTCGACATTACGGAGGAAGCCTTCGGAAAATGCTACGCCACGACCATCGGCCGGCAGTTCGCGGAAGGCTTCATCACCGGCGACACCATGACCGCCGCCTGCATGTACCTGACCGTGGTCGCCGAGACCGCCTTCACCAACACGCTGTTCGTCGCCATGCCTTCGGAAGCTGCCCGCAACGGCGACTATGCGCTACCCACCGTCTTCCTGTCGGTGCAGTCCGATGAGAGCCGGCATATCGGCAATGGCCATTCGCTGCTGATGGCGGCGCTCAAGGAGCCGGAAAATCACCTCTTGCTCGAGCGCGACCTTCGCTACGCCTTCTGGCAGAACCACGCGATCGTCGACGCGGCCATCGGCACCTTCATCGAATACGGCACCACCAACCGCGACAAGAACAAGGAGTCCTACGCGGAAATGTGGCACCGCTGGATCTACGAGGACTACTACCGCACCTACATGCTGCCGCTCGAGAAATACGGCATCAAGGTCCATCACGACGACGTCCAGGCGGCCTGGGAACGCATTGCCAAGAAGAATTACGTCCACAAGGTCGGACAGTTCTTCGCGGTCGGCTGGCCGGTCAACTTCTGGCGCATCGAAGCCCAGACCGACAAGGACTTCGAGTGGTTCGAGCACAAGTATCCGGGCTGGTACGCCGAATTCGGCGACTTCTGGAAATGGTACGCCAAGCTCAGCCACAAGGGCGAGAAGGTGCTGCTGTTCAACAGCGACGTCGGTTACGTCTATCCGCACCGCTGCTGGTCCTGCCTCGTTCCCTGCCTGATCCGTGAGGATATGGTTGTCGGCGAGATCGACGGCCAGCTGCACACCTTCGCCCACGAACTCGACAAGTGGACTGCCACCGTGGCGTTCGCCGACGAGTATCAGGGCCGGCCGACGCCCGCGATGGGCCGCTTCAGCGGCAAGCGCGAGTGGGAGACGCTCTATGACGGCTGGGATCTGGCCGATGCGATCAAGGACCTGAACTTCGTCCGCTCTGACGGCAAGACGCTCGTCCCGCAGCCGCATATGCGCTTCGACGACACGGAGATGTGGACGCTGGACGACGTGCGCGGCAACAAGCTCGGGTCGCCGCTCAACGCGCTGCGTGCCATGTCGCCCGCGGACCGTGAGAAGCACCTGGCGGAATACCGGGCCGGCTTCACGATCAATCCCTGCAACTGATCAGGCCAAGGGGCGGGTTCGTCCCGCCCCTTGTCTTACTGGAGGTCCGTATGTCGGAAACCCACACGGTCAGGCTAAGCCCGGTCGGCGTCGAATTCGATGTCGAAAATGGCGAAACGGTGCTTAACGCCGCGTTCCGCCAGGGCATCGCGCTGCCGCACGGCTGCAAGGAAGGGCAATGCTCAGCCTGCAAGAGCGTGTTGCTCGACGGCGAAGTCGACATGCTCAAATACTCGACCTTCGCGCTGAACGACATGGAGAAGGAGAGCGGCCACGTCCTTTTGTGCCGCTGCATCGCCTACTCCGATCTGGAAGTCGAGCTTCTCAACTACGACGAGGAGATTTTGGCGAAAGCGATCGCTGTGAAGACGTTCAAGGGCCGGATTGCTCGGATCGAGCACCTGACCCACGACATTCGCGGCATCGAGATCGAACTCGGCTCGCCGATAAAGTTCTGGGCGGGGCAATATGTCGACATCACGGTTACCACGCAAAAAGGGGAGACGATTACGCGCTCGTTCTCCATGGCAAATACGCCGGACCAAACCCAAGAACTCTCCTTCATCATCAAAAAATACCCTAAGGGAAAGTTCTCCGGAGAACTCGATTGCGGAGGCATCAAGGCCGGAGCAGAGGTCACCGTCGTTGGACCCTACGGAACCTGTTTCCGCCGCGACGAACGGCAAGGACCCCTGATCCTCGTTGGAGCCGGATCGGGCATGTCACCGATCTGGTCTATCCTCAACGACCATCTGAAGAGCGGCGAGAAACGTCCGGTCTATTTCTTCTACGGCGCCCGCACCCGCAACGACCTGTTCTATCTCGACAGGATCGCTGAACTCGTCGGCAATCATTCCGACGTCACCTTCATTCCCGTGCTGTCGCACGCGAATGACGACGCTGAATGGCAAGGCGAGCGCGGTTTCGTACACCAGAGTGTCGACGCCAAGCTCAAGCAACTGGCGGTCGACGGGCAGGGCGACGTTCATGCCTGTGGTCCGCCGCCAATGATCGATGCGCTTCAGCCGGTTCTGTTCATGAATGGGTTCGAGACGGAGCGGATCTTCTTCGACAAGTTCACCACATCGGCAGGTGCAACGCCGGCCCACTAAGAGGGCGGCCACGCAACTGTAACCACAACTGCAACAAGGGAGTGAAGACTATGCCAGCTACCTCGAGTTCAGTCGGATCCGGAGCCGCCGGCGCGGCGCTCTTTGCCGACTCCGACAGCCGGAAGTACCGGTATTTCGACCCGAAGGGCCAGCGTGCGACCCACTACGAGGACATGACGGTCGACGTGCAGCCCGATCCCGAGCGTTACCTGATCCAGGACTGGATCATCTCCTTTGCCGACGGCAAGGGCGCCTATGTCAAGCAGAACACCGCCGCGCACAGCTCCAACTGGCATGCCTTCCGCGCTCCGGACCAGGAATGGGAGCGTACGCACTACCAGCGTCAGTCGAAGATCGAGACGATGGTGCAGAGCGTCATCAACAATGCCCGCAAATCGGGCGCGCCCAAGACTTTCGACAAAGCCTGGGTCAAGATCCTGCAGACGCAGCTCGGCGCGTGGAAACATGCCGAATTCGGGCTCGGCACCTCGCTGATGCAGGCACAGCGCTACGGCTATACCCAGATGATCAACAACGCGACGTTGACCAACTCGTCCTACAAGCTGCGGCTTGCGCAGGACATTACGCTCTACCTTGCCGAGATCGGCATGGACCTTTCCGGCTGGGACGACGAACTCGGCAAGAGGAGCTGGCTCGAAGACAAGAACTGGCAAGGCACCCGCGAAGCTGTCGAGACCATCATGGGCGCGACCGACTATCTCGAACAGTATTTCGCCATCAACATCGTCTTCGAACCGCTGGTCGGGGAAGCATTCCGCTCAGGGTTCCTGATGCAGATCGCCGCCGCCAACCATGACTTCATCACGCCTGCAGTGATCTCGGCGGCCGAGGCCGACTACGAGCGCAACCTCGCCAACACGATCGACCTCATGCACATGCTCGCCAACGATGAGAAACACGGCGCGACGAACAAGAAGCTCTTCCAGGGCTGGGTCAAGAAACACGGCGCGCTCGCCGACAAGGCAGCCATCGGCCTGCAGCCGATCTGGTCGATGCCGCATTCCAAGCCAGTCGCGTTCGCGGATGTCCGCGCCAAATCCGAGGAACGGATTGGCCAGATCCTCGGCGAACTCGGCCTCAAGCGCTGACAGAGGGAGAAATGCCATGTCACTAGCAGCACGCGACGCAACGCATTCCAACATCTTCAAGGAGATGAAGGACATCACCTTCGAACAGACGATTTCGCATCAATGCGGCGTCACCATGAATGACTCGGTCGAGGCCAGGGCCATCGCCGAATTCATGGGCCAGAAGCCGGGGGTGACCATCACCTACCAGCCGGCACTGATCCGCATCGACGGTGACGGCAAGCTGATCTTCAAGATGGACGCGATCGGTGAATATCTCGGCCGGGAGATTTCAGCGGAGACCTTCGAAGTCAACACCTCCACCCACTACGGCCGCATGGTTCGCGTCGACGACAACACCGTGATCCTGTTCGGCAACATGGATGAGATGTTCGAATACATCGAATAGCCGCCAAAAAAACCGGGCGCGCCGCCCTGGTTGCGGCGTGCCGAACCGATCAACGCCATCTCGCGGAGGAAAGAATGTTTAGGACACCGGAAGGCAAGGATATCTTCGTGGTCGACGGCCACACCCATTTCTGGGACGGCAGCCCGGACAACCAGAAAAATGTCCACGGCAAGCAGTTCATCGATTGCTTCTACGCCTATCACACCGGGCTGAGCCCCAAGGACCAGCTTTGGGAGAAGAGCAAGTTCGAGAAATACAGCGCCGACGATCTCTATCGCGACCTGTTCATCGACGGTCCCGATGATGTGGCGATCGTCCAGTCGACCTATCTCAAGGACTTCTACAAGAACGGCTTCAACACGATCGAGCGCAACGCCGAGGTGGCCAAGCGCTATCCGGAGCGTTTCATCGTCAACGGCGCCTTTGACCCCCGCGACGGTGAGAAGGCTCTCGAATACATCCACTTCCTCAAGGAGACCTACAACGTCAAGGGCGTGAAGATGTACACGGCCGAATGGAATGGCGCTTCCAAGGGCTGGAAGCTCACCGATCCCGATGCCTACAAGTGCTTCGAGCTCTGCGACAAGCTCGGCATCAGCAACATCCACGTCCACAAGGGCCCGACGATCCTGCCGCTCTCGAAGGATGCGTTCGACGTGCATGACGTGGATCACGCGGCGACGGATTTCCAAGGCCTCAACTGGATCATCGAGCATTGCGGCCTGCCACGCCTCGACGATTTCTGCTGGATCGCGACGCAGGAAACCAACGTCTATGGTGGACTTGCGGTAGCGCTGCCCTTCATCCATTCCCGCCCGCGCTATTTCGGCGAAGTCATCGCCGAACTGCTGTTCTGGATCGGGCCGGAGAAAATCCTGTTCGGTTCCGACTATGCGATCTGGACGCCGCGCTGGCTGGTCGAGAAATTCTGGGCCTACCAGATCCCCGAGGACATCGCCGCTGAACGCGGTGTGCAACTGACCGACGAGATCAAGGAGAAGATCCTCGGCCTCAATGCCGCGCGCCTCTACAACATCGACGTCGAAGCCAAGAAGAAGGCGCTCGCCGGCTCGCCCTTCAGCATCGCGGCGGAGTAGGGGCCATGGCAACCGCCAGCGTTTCCGGCAACCGCGAGAACGAACTCTGGCGGTGCCTTGGTGAGGTTAACGACCCCGAACTCGACGAACCGATTACCGAGATGGGCTTCGTTGAGCGGGCCGCGATGACGAGCGACGGCAGCGTGGAAATAGACTTCCGCCTGCCGACCTACTGGTGCTCGCCCAACTTCGCGTTCCTGATGCTGGACGGCGTCCGCAAGGCGCTCGACCAGCTCTCATGGTCGCCAGCCTATCGTGTCAAGCTGCACGATCACATGTTCGCGGAAGAGGTCAATCGTGGCATGGAAGCCGGCAAGACATTCGGCGACATATTCGCCGAGCTTGCCGAGGATCAGGATCTCGGCGCTTTGCGCGAAACCTTCAGGATGAAGGCATTCAAGCGCCGCCAAGAGGCAGTCTTGCGCGGCCTCAGGCAGCACGGTCTGACAGATCGGGAAATCCTCGCCATGGACCTGCCGGCATACGACGTCGCGCGGTTCGAACCGGGCGAGGCGGCCAACCAGAAGCCGAGGTACAGGGCGGCTTTGCTCGAGCGCTACCCCGACCGCCGCGCGGATGACCCTGTCTTCGTGACATGGGAAGGGCAACGCATTCCGCCCGCCGCACTCGGGGCCCATCTCGCCGATCTGCGCGGTGTGCGCGTCAACATGGAGTTCAACGGCGCGCTGTGCCGTGGACTCAAGCAGACGAGATACAAGGAACTGGATGTGGTCGACGGCGAACCGACGCTGGTCGATTTCATCATGGACCGCGTGCCGGCACGAGCCGCGCCGACCGCCTGAAGCAGAGCTGAAACAACGGCCTCCCTCGCACGAGGCCCCTAACCAACAACCCGCCCGTAAGGCGGAAGGAGGAATCATGCCCAAAATAATGCTTCACAATTCCGAGGCCCGCCGTGCTCTGGCCCGTGGCGTCTTTCGGCTGGCCGCTGCCGTCGAGCCGACGCTCGGCCCCAAAGGCATGAACGCCATGATCGACCGGCCGATCGGCACGCCGATGGTGACCCGTGACGGTGTCAGCATCGCCTCCGAGATCGAATTGCACGACCGTTTCGAAAACATGGGCGCGCAAGTGGTCCGCGAGGTCTCGATGCAGACCAATGAGGTCGCTGGCGACGGTACCACGACTGCCATCGTGCTCGCCAACGCTCTCATCCAGGGCGGTGTGGAGGCGAATGAACGCGGTGTGAAATCCGTCGATCTGTGCAAGGGCATCGACCTTGCGGTGGCGGCGGTGGTGGCCGCGCTCAAGGCCTCGGCCAAGCCGGCAAAGGGCAACAGCATCCTGGCTTCGGTCGCCAACATTGCGGCGACCGATACCAAGCTTGGCGCGCTGGTGGCGGAAGCCCATCAGCGCGTGGGAGCCGAAGGTGTCATCACCACGGACTTCAGCGTCACCACCGAGACCACGCTCGATGTGGTCGAGGGCATGTCCTTCGATCGCGGCTATCTCTCGCATCACATGGTGACTGACCAGGAGAAGATGGAGGCGGTTCTCGAACGGCCTTACATTCTGATGACCGATCTCAAGATCAAGGAGCCTGAGGCGCTGGATGCGGCTCGCCGCATTGCCGACGAGGATGGTCGACCGCTGCTGATCGTGTCCGAGGAAATGTCGCCGGAAGTTGTGGTGACGCTACTCGGCAAGCAAGGACCGGGAAAATACCTCGTGGTCCACCCGCCGGAATATGGCCATTGGCGCAAGGCGATGATGGAGGATCTGGCGATCATCACCGGCGGCAAGGTAATCGCGCGCGATCTTGGCGGCCGGCTGGAGGACATCACCGCCGACGATCTCGGACAGGCTGACCGGGTGAAGACCAGTTCGTCCTACACCTCGATCATTTGCGGTGGTGGCGACCATGCGGCAATCGCATCGCGGCGCGCCCAGGTACAGCGGCAGTATGAAGCTTCGCCGCCGAACATCGATCAGGACAAGCTGCGCGAACGCCTGGCCAAGCTTTCTGGCGGTACCGCGATCCTTTATGCCGGCGGTGTCACACCCGTCGAGCAGAAGCGAACCATTCAGCTCATCGAGGATTCGCTGAATGCGGTACGCGCCGCATCCGAAGAGGGCGTGGTCGCCGGCGGCGGCTCGGCGCTTGCCCAGATCGCGCCGCTGCTCGACAAGGTGTCGGCCGGCGTCGACGGCGATGTCGCCGAAGGCGTGCGCCTGGTGCGGTCGGTGCTGTCGCGGCCGCTCTGGCGCATCGCCGCCAATGCCGGCGCCGATCCCGAAGCAGTTGTGGCGGAAGTTACGCGCATCAACGGCGGCTACGGCTACAACGCGTCTGCCGGCAGCTATCAAAACATGTTCGAGGCAGGGATCATCGATCCGGTTCGTGTCACCTACACAGCACTCGCCAATGCGGCTTCGGTGGCCACGCTGATCCTTACCACTGAAACGCTGATTGGCCATCTCGCCGAGGACGAGGATCCGACGGCCGGACCGGCTCGCGGCGGCGGCTCCGAAAAGCTCGGCCGCGCCTAAGCAATCCGAAAGCGATCCGAACAAATCTCGACGTTGAAAGGATACGACGATGAAAGCTGCCAGACTGTACGAATACGATCCGCAAATGAATGTCCAGCTCAGGATCGAAGAGGTCAAGGCGCCGACAATCACCGCCCCCGACGAAGTGATCGTGCGGGTCGGTGCTGCCGGCCTTTGCCGCACCGACCTGCATATCATCGAGGGTGTGTGGAAGCCGACCATGGATCCCGAAGGCACGCTGTTGCCCTACATCATGGGTCACGAGAATGCTGGCTGGGTCGAGGAAGTTGGCAGCGGCGTCAAGTCCGTCAAGCGCGGCGACGCCGTGATCTGCCATCCCTTCCGCTCGTGCGGGATCTGCCTCAACTGCCGGCATGGCGAGGACATGTACTGCGACAACGGCCAGTTTCCCGGCCTTGGCATGAATGGCGGCTTCGCCGAATATTTCATCACCAGCGAGCGCTCGCTGATCAAGCTGAACGCCAATGTCACGCCGATCGAAGTGGCGCCCTTGGCTGACGCCGGCATCACCGCCTACCGCGCCGCCAAGCGGGCGGCCAAGCTGCTAAGGCCAGGGAGTTACTGCGTCCTGCTCGGCATAGGCGGGCTCGGCCACATCGCGCTGCAGTCGCTGCATGCGATTTCGGGTTGCCGCATCATCGCCGTCGATCGCGAACCGGCGGCACAGGTGCTGGCCAAGGATCTTGGCGCCGACTACGTCCTTGATGGCGGGCCGAACATCGTCGAGGAGGTCAGCCAGATCACCGGCGGCGGCGCTCATGTGGTGATCGATTTCGTCGGCGAACTCGGCGTCGAGAACATCTGCTGGAAGATGGTGCGCAAGGGCGGCCAGCTATTCGTCGTCGGCTATGGCGGCAATATCAATGTGCCGACTGCCCATCTCGTCATCGAGGAGATCAACATCGGCGGTAGCCTGGTCGGCAATTTTACCGAGCTTGTCGAACTGATGGAGCTCAACGCCGACGGCAAGGTGAAGATGCACTACACCGAATACAACCTCGCCAGCATCAACACCGCACTCGACGATTTCAAGAACCGGCGGTTCACCGGCCGCGGCGTCATCGTGCCCTGAAGCGTCTGGTCGGGCCTGCACGGAGCGGGCCCGACGTTTTGGTTCGCTTGCCGGCCCGGCAAGCCTTTCTTTCTTGGGCGCCGCGGCTGATGCCATGGCTTTTCCGTATCGGGACGTCAGCGAAGCGCGGTCCTGAAACGAGTTCTTTGCTTCGCAGTTTGGAAAAATGGGAGGACAATATGGATCTTATCACAGGACTGGCCGTCGTCATCGGCATTATGGGCGGCATTGCAACGTGGGCAGCGATCACGATCGGCAACCCCTATCTGCTGATCTGGGCGGTATTTGTGGGCTGGGGGAGTTTCTATCACTGTGGCGGCAAGGAAGCCGGGTTCAAGAATTCGGCGCTTGCAAACCTTTGGGGAGCGATCTGCGCCGCCAGCGCATTGATAGCACTGACGTCTATTGGTGTTACGGCTCTCACGGCCGGCATTTGCGTCGGCGTTTCAATCGTAGTCCTGATTCTCGCTGCCAAGCTGCCATTGCTGAGTGCGATTCCATCAGCGGTCTATGGCTACGCAACGACTGCGGCACTTTTTCTGCTTGGCGCTGCCGCCTATGGCGAGGGTCCAAGCGGCATCAGCAAGGTCGCGGCAGCTGTGGTGATTTCGCTGATCATTGGCAACAGTCTCGGCTACGTCTCCGAGAAAGTGACAGCTGCTGTCGTGAAGAGCTGATCTAACCCCCGCTACCGCTTCAGTGATTGACTTATCCCAACCCCGTGGCGCGAATGCCGCGGGCTTCTTTCGTGCCGGTGACAGGCTCTAGAGGAAACCGCGGCGGATGCCGTATTGGTCGAGCTTGCGATAGAGCGTTGGCCGGGAGATACCGAGCCGCCGTGCGACCCGACTGAGGTTGCCGCCTTCGGCTGCCAATGCGTTTTTCATCGCCTGGCGTTCCGCCTCGACGAGCGTGCCTACGTCCTGCGGGGTCGCTGCACTGCTGTTCGATCCGGCTTCCGATTCAGAGCCGGGCGCCGTGATCTCCTCGGGAAGGTCGTAAAGTCCGATGTCGCGGCCGCGCGCCAGGACATGCAGCCGCCCGATGAGGTTCTTCAGTTCGCGTACATTGCCCGGCCAACCATAGGCGAGCAGGGCCTCGAGTGCTTCGTGCGAGAATTCCAGCGGCTCCTCGCCCGCTGCGGTGGCGATCTGCCGGTTGAAATGCTCGATCAGCAGCAGCACATCTTCGCCGCGCTCGCGCAGCGGTGGAACGGTGATCGAGACCGCGCCAATTCGATAGTAGAGATCGCGGCGGAAGCGGCCTGCGGCAATTTCCTGCTTGAGATCGCGATTGGTTGAGGCGACCAGGCGTACATCCACCGGGCGACCCCGGCTGTCGCCAATGCGGTGGACCACACGCTCTTCCAGCACACGCAGCAGGAACGGCTGGATCTCAAGGGGCAATTCGCCGATCTCGTCGAGACTGAGGACGCCACCATTGGCGAGCTCGAAAACGCCCGGTTTGCCTTCCCGCGAGGCGCCGGTAAAGGCGCCGGCGACATGGCCGAACAATTCGCTGCCGAACAGGTCTCTGGTGATCGCCCCGCAATTCATCGCAATGAACGGATCGTTTGCCGTGCGCCGGCTGCCGGCATGGACAAGCCGCGCAAACAGCTCCTTCCCGACCCCTGTCTCACCTTCGACCAACAGCGATGGTACGCTGCCCGACCGGGCGACGCGGCAGGCGACGTCGATTGCGGCCTGCAGCGCTTCGCTTTCGCCGACGATCATGGCGACAGCATCCTGAAGATGCTTGTTCACTTCCCGGTGGAGCACCGCCGCGCTGGAGACTGCCGGCACGGAGGGGAACACCAGCGCCGCGCCGCGGAGGTCGCCGTCGAGCTTGAGCGGCGTGATGTGGCAGGATCGCAGATGGGCCGGCAGCGCTCTGGCAAGATCGGCTTCGGAGCCGGAGGACGGAAGGTTCATCAGCCAGCGGCCACGGCCTGGCTCCATCGGGCCGTCCATCATCTCGGTGGTCTCGCCGTCAGGCACATTGTTGCAGAAGATGGCGCGGCCGCGATGGTCGACGATTACCAGCCCGTCTTTTCGGCGGTAGCTGGGAGCCGATGAAATGAAGGCTTCGAGCAGGCGCGTGCGCTGTTCCTGCTGCTGTTCGGCCAATGCCTTTTCGATCTGCCGGGCTGTGGCGGCGACGAGCGCGGTGTTGTGCGGTCTGAAGATCGGCGAATAGCCTGACAGGTCGACGACACCGATGATCTTGCCGTCCAGCGGGTCGCGAATCGGCGCGCCGGCGCAGGTCCAGGATTTGATGCCGGCGCAGAAATGCTCGGCCGCATGCACGAAAGTCGGCTCACCGGTCCACAGCGCCGTACCGATGCCGTTCGTTCCGACGGCATCCTCGTTCCATTTGCCGCCGATGGCGAGGTGGATATCCATGCCGTCATGCAGCGTCTTCTTGTCGCCGATGGCGTCGATCAGCACGCCGTCGCTGTCGGCCAGAACCAGCATCGCGCCGGTCCCGTCCAGCAACTGGCCAAGCGAGGCGAACGACCGCCGCGCCGCCGAAAGCAGTTCTGCATTGGCCCGGGTCAGATATTCGATTGCGTCGCGATCACTGCTCAGTGGCGCTTCAATGCCTTGAGCGTTGATGCCGCCGGTGGCGCTGCGATACCAGGAATCGTGAATGAGGGAGCGGACGTGGCTTGGGTGGACCGGATCGCGGGCACTTTTGGGTTCGTCAGCTAGAAAATTTTCCCAGGCGCGCATGGTGGCACGCTCGTCATAGTCGATGTTGCTCAGAGCCATTTGGCCGGTGGCCAGCGAGGTACGCGCCGGAAGGGCATCGATCTTCATCTGATTGGGGGCTATCTCGCGTTTCATTCAGTCATCACAGAACCTTTGAGGTATGCCATTTCTGTATGCTGTCGCGTTCGTATACTGCCGCGAGTTGGGCGCGAAGAAGGATGTCCGGGCGTGTGCCTGATCAGTTGATGCCGAGTTTCGCGCCGATGTCGAAGGCAAGCTGTTCTTCGGTATAGGTGGCAGCGAGGCGGGATCCGTCCATGTCGGCAAGCGCCTCCGCAACGATTTCGTCAACCGGCGAGAAGAAGCCATTCTGCTTTGTTGCCAGCACGAAGACCTGGTCGCCGCCGCGGTAGCGGATATCGCCGATGTGATGAAGTTGACGGCCGGTGTTCCGATCCTTCGAAATTACGCGGCCGTTCATGGTGACCTGGATGGACGGCTTGGCCTCGGCCACCGATGCCGCGCCGCCACCGACATGGATGATCAGGCCTTCCGCCTTGGGTTGCTGGCGTGGCTTTCGCGAAGCTGAATAGCCGCCGCCGCTGATCTGGTCGGCAAGGCGGACGATGGTCGAGCGGTTCTGCTCGATCAGTCTTTTGACTTGTGCGTCCTCGCGCCGCGGGCCATCCCGCTTGGAGATAATCTCGACCATGAATCCTCCCAGATTCGATCCGCGTCGCCGTCGATACGGCTCATTCTTCTCTTGAAGCGAACCCTACACCGCCTCGGCAAAGTTCGCCATTGATATCACATAGCGCTAAAATTCAGGTCGCTGGTAGCAGGTAGCTGCTACACGGGATTTTCCGGTACTGGGCGCGTTTGAGCAATGCCCGCGGGTCAGGCTGCCTTGCTCTTCAATTCCGCGGCTTCGCAATCGAGTGGTCGCCTGTCGCGCAGGTAGAGCGCGCATGTAGTGCGCGGCATGGAGGCAAAGTTCGGATATGGCCGTTGATCTCCAGCGCTTCGTCGTAAAGCGTCGATAGGAACTTTGGCGCCGTCATCCCCTGTCCATGGGCGATCTCGTCCAACAGCGTCCAAAAGTGGCCTCGAGCTGGATGCTCGTCGAATGGCCACCTATTCGAACTGAGCGATTGACTAGCCGATACCCCTCCGGACCTGCCCGGCAAAGACCTTACATATGCGAAGTCCTCCCGTTTGATATGCTCTCGGCGAAAGCGGCTTCTGCGCCCATTCGCCGGGATGATACCATCTAAAGCGCATTTTCCGAACCATTTGCAATGACTGCAATCGGGCTTTGGTGCGTAACCAGCCTTACGCCAATTTCTCGACGTGGTAACCGGCTGCCACCCCTTTTTGCAGCCAATGGGCCACGGTCGCCGGTATTTCGGAGACGACCGCAAACTGGAGGCTCCTTTGGCGAAAGCAATTCATTCGATGATCCAGGTGGTAGAAGAGAACCAGTCGGTGAGTTTCTACAAAAGCGCATTCGGACTCGATGTTGCGGACCGGTTGGATTTCGACACGTTCACATTGGACTATCTGCAATGCGGAAGGCCGATTTCGAGCTTGAATTGACGATCAACAAGGGCAGGGGTGAGCCCTACGCGCTTGGCGACGGCTATGGCCACATGGCTCTTTGCGTTGATGATCTCGAGGCAGAACACGAGCGCTTGGCGGTAGCAGGTTTCAATCCGCGGAAATTGTCGAGTTCAATCACCAAGGCGCGTTGCTTGCGCGTTTAGCGGCAAGCGGCATCGTCAAGCGTTGGCTAATATAGATGAGCCCGCTTCATCCAATCGATGGATGAAGCCCATATGGGCCGGTGCTAATTTGATGCATGGCGCGACTTACCCCTGCGCCACCTATGGCAAGGCCAAGGGCAAGAAGCCCGCTGGCTCTACGGGCTAAATATGAGCAAGACGACTCTCATTGCTATCGCTATCCTCGCGATCAGCGTCGGCTATGCCGAAGCCGCGGACCGTAAGGTCGAAACCGCGCCCCTCGGGACGTACGCCAATTCGAAGAACCTGCCGGTTTGCACCGCGTCAAGCTCGCTCTTCGAAGTCCTCGGTGACAAGTGTTTTCTCGTCAAGGGTTCGATGATCTATGGCGACATCGCCGAGCTGTCCCAGATAATCACTTTGGGCTGGTAGCCGGAGCAACAACGGCGCTAGACGCCAATCTCCGCAGCCTTACGCCGACACCACTGCTATCGGCCGTGCCGTTGATCGAACTGCTGGAGACCGACAGCGGCACGATTGAGCTGGCCATGAATAGGATCGTCGCCCGCCAGCGAATTCCCCTCATGAAAAGTCTGATCGCGAGATTGATTTGATTTAAAGCCGCTTCTTTGCGCGTGAATCGCAAGAGCTTTCCCAGGGGCGGTGAGGGACGTGGCGATCTTGTCGTCGACATCTGCGACTTCCCCTGACTCAGCATCTGTAGCCCGGTATGTAGCCCAGCAGCGAGCATACGCCGATTGGCGTACCCTGCATCGATACCTAAGTGTTTGAAAATATTGGCTCCCCGAGCTGAATGGAACTGCGAACTTTGAGTCGCCGATCGCCCTCAAACCTACACCAGGGCCCACCAAGCGGATTCGCAAGCGCGATCGCGATCGCGCGGAGAGGATTAGATTGGCGGGTGGGCCCAGGCCAACGCTGAGGGAACGCGCGGTCGCGCTCGCCCTGGAGAAGGGCGAGGTTCGGGCGAAGGAACTGACCGACATCGGCGTTCCTCGCTGCTACCTAGCCCGCATGTGCGACGAGGGCTTGCTCATCAAAGTCGCTTATGGGCGCTATCGAGCGGCCCTTCCTAAGGCAGCTTGATTCCGGTCTTTCGGAATGAATGACGTAGCAAGGGGAGCGGGCGCGCAGTGGGTCCTGTGCCCGACGCTCTAGATCAGCTCGCACGCCCCATGCCGAAGAGGTGAGAGCCGCCCGCATTTTCAAGCCTCCATCAACCTGGAAGACAGGAATTCGATGAAGCGCTGCGTCTTGGCTGGAATAAGGCGAGTTTCGGTGACGGCGTAAATGCTGACCGACGACCCCTGCCATTAGGGCAGGATGCGTCGGAGCCGGCCAGTGGCCAAGTCTTCGGCGACGATCTTCTCGGCAAGCAGGGCGATGCCCTGGTGGTTGACTGCCAGGGCGCGGATCATCCCGACGCTGTTGAGCGTGAAGCGACCGCGAACGGCGACATCGACCTTGTTCATCTCCTGGTGCAAATTCCAGGTCGGGCTCCGCGCCATGCCGATGCATTCATGCTTCGCCAGTTCCGCAGGTGTGGCGGGCTCGCCCGACGCTTCGATATAGCCAGGAGACGCATAGAGGTGGCGCGAATGCCGCCCGATCAGGCGAGCGATCAGGCTGGAATCTTCCAGTTTGCCGATGCGGATCGCCACATCGAACGGCTCGGCGACCAGATCGACACGGCGTGGGGTCAGGTCGAATTCAAACGTGATGCCGGGATAATGCCGCGCGAAATCGCCGATGATCGGAATGAGGTAAAGCGTGGCGAGGTCGACCGGGAGCGAAACCCGTAGGACGCCGCTCGGCTGCTCAAGCATCGCGCCGAGCTGTTCGTGCGCCAGTCGCGCCTCGTCGACGATTCGCTTGCTTCGCTCATAATAGAGCTGGCCGGCCTCGGTGAGCTCGATCTTGCGCGTCGTGCGATGCAGCAGTCTCAAGCCGATCGCCTTCTCCAGCTCGCTGATACGTCGCGACAGAGTGGAGTTCGGCATGCCGAGAGCCTCCGCCGCCTTCCGAAAGCTCCTGGCTCTGGCCACCTCCACGAACAGCGCCATGTCGTTCAAATTGTTCAATTCTGCCAGGTTTATCCCGTGAGTGGAATAGCGGACAAGGACTCCAGCAAAATGGAGGTCCCTAATGAATCCACTGTTCACCCCGGCCCGCTCGCAGGCGACAGCCACCAGACGAACCGCTTCCTCCACGTGAACCTCTACGGCGGCGCGGACTACATTCGCAGCTACGCCGGCGCGGAGGATCTCGAACATCCCCATGTCTCTCCCCTGTTCGGAAACTTCGAGTTGGGCTGGACCCAGACGCTTCTGGCGACGGGAACACGCGACCTGCTTCTGTCCGATACGGTGCGCATGCACCGAGCCCTTCGGAATGCAGGCGCGATGGCCGAACTCCACGTTATCGAAGCTGGTCTCACGGCGGGTTCCTGGGAGCTTCCCCAGAAGACGCCGAGATCACGGCGGAGGCTCGTCGGTTCACCTATTTGGCTTGGGGCGTTCCGACCTGATGTAGGGGCATCGTTAGATAGCCGAGATCGTTCCAACTCGGGTCGCATGCTTGCCAAATAAATCGACTCGCCATTTCACAAACCACTCATGATCAGTTTCCCGACCGCCAATTCGCTCGGGAAATAGCCGCTGTATTTGGGCAAGCTATCGGGCATGTCCCGCACACGACGGTGATAAAATATATCCATGCGAACCGGCGGCAGACGGGCCTCGGGCTCCAAATTGCTGGCCGGGATGAACATCACCTTGAATGGCCCGACGCCCGCAACCTCCACAACGGGCTTGCCGCAAGTCCGGCAGACCCCGCGATTGAAGTTCGGCGGCGGACGGTATTTCCTGAATGAGATATTGCCGGCGTTTTTCAGCGCGACATCCTTGGCGCGAACAGCGACCACATCCGCGAACGGTTTGCTATTGAACGCCTGACAGATCAGGCAGTGGCACCGGAACCTGGCTTTCGGGGAGGTATGCACCTCGAACGAGCAGGCGCCGCATTCGCAGGAACCGCGTAGCGGCAACGATGTGTGGGTGGTCATGTGCTGATGCTCCTCGGTTTCATTGGGAAACGGAATTCCGATCACCGAAGCATCATGTTGAGGATGGTATCGATCGGCTGTCTGAACGGGGCGTGGAGCAGGTTGGAAAGGTTCCAACGGCCCTGCTCATAGATCCCCTTGGCATGGCTGAGGGTACGGAAGCCTTCGATGCCATGGTACGCCCCCATGCCGCTGGGACCGACACCGCCGAAAGGCAAGTCATCCTGGGCGATGTGCATGATCGTCCCGTTGATGGTGACGTTGCCGGAGGTCGTTCGGCTCAGCACCTTGCGCCGGTCTTCATCATCGGCGCCGAAGTAGTAGAGCGCGAGTGGCCGAGGCCGGGCGTTCACGTAGGCGATCGCTTCTTCGATGTCGCGGTAGGGAAAAATCGGCAGGACCGGGCCGAAGATTTCCTCATGAGCGATGCTCATGTCGTCGGTGGCGCCGAGGACGACGGCTGGCGCCAGCGTGTTGAGGCGACGGGATGCATCGCTGGGCCGGTTGCCGACCTCGATGATCCGCGCTCCTTTGGAGCGGGCGTCGTCGATCAGACTCTGAAGCCGGGCATGGTGCCGATCGTTTATGATCGAGGTGTAATGCTCACTCGTCGGACCGTCAGGATAAAAGGACGTCACCTTCCGGTCATATGCCTTGACGAATGCGTCGACCTCGCTTTCGTGGACCAGTGCATAGTCCGGGGCGATGCAGGTTTGTCCGGCGCTGAGCAGCTTTCCGTAGGCAATTGACGCGGCCGCCTGGTCGAGGGCGTTGCCCTTGGCGACGATGCTGGGCGACTTGCCCCCGAGTTCGAGGGTAACCGGAACGAGGTTGTCGCTTGCGGCCTTCATCACCGTTCGCCCTACTGCGGTGCTCCCGGTGAAGACCAAGTGGTCGAACGGCAAGGCCGTGAAGGCCGCCCCCACGGCCGCATCGCCAGTGACGATCGCGAACTGATCTTCAGCGAAAATCTCGCCGAACATTTTTGCGAGCAGCGCATTGGTGACGGGCGTGAACTCCGAGGGTTTCAGCATCACCCGGTTTCCAGCGGCGATGGCCGTGACGACCGGCATCAGCGCGAGGTTCACCGGATAGTTCCACGGCGACATGACGCCGACGACACCAAGCGGCTGATATTCGATGCGAGCGTTGCCCATTCGCATATGCAGGGCGACGTGGCGGCGGGTCGGCGCCATGAATTTGCGAAGGTTTCGGATCAGATACTTCGTGCCCTCGGCGACCCCTCCGACCTCCATGATCGCCGTCTCATATCTCGAGCGATGCCCGAAATCGGCATTGATGGCATCTTCAATCGCTTTGCGGTGCCCGATAATCGTGGCCCTGAACTTGGCCAGATCAGCGCGTCGCTGCGCCAGCGAAGGCGCTCCGTCATGCAGGAAGGCAGCACGCTGGCCGGCGAGGAGACTGCCCAGCCGATCAGCGTCGGTGATTTTTGCGATTGCGTTCATGGTCCACTCCGATGTAGACAGGAGAAACTTACGCCCTTGACATACGCCCTTAAGTAGCCACTGTCAACAATGTATTCACAAGAAACTTTGAGGTACCATGCAGGACGCACCCAACCGCCCCTATCACCACGGTGATCTCCGTCGTGCGGTCATCGAGACGGCGTTGGATATGCTTCGGGAGGAGAAGGGCTGGCAGTTCACGCTGCGCGAAGTCGCCCGCCGGGCAGGCGTAAGCCACGCGGCACCCTACAAGCACTTCCCCGATAAGGCCGCGCTGCTTGCGGAGATCGCTATGATTGGGTTCGACCGGCTGCGCGAGTCCCTATCGGCAGCGAAGTCTGAAGCGCCGAAATCTCTGCGCGACGAAATTACTCCGATAGCTCGTGCCTACGTCGCGTTCGGAACGGACAACCCGGCTCTGTACCGCCTGATGTTTAGCGCGGAGGAGGGAAAAGCGGTGGGAATGCATCTCAATGAGCGGGCGCTGGCGGTCTTCGATGTTCTCCTCGAAATCCTCCGGCGCGGCCAGGCCGCGGGGAGCATTCGCAAGCGGCCGATAGAAGGTCAGGCGGCAGCCGCCTGGGGACTCGTCCACGGCATGACCATGCTTGCGATCGATGGGCTCTTGGTGCCCGAGAAGGTGGGATCGGCGCCCTTGGATGCGGCCTTGAGCACGCTGGTGGAAGGGCTGGGGAACCCAGCAACATGACGTTCCGGACGGCTGTTGTGCAGACTCATGTGAGCGGCCGGGGACTTGTTTCCCGGACGTCGCGCAAAAGTGTGCAGCGGTTTTTGCGATAGCGACATGCGTAAAAACAAAACCTAAAGCGCGTCGCATAGGCCGGTCAAACGCGACGCGCTTTAGTCCCATTGGTACATCCTGGCGAGGGAGAGGACTTGAAATCCAACCTTCTCCACGGATCTGCGATCACCTTCGTAGTTGTCGGCTGATGCTGTTCAGTCGACCTGTTCAATCTGCGGGCCTGGGTCGACCGGCGGAGCCGGCGTGCAATCCTGCCCCTTGCATTCCTCGACAGGGTTATCGGCTGGTGGAAGGCAGTTTTGGCCTTCGCAATGAACTGCCGGCTCCGGCGCTTCTACATGGTTAGGCGGAACAAGCTGATCCTCAGCGCGAACGGCCGGCATTGCTACGCTGATCATGCCCGTGCACAAGAGCGCAATCCCAAGCAATTTCATTTTCGCCTCCCTGTCTGGCAGCGAGCTGTACCCTACACTTTCAAGCTGCGGCCGCATCCTCTAAGCCGCGAACGACGTTAACACCGGGTTTCAGTGCTGGCCGGAAGGGAGCGGGCCGAATGATCAGCCTGTCGCATGTCGGACGCAGGCCGGATAGGCGGCTGCGGTCGATGCGGTGGGTCGGGCGGATCAGCGGCACATCGGCGAGGGACACTTGGATTGGCCGGATCGGCCTACAGACTTTCGCCACGTACGAAAGCGGCTCTGGAGTGGAACCGCGTGTAAGCGGCGTTCGCAATTTTGATCTGAAGTGGCTCCCCGGGCTGAACGAAACTGCGAACTACGAACTGCCGATCCCCCTCGAAACTACGCAACAGCCCACTATCAAGATTCGGAAGCGCGACCGCGAGCGCGCTGAGCGCACCCGATTGGCCGGCGGGCCGAAGCCATCCCTCAGAGCGCGCGCTGTCGCACTCGTACGCGAAAAGGGTGAAGTGCGAACGTGCGATCTAACCGACATTGGAATTCCCCGCTGTTATCTGGCCCGCATGTGCGATGAGGGTCTGCTCGTCAAGGTCGGCTACGGCATTTATCGCGCCGCCGATCAGGAGGCAGCATGACCCGATCTTGGCCAATTCCCGGAGAATGGCAATGTCTGCAGCGGTTCGATCGCGCGAATAGAGGTTATGGCGGGAAATCGGCGACACGGCGCTGAAAATCCATGTCGAATAAAATGATGCGGCGGGTTCTGGGCATCCGTTTCATCCAGCACCGGAGTGTTATTTCACGACCCACACACCCAACAGGGTGCAGCGTATGTGTCGAGAGGCCTCGCCGAGTTCAGTTACGCGGGTTGCCATTGCCCCCAACAGGCGACTGGTGCCTTCGTGGCGCAGATCGTGGAAATTCAAATCATCGATATTCATTCCCGGAAGGCGCGTCGGAATGTGGTTCCAGATGATTTGCCATTATAGGGAAGGATGGACCTTCGTCCGCAGTGGCCAAACGCTGTTCTTCGATTATGTTCCTGCCAAACTTGATGACTTGCTCGCGATTGAGGTCGGCCAGGCAGGTTCTCGCCTACAACATGAAGCTGATGATCAACATCTTCGGCGTCAAACGACTCATGCAGACCATTGCCGCCTAATCAGAACCAGCCACCGGCCCGCATCCAAAACCTGCCTGCGAACCCGTCGTCCCGAACGATGTGCGCGCAGCCGCGTTTTCACACGGTCTCGGTCAAAGCGGTCATTCGCCAACGTCTGTTTCGCGCCCAAAAAATGCCTTCCATCGACGTTTGCATACGAATGGACCGGCCGCGCGGTTCGGGACCAACAAGACCTTTGCCGATAGCACTTCCCCAAAGAGCAATATCGTGACGACGAAACGTGAGGTAGAAATGGTCTGACGGCGGCTATGCTGAATCGGCAGAATCCGGGCACGAACCGGGAAGTCGACGCCGAGGCTATTGGCGCCATACGGGACAATGAATTTTGAGGACACTTACGCGGTTATTCCAGAGATTTCTCATCATCTGTCTGGGAGTAGTCAGCGTTTGGCTCATAGTCTTTATCGTTTTCGATACTGCGGACCGCAGACTTCCATGGGTCCTAGCCGTAGGTCTTACCTACGGGCTTGCTGCCTATGTCATTTTGCCAAACGTAGTCCGAATGGGCCTTAAGGTTCTGCACCGGAGACTCATTCCTAGATACTCAATCACCGGAGACGGCTTGCCCGGCGATCCAGTAAATCTAGTCCTGATCGGGACCCGTCAACAACTCTGCGATGCATTTGCAGCAGCGGGCTGGTCAACGGCTGATCGTTTGGGGGTTGCAAGCTCGTGGCGGATGGTACGAGCGTTCCTGCTCAACTCTTCGTATCCCACTGCCCCATTCAGCACGCTCTATCTCTTTGGACGAAGGCAGGACATGGGTTTTCAACAGCCCATCAACGACAGTCCGCGCAAGCGCCATCATATCCGCTTCTGGGCGCTGAGCCTCTCCCACTCGAGCGACGATATCACGGCAGCAAGCTTCTGGCTAAATACGGATAGACCGCCGAACGATCAGCGTGTCCTGTGGGTCGGGGCGGGCACCAGAGATACCGGATTATCGCTAACCAGGCTGACGCTCCAAGTGACACACGCTACCGATTCAGACACGAATGCTGAACGAGACTACATAGTCACCCAGCTGAAGACGAAGCGGGTGATCGGGGATGTTGTATTGCACCAGTCCGGTTCACGTCTGCAGACCGGAATGGTCAACCATTACATTACCGATGGTGAGATCGCCTTCGCCAGCTTGATAGAGAATTGACAAAGGAAAAGCTAACCGTCGCCCCTCCATTGGATCCGAGGACACGTGCGCCGAGATCAACAAGTGGCCGACAGTTGAGCTCGAAACGGGATGTGGGGAGAAGGTCGATGAGAATTGCGCAACCAGCTACGTTCTGGATTGGGGTTTCCGCAGTCGCCTTGGTTGCGCTGGTGCTGTTGCGCGAAATTCTGCTGCCATTTGTCGTAGGCACATTGCTCGCCTATCTCCTCGTTCCGGCGGTCGACAGGTTGGAGCGGTTCGGGATCAATCGAACCCTTGCAGCACTAGCCGTCTTCTTGCCGCTGATCGTGGGCATTATCGGGGTAATGTTGGTCATGCTCCCGGTAATTATTGGCGAACTCAGATTTTTTGTTGAGGAGTTTCCCCGCTACATCACGCGTCTGCAGTCCCTTGCGACCAATGCAAGTGGCCCCTGGATGCGTAGTGTCATGGGTGAGAATCTTCACATCGAGCAATCGTCTGTCGATGTCGTGAGGACGGTGGGCAGCAAATGGCTCGACGGCGTCGTTACCTCGCTATGGTCGAGCGGAAGAGCCTTGATTTCTCTTCTTTCCCTGCTCGTCGTCACGCCAATCATCGCCATCTATCTGGCGATTGACTGGCATCGAATGATTGCAACGGTCGATGGCTGGTTTGCTCCGGAGTACCGCGACGATGTTCGGGCGCTGGGGCGCGAAATCCACGATACTGTTGCCGGCTTCGTGCGCGGTCAGGTCGTCATCTGCCTCGTTCTTGCCGTCATTTATGCCGCTGCTTTGAAGCTGACCGGACTCAATCATGCCATTTTGATCGGCATCACTGCAGGCCTCATCAGTTTCGTTCCCTATCTCGGGGCAGCCACCGGGATCTTGGTGTCCGTCTGCGTTGCGGTGGACCAGTTCTGGCCCGATTGGGCACCTGTCGCTGTTGTGGGGGGCATCTTCATCGTTGGTGAAATGCTTGCCGACTATGTGCTGTCGCCGCGCCTCATCGGTCGTCGCGTCAACCTCAATCCAGTCTGGATGATGTTTGCGCTGTTCGCCTTTGGGTGGCTGTTTGGCTTCATCGGTGTCTTGCTAGCGATACCAATCGCGGCTTCGCTAGGTGTTATCCTGCGCTTCGCGAGGCGGAAATCTCTAGCAAGCGCGGGTCACGACGTTTCAGCCGGTTCTAGCACGGATACGTGAGCGCGGTTCTCGCAAAGCTGAAGTCAAGCCGGTCGAGCCGACGTATTCCTTGAGAGCCGAAACTCCAGTTTGGAGGAAATTACCTGTGGCAGGTCAGTAACGTTCAGGATAGAGGTGGGCCCAATGCAATGTGTTGAGGAGCCGGTGACTTCACCCAGCCACCGCGACCCGCCCACAGCCGGGTCGTTGACGGGCGTGCGTATCCTCTTGGTTGAGGATTCCTGGCACCTCGCAAGAGCTATGACGAGGCTGCTTAACGCGTTGGGGGCTGACTTGGCCGGGCCCGTTGCAACCGCAGCCGACGCCGAGCGCCTCATCTCCGAACGCCGCCCTGATGTAGCGCTCGTCGACTTTAGCCTCCGAGACGGCGAGCCCGCTCATGACCTGATCGACCGTCTGCAAGATCAAGGGATCAGTGTCATCGTCATTACCGGCTACGAGGTCGTTCCGCTAGCACTGGGCAAGGTTGAAGCTATCTTGCATAAACCCGTCAGCGCGGCACATCTTATTGCAACGGTGCGTCAAGTGACGTCGCGCTAGCTGCTGGATGGCCGGAAGTGGCTCCCTTTATGTCTGTCACGGTCACGGCCTTGACAGGAAACTCAATTCTGCAGCAAACGCCGTCGGATGCAAATACGAGGTCGACCGAACCGCCGAGCTCGTGAGGGATAAGATCACGAATGAGGCTGACGCCGTATCCGCATTGCGGCGAAGCCGCAATTGCGGGGCCGCCAATCTCACGCCATACGATCGACAGGTTTGTCGCATTCTCGCTAGGCCCGCGGTTACAGACCACCTCCACCCGCCCATTTCTGGTCGACAGTGCGCCGTACTTCGCAGCGTTCGTTGCCAGCTCGTTGAGCACCATCGCCAACCCCTGTGTCTCCGCGACCGTGAGTGTGAAGTTGGAGCCACGGATCGTTGTGTTTGCGTCCGTCGCGTAGGGCGCAAGCTGATGGCGGACAAGGTCCATGAGGTCAACGCCGTGCCAACGATTCTGGCTGAGTAGCGAGTGGGCGGCGGCCATGGATTGAATGCGCCTATCGAGTGCTTGAATGTATTCGTCCAGCGAACCACTGCCCGGGCTCGTATCCGTGATGACGACGGAAACGCGTGCCAGCAAGTTCTTGACGCGATGATCCAGTTCGGCGACCAACAGGCGTTGGTGCTCCTCAGACCGCTTGCGTTCGGTGACGTCAACAGTGAGGCCCTTGAGGCATACAAGGCGCCCCATTGCATCGAACTCGGCCTTGGCCACTTCCTCTAGCCAGACTTCCCAACTGTCGCAGCGCTTGAAGCGGAATGTTACGGTATATGTGGGGCTTTCGGGGCGGACACCGCGGACGAGCGCTTTGAAGCGCCCGCGGTCGTCCGGATGGACTCTCGAGAGAAAGTTACCGGCGGTCAGCGTTTGCCGCGGCTCATAACCCAGGATCTGCGCGGCGTTTGCGCTGCGCAGCGACGAGCCCGTCCGGACATCCCAAACGAACGCCGTGGCCGCCCCTGCCGACAGCGCCTCTTGCAAACGGGCTTCGCTCTCAATGAGCGCGTCCTCGTGCTGACGCCGCTCGGCGAACAGCGCAGCAAGGACGGTTGCGCAGAGCGCAACCATCAGTATGCCGGCTTGAGCGGCAAGGATGCGGTCCGCAACCGGAAGATCCGGGTCGCCGAAATGGCCAATTCCAAACGTCGTCGTCCACACTATTGCAACGGCAACAATGAACGCCGCTGCCGAAGCGAAGATCGGCCGGCAACGGGCCGCTATCCACAAGAGTAACGGGAATAGTAGCGCGATCGGCACTACTGTTTTCCAAGGCTCCGCTGGCAGGGAAATGACGACGAGGCTCATCGCGGCTACCGCCGCTAGAGCCAAGAGACCTTCGATTGCCTCGCTTTGCGGCGGCGGCTCGCGTGCTGCTGAGGCGAGGCCGATCACCAGCGGCGCAGTCGTGACGATGCCAAGCGCGTCGGATAAGAACCAGTTTTGCCAAATGGCAAAAATCGATGTCGTCGCGCCATAGAACAAAGTGAACCCCAAGCTCCCGCCGATCCCGGATGCAGCGGCACCGACGATCGCCGCCCCTAACAGTCCCAGCACGTTGCGCAGGCGGTTGAGACTCACTCCGGAACCGAAGTAGCGCTCGATCAGACTAGCTGTAAGCAGGGCTTCCACCCCATTGCATACGGCGAAGACGGTGGCGCTCCCGAGGTTTCGGTCACCCAAGAGATTGGCCACGATGGTGGCGATCATCGTCCCAACCACAACCCCCAATCGCGCTCTTGGCCCAAGGGCGATCAACGTGCCCGCGGCGATACCAGCGGCGGGCCAGAACACGGCAACGCCATCAGGAGTGAGTAGGGAAAGGCTTAACTGTGCCGCCAGGAAATACGCGATACCGATGACAACAGCGAGCCAAATTGAACTCGTCCACTGCCGCGTCTGGTCGGCGGCATCGGAACCTTGAGCTTGGACTCGTAGATGCTGCAGCATGTCACCGCCTCAGTCACATTATCACAAATAGCACAGGATGTGTGATGCGAGTCGATCTCCAGTCTCATGGTCATGGTGCAGTCTGGAGGCGGGCTTGATTGCAGCTGTTTAGCTTTAGGACCGGAATGTCCGGATCGGTCGATTCTTCCGGTTCTCGTGTTGGAAGGTTTCGCCGGCCGAATCTCTGAGACGGCTCGTTTCGGCGCAATCGCGCCGGGAGCATGTCTTTTCACGATGTCGCCGCCGAACTTACGATGAGGGCTTTGCAGACCTAGGCGAAGGCAAGGCGCCACGCTAACTTACCCTGACTTCGATAGGCATCTCTGCTGTTTGCAACCATTTTAGCAGAAGCGAACCAAATTGAAGCGTAAGGAAACATCGCACACTGCGCACAGGATCGCGCCGTATCGTAGAAAAGGCGCTGGCTCCCCGGGCCGGATTCGAACCAGCGACCAACCGGTTAACAGCCGGTTGCTCTACCACTGAGCTACCGGGGAACAAAGGCTCTCGTGTGAGTGGCGCAGCCTATAGCAAACCCGTTTCGGCTTTGCAAAGCAGCATTTCGTATTTTTCGGCGCTTTTTCGCGCCACGATTTCTCGCAATCATGTGCGCGCGTCCTCATATGAGCCGTCTGACGGGGTGCGCGGAACCGAAAACGCGGTTGCGGCTTTCGTCAGCTGGTGCTTTTACTTTGCCCGAACGGATCACCGACCAGACATGAGCGCAGCGAGCCACAACCATCCACCGGCACGGAAAATATCGGTCTTCGGCCGTCAGTTCACCATGCCGCGTTCGCGCGGCCTCAGGATTGCGATCGGCGTCGTGCTGATCTTCGGCGGCATTCTCGGCTTCCTGCCGATCCTGGGATTCTGGATGATTCCGATCGGATTGCTGGTGCTCTCCTACGAGTTTGCCTTGGTGCGCCGCCACCGGCGCCGGCTTGTCGTGTGGTGGGAGCGGCGGCGGCGGCCGAACTGACGGGTTTGCACCGCATGGGCAAGCTTCTGTGAAGGGGCGTCTTTCCGGCTCGACTAAATCTGGCCAATGCCCGGAGCGCTGTTTCCGGCCCTCGCAATTCTCCTTCAGAATGGCGGACCTTTTGCTTACCCGACGTAAGGTCCAGGTCCCGGCTTCCCTTTGCCATACTCCGTACTTAACAATTAACTAATATCTTAATTGCAGGATGCGTATCGACGATTCGATGCGTGGCATCATGGCCGAGGGGAAACCGTCCGGAATGCACCATGCGCGCTTGACGGCATTTTCGCCGCAACCTATTGGAACCGGGTGGAACGCCGGGAGCAATGAGGCCTCGTGGCGGAGTGGTTACGCAGAGGACTGCAAATCCTTGCACCCCGGTTCGATTCCGGGCGAGGCCTCCAAATGCCCAAGCTCCCGCGCACCCGCGCCAGGGGGCTTGAGTTCCGGTCGAAATGAGCCGCGGTCTTGGCGCGGCAAGCAGATTGGTTTTGGGCGGATTGGTTGGAACATGAGCGCTGATTTTGCCGAACGTCGGGTGAAAATGGTCGATGGCCAGATCCGCACCACCGACGTGACCAGCGCGCCGCTGCTCGAGGCGATGCTTGTCGTGCCGCGCGAGGCCTTTGTCGCCCCCGGCCAGCGCGATCTGGCCTATATCGACGAGGACATCCGCATCGCCAATGCAGCGGACGGCCCACGCTATCTCATGGAGCCTTCGCCGCTGGCCAAGCTGATGCAACTGGCCGAGATCGGCCCTGGCGATTCGGCGCTCGATGTCGGCTGCGGCACCGGCTATGCGGCGGCGATCCTGTCGCGGCTGGCAAAGTCGGTCGTCGCCCTGGAAAGCGATCCGGCATTGGTCGAGACCGCCATGTCGACGCTTTCGGCGCTGGGCTGCGACAATGTCAGCGTGGTCAAGGGGTCGCTGCCGGAAGGCCATGCCGCGGGAGCACCCTACGACGTCATTTTCATCGGCGGCAGTGTGGAGAAGGTGCCGGAATCGCTGCTCGACCAGCTTGCGGAAGGCGGCCGGCTCGTCGCCGTCGAAGGGCAGGGGAATTCGGGTGTGGCCCGATTGTTTTTGAAAACAAGGGGGGGTGTAACCGGAAGAGGCGCATTTAATGCGGCAATTAAGCCACTACCGGGATTTGAACGTGCTCATGCGTTTGAATTCTGAGCAATTTTGGCTTGCGGCAAAGGCGTTGTCATGTTCGCTTGCGCTTGAACAATCGTTGCTGATCCGCATAACCGGGGTGTTCTTTTGGGGGCTGACAGCAGGGGACCTGAAACACACCGCGCCGGCTGCTCGAATGGGAGAAGCCGGCGCGGTGTGGTTCCCATGCAAAACGAATGAGGGAATAACGTGCCGTCTTTACGCAAGAGCCTTTTTGCCGCCGTCCTCTTCTCGGCGACCGCGCTTTCTCCGCTGGCCGCCTCGGCGGAAACCATTCTCGGTGCACTTTCAAAAGCCTACCAGAACAATTCCGAGCTCAATTCGGCTCGTGCCGGCGTCCGCGTCACCGATGAGAGCGTTGCCATCGCCAAGTCCGGCTGGCGCCCGACCATCACCGGTTCTGCCGACATCGACTACTCCAGCGAAAATTTCAATGCCCGCGGCAATGTACCCGGCGCGAACCGAAGCACGCGTTTGACCACCGGCAACTTCGGCGTCCAGATCGACCAGACCCTGTTCGACGGCTTTCAGACCAGGAACAACGTCGCTGCAGCCGAATCCCAGGTCCGCGCCTCGTTCGAGAGCCTGCGCAACACCGAAGAGAACACTCTGTTCAACGCGGCAAGCGCCTACATGGACGTGATTCGCGACCGCCAAGTGGCGGTGCTGACGGAGCAGAACCTGCAGTTCCTGACCGAGCAGGCGCGCGCCGCGCGCTCGCGCTTCGAAGTCGGCGAGGGCACCCGCACCGACGTAGCACAGGCCGATGCCGAGCGCTCCTCCGCTGTGGCGGAACTGGCCGCCGCCCGCGCGCAGGCGCTGGCAAGCGCTGCGACCTATCGCCAGATCGTCGGCGATGAGCCAGGCAGGCTCAGGGCCGCTTCGCCGCTGTCGAAGCTGTTGCCGTCGAACCTCGATGCGGCGATCGCGATTGCAGCCAGCGAGCACCCGGCCATCCTCTCCACCCAGCATCTGGTCGACGCGGCGGCGTTTTCGGTGAAATCGGCCGAAGGCGCGCTGCTGCCGCAGCTTTCGGCTTCCGCCGGCGTTTCCAGCGCCTATCGCAGGGAGAGTCCGGGCGTCGATCTCGGGACGGGGCAGGATGGCACAACCAATTCGGCCAGCATTGGTGCCACCTTGACTATACCGATCTATTCGGGCGGGCGGACGTCGGCGATAGTGCGTCAGAACAAGGAATCGCTCAGCCAGGCCCGGATCGAGGTCGATGTAAGCCGCGACACCGTGCGGCAAGCCGTGACCTCGGCGTGGACGCAATATATCGCCGCCCAGCAAACCGTGGTGGCCAACAGGCAGGTGATCGCCGCCGCGCAGCTTGCCTTGAGCGGGGTCATCGAGGAGCGCAATGTCGGCCAGCGCACCACGCTCGACGTTCTCAACGCCCAGGCCACCCTCATCACCGCCAAGATCAACCAGGCCAGTTCCGAACGCGATTTGGTGGTGGCGAGCTATGCCATCCTCTCGGCGATCGGTCGTCTATCGGTCGAGCGTCTCGCCCTTCAGGTGACGAAATACAGACCCGAAGAGCATTACAATGCGGTTAAGGACAAGTGGATCGGCCTGCGCACCCCGGACGGCCGCTGATCGCGCCAGCAGTTTCAAATCCCGTCCAGTTTCAAGGCATTAGAGCCCGCGCGTTCGAAGGAATGCGCGGGCTCTAATCTGTTGAAATCCAACATGCCCTCAGATTGGGGATTCTCGTAACGCGATCCGTCGGTTACGCTATTGCCATGATTCGAATCCGGCTTTGGCCGGACAGGGAATCTACAACGAGTCACAAGGGCGGCGGATGTGACGATGGCGACGGCAAGCAGCGTACAGCGCGAACCTTCCATGGAGGAGATACTGGCTTCCATCAGGAGGATCATCGAGGACAACGATACCGGCCGCAAGCAGCCGGATGAGGCGGACGACCTGCTGCAGGATTTGACGTCGGTTGCAGTGCCGGCACCGGCGGCAGTCGGGGCGCCAGCGGCGGCGGGCGGAGCGCCGCCGGAGGCAGGCGGAGCGCCGCCGGAGGTGAGCGCGTTTCGCGCCGAGTTGCGTCCGGGATTGGACGCCAAGGGGCCGGTCACGCTGACCGAGGTGCAGGCGTCACCGTCGGCCGTCGAGCCCGTCATCGCACGCATGGAGCCGCCGGTGCGTTCCGATCCGGCTTCGGTCAAAGCGCCCGTGACGCTTGCTGGTGCCAGGGTCGCTGCCGAGCCGGCCCCGGCCGCCAAGCCGGAGCCGGATGCGCCTGCGACGGCAAGGGTTGCGGAGACGACTGACAGCGTCGTTGCCGACTGGCGGCGGGAAATCGCCGCAGTCGGCGAAGCGACGACCGTAGCCAAGCCGGACAGGGCCGAGGGGCGACGGACGCCGGACGCGGAACCGAAGCCCGAGGTTTTCGAGGACTCGGCCGAACCTGCTTTCGAGCCGGCTCCGCCGCGAAGCGGGTTGGCTCGCCCAGCAAGCGAGGCGCCATCGGCTCGTCCGGCGATCCTTTCCGAACATACGGGCCGGCAGGTCGCCGCCGCCTTCGGCGAGCTTTCCGATGCGTTCGCCAGCCGCAGCAAGAAAACCTTCGACGAGATTGCCGAGGAGATGCTGAGGCCGATGCTGCAGGACTGGCTGGACAACAATCTGCCGACGCTGGTCGAGCGGCTGGTGCGCGAGGAAATCGAACGCGTGGCGCGCGGCGCGCAGTAATAATTCCGACGGTCGACGGATGAACCCCGCCGCTGCGGGCGGCGTCTTCGTTGATGCGCGATGCAATGCCTACGGCCTCGGCAGTGGCATTGCCTGTGATCTTGCCCGATCTATCTGTATGGCAGGCGAGCCCGCTCGCCTGCCGCCTCGCGGTTGACTTGGCCAAAACCTTCCGATTTACACCGGACCAGCAAAAACCCGACAGCTCGGACCATTTCCCTATGCTCGAAAAAACCTACGACGCCAAAATCGTCGAGCCGAAGATCGCCAAAATCTGGGAGGAAGCCGACGCGTTTCGTGCCGGCGCAGGCGCCGAGGAGGGGGCGGAAGCCTTCACCATCGTTATCCCGCCGCCGAACGTCACCGGTTCGCTGCATATGGGCCATGCGCTCAACAACACGCTGCAGGACATTCTGGTGCGCTTCGAGCGCATGCGCGGCAAGAACGTGCTGTGGCAGCCCGGCATGGACCATGCCGGCATAGCTACGCAGATGGTGGTCGAGCGTCAGCTCATGGAGAAGCAGATCCACCGCCGCGACCTGACGCGCGATGAGTTCATCGAGAAAGTCTGGGAGTGGAAAGCCGAATCCGGCGGCGCGATCCTCAACCAGTTGAAGCGGCTGGGAGCCTCCGCCGACTGGAGCCGGGAGCGTTTCACCATGGACGAGGGCCTGTCCAAGGCGGTGCTCGAAGTGTTCGTCACGCTCTACAAGGAAGGCCTGATCTACAAGGACAAGCGCCTTGTGAATTGGGACCCGAAGCTCTTGACAGCGATTTCCGACCTCGAGGTCGAACAGCAGGAGGTCAACGGCAATCTCTGGCATTTCCGCTATCCCGTCGAGAGCGAGGTCTTCGATCCGGAAAATCCAAAAACCTTCATCACCGTAGCGACGACGCGTCCCGAAACGATGCTGGGCGATACGGCGGTGGCGGTGCATCCCGACGACGAGCGTTACCGGCATCTGGTCGGCAAGAACCTCGTCCTGCCGATCGTCGGCCGCAAGATCCCCGTGGTGGCGGACCAATATTCCGATCCGGAAAAGGGCAGCGGCGCGGTCAAGATCACGCCGGCGCATGACTTCAACGACTTCGAGGTCGGCAGGCGCCACAAGCTGCCGGCGATCAATATCCTCACCGTCGAGGCGGCGGTCGCCCTCACGGACAATGACGACTTTCTCGCCGGGCTGGAGGTGACGCCCGAGCGCCAGGCCGTCTGGGATGAACTCGACGGCCTCGATCGTTTCGTCGCGCGCAAGAAGATCGTCGAGCTGATGGAAGCGGGCGGTTTCCTCGAAAAGGTCGAGCCGCATCGCCATGCCGTGCCGCATGGCGATCGCGGCGGCGTGCCGATCGAACCGTTCCTGACCGAACAATGGTATGCGAACGCGGCGGAGCTCGCCAAGCCGGCGATTGCCTCGGTGCGCGAGGGCCGTACCAATTTCGTGCCGAAAAACTGGGAAAAGACCTATTTCGACTGGATGGAGAACATCCAGCCCTGGTGCATTTCGCGCCAGCTCTGGTGGGGTCACCAGATCCCGGCCTGGTACGGGCCGGACGGACGTGTCTTCGTCGAGAAGACCGAGGAGGAGGCGCTCGCAGCCGCCGTCGAATATTATCTGGCGCTGGAAGGGCCATGGAAGGCCTGGGTCGAGGACAAGCTCGAAAACTTCAAGCCGGGCGAGATCCTGACCCGCGACGAGGATGTGCTCGACACATGGTTCTCGTCGGCGCTGTGGCCGTTCTCGACGCTTGGCTGGCCGGACCAGACGCCGGAGCTGAAGACCTACTACCAGACCGACGTGCTGGTGACCGGTTTCGACATCATCTTCTTCTGGGTCGCCCGCATGATGATGATGGGCCTGCATTTCATGGACGAGGAGCCGTTCCACACCGTCTATGTCCATGCGCTGGTGCGCGACAAGAACGGGCAAAAGATGTCGAAGTCGAAAGGCAACGTCATCGACCCGCTCGAACTCATCGACGAATACGGCGCCGATGCGCTGCGCTTCACGCTGACGGTGATGGCCGCGCAAGGGCGCGACGTGAAGCTCGATCCGGCCCGCATCGCCGGTTACCGCAACTTCGGCACCAAGCTGTGGAACGCGACGCGTTTTGCCGAGATGAACGACGTCGCGAGGAACGATGAGTTCTGGCTGAACGACGCCAAGCTGGCGGTCAACCGCTGGATCCTGACCGAACTGACGCGCGCCGCGCGCGAAATCACCGATGGCATCACCTCATACCGGTTCAACGAGGCGGCAGGTGCGGCCTACCGCTTCGTCTGGAACCTGTTCTGCGACTGGTACCTGGAACTGCTGAAGCCGGTGTTCACAGGCACGGACGAGGCTGCCAAGGCCGAAAGCCGGGCTTGTGTCGCCTTCGTGCTCGACGAGATCTATAAGCTGCTGCATCCGATGATGCCATTCATGACCGAAGAGCTGTGGGCCGAGACATCAGGCGAGGGCAAGGAACGGCCGTCGCTGCTTTGCCATGCCGCGTGGCCGTCGCCAGACTTCGAGGATGAGGCAGCGGCCGCCGACATCAACTGGCTGGTCGATCTCGTCTCCGGCATCCGCTCCGTACGCTCGGAAATGAACGTGCCGCCGGCTGCGATTGCGCCGCTGATGGTGATCGGCGCCAATACCGCAACCCACGAAAGGCTTGAGCGCCAGGCGTCGGCCATCAAGCGGCTGGCGCGGGTCGGCGACATCTCGCTGGTCGATGCGGCGCCCAAAGGCTCCGCCCAGATCGTGCTCAACGAGGCGACCATCTGCCTGCCGCTCGGCAGCCTGATCGACCTTACCGCCGAGGCGGCGCGGCTGCAGAAGGAACTTGTCAAGGTGACCGAAGAGATCGCCCGCCTGCACAAGAAGCTGTCCAACGAGAAATTCGTCGCCAACGCGCCGGAAGAGGTCGTGGAAGCCGAGCGCGAAAAACTCGCCGAGTATCGCGAGGCGCAAGAAAAGCTCTCGGTGGCGCTGACACGAGTGCGTGATGCCGGTTGACCTATCTCTGGTGTTTGAGAATCGAATTGGCTGAGCATCGCATTGTCCCAAAACCGGGCGCCGCTTTGGGTCCGATGCTCTAGGTTCGCGAGTCTCCGAACTTGCTTTTCGGACGGGCCCCTGCCACGAAAATAGGCATTCCGCAGCGTAAATCTTGACGTAAACGGAATGTTTTAGCCCTATTGTTGCCATAATGTAACAATGGGATTAGTTCTCGCAGAACGGGCCGTTTTTGCGCCGTTCCATGCGAGTTTTCCGATTTTTTTCTCGATTTGCAGCCAAACGAGCCGTTTTCCCGCTCTGCGGTGAAGCTGCCACTTTGTCTAAAATGCGGTCGGCGAAGGCGTACATGTACGCGTCGAGAATTCGTTGTTGCGACGTTAACCTGAATTGGTTCTAGCTTCGTCCATTCGTATTCGGGGAGGAGAGTCATGAACAATTTGCGTCTGAAAGCGCTGCTGGGGGCGGGGTGCTTTTCGCTGTTGATTTCGGGCGTCGCGAACGCGGGCGGTTTCGACCGGGGCGGTGTCAACATCGACCAGTTGTTTGATGCCGCGCCATATTCGTTCGACGCCGGCGTCACCTATGTTTCGCCACAGCGCACACTGAAGAATGTGCAGCGCCTGGATGGCTCGGGAATGTCGTCTTCGTCAGTGGATGTCGACGGCGACTATGCGGTGCCGCGCATCGGTATCAAGGCCAACATTTTTGAACCAGTGGATTGCCTTGCGAGCTATACGGAACCGTATGGTGCGGAGGCAGACTTCGGAATGAACAACGCCTATTCGCCAACCGCGGTCGAATACTACGTCAAAACAAATGATTTCGGCCTTACCTGCTCCTACAAGATAAACGTCGGCAAGGGCTCCCTGCGGTTCATCGGCGGCGTCTCCTACCAGGAGGTCGATGCGTTTCTGTCGCGCCAGACCTTGCTGGCCTTCGGCAATACCGGCCTCGGAAAATTCAAGCTTTCCGACGAGGCATGGGGTTGGCGCGTGGGCGCCGCTTATGAAATTCCCGAAATCGCCTTGCGCGCAAGCTTGATGTACTCTTCGAGCTACAAATATGACGGACTGTCGGGAACCGTCGACACGACCGGATTTGCAGGTGGGCCGCTAGGAAATGTTACCGGAGTGTTCCCTGTCTCCGCCTCGGCCGAGATACCCCAGGCCGTGGAATTCAAGCTGCAGAGCGGTATAGCGCCTGGCTGGTTGGCCTTTGGCTCGGTTCGCTGGCAGGAGTGGAGCAAGCTTGGCATTATTCCAATTAACGGCGTGATTAACCCGGTTTTCGGTACACCCTCGCCCGTTTCTTTCGATCTGCTTTATCGCGATGGCTGGACGGTTTCGGGCGGCATAGCTCACAAGTTCACCGACCAATTGTCTGGCGCGGTTTCGCTGACCTGGGACCGTGGAACCTCGACGACCTCCGGCTATCAGTCGGACACCTGGTCCGTGGCCAGCGGCATTTCTTATTCGCCGAACGACAAGATCGAGGTCAGACTTGGTGGTTCGATCGGTGTTCTGACCAGTGGGTCGTCGACCTTCACCGGTGTTGGCGACACGGCAAATGCCATCACCTACACGTACGACGACGATCTGCTCCTTGCCGGCTCAGCTTCGGTTAAGGTCAAGTTCTAAATACATGTTTTCAATAGTAAAAAGCCGGGTCATGCCCGACTTTTTTGCTTGAGGGGGGCTTCCCGGCAACCAAGCGGCGTTGCAACGACGCCGCTTCCCTCTGCCTCACGCGATCGTGATGTTTTGGCAACAGTTTCTGAACAACCCTCGCGCCACAAGGGCGCCCGCCGACATTGCCTACTTCCCGCCATAAACCCGGCGCACCTCGAATTCGTCTCAGGGCATGTGCCAAAAGGCTCGGCAATGGGGCAGGTCGCACCGCCCGCGGCAAGGGAAGAGTATGAACGCCAGAGTCATCTCCAAGACCAAGCTGCCCAGCCGGTACGTGACCGTCGGTCCGGCGCGCGCGCCGCACCGCTCCTATCTCTATGCGATGGGATTGTCGGCGGCCGAGATCGCGCAGCCGCTGGTCGGTGTCGCGAGTTGCTGGAACGAGGCGGCACCGTGCAACATCTCGCTGATGCGCCAGGCGCAGGTGGTCAAGAAGGGGGTCGCGGCGGCTAACGGCACGCCACGCGAATTCTGCACCATCACCGTCACGGACGGCATCGCCATGGGCCACCAGGGCATGAAATCGTCACTGGTGTCGCGCGAGGTCATCGCCGATTCGGTCGAACTCACCATGCGCGGCCATTGCTACGATGCACTGGTTGGCCTTGCCGGTTGCGACAAGTCGCTGCCCGGCATGATGATGGCCATGGTGCGGCTCAACGTGCCATCGATCTTCATCTATGGCGGTTCGATCCTGCCCGGTTCCTATAAGGGCCGGCAGATCACCGTGCAGGATGTGTTCGAGGCCGTCGGCCAGCACTCGGTCGGCACGATCGGCGACGCCGAACTCCTCGAAATCGAACAAGCCGCTTGTCCGTCGGCCGGCTCCTGCGGCGCCCAGTTCACCGCCAACACCATGGCCACCGTCGCCGAGGCCATCGGTCTGGCGCTGCCCTATTCCTGCGGGGCGCCGGCGCCCTACGAGATGCGCGACCGCTTCAATTTCGCCGCCGGCGAAAAGATCATGGAGCTGATCGCAAACAATATCCGCCCGCGCGACATCGTCACGCTGAAGGCGTTGGAGAATGCGGCAACCGTGGTTTCGGCCACCGGCGGCTCGACCAACGCAGCGCTGCATTTGCCGGCGATCGCGCATGAGGCCGGGATAAAGTTCGATCTGTTCGACGTCGCCAGGATCTTCGAGAAGACGCCCTACATCGCCGACCTGAAACCGGGCGGTAAATATGTCGCCAAGGACATGTTCGAAGCCGGCGGCATTCCGCTTTTGATGAAAACGTTGCTCGACCACGGCTATCTGCATGGCGACTGCCTGACGGTGACCGGCCGCACTTTAGCCGAAAATATGGAGCACGTTGCGTGGAATGATAGCCAGGATGTGGTCCGTCCCGCCAACCGACCAATCACCCAAACGGGTGGCGTCGTGGGCTTGAAGGGAAACCTTGCCCCCGAAGGCGCGATCGTGAAGGTCGCGGGCATGTCGGAGCTGAAATTCTCTGGTCCGGCACGCTGCTTCGATTCGGAAGAGGAATGTTTCCAGGCGGTTACGGATCGCAGCTACAGCGAAGGCGAGGTCCTCGTCATCCGCTACGAGGGACCGCGCGGCGGTCCGGGCATGCGCGAAATGCTATCGACGACGGCTGCTCTCTACGGTCAGGGTATGGGCGGCAAGGTGGCTCTCATCACCGACGGACGTTTTTCGGGCGCGACACGCGGTTTCTGCATCGGCCATGTCGGGCCGGAAGCCGCCGTGGGTGGTCCGATCGGGCTGCTCAGGGATGGCGATTTGATCTCGATCGACGCGGTGAGCGGCACGATCGAGGTGGCGCTGTCCGACGCCGAACTGGCGGCCAGAGCGAAGGCATGGAAGGTGCGCGCGACCGACTATCAGTCGGGCGCGATCTGGAAGTATGCGCAAACGGTAGGGCCTGCCCGCGACGGCGCGGTCACCCATCCCGGTGGTGCGAAAGAAACACATTGTTATGCGGATATCTGAGTTGCTGAGGTTGTCTGTCTTTTCGGCACTGGTCGCGATCGCCACTTTTGGCGCGACCTTGGGCGCCGCGGGCCAGGCCATGGCCTTCGACGACAAGGTGTTCGACGACAAGACCGGCGTGAAGCCGCAGTCCAGCCCATGGGCGGTGTTTCAGTTCGGCTTCTCCGCCTATAAGAACGGCCGCAAGGAGCAGGCCGCGGAGGCTTATAAGTACGCGGCCGAAAACGGCCAGATCGGCGCCACCTGGAAGCTTGCGCGTATGTATGCCGAGGGTGACGGCGTGGAGCGCGACGATTACGCGGCGTTCAAGTTCTTCAGCGAGATCGCCGACCAGGACGTCGAGCCCGGTTCGCCGGAAGAGAGCTATGTGTCGGACGCGCTCGTGGCGCTCGGCGATTATCTGAGGAAGGGCATCCCCGGCAGCCCCATCATAGAGAACGAGGTGGCGGCCCAGGAATATTACATGCGCGCCGCCGCCAATTACCGCAACCCGAATGCCCAGTTCGAGATGGGCCAGATCTTTCTGAATGGCAAGGGCGGCGTCAAGGCTAGCCTCAAGCAGGCCGGGCGCTGGTTCCAACTCGCTGCGGAAAAAGGGCATGCCGGCGCGCAGGCGACGCTCGGCCACCTGCTTTTCCAGAGCGGCAAGATCGTTCGGGGGCTGGCGATGATGACCGCGGCACTCGAACGGGCGTCACCTTCCGACCAGCCATGGATACGTGGCATGCAGGAAGAGGCGTTTGCCGCCGCGGGCGAGGCCGACCGCCGCACCGCGATTTCGCTGGCCGACGACATCCTCACCAAGGGCGGCGGCGACCGGTAGTCGCGAAGCCAGTCATAAAGCCAATAGTCAGGAAGACTGGGTATCTCGAAGTCGGACAGCCGAGATCAATTCTCGGTCGGTTTCGTCGGAACGAGGCCGGACTCCGGCGTTGAAATAGGCGTGGCCGGCGGCGTCAACGTGGTTCCCGGACAATCGTCCCGGATCTTTGTCCATGACGTGTTGTTGAGCACCATGTCGCAGCGGGCGAGATGGCTCCGGCCGGAAAGCGTCAGGCAGGCGACCTGGCCGATCTGGAATGATTTTCCGTTGGCCAGGCATTCAGGATCTGCAAACGCCGGCGTCGCCGCGAGGGCGAGCGCAGCGGCACATGAGCAAATCGCAAACCTGATCGTCATCCTGAACCCCGGCCGAACCCAGATTGCAGCGGAAACCCCGATTGTGTCGATATGACGGTCTATCAACCGGGAATCCGGCGGTCCGGACCTCGAAATGATCAGATCGGCGCAAAAGCCAGTTCTATGGCCACCGGCACATGGTCGGAAGGTTTTTCCCAGGCGCGCACGTGCTTTTCGACCGAGGCCGAGGAAAAGCGGTTGGCGGCCTCGGGCGAGAGCAGCAAGTGATCGATGCGGATGCCGTTGTTCTTCTGCCAGGCGCCGGCCTGATAGTCCCAGAAAGTAAAAATGTCCGGCGAGTCGGTGACCGCGCGCACGGCTTCGGTGAAGCCGAGATGCTTCAGCCGGCGAAACGCCTGCCTGGTCTGCGGCTGGAACAGCGCATCGCCGAGCCAGTTCTCCGGGAATTTCGCATCAATGTATTCGGGGATGACATTGTAGTCGCCGGCCAACACCAGAGCCTCTTCGAGCGGGAGCCTTTCCTCGGCCCAGCGCTCCAGCCGCGCCATCCAGGACAGCTTGTAGGAGAACTTCTTCTCGTCATCGATCGGGTTGCCGTTCGGCAAATAGAGCGAGGCAACGCGCAACGCGCCCTTGTCGGTCGAGAACACGCCCTCGATGAAACGCGCCTGCTCGTCCGTATCGTCGCCCGGCAAGCCTCTGATAACCTCGTCGAAGCGCAGCTTCGACAGGATGGCGACGCCATTAAAACCCTTTTGGCCATAGATTTCGACGTTGTAGCCAAGCGCCTCGATCTCGGCGCGCGGAAACTGCTCGTCGGCCGTCTTGATCTCCTGCAGGCAGGCGATATCAGGCGCGCTTTCCGTCAGCCAATGGGTCAAATTGCCAATGCGGGCCCGAACGCCATTGATGTTCCAGGTGACGATTTTCATAACGGCCTCATTGCTGTTCCGGCGGATGACGTTCGACCAGGCCGATCGTATTGCCTGCCGGGTCCTTTAGGAAGGCCATCCATTCGCTTTCCCCCGCCGGCCCGAACAGACCCTCGGCATCGCGATGGACGAGCATCGGCGGCGCGGTGAAGGGGACACCGGCGGCTTTTGCCGAGGCGTGGAAATCGTCGAGGCCCGATATGTCGAGATAGACTGTGCCGGCCGGCAGGCCATCGGTGAACAGCAGCCGCACGTCGCCGGCCATGATGAAGGCGATGCCGGGCGGATCAAAGCGTGCGTGCACCGTCATGCCGAGCACATCATGCCAAAACGTCAGCGTTGCATCGAGATCGCGCCCGGCTGAAAGCGCGACCTGACGGACCGCGCCGACCGGGCGCATGCTCATTCACTCCCGAAAGGTTGGGGTTCGGCATTTTCCGCGAGTATTTTCGCTATCATCCATCGCAGGTGCGATGCCTGCTCGCGCGTTGCATTCTCGTCCATCCAATCACAGCCGTTGGAAAGGTCTCCAAGCCAGTGCGGAAAATCATATTTGTCCTCAATCGGCGACACCATACGGCAGACCTGAAAGGGTTCCAGTTCGCCGTCAAGGTAAGTCCGAATGCGTCGAAGGAACAGCTTACGTGCTATTTCCTTGGCTTCATCGGACTTGTCGTTGAAATCGGGAAAACACCGCGTGATCAGCGACTTCAAATGGCCATGAGCTTTCGCAAGGTTAACGGCATCCCGCGGATTGCACCGCACGAGCTGCACATAGTCAGCGTCGTCTTCGTAGACCCGAGCTGCCTTGTGACGGTTGGCCCAACCAACGATATCGACATCGGAAATTGCTTCTATCTCGCGGGCGACAAGGACCGTCATCGGATCCTCAAGGCCCTCGAGGAGCGGCTTCATATTTTCAAATACTGAAGCTGGTGCCGCAGCCGCACGAAGCGACCGCATTCGGGTTCCTGATCTGGAACGACTGGCCCATCAAGTCGTCGACAAAATCGATCACCGACCCACCCATATAGACCAGCGAGAGGTCGTCGATCAGCACGGTGGCGCCGTCCTTCTCGATGGCGACGTCGTCATCGTTGCGGGTGTCGACAAGGTCGAACTTGTAGGAAAAACCGGAGCAGCCGCCGCCCTCGACCGAAACGCGCAGCGCCTTCTTGCCGGCTTCGCCAGATATAATCTTGGCGATCCGCCTAGCGGCGGCGTCGGTCATCTCGACTTTCATGGCAGTCTTGGCATCAGCGCCCATGGGCGTCACCTTGCTTTCGGTTTCACATGATAGGTATGAAGCGCGAGAGGGCAAGTCAACTGCGGCAGCGGCGATGACAAATGAGTTGGGCGACATCGGATTCGGCTATCGGCCGCGCGCAGCCTATGCTTGCGATCCGGCAAAGTCGCGCGGGCGCCTGTTCGACGAGGTGGAGAGCCCGACCCGCACGCCGTTCCAGCGCGACCGCGACCGCATCATCCATTCGACGGCATTCCGCCGGCTGAAGCACAAGACGCAGGTGTTCGTCGCGCACGAGGGCGACCATTACCGCACCCGGCTGACGCATTCGATCGAGGTGGCGCAGATAGCGCGCGCCCTGGCGCGGGCGCTGCGCGGCGACGAGGATCTGGCCGAGGCGGTGGCGCTGGTGCACGATTTCGGTCACACGCCCTTCGGCCATACCGGCGAGGATGCGCTGAACAACAAGATGGCTGTCTGGGGCGGTTTCGACCACAACGCGCAATCGCTGCGCGTGGTGACGCGGCTGGAGAGCCGCTATGCCGAATTCGACGGGCTGAACCTCACCTGGGAAACGCTGGAGGGGCTGGTCAAGCACAACGGCCCGCTGACCGACGCCAGGGGAAACGGCCTGAAGGGGCCGGTGCCGCAAGCGATCCGAGACTATTCGGAGCTGCACGATCTCGAGCTCGACCGCTTCGCCGGCATCGAGGCGCAGTGCGCGGCAATCGCCGATGACATCGCCTACAACACCCATGACATCGACGACGGCCTGAGGTCAGGCATCCTGAAGCTGGACATGCTGGAAAAGATCTCGCTGCCCGGCTCGATCCTTGAAGGCGTGCGCCGGCGCTATCCGGCGCTCGACGATGTGAGGACAGGGCACGAACTGATGCGCCGGCAGATCACGATGATGGTCGAGGATGTCATCGTTTCCACCACCGCCAATCTGGCCCGCATCAAGCCGGACAGCGCCGACGCGGTAAGGGCGGCAGGCGAGACGATGGTGACCTTTTCAGCCGAAATGGCCGCGTTCGAAAAGGAATTGAAGGCCTTTCTCTACAAGCATCTCTACCGGCACAGCGAGGTCATGCGCGTGCGCAACGAGGCCGAGCAGATCGTCAACGACCTGTTCGAGGTCTATTTCGCCGATCCGCGCGCCATGCCCGATGGCTGGCGCGAAGGGCTCGACCGGGCCGACGATCGCATCAAGGCGCGCAGCGTCGCCGATTTCCTGGCGGGCATGACGGATACCTACGCATTGAAAGAACACCGCCGTTTGTTTGACCATACGCCGGAATTAAGCTAGGCCGAGCTCGATTTTGCCGGCCAATGAGCCGGATCCCTGCAAAGCCGCCAGAGCCACACCCCAGAGCCACACCAATGAACATCTTCGCCGATTTCAACGCGCGAATCACCAGAGCTGTCGAAGCGCTTGATTTGAAAGACAAGGACGGCGGTTCGCTGGACCTGTCGCGCATCGCCGTCGAGCCGCCGCGCGACCCCAGCCATGGCGACCTGGCGACCAATGCCGCGATGGTGCTGGCCAAGCCGACCGGCCAGTCCCCACGCGCACTGGCTGAAAAGCTGGCGCAGGCGCTCCGTGCCGACATCGACATCGCCGCCGCAGACGTCGCCGGTCCGGGCTTCGTCAATCTCAGGCTCAGGGACGCATTCTGGCAGGTGCACCTGACTGCGCTGCTCGGCGAAGGCCGCAATTACGGCCGCTCGGCCGTCGGCGGCGGCAAGAAGGCAAACGTCGAATATGTCTCGGCCAACCCGACCGGGCCGATGCATGTCGGCCATTGCCGTGGCGCCGTGGTGGGTGATGCGCTCGCCAATCTGATGGCCTTCGCCGGTTATGACGTGACCAAGGAATATGTCATCAACGACGCTGGTTCGCAGATCGACGTGCTCGGCCGCTCTGCCATGCTGCGTTACCGCGAGGCGCTCGGCGATGATATCGGCGAGATTCCTGCCGGGCTTTATCCTGGCGATTATCTGATCCCGGTCGGCCAGGGGTTGGCCAGCGAATTCGGCCGCTCCTTGCTGCAGATGGCCGACGAGGAAGCGCTTGCCATCGTCAAGGACAGGACGATCGATGCGATGATGGCGATGATCCGCGAGGATCTGGCGCTGCTCAATGTGCATCACGACGTCTTTTTCTCGGAGCGTACCCTGCACGCCGACAACGCCCGGAAAATCCGCTCGGCGATCAACGACCTGACGCTCAAGGGCCACATTTACAAGGGCAAGCTGCCGCCGCCCAAGGGCGAGAAGCCGGACGACTGGGAGGATCGCGAGCAGACGCTGTTCCGCTCGACGGCGGTCGGCGACGACATGGACCGGGCGCTGGTCAAGTCGGACGGCACCTTCACCTATTTCGCCGCGGACGTCGCCTATTTGAAGGACAAGGTCGATCGCGGTTTCGTCGAGCTGATCTATGTGCTTGGCGCCGATCATGGCGGCTATGTGAAGCGCCTGGAAGCGCTTGCCCGGGCGATTTCCGGCGACGAGGTGAAGCTTACCGTGCTGCTTTGCCAGTTGGTGAGGCTTTTTCGCGAGGGCGAACCGGTGCGCATGTCGAAGCGGTCGGGCGATTTCGTGACGCTGCGCGAAGTGGTGGAGGAGGTCGGCCGCGATCCGATCCGCTTCATGATGCTGTACCGCAAGAACGATGCGCCGCTCGATTTCGACTTCGCCAAGGTGACGGAGCAGTCGAAGGACAATCCGGTGTTCTACGTGCAGTACGCCTCGGCGCGCTGCCATTCGGTGTTCCGGCAGGCGAGCGAACAGTTGGGCGAGGCCAATTTTGACCGCAGTCGGCTGGCCGCCGCCACCGCTTCGCTGACCGACGAAGGCGAGATCGGCCTGATCAGGAAGCTTGCCGAATATCCGCGGCTGATTGAATCCGCGGCCCTTGCGCTCGAGCCGCATCGGCTGGCATTCTACCTCTACGATCTCGCCTCCAGCTTCCACGGACATTGGAACCGCGGCACCGAGAATCCGGACTTACGTTTTGTTAAGGTTAACGACCGACAATTGACGCATGCCAGACTAGGGCTGGTGCAGGCTGTTTCGGACGTTTTGACGTCCGGCCTGACGCTGATCGGAGCCGATGCGCCCACCGAAATGCGTTAGGTTTGACTAAAAAACCTGTCACCTTTTGCCCACATTGCGCTGGTAAGGGCCAACCCTACGCGACGTCCATGGCGTCCGAATGAGTGCGAGTTCGGGAACAATAATGGCAGACAGAACCCAGCTGAGAGCAGCCGCCCAAAACGATATCGCCGACGATGATCCGTTCGCGGAACTGACCAGGATCATGGGGTTCGACCCGCGCCAGCCGGTCAAGCCGCAGGCCCAGCCGAAGGCGGCTCCCGCCAGCCAGCCGGTGGACGACGGCGACTTCGACATCGACCTCGAGAAGGAGTTGATGGGCGAATTCGGCGCCGACGACAATGACCGCGCAACCGAGGTTCGCGAGCCGGCTTTCGAAGCGGCTGCCATTGACCCAATTGACGACGGGCTTGGGGACGGCGAGCTTGCCGCGTCGCTCGAACGGGATTTCCTGCTCGACGCCGATGCGGCGGACGAAGCTGGCCATGCCGTTGCTGCCGACGACGCGCGCGCTGGTGTTGCCGAAAGATCCGCGCCGGCTGTTGAAGCTGCGTTCGATGACGATTTCGACGATGCGCTTGCCAGTTCGCTCGAAGACGTGTCGCCTTTCGAAGACGATTTGCCAGTGACTGATAAGCTTGGGAACGACGAGCTTGCCGCGTCGCTCGAACAGGATTTCCTGCTGGACGACGATGCGACGGACGAGACCGCCTATGCCGTTGCTGCCGATGACGTTCGTTCTGACGTTGCCGAAGCATCCGCATCGGCTGCTGAAGCTGCCTTCGATGACGATTTCAACGATGGGCTCGCCAGTTCGCTCGAAGACGTGTCGCCATTCGAAGACGATTTACCGGTGAACGACAAGCTTGGGAACGACGAGCTTGCCGCTTCGCTCGAACAGGATTTACTGCTCGACGACGATGCGACGGACGAGGCCGAACAGAATACTGCCGCCGCCGTGTCCGCTCTGGCCGCCGAACCCGCCTTCGACGATGAATTCGACAACGCAGTCGCAAGCTCGCTCGAAGACGATTTGATGCTCGACGAACACGTGCCGATGGCGCAGGCTGCCGAAGCCGAAATCTCCGCACCGGCCGCCGAACCCGCCTTCGACGATGAATTCGACAACGCGGTCGCAGGCTCGCTCGAAGACGAGCTGATGCTCGACGAACACGTGCCGATGGCGCACGCCGTCGCTGCCGAACCCGCTGAAATCGCCGCGCCGGCCGCCGAACCCGTCTTCGACGACGAATTCGACAATGCCGTCGCAAGCTCGCTCGAAGACGAGTTGATACTCGACGAACACGTGCCGATGGAGCAGCCCGCTGTTGAAGCTCCTGCTGCGCCTGATCGGGCCGTTTCGGAAGAGTCCGGTGAGGATTTTGCCGGCCATTACGACGCCATGGCCGATGTCGACATGGATTTCGAGGTTCGCACGGCTGAACCGGTCGAAATTGACGAGCCAGAAATTGACGAACCGGAGGCTATCGCGGCCAAGGATGGCCCTTCCGCCGCGACCCCGGAAGATGCGTTCGACGACGATTTTGACTTGAGCTTCGACGACGCGCTTGCCGAGGAAGCCGAAGAGCCGGTTGCGCCGGCCCCCGGCGTTGCAGCCCAACCGACGGCGCCGGCCGCCGTAGTCCAGCCGGCGGCGCTTGCCCCCGTCGCTGACGAGCGGAGCCTCGAAGACGAGTTGAACGCGCTGTTGGGCATCATGCGCACACGGGCCGCTCCGGTGGTTGCGTCCGCGGCCAATGAACCCGCCTTGGTTCAGCAGCCTGTGGCCGCGGCTGGAAAAGCCGCCGACAAACCAGTGGATACCATCGACGAACTGGACTGGAGCCTCGACGAGCAAGACCTTTCGGAGCCATCGGATGGCGCGGTTCAGGCGGCCGAGGCCGATCTCGACTCCGTTCTCCTCGATGACCTCGAGGGTCAGGATTTCGGCGCTGAAGATGCCGCCGGGCCGGCCGATGTCGATTTCGACGATGATGCATTGCATACCGCCTTCGCCAAGGACATCGGTCTGGACCATGGCGACGGCGAGAACGTTGCGGCCGCCGCTTCCCAGGACGACGCGCTCAACTGGATGGCCGCACGCTCCGCCCCGCCGGCGCCGGCCCATTCGTGGAGCCGCGTAACGCCGGTCGCGCAGTCGCAACCTGCCTTTGCAGCCCAGCCGACGGCTTCGGCGAGGACCGCGGAAGCGCCGCCGCCGATGGCTGCGGTACCATCCTATCAGGATGAGCCGGCGCAAGACGATGCCGCCAATGCTGCATCTGCACCGGCGCAAAGCGAACAGTCTTCGGCGTATGACGAGATGCCTGATGTCGAGACGGTCGATGTGCCCGAGCGCGTCGTGGCGCTGGCGGACGACCTCGATATTCCGGAACTCGACTTCAATGACGACGAACCGGCGGCGCCTGCCTATGACGATCTCGACACCGAGTTCGCTAGCCTTCTCACCGAAATGAACACCGTAGACGTCGCTGCCACCCCGGCGCGCAGCGCGTCGTATGACGACGAATCCTACAATGCAGGTTTCCCGTCAGGGGCCGGAATCCAGTCAGCGGCCGGGTTCCAGTCAGGCTATGAGCCCGAACGCGTTGAAACGCGGACCTATGCGGCGAGACCCGCACAAGCGTCTGTCAGTGCGTCTTATGCCGATGCCGCCAGCGGCTTCGATTGGGGCGACTTGCCCAACGGCCGGCCGGCCTCGCAGGCCGACGACTTTGGATTGGACGAACTCGACTACGACCCCGAACTGGATGAGGCCATGTCGGTTCCCGGCTTGGCTGGGCACGATGCCGCGAGGCCGCGGAGCCGCGGCCTGCTGGTCGCCGCAGTCGTCGGCGCCGTGGCGCTCGCCGGCGGTCTCGGCGCCTTCGCGCTGTCTTTCGGCGGCGCCGGCGGCACCGATGCGCCGGTCATCGTCAAGGCGGACAACGCACCGATCAAGGTCAGGCCTGAAAATCCGGGCGGCACCGTCGTGCCGAACCAGGACAATAAGGTCTATGACGCAGTGGCCAAGGGTGGCGCAAAGCCTGCCGAACCGGTCCAGGAAAAACTGGTCACCAACACCGAAGAGCCGGTGGACGTGGCGGCCAAGGAGCCGCCGCAGAGCCGTGTGGTCGATCTTTCGCCCGACGATATCGACACGGCTGAAGCCCCCGATGCAATCCGCAATGCCGAATCCGCCGCCGCTGAAGGCGCCAATGCGATCCGCGGCACGCAAGCGGCCGGAAATGCCGACGTCGCCGCCGCGCCGGCACCCAAGTCCGAGGATCGTATCGCCCAGGTTCTGCAAGAGGCCGACCAGGGCATCGAACCCGACGTCGTCGCCGTTGCACCGCGCAAGGTGAGAACCATGGTCGTCAAATCAGATGGCTCGCTGGTTGCGCGGGAGGATCCGGCGCCTGCGGCACCGCAGACGGCTGCCGTTGAACCTGTCGATCCGGCGCCTGCACCGCAGATGGCTGCCGTCGAACCTGTCGATCCGGCGCCGCAGCATGTGGCCCCAGCGGGACAGGCCGACGACGCAGCAGAACAGACCGGTACGGTACCGCCTGTTGCCGACCAGGCAAGTGGCGATCTGTTGGGTGGCGACCCGGTGGGCGGCGATCAGACCGAAATCGCCAAGCCGGAAACAGCCAAGCCGGAAACAGTCGATCCGATAACCGCGCCGGCAGCCGCGCCTGAGGCTGAGGCCCAAACCGCCCAGCCTGCCAATACGCCGGCCACGGTTCCGGTGGCGCCGCAGCGTCCGTCCGACCAGCCGGTCGACGTCGTCGGCGAGGTCAAGCCCGACCAGGTTGCGTCCATCAGTCCGGCGGCCGCCTCGACCGGCGGTGGCTCGTGGTCGATGCAGATCGCTTCGCAACCGACTGTCGAAAGCGCCCAGTCGACCTATCAGGATCTGCAGCGCCGCTACGGCAGCGTGCTTTCCGGCCACACCGCCAACATCGTCAAGGCCGAGATCGCCGGCAAGGGAACGTTCTATCGCGTCCGCGTCCCGGCGAAGTCACGCAACGATGCGATCAACCTGTGCACCAACTACAAGGCTGCCGGCGGCAACTGCTTCGTGTCGCGCTAGCCATTTCGAATACCCGCCCTTGGGCGGAAAGAACCGGCGCGGTCACGAACCGCGCCGTTTTTTGGTGGAAGGGAGTTCTTTGTGTGGAAGGGGTTGTGGCTCAACCGCATGTGGTTCGATGCGATTCCCTTTGTCCGCGTGAAGCTCTAAACTCCTGCTCATGACCGAATCAAAATCCATGATCCTCGGCTGCGCCGGGAAATCGCTCACACGCGACGAAATCAATTTCTATCGCAATGAATGCCCGTGGGGCTTCATCCTGTTTGCGCGCAACATCGGCGAGACCGAGCAGATCCGCGATCTGGTCGCGGCGATGCGCGACTGTATCGAGCGCCCGGACGCCCCGGTGTTCATCGACCAGGAAGGCGGCCGGGTGCAGCGCCTGCGGCCGCCGTTGGCGCCGAATTATCCGGCCGGTGGTGCGCTCGGGGCCTTGTGGCGCAACGATCACGATGCCGGCAACCGCGCCGCCTGGCTGATGGCGCGGTTGCACGCCTTCGACCTGCTGCGCTACGGCATCACGGCGGATTGCCTGCCGGTGCTCGACGTTCCGATCGAGGGCGCCAGCGACGTCATCGGCGCGCGCGCCTATGGCAAGGAGCCTCGTGCCGTCATCGAACTGGGTCGCGCCGCGGCGGAGGGCCTGATGTCGGGCGGCGTGCTGCCGGTGATGAAGCATATCCCCGGGCATGGACGGGCCTTTGCCGACACGCATTTCGAACTGCCGACGGTCGATGCCTCAATGAGCGACTTGCAGCGGCATGATTTCGCCCCGTTCAGGGAGCTCAATCATTTGCCGATGGCGATGACGGCGCATGTCGTCTACAGCGCGATCGACCCGAAGAACCCGGCCACCACCTCCGGCAAGGTCATCGACGAGATCATCCGCGGCGAAATCGGCTTCGACGGGCTGTTGATGAGCGACGACACCTCGATGAAGGCACTTTCTGGGGATTTCCCGACAAAGGCGGCCGCGATCCTTGCGGCGGGCTGCGATCTGGTCCTTCACTGCAACGGCGTTTTCGAGGAGATGGCCGGCATTGCGTCGCGCACAACAGGGCTTGAAGGCACGTCGCTGCAACGCGCGCAACGGGCGCTGACCTATATCAAGAAGCGCGATCGGGCTGATGAAGCCGAGATACGCGCCGAATTCGCCACCTATTTCGATGCGGTGGCCTAGACCATGATCCCGAAAAATGGGAGCCGGTTTTTCGGAACAGATCATGGTCAAACAAGAAGCTAGAAGCAAAGGAAAGCGACAGGAAGTGGCGGAAACATTGGACAGCAAGGCCGGCAAGGCCGCACCGATGGACCGTCTGTGGGCCGAGAACGACGATTCGCGGCTGACTGGCGATCCCGCGCTGGTCGTCGATGTCGACGGTTTCGAGGGCCCGCTCGATCTTCTGCTGCATCTTGCCCGCAACCAGAAGGTCGATCTGTCGCGCATCTCGATCCTGGCGCTGGCCGAGCAATATCTGGCCTTCGTCGAGAAGGTGAGAGCGCTCAGGCTGGAGCTTGCCGCCGACTATCTGGTGATGGCAGCGTGGCTGGCGTTTCTCAAGTCGAAGCTTTTGATCCCCAAGCAACCCGGTGACGACGGCGAAAGCGGCGAGGAGTTGGCGGCGGTGCTGCAATTCCGGTTGAAGCGGCTGGAAGCGATGCGCGACGCGGCGGCACGCCTGGTCAACCGTAACCGGCTCGGACGAGACGTGTTCGCCCGCGGCATGCCGGAAATGGTCATGGTCGAGAAACGCAACGCCTATTCGGCCTCGCTCTACGATCTGCTGACCGCCTATGCGGCGCAACGCCAGAAGCAGGCGATCACCAATGTGACGATCGCCAGGCGCGGTGTGTGGTCGCTCAAGGATGCACGCGACATCCTCAACAGGCTGATCGGCACGCTTGCCGACTGGACGGCGCTGGACAGTTTCCTGGTCGAATATCTGACCGGCCCGGACGAGCGGCGTACCGCGATTGCCAGTTCGTTCGCGGCCACGCTGGAACTGGTGCGCGAAGGCAAAATGGAAATGCGGCAGGACGAGGTGTTCGCGCCGCTCTATCTGCGCGGCCGTGCGCAAGGCATCAGGGCAGTCGAGGTGGCATCATGAGTGAACGCGCCAACGCTTCGGTCATTCCGTTCAACGTCGACGACGAGACCGAAGAGGGCGTGCTCGCCGGGGTACCGGCAGAAAATCAAGCCCAGAACTTGTCCCAGAATCCTGGCGAGCGGCTGCATATGGCGGAAGCCGTGCGAATGGCCGAGGCGATCGTTTTCGCCAGCGCCGAGCCGGTCAGCGAAAAGCAGCTTGCCGCGCGCCTGCCCGACGGCATTAGCATTGCCGCGGCGATGGCCGAACTGCAGCAGATTTATGCGCGGCGCGGCGTTAATCTGGTGCGCGTCGGCGATGCCTGGGCGTTCCGCACCGCCGGCGATCTCGCTTTCCTGATGAGCCGCGACACGGTGCAGCAGAGGAAGCTTTCCCGCGCGGCGCTCGAAGTGCTGGCGATCATCGCTTACCACCAGCCGGTGACGCGCGCCGAGATCGAGGATATTCGCGGCGTCGAGACCTCGAAGGGCACGCTGGACACGCTGATGGAGACCGAATGGGTGAAGATGCGCGGCCGGCGCCGCACGCCCGGCCGTCCCGTCACCTACGGCACCACCGACATCTTCCTCGACCATTTCGCGTTGGAGGAGATCCGCGATCTTCCCGGCATGGACGAATTGAAGGGCGCCGGGCTGCTTTCAGGCCGCATGCCGTCGAATTTTTCCATTCCGCTGCCGCCGGCGGATCCGGATGCGCTGACCGACGACGAGGATCCGCTGACCGACATCGACCTCGAGGAACTCGGCCTGTTGACGCCGCGCGTCGAGGAAGATTGACCCAAACGACATGCCGAAAGCCGTTGGTATTTCGCGGCTGCGCCGATTGGTAGCGGGCTATGGCGCCGAAAGTGCGTGACTTCGGCCACTCATTTATAAACTCTGTCGCGGTTGTGTTTGAATCCCGACGTGAAAGCGCATAGATCATCGTCAGAGAAAACTTTCGAGAGAGATTGTTATGGGTTCATTTTCGATTTGGCACTGGCTGATCGTTCTGGTGATTGTGTTGCTGGTGTTCGGCCGCGGCAAGATTCCCGAGCTGATGGGTGACATGGCCAAGGGTATCAAGAGCTTCAAGAAGGGCATAGCCGACGACGAGGTCGCCGAGGACAAGCGCACCGTTGAACACCGTGCCGACGAAACCGTTTCGGCAGTGAAGGAAAAGGCCAGCAAGAGCTGAGCCCAAAACTTTAGTCGGAACGTATCGCCATGTTCGACATCGGCTGGACCGAGATGCTGGTGATCGCGATTGTCATGATCGTGGTCGTCGGGCCTAAGGATTTGCCCAAGATGCTGCGCACTTTCGGCCGCACGACGGCGAAGATGCGCGGTATGGCAGCCGACTTCCAGAAACAGTTCAACGACGCGCTGAAGGAGGCCGAGCTTGACGACGTCAAGAAGTCGGTCGATTCACTCAGAAGCCTTAACCCGGCCGCCGAGATCAGGAAACAGCTCAACCCGTTCGAGCAGGCGGCAGCCGATGTCCGTTCGGGCGTCGACGCGGTGATGAAGCCGAAGCCGGCCGTCGACCCGGTCACGCCAGCTTCGACGCCGCAGGATACCGAGCTGAAGAATGGCGCGACAGTGCTGCCGGGCGTCAATGCCCCGGAAGCGGCGCCGGCGGCGCCAACCTTTCCGGCGATGACCGATGAGTCGGTGGTGACACCGCCTGTCGCGGCGGCGACGCCGGCTGCACCGCAAAAGGCCTCGGCGGCGAAGACGAAGGGTGCGCCAGCGAAAGCGATGCCGGCCTCCAAGGCCGCAGCGAAACCAGCGGCAGCAGCGGCAAAACCTGCTGCGACGAAGACCGCGGCTAAAAAGGCCGAGCCGAAGCCTGCACCGGCAGCGGTGAAGAAGCCGACTGCAGCCGCCAAAAAGACGGCGGGAGCCGCCAAGTGAGCATTTCGGAAAAGGACGAGATCGATAAATCGGCGGCTCCGCTGATGGAGCATCTGATCGAATTGCGGCGGCGGCTGATGTGGTCGATCGGCGGGTTCTTCGTTGCCTTCCTGTTCTGCTTCTTCTTCGCCAAGCAACTGTTCAACCTGTTGGTCATCCCGTTCAAATGGGCGACTCAATGGGCAGGGCTCGACCCGCACAAGGTCGAGCTTATCTACACGGCGCCGCAGGAATTCTTCTTCACCCAGGTCAAGCTGGCGATGTTCGGCGGCATGGTGATCGCCTTTCCGCTGATCGCCACGCAGATCTATAAATTCATCGCTCCCGGCCTATACAAGAACGAACGCAACGCTTTCCTGCCGTTCCTGATCGCTTCGCCGATCCTGTTCCTGATGGGCGCGTCGCTGGTCTATTTCTTCTTCACGCCGATGGTGATGTGGTTCTTCCTCGCCATGCAGCAGGCCGGCACTGACGACCAGGTGCAGATTTCGCTGCTGCCGAAAGTGTCGGAATATCTCAGCCTGATCATGACGCTGATCTTCTCCTTCGGCCTGGTGTTCCAGTTGCCGGTGGTGACCAGCCTGATGACGCGGGTGGGCATGCTGTCGTCCGAGGCGCTGGTTGAAAAGCGCAAATGGGCGATCGTCATCGCCTTCGTCGTCGCGGCCATTCTGACACCGCCCGACCCGATAAGCCAGATCGGCCTGGCCGTTCCCACGATCCTTCTCTACGAGGTCTCGATCTGGTCGGCCCGGCTGATCGAGCGCAGCAAAGAACGGGAACGTCTGGCACGCGAGAAGCGGGAAGCTGCGGAAGCGGCGGCCGAAAAGGCAGCGGACGCGTCGTCTACATAGGCTGCATCCTGTCGCGCCCCCCTCTGTCCTGCCGGACATCTCCCCCTCAAGGGGGGAGATTGGCAGCTTCGCCGAAGGCGCACTTCTTCAACGCCGGAGGTTGGCGAAAGTCGTGATGACAGCCAATCTCCCCACCCGCGGGGGAGATGTCCGGCAGGACAGGGGGGCGCGAAGGAACTCGATCTTGACATCTTGCATCGGTCAAGGATGCGGTTTACGCCCTCTGACCTAGCTCAGGAGCGTTCAGGACCATGCTTGACATCAAATGGATTCGCGACAACCCGAAGGCCCTTGTCGAGGCGCTCAGGAAGCGCTCGTGGTCCAGCGAGGACGCGCAGTCCACGGTCGATGATCTGATCGCCAGGGACGAGGCGCGGCGCGAACATCTGACCGAGCTGCAGACCAGGCAGGAGCGCCGCAACGCTGCTTCGAAGGAGATCGGCAACGCCATGCGTTCGGGCGATGCCGCCCTTGCCGAAAAACTCAAAGCCGAAGTCGGCGAGATCAAGGCCTTTATCCAGAATGGCGAGGCGCGCGAACGCGAACTCGACAAGGCGCTGAACGACGCGTTGGCGGTGCTGCCCAATGTGCCGCTCGACGATGTGCCGATCGGCAGGGACGAGCACGACAATGTCGTCAAACGCATCGTCGGCAAGGTGCCGGCGCGCCCGAACTGGGCGAAGGAGCATTTCGAGGTCGGCGAAGCGCTCGGCATGATGGATTTCGAGCGGGCGGCGAAGCTTTCCGGCTCGCGCTTCACCGTGTTGAAAGGCGGGCTGGCACGGATGGAACGTGCACTCGGCCAGTTCATGCTGGACCTGCATACGACCGAGCATGGCTATGAGGAGATCCAGCCGCCGCTGATGGTGCGCGATGAGGCAATGTTCGGTACCGGACAATTGCCGAAATTTGAAGAAGATTTATTTCAGACGCAAAAGCGCATTGAAGAGCTTCCATCTTTTGAACGGTTTTTTGACAACGTAAAAGCCAAGACTTGGGCGGCGCTGCCAGAAGTTCAAAGAGAATACAAGGAGCGAACCGGAAAAGAGATGACCACCGAGGAGGCATTCTCCTGGTTTAATGCCGCTATTGAACAGGGTATGGTCGATTACCGGCGACAATATGACGAGGCAAAAGCTCTGGCCTCTCGGCTGTGGCTCATCCCGACCGCAGAAGTCCCACTCACAAACCTTGTGCGCGAGGACATCACACCGCATGAAAAGCTGCCGCTGCGCTATACGGCGCTGACGCCGTGCTTCCGCTCGGAAGCGGGCTCGGCCGGGCGCGATACGCGCGGCATGCTGCGCCAGCACCAGTTCTACAAGGTGGAACTGGTGTCGATCACCGACCAGGACTCCTCGCTCGCCGAGCACGAGCGGATGACCGAATGCGCCGAGGAAGTGCTGAAGCGTCTCGGCCTGCCGTTTCGCACCATGACGTTGTGCACCGGCGACATGGGATTTGGCGCGCGCAAGACCTATGACATCGAGGTCTGGCTGCCGGGCCAGAACGCCTATCGCGAGATTTCGTCCTGTTCTGTCTGCGGCGATTTCCAGGCGCGGCGCATGGACGCCCGCTACAAGGACAAGGACGGCAAGGGCAACCGCTTCGTCCACACGCTGAACGGCTCCGGCACCGCCGTCGGCCGCGCTCTCATTGCTGTCATCGAAAACTACCAGAATGAGGATGGCAGCGTAACCATTCCTGAAGCGCTTCGGCCTTACATGGGCGGTCTGGAAAAGATCGAATCGAAATAATGCGCATTCTCCTGACCAATGATGACGGCATCCATGCCGAGGGCCTTGCATCGCTCGAACGTATAGCCCGCACACTGTCGGACGACGTCTGGGTGGTGGCGCCGGAGCAGGACCAATCCGGCTACGCGCATTCGCTGTCGATCTCGGAGCCGCTGCGCCTGCGCAAGATCGGCGAAAAGCACTTCGCCGTGCGCGGCACGCCGACCGACTGCGTCATCATGGGCGTGAAGAAGATCCTGCCTGCAGCACCCGACCTGATCCTGTCCGGCGTCAATTCCGGCGCCAACATCGCCGATGACGTCACCTATTCGGGCACGGTCGCCGGCGCCATGGAAGGCGCGCTGCTCGGCGTGCGTTCGATCGCGCTCAGCCAGGCCTATTCCTATCTCGGCGAGGATCGCGTCGTCCCTTACGAGACCACCGAGGCGCTGGCGCCGGCGCTGCTCAAAAAGCTTGTCGCCATGCCGCTGCCGGACGGCGTGCTGCTCAACGTCAATTTTCCGAATTGCCTCCCCGAAGATATCGCCGGCACGGTGGTCACCTCGCAAGGCAAGCTTGTCCACAGCCTATGGGTCGACGAGCGCCGCGATGGGCGCGGGCTTCCCTATTATTGGCTGCGCTTCGGCCGCGAGCCGGTCGAGGGCAAGCAAGGCACCGACCTCCACGCCATGCGCAACCGGCTGGTATCGGTGACGCCGCTGCAGCTCGATCTCACCGCTCATGAAATCCGCGATCAACTGACCAAGGCGCTCGCATGAACCTGAACCATGGTCCGACGGTCGACGACCGCGAAGGCTTCGCCGCTTTCCTGCTCCGTCTGCGTGGCAAGGGCGTGGTGCCGAAGGCGCTGATCGCCGCCTTCGAGGCGACGCCGAGGCGCGGCTTCCTTTCCGCGCAGTTCCATCCGATCGCCTGGTCGGACCGCATGCTGCCGATCGAATGCGGCGAAGCGATCGAGGGCGCCGATCTGCAAGCTGCGGTGATCGCAGCACTTGCCATCGAGCCGGGCAACCGCGTGCTCGAGATCGGCACCGGGTCGGGCTACACGGCGGCGGTGATGTCGCGGCTTGCTGCGCGGGTCGTCACCGTCGACCGCTACAAGACGCTGGCCGAGCAGGCCAAGCAGCGCTTCGACGCGCTCGGCATCGGCAATGTCATCGTGCGCCAGGCGGACGGCTCCAACGGACTGGCCAATGAAGCGCCGTTCGATCGCATCGTCGCATGGGCGGCCTTCGACAGCCTGCCGCGCTTCCTGCTCGACCAATTGTCGAGCGGCGGCATCGTCATCGCTCCGATCGGACCCGAGGAGGGCGAGCAGGTGCTGGCCAAACTGACCAAGGTCGGCAGCCGCTTCGAACGCGAGGACATCGGTCTCGTCCGCCTGCAGCCGATCCTGCGCAGCGTAGCCGCGGTCATCTAGGTTCTGTCGATATTCAGGTGATGGCGCAACCGACCTGTCTGGTCGCTTCGCGCCCGTCTGTGACTCGGCCCTACCTGAACCTCAACCCGACCAGGTCCAGCCTCAAATATTCTAAGAAAATTTGCGTCTGATTCTAAAGGTTTAACCGACCGGTAACATTAACGCGCTTTAATCACGGTCAGTCTGTACCGGGTATCTGCGGGTAAAAGCGATGCAATTCAGTATTTTGAAGGCAAACGGACGCAACCTGGCGCGTGGTTTCGCTGTCCTTATGGTTGCGGGCACCGCGGCGGGATGCAGTTCCCAGGTCTCGCGGTTCAACAGCGTCGATGACGTCTTCACCTCCTCGACCAACAACCAGCGCAGTATCATCGACAAGCAGGACGCCGCCCAGCCTTATCCAGGTGATGCGCCGGTGTCGGCCGCGCCGCTCGACGGCAGCCATACCCAGTCGGTCAGCCGCTCAAGTCTTGAACCGGTTACGACGCAGCAATTGCCGCCGGTCAGCCAGTCGCAGCCGGCGCCCGCCGTCAGTCCGGCTCGCACCGCTTCGGCGCCAGCCGCCCCTCAGGTCGACCGGACTGCAACCGGGACAGCGGCAAAGCCGTTCAAGAATGCACAACCTGATGCTCCGCGCATGGCGACGGCAGGCGGCGAACCGCGTGCCACCGAGATCATCGTTAGGGACGGCGAGACCATCTCCGGCCTGTCGCGGCGCTACGGCGTGCCCGCCGACGCCCTCATGAAGGTCAATGGGCTGAGCGCGACCAACGGGCTGAAGACCGGCCAGAAGCTCGTCATTCCGGCCTATGCCTATTCAGGCAAGAAACCGGCGCCGAAGCTTGCAGACGCCAAGCCTGCGAACGACACTAAGCACGATTTGCCGGCCAAGGCGCCGGAGATGGTGGCCGTACTGCCGCAGCAGCCGAAGCTCAAGGAGGGCAAGTCCGCCGCGCAGGTGGATGCATCGGCCGCGGCAAGCCAGCCGAAGGACGGAAAAGCCGCACCCAAGACGACTGGTGCCGGCGGCACCTACACGGTCAAGCAAGGCGATACTCTGTCGGCCATCGCCAGGAAGACCGGCGTCGGCGTTGTTGCGTTGAAGCAGGCGAACGGTTTGCAGGGCGGTCTGCTCAAGATCGGCCAGACCCTGAAGGTGCCGGCCGGCGGAACCGCGACGGTTGCCAGCGCCAAGCCGGCAAAGGTCGATCCGGTAACGACTGCCACCACCCCGCCTGCGGCAAAGACCACGCCGTCGGAGACGCTCGCCGCCTACACGCCACCCCAAAAGGCCGCGAAGGTCATCCAGCAGGCCGAGGACGACGACGCGGTGGCGCCAAACGCCACCGGTATCGGCAAGATGCGCTGGCCGGTACGCGGCCGCGTGATCTCCAGCTTTGGCGGCGGCAAGGATGGTGTCGACATCGCCGTGCCGGAAGGGACCCCGGTCAAGGCGGCCGAGAACGGTGTCGTCATCTATGCCGGCGATGGTCTCAAGGAATTCGGCAACACGGTTCTGGTGCGCCACGAGAACGGGTTGGTTACAGTCTATGGCCACGCCCGCTCGATCGAGGTCCAGCGCGGCCAGAAGGTCAAGCGCGGCCAGGAAATCGCGCAGTCCGGGATGAGCGGCACCACCGACTCGCCGAAACTGCATTTCGAAGTCCGCAAGAATTCGGCGCCGGTCGATCCTTCGACCTATCTTGAATAAAAGAAAGTCGATCCTTCGACCTATCTTGAATAAAAGAAAGTCGATCCTTCGACCTATCTTGAATAAAAGAAAGTCGATCCTTCGACCTATCTTGAATAAAAGAAAGTCGATCCTTCGACCTATCTCGAATAGAATAAGAAAAGCGATTGCGCGCCGCCTGACCTCCAGTCCGGCCCGCCGGCTCAGCCCGCCCCGCAGGGGGCGGGCTTTTTCAGTCTTTGTCCCTAATCCTTGAGAGATTTGCCGAGCCGGCCTGCCAGATCCTGGGTGAACTGCCAGGCAACGCGGCCCGAACGGCTGCCGCGTGTCGTCGCCCATTCCAGCGCCTCGGCGCGCAGCGTCTCGGGAGCGATGGCAAGACCGTGATGGCTGATATAACCGTCGATCATGTCGAGATACTCGTCTTGCGAGCATTTGTGGAAGCCGAGCCAGAGGCCGAAACGGTCGGACAGCGAGACTTTTTCCTCGACCGCCTCTGACGGGTTGATGGCGGTCGAGCGCTCATTGTCGATCATGTCGCGCGGCAACAGATGCCGCCGGTTCGACGTGGCATAGAAGATGACATTTTCCGGGCGGCCCTCGACGCCGCCTTCGAGCGCCGCCTTCAGCGACTTGTAGGAGGTGTCGTCGTGGTCGAAGGAGAGGTCGTCGCAAAACAGGATGAAACGGTAAGGTGCCGCCTTCAGCAAATTCATCAGCTTCGGCAGCGTGTCGATGTCCTCGCGGTGGATCTCGATGAGCTTGAGCGGCAGGTCCAGCTTTGCCGACGCGTTGATTGCGGCATGCACGGCCTTGACCAGCGAGGACTTGCCCATGCCGCGCGCGCCCCACAACAGCACATTGTTGGCTGCGTATCCGGCGGCGAAGCGCTCGGTGTTGTCGACCAGTATGTCGCGGACGCGATCGACGCCGCGGATCAGGCCGATGTCGACGCGGTTGACCTTGAGCACCGGCTCCAGATAGCCGGGATCAGCCTGCCAGACGAAGCAATCGGCCCCGCCGAGATCGGTTTCCGGCACCGGCGGCGGAGCGAGGCGGGCGACCGCCTCGATCAGGCGGTCGAGCTTCTTGTTCAGGGCTTCGATGGTGCTGTCGGTCATTTCTTGTCTTTTTGTTTCTGCATTCAGGAAGGCGTGACAACGGAACCTATTTGATTCCGGCGGTTTCGGAACCGGCTCCAACCTTTTGTTAGAGCATGATCTTTTCCGAAACCGCGCTCCATTTTTCGGGATCATGCTCTAACACGGCTCAACCAGCCCGAAAAGCAGCCGAAATGCCTGGCCGCAGTTGCATTGGCAACTTTACCGACTATATTCCGGCCAAATTTCACGGGGCCGCCAAATTTCCCCAGGACGGTTTGGCGGCTGTTTTTCAAAATTCAGGAGTACCTCGATGTTCGTGACACCGGCATATGCCCAAGGCGTCGGCACCTCCCCGGATATGTTCATCAGCATTTTGCCGTTTGTCCTGATTTTCGTGATCATGTATTTTCTGATCCTCCGGCCGCAGCGTACGCAGTTGAAGAAGCGCGGCGAGATGCTGGCGGCGGTTCGCCGCGGCGACACGGTCATCACCGGCGGCGGTTTCGTCGGCAAGGTGACCAAGGTGATCGACGACAACGAGCTCGAGATCGATCTCGGCGGTGGCACCAAGGTAACGGCGCTGCGCTCGACGATTGCCGATGTGCGCGTCAAGGGCGAGCCAGTGGCGAACCAGAACGCCAAGAAATAGCCGAAATTTCTGGGGGAGCGGTACGCGGATACGCCCCTGACGGACGACGCCATTTGCTGTATTTTCGCACTTTAAGACGACACTGATCTGGCTGGCCACCCGGTCCAGGGCGCCAACATCTCGTGATGCCATTGCGCGCTGGTCTCTTGCCGGCAAGATTGACAATAGTGGAAGAAAGCCCGATGGCAGCACCAAAGTGAACTGCCTCGTGCTCGACAATCACCCATATGCTGACCGAGGCGAGCCGGTGGCGAACCAGAACGCCAAGAAATAACCCAATTCCAGGCGGAACGATCCGCCAGAATGCCCTGACGGACGACGCCATATGCTCTATTTCTCGCGCTTCAAGATGATCCTGATCTGGCTGGCCGTGGCCGCCACAGTGATCTTCGTTGCGCCCAATCTTTTCTCAGCCAGCACGCTGGCCAAGCTTCCCGACTGGGTGCCGAAGCGCCAGATGACGCTCGGCCTCGATCTGCAGGGCGGCTCGCATATCCTGCTCAGGATGGATCCGAACGATCTGACCAAGGATCGGCTGGAGACGACGCGCGACCAAATTAGGACACTGCTGCGCGACGCCAAGATCGGTTACACCGGCCTTGCCGGATCAGGCCGGACCGTGCAGGTCCGTATCACCGATCCCGGACAGGTCGATGCCGCCAAGACGGCACTGAAGACACTGACCGACCCGGTGGCGGCCGGCCTGTTCAGCGGCGGCTCTGTCCAGGAGATGTCGCTGGATGATTCCGAGCCCGGCCTGCTCAAATTCACCGTTACCGACGCCGGCATCAAATACCGCACGTCGACGGCGCTGGCGCAGTCGCTCGAGGTCGTCGAGCGCCGCGTCAACGAACTCGGCACCACCGAGCCGATCGTGCAACGCCAAGGCGACGACCGCATTCTGGTCCAGGTGCCGGGCCTGCAGGATCCGCAAAGGCTGAAGGAAATTCTTGGCCAGACCGCCAAGCTGACCTTCCAGATGGTCGACCAGTCGATGCCCGTGCAGGACGCGCTCAACGGTCGTCCGCCGGCGGGATCCTCGGTTCTGTATTCGCAGGACGATCCGCCGGTTCCGTATCTGATCGAGAACCGCGTCATCGTTTCGGGCGAAAATCTCGTCGATGCGCAGGCGACGTACAATTCCCAGACCAATGAGCCGGTGGTTTCGTTCACCTTCGATTCCAAGGGAGCGGCGCGTTTCGGCCAGGCCACCTCGCAGAATGTCGGCAAGCTGTTTGCCATTATCCTCGACAATCAGGTGATTTCAGCGCCGCAGATCCGCGAACCGATCCTTGGCGGCAGCGGCCAGATCTCGGGCAATTTCACCGCCGAGAGCGCCAACGACCTCGCCGTGCTGTTGCGTGCCGGCGCGCTGCCGGCGACGCTGACGGTGATCGAAGAGCGCACAGTAGGCCCTGGGCTCGGCGAGGATTCCATTCACGCCGGCAAGGTCGCCGGCGTGATCGGCTCGATCCTCGTCGTCGTGTTCATGTTCGTGGCCTATGGCTTTCTCGGCTTCATTGCCAACATCGCGCTGGCGGTGCATGTTGCGATGATCATCGCGTTGTTGTCGTTGCTCGGGGCGACACTGACATTGCCGGGCATCGCCGGTATCGTGTTGACCATCGGCATGGCGGTCGATTCAAACGTTCTCATCTACGAGCGCATCCGCGAGGAGCGGCGAAACGGTCGCTCGGTAATCCAGGCGATCGACACGGGCTTTTCGAAAGCGCTGGCGACCATCGTCGATTCGAACGTCACCTCGCTGATCGCGACCGTGGTGCTGTTCTGGCTCGGGACCGGACCAGTAAAGGGCTTTGCCGTAACCTTCGCCATAGGCATTCTGACCACCGTCTTCACCGCCTTCACCTTCACCCGGCTGCTGGTGTCGATCTGGCTCCGCCGCGCCCGCCCGAAGGAATTGCCGCGCGCGCCGGTGACCTTCGTCCCGCCGGGCACGAGAATTCCGTTCATGGGCATCCGCCGCTGGACATTCGCGCTGTCCAGCATGCTGTCGATCCTGTCGGTCGTGCTGTTCATGACCGTCGACATCAATTACGGCATCGACTTCAAGGGCGGTTCGCTGATCGAGGTCCAGGCCAAAGATGGCACCGCCGATATTGCCGACATCCGCGGCAGGCTTTCGGAACTCAACATCGGCGAAGTGCAGGTGCAGCAGTTCGGCGACCCGAACGACGTCTTGATTCGCGTCGGCACGCAGGAGGGCGGCGAGAACGCCGAACAGACCGTCATCGACAAGGTGCGCGGCGAGTTGCAGGACAACTACGATTTCCGCCGCGTCGAGGTGGTGGGACCGACGGTTTCCGGCGAACTCGCCAAGCAAGGCACCATCGCCATGCTGATAGCGCTGCTCGGAATCCTGATCTATGTCTGGTTCCGCTTCGAATGGCAGTTCGCGGTCGGCGCCATCATCGCCACGGTCCACGATGTGGTCATGACGATCGGCTTCTTCGTCATCACCGGTCTCGAATTCAACCAGTCGTCGCTCGCGGCGATACTCACCATCATCGGCTATTCGCTCAATGACACGATCGTCGTCTATGACCGTGTTCGCGAAGACTTACGAAAATACAAGAGAATGCCGCTGCCGCAATTGTTGAACAACGCCATCAACGAGACGCTGTCGCGAACGACGCTGACCTCGGTGACGACGATGCTAGCGCTGCTGGCGCTGGTGCTGTTCGGCGGCGAGGTGATCCGCTCGTTCACGCTGGCGATGCTGTTCGGCGTCGTCTTCGGAACGTATTCGTCGATCTTTATCGCCGCCCCGCTGCTCATCCTGTTCAAGCTGCGGCCGCAGGCCGCGACGGCCGATGAGGAGAAGCCGGTGGGCGGCGGCAAAGCCTTGGCAACCTGACGATTGCCGCGGCAGAAACATCTATTTGCTGGTGGTCCCTATCGTTCTAACATTCGCAAACGACGCTGTTGGAATGGGATGCGAATGTTAGAATCGGACCACTAGTGGCAAAAGGCATCGTCATCCGCGAAGCGCATTTCCCTGGCCGTGCGCCGATCGAGGCCTACGGCAATGGCGGGTTTCGTTTCGCCGACATGTCTCATCGCGGCTCGCTCCTGTGCCTGCCGTCGGGCATCTATGGCTGGGAGCCGGCTGATCCCCTGGCACTGACGGCGGCGGATTTCGCCAAGCTGCTCAACGAGGCTGACAAGGTCGAGATCCTGCTGGTCGGCGCCGGCAAGGATCTCAGGCCGTTGCCGGCGGCGCTGCGTGCTGCGCTGAAGGCGGCGGGCATTGCGGCCGATCCGATGTCGACTGGTGCTGCCGTGCGGACCTACAATGTTCTTCTGGCGGAAAACCGTGCGGTGGCCGCCGCACTGATCGCCGTCGAGTGACGTGACCGAAAACGCCAAAATCGTCATGGAAACGGTGCGAGCCGCCGACCATGACCGCTATGTTTGCGCGCTCTATGCGCCTGAGGACAAGCGTGACGCACTTTTTTCGCTCTATGCCTTCAATGCCGAGATATCAGGCATTCGCGACCGTATCCGCGAGGCGCTACCCGGCGAGGTGCGGCTGCAATGGTGGCGCGATGTCATCGCAACCGAGGACAGTGGGGACGGGGTTGGCCATCCTGTCGCGGACGCGCTAAAGGCTACGATTTCCGCCCACCACCTGCCGATACCCGCCTTCGAGCACATGCTCGAAGCCCGCGTTTTCGATCTCTATGACGACCCTATGCCGTCGCGCACCGACCTGGAAGGCTATTGCGGCGAGACCGCAGCGGCGCTCATCCAGCTTGCAGCGATGGTACTCGATCCCGTCGCAGCACCGCGGTTTGCCGAACTTGCGGGCAGGGCAGGTTGCGCACAAGCGATGACCGGCCTTTTGCTGCTGCTGCCATTGCACCGCAAGCGCGGGCAGTGCTTTGTCCCGGCCGACATTCTGGCCGCGGCAGGGTCGTCGCCCGAGGAGTTCGTTGCAGGCGATGGCGGGCCGGGCGCAGAACGCGCTGTCGCCGCGATGATCGCACTGGCGCAAGAACATCTTACAGCTTTCGAAAGCGGCGCATCGGCGTTGCCGGTTTCGCTGCGACCGGCATTTTTGCCGCTGGCCTTGTCGCGCGCCTATCTCGCCAAGATGGAAAGTCATTCGCCTCTGAACGGCGTGGCGCGGCTCTCGCCCTGGCGCCGCCATTGGCTGCTGTTGCGCCGGGCGACTCGAGGCTGGCCTGCTTCAACCGGCTGATCTGGCGCCGAACTGGAACCATGAAGCGGCGGCGATCATAGAATCGCTTTCATTATGATGGTTCGCTAGGCCCGCTATCGCGCATCAGTGTCTCGTAGTCGCGCCCGCCATAGAAGATGTTGACGATGCGTACGAGATCGTCATCGACCATGTAAGCGATGACGGCAGAATGCTCGAACGGAACTGTTCGCAAGCCTGGCACGATGTCGTCGCGCGGGCGGCCACCGCGAGGGGCATTGCCGATGTTTTGGCAGCGGTCTTCGATACGCAGAACGAATTTCAGTGCGATGTCAGCACTTCCGCTAGCCTCGACGATATGTCTGAAAATTGCTGCCAGATCACCGCTGGCGCTTTCGCGATACTCGACCTCAAGCCGCCGAATCATCGGCGCGGCTCGAATACTGCGCGAAAAATCCCTTAAGACGGTCGCGAACCTCCTCCCCAGAAAGGTTCGGTCTCGTGTCCTCGATAGATGCCTTCACGCGCGCCCTGATCGAGGCCATGCGCTCGGCATGCTCTTCCTCCTCGCGCTGGAAGGCGCGAAGTGCTGCGCGGATGACCTCGCTTGCCGATCCGAAGGAGCCGTCCTCGACTTTTTTGCGGATCATGCGCGCCATTGCGGGCGTCACCGTGACGGACAGTTTCTCGGCGGGCTCCATGGAATTGCTCCCTATGATGGAGAGTAGGATAATATCCTACTCTCCTGTCGCCCGATCGACAAGAACAGACAGGCGGACTATTCCGCCGCTTCCGTCGCCAATGATGCAAGTCCCAGCCATTCGCGGCAGTCGGCCAGTGCGCGTGACGTCACCGCACGCCGCTTGGCGACGGTCTTGTCCTTGCCGCGCAGGCGCTTTCCCTCGGCTTTCGGCGCTTCCACAGGGGGAAACAGGCCGAAATTGATGTTCATCGGCTGGAAGGAGCGCTTTCCCGGCTCGTCGTCGGAAACGATGTGACCGCCGGTAATATGGTTGAGCAGCGCCCCAAAAGCTGTGGTCATCGGCGGCAGCGCCGGCGCGTGGCCCAACCGCTCGGCGGCGGCAAAGCGCCCGGCAAGCAGGCCGATGGCGGCACTTTCGACATAGCCTTCGCAGCCGGTGATCTGACCGGCGAAGCGCAGGCCGGGCCGCGACTTCAGCTGCAGCGATTGGTCAAGCAGCGTCGGCGAATTGATATAGGTGTTGCGGTGCAGGCCGCCGAGGCGGGCGAATTCGGCGCGTTCGAGGCCCGGGATGGTGCGGAAGACGCGCACCTGCTCGGCGTGCTTCAGCTTGGTCTGAAAGCCGACCATGTTGTAGAGCGTGCCCAGCGCATTGTCCTGTCGAAGTTGCACGACGGCATAGGCCTTCACCGATGGATTGTGCGCATTGGTAAGCCCCATCGGCTTCATCGGCCCATGGCGCAGCGTCTCGACGCCGCGCTCGGCCATGATCTCGATCGGCAGGCAGCCGTCGAAATAGGGCGTGCCTTCCCATTGCTTGAATTCGGTCTTTTGGCCCGCCACAAGCGCCCCTACGAAGGCGAGATATTGCTCCTTATCCATCGGGCAGTTGATGTAGTCCTTGCCGGTGCCGCCGGGCCCGACCTTGTCGTAGCGTGACTGGAACCAGCAAATGTTCATGTCGATTGTGTCGAAATGGACGATCGGCGCGATAGCATCGAAGAAGGCGAGCGCGTCGGCGCCGGTCACTTCCGCGATCGATTGCGCGAGCCCAGGTGAGGTCAGCGGGCCCGTGGCGATGATCGCCTGGTCCCAGTCCGCCGGCGGCAGGCCGGGTACTTCCTCGCGCCGGATGGTGATGAGCGGATGCGCTTCGAGCTTTTTGGTCACCGCTTCGGAAAATCCGTCGCGGTCGACGGCCAGCGCACCGCCGGCCGGCACCTGGTGCGCGTCGCCGGCGCTCATGATCAGCGAACCGGCCAGCCGCATTTCGGCGTGCAGCAGGCCGACGGCGTTGGTCTGCGCATCGTCGGAGCGGAAGGAATTGGAACAGACCAGCTCGGCCAGCCCATTCGTCTTGTGCGCATCGGTGCCGCGGACGGGACGCATTTCATGCAGGACAACGGGAACGCCGGCCTCGGCGGCCTGCCAAGCGGCTTCGGAGCCGGCGAGACCGCCGCCGATGACGTGAATGGGATTCTTGCTCATGAGCGCCGAAATAGTCGCTTGTAGCTGCGATTGCAATTGCCCCGGTTAGCGGCGCTGTTGCCGCCAAGTGCTGCAATCGTCTACTGTCGGAGAATGGACGGGAGTCTCGGGGTCTTTGCCAGAGCGGCATTTCTGACAGTCTTGATCGCTGTGGGCGAAACAGCCGCCGCCGGCGAACTGGCCGCGACGGCTTCCAGGCGGATCCCCATATGCCACGGCTACAGTTGCAACTATCGCACGATGCTGGCGCTTGGCCCCGGTGACGGCGCGCGTTTCCGCGCTATCCTGCGTGCGGGTGCGGGTTCGCCCCAGGCCGAGCGTTCCGCTATTTCGAAGGCTGTCCGCTATTTCGAGCAGCGCATTTTCCGGGCCACCGGCATTCGCGATCTGCCGCAATCGGAATTCGGTGCATCGCGCATCAGGGGCCAGATGGATTGTGTCGACGAATCGACCAATACGCATGCGCTGCTGGTCTATCTTGCCGAGCGAAAACTGCTCAGGTTTCACAAGGTCGAGGACAAAGCTTCGCGAGGCCTGTTTGTCGACGGACGCTATCCCCATTGGACGGCGGTGATCAGCGACCGCGGCGGCACCGAATGGGTGGTGGATTCCTGGTATGCGCCGATGGGCGGCGCACCGGACATTTTTCCGTTGAGCCAGTGGAAGAAACGGGGCGTTCTGGAAAGCGGTGCGCTGGACTGACAGGGACATGCCGCCAAAACGGCTCCCAGAGTGCCTCGACCCTGAAAAAAACAACACCCGCCGGGGGAGGAGGTCCGGCGGGTGTCGTTTTGCTGGTCGATCCTCGGGAGGAGGTGAAGATCGACCGTATTCGTCATCGCCGGGGAGGAGGTCGGCTTTGACGAAATTCCGTTCGCCTGATGAAAGGGGGCGAAACCCTTTTGGGACGAAATTCCTTTCGCCCCTGGGACGAAATTTCGTTCCGGGGAAACAGCGCCCGCCGCGGGAGGAGGTACGGCGGGCGCCGTTTTTGTGGTCAACCCTCGGGAGGAGGTGAAGGCTGACCGTATTCGTCAGGGTCGGGGAGGAGGTCGACCCTGGCGAAATTCCTTGACTAGATCGCCTTGCGGGCGATGCTCTTGATCTCTTCGCGGACGATGCCGAGATCATGCAGCTGGCGGTTCGAAAGGCGACCCAGCTCGGTAACCGTCGAGCGATAAACGCGCCAGTTACGATAGTTGCGGATCAGGTTCATTGCGTTCTCTTTTCAAGTCAAGCTGGTTCGGACCATTTGCGGTCCGAAGAGGATTAGACCGCCTTGCGGGCGACGTAGTGGATGTCGCTGCGGCTGATGCCGAGGTCGGTCAGTTCGCGGGTGCTCAGGCGGCTCAGCTCGGAAACGGTGTCCCGGTAGCGGCGCCAGTTGCGGTAGTTGCGGATCAGGTTCATGGTATTTCTCGTTTCGTCTTTCTTCCGGATCATTCCGTCTTTGTGTACGCCCTGAAGATAGGTGGGGTCATATCGATTTAACAGCGCTATTGGTGCATGGCAGCAATGCAAATTGTGCAATGCACCATCGCCGCCAAATCACGTCTTCGACATAGATAGGCCCGAATCGGAAAATGCCGTAGCGTCAACGGTTTGGCCGGATCGGCTGAAAAAAAGAGCAAGCTGGGGGAGAAAGGCATGGCGAGCTATTCGTCACGCGTCAGGACCGATATCGCACGATGGCTGCAGGCTGGCCTGATCGACGCCTCGACGGCCGACGCGTTGACGCGCGACGTCGAGGCCAATGAGCGCAAATCACTGAGCTTCGGCTCGATCCTGGCGATGATGGCTGCGCTGCTTTTTGGTGCGGCCGTCCTTATCTTCGTCGCCGCCAATTGGGAAGCCATCCCGCGGCTGGCGCGGGTGGCAGCGCTCTTCGCCATCATCCTCGCCGGCTATGTCGGCGGCGCGGTGCTGAAGACACTCGACCATGCTGCTATCGGCGAGGCACTCTGGATCGCCGCCGCGGCGGCATTCGGCGGATCGATCGCGCTGATCGGCCAGATGTATCATTTATCCGGCGACGAAACATCGGCCTTGATCACCTGGGGCGCTGGCACGGCCTTAGCGGCGGTTGCGCTGCGCTCGAACCCACTGACCGTCGCTTCTGTCGGCATTGCCGACGCATGGCTGTTCCTGAGGGGGTTTGACTATTTCGGGCGCGCGGAATTTCCGCATCTCTTCGTCGTCATGGCGAGCGTGTTGTTCGCCATTTCGTTCTGGACCCGCAGCCAGGCGGCTCGGCACCTGATCATCCTGTCGGTCATTTTCTATCTCGTGCTGTTGTTTACGGAATACGAAACGCTGCAGGTCGCCGTCCCGCTCATTGTCGTGTCGACGCTGCTTTTCGCGGCTGCGATCTTCGCTGCCGGGCCCGTCGACCGGATATTGCAGCTTGGCGGCCGTCTGCCCTTACACGCGCTGATCGGATTTCTCACCGGCCTGGCGATGATCCAGTTCGAACTAGCCGGTGAGAGCAACAACGGCGGCTTCGGCATTGCCTCGGCCGTTGCGCTTGCCGGCATTGTCGCGGCGATTGTGCTGGGAGGCCGCGAGAGCGGGGGCTTGCGCTGGGTTGCCTATGCCGGCTTCGCCCTCGAACTCGCCATCATCTATGTGGTGATGTTGCAGTCGATGCTCGACACAGCAGGCTTCTTCCTTGCAGCCGCTGTGCTTCTTGGCCTGCTTGCCCTTGTCATCCTCCGCGTGGAAAAGCGCATGAGGGCCTCGAGCGTGGAAGGAGCGGCGGCATGATGACCGGTAAAAGACTGATCGTTTCGGCGGTGGTGCTGGCGCTCGTCCAGATCGGCTTCCTGAGCTGGATCATCGCCGGCCGGGCGGCGATCCTGCGCGACGGCAGGCAAGTGCTGCTGAGGGTCGAACCGATCGATCCGCGCGATCTCCTGCGCGGCGACTTTATTCGCCTTGGCTATGAGATTTCGCGCATACCGGTGAAGCTGATCGCCAACATTCCGGCCGGTAAGCTCACGAGCGACGACACGCCGATCGTCGTCAGGCTGAAGCAGGGCGCCGACGGCTATTGGGAGGCGACCGCGGCCTGGTTCGGGCAAGCGCCTGCGCCGGCAGCATCCGACGAAGCCGATATCGTCGGGCATGTGGCTGAGGGGTGGGATCTCAGTGCAGCCACGACGATCGCGCCGGATTACGGCATTGAACGTTTCTATCTGCCGGAAGGCGAGGGGATGGCGATCCAGAACGACATGCGGGTGCGGCCGTTCGGCGTCCGCGTCGCAATCGCAGCCGATGGCGCCGCGCAGATCAAGGCGCTGATGGACGGCGACAAGACGCTGTTCGAGGAACCGCTTTATTAGAATTGGAAAGCCGGGCCGGATTAGAATTGGAAAGCGTGGCCGGCTCGGACAGCATCAAACATGACAATTATCCTGACGACACGAGAAGACATAAATCTCGACTCGGTTTTCCGCGTCGCCTGGAAGAAAGACACGGTGCAAATCAGCGGCAATGCCTTGCAGCGCATCGCAGAGTGTCGCGCGTCGTTCCTGCGTCTCATCGAGACCGACCCTGTACCAGTCATCTATGGCGTGACCACCGCCATGGGAGAACTGGCGAGCAGGCGGCTCGAACTTGGCGAGCGGGATCGCCACGCGCGCATCAAGGCGTTCGCAGCCGCCACATCGTTCGGCGAGCCTTTGCCAGATCGCGTGGTGAGGGCGATCGTGCTCGCCCGCCTGGCGAATTTCCTCGAAGGAAATGCTGCGACCACACCACGCATGGCGCTCGCCGTCGCTTCGATGCTGGATAGCGGACCTATGCCCCTGGTGCCATCCTCCGGCCAGGGCGGTGCCGGTGAAATCCTCGCCCTCTATCCGCTCTTTGCAGAACTTTCGACGCGCTTCGACCTGGAAGTCAAGGAAAGGGGATCATTGATCAATGGCTCGCCCTGCGCTGCCGCACTTGTGGCCGACGCTGCCTTGGCGGCTCGCCGCCGCATTCGCCTTGCCGAAAAAGTCTTTGCGCTTTCGATCGAAGCGTTTCGCGCGCCGCTCGAACATTACGACCCGGCGCTCGACGCGCTTTGGGGCGATGAACACGAAGCAGCGGCGCTGTGCGGATTGAGGGAGTTTCTTGCCGGCGCCGGCACCGGGCGCCGCAATTATCAGGCGCCGGTCAGCTATCGCATCGTTCCTCGCATCCTGGGGCACGCGCATCGCGCGCTGGCATCGGCGGAAGGCGCGGCGACCGTGTCGCTCACCTCGGTCTCGGACAACCCGGTCTACATCCCGCCTGACGACGTGCATCCGCTCGGGCGCTGCATCAGCACGGGCGGCTATCACAATGCCATGGCAACACCCGCCCTGGATGATCTGGCGGCGATATGGGCCGATATCTGCCTGTTGTGCGACAGCCACGCCTCGAAGCTTTTGAACGGCAAGGTCTCGCTCCTGCCCGATCTGCTTTTGACGGGGCGGGACTGGAGCGACAGCGACGGCCACGGCAATGTCGGCTATGTGCCGATGGCGATCACGGGTTATCTGGAGCAGGCGAAACTCGCGGCCCAGCGAACCTTCATCCCGGGAACGGAATCGGCCGGCGCCGGCCAGGACGACGTCGCCACGACGGTGTTCCTCGCATGGACGAAGGAAGCACGCGCCGGCCGCTGCCTCGATGCCGCGATGGCGATGCTGGCGGTGATCGCCTCGCAGGCACTGCATGTCACCGAGCGCGTGGCGCCTCTGGCGCTTCAGTCGTTCGCCGCGGATATCAGAAGCATCGTGCCGCCGGTCGGTGACGATCGCGTGCTGGGGCCTGAACTTGCGACTTTGACCGGATGGTTCACGCGCCAGGTCTTTGAGGAGTAGGCACCAAATTGGTGCGGATGAAGGGACTCGCCTTCCGACACTGGAACCTTAATCCACTGTTCGAGGGGGAGCAGTGGTGCGGGTAGAGGGACTCGAACCCCCACGTTCTCACGCCAGAACCTAAATCTGGTGCGTCTACCAATTCCGCCATACCCGCTGGCTTCGTGTCACCGTGACATGTCTATGTCACAAGCCATGTCACAAGTTCAAGACTTAGATTTTCGAGGTTTTTTGGGCCTCGCGTTGCCGTCTATGCCGTTCGCTTGGGCAAGTCCCAGCCCGTAGACCGTGGGCCCACGCGCGCCATGCATCGGCATCGCGCTCAAACTGGCGGTCATATAGGTCTAGCGCTGGAGCACAAAGTCGTGACGGGACATTCGGTTTCCTTGCAAAGCTATCTGCCATGACGAGCACCAGATAGTGCCGTCGGCGGCCACGGCGCGGACCTTCCGTCCAAAATAGGCGAGGTGGCGCGAACGAACTCGTTCGCGGTCAGGTCTTCCTGGCCGAGGATGTATTCCCAAATTCTTTCAAATTGATTCAGAATATTTTGCTACCCGTAGTTACGATCGCAAACATTGTTTCGTGTTAGCAATTCAACAACTCCCTGAGTTCGTTATCGCTAAAGTAGCAGGCGCTGAAACTGCTGCTGTGGGGTAACTACCAAAGGAGAGTGTCATGGCAAATTTCGTTAAGAGTTTCGCCACAGCTTTGGCCGGTGGTGCACTTGTTTTATCTCTATCTTTTCCCTCCAGCGCAGGCGGCATTAGCGTCGGCGCCGGCGCATCGGTCGGCGGCCGAGGCGGCGTAAACGCCGGTCTCGGCGCCTCGGTCGGCGGCAGGAGCGGGGTGAACGCCGGCGCCGGTGCATCGATTGGCGGCAGCAAGCGCTTTACCGCTGGTGCCGGCGCCTCGATCGACGGCAGGAGCGGGGTAAATGCAGGCGCCGGTGCATCGATTGGCGGCAGTAGGGGCGTCACGGCTGGCCTGGGTGCCAATGTCGGTGGCACTGCCGGTGCAGGCGCAAACGTGGGCGGCACCGGCGGCATTACGGCTGGCGCAGGCGCAAATTTAGGCGGCACCGGCGGCCCTACAGCGGGCCTGGGTGCCAATGTCGCTCGCACGAGCGGTGTCGGTGTCGGCGTCGGCGGCGGAACGCTTGCCGGGACACTTGGCACTCTTGGAACACCGGGGACTCCCGGCATGCCGAGCGTGGTCGCGCAGATGTCCAGCAGCCAACTGATGCGCATGAAGAAACGCTGTGTCGACGTGCTCAGCAGCGAAGGCACCTATGACCGTGACCTGCGGCAGCTTTGCATGCTGATCGCGCGTCGCTGAGCACTCGCAAACGAGAGCGTCGCATCGGCCGTGGAGGCTTTGACAATACTCTCCTGGCTTCGCGGCCGGCCCGCCACCCGCAACGTGGCGGGCTTCTCTGCATCAGGATCGCTGCGCTGAGCCATTATTCTGTCAATGTCGCGGTCAAAATAGCGGCCGTTCGCCGGCGCATGATCCCGAAAATCGAAAAATCGTGTTTCGGGATCATGCGCCAAAATCAAGGTGCTACAAGCGTCCTTGCGCGTCCAAGAAGGACGCGCGGCGCGGTAGACGCGAAGATGGTTGAAAATTAGCCGCGCCTGTGACAAAAGGCGTGTCGAATGTGACGGGATGCGACGATCCGCTTCTGCAGAATGTGATAAGAAGTAGGAAAAACAAAGACTTATTCACATTTTGGAGCGTATTTCTGGAGGATTTGAGCCGCGTTGGGCGGACAAATTGCCAAGTCCCGCACCAAAAGCCATTCCCGGCAAGATCATACCGGCAGGCTGTAAACGGCAGGAGCCGTTTGGCTGCCTCATTGGTGGAAACAAAGGTTCTATGATGCAGGTCACCGAAACGCTCAACTCCGGTCTCAAGCGCGAGATCAAGATCACCGTGCCGGCCGGTGACATGGAAGCCAAGCTGATGGCGCGGCTTTCCGATGCCAGGAGCAAGGTCCGCATCAACGGCTTCCGTCCCGGCAAGGTGCCGGTGCAGCACCTGCGCAAGGTCTATGGCAAGTCGTTCATGGCCGAAGTGGTCAACGAGATCCTCAACGATTCGACCCGTTCGATCATTACCGGGCGCGGCGAAAAGGCTGCCATGCAGCCCGAAGTAATCATGACCGAGGACGAGAAGGAGGCCGAGAAAATCCTGGCCGGCGGCGCCGACTTCGAGTTCCGGCTGAACTACGAGATCATCCCGCCGATCGAGATCAAGGATTTCTCCGACATCAAGGTGACGCGTCAGGTGTTCGACGTGCCGGATTCGGAAATCGACGAGCAGGTCCAGCGTGTCGCCGAATCGGCGCGCACCTACGAACCGAAGACCGGCAAGGCCGCCGAAGGCGACCGCGTGACGATCGACTATGTCGGCAAGATCGATGGCGAAGCCTTCAGCGGCGGCGCCGGCACGGACCAGCCGCTGGTGCTCGGCTCCAAGGAATTCATTCCCGGCTTCGAGGATCAGCTCATCGGCAGCAAGGCCGGTGACGAGACGCAGGTCACGGTCACGTTCCCGGAAAACTACCAGGCGGCGCATCTGGCCGGCAAGGAAGCCACCTTCGACGTTACCGTCAAGGAAGTGTCCAAGCCCGGTGCGTTGGAAATCAACGACGAAATGGCCAAGAATCTCGGCCTGGAGTCGCTGGAGCGTTTGCGTGACGTGGTGCGCGGCCAGATCGAGAACCAGTTCGGCTCGATGACGCGCCAGAAGATCAAGCGCCAGCTGCTCGACCAGCTCGATGCCGCCTACTCGTTCGAGGCGCCGTCGAAGCTCGTCGAGGCCGAGTTCAACAACATCTGGAACCAGGTCAACCGCGATCTGGAAGCCGCCGGCCGCACCTTCGCCGACGAGGAGACGACGGAAGAAGAGGCGCGCGCCGAATATATGCGGCTTGCCGAGCGCCGCGTGCGTCTCGGCCTGGTTCTCGCCGAAATCGGCGAGAAGGCCGGCGTCACCGTGTCGGACGAGGAATTGCAGCGTGGCCTGTTCGAGCAGGTGCGCCGCTATCCGGCCGCCCAGCAGCAGGAAGCCTTCGAATTCTACCGCAGCAATCCCGAAGCGCTGAACACGCTGCGCGCGCCGCTGTTCGAGGAGAAGGTGGTCGACCATCTGCTCAGCCAGATTTCGGTCACCGACGTCAAGGTAAGCAAGGAAGAGCTGATGGCCGACGACGAGGACAGCGAGACGGCCAAGGCGAAGCCGGCGAAGAAAGCTGCCGCGAAGAAGGCCGACACCAAGAAGGCCGACGATGCGGAAGAGCCCAAGAAGAAGGCCGCGCCGAAGAAGAAAGCCGCCAAGGACGCCGAATAACACGGCATTCTGCGAATTGCGAAAGGCCGCCCTTGAGGCGGCCTTTTTCGATGCTGTCGACGTCGCAAGGCCGCTGCCGCCCTAATTGCCAGGTAATTGATTGACGAGGATCCGCATCACCGTCACTCGTTGGGGCAGTTCAACGAGAAACTCTTCGTCACGCGGCAGGTGATGGATCTTGTGCGGGTCGCCGCCGGTGAAGCTCGCCATGGCTTCGACGTCAGGCCAGTACGAGATCGTCACGAACTCTGTTTCTTCTTCGCGATCTTCGCGAAACAACTGCACGCCAAGTGCCTTCTCCTGAAGCGGCGGAATGCCTTCGCGGCGTAGATAGGGCTCGTAGACGTCTGCCAAATCACTGTGTGTCCTTCCCCGCCAGATCCGGGCAATTGTGGCGTTGTCGGTCATGACTTGCGCTCCTCTCGATGATTGTGATGAGGAGCTATGGCGGGATCCGCTGCGGTGTTGTGCGGGCCGATTAATGCAGGACCTTGCTGAGAAACCGTCGCACCAATGGCAGGGCGACCTCGAAATGGGTCTCCAGCAGCCAGTGCCCTGCGTCGTCCAGCAAATGCAGTTCGGCCTCGGGGAGATCGCGCAGATAGGCGCGCGCTGCCGGCTCGGGCATGTATTCGTCCTTCAGGCCCCAAAGGATCACTGCCGGCGGCTGTTGCTCGCGCAGGTATCCCTGGTAACGAGGGAACCAGTCGAGATTAGCCTTGAGCTTCTCCATCAGTCCGACTGAAAGCGCACGGCGCACAGGCGTATTCATCAGCGGCCAATGCAATTTCCACATATCGGGCGGGACACATCGAGCGACGTCGCCATCGACTTCGCCGACGAACTCGGCGCGAAAGCCGTCCTCGCTCACCGCGTTTTCGAGCGGCGCACGGTTCGCCGGTGAAGGATCCCGCCAGAAACGCCGGATCGTTTCGTATTTTGGGCCAAGAGCACCCGCGTAGATGTCGCCATTCTGGATGATCAGGGCCCTGATCCGCGATGGGTGAGCTATAGCGTGGCGCAGGCCGATCTGCGAGCCGTAGTCGTGCAGCCATAACGCATAGCTGCCGAGCCCCAGCGCGTCGGTGAACCGCTCCAGGAAAGTCGCGTAGGCGTCAAAATCATAACCGAACCGTGCCGGATCGGGGGTTCCACTATAGCCAAAGCCGGGGAAGTCCGGCGCGACCGTTCGCCAGCGATCGGCGAGTGCCGGCATCAGCCGGCGATATTGGAAGGATGAGCAGGGATAGCCATGCGGAAGCAACAACACCGGCGCGGCGGCAGGACCTGCTTCTCTGTAAAAGACCGTGTCGCCATCGATCGTGCGGGTGTCGTGGCGCACGTCCAGGACGCTCCTGTCGTTCATGGACGCTTCTCTGATCTTCGATCTTGCAGACGTTGAACCGTAGCTGGTCTAACGCCGTTAGCCGGTATGCGTTCCGACTGCGCTCGACGCCGATCGAGCGGCCTTATCGTTTCGGCGGCAATCCTGCTGATCGACTCTTCTATCTGCCGGCCAGTTTCTGTGGTATGTAGATGCCGCAATTCCATGACGCGGATATTCCGCTCTGTCGTGCAAGGGGCGCATGCCGGCGAAACTGTCGGCACGCGCAGATCGTCCAAGGCAGATTTGGCGATCGGGGAGGGAATGCCATGCGTGCAATCGCGTTTTTCGTCGTCGTGTCTGTTGCGACGTTCATCACAAACCAATCGCAGGCACAGGATGCCGCCGCGGGTGAGAAGGTCTTCACCAAATGCAAAGTCTGTCACGTCGTTGACAAGGACCAGAACAAGGTCGGTCCGTCGTTGAGCGGCGTTATCGGCCGGACGGCCGGCACGCATCCAGGGTTCAAATATTCTAAAGCTATGACCGAGGCGGGTAAATCCGGCGTCAAATGGGACGACGCCACACTGACGAATTACCTTCGCGACCCGAAGGCCATGGTCAAGGGCACGAAGATGGCATTTCCCGGCCTCAAGAAGGACGAGGATCTCGCCAACGTCATCGCCTATCTGAAGCAATTCTCCAAATGACCCGGTTCTTCCGCCAGGAAGTAACCCGGTTCTTCCGCCAGGAAGTAACCTGGCTCTTCCGCCGGCTGATGGGTCGGCCAGATTGCCCGTTCCCATCGGTGGTCGCCTGAAATGTCGGCTCGGGAAAGCGGCCTCAAGGATACCGGTATCCAGATCTCTGAAGCGACGGTCAGTGATTTCTTCGCGCTTCTGAAACCACGCGTCATGGCGCTTGCTGTTTTTACCGCTTTCGTCGGCCTGATGGTGGCGCCTGGGGCGATGAATCCGGTCATCGCCGTGATTGCAATTGGTGCAATTGCAGTTGGAGCGGGAGCGGCCGGGGCACTCAACATGTGGTACGATGCCGATATTGACGCGTTGATGTCGCGCACGTCGAAGCGGCCGGTCCCTTCAGGCCGGGTCATGCCAGGCGAAGCTCTCGGCTTCGGCCTGGTGCTTTCCGTACTTTCGGTCATGACGCTCGGCGTGCTGGTTGGGTGGCTTGCCGCATCGCTGCTGGCCTTCACCATCTTCTTCTACGTTGTCATCTACACGATGTGGCTGAAACGCTCGACGCCGCAGAATATCGTCATAGGCGGCGCCGCGGGTGCCCTTCCTCCTGTCATCGGGTGGGCGGCGGCCACCGGCGCCGTGGGGGCTGAAAGTCTCATCCTGTTTCTGATCATCTTCCTCTGGACGCCGCCGCATTTCTGGGCGCTCGCGCTGTTCAAGATCGGCGACTATGCTGCTGCCGGCATTCCCATGATGCCGAACGTGGCCGGCCAGGCTTCGACCAGAAAACAGATCTTCGTCTATTCACTGATCCTAGCACCAATCGGCGTGCTGCCTTGGGCCTTTGGATTCGCGAGCGGATTGTACGGGATTGTTTCGGCCGCATTGGGCGCGGGTTTCATCTGGCATGCCTGGAAGCTTCTGATCGACAAGGAGATGAATCGCGCAAAGGCGCTGTTTGCCTATTCGATTCTCTATCTTTTCGCGATCTTTGCCGTGCTGCTTGCCGATACCACTGCAATGCGTGTCGTCATGTCAGCCGGAAATTGACGGCATGACCTGCCTCGTGGCTGCATTGAATCCTGATGTTCTCGGATTGCTTGCCGGGTTGAGAATCGGCGATTGCTGATCGAGGTGCGCTCCGAACCTGCTCAAACCTCACATTGGCACTGCGCAGAATCCCAGCAACAGCAGAATAACTACGCCAAGGCCGAGCATGAGAACGGTCTTTCCATCCATGACCTTCACCCTTCAACCCAGCTTGGAGAATATCGAAGAAATGCGGTTAGAGCTAGCCGGATCACCGGAGCCGTCCTCTCAAGACAAAGGGCGGCGACAAATCCCCTGCAAGAGCGTATGTTGATCATGGTGCAGGTCGCGGTTTTGCGTGGCCAGTCACGCTGAACGGCAGCACCGTAAAATCGCGACCTTACCGGACCTGGTCTGGAGGAATGGTCATGGCAAGTTTTCACGTGATTGCAGGCGCCAGCGAGACGCTGGAGCACACCAGAATTCGAAAGATCGGCGTTTCCGACCTTTTCGACGCGCTCAAGCGCGGCGTCGACGATTTCATGGTCAAACCGTCGCATATCGTTTTCCTCTGCCTGATCTATCCGCTTGTCGGCGTCGTGCTCGCCGTCTGGACGTCGGGCAACAATGCGCTGCCGCTGTTGTTTCCGCTGGTGTCGGGTTTTGCGCTGATCGGTCCATTCGCGGCGATCGGCCTCTATGAGATCAGCCGGCGACGGGAGGCCGGGCTCGACGCCTCCTGGAGCCACGCTTTCGGGGTCAGGAATTCTCCGGCGCTGCCGGCCATCGCGGCGGTCGGGATCATGCTGCTTGCGATCTTCATCGCCTGGCTTTTGACCGCGCAGATATTTTACCAGCAAGTGTTCGGCCCGGCCCCGCCGGAATCGCTCTCCAGCTTCATCAGTGAAATATTCGCCACCGGACGCGGCTGGACGCTGATTATCCTTGGCCACGCTATCGGCTTTGTCTTCGCCGCCGTGGTGTTGTGCACCACGGTCGTCGCGTTCCCGTTGTTGCTCGATCGTGATGTCGGTGCCTACGAAGCCATCCACACCTCAGTGCGTGTGGTCCTGGCGAACCCGATCGTGATGGCTGTCTGGGGACTGATTGTCGCCGTCGCGCTGATCATTGGTTCGCTGCCGGTGTTTGCCGGGCTAGCGGTGGTGCTGCCGATCCTCGGTCACGCCACCTGGCACGTCTATCGGAAAGTTGTGGAATCGCCGGCCTCCACCAGACCGGCTAACTGACAAAATCCTGCCTGCCGCACCGGCGAGAGCATCGGTGCGGCAAGTTGGCCAGGGTGTTCAGTAAGCCGGGTAGCTAAAGCGGGCCTGGCGTGCGTCGCTGGTCAGGTTGCGGAAGTCCTTGCCGCTGACATGCACGAGCGTCCTGTGGTCGCCGCCCTCGAAATAGATGTCGGCGGCATTGCCGAGGCTCTCATCGAGAATCACCGGCACATCGTAGGCCGCGCCGATCGGCGGGATGGCGCCGGTGTCGCAATCCTCGAAGAGCGAAACCACCTCGTCTTCGGAGGCGAGTCCGATACGTTTGTCCATGACATCCTGCAACGTGCCGAGCTCGATCCTGTGCGTGCTGGGAACCACGGCCAGCGCATAGCCGAGTTCGTGGTGAACGACCACCGATTTGGCCATTATGCTGCCGGGCACATGCGCCGCTATGGCGGCCTGCCTGCTTGTCGACGTGCGGTGGTGCTCGACGGTGTCATAGGAAATTCCTTTCCCGTCGATAAAGTCCTTCAGTCTGTTTGCGATCGTCATCCTGAGCCTCCCTTGCTGGAGTTCGCGACGCATGTGGAAACGCAGGCAATCATTCTCCTTCCGTCGTTTCCCGTGCTAACAAAAATGGGCCAGCTGTCGATTGTTTCAAGGCAGACAGGAGCGGACCGCAACTAGCGCTTCCAGCTCTTGACGGGAGACGCCGTCGACCCTGTACCCGGATTGCTCGTCAGGGCTCGGCCCCAAAAAACACCATCCGGGTGAGAAGCGTGTAATCCGATTCGAAGACCATCATTGTCACGAACACCAGCACTAGTATCGGCGGCAATATGATCGCATATGTCAGCGCCAGCCGTTCCCAGGCCATGTGCATGAAGACCGCGACGATCAGCCCGGCCTTGAGCATCATGAAGATCAGGATCAGCGACCATCTGAGATAGCCGTGGATGCCGAGATAATCGACCATATAGGAGCAGGCGCTGAGGATGAACAGCCATGCCCAGACGACCAGATAGAGCTTGATCGGGTGCTCCTGATGAACCTCCGCGGGGGCGATGCCGGTTGCTGTCGCATCATGCGCTTGAGCTCCGTGCAGCGTATGTTGCCCCAGGCCGTTTGCGGTTATCTCAGCCATATCTGCCTCTCACCAAAGATAGAAGAATGCGAAAATGAACACCCAGACCAGGTCGACGAAATGCCAGTAGAGCCCCATGATCTCGACGTTCTCGTAGCGACCCCTGCGGCTGGTGAAGAAACCAGGCCGTCCCGTGTCGTAATCGCCGCGCCAGACCTTTCGCGCCACGATGATCAGGAAGATCACCCCAAACGTCACATGGGTGCCGTGAAAGCCGGTGATCATGAAGAAGGATGACCCGAACTGCGCCGCACCCCACGGATTGCCCCAGGGCCGTACCCCTTCGGTGATCAGCTTGGTCCATTCGAACGCCTGCATGCCGACGAAGGTCGCGCCGAGTGCTGCGGTCAAAAGCATGAGGATCGCCGTTTTGCGGCGGTCGCGGCGATAGCCGAAGTTGACCGCCATGGCCATCGTTCCGCTGCTCGAGATCAGCACGAAGGTCATGATGGCGATAAGGATCAGCGGAATGTCCGAGCCGCCAATGTGAAGGGCAAAGACCTCGCTCGGATTGGGCCACGGCACTCGGGTAGACATGCGCGCGGTCATGTAGGAGAGCAGGAAGCAGCCGAAGACGAAGGTGTCGCTGAGCAGGAATATCCACATCATGGCCTTGCCCCAGGACACGTTCTTGAACGCGCGCTGATCCGAGGACCAGTCGGCCGCGACGCCTTGCAAGCCCGCCGGCCGCGGCTGTGTTTGGCCGATATGTGTCACTGTCGTCTCTGCCATCCGCCCGGCCCTCCTAGGTCAGCAACTGTCGGCAAATCTCGATAAAAGTCGCGGCCCAGCCGGCCAGAAGCGCGAAGATGGCGAGCCAGACGAAAAGCAGGAAATGCCAGTACATGGCGCACAATTCGACGCTGAGGCGAAGCCGCTCCGCCGGTGCTCCGTTCCAGGCGCCGGCAGTCGTTCTGCTCAGGCCCACCAGCCCTCCCAGTATGTGCAGGCCGTGCATCCCGGTTATCAGGTAGAAAAAACTGTTGGCCGGATTGGCGGTCAGCAGGTAGCCGTCGGCGGTCAGGTCCCGCCATGCCACAAGCTGTCCGATCAGGAAGCCAAGTGCGGTGAGCCCAGCTGTGACGAGGCCAAGCCTGACCGTGTCGATTTGGCCCCGGCGCGCAGCGACCGAGGCGCATTGCAGCGCGATGCTGCTCAGGACCAGCACGCCTGTGTTGAACCAGAGCACGCGCGGTAGCGGCAACGCCTGCCAGTCCGACAGCGCCATGCGCATGAAATAGGCGCTGGTGAAAAGCGCGAACAGGCAGCCGACGACGGCGAGGAAGACGCCGAGGCCGATCTTGGCGGTCGGCAGCGCCGATCCTTCCGAGCCGATAACATCCCCGATCACACCTTGCTCGAGCCATGGCTTGGCCATCAGCCGCTGGTGGGAGAGCCACCATCCGGCAAAGCCGGCGATCACGAGGAGGAAGACCAGAATGACGCTCATGCCGGCTCTCTTGAGGATCCGAAGGAGCCCGGCATGTTTTGCGGGATAAAGTCCTCTTTGGCGCCCGGCACGCTGTAGTCATAGGCCCAGCGATAGACGATCGGCAGTTCTTTCCCGAAATTGCCATGGGCGGGCGGTGTTTCGGGCGTCTGCCATTCGAGCGTCGTGGCGCGCCACGGATTGCCGCCGGCTTCCCGGCCATGGCGGATGCTCCAGATCAGATTGAACAGGAATACTATCTGGGCGAAGCCGACGATAAAGGCCATGACGCTGATGAACGAGTTCAGGTGGTGGGCCGATTCCGTCATCACCGTCATGTCGGTCAGTTCGTTGTAGCGGCGCGGCACGCCCATCAGGCCGATGTAGTGCATGGGAAAGAAAATCAGGTAGGCACCGAGGAAGGTGACCCAGAAATGGAACTGGCCCATTGCCTCGTTCAGCATCCGGCCAGTGACCTTCGGGTACCAGTGATAAATCGCCCCGAAGATCACGAGAATCGGGGCGACGCCCATGACCATGTGGAAATGGGCGACGACGAACATCGTGTCCGACAGCGGAACGTCGACGACGACGTTGCCGAGAAACAATCCGGTCAGCCCGCCATTGACGAAGGTGACGATGAAGGCCAGGGCAAAAAGCATCGGTATTGTGAGGTGGATGTCGCCGCGCCACAGCGTCAGTACCCAATTGTAGACCTTGATCGCGGTCGGTACGGCAATGATCAATGTCGTGGTGGCGAAGAAGAAGCCGAAATAGGGATGCATGCCGCTGACATACATGTGGTGGGCCCAGACCACGAAGCTCAGCGCGCCGATGCCGACGATGGCCCAGACCATCATCCGGTAGCCGAAGATGTTCTTGCGTGCATGGGTGCTGATCAGGTCGGATACGATGCCGAAGGCCGGCAGCGCCACGATATAGACCTCGGGGTGGCCGAAGAACCAGAACAGATGCTGGAACAGGATCGGGCTGCCGCCGCCATGCTGCAACTGTTCGCCCATCTCGACGATCGCCGGCATGAAGAAGCTGGTGCCGAGCGCACGGTCGAACAGCATCATCACGCAGGCGACAAACAGCGCCGGAAAGGCGAGCAGCGCCATGACCGTCGCGGTGAAGATACCCCAGACAGTCAGCGGCAGGCGCATCAGCGTCATGCCGCGTGTGCGGGCCTGCAGCACCGTCACCACATAGTTCAAGCCGCCCATGGTGAAGCCGATGATGAACAGGATCAGCGAGATGAGCATCAGCATGATGCCCCAGTCCTGGCCGCCTGGTGTGCCGGTCATGATCGCCTGCGGCGGGTAGAGCGTCCAGCCGGCACCCGTCGGCCCGCCGGGCGCAAAGAAGCTCGACACCAAAACCAGTACGGCGAGCAGGTAAATCCAGTAGCTCAGCATGTTGACATAGGGAAAGACCATGTCGCGCGCGCCGACCATCAGTGGGATCAGGTAGTTGCCGAAGCCACCCAGGAAGAGTGCCGTGAGCAGGTAGATCACCATGATCATGCCGTGCATGGTGATGAACTGGTAGTAGGCTTCCGGCGTGATGAAATCGAACGTGCCGGGGAAGCCGAGCTGCAGCCGCATCATCCAGGACAGCACCAGCGCCACCATGCCGATTGCCGTCGCCGTCGCCGAATACTGGATGGCGATGACCTTGGCGTCCTGCGAGAAAACGTATTTCGTCCACCAGCTGTGCGGATGGTAGAGTTCCATCTCCGGGACTTCGGCCGGCGGCACCGCATCTGCAGGCGTGATATCGACCATAGGAACACCTCCGTGCCCTTCTCGGCCAGGCTCGACAGTTTCGAGCCCTGCCGCAATTTCAACCCACGTCGCCGTCTTTCACGGCGTCTACTCTGCCGAGCCCACCTGCTGGGGGGCCGACAATTGCGCAAAAGTCTGCTGTTCGCCGAGCCAGGCCGTATAATCTTCCTGCGTGTCGACCATGACCACACCATGCATCAAAGGATGCCCCTGGCCGCAAAGTTCGGCGCACAGGACCTGGAAGGTTCCGGTCTTGGTCGGGGTGAACCAGAAATAGGTGACCGAGCCCGGGATCATGTCCATCTTGGCGCGGAATTCAGGGACATAGAAATCATGCAGCACGTCGATCGAGCGAAGCAGCATCTTGACCGGCTTGCCGACCGGCAGATGCAGATCGGCGGCTTCGACGACGACATCGTCCTGGCCACTGGGATCGTCGGCAATGACGCCCAGGGGATTTTCAGGGCTGACGTTACGGGTGTCGGATGTGCCGAGCTTGCCGTCCTTGCCGGGCAAGCGGAAACTCCATTGCCATTGCTGGCCGACGACTTCGACCACAGTTGCGTCGCTTGGGACGCTGACGAACTGGTTCCAGACGAACAGGCCGGGAACCAGCATGGCCGTGACCCCGGTTGCGGTGACGATCGTCAGCCACCATTCGAGCCGCTTGTCCTCGGGTTTGTATGCCGCCTGATTGCCTTCCCGATGACGGAAGCGGAAGACGCAATAGGCCATAAATAGGACGACGGCGGCGAAGACGACGCCGGTGATCCAGAAGGTGATGATGATGGTGTTGTCGATATAGTCCCAGTTAGAGGCAATCGGCGTCCACCACCATGGGCTCAGGAAGTGGAACAACACTGAGCCCACAACTACCAAAACGAGTACAAGCGCTATGGCCATATCCCGTTTCCTCCCGGCATTCCAAGGGCGCGAAGCCGTCCCAGGAAATGCCAAATGCATCATAGCTCGATTTCTGATCGAAATTCTAGTGCGGTCTTCCGGTCAGCCGAAAACGCAATGGCGATGATGTGGAAAAACCTAAGAAGAAGAAGGCTGCGGCGAAGAAAAAGCCTGCCAAAAGCGCCGAACAACACGGGTTTCCGCCGAATTGTGAAAGGCCGCCCCATGTGCGGTTTTGACCTTAGAGCGACGTGCGGCCACTTAGACGGACAAAATACACTCTGCACTCTCACTATCTGCGCATCGTGCTGTCCGCGAATCGATTCCGATTTTCGAGCCGATGCGGTAGGCGATAGATTCGTGCCCAAGCAGCGGTTGGCGGCTGGCGATACGAGGTTTTGATCATTATCTGCGCCGAGTTGCAAAGTGCAGGTCGTTGGAGGGATCGCTGAAGCTATTCGTCGGCATTGGAGGCGCGGTCGCCACGACGCTCCTCCTCGCGCTGGAGCGAATGGCTGCAGTTGAACGATGCCGTCTCCGCCAGCCGGACCATCACCGTGTCGGTAACCGTCGACAACGCCAGCAAGGTCAACGAAAGCTGGTCGGTCGGCAAGCGCGGGAGGAGGCTGGTTCGGGATGGTGTCAGGGCGAGGCGAGGCCGATTTCGACCTTGCCGGGCTCAGCGAGGCGGTCGGCCAGATCGCCGGCACCTGCAACACCGAGTTGCCGTGATCGGATCAGCAACGCTCGCCTCAATCACTAAGAAATCCAGGGAGTTGTTCCGGCGCAAACGTCTCGAACGCAACCGCGCAGCCAGCGATGCGCCGGATCGGCATCCAGCCGCGGGTGCCACAAAAGTGAAACCGTGATTTCCGGCAAGGGAATCGGCAGAGGGAAACAGAACATCCCGTCGCGCAGGTTCCCCGTATAGCGTTCGGGAACGCTGGCGATCAGGTCCGAGGCACGCGCCAGGGCCAGAGCTTCCGAAAAGCCGCCGACGACCGTGACGATTTCTCGTTTCAACCCTAACGGCTCAAAGGCGTCGTCGATCGGCCCCCTGTCGAGCCCGCGACGGGAGATGAGGATGTGCCGGCAGGCTGCGTAACGGGCAGGGGTGATCGTCAGCTCGCATAATGGATGCCCCATCCGCACGGCGCCGACGAAACGATCACGAAACAGCGCTTGCGCGCGCACCTCCGGTCCCGTGGCGTTTCCGACGACGCCGGTTTCCAGGTCTACGCTGCCGTCGCGCAGGGGCGTGCTGTCCTTGTCTGGCTTCAACACAAAACGCAGCCGCACGCCCGGTGCTTGTTGGCCGACGCGCGCAATGAGATCCGGTCCGAAACTCTCGACAAAGCCATCCTGGTTTCTGAGCGTGAAGGTTCGCACGAGCCGTTTCAGGTCGAGCGTCTCAACAGGACGCAGAACGGATTCGGCGTCCTCCACAAGCTGACCGACGCGCTCGCGGAGCTCGATGGCTCGGGGTGTGGGCACGAGGCCGCGTCCAGCCCTGACTAGCAGCGGATCGCCGGTCGTCTCACGCAATCGCGCCAGCGCCCGGCTCATCGCCGACGGGCTCAGCCGCAGCCTCTTGGCGGCGCGCGCCACGCTGCCTTCCGTCAGCAGCACATCAAGGGTGACAAGCAGATTGAGATCGGGATGCGACATATGCTGATCGTAGCACGGTCGGCACTATGTGACATAGCGTCAGACGCAATGATTAACTGCAAACGATGCGCCTTTCGTCATACCAAGCCAAGGACTACCTGTCTGCCAACTCCGTTTCAGGAGTCGCCAGAAAACGGAGTTCATGTTGAAGCCAATCGATGCAGGACGGGCAGTCGCTGGAAATCCACAACGGGCACCTTCGGTTCGGTGGGCACTCGCCAGCCTTTCGTTGTCGATGTTGCTGTCCTCACTCGGGATCAGCATCGCCAATGTTGCCTTGCCGACGTTGGCGCAGGCGTTCAACGCCTCGTTCCAGGACGTCCAGTGGATCGTGCTGGCTTATCTCCTCGCCATCACCACGCTGATCGTCAGCGTCGGACGGCTCGGTGACATCACCGGCCGCCGGCTGCTGCTGCTGGCCGGGCTCTTCCTGTTCACGACGGCCTCAGTCCTATGTGGTTTCGCGCCGACGCTCTGGCTGCTGATCTCAGCCCGGACGGCGCAGGGCCTGGGGGCGGCTATCATGATGGCGCTGACCATGGCCTTTGTCGCTGAGACGGTTCCGAAGGCAAGGACCGGCAGCGCCATGGGGCTGCTCGGAACGATGTCGGCGATCGGCACCGCTCTGGGTCCCTCGCTCGGCGGCCTTCTGATTGCCGGAGCCGGTTGGCGGGCGATCTTCCTCGTCCACGTGCCACTGGGGTTGCTGGCATTTGTTCTCGCCTATCGCTATCTGCCGGCTGATCGCCGGGGGCCGAAGACGGATCGGGCCGGCTTCGACGTTGTCGGCACGCTGCTGCTTGCCTTGACGCTTGGCGCGTATGCGCTCGCGATGACGATCGGGCGTGGCAGTTTTGGTCCGCTCAACATGGCTCTGTTGGTGGCTGCCGTCTTCGGAACCGGCTTCTTTGTGCTTGTGGAGGCGAGAGTGGCGTCGCCTTTGATCCGATTGGGCGCGTTCCGCAATGCGATGCTGAGTGCCAGCCTCGCCATGAGCGCGCTCGTTGCGACGGTGATGATGGCGACGCTGGTGGTCGGGCCGTTCTATCTGTCTCGTGCGCTCGGGCTCGACGCGGCTCTTGTTGGCATCGTCATGTCGGTCGGTCCGCTTGTCGCCGCGCTGACCGGTGTGCCAGCTGGTCGCATAGCCGACCGTTTTGGCGCCGGGCGCATGACCATCATTGGGCTCATCGCGATAGCCGCCGGTTGCTTCAGTCTATCCGTGATGCCGGCAATATCAGGCGTCCCCGGCTACATCGCCCCGATCGCAGTCATCACATCGGGCTATGCGCTGTTCCAAACCGCCAACAACACCGCTGTCATGTCGGATATCCACCCGGACCAGCGGGGCGTCGTTTCCGGCTTGCTCAATTTGTCGCGCAATCTCGGGCTCATCACCGGCGCATCCGTCATGGGCGCTGTGTTCGCATTCGCCTCAGAGGCGATGGACATCGCAACGGCGCGCCCCGAGGCCGTTGCCGCCGGTATGCGGATCACGTTCGCGGTCGCGGCTATACTGATCGTCGTCGCGCTCGCCATCGCGGTTGGCAGCCGTACTCCCGCGCCACGTCCTTCGCTGCCTGGCGTGTCATGACACGAGACGGGACGCTTTCGGCGAGAAGCCGACGCATGTTCAAGCAGGGCGTCAGATCAGCAGCAGGCCCTTCATGCTGGCATGACCCTTCTTGCCGATGATGATGTGATCGTGGACGGCGATGCCGAGCGGTTTGGCCGTCTCGATGACCAGCTTGGTCATCTCGATGTCTGCGCGCGACGGCGTCGGATCGCCTGACGGATGGTTATGCGCCAGTATGATCGCCGTGGCGGAGAGTTCGAGCGCGCGCTTGACCACTTCGCGCGGATAGACCGGCGTGTGGTCGACGGTGCCGACCTGCTGCACCTCGTCGGCGATCAGTGCGTTCTTCTTGTCGAGAAACAGGATACGGAACTGCTCGCGCTCCTCGAAGGCCATGACCGACCGGCAGTATCCGAGAACCTGCGTCCAGGACGACAAGACCTCGCGGCCTTTGATCTCGCTACGTGCCGCGCGTTGGGCGGCCGCGGCAACGATCTTCAGATCGAGCGCCACCGCCGGGCCGATACCCCTGACCTCCTCAAGCCGCGCGACCGGCGCGCCAAGCACCTCGGCCAGCGTGCCGAAGCGCGCCAGCAATGCCTTGGCGACGGGTTTGGTGTCGGCGCGGGGGATCAGGCGAAAGAGCAAGAGCTCCAGCAATTCGTAATCGGGGAGGGCGTCGGAACCCGCGGCCGCGAACCGTTGGCGCAAGCGGTCGCGATGACCGAGATAATGCGGCTTTTCGACCGACGTGGCTTTCGCGAGCGATTTTGTCGGTCTCTCGGGAAAGAAACCCCGCTCGTCGTCGTCGCTGGTTGTCCCCATGGCCGCCCGCATTTTCTTGACCGGAAAGATCCGGCCCTCGCACAAACACTAGGCCGGCAGGCCGGGACGGTCGAGGCTTTTTGGCGACAGCGTGAAAATCTCGCATCCGGTTTCGGTGACGCCGATCGTGTGCTCATACTGCGCCGACAGCGAGCGGTCGCGTGTCACCGCCGTCCAGCCGTCCGACAGCACTTTTACGTGCGGCCGGCCGAGATTGATCATCGGCTCGACGGTGAAGATCATGCCCGGCCGCATCTCGACGCCTTCGCTGGCGCTGCCATAGTGCAGGATGTTCGGCGCGTCGTGAAAGAGCTGGCCGACGCCGTGGCCGCAGAAATCGCGCACCACCGAGCAGCGCTCGCTTTCGGCATAGGTCTGGATGGCGGCGCCGATGGCGCCGGTGCGGGCGCCGGGCTTGATCGCCGCGATGCCGCGCATCAGGCATTCATGCGTGACCTCGAGCAGGCGCTCGGCGGCGCGCTTGATCGTGCCCACCGGATACATGCGCGAGGAATCGCCGTGCCAGCCATCGAGGATGTAGGTGACGTCGATGTTGACGATGTCGCCGTCCTTCAACGGCTTGTTGTCGGGAATGCCATGGCAGACGACGTGGTTGATCGAGGTGCAGGACGACTTCGTGTAGCCGCGATAGTTCAGCGTCGCCGGCAATGCGCCGTGATCCATGCCGAACTCGAAGACGAAACGGTCGATGGTTTCGGTGGTGACGCCCGGTGCGACGATCGACACCAGTTCGTCGAGGCAGCGCGCGGTGAGATCGCAGGCCTTGCGCATGCCGGCAAAGCCTTCTTCGCCATAGAGGCGGATCTGGCCGGTGTTTCTGAGTGGTGCCATGGCGGCGTCGAGATAGGTGACCATTGTGTCCGTCTTGCCGGAAGAAAGGGCTTCCAATGAGCCCGCGCGAAAATCCTCCCAGATTTGGCACCGGACGGCGTCAGGTTCAAGGACGAACTGCCGGCGATCGGCTTAAGCCGGCGATATTCATACCTCGCGGCTTCATCTTGTGCCTGTCCGGCGCGTGCCGGGGTGTTTGTCCGCACTGACGACATATTTCTGAGCAAGAAGTGGGGCCTGAGCGAAAAGCCGGTCAAAGCAACATTGCGACGAACGGTGTTGCTGCGGGAACGCGTTCGGGAGAGACAGGAATGGACAGATTGCAATTCGAGGTGCCGGTGCGCATCACGACCGCGCCTGGCCTGCCGGTCGAGGAAATCTACAGCGTCGAACAGGCGCTGGATTTCCTGCAAGGCTGGCCGGTTCGCCGGCAAGGCCCGGTCTATCAGGCCGCATTCAATGCCTGCTTCGGCGCCACGGTCGACCTGGTCGAGACCGAGGACGCCTGCCGGGCGTTCATGGCGTTCTGCCGGGTGAGCCGCCTGCTGGCCAGGGATATGATGGTTCCGGGCAAGCGTTCTGGTGAGGCGAGGGGGCTGAGAGCTTAGCGGCCGAGCTGGCATCCCACACTTCCATGCGTTCGACGAGCGGCAAATCTGGCCCAGAGCGGCATGCTCTTCGGTGATGCTGTGCCAGCCAGTCACGAATCGGCTATGCCTCGCGCATGCAGGAAACGTCTCTTTACATGCCGGTGAAGCGGTTTCTTGAGGGCCTGGAATTCACCGTCAAAGGCGAAGTTGGTGGTTGCGACGTCGTGGGGTTGCGCGACGGCGAGCCGCCCGTGGTCGTCATCTGCGAATTGAAATTGCAGTTCAACCTCGAGCTCATACTTCAAGGTGTCGATCGTGCTGCGTCATGCGATGAGGTCTGGCTTGCGGCGCGCATGTCAAGTCGAGGCAAAGGCCGCGAGCGCGATCGCCGGTTCCGCGCACTCTGCAGGCGGCTCGGCTTCGGCCTTTTGGGAGTTGGTTCCGCCGGCAACGTCGAATTGCTGCTCAGCCCGGCCGCCTTGCCGCCCCGGCGAGATCCGAGGCGAAGATCGCGCCTGGTGGACGAGCATCGGCGCCGGCGCGGCGACCCTGTGGTCGGCGGCGGCTCGCGCACGCCGATAATGACCGCTTACCGACAGGATGCACTGGCCTGCGCCGCTGCCATGGTTGACGGCCCGAAGCGTCCGCGCGACTTGAAAACCGTTTCACCACGCGCTGCCAAGATCCTGCTTCACAACGTCTATGGCTGGTTCGCCAGGGCCGAGCGCGGCGTCTATGCGCTTACGGACGTTGGCCGTGCTGCGTTGCAGCGCTGGCCGCAACCGGCTCCATGACGAGGCGGCGCCGAGTTGTTTGAGCGGCTTGGAGCGGCAGGGACCTCTCCCGACTTGATTGCCGTTGCGTTTGGCCGCTCTGGACGGGCCAATCGCGTGCTGATCCTAAGGCAAGCCCCTCGTCAAGCAACAGAAGAGATGGAGCGGCTTGTGGTTGCCGCCGCGCAACCTTAAGCAGATTTGTCAGCCCCAGCGGCACCGACGGCTGGATGACGGGCGTCTCGCGCTCAGGTTTCTTTATGTAGAGCGGCTTGGCTGTCCTCAACTGCTGCAATTGTCGCCGGGCCTTGGCGCGCAGGGCGGTTTCCGCCGGCGCGGGCGATCCATTCTCAAGCACCGGCGTGAAAGCCTGGGCCGCCTCATCCGTCCGCTGAAGGGCGAGAAGGCTGCGGCCCCGGGGCATAACGCGCTAGGGTGAGGCCTGGATCGAGGTCCGTGGCTCGCCCAAACGACACGATGGCTGCGGAGTGGTCGTTTAGCGACTGCTGCGCAATGCCCAGGCAAAGCCAGGCGCTTACAGATTGCGGCGACATAGCTGCAAGCGCGCCGAAGCAGTCCGCAGCCTGACGGTGATCGCCCTTCGTACCCAAAACGTGACCGAGTCCGTACAGAGCCTGATCATGCGTCGGCTCGGTGTTCAGGATCTGGCGACAGACGTTCTCAGCCTGGATGAACCAACCTTTCTTGTGGAAGCGGGCCGCCTCCTGCGGGGCAGGTCTGTTCAATAGCCATGCGAACCAGCTTGAGGGCGGCCCAGGCGTTGCGGATGTTCTCTTGGGCTTCCATGCTTCCTCGCTGAGATGGACTGTCTCAGCGTCAACCGTGAAGGCGAGGCCTGTTCCATCAAAGTCTAACGACTGGGAAAACGCACTGGAAAGCACGTGCGGTAATAGTTGTTTCAACGATTACTGGTATTTTGGAGGAGTGTGGTAGCGGCTCCGACAGTAGCGCGGGAAGGCGAATTGCCGGAGCCGCCAGCGCAGCCCGTTTGGGGGTTTGACCGCGCCGTCCTATTCTGGGACAGCGCGGTCAACGATTCGTTAAAATTTTCCGGAACTAATTAACAGCATGCTAATTGAATCGCGGCTCCTTCAAGGATGCAGGAAAGGACAAAATCCGCATCGATCCACCGTTCCAACGCAAAACCCGGTCTATTTCGCCCGCTGGTTTGCTCCCGATCGACCCGAGGTCTACTGCGACGACCCGGACGCAATCCTGCTAGTCACGGCTCTTGGCCTCGACCCTGACGCGATTCTCGTGCCTATCGAGGCCAGATAAAGATTTCTAGCGGGTGTGTTTCTCAAGCGGTACGCCCAGGCGAACCGTTTGGACGTTATCGGTTCAGCCTTTCCACCGTTTCGATAATGGCTTTGGCAAGCGCTTCGCCCTCATGGACCGGTTCGGGACCATAGAGCAGCAGGATAGCTTCCTCGCTTGGCAGCACGCCGGCGGGCAGGTCTGTTCGATCGCCATGCGAACCAGCTTGAGCGCGGCCCAGGCGTTTTGGATCGTCTCTGGCGCTTCCACTGCATCCTCGCTGAGATGGTCGGCCCGACAGCCGCTGCGGAGTAGGCAATCAACCGCCGGGCCTAACCGGCGGGGGTGTGGGCGTGCCCGCCGGCTGGGAAAAATAATAAGCCGTTTCATGCAGAATTGCTAATTTAGTAAATGATCATGATCCGTTCCCCTAGCCACCAGATGGGACGGGCCTAGACTCGAATTTGTGCGTAAACCATCGATCAGAATTGGAGGCTGCGCAAATGAACCTCATTGAACAACTAGCTCGTAAACTAAGTCAGGATCGTCGCGCAATGGCGCTGATGGAAAAGCTAGCTGGGCAGTTAAGTAAAACCAAGCGTTTCAAGCGCGCGACCGAGCAACTCAGCCTAGAACGTCCCGGCAGCTCGGCCCGATTCATCCCCTTAGCCAGACACAATAATGTCTTGTTTGTTTGTCCCTCCCAGTCAAAGAATGCCGCGCCGGTTCCACCTCAACATCTGTGGGAAGGATACGCCCAGACTGAATTAGACTATTTGAAATGCGGACAAGATGACGTGGCACAAATGCTTTGCATCCTTAATGAAGTCGGGCAACCGCCTATTCCGTTGACACGCGTGCTCGATCTCGGATGCGCCAGTGGCCGCATGCTGCGATTTCTTCCGCGAGACGAGACATCAGAGCATTGGGGCCTCGACATTAATGCCGAGCATATCGCCTGGTGCCAGGAACACCTTAATCCGCCGATGCTCTTCGCAACCAACACCACAGCACCGCATCTTCCATTTGAAGACAGCACCTTCGACTTGGTTTACTGCGGATCGGTTTTCACGCATATATCCGAATTGGCTGAGGCGTGGCTCCTCGAAGTTCGGCGCGTTCTCCGTCAGGACGGTTACGCATATATCACCATTCATACTCGGCAGACGATTGATCTTCTGCGAACGAAGTATCGCGATGATCCACTTTTCTCTGACCTACTTGCAGACCTGAACTCCAACTTCGCCGAAAATAATCCTGATGGAGTCGAGTGGTCGGTGTTTACCTTCGGCGCTGACCCGAACTCTCAGGTGTTTTATGACGTCGCTTCCTTGGAGCGGCGGTGGGGCCGGATCATACCAGTTGTCGCTGTGAAGGAGCAGGCGCACGATCATCAGGCCGCAGTGGTTATGCGAAAATGACATATACAGCCGCCGTGATGTCGAAGGAGCTTTATGACCCCACGGTCACGCTGAAATTGCGGCGCGGCAGAACCAACTCGCGGACCAGTATCTGGAGACCCATACTGAACCGCTATTGGATGACTGGATCAACGGTTAGCTCTAAAAAGCTTGGAGTGTCATGGCGCGCTGTCAATAGGCCCTTGTTGACCGGAACGTCACGCGGCGGCCAATGTAGGTTTCGTCCGCCTCGACGGTCTTGCCGTCGCCGCCCATCCGCATGAAGTCATCCGAGCGCATTGCCTCGCGAATGCGATGGGCCAGGAACCACGCGGTCTTGTAGGTGCATTCCAGAACGCGGTGCAGCTGATGGGCGCTGATGCCCTTCTTGGATGAGCACATAAGGTGGATTGCCTGTAGCCACTTGTGCAGCGGCAGGTGGCTTTCCTCGAAGATCGTGCCCACGCCGGCGCGTGATCGGGAAGCTCCTTGCACTGGATCTGATCGCGATCGCATAGCGCGGCGCCTGCCTTAACCCAACAATCGGCCTGTTTGGTCGATGTGCAGAGTTGCTTGATGCAGGTATCAAACGCGACGTCAGCGCTGGCCGGTACGATCCCGACCAGCATAGTCGTCAGCGCAATTGTAAGACCCCTCATGCGATCAGCATGGCGCGCAAGCTTCGCCCCCGCAAGGTGCGCATGGCGAACACTGCACATTAGAGCTGCCAGCAGAGCTGAAAGGAGCGCAGCTTCGTTCTCTTCTCGGGCAATCCCTCAAAGGCGTTATGCTCAGCCTCTAGCGTGACGCGCTCGGGGGCGTCCGTCGTGATTGGCGGCGTCCCTTGCGAAGGGCACTCACGTTCTGGTTCGCGTGTGAACCATTAGGGCCGGCGGCACGTTTCTCTGCGAATCCAACACAATTGACGGCATGACCGTGGAGGAACCAAAGCATCAGCATGCGCTGGAGAAACAAGGCACGCCTGGTGCCTTGGCGAACTTTCCTTATGACCGAATGACAGTCGAACGATTTCGGGCGGCATTTCCGCGAGCGAGGTGGAGCGACGAGCGCAGGAGCTGGTTTGTACCAGGCAAGACGGCGGCCCGCCGGGTTGACCGCTGGCTGGCGCGTGAGGCCGAGTTGCTGGCGATCCACGCCGACAGCAAGGGGCGCGACGCGTTCGCTTTCGATCCGATCTCCAGTCCCTATCTCGAGGTTGCCGACGACCTGCGCATTCGGACACCCTATTCGAAGACCGTCCTTCGGGAACTACACGAAATTCCCTGGGCAAGTTGGGACGATGAACTCCGGGCGTGGCGCGTGCCGTTTCGATCCTATGAGGAACTGCGGCGCCGATGGCCGACAATCGAAGAGGCTGCCAGACGTAGCGAACCCGAGGAAAGGAAGCGACGACGCGAGGCGGCGAGGGACTCGGAAGCTCAAAGAACCACGCGGTTGCGATATGCGGAACGCCGCCGCCATCGCTATCCGTTGCCTGCTGAAGACTTGCCTCCGATGGGCCGCGCTGTCGCAACAGAGCAGTACGGCATTGTCGTCTTTACCGATGTGTCAGGGGAAATTGCCGAGCCGTCGGCAGTAGCTGCTTTCTACCCACATGCGACGCGGACCGACATCGACTACGTGTGGGGAACGTGGCGCTCGGCAACGCTGACGGAACTCATCAGGACATGGCCCGCTCGTCGTGAAGCCGGGCCAATGGAACATTCCCGGGGCTGGTGGCAGCCGACGCTCACCGAACTCAGAGTCGCTCGTCGAAACGCTCGCATCATCGAGCGTCGAAGGCGAAACCGCGATCTCGGTCCAACGTCATGAAACTCAGACCGCGACCCGAGCGGCCCGCTCTCTCCGCCAGAGGCGCGGGCTTTCATTTGTTCGGCGGTCCGCTGGCGGGGGACGGAGATTGAAAATCTGCGGCGATCTGTCGAGTTACACGATGGGCTGCCTGAGAAAGCCGGCAGTTACCGTTCGGACGCCCTAAGGCTCCGCGCCGCCTCATCGAGCGCCAGCGGATCGTCACCGAGGCGGTCGATAAGCTCTTGAGCTTGATCGCCGGTGATGCCTGTTCTCATCGCCAGTGCTTCCGCCGCCTCAACATCCGATTGACCAGCAGCACGCTTGCCTTTCTTCTCTCGGCTTTGGGTCTGCGCGGGAACTGGTACATCGGCACCAGATATTGCTGGTGGCCGAGCACCGAGCGAGCGGTCTTCGGTCTCGATCTCCAGCGCTTCCCATATCTCATAAGCGCGTCGCCTAATGCGTTCGTGTTTCTCGTCTGACATGTTCATTCCTCCCGTTGCCTTTTCTCCAACGCGTGGGGCCACGGAACGATCCGATCCTACGCGCCGATTTCGGACAAAAGAGGGACGAAAGACTGGCTTCCGGAGCACCGTGCCTGCCGCGTGTTGCGACGCCGCGATGCGTTAGGTGGCCTGGAGAAAATCCTCGTGCGCTGCTCGGGAGCGATACCACGAGGGAACGCGACCGCCGCTCCGCTTGTTGATTACTTTTGATCTAGCTGCCGTCATGCCATCCACCTCAATACGCAAAACGGAATACGATCCGGAGAGCCGAATCCTTTCGGTGTGGTTCGTCGCCAGCGGAAAACGATATGAGTTTGAGGGCGTGCCGCCGGAGACTTTTGCCGCATTCAAAGCGGCCTTCGCCAAGGGCCGCTACTTCAACGACCACATCCGCAAGCACTTCCGGTACCGTCGGGTTGCGGCCGGCAACGAGACGGGATGATCTGGATCTGCTGACATCGGAAGGCCATCCATCGAGACCATCGGGGCTGGCTTCGCCTCACGTCAAAGGCGGCTGATGCGTAATTTGGAAAGGCGATCCGTCCCAATAAGTTCATACGAGAGGGGTTAACTATGCGATCCGCAACGATTCTCTCCTCGTTGCTCGCGCCGGCTCTATGGGCGGCTCATCTTTTGCTTGTCGTCTGGGGACTTAATGCCGCAGCCCGGTCCGATCTGGTGTTTTGTTCCAGCGATTCATCGAACCAGAAAACGGGGACCGCCACGGCATGTCCGTTCGTGCTCGCGGGATCATCAAGCAACGGATCGGGGTGATTGTGCTTTGGCGTTGCGAACTCACAGCAGCGGGCGGCCTGTGCTCTTGGCCAGCCTTGGCCCAGGCTCGGCCAGGTGCGCCGTGGCATAGGTCAGGGTGACGAACTCACGCCATCCCTCCTGCAGGCTAGGCTGATCGATCTGACGCTACCAATCCGAATAGGGGGCGGCATGATAGACGACGAAGCAACGCCCACCGCCAGCGCGCGGAGGGCTCAGCCCGCGAAAGGACGACGATGCAAACGGCTGAAGTCGACTGTCAGCGTCAGAGCTCAAAGCGCCGAGCCTAGAGACCGGGCAGCCTACGCGGCGCGTCGTTGAGCGAGGTGGAAACCCGAACGGGCTCGACGAGGCTCGACGGCGGTCACGATGCTGTGGTGGTGATCACAGTAGACGCGATCCGGCGAAGTTGGCCCAGCGCAAAAACGGTAACCGCCAGGTACTGACGGGTCTTCGCTCACCGGAAAGCGGCACTGATAGAGGCCTAGCTGAATGAGGGGGACATCCCTCGACGTTAATCTGGTGTTTTCAGGCATGATGTCTTTCTAGTTTCCTAAGGTTGGCCGTAGGCCATCGCCATGATCCAATAGTCTGATTTGCCCTGTGGAGGGCAGCGCGACTGCGTCGAGTTTATCTCGCTTGGCTGGCTATGGACCACCATGTGGTGTCGGGAACTGCTTCAAGCAATTACTTGCGGCTAGAAGCCACACCGCTGCTGATGGGGTGCGCGAAGCAGGCATCCTTGTCCGTGCCGGTCGCCCCCCGGGTTGCGGCAGGCGGGGTGAGGGTGGCTTGTGGGGGCCCATGACGCCGCACGAGGGCGTGAGCCGACCCGATATTGGCGAGCTATTCCTGCGTCAGGCCGATCTTCTTGCCTATGGTGCGCACTGTTCAGGCGTCCTGGCTCAGGCCACCTTGACCATCGAGCGCCCGGTCGTCTCGTCGAACAGGCTCTGCTTGAGGACGGACAAAGCCCGCCTGAAAGACCTCGTAGGCGCAGGCGGTGCCGAAGCGGGTGACGTAGCCGCTGACGTCGATGACGAGGATGTCGGCGGTGTTGGTGTCAGTCATGGTTCACTCCTTCGGGGGCAGCAGTTTCTGAACGCGGCAAAGCCATCAAGCTGGCGTTCGATGCAGTCGGCTTCCTTGCTGTAGTCGGGCACGCCGCCGTCGATGCCGCCGGCTTGCCTGCCGCCATTGCGGGCGAGAGTCCAGAAGCTGCCTAGCCGGCCGGCAACAAATCAACGCGGTGGGCACCGGGTCAGCTTTTCCACCGTCTCAATGATGGCTTTGGCCAGCGCTTCCCCCTCATGGACCGGCTCAGGACCATAGAGCAGCAGGACAGCTTCTTCGCTCGGCAGCACACCAGCGGGGCACGTCATTTCGATAGCCATGCGAACTAGCTGTAGCCCTGCCCGTTCACCGCGTTCGTTTGCGGCACTCTCTCTGATGCGGCTGCGGAGCTTCTCGGCAAAATCCTGCTCCGGCCCGCTCATCTTGGTGCTCCTGGTCGCGCGATCGTATCAAGCGCAACGTGGGTAGCAACAAAACCGTCCGGCCAGCGTTTTGCGGTCAGGAGGTGTGGAATGGCCGACGACCGACAGAAAGTGTTTGAGCGGATCAGAGCGAAAGCGAGGGGCGGACCGACGCTCACCGACACGGTGAAGGCCATTCGGAACCGTCCGCGGACGAATAGTGAAGCGACTGGCTTCAAGGGGGAGCGCCACGATGGCCCGGTGCAGGACGAAGCGAAGCATTTCCAGATTTGCCCTGTCTGCGGGCAAGAAATGGACATGCGCGATCTTGGCGAGGCTCTTCACCACGCTACGCCAAGCCACAAGCCTTTGAAGTATCCCGACTAGCGGGCTGGAGGCACGTCAGAACTGCTCGTCCTGGCGCATGGCCCGGGAGCGCGGTACATGCGGCAGATGTGCAGACGGGCTGCCCAGCGGCCGGCCTGGTGTGGTCCCAAGTCTGAGAGTTTGGTCATATTGTGCCGGCAAGGCGGAGTGTATCGGAGCCATGCCGAGGCGGGCATTATAGCCGCCTTGCGCCTGGCCCTGTCGTAGTTGCTCTTAGCTCACGTTCAGAAATCAGTGGTCACCCATGATAACTTTTGCCATCAAGTCACGAAGCCTGTCAGCGTCATAGCCTTTACCGATAGCACCGGCGCGTCGCTCTCGGGCGGTTCGAGTTACAAGATCAACCTGCCGCCGAACGTTCCAGCCGCCAACTTCTGGTCGGTGACGCTCTACGAAGCCGAGAACGCCTCGGGCCTGGCCAACGGGGCAACCATTCCCGTCGCTCGGCTCGCGCGACAAGCCGGTGCAGAACGCCGACGGCAGCACGGACCTTTACCTCGGCCCCAAAGCCCCAGAGGGCAAGGCCGGCAACTGGCTCGCGACTGTGCCGAACAAGGGGTATTTCGCCATCCTCAGGCTCTACGGCCCGACCGAAGCTGCCATCGACAAAAGTTGGAAGCCCGGCGATATCGAGAAGGTGAATTGACGACAGCTGCCGATGCCGGGCGGTGAACCATTGGTCGAGATGCGACCTTCGCTGCATTACTGCAAAGGTCCGGGACTGGCGCTATTTGCTCGTTCCAATCGATGAGACGAATGTCAACATTCTATCCTTTGGAGTCGTTCGTTCGCGAGTGTCGCATGACACGATCTGACCCTCGGTTGGCGTCGGGCCTTACGGCAGCCCATCGGCGCTTTAGCGGAAGGTTTGGGGGTCGATCTGAAAGCGTCGTTTAGTTAGCCGCAATGTGACATGGATGAACGCGCCCGCCGGTAATCTCATGAGCGCTGAGGGAAAAGGTCCGGTCACGGAAAAATGGCAGGCAACTCTGCCCGCCATCTCCGACTTCACCAAACCGGCAGCGTTTACTGGTGGCCAACCATCGTGCAGAAGTCGCCATGCCCCTGGTCATCACTGGCTATGTCGCCGCATTCCTGCTTTATCGTGGCGCGATCCTCGTCTTTCAACCCCTCCCAAGCGGCCTTGAAGTCGGCTTCCGATTTTAAGGTCTTCATGTCGGCAGCGGTGTAGAAGGGCGCCATTTTCGTCGGCTCGTCGAGGGCGCCGCCGTGTTCGGCAAGTGCGGCGTCGGTCATCATCGAAAACGCCATCGCGCCCATGCAAAGCATCTTGATGTTCATGGTCATTTCCTCTCTTGGTTGCTTTTATTTCGTGCTCGTGCGGGATCGGCACGGGTCGGGCCTACCCCTAGGTCAACCATAGGAGAGCACTTGGCTCCGCGATATTGTCCTTTAGGGAACTTGCGGTGGAGTCTCGTCGCCCAATTACCGGCAGCCGGAAGCGCCACCGTCACGCCCTCGCACTGATATTGTCAATGCCGATGTCATCGCCCCAGATGACGAGGATGTTGGGCTTTTTCGAAGTCTGAGCCAGAGCTTTTGGCACGGCCGGCAGCATTGATGCTACCAGCAACGAACAGCCGCTGAGCAATAGGTCGCGCCGTTTCATCCGTCCGCCCGTTTGCTGCACTCCGTGCCGGCGATCACTACCATGATTACCACTCATGACGAGCTTCCCATCTCTTGTTCACGCCTGCCATGCCAAGCGGTACTGTCAAAGCTGGCATCAAAAAAGTGTTGGCGGTATTGCCCTTTGGGGCAAAATATTCTGAACAGAACCGCTCTGCGACTTCTTCAACCAGCCAGCCTGGTACTTTTTCATCCAGGGGTAAGTTAGCAATAGGGTCCGCTCGCAGTGCGTGCGCGAGGCCCTTCGCGAAAATCTCATGCCTCAATGGGCGCGCGCTCAGCCTAGGACCAGCGTCCTCTGCGGCCCCCAGCGTTGTGCGACCAGTCGTTCCTCAATCAGTCGCCGTCAAGGTGACGGTGGTGACACCACCCGCTATGTTGATGCCTTGCTGACCCTCGACGGAGATCGGCTGCAAGGAGAGCGAGCGGTCGCTGCCGCCGACGAGAATATTGGCGCCAGCGCCGGCGCCGAACGATGCGTTGGCGCCCACACCGGCATAGGTGCCCGCCAGCGCGCCCGCCGGGAGGCCGCTTGTCGCCGCCGCCACGCCCCAGATCAAATGCCCATTCTTAACCTCGCCGAGTTCCACGCCGAACTGATCAATTGAACCGGCATAGTTTTCGACCTTGCCGCTCTGGTCTTGGAAAACGCAGGCAAGTGTCTGCTTTTCGACCACGAACATGCCGATCCCGCGTGACACGTCGCACGACAATGTGCCGACCTGTGTCGAGTTCTGGGCAGTCGCAGCGAGGGGGATCGATACTACGAAGAGCGCAAAACATGCGCTGCGAAGATAGGCCATTGTCATGTCTCCCTTTGAATTGATGTCGCTTCTAGCGATGGCCGCTCCCTGGGGAGCGAGCCACCAAACGTTGGAAGTGCCATTTCCTCCTAGTAGCACGGTGGATAGGGATAGTACCCGCACTGGTCCCCGTAGCCGTAGCGGTAAGGAGCGGTCGCCGCGGCTCCAATGGCAGCGCCGGCCACGACGCCCGCTGCAACGCCTGCGCCGTCATACCAGGCTCCATGGTAAACCGGAGCATGCCAGTAGCCGCCCCCGCCATAGCCCCCGCCATGCCATCCGCCGACGTGGGCGAAGGTGGCGTCACCGACATGCGCGTAGCCGCCGTGGAAGCCACCGCCATGGAAGCCGCCGCCAAAATTGTCGATGAAGACCGCCGCCGGCCCATCAGTGCCGTCCAGATTTCCTTCCAGGACGGCGACGTCGAACGTCAGCGTCGTTCCTTCCAGCTTCGGAGTTTTCAGGGTCACGACCACATCGCTTACATCCGATCCATCGCCGCCGAGCACCGAGACGGTCGCATTCGGCGGGTCGATGGCAAAGTTGTCCTTGCCTTCATCCCACTGCATGATGAATTGCTCGGTGGTGACATGTCCTGCGGCCCGGACCGGCCGGTCGGCGAATACAATCGCATTCTTGGCTACGCCTGTCAGGACCAGTTTGCCGCCCTCCAGCTTGGCGCCGTCCGAGTTGACGACGGCGAGCGATGGCACCGGACCGGTCGGCGTAACCGCGCCGATGGTCTTTTCGAGCGGCACATGCGGCTTCTTGGCGGCGTCCTGGGCCATTGCCCCGGTGGCTGCCACGGCCAAACCTCCAGCAAAAGCCATCAGGCTCGTGATGCGAATCCTATTCATTGCAGTTGTCCTTCGCGTTTGAGTTTGCCGGTACTGTCCTTGCGTCTGCTTTCACCCTGATCGAAACCACGAAACCGTGGTCCTACTTCCCTGGAAAATCTGTTTCCAGTCGGTCTTCATGCTCACCACCGTCCATTGGTTGATCGCCGCGGCATCGAGTGCGAGGTCGAGGCGGCCGAAATCGGTGTCGCGGTGGTGCCGGAGGATTTCGAAATCCCGCCAGCTGTTCAAATTGGAACGGCCGAGGCAGAGTGTCGGTTGTGACTGGGAGAAGACACTCTGGACTGACGCAACGTTAGCTGTCGGCCGGTCTCGGCGATATTGTCCTTTGGGGAAAGCGGCATTGCGGATTTGGAGGCGGATTGCCTAGGCGGCGGCTATCGTGACTTAGGGATTGCCTCTGCAATCGTTTGCGGTCTGGCGGAGCGAGTGGGATTCGAACCCACGGTACCGTTCCCGGTACGGAAGTTTTCAAGACTTCTGCCTTAAACCACTCGGCCATCGCTCCAGATGTGATATTTATGTGATATTTTCTCGGCCTCGATCCTTGTCAAATACCGGATTCCTGCCGTTTCCTACCTCTCCAGCAACGGTTTTCAAGACCGATGCCTTAAACCGCGGCTATCCCTCCATCGTGAATTTGCAACCACGTCGCGTCCAAGGCGCGGCTGGAAGCCAATCACGGCAGTCTGACTGCTGAATTCCTTGACAACTGAAGACGGCTCAACAGATGAGGAGCCAAAGGCGTTTGCTTTAGCCTCGCAGGAGCGGTCTCAAGGGAACCGTCCATATGCACCGTACTTTCCGGGGAATCTTGGCGACAATGTTGATTGCCTGTGGTGTCGCAGACGCTGCCGGCTACACGCAGGCGCAAAATCTGCTCACCATCACGGCACCAGTCTCCGGTCAGACTGTTGACGGGACGCTCTCCTTTTCCGGGACGGCTTTCGTCAACAGTATTACACGGCGCGGTACTATTCGCGGACAGACCAACACCGGGGTCGAATGCCGAGGCACGACCACTGCCAACCTTACCTTCTCGCATGGAGAAGGAACGATGGTTTGCGGGCAACTCTCAACCCGATTCGTGTTCTCGCTGACCAGCAGACAACCCCCGGTTGGCACAGGAACGGGAACCCTTTCCGACGGGCGCAAAGTGGTGTTGAGAATAGGACAATGACCGAAAAACGACTGGCACGAATTGATGTCCTACTCGCGGCGCACGTGGCTTTCACCCGTTTGGCCCAGTTGCCAGAACCGGTCTTGGTCGCGCCATTTCCGGTTATTGGCGGGACGGACCATTAGCTAGCAGACATTTAGCACCAGGATTGGTGCTGTTGTCGAGGACGGGACCTGCACAGCCCCGAGCCTTGAGCGTGAAAACCTGGACGAGAACTGGTCGCCGCGTGGTCGTGTTGCGACTTTGCCGGCAGCACGGTCGACGAATTCGAGCTGCTCGGCGTCGAGCGCGAGCGGGGCAAGGCAGCATTCGCCCTGCTGGCCGAACCAGGCACCGGGAAATATGTCGGTTCCGCCTTCATCACCTTGGGCCACGACATGCGGCAACGATTGTGGGAGCGCGTCCACGCCGGACCGCCTCCGAAGGCCATGAAGAAGAGACCGGCGACGCAATGGTCGGGCCTGGGATGAAGCTGCGCGTCAAGCATCTCCGTGGCGAGCACGGCCACATACGCCATGCGACGCTGCTCGGTTTCAGTGACGAGAGCTAAGCCGTGTACTCGTAAATCAGCCTAGATCGATTTAACGGGGCATGTCCGCCCGCTCCACCTCGTCGGCGCGGGCGAGCACAGTCGGCAACGCGCGGCGTTCCTCAATCACGCGGCAACTTCGTAGCCACTATCCTGACGCCGCCCATATCGTTCGGACTGGCAGATAGGCGTTTGTCTCCAGCCATTCGCGGAGCACGGTTTGAATGAGATCCGCCCGGCCAATTTTCATTTCAGCCGCGATGGAGTTGAGAGCGTCCTCGGTTGCGGGCTCCAGCGGCACGCCGTCAGTTCGCACGGGGCGGGCGGTTTGCTCCAGTCCGGAATTCCGATTTGGAGGCCGCCATTGCACAGCTGCCCTGCGACATGCGAGTTTGTCAACCAAATGGCTCATCATGGGAGTCTCGTCATGTCCATTCGCCGGATTGCGTTGACCTTGGCAGCGGTCACGCTTGCCTTCACAACCCTCGCCCAGGCCAGGCCAGACACCCGCGCCATGACCTGCCAACAGACGCAGGCGCTAATCCAGAGCCATGGCTCGGTGGTGCTGACCACCGGCCCGAACACCTATGCCCTCTACGTCCGCCAGTACAGCAATGCGTGCGACTGGTCGGAAATCCCAGCGGTAGGGTTTGTGCCGACGCGCGATGGCCAGTGCTTGGTTCATCGATGCAGAGAGCCGCTCTACACTCCTCCCGGCTGACGGTGACGAGCATAGCTATTCTGCTGCGCCTTTCGGCAGGTAGCCCTTTTCCCGCAGATACGTGGTCAGGATCTTCTCGACCATCGATGACACAGACCGCATGTCATCCTTCGCCGCTTCCTCCAGAGCATTTTTCAACCCCTGTTCGATGCGGAACGAAATCGGAGCCGTCCTGACCATGGTGTGCGATCCTCATACAATGTAGTTGACGATTGATGACATTGTATGAGATTGTGAGAGGGTAAGCAAACTAAACCACGGGAGAAACCAAATGCCGAACATCACTGTTCGGGCAGCCGCCGAAGGCATGCCCGAGAATCAACCGCCGCCACATCCTAGGCGGTGCGTCATGAGCGCCGACAAGGAAAAGGCAGCCTTCTTCGGTCTGGAGCCGCTGCTCTGCGACACTATCAACATGCTCGATGTCCTCGTAGGCATGATGGACAGTATGGGACTAACCGCAAAACCGTCCGGCCCCAATCATGTGCTGACCCAAGGCGAGGCCGATCGGCTTTTCTTCGTTGCCTGCACCGCGGAGTCGATGTCCCAAAAGGCTAGGCAAGCCTACTATGAAGCGCTCGGGTGGGATGCGTCGTGCTGAAGAAGGACCGCGTTGCCCACTACCTGGAGAAAGCCGAGCGCTTGGAATACATCATCCCGAACTTCGACCCGGCGAACGGGGACATGATCCTGGTGTTCAAGACCGAAGACGCCAGCGGCGGCCGCTCATTCCGCCTCTCGCCAGAGTTGGGCGCCAAGTTCCGTTCCTACATTTTCCAGGCGATCCGCGAGAAGGCAAACTGAGAAATGCCCGGCCGCCGACTTGGCCCGCTGCCTCACGGTGGCGGGCTTTTTTGCTGGGGCGGTCAGTTCGGCGCGATTAACGTTCTCTGCGATTTCCAAAACTGAGTGTCGATCGCGTCTTTAGTAGCCGCCACCGCCAGTACCGCCAGTACCGCCGGCACTGCCACTACTGCCCCCGCTCGATGTAGACGCGGTTGCCGGTGCGGGTGGAGCCTCGCCGCGTGGTGCTGTCATGCAGGCAGTCAAAAGTAATACCGAAAACAGGATGAAAAGGCGCATATCGATAACCTCCTTTGGTAGGGTGTTCTCTATCGACAACGTCTCAGGTCCATCATTATTCCGCGAAGTCTGATCGGAATGCCCGCTGCCTCACGGTGGCGGGCTTTTTTCATCAGCTGATCGCCTTGATAGTGCCACCGACCAATCCGCCGAATAAGGCGCCGATCTTCACGTAGGCCGATGGCGCAAGATCGCCCTTCGTATCTTTCAGTGTCTCGGCCACCGACTTCTCGTCAGTTGATGCCTTCATCTGAAGCGCCTGCAGCCCCTTCGAGGTCAGTTGGACGCCAATGTAGGTAGTCCCATGGGACGGCGTCGCAGATACGTTCTGGGCTCGAACGAGGCCCTCGTCGAGCATCCAGTTAAGCACGTCGTCGAAGGCCGCAGTCGCCTTATCGAGGTCGTCCATGTGGAGGATTTTGAGTCCATCTTTATAGGAGTCGAACCGGTGACGTCCGTGGCCGCCTGAGAGCAGCACCTCGAGAATTCGACCGATAGCCTCCTGATCTTTTTCCAGCTTTGTCTGCACCTTGGCTAGCCCTCCCAAAACCCGGTCTATTTCGCCCGCTGGTTTGCTCCGGATCGACCCGAGGTCTACTCCGACGACCCTGACGCCATCCTGCTAGTCACGGCCCTTGGCCTCGACCCTGACGCGATTCTCGCGCCTATCGTTTGAAAGACGCCTCGGGGGTGTTTCCCAAATGGAACTTTAGTAAATCCTAATGATTGTCTGTGAGCAGTGGGCGCTCCCGGGCTTGCTCGCTGCAGATCGGGCCCCAACCCCCGATCGAGCCCGCGCTCTCCGCCAGAGGCGCGGGCCTTTCAGTTGACAGCCGTAAGGCCGTACCTTCGCGGCCATCGTTGTATTCGGGCATGGGTCTCTATCGGGAAGCCGACATTCATGAGAAAATAGATGGTGGCGGGGTATCGTAGGGAGGAACCCGCAGATGAAAACAAGAACTCCAAGAACCTTGGTTTCCACTATTGCTGCAATGGGTCTTCTGGTCGGATCGGCCGCCGCGCTGGAAGTCGCCAGTTCCGCCACCGTGGCGGGCAAACCGGATACGGTCTGGCAGAAGATCGGCGACTTCTGCGCTATTCAGACCTGGCATCCCGCCGTATCGAAGTGCGAGCAGAGCGAAGAAGGTGGCGCGACCTATCGCACGCTCACGACCGCTGACGGCGGCACATTCAAGGAGAAACTCGTCGAGCAGACGGATACCAGTTACACCTATGACATCATCGACTCTCCGCTTCCCGTCGAGAATTACCGCGCCACGATTAGCGTCTCGGCAGAAGGAGATGGGACCAGGGTGGACTGGAAAAGCAGCTTTGACTCAAAGGGCCAGTCGGATGACGAGGCCAAGAACGTGATCAGCGGCATTTACAAAGCCGGCCTCGACGAGATCGCCAAAATGAGCGGCAACTGATCCGGCTGTCGATGAACAGGCAACGCGACAAGGACAAAGAATTCTTGTGCTAGGCTGCATGTTGCGCCCATTGCGGTCATTTGGTACCGGCGCCCAACCCGTTTATTGTCGCTTATCGCGGTCCTTCTTGTCTCTTTTGGCCCGCTCCTCGTGGAAGCGGCGCTTTCCGTCGATAGCCAACGTGCGGTAGAAGGGCTTGTCCTTCTCGGCCTGCTCCCGTTTGGCTTCCGTGCGAGTTTGGCGCTTCTGCCCGAACGTCGCCTTGAACCACGCCACGATGTCATTCAGCATTGCAACCTCCACAAGCGGCCCAGCATACTAGTGGTTGAAGTCTAACGCTCGGCACCGGCTGGCCGCGCGTGTCCTTGAACTTATGTGGACGTCAGGCCTTCTTTAGCAGGAATTGGCTCCGGTCTGGGAAGGGCGGTATAGACCAGAGTAATGAAGCGGTGGAATTGCATCATGTAGTCGCGCAGGAACTCCTCAGTCGAGGGGTCGGTGACCTCGCCGTCGTCGGTGATCAGGCCGGGTTTGAACTGGATGTAGGCCTCGATCGCGTTCATCAGTGGGGAGTTGCAGAAGGCAAGAACGCCGCGAAGGCTTTGTTGCGCCAGCGCAGTCCCGAGCATACCCGGCGAGGCGCCGATGATCGCCGACGGTTTTCGGGTGAACGAATTCTTGCCGTAGGGTCGGCTCGCCCAGTCGATCGCGTTTTTGAGCCCGCCTGGGATCGAGCGGTTGTACTCCGGCGTGACGAACAACACGGCTTCGACTGCGGCGAGCGCATCCTTGAAGGCCCTTGCCTGTGGAGGGAAATCCGCGTCGTAGTCGTAGCTGTAGAGCGGCAGGTCCTTGAACGGGATTTCGGCCATCGAGAGCTCGGCTGGCGCTAGGTTCACGAGCGCCTTGGCCAGCTTGCGGTTGAGTGAGCCCTTGGCGAGGCTGCCAATGAGATAACCGACTTTGTACGCGGTCATGGGAATACCTCCTCGGGAGAATGCCAGTGTGCGGCTGGCGGCGCAGCCGCGAAGGGTACACCCATAGGCAGATTAGTGCACGTGTCTCTGCGGGCCGTCCGGCCGGCTGCAGATAGCGCAAATCCAGACTTCTGAACAAAAGTTGGTCGGCGCCAAGCGCGGACAGGCCCTGAGCTAATATCAACCCAATGCCAAAGGCGTCCTATTGCCGACGCCCTCGTTTTCAGGATTATATTCCTCCCGTTGCGGCGACCTTTCAACGGAGATCGCTATTGACCAGGACCAAACTTTCCAAGCAGCTTTTCCCAGGCTGAAATTGACCGCTTTCTGGCGGCAGCGGAGGCGCTGCACAGGAGCATCGTCAAGCCGCTGCTATCGCCTACCAGCGACCATTACCGGGCGCTGCAAAGCACGCATGCAGCCTTGTTGAAGACGGTGAAGGATATCACCGGCAAGGATGCACCATTCGTCCAGTGGAACACCACAGGACCGGTACGGCCCCCTACGGCACGGGTAGCGCCGGGCGGTTAAGTCACACGCCGGGCGCTACTGCCCCTAAATCCTGATCTCGACATACGACAACAGGTAAAGGATCGCCATGGTCGCCGTCACGAGTATGACCCATAAGCCTAAGTTGCTCATGCCTCCTCACTTCCCGGCGGCTCGCTGTTGGGCACAGGGTGTTGGGATGTAGGGACGCCTATGGTGTGATCGCGGAAGGCCTACGCGCTGCCGTCCGTCTCGCTTCCTCGTCGATCGCCCGGACCGGCAGATCGGCGTATCATTCTACTAGCGCCGCCTCCAACGATGCAATCTGCCCCGCCAACTCGCGGAGTAGATCCTGTGTTGGGCATTGTGGTTTTCAACTTCTCGATCGTTAATGAAATTGACGCAGGCCACAAGGCGCTGGCTCACATCAGCGCTCTCCATGTGAAGAAATGGTCAAACCCTGACTGCCCAGACCAGAGCGCGCCGACAACGCCACGACGCTAGCCGCAGCCTTCCTTATTGGCCGTTTCAGCCCTGTGGATATCGGACATCCAGCTAGCTAGAACGACAGATAAATGCTCACTCCCGAGCCAGGGTAGTAGCCTGGATAGTAGCCAGGATAGTAGCGCGGGTAGTAGCGCGGGTAGTAGCCCTGATAGTACGGCCGATAGTATGGCCGATAGTGGTGCGGATAGTAGTTACGGTAGCCGTAGTAGCGGCGTGGATAGCATGACCCGTAGTAGCGGCAAGACCGCCGTGCGTACCCGTTGTTCCAGTGGCGGCCATTCCGCCAGTAACGATTGCCGTTCCCGTTTTTCCAGTGGACGGGTTCGACCACGTCGGCCCGCATTTGCTCGGGTTTCTGCATGAACATCGGCGCGGCATTGACCGGCAAGGCGAAAGATGCGGCCAAGATTGTGGCCGCTAGGGCTGATAAGAGCCTTTTCATCGCGGACTCCTCTGAATAGGAAGACCCAGTTGCAGGCTGTCTAGTATACGCCAAGGAGCCTGAACCGTGGATGAACGGCGGCGCGTCTACACGATGTTGGGTTTCAGCGGTGCATCGGTCACTTCCTCAGCCTCACCCCGGCGCCGCCACCATTCTCCGGGATGAACTCGACTCCGGCCGTTTCGAGCGCTGCCTGAAGGTCAAGCAGAGTGCGGTCATACGACGCCCGCTTCCCAGCTTCGAAATTTGCAATTGTCGCCTTCGCCACCTTCGAAGCCATCGCCAGTTGATCTTGCGACCATCCGATAAGCGCCCGGCCGGCCCGGCATTGAGCAGACGACATTCCCATTTTAGTTAAACCTTGCACTAAAGATGTTGACTTCATTAATCGGTTCAGCCTTATACCATTAGTGTAACGTTATCGCAAACGGAGGAAGATCCAATGCCGAACACAACTGTTCGGGCGGCCGCCGAAGGCATGCCCAATGTCAACCGCCGCCGCCTTCTTGGCCTCGCGGCTGCCGCTGCCGCGGCCGCGGCCTTGGCTGCCGCTTCAACGATGACCGACGCCACCGCAGCGCCGTCTGTCGCTGACGCGATCCCAGCTATGCGGACGAAAACCAGTCTCGATGCAATGCTGCTGGATCTGCCGCCGGAAGAGGCTCAGCGGTTGAGGCTAGAAATTCTAGCGATCCTCGCCGCCGTCAAAAAGATGTGCGCCCGAGGCGACGATTTCCAAACGATCAGGAATTTTGTCAGAACCCGGGGTGAGCAAAACGAGATGGACTGGAAGAGGGAACACGGAATATGAGCACCACACCGACCGTCGAACCATGTGTCTGCTCTGATATCTTCGTTACCGGCGCCGGGCCGCTCCTGTTTATGGGCGACAATCTCAGGCTGACGCTGACCGTGAACCAGCGATCAAGCTACGATAGCGAAAACCGCGGCATTGAAAACGCAGTAGTTGCCAGGCTGGTCGGAAGTCGATCCGACATGCTCAAGATCGCCGCCGCCATCCTTCGCGGATGCAACGCGCGGTCAATGCCGGTCGACAAGGTGGTTGAGAGCTTCATGGAGTTTCTGGAGGCACCGGCAGAGCGTCACTGATCAACCGGAAAACATTTCCACTTGATAGCCCGCTGCCTCACGGTGGCGGGCTTTTTGTTCGCCTGCTACTTACCGAGGTATGGCCAAGAACAAGCCGCCAGCCGACCATCATTTCGTGCCGCAGTTTCTTCTCCGAAACTTCGTTGACGATGCTGGCGCTTTGCACGTCTTTGATCGGCGAACGCTTGCCCGGGGGGTGTTCCAGAATCCACCTGGTAAGGTGTTCTTTGAACGACAGCTTTACACCTCATTTGAAATAGACCTGTCTAAAAACGTCGACCTAGAGCTCGCCTTTGCTCATCTGGAGGGAATTGTAGCGCCGCTGATAGCGCGCATCGTGGAGACGGCGAAACATAGCCGAGGCGTCGCACTGCATTCAAACGAACGTCAGCTGCTTGCGATCTATACCTACTACCAGTGGAAGCGGGTGCCGGACAATTTTAGGCAGTTCTCCAGCCTTGCAACGTTCCGGATCGATGGCGAGAAGGTACTTCGCGAGTTCGAAACCCGATACCGCCCGCTCGATGATCATGAAAGGGAATACTTCGGAAAGGAGGAGACGTGGAGGCGAATGCTCCAGAACGTCCGGCGCGACGTAATTTCCAAAGGGAATGCGTCAATTGTCGATACCGTCGAATCAATGAACCTCTGCATCGTGAAGATCTCGAACCCGAAGAAGGCCTTCATCATATCGAGCTATCCGGTCTACAAACTCAATTTTCCAGGCCGAGCGGCACTCACCGACCCCACCGTTGAATGGTGGTTTCCTATTTCCTCCGAGGTCTCGCTGGTTTGGACAGGAAGAGGTCGAGCAACGCTCTTTCGAAGTCTTTCTGATGGCCAGGAGGTGAGGCGGCTGAACCAGGCCGCCGCGGCGAAAAGCAATATGATAGCTTCACGCTCCGCCGCACTTACAACGTCCCTTGCCGCATTCAGCGGTGCTCAAATAGAGCCTTGAGCGTCCTTCCAGGCCCACATCGCCATGCCAGGAGATCGTCCAACTGTTTGGTCGCCCATATGGAGGCCGGCCCGCGCTTTCTCCAGACGATTCGGCCAGCCCAATTAGGAAATTGGCCAAATATTGGACAGGGAAGTGGAACTTTCGGCTAAGTTGTTGAAATCATTGGTACGCCCAAGGGGAATCGAACCCCTGTTACCGCCGTGAAAGGGCGGTGTCCTGACCGCTAGACGATGGGCGCGCTCAGATGTGAGCGCTTATAGTTGCGTTGCACCAAACCGGCAACCCGTCTGCCGCTGCCTGCGACAACTTTTTTCAGTGGCCGCAAAGCCGCGCATTTTCGGCGATTTAGCCCGGTTCGACGCGGCACCGTATGCCGTCGTGAGACGGCACATTGCGGATGTTGCATAAAGGGAGAGAAAGAACCAGCCGTTACCGCCGCCGGCGGCAGCGCCAGTTCCAGTCGCGCTCGGGACCAACGTCGATGTGAACGGATTCGGTATGGCAGTAGGTGCCGACGCCGCCGCGCCCGGGCATGCTGCGGATGTAGCTTGCCAGTTGCGCTTTCGAGACGCCTGGAACCTGGATGTCGGCAGCGGCGCAATACATGTGCAGCGAATTCTTGGCGCCGTTGGCGCGGCGGTTGCGGGCCGGGTCACGATAGCCGGAGGTGACGATCATCTTCTTGCCGTAGTGGCCCTCGATCGTCTTGAGCACGCGGACCAGCGAAGGTTTTAGGCAGGCAACGTCGACATTCTCGGTCTGCTTCAAAAGACCGTTGGGCGCCAGCCGGGCAAGCCCGGCAGCGGATGCCACCTGATAGGCGCCGCCTTCATCCTCGTTCAGATCGACGTCGCTGTCGTCGTCGAGGCCGGATTTGCGCTTGATCTCGAAGAGTGCGGTCTTGCGTACGCCAGGCAGCGCGTCATCGGTGAAATGGCTGGTGTCGCCGATCGAAGCCAGTTGCACCGGCTTTTCAGCCGATTTGGCCGAGGCCAAGGTGATGGTCGGCTTTGCCGCCGCCGCCTTGGGCAGCGCCGACGCCGGTTTCTCGCCCGACCTGTTGTTGGCCTGCGGGGCAGGGGCCGCCGAGGCGGGCGTGGCGCTGAACAAAGAGGCGAGGAACCCCTTCTTCTTCGGCGCATAGGCTTGCGGCTGCGGCTCTCCGGCGGTCACATAAACCGGGTTGTTCATCGCCGGCGCGGCGGCCTCGGCTTTGGACTTCGGCGCGGCCGTGTCTGCATCGACGGTTTCGGTCTTCTGCGCAGCAGCGTCGGCCTGTTTAACCGTCTGCGCCGACTGTTGCTCCTGTGGCTGCGGCGTCTGTCCCGCAGTCGCGTCTGCGCGCGCAGGAGCCGTGACGGGGAAGCCGGCATCGGACTCGGCGCCTCCCTGGGGGGCCTGGGTCCCCGGCTTGGCCATTGGCACATAAGTGACCTGCTCGGGAAGGGTTGCGTCGCCCTCGGCGGTCATCGTCATCTGTGAAGTCGTGATCTGCGACGACGAATCAACGGCGACCTGTTGGGTACCAGAGGCCGTGCTGATATCCGTAGCAGAGGCGTTATAACCGGGCATGCCGACTGACAGGGACGGGTCACCGGCCGAGGTGCAGGACGCCAGGAGCACGGAGAAAAGCGCGGCCGCAATGGCGCGGCTTTCTCCCTTCGCGAGGCGCGATCCTGCTGATTTCAAAACCAAATTCCCCCTCGATGTCCGGCCGGTAAATCATTGGCGCGGCGTCGGAACGACTCGCCGAAATAAATCCTTGTCCCCGAACGGAAACGAGACCTGTGTCAAATCCGCAAGCCCCAGAGTAATTCGACGGCTAGAGAGGAATCGAGGCTGCTTAAGGGTTGACGACACCATTTCGTCCTCTTTTGGCGGCGCGTCAACTCACCACACATTACAGAAGGTTACACACGCACCTTGACATAGCTGCCTGGCGCCTCGCCCAGGGTTTTCATGTGCTTGCCGGGTTTGCGGGCCGGCACGCGGGTGTTGTCCTTGGCCTCGATCCAGCGTTGCCAGTGCGGCCACCAGGAGCCGGGATGGTTTGTGGCCTCGGCGAGCCACTGGTCGAAGTCGCCCGCCGGCTTGCCGCCGGTCCAGTAGTGATATTTTTGCGCCGCCGGCGGATTGACGACGCCGGCGATGTGGCCGGAGCCGGCCATGACGTAGTCGACCTCGCCGCCGAAATATTTGGAGCCGAGGAAAACCGAAAGCGCCGGCGCGATATGGTCTTCCTTCGAGGCGAGGTTGTAGACCGGGATGGTGATATCCTTCAGCGATACCACGCGGCCCGCCAGTTCCATCATGCCTTGCGAAAGTCTGTTCTCGAGATAGCAATTGCGCAGGTAGAAGGAATGATTGGCCGCGGCCATGCGGGTCGAATCGGCGTTCCAGTAGAGCAGGTCGAAGGGCAGGGGATCCTTGCCGCGCATGTAGTTGTTGACGACATAGGGCCAGATCAGGTCGCCCGAGCGCAGCATGTTGAAGGCGGTCGCCATCTTGGTGCCGTCGAGATAGCCTTTCTCGTTCATCGCCTTTTCGACGGCAGCGACCTGCTCCTCGTCGACGAACACTTTCAGGTCGCCGGCATAGGTGAAATCGACCTGCGTAGTGAAGAAGGTGGCCGATTTGATGCGGTGGTCGCCTTCCTGCGCCATCAGCGCCAGGGCCGCCGCCAGAAGCGTGCCGCCGACGCAATAGCCGACGGCGTTGACGTCCTTTTCGCCGGTGGCCTTTTCGATCGTGTCCAGGCCGTATTGCAGGCCCTCTCTGATATAGGCCTCCCAGCTCTTGGTGCCGTGGCGCTCGTCCGGGTTGATCCAGGAGATGACGAAGACGGTGTGACCCTGCTCGACCGCCCAGCGGATGAAGGATTTTTGCGGGTTGAGATCGAGAATGTAAAATTTGTTGATCCATGGCGGGCAGATCAGCAGCGGCCGCTTGAGTACGGTCTCGGTCGCAGGATCGTATTGCAGGATCTCGGCGACATCGCTGCGGCCCACCACCTTGCCGGGTGTCGTGGCCAGGTTCTTGCCGATCTCGAAGGACGAGTAATCTGCCTGCCTCAGTTTCAGGTCGCCCTTGCCGGCGGCGATGTCCTCGGCCAACATCTTCATGCCGCGCACCAGGTTTTCACCATTCGAGGCGATGGTCTCGCGAAACAGTTCCGGATTGGTCAGGATGAAATTCGATGGCGAGATGGCGTTGGATACCTGCTTGACGTAGAAGCTGGCCTTGTGGCGGGTGTGCTCGTCCAGGCCATCGGCGTGCTCGACCAGTTCGCCCGCCCAGCGCGAGGTGACGAGATAGGCCTGCTTGAGGAAATCGAAGAAAGCGTTGCGGCCCCATTCCGGATCCTGGAAACGCTTGTCGCCGAGCTCGGGCTTGACCGCGTCGTCGGCATCTTCGCCGCCGGCGCTGAGGCGCTGGATCGAGTTGGCCCAGACGGTCATGTAGCCGGAGAACAGCCGCGTCTGCGCCTCCAGTGCGCGCTGCGGGTCGGAAAGCCAGTATTCGCTCAGCTTGGAGAAGGTCTTCACCATGTCGACGACCGGCTCGGCGACATGATCGCGCACCTCGCCTCTTTCCCGCGGCTCGGCCCATGCGGAGGCCGCCTTGCCGGCCTGCTCGATCATGCGCGCCATGTTCAAGGCGAAGCGTTCCGGGTCCTTCACCAGATATTGCTCGACGGTCGAGGGCCGCTCATCTTCCGTTTTTCCCGAATCGGGTGTTTTGGACATGGTTTGCGGGTTCCTCCCGAAGCGTTTTCTTGACATATTACCATGGGATGTCCGACAGGGTCCAACGTGCTCTACCTCGGCTGCCAAGGAAACAATATGACGATTAATATTGGCGACGCTGTTTTTTCTACCACTGGTTTTTCTGGCACTGGTCGTTTTTGCCGCATGGGCGCGACGGTCGTCCTGCTGGCGATATCAGGCTGTTCGAGCACCAACGTCGAGGGTACCACGCCGGTCGCGGCTAGCGACGGGCCAAAGAACACCGGCACCTATCCGAACCTGAATATTCCGCCGCAGGCGGCGGCGGAACAGTTCACCGAGGCGGAAAGGAACGCCAAGCTCGCCCAGTTGAAAGCCGACGAGCAGGCGCAGGGTTCAAAAGGCGGCGCGGTCAAGGCCACGAACCAGGCGGCGCTGAACACACTGGCAAGGAAGCACGGCACCGACGCGCTGAAGCAGATCGAAACCAAATGCGATCCCGCCCTCGACCCTACCTGCAAATAGGGTTATATCGCGCGACCGACAAGCACCTTTGCCGAAAACCACTTTGACCGTCTGGAATTGACATGGAAGAATTTCACAAGGTCCGCCGGCTTCCGCCCTACGTCTTCGAGCAGGTCAACCGGCTGAAGGCCAGTGCCCGTTCGCGCGGCGCCGACATCATCGACCTTGGCATGGGCAATCCGGACCTGCCGACGCCAAAGGCGATCGTCGACAAATTGTGCGAGGTCGTGCGCGATCCGCGCACGCACCGCTATTCGTCGTCGCGCGGCATTCCGGGCCTGCGCCGCGCCCAGGCCAATTATTATGCCCGCCGTTTCGGGGTGAAACTCGACCCGGACACGCAAGTGGTGGCGACGCTGGGCTCGAAGGAAGGCTTTGCCAATATGGCGCAGGCGATCACCGCGCCCGGCGACGTGATCCTGTGCCCCAACCCGACCTATCCGATCCACGCTTTCGGCTTCATCATGTCGGGCGGCGTCATCCGCTCGTTGCAGGTGGAGCCGGACGACGGCTTCATTCCGGCGCTGGAGCGCGGCATCCGCCATTCGATCCCGAAGCCGCTGGCGTTGATCCTCAATTACCCGTCGAACCCGACGGCGCAGGTCGCCTCGCTCGATTTCTACAAGGAGGTGGTGGCCTTCGCCAAGAAGAACGACATCATCATCCTGTCGGACCTTGCCTATTCGGAAATCTATTTCGACGGCAATCCGCCGCCTTCGGTGCTGCAGGTGCCGGGCGCGATCGACGTGGCGGTCGAGTTCACCTCGATGTCGAAGACCTTTTCCATGCCCGGCTGGCGCATGGGTTTTGCCGTCGGCAACGAGCGGCTGATCTCGGCGCTGACGCGGGTGAAATCCTATCTCGACTACGGCGCCTTCACGCCGATCCAGGTGGCGGCCGCGCACGCGCTCAACGGCGACGGCGCCGACATCGCCGAAGTGCGGGACATCTACCACAAGCGCCGCGACGTCATGGTCGACGCTTTCAGCCGCGCCGGCTGGATCGTCCCGGCGCCGGCGGCATCGATGTTCGCCTGGGCGCCGATCCCGGAGCCGTTCAAGCATCTCGGTTCGCTCGAATTCTCCAAGCTTCTGATCGAGCACGCCGACGTGGCGGTGGCGCCGGGCGTCGGCTTCGGCGAGCATGGCGACGATCATGTGCGCATCGCGCTGGTCGAGAACGAGCACCGGATCCGGCAGGCGGCGCGCAACATCAAGCGCTTCCTAACGTCCAGCGCCAAACAGCCCAACAATGTGGTGCCGCTCGCCGCGCATCGCTGAGTGCTTGATTACATCAACCAACCTTGAGGGGCGTCGCCGGACATGGCTGAAGCGTTGCGTGTTGGAATCGCCGGTCTCGGCACCGTCGGCGCGTCGGTGGCGCGCGTGCTGCGCGACAAGGCTGCGGAACTGACGCGGCAATGCGGCCGCGAGATCGTCGTGTCAGCCGTTTCGGCCCGCGATCGCAAACGCGACCGCGGCGTCGACCTCGGCGCGGTCAAGTGGTTCGACGATCCGGTAGGAATGGCGCAGGCCGCCGATATCGATGTCTTTGTCGAACTGATCGGCGGTGACGAAGGGCCGTCGCGATCATCCGTGAAAGCAGCGCTTGAAGCCGGCCGCCACGTCGTCACCGCCAACAAGGCGCTGCTCGCCAAGCATGGCGTGGCGCTGGCCGAGATCGCCGAGAGGGAGGGCGTGCTGCTCAATTACGAGGCGGCGGTAGCGGGCGGCATTCCGGTCATCAAGACCCTGCGCGAGGCGATGGCCGGCAATTCGGTGACCCGCGTCTTCGGCATCCTCAACGGCACATGCAACTATATCCTGACCCGCATGGAGGCCGAAGGCATCTCGTTCGACGACTGCCTGAAGGACGCGCAGCGGCTCGGCTATGCCGAGGCCGACCCGACCTTCGACATCGAGGGTCACGACACCGCACACAAACTGTCGATCCTGACCAGCCTTGCCTTCGGCACGAGGATCGCCGCCAACGACATCTACATGGAGGGGATTTCCAACATCAGCCAGGCCGACATCCGTGCGGCCAGCGATCTCGGCTACCGGATAAAGCTGCTCGGCGTCGCCCAACGCACGGAAAGCGGTATCGAACAGCGCGTGCACCCGACCATGGTGCCGACGGCTTCGGTCATCGCGCAGGTGCACGGCGTCACCAATGCGGTGGCCATCGAAACCGATATCCTTGGCGAGCTTTTGCTCTCCGGTCCCGGTGCCGGCGGCAACGCCACCGCATCGGCGGTGGTCGGCGACATTGCCGACATCGCCAAGAGCCGGCCCGGTTTCCAGCACGGTCCGGTCTTCGGCCTGCCGGCGAAGGAATTGCGACCTTACAAGAAGGCGCAGATGCGCAGCCATGCCGGCGGCTATTTCATCCGGCTGACCGTGCATGACCGCATCGGCGTCTTTGCCGCCATCGCCAAGCGCATGGCCGACAACGACATTTCGCTGGAATCGATCGTGCAGCACGCCGCCGGGGCGGATACCGCCTTGCAGAAGACGGTGATCCTCGTCACCCACGAGACGACGGAAGCGGCTGTCCGCAAGGCGGTCGACGGCATCACCAAGGACGATCATCTGACCGACAAGCCGCAGGTTATCCGCATCGAGCGCGCGGAATAGGGATTTCTCCTTCTCCTTCAATCGATTGATATCGTTGCGTTTTCAAAAAAGGCCCGCCCAGGTCTTGCTGTTGTCATGGAGCTTTGACACAACCGGCGCGCCTCTGGCGGGAGGCAATGTGCCAACGAGGATTGTCCACCGATGAACGTTGCCCAGAACATCGTCGCCGGCCTTGACCGGATACTCACCATGGAACTGGTGCGTGTCACCGAACGCGCTGCGGTTGCGGCGGCAAGGTTGCGCGGACGCGGCGACGAAAAGGCCGCCGACCAGGTTGCGGTCGACGCCATGCGCGAGGAGCTCAACCGCCTCGCCATCAACGGCACGGTGGTGATCGGCGAGGGCGAGCGCGACGAGGCGCCGATGCTCTATATCGGCGAAGAGGTCGGTTCCGGCAAAGGCCCGGCGGTCGACATTGCGCTCGACCCGCTCGAAGGCACGACGATCTGCGCCAAGAACCTGCCTAATGCGCTGGCCGTCATCGCCATTGCGGAAAAGGGCAGTCTCCTGTTTGCGCCCGACGTGTATATGGACAAGATCGCCATTGGCCCGGGCTACGCGGACGGCGTCATCGACATCGATGCCTCGCCGGCCGAAAACATCGCCAGCCTGGCCAAGGCCAAGGGCGTGCCGGTGTCGGAGATCACCGCCTGCATCCTCGACCGGCCGCGCCATGGCGCGCTGATCGAGGCGGTGCGCGCCACGGGCGCTGCGATCCGGCTGATCGGCGATGGTGACGTCGCCGGCGTCATACACACCACCGATCCGGACGAAACCGGCATCGACATCTATCTCGGCACCGGCGGCGCCCCGGAGGGTGTTCTGGCGGCGGCAGCGTTGCGCTGCACCGGCGGCCAGATGCAGGGAAGGCTGATCCTCGACACGCCGCAAAAGCTGGCGCGCGCGGCGAAGATGGGCATCTTGGATCCGAAGCGGATCTACCGCGCGCAAGACATGGCGCGCGGGGACGTGCTGTTCGCGGCAACCGGCGTGACCGACGGCAACATGCTGGCCGGCGTCAAGTTCGGCCGTAATTCCATCACCACTCATACGATCGTGCTGCGCTCGTCGTCGCGCACCGTGCGTGAGATCAAGGCAAGGCACCAGGATCTGGAAAAGTTTTGATTCCCGACTCGGCTAGCCGTCGCATATTGTGAGAAATGACAATCCGCAGACGGCGCGTCGCATGACGGGCGAAAACCGTATCTTCCTCGACGTCAGGCAGTCGGCATCAGGTGTTTCCTGGGAACACCGGCTGACCGAGCGGCAGGACATGACCGCACTCGCCATCGCGCAAGGCTATGGCGTGCCGGACATCGTCGCGCGCGTCCTTGCCGGGCGCGGCGTGACCGCCGAGGAGACCGAGCGGTTCCTTGATCCGACCATCCGCGATCTTTTGCCGGACCCGGCGTCGCTGACCGACTTGGACAAGGCCGCCGTCCGCATCGCCGGGGCAGTCGTTGCCAGGGAAAAGGTGGCGATCTTCGGCGACTACGATGTCGATGGCGCGGCCTCGTCGGCGCTGCTCAAGCGGTTCCTCACGCATTTCTCCGTACCAGCGGAGATCTACATACCGGATCGTATCTTCGAGGGGTACGGTCCCAACCCGGAAGCCATGCGCGAACTTGTCTCGCGCGGCGCAACGCTGATTGTCACCGTCGATTGCGGCACCAACAGCGCCGTTTCCATCGACGCGGCGAACGCTGCCGGCGCCGATGTCGTGGTGCTCGATCATCACCAACTCGGCGGTCCGTTGCCGGCAGCGGTTGCGGTGGTCAATCCCAATCGCGAGGACGACCTTTCGGGGCAGGGCCATCTTTGTGCCGCCGGCGTCGTCTTTCTGGCTCTGGTGCGGACGGCGAAGATCCTGCGCGGCCGGTTGCCGGATGCCGCACCGCCCGACCTGCTCGGCTTGCTCGACCTCGTGGCCCTGGCGACCGTCTGCGACGTGGTGCCGCTGACCGGCGTCAACCGCGCTTTCGTGGTCAAGGGGCTGCAGATGGCGCGCCAGCAGAGGAACGAAGGGCTGGCCGCGCTGGCGCGGGTCTCGCGCATCGGCGAGCCGGTCAGCACCTTCCACCTGGCCTATCTGATCGGACCGCGCATCAATGCCGGCGGGCGCATCGGCGACGCAGCGCTCGGCAGCCGCCTACTCGCCACCAACGATCCCGTCGAGGCCCGCACCATCGCCGAGACGTTGGACCGGCTCAATCAGGAGCGGCAGCAGATGGAACTGGAAATGCTGGCCGCGGCACGCGTCGAGGCCGATGCCGAGCTTGCCGGTGGCAATGGGCCGGCTATCGTCGTCACCGCCAGCTCCAATTGGCATCCGGGGATTGTCGGTCTGCTGGCCTCGCGGCTCAAGGACCATGCGCGCCGGCCCGCTTTCGCCATCGCCTTCAACGCCAACGGTGTCGGCACGGGGTCGGGCCGTTCGGTGTCGGGCTTCGACCTTGGCCGGCTGGTGCGCGAGGCGGCCATTGCCGGGCTGATCGTCAAGGGCGGCGGCCATGGCATGGCGGCCGGCATCACAGTGGAGCGGGCGAAACTTGGCGCGCTCAGGGCCTTCTTCGAGGAACGAGCGGCGGCCGACGTGTTCCGGCTGCACGGCGAGGAAAGCCTGGCGATCGACGGTGCGCTGGCCGCCGAGGGCGCGACGCTCGGCTTGCTCGATGCATTGGAGAAAGCCGGCCCGTTCGGCGCCGGGCATGTCGCACCGATCTTCGCGCTGCCGCGCCATCGCCTCGCCGATGCAAGGCCGGTCGGCACCAATCACATCCGCGCCGAGTTGCAGTCGGCAAGCGGCGGCCGCATCCAGGCGATCGCCTTTCGCGCCGTCGATACGGCGCTCGGCGAATTCCTGTTCAAGAACAGGGGCAAGCCGGTGCACGTCGCCGGTTCGCTGTCGGGCAATCACTGGAACGGCAACCGCACGGTGCAGTTCCGCATCGTCGATGCCGCATGCGCCTGAGAATCGCTTCCCGATTCTGCCGCGCGGGATCGCGTTTAAGCCAGAACCGTCTGCAGGCGGACCAGCTCATCGATCTGGGCCATCGTCACCTGATAGCCGATGCGGATCGCCTCGTCGGCGCGGTGGAATTCGGTCAGGCCGATATGGCTGAGCTTAGGCTGAAGCGACATGTCAGGCGGGTCGCCGGCAAGTCGCGCACGCGAAATGCGGTCCTGGATGATGTTGAAGGCTTCGACCATGACGCCGGTGATGCCGAGCCGTGTCTGGTACTGGTGCCCTGCGTCGATCTGGCCGGGCCTTGGCGCATCCTTTTCGACGAACAGTTCGCCGGCGCTGTGCTTGATGACGGCGGCGCGGCCGAACAGATCGTAGTGAAGGTTCACCGCGACCACGAGCGGCTGCTCGTAGGCGCGGCAGACCGAGACCGGAACCGGATTGACCAGCGCACCGTCGACCAGCACGCGCCCGTTGCAACTGACCGGTTCGAAAACGCCGGGCAGCGCATAGGAGGCGCGCATGGCGGTAATCAGCGACCCGCCCGACAGCCAGATTTCATGGCCGGTGCGGATCTCCGAGGTGACGCAGACGAAAGGCTTCGGCAGATCCTCGAAACGGATGCCGGCCATGTGCTCGCGCAGCCGTGCATCGAGCTTCATGCCGCCGAACAAGCCGCTGCCGCGCAGATTGAGGTCGAGAAGGCCAAAAATGCGCCGCTTCGTCAGGCTTCTGGCGAATTCTTCCAACTCGTCCAGCTTGCCGGCAAGATAGCAGCCGCCGACCAGCGCGCCGATCGAGGTGCCGGCGATCATCGACACTTCGATGCCGGCTTCGTCGAGCGCGCGCAGCACGCCGATATGGGCCCAGCCGCGCGCGCAGCCGCCGCCCAATGCCAGCGAAATGCCTGTTTTCTTGGCGGGGTTCGTTTCGGATGCACCGGCGGACGATGACAGGCCATTGGCCTCTCGAACGTCCGGTCTGTTGCGCGATGACGCCCATTCGAGCATCACAATCTCCCTTGTCCCACGGCCAACATACAGGCTGACCGTTCCGAAATCATGAATATACGTGGCTGCAGTTCGGCGAATGGTTCATATGGATGGTTCACGGGGCTTTCGATACGTTTTTTCCGCATCGAACAGCGGCTTGCTGCCGTCGCTGGCAAGCGTCCCCTTGCCGCCGATCAGTCCCACCGTCCGATAAAAGCAAGAACGCCGGCCGGTGTGGCAGGTTGCGTCGTGGCCCATCACTTTGACGCGCAACCATATGGCATCCTGGTCACAATCCGTGAGCATCTCGACGACGTTCTGGACATTCCCGGACGTTTCGCCCTTCTTCCACAGAGCGTTGCGCGAGCGCGACCAGTAGTGGGCGATGCCGGTTTCCAGCGTCAGCGCCAGCGCTTCGGCGTTCATATGCGCGACCATCAGCAGCATGCCGTCTTCGGCATCGGTGACGACGACGGTGACGAGGCCGCCGGCATCGAAGCGCGGCGAAAAGACAGTGCTTTCTTCCAGTGCCTTCTTGTCTGATGGAGCTTTCGGAAATTCCACTGCCGACATCGCCGGTCCTTGTTCAGGGCCTCGCCCATTCCGATAGGATCGGAATGGGCGAGGCCCTGTCTTGTTGTTTGGCCATGATCCTATCCGAGAACCGGTTCCCACTTCTCGGGGGCATGGCTAGCGACCGGCGACGGTCGTTCAGCCCCTGCCGCCGCGCACCATGGTAACGAAACGGACCTGTTCCTCGGGCGTGTCCTTGAAGACGCCGGTGAAGGTCGAGGTCAGCGTCGTCGAGCCTTCCTTGCGGATGCCGCGCATGGCCATGCACATATGCTCGGCTTCGAGCATGACGGCGACGCCGCGCGGATTGAGCACGTCCTGGATGACGCCGGCGATCTGTGCGGTCATGGCTTCCTGGGTCTGCAGGCGCTGGGCGAAGATATCGACGACGCGCGCGATCTTGGACAGGCCGACAACCTTGCCATCCGGCAGATAGCCGACATGCGCCTTGCCGATGATCGGCACCATGTGGTGCTCGCAGTGCGAATGGAATGTTATATCCTTGACGAGGACAAGGTCGTCATAGCCGGCGACTTCCTCGAAAGTGCGGCCGAGTTCCTCGGCCGGGCACTTGTCGTAGCCGCCGAACATTTCGCGATAGGCCTTCACCACACGCTTTGGCGTATCGACCAGGCCCTCCCGGTCCGGATTGTCGCCGGTCCAGCGTAACAGCGTGCGAACCGCGGCCTCGGCTTCGGCTTCGGTCGGCCGATCGGTGACCGGCTTTTCCATATAGGCGGAAGGGGGCATGAATTTCTTGATGACGGCATCCATAAAGGCGTCTCCCGTAGTTCCCCTCTCAGGAGGAACGAGTTGAACGGACCACGACCTTTCGGGTGTTAGAAACGTGCCCTGTTTCCAGCCCGTAAGCGGCGTGAAGTGATTTGAGCAAAGACGAGGTTGTTGGTTGCCTTGTCCATACCCGAGTACCAGCATTATATATGATCGTGCCGAGCGAAAGGAAGACCGTCAGCGGCAATCGCTGTTCGCTTGGCGGCGACGGATTGGAAAAATATGATCGACGACGTCTACAATGCGAAAATTCTGGGATTTGCCGGGAATATCGCGCGGATCGGCCGGCTCGACCATCCTGATGCAACCGCGCGCGCGCATTCCAAGCTGTGCGGCTCGACCGTGACCGTCGATCTGAAGATGGATGACGGCGTCGTCACCGATTTCGCCCATGACGTCAAAGCCTGCGCGCTTGGCCAGGCGTCGTCCTCGATCATGGCGCAACATGTCGTCGGCGCCAGCGCGGATGAATTGCGCAGCGTTCGCGAGACGATGCTGAAGATGCTGAAGGAAAACGGCGCGCCGCCGGGTGGCCGCTTCGCCGACCTCAGATATCTCGAACCGGTGCGCGACTATAAGGCGCGCCATGCCTCGACCATGCTGACCTTCGATGCGGTGGTCGACGCGATCGGCCAGATCGAGAAGAAGCGCGCCGAACAGGCGGCGTAGCCGTCAAATGGCGACGGATCACACGCATCAGAGGCCGCGATACACACGCAACTGGCCCGGCCCGTGGCGCAAGACGCCCGGCCGAATCCTCGGCACGTCGCTCGTGCGTTTTTATCAGCTGACGCTGTCCGGCTTTGTCGGCAATTCCTGCCGGCATCTGCCGACCTGCTCCGAATACGCGCACGAAGCGATCGCCCGCCATGGATTATGGGCGGGCGGCTGGATGGGGTTTTTCCGGGTGCTGCGCTGCGGGCCGGGCGGAACGCATGGCATTGACCGCGTGCCGGAGGTGCTGACCGAGCGCTATGTCTGGTTCACGCCCTGGCGGTATTGGCGGATTGGAAAAAAGCGCAGTGACCCTGAAAGCTGATGCGGAAAGGAGAGCTCTGCATCGGGCAGATCTTTACGATTTGCTAGGGTTAACCGCACGTTGCGCATTTAAGACAAGATCGAGACATGACGCCTCGCTAAGCCGCTCCTGACATGCCTCAGGAGAGATTGCCCCAATGCGCCAGATCGACCGCCGCCCATTCGTTTTCGCCTTGGTTATCTACCTTCTGGCCTGGCTGTTTGGTTTTCCGATCCGCGCTCAATCCGCGCCACTGAAGGACGTCGAATGCACGCTGATCCTGGATGCTGTGAGCGGCGAAACGCTGCATCGGCAAGGGATTTGTGACCAGCGCTTCAGTCCCGCCTCGACGTTCAAGGTCCCATTGGCCCTGATCGGCTATGACGCGGGAATCCTGGGCGACGCGCACACGCCGGCGTGGGACTACAAGCCCGAGTTCAAGGCGGTTAAGCGGGACCAGAAAACCGTCGATCCGACGATCTGGGAAAAGGACTCGGTGCTGTGGTTTTCGGGGGAAATCACCCGCCGCCTCGGCAGCGAACGGTTTGCCGGCTACGTCTCGAAATTCGACTACAGCAACACCGATGTTTGCGGCACTCCCGGCAAGAATGATGGCCTCACCCGGTCCTGAGTGAATTCTTCCCTTGAGATATCGCCGGTTGAACAGGTCGATTTCTTGCGCCGCTTGCTCGCCCGCAAACTGCCGGTTTCGGATAAGGCCTATGCGATGACCGAGGCGATCTTGCCGACCTTCCAGGCAGGTGGCTGGACCGTGCAGGGCAAGACCGGGACCACCAGGCTTGGCGACAGCGCCGACAAGCGCTGGCTTGGCTGGTTTGTCGGCTGGGCCAACAAGGATACGCGCAATATCGTCTTTGCCCGCCTGGTAATCGATACGAAACGTTCCGACACGCCCAAGGGTCCTCAGACGCGGGGCGATATTCCTGAAAGACCTGCCGAATCTCATCAACAAGAGCAAGTGATCGGCCATTCGCCTTTACGGCACGGGAATCTGCCCATAAAAGACTGCCGCCGGACGCACATCCGGCGTTTACCTTGTGCATGTCGTAGCCCCAAAACCGCTGCACACTCTTGGGCGACGTGCAATTCACCACCCGCGCTCGTTTGCGGGACTGGATAGGAGAATTTTATGCTGAATTCCGTTTCCCTGACATTTCCCGATGGCTCCGTCCGCGACTACGACGCGGCGATGACCGGCGCCGGCCTGGCAGAATCGATCTCTAAGTCGCTGGCCAAGAAGGCGGTCGCCTACTCGATCGATGGCGTGGTGCGCGATCTTTCCGATCCGCTCGGCAAGTCCGGCAAGGTCGAGATCATCACCCGCGAAGACCCGCGCGCGCTGGAGCTCATCCGCCACGACGCAGCACACGTGCTGGCCGAAGCCGTGCAGGAATTGTGGCCGGGTACACAGGTGACCATCGGCCCGGTGATCGAGAACGGGTTCTACTATGATTTTGCCCGCAACGAGCCGTTCACGCCCGACGATTTCCCGGTGATCGAGAAAAAGATGCGCGAGATCATCGCGCGCAACAAGCCGTTCACCAAAGAGGTGTGGTCGCGCGAGAAGGCGAAAAAAATCTTTGCCGAGAAGGGCGAGCGCTACAAGCTGGAACTGATCGAAGCCATCCCCGAAAATCAGGACCTCAAGATCTACGCGCAGGGCGATTGGTTCGACCTCTGCCGCGGCCCGCATATGGTCTCGACCGGGCAGATCGGCAGCGCCTTCAAGCTGATGAAGGTGGCCGGCGCCTATTGGCGCGGCGACAGCAACAACCCGATGCTGACCCGCATCTACGGCACGGCCTGGGCTGACCAGGCGCAGCTCGATGCCTACCAGATGATGCTGGAGGAAGCCGAAAAGCGCGATCACCGGAAGCTCGGCCGCGAGATGGACCTGTTCCATTTCCAAGAGGAGGGGCCGGGCGTCGTCTTTTGGCATGCCAAGGGCTGGAGAATGTTCCAGAACCTGGTCAACTACATGCGCCGCCGCCTCGACGAGCAGGGTTATCAGGAAGTCAACGCGCCGCAAGTGCTCGACAAGAGCCTGTGGGAGACGTCAGGCCACTGGGGCTGGTACCGGGACAATATGTTCAAGGTGACGGTTGCCGGCGACGACACCGACGACGACCGGATGTTTGCGCTGAAGCCGATGAACTGCCCCGGCCACGTCCAGATCTTCAAACACGGGCTGAAGTCCTACCGCGATCTGCCGGTAAAACTTGCGGAATTCGGCAATGTGCATCGCTATGAGCCGTCCGGCGCGCTGCATGGGTTGATGCGCGTGCGCGGCTTTACCCAGGACGATGCTCACATCTTCTGCACCGAGGAACAGCTCGCCGACGAGTGCATCAAGATCAACGACCTGATCCTGTCGACCTATGCCGACTTCGGCTTCGACGAAATCACCGTCAAGCTGGCGACCCGCCCCGAAAAACGGGTCGGCACCGACGCGATGTGGGATCATGCCGAGGGCGTGCTGCAGGACGTGCTCGACAAGATCGCGGCGCGGTCGGGCAACCGGATCAAGACGGGCGTCAATCCGGGCGAGGGCACGTTCTACGGGCCGAAGTTCGAATATGTGCTGAAGGACGCCATCGGCCGCGACTGGCAATGCGGCACCACGCAGGTCGACTTCAACCTGCCGGAACGGTTCGGCGCCTTCTACATCGGTTCCGATTCGGAAAAGAAGCAGCCGGTGATGGTGCATCGCGCCATCTGCGGGTCGATGGAGCGCTTCCTCGGTATCCTGATCGAGAATTATTCCGGCCATTTCCCGCTGTGGTTCGCACCGCTGCAAGTGGTGGTTGCAACGATCACCTCCGATGCCGACGATTACTCGCAAAAGGTCGTCGCGCAACTGAAGGCAGCCGGACTGTTGGCGGAGACCGATCTTCGCAACGAGAAGATCAACTACAAGGTCCGCGAGCACTCGCTGGCCAAGGTTCCGGTCATCCTCGTCTGCGGCAAGCGCGAGGCGGAGGAAGAGACGGTCAACATCCGCCGGCTCGGCTCGCGCGACCAGGAGTCGCTTGGCCTTGGCAAGGCGGTGGCAATGCTGGCCGAAGAGGCGGTAACGCCCGACCGCAGGCGCAAACGAGCGGCCTGAGTTCAGCCGGATTTGTCGACGGAATGGCGGTGGAGCGATCCACCGCCATTTTCACATGCCGCTATTTCACATGCCTGCCATTTCACATGCTTGTCACGCCAGCCTTGTAACGAGCCCTCATGCTCAAGCTGAAGTTGCGCGAAAGACCGTTTCCCGAGCTTTCCTATGCCAGCCCGCATCAGCCGGCATTGACGCGCTGGTTCATCCACTCCATCGAAGGCCTGTCCGGTCGCGACCGCTTCGCGGCCCTCTATGACTTTTGGCGGCGCCATGTGGTGCCGACCGGCGAGCGCGTGTTCAGCCGCATGCTGGAGCTGATCGATGTCGAGGTGCGGACCACCGGCCAATGGCCGCCGGAAAAATTGCCTGACACGCCGCTGGTGATCGTCGCCAACCATCCGTTTGGGATCGGCGACGGCATTGCGGTGCTCTCGCTGGCCGAGCAGCTTCAGCGCCCGTTCCGTGTGATGATCCACAAGGATCTGCTCAAGATCCGCGAGATGGAGCCCTATTCGCTGCCGATCGACTTTTCCGAGACCAAGGACGCGCTCAGGAACAACATGGCGGTGCGCCATGAGGCGGTGCGGCTGCTGAAAGAGGGCGTCATCATCGTCATCTTCCCCGCGGGCGGCGTCGCCACCGCGCCGAAAGGTTTTGGCCGGGCGCGTGATCTGCCGTGGAAGATGTTTCCGGCCCGTCTCGTCCAGGATGCCAAGGCATCGGTTGTCCCAATGCACTTTTCCGGCCAGAACGGCCGGCTGTTCCACCTGGTCAGCGGACCGATGAACATGGCCGAGCGTGACGGGCGTGTGGCGAAGTTAGTCGGTAGGGCTTCGCTGACGCTGCGCATTTCCCTACTCATCCACGAATTCGCGCGGCTGTCGGGCAAATCGATCGACGTGCGCATCGGCGACGTGTTGGGATGGGACGAACTGGAGCCGCTGCGCGACCGCAAGGCTTTGCTCGACCGCCTCCATCGTGGCGTTTTCGATCTGGCGCCGGCCGAGGCGCGCGGCCGCGGCCAATTCCTGCCGCGACGCATACGCAAGGCGGCCTGATCGACAAATCATAGGCTGCTGGACCCGAATCTACAGGGCAGTGTCCGGACGGTTAGTCCGCGCCTTCCTCAGGATCCATCGCCGAAGCCTCCGTGGCCAAAACCTCGATTTCCTTGTTCTGCCCGGCCACGACGGTAAAATCCTTCTGGTAGATCCGGTCGCGGTTCTTGGCGATGATGGTGTAGTCGCCCTCGGCAAGCACCATCGAAGCAAAGGCGCCGACGGTTTCCTTGATGGGATCACCGGATTCGTTGAGCAACGACCAGGAGGTGTCGGCAATCGCCTCTCCACCCGACTCGCGTACCAGCTTCATGGTCATCTCCGCCGCACGGTGCTCGACGGCCGCTTCGGTCAGCTTGCCGGCCTCGACGCGGATGTCGGAGCGGATGACCGCATTCACCGAGCCATAGGTCGAGACGACGTGATAGACGCCCGCGTTCAGCCGCACGACGCTGTTCGGCTCGACGTCGGGTATGATCAGGGCGCGATCGTGATTGGCTTCGGCTTGGCCTTCATAGATCGAAAAGCGCAATTTCTTCGGCGGTATGCGCACCCCGCCCGACAGCACGGCGTCGAGCTTGAGTCCGCCGGCATCGAGCACCAGGCTTTCGCGCTTGGCGTCCTTGCCGACGGTGATGCGCTTGGTGGCGCCGGCCCGGCCGTAAGAGGCATGGACCAGATAGCTGCCGGGCTCGAGCTGGAACACCGCGCTGCCGCCATGGGCGGAAGCGACCATCGGCAGCTTGCCGTCGCCGATGGGGTCAGGCTTGAAGACGCGCCAGACGATGCCGCGTGTGATGTCGGCGCCCTTGTCAGTCAATTGCGCCGACAGCGTGATCGCCCCGCTGCTCCCCGATGCCAGCGGTGCATCGCTTTTCGGAGGCGCATAGCTCGAAATTCCGGGAAGTTTCAGGTCTCCGAGTCCGTCCGCATCCTGAGCGACCGCAAGCGACACCGGCACCATCAACAGCGCGGCAGCGAGCCAGATCAGCAAAAGTCGCAATGTCCCCTCAAACATGCCTTGCGTTGAAGCCCAAGGCGGTGGCAATTTCAAGGCTTAAGAGTCCGATCAGCTTCTGCTAGAGGCTCTTTGTCGGCGCGCCGCGCCGCTGCCGCGAGCCGCCCGATGCCCGATGGTGCGCTTCAGCTTAAATTCCAAGGAGACTTGCGCCCATGGCGTCGCCGATCATCGATTTTCTGCTGACCCGAAATTCCGCGCCGATCCCGGAGTTGAAGGAACCAGCACCTAGCGACGCTGACATCGCGACGATGATTGCCGCCGCCTCGCGGGTGCCGGACCACGGCCGGCTCGAGCCCTGGCGCTTCATCCTCTACCGGGGCGAGGCACGCGTCGAGATCGGCAAGAAGTTGGCAAGCCTTGCCGAACAACGCGAAGGGCCGTTGCCAGAGGGCCGCTACAACCAGGAACTGGCGCGCTTTTCGCGCGCGCCGCTGGTGATCGGCGTGGTGTCGAGCCCGAAGGAAAACCCAAAAATCCCACAATGGGAGATGTTCCTGTCCGGCGGCATGGCGGCGATGAACCTGATGATATCAGCCAATGCGCTGGGCTATGGCACCAACATGATCAGCAACTGGTATTCCGATGTGCCGGAGGGCAGGGCGATCCTGGGGCTGGCGCCGCATGAGCGGGTCGTCGGATTCGTCCATATCGGCTCCTATCAGGGGCCGGCGCCGGAGCGGCCGCGGCCTGATCCGGCAAAGCTCTATGCCGACTATGCGGGGCCGTGGGTGGGCTGAATGTTCTACGAGCCGTCTAAAGGTCACGGGCTGCCGCATGACCCGTCCAAGGCGATCGTGGCGCCACGGCCGATCGGCTGGATCTCGACGGTGAACAAGGCCGGCGAGGTCAACCTCGCCCCCTATTCCTTCTTCAATGCGTTTTCGACGCGGCCCTTCATCGTGTGGTTTTCGTCCGAAGGCGAGAAGGACAGCGCGACCTTCGCCGAAGAAACAGGCGAGTTCGTCGCCAATCTCGTCAGCCGCGATCTTGCTGAAAAAATGGTCCGCACGGCGGTCGATGCGCCGCGCGGCGTCACCGAATTCGACTATGCCGATCTCACCATGGCGCCGTCGCGCCTTGTTGCGCCGCCCCGCGTGGCGGCAGCGCCCGCGGCGCTTGAATGCCGGGTGACAGAGATCCTGCGGCCAAAGGCGCTGGACGGGACGCTGACCGGCGCTGTCGTCGTTGCCGGCGAAGTCGTCGGCGTGCATATCGACGATGCATTTCTGAAAGACGGCATGTTCGATATCGTCAAGGCGGGCAATGTCGGCCGTCTCGGCTATATGGACTATGCCAGCGTCAGCGAGATATTTTCAATGAGCCGGCCTCGCTGGAGAAAAGATTAGGCTGGGAAAATTTTAGGCCGAAATCCCTGCCGCTCTGGCTCGCGCCAGAAGTCGCTCTGCCAGCTTGAGATGCGGCCGGTCGTACATCTTGCCATCGATGCCGACGACGCCGGGATTTCCAGCCGCCTCGAATGCCTCGACGATCACCAGGGAGTGTTTCACCGCCTCGGCCGACGGCGTGAAGGCGGCGTTGATGGCCGGCACTTGGGCCGGATGGATCGCCATCTTGCCGGTGAAGCCGTCGCGCTCTGCCTCGGCGCATTCCGCCTCGAAGCCGGCCACGTCGCGAAAGTGCGGAAAAACCGTGTCGATCGCCGCGACTTCCGCGGCACCCGCGGCGAGGATGGTCATGGTGCGGGCGAAGCGGAACACATCGGTGTAGCGGCCATTCTCGTCGCGGGCCGTGCGCGCACCGATTGCTGCCGATAGATCTTCCGCACCCCAGGTCACGCCGACAAGCCGCGCACTTGCGTTGGCGTAGGTCGCAGCCGCCAGCACGCCGGCAGCTGTTTCGGTGATGATCGGCAGGATTTTTATCGCACCATCCGGCAGCCCGCTTTCGGCCTCGTGCACCCTGAGCTTGGCCGAGAGATGCTGGACATCCTGGCCGCTGTTCGACTTCGGCAGCATGATGCCGTGGGGTTTCACTGGCACGAGTGCCGCCAGGTCGTCATCGGTCAGGCCGGTCGAGAGATCGTTGATGCGGACATAGATTGCGGATCTGGTTTGATGCCTGTGTTCGGTGATGAACCGTGCGGCGATGTCGCGTGCCAAAGCCTTGTTTTGTGGCGCAACCGAATCCTCGAGATCGACGATGACCACGTCGGCGCCCGCGCCAAACGCCTTTTCCAGCTTCTTTTCGGAATCGCCGGGAACGAACAGCAGCGAGCGCATCGGTCAGGCCGCCTTCTTCATCATCATCGCCTGCCTCGTGCATTTGGCGACGAGCACGTCGTTCTGGTTGTAGGCGCGGTGCTCGAACTCGACGATGCCGCGGTCCGGCTTCGACCTGGAGTCGCGCACCGACACCACCGTCGTCTCGACGCGGATCGTGTCGCCGTGGAAGACCGGATGCGGAAACACCGTCTCCTTCATGCCGAGATTGGCGATGGTGGTGCCGACGGTGATGTCGTTCACCGAAATGCCGATCATCAGGCCCAGCGTGAACAGCGAATTGACCAGCGGCTTGCCCCATTCGCTTTTGGCGGCGAAGTCGAAATCGATGTGCAGCGGTTGCGGGTTCAGCGTCATTACCGAAAACAGCATGTTGTCGCTTTCAGTGACGGTTTTCCGCAGCGTGTGCCGGAAGACATGGCCGACGACGAACTCTTCCAGATAAAGCCCGGCCATGATCGATGTCCTCCGCTGCCGCATCGGCCCGAAATCGGAATCGATTTTTCGGAAAGCACGATGCGAAGATTCAAAGTGTTAGAGCGTACTTTCCGAAAGGGACCATGTCGCCCTAAGGAAAGGTTGATAGGCGCTGCATACCGCGCTCGCAAGCCAGTTAACAAACATGGTGAACCGTTCGTAAACCATTTCTGCCTACGGTCGTCACGGGACGGGAACGGACTCGGGTTAGGGGCGCAGCGGACGGCATGGTTGTTTCGCATTTCCTGAAATGGATCTACACGGCGAGGGTTTCGGAGCGCGCCGCTGCGGCAGGCGCTCTGGCTCGCGCCTACATCAATGCCGATCTGCCTTTCGAGGATCGCTGCGCGGCGGAGGCCGCGCTGACGCTGCTGCTCGACGATGCCTCGTCGAAAGTGCGGCTGGCGATTGCAGAAGCGCTGTCGATGAGCCATCACGCGCCGCTGCAGATCATCAGCGCGCTGGCGTCCGATCAACCGGAAGTTGCAAGCCTGGTGCTGGCACGTTCGCCGATGCTCACCGATGCCGATCTGATCGACCGCGTTGCCGGTGGCCAAAAGGCGACGCAGAAACTGATCGCGGATCGTGCGCGTGTCTCCATGGCGGTCGCAGCGGCGATCGCCGAAATCGGCGAGCCGGAAGCCTGCGCCACGCTTCTCGCCAACAGCGGCGCCGACATCGCTTCGCTCAGCTTCCGCCGTATCGCCGAACGCCATGGCCATCTGCCTTCGGTGCGCGAAGCGCTGATTTCCGATGCGCGCCTGCCTGCCGACTGCCGGCATATGCTTCTGATAAAACTTGGTGAAACGCTTAAAGGCTCGCCGCTGGTGGTGGCGCTGATGGGCCGTGCCAGAACCGAGCGCGTCATGCGCGACGCCTGTGTCAAAGCTTCCATGACGCTGATCGAGGGCACGCGCCAGGAAGAACATGCGGCGCTTATCGAGCATCTGCGCCTGCGCGACGACCTGACCGCAAGCTTCATCATTCGCACCATCGCGCATGGCAAGGTCGACTTCTTCGGCTCGGCGCTGGTTGCGCTCAGCCAGCAATCCGAGCAACGGGTGAGAGCGCTGCTGGCCGGCGGGCACGACGTGGCGCTGCAGGCGCTGTTCCGCAGCGCCGGCCTTGCCGCGGTCACGCACGCGATCATTCTGCGTGCGCTAAAGATCTGGCGCGAGGTCGCCAATGGCAAGCGCCTTGCCGGCGTCCAGGAAGTCAGTTGGCTGATGCTGAAGGAATTGGGCGGGCAGTCCGCCGAAGGCGATCTCGCCGGATTGGTCAAATCGATCCATCTCGATGCGCTGCGCGAAAACGCGCGTGGCCATGCGCTGGCAATCGCTGCGGCGTAGGTATGTCGATATTCAGGTGATGCCGGCCCGCAAACGATGGTTTCCTGCGCTTCCGGTGCTCACGTACAAGGGTCCAGACTCATAATTTAGCCATGGCAACCCAGAAAGCCGGCTGCCTCGGATGGCGAGGTGCCCCAACATAGGCTTAGGCTTGCTGGGAAAGCGTGGCGCCACAATAGCAGTGAAGCTAATCAATCACTTGGACGGCTTGATCGATGATCGTTGTGGGCACTGCGAGACCAAGCCTTCGTGCGGTCCGCAGGTTTACGACCAACTCATGCTGGGACAAAACCTCGACAGGCAAGTCGCCGGGGCTGCTTCCATTGAGAATCTTCTTTGCGCTCTGCGTCATCTGCTGGGTCGCGTTTCTCAGGCTTGTGCCGTAACAGAACAGGCCGCCCGCATCGATCTGCTCCCTGGGGAAGACAGTCGGCAGCCGATAGGAAATCGCAAGCTCGGCAATTCTGGTGCGGTGCGCCGAAATGACGGGTTCTTCCAGAACGATGAGGGCTCCGGCCCGCCCGTGCTCCATCGCCGTGAACGCGCCCTCGATATCAGGCTGAGGACCGCTGACGCGAAGAACCTGCGGGGCAAGGCCAAGCTCCCGTGCCGCTTTGGAATTCGAAGCTGAAAGGCAATCGGACACGCCCTGGTCGCTGATGATCGCGACCCGATCCAGAGTTGGCGCAACAGCCTTCAGCAACTCGACATGGGACCGAGCTTGGTTCGGATCGAAGCTCGTCACGCCTGTCATATTGCCGCCTGGCTTCTCCATGGACGCGGCAAGGCTATCGGTCACCGGATCGACAACAACAGAATAAATGATCGGTAGCTGCGTTGTTGCCTACTGAACCGCGCGAGCGGTCACTGCGCCGATGACAGCGACAAGGTCGACCTTCAGTCGAAGCAGTTCAGCGGCGAATGCAGGAATCCGGCTCAAATCACCATCGGCCGATCGTTGTTCAAAGCGTATGCTGTGACCCTCGACAAACCCCAGTTCTTTGAGCCCCGCTTTGAACCCCTCGATCGGCCGCCCAGGTCCCGCGGTGATGATGCCGATTGTGGCCATGCCAACTGTGGGCAACTCCCTCTCCGCCGCTGGAATCCTCTCACTGGTTGAAATCTAACAGAGCGGAGGACAACTCATAACCAGTAGTTGACGGTCGCGGCGATGCAGATGGCAGCGAGAAAGTTGACGGCAAGACGGCCGTATCGGGTTGCGATGCGGAAGTCCTTGAGGCGGCAGAACATGCGCTCGATGGCGTTGCGGTCGCGGTAGAGCACGGGCGAGAAGCAGTTGTTCCAACGCCTGTTGGCCTTGGGGGGGATGTTCGGCATCGTGCCTTCGCCTCGACCTGGCGGCGAATGGCGTTGCTGTCGTAACCCTTGTCGCCATGAGGATTCGGGCGGCCGGCATCTGCTTCAGCAAAGCTGATCCTGCCGTGCAATCAGCGACCTGGCCGCCGGTCAGCTGGAAGGCGATGGGCCGGCATTCACGATCGGTCAGCGCGTGGATTTTGGTCGTGTGCCCGCCGCGCGAACGGCCGATGGCCTGATTGCGCTCCCCCCGTTCCGCCCGAGGCCGAGCGGTGCGCCTTCACGGCGGAGGAGCCGATGAGCACTTGGGCCGGCGGGCCGCCGGCGCTGGCGAGAGCGTGAAAGAGGTCAGCCCAGACGCCCTTGGCCGCCCAGCGGACATAGTGGTTGTAGACGGTCTTGCGCGGCCGATAGTCGGGCGGCGCATCGATCCAGCGCCCGCCGGACTTCAGAACGTGGACGATCCCGCTGATCACCCGGCAGTCATCGACGCGCGGCTTGCCACGCGTTTATGGGTCCGAACCCTAGAACGCTCAGATGTCCAGCACTTCCGTCTCGGCGAATTCCGCACGTTCCTGGATGAAGCGGAAGCGGGCTTCCGGCTTGGTGCCCATCAGCGCGTCGACCGTGTCCTTGGTCGCCGCCTCGGCGTCGATCACATCGACCCTGAGCAGCGTGCGCTTTCTCGGGTCCATGGTGGTTTCCTTGAGCTGGGCGGCCATCATTTCGCCCAACCCCTTGAAGCGGCCGATTTCGACCTTGCCGCGCCCGGTGAACTCGGTGCGCAGAAGTTCGTCCTTGTGCGCGTCGTCGCGGGCATAGGCGACCTTGCCGCCTTGCCGGATCGAGTAGAGCGGCGGCACCGCCAGATAGAGATGGCCGCCGCGGACCAGGCTCGGCATCTCCTGATAGAAGAAGGTGATCAGCAACGAAGCGATATGGGCGCCGTCGACGTCGGCGTCGGTCATGATGATGATCCGGTCGTAGCGCAGATCCTCATCGCGGTATTTTGACCGCGTGCCACAGCCAAGCGCCTGGATCAGGTCGGAAATCTGCTGGTTGCCGGCCAGCTTGTCGTTGCCGGCGCTGGCGACGTTGAGGATCTTGCCGCGCAGCGGCAGCACCGCCTGGCTGGCGCGGTCGCGCGCCTGTTTCGCCGAGCCGCCGGCCGAATCGCCCTCGACGATAAAGAGTTCTGCGCCGGCCGCGGCATTCTGCGTGCAGTCGGCGAGCTTGCCGGGCAGCCGCAGCTTGCGCACCGCGCTCTTGCGCGACACTTCCTTTTCCTGGCGGCGGCGCACCCGTTCGTCGGCACGTGCGATCACCCATTCGAGCAGCTTCGAGGCTTCCTGCGGATTGTCGGCCAGCCAGTGATCGAAGGGGTCGCGGATGGCAGTCTCGACGATCCTGATCGCCTCGATCGTCGCCAGCCTGTCCTTGGTCTGGCCGACGAATTCCGGCTCACGGATGAACACCGACAGCATGCCTGCCGCCGAGATCATGACGTCTTCCGACGTGACGATCGAAGCGCGCTTGTTGCCGACCAACTCGGCATAGGCGCGCAGGCCGCGGGTCAAAACGTTGCGGAAGCCCGCCTCGTGCGTGCCGCCTTCGCCGGTCGGAATGGTGTTGCAGTAGGAATTGAGAAACCCGTCGCCGCCGAACCAGGTCACCGCCCATTCGAGCGAGCCGTGACCGCCTTGCCTGTCGCTTTTGCCGGCAAAGATTTCGCGGGTGACCTGGAATTCGTCGCCGAGCGAGGCTTTCAGATAGTCCTTGAGGCCACCGGGAAAATGGAACTCGGCCTTAGCCGGTGTCGTGTCCTTCTCCTTGATCAGCGACGGATCGCAGGTCCAGCGGATCTCGACGCCACCGAACAGATAGGCTTTCGAGCGGGTCATGCGGTAGAGCCGCGCCGGCTCGAATGCCGCACCCTTGCCAAAGATCTGCTCGTCGGGATGGAAGCGTATCCTGGTGCCGCGGCGGTTATGCACCTCGCCGAGCTGCTCCAGGCCGGTCACCGGAACGCCGCGCGAAAAGCGCTGGCGATAGAGCTGGCGGCCGCGCGCGACCTCGACCTCCAGATGGTCCGACAGCGCGTTGACGACGGAGACGCCGACGCCGTGCAGGCCGCCCGAGGTTTCGTAGACCTTGCTGTCGAACTTGCCGCCGGAATGCAGCGTCGTCATGATGACTTCGAGCGCCGGCTTCTTGAATTTCGGATGCGGATCGACCGGAATGCCGCGGCCATTGTCGGTCACCGCCAGATATCCGTCGGCCGAAAGCTCGACATCGATGAAAGTCGCGTGGCCGGCGACCGCCTCGTCCATCGAATTGTCGATGACCTCGGCGAACAAATGGTGCATCGCCTTGTCGTCGGTGCCGCCGATATACATGCCGGGCCGCCGCCGCACCGGCTCCAGCCCTTCCAGAACCTCGATGTCGGCGGCACTGTAGCTCTCGCTGCCGTCGCGGGATGCCGGGCGCTTCGCCGCCTGCACCAGCGGGTCGGCTGGGCGCGCGGTGGCGCGAACCGGTTGCGGCTGCTTGTCCAAATTGCTGAAAAGATCGTTGCTGTCGTTCATGCTGGTCCTGGATTCCGATGCTGCGAATCACCACCCGATACTGCCACGCTTTTTGCGGGCAGGCGACGGAGGTTCCTGTTACGTTCGAGGATAGAGCCTCTTACTGCAAAACCATCCGACAACCAAGCGGCGGAAATGGGTCGAGGGCATCGACGCTTTGTAAACCTTGTCCGAAGGTTACGTCCGAAGGTTGGCCGAAAAACGGTATCCGTCCACTGCCGGTGGCCTAGAATGCGGCAGAACCCGTGAAAAGGCTGCTGCTAGCGCATGTTGGATTACAGTTCGCTCCTGCTCGCGGCGGCGCTGTCGGGCACGTGCCTCAGCATCACCATGTTTGCGATCTGGTTCACCGCGCCGCAGGCACGCTATGTGCTGACGGTGGCGTGCGGCATTCTCGTGCTCGTCGCGCATGTGGTCTTGTTCTGGCATTATGCCAGGCATCCCAGCCCCTGGCTTTGCCAGATTGTGCTTGCGCTTCTCAGCCTGGGCTTCCTGACCCTCTGCCTGTCGGCCATGCAGTATCTCGGCGTGCGCGACTACAGGCGCGCCATCTTGCCGACCGTGGCTGCGATGGCGGTTTGCGCAGGCGCGACGTCGCTGGGCCTTGATGGCGTCGGCTTCATCGTCACCTACGCGACGGTAACGGCGCTGCTCTCGCTTATCGGGGTGATGTTCTGGATCAAAGGTGGCCACGATCGCCGGATATTGCTGGTCGTTTCCTTCCTGAGCTGCGTCTGTGCGCTGTCCTTCGTGCTTTGCGGCGCGGTCCTGCTGGTCGAGGGCCAATGGGAGCTCGGCGTTGCGCCCGACAATTGGGCCGAACGGTTGAATTCCGTCGTCGCGGTCGCCTGCATGACCGGGCTCGGCGCACTGACGCTCTCCCTGCACCACTTGCAGGCGCAGATCGAATTGAAGGCCGAGACCATGACCGACCCATTGACCGGGCTGATGAACCGGCGGGCGTTGACGGCATTCTACGGTGAGCGGGTTTTCGGCCCGTTCATGTCCGTCGCCATGTTCGACCTCGATCATTTCAAAAAAACGAACGACGTATTCGGTCATCCGGTCGGTGATCAGGTTCTGCGCCGCTTCGCCGCTGTCATCAGGAAATATGCCAGGACCGGAGTCGACGCCTTCCGGCTGGGTGGCGAGGAATTCGTCCTCGTCATGTCGCGGATGACTGAAGAGAAGGCTTACGACATTGCGAGCAAGATCAGCGTCGCCTTCGGCACGGAAATCGTGGCCACCCAGCTTGGTCCGTTGCGCAGCACCGTCAGTGGCGGCATCGGCTTTGGCGGGACGGATGGGACCAGCCTCGACCATGTGCTGGCCGAAGCCGACGCCGCACTTTATGCGGCAAAGCGCGCCGGGCGAAATCGCGTCGTCGCCCAGAAGACGAGCAAGGCCGACGCGCCGGCCTTGCGTTCTGCCTGATTGAGGCTTCTATCTTCTTGTTAGACCATGATCTTGTCCGAAAACCGGATTCCACTTTTCGGGATCATGGTCTACTCCGCCGCCCCCAGATATTCCGACAGCGGCGGGCAGGAGCAGACGAGGTTGCGGTCGCCGCCGACATTGTCGATGCGCGACACCGGCGGCCAGTATTTGGCTGATGTGTCGGCATCACCGGCGGGGTAGGCTGCCTCCAGGCGCGAATAGGGATGGGTCCACTGGCCGGCCAGCGCCTCGGCCGCTGTATGCGGCGCATTGACCAGCGGATTGTCGGCCAAGGGCCATTCGCCTTTCGCCACCTTGGCTGCCTCGCCCGATATCGCGATCATCGCTTCGCAGAATCGATCCACCTCGCTCTTGGGCTCGGACTCGGTCGGCTCGACCATCAAGGTGCCGGCCACCGGAAACGACATGGTCGGCGCATGGAAACCATAATCGATCAGCCGCTTGGCGATGTCGTCGACGCTGATGCCGGCACTGTCCTTGAGCACGCGGGTGTCGAGGATGCATTCATGGGCGACGCGTCCGTGGCGGCCCTTGTAGAGCACCGGGAAATGCGCTTCGAGCCGCGTCGCCACGTAGTTGGCGGAAATGATCGCCGTCTCGGTCGCCTGCTTCAGGCCCGAAGCGCCCATCATGCGGATATACATCCAGGTGATCGGCAGGATCGATGCGCTGCCGAATGGTGCGGCCGACACGGCATGACCCGAGCCTTCGGTGACGTGGCCGGGCAGATACGGCTTCAGATGCGCCTTGATGCCGATCGGGCCGACGCCGGGACCGCCGCCGCCATGCGGGATGCAGAACGTCTTGTGCAGGTTCATGTGGCAGACATCGGCGCCGATGTCGCCCGGCCGGGCGAGGCCAACCAGCGCGTTGAGGTTGGCGCCATCGAAATAGACTTGGCCGCCATGGCTGTGGACGAGGGCGCAGATGTCGCGCGCGCCTTCCTCGAAAACGCCGTGCGTCGAGGGATAGGTGAACATCAGCGCTGCGAGGTCTTGCGCATGCTCGTCCGCCTTGGTTTTCAGGTCATCGACGTCGATGTTGCCGTCTTCGGTGCAGCGCACGACGACGACGCTCATGCCGGCCATCGCCGCACTCGCCGGATTGGTGCCATGCGCGGATGACGGGATCAGGCAGACCGTGCGGTGGCCTTCGCCGCGTGAGCGGTGATAGCCGCGAATGGCAAGCAGCCCGGCATATTCGCCCTGGCTGCCGGCATTGGGCTGCAGGGTCACCGCGTCGAAGCCGGTTATCTCCGCCAGCCAGCCTTCCAGCTCGTCGATCATCGCGCGGTAGCCGGCCGAATGGCTTGCCGGGGCGAAGGGGTGCAGGTTGGCGATATCAGGCCAGCTTACCGGCATCATCTCGGCGGCGGCGTTGAGCTTCATCGTGCAGGAGCCGAGCGGGATCATAGCGCGGTCGAGCGCCAGGTCCTTGTCGGCCAGCCGGCGCAGGAAGCGCATCATGTCGGTTTCCGAGCGGTTGTCGTGGAAGACGGGCTGCGTGAGAAACTCCTTGCCGCGAGGCTGTCCGGGCATGGTGCTGCCGGTAGTGGCGCCCGGCTTGGCGCCGAACAGCGCCGCGATCGCGTCCAGATCGGCATCGGTCGAGGTCTCATCGAAGCTGATGCCGATGTGGTCGGCGTCGATGACACGCAGCAGCCGGCCGGTCTTTTCAGCAGCGGCGGCGATCGCGCCGGCTCTGCCTTTCACTTCCACCGTCACCGTGTCGAAGCGGCTTGCGCCAAGCACCGAAACGCCTGCTGCTTTGAGACCGGCAGCCAGCCGGTTAGCCAATTCATGGGTTCGGCCGGCAATCGCCTGCAGCCCGGCGGGGCCGTGCCAGATCGCATAGGCCGTCGCCATGTTGGCGAGCAGCGCCTGCGCGGTGCAGATGTTGGATGTCGCCTTGTCGCGGCGGATATGCTGTTCGCGCGTCTGGAGCGCAAGGCGATAGCCGGGGCGGCCCTTGCTGTCGGTGGACTGACCGACAAGGCGGCCGGGCATCAGCCGCGTCAGCCTGTCGGAGACGGCGCAATAGGCGGCGTGCGGCCCGCCAAAGCCCATCGGCACGCCGAAGCGCTGCATCGGGCCGACGGCGATGTCGGCGCCAAGCTTTGCCGGCGCTTCGGTCAGCGTCAGCCCGAGCGGATCGGCAATGAAGACGACCAGCGCGCCGGTGGCACGGGCTTTCTCGATTGCCGCCTTGTGGTCGCCATAGACGCCAAACGTGTCGGGCCAGGAGACCAGCAGAGCGGCGGTATTGTCGTCGATGGTTTCGCCGTCGACCTCGATGCCGAGCGGTTCGGCGCGGGTGCGCACGACGTCGAGCGTCTGCGGATGCGGCGTGCCGGCCAGCGCCACTTTGGTCCGCTTGTCGCGATGATGGCGTAACGCAATGCCGACCGCCTCGGCCACCGCCGTCGCTTCATCGAGCAGCGAGGCAGACGCCACCGGCAGCCCGGTCAGCTCAGTGACCAGCGTCTGGAAATTGAACAGCATTTCGAGCCGGCCCTGGCTGATCTCGGCCTGGTAGGGCGTGTAAGCCGTATACCAGGCCGGATTCTCGAACAGATTCCGCTGGATGACCGGCGGCACGTGGACGCCGTGGTAGCCGGCGCCGATGAAGCTCTTCAGAACTGTATTTTTCGCCATTGTCGCTGAAAGCTCGGCCAGCGCCTCCGCTTCGCTCGCCGGGGCCGGCAAGGCCAGCCGCCGGTCGAGCCGGATCGATTTCGGCACAGCCTGGCTGATCAGCGTCTCGACGGAGGGAACGCCGATCGTCGCCAGCATGGCTCTGACGTCATTGAGGCCGGGGCCGATATGGCGGGCCGAGAAGGAGTAGGGTGCTGCGGTCATCTTTCCTGGTCCTTCTATCAACCAATATGGGCTTTATAGGCGGCCTCATCCAGGAGACCTTCGAGTTGGCTTTCATCGGCCAGCCTCATCTTCCACAGCCAGCCGTCGCTGGTCGCTGCCGAATTGACCAGAGACGGGTCCGACGAGAGCGAGGTGTTGGCCTCGGTGACCTCGCCGTCGACCGGTGCATAGACGTCCGATGCCGCCTTGACGGATTCGACCACGACGGCCGTATCGCCCTTGACCAGCTTTTTCCCAAGCTCCGGCAATTCGACGAAGACGAGATCGCCGAGCTGCTCCTGTGCGTAGTCGGTGATGCCGACGGTGGCGACACCGCCTTCGACGCGGAGCCATTCGTGATCTTCGGTGAAATAGGTTTTTGCCATGAGAAGGTTCATCCTTTGCGGTAGCGATGCGGCGTGAAGGGCAGGGGATTGATATCGACCGGGATTTTCGTCCCGCGAACGTCGGCGAAGAGTTTTGTGCCAGGTTTGGCCAGCGCTGTCAGGACGTAGCCCATGGCGACCGGATGGGTGGCCGAGGGGCCGAAGCCGCCGGAGGTGACGTGGCCGGCGGGATCGCCGTCGGCGTCGAAAAGGGCAGCGCCGGTGCGCACCGGCTGGCGGCCTTCCGGCTTCAGGCCGACGCGTTTCTGCGCCGGGCCGCGCTCCAGGATTGCACGCAATGCGTCGGCGCCGATGAAAGCGCCAGAGGCGCGAACCTCCTTTGGGATCGCCCACATCAGCCCGGCGCTGGCCGGGTCGATCTCAGGCGTGATGTCCAGTCCGTGCAGGCACAGCCCTGCTTCGAGCCGCAGGCTGTCGCGGGCGGCCAGCCCAACCCACATCACGCGCTCGTCCACGAGCAGTTTGGCGACGAGATTTCGCGCGTCCGCTTCCGGCAGGCCGATCTCGAAACCGTCTTCACCGGTATAGCCCGACCGGCTCATGAACCAGTTCTCGCGGGGCTCAAAGCCGTGCATGAACAGCAGCGATCCGGTTTCGATGCCGCCGCGGGATAGGGCGGCCCAGGCTTCAGGCCCCTGGATCGCCAGGAAGATGCGGTCGAGTGCGTCCACCTTTGCGTCAAAATCCATGGCAAGGGCGCGCAGGTGCTTTTCGTCGGCTTCGGCATTGCCGGCATTGGCGACGACCATGAAGCGTGCCTGGCCGAGCCGGGTGACGATCAGATCGTCGAGGATGCCGGCGGCTTCATTGAGAAGGAACGTGTATTTGGACTGGGAAATCTCAAGCGCGCCGGCGTCTAACGGGCAGGCTCGGTTCAGAAGTGCGACGGTGCCCGAGCCACTGATCTCGAACAGCTTCATGTGCGAGATGTCGAACAGCCCTGCATGTTCGCGGGCATGAAGGTGCTCCTTCATCACGCCGGCCGGATAGGTCAGCGGCATCGACCAGCCGGCGAACGCGCCAAAGCGCGCACCGGCGGCCACGTGCAGGTCTTCGAGGGGAAGGTGTTTGGTGTCGTCGCCCGTCATGTCATCTCCAGAGTCGCACGCAATCGGCCGCGAATGGCGACCAGTCCGTGCCCCTCTGTCTGAAGCCTGAGAGACTCGCGCCCCGTAACTCTGTCGGCAGCGCTTACACCTTCGGCGCGGGGGCAAGCCCCGACTTTCCAGAGTGTCTTTCCCGTCTACGGTTCTTTTGCCTGAGAGATTTCGGGCGATTTCCCCTTCGGCGGCAGCTCTCGCTGCTCTCTCCCGCAAACAGGTAGGACTCAATTTGAGCCCTCGACTCTTCATCCATAGCCTGTGGGCGACACCTTGTCACCTGCCAGCGACACCTTACCGACAAGTCTTCGCTAACCACGCGGTTTGCCGGTTTCTCAAGACACTGCCGATATATGGGTCCAAACGACGTTTGGACGGGGAACGAAAATGGGCGGATTGATCATGACCTCGAAGGACCGCATCACGGCCGAGGATGTCGTCATGCTGCGTCGCGAAGTGTTCGGCGATGGTGTGGTGACGCGCGGCGAGGCCGAGGCGCTGTTTGCGCTCGACGCAACGGCCAAGCACAAATGCGCGGAATGGCCGGACTTTTTCATCGAAGCCGTCACCGAGTTCATCGTTCATCAGGAAAAGCCGGCGGGCTATATCTCGCAGGACGATGCCGACTGGCTGGTCCGAGCGATTTCGCGCGACGGCATGGTCGACAGCTGGACCGAACTCGAATTGCTGGTGCATGTGCTGGAAAGGGCGAAATCCTCGCCGAACGGGCTTTGCGCCTATGCGCTGGAGCAGGTCGCCCATGCCGTCATCGACGGCAAGGGGCCACTGATGCACGGCGGCAAGCTGGTTCCTGGCCTGATCGCCAAAGCCGAGGTTGAGCTTCTGCGCCGCATTCTCTACGCCCATGGCGGCGACGGCAACATTGCGATCACTCGCGCCGAGGCCGAGATGCTATTCAAGATCAACGAGCGGACCGCGGCGGTCCACAATGACCCATCCTGGAACGATCTCTTCGTCAAGGCGATCGCCAATTTCGTCATGTGCTCGGCCGGCTACGAAGCGCCGGTACGCGACGTGGCGCTGCGCCGGGATTCTTTCCGATCAGGCCCATCCGGAGATCGGCGGCTTCTTCGGCCGCATGGTATCGGGCGGTCTCGCCGGCATCATGGAAGCCTATAGCGCGCCGGGTGATATCGAATCCGAATGGGAATCGAAGAACAAGGCAGCCGAGGCGCTGGCCCGCCGCGCCGAAACCATCGACGCCAGCGAGGCGAAGTGGCTGGCCGAGCGCATTGGCAGCGACCGGCCGCTGCATGAGAACGAGCGCGCGCTGCTGACACTCATCAAACATGCCTCGCCGGAAATCCATCCGGTGCTCAAGCCGCTGATCGACAAGGTCGCTTGAGCAAAAAGCGCTAAAACACTGATCGGAAATGGCGGAGCTATGGCCTCAGATGCCGCCGTACCAGTCGTAGCCATTGTCCTCCCAGTAGCCGCCCTTGCCGCCGCCGATAGCGGCGAAACTGTCGACCAGCTCGATCTTGCGGAGATATTTCGGCATTTTGTAGCCGATCTGGCGCTCGACGCGGACACGCAGCGGCGCGCCGTTCTCGACCGGCAGCGGCTTGCCGTTCAAGCCATAGGCAAGGATCGTCTGCGGATGACGGGCATCGATCAGGTCGATCGACCCGTAATATTTGATGTCGCCGGACAGGCTGCGGTCGATCGTGTCGAGGCAATGGAACATCACGTAGCGCGCCTGCGGCTTGACCACCGCCTGATCCAGCACCAGCGACAACGGCGTGCCGGTCCATTTGGCGATGCAACTCCAGCCTTCGACGCAGTCGTGGCGGGTGATCTGGGTGCGGCTTGGCATGTTCATCAGCTGCTCGCGGGTCAGCGACAGCGGCTTTTCGACAAGGCCGGAAACCTCGAGCCGCCAGTCGGCGAAATTGTTGGCGAGCAGACCCTTGTAGACATCGTCGTCCGGCGCGGTGACGCCGTTCGGCCGCTGCGGCTGGCGAATGTCGGCTTCGGTGAATTCCGGCGCCAGCGAATCGCCGGCGAGCAGACGTTGCGCGCGCCACGTCAGTCCGTTGGCGGCTTCGAGGAAGCTGCGCAGGCCGTCGCCGACGCGAAGCTGGCTGTCGAAGGCATCGCAACCCGACAGCATGATACCGGAGACGCCGAGGCTGGCCGAGGTCAGGAATTTCCTGCGGCTGATCACAAACTTCGCCATCTCACGCACTCCTTTCCGGCGCCTTGCCGCGATGCGCCGGCGGATCGGTTCGGTACCAGCCGGTGATGATGGAACGCAGCTCGTTGATCGGGCCGGCGGCGAAGATCATCAGCATATGGATAATGAAGAAGGCGACGAGCAGCAGCATTACAATGAAATGAATGGTCCGCGCCGTCTGCCGTCCGCCGAGCAGATCGTTGAGGAACGGCAGCGCCGCGTTCATGCTCGGCGACATGGCAAGGCCGGTGATGATCATCAGCGGCAGCAGCACGAACATTACGCCGCCATAGGCCATCTTCTGCAGCGTGTTGTATTCGCGCGTGTGACGGAACTTGAGCCTGGCATGATCGACGATGTCTCGCGGCAAACGCCTGAGATCGTCGATGCGCGGGGCCAGATCGCGGCGCAGATGGCCGTTGACCAGGCTGGCGACCAGCCACACGACCAGTGTCGTGGTCAGTATCCAGGCGAAGAAGAAATGGACAACGCGGGCGGTGCCGAGGTCATAATAAGAGGGGATCGTCGCCCAGGACGGGAAGGCGCGGGACGTCTCCCGACCCGCCGGCCCCGACCAGCCGAGCACACCGGTTGTGTCGAAGCGTTTGCCGAAGATTTCGGTGTAGCCGCGCGGGCCGTTTGCGGTGTTCTCGGCGCCAATGGCGAAGACGGTGTTGTTGTACGCAAATCCCGACTCCTTGCCGATATAGAGCTGTGGGCGGGCGTTGAAGATCTGCAGGCCGGAAAGCAGCATGAAGAACAGCGAGATGGCCCAGAGCCAGTGCGTCAGCCGCGTCCAGCGCGACTGCCGGTAGATCAGCGTCGCATCCTTCGGGAGGGCAGTATCTGGCCCGACGGTGGATTGGCTCCTGGCAACCGATTCCATTCTTTCGCGTCCTCCCGGCCGTTCAGTCGGCCTTTCCGATCGTTCTCCTCCCAATACGTTGCCAGCCAAAGCGATGTTTCATCCGATCACGGAATTATTACGAGCTGCCCGATACTACCGGCTCCCGAGACTGACGGCGAGGTTGACCGCTGCGGCGACGATCACTGTATTGAAAAAGAACGACAGGATCGAATGCAAAAGCACGATGTGACGCATTTGCGTGGTCGAGACCGCGGTATCGGAGGTCTGCGAGGTCATCCCGACGGTGGTCGAGAAGTAGAGGAAGTCCCAGCCGTCCGGCCGTTCCTTACCGGCAAATACGAGACCGCCGACCGGCTTTTTCTGTTTCGCTTTGCTGCCGGGGTTGGTCTCTTCATCGTTGACCCAGTAAACATGCGCGTAGTGCAGCGCTGTCATGGCGTGGATGGTGAACCAGCCGAGCGGGATCGACAGCAGCGCGAAGGTGAGTTCGACAGGGTGCGCGCTGCCCTCCCGATTGATCAATTGGAACAGCGAGATGATGGCGACGGTGACGACAATCAGCGTCACCGCAAAGATGACCAGCACCGGCTGGTCGGTGGCCCGCGCGTTCTTGCTCAGATAGCGGTCGGTGAGCAGCGGCATCTGGGCGACGACGATGACGGTGTAGGCGGCGAAAAACGCATTGGCGCCGATCGAAAGGGCCAGCGGAGTGCGCAAGACCAGCGCGATCGCCAGTGCCACTACACCGATGCAGGCCGACACCGCGAACTGCATGTGGCGGTGCAGTGGTTTCTTCAGGGGCAGCTCGGTCGTCATGGCCCGGCCTCTGATGGCGGTCCGTCTTCTACGGTGCCGAGCGTCCTTTCGGACGCGAAAGGACACTGTAACACTTTTGAAATCTGCGCATGATCCTTTCCGAACCGAAGGTGGCGAAGCAAAAAATCGATTCCGATTTGCGGCGTGCGTTAGAAAACCCCGCCGATCCCAATGCCGCCGCTGATGTCGGGCGGAGGTGCAACCGGGCGCGAGGATTGCTGCTGCCACCTTGCGGCTTTTCGGTTGCCCGCCCCCTTGCGCGCCGGAGCCGCCTCTGATGCCACCTTCGCCGGCTTGATCTTCCGCACGACCACCGGGTCCTTGCAAACCCGCCCGGAGTGCAGGAACAGGTCACTCAGGAGTTCAACCGTAGGCTCGGTCGCAGATGCGGTTCTCGCGGTGTTTTTGTAGTAGTTGGCGAGCGCGCGCACGGAGCCCTTGCCCCAACTTCCGTCCACTGTCATCCGATAGCAGCCCAAACGTCGCAATTCGGTCTGGATGCTGCGCGCGAGATCGGTCGCTTTTTGGGAATCCGTTTCAGTCGCCGAAGTACCGACGATCAGCGCTTCAAGTCCGGAGACGATGCTCTGCCTGGCCCCCTCGAGGCTGGCGACCTGCGTGCCGGCGGGCTTGGCCGCAGCGTCGGGTAAGGGCGAAACCTCGACCGAACGCAATGTCTGGCCAACGATCAGCACGGCCGTCTGCAGGTCGTTGGAAGCGAGCTCGACCTTCAACCTCTCCTTGGCGGCAGGATCGGCCAGGATGCGCGACAGGCTGGCGCTGAGCTGGGCCGGGTCGAGCACTTGCTGCTCGGTGAAGTAAAACTGCTCGCGAAGGTTCGACTGATCCCACGGAACCTGACGCCCGATGGTGATTGCCTCGGTCTCGTTGCGCACCCGGATCATCATATCCGAAATGCTGAGCCCGGGAATTTCGACGTTCTTCAACAATGCCGTGGTGAAGGGGCTGTTGTCGCCCGAGCCGTCGACAGCAACGTTGCCAGGCTGTGTTGCAAAGGCAATGAACGTGTTTTCACCGACTTCGATCTGCGCGAGGCCGTCCATGGCGCTGGGGCCTTTGCCCATCGGGTTGTTACGACAGGCATCAAGAAACACGAAGGTCTGCCTTTCACGGCTGGCAAATCTCGAAATCACATCGTTGAGCTTGACCGCGCCCGCGATCAACTCCTGCAGGTTCTCGGCGTTGGGCGTATCGACCGGCAGAAGATAGTTCTCGCCCCCGAGTTGCACGCCGTGGCCAGCGTAGAAGATGAGGACAGCGCTGGCGCCTGCCAACTTGCCCTCGGCTTGTTTGAAAAGCTCGGTGAACCCGTCGGACGACAGGTTGGTTGCCGTTAGCACATCGAATTTCAGCCTCTTCAGGCTTTCAGAAAATCTGGTCGCGTCGTTTGCAGCATTGGCCAGATGCGGGAGACGGGCGCTCCGGTAGTCGGAGTTGCCGATGACGATCGCGAGCCGCTTGCCTGGCTGTGGCGACTGGCCTTCCTCGACCGCGGCTCGAACGCCGAGGGATCCGAAAAGGGAAACCAGCAGGACCACAGCAATGCGCAGGAGAAGACGGTAGCTCATGGCAAGGGCTCGTTTCGGCGCGTGACATCTTCAAGTCGCCGAAGTGTCCGCCCGACCGAAGACCGCCGCAATTTTTACACCAGAACCCAAATCAAAGGAAGCGTAAGGCGCAACCCAGCCTTCGATCTGGCCGAGCTCGGTTTCTAGAGATGCCGTGGGGTCCAGCCGGACGATAGCCGCCGCAACCATTTCGGCCCGCCGGAAGCCAGCGGTCCAGACGAAATCATATCCACGCCAGAGATAATTTGTTATGCTCCTACCAGCGCTGGCGTAGTGTTGCACCCGCATCTACTGCAGTCAGTGATGTTTTTCATAGTTCAACTGCGCATTGCATGTCCTGATATTTAAGCCAGATGACACAAGTAGCAGGGGAGGGGGACAATGAAAGGCAGGAGTTGGTGTTTGCGCCTGTGCGCGAGTTCAATTTCGATTGGTGCTGCATTGGTTTTGCTGCCCTCGAAGGCAAACGCCTGTATCGACGACAGTGAGGGCGGCTTTCAGGCGGACTGCTACGTCGGCGTGACCGTCAATAGCGCGATTGTCGACACGTCCCTGGATGCTCTTCTCAAATTGTCCGACGACATCATCCAGGCGGAAGTCGGCCCCGCAATCGCAGCTCCGCCGGCCCAGTCTTCACCGTTCGGCGTTTTCGCTTCCGGCCAGTTGGCCCACACGGAGCATGACGGCTTCACCGTTTCGGACGATTTCGACGTCTTTGACGGACCGAGCTTCGACGTCGAAGAATTCTCCGCTGCCGCCAGTGTCGACTTCAACGCGGCAAAGCATTTCGGATTCGACAGCGAGCACGGATTGAATCTGGGGCTGTTCGGCGGTTATGCCTCGGCTGACGTCAATGTCGACGTTTTTGGTGTCGGTGACGCGACCAACAAAAGCGGCATGTTCGGCGGCTATGGGCTTTATCGTAAAGGCACCAGCTATGCTCTTGTGGCCGCCTCGGCGTTCCTGGGCAACACGGACGTCAAGGGAAATGACGGCAGCTACGACACGCAAGGCTACGCGATAACAGGGTCGATCGGCCGCATCTTCAACTTGACCGATCGCATGCGTTTCGATCTTCGTGGCGGGCTGTTGGGCGTTACCTTTACCGGCGACGCATACACGGACGACGCCGGCACTGAGTTTGGAAAGAGCCGTTTATCGTTTGGCGCGATCAAGTTCGACCCTGGGGTTTACGCGGATTACCAGCTCGGAAACGGCATGGTCATCAGCCCTTATGCGCGCGCGGATCTGCAGCAGCGTTTCGGCTATTCGAACACGGCAAGCGTTTCTGGTCTGAAGAGCAATTTTGAGGATGCGGACTTCTCGGTGGCGCTGTCCTCCGGCTTCAATCTGAAGATGTCTTCATCGACAACCGTCAGCACTGAAATTCGCGGCAAATGGTCCGAGGACAGTTCAACCGTCAGCGGCAAGCTGGGCCTCAAGATCGCGTTCTAATCCGGTGCGGCGGATTTCAACGCACGCCGCAAGATGCGGTCGAGCTCGCCGAGAAAACGCGAGCGGTCCTGCGGCGCGAAACTGGCATTGTAGCCCTTGCTTTCGCCGGTCTCGCGCAGATGCTGCTTGAGGTCGCGCATCGCCACCGCCATGCCGATCGTTTCCGGCGTGAACGGGCGCCCGGTCGGCCCAAGCACATGGGCGCCGAGCGCCACCGTGCGGGCGGCAAGCGGGATATCTGATGTCACAACGATGTCGTTGGGCTTGGCATTGTCGACGATCCAGTCGTCCGCCGCGTCGGCGCCCTTGGACACGACGACGTTGCGGATCATCGGGTCACGTGACGGGCGCAGGCCGCCATTGGAGACGAAGGTGACGACGACGCCATGGCGCTCGGCGACTTTCTCGACCTCGGCCTTCACCGGGCAGGCATCGGCGTCGACGTAAACGGCGGGTGCGGACATGGTTCATTCCAACGCGTATGAAGCCGGGCGATTTCGCCAAGCCCCGTCGATGATATTCGAGTGGTCGCTATCCCCGCAACGCTCCGGACCTGTTGGTGCAGCGCAGTCGCTTCAAAGGTCGGCGCCGCCCCTCATCTGCCTGCCGGCATCTTCTCCCCGTATAGTGACGGGGAGAAGGGGCTGGCCCAATCTCGGCTCGCTTTCTGCAACGCTGGAGATAGGCGAAATCCTTTGCGAAGGCGTCTTTCTCCCCGTCACTATACGGGGAGAAATGCCCGGCAGGGCAATGAGGGGCAGCGCAAACCTGAAGCGATTGCCTTGCTTCTTCGCGGTCCAAGTCGCGGTATCAGCGGCTGGTGGTTCTCGTCAGTAAACCACCACGCTCCTGATGCTCTTGCCCTCGTGCATCAGATCAAAACCCTTGTTGATGTCCTCCAGCTTCAGCGTGTGGGTGATCATCGGGTCGATCTCGATCTTGCCGTCCATGTACCAGTCGACGATCTTTGGCACGTCGGTGCGGCCGCGCGCGCCGCCGAAGGCGGTGCCCATCCAGGTGCGTCCGGTGACGAGCTGGAACGGCCGCGTCGAGATCTCCTGGCCGGCGCCGGCAACGCCGATGACGACCGACTTGCCCCAGCCGCGATGCGATGCCTCAAGCGCCTGCCGCATCACCTTGGTGCTGCCCGTGCAGTCGAACGTATAGTCGGCGCCGCCGATCTGGTCGGCGCCGCGCTTGGTCATGTTGACGAGATAGGGCACGATGTCGCCGTCGATCTCCTTCGGATTGACGAAATGCGTCATGCCGAATTTCTCGCCCCATTCCTTCTTGTCGTTGTTCAGGTCGACGCCGATGATCATGTCGGCGCCGGCGAGGCGCAGCCCCTGGATGACGTTGAGGCCGATGCCGCCGAGACCGAAGACGGCGGCCGTGGCGCCGATCTCGACTTTTGCAGTGTTGATCACCGCGCCGATGCCGGTGGTGACGCCGCAGCCGATGTAGCAGATCTTGTCGAAGGGTGCGTCGGGATTGACCTTGGCCAGCGCGATCTCGGGCAGCACGGTGAAGTTGGAGAAGGTCGAGCAGCCCATATAGTGGAAGATCTTGTCCTTGCCGATCGAGAAGCGCGACGAGCCGTCCGGCATCAGGCCTTGCCCCTGCGTGGCGCGGATCGCGGTGCACAGATTGGTTTTTCTGGACAGGCAGGACGGACATTGCCGGCATTCCGGCGTGTAGAGCGGGATGACGTGGTCACCCTTCTTGACCGAGGTGACGCCCTTGCCGACATCGACGACAATGCCTGCACCCTCATGGCCGAGGATCGCCGGAAAGATGCCTTCGGGATCGGCGCCCGACAGCGTGAATTCGTCGGTGTGGCAGATGCCGGTCGCCTTGATTTCGACCAGCACCTCGCCGTCGCGCGGTCCGTCGAGGTCGACCTCCAGGATTTCCAGCGGCTTTCCGGCGGCGACAGCGACAGCGGCACGGGTTTTCATCGGGGCTCTCCTCTCAGGGGCAAGTCTGCAATCGGGGCCGAGCATTAGCGTATCTGCAGGTTCTGGACTATGGGACGAATTGACAGTTCGTTGCCGGGTTTTGGCCGGCGCCGGACGACTTGCGCCCGGGGATATGCGCCAACTTGCCTTGACCGGCCGGGCGAAGCCCATAAAAGAAAGGCAGCCGAGGGAACGCAACCCGCATGTTCACAAAAATCCTGGTCGCCAATCGTGGCGAGATCGCCTGCCGCGTCATCAAGACGGCGCGCAAGATGGGCATTGCCACCGTGGCGGTCTATTCGGATGCCGATCGCGACGCCGTGCATGTCGAGATGGCCGACGAGGCTGTGCATATCGGGCCTTCGCCGGCCGCTGAGAGCTATCTGGTGCCGGAGAGGATCATCGCTGCCTGCAAGGCGACAGGTGCTGAAGCCGTGCATCCCGGCTACGGGTTTTTGTCCGAACGCGCATCCTTCTGCGAGGCGCTGGAGAAGGAGGGCATCGTCTTCATCGGCCCGAAACCCAGAGCGATCAGGGCGATGGGCGACAAGATCGAGTCGAAGAAATTCGCCAATGCAGCCAAAGTCAGCACGGTGCCGGGCTGGCTCGGCGTCATCGAGAATGCTGGTCATGCCGAGAAAATAGCCGGCGAGATCGGCTACCCCGTGATGATCAAGGCCTCGGCCGGCGGCGGCGGCAAGGGCATGCGCATCGCCTGGAGCAAGGCCGAGGTGCGCGACGGGTTCGACCGGGCGCGGTCGGAGGCCAAAAGCTCGTTCGGCGACGACCGCGTCTTCATCGAGAAGTTCGTGGTCGATCCGCGCCACATCGAGATCCAGGTGCTGGCCGACGCGCATGGCAACGCGCTTTATCTCGGCGAGCGCGAATGCTCGATCCAGCGCCGCAACCAGAAGATCGTCGAAGAGGCGCCTTCGCCCTTCCTCGACGCCAAGACCCGGAAAGCCATGGGCGAGCAGTCGGTGGCGCTGGCGAGGGCGGTCGACTATCAGAGCGCCGGCACGGTCGAGTTCATCGTCGACAGCGAAAAGACCTTCTATTTCCTTGAAATGAATACGCGATTGCAGGTCGAGCACCCGGTAACCGAGCTCATCACCGGCATCGATCTGGTCGAGCAGATGATCCGCATTGCTGCCGGCGAAAAGCTCGTCATCAAGCAAAGCGACGTCAAGCTGAACGGCTGGGCGGTGGAAAGCCGGCTCTACGCCGAGGACCCGTATCGCAATTTCCTGCCGTCGATCGGCCGGCTGACGAGATACCGGCCACCGGAAGAGGGACGGTTCGGCGAAATCGTCGTCCGCAACGATACCGGCGTCACCGAAGGTTCGGAAATCTCGATGTTCTATGATCCGATGGTCGCCAAGCTGTGCACCTGGGCGCCTACTCGGATCGCGGCAATAGACGCCATGTCCGTGGCGCTCGACAGCTTCGTCGTCGACGGCATCGAGCATAACATGCCGTTCCTGGCGGCGCTGATGCAGCATCCGCGCTGGCGGGAAGGGCTGATATCGACCGCCTTCATATCAGAGGAATATCCTGATGGCTTCGCGCCGATCGTGCCTGATAGCGAGGAGAAGGCGGTGCTGGCAGCGATCGCCACCGCGGTCGAACTGCTGCGCCGCGATCGGCTCGACCGGCTGGGCGGGCGGCTGGCGCCGCATTCGGGTGTCCTGAAACGCGACTGGGTGGTCAAGATCGGCGGGGATTACCTTTCGGCCTCGGTTATCGAAGGTATGATCTCCATTCCGATGGAGTTCGGTCTGTCGATCGACGGCGGCAAGGCGCTGACGGTAGCCTCCGACTGGCGTCCGGGCGATCTCATCTGGCGCGGCACGGTCGGCGACCGAAGAATCGCGGCGCAGATCAGGCCGGTACCGAACGGGCTTCGCATCGCCTGGAAAGGCATGTCGGTGACCGCACGCGCCATGCTGCCGCGCATCGCCGAGCTCGAAAGGCTGATGCCGGAAAAAGTGGCGCCTGACACCTCGAAGATGCTGCTCTGCCCGATGCCCGGCCTCGTCGTGTCGATCGCCGTTGCCGAAGGGCAGGAGGTCAAGACCGGCGAGACGCTGGCGGTGGTCGAGGCGATGAAGATGGAAAACGTGCTGCGCGCCGAGCGCGATCTCACCGTTTCGAAACTCAGGGCAAAACCGGGCGACAGTCTCGCCGTCGACGCGGTGATCATGGAATTCGCGTGAGGCTGAAAACAAAAAAACGGCCTCGGCGGCGGATCATTGGCGCAACATAACTGCCGTCACTTGTCAAGTTGAGCCACTGGCAGCTACAAGGCAATCGCCTTAGGTTTGCGCTGCCCCTCATTGCCCTGCCGGGCATTTCTCCCCGTATAGGGACGGGGAGAAAGCTGCCTTTCAAAGGATTTCGCCAATCACCAGCGTTTGCAGAATGGGTGCCAAGGTTGCGACCAGCCCCTTCGCCCCGTCACTATACGGGGAGAAGGTGTCGGCCGGCGGATGAGGGACGGCGCCACAATTGGCCGGTCGAGCGCCCGCTCTCGCTGGACTCGCATCGTCCGGTGCCGGACAATACGTCTTCATCGACTGAGTCCTTTCAAGCGGCGCTAAAAACCATGGCGAATGAGACACTTCCACGCGACCCGTTGCGACGTGAGGCCTTTGTCAAGGCGTCGCGGCCGGAACTGCCGGCGCGGCCGTTCATTCATCTGCGCGTGCATTCGGCCTATTCGCTGCTCGAAGGCGCATTGCAGCTCGGCACGGTCGTCGGCCATGCGGTGAGGGATGACGCCCCGGCCATCGCCGTCACCGACACCAACAATCTGTTCGGCGCGCTCGAATTTGCGCAGAAGGCGGTGAAGGAGGGTATCCAGCCGATCATCGGCTGCCAGACCGCTCTCGCCTTTTCCGGTGAAGCCAGCGACAGCCAGCGCGACCGCAGGCGGCAAGGCCCGGAGATGCGGCCGGTGGTTTTGATCGCTGCGACCGAGGCCGGCTACAGCAATCTGGTCAGGCTGGTCAGCCGGGTCTATTTGGAAACGCCGCCCGGCGAGGCCGTGCATCTGACGACCGAGATGCTGCAAGGCCATTGCGACGGCCTGATCTGTCTCAGCGGCGGGCCGCGCGGCCCGATCGGCAATGCCTTGAAGGAGGATCGCCGCGATCTCGCCGAGACGCGGCTTTTGGCGCTCAAAGCGCTGTTCGGCGACCGGCTCTATGTCGAGCTCGAGCGGGTTTCCGGTTATGACCGGGCCATCGAGAAATCGTCAGTCGATCTCGCCTATACCAACGACTTGCCGCTGGTCGCCACCAATGAGGCGTTTTTCTCCTCACGCGACGACTATGAGGCGCATGACGCGCTGATCGCCATCGCCGAAGGTTCGGTCGTCGCCGTCGACAATCGCCGCCGCCTGTCGCCCGACAACTTTCTGAGGAGCCAGGCTGACATGGCGAGGCTGTTCGCCGATCTGCCGGAAGCGATCGACAACACCGTCGAGATCGCGCTGCGCTGCTCCTACTATCCCAAGACCCGCAATCCGATCCTGCCGCGCTTTGCCGGCGGCGATGTCGCCGACGCTGATGCGGCGGTGAAGGCGGAGGCGCAGGAGCTTGCCAGACAGGCGCATGAAGGGCTGGAGGCGCGGCTCGCGGCGCACGGTCTGGCCCCTGGCTACACAGTCGAACAATACCGCGAACGGTTGGAGTTCGAACTCGGCATTATCGAGAAGATGAAGTTCCCCGGCTATTTCCTGATCGTTGCCGACTTCATCAAATGGGCGAAGGCGCAAGGCATTCCGGTCGGTCCGGGCCGCGGTTCGGGCGCCGGCTCGCTGGTTGCATATTCGACGACCATCACCGACATCGATCCGCTGCGCTTCTCGCTGCTGTTCGAGCGCTTCCTCAATCCAGACCGCGTGTCGATGCCCGACTTCGACATCGATTTCTGCCAGGACCGGCGCGAGGAGGTCATCCACTACGTCCAACAGAAATACGGACGCGACCAGGTCGGCCAGATCATCACCTTCGGCACGCTGCAGGCCCGCGCGGTGCTGCGCGATGTCGGCCGCGTGCTGCAGATGCCCTATGGCCAGGTCGACAAGCTCTCTAAGATGGTGCCGTCGAACCCGGCCAATCCGGTCAAGCTCGCCGACGCCATCGCCAACGAGCCGCGCTTTGCCGAAGAGGCCGAACGGGAGCCGATCGTCCAGACGCTGCTCGACATGGCCCAGAAGCTGGAAGGGCTCTACCGCCACGCCTCGACGCACGCCGCCGGCATCGTCATCGGCGACCGGCCGCTATGGGAGCTGGTGCCGATGTATCGCGACCCGCGCTCCGACATGCCGGTCACCCAGTTCAACATGAAGTATGTCGAGCAGGCCGGGCTGGTGAAGTTCGACTTCCTCGGCCTGAAGACGCTGACGGTGCTGGAGACCGCGGTCAAGCTGATCCGCCGCCGCGGCATCGAGATCGATCTCGCCCACATTCCGCTCGATGACCCCGACACCTACGCCATGCTGTCGCGCGGCGAAGTGGTCGGCGTGTTCCAGGTGGAAAGTGCCGGCATGCGCAAGGCGCTGATCGGTATGCGGCCCGACTGCATCGAGGACATCATCGCGCTGGTCGCGCTTTACCGGCCGGGACCGATGGAGAACATCCCGACCTACAACGCCAGAAAGCATGGCGAGGAGGAGATGGCGTCGATCCATCCGAAAATCGACCATCTGGTGAAGGAGACGCAAGGCGTCATCGTCTACCAGGAGCAGGTGATGCAGATCGCGCAGGAGCTTGCCGGCTATTCGCTCGGCGAAGCCGATCTGCTGCGCCGCGCCATGGGCAAGAAGATCCGCGCCGAGATGGACAAGCAGCGCGAACGCTTCGTTTCGGGCGCGGTTGAACGTGGCGTCGGCAAGCCGCAAGCCGACTTCATTTTCGACCTGCTGGCAAAGTTCGCCGACTACGGTTTCAACAAGTCGCATGCCGCCGCCTATGCAGTCGTCTCCTACCAGACGGCCTATCTGAAGGCGCACTACCCGGTCGAGTTCCTGGCCGCGTCGATGACGCTCGACATGGGCAACACCGACAAGCTCGCCGATTTCCGCCAGGATGCGCTGCGCCTCGGCATCGATGTCGTGGCGCCGTCGGTAATGACCAGCTTCCGCGCCTTCGAGGTCGGCGAGAACCGAATCTTCTATTCGCTGGCCGCGCTCAAGGGCGTCGGCGACGCGGCGGTCGAGCACATCGTCGCCATGCGCGGCGAAAAACCGTTCAAGAGCCTCGCCGATTTCTGCGAAAGGGTCGATCCGAAGATCGTCGGCAAGCGGGTCTTCGAAAGCCTGATCATGGCCGGCGCGCTCGACTGCTTCGGCCACGACCGCGCCGCGATGATGGCGGGCGTCGAGCGGATGATGGGGCTGGCGTCGCTGGCGCAGCAGAATGCAATGTCGGGCCAGCACGATATTTTTGGCGCCTCGCTCGGCGCGCAGTCGCAGGCGCTCAATCTGCCGGCGACCGACCCGTGGCTTGCCGCCGACCGCCTGCACCGTGAATTCCAGGTGGTCGGCTTCTATCTCTCGGCGCACCCGCTGGACGAATACAAGGCGGCGCTGCAGAAGATGCGGGTGCAGACCTGGGCCGAGTTCTCGGCCGCCGTCAAACGGGGTGCTGCCGCCGGGCGGCTTGCCGGCACCGTCACCACCAAGCAGGAGCGCAAGACGCGCACCGGCAACAAGATGGGCGTCGTGCAGTTTTCCGACACGTCGGGCCAGTATGAGGCGGTGCTGTTTTCCGAGGGGCTGGCGCAGTATCGCGACCTGCTCGAGCCCGGCCGTTCGGTGGTGATCACCGTTTCGGCCGAGGACAGGCCCGAAGGCGTCAACCTGCGCATCCAGACCGTGCAGTCTCTGGAAGACGAGGCAAGCCGTATCCAGAAGGCCTTGCGCATCTTTGTCAGGGATGACCGACCGGCGTCGGCGATTCAATCGCAGCTTACCCAGCGCGGCGACAGCCAGGTGAGTATTATCGTCATCAAGGATGAGGCGCAGGGCGAGGTCGAGATCGAACTGCCCAACCGTTACCGCGTCTCGCCACAGATCGCGTCGGCCATGCGCGCGGTGCCGGGCGTGGTGGAAGTGGAACTGGTGTGAGCTAACGACCGTATTCCGCCAGCCCGGTCGCATTGCCCGGTGACGATGCCGCTGGTATTGTGAGCTCGGCGGCCTGGGTCTTTTTGGCGGCCAGGGGAGCTGGTCATGGATGAGCGGGATGCCGCTGCCGAACTCCAGAAAATGGTCAATGGGTTCCAGGTATCTCAGGCGATATGCGTCGCCGCCACGCTGGGCATTGCAGACCATCTCAAGGACGGAAAACGCACCAGCGGCGAACTGGCCGCGCTGACCAATACCCATCCGCAGGCGCTCTACCGGCTGCTGCGCGCCCTTGCTTCGGTCGGCGTGTTCCATGAAGCGGAAGACCGCTTCTTCTCACTGACCCCGGTTGGCGGCGCGTTGCGATCCGATGTTCAGTATTCGGTCGCGCCGTGGGCGATTCTGGCCGGACGGCCGTATTTCCGTCGGGCATGGAGCGATCTTCAGCACAGTGTCGGCACCGGCGAAAACGCCTTTCGCCACGCTCATGGCAAGGGCGTTTGGGAATACCGGGCGGAGCATCCGGAAGAGTCCGTCATCTTCGACCGGGCGATGACGGCCACGTCGCGTGGCGTCGCCGCTGCGGTGATCGCGGCCTATGACTTCCGGCCGTTCTCTGTCGTCATGGATGTCGGAGGCGGGCAGGGCGCGCTGCTTGCCGAAATCCTCCGCCGCAATCCCGGCCAGCGCGGCATTCTTTTCGATCAGCCGCAGGTCGTGACGAAGGCCGGCCCGGTCTTTGAGGCTGCGGGCGTGGCCGATCGCTGCGACATCGTCGCCGGCGATTTCTTCGTCTCGGTGCCCGAGGGCGCCGATGCGATCGTGCTTAAATGGATCCTGCATGACTGGGACGACGACACAAACATCCGGATCCTGAAAACCTGCCGCCGGGCGATGCGCCCAGAAGGCAAGCTGCTGGTGCTCGAGAGCATTCTGGCGGCGCCCAACGAAGGCGCCAGCGCAAAATTTGGCGATCTGAACATGCTGGTCATGCCGGGCGGGCAGGAGCGCACGGCGGAAGAATTCAGGTTGCTGCTTGCGGCGTCGGATTTTCGGGTCGCGAATATCGTTGAAGCCGGACCTCGCATCAGTGTCATCGAGGCGGAACCGGTCTGACTGCTTTCCGGGTCTGAAACTACCCGACGAAGGCGACTGAAATGCGAGACTAGAGCGCGGTTTTGGTGGAACCAAAACCGCGCTCTAGCTCTTTGCTTTAACGCATTTTGTCGGACGCCAAACGAAGACGTTTGGCTGCAAAATGCTACGACGCTGCCACTTCCGCTGGTTTGGTCGCTTTCTTCTGCAGATTGAGCAGATTGCCGAGCAGGATCAGCAAGGCTCCGCCGGCGGTGAAAGCGTCGATCTGCTCCTGATACAGCAGCCAGCCGATCAGCGCCGACAGCGGCACGCGCAAAAAGTCCATCGGCGAGATGACGGTTGCGTCGGCATAGGCGAGCGCGCGGGCCATGCAGAAATGCGACGACATGCCGGTGAAGGCGATCAGCAGGAGCCACGGCCACAGTTCGAGCGGCGGGTTGCGCCATTCGTAGAGCGCCGGGACAAGGCCGAGCATCGACTGGATGACCAGCATCCAGAAGATGATGGACACGACGCTGTCCGTCCGCGTCAGCGATTTGACCAGGACCACAGATATACCGAAGCAGACCGCGGCACCCAGCACGACAACATGTCCCGGATCGACGGCACCGACGCCCGGACGGACGATGATCACCACGCCGATCAGCCCGAGCACGATGGCCGCAAGTCTGGGCCGGCTTAGTCTTTCACCAAGAAAGCCGACCGCCAGAATGGCCGTCCAGATCGGCGTCGTGAATTCGATGGAGATCAGCACGGCCAGCGGGATCAGCGTCAAGGCGTAGAGCCATGCCGCCTGGCCGACATAATGGACGACGTTGCGGGCGATATGGGCCAAGGGGCGTTTGGTGTGCATCGCTGCAAAACCGCCCGACATCATCACCAGCGGCAGGAGGATGAAAAGGCCGATCACCGAGCGCAGCTCCAGCACCTGGAAGACGTTGAGCTCGGCTGTCGTGGCGCGGCCGGCGACCGACATCGTCAGAAACGAAGCAATCGACAGCGCCATCCAGAATGCGGCCTTGGGGAGCGAGGGTGAGGGTGCCATGCGCGTATGTCGCAAGCCGCGACTTTGATCGCAACCGCTAGTCGGCGCATTCGGCTAGGCCAAAGGCGGCGCGATGCGAAAAGGTCATGTTGAAGACGGAACCTGCCGTGACGGAAGGCGTTGATCCTCAGTATTTGCCCGACCTTGGCAGGAAGTGTCTCCGATCTCAAGGAGGAGAGATTCGATGAAATCATTCGTGCGATTTCTATTTGCCGGCGGGCTGCTAGCTGCGGCCGGCGCGGCTCATGCCGACGAGGCAAATTTCCTCAGCTCGTTCCAGGGGAAATTCACCGGCAAGGGTACCGTCCAGGTAGACACCGATGCACCGACGGTGAATGTCTCGTGTAACTTCAATTCCGATGCAACCTCGACGTCATTGTCCCTGGACGGCAGCTGCCGCGGTCTTATCGTGGTGACGCGTGCCATCAGCGCGGATCTGAAGTCCAGCGGGACGAAGTACACCGGCGTTTATGTCGGATCCCGCACCGGGCCGGCACAGCTCAGCGGCAGGCGCTCGGGCAATGCGATCAATCTCGGCATCCGCTGGGCGAAGAATGTCAACGGTGATCGCAAGGCGCAAATGACGGTCGAGAAAACCAGCGGGAACGGCATGCGGCTGACGGTCACCGACCTCGATCCGAAGACCGGCGAGAAGGTGGTGACCAGCCGGATCGATCTGCGACGCAGCTGATCTTCTTGTCTGGCACGATCTTTTCCGAACCGAAGGCTCAGTCCTCGATCGGCTCGGGCGGGTAGGCGCCGCGGCCCTTGCCGAAAGTATAGCCGGTCTCCACCGCCTTGCGGCCGAACTTGTCGCGCAGCGTGTCGATGGCGCCTTCGGCCATGGCCCGCTTGCGCGACTGGATGTCGACGAGGTCGGGCGGATCGGCCTTTTCGTCGTCCGAGAGGTCGCTGACGCCGATGCCAAGCAGCCGGTATTTCGTGCCATCCGCTTCCTTGCGCAGCAGCTCGAGCCCGGTCGAAAAAATGCGGTCGGCCAGCCGTGTCAGGTCGCCGAGCTGGCGGTTGCGCGTGCGGGTCTTGAAATCCTGGGTCTTCAGCTTCAGCACGACGGTGCGCCCGGCGATGCCGGATTTCTTCAGCCGCCCCGACACTTTTTCGGACAGCGCTCTCAGCACCGAAACCAATTCATCCAGGGACGCAATGTCGGTGTCGAAGGTGGTCTCCGCCGAGACGCTTTTCGCATCCTGGTCGGGATGGACGCGGCGCTCGTCCTCGCCGCGTGAAAGATGATAGAGCCGGTCGCCCATCACGCCGTAGCGGCGCATCAGGTCATTGCGCTCCAAGCGCTGCAATTGGCCGATGGTGCGGATGCCGTCCCGTTCAAGCGTGGCGGCGAAAGCTTTTCCCACGCCCCAGATCAGCGTCACCGGCTGCCCGGCCAGGAATCCGGTCGCCTCGGCCTCACCGATCACCGAAAAGCCGCGCGGCTTGCGAAAGTCCGACGCCACCTTGGCCAGGAACTTGCAGTAGGAAAGGCCTGATGAAACGGTGATGCCGATCTCTTTCTCCACGCCGAGCGCGAAGCGCGCCAGCACAACCGCCGGTGGCAAGCCATGCAGGCGCTCGGTGCCGGCAAGGTCCAGAAACGCTTCGTCGATGGAGATCGGCTCGACCAGCGGCGTCAGCGCCTGCATCATGGCGCGCACCTCGCGGCCGACGCGACCATATTTTTCCATGTCCGGCGGGATGACGACCGCTTCCGGACAGGCTTCGAGCGCCTTGAACATCGGCATCGCCGAGCGCACCCCATGGATGCGGGCGATGTAGCAAGCGGTGGAGACGACGCCGCGCTTGCCGCCGCCGATGATCAACGGCCGGTCCTTCAGCGCCGGGTTGTCGCGCTTTTCGACCGCCGCATAAAACGCGTCGCAATCGATATGGGCGAGATGCAGCCGGTAGAGCTCCGGATGACGGGCAAGCCGTGGACTGCCGCAGCGTTCGCAGCGCCGTGCCTCGCTGCGCTGAAAGGTCAGGCAGTCGCGGCAAAAACCGTGATCGGGATTGTTGACAGGAGCCGCCATCGCTGCGAACATAAAGAGAACAAAGGCAATGGTACGTCAGGACGGACGCCACGACAAGGCGGTGGGCCGGGAGAGAGCTCGTGAATACGACCATAGCGCCGCTGGTGCCCGAGCTTTGGGCGGATTTCGAAGATCTGTTCGGTAAGCAAGGCGCCTGCTACGGCTGTTGGTGCACACATTTCCGGCTGTCGCCGGCAGTGCGCCGCGCCAGCAACCGGGAGCGCAACAAGGACCACATCAAGGCGCGGATCGAGGCCGGGCCGCCACCAGGCCTGCTGGCGTTCGAGGATGGCAAGGCGGTCGGATGGATGCAGATCGGCCCGCGCGCCGACGTGCCCGAATGGAACAATAAGGGCAGGGGGTCGGCGCCGGTCGATCCCGCCGACGCCACGGATCCGGGCGTCTGGGCGATCTCATGCTTCTTCATCCGCGTTAAGGCGCGCGGCAGGGGCGTGACGCACCGGCTGGTCGAAGGCGGCATCGAGTTTGCTCGCCAGAATGGCGCGCGGCTGGTCGAGGCGTGTCCGATCGACCTGTCGAAAGATTCGCGTTCGATCGGGCTGTTCGTCGGCTCGTCGCGGGTCTTCGAGAAAGCCGGCTTCGAGAGGCTGGTCGAGCGCAAGGCAGGCCGGCCGCTGATGCGACTGGTGCTTTGAGCCAGTGCCGCTGTGCGCGCCGCTGCCGCGGCGGTCGCTCGGCGGCGGCCAAACCGTCGCGGCCGGCCTGCATAGTCAGACAGTTGACGTCCAGCAGGAATAAATCCGCCTGCGGCCCGTTCCTCCTCGGATTTTTCCATGGAGGCTATCGATGTTTCATTTTTCCCAGACCACTCGCCCGATCCGGTTTGTCTGTCGGCCGGAAGATCATGGCGTCATCGCGCCGCCAGTGGCGGCCAAGACGGTCTTGCCGGACTGGTTCCGCAAATTGCCGGCAGTCGATGCGCAGCCCGCCGTCCCTTTGCCGTTGCAGGCGCCGGACCAGATCGTGGCGACCGGGCTGAGTTCGCCTGACGGCCGAAGACCGGCACCTCCTTCGCGGCGCCATTTGTTGCCGCCGCAGCGGCGTTGATGAAATCGGCAAACAGCAACGCCACCGCAGCCGACATTCATGACGCGCTCGGCAAGTCGGCGGAAGATCTCGGCGCGCCGGGAAAGGACGCCGTCTTCGGCTGGGGCCTGCTCAATGCCCGCGGGGCTTGCGTCGTCACGCCGAGGAAGGCGACGTGAAGCTTCACTGTTGATGCCGAAGGGACAGCCGGGGGCGCGAAGGATCACTACAAATCGGCTTCTAGCGCCAAGGAGGGATTGCACCTCGTCCGTTTCCGCTTACGGTTGCGGTTGGCGTTTTTGTCACAAGAATAGCAACGGAGATTCTGCGTGAACCGTGTTCTTCCGGCCGTCTTTGTCCTCGCGCTCAGCGCACCCGTCTTCGGCCAGACCGTTGACAACGAGGGTGCGAAGCAGCTCTCCGAAAATCTGTCCCGCTATATCGGCAGTAAGGCGAGCAGTCTCCTGAAGGTTTCCGTGGAAGGCGACGCTTACAAACTCGCTGTCGACGTCAAACCTGTCGTGGACCTGCTGGCGGCGCAGCATTCCTTCAAGTTCGACTTCAGCCCCTACGCATTGCTCGTCAAGCCGGGCAGCAACGGGACATGGAGCGTCTCGGCGGATGTGTCGCAAAGCGGTTCCTTCGAGTTCAAGGGGCCAGAGGGCCCGCAGAGCATGCAGTTCTCGATTACAGACGGCAGGTTTTCCGGCGTCTACGATCCCGAACTGGCAGCTTTCACCAGCGCCACACACTCGATGGCCGGAATGACGATGAATTCCCGGGACACCATGCAGCGCGCCAAGGTGAGTACCGGCGCCGGTACTGCCACCATGAACGCAACCAAAGCTGCTAATGGCGGCGTGGATTTCACCGCGACGCAGACGGTCGCCGATTTCGCCGAAGCACTTGATTTTGACGACCCCAAAAGCGGGTTGAAATTCCCGCTTACGATCAAATCACCGGAGCTGTCGGTGAATGCGACCGGCAAAGGCGTGCGGACAAAGCCGTTTCTCGATCTGCTGGCATTTGCCGTCGCCAATGAAGACGAGACCAAGCTGAAGGCCAACCAGGCGCAGCTCAAATCGCTTTTGCTCGCCGCGCTGCCGCTGTGGGAGCGGATCGACGGCAGCTACGGATTGAAGGACGTTACTGTCGAAAGCCCGGTTGGACATTTCGGTGCGGCGGAGCTCGGCACCAGCTTCGGGTCCGACGGCATCGCCCAGAACGGAGCAATCAACTATACGATCAAGGCCGCAGGATTGACGATCCCTCCGAATCTTGTGCCCGCCTGGGGTACGGCGCTGCTGCCCACCGACATCAATCTGAATTTCGGCGGCGCCAACTTCGATCTCTACAGCATGGCGAAAAAGGCGATCGAAGCCTTTGATCTAAACAAGAATCCGCCGCTGCCGGCTGACTTTGGCGATCAGATCAAAGCTGATTTCATGGCCAAGACGCCGAAATTTGTCATCGGCCACAGCACGGTGAAGAACGGCGACATGGAAATCGCGATGGAGGGCGAGATGACGTTCCCCGGCATGAAGCCCGAGGCAAATGTGACGATCGATATTGCAGGCTACGACAGAATTGTGGAAAGCCTGCAGGCGGCGGCGAAGTCGGAGCCGGAAGCCGCGCAATATGTGCCGGTGGCGCTTGCGATCAAGGGATTCGGCAAGACGCTGCCGGACGGCCGCATCGAATGGGTCGTCAACGGCAAGCCGGACGGTTCGGTCACGGTCAATGGTGTCATGGTGAAGCCGGCCGATCCGGTTTCGAATGATGAAGGCGACGACAGCGAAGAAGAAACGACGCCGTAGGCGTTTTCGCGATCCGATCGTCGCTTATATCGAATGTTCATGGTCGTCGTCGCCAAGCGGCAGCGCCCGCAGCGCCTTGCCGACGGAAGCCGGCGGCGTGCCGGTTTCCTCCGCGAACCGCATGAGCGTCGGCTCGTGGGCGAGGATGAACTGCAGCACGCCGGCCAGGAACCCCGGCTCGCCGGCGGCAAGGCGGATGGAATGCGCCTCGATGCCGGTGATCGCCAGGAAACGGGGCAGAAGTTCCGGATCGGCGGCAACGAAGCCCAATGCCTTCACGGCAATGATTTCCGCTTCCTCGCGCATTGACGCTGCGTTTGCCATCACTACCTTCTTGCGCGGTGGAATGAGTCTCTTTTTGGCAGTAATCGCAAGCGTCGGCTGCGGCAAGCCACCTAGCTCTGCAATGCGGTGTTCGAGGTGAAATCCGAAGCTTTTCCGGCAGCCGGTTTCCGTTTCGTCAATTATATTGCCGTAGAGTCGAGCAGGGTTTGGTGCGTACCGGCGAGGGCGCATGACGGCAACCTTCGAGCGGAAGGCAGGCCGGGACGGGAATTTGATGCCTAAGAAGGTCATGATTGTCGAGGACAATGAGCTCAACATGAAGCTCTTTCGCGACCTCATCGAAGCGAGCGGCTACGAGACGGTACGCACACGCAACGGCCTGGAAGCGCTGGATCTGGCGCGACTGCACAAGCCGGACCTCATCTTGATGGACATCCAACTGCCCGAAGTATCGGGGCTGGAAGTGACCAAATGGCTGAAGGAGGACGACGACCTCCATGTCATACCGGTCATTGCCGTCACCGCATTCGCGATGAAGGGCGACGAGGAGCGCATCCGCCAGGGTGGCTGCGAAGCCTATATTTCCAAGCCGATCTCGGTGCCGCGTTTCATCGAAACCATCAAATCCTACCTGGGCGACGCCTGATGCGCCCTTCCAGCCGAGCCGGAGCTTTATAAGATGACCGCACGGATCCTCGTCGTCGACGACATCCCTGCCAATGTAAGGCTGCTCGAGGTCCGGCTGCTTGCCGAATATTTCGAGGTGCTGACAGCCACCAACGGGCTGGACGCGATCGAGACCTGCGAAAACGGCAAGGTCGACGTCGTGCTGCTCGACGTGATGATGCCTGATATGGACGGGTTCGAGGTCTGCCGGCGGCTGAAGAGCGATCCGGCGACGTCGCACATCCCGGTCGTCATGATCACCGCGCTCGACCAGGTTTCGGACCGGGTGCGCGGCCTCGAGGCCGGTGCCGACGATTTTCTGACCAAGCCGGTCAATGATCTGCAATTGATGACGCGCGTCAAAAGCCTGGTCAGGCTGAAGACGTTGACGGACGAGCTGCGCCTGCGCGCCTCGACCACGCGCAATATCGGCATCGAGGAGCTGTTGAGCCGCAACTTCGCATCCGCAGACACCGCGCCGAAGGTTCTGCTGATCGACGAGCGCAAATCTTCCGTCGAGCGCGTCCAGAAGATGCTGCGCGGCAGCGCCGACCTCGACATTGCCACCGATCCGCATGCCGGCTTCTTCCAGGCCGCCGAGACGCCCTACGAATGCGTGATGATCTCGACGGCCTTTGCTGATTTCGATCCGCTCAGGCTCTGCTCGCAACTGCGTTCGCTCGATCGCACCCGTTTCGTGCCGATCATCCTTCTGGCGCAGCAGGGTGAGGAGGGGCGCATCGTCCGCGGCCTCGAACTCGGCATCAACGACTATCTGATGCGGCCGATCGACCAGCAGGAGCTGACCGCTCGGCTGCGCACGCAGGTGCGCCGCAAGCGCTACAACGACCAGCTTCGCGCCAGCGTCACCCAGACCATCGAGATGGCGGTGACCGACGCCCTGACGGGATTGCACAACCGCCGTTACCTCGACAGCCATCTGCAGACGCTGTTCGACCGTGCCGTGGCCCGGCGACGGCCGCTGTCGATGATGATCACCGATCTCGACCGCTTCAAGACCATCAACGACGCACATGGCCATGACGGCGGCGACGAGGTGCTGCGCGAATTCGCGCGGCGGCTGCGCAAGAATGTGCGCGGCATCGATCTCGCCTGCCGCTTCGGCGGCGAGGAGTTCGTCGTGGTGATGCCGGACACGGACGGCGCGGTCGCCGAAAAGGTCGCAGAGCGCATTCGCGCCGAAATCGCCCATATGCCGTTTGCCGTTGGTCATGACGGCAACACGATCGAGGTTACCGTCAGCGTCGGCGTGTCGTCGGTGCTGAAGGGCGTGGATACGGTTGCCGGGCTGATGAAGCGCGCCGACCTCGCGCTCTACGAAGCCAAGAGCGCCGGCCGCAACCGCGTCGTCGCCAACGCGGCCTAAAGTCCGTTGATATTCAGCTGACCTGCAAATGGCAGTGTCCTGCGCTTCCGGTACTGACTTACCCGAACGCACGCTCCGTCCCGGTTTTCGGGAGCCATTTTCGACTCAGCCTCACCTGAATCTCAACAGACCTCAGTTCAGAGGCAGGCGCCGACGCCTGATTATCCAGTCAGTGCGACAGGGTTACGAATTTACCTTAACGCAAGCGATTCGCCGGGCTTGGTTAAGAAATTGTTGATTTTCACAGGCTGTTGCGCAAATGTGCAGACCAGTGACGGAACCGGCGCGAGGGTAGTTCGCCGGGTCGATCCGAAGAATACCCCATGATTCAGGTCCGCCGCATCTCCTGGGTCCGTGGGGTCGGCCGGCCGGCGCTGGCACATAGTGGCCTCCTCGTACCGCTGCCAAACGCCGACCGGCCCCCATTCTCAAAATGACATCAAGACTCTGCGCCAAGCGTTGGAAATTTTGGACTTTTCGAGGCCTTGAAAACGAAAACGCCGCCCACAGGGCGGCGTTTCGGCTTTAAAGCAGGAAACTAGATTACTTGATCTTGGTTTCCTTGAACTCGACGTGCTTCTTGGCGACCGGATCGTATTTGCGAAACGACAGCTTGTCCGTCTTGGTGCGGCTGTTCTTGCTGGTCACGTAGAAGAAACCGGTGTCGGCGGTCGACAGAAGCTTGATCTTGATGTTTGCGGCTTTGGCCATTGTATCAGTCCGTTATGTTCGTGGAGTTTTGGCCGCTGGAGCACGGGGAAACACCCGGACGCGGGAAACTTGGCGCGACACATAAAGAACGCGCCCGGAAAGTCAACCCCGTGAGGCTGCCTCGTCCTTCTCCCCTTGTGGGAGAAGGTGGATTGGCGCGCAGCGCCAAGACGGTTGAGGGGTGCTGGACGGAGTGCCGTCAGTGCCAAGCTGGAGCACCCCTCATCCGACCGAGCGGAGCCTGTCCTCGGGCTTGCCGGAGGCAAGACCCGTGGGCTCGGCCACCTTCTCCCACACGGGGAGAAGGGAAGGCTGCTTTCCGATTCTATGCATCTTCCTTAATTGGAGCGGCCTTCTTCCAGTCTCCCGTGGTGTTCCACCAGCGGTTCGGGTTGGAGCGGTCGTCCAACCCCTTGGAGCGGCTGGCGAGGATCGGCTGGATGCGGATCACCGGCTCCTGATAGCTGTGGGCCTGGAAGATCGTTTCGACGATGCGGGCCGCCAGCGCCTGGTCGTCGGGCAGCTCGAACGACACTTCCACCGTACCCGGCCGTCGGCGCAATTCCGTCTCGGCGCCGGCGGCAGCGCCTTCGAGCGGCCGGTAGCGCTCGATGCCGTGCGCCGACTGGTAGGCATTGCTGTCGTATTTGTCCATGGTCAGCGGCGCGATCGCGACCACCGCTTCCATGATGCGGTCAACATCGCCGACCGGTGCTTGAAAGGTCACGAGCAGCAGCAATTCCATCCGCACCGATTTTGTTTCGAACCCGGAGTCGATCATGGTGGCATCCTCAAATTCGTGGCGTGTTGCTGACAATCTATCCAAGTGCTGCTGACACGGTTATGTCAGCAGCCTCGCGCTACATGAGGCATCGATCGGTCTTTCTACAGGATTTTTCGGACCAGCCTGGCGCCGACCAGCGCGATATAGAAGGCGAAGAACATGCCGAGCGCCCAGCCGAAGCCCGAGGGTCCGAAAAGGTCCATGCCGATGCCGATCGCCTGCGGGCCGAGCACCATGCCGACACCGTAGCAGAGCACGAAGGCAGCGTTGGCCGAGGCCAGGTCGTGCCCGGAAAGCTGCGAGCCGAGATGGGCCAGCCCGATCGTGTACATGGCCGCGACCACGCCGCCCCAGACGAACAGAAGCGCCGCCATCAGGTGCCAATTCTGCGCGAAGTGCGGCATGAAGATGGTGCCGGCAAGGCCGATGATTGCACAAGCCAGAAGCAGATAGCGGCGATCGCTGACACGGTCGCTGATCATGCCGAGCGGGATCTGCAACAGCACGTTGCCGAGGCCGATCATGGTGAGCAGCAGGGCGGCGTTGGCCTCGGAGTAGCCGATGCGATTGCCATAAACCGGGAACAGCGCAAAGCCGCCGGTCTCGACCGCACCGAACACCAGCACCGCGGCGGTCGCCGTCGGCACCAACCAGATGTAGCGCAGGAAGTTGCTGGTTTCGCCATTGGAGACGATCGTCGGGCTCTCGTTGCGTGCCGCCAGAACTGGAATGGCGGCCAGCGTCACCAGCGCCATGATGACGCCGAAGGGCAGGAAGCCGGTGCTGCCGAGATGGGCGAACAGCCACGGCCCGGCGGCAAAGCCGAGCGACAGCACGGTGGCGTAGATGCCGAGGACAAGGCCGCGCCGGTGCGGCGGCGCCGATGTGCTGATCCAGAATTCCGACAGGATGAACAGCACCGTCAGCGCGATGTGCAGCAGGACGCGCAGCGGAAACCACATCCAGAAGTCCGGCGCGAAGTGGAAGCCGACAAAGGCCAGCACTCCCGTGGCGATCATGGCCAGCATCGTCCAGGCGACGCCGAACCGCATGGCGAGCGGGGTGGCGAGCGGTGCGCCGACGATCGAGGCGAGGCCGGCGACAGCGGTGTTGAAGCCGATCATCGACGCCGAATGGCCGCGCGTTTCGAGGATGACGCTGAGCAGCGGCATGCCGAGGCCGATGGCGATGCCGACGACGCTGATCGACGAGATCGCCGCGATCATTGGCAGCCAATGTACGCGTTCTTCGACCTCTTGCTGGGTATCGACTGTCATGGGATGTGAATGCTCTATGCTCTACAGAATTTCGCGAACGAAGCGATTGCCGACAAGCCGGTAGAACGGCACGGAACCACCGGGGCGCAGCAGCGGATCATCGACGAGCCGCTTTTCCAGCTCTTCGAGGATAGCCATGGTGATGTCGGGAATATCAGCTTCTCTGGCCTTGGCGAGCGGCAGCCAGACCAGTTCCTCCAACTCGTTGGTCGGACCGCCGTCCGGCAACTCCACGGCGACATCTTCGCGCCAGGCGCTGAAGAAGCGCGTGTCGAAGCGCCGCACCCGGTTTGGCGGCGTGATGGCGCGCGCGATGAAGCGCAGCGCTTCCAGCGAGGGTCTTACGTCGTGCTCGACAAAACCCTGCCAATCGCGCCTCGTCGTGGCGAAGGCGCCCTTTTGGCCGATCAGCAGGCCGGCTTCTTCATAGGTCTCGCGGATCGCCGACAGGGCGATGGCGCGGGCGCGGGCCGGGCTGGTGCGGCCGACGCCGGCGGTCAGCCTCGCCTGTTCCTCAGGGTGCAACGCGGTGGCGACGGGAATTCGGCTGTCGGCCGGATCGGTGCGGCCGCCGGGAAAGACGAATTTCCCCGGCATGAAGGCGTGACGGGTGTGGCGCCGGCCCATCAGCACCAGGAACTCGTCGCCCTTGCGGTCGAGCAGGATCAGCGTCGCGGCGTCGCGCGGGCGTATAGGCTTGGCGTCGAGCGCGATCCGCTCAACCTTGTCGACTTCCGCCTTGGTCATAACGTCCATGCGCACGACCTAGCGGAATCTTCTCCGATGCGAAAGTGGCGTCCAGCCATGCCGATTTGCGTCAGCCTCGGTTTCAAGCCTCGGGATGCGACTCGATCAGGTCTTCTTCCCCGCCGAAGCCATGCATATAGAACGCCCATTGCAGGCCGATGACGGCGCCCTTGACCGGCTGCAGCAAGACGACCGCCAGGAGGATGGTCAGCGGCACCCAGATGGCGATGTGCTGCCAGGTGGACAGGGTGGAGGTCGCTTCGACGCCCATGAAGGCGCCGAGCACGATGTGACCGACGATGACCACCACCAGATAGGCCGGCAGATCGTCGGCGCGGTGGTGGTGAAGCTCCTCGCCGCAATGATCGCATTTATCGACGGTCTTGACGAAGGCGCGAAACAGCTTTCCCTCGCCGCAATGCGGGCAGCGGCCAAGCGCGCCACGCTTGATCGCCGTCCACAGCGGGCGGGCGATCCGGCCCGAGTGATGTTCGCCGCCGAAAACCTTTTGATTCATTTTCAAATCGCTTGGCATTACCGTCTCCTGCCGCGCGAGCCTGGACGCGATTGCGACGCACGGGCGCGGCCTTTGGCCTTGTGAAACGACCGTTTGGAGCCGGGCAGCGGCTTCGGGTCGGTCAGCATCTCGAAACGCATCGCGCCGGCCATAGGCGCCACCTCGATCAGGCGAACCTCGACGCGGTCGGCAAGCTGGTAGCCCTTGCCGGTGCGTTCTCCGAAAAGCGATCGGGCAGTTTCGTCGTATATGTAGTAATCGCCCTCCAGACTTGACACCGGGATGAAACCATCTGCGCCATACTGCGGCAATTGGACAAATAGTCCCGATTTGGTGACGCCCGAAATGCGTGCATCGAAACGATCGTCGACACGCTCGGCGAGATAGGCGGCGATCAGCCGGTCGACCGTGTCGCGCTCGGCAGCCATGGCGCGGCGCTCGGTGGCTGAGATCAGCGCAGAAACTTCTTCCAGCCGCTCCGCCTCATCCTGCGTCAGTCCACCCGCACCGAAGCCGAGCGCGGCAATCAGCCCGCGATGCACGATCAGGTCGGCATATCTGCGGATCGGCGAGGTGAAATGCGCGTAGCGCTTCAGATTGAGGCCGAAATGGCCGATGTTGCTGGGCGAATATTCGGCCTGCATCTGCGTGCGCAGCACCACCTCGTTGACCAGTCCCTCATGGTCGGCGCCGCGGACGCGATCCAGAATCCCGTTGAACTGGTTCGGTCGCATCTGCGCGCCGCGTGCCAGCGACAGGCCAAGCGTCTGCAGGAATTCGCGCAGCGATTCCTGCTTGGCGAGCGAAGGCGCGTCATGGATGCGGTAGACCAGCGCCTGCCGTTTCGCCTCCAGCGTCTCGGCCGCCGCGACATTGGCCTGGATCATGAATTCTTCGATCAGCTTGTGCGCGTCGAGCCGCTCCGGCACGACGACCCGGTCGACGGTGCCATCCTCCTTGAGCAGGATTTTACGCTCCGGCAGTTCAAGCTCGAGCGGCTGGCGTGTCTCACGGCCGCGCTTCACGACGGCGTAGGCGTCCCAGAGCGGTTTTAGCACCGTGTCGAGGATCGGGCCGGTCTTGTCGTCCGGCGCGCCGTCGATCGCGGCCTGCGCTTGGCGATAGGCGAGTTTCGCCGCCGATTTCATCATGACGCGGTGGAACGAATGCCTGAGCTTGCGGCCATCGGCCGAGAAGGTCATGCGGACCGCCAGCGCCGGGCGATCCTGGCCTTCGCGCAGCGAACAAAGGTCGTTGGAGATGCGCTCCGGCAGCATCGGCACGACGCGATCCGGGAAATAGACCGAATTGCCGCGCTTCAGCGCCTCGCGGTCGAGCGCGGTGCCATAGCGCACATAAGCGGCGACATCGGCAATCGCCACGGTAACTACCACGCCGCCGGGGTTCTTCTCGTCCGGATCCGATGTGGCGAACACCGCATCGTCATGGTCCTTGGCGTCGGCCGGATCGATGGTAACCAGCGGCAGCTCGCGCCAGTCCTCGCGGCCGGCCAGCGTCGCCGGTTTGACCGCCTCCGCCTCGGCAATGACGTCTGCCGGGAAAATGTGCGGAATGTCGTGCGCGTGGATGGCGATCATCGAGACCGCCTTTTCGCTGGTCAGCGAACCGAGCACCGCCAGCACCTTGGCTCTGGGCAGCCCATAGCGGGAGGCCCGCGCCGGCTCGACCTCGACCAGATCGCCATTCTTGGCGCCGTTCTGGAATTCCTTGTCGACGATCAGCTCCGGCTGGCGTCTTTCGACAGGCTCGATGCGGAAGGTGCCGTCCTGCAGCACGCGGAAGACGCCGAGAACGGCCTCGGTGCGCTTCTCGAAGATCTTCATCACCCGCCCGGTATAGGCGGGGCCCGTCGCGTCATCGGTTGGAAAGGTCTTGGCCAGCACACGGTCGCCGACGCCCGGTGTCGGGCCGCCGCCGCCGCGCGACACGCGGATCGCTATGACAGGCGGCTCGCCGTTGCCCACGGCTTCGGTTGGGTGCGCCAGCAGCACGCCGTCGGCGTCGCGGCCAAAGATGTCGAGCACGGCGACATGGGCCAGGGCGCCGACACGGGCGAGCCGTTTGTGCTCCTTGGTCGGCAGGCCTTCGTCCTGCAGGTCGCGCAAAGTGTCCTTCAGCCAGATACGGTCCTCGCCGCGCAGCGCAAACGCCTTGGCGATGTCGCGTTTGCCGGAGCGATCGGGGTTTTCGGCGATGTAGCGCAGGATTTCGTCGCGGGACGGGCGGTAGTTGTCTTTGACCTTGGCCCTGGTGTCGGCGGTGCGCAGATCGCCATGACTTCTTCCGGATACCCTGCGCGCCACGATGCACTATCCCTTTTTGTTGGCCACTTTCTTGGCCGCCGGTTTTTGGGCCGCCGGTTTTTTGGCCGCCGCAGGCTTTTTGGCAGGTGCCGCCGCTTTGCGGAAGGGCTTTCTGCCGCCGTTGCCACCCTTGGCTTCCTTCTCGGCAATCAGCGCCACCGCGTCCTCGATTGTCACCGACTGCGGGTCCTTGCCCTTCGGCAGCGTCGCATTGACCTTGCCGAAATTAACATAAGGCCCGTATTTGCCGTCACGCACGACGATCTTGCCGCCGCCTGCGGGATGCTCGCCAAGCTCCTTCAAGGCGGCGGGCGTGCCGCCATTGCGGCCGCCCGGGCCCTTCAACTGCTTCTCGGCGATGACCGACACGGCGCGGTTGAGACCGATCGAGAACACGTCCTCGATGCTGTCGAGATTGGCGTAGGTGCCGTCATGCAGAACGAACGGGCCGTAGCGCCCCAGACCGGCCGAGATCATCTTGCCGGATTCCGGATGCTTGCCGACGTCGCGCGGCAGCGACAGCAGGGCGAGGGCCTTTTCGTGGTCGATCGAATCGACTGTCCAGCCCTTGGGCAGGCTGGAACGCTTGGCCTCCTTCCCGTCGCCGCGCTGGATATAGGGGCCAAAACGACCGCTGCGCAGCGTGATTTCCTCCGCCGTGTAGGGGTCTTTGCCCAGCACCTTGGTGCGGTCCTCGCCATTGCCGTTTTCGCCATTGGGGTTGGCGGCGTCGCCGAGCTGGCGGGTGAAGGAGCATTCGGGATAGTTCGAGCAGCCGACGAAGGCGCCGAACTTGCCGAGCTTCAGCGACAGGTTGCCAGTGCCGCATTTCGGGCAGATGCGCGGATTTGAGCCGTCCTCGCGCGCGGGAAACACCAGCGGCGCCAGTTCCTCGTTGAGCGCGTCGAGCACGTCGGTGACACGCAATTCCTTGATGTCGGCGACGGCGCCCGAGAAATCCTTCCAGAAATCGCGCAGCACATCCTTCCAGGCGAGCCTGCCGTCGGAGATTTCATCGAGTTTTTCCTCGAGCGAGGCGGTGAAATCATATTCGACATAGCGCTCGAAGAAGCTTTCGAGGAAGGCCGACAACAGCCGGCCCTTGGCCTGCGGCAACAGCTTGCGCTTGTCCATGCTGACGTAGTCGCGGTCCTCCAGCGTCTTCAGGATCGCCGTGTAAGTCGACGGCCGGCCGATGCCGAGCTCTTCCAGCTTCTTGATCAGCGAGGCTTCCGAATAGCGCGGCGGCGGTTCGGTGGTGTGCTGGGTGGCATTGATCGCCTCGCGGTCGAGCTGTTCGCCGGCGCGGATCTCGGGCAGACGGCGGTCTTCCTCGTCCTCCGAATCCTCATCCTTCTGGTCGGTATAGGCGGCAATGAAGCCGTCGAAGCGAACGACCGAACCGACGGCGCGAAGCTCCGCGGTGCGGGCGCCGTTGACCGCCTCGATCTCGGCCGTGGTACGCTCGATCTCGGCCGGCTGCATCTGGCTGGCGATGGCACGTTTCCACACTATCTCGTAGAGCCGTGCCTGGTCGGCATCGAGATATTGCCTGACCGAAGCGGGCGTGCGCATGAAATCGGTCGGGCGAATCGCTTCGTGCGCTTCCTGGGCGTTCTTGGCCTTGGTCGTGTAGTAGCGCGGCTTTTCAGGCAGGTATTTTGGGCCGAACTCTTTTGCGATCGCGTCGCGCGCGGCTGATATCGCCTCGGGCGCCATCTGCACGCCGTCGGTTCGCATATAGGTGATCAGGCCGGTGGTCTCGCCGCCGATGTCCATGCCTTCATAGAGCCGCTGCGCCACCTGCATGGTGCGGCTTGCCGAAAAACCGAGGCGCGAGGAGGCGGCCTGCTGCAGCGTCGAGGTGGTGAAGGGCGGACCTGGATTGCGCTTGGTCGGCTTGGCTTCGACCGACAGCGCCTTGAAGGTCGCACCTTCCAGCATCGCCTTGATGTCGTCGGCCTGCGCCTTGTTCGAAATGTCGAGCTTTTGCAGCTTCTTGCGGTCGAAGGCGGTCAGCCGCGCTTCGAAATTTTCCTTGCGCGGCGTACCGAGAATGGCGGCGACTTGCCAGTATTCCTCGCGGATGAAGCGCTCGATCTCCAACTCGCGGTCGCAGACGAGGCGCAATGCCACCGACTGGACGCGGCCGGCGGAACGGGCGCCGGGCAGCTTGCGCCACAGGACAGGCGACAGGGTGAAGCCGACGAGATAGTCGAGCGCACGGCGGGCGAGATAGGCGTCGACCAGCGGCGCATCGATCTGACGCGGATTGGCCATCGCTTCCAGCACCGACGATTTGGTGATGGCGTTGAAGACGACGCGGCTGACCGGCTTGTCCTTCAGCGCGCGCTTCTGCTTCAGCACTTCCAGGACATGCCAGGAAATGGCTTCACCTTCGCGATCCGGATCGGTGGCGAGGATCAGGCCGTCGGCGTCCTTGACCGCCTTGGCGATGTCGGCAAGACGTTTGCTCGAGGCGGTGTCGACAGCCCAGGACATGGCAAAATCCTCGTCCGGACGCACCGAGCCATCCTTGGCCGGCAGATCGCGGACGTGACCGAACGAGGCCAGGACCTTGTAGTTCTTTCCGAGGTACTTGTTGATTGTCTTCGCTTTGGCCGGCGATTCGACGACGACGACGTCCATGAGGTCTCATATCAGCTGTGGTGCGGCAGAAGAATTCCGCTGCGCGCGACGAAATCTCGTACAATTGTCGCTCACATGGCCGCGCTTTTGCGTCCGGTCAAGGGGAAGCGCCCAAAATGTAGTCCTGCATTGAGCGCGCAACCCAAGGGCGCATCATGTGATATCCGCAATCCCAGATAAGGGGAGCGGCTGCCCTATCGTTGGGCAAGTCAGCAATGAATCCGGGAAAACGGGACAAAATCTTCTGCGGATATAAGAGAAACATCGATCACGCGCCAGCCCCAGCTGAGGGACGCCCGGCATGATGAGACGACGCTGGCGGGCGAGACTGGCGTGGCGAGTGGGGCTCGTGTGTCAAGCGGGACAGCACAAGAGGCTGGCCGCCGGGAGGCCTGCAGGGCTACGCGGCAGCCAGGGATTTCCCGCCGGTCATGGCGGGGATGCAGGTTCGGGGCTTAGTCGGCCTTGGCGATGTGCCAGACGCCGCCGACGCCGTCGCCGGTCACATCGCCGGCCTTCTTGTCCTTGATGAATGTGTAGAGCGGCTTGCCTTCATAGGCCCACATTTTGGTGCCGTCGGTGCGGTCGACGATTGTCCATTCGCCCTCGGGCTTGGCGTCGGCCTCAGCCTTCAGCGGCGGCCAATTGGCGGCGCATTTGTCGTAGCAGTTCGACTTGCCCATCTCGTCCTTGTCGTAGGTGTAAAGGGTCATGCCGTTGGCATCGGTGTATATCTTGGTGCCGCCGACATCGGCTTCTTTCCACGCTTCGGCGGCATATGAAGTGGCGGTGCCGAGCAAAAGCATCGCCAGCCCAACTGTGATCGATTTCATGACGCTCTCCCTGATATGATCGAGAAGCGCGCGGAAAGCCGCGGCCTCGTTGCATCAACGCGCTTGGCGTGTCGTTTCTTCCTCGATGCGAGGCGGCAACTTGCCACGCATTGGTGATTGGCGGACAAGCCCGTGCGCCGCTATATCGGCGCCGATACAGTTGGAGTTTCGGAAATGGCATTGGATATCGGCTATGTCAGCGCGGTCGGGGCGGGGGCGATCTCGTTCCTGTCGCCTTGCGTGCTGCCGCTGGTGCCGCCCTATCTCTGCTACATGGCCGGCGTATCGGTCGATGATTTCCGCGGCAATGCCGGCGTCGCGGCCAAGGCCGACGCACGCAGCGCGCTGCTCTATGCCTCGATCGCATTCGTTCTCGGCTTCTCGACCGTGTTCGTGGCGCTGGGCGCCGGCGCCTCGACCATTGGCCGGCTGCTGCGCGTCTGGCAGGAGCCGCTGGCCATGGCCGCCGGCGTGCTGATCATCCTGATGGGGCTGAATTTCCTCGGCATATTGCGCATCCCGCTGCTGTCGCGTGAGGCGCGCTTCCAGTCACAGGGCAAGCCGGCCAGTATCGTTGCCGCATACGTCATGGGACTGGCATTCGCCTTCGGCTGGACACCCTGTATCGGACCGGTACTGGGGCCGATCCTGACGCTTGCCGGCGGCCGCGAGACGGTGGGCGAGGGCGCGCTGCTGCTTGCCGCCTATTCGCTCGGCCTCGGCATACCGTTCATGATCGCGGCGCTGTTTTCCGGCGCCTTCATGCGCTTTCTCTCGAAATTCCGCGTCCATCTCGGCCGTGTCGAAAAGGTGATGGGCGCACTGCTGGTCGTCGCCGGCGTGTTTTTCCTGACCGGCGGCGTGCAGGCCGCGTCCTACTGGCTGCTGGAGAATTTCCCGATGCTGGGGCAACTGGGTTGATTAGATCAAGTCGAAAGCTTGATGCGACTCACAGCTATCGCAGCTGGCGCTGCCGGCACGGTAATCGCTTCAGGTTTGCGCCGCCCCTCATCGCCCTGCCGGGCACTTCTCCCCGTATAGTGACGGGGAGAAGGACGCCTTCGCAAAGGATTTCGCCAATCTCCAGCGTTGCAGAAAGGGTGCCGAGGTTGCGGCCAGCCTCCTTCTCCCCGTCACTATACGGGGAGAAGATGCCGGCAGGCAGATGAGGGGCAGCGCCAGCATAGATCATTGGCCGGATTAGAAATCGAATTTGCGACGCAGCACAACCACCTCACTGGAATTTAACCGCATTGGCGCAGCATTGGCGCCAATGCTAGACATGCCTTGATTCCCAACCCTTTTCATATGGTTGCCATTCCATGAGCCAGAGAACCTGCCTGTCCGTCATACTCGCCGCCGGCGAAGGCACACGCATGAAGAGCGCTGTGCCAAAGGTACTGCACCCGATCGCCGGCCTGCCGATGGTCGCCCATGTCGTCAAGGCTGCGGAAGCCGCAGGCAGCGGTGATCTGGCGCTGGTGATCGGCCATGGCGCGGACGAGATGCGCAAGGCCACGCAAAAGTTCGCGCCGAAGGCGGAGACCTTCGTCCAGGACAAGCGGCTCGGCACGGGGCATGCCGTTTTGGCGGCTCGCGATGCGATATCAAAGGGTTACGATGACGTCCTGGTAATGTTCGGCGATACGCCGCTGATCGATCCGGAGGTGCTGGTTGCTGCACGCCTGAAACTGGCCGAGGGCGCTGCCGTCGTGGTGGTCGGCTTCCGCACATCAAATCCTTCCGGCTATGGCCGCCTGATCGAAAAAGGCGGCAAGCTCATCGCCATCCGCGAGGAAAAGGACTGCACCGACGAGGAGAAGAAAATCACCTTCTGCAATGGCGGGTTGATGGCGATTGCGGGAAAGCATGCGCTGAACCTGCTCGACCAAGTCGGCAACGACAACGCCAAGGGCGAATACTATCTCACCGACATCGTCGAGATCGCCGGCGGGCAAGGCCTTGACGTCATCGCCGCAGAAGCCGGCTTCGAGAATGTGCTCGGCATCAACAACCGTGCCGAACTCGCCGCAGCGGAAGCCATCTGGCAGACGCGTCGGCGGCGCGAGGCCATGCTCTCCGGCGTCACATTGATCGCGCCCGAAACCGTGTTCTTTTCGCACGACACCGAGATCGGCGCCGACACGATCGTCGAACCCAATGTCTGGTTCGGGCCCGGCGTGAAGATCGCGACGGGCGCCAAGATCCATGCCTTCAGCCATATTGAAGGCGCCACCATCGCTTCCGACTGCGATGTCGGTCCGTTCGCCCGGCTGCGCCCCGGCGCCGACCTCAAGCAAAAAGCCAAGGTCGGCAATTTCTGCGAGGTCAAGCAGGCGACGATCGAGGAGGGCGCCAAGGTCAATCACCTGACCTATATCGGCGATGCCCGCGTCGGCGCTGGCGCCAACATCGGCGCTGGAACCATCACCTGCAATTATGACGGCTACTCGAAGTTCTTCACCGACATCGGCGAGGGCGCTTTCGTCGGCTCGAATTCCTCGCTGGTGGCGCCTGTTACAATCGGCAAGGGCGGCTACATCGCTTCGGGCAGCGTGATCACCGAAAGCGTGCCCGACGATGGATTGGCCTTCGGCCGCGCCCGCCAGAGGACGCTGCCCGGCAAGGGCAAGGAATTGCGCGAGCGTTTTGCTTCGGCTGCGGCGGCCCGGAAAAAAGGCTAGCCTGACGGAGCTCCGCAACGAGCTGCATCATGTCTTCGACGGATTTCAGGAACCACCGAGGCGAGATAGGATGCATGCTCGGAGAAACTGAGCGATTGCTGTAACCGGATTGCAAGAGCGCCCTGTCATGGTGCATCTGTGCAAGATCGTTCCGGCTGATACGGGACGAAACGCAATGTGATTTTCGCGGCAGCCCGGCCAACCCTAAATGGCGCCGGGCTTTTATGCCGGAATCGGGGGCAACGTCTATGTGCGGTATCGTCGGAATTGTCAGTCACTCGCCGGTCGCGCCACTGATCGTCGATGCACTGAAAAGGCTCGAATATCGCGGCTATGATTCGGCTGGCGTCGCCACCGTCGAGCACGGCAAGCTTGCGCGCCGGCGCGCCGAGGGCAAGCTGATCAATCTCGAACGCCGGCTGAAGGACGAACCGCTCGACGGCATGATCGGCATCGGCCACACGCGCTGGGCGACGCATGGTGTGCCCAACGAGACCAATGCGCATCCGCATTTTTCCGACGGCGTCGCCATCGTCCATAACGGCATCATCGAGAATTTCGCCGAATTGCGCGACGAGCTGATGCGCGACGGCTACACATTTTCATCGCAGACCGACACTGAGGTCGTCGCACACCTGGTGGGTCGCGAACTGGCCAGGGGCCTGCAGCCGGTCGAGGCCGCGCACCAGGCGCTGAAGCGGCTGGAAGGTGCCTTTGCGCTGGCCATCATGTTCAAGGGCGACGAGGATCTCATCGTCGGCGCGCGTAACGGCCCGCCGCTGGCCGTCGGCCATGGCGATGGCGAGATGTTTTTGGGCTCCGACGCCATCGCGCTTGCCCCCTTCACCAATTCGATCACCTATCTGGAGGATGGCGACTGGGCGGTGGTGCGCCGCAACGACGTCGGCATCTTCGACATGGACGGCAACAAGGTCGACCGCAAGCGCCAGCAGTCGCTCAGCACCAGCTTCATGGTCGACAAGGGCAACCGGCGCCATTTCATGGAGAAGGAAATCCATGAACAGCCCGAGGTGATCTCGCACACGCTGGCGCATTATGTGGATTTTGTTGGCGGCGTCTCAAAGCCGCTCGAGCTGCCGTTCAATTTCGCTGAGATCAATCGGCTGGCGATTTCGGCCTGCGGCACCGCCTATCTGGCCGGCCTGATCAGCAAATACTGGTTCGAGCGCTATGCGCGGCTGCCGGTCGACATCGATGTCGCTTCGGAATTCCGCTACCGCGAGATGCCGCTGTCGAAGACAGACGCCGCCTTCTTCATCTCGCAATCGGGCGAGACCGCCGACACTCTGGCCTCGCTGCGCTATTGCCGGCAGGCCGGGATGAAGATCGGCGCGGTCGTCAATGTCCGCGAATCGACGATGGCGCGCGAGTCCGACGTCATCCTGCCGACGCTGGCCGGGCCGGAGATCGGTGTCGCCTCGACCAAGGCCTTCACCTGTCAATTGTCGGTGCTGGCCTCGCTTGCCGTGCGGGCCGGCGTGGCGCGCGGAACGATTTCGCGCGAGCAGGAAACGACGCTGGTCCGCCAACTGTCGGAAGCGCCCCGCTACGCCAACCAGGTCCTGAAGCTCGACGGCCAGATCGAAAAGGTTGCGCGCGACCTCTCGCACTACAAGAACGTGCTCTATCTCGGCCGCGACACCAATTTCCCGCTGGCCATGGAAGGCGCGCTGAAGCTCAAGGAAATCTCCTATATCCATGCCGAGGGCTATGCCGCCGGCGAACTGAAGCACGGGCCTATCGCGCTGATCGACGAGAACATGCCGGTCATCGTTATTGCCCCGCATGACCGCATCTTTGAAAAGACCGTGTCGAACATGCAGGAAGTGGCTGCGCGCGGCGGCAAGATCATCCTGATCACCGACAGCAAGGGTGCCGCGCACGCCACGGTGAAGACGATGGAGACGATCGTGCTGCCGGACGTGCCGGAAATCATCTCGCCGATCATCTACGCGCTGCCGATCCAGATGCTGGCCTATTTCACCGCGGTGTTCATGGGCACCGACGTCGACCAGCCGCGCAACCTGGCGAAATCGGTGACTGTGGAATAGCCGTGGTTTAAAAATTTCGCAGTTCCAAAGCCGATTGCGGTTCACTAATGTTGTGCCGCAATCAGTGCTGCGGTGAACCATGTCCGATGCTTCCAAGACCTCAGGCATGACCCGGCTGCGGAATTATTTCCTGACAGGTTTTGTTGTCTGCGCGCCGCTGGCGATCACCGCTTACATTGCATGGTCCTTCATCGGCTGGGTCGATTCCTGGGTGAAACCCTATATTCCGGCGCGCTACAACCCCGATAGCTATTTGCCGGCGCCGGTTCCGGGTTTTGGCCTGATCGTCGCCTTGATCCTGATCACCCTGATCGGTTTCCTGACCGCCAATATCGTCGGCCGCGCCATCGTCCTGTTTGGTGAGCGCCTGCTCGGCCGCATGCCGCTGGTGCGCGGCATCTACGGCTCGCTGAAGCAGATCTTCGAGACCGTGCTGTCGAACAAGGGAGACATGTTTCGCCAGGTCGGGCTGGTCGAATACCCGCGCAAGGGCGTCTGGTCGCTGGTCTTCGTCGCCAGCGAGAAGGAAACCGAGATCAACCAGAAGCTCGACCAGGAAGGCAACCCGCTGATCGCGGTGTTCATGCCGTGCACGCCCAACCCGACCACCGGCTTCCTGATGTATGTGCCGAAATCCGATGTCGTGCTGCTCGACATGACGATCGAGGACGGGGCCAAGCTGATCGTCTCGGCCGGGCTGGTGGCACCGGAGGTCAAGACGAAAATGGTGACGTTGAACGGCAAGCCGATCGGCGTGCAGATCGCCAATCCGCCGGTGGGTGCCGGGCCTCAGCCGGCGCGCAAGAGCCGCACCGCCTCGTCGCGGCCGAACAAATAAAGCAGCATGCGAAGGGCGGCGCCGCGTTCGGATTGCAGCTCCGGATCGCGCGACAGGATCAGCCGTGCGTCGTCGCGGGCGGCTTCGAGCAGGTCGGCATGCGCCTCGATGCGCGCCACCTGGAAGCCCGGCGTGCCGGACTGGCGGGTGCCCAGCAGCTCGCCTTCGCCGCGCAGCTTCAGATCCTCCTCGGCGATGCGGAAGCCGTCCTCGGTCTCGCGCATCACCGACAGCCGGCGCGTTGCCGTCTCGCCGAGCGGATCCTTGTAGAGCAGCACGCAGGAGGACGGTTTTTCGCCGCGCCCGACCCGGCCGCGCAACTGGTGCAGCTGGGCGAGGCCGAAGCGCTCGGCATGCTCGATGACCATGATCGTCGCATCCGGCACATCGACGCCGACCTCGATGACCGTGGTGGCGATCAGGATGCGTGTCTCGCCGGCCTTGAAGGCGCGCATCGCCTCGTCCTTGTCGGCGCCCTTCATGCGGCCGTGCACCAGGCCGATCCGGTCGCCGAACAGCTGATACAGCGAGGCAAAACGGTCCTCCGCCGACATCAGCTTGATCTCTTCGGATTCCTCGACCAGCGGACAGATCCAGTAGATCTTCTGGCCGTCGGCGACGGCGTCGCGCATGCGGCCGATCAGCTCGTCGAGCCGTTCGAGCGGCAGGGTGACAGTGCGTATCGGCTGACGACCGGCCGGTTTTTCGGTCAGCTTCGACACATCCATGTCGCCGAAAGCGGTCAGCACCAGCGTGCGCGGGATCGGCGTCGCCGTCATCACCAGCATGTCGGGCGCGTCGCCCTTGGCGGTGATGGCAAGCCGCTGGTGGACGCCAAAACGGTGCTGCTCGTCGATGACGGCGAGGACAAGGTCGTGGAACGTCACCGTTTGCTGGAACAGGGCGTGGGTGCCGACGACGATGTCGATCTCGCCATTGGCCAGACCGGCCAGCGTCTCGGTGCGCTCGCGGCCCTTTTCGCGGCCGGTGAGGATGGCGACGCGCAGGCCGGCTTGTTCGGCCAAAGGTGCAATCGTCGCAAGGTGCTGGCGCGCCAGGATTTCGGTCGGCGCCATCAGGGCCGCCTGGCCGCCGGCCTCGACGGCGCGCGCCATGGCGAGCAGCGCGACAACCGTCTTGCCGGAGCCGACATCACCCTGCAGCAGGCGCAGCATGCGTTCGGGGTCACCGAGATCGGCGTTGATTTCGGCAAGCGCCATTTCCTGCGAGGTGGTCAGCGAATAGGGAAGGGCGGCGCGCAGCCTTTCGACGATGCGGCCGTCGCCGACCAATGGTCGTCCGGACAAGCGGCGGACTTTTGCGCGCACCAGCGCCAGCGACACCTGGCCTGCCAGAAACTCGTCATAGGCGAGACGCCGCCAGGCAGCGCCGTCGATGGACACGTCGATCGGGTCGGCGGGATTGTGGATGCGGGCGAGCGCGTCGCCAAAGGCAGGAAAGGTCCGGCTGCGCAGAAACTCGCCGTCCTGCCATTCCGGCAGCACCGGCAAGCGAGCGAGCGCCTGGCCGATTGCCCGGCGCAGCACTTTTCCCGAGAGCCCGGCGGTGAGCGGATAGACCGGCTCGACCAGCGGCAGGTTTTCCGCCTCACCGGCCAACGCGATGTGGTCGGGATGAACCATAGTCGGGCGGCCGTTGAACCATTCCATGCGCCCGGAGACCACGACATGCTCGCCCTCGGGCATCGCCTTTTCAAGATAGGCGGCATGCGCATGGAAGAAGGTCAGCGCGATCTCGCCGGTGTCGTCATGGGCGTAGACCCGGTACGGCACCGATCTGTTGCCGCGCGGCGGCGGCTGGTGACGGTCGATGCGCAGATCGAGGGTGACGATCGCGCCTTCGGCCGAACCGGCGATACCCGGCCGGTTGCGGCGGTCGATCACCGTGTGAGGCAGCACGAACAGAAGATCGCCGGCACGCGCCGCTCGGTCGCCGAGATCGGCCGGCACGACCTTCTCGATCAGCGCGCCAACCTTCGGCCCGACGCCGGCAAGCGAGGTGATCGGGACAAACAGCGGATCGAGGAGCGAAGGTCTCATTTGTGAGAGACCACGCGATGTCGGCGCTCACCCCCCTCTGGCCTGCCCACTTTGCCATCACTTGGCATCTCCCTCTCAAGCGGGGAGATTGGCAGCTTTGGCCTCGTCGCCCATCTTGCAGCGGTGGAGATTGACGAAACCAGGCGCGACAGCAAATCTCCCCCCTTGAGGGGGAGATGTCCGGCAGGACAGAGGGGGGTGCCTGGGCTGAAGTTGTCAGGAGTGTATGTCACACCGGGATGTTAGACACCCCCCGGACCGTTGCAAGGCTGACACCGCCCTCTATCCACGCTATATGCGCCGCTTCAGGCAAGGATGCTGGTCAATGACGGGAACGAGACGATCAAGCGAGGGGCTCGACGCCCGCCGCCGCAAGCTTCTGTTTCGGTCCTGGCATCGCGGCATGCGCGAAATGGACCTCATTCTCGGCAGTTTCGCAGACGCCGAGATCGGCGCCTTGACCGGCGACGAACTCGACCAATATGAGAGGCTCCTCGATGTTCCCGACACCGAATTCCTGCCCGTGATCACCGGCGAACGCCCGATTCCGGCAAATATCGATTGTGCCGTCCTGCAAAAAATCCTGGCGTCGCGCCAGACGATGACATTCTGAACGACGTGTAATCCATGAGCCTCATTCCCTCGATCGGCCTGCCGAAAGGCCGCGCCGGCCAGTTCATCGTCGACGGTGTCGCCGACGGATACGAAGCCTTTGCGCTGGTGCAGGCGGCGCACGAGATCGCGCCTGACAAGCCGGTGCTGTTCGTGGCGCGCGACGGCCAGCGCCTGCCTTCGATCATCGAGGCGCTTTCATTCGCCGCGCCTGGCCTGCCGGTGCTGGAACTGCCGGCTTGGGACTGTCTGCCTTACGACCGCGTCTCGCCCAGCTCGGATGCTGCCGCACGGCGTCTCGACGCGCTCACAGCGATGATCGCGCTGGCGAAGAAACCACACCGCGCCGTCATCCTCACCACAGCCAATGCGCTGCTGCAGCGCATTCCGCCGGCAAGCCTCGTCGAGGCGCGGACATTTCACGCCAAACCCGGCAACCAGATCGACATGAATGCACTGGTGTCGCGGCTGGAGAAATCAGGCTTCGAACGGGTGCCGACCGTGCGCGGCGTCGGCGAGTTTGCCGTGCGCGGCGGCATTCTGGACCTGTTCGCACCGGGCTGGGCGGAAGCGCTGCGGCTCGATTTCTTCGGCGATACGCTGGAATCGATCCGCGTCTTCGACGCCGCCACGCAGCGCACCACCGGCCAGCGCAAGTCGATGGCGCTGCAGGCGATGAGCGAAGTGGCGCTGACGCCGGAGACCATCAGCCGCTTCCGCCGCAGCTACATCGAAGCCTTTGGCGCACCCTCGCGCGACGATGGGCTCTATGCGGCGGTCAGCGAGGGACGGCGTTTCGCCGGAATGGAACATTGGCTGCCGTTCTTCTACGAGCGGCTGGAGACGGTGTTCGACTATCTGCCCGACACGCCTGTCGTGTTCGACCATCTGGCGCATGAGGCGCTGGCCGAGCGCCATGCGCTGATCCTCGACCATTACGAGGCGCGCAGGAAGCAGGCCGACGGCGCATTGAAGGACGCCGTCCCCTACAAGCCGGTGCCGCCCGACCTGCTTTATTTGTCGCCCGAAAACCTCATCGCCGCGCTTGGCCCGCGCGAAGCGATCGACTTCACGCCGTTCGACGCGCCCGACGCCGGCGCCAAGAAAATCTTCCATGCCGGCTCGCGGCATGGCCGCAGCTTCGTCGAGGAACGCGCCGACCCCAACATCAACGTCTTCGACGTCGTCGTAAAACACATTGCCGATGAGCGGGCCGCCCTCCGCCGCGTCGTCATCGCCGGCTGGACCGAAGGTTCGCTAGACCGGCTCGGCCAGATCCTGGCCGAGCATCACCTCGGCAATCTCAGGCCGGTCGCCACATTGGCCGAGGCCGAAAGGCTCGAACCGGGGCAGGCGGGACTTGCCGTGCTGCCGCTCGAATCCGGCTTCGAGACCGAGAAACTGGTCATCATCGCCGAGCAGGACATTCTGGGCGACCGGCTGATCCGTCGCTCGAAGCGCAAGAAGCGTCCTTCCGACTTCATCGCCGAGGCCTCGGCGTTGTCCTCCGGCGACATCGTCGTCCATACCGATCACGGCATTGGCCGCTTCATCGGACTGCGCACCATCGAGGCGGTCGGCGCGCCGCATGATTGTCTCGAAATCCATTATGCTGGTGACGACCGGCTGTTCCTGCCGGTGGAGAACATCGAACTTCTGTCGCGCTATGGCTCGGATTCGGCAGAAGCGACATTGGACAAGCTTGGCGGCGGCGCCTGGCAGTCGCGCAAGGCGCGGCTGAAGCGGCGGCTGCTCGACATGGCCGGGCAGTTGATCCGCATCGCCGCCGAGCGGCATATGCGCGCCGCTCCTTCGCTGGTGCCGGCGGACGGTCTCTATGGCGAATTCGCCGCGCGGTTTCCCTATGAGGAGACCGACGACCAGCAGACGGCGATCGATTCGGTCATGGGCGACCTGGGCGCCGGAAAGCCGATGGACCGGCTGATCTGCGGTGATGTCGGCTTCGGCAAGACGGAAGTTGCGCTTCGCGCCGCCTTCATCGCGGCGATGGAAGGCTTTCAGGTCGCGGTGGTGGTGCCGACGACGCTGTTGTCACGCCAGCATTTCAAGACTTTTTCGCAGCGCTTCTCCGGCCTGCCGATCCGCGTCGCCCAGGCTTCGCGGCTGGTCGGCGCCAAGGAACTGGCCGAGGCCAAGAAAGGCATCGCCGAAGGCACTGTCGACATTGTCATCGGCACTCACGCGCTGCTCGGCTCGTCGATCTCATTCAAGAACCTTGGCCTGTTGATCATCGACGAGGAACAGCACTTTGGCGTCAAGCACAAGGAACGGCTGAAGGACCTGAAGAGCGACGTGCATGTGCTGACGCTGTCGGCAACGCCGATCCCGCGCACGCTGCAGCTGGCGTTGACCGGCGTGCGCGAACTGTCGCTGATCGCCACGCCGCCGGTCGACCGCCTGGCGGTGCGCACCTTCATCTCGCCCTTCGACCCGCTGGTCATCCGCGAAACCCTGCTCCGGGAACGCTACCGTGGCGGTCATTCCTTCTATGTCGTGCCGCGCATCAGCGATCTGGCGGAAATTCATGATTTCCTTCGCGAATCCGTGCCCGAGCTGAAGGTGGCTGTCGCTCACGGCCAGATGCCGCCCGGCGAGCTGGACGACATCATGAACGCCTTCTACGACGGCCAGTACGACGTGCTCTTGTCGACCACCATTGTCGAATCCGGCCTCGATATCCCGACCGCCAACACGCTGATCGTGCATCGCGCCGACATGTTCGGCCTGTCGCAGCTCTACCAGTTGCGTGGCCGCGTCGGCCGCTCGAAGGTGCGCGCCTATGCGCTGTTCACGCTGCCGGCCAACCGCAAGCTGACCGACACTGCCGAGCGGCGGCTGAAGGTGCTGCAGTCGCTCGATACGCTGGGCGCCGGCTTCCATCTCGCCAGCCACGATCTCGACATCCGCGGCGCCGGCAACCTTCTCGGCGAAGAGCAGTCCGGCCACATCAAGGAGGTCGGCTTCGAGCTTTACCAGCAGATGCTGGAAGAGGCTGTCGCCGAGGTCAAGGATTCCGGCGAGGTGCAGGAAGGCGGCTGGTCGCCGCAGATCGCCGTCGGCACGGCGGTGATGATCCCGGAAAGCTATGTTCCGGACCTGCAGCTGCGGCTGGCGCTCTATCGCCGCCTCGGCGACCTCGAAAACACCGAGGAGATCGACGCCTTCGGCGCCGAGCTGATCGACCGCTTCGGACCGCTGCCGGAGGAAGTGAAGCATCTGCTGAAGATCGTCTTCATCAAGGCGCTCTGCCGCAAGGCCAATGTCGAAAAGCTCGATGCCGGACCAAAGGGCGTCGTCATCCACTTCCGCAAGCGGGAGTTCTCGAACCCCGTCGGACTGGTCACGCTCATTGGCGAGCAGGGCTCGTTGGCCAAGATCCGGCCGGATCACAGCGTCGTTTTTAGCCGCGACTGGTCTACACCCGAAAAGCGGCTGGCGGGTTCCGCAGTTGTCATGACGCAGCTGGCAAGGCTGGCGGAGAAAACGGTCTAGCACGGCGTTGGCCTGAGCGTTTCGCCGCAAACATTCCGCGCTTTTCGTCGCATCACGGCCATTCGCCACACGTCCAAATCCGGTCTAGAATAGGAAATCGGCTTCGTGTATGGAGCCGCAATCCCCATATTTTGGGGGCGAAATGGCGGGCGATGGCACCCGCTGGAAAGAACGTTTGGGTGCAACGATGACGAAATGGTCGCCGAATTCGTGGAGAGCAAAGCCGATCCAGCAGGTTCCTGCCTATCCGGATCTTGCCGCGCTGAAGAACACGGAGGCCCAGCTCACCACCTTTCCGCCGCTGGTTTTTGCAGGTGAGGCACGCAAGCTGAAGAAGCAGCTTGCGACCGTCGCTGCCGGCGACGCATTCCTTCTGCAGGGCGGCGATTGCGCCGAGAGTTTTGCCGAGCATGGCGCGGATAACATCCGCGACTTCTTCCGCGTCTTCCTGCAGATGTCTGTGGTGCTGACCTTCGCCGGCGCGCAGCCGGTGGTGAAGGTCGGTCGTGTCGCCGGCCAGTTCGCCAAGCCGCGCTCGTCCGACAACGAGACCAAGGGCGGCGTGACGCTGCCCAGCTATCGCGGCGACATCATCAACGGCATCGAGTTCGACGCCAAGTCGCGCATTCCCGATCCCGCACGCCAGGAGATGGCCTACCGCCAGTCGGCGGCGACGCTCAACTTGTTACGCGCTTTCGCCCAGGGCGGCTATGCCAGCCTGGAGAACGTGCATCAATGGATGCTGGGCTTCGTGTCGGACAGCCCGCAGGGCGAGAAATACGAGTCGCTCGCCAACCGCATCACCGAGACGATGGACTTCATGAAGGCTGTCGGCATCACCTCGGAGACCAATTACGCGCTGCGCGAGACCGATTTCTACACCAGCCACGAGGCGCTGCTGCTCGGTTACGAGGAGGCGCTGACCCGCGTCGATTCGACCTCAGGCGACTGGTACGCAACCTCCGGCCATATGATCTGGATCGGCGATCGTACCCGCCAGCCCGACCATGCCCATGTCGAGTACTGCCGTGGCATCAAGAACCCGCTGGGCCTGAAATGCGGCCCGTCGCTGACGCCGGACGGCCTGCTGCAGCTCATCGACCTGCTCAATCCGGAAAACGAGCCCGGCCGGCTGACGCTGATCGCGCGCTTCGGCTCCGACAAGGTCGCCGAGCATCTGCCGAAGCTGGTCCGCGCAGTGAAGAAGGAAGGCCGCAGCGTGGTGTGGTCGTCGGATCCCATGCACGGCAACACGATCGAGGCTGCCGGCTATAAGACGCGGCCGTTCGATCGCATCCTGAAGGAAGTGCAGACCTTCTTCGAGGTGCATCGCGCCGAAGGCACGCATCCGGGCGGCATCCATATCGAGATGACCGGCAAGAACGTGACCGAATGCACCGGTGGCGCTCGCGCCATCACCGCCGAGGAGCTGCAGGATCGCTACCACACCCATTGCGACCCGCGCCTCAACGCCGACCAGGCGATCGAACTGGCGTTCCTGGTGTCGGACCTGCTCAAGAAGAGCCACCCGGTTCAGCACAAGCAGGCCGTTAACGGCTGATTTCAGTCACCATCGATCAAGAAGCGTCGGAGACACCCTCGCTTGTTGGCAACTGGTGCGCCTGGCCTGACCACTTTAGGCGATGGAAACGTCAACTGCTTTCGAATGAGGAACCCGGACCACTGGACGACTCATCACCGCCGGGTATCTCCGGGCTATCTACCTTGGCTCTTCTTGAGTGCTCTGATCACTCTATGCCGTGGCTCCATGCGCTCATGAAGAACTCGAACGACAATGACGCCGATCGTATCGTCCGAGAGGCGACCCCTCATATAATAAAGGCAATGCGCAGCACCTCCGCGCCTTCTCGCAGCGATCTCCAGGTGCAGCAGTCGAACACCCGCGGCGAGTTCGCCGCGCTCGATGGAATCTGGTCGATCCGGGGCTTCCGAGACTAGCTGGATACCAAGTTCGATTATGCGGGCATAGGCCCGGACCTGCTGCGGACCGAACATCTGCATCGTATTTCGCAAGATGTCCCGGATATCGCGTTCGGCGGGTTCGGTAAGCCCGTGTCTCATCTCTTGGGCGATTCGAGCATCACCTCGTCGAGAATGTCACTGACGCTTTTCTTCGAGAAGCGTCCTGCGTCGGCGGCTTCCACCCCTATGCTGATTTCGCGCCGGAGGATGGCGAGTTTCTCCGCCTGCTGGGCCTTTTCGTGTCGCAGCAAGCGCAGCGCTTCCCTGACGACTTCACTCGAGGAACCGTACCCGCCTTGGGAGACTTCATGCTCCACGAATTCGACCATGTCGCTTGGAAGGCTTACGTTCATCGTTGCCATGTCGTTTCCTCTGCCTCTGGGCTTCGCCCGGATAAATGAGTGTTTGGCAATCTTTGTCAATGGCATGAAATCTGATTTGGGGACGACAATGCCTCAAGCTTGCATTCCATGCATCTTGCGATAGACTGATTGCGAAATGCAATCAGTTTGCACTTTGATGCGGGGACAGAACGGAGGCGCCGAAGGCCAGGTCGTCTATGCCATGCTGATGTCCTTGGACGGCTACGGAGACATTGCCCTGCCGGTACCCGAAGGGGAGCTGCACCGGCATTTTAGCGACATGATGAGGTAGACTTCGATCGCGCTCTGTGGACGCCGGATGTACGAGGTGATGCGCTTCTGGGACAGTCCGGACTGACAGACCGGTGCCGAAATCGAGCGGGATTTTGCCCGCGCCTGGCGCGAAACCCCGAAGATCGTGTTTTCGACGACGCTTCGGGAAGTCGGACCTAATGCCCGTCTGGCGAACGGCGATGTCGAGAACGTGGTGAAATCTCTCAGGTCGGAAGCGGATAGCCAGATCACCGTCGCTGGCGCCGATCTTGCCGCGCATCTCGCACGATCCGGTCTCATCGACGAGTACAGGCTCTACATGCACCCGGTCGTGCTGGGCGGCGGCAAGCCGTACTTCCAGTCCGGCGTGTCGCTGACCTTGAGGCCGCTTGGTAAGGAAAGCCTTACCCATGGCTACGCACCCGCCGGTTGAGGCGTGGCTCGACGTGGTTTTGCGAGTGGTGACAATCCGACAATCGGCCGGTTTCGACCCTGTGCAGGAACGTCAAGCATCGTCCGCTTCACGGCCGATCAGTTCGATGAATGCATCGAAATCAGGAACAACTTGCTCAGCAGTTTCGGGTCCAGCAACCATGTCGATCAAGACCACCCGCCACGGCGCATTCTTCCGTATGTCAAAGGCTAAGAATTCTCCGCCTCCGTTACCTCCAAAGATAACAAATCCTACCAGATCGTCTCTGCCATAATTTCGCGTACGAATCCCTTCCATGACCTCAGCGGCGGTATCGAGGCACAGGTTATAAGGATTAACAGGCAGCGGCCCTTCTCCGCCGTCAGTGAACGTCAAGAGACGGTAGTACGCATCCGGCAGTTCAACTGGCGAGACTTGCTTCAGTTCAGCGAGCGCTTCAGCGGAGGCCCCCGGCACGCCAAACCATTCGCGACCGTCAAGCATGAATCAGACCCAACACATGTTCATCTGAAGCAGAGTAGCTTGAACAGTCGACCGCTTTCTACCCCAAGCGGTAGTTTAGCGTGCACCAAGCGTCTGATTTTCATCACTAGTATCTGCTCGGCGCCCGCGTTCCCAGTGCAGTCCGTTTCGCCGGGGATCGGCGGCAAACGCCGTCCTGGAAAACTCGATCCGCTTTTGCGGGAACTCACAGATCGCCTGTACGCCGGAGGCGCCCAGCCGGATGCGCCAGGTGTGGGGTTCCAGCGGTTTCGGCTTGGCAAAGGCGCTACATGCCAGCAGCACCACATTGGCGCCTTTCGGGTCGCGCACGGAGCGATAGCGGATCGCCTCCATCCCGGCTTCGCGCGCGACATCGGCAATATTTTGGCAGGCCGCATAGTCGGTCGGGTGCGTCCACGCCGCCGCGTCGCGGTCGAGCGGCGGCCGCGTCAGGTCGATCACCTTTGTGCTGCGTATCGCGGCGGCGAAGGCTGTGTATTCAGCGGCGTCGTGCGGCCACGGCGTATCAGGCGATTCCGCGAAGAACAGCAGGCGGTAAAAAGCCATCTCGGAGACGGCGGTCATCATGGTCTCCGCCGCATAGTAGACGCCCTTGGTCCTGCCGGCGCGGCGGAAGCGCGAACCGTGCGGGTAGACCGAGCCGTGGCGGAAGGGCGTTGCCAAGAGATAATGCAGATGCCGGCATTCCAAGGGGATTTGCGGCTTGGTTTCCTCGATCAGGTCTTCGAGGAGGGCCTGTTCGTCGAGCGTATCGACGATCTTCAATGTCGAGACGCGGTGCTGCGCCTCGACCATGCGCCAGTATTTGCCGTCGAGCCAGTACTTGCCCTCGAGCTTGGACTTGCCATCGAGTTTGGCGGCTTCAGACGAGAGCGCGTCGGGAGTCCAGATAGGCGATGACATCGACAAGCCCTGATATCGTCACGATTTTTTCGAGCGGGGTGCCGTCGAAGGCCGTATTGGCATTCTTCAGCCATGCCCGGGCGACGGTCTCGTCGCCGCCGACAATGGCGTCGAGCGAGCGGAACAGCCGGACGAACAGCACGGCAAGCTCGAATGGCTTGGTTCCACGCTCCAGCAGGAATTCCTGCCTGCGCATGCGCGAAACCGTGGCTTCCGAGACCCCGATGATGGAGGCCAGCATCCTGGCGGTAATGTCCAGCAGATCAGCGGCGCGCAGCGTGGCCCTGGTCAGGACTGCATTTTCGGCCGTGTTGGCGGCGAGATGGGGCTGCATTGTAAGCGCCTCTCCTTTCTGGTGAAAATATATGCCATGAAAATTCATATGGAAAGATGCATGCTGGCTTTAAACAATTTGGCGGGCCGTCGCGAGGCTGCTCGCGCGGCCCGCCGCTTTGTACAAACCGTGCTGTGCGTGACACGCCCGCCGAGTGTCGCATTTGCTGGGACATAGCCGCTGCAAAACTGGAATCCTGGCAAGCACGCCGATGCCATAAACGGCGATTTCAGGGTGGCGACTGAGTTGGGAGGCAAGATGGACGACGCTCATACCGGATCATGCCTGTGCGGGGCTGTGCGGTTCAGGACGCGCGGGCTGTTGCGCGGCGTGATCTATTGTCACTGCTCGCAGTGCCGGAAGCAAAGTGGTCACTTCTACGCTGCAACCAATGTTGCCAACGCAGACATCACAATAGCGGGCGCGGAAAGCATCACCTGGTACGAAGCATCTTCGATTGCCAGGCGCGGTTTCTGTAAGACATGCGGCTCGCTGCTGTTCTGGAAGCCGCAGGATAATGAATATGTCTCGGTTTTGGCCGGACTGTTCGACAAGCCCACCGGACTTCAGGGCCAATGCCACATCTTCGTCGGCGACAAGGGCGACTACTACACGATCGACGATGGACTGCCGCAGTTCGAGAAGTCGACGCCGTCGATCAAGGTCGCGGATGAGTGACTAGGTCGCCGGCGAATGATTTTTGCAGAGATCGCCTTATTCCCTTGATCCGGCCATTGCGCTATCCCCTGCCGGTGGTTCGGAAAGGTTTGGCATGCAGCGGCTGATCGATGCTTTCTTCAATTCAGTGCGGGCATTTCGCAAATTGGCTTCCAGCGAGAAAGCCTTCCAGCAGGAGTTGATGCTGCTCGTGCTTGCCTTGCCGCTCGGCTGGTTTGTTTCGGTGTCGTGGCGCGGCTATGCCCTGCTGATCGGCGCGGTGCTGCTGCTGATCATGGTCGAAGTGCTGAACACCGGCATCGAGGCCGCATGCGATGCGTTCAGCCGGGAGTTCAACGTCGATATCCAGCTCGCCAAGGACTGTGGTTCGCTGGCGGTGCTGATTTCGGTGGTGATCGTTGCCGGCGTCTGGGGCATCGCCATCATCGAGCGAATCATGGGGCTACCGATCTAGCGCTCCTGATACTACATGGCGGTTACCAAAGGAGACTGTCGTGTCGGAAGCCATCGATTTTTTGCTGCTCGAACGCGCAGGCTTGCCGGACGAATTGCGCTGGCTTGCCGAGAAATACCCGCGCGAGATCTGGCAGGCGCATTCCAATATCCATGGCATGGCCAACATGTGGCTGCAGCGGCACGACATGTTCCGCGAGCTCGGCGGCTTGCTGACCAACGGCATCGGCGACTATCGCGAGGGCAGGCTGACGGCGCCGGAGTTCGCGCGCTGGTTCGCGCCGCGCCTCAATCATTTTCTCGGTCATCTCGACGGCCACCACAATGTCGAGGACAATCATTATTTCCCGGTCTTCGCCAAGGCGGAGACCCGGCTGAAACGCGGCTTCGAGATTCTCGATGCCGATCATCACACAATCCATGAAGGGCTGGAGCGCAATGCCGAGGCGGCGAACGCTTTCATCCGCACGCTTCAGGAGAGCGAGGACAAGCAGCGCTTTGCCGCCGATGCCTATGCCGACGAGAACAGCCGGCTGATCGCCATGCTGACCCGGCACCTTGCCGATGAGGAAGACCTGATCATCCCGCTGATCCTCGACCGTGGCGACCGGGCGCTCGGCATCGACTGATCCTCACCTCTCCTTGCTACGCTCCTTTTTGGCGATGGTGTGAGCGATGAACCAGGCAAGGACGGCCACGCCCAACCCAATCGCCAGGGCGATCAGCAATCGCTCGTGACGGGCCAACGCCTGGCCGACGATGCGCTCCGCGCCCAGTCCGAACACATAGCCGATGGTGGTGAACAATCCGGCCCAGACCATGGATGAAATGACGTTGAGAATGACAAAGCGCGTCACGGCAATGCCGGACAGTCCGGCCGCGATGCCGCCGACAAGGCGCAGGCCATAAATGAAGCGGTTTGACAGCACGAAAATGTCGGGATGGGTGGAGACAAGACGATAGGCGTGGCTGAAACCCGGCCGGCCCTTCAGTTTGACCACGAATGGATGGTCGGCGAAGCTTCGTCCGAGGATAAAGAAAAAGGTATCGCCGACAAAGGCGCCAATGGCCGATGCGAGAAAGGCCTGCCACAGGACGAAGACATGCTGATGCGCGAAAAACCCGCCGAGGAGGGCCGCACTTTCGCCCTCGGCGACACAGCCCAGAAAGACGGCAATCAGTCCATATTGTTCGATGAGATGGTGGATGGCATCCGTCATGAACGCGTCCGCTGCTTCGACAGAATCTCGTCGATCCGCTTCACCTGTTCGGCCAACTGCGCGATCTCGTCGCGCATGCCAACGATCTGGCTGTGGCGCAATTCGTCCAGCTTCTCATGCAGCGCCATGATCTCGATCTCGGCCTTCAGATTGACCTCGTAGTCGTGGGCGGCGTCGATGCGGTCACGCTCCGCCTGGCGGTTCTGCGCCATCATGATCACCGGCGCCTGCAGCGCAGCGATCATGGAGAGGATGAGGTTGAGGAAAATGAAGGGATAGGGATCGAAGGCATCGCGCGACAGGAGCCAGACATTGCCTGACGTCCACAGGATCAGGAAGGCGATGAAGGCCAGGATGAAGGACCAGGAACCGCCGATCCGGGCGATGGTGTCGGCGAGGCGGTCGCCAAACGTCTGATGAAAAGCGACGGCCTTGTTGGTGTCCTTCGAGATCGTGGTGCGTTCGAGCGTTGATTGCAGCACCCGGTTTTCGAGCGCGCTGAGACCATCCGGCTTTCGCTTTAGCCAGCGGTTTGCCAGATCTTCGATCGTCTTGTTCATTGTCGCCTCCGTCGTCAGCGATAGACCTAAAGGCTGCCGGTTCGCGCGGGAAGTGGTAGATTGACGCGATAAGGTGAGGAAACAATGTTGGATTTTCAGAAAATCCGCGCCCGCGCGGCCAAACGCAAGGGCGGGGAAGCGGCGCTGGCGTCGCTGCTGGGGCCTATGCCAGACAATGCCGCGGTGGCAAAGATTACCGACGACCGCATCCTCTCGACCATGGCCGAGCGTGTTTTCGCTGCTGGTTTCGTCTGGCGGGTCATCGAGCAGAAATGGCCTGGTTTCGAAGAAGCGTTCCTCGGCTTCGAGCCGAAACGGCTGTTGTTCCAGCCAGACGATTTTTGGCACGAGCTGACAGCCGACAAGCGCATCGTGCGCAATCCGCAAAAGATCAAATCCGTCCGCGACAACGCGGCCTTCGTCGAGCGGGTATCGAAGGAGCATGACGGCTTCGGCAAGTTCCTCGCCGACTGGCCTGAAGACGACCAGGTTGGGCTGATGGCCTATCTCGCCAAGCATGGCAGCCGGCTCGGCGGCAATACCGGCCAGTATTTTCTGAGGTGGCTGGAGTGGGACGCCTTCATCGTCTCGGCCGACATGGCGGCCGCACTTCGCGACGCCGGCCTGGACATCGCCGAAAGCCCGACCTCGAAGCGGGATCTCGACAAGATCCAGAACCAGATCAATGCCTGGGCGGCGGAAACCGGCCTGCCGCGCCGGCATATTTCGCGCATTCTGGCGATGTCGATCGGCGAGAACCATTCGCCGGAAGCGTTGCGCGAATATATGGGCGAATAGGACACGATCGACATGTCAATCGGTTCGACACGATCGACATTCGTCGATCGGTCAGTGGTGCAAATGAACGCCATTGCCCGGCGAATTTTGCCGCGCTAAGTCAGCAGGCATGACCGACAACACCGCTTCCGACATATTGCGCATCGCCGTCGCCCAGCTCAATCCGACGGTTGGCGACGTCGCCGGCAATCTCGCCAAGGCCCGCGAGGCGAGGGCGGATGCCGCCCGCCAGGGCGCCGACCTCGTGCTGTTCACCGAGCTTTTCCTCGCCGGCTATCCGCCCGAGGATCTTGTGCTGAAGCCAGCGTTCCTGAAGGCCTGCGATCGGGCGGCGCAGGATTTCGCTGGCGATACCGCCGATGGCGGGCCGGGTGTCATTATCGGCACGCCGCTGAAGCGCAAGAGCGGCACGCACAATTCGATCATCTTTGCCGATGGCGGCAAGATCCTTGCCGAGCGCTACAAGCTCGATCTGCCGAACTACGGCGAATTCGACGAGAAGCGCGTCTTCCAGGCTGGTCCTGAAATGCAGGGACCGGTCAATTTCCGCGGCGTGCGCCTGGGAATTCCGATCTGCGAAGACATTTGGGGCGATGTCGGCATCTGCGAGACGCTGGCCGAAAGCGGCGCTGAAATCCTGCTGGTGCCGAACGGCTCGCCCTACTATCGCGGCAAGGTCGACGTTCGCCACCAGATCGTCATTCGCCAGGTCATCGAATGCGGATTGCCGATCATCTACGCTAATCAGCTTGGCGGCCAGGATGAGCTGATCTTCGACGGTGCGTCGTTTGCCATAGGTTCCGACAAGACGCTGGCCTTCCAGATGAGCCAGTTCGAGGAGACGGTCAACGTCAGCACCTGGAAGCGCAACCGCGCCGCCGCAGGCGCGCAAAATAGAAACAATGCCGCCGCAGGCGCGCAAAGTGGAAATAATTCCGAGGGCTGGGTCTGCTCCGAAGGGCCGATGTCGAAAATACCGGAAAAGGAGGAGGCCGATTATCGCGCCTGCATGCTGGGCCTGCGCGACTACGTCAACAAGAACGGCTTTAGGAATGTCGTGCTTGGCCTTTCCGGCGGCATCGATTCGGCGATCTGCGCAGCACTTGCCGTCGATGCGCTCGGCGAGCAACGGCTGCGCGCCGTGATGATGCCTTACCGTTACACCTCGAAGGACTCGCTCAAAGACGCCGAGGATTGCGCCCGTGCGCTCGGCTGCCGCTATGACATCGTGCCGATCTTCGAACCGGTCGAGGGATTCCTGCATACGCTGACGCAGCTTTTCGAGGGCACCAAGGAAGGCATCACCGAAGAAAACCTGCAGAGCCGCGCGCGCGGCACCATTTTGATGGCGATCTCCAACAAATTCGGCTCGATGGTGGTCACCACCGGCAACAAGAGCGAAATGTCGGTTGGCTACGCCACGCTCTACGGCGACATGAATGGCGGTTTCAACCCGATCAAGGACCTCTACAAGATGCAGGTCTATGCGCTGGCGCGCTGGCGCAATACGCACGTGCCGGCGGGCGCACTGGGTCCATCCGGCGAAGTGATCCCGAACAACATCATCGACAAGGCGCCGTCGGCGGAACTGCGCGAGAACCAGACGGATCAGGATTCGCTGCCGCCCTATCCGGTGCTGGACGACATATTGGAGTGTCTGGTCGAGAACGAGATGGGTGTCGACGAGATCGTGGCCCGCGGCCACGACCGGGCGACGGTGACGCGCGTCGAACACCTGCTCTACATCGCCGAATACAAGCGCCGGCAGGCAGCGCCCGGCGTGAAGATCACCAAAAAGAATTTCGGCCGCGACCGCCGTTATCCCATCACCAACCGGTTCAGGGATGGCGGATAGGCGCCGTTTTTGGCTCCTGTGAAGTGGTTGCGTCCGCACGAGTGGCACAGTCAGCTTGACCGCATTCCGGCCGCCTGACCGAGGAAATCGTACAACCCGCGATTGTTGCAAAATCGCCTCACAGTTGGACCAGATGCGCTTTTCGGCAACTTGCTGGCTTGGCGACACGTTGACGCATCTCTATAAACGCCTTTCCGCGATCCCTATGCATCGGCCCGAAAATCGGAACCGATTTTCGGAAAGCACGATGCGCAGGTTCAATTTGTTAGAGCGTACTTTGTGCGTCCAAATCGACGCACGTCGCTCTAATGGGAGGACCGAATGGCAGGATTTGACATCGTTATGCGAGGCCGCGAAGCCTAGGTCTCAGAGGGCGCGCCGGAAGGTTTTCACCTTCATGGGCAAGCCCACCTGACAACAGGCCTTCGTCGATGCCGGTCGCCGCCCGTATTCGGGCGAGCCGCCAAATATGCCGAACCTCCGCATTCCCGGGCGCTAATTCGCCCAACGCGGTTTTTTCAATTTTCGACCTTACCGGGGCCGGGCTCGCTTGCGCCCGAATGACATCATGGCTCGTTTTCAGATAGATTTGCGCGCCGGCGCCTTTCGCAGCGTCCTTGGCTTCACGCTCAGCCATTGGCGGCGCCAGCCGTGGCGGCTTTCGCTCATCATGGGCACGTTCCTGCTGTCGACCTTGGCCGACGTGCTGACGCCGCTCTATTCCGGCCGGCTGGTCGACGCCGTCGCCAGCAGTGCTGCAGCCGACGATGTCGCGTGGAATGCGGCGACGGCAGCGTTTTCGATGCTGGTGACGCTGGCGCTCACCGGCGTCGTGCTGCGCAACCTCGCCTTCATGGCTATCGTCGAACTGACCCTGAAGATGATGGCGGATATCGCCGCCGACGCGTTCCATCGCGTCCAACGCTTCTCCACCGACTGGCACGCCAACAGCTTCGCCGGATCGACCGTGCGCAAGATAACCCGCGGCATGTGGGCGCTCGACCTGCTCAACGACACGATCCTGATCGCGCTGCTGCCGTCCGTCGTCATGCTCGTCGGTTCGACGCTGCTGCTCGGCTGGTTCTGGCCGCTGATGGGTGCTGTCGTCGCCGCAGGTTCGGTGCTGTTCATCGCGGTGACGGCGCTGCTGTCGCTTGGCTATGTCGCGCCTGCCGCAAGGCTTGCCAACGCATGGGACACGCGCCTGGGCGGCTCGCTGGCCGATGCGGTGAGCTGCAACGCCGTGGTCAAGGGTTTTGGCGCCGAGGAACGCGAGGAAACGCGCCTCGCCAAGGTCGTCGCCAGATGGCGCGCCCGCACGCGCCGCACTTGGGTGCGTGGCACCGTCAACGGCACCACGCAAGGGTCGATGCTGCTGCTTCTGAGAACAGCGGTGATAGGATTCTCCCTGCTTTTGTGGTCGTGGGGGCAGGCGAGCGCCGGCGATGTCACCTTCGTGCTGACCTCGTTCTTCGTGCTGCAAGGCTATTTGCGCGATATCGGCACGCATATCCGCAATTTGCAGCGCTCGATCAACGACATGGAGGAACTGGTCGACTTCCAGTTCGAGCGCCTCGGCATCGAGGATGTGCCCGGCGCCAGGCCGATCCGCATCACCGACGGCCGCGTCAGCTTCGAAAAAGTCACCTTCCATTATGGCAGCCACCGACTGCCGCTCTATCGCGACTTTTCGGTGGACATCGCGCCGGGCGAGCGCGTCGGGCTGGTCGGCCATTCGGGCTCGGGCAAGACGACCTTCGTCAAGCTGATCCAGCGCCTTTACGACGTGAACGCGGGAACGATCCTGATCGACGGTCAGGATATTTCCGGGGTGGCGCAGGCGTCGCTGCGCGGGCAGATCGCCATCGTCCAGCAGGAGCCGATCCTGTTCCACCGGTCGCTGGCCGAAAACATCGCCTATGCCCGGCCGAGCGCCACGCAAGCCGAAATCGAGCACGCCGCACGGCTGGCAAGCGCGCACGACTTCATCGTCGATCTGCCGAAAGGCTATGGCACGCTGGTCGGCGAGCGCGGCGTGAAACTGTCGGGCGGCGAGCGCCAGCGCGTGGCGATCGCGCGGGCCTTCCTCGCCGATGCGCGGATCCTCATTCTGGACGAGGCGACGTCGAGCCTCGATTCAGAATCGGAGGTGTTGATCCAGCAGGCGATGGAGCGGTTGATGGTCGGCCGCACGACGCTGGTCATCGCGCACCGGCTTTCGACGGTACGGGCGCTGGACAGGCTTCTAGTGTTCGATCGCGGCCGCATCGTCGAGGAGGGTTCGCATGACCAACTAATCCGGCTGCAGGGCGGCATCTACCGCCGGCTGTTCGAGCGCCAGGCGCTCGAATTGACCAAGGGGCTGGCGATCTGACGGCCTACAGCGCCGCGCGTCCATTAGAGCGACGTGCGTCCACTTGGACGCACAAAGTACGCTCTAACATTTTGAATCTGCGCATCGTGCTTTCCGAAAATCGGTTCCGATTTTCGGGCCGATGCGCTAGAGCGACGTGTGTCCACTTGGACGCACAACGTACGCTCTAACACTTTGAAGCTGCGCATCGTGCTTTCCGAAAATCGGTTCCGATTTTCGGGCCGATGCGGTAGGACGCGCGGCGCTGCCGCCTTTTCATCGCCTTCGTCATGTTCTATGTCTGCGGCCAGGCGCGGGGGCGTGTCTTGTCAACAGCAAAACCATCCGGTACGCCCCGTTCATGACAGTTACCGTCCGTTTCGCCCCGTCACCAACCGGCCGCATTCATATCGGCAATGCGCGCACTGCGCTGTTCAATTGGCTGTTCGCCATGAACAACAAGGGCCGCTTCATCCAGCGCTTCGATGACACCGACGTCGCGCGCTCGACGCAGGAATTCTCCGACGCCATCCTCTACGACCTGCATTGGCTGGGCATCTTTCCCGACGCCACGGAATACCAGTCACGGCGCTTCGAGATCTACGATGCGGCGATGGAGAAATTGAAGGCAGCGCGCCTTCTCTATGCTTGTTACGAGACACCCGAAGAGCTCGATCTCAGGCGCAAGGTGCGCCGCACGCGCGGCCTGCCGCCGGTCTACGGCCGCGAAGCGTTGACGCTGACGCCTGAGCAGATCGCCGAATACCAGTCCGATGGCCGCCGGCCGCACTGGCGCTTTCTGCTGCCCAATTTCACCAGCGACCCCTTGCAGCCGGAGCGCACGGAAATCCACTGGAACGATCTGGTGCGCGGCGAGGAAACCGTCGACCTCGCCTCGCTTTCCGACCCGGTTCTAATGCGCGAGGACGGGACCTATCTCTATACTCTGCCTTCGGTGGTCGACGACATCGAGATGGGCGTCAGCCACGTTATCCGTGGCGACGACCACGTCACCAACACCGGTGTGCAGATCGCCCTGTTCCAGGCATTGGGTGCCGAGCCGCCGGTGTTCGGCCACCACAATCTGTTGACCACCGCATCGGGCGAGGGCCTGTCGAAGCGGAGCGGCGCGCTCTCCATCGAGAGCTTGCGCGAGACCGGCATCGAACCGATGGCCGTCGCCTCGCTGGCCGTGCTTGTCGGCACCTCGGAAAACGTCGTGGCGGTGCCCGATATGACCGAGCTTGCCCGGCGCTTCGATCCGGCCGCGACCTCGAAATCCGCCGCGAAATTCGACCCGGACGAGCTCTTCGTGCTCAACCGCACGCTGCTGCATCATATGCCGTTTTCAGAGGCGCGCGACCGGCTGATCGTGCTCGGCATTTCCGGCGAACAGGCCGAGCCGTTCTGGCTGGCGGTGCGCGGCAATCTCGACAGGCTGGCCGATGCCGCAATCTGGTGGCGCACACTTCGCGACGGCCCGCAGGAGCAGCCGGACTTTTCCGACGTCGACCGCGATTTCCTTCGCCAGGCGTTCGACCTTTTGCCGGAAGACCCCTGGAACGGGTCGGTGTGGAAGGAGTGGACGGGCAGGATCAGGGAAGCGACCGGCCGCAAGGGCAAGGCGCTGTTCATGCCGCTCAGGTTGGCGCTTACGGGGCAGCCTTCGGGACCGGAGCTTGCAGATCTGTTGCCGCTGCTGGGTCGGGAAGGAACGTTGGCCCGACGACCCTGACCTTGCGCTGTCCCGGCGGCGGCAAAGTCGTCGGCGAGGGTTTGACGGCGAGGCGCTTGATGACGTCGCGGTCGAGCCCGCCTTCGACATTGGCCAATGTCTCGGGGTCGGCGCCTGGATCGGGTTTGGCGACAGGCAATGGTGTGGTCTCTACATCGGGGTCAGTCTGTTCCGGGCTTGGCGGGTTGCCGGCAATGATCTCGAAATTTCGTGCTGCGTTGCAGCCGCAGGCCGGCGAGGGAGAGGTTTCGGGCTGCTTGTAGAGATAGGCAGTCGGCAGTTCGCTATAGGGCCTGCCGGTTACCGAAGACGTCATGTCAGCCGAGTTGTCGCCTATGCCGCGCGCATAAAACACCTGCATCTCGGTGCCGGGGCAACTCGAATCGCAGTTCTTCTGATCGCGCTCGAAATCGCCCAGCGAGGCGGCATTCGACATCGGGAAGAAATAGCCGTCGCAGGTGCGCACACACATTGTGCGGAATTCGTCGCCGAGGCGCGGCAGGTCCATGCCGTCGGGCTGATTGATCATGGCGCGGACACCGCGTTCTTCGTCGGGATCGCTCGGTTCGTCCAGCGCATCGGGCTGATTTCTGGCGTCGCCCAAAAGCCGATCGAGCAGATTTCCATTGCCATTCTCACGGTTCGCCTCCAGGACAGGCGCACGTTCCGAAGGCACGATGCTGTCGCGACAGCCATTGGCGTCGAGCGAAGCCAATATGCGCGCGCGATCGCGGCGCGAGCCGCCGTCGGCGAGCTGCGCGCGCTTGATCTGCAGGGCATCGAGATTGGCGATCATGCGGTCGAGCGTGGCCTCGAGTGCGCCGCAAGCGTTGCGATTGCGGCCGAGCAGCAAAAAGTCGCAGCCGGCGCTGTCGGACTGGCGGCTTGCCTTTGAAATCTGCTCGCGCTGTCGCACGATCGCGTCGTCGTATTTCCTGAGCAGGGCCGGCTTGCCGCCACCGCGCGAAGCGGCCGCGAGATCGGCTTCCAGCTGGCGGCAAACACCGGAGGCGGCCTGCGGCTGAGTGACGGCAAGGCCTGATAACGCCAGTGCACCGAGCAGCGCCGCGGCACGCGTCAGCTTCCACCCTCCGCCCGTCATTCGCCGTGAACTCCGTTTAACCGCCCGTCGCGAAAGCTACCGCTTTGCGGTTATTTGTTAGCTTACCGCGAAAGGCCGTTTTAGCCCAGATTTACGACCGCCTGCGCCTTATGGGCCGCTTCGACCACGGCGAGCGCCGTCATGTTGACGACACCGCGTGACGTCACCGACGGCGTCAATATATGCGCCGGCCTGTCGGTGCCGAGCAGGATCGGCCCGACATGCAGCGCGTCCATCATCGCGCGCAGCGCGGTGAGCGTGATGTTCGCCGAATCGAGATTGGGGAACACCAGCAGATTGGCTTCGCCCTTCAGCCGCGAATGCGGATAGACGCGCTGGCGCAGTTGCTCCGACAGAGCCGAGTCGGCATGCATCTCGCCGTCGCATTGCAGGTCTGGCGCAATGCGCGCCAGGATCGCCGCTGCCTGCCGCATCTTGAGCGCGCTTGGCGAATCGCGTGAGCCGAAATCCGAATGCGACAGCAGGGCGGCCTTGGGCTCGATGCCGAAGCGCTGGATTTCTTCGGCAGCCAGCACCGTCATTTCGGCGATCTCCTCGGCCGTCGGATCGACGGTAACATGGGTGTCGGTGAGGAAAATGATGCCGCGCTGCGAGATCAGCATGGAAAGCGTCGACAGGTCATGATCCTTGATACCGGCGCGCGGGCCGATGATCAGGGTGACATTGCGCAAATGCCGCTCGAAACGTCCTTCCAGTCCGCAGACCATGGCGTCGGCGTCGCCACGCTTGAGGGCAAGTGCTGCGATCACGGTGTTGTCGGTACGCACCATGGTGCGCGCGGCCTCCGTCGTGACGCCACGCCGGCCGGCGAGTTCGATCAAAAGGTCGACATAGTGGCGATAACGGGGGTCGTCCTCGGGATTGATCAGGCCGAAATCGACGCCCGGCTTGATGCGCAGTCCGTAGCGTTTCAGCCTGACTTCGATGACATGCGGGCGGCCGATCAGGATCGGCTCGGCGATGCCTTCCTCCAGCACCACCTGGGCGGCGCGCAGCACGCGCTCGTCCTCGCCGTCGGCATAGATGACGCGCTTGGCGCTCGACGTCTTGGCCATCGTGAACACCGGTTTCATGACCAGGCCGGAGCGGAAGACGAAGCGGTTCAGCGTGTCGATATAGACCGTCATGTCGGTGATCGGCCGTGTCGCGACACCGGTGTCGCAGGCGGCCTTGGCGACGGCCGGAGCGATGCGCAGGATCAGCCTGGGATCGAAGGGCGAGGGGATCAGGAAATCAGGCCCGAAGATCGGCGTTTCGCCGGAATAGGCGCGGGCGGCGACATCGGACGGTTCCTCGCGGGCAAGGGCTGCGATCGCCCGCACCGCGGCCATCTTCATCTCTTCGTTGATGGCGCTGGCGCCGCAGTCCAGTGCGCCACGGAAAATATAAGGAAAACAAAGTACGTTGTTGACCTGATTGGGAAAATCGGAGCGGCCGGTGCAGATCATCGCGTCGGGTCGCGCCGCCCGTGCTGCTTCCGGCATGATCTCGGGGTTGGGGTTGGCCAGCGCCAGGATCAGCGGTTTTGGCGCCATATGCTGGAGCAATTCCGGTTTCAGCACGCCGGCGGCCGAAAGACCCAGGAACACGTCGGCGCCCGGCAGCACATCGGCCAGCGTGCGCGCCTCGGTGTCCTTCACATAGGGGTCCTTCCAGCGGTCCATCTCGTCGACGCGGCCCTTGTAGGCGACGCCGAAACGGTCGGTGACCCAGATGTTTTCGACGCGCGCGCCAAGCAAAACCAGCAAGTTGAGGCAGGCAAGGGCCGCAGCTCCTGCGCCGGAGGTGACGATCTTGATGTCGGAGATGGTCTTGCCGGCAAATTCCAGCCCGTTGAGAACGGCCGCGGCGACAATGATCGCGGTGCCGTGCTGGTCGTCGTGGAAGACCGGTATGGCCATGCGGGCCTTGAGCCGTTCCTCGACCTCGAAGCATTCGGGCGCCTTGATGTCTTCGAGGTTGATGCCGCCGAAGGTCGGCTCCAGCGCCGAGATCGTCTCGACCATGCGCTCGATGTCAGGCGCGTCGATCTCGATATCGAAGACGTCGATGCCGGCGAATTTCTTGAACAGCACAGCCTTGCCTTCCATTACCGGCTTGGAGGCCAGCGGACCGATATTGCCCAAGCCGAGCACCGCCGAACCATTCGAGACGACGCCAACCAGATTGGCGCGCGCCGTGTAGTCGGCGGCCGCCGCCGGATTGTCGCGGATTTCCAGACAGGGCGCCGCGACGCCGGGCGAATAGGCAAGCGCCAGGTCGCGCTGGTTGCCGAGCGGCTTTGTTGCCTGGATTTCAAGCTTTCCAGGCCGTGGATGCTTGTGGAAATAAAGTGCGGCTTCGTCGAGGTCCGACCGGGCTGCTTTTTTGTTTTCGCCTTCCATGCGGGCCTCCCTGCGATCCTGCCTTGAAGCCCTTTTAGCATGCAGCGTTGGATTTTCACGATGCCAAATGACGCAACCGCCAATTAGGCGCAAGAATCGTCAAAAACTCATCTATGTCAGACTGTTGCGCTGAAATCCTCACCTGCCTTGCCACTGCCGGGCTGATGTCATGGGAGCGCATTGCGCGACCGGGTTATGTCCGATCGCCGGCGGTCAAGTCACGTCTGGCCGACCGTCAAGCAGTTTCCAGACGCTACCGACAATGGTCGGCCGTGGCCGCCGTTTCGCGATCACGGCAAGTGGCCAGGCGGGCAGGGATGCGTCGGCGATCGCTGCATACCGGACGCCCTGAAACACAAGGCGCTGTGTCGATCGTGGCAGCAGGGCCGCGCCCAAGCCTGTGGACACGAGCGATAGCATGGTCAGTGCCCGCGTTGCCTCCTGGACGATCCGCACGTCGAGGCCAGCCTTGGTGAAAGTGTCCACGATGCGGGCATGGAGCGCCGGGCCTTGTGCAGCCGGAAACATGATGAGCCCGTGGCGGGCGATGTCCGCCAGCGTCACCCCGTGCGTCTGCCGGTCGTCAGGCAGAACGGCGATAAGATCTTCAGCAGGATAGTCATGGACGTCGAGACGTTCGTCGGTCCCGAGCGGTGGATGCACGAAACCGATGTCGATCTCACTCAGCGACAACGCCGCAATCTGCTCACTGGTGGACATCTCGATCAAACGCGTCATCGATAAGATATCGAATAGCTGGCAGTCTTTGCGGAACGCAATTGCGACCGGAGATATCATGTCCCATTTCACCGTTTTCCCCCTCGTGCTCACAGCAGCCATGATGGCCGCCGCTCCAGCACTGGCAGGCACTCGCCTCTGACGAGACGGCGTCGACCCGCCAGCCGCCGAGTTTCCGGTCACCGAGCGGCGCTATGGCCGACAGTTTCGAACTCGCGTTCGATCGCCGGCAATGGTCGGCGGCGGCCCTCACAATGCCAGTGCTCGCCATCCGCTCCGGACGGGATTTCTGGAGCCGGCCACAGGACGCGAAGACAATCGTGGACGAAGCACCAAAAGCGGAACGTCTGGACATCCCGGAAGCCACGCACTTCGTGCATCTCGACCGCGAGGCCGCAGGACGCGGTGTGTTCCTCGACGCTGTGAAGCGGTTTCTCGATCGGCCGGAGGAATGACCATGACGGGAAGTTCGTATGTCTTGCGGGAGCAGCAGCCGCAAGGGTGTCCGGTCGACCGCCTCCAGGCTTTCCGGCTACCGTCCACCCGACAGCTACTCACCGCGCGGGTTGCGGGGCTGCGCCTATCTCCGCCGCGCCACATCTCGACTCTCCCGTCTCCGCCAATTCCCTGCGCGTACAAACGTCAGACTTCACTAGACCGGCGCCGTTTCCTTGGATGCACACGCTTTTTTGTCATCGATGAGCGCACCCATCGCAGCGAGGTGCTCGGTGAAGCCGTCAACGAACCGCCTGACCTTCAATGGTATGAAGCGGTTCGACGGATAGACCGCATGCACGTGGTGCGGTGCGTAGTGCCAGTCAGGCAGCACATATTCGAGCCGCTCTTGCGCGACGAGCGGGTCGAGTATCACCTTGTGGCCGAGGCCGATGCCGATGCCAGACAGCAGTGCCTGCTGGTTAAGGAGCGAATTGTTGGAGCGCATGGCCGGCCGAATCCGCACCTCGGCCTTTTGGCCGCCTGGGCCGGTGAGCGGAACGATCTCGCGCGTCGTGATGTGGGCGTAAAGCAGGTAGTCATGCTCGGCAAGATCCTCAGGTCGCCGCGGCCTGCCCATCCGGTCGAGATAGTCCGGCGTTGCCGCGAGGCGTCGCTCCATCACACCCAGCTTGCGCACGATCAGCCGATCGTCATCGATGGTCCCCATGCGGATCACAACGTCGAGCCGCTCTGCGATTACGTCGACGAAACTGTCGGTCAGTGCCACGTCGAGCATCAGTTCCGGATAGGCCCGCTTGAACTCGATCAGATAGTTGCCGAGCACACCTGCGCCGAAGCTGGCCGGCGCGCCGACTGCAAGACGTCCGCACATCTTTGATTCGAGACAACCGACGCTGCGGTCCGCCTCCTCGAGGCGCTCGACGATGTCGCGGGCACGCTCCAGATAGCGTCGGCCGGCTTCCGTCGGAGAAACATACCGCGTCGTACGGTCAAATAGCCGGACGCCGAGGCGCTTTTCCAATGCGCGGATCTGCTGGCTGACGGCCGGCTGGCTCAAGCCCAGCTCGCGCGCTGCCGCCGAGAAGCTGCTGGTCTCGAAGGCGCGTATGAAGCTGGTCAGCTCGGTCAGGCGGTCCATGATAGCAACTCCCCGTCGTGATTAATAAGCAAAGGTAATAGCTTATATACGATATAGGCAAGTTCAAAAAGCTGAACCTATGAAGTAGACCCGTCTTGCTCTGACTCGGAGCCCCTACGATCCCCCAACCGGAGATGATGCCATGACGCGTTCCCGCCGACATTTTCTCGCCAGTGCCGGCCTAGCCGGCGGCGCCCTTCTAGCCGGCGCCTCCGTTCCGGCACTGGCCCGTGCGCCGCTGGCTCACGCCCCGACCCTTGGCGCGTTGCACCGCAAGGTGGGTTCGATCGAGGTCACGGCGCTGCTGGACGGCTATATCGACATTGGTTCCGAGTTGGTCATCGGGCTCGCTGAGGCCGATGCGGAGCGGCTGGCTGCGGCCAGCTTCCAGAAGCCCGGACCGCGCCGCGCACCGGTCAATGCCTATCTCATCAATCTGGGCGACCGTCTGGTGCTCGTCGACGCCGGTACGTCGGACAGCATGGGCCCGTCACTCGGCCGACTTCCGGCCGCTATCGAGGCGGCCGGCGTCTCTCCGGACCAGATCGACACATTGCTGATTACCCACATGCATCCCGACCATATCAACGGCGTGCTGACTCCCGCCGGCCAGGCGCTGTTTCCCAATGCCGAGCTCGTCGTCACCGCCACCGACTACGCCTTCTGGCACGACGACGCGAACATGAACCAGGCGCCGGACGAGGCGAAGCCGTTCTTCATCGGGGCACGCAAGGCTGCCGCCGCTTATGCGGACCGCCTGCGGCAAGTGGACGGCGAGCGCGAGGCGCTCAGCTCGATCCGCACCGTGCCGCTGCCCGGCCACACTCCGGGCCATGCCGGATTCATCGTGGAATCGGACGGCGAGGCGCTGTTCATCTGGGGCGATGTCGTGCACATGGCGACCTACCAGTTCGCGCGCCCCGACTGGAGCATCGCGTTCGATGTCGATTCCAAACTGGCCGCCGAAACGCGCAAGCGGACGCTCGATCGGGTCGCTGCCGACCGGATGCTGATCGCCGGAATGCATTTGCCGTTCCCCGGTTTCGGACACGTCGCGCGCGACGGCCAAGCCTATCGCTTCGTGCCGGCCGAATGGCCCTATGAACTGTAGTGGCGGCCAGCGCGGGAAGGGGCGGCGTTCCCAGCAGGTACCAGGCGTTAGGTATTAGAACGCGCTGACATAGGCGCCGCCGTCGACCGGTATGTTCTGCCCGGTCAGGTAGCCGGCATGAACCGAGCACAGGAAGGCGCAGATCTGGCCGAATTCCTCCGGCGTGCCGAGCCGCTTGGCCGGAACGTTGGCTGCTGCCTGGGTCTTGCGCACGGCGGCAGCAGCCGGATCTTCGGGGGTGCCGGCTTCATGCGGAGGGCGCAGCCTGTCGGTGTCGATCTTGCCCGGCAGCATGTTGTTGATCGTCACATTGCGGTCGATCACCGTCCGCGCGACGCCGGCCAGGAACGAAGTCAGGCCGGCGCGCGCGCCGGACGACAGATCGAGGCCGGGAATGGGAACATAGACCGACAGCGAGGTGATGTTGACGATGCGGCCGAAGCCGCGTTCGGCCATGCCGTCGATGACAGCCTGAACCAGCTCGACCGGGGTCACCATGTTCTGGGTGACGCCTTCGAGGATTTTTTCGCGGTCGAGTTCGCGGAAATCGCGAAGCGGCGGACCGCCATTGTTGTTGACGAGGATATCGGGATCGGGACAGGCGGCAAGCAGCGCCTTCTGCACCTCGGGCTTCGACACGTCGCCGACGATTTCGGTCACCTCGACGCCAAATCTTTCGCGCAGTTCGGCGGCGGTCTTCGCCAATTGGTCGGCATTGCGCCCGTTGACGACCAGATCACAGCCGGCCTCGGCCAGCGCCATGGCGCAACCGCGCCCAAGTCCCTTGCTCGAAGCACAGACGATGGCCTTTTTTCCGCGAATACCGAGATCCATGGCGATTTCTCCTCTGATTGGCGCGGCAACCTACTCTTGAGGCTGGACCAATCGCAACCGTCATACGGTTGTTGCATGAATCGGGGCATAGGCTGCACGAGAGCAACGGTGAGAATCCAATGCCTGGCGCAGAGCCCCGCACTTTCCGCAGCATGTTCATCTCCGACGTCCATCTCGGATCGAAGGCGGCGAAGGCCGAGTTCCTGATCGATTTCCTGCGCCATCACGACGCCGATATCATCTATCTCGTCGGCGACATCGTCGACGGCTGGCGGCTGAGACGGAACTGGCACTGGCCGCAGAGCCACAACGACGTCGTCCAGAAATTGCTGCGTAAGGCGCGCAAGGGCGCCAGCATCACCTACATCGCCGGCAATCACGACGAGTTCGCGCGCCAGTTCCAAGGCGTGCATTTCGGCGGCATCGTCGTCGCCGACCGCGCCATTCACGAGACCGCCGACGGCAAACGTCTTCTTGTTATCCATGGCGACCAGTTCGACACTGTCGTCCACAATGCGCGCTGGCTGGCCTATCTTGGCGACTATGCCTACGACGCGGCCATGCTCGTCAACCGCGTGGTGACGCGGCTTCGCCAACTGCTTGGCCTGCCTTATTGGTCGTTTTCGTCCTGGGCCAAGGTCAACGTCAAAAAGGCGGTGAATTTCATCGGCTCGTTCCAAACCATGCTGACCGAGGAAGCGCGCCGCTCGCATGTCGACGGCGTGATCTGCGGGCACATCCACCATGCCGCGATCGAAAATTATGAGGACGTGCAATACATCAACACCGGCGATTGGGTGGAGAGCTGCACCGCGGTGGTCGAGCATTTCGACGGCCGGATGGAGATCCTGCACTGGGCGCACGTCCTGCCGGAGGCTCCGGTCGGCAGCGAAGTGCTGGTGCCGATCGACATCAAGGGCAGGGCAGTCCAGGCTGCCTGACCAAACCCGACCTCACCTCGCTTTAATCGATTAGTCCAAGCGGTTCCGCCGACTTTTTCAGCATGTTATGGATTTGGCGTGCGCTGCAGGCCGACTCGGCTGAACGCTGCGCCGACGGATTGCCTGTTGATGTCCTCCCTGCCGCCGCTTTCACCCGAACAACTCGTCAAGCCGCGTCATTTCGAACTGCGCATGGGCCTGATTTTCTTCACGCTTTTCGTGCCGCTCGGAATGCATTTGCCATATTTCCCGCTGTGGTTGCAGGCAGAGGGTTTCGATGCCGAGCAGATAGCGGTCATTCTCGCAGCACCAATGTTCCTGCGCGTGGTGACGACGCCATTGCTTACAGCACTGGCCGACAGGGCGAGCGACCGCGCCCATGTCTATGTCGCGCTGGTGGCCGCATCTGTGGCTGCGTCCGCCGGTTATTTCCTGACGCCGACCTACGCCATGGTGCTCACCGTTTCGCTGGCGCTCACCGTGGTCTGGACACCGCATTCGCCGATTGCCGATTCGCTGGCGCTATCGGGTGTGCGCCGCTTCGGCTCCAACTACGCAAGCATGCGCAAATGGGGATCGATCTCCTATCTGTGCGCAAATCTTGCGGGCGGTTTCATCCTGTCGGCGACCGGCGCCCCGGCTGTTCCGATGATCATCTTCGTGGCGTTTGGCGCCGCGCTTGCCGTCGGATTGATCGCGCCGCGGCTCGGCCGTCCGCGCCGTGCCTCGCCGCTTTCGGCGGCCGACATCCAGCAATCGGCGCCAAAACTCCTCAACGCCTATTTCCTGTATTTCTCCATCGGCGTCGGCGTCATCACCGCCAGCCATGCGTTTTTCTACGGCTTCGTCTCGATCTACTGGAAATCGATCGGCATCGGCGATCAGGTTGTCGGGTTGCTTTGGGGCTGGGGTGTGGTGGCCGAGATCGGCATGTTCATGGTCTTTACCCGGGTTTTCGGCTCCTTCTCGGTCGTGTCGATCATGGTGATGGCCGGGATAGGCGCGATCATGCGCTGGATTGCCTTTCCCATGATCTGGCCGCTCGGCCTTGGCATCGCCGGATTCTTCGCTGTCCAGACGCTTCATGCGGTCTCCGTGGCGCTGGTTTTGATCGGCCTGCAGAAAATGATCGGTGAGACGGTCGCGGAGGAACGCACCGGGGCCGCGCAAGGCATCGCCTATTTCTCCAACGGCTTTTTCACGGCCGTGGTGACGCTCATGTCCGGGCCTCTGTATGACCGCTTCGGCGTGGATGGTTTTTTTGCCATGGTTCCGATCGCCTTGGTCGGCCTTGTACTGATCGGGCTTGCCGCGCGTTCAGCCCCACAGCGCCGGATCGGGCGGTGACACCAGTGAACCTTGGTAGACGAGACCGGGAGCACGGTCGCGGGCAAGCAGCAGCGGCCCGTCGAGATCGACGAAATCGGCATCCTGCGCCAAGAGCACGGCCGGCGCCATGGCCAATGACGTGCCGACCATGCAGCCGACCATGACGCCAAAACCCAGTTCGCGGGCGCGATCGCGAAGGACGAGGGCAGCGGTCAAGCCGCCCGACTTGTCGAGCTTGATGTTGACGGCATCGTAAAGGCCGACAAGCGAGGCAAGGCCCCCTGCCTCATGCACACTTTCATCGGCGCAGATCGGCACCGGGTGCGCGATGTGGCGAAGGATGCCGTCACGGCCCGCCGGCAGCGGCTGTTCAATCAGAGCGATGCCGTATTCGGCAGCAAAGGCGAGATTTGCAACGATGTTGTCGTCGCTCCAGCCCTCATTAGCGTCAAGGATGATGCGGCTCGCCGGTGCCGCCTCTCTGACCGCGCGGATACGGGCCATATCGTTGTCGCCGCCGATCTTGACCTTGAGCAGCGGGCGCTGGGCGTTGGCGCGGGCCTGGGCTGCCATCGCTTCGGGCTCACCGAGCGACAGAGTGTAGGCCGTCTCAAGCGCCCTCGGCGGAGCCGTGCAGATGCTGAAAGCGACCGGCTTGCCTGTGATCTTCGCCTCCAGGTCCCATAGCGCGCAGTCGACGGCGTTGCGCGCCGCGCCCGCCGGCATAGCGTCGAGCACCGCGGCCCGGCTGATGCCGCCTTGAATCTGCTCCCGCATCGCCTCGATCGCATCGCGCACACCGTCCATCGTTTCGCCATAGCGCTTATAGGGAACGCATTCGCCGCGCCCGCTATGGTTGGCCTGGCTGATCGTCACTGTGATAACCTCGGCCTCGGTCTTCGAACCGCGCGAAATGGTGAAGGTCCCGGCGATGGGAAAGTGCTCGGACTCGACCGAAATGACACGCGCCATATTTTTCTGCTCCGGCTGTGCGACAACAAGCTTGTCGGCAAATCGACAGGTGGGTTCCGTCAGGTTAAACAGATGGCCCGTCAGACTAAACAGGACGCCATGTTGACGATCCGCAAACGCTTCGCAAGCGGCAAGACCGCCAAGGAGGCCGACCACCAGCCACGCGTCGCGGTCGGTGAGGAGGGCGGCGTTCTCGGCTGCGCCTTCTCCGGAAACTGGACGACGCGCACCGTGACGCTGGTCGACGCCGAGATGCGCAAGATCGAGAAGCGCAGCGGCTTCCAGACGCTGGCGATCGACCTTTCGCGTATCGAGAAGATGGATACCGCCGGGGCCTGGGTGATCGACCGTCTGGTTAGCGCCTTCGAAAAGAAGGGTGTGGAAATCACGGTGCAGGGGCAAAGCGAGATTGCCTCGATGCTGCTCGGCGCCGTCGGTGACGCGGTTCGACGCGAACCTGATTCCGGCACCGCTAGGCCGCCGAATATCATCATTCGCGGGCTCGAGGCGGTTGGCCGGCGCGTCTATGAGATGCGTGACGATTTCCTGGCCGCGATGAACATACTGGGCGCCACGATACGCGGCTCGCAGATGAAGCTTGGCCGCGGCCATGCGGTCAATCCGGCGGCGATCTTCAACCAGATGGACCGCATGGGCGTCGGCGCCATCCCGGTGGTCGTGCTGATGTCGGCCATCGTCGGGGCGATCGTCGCTCAGCAAGGCGCCTATCAGCTCAGCTATTTCGGCGCCGATATCTTCGTCGTCGACCTGGTCGGCGTGCTGATCCTGCGCGAGCTCGGCGTGCTGATGACCGCGATCATGATCGCCGGCCGATCGGGCAGCGCCATTACGGCTGAAATCGGCTCGATGAAAATGCGCGAGGAGGTCGACGCGCTGAAGGTCATCGGGCTCAATCCAATCGGCGTGCTGGTGTTTCCGCGGCTGGTCGCGCTGGTGATCGCACTGCCTTGCCTGACGATCATCGCCAATTTCGCCGCACTTGGCGGCGGCATCGCGGCGGCATGGCTCTATTCCGATATCGCACCGGCCGCCTTCATCGACCGGCTGCGTGTCGCCATCGATCTCAGCACCATCTTTGCCGGGCTGATCAAGGCGCCGTTCATGGCCATGATCATCGGCACGATCGCCTCGGTCGAAGGCATGAAGGTTGGCGGCAGCGCCGAATCGCTGGGACAACACGTGACCGCTTCGGTGGTGAAGTCGATCTTCGTGGTCATCATCCTCGATGGGCTTTTCGCCATGTTCTACGCGGCGATCGAGTTCTGACATGGCGACGCAGGGCAGCACAAAGGCGACTGGGGCTGCGGAAGGGGCCGACGAAGACGAGATCGTGCTTTCCGCGCGCGACATCACCGTGTCCTTCGGCGACAAGGTCATTCTCGACAGATTGTCGCTCGATATCAGGCGCGGCGAGATCCTCGGCTTTGTCGGCGCCTCTGGTGCCGGCAAGTCGGTTCTCCTGCGCACCATCCTCGGCCTGGTGCACAAGCAGTCGGGAACGATCAAGCTGTTCGGCGTCGATGTCGAAAAGGCGAGCGAGAGGGAGCGTCTTCGCATCGACATGCGCCTTGGCGTCCTCTTTCAGCACGGCGCGCTGTTTTCGGCGCTCACGGTTCTCGAAAACGTGCAGGTGCCGATGCGCGAATATCTCGACCTGCCGAAAAAGCTGATGGACGAGCTGGCGATGCTCAAGGTCGAACTGGTCGGGTTGCCGCCGGATGCGGCGCAGAAATTCCCGTCCGAGCTTTCCGGCGGCATGATCAAGCGTGCGGCGCTGGCGCGCGCACTGGCGCTCGACCCCGACATCGTGTTCCTGGACGAGCCGACATCCGGCCTCGATCCGATCAGCGCGGCTGAGTTCGACGAACTCGTCGTCAAGCTGCGCGATACCATGGATCTGACCGTGTACATGGTCACGCACGATCTCGACACGCTGTTCACCGCTTGTGATCGGGTGGCCGTGCTCGGCAACAAGAAAGTGCTGGTCGAAGGCACGATCGACGACATGCTCAGAAGCGAGGAACCCTGGGTGAAATCCTATTTTCGCGGAAAACGTGCGCGGCAACTTGATCTTGCGGCCCGCGCGTAGCCATAAGTGGATAAATGGAAACCAGAGCCAACTACGTCATTGTCGGCATTTTCACGCTAGCTGCGATCCTGGCAGCATTCGCGTTCGTCTATTGGACGGCCGCGATCGGCGAGAGGGGTGAGACGGCGATGCTGCGGGTGCGCATTCCGGGATCAGCTTCCGGTCTCGGCCGCGGCAGTTTCGTGCTGTTCAACGGCGTCAGGGTTGGGGATGTAAGGCGAGTCTATATTGACCTCGCCAATCCGACCGCCGCCATAGCCGAAGCCGAAATAGGCCGCACGACGCCGATCACCAAATCGACGCAGGCCGATATCGGCCTTGCTACCCTCACCGGTCAGGCCAATATCGAACTCAGGGGCGCCGACCTCAAGGAGGTCAACCTTCTCGACCAGGCGGAGGCGGAGGGCCGCGTCGCCGAGATCGTCGCCAACCCGTCGGCGGTCACCAACCTGTTGCAGACGGCGCAGAACATCTTTACCCGCGCCGATACGGTTCTCACCCAGCTCGAAGGCTTCACCAGGGACGTTCGCGGGCCGCTGACGCAGACCGTCAACAATGTGCAGACCTTCTCCGACGCGCTGGCCAAGAACTCCGACGGCATCGACAAATTCCTCGCCAGCGTCAGTTCGCTGTCGGACGAATTGAGGGGCGTCTCGGGCAAGCTCGACGGTACGCTGAAGGCGGCGGAAGGGCTGCTCAACGCCGTCGACAAGGATCAGATCAAGAGCATCGTCGCCAATGTCGATACGGTGACCGAGAACCTGAAGGAAACCAGCAAGCAGTTCGACACGGTCGTCAGGAATGTCGACACAGCGGTGGGATCGATCAACGATTTCGCCCAACGGACGCAAGGCACGCTGGCCAAGGTCGACGGCGTTCTCGACGGCATCGACCCGGCACAGGTTCGCACCGCGCTGGCCAACATCCAGAAGGCCAGCGAAAACGCCAACGAGGCTGCCGCCGACGTCGCCAAGGTGACCAGCAAATTCGCCAACCGGGCCGACGATATCGACCAGACGATCAAGGACGCGCAGCAACTGGCGGAGCGTCTCAACGACGCTTCGGTGCGCGTCGACGGCATCCTCGCCAAGGTCGATACATTGCTCGGCTCAGGTCAGGCCGACGGCATGATAGCCGATGCCAGGAATACGCTGAAATCGTTCAGGCAGGTCGCCGACACGCTGAACGCCCGCCTCGGCACCATCACCGACAATCTGGCGCGATTCTCCGGTCAGGGCCTGCAGGACGTCGAGGCGCTGGTCCAGGACAGCCGCCGTTCGATCAGTCGCATCGAAGAGGCGGTGACGGATCTCAGCCGCAATCCGCAGCGGATCCTGTCAGGCGGCGAAGGCGAGGTTCGGCAATTCGACGGCAGGGCGCGGCGTTGACTTCGGCTTTCGCCCGCCCCAAGAACAGCAGGCAAGTGCACTGCGGAAGCGGATTGCTCATACGATTCGGGGGACAACGGGGATCGCGTGTGAAGTCGGTGGTGCTTAAATTGGGCGGGGTCAAATCGGGCGGGCTCAAAGCGGGTGTGGCATTGCTTACGCTTTCGCTAGCCGGTTGCGCGTTTTTGCCGGGCGGCGGGCCGGCGCCCCTGGACACATTCGAACTGTCGGCGCCGCCGCTCGATGCGCGCGGCCGCAGCCGCCGCCAGATCCTCATTGCCCAACCCTCCGCGCTCAAGGCGCTGGACAGCCAGAACATCGTTATCAAGCCGTCTGTGCGTTCGATCCAGTACCTCAAGGGCGCGCAATGGGCCGATCGGCTGCCGCTGATCGTGCAGGCGCGGCTGGCCGAGACATTCCAGCGCTCGGGCAGCTTCGCCGGTGTCGGCAAGCCGGGCGAGGGGCTGGCGATCGACTATCAGGTGATCGTCGAAGTCCGTTCCTTCGAAGTCCGGGTCGACGGCGGCGAACATGCCGAGGTCGAGCTGTTCGTGCGGATACTGAACGACCGCAATGGCGAGGTGCGCGCCTCGAAGAGCTTTACCGCGACCGCGCCCGTCTCCGGCGGCGGGAACCAGGCCTATGTCGGCGCGCTCGACCGCGCATTCGGCGATGCCGCCAAGGACATCGTCCGCTGGACCGATTCGGTGATCTGACACAGCCGGAACTGCCGGGCGCAGCTTAGGATCAAACTCAATCATCTGGCTGCCGCCAATGGCCGAGACGGGTGGGGAACTGCCGTCCGTTTCGACGACTGGAACGAGCAGGGAGCGCCAATTACCGACCTTCCCGGCGCTTCTCCAAAGCCGCCCTTCGCGCTACAGCTTTGAATCGACCCCCTTTCGGACGTAGACAGCGACTTGCATGAAGGTCTGATTTGGCTACGGCCAGCGGCTTTGTGGGCGATGGAAAGCCGCAACGTTCGCCTGCTTCGCCGCGGAGACGCTGCGTGTTCCGCCGGGGACATAGCGCCAGCAAGCAAGCTCCGGATCCGCTGCCTTGCCTCCCGCAGCGACGACGCCCAGAGCTCCAGCGTCTCGATCGAAACGCCCGTCATCCATGATCTCCGAATCATGGCGACCCATCGATTCAGCAACCAGAAAAGAACGCAGCTGCAACGCTAGGACGCGTCGGTGGAGAATTTGTGTATCGTAGTCGACTTCAGCGTTTCGCCCGGGTTCAGCACCGTCGTTGGAAATGACGGCTTGTTCGGCGAATCCGGGAAGTGCTGCGTCTCAAGGCAGAAGCCGTCGGTCTGGCGGTATTGCTGACCGGCCGCGCCGACGAGCGTCGAATCGAGGAAGTTGCCGCTGTAGAACTGGACGCCGGGCTCGGTGGTCGAGATCTCCATGATCCGGCCCGAGCGCGGCTCGTAGACTCGGGCGGCGAGCGAAAGTCCACCACCCGACCGGTTCAGCACGAAGTTGTGATCGTATCCGCGGCCATAGGCCATCTGTGGGTCGTTCGAGCGGATGCGTGCGCCGATCGGCGCCCCTTGGCGGAAGTCGAACGGCGTGGCGGTCACGGAGGCGAGCTGCCCGGTCGGGATCAAGGTCGCATCGACCGGCGTGTAGCGATCGGCGTTGATCGTGAGGATGTGATCGTCGATCCCACCCGTGCCGTCGCCGGCGAGATTGAAGTAGGAATGACTCGTGAGATTGACCACGGTTGGTTTGTCGGTCGTCGCCTCGTAGTCGATGCGCAGCTCGTTGTCGTTGGTGAGGCTATAGACGACCTGGACCGTGAGCGTGCCGGGATAGCCTTCCTCGCCATCCTTGCTCGTGTAGTTGAGCCGCGCTGCGGCGCCGCTGACGCTGCTCAGCGGCTCGACCGCCCAGACGACCTTGTCGAAGCCTTTCGTGCCGCCGTGCAGGCTGTTCGGCCCGTTATTGGCGGCGAGTTGGTATTGCGTGCCGTCGAGCGTGAACTTCGCGCCGCCGATGCGATTGCCGTAGCGCCCGATCAAGGCGCCGAAATAGGGGTTCATGGATTCGTAGTCGGCGAGTTCCTTGAAGCCGAGCACGACGTTGTCGAGCTTGCCCCAGCGGTCGGGCACATTGATCGCCGTGATGATACCGCCATAGGCGATGAACTTGACGGACGCGCCCCTGTCGTTGGTGAGCGTGTAGAGATCGACGGCTTTGCCGTCCTGCGTGTTTCCGAATGGGGTCTTGTCCACAGAGCCGGCGCCGGCGCTCGTTCCCGTCAGCAGCACGCCCATGCCGAGCACGGCCGCGCCGAGCACTGACCTATGCCAGATACGCGACCTGTTTGGTTCGATCGGCGTCATGGTTTCCTCCCTCGATAGGCCTCTTCGCCGGCGACTTCTGACGAGCCGCCTGAAAGACCAATTCTAAACTCATCGGGCTATCAAGGTAAGCGCGTCCTGGTAGAGATTGTACAATAGCACCGTGCTTGTTGCGTGCGCTTTCCTTGTGTGTACATGCTGCCGCCAGTACCCCGGTGCAGCGAAAGTGGGTTCAATCGTCGCTCACACTCACCCATTGTGTCAGCCTTCCCCACAATGGCTGGTGGGTCGGCCTGCACATCGTCCTTTTCGAGGCTTGCTCAGCGTTCACTCACGTTGCGGCCTGCACACTCGCGCGGTCACCTACGTGACCACTATCCGAAGGCTTCAGACATTTTGTCTCCTCCATGCCTGCTCCGGTTGCTTCCGGCTGGAGCATCTTGCCGGGTGGGACTTGCACCCACTGGAAAGCGCCGCCTTGTCACGGCGCACGCCAATTCCGGTCATTCGGCGGGCTTCTCCATTGCCGACATTCGCTCAACCGCAGGATTCGACCCTTCTCTGCCCTACCGCTGCAGAGCCTGAAGGGGAAGTCCTGACCCACTCCGGACCATCCTGAGGTTGGGACACGTGGCTGACGGAGCGATTGTTCCCACCGCCAACGACGGAAGAAACCGCTTTGGCAAGTTCAGCGCGCCAGTGGGTTCGAAGTCCCGAAAACGGACCTTCCTTCGAATGACGCCGTCCTTCCATTGGACCGCAACAGACCTTTGCAGTGACCGCTTCGCGGATCCTGTTCCTGTTGAAGGCGGCACTCTCGTGAAGCGTCGCCACATGACCGTCTCAGTGGTATCATGAACCAGCACGGTCGCGGTGTCGGGCAGTCGGATGGTGCATGTCGCGTCAATCGCCTGGGCTTCATCCGGCGGATCTCCTGAGGGAGAGACAGCCATGGCAACTGCAAGAGCGGAGCGGCGGCTGGCCGCGATCCTGGCCGCTGACGTCGTCGGCTATTCCCGCCTCGTCGAACATGACGAGGCTGGGACGTTGTCGGCCCTGAAGGTTCTGCGCCGGGAGGTGATCGATCCGCTGCTGGCCGAGCATCAGGGCCGTATTGTCAAGCTGATGGGCGACGGTGCGCTCGTGGAGTTCGGCTCGGTCGTCGATGCCGTCGCGTGCGCGGTCGCCATCCAGAAGGGCGTTGCCGAGAACCAGGCCGATATCCCAACGGAGCGACGCATCATCTTCCGGATCGGCGTCAATCTCGGTGATGTGATCCACGAGGTTGATGGGGATCTCTACGGCGATGGCGTCAACATCGCGGCCCGCCTCCAGACCTTGGCGGATCCAGGCGGCATTTGCATTTCCGGCACGGCGTACGATCACCTCCAGGGCAAGCTTGACTGCGACTACGAGTACCTCGGCGAACGCGCGCTCAAGAACATGGAGCGGCCGGTGCGACTGTACCGCCCCCTTCTGGAAGGGACGACCGCACGAACGGCATCGCCCAGGCCCGCACTTCCGGACCGACCATCCATTGCGGTGCTGCCGTTCAACGCCATGAGCGCCGACCCGGAGCAGGACTTCTTCAGCGATGGGCTCACCGAGGACATCACCTCCGCGCTATCCAAGCTCAAGGGCTTCTTCGTGATCGCCCGCAACACGATGTTCACCTACAAGGGAAAGCCCGGGGATGTGCGCGCCATCGGGCGCGAACTCGGGATCCGCTATGTTCTCGAGGGGGGTGTCCGCAAGTCCGGCAACCGCGTGAGGGTGACCGCGCAGCTCATCGATGCGGCCTCCGAAGCCCATCTCTGGGCCGAGAGGTACGACGGCGACCTCGGCGACATCTTCGTCATTCAGGACGAAATCACTGCAAGCGTCGTCGGTCGCATCGGGCCGGAACTCCTGGCGGCAGAGCATGCCCGCGAAAGCCCCAAGCCGCATCATGGCCTTGATGCCTGGGAATGTGTCGTGCGGGCGGTGTTCCTGTGTTCCCAGTTGTCTGAGGAGAGCAGCCGGAAGATGCTCCCCCTGCTCGATCGGGCAATCGGACTGGCTCCCGATTATGCCCAGGCGCTCGCCATGAAAGGTTGGATTACGATGTGGCGCGCGTTCCAGGGGTGGGAGGACATGGGATACGCCTTGGCCCTTGCCAGGGATATCGTCCAACAAGCCATTGCCGCGGACGATAAGGAACCGTGGGCTTACCTTGCGCAGGCGATGATAGCCTTTGCGACGCGTGACAATGTCCTGGCGATGGCAGCGATCAGCCAGGCTGTCGCGATCAACCCCAACTCCGCGTTTGCACACGGCCAGTTGGGACTTGCGCATGCCAACGGGGGCCGCGCGGCGGACGCCATTCCTTGCATCGACTACGCCCTCAGACTGAGCCCGCGCGAGGCTTTTCTCGGCGACTTTCAGTTCTACTACGCCATGGCTTACTTCCAGGGCGCGAATTACGAGCTTGGATTGAGTTATGCACGGGAGGCGCATCGCTTGCGGTCCGGCCACGCGGTTCCGCTGGTCATCGGCACGGCCTGTGCCGGACTTCTGGACAACCAGGAGGCTGCCACGGACTTGCTCGGACGGCTCAAGTCGCTAGTCCCTGACATCTCACGGGACGCGGTCGGAGCAACATCTTCTTTCGTCCGCGCCGAGGATCGGGCGCGCCTGATCGAGGGACTTGCCCGTGCCGGCCTGAATTGACGGGTTGGATTGACCTCGAGAACCGATCGCTTACCGGTGAGGAGCGTTCCTGGCAGCATGTCGCGACGACTTTCGGAATTGTGCTGCGTGAAAGCCCATCTCGCGGCCGCCGCAACAAAGCTGCCAACACGAAGGTCGCTCCAGCAATCGCCGAAACGCTCCCCGTGATTGGCTCATCGCGAGTAAGGGCGTCCAGACGCTGGAAGGCGGCTCAAGTCTGGTGGCGTTTGCTACCGAATGCCGGACCGATGCAGCGGCGATCTAGTCACACGGAGCGGCACGTTTCACTGTGGCATCCGCGAAATGAACTTGTGAACCAAGAACGTCCGTTCATGGCACAACCTGCTTGTCCCGATGAGCGAGGCGAACGACGGCCTTCCACCCAACCGCGACGTAGAACGCTCCGTGGCTGTACGGCAGAGCCGAATCCTTTGGCCGGCTCGGTCGCGCCAACTGCCGACCTTCCCGGCGCTTCTCCATAGCTGCTGTTCGCGCTACGGCTTGCATCGACCCATCCAGTCATCAAGATGGCGGGTGTTATGCTTTTGCGGTAGCCCAATGTCATCACTTCCGGTTGCCCCTCGAAAGAGGCCTCGAAGATTGGCGTGCCGGCTGGCACGATGACGGATTGTCCCGTTGAAACTGTTCTCGTTCATCATCCAACCACAGCTCGGCTTGGCCTTCCAGAACGGCCAGACTTCCTCGACGGAATGGCTGTGAGTACGTGTGCCACCTCCCGGTGCGACTATGCAGAGCGCGGCTGCCTCGGCTGAAGGTTAGGATCAATAATCTGCATGATCCCCTCCGTTGGCAGAGTAGCACGGCGCGTGGATCGTTCGGCGGGACGCTTCTTGCCTTTGGTCCTTTAGGCATTGATGAACTCGACTCCATGCTTGGCGGCAATGTCCCTGAAAGTCGCCGCCCCCTGCCTTGACGGATTGCCACTATCGACCTGCGAATTGACCACATCTGCGATAAACGCTTCAAATGCCCCAGCAGGCGAACTGATCCCTATTTGCCGCCCTTCGCCCGGGCCGACATTCTTGATGGCGTGCGGTGTTCCAGCAGGGGCAAACATCATCTCCCCTGAGCCAAGAACGCGAACCTCGTCGCCGACCTGGCATTCGTATCGACCTTCGATGATCATATGCCACTCGTCATAATCATGGCGATGGAGGCCGGCACCAGAGCCGGGCGGACTCGTCGATTCCCACACGCTATAGTCCCCCAAAGCCTCGACGGGCTTGAAGGCCATCTTAACTTGCCCAAGCTGGCGGCGGTGGGCACAATGTTGCGGGCAGTGCGGTCTGTGATGACGGGCTCGTCATAGACTTTTCCGGCATGAAGCGCATTGAAGTCGACCCCGAGCGCCGAAGCGCGCGTGCCGAGCCGGGACTACTCTGGGGCGACTTCGACAGCGCAACGCAGGCGTTCGGCCTTGCCACCACCGGCGGCATCGTCACGCATACGGGGATCGCTGGACTCACACTGGGTGGCGGCATCGGCTGGCTGATGCGCAGGCACGGACTGACCTGTGACAACCTCGCTGCAGCCGACGTTGTGACCGCCGACGGCGGATCCTGCCGCGCGAGCGGGCGCGAGAATACCGATCTTCTTTGGGGGCTGAGAGGCGGAGGCGGCAACTTCGGCATCGTCACCGGCTTCGAGTATCGTCTCCATCCAGTCGGGCCACAAGTGCTCGCAGGCGTGGTGCTGCATGCCGCTGAACGGGCGCCCGAAGTGCTCCGTATCTATCGCGACTACATCGCCACTGCGCCGGACGATTTGACGACGATCGTCAATCTCCGAAAGGCGCCGCCGGCGCCGTACCTGCCCTCGGATCTCCACGGTCGCCCTGTCGTCGTCATCGCCGTCTGTTACGCGGGCTCGCTCGATGACGGAGAGCGCGTTCTCGCGCCGCTGCGGCGTTTCGGCGAGCCCCTCATCGACTTGATCAGGGCGACCCCGTACACCAGCCACCAGGGCATGTTCGATGCGAGCGTGCCCCATGGTCTGCACTACTACTGGAAAGCCGATTATCTCGGGCCGCTCGACGACGCGAAGCTCGACGCGCTGATTGGGCACGCCTGGCAGGCGCCGTCGCCGATGTCCTACACCATCCTGTTCCACCTGGGTGGCGCTATCCGTCGAATTGATGGCTCAGCGACAGCTTTCGAGGATCGCAACGCCGAACACGCCTTGAATATCAATGCGGTGTGGTCCGATCCGCAAACCACCGAAGGTCATGTCGCATGGGCCCGAACCTTCTGGGAAGCAATGCATCCACTATCGACGGGTGGCGTCTACGTAAATTTCCTCGGCGCAGAGGGGCAGGAGCGGGTGCGGGCCGCCTACGGTCCCGACAAGTATCTCCGGCTCATGGCGCTGAAGAGGAAATATGACCCGACCAACCTGTTCCGTCTCAACCAAAACATTCCGCCTGTGCCCGAGCGGCCATGATCGGCCGAACTCTGGCGAATGGTTGCGCCAGATGACGGAGGCAGCGATGGGCAAGCTTTATGGACACATAACCGATCGGCTCGAGGCCTTCATCGAACGGCAGCATGTCTTTTTCGTTGCCACTGCTCCCTTGGAGGAAGGTGGCCACGTCAACGTGTCGCCCAAGGGCCAGGATACCTTCGCCATCCTTGATCCCCATACCGTCGCTTATTTGGACTTCTCGGGAAGCGGCGCCGAGACCATCGCTCACGTCAAGCAAAACCGGCGGATCACCATTATGTTCTGCGCCTTCGAAGGGCCGCCGTTCATTTTGCGCCTCTACGGCCGGGGCGAGGTGTTGGAACCCGACAATCCAGACTTCGCGGCGATCAACAAGCGCTTCGGCCGCAAGCTCGGCGTGCGCTCCGTCATTCGCGTCGGTCTTACGCGCATCCAGGATTCCTGTGGCTTCGGTGTGCCCCTCTACAAATTCGTGAAACCGCGGGACACGCTTCTGAGGTGGGCCGAGAAGAAAGGCGAGCGGGAGATCGTCAAGTTCAAGCACGAGCACAATGTGCGGAGCATCGATGGCCTGGTCGCTCTTGAGGTCTTCGACCGACCGCAGTGACTGCGAATCCTGCGGCAAGAACGATGGGGCGCCGGAGTTGACTCGTCGCGGTCTCCCCCGATTGATGTCCGCCTCGTGGCGCGAAGCGGCCGTTCGCAGCCGCGCCATACGGCAAACTTCCACCCGATTGCGACGCTGGTTCTTCGAATGGGTTCCAATTCGCCCGCCGCTGGCAGGCTTGTTCGCGCCAATAGCCGAAGTTCCTGAGATCGAGCATCATGACCACATCGCCGCGAGCCGGCTGAGGGGAGGCGGATATGATGAGGATATGATAATCTAAAGTGGTGGCTATGCCTGTCGCGCTGGCGCTATTTAGGGAGGTCAAACCAAATGAGCGGTGGGCTGCAATTTGACGAAGAGACCAGCCGAAAGGTCGAGGCGCTCTATCTAACTCCGGACGTGGCCGCACAGCGGTGCCAAGTGTTAAAGGCTCTGCAGCTGAGGGAGGGTGAACGGGTTCTCGATATCGGTTCCGGCCCCGGACTCCTGGCCTATGACATGGCAGCTTCAGTCGGGCGTGAGGGCCGTGTGTGCGGCATTGATATCAGCGAAGACATGCTAGCCATGTCGAGAAAGCGCTGCGCCGACCTGCCTTGGACCGAATACCAGCGGGCAAATGCAACCAACCTACCGTATCCGGATGGTAGTTTCGATGCCGCAGTATCGACTCAGGTCTACGAATATGTTGCGGATATTCCGGCAGCCCTTGCGGAGCTTTATCGGGTAACGTGTCCGGGCGGTCGCGTGGTCGTTCTGGACACGGATTACAGGTCGTTGGTGATTCACACGGAGGACGAGGCGCGCATGGGGCGGGTGTTATCGGCCTGGGAAGAACATTTCGTACACGCCGGGCTACCCCGCATCTTGTCAGGGCACCTCCGCGACGCCGGTTTCACGATCCGACAGCGCAACGTGATCCCGATGTTCAATCCCGAATACCACGATAACACCTACGGCAAGCGTGCGCTGGGTATCATGGCGTCGTTTGCGGTCGGACGCAGAGGCGTGTCCCAGGAGGAAGCAAACGCCTGGCTTGCTGAATTCGCCGAGCTTGGCAAGCAGGGGAAGTTCTTCTTCAGCCTCAATCGTTACCTCTTTGTTGCCGACAAAGTTGCGGCTGCGTGACTGGGACAGTTCAAGCTGAACTCGGTGGAAGGGCAGAGAAGGGTCGAAAGCGGTCGCAGAGAGCCCTACATGAAGGTCTGCGGCCCCGGTTCCAAAAACCTCAGAACTTGTGTCGGATTGGTCAAGACCGGTTCGTCCTTGGGCATGGAACGACATCACAAGGATAAATGATATGCCCAGTACCGTACGCCTGCACCGCGTTCTGGCAACCAGCCCAGAAAAAGTCTATCGCGCATTCGTTGAGGCGGACGCGCTCGCGAAATGGCTACCGCCCAACGGCTTTACCTGCACGGTTTATCATCTGGAACCCAAAGTCGGCGGCACATTCAAAATGTCGTTCCGCAACTTCACAACGGACAAAAGCCATTCGTTTGGCGGCGAATATGTCGAGCTCGTTCCGGGCGAACGCCTGCGCTATACGGACAAGTTCGACGATCCTAACTTGTCCGGTGAGATGCAGGTGACGGTGATATTGAAGAAAGTATCAGTCGGCACGGAACTGGATATCACGCAGGCAGGTGTTCCGGACGCCATTCCAGCTGAGGCTTGTTATCTCGGTTGGCAGGAGTCGCTGCGAAACCTGGCAAGGCTCGTCGAACCGGAGATCAATCAATAGAGCATCATCCCCGAGGACGCGGGACGGCATGAAAAAGGCGGGAAATTTTCCCGCCTTTTCGGTCCCTATCGCCTGATCAATGCAGGCGGCCGCTGGCGTGTGCAAGCATCGTATAGACCTTGCCGGTGTCCGACGTCAGGTAGGTCTGCGCCATCATGTTGTCGCGGTCGTTGCGCGACACGTCCTTGAGCAGTTTTTCGAAATCGTCGCAGTAACGGTCGACGGCGGCGCGGAACTCCGCCTCCATCTGATATTTGCGACGGATCTCGTCGAAAGTCTGCTGACCCTTCAATGTGTAGAGACGCCGCGTGAACACGTCGCGCTCGCCGCGCCGGTAGCGGTCCCACAGCTCGATCGAGGCGTCGTGATCGATGGCGCGGGCGATGTCGACGGAAAGCGAGTTGAGCGACTCCACGACATGAAGCGGCGAGCGCTGGGCAGGGGCCGAGCGTGGCGCTTCCGAAGGTGCCGCGGGCTTGGCGCCCTCTTCGCGCGATGCCCCGGTCAAGAGATCGCGCACCCAGCCGCCCTGCGGCGTACGGCCATTGGGGTCGCGCTGGCGCGGCGCCGTCTCAGCCGGGCGTTCCAGGTCGAGCGTGCCGCGCAGTGCGGTGTCACCCGATGGCGCCTGCGGGCCAAGAGGCTCCGGTTGCGGGCCTGGAGGACGGCCCTGCGGCTCAGCGGCGCGCGCGGCAGGCGCTTGCGGCGCAGGACGCAGGTTGCGCGGCTCCGAGGAGTCGGTGTTGCGGCCCGATTTCGCAACGATATCCGAAAGTTCCTTCAGCGCGTTGATCTGCTCGGAAACGGCGCGGCGGATGGCCGTGGTCGATTCCTTTGCCTCTTCCGGCATCTCGATGACGCCCTTCTTGAGCTCGGCGCGGGTGAGGTCGAGCTCGCTCTTGATCGAGCCGGCGGTGCGCCGCATCTCCTCGGTCGCGTCGGCGAAGCGCTTCGTTGCCGAATCGACGACGTCGGAGATGGCGGTACGGATCTTGTCCGCCGACTCCAGCGTCTTGCCTTCGGCGTTCTGCAACGTCTGGCCGACCAGATCCTCGAACGAGCGCATGACCTTTTCGAGATCCTCCGACTTCTTGACCAGGCCGACGGCGAGGTCCTCCAGCGACGATTGCCTTTCCAGCGTGTGTTCGAGGTTGCTCTGGGCCGAGCTCAACAGATCCGAAGCACTGGACAGCAATCGGCTGTGCTCGTCGAACTTGGTGGCGATCGAGGCAACCTCGCGCAAGGTCGCGGATGACAGCTCGGTAAGCCGTGTCGTGTTCGAATCGACCAGGCGTGCCGAACTGGCGAAGGTCTGCGCGGCTTTTTCCGTCGTCGCCGCAAAGCTTTGCGTGCTGCCGGTCAGGCGTTCGTCGACTTGGCCGAGATTGGCCGCCGCCTGCTCGATCAACTGACCGAGCTGCGAGCTCGAGGTGCTCATGCGGCCGATGAGATCGGCGACACTGTCGGCGAGCGTCGAGCGCGCGCCTTCGACGGCCGACAATGTTTCGGCCGTGCGGCTGGCGAGCGCATTGACGAGGGTGGCGTTTTCACTGCGCAGCTTCTCGGTGGCGCGTTCGGTCACCTCTTCCATGCTCTTTTGCAGTTCCGAGCCGCCCAGGGCGAAGCGCTCGACCAGCGGCCGTGCCGTTTCGTCGAGGATTTTCGAGATCTCGGCCGAACGTGCCGCAAGCATGGTGTTGAGCTCGCGGGTGTTAGTGCCGATGGTCTTCGCCGCGTCGTTGGTGCTCTGGCCGATATGCTGGCCGACCGCAGTGAAGGTTTCGGCGATCGAGTTGGCACGCGAAATAAGTTGCGCCTCAGCGGTCGAAACCTGCTCGTTGAGCTTCTGGCCTATCGTTTCGGTGGTGTAGACGAGACGGTTTTCGACGCCGGCAACCTGCTCCTCGACGCGAGCCGCCGCAGCCGCCGCGCTGGATGCCAGGCGCTCGTCGGCGCCGGCGAGCGCCTGCTCGATTTCACGGGCGTGGACGGCCAGTTCCTGACCGGTCTGCCTCGCACGTTCGGCAACCCGCTGCTCGGTGCTGGCAAACGCCCCGACGATGCTGTCGGCATGTTCTCCGATCGTCGACGTGCTGTCGGTGATGCGGGAAACCAGACGGTGATCCGCCTCGTCGAAGATACGGCCGATCTCGGATGCTCGGGCCGCCAGCGCCTCCGAACCTTCGGCGATGCGCGAGATCAGCTGCTGGTCGGCGGCATCGAAAATGCGGCCAAGGTCCGATGCCCGCGCTGCTAGCGCTTCGGCCGATTCGCCGATGCGCACGCCGAGCCGTTCGTCGGCGCCTTCGAAATTGCGCAGGATGTCGCCGGCGCGTGCCGCCAGCGACTGCGCCGTTTCGACCGCGCGGGCAACCAGCTTCTGGTCCGCCGCATCGAATGTACCGGCGATCTCGCTGGCGCGAGCGGCCAGCTGGTCGGCTGTTTCCTGGGCGCGCGTCAGCAAGGAGTTCGATGTGTCGTCGACACGGGCCATGATTGCGCTGGATGTATCCTCGGCGCGGGCAATGAGCGTGCTCGACGTGTCTTCGGCACGTGCGGCGAGGCGGCGGTCCGCCTCCTCGAAGGTGCGGGCGATATCCTCCGCCCTGGCGAGCAAGGCGGCCGAGGTCTGCTCGGCACGTTCGGCGATCTTGCGATCGGCGTCGCTGAACGCCGCGCCTGCCTGCTCATGCAGCGCGCTGGTGACTTCCATGACCTTTTCACGCAGCGCTCCCGCAACGAAGACGGCGCTCTTTTCGAGCACGCTGCGGACGTTGTCGACACCGGTCGACAGCGCGCGCTCCATGGTTGCGGCGCGCTCCTCAATGATGCCGGTCTGGCGGCTGAACGCCTGCTCGATCTTTTCGACGTCTGCGGCAATGGCGTCCGAGATATCGGTGCTTCTGGCGGCGATCTGGTCGATATGGCCGGACAGGGAACGGTCGACTTCCTTGCGCGTATCGGCGAGCTTGGAGAGATCGTCCTCCAGCGCACGGGTCAGCGCGTCGCGGCCTTCGCCCAGTTTGCCGACATGCCCGGCGATGATGTCGTCCACCTCGCTGCGGCTCGTCGCAATTTTCTGCAGGTCTGCTTCCAGCGCACGTCTGAGGATGTCGCGGCCCTCGGCCAGTTTCTCGACTTGGCCGGCAACCAGCCCGTCGATGCTCGACCGGCTTTCCGCCAGTTTGGCGAGGTCGTCTTCAAGCGCCTTGGACAGGATCGAGCGGTCCTGGATGAGCTTCTCGGCATGGCTGTTTACAAGACCGTTGACGCTGCCGAGATCGGCTTCCAGCGCCTGCGCAAACTGTGCGCGATTGTCGGTCAGCTGCTGGGACTGGTCGGCGACGACACTCTTGATGGTGTGGAGGTCTGCTTCCAGCGCACGTCTGAGGATGTCGCGGCCTTCGGCCAGCTTCTCGACCTGGCCGGCAACCAGCCCGTCGATGCTCGACCGGCTTTCCGCCAGCTTGGCGAGGTCGTCTTCAAGCGCCTTGGACAGGATCGAGCGGTCCTGGATGAGCTTCTCGGCATGGGTGTTTACAAGACCGTTGACGCTGCCGAGATCGGCTTCCAGCGCCTGCGCAAACTGTGCGCGATTGTCAGTCAGCTGCTGGGACTGGTCGGCGACGACACTCTTGATGGTATTGAGGTCTGCTTCCAGCGCACGTCTGAGGATGTCGCGGCCTTCGGCCAGCTTCTCGACCTGGCCGGTAACCAGACCATCGATGCTCGACCGGCTTTCCGCCAGCTTGGCGAGGTCGTCCTCAAGCGCCTTGGACAGGGTCGAGCGGTCTTCCGCCAGCTTTTCGGACTGGCCTGCTATGACGTCATTGATCGTATTGAGATCGGATTCCAGCGCGCGCTTGAGGATGTCGCGGCCCTCTGCCAGCTTCTCGACCTGGCCGGTAACCAGACCATCGATGCTCGACCGGCTTTCGGCCAGTTTGGCGAGGTCGTCTTCGAGCGCCTTCGACAGGATTGAACGATCCTCGGCGAGCCTGTTCATGTGATCGGAGATAAGGCCATTCAGGCTCTGCAGGTCGGTTTCCAACGCCTTGGAGAGCTGACCACGATCTTCCGCCAGCTTTTCGGACTGGCCTGATATGACGTCCTTGATCGTGTTGAGATCGGATTCCAGCGCGCGCTTGAGGATATCGCGGCCTTCGGCCAGTTTCTCGACCTGACCGGCGACCAGCCCGTCGATGCTCGATCGGCTTTCCGCCAATTTGGCGAGGTCTGCCTCGAGCGTCTGCGAAAGCAGGCTGCGATCGTCGGCGAGCCTGCCCGAATGGTTCTCGATCAAGCCTCGGATGTCGGACAGGTCGCCTTCAAGCGAGCGCGAAAGCAGGCTGCGGTCTTCCGCCAGTTTGGCGGAATGGCCCTCGATAAGATCCTTGATGCCGACAATGTCGGTTTCCAACGCCTTGGCGAGTATGGCGCGACCTTCGGCGATCTTCTCGACCTGACCGGCGACCAGTCCGTCGATGCTGGCGCGACTGTCGGCCAGCTTGCCGAGATCGGCCTCGAGGGCGCGTGAAAGAATGCTGCGGCCTTCGGCGAGCTTGCCAACATGGCCGGCAACCATTTCGTCAATGATCGTACGGGCTTGTACAAGTTTTCCGGAGTCTTCGTTCAATGCTTGTGAAAGCCTGTTGCGGCCCTCTTCGAGCCTTTCGAGATGGCTGCCGAGCGAAGCATCGATGGCGGCGCTTGACTCGTTGACCTTGCGCAGATCCTCTTCGAGGGCGCGCGAGATCAGGTTGCGGCCTTCGGCAAGCTTCTGCACCTGGTCGGTGACGGCCGCGTCGATGCCGGCGCGGCTTTCGGCGAATTTCGCAAGATCGGCCTGCATTGCCGCCGCCATGCGTTCGCGGCTTTCGGAAAGCTTGCGGCTGTGGTTCTCGACGGCTTCTTCGATGCCGACGCGGGCATCGGCAAGCCGCTGGATGTCGGCGTCGAAGGAGCGCGACACCACATGACGGGCCGCTTCCATGCGCCCGGCGAAATCGCCTGCGCGTGCTTCGAGCATGGACGAAGTCGACGAGACAATATCGGCCATGTCGGCGCCGATCTGGGTCTTGCCCTGATCGATCATCGCCGACAGCGTCTCCTTGCTCTCCTGGAAGGTATGGGCGATTTCGCGCGCGCGCTCGACCAGCGTCTCGTTGATCTGGCGTGCGCGGGCCTCGAGTGCGGCGTTGAGCTTCTGGGTGCCGGTGTCGAGCGCTTCGGCGCGGGTCTGGAATTCACTGATCAGCGCTTGGCCGCGTTCGGCCAGCGTCCGCTCGATGCCGTCAAGGCTGGCTTCAAATTCGGAGTTGAGCGTGCGCGCGGCGCCGCCGAGCAGCGATACCATGCCGGAGGTCCGATCGTCGAGCAGATCGGTCAGCGACCGGGTGAGGCCGTCGGTCGTGTCCGTCAGCTTGGCGATGCGTGTATCGAGAAGACTGGCGAAGGCTTCGCCGGAGGTCGACAGCCGGTCCGTGATCGACTCGAGCCGGCCTTCCACCGAATCGAAGATCGACAACGAGCTTTGGTTGATCCTGTCGATCAGCGTGTCGCCGGAATTGGTGATGGTCATCGACAGGTTGGTCGAGGCGTTGAGAATGCTGTCGCGAATGATGTCGCTGGCAGCCCCGATTTCGTCCTTCAGCGTCTCATGCGCGCCGGTGATCGAGGCGCGCACGCGTTCGGCGTGAGTGACCACCGCTTCGCGCTCGCTGCCCAGCCCGTCGACAAGCGAGCGGATGCGCGATTCATTCTCCGAGTAGGAGCGTTCGATCTGGTTCACCTCGCTGTGGACCAGGGTTTCGAGCTCGACGGCACGCGCAAGCGTGCGCTCGATGCCTTCACCCATGGCCGCCACCTCGCGGCGGACGGCTTGCCCGATCATCATGACGCGATCCTGGGCAATATTTTCCGGCTCGGTCAGGCGGAAGGCCACTTCCGTCATCGACTGAGCCGCGATGCGCATTTCCTGCGCGCGGCGGATCATGGCTGCAAACGCCCAGAACAGGAGGACGGGCAGGATCGCAGCGATCGCCAGGCCGATCAGTTCGGGACGGGCGAAGAACTGGCCGGGCGTGCGGATTTGCCAGATGCCTGGTCCAAACAGCAGGTTGGCCAATGCACCGGCGCCCGCGATCCAGGCAAGCGAAACGAGCGCCACGATCCAGTAGATCGTGTTCGAGGCACGCCGATTGAGGGTGTGCAGCAGCGTTTTGTAGTCTTTTTGACGCGGGTCATTGGCTGGCGTGAAACCGGCCGGCTGGCCATTGCGCGTTTCCAAAGAGCGCAGTTCAGCCGGCTTGGCCATTGCCGCGGGCTTTGCTTTCTGGTCCTGGTTGGCAGGCTCCGTCTGTAGGCTCCAGTTGGCGGGCTCGGCATTCTGTCCCTGGTCGGCGATAGGCTCGGCATTCTGGCTCTGGTCGGCGACAGGTTCGGCATTCTGGTTACGGCCTTCGCGGGCCAACTCGTCGGCAGCCTGCGATATCTGCGCTTCCAGATCTTCCATCGACGCTGCGATGTCGAGGTCGCCGCCGGCATCGCCGCTCAGATCGATATCAAGTGCTTTTTCGAGTTCCCTGGCTACGTCGTTGTCGAGCGTTCTTGTCGTCGATGTTTTCTTCGCCATGCCTTCGCTACCCTGTACAAGCTGCCGCGGGACTTATTGATTCTGCTTGTCGTGTCCCACGCAAGAGGCTGAAAATGGACCTGTCGTATCGTAATGACACACCGGGGTAAAGAAAACATGCATTCGGCGCGATACGTAAAACTTTAAATATAAGGTTAACAGAACTGTGATTCCGGCGCCGTTATCGCAACATTTTTCCGGGCCAATCATTAACCCGTCGTCCACAGGATGGGCCTATTTTTTGCGGCTGGAAGAACGGAGTTGCAGATTCATGCGTGGCGAAAACGGCATTGCCTTCTCGATGCCCGGCGGCGACGTGTCGGGAACGGCCGGGTCGCGGCCGGTGGACCTGGCGCACCTGGCGCGCCAGACGATGGGCGACCGCAGCCTCGAGCAGGAGGTGCTGGCGCTGTTCGTACAGCAGGCGCTGTCGGTTCGCGACAGGATCGTCGACGCCGATGTGAGGCAAAGACTGCTTCTGGCGCACGGGCTGAAAGGTTCGGCGCGCGGCGTCGGCGCCTTCGCTATTGCCGATTGCGCCAGCGCGATCGAACTTCAACCTGAAGATATCAATACCCTCAAGCGGCTTGGCGCCCTGATCGAAGAAGTCCGCGATTTCGTCGCCGCCATCAGCCGTTAAACCGATTTCCGAAAAAAAACGGCATAGAGCGCCGCTTTCGCGCGGCAGTTGACTTGTCTGCCGGAGTGATTATCTCGGCTGGGACTCCCTTCAGGTGACAAATGACCAAGCTGACCTTCATCGCCCATGACGGCACACATTTTGACGTGGATGCCGAAAACGGCTCGACCGTCATGGAGAACGCGATCCGCAACGCTGTGCCGGGGATCGAGGCCGAATGTGGTGGCGCCTGCGCCTGCGCGACCTGCCACGTCTATGTCGACGAGGCATGGACGGCGGAAGTCGGCGAGCCGGAAGCGATGGAGGAGGACATGCTGGACTTCGCCTACGACGTCCAGCCGAACTCACGGCTTTCCTGTCAGATCAAGGTGCGCGACGCTCTCGACGGGCTGGTTGTGCGCGTGCCCGCCCGCCAAGGCTGAAGCGTGAAGGCTGAAGCGCTAGATATAGCCGATTTTTCCGGCTCCGGCTTGGCAGCGGGCCAATGGTCATGCAGTGTCGCGCCGTTCTCTACAGCGCCGCGCGTTCTCTCGGACGCGCAAAGGACGCTGTAGCACCGTGATTTGGCGCATGATCCCCAGCAAAAATCGATTTCGATTTTTGCGGTCGTGCGCATCGAAGGCGCATTCATGACCGATATCACCAAGACGGACGTATTGATTGTCGGGACGGGGCCTGTCGGCCTGTTCGCCGTGTTCGAACTCGGCCTCTTCGACATGAAATGCCATCTGATCGACATACTCGATCGGCCCGGCGGGCAATGCGCCGAACTCTATCCGGAAAAGCCGATCTACGACATTCCCGGCTGGCAATCGATTTCGGCGCAGGGCCTAGTCGACAGACTGCTTGAGCAGATCGCGCCGTTCAAGCCCGACTTCACCTTCAACCGCATGGTCTCAAGCCTCGAAAAGCTCGAGGACGGCAGCTTTCGCGTGATCACCGACGAGAACGAGGTGTTTGAAGCCAAAGTTGTGGTTATCGCCGCCGGCGGCGGCTCGTTCCAGCCGAAGCGGCCGCCGATCCCGGGCATCGAGCTTTATGAGGGCAAGAGCGTCTTCTACTCGGTTCGCCGGATGGAGGAATTTCGCGGCCACGACCTCATCATCGTCGGTGGCGGCGATTCGGCGCTCGACTGGACGCTGAACCTGCAGCCTGTGGCCAAGAGCGTGACGCTGGTCCACCGCCGGCCGGAGTTTCGCGCGGCGCCCGACAGCGTCAACAAGATGTACGCCATGCAGGAGATGAAGGAACTGGATTTCCAGGTCGGGCAGGTGACGGGATTGTCCGGCGCCGACGGCCAGCTTTCCTCCGCGACCATCAAAGGCCCCAGCGGCGATATCGAGGTGCCGTGCACGCGGATGCTGCCGTTCTTCGGCCTGACCATGAAGCTCGGACCGATCGCCGAGTGGGGGCTCAATCTTCATGAGAACATGATCCCGGTCGACACCGAGAAATTCCAGACGTCGGTACCGGGCATCTTCGCCGTCGGCGACATCAACTGGTACCCCGGCAAGCTGAAGCTGATCCTGTCGGGCTTCCATGAGGTCGCCCTGATGGCCCAGGCAGCCAAGCGCATCGTCAGCCCCGGCGAGCGCATCGTATTCCAGTATACGACGTCGTCGACCAGCTTACAGAAGAAGCTCGGCGTCGCCGGCTGACGCCCACTCTTACTCCACGAGAATCGATCTTATCATCTGGCCTGAGCTAACCCGGCAGCCGGCCGTTCTCGATGCGCTCCATGCGATAGCGCAGCAGCCGCAGGATACGGCTTTCGAAATTGATTGTCTCGACGCGATCGAATTGCATCTGGGCCTGGTCGTGCTTGGCAAGAATAGCGGCGGCGACTTCCGCGGCCTTGGCCTTGGCCTCCTGGCAAGTCTTCTGCGGATAGGTCGCCTTCAGCGCATCCTCGAGGTCGCGGGCATGGTTCTTGGCGATCTCGACATGGCGGTCCTCATGGCGCTTGATGTCGGCGGACAATGTATCCCAAAACAGCCTTACGCCCGCATCAGCCTTGCGCGAGCGGCGCCACTCGGGAAGGATCACCTTGACCTTGAGAGTGACGTCGGCGTCAGCAATCGCGCAGGAATTCGATTTTTCCGCATAGCTGACGCGGGTGGTGAACGCCATCTGCGTGGCGCCTGGATGCCGCATCCCGGTGCTTTTCACCTGAGGTCCAAGTTTCGTAAGCTGGGATCCGATATCATCGAGCGTTCTGCCGCCGATGCTGAAGTAGCTATATGTCTTTACCAAACTCGCCGTGCCCGCCGGCAAGGCAGAAAAAGCGAGCATCAGGGCGCAAAGCAGTGATCGTTTCATCATGTTGCCTCTTTGCCTACCATGCGCTACGGCCGCTGCCGGCGCAACGGAATTGATCTTTGGCGGATCACACATGATTGATGGACAATGACGACACGGCGATGGCAACTGGCGCATGGGCGTCATCTCGACCTTGGCGGCAAGGCGGTGATCGTCGGTATCCTCAATGTCACGCCGGACAGTTTTTCCGACGGGGGACTGTTCGTTGCGCCCGAACAGGCGATGGCCCAGGCCCGCCGGATGGTGGAAGAGGGCGCCTCCGTCATTGACGTCGGTGGAGAATCGACACGTCCCGGCGCATCTCCGGTAGCCGTCGAGGAAGAGCAGGCCCGCGTGCTGCCTGTCATCGAGGCGCTCGCCAGGCTTGGCAAGGCGCTGATTTCGGTCGACACCTATCGCGAGGACACTGCCCGGCTTGCCGTCGCTGCCGGCGCCCATATCGTCAACGATGTCTGGGGCCTGCAGCGCGAACCGGGCGTCGCGCGGGTCGCTGCCGAGACCGGCGCCGGGCTGGTCATCATGCACACCGGACGTGACAGGCAAAAACTGCCCGACGTGATCGAGGATCAGTTTTCCTTCCTCAGCAAGTCACTGGAAATCGCCCGGCGAAGCGGCGTTGCCGACGACCAAATCGTGCTCGATCCGGGCTTTGGCTTCGCCAAGGAAACAGCGGAGGAAAATCTCGACCTGATGGCACGGTTTTCCGAACTCGATGCCTTGGGCTTTCCACTGATGGCGGGTACGTCGCGAAAGCGCTTCATCGGCGCCGTCACCGGCCGCGACGCCTCGGCCAGGGGTGCCGGAACGGCGGCGACGAGCGTCATACTGAGGCTCAAGGGCGCGCAGCTTTTTCGCGTCCACGATGTCGCAATCAATGTGGATGCGCTGGCGCTTGCCGATGCTATGCTGGCGCGTGAAACCACCGCATAGGCTCGAAAATCAAAATCGATTTCCGGCAGGATGCGTCGATTTAAGCGTTAGAGCGTAGTTTGTGCGTCCAACTGGACGCACCTCGCTCTAATCGAGCGGGACGCTGAGCGATGTATGTCATACGCATGAAGAACTGCGCTTTCTTCGCCCGGCACGGCGTGCTGGATGAGGAGGAGACGCTCGGCCAGCGCTTCTATGTCGACGCCGCGCTCACCGTCGAACCCGGCCGCGCGCTGGTCGACGATTCCATCGAGGATACCGTCCACTATGGTGTCGCCTTCGGGGTGATCGAAAAGATCATAACCGGGGAGAGGCGTTTTCTGATAGAAGCGCTGGCGCTGGAGGTGGCCCGGGCGCTGACGGCCCGGTTTCCCCAGATCAAAAAGGCCGAGATTACCGTGCGCAAGCCGAACGCTCCGGTGCCCGGTGTGCTCGATCATGTCGAGGTGACCGTTGTCTGGCCCGAATAATACTGTCTACCTCAGCCTTGGCGGCAATCTCGGCGACCCGGCAAGGTCGATGGGCGCGGCGCTGCGCATGCTGGACGCCGACGAGAACGCGCGCGTCGTTGTCGTCTCCTCGCTTTACCGCACGCCGCCCTGGGGCAAGCTCGACCAGCCGGATTTTCTCAATGCGGCTGCCGAAATTTCGACTGTGCTCGCACCACATGCTTTGCTCGATCTCTGCCTCGATGTAGAGCGCAGGCTGAAGCGGGTGCGCGAGGAGCGCTGGGGTCCACGCCTGATCGACATCGACATTCTGGTGTTCGGCGATCGGATTATCCACGAAACCGGGCTGGAAGTGCCACATCCGCGCATGCTGGAGCGCGCTTTCGTTCTGGCGCCGCTGGCCGAGATCGCGCCTGACCTCACCGTCGACGGCAGAAGCGTGGCGGAGCGGCTTGCCGCTCTCGACAGCGCCGGCATCGAGCAATTGCCGTCCGGCCGGGATTGGTGGCTGACCTAAACGGCGTGTTTTCAAATGGAACCGCTGCGCTGCTCTATCTCTTTGTTTACGCATTGGATTTAACCGAAAGCCGCTTCGCACCTTTCGCTCCGATGCACTGAGCTCAGCCGGAAAATCCGCCGCCGTCGAGGAACACCTGTTCCTCCGGCGTCGTCTCGCGGCCAAGCATCCTGTTTCGATGCGGAAAGCGGCCGAAGCGCTGAATGATCTCCAGGTGCTCGACCGCATATTTCAGATAAGATTGGGCTTTGGCGGTAGTGAGGTCCACTGATTTGAGCTGGTCGGCGAGATGCTCCGAATGCTCATAAGGCAGATAGAGGAAGACGCGCAGCTCTTCGTCGAGCGCCAGATCCTGGCCGGCGGCGATCGCCTTCTCGGCAAAATGCCTTGCCAGCGGGTCGGTCGCATACATATGGCCGGTGCCGCGAAAGCAGTTTCGCGGGAACTGGTCGAGCAGGATCATCAGCGCCAGTGAGCCTTCGGCATGCTCCGACCAGTCGTCGCATTCACGCCGCGCGGCAGCGTAGTGCAGGTCGAGAAACCGATTGCGGAACTCCGCGTCGAAGGCGTCATTCTTCTCGAACCGTGCGTCTTCCCCAGCGTCACGCCAGAATTTGGTGACGGAGAGCGCGCGCTCGTCCAGTTCGATCATCTGTTTGCTCCAGGTGTTAAATCCGCAGGCTCGGATTTATGCAGAACGCCGGCGGTTTCTTCATTGAGCGCCTGACCGGCGTGGCGTGGCTGGCTGAGCGGTGTCGGAATCGGCGTGCCGATATTGCCCTTGAGGAAGCGCGCTCCGGCGCGAACGCCTTCGGCGAGCTGCAGCTCGAAGCGGGCGGCATCGCGGTGGCGGACGTCCTCGATCACGTCGGCGACTTCCTCCGGGTCGACGCCCAGCGCTTCCAGCGTGGAGCCGCCGAAGACAAGCGCTGATTCGAAGGTTTCGCGAATCTGGAAATCGACGTCGGCACGTATCAACTGGAGTGCGGTTCCGCGGTCGAAAGCGCGTGCCAGCACGGTCAGCAGGGGAAACTCCGCCTTGATGAGCTTTGCGATGCGGACCGCGACATCGGGTTTGTCGACGCAGATCAACACGGCGCGCGCGCGGCCAGCGCCTGCGGCACGCAGAATGTCCAGCCGCGTGCCGTCGCCATAATAGACCTTGAAACCGAAATCGGCCGCCGCCTGGATCATCTCGACCTCATTGTCGATGATCGACACATCGATCCCGCGCAACAGCAGCGGCTGGCTGGCGATCTGGCCGAAGCGGCCGAAGCCGATGATCAGCACGCTGCCGGTAAGGCCATCGGCGATGTCGACGCCTTCGAGCGACTGCTCGTCGCGCGGCGTCAGATACCGCAATGCCAGAATGGCCAGCGGTGTCAGCACCATGGAGATGATGACGATCGCCGTCAGGGTCGCGTTAGCCTGGCTGTCGATGATGCCGACCGCCGCGGCTGCGGAATAGAGAACGAAGGCGAATTCGCCGCCTTGCGCCATGAAGACGGCACGCTCGAGCGCTTCCCGGTGACCGGTCTTGAGGATGCGGGCGACGAGATAGATGCCGATCGCCTTTATCACCATGTAGGCGACGACGTAGATGACGACAATCCGCCAGTTCTCGATGACCACATGCAGGTCGAGCGACATGCCGACAGCGAGGAAGAACAGCCCGAGCAGCACACCGCGGAACGGTTCGACATCGGCCTCGAGCTGATGGCGGAAGGTGGATTCCGACAACAGCACGCCGGCCAGGAAAGCGCCCATCGCCATCGACAGGCCGCTGAGCTGCATGGCAAGCGCCGACCCCAGAACCACCAGAAGGGCGGCTGCGGTCATCACTTCGCGGGCGCGGGCGTCCGCCAGGATGCGAAAGAACGGATTGAGCAGATAGCGCCCGGCCAGCACCAGCCCGACGATGGCGGCAAGGCCGATGCCCACCTCCATCAGCCGCTGCGTCAAGCTCATATCGGCGCCGCCCGGCGCTAGGAAGGCGATCAGGGCCAGCAGCGGCACGATCGCCAGGTCCTCGAGCAGCAGGATGGAGACAATGCGCTGGCCTTTGGGCGCGGCGATCTCACCGCGCTCCTCCAGAAGCTGCATGACGATCGCCGTCGAGGTCAGCACGAAGCCGGCGCCGGCGACGAAGGATTGCGAGACCGGAAAACCTCCCGCCAGTCCGACGCCGGTCAGCAACAGCGCGCACACGCCGACCTGCAATGCCCCAAGGCCAAAGATCTCTCGCCTGAGTCCCCACAGCCGCGACGGTTGCATCTCCAGCCCGATGATGAACAGGAACATGACGACGCCGAGCTCGGCGACGTGAAGAATCGCTTCCGATTCGGAAAAGATGCCGATGCCGAACGGGCCGATGACCACGCCGGCAGCCAGATAGCCGAGAATGGAGCCAAGCCCCACGCGCTTGAAGATCGGTACGGCGACAACACCTGCGGCGAGCAGCGCCACCACGTGGATTAGATCGCTGCCCGCTGCTTCTGCCGCCATGCCTGCCGTCCCGTTCTCTCTAGGGGCCGCCGCACGTGCTGCGGCATCGAGCGGCCAAGATAGGGGCTTCGGCTGAAATCGAACAGTCCGAATCCGGAAACTGGTGCAGCAGCGTTGCAGGCGCGCTCCACAGCTTTATGCACCCGCTGCGTTGAATGTTGCAGCAATCGGGCGCTAAGGACGCGCGGCTTTGGCCGTGAAGGGCGGACGACGATCAAGTCGGCCGCCTTTTTTGAGGGAGACGACTGACATGTAGATTTTTTTGCTTGTTGCCGTTGGCATCGCGGCACTCGCCGGATCGGCCTGCTCGAAGGCGCCGGACTGCACGACCGAAATGCTGTCCAAGAAAGCTCAGGACATGACTGCAGCCCTTCAGGAGGCCGTTACCAAGGATCCGGCCAAGGCAGCCGACCTCACCGCCAAGGTCCAGGCGGTCATAACCAAGTATCAGGGCACGACGACGGCGGACGAGGCCTGCAAGGCCTATGACGAGTTGATCACCGCCATCAAGGGCTGAGCATCGATCGGAGTTTTGGAGAAAGCGGTGGCGGTGGCTGCCGCTTTTTTGCAACTAGAGTAGAGCGCCGCCTATCGGACGTGCAAAAGGTCGCTCAGTTCGGCGCTATGGAGCCGACTTCGACTGTATCGACGCGCTTCAGGTTCATGCCAATGACCGGCACTAATTGCTGGTCGACGCGCACCGCAACCGTCACCGTCATCGAATTGTCGTTGGGGACAAGAGCCTGCATGACGCCGCGCAACTGGTTGCGGTTGATGGTGAAGACGACCTTGTTGGCGCTGACCACGTTGCCGCCGATAATGTCGAGGCCGGAACCGGCAGCACCGCCCATGAAGCTGCCCTTGTAGCCCTCGCGGCCTTTGTGCTGGATCGTCGCCGACATCTGCTGGGTGAACATGCCGACCCGGCAGCCGCCGTCGAGCGACATGCCGATCTTGCCGTCTGGTGTCGAACCGGTGAAATTGCAGGTGAATTTCGTGCCCTTGTATTTGCCGGCGACGATTTCCCCCGGGCCGACCCATTCGCCTTCCACCGATTGAAAGAACTTCTTGTCCCGTTCTGCTGCAAAGGTCTTTTCGGCCATGCCGGCAGTTGTTGAAACCGCGACCGCCATTGGCAGGACGCTAGACAAGATCACGCTTTTCATCGACGACACCCGGCAACAAAGAGACTGTTTGGAACCCGTCCGACCATGAACAAGATTGGTTAATGCTTCGTCACCGCTAGCGCATGGCTCCGAAAATCGGAAGCGATTTGCGCTGGGATCATGCGCGAATCAAAGTGCTTCAGCGTCCTTTTCGCGCCCACTAGACGTGCGGCGCTGGAGATAGTTGTCAATTGTCGGAAGCCGATGTTTCCTTGTGCTTTTTCGTTGCAAACGATGTCAGCGCGGACAGGAAATCACCCATGCCGGGGCGTCTCGTGGCGCTGAAGGGCAGGGGCCTTGCGGTCTCCATGGCAGCAATGCCGATGCGCGCTGTCATCATGCCGTTGACGACACCTTCGCCAAGCTTGGCCGAGAGCCGAGCAGCGAGGCCATGGCCGACGATCTGCTGAACGAAACTGTCGCCGACGGCAATCGAGCCGGTCACCGCCAGATGAGCGAGAACGCTGCGCGCCAGCCGGAAGAACCCCAGCGTGCCCGGCCGGCCGCCATAAAGTTCCGACAGCCGGCGAATCAGCCGGCCCGCTTCGAACACGACATAGGCGACGTCGACCAGAGCGCGAGGGCTGACCGCCGTCACCAGCGACACACGCTTTGCCGCTTCGAGGATCATCACCTTGGCGCGCGCATCGAGGGGGCCGAGGATTTCGGTCTCGGCCAGGCGCACCAGATTGCCACCGTCGATGATCTCGTCGCGCAAGTCTGCCAACGCACGTCTGCCGGCCGCGGTTTCGGGTTTGGCCGCGACAAAGGCCGAGAGTTCGTCGACCACGGCGCGAGCGGCCTTCGGATCGTCGCGGGCAATGGCGTCGAGTGCCCGCTTCTGTAGCTTTTCGACCTCGGCGAGGCGGGCGATCGCCAGGAATTCGCGGACGAGGATGACCAGAAGCGCCAGCACCGCGATCACGGCCATCCCGGCGGCAAGCCAGCCCAGCCATTCGGCACGTGCGAACAGATCGCGAATCAGCTGATCGGTCCAAAGGCCGAGGGCCAGCGAAACCAGAACGCCCAATGCGCCGAACAACAAGCCACCTGATATCGAACGCTTACGCGGCGCGGTCGCCGGCGGCGGTTCGGCGGCGATAATATCTGGCTCGTCGAAAACGTCGATTTCCGCCGGAGTGACGACGGCAAGATCGGCCTTCGCGGCGCGTGGCCTTCTGGCCGATGGAGCGTCGGGCTGCCGCAAGGCTGCCCGTTCTTTTGGCGCGGCTTCCGGCTCGATGCGAAAAGCCGCCGGCTTGCGGGGCGCGGTCATGCCAGACGATCTCCGATCAGGAACTGCAGGGCGCGGTCGAGCCTGATATGCGGCAGCGACAGCGTGACGCCTTCAGCCGTGCTTTCGAGCTTTGGCGGGCGAAAGCGCACGAAGCGGATTGCCGGGTCATCATTACTTTGTCGACGGTCTGGACTTTGCCGATGGTCTGGGCTCTGCCGATTGTCTGGCCCAGAGACTTCGAACACCGTGTCAATTTTCTCTGGTAAGTCACCGGGAAATATGGCTGTTTCGGTTCTTCCATCAAATGTTTCGCCGTTGATCTTTTCACCTTTCAACGGTGTGCCAATGATGACCGGCAACGTCTCACGGCCTTGCTTGACCGTGCCTTCCCGGGTCGCGCGCACCGCCGCCAGGGCAACTACGTCGACATCGGCGCCGGTGAAATTCGCCCGCGCCACGGCACGGTCGGCGAGCCGCCGCACGATCGCCTGCAGCCGGTCGTGGCTTTCGTGGTGCAGATGGTCCGCCTTCGTCGCCGCTACCAATATGCGGTCGATGCGCCTTGAAAAAAAGTCGGTCAGGAAATTGCCGCGGCCGGGGCGGAAACATGCGAGGATTTCGGTCACAGCACGTTCGAGATCGGCCATGGCGCCGGGGCCCGCGTTCAAGGCCTGCAGGGCGTCTATCACCACGATCTGACGGTCGAGGCGCGTGATGTGCTCCCGGAAGAACGGCTTTACGACATATGTCTTGTAGGCCTCGTAGCGCCGCTCCATCATCGCCTGAAGCGACCCGGAACGCGCCCGCCGCTCACTCAGGCCCGGCAAGGGCGCGAAGGTCAGTGCCGGCGAGCCCTCAAGATCGCCGGGCATCAGGAAACGGCCGGGTGGCAGGGTTGAAAGCGCCCGCTCGTCGAGCTTGCATGCCTTGAGATAAGCGGCGAAGCTGTCGGCGAGGCGGCGCGCCGTCATCTCGTCGGCGTCCGCATTCGGATCGACCGTTGCCGAGAGCGCGCGCCATTCCTGTGAAAGGTCGACGCGCACCGGCAGCACGGCCATCTCGAAGGCTTCGCGTGAGAAATCAGCGTAGGATTTGCCGAGCAGCGGCAGGTCGAGCAGCCATTCGCCGGGATAGTCGACGATATCGAGCGACAATCTGCCCGATGAAAACATGCGGCTCCAGCCGGAGGCCGATTCATATTCGATGGTGAGCCTCAGCTCGGAAATGGCACGTGTCGAATCCGGCCACAGGCGGTCGTTGACCAGGGCCGCTACGTGATCCTCGTACTGGAATCGCGGTACGGCGTCATCCGGTTGCTCTTCGAGGAAGGCACGGGCGATGCGTCCCGATTTCTGCGCCGCGAACAGTGGCAAGCGCCCGCCATGGATCAGATTGTGGACAAAGGCTGAGATGAACACTGTCTTGCCTGCGCGGGAAAGGCCAGTGACACCCAGCCGCAGCGATGGCGAAAAAAGCCCGGTAGCGCGCCCCGACAGCGTATCCAGGGCAATCTTCGCCTCGTCGGTGAAAGTGGTCAGCGATGATGCCAAAATGCGTCTCTCGGGGCTTCGGTACGACCCGATATAGACGCTGCCGCCTAGTGTGGCGAATCCGAAATTCGCAGTACCTTGGAGCAGCGCAGTGAGCGAATTTCGGATTCTAAGTCACACCAGCAAATCATTGAATTCGCGCATGAACCCGAACCATAGGTTCGGAAAAGATCATGCGCAAAATTGAGTTCTACAGCGTCCTTTGCGCGTCCAGGAGGACGCGCGGCGCTGTAGTATGCTTTTGGATTTGAAGTTCCTGAAAGCTGATGCCATTGAAGTGGCAGGAACTTCAAATCCACCACGCTAGGTTGAAATGGCGTCAGAGATCGGCCGGCGTCACGAAGGCTTCGAGATAGCCGGTGCCTTGCGCGGCATTGGCAAGACTGCCTGGAAAACGGACGACCGCAAGGCCGGAGGCCGGGAAGCCGTGGTTCAGAATTCCCCTCGCAGCCTCGTCGCCATCGCCCGAAAGCGCGATAGTAAGATCTTCCGTCATCGGGTTGTGGCCGATGACGAGCAGCGAGCCTGGCCCGCCATTGCCGCGGATGATCGAGAGATAACTGGCGGCGTCCTCGCTATAGAGCGTGTCCAAGAACAGGACCCGGCCTGTATCGGTGTGGCCGGCCAGGCCTTCCAGCGTCTGGCGCGCTCGCTTTGCGTTGGAGCAAAGGGTGAGGTCCGGAATGTAGCTGCGGGCCCGCATGGCCGCACCCATGGTTTCGGCGTCGGCGAGGCCGGATGCGTCGAGCGGACGGTCGAAATCGCGCATGCCGGGCAGGGCCCATCCGGCCTTGGCATGCCTCAACAGGTAGAGCTTGCTCACCGGCCCTCGCTTGTGCCAAACACCGAAACTCGTCAAAAGGCGCTGCAGGATTAGCCATGAGAACGGCCTTATGCACAATGGCCGGCACCTTTCAAACCCAACAAATCATACGCGAATTCGGTCGTGCCCTTCATGCGAATGATGCGGCCAATACCGTTTTGCCCGACATTAACAATTGCGTGAAACTGTCGTCGATTACGCTTGTGCAGCATTCGGTCCGCGAATATATAGGCGCCAAAATTGGGGCTGTTTGGGTGAGTCGAATGAACGACATCGTTACTGCCGATTACGTACCCTCCGAAGACGAGCCGTTCATGAACGAACGGCAGAAATCCTACTTTCGCCTGAAGCTCGTCACCTGGAAGAACGACATACTGCGCGAAGCGCGCGAAACTCTCGAAATCCTGCAGCAGGAAAACGCCAACCATCCCGATCTCGCTGATCGCGCCTCTTCGGAAACTGACCGCGCCATCGAACTTCGCGCCCGCGATCGCCAGCGAAAACTCATTTCAAAAATTGATTCCGCGCTTCAGCGCATTGATGAAGGCACTTACGGCTATTGTGAGGAAACCGGCGAGCCCATCGCGCTGAAGCGGCTCGATGCGCGTCCGATCGCGACCTTGTCGATCGAGGCGCAGGAGCGCCACGAGCGCCGCGAGAAGGTCTACCGCGACGACTGAAGCACAGGCGGAGCGCCTAAAAAGCAGCCGATAGCGAATTTTGTCATGGCCGGTCTCCGGACATTTTTTGTTAGCTGTTCGCTGCCCCGGTTTCTGGCCGGTTATCTTTTCTGGCTGGAAAGCTCGCCGAGAAGCTTCGTCATCTCGTCATCGAGAGACGACGGTGCCTTTGCCGCCGGCTTGCTCTCCGGCTTGGTGGGGTGCGGGTCATCAAACGAGACCTCGAGCTCCCTCATCAGCGTATCGTCAATAGAATCCTGCTTTGGCGGGGAATCCTGTCTTGCCGGCGATGGCGCCTGTCGAAAGGCAGTGGCGTTCGCCGATCCGTAGGCGGGCAGCGGCGTGACGGTCGCCGATTGATGACTTTGCGCTGCTGGCTTCGGCGCTGGCGCCGTCTGATGGGGCCGGACAGGCGCCGGGGCCGCGCTTACCGGCTGCGGAGGCGGTGCTTGCGTCATTGGCGCAGGAGCCGGTTGAGGCGCGCGCGGCCGCGGTGCCGGCTGATGGCCGCCGCTATCTCCGGTCAGTGCAGGACGGCGCAGCGCCGACAGCCGGATGTCGCGTTCGACGACGACATCGGTTGGGCCTCCGATCAACAGCAGGTGCTCGATGTCGTCGCGGCGCACCAGCACCAACCGGCGGTGACTGTCGACAGCGGTGGCGTCCATGACGGCCAGGCGCGTCTTGCGGTTCCTGCCACCGGCAACGAATGTTCCAAAGGTCAGATTGCGGACCAGCTTGATGATGAGGAGAATAATGGCCAGAAGGACAAGCGCGACCAGCGTCCACAGGATTTCCGCGGCATAAGGACCCAAAACGCTATCCAGCCCTTGCATTAGTGCCCCCGTATCGGCTTTCGAAGAAAAGTGACACTAGACTGTTGCGGCACGCCCCTGCAAGTTGCCTTTCGCGCTTCTTGAACAGCTTGAAACGCCAATCTGGTGGATTTGAAGTTCCTGCGAATTGAGTGCGTCAGCGTTCCCACTTCAAATCCACCACACTGGATTTTCAGCAAGTTGCTGATGTGATGAATCCGAAATTCGCTCCGCGTTGCACCAAGGTGATGCGAATTTCGGTTTCACCACACCAGGCGCAGAACGGGCGTCATTTTTAGCGGACATTTGCCGCCAAGGCCTTTTCCGGACCCTGAGAATGTGATTCAACCGGGCAGGGGCAAGTACCGGATTTCACGAGCAGGGGGCATATGGCCAAGGAAGCGCGCGGCGATTTCTATCCGGTACCGATCGTCGACCAGAACACGCGACCGGGTGCGGTCACCCGGCTCATCGTCTTCATCGTCGTCCTGACCGGCGCTGCGATCGTCTTCGGCCTTTTCCGCGAACGTCTTGGCGATCCATTCCTGCTCGGAATGCTTGGTGTGCTGGCGATGATCGGCGTCGGCTTCCTGTTCGCCACCGCCATCGGCTTCGTGCAGATCACACCGCGCTCGACGAGTGACGAGCTATCGAAAGCGTTTGTCGATTCGATGTCGCAAGGTCTTCTGGTCACGGACACCAAGGGTCGTGTCGTCTACGCCAATCGGGCCTATGCCGACATGACGGGCGCCGCGTCCGCGGCGGATCTCAAGACGGTCGAAAGTTTGCTGTCCGACGTTCCCGAGGCCTCGGTGACCATATACCGGCTCGCCTCCGGCCTGCGCGACGGCCAGCCCGGCGACGGAGAGTTTCGGCTTGCGCAATCCATTCGACCCGGCGCCGAGCCGGGCGCGCGCTGGTACCGTGCCCGCGCCCGCGCCTTCAGCGTCCCGGGCCAGCGGCTGCCCTTGCTCGCCTGGCAACTCGCCGATATCTCGGAGGAACGGGCCGAGCAGGAGCGGTTCTTCCTCGATCTGCAGGAGGCCATCGACCATCTCGACCATGCGCCGGCCGGCTTCTTTTCGGCCGACCAGGAAGGCCGCGTCACCTATATCAACGCCACGCTGGCGGAGTGGCTGGGCATCGACCTGACGAGCTTCACGCCTGGTGCCGTTACGCTTCCGGAGATCGTCGCCGGCGACGGCATGGCGCTGGTCCGCTCAGTCAAGGCCGATCCCGGCACCACGCGCAATGCGATCATCGATCTCGATCTGACGACGGTGAAAGGCGAGGCGCTGCCCGTGCGTTTCATGCATAGGGTCTCAGCCAGCCGCGAGGGTGTCAACGGTCCGACGCGCACCATCGTGCTCAACCGGACGCAAGGTGAGGACGCTTCCGCCGATCTTCGCGCCTCGGAGATCCGCTTCACCCGCTTCTTCAATTCGACGCCGATGGCAATAGCGGCGGTCGACAACAGCGGGCGCATCTTGCGCACCAACGCGCCTTTCCTGTCGCTGTTTTCCTCCGTCGTCGACGGGGACGCGGTCGATCGGCGCGTGCGGCTGGACACGGTGATCCATGAGCGCGACCGGCCCGCCTTTGCCGCGGCGTTCGAAAAAGCGCGACAAAGGCAGGCCGACATCGAACCGATCGATACGCTGCTGCCCGGCAATGAAGAACGGCACATGCGCTTTTACGTCAACGCGGTTGCCGACGGCACCGGCGAGGGCGCCGAAGAATCGGCTATCGTCTATGCCGTCGAGACCACCGAGCAGAAGGCGCTCGAGGGCCAGATGGCGCAAAGCCAGAAGATGCAGGCGGTCGGCCAGCTTGCCGGCGGCATCGCACACGACTTCAACAACGTCCTGACCGCCATCATCATGGCGTCGGACCTTTTGTTGACCAACCACCGCCCGTCGGACCCGTCCTTCCCCGACATCATGAACATCAAGCAGAACGCCAACCGGGCGGCTTCGCTGGTGAGGCAGCTTCTGGCCTTCTCGCGCAAGCAGACGCTGCGGCCGGAGGTGCTCAACCTGACCGACGTGCTTGCCGACCTGCGGATGCTGCTGGCCCGCCTGGTCGGAAGCGACATCAAGCTGAAGGTCGATCATGGCCGCGATCTGTGGCCGGTGAAGGTCGACATCGGGCAGTTCGAGCAGGTGGTGGTCAATCTGGCGGTCAATGCGCGCGATGCGATGCCGGCTGGCGGCGACCTCACCGTGCGCACCCGGAACGTCACGACAGAAGAGAGCAAAAGCCTACCCTACCGCGAACTTGCGCCGGCCGATTACGTGGTGGTCGAAGTCGAAGACACCGGCAGCGGCATCGCCCCCGAAGTCCTCAAGAAGATTTTCGAACCCTTCTTCACCACCAAGGAGGTCGGCAAGGGCACCGGCCTCGGCCTGTCCATGGTCTACGGCATCATCAAGCAGACAGGCGGCTTCATCTTCTGCGATTCCGAGGTCGGCAAGGGATCGGTGTTCCGCATTTTCCTGCCGCGCTACATTGCTGAGGCGAGAAAGGCAGGCGAGCCCGGCGAGGCACCGGTCGCACCGGCAAAGATCGCCGACGCAGCCAAGGATCTGTCGGGCTCGGCCACGGTGCTGCTCGTCGAGGACGAGGATGCCGTGCGCATGGGCGGCATGCGGGCGCTGACGTCGCGCGGCTACACCGTCCACGAAGCGTCCTCGGGCGTCGAGGCGCTGGAAGTCTTCGAGGCGCTCGGCGGCAAGGTCGACATTGTCGTTTCCGACGTGGTGATGCCTGAGATGGATGGGCCGACCCTGCTTGGCGAACTGCGCAAGCGGCAACCCGACATCAAATTCGTCTTCGTTTCCGGTTACGCCGAGGATGCGTTCGCCAAGAACCTGCCGGCAGACGCGCATTTCGGTTTCCTGCCGAAGCCGTTTTCGCTCAAGCAACTGGCCACAATCGTCAAGGATGTGCTGGAATCTTAGGGCATACTAATTCTCGCACTTGCGAAATGGCGTGAGACTGCCATGATTATGGCGAAACGGGCGGCGGGTTTTGGGGGAGCATACCGTGACGCCGCACAACGAGGCAGGCAAGGGTGATTATGCCGCAACAGTGCTGTTGCCGGGCGATCCGCAGCGTGCCGAATGGATGGCGGAAACCTTTCTGGAGGCGCCGCGCTGCGTCAACCGTCGAAGGGAGGCCCTCGGTTTTACCGGCCTGTTTCGCGGTAAGCCCGTCAGCATCCAGTCCACCGGCATCGGCGTCTCGTCATTCCTGATCTACGCGCATGAATTGCTGGACTTCCATGGCGTGAGGACACTGATCCGCACCGGCACCTGTGGCGCCCTGACGGCGGCGGTTAAACTGCGCAGCCTGGTGATCTCGCAGTCGGTGCGGGGTGAAAGTGCAGAGAGCGGCCAAGTCTTTGGGCTCTACGGTGCTGATGCCGGCCCCGATCCGGCGCTTTATGCCCAGGCATTGACGCGGGCTGCCGAAATCGGCATCGAACATCAGGCCGGGCTGACCATCTGCAGCGATATATTCTATCATCCCCAGGGGCGCGATCGCTTCGCCGAAGCACAGGCACAGGGCGCGCTGGCCGTGGATATGGAGACCAGTGCGCTCTATCGCATTGCCGCGCATTTCGGCGCCCGGGCCCTGTCGATGCTGACTGTCGTCGACAATGTGGTGACCGGCGAGCAAACCGACTATTCCGAACGCCAGGCGCTTTTCACCGATATGACTCGCCTGGCACTCGATGTTGCGATCGAAAGTTAAGCTGCTTGCCGCTTCGGGGCCGTGTGTTCCTCGATGCCCGGCCGATGGCCACGCAGATAGAGAGCACAGGTCGTGCGCAGCATCGAGGCGAAGTTCGGAATCTGGCCATTGATCTCGATAGCCTCGTCATAGAGCTTCGAGATGAATTTCGGGGTCGTCAGACCCTGGCTGTCGGCGATCTCGTCGAGCAATGCCCAGAACGTCGCCTCGAGTTGGATGCTCGTCGAGTGCCCGTCGATGCGGATCGATCGATTGATCTGCCGGTAGCCCTCCGGATCCTGCCCGGCAAAAACTCTGCACATCGTTACCTCCCGTTCTTATTGGTCTTGGCCATTCTTGTTGATTTTAGGCGCAATCTGCAGCGATTCGCGCCTTTGAGCAGTGCCTATCGTGGCAAATTATCTTCAGCTGGAAAGCGGAAAACAGCAATCGGACTTTCGTCCTTAAAAGCGCGTCGCGTTTGAATGGATTCATGCGACGCGCTTTTAGGCCTCGTTCTTATGCATGTCGTTATCGCAAAACCGCTGCGCACTTTTGCGCGACATGCATTAGCGGTTTGCCACCCCGTCGTTAGATTAGCGCGTGGTAATCGGCTGCCACCACCTCTGCCGCAACCCGCGCATAATCACGCCGACGCGCATAAGGCGCTGCTGCGACGGAGTGTCATTTGGCGAAGACGATCCACACCATGATCCGGGTTCTGGACGAGGCCCGGTCCATCGACTTCTACCGGAAAGCCTTTGGGCTGGACGTCGCTGAACGGCTCGATTTCGAAACCTTCACGCTCGTCTATCTGAGCAATGCCGAGGCGGAGTTCGAGGTCGAGCTCACCGTCAACAAGGGCCGCCAGGAGCCTTACGCGCTCGGCGACGGCTACGGCCATCTCGCGGTTTCGGTCGCCGATCTGGACAGCGAACATGACCGGCTCGGCGCGCTTGGCCTGAGCCTGAAGAAGATCGTCGAGTTCAACCGCGACGGAGCGCTGCTCGCGCGCTTCTTCTTCATCGAGGATCCCGACGGCTACAAGATCGAGGTCCTGCAGCGTCAGGGCCGGTTCAAATAGGAGACATTACGGCCGCGCCGGCCAGCGCGGCGCCAGCCAGGGCACCTTCGGGTGCAGATAGCAAGCAAGGGAGGAACAAATGGTCACGATTTATGAGAGCAAGCCGGCCCATGAAAAGAAGCCCGGCCTATCGCGCCGCGAGCTTCTGAAGCGCGGCGGTGTCGGCGCGTTGCTGGTCATTTCAGGCAGTGCCGTCATCAGCCCGGAACATGCCTGGGGTCTCGAAACATCCGCGCTCAAGCCCGAAACCATGGCGACCCTGATTCACATGGCGCGCGACATCTACCCGCACGATCAAGTGCCTGACAAATATTACGCAATCGCCGTCAAGGCCCATGATGAGCAGGCCGGGAAAGACCCCACCCACAAAGATCTGATCGAAAAGGGAATTGCCGATCTCGACGTGAAGTCGGGCAAGGGCGGCTACACCGGTCTCGGCTGGGAGGAGCAGCGCATTACGGTGCTGAGAGAGATCGAGGACACGCCGTTCTTCCAGGCAGTCCGCGGCGGGCTTGTCGTCGGCCTCTACAACCAGAAGGAGGTCTGGCCGATCTTCGGCTACGAGGGCGAGTCCTACTCCAAGGGCGGCTACATGGCGCGCGGGTTCGACGACATCGAGTGGCTCTGAGCCCCATCGTCCCAAACCGTACACAACAGACATCACGGGAGGAATCCATGGCAGCACCATTTGATCTCAAGAACGATGGCGTGGTCGTCATCATCGGCTCGGGCGCCGGCGGCGGCACGCTCGGCAACGAACTCGCCCAGAAGGGCATCGATGTCGTCATCCTGGAAGCGGGCGCCCGCCACGAATATGAGGATTTCATCAACGACGAGTGGGATTCATTCGCCCAGCTCGCCTGGACGGACAAGCGCACGACCTCGGGAGACTGGCGGGTGGCGAAGGATTTCCCCAATCTGCCGGCTTGGATCGTCAAGGCGGTCGGCGGCTCGACCACGCACTGGGCGGGCGCCTCGCTGCGCTTTCAGGAGCATGAATTCAGAACGCTTTCGACCTACGGAAAACTGGAAGGCGCGAACCTGCTCGATTGGCCGATCACGCTTGCCGAGCTGGAGCCCTACTACGCAAAGGCCGAAGACAGACTAGGCGTGACGCTCACCAACAACATCCCGGGCCTTCCTGGCAACAACAACTTCAAGGTGATGAAGGCCGGCGCCGACAAGCTCGGCTACAAGGAGTGCCACACCGGCCGGATGGCAATCAATTCCGAGCCACGCGACGACCGCAATGCCTGCCAGCAGACCGGCTTCTGCTTCCAAGGCTGCAAATGGGGCGCCAAATGGTCGACGCTCTACAGCGAAATTCCCAAGGGCGAGGCGACCGGCCATCTCGAGGTCAGGCCAAACGCCATGGCGATCAAGATCAACCACGATCCCAGCGGCAAGGTGACCGGCGTCGTTTATGCCGACAAGGACGGCAAACTTCAGGAACAGAAGGCCCGCATCGTCGCCGTCGCGGGAAATTCGATCGAGAGCCCGCGGCTGCTGCTCAATTCGGCATCGAGCCAGTTTCCCGACGGCCTTGCCAATTCGTCGGGGCAGGTCGGCAAGAACTACATGCGCCACACCACGGGCTCGGTCTACGGCATCTTCGACAAGCCGGTGCATATGTATCGCGGCACCACCATGGCCGGTATCATCCGCGACGAAGCCCGCAACGATTCCTCGCGCGGCTTCGTCGGCGGCTACGAGTTAGAGACGCTGTCGCTCGGCCTGCCGTTCATGGCCGCCTTCCTTAATCCCGGCGGCTGGGGGCGTTCCTTCACCACGGCGCTCGACCACTACGACCATATGGCCGGCATGTGGATCGTCGGCGAGGACATGCCGCGCGAGGAAAACCGCATCACGCTGCATGCCGATATCAAGGACGAGCACGGCATGCCGGTGGCGGACGTCCATTTCGACGACCATGCCAACGACACGGCGATGCGCAACCACGCCTACAAGCAGGGCTCGGCGCTCTACGCGGCGGTCGGGGCGACGCGGACCTTCCCGACGCCACCCTATCCGTCGACCCATAATCTCGGCACCAACCGGATGAGCGAGAAGGCGACCGACGGCGTCGTCAACAAGCATGGCCAGGCGCACGACATCAAGAACCTGTTCGTGTCGGATGGCAGCCAGTTCACCACCGGCGGCGCTGAAAATCCGACATTGACGATCGTGTCGCTGGCGATCCGTCAGGCTGACTATATTGCCGAACAGATGTCGGCCAAGAGCATTTAGCCATACCCTCCAGACTTGCCTGCTGGCGCGGAACCTCGCAAGGTTTCGCGCCTCTTCCTGTCGGCTGTTCAACGCTTTGTGCAGGTCGAGGCGGTGAAGGCGCCGTCAGGCTGCTTCATGATGATGTCGAAGGACGGGCTGGTTTGACCGTCCAGGGTGGCTTGCGTGAGCGAGATCGAGTTGCCGCCGGTCGTATAGCCGCCCAACGGGCCCAACCAGGTGATCTCGCCGTTTGCATCCATCTGATAGTTGTAGCCCTGCCGGGCGGTTCCGAAGGTCACCGGGCCGCTATAGACATTCCCCTTGATGGTGATGTCGCCAAGGCTGAGGAACATGCCAAGCAGATAGACTTCGCAGTGATAGGTGCCGTCCGGCAATTTGCCGTCGGTGAAGTCGGCGCGTGCGCCGCCGGTGGCCGCAACCAGAAGCATGGTGCTGAAAATACAAGAAATCCTGGAGGCCATGACGTCGCTCTTTTGAAGATCGAACTTGCCCCATTTTCCTGCTGCGGTGCAACGGTTCGCCGTCTTTGATTTGGTTCTGCTCAAAATTGGCGCATTAATTCGCGAGTGATCAAAAATTAGGCGAGAGCGGGGGAGTTTTTTCCAGGCAGAGCACCGGCGGCGGCGCTTATCTTTGGCGGCTAATATATTAACCGGCTGGTAGGGCTGGGAAATCCAAGCCCACTTAATTTTGCTCCCGCGGTTGGCACAGCCGTTGCATGGTCTGTTTGCGATGCGATCAACCAGCTAGGGAGTTTGAAATATGAGGGGAAGTTTCTCGACAATAACAAAAATGCTTTCGGCAGGCGCGGTTACGGCCGGCCTGCTGATGAGCGTCCCGGCCAGGGCGGCTGACGATACGATCAAGGTGGGTATTCTTCACTCGCTGTCGGGTACCATGGCGATTTCGGAGACGACGCTGAAGGACGCCATGCTGATGCTCATCGAAGAGCAGAATGCAAAGGGCGGCCTGCTCGGCAAGAAACTCGAAGCGGTCGTCGTCGATCCGGCTTCGAACTGGCCGCTGTTCGCCGAAAAGGCGCGCGAGCTGATCTCCAAGGACAAGGTCGCGGCGGTGTTCGGTTGCTGGACCTCGGTGTCGCGCAAGTCGGTGCTGCCGGTGTTCAGCGAGCTCGACAACATCCTGTTCTACCCCGTCCAGTATGAGGGCGAGGAGAGCGAGCGCAACGTGTTCTACACCGGTGCGGCGCCGAACCAGCAGGCAATTCCGGCCGTCGACTATCTGATGAGCGAGGACGGCGGTTCGGTGAAACGCTGGGTGCTTGAAGGCACCGACTACGTTTACCCGCGCACCACCAACAAGATCCTCGAAGCCTATCTGAAAGCCAAGGGCGTCGCCGCCGAAGACATCTTGGTCAACTACACGCCGTTCGGCTTCTCCGATTGGCAGACCGAGGTCTCGGCGATCAAGAAGTTCGGCTCGGCCGGCAAGAAGACCGCCGTCGTCTCGACCGTCAATGGCGACGCCAACGTGCCGTTCTACAAGGAACTCGGCAATCAGGGCATCAAGGCCGAGGACATCCCGGTCATGGCCTTCTCGGTCGGCGAGGAAGAGCTTGCCGGTCTCGACACCGCGCCACTCGTCGGCCATCTCGCCGCCTGGAACTATTTCCAGAGCATCGATACGCCCGAGAACGCGAAGTTCATTGCCGACTGGCACAAGTTCATCAAGAACGACAAGCGCACCACCAACGACCCGATGGAAGCCCACTATGTCGGCTTCAACATGTGGGTGAAGGCGGTTGAGAAGGCCGGCACCACCGATCCTGACAAGGTCATCGACGCCGTGATCGGCGTCTCGGTGCCGAACCTGACCGGTGGTTATTCGACCATGATGCCGAACCATCACATCACCAAGCCTGTGCTGATCGGCGAAATCCAGGCCGACGGCCAGTTCGAGACCGTCTCGCAGACGCCTGGCCTGGTGATGGGTGACGAGTGGTCTGACTATCTGGCTGATTCGAAGGACCTGATCTCCGATTGGCGCGCGCCTCTGTCCTGCGGCAACTTCAATGTTGCAACCGGCAAGTGTGGCGGCAAGGGAACCAACTGATCCTCCCGGGTCTGACGGTCGTGGATTTCTCCACGACCTAGACCGCGACGCGTCCGGGCGAGCTCCTCCTCTCCTCCAGCCCGCCCGGACGCGAAGTTCAACCTTTCAAGAGTCGCCAGAAATCGATGATCTTCACCCGCGCGATCGGCCTGACGCTGCTGCTCCTCCTCCTGGGGATGCTGTCGCCGTCGAACGCTGCCGAAGCGGATCTGCGCGCCATCATTGCCAAATTTGCCACTGCCTCGAATTTTTCGGCCACCGAAGCTGTCGTGCGCGAGCTCGCGGCCACCGGTGACACTGCCGTCGAACGTCCGCTTGGCGCGCTTGCGGAGGGCGATCTTTACGTTCGCAAGGCCGATTCGCTGGTTTTCATCGGCAAGGAAGGCGGCGGCAGCGTTGCGCTGCTCGACCCGCTGAGCGGGGAAAAGTCCGGCGAGGCGGCCAAGGGCGAGATCACCAAGATCAAGGTCAACAATACGCTGCGCCGCGCCATCCGCGATGCTCTGGGCACACTGACGCTCGGCGCGAAAGATCCGGCTGCGCGCTTTGCTGCCGCCGACACCATGTTCAAGACGCCCGATGCCACAAACATCGAGCCACTCGATGCCGCAATCACCAGCGAGAGCGTGGCAAGCGTCAAAGCGCTGCTCGAACAGGCCCGCGCCGCATCGGTTCTGGTGTCGGACAGGCCGGAAGCCGACAAACTCGCGGCGATCGCCCTGATCGGCGCGCGCGGCGATCGCAACGCACTGTCCCTGCTCACCGCCGTCGAGGCCAATTCCGAAGGCGCGGTCAAGGACGCGGCGACGGCGGCGATCGCCAACATCAATTCGACGCTGGCGCTGTGGGATGCGGGCCAGAACATCTGGTACGGCATCTCGCTCGGATCGGTGCTGCTGCTGGCGGCGATCGGTCTCGCCATCACCTTCGGCGTCATGGGGGTCATCAACATGGCGCATGGCGAAATGGTCATGCTCGGCGCCTACACGACCTTTGTCGTGCAGGAAGTGATCCGAAACTCCTTTCCCGGCCTGTTCGACTGGTCGCTGGTCATCGCACTGCCGCTCGCCTTCTCGGTCGCGGCGCTCGTCGGCCTTGTCATCGAGCGGGGCGTGATCCGTTTCCTTTACGGCCGGCCGCTGGAGACGCTGCTGGCGACATGGGGCGTCTCGCTGATCCTGCAGCAGGCCGTGCGCACCATCTTCGGGCCGACGAACCAGGAGGTCGGCAACCCGTCATGGATGTCGGGTTCGTTCGATATCGGCCAGCTCGCCGTGACCTGGAACCGGCTCTGGATACTGGTATTCGCGCTCGGCGTGTTCGCGGTGCTGCTTTATGTGATGAAGCGCACGCCCTGGGGTCTGCAGATGCGCGCCGTCACCGCCAACCGCCGCATGGCCGCTTCGATGGGCATCAGGACACCATGGGTCGACGCGCTGACCTTTGCATTGGGGTCCGGCATTGCAGGCATCGCCGGTGTCGCGCTCAGCCAGATCGACAATGTCTCGCCCAATCTCGGCCGCGGCTACATCATCGACAGCTTCATGGTCGTCGTCTTCGGCGGCGTCGGCAATCTCTGGGGCACGCTGGTCGGCGCCTTCTCGCTCGGCATCGTCAACAAATTCCTTGAACCCTATGCCGGGGCAGTCCTCGGCAAGATTGTCGTGCTGGTCATCATCATCCTGTTCATCCAGAAGCGCCCGCGCGGCCTTTTCGCGCTGAAGGGCAGGTCGGTGGAAGCATGATCACGGGACGCTTCTTCGCCGCCGGCGCCGATCGCCGCATCGCGATCACGATCTTCATCCTTTTGGCGGTCGCCTTCATCGTGCCGCTGCTCAATCTTGCGGTCTCGCCGACGAGTGCGTTCTACGTGCCGTCCTATGTCGTCGCGCTCACCGGCAAGTATTTCTGCTACGCGCTGCTCGCTTTGGCGCTCGATCTCGTCTGGGGCTATTGCGGCATCCTTTCGCTCGGCCACGGCGCCTTCTTCGCGCTCGGCGGCTATGCGATGGGCATGTATCTGATGCGCCAGATCGGTTCGCGCGGCGTCTACGGCAATCCGCTGCTGCCGGACTTCATGGTGTTCCTGAACTACGGGGAATTGCCGTGGTTCTGGTACGGTTTCGACCAGTTCTGGTTTGCCGCGATCATGGTGCTTGCGGTGCCCGGCCTGCTCGCCTTCGTCTTCGGCTGGTTCGCCTTCCGCAGCCGCGTCACCGGCGTCTACCTGTCGATCATCACCCAGGCGATGACCTATGCGCTGCTGCTTGCGTTTTTCCGCAACGACATGGGTTTCGGCGGCAACAACGGCCTGACCGATTTCAAGGATATTCTCGGCTACAACGTGCAGGCGGATGCGACACGCTCGGCATTGTTCGCGGCCAGCGCCGCCACGCTGGCGCTCGCCGTCTTCGTCACCTGGGCAATCGTCGGTTCCAAATACGGCAAGCTGCTGATGGCGGTGCGCGACGCTGAGAGCCGCACCCGCTTTCTCGGCTGGCGCGCGGAGAACGTCAAACTGTTCGCCTTCACCGTGTCGGCTGTCATGGCCGGCATTGCCGGCGCGCTCTACGTGCCGCAGGTCGGCATCATCAATCCAGGCGAGTTCGAGCCGTCCAATTCGATCGAGGTCGTGGTGTGGGTGGCCGTAGGCGGGCGCGGCACCATCGTCGGGCCGATCATCGGCGCGCTTGTGGTCAATGCCGGCAAATCCTGGTTCACCGGCGTGCTGCCCGAGTTCTGGCTGTTTGCGCTGGGCGGACTGTTCGTCGCCGTCACGCTGTTCCTGCCCAAGGGCATTGTCGGCATGTGGGATTCCTGGCGCGGCAATGCCAAGGCGCTGCGTGCGGCCTCGATTGCCGAGGAAGCCGGCACCGATCAGGATGCCCCGGCGCCGCCGAAGATCGTTCGCAGTGCCGCGAGGACGCCCGGCGACTGGTCCGCGTCCGGCCCCGAACCGCAGCCGGCGGAGTGAGCGATGTCGAAGAGCAACACCATCCTCTATCTCGACGGCGTCTCGGTTTCCTTCGACGGCTTTCGCGCCATCAACAATCTGTCGCTGGTGCTCGACAAGGGCGAGATGCGGGCAATCATCGGTCCCAACGGCGCCGGCAAGACCACGATGATGGACATCGTCACCGGCAAGACGCGTCCCGACGCGGGCGAGGTCTACTTCGACGGCCAGGTCGACCTGACCAAACATGACGAGGCCGAAATCGCCATGATGGGCATCGGCAGGAAATTCCAGAAGCCGACCGTCTTCGAAAGCCACACGATCGAGGAGAACCTGGTGCTCGCGCTGAAGGGCCCACGCTCAATCTTCCCGGCGCTACTCCATCGCCGCTCGGCCGCGGAGGCGCGGCAGATCGACGATATCCTCGGCATCACCCGGCTGGGCGACAAGCGCGATGAACTCGCCGCCAATCTCAGCCACGGACAGAAGCAATGGCTCGAGATCGGCATGCTGCTGGCGCAGGATCCGAAGCTGCTGCTGGTCGACGAACCTGTCGCCGGCATGACCGACGCCGAGACCGAGGAGACCGCGCGGCTGCTCAAGGATATTGCGCGCGACCACTCAGTCATCGTCGTCGAGCACGACATGCATTTCGTGCGCGAGCTCGGCGTCAAGGTCACCTGCCTGCACGAAGGTTCGGTCCTGTCCGAAGGCTCGCTCGATTTCGTTTCGGCCGACGAGCGTGTCGTTGAAGTCTATCTGGGGAGATAATCATGGTCTGGCGCGTTCCGTTCCATCATTTCGACCTTTCGTTCTTCAGGCGTTGGGGAAGGCGCTGACCATGCTCGAAGTCTCCAACGCCACGCTGCACTACGGCGCCGCCCAGGCGCTGCGTGGCGTCTCGCTGAAGGCCGGCGCGGGCAAGATCACCTGCGTGCTCGGCCGCAACGGCGTCGGCAAAACCAGTTTGATGAGATCGATCGTCGGCCACCACCGGCTGACGAGCGGAAGCGTTGCCTTCGAGGGGAAGGCGCTCGACCGGAGCGCGGCGTATGATCGCGCCCGGTCGGGCATCGCATTCGTGCCGCAGGGCAGGGAGATCTTCCCGCTGCTCACGGTGCGGGAAAACCTCGAATCGGGCTTTGCGCCATTGAGGCGCGCCGACCGCAACATTCCCGGCCATGTCTTCGAATTGTTCCCGGTGCTGAAGCAGATGCTCGGCCGCCGGGGCGGTGACCTTTCCGGCGGCCAGCAGCAGCAGCTTGCCATCGGCAGGGCACTGGTGATGCGGCCGAAACTGCTGGTGCTCGACGAGCCGACCGAGGGCATCCAGCCGTCGATCATCAAAGATATCGGCCGCGCCATCCGCTATCTGCGCGACCAGGCCGGCATAGCCGTGCTGCTGGTCGAACAGTATCTCGATTTCTGCCGGGAACTGGCAGACGAGGTCAACATCATGGACCGCGGGCAGATCGTCCACACCGGCCCGGCCGAGGATCTCGACCGGGCGGATGTTCGCAAGTTCCTGACCGTTTGATCGCAGACCCTCGAGATTAGCCGAACCATCTCTCCCCTCGTCATCCTGCGGCGAAGCAAGGAGCGAAGCGACGCGGCGCAGAGCCCAGGATCCATGCCGTGACATCCGCCGAAGAGTGCAGCGGTCAAGAATAGAAGCCGTTCTCCCCCCACCCTGGATTCTGCACTGTGGCGATGCTCTGAAGTTACGGCGTTGGGTCTTCGCTCCGCTTCGCGTCACTGCGCCCAAGGATGACGAAATCACGAAAGCCGCTCAGTCTTTCCTGAACGCCTCTGGCGCGCCGAGGATTGCATGCTAGGCTTTACTTGGCCTTGTTGAGTCGGCCGCTTTCCGTATCAGTCTCGTTGACGGATCAAGGTGAGGCGTGGGCTCAGCCGGCACGTTCTGTGCAAGCAACCCCTTCCCGCGATCCGATTTTTGTTCGATGCATTTGGGGCACTTGGGCCAGGGACGCCGATGGAACGTTACGTCGAGGACTACCAGAAACGACGGCTCACCGAGCGCGTCGACATCATGACCGCTATCAATGTTCTGAAATCGCAAGGATACGACCACGACGAGCTGATCGCAGAGATCACCAAGGTCTTCTACGTCGATCTCGATACCTACAACGAGGTCGTGATGGCGGCGTGAGGGCTGACGGAAGGGGCGGATGCGCTATACCGCCACGCGGCTAACTTGCGCGTCGGAAGGTCGAGGCCGCGACGCGGTTGCGACCGCCACGCTTGGCGGCATAGAGCGCCTTGTCGGCGGCGCTGAGCACCTTGTCAAAGCTCATGCCGTCCTTGCTGCCGAAAGCGTATCCGGCGCTGACCGTACATGTCAGGGGACGGGTTTCGGTCTCGATGACACGCGCGGCGAAGGAGGTGCGTATACGCTCGGCGGTGAACTCCACCGCTTCGGGCAGGGTGCGCTTCAGAACCAGCGCGAATTCCTCTCCGCCCATGCGCGCGGCGACATCGGTCGGGCGAAGGTTCTCGACCAGGTCCTCGGCGAACACTCTCAACACCTGATCGCCCGTGGCGTGCCCGAACTCGTCGTTGATGACCTTGAAGCCGTCGAGGTCGAACATGACCACCGCCGTGAAAGCCCCGATCGGGGCGCCGCCATTGAGATCGAACAGCGCGCGGCGATTGAGCAGGCCGGTCAGCGGATCGGTCAGCGCGTTCAGACGGTGATATCGGGCCAGACGGCCCTGGTTGAGTGCCAGCGAAAGGGCGCCGATGCCGGTCATGCTGGCGATGACGACGACGAGGCTCAGATCCTCGGCCCAGTTGCTGGGCGCATGTCCGAGGACAAGCTTCCCATCCCATGCAAGAGCCATGGCGCACAGCACAAAGGAAATGCCGGTGGCCGAGTAGAGCACGGTAAGGCCGATGATCGGGACAGGAGTTTCAGCGCGCCCGACCCAGTACTGATAGGCCGTTGAAAACAGAATCAGGGCGGCAAGGAAATTTTCGAATATGAAGCCGAGCCCGTCATATCCGAGCGCCATCGGCGGCAGCGCCAGGGCAAGCGAGATGCAGCTGCCGAGCACCGTCAGCGGGATCGGCGACTGGCCTGACCTGAACTGGTAGGCGGCGCCCAGCATGGTCGAGAACCCAACCAGGAGCAAGGCGAAGGTCGCGATACCGAGGATGCGTCCGGGCGTCTCGATATAGTCCTCGTATATGAATACGTCGCCGACGACCAACAACGCGCTGATCGACCATGTCAGCAGAAACTTTTCAGTTCGCGCGGTTAGCCAGATGCCGAACAACGTCAGGCTCAGGCAGGCGGCGGAAAAACCGACAGCCAGCAGAAGTGAGTGGTAGTCGAGCGACATGCCCTAACCCGCGGCTGCCCCAGCTCCGCGAATTCATGCAGCAAGGAGGTATCGATAAGGTTACGACGGCTGTGAAGATGCCATGATTCGACGTTGTCAGCCGGTGACGCGCTTCATCAGCGCCATGGCGCCGAACGGCGCGCGGACCTTGCCCTCGGTGATGAAGTAGACGAACACATCGCGCGGTTTGACCGGTGCGTCGGTTGGCGGATCGGTGCGCGGCAGGTCGGCCGGCGCCTTGCCATCCGCCCAGGTTTTTGCCCGTGCCGCCCATTCGTCGAGCGCCTTTGGCGTGTAGCAGTCGGGATTATCATCGCTGCCGGTCTGCAACCGGACATAGATGAAATCGCCGGTGATGTCGGCGATCCCAGGATATTTGGCGTGGTCGGCGTAGACGATCGCCACCTTGTATTTGCGCGCCAGGGCAGCGAATTCCGGCACGACGAAGCTGTCGTTGCGCACCTCCACCGCATGGCGCAGCGCAACGCCGTCCTGCTTTTCAGGCAAAAGCTTGAGGAAGGCCTCGAAATCGTCCGGATCGAACTTTTTGGTCGGCGCGAACTGCCACAGGATCGGCCCGAGCTTGTCGCCGAGTGCGGCGACGCCCGACCCCAGGAAGCGCATCATCGATTCACCGGCCTCGCCGAGCACGCGGCGGTTGGTGACGAAGCGGTTGCCTTTCAGCGAATAGACAAAACCGTCCGGCGCCTCGTTAGCCCATTTGACGAAGGTCGGCTCCTTGAAACTCGAATAATAGGTGCCGTTGACCTCGATGCTCGCCACCTGCCGGGTAGCGTAGTGCAGCTGTTTCGCCTTGGACAGCTTGTCCGGATAGAACGACGCGTCCCATGGCTCGAAGGTCCAGCCGCCCATGCCGGCGCGAATTGTTCCTGATTGAGTCACTGTCGTCCTCCCGTTTGCTGAAAAGGATCAGGCGATGGCCGTTGTCTGGGTGGCTTTAGCCATGTCGACGACCGTCGATCCTGGCCGGTATGGATTGGGCCGACGACCCGTTTCGTGAAAGCCATAGGCTTTGTAGAGCGCGATGTTTCGTTCCATCCTGGCGTTGGTGTAGAGCCGCACCTCGGGCAAATGCCACAGGCGCGTCTGTTCGTCCGCCCACTTGAGCAGTGCGATGCCGAAACCCTTGCCCTGGAAAGCAGGGCCGACGGCGACGGGGAAGATCATCGTGTGGTTTGGGTGCCGCTCGAGGACAATCAGTCCGGCCGGCTCGCCGCTGCTTTCCAGCAGCCGGACCTCGCCGCGTTCGATCCGCGGCGCATAGTCCTCGGTGACCGGGATCGGCGGCGCGCCCAGCAAGGCCGTGTAGGGCGCATAGGCGGCTTCGGTCAGCCGGACGATTGTGGCGAGATCCTCAGCAAGCGCTCTTCTGATCTTCATTTGAAGGTTCTTCCAAACGCCAGCCAGTCCTCACTCACTCCGCCGCTTCGCGCTTGCCTCCGGGCCGCCGCTCCAGCAATTCGCGCAGGAACTGGCCGGTGTAGCTGCGCTTCTCGCGGACGATGTCCTCCGGCGTGCCTGACGCCACCAGCTCGCCGCCGCCGTCGCCACCCTCGGGACCGAGGTCGAGCACCCAGTCGGCGGTTTTTATGACCTCGAGATTGTGCTCGATGACGACCACCGTGTTGCCCTGGTCGACCAGCTCGTGCAGCACTTCCAAGAGCTTGGCGACGTCGTGGAAATGCAGGCCGGTGGTCGGCTCGTCGAGGATGTAGAGCGTCTTGCCGGTCGCCTTGCGCGACAGTTCCTTGGCGAGCTTGATGCGCTGCGCCTCGCCGCCCGACAGCGTCGTCGCCTGCTGGCCGACATGGATGTAGCCGAGGCCGACCTGTTTCAGCGTCTCCAGCTTGTCGCGCACGCCGGGCACGGCGGCGAAGAAATCGACGCCCTCCTCGACCGTCATGTCGAGCACGTCGGCAATCGACTTGCCCTTGAACAGGACGTCGAGCGTTTCGCGGTTGTAGCGCTTGCCATGGCAGACGTCGCAGGTGACATAGACGTCGGGCAGGAAGTGCATCTCGATCTTGATGACACCGTCGCCCTGGCAGGCCTCGCAGCGGCCGCCCTTGACGTTGAACGAGAAGCGGCCCGGCTGATAGCCGCGCGCCTTGGATTCCGGCAAGCCGGCGAACCAGTCGCGGATCGGCGTAAAGGCGCCGGTATAGGTGGCGGGATTGGAACGCGGCGTCCGTCCGATCGGCGACTGGTCGATATCGATGACCTTGTCGAGAAATTCGAGGCCCTCGATGCGGTCATGATCGGCCGGATGCTCGCGCGAGCCCATGATGCGGCGCGACGCTGCTTTGAACAACGTCTCGATCAGGAAGGTCGACTTGCCGCCGCCGGAGACGCCGGTGACGGCGGTGAAGGTGCCGAGCGGGATTTCGGCGGTAACGTTCTTCAGATTGTTGCCACGCGCGCCGACGATCTTCAGGCGCCGGTTCTTCTTGGCCTCGCGCCGCACGGCCGGCGTCGCCACTTCGAGCTCGCCTGACAGATATTTGCCGGTGATCGAGGCGGGGCTCGCCATGATCTGCTGCGGCGTTCCCTGCGCGATGATGTGGCCGCCATGGATGCCGGCGGCCGGGCCGATATCAACGACATAGTCGGCATGCAGGATGGCGTCCTCGTCATGCTCGACGACGATCACCGTGTTGCCGATGTCGCGCAGATGCTTCAGCGTGTCGAGCAGGCGCGCGTTGTCGCGCTGATGCAGGCCGATCGACGGCTCGTCCAGCACATAGAGCACGCCGGTGAGGCCGGAGCCGATCTGCGAGGCCAGGCGAATGCGCTGGCTCTCGCCGCCCGACAGCGTGCCGGAATTGCGCGACAGCGTCAGGTAGTCGAGCCCGACATCGTTCAGGAAGCGCAGCCGCTCACGGATCTCCTTGAGCACGCGCACCGCGATCTCGTTCTGCTTGTCGCTGAGCGAAGCGGGCAGGGCGGTGAACCATTGGTCGGCCTTGCGGATCGACAGCTCGGTGACCTCGCCGATATGCTTGCCGGCGATCTTCACCGCAAGCGCTTCCGGCTTCAGCCGGTAGCCGCGGCAGGCCGGGCAAGGCGTGGCCGACATGAAGCGCTCGATCTCCTCGCGCATCCAGGCCGATTCGGTTTCCTTCCAGCGCCGCTCGAGATTGGGAATGACCCCCTCGAAGGTTTTCGTCGTCTTGTAGGAGCGCAGGCCGTCATCATACTGGAAAGTGACCTCGCGCTCGCCGGTGCCATGCAGGATGGCTTGCTTTGCCTCTTCGGTCAGGTCCCGGAACTTGTCGCCGAGCTTGAAGCCATAGGCCTTGCCCAGCGCCTCCAGCGTCTGCACGTAATAGGGGGAGGTCGATTTCGCCCATGGGCTGACGGCGCCCGCACGCAGGGACAAATTGTCGTCGGGCACGATCAGACTGGCGTCGATGGCGCGCTGGCTGCCGAGGCCGTCGCAGGTCGGGCAGGCGCCGAACGGGTTGTTGAAGGAGAACAGCCGCGGCTCGATCTCAGGAATGGTGAAGCCGGACACCGGGCAGGCGAACTTTTCCGAGAACAGAATACGTTCGTGCGTCTCGTTCTTCGACTTGTTGACCGAATCCTCGCCGGTCTGGCTGGCGTCGAGCGGCCGGTCGGCGAATTCGGCCACCGCCAGCCCGTCGGCGAGCTTCAGCGCGGTCTCGATGGAATCGGCAAGCCGCGTCGCCAGATCGCCGCGCACCACGATGCGGTCGACGACGACGTCGAGATCATGCTTGTATTTCTTGTCCAGCGCCGGCACGTCGGCGATTTCGTAAAAGACACCATCGACCTTCACGCGCTGAAAACCCTTTTTCTGCAGTTCCAGCAGTTCCTTGCGGTATTCGCCTTTGCGCCCTCGCACCATCGGCGCCAGGATGAACAGACGAGTGCCTTCCTCGACCGCCAACACGCGGTCGACCATCTGCGACACCGTCTGGCTCTCGATCGGCAGGCCGGTGGCCGGCGAATAAGGGATGCCGACGCGCGCGAACAGCAGCCGCATATAGTCGTAGATCTCGGTGACGGTCCCGACCGTCGAGCGTGGGTTCTTCGAAGTGGTCTTCTGCTCGATTGAGATGGCCGGCGACAGGCCGTCGATCTGGTCGACGTCAGGCTTCTGCATCATTTCGAGGAATTGCCGCGCATAGGCCGACAGGCTCTCGACATAGCGGCGCTGGCCTTCGGCATAGATGGTGTCGAAGGCGAGCGACGACTTGCCGGACCCCGACAGGCCGGTCATGACGATCAGGCTGTCACGCGGCAAGTCGAGATCGACATTCTTCAGATTGTGTTCGCGCGCCCCGCGAATGGAAAGATATTTATGGTCGGCCATCGCCGGTCGCCGCCTCAGATCTGGAATCTCATGGGATGGCGGGTTGTCCCGACCATCCCCTATGTAGGTAATTTCGTCACCTTTTCGAGAGACGCCACAACTCTCGACCAGAGCCTTTAACCGTCTTTCGCGCGGGCGAGCAAGCGGAAAGAACAAAGGCCGAACACGCTCCTGACAAAAGCGCCCAGGTAATCCACGGCCGACGCCGGGCTGCTCAAAACGGATGCAAATTTCGGATTCGCCACACAAGCGATCACATTTTTTGTAATCGGCTATCCAACGGTTGACGTCTCAGCCTCTGAGAGTCAGACTCCAAACGTCAACCGAAGCCGGCCGTCTTTTGATGGCCGCGCCACCCAAGGTGGCCTGCGAGACGCCGCGGGCTTTTGCGATATGTGCTTCGGACGACACCGGTCGCAATGGACAGAAAAGGAGAGCAGAGGAATGACTCCACCGGACAGTCCCTTGAGGCTCCACGTGTCGCTGGAGCCGCGGCAGGCATAAGTGCCAGGGCCAGGCGTTTGCGCCGCCCGACAAACCGTGATCTGCCGATCCCCATTAAAATCAGAGACTACTAGTCGGATCGTCGGCTGAACGCCGCGAAGCATCCGAAATCAAAGGCCGGCAGTGTACTCCCGGCAAGTTTGGATTTTAGATCCAAAAAAAGCCCCGACCGTTTGCGGAAGCAGCGGCGGGGCTGTTCATTTCAGATGGCCGCAGCGCACGAGTGCCTTGAGATTTGTGGCAACGATGAAGGCCGATGGACCTGTCCTACCGCCGGGGGGCATTGATCGTGCCGGCGCCGACATCGAAGGTTATGCTGCCGGAAATCCTGACATCGGTATCGCCGATCTTGAACTGGCCGTTGCTGGGCACGGCGTCGTCGGGTTCGGGAGCCGGCCTGGCGACGCGATAGTCGCCGGCCACGCCTGGCAGCGTGCCTTCGTGGGGCGGCGTTGAATTGTCTTCGGCGAGCGCTGCGCCGGAGGTCATGGCCGCGACGGCGATGCCGATGATCAGTCGGTTCAAGCAAGTGCGTGAAATCCTAGACATCGGCGGACTGTATCGCCGCACACTGGCCGAAGCCAGACCGGTGGCGATCAAACTTGCCGAACGGCTTGGCTGTTATCGCTCCTGGCGTTCGGCCACCCCTTTCACGCCGCCTGTTTGCGCGTGTCAAAAACATGGTCGACAAGCCCCCAGGTCTTTGCCTCCTCGGCGGTCATGAAATGGTCGCGGTCGAGCGTGCGTTCGACCTCTTCGAAGGTGCGACCGCAGTGGTGCGCGTAAAGCTCGGTCATGCGCCGCTTAGTCCTGAGGATGCCTTCGGCGTGGCGCTGGATGTCGGAGGCCTGGCCCTGGAAACCGCCTGACGGCTGGTGCAGCAGGATGCTGGTGTTGGGCAGCGCGATGCGCCGGCCCGGCGTGCCCGCCATCAGCAGGAAAGAGGCCATCGAGGCGGCAAAGCCCATGCAGACGGTCGATACCGGACTGCGTATATACTGCATCGTGTCGTAGATGGCGAAACCGCTGGTCACCACGCCGCCCGGCGAGTTGATGTAGAGCGAAATCTCCTTGTCGGGATTGTCGGATTCCAGCGACAGAAGCTGGGCACAGACCAGCGCCGACACATTGTCATCGATCGGACCGTTGATGAAGACGATGCGCTCGCGCAGCAGCCGCGAAAAAATGTCGAAGGCGCGTTCGCCGCGGCTCGACTGCTCGATCACCATCGGCACCAGGTTGGCAAAACCGCTCATCGCTTTTCTCCGTTGTGTCGTTCAGGCCGCGCGCAGGGAGAGGCGAGGCGTGTTTGCGGCTATGATCTGTCTGGGGCTGTGTCCGTTGAGCGAAACCCGGCAACCGGCGCCTGCAACCGCAGGCGTAGCTACCCGCGCAAATCCATCGTGGACGATGCGCAGATGCGTGCCGCCCGACAGGGTGCGGTCGAGCGTGAAGGTGACAATGCTATCCATTGGGTTGTCCAGCGGGCTGGTGAGCGGATCCGCTGTGTTGCCAGGCGCCGGCCGCTCCCGCCAGGAATAACGCAGCAGGCGTTCGGGCTCGGCGTCGAGGATTTCGCACTCGATCTGACTATCAGCCTTAGCAAAGGCAAAGCGGCCGCCGATCTCCGGCTTGATGTCGTTCGGCATCATCCAGGCTGCAAGCAGGTCCGGCACCGTCAGCGCCCGCCACACTTTTTCCGGCGGCTCTGGAAGCTCGCACTCAAACTCGATCGAATCTGCCGCCATGTCTGAATGCTGTTTTGCCGTCATTGGTCCATATCCTTCAAAACCGCCTTGAGTCTTTCGATACGCTCGGGCCAGAACGCGCGGTAGCGCTCGATCCAACCGAGCAGCGGGTCGAGCCCTTGCGGATCGGCGCGATAATAAGCGTTGCGGCCGACTCGCCGCTCGGCCACCAGGCCGGCGCCGCGCAGCACTGCGAGATGCTGCGAGACGGCCGGTTGCGACACGGTCACGCCGCTGCGCAGTTCCGATACGGTCATCTCGCCGGCGGCGAGCCGTTCGTAGACGGCGCGGCGCGTCGGGTCGGAAAGCGCTCGAAAAATCTCTGCTTCGATCATGGCAGAAGCATAAGTCGACACTTATTGGTTTGGCAAGCGGTGTTTTAGGCTGGCGGTGTTTTAGGCAGGCGCTTTTTACAGGCTCGTTAGAAGCCAGCGTCTCACCATCTCGGGGGACCCGTCGAACGTCGCCTCGAAAATTGGTGACGCGAGCACGGCATGGATATGAAGCGTTTCGGAGCCGGCGTTTCGGAAGCCATGTTTCCTGTGCGCGGGAACAACAAGGGACTGCCCGGGAGTCAAGACGATACTCTCCTCATCGATCCACATTTCAGCCTTGCCAGCGATCACAGTAAGCACTTCCTCGACCGGGTGCCAATGTGCCGGGGCGCCAACCGCGGGCTCGACCCATTGTTCAAATATGCAAAGTTGAGTTGCGCCGTTGCGGGCCGAGACGTGCATGCGGGTTTGTACTCCCGCTCGCCACTCTTCTTGCGGCTGGTCCTCATGTACAACTGTCTTCATTGTGTTCAACCTTCGATCCCGGCGGCCAGATATCGTGAATTTCCAGGCCCAAGATACTACTTGTTGCTGACATTCCTTGACAGTAGAGATTAATGAGCCTAGGAACGAAAAGAGAACAAAAACCTTGTGGGAAAAGCCAGCCACGGCAGGCAGGGATTGTCCGCAGTCTATAAGGTGAGCGACAGAAATTTTGTTTCGGATGAGCGCGGAGAAGTATCATGGCGGGTAGCGTCAACAAGGTCATTCTGGTGGGCAATCTCGGGGCGGATCCGGAAATCCGCCGTTTGAATTCGGGTGAGCCGGTCGTCAATATCCGCGTCGCCACTTCGGAAAGCTGGCGCGACAAGACTTCCGGCGAGCGCAAGGAGAAGACCGAGTGGCACAATGTCGTCATCTTCAACGAGCAGCTCGCCAAGGTCGCCGAGCAGTATCTGAAGAAGGGTGCGAAGGTTTATGTCGAGGGCCAGTTGCAGACGCGCAAATGGCAGGACCAGACCGGCAATGACCGCTACACGACCGAAATCGTGCTGCAGAAATTCCGTGGCGAGCTGCAGATGCTCGACGCACGCGGGCAGGGCGAGGGCGGTCAGGTCGGCAGCTATGCCGGTGGCGGCAGCAGCCGCGGTTCCGATTTCGGCCAGTCCGGCCCGGGCGAGAGTTTCAATCGCGGCGTCGGTGGCGGCAACAAGGGTGGCGGCGGTTCGTCGCGCGAACTAGACGACGAAATTCCGTTCTGATCGCTCGGAGCGAGCGGCTCTGCGCGAGCTGACAACGCCACTATTTGAGGCCACGCATTGGCGTCCCGAAAATCTGTCTTGGATTTTCGGGACGTTGTGCGTTTGAGTAGTGCGCGGTGAAAGGACGTATCAGATGAAAGCACGGGTCAAATGGGTCGAGGAGCGCACTTTCGTCGGCGAGTCCGGCAGCGGTCACAAGGTGGTACTGGGGACTGCGTTCGGACCGGAAGGCAAGACGCCGGGGCCGAGCCCGATGGAGCTGGTGCTGCTCGGCACTGGCGGCTGCTCGGCCTATGATGTGGTCCACATCCTCGAAAAGGGGCGCGAGGCGGTCGAAGACTGCGTGGTCGAACTCGACGCCGACCGGGCGGAGAAGGAACCCAGGGTGTTCACCCGCATCCATATGCATTTCATCATCAAGGGCCGCGCGCTCTCGCCCGACAAGGTGAAACGGGCGATCGATCTTTCGATCGAAAAATACTGCTCAGCGACCGCGATGATGGCCAAGACCGCCACCGTCACGCATGATTTCGAGGTTGTGGATACAGCGGCGAAGTAACCGAATAATAAGGGCTGAATATTTAGACTTTCCCGTGGCGTCGTCATTTTTGCAGTCCGGAGTTTATGTTTAATGTCGCTGACCAGTCTGGCGAAGTTTGTATTCGGACGTTCAGCGGAGAGAAAAAGTAAAAAATCGCTCTATCGACTGTTGGTCGCCGAAATAATTTTGCGGACGATACGGCATGGCCCGCAAGATGAAAAAGGGAATTACGTCGAAGCTAAGAGTACGGAAGTGAAGGAACTGTACCGCGCGGGACGTGTTTTCAGTCACAGCCTCATATCGGTTTACGAGCAAGCGTCCGGATTGCTCTGGACGCTGGGAGTCGCCGAACCGGTGAGGCTGGTGAAGGGGCAATGGCACTCTGGATACGATGATCGTAGTTTTCCAGCATTCTTCAGGCTTCGTCATGATATTCGGCGCAGCACCAACATCGCCGCAACCTATTCGGAATATTCGTTTTCGTCATTGAACTATGTCCTACGAACCTATCTCGACCTCGTGTGGGAAAGCGAACATTGGCGTTCTCAGATAGAACCTATCATTGACGCCCTGGAGGCCAGAGTCGACCTTGAGCATATACAGGTACTAGCTAATTCATCCAGCACCGCCCGGTCACTGCCTGTCGTCCTTGTGAAACAAGCACCAGCCATTGCACAGCTACTCGCGCGATTGGGGTATCTCGAACGCAAACAAGGTTTTCCAGGTTGGACCGAAACCGCACGGCCGGCTCTTGGCGGCAATTGGTTTGACCTGCAGGGCGGGCCGGTTGAATCCGAGAATGGCCGGCCTATGCCCCGGCTTCGGGTCGTGGACTCATAAACCCGACGCCAGAGCCGGATGGCCGCGAGCTTAACGAAGACGAGGAAGTTAGCGGCGTGTTTCTCATCCGGTTGAAGAACAGTTCGCCCTGGTTTCGGTGGCGATAGGTACGGGCTGAAGCAGATTGGACCACGCCGGTGCCGACGGGGCGGGATGTTCGCCCAGCCTCCACGTGAACTCACGAAATGTTCGTATCTCGGTCGCGTCGTAAGCCTTGTCGGCGAGAACCATCCCGCCGCGCGGTAAGCTTTCAAGCAGAGCGCGTGCGACCAGGCTATCGTGCTGCTGACCGCCGGTGATTGAGACGTGGAGCGGTAGGCCATTCGCGTCGACCACGGCGTGGATTTTGGTCGTCAGCCCTCCGCGGGAGCGTCCAAGGTCTTCGCCGGAGCCATTCTGATCCTAAGGGGCGATTGGGCAAAGGGCATGGGCAGTCAATGAAACGGGCTAGCCGGTCATCGTTCATCGACTGATACAACCCTAAACTAAACGCGTTGTTGTTCGTCGGTTCAGGGAGCCGCCATTAACGCCTTGACGCCGTCGGCGACGAACTGCACGGCGAGTGCCGCCAGGATGACGCCCAGCAGCCGTGTCAGGATCGAGCGGCCGGTCTGGCCGAGGATACGGTCGATGCGCTCGGCCAGCACGAATACCAGGTAAGTGATCACAAGGCAGATCGCGATGATGCCGACAAGGGCTGCCTGCGCGCCAAAACCTGGAAAAGCGCCGGACAGCAGGACGGTCGCCGAGATCGCGCCCGGACCGGCGATCAGCGGGATCGCCAGCGGAAAGGCGGCGATGTTGTGAATCATGTCCTTGGTGATGGCGACATCGCCGATCTTCTCCTTGCGGTCCTGCCGGCGCTCGAACACCATTTCGAAGGCGATGAAGAACAGCAGGAACCCGCCGGCGACGCGGAACGCCGGCAGCGTGATGCCGAACACCGACAGGATCGATGCGCCGGCGATTGCGAACAGCGCCATCACCAGGAACGCGATGATCGAGGCGCGCACGGAGACCTGGTTGCGCTCCTCGCGGTTCATGCCGCGCGTCACAGCGAGGAAGAGCGGCGCCAGCCCAGGCGGGTCGATGGTCACGAGAATGGTGACGAAGGCGTTGAACAGGCTGTCGAAGCTCGGCATCTCTGACCCTCCCCGCCGGGCCGTGCCCGAGACCCTGCATTGGTAGAGCAAAGCGGCGTCAGGGGAAACCGTGCAGGTCAGGTGCTGGCGACGCGCCGCGCCAGGAACTCGACTTCGAGCCGCCACGTCGCGCCGTCGTCCTGCGAGCGTTCGCCCAGCCAGCGGAACGAATTTTCGGTGATGCGGGAAAAGCTCCAGCGTACCGAGGCGCCGGTGCCGTCAGCGCCTTGCTGGACGATGGTGTCGCCCTCGGCGTGGCCGAGCTGGCGGCTGTAATACTGGGTGCGCGGATCGCTCCAGAAGATGTGCCAGGCGTCGACGCCGGGGTCATAGACGCGCAGTGTCGTGCCATAGAAAGTCCATTTGCCGAGGGAACTCTGTGCGCCAGTGTTCCGCGCGGGCAGGATCCATACGTCCTGGATCGCGCGGCCTTCGAGCACCCAGCCGAAATGCACCTCGCCGCGCCCGGTCAGCACCTGGCCGTCTTCGAGATGACGCGTGGCGTCGAATGTCCAGGCGCCGACGAAGCGGCCGTAAAGATCCAGTTTCTCGGCAAGGTTCGCGGCTGGCCCGTCGCTATGCAAGGCTTCGGCAAAGGAGGATGAATTGAACATGGTTGTGGTCTCTTCTTGTCAGGAGCCCCATCTTGTCAGGAGAATGGGATGAATACGCCGCGCTAGGCTTCTTGCGCTTGGGAAAAATTGCTATGTTTCGGCCATGACGACGAGCGTGCATACACTGGCGTCCGGAAAAGGCTGGCAGGTGTCGGACGTGGTCTGCACTGCCGGCGTCGCTGATCGCCCGTTCGAGGAAGAGCATCGCAACTTCTGCGTCGCCGTGGTGACCAATGGCACATTCCGCTACCGCGCACGCCAGGGCACGGCGATGCTGACGCCGGGCGCGCTTCTGCTCGGCAACCCTGGCACTTGCTACGAGTGTGGGCACGAGCATGGCGCCGGCGACCGCTGCCTCTCCTATCATTTCAGCCCGGCCTATATGGAACAGATCGTCGCCGACACGCCGGGCACGAAGAAGCTGGCCTTCGAGACGCCGCGGCTGCCGCCGTTACCGGCGCTGGCACCGCTGCTGGCCGAGGCGGAAGCCGCACGCGAGATGGCCGACATCGAGGCGTTCGAGGAACTCGCTTTGCGCATTGCCGGCGCAGCCGTTGCCTCCGGCGTCACGCCTGCTGCCCGGGTGCCGAGCCGCCGTGACCAGAAACGTGTCGCGGAGGCGGTGCGGCGCATTGAGCTGGATGCCGACCGGCCGGTCTCGCTTGCCGAGCTTGCAAGCGAGACGGCGACTAGCCCCTACCATTTCCTGCGCACCTTCCGACACGTCGCGGGCATGGCGCCCTACCAGTTCCTGCTGAAAACCCGGCTGCACAGGGCAGCGGTGCGGCTGCGCATGTCGGACGAGCCAATCTCGACGATCGCCTTCGAGGCCGGGTTCAACGATTTGTCGACCTTCAACCGTCGTTTCCGGCGCGTGATGGGGGTGGCGCCCGGCGCCTATCGGCTCCAGCGGCGAGGCGATAAAGCGCTGAACGCATCTGCCGTTACGGCTTTGTGAAGCAAAATTGGCCTGACAATGAGCTTTGCCGCGACAGCCACGAAAAAGCGCCTCGGCCATATCGTCGCAATCAGTGATATCCTTTTGAAATCACCACAAAAATCGCCACTGGAAAACTGCCGCGGACATTGGAGTTTCGACCCGGCTTCCTATATAAGCACCGAGTGATTCCCGATTAGATTGTGACCTGATTTGACCGACCAGAAGACACCGCGCGGGGCCGACGGCGGCCCGACCGGCATCGAGCCGATATCCATCATCGAGGAGATGCAGCGCTCCTACCTCGATTACGCCATGAGCGTGATCGTCAGCCGTGCGCTGCCCGACGTGCGAGACGGGCTGAAGCCGGTGCATCGCCGCATCCTCTATGCCGCGCATGAGAGCGGCTACCACTGGAATCGCAAATATGTGAAGTCGGCGCGCCCGGTCGCCGACGTGATGGGCAAATACCATCCGCATGGCGACGCCTCGATCTACGACGCCTTGGTGCGCATGGCGCAGGATTGGTCGCTGCGCGTGCCGCTGATCGACGGGCAGGGCAATTTCGGCTCGATCGACGGTGATCCGCCGGCGGCGATGCGTTACACCGAATCGCGCCTGACCAAGGTCGCGCATGAGTTGCTGGAAGACATCGACAAGGACACCGTCGATTTCCAGGACACTTATGATGCGTCCGGCAGTGAACCGAAAGTCCTGCCGGCGCGCTTTCCAAATCTGTTGGTCAACGGCTCCGGCGGTATCGCCGTCGGCATGGCCACCAACATCCCGCCGCACAATCTGGGCGAGGTCTGCAACGGCGCCATCGCCCTCATCGACAATCCGGCGATCGATCTGCCGGCGCTGATGGAGATCATTCCGGGGCCGGATTTCCCGACCGGCGGCATCGTGCTCGGCCGCTCCGGCATCTACAGCGCCTATTCGACCGGCCGCGGTTCCATCGTCATGCGCGGGCGCGTCAACGTCGAGGCGCGTGGCAACGACCGTGAATCGATCGTCATCACCGAGGTTCCCTACCAGGTGAACAAGTCGTCGATGATCGAGAAGATGGCCGAGCTTGTGCGCGACAAGCGCATCGAGGGCATTTCCGACATTCGCGACGAGAGCGACCGCCAGGGCTACCGCGTCGTCATCGAACTGAAGCGCGATGCGGTCGCCGACGTCATCCTCAACCAGCTCTACCGGTTTACGCCGCTGCAGACGTCGTTCGGCGCCAATATGGTGGCGCTGAACGGCGGCAAGCCGGAATTGCTGACGCTGACCGACATGCTGAAGGCGTTCGTCGCCTTCCGCGAGGACGTGATCAGCCGGCGCACGAAATTCCTGCTGCGCAAGGCGCGCGACCGCGCCCATGTGCTGGTTGGCCTTGCCATTGCCGTTGCCAATATCGACGAGGTCATCAAGCTGATCCGCAGCGCCCCGGACCCGCAAACGGCGCGCGAGCAGTTGATGGAGCGGCGCTGGCCCTCGGGCGACGTCGAATCGCTGATCCTGCTGATCGACGATCCGCGCCACCGCATCAATGAGGACGGCACCTACAATCTGTCCGAGGAACAGGCCCGCGCCATCCTCGAACTGCGCCTGCAGCGGCTGACCGCGCTCGGCCGCGACGAAATCGCCGACGAGTTGAACACGATAGGCGACGAGATCAAGGATTACCTGGACATCCTGTCGTCCCGAGCCCGCATTCAGCAGATCGTCAAGGACGAGCTTGCCGCCGTGCGCGACGAGTTCGGCACGCCGCGCCGCACCGAACTCTCAGAGGGCGGGGCTGATATGGAAGACGAGGACCTGATCCAGCGCGAGGACATGGTCGTGACGGTCAGCCATTCCGGCTACATCAAGCGTGTGCCGCTGTCGCTCTACCGGGCACAGCGCCGCGGCGGCAAGGGCCGCTCCGGCATGTCGACCAAGGAAGAGGATTTCGTCACCCGGCTGTTCGTCGCCAACACCCACACGCCGGTGCTGTTCTTCTCCTCGCGTGGCATCGTCTACAAGGAAAAGGTCTGGCGCCTGCCGATCGGCAATCCGCAGTCGCGCGGCAAGGCGCTGATCAACATGCTGCCGCTGGAGCAGGGCGAACGCATCACCACCATCATGCCGCTGCCCGAGGACGAGACCAGCTGGGGCGAGCTCGACGTGATGTTCGCCACGACGCGCGGCACGGTGCGCCGCAACAAGCTGTCGGACTTCGTCCAGGTCAACCGCAACGGCAAGATCGCCATGAAGCTGGAAGAGGAAGGCGACGAGATTCTCGGCGTCGAGACCTGCACCGATAATGACGACGTGCTTCTGACTGCAAGCTCCGGCCAGTGCATCCGCTTCTCGGTCAGCGACGTGCGCGTCTTCCAGAGCCGCAACTCGGTCGGCGTGCGCGGCATCGCCATGGCTGCCACCGACCGGGTGATCTCGATGGCGGTGATCGAACATGTCGAGGCGCCGCCGGCCGAGCGCGCCGCCTATCTCAAGCGGGTGGCGGCCGAAAGGCGGCTCGCCGCCGGCATTGCGGCGGGCGAGGACGAAGATATCCAGCTCACCAATGAGGAGGTCGGCGAGGAGACGGAGCTTTCCGACGAGCGCTACGAATTCCTCAAGGAACACGAGCAGTTCGTGCTGACGGTGACGGAATATGGCTACGGCAAGCGTTCGTCTTCCTATGATTTCCGCCTCACAGGGCGCGGCGGCAAGGGCATCCGCGCCACCGATGTGTCGAAAGTGGCTGAGATCGGCCGCCTGGTGGCGACTTTCCCGGTAGGCAACGACGATCAGATCATGCTTGTCTCGGACGGCGGCACCGTCATCCGCGTGCCGGTCAACGGCATTCGTTTCGCCAGCCGCGCCACCAAGGGCGTGACCATCTTCAACACGGCTGACGGCGAGAAGGTCGTTTCGGTGGAGCGGATAACGGAACCGCAATCAGACGAGGAAGCCGAAGAGAGCGTCGACGGCGACGCAACTCTGGATATCGGTACTGAAGGCGCTGGCCCGGAGAACAACGCCGACTAAGCCTTGATTGGGGTGTGCCGACCCGTGGGTCCGGCGCCGTCAACAGATAGCGGCCGGTTCAGAAGTGGCGATAAGGCTTGCGGATACCGAAGCCTTCGAACCGTTTGGTATTGACCTTGGCGCGGATACGCCCTGCTTCCTGATGCAGCCCGAATACAGTGGCTATCAGCATGGCGACGGTCATTGCGGCGGCGAGCATGTAGATCAGCATGTGCGTGTTCTCCTGCACCTAGCAACGATTAAATGGGGTTTTGGTTTCACCTTCTGAAGCTGCAACCTAGTGAACGCTGCGTGAAGCCTTCGTGATCGGCCCATTCATTGGTCGTTCATCTCGGCCAAAAGGTTCACTCAAAGCGCATCGCGATTAACGTGGCTCAGCCGATGCGCTTCGAGTCCCTTTCTGGGTGCATGTCGTTGTCCCAAAGCCGCCGCGCACCCTCGGGTCAGGCCCTGGGTCAGGCCGAGGGCATGCTTTTGCGGCGACATGCATTGGCGGCTCGCTGATCGGATTGCCTTTGCGAGAGAGGCTCGCTAGAAGCACCCTGCCATGACCGAACGCATCGCCCTTTATGCCGGCTCCTTCGACCCGCCGACCAACGGCCATCTCGACGTGCTGAAGGCGTCGCTGGCCGTGGCGGACACCGTCTATGCGGCGATCGGCACTCATCCTGGCAAAAAGCCGCTGTTTTCGTTCGAGGAACGGGTCGGCCTGATCGAAGCAGCGACGAAGGCCGAATTCGGCCGCGACGGCGCGCGCATCAAGGTTGTCGCTTTCGACGGGCTGGTCATCGACGCGGCCAGGAAGCAGGGCGCCTCGATCATGATCCGCGGCCTGCGCGACGGCACCGATCTCGACTACGAGATGCAGATGGCCGGCATGAACGAGACTATGGCGCCGGAATTGCAGACGGTTTTTCTGCCCGCCAGCCCCTCGGTGCGAACCATTACCGCCACACTTGTCCGTCAGATAGCCTCGATGGGAGGTGACATCCGCCCCTTCGTGCCGGCGGCTGTGGCCGGCGCACTTACCGCCAAATTTGCGAAATAATGCGTGTCGCCCCAACGTGGAACCCGGTTTTGGGACAACGACATGCATGAAACAAAGGTTTTAGGAGAAATATCCATGCCGCTCAAAAGGCTCGCCACCTGCTTTGTCGTTGTTTTCGGTCTTGTGGCTGCAACCGTTTCGGCGTTCGCCACCGATCCGGAAAACACCATGATCATCACGCTGAAGGGCGGCGACGTGACCATCGCGCTCAGGCCCGATCTCGCGCCGAAGCATGTCGAGCAGATCAAAAAGCTGGTGCGTCAGGGCGCTTACGACAACGTCGCTTTCCACCGCGTCATCGACGGCTTCATGGCGCAGACCGGCGACGTGAAGTTCGGCAACATGAAAAACGGCTTCAACGCCGATGCTGTGGGTACCGGCGGTTCCGATCTTCCCGACCTGCCGGCCGAATTCTCGACGTCCGAGCGCTACGAGCGCGGCGTGGTCGGCATGGCCCGCTCGCAGGACCCGGATTCCGCCAATTCGCAGTTCTTCATCATGTTCGCGCCGGCGCCGCCGCTCGATGGCCAGTACACCATCGTCGGTAATGTCGAGAAAGGCATGGAATTGGTGGACCAGATAAAGAAAGGCGACGAGGCGCAGAACGGGGTCGTCACCGGTCCCGATCGCATGATCAAGGTGCGCATCGCCGCCGACGGCAAGTAAACCCATTTGTTTCAAAGGATATTCTGACATGGCCGAGATCAAGGACCGCGAGAACGCGCTCATCATGGAAACGACCAAGGGCAAGGTCGTCATCGAACTGTTTCCCGATCTGGCACCCGGCCATGTCGGCCGTATCAAGGAACTGGCGCGCGAAGGCGCTTATGACGGCGTGGTGTTCCACCGCGTCATCGACGGCTTCATGGCGCAGACCGGGGACGTGAAATTCGGCAATTCCAGCAAGCCCTCTTTCGCACCGTCGCGCGCCGGCACCGGCGGCTCCGACAAGCCCGACCTGAAGGCGGAGTTCTCCAACGCCAATCACGGCCGCGGCACCTGCTCGATGGCACGCTCGCAGAACCCGAACTCGGCCAACTCGCAGTTCTTCATCTGCTTCGACGATGCCGCCTTCCTCAACCGCCAATACACGGTCTGGGGCCAGGTCATCGAAGGCATGGACAATGTCGACAAGATCAAGCGCGGCGAGCCGGTGCCGGATCCTGACAAGATCGTGTCGCTGAAGGTGGCGGCCGACGTAAAATGACCTACCGAGCTGTCGCGGCGATCACTCTGATGCTTGTCGCGGCGGCTACTCCGGCGCTGGCGACAGAATCGATTGTTTGCAGCGCTGAGGGCGACGCGGCATCGATCGACGTCCTGATGGGGCACACTGCCGTCATCGCGGTTGCGCGCGTATGGCTTGATGCCGGCGGCAGGAACTGGACCACCGACGGTCAGCCGGGTTCGACGAAAGTCATCGTCGGACAGGCATTCGAGGACGACCAGCAGATGGCGATCGACCTCACCGATGAGGGCATCAGCTCGATCGTAGCCAAATTGCGACTGGTCAAGGCCAGCGAACAGTCCAATTTCGCAATGGGCGGCACGCTGAGCATCGACGGTGTTGGCGCCTGGGCGGTGACCTGCCCGGAATTTTGAGGCGGGGTTTTCTTGCGCGTCGATCTATTCGACTTTGATCTGCCGGAGGAGCGCATCGCGCTTCGACCGGCGGAACCGCGCGACAGCGCCAAAATGCTGGTTGTCAGGCCGGGTGAGGGACTTGAGGACCGGACGGTGCGCGAGCTGCCGTCCCTGCTCGAGACCGGTGACGTGCTGGTCTTCAACGATACCAAGGTCATCCCGGCGCAGCTGAAAGGCATCAGGCGGCGCGGCGAAGCAGCGGCGCAGGTCGAAGCCACGCTGCACATGCGAGTGGCTCCCGACCGCTGGCTGGCTTTCATGCGGCCGGGCAAGCGCATCGCCGTTGGCGACCGCATCCATTTCGGCCATGACGCCAATTCCTGCTTTCTCGGCCAGCTCGATGCCACGGTGATCGAGAAGGGCGAGGCCGGCGAGGCTTTGCTCGGTTTTGACCTGTCAGGTCCGTTTCTCGATGAGGCGCTACACGCCGTCGGCCACATTCCGCTGCCGCCTTACATCGCTTCGAAGCGCGACGACGACGAACGCGACCGCAGCGACTACCAGACCATCTATGCCAGGGAGGAGGGTGCTGTGGCGGCACCCACTGCCGGCCTGCATTTCACGCCCGAGCTTTTCGCCGCTCTCGATGCCAAGGGCGTCGAGCGGCGCTTCGTCACCCTGCATGTCGGCGCCGGCACGTTCCTGCCGGTGAAAGTCGACGACACCGCCGATCACAAGATGCATGCCGAAATCGGTTCGGTCAGCCCGGAAACCGCCGCGGCGCTCAACGCAGCGAAGGCGCGCGACGGACGCATCATCGCCGTCGGCACGACGTCGCTGCGCCTGCTGGAGAGCGCCACGCGGGAGGACGGCACATTGGCCGGATGGTCGGGTCCGACCGACATCTTCATCACACCCGGTTACCGTTTCAAGGCCGCCGACATGCTGATGACCAATTTCCATCTGCCGCGTTCGACGCTGTTCATGCTGGTTTCGGCGTTTTGCGGTCTGGAAACGATGCGTGCGGCCTATGCGCATGCCATCGAGACCCGCTACAGGTTCTACTCCTACGGAGATGCAAGCCTTCTGTTCAAAGAGGAGAACGATGGACGCGCGCCCGGTATAGAACAAGGAATTCAATGACTAAGGCGTTCACCTTCGAGGTGCCGGCGACCGACGGCAAAGCGCGGCGCGGCTCCATCACCATGCCGCGCGGAGAAGTCCGCACGCCGGCCTTCATGCCGGTCGGCACCGGCGGCACGGTCAAGACCATGTATATGGACCAGGTGCGCGGTGTCGGCTCGGACATCATCCTGGGCAACACCTATCATCTGATGCTGCGGCCCGGCGCCGAACGTGTGGCGCGGCTTGGCGGCCTGCATGAATTCGCCCGCTGGCCGCATCCGATCCTGACCGACAGCGGCGGCTTCCAGGTGATGTCGCTGTCGAAGCTTAGGAAACTGACCGAAAACGGCGTCACCTTCCGCTCGCATATCGACGGCGCCGCCCATGAGATGTCGCCCGAGCGCTCGATCGAGATCCAAGGGCTGCTCGATTCCGACATCCAGATGCAGCTCGACGAGTGCACCGCGCTGCCGGCCATGGAGAAGGAGATCGAGCGGGCCATGGAGCTGTCGCTGCGCTGGGCCGAGCGTTGCAAGACGGCGTTCGGCGACCAGCCGGGCAAGGCGATGTTTGGCATCGTCCAGGGCGGCGACATACCGGCCCTGCGGCTGCGCTCGGCGCAGGCGCTGAAAGCGATGGACCTCAAGGGCTATGCGATCGGCGGGCTGGCGGTCGGCGAGCCGCAAGCGGTGATGCTCGAAATGCTCGACATCACCTGCCCGGAACTGCCCGCCGACAGGCCGCGTTATCTGATGGGTGTCGGCACGCCCGACGACATGTTGAAATCGGTGGCGCGCGGCATCGACATGTTCGATTGCGTGATGCCGACGCGCGCCGGCCGCCATGGCCTCGCCTACACTCGGCGCGGCAAGGTCAATCTGCGCAACGCCCGCCATGCCGACGATCCGCGTCCGCTGGACGAGCAAAGCGACTGCCCGGCCGCCAGAGATTATTCACGCGCCTATCTGCATCATCTGGTCCGCTCGCAAGAGGCGCTGGGGGCGATGCTTCTGACCTGGAACAATCTTTCCTACTACCAGAGGCTGATGCAGGACATTCGTGCCGCCATCGACGCCGGCGCCTTCGAGGCGCGGGCGGCGGAAATTTCCGAGGGCTGGGCTAGGGGCGATATCCCGGCGATGTGATCGAGCGCTCAGGTGCTCAGCGAAGTGCCGCGCGCAGGTTGCAGCCAGTGATGCGGGAACTGCCGTCGGGTAATCCTTGCCGTCCGGCCCGACGATCAGCGGGCGCGAACATTTCGGCGATTGGCTGCACTTAAGCCGGGTTCCGCCTGAGCGCCGTCCTGATGCTTGAAAGCCGGGCGGCAGTCTGCCACAAGGGCCGATATGCGTGCAAGCCTGAGCAGGACCGGGCAATGAAGGCATTTTTCGTGCAGATAAAGTGCGATCTGGGCAAGTCCTATGACGTTGCCGGCGCGTTGGCCGATGCCGAGATCGCCTCGGAAATCTACTCGACAGCCGGCGACTACGATCTGCTCGCCAAATTCTATGTCGACGACGAGGAAGACATCGGCCATTTCGTCAACGAGAAGGTGCAGATTCTTCCAGGTATCAAGGACACGTTTACAGTCGTCACCTTCCGCGCGTTCTGAGCGGCGCCGGCCGCCTGCCCGGGCACGAGGCAAAGCCTGACCCAGCCATATCGGCGATGCCCTAATTTTAGGCAGGTCGCGACATACTGATCGCCAGCATCCTCCAAATCACCGATTGCGCTTGATTTTCTCGCGTGACGCCAGTGAAATGGCCTCACAGGGGAGTATGCGATTGGCAGCGTTCGACGAAATGCTTCCGGAAATCTCCGGATTGAGAAAACCGTATTCGGCTTACGACCGCTGGCTGAAGGAGCAGGATCCGGCCAGGCTTAGCGAGAAGATGCAGGACGCCGAACGCGTCTTTCGCAAGACCGGTATCACCTTTGCCGTCTATGGCGAGCAGGAAGCCTCCGAACGCCTTATTCCCTTCGATATCGTCCCGCGCATCATTTCCGGCAATGAATGGCGACGGCTGACGCAGGGCATCGAGCAGCGCGTCCAGGCGCTGAACGCGTTTCTCGACGATATCTACCACCGCCAGGAGATCTTGCGCGCCGGGCGCGTCCCCAAGGAATTGATCGCCAAGAACGAGGCGTTCCTGCCGGAGATGATCGGGGTACGGCCGCCGGCCGGCGTCTACACCCATATCATCGGCGTCGATATCGTTCGCATCAGCGAGAACGAGTTCTATGTGCTGGAGGACAATGCGCGCACGCCGTCCGGCGTCTCCTACATGCTGGAGAACCGCGAGACGATGATGCAGCTCTTCCCAGAGCTGTTCCAGCAGATCAAGGTGCGGCCGGTGGAAAACTATCCGCAGCTCTTGCGCCAGTCGCTGGCAGCGGTGCGACCGCTGAGCACCAAGGGTGCGCCGACCATTGCCGTGCTGACGCCGGGCAGCTTCAACTCAGCCTATTTCGAACATGCCTTCCTTGCCGACCAGATGGGCGTGCAGCTTGTCGAGGGGCAGGATCTGCGCGTCGTCGATGGCCACGTCGCGATGCGTACGACCGAAGGCTACAAGCAGATCGACGTGCTTTATCGAAGGGTGGACGATTCTTTCCTCGATCCGTTGACCTTCCGTCCGGACTCAGCACTTGGCGTGCCGGGCATCATGGATGTCTACCGCGCCGGCAACATCACCATCGCCAATGCGCCGGGAACCGGCATCGCCGACGACAAGGCGATCTATTCCTACATGCCCGAGATCGTCGAATTCTACACCGGCCGCAAGGCAATCCTCGGCAACATCCCGACTTGGCGCTGCTCGGAGCCGGACAGCCTGAAATACGTGCTCGAACATATCGACGAGTTGGTGGTGAAGGAGGTGCACGGCTCCGGCGGCTACGGCATGCTGGTCGGGCCGGCGGCGACCAAGAAGGAATGCGAGGACTTTTCCAAAAAACTCGCGGCAAAACCGTCGAACTACATCGCCCAGCCGACGCTGGCGCTGTCGACCTGTCCGATCCTGACCGACAAGGGGCTGGCGCCGCGCCATGTCGATCTCAGGCCCTACGTGCTGGTTTCCGACCGCATCCAGATCGTGCCGGGCGGGCTGACGCGCGTGGCGCTGAAGGAGGGCTCGCTGGTGGTCAATTCGTCCCAGGGCGGCGGCACCAAGGATACATGGGTGCTGGATGATTAGTGAATAGTGAATAGTGAATAGTGAGTAGTGAGTAGTCAGTAGTCAGTAGTCAGTAGTAAGTATTCAGTAGTCGGCAGCAGAGGAAAGCACAATGTCATATTCCGTCGAAATCCAAACATTCACTATTCACTACTCACCACTCACTACTCACTAGCCCCGAAGGGCCGCTTTCCATGCTTCTCGGCCGCACCGCCAACGGGCTCTACTGGATGAACCGCTACATCGAGCGGGCGGAAAACATGGCGCGGCTGGTCGATGCCGGGCTGCGCATGGCGCTGACTCGTACCCAGAACGCCTCCGAAGAGTGGAATTCGGTGCTTCTCAGTGCCGGTTCGGACGCTGCCTTCACGCAGAAATATTCCGACTATACCGCCGCCAACGTCGCGGATTTCCTGCTGCGCGACACATCGAACCCGTCGAGCACGATGGTGTCGATCGAGACGGCCCGCAACAACGCCCGCATGGTGCGCACCGCGCTGACGCGCGAAACCTGGGAAAGCATCAACGAGGCCTGGATGTCGCTGAAGCGCATGCTGGCCAAGCCGATCGACGAACGCGACCTGCCCAGCGTGCTCGACGCGATCAAGCGCGAAACGGCGCTGATCCGCGGTTCGTTCTACGGCACCATGCTGCGCAACGAGATCTTCGATTTCTCGCAGCTCGGCACCTATGTCGAACGCGCCGACAACACGGCGCGCATCCTGGACGTGAAATATTACGTGCTGTTGCCGTCGATCTCGTGGGTCGGCTCGACGCTCGACAACTACCAGTGGGAATCGATCCTGCGTTCGGTGTCGGCGCACCGCTCCTATCGCTGGGTCTATGAGGCAGACTACAAGCCGAGCAACATCGCCGACTATCTGATCCTCAACGTTCGCATGCCGCGCTCGCTGACATTCTGCTACCGTTTCCTGACGGAGCACCTCAGATTCCTGGGCGACGACTATGGCGAGCGCCATGCCTGTCATGCGACAGCGGGCAAGACCCAGGCCATGCTGACGGCCGGCTCGATCAAGGACATATTCGACGCCGGCCTGCATGAATTCCTGGCCAATTTCATTCGCGACAACACCAGGCTCGGCGACGAGATCGCGCAGGACTACAGGTTCTATTGAGCATGATCCCGGAAAGTGAAAGCCTGTTTCCGGAAAAGATCATGCTCAGGGGACGAGAGCAATGCGGCTGAGGATCACCCACCGGACCGAATACCGCTACGATGCGCCGGTGCACTATCTGTTGCAGCGGTTGCGGCTGCTTCCGGTCAGCGGGCCGACGCAGACCGTTTTGTCCTGGGCGCTGACGATCGAGGGGGCGCGCGAGGAAGTTCGCTTCACCGACCATTTCGGCAATGACACGCGGCTGTTGAGCGTCGAAGGCGAGCGCGATTTCATCACCGTCGAGGCATCAGGCGAGGTGGTGACACGCGACACATCTGGCGTCTCCGGGCCACATCAGGGTTTCGCGCCGCTCTGGCTGTTTGGCCATGAAACCCCGTTGACCACGGTCGGCAGCGGCATTCGCGAACTCGCGGCCTCGGTCGGCGAGGGGACTGATATCGAAAGATTGCACCGGCTGATGGCGGTGATCGGCGAGCGCGTCGCCTATACGCCGGGCACCACCAATGCGGCGACGCCGGCCGAGGACGCGCTGGCGCTCAAGACCGGCGTCTGCCAGGACCACAGCCACATCTTTGCCGCCGCCGCACGCGCCATGGGCTTTCCGGCCCGCTACGTCAGCGGCTATTTGATGATGGATGCGGCGGTCGAGCAGGCGGCTAGCCATGCCTGGGCCGAGGCGCATGTTGCGGGCCTTGGCTGGGTCGCGTTCGACGTCGCCAACGGCATTTCGCCCGACGAACGCTATGTAAAGGTGGCGACCGGCCGTGATTACCGCGACGCCACGCCCGTATCAGGAATTCGGCTGGGACAAGCGGAAGAACAGCTTGCGGTCATCGTCACCGTGGAGCAGTAATCCACGGCAAGATTGCCGCCAAAGAGATTCGATGACCTATTGCGTCGGCCTGAAGATCGATCGTGGGCTCGTGTTCATGTCTGACACGCGTACCAATGCCGGCATGGATTCAATCTCGACCTTCAAGAAGATGCATGTCTGGGAGGAGCCGGGCGAGCGCGTCATCGTGCTGATGTCGGCCGGCAATCTGGCGACGACGCAGGCCGTCGTCAGTTTGCTCGACGAACGCACCAAGGCGGTGGCCGATCGCCACGCGACGCTGCTCGAAACGCCTTCCATGTACCAGACGGTACGGATGGTCGGCGACACCGTCAAGGAAGTCATCGCCAGTTCGTCGCCGGCGGGCGAGAAGGCCGATTCCTATTTCAATGCCTCCTTTATCCTCGGCGGCCAGATCAAGGGCAGCGCGCCGCGGCTGTTCATGATCTATCCGGAAGGCAATTTCATCGAATCCACCGACGACACGCCGTTTTTCCAGATCGGCGAGACCAAATACGGCAAGCCGATCATCATCCGCGCCTATGAAAAGACGATGAGTTTCGCCGAGACGGTGAAACTGCTGCTGGTGTCGTTCGACTCGACGCTGAAATCGAACCTGTCGGTGGGTCTGCCGCTCGACCTGCTGTTCTATGAAAAGGACGCCTTCAAGGTCAGCCTGAAGAAGCGGATAGCCCAGGACGATCAATACTACCGCACGATCTCGGACGGCTGGTCGAATGCACTGAAGGCTGCTTTTGCGAGCCTGCCCGATTTTCCCGAATGAAAGCCTCCGTTTTTCGTGCTCTTTGATTGCTGGGCTCGATGCGACGGAGAGGAAAATGAATAGCAACGAATTCCGGGAATGGTCGCTGTACGCGGCCGAATGGGGTGCCGACTACAGAAGCACACTTCGCGAAAGGCCGGTGCGGCCGCTTGTCGAACCGGGCGAAATCTTTAGAAGCATCGATGTCTCGCCGCCGGAAAAAGGCGAAACGATGCAGGCAATCTTCGCCGACTTCGAGCAAAAAATCCTGCCGGGCATGACGCATTGGCAGCATCCGCGCTTCTTCGCCTACTTCCCGGCCAATGCCGCACCAGCTTCCGTGGTGGCCGAATATCTGGTCTCGGTGATGGCCGCGCAATGCATGCTCTGGCAGACCTCGCCGGCAGCGACCGAACTCGAGACGCGCGTCGTCGACTGGATGCGTCAGGCGCTTGGCCTGCCGGAAGGATTTTCCGGCGTCATGCAGGATTCGGCATCGTCGGCGACGCTTGCCGCCGTGCTGACCATGCGCGAGCGCGCGCTCAACTGGCAGGGCAACAAGAAGGGTCTGCAAGGCCAGCCGATATTGCGCGTCTATTCTTCCGACCAGGTCCATACCTCCATCGACCGGGCAATCTGGGTATCGGGCATCGGCGAGGACAATCTCGTGCGCATTCCGGTTGCCGGTCGCCTTCGCGCCATGGATGTCACAGCCCTCGAAGCGGCGATCGTCGCCGACCGGGATGCCGGCATGCTGCCGGCCGGCATCATCGCTTGTGTCGGCGGCACCAGCACCGGCGGCACCGATGACATCGCCGGCGTCGCCGCCGTGGCAAAGCGGTACGGGCTCTATCTGCATGTCGATGCCGCCTGGGCCGGATCGGCGATGATATGTCCGGAATACCGGCATTTCTGGGCGGGCGTGGAGGAGGCGGATTCCATCGTCTTCAACCCACACAAATGGCTGGGCGCGCAGTTCGACTGCTCGATGCAGTTCATCCGCCGACCGGAAGACCTGGTGCGGACGCTCGCCATCAAGCCGGATTACCTGAAGACGCATGGACGCGACGGCATCATCAACTATTCCGAATGGTCAGTGCCGCTCGGGCGGAGCTTTCGCGCACTGAAACTGTGGTTCCTGCTGCGCGCACACGGGCTGGAAAATCTGCGGACCATGATCCGCAGCCATGTCGCCTGGAGCGAAGGTCTTGCCGCCCGGCTGGCCAGGGAACCGGATTTCGAGATCGTCACGGAACCGATGCTGTCGCTGTTTTCGTTCCGGCATCTGGCCGCGGCCGGCATCGATTCGGACGAACACAATCTGCGACTGGTCAATGCGATCAACGACGATGGCCGCATCTACCTGACGCAGACACGGGTGGACGGGCAGATCGCGATCCGCTTTCAGGTCGGTCAGTTCGAGACGACGGCGGCGGATGTCGACACCGCTTTCGAGGTCATCACCGAAATCGCCCGCGGGCTGGCCTGAAATTGGTCGGCAAAGTGGCGTCGAGGTTTGTCTTTGGACGCATGTAATTTCGTTAGCCGGCTCATACCTTTTCATCACTTTCGTTTTCCGCTATAGACAAGAAAAACGAAAACGGGAGGTCCCCAATGTATCTGTCGCCGCGTCATTCCGAAATCGTCCAGATGGCCAAGGACAATGGCCGCGTGCTGGTCGACGACCTGGCGACGCATTTCAACGTGACGCCGCAGACCATTCGCAAGGACCTTAACGATTTGTGCGACCAGCGGCTGCTATCGCGCGTTCATGGCGGGGCGCTGTTCCCATCCGGCATCGAGAACATGGAATATGAGGCACGGCGCAAGATCGCCGCCGATGAGAAGGAGGCGATCGGCCGCGCAGCAGCCAGGCTGATCCCGGACAATGCCTCGCTGTTCATCAATATTGGCACCACGACGGAGTCGGTCAGCAAGGCGCTCCTTGATCACAGCGGCCTGATGGTCATCACCAATAACATCAATGTTGCCAACAGGATGCGCATATATCCTTCGATCGAAGTGGTGATCGCCGGCGGCGTCGTGCGCGGCTCAGACGGTGGCGTGGTCGGCGAGGCGGCGGTTGATTTCATCAGGCAGTTCAAGGTCGACTACGCGGTGATCGGCGCCTCGGCGATCGACCATGACGGCGCGCTGCTCGATTTCGATTTTCGTGAAGTGAAGGTGGCGCAGGCGATCATCGCCAATGCCCGGCATGTCATCCTCGTTTCCGACCAGACCAAGTTCGAACGGACAGCGCCGGTCCGCATCGGCCATCTGTCGCAGGTCAACACTTTCATCACCGACCGCTGCGACATCCCGTCGGTGCGCAAGATCTGCCAGGAGGCAGAGGTTCAGCTGATCGAAACGTCGCTCTCCTAGTGGGTGCCGTTGCGGCAATTGTCGCCGTTTATATTTCGTTTGACATTCGTTCTCATTTCGAAATAATCCCATCACGGTTTCGTAAAAACCTAAAAATGCTGCAATGCGAAATCCGGGAGGACTATTGTGAGCGCACCCCCGATCCATGACATCTTCGTCATCGGTGGCGGTATCAACGGCTGCGGCATCGCCCGCGATGCGGTTGGGCGCGGCTTCTCGGTCTTCCTTGCCGAAATGAACGATCTGGCCAGCGGCACGTCCTCCGGCTCGACCAAACTGATCCATGGCGGCTTGCGCTATCTTGAATTCTACGAATTCCGCCTGGTGCGCGAAGCGCTGATGGAACGCGAAATTCTCTGGAAGAACGCGCCGCACATCATCTGGCCGATGCGCTTCGTGCTGCCCTATGTCAAGGGCCTGCGCCCGGCCTGGCTGATCAGGCTCGGGCTTTTCCTCTACGACCACATTGGCGGGCGCAAATTGCTGCCGGCGACCAAGACGCTGGACATGGCAAAGGACCCAGCCGGCAAGCCGCTGAAGCCGTTGTTCCGCAAGGCCTTCGAATATTCCGACGGCTGGGTCAACGATGCGCGGCTGGTGGCGTTGAACGCCCGCGACGCCGCCGATCGCGGCGCAACGATCCGAACCCGCACGAAAGTCGTCGGCGCACGCCGTGAAGGCGAGCTTTGGACGGTCAGCCTGGAAAACACGCAGACCGGCGACACCGAGGAGGTCAAGGCGCGGCTTTTGGTCAACGCCGCCGGCCCATGGGTCGACCACGTGCTGTCGGCTGCGGTCAGCTTGAACGACGTGCACAATGTCCGGCTGGTACAGGGCAGCCATATCGTCATCGGCAAGAAATTCGACGATCCGCGCGCCTATTTCTTTCAGAACAAGGATGGCCGCATCATCTTTGCCATCCCCTACGAGGAAGAGTTCACGCTGATCGGCACCACCGACCAGGACTTTTCCGGCGACCCGCATGACGTGAAGATCAGCGACGCCGAGATCGATTACCTCTGTGCTGCGGCGAGCGAATATTTCGCGCAACCGGTCAAGCGTTCGGACATCGTCTGGACCTATTCCGCCGTGCGCCCGCTTTATGACGACGGCGCCTCGAAGGCGCAGGAAGCGACCCGCGATTATGTGCTGAAGACCGACGGCGGCGATGGCGCGGCGCCGATCGTCAACACCTTCGGCGGCAAGATCACCACCTATCGCCGGCTGTCGGAATCGATGCTCGAGAAAATCGAGGGTTTTCTCGGCAAGCGCGGCAAGCCGTGGACGGCAAACGCGCCGCTGCCGGGCGGCGATTTCCCGGCCAGCGGCTTCGACGCCGAAGTGGCGAAACTGAAGACGGCCTATCCGTTCCTCGATGCGCGTCTGGCGCGCCGCCTGACCCGGCTTTACGGGACTCGCGCAAGGATGCTGCTGGGCCTCGCCAGGTCGAATGCCGACCTTGGCCGCAACTTTGGCGCCGATCTCTACGAGGCCGAGGTGCGCTACCTCGTTCAAAATGAATGGGCGATGACGGCCGAAGATGTATTGTGGCGCAGGACCAAGCGCGGCCTGCATCTGAGCCGCGAGCAGGCGGCAGCGCTCGACGAATTCATGCGCGGGATAAGCCGGCGCCATGTCGCGGCTGCCGAATAGTGATGCAGAAAGCCTGGGAGGAGGCATCATGCTGGAACTGAGAAACGTGACGAAGACGATCGGCGCGACGGAGCATATACGCGACGTGTCGCTGACGCTCCAGCACGGCTCACTCAACGTCCTTCTCGGACCGACGCTTTCCGGCAAGACCAGCCTGATGCGGCTGATGGCCGGCCTTGATGTGCCGACATCCGGTTCGGTCTGGTTCGATGGCAAGGATGTCACCGGCATCCCGGTGCAGAAGCGCAACGTCGCCATGGTCTACCAGCAGTTCATCAACTATCCGGCGATGACCGTTTACGAGAACATCGCCTCGCCGCTGAGGGTGGCCGGGACCGAGCGGGCAAAGATCGACAAGGAGGTGCGCGATGCCGCAGCCCTTCTCAAGCTGACGCCCTTCCTCGACCGCACACCGCTCAGCCTCTCCGGCGGCCAGCAGCAGCGCACCGCGCTGGCGCGCGCCATCGTCAAGAACGCCAGCCTGGTGCTGCTCGACGAGCCGCTCGCCAATCTCGACTACAAGCTACGCGAGGAGCTGCGTGCGGAATTGCCGAAAATCTTCGCGGCGACCGGCACCATCTTCGTCTACGCCACGACGGAGCCGCATGAAGCCTTGCTGCTCAGCGGCAACACGGCGACGCTTTCCGAAGGCCGCATCACCCAGTTCGGCCCGACGATCGACGTCTTCCGCAGGCCGAACGACCTCGTCACGGCCAAGACATTCGCCGATCCGCCGCTCAACACGATCGTGCTGAAGAAGAGCGGTTCGAGCTTCCTTCTTGATGGTGGGGTGAACCTCCCGGTGCCGGCTGAACTCGCCGGTATTGCCGATACGAGTTACACGATCGGCTTCCAGCCCCACCATCTCTCTCTTGCCCGGCCGAGCCCGTCGGCGGTTCCGGTGAAAGCCAAGGTCTCGGTGACCGAGATCACCGGTTCTGAAAGCTTTGTGCATCTCGACTTCGCCGATGTCCGCTGGGTGATGCTGGAGCACGGCATCCTGGTGTTCGAGCCGGACCAGACCATCGAGGTGTTCATCGATCCGCGGCACATCATGGTTTTCGACGCGAACGGCCGCTCGGCCGCGCCGCCACAGATGCTGGCGGCTTGAGGGAGGAGGGCACATGGCGCGCATAGACTGCAACCATATCCGCCACGCCTACGGGCCGCATCCGAAGTCGGACAAGGACTATGCGCTGAAGGAGGTGCATCACGCCTTCGAGGACGGCGGCGCCTATGCGCTGCTGGGGCCGTCGGGCTGCGGCAAGACCACGCTGCTCAACATTATTTCCGGCCTGTTGTATCCGTCGCATGGCGAGCTTCTGTTCGACGGCAAGGACGTGACCAATCTGTCGACGCAGGAGCGCAATATCGCGCAGGTGTTCCAGTTCCCGGTCATCTACGACACCATGACCGTCTACGACAACCTGGCCTTCCCGCTGCGCAACCGCGGCGTTTCGGAACCCGACGTCGACCGCAAGGTGCGCGAAACCCTGGAAATGACCGGTCTGGCCGACATGGCCAAGCGAAAGGCGAGGGGGCTGACCGCCGACCAGAAGCAGAAGATCTCGCTCGGGCGCGGGCTGGTGCGCTCCGATGTCAACGCGATCCTGTTCGACGAGCCGCTGACCGTCATCGATCCGCATATGAAGTGGGTGCTGCGCTCGCAGTTGAAGCAGTTGCACAGGCGCTTCGGTTTCACCATGGTCTATGTCACGCACGACCAGACCGAGGCGCTTACTTTCGCCGAAAACGTCGTCGTCATGTATGAGGGCGAGATCGTGCAGATCGGCTCTCCAGCCGAACTGTTCGAGCGTCCCAAGCATACATTCGTCGGCTATTTCATCGGCTCGCCGGGCATGAACGTCATGCCGGTCGCGGTCGAAGGCAGGAGCGCGCGGCTCGGCAGCCAGACCATCGAACTGCCGGGCGCGCCCAAGGCCGGGATCACCGGCGCGATCGAACTCGGCATCCGCCCCGAATATATCAGGCTTGGCGCCAGCGGCATGCCGGTTTCAATCCGCAAGGTCGAGGATATCGGCCGCCACAAGGTGGTGCGCGCCAGTTTCGAAGGCCGCGACATCGCGGCGATCATCGGCGAGGACGAGGACATTCCCGCCGATCCGAAGATCGCTTTCGACCCGGCAGGAATCAATATCTATGCCGATTCCTGGCGCGTCGAGATGGGAGGCTGAGCATGGATAAGACCTGGAACAACAAGGCTTGGTTCATGGTGCTGCCGGTGCTGGTGCTGGTGGCGTTCAACGCAATCATCCCGCTGATGACGGTGGTCAACTATTCAGTTCAGGAGACGTTCGGAAACAACCTGTTCTTCTTTGAAGGCGTTAAGTGGTTCCAGGAAGTCCTTAATTCGCCGCGCTTCCACGCATCGCTCCTGCGCCAGTTCGCCTTCACCGGGTTAATCCTGCTGATCGAGGTGCCGCTAGGCGTGGCGGTGGCGCTTGCCATGCCGCGTTCCGGCCCATGGGTCGCGGTCTGCCTGGTGTTGATGTCGCTGCCGTTGCTGATCCCATGGAACGTCGTCGGCGCCATGTGGAACATCTTTGCGCTGCCGGACATCGGGCTGCTCGGCTATGTTATCAACGCGATGGGCATCAGCTACAATTTCACCAGCCAGCCGCTGTCGGCGTGGTTCACCGTCGTCCTGATGGACGTATGGCATTGGACCTCGCTAGTGGTGCTGCTTGCCTATGCAGGCCTCGTCTCGATACCCGACGCCTACTATCAGGCTGCAAAGATTGACGGTGCATCACGCTGGTCGGTGTTCCGCTTTATCCAACTGCCCAAGATGAAGCGCGTGCTGACCATTGCCATGCTGCTGCGGTTCATGGATTCCTTCATGGTCTACACTGAACCGTTCGTACTGACAGGCGGGGGACCGGGCAATGCCACGACCTTCCTGTCGATCGATCTTGTCAAGGCAGCGCTCGGCGAATTCAACCTCGGAATCGCGGCGGCCATGAGCATCATCTACTTCCTGATGACGCTGCTGGTGTCGTGGCTCTTCTACACCCTGATGACCCAATCCGAAGCGGAGAGCTGAGATGACATCGGTGAAGGAAGGCCTTGGGGATAAAAGGAGCGACGTTTTGATGCGAGAGCAGACAACGCCGCCACCGGCGTCGAATGCGGCGGGTCTCCGGTCGGCGAGCGTAATGAGCGGACGCGGCCGGGAGGCGCGCTTCCTTTGGCTCGTGCCGACGGTCTACATCATCTTCCTGATGCTGCCGATCTACTGGCTGCTCAACATGTCGTTCAAGACTACGAACGAAATCCTCGGCGGCTTCTCATTGTGGCCACGCAGTTTCACGGTGGCGAGCTATGTCGAGATCCTCACCAACCCCGTTTGGTACAATGGCTACATCAGCTCCATCAGCTATGTATTTATCAACACTGCGATTTCGGTCAGCGTGGCGCTGCCCGCTGCCTATGCCTTCTCGCGCTACCGCTTCCTTGGGGACAAGCACCTGTTCTTCTGGCTGCTGACCAACCGCATGGCGCCGCCGGCGGTTTTCGCGCTGCCGTTTTACCAGCTCTACTCGGCCATCAATCTCTTCGACACGCCGTGGGCCGTTGCGCTGGCGCACTGCCTGTTCAACATACCGCTCGCAGTGTGGATTCTCGAAGGCTTCATGTCCGGCGTGCCGAAAGAGATCGACGAGACGGCCTTCATAGACGGCTATTCCTGGCCGCGGTTCTTCGTGAAGATATTCATGCCGCTGATCGCTTCCGGCATCGGTGTCACGGCGTTCTTCTGCTTCATGTTCTCTTGGGTCGAGCTGTTGCTCGCCAAGACGCTGACGTCTGTCGCCGCGAAGCCGATCGCCGCCGTGATGACCCGGACGGCGAGCACATCGGGCTACGAACTCGGATTGCTCGCGGCCGCCGGCGTGCTCACCATCGTTCCGGGCGCGATCGTCATCTGGTTCGTCCGGAACTATATCGCCAAGGGGTTTGCGCTCGGCCGCGTCTAGCGGCGGCGCAGGGAAGGAATAAAGACGATGGATCTGTCATGGATGGCCTGGACTTGGCAGACCGCCACCTTCTTCGGCGTGATCCTGCTTCTTCTGGTCGGGATGACCGCGTGGGAGTGGGCCAGTCCTGGCGGAGCGCCGCGCCATGGCATTCTCGGCCTCGATACTACGCGTGGCGACCGACTGTTCATTTCGCTGCTAGGCAGCGCCTATATCCATCTCGCTTGGCTGGGTCTTGTCGGACCCAACCTGTGGTGGGCACTCGCCCTCTCGATCGTCTACGCCATCGGCGTTTTTCGATTCGTCTAGGGGGAGAAACTGTTGGAGCGGCCGCACAACGACCGCTCCGATCGCACTTGAAACCGAAATGGGAGGAACCTCATGCGACGTCACCTACTAACATCGACAACGGCACTAGTCCTGCTGCTCGGGGCCAGTCAGGCCTATGCAGGCATGGACGAAGCCAAGACATTCCTTGACACGGAAATCAATGGTCTTTCGACCCTTGATCGCTCGGCTCAGGAAGCCGAAATGCAATGGTTTGTCGATGCTGCGAAACCCTTCGCCGGCATGGAAGTCAACGTGCTGTCGGAAGGTATCCCGACACACACCTATGAATCGACCGTGCTCACCAAGGCGTTCGAGGCGATCACCGGCATCAAGGTCAACCACCAGATCCTCGGCGAGGGCGAAGTCGTCCAGGCCGTGCAGACCCAGATGCAGACCAACCGCAACCTCTATGACGCTTATGTCAACGACAGCGACCTGATCGGCACCCATTCGCGGCTGCAGCTTGCCGTGAATCTCACCGATTTCATGGCCGGCGAAGGCAAGGATGTCACCCTTCCGACGCTCGATCTCGAAGACTTCATTGGCATCAAGTTCACGACCGGCCCGGACGGCAAGCTCTACCAGCTCCCGGACCAGCAGTTCGCCAACCTCTACTGGTTCCGCAAGGACTGGTTCGACAAGCCGGAACTCAAGGAAAAGTTCAAGGCCAAGTATGGCTACGATCTCGGCGTCCCGGTGAACTGGTCCGCCTACGAGGATATCGCCGAATTCTTCTCCAAGGACGTGAAGGAAATCGACGGCGTGCAGGTCTTCGGACACATGGACTACGGCAAGCGCGCACCCGATCTCGGTTGGCGCATGACTGACGCGTGGCTGTCCATGGCCGGCACCGGCAGCCCCGGCGAGCCGAATGGCATCCCGATCGACGAATGGGGCATTCGCATGGAGGCGGGCACCTGCAATCCGGTCGGCGCGAGTGTTTCGCGCGGTGGCGAGGCGAATGGTCCGGCGTCGGTCTATGCCATCGCAAAGTGGGACGAGTGGCTGCGCAACTTTGCGCCTCCCGGAGCAGCGAGCTATGATTTCTACCAGTCGCTGCCCGCGCTGAGCCAAGGCAACGTGGCCCAGCAGATCTTCTGGTACACGGCTTTCCTCGCCGACATGGTGAAGCCCAAGTCGGAAGGCAACAACACGGTCGATGATCAGGGCAATTTGTTGTGGCGCATGGCCCCGTCGCCGCACGGCCCGTACTGGAAGGAAGGGCAGAAGATCGGCTATCAGGACGTGGGCTCTTGGACGATCCTGAAATCGACCCCGGCCGATCGTGCCAAGGCCGCCTGGCTTTATGCGCAGTTCGTCGTGTCGAAGACCGTGTCTTTGAAGAAGTCCCATGTCGGGCTCACTCTGATCCGCGATTCCGACATTCGGCATCAGTCGTTTACCGACCGTGCGCCCAAACTCGGCGGCTGGGTGGAGTTCTACCGCTCTCCAGACCGGGTCGCCTGGTCGCCGACCGGCATCAACGTGCCCGACTACCCGAAGCTCGCCCAGATCTGGTGGCAGCAGATCGGCGACGTGAACTCCGGGGCGTTCACGCCGCAACAGGCGATGGATCGCCTCGCTGAGGAAATGGACATCACGATGGCCCGCATGCAGGCCGCCGACGAGTCCGCTAAGGTCTATGGCGGCTGTGGTCCGCGACTCAACGAGCCGAAAGATCCGGCCGAATGGTTGGGCAAGCCGAACGGTCCTAAGGCCAAACTCGAGAACGAGAAGCCGAAAGGCGAGACCATCGTCTATGAGGAACTGATCAAGCGCTGGACCACCCAGTAGGCTTGCCGAACCGCCAAAGCGGAAAGAGACCACAGGGAGGCGGCGCGAGCCGTCTCCCTTCGTTGTAACTGAGGGGTAGACAGCATGACCGGATACATCTTGTCGATCGACCAGGGCACCACGTCCAGCCGCGCCATCGTGTTCGACGGGTCCATGAAACTCGTGGGCAGCGGACAAAAGGAGTTTGCCCAGCACTATCCGGCCTCCGGCTGGGTCGAGCACGATCCAGAGGAAATCTGGGACACGGTCGTTTCGACCTGCAAGGCAGCCTTGGCTGCTGCCAGGCGAAAGGCCGCCGACATCTCGGCAATCGGCATCACCAATCAGCGCGAGACCGTCGTCATCTGGGACCGGGCGACCGGCAAACCGATCCACAACGCGATTGTCTGGCAGGACCGCCGCACTGCACCGCTGTGCCAGAAATTGAAGAAGCAGGGGCTGGAGAAGAAGTTTACCAGAAAGACCGGCCTGCTGCTCGATCCCTACTTCTCCGGCACCAAGATCGCCTGGATGCTGGACAAGGTGAAGGGTGCCAGAAAACGCGCCGAGAAGGGCGAGTTGCTGGCCGGCACCATCGACAGCTTTCTGATCTGGCGGCTGACCGGCGGCAAAGTTCACGCCACCGACGCCACCAACGCCTCGCGAACGCTGGTCTACAACATCGAAGATAATGCCTGGGACAACGAGCTTCTGGCCATTCTTGGCATACCGGGAAAAATGCTGCCGCAGGTGAAGGATTGCGCCGACGATTATGGAATCACAGAGAAAAGCCTGTTCGGCGCAGAAATAAAGATCCTCGGCGTGGCTGGCGATCAGCACGCGGCGACCATCGGCCAGGCCTGTTTTGAGCCGGGCATGATGAAATCCACCTATGGCACCGGCTGCTTCGCGCTGCTCAACACCGGCAGCGATCTGGTGCGCTCGAAGAACCGGTTGTTGACGACCATTGCCTACAGGCTGAACGGCAAGACCACGTATGCGCTGGAAGGGTCGATCTTCATCGCCGGTGCCGCCGTGCAGTGGCTGCGTGACGGCATCAAGGTGATCGGCAAAGCCGAGCAGAGCGGCGTGCTGGCGGCGAGCGCCGATCCGACTCAAGAAGTCTATCTGGTGCCGGCTTTCGTCGGGCTTGGCGCGCCGCATTGGGACGCCGCGGCGCGCGGCGCCATCTTCGGGCTGACCCGCAATTCGGGCCCGGCCGAATTTGCCCGCGCCGCATTGGAATCCGTGGCTTTCCAGACCCGCGACCTGCTCGATGCCATGCGCAAGGACTGGAGGGGCGCGTCAGCGAAGACCGTTCTCAGGGTCGATGGCGGCATGGTGGCGTCGGACTGGACGATGCAGCGGCTTGCCGACATCCTCGATGCGCCGGTCGACCGCCCAACCATTTTGGAGACGACGGCGCTCGGCGCGGCTTGGCTGGCCGGTTCGAAGGCGGGCGTCTGGCCGAAGACAAGGGAATTCGCCAAGAGCTGGGCGCTCGAACGGAGATTCAAGCCGGATATGGGAGCTTCGGTCCGTTCCGCAAAGCTGGCGGGTTGGCGCGATGCTGTGCGCCGGACGCTGAGCATGCTGTAAGTTCGCGCACCGAAAAGCCTGCGCCGTTGTCGGCGCAGGCTCAACTACCTTTATTCAACTCTGCCCTGGGTTTATCAATAGGGCGAGATGCACTGCCGGCGGGGGCCGTAGTAAGGCTGGTACGTGTTGTCATAGGCCCGGTAAGATCTGTAGCGGTTGTAGCACCACTGCACGTGGGCATCGCCTCGATAGACGCGGCGGTACTGGTTGTTGACGATCGCGCCGGTGATCAGCGCCCCAGTAGCGAAGGCAGCCAGCGGGAACCAGTAGTCGCCGTAACGGCGATAGCCGGGACGATAGTAGCGATAGCCGCGATAGCCGCGCCAATACCTGAAATCGTCGTCGCGGGCGAAACGACGAAAATCGCGACGGGAAAAATCACGGCGGAAATCGCGGCGGGAGAAATCCCGCTTCCTCCGCCATTCATACTGAACGTTCTGTACATCCGACGAGACGTTCTGACCCAGCGGCACGTAGATGGGCTGGGCGTTGACGGGCACGATTTGTGCTACAGCGAATGACGCTGACAGCGCGGTCGCCAGCAAGCCCGACATGATCCTGTTCATGATCTTCTCCTTGAAAGCGTCGTCCCTTGTAGCGACAAAAACGGGCAGGGTTGCGCAATTGTTCCGCGAAAAATAGCAAGCTGCTGATTTGTAACGCGTCTCGGTTTTGTGCGAGACAGCAACTCCGACCTTGTCGAGACGTTTTGCGAGGCGCCATGAGACCGCGAAAAGCCCGGCTTACGTGCCCACTTTTTCCGGTTGACCGCTCGAGGCACTCTCCCTATGTTCCGCGCAATTTCGAGGGCGGCATTCTGAGCCCGCGGGAGCGCGTAGCTCAGCCGGTAGAGCAACTGACTTTTAATCAGTAGGTCCAGGGTTCGAATCCCTGCGCGCTCACCATTGTTTCATATGAAAAGTCAATTATTTAGGCTGATCCGGTGGAGCATAGCCAGAGCCTATGACACTGCGAAACGCTCACGGCGCACCTGTTCCGGCGTCAGATGGCTGCCGACCGCAAGACGATAGCACAGCAGCGTTCTCCTACCCGCCCGCCCCGTCGCCCACCATTGTATTGGTAAGCGCCTCATAGCATCGGGGCAGGTTTTCCCAAGAATCGTGCGCTGAGACATCCGGAAAACTCCGATCACACCAGCGAGACCTTCCCGCCGGCGTGGCGCTCCAGCCGGCCGGCGAGGTCGAGTTCCAACAGCACCATGAAAACCTGGGCGGGATGCAGGCCGGTGTGGCGGATGATTTCGTCGACCGCCACCGGCGTCGGGCCAAGAGCTTCGACGACGCGGGCGCGGTCGCCCTCGCCGGGTGGCGGTGTTGCCGAAAAGTCGGGCGGCTCTTCGAAGGGTGCTGTCCTTGGCACCAGCGCGCCGACCAGCGGCGCGATCGCACCGGTAATGTCCGATGCATCGGTGACCAGGGTGGCGCCGTCCTTGAGCAAGGCGTTGGCGCCGGCGGCGCGCGGATCGAGTGGCGAGCCGGGGACGGCGAAGACCAGTCGGCCCATCTCGCCTGCAAGCCTGGCGCTGATCAGCGAGCCGGAGCGTTGCGCGGCCTCGACCACGACCAGCCCCAATGCTGCACCGGCGACAAGGCGGTTGCGGCGCGGAAAATCCTGGGCGCGCGGCTGCCAGCCGAATGGCATTTCCGAAATGATGGCGCCGCCGCGCTCGGCAATCTCGTTGCACAGCCCGGCATTCTCGGGCGGGTAGGGCAGGTCGAGGCCGCCGGCCAGCACGCCGATCGTGCCTGACGCAAGGCTGCCCTGATGTGCTGCCGTGTCGATGCCGCGCGCCAGGCCGGAGACGATCCCGTAGCCGTCGCGGCCGAGTTCGGCGGCGAGCGTCCGCGCCATCTTGATCCCGGCCAGCGAGGCGTTGCGGGCGCCGACGATAGCAACCGCCGGCAGCCGGAACACCGCACCTTCGCCCTTGACCGCGAGCAGCGGCGGCGGATGGTCCATGCTTTTCATCAGCGGCGGATAGTCGGCCTCGCCGATGCCGACGAAGCGGGCCCCAGCCCGCCGGGCGGTCTCCAGTTCCGCCTCGGCCTCGGCCATCGACGGGATGCGGACGCTCTTTCTGGCGCCGCCCGAAATCATCAGCTCGGGCAACATCTCGAGCGCCGTCTCGGCCGAGCCGAAGCGGTTGATCAGGTCGCGAAAGGTGGCCGGGCCGACATTCGGTGTGCGGATCAAACGAAGCCAGCTCAACCGCTGCCGGTCGCTGAGTCGCGGCCCGGCGGCGCGCTGGCTCACTCCCTGGCCCCGATCTTGCTCTCGGTGCCGGCCAGCAGCCGCGCAATGTTGGCCCGGTGTTTTATGAAGACGATCAGGCTCATCAGCACGAAGAGCCCGGCAATCTCAGGCGTGCTGAGGACATAGAGCGCGATCGGCACGACAACTGCTGCCGTGAGCGCCGCCAGCGAGGAATAGCGGAACAGGAAACCAGCGGCGAGCCAGACGACGGCGAAGATCAGCGCCACCTGCCAGGCAAGGGCGGTCAGCACGCCGAGATAGGTGGCGACACCCTTGCCGCCCTTGAAGCCGAGCCAGACCGGAAAGAGATGGCCGAAAAAAGCGCCGAGGCCGGCCCAAGGCCCGAGTTCCGCTGCAAAGCGACCAGCGATCAGCACAGCCGCCGTGCCTTTCAGCGCGTCGAGCAGCAGCGTGGCGGCGGCCAGGCCCTTGTTGCCGGTGCGCAGTACATTGGTGGCGCCGATATTGCCGGAGCCTATATTGCGGACGTCGCCAAGACCGGCGGCGCGGGTGATCAGGAGCCCGAACGGGATCGAGCCGAGCAGATAACCGAACACCAGCGCCAAGACGATGCCGTAAGCCATTGTTCCCCCAGATATGCCCTAAAGCGCGTCGCGTTTTGACCGGCCTCATGCGACGCGCTTTAGGTTGCTGTTTTATGCATGTCGTTATCGCAAAACCGCTGCACACTTTTGCGCGACATGCATTAGGCTGAAAACACTGTGCGGCCCGCCACCATCGTTTGCAAGACCTTGCCCTGCAGCCGCGCGCCTTCGAAACAGGTGTTTTTCGAGCGCGAACGGATGCCGCTTTCGCTGACGATCCATGGCTCGTCGAGATCGACCAACGCAAGATCGGCGACCGCACCCGGCTTCAGCGTGCCGCCGGGCAGGCCGAACAGTCTTGCCGGCGCCGTGGACAATGTCTCAACCAATCTAAGCAGCGTCACGTCGTCATTGTGATAGAGCCGCAGCGCCGCACCCAGCAGCGTTTCCAGTCCGATGGCACCGGCCGCGGCGTCGGCGAAGGGCAGGCGCTTGGTGTCGACGTCCTGCGGGTCGTGCGAGGATACGATGAGGTCGATCGTGCCGTCCTTGACCGCCTCGATCATCGCCATCCGGTCTTCCTCGGCGCGCAGCGGCGGTGTCAGCCGGAAGAAGGTGCGGTATTCGCCAACATCGTTCTCATTGAGCGACAGATTGTGGATCGAGACGCCTGCTGTGACATTCGCGCTGTCGGCTTTCGCCCGCGTTATCGCGTTTGCCGCCATGGCCGTCGAGATCTTGGCCGCGTGATAGGCGCCGCCGGTCAGCCGCGCCAGCGCAAGGTCGCGCTCCAGCGGAATGGACTCGGCCTCGCGCGGAATGCCGGCAAGGCCGAGCCAGCTGGCATAGAGGCCTTCATTCATGACGCCTGACGAGGCGAGGTCGGGGTCTTGGGTTTCATGAGCGATCACGCCGCCGAAATCGCGCGCATAGGTCAGCGCGCGGCGCATTACCAGTGCGCTTGATATGGTGTGCCGCCCGTCGGTGAAGGCGACCGCGCCGGCCTCGCGCAGCAGCCCGAATTCGGTCATCTCGCGGCCTTCGAGGCCCTTGGTGATCGCAGCCGCCGGAAAGATGTTGACGATGGCCGTGTCCTTGGCGGTGCGCAGCACGAATTCGACGAGCGCGACATTGTCGATCACCGGGTCGGTGTCGGGCATCATGACGATGGAAGTGACGCCGCCGGCGGCCGCCGCCACGCTGGCCGAAGCGATGGTTTCGCGGTGCTCACCGCCCGGTTCGCCGATGAAGACGCGCGCATCGATCAGACCGGGGATAACAGCCTTGCCGGCGCAGTCGATGACGACGGCATCTTGCGGAGCGCCCTGGTTCAATGCCGCCTTGCCGGCAGCGACGATCCTGCGGCCCTCGACAATGACCGTGCCGACCTCGTCGATGCCGCGCGACGGATCGACGATGCGCGCCCGGCTGAAGACCGTTGTGTTCATGCGCCGCGGCCCTCGAGGTTGCGGTCCTCACGATTGCGGCGGGGGTCGAGCAGGGCTTCCATCACCGCCATGCGCACGGCAACACCCATCTCCACCTGTTCCTGGATGACGCTCTGCGGACCGTCGGCGATTTCCGAGGCGATCTCGACGCCGCGGTTCATCGGGCCGGGATGCATGACCAGAGCGCCGTCCTTGGCCGCCTTCAGCTTCTCGGCATCGAGGCCGAAATAGTGGAAATATTCGCGCACCGAAGGCACGAAAGCGCCTTCCATGCGCTCGCGCTGCAGCCGCAGCATCATCACCACATCCGCGTCCTTGAGCCCTTCGGCCATCGAACGGGTGACGATCACGCCCATTTTCTCGATGCCGGCAGGCAGAAGCGTCGACGGCGCCACGACGCGGACCTGGGCGCCGAGCGCATTGAGAAGCATGATGTTGGAACGCGCCACGCGCGAATGCAGGATGTCGCCGCAGACCGCCACGATCAGCTTCGACAGCGGGCCCCTGGCGCGGCGGATGGTCAGCGCGTCGAGCAGCGCCTGCGTCGGGTGCTCATGGGCGCCGTCACCGGCATTGATCACCGAGCAGCCGACCTTTTGCGCCAGCAGTGCGGCGGCACCCGCCGACTGGTGGCGGATGATCAATATGTCCGGCCGCATGGCGTTCAGCGTCATCGCCGTGTCGATCAGCGTCTCGCCCTTCTTCACCGAAGAACTGGCCACCGACATGTTCATGACGTCGGCACCGAGCCGTTTTCCGGCCAGCTCGAACGACGACTGCGTGCGGGTCGAGGCTTCGTAGAAGAGGTTGATCTGGGTGCGGCCGCGCAGCGTCGAGGTCTTCTTCTCCGACTGCCGCGAGATCGCGACCGCCCGGTCCGCCCTGTCCAGCAAAAGCTCGATGTCGGCGGGGGAAAGATCGCGGATGCCCAGAAGATGGCGGTGGGGATAGAGTGGCAGGGACGAAGCGTCGGTCATCTCAAGGCGCTGCTATAGGGTGGAGGACCTTTGGCTGCAAGCACCAGCTTTGGATTGCGGCCTTTCTCCCCGGTATTTTCGTCGCGCGGGTTGCGCGGCTTGGGCTATAAACCGCCGATGGCTTCGGATTCGTGGCCTTGTGATGATGATGATAAGGACAATGCGTGACCGACGACGTGACGAACCAGCCGCCGCCGCTGGCAGGCGGCAACGCCTGGCGGGGCGATCCGTTGCTGATCCAGCTTGCCGAGCGTTTTTCCGATCCGGTGCGCAAGGATCTCGACGGGCTCGGCCGTTTCGTGCTGACGCACGAGGCGCAGGAGCTGGCCCGCCTTGCCAATGTCGAGACGCCGAAGCTCAGGACCCATGACCGGCAGGGCCGGCGCATCGATCTGGTCGAGTTCCATCCAGCCTATCACGCGTTGATGCGCCGGTCGGTGGCGAACGGGCTGCATTCGTCGGTCTGGGAAAATGGCGATGCCGAGATCGGCCGCCGTCATCAGGTGCGCGCCGCCCGTTTCTACCTGACGGCCGAGCTCGAAACCGGGCATCTCTGCCCCATCACCATGACCAGCGCATCGCTGGCAGCGCTGATGGCAAGCCCGAAGCTTTTTCGCGAATGGGCGCCGCGTGTGACGACACGCAAATACGACCAGGGCCAAAAGCCGCCGGTCGAAAAGGCCGGGCTGACGCTGGGCATGGGCATGACCGAGAAGCAGGGCGGCACCGACGTCCGCGCCAACGTCACCAGGGCCGAGCGCGCCGGCAGCAGCTTCTATCGCCTGACCGGCCACAAATGGTTCATGTCGGCGCCGATGTCGGATGCGTTCCTGGTGCTTGGACAGGCGCCGGAAGGGCTTTCGTGCTTTCTCGTTCCCCGCATTCTCGGCGATGGGTCGGGTAACGGCTTCCGCTTCCAGCGGCTGAAGGACAAGCTCGGCAACCGCTCCAACGCGTCGTCCGAGGTGGAGTTCGTCAACGCCATCGGCGAGATGGTCGGCGAGCCAGGGGCGGGTGTCAAGACGATCATGGACATGGTGACGCTGACCCGGCTCGACTGCGCGATCGCCTCGTCGGCGATCATGCGTGCCGGGCTGGCCGAGGCCGTCCACCACACCCGTCACCGCCAGGTGTTTGGAACCAATCTGATCGAGCAGCCGCTGATGCAGCGCGTGCTGGCCGACATGGCGCTCGACGTCGCTGCGGCCACCGCGCTGTCGTTCCGGCTGGCGCGCTCCTTCGACGAGGCGGCCAGCGACCGCGGCGAGGCGGCCTTCGCGCGCGCCATGACGCCGGTCGTCAAATACTGGGTCTGCAAGATCGCACCACCGCTGCTCTACGAGGCGATGGAATGCCTCGGCGGCAATGGCTATGTCGAGGAGGCGCCGCTCGCCCGCTACTATCGCGAAGCTCCGGTCAACTCGATCTGGGAGGGATCCGGCAATGTCATGGCGCTCGACGTGCTGCGCGTGCTGGGGCGTGCACCGGGCCTGTTCGAGGAGGTGCTGGCCGGCATCGATCGCGATCTCGGCGCCGGCGGACGCGGCACCGTCGGTGTGCTCAAGGCTGCAATGCAGGTCGCGGCAACCGACGAGGGCTCGGCCCGCCTGCTCACCGAGCAACTGGCGCTGTCGGCGGCAGCGGCGGAGCTTCGCAGGCTGGGGGCAGGGCGGATCGCCGACGCCTTCGTCGAGACGCGCCTCGCCGGCCAGTGGCGCAACACTTATGGCATGCTCGATTCACGCCATGATGCGCGTATGATCATCGATACGCTCTATCCGCCGGTCACCTGAGAAGAGACTTGGGAGGGTTTCTCGTCGTCTGTCGCGCCGCTGTGGATGACCGTTAACCTTAACAAATGGTTTCCATTGCGATGGCGGGCGGCAAAGCCCACTGTCCTGTTTACGGAAGCAGGAACGCCATGCGGCATATATTAAGCTCCTTTCTGGCCTTGCACTGGGCGGTCGTTTTCGCCCTGCTGGCGTTCATCTGCATCGACGGGAATCGCGGTGTTGCGGCAGCGCTTGGCGTGCTCGGCGTCGTCCTCCAGAACACCAGCTTCGTCGACCTCGAAAAGGCCGTCGTCGTGGCAGCGCTTGCCGTAGCGCTGCTGGTCGTCGCGGTGCTCTTCTGCTGGGCTTTTGTCGAGACTCTGTTTAGCGACCCGACAAATCCGGACGCCACCGACAGCGTCGTGCGGGTCGCCTTCATCTCCGCCTCCGGCGTACTGTCGCTGATTGTCGTCGGCGGCGCCGCGCAAGGCATCAACGGGCTATTCATGGCTATCGCGGTGCAACTGGCGGCACTGCTGGCTTCCTATGTCGCCATGCTCGCAGAGCGGCGGTCGGCCCTTGCCGCAACGGTTCCGGGCACCGGTGAAGTCCGTGCCGCCGCGCATGTGATGGCGAAGGCGGCGGCGCACAACTCGGCGCTCTCGCGCATTTCCGGCCGGCCGGACGCAAGCTTCGGGCCGGACACAAACTTGAGGGATCGCCGCTGATGCGCACCTTGTTCGCGCTATGGGCGGCCCCGCTCGCCCTGTTCTGGGGCTGGTTCTTCCTGTCGCTCAACGATATCAATTTCGGCTACGTCATGCTGAGCCGCCAATTGCATGACCTCGTCTTCCAGCTCTATGGGGAAATGCTTGGCATCGATCCGGCGCTCATTCCCGGCATGGTGGCAAAGGCCTGCATCCTCGACAGTCTGCTGCTCATGGCGTTTTGGGCGTTCCGCCGCCGCCGGGTGATCGGTGGCTGGATCAGGATAATGCTCGACCGCTATTTCGACCAGGCACCGACGCCGAGCGCCTGAAGCCGGTCGAGAACGCCCTGCAGAATAAAGGCCGCCGCGGCGGAATCGATCTTGCCGGCGCGTTTGCGGCGCGAAAAATCCATCTCGATCAACGTCCGCTCAGCCGCCACCGTCGACAGTCGCTCGTCCCACAAAACGAAGGGCAGGTCGGTCACAGCAGCCATGTTGCGGGCGAAGGCGCGGGATTTCTGGGCGCGCGGGCCTTCCGACCCGTCCATGTTGACCGGCAGACCGAGCACCACGGCCCCGACGTTCTCTTTCTGCAGCAAGCCGAGCAGCACAGCTGCATCCAGCGAGAATTTCCTGCGCATGATGACGGGACGCGGGTGGGCGAAGGCAAAGCCCCGGTCGGAAACCGCGACGCCAATGGTCTTGTCGCCGAGGTCGAGCCCGGCCAGCGTCTTGCCGCCGCTGAGCCGCGCCGGCAGCTCTTCGATGGTGATGATGCTCAACGGCTTTCCTTCGACTGCTGCCCGCAAAGGGCGCTGCGGGACTTTAATTTCACTGCCGGCGTTCTATCCTTTGGCAAAGCAAAAATCGAGGAAGGCATTCATGAAACTGACCTGGTACGGACATTCCGCATTTCGCATCGAAACCACCGACGCGAAAGTCCTCATCGATCCCTATCTGATCGGCAATCCGTCATGGAAGGGCGGCTGGGAAGAGCCGGCGGAAGGGGTGACGCATGTCCTTTTGACCCACGGCCATAGCGATCACATCAGCGGTGCGCTTGAAGTGCTTGGGAAAAGCGGCGCCATGCTGGTCGCCAATTTCGAGGTCTGCATGTACCTGGTCGGCAAGGGCGCCAGCGACAAGAAGATCAATCCCGGCAATATCGGCGGCACCGTCGATTGCGGCGGTTTCACCACCACCTTCGTCCAGGCGCTGCATTCATCGTCATTCCCAGGTGACAATGGCCAGAACACTTATCTCGGCAATCCAGGCGGTCTCGTCCTGCATTTTCCGGAGGACAAGACACTCTATCACATGGGCGACACCGACATCTTTTCCGACATGGCGCTGATCAACGAATTACATGAGCCGAAGATCGGCATCGTGCCGGTCGGCGACCGCTTCACCATGGGTGGCGCAGTGGCAGCCCTTGCCTGCCGGCGCTTCTTTCAGTTCGAGACCGTCATCCCCAGTCACTTCGGCACGTTCCCGATCATCGACCAGACCGCCGACAAGTTCGTCGCGGGGTTGCAGGGATCCGGCGTGAAGGTGGCGTTGCCGGAGATCGGCGGGACGATCACCTTGTAGAGGATGCAAAGCCGGCAGCTATTTCCTCTGCGACGGCGTGGCCCTGCCTTGGACCTTCTGGGCCGGTTCTCGGCACGATGTATGTTGCGCGGCACGCGCCGCGCCGCTATAGCGCGGACTGGTTTTCCCGAGGCACAAACAAATATGTCCGTTGATGTCAAGACTGTGAAGCGCGTCGCGCATCTCGCCCGTATTGCGGTGAGCGAGGAGGATGCCGAGCGCATGACCGGCGAGTTGAACGCCATTCTGGGCTTTGTCGAGCAATTGAACGAGGTCGACGTTTCCGGCGTCGAGCCGATGACTTCAGTTATCCCGATGGAGATGAAGAAGCGCCCGGACGTCGTCACCGACGGCAGCAAGGCGGCCGACATCGTCGCCAACGCACCGGCCACCGAAGAGAATTTCTTCCTCGTTCCGAAGGTCGTGGAGTAGCGGGCCGATGGCAATCGAGATCGCCATCGAGACGCCGCTGCAGGACGACGTGCGCGGGCTGGTTAAGGAACTCAACGACACGCTGCTGGAACTGACGCCGCCGGAGCACTGCTTCCACATGACCGTCGAACAGATGGCCGACAATGACACAACCGTCTTCATCGCTCGCGACACCGGCCTTGCCATCGGCTGCGGCGCGCTGAAGCGCCACGATGGCGCCGTCGGCGAGGTCAAGCGCATGTACGCGCGGCCTTCGCATCGTGGACGGAAGATCGGCGCCAGGATCGTCGAGCGGATCGAAGCGTTGGCGCGCAATGAAGGGCTGAAGCGTTTGGTGCTGGAAACCGGCGACCGCCATCCGGCTGCGTGGACCGTCTATGAACGCGCCGGATTTTCGCGCTGCGGCCCGGTGCTGGACTACCCTGATGCCGAGTGGTCGGTGTTTTACGAAAAGAGCCTTGCTTGATGAGCGACCTGACCCACCTGACGATTTCGCAGGCCCGCGCCATGCTGCGCACCAAGGAAATCACCGCAACCGAGATCACCGAAGCCTATCTCCAGGCGATCGAGCGGGCCAATCCGGCGCTCAACGCCTATGTCGTCGTTACCGATGACAAGGCGCGCGACATGGCCAAGGACTCGGACGCGAAGCTGGCGAAGGGCGAGGGCGGGTCGCTCGAAGGCATTCCGCTCGGGATAAAGGACCTGTTCGGCACCGAAGGCATTCACACCCAGGCCTGCAGCCATGTGCTGGACGGGTTCAAGCCGCACTACGAATCGACCGTCACCGCCAATTTGTGGGCCGACGGCGCCGTCATGCTCGGCAAGCTCAACATGGACGAGTTCGCCATGGGCTCCTCCAACGAGACCTCCTACTACGGCCCTGTCGTCAATCCGTGGAGGCGTTCGCGCCTCGACACGGTGGTGATGCCGACCACGCATCAGGGCGATGGCGGTTTTGTCTCGGCCGGCGGCACCCGGACTGCGCGTACGCTCGACAATGCCCAGCTTGTGCCGGGCGGCTCGTCGGGTGGCTCGGCCTCCGCCGTTTCGGCGCTCCTGTGTGCCGGCGCCACCGCCACCGACACCGGCGGGTCGATCCGCCAGCCCGCCGCCTTCACCGGCACCGTCGGCATCAAGCCGACCTACGGCCGCTGCTCGCGCTGGGGTATTGTCGCCTTTGCTTCGTCGCTCGACCAGGCCGGACCGATCGCCCGCGATGTGCGTGACGCCGCGATTCTCTTGAAATCCATGGCCTCGGTCGATCCGAAGGACACCACCTCGGTCGACCGGCCGGTGCCGGATTACGAGGCGGCGATCGGCAAGCCGATCAAGGGCATGAAGGTCGGGATCCCCAGGGAATACCGCGTCGACGGCATGCCTGAGGAGATTGAGGCGCTGTGGCAGAAAGGCATTGCCTGGCTGAAAGATGCCGGTGCTGAGATCGTCGACATTTCGCTTCCGCATACCAAATATGCGCTACCCGCCTATTACATCGTCGCGCCCGCCGAAGCCTCATCAAACCTCGCCCGCTATGACGGCGTCCGCTACGGGCTGCGCGTGCCGGGCAAGGACATCGTTGACATGTATGAAAAGACCCGCGCCGCTGGCTTCGGCCGCGAGGTCAAGCGCCGCATCATGATCGGCACCTATGTCCTCTCCGCCGGCTACTACGATGCCTACTATCTGCAGGCGCAGAAAGTGCGGAATCTCATCAAGCGGGATTTCGAAAATGCATTCGCGGCGGGCGTTGATGTCATCCTGACACCGGCAACGCCATCGGCGGCCTTCGGCATCGCCGACGAAGACATGGCCGCCGACCCGGTCAAGATGTACCTCAATGACATCTTCACGGTGACGGTGAACATGGCTGGACTGCCGGGCATCGCCGTGCCCGCAGGGCTAGACGCCAAGGGCCTGCCGCTCGGCCTGCAGCTCATCGGCCGGCCCTTCGACGAGGAAACTTTGTTCCAGACCGCCCATGTGATCGAGCAGGCGGCGGGTACGTTCCAGCCGGAAAAGTGGTGGTAGTGTCGTCTCCCAGCTGAGGGTGAGGGATGTTCTACTATCTTTCCAAGGTATTTTGGCTCCTCGTCCAGCCGTTGAATCTGGCGATCATCCTGCTGCTGGTTGCGTTGCTTGCTGCCTTGGTCGGGCGTAAAAAGCTGTTTGCCACCGGCAGCTGGCTGGCCTTTCTCATCCTCGCCCTCTCGACCTGGACCTCGCTCGGCGCGCTGATGCTCAACCCGCTCGAAGAGCGGTTTCCGCGCCCGCCGCTGCCGGAAAAGGTCGATGGCATCGTCGTGCTCGGCGGCGGCATGGAGGGCGCCATCAATTTCGTGCGTGGCGGCTATGAACTGAGTGCAAGCGGCGATCGGATGCTCGCGGCGGCCGTGCTGGCACGGCATTTTCCGACAGCGACAGTCGTCATCTCAGGCGGCACCATCGCAATGATCGGCGAAGGCGAGGGCGATGCAGAGACGGCGCCGCGTCTGTTCGCCGCGCTTGGCGTGACGGCCGATCGGCTGATCCTCGAGAAAAAATCCCGCAACACCTACGAGAACGCCGTCTTCACCCGGCAACTTGTCACCCCGAAACCGGGCGAGACCTGGCTGCTGGTGACCTCGGCCTTCCACATGCCGCGCGCCAAGGCGCTGTTCGACAAGGCCGGCTTTGCCACCGTTCCTTGGCCGGTCGATTACCGCACCTCCGGCAAGGAAGGCATCGGCATGTTCCGCGACGATCCCTTCGGTTCGCTGCAAACCGCCAGCACGGCGGTCCGCGAATGGATCGGGCTCGTCGCCTACTGGCTGTCGGGCCGCATCGATCGGCTTTTCCCCGGACCGGGTGTTGGTTCGGGCGGCTGACCGATCACGGCTTGCCGCGCCGCCGAGAAGAACTGGCGACGCACCAGAACCGCCAGCAACAGCAGCGTCGACAGTACGAACACCGTTGGGTCGACGAACCAGCCGAGATAGCCGATCGAGAAGAAGACGCCGCGCATGCCGGAATTGAAATGTTTTCCGGCCAGCATGTTCATGCGCGCCGCCCGCCATACCGCGGTTTCGCTGACCGGGTTGCGTGAAGCCTTGCCGTGCCGGATCGGCACCGCACCGATCAGGATCGAGCAATAGTTGAACAGCCGGTAGGCCCAGCCGAACTTGAAAAAGGAATAGGCAAGGATCAGCACCAATCCGAACACCTTCATCTGAAAGGCGGAGCGGGATGATGTCGCGCCGAGGGGCAGATCGCTCAGCATCGAAACAACCTGATCGGAGGCGCCGAGCAGGGCAAAACAGCCGCCGATCGCAATCAGCGAACTGGAGGCGAAGAAGGCGGTTCCCTGTTGAAGACCTGCCATAATGGCGGTGTCGACGATGCGGATCTCGCGTTCGGCCATGGTCCGCATCCAGGCTTCGCGCTGGACGTTCATCGCTGTCGTCAGCGACATGCGGCTGACCAGCTTCCCGTCGGAGGCGAGCGTATGCAGCACCCATACGAAAAGGAAGAAGGCCAGCGCCACGAGGTCGGCCGTCGACAAATGAAAGGAATCGCCCATGCGACCCTTTTACCACAAGCGGTGGCCCCGCTTCGATGGCGGAACGCAACGATGTCGCTGCCGGAGCAAACAAGGTCGGCAGGTGCAGCGCCGCGATCTTCGAAAGAGCGGAAACATCACAGGAATTCCTATATGTAAATTCCAATAGGAGAGAGCGGCGCGTGTTCCTTTCGGTTTTCGACCTGTTCAAGATCGGCATTGGACCATCGAGTTCGCACACGATGGGGCCGATGACGGCTGCGCGGCGTTTTCTCGACGAGGTCGCGGGAGATGACTGGCCACGCCCGGCCGGCGCCAAGGTCGACCGCCTCGCTGCCAGCCTGCACGGCTCGCTTGCCTATACCGGCATCGGCCATGGTTCCGACCGTGCCGTCGTGCTCGGCCTTGCCGGCCAGATGCCGCAGACGGTGGACCCCGATCAAGCGGACAGCATCGTCGACCGTATTGCCGCCGACAAGCGGATTTCGCCGCCCGGCCATCCCTCCTATCGCTTCGACCCGGCAACGGACCTGGTGCTGGACCGCAAGACGCCGCTTTCCGGCCACGCCAACGGCATGGCCTTCTCCGCCTATGATGCCGACGATCGCCTGCTGCTCAAGCGCATCTATTATTCGATCGGCGGCGGCTTCGTGGTTTCCGAGGAAGAACTGCAGCGGATGAAGGTGAAGGGCTCGGTGACGACGGAAGGCAAGAAGGTTCCATACCCCTTCAAGAACGCCGTCGAGATGCTGTCGATGGCGGCAAAAAGCGGTCTTTCCATCGCCGACATGAAGCGCGTCAACGAAGAGACGCAGATGCCGCGCGAGGAACTCGACGCCGGCCTCGACGGCATCTGGAGCGCCATGAAGAGCTGCATCGAGCGTGGCCTGTCGCAGGACGGCATCATGCCGGGTGGGTTGAAGGTGCGCCGACGCGCGCGGCGATTGCATGACAAGCTGCAGGAGCAGTGGCAGCAGAACCGGCCCAATCCGCTGCTCGCCAACGACTGGCTGTCGATCTATGCCATGGCGGTGAACGAGGAGAACGCCGCCGGCGGGCGCGTCGTCACCGCGCCGACCAATGGTGCTGCAGGCACGCTGCCCGCGGTGCTGCGCTACTGGCTGCATTTCCATCCCGAGGCCGACCAGCCAAGCATCCGCGATTTCCTGCTGACCGCGGCGGCGATCGGCGGCATCATCAAGACCAACGCTTCGATCTCAGGCGCCGAGGTCGGCTGCCAGGGCGAGGTCGGTTCGGCCTCGGCGATGGCGGCAGCGGGGCTGTGCGCCGTCATGGGCGGCACGCCCGAGCAGGTCGAGAACGCCGCCGAGATCGCACTTGAACATCATCTCGGCATGACCTGCGATCCGGTCGGTGGGCTGGTGCAGGTGCCTTGCATTGAGCGCAACGCGCTCGGCGCCGTCAAGGCGGTGACCGCTGCTTCGCTGGCCATCAAGGGCGACGGCGTTCATTTCGTGCCGCTCGATGCCGCAATCGAGACCATGCGCCAGACCGGGCTCGACATGAACGAGAAATACAAGGAAACCAGCCTCGGCGGACTGGCCGTCAATATCGTGGAATGCTGACCCAGACTCGGCACTGCGAACACTGGCACTGTGGAGAAAGTCGACCCGACCGTTGACGCCTTCGCACGCCGGACTAAACCTTAATCCATGTCTCTCAATCTCATAAAGCTCTGTGTCGGCTGCGACAGCGTCGAGGACCTCGAAGGGTGGATCGCCTTCCGCCTCGACGAACGGCGGCGCGCCGGTGAACCGGTCGAGCACTACCACACCACCCGCATGATGCCGACGCGCGGCGCCGAGGTTACCGATGGCGGTTCCCTCTACTGGGTGATCAAGGGCAATGTGCAATGCCGCCAGTTGATCACGGAGATCCGTCCTTTCACCGATGACGACGGCATCGGCCGCTGTCATCTGATGCTCGATCCCGCGGTCGTGCGCACCGAATGGCAGCCGCGCCGCGCCTTTCAAGGCTGGCGCTACCTGAAACCGTCGGACGCACCGGCCGATCTCGGCAAGGGTAAAGCGGGACTGGTCGAGATGCCGCCGAAACTCAGGCGCGAGCTTGCCGATCTCGGCCTTCTCTAGGAAGGCCCCCCAAAATTCAAAGCTGCCGTGACCGCTGGCCCTCCAGTCGCCTCATGCTGGGCTTGCAAGCTGTGCGACAACGCCACATCTTGAATGTCATGAGCGACAAGAAGCAGCCCGTGCCCGCAAAGGCCAATCCTGCGCCGGTCGAGTTCCAATCGAGCACCGGCGAGATCGACGCCTTTATCCGTCAGGCGAGGACGCTCGCTGCGTCCGCGACCGGTTCAGGCAGGCTGATCCTTTCCCTCGACGCGACGATGAGCCGCCAGCCGACCTGGGATCTCGCCTGTGCGCTGCAGGGCGAGATGTTCGACGCCGTCGGCAAGGCCGGGGCGCTCAAGGTCCAACTGGTTTATTTTCGTGGTCTTGGCGAGTGCCGCTCATCCGCTTTCGTCACCGATACGGACGCGCTGAAGCAGCTGATGACGCGGATCGAATGCCGCAGCGGCCATACCCAGATCGGCAAGGTGCTCGCCCATGCGCTGAAACAGACGGCGGCGGCCAAGGTCAACGCGCTGGTCTATATCGGCGATGCGATGGAAGAAAATATAGACGACCTGGCCGAAAAGGCCGGCAGCCTCGGCCTGCACGGCGTTCCTGTCTTCGTCTTTCAGGAGGGCCACGATGCCGAGGCGGAAAAGGCATTCAAGGAAATTGCGCGGCTGTCCAAAGGGGCTTGGTTTCGATTTGATCGGCGGGCGGCCGCAACCTTGGCCAGCCTGCTTTCGGCGGTCGCCGTGTTTGCAACCGGCGGGCTGAAGGCACTGGAGGCCAGGGGGAGGCCGGAAGACCGGCTGATGATCGAGCATCTGCGAGGCGGCAGGAAATAATGGGCGCGATTATCGCATTCGTGGCGTTGCTTTTGGTGCTGCTCGGCGTGGCCACGGTATTTCTCCGCGCCGACCCCGCGAAACTCGCAAGCGGGATGAGGACGCTTGGCCCCGTCCTGCTGGCGCTGATCGGCGTCGCCGTGCTTCTGGTCGGACGCGAAGGCATCGGCGGCTTGATCCTGTCGACGGCGCTCGCCTGGTATGGCTCGATGCGGATGAAGCGGCCGACGGCGAAACTGGAGCCGGGCAAGCATTCGACGGTGCGCACCGCGGCACTCGAAATGGAGCTTGATCACGATACCGGCAGTCTGGAGGGGCTCGTGCTCGCCGGCCGCCATGAAGGCAAGATGCTTGGCACGATGAGCCTTGCGGAATTGCAGCAGCTTTATCGCGAACTCCCCGGCGACCCGGAGAGCCGCCAGTTGCTAGAGACGTATCTTGACGGCAGATTTCCCATCTGGCGCAAAGACGCTGAGGCGAATGGTGGCGACGGGCTGGGTGTTTCGCCAGGTTCGGGCGCCATGACTAAGGAGGAGGCCTACAAGATCCTTGGTCTTGAAGCGGGGGCCGCCGCGGCGGATGTCCGCAAGGCGCACCGCCGCCTGATGCAGCGCTTGCACCCCGATATCGGCGGCACTTCTTTTCTGGCGGCGCGGATCAATGAAGCCAAGGACGTCTTGCTCTCCGATCACAACTAGTCTCCTTCGACGCAGAATTTTTCCGGGAGATGTTTTCGACGCCGTCTATTGCTGGACGGCGTAGCACTCGATTTTCTTTTTCTTCAGGGCGTTGCAGGCTTTCCAGGCGGCAGTCTTCGAACCAAAGCCGAACCGGGCGCGGTAGTAGGTGACGCCGTCCTTTTCGAAGGCGACGGTGAAACCTGTGGCATCGGCGAGGATCGAAGGCGCCTGCTTGCTCGTCTCGTCCAGGAGAGCCTGGGCTTCGGATTGTTTTGGCGAAGAGGCGACCTGGACTGCCCAACCGGACGGCACCGATGCGGTGTTGACGGGATCGACCGCCGCCGGTTCGGCGTAGGCAGCTGCGACCCGTGCCGTCGCCACATCGTCCGCCGTGGCCGCGGCCACTGTGTTGACCTTCTTGGTCTGAGAGACGGGCCTGGTCTGGGCGACGGGGCTGGTTTCTTCAACGGCGGGCTCGGTTTCCTCAACTAGCGAGGCAATGGCATCGCCGTCCGGGGCATCGTCGTCCGGCCTGCTGTCCGGCGTCGGCGCATCGCGCTTGGGCAGGAACACTTTTGCCAGCGCGGTGATGGGATTGCCGCCGCTGGCCTTGGCGATCAGCATGCCGCTGCCGCGCGAGGATGCCTTCGGCATGTAGGTGTTGATCAATGCGGCCATCTGGTTGTCGCGGCTGCCGCCGGATTTCCCGCCTATGATCACTGCGACGATGCGGCGATCGCCGTCGTCGACCGAGGAAACGAGATTGTAGCCGGAGGCGCGGGTGTAACCGGTCTTGATACCGTCGACGCCCTTGATGCGCCCAAGCAGGCGGTTATGGCCGTTGATGCGCTTGCGGCCGTAGAGAAAGGAACGCTGCGAGAAATAGCCGTAATACTGCGGAAAATGCTCCCGCAGCGCGATGCCGAGCACCGCCATGTCGCGCGCGGTCGTGAATTGACCGGGATTTGGCAAGCCGTGGGCGTTGCGGAAAACGGTCCCCTTCATGCCCAGCGCCCGCGCCTTGGCTGTCATCATGTGGGCGAAATTGGCTTCATTGCCACCAAGAAGCTCGCCGAGCGCCGTTGCCGAGTCGTTTGCCGACTTGGTCACCATCGATAGGATCGCGGTCTCGACCGTGATCGCGCCGCCCCGTCTGACGCCGAGTTTCGTTGGCGGTTCAGCAGCAGCATTGGCCGAGAAGACGACCCGGGAGTTCTTGCTGACCTTGCCGTTCGCCATGGCCTCGAAGGCCAGGTAAAGCGTCATCATCTTGGTGAGCGAGGCCGGGTAGCGCCGACCATCGGCATTCGAAGAATAAAGCACCTTGCCGGTCTTGGCATCGATGACGATGGCCGCTGACCTCGCCGCCATCGACGAAGCAGCGTCGGCAACGACGAATGTCATCGCCAAAGCGAGGATCATGATCGTTTTCAAAGAGGACGAGGATTTGGAGAGAATGCCCGACAACGCCTGACGCACCGATGGTTCCTTTGAATTTTTTGTTGCTGGAGGCGGCAAAGGTCCTGCCTCACTTCAAGCAAGCTATCGCGGTCAGCGTTACCAATCCGTTTATGGTAACCACCGTGTTCACCATTTTCCTCGGGCTTGAGCTTCTCTTTATTCGAATCTTAGCCATTGCCGGTGGCTGGGCCTGTATGCCGCGCCGGTCGGCTGGAACCGCTCTCGGTGAAACATTGACTTTTTGTGCAGTGCACAATATATAACTTGCATTGCACAACGCGGCCCCGGACAGGGCGCGTCTACTGTTCAACGTCAACTGTCAAGGGAGCGTGAAATGACTCAGACCTATGAAGATTTCAGCAAATACGGCAAGGAGTTTGCCGACACCGGCTTGAAGAGCTTCGCATCCCTTTCCAAGGGTGCGCAGGCCATCGCCACCGAGGCGGGCGAGTACACCAAGAAAAGCTTCGAGGCCGGCAGCGCAGCAGCCGAGAAACTTTTGTCGGCCAAGTCGCTGGAGAAGGCGATCGAGATCCAGTCCGATTTTGCCAAGCAATCGTACGAAGCCTTCGTCACCGAAGCGACCAAGATCGGCGATCTCTATGCCGAACTCGCCAAAGAGGCCTACAAGCCGTTCGAATCAATGGTCGCAAAAGCGAAATAATCTCGCTATAATGTGAAGATGGCCCTCGGGCCTGCAAGACAGACCCGGTCGCGAACGCGCGGCCGGGTTTTTTACAGACCCGGTCGCGAACGCGCGGCCGGGTTTTTTCATGGCAATTTGAAAAGAGGGCTCTGCTGCCTTCACGATTTCGAAAAATCGGTCAAGTTTGGCCACCTAGCCATATTGTCAGCTAAACAGAAGGGCTTAAAATCGTCCATCGAAGACCTACATGTCGAACTCATATGGGGATTCGAAAAGGCAGGGCTACGTGACGATTGGTTTGACTGCCACGAGAGATGTAGTGCGGATGCAAAACGGCGGCGACGGCAATGAGGCCGGTCGCGGCACGGCCGTCATCACGCGCACCAAGACCAAGATCAAGAAGCCTAGCCTTTATCGGGTCCTCATTCTCAACGACGACTACACGCCCATGGAATTCGTGGTTCACGTGCTGGAGCGTTTTTTCCAGAAGGACCGTGAAGCCGCCACCCGCATCATGCTCCATGTTCACAATCATGGAGTGGGCGAGTGCGGGGTCTATACATTCGAGGTGGCCGAGACCAAAGTGTCTCAGGTCATGGATTTCGCCCGACAGAATCAGCATCCGCTGCAATGCGTGATGGAGAAGAAGTGAGGTAACATGCCGGCTTTCTCCCAAGGCCTGGAAAAGGCGCTTCACCAGGCGCTGACGCTCGCCAATGAGCGGCACCACGAATACGCAACCCTTGAACATTTGCTGCTCGCCCTTATCGACGACACCGAGGCGGCCGCGGTCATGCGGGCCTGCAACGTCGATCTCGACGAGTTGAAGCATACGGTTCTCACCTATATCGACACCGAGCTCGACAATCTCGTTACCGGCTATGACGAGGATTCCAAGCCGACGGCCGGTTTCCAGCGCGTCATCCAGCGCGCGGTGATCCATGTGCAGTCGTCCGGCCGCGAGGAAGTCTCCGGCGCCAACGTGCTCGTTGCCATCTTCGCCGAGCGCGAGAGCCATGCCGCCTATTTCCTGCAGGAACAGCAGATGACCCGCTACGACGCGGTCAACTACATCTCGCATGGCATCGCCAAGCGTCCCGGCGCATCCGAGACGCGGTCGCCGCGCGGCGCCGACGACGAGCAGGGCGGCCAGAGCGGAGCCGAGCCGCAAGAGGACGGCGGCAAGAAAAAGCAGCAGCAGGACGCGCTGACCGCCTATTGCGTCAATCTGAACAACAAGGCCAAGGCCGGCAAGATCGATCCGCTGATCGGCCGCGAGTCCGAGATCAACCGCACCATCCAGGTGCTGTGCCGCCGCTCCAAGAACAATCCGCTCTATGTCGGCGACCCCGGCGTCGGCAAGACGGCGATCGCCGAAGGCCTTGCGAAGCGCATCGTCGAGGGCGACGTGCCTGAAGTTCTGCACAACGCCACCATCTTCGCGCTCGACATGGGAACATTGCTGGCCGGCACCCGCTATCGCGGCGATTTCGAGGAGCGGCTGAAGCAGGTCGTCAAGGAACTCGAGGATTATCCGGGCGCGGTTCTGTTCATCGACGAGATCCACACGGTGATCGGGGCAGGGGCGACGTCGGGCGGCGCCATGGATGCGTCGAACCTGTTGAAGCCGGCGCTGTCGTCCGGAACGATCCGCTGCATCGGCTCGACCACCTACAAGGAGTTCCGCCAGTTCTTCGAGAAGGACCGCGCTTTGGTGCGGCGCTTCCAGAAGATCGACGTCAACGAGCCGACCATCGAAGACGCCATCGAGATCATGAAGGGTCTGAAGCCGTATTTCGAGGAGTTCCACAAGGTCCGCTACACGGCTGAGGCGATCAAGGCTTCGGTCGAATTGTCGGCGCGCTACATCAACGACCGCAAGCTGCCGGACAAGGCGATCGACGTGATCGACGAGACCGGCGCCTCGCAGATGCTGGTGCCGGAGGCCAAGCGCAAGAAGACCATCGGCATCAAGGAGATCGAAGCGACGATCGCCACCATCGCCCGCATTCCGCCGAAGACGGTTTCCGCCGACGACGAGAAGGTGCTGGCCGGTCTCGACGTCGAGCTGAAGCGTGTCGTCTACGGTCAGGACACCGCGATCACGGCGTTGACCTCGGCGATCAAGCTGGCGCGGGCAGGCTTGCGCGAACCGGAGAAGCCGATCGGCTCCTATCTATTCTCGGGACCGACCGGCGTCGGCAAGACCGAAGTGGCAAAGCAGCTCGCCGCCTCGCTCGGTGTCGAGCTGATCCGCTTCGACATGTCCGAATATATGGAACGCCACACCGTCTCGCGGCTGATCGGCGCGCCTCCCGGCTATGTCGGCTTCGACCAGGGCGGCCTGCTGACCGACGGCGTCGACCAGCATCCGCATTGCGTGCTGTTGCTGGACGAGGTCGAGAAGGCGCATCCGGACCTGTTCAACATCCTGTTGCAGGTCATGGACCACGGCAAGCTGACCGACCACAACGGCAAGCAGATCGACTTCCGCAATGTCATCCTGATCATGACCACCAACGCGGGCGCCTCGGATGCGCAGCGCGCGGCGATCGGTTTCGGCTCGACCAAGCGCGAAGGCGACGATGTCGAGGCGATCAACCGGCTGTTCACGCCGGAGTTCCGCAACCGTCTCGATGCGATCATCCCGTTCGGCTCGCTGCCGATTCCGGTCATCCACCAGGTGGTGCAGAAGTTTGTCATGCAGCTTGAGGCCCAGCTTTCCGAGCGAGGCGTTACCTTCGACCTGTCGCAGGAGGCGATCGCCTGGCTGGCCGAGAAGGGCTACGACGAACGAATGGGTGCGCGGCCGCTCGGCCGGGTCATCCAGGAGCACATCAAGAAGCCACTGGCCGACGAGGTGCTGTTCGGTAAGCTCAAGAAGGGCGGCACGGTGCGTGTCACCGTCGAGCAGAAGGAGACCGGCGAGACCGGCCTGAAGCTCGAGTCACTCGCCGACGAGGCGCCGGTCAAGCCGAAGAAGGAAGAACCGGACGACACGCCGAAACCCAAGAAAGCTGCCATCAAGAAGCCCGTCCCGAAAAAGGCGATCGCGCAGAAGGCGGAGCCTAAGGGCAAGGATGGCGGCAAGCGCAGCCTGGTGCCGCAACTGCCCCGCAAGGGGTGATGACCTGAAAGCTAAAAAGCCCCGGCAACGGGGCTTTTTTATTGGATAAAGAGTGGCCGAAGGCGTGGTGCGCGACGCCCGGCTTCAGCTTCCCAGCGCCGTTCGTATCTTGCCGGCGTTCTCAGCCAACACTTCTGGTTTCTCCATCTGGCCGCTATGCGGCTTCAAGGGGATGCCCTCGAAGCGTGGAATGATGTGAACATGGAGGTGAAAGACGGTCTGGCCCGAAGCAGGCTCGTTGAACTGCATGACTGTGACACCATCGGCATCGAAAGCGTTTTTTACTGCCCGCGCAACTTTCTGGACATTTGCGAAGAGCGGGCCGAACACTGCCGGATCGGCATCGAGCAGGTTGCGCGACCGCGCCTTCGGCACAACCAGCGTATGACCCGGCCCTTGCGGCATCACATCCATGAAGGCGACAACTGCGTCATCTTCATAGACGCGATGCGACGGGATTTCACCGCGTAGGATTTTCGCGAAGATATTGCTGCTGTCGTAGGTGGCTTCGGCCATGGCGTGCGCTCCGGATTGTGCCTTGCTCTACCGTACCGACCCGAAAATCGGAATTGATTTTCGGAAAGTACGATGCGGAGATTCAAAGTGTTAGAGCGTACTTTGTGCGTCCAATTGGACGCACGTCGCCCTAATCGTCCGCCATATCCTTGCGGAACGGTGTGTGCTCTTCAAGATAGTCGCCCATCCGCTCCACTTCGCGCCGCTCGCGCCTGAGATAGTCGGCGACTGCGTTGCGCAAGCCCGAATGCGCGATGTAATGCGCCGAATGCATGGTCACCGGCCTATAGCCGCGCGCCAGCTTGTGCTCGCCTTGCGCGCCCGCTTCGACCACTTTCAGCTTACGGTCGATCGCGAAGTCGATCGCCTGGTGATAGCAGACCTCGAAATGCAGGAACGGATGGTCTTCGATGCAGCCCCAGTTGCGGCCGTAGAGCGCATCGGAACCGATGAAATTGATAGCGCCGGCAATGTAGCGTCCATTGCGCTTGGCCATCACCAGCAGGATGTCGTCGGCCATGCGCTCGCCGATCATCGAGAAAAACTCACGGCTGAGGTAGGGCCGCCCCCATTTTCTGCTGCCGGTATCCATGTAGAAGGCAAAGAAGTCGTCCCAGATCCTTTCGGTGAGATCCCTGCCGGTCAGCCAGTCGATCGAGATGCCGTGAGCGAGCGCCTCGCGCCGCTCCTTCTTCATTGCCTTGCGCTTGCGCGATGCCAGGGTGGCGAGAAAATCGTCGTAGGTCGAATAACCTTCATTGAAGAAGTGGAACTGCTGGTCGGTGCGGTGCAGGAAGCCCGCCGCTTCCAGCGCCCCGACATCCTTCTGCTGCGCGAAGGTTACGTGCGCGGAAGACACGCCGAGCTTGTCCGTCACCGCCTTCAGGCCCGCTGCCAAGCCGGCTTTCACGGCGCGACTGTCCCCGCCCTTATTGACCAGCAGGCGAGGACCGGTGACCGGCGTGAACGGCACGGCGCATTGCAGTTTTGGGTAGTAACGCCCGCCGGCGCGCTCGAACGCGTCCGACCAGCCGTGATCGAAAACATACTCGCCCTGGCTATGCGATTTCAGGTAGCAGGGAACGGCACCGAGCAGCTTTCCCTGCGCTGTCTCCAGCCTGAGATGATGGCCCTGCCAGCCGGTTCGCCGCACGGCGCAGCCCGAATCCTCAAGTGCGCTCAGAAAAGCGAATGAAACGAGAGGGTTGTAGCCGTTTTCTGTGTCGCCGCGTGCGGTACCGCCGAGGCCATCCCATTCCGCGCAGGTGAAGGCTCCGATGCCGGAGGCAACCCGGATCGCATACGCTCCATTCGCCGTTTGCCCGTCGCCTTCATCGCCTTGATCCATGAGGCTTATTTAAGCTCCGTGCCGGTCCATGCAAGCTCGGTTTCAAGCGACCTGTACAAGATCGGGTTCGAATCCTTCGAATGTCATTTGGTCGGCGTATCTAAAGGTCAAGTCGACCGCCGGTTGGTCGAGCACGGTCCAGGTGATGACCGGCATTTTGAGCCTTTCGCGCACGAAACTGACAAACCGGTTCGGCAGGTCGCCGGCGGCGTAGGAGGCGAAGGCGATGTCGTGCGCCAGCATCGCGAAATGCGCCTCGATCAGCTTGACGTCATTGCCATAAGCAGTCAGCCCGCCCGGAATGCCGGGCGCGTGTTTCGGGAAATCGCGGATCAGCCAGTGGTCGAACGACATGATCGCCGCCTTGCCCTTGTACTGCTTGAGCATCTTGCCGACGCTTTCCACCAAGCCTTCGTCCCGACCGGGGACCCCTTTCAGCTCGACGACCATCGGCACACGACCATCGACCAGGTCGAGTGCCTGCTGCAGGGTCGGCAGATGGTCTGCTGTGCCGCCAACCGTGAGCGCAGTCATCTCCGCTGCCGTTCGCTGCCAGACGAAGCCGTCCTGGCCGGTCAGCCGCTTCAGATCGCTGTCGTGAATGACGACCGGGATGCGGTCAGACGACAGATGCACATCGCATTCGATCGCATAGCCGCGTTCGGCTGCCGCGGCAAAGGCGGAAAGCGTGTTCTCCCAGCGCGTCTTGTTCATGTCGTGGAGGCCGCGATGGGCAACGGGTCGGGCGGTCAGCCAGGAAAGATCGGTCATGACAGGCTCATTCGACTTCGAAGATGGCTTCGATTTCCACTGCGGCATTAAGCGGCAGGGAGGCGGCGCCGACGGCGGAGCGGGCATGTTTGCCGTGATCGCCGAGCACTGCAACCAGAAAATCCGAGGCGCCGTTGGCAACCAGGTGCTGTTCGACAAAATCTGGCGCCGAGGCGACGAAGACGGTGATCTTCACCAGGCGGCGGATTTTCTTGAGATCGCCAAGGGCTGCCTTGGCCTGCGCCAATATGTTGATCGCGCAGTATTTTGCCGCTTCCTTGCCGCTTGCGGTGTCGACATCGCGGCCGAGCAGCCCACTCGCCTGCAGCTTGCCCTCGCTGAGCGGCAGCTGCCCGGCGGTGAACAGCAGATTGCCCGACCTGGAATAGGGCACGTAGTTGGCGGCGGGCGCGGCGGCGACCGGAAGCGTCACGCCGAGATCGCTTAGCCGCTTTTCGATTGTTTCACTCATGGTATTTCCCTATTGCTTGATGACGCCGCGCAGGCCGGGCCGAAATTGCTATTTTTGCCTCGCTTCCGCCACGACTTTTTTTAAGCTGGACCCTCTTTCCCTGCGGCCTGCCATCAGGCGCGATGATCGGAGCCCCTCATGCGCGCAACACGCCTCGCATTCCACGCCGTCCTGCTGCCGGCGGTGTTCTCGATGGCGCCGGCTTTTGCCGTACCGGCGCTGCAGGCGCATCGCGCGGTTTATGATCTGAGCCTGGACAAAGCCTCCGATCGCTCCGGCATCACCGGCATTTCCGGCCGCATGGTCTATGAGTTCAACGGTTCGCCTTGCGAAGGCTACACGGTGAAGTTCCGCTTCGTCACCCAGATTGCCACCAACGACAATGCAACAAAGCTGACCGACCAGCAGACGACCACTTTCGAGGACGCCGAAGGCAAGACGTTCTCGTTCGTGACAAAATCCTTCGTCGACCAGAACCTCGACAAGGAGGTCAAGGGCACCGCGACGAAGGAGACGAAGGGCCTCAAGGTCGACATCGACAAGCCGGAGAAGAGCAGCCTCGAACTCGCAGCCACCCAGTTTCCGACCCAGCATCTGGCCGAACTGATCGACAAGGCCGAAAAGGGCGAAAATTTCTACGAAACCAACCTGTTCGACGGCTCGGAAGATGCCGACAAGGTGATGACCACCACCGTTGTCGTCGGCAAGAAAGCCGATGCCGACAAGGCTGATCCGGAAGCGCCGGCACTGGCGAAACTCGCCACCGACAAATACTGGCCGGTCGACATCGCCTATTTCGACGGCACCGACAAGTCAGGCGAGGAGGTGCCGGAGTACCGGATCAGCTTCAAGCTGCATGACAACGGCATCACGCGCGACCTCGTCATGGACTATGGCGAGTTCTCGATGACCGGCAAGCTGGTCAATCTGTCGTTGTTCGATCAGTCGAAAGTCTGTCCGCCGAAATAGGCTTCAGGTTAACCACGCCCCCCAAGGCGGCGGCGAATGACTTGAACACGCCGCAATTGCATCTCAACTTCTACGCCGATGGGTCGATCGGGGGGTGGGTTGAGCAGAATCGATGTGTTCGTGGCGCCGAGGCCCAATCCGGCGCTGATCAGGATCATGACTGTCGTCAACCGGGTTGTCATGCTGCATGGCATTCCCGGGGTTCGCGACCTGTTGCCGTTCAACCGCCTGGCCGGATTGCGCGGCGTCGCCAATGTCCGTCATATCGACTTTCCCGACGACGACCGGCAGCGGCTGAAGGCCTGTTGCGGCGCCGGCAAGGCGGCGTTCATCACGCCCAACCATCCGGAATTCTTTACCGACTGGATGATCGACAAGGAGATCGTCTCGCAGGTCAGTCCGCTCGCGGCATCCTGGGCCACGCATGGCGTCGTCAACGGCCTCGGCCGGATCATGCAGAAATTCTGGCTGGCCAACAATCTGATCGCCCAGATTCCCGGCAACAGTGGGGCTGCCAAGGAACACTCGATCGCCTGGGCGCTGAACGGGCATGGTGTTCTCTTGCATCCCGAAGGCGGCGTCGGCTGGCATGCCAATGTCGTCGGTCCGCTTCTTCCAGGGGCGGTCGAGATGGGGTTCGAAGCGCTCAAGCGCGGTCGCGTCACGGATCAGGATTCTAGGATTTGGATCGCGCCGGTTGTCTGGAAGCTCGCCTTCACCAAAAATGTCGAGCCGGCGCTGGCGCAGGAATGCGCGTATGTCGAGAAGACCCTGAAGATCGAACGCCGTGCCGCCGATACGCTGCCGGAGCGCGTCCACCATATCTATGCGACGCTGCTGTCGCGCGATGAGATTGCCTGTGGCATGGCGTCCGACGAACGGGCTTCGTATGCAGCGCGTCAGACGCAACTGCTGCTCGAATTGAGCCGGCGCCTGGGGGAGGGTATTTCGGTCGATCCCAGCGTCAACGAGTTCGCCGAGCTTTTGCGCCGGTCGCGCCGCTGGCTGCGGGAAAACAACGGTGACGCTGAGAGGCAAAAACAGGTCCGCACTCTGGCGGACACGATCCAGCGTCTCCAACGCGTCGGACCGTGGGCCTCAGCCAACTCGCGCATCACGCAAGAGGAGATCGCCGAGCATCTGAAGCGCATCCGCAACGACTATTGCAAGGGCACGCTGCGCGACACGATCAACCGCTTCGTGCCGCAGCCGGTCGGGCCGCGCTGCGCGCATATCCGGGTGCCGGAACCGTTGGGATTGCACGCCTTTCCGGGCTCGATCGACGATGCGCTCGCCGAACTGCACAGCCGTATGCAGGCGGCTGTCACCACGACGGTAGCCGAACTCGAAGCCGGCGGCGGCTTCATTTTCTATCCGAATCCCTTCTATCATCGCTAACGTTTGGATCTTGGCCCCAAGTGAACTGCGGCTCCGCTGGTCGGCGCAAGATGAAGGAGTGCGGCAAGCCTCATGGCGGTTTATGTCGACGCGGCGATCTGGAAATGGGTCGGCCACCGCTGGTGTCACCTGCTGGCCGACGACACCGATGAGTTGCATCGTTTTGCAGCACAACTCGGCATCAAGCGTTCGTCCTATCAGGGACCGCCGAAGACATCGGCGCCGCATTATGACATAACCGGCTTCGAGCGCGACCGCGCGGTGCGGCTGGGCGCCATCGAATGTAGCCGCGAAGAGATCGTTGCTGTTTTCCGGCGTGTCCGGGTGCCGAAGGGGAAGATACGACCATGACGTTGACGGCATTTCTGGCTTACTGCGTTGCGATTACATTCGCCGCCGCCACGCCTGGCCCGGCGGTATTCACGGTCATTGCCAACGGCGTCTCGCGCGGGTTCGTTCGCGCGTTCCTGGCTGGCCTCGGTATCGCCGCTGGCGACGCGGTGCTGGTGACTTTGGCGCTGCTCGGTCTCGTGGCACTGGCACAGACCTTCGAATGGGTTTTTCTCATCCTGAAATATGCGGGTGCTGCCTATCTGATGTTTCTTGGCATCAGGATGTGGCGATCGGCTTCCGCGCGATCGAATGGACTGGAGGTAACGCAGGCAAGACTGTCTCGATCGTTTTACCTCGGCATCTCCATCGCATTGGGCAACCCCAAGGCGATCCTGTTCCACGCCTCCATCATGCCGTTGATCCTCGATCTCAACGCAATGACCTTCGCTGAGGGGCTGCTCGTGGTTGCGGTCGTGATCGGCGTCAACATTATCACTATGGGCGTCTATGCGGTGCTTGCCGGGCAGGCTTCGAGCTGGTTCAAGACGCCAAGGCGGATGCGCTTGATGAACAGGTTTGCCGGCGGCGCCATGATCGGCACCGGTGCGCTGATCGCCGCACGCTGAGCCGCAAGACACCGCAGCGCTTGCGTTTGTCGCGCATCCCCTCTATATGCGCGCTCATTCCACACACGGACTTTGGTGTCTGCCCGGGAGAAATCCGGCTGAAACCTCCGGTGGCGTTCGAGGACAAAGTCCAGAAATGCCTGTGTCCGTGGAGGCTAACCGGAAAGGATACTCAAGAATGGCTCTGCCTGATTTCAGCATGCGCCAGCTTTTGGAAGCTGGCATTCACTTCGGCCACCAGACTCACCGCTGGAACCCGAAGATGGCGCCCTATATCTATGGCGCCCGCAACAACATCCACATCATCGACCTCTCGCAGACGGTGCCGCTGCTGCACCAGGCGCTGAAGCAGGTTTCCGACACCGTCGCCAAGGGTGGCCGCGTGCTGTTCGTCGGCACCAAGCGCCAGGCGTCCGACATCGTCGCCGACGCCGCGCAGCGCTCGGCCCAGTACTATGTCAACTCCCGCTGGCTCGGCGGCATGATGACCAACTGGAAGACGATTTCGAATTCCATCCAGCGCCTGCGCAAGCTCGACGAGATGCTGGCCGGCGAGGCCCAGGGGCTCACCAAGAAGGAGCGCCTCAATCTTGATCGCGAGCGCGAGAAGCTCGACAAGGCGCTGGGCGGCATCAAAGACATGGGCTCGACGCCCGACCTGATGTTCGTGATCGACACCAACAAGGAAGCGATCGCCATCCTCGAGGCCAAGCGTCTCGGCATCCCGGTCGTCGCCATCATCGATTCCAACTGCGACCCGGACAAGATCGATTTCCCGATTCCGGGCAATGACGACGCGGCCCGCGCCATCCAGCTCTATTGCGATCTGATCGCCAAGGCTGCAATCGACGGCATCGCTCGCCAGCAGGGCGCGCTCGGCGTCGACGTCGGCGCTTTGGCCGAGGCTCCGGTCGAGCCGGCACTCGAGCCGACGCCGACCGCCGAAACACCGGCTGCCCAGACACCGGAAGCGTAGCAGTGAAGGCCGGTTTCGGCCTTCATCTTTCTCATATTTTGGCGCGCTAAGCGCTGGCGCCAGGCGCATCATCGAGGACCGGTGGTGCGTCGGTGCATTTTAAACAAAGAGGCGACAATGAGCATTTCGGCTGCACAGGTCAAAGAACTCCGCGACTTGACCGGCGCGGGCATGATGGACTGCAAGGCGGCGTTGAACGAGACCAACGGCAACATGGAAGAGGCCGTCGACTGGCTGCGCAAGAAGGGCATTTCCAAGGCCGACAAGAAGGCCGGCCGTACTGCCGCCGAAGGCCTGATCGGCGTCGATTCCGGTATCCGCGAGGCGGCGGTCGTCGAGGTCAACTCTGAGACCGACTTCGTTGCCCGCAACGCCGCCTTCCAGGAGATCGTCGCCAAGGTCGCCAAGGTCGCGCTCGCCTATGGCGGCAAGACCGAGGCCGTCGCAGCCGCACCGTATCCGGGTTCGGACAAGTCGGTCGCCGACACCATCAAGGATGCTGTCGGCACGATCGGTGAGAATCTTGGCTTCCGCCGTTCGGCCAAGCTCACCGTAGAGCACGGCGCTGTCGCAACCTACGTCCACAATGCGGTTGCCGACGGCCTTGGCAAGCTCGGCGTGCTGGTCGCCATCGAGACGACAGGCAACGCGCAGGCCGCCAACGCCTTTGCCCGTCAGGTCGCTATGCATGTCGCCGCCACCAACCCAATGGCGCTGACGACGGAGCAGCTCGATCCGGCCGCGGTCGAGCGCGAGAAGGCGATCTTCGCCGACCAGGCGCGTCAGTCCGGCAAGCCGGAGGCGATCATCGAGAAGATGGTCGAGGGCCGTCTGCGCAAGTTTTACGAAGAGGTCGTGCTGCTCAAGCAGGCTTTCGTGCTCAATCCCGACATCACCGTCGAGAAGGCGCTGACGGATGCCGAAAAGGAAATCGGCGCACCGGCCAAGATCACTGCCTATCTGCGCTTCGCGCTCGGCGAGGGCATCGAGAAGGAAGAAACCGATTTCGCGGCGGAAGTCGCGGCGGCGGTCAAGAAGTAAACCGCACTCTATTTTCTGAAAGACTTTACGGCCGGGTGTCCGCGAGGATGCCCGGCCGATTTCTTGCGCGTTACCGATGAAGGCCAGGCGGTCGGCGGCAAGCCAGCTGGCTATCTGCCGGATCTGCTCGTGCCCGGATCTGCTCGTGCAAGATGCATTTGCCGGCGTAAGCTAACGACTGGAAGAGAGTTTTCCGGTTCGGGCGCCGCGTGACATCGCGGCGCCCTTCGTGTATCGGAACCCAATGTTTCGGGGCAGCGCCTACGCGGCGGCAGCCCGAGGCGCGTCGCACGCACGATAATGAGGATCAGATGACGGTGAAGCCCCTCTACCGACGTGTCTTGCTGAAAGCGTCGGGCGAAGCGTTGATGGGCGAGCAGCATTTCGGCATCGACGTGTCGGTAGTCGATCGCATCGCCGCCGACATCGCCGAGGCCCGCGCCCTGGGCATCGAAGTCGGCGTCGTCATCGGCGGCGGCAACATCTTTCGTGGCGTGGCGGTTGCTTCCAAGGGAGGTGACCGGGTCACCGGTGACCACATGGGCATGCTTGCCACCGTCATCAACTCGCTGGCGCTGCGTACTTCGTTGAACAAGATCGGCGTCGACGCGGTGGTGCTGTCGGCAATCGCCATGCCTGAGCTTTGTGAGAGCTTTTCGCAGCGCCAGGCGACCGCCTACATGAACCAGGGTAAGGTCGTCATCTTCGCCGGCGGCACCGGCAATCCGTTCTTCACCACCGATTCGGCCGCGGCGCTGCGCGCGGCGGAAATCGGCGCCGACGCGCTGTTCAAGGGCACTCAGGTCGACGGCGTCTATTCTGCCGATCCCAAGAAGGACCCGAATGCGACACGCTTCGAGCGCATCAGCCATGGCGAAGTCATAAAACGTGGTCTTTCGATCATGGATACGGCCGCGATTGCACTTGCGCGGGAAAACAACATTCCGATAATCGTCTATTCGATCCACGAGAAGGGTGGTTTCGGTGATATTCTGAGGGGCGGCGGCCGTTGCACGGTCGTCACAGACGACTGATCGGGAGCCCGATCCCGAACCGAAGGTTTCCCGTAGGCGAAAAGCGGGAACCGGTTTTCGGATTGAGGCTTGAATACGGGGTTACCCTGAACAGTGAACCCGGGCTAACGGGTCGAGGAGACGATGATGAGTGGCGAATACGATGATCTCAAACGGCGCATGGACGGGGCGATCGCTGCGTTCAAGCACGATCTGGCTTCGCTGCGGACCGGCCGCGCTTCGAGCAACCTGCTCGACGCGATCCAGGTGCAGGCCTATGGCACCACTATGCCGATCAACCAGGTGGCAAACGTGTCGGTGCCTGAGCCGCGCATGATTTCGGTTTCGGTCTGGGACAAGTCGATGGTCGGTGCGGTCGATCGCGCCATCCGTGAATCCAATCTCGGCTTCAATCCGATCGTCGACGGCACCAATCTCAGAATTCCGCTGCCCGAACTTAACGAACAGCGCCGCAAGGAGCTGGTTAAGATCTCGCATGGCTACGCCGAGAATGCGCGCATCGCCGTGCGCCACGTGCGCCGGGACGGCATGGAGTTTCTCAAAAAGGCGGAAAAGGACGGCGATATCAGCGAGGACGATCATCGCAAGCGGTCCGACCAGGTCCAAAAGCTCACAGACGAGATGATCGGCACCATCGACCATCTGCTTTCCGATAAGGAAGCAGAAATCATGCAGGTTTAAGGGTAGGTGACCGACCCGAAAGCGAGACTATGACAAGCCCCGCGCATGTCGCGATCATCATGGACGGAAACGGACGCTGGGCCAAGGCGCGCGGCCTGCCACGGCTTGCCGGCCATCGCGCCGGCGTCGAGGCGCTGCGCAACACGGTGCGCGCCGCTCCTGGCCTCGGCATCTCCTTCCTGACCGTCTACGCCTTCTCGTCGGAAAACTGGTCGCGGCCGAAGTCCGAAGTCAGCGACCTGATGGGCCTCTTGAAAATCTTCATCCGCCGCGATCTCGCCGAGCTTCACCAAAACGGCGTGCGGGTCAGGATCATCGGCGACCGGGCAGGGCTGCAACCTGATATCAGGACCCTGCTTGAAGAGGCCGAAACGCTCACCGCCCGCAACGACGCGCTGACCTTGGTCATCGCTTTCAACTATGGCGGACGCGACGAGATCGTGCGCACGGCGCGCAAGCTTGCCTCGGCGGTGGCGCGCGGCGAGCTCGACAGCGAGGCGATCACGGCCGAATCCTTTGCCGGCTCTCTCGACACCCAGGGTATTCCAGATCCGGAACTGGTCATCCGCACCAGCGGCGAGCTCAGGCTGTCGAATTTCCTTCTGTGGCAAGCGGCCTATAGCGAGCTTGTCTTCCTGCCTTGCTACTGGCCCGATTTCAGCCGCGAGCATCTGGCCGACGCATTGCGCGACTTTGCCAATCGCGAGCGCCGTTTCGGCGGGCTTGGCGCTCAAGACGTCGCCGTGACGGCCAAGGGATGAGCAACCTCCAGCTTCGCGTCATTTCTGCCGTCGTGCTTGCGGTCGTCACACTCGGTCTGACCTGGCTTGGCGGACTGCCCTTCCGGTTGCTTTGCGCCGCCATGACGATCCTGATCTTCTACGAGTGGACGCAAATGTGCCGCCCGGTCGCCACCACGGGTCTTGGTTTTCTGCCGGAGGCGCTGCTTCTGGTTTTCGTCGGCGGTTTGGTCGCCGGCCTGCCGGCGTCATGGCTGCTGCTACTTGTGGCAGTGATGGTCGTTGTCACCGCGGTCGTGGGTTCGATGCGCCAGACTTCGATGGGCCAGACTTCGATGCATCAAACGAGACAGTGGGACGCGTCCGGCCTTGCCTATGCCGGCATTTCCGGCCTGTCACTTGCCCTTTTGCGCGACGGCGACCATCCCGGCCTCGTCGCCATTCTGTTCCTGTTCGCGGTGGTTTGGGCGACCGACATATCAGCCTATTTCGTCGGCCGCGCTGTCGGCGGTCCGAAGCTGGCGCCATCGATCTCGCCCGGCAAGACCCAGAGCGGGGCGCTCGGCGGCGCTGTCGGCGGCGTGGTTGCCGGGCTGCTTTTGGCCGCTGCGGCCGGAGCCGGCAATCTTGCAGTGCTCGGCGTCGTTGCACTCGTGCTTTCGCTGGTCTCCCAGGCTGGCGACCTTTTCGAATCATGGGTGAAGCGCCGTCACAACCGCAAGGATTCGGGCACGCTGATACCGGGCCATGGCGGCGTCATGGACCGGGTCGACGGGCTTGTCGCGGCGGCATTCGCCCTGTACGTCATCGGCTGGATTTCGGCGACCGCCGACCATCCGGCACAGGGGCTGTTTCCAGCTTGATCGGCATTGTTTCCTGGCCTGGTATCTTGACCTGCGCAGGATGCGCCATGGATTCGCCTGGATTGATGCCACAGTCGCGGTACGACCGTGCTGCGGACGAATTTTGAGGACATGAGTTGAACGAGATTCTTCACGCGGTTTTCAGCACGGAAGGCTTTGTCCTTGGCACGCTGGTGCCGTTCCTGTTCGTGCTGACCGTAGTCGTGTTCGTCCACGAGATGGGGCATTATCTCGTCGGCCGCTGGTGCGGCATCGGCGTAAAGGTCTTTTCGATTGGCTTCGGCCCGGAACTCTTCGGCTTTAATGACAGCCATGGCACGCGCTGGAAACTCTGCGCCATTCCACTCGGCGGCTACGTCAAATTCGTCGGCGACATGAACGCCACCTCGAGCCAGCCCAGCTCGGAGGAGATCGAATTGCTGACCGATGCCGAGCGCAAGGTTGCGTTTCACACGCAGCCGGTCTGGAAGCGCGCGGCGACTGTGGTTGCCGGCCCGCTGTTCAATTTCCTGCTGACGATCGCCGTCTTCGCGGTGCTGTTTACCGCCTATGGCCGCCCCGTGATGGAGCCGATGGTGGCTGAAGTCACCGCCGACAGCCCAGCGGCGCAGGCCGGCATCCTGCCCGGGGACCGATTCGTCAGCGTCGACGGCAGCAAGGTCCAGACCTTCGCCGACGTCCAGCGCCGGGTCTCGGGCCGCGGCGGCGACGCCATCACCTTCGTCATGCTGCGCGGCGGCAAGGAGATCACCGTTACGGCGACGCCGCGATTGATGGAACAGGAAGACGCGCTGGGCAACAAGGTCAAGGTGGCCGTGATCGGCGTCGTCAACAACCAGGAGTTCGGCCAGCCCCGCCTGATCACCTACAGCCCGGCTGGCGCACTGGCTGCCGCGGTCGAGGAAACCGGCCACATCATCCAGGGTACCGGCCAGTTCCTGCAGCGTTTCGTCGTCGGTCGCGAGGATAAATGCCAGCTGGGCGGCCCAATCAAAATCGCAAAGATGTCGGGGCAGGCGGCAAAACTGGGCTTCGACTGGCTTGTGCAACTTGTTGCGCTGTTGTCGGTCGGGATCGGTATTCTCAACCTTTTGCCGATTCCTCCCCTCGACGGCGGCCATCTCCTGTTCTACGGCGTGGAGGCCGTCATTCGGCGACCGGTGTCGGAACGTATGATGGAGATGGGTTACAGGGCCGGCCTGCTTCTCGTCTTGGGCTTCATGGGGTTCGTTTTCTGGAACGACCTGTTTGGATGCTGAAATCATGAAGAAATTTGGCTTCGACACAGCCAATGTTGAGACGCCGTTTACCATGCATGGGGATATGCGTGACGCGAAAGCCACGCCACAGGGTTAAGTAAATACAAATTAACCAGGAGCCTTGCGTGTAGGGAAAATCCGGTTAATACGGTGGGGGAAATTACCGCACGTCCGGTTTTCTCGCCGTGGGGACTTCGAGAAAAGGTACAAAAGCCCGATGAAGGCAGCATCCAAGTTTCTGAGCGCCGCGTCCGCGGTGGCCCTGTCCGCCGCCCTGGTCGTACCAGGTGCGCTCGCAGTGCAGTTCGTTGCCACATCGGCGGCCGAGGCCGCTGTTGTTTCAAGAGTTGAAGTCAGCGGCAATCAGCGGGTCGATGCCGACACGATCCGCAACTACGTCACGATCAAGCCCGGTAAGCCCTTTTCCAGCTCCGATATCGACGATGCGGTCAAGGCGCTGTTCGGCACCGGGTTGTTCTCGGACGTCCAGATCAACCAGGTCGGTTCGTCGCTGGTCATCAAGGTTTCCGAATATCAGGTCGTGAACCAGGTGCTGTTCCAGGGCAACAAGAAGCTCAAGGACAACGCCCTTGCGGCCGCGGTCCAGTTGAAGCCGCGTGGAACGTTCTCGCAGCAGGCGCTCGATGCCGACATCGAGGCGGTCAAGGCCGCCTACAGGCGTATCGGCCGTGACGACGCCGCCGTGACCACCCAGATCATGGATCTCGGCGACAACCGCGTGAACGTGGTCTTCAATATCAACGAAGGCGGCCGCACGCAGATTGCCGCGATCAATTTCGTCGGCAACAGCGCCTACTCGAGCCGTCGCCTGTCCGACGTCATCTCCACCAAGCGCTCGTCCATCCTTTCGTTCGTGCTGCGCGACGATGTCTATGACGAAGACAAGCTGCGCGCCGACGAAGAGCTGCTGCGCCGTTTCTATTACAACCACGGCTATGCCGACTTCCAGGTGATTTCCGCGGTCGGCGAACTCGACGAGACCACCAACAAATATACGGTGACCATCACCGTGCAGGAGGGCGATCGCTACACCTTCGGCGACGTCAGCGTCGAGAGCACGATTCCCGAGGTCGACGCTGCATCGCTGCAGTCGGTGGTCGAGACCCGCAAGGGCGAGGTCTACAACGCCGAGGATGTCGAAGACACCATCATCGCATTGACCGAGAGGGTCGCCGGTTCCGGCTATCCCTTCGCCCAGGTGACGCCGCGCGGCGACCGCAATTTCGAGAACCGCACCATTTCGGTGGTCTATACGATCGACCAGGGCACGAAGGCCTATGTCGAACGCATCGAGATTCGCGGCAACGACCGGACACGCGACTATGTCATTCGCCGCGAATTCGACGTGAGTGAGGGCGATGCCTTCAACCAGGTTCTCATTCAGCGCGCGAAGAAACGGCTGGAAGCGCTCGATTATTTTGAGAAAGTCGAGGTTTCCACCGTGCCCGGCTCTGAGCCGGACCAGGTGGTGCTGGTGGTCGACGTGGTCGAGAAATCGACCGGCGAGTTCTCGGTCGGCGCCGGCTATTCGACCGGCGGCGACACGTCAGGCCCATCCATCGAAGGAGCGATCACCGAACGCAACTTCCTCGGACGCGGCCAGTTCATCAAGCTATCGGCGGGCGGCGGCAAGAATTCGCGCGACTACAGCTTCTCCTTCACCGAGCCCTATTTCCTCGGGCGGCGCATTGCCGCCGGTTTCGACATCTTCAACCGGACCAGGGAATACGACGACTATAAGAGCGAGACCCTAGGTGCGACAGTGCGCTTTGGCCTGCCGATCACTGACGACATCTCGACGCAGCTGGCGTATAATATCTCGCAGGAGAAGTACAAGCTCGACGATGGTTGCGATCCACTGGCTGGCTGCGACGTCTCTACGGCTATCCTAAACGGCATTGAGGAAAGCCCGTGGCTCAAGTCGTCGGTCAGCCTCGGTCTGGTCTACAACACCATCGACGACATGAAGAACCCGCATGAAGGCATCTTCGCCAATGTCACCACGGAATTCGCCGGCCTCGGCGGCGACGCCAAATTCGTCAAGGTGACGGCGCGTGGCAGCGTCTACCAGACGTTGTCAGAGCAGCTTGATCTGGTTGGTTTGATTTCGGGCGGGGCTGGCCATATCCAGGGCTACGGCAGCGACGAAGACCTTCGCATCTTCGATCATTTCCAGAGCAGCGACCGCATTATCCGCGGCTTCGCCTATGGCGGCATCGGTCCTGTCGACGACCAGGGCTTTGACGACCATCTCGGCGGTACCACCTATTTCAACGCCTCGGCGGAAGCCCAGTTTCCGATGCCGGTCATTCCGGAGAGCTTCGGCCTGCGCGGCGCGGTCTTTGCTGATGCGGCGACACTTTATGGCAATGATGTGGCGGGTGTCGATCCATCGACAACCGACATGGAGTGGCGCGCCTCGGTCGGTCTCGGCATGATGTGGGCGTCGCCCTTTGGCCCGATCCGCATCGACTATGCGATACCGGTCCTCAAGGAGGACACCGACGACGTGCAGGAATTCAACTTCGGCATATCGACCCGCTTCTGATTGGCGGGAGACGATGCTTCCGGGCCGTAGGGGTCCGGAATAGAGTGATCCGACACTACAGCGCCGCGCGTCCTCTTGGACGCGTAAAGGACGCTGTAGAACTTTGATTTTGCGCATGATCCTTTCCGAAAATCGATTCCGATTTTCGGGGTCATGCGCTAGCTGGATATAGCTTCTGGAATGACCGATCCGGTGTTCTTCGCGCCATCACGCCGGTATACGGCTGGCGAAGTCGCGAATCTGACCGGCTCGGTGCTTGTCGAGTCCGGCCTCTCGGAAATATCGATCGAAGCCTTGGCGCCGGCAAGCGAAGGCGGCGAGCACGCTCTTGTCTTCGTCGATGGCAGACGCAACTTCGCGCTGATGCAATCGCTGCGGGCAGCGGCGGTTCTCTGTCCCGCCGAATTTGCCGGCAAAGCGCCGGCGGGTATCGCGGTTCTGGTCCATCCGCGCCCGCAACAGGCTTTCGCGATGGTCGGACGCCTTCTTTTCCCGGCGGCTGCGACACCGGCGCCGATGACCGGCGAAACCGGTATTTCGCCGCATGCCCATATCGATCCATCGGCGCATGTCGAGGCCGGCGCGATCGTCGAGGCCGGCGCGATCATCGGCCCCCGCGCTTCTATCGGCAGCGGAACCGTCATTGCTCCTCATGCCGTTATCGGTCCCTCCTGCCAGTTCGGCCGCGACGGCTATGTCGGTCCAGGCGCCAGCATCCAGTACGCGCTGATCGGCAATCGTGTCATCATCCATGGCGGCGCCCGCATCGGCCAGGACGGTTTTGGCTTCGTGGCCGGGGCCAAGGGCCCGGAGCGCGTCCCGCAAATCGGCCGGGTCGTTATCCAGGACGACGTCGAGATCGGCTCGAACACAACGGTCGATCGTGGCGCCATGTCAGACACGATCATCGGTCAAGGCACCAAGATCGACAATCTGGTGCAGATCGCTCATAACGTCCGCATAGGCCGCAATTGCATAATCGCCGGCCTTTCGGGTATTTCCGGTTCCGTAACGGTGGGCGACAATGTCACCATGGGTGGCGGTGTCGGTCTTGCGGATCACCTGACCATTGGGTCTGGGGCCAAGCTTGCTGCAAGAAGCGGGTTCATGAGCAACGTCCCCGCGGGCGAGATTTGGGGAGGGTACCCGGCGCAGCCGATGGCGGAGGCGATGCGGGAGATCGCGGCTCTGCGAAGACTGGCCAGGGCGCGGAAATCCGGCGACGGGGGGAAGAGCTGAGATGGTGGCGGCGACGACGCTCGAGGCGGTCGACATATTGGGGCTGATGAAGCTCCTGCCGCATCGTTATCCGTTCCTGATGATCGATCGCATCATCGACATCGATGGCGACGAGTCGGCTATCGGCATCAAGAACGTGACCATAAACGAGCCGCATTTCCAGGGTCATTTCCCGGATCAGCCGGTCATGCCCGGCGTGCTGATCGTCGAGGCGATGGCGCAGACGGCCGGCGCCATCTGCATCCGCAGCCTAGGCACCGAAAAACCGTCGCTGGTCTATTTCCTGACCATCGACAATGCCAAATTCCGTAAACCGGTCGTTCCCGGCGACCAGTTGAAGATCCATGTGAAGAAAATCAAGAAACGCGGCAACCTTCTCAAATTCGCCTGCGAGGCTCTCGTCGACGGCGTCAAGGCCGCGGAAGCCGAGATCTCGGCGATGATGGTCGCGAGCGACTGACGATCGAATGCTTATGAAAATCCAGACAGTCATCCATCCATCGTCGGTCATCGAGGCAGGCGCAAAAATCGGCGAAGGCGTCCGCATCGGGCCATTCTGCCACATCAGCGCCGACGCGGTGCTCGGCGACCGCGTCGAACTGGTCAGCCACATCTCGGTGATGGGCGCGACCACCATCGGTGCGTCGACCAAGGTCTATCCGATGGCGACACTGGGCGCGCCGCCGCAGAATACCAAGCACAAGGGCGGCCGCACCACGCTGGTCGTCGGTGAGAACTGCACGATCCGCGAAGGCGTGACCATGCACCTCGGCACCGATTCCAGCCGCGGCGAGACGACGATCGGTGACAACGGCAACTTCCTTGCCTACGCCCACATCGCCCATGATTGCATTGTCGGCAAGAACGCCACCTTCGCCAATCAGGCGACGTTGGGCGGCCATTGCGAGATCGGCGACAACGTTTATATCGGTGGTCTCAGCGCCGTTCATCAGTTTGTCCGCGTCGGCGACAACGCCTTTCTCGGCGGTTGCTCGGCATTCGTCGGCGATGTCATTCCCTACGCCATCGCCGTCGGCAATCGCGCCAGCCTTCGCGGTCTCAACATCATCGGCCTGAAGCGCGCCGGCCTGCCGCGCTCCGAGATCCACACGCTGCGCAAGGCCTACAGGACGATCTTCGATCGCTCCCGAACCGTCGGCGAAAACATCGAATTCGCCAAGGCGGAATTCGCCTCGTCACCGACCGCCATGAAAATCATCGATTTCATCGCCAGTCGCGGCAAGCGGCACTATGCCGTCCCGTCGCTCAAGGCTGGCGACGGCGACGATGCAGATGACGAAGATTGAGGCCACTCGGACGGGCCTTGATCTCGCGCCAGACGCCAAGGTCGGCATCATTGCCGGCGGCGGCAGTTTGCCGGTCGAAGTCGCCAAGGCGCTTGCTGGGCAAGACAAGTCTCCCTTCGTGGTAATAGTGGCGGGCGAGGTCGACCGCATATCCGACTTCGACGCCTACGAGCAGGCGACGTTGAGGCTGGAGGATGTCGGCTCACTGCTGCCGACGCTCAAGAACCATCATGTTACCCATTTGGTGACAGCGGGCCATATCACACGCCGCCCCAGGCTGAGCGCCATGCGCCTCAATCTCGGCCTGCTCGCCTGGGTGCCCAGCCTTCTTGTCGGTGTAACCCAAGGCGACGACACCGTGCTGAAACTGTTCGTGCGAAGGGTCGAGCGCAGCGGCATCAAGGTTGTCGGCGCCCATGAGATCGTGCCGGAACTGATCGCGGCCGAAGGGACGCTGACCAAGGCTGCGCCGCGGAAATCCGACTGGCGCGACATCGAAGCGGCGCATACGGCGGCAAAGGCCATCGGCGCGCTGGATATCGGCCAGGCGGCTGTTGCGATCGGCGGCCGCGCCATCGCGCTGGAAGGCGTCGAGGGCACTGACGGATTGCTCGATCGAACAAAGCAGTTGCGCGGCCATGGCAGGCTGGCCGGCAGAACGCGCGGCGTTCTGGTCAAATGCGCCAAGCCCGGCCAGGAGTTGCGCGCCGACCTGCCCTCCATCGGCCCGCAGACGGTCGAGGCGGCGCATGCCGCCGGACTTGCCGGCATTGCCGTCGAGGCCGGTCGCTCGCTGGTTCTGGAAGGCCCCACCGTCGTCGCCCGTGCCAATGCGCTCGGCCTGTTCGTGATCGGCCTGCCTGCTGCGGAGCCGGTGCATGGCGACTGAGAAACCGCTGAAGATCGCGATCGTCGCCGGCGAAGAATCCGGCGATCTGCTTGGCGCCGACATTATAGAGGCGCTCAAACGCGCGACCGGCCGCGAGGTCCGGCTCGTCGGCATCGGCGGCCGGCATCTGCAGGCGCTCGGCCTCACGCCGCTCTTCGACGGCGGCGAGATCGCGCTGATGGGCCTGAGCGCCATCCTGCGCGACCTGCCGCGCCTGATGAGGCGGATCAGCCAGACGGGCAATGCGGTCGCCGGTGAAAAGCCCGACTGTCTCATCACCATCGACAGCCCGGATTTTTCGCTGCGCGTGGCTAAGAAGGTTCGTGCCGCCGATCCGGCAATCCCGATCGTCCACTATGTCTGCCCGAGCGTCTGGGCCTGGCGACCCGGCAGGGCGGTGGCGATGAAACCGTATGTCGATCATATCCTCTGCATCTTGCCCTTCGAGGTGAAGGAGCTCGCCCGCCTCGGTGGTCCGCCCGGCACCTATGTCGGCCATCGCCTTACGCACGATCCGGGCGTGATCGGCGCTGCCAAGGCGCAAAGCCTGCCGCGCGACCTGTCCGACGATCGTGTGAAGACACTGCTTGTGCTGCCCGGCTCGCGTCGCGGCGAGGTGCTACGGCTAGTCGGCCCGTTCGGTAAGACGATCTCGATCCTGCGCGCACGCGGACACCGCTTGCGCCTGCTGTTGCCGACGGTGCCGCATGTCGCCGACCTGGTCAGGGCTTCGGTGGCAAGCTGGGACGAGAAGCCGGAAATCATCCTTGATCCCGAACGCAAATGGCAGGCCTTCGGCAAGGCCGATGCAGCGCTGATCTCATCGGGAACGGTGTCGCTGGAATTGGCGCTGTCGGGTGTGCCGATGATCTCCTGCTACCGGCTCGATCCGGTCATGCGGATGGCCCAGCGCCTGATCACCGTATGGAGCGCCGCCTTGCCCAATCTCATCGCCGATCGCCCGATCGTGCCGGAAAGCTACAACGAATATGTGCGGCCGCACTATGTTGCGCGGCAGTTGGAGGCGCTTTTTTCCGACACCCCCTATCGCGCATGGCAGAAGGACGGTTTTGCCGAGGTGGCCAGACGCATGGCTGTCGACGGACCTTCCGGCGATATCGCTGCGGGGGTCGTGATGAGGTGCATCAAGGGAGCGAGTAGGGGTAGTGAGTAGTGAGTAGTGAGTAGTGAGTAGTGAGTAGATTGCAAAGAACCGCTCAGCGTCTAGAATTCTTATTTACTACTCACTACTCACTACTCACTTCTTCTCTTCATCGCTTTGCAATCGGCACGTAGTCGCGTTCCGGCGCACCTGTATAGAGCTGGCGCGGGCGACCGATCTTCTGGTGCGGATCCTCGATCATCTCTTTCCACTGCGCGATCCAGCCGACGGTACGAGCGACCGCGAACAGCACGGTGAACATGGTGGTGGGGAAGCCCAGCGCCTTCAGCGTGATGCCGGAATAGAAATCGACGTTCGGATAAAGCTTCTTCTCGATGAAATAGGAGTCGGTCAGCGCGATCTTTTCCAGTTCCATGGCGATGTCGAGCAGCGGGTCGTCCTTGATGCCCAGTTCACCCAAAACCTCATGTGCGGTCTTCTGCATGATCTTGGCGCGCGGGTCGTAGTTCTTGTAGACGCGGTGGCCAAAGCCCATCAACCGGAACGGATCGTTCTTGTCCTTGGCGCGGGCGATGAATTCCGGGATGTGGTCGACATGGCCGATCTCGCCCAGCATGTTCAAGGCCGCCTCGTTGGCGCCGCCATGGGCCGGTCCCCATAGGCAGGCAATGCCGGCGGCGATGCAGGCAAACGGGTTGGCGCCTGACGAGCCGGCGAGGCGGACGGTCGAGGTCGAGGCGTTCTGCTCGTGATCGGCATGCAGAATGAAGATGCGCTCCATCGCACGCGCCAGCACCGGGTTGATCTTGTATTCCTCGCACGGCACGGCAAAGCACATATGCAGGAAGTTGGCCGCGAAATTCAGCTCGTTCTTCGGGTAAATGAAGGGCTGACCGATGTGGTATTTATAGGCCATTGCCGCGATCGTCGGCATTTTGGCGATCAGCCGCATCGACGCGACCATGCGCTGATACGGGTCCGAGATGTCGGTGGAATCGTGATAGAAGGCTGACAGAGCGCCGACCACGCCGCACATCACCGCCATCGGATGCGCGTCGCGGCGAAAGCCGGTGAAGAAGCGCGACATCTGCTCGTGCACCATGGTGTGGCGCGTCACCCGGTAGTCGAAATCGTCCTTCTGCGCCTTGGTCGGCAATTCACCATAGAGCAAGAGATAGCAGACTTCGAGGAAGTCGCCGTGCTCGGCCAGCTGGTCGATCGGATAACCGCGATGCAAAAGGATGCCGGCATCGCCATCGATAAAGGTGATTTCCGACTCGCAGCTTGCCGTCGACGTGAAGCCGGGATCGTAGGTGAACGCCCCGGTGGTGCTGTAAAGCGAGCCGATGTCGATGACATCAGGTCCGACCGAGCCGCTTCGCACCTTGAGCTCGTGAGTTTTGCCGCCGAATTCAAGTTTAGCAGTCGACGCGTGGGTTTTGCCGCCAAATTCCATCTTTGTCGCAGCTTCGGACATTGCAAACTCCTTTTGGTTTTCTCATGCCGGCAAAGGCGAAATATCTGCAACGCAACACGTCGAAAGCATCGGAGTTCGCGCGTTTGCGCCCGCAATTGGATTTGCGTGCCAAATTGGGCCAAGACCTAATGTTGCACTGCGAAACCCACCTTTCAATGCCAATCTTCTTGGGCCAGTTTTGCTAATCGATTTGATCCGCGACGCGCGCCTGGCTTTCCTCACGGCCAAGCACGGCAAGCACGTCGAACACGCCGGGCGAGGTGCTTTTGCCGGTGAGCGCGGCGCGCAAAGGTTGGGCCACAGCGCCGAGCTTATGGCCGCCGGCCACCGCATATTCCCTGATCGCGGCTTCCGCCGCTTCGGCCGTCCAGTCGCCTGAAATCGCCTTCAGCGCCGCGTGGGCGCCCCGCAGGATCTCGCGCGCTTCACCGCCGAGCAATGCAGCCGCCTTCTCGTCGATCGGCAGCGGCCGCTCGGCAAACAGGAAGGCGGCACCGTCGGCCAGTTCGACCAGCGTCTTGGCGCGCTCCTTTAGGCCTGGCAGCGCGGCGAGCATCTGTGCCTTGCGCGTGTCGTCGAGGCGCGCTGCGATCGCCGGGCCGCCTTCGAGATAGGGCAAGGTGTTGATGAAGATATCGAGCAATTCGGCGTCGTTCATGCGGCGCATATGCACGCCGTTCAGCGCCTCGAGCTTGGCGAAGTCGAAGCGGGCGGCCCCCTTGTTGACGTCGCCGATGTCGAACCAGGCAATCATGTCGGCGATCGACATGACCTCGTCGTCGCCGTGGCTCCAGCCGAGCCGCGCCAGGTAGTTGAGCAGTGCCTCAGGCAGGTACCCCATGGCACGATAGGCTTCGACGCCGAGGGCGCCGTGCCGCTTCGACAGCTTGGCGCCGTCGGCGCCATGGATCAGTGGGATATGCGACATCGACGGCACGTCCCAGCCCATGGCTCGATAGATCACCATCTGGCGGGCGGCATTGGTCAGATGATCGTCGCCGCGGATGATGTGGGTGATGCCCATGTCGTGGTCGTCGACGACGACGGCATGCATATAGGTCGGATTGCCGTCCGAGCGCAGGATGATGAAATCGTCGAGATCCTTGTTGGAGAAGCGGACTTCGCCCTGCACGAGATCATGCACCACCGTCTCGCCGTCGGCCGGCGCCTTGATTCGGATCGCGCCCTTGGCGCCGGCTGGCGCCTCGGACGGGTCGCGGTCGCGCCAGCGGCCGTCATAGCGGGGAGGCAAGCCCTTGGCCCGCGCGCTCTCACGCATCGCTTCCAGTTCAGCCGGCGTAGCGTAGCAGTAATAGGCCTTGCCCATGCGCACCAGTTCCTCGGCGACCACGCGGTGGCGCGGCGCGCGCTCGAACTGCGATACCGGCTCGCCGTCCCAGGTGAGGCCGAGCCAGGAGAGTCCGTCGAGGATGGCGGCGGTTGCCGCATCGGTCGAACGCTCACGATCGGTGTCCTCGATGCGCAGCAGCATCGTGCCGCCGGTGTGTTTCGCATACAGCCAGTTGAACAGCGCCGTGCGCGCGCCGCCAATATGCAGGAAGCCGGTGGGCGAGGGGGCGAAACGGGTGACGACCTTGTCGGACATGGAACTCTCAGGCAAGCGCAGGAAGCGGATGTGATTGCGCGGACTTTCGCGCGTCGCGCGTTCATGTAGCATAGGAGGTCAAGGGCGCAAGGGGCAGACCCGATGGCTGGACCAGGCCGCGGCGCGGACAAGAGCGAGGGCGCGACCACAAGCGTCAGCGAACGATCGCTGTTTGCCGACGTTCCCCACGCCGAGCCGCTACCCGTTTCGCTGCCTGCGTCGCACCCGGGCATTCAGCCCCTTTCGCCGGACCGCGCCGCGCCAACACCGGCTCCAACACCCGGGCCTGTCATTCGTTTCCGCCGACAGCTTAGCCATCTTTCACCATCCGGTATCCGCAACAGCGTGGCCTCGGCAGCCGGCCTGGAACTAGACCGCGGCGTCGCCTTTCTGCTGGTGCCGGTTTTTCTGGCATGCGGGGTGATCGTCTATTTTTCGCTTGCCGTCGAACCGGACTTTCCGCAGCCTATTGCCGTCGTGGTCCTCACGGCATTGTGTGCGGCAGTGACACGCTCATGGCGCAAAACGCATCTGTGCTTCATGGCAGCGTTGCTGTGCGCACTCGGGCTACTCGCCGCCAAGGTTGAAACCTGGCGCGTGGGAACGCAGATGCTCGGCTCGGAAATCCAGACCCAGCTCACCGGCCGTGTCGTTAGGCTCGATCAGATGGCGAACGGCCGGATCAGGCTGACCATCGACGTGATGTCGACCGCCCGGCCGACACTGCGTTATGCGCCGGAACGTGTCAGGGTTTCGGCACGCAAAATTCCCGCTGAGATGACCGCAGGCTCGGTGGCAACCGGCTATGTGAGGCTTCTGCCTCCGACTGGCCCGGTTAGGCCGGACAGTTATGACTTCTCCTTCGACAGCTATTTCGCCGGTATCGGTGCCAGTGGCTTTTTCCTCGGCAATCCGAAGATCGTCGTTTCCGAAGATGCACCGTTCGCCGCGCGCATTTCTTCCTCGATCGAAAAGGCGCGTGAAACCATCGCCGACCATATCAGGGACAGCATCGGTGGCGCCGAGGGGGAGATTGCCGCCGCGCTGATCGTCGGCGTGCGTGCCGGCATTCCCGAAGAGATAAACGAATCGATGCGGCGCACCGGCATCTACCACATCATCTCGATTTCCGGCCTGCACATGGCGCTTGTCGCCGGCACCATCATGGGATTGCTGCGCGGCGCCTTTGCGCTGGTTCCCGATTTTTCGTCGCGCCGGCCGGTCAAAAAATATGCGGCTGCTGCCGCACTCGTTTCCATCGCTGCCTATCTGATTTTTTCCGGTATCGTGGTCGCGGCTGAACGCAGCTTTATCATGCTGGCGGTAATGCTTGTCGCCGTGCTGTTCGACCGGGCGGCACTCACCATGCGCAATCTGGCGATTTCGGCCATCGCCGTCATCGTCGTGTCGCCGCACGAGGTGGTCGGCCCAAGCTTCCAGATGTCCTTCGCCGCGACCGCTGCTCTCGTGGGCGCCTATGCCGGCTGGTCCGACTATCGTGCCGACAAGGCCACCGCGCCGCCACAGCGACGGTCAACGATCGCTTTCGTCACGCGAAAACTTGCCGCTGGGACAGGTACCATCGCAATGACCTCCATCATTGCCGGCAGCGCCACCGCACTCTTCGCCATCTGGCACTTCCAGCGCGTCTCGCCGCTCAGCCTGTTCGCCAATCTGGCCGTCATGCCGATCGTCACGGTCGTGATGTTCCTGGCCGTCGTCAGCGCCTTGGCAATGCCGTTCGGCTTCGACGGCCCTTTCCTATACATGATGGGCAAGGGGCTGACGGCCATGATTGCAATATCGGGATGGATCTCCGAGCGGTCGCCGGTCGATGCCGTCGGGCTGATCTCGTTGCAGTCGGTTCTGCTGGTGACGGCCGCCCTGGTCATCGCCACGATGGCAACGACATGGTTGCGGCTTGCGGCACTTCCCTTTGCGCTCGCCGGCCTGCTGACGATTTCCGAGACGCGCACCCCCGACGTGCTGATTTCGGAAGATGCGCATCTGGTGGCGCTGCCGATCGGCGGCGGCGAACTTGCCGTCAACCGGGTGCGCTCGAACGAATTCACCACCGACAACTGGAAACATGCGCTGGTTTCAGCGACCATTGTCGAGCCGGAGACATTCGAAAAAGGAGACGTGCGGTTCGACATCGTCGACCCGGCCGACCTGCCGCCGGGAGCGCCCTTCTACTGCACTGCCGGCCTGTGCCTCGCCCGGCACCAGTCCGGCGCGATCATCGCGCTCGCCGACGACCGCAAAACCGCACGGCCAGCCTGTGCCTTTGCGGATTTGATCGTCATCGATGATGCCACAGCCTATTATAATCCCTGCCGCAATCCGCTGGTTCTCGTCGTCACCAAACGGCAGCTCGCTCGCATGGGCAGTGCCGCCGTCTTTTTCGATCCGCTATCTGCGACGACGCGCGCAGAAATCCGTTTTGCCGTCAGACAGCCCTATAGGCCTTGGCATGAGCAGCGGAGATTTTCGCGCGAGGCGAGGGGCCTGCCGCCATACCGCAGGGCCGAGAAACCCAAAAAGCCTGCCGTTCAGTAACGCCGGATCAGTCCGACGAGCTTGCCTTGCACCTTGACCCTGTCCGGCCCGAAGATGCGCGTCTCATAGGCCGGATTGGCGGCTTCCAGTGCGATCGAGGCACCTTTGCGGCGGAACCGCTTCAGCGTCGCTTCCTCGTCGTCGACCAAGGCGACGATGATCTCGCCAGGCTGGGCGGTGTCGGCGTTGCGGATGATGACCGTGTCGCCGTCGAAAATGCCGGCCTCGATCATCGAGTCACCCTTGACCTCCAGCGCGTAGTGCGTGCCGCCGGTGATCATGTCCGGTGGTACCGAAATCGAATGCGTCTGGTGCTGGATGGCGTCGATCGGCACACCGGCAGCGATGCGGCCCATCACCGGTATGGAGATGGTGGCAACGACGTCGTCGTCATTGCCGGCTGCGGGCATGCGCGAAGGCGCCGGCTTGATCTGTCGTCCGAGGCTGCCCTGCCCAAGGCTGCCCTGAATGACGCTTGGCGAGAATTTGCGCGCCGCATTGAGGCCGGGCGCGATCGAATCGGGCAGGCGCAGCACCTCCAGCGCGCGGGCGCGGTTGGGCAGGCGGCGAATGAAACCGCGCTCCTCCAGTGCAGTGATCAGCCGATGGATCCCCGACTTCGAGGCGAGGTCGAGCGCTTCCTTCATCTCGTCGAACGAGGGCGGAATGCCGCTTTCCTTCAGCCGCTCGTGGATGAACATCAGCAGTTCATGTTGTTTGCGTGTCAGCATCGCGACCCCAACAGAATCAGAAAAACAAACCCAGAACAAACACTATCTGTTCCAGTTGTGTTCCGCAACCGTTTAAAATTTAATGAATGTGTTGACGTTTTGTTCAGCGTAGCATCAGCACGCTGCACGCGGCGCCCGTCGCGGCTGGGGGAGCGAACGGCTCGCGCACGATCAGCCCGTTGGCGTCGGCCAGCATTTTGAGCATCGAGGAATCCTGGATGCCGAACGGGGTCGCCAGCAGCGTGCCGGCTTCTTCGCTAACCACGGCGCGTACATAGTCCTGCCTGAGATCGTTGGCCGGCATGGCGGCGCCGAGCCGCGCCTGACGCATGTCCTGCCGGAAGGCGCGGCCGCCGAGCCGCGCAAGCAGCGGCGTCAGAAAGAGCTGCGTGCAGACCAGGCTCGCCACCGGATTGCCAGGCAGGCCGATGCAGCGGATGTCACCCAGCCGCCCGAACATCAGCGGCTTGCCGGGCCGCATGGCGATTTTCCAGAAATCGAGCGTCATGCCTTCACCGGTCAGCACGTCATGAACCAGGTCATGGTCGCCGACCGAGGCGCCGCCCAGCGTGACGATGACGTCGGCGCCTGCGTCGACCGCTTGTTTCACCAGCGTGGCGATCGCCTCCTTGCGGTCGGGGGCGATGCCGAGATCGAGCGCGCTGGCGCCGACCGAGCGGGCCGCGGCGGCGACGCCATAGGCATTGGACGAGATGATCTGGTCGGGGCCAAGGTCGCTGCCCGGCGGCAGCAATTCGTCGCCGGTGGCGATGATGGCGACCAACGGCCGTTTCACCACGCTGACCTGCGGGTGGTTGGCCGACGCCGCCAGCGACAATGCCGCCGGATCAAGCGGGCGGCCTTTCTCCAGCAGGACGTCGCCCTTCGAGAAATCGAGCCCGAGGCGGCGGATGTTGCGGCCTTCAACCGTCGACGCGGTCACTTCGATGCTGCCGCCGCCGAGGTCGCGGACATTCTCCTGGATGACGATGGTGTCCGCGCCTGCAGGAAGCGGCGCGCCGGTGAAGATGCGCACGGCCTGCGCCGGGCCGACTGTTCCGGCAAAGCCGCGTCCGGCCGGCGCCATGCCGATCACCGAAAGTCTTGCGGGCACGGATGCGACATCCTCGGCCCGCACGGCATAGCCGTCCATGGCGGACGCGTTGAACGGCGGCTGGGTGCGGAGCGCCAGGAGCGGCTCCGCCAGCACGCGGTCGGCGGCGTCCATCAGGGCGACGCTTTCAGCCTGCAAGGGCGCAGCATCCTCAAGCAGGCGCTCGAGCGCCTCGGCGACCGGAAGCAGTGCCATTATTAGCCTGCCCCCTTGGCATCCGCCTTGTAGTCGCCGGATTTGCCGCCGGTCTTTTCCGCCAGCCTGATGCCCGAGATCACCATGGCGCGGTCGACCGCCTTGGCCATGTCATAGATGGTCAGGCAGGCGACCGAGACGGCGGTCAGCGCTTCCATCTCGACGCCGGTCTTACCGGTGACGCGGGCCAGCGCCGTGACCTTCAGGCCTGGCAGCGTCGCGTCCGGTTCGATGTCAATGGATACCTTGGTCAACAGCAGCGGATGGCAGAGCGGGATCAGCTCATGCGTCCTCTTGGCCGCCATGATGCCGGCGATGCGCGCCGTGCCCAGCACGTCGCCCTTCTTGGCATCGCCGTCGAGAATCATCTTCAGCGTTTCGGGCCGCATCGAGACAAGACCTTCGGCGATTGCCGTGCGCGTCGTCTCCGCCTTGTCGCCGACATCGACCATATTGGCTTCGCCTTTCGCGCCAAGATGGGTGAGGGCGGCCGTCATCGTCAGGTCACCTTAGCGCGACGTGCGTCCGTCTGGACGCGCAAAGCACGCTCTAACACTTTGAATCTATGCATCGTGCTCTCCGAAAATCGATTCCGATTTTCGGGCCGATGCAATGGCGGGCGCATTGCCCGTCAAAAGCAGGCGCGTCGCAGTGGCCACGTCCTGTTGCCGCATCAGGCTCTCGCCGACGAGGAACGTACCGATGTCGCTCCGTTGCAGCCTGCGGCAGTCTTCGTGCGAGAAAATACCGCTCTCGCTGACCAGCAGGCGGTCTGCCGGCATCATCGTCGCGAGCCGCTCCGAGGTCTCGATGCTGGTTTCGAACGTCCGGAGATTGCGGTTGTTGATGCCGATCAGCCGCGATGACAGTTTCAGCGCGCGTTCCGTCTCAGCCTCGTCATGCACTTCGACCAGCGCGTCCATGCCGAGTTCGAACGCCGTCGTTTCGAGTTCCCTGGCCACGGCGTCATCGACGCTCGCCATGATGATCAGGATGGCGTCAGCGCCCCACGCACGGGCTTCGAACACCTGATAAGGCTCGAACAGAAAATCCTTGCGCAAAGCGGGCAATGTCACGGCGTTGCGCGCATCGGTGAGGAATTCAGGCGCACCCTGGAAGGACGGCGCGTCGGTCAGCACCGAAAGGCAGGCGGCGCCACCTTTCGCATAGGCCCTGGCCAGTGCCGGCGGATCGAAATCGGCACGGATCAGGCCCTTGGACGGGCTCGCCTTCTTGATCTCGGCGATCAGCGCGAAGCTGCCGGATTTGCGCCTGGCTTCAAGAGCCGAGAGAAAGCCGCGCGCTGCGTCGGTGTCCTTCGCCCGCGCCTTGATCTCGGCAAGCGGCACGCGCGCCTTCGCCGCGGCGATCTCGTCGCGCTTGTAGGCTTCGATCTTGCGCAGGATATCAGACACGGCTCTATCCGTTCGAAATCTCGACCAGCCGATCGAGCACTTTCAGCGCCCGGCCGCTGTCGATGGCTTGCGCTGCCGTCGCCATGCCGTCGGCAAGCGTCGTCGCCTTGCCCGCCACCACCAGCCCCGCGCCGGCGTTCATCAGCACCGTATCACGAAAGGCGCCGGCAGCGCCGCCCAGCATGTCGCGCAGCGCCTGGGCGTTGTAGGCGGCATCGCCGCCGCGCAACTCGTCCTTGGTGTGCCGCTTCAGCCCAACCGCTTCCGGTGTCAGCGTAAAGGTGCGGATCTCGCCGCCGACCAGTTCGGCCACTTGGGTTTCACCGGTGGTGGTGATCTCGTCATAACCGTCGCCATGGGCGACCCAGGCGTGGTCGGCGCCCAGTGCCTTCAGCGTCTCGGCCACCGGCATGATCCATTCCGGCAAGAAGACGCCGACCATCTGCCGGCTCACACTGGCCGGATTAGAGAGCGGGCCAAGCAGGTTGAAGATGGTGCGGGTGCCGAGCTCGACGCGGATCGGACCGACATGCTTCATCGCCGGATGATGCGCCGGCGCGAACATGAAGCCGACGCCTGCATCGTGGATGCAGTGGCCGATCGTTTCCGGCGGGATATCGATCTTGACGCCGAGCGCGGTCAGCACGTCGGCGGCGCCGGTCTGCGAGGACAGTCCGCGATTGCCGTGCTTGGCCACCGGCACGCCGCAGGCGGCGATGACGAAGGCGGATGCGGTCGAGATGTTGACGCTGTGCGAATTGTCGCCGCCGGTGCCGACGATGTCGATCGCGCCAGCGGGCGCGTCGACGCGCAGCATCTTGGCGCGCATGGTGGCGACGGCGCCGGAAATCTCGCTCACCGTCTCGCCGCGCACGCGCAGCGCCATCAGGAAGCCGCCGATCTGGCCGGGCGTAGCGTCGCCCGACATGATGATGTCGAAGGCCTCGCGCGCTTCCTCGAAGGAAAGGGAATTGCCTGCGGCGACCTTGGCGATATGGGTCTTGAGCGCGCTCATCTGGTCAGGGCTTGGGCAACGGCGGTCTGGTCGATGCGAATGTCATATTGCGTCTGCAGCTGCGCCACCAGCTGGTCGAGCAGGTCATCGGACATGCCGGCGGTGAACGATTTCTGCGCCTCATCCGGCACCGAGCTGGCGTCGGCTCCGGCAGGCTCGAAGACTTCGGCGATCTTGAACAGGATCTGTCCGTCGCCGGTGGGCGAGGGGATCAATCCGGTCCCGCCTTGGCCTTCGCCGAACATCGCAGCCGCCCCTTCCTTGCCGAAATCGACGTCGTCCGCCTCGCGCTTGAGGCCGCGCTTGGTCTGCTTCTCGAGCTTGAGCTCGCTCGCGAACACATCGAGCGTAGCGCCGGCATCGAGACGCTTTTCGAGTTCGCCCGCTTTTGCGGTGAGCCGCTTGGTCGTTTCCGCCGCCGTCCAGTCGGCCACCACCTTCTGGCGGACTTCATCCAGCGTGCGGTCGCGGGCCGGCGTGATCGACTCCACCTCGTAGAACACGAAGCCGTTGTCGGCGGTGGTGAGGTCGGGATTCTCGGTGCCGGGTTCGGCGTCGAACACCGCCTTAATGAGTTCCGGCGATTCCGGCAGGTCCTTGACGATGGTGCCGTCCGGCCTCAGGCCGGTGCGATCGATCGTGTCGATGGTGACGACCTTCAGCTTCAGTTTTTCAGCCGCTTCCTTGAGCGTGCTGCCCGAAGCGCGGATATCTTCGTAATTGTCATGCACGTCCAACAGAATGCGGCTTGCCTCGCCCAGCGCCAGATCCCTGCGGATATCGGCGGACACTTCGGCCAGCGGCTTCACCACTTCGGGCTTGATGTCGGTGACGCGCAGCAGCACCGGACCGAAGGCGCCCTGAACGACCGGACTGACTTCGTTGACATTGAGCGCAAACGCCGCATCCGCCACCGCCTTGTCGGCGATCTTGTCCTTGGACAGCGTGCCGAGCAGCGTGTCGGCTTGCGTCTTGCCCTCGGCGGCGACGATCTTGTCGAAGGTCGCGCCGGTCTTGAGTGAATCGAGCGCGGCCTTCGCGGCATCAGGCGTTTTGAACACGAGCTGTTCGATGGTGCGCGTTTCCGGCGTGGTGTAGCGCCCCTTGTTCTTGTTGTAGTCGTCGCTGACCTGTTGGTCGGTCACGGCGCTCAGATCCATGATGTCTTGCGGCTCGAGCCTGACATAGGAGAATTTGCGGTATTCGGGCGCCGCATAGGTCTTTTTGTTTTCCTCGAAATAAGCTGAAAGCGCAGTGTCGGATGGCGCTTCAATCGGCTCGACCAGCGATTTCGGCAAGGTCAGATAGTCAATGGTGCGGTCTTCGCCACGATAAAGCGCGACTGCCTTCAAGAAAGTATCCGGAGCCTTGAGGCCGTCCGAAACCGCCTCGACGATCTGCTGGCGCACAGCCACCTGGGCGCGATTCCTCAGATAGTCTTCCGGCCGCATGCCGACCTGTTGCAGTATGTATTCGAAAGTCCTTCTGTCGAAGGTGCCGCCGGGACCCTTGAAGGCCGGGTCTTCATGCGTGAGTTGGGCCAGCCGGTCCTTGGACAGCCCTAGTCCGAGCTTGCGGGCCTGCTCATCGAGAACGGCGCCCGACACGAGTTGCGCCAGCACCTGGTTGTCGAGGCCGAGCGCCGTCGCCTGCTCGCGGCTGATGCGCTGGCCGAATTGCTGCGACATCACGCTGATCTGGCGATCATAGGCGAGGCGATACTCGTTGATCGACACTTTGGTGCCTCCGGCCGTGACAACTGCATCGTGGCCTGCAAAACCACCGACCAGCTGCCCGGAAATGCCCCAGACGGCGAAGCTCAACACCAACAATATCAGCAGTGCCTTCGCGACCCAGGTCCCCGCCGCGCTTCTCAAGATACTAAGCATGGTCACTTCCGATTTTTACGCATTTTCGCATGCGCCGAGTCTGAAACAAGCGCAATAGCGTCCTTCCGGCCCACTGTCGATTGCTTTGTGGGCTGAGTTTGGTAGTGAGGACGCAGCCGAATATCGCCCGGAGGAACAAATCCCATGACGCCAGGAATCCGCCCGCTGGTCGCAGGCAACTGGAAAATGAACGGCACCAGCGCCTCGCTCAACGAACTCAGGATGATCGGCAACGGCTTTATGAGCGGGCTCGATGCGGAAACCGAAGCGCTGGTCTGCGTTCCGGCGACGCTGCTGGCGCATGCCGCAGAGATTTTGTCGCGCACGCCGGTCCGGGCCGGGGGCGAGGATTGCCACACCAAGGAGAGCGGCGCCCATACCGGCTGTATTTCGGCCGAGATGCTGAAAGACGCGGGCGCCAGCCACGTCATCGTCGGCCATTCCGAACGCCGCGCCGATCACAATGAGGACGACGCCATTGTACAGGCCAAGGCGTCCGCCGCGTGGCGAGCCGGACTGGTAGCCATCATCTGCATCGGTGAGACGAGAGCCGAACGCGAGGCAGGCGCGACGCTCGACGTGCTGTCGCGCCAGGTCGCCGGCTCGGTGCCGCCCGACGCCACGGCGTCGAATACCGTCATCGCCTACGAACCGGTATGGGCGATCGGCACGGGACTGACGCCGACCGCCGCCGACGTTGCTGAGGCGCATGTGCATATTCGCGAAAAACTGTCGGAAAAGCTTGGCAGCGCGGCGGCGAAGATGCGCATCCTCTATGGCGGCTCGGTCAAGCCGTCGAACGCGGTCGAACTGCTCGGCGTGAAAAATGTCGATGGCGCGCTGGTCGGCGGCGCCAGTCTGAAGGCGGCGGACTTTCTCGGCATCGCCGAAGCCTATCGAAATATCTCGTAGCATCGAAAGGCTGTCGGACGCTTCGGATAGGCTGTGCCGCAGCGGAAATCGTTGCAAAGGGCGCATCGCTTCCCATATTCCGGCCACGGGCTTGGAAATGCCGTCAAAGCATTGTATTGAGCCGCCTCCAAATCACCGGCCGTATCCGCGGCCGCGCAAGGCTTTGCCAGGGTAAACTATGGAAACCGTACTGATCGTCGTCCACCTAATGGTCGTGCTCGCTCTTGTCGGCGTGGTGCTGCTGCAGCGCTCCGAAGGCGGCGGCCTCGGCATCGGCGGCGGATCGGGCTTCATGACCGCGCGCGGCGCGGCCAACGCGCTGACGCGGGCGACGGCGATCCTGGCGGCGGCTTTCTTCGCCACCTCGCTGACATTGTCGATCGTCGCCCGTTACGGCGAAAAGCCGATCGACATTCTCGATCGTGTGCCTGCGACTAACGGTGCGGGCGGCGTGCTCAACCAGTTGCCTGGCACCACGGCGCCGACACCACCTTCCGGCAATACGGCGCCAACGCCGCCTACCGGCAATACGGCGCCAACGCCGCCTTCCGGAAGTGATGCCGCAGCCCCGGCGCCGGCTGCGCCGCCTGCGGCGGGTTCGACCACGCCGCCGGCCACAAACGGCGTCACCCTGCCAGTAACGCCGCAGGTTCCAAACCAGTAATCAGCAGACGTTCGGCGCCGCGATCTGTTGTTGTTTGAACACAGTCGCGGCAAATGCCGCACGATCGCGAGGATTCGACCGGGCACGGCACGACAGGGCGCTTGAGGCGTCTCCGATTAATCGACTATAGATTGCGCGCGGCACTTTCGGGGTCCTTGGGGGACGCCGGGCGACGCCGTGGGCAACAAGCATTGAACGATCGGATCTTCGCCATGCAGCTTCGCAGCTTCATTTTAGCCGGCCTTTGTGCCGTGCTCAGCCTTGGTGCGCCCGCTTACGCGGCCATGCCGGCGGGTAATTCGGCTCCTAAAGCCGCAGTAACAACTGACGTTGTCAACGTCGCTGCCAAAAGCGATACGGCGCAGCTTAGGCTGCTCAAGAAGAAGAAAAACCCGACCGCGGACGATCTTGCCCAAATCAGCAAGATCGAAGCCAAGATCGCGGCCGACAAGGAGGCCGCTCGAGCCAAGGCGCTCGAGGCCACGAAGCTGGCGATGCGCGAGGCGGCCAAAGCCAAGGCCGACGCGGAACGGCAAGCGTTTCTTGCCAAGAAGGGGCTTGCCAAGAAGGATACGTCCGCTGCCCGGCTGGCTAAGAAGACGACCATCAAGTTCATCGAACCGGTTCAACCCATCGCACCGATCCAGTCGGCCGAGCCAGTTTCCGCCGAGGCCATGAATGTCGCATTGACCGGCAACAACGGGGAATTGCGCAGCGAGCCGGTTGGACAGAAGCCGCAGAGCGTCGGGCTGTTCGCAGGCCTGTTCGGCGGCACGTCCTCGTCGATGTCGCTGCTCCCCGAGACCCGCGCTCTCGATGCCGCACTCGCCAGGAAGGAAGCCAAGAAGCAGTTCAAGGTGAAGCCGGAGTTCGTTCCGCAAGAGGTCGAGTTCACCGGCTACAGCCCCGGTACCATCGTCATCGATACCAGCGCGCGTCGCCTCTACCTCGTCGAATCTTCATGGACCGCCCGCCGTTATGCGATTGCGGTCGGTCGCGACGGCCTGCAGTTCAAGGGCACGGTCGCCGTCGGCGACAAGCAGGAGTGGCCGCGCTGGATCCCGACGCTCGAGATGCAGAAGCGCGAGCCGAAGAATTACGGCCGGTACAAGGACGGCATGCCCGGCGGCGGCGAAAATCCGCTCGGCGCGCGCGCCATCTATCTCTACGAGGGCAAGAAGGACACACATCTGCGCATTCACGGCACCATCGCGCCGCAGTCGATCGGAACGAGCGCCTCCAACGGCTGCTTCCGCATGATCAACGAGCACGTGATGGACCTCTACCGCCGGGTGAAAGTAGGCACCAAGGTCGTCATCATCTGACGCCTTAACGGGTCATCCCAAAAGGGCCGGGTCTCGCCGGCCCTTTTGTTTTGGTTCACGCACCACCAGAGCGCCTTCTTGGGAAAAAGCCTTCGCGGTGGTTTTTTCTCTGGCGGAATCAATTCGGCCGCGTTAAGCGATGACTCCCATGGCGCGATATGTATTCATCACAGGCGGCGTGGTTTCCTCACTTGGAAAAGGCATCGCTGCAGCGGCCCTTGGGGCTCTCTTGCAGGCGCGAGGCTATCGCGCACGCATCAAAAAGCTCGATCCCTATCTCAACGTCGATCCCGGCACGATGTCGCCATACCAGCATGGCGAGGTCTTCGTGACCGACGACGGCGCCGAGACCGATCTCGACCTTGGCCACTATGAGCGCTTCACCGGCCGCTCGGCCAACCAGCAGGACAACATCACCACAGGCCGCATCTACAAGAACATCATCGAGCGGGAGCGGCGCGGCGACTATCTTGGCGCCACCGTGCAGGTGATTCCGCACGTCACCGACGAGATCAAGAATTTCATCCTCAACGGCAACGACGACTATGACTTCGTCCTGTGCGAGATCGGCGGCACCGTCGGCGACATCGAGGCGATGCCGTTCCTGGAGGCGATCCGCCAGCTCGGCAACGACTTGCCGCGCAACAACGCCGTCTACGTGCACCTGACGCTTATGCCCTACATTCCAACGGCGGGCGAATTGAAGACCAAGCCGACCCAGCATTCGGTCAAGGAATTGCGCGGCATCGGCATCGCACCCGATATTCTGCTGGTCCGCGCCGACCGCCCCATCCCCAGGGAAGAGCGCCGCAAACTGTCGCTGTTCTGCAATGTCCGCGAGAGCGCGGTCATCCAGGCGCTCGACGTGCCGCACATCTACGACGTGCCGATGGCCTATCACAATGAAGGGCTGGATTCGGAAGTGCTGGCCGCCTTCGGCATCGATCCGGCGCCGAAGCCGCGCATGGAGCCCTGGCAAGCGGTGTCCAACCGCATTCACAATCCGGAAGGCGAGGTGACCATCGCCGTCGTCGGCAAGTATACCGGCCTCAAGGACGCGTACAAATCGCTGATCGAGGCGCTGTCGCATGGCGGCCTCGCCAACCACGTCAAGGTCAAGCTCGACTGGATCGAGAGCGAGATATTCGAGAAGGAAGATCCGGCGCCGTGGCTGGAAAAGGTCCACGGCATTCTGGTCCCCGGCGGTTTTGGCGAGCGCGGCGCGGAAGGCAAGATCCTGGCAGCGAAGTTCGCCCGCGAGCGAAAAGTGCCGTATTTCGGCATCTGCTTCGGCATGCAGATGGCCTGCATCGAGGCCGCGCGTTCGCTGGCCGGCGTCGAGCATGCCTCGTCGACCGAGTTCGGCCCGACCGAGGAACCGGTCGTCGGCCTGATGACCGAATGGCTGAAAGGCAACATGCTGGAGAAGCGCAGGGAAACCGGCGACCTCGGCGGCACGATGCGGCTCGGTGCCTATCAGGCGGACCTCGCCAAGGGCTCGAAAATCGCCGACATCTACGGTGACACGCAGATTTCCGAGCGCCACCGCCACCGCTATGAGGTCAATGTCGACTACAAGGAGCGGCTCGAGGATTGCGGCCTGGTCTTTGCCGGCATGTCGCCGGACGGCGTGCTGCCGGAAACGGTCGAATACCCCGACCATCCCTGGTTCATCGGCGTGCAGTATCATCCCGAACTGAAAAGCCGGCCGCTCGACCCGCACCCGCTGTTTGCCAGCTTCATCGAAGCGGCGGTGGAGCAGAGCCGCTTGGTCTAAGCCGATAGGTTACCATGCAAACCTACGTCGCTCTGCTTTACAGCATCGTCCTGGGCGAGGGGGGGCGTGTCGTCATGTCCGATCTCAGGGCCATGACGGAAGGCCTGGGGCTGAACAACCCGCGCACGCTGGTGGCGACCGGCAATCTGGTCTTCGAGACGAAAGAGACAGAAATTGCCGCGCTGGAGCGCCGATTGGAGACGGCGTTCCAAAAGACCTTCGGCCGCGATGTCGACATCATCGTGCGCCGCGCGGATGACTGGTTGAGGCTTGCGGCCGGCAATCCGTTTCCCGCCGAATCGGCTGCCGCCGCGGATCAGGTAGCGGTGCGTGTGATGCGCAAGCCCGTTCCCGCTGAGGCCGTCGCGGCGCTGGAGGCCTATGTCGGCAAGGATGAGCGGATGCAGGCGGTCGGCGGCGACATCTGGATCGCATTTTCCCGCGAGACGCCAAGTTCGCGGTTGCTTGCAGCGGCAAGCCATAAACGGCTCGGGGTCGGCACCTCGCGCAACTGGAATACAGTGCGCAGGCTGGCCGAGATGGTCGGTGAATAGGGCTTCCCACAAGCAAGGGGAGAAGGGGGAAATTATGTCATGCCTTCGCCGCTCCGGCTCCGGCGGAACGCGCCATTTTCCCTGTAAAGAGCCTCGACGCGAGGGAACCGGCGACCGATTGATTTGCCGGCTTAGGCCTTATAGGCATTCGATGAAATTCGCGCTTATCGGCGGGCAACGGTTCGTCACATGGTTGTCACGTTTGGTGATTCGATTTCGGTCGAGTGATGTGAAAGACTTCGTTTTAGCTGGGCCTCTTTTTTAGCCCCGGGCTCTGTTTGCCGGAAACCAAATGGCCAGCCGTAAGTTTAAAGGTTCGATCAAGCACATAGCGATCGACCGGGAGGAAACGATGGATCGCCTGCAATTCTTTACGCCTGTGCGGATTTCGCGCGGGCAGGAAAGCCCTGCCGAAGAAATTTATAGCGTAGCCGAAGCGATGGGGTTCTTGCGTAAATGGCCGACAGGCCGACGTGGGCCAGTCTACCAGTGCGCAGTGAATTGCTGCTCCGCTGCTTTGGCGGGCCGGATGTCGGCAGAGGAAGCAAGGAAGGCTTTTGCCGGCTTCGCCCGCATCACGCGCCTGCTCGACGACGACATGGCACTGCCGATGGGCGGCGAAAATACTGATAACGTGCATGCGCTGAGGCGATGAACGTTCATATCTGCACCTGCCACGAACGCGGCACCCTGCGGCAAAGTCACAGCACCTCGACTGAGGCAGCGAAGACGTAGCCAGTCGTCCGTGAAGAACGCGGAACGCTTTGATTTAATTTAAGATTTTCGCCTGAATTTGGGTTTCGTTTTGCCGGAAATCGTGGCTTTGGGCGGCGATTTCCGGCAAAATGTTTGCATCTGCGTTGCGTGATTCGATGGCGTTTCGACCGGAGAGGGGAAGCAAGCGATGCGGCCGAAGGAACGGCGAGACAGTGGCCAGGCGGACCTGTTGCGGTCCCGGCTCGACCAGATCCTGAACATGGAACATGCACTGGTGAAGCTGGCGACGGCGATCGACTGGCGCTGCCTGGAAGAGAAGCTCGGCGAGGTCTACGACGATGGCCCCGGCCGGCCGCCGCTGCCGACGCGGCTGATGGCGGGGCTGGCGATCCTGAAGTCGATGCACAACCTGTCCGATGAAGGGCTGTGCGAGCGCTGGCTGGAAAACCCCTATTATCAGCTGTTCTGCGGCGAGGAGTTCTTCCAGCACCGCCTGGTCTTCGACCGCACCTCGCTGACGCGCTGGCGCCTGCGCATGGGCGAGGAGCGGCTGACGGCGCTGCTGCAGGAGAGCCTGGCGGCGGCGACCCGGCTGGGGGCGGCCAAGCCGGCCGACTTCCGCGCGGTGATCGTCGACACCACCGTGCAGGAGAAGGCGATCACCTTTCCGACCGACGCCAAGCTGATGCATCGCGCCCGCGAGCGGCTGGTCAAGCTGGCCGGGAAGCACGGCATCCGCCTGCGCCAGTCCTATGCGCGGGTCGGCAAGATCGCGCTGATCAAGCATCAGCGTTATGCCCACGCCAAGCAGTTCAAGCGGGCCAACCGGCAGCTCAAGCGGCTGCGCACCATGCTGGGCGCGGTGATCCGCGACATCACCCGCAAGATCGCCGGGCGGCCGGAGCTGATGGCGCCCTTCGGTCTGCCGCTGTCGCTGGCCCGCCGCGTCAGGGACCAGCGCCAGCGTGAACGCGGCAGGAAGGTCTACTCCCTGCACGCTCCCGAGGTCGAATGCATCGGCAAGGGCAAGGCCCACAAGCCCTATGAATTCGGCGTCAAGGTCTCGGTCGCCACGCCGCTCTATCGCAGCCGCGGCGGCCAGTTCGTCGCCCATATCAAGGCGATGCCCGGCAATCCCTATGACGGCCACACGCTGGCCACCGTCATCCCCGCGATCGAGACCTCGATCGGAGCCAACCTCACCAAGATCGTCGCCGATGCCGGCTACCGCGGCCACAACGCCCCGAAGGACAAGACGTTCAAGGTCCATGTCGCCGGCTACAAGCGCGGCCTCACCAAGGCCGTCAAACGGGCGCTGCGACGCCGGGCCGCCGTCGAACCCGTCATCGGCCATCTCAAGAACGACCACCGCATGGGGCGCAACTTCCTGGCCTTCTCCGAAGGCGACGCCAACAACGCCGTGCTCGCCGCCGTCGGCTACAACTTCAGCCTCCTGCTCAACTGGCTGAGGCTTTTGTGTGCCTTCTTCCTGACGCTGCTCGCAGCCACCGCAAAGCCGCCACTGCGGCCCCGATCAGCCTGAACTCCGCCCCTCAGTTGGGACAAAGCGCTCCAACGCAGATCACTTTCAAGGTTGACGCGAAAATCGCTTTCTTCACGGACGACTAGCCAGCGCCCCGCTCGGTGACAACGAGCTTCGGCTCGCTCGGGTTGACCTCGAGCTTGCGGCGCAGTCGTAATATCTGCACGTCGATACTGCGGTCAAACACCTCTTCGTCGTGAATCCTGCTGGCGGCGAGAAGCTGCTCGCGGCTCAGGATCTGCTGCGGCGATTGCAGGAACGCTGCCAGCAGGTTGAACTCCCCGGCGGTCAGCGGCGTTGCTTCGCCCGCGGGCGACCTCAGACGCCGCATCCGCATGTCGAGTTCCCAGCCGGCAAAGCGGTAGCGTTTGTGCTTCTTGCCACGCGAATGCTGACGCGTTGACCCCGACCGCCGCAGCACGGCGCGAACGCGCGCAAGCAGCTCCCTGAGGCTGAAGGGCTTGGTGATGTAGTCGTCTGCTCCGAGCTCCAGGCCGACGACGCGATCCACCTCGTCGGGCCTGTGGCCGGTGATGATGATGACGGGGGCTTCCGGCGGACTGCCGAGTTGCCGCATGATTTCAAAGCCGTCCTCATCGGCAAGCCGCATGTCGAGGATCATCAGGTCCACCGGTCTTTCGTTGAAGACGCGCGACATGGCCCGGCTATCGGCGACAGCGCTGACCCTGAAGTGCTCGCTCTCCAGGCAATTGGTAAGCATCTCGCGAATTTCGGGGTCGTCATCGACGACAAGGATATGCTTCGCCGCCGCTGCCTGTTCGAGTCTGCCTTTCGACTGCTCTTCGTAGCGAGTGTTCTGTTCGGCTAACATCTCAGACCGTCCGCACGTATGGAACCCATGACCGAGCCGTTGCTTTATTACACTTAACGCTGATTTCGGCGATTTGTTGGTAAGCGGCGATGATCTTCGTGATCGGATACCACAGGCTCACTCGATGGCGCATGAGCAGATTGGTAAGGTTCGGGCGGGGCTTTTTGTTCCGCTTTGCCTGGCAGCAGCGGCACCATTTGCGTTGGCCTTGGTCAATCAGCCGGCCCCTCCGATCGGTGAGCCGATTGCTCCGATAACGGACATTGGTCCTTCCGACCAGGCGAAGATCGCACTCGGCGAGAGCCTGTTCAACGATGTCCGGCTGTCGCATGACGATGTCATCGCCTGCAGCGGCTGCCACAGGCTCGATCTCAGCGGCGACGACGGCAAGGCTCGTTCCACGGCGACGGATGGCGGGCAGCTCGATTTCAACGCGCCGACCGCCTTCAGCGCAGCGCTCAATTTCCGGCTGAACTGGCGCGGCAATTTCCGCACTGTCGAGGAGCAGAACGAGGCAGCCCTGCTCGATAACAGGCTGATGAACACGAGCTGGGAAGAATTGCTGCCGAAACTGCGCTCCGACCCGGACTATTCGCAGCGATTCGTGAAGGTCTACGGCGGCGCCCCCGGCCGGACGGATGTGCTCGACGCCCTGGCCATCTTTCAGCGCTCGCTGATCACGCCCAATGCCCGTTTCGACCGCTATCTCAAGGGCGAGCGCGACGCCATCACGGCGGACGAGGAACATGGCTATCAGCTGTTCAAGGCGTATGGCTGCATCGCTTGCCATCAGGGCGCCAATGTGGGCGGCAATCTGTTTCAGAAGTTCGGCATCTTTCAGGATCCCTTCGCCGGCCAGAAAACCTTGACCAAGGCGGATCTCGGCCGCTTCACTATTACCGGCGTCGAGAGCGACCGCCACGTCTTCCGCGTTCCCAGCCTGCGCAATGTCGCGGTGACGGCGCCGTATTTTCACGACGGCCGTACCGCATCGCTCGCAGACGCAGTGAAGATCATGGCGCGGAACCAACTCGGCCGGGAGCTCGACCGGCGCGATGCCGATCTCATCGTCAAATTCCTCGGGACGCTGACGGGCGAGTATCGCGGCCAGCCGTTGACCAGCGCAGCCGATCACCTGCAGCAATGAAGTCGTTACGCATCCTGGCGCCGATCGTCGCCTGCCTGCTCATCATCCTGACTTACCTCCTGGTGCAGGGCGCGGCTCCCGATGCCGCCCGTCACGAACGCACGCTCGACGCTCTCAGGACGGTCATCCTCTATAACGCCGCCCTCCAGCGCGACGTGTTGCGGGCACGCGCGGGGCTGCTGCGCAGCTATGATCCGCTTGTGCGGTCGATCGAGAACCTGAACGATGCGACGCAGACGCTGCCGGCCGCCCGGGACATCGCGAGCGGCGAAGCACGGGCGGATATCGACCGGCGGGTCGCCGAGGTCATCGCCGCGGTGGGTGACGAGGAGGCGCTCGTCGAGGCGTTCAAGTCGGACAACGCGCTGCTGCAGAACTCGTTGAACTATTTCAACTACATGAGCGGTCGGCTTACGACCGAGGGCGATGGCCTTCGAGCGGTCGAGATCGGAGCCCTGATGATCACAATGTCGCGGTTCATCAATGATCCCCAGCCGGAGGCGGCAAAGGCAGTGACCGCTGCGCTCGACCGGCTGGCCAGGCCGTCCGTCGACGCCGTGCCTGCAAGCGACGTCCACTCGCTCGTTTCCCACGGCCGGCTTATCGTCACCAGGCTTCCGGCGGTCGACGACCTCGTCGCCCGGCTACAGACTGCGCCAACGAGCGAACGGGCCCGCGCGCTGCAGGACCTTTATCTCGATGCGCATGGGCGCGCTGCGGCGCGGGCCGCGCGGTTCCAGACGCTGCTCTACATCGCCGCGCTGGTCCTCGTGGGCTATGTGGCCTATTTGTTCGCCCGGCTGCGCCACAATGCGCGGATCCTGCGCGAGCGGCTGCAGTTCGAGGGCCTGATCGCCTCGATCTCCACCCAGTTCATCAATCTGCCGCGTGACCGTATCCGGGCCGGCATCAGCAAGGGCCTCGCGCGCCTGGTGGAACATGCCGGGCTCGACGGCGCCCAGATTCTCGTCAGCCGCACATACGATGCCGATTTTTCCGGCGGCTACTTTTATCGCCGCCCGGGCGGGAGCTCGACGGCCCGCCTGCCGAACGACACCATCGAGCTGGCTTCGCGCTGGACGCTCGCGAACCACGAACGGCAAGGCTGCATCGACGTCCCCCGCGTCGGCGAGCTTCCCGACGGGCAGGAGAAGGCATGCCTGCAGGCGCGTCAGATTCGATCGTGGCTGTGCATACCGATGTGGCATGCCGGCGAGCGGCTGGGTTTTCTGGCTCTCGATAGCGTCACGCATGAAAAGCATTGGACCGACGACGACATCGCCCTGCTGCGCACCGCCGCCGAGATCTTCTCCAACGCCATCGCGCGCGAGCACAACGAACGCGAGGCGCTGCAGGCGCGGCTCAACCAATCGCAGCGGCTGGAAGCAATCGGAACGCTAGCCGGCGGCATAGCGCACGAGTTCAACAACATTCTCGGCGCCGTCCTCGGCTATGGCGAGATGGCGCTGGCGGTGCTGTTGAAAGAATCCCGCGCGCGGCGCTACGTCCAGCAGATCATGAAGGCCGGCAGGCGGGCGCAGGACGTCACGGAGCAGATCCTTGCCTTCAGCCGTCGCCGCGAGCGACAGCATCACGCGCTGCGGGCACAGCCCGTGGTTGCGGAGGCGATCGATCTGCTGCGCGCCTCGTTTCCCGCGACGCTTTCAGTGGAGACGTATCTTGCAGCCGCGGATGCCGCGATGATGGGCGATCCGACCGAACTTCAGCAGGTGGTGATAAATCTCTGCACCAACGCGGCGCAGTCGATGAACAACCGCGGCGTATTGAAGATCGGTCTCGACATAACGGAGTTCGTAGAGGCGCAGGTGCTGTCGCACGGCAACCTGCCGGCCGGCCGCTATCTCCGTCTTGCCGTCGGGGACACCGGCACCGGCATGGATCAGGCGACGCTCGAACGCATCTTCGAGCCGTTCTTCACGACCAAGCCGGCAGGGCAAGGCACCGGGCTCGGCCTGTCGACGGTGCACGGCATCGTTGCGGCGCATAGAGGCGCGGTGGACGTGAAGAGCCAACTTGGCCAAGGCACGACCTTCGAGATCTATTTTCCGCAGATCGAATCCGCTGCAACCCAGGACGAGGATGAGGGAGAGGGCACCGAGGTTCCGATCCAGTATGGCAATGGCGAGACGATCCTGGTCGTGGACGACGATACGCCGTTGATGCAACTTGCAGAGGAGATGCTCGCCGCGCTTGGCTACGAGCCGGTCGGGTTCGACCGCAGCCCTGCTGCTCTCAGTGCATTCCGTACCGATCCGGAGCGCTTTGACCTGGTGCTGACGGACGAGGTCATGCCTGATATGACAGGGGTCGAGTTCTCCGGCAAGTTGCATGAGATCCGGTCGGACCTTCCAATTGTCCTGATGACTGGTTACGGCCGTCCGCTCCGGTCGCGTCAACTGACGGCGGCCGGCATAAGCGAGGTCATCAAGAAGCCGCTGCTGTCGACCGCCGTCGCACAGTGCCTTGCTCGCCATCTGCATTCAGGCTGATCACGGGTTTTCGTTACAGCCGTAACCAAAATTCCATCTGGGTGAAATCAACCTGTAGCCGGGCTGTTCGATGTTCCATCCGCGTCCAGACCATGATCCGGAAAAGTGGAAACCGGTTTTCGGAAAGGATCATGGTCTCGTCGGCGTCAAATAGCAGCAAACCGGAGAAGCTGATGACACGATGGGCTCTCATCGGAATTACCGCTCTTGGCCTGGGCGGAGCGCTCACAGTCGCGACGCTCGACCAAAATGGGGTGGGTGCGGCGACAGCGGCCGACTCGATCGAGCGCGGTCGGTACCTGGTGAAAATCGGCGGCTGCAACGACTGCCACACGCCAGGTTATCTGGAGCAGGCCGGCAACGTACCCGAGGATCGATGGCTGATCGGCGGCTCCCTCGGCTTCAATGGGCCGTGGGGCACGACTTATCCAACCAATCTTCGCCGCCTTTTGCGGACCATGGACGAGGACGACTGGGTAGAGTCAGCGCGTACAATCGAGACGCGCCCCCCCATGCCGTGGTTCAACCTGCGTGCCATGACCGAGGCCGACCTGCGCGCCATACACCGCTATGTGCTCTCGCTGCCGGCAGACGATGCGCCGGTTCCGGACTATGTGCCGCCCGATCGTCCGCCGAAGACACCGTACATTGTGTTCGTACCGCATCCTCCGAAGTCGTAGTCGCGTCCGAAGACCCGGCGCAGGGTGTTCTCCGCCTGTGCGGTAGGTCAGACACGGCCGCCTGTTTCAGTCGTAACGCAATTCCCGATTCCGGAAATCACGTTGTAGCACTGATCACCGATCGTGATGACGGTCCAGCTCAGGGTGGCCATATAGGCTGCCCAGCAGGCAATCGGGAGTCAAATCCAGACCGATCGATCAGGGAGTCGAATAATGGACAATCTGCTTGCCGAATACGCGCCGAAGATCGACCGCGATCAGGGCACAACGGATCCGCGTCCCTACGCCTTGGGCTACACGGAAGGTGAATTCAAGCGCTTGGAGTTGCAGGGATCGCTCATCTACAACCTTACGGAGCATGTCCTGCGCAGCGCGGGGATAGGACCGGGCATGAGCGTGCTCGACATTGGCTGCGGCGTCGGCGACGTCTCCTTGCTGGCCGGGAAGCTGGTCGGGCCTTCGGGAAGAGTGCTCGGCGTCGATCGCTCGGCGGGGGCTGTAGACGTTGCCGAGCGGCGCGCCACCGAATCCGGCCAGTGTTACTGGACATGTTTCACTGTCGGTGAGCTTGATACATTCTCGCCCGACGAGACCTTCGATGCGGTGATCGGCAGGCTCGTCCTGATGTATCTGCCCGATCCGGCCGCAACCCTGCGCAGGCATGCCGGCTATCTGCGGCCGGGCGGCATCATCGCCTTCCAGGAAATGGCGATGCCGCTCGCCCGCAGTTTTCCAGAGGCGCCGCTGTTCAGCAAATGCCGCGGCTGGATCATCGAGACGATCGAGCGGGCGGGTTTCGAGGTCGACATGGGTGGCAGGCTACCGATGGTCTTCGCCGGCGCAGGGCTGCCTGCGCCGCAGATGAATTCCGCCGGCCTTGCCGGCAGCGGGCCCAACTCGCCGATCTACGAGACCTTGCGCAGCCTGCTGCCGATGGCCGAGGCCGTCGGCGCCGCGACCGCCGCCGAAATAAGGGTCGATACGCTCGCCGAGCGACTGCGCAGCGAGGCTGTCGAACAGCAGATGTGTATCATGTTGCCGCCCTTTGTCGGCGCATGGGCAAATACGCCGGGATAACGAACCGAAGGGAGACATCGGATGCTCGACACTGCCATCATCGAACGCGCGGGACATCTCGTCGACCCGCGCACGGTCGAGACGCTCAACGTGCTGGGCCCTGTGGTTCAGTTTCTTACGTCGCCGCGCGATGGCGAGCCTTGCGTCATGCGCGGCACCATTCCGCCGGGTGTTACCGTGCCGCTGCATAGCCACGCCGATCCGGAGACCTTCATCCCGATTTCCGGCGAGATTGAGGCGCTTTCGCAGTCGCCGGAAGGCTTCGTCTGGGTATCGATCCGGCCGGGCAACATTTTCCACGTGCCCGGCGGGGCAAAGCACGCCTTTCGAAACCTGTCGACTGAGGCGGCCGTGATGATCCTCGTCAGCACTTCAAGGATGGGCCGGTTCTTCCAGGAAGTCGGAAAGCCGATCGCCGGGGAAAACAGGCATTCGGATCCTCCGTCAGCCGACGCGATCCAGCATTTCCTGACGACCGCCGCGGCATACGGCTACTGGAACGCGACGCCGGAAGCGAATGCGAGTGTCGGTCTTTCACTGACGCCCCCCTGATTTGGACCGCACCAGTATACGAGGCGCGGTGAATTGCTGCTCCGCGGCCTTGCGGGCTCGGCGGCTCATGGGCCTGCTTCGAGGAAAGCCCGGGCAAACCCGGGTTGCGCCGCTTCTATCGTTCCATCGGGCAGCTTCAAAAGCCGATCGATTGCTATGCCGTAGAGCCGCAGCCGGTCGTCGAGCAGCCGCGCCGCTTCGTCGATATTTCCCTGCTCGGCTTTCAGTAAGGCGCGGTGCATCACATCCCGAAAGATCAGCCGCAGCTGCATAAACATTTCGGCAAAAGCTTCCGGGTCGGGCACGTCAAAGATGCCTTCCTCGCTTCCTTTCCTGAGCAGATCGGTGATTATCGGCATGGCCAATTCCCTGGCCGCCTGGTCGACCCGATGGAAGAGGGCAAGATTCTCGGGCCGGAACAGGACGAAAAATGTCTTGCGCAATTGCGGGGCAAGCTCGACGTTCAGCCGCCGCGAGCCGGCAAAGAGCGCATTGAGCCGGCCAAGCCCATCGAGTGACGGATCGTTGAGCACGGGCTGCAACTCGGTGAAGCTGTCGCGGGCGAGACGTGTGGCGAGCGCCTCCAGCAGGGCCTCTTTTGATGCGAAATAGTGGTAGAACGCGCCCTTCGACAGGCCGGCCTCGCGGATGATGTCGTTCACAGTCGTGTTGTCGTAGCCATGCTCGAAGAAAAGCCGCTGGGCGCAGTCGAGGAGCTCGGCGGATCGTATCTCCGGCGGCTTTATCACTCGGGGCAAAATCGATCCTCACAAAGTGCAGGTGGAGCAAGAGGAGCACGAACCGGTTCTTAATGCAACTTTTATAGACCGACGGTCGGTCTGATGCTATATCTGTCCACCGCCCGACGTTCGGATTCGATCATGGAGGGAGAGTTTCTTGCGACGGATACGCTGGACTGTCGGCATTGTTCTTGTCGCGACTGCGGCTGCTTTCGGCGCTTGGTATCTGTGGAAACCGGCCAAGGTTTCGGTCGTGACTCCACAACGCGGCGACGCGGCGGAAATCGTTTACGCGAGCGGCTCCGTCGAGCCGCGAACCTGGGCCAAGGTGACTCCCGTGGTCCGCGAGAGGATCGTCGAGCAATGTAATTGCGAGGGGTCGAGGGTTGCACAAGGCGACGTGCTCGCCAAGCTCGACGACAGCGAGGCCCGGGCCGTGCTTGGCGAGCTCGAAGCGCGTCAAGCGCTTGCCCAGGAAGAGCTCCGGCGGCTGACGGTGCTTGCCGAAAGGCGTGCTGCGAGCCAGCAGGCGCTCGATCGTGCGCAGAGCGAGCTCGGCCAGATCGAGGCGCTGGTTGCCGGACAGAAAGCGCGACTCGACACCTACGTCTTACGAGCGCCGAGCGCCGGTGTCGTGCTCAGGCAGGACGGCGAGGTGGGTGAGGTCGCCGAGCTCGGCACGGTGTTATTCTGGGTCGGCGAGCCGAAGCCGCTCCTGGTGGTCGCCGAGGTCAACGAGGAGGATATCCCCCGGGTCGAGGTCGGCCAGCGCGCGCTGCTTAAATCGGATGCGTTCCTTAGGCAGAACCTGGAAGCGGTGGTCGACAGCATCACGCCCAAGGGCGATCCGGTGACGAAGACCTATCGCGTCCGTTTCCGCCTGCCGGACGATACGCCGCTTGGTATAGGCATGTCGACCGACGTGAACATCGTCATCCGCGTTTCGAAAAATGCGCTGTTGATCCCGCCCGCTGCGATGGATGGGAACAAGCTGTTCATAGTCGAAGGCGACAAGGCCCGGCGCCGTGAAATCCGAACCGGCATTCGCGGCACCAATGGCATCGAGGTTCTGTCAGGTGTCGACGAGAAGGCTCGCGTCATCTCGCCCTACCCCGCCGACCTGGCCGACGGGGGGCGCGTAAGCATCACCGCCGCCCAGGAGAGATAAAGCAACGATGCCTCTCATCTTCGACATCGCCATCACGCATATTGCCGGCCGCGGTCGCCAGACGCTGGTTGCCGTGATCGGCGTTGCGGTCGGTGTCGGATTCTCCATCGCCATGGCGGCGCTGATGCAGGGCGGGCAGGACGATTTCGTCAGGCAGCTCGTCGATACGATGCCGCATGTCGACATCACCGACGAGCAGCGCACCGCCCGCCGTCAGCCAGCCGAAAATGCCTTCGCGACAGTCGCGATCTCCGGGCTCAGGCCGCGCGACGATCGCCGCGGCATCATCAATCCGACCGCCGCGACCTCCTGGCTCGAGAGCTGGATTCCCGGCCGGTTCGCGGCAAGCCTCAAAACGCAGGGGGTGATCCGCTATTCCAGCCGCGAAGTGGGCGCGGCGATCATTGGGATCGAACCGGAGCGCGAGTCCGGCGTGTCGCCGATCGTCGGAGACTTCGTCGAAGGCAGCTTTTCGGCACTTGCCGCGGGCGGCAACAACGTGCTCATCGGCGACACGATGGCGAGCCGGCTCGGCGCCGGGTTCGGCGACACGATAACGGCGGTCTCCTCCGAGGGGCTGACGCGCAACTTCAAGATCGCTGGCCTGTTCCACACCGGCACCACCGCGCGCGACGAAGGTGAGGCCTATGTACTGCTGAAGAACGCGCAGATCCTCTCCGCGCGTCCAAACGCAATCAACGAGATCCGCATCAAGCTCGACGATCCCAACCGCGCTCCGGCGGTGGCGCAGCGTGCCGAGGCCGAACTGGGCTACAAGGCCGTAGCGTGGCAGGAGGCGAATGAATCGATCCTCGAAGCGCTCGTCGTGCGCAACGTCATCATGTACACCGTCGTCGGCGCGATCATGCTGGTCGCTGGCTTCGGCATCTACAACATCATCTCGACCATCACGCACGAGAAGGCGCGCGACATCGCCATCATGAAGTCGCTTGGCTTTCCGGAGTCCGACATGCGCCGGCTCTTTCTGCTGGAAGGCGTGGCGATCGGCGCGGCCGGGTCCGTGCTCGGCGGGCTGTTCGGCGTTTCCATGACCTATGCACTGTCGCTTGTGCGTTTCGAGATCGCCGCGACCGGCCAGGAGATGACCCGGCTGCCGATCGCCTGGAGCTTGATGCACTACGTCATTGCGTCGGCTTTCGCGCTAGGCTCGGCGGCAGTGGCCGGCTACCTGCCGGCGCGCCGCGCGGCGCGCCTGAACCCCGTCGAGATCATCAGAGGCGCCTCATGAGCGCACTCATCGAGACCGAGAAACTGACGCGCGTGCTGCCCGAGACCGTTCCCGTCACGCTGGTCAAGGACATCACGCTCGCGATCAACGAGAGAGAATTCGTCGCCGTCACCGGTCCCTCCGGGTCCGGCAAATCCTCATTGCTCTATCTGCTCGGGCTGCTGGACCGGCCGACTGCCGGGAGGTTGAGAATAGGCGGCCGCGACACCGAGCCGATGAATGAAAGGGAGCGCGCGCGGACCAGGCTTTCGATGCTGGGCTTCGTGTTCCAGTTTCATTTTCTGCTGCCGGAGTTCACGGCGCGCGAAAATGTCGAAATCCCAATGCGCAAATTGGGCCGCCTGGCGCGGCCTCAGATGCGCGAACGGGCCGGGGAGCTGCTTTCATCCCTGGGGCTCGGCGAACATCTCGAGAAGCGGCCCGACCAGCTCTCGGGCGGCCAGCGTCAGCGCGTCGCGGTGGCGCGCTCGCTCGCCAATGACCCGCCGCTTATCCTCGCCGATGAGCCGACGGGGAGCCTCGACAGCAAGAGCTCCGAGCAGGTCTTCGCAATCCTGGAGAATCTTGTGCGCGAGCGCGGCAAGACCGTCGTAGCGGTTACGCATGATCTCGACATGGCTGCGCGCATGGATCGCCGCATTCACATCGTGGACGGGAAGATCGGCTGATGAGCTTCTCCAGTGGGCCGAGGCGATGGGCAGGGCGCGTTAATCCGATCGAGGTCACCTTGGCGCCTTCCTTATGGGGTTTCTCAAGCACGTCTGGCGCTTGCAGTCGATATACGAACCGTTAACTTAACTCAGAACGTCGAACTGGCGCAGTATTCAGGAGAACTGGTACATGACGCAGCGGCAGCGAATGCTCGTCACGACACTGCCTTTCTTGGCCGCTCGAACATGGGAATCACATTGTTGTTCGATGGCCGCTCGCCGTTGCCCGTCACCCGGTCGAGGTCGCCGCGCTTGCGAAGGCGGGCCGCGTCCAGAAGCATGCTGCCGGCCCATCGATAGACGTTGTTGTCGCGGACCATCTCGCGCATGGGCCGCATACGCTCGCGCTGTTCCTCCGGCGTCATGGTCAGCGCCTGCAGCAGCGCTTCGCTCGTCATGGCGGTATCGTAGGGATTGACGATCAATGCCTCCAGAAGTTCGCGCGAAGCGCCGGCAAAGGTGCTGAGCAACAACACGCCCTGTTCGTCGTCGCGCGCCGCGACGAATTCCTTGGCCACCAAGTTCATGCCGTCATGCAGGCTGGTGACCATGCATATGTCGGCGGCGCGATAGAATTCGTAGACCTGTTCCTGCGGGTGATGTTTGTCTACCATTAGGACAGGACTGTAATCCTCGCTGCCGTAGCGCTGGTTGAGCTCTTCGACGTAGCGGCGGCATTCATCGTGGAGTTGCCTGTAAGCCGGGAGTGTGCCGCGGCTGGGTGCTGCGATCTGTAGGAGAACCAGTTTCCCGACCCATTCGGGATGTCTCGTGAACAATTCTTCCAGCGCCCGGAAACGGTCGAGAATGCCCTTCGTGTAGTCGAGACGCTCGACGCCGACGCACAGTTTGACATCCTCTTTCAGTCCGAACCTCTCGCGCAGGCGGGCGCGGCATTCGTCGACATCAGGCAGTTTCGCCAAAAGTTCGGCCGGCCATTCTATGGAGATGGGATAGGCGTGCACCAGCGTCGTCTGTCCGCCGTAGGAGATCGCCGCATCGGCCCGCTCTATACGGCTTTCCAGAAAGCGATCGACGCTTTCGGCGAAATTGTTGGCATGGAACTGGGTATGGAAGCCGATGATGGAGCTGCCGAGCAAGCCCTCCAGGATCCGTTCACGCCATGGACAGATGCTGTACACTTCCGAGTTGGGCCATGGGATATGCCAGAAAGTGATGACGATCGCCTCGGGCAGGCGCTCTCGGATCATGCGCGGCAAGAGCGCGAAGTGATAGTCCTGGACCAGCACGATCGGCCGCTCGTTGCGCGCTTCGGCAACCACAGTATCGGCGAACTTCCGGTTGACGGCCTCATAGGCCTCCCAATCCGACGCACGGAAAATCGGGCGGGTGAAGGCGATATGGCAAAGCGGCCACAGACCTTCATTGGCGAAGCCCAGATAATAGCCCTGGTATTCTTCCTCCGTCAGCCAGACCCTGCGCAGCGCGTAGGACGGATTGCCAGGCGGCACCTCAATCCGGTCGTTCTTGTCGACCGTGAGGCGGTCCGCTGTTCCGCCGCCATAGGCGATCCAGGTGCCGGCACAGGCGCGGGTGATCGGCTCGAGCGCCGAAACCAGCCCGCTGGCCGGGACCAATAGCTCGACGCTATCATCCTTGATGTTGTGGATATAGGGCTCGCGGTTGGATACCACGATCACCTGCGTCTCCGGCAGATCGTCCGCCAGGATCTTGCGCAAGGTGTCGGGCGACCATGTGATCAGTGCGGCATCGGCCGAGTGGCCGTTCTTTTCAAACTCCCGCAGCACTTTGCGAGCCGCTTCCGAAGCCACGTCCTCGCCTGCGGCGTATGCGACCGCTGGTGTGTGGCTGTGGCGCCGTTGGAATACCGAGAACACCACGGCAACAGCGGAAAGGCCGAGGCTTGCAAGGATCAGAATCCAGAGTACCTCTATGCCATAGTCTGACATTGGAACAACGATTTTCCTCCGGTTGGTGGCCGTTTTTCTTTTTTTCAAAGCCGGCCACTGGTGACAGGCCGCTGTGCGCCGGCATGATTTTGCAACGCACGGATGGGGCCATCGGTTCCGGTAGTTTAAGCGCGGCGGTCAATTCGATGCGTAAAGCCAAACTAGGTCCGCACGATGAGCGGCACTAACCCCTCATGTCGGTCGGCGAGAAAGGCGACGACCCTGTCGCCGACGCGCTGAAATGTCAGATCCACCGCCCTTGCGCCAACGCCCAGATGCCTCAGCGTGAGCATGTCGATACCAATCGGCAGCCTGGGCCGGGTCACGTGGATTTCGCCCTCCCAGCCGTGGATCTCCAAGCCGAGGCAGGCCTGCATCAGCATGAAGGCAGACCCGGCCGACCACGCCTGCGGCAAGCAGGCGACGGGGTAGGCGATCGGTGCTTCGCCCGGCGCGCGGGTAAAACCGCAGAACAGTTCGGGCAACCGCATGTTGAAATGGACCGCCGATTCGAAGGTACTGCTCATCAGCCGGACCACGCTTTCACGCTCGCCAAAGCGTGCCAGACCGGCGCCGCACATGGCGGTGTCATGCGGCCAGATCGATCCGTTGTGGTATGACATCGGGTTGAAGAACACAGCATCGTCGGCGACCGTCCTCAGCCCCCAGCCCGAATGGAAGGACGCTGAAAGCAGCTGGTCGGCGACCATCTGCGCCCGCGTCGGCTCGGGGAGCCCGACATAGAGAAGATGCCCGACATTAGACGTCCGCACCTTGCAGGGCTCGCTGGCGCCATCAATCGCCAAGGCATAGAAGCCGAGATCGTCCAGCCAGAAATGGCGTTCCACAGCGGCGCGCATGGCCTCGGCTTGGCTGTCCCAATGATCGGCCCTGTCGTCCTCGCCGCGGCGACGGGCGAGCGCCGCCAGCCCCCGGAACGCGGCAAAGACATAGCCTTGCACCTCCACCAGGGCGATCGGTCCCTTGGGGATTCGGCCATCTGCATGGAAGACGGAATCGATACTGTCCTTCCATCCCTGGTTGGTGAGGCCGGACTCGGCAGCACGCTGATAGGTGACGAAGCCGGTCGGCCGGCTTGCCTCCTCGGTCCATTCAGCCGCGGCGCAGAGCGACGGCCACAGGCTGTCGACGAACGCCATGTCACCGGTACGGTCCGCATAGGCGCAGGCGAGATGGACGTAGAGCGGCGTCGTGTCGACACCGCCATAGTAGCGGCCGAAGGGGAGCTCCCGCAGCGCCGCCATTTCGCCTTTGCGGGTCTCGTGCATGATCTTACCCGGCTGCGAATCGCTGAACGGCGATGTCTCTGTCGCCTGGTGCTGGGCAAGGAAGGCCAGCACGCCTCGCGCCAAGCCCGGGTTGAGCCACAGCATCTGCAACGCGGAGATCACGCCGTCGCGGCCGAATGCCGTCGAAAACCAGGGGATGCCCGCATAGGGGTAGGGTCCGGTCGTAAGCTCGGTGGTCAGCAGCGCCACATCCGCGCGAGCGCGCGCTACCCAATCGTTGAAGACGCGCCCGGAACTGTGCACCGTGGCACCATGGCGGCGCTTAATCCGCATGCCGAAGCGAGCCCGGGCCGCGGCGGCGCGGAAGCGATCGCGGTTCGGCGTTTCCGCGACCTCGGGACCGACCTCGACATACAGCGCCTTGCTGCTGCGCCTCGTCACGGCAATCAGGAAATCCGCACGGTCGGCCGTCAGATGGTCCGGCGCCTGCGAGAACGATATCGCCGACATCCGCGCCAGCCCGTCCAACCCGTCGTAGCGAAGCAGGACGGAGGTCGCATCGGTCTCGGCAGCATGGGCCATACCGCGCTTCAGCCTTGTCGAGCCGCGCACTTCGAACATGTCGCGGAAGTCGGCTGCAAAATGCAGCGAAACGCGGATGGTGGAGTGTTCCTGACTGTAATTGGAAAGGGTGATGCGTTCAAACAGCCGGTCCTGCCAAAGCAGCCTGACGCGTTCGATATGGATCGCGCCCTGCGGAATGTCCCGGCCGCGGACGCTCTGCATCGGCAGATTGGTCAGGTTGGAGGTGAAGAGCACATTGTCCTGGCTGAGCGACGCACCGAGCAGCGATGTCTGCCGGCCGCCGACGGTCAGCCGGAATTCGGAAAGCACTCGCGTGTCGTCACGGAAGAAACCATCGCCGGCGCCGCGGATATCGCCGTAGGCGTCGGCCACGGCGAAGCAATCGCCTTGCTTGAGGGCGAACAGCCGATGCGGCTCTCGAGGTGCGGTGGCGTCCAGGGACGCAAGTGCTACGGCGGGATCAAGCTTGCGCTCGTCGAGTTGGGCCATTCGCTACATATCTCTCTCGTTTCGCCCCCGAGGTAATGCCGCTCACGACCGCTCTTGCTTCGGCCGACGCACCAATCAGGCGCGCGTAGGCGGAAACGTAGTCGCGGGTCATTCTTTTGGCGGAAAACCGCCTCTCGAAGACAGCTCGAACCTTCCGCCTGTCGAGCCGCAGCATGCCCGGCACTGATGCGACCGCGCCCTCCATGGAATTCACGATAAAACCGGTTATGCCTTGATCGACGATTTCCGGCATGGCGCCGGAATTCCAGGCGATCACCGGCGTGCCGCAGGCCATCGCTTCTATGACGGCAAGACCGAACGGCTCGGGCCAGTCGATCGGGAATACGAGGCCGGCCGCCTTGGCGAGGAATTCCGCCTTCTTGTCCTCCTCGATCTCGCCGACATAGTCGACACGGTCACCGTCGACCAGCGGCTCGATCATCTCTCGGAAATAGGCCCGGTCGTCGTCGCCGATCTTTGCCGCAAGCTTCAGTTTCAGCCCCGAGCGCAGCGCGATCTCGATGGCACGATCCGGACGCTTATCGCGCGACATCCGGCCAAGGAAGGCGAGGTAGGGCTCCCCTGGGCTCGTCTCGAAAACCGGTTTGTAGAGTTCGATAGGCAGCCCGTGGTGGATCGTCGTCAGCCAGTTGGCGTTGGCGAGCCCCGTTCTTTGGCTACGGGAAACGGAGATCATCGGAAAGCGCGGAAAACGGTCATAGGCCGGCGCCAGATCGACATAGTCGAGCCTGCCATGCGGCGTCGTCACCGTCCGCTCGGGCATGTGCTCGAAAAATGAAAAATGCAGGAAATGGCTGAGGTGAAAATGAATGATATCAAATTCTTGAGATCGTTTCCTCACCTCGGAAAGCATCGAAAGGTGGGCGGCTGTCTCGGATTTCAGTGGGCGTGGGTCAAGACGCAGCGCACGCTGGCGACACGGCACCAATTTTGCCGACGTTTTTGTATCGCCACTGGCGAACAAGGTTACGTCATGGCCAAGCTCGACCAATTCTTCGGTCAGATAGGAGACAATGCGCTCCGTACCTCCATAGAGCCGAGGCGGTACGGATTCATGGAGCGGCGCCACATGGGCTATTCTCATAGTCTGGCATTTCCCTCAAAGATCATCGCTAAAGTCGAAATGCATCACCCCCCCGAACGTTCCCGCCAAGGCAGGAAGTCGGGCGATGACTGGCGATTCACTCAGCCGACCCGTTGCTATTTAGCAAGGGTGGGCGTTTTTGCCGGGAACCAATTGGCTGGCCGTGAATTTAATTAGGTTCGATCGAACGCATCGCGATCGACCGGGAGGAAACGATGAATCGCCTGCAGTTCTTTACGCCGGTGCGAATTTCGTGCGGGCAGGGGAAACCTGTCGAAGAAATCGACAGTGTCAACGAAGCGATGACGTTTTTGCGCCATTGGCCGAAAGGGCGGCGCGGCCCGGTGTATCAATGCGCGCTGAACTGCTGCGCTGCGGCTCTTGCGGGCCAGATGTCTGCCGAGGAAGCAAGAAAGGCTTTTACGGGCTTTGCCCGGATCACCCGGCTGCTGGATGACGACATGGCGCTGCCGATGGGCGGCGAAAAGATGGACAGCGTATACGCGCCGAGGCGATAGACGTCGCGACTGCTGAGGTTGGCCTCGGCTTGTCGGAGCCAGGCTTAGCTGAGCAAGCCGGTGCCCCGAACCGTGCAACGCGACGCGCAATCTGCAGGGCCGATGCCCGGGCGCCTGGATCCAAGCCGGCCCTTATGGCAAGACCGAAATGCGCCCGAGAAGAGCCACCAGTTCCGCCTGACGTCTCGTTTCGGTCTTGGCGAACAGCGAGGCAAGCTGGGAGCGGATCGTGGTGCGGCTGAGGCGCCAACTGCGGGCTATCTCCAACGGCGCATCGCCCTGAGCCAAGCGCAGCGCAAGGTGCGTTTCCGCGCTCGTCAAGCCAAACATCCTTTGCAGTGTCTGAGGATTTGGCCCCGACCTGTTCTCACGGTCCAGCAATGCCACAATGCTCGTTCCGTCAGGAGCGATAAGGCCGTTCTCTTTCAGTACCACCGGCCTGTCGCCTCTGCTGCGGATCACCACCCAAGACAGGGAGCCCGGCAGGAAATGGGCCGGAACATTCGCGATCAGCCGTTTTAGGGCTACCGAAAGCTCGCTGGCTGTATCAGCCGGCTCCCCCTGGCGCTCCAGCGTGGTTTGAGCGGCGGCATTCCATTCGATGACTTTTCTTTCGCGGTTCAGTACGAGATAGCCACAGCCGATGCGATCAAGCATCCCCGTGACGGATTCCAGGCTGCGTCTCCGCGGTTCGTCGGCCCCTGCGTCCGGTCGGTCAGATGCACCAATCGAATGATAAGCATATGACGGCCGCATCATCTGGGCGCCAGGGTTATACTTGGCTCCTATTGTAACGTTCCGTTTTCCCGCAACCGCATCACTGTGTCTCTCGATCATAGCCATTTTTAACCTCCCCAAAGGTTCGTCAGCCCGTAGTAAATCGTTCGTGATTTACGAACAGTCTTCTTGCGTGGGGCTCGTGAAAAAACGGGCCCTACTACCTTGAAATTCGATATATTCTGAGGAGTTATGACCAAGTCATGCTCCCCCCACGAGATAAAATGCGCGCTGTGATAGTGGTATGGCAATCCGGCAGTCGTACTAGGTTGTACGTTTTTTGCTCTAGTCTCGACGGCCTAGTCAAAAGGTTGTAGTCTATGCCCATGAACTCGCAGTCGCGCAGGTCGGATTCGAACCCATCAGTCAGACTGCTAACTCACATTGCCTCCGTATTGGTGCTGGCTGCTACACTGATATTTGAAACAAAAGCGTCAGCATATATTGGGGAGGGATCGAGTTTTCTGGAGTTCATACCAGCTATTATTATCATTTCCTACCTTGAAGACCGTGGGCCTGCGCTTGCGGCGACAATCCTGATGGTGGCTGCCGGCCTATGGGCACGAAGCACCCTGCATGGTCAGATATCCAGCGAAGATTGGGCGCGCGCCATTTTGCTTGTGGTTTCGGGCGGCGTGATTGCCGTGACGTTTCATCGGCTGCGGCAGGACTTGCGTGAGCTGCTGGAAGTAGCAGAAGCCAGACTCGCCGCCGTCGAAGCAACTGAAAGCCGCTACCGTTGGGCTTTCGAACGCGCCGCCATGGGATTCGCAAACACCAACGAGAAAGGTGAGCTGCTGCAATCCAACAGGCGCCTCAGTGAGATGACTGGCTACGAGGAGGAGGAGCTTGCCCAATTGCGGCTCGAGACACTCGTTCATCCGGACGACCGTGATGCCTTGGAGCAGTTGCTGGCGGGCCTGGGTAACGACTCTGCTTCGTTCGCTTCGGAGGTTCGTCTGTTAAGAAAGAACGGTTCGGCATTCTGGGCGCGGCTAACCCTGTCTTCGTCTGTGCCCGCCGGGGTTCTCTCAGAGAGCATCTTCGTAGTGGTCGACGATATCTCGGAACGACGAGCCGTACACGAAGCGCTTCGGGCTCAGAAGGAGTGGCTGGATCTCGCTTTGTCTGCCGGACGTTTGGCCACGTGGCGGATCGACCTTAAAGACGGGATCGTCACCGGCTCGGGCACGTTCTGGGACATTCTCGGCCTGCCCACGGCCGCTAGCCGCCGTTTGGAGGAACTGTCAGCCGTCGTCCATCCGGCGGACTGGCCAAAGCTGGTAGCATCGAGAAAGCTCGCATCAGTCACGAACTACGACGTCGAGATTCGCGTCCGACGACCGGACGGACATATCCGCTGGGTTGCCCTGCGCGGAAGGGAAGAGAAATACGATGATCGTCTACAGCGGCTCGGCGTGGCCGCCGACCTGACTGAGCGACGACAAACCACGCTGCTGCGCGCCGCGGCAAAGAAGCGGGAGCGCATTATGCTCGAACAACGCCACAGGTTCAGCAACCTATTTCCTGTGATCACGGCGCTCGTGAAAATGGTCAATGTTCCGGAGAACAATGTCGCCAGGTACAAGGAGACGCTCATCGACCGGATTCGTTCGCTTGAGGCAACGCATCTGCTCCTTTCAGGCAACAGTAGCGCGTCGGGAATGCTCCACGATCTCGTTGTTCAGGAGTTGCAACCGTACATGGGGACACGCGACATATCAGTCAGCGGTCCCTCCGTTGCGATGTCAGGCGGCGCCGCCGAGAGCTTTGCGATGATTGTTCACGAGCTTGCGACCAATTCCCTGAAACATGGAGCGCTTGGCGATTCAAAAGGCCGGATCGAGGTAAATTGGACATTCGCGTCTGAAGATGCACGCAGCGACATCGTGTTCGAGTGGGTGGAATCGGGGCGGCGGCGGACTTCAAAAGTTGTCCGTCATGGATTCGGTTCCATGATAATCGGAGTGGATGGGGCGCCGCTTGTCGGTTACTCGCCTAAGTTGGAAATGTCGGATCACGGGCTGCGATATTCGCTGCGGCTGTCGCGCAAGGAAATCGGCCCTTAACGCTTTGACGCAAAAATCGGGCTCGTTTCTAAAGCGCATCGCATTTGACCGGCCTCACGCGACGCGCTTTAGGTTGTTGTTTATGCATGTCGTTATCGCAAAACCGTTGCACACTTTTGCGCGACATGCATTAGAAGGCATAACGCGCAGGTTCAAAGCTTTAGAGCGTCCCTTGCGCGTCCAGGATGCGGCGCTCTAATTGACATCCCTCGTTAGCCAGGTCTTCAGCATAACGGCAGCCTCTGTGCGATTCCGTACCCCAAGCTCACGCAGAACCGCAGCGGCATGAATTTTCGTCGTCGCTTCGGCGATTTCCAGATCGCGCGCAATTTCCTTATTCGAGTACCCTTCCGCCATCAGCTTGAGGACCTCCTTTTGCCTCGAGGTTAGCCTGCCAAGATTGCCACTGGTGGTACGTCGGGGTGGGATATGCTCGGATGGAGTAGGTACGTGAGTTGCTTGCGCGGCACCCGGGCGCGACAGAAGTGCAGGCACGTAGATGCGGCCCGAGAGGATTTCGTTGACGGCCATAACGACCTCCTCGTCTCTTTGCGACTTTACGATATAGCCGTGAAGTCCGATCGAGAGAGCCGTGAGTATCTCCGAGCGTGAATCGTTCCCGGAAACAATCGCAAATCGCGTATCCGGATAAGCCGACAGAATGCCGCTGAGCACTTCCTGATTGAACAATCCCGGCATGTTCAAGTCCAGCATCGCAAGATCAACGGACGCCTGTTCCGCCAACAGACTGAGTACGGCATCGAAACACGACGCCTCAAATATTTCCACACCTGGAATGCCTGCGGTCAGTGCCAATCGCAAGCCACGACGATACAAGCCGTGATCGTCGGCGATAACGATTCGATACATTGAACTACCCCAACCAAACCTAGACGGATGGAACGGTCATAGGCCTTAAAGTCGTGGCCAATCACTCGTCGATTCATCCAGTCAACGCCGCGGTGCCCCAACACCGCATGCGTCAGATTGTTAATATAATCCTAAATAACAGGTAAGGCTCCTCTTTTTTTTGACCCTGTGAACGAGAGCCGCTGACGTCGTCGCATGTGTCAAACGGCTTGCAAAACTGCCCCCGGTCGGCGTCCAATTTTGACCCCTTATGGCGATGGCTAGATGCGACTTCCCGGTTCCGGTGTGCCGCCGATCAGCCCGCGCATCGAGCCGAACACAGCGGAACGTAGATCGAGCGAGCGCCCTTGCGTTGGCTTCATGGTCTGCGATCTTTCGTGCGAAATTGCGGCGCGAACTTGTTGGTCCTGTCGATGATCGCTAACCCTCTCGCCTTTGCGGGAAGCGGCTGCTTTCCGTTAGCTACCGAAATATAACGATTTGCTTACGTATATGTGCCTTTTGATTAAAATGTAGCAAAATCGTGACGCAGGACCGAGAATTCCGGGATTGGCTTTGCAAGGCTGGGATAGCGAGGCGGGAAAAGCTGATATCGCCAATCATGAGGCAATATTCCCAGTCATGCGACAGATGAGAGGCTTGTGATCACTCCTTCCGTTGCATCATGTCTTCAAGCCTATGGCGACGAGTGTTTTTCGATTGCCCATCGAGAATTTTAATGAATTTGAGATACACTTAATTGGTACGCAATTGTCGGACACCGGGACCGGCAAGTCAGGAAGGGGGTCTGTCGTGAGCGAAGAGATCAGTGTCGCCGAAGCCTACAGCAAAGGCCGCACCATCTTCATGGGGCTGGAGTTGCTCATCGCGCCCGGTGCGCTCGTTCCCCGGCCGGAGACGGAGTTGCTCGGCACGACCGCACTTGATGTTCTGAGTCAAATGAACCTGCCGGCGCCGCGCGTTATCGACATGTGCTGCGGGGCCGGCAATCTGGCCTGCGCCATCGCGCATTACGCCCCCACCGCGCTTGTCTGGGCGAGCGATCTCACCGATGGATGCGTCGAAGTCGCGCGCCGCAACGTCGCCCATCACGTCATGGCGGATCGCGTGTCGGTGCTTCAGGGCGATTTGTTCAGCGCTTTCTCGGGCTTGAAGCTAGATGGCACGATGGACGTGATCATCTGCAACCCGCCTTACATTTCGGAAAAGCGGCTCGAGGGCGACCGCGCGCATCTGACCGAACTCGAGCCGCGGGAAGCGTTTGCGGCCGGTCCCTACGGCCTGAGCATCCATATGCGGGTGATCAAGGACGCGCCACGTTACTTGCGGCGCGGAGGCATCCTGCTCTTTGAGGTAGGGCTCGGCCAGGACCGGCAGGTCATCAGTCTGCTGGGGCGTTCCAAGGCGTACGAAACTATCCGCGCGATCACGAACGAAGCCGGCGAGGGCAGGGTGGTTATGGGACATACCACGCCGCAAGCGTGAGCATGCCGAGACTGCGGCAGGCTCTGTTGCGCTGTCGGCGGCGTAGAACAACGCTAATGCATGTCGCGCAAAAGTGTGCAGCGGTTTTGCGATAACGACATGCATAAAACAACAACCTAAAGCGTGTCGCGTGAGGCCCGGTCAAACGCGACGCGCTTTAGGCAAGATGTCGGCAATCAGTTTTGCTTGCGGAGAATATATTGCGCAATTCCTTGGATGGAATCGAGGTTCTCCGGCAGGAGTTCGCTGTCTTCGACGGTGATGCCGAAGCTCATCCTCGATGAAGCCGATAACCTCGAGTACCCCTGCCGAGTCGACGATGCCTTGGTCGAGAAGGGACGTGTGGCTCTCCAGAGCATCCGCGTCGGCTATGTAGAAATTCGACGCCAGGAAAGCGCGGATCTGATCCTTGCAGGTTTCGGCTCTATCCTTGGTAGACAACATTGAATTCTCCTGAGCGCGGCGGATCTGCTCGACCGCACCATCGCCGCCAGCCGAAATCTTTTCATCGATCATTCTGATGAAGCCGCGATCTTCGCCAAACGGCCGCGCTTGCTTCCGTTGGCTGTCACATCGCGGCGCAGCCGATCGCGCCTGGCGTACCGCCAGCGCCGCCGCTATTGGCTTAATTCGTCGCGTTCGCGGTTCTGGGCGATATCACGCAGCTAGGGGCAAAAAGATCAGTGGTTTTGCGCTTACCCGGCCCTCTGATCAGCTTTTTGGCCCTTTTTTTGTTTATTCGGTGCTTTTGTAGGCCCGCTGGTGTCTGAGTCTTCGGCGGAGACAAAGCAGTATGCAAAGATATGTCCCCGGTTCTCGTCGGTTACGCGAATCCAATCCTTTTGCCACGTTCGGAGAGTTACACGTCGATCTGTCGACATGGCGGCGGCTCTGAAGGGGCTCGGCGCGTTGATGATACGCGCCGCGATCACATCATCGCCCTCCATTTGTTCGACGAGGTATGTCTGCATAAATGCCTCCCCAGGCCCGCTGCAACTTTAACGTCGGTCAAAGCCTTCGGTTGCAGCGTAGCAAAGAGATTTTTGACAAATGTGACGAACCGACGAGCCCGCTGCTCGGCCGTTCCGAGAACGGCGGAGGTGGCCCAAGCTCGGGGTCGGGCATTAACGGAAGGCCGCTTACGGATCGCTTACATCTCGGGATCTTGCCGCCGCGCTTGATGAGAAAAGGAAACCTGCGTCAAGGTGTACGGGCGAGGGCTAGCGCTGGATCGACCAAGCGCCGCGCAGGTCGTTGGCCTGGGCGGTCCTGAGGCCGCAAGCAGTCAGGGCACCTTTGGTCGCCGTTACGAGCGCGGCATTGTCCTTGGCGGTTGTGCCGTCGGCCAGAGTAAAATTGTTCTCGAACCCGACGCGGGCATGGCCGCCCAGCAGCGCACCGGCCGTAACGCAAGCGGTTTCTTCCCGACCGAAGGCGCAGACCATCCAGTGCGCGAAGCGCGGACGGTCATGCGCAAGGAAGGGAAGCAGGTCGGCCGGTCGCGAAACCTGTCCCGGCGTGTAGCGGCCGAGCACATAGAGCACCGGGATGTCGTCGAAAGGCACCAGCCCGCGCTGCTGCATGGCGGCTAGGGCCGACGCCTCTTCGGGCGCGTAGAGGATCATCTGAGGGGCGATCCGCTCGCTCTTCAGCCACCACAGGAACTCCGCGAAAGCGGTCTCATGGGCAGCGTCCGGCACCAGTTCGCGCAGCGCCAGCGAAACCGCCTCAGGGCGGGTAGCGCGAACAATCGCCATCTGCTCGGCCGGCTGGTATCGGCCGACCGCTTCGCTGGTGATCTGGATGATCAGCCGCTCGCCCACCGCATCGCGTATCGCTTTCGTCGTCTCGCGATAAGCGTGCGCGTCGAGCAAATGGCCGCCGTCGCGATCGCGGACATGCGTATGGATCATAGCGGCGCCCGCCTCGAGGCAGGCGGCGGCGGTCCGGGCCAGTTCCTGGGGGCCGATCGGCAGGGCAGGGTGGTCTTGCTTGCCACGCCGTCCACCATTCGGCGCAACGGCGATCGCAGTCGGTGCGATAAGTCCGGGGCCGGTCACGTCCCTGTCGATGGTCATAGGTGCAGTCCAATCGTTTCAGTATTGCGCACTATGTAACATGTGTTGCATGATGGTTTGCTCCAAATCGCGCCGTCGTCAATCGAGGAAAGCATGACACACATCCTGCATCGTCAGATCCATGCGACCCTGCCCGTCGCGGCTGGCGGCAACGGTATCGAACTCTTCGACCGCGATGGCCGCGCCTATATCGACGCGTCAGGCGGCGCGGCGGTTTCCTGCCTCGGTCACGGCCATCCCGACGTTACGGCCGCGCTCCACGCACAGGCCGACAAGCTCGCCTATGCCCACACCAGCTTCTTCACCAACGAGCCGGCCGAGACATTGGCCGACCAGCTCGTCGCTGGCGCGCCGCAAGGTATTAGCCACGCATATTTTGTGTCCGGCGGCTCCGAAGCGGTGGAGGCGGCGCTCAAGATGGCACGGCAGTTTTTCGTCGAAACTGGCAAGCCCGAGCGGCGAAACGTCATCGCCCGCCGACAGAGCTATCACGGCAACACGCTCGGCGCTCTCGCTGCCGGGGGTAATGAGTGGCGCCGCGCCCAATTCCGCCCGTTGCTGATCGACACGCATCATATCGACCCATGCTATGCCTACCGCTATCAGCAATCCGGTGAGAGCGAGGAGACCTACGGGCTGCGCGCCGCCCAGGCGCTCGAGGATAAAATTCTCGAACTCGGTCCGGACATCGTCATGGCCTTCGTCGCGGAACCTGTCGTCGGCGCGACAGCAGGAGCGGTGCCTGCCGTTCCTGGCTATTTCGGGCGCATCCGGGAAATCTGTGACCGCTACGGTGTGCTCCTCATCCTCGACGAGGTGATGTGCGGCATGGGCCGCACCGGCACGCTGCACGCCTGCGAGCAGGACGGTGTCGCGCCCGACCTGATGACAATCGCCAAAGGCCTCGGCGGAGGCTACCAGCCTATTGGTGCGGTGTTGCTTTCGCGCCGCATCTTCGACGCGTTCGCCCAAGGCTCCGGCTTTTTCCAGCACGGCCACACCTACATATGCCATCCGATGGCCTGCGCAGCAGCGCTTGCCGTCCAGGAGGTGATCGCTCGCGACGATCTGCTCGCCAATGTTCGGGCGATGGGCGCACATCTTTCGCGGCGACTGGGCGAACGGTTCGGCAACCATGCCCATATCGGCGACATTCGCGGGCGTGGCCTTTTCATGGGACTTGAGCTGGTCGAAGACCGTTCGTCGAAAGAGCCGTTCGATCCGGACCGCAAACTAAATGCGCGCGTAAAGCGCGAGGCGATGATGCGCGGACTGCTGGTCTATCCCGCGGGAGGCACGATCGACGGCGTCCGCGGCGATCACGTGCTGCTTGCGCCGCCCTTCATCATAGACGCCGCAGCAATCGATGCGGTTGTTGAACGGCTCGGCGACGCGATAGACGCTGCAGTGGCATAGCGCCAGCGCTCTTCATTCCGGCAGATAGGCACCGAACGCCTGTAACTCCAGTTCCGTCTCCCTGACACGAGCCGCGGCGGCCGGCCCGCTGCGCGCCAGCATCGTTGCAGCCAGCGCTTCAACGATGGCCATAGCCGCGGCTACCGACGGGAAGAAGGACGGGCTGTCGGTAGAGAATCGAAATGTAACGTCGGCATGCCGCGCGATCGGAGCGGCCACGCTGTCGACAATCGCGACAATCGGAACGCCGTGTCGTTGCGCAGCCTCCATCACCGGCCCGAGTTCACGCGAATAGGGCGAAAAGCCGATCGCGACGACCGCTTCCCTCTTTCCAAGCGCTGCGAGTTCCGCCTCAATCGCACCGCCGTCGCCGCCGAGCAGCGTGACGTCGCGCCGAAACATCCGGCAGAGATAGACGAGCGCGTGGGCGGGCGCGCGGCAGCTTCGGAACCCGGCGACGCGTATGCGCTGTGCCTTCTCCAGTATCGCGCAAGCCCTTGCTATTTCTTCGCCGCCGTTGACCGCTTCGGCCGCCGCCAGATTGGCAACCGTCGTCCTTAGCGATTCCGCGAAAATCGCCTCGGACCCGCGCTTGACAAGCGCATCGGCCCTTGCCGCGAAAGGCGCCTTGCCTGAGCGCAGCCGGTCCTCGAACGGCTTGCGCAGCGCCGCCCAATCCCCGAAGCCCAGCCGCCGCGCCAATCGCACGAAGGTCGTCGGTGTCACCTCTGATCGCGCGGCCAGAACCCGCATGGAAACCAGCGCCACCTCGTCGGGATGATCGACCAGGAATCGCGCCGCCTTGCGCAGTTCCGAGCTCAATTCGGGGAGTTCGGTCAATATGCGCGCCAGAAGCGCGTCGAAACCCATCTCCCGCGTAATCATTGTAACAAGCATTTCCCTTGATTGATAAAGCGCAACAATCGTAGCATGCATCGACGTGCCTTGACACTAAAACACCGGACGGCCGCGACGGCACGCAAAGTACCAAGGGAGAACCAGATGAAACATGCCCGGACTGCACGCCACGGAGCGCAGATCGCCGCCTTGTCGGCGGCGCTGCTGTTTTCGGCCAGCGCAATGGCGCAGCAGAATTTCGTTACCATCGGGACCGGTGGCGTCACCGGCGTCTATTATGCCGCCGGCGGTGCTATCTGTCGCCTACTCAACAAAGATCGCAAGACACACGGCATCCGCTGCTCGGTCGAATCGACCGGCGGATCGACATTCAACGTGAACACGATCAAGGAAGGCGAACTCGACTTCGGCATGGCCCAGTCCGACGTCCAGTACAACGCCTACAAGGGGCTGGAATCATTCAAGGATGGTGGCGCCCATACCGACCTGCGCGCGGTTTTCTCGATCCATCCGGAGCCGTTCACGGTCCTGGCGCATCCGAATGCCGGCGTGACGAAATTCGAGGACTTCAAGGGCAAACGTTTCAACGTCGGCAATCCCGGTTCCGGGACACGCGCTTCCATGGAACGTCTGCTCGGTGCGATGGGCTGGACGTTGGCCGACTTTTCGCTCGCATCGGAGTTGAAGGCTGACGAGCACGGCCCGGCGCTCTGCGACGGCAAGATCGACGGGTTCTTCTACGGCGTCGGCCATCCCTCGGCGAACATCCAGGATCCGACGACCACCTGCGCCGCCAAGCTGGTGCCGTTGACTGGAGAAGTCGTGGACAAGCTCGTCGCTGAGAATCCTTACTACGCCAAGGCGATCATCCCAGGCGGCCTTTACGCAAACAATCCCGACGATACCGGGACTTTCGGCGTGCTCGCCACGCTGGTGACTTCGGCCAAGGTTCCCGATGAGAGCGTCTATCAATTGACCAAGGCGGTGTTCGAGAATTTCGACGAGTTCAAGTCGCTGCATCCGGCCTTCGCTAAGCTCGACCCGGCCAAGATGGTGTCGGAAGGGAATTCCGCACCGCTGCATCCGGGCGCTGAAAAATACTTCAAGGAGAAGGGCTGGCTGAAGTAGGCTTCGTGACCTGACGACTGTCCGGCGGGTTCAGCGGACCCGCCGGGGCCATCCGCAACAGGAGGCGTCATTGAGCGAAGTGAAAGAACAACCGGCCGGCGTCGATCTCGAAGAGCTCGAACAGCTCGTCGCGGAGGCCGATACGGGTGGCCGGCGTCCGAGCGGAACAGTCGCTCGAATCCTGCTCTGGGTTGCAGTTGCCTGGTCGCTTTTCCAGCTCTGGTACGCTTCGCCTTTGCCGTTCGTGTTCGGCTTCGGCATCCTCAATGATACGGAAGCGCGCGCCATCCATCTCGGCTTCGCGCTGTTTTTGACGTTCCTCGCCTATCCGGCGCTGAGATCCTCTCCCCGCGATCGTGTGCCGCTACTCGACTGGGTGCTGGCCGTGGTCGGCGGGTTTGCCGGCGCCTACCTCTTTCTCTTTTACGTCCAGCTTTCCGGACGGCCGGGCCAGCCGACCACGCTCGATCTCGTTACCGGCACCGTTGGCATCCTGTTGCTTCTCGAGGCGACGCGCCGCGCGCTCGGCCTTCCGATGGTGGTCGTGGCATGTGTCTTCATCTTCTACACCTTTGCCGGCCAGTACATGCCGGACGTGATTCAGCATCGCGGCGCATCGCTCAACAAGTTTCTCAACCATCAATGGCTGACCACCGAAGGCGTCTTCGGGATTGCACTTGGTGTGTCGACGAGCTTCGTCTTTCTCTTCGTCCTGTTCGGTACGCTTCTGGAAAAGGCAGGCGCCGGCAACTGGATGATGCAAATCTCCATCGCGCTGCTCGGCCATCTGCGCGGCGGCCCGGCGAAAGTCGCGGTGGTCTCATCGGCTCTCAACGGCGTCGTGTCAGGCTCGTCTGTCTCCAACGTGGTTTCAGGCGGCATCTTCACCATCCCGCTGATGAAGCGCACCGGCCTTTCCGGCGTCAAGGCGGGCGCCATCGAGGCTTCAGCCTCGATCAACGGCCAGATCATGCCGCCGGTCATGGGCGCGGCTGCGTTCCTGATGGTCGAATATGTCGGCATTCCCTATTCGGAGATCGTCAAGCACGCGCTGCTGCCGGCGGTCTTCTCCTATATCGCGCTGCTCTACATGGTTCATCTCGAAGCGATAAAGATGGGCCTGAAGACGATCCCGCAGCGTCCGACGCCGGCAAGGGAACGGATGCTGCGGATGGGGCTGGGACTGTCGGGCAGCGTTCTTGCCGTCTGTATCGTTTATTACGGCATCGTTGCTATCCAGGCTCTCTTCGGTGGAACCGCGCCGCCGGTGCTCGCGATCGCCGGCGTCGCTCTCTACGTCGCCTCGGTCTGGTATTCCTCGCGCTATCCGGACCTCGCACTTGACGATCCGAACGCGCCAATCCTGGAACTGCCGCGCGCCTGGGACGTCACGCGGACCGGGCTCGATTTCCTCATCCCGATCGCGGTGCTTCTGTGGTGCCTGATGGTCGAGCAGTTGTCGCCAGGCCTCTCGGCGTTCTGGGCGACCCTGTCGATCCTCGGTATCGTCGCCACCCGCAAGCCGCTGATGGCGGTATTCCGTAACGAAAACCTCGCCGCCTCAATATGGGCTGCCTGGGATGACCTGATCGACGGGCTGGCGCTCGGCGCCCGCAACATGATCGGCATCGGTATCGCCACGGCCACTGCCGGCATCGTCGTCGGCACGATCACGCTGACCGGTCTCGGCCTGATGATGACGGAACTCGTCGAGTTCATCTCCGGCGGCAACGTCATCCTGATGCTGATCCTCATCGCCGCGATCAGCCTTGTGCTCGGCATGGGTATTCCGACCACCGCAAACTACATCCTCGTGGCGACGCTGATGGCGCCGGTCGTGGTCGATCTCGGGGCGCAGGCCGGACTGCCAATCCCGCTGATCGCGGTCCACCTGTTCGTCTTCTACTTCGGCATCATGGCCGACATCACCCCGCCCGTCGGGCTGGCGGCCTTTGCGGCGGCGGCGATTTCCAAGGAAGATCCGATCGCCACCGGCTTCCAGGGCGCGCTTTATTCGCTGCGTACGGCGATCCTGCCCTTCGTCTTCATCTTCAATCCGTCGATCCTGTTGATCGGAGTCGACACCTGGCCGCAGACGATCTGGGTGGCAACGGTGTCGTTGATCGCCATCCTGCTGTTTTCGGCGGCGACCATGAACTGGTTCGTGACGAAAAGCCGTCTCTGGGAAAGTGCGGCCCTGCTTGTCATCTGCTTCACGCTGTTTCGGCCGGACTGGTGGCTCAATCAGGTGTCGCCGCCTTACGAGGAATTGCCGGCGAGCGAGTTCCTGCCGGCGGTGGCGAGCACGCCGGCCGATGGCCGCATCAATTTCGTCGTCGAGGGTGTCGACCTTATGGGCGAAGATGTACGCAAAACGGTCAACGTGCCGCTCGGCGAGCCGGGCGAACCGCTGGAGCGGCTGCGCGGCATCGGCCTTACCATCACGCAAGCGGGCGACGCGCTGATGATCAGCAATGTCGATTTCGGATCCTACGCCAAACGCATTGGGCTGGATGTCGGATATGACGTGGTGGCCGTGCTCAGAAAGGCCGACCAGCCCTCGAGCCTCATTCCGATCGGCCTGGCGCTTGCTGCGGCCACCGGCGTCGCCGGGCTGCAGTTTGCGCGGGCGCGCAAGCAGGCGGACAGGAAGGAAACCGGGCCGGCGCGCTGAGCCTGGGAACGGTTGATAACAGCTGGTGGCAGGCGCTGGGCAAACCCTCAGTCGGCGGTCAGCACCACCTTGACGCTCTGCGAGCGGTCGGCGGCCAGGCGAAACGCATCGCGGGCCGAGGAGAGGGGGCGTTCGGCGGTCACCAGTCTCAGGACGTCTATATCCCCGCCGACGATGAGATCGACCGCCTGGTTGAATTCCGCGCCGAAACGAAACGTGCCGTTCAGATTGATTTCCTTGGCCATCACCGCATTGGCCGCCACCGGGATCTGACCACCCGGAAGATTGCCGACCTGAACGACCGTGCCGCCGCGCCGGACGCTGGCGATCGCCGCCGCGAGACCCGCAGCGGTGCCTGAAATCTCGAACGCGACGTCGATCGCCTTGTCGGCCGCGAGCGCCTTGAGTTCGTCGCCACCGCCGGACAGGTCGATCGTCCTGTTTGCTCCAAGTTCGCTGGCGAAGGCGAGCGGCGCCTCGGCTATGTCGGCGACGGTGAGCTCGCCACATCCCTTGAGCCTGGCGGCGAGCATGGTCAGAAGCCCGATTGGGCCGGCGCCGAACAGGATGACGTTGCGGCCGGCGATGTCGCCGGCCCGTGCCACAGCATGCAGGCTGACGGCGAGCGGTTCGGCGAGTGCCGCCGCCTGGTAGGCGACATCAGGCGGGACTTTGACGCATTGCGCGGGCGTGGCATCGAACACGCTGGCAAAACCGCCTTGCATATGCGGCGTTTTCGACGCCGAGCCCATGAAATAGATGTTTTCGCAGAGATTGGCGCGGCCCTCCGCGCATCGCGCGCATTGTCCGCACCAGCGCGATGGGTTGACCGCCACGCGATCACCGACGGCAAGTCCTGGCGCGTCCGCGTTGATTTCGACGATCTCTCCGGCGACCTCGTGGCCGAGCACGAGCGGCGACGTAACGACAAAATCGCCTGTCCGCGCATGGCGGAAATAGTGCAGGTCGGAACCACAGATGCCGCCTGCGCCGAAACGCACGCGCACCATTCCCAGCGCGAGGGGACCGAGCGGATGCTCGACGACGCGCAGATCCTCGGGGCCGAACAGCGTCGCGGCGACTGCGTTATCGATCATCGGATCAGTCCCATTTGTGTCGGAAGCCACAGCGTGATGGCGGGGACGAAGGTGATCAGGATCAGCGCGACGATCAATGGCACGAGCCAGGGCAGGATCGCCATGGTCGTACGCTCGACCGACAGCTTGGCGACCCGCGACAGGACGAACAGCACCATGCCGAGCGGCGGATGGAGGAGACCAATCATCAGGTTAAGCGTCATGATCAGACCGAAATGCACCGGGTTGATGCCGTACACGGCGGCCACCGGCAACAGGATGGGCACAAGAATGGTGATCGCCGCAATCGTATCGAGGAAGCAGCCGACCACCAGCATCAGGACGTTCACCAGGATGAGGAAGACCCACATGTTGTCGGTGAGGGCGAAGATGAAGGTCGAGAACAGCTGTGCCGCCTGGCTGACGGTGAGCAGCCAGGCGAATATCGAGGCGGCGGTGACGATGAAGAGTACGGAGGCCGTCGTCTCGATGGTGTCGAAGCTCGCCTTTGCGAGTGTGCGCAGCGTCATCGTGCGGTAGCGCACCAGCCCGAGGAAAAGCGACCAGATCACGGCGGCCATCGCCGCCTCGGTCGGCGTGAACCAGCCCATCGTCATCCCGCCAATCAGGATGATCGGCGTCATCAGTGCCATGACCGCGGAGAAGTCGAAATACCAGTCGACCGCAATCAGCAACAGCAGCGCGATGCCGACCGCGACATTGATGGACAGGCCAAGCTGCACCAGCAGATAACAGGCGAGCGGGAAGGCCGCCACCACCAGCACCTCGCCCGCCGCTTCGGCGAGCCGCCGAAGCTCGAACGGCGTGTCGGAACCCCAGCCGCGCCGATAGGCGAAGATGGCGACCGTCACCATCATCAGCACGGTCATGACCACGCCCGGCAGGATGCCGGCCATGAACAGCGCGCCGATCGAGACATTCGCCATCATGCCGTAAATGACGAAGGGCAGCGACGGCGGGAAAATCGGCCCGAGCGTCGCCGAGGCAGCGGTGACCCCGACCGCGGCGTCGATCGGATAGCCGTGGTCCTTCATCGCCTTGATCTCGATGGTGCCGATGCCGGCGGCGTCGGCGAGCGCGGTGCCCGACATGCCGGAGAAGATCACCGATCCGATGATGTTGACCTGCGCCAGGCCGCCCTTCATCCAGCCGACCAGCGCAAGGGCGAAGGCATAGATGCGGCCAGTGACGCCGGCGATGTTCATGAGGTTGCCGGCGAGGATGAAGAAGGGCACGGCGAGCAGCGGAAAGCTCTCCACCCCGGCAATCATGCGCTGGGCTGCGATGATGTCGGGCGCGACACCATAGATGACGAGGTAGAGCACCGAGGCTGCCGCCATCGACACGGCGACCGGCACGCCAATCAGCATCAGGACCAGAAAGCCTCCGACCAATAGCAGCATCGCTCAGTCCCCTACCGTTTCGAACGCACCGGGGCGCTCGAGCACCGAATAGCCACGCCTGTAGTTGCCAATGAAGACCTGGATCGAGCGCGCGAACATCAGCGCGAAGCCCGCCAGGACGGCGTAGAAGAACCAGCGGCGCGGCAGGTTGATGGTGACCATCCGCTCGTGCGCGACGATCGAGACATAGCGCCACATCAGCCAGGTCCCGTAGGCGAAGAAGACGACACGGATGACGTCGACGCTAAGCGCGAGCCAGCGGCCGACGCGCTCCGGCAGGTAATGGTAGAGCACATCGACATGGATGTGGCGCGAGATGCGCACGCACATAGCGGCGCCGAGAAAGACGACGACGACGAGCGCGTTGATGGCGATCTCCTCGGTCCAGGCAAGGCTGTTGTTCAGCGCATAACGGGTGAAGAACTGCAGGAAGACACAGACGACCATCCCCCAGAACACGGCGAGCGTTATCCAGTCCTCGATGCCGTGGTGCGACAGATCAATGTGTATCGGCACCTCCTCGAAAGCGTGGGCGATCTCTTCGACGGTGATCTCGGTATGGTGTTCCTCGGCCATTGGCGCGGGCTCCCGAAGCTGGTAGGTCGTCAAGGATTGGAAAGGCCGTCCGGCGCAACATGGAACCGGACGGACGGGCAGGTTAAAGCGGCGAATCCGGTTGCCGCTCTATCCCCTTGTCTGAGCACCTGATTTTCCCGATACTCTACTTAATCGCGCGGATCGCTTCCCAATCGGCCTTGTTGTAGCCGAACTCCTCGAACGTGACCTTCTCAAGAACATTCTTTTCAAAATCGGCACGGTCGACGTCGGTCACGGTGATGCCGCGATCCTTGAACACCTGCACCAATTCCTTTTCGCGCGCGACGATCTTTGCCGTGGCACGGGCGGCTGCCTCCTGCATCACCTCGGTGAAGATCTGCTTGTCCTCGTCGGAAAGCGAGGCCCAGCGCGACTGTGATACGATCGTGTTGAGGTGATCGACGATGTGTCCGGTGAGCACGATGTGCTTCTGCACCTCGTAGAATTTCTTCGCCTCGATGGTGGTCAGCGGGTTCTCCTGAGCCTCGACGGTGCCGTTCTGCAGGGCCAGATAGACCTCGGCGAAGGCGATCGGCGCGGTGTTGGCGCCGCACGCGCGCGGCATGGCGAGATAGGCGGGAACGTCAGGGACGCGCATCTTCAGACCTTGCATATCGGCACATTTGGCGATCGGCCGGTTTGAGGTGGTCTGCCGCGTGCCATAATAGGTGGTGGCCGTTATGTGATGGCCTGACTTTTCCTCGTAGCCCTTGGTCAACGCCTTGTAGACGTCGCTTTTGGTGTATTTCAACAAATGGTCGGCGTCGCGGAAGGTATACGGGAAATAGGTGACGCCGATCGGCGGATATTCGCGCGCCGCAAAGCTCGACCCGGAAATGATGATATCGACCGTGCCGAGCGTCAGGCCCTGGTTTATATCCGCTTCCTTACCGAGTTGCGAGGCCGGATAGACGTCGACGGTGTAGCGGCCCTGGGTGCGCTTCTTAATCTCCTCCGCTGCCCACACGGACTCGGTATGGAAGGGCTCCGACGTCTCATACACGTGGGCCCATTTCAGAGCTGTCTGCGCCGAGGCCGAAGCCAAAGGCATAGCGATTGCTGCGATCGCACCGAGTAGAATTCCGTATTTTCTCAGCATTGTGTTCCTCCCTGAGGTTGGATTTGACTGCTCCGACCGGATCTCCTCCCGGTCGGCTGCTACACCTTTTAGTTTGAGCATCGGTTTTTCCCAAAACCGGTTCCCACTTTTGGGTCCGATGCTCTATTCCGCGACCTCCTTGGCTGCGGATTTCTCACCGAAATTGCGTGAGAATCTCAATTGCGACTGACGCAGATGTTCCTGCATGGCGGCTTTAGCCCGTTCAGGGTCGCGCGCCGCGATCGCGTCGCGCACCGCGCGATGCTCCTCCGCGGCGACCCGCCAGGAATCCCTGTTCTCGAAATAGCTCGACAGGCGTTCGAAATATGGGTTCATGCGCTGGTCGAAAAGCTCGCCGATGCAGCGCACCAGGACGGCGTTTCCGAGAATGCCCGCCACCATCGTATGGAACTCGCGGTCGAGTGCGATCGTCATCTTGGTCGGGTGAGGTATGTCCTCCATGCGGCGCAGCACGTCGTCCATATGTTCGATATCGATCGGTCGAATATGGAGGGCGGCTTCGGCGGCGATCGCCCCTTCAATGAACTCGCGTGCCCGCAACAGCTCGAACGGGCCTTCATCCATCTCTGCCGTCAAAACGTCGGCCCGCGGCGGTTCGGTGACGTAGATGCCGGAACCGACGCGAATGCGTATGCGCCCCTCGACCTCGAGCGCGATCAGCGCTTCACGGACAGTCGGGCGGGAGATGCCCAGCTGATCGGCCAGTTCGCGCTCGGTCGGCAGGCGATCGCCGACTGCGAATTCGCCCGCGTCGATCAGCTGCCTGAGCTGGTCGGCGATCTGTCGGTAAAGTCGACGCGGTTCAACGGCCTGGATCGGCATTGTTACCCAGTTCCACCTCACCGGAATCATCTGGCTGATCCCGGATCGGTAAATTGGTCTGACCTATTGATCAAAAGTGCCGGGAAAAAAGCAAAGAGTCAAGGAGCAGCCCTTGGAACTCATTCTCTGTCATTTTCTTGGAAGCAAGGATCGGCGATTTGGCTGGGCGGCAACTCTTGACATTCCAGCAACTGGAAAGCTTATGCCCATGGTTTCGAGGCGATAGCTGAAGCCGCCGCAGATGATCCGGAGAGGCAATGCCAGACTAGGTCAGTGGAGAGAAAACCGACAGGAGTTCTGCAGTGTTCGTACAGCCCGTCGACTACTTCCTCGCATTCTGGTTCGTTCTTGCTGGCCTGAGCACGGCCTACGTGTCGTGGGATCAGTTCCGCAACAATCCCGAACCCGTGGTGATGAAATGGGGCTTCATCCTGGTCACGCTCTATATGGGACCGCTGGGGCTGCTGATTTACGTGCTGGCCGACAAGGAGCCGCGGCCAGGCGAACACGAGGCGTTCACTAAGCCGCTCTGGAAGCAAGGCGTCGGCTCGACGATCCACTGCGTCGCCGGAGACGCCACCGGCATCATCCTCGCGGCGGCAATCACCGCCGCTCTCGGGCTGCCGATGTGGATCGATCTCATCGTGGAGTATGTTGCCGGGTTCGCCTTCGGCCTGTTCATCTTCCAGTCGCTGTTCATGAAATCGATGATGGGCGGCACCTATTGGGAGAATGTCCGCAAGAGCTTCATGCCGGAATTCATCAGCATGAATTTCATGATGGCGGGCATGGCGCCGGTCATGAGCTTTCTGATGATGGGCAGCGACATGCGGGCCATGGAGCCGACCGAGCTTCTGTTCTGGGGCGTCATGTCGTTCGGCGTGATCGTTGGCTTCATCACCGCATATCCTGCCAACGTATGGATGGTGGCCCGTGGCCTGAAGCACGGGCTGATGACCGAACGCGAACCGGAATTCGACAAGGCGAGGGAAGGCGGGCGCGAGCACGCATATGGCGGCGCGGAAGCCGGAATGGCGGGGCACCACGCTTACGCGCGCCTCGACGAACATGCCAACCCCAGACATGCCAACCCCAGACATGGCAACCCAGGCGGCAATCGCGGGGCCGGCCATCATGGATCCGGCCATAGCTCCTCCCACGGCGATGGCGGAGGCGGGTCGCGTGGTACGCATGGCGGTCACGGCATGGAACCGGATGCAACTGTGCCGCAACTCGCGGCCTTCGGCGGCGTGTCCGTACTTGCGCTGGCGCTCGGCATGATCGCTCCGGCCAACTGGGTGAACCTCACCCTCAGCGCGCGAGACGTAGGCGGCGCCATCATGCCGCCCGGCATGATCATGGACCGCGACACGCCGGCTGCAGCGATGCTGGACATGGCCGCCGTGCATCCTCGCCTGATCACGGCCAGCCATGGCTTGGAAGTTCGCGGCGACCGGGAACTGGAAGCCAGAATGGAGAACGGGGTAAAGGTGTTCGACCTGGAAACCTCGGTCATCCGCTGGGCGATCCTGCCGGACGTGAAAGTCGACGCCTATGCGATCAACGGTCAGGTGCCCGGCCCGAGGCTGCATATCCGGCAAGGCGACCGGGTGCGGATCAACGTCACGAACCGTCTGCCGGAGAGCACGACCCTGCACTGGCACGGGTTGATCCTGCCGAACGAAATGGACGGCCCGGCCGAGATCACGCAGGAGCCGATCCCGCCCGGCGGCAGCTACCGATACGAATTCACGGCGGGCCAATCGGGGACCTACTTCTATCACTCGCATGACCATGTCGATCGCCAGCAGGCGCTCGGACTCTACGGCGCACTCATCATCGATCCCGCCAATCCCCAGGAGGAGATTGCGGCCGACCACGACTATGTTATTCAGCTTCAGGAATGGCTGATGCGGGAGGGCCTGACTTTTCCGTCGATGCCGATGGACGGCGGGCAGCCGAATTATTTCACCATCAACGGCCGCGCCTATCCGTCAACGGACACGATCAGGATGAAGGTCGGCGAAACCCTGAAAGTGCGCTTCATCGGCACCAATAATGGGTTTATCCACCCCATGCACATCCATGGCGGTCCATTCGAAGTTGTCGCCCGCGACGGCGAGACTATCCCTGAGTCGGCACGATTCCTTGCCGATACGGTCAACGTCGGACCCGGGCAACGCTACGATGTCGTCTGGCAGGCACGCCGGCCCGGAAAATGGCTGATCCACTGCCATATCGGGCATCATACGACCAACAACAATGTCGAAGAGAAGGGCGGTGGCGGACTGATGGTCGTGATCGATGTGCAACCCTGAAACCTTTCCGCAAAGCGAAAACATAGATGGATGTGTTTGCCGTATACGGCGGCCTGTTTCTTGCTGCCTTCGCCGCAGCCACCATCCTTCCGGCGCAGTCGGAGGCCGCCCTTGCAGGGCTCCTCGCCACACATTCCTTCTCGCCCGCAATGCTGGTTGTTGTCGCCAGCATAGGCAACGTCCTGGGCTCGGCGGTGAACTGGGGTCTTGGTCGAGGGCTCGAACGCTTCCGGGACAGGCCCTGGTTTCCGCTGCGTCCCGAGACGCTCAACCGCGCCATGAGCTGGTATCGCCGTTATGGAAGATGGTCGCTCCTGTTAAGCTGGATGCCGATCGTCGGTGACCCGCTGACCGTGGTCGCCGGGGCTTTGCGCGAGCCGCTATGGAGCTTTGTCGCAATCGTCGCCGTCGCGAAGATTTCGCGTTATCTGGTCGTCGCCGGAGCAGTGCTGGGCCTGATGTAAAACCGAAATCGTGGACATCGCAGCAGGGAGTTGCGTTCACTTTTGGTTGCACTGCAACAAAGCGGCCGCGGCGACCTTGACAAATCAGCCGAACAATTGTCGGAAGGGTTGATGAGGACTCTTGGTCGATTCACGATCCTAGGAAACATACCGCTCCGAGCACTGCTGGCGGTCGTGTTCCTGGTCATGTCGGCTCTTCAGCCTGGTCTGTTCGCCACAGCCAATGCCACGGGCTTTCACGCCGGGGCGGATCTCCAGGCCGAGACACCCGCACACGATATGGGCGATCACGGCGCCACGGCGGACGACGCGGGTACGTCTGAGCATCATCACGGCGCCAAGCAATCCGCCGACAAGAGCTGTGAAGTCCATTGCGCGCCGGCAAATGCGGTGCCGGTCGATTGCCCTGACTTGGAGCATGTTGTCTCCCGCTGCTTTGCGCCCGTCGTTGCCGTCACTTTGCCGCTCGGCGAATACACAGCGCTCATAAGGCCCCCCAAACATCTGAACTGACGCGCCCTCTCGGGGCGTTCGCGCGCAGCGTCGGGAATCCGTTCCCGCGCGGCCAAACGCATACGTCATGGCTTCAGGTCTACAATGAAAATCGCAAGCTCCGCGATGCTCGCATCGCTGTTAGTTACCGGATGTGCGGCAACCACGCCGCCGGACATCCTTCCCGCCTTCAATCCGGCCGATCCCGCAATGGGCGTCCGTGATGTGCACTACCACCCGGTCGTCGTCGACTATCGCAACCGGGAGCCGGTGGATCCGCAGAATTGGCGGCGCCTCAATCAAGAACGCTCTCCCGCGAACCCGGGAGCCGGATCATGAAGCGCCGGCCCCTGACCATAGCTGCGGTGGTAACCATTCCGCTGATCGCTGCCGGATGCACGACTAGCGCAGCCCTTGATGGCATCTCAGCCCCGATGGCCGGCTTCACGACAGTCGCAGCGCGTGCCGAATCCGTGACCGGCAAGAAAACCGTATGGGTGCAATCCAGCGAGGAAGCGCGGACGGTTTCAGAGCGCGTGAAGCGCCTCGTCCAGAAGAAGACGATCGGCCCGGACACCGCGGTGCAGGTCGCCTTGCTCAACAACAAGGGCCTCCAGGCCGCCTATGCGGAGATCGGCCTGTCGGCGGCCGACATGTGGCAGGAAACGATGCTCGTCAATCCGACGATCTCGGTCGGCATGATCGGCGTCGATCCGGTGCGGACGATTGAAGGCGCGGTGATCAGCAACATCCTTGCGCTGGCGACCCACAAGCGGCGTGTCGCGGTCGCGGATGCGCGATTCCGTCAGGCTCAACTCCGCGCCGCCGAGGAAACGCTACGACTGGCCGCCGATACGCGGCGGGCCTGGGTCAACGCTGTATCGGCCTGGGAAAGCGTTTCCTATCTGAACAAGGCGCAAGCCACCGCCGACGCTGCTTCGGAACTCGCTCAGAAACTTGGCGAGACAGGCGCCTTCACAAAGACCGGCCAAGCCCGCGAACACGTCTTCTATGCCGAGATCACCGGTCAGGCGGCGGAGGCGCGGCTCGCTGCCCGGACTGCCAAGGAAGAGCTCACCCGGCTGATGGGTCTATGGGGACCGGACGTCGATTACTCAGTCCCCAACATGCTTCCAGCCTTACCGAAAGGCGCCAAGGCCAAACGCGCGATCGAGGCGGAGGCGCTAAGAAATCGCATCGACCTTGAGATCGCGAAACTCGAGCTGGAGGCGCTGGCGAAATCCTACGGTCTGACCGAGGCGACGCGCTACGTCACCGACCTGGAACTTCTTACTGGGGTGGAAGTGGAACGCGAGGAGGCGGAAGAAGGCGGAACCGAGACGAGCACCTCCCCCATCCTCGAGCTGGAGTTCGTCATCCCTATCTTCGATACGGGCAAGGCGCGCATGCGCAAGGCTGAGCTCGCCTACATGCAGGCTGCCAATCGGCTGGCGGAAAAAGCGGTGAACGTCCGCTCCGAGGCGCGGTCGGCCTATGACGGATATCGTTCGACCTATGACATTGCCCGGCACTATCGCAACAGTGTCGTGCCTCTTCGAACTAAAATCGAGGAAGAGTCCGTCCTCACCTATAGCGGCATGATCACCAACACGTTCGAGCTTCTGGCAGACACCCGCGCGAAAATCAGTTCGATCATGCTTTCCCTCAACGCCAAGCGCAATTTCTGGCTCGCCGACGTCAATCTCGGAACCGCCGTCTACGGTGGAGGCGCATCGGGCGCCGGTGGCGGCGACGCCCCGGCCGTAGCCGAGGCCGGCGCCGAAGGCCACTGAACCCAAGGAGAACAATAGATGCTTTCAAGACGTCAGTTACTAGGCGCGGGAGCCCTGCTCGCCGGCGTTACGGCATGGACCAAGACTTCGGCGATGGGCTTGCCGGAGGCTCCGATCATGGAATCCCCGGACATGCAGCCGCCGATCTTTCCGACGAGCGGGCCGGACTACCAGCCGGTGGTGACGCTCAACGGCTGGACGCTGCCGCACCGCATGAATAACGGGGTGAAGGAGTTCCACCTCGTCGCCGAACCCGTCGAGCGGGAGCTGGCGCCCGGAATGACCGCCTATCTGTGGGGCTACAACGGTCAATCCCCCGGTCCGACGATCGAGGCGGTCGAGGGCGACCGGGTCCGCATCTTCGTGACCAACAAGCTCCCCGAGCACACCACCATCCATTGGCACGGCATGATCCTGCCAAACGGCATGGATGGCGTGACAGGACTGACCCAGCCTGGAATCCCGTCTGGCAAAACCTTCGTCTACGAGTTCGACCTCGTGAAGAGCGGGACCTTCATGTACCACCCGCACGCCGACGAAATGGTCCAGATGGCCATGGGCATGATGGGCTTCTTCGTCATTCATCCCAAAGACCCGAAATTCATGCGCGTGGACCGCGATTTCGTGTTCCTGCTGAACGCCTTCGACATCGAACCGGGGTCATACGTCCCGCGCATCATGGAGATGACGGATTTCAATCTCTGGGGCTGGAACAGCCGCGTCTTTCCGGGGATCAGTCATCTTCCGGTGGCAAAGAACGACCGCGTCAGGGTTCGGGTGGGCAACCTGACGATGACCAACCATCCGATCCACATGCATGGCTACGACTTCGAGGTGACCTGCACCGATGGCGGCTGGGTCCGGCCGGAGGCGCGGTGGCCGGAGGTGTCGATCGACATCCCCGTCGGCGCCATGCGGGCATATGAGTTCGAAGCCAAATACGAGGGCGACTGGGCGATCCATTGCCACAAGTCGCACCACACAATGAACGCCATGGGCCACGACGTGCCCACGTTCATCGGCGTCGACAACTCGAAAGTCACCGACAAGATCCGCCGGGTCCAGCCGGAATACATGGCCATGGGTGACCGCGGCATGGCCGATATGGGCGAGATGGAGATGCCGCTTCCCGACAACACCATCCCGATGATGACGGGATGGGGACAGTTCGGCGCGATCGAGATGGGCGGCATGTTCTCGGTCGTGAAGGTCCGCGAGGGCCTGTCCGCGAACGATTACGCCGATCCCGGCTGGTACCAGCATCCGGAAGGAACCGTTGCTTATGAGTGGACGGGTGACGTTCCCGCCGCCGCAAAGTCAGGTGACGCAAAAACGATGGCTCCGGCAGCGCACGGCAGCCACGGAAAACAGGGATGAAATGCCCACCGTCTCAAACCCCAACAAACAGAGAAAGACCAGCATGAAACGAATGATGATCGCGGCCATGATGATGGCAGTCGTTCCCGGCGCGGCTTTAGCCGGGGGAAATCACAGTGGCGGCCACGGTGAGGCCGCGTCAATGGAAATCGGAACGCCCGGCAAGAAAGCACAAGCAAAACGGACGGTTAACATAACCATGACGGAAAAGGACGACGGGGCAATGGTTTTTGAACCAGCCCTGTTGAAAGTCAAGAAGGGCGAGACGATCCGCCTAAAGTTCGTGAATAAGGGCGAAGGAGATCATGAGTTCGTCATGGATCAGTACGCCGCGGTCATGGAACACAAGGCGGTAATGGAGAAGTTCCCAGAGATGGAACATGCCGATCCGAACTCAATCCGACTTGCCCCGGGCGCGTCTGGCGAGATCATCTGGACGTTCGCCAACGCTGGCGATTTCGCGTTCGCTTGCCTTATTCCCGGACACTACGAGTCAGGCATGAAGGGCGACATCAAGGTCGTCGCTCCCTGATTTCTCGTCAACTCTGAGCAAACAGAAGGATATCTGAAATGAAATCGTTTGTGAAAATCACCGCCGCCGCGACCATCGCGCTCGCATTTGCTACCGCGACCCTGGCTGCCGAATATACCAAGGGCGAGGTCACCAAGGTCGACACGAAACAGAAGAAGATCACGATCAAGCACGAAGAACTCACGAACCTCGGCATGCCGGCGATGACAATGGTTTTCGTGGTCGCCGATGATGCGATGCTCGACAAAGTCAAGGAAGGTCAAGCGATAGAGTTCGTCGCGGACCGTGTGAAAGGGCGCATTACGGTCACGGAAATCAAGTAGGCGAGGTGCGGTAGCGGGCCGTCGGAAACGTCGGCCCGCGCCGCCCGTGGCTGCTAGGATCCATTTTGGCCGTCGGGTGACGCACTGTCGGAGCCGAGGACAAGTGCTTTTCGCCTTTCGGAAAGCATTCGGAACGTGCTGGGCCGTATCATCAGTTCGCAGCTTGGCCGCGAGATGAAGCGCTTCAGACGGGACATGCTCCGATAAATCCCGCGAAATCAAACTGCGGCACGATCGTCTGTTGGGACGGTCGATGATCCCTGCTGCCCATTTGGAGGCCAATGTTTGTGGCCCCGAAGCCAAGGACGCGGTCCGCGCCGATGGGTTCACCTATTGAGAAGTCGAGCTGAATACCGATGACATCTAGCAATCGCGCTCGAACCGAGATCGGCGGCCTTATTTCGGAGGTCGAACAGCGCAACGAACTACGCACCGCGCTCTGGCGTTTCGTGGCCTTGTTCGTGTTCGCGCTCTCTGTCGCGCTCGAACCGGACATCGTTAATCACGAGATTCACGTTACCCTGCTGAGCGCCTACGCCGCGATTACCTTTGTAGCTGTGGGCCTGGTGATAACGAGGTTGTTCCGCCCGTGGCTGAATTGGGTCTATGTCGCGGTAGACGCGTCCCTTGTCATCTATCTGACCGCCGAGCATCTTCTTGACCCCACCTCCTCTTTGGTCGATGCACTGGCAACGCCAAGCCTCGTGATCGCGTTCGTGCTTCTTTCACACGCAAGCATGCGCATGCGCGCAGGGCCGGTTGCCGCCTTTGCAATCCTTGTCATTCTCGGTTCCTTGGCCGTCGCCTTGTTGCCGGTTTGGGAGGACGGTTTTGAGGCCATTTTCCGCGTCTCTTGCGAGGAAGTTCAGGCGGCGGTAGTTCGCCTTGCGGCTTTCACCGTCGTCGCGGCGATCCAGATCGTTTTGGTACTCGACATCCAGCGGCTGGTGCAAGAAGCGGTCGCAAGTTCGAGCGAGCGGGCGAACTTGGCCCGCTTCTTTGCTCCCGAGACGGCCGAGCGCCTGGCGACGGGGGGTGCACATCTCGGCCTTCGCCGTCAGGAGGCGGCAATACTGTTCGTCGATATCCGAGGCTTCACCGGACTCGCCGAGACGATGCCGCTTGAGGAGATTGCCATCCTCCTCACCGAATATAGGCGGCGGGTGACGCAAGCCGTATCGGGATGTGACGGGATCGTGGATAAATTCATCGGCGATGGCGTCATGGCTGTGTTCGGGTTTCCTATGCCACTCCCGACCGCCGCGCTCCGGGCCTTCGAATGCGCGGTCGAGTTGTCCAACTTTCTCGAGCTATGGAGCGAGAAAAGGATGCGCGACGGCGGGGATCCCCTAACTTTCGGGATTGGCGTTCACTTCGGCCACGTGATCGGAGGCGTCATACCCGGAGAACTGCATAGTGAGTACACAGTAATTGGCGATTCAGTGAATCTGGCCGCACGGCTTCAGGCCATGTGTAAGCTGACGGATGCCCGCATCGTCATCTCGGACGAACTCGCCTGCAAACTGCCGCGGCATTTGAGGACGCCTGAGTGGCAAACGCTGAGGGCTGCAACCGTCCCGGGCCGATCTGAAACCGTCGACGTCCATCTGCTGCCGATGCAGGCGTCAAAGATACAAAGTTACCAACCACAGGATCCCGACCGGAACGCTTCACGGCCGAACGATGCGCCGCGAAGTGTGCGGCCTGTTACGGCGACGGTCAGGTCAGAACCTAATCGGCAGCATCAAGGGCATAAGCCGCTATGATTGGTTGGAGATCGGATGATCCGGTGACCTCACGTCACGGATATCATGACGAGGGGGCCGCGCAGAATGTTATCCAGAGATTCTCTTTCCAATCGTCAGGTGCGGAACGGCTTAGAGGCATCTCTATAGGATATCTTCGCGCGCCCACGCTCACATACGCCGGATAATTGCAGCGAACGCGTGCACGATGCTTGCCGGTATCTTCGTACCTGATGGCGCCGTTCGCGTCTGTTTCGACTAAGCCAATAGCGACGTCGAAGTCATAGTCCCCATCTCGCGAGACGCTATTGTTCAGGATGCTAAGCCGGACCGAGGTGGCATCTGGAAAATTGGCAGTGTAAAAGATCAGTTGCTCCGCCGCCATCGAGGGCGTAGCCACCAACACGCCGGCAAAAAATGGAATGGCGCGCATCTCCTCCTCCCGAGGATCCAAAACCAGACTATCATCTCTCGCGTCGATATTCGAATCGAATCTCCGTTTCGGAGTGGGCGGAGGCATCCAGAAAGGCCGGATATTCCTCGACGTGCGCAGCGCTTGAGGCGGTCGTATGAAGTCTTTGCCGCGGCGATTAGGCATCGTGAAGAACGAAATCGCTTCTTCTTTGCATCGGCTCGAAGTGATCAAAGCATGAGTGGAAGCGTTGGCGGCGATGGCTTTTGCGCGATTTCACAAGAAGGTCATAAACACCCGAGACACTATCGCGCGGTGGCTGCCTATGCCAAAGTGTAAACGATGACGAATTCGTTCGGTTTCGGAAGGGTGCTCTTGTTGCTGGCCGTGTTTGGGCTGGCCTTTGCACCTTTGGGAGCTTCGTCTTCGAGCGCTGCTGTTGCCGGGTCGACTTTATCCATCATGCAGGGCGACATGCCCTGCTGCCCGGACGGCAAGCCAATGGTGCCGGACTGCGGCAAGGATTGCCCGCTCGCGGTCCTGTGCGTGTCGGGCCTCGGCAGCGTTCCGGTTCCCGAAACGCCGACGTTCCTCGTCCAAGCCCCGAGCGGAGAGGAGTTCCTCAACGGCAGGGAAGCGGTCCTTTCGTCGCTTATCGGGAAACCCCCGCCCAGACCACCCAAAGCCTGACTGTCACAGGCGCTTCCAGCGCCGGAATCCGTGCGGCCGAATGCTGCGCGGGCGGAGTCGCATGGTGTCTGCCATGCCAATGCCGTGCGCAACAGCTCAATGACATTCGGAATCTTGAAAACATGAAATCGAATTTTTCCCCACGCGCTGCGACGCTTGCGTTCGCATCCGTCATCGCGGCTTCCCAAGCGGCCAAGGCCGCGCCCGAGGACTACGAATTCCAACTCGTCGAGAACGAGATCAAGGAAGGGAACGGTGCAGTCGTCGCCGTCAGGCTCCTCGACAAGAGGACAGGCGCTCCGGTGAACAACGCTGTCGTATTCGCCACCAGAATGGACATGGCTCCGGATGGAATGGAGGCGATGGCGGCGCCCGTCGAGGTGCTGCCATCCGAGGAGTCCGGCATTTATCGCTTCAAGACCAACCTCATCATGGCGGGAGGCTGGCGCTTCTCGATCGCTGCGAAGGTCCAGGGCGAGAGCGAAACGGTCGAGCGCCGCCTGGAATTCAAGGCCGTCCAATGAATAAGCTCGGCTCATTCCTGACCCTCGCCGTATTGGCGGCCGGGGCGGGCGCCGGCGGATACTCGGCCGGACAACAAGATCTGTCCGTCTCGGACGTCGTGCAAATGATTGAGACGACCATCGGGCGCCCGCTCGACGCGGGACCGAAGCCGGCGACTGCCGATCCGACTCCCTCTGGTCCCGTCATCTACTACCGCCATCCCGACGGAGATCCCGCCTATTCGTCGACGCCAAACCGCACCGAAGATGGCCGGGATTTCGTCGCGGTCCTGGCGAGCGAAGACGTTAGCTTCGAGGTTCGACCCAAGATGAAAGCAGGCGGCGAAGCGGTGGCGCCGAGCGAGCGGAAGATCCTTTACTACCGAAATCCTATGGGACTGCCAGACACCTCGCAGACACCCAAGAAAGACTCCATGGGGATGGACTACATCCCTGTCTTCGACGGCGAGGCGGATGACGGGTCGACCGTCAAGGTGTCGGCAGGGAAGCTGCAACGCACAGGCGTGAAGACAGCGCTTGCCACCAAAGGCGCGATTGTGCGCCCGGTCCGTGTTCCCGGCACAGTCACGCTGGACGAACGCCGCGTCAGCGTCGTGTCGATCCGCACCGAGGCGTTCCTCGAGGAGGTGGCGGCCATCACCACAGGAGATGTAGTCGAGCAGGGTCAGCCGCTCGTGCGCTTTTATGCCAAAGAAATCGCCGCAGCCGGGGCGCTCTACGCTGCTGACCTGAAAAGCGGTGGCGGACGCAAAGCCGCCACCGGAAGTTTCCAACGCCTCGAAAATCTCGCCGTCCCGGTCGAGGCGATCGAGGAAATCGAGAAGACGAAGAAAGTGCCGATATCGGTCACGCTGACGGCCCCCCGAAGCGGCGTCGTCCTCGAACGGATGGCCGTCGACGGGATGATGGCCAACGCAGGAGAAACGCTGTTCCGGATCGCCGATGTCTCCGTCGTTTGGGTAGTGGCGGACGTGCCGGAATACGAGTTGAGCTCGGTTCGGGTCGGGGACAAGGCAGCTGTGCGCATTCGCAGCCTGCCGGGCAAGGCGTTCGAGGGCACGGTTAGCCTGATCTATCCCGAAATCCAGGGCCAGACGCGCACCGCGCGGCTGCGCATCGAGCTGCCCAATCCCGATCGGCTGCTAATGGCGAACATGTATGCCGAGGTCGAGGTCGCCACCGGCGCGACCGAGCCGGTCGTGACGGTCCCTGACGGTGCCGTCATCGACACGGGCGCGCGCCAGATCGTGATCGTCGACAAGGGTGAAGGCCGCTTTGAGCCGCGCGACGTGAAGATCGGCCTGCGCGGCGAACGCATGACCGAAATCATGGAGGGCATCGTCGAGGGCGAACGCATCGTCGTCTCGGCGAACTTCCTGATCGATGCCGAAAGCAATTTGAAAGCAGCCCTCAGCGCTCTGACGCCTGCGGAGGCGCAGCCGTGATCGCGAATCTCATCGCCTGGTCGGCGCGCAATCTTGTTCTTGTCTTCTTTGCCACGGCGCTCGCAGCTGCCGCAGGGATTTATGCGGTCCGGACCTTGCCGCTCGACGCCATACCGGATCTCTCCGACGTCCAGGTAATCATCTTCACCGATCATCCGGGCCAAGCCCCGCAGGTGGTCGAAGATCAAGTCACCTATCCGCTGACAACCTCAATGCTCACCGTTCCAAGATCCAAGGTGGTCAGGGGTTTCTCCTTTTTCGGGGTGTCCTTCGTCTACGTGATATTCGAGGACGGCACCGATCCCTATTGGGCGCGGAGCCGCGTGCTCGAATATCTGAACGCGGCCGCCAGCCGTCTGCCCGATGGCGTATCCCCGGCGCTTGGACCGGACGCGACAGGCGTCGGCTGGGTTTATCAGTACGCGGTCGTTGCCAAAGAATTGTCCCTCGCGGAACTCCGTTCCCTGCAGGACTGGGTCGTGCGCTTCGCAGTCTCGAAGGCGGAAGGGGTGTCCGAGGTCGCAAGCGTCGGCGGCTTCGTCAAGCAGTACTCGATCGTGGTCGATCCGTCGCGGATGCGCGCTCAGGGCGTGACGCTTTCGGAAATTGGCGAAGCGGTTCGCACCAGCAACATGGACACGGGCGGCCGCACGGTCGAAATCTCCGAGTTCGAATTCATGGTGCGTGGACGCGGCTACCTGAAGAGTGTGTCCGACATCGAAAGCATTGCGTTGAAGTCAGTCAGCGGCGTGCCGCTCAGGCTCGGCGACGTCGCCAAGGTCGAGATCGTGCCTGACGAGCGCCGTGGCATCGCCGAACAGAACGGCGAGGGCGAGGTCGCGAGCGGCATCGTGCTGCAGCGGGTGGGCGCGAACGCGCTGACGGTCATCGAAAACGCGAAGGAGAGTCTCGCCGAGATCGAAAGGAGCCTGCCCGAGGGCACCGAGATTGTTCCCGTCTACGATCGTTCAAAGCTCATCGAGGCTGCGATCGAGACTCTGAAGTCGACGCTCGTGGAGGAGAGCATCGTGGTCGCCCTCGTCACCATCGTGTTCCTGCTTCACGTGAGGAGCGCACTGGTCGCCATCATCATGCTGCCCGTCGGCATCCTGATGGCTTTTGCCGCTATGAAGCTGCTTGGCCTCGGCTCCAACATCATGAGTCTGGGCGGCATCGCGATCGCCATTGGTGCGATGATCGATGCAGCGATCGTCATGATCGAGAACGCCCACAAGCACCTGGAACGGGCGCCTCCGGGCAAACCCCGCATCGAGGTTTTGATCAAGGCTGCAGCTGAGGTCGGGCCAGCGCTGTTCTTCAGCCTGCTCATCATCACCGTCTCGTTCCTGCCGATCTTCACGCTGGAAAGCCAGGAAGGCCGCCTGTTCGGTCCGCTCGCCTTCACCAAGACCTTCGCCATGGCGGCGGCGGCGCTGCTCTCGGTGACGCTAGTGCCCGCCCTGATGGTGATGCTCGTGCGCGGCCGCATCGTGCCAGAGCACAGAAATCCACTCAACAGGCTGCTAATCGGGATCTACCGGCCGATCATCGCCGGCGTGCTGAGGGCAAAGATGTTCACGATCCTGCTCGCGATTGCCGCCCTTGCAGTGACGGTTTGGCCGGCGCGCCAACTCGGCAGCGAGTTCATGCCGAATCTCGACGAGGGAACGTTGATGTACATGCCGACGACGCTGCCGGGCCTGTCCGTCACGAAAGCCGCCGAACTGATGCAGATGCAGGATCGGATCATCAAGTCATTCCCTGAGGTAGAGTCTGTCTTCGGCAAGGCGGGCCGGGCACAGACCGCGACCGACCCCGCGCCGACCGAGATGTTCGAAACGATAATCAACCTGAAACCGAAATCAGAATGGCGGCCCGGAGTCACATCGGAAGGTCTGAAAACCGAGATGGACGCCGCGCTGCAGTTTCCAGGTGTTTCAAATGCCTGGACCATGCCGATCCGCGCCCGCATCGACATGCTGTCGACGGGCATACGCACGCCCGTTGGGGTCAAGGTCTACGGCACCGATCTCGCTCAAATGGAAAATGTCGCGCGCCAGATCGAGGCGGTACTGAGGGCCGTGCCCGGCACGTCCAGCGCCTACGCCGAGCGGGTGATCGGAGGTTACTATCTCGATATCGTTCCCGACCGGACCGCCCTCGGCCGCTATGGGCTGTCGGTCGGCGACGTGCAGGATGTGATCTCCATGGCGCTCGGCGCAAAGGTCATCACGGCCACGGTCGAGGGCCGCGAACGCTATGGTGTCGCTATCCGCTATCCGCGCGCGCTGAGAAGCGATCCCGGCGCAATCGCCCGCGACGTGCAGATCGCGCTGCCTGGCGGCGGCTTCGTGCCCCTCGGGGAAGTCGCCAAGGTCGAACTCACGCGCGGCGCGACCTCGATCCGCACCGAGAACGGACAACTTGCAGTCTACATCTTCGTCGACATCGCCGGCCGTGATCTCGGCGGCTATGTCGGCGAGGCGCAACAGGCCGTCGCCGCAGAAGTAAAACTGCCGCCAGGTTATTTGGTCGCCTGGAGCGGGCAGTTCGAATATCTCGAACGTGCCCATGCACGGCTGAAGATCGTCGTGCCACTAACGCTCGCGCTGATCTTCCTGCTGCTCTACCTCAACTTCCGGGCGCTGACCGAGACGCTGATCGTCATGCTGTCGCTGCCATTCGCAATCGTCGGCGGCATTTGGATGATGTGGTGGCTGGGCTTCAACATGTCGGTCGCGGTCGCGGTGGGCTTCATAGCGCTGGCCGGCGTGGCCGCCGAAACCGGGGTCATCATGCTGATCTATCTGGACAACGCATGGAGCGAGGCGAAGGCCAGATGTGTGGCCGGGAAGCGGAGTTTGACCAAGATGGACCTGAACGAGGCGATCATGTTCGGCGCCGTCGAGCGCGTGCGGCCGAAAATGATGACCGTCGTCGCCATCATGGCGGGCCTCCTGCCAATCCTGTGGAGCACGGGAACCGGATCGGAGGTCATGCAACGGATAGCCGTCCCCATGATCGGCGGCATGATTTCTTCGACGATCCTGACGCTCGTCGTGATTCCCGCCGTCTACGGCATCGTCAAGGGCTGGCGGTTGCCGATCCGGAGTGCGGTCGAGGAGCCAAGAGCAGACTTTCGGGTGAAATTGGCCGCGGAATAAGGGCGAAAAATGATGGATCAGATGATGTCGGGCGGAATGTAGGGAATGGGCCTGGCAGGCTTCATCCTCCTCGTCCTTGTCGCGCTGGCAATCGCCGCCTTGGTCAAGTTCGTGTTCTTCAGATGACATTCGCAGTAGCGAGGGCGCGCGGTCTGAACCGGGCGCCCTCTGATGAGATCTACGCCGCCATTTTCCGGCAGCTCTCTGCACAGCGACGGCAGGCCTCTACGCATTCCTGCATGTCACCGAGACGCTCGCAGTCATCCGCGCATTCGTTGCAGATCTCCGCGCATTCGCCGCAGGTATGCTTGTGGTGCTCGGAACCGATGAGCATGAAATGCGCCGATGTCCGGCAGATCTCGGCGCACGCCATCATCAACGTGAAGTGTTGTTTTTCGGTGTGTTGACCGCCCAGTTCCAGGCAGTGGCCCATCGCGGTCGAAAGGCACACGGAATAGCAGCGCAGGCATTCGTCGATGCAGCTTTTCATTTCGGGGCTAAGGTGATGCATGGGGGTGTCCTTTCTTCGATCCTAGGAGCGCGCTACGGCGCCTCCTAACGATCACTTCGCGTTCGTCTCAAGCCACTGCTTGAACTCGCCGATTTCCTTGGTCTGGGCGGCGATGATCGTCTGAGCCATCTTCTTGGGCTTCGTCGTTGTCGCCGTATTTCAGCTCGACTTCGGCCATGTCGATCGCGCCCTGGTGATGCGCAATCATCCCGCAAGCGAAGGCGACATCAGGGTCTTTGGCCATCATGCCTTGCATCATGGCAGGATGCATCTTCATCATTGCCGCCATGTTGGCCTTGTGCGCTTCATCCATGCCCGACATGTCCATGTTGGCCATTCCCGGCATGGTGTGCCCGGCTGATGCGCCTTGATCTCTACACGCGATCGTTTGAGGTAAACCCGAACCCTTCTCCACATATCAATCGAGCCAAGCTTTACAGGTGGCAGCTCCGTTTCGACAAGGCGATCGACGACCTTGAGCAAGCCTCTTATCTGGACAAGAGCCAAGGCGACGAGTTCTCCGTGACCATCGCAAATGAACTCAAGCTCTGCAGAAACATCGCCCGGCGCAGGTTCGACGGAACCAGAGAGAAGATGATTGCCGATCTGCGACGTCGCGGAGAAGACGCCTACGACGAGGTGGCGGAACGCTTGATCGACGTTATCTTCAAAGGGAACAAGCCCTTCGAGATGTTCCATGTCATGAACGAACTCGACTCGATCAAGAAGTTCGAGAGGATTGAAGACTTTCCGGAAGCCGAGCTTTTCGCCTCCATGATACCTCAGTCGAACATCGACCAAGCAATGCAGCACGAAGAGGCGATGCACGGATTCAGTGAAACCGACCTGTTTTTCAAGTCGATGATCTGTGTCTATGACTATCCGGACATGACGAAGCTGCGTTGCCGAATCCTCTACAACATCTGCTATGATGAGCCGCCTCAAACCAAGTGAGGTGATCTTTCACCCGTATCGACCTCTTTCAAGAGTCCGTCCCGTTACTCGCGACTGGCGGGCGATGCGGCGGATGAGGAAGGAGCATCATCAGGTAATATGCCGATATGGAATGTCCGCTTCGAGGCACGCACTACTGACCTGCTGCCGTCTTGTATGGGTCGTCTCCGGCCAGTGGCTGAAGGTCAGCTAATAGGCGCGCTGCGAATGACGGGTAGTGGCGCGACCTGCTCGTTCTGGCAGATGAGCCGAACAGCAGCGTCGCCGCGTGACGTTCGCGACATTCGCATCGCGGCCGCTTCAAACGGCTTGATGTCGCCTTATTTGGTGTTGGAGCAAGCTATCGTGTTAAGATCGCTGGTCGGCACCGTGCTATCTTTAGGGCAACGCGGCTGCAAATGCCGGTTCGTACGCATGAGTATACTGCCAAGCTGACCGCAGAAGACAATGCAAAGATTTTCTTGCCGCAGATTTTCGCAAAAGCAAGGAGACGTTCATGAGCGCAAGTGGCCGATATCTCCGGAGCCTGATTGCATGCATGCTTGCCTGTGTCTTCTGGGTGGATACCGCTTCAGCGCAGTCGAATAACGCCGGCTGTACGTTCCGACTGGTAGCCGGTACGTCCCGACAAATTCTGAGATGCCGGGAAGGCCTTACCATCATTGCGGAAGATGGCGCTCGTTTTGCACTGGTGGACCGTGATCGAAATGGTAGTGCCGATGCGGTCACATTACGGCGCAAGGCGCTGTTGCTCGATGCTCCAGCCGGCAGGGTCCGGGGTGGCTTCGCTGTCGTCACCCCGCAGGCGATCGCCGCGGTGCGAGGCACAAAATGGGCAGTCGACGTTGCCCGTGGCAAGACGTCTGTTTTCGTCGTCAAAGGTCGCGTCGCCGTGCAAAGGCCGGCGTCCAATGCTGGCGTAGTCCTCGGGCCGGGCGAAGGCGTCGATGTGGAAGCCGGAACAGGCACACTGACGGTCAAGCGCTGGCCCGCCGCACGTGTTTCGGCTTTGATGGCCCGTTTCGGTCAGTAAGCTAAATGAGCGGGCGAGCGCTTCAGACGCTGATTGCGCTCGTTCTGGCGGGTCTTTGGGGGGTCGGCCTTGGCTTTGCGCACTGGCGCGGCAACATGTGGTCCCTCGATCGCGTCGAAGCAACGATGACGGATCTTCGAACGCTTGTTCGGGGAACGGCAAAGCCGCCGGAGCTGATTACCATTGTCGCAATAGACGACGAAACAGTCCGAAACGACGGCCGCTATCCCCTCAGCCGCGCCACGCTTGCCCGGATTGTCGATACGATAGCTCGCTTTGGGCCGAAAGCCATTGCGGTCGACCTGCTGCTGGTCGATCCCGGGAAAAAAGATGATGATGAGGCGCTCGCGCGTTCGCTTCGTAGGACTTCAAGCGTAATCGCTGCTGCAGCGGTCTACTCGGGAGGTAAACAATCGATTGCAGTCGAGGGCGATGGCCCTCTCGCCCGAGTGCCGAATGCCAAGCGGTTTCTGTGGCCCCTGGAAGCGTTCTCGGATATCGCCGCTGTCGGCGTCGTGAACGTGGTTACCGACTGGACGGGAACGCCTCGGTTCGTCCCGTTGCTGTTTCGGGCCGAAGATCGGACGGAAGCGTCTTTCTCCCTGCGCGTTGCCGCCATGGCGGTGGGAGAGGATCCGGGAATTGCGCCCGACTATCTATCTCTGGGCAGACAGCGGATTCGGACGGACATTGGTCACATACTCCCTCTGACATTCTATGGCCCCCGCGGCACGATCCGCACGATCAGCGCCACGACGGTGCTGGGGGGCCAAGTCGATGGCGGCATTATTCGGGATCGAATTGTTGTGATCGGTGCAACTGCAACCGGCACCGGCGATGTTTTCCCGACACCGTTTGATCCCGTGCTCCCAGGCGTCGAGGTCATGTCGACGGCCATTGCCCATCTGATGACCGGCGACGGCATAGTGCGAGATCAGTACGTTCGCCTTGCAGATGCCGGCTTTGCAGTGGTGCTGCCAGTGGTTCTTGTGGGGCTGTTGGCATGGCGTCGCAACGCCATCGGCCTTGCGGCGATCGTCGGCGTGGTTGTGATCTGGTTCGTGGTCAATATGACCGCATTCTCACACCATATCTGGCTGAGCGCGGCGTTGCCGATGGCCGCCGCCATTCCGCCAGCTATTTTGTTCGGGGCCGCGCAGCTTTGGTTGGGCAGGAACCAGGCCCAGTATTTCGCCACGCAGAGCGAATTGCTTCAACGAGTTCAGGCCCCGGGCCTTGCGGGGTGGCTCGCGAAGCATGGCGACTTTCTCCTGGAACCTGTCCGGAGGGACGCCGCCATCATATTCATTGACCTGTCCGGTTTCACCGGACTGAGCGAAACATTGGGGCCGAACGCCACACGCGAACTTTTGAACACGTTCCATGCGTTGGTGGACGAAGAGGTGACAAGCTGTGGTGGGGTTGTCACGAATTTCATGGGTGACGGAGCCATGATCCTGTTCGGTCTACCGGAAGCAGCGACAGATGATGCCTTCAATGCTGCCCGCTGCTGCGCAGCGCTCTCCAGCCGTACCAACAACTGGCTCGTCTCGTTGCCCGCATCAACTGCATCGAGGCTCGGCTTCAAGATCGGAGCGCATTACGGAACAATCGTTGCGTCGAGACTCGGTGGCAAAGGCCGTCAGCACATCGCGACTACTGGTGATACGGTTAACGTCGCCAGTCGCTTGATGGAGATCGCGGCCGACCAAAATGCCGAAGTCGCAGTGAGCGACAAAATGGTGCAAGTCGCCGGCCGCGACTGCGAGTTGTTCAAATCTGGTGCTCTAAGAGGACCTGTGCAAGCACAGGTCCGCGGGCGTTCAGGCTCGCTCGCAATCTGGCTGTGGCAGAGTTCGCAGACGCTGTAGGATACTAGGCCCCGTGAACAATGATGGTACCGGAATGTCTGAATGGCGCCCATTTGGCCGCGACACTTCAAATCCTGCCTGAGGCCTCGGCCAACCCGAACGGGAGATTTTGAAAAATCCGCATTGATGGAAGGCGGCTTCGGGTCATCAGCGCTGTGCCGCGAATGTCGGCTATCGGGCAGCAAAATGGGCTGGCGAAGGTCGCCTTTGGGTTAGAACTTCCGGTTCAGGCTGTGCGGCGGAAAGACAGAGAGAGGTCGAACCTTGCCGATCAGGTATCGGCGAAACGCTACCGTGAATCTGTGTCCCAATAATGGACAGGGGCCCAGTTGCACCGTCGCCATCGAGGGCGTAGCCACCAACACGCCGGCAAATAATGCAAGGGCGCGCATTTCCTGCTCCCGGGGAGGCGAGACCATTGCCTCTCGCGTCGACATTCGATTCACTGTTCCAGGCAGTGGGCCGAGGCATTCAGATGCGTATTGCGTTGCATGTCTCTTCCTTTCGTTATCTCGAGTCGGGACCATCAATGGCAAATCCTCCGCGCCGACCGACAAATCCAATGGCTGCCGCCGAAGCCGCCTTCAAGCCTGCCAAGAAGCCGGCCGCACCGGTTCGCGAAACCGCAGCTGCTCCAAATGTCAGAGAGCTTGTTTCAATCAGGATTGATCGAGCTGTCCTGGATTACTTCCAGGGCGACGGACCGGGCTGGCAGGACCCTATTAACGACGCTTTGCGAGCCATCGTCGAGAAGCGGATCGCCGCCGAGGACGACCGTTCAGACGCCATCACCTAAAGCGCGTCGCGTTTGACCGGCCTCATGCGACGCGCTTTAGGTTGTTGTTTTATGCATGTCGTAAATCGCAAAACCGCTGCACACCCTCGGGTCAGGCCCGGGTCAGGCCCGGGGGCATGCTTTTGCGCGACATGCATTAACGCAAATGCGAGCGCCTGGCGCGATCGCGGGAACGGGTTTCGGTCAAACCGGCAAGGATTGCAGTCCGGTCGGAGGGTTGGTCTCAGGCACAGGCGCCGGGGCAAGCTGCTTGGCCATGTCGATCAGCGGCAGCCGGATGACCGCGCGAAGGCCGCTGCTCCGGTTTTCCAGCACGATGTCGCCGCCGTGGTGACGGGCGATGGCGCGGGCGATTGACAGGCCGAGCCCGACGCCGCCGGTCTCCCGGTTGCGCGACTGCTCCAGGCGGAAGAAGGGGGCGAACACCTGTTCCATTTCGCCTGGCGGAATGCCGGGCCCGGCGTCCTCGACCATGATGTCCAGGCTGTCGGTACGCCTGACCAGGCTCACCTTGGCCTGCTCGCCGTAGCGGATGGCATTTTCGACGAGGTTGCGGATCGCCCGGCGCAGGGAGTCCGGCCGGCAGCGGTACAGCACCTTTGGCCCGTCGCTGACGGTGATGTTTTGGCCCAGATCTGCGAGATCGTCGCAGAGGCTGCCGACCAGCGCCGAAAGATCGACGGTTCGCGTCTCCTCTACCGCGGCGTCCTCGCGCGCGAAGGCGAGCGCTGCTTCCGTCATCGTCTGGATTTCCTCGATGGTCTTCAGCATCTTTTCCTGGAGATCGTGATCCTGGACGAACTCCGCGCGCAGCCGGAGCGAGGTCAGCGGCGTGCGCAGGTCATGGCTGATCGCCGCCAGCATGCGCGTCCGGTCCTCGACGAAGCGCTGCAGGCGCTCCTGCATGCGGTTGAACGCCTCGGCGGTCTGGCGGATGTCGTCCGGTCCTGATTCCGGCAGCCGCGGCACGGCCTCGCCGCGGCCGAAAAGTTCAGCGGCATTGGCGAGCCGTCGCAACGGACGCGCGATTGCCTGCGCCCCGAAAATCGCTATGGCGGACAGGATGAGTGCGGTGAGCGCCAGCGATATCGCCGATTGCGCCGTCCAGAAGGCGTTCGGCATCGCCTTGGCGTAGGCGGCGTTCAGCCAGGTGCTATCCTCGAGGCGGACGGAAAGGCCCATGCCGTTTGGGGCGGCGTCCATATAGAGAAACTTGGCCGGCCGCGAGAATGGCATGCCATTGCCGGACAAATCCAGCATGCGCGGCGGCACGGAAGGATCAGCGGCATCGACCGCGGTCGAGGCCTGCCCGTTCATATACGCGGCATACTTGCCGGCAATTCCTGGCAGCGGCTTGGCGAGCTCTGTCAAGGCTTCCTGCTGCCAGGCGAGGGGATTGCTCGGTCCATCGTCCGAGGTCCAGAAGCGCGTATAGGCCGTGCCGCTGACATTGAGGATGTCGGGCCGAAGCGAGGGCGGCGTCGTGTCCAGCAGAAGCGCAAGCGAGGACGTGCGGCTGACGAACTCGCCCTTGGCCGCCGCGTGCAGGGCCTGGCCGCGCTCGTCCCACGAGATCAGGAACGTGATCGCCTGCGACAGGGCGAGCGCAAGCAGCACCAGCATCAGGAAGCGGGCCGCCAGACTGCGTCTCCACAACCGCATCATGCCTGGGCCACCTCGGCGGTGAAGCAGTAGCCGCCGCCCCAGTGCGTCTTGATCAGCATCGGATTCTTTGGGTCCGCCTCGATCTTCTTGCGCAGCCGACTCACCTGGTTGTCGACGGCCCGGTCGAAACCGTCGGCCGAGCGCCCGACGGTGAGGTCGAGCAACTGATCCCGGCTGAGCACGATCCCGACATGCTCGATAAAAGCGGTGAGAAGGCGGAATTCGGCCGTGCTGAGCGCGACCGCCACGCCGTCGTGCCCGACCAACTCGCGGCGGCCGACATTCAGCGTCCAGCGGTCGAACCGAAGCGCGTTCGACTTTAGACGACCGCGCTGCGGCGGCAGGCTGTGGACGCGCCTGAGCACGGCCTTGATCCGCGCCAGCAGTTCCCGTGGATTGAACGGCTTGGTCAGGTAGTCGTCGGCCCCGATCTCGAGGCCGACGATCCGGTCGACCTCCTCGGCCATGGCGGTAAGGAAGATGATCGGAACGTCGACCGTTCCGCGCACGTGCCGGCAGGCGGCAATGCCGTCCTCGCCAGGCATCATGACGTCGAGGACGATAAGATCGGGCAGGCTGCGGTCGAGCAGCCGCTTGAGCGCGGCCGTGCTGTCGGCGACGCTGACGCGATAACCTTGCTGGGTGAGGTATTTCCCGACCAGGTCGCGGATGTCCCTGTGGTCGTCGACGACCGCGATGTGCTGCGCCGCTTCCATACAATGCTCCAAAGCCGCCGCTGAATAGTCGGCCAGTATCGACGATATCTAGTTTGCGTCTACACGGATGATCACCTTCTGCGCCACGGCGGCAATCTCGCGCGGCATCAACAAAGCGTGAGAAGTGTAACGAAATGTATCAGAGCGCAGCGCCTGCGACAGCTTGCGATGAACTGCCGGTCGTCGGGACAAGGTTCTGCGACAGCTTCCGCCTAACTTGGCCTCGTCGCTAGCCCGGACTTCCAGTCTTTGCCGCCAGGCCATGCCGTGCGGCATCCGGACGGAGGTCCTCGCCAGCCTTTGATCGAAAGGATTGCACAATGGCCAGATTGATCATCAACGGCACGCCACGTGACATCGAGGTCGATCCGGACACGCCGCTGCTGTGGGTGATCCGCGAGCAGATCGGGCTTACCGGGACGAAATACGGTTGCGGCGTTGCCGCCTGCGGCGCCTGCACCGTCCATATAGACGGCGTCGCCACGCGCTCCTGCGTGCTGCCGGTGAGCGCGGTCGAGCCGGACCAGCAAATCACCACTATCGAGGGGCTTTCGCCGGACAGTTCGCATCCGGTCCAGCGGGCCTGGCTGGCGCTCGATGTGCCGCAATGCGGCTACTGCCAGGCCGGCATGATCATGGCTGCGGCGGGTCTGCTCATGCAGAACCCGAACCCCGCGGACGAGGACATAAACGCCGAGATCACCAATATCTGCCGCTGCGGCACCTACAACCGGGTGCGCGCCGCGATCAAGCTGGCCGCCAAAAGCGGCGAAACCACGCAACGCGGTTGAGGAGAACCGTCATGAACGCCATAATTTCCATCTCCCGCCGCAGCTTCATCATCGGCGTGGCCTCCACGGCCGGCGGCCTGTCCCTCGGATTCAACGTGCCGTTCATCAAACCTGCGCTTGCCGAGGGCGCCGAGACCACGTCGGAGATCAATGCCTGGGTGGTAATCAGGCCCGACGAAACGGTGGTCATCCGCATCGCCCGCTCCGAGATGGGGCAGGGGACGCTGACCGGCCTGGCGCAACTCGTCGCCGAGGAGTTGAATTGCGACTGGTCCAAGGTCACGACCGAATATCCGTCGCCGGCCCAAAACCTTGCGCGCGACCGCGTGTGGGGTAATTTCTCGACCGGGGGCAGCCGCGGCATCCGCGAATCGCACGAATATGTGCGTATTGGCGGCGCCATCGCGCGCGAGATGCTGATCGCCGCTGCGGCCGCCGAATGGGGCGTGCCGGCCAGCGAATGCACCGCAAGGATGGGCATGGTCACGCATGCAGCATCAGATCGCGCCACCTTTTATGGACAGTTGGCCGCCGCCGCCGCGCGGATGACGCCGCCCGCCAATGTCACGCTGAAGGATCCGAAGGATTGGACCATAGCCGGCAAGCCGCTGCCGCGGCTCGATACGGCCGACAAGCTCAACGGCAGCCAGGTCTATGGCGTCGACCTCAGACTGCCGAACATGCTCAACGCGGCGATCCGGGCCTGCCCGTATTTCGGCGGCAAGGTGGAGAGCTTTGACGCGGCGGCGGTCGCAGGCATGCCCGGCGTGCGCACCGTCGTTCAGGTCGACGAAACCGCCGTTGCGGTTGTCGCCGACACCTGGTGGCGAGCGAAGACCGCTCTCGATGCCTTGCCGGTCGTTTGGGACGAAGGTCCCAACAGGCAGGTCACCAGCGCCTCGATCGCGGCGATGCTCGAAGAGGGGCTCGGCACAAATGACGCCTTCGTCGGCGCCAAGCAAGGTGACGCCGGTGCTGTCCTGTCCGCAGCCGGCCGGACGGTCACGGCGACCTATGCCTTCCCCTACCAGAACCACGCGACCATGGAGCCGATGAACGCGACGGCCCTCTACACGCCGGAGCGCTGCGAGGTATGGGTGCCGACCCAGAATGGCGAGGCGAGCCTTGCTGCAGCGGCCGAGGCCGCCGGCCTGCCGGTGCAGCAATGCGAGGTGCACAAGATCCATCTCGGCGGCGGCTTCGGCCGGCGCGGCAACTTCCAGGACTATGTGCGCCAGGCGGTCAGCATTGCCAAGCAGGTGCCGGGGACGCCGGTAAAGCTCATGTGGTCGCGCGAAGAGGATATGCTGCACGGCGCCTATCACCCGACCACCCGATGCCGGCTGACGGGCGCGCTCGACGCCGATGGCAACCTGACCGCTCTGCACATGCGCATCTCCGGCCAGTCGATCCTTGCCGCGGTGCGGCCGGAAGCCATGCAGAACGGCATGGACCCGGTCGTCTTCCAGGGGCTGGTCCTCAGCGGCACGGAAGGCACGCTGGGATATACGGTGGACAATCTGCTTGTCGACCATGCCATGCGCAACCCACCGATCCCGCCAGGCTTCTGGCGCGGCGTCAACCTCAACCAGAATGCGCTCTACGTCGAGTGTTTCATGGACGAACTCGCCCATGCGGCCGGCGTCGACCCGCTCGCCTTCCGCCGCAAGCTGATGGCCAAACATCCGAAGCATCTCGCCGTGCTGGAGGCGGTTGCCGAACGGATCGGCTGGGACACCCCGCCGGCGGCCGGCGTTCACCGCGGCCTGGCGCAGATCATGGGCTTCGGCAGTTATGTCGCGGCGGCAGCGGAGGTTGAGACCATCGACGGGCAGCTCAGGATCCACCGCATCGTGGCGGCCACCGATCCGGGTCATGTCGTCAACCCCGCACAGGTGGAGAGGCAGGTCGAGGGCTCTTTCGTCTACGGCCTTTCCGCCTGCATCTACGGCGAATGCACCGTCAATGGCGGCCGCATGGAGCAGGAGAACTTCGACAGCTACGAGGTCGTGCGCATGGCCGACATGCCGGAGGTGGAGACGATCATAATGCCATCCGGCGGCTTCTGGGGCGGCGTCGGCGAGCCGACTATCGCGGTCGCTGCGCCGGCTGTCCTCAATGCGATCTTCGCCGCCACCGGAAAGCGCATTCGCACGCTGCCGCTGAAGAACCATGACCTCGCATGACATGGAGGCGCTCGAAGAACAGGCGCGGCGGACGATCGTGCGTGCCCGTTCTGCTTACGGGGCTCGTGGCCAGCGCGTCGGCGTGGGCCGACGCGGCGCCTGGTGCGACGGCGTGCACCTGGCTGTCACGGGCCGGCGGCGCTCGGCAACAACCTGGCCGTAATCGCCGAGCACCAAGTGCCCGTCTTGATCGATGGGTTTTCCAAACAATGCGACCAGGAGCGCGAGACGCCCCAGCTCGTGCGTTCTGTGCTTGTGGGTCTTCGATCGATCTGCGCCTGCTTCAGGTCTTCTTCCAACTTTGCAGAAGCGGGCCTCTGCTCCCATAGACGGGATCCTTGCGTGGACGACTTACCTTCTTGGTCGTCGCGAGCGCGCGATCATGCTCCTGGGCAGTCGTGCATTCGTCATAGGTCCCAAATGGAGGGTAGGCGCCGACAACTAGAAAATCGTCGGATGCCGAAAGGCATTGGTGCCCGGTGCCGGCCGGAAGAACCGCGACGTCGCCGGCCTTCAGGGACAGGGTTCGGCCCTTTTTGCCTCCAAACCGGACTTTGGCCGTACCGGCCGCAACCCCGAGCACCTCATGTATTCGCGAATGGTAGTGAACGTAGTCGTAGATGCCATTCCGCCAGCTGTCCCCCCATCCATTGACCTCGAAAAGCTCCTCCAAGACGGCTGTGGGATCAAATTCTTCGGGCAGCCTCACGGCGCCGCGATAGGCGACAAGCGGCCAAAACGGATGATTGGGTACCAGGCCATCATCCTTGAACCAAAACTCATTTGCTTTTCGCCGCCTTACAAGATCGGTTACTTCTTGCCTGCCCGGTGCTGCGAAACCGGTAACCTGCTCGACGGCTTTCTTGGTACTCTGCAGAACGCTCATGATGTAGCCTTGCATTGCTGGTTGTCGGAAGACGAGCCTTCATGCCGATTCAACCGGCTGCATGCCGGTCGGTTCCGCTGCCTGTTGCAGGCCGTCCCTATTCTCTGCAAAACGAGGCGCGCGTGACTCGTGGACGTTCTCGCCTCATGATGAAAAACCAAGGCCTTATCGGCTCTTTGAGACGGGTCATCTTTCGGTGCTGATTCATGACAAACCATTCATGGCAATCTCATGAGCTTCGATGACCTCGACCTGAATTTGCTGCGCGTATTCGACGTAATGATGCGCGAAAGAAGCGTTACGCGTACGGCATGCGAATTGGGAAGAACGCAATCTGCGATCAGTCATTCCTTATCCAGGCTGCGGCACCTTTTCGGCGACAAGCTGTTCACGCGCGATGGAGGAGTTATGAGGCCAACCCCGCGGGCGGTTGAGCTTCTGCCAGACATCTCAGCCGGATTAGCAACGATTCGAGCCTCGATTGATCGCCATCAAACTTTCGATCCCGCAACCACTCGGCGGAACTTTCGTGTCGGACTCACTGACTACCATGCGATGATAATCATACCACGTCTTCTCAGGGAGTTTTCCAGGCAGGCGCCCGGTGCCACGTTGAACATTATTCCAGCGAACGGGCTCGATATTCCGTCCTCGGTTCATCTTCGACAGATCGACTGTGCATTGACTGGAGCAGTGATCAAGGATGACCCAAGCCTGTTGAAGATCGAACTGGGCCAGGATCGTCTCTTCTGCGCAGTTTGGAGCGGCAGCCAAATCGCAAGTTCGGCGATGTCAATGGAGACATATCTGTCAGCGTCTCACTTGCAGGTTTCCGCCGATGGTGTTTCCAGCGGGCTTGCCGATGCCGCCCTCAAGGAGCTTGGTTTGCGGCGGAACGTGGTCGCGACGATATCGAATTATCTGGCACTTCCGTGGGTTTTGCGAGGCACCGAACTTGTTGCTCATTGTGGTGACGGAATCCTCCAAATCCTTGATAAAGCGAGTGAAGTGACGCTCCTTTCGCCGCCCCTGCCGATCCCAAATGTGAGCGCGTGGTTGCTCCTTCATCCGCAGATGGCCACAGACCCAGGGACGATCTGGCTCAAAGAAGTTCTCTCAAATATCTACTCTGAGTCGCAGATAAAGAAGAGAGAAATTGTTTCTGAGAGAGAACAGAGGAAATAAACAGGAGACACACGTCGCGTTGCTCCAATGAAGTGCGCTGGTATGAGAAGATGTGTCTTCAGACAGGGATTAACGGCTGAAACCCTTACGAGCGTAGCCATGTGTATGAGTGGGGCTCATATTCATCATGACGAGAATGAATTTGACCAATAATGACGCTTGCGCAACCTTGGTGCTCCACAAGAGAATAAGGGGAACCAAGATGCAGGCAATTCTCAAAGGACTGGTCGGAGCAGCTATAGGGCTCGTCGCATCCAACGCGTCCGCCGCGACGGTCGAAAATGTCAAGAAGAACGGAGTTCTGACCTGCGGAACCAACTCAGCGACAGCCGGATTCAGCCTTCCGGACAATGAGGGCAAATGGACCGGATTCGTGGTCGACTATTGCCGCGCTGTTGCCGCAGCGGTTCTGGGGGATGCGCAGAAGGTAAGGTTCATTCCGCTTACGCCGAAGGACCGCTTCACCGCCCTACAGTCGGGCGAGATCGATATACTCGCACATAACGCAACCTGGACGTCATCCCGCGACACATCTCTCGGAATACTTTTTGCGGGCACGTATTTCTACGATGGCCAGGGCTTCATGGTCCGCAAAGCAGAGAACATCGGTTCGGCCAAGAATCTGGATGGCGCGTCCATCTGCGTCACTCAGGGCACGACGACCGAGTTGAATCTCGCCGATTACTTCCGGTCGCATTCGATGTCATACTCGACCGTCGGGTTTGCTGATGAAGAAGCCGTCGTAAAGGCCTACGACGAAGGTCGCTGCGACGTCCTCTCCGCTGACACGTCCACCTTGAATGCGTCGCGCCAGCGTATGGCGAAGGCTGACGACAGCGTCGTGCTTCCCGAACTTATCTCCAAGGAGCCGCTTGGGCCTGCCGTGCGGCAGGGCGATGATCACTGGCTCAATGTGGCCAAATGGACGCTCCTTGTCATGGTAGCCGCCGAAGAGTTGGGAATAACCTCTGAGAATGTCGATGAAATGAAGTCGTCGGACAACCCGAACATTCGTCGGCTGCTCGGAGCAGAGGGCAGCCTCGGAAAGGATCTCGGGCTTGGCGATACCTGGTCCGTGGACGTTATCAAGCAGGTCGGCAACTATGGCGAAGTGTTCGATCGCAATATCGGGAAGGCCTCGCCGCTCAAGATGGAGCGCGGCCTGAACGCTCTTTGGAGTGAGGGCGGTCTCCAGTACGCCCCGCCGATCCGCTAGGCTGGGTCGGTCACGAGCCGCCGGCGATTGCGCCGGCGTCTTTCTTCACCAACACAGGAACAGGGTCATGTCCGATGTGCTGCTCGCCGCGCCCTCGCGCAGGAGCCTGTCCCTGCACGACGCCAAGGTCCGCGGCATCATCTATCAGCTTTTGCTGGCTGCCAGCCTGCTGGCTTTGGCCGTGGGCGTTGCCGTCCAGACTGCGTCGAACATGAGGGCACGCGGGATTCCGCTGTCTTTCGGCTTCTGGAACGAGGCCGCCGGCTTCGACATCAATCAGACGCTGATCCCCTACGACACGCTCTCCACCTACGGCCAAGCGTTCTGGGTGGGTGTGGTCAACACGCTCTATGTGAGTTTGCTTGGAATCGTGTTGGCCACAGTCTTGGGCTTTGTCGTCGGCATTGCCCGCCTGTCACCGAACTGGATCGTTTCAAAGGTCGCGGCTTCGTACGTCGAGATCATACGCAACATCCCGTTATTGCTGCAGCTTTTGTTCTGGTACAATGCAGTCCTGAAAGCGCTGCCTGCGCCGAGGGCGTCGATCGAACTCCCCGGCGGCGTCTATCTGAACAATCGCGGTCTCATCATTCCGGAAGTCCAGCTCTACGCAGGAGCAGGTACCGTGGGACTTGCATTCCTGGCGGCTACCATCTTCTGCGTCGCTTATTGGTCTTACGCCAGGCGCGCACAGAACCGCACCGGAAAACAGCTGCCCGTGCTGTGGGTCAGCCTCGCTGCCCTGAATGGACTGCCTCTGACCGTGTTCCTTTTGGTCGGCTCGCCGGTGTCGTTCGTGGTGCCGGAGTTGAAAGGGTTCAATTTCCGGGGTGGGCACCAGCTTTATCCGGAGTTCGCCGCCCTTCTGATCGGTCTCTCCGTCTACACCGCTTCCTTTATCGCGGAAATTGTCCGCAGCGGCATCCAGGCTGTTCCGAAAGGCCAGACCGAAGCCGCCCATGCGCTCGGGCTTGCGCCGGGCAAAACGCTTCGCCTGGTCATTGTTCCGCAGGCACTGCGCATCATCATACCGCCCCTGACTAGCCACTACCTGAACCTCACGAAGAATTCCTCACTCGCCGTGTTTATCGGCTACCCCGACCTCGTTCAGATTTTTGCGGGAACGGTGCTCAACCAAACCGGCGCCGCCGTCCAGGTGATGGCGATCACGCTGTCGGTCTATCTCGCGATTTCCCTCGTCACGTCGATTTCCATGAACGCGTTCAATCAACGTTTCGCGATCGTCGAGAGGTGATGCATGAGCGACCAGTCCCTGCATCCGCCGCTCGTTAACAGCTCGCTTCTGCCCCCGATGGCACCGCCTTGTGGAATCCGGCCGAGCCCGGCGACCTGGATCAGAAAGAACCTGTTCCCGACACCGTTCTCCGGCGCGCTGACGATCTGCTTCACGGTTCTCGCGGCATGGCTTTTGCAGCAGTTCGTGAGTTTTGCAGTCTTGGACGCAGTCTGGGCCGACGGACAGGAAGAATGCCGCGCCAACCCTGACGGCGCCTGTTGGCCGTTCATCGTCGAGAAATTCGACTATCTCCGTTACGGGGCGTATCCCGTGTCCGAGCGCTGGCGGGTGGACCTGACGCTGGCAATCGGCGCCGTGCTGATCGTCTGGCTGATGTGGAAACAAGCGCCGCGGCGCAACCTGGCTGGGTTGCTGCTCTTTATTGTCTATCCGTTCGTCGCCTTCGTGCTGTTGAGGGGCGTCGCGTCGCTCGATCTGCCGGTCATCGATACCGTCTTGTGGGGAGGTCTGCTCATCACGCTGCTCATGTCGATCGTGGGCATCGTCTTCTCGCTGCCGCTCGGCGTGCTTCTCGCGCTTGGCCGGCGATCGCAGCTTCCCCTCGTCAGAGCAGTATGTGTCACCTTCATCGAGGTCGTGAGGGGTGTGCCGTTCATCACGGTGCTGTTCATGGCGAATTTCATGATGCCGCTCTTCGTGCCCGACTATCTGACGCCCGATCGGTTGCTGCGTCCGCTGATTGCGATAGCGCTGTTCTCGTCCGCCTACATGGCCGAGGTGGTGCGCGCAGGCCTTCAGGCGATCCCCAAGGGGCAATATGAGGCGGCAAAGGCGCTCGGCGTCAGCTATTTCACCATGATGCGTCTGATCATCCTGCCGCAGGCGCTCACGATCGTTATCCCAGGCATAGTCTCTACCTTTATCGGGCTGTTCAAGGACACGACGCTGGTAGCGATCGTCGGCATTGCGGACTTCCTGAGGGCCGTCGAAACGGCGCGAGTCGACCCGAACTGGGCTGGGCCGACGATCTCCTCGACCGGCTATCTCTTCGCCGGGCTGGTCTACTGGATCTTCTGCTTTGGAATGTCCCGCTACTCGCAGTCGATGGAGCGCGCGTTGGCGCGCGGCCACGAGAGCTAGGAAGCGGAATATGCGACAGACCGTGCTCGACAGTTTCCTGCGCAAAATCCTCAGATAGCGCTCCGAAAGTTCGAGCAGCGGCGAGCGGCAAAAACCACACCCGGAAATCAAGCAATGGCTGTGCAGATGCATCGCAATCTACGGTTGCGGAAAGAAATGTTGGAATGATCGACTTCGACAGGATCTATGATCGCCACCAATTTGGGTCAGTCAAATGGGCCAATCAGTGGGACGAATTCTCGCCTCGGGTCGAGGGCGAAGATCTGCTTTCGCTATGGACCGCGGACATGGATTTTCGCGCGCCTGAAACCGTCATCGCGCGCCTGCGAGAAGCCGCGGACCATGGTATCTATGGCTATACCCGCCGCGACCCCCGTCACTACGAGATTGTGCAATCATGGTTCGCGCGTCGGCACGACTGGTCGCCGGCACTGGAATCCCTGCTGCCGGCGCCAGCGATCATGCCGTCGGTGGCCGCGATGCTTCGGACCTTCACGAAGCCCGGGGACGGGGTGATTGTGCAGTCTCCCATCTACTCGCCTTATTTCGAAGTAATTCAGGGCAACGGAAGGAAGCTGCTGGTCAACAGGCTAAGGTTGCAGAATAACCGATACGAGCTCGACCTGGAGAACTTCGCGAAACTGGCAGCCGGGGCCAAGGCCTTCCTGTTGTGTAATCCGCACAATCCAGCTGGAAAGGCGTGGACGCACGAGGAATTGACGGCGCTGAACGATGTCTGCGAGCGCTACGGCATCCTCGTCATATCTGACGACATCCATTGCGATATCAGATTATCGGATCGCCCGCACATTGTCTTCTCGTCCCTCTCGGAGGATGCCGCGGAAAAGTCATTCATCTGCACGGCTCCAACGAAGACCTTCAATCTGGCCGGCGTGCCCTCCGCAACCGTGTCGGTGGCCAACAAGCAGCGGCGCGAGGCGCTTCTGGCCAGCATGCAGGCATCGTTCATGGTCAACGCCAACTTCTTTGGACGGCTGGCGCTAGAGATCGCCTACAGCACCGGCGCGCCGTGGCTGGATCAGCTGACGCGCTACATCGGCGGTAATGTCGATTTCGTCCTCAAGTTCGCCGAGGATCGCCTGCCGGGCATCACACCGATGCGGCCGGACGCTTCCTTCCTGGTGTGGCTGGATGCGCGCGGGCTCGATCGGAAGGTGGGAGGCGTTCAGCGGTTTTTCGTCGACCGAGCCGGAGTCAATTTGTACGATGGGCGCGTCTATGGACCCGGTGGCGAAGGCTACATTCGCCTCAATGTCGGTTGCCCTCGTCCGCTGTTGCGCAGAGGGCTCGAACGTATGTCCAGGGCGCTGGAGTCGTTGTGAGAGCCTTGAACCTGCACATCTGCTGCTTGACGGCGATAGCGTGCTTGCATTCAGCTCCAGGCGTGGCTGGCCAATCCGTAAACCCAAGGTCCGTTGCTTTCCCGGTTCAGGAACCGGCGGCCTTTGGACATTGTCGTCACGGTCTCGGCAATGCCGAGGCCGCTCTGCTGAAGGAACTCGGCAAACACGCCATCCCTCTCGCGCGTATCGACGCGCGCGAATCGACCTGCCAGCTTCTTCAGATGGACGGCGGTGAGATGGACCGCGTCCTGGTCGCTTCGAGCCACAATGGGGCCAATCACATGGCCGCGCCCGAACTCGCGACACATGGAATAGCCAAAGACCTCGCCACCGCGGCTCAGAGTGGCTATCGAGGCATCCTCTGCGAGCAACGCAAGTAGCCCCGCACGATTTGTCCCAAACGCACGCGCGTCCAGCTCGGTGATCTCGCGAAGTCTGTCGCTGGGCAGCTCACTGAGTTCACCATCCAGAACTGGCATCGGCGGGAGTTTTTGTGGGGCCTCGCCCTGGCGCATGTAGACGATCGCCTCGCTCGTGAAGCCGAGTGAAATATACAGAGGATAGGCGGGATGGGTTGCATTCAGGGCCAGATTGCGATCCCCGCACTGCTCAAGTACCTGTTCCATGAGCCATCGGCCACCTCCCTGCGCCTGTGCGCGGGGCGTCGTGATCACCAGACCAATGGTGGCAAAATCGTCCCCGTGGGGAAACCACATCGCGCTTCCGAAGACGCGCCCAATTCCGTCAACGGCGACGATGCCGTGGCCGGCGCGGCGCAGTAGGTTCCAGTCCTTGGGGCGATGCGGCCAGCGGACAGAAATCGATAGTGCATGCAGCAGATCAACGTCGACATCATTGATGTCCCGCGCGACCAGTTCAAAGGATTTCAGGCGCACTGATCTCTGCATGTTAGTCGATCCGCTCCTTCAACGAATGCCCAAGGCATGCGTCTTGATCCTGGCGCCTTTAGCCATGTTTGCGACAGGCCTCATTTGCCGCAGCTTTACAGGGGAAAGCCAGCAGGTTTCGCTGATTCGAGGCGTTTTTTCGCAATCTTCAGCCAAAGCACGACGCGATTCGGCAGGGAACACTGCTGCCTACGGATAGGCTGGTCGCACCCGGTGACAATGTGCAAGCAGAGCGGACCGCCATGAACGTGGAAGAAATCCTCGCGACCCTGATTGCATTTCCCTCTGTTATGGGCACGCCAAACGGCGCGATCGTCGATTGGATCCGCGACTACTGTCAGGCAGCCGGAGCCGAGGTGACGGTTCTGCCCGGTCCCGAGGGCGACCGGTCCAACCTGTTCGTCACGGTCGGCCCGCGCGAGGGTCGGGGCTACATCATCTCCGGACATGTGGATGTTGTGCCGGCCGGCGAGCCGGAATGGAGCTCGGATCCGTTCGTCCTGCGTCGCGAGGGCAGCAGGCTTTACGGCCGCGGCGCCACCGACATGAAGGGCTTTCTCGCCTGCGCATTGGCCGCGCTGCCGGGGCTTGCGGCGATGAAACTGCGGCAGCCAGTTCATCTCGCATTCTCCTACGATGAAGAGGCGGGGTGCCGTGGTGTGCCGCATCTTCTGGTTGCGTTGCCGATGCTATGCGAGAGGCCGCTTGGCGCGATTGTCGGCGAGCCGAGCCGGATGCAACCTGTGCGTGCGCACAAGGGGAAGGCGGCGGCGCGGCTCGAAGTGATCGGGCGATCCGGCCATTCGTCACGCCCCGATCTCGGACTCAATGCCGTGCACGCCATGGCCGGCGTCATCACGCACGCCGTGGCCTATGGCCAATCCCTCGCCGACGGACCGCTCGATCAAGATTTCGAGCCCCCATATTCTTCCTTGCAGGTGGGCGTCATCGCCGGTGGACAGGCGGTCAACATCATCGCTGGCCACTGCACTGCCGATATCGAGGTACGTGCCGTGCCGGGCGTTTCTCCAGCCTCCCTGCTTGAGCCGGTCAAGGCCGAGCTTTTTGCCCTGCGCGACAGCGGCTTCGAGGTAATTTGGCACGAGTTGAGTTCCTATCCCGCCCTTGCGCCCGCGAAGGGTAGTGAGCTAGCGGCGGTTCTGACCGAGCTGACGGGGCAGGAGCCGCTCACAGCGGTTAGTTACGGCACGGAGGCCGGGCTTTATCAGCAGGCCGGTATCGATGCGATCATTTGCGGCCCCGGCGAAATTTCCCGCGCGCATCGTCCCAATGAATACATCGAGATCGGTGAACTTGCTGCCTGCCAGAGCATGATCGAGGATCTCGGCGCGCGCCTTGCAGCATGAACTAGAGGGCGGGTTCCATGGCATTTCTTTTCAATTCCGATGCGGCGCGTGCTGCGGTGTTCCGCGAGATCTTCGCGCGCGAACTCCCGGATCTGGAATTCTTCCATTCCGGCGAGGAGATGGAGCCGGAGAATGTGCGCTATCTCATCACCTGGACAGTGCCGGACGAGATCTCGCGCTACCGCAATCTGGAAGTGCTATTTTCCATCGGAGCGGGCGTCGACCAGTTCAATCAGGACGTGGTGCCAAGCCATGTGAAGCTTGTGCGCATGGTCGAGGATGGCATCATACGCATGATGCAGGAATACGTCGCGCTTGGCGTGTTGGCGCTCCACCGGGAGATGCCCGCCTATCTCGAGCAGCAGAAAAGGTGCCTCTGGCAACCGATTGCCGCTCGGCAGGCGGCCGAACGCCGGGTCGGTTTTCTTGGTCTTGGCATGCTGGCGCAGGCGGCAATCGAGCGCCTGAAGCCGTTCCAGTTTCCGCTAGCCGGATGGAGCCGCCGCGAAAAGCGGATAGAGGGCGTTGCCTGTTTTCACGGCGCCGATCAGTTGCCCCGCTTTCTAAAGCAGACGGACATTCTCGTCTGTCTGCTACCGCTGACACAGGAAACGAGCGGCATTCTCAATGGCGGGCTCTTCTCCTTGCTACCAGCCGGGGCGCAGCTGCTGCATGTCGGCAGGGGTCCGCAACTCGACCAGGCCGCGCTGATCGACGCGCTCGACACCGGTCACCTAACTGCGGCGATGCTTGATGTCACTGATCCAGAACCGCTCCCGGAAGACCATCCGCTGTGGTCGCATTCGAAGGTGATGATAACGCCGCACATTGCCTCGGTGACACAATCGCATACGGCGGCGCAATCCGCCGTGGACAACATCCGGCGCCACCGCGCCGGCAACGAACTGATCGGCCTCGTCGATCGAACGCTCGGCTACTAACCAGGAAACCTCACATGTCACTGCTGACCACGATTGACACAAATCCCGCCTTCACGCCGAAGGAGGCATTGCCGCTGCCGGAGCGGCTCATTTCTGGCACTCCATCCTTCAAAACCTGGGCGCAGGATGCCTCGAAAGGTGAGAAGGTTCTGACCGGCGTCTGGGAGGCGACCCCCGGCGAGACGCATTCGATCAAGGGCACTACCTACGAGTTCTGCCACATCATTTCGGGTGTGATCGAAATCGAGGAGAAGGCGGGCGAGACGAAGACCTACCGCGCCGGCGACAGTTTCGTGATGAAGCCCGGTTTCGTCGGCGTCTGGCGTACGATCGAGACCGTGCGCAAGATCTACGTCTGCGTTTATGACTGAGTTCAATGCCCAAGGTCCGGCCGAATAGCGCGCGCGGCGGTTCCAGAACAATCGACTTTCCAAGTTCCGCCTGACGCGATTCAACGCCGTCGGGCGGCTCATCCTCGACGGAAAATGCGGCGCGCGGTCCATTATTGTTCCGATGAAACGCTAGTGCCGGATGAGGACCTCCATCAAATGACGACCTATAAAATAGCGCTCATCCCCGGCGACGGCATCGGCAAAGACGTGACTGGGGCGGCATGGCAGGTGCTGCAGGCGGCGGCAAAACGGGGCGGTTTCGCCCTTGATGGCACAAGCTTCCCATGGTCGTGCGCCTATTACCTGGAAACCGGCGCAATGATGCCGCCAGACGGCATCGAGATACTGCGGAAATTCGATGCGATCTATCTCGGTGCTGTGGGGTGGCCCGCCGAAGTGCCCGACTCAGTATCGCTTCACGGACTGCTCCTGCCGATCCGGAAAGGGTTCACGCAGTACGCCAACATACGACCGCACAGGCTGTTGCCGGGCGTTCAGGGGCCCCTCCGATCCGATGGTTTCGACATCCTGTGCGTACGCGAGAATACGGAAGGCGAATATTCCGGTGCCGGCGGGCGCGTTCATTCCGGCACAGCCAATGAGGTCGCGATTGAGACAGCAATCTTCACGCGTGCGGGTGTCGAACGGATCATGCGTTTCGGTTTCGAACAGGCGCGGGCGCGCCGCAAGAAGCTCGCATCTGTGACCAAATCCAACGCGCAGAAACATTCCATGGTTTTCTGGGATGAGGTGACGCGCGAGATAGCGAAGGACTATCCCGATGTGGAGGTCTCGCACTACCACATCGACGCCATGGCTGCCCGCATGGTGCTGGCGCCTGACAGCCTCGACGTAATCGTCGCCTCGAACCTGTTTGGCGACATCCTCACCGATATCGGAGCGGCCATCCAGGGCGGGCTGGGTTATGCCGCCTCTGCCAATATCAATCCCGATCGCAGCGCACCTTCCATGTTCGAGCCTGTCCATGGTTCGGCACCCGATATCGCGCATCTCGGCGTCGCCAATCCGATCGCCGCGGTCTGGTCCGGTGCGATGATGCTGGAGCATCTGGGCGAGCGGCATGCTGCGGCCGAAGTGATGTCGGCGATCGAGTCCGTAACCGCGCAGGGCATAGGCACGATCGCAGGCAAGGACCGGACTGAAACAATCACGCGAGCCGTGCTTGCGGCATTGAGCTGAAAGGGCAGAGGAAAAAGACCATGAATGCGATCACGAAGATTGGCACCTTTAACGATACCGACCTGTTCCGCCAGCAGGCGTTGATTGGCGGTGTGTGGCGGGACGCGGACACAAAGGCCGTCGCCGAGGTCACCAACCCTGCCAGCCTGAATGTTCTCGGCACCGTTCCCGACATGGGGGGCGACGAGACCAGGGCCGCGATCGGCGCTGCGGCCGAGGCGTTCAGGAGTTGGAAGAAGAAGACTCATGCCGAGCGCGGGGGACTGCTGGAACGCTGGCACGACCTCATTCGCCGGCATGAACAGGATTTGGCGCTTCTGCTGACTCTGGAACAGGGTAAGCCGCTTGCCGAGGCGCTCGCGGAGATCCGCTACGGCGCGTCGTTCGTGAAATGGTTTGCGGAGGAGGCGCGCCGGATCGGTGGCTCGACCATTCCGTCACCCACTGCCGATCGCCGCATTCTGGTTCTCAAGGAAGCAGTCGGCGTCTGCGCCGTCATCACCCCGTGGAATTTTCCGAATGCGATGATCACGCGCAAGGTGGCGCCCGCACTTGCCGCCGGCTGCACGGTGGTGATCAAGCCGTCGGAGTTCACACCCTTTTCGGCGCTCGCGCTCGGCGTCCTGGCGGAGCGGGCGGGCATCCCGGCAGGCGTTATCAACATCGTAACCGGCATGCCGGCGGAGATCGGCAAAGAGCTGATGGCCAACGAAACGGTGCGCAAGATCTCCTTCACAGGTTCAACCCGCGTCGGCGCGCTTCTGATGAAGGGCGCCGCCGACGGCATCAAAAGGCTCAGCCTCGAGCTCGGCGGGAACGCGCCTTTCATCGTCTTCGATGACGCAGATCTCGATCTCGCCCTCGAAGGGGCGGTAAACTCCAAATTTCGCAATGGCGGCCAAACTTGCGTCTGTGCCAACCGCATTCTCGTGCAGGCCGGCATCTATGAGGCGTTTGCTGCCAAGCTCGCCAGCCGAGTTGCAGAGATGAAGGTTGGCGCCGGTACAGAGGAGGGCGTCGTCATCGGGCCGATGATCAATGGGGCCGCCATCGAGAAGATCGAGCGGCATGTCGCCGATGCTTTGGAGAAAGGCGCCCGGATAATTGCCCGGAGCGAAGCAGTGCCGGAAGGCAAGCAATACGCCCGGCCTATTCTGCTCGGCGACGCCACGACCGAAATGCTGCTGGCGTCGGAAGAGACGTTCGGGCCCGTTGCGCCGTTGTTCCGTTTTGAAACCGAGGAGGAAGCCATCGCGATCGCCAATGGAACACCCTTCGGCCTTGCCGCCTATTTCTACACGGAAAACCTCAAACGATCGTGGCGTGTGGCCGAGGCGCTGGAGTTCGGTATGGTCGGGCTCAACACCGGCCTGATCTCGACAGAGGTCGCTCCGTTCGGCGGTGTGAAGCAGTCGGGGCTGGGGCGCGAAGGATCGCAGCTGGGGATTGAGGAATATCTGGAGGTCAAGACGCTTCACGTCGGCGGGTTGAATTAGAGGCCTTTTCGAATCTCAAGAGCGAGACAAGCAATGAGAAAGGGGCGGCCGAACCGCCCCTTTCTCATTCGATACTTCGGATGCCGCGATGGCCGGAGGCCCGCCAGCCTCAAGCAACTTCCCGAACGGGCTCCAGTCCGACGGCGGCGGCCAGTCCTCCGATATCCTTGATCTCGGTGTATTCGTAGAAGGGGTTCGCGGGCTCGTGGCTGCGATTCACCCAGACCTTGCTCTTGATACCGAGATCATAGGCGGTCATGAGATCGTAGCGGAATGAGGACGACACATGAGTAATGTCCTCAGGGCCGCAGCCGAGCTTGTCGAGCATGTATTCAAAGCCCTTCATCAGCGGCTTATAGGCGCCAACCTCTTCGGCGGTGATGACGGTGTGAAAGGGCGCGCCGAGCTTTTCCACATTCGACATGATCAGGCTGTTCATGGAGTTGGACAGGATCACCAGTGGGATTTCCTTGGCCACTCTGGACAGGCCAGCCGGGACGTCGGGGTGCGGACCCCAGGTTGGCACTTCGTCATAGATGCGTTGGGCATCTTCGGGTTTGAACTGGATACCGATGCGCTTGCAGCTGCGTTCGATGGAATTCTGCACCACCTCGAGGAAGGGTTTCCATGGCCCCAGCACCTCGTCAAGGCGATAGCCTCTAAAAGCCTCCACGAAGCTGGCCATTGCCTCTGGGGAGAGGCGCTCGCCGTAGACGCGCCGCGCCGCACCGGCCATATCGAAATTGGTGAGCGTGCCGTAGCAGTCGAAGGTGATATATTTCGGTCTGAACGTCGACATGGCGACCATCCTCCTAGTTTTCTCGGCACAGCGTGCCTGTACCACGATCACCATAGTCGGAGATCTGGAAGACTAACGGCCGCATTCGCTGCGACCTGAAGCAGATCGTTTCGTATTGCATCGCCGGTTTGGCAGAGAGTTGCGCCACGTGTCCTTTCGAGCTTTGGGAGCAGCGCGGCCTGTCGGCCATGCTTCGGCAGAAGATGCGGCGCGAGCGGCGAAGGATAGTGAAAACGCGTCGCGCATGGCTGCCGGTCGGGAGGAACTGCTGTCTTTGGTGGTCTACCGTTAGCACCTGAAGACGAAGGCCGGAAATTCATCATGACCACACAACAGATCATCCTTGAAGAGATGACACCGGGGCACCTGGAAGGTGCTGTCGAGTTGTCTCGCCAAGTTAAATGGCCGCATCGCCGCGAGGATTGGGAGCTGGTCCAGTCGGTCAGCCGGGGGATCGTCGCTCTGGAAGAAGGACGGGTGGTGGCGACCATCATGATGACCCCCTACGGCGACGATGCCGCCGCCATCAACATGGTGATCGTCGATGCGGCCATGCGCGGCCGCGGGCTCGGCCGAAAGATGATGGAAGAGGCGCTTGCCAAGGCGGGTGAGCGCAGCTGTTGCCTGGCGGCGACACGGGAAGGCCTGCCGCTCTATGAGAAGCTGGGCTTCGTCACGACTGGCGAGATCGTACAGCATCAGGGCGAGGCATTGCCTGTTTCCGCGCCGGCCCGTGTATCCTGGGCAGAGAGCGGCGATCTTGCCCGCCTCGGGGTGCTGGATCGCGAGGCAAGTGGCCATGACCGTTCGGCGCTGATGAAGCTGCTTCGCGAGCGCGCGAAGTTCGCCGTCATTCGCGATGAAGGCGATACTCAGGCCTTTTCCGCCATCCGGCCATTCGGCCGGGGGCTGGTCATTGGGCCGGTGGTGGCGAGAAACGGTACCGAGGCCAAAGCCCTGATCGACTTTCTGCTCGCCCATCATCAGGGCCAGTTCGTCCGTGTCGATACCGACGTTTCAACGGATCTTGCTGAATGGCTCACCGGGCGCGGGCTCGCGCACGTCGGCGGTGGGATCACGATGCGACGCTCCATGGCCACGCACAAAGAAAGCAAGCCCGCGCATCACCGCACATATGCGTTGGTCAGTCAGGCACTCGGTTGAATCGGAGGAAGAAATGCTGGCAAACTCACTGATCGAACTCGATCGCGCGCATCTGGTTCACCCGTTTTCATGCTATCGGAGCCACGAGGAAGCCGGTGTGCGGGTGCTCAAATCCGCCAAGGGCGCAAGGGTGACCGATGCAAGCGGGAAAACGCTGCTGGACGGATTCGCTGGTCTATGGTGTGTAAACGTCGGATACGGGCAGGAAAGCGTCGTTGAGGCAGCGGCCAAGCAGCTAAGAGAGCTTCCCTATGCGACAGGATATTTCGGGCTGGGGTCCGAGCCTGCCATTCGTCTTGCTGCCAGACTTGCCGAACTGGCGCCCGGCGATCTGAACCATGTCTATTTCACGCTGGGCGGTTCCGACGCAGTCGACAGCACGATCCGTTTCATTCGCTACTACTACCATGCCAAGGGTACGCCGCAAAAGGACCAGTTCATCTCGGTCGAGTATGGCTACCACGGATCCTCGACGGCAGGGTCCGGTCTGACCGCGATCCCCGCTTTCCATGCGGGCTTCGGCGTGCCTTACGACTGGCAGCACAAAATTCCCTCGCACTACGCCTATCGCAATCCGGTCGGTTCCGATCCGCAGACGATTATCGACGCATCGGTCGCGGCCCTGCGCGCCAAGATCGCGGAACTTGGCGCGGACCGCGTTGCGGCCTTCTACGCCGAACCCATTCAGGGTTCGGGCGGTGTCCTCGTTCCACCGACAGGCTGGCTGAAGGCCCTGCACGCCGTGTGCAAGGAACACGACATCCTGTTCGTTGCCGACGAAGTCATCACTGCCTTTGGCCGCACCGGTCCGCTCTTCGCCTGTGAAGAGGACGATGTGGTGCCGGATTTCATAACCACGGCGAAGGGACTGACCTCGGGCTACGTGCCGATGGGCGCAGTCTTCATGTCGGACCATGTCTACAATACGATCGCGGACGGAGCCGGCAAAGCGCCCGTCGGCCATGGCTACACCTATTCAGCCCATCCCGTGAGCGCGGCGGTGGGGCTGGAATGCCTGCGTCTCTACGAAGAGGGCTTGCTCGAGGACGGGCGGAAGGCCGGGAAGCGCTTGATGGAAGGCCTTCGCTCGCTCGCCGACCACCCGCTGGTTGGCGATATTCGCGGTCGCGGCATGCTGGCCGCGGTCGAGTTGGTCACTGACAAGGAGCGCAAGACGCCGCTGCCGGCGGCAGCCGATCCGGGTCGCCGTATTTTCGACCGCGCATGGGCGAACGGCCTCATCATCCGCGCCTTCAACAGCGGCATCCTGGGCTATGCGCCGCCGCTCTGCTGCACGGAGGACGATATCGATGGAATCCTCGAACGCACGCGGATGACGCTGGATCAAACCCTCGAAGACAAGGACGTGCGGGCGGCGATGAAAAGATGATCGTCCAGACTGCCGCCGCATGCGCGGGGCAGCCTCTTCCTCATCTGTCGAATATGGCGTCGAGCGGCAAATGAGATTTCACGATAGGGGATTTCAGCACGACGAAGCTGAAATATTTGTCGATGCCGATGTCCATTTCGACAAGGCGCTCCATGACCGTCTGGTATTCGGTGATTCCCGCTGTGACAAACTTCACCAGGTAGTCGTAGCCGCCTGAAACAAGATGGCATTCGATGACGGAATCGATCTTCTCGACGGTGGCAAGAAACCGCGCGAAGTCGGTCTGCCGATGGTTCCTGAGCGTGATCTCGGTGAAGACCGTCAACGTCTGCCCGAGCTTGGAGACGTCGATCAGGGCGGAATAACCGGTGATGAAGCCTTCCGCCTGAAGCTTCTTGACCCGCATCAGGCAGGGGCTCGGTGACAGATACACCAGCTCGGCAAGCTCGACGTTGGATATGCGCCCGTTCTTTTGCAGCTCGGAGAGAATTTTGATGTCGATCTTGTCGAGCTTCATCAGAAACCTGTCACACGTTCGAACCGCGGATCGTCCGGCAAACGGCGTCCGTTACTTCCTGCGTGGTCGCGGTGCCACCAACGTCCGGCGTCAGCACGCCTTCCCTTGTCACCGATTCCACAGCGCGCATCAGCCGGTCGGCCGCTTCGCTTTCGCCCAGATGGTCGAGCATCTGGGCGGCGGTCCAGAAGGTGGCGACAGGGTTGGCGATACCTTTGCCGGCAATGTCGAACGCCGAGCCGTGGATAGGCTCGAACATCGAGGGATAGCGCCGCTCGGGATCAATATTGGCGGTCGGTGCTACGCCGAGACTGCCCGCAAGCGCACCTGCAAGGTCCGACAATATGTCGGCGTGAAGATTGGTGGCGACGATCGTATCGAGGCTCCGTGGTTTCAGCGTCATACGCATCGTCATAGCATCAACCAGCATCTTGTCCCACGTGACGTCCGGGAATTCCCGTGCCACCTCGGCGGCGATTTCGTCCCACATTACCATGCCGTGACGCTGCGCGTTGGATTTCGTAACAACTGTCAGGAGCTTTCGCGGCCGTGACTGCGCCAGCCGGAATGCATAGCGCATGATGCGGGTGACGCCGACGCGCGTGAAGATCGCGACCTCGGTTCCGACCTCCTCGGGGAGGCCGCGATGGGCTCGGCCGCCGTGGCCCGAATACTCGCCCTCGGAATTCTCCCGCACGATCACCCAATCCAGATCGCCAGGGCCAACGCCTGCCAGCGGCGAAACAATACCGGGCAATATCCTCGTCGGCCGCACATTCGCGTATTGATCAAAGCCTTGGCAAATCGGCAGCCGGAGGCCCCAGAGAGTGATGTCGTCGGGCACATCGGGAGCACCGACCGCGCCAAAGAAGATAGCGTCGAAACGCTTCAGTTGCGTCACACCGTCCTCGGGCATCATCCGACCATGGGCCTTGTAGTAGTCTGAGCCCCAGTCGAAGTGCTGGACGCGCAGCTTGAAGTCGCCGCAGCGCTCTTCAAGTGTCTCAAGCGCCTGGAGACCGGCGGCAATGACCTCTGGGCCGATCCCGTCGGCCGGAATGGCGGCAATCTCATATTCGCGCATCGTCACTTTCCCTGTTTTTAGTGCTGGCCGCCTCGCGGCCTCGATCTCATGTGCGACCGATCGTACCTTGGCAAATCGGTCTTCTCAGAATTCAGCGACCTTGCCCCACGCAGCGGTCTTCAGACGCTCCGGCCTATAAGGACGCGGATCGACGATCGGCTCGCTGCCGGTGATGATATCGGCGATCATATGCCCCGCGCCGGGGCCGATCCCGAAGCCGTGGCCGCTAAATCCCGCGGCGAGAAGGAAGCCCGGAATTCCCTCGACTTCACCGATTGCCGGGATGCCATCGGGCGTGCTGTCGACATAGCCCGCCCAAGCATGAGAAATCGCGGTGTGCTTGAGTTCGGGCAGCAAGCCGCAGGCTCTTTGATATGTTAGGCGAATCTGCCTCATGTCAGGTTTGGGGTCGAGAATCCGATTCCGTTCCATTGGTGTCACGTCGTCAAGTACCCATTTCCTCAGGCTTTCATGACCTTGACGCCAGCCCTCGAACGCTCCCGGAGCCAGACTGCGCCAGCGGCGGGCGAACATGGGCACGAACTCGCGGCTGAACCTGAGCTGCTGCGGTGTTGGATCGACTCGCGCCCGCCCGCTGATCGCCAGCGTGTATCCACCGTTGCCGCGCCGCGTCAGCGAGACGCGCGCGGTATGCAGGGCATCCGGCAGGCCATTTGCGCCCGGCGCTACGGCTAGAATGGACTGACGCACGGCAGCTTGCGGGAAACGAATACCAAGCTGGTTGCAGAAGGAAGAAGCCCACGCGCCTCCGGCCATGACCACGGTCGTTGTCCGGATGGTTCCCGCTTCTGTAACGACGCCGCTGACCCGGCCGGCGCTCAACTCTATGCCGCGAGCCGCGCAATATTGATGTACGGAGCCGCCAGCCGCCATGATCCCACGCGCGGCTACAGGTACCGCCCTCGAGGTGTCTGCCGTTCCGTCGGTCGGTGAGAAAACGCCGCCCTTCCACTTGCGGCCGGTCGATTTACCCCGTTCGGTGGCTTTTTCCGCGCTCAGCATATGCGTCGTGACGCCGACCGTCCTCGCAAAATCGCGCCACTTTGCCCAACCTGCGAGCTCATCGTCGTTCTGCGAGAGATAGAGCAGCCCGCAACGGCGAAAGCCGGTGTCTTCGCCAGTCTCCTGCGCCACTTTTTCCCAGAGATCGAGGCTCTTGGTTGCCATCGGCAACTCGCGCGCGTCACGGTTCTGCTGGCGGCACCAGCCCCAGTTGCGGCTGGACTGTTCGGCAGCAACGCGTCCTTTCTCCAGCAGGGCAACGCTGACGCCGCGGCGTGCGAGATAATATGCCGTGAATACGCCTACACGCCGCCGCCGATGACGACGACGTCCGCCTCGCGAGGCAGGGAAGGGCTGGAATCGATGTGCATGAGCGGCGCGGGCATGGATGGGGACTCCGGTAATTTGAAGCATCCTAACCTGCCGCCCGCAGAGGCAGGCTGCGGAGTTCATGCCTGGACGGAATTTCCTTCGGTTAGCGGCCTCTAGGACGGCCAATTGTTGCGCGAAAAGCTCGCTGTCACCGGGGCAAGCAGGAGTACACTTCATGCAGTCGCGTCATCCACGGCATGGCTATTCAGGCGCGGCGCACAGTTGCCGACCCTGATCGGCAGTGCCTTGGCCGACATTGCGATTGGCCGCACGGACACCGATCCGCTCGACCGCATCCTGGCACACGGTGCCGATGCACACCGGAAGGCCCTGGTTCCTGCCCGTCGTGGGGGCGTATTGCCGCATGAAGGATATGGTTGCCTGATCATGTCGCGGGCGCCGAACAGCTGCAGACTGAAATGCCGAACTGGACGTTCTTTTCAGAAGTTCCTGCCGCCCGAGGGCCAAATTTCGACGACTATGCGGATACAGAACAGTCAAACTGGCTGAAAGAACGGAGCAACCCTTCCTTATGGCAGGCGAGCTCCAGAGGACTTCTGATAGGCATGGCTTACGCCCGGAGAGTTCTCCAAGAAAAGGGAACAGTGTCCGGTACACGGACCGGATTTCATCAAGGGACCCGCCAGGATGAGCAGAATCAGTTTCTCGCAGCCTCAGGGCGCGAAGCGCCGAGATGGCCAGACGACGGCCGCTACGGTGAGGCGCTTCTGCTCAAAGGGCGATGATGCGGTCCGCAACAGCGTGGACCCGCTCGGTTGAAAGGGGAGGTGATCTCGATGATCGCAAGCATTCAGGCTGTAGCCCCCCACGATGTGGCGCTTTCGATACGCGACCTCACGGTGAATTTGCCGCAAGGCATGGAACGGACCCATGCCGTCGAGAACATCTCCTTTGATCTGAAGCGCGGCCAGATCCTGTGCATCATCGGCGAATCCGGATCGGGAAAGTCTGTCACAGCCAATGCGATCATGGGGCTTCTGCCCAAGGTGATCCGCGTCTCCTCGGGCGCCATCCAGCTGGATGGGATGAACATCATAGGCCTGTCGCCCGACAAGCTGCGCAGCTTACGCGGCCGGGTTGTCTCGATGATTTTCCAGGATCCGCTCTCGGCACTCAACCCGCTGATGACGGTGGGCGCGCAGATCGACGAAGTCATGGCGGCGCATGGCGTCGGCACTCCGAAATCCCGTCGCGGCCGCGCTGTCGAGTTGCTGACCGAGGTGGGGCTGCCCGACCCCGAACTCATGTATCATCAGTATCCGTTCCGGCTTTCTGGCGGGCAGCGGCAGCGGGTTATGATCGCCATGGCGCTGGCGCTTGAACCCACGATCCTGATCGCGGATGAACCGACGACCGCGCTCGACGTGACCACACAGGCACAGATTCTGGAGCTGATCCGCGACATTCAGCGCCGCAAGGGGATGAGCGTCATGTTCATCACCCACGACTTCGGGGTGGTGGCCGAGATCGCAGACAGTGTCGTCGTGATGGAGAAGGGCCACATCGTCGAACAGGGTAGCGCCCAACAGGTGCTTAAGTCGCCGGGCCATCCCTATACCCGGCGCCTTATCGCGGCCGTCCCGCGCCTGACCGGCGAGGACCGCGTTCCTCTGGAGACGGCCAACAAAGCGCCGATCCTGAAGGTCGAAGGCCTGGTGAAGACCTACCGCAGCGGCAGTTCCCTGTTCGGCTCGCAGCGCGTCGTGCCCGCGGTCAACGAGGTCTCGTTCGATCTGGCGCCCGGGCGCACGCTGGGCGTTGTGGGCGAAAGCGGTTCCGGCAAATCGTCGCTTGGTCGGCTTTTGATCAAGCTGCTGGACAGCGACGGCGGCGGGATTCTGTTCGAGGGCCGCGACATCGCCAAGCTTTCCGAAGCCGAATTCCGCCCGCTGCGGCCGCGGGTTCAGATGATCTTCCAGGATCCCTTCGCCTCGCTCAACCCGCGATCGACGATCGGCCACATCCTGACCGTTGGCCCAGTCGCGCACGGAACGCCCTATGCCCAAGCGCGTGATGAGGCGAAGGCGCTCCTGGCTCATGTCGGACTCGATGCCGGCGCCTTTGGTCGCTTTCCGCATGAATTTTCCGGTGGGCAGCGCCAGCGCATCGGCATCGCTCGGGCGCTGATGTTCAAACCGAAGCTGCTGATCGCCGACGAAGCTGTGTCGGCGCTCGACGTGTCGATCCAGGCCCAGATCCTACAGTTGCTGGACCAGATCCAGCGGGAGACCGGCGTTTCGATGATCTTCATCACCCACGATCTGCGCGTCGCCAGCCAGATCTGCGACGAAATCGCGGTGATGCAGAAAGGGCGGATCGTGGAACGCGGACCGCCCTCGCAAATCTTCCTCGACCCGCAATCAGCCTACACGCGTGAGCTGGTGGCGGCGATTCCTGGAGAGCAGCCGGGATCTACCCGTCCGGTTGTAGCAAATGGGTAAGAGCCACGGCGGACACCGCCAGAACAAGGGGAATTCCAATGACTGAACGCTCAGACACCAAATCAAACTACTCGCGGCGCGATGCACTGCGATTGATGGCGATAGGCGGGGCGGCAGGCCTCATTGCGCCCAATCTGTTGGGCAAGCCCGCCTTCGCCCAGACCCGGCCAGCGAGCCCAACCGGTCGCGTCGTCGTCGGACTTTCGCAGGAACCCACCGTGTTCAACCCGTTGATGCCGCATATTGAGGTCGACGACGCTGTGCATTTCTCGCTTTTCGATGCGCTCTTCCGCATGGATCCCAAAGGCGTTCTTCAGCCCAATCTTGCGGTCGAAGTGCCAAGCCAGAAAAACGGCGACATTTCAGAGGACGGTCTTAAGTGGCGCATCCGCCTGCGTGACGACGTCCGCTGGCACGACGGCAAGCCCTTCACGGCTGAGGATGTGAAATTCACTCTTGAGCTCATCACCAATCCGCAATTCCGCGCCTGGCGCACGGCCGGCCATTCGCTGGTGCGCGATATCAAGGTGGTCTCGCCGACCGAGCTGACCTGGCGGATGGAGGAGGCTTTCGCCCCCTACCTGTCGTTTCTCGCCGAAACCTTCATGGTTCCCAAGCACATCCTCGAAAAAGAGGCCGACCCCAACGCCGCCGCCTTCAATCAGGCGCCTGTCGGCACTGGCGCATTCAAGTGGGCGCAGCGCGTTGCCGGTGATCATATCGAACTCGTCGCGAACGCGGATTATGTCGGGGAGGGCCCCTATTTGGAGCGGCTCGTCTTCAAATACATCCCCGACATGACGGTGCTCTACACCCAGTTCAAGAGCGGCGACATTGATCTTGTCGACCAGGCATTCATAACCGCCGACCGCTACGCGGAAGCCAGCAAACTATCGGATCGTGTGGTCAAGCTGGAGCCTGGGGCATCGGTCGAGTCGATCTATCTCAATCTTGAGAAGCCGCAATTCAAGGACCCGGCGGTCCGCCAGGCGCTCTACGCCGCAATCGATAGGAAAGCGATCCTCGAAGCAATTTATTACGGGGTCCACACCCCCACCGAGACGTTCATGCCGCAGAGTTCCTACTACTACAATCCGAACCTGCCGGCCCAGGAGTTCAACATCGAGCGCGCGGGCCAGATCCTCGACGAGGCCGGCTGGGTACCCGGAGCCGATGGAATACGGGTGAAGGACGGGGTGCGTCTGTCGTTCGCCAACTCCACCACCTCCGGCAACCACCTGCGCGAGCAGACGCAGCAGTTCCTGCAGCAGACATTCGCCGAGATCGGGGTGGAGATGACCATCTCCAACCTGCCGGCCGCCGTCATGTGGGGCGATTTCTGGCTCAAATCGCAGTTCGAGTCGGCCATCTCCGGTGTAACAAATGTCATCGCGGGCGACCCCGACGTTTCCAACCGCCTGCACACCAAGGCGATCGTCGCGAAGGGCGGAAAGGGCTCGAACACAGGCCAATACTCCAACCCGGAGGTCGATGCGCTGCTCGAGAAGGGCACCCGCACCTTCGATCGGGAAGTGCGGCGCGCCATTTATCTGCGTGTGCAGGAAATCGTCCGTCAGGATCTGCCGTTCCTGCCTCTGTTTGCCTCCACCAACGTGTTTGGCCGCAAGGAAGGGCTGGAGGGTTTCGAGGCAAATTCCAACACCCGCGTCGCATCCTGGCATGCCGCCGGATGGTATTGGAAGGGCTGACATACATACGCCGCCGCCGCCTCGCGGCGGCGGCCAGTCTTCGGCGCTGTCTTGAAAGAGGAGAGTTGAATGCGCGGCTTCCTGCTGAACCGGCTCTCGCAGAGCCTCATCCTGCTCCTGATCGTCTCGCTCATCGGGTTCCTCGTCCTGAACCTGCTACCGGGGGGGCCACTGGCGCAATTCGGGCTCGATCCGAGCATGACGCAGGACGATCTCGATCGCCTGAAAGAGCAATTGGGGCTGAATCGGCCGCTGTGGATGCAATATCTCGACTGGGCCTGGCGGCTTCTCCAGGGCGACTGGGGCCACTCCTTCCGCGACGGCGCGCCTGTGCTGGCCGTGATTGGCCGGCACGTCTTTGCCACGCTGCTGCTGATGGGTACGTCCACCGCGATTGCGATCGCGATCGGCACCTGGATCGGTATCCGCGGCGCCACGCACCGCTACTCGCTGTTCGACCATCTGGCGACGATCGGCGCCATGGTCGCGCTGTCAATCCCGACCTTCTGGTTCGGGCTCGTCGGCATCTATATCTTCTCCCTGCGGCTGGGCTGGGTCCCTGCAGGCAACATGTACACGATCGGCGACGGTTCGGTCCTGAACTACCTGCATCACCTGATCCTGCCAAGCATCGTGCTGTCGCTGGTGCATGTCGCGATCTGGAGCCGCTACATGCGCACGGCGACGCTCGACGCCATCAGCCAGGATTTCGTCAAGACCGCCCGCGCCAAGGGCCTGAGCGAGCGCCGAGTCATAATGAAGCACGTCGTCGGCAATGCGCTTTTGCCGATGATCACACTGGCCGGGGTGCAGCTTCCCAGCATCCTGACCGGCGCGCTGGTGACGGAGACAGTGTTTACCTGGCCAGGCATGGGGCGGCTGTTCCTGGACAGCCTCGGCTACAGCGACTACCCGGTCGTGATGGGACTGCTGATGTTCTCAGCCATCCTCGTCATTCTCGGCAACCTGATCGCAGACATCGTGGTGGCGATCGTCGACCCGCGTATTCGTCTGGGTTGAGCGCGTAACCTCACGCCCAACAGGAGGCACCCGAAATGACCGCTCTCGCCGCAAATGCAGAACCAAGCCGCTGGTGGCGCAGCCGCACCGTGCGCCGGTTCACGAGCCATCACCTGGCGTTGCTGGGGGTGGCGATGATCACCGTTCTCACGCTGGCATGCGTGTTCGGCCCTCATCTCCTGCCCTATGATTCCCTATACATCGATTTGCGCGCCCGCTTTTCACCGCCGCTGACCGGCGACCACTATCTCGGGACCGATCCTTTGGGGCGGGACGTGGCGGCGCGACTGTTCATGGCGGGGAGGACCTCACTGCTGGTGGCTTTCTCTGCCATGCTGCTGTCGACGCTTATCGGAACGTTCGTCGGCGTGATCGCGGGCTACCGCGGCGGCTGGATCGGCGCAGCGCTGATGCGCACGGTCGACGGCTTCCTGTCATTCCCCTCCATCTTCCTGCTGCTGGCCTTGGCCGCGGCACTGAAGCCAAGCCCGGCCATGGTCACCGTGATCGTCGCTGTCACCAGCTGGATGGAGGTAGCCCGAATTGTCGAGGCCGAGGTGCGGTCATTGCGCGAGCGCGAGTTTGTGCTGGCCGGGCGCATGCTGGGACTGAGCGGCACGCACATCATGTTCCGCGAAATCCTTCCAAACGCCATGGGTCCGATCATCGTGGCCGCTACCCTGACAGTGGCGCGCGCGATCCTGCTGGAAGCCTATATCAGTTTCCTGGGTTATGGCATTCAGCCGCCGCTACCCAGCTGGGGCAACATGCTCGAGGGCGCCCAGCAGTATCTGGACAGTGCGCCCTGGCTGGCGATCATTCCCGGGGCCGCCATCACCATGGCCGTGACAAGTTTCAATTTCATCGGCGACGGGCTGCGTGATGCGCTCGACGTGCGAGACGACCGTGTCTGATCTGTCGACAAATGCGGCCCAATTCCGATCCCGAAAACCCAGTGAGAAGTGACTCACATGCACGAGCCGAAAGTCGCCGACAAAAACACACCCTACTGGTGGGAAGCGGCGCCCGTCATGCCGCTGCCGCCGCAGCCCCTGGCCAGGAAGGTCGATGTGGCGATCGTCGGCGCCGGCTACGCCGGCCTTTCGGCCGGGCTTGCGCTGGCGCGCGAGGGGCGTTCGGTTGCAGCTTTTGATGCGATGAATCCGGGCGAGGGTGCTTCAACGCGCAATGGCGGAATTACCAGCGGGAGTATCCGGCTGGACTACGCCACGATCACCCGGCGCTTCGGCGAAGAAAAAACCATGGCGATCGAGGCCGAGGGCAAGGTCGCGCGCGAATTCCTTTACGACTTCATCAAGTCGGAAAAGCTCGACTGCGACTTTCAACTGGTTGGCCTGTTCAAGGGCGCCATCGGATATGAACAGTACGAGAAGATGGCCCGCGGCGCCGAGGCGTTGGCGAGGAAACTGGGGATCGAATCTTACGCTGTTCCATATGCAAAGCAGCGCAACTACGTCGGCACCGACTTCTATCGCGGCGGCATGGTCCGGATGGACATCGGTGGGCTGCACCCGGCCAAATTCCACGCGGAGCTCCTGCGGGTGGCGCTCGCTTCGGGACTGGCGGTGCATTCGAACACGCCCGTGACCTCGATTGAAAGGGATAGCTCCGGGTTCCGCGTCGCGACTTCGGCCGGAACGGTGCAGGCGCGGCAGGTGCTGGTCTGCACAAATGGCTACACGGATGGCGCCAGTCCCTTCCTGCGCCGTCGGCTGGTTCCGGTTCGCAGCCGGATCATTGCCACCGAGGAACTCGCGCCTGAGGTGATGGCGCGCCTGATGCCGAAGCGGATGATGATGGGCGAGGGCCGCGAGCTTGGCTTCTATTACCGCCCTTCGCCGGACGGCAGACGCATCCTGCTCGGCGGGCGCGACAGCTCGCGTGCAGGCGATCCGGCAGCCCCGACGCTCCGTCTGCGAAACGGGCTGGGCGAAATTTTCCCAGAACTGGAGAAGGTTCGCCTTTCGCACAGCTGGTTCGGCAATGTGGCGATGCACCGCGACATGCTGCCCAGGATCTTCGAGAAGGATGGCGTGGTCTATGCCACCGGCTTCTGCGGTTCGGGCGTGGTCTGGGCGCCATGGGTCGGCATGCGTGCGGCTCACAAGCTGATGGGACATAGCGATCGGGCGCGCACCGCATTCGATTTCCGACCGCCTGCGGCGATCCCGCTCTATCGCGGCAATCCGTGGTTCATCCCGGCCGTTATCAAGGCCTACGCCCTGCAGGACCGTATCGCCTGGTGGCGCGCCAGCCGCTGAAGGCCGAAGGGTGGCGATCTCTCGACCCTTGCCGAACGATAGCGGCGACAAGGAACAGCATCACATGCACTACATCTCCACGCGCGGCCATCCCGAACGCAGGAAGTTCTGCGAGATTCTGCTTGAAGGTCTTGCCCCGGATGGCGGCCTCTATGTGCCCGAGGTCTACCCTCGGCTGGATGATGCTACGCTGGATCGGTGGCGCGGCTTGTCCTACCCAGTGCTCGCCTTTGAAATCCTGTCGCTCTACATCGACGATATTCCGCCCGCTGACCTGAAGGCCATCTGTGCAAAGACCTACAGGCCCGAGGTTTTTGGGACCGCCAGGATCGCGCCCGTGCGAACGCTTGAGACGGGTCTCCATGTGGCGGAACTGTCGAACGGTCCCACCCTGGCGTTCAAGGACATGGCGATGCAGTTGCTCGGCAATCTGCTCGAGTATGAACTGGCGCGGCGGGGTGTGGAGCTGAATATCCTCGGGGCAACCAGTGGCGACACAGGCAGCGCGGCGGAATATGCCATGCGCGGCAAGAAGGGCATTCGCGTCTTCATGATGTCGCCCCACGGACGCATGAGCGCCTTTCAGCAAGCCCAGATGTTCAGCCTGCAGGACGACAACATTCAGAACATTGCCATCGAAGGGGTGTTCGACGATTGCCAAGACATCGTGAAAGCCGTGTCCGGCGATGCTGACTTCAAGAGGCGCCACCGGATCGGCGCCGTCAATTCGATCAACTGGGCCCGGCTGGTCGCTCAGGTGGTGTATTACTTCTCTGCCTATTTTCAGGTGACTGAAGAGAATTCGTCAGAGGTCGACTTCGCCGTTCCCTCGGGCAATTTCGGCAATGTCTGCGCCGGTCATGTTGCGCGCATGATGGGCCTTCCCATTGCCCGTCTCGTCATTGCGACCAACGAGAACGACGTGCTCGATGAGTTTTTCCGCACTGGGGTGTATCGCGTGCGGGGCCGGGCGGATACCTATGAAACCTCGAGCCCATCCATGGACATTTCCAAGGCCTCCAATCTCGAGCGTTTCGTGTTCGACTGGCTCGGTCGCGACGCCAGCCGGACGAGATCGCTGTTCGACGATCAACTGCGCGAAAGCGGGTCGTTCGATCTCAGCGGGGATCCCGCCTTCGGGAAGGCGGCGGACCATTTTGGTTTCCGCAGCGGGAAGAGCACCCACGCCGACCGGTTGGAGACGATCCGTGACGCGTGGCACCGCTCCAACGCGCTGATCGATCCACACACTGCAGACGGCGTGAAGGTCGCGCGCGAGCATTCGGTTTCGGATGTGCCGATGATCGTGCTCGAGACGGCCCTGCCGGTCAAATTTGCGGAGACCATCAGAGAGGCCCTGGGCCGAGAGCCAGTTCCTCCGCAACGGTTCGATGGCATAGAGGGTTTGCCGAGACGGTTCAAACTGCTTCCCGCCGATGCACAGACCGTAAAGACCTACATCGCCGAAACCCTGCAGGCCGCGGTCTGCTGAAAGGCTGCTTCCGCGACCGGGACCTTTTTCGCCATGGCCGTATATACCGAGCTGTCACCCGACGAAGTCGCAACCTTCTTTCAGGCTCTGGGCCTGGGACAGCCGAATTCCGTTCGCGGCAGCACGAGCGGAATTGAGAACACGAACTACTTTGTGGATACCGAGGCAGGCGAATATGTGCTGACCCTGTTCGAGCGGCTCACGTTCGAGCAATTGCCCTTCTACCTTCACCTGATGAAGCACCTTGCGGCGCAGCGAATGCCGGTCCCGGATCCGGTTGCCAACGTCAGAGGCGAAATCCTTCACACGCTGAAAGGCCGGCCTGCCGTGATCGTCAACAGGCTTCCTGGCGAGAGCGTGACGGCGTCGACAGAGTCGCATTGTCGCGCTGTCGGGGAGATCCTGGCGCGAATGCACGTGACCGGGAGCGACTACCCACGGCGGCAGGCCAATCCGCGCGGCCTCGAATGGTGGAACGAGGTGGTGCCGGTGGTCGGCCGCTGCGTATCTGAGGGACAGCGCTCGCTGCTCTCGAGCGAGCTGGCCTTTCAGAACCAGATTGCTGTGTCCTCCACCTACGAGCAACTCCCAAGGGGGCCGGTGCACGCTGATCTCTTTCGTGACAACGTGTTGTTTGAAGATGGTCACCTGACCGGCGTCTTCGATTTCTACTTCGCCGGATGCGACACCTTTTTGTTTGATATTGCCGTGTGCCTCAATGACTGGTGCGTCGATAGTGGCACCGGCCGCCAAGACACTAAGCAAGTTGCCGCCTTTCTCGGCGCGTATGAGTCAGTTCGCGCGCTCACTGGACCCGAACGCTTATTGCTTCCTGCGATGCAGCGCGCTGGAGCCTTTCGTTTTTGGTTATCGCGTCTCTGGGATCTGTACCAGCCCCGGGAAGCTGCGCTCCTCAAAGCACACGATCCAAGCCACTTCGAGCGCATGTTGCGCGTGCTCCGGGGAGAGATCGCATGAGCAAGACCGCGAAGATCACAAATGGAAGTGGAAGCACGATGGCACCGACTCTCAAAGACCACGTTCGCGAGCTGCTTTCGCAGATCGAGACGGAGGGCCTGTACAAGCGCGAGCGCGTCATCACCTCGCCCCAGTCGTCCGAGATCGAGGTGGGCGGCGAAAAGGTGCTGAATTTCTGCGCCAACAACTATCTCGGGCTCGCAGACAGCGCCGAATTGCGCGACGCGGCCAAGCAGGCGCTTGACCGCTACGGGTACGGCATGGCGTCGGTGCGTTTCATCTGCGGCACGCAGGAAGAGCACAAGCAGCTCGAGGCAAAGATATCGAGCTTCCTCGGTATGGAGGACACAATCCTCTACGGTTCCTGTTTCGATGCCAATGGCGGCCTGTTCGAGACGCTGCTTTCCGAGGAGGACGCGGTCATTTCCGACGCGCTGAACCACGCCTCGATCATCGACGGCGTCAGGCTCTCCAAAGCAAAACGCTTTCGCTATGCCAACAACGACATGGCGGCGCTCGAGGAGGAATTGAAGAAGGCCGAAGGCAGCCGCTTCAAGCTGATCGCCACCGACGGCGTTTTTTCCATGGACGGCATCATCGCCAATCTCCAGGGCGTCTGCGACCTCGCGGAAAAATACGATGCAATGGTGATGGTGGATGACAGCCATGCAGTCGGCTTCGTTGGCAAGAACGGCCGCGGCACGCCGGAATATTGCGGCGTCGAGGGCCGGGTCCATATACTCACCGGCACGCTCGGCAAGGCGCTGGGGGGTGCCTCGGGTGGCTACACGGCGGCGAGCAGCCCGGTGGTCGAATGGCTGCGCCAGCGCTCGCGGCCCTATCTATTTTCCAACACGCTGATGCCTGCGATCGCCGGGGCCTCGCTGAAGGTGCTGGATATGATCGAGCAGGGCGGCGGCTTGCGTCGCCGGCTCTACGACAACGCCTCGCGCTTCCGCGCCAACATGGAAAAAGCGGGCTTCACGCTGGCCGGAGCCGACCACCCGATCATTCCTGTGATGATCGGCGATGCCGCGCTGGCTTCGCAAATGGCCGACATGCTGCTTGAGCGCGGCATCTACGTGATCGGCTTTTCCTTCCCCGTCGTGCCCAAGGGCCAGGCCCGCATCAGGACGCAGATGTCGGCCGCCCATTCGGCCGCCGATATCGACCGGGCAGTGGCTGCGTTCGGTGAGGTGGGTCGCGAACTTGGAGTGATTGGCTGATGTCCAACATGATGCGCGCACTCGTTAAATCTCGCGCCGAGCCGGGCATCTGGATGGAAGAAGTGCCGGTGCCGGAAATCGGCCCCAACGACGTTCTGATCAAGATCAAGAAGACCGCGATCTGCGGTACCGACGTCCACATCTACAATTGGGATCAGTGGGCGCAAAAGACCGTGCCGGTGCCGATGGTGACCGGCCACGAATTCGTCGGCACTGTCGCCGACTTCGGCGCGGCGGTCACCGAATACAAGATCGGCCAGCGTGTTTCGGGCGAAGGCCACATCGTCTGCGGCCATTGCCGCAATTGCCGGGCGGGCAGGGGGCATCTGTGCCGCAACACGCTCGGCGTCGGCGTCAACCGGCCGGGCGCCTTCGGCGAATATCTGGCGATCCCGCAGCACAATGTCGTGCCGATCCCCGACGATGTGCCCGACGAGATCGCTGCAATCTTCGATCCCTTAGGCAATGCGGTTCACACCGCGTTGTCCTTCGATCTCGTCGGCGAGGACGTGCTGGTCACCGGCGCCGGGCCGATCGGCATCATGGGTGCGCTGGTGGCGCAGTGCGTCGGCGCGCGAAAAGTGGTCATCACCGACATCAACCCGGTGCGGCTGGCGCTGGCGAAAAAACTCGGCGTCCAGCATGTGGTCGACGCGTCGAAGGAAAAGCTGCGCGATATCATGCCGGCGCTCGGCATGACCGAAGGTTTTGACGTCGGCCTCGAAATGTCGGGTGCGGCACCCGCCTTCCGCGACATGATCGACGCCATGAACAATGGCGGCAAGATCGCCATTTTGGGCATCGCGCCGACCGGCTTCGAGATCGACTGGAACAAGGTCATCTTCAAGATGCTGCATCTCAAGGGCATCTATGGCCGCGAGATGTTCGAGACCTGGTACAAGATGATCGCACTGGTGCAGGGACCGCTCGATGTCAGCGGCCTGATCACCCACCGCATCGGCGTGGACGACTATATCTCCGGCTTCGAGGCGATGAAGAGCGGCAATTCGGGCAAGGTGGTGATGGACTGGTGACGGCGGCCTTGGGGCTGGACTCCAGGGCTCGCCATTCGCGGCGTGAACGCCCGGGAACAACGCGATTTTTGAGTTCGTGAGGGCGATGATGACGCTTCTTTATCATTCAGGGCTATCGAATCCAGGACTTGATTGCCATCTGGCGCCTCTGACAGCGGGTAGTCGTGTTGAGAGGCATCCCTCAACGAGACCGGGCAAGCAGCAATGAAGACTCAAATAGTCGTCATTGGCGGTGGGGCTGGAGGTCTTGAACTCGTGCGGCGGCTCGGAGCACGTCTCGGCCGTAAGGATTTCGATATCATTCTTGTGGAGCGGAACCACACCCATGTCTGGAAGCCGCTCCTCCATGAGGTCGCGGCCGGATCACTCGACGCAAATCTTGACGAAGTTGGCTACCGCGGACACGGGCACCGTTGGGGCTACCGCTTCTTCTACGGGTCGTTGGAGGCCATCGATCGCACAGCGCGGCAGGTTATAGTGGCGCCGATTTTCGACGATGACGGGTCGGAGCTGGTTGGTCGACATCGGCTCAGATACGATTACCTCGTTATCGCAATCGGGTCGGTTTCAAACGACTTCGGTACTCCCGGAGTCAAGGATCACTGTCTTTTCCTCGAAGACCGTCATCAAGCGGATCGCTTTCGATTGAAGTTGTTGAATCATTGTCTTCGAGTTTCCAGGACAATGTCAGCTGATCCAACCGACGACGCGTTTGTTGATATAGCTATCGTAGGTGGCGGTGCGACAGGCGTTGAACTCGCTGCTGAACTCTACAATGCTGCATCATCTCTTAGACATTATGGCCTGGAAGTCTTCGACGAGACCCGGCTGAGGGTCACATTGATAGAGGCCGGGCCGCGAATTCTTCCGGCTCTCCCAGATGCTTTAGCAAAGGCCGCACATCAGGAACTTGAGGCCCTCGGCGTCCGGGTGCTCGCAAACACAGCTGTATCGGAAGCAACGGAAACGGGATTGAGGTGCGCTACCGGGGAGCAGATACACGCCAATATTTGCGTCTGGGCTGCAGGAGTGCAGGGGGCAAATATTCTAGGAGAGCTCGACGGACTTGAGGTGGCGCGTAGCAGGCAACTTGTCGTCCTCCCCACCCTCCAAACGAGCCGGGACGAGCGCATCTTCGCCATAGGCGATTGCTGCTTTTTCAAGCCAGAGGGGGCGGGCGGCCCGGTGCCACCACGAGCTCAGGCTGCCCACCAGATGGCATCGACCGCTTATCGCAACATTCTTCACGTGATTGCTGGGGAAACGCCGGAAGCATTTGTCTATCGGGACAAGGGCTCGTTAGTGTCGTTGAGCCGGTTTTCCACCGTCGGTAGCTTAATGGGAAACCTCGTCGGAGGGCGGATGGCGATTGAGGGGCGGCTGGCCAGGATGATCTACGTGTCTTTGTACCGCATGCACTTGCTGGCCATACATGGCTGGATCAAGGGCCTGGCTCTTATCCTGGTCGGCCATGTCAACCGCGTTGTCCGTCCGCGTCTCAAATTGCATTGACGTTGCTTAGGCTCGTGGACACGCTACGGCACAGGATCGACGCCCGAGTGGCCTTGCCGCATGCCGCCATCGCTAACGGTGGTGCGTGGTACAGCAGTGCTGCGGGCTAGCACGTTAGATCAGCGGTGGGACGCGTTTGCGCGGATCAGCGCGTCGGCCATGTAGAGATCCTGTAGTGAGATACCAGAACTGTCGAAGACCGTGATTTCGTTGTCGAAGCGGCGTCCGGGCGCACGCTTTTCAATGACGTCGCCGATTGGTGTTACCGCAAGCACGCCGGCGTCGATCTCGTCGCGCAAATGTTGGAACTCGCCGATCTGGACGGACTGGGAAAGCAGATCACAAAACAGACGTGCCCTGGGAAACAATTCGCTCGGCAATTCGCGCTTGCCCGGAGCATCCGACCCCATGCTGACGATATGGGTTCCGGGTCCCACCCAAGCGGCGTCGAACAGCGGTTCGCGTGAGGGTGTCGCCGTCACCACGATGTCGGCCGCGCGCACGGCTTCTTCGGGCAAGGCAGCGCGCGCCTCCAGACCCCTTTCTCCGATCTGATCGACAAGCGCGTCGCGTCGCGGCGAAGGCCGGGCCACGACCAGCACGGTTTCGATTGGGCGGATGCGTGCCAGCGCCATCACTTCGAGGCCCGCCTGGTTGCCGGCGCCGAATATCGCCAGAACCTTGGCTTGCTTGCTCGCAAGAAGATCGGCCGCAACCGCGTCGGCGGCGGCCGTCCTGTAGGCGTTGACCTTGCCGGCCTCGATTACGGCGCCGAGCCGACCTGTATGCTGATCGAGCAGCACGATGGTGGAGTTGTGGCGGGGAAGGCCACGTGCCGGGTTGCCCGACCAGAAGGAACCAATTTTCACTCCAGTCAGGTCGTCCGACGAACCGGATTTGATTGAGAAGGTATTGGTCGCCTCCTGTGTGCGCCCGAGAACAGCGGGAAAGACCAAGCTCTGCGGCGATGCTGCCGCCACGAGAGCCTCCCGCGCCGCCTCGAAGGCAAGTTCATGCGTGACGAGGGCGGCTGACTCCTCTTCGCTGATGTAGATCATCCAAAATTCCTTCTGAGCATCAAGCGTTTCATCGCTGGGGAATGTTGCGGCTAAGCCATTGATGAGGCTGGGATCACGTCCATTGTGAATCGTGCGGACGCCGATCGCGGGGCAGCCACGAAGGGCGATTCAAGGTGCCAGATATTCCTCGCCCGATTTGCGCCATATGGCATGCCGACGGACGGCTCAAAACGAATGATCCCGCTGAATTCAAAGGTCAAAACAGCAGCGAAAACTGTCCGCCTGGCGCGACTCTAAGGTCCGACTTCAATCTGACTTTGGATCAAGCGACAGCGTTGCACTTATGGCCGTTGATCATGACAGGGATATCGTCAGCGCCCCGACCGAGCTGATGAAATTCGAGACCCGCCATGTGCCGGGCGCGCTGAAGCTGTCGCAGGAGATGGGCTGGCCTTATCGCCAGGAGGACTGGGAATTTGCCGTGACGGTCGGCAATGGCCTAGTCCTCGAGCGGGCGGGACAGGTGATCGGCACTGCCATGTCCTGGAATTACGGACAGGCCTATGCCACTGCCGGGATGATCATAGTCACTGGCTCCGCGCAAGGCGGTGGCAACGGCTCCCGGCTTTTTGACGGGTTGCTTCAGGCCACGGACGGGCGCAACGTGCTGCTCAATTCGACGGAAGAGGGGCTCGCGCTCTACAAGCGACGCGGCTTCAATGCCTGGGGCACGGTGCTTCAGCACCAGGGCTCGCTGACCGTTGCCGTGACGCAGAGTACCCGCGATGGCATCCGTCAGGCGACGGTCCCAGACCTCGCGGCGATCCAGGCCTTCGACGAACGGGCCACAGGCATGCCCCGGCCGTCGATGGTGGCTGGCCTCGCTGATGCGGGCAATGTTTTGGTCATCGAACGCGCGGGGCGTATTGCAGGCTACGCCATCGCCAGGCGGTTCGGCCGCGGCTACGTGGTCGGCCCTGTTGCAGCCGAAAGCGCCCAAGACGCGCGACTCCTGATCCTGGCCCAGCTTGCGACGCTTCACGGCCAATTCGTGCGCATCGACGTCTATGCCGAACACGGATTGGGCGACTGGCTGGATAGCCTGGGCCTCGCGCGCGTCGGTGCTGCGATCGCGATGGTCAAGGGGCGACGGCCCGTCTCCGACGGGACGGCCCGCATGTATGCCGTGGCAAATCAGTCGTTCGGTTAAGGAATGAGGTAGGGGAGCGATGGATACGAGTGTAAAGACACGTGAAGCGGCCCAAACGATCGACGCCCTCATCACCCCGTCGCTGCTTCTGGACCGGGGACGGCTCGAGCGCAATATCCAGCGTCTGGCCGAGCATGCCAGAAAGCTTGGCGTGGTGCTGCGCCCGCATATGAAGACGGCCAAAAGCATCGACGTCACCCGGTATGTGTTCCCCGGCGAACCCGGTCCGATCACGGTCTCGACCATCGCCGAGGCGGAGTATTTCGCCGGCCACGGCTTTCGAGACATGACTTATGCGGTCGGCATGTCGCCGGCTTCGGTCGTCCGCGCCATGGAGCTTTGTCGCCGTACCGGCGCTGATGTGAAGCTGTTGCTCGATTCCGTGGACCAGGCCGACGCCCTTGCCGGTGTACGCGAGGACACCGGCGTGACGCCGTCCGTCTTCATCGAACTGGACTGCGATGACCATCGCGGTGGATTGAAGCCGGACGATCCCAAGCTGCTCGAGGTGGCCAACAGGGTCGTCGCAGCAGGCGCCAACCTGGTCGGCGTCCTCGCCCATGCCGGCGAGTCCTATGGCTTGAGCACGGCCGATGCGCTGGTCAAGGCAGCCGAGAACGAGCGTTCGGCCACCGTGCGCGCCACCGAAACTTTGCGCGCTCACGGCCATGCCTGCCCGATCGTCAGCCTAGGCTCCACGCCGACGGCGCACTTCGCCGAGAACCTCGAAGGCGTCACGGAGCTGCGCGCCGGGGTCTACATGTTCTTTGACCTCGTCCAGCACGGGGTAGGGGTCTGCGGTCTCGACGATATCGCGATTTCCGTGTTGGCCACGGTGATCGGGTCCAAGCCGGAAAAGGGTTGGGTGCTGGTCGACGCGGGGTGGATGGCGCTTTCGCGCGACCGGGGAACCGCAAACCAGCAGATCGACCAAGGTTACGGCGTGGTCTGCGACGAAAAGGGGCGGGTGCTTGAAGATGTGATCGTGGCGCAGGCCAGCCAGGAACACGGTATCCTCGCCATTCGTGCTGGTTCTGGAAAGTCCATGCCCGATTTGCCGCTCGGGGCTCGGGTCCGGATTCTGCCCAACCATGCCTGCGCGATGGCCGCCCAGCATCACTTCTACGCCGTCGTCAACGGGGACAGTCCCAGGATCGAAGCGCGTTGGGAGCGGATCCGCGGATGGTAGGGGCTCCAATCGCAACGCTTTGCATGGCGCCCATGCAAACTGACGCACTGGTGGTGCAACTATGAAGCTTACATCTTATTGGCTGGACACCTCTCAGCCGTTCAATGAGGGCACGTCCAAACCGCTCGAAGGCCACTACGACGTGGCGGTTGTGGGCGGCGGCTTGACTGGATCCTCCGCGGCGCTGGCCCTCGCCAAGAAGGGCGCCCGGGTTGCACTGTTGGAGGCCAAAACGATCGGCAACGCCGCATCCGGCCGCAATGGCGGCATGTGCAACAACGGTTTTGCCCAGAACTATGCCATCATGGCCGGCAAGCACGGCAAGCCGGCCGCAAACGCGCTCTACAAGGCCTTCGACGCTGGCGTCGACATGGTCGAGCGGCTGGTGCAGGAAGAACGGATCGACTGCAGCTTCGCCCGTGTCGGCAAGCTCAAGCTTGCGGCCAAGCCTGAGCACTACGACATGCTGGCGCGCAGCCAGGAACTCTTGGCGGCCAATGTCGATCCCGGAACCAGGATGATCGCGCGCGCCGACCTGCTAACCGAAGTCGGCACCAACCGCTACTATGGTGGGCTGCTGTTTCCCAAGAGCGCCAGCATGCATGTCGGCCGGTTCGTCCGGGGTCTGGCGACCGCCGCGGCACGGCGTGGCGCCGAGGTCCATGAACGGGCTCCCGTCATCGCGATGCGCAAGGTCACCGCCGGGCATGAAGTAGAGACCCCGCGCGGCAAGATCGTCGCGCGTCAGGTCCTGCTGGCGAGCGGCATTTCCCAGGTTGGTCCGCTCGGATGGATACGCCGTCGCATCGTGCCGGTCGGCGCCTTCTTGATTGTGACGGAACCGCTGTCGCCTTCGCAACTCGAGCGCCTCATGCCGACCCGACGCAATGTCGTCGACACGCGCAACCTCGTTGTCTACTGGCGGCTCACGCCGGACAATCGTATGCTGTTCGGCGGGCGAGCGCGGTTTGCGGTGTCCAATCCTCAATCCGACGAAAAGAGCGGCCGCATCCTGAAAGCGGCGATGGTCGAAGTCTATCCGGAACTGGCCAGCACCCGGGTCGATTACTGCTGGGGCGGCATGGTAGATATGACCCGCGATCGCCTGCCGCGCGCCGGAGAGCGCGACGGCATCTACTACTCAATGGGCTATAGCGGACACGGCACCCAGATGTCGACGCTGATGGGCAGCATCATGGCCGAGGTCATGGACGGGCGCCCCGATCTGAACCCCTGGAAGGATTTCGACTGGCCGGCGATCCCTGGATACTTCGGGCGTCCCTGGTTCCTGCCGATCCTCGGTGCCTATTACCGCATGAAGGACCTCGTGACATGACCACGCCCCTTGAACACCTGTCCCGCAACGGCCGCCTGGGCAGGTTCTTCATCGACGGCGAATGGCGCGAGCCGCGGGGCACCGCCACGGGCGTCGTGGTCAATCCGGCCACGGAAGAGGTTGTGGCCCCGTTTCCGCTCGGAAACAGCGAGGACGTGGACGCGGCCGTCTCGGCGGCCCGCCGGGCATTCACCACCTGGAGCCGTACCAAGCCGGAACACCGCGCGGGTCTGCTTGATCGCCTGCAGGCGCTGCTCGAAGCGCGCAACGAACTGCTTGCGCAATGCTTGAGCCTCGAAATGGGCGCGGCGATCGGATATGCGCGCACCGCGCAGGTGCCGCTCGCGATCGCCCATGTGAGGGTCGCTCGCGATGTCCTGACAGCCTTCCCCTTCGTCGAGCAGCGCGGCCACACCGCCGTCACCCACGAACCGATCGGTGTCTGCGCCCTGATCACGCCTTGGAACTGGCCACTCTACCAGATCACCGCCAAGGTTGCGCCGGCGCTCGCCGCAGGCTGCACGGTCGTGCTGAAGCCAAGCGAGCTCTCTCCTCTGGACGCCCTGCTGTTCGCCGAGGCTATTGAGGAAGCCGGCTTCCCTGCCGGTGCCTTCAACCTCGTCAATGGTGACGGCCCAGGCGTGGGTATGGGTCTCGCCTCCCATCCGGATGTCGACATGATCTCCATTACCGGCTCCACCCGTGCCGGCATCGCGGTGGCCCAGGCCGCCGCGCCGACGGTCAAGCGGGTCGCGCAGGAGCTCGGCGGCAAGTCGCCGAACGTGATCCTGCCCGACGCCAATCTCGATCGCGCCGTTTCGCTGGGCATAGCCGCCGCCTTCCGCAATCTCGGCCAGTCATGCAGTGCGCCGACGCGTATGATCGTGCCGCGCGCGCTGCTTTCCGAGATCGAGTCAATTGCCCAGCGGGCCGCGGATGAGATTGTCGTCGGCGATCCTCTTTCGGAGGCCACCACCCACGGAGCAATCGCCAATCGTGCTCAGTTCGACCGGACCCAAACAATGATCGACGTCGGCGTTTCGGAAGGCGCAAAACTTCTCACCGGCGGACTGGGCCGTCCGGACGGCCTAGATGTCGGGCTCTATGTGAAGCCGACCATCTTTTCCGACGTGCGCACAGGCATGCGCATCGCTCAGGAGGAGGTCTTCGGGCCGGTCCTTTGCATTATCCCCTACGACACAGTCGACGAGGCCGTCACCATCGCCAATGACACCATCTATGGCCTCGGGGCCCATGTGCAGGGCAGGGATATGGACGTCGCCAAGTACGTCGCGTCGCGGATTCGCGCCGGTCAAGTGCATCTCAACTACCCGGCGTGGGATCCACACGCGCCATTTGGTGGTTTCAAGCAATCCGGAAACGGACGCGAATACGGCCTCGAGGGCATGTTGGAGTATCTCGAGGTCAAGTCCATCCTCGGTTATTTCTAGGCGACATCTTCGCCATGTGGAGAGGGCGCAGGTGGCGCCATCTATGCCAGTGGGCCGGGCGGATCGTTAACCAGTTAAAGTGAAGACTGCGCGGCTCGCTGCGCCTGTCGCCGAGCTCTCAGGCAGCAACCAGCAGGACGTGGTGTTCGGGCGCGAAATCCACTCGAATCCCAAGTGCTCGTAGTCGATAAGCGAGGAAAGGTGTGGATGTCGGCTCAAGAAGCGAAATCTATCACCAGTTGCGCGCGCTCACCGCTCCAAACGCCGTTTCACGTTTTCAACCCCAAGTACGGGGCTTGTCAGAACTGGAAGACTGTGGGCCGTGCCCCGCACCGCACGAGCCATCGAAGCCTGCGCAAAAACGACCACATCGACCTTCTTCGACAGCTCTTCGAGAGCTAGGCGGATTTGCGCGTCATGCGCTTCGACGTCGCCGCCGGCGAGGAGTTGAAATGCTCCCTCAACAAGCACATCGTCGATCGCTACATCCTTGCGCGCCTCGCATGCCTTGCGCTTCAGCAGATCCACGGTCGGCACCAGCGTTGTGGACAAGGTCGCCAGGACACCTATGCGGTTTCCATGCTCGACAGCGGCTTTGGCCATGCCTTCATCAATACGGAATAGCGGCACAGGACAAAGCGGCGCAATGGCATCGACTGCCGGTCCGAGAGTCGAGCATGTGACGACAATCGCATCTGCCCCGGCGTCGACTGCCGACCATACGTAGGTAGCAAGCCTTCGTTTCGTCAGATCGGATAGCGACCCGCGCTCAATGGTATTTCTCAGGAGGCTCTCGTCGAGGATCGCGAATGGCTTCCAGTCGGGCAAGCGTTCTTTGGCGAGGCCCTCGAACTCGGAAACAAGGCTGGAAACCGTGTGGATGAAAGCCAGCTTTCTGGCGGAAGCGCTCGTGGTTTGATTTGGCATGTGGTTTCCATCAAGTTGCTGGAAGCTGAGTTGGCGGAACTGGATGTCTTGACCAGTTCATCAACCTGGTCCCTCGTAAGAATCCTCTTCACCAAACGGTCCGGATCGCGCTTAGGCCAGCCGATATGCAGATCCGCGATCGCACGGCGCTCCTTGCTGTCGCCATGCGGTCAATTGCATCAGAAGTCGCCAACTTCAATTTTCGATCTGTCCGTGAAGCGCGACAGGCGGAACGGAGTCGGATCGACGCATGCCGCGCCACCGGCGACCAGATCCGCCGCCAGATGGCCCAACCCGGGGCCGGCGCCGAAGCCGTGTCCGGAACAGCCTGCGGCGACGAACATGCCGCCGATGCTGTCCACCGGGGAAATCACCGGCACCGCGTCCGGTGTGGAATCGATATACCCGCCCCAGGTGGACACGACGCCGGCATCGGCAACGCTGGGGAACATCGCTTTGACCCGGGTCTTGATGGTCGCCAGCATCCGCTGGTCGGGCGCCGGATCGAGGACGCGGATGCGCTCGAAGGGGGTCGGCTTGTCGAGATGCCAGCGACGGAGTGAGTCCGGGCCCTCGAAGAATGAGCGGCCTATGCCGATCTCGACGGCCTTCAGCCGTTTCATGAACATCGGCAGAAACGGGCGGACATAGCGGATGCCCTGCGGGGTGATCTCCAGGGTCGCCCGGCCGCTGACGGCGATCGTGTAGCTGCCATCGAGCCGGCGCGTCATGGCAAAGTTGGGGGTAAAGACGGCCTCGCCGAAATCCGGTGCCGGACCGGTCCGCAGGGCGGTCTGACGGACGCTGGCCAGCGGCATCGACACCGCATGCATACGCAGGAAAGCCGATGCCCAGGCGCCGGCGGCGCATAGCACCGCACTGGTGCGGATAAGGCCTTTCTCGGTAACGACGCCGCTCACTTGCCCATTGGTGATATCCAGGCCGCGTGCCGCGCAGTTCTGATGAATGGTCGCGCCATGCTTGCGGGCGCCCTCGGCGATCCGAGGAGCGGCAAGCCAGGGCTCGGCCTTGCCATCGTCTGCCGCGTGGACACCGCCCAGCCATTTGCGGCCGCCAGCCGCAGGAACGGCGGCAGTGGCCTCGTCGGCCGTAAGCATCCGCGTCTTGACGTCGAACCGCCGCGCAACGGCGCGCCACTTGTCCCATTCGGCGAGCTGCTTTGGATCCGCGGTCGCATAGATGAGCCCGCAACGGCGGAAGCCAAGGTCGTGCCCGATCTCTTCGGTCAGCTCTTCCCACAGCCGCAGCGCCAGATTGGCAAGCGGCAATTCGCGTGCATCGCGGTTCTGCCGACGGCACCAGCCCCAGTTCCGGCTCGACTGCTCGCAGCCGACATACCCCTTTTCGATAAGCGCCACCGACAGGCCGCGCCGCGCCAGGAAATAGGCCGCGCTGGCGCCGACAATCCCGCCGCCGATCACCACGACGTCCGCTGACTTGGGCAGCGTTTCATCGCTGCTGATGTGGTGGATTAAAGGGGACATGGCGGCCTCGGCAATCAAATGAGCGCTAGCAGTATCGGCGACTGGTGCCGCAGAATGCACTGACTGCAGCGGCATTTCGGTATTTTGCGCCGAATATCGCCGGCATCCGGCAAGTGACGGCGATTTTATCGTCTTCAAGAGCCGCGGCGCTGCCGTTTTTGACGCTTTAAAATCAATGTCATAATCTCTTGACGAAGTTCCATAATCGCCTTCCGCGTGTTCGGTGGCATTCGGCGGCGCGGTATCTACGACAACATGAAGACAGCAATCGACAAGGCCGGCCGTGGCAAGGAGCGCGACCGTAAAATGCCTCAGCCCTGAGGCGCTCACAGATTTGAAGCGCCGATTTGAATAATGTCCGTTTGAGCGCGGCCGAAGCGGATAATCCCACGCGTCGCTGATGCTGCCTCTGAGGTTCCGAAATAGGGGTCGCGTCGGAATGGATAGCGCAAGCTGGAGGCCAGCGGTTCTCGAGGGCTCCATCTTCCGGTCGGCCAAGTCGGCTCGAAGCTGCGATTTTGGCCAAGTGAAGAACGAAAGTCGAACGTTGCTGTCTACCAGGATCGTTCCTCACCTCCCATGCTCTCTTGATGTCCTTCGAGGCACGCCGAGATCGCCCGCAGCTGGAATTCCAGTGCGGGGCCCTCTGCCGGGAACCGGCCGTCCAGCGCAGAGGTACCGACGGTAAATCCCGCTGCGCCACTCTTGCGAATAGTCTCGATCTGATCCGGGCGATCCACCGATCCCGCGACGATAACGGGCTTGGGCACGGCCCGGCACACAGCGTCGATGAGAGACGGCACATTGCCTGCCGAACGGTAGGCGAGAAGGTCGAGACCGGCGACACCGGGATGGCTGGCGAGCGCGAAGGCGCTTTTGACGATCTCGGCCTGCGATCCTTCCAAAATGCTCGGATGCCCGACGACGCGGCCAGGAAACGGATAGTAGCGGATGGGCGTCCCTTCCAGCAGCGGCAGCACGTCCTGGGCATGGGTACCACCGAGGAGAAAGTCGACGCCGAGGTCAATCGCCGCCTTGACCGAGCGGATCTCGCTGTCGCGGTCGAGCGATACGACTTCGAGATAGGTGCTGGCTCCGCCCGCGCGGATCTGGCGGGCGAGGTCGGCGAGCGCGTCGAGCGGCAGGCCGATGTCCTTGAAGCCGATGTGGCGGATTCCGGTGCGGAGCGCCGTTTCGACGTGGACGGCGGCGTCGGTCACGGTGCGGTCGTTGCGCGTCAGCATGAAGATGAAGTCGAATTGGGTCATGGGGTGACGGCTTTCCGGTTCGGGAGGGAGGCCTTGAGCCGAAGGGCATAGTCGAAGGCGGTCTCCAGGCTGGAGGGGTCGGCAACGCCAGACCCCGCGATGTCGAAGGCGGTGCCGTGATCGGGGCTGGTGCGCACGAATGGCAGGCCCAGCGTGACGTTCACGCCATGGTCGAGGCCCATATATTTGACCGGGATGAGACCCTGGTCGTGATACTGCGCGACCACGATGTCGAAACGGCCCTTGCGGGCCTGCATGAACACGGTGTCGCCTGGGCATGGGCCGGAGGCGTCGATGCCTTCGGCACGGGCCGCCTCGATTGCCGGCCGGATTATGCGGATTTCCTCGTCTCCGAAGAGACCGCCTTCGCCGGCATGCGGATTGAGGCCGGCGACGGCGACGCGCGGATGGGAGATGCCAAGCGCCTGCGCACCGGCATGGGCCAACCGGATGGCGTCCATCTGCGCCGCGAAATCGCCTTTGCGGATCGCCTCGGACAGCGAACAATGGATGGTAACAAGAACCGTGCGAATGTCCTCGTTCGCCAGCATCATGGCGACCTTGGGAGCCCCGCCATGATCGGCCAGGATTTCGGTGTGGCCGGGATAGTGCAGACCGGCGGCGGCGAGGGCCTCCTTGTGAATCGGCGCCGTTACGATGCCGCCCACCCAACCGTCCCGCGCCAGTCCGATCGCGACAACGATGGCGTCGAACGCCGCGCGTCCACTGACGGCCGAAACCTGGCTGACCGGTGGCAGGGCGGAAAGCTGCGAGGAGCAAAGCACGTTGAGGGTTCCGTCATCGAGCACGGTCTCATCGACGGAGGCGATCGGCCGGACCCGCACTTCAGCATCCAGCGCGCGGAGGGCGTGGCTCATCACCAGCGGATCACCGACGACGATCCAGTGTCGCTTGTCCGGTCGACGGAGATACATTCTTGCGATGATCTCGGGGCCGATGCCGGAGGGATCACCCATGGTCACGGCTAGAGGAGCGTCATGGGCGGTCATCGATCAGAGCCTTTCTTGAAAGCGGTTTGGCCAGCAGGTCGCGGGCGGCATCAAGGAGTGCCGAAGGTGAGCCGAACCCTCCCGCCTTCATGGCGATGGTGAGCGACGTTCCGTCCGCCCGTTCGGCGCGGCCGACCGGAAATCCGGGCTCCAGCTCGCGGGTGAGACAGAAACTGCTGATGCCGAGGCGGTCGAGGATCGCGGCCATCGTCTCGCCGCCGGTGGCAATCACCGCGTCATAGTCGCGCCGGGCGACCGCTGCGGCTGCCTGTCCGGCGAGGTTCGTCATCACCGCGCTGGCATTCTCCTGCCGTTGCAGCGGTGCCCGAAGGCAAATCACACGGGCGTCGCCGGGAGCGTCGGCCAGGTCGCTGACGACGGGAACGCCTCGTGCACACAAGGTCTCGCATTGGACGCGCGTCACCGGATTGGCGCTTCCTGCGACGATCACCACCCGCCCGGCGGCTTGGCCGGTTGCCGGGCGCCCATCCAGCACGGCAGGGACCAGCGATGCTAGCGCGATGGCGAGACCAGGAGAGCCCACCCAAAGAACAGTCTCAGGATTGGGGATGCTGGCGACCTGCCGGTTCAGTACCTCCTGGCTGTCGGCGTCGAGGATCAGAATGGACCCTTTCGTCGCCGCATCGCCGGAACTGTCTGGGGCGAGAATGGTCGGTATCCCCAGGGACGGGTCGACCAGATCGGCAATGTGCGATGTGCCTGCGGGATGGACTGGATCACGGCCGTAGACGCTTTGACTCACAGGGATGCCGTTCACCGTCTGGATCCCGCCGACGGTGAGCCGCCCCGCTTCGGGAAAGGCTGGAGCGATGACAAGCTTGCTCCGGCCGCTGGCGCGAAAGGCGGCGGCGACTTCCTCGCGGATATGGCCGCGCAGGGTCGAATCGATGGTTTTGAACAGAAGGCGGGCATTCGAGAGGGCCGACACGGCGTCGGCCGTAGCCTTTCTTGCCTGTGAGATGTCGGAGGCGCGGCTGTTGGTATCGATCGAAGCGACAGCTCCATTCTCCGCGCCGTCGACCTGTCGCTTGATCACAGGTGCGTGGCCTCTCGCGAGAAAGGCCGCCGCGCCGTCGGTAGCACTGGTCAGGTCGTCGGCGATTATCCCGACCTGGAAAGATGTGTTGCGCTTCATGTTGGTGATAATAGCAGAATGATCGACGGCGATTATCCATATGATCTGACGATTGTTGGTGATATATAATCACCAATGAAACGATCTGACGTATCTTCTTTGGACGATCTGCGTGCCTTCCAGACAGTGGCGCGTCTGGGATCTGTGCGTGCTGCGGCCGCCGAACTCGCTCTGACGCATGGTGCAGTCAGCCGCCGTGTCTCCAAACTTTCCGCCGATCTTGGTCTGCGTTTGCTCGAAGCGGACGGGCGAGGGGTGCGTCTGACCTCCGATGGCGTGAAGCTGGCGGAGGCAACCGGCAAGGCGTTCCATTTAATCACTGATGCCTTGGCAGAAATCAGATCCAGCTCGACGCCCATTCCGATCATCCTGTCCTGCGAACGCTCGCTGGCGATGCGCTGGCTGATCCCCCGCTTGTCTGGGTTTCAGGATCGATACCCGGATGTCGAGGTGCATCTGTCAACCGGCGGCGGAGGGCTCGACTTCGCGCGTGACCGGGTGACGCTTGCGATCCGCCGACTCGATTTTCTGGTGGACCCGGAATGGACCATCACCAGGCTGATGCCGGAGCGGGTTGGTCCGGTCATGCTGCCATCCCTGCGCAAGCGGTTCGAGAGTGGCGACTATGTGGCGCTCGGATCACGGACGCGACCGAATGCTTGGGAAGCGTGGCTCGACGCGCACATGGATGCGCCGCGCCCTCGAACGACCCAATTGCTGGATCATCATTTCCTGATGGCAGAAGCGGCCCTGGGTGGTCTTGGCGTTGCTCTTGCCCCCCAGGCGATCGCAGCGGATGACGTCGCGAATGGGCGATTGGAAGCACCTCTCGGCTTTGATCGCGACGGGACGGACTACGGCCTGATCCATCCGAAGTCGGTCATTGTTTCAACCGGCCTCGCCGCATTGCGCGATTGGCTGACCGCAGAGTCCGAGAGATCGTTCAAGCGGCAGGTGCTTGAGAACAGCTAAACTAAGAAAATAAGGTCGCCTTTGCGCCCGTATCGGCTCAGGCGGGGCGAAAGAGACAGCACTGCGAAAGGGCGTGCTGGTTTGGCGGTCGACCGGAGGGCCTTCTGCTGAATGACCATGCATTGCGGCACATTCTGCCAAACGCCTGCGATTATGCTCGGCTGGTAGGGCAGATTGACAGGAACCAAGGACATGGATCGCTTCCGGCCGAAATACGTGACTTTTGATTGCCACGGCACGCTCATCAATTTCCAAATGGCGGAAGCCGCCAGGGACCTGTTCGGTCATCTTCTGGATGGGCCGCACATGGACGAATTCATCAGAAACTTCCAGGGCTACCGCCTCGATGAGGTGCTGCAGGACTGGAAGCCTTATGCAGATGTCGTTCACAACGCACTGGAACGCACCTGCCGCCGCAACAGCGTCGCATTCCGTGCCGAAGACGCCGAAACGATCTACAACCGCATCCCCACCTGGGGGCCGCATCCGGACGTACCCGAGGGATTGGCTAAACTGGCCAAGGAAATTCCGTTGGTCACCCTGACGAACTCCATGGTGGCCCAGATTCCGTCGAACGTGGCAAAGCTCGGTGCGCCCTTTCATGCCGTCTTGACCGCTGAAGAGGCGGGTGCCTACAAGCCGCACTTCAAGGCGTTCGAATACATGTTCGACATGCTGGGTTGCGGCCCGGAGGATATCACGCATGTTTCCTCGTCTTTCCGCCACGACCTGATGTCCGCCTATGATCTGGGGATCAAGAGCAAGGTCTGGGTCAATCGCCGCCACGAGCCGGCCAATCCCTTTTACGAATACACCGAAATCCGCGATGTGACTCAGCTACCAGGCGTTTTCGGACTCTGAGGGCGAGGATAGGCCGGAGCCCCGCAGAGCACTGCGCCCATTTTCGAGGGCTGCCAGCGGCGCCGTCTCAAATACCCCGAGAAATAGACCTGCGGCGCGCCATCGCTGGAGCGCTCCATCTGTCGAAGCATGAAGAACAACCGTCCCCAACAGGCGAGGATTTTTCGAATTGGGTGCTTGTGTTGATCTGGTCCCCGATGAAGAAGCTGGTCAGCTCAATGGCTCTATGACGGCAGGATGCGATCATCTGCCTAACGCGGCAGCTTCAACCGACGCCTATTTTCGCGATGCCGCCGCAATCCTGGCGATGCGGCCGGGCTCCTCCGAACCGGACATGTCGGCGGCACTACTGAAGCGCCACTACGGATTGACGGGATCGATCGAGATATTGTCCTCCGAGGTTGAGCGCACCGTTGACGTCAACCTGTCGGACGGCCGCCGGTTGATCCTGAAGACGTCGGCAAGAGCGGAGGCGGTCGACAGCTTTCGTTTTCAAACCGCCGCTATGGCCGGATTGCAAGGGTTCACGGGCTTCGTTGCACCCGAAGTGCCCCGCACGACCAGCGGCGCATTGATGTTTGAGCAAGAGGGGACATGCGGGTACTTGCAGACCCGGATTGAGGGCATTCCGCTGCACCAGGCGACGCCAACTCCCGACCTGCTTTTTCGAACCGGCAGTGCTCTCGCCCGGCTGGACCTAGCTCTTGAGCTGGTCAGTGTGCCCGCGGCTCACCGTCCCGTTCTTTGGCATGTCGGTTGCTGGTCGCGGTTGATGGAACTGGAGCAATACCTGCCATCCGGGAGCATTGCCGATAGCGTACGCGTCGCGATGGCGGAGTATGCGGAGTTCGTTGAGCCACAAATCTCTGACGTGGCGTGGCAGGTAACTCATAATGATCCCAGCCCGTTCAATATGATGGTGACGGGCCAGGGAATGGGTTTCATCGATTTCGGCGATGGCTGCTGGAGCCCCAGGATCCAGGACCTGGCGATCGCAGCAAGTCACGTCGTAGGGGATTCGACCCTTCCTTTGGGTGGAGCCGAGCATCTTATCGCCGGCTACGCCTCTGTCATTCCATTTTCGGCACTGGAAGCAACACTGCTCGTCGGACTGATGCGGGCGCGACAAAGCGCATTGATCTTGGTCAACTACTGGCGATCCCACCTTTTTCCGGCCGACGCCCAGTACATCAAAAAGAATGTCGCGCGTGCCGAGCACGGACTTTCCATCCTGGCGCCTCTTGGTGTCGCATCGGGCGAGGCGGCCGTCCTGGCGGCAATGCCGTCGTTTCAGCCGTAACGCATTTCGGTTCGCTCGACCGGCACAGTAGCCAAAAGACGAACCGCGAATTGATCAAGGTACTCTTTCAAATAGGCAGCAGCACATGTCCAGAGATCTCATGCCTAATCGCTACAGGCCCGGCGAGTCCGACCTTCCCAGGCGCGAGTCCGAGCTAATTGCTCGCCGTGACGAAGTACTTGGGGCCTCCTATCGGCTCCAGTACCGCCGGCCCGTGCACTTCGTTCGCGGCGAAGGCATGTGGCTCTACGACCCTGACGGGCGGGCTTATCTTGATTTCTACAATAACGTGCCGTCGCTCGGCCATTGCCACCCAGAAGTAAACGCCGCAATGGCAGAACAGGCGGGCCGGATAAGCGCCAACACGCGCTATCTCGAGCCAAAACTTATCGACTATGCCGAGCGACTGGTCGACACTTTCCCAAGCGAGCTCGACCGGGTGGTTTTTACTTGCACGGGGAGTGAATCCAACGATCTCGCCCTGCGTATCGCGCGATTTGCGAGCGGCAACGAAGGCGTGATCGTCTCGACTTACGCGTATCACGGCACAAGTGCGGCTACCGCCGCGGTTTCCCCGAACCTGGGCGACGCGGTCAAGCTCAGCCCATTCGTGCGTATGGTATCCCTACCTGGGCCGGCAGGGGTGCCGGAAGCCCAGGCTGCGGACTTTTTCGAGGCACAGATTCGTTCGGCCATTGTGGATCTGAACCGTCGTGGCATCGGCGTTGCGGCCCTGCTCATCGACAGTATTTTTTCCAGCGATGGCGTATGGGTCGATCCCCCTGGCTTCATTGCCAGTGGAGTTGCGGCCGTCCGGGAGGCAGGTGGTCTCGTCATCGCCGACGAAGTTCAACCGGGCTTCGGGCGAACCGGCGCTCATATGTGGGGCTTTGAGCGGCACGGGATCGTTCCGGATCTTGTTACCCTCGGCAAGCCGATGGGCAATGGATTTCCAATTGGCGCTGTCGTTGGTCGTAAAGCACCGATGGAGCAATTTGGTGCCACCTCTCGCTACTCGAACACATTCGCCGGAAATACGGTTGGCATAGCGACCGCGGACGCCGTGCTGACGATCCTGCAGCGCGACCAGATCCCTCAGAAAGCGCTTGCCATGAGCCAGCGCCTCCGAGCCGGGCTGGAGAAACTCGCGAAGCAGCAGCCCGGAATTCTTGCGATCCGCAACGCCGGTCTGTTCTTTGGCATCGATATAGGGCCTGAGGGTGCCCCGGCGGCAGGCAGGCGGGCAATGGCGCTGGATGTCGTGAACGCAATGCGCGACGACGGCGTCCTTGTCAGCACGACAGGGGCCAACGAGGATTCGCTAAAAGTGCGCCCGCCGCTCGTTTGTCAGGCCGAGCATGTCGACCTCTTCCTTGCAGCCATGGAGCGGGCGCTCATCAAGGTCGCAGGCTAGACCGCATGCCTGCGAGCAGGTGGCCTGGTCCTGGTTCCCAGATCCTAGTTCAGTGCGCGCCGAGATTGGCGGTGTCGGTCGGCCACTTGGGGCCTCTCGGCGGGATCAGGCAAGCATATCCTTCAGCCGATAATAGGTGCCCACCATTGGCAGGAACCACGGCTTGCCGGTATGCAGCGGGACGGCATTCCAGTCCATGCCACCGATTGGATTGGTATCTGTGTGGCCCATGGCAATGTCCGCTAGCACACTTCCGATCAGCGTCGAGAGCTGCGCGCCATGTCCTGAATAGCCCATGCCGTAGATCAGGCCATCGGCGGCGCCGGCGCGCGGATAGCGGTCTTGAGTGCAGCCGACGAGACCGCCCCAGCAATAGTCGATTTCGACATCGGCCAGTTGCGGGAACACATCGAGCATCTGCTTGCGCAAAAGATCTCCGGAACTCACGTCTGTCTTCTGGTTAGAGGCAGCCGAGAACTTCGCACGCCCGCCGAACAAGAGTCTGTTGTCCGGGGTGAGTCGGAAGTAGTTGGCGATGTTGAGCGAGTTCGTGTAGTTCCGATTGCCCGGCAGGGTTGCCGCGATCTCCTCGGGGGTAAGCGGGCGCGTCACGACGATGAAAGATGCAATTGGCATCATCCGTCGCCGATAGTAGTCAAAATTCTCGGTTGTATAGGCGTCGGTCGCAAGGATGACCCGGCGGGCAGCGAGCGAGCCGGTCGGCGAAGTGATCCGCCAGCCATCTGACACCCGGATGCAGGACTGGACGGGATTGTGCTCCCAGATCGTCGCACCATGGCGAGCGGCTGCGTCCGCCATGCCATTGGCATACTGGCCCATATGCATCATCGCCGACTTGGGTGACAGCACGGCGCCGTGAAAGGCCTCCGAACCCAGCTCCTTGCGGACATCGCCACGTGAGAGCCACTCCACCGAGGGGTCCACTTCGCGGCGAAGCTCCTCGCACATGGCCTGCAGCCCCTTCACATGCGATGGCTTGGATGCAAGCTTGAGCTTGCCTCCTCTGCGGAAGCTGCAGTCGATGCCCTCTTCAGCAATGATGGCTTCGATCATGTCGATCGAGTCGTCGTAGGAGCGCCAGAACCGACGAGCCTTGGCCTCTCCAAAGTGCGCTTTGGCCGCACCAAAACTGGCGAAGTGACCACTGTTGAGGTGCCCGCCATTGCGCCCCGATGCACCATATCCGACATGCTCGGCCTCGATGAGTGCGACCTTCACGCCAGACTTGGCCAGTTTGCGCGCGGCATTGAGACCGGTGAAGCCCGCCCCAATTACGGCGACTTCGAAATCGCCGGAGAGGGGTTCGCGGGTCGCCCCAGCAAAGGCTTTCGACGTATCATGCCAATAGGAGGTAAGCTTCATTTTGAACACCTCTCGCGCTCGTCGGGACGCCGACAGGATGAAGTGTAGCTCCGCTCCCGCGCTGTGAGGTACGGCCCTTGCCATGGGCCTGCAACAATCAGTCGTCCTGCGCGGCGGAAACCGCAGGAAATGCGGCAGTGGCGCAGACGCCGCAGTACGCCTCGGCGATTTGCCAGGTTAAATCCCCTTGATAGCGGGCCGCGTGGTCAGCTTTCGGATGACTGGCCTTCATCGCTTTCGTGCACATTCAGGTGACCAATCCGGGCTCAAGCGCTGCTTCTCAGAAGCTTCCGTCGCTGTTAAGCGTGTTTTTGGATATGATATGGGAACTTCTTTATCCGTCGGTCCAATGGGGCATTGGACGGATTGAGAGCGAAAAAGTGGAATGAAATGAATTACTTAAGCATGCGGTTTGCCATTGCACCTATGATGGATTGGACGGACCGGCATTGCCGGTTCCTCCATCGCCAGTTGACGCGCCGGGCATTGCTCTACACCGAGATGGTCGTCGCCGACGCGGTCATCCACGGCGAGCGCGAGCGCTTGCTCGGCTTCGATGGTACGGAACATCCGGTCGCGTTGCAGCTCGGCGGCTCCGATCCGCAGAAGCTTGCCGAGGCGGCCCGCATCGGCGAAGCCTTCGGCTATGACGAGATCAACCTCAATGTCGGCTGCCCGTCCGACCGCGTCCAGTCGGGTACGTTCGGCGCCTGCCTGATGAAAGCACCGGTTCTGGTCGCCGATTGCGTCGCGGCGATGAAGGCTTCTGTCGGCATCCCCGTCACCGTCAAATGCCGCATCGGCGTCGACGAGCAGGATCCTGAGCCGGCGCTCGATGCACTGGCGGACGGGGTTTTCGCGGCCGGCGCAGACGCGCTGTGGGTGCATGCCCGCAAGGCGTGGCTGGAAGGGCTGAGCCCTAGGGAAAACCGCGACATCCCGCCGCTCGACTACAACAGGGTGTATCAGCTGAAGGCCAAAAATCCAAACAAATTCATCGGCATCAACGGCGGCATTCAATCCCTTGAAGAGGCGCTCGATCACATTGATCATGTCGACGGCGCCATGCTCGGCCGCGCCGCCTATCATACGCCGGGCATTCTGGCAGGCGTCGACGCGGCGTTTTACGGCGACAAACCCAACGCGTTCGACGTTGCCGCGCTGATCGATGCCATGGCGGATTATGCGGCACGCCACATCGAGCGGGGCGGGCGGCTTGGCCACGTCACCCGTCACATGGTCGGCCTGTTCCACGGCCTGCCCGGGGCGCGCCGCTACCGGCAGATCCTTTCGACCGATGCGACAAGGCCGGACGCCGGACCCGATGTGCTGAAGGCGGCTTTCGCTGCAGTCGATTTTAGCGGGACGGACGCCGAAGCAGCCTGACTGTCCAATCGCGCAAGATCATGCGGTCGCTTGCGTGTCTTCCGCGGTCTGTTCAGCAAACCAGAGGACCGTCGATAGCTCTGGCAAACCTAGTCCAAGCTAAGCAGCGCTCGCCCGCTCGGCGTCCTGCATTTCTTCTTTGATCGCGTGCGACATGGATCGAGTGCGCAGCGCATCGCGCTTCGGCGGCGCCTGGAATGTGCGGCGATATTCGTGGGTGAATTGCGAGATGCTCTCGTAGCCCACCTCGAACCCAGCGCTGGTTGCCGAAAAGCCTTCATCGAGCATAAGGCGGCGTGCTTCGATTAGGCGAAGCCGCTTCTGATACTGTCCCGGCGTCAGCGACGTCATGTGCTTGAAGTGCTTGTGGAAGGCGGTGAGGCTCATCGCCGCTGCCGCCGCCAAGCGCTCGACGGGAATACGCGATCGATATTCGGTTCTAAGAATCGCGATGGCCGCCGCGAGACGGCTCGCGTGACTGTCCGGATCCGCAAGCGACCGCAGAGCCGCGCCATGCTGACCGGAGAGGAGCCAATAATGCAGCTCGTGCATAATTCCGGGGCGCAGGAGCGAGGTAGCGTCCGGTCGGTCCAGCAAGCGCATCAGCCGCACTGCGCAATCCAGAATTGCGGCATTGGTGTCCTCAGCGAACAAGGTGCGTGTCTCTGACGGGCGCTGCGCACGCACGCTGCCCAACTGCGCCGCGACCTCGCGCAGGAGCGTCATCTCGAGTTCGACTGCGACAGCCAGGTAGGGCTCGCGTTGGCTTGCCTGCACGATCCGCCCGACGACCGGCATGTCCGCGCTCACGATCACGGATTGCCCGGCGGAGAAAACTTGCTGCTCCCTGCCCACGGTCATGAGCTTGGCACCCTGCAGAACCAGACAAACCAGCGGCCGATAGACCGAGTGCAAGTCGCCAGGTGGTGACTCGACGCACATCATCCGCAGGCCCGGCACTGGCGTCAGCGCCAGGCCGTCCCGGTTGGCATGGCGGGCGGCATAGGTGTGAACGGCATGTTTGAGGACGTCCATGCAATGTCTCCTGCAGCGGCGCGATGCTGGCGATCCTAGCATGCGGGCGGACAAACATCACGTGGGCTGCAGGATCGAGCAAGTTTTGCGCAGGTGTTGGCAAGCTGTCGACCGCATCGCCCTGTAGGAAATGTCCCAACCGAACAAGCCCGCTCGACAAGGAAAGGGATCTATATGTCTGGACAGAACGTGTCACCGAGACGAGCCGTGCTGGCGATGTCGCCATGGCTCTTCGCCACATCAGCGCATCGGCGAGCCTTCCGACATTGCCGACGCAATCGCGGCGCTCTGCAGCGGGGACCGTGCCTGGATCAATGGGCAGACGGTATTCGCAAACGGCGGGATCGTTTGACCCCGATTGGCTGGAATAGATGGAGCACAGAACGATGAAAATGACCGGAAATACGATCCTCATCACCGGCGGCGGATCCGGGATCGGGCGGGAACTGGCGCTGCGCTTCAATGCGCTTGGAAACACTGTGATCGTCGCAGGACGGCGCAAGGAGGCGCTCGAGCGGACGATCGCCGGGCGTGAGGGCATGCACGCCATGGTCGGCAATGTTGAAGATCCGGAAGCAATCGCAGCATTTGCCAAACGCGTAGTCGCCGAGCACCCGGCGCTCAACGTACTCATCAACAATGCCGGCATCATGCGCCGCGAGGATCTGACCAGGACCCGCGATCTGCGCGACGCGGAGGAGACGATCGTCACCAATCTATTCGGGCCGATCCGCCTCACCAATGCGCTGATCGAGCATCTGGCGGCTCGGCAAAATGCCGTGATCGTCAACGTCTCGTCAGGCCTGGCCTTCGTGCCGCTGAGTGGCACGCCGACCTACAATGCCAGCAAGGCGGCGATCCATTCCTATACGGTGTCGTTGCGCGAGCAACTCAGGGGCAAGGTCGAAGTGATCGAGCTTGCGCCGCCCGCGGTTCGCACTGAACTCACGCCCGGCCAGTCGACGCGCGACGAGTATATGCCGCTCAATGCGTTCATTGACGAGGCGATGGCGTTGTTCAGCCGGGAGCCGACGCCCAAGGAGATACTGGTGGAGCGCGTGGGCTTCCTGCGCTGGGCGGAGCGGGACGGCCGGTTTGATCAAGCGGTCGAGATGCTCAACGCTCATTGAGCGGCGCCGAAGCAGCCCGACTGTTCAATCGCGCAAGATCATGCGGTCGCCGCGCACGTCGAAACCGGACAGTGAGCCGATGAAATTCATGCCGAGCAGGCTCTGGCCGAGCATGCCGGGCGCGGCGATCATCACCGGCATGTCCTTGCGCACGATCCCGCCGATCGCCAATTCGTCGGTTCTCACGGCGGCGGCGCGCGCCATGCCGTTGGCGGTGGAAACCGGTATGGTGAAATTGAGAACGGCTGGATTGAACCCGGCCGCTTGCGCGTCCTGCGCGGTCAGCACGGTGCTGGTTGCGCCGGTATCGACCACGGCCCGGACCGGCGTGCCGTTGACCATGATGCGCGCTTCGAAATGGCCATTGCCGGCCTTGTCCAGGGTCACCGTGGCATGGCCGTCCTCAAGGCCCAATGCCAGCGGACTGCCGGGAACAAGGCCGGCCGTTACCCGGCTGGCGAAATCCTGCAATTCATAACGGTATTGGTAGCCGGCGATCAGTGCGAGCACGATGACGGCCCAGGTGCCCAGATTGCGGGCCATCGTGCCCAAGGGTCTGCCTGATCTGAGGAGGGCGGCGCCGATGAGCGCGACCAACGCGCCAAGCCAGATCAGCCGGCTGAAATCGTAATTCTCGACGCCGAATGTGCTGCCGGCGGAATCGTTAAGCATGAGCAGGACAACGCCTACCCCGATCAGGATCATCAAAACCCAGAAAAACCGGTTCATATGTGGCTCACGAGAGAGCGTCGCGTTCGCGCGCGAGGCGGGTGCGGCGGGTTTCCCGGCGCGGTCTGCGGTCAACTGTTTCCAGCCGGGCCGGCAGCTCGGCCATCACGTTGCGGCGGATTTCAGGGGTCATCTCGATCCAGGCGCCGATTTCCTCGCGCGTGCGGCCGCAACCGAAGCAGAAGCCGGTTTTCATATCGATCGAACAGACCAGGATGCATGGGGATTCGATAGCCGTCATAATATTCTCTCAGGGTTCCGTCAGGAATCCCTTGTCTCGCTTCCACATGGTGTAACGGCAAGGCCAATGCAAGCCCTCCGGAATGCGCCGCCGGCAACCGCTTTCGCGTCAATGCAGGCTGTTGTGCCGGCCGAGCAAGGCGGCTATGCCGCTCACCAACTCTGGGAACGATCACCAACGACATGACCAGCGCGCTGCCCTTCGACGATTTTCGCAATCTTCTGGCGACCCTGCCGCCGGCCGACACGGCAGCCGAAGCCCGCGTTCGTGCGCTGTTTGCCAAGGCCGACAAACCCACAGGTTCGCTCGGCCGCATCGAGGACATCGCCGCGTGGCTCGCTGCCTGGAGCGGCCGTGCGCCGCCGGCAGTGAACCGGCCCCTGGTGGCGATCTTCGCCGGCAATCACGGCGTCGCTCGCCACGGCATTTCGCCACGGCCCGTCGCTGCCACGGCGAACGCCGTCGAGCTTTGCGCGGCCGGGGGTGCGGCGGTCAACCAGATCTGCATCGCCAATGATCTCGGGCTGAAAGTGTTCGATCTAGCGCTGCACATGCCGACCGCCGACATCACCGAGGACGCAGCACTTGACGAGCGCGGCTGCGCCGCCACCATGGCCTTCGGCATGGAGGCGATCGCCGGCGGCACCGATCTGCTTTGCCTTGGCGACCTCGGCGTCGGCAATTCCACCGTTGCAGCGACTTTGTTTGCCGTACTGTTTGGCGGCAAGGGCGCCGATTGGGTCGGATCCGGATCGGGCGCCGATGCATCGATGCGGGCGCGCAAGGCGGAAGTGGTCGATGCCGCGCTAGCCTTCCACGGCACAGGTCTCAGGGACCCGCTGGAAGCGTTGCGCCGGGTTGGCGGCCGTGAATTCGCGGCGATCGCCGGCGCCATCCTCGCCGCCCGGATGCAGAAGATCCCGGTGCTGCTCGATGGGCTAGTTGCGACTGCCGCCGCCGCGACGCTGCATGCCGCCAACCCCACCGCGCTCGACCATTGTCTTCTTGCCGGCCTGTCGCCGGAACCTGCTCATATCCGAGCCGCCGAGCGGCTTGGCCTTCGCCCGCTCCTCGATCTGGGCGTGAGCCACGGCGAGGCGGCAGGGGCGGCCCTTGCCGCGGGCCTGGTCAAGGCGGCGGCGCTCACCAGCTCGGGCATGGCGGCGGCGGTTCGCTAAAGCGCGTCGCGTTTGACCGGCCTCATGCGACGCGCTTTAGGTTGTTTTTACGCATGTCGTTATCGCAAAACCGCTGCACACTTTTGCGCGACATGCATTGAGCGTCTATCGCCGGCGCGCAGCAACGGCTTTGGTCGGCAGCGCCGGCAATTCCTCCATAACCCGGCTCAACGGGAAGATGGCGATCGCCTCGGTGCCTTCGCGCAGTTTGGAATGGAGTTCGAACTCGCCGCCATGCATGGCGAGCAGGCTCTGGACGATCGGCAGGCCAAGCCCGGTGCCTTGTTCGGCGCTCTTGATGGCGATCGAGCCCTGGCCGAAGGCGGACAGCACGACCGGAATCTCGTCTTCCGGTATGCCAGGCCCGTTGTCCTTGACGGAGAGGTATTGGCCGCCGCCCGCCGTCCAGCCGACGCGCACGCGGATCTCGCCGCCAGTCCCGGTGAACTTGATGGCGTTCGACAAAAGATTGAGCGCGATCTGTCGCACCGCGCGTTCGTCGGCGAACAGGCGCGGCAAGGCGTTTTCGAAATCCTGGACGATCCGGATATCCTTGTTGCGCGCCTTCAACTCCATCATGTGACAGCAATCCTCGACGACGGACAGCAGCATCATCGGCTCTTCGTTAAGCTGGTAGCGGCCGGCTTCGATGCGCGACAGGTCAAGGATTTCGTTGATCAGGTCGAGCAGATGCTGGCCAGAGTCGTGGACATCGCGAGCATAGTCGCGATAGGTCGGGTTGCTCATCGGGCCGAGCACCTCGTTCGCCATCACCTCGGAGAAACCGAGAATGGCGTTGAGCGGCGTCCGCAACTCGTGGCTCATCGAGGCCAAAAACCGCGACTTTGCCAGGTTGGCGTCCTCCGCCCGTCGCCGCGCTTCGTCCGACATCGATTTCGCCGTGTCCAATTCGGCAATCAGCGCGTCCTTTTCGGAGCGGAACGAGAGCAGCATCAAGGACGAGCGATTGAGCCGGCGCGCCACATAGGCGAAGAAGGGCAGCGAGACAATCAGCAACCCGGCCATGATCAACTCGACCGGCATCCACTGCCTGGCGCCGGCATAGGCATAGGTGGCCACCGGAACGGCGAAAGTCGCCAGCAACGCACCGCGCAACGATGACGCTGTGATCGCGGTCGCTGCCATGGCAAGCAGCAGCACCACACCCTTGATCAACTGGAACTGGTCGATCTGGCAAGCGTCGCAACCGAGCCAGGCAAACCAGGCCCAGCCCAGGCCGCAAAGGAAATGGCCTATCAGGAATTCACCGTGCGTTTGCAGCGGGTTGAGTTCGGCAGCTTCCGTTCGGTCGACGCGCCTCGCCATGAACACGACGATGGCGTAGCAGATGAGTATCAAAAGCGCCCAGACGCCAATTCCCTTACCGACGCCGGCAAACAGACCGGTCGCGGCGGTCGCCAGGACGAGAAGCGGAACGATGATCGCGCCGCCTAACATCGCACGGGCGTGGAGTTTCAACAGCTCGCGGTCGAAATCAGGATTTCCGGCCTGCTGCGAAAGACGGTCGCGCGTCTTGCGCACCGCACGCGCCACATCGCTGTTGCGATGGGGTTTCCTGCGGTCCACAATAAACTTGTCCGCTGTGGTCGAGCGTTGCAAGGGCATGGAGACTTCAAATTTATGCGTGCAGCGGTTTCAAATTGTTAAGCTACGTTCGAATGATTAACCAACGGTTTGCCATATGAGCCGTTCGTGGTCGCGGCGGCCGCGACAGCGATACATGCCGCCGCCGCCGCGAAGCATTTGGCGCCGGCTGGTGGACTACGCACTGACAGTCGTCGTCCTCGGTCTGCTGATCCTTCTGGCGGCGCGCCTTGACCGGATCGAGACGCGCAAGACGGAGGGTGCCGCCGTCGTCAATGACGGCGATACGATCACGCTCGGTATCGAGCGCATCCGTATGCGCGGCATTGACGCGCCGGAATATTCGCAGGTCTGCCGCAAGGACGGCGCCGGCTATCCCTGCGGCAAGCTGGCGCGGCAGTCGCTGGTGCGTCTGATATCAGGCAAACCCGTCTCCTGCACCGGCTGGCAGCGCGATCGCTACGGCCGGCTGCTCGGCGACTGCAACGCCGGCGGCAAGAATCTCAACCGCGCCCAGGTCGAGGCCGGCTGGGCAGTTGCCTATGGCGATTTCGAAACCGAAGAAGCCGCTGCCCGCTCCGGCAAGGCCGGCATCTGGGCCGGCACTTTCGACGAGCCGCACGATTGGCGCGAGAGCCACGATCACGAAGTGACCGAAAGGAAGCACGGCACTTTGGCTTCGATTGGCGATGCCTTGCGAGAAATTTTTCGCTTCCGGTGATGGTCAACCCTATAGTTTGTTGCAACAGACCTGATCAGAGCGACGTGCGTCCATTAGGACGCACAAGGCATGCGCTGGAATTCTTGATTCGCATCGTGCTTTCCGGAAATCGATTCCGGTTTTGGGCCGATCCGATAGGAGGAATGAAATGAAACTCTTCGACGGCGGCCGGGCGCCCAATCCACGGCGGGTTCGCGTCTTCCTTGCCGAAAAAGGGCTTGAGGTTCCTCTGGTGCCCGTCGACATGGGCGCGCTGGAGCACAGAAAGCAGCCGGTCAGTTCGCGCAACCCGCTGCAGCGCCTGCCGGTGCTCGAACTCGACGACGGCACCGTCATCACCGAATCCGTCGCCATCTGCCGCTATTTTGAGGAACTGCATCCGGAACCGGCTTTGTTCGGCCGCGGCGCGCTCGGCAAAGCGCTGGTCGAGATGTGGCAAAGACGCATGGAGCTCAACTTGCTCAGTTGCGTCACTGCCGCGTTCCGGCACATCCATCCGGCGATGAAGGAATGGGAGAGTCCACAAATCCCCGAATGGGGCGAGGCCAACAAGCCGAAAGTCGTCGGATTCCTGAAACTCCTCGACGACGAGTTGGCGAACCGGGAGTTCGTCGCCGGCGACGCCTATTCGATCGCCGACATCACCGGGCTGATTGCCATCGACTTCATGAAGCCGGCGCGTATCAAGGTGCCGGAAGACTGTGCCAACGTGCTGCGCTGGCATCAGGCGATCTCCAGCCGGCCGAGCGCTGCCGCCTGAGAATGAGTTCCCGAGAATGAGCGAAGAGCTGGAAAACTTCGCGGCGAGGGTACGCGCCTGCCGTATCTGCGTCGAAAACCCGATCGGCCGCCCGTTGCCGCACGAGCCGCGCCCGGTGCTCAGGCCGTCGTCGAGCGCCCGCATACTGATTGCCAGCCAGGCGCCGGGCACCAAGGTGCATATGTCAGGCATGCCGTTCACCGACGCCTCCGGCGATCGGTTGCGGAACTGGCTGGGCGTCAGCAGCGAAGAATTCTACGACACGACAAAATTCGCCATCGTGCCGATGGGCTTTTGCTTTCCCGGCCAGGATGCCAAGGGCGGCGACCTGCCGCCGCGCCGCGAATGTGCACCGGCCTGGCGTGCGCCGCTGATGGCGCTGATGCCGCATATCGACCTGGTGCTGACGATCGGCCTCTATGCACAATCCTGGCACATGGGCGCCGCGCGCCGGTCCTCGCTGACGGAGACCGTGAAGGATTGGCGCACCATCTGGGATGTGCCCAGCAACCCGAAGGTGCTGCCGCTACCGCATCCGTCGTGGCGCAACACCGGCTGGTTGAAGCGCAATCCGTGGTTTGAAATGGATTTGCTGCCGTTTCTGAGATCGGAAATCCGCTATCGCCTCGGCTGAAGCGTAAGCAAGAAATCACTCGCTTTTGCGCCATCTGGCAGAATTTCTTTCTTGTGAATGGCCTAAATAAGAAGGACTATAGCCAATCTATTCCTAGTCTATCCCCGTGGGAGCACCGAAATGGACCGCCTTGACAGAAAAATCCTCCGCCTTTTGCAGGAGGACGCGACGCTTGCGGTCGCCGATGTCGCCAAGAAAGTCGGACTGTCGACCACGCCCTGCTGGCGGCGCATCCAAAAGCTCGAGGAGGAGGGCGTGATCAAGCGGCGCGTCGCCATCCTCGATCATGAAAAGGTCAATGTGCGCGTCACTGTGTTCGTGTCGATCCGCACCAATTCGCACAGCCATGAGTGGCTGCGGCGCTTTTCGGAGGTCATCCAGGAATTTCCGGAAGTGGTCGAGTTCTACCGCATGAGCGGTGACGTCGACTATCTCCTGCGCGTGGTAGTGCCCGATATCGCTGCTTACGACGCCTTCTACAAGCGGCTGATCGCCAAGATAGAGATCCGCGACGTCTCGTCGTCGTTTGCCATGGAGCAGATCAAGTACACCACCGAAATGCCGCTGGACTACATGGTTCTGGACAAGGAATCGGGCGCCAACGCTGCCTGAGGATTTTTTTATTAGTTCTTCTTTTTGTTGAGGAAAGTCCAGGGCGAGTTTGCCGGCAGCGTGATCGTGCCCGGCACGAGATCGACATCCGCCACCTCCGCCTTGCGTACGGTGTAACCCGACTGGATCACGCTGACACCGTCGAGGATGAAAAGCTGACTTTTCTCCATGCCCGGCTCCAGGGCGCCGGTCACAGATACCGGCTGATAGGCTTCGGACATCCTGTAGGGGCGGGCGGGCGTGACAAGGACGATCTGGTTGGGCGGCGGCGTCGGCATGTGGCTGCACGCACCTGTCCACGGCACCAGCAGGAACTGGTAGACGAGATCGCCGTCGCGATCGAGCGGCAGCGCATACCCGGCCAGTTGGACGGTCTTGTCCTGCAAATTGAGAGACAGCGTCTCGCCACGATCAGGCATTTTTGCCGCAATCATCGGCAATCCGACACTTTCGGCAGCGGGCTGGGTTGCCGGGCGCAGGTCCTTCCAGAATATGCGCGCGGTTTCGGCGGAAGCGCTGCCCGCCATTATGGAAATCAGCACGGCCGCCAGCGCCGCTGTCGATTTAAGACGATTGCTCATCGTGTGCTCTCCATTTGACAGGAGTAAAGCTGCCGTCGCCGACAGCGTCAACGTTCGAGCCGCATCACATGCCGGCGCGAGCCGGCCATGCCGATCTCGTGGAATCCGCGGGCCACGAACATCTCTCGAAAGCCCATGAAACGGTAACTCGGCGATGCCTGGTCGACCGGATAGGCCTCGATCGTCCTGGCCCCTCGGGCGAAGGCGTGATCGATGGCCGCGTCGAGCAGTGCGCTTGCCAGCCCGCGGCTGCGCATGCGCTCGGCACATAGAAGCAGACGACTGACCATACGCCCGCCTCCCTGTCGTCCTGCTCCCGCGACAGCTTGCGATATGTCTCGCGTGGCGCCACGGAGCACCAGCCTACCATCTTGCCTTCGGCATGAGCGACAATGCCGACCGGCGTGCCGGCTTCGATGAGTGCCATCATGGCCCGTCTTCTCTCATCGTTGGACGCATGTTCGCGGTTTTCGAGGTGGCGCCAGGCCATGCACCAGCAGTATTTTGGTGCGCCAGGCTGCTCGAACAGGTTCTCGAAATCGGCGCGCGTGGGTCGCGTCACCTCAGTAAAGCGGATTTTCCTCCGGTCAGCCTTTCCTGGCGAGCCGCTCGAGCGTTTTGGCATCGGAAAGCTCCCTTGCAGCGTCCTTGCCGATCCAGCGCGCCGTCTTGTCGGTCGATCCGGCCAGCTTCTGTGCCAGGGCAAGGGCAGCGCCGTGCAATTTCATCGATCGCTTGCCGATAGAGCGAAGCGCCCAGTTCACCGCCTTCTTCACAAAGTTACGGCCATCGCCGGCGTGCGCTTCGATGATCGACAGGAAGTCGAGGAAGGTCGCCTCTGGCTCCTTCTTCCGGTGGACGACCGACCAGGCCATCATGGCAAAAGCCGTTCGTCGAACGAACTCCCGTTCGTCGGCCGCGAACTCTTCTATCAGTTCCTGCCAGCAATCCGTATCGACAAAGAGATCGGAGACGCCGTCGACGATATCCCACGAGTCGAAAGTCGCCGCCCATCGTCTTGCATCCGCGGCAGAAAACCGCTTCGGATCGGCTGTGACGGAAGCGATGAACTGCGCTTCCATGATGCCCGACTCCCACAGTTCGAAGGCACGCTCATGGTTGCGCTTGATTTTCTTGGCAATCTGCCGCTGCACGCCATGCGAGATTCCGAGCGCACGTTCGATCTTGATGCCGTAGCGCAGCATGCCAAGGCGGTTCTCTTGCGAGCCGATCGAGCGCAGATGGGCGACAATCTCCTCGGCGCTGGATTGAGGCGAAAGCTCGGCCACGACAAAACCTACTTTTCCAATCGCGCCAGCAGCGAGGACGTGTCCCAGCGTTTGCCGCCCATCCCCTGCACATCCTTGTAGAACTGGTCGACAAGTGCCGTCACCGGCAGCGTGGCGCCATTGCGATCGGCCTCCGCCAGGCAGATGCCGAGATCCTTGCGCATCCAGTCGACGGCGAAGCCGAAATCATATTTGCCGGCATTCATCGTCTTGTGGCGGTTCTCCATCTGCCATGAGCCGGCCGCTCCCTTGGAGATCACCTCGATGACTTTCTCGATGTCGAGCCCGGCCTTCTTGCCGAAATGGATGCCCTCGGCCAGTCCTTGGACAAGACCGGCGATGCAGATCTGGTTGATCATCTTGGTGAGCTGGCCCGAGCCGGCCGGACCCATCAGCCCGACCATGCGGGCATAAGCATCGATGACGGGCTTTGCTTTGTCGAAGGCTTTCTGTTCGCCGCCGACCATGACGGTCAGCACGCCGTTTTCGGCGCCTGCCTGACCGCCGGAGACCGGTGCGTCGAGGAACGAGAAACCGCGCACTTGCGCCTTCTCAGCCAGTTCGCGCGCGACTTCAGCCGAGGCCGTGGTGTTGTCGATGAAGATGGCTCCTTTCTTCATCGACTGGAACGCACCCTCGGCTCCAATCGTCACCGCGCGCAGGTCGTCATCATTGCCAACACAGGAAAAGACAAAGTCCTTGCCGTCGGCCGCCTCAGCCGGCGTGTTGGCAACACTGCCGCCATGCTGGGCAACCCATTGCTCGGCCTTTGCCTTGGTGCGGTTATAGACGGTGACGTCGTGGCCGCCCTTGTTACTGAGATGTCCGGCCATTGGATAGCCCATGACGCCAAGACCGAGAAATGCCACCGATGCCATGTTTGCGAATCCCTTAGAAGCCTGTTTCCGGCCTTCTTAGCGGATCAGGCAAAGCTATGGGAGTCAGCGGTGCAGATGTATGGTAATGCGCCGTTCTATCCACTCGACCGCGTGGCGGAGCATCTCGACAATGATCAGATAGATGATCGCCGCCCAGATATAGGACTGGAAGTCGAAAGTGCGCGAATAGGTGAGCTTCGTAATGCCCATCAGATCATAGACGGTGATGAGGGCCACGATGGCGGAGCCTTTGATCATCAGGATTATCTCGTTGCCATAGGGACGCAGCGCCACGATCAGCGCCTGTGGCAGGATGATCTTGCGCAGTGTTTGCAGTTTGTGCAGGCCAAGCGAGGCAGCGCCTTCCCACTGACCTCTGGGGACGCTCTCGATAGCGCCGCGCAGGATCTCAGCCTGATAGGCCGCTGTATTGAGGGTGAACGAGAAAATGGCGCAGTACCAGGCTTCACGAAAAAAGCCCCACAGGCCGACAGCTTCAAGTGCCGGTCGAAACGAACCCACTCCATAGTAGATAAGAAAGACTTGTGTCAAAAGCGGAGTGCCGCGAAAGAAGTAGACATAAGCGTAGGCAACGCTGGACAGGATCCGGTTCCTGGACATCCGCGCGTAGGCGACAGGAACTGAAAGGACGGCTCCCAACACGATCGACACGGCGACAAGCGTGAGCGTCACGCCAAGGCCAGAGATGTAGCCCGGAGCGTATTTTTGGAAGAGTTCGGAATTCCACGCCTCGACCAAGTATACAATCATGCCGATGCCGAGCACGATCCAGAGACCGACCAACGCATATCCCAATACACGTTGCCGGGACCAGCCGCGCGGGATTGCTGGCGGTTTTTCGACCTTGGTCGCCACGTCGGCTGCTGCCGCACTCATCGTTGCACCTGTTGTCGGCCAACCCTGCGTTCAATGGCATTGATGCCGAAGGACGAGATGACGGCGAGGAGCAGATAGATAAGAGCAGCGACCCCAAAAAACAGGAATGCATGCTTGGTGACGCGAGCGGCGACGCCTGCCTGCCGCAATATGTCGGCAAGACCGATGGCGGATACCAGCGCTGTATCCTTGAGCAGGATAAGCCACAGATTGGCAAGACCCGGCAGGGCAATACGGATAAGCTGCGGCAGCACCACCAGTCGCATCGTCTGCCCGCCTGACAGGCCAACCGAATAGCCGCCCTCATACTGTCCCTTCGGAATGGCGCGGAACGCGGAGAGGAAGACCTCGCTGGCATAGGACGAGAAGACGACGCCGAGCGCGATCATGCCGGAAACAAATGCGTTCACTTCGACCGCAGCGGTCGGGTCATATAGGCGCATCAATTGCTGGATGCCGATTTGCGCGCCGTAAAAGATCATGAACAGGGTCAGCAGCTCGGGCAATCCACGAAAGATCGTGGTGTAGATATTGCCGGCCAGCCGCAGTGACGGTTCGTCAGATTGCTTGGCCAGTGCAACCAGGAAGCCGATCATCAGACCGACAGGCAGGGTCGCGGCTGCAAGCGAAACGGTGATGAAAACACCATAGGCGATGTCGTCGAGCCAGCCTTCGGGTCCCCAACTGAGCAGCGTCCAAACGCTTTGCATCCGCCTGCCTGTTCTCCTCTATGGCTTTTTTTGAGAGCGGCGCGTCACCCCTCCCGCGCCGCTCCTTGCAAACGGCGGGGATGTCCCGCCGTTCGCTGTCAATCCGGAAGGATTAGGACTCGCCGCCGTAGACGTCGTACTTGAAATACTTGTCGTTGATTTCCTTGTACTTTCCGTTGGCGCGGATGGCGTCGATCGCCTTATTGAACTGATTGACCAACTCGGTCTCGCCCTTGCGTACGGCGATACCGGCGCCGGGACCATGGATCTCGATGTCGGGCGTGATCGCACCGATCAGCTTGCAGCAGGCGCCGTCCGGCGTGGCAAGCCAGCCTTCGAGAACAGTGATATCGTCGTTGACCGCATCAACGCGGCCATTGGCGAGATCGAGCTGATATTCCTGCGCGGTCGGGTACGGCTTGATTGTACTGTCGGTATAAGCCTTGGTTGAATAGTTGAAGTGGGTGGTGGACGCCTGCACGCCGATCGTCTTGCCGGCGAGATCTTCCTTGGTCACGCCCTTGATGTCGCTGTCCTTGGGCGCGGCGATCGCCGGCGGCGTGTTGTAGTATTTGTTGGTGAAGTCGACCTTCTCGGCACGCTCCGGCGTGATCGACATCGAGGCGACGATGGCGTCGAACTTGCCGGCCTGAAGCGCCGGGATGATGCCGTCCCAATCCTGCGCGACGAAAGTGCACTTCACCTTCATCTCGTCGCAAAGCGCCTTGGCGATATCGATGTCGAAGCCCACGAGCTGGCCATCGGCAGTCAGGTTGTTGAACGGCGGATAGGCTCCCTCCGTGCCGATCCTCAAAGTTTTCTCCTGAGCTTGGGCAACGCCCAATGTCAGCAGCGCGGCCGAAGCGGCGAGCGCTATACGCAGTGCAGTACGCATGATGGTCCTCTCTGTATGTTCCCGGCCGTCGTTCCAAACGGCTCTGTGGGCGGTTCTTTTGACCGCCCGCTGGCGCGATACTCCCATTCTTTCCCAAGAAAAAGCAACTGTAAAACCGTTGCTTGCGGGGTTTCGCATTCCCAGACAATGCTGACGTTGGGGCAGGCATACCAACGAGGAAATAGGGGGCGGCCGAATGTCCGTCGGCAGTGGCTCAGCGCGTCAAACCTGTCGTGCGCTCGATGAAGTCGGCTATCGATTTCGTGTCGTCGAGATCGAAGACAGGCAGGCTTTGGCCCGCTATGGCGAAGTCGGCGGCGATGGCGACGATATGCGGATCAGTTGCCGAAAGCGGTGCCCGGTCCTTAGCCTCCAGCCGCCGCGTCTCGATCTTGTTGTGCACTTCGCGCTTGTAGCCTTCGACCAGCACGATGTCGGAGGTGCCGAGCCGCGACAGGATCGCGTCCAGCGTCGGCTCGTCCTCGTCGCGCAATTCGTGCATCAGCGCCCAGCGCCTGTCCGACACGATGGCGACTTCCGTGGCTCCGGCCTGTCGGTGGCGAAAGCTGTCCGCTCCCGGCTTGTCGATGTCGAAATCATGATGGGCGTGTTTCACCGTCGACACCTTCCAGCCACGCCGAACGAGTTCGGCGACCAGCTTTTCGGTCAGTGTCGTCTTGCCGGAATTCTTCCAGCCGGTGACACCGAAGACGCGTCTCATCATGGCTCCATCCTCTGCAACAGACGTTCGGCCCGAACAAGGTCATCTGACGTATTGATGTTGAAGAAAGGGTCGTGCAGATGGCCTCCCGAGGTCAGCATCGGGAATTCCACATCGACAAATTCATGCCGGTCGATGAAAGCGGAAACCCGCCTGATGTCCTCGTCGACCAGAAAACGCCGCAGAGCCTCACGGAGCTCCAACGGCCAGAGCGCGAATGTCGGATGCCGTTTGCCGCCGGAACAGGCGACGGCGATAGTGCCGGGACGTTCGTCGACCGCCGCGGCCAGCCGTTCAACCAGATTTTCGGGCAGGAACGGTGTATCGCCCGCGGCCGTGACAAGGGCCTCGCAAGTCGTGTTCGCGGCAGCCCACTCGAGGCCGGTCAGGATCCCGGCGAGCGGTCCGGCAAAACCTTTTACCGTATCGGCAACCACCGGAAGCCCAACCCCGGCAAACCGTGCCGGGTCGCCATTGGCGCTGAGCACCAGCGGACCGACCTGCGGAGCAAAGCGCGCAACGATATGGTCCAGCAGGCTGCCGCCGCCAAGCGCAAGCAGGCCCTTGTCGCCGCCGCCCATTCGCCGCGACTGGCCACCGGCCAGAATGACGCCGGCAATCTCTTTAGTCATCGTCTATCGTCCATGCGGTCACTCGCCGCGAACGGCAAGCCTATATGCCGTCCGGCGCCATATCAGGTCCAGCGCTTTCGGCGGCTGTCTTTCGCCGGCCGACGATCCGTTCGCGGTAAAGTGCGTAGAGGCCGGAGCCGACGATGACGATGGCGCCGAGGATCATCGGCAGGTCGGGGACGTCGCCGAAGATGAACAGGCCAAGCAGGATCGACCAGAGCAGGGCTGTGTAGCGGAACGGCGCGATGAACGAGATGTCGCCCACCCGCATCGCCATGATGATGAACTGGTAACCGATGACCACGAGCACTGCCGCCAATGCCAGGAACGCCGTGCTTTCACCCGTCATCGGTGTCCACCCGCCCATTGGCAAAAGCAGCGCCGCGCCGAGCATTGTCATGGCGAGTGCCGTTGTGGTCGACACCAGCAATGTCGGAATGGCTTGCGGTATCCGCTTGGTGGCCAGGTCACGCACCGCACAACAGCCGACGCAGGCCAGCGCCAGCAGCGAATAGATGCTGAACCCGTCGAAGCCGGGCCGCACGATGATCAGCACGCCGGCAAAACCGATGGCGATGGCCAGCCAGCGCCGCCAGCCGACGCCTTCGTTGAACACAAGCGCTGCGCCCATCGTCACGGCCAGCGGCAGCGCCTGCAGCACGGCCGAGACATTGGCAATCGGCAGATGGGCAAGGGCGATGAGGAACGACACCGTGGCACCGGCTTCGCCGGCGACGCGCACCGCAACCATCGGCTGCAGCATCGAGCCGGGCAGGGCGAGCGCACCGCGTTGCCAGGCAAGCAGGCCCACGAAAAGCGAAGCGAAGGCGCCGCGGATCAGCATGACCTGCGCCATGTTCATGGATTCCGACGAGACTTTGGTGATCGCGTCGTTGAGGGTGAAACCAATCATGGCCACCACCATGAACAGCGCGCCGCGAAGATTTGGGGAAAGAAGCAAAGGCGTTACCGGTTGTGCTTTTGCATCAAGCCTGTAGCAGCCGGTCATAAGACAGCAACGTTAAAGGGCTGGGCCACAGCCTTTCGCGGCCCGCTACATCCTTCTCGCAAGAGCGGCAGGATTTATTTCGGCGTTGTGACCGAGAAGATCAGCCGCCGGTGACACTCATGTGCCGCGACACCGAGGGACGGTTGGTACGGCGGTCGATGATGAAATCATGGCCCTTGGGCTTGCGGCCAATGGCTTCATCGATGGCGTCGGCGACCAGTTCATTGCCTTCGGATGCACGCAATGGTGCACGCAGATCGGCGGCATCCTCCTGGCCGAGGCACATATAGAGCGTGCCGGTGCAGGTCAGCCGGACGCGGTTGCAGCTCTCGCAGAAATTATGCGTCATCGGCGTGATGAAGCCGAGCCTGCCACCAGTCTCGGCGACGTGGACGTAGCGGGCCGGACCACCGGTCTTGTAGGGGATGTCGGTCAGCGTAAACTGCCGCTCAAGTGCTGCGCGCAGCAGCGACAGCGGCAGATACTGGTCGGTACGGTCGGCGTCGATCTCGCCCATCGGCATGGTTTCGATGACCGTTAACTCCATGCCGCGGCCGTGCGCCCAGCGCAGCATCTCGGGCAGCTCGGCGTCGTTGAAATCCTTCAGCGCCACCGCATTGAGCTTCACCTTCAGCCCCGCTGCCTGCGCAGCGTCGATGCCGTCCATGACCTTGTCGAGATTGCCCCAGCGGGTGATCCGGCGGAATTTTTCCGGGTCCAGCGTGTCCAGTGAAACGTTGATGCGCTTGACCCCGCAATCGGCGAGCTCAGCGGCAAAGCGCGAAAGCTGCGAGCCGTTGGTGGTCAGCGTCAGTTCTTCCAGAGCGCCGCTCTCGAGATGACGCGAAATCTGACGCACCAGATGCATGATGTTCTTGCGCACCAGCGGCTCGCCGCCGGTAAGACGCAATTTCCTGACGCCCTTTTCGATGAAAACCGTGCATAGCCGGTCGAGCTCTTCCAGCGACAGCAGATCCTTCTTGGGAAGGAACGCCATGTCCTCGGCCATGCAATAGGTACAGCGGAAGTCGCAGCGGTCGGTGACCGACACGCGCAGATAGCTGATCGTGCGACCAAAAGGATCGATCATGTCCATGCTGGTGCGTTTCCCATGGCTGCGAACGGCTTCGTTATATATGGCTATGTGATACGATCCAACCTGCCATTCAAGATAAGAAGTTTCGATCCTGGGCAACATCGCGCCACCGACAGATCGTGTCGGAAGTTTCGAAGCGGCCTTTTCCCGCTGCGCGAAGCGGCGTAGGGAAAGGACAGATGATGCGGAACTTATCACTATGACGGCGCCGAAGGAACTCAGGGTCTCGAAGGACCGCAGGCTGCTTACCGTGACATTCCCGGACCATCAGCCGTTCGAACTGCCGGCGGAGCTGCTGCGGGTGGCCTCGCCATCGGCCGAAGTGCAGGGCCATTCGCCCGAACAGCGCGTGACCGTTCCCGGCAAGCGCAACGTTGCGATCCTGAAGATCGAACCGGTCGGCAACTATGCCGTCCGCATCACCTTCGACGATTTTCATGATACCGGCATCTTCACCTGGAATTACCTGCATACGCTGGGTCATGAGAAGGACGCACGCTGGGCCGCCTATCTCGCCGAGCTGGAAGAGAAGGGGCTAAGCCGCGATCGGTAGCGCCGGCCCAGGCCCCGTCGTCAAAACGTCACCGATATCGAGTAGCGGCGGCGGATACGCGGAGACGAAAACATGTCCGTCATTACCACGGTCGAACAGCTCGAAGCGCTCTATGGTCTGCCCGGCGAGACCTCGCTGGTCAAGGAACTCGACCATGTGATTCCCGAGTACGCCGCCTTCATCGAGGCCTCGCCTTTTGTCGCGCTCGCGACCAGCGGGCCGGAGGGGCTGGATTGCTCGCCGCGCGGCGATCTCGCCGGCTTCGTCCGCATCCATGATCCGAAAACCCTGATGATGCCGGACCGGCGCGGCAACAACCGTGCTGATTCGCTAAGAAACATCATTCGCGATCCGCGCGTCGGCCTGTTGTTCCTGGTCCCAGGCTGCGGCACGACGCTGCGCGTCAGCGGCCGCGCCCACATCACCACTGATGCCGCGCTGTGTGCCTCGTTCAGCGTCGACGGCCGACCGGCGCGTTCGGTCACGGTCATCGATATCGATTCGGTCTATTTCCAGTGCGCCCGCGCCATTGTCCGGTCGGAATTGTGGAACCCGGCGAGGCATGTCGACCCGAAGTCGCTGCCGACACCCGGAAAAATCCTGGAAATCACCAGCCGGAAAGCCATCGACGGCGAGGCTTACGACAGGGAATGGCCGGAGCGCGCGAAAAAGTCGATGTGGTGAGCGGGTCACGCTTCCTTGAGCACGTCGGCAATCTTGCGCATCTGCTCGCCGATCATGTCGCATTGCTCCGGCGTCGACTGGCTCATCGCTTTCTCGATCAGCGCCATATGGACCTTCAGCGCCTGCATCAGCAGTTCCGTGCCGGCTTCGGTCAAGGTCAGCCGCAGCACCCGCTTGTCTTTCCGATCGCCTTCGCGGCGCAGCAGGCCGCGTGTCTCGAGTTGCGGCAAAAGCATGGTGACGTTGGAGCGGCCCACCAGCAGCCGGCGGGCGAGATCGTGCTGCGACATGCCGGGATGGCGGTACAGGTTCATCAGCACGTCGAGTTGCGCCGGCTTCAGGTCCAGCGGCGCGAGCTTCACCGCCAGCGTGCGCTCCAGCACATGGCAGGCGCGCGCCACCGCGACCCAGTTGCGAAAACGCGGGTTGTCCCAGGGTAGCTCTTGTTTAATGTTCATGTTTGAACTATTATGTTCATGCTTGAACGAATGGATGGGTCGCCACTATGGCATCATTTGGATTGAAGGTCATCCGGGGCGTGTTTGCTGCCGCCGAACACGTGGCTCCCCGCCTTACAGGGCGCGCGGCGTTCGAACTGTTCTGCCGCACGCCGAACGCCAAGGTTCTCAGCGACGGCGAGCGACGCGCCGTCGACCGCGCCGCCGGCTTCATGGCCGAGGCGCGCCATCATCGGCTGAAGACCAAAAACGGCTGCGTCATGGTGCATGAATTCAGGCCAGAGCCGGGCAGGCGGGCCGCCGGCACGGTGCTCGTCATCCATGGCTGGCGTTCGCGCACCGAATATATGCGCGCGCTGATCGAAGCCTATCGTGACGCCGGTTACAAGGTTGTCTCGCTCGACCTGCCGGGCCACGGCCAATCGCAGGGCCGCCGGCTGACACTGGTCAGCGCTGTCGAAGCCGCACGGCTGACCGGCGAATGGTTCGGTCCGTTCGTGGCGGTCGTCGGCCATTCCTTCGGCGGTGCCGTCGCCGCCAATGCCGTTGTCGGTTCGGTCAAGAACATTCCGCCGCTGGCGGCCGAGCGGCTGGTGCTGATCGCGGCGCCGAGCTCCCTGCCGGCGATTTTCAATGATTTCAGCCGCATGCTCAGTGTCGGCCCACGCTCGCAGGCCGCTATGGCCGACCGGGTCGAACGCATCGCCGGCCGACCGCTGCACGAATTCACCGGCGACCGCCAGCTTGCCAGCACGCCGGTGCCAACGCTGGTCATCCATGCGCCAGACGACCGCGAAGTGTCCGCCGACCATGCAAGGCTCTATGCCGGCGCCGGCGACCATATCAGGCTTTACTGGGCCGATGGGCTCGGCCATCGCCGCATTCTCGCCGATAGGGGCGTGGTCGAGCGCGCGATCGGTTTCGTTGCCGAACACCGGGAACCGTCGCTGCTGCATTGACCTGAACATCTTGCTTTTCCGGCCCAACCCGGAGTCCAGCCGCCATAGCGGTCGCGGTTGTCATGCCGCGTCCGTGCCGGCCATCACCTTCCACGCCGCCATGGCCCCAGACACCGTCGCCAGAAGGGCGGCGCGCGATGCGCCGTCGCGCGCCTGGATCGACATGCCGTGCTGCACAGTCGCATAAAAGGTCGCAGCCGTGCGGCAGTCGAAATTTTCCGGCAATTCGCCTTCCGCCACGCCGCGTTCCAGCCGTCTCAGCAAGGCTGCGCGGTTTTCGGCGCGACGGCGGCGCAGGTCATCGCAGATGGCGCCGCGGCTTGAGTCCTGATGCAGCGCGCCGAGTGCGATCAGGCAGCCTTGCGGACGATCGGTCTGCGAATAGGCCTTGGCCGTCTGGCGCAAGAAGCGCTCGACCGCCTGGCGCGCCGTCGGCGACTTTTCCAGTGCGGACCAGATATCGGTGCCTTCGACCTGCGTGTAGAGCTCGACCGCTTCGAGGAAGAGCGCTTCCTTGCTGCCGAAGGCGGCGTAGAGGCTGGGCGAGTTGATGCCCATCGCCGCGGTCAGCTCGCTCATCGATGCCCCTTCGTAGCCCTTGGCCCAAAACACCTCCATTGCGCGCCGCAAGGCAGCGGTTCGATCGAAGGTGCGGGGACGGCCTCGTTCGGGCATGGCATCCTTTCTGTGTTGATTGATACATAAATCTATTGACGCACCCGGGCAAGGCTGGCAGACATTTATGTATCGATCATTACAAAAAAGGAGAAAAGAATGTCATCGCAAGGCTTGAACGGCAAGGCTGCGCTCGTCACCGGCGGCAGCCGCGGCATCGGCGCAGCGATTGCGCGAAGGCTCGCGGCCGACGGCGCCAGCGTCGCACTCACTTACGTGAATGGCGAGGAGCAGGCCCGCGCTGTCGTCGGGGAAATCGAGGCAGCCGGCGGTCGCGCCATTGCTCTCAAAGCCGACAATCGCGACGCTGCCGCGATCCAGGAGGCGGTCAGCGAGGCAGTGAAGACCTTCGGGCGACTGGACATCCTCGTCAACAGCGCCGGTATCTGGCGCGCCGCGCCGATCGATGAATTGCCGCTCGCCGACTTCGATGAAACCATGGAGGTCAATGTCAGAGCCCCGTTCGTGGCCTCGAAGGCGGCAGTCGTGCATATGGGCGAGGGTGGCAGGATCATCTCGATCGGCAGCAATCTGGCGGAGCGTGTCACCGACACCAGCCTCAGCGCCTACTCGGCCAGCAAGGCGGCACTGGTCGGCTTGACCAAGGCATTGGCGCGCGACCTCGGTTCGCGCGGCATCACCGCCAACGTCGTTCATCCTGGCTCGACCGATACCGATATGAACCCGGCCAGTGGCCCGCACGCCGAGCACCAGCGACAGAAGATGGCGACGCCCCGCTTCGGCAAGGCGGAAGAGATCGCCGGGATGGTCGCCTGGCTGGCCGGTCCCGAAGGGCGCTTTGTGACAGGCGCCGCACTGACGATCGACGGCGGCGCCAACGCCTGACCCATGCACTATTTTCGGGAACCGGAGCGGGCCCAATTCGCTTTAGTTGTCACGGCGTTGTGAAACTGTTCTGCAACAGGATAGCCGAAATTTATGGAAGCTTAACGAAATCGGTATGAATCGGTGTGGTCGCGTCTTACATCCCGCCGTGCGGTGGGCGAGACCGTCAAGCGATACGGAACGGGAACCGGTTGCAGCCGGAGCGGGTGATCCATGAAATTCCTCGGAAACAAAGCAACCGTGATGCCGCTTGCAGTTGTCACGGTAATGCTGGCCTTCGGCATGCCGCAGGCGGACGCGCAAGGGCTTTTCGAGAGGCTTTTCGGCGGTGGTATCAGGCGCGCGCCCCACGGTGATTTCCCTCCGCCGCCGAGGCACAGACCGAGGCCGAGAGAATTCGCTGGTGGTGGCAGCAGGATCAACAGCCCGTCCTACTATACCTATAAGGCCGACCGGCTGGTGCGTGTCGATTTTGCGACATTGATGGCAGCACCACAGCCGGTGGCACCACAGGACGCTGCCTTTGTACCGTCGCTCACCAGCGACGCCTTTCGCGAAGCGATTGCCGGGCTCGGCGACTACGAGCTCTATGCGGAACCTGACATTGCCAAGGCGTTGATCGCTTATTACTCGGCCAATCCGGATTTCATCTGGGTGACCGGGACCGGCCCAAACGGTCGCGCGCAGGATGCGGTGCGGGTGCTTGGCGAGGCGACGAGCTATGGCCTGACGCCGGCCGACTATTCGGTTGAAGTGCCCGCCGCCGGCGCATCGACCGGCGGGGCCGATGCGCGGCTGCAGGAACTCGTCCGCTTCGAGATGGCGCTGTCGGCGCGCGTCTTGCGCTATGTCCACGACGCGCAAAGCGGCCGCGTCGATCCCAATCGCATCACCGGCTACTATGATTTCCCGGCCAAGCCGCTCGACATCGAAGGCGTGCTGAAAACGCTGGTGCGCACCCAGCAAGTGCGCACCTATCTCGAATCACGGCATCCGCAGAATGCGGAATACCAGGCGCTGCGCGTCGAACTGGAATCACTTCAGGCCAGCGCCGAAGACGAGATCGTCGTTGACCCCAAGCTGTTGCTGAAACCTGGGCAGACCAGCCCCGAACTGCCGAAGCTTCTGGCGAAGATCGCGCGCAATCTAGACGACGAGATGGGCGGCGCCTATGGCGAGATATTGGCCAGGCTCGCCACCAGCGAGGTCTATGATCCGGAACTGGTGCCGGTTATCAAGGCAGTGCAGAAGAAGGCTGGCATGAAGGGCGACAGCGTCATCGGTCCGCGCACCGTCGCGGCGCTGGTCGGGACGTCCAAGGCCGACAAGATTCAAAAGGTGCAGGTCGCGCTGGAAGAGTTGCGCTGGCTGCCATCCGATCTCGGCAGTCCGCGCGTCTTCATCAACCAGCCGGCCTTCACGGCGAGCTACATCGAAAATGGCGAGGAGAAGCTGAAGACTCGCGCCGTCATCGGCAAGACCACCAACCAGACTTCCTTCTTCTACGATCAGGTCGAGCAGGTCGACTTCCATCCCTATTGGGGCGTGCCGCAGTCGATCCTCGTCAACGAGATGCTGCCCCGGCTGCGCAGGGATCCCGGCTATCTCGACCGCGCCGGCTACGAAGTGATCAACGGGCGCGGCAAGCGCATTCCCTCCTCCTCGGTCAATTGGGGTGCCTATGGCGCGAAAGTACCTTATGGCGTGCGCCAGCTGCCGAGCGAGGCCAATGCGCTGGGCGAACTGAAGATCCTGTTCCCCAACAAGCACGCAATCTACATGCACGATACGCCGCAAAAGTCGTTTTTCCAGCGTGACATGCGCGCGCTCAGCCATGGCTGCGTTCGTCTGCAGGATCCGCGCGGCATGGCGGCGGCCGTGCTCGGCACCTCGGTCGACTACATTGCGGAGAAGCTGAAGCACGGACATTCGACCGAAAAGGTGGCGCGCACGATCCCGATCTATGTCGCCTATTTCACCGCCTGGCCGGACATGTCCGGCAAAGTCGAATATTTCAGCGACGTCTATGACCGCGACACGCGGCTGCAGCAGGCACTCGACAGCACGGAAGCGGTGCGCTCGCCGGCAAGCTGAGATTCTAAAGCGCGTCGCGTTTGACCGGCCTCATGCGACGCGCTTTAGGTTGCTGTTTTGTTTTATGCATGTCGTTATCGCAAAACCGCTGCACACTTTTGCGCGACATACATTAGCGTAGGGAGAGCGGGAGCCGGAAGCCGGCCTCGCGCCCGGCAATCAGCCAGTAAGCCAGGCCGGCGACCAGACCGGCGGCGGCGATGATGCCGATATCGGCCCAGCGCTCGGGGCTCAGGTCCTCCGGCGCGCTCGGCCAGATCAGGAAGAAGCCGGCAGCCGCTGCTGCGGCGCCGAAGACCATATGCAGCCAAAAACTGCGCAGCGAAAACAATTCGGCGATCAGCGCGAAGATCAGCGTCTGCAGGCCGGTCATCATGATCGTCAGGAAATAGATCAACATGCCGAGCGGCGGCACGACCAGCGCCGCGATGGGGGAGACCCCCATGAGATCGAAATACGCCGGTGCATCAGGCAGCGAACTCAATGCACCATAGATCGTTACTACTGCGAACAGTCCGACCAGCACCGCAACGAAATAGCCGGCGAGCATCATCAGAACGCGTTTCGCCACATGCTTTGCCGTCGCCATGCCCACCCCCGTGCGGCTCAATGATCACGCCGCAGTCAGCCATCAAAGGCGCATCGGCGCAAGGGGATGCCGAAAAGCGTGCGGGAACCGTCGCCCCGCTCTTGGTGAAGCCACGCCGCCGCCCGCTTCCGAGGGATCGTCCCCAGGCTGCGCTGTAACCTGCCGGAATTGTTCCCGGTCCTTCAAGAGAAAGCCGGCCGCACATATCGGCTGGGGGAAGATGGCCGCGATCTATTTCGGCTCGGCTGTCACCGGATCGTAGGTGATTTCGACCTTCGCCTTGTCGGTCGTGTAATAGGTGACGGTGTAGGAGCCGCTGTCCCAGCCGACCTCGTCGACGTAGCGAAAGTCGTCGCGCTGCTCGACCTTGGCGATTATTTCCGACAGTTTCCTGGCATTCTGCGGCGGCAGCTGGGTTCCGTCTGCGACAAGGGCCGGTCCGCCGAGAAGGAGGACTACGACACCTGTCGCCAAAACACGTCTGGACATGGCTTTCCCTCACTCTTCAAGGAGTAGAAACTCGCGGCCATGCAGGTTTGTTCCGGGGTTCTGGAATGGACACTCGCGAATCGCGCCGCCGCATCGCGTTGTCGTTGCTCACGTCTGCAACTCACGCCTCGTCGGGGAAGAGATGGGCTAAGGCCGTGTCGAACGTGAGCTCCAGGGCGTTACCCGGTTCAAAGATCTTGTCTTCATCGAAGGCGGCAATGAGCTCGTGATCGTCGCGAAGTGTCAGGTCCACGACCGTCTCGCTGCCCAACCGCTCGGTATGTGCCACGACGCCATGCAGCATGCCTTCTCCAGGTTGCGCCGCCCGGAGGTACTGCGGACGGATACCCAGGATGGCCTTGCCGTCTTTCCGGAAGGAGCGCCTTCTGGTCGCTACCCTGATCGGCTCCAGGGATTGATTGCCAACTGTTGCCGCTTCGCCATCGAGGTCGAGGACGTCGACCTTCAGGAAATTCATCGACGGGGCTCCTAGAAAGCCGGCTACGAACCTGTTGGCCGGCTCGTGATAGAGTTCCATCGGCGCTCCTATCTGCATGACTTGACCGTCCTTGAGGACGACGATCCTGTCAGCCAGCGTCATCGCCTCGACCTGGTCATGGGTGACATAGATCATCGTTGTGCCAAGTTGCCTGCGCAGCCGGCCGATTTCCATACGCATGTCCATGCGCAGCGCGGCATCGAGGTTGGAGAGCGGCTCGTCAAACAGGAATACGGACGGTTTCCGGGTGATTGCGCGCCCGATAGCGACTCGCTGGCGCTGGCCGCCCGAAAGTTGACTTGGGCGGCGGTCGAGCAGATGTTCCATTTGCAGGATGCGTGCGGCCTCGGCCACCTTCTGCTCCTTTTCCTGCTTGGAAGCGCCCGCGATCGTAAGGCCGAACGCGATATTCTCGCGCACCGTCATGTGCGGAAAGATGGCATAGTTCTGGAACACCATCGCAACACCGCGTTCCTTGGGTGGGAGTTCGTTGACCACCCGGCCTCCGATCTCGAGGATGCCTTCGGTTATGTCCTCGAGTCCGGCGATCACCCGCAGCAAGGTGGACTTCCCGCAACCTGACGGTCCGACAAAGACGACGAACTCGCCATCGTTGATGTGGATATCGACGCCTTTGATGACGTCGACGCGACCATAGGATTTCTTGACGGCCTTGAGCGAGACCTCAGCCATAAGCAATGGCTCCCTGGTTCATGTGCGGCAATCCGGGATCACCGATCGATTGGTCGGCCTTGAGGAAATAGCCGTGCCCGCGCTTGCCGTCATGGGCGTACCAGTCGTCCCAGATCCACTGGCGTTTGAGCGCGAGAACCATGCATTCAGCCCTTCACACCGGTCGAGGCGATCGATGCGATGAAGGCGCGCTGCAGGAAGAGATAGAAGATCAGCACCGGGACGGTGATAAGGGTGAGATAGGCCATGACTTCGCCCCAGGCGACGTTGAGTTGAAAGAAGTAGCCGAGACCGACCATGACCGGGCGGTAGTTTTCCTGCTGCACGACGATAAGCGGCCAGAGATATTGGTTGTACATCACGAGGAACTTCAGGATGGCGGCAGTCGCCAGAACCGGCCCTGAAAGCGGCATGACAACGCGACAGTAGACCTGCCACCAGCTCGCGCCCTCCACCCGGCTTGCCTCGATTAGCTCGCCCGGCAGTCCTTTGAAATACTGCACGAACAGGAAGATCGTCAGCCCATCGGCGATCCAGGGGATGATCTGTACCCTGTAGGTGTTGAGCCAGCCCCAGTGCAGCCCATCAAGCCCGATCCAGGGCAGTTTCGAGACCAGGAGCAGGAGCGGGATAGCGATGGTCTCGAAAGGGATGATCAGCGTGGCGATGACGATCGAGAGCACCACGTCGCGCCCCTTCCACCGCAGGAAAGCGAAGGAGAATGCGGCCAGCGAACAGATCAACAATGAGAGAAGGACGGTCGCCCCGGTGACCAGAACCGAGTTTAGGACGAACAGGCCGACAGGCGCCCGCCGGAACGCTCCGAAATAGTTGTTGAGGCTGATGTCCCCGACGGGCAGGAAAGCACGCAGGCTGGAGGTGTCCGCGAGGAGCTGACTGTCGGGCTTGAAGCTCGAGTTGATCATGAACACGAGCGGAAAGATGAAGATCAAGGCAATCAGGCACAGCACCAGATAGCGGACGAAGAGCCTCAGGCCGTAATTGTCAGGATTGAAGGCCATCTTAACGCTCCCGTGTCAGCCAGCGCTGAGTGAGTGAGATCGCCAGCACGATCGCGAACAGGATGACCGAGATGGTCGAGCCGCCGGAGATGTCCTGCTTGCCGTAGCCGCGCTCGACCGCCTGGAAGACGAGGGTCTGGGTGCTGTCGAGCGGACCGCCATTGGTCATCACGTCGATCTGGGCGAAAAGCGCGAAGCCCTGCATGGTGATCACGACAAGGACAAGCACGGCGGTGTTGCGCAGGCCCGGCCAGGTGACATAGCGGAAGGTCTGCCATATCGAAGCCCCCTCGATGGCGGCGGCCTCGTAGAGCGTCGGGCTGATCGTCTGCAACCCGGCTAGCCAGATGACCATATGGAAGCCGACGGCCTGCCAGATCGACATGGCCATGACTGCGGGCAGCGCGGTCGAGGGATTGCCGAGCCAGTCGACGGGCGGGAAGAGGCCGAAGGTGAGGGCCTGGAGGATGCTGTTCAACAGCCCGTTCTGGCCGTCATAGATGAACCGCCAAAGGAGCGAGACCACGACGATGGAGACCACCACCGGCATGAAGTAGATGGTCCGGAACAGGTTGATGCCCCTGACCTTGTGGTTGATCAGCAAAGCAAGCATCAGCGCGAGGCTGCCCTGCACCGGCGCCACGACCAGGACGAACAGGACGGTGTTTACCAGCGCCTTCATGAACACAACGTCGCTGGCGATGACGATCATGACGTTCTCGCCGGACTGCCAGCGAAACCACTCGCGCATGCCGCGATACTGAGGATAGTCGTCGCTACGGGTGATCGCACGCAGGCGCGGATACTGGATTTCGCCGGCCTCGTTTCGGATCATTTCGCCAGCATCGTTGCGCTCTGGCTCAAGGGTCACCACCGCAAGGCCCAGGAGCTGCTGATAGTTTTCCAACCCGACGAACTGGGTGGGGTTCGGCGACAGCAGCCGCTGATTTGTCAATGACAGACCGATCGCGAAGAAAAACGGCAGGACGATGAATGTAAAGATGAGTGCGAAGCCCGGCAGGGCGAATGTCCAGCCCGCCCGGTTCGACAGGGTTAGTTTCGACGCCATTTGCCGTATCCGCCCAGCAAGCCAAAGAGGGTGGAGTCCGCGGCTGGCGAGGACCCCGGCGCGACAGATCTAGCGGTGGCCGTAGCCACCATTGCTTTCGATGTCGGCGTCGATCTCGTCGACCGCCGCGTCAAGCGTGTCGGCCACGTCGGCACCATTGGCGATATCGGCCAATGACTTGGTGAAGACCTTGGCCTGGACCACGTAACCCGGGGTGACCGGGCGCACCAGAGCTTGTGCTTTGGAGAGGTCGAAGAACACCGCGAGCGGGCCGCCATCCTTGTAGTTCTTCGTCATCTGCGCCGCCGAGGGCGTCGGCGGGATCAGGCCGATGCCGTCGGAGAAGGCGGCCAGGTACTTGTCCTGCGCGGCGAACTTGATGAACTCGGCAGCGCCTTCCGGATGCTTGGACTTGGCCGAGACGCCGAACTGCCAGGATCCCGCGCCGATCTTGTTGCCGGCGCCGAAATCGGGGGCTGGAAGGAAGACAACGTCATCCACGGCTTCCATCGTTGCCACCGCGCGCCAATTGCCGTTCCACTGGAAGGCGAACTTGCCGCCGATGAAACCGGTCTGCTGATCGGCCGGGTCCTCACTGGTGCCCGGCGCATAGCCTCCGGTGAACAATGATTGCCACCACTTGCCAAAGGCCTGCGCAGCCTCGCCGTTCAGCGCGCCTTCCGCGGTCTTGTAGGTCGAACGGTCGACAATGTCGCCGCCGAAGCTCTGCAGGAACGGCGAGAAGGCATAGGAGTACCACTCGGCCTGGTCGTTCATGCCGAGATCAAGGGCGAATTCATATTTGCCGGAGGCCTTGGCGGCATCGAGCGCGGCCATGAATTCCTCTCTCGACCAGGGCTTGTCGAGGGTCGGGGTGCGCAAGCCCAATTCATCCAGCGTCGATTGGCGTGCAAAAAGCGCCACCGCCGCCTCCCACAGACCGACCGAATAGAGCTTGCCATCCCACACGCCTTTGGTGCCGGGCAGGAAGTCGGCGAACTCGCTCTCGTCGATCGGCAGCGGCTGCAGATAGCCGGCCCAGGCCCAATTGGGCATGACGGGCCCGTCCACATCCAGGATGTCGGGCAGGTTGCCCGCCAGGGCCGCCGCCGCAACGGAATCGTTGTAGCTCTTCTCGGGGAAGCTCTCGATGGTCACCGTCCAGTCGGACTGGCTGGTGTTGAAGTCGGAGATGATCTGGTTGAGGATTCGCGACTCCACCTCATTGCCGGCGCCGTGATACCACATGGTCAACTTGGTCTGCGCCAGCGCCGGCACACACAGACAGGTCGACGCGATCACCACACCGGCAAGGTGTTTTGTCAGGTTCATCGGTTATTCCTCCCTTTTGACTTTAAGGTCGCTGGCTGGATCCAGGGTCATCCCCGAGGCCGCCATGACAGCGGGCTGGGAAGCCAGGGCTCAGTTTCGGGTCGGCCGCTACGGGCCCTTGATGGGGTCCAGCAATGTTCGCGGAAGCCGGACGCATTTGCAATTGCGCAGTTTCATCTGGTCTGAGCAGGAGGTCGACGGCGATTTCCCCTCGTCAGTTCGCGGGCCACTGAGATAGCAGTTCACCTAGGACGATTTTATCGTCCGTCAACTTTCTCCCGGCCGCGTTCAATGTGCAGCTCGAGCGATTCCAAGGGTAGACAGCGCTTAGTGATGTGTACCCAGCTGCCTGGCGAATCGCATGAACCGGGTCATGGCAAACCTGGCCATGAGGCGGAAGTTCGAAGCGTCGGCGGCTGCGAAGCGGATGGTAGCTTTGTACCGGAAGCGGGTATTGGTGGGCGATGCAGGGATTGAACCTGCGACCCCACCCGTGTGAAGGGTGTGCTCTCCCGCTGAGCTAATCGCCCGCTCGTTGCCCGAAGGCCAAGCGCGCCGCGATATAAGGCCGGCCGGCCGGGGAAGTCAAGGCGATGTCCGGGCGTTCCGACGAAGACCGAATGCAACTCCGCCGGGAGCGACCCGGTCGCCGTCGTTCAGTGCCCCGCAGCGGCAATCAGGCGTTCGGCCAGACCAAGCGTCAGCGCATCGAAATGCGAGATCACCGCCGATGGTTCGAATTCGCGCACATGGCGGTCGGTGTAGCCGAAATCGACCGCCACCACGGGAATGCCCGCGGCTTTCGCCGTATCGATGTCGGTCTGCGAATCACCCACCATCAGCGCGCGGTGCGGATCGCCGCCGGCCAGCACGATGGTTTCGGTCAGATGGCGCGGGTCGGGCTTGCGGAACGAAAACGTGTCCTGACCGCAAATCGCCGCGAAATGCTTCGCCAGGCCGAGCGCCTCGATCAGCGCCACCGAGTTGGCTTCGTACTTGTTCGTGCAGACGGCCAGGAGATAGCCGGCTGCTTCGAATCGGGCGATCGTCTCGACGACGCCGGGGTAGGGGCGCGATTTGCCCGGGATGTTGTCGGTGTAGTGATCAAGGAACAGCTTTAGCAATCGGTCGTGTTCCTCCACTGCCAGCGATCTTTGCTGCGCGGCATGCGCGCGCTCGATCATCACCCGCCCGCCATGGCCGACGAAACGCTTGAAGCCGGCCTCGTCGACGGCTACCAGTTCGCTGGCGGCAAGGCTGTGGTTGAGGCTGTCGAGCAGGTCTGGCGCTGTATCGATCAGCGTCCCGTCGAGGTCGAACACGATGATCGGTCGGGTCATGGCCTGTCCTGTGACGATTGCGCTGCCGGCAGGCGATAGCCGCTTCAGCCCATCCAGGCAAGCAGTGCTTGGTCAATCCACAGGGCAAAGTCTTTGACCGGACGGGCAAAGATGCTAGGAGCGCCGATACAAATTTTGGGGCGCGACATGGATGCGAGACAATTGAAGGTCGAAGCCGCACGGGCAGCGCTCGCCCATGTGAGCGACGGCATGCGGCTCGGCATCGGCACCGGCTCGACGGCCGAAGAGTTCGTCCGGCTGCTCGCCGAAAAGGTCGCCACCGGCCTCACCATTATCGGCGTGCCGACCTCGGAGCGCACCGCCATCCTTTGCGGCGAGCTTGGCGTGCCGCTGTCGACGCTGGAAAAAACGCCCGAACTCGACCTTACCATCGATGGCGCCGACGAGATCGATCCGGCGCTGACATTGATCAAGGGCGGCGGCGGTGCGCTGCTACGCGAAAAGATCGTAGCGGCGGCTTCCGCTCGGATGATCGTCATTGCCGACCGTTCGAAGATGGTCGAGACGCTCGGCCGTTTTCCACTGCCCATCGAGGTCAACCCGTTCGGCCTGCGTGCCACGGAAATCGCGGTCGCCGCGGCGGCCGAAAGGCTCGGCCTTTCCGGTCCCGTCACATTGAGGATGACGGGTGGGCAGCCTTTTGTTACAGACGGCGGCCACTTTATCCTCGATGCATCTTTTGGCCGCATTCCGGATACAAGAGCGCTTTCGAATGCTCTCCATGCCATTCCGGGCGTGGTCGAGCATGGTCTTTTCATCGGGCTGGCATCAGCGGCCATCATAGCCGGCGACGGCATCCAAACCGTCCATGCCGCCCGAAAACCAGGGAGTTCTATCGATCATGACGTTGCATAACCGGGTTCGCCGTTTTTCTGCCATTCTGGCAGCTTCAGCCGTCTTTGCGTTTTCATCGCCGGCGTTCTCGCAGGACGTCACCGACGGGCATCTGAAGGCGGCCCGCGCCGCCGTCGCGGCGATCCACGCGACGGACCCGTTCGACAACATCCTGCCGCAAGCCGCCGCCGCGCTTCAGCAGCAGCTTATCCAAAAGAACCCGGACATGCAGGAGCTGATCGGCAGAACGGTTAGCGAAAAGGCTCTGGCGCTGGCCTCGCGCCGCGCCGATCTGGAGAAGGAAGCAGCCATGGCCTACGCCAAGGTATTTTCCGAAAAAGAGCTTACCGAAATCGCCGCTTTCTACAATTCCGATTCCGGCAAGAAGCTGCTCGACAGCGGCCCGGCCGTGACACGTGACCTGCTCAAGGCGGCCGACATCTGGCAGAACGGCGTCGCTCGCGATCTCGCCCAGCAGGTCGGCGAAACGCTGGCCGCGGCAGCGAAGGCCGCCGCGCCGGCCGCACCGGCGAACGCCGCGGCTCCTGCGGCTGGTACGGAGCCGGAAGCACCGAAGAACTGAGCATATTTCCCGGCGGCGTTATCGCTGCTGGACCGGAAAGCCCGGCGTCCGTTGCGCGTCCGACAGCATGCGCAGCGTGGTGGTCCGGGCTTTTCTTTCGGTGGTTTGCAGCCTACCTGTCTCAAACATTTTGAAGGGCAAGGAGCCGCACCATGGCCGGTTACGACTACGATCTTTTCGTCATCGGCGGCGGCTCCGGCGGGGTGAGGGCGGCGCGCATGGCGGCGGCACTCGGCAAGCGCGTCGGCATTGCCGAGGAATACCGTTTTGGCGGCACCTGCGTCATTCGCGGCTGCGTGCCGAAGAAGCTCTATGTCTATGCCTCGCAATTTCCCGAACATTTTGCCGACGCCGCAGGTTATGGCTGGACCGTGCCGCAGGCGAGCTTCGACTGGCAGACATTGGTTGCCAACAAGGATCGCGAGATCAGCCGGCTGGAAGCCATCTACAGGAAGAATGTCCAAGGTGCCGGCGGCGAGACGTTTCAGTCGCGCGCCATGCTGGTCGATCCGCATGTGGTGCATCTTCTCGGCGACGACCGCACCGTCACCGCCGACCAGATTCTCATCGCCACCGGCGGCCGCCCAGCGCCGCACCCGGCTCTGCCCGGCCACGAGCACTGCATCTTTTCCAACGAGGCCTTCGACCTCAAGGAATTACCGAACGCGATCATGATCGAGGGCGGCGGCTATATTGCCGTCGAATTCGCCAACATCTTTCACGGCCTCGGCGTCGACACAACGCTGGTCTATCGCGGCAAGGAGATTCTCTCGCGCTTCGATATGGATCTCAGGCGCATGCTGCACGAGACGATGGAAAAGAAGGGGATAAAAATCCTCTGCCATGCCGTATCCGAATGGATCAGGAAGCGCCCGGACGGTCGCCTCGATGCTGTCGTCACCGGCGGCAAGATACTGACGGTCGATCAGGTCATGCTCGCCATCGGGCGTCTTCCCAATACCGAAAACATGGGTCTTGAGGGCGTCGGCATCGAGATGACCAAGACCGGCGCTATCAATGTCGACCAATATTCGCGCACCAACATCGACAACATCTGGGCGATCGGCGACGTCACCAACCGCATGCAATTGACGCCGGTGGCGATCCACGAGGCGATGTGCTTCATCGAGACCGCCTTCAAGGGCAACCCGACCGCGCCCGACCATGATACAATCGCCACCGCGGTCTTTTCGCAGCCCGAGATCGGCACGGTCGGCCTGTCGGAAGACGAGGCGATAAAACGTTTTTCCGATATTGAGATCTACCGCGCCACCTTCCGGCCGATGCGGCACACGCTGTCGGGCCGCGACGAAAAAATGCTGATGAAGCTGGTGGTCGACGGCGCCTCGAAAAAAGTGCTCGGCGCCCATATCCTTGGGCCGGATGCCGGCGAGATGGCGCAGCTTCTCGGCATTCCGCTGAAGGCGGGGCTGACCAAGGATGATTTCGATCGCACGATGGCCGTGCATCCGACCGCAGCGGAAGAACTCGTCACCATGTACAAGCCGACCTACCGGGTGAAGGACGGCGAGCGCGTCTGACGTTTTGCTTTCGCCCGGACGGAACAGCCGCCGACACTGGGCAGCGATGTTGTGTCGCCGCTATTTCTGCCTCATGCGGCGAGGGAAGCGCAGCCATCTTTCCTCGACCGGCCTTGGGTGCTCGAGGATGGTGGTGAGCTCGACCGGCAGGCTCGGCGCCAGCGGCTTTTTGGTCGCGACGCCGTCCGCGATGGCAACGATGCTGTGGTAGAATTCGGCGCCTGAAAGCGACCTTGGCGGCACGGCCTCGTGCATGATCGAGATCACCGTGACGTCTGGACAATTGTCCTTGATCGCCTGATGGAAGGCGATCTTCCCTTCGGGGTCGAGCGCGCCGGTCGCTTCGTCAAGGAACAGCAGCCCGGGCTGCTGCAGCACGATACGAGCGACAACCAGCTTCTGTTTCTGGCCGCCCGAAAGCACCTGATCCCAGTTCATGCCCTCGCGGCTTTCATCGGCCATGTGTTCGATAAAATCGCCAAGGCCCGCTCTGTGCAAAGCCGATGCAACCTGCGTGTCGGTGTAATCGCGCTCTGAGCCGGGCAGGCAGACCAGTTGCTTCAGCGAGACCTGCTGCAGCTTGACCTCCTGGGCGGCATAGAAACTTTCGACCCCTTCCGGGAAGACGATGGTACCGCGGCCATAGGGCCACAAGCCGTTGATTGCCTTGATCAGCGATGTCTTGCCGCAACCCGACTCGCCCTTCAGGAACGTCCACTCACCGCGTCGGAAGCGCAAATTCGCAGCACTCAGGAACGGCGTGGCGTCCTCGCCCTGATGGGTCAGCTCGAGCTTCTGGATGGTCAAGCCGAAAACCGGGTTCTGGCGATCATAGCGGAAATCGGAGCAGCCGGTGAGACTGTAGAATTCCTGCGGGTGCTGGACGTTTTCGATCGCGTTGGCGAGTTCGGTCACGCGTTGGCTGTTGGCCCGCAGAGCCGCAATGGAAGGCATGACATGGATGAACCACGAACACTGACTGATCAGCGAGTTGACCATCTCGGAGCCGGTTATGTAGCCCTTGAGATCGAAACGGTTGTGGATGTAGGGGACGAGGCCCGGCCCGTAGGCGACAATGCGGGCGCCGATGAAATTGTAGACCAGCTCGAAAGAACGGTAGCCGGTGTTGACGATGTTCAGCCTTGCCCAGGTGCGGTCGATGTCGACATAAAGCCGGTCGTGCATCGTCTTTTGCACATTCTCGCCCTGTGAGGCGGCGACGTGGAAACTGCGACGCAGGAACGTCGTCAACTCGCCGCGATAACTGCCTTCGGACTGCTGCATCCGGATGTTGAGCCGCTCCAGCAGTCTGCCGAGCTTCACCGCGATCCAGGTGTTCAGCGGCACGTATATGGCGACCGCCAGGAAAGCCAGGACCGCGCTGCCATAGCTGCCGAGGAACTCCAGCCCTTTCACCTCCGCCGAGGTTTCAAGCAGTTTCCGGCCGACGAAATAAAGCGATGTGGCGACAGCCATGACCCCCATGGCGAGGCCGATGGCTCCGCCGGTCATGTCCTTGATCGATTCCTGGACGCGCTGGTCGATGTTGTCGGGAGCAGCAGTGCCGGAGGAACCATGCTGGGCATGGAAGTGCGTGTGATTGGTGTCGAGAAGCGCTTCGTTGAAACGGCTGTCCAGCCAACCGCGCCATTTGCGATGCAGCGTTGCGGAAACAAAGGTGCGGATGCCGGTAAAGCCCGCGTCCTTGAGCACGACCAGAAGGATGAGCATGCCGGCATTGGTGAGCAGCGATGCGAGCGGCGTGGTGTTCGCGGCATCGTGGTAAAAGGCGATCGAGTTGACCAGTTCCCCGGATGCTTCGGCGAACCAGACGCCGGCTTTGCTGGAGAGCGCGGTAAACAGCGCGATGACCAGCGTCAGCGTCCAGGCCTCCACCCAGCGGTCCGAGAACCAGTAGGCCCGCATCAGCCCCCAGAAGCTGCGCATCGAGGAAACCGGTGTCAGGAGCGGCGGCCTTGCGGCACCGCGGAGCCATTTTTCCGATATTGAATGTCGCTCTGGTCTACCGACCCGAATCACAATCCCGCCCAAACCTCTTTTAGTTTTGTTACAGACAGTAACACCAATTGATCATTTTCCATTATCTTTTCTCGGTCTGTGGAGGATTGAACCCCTAGCCGTTGCCATTAAGCAACAGCGGCAACGCCATGCGATGTCGTTCTCGAAGCAGATTATCTCTATAATTTCAATGAGTTGGTGGTTCATGCGGGCGGGCGCCAGCACCTTCCCCTAGGGAAAGCTTTTTGCACAGTTTTGTTATGGGAAGAGCGTGGTCGATCGGCCGATTTTTATGTTGCGGAAGACGAATCGACGCAAAGACGCGCCGTCATCCTTGTTGCCATATCGACCTGGCGGCAGCCGGAAAGTGACCGGAGGGCGTTGGCTGCTGTGGCAATGTCGCCAAACGCGCCTATGGAATGGCGTCTATCAGTTCGCTTTCTCCAACTCGCCCCGCGCCTTTGCCGCCGCGACCTGGCGAATGGCGTCGGTGAGCGTGTCAACGTCTTGCGCGCCCATCACCGCATACTTGCCCTCAAGCAGGAAGCACGGCACGCCCGTGATACCCATGCGCGAAGCAGTGGCGATTTCGGTGCGCACCGCCTCGACATCGGCGTCCGTCGGCAAAAGCGTCTCGACCACGGACGCATCCATACCGGCCTCGCGGGCGGCGTTGATCAGTACGACATGGTCGCCCAGATTGGCGCCTTCCTCGAAATTCAACTGGAACAGACGCCGCACGAGCCGGTTCTGCATGACCTCGCCGGCGGCGCCAGCCCAGCGGATGACGCGGTGAGCGTCCAGCGTGTTGGGCGCGACCTTGATGGCGGCGAAGGCGAAGTTGATCCCCTCGGCTTCGCCCAGTGGCTCGATGCGGGCGTGGATCTCGCGGACGCGTTCGTCGCTGCCGAACTTGGCCACCATGTATTCGCGGCGATCCTTGCCTTCGGGCGGGATGGTCGGGTCGAGCTGGAACGGCCGCCAGCGTATGTGCACGTCGACATCGCTTGCCGCGGCGATCGCCTTGTCGAGTCGCTTCTGGCCGATGAAGCACCACGGACAGACGAAGTCGGAGACCACATCGACGGTAATCGACTTCTCGTCGCTCATCTTGATCTCCTGTTCCGAAGAGGTCACTTCGGCTTGCGCCACCATGTCGGCAGTCGATAGCCGGATATGGGGGTCTTTTGCGGATGTTCCAGATAGCTCCAGTAGGCGAGCCATTGCTGCGTGTTGTGCTGCATCGGAACCATGTAGTGGCCGGAGATCAACAACCTGTCGAGGACCCGGACGGCGGCAACATAATCTTCGCGGCTGCGGGCGTCGAGCATCGCCTCTAGTGCGGCATCTATCGCCGGATCGGCGACGCCGGCAAGGTTGAATGACCCTTCGGCATTGGCGGCAGCTGATCCCCAGCGCCCGAGCTGCTCGATGCCCGGCGACAGCGAGTTCTCGAAGCCGCTGGTGCCGATCAGCACATCGAAATCGAAACGTTGCTTGCGCGACTGGATTTGGTCGCCGTCAAGGCTGCGGATGGTGACAGCGATGCCGATCTTCGCCAGCGTGCGCTGGTAGATGGCGGCAAGGCGCTCCTCGTTCTGAGAGGCGGTCAGGATCTCGAAGCCGAAGGGTTTCCCCTCGGGATCGAGCATCACTCCATCCTGCAAGGTATAGGCCGCGCCCTTCAATATGTCGAAGGCAGCTTTCAGCACCTTGCGGTCCTGGCCCGAGCCGTCGGTGACGGGTGGCTGCCAGGTGCCGTCCATGACATCGGCTGGCACACGACCCGGGTAGGGTGCCAGAAGCGCCTTTTCCCTGTCGTCGGCCGGATGGCCGAGCGCGGAAAGCTCGGAATTCTGCCAATAGCTCATGGTGCGCATGTACTTGCCGCCAAACAAGTTCTTGTTGGCCCATTCGAAGTCGTAGAGCATGCCGAGCGCGCGTCGAACGACCGGATTGGAAAACTTCTGCAGCCGTGTGTTGAACAGGAACCCCGTCACCACTGGCGGGATGCCGGTGTCGAACGTTTCGGCGATCACGTCGCCCTTGTGGAAGGCCGGGAAGTCGAGATCGCGCTCGCGCTTGACCGGATCGCTGTCGTCATCGATGGCGCAGATGCCTTTCTTGAAAGCTTCCAGCTTGGCGTTGGCATTGAGGAAATATTCTATGGTGATCTGGTCGTAATTGTCGAAACCGCGCTTGGCGGGGATGTCCTTGCCCCAATAATTTGGGTTGCGCTTGAACACGATGCGCTGGCCAGGCGCCACGTGCGCCACGGTGTACGGGCCGCTGCCGATCACAGGTTTCAGCGTGGTCCTGTCGAAGGTCTCCTTGTCGAAAGCGTGCTTCGGTACGATTGGCGTCATCGCGATAACCAACGGAGTCTCGCGGTTGGCCTTGTCATTGAATGTAAAGCGCACGCTGTGGTCGCCGATTTTTTCGAGTCTGGCGACCATGCTCATACGGGCGCTGTAGGGTGGCCGGCCTTTCTCGGTAAAGACGTCGTAAGTGAACAGCACGTCTTCCGCAGTCATCGGTTGGCCATCAGACCACTTGGCCCTCGGATCGAGGTGGAATTCGATGCTTTTGCGCTCTGGATCCATATCGGCAGTGTCGGCAAGCAGGCCATAAAGACTGAAGGCTTCATCGTCATTGCGCTGCATCAACGGCTCGAAGACGAGATTGCCGAAGATCCTATCGATCATGCCGCGTGCCGTCGTGCGCAGGCTTTTCAGGATGAATGGGTTGAGATTGTCGAAGCTGCCGACGACGCAATAGGTGATGCTGCCGCCCTTCGGCGCATCGGGATTGACGTAGTTGAAGTGCGTATAGTCGGCCGGCAGCGCCGGCTCGCCTTGCATGGCGATCGCGTGTTTCGGCTCCGATACAGCTGGCTGAAGCGAAAGTGTGATAAAAGAGATCGCGGCGATCAGCCAAACAAGAACGCGGCCCATGACCGTCTCCTTACTGGGTCGGCTTGATGATTCGGAGCGCACCCTAGCATGAGCCGGCCGCCTCCCGGTCAATCGCGCGTTCAAGAATTGCGAGTATCGGGCTGGATTCGGCACCGCTAGCGGTGTAACACGCCGTCCGAGTCATTCTGTTGCCTCATTTCGGCAACAGGTAGCTGGACCACACGGCGCGAAGAAGCCGGTCTTGGGATCATTTGAGAGGAAGTTCACGATATGACGAGCCTGAACAGCAACGCGTACCGCCTGTCGGTCCTGGCCGCCGGCGTGGTCGGCTTTCTGGGCGCACAACTTCCAGCAGCTCTTGCGCAGCAGCAACAGCAGATTCCGCAGGGTTGGTTCAAAGCCTGCACCAAGCAGGAAGACGTCGACATCTGCAATGTCCAGAACATCACCACTGCCGGTAACGGCCAGCTCGTCACCGGCGTCAGCCTGATCGAATTGAAGGGCAAGATAAACCGCAAGGTGTTCCAGGTGACGGTTCCGACCGGTCGCCTGGTTCCTCCCGGCATTGGCCTTCAAATCGATACCGGGAAGGCGCAGAAGCTCGATTATGTGATCTGCTTCCCCGACCGCTGCGTGGCGGAAGTGCCACTGACCGACCAGCTCGTCGCCTCCTTCAAGAAGGGTTCGAACCTGACGCTGACCTCGGTCAATTTCCAGAACCAGCCGAACCCGATCAAGATCGCGCTGACCGGCTTCAGCGGCGCCTTCGACGGGCCGCCGCTGCAGCAGTCGGACATCGAGGATCGGCAGAAGAAGCTTCAGGATTTCGTTGCCAAGAACAACCAGGACTTCGCCAAGAAGCTCAAGGAAGAGCAGGACAAGGCGAAGAGCGCCAACTGATCGCCCCTCAGGGGCAATTTCTCAAGCCAAGAGAAAAGCGGGGGCATGCCCCGCTTTTTTGTTGCGGCCGGCCATTTCTTGATCCCAATCAGGCCCCCAATCCCGTCAGGTCAATGTCTTGACTGGCGTCTCGGCTCGTAGCCCCCGTCCGGCCTCTTGTCGAACATCTCACCGATCTCCGGATGCCGCACCGGTTCGCCAGACTGATCCTCGAGCAGGTTCTGCTCAGACACATAGGCGATGTATTCCGTTTCCGAATTCTCGGCGAGCAAGTGGTAGAAGGGCTGGTCCTTGCGCGGCCGCACATCCGCGGGGATCGCCTCGTACCATTCGTCGGTGTTGGCGAATTGCGGGTCGACATCGAAAATGATGCCGCGGAACGGAAACAGCCGGTGGCGAACCACCTGTCCGATCGAGAATTTGGCTGTTTTCATCATCGTACTCACCACTAAGTCCTAGGAGTGCCGCGTCCTTGGAATGCGCAAAGACTCTCTAAGACTTTGAATTTACGCATTACGCTTCAAAAAATCGAGCCCGACTTATGGCTGATGCCTAGCCATCCTTGACGCAGACGCCGCATCAATTCAATGCCGAAGTGCTTGCCGAAGCGCTTGACGCCACGTCAAGCTACGGGCCAGCCCGCCCGGGGGCGTGCTACCGCCGGACCTGTTTCCTTAAGCCACCGGCGAGCGCCGCAAAACCACTGCCGGGCCGCAGCCCCTCGCGCATGAAAAAGGCGCGAAGCGGCGCGAAGCCGCCGAGCAAGCCGAGGCCGGCGCTGCGCGCCATCTGTGCCGGCAGCATGTCCGAGAGCAGCGACTTGTTGAGAAGGTTGACCGCGCCGCTGCGTGCCAGAATGTCGGGCCGCCGCCTGAAATCGTAAGCCGCGAGTGCCTTGACGGCACCTGGATCGGTTCTGTTTTCGCAAGCAATCCCAACAAGATCGTCGAGATCCCTGATACCAAGATTGAGACCTTGCGCGCCGATCGGCGGGAACACATGGGCGGCTTCGCCGACAAGTGCCACCCGGTTACGCGCGAAGCATCGGGGCGTCACGCCCGAAAGCGCGTAGATCTGCCGGCCCGGCTCGACAGACACCCGGCCCAGCATTGATTGCATCCGCTGTTCGACCCGCATCGAAAGTGTCGCATCGTCCAGCGCGACGAGTTCCTTCGCCGTTTCCGGTTCTACCACCCAGACAAGGCTGGACCGGTTGCCGGGCAGGGGAACCTGGGTGAACGGGCCGGTCTCGGTGTGGAATTCGGTCGAGGTGAAAGCGTGGTCGCTGCGGTGGCCGAAATTGAGAACCAGTGCCGCCTGCGGATAGGACCGGGCGGATGTCGAGATGCCGGCAGCCTCGCGGGCCGGCGACAGACGCCCGTCGGCAGCGACCGCCAGCGATGCTGCAACCTCGCTGCCGTCAGACAGGATCGCATGGGCATGATCGGCGTCGAGGCGCCAGGTCGCCACCATCGATTTTCGCCATTCAATGCCGGAATGCGCGGCTACGGCCCCGGCAAGTGTGGGATTGAGCGCGCTGTTGGGTAAATTCAGCCCGAACTGCTCCTCGCCGATTTCGCTGGCGCGAAAAATGACCACCGGGCTGCGGATCAGCCGGTTGGTTGCATCGACGATGCGCATAACCTTCAGCGGTGCGGCCTTGGACCTCACCTCATCAAGGACGCCCAACCGCTCGAGGATCTTCAGGGCTGGGTTCATCAAAGCCGTCGTTCGGCCGTCTTGGCCATTTGCCTCAGGTCCGACGAGCGTCACCGGAAAGCCGGCATCCGCGAAGCCAAGCGCTGCGATCAGCCCTGCCGGGCCACTGCCGGCAACCAATATCCGTGCTGTTTGCTGATGGTCCAAGTTCGCTTCCGGATTGTGATGCGAGGCGGTCGGTCCGACCTGATAAGCATATAGGTCAGATCACGGCTTGATCAACGCGGCGATTCGGCCCATTCGATTGCCATGATCGGCCAAGACCATGATTTCAGCCATCTCGATCGTGTCGGCCGCGCCATGGCGAGCGTCTCGCGCAATCCCCGACTGGCGGTGAACATCACTTTGGGCGCAGGCGTCCTCCTGGCCTGGCTGCTTCTCGGCGCGATGGCGATTCGCGGCGCCGAAAGCCGGGTTCCGGGCATCGATGCACCCGGCGACATGATGCTCAGATATCTGCCGCAGCTGCCGCTGCCGGATTTTCTCGAGCGCTTCTTCACCCTTTGTCTTGCACCCGCGCCGCTCGACGGAGGCGTCAGCGCGCAGGCCGGAGCGCTCACCGTCATGTGGTTCCTGATGGCGATCGCCACCATGCTGCCCTCGGCGGCGCCGATGATCCGCACCTATTGCGAGATTGCCGATACGGCGCGGATCAAGGGCGAACCGGTCGTCCATCCGCTGGTCCTGGTCGCCGGTTACCTCAGCGTGTGGTTGGCCGCGTCGGCAGTGTTTGCGGCGCTGACGCTCATCGTCAACGCCTTCGCCTCACCTGTGCAGATGCTCAATCCGGTGGTCGGAGCGACAGGAGCAGTCGCGCTTTTGGTTGCCGGCCTCTACCAGTTCAGCGGCCTGAAGGAAGCCTGCCTGACGAAATGCAAAAACCCGTTCTCGATCCTGTTTTCGAACTGGAGCGCGAGGCCTGGCCGCATTTTCCGGCTCGGCGTGGAGCAGGGCGTGTGGTGCCTCGGCTGCTGCTGGGCGCTGATGCTGGTGATGTTCGCCGTCGGTGTGATGAACGTGTTCTGGATGGCGCTGATCGGCCTGTTCACCTTGATCGAAAAACAGACGGCGGGCAGGCTGCCAACCCGGATCGCCGGTGCGATACTGCTTGTCTGGGCAGCCGCCCTGCTAGTAGTCTCGGCATAGGGAGAGAATTCGATGGCAGATCAAGACTGGGCAATGAAGGGAGAGCTGGTGCTCTCCTGCAATTGCACGGTTTTTTGCCCTTGCGTGCTGTCCCTCGGCAGTCATCCGCCGACCGAGGGCTATTGTCAGACCTGGGCGGGGTTCCGCATCGATGCCGGCCATTTCGGCGAGGTCGACCTGTCCGGCCTCAACCTTGGGTTGATCATGGAAATCCCCGGCTATATGAGCCGCGGCAACTGGACCGCCGGACTGTTCATCGACAAGCGCGCCTCAGTCTACGCGGTAAAGGCGCTGACCAGGATTTTCACCGGCAAGGCTGGCGGAACCACCTCGCTGCTCTCCATCCTGGTCGGAAAGTTCCTCGGCGTCGAGCAAGCTCCGATCACCTATGAGACGCGCGACAGGACGCGGATTTTCCAGATTCCGAAGGTCATTGACGGGGCGGTGACGCCGATTGTCGGCAAGGACCGCGACAAGGATACGGTGATCAGCAATTCAGAGTACTGGATCGCACCGGAAATCATCGTCGCCCGGTCCGACAAGAGCAAGATGCGGGCCTTCGGCCGCAACTGGAATTTTGCCGGCCGCTCGGCCGAAATCTGCAAGCTGGACTGGCGGGGCCCGTGAGCAAAAAAACAACGGCCAGGAAAATCACGGACAGGATTCCGAGGCCGAAGAAGAAAGTCACCTGGCCGCAGGCGCGCGCGTTTTCGGTCCATCTGCTGACTGCGTCGGGCTCGTTCCTGGCATTCCTGTCGCTGGTGGCGGCGAGCGAGCAGCGCTGGACGGCGATGTTCTGGTGGCTGGGACTGGCGCTGTTCGTCGACGGCATCGACGGGCCGATCGCCAGGAAACTCGAGGTCAAGGAAATCCTGCCGACATGGTCGGGCGAACTCCTCGACAACATCATCGACTACGTCACCTACGTGCTGATACCGGCCTTCGCGCTTTACCAGCGCGGCTTCATGGGTGAGGGCCTGTCGTTCCTGTCGGCGGCGATCATCGTCGTGTCGAGCGCGATCTACTATGCCGACACCGGCATGAAGACCAAGGAAAATTTCTTCAAGGGGTTTCCGGTGGTCTGGAACATGGTGGTGTTCACGCTGTTCGTCATCGATCCGGGACAATGGGTTTCCTTCGCCGTCGTCGTGGTGGCCGGTATTCTGACCTTCGTGCCGATCAATTTCATCCACCCGGTGCGGGTGGTGCGGCTGCGCCCGATCAACCTTGGGATGACGCTGCTATGGTGCGCTTTCGGAGCGCTGGCGCTGGCGCAGGCAGCTCTTGCCGCCTTCTACGACCAGATCGGCGTCTTGGGCGAGCAGGTGAGTGTCTTCACCAAGATCGGCATCACGGTCACCGGACTTTACCTCGCATGCATCGGCGGTATCATGCAGCTCTTTCCAACGCTCGGCGCCAAAAAAACCTGATCCCAATAGAGTCTGGTCCCAAGAGAGCCTCATCAATGTCCAAAGCAATACGCATCCACGCCAATGGCGGTCCGGAGGTTCTGACCTATGAGGACACCGATCCGGGCCAACCGGGCTCGGGACAAATCCTAGTCAAGCATACGGCGATCGGCCTCAATTTCATCGACGTCTATCATCGCTCCGGCCTTTATCCGCCGCCGGGCGGTTTTCCGCTGATCCCCGGCAGCGAGGCGGCCGGGGTGGTGGTGGAAGTGGGCGCGGATATCGACTGGCTGAAGCCGGGCGATCGCATCGCCTACGCCGTGACGACTGGCGCCTATGCCGAGCAGCGCGTGATCGCCGCCGACCGCGTGGTGAGGGTGCCGGACGGCATCAGCGACGAGCAGGCGGCCGCCATGATGCTGAAAGGGATGACGGCGGAGTATCTGCTGCGCCGTACCTTCAAGGTGAAGGCGGGCGACACGATCCTGTTTCACGCGGCGGCCGGGGGCGTCGGACTGATTCTCGGCCAATGGGCCAAGCACCTCGGGGCAACCGTGATCGGCACCGCCAGCTCCACCGACAAGATCGAGCTCGCCAAGGCGCACGGCTTCGACCATGTCATCAACTACCGCGAGCAGGACTTCGTCGCCGGCGTCCTCGCCATCACCGGCGGCAAGAAATGCGACGTCGTCTATGATTCGGTGGGCAACGACACCTTTCCGGCCTCGCTCGACTGCCTGAAGCCGCTCGGCATGTTCGCCAGCTTCGGTCAATCGTCAGGACCGATCCCGCCGTTCAGCTTGTCGTTACTGGCCCAGAAAGGTTCGTTGTTCGCAACCCGTCCGACGCTGTTCGTCTACAACGCCAAGCGCGAAGACCTGGAGGCGTCCGCCGCCGCGCTGTTCGAAATCGTGCTCAGCGGCGCGGTCGAGATCAAGATCAACCAGCGCTACGCGCTCAAGGATGCCGGCAAGGCGCATTCCGACCTTGAAGGCCGCAGGACGACCGGGACAACCATTCTTATCCCTTGAGCCTTGCTATCGCTTAGAGCGACGTGCGTCCACTTGGACGCACAAAAGCACGCTCTAACAGTTTGAATCTACGCATCGTGCTTTCCGAAAATCGATTTCGATTTTCGGGCCGATGCGTTAGGTTTCCGCTGAAATTCTTGAAGCTCTTTCAAGACGGGTGCCGCTTTGCGATGACAGCAGGCCGCGCATACCATGCCTGCGGGAACACAGAACATATCTGGCAAACCAGATGGGAGGCACTGTGAGTGCAAATCAGGACGACGCAGACCTGCTTGAGGTTCGTGGCCTTACCAAGACGTTCGGCACGCTGACAGCGTGCGACCATATCGATCTCAACGTCGCAAAAGGCGAAATCCACGCATTGCTCGGCGAGAACGGCGCCGGCAAGTCGACGCTCGTCAAAATGCTGTTCGGAACATTGGAGCCCAATTCGGGCGAGATTTTCTGGAACGATCAGGCGGTCACGATCACCAATCCCGGCTTTGCGAAGAAGCTCGGCATCGGCATGGTGTTCCAGCATTTTTCGTTGTTCGAGGCACTGACGGCGGCCGAAAACATCGCGTTGTCATTGGACGACGGTTCGCCGATCAGCACGATCGCCGCGAAGGCGAGGGCGCTTTCCTACAGCTACGGCCTGCCGCTCGATCCGCAGTCGCTGGTCGGCGATCTGTCGGTCGGTGAGCGCCAGCGTATCGAGATCATCCGTTGTCTTCTGCAGACGCCGCAGCTCATCATTCTCGACGAGCCGACTTCGGTGCTGACGCCGCAGGAAGCCGACAAGCTGTTCGAGACGCTCGAACGGCTGCGCTCGGAAGGAAAGTCCATCCTCTACATTTCGCACCGGCTGGAAGAGGTCAAGCGCATCTGCGACCGCGCCACCGTGCTGCGCCACGGCAAGGTGGTTGGCCATTGCAACCCGCGCAAGGAAACTGCGGCATCGCTGGCACGCATGATGGTCGGCAACGACGTTCAGGCCGTGGTGCGCGCGCCGGTTCAGGGTATTGAGACCGCGCAGCCGCTGCTTGAGATCCGTGCACTCAGCCGCAGGCCGGCAACGCCGTTCTCGATCCCGCTCAGGAATATCAACCTGACGGTACGCGCCGGCGAAGTGATCGGCATTGCAGGCGTTGCCGGCAACGGCCAGGGCGAGTTCTTCGAATCCGTTTCCGGCGAGGTGCCGCAGCAGGATGCCGCCTCGGTGCGCATACGCGGCAAGGATGCCGGCGGCCTCAGCATCACCGGCAGGCGGCTGATGGGCGCTGCCTTCGTGCCGGAAGAGCGGCTCGGCCACGGTGCAGCACCCCGCATGAAGCTTTCGGAAAACCTGCTGCTGTCGCGCCATGCCACCGACGGCAAGGTGTTTGTCGGCGCCGGCGGAATGGTCAAAAGCGATGCGATCTATGCCGCTGCCCAGCGCATCATCAAGGCGATGGATGTGCGCAAGAGCGCCCTGGACCCGGAGGCGGCAGCGCTTTCAGGCGGCAATCTGCAGAAATTCATTGTCGGCCGCGAACTCGACCGCAGGCCAAGCGTCATGGTCGTCAATCAGCCGACATGGGGCGTCGACGCCGGTGCCGCCGCCCACATTCGCCAGACGCTGATCGAATTGGCGCGCAGCGGCTCGGCAGTGCTGGTCATCAGCCAGGATCTCGACGAATTGTTCGAGATATCCGACGCGATCGCGGTGATGCACAATGGCGAATTGTCGAAGCCTTTGCCGATCGCTGAGGCCACGTTCGAAAAGATAGGACTGCTGATGGGCGGGGCCGAGCCAGGCCACGCCGAACACGCTCTGGAGACGTCATGATGCGCCTCGAACTCGTCAAACGGCCGCAGCGCTCGATGCTGTTCTCGGCGCTGTCGCCCTTCATTGCATTCGTGTTGACGATCATCGCCGGCGCCATCCTGTTCGCACTGCTTGGCGTCAATCCTTTGAAGGCGTTCCAAATTTATTTCCTCGAGCCGGTCAGTCAGGTCTGGCAGCTGCACGAACTGGCGATCAAGGCGGCACCGCTCATCCTGATCGGGGTCGGCCTGTCGGTTTGCTACAGGGCCAACATCTGGAACATCGGCGCGGAAGGCCAATTCATCCTGGGCGGCATCGTCGGCTCGATCATTCCGGTGCTGTTTCCGCAGTTTGAAGGGCCGCTGGTTCTGCCGCTGATGCTGCTGTTCGGCATGGTCGGCGGTGCCGCCTACGCCGCCATTCCCGCCTTGCTCAAGACGCGCTTCAACACCAACGAGATCCTGACCAGCCTGATGCTGGTCTATGTCGCGCAGCTGTTCCTCGACTGGCTGGTGCGCGGGCCGTGGCGCGATCCGAAGGGTTTTAATTTCCCGCAGACGATACAGTTCAACGACTCGGCCATATTGCCGGAACTGATGCCGGCCTCCGGCCGTGCCAATTGGGGTTTCGTGTTCGCGCTGGTCGCGGCGGTGCTGGTATGGATCCTGATGAGCCGCATGCTGAAAGGCTTCGAGGTTCGCGTGCTCGGCTCAAGCCCCAGGGCAGGGCGCTTCGCCGGCTTCGGTATCAACCGGATGGTGTTCTTCGCCTTCATGCTGTCGGGTGCACTGGCCGGACTTGCCGGCATCTCGGAAGTCTCCGGCGCCATCGGCCAACTGCAGCCGGTGATTTCACCCGGCTACGGCTTTGCCGCCATCATCGTGGCGTTCCTCGGCCGGCTCAATCCACTAGGCATCGTCGCGGCGGGCCTGGTGCTGGCGCTGACCTATCTCGGCGGCGAGGCAGTGCAAAGCGCGCTCGGCATCTCCGACAAGGTGGCGCGCGTGTTCCAGGGCATGCTCCTGTTCTTCGTGCTCGGCTGCGACACCCTCATTCACTACCGTATTCGTCTGATCGGCTTTGCCGCGCCGAAGCTTGAATCCGCGCCGAAGCTGGAGGAGGCCCGCTGATGGACATCACCGTCAACATTCTTTTGACCATCGCAACCGCGGCGACGCCTTTGCTGATCGCGGCAATCGGCGAGTTGGTGGTCGAACGTTCCGGCGTGCTCAATCTCGGTGTCGAAGGCATGATGATCATGGGGGCGGTCGGCGGTTTCGGCGCCGGCTATCTCACCGGATCGCCGTGGATCGGGTTGTTGGCGGCGATCGCCTTGGGTGCGGTGTTTTCGCTGCTGTTCGCTGTCATGACGTTGTCGCTGGCCACCAACCAGGTGGCGACCGGCCTGTCGCTGACATTGCTCGGCCTCGGACTTTCCGGCATGATGGGCACCAGCTTTGTCGGCCAGCCCGGCGCGAGGCTGCCAAACCTCGACATTCCCGGCCTGACAGCGATCCCCGTCATCGGCAGGTTGCTGTTCGGCCAGGACCCGATCTTCTACATCTCGATCGCATTGACCGCCGCCGTCATGTGGTTCCTGTTCAAAACCCGCACCGGGCTCACGCTGCGTTCGATCGGCGACAGCCACACATCGGCCCATGCGCTTGGCATACAGGTCATCCGCTACCGCTATCTGGCGGTGATTTTCGGCGGCGCCTGTGCAGGCCTTGCCGGAGGCCACCTGTCGCTGGTCTATACGCCGCAGTGGGTGGAGAACATGACCGCCGGGCGCGGCTGGATCGCGCTGGCGCTGGTCGTGTTCGCATCATGGCGGCCATGGCGGGTGCTGGCTGGCGCCTATATCTTCGGCGCGGTATGGATCGGCCAGCTTCATGCACAGGCTTTTGGCATTCCGGTTCCCTCGCAACTGCTTTCTTCGTTACCCTATCTGGCAACCATCGTGGTTCTCGTTCTAATCTCGCGCAACAAGCGTTTGACGATGATGAACACACCGGCTTCCTTGGGGCAGCCATTCGTTCCGGATCGTTGACAATAAAAGACAAACGGGAAGCTCCAAGGCTTAACTCAGAGAGGTAACACGATGAAAAAACTGCTTATTGCGCTGATGACCGCGGCGGCAGCATTGTCGCTGGCGGCGACCGCCGAAGCACAGGAAAAGCTGAAAGCCTGTTGGGTCTATACCGGCCCGATCGGCGATTTCGGCTATTCGTACCAGCATGACCAGGGCCGCCTGGACGTAGAGAACGCACTCGGCGACAAGGTCGAGACCGCATATCTGGAGAACGTCTCCGAGGGTCCCGATGCCGATCGTGCCTTCGAGCGCCTGGCGCGCGAAGGATGCAAAATCATTTTCGGTACGTCCTTCGGCTTCATGGACCCCGAAGTAAAGGTCGCCAAGAAGTTCCCCGACGTGATGTTCGAACACGCGACCGGCTACAAGACGGCCGAAAACCTCGGCATCTACAACGCACGTTTCTACGAAGGCCGCTACATCCTCGGCCAGATCGCCGCCAAGCAATCGAAGTCGGGCGTCGCCGGCTACATCGTTTCGTTCCCGATTCCCGAGGTGGTGATGGGCATCAATTCCTTCATGCTCGGCGCCCAGTCAATCAAGCCAGATTTCAAGGCGAAGATCGTCTGGGTCAATTCATGGTTCGATCCGGGCAAGGAAGCCGATGCCGCCAAGGCTCTGTTCGACCAGGGCGCCGACATCATCGTCCAGCACACCGACTCGACCGCTCCCCTGCAAGTCGCCGAAGAGCGCGCACTGCAGGGCTTCGGCCAGTCTTCGGACATGATCAAGTTCGCTCCCAAGGCACAGTTGACCTCGATCGTCGACGATTGGGGGCCGTATTATATCGGCCGGGTGAAGGCTGCACTCGACGGCACCTGGAAGCCCGGCAATGTCTGGCTGGGCATCAAGGACGGCGCCGTTAAGATGGCCCCTTACACCAACATGCCCGACGACGTGAAGGCGATGGCGGAAGCCACCGAGAAGAAGATTATCGACGGATGGAATCCTTTCACCGGGCCGATTGCCAAGCAGGACGGAACGCCGTGGCTGAAGGACGGCGAAGTCGCCGACGACGCCACGCTGCTCGGCATGAACTTCTACATCAAGGGCGTCGACGACAAGCTGCCGCAGTAAGCGCAAGCGGGGCCAAAATCTTGACAAAGAAGGGCGCCACACGGCGCCCTTTCGTTTAGCAAGAGCCCGAAATCGGGATCGATTTCGGAAAGGGTCATGCGCAAAAAATCAGGTGCTGCGGCGTCCTTTTGCGTCCAAAAGGACACGCGGCGCCGTAGAGCGAGTTGCGGTCAGACCGCTGAGCCGTAGAGATCGTAGGCGTCGGCGCGGTCGATCTTGACCGTGACGATGTCGCCGGCGCGCAACGGGCGCCGCGACTGGATATGCACCGAGCCGTCGATTTCGGGTGCGTCGTATTTGGTTCGGCCCTTCGCCGAGGTACCATGGGCCTCGTCGATCAGGACTGGCAGGCGCTTGCCGACCTTCCTGGCGAGCTGCGTCGCCGAGATCTTCTGCTGGCGCTGCATGAAGCGGTGCCAGCGCGCTTCCTTGATCCCCTGCGGTACCTGTTCGAGGCCGAGATCATTGGAGCGGGCGCCCCTGACCGGCTCGTATTTGAAACAGCCGGCGCGATCGATCTTGGCTTCGTCCAGCCAGTCGAGCAGCATCTCGAAATCGTCGTCCGTCTCGCCGGGAAAGCCGACGATGAAGGTGGAGCGGATCGCGAGATCCGGACAGATTTCGCGCCAGCCGCGAATGCGGTCGAGCGTCTTTTCGCCATGGGCGGGCCGGCGCATGTTCTTCAGCACCTGCGGCGAGGCGTGCTGGAACGGGATGTCCAGATAGGGAAGGATCTTTCCTTCGGCCATCAGCGGGATGACATCGGCGACATGCGGGTAGGGGTAGACGTAGTGCATGCGTACCCAGACGCCGAGCTTGCCGAGTTCCTCCGACAGATCGAGGAATTTCGCCCGCACTTCGCGATCGCCGAACATGCTGCTCTGGTACTTGATGTCGATGCCGTAGGCGCTGGTGTCCTGCGAAATGACCAGGATTTCCTTGACTCCGGCCTTGGCCAGTCTCTCGGCCTCACGCAGCACGTCGGCCGCCGGCCGCGAGACGAGATCGCCGCGCAGCGCCGGGATGATGCAGAAGGTGCAGCGGTTGTTGCAGCCTTCCGAAACCTTGAGATAGGCATAGTGGCGCGGCGTGAGCTTGACGCCTTGCGGCGGCAAAAGATCGACATAGGGATCGTGGCTCGGGGGCGCGGCCTGATGCACCGCAGCCATCACGCTCTCGTAAGCCTGCGGACCGGTGATGGCGAGAACGTTGGGATGTTTTTCGCGGATGACGTCCGGTTCGGCGCCGAGACAGCCGGTGACGATGACCCTGCCGTTCTCCGAAAGGGCGGAGCCGATGGCATTGAGCGATTCATCGCGAGCCGAATCGAGAAAGCCGCAGGTGTTGACGACGACCAGATCGGCGCCGTCATGCTTGCGCGCGATCTCATAGCCCTCGGCGCGCAGGCGGGTGATGATGCGCTCCGAATCCACGAGGGCTTTGGGGCATCCAAGGCTGACGAAACTGACGCGAGGGGCAGACATGTGCGGTTTCCAATGGACGCGGGCCGGAAACCCTGAGGCCCGGCCCGGAAGTCTCGATGCTCAATTTTCACGGCGCAATAGCATAGTTCCGCAATCAAGCAAACCGAGGAACGACCTGGCGCCGCCCGGGCGGGCCTACGCTGCTAAGGATTCAATGACCGCCCGGCCCGAACCAGGGCGCCAGGAACGAAAACTGTTCGGGGAACTGCTGCACAGCACCATCCAAAAGCATCTTCACGGCGACATAGAAAATGATCACCAGGCCGATATAGGCGATCCAGCGGTACTTATGCAGGAGGCGTGCGACAAAAGAAGCGGCGAAGCCCATCAGCGCAATCGACAGCGCCAAGCCGATGATCAGGACCGTCGGATGGTCCATCGCCGCGCCGGCGACTGCAAGGACGTTGTCGAGAGACATCGAAACGTCGGCAATGACGATCTGCCAGGCTGCCTGTGCGAAGGTCTTGCGCGGTCCCTTGCCGCCAATCGTTCCATTCTTGTCGTAATCGAGATTTGACAACGATTCCGTCGCGTCATGTTCCTGCTCGTAGCTGACACGCAACTCGCGCCACATCTTCCAGCACACCCAAAGCAGCAGCAGGCCGCCGGCTATGAGGAGAATGGGGCCGATGGTGAGGAGCCACTGGGTGATCAGAGCGAAGAAGATGCGAAGCACGGTGGCCGCCGCAATGCCGACGAGAATCGCCTTCTTGCGCTGATCCGACGGCAGGCCCGCCGCCGCAAGGCCGATGACGATGGCATTGTCGCCGGCAAGCACAAGGTCGATGGCGATGACCTGGAACAGGGCCGCGAGGCCGGCGGCGGTAAAAATTTCCATCAGTTGGAATTTCCTTGCTTGGTCGCCAATCGTTCGTGCCCGGACGCCCTAACGTGTATGGTTCCCGCGCGTCAAGAGACGGCTTGAGAACAAGGCCGGCAAACCGCCTGATCGGGGTGGAAATCGCCGGCAGCCGGTGAAAGCTGCGATGATTGAGATACACTAGCAGAGGATAGGGTTGAAGCAGGCCGCCGTCGCAATAGATTTCGGGGGCCGAACAGTACGATGCCTGCGTACGATGCCTGCGAAAGTGTTCCTCACAGGAGAGCTCGTGACGTCTGACGACAACACACCCGTCCTTTCCGGGGCGCCAATCCTTTCCGGGGCGATTGGGGAATACCGCGAGTTCGATCCTCCGGCCGCACTCGAAGGGCATTTCCAGTGTGTCTGGTCCAATACATTGCGCCCGGACGCGGGGAGCTTGTCGGCGGTGGTCCCCGACGGCTGCGTCGACATCACCTGGATCGACGGCGATCTGGTCGTAGCAGGTCCCGACGTGGCGGTTGCCCTCTCTGCGCTGACACCCGGCTCTACCGTAATCGGCACCCGCTTCCGACCGGGTGCGGCAAGCCGGTGGGTCGGCCTGCCGATGTCGGAGATCGTTGGCGGCCGGGTGGCGCTCAGCCACTTCTGGGGGGCGCTGGCGCGCGAAATCGCCCAGAGAATTGGCGATGCGTCCTCCACGGCGGAGCGGATGCGGGCGATGCAAGCGGCATTCTCCAGGCTTGCGCCCGATGTCGAGCCGCCGCCTCCGGACATGGGATTTGCCTTCAACGCGCTGAAAACGGAATCCGCCGGTCCGGGCATGGCGGTGATCCTCGACCGGCTCGACGTCAGCCCGCGAACGCTTCGCCGCCGCTGCCAGGAGGCTTTCGGCTATGGCCCGAAGACGCTCGACCGCATTCTCCGCTTCCAGCGGTTTCTGAACCTGGCGCGGCAGTCCGCCGGGCCGCGCCTAGCCGATCTTGCGTTCGAGGCGGGTTATTCCGATCAGGCGCATCTCACGCGCGAGGTGCGGCGCCTGTCGGGATTCTCGCCCGCGACAGTTCTGCGACAGCTCGGCGCCTGAGCTGGCCGTTTCGTTCAATACGCCACCGCTAACTCCGCCCTAGTCTGCCTTCGTTGAAAGGAGGCAGATATGACGATCTACAAATCCCGCATCATAACCGTGTCCATCGACCGGGACTGGCGCGAAGTCTATGACTTCGCCTCCATCCCTGAGAATTTCCAACGCTGGGCGGCAGGCCTCGGCAGGCGCTTCGAAAGGTCGGGCGAGGAATGGACCGCGGAGGACCCCGACGGCCGGCTCATCCGCATCCGCTTCTCCCGGCCCAACGAACTCGGTGTCCTCGATCACATCGTCTTCGCCGAGGGCAAGGAAACCCGCAATGCGGTGCGCGTGGTCCCCAATGGAACCGGCGCGGAGGTCATGTTCGTGCTCTTGAGGACGCCGGACATGACGGAGGAGATATTCGCTGCCGACGCCGAAGCCGTGCAGCGCGACCTCAACACCCTGAAGGCAATGCTCGAACGCTGAGCTTCGAAAGACCACGAAAGGAGAAGATCATGGCCAAATCCAGCAACGACAAGTGCATCGACTATGTCGAGTTTTCCGTCGGCGACATCGCGCGTTCGCGTGGCTTCTACGGCAAGGCCTTCGGCTGGTCCTTCAAGGACTACGGGCCGAGCTATTGCGAGTTCAACGACGGCCGGCTGACCGGCGGTTTCGCTCTCGGCGGCCAAAGCAAGGCGGCAGGCGGGCCGCTGGTGATACTCTATGCCGACAAGCTCGACGAGACCCAGCGCCGCGTCGAGGAGGCCGGCGGGAAGATCGTCAAGCCCGCCTATTCGTTCCCGGGCGGCCGCCGCTTCCACTTTTCCGATCCGGACGGCTACGAGCTGGCGGTGTGGTCGGATAAGTGAAGAGGTGAGGGGCGCCGAGCCGAGCCCGGCGCCTCTTTCGCATGGTTTGCGCGGGCCAGGGGGACTAATGCCGCTCCTAGCGCCAGGAGCGAATATTGAACACTGACTCGACGAGCCACCAAGGTCCGATTGCGCGGCTGGTTGTCCCTGCACTGAACCACCTTAAGAATGACAGCGCTGCTGTTTAAACGATGTAACAATTATTGTCCGATGGCGTAGCTCGCATCGTATAAGCCTGGCCTGAGAACCATCGCATACCGCACCGCGCATGACGGAACAGACACGAACGACAATACGGCAAAGGCTGTATGCTTTTTTAATTGCAGGCCTGGGCGGGCTGGCCGCATCGGCAATCTCGTTTTCGATGACGCTCTACGAAGCTGCCCATCCGCCAAAGGTGCCGGTTGTGCAAGCGGGCCAGCAGATCGATACCGGTCGCTGGTTTGTGACCTTGCAAACGGCACGTGTCGGAACAGTGCCGCCGACAGGCGTTCCCCCATCGCAACCCGTACAGCTTGTGATGGTGGATCTGGATGTGGTGAACCGTTCCGCCACACCGAACAACGTGCTCTACCGCGTCGTCACACTCAGCGTGCCGGCGCAAAAGCTGCCGATGCCGACGGTTTATCTCGATCGCGACAAGTATCTGGCGGGATATTTCAATCCCAACATGCCGGAACGCCTGACGATGGCTTGGGAGTGGCCGGCCGGTGTGCCCGTGCCGAACGAGGTGACGGTCACCGTCACCGGCCAGATCTACAAGCTGCGCGACAATCTTTACGGCGCAAGCGGGTGGTACGACCGTGATCCCGTTGCGACGGTCGATCTGCCGGTGGAGAAGGCGCCATGATGCACATGGTGCGTTCGGCGCTTGCGGTACTGTTCGCTGCCGCCGTGCTCTACGGCATGCAGCATACGCGACCGCTGTACAGCGACATTACATCGCCGATCGTCTCTTCGGGCGGCATGAACAAGCGTGTGGAGGCCCGCGCCTTCGCGCTTTCGCTGGACAGCGCCCGGGTGGCGCGTGTTCTCAACGTCGAGACCTTCGGGAAGTCAAAGACCTATACGAGTTCCGGCGTATGGATTGTGGCCGAAGGCGAGGCCGAGGCGAAATTCGAGACCTTGGGTCTCACATCGGGCGAGTGGCTGAGCCGCAGCGGCATCCGTTATGTCCTGACCGACCGGTTGCCGGCGACGATCGAAATGATGCCGGGCAATGCCTACCAGCCCGGCCTCCCACGCCGCGTCCTTCTGGTGTTTGAAGTGCCGGAGGATGCCGTCGCCGGCGGGACCGTCGTGGTCGCACGCACAAAATTGCTGCCGCTCGACGATGAGATCCGTATCACCGCGGATGTTTCCGGCAAAGACATCGAGCCCGCGATCACCATCCGCCGCAACGAAGAAAGGCCGCCATGGACAGTTCTCCCGCAAAGGTGACGTCAACGCGGCGAGGCTACTGGCTGAGCATGATGGCGCTGGTGGTCGCACTGCCTGCCGCGCTAGCCGCGCAGACCTGGGGAAGCATCAAGGACTGGCGCTCCCAACATTTGCGCCAGCCGCTATCTGGGACGTTGCGGCAGCCGATCGATTATGCCGGCGCAAGCTGGACCGTGACGCGCCTCATCAGACTGGCAGGCAGTGAGGGAAGCGCCGTCGTCCTTGCCGAATTCGAAGCTCTCGCTGCTGACCCGAAAGCGCTCGGCGCCGTTCCATGCGAGGTGCGGCTTTCCGATGGGAGCGGTCGCGAATGGCGGCCAACCCTATTTGCCGATCCGGTGGTCAGGACGCAATATCCGGCGGCCGAGCAACGGTCCCTGTGTGGCGGCATGGCATTCGCGGCGACGGAACCCGGCAAACCGGCACGGATGGCTGCCAGCTTTTCGATCCCACATGCGGCGAGCAGCCTCACGCTATCGATTGCCCTCTACTCGGCACTGCCGAATTATCTCAGCGTCAGCGAGCCGCAGACCTGACGCCACGCGCCTCGCCAGCCATGGCGACTGTAGTCTCGAGCACGGCTGCAAGCAGCGCGACCCGGACCGCGTCGAGCAGGATTCCTCCGTCGAGTTCGCTTGGGCTGCCGATGAACAGGCTGATGGTATCGGCGAAGATCTGCCAGGTCCCGAGATCATGCGCTCCGATCAGCCTTGTCAGGCCATACCATATCCAGGCGCCGGCCCAGGAGATGGCCTGATAGGCGATGACGAAGGTGACAAGCGTGGCAAGGCCGGCACTGAGCGTCAGCTTGAGGCAAGTCCAGACCGGCGAGTAGCAGCTGCGGTAGCCGCCAACGAAGTGAGCCGTGAAATCCTTGAGCCACTTCTGCCAGGAGGTCGCGCGCGAGGGCGCAGGACCGGGAGCGGCCGGCGCGGAAAGTTCATAGCCGTTGATGATCGCCGCCATCACCAGCCAGACAATCGGCAGCAACGCGAAAAAGAAAAGATTCTGAAGCTGCTCGCCGAAGGAAAGCGGCCGGAATTCCACGGGAACGAACTGGCCGGCCGCAGCCGCCTGGCTTACCGGCGCAAGCAAATCGAGGCTGAGCTGTTGCAGCGCGGCGCCTGCGCCGAGCCAGCGGATGAGCTGGTCTTTCCATACGCCGAGCGCGTAGAGACCGATGAAGACCCAAGTTGCGTCCGTCCCTACGATCAGCAGCCGCCAGTAGGGGTGCGAGGCGCGCGCATTCAGTCGCTTGGCGGCAAAACGCACCAGCCAGCATGTGGCGATCGACAGTACCACGCCGCTTGACTGAAGAATGGCGAAGATATCGACGCTTTTGCCGAGATCGGCCTGGGCCAGCGCCATGCGCGAATATTCGCGAACCGTATCGCCAAGGAAACCCCAGGCGGCATAGTAGGCGAAGAACGGCAGGATCGCGGCGGCGGTAATCGCCAGGATCGGCTCGCGTTTTGTTTCGTCCGCTTGCTTTTTTGCTTTTTGTCTCAGTGCCGCGACCGCCGGCATGTGCGGCCGGAGCACCACGAACATCATGACCAATACCGTCAGCTTAGCGAGAACCACCAGCGACAGTATGGCCATCCCGCCCAGTGGGAATTGGAGGCCAATCGTCACGGCGCCCTGAAGCAGCAGATCATGAGCGATCATGCCGAGGCAGCCGACAAGCAAAAGCTGCGGCCAGCACTGGACAAGCAACCGCCCGGTTAACGCCAGTGGCCGGTATATGTCTTCAATCGTCGTGGTCATTGCGTCGGGGTGGCTTTCGTGCTCCGGTCCTGGACTTTAAGACCGCGTTCGCCGGTCGGTCCTCCTCCATTCCTGTAGGCGGTTCGTCAAAATTCAAACCACCTGAGGTTGAATTTGATCGGAGGTAACGCAAGTTTACCTCATCCGCTTTTCCGGGCCTGACCCGACGGGCATGTCCCAAAACCTGTGAACCAAGATTCACAGGCTCCCAAGTTTGGAGAATAACGCGATGAGACTCTCTTTCATCCGAAACGGCAGCGACAGCATTTCTTCAAAACCCGTACTTCTGAAAGGTTCGTGCACCTACAAATTCAAAAGGAAAACTTAGGGCAGGGTGCAAATGGCGGAGGGGAGGGAACTGCAATCCAACATTCTCCGTGCGCCGGCAAAACCGGCGGGCGGTAGCACTTCCACTCGGCGCGCCAGCACACCGCATCGCCGAAACCATCGCTCTTGGAGCGAATTTCTTCATCCCCCTGCCAGCCGTGGCGCGCGGATCATTTCGGCTTCGCCGGAGAGCGTGGCGACCCACGCCATCAGCTAACCACTTCTCGCGACGCGATAGAGGGGCAAAGAAAGCTTTGCGACAGAGCCCGTTTGGGTCCCAAGCGACACACACCGTGGCCAGCAACGGTAAGACTGTGATACCATTGCACAAGTTGCGTCGCCGCCGGCAGACTGCCGTTCCCGCGAAGCCGGACAAGCGCAAGTGCTCAGTGTCGTAAGTCTCAACCCGTTGAACACGTAGCTGCGGATTATGGAACTTGTCTTCGCCCTTGGCCTGATCGCATTCAAGGTCGCGTTGCTGATTGCGATCCTGCTGCTGCTGCCCTTGCCGCTGACGTGGCTCGAACGCAAGATCGCCGGGCACATCCAGCAGCGGATGGGGCCGATGCGCGTGGGGTGGCACGGGCTGCTGCAGCCGGTGGCGGACGGCATCAAGCTCTTGACCAAAGAGGACCACATCCCGGCCGAAGCCGACCGCTTCCTGTTCAAACTGGCGCCGATCCTGGCGCTCGCCCCGCCCTTCGTGGTGTTCGTCGCGATCCCCTTCGGCGAAAGCGTCTCGGTCCTCGGCGCCGAGATCACGCTCTACGTCTCCAACATGAACGTGGCGCTCCTTTTCGTCTTCGCGGTGATCGGGATCGAGGTCTATGGCGTCATCTTCGGCGGCTGGGCCGCGAACAGCAAATACGCGGTCCTGGGCAGCCTCAGGACTTGCGCGCAGATGATCAGCTACGAGATCCCGATGGGGTTCGCGGTCATCGGCGTGGTAATGCTGGCGCAATCCATGAGCCTGCTCGAGATCGTACGGGCGCAGGCCGATGTCTGGAACATCGTCTACCAACCGGTCGGGTTTTTCGTATTCTTCGTCGCCGGGCTGGCCGAAGCGCAGCGCATACCTTTTGACTTAGCGGAGGCGGAAGGCGATCTGGGGGCCGGGTTCCATACCGAATACAGCGGCATCCGCTTTGCGTTCTTCATGGTCAGCGAATACGCCGTCATGCTGCTGGTGTCGGTCCTGTCGGTCATCCTGTTCTTCGGCGGCTGGAACGGCGTGCTGATCCCGTTGCCACCGCTCCTCTGGTTCGCGCTCAAGGTCGCGTTCTTCCTCTATGTGTTTATGTGGTTCCGCTTCACCTTCCCGCGCTATCGATACGACCAACTGATGGCGATCGGTTGGAAAGTCTTGCTTCCACTGTCACTGGGGAACATAATTATAACTGGTGTTGCTTTCCTTTAGGGATAGCAGCGGCTCGTAGCGAGGCGCTATGTCGCGCGCACTGGACAGAAGTGGAGCATGGATCGGCTGGGCGTTCTTCGCCGATCTGGCGGGCGCCTTGGCGCTGACCTTCGGCTACATGTTCTCCAGATCCGTGACCATGCAGTATCCTGACAAGGAAAAATGGTTGCCCTATTCGCGTTACCGCGGGCATCACTTCCTGACGCGCGACGAAGAGGGCGAGATCAAGTGCGTGGCCTGCGAGCTCTGCGCGCGGATTTGTCCCTGCGACTGTATCGAAGTCATTCCCTACGAGGACGAGAAGGGCAACCGGCATCCAGCAAAATTCGAGATCGACATGGCCCGCTGCCTGTTCTGCGGGCTGTGCGAGGACGCCTGCCCGGCCGACGCGATCGCGCTTGGCCAAGAGTACGAATTCTCGAGTTTTTCCTCGCGTGACCTGGTGGTCGGACGTGACGATCTGCTCGGCAAACCGGGCAAGGCGACGACCGGCGGCGGTGTGGTCGCGGCGCGCCTGAACACCGAACAGGACGTGCTGGTCGAGACGAGTGAGCCGCAGGGATACAACTGGTGGCGGAATATCCGCCGAACGTGAACGCGCGGTAGCCGTCAAGCCGGAGCACAGGAGGCTCAGATGCTTGTCTACCAAATCTTGAAGACCAAATCTCCCGAGCTCATCTCGGTCACACCAGATCAGACGGTCGTAGAAGTCCTGCGGCTGTTTCGGGACAACAACATCGGATTCGTGGTCGTCAGCCGTTCGCCCGGGGAATGCTTGGGCACGCTGTCGGAGCGGGACTGCTGCTATGCGGTGGCTGAATACGGAATCGAGGCGCCCACAATGCGGGTCGCCGACATCATGAACCGCAGTGTGGTGACCTGTTCGACACAGGATTTGCTGCCCTTTGTGATGTCGCTCATGACCGACCGACGCACGCGCCATGTGTTGGTCATGGACGGCGACGCTTCTGTCGGCGTGGTGAGCATCGGCGACGTGGTCAAGCACCGGCTCGACGAATTGCTCCGTACCGAGCAAGCGTTGAGCGATTACATTGCCGGGACCCCTTATCACTGAGGATACAAACCCGGGGGAGCCGGTTAGGGTTAACTGCCCGGAAGCTCGGCAATGCCTCGGCCGCGACTTTCAGGGCGCGCCTCGACTCCGGTGGCGAAGGCAGCGTGCGCCTTTTGAACCTCCACCGGACAAGGGTATTCGCCCCGCCGCATAAGGCTGTTGAGACGCAGGTCTCTATAGTTTTCCGGCACGAACACGAGCCCCCCGGGAAAATGCCTGTTGACCTTGAGCTGCGCCCTCAGTTCGCCCTGGGTGGATCGTACGATCACCTGATCGCGATCCGAAAGGCCAAGCTGCGCGGCGTCCCACGCGCTCATCTCAACATATGGGTCATCCGCCACCGTATTTAGGATCTCCGAGCGTTCGGAGAGATATCCATTGTGGAACAGGCAGTTGCCGGTGACCAACATGAGCCGGTCGGCCGCATTCGGGTTAGGCGGAAGGGCGAAGAACTCGCCAGCCGGCGGCGTCGGGTCCGCCGTGGTGAATGCTCCGTCGGCGCCAAGCCCGTCCTGCGTCAGCCCTTGGTAGGCCGGAACCAGCCGGGCAATCTCGCGGAAGATTTCGCCTTGCATCGACGGTTGCATTGCCTGGTTGCGGAGCGCTGCGACGAAGTCCAAGATCGCCAGATTGCCCCGCGCCTCGAAGGCGGGTTCGCGGAACTTGCGGACCGCCTGGATCCGGCCCTCGTTGTTGGTGAAGGTGCCGGATTCCTCTCCATAACCCGCCGCAGGCAGGACGACATCGGCCAGACCCACGGTATCGGTGAGGAAGGTGTCCTGCACGATCAGGAGATCGGTGGCATCAAGCGCCCGCTTGACGAATCCCCGGTCGGGATAGGTCATCAGGGGGTCGCTTCCGACGATATAAAGCGCGCCTACCCGCCCCTTGTCACAAAGCGCCAGCATTGCGTCGAGATCCGCGCCCGGCTCAGGCGGAATTTCGGCGCCCCAGGCCCGTATGAGAGCTGTGCGCGCCGTGTGATCGCCGACCGGGCGCAGCCCCGGCAGGGCCGCCGGCAGAACCCCCATGTCCCAGGCGCCCAGCTGATTGGCTCGGTCGAAGAGGAACTGCATCGCCGGGCCCTTGCCGAGCACGCGGAGAACCCGCAACAGGTTGGTGAGCTGCTGCAGCGTTGCGCGCGCTTCGGAAAGCCTCAGAAGGTCGGCGCTGACAAGAACGGTGACGCTGCGGCCTTCCAGCAGCGCGGCGACCAGACGGTCCGGCCCGTTACTCTCTGCGGTCGCTTCCGGCCCACCGCTTGTCGCGCCCCTGTCGGCAAAAACGTCACGCGGCAAGGCCTGACCAGCCGCCGCCACCAGCCCGGCCACTACCGCGGCAAGGCTCGCTGCCTCACCGCCCGGCCGAACGCGAACGACCACCCGGGCATCGGCGTCCAGACGGGATGGCCGCGCCGAGAGCATGAGCAACCCGGTCTGCCGCCGCCGGGCGCTGTCTCGCAGCAGGTATTCAGTGACCGGGTTCTCGTCGGTCACGTTGCCACCGACGACAAGCACGCAGTCGTTGCCGATCACCTCCTCCAGCGGCGCGCGGGTGTAGAAGCCCGCCACCAACGGGCCGAGCGTCTCGAAGGGCGTGGACCAGCGCGACGAGCAGTCGATGTTGTTGGTCCGGAATACCATCCGCATCAGCTTCTGGAACTGATAAAGCACCTCGTTGGGCAGGCGCGGCGAGGCCAGCCCGCCCGCAGCCTTGCTCTCAACGGCCGACAGGCCTCGGCGCAGGTAGTCCCCGGCTTCGTCCCAGGAAACCGGAACCAGTGCGCCGTCACGACGGATCATCGGCCGCTTGATCCGGTCCCGGCTCCCGACGAAGTCGAGGCCGAAGCGCCCCCGAACGCAAAGCGTTTCGCGGTTGACGCCATGCTCCCACTTCGAGCGGACCCGCATGAACTCGCCCTTGCGCGCGCCGACGGTGAGCTGGCAACCGGTGCCGCAATGCGGGCAGACCGTGTCGGTCTCGACCAGATCCCAGGGCCGCGCCTTGTAGCGATAGGGGAAGCTCATCAGTGCGCCAACCGGGCAGACCTCGACGCAATTGCCGCACTGGTCGCAACTCGCGAGACTGCCCTCGAAGCCGGTGACGGCGGTATCCATGCCTTTCTCAACGGTGCCCAAGGCGACTGCGCCGACCACGTCCTCACACATCCGGACGCAGCGCTGGCACTGGATGCAGCGGTTGACGTTCATGATGATGACCGGGCTGAGACGGATGTCCTCGGAGTGGAACACACGTTTGGCATCGCGGAACCGGCTTTCCCGGGGCCCGTATGCCATCACCATGTCCTGAAGCTCGCACTCGCCGCCCTTGTCGCAGATCGGGCAGTCGAGGGGGTGGTTGGCGAGCAGCATGTCGAGCATGGAAGAGCGCGTTTCGTCGATCAGCGGCGTGTTAGTCCGCACTACCATGCCGTCGGTGACCGCGGCGGCGCAGGAAGGCTGCAGCCGCCGCTGCCCTTCGATCTCTACCAGGCACATGCGGCAGGAGGCCAGCGCCGGCAGCCGCTTCAGATAGCAGAAGGTCGGGATTTCGATGCCCAAACGCTCGGCGGCCTGCAGCACCGTAGAGCCTGCCTCCACTTCCAGCGTTTGTTCATCGATCGTGACGCTAACCATGACTTCTTGCGGCCTTCTCCCTGCGCGCTCCTTAGTGAAACGAGCACCTGCCCTCCTCGATATGGGCGACGAATTCATGCTCGAAATGCGCCAGTGCCGCCCGCAGCCCCATAGCCGCGCCGTCGCCAAGAGCGCAGAACGTGTTGCCGAAAATGCCCTTGCAGAGCGCCTCCAGCTGTTCCAGATCGTCCGGCACGCCCTGTCCCGCCTCGACCCGACGCAGCACTTTCACAACCCAGTTGAGCCCTTCGCGGCACGGCGTGCACTTGCCGCAGGACTCGTGGTGGAAGAACTCGATGATCCGGGTGGCGACCTTGACCATGCAGGTCGAGTCGTCGATCACGATCACCCCGGCCGAGCCAAGCATCGAGCCGACCGCAGCCAGCGAGTCGAAGTCCATCCCGACATCCAGCCCGCGCTCCGGGATCAGCGGCGCCGAGACCCCGCCGGGGATCACCGCCTTGATCCTGCGCCCCGGCGGCGGCCCGCCCGCGCGGTCCTCGACCAGTTCACGCAGCGATATGCCCATCGGCAGTTCGTAAAGGCCCGGTTTCCGCACGTGCCCGCTGAGGCAATAAAGCTTCGGACCGGGGCTCTTGTCAGGGCCGATGCCGCGAAACCAGTCCGGCCCCCGCGCCACAATATGCGGCACGCAGACCAGAGTCTCGACATTGTTGATCACGGTCGGGCTGGCGTAGAGCCCCGCGACCGCCGGAAATGGCGGTTTCAGACGGGGCTGCGCCCGCTTGCCTTCGAGCGAGTCGAGCATCGCCGTCTCCTCGCCGCAGATATATGCGCCGGCGCCGCAATGGATGTGCACGACGAAATTGAAATCCAAGCCCAGAATCCGTGTTCCCAGATAACCCTTCGCATGGGCCTCGGCGATCGCCTGCTCCAGCCGGTGGATCGCCAGCACGTATTCCCCGCGGATGTAGACATAGGCGGTTTCCGCCCCGATCGCGTAGGCGCTGATCGCCATGCCCTCGATTAGCTGGTGCGGATCACGCTCCATGATGATCCGGTCCTTGAACGTGCCGGGCTCGCCCTCATCGGCGTTGCAGCACAGGTATTTCGGCTTGTCGGCCCGTTTCGGCACGAAGCTCCATTTCAACCCGGTCGGGAATCCGGCGCCGCCGCGACCGCGCAGGTTCGATTGCTTGACGAGGTCGATGATCTCGTCGGGCGTGTGCTCGCGCAGCGCCTTCGCCAGCGCCTGGTAGCCGCCGCCCGCCTCATAGCTCGAAAGCAGATGGCCATCCGGCACGTCCATGTTTCTGAGAAGGACCGGTTCGAACATGGCGGCTATTCACCCGGCGGTCCTGCGGCGGCGAGTTCGGCGCCAGTCGCTTGCCCTGCCGCCGCGCGCAGCCTGTCCAAGAGCGCGTCGATCCGCGCAATGTCGAGGTCGCCGTGATAGTCGTCGCCGACCTGCATCACCGGGGCCATCTCGCAAGCGCCGAGGCATTCGACGGTCGAAAGCGTGAACAGCCCGTCCGGGGTCGTGCCGCCCTTTTCGATCCCCAGCACAGTCTCCAGATGCCTCAGCAGGTCCTCGGATCGGCGCAGCATGCAGGAGAGGTTGTCGCAGAGTTGCAGGTGGAACAGACCCACCGGCTCGGTGTGGAAAAGGGTGTAGAAGGTCGCCAATTCGTAGACCCAGACCCGCTCGACACCGAGGATGTCGGAGACCTCTTCCAACACCGGGCCCGGCAGGTGGCCATGTTCCTTCTGCGCGATCAGAAGCGCGGGCATGATCGCCGAGCGCTGGTCGGGATACCGCGCCGCCGCCGCCTCGATCTGTTCACGCATGTTCATCGCGTCCAAAATCTCCTGCTACTTGTCCACCTCGGCCATCACAGGGTCGAGGCTGCCCAGCACGGCGATCATGTCCGCCAGGTAGCGGGCATTGCCGACCCCGAACAGTCCCTGAAGGTTGACGAATGACGGTGCCCGCACTTTCATCCGGAACGGTTTTTGCGACCCGTCGCTGATGATGTAGAACCCGAGCTCGCCCTTTGGCGCCTCGATCGCCGAATAGACCTCGCCCTTCGGTACCTTGAAGCCATAGGCCGAGAGGTCGAAATGCTGGATCAGCGCCTCCATCGAGCAGTGTACTTTGTCCTTGTTCACCGGGAAAGCGATTGTCGGCATATCGATCTGGAACGGCCCATCAGGCATCTGGTCGAGGCATTGTTCGATGATCCGGACGCTCTCTCGCATCTCCTCGACGCGGCATCGCCAGCGCGCGTAGCAATCACCCTCATCGCGGGTAATGACGTTGAAAGCCAACCGGTCGTAGATCTCATAGGGCTCGTCGCGGCGGATGTCCCAGTCGACGCCCGAGGCCCGCAGGTTCGGGCCGCTCAGGCCAAGATCGATGCCGTCCTCGGCGGAGATCACGCCGATCCCCTGCGTGCGCTTCAGGAACACCCGGTTGTTCTCGACCAGCCGTTCATAGTCGCGGATCCGGTTCGGGAAGATGTCGCAGAACTCCCTGATCTTGGGGAAGAATCCGTCAGGCAGATCCTCGCGCACGCCGCCGACCCTGCAGAAAGAGGTGTGCATACGCGCCCCGCTGATCATCTCCAACAGGTCCATGATCATTTCACGCTCGCGCATGGCGTAAACCAACGCGGTCATGGCGCCCAGGTCCATCGGCAACGCGCCGGTGATCAGGAGGTGACCGGAGATCCGCGCGAGTTCGGCCATCAGCACGCGGATATATTGCGCGCGGATCGGCGCTTCGATGCCCAGGAGCTTCTCCACCGCTAGCGCGAAAGCGAGGTTGTTCGAGGGCGGGCAGAGGTAGTCGAGCCGGTCGGTTAGCGGAAAAATCTGGGTGTAAGTGAAGCTCTCGGCCAGCTTTTCGGTGCCGCGGTGGAGGTAGCCGATGTGTGGGTCCACGCGCGCGACATACTCGCCGTCCAGCTCAAGGACGAGCCGCAGCACCCCATGCGTGCTGGGATGCTGCGGGCCGAGGTTGAGAAGCACCTCCTTTGTGTCGAGCGCTTCACCTGCCTGCCTGCTCAGTTCCGTGACTTCGGTCATCTCACTTCCCGGCGTCGAACGGCCTCCCTTATGGAATGTCCTTGGTGGCGAGATCGGGCTGCGTCGGCGGCGGGCCTTCCGCGCCAAACGGGTTCAGCGTGTCCTTGTAGCCCCGGAGCGGAAAGTCCTTGCGCTGCGGAAAGCCCTCGAAGCCTTCCCACATGTAGATCCGGCGCAGGTCGGGATGGCCCTCGAACCGGATGCCATACATATCCCAGGCCTCGCGCTCGTGCCAGTTGGCGGTCCGCCAGACCCCCGTCACCGACGGGACCCGCGGCGGATCGCCGAGGCGGCATTTGATCCGAACGCGCCATTTGTTCGGCAGCGAATAGAGGTGGTACACCGCCTCGTAGCGCAGCGTTTCGGGATAATGGTCGACCCCGCAGATGTCGGACAGGAAATCGAACCGCAGCGTCGGATGGCCCTTCAGGAATTGGCAAAGCTCGACGATCATGTCAGGCGGTGAGGCGAAAGCGTGAACCCCATGCGAGAAGCCAAGCTCCTCGATTTCCCCCCCGAAACGTTCCGCGATCAGGGTGCGGATGAGGGACGTCTCCACGCTCATGAGGCTGCAACCCGATCCAGAGGCGTCCCGGCCAGCGCGCGGGACCTCTTGATCTTCTCTTGGAGCAGAAGGATGCCATGCATCAGTGCCTCGGGCCGCGGCGGGCAGCCGGGCACATGCACGTCCACCGGCACGAAAGTCTCCGCCCCCTGCACCACGGCGTAAGTGTTGTAGACCCCGCCCGAGATCGCGCAGGTGCCCATGGCGATGACCCAGCGTGGCTCCGGCATCTGGTCGAAGAGCCGGCGCACGACCGGAGCGAACTTCCGCGTCACCGTGCCGGCGATGATCATCACGTCGGACTGGCGCGGCGAAGGCCGAAACACCACGCCGAAGCGGTCGAGGTCGTAGCGGGCGCAGCCGGCCGAAATCATCTCGATGGCGCAGCAGGCAATCCCGAAGGTCTCGGGCCAGAGCGCCGACCGCCGGCTCCAGCTGATGACGCTGTCGGCGGTGGTGAACAGCACGCTGTCGCGGATCGTTTCGCCTACTCCTCCCATTCCAGCGCTCCTTTCAGCCAGGCGTAGGCGAAGCCCACGATAAGCAGCAGCATGAAGACAAACATCTCGACATAGCCGACGAGCCCGATCTCCTTCAGCACGACCGCCCAGGGAAACAGGAACATCGCCTCGACGTCGAACACCACCAGCAGGATCGCGAGGATGAAGAACTGCACCCTGAAGCGGCCCCCGGCGGCCTCGCCGGCCGGGTCCATACCGCACTCATAGGGCATGTTCTTCGCGGGATAGGGGTTGGACGGGCGCAGGAGCGAGGAGACGAACAGCGTCGCCACGGCCACCAGCACAATTCCGGCGACCATGAAGAGAACCGGCAGGAATTCCATTCCAGTCATGTCGCGCTGCCCCGGTCACCCACCGAGGGCTTGCTCAAGCTGCGACCGACCAATCTTCTGGCCGGCGGTGCGGCCCTCGTGCAGCGACTAGGGCATCCTTTCGTAGCGCCAAGACTATTCGGTTGGCCGGTTCATTGCAAATCCAATCGTAGTCAACCGCCGAACACGGAACTCTGGGCAAGCCTCAGAAACCACGCCGGAAACAGTCCGATGCCGATGGTGCCGGCGGCGGTCAAGGCGAGCGTGGCGCGGACGGACGGCGTCAGGGCAGGCTCGAACGCGCGCTCCGGCTCGCGCATGTAGATCACCATGACGATGCGGATGTAGAAGTAGGCGGCGACGGCGCTCAGCAGCACCGCGATCACCGCCAGCGTGACGAAACCCCGCTCGACGAGCGCGACCAGCACGTAGAACTTGGCGAAGAACCCGGCTGTCGGCGGAATGCCGGCGAGCGAGAACAGGTAGAGCAGCATCAGAAGCGCCAACCCGCGATGCGACTTGGCGAAGCCGGCGTAGTCCTCGATGACCTCGCCGGAGAAATCGCCATTCCGCATCATGATGACGATGCCGAAGATACCGAGATTCATGAAGGCGTAGATCAGCAGGTAGAGCATCACGCCGGCAATCCCGTCGGCGCCACCCGCCACCACGCCGAAGAGCGCGAAGCCCGCATGGGCGATGCTGGAATAGGCGAGCAGGCGCTTGAAATTGTCCTGCACCAGCGCCACGAAGCTGCCGAGCGCCATCGTCACCACCGCGATCACCGCGACGATGATCCAGGCGTCGGAAGCGGCGACCAGCGGGTTGAGGAACACGCGCAGGATCACCGCGAACCCCGCCGCCTTGGGGGCGACCGACATGAAGGCCGTGATTGTCGTCGGCGCGCCTTCATAGACGTCCGGCACCCACATGTGGAACGGCACCGCGCCGACCTTGAAGACCAGCCCCGCGACGATGAAGACCACCGCCAGGAGCAATCCGGGATCGAGCGGGTCGCCGGTCACCGCCGCAGCCATCCCGTCCAGCTGCGTCGTGCCGGTGATCCCGTAGATCAGCGAGACGCCGTAGAGGAAGATTCCCGTCGAGACCCCGCCGAGAACCACGTATTTCAGCGCCGCCTCGTTCGACCGCCGCTCCTTCCTGAGGAAGCCGGTGAGCACATAGGTCGAGAGCGCCATCAGCTCGAGGCCGACATAGATCGACAGAAGATCGGTTGCCGAGGCCATGATCATCATGCCGGAAAGCGCAAAGAGCAGCAGGACATAGTATTCGCTCAACGCGATCTCCTCGATCTCGGCATATTTTCGCGACAGGAGGAACGTCAGGATGGTCGAAAGGTAGAACACCATCTTGAAGAAGACCGCGAAGCGGTCGGCGATAAACATGCCCGAATAGGCCGGCCGCACCTCGCCCGCCAGTAACAGTGTCGCCAGGGCCGCAACCAGCACGGTTGCAGTAGAAGCCCAGACGAGGAAATGCCCCCGCCCCTTTGGCACAAGCTGTCCCAGAATCAGCAAGATGCAGGCCCCAGTGACCACCACGATCTCGGGCAGGCTCGCTAGGATCGACTGGAAAAGCGCGGCAGCGGTCATTGGCCGGCCCCGTTAGAATGTACCTGCGTGAGCAGATGCCTCACCGAAGCGTCGATGACGTCGAGAAAGGGTTTCGGATAAAGCCCGACCCACAGCACGAAGACGGCCAGTGGCAGGATCGCCACCAGTTCGCGGGCGTTCACGTCGCGTATCTTGAACCGCGCGCCGACGCTGGCCGGACCGAGCGCGACTTTCCTATACATGCCAAGCAGGTAGGCCGCGCCCAACAGAGCCCCCAGAACGGCGGCGGCGCCGACAGCCAGATTGGCCGCAAACGCGCCTGACAGCACCAGCAACTCGCCCACGAACGAATTCGTTCCCGGCAGCGCCATCGACGACAGGGTGAACAGCGCAAGAAACGCGGTATAGACCGGCGCCGCCTTCATCAGCCCGCCATAATCCGCGATGCTGCGGGTATGGGTCCGCTCGTAGATCAGGCCGACGAACAGGAACAACGCGCCCGTCGTTACGCCATGATTGAACATTTGCAGGATGCCGCCCTCGAGCCCGCGGAGGTTCAACGTGAAAATCCCCAGCGTCACGAAGCCCATGTGGCTGATGCTGGAATAGGCCACCAGCTTCTTGAGGTCATCCTGCGCCAAGGCAAGCAACCCGCCATAGACGATCGCAAGCGCCGAAAGGGCCAGCATCAGCGTCGAATAATGCACCGACGCCTCCGGCAGCATCGGCAGCGAGAACCGCAGGAACCCGTAGGCGCCCATCTTCAGGAGCACTCCGGCGAGGATGATGCTGCCCGCCGTCGGCGCTTGCACATGGGCGTCCGGCAGCCATGTATGGACCGGGACCATCGGCACCTTGACTGCGAAAGCGATCAGGAAAGCAAAGAACAGCCAGGACTGAACCCGGAACGGCAAATCCTGCGCCGTCAGGGCGAGGATGTCGAAGGTCTCGCCGCCGTGGAGATAGAGCACGATGACCCCGATCAGGAACAGAAGGCTGCCCGCCAGCGTGTAGAGGAAGAATTTGAACGCCGCATAGACCCGGCCGTCGCCGCCCCAGACGCCGATGATCACGTACATCGGGATCAGCATCGCCTCCCAGAAGACGTAGAACAGGAACAGGTCGAGCGCACAGAACACCCCCAGCATCAGCGCCTGCATGGCCAGCAGGCTGACCATGAATTCCTTCACCTTGCGGTCGATCGCGACCCACGAGGCGAGCACGCAGATCCAGCCCAATAGCGCAGTCAGGAATACAAAGAGCGCGCTGATTCCGTCGATGCCAAGCGCGTACGTGATTCCGAGCGCGGGCACCCACGGGCGCGTCTCGGTGAACTGCATCTCGTGGGTAGTGGTGTCAAAGCCGGCCAGCATCACGATGCAGAGAGCAAAGTCGAGGACGGTGACGCCCAGCGCCGTCCACCGCACCGCATCGTCGTTGCGGAGAAACATCACAACCGCTGCCCCGGCGGCGGGCATGAACACGATGACGCTAAGCAGCGGGAACGCCATCGCACCCTACTGCCACGCCACGGCGAAGACGGCGATGGCTGCGATCACACCGACGATCATCGCCAGCGCGTAATGGGTCACGACGCCGGTCTGCAGCTTGCGCAGCGCGCCGCCACCGCGCAGGATCGAGCGGGCGACGCCGCTCACGACGGCGTCCACACCGTTGAGATCGATCCGCAGTCCGGCCCGTGCGGTCCCGTGCAGGAAGGGCAGCACCGCGGTCTCGGACACGTCGCTCACCGCCTGCTCGTAGCGCGCCAACGGTTTTTCGGCGAGCCACATGAAATGCCGCGCGCCTTTGCGGTAGAACCAGTCGGTGTCGAGGCTGATCGTGTTCTCGGGGTCGAGCGCCCTGAGGAACAGCACGAAGCCCAGTGCGGTGAACATCAGCACACCGAGGCTCTCGGTGACATGGACGCCGGTGTAGGGTTCGAAGTCGACCCGATAGGGCAGAAGCGCGTAAAGCGGCTGGGGGAAAACCCCGATCGCAATGCAGAGCACCGCCGCCATGCCCATCGCAACGAGCATGTTGCGGGGCGGCTCGCGCGCCTGAAGCCCACGGTCGGTGCCGAAGAACATGTAGTAGGGCAGCTTCAGCCCGGTGTGCAGGAAGGTTCCCGACGACGCCATGGTGAGCGCTAACACCACCAGCGCGCGGTGGTCCTGCCCGGCGGCGGCGACCACCATCGACTTGGTGACAAAGCCCGAGAAGAACGGAAATGCCGAGATCGCGAAGGCGCCGACCATGTAGAGCGCCACGGTCAGCGGCATGGTCCTGTAGAGCCCGCCGAGCTCGGTGAGCTTGCGCAGCCCGGTGACATGGATCACCGCCCCCGCGCCCATGAACAGGAGCGCCTTGTAGAGGATATGCGCGAAGGCATGGCTAGTGGCCCCGTTTACCGCCATCTCGGTGCCGATGCCGACGCCCGCCACCATGTAGCCCACCTGGCTGACTATGTGATAGGCCAAGAGCCGCCGGCAGTCGTTCTCCAACACCGCGTAGATGACGCCGTAAAGCGCCATCACCGTGCCGAGCCAGACCAGAATCTCGGTCCCCGGAAACGTCCGCGCCAGCACGTAGACGGCGGTCTTGGTGGTGAAGGCGCTCATGAACACCGCCCCGGTGACGGTCGCCTCCGGGTAGGCGTCGGTCAGCCAGGCGTTGAGCGGCGGCACCGCGGCGTTGAGCATGAACCCGGCAAGGATCAGGTAGGCGGCGACGCCCATCCCCCCCTCGATCGGGCCGAAGAGCAGCGAGCTGGTGGCGAGCCCGTGGAGAATGACGCCGCCGAGCAGGGCGACGCCGCCGGTGATATGGACCATGAGATACCGAAACCCGGCACGGACCGCCGGCCCGCCTCCCTGGGCAAAGACCAGATAGGCAGAGGCAAACGCCATACCTTCCCAGAACAGGAACAGGGTCAGGTAGTCGCCGGCAAACACCACGCCGAGCGCGCTGCCGACGTAGACGAACGCCGCCACATGCTCTCCGGCGCGCGTCAGGTGCAGCGCGTAGACCATGCCGATCAGCGCCATGATAGTGAAAACGGTGGCGAAGACGATGCTCAACTTGTCGACCTTCGCAATCAGGAGTTCCTGCCCGATGAACTGCGCCGCACCGTAGCTGCCAGGCTGCATCGTGAAAACGGCGAGGATCGCCAGCGCCGGGATCAGCAGCAGATAAGCCTTGCGGATTGACCCTTTCAGGAAGGGGATCGGCAGGGCGCCGAGAATGAATAGGACGGCGGGATGGACGAAGTCAGTCATAATAGTCCTCGCGCCGCATCAACCCGCCCTGATGGCCGAGGAACTTGGAGACGAAGATCAGCAGGACGCAGGACAAGAAGCCATAGACGGCCGACCAGCCCGGCAAGCGGTCCCACAGGTATTCAGCGTGTTCGCGGGGGACCAGAAAATCGGCGATGACGATCAGAACGAGCGCCAGATAAAACAGCCGGCGGCGTTGCTCCGCGTATCTCGCCCCACCAAAGAAATCGACGACACGCCTGATCATCTGACCACTCCTTCCGCCAGGGTGAGAAAATAGCCGGGGAAAATACCCATCGACACCGACAGGATCGCGGTCGCGACCAGCGGGATCGTCATCATCGGAATTTCACGGACCGTCGCCGGACTTTCCTGTGTCTCCGTTCCGAAAAAAGCGACATAGCTGACCGGCAGGAAGTAGGCGGCGTTCAGGACCGAGCTCACCAAGAGCACGACCAGGAACGCAATCTCCCCCGCCTCCACCGAGCCCAGCGCCAGATACCACTTGCTGACGAAGCCCGCGGTCGGCGGCACCCCGATCATGCTGAGCGAGGCCACGAAGAACGCGCCCATCGTCCAGGGCAGCCTGCGGCCGATGCCGGCCATGTCGCTGATGTTCCGCTTGCCGGACGCGCAATAGATCGACCCGGCGCAGAAAAAGAGCGTGATCTTGGAGAACGCATGCGCCGCAATGTGGATGATCCCGCCAACCATCGCGACCGGCGACAGCAGGACCGCGCCCAGCACGATGTAGGAGAGTTGGCTGACCGTCGAATAGGCGAGCCGCGCCTTCAGGTCGTCCCGCGTCAGGGCGTAGATGGACGCCATCAGGATCGTGAACGAGACCAGATAGGCCGTTGCGATGCCGAGCCCCAGCCCGTCCACCAGCCCCGTGCCGAAGACATGGAACACCACCCGCAGCACGCAGAACACGCCCATCTTGACCACGGCCACCGCATGCAAGAGTGCGCTGACCGGTGTCGGCGCGACCATCGCGGCAGGCAGCCAGGCGTGCATCGGCATCACCGCGGCCTTGGCGAAGCCGAACAGATAGCAGAAGTAGACCACGGTCAGCAGCGCCGGCGAGGCATCGACCCCGGCCAGCAGCCCGCCTGGCACGAAGTCGAGCGACCCCGCCTGATGGTAGGTCAGCGCCAGCGCGGCGAGAAGCACGCTTTTCGACGCCCCCATCAAATAGACGAGGTACTTGCGGCTACCCGTCCATCCCTCTTCGTCCTCGTGGTGATAGACGAGCGGATAGGTAACGAGGCTGAGCACCTCGTAGAAGATCACCAGCGTGAACAGATTGGCGGCGAAGGCGCCCCCGACGGCCGCCGCGAGACTGGCGGCGAAGCAGGCGAAGAACCGGGTCTGCGCGTGCTCGTTCAAGTGGCGCATGTAGCCGATGGAATAGATCGCCGCCACGATCCACAAGAGCGACGAGACGGTGGCAAACACCATGCCGAGCGCATCGACCCGGAAAGCGAAGTCGATCCCCGGCAGAATCTCGAACAGGCGCAAATCGACCGTCCCGCCCGCCAGCACCGTGGGCGCCATCGAGGCGACAATTGCGAACATGGCGATCGCGGCCAACGGCGAGACGACATCGCGGAGTTTCTCGCGGTTGTTCAGAAGGAGAACGGCCAGGGCCGCCAGGCCCGCAACGCCGACGGCAAGCAGCGGCCGGATCGATATCACCGGTTCCAAGCCGCTATCCTTTCAACATGGTCACGTCGTCGACCTTGAGAGTGGACTTGTTCCTTACGAGGGCAACCAAGATGCCGAGGGCGACGGCAACCTCCGCCGCGGTGATTGCGATGACGAAGATCGCGAATATCTGCCCGCGGAAATCGTCGCCGTAATGCCCGAAAGCGATGAAATTGATGTTGACCGAGTTGAGCAGGAGCTCCAGCGACATCAGCACGACCAGGATATTGCGCCTGAGCAGTACGCCTGCTGCTCCGATCACGAACAGGACCACTCCGAGCAAAATATACCACGAGAGCGGAACCATCACTCCTGCTCCTTCCGCGCCAGCACGATGGCGCCGACCAGGGCGGCCAGCAGGATGACCGAGGCGGCTTCAAACGGCAGGAGATAGTCGGCGAAAAGTGTCGTGCTGAGTTGCCTGATCTGATCGCCGCCGCGCACAACGACGGGCTCCGTGACCGAAAAGCGGTCGCTCCAGAGCACCAGCACAAGCATCTCGACCCCAAGCAGGACGAGCAGCACCATGGCCGGCAGGTTGCCGCCCGGCACGAAGCGCTGCAACACCGCTTCGCGCACATCTATCATCATGATCACGAACAGGAACAGGACCATGATCGCGCCGACATAGACAAATATCTGGATGACCGCGAGCAACGGCGCCTCGAGCAAGACGAAGATTGCCGATATCTGCAGGAAACACGCCATCAGCGCCAATGCGCTGTGAACCGGATTCCGCGCCAGGACCACGGTCAGTGCCGTGATCACGGACGCCGCAGCGAACAGAAGAAAGAACGCCTGATCCATCGACGCCGACCCTCCGCCGCGATCTGTCGCTCGGCGCAAGACGGCCGGGTTTGAGATAGCTGCGCACTTCAGATGCGTCTACAAATTGTGCCCTAGTATCGAATTTTTCTCAAGATTGCATGGTTTGGCGCTACGTTATGCCCAAGTCTCAGCATCTGATATGGTGTGCGATCCCGCAGCCTGCCTATCCGTTATTCAGGCTGCCGAAGGAGGTTCGGCACGGGATCAGAAACCCTGAAAAAAGGACGTCGCGGCCAGACGGCGGGCCTTTGGCGAGCTTACCCCGCCCAGATGTAGTGAATAATCTCTTCGGCCTCGCGCTCGACCTCCTCGATGCGCTTCTTCACCACGTCGCCGATCGAGACGATGCCGTCGAGTTGGCCGTTCTTTACCACGGGCAGGTGGCGGAAGCGGCCTGTGGTCATGATCTCCATGACCTGGTTGATCGTGTGGTTCTCGGTGCAGAGGTTGACCTTGGCGGTCATTGCGTGACGGACACTCTGCTGCAGGGCCGCAGCCCCATACTTGTCCATGGCGCAGACGATGTCGCGCTCGGACACGATGCCGACCACCTTGCGATCATCATTGGTAACGACCAGTGCGCCGATCCTGTGTTCGGCGAGCCTGTTGATCGCCACGGCGAGCGTCTCGTTCGGGCCGATCGTCTCGACGGCTCGACCCTTGTCCTCGAGAATCGCTTTGACGTTCATGGCTTCCTCCAAGCGCTGCTACGCTCCAGCCCTCGACCCCGTCTCCCTCTCGGTGCATTTCTGCGCCATCGTGCGCCGCGCGCCTTCATATTTCAAGTCCGATTTGCGCGCTCAGGCACCAGTGCTTCCTGGCGGTAGGCCTTCATGATTGGCTCACACAAACCGCCGCCTGCTACAGGGGTCGCCTTGCCGGCGCCGATGCTCATCGATCAGCCGAGAGCGCCGAGCGCCAGACTCCTTCCTCGATGCCTACAACTTCGCAAAGCGACTAAAGACCCTCAGGGGCCATCCCTCGCATTGGTGCTATCGCCGCAAATCAGCCGATGCTTGCCGAGCGTCCAGACATCGCCGGGGAGGGTGGTTGGCTGCTCCGGCGGGTCAGGCACGTCATCTGGATCGGTAAGGCCAGGTTTACCAATGTTGGTCAGGCGGCAATTTCCAAATCGTCGAAGCCGGTGAGGGACAGATCGAAGCCAAGCTCGCCCAGGTCGGCCAGTTCGAGACCCAGCAGTTCGGTGTCCCAGCCGGCATTGAGCGCCAGCTTGTTGTCGGCTATGACCAAGACTCTTTTCTGCGCCTCGCTCAGGCCAAGGAGTTCGATAACGGGTACTTGCTGCAGCCCGAGCTTTCTCGCTGCCAGGAGGCGGCCGTGGCCAGCTATGATACCGTTCGCGCCGTCGACCAGGACCGGGTTCGTCCAGCCGAATTCCCGGATCGAGGCGGCGATCTGCGCCACCTGGGCATCGGAGTGGGTGCGGGCGTTCTTCTCGTAAGGGATCAGAGCCACCGCCGGACGGTACTCCACTGCGAGGCGAGGAGGAGCATTCTCGACGCCGCCGATTTGACCGACAGCAGACGGAGAGATAGCAGCCCCACCCGCCACAGGCGCGAAATTATAAGGGCTTCATCGCCGTGGTCCACCTGCATCGGAGTTCCTTTCCGTGCAGGCTCATCGGCCAAGTACGTCCGCCTGCTTCAAGTCCCGATTATAGCAGGGCCGCTATGTGTCTGTAATCTCTGCTGTTCTCGTGGGAGAACAATTGTTTGCGAAGAACTTCGATCGGCCCATGCAACGGGGAGTCCTGCGCCAGTCCCGCCGCTTCAAATTTATAAAGCCGCGGGCTTGTTTCGGATGGTTAAGGCCAGGAGCGCCTCCGAAAGTCGTTTCTTCGCCCGCTCGACCCCGTTCTCGTCGATTGCCTCGACATCGAGGAACAAGTCGAGGCCAGTCGCGTGCTCGCTGATGACCTGAGGGCGCTGGGCCAGTTCACCCAGGAGGCCCTCGACTTCGTAGGGGACGACCTCCCGGCTGATCCCCTTCATGGCAATCGGTGCTAACGGACGCGCCCGGACAAGGTCGCGGACGAGCGCGTAAGTCTCATAGCTGAGGCAGATGCCGCCGGGCTCGGCAATCGACTGCAGACGGGCCGCCAAGTTCGCTTCGGCCCCAATGATCGTGTAGTCCATCCGATCATCGGAACCAAAGTTCCCAACATTGCAATAGCCCGTGTTGATGCCCATGCGAACTCGGAAGGGCCGTTCAACTCCGCGGTCATGCCACACCCTGTTCAACTGCTCCAGCCGATGCTGCATGTCGACAGCCATGCGCAAGCAGGCTCTCGCGTCTTCCTCGACGCCTTGCGTCTCGGGGTCTCCGAAGAACACAAGAAGCGCGTCGCCGATGAACTTGTCGATGGTGCCGCCGTGCTTGAGCGCGATTGTCGACATCTCGGTGAAGTACTCGTTGAGGAGAAGCGTCAAGTCCTCAGGCTGGAGCCGTTCCACGATCGCCGTGAAATCCTTCACGTCGGAGAAAAAGATCGTGAGCTTCTTGCGCTCGGTCGCGATGGTGACGTCCTTCTGGCCGCTGAAGATGCTTTTGTAAATTTGAGGCGAAAGATATTTGGCGATCTTCAATGAAATCGCGGCCAGGAAGTCGTTTGCCTCGGAAAGCTCCTTATTGATGCCCTGAACCAAGGCGGACTGCCGACGCTGCAGGAGAATGAACGTCAGGCCCGCCGCCGCCGCGAAGCCGAAATATAGGAGCAGATACTTGAAGGTGAGGACGTTCGCAGCGATAGGCTGATTGACTGATATCTCCTGGATCCCTCGGACATCCCCTACCTTCCAGTCCGTCTTGGGGCTGTCCGGGTGTGAGTTATGGCAGGTCACGCAGACTTGTCCCATTACAACAGGGGCCGCGGCGCGGACGTGCCGGTCAAACAGCGAACCCGAGACTTCGATGATCGGCTCCCTCGGGTTGGCGCGCAAAGCAAGGATTGCATTCCGCTCGAATACATCGAGTTGGTGGGGGTCGCGACCTTTGAAAGGTAGATCCGAGACGAACCGATATTTGACGGATCCGTCGTGAGCGCTGATGCGCTTGCCGAGTTCGATCGAGAGGGTTGCTGGAATAGGGATCGCACCTGGCACATCCCGGTAGTTGTGCGTCGCGGTCACGGCGTCGTCTGCTTGCAGCACGCGTCCCACAACGTCGCTGCCGTAGAATCCGCGCATTTCGTCGATGATCCGGCTGATTTCGCTGGCTTGCGTGCGCAGCATCCGTTCCGATAGGTCTCGCAGGTCGAGCCAGGCTGCGACGGGCAGACCTATAAGGCCGATGACCACTGCCGCCACCAGGAGCGGTCCCATGGTTCGCTGCTGACGCGCAATCTGTTCACCCAGTCCAGCCATTGTGCCAGCGCCCGGCAGTCATTAGTATCTGAATTATAGCTCATTCCCGGCACGGTACTAGCGTCAGTCTTGGCTCGATGAAAACACGTCAGCCCTGCAACGACGGATCGACCTTGAGCGGTTGTTGCTAAGCCCCCACCGTCACAGCGGATTTCGCATTCTCGCGCTAGACGGGCCGTGAATCAGTGAAGGGGATGTCGCGAAGTCGGTTGTGGCCCGGAATGCGCTCCGCGATAACCGCTCAGGGTCAGAGGTTCACCATTGGCAAGGTTGAGACTTCTGCGGCCGGAGAGCGCGTCGGAAAAGAAAGTGTCCCGCGAAGCGTATCCTTCGGCGCCCGGCCAACTGCGGACTGTGACGAATGCCGGGGCGACACCCAACACAGTTTATGACGCAGTAGAACTAATTTAGAGCATCGCTCGAAAAAGAGGTCACCGGTTTTCGAACAAAGCGATGCGCAAACAAGAAGTTACAACGGTGCGCTTGATCTCTTTTTCACGCGCACCGCTGTAGCGCCGGATCAGATCACGAAAAAATCGTCGGCCAGCAGCGTCGGCCTGTTCGTCAGCGTCGCGAGCTGTGTCACGCCGCCTGCGACGTTTCCGTTGGAATCGTAAAACAACGCACCCGTAACCTCGTCATAGACGATGTGGTCGTCGGCGTCGTGCGCGCCAGTCCCAGCGAAGAAGTACCTTGGCTCGAGGGCTCCGGTGGTGGCTCCAAGCCCCTGCATTACCGAATTCTGGAGCCTGAATGCATCGGCCGTATGGTCGAAATCCGCGATGATGTCGCGGTTGGCCACTGAGAGCGGCGCGCTGAAAACGAAGGAATCGTTGCCGGCGCCACCAGTAAGCCAGTCAATGCCCAGGCCGCCATTTAGTGTATCGTTGCCACCCCACCCAAACACGGAATCATTGCCTCGGCCGCCGTCCAGTTTGTTGTCGCTGTCGTTGCCGTCGAGCACGTTGTCGAGGGAATTCCCCGTGGCTCCGACGTTGGCGTTTCCGGTCAGACGCAGATTTTCTACCAGCCGGCGATCGACCGCCAGTGAGTACGTGACCAAGCTGAAAATCTGGTCGAGGCCCGCTTCGTCGATGACGGTGTCCAGTACGTTGTCCACATAATAGGTATCGTTGCCGGCTCCGCCATTCATCTGGTCGGCCCCGGTCCCGCCATCGAGAAGGTCGGCGCCATCATAGCCAGATAACCGGTCGCTACCCGCCCCGCCCCATATGGTGTCGTTGCCGGCAAGGCCGTCCAGCGTGTTGTTCCCATTGTTCCCGGTCAGCTCATTGTCGGAAGAATTGCCGCGACCATTGATAGCGCCAAGGCCGATGAGAGTCAGATTTTCGACATAGCGTGGCAGTGAATAGGTGCTCGAGCTGAACACCCAATCGTTGCCCGCCGCATCGCCCTCGACCAGGCGGTCGAGCACATTGTCGACATAGTAGGTATCGTCGCCCGCGCCGCCCTCCATGCTGTCGATTCCGACCCCGCCGTCGAGCAGGTTGCTGCCAGCGTTGCCGACAAGCGTGTTGTCGAGTTCGTTACCCATCGCGTCGATGTCGGCAACGCCGGAGAGTGTGAGCTGCTCTATTTGCTGGCCGGACAGCGAATACGTCATCGAGGTGATGACCAGATCGATGCCGGCGCCGTCAGCCTCGATGACTACGTCGAATGCGTTGTCGACGCGGTAGGTATCGTTGCCGAAACCGCCGGACATTTTGTCAGCACCAGCTCCGCCGTCCAGAACGTCATCAAAGCTGCCGCCGTTCAGGATATCCGCCGCATCCGTCCCGGTCAGGTGCTGCTCCATCACGTCCGGCGCGGCATAGGCGCGCACGTAGTCGATGACCATCTTGTAGGTGCCGGCCGCCCGCTCGACCTCAAGGGGATTCATGGCAAGCGAGGCCAACATATAGAGCGGCGTGCGGAATGACTCGCTCATTGGAAAGCGGCTCAGCTCCTTGCCGTCATAGTACACGGTGATCCAGTCCGTCGTGATCCTCGCGCCGTAGGTGTGAAACGCCCCGTCGAACATCGAACCGGCGAGGCCCGTATAGTTGCTTTCCCAAGCGTGGCTTTCCCTATTGCTCAAGTGCACCGCCTGGTGATGACCATCGGGATCGCCCCCATACGCTTCAACGATGTCGATCTCGACGCGTGGCACAGTCTGATCGGGCGACAGCATCCAGAAAGCCGGCCAGGCTCCCGCCCCGCCGTGAAAGGCTGCGCGCATCTCGAAGTACCCGTACTCTTGCGCGAAACCCTGGCCGGCGCTGTTAACCGTTTGCATCGTTCCAGACTGCCAGACGCCGTCCACCTGCTTCATGGTAATGGTCAGCTGCCCGTCAGAGACGGAGAATGGATTCGTTGCCCCCACCGGGGACATGAACGTGGCAGCCCCATAGGGGGCATGCACAGGCGCGAACCACTTGCCGGTGCCGTTGTTCGGCACGACATCCATCGTATTGAACTCGTCAGAAAAGGAGAGGTTGAAACCGGAGAGGTTCAGCTCCGATCCCTTGTACTGTCCGGTCCAATCGCCAGGAAGAGCAATCGCAGCCATTGATGGGCTCCTCGTTCGCGCAACATTTTCGCGGTGACCCCACCAAGATCTAATCGTGCATTTGTTAACGGAACGGTAATGGACACCGATTCCGCCGCAAATGGGGTCAGTGCGGTTATCCCCAACGCTTCACGAGATTTGGGAGAAGTCGCAAATCGGTTGACGTAGCCGGCACACGATACTGCGCGCGTCGTGTTAAGACAGGAGAAAGAATATGAAACGAATCCTTTTGGCCTCGGCCGTGTAGGCGCTTTCCGCCGGGCTTTCCTTTGCCCAGACGACGAGCGGAACTTCGGGCGGAACCTCCACGACCACAACCACGACCACGCCTAGCACCGATCAGGGGACTGACACCACCACCACCAGCGGCACGAACCCGAACTCGGCCAAGGATTGCGCGCCTGGCCAGCAGGCCGGCAGCGCGCAGGAGGCCGCCCCTGGTCAGCAGGACACGGACGCCGAGACCGCCGCCCCCGGGCAAATGAAGAAGACCACCGAAGATTGCTGATTGGCAACGCCATACAAGGGGAAGGCCGGCGCCGCTTGGGGGGCGTTGGGGTAGAATGCCTGTAGGGCGCCGGCCTGGCGGATTGGGGTCCGCCGTTGGATAGTACCAAACTTGGCGATTCGAGTAATTCCGTGATCGCGGAATGTGAGGAGGCGGTCGACGACGCCCAGTCCTTTGCATCGTCACCGTCTTGCACAGAGCCATCGTTTTTATCTGCCGGGCTTTCTAACCCGGCCAGTTGCCGGTCGGCCATTTCTTTAGCGAGGCCCACCAGGGCATCGACCTCTTGCATCTGGTCCACGTGACGGCCATTGGCGACGCGCTTCCGGATCGTCTTATCGCAATGCCCCTTGGGCGGCTAATAGCCTGTACTTTTCGAAGATCGCCAGCTTCTGCGGATAGGTGATCCGTACGTTGGCGTTGCACCCGTCGCATCTGAAGTGCGCGATCGTTCTTAGCGCAGAGCCCTTCCTTACCGCCGGATGCGAGCAATCCGGACATTCGAATGTGAGCGCAACATCAGACAAGTCTTCGGCTAAGCCCATTTCCGTCCCCTTCGCAAGCGCTGTGGCTACACTCTGGCGGGACTCAATGGGGCAATGCAGATGCCAATCCGGCTGTGCCAACGCGGGACTAGAACAATTCGCCTCGGAACGGCGCCAAGCTAGTCCGCTCTGCGCCCTTTGAAAGACGAAGAGACCTAACTTCATCCAGCAGTTCGCGCTCCTTGGTAGTAATGTTTCGGAAGATTGCGACAATCGCCACCGCTAAGGCCTCGGCATCCCGGCTTGAAGAGTCAATGTGTTCATCTGCGCAAACCTGATCGAACACGCGTTCGCAAATAGCCAGATCATGAGGGCTGAGGCAGGTGCGATTGAAACGCCGACGCAGCATCTGTGCGAACCTTTCAGGGCCCGTTGCCCGTGTTTGCGGCGGGCCTTTTTTTGCCGATGAACCGCTGAGGCGTGTATTGGAATAAGTTTACTCGCTGACTGATAATTGGTCTTTCAATAGTCCCAAAATCAGCGCGCACTCGCGAGCTCTATACTGTCCAGCAATCATAAGTTGTCGGTAATCTCGCAGTTTTTGTTCTGGGACATGAAATCCTCGCCGAAATTCCGCCGCCTCTTTCGGAGTTCGAGTGCAACCGAGTTTACTAGCAGTGACTTTCAAACTCGCCAGTGAGCATCCGACCTTGGCTGCTATATCTTTCAAAGGTTCGTTATTAAAATATCCATCAAGAATTATCTTGCGACGATCTTCTGCTTTGAGCTTTGCGTTCATTTCGTTGTCTCCTCAACTACGCTTTCACCGTGCAAGACTCTATACGCGCCAGGTTGAAGAGTGTCGTTATCGTCGCATCCAGAAACTTATCTCGGAATGCATTTCTTGCTGTAACCCAGCGTGATGGCGCTCCTGTGGACTCGCGTTCCGCTAGTCTTGCCAGATGCCTGTGATACACCACATGATTGAGGTGGAGATGGGCATACCGGAATCGGATACGGCACTACGCGATGGACGCTAAGAGGCAGGACAAGGCGCTTGCGAGGCAGGCGCTTGAGCGCGATCGACGTCGTTGGCCGCGCGAAGCTCAACCTTACAATGAGGCTGCCCCGTCACTTGCGCCGGCGCTCGAACCTTTGCCCTTTTCGACGCTCGAACTGGCGCCAGAGGATCAATTTGTCGCCTGGCAGGCGCATATGGCTCCGCTTGTCGAGATCAAGTTGCCGGATGACAAATCGCTCGACGATGGCTTTCCCGCCAACCACACGGCTTGGAACCTCGGCGGGATGCTGATCGTTCAACAGCGCGCACCGGCACATAGTTATATGCGTTCTGCTGCGAAGCTTCGGTCCAGCTCGATCGATCACTGGTATATCGCTTTGCCGCATACTGGCCGGTCGTGGACGGAGGTCGATCGCCGCGTAGCGGAAAACCAGCCGGGCAAATTGGAGATTAGATCGCTTGGCTACCCGTTTCGCGGGAGGGCAACGGAATCCCAAAGTCTCTTTCTCTATTTGCCGCGTGATTTGTTCGCCGATGCGGCGGCAACCCTGGACGCAAAGAATAATTCAATTCTGTCCGGCAACTTTGCCAACCTTTTGCTCGACTACCTCAACAGCATCGAAGCAAGACTGCGCAGTCTCACGGCTGACGATCTGCCCCGCATCGTGCACGCAACACGCAGCATGATCATTGCCTGCCTCTCGCCACCGGCAGAACATGCCGCGGCCACCGAACAATTGGTGAGTGTCGCGCTGATGGAGCGAGCCCGTCGATACGTCCACAACAATCTGGATGCGGCTCATCTGACGCCGGATTCAATGTGCCGGGCGCTCGGCGTCTCGCGCTCTCGTCTTTATCAGTTGTTCGAACCGAGCGGTGGTGTTCTCCACTACATACAAAGTCGCCGACTTCTGGCAGCCCATGTTGCGCTTAGCGATCCGGCGGACAGCCGGCGCATTGTTAATATTGCCGAAGCCGTCGGGTTTAGTTCAGCGGCTAATTTCAGCCGAGCATTTAGCAAGGAATTCGGTTACAGCCCCCGCGAAGTCCGAAGTTCCGTGGTGTTGCCGCGCCCCGCCCACTCTGTTTCGCATGCCGGACACGAGGAGGTCTCTTCCTTTGAACATTGGCTCAAAGCGCTCGGAAGCTGAGTACAGGATCGCGGATGGTTGAAGTGGGGCGGGCTCAAAACAGGGGCGGGGAAGATCAGCCGCCTCATGGACCAGAATATTTGTCGCTGCCAATCACGGCGGAGCATACATTGCAACTGCGCAGCATGAGACACTTGTTGAGACTGCGAGTTGTATGTTTGCCAAGCTTGACAGTTATGCTATTTCGGGGTGGGGGACGTGGATTCTCAACGCCTATGGAGATCGCTATTGCACCCGGAGGCATCAGGCTTCGGCACGGAGAGTGAGGGGCCTTCCTCAAGCGATGCACCACGTCCCGGCGAAGTGCTGTTCGCTGACCTTTTGGCGAACACGACCGAACTTTTGTCGTTCTATGATCGCGACTTCTGTCTGACGCACTACGCAACCAAGCTCAAAGGCGTGTACGGAGGCGCGGTGGTGCCGGGTGCCGCCGTTTGGGAGATCTACCCGAGCTTCCTCGATGCGAGGTATCGTGACGAATTTCTTCGTGTGTTCCACGGCGGCTCACCGGCAAGCATTGATTTGCCGCGATCATCGGGTGAAGCGCCACGGTCCGCTTTCGTTTTCGCCACTGCGAATGGTGTGGGAATCATCGAATCAAGGGGGCGCGATGGGCGAAGCGTCGTGGAGGAGCAAGAGCATGTAATTCTGCTCCATCAGGCGACGCACGACGTGCTGACCGGACTGCAGAATCGGCGGCGATTCGGCGAGCGGCTGCAGCAGGCAATGGCCGCCCTCGGCGGATCAAAGCCGAAAGCAGCCCTTCTGCAAATCGACCTTGACGATTTCAAAGCGGTCAACGACACGCTCGGCCATGGAGCAGGCGACACTCTTCTTCAACTCGCGGCGGGCCGTATCCGCGACGCCCTGCAGGACGGCGAATCCGCATACCGGTATGCCGGCGATGAGTTCGCTGTCATCCAATTGGGAAAGGAGCAGCCAGCAGAGGCTGAGCGCCTCGCCGGATCGCTGGTCGACGCGTTCAAGAACCCGTTCGTCATCAACGGCATTCCCGTCTTCGTCGGCTCGAGCATCGGAATTGCTTTCGGGCCGGAGCACGGGACCGATGGCGAACAGTTGATGAAAGCCGCTGATATTGCCCTTTACGCGGCCAAGACAGATGGACGCGGTTGCGCTCGAACATTCAACCGTTCGATGCTGCTCTTGCTCGAGCAACGCGAGAATCTGAGACGCAGCCTTCGAACCGCGCTGGAGCGCGGCGAACTTTATCTGGAATATCAGCCGCTCATTCGGCCTCCCGCGTCGGTGATCGGTTTCGAAGCGCTGCTGCGGTGGCGGCACCCCGAGGTCGGAGTCATTCCACCCAACGTGTTCATACCGATCGCCGAAGCCGACGGTCTGATGGAAGAGATTGGACGATGGGTACTCGAGGAAGCCTGTCGCCAGGCATTGACGTGGCCCTCCTCGCTGACAGTCGCAGTAAACCTGTCACCAGCTCAGTTCCTTAGCGGTTCGCTGACGGACACCGTCGCCCAGATCATCGATGCAGTTGGAATCGAAGCCGACAGACTTGAACTTGAGATAACCGAGACGGTCCTGCTTGAAAAGACCATCGACAATATCGACACGTTGAACACTCTGAACGTCTTGGGAATACGAATTTCTCTTGACGATTTTGGAACATACTACTCGTCGTTGAGCTACCTTAAGAACTTTCCCTTCGATACTTTGAAGATCGATCAGTACTTTATTGCGGACCTGGAGACCGATCTCAAAAGCCAAACGATCGTGCGATCGATCATGAACCTGGCACACGGCCTGGGAATAAATGTCACTGCCGAGGGGGTCGAGACGTCGGCACAGGCACGGTGGCTGATCAAGGAAAACTGCGATTGCCTGCAAGGCAATTTCCTGGGGCGGCCGCTTGGAGTCGAGGCGATCGGCGATTTCATAAGGCGGTCCCCGCTGAGGGTGGTACGAGCGATGGAGGAATCAAATCGGGCGCTCTAGCGCCGTGCACCCTTTGTTAACCGTGAAGTGGAGATTTGTAGAACGATCAAGGCAGATACCGCGCAATTTTTCGAGTCGGTGCGAGACTGACCCATCAGGACGCGGTGACATTTTTTGTCGCGGAGGTCATCACCCCGCGAGGGCTCAATACGATGGAAAAGTGAGGATGCCGATGGGAACTGTTCATCATCACCTGGCTGGCGAGCCGACTTTTGAACCGATGATCCAGATCGACATGGAAATCAAAGCTTTCGTCTCCGCCTGGAAACATTGCGACTATGTCTCGACATACATGGCCCGGATGATCAGCCGAAACAGGTCAGACTCGGTTCGGCATTCAAATCTCTTTTCTTCCGCCTTTAACGAATTGCTGGAAGTCGCCTTTCGTACGCGCCATGCCGACGGCGAATTGGCATGCAGGGTGTCTCGCCATGGCGCGACGGACAGGATCGAGTTGACATTCCCTTGCGTGCCAGAGGAGCGTCAATTCTACGAACAAGCCGTGTCGCTGGTCGCAGGATCCGAGGTCCGGGAGCGATATCTCAATTCGGTATCCGGGGATCTCGCCCCGAGCCGGGAGGTGGTTCTTTTGGAACTGGCCATCGACTACAACGCGACACTCAGGGTCGAGGAAGCCGACGGTGATGCGATCAAGCTTGTCGTGGATCTCCCGCTCGAGGGCTTGCAAAATTGAACCCTTACGACCTTCTCCCGCGTTTCAAGGCGCAATACGACGCCAACAATCAGGAGTTCTCCATATCGGGGGTGGTCCGGCCTCAGGCAATCGATGAACTTGGACCCAGCATAGCATTGCTTCGCGATGCGATCGGCCGTGTGCGCGGCGTTCTCTACGTCAATGTCAGACGTCTGACTCAGATGAACAATGCTGCGTTTCACGCCTTTTCGAGGATCATTCTCGACGCTTGTCGGGCTCGACCCGATCTCAAATTCATCGTCATCACGTCAAGCGTCGTCGGATGGACGTCACGAAAGTTCGGTCGCTTGAGCGGAATCGAACCGAACATCACGGTCGAGGAGTATGACAGCGAATTCTATCCGGGGCAGGGCTTCCTTGAGGAAGGCGGGTTCGTGCCGATCCTGCGCACACAAACAAAGATGACCTGGCGCCACGAGCGCGCAATCTTGCCCCGACACGGCATGAGGCCCGGGATCGTGATGGCCGACATCTGTTGCGGCATAGGTGATTTCGCCGTGCTCGTGCAGAAGGAGTTCCAGCCATCGCGGATCGTCGCCCTCGACCACTCCAGGTCGAGTCTCGCCTATGCGCGAAACGTGGCTGCGGAGTTCGATATCAAGGGCATCGAGTACACTTATGGCGATGCATCAGAAATGCTGCTCGAGGAAAATCAGTTCGACCTCGTCACGTGCCGCCATTCGCTGCAGGTGTTCAACAAGCCCGAACTGATCCTCAGGGAACTGTTTCGCATCTGCAAGCCGGGCGGACGTGTCTACATCACCAATGAAAAAAATTCGCACTGCCTGGGCGAACCACGCGCCGACAGCATCCAGTGGACCTATAACGAGGTCGCCAAGCTGTGGGCGCACTTCCAGATGGATATTGAGCTCGGCCCGAAGAGCAAACGCTACCTGACCGAAGCGGGGCTCGAAGACATTCGGGTCGAGTCCTTCATGGTCACCAACCACGACGGCGATCCACAGGACTTCGCGGACGTCATAGCGGCATGGGAGAATGTTTATGCAGGCGAGATGGCTACCAAGCGAGGTGACACACCGGCGTTTATCAGGCGGTTCCGACAGGGCTTCCAGGACCACATCTTCGCTGCGCTCCACTCCAAGGGCTATGCCGGCTGGCCGATCTGGGTTGCATCGGGACGCAAGCCGCTATGACCGATTTGGATGCAACACCGCCCAGACCCTGGCCTGTCCTCCGGCTTAACAGCTTCCGCGCTAAATTCTTGATCGTTGTGGGTGGGGCGGTGCTGTTCGACCTCCTCGTCGGCGGCGGCGTCGCGCTGTGGAATGTGAACCGGCTTTCCCGGGACGCGACGCACCAGATCGAGAGCGGCCTCACCAAGGCAAGCCAGGAATACCTCCAGAACTATATCGAGACGACGGCGCTGCGCGCCGATCTCCTGTTCGGCCGCATGCACTCCGAGGTGACCGCACTTGCAGCCTCCATGCAGAGATTAATAGATTATCCGGAAGCAAAAGATGCGATCGGCAAGGCGTTGGCGAAGAACCCCTATTTTAATGCGCCGCTTGCATATGACGCCACGGGAAACTGGGTACAGACCCGGCAAGGGTCACCTTCGGTCATGAGTGTCTGGGGATATCTCCTCTCCGCTGATCACCAACCGAAGCCCGAAATTCTCCGCGACATTCAGGAGAGTGCGATCTTCGATATTTTTGGCACAAGCCAGATGTCAACTGGCGCCAAGAAGCTGCAGGTCTACTACGTAGGGCCGAAGGCAGGGCCGATCATGCGCACGATTCCTTATTCCGATCAGGCGCAGACCTTCGACAAGCTTTATCCAGGCCACGATAAAGCGAATTTCTGGGATTTCTTCTTTCCTGGCGTCTATGAAGGCTGGGAAGGCTGGATCAGGGAGCCCGATTCGCGCCCCGTAAAGGGCGATGACATCACTGCGACTGCTCCTTATATCGACGCGATTACCGGCAAGCTCATAGTGAGCTTCTTCCACCCACTCTGGACGAAAGACCGCAGTAATGTCGCCGGCATGGTCGCTGCCGACGTTACGCTCGATCAACTCGCTGACATCGTCGAAAGCGTGAAGGTCGCCGATACGGGCTTCGGTTTTCTCACCATGTCGAACGGCAATGTGCTCGCGATCAAGCCTGAAGGCGAGAAAATGCTCGGGCTCAAGATCGCAAGTGGTGCGGCAGGTCAAGGCGTTACCGGCCTCGATCGCTCGCTCAAAAAGAGCACGCACGCGACCGTCGCAGCGCTCGAACTTCCCGCCGACGACAAGACAGTCATTAAGCATATTTCGATTGAGGAAAACGGTAAAGCCCAACCGTACATCGTCGCACTTCGCCGACTAAACCCAGTCAATCTCTGGAATAGTACTGGGTCCATCACGGCCGAAACCCTGCTGCTTGGCTTCGTCGTCCCCGAACAGGAAATTTATGCTTCCCTCCTTGCAGCGCAGCAGAGCATTTCCAGCGCAACCAACCGGATCCTGATAACCCAGGTCATCGCAGTTATCGTTTCGCTCCTGATCGTCTTTGCGGCTGTCTTCGGAATTTCAAAGCGGATCACTGCAGGCCTCAGTGCGCTTGCCGGGGCCGCCAAGCGGTTGCAGGCGAAAGACTATTCAGTCCGGGTAAGCATTCCGACGCGCGACGAGGTTGGAGCGGTGGGGGTCGCTTTCAACCGGATGGCTGAGCAGATCAGCTTTCACACGGAAAACCTCGAGCAGCTCGTCGACGAACGAACCAGGGAGCTCGGGGACGCCAACCAGGAGATTTCGGCACTCAACGAAAAGCTGCGAGACGAGAACGTCCGCCTCGGTGCCGAGCTCGCGGTTGCCAGGCAGATCCAGATGATGGTCCTGCCGAAACAATTCGAACTCGAAGCGATTCCTGGGCTGGAGATCGCAGCCTACATGCGTCCGGCTGACGAGGTTGGCGGCGACTACTATGACGTCCTGCAGAACGGATCACGGGTCAAGATCGGCATCGGCGACGTGACCGGTCATGGTCTTGAGAGCGGCGTGCTGATGCTGATGGTCCAATCCGTTGCACGCGCGCTGCAGGAGACCGACGAAGCGAATCCGCACCAGTTTCTGGATCGGCTGAACAGAGCGATCTACAAGAACATCGAGCGGACGAACACCGACAAGCATCTCTCGCTGGCCTTTCTTGACTTCGAAGATGAGCGGGTAACGCTATCCGGCCAGCATGAGGACGTTCTTGTCGTGCGTGCGGATGGGGAAGTCGAACGTATCGATACGATTGATCTGGGTCTGCCGGTTGGCCTGGAGAATGACATCTCGAAGTTCATTGCCACGCGTGACATCCTGTTCGGAAGCGGCGACGTGATCGTGCTGCACACCGACGGTGTGACCGAGGCGGAAAACCACGAAAGAAAGTTGTTCGGGTTCGAGCGCCTCAGCCAGAGCGTACAAAGACGTCACGGCAGCAGCGCCGAGGACATCAAGACTGGGATCATCGACGATCTGATGGCCCATATCGGGATCCAGAAGATCCACGATGACATCACCCTCGTGATCATAAGGCACACATAGCAATGACAACGCTGTTCGGTACCCCTGATATTGCGATCGGGATGAAGGAGAGCGTCAGTCGCGTGCGGCTGTTCGACGGACCTCTCGACTTGAGTTGGCGTCATTGTGCCACCACCTCGGACTTCATCGCCGATCTTTTCGCGTTGCGCTTCCGGTCGTCCCGCAATGACTACATGGAAGTGCGGCACAGCATCGGATATCTGGTCAACGAACTCATCGAAAATGCCGTCAAGTTTCGCGCACCGGGTGAGATCGTGATCGAGGCGTCGATGGATTCGGAGTGCTTCAAGCTCAAAGTGTCGAATGAAGTCGATGGTGAAGATGCGTCTGAGTTCCAAAGTCTCCTGGCGGACATCACGGTTGGCGACCCCATGGACCTGCTGATACAGCGAATTGAAGCCAATGCCGCCAACGCCGGCGTAGGAGGCTCCGGACTTGGATTGCTGACGTTGATGAGCGACTACGGCGCACGCCTGGCTTGGATATTCAGCGCCGCAGACGAAAGCGATCGGATTTGCGTGGAGACATATGCCTCCATTCCGATCTCGCAAATTCACAACTAAATAAAACGAAGCCAGGCTATGGAAATCAAGACAGACGATTACCGCGTGTGGACTGAAGGAAGCGAAATTTTCTTCGACGGTGCAATGCGGCTTGCCAGTTCCGACGACGGTGCGCCTATCACGGCGTTGGCGACCCGTGTTCTTGCCTCGAATCCCGCTTCCATTACGCTCAATCTGAAGGACCTTCACTTTCTCAACTCTTCCGGCATCAACCTGCTGGCGAAATTTACCATTGAGGTGCGCAAGCATCCCGATGTTCGACTCGTCGTGCGTGGAACGCCCGACATACCCTGGCAGTCGAAATCATTGCCGAATCTGAAGAAGCTGCATCCCGCTGTGGTGCTTTTGATGGACTGACCAAGGTAGTCCGCAATCGGAGCAATTCCAGGAAAAGTGCGAACGGTTTTCCGTCCGGAATTGCAGTCAAAAAATAAAGAGATAGAGCGGTTCTGCGGTTCCGTGAAATGACGAACCGCTCTAGCCAAGGGCTGCGTAGGCTGGCGGCAATCCCGGACAGCAATAAGCCGGTCGGGAACGGTGCAAGAGCGCCGCGCCGAGCAAGATATGTACGCCAGGATAAGTATTAGGATGCAAAGCTAACGACAGATCGGCCTCGTGCGTAGATGCTTGCAATGGCTTGGCGGGGGCTCGGCACAGGTGGCAGGCATCCTGTTGGGGTGATGTCGTGCTGCCTGTGCCGATTAGCCGCCGCTGCGCGGTCAAAGGTGGCGTCATTGAGTAAGCGTGCCAAGGTCGATGGCGGCCGGCTGGAGTTTCTTCCGCCGCAGATCCCGACTCGGGTCGAGCGGCCGCCTGAAGATGAGGGCTGGGTCCACGAGGCCAATCTCGACGGCTATCGAACCCAGATCATCATCGATAATGGCGGCGTGCGTCTTTACAGCAAAAACGGCCGTGACTGGACCACGAAATACTGGTCCATCGCACTAGCCGTCGATCTGCGATGCCGGACTGCCATTCTCGACGGCGAGGTCATTGTTCCCGGCGAGCAGGGCGCTTCCGATTGCCCTGCGCTGGAAGCCGCGATCTGGAACGAGCCGAGCCGGCTGGTGTTCGTCACTTTCGATATCCTCCATCTCGACGGCCGTGATCTAGGCTCCTTGCCGCTGCTGCAGCGCAAGCAGGCGCTATGGCAACTGGTTGAGCCTGGCCTCGGCAAGATCCAATACAGTGAGCACTTCGAGGGCAGTGCGCTGGCGCTCTTCCGCACCGTCGAGAAGATCGGGCTCAATGGAATTATCTCGAAGCGCGCCGACAGCCGCTACAGGAGCGGACTGTCGAACACATGGCTGAAGGCCAAATAATTCGAAGAAGCCGACTCCCGAGTTGAGCCAAGTACGGCTCCAATGGCCCTGATCGCTGCTCAAGGGGCGTCCTCACCGATTTGAGGATCGTGCAAGATTACAACCATAGGTATCCACGCTATGAAATAGCCAAGAAGAGATTCGCTCCGCTTGCGCGTAACCGGCCTGGGCGGGCGGACGCGACACAATCTGGCGGAACAAATCATGATCATTCTCATTGTGATGATCATCAAGGGAGATTGATCATGGGCGACCGGCACAACCCAAAAATCGAGGCACCGGCAACTGTCAAAAAGGACCCGGAAGATTGGATCAGCGGAGATGACCCCATGACCCCCGCACAAGCCTCCTATTTGAAAACTTTGGCCGAACAGGCCGACGACCCTGACGCCTATGCTGACGGCCTCAGCAAGGCGGAAGCCTCTAAACGCATTGATGCACTCCGGGAGAAGTTAGGCCTGTAGTGCCCGCTGTGGCTCCTGGTCTCCAGTGACGGGGGCCGTTCCTGGGGCCGTTCCATCGAACCAGGCAGCGGCTCTGTCCAGTTTTGTTACCGTGGTCTGGAGGCTTGCGGTGCTCTGCATTACGAATTGGGTGACTGCGGCCAAAACTTGGTCAAAGAGGTGCTAATCAACGCCGGGCATGAGCTGCATTGCGTTCTGCAACCGCTCGCTGGATAGTCCTGGCGATGTTGCAGACCTTAATGACTCATTGGCCCCAGATCCTCGCGATCATTCCGCTGGTGATGGCGGCCATCGGCATTGTCCACGCCATAATGACGAAGGAAGACGTCCGCGCCGCCACAGGTTGGGTTGGCGTGATGTTCCTGTCGCCATTCCTTGGCGCGATCATCTACGCCGTTGCCGGCATAAACCGCATCCGTCGTGCAACGATCAGCGCCATGCGGCCCCTTTCCAGCGAGGCGGCTTCCGCAAAACATGAGCGCAACATTGCCGCCGAGGAATTGATTGCCGAGCGGTACGGCCAACGCTTCACCGGCCTGAAGACATTGGGCGACAGGGTGGCCCGGCGTGCCCTGACCTCGGCAAACGCGATTGCGATATTGGAGACAGGTGACGAGGCCTATGCCGCAATGTGCCGAGCGATTGATGGCGCTCAACGCGCTATCCTTCTCGAGACCTACATCTTCGACAATGACGATGTCGGGCGGCTTTTCGTGGAATCTCTCGCCGGAGCCGTCCAGCGGGGTGTCAGCGTTCGCGTGCTGATCGATGCCGTCGGGGCGCGTTACTCCGTCCCCAGCATTCTTGGGCGTCTGCGAGAGGCAGGAATCACAGCAGACCTCTTCAACGGCAACATTGTCATGGGCCTGCGTCTTCCCTACGCCAACCTCAGAACACACCGGAAGATCCTGGTCGTCGATGGCACGATTGCGTTCACCGGAGGGATGAACATCCGAAAGGGATTCTCAGCCGAGTTCGCCGGCTCCTCCAGCGCGAGGGACACGCATTTTCAGGTCACCGGGCCGGTCGTAGCCGACCTTTTTTCGGTTGCCGCCGAAGATTGGCGCTTCGTGAGCGGCGAGCTCCTGAAAGGCGACACCTGGCAAGTGGCCACGCTTCCCGCAGCTCCCGGTCATCCGATGCTGGCGCGGGCGGTTGCATCCGGGCCGGATGCCAGCATCGAAACGAACCACAACTTGCTGATCGGGGCATTTTCCGTCGCCCGCAAATCGATCCGCATCATGTCGCCCTATTTCCTGCCGGATCGGGAACTGATCAGCGCGCTGACGACCGCGGCCAGGCGAGGCGTCGAGATCGACATCGTGGTACCGGCGGTGAACAATCTCTTCCTCGTCGACCGGGCGATGACGGCGCAATTCGATCAGGTCCTGAAGCACTATTGCCGCGTATGGCGCACGGAGGGCTCGTTCGATCATTCGAAGCTGCTGTCGGTCGATGGAGTTTGGGCTTATATAGGATCCTCCAATCTTGATGCCCGGTCCCTGCGGCTGAATTTTGAGATTGATATAGAGGTTCTTGATGCAGGCTTTGCCGCGGAGATTGAAGCGCGGATCGGATCGGCAATCGCCTCCGCCGCGTCTGTAACGATCGAAACCTTGAGAGCCCGGCCATTTATCGTCCGCCTGTTTGACCGAGTGTTGTGGCTGGGATCGCCCTACCTTTAGAGGCTTTCTCGTTCTGCCGGGGGGAATTCGGGTGACGCAGCCATCGCTCCTTTTAAGCGCCGCATCTCGTCAGGGCAGGGAAGCAGCGATTGCAGATCCTATTTGAGTGAGACAAAGCTAAGTCTTGAAGGTAGTGAGGACGAGCAGCAGACTCATGCAAAGAACTGGACATAGCTTTCCTGCAAGTGTGCTCAAATCCATTCGCGACAGAAAAAAGCAGAAGGCGAAGGCTGCGCCGTCCGAAGGGACACGCCCCGCGGGGACTCTGGTCGCATCTTACAACGTTCACAAATGCGTGGGCGTCGACAGAAAGTTCGATCCCGAACGAATCGGTCGCGTCATCCGGGAAATCGCCCCGGATGTCATTGCGTTGCAGGAAGCGGACAATCGCTTTGGAGATCGTGCCGGCCTTCTGGATCTGCTGCGTCTCGAATTGGAAACAGGCCTGGTGCCGGTGCCGGTGTCCGGAAACGGCAAAGGGCACGGCTGGCACGGCAACGTTCTGCTTTTCAAACGGGGCATCGTTCGCAATGTCCATCAGATAAAGCTCCCGGGGCTGGAGCCGCGCGGAGCCCTGGTTGCCGAAATCGATCTGGACGAGAAACGAACTCTGCGCATTATCGCAGCCCATCTCGGCTTGCTGCGCCGATCGCGCTCCGAACAGGCCCGTGTCGTGCTCGAAATCATGAACAGACCGGACGAAAAACCAACACTGCTGCTCGGCGATTTGAACGAATGGCGACTCGGAAACCGTTCCGCGCTGAACACGCTGCACACGACTTTCGGTCCCGCGCCGCCGGCGGTCCCCACCTTTCCATCGAGTCTGCCGCTGCTGTCGCTCGACCGGATCATGGCAAATCGACACGGAATGATCTCAACCGTCGAAGCCCATGACACGCCGCTTTCGCGGGTCGCCTCCGATCATCTACCGCTTATAGGATTCATTCGCCTATGATGTAGCTGCCCAGCCCCATGGATGGAGATCGGTTCAAAGGGAAGTTCTAGTCTAGACTAGCGGAGCGGGGGCGGCCCAGCGGCTTTGTTGCGGGGGGAGGCCGCTGGGCCTGACCAGCGAGCCTTCGGGGGGCGTGCTCACGTGGCTGGTGAATACGTGAATTAAAGCTAATGCAATCGAAACATGCGAACGAAGTACGTGTCGGTAATTCCGCTGCGCAGAAGCCATAAGGTGCCCCGCAATGGGTCAATAAGTCTGGCACGGCAGTTGCTTGGTCAGGTATGGGGGAAACGGGGCGGAGGCCCGTCGCTTCGCAAATGTAGCGGCGGGTCTTCTGCATAGAGGTCGCGTCCCAGCCTACGCGCTGCCGTCTCGCTTTCCTCATCAATCGTTCGTTCGGACTGGCAGATAGGCGTTGGTTTCCAGCCACTCGCGCGGCACGATCTGAATGAGGTCCGACCGGCCAATTTTCATTTCGGCCGCGATGGAGTTTAGAGCGTCCTCCGTCGCGGGCTCCAGCGGCACGCCGGCAACGTTTCTGAGCATCAATGCGTGCGGCGCAGGATGATCTGCAGTTCCGCCCCGCGACATAGCTGCGATCGGTCGGCGGCGCTTTCAAGCTCTCCCGCAAAAGACAGGCGGTCATTCAGAGGGCCGAATGATCAGTGGCGGTGCAGCGCAAATTGCGACAATGCGGACCATCAAAGGCCAAGCACGGTTGTTAGCGGCGTTGATTTGGGCCTTCATCGTTTGTGGACGTTAGGAACGGAGTTAGGAAACTAGCCTTGATAAAAATGGAAAAGGTAACTTAAATCAGACACATAGCTTAATATCTGGCGGAGGGAGTGGGATTCGAACCCACGGTGGGCTTGCACCCACGCCGGTTTTCAAGACCGGTGCCTTAAACCGCTCGGCCATCCCTCCAAGTAGTTGTTTTCATTGCGCTATCTCCAACAAGCAACGGGTCTGAAAATGCCCTTTGCTACGCGCTTTGCAACTATTTGGCTTTTCGCTCGCTGCTTATAGCGGCCTGGAGCGCAGCGTCAACTTGCTCGGCAGCGTCGGCCTGCATGCCGGGCATAACATGCGAATAAAGGTCGAGCGTGATTCCGATAGTCGAGTGCCCAAGGCGTTCGCTGGCGACCTTTGGATGAACGCCGGCCGATAGCATCTGCGTGGCGTGGGTGTGCCGAAGGTCGTGAAAGCGGATGCGAGGCAGGGCGGTCTTTCCCAAGACGCGCACCCACTCATGCGTAAGCGACCTTGGCTGCAATGGCGAGCCGTCGACTTGGGCAATTACGAAGCTGTCACCGTCCGGCCGCAGTCCAAGCCGCAGTTGTTCCTCGGCTTGCCGGGCTCGATGCGCTTTCAGCTCTGCAACGGTGCTGGCTGAAAGTGCCACTGTTCGCGCTCTGCCTGACTTCGGTTCTTTGTACCGCACCCCGTCAGATCGCGGTTGACGAGGATCGATCCCACCAGCGCTGACGGAGTTCGCACGGGTTGAACTTACGGCAGCCTCATTCTTTGTGACTTGAATGAGAGGCTCGAAGGCGCCGACAAGATCTCTAATGATTGTCTGTTCGCCAGCGCGCATACCGGCCAAAAATCTGCCGTCGGTGGCGGAACGCGACACATGACCAAAGCAGACGTATCAAAACCAACAGCCGCGATCAGCTTTACGTCAGGCTCTCAGTCCTTCTTGAACTCGAATAGCTCGATGACGTTGCCCGACGGGTCTTCGAGCAAGATGGCGCGTCCGGCACCGCCGTCGCTGATTTCGCCGCGGAATCTTGCATCAGCCCGGCGCAACCGCTCAATGAGGACATCGATCTCGTTCGTAACGATCATAAATCGGTTCCACCCGCCCGGCTTCGGATCGCCGCCCGCCTGACCACCGCTCCCCGCACCGGGGGCGCTGAGATACAGCGTCAAGTCGTCGCGCAGCAGCGCGGCGAACTTGCCCGGATTGTGCTTGTCGATCTTGAAAGCGAGATTGTCTCGATAGAACGCGACCGCCTCGTTAACGTCCGCAACGATGTATCGGACGGATGCCATTCAACCTTCTCCTCTGTCTTGTGGCCACAACGGTCAACTCGTGCAAAAGGTTTCCTGTCGGTGGCGCTGAGTGCAGAAGCGGGCTGTCTGCGTGCCAGCCGAAGTAGTCGGATTGAGGGTTTTTGGACGTTTATGACACCCTATACGACCGAGATTGGGTCGTTAGCTGAATGGCTGCTTTTGCCAACTGGATGCTCGAAAGCTTCCGACCTGCTTACGGCCCCAACTGGAACAGCCGAATCGACAGGGGATGATGGCGCAGAATGCTCGGAGAAGCCGGCCAGAATAGCCGGGAGAGACGACTCGCCCGTCCAGTGAGCAGCTTTCCAGCCCGCATTTTCTGCCGCGGCGACGTTCGCAAGAGTGTCTTCAACGAGCAAGATTTCGTTCGGAACGCGGCCCATGCGCAGGCCGATCTTCTGGAAGAAATGCCCTTCGGGTTTTCGGCAGCCCATCTCTGCGGGGTAGAAGATCCCGTCAATGTGCTCGGCGAGCCCAAGAACCTGCAATCAGGTAGATGGCTCTCATATGCTCCTGGTTCGTCGCCAGGGTCGACGTCGCGTTCTGCGGGACAAGACCGCGCACTCTGGGGCGCGGTATCGGATGGTCTGGATTCATCCCAACCGTTACTGGAGACGCCCAGCGGTCCGGGTGACGGAATTTTTTGATCGCCTGCAACGTTTATATTCATTCGGCTGCATTCCGTTTCGCGCGGCCAGAACCCGCGAACCCGAGATGACCGCCGATTGGCAATCATCTTTGGGAGGGACGTGACATGCCCTTGCGTTTCAACGGTACAGCAACAATTTTCGCTCTTCTTCTATCTTCAAGCTTGATCCCCGCCGCGGCTCAAATGAGCGCGAAAGGAAAAACAAGCGGGAAGGATTTCGACAACGCTGCCGCCGAGCAGGCCAAGCGATATCTCGAGGAAGGCCGCGAGACATTCCGCTTCGACACCTTCGGCAGCGAGGATTTCTGGGGCGGCAAACTGAAACTCCACGAGGCAATCGCAGGTGAGAAGCTGGGCGGCATGGGACCCGGCCTGAGCCCGGAGAAAGCCCTCGAACTCGGCCTCAAGGTCTCAACAAGGGCGCGGTCGACCTCGCGGATCCCGCGAGCACGCTTGTTCTGCTGAAAGCCAATGCCGTTGTCGGGGTGACCGGGTTCTTCGCTGAGGACGGAAAGACGCTGACTTCGGTGGGCATCCAATGCGCGGTGTGCCATTCAACCGTCGACGACACCTACGCACCCGGGATCGGGCACCGGCTGGACGGCTGGCCCAACCGTGACCTCAATATCGGGGCGATCGTTGCCCTCGCACCTGATCTCACGGCGTTCACCGAGATGCTGCAGATATCCGAAGCGGAGGTGAAGAAGGCGGTTGAGGCGTGGGGTCCCGGGAAGTTCGATGCCGAACTGAACCTCGATGGCAAAGCATTCCGGCCGGACGGCAAGACGGCCGCCACGCTCAATCCGCCGGCGTTCGGATTGGCCGGTGTAAACAATCACACATGGACCGGAGCCTGGGGCACGGTGAGCTACTGGAACGCGTATGTCGGCAATCTCGAGATGCACGGGAAAGGCGTGTTTTACGATCCGCGCCTTGATGACGCCGAGAAGTATCCGGTCGCAGCACGAACGAAGCAGGGCCACAAACAGGACAAGCAGGACCGGATTACAGCCAAGTTGCCGGCGCTCCATTTCTATCAGCTCTCGCTGCCGACACCGAAACCGCCAAAGGGCGCCTTTGACAGCGCCGCTGCGGAGAAAGGAGAGGTTCTCTTCAACGACAAGGCCAAATGCGGCACTTGCCACGTGCCGCCGCTCTTCACGGAACCGGGCTGGAACCTGCATACGGCCGACGAGATAGGGATTGACGACTTCCAGGCGATGCGGTCCCCAGACGAGCGCTACAGGACGGCGTCCTTGCGGGCCTTGTGGGACGTGGAAAAGATCCACAAGGGCGGATTTTACCACGACGGCCGGTTCGCCACCCTCAATGATGTTGTCAAGCATTATGACGGCCATCTTCGCCTTGATCTGACCGATCAGGAAAAGAGTGATCTGATCGAGTACCTCAAATCGATCTGATCCGGCATTCGACGGCGCCAGCGCTTCTTTGAGGCGGCTGCCAGGGAGGCGAGCGTGTATCTCTCGCCTGAGTAGGAGGTGCCATGGCAACTCTTTGGTTCGTCCCTCCGGTGTTCGTGAAGAGTGAAACGGACGGTGTCAGGCACGGCTGCAACAATACGAGGGCAGCTCTTGAGCAGCTCAAGAGGTGGACCCGGAGAGGGCCTCGCTGGCACAAGGCGTGGACCCTCTGCCTGTCAGCACTGGAGGGCGATCCGATCGACCCTCATGTGATCCGAAAGGCTTTCGTGGCTGCCGCTAAGGAGGCGGAGATGTATCTCTCGCCCGAGTAGGAGGTATCATGGCTCTCCACTGGTATCACCCTCCGGTCTACATCGAGACGGACCGACCTGGGCTCACCTACGGCTGCAACAACGTCGAGGGGGCCGCTGCGGAACTCATGAAGTGGACCAAGCGGGGACCCAAGTGAGGTTAAGGCCTGCATTGAAGGCGAGGGCACAGCCGACGACGTAAGGAAGGCCTTCGAGGTTGCTGCCAAGGAGGAGGGTTTGCTACGCTCCTCCTCTAATTAGGCTCACTTTGCGTGGACGCTGTTGAACACCGGATGCCGCAGAGTCAGCTGCGCTATTTGCGTGCGAGCACGACGTGAGCCTCTTGGGGGACCATCAGCTCTCCTCCAGTTGAATAGATTGCCAGCGAGGAACTTACATCACTCATGATCGCTGCGATGACTGCGTCCCGCTGTCCGGCATCCATTCCGCTGACCAGCCCAGCCTGCGGAGTCGCTGCCAGCTGTAATCGCACATATTCCTTTGACGAGGGGAATCGGATGTTCTGTGTCGTCGTGTGGATGGTCACCTGACGAAATCCCGCCCCGGCCACCAATCGGTAGAGCTCGTCCGCATCGGCAAGTGAATGCTCGGACCGTTTCGTTGCCGAAGCGCCTGGACCGAGGTGTCGATCCAAGGCGTCCACCAGCGCCTTTGCCGCAGGAGTGCGCTCAATAGCGCTGAAAACGCTTAAGGCCAGTCGGCCGTCAGGCACCAGCACCCGGAACATCTCACGTAGCGCACTCGACCGGTCCGGGAAAAACTGCAGCCCGAGCTGGCAAAGAACCAGATCGAAGGTGGAGTCAGGGAACGGCATTTCGAGCGCGCTTCCCTTGTGCCAGTCGATACGCGGTCCAGCGCCTCTCGGGAGTGATCGAGCAACGGCAAGCATGCCCGTGTTGATGTCGAGGCCGACGACCTGCCCACTTCCCATACGCTCGGCCGCCGAGCGTGCCACCACGCCGGTGCCGCAAGCTACGTCCAGAACCCGCTCACCAGATAGAGGCGCGGCACGATCCACGAGGTCGGCAGCCCACAGGGCTGTGATTGCCGGGACCAGGTAGCGCTCGTAGAGTTCCGCGGCGCTGCCTTCCAGCTGCCACTGCTCCTGCTGGCCCACCGCGTCCCTCCCGCACAACAGCCGCTCGGCAAAAGGCCCAATCGGCGCTTTGAGCAGCATAAGCGTGTCTGTCAAACAAGCAACCGGGCCAACCGCCGGTTGGTAGACGTGCGGCCGACGGCGCGCGTAGGATTCTGCGCACCGGGCACACCACCCCCCGCCCGCACCCCGTGCCTGGTGAACGACTGACGCGTCTCGCCCGCCGTGCCGAAAGGTGCGGCGGGCTTTTTTGCGTTGTGCAATTCGCTAAGTCAGGTTAGCTCCGCAAGTCCATCCGGAGGGTCACATGCCGATTTATCGGAAAGCTAAAGAAGCTGGCGTCTTCAATCCGTCCGATGTCGCCTTGCTGGGTCGCGTGTTCGACCGGCTCAAGATCGAGGGGCAATCCGAACAGCGGCCCGAAGCGCTCGCATCCCGACTCATTGCAAACTATTCGGCTGGTATTACGGACGAGGACGAGCTTGTCTCGTCTTCCAAACTGCCCTTGGGCGCTAAGGACCGGCTACCGGTTCAGCCTTCAACAGTTGGCGGACTTGGTCAGCCGTTCTTTTCTGCGGACCACCCGCCAAATCGAGGAATGGCGGGTGATCCCCTTATCAGCGCAGGAAGGGACTTAGCTGCGCAGATCTCAAATCGGGCGGCCCCTAGCTAACGATGATCCCTATCGCCCGGAATGCGACGGAGACGGCAAAGACCGGAGCGAGTAACCAGCGAGCTTGGTGGACACTATTCTCCATGGTCTCCTCCGGTGCAACGAGTGACCGGCAGTCGCGGTTCCGGGCTGCACTCGGCCCTCGTCCTTTGCCAGCAAGGTCAGACTTAGGTCCTATCTTTGAGAAGACCGAAGCCCAATCAAGGAACGTTTGCGGCCGCCCGAGGTTGGGTGGGGCTGGCGCGAAGACGATGTCGTGCAGCGCAACAGAACTCACGCAAGGAGGCAATTATGAGAATGCGTCTTTCAACTTTCGCCGCGGGATTTCTGCTGCTGGCAGGTATTGGCGCCGCTACCGCTCAGGACGTTGTCATCGCGCCTGAACAGGAGACGGTCATCAGGGAATATGTGAAGAAACAGCCGCTCGCCTCGGTGAAAATCCCTGGAGTAGAACTCAATATCGGCTCAACCTTGCCCGAGACGGTCGAGCTTCATGAAGTCCCCGACACCGAATACCGCTACGTAGTCGTCGACAACAGGACCGTTGTCGTTGATCCGGGCACACGTAAGATCATCAAAATTATCGACTGACCAAAGCGACTGGGAGCACAGCCCGCCGTGCCGAAAGATGCGGCGGGAAGTCAGCAAGGGAGGAATGTGATCACCATGTCGAACCGTGAGATTGAAGCGTCCCAGGCGCTTCGAATGCGCGTGGCCGACCTCAATGAGAGGATGCGCGGCGCCCGGATTACCGAAAGTGAACTGAAGACCTTTCAAAAGGTCGCAGCCGTCATGGAGGACGGCAAGGGCAGAATCGATGCCGACGATTTGATTGCCGCATCCTTCGTCGTCGAGCCGCTGGACTAGCCAAACTGGCTTTAGCTCTTCAGAAAGCGAAACGTTGCAATGTCCCTCTCCCCCAGTCTCTTCTCTGTTGGCCTGACTTTCCAATGCCCGCAATGCGACTTCGCCGTCATCAAGAACGGCAGCTGGTTTCAGGTCGTTTCCCATTACAAGTGTGAGGGATGCGGACGCGAGATTCGGATTACCTACCCCGACAAGATTGCTGTCTTCCAGAAGCACGCGCACTTGGCCACGACCCCGCCGGGAGCCGCGGAACCACGTTCCGTTCACTCTGGCTAATGTAAGCCGGCCGCTAGAACCGAATTAGCGCGCAAAATTGGGAGTTACTGGCGCTAATCGGGACATCTCAGATCTCATCCTAGATCCCATACCTCAGAGCAATGAAGACCACCGGTGCAAAGATCAGGAAGATCGCCATTACTATAATAACGGCAAGGGCCAGGTTCTCTGTTCGCCTGACAAGGGCAGCAACCTCATCGTCGCTCGACGAAACGAGATCAACCACCGAGAAATCCGTTGGGCTAGGGGTTTGATTGTCGTTTGCGGGTCGCCCTGCGACCTCATCGACGTTCTGTCTGCTTTGGATAAGGGTCACAGTTCTCTCCGTGATTTCGGGTGCCCGCTGTTCGGGGGGCAAACCGCGGGCACCCGGTGAACCACCGATGAAGGGACTTTGCTCGGCGGCCCAATACCAATGCAATGGTAATGTCTTGGTTGCCGGCCCTCAGCCCTATGTCCATGACGCAGGGACTTCAGTCTTACCGCTTGTCGACCATAGCCCAGCGGCGGAACCGAGTGCTGCCCGCCCCGTTTGCCGGCCAATGATAATTCAGAGGTAGGAGAGGTAGTCCATGGCTGGCGATCCAACCGTTCTTAACTCAGGCGAAAATGGCGGCGGCACCCTCATGGGCATCCATTGGTTTCACCCTCCGGTCTACATCGGAACCGACCGACCTGGGTTCACCTACGTATGTACCAATGTCGAGGGCGCCGCGGCGGAACTCATGAAGTGGACCAAGCGGGGACCTAAGTGGAAGGAGGCCATCGAGGCCTGCGTCGCTCTCATTAAAGGCGAGCGCACGCCCGACGATGTAAGAAAGGCGTTCGAGGCCGCTGCCGAGGAGGAGGGGTTGCTACGCTCCACTCATTAAGTTCGAGCGGCCCGACAGCCCCTCAAGGATCACGAGAAGCCGCCGGGCCTAACCGGCGGGGGTATCTTGCGGGGGGCGGTCGCCAGCTGGTTCTACCATAAGCTCTACATGCAACATTGCTAATTTAGTAAAATGGTCACGTGCCGTTCCCCTGGCTGTCAAATCGGATGAGCCTAGAGTCAATTTGGTGCCTAAACGAGTGAGTGCCGACCGCCGGCTAGAATTTATTCCTCCGATGATGCCCATCTTGGTCGCCAAGCCGCCCCAAGGCGATGACTGGATGCATGAAGCCAAATTCGACGGCTACCGCTCCCAGATCATCATCGACGCCGGCGGCGCTCGGATTTTCACCCGCCGCGGACTCGACTGGACCTCCAAATACCGCGACCTAGCTGCGGCGGCGCGAACGCTGGACGTCGAGAATCCCATCATCGACGGCGAAGTCGTCGTTCTGAATGAGGCTGGCCTTTCGGACTTTGCCGCGCTGCGCAAGGCAATCACCAGGCGCCAGCACGACCTCTATTTCGTCGCATTCGATCTGCTGCATCTCAACGGCCACGACTTGCGCGACATGGTGCTGGAGGACAGGCGGGAAATCCTGGCCGGCCTTATAGGGTCTGACAGCCGCATCCAGTTCAGCGAGACGATGCCGGGCGAGGCTAATGCGATCTATCATCTGATCGACGGGGCCGGCCTGGAAGGGATGGTATCGAAGCGTCGAGACGGCAAATATCGCAACGGCCCGACCACCAATTGGCTGAAAACCAAGTCCTTCACCGAAAGCGCGTTCGAGCTTCTTGGCGTCGAACGAGAGCGGGGCAAGCCGGCGTTTGCCCTGATGGCCGAGCCGGGGACCCGCAAATATGTTGGCAGCGCCTTCGTCAGCGTCAACCGCGAGATGCGCGAGCGGCTTTGGAAGCGGGTCCAGGAACATGCCGGGCCACCGCCCAAGGGCATGCCAAAGCGGCCGGCAACGCAGTGGGTCAAGCCGGGAATCAAAGCTCGTGTGAAGCACCTTCGAGGCGAGGACGACCTTCGGCACGCGTCGTTGCAGGATTTTTGGGAGGAATCGGCTGACGACGGCTAGGCCGTCAGCTCTTGGTAGGCTGAACCATCAGCCCCAGTTAGCATACTGCTATGCGATTCTTGCCCTTGTCAGAATTTATAGGCAATGGCGGCGCGAACGACGCTGAAGTTCGTCTCCACGTCATAAGGCGTCCCCGGCGAAAAACCAAAATCTTCCTTGCCAAGATCGACGTAGAGATATTCTGCGCGAGCAGTCCAATTGCTATTGAACGCATACTCAAGGCCGCCGCCGACCGCATAGCCTGTCTGGAACTTGCTCTCGCTCGCTGCAAAGACGTGCTCATCAATCTTCACTTCGCCCATCGCGACGCCTGCGGTGAAGTACGGTAGCCAGCGATCAAAGGCATAGCCGACACGGCCACGGATCGTCCCGAAAGCATCCAAGCTTGCTTCAGCGCTAAGCCCGCCGCCGAGGCCTGGCGAGAATTCTTCCTCGAAGCCGAGGTAGTTGATATCGCCTTCAATACCAAAGACCCATTGCCCGTACTGATAGTTCGCACCCACCAGGACACCGCCGGTGAAATTGCTGATGTCGGCGTTTCCGAGAACACCGATGAAGTCGCCGTCAACATCCCCGAAGGCCCCGCCCGCGTTTGCGCCGACATAGAAGCCTGTCCATGAATATGGGAGATCCATGGAGGCCACCGGTTCTACCACATCTGCTGCATAGGCCCCGGTTACGCTCATGGCCGCAGCCAAGAAAATTCCTGAAAAAATCCGCATAAATTCGCCCCTCGGTCAAACCACTCTCGTATGGGTTGTAACTCAAATGTTGAAAATTGCTGTGTCAGAATAGCCACACAGTTGATTAATTAGCATGACCGTTGGTCGCCTTGGCGGTCTGATCATCCACGCCTCTTCATAGAAATTGTTCGCCGTCGGCGCGGTGCTCGAAACAGAACCAGTGCGATGGCTGCCGCGGCTTGGCAAAGCCCCATCCTGCGTTCTTGCCGCAGCCAGGGATCCCAAAATCGGACGCTTTTTCAGCCGGAATAAATCGGGCGGGAGGAACGTTATCTCCTCATAGACGGCGGGTGAGGCAAAAGGGATATTTCGAGACATCCCTTCGTTGAAGCCGCCAGAATGGCTGCGGCTCGTTCTGGCCACTCAAAGGAGTCCAGAGATGAAAACGCACGCACTTATCCTTGCCGTCACATGCGCATCGCTCCTTGCCTTTGCTGGCGTTGCCAAGGCAGACGACCATCTGTTCGATGCCCTTCAGCATGGTCTCAGTCCGGATAGCCAACCCTTCCAGACCAACAAGGCTGGCCACAACGGCGATCTTGCGCCCGGGCAGGGCAGCCCGTTCACCGGTCATGATACACAGACCCCGGCCACGGACACGGAAGCAGCTAACGACCATGCGAATGTAAAGGCTCGCGAGCCGAAGTGATCAGAATCCGACGCGAGGGCCGGCCGCCAATCGGGCCGTGGATGGCATTGGACGAAAAAGGCCGGCGAAACGCCGGCCTTTGAGTCATGAAGCGGTGATCCGGGCCTGTAGTCGTGCTTGAACAGATCCACCGCCCTTTGAACCGTGATGGCCTCGGCCCGTGGGATGTAGAGCGGCCGAACGCGCTCGCCTGTTTCAGGCGCAGTTTTGGCAGGGAGACGGACAACGCTCGACCTCATTCCGCGCGCCCTTCCGGCCAGCAGCGCCACAACTCGCGATCGAGCACGGCGGCCACCATGTCGACAGACGGCGATCGTGGCGCGTCATGCGCGGTCTGGTGCTCTGCGAGGAACACCGCTTCCGGCCTCGGCGAAGCAGGCAAGGGCCGTTTCAATCCAGGCCGCGGCCGCACGAAATGCGGCGCTTTTTTCCGGGGTCGCGAACTCTTTTCTAGACGAATTGCGCAGGTGTTGGCCCCAGCGGTGTCCGCTTGCGCGGCGCCTGAGATTGTTGCCCTCCCGCCCCTGGTCATGCCGCGTGCCCATTTGCGACAGCGTAGGTCGGACGTCGGAACGAAAGGCGGCTCCGCGAATTCTACTGCTAGATAATCGGAATCGTCGCCCATGAGGCTCGCGACCCTCCACCTTGAAACTGCGAGATACGGGGACGTTTATCGCGCCGCAAGGCTCGTGCTGCTAAGGCAGCAAATGATGCGGCACATCAAGCGCACGGACGCCTCGGCGCAGAAAGTCGAGCAAGCGCTGGCCAGGCTGGCTGAAGCCAACGCGCTCACGGACTGGCAGTAGGGCCGCGCTCATGCGCGCCTCCGCAACATCGGCACGATGAGCGGGGGATTCAAAAAAGGTCGAGGCGCACGCCAACGCGGTTGGCCTCCACTTCATGTACTACAATTTTGTCCGCATTCATGCTTCGCTTCGCATGACCCCCGCGATGGCCGCTGGCGTCACCGGCAAGCTTTGGGAGATTGGCGATATCGTGGCGCTGATCGAGGCCAAGGAGGCCGAAAAACCGGCCGCTCGCGGGCCATACAAAAAGCAAAAATCTGATATTGTCATTTCCCCCACGTCGAGGGTTATTATTCATGACCCGTCATTGCATTATGCTGACGGGTGATGGTTGAACGTTGGGAGGTGGCAAATGCGCTTATTCTCTCCATTCGCTCTACGGACTGCTCGAACCCTCGCACTCCTACTGCTGGCTCTCACACTTGCACGCCCAGTCAGTTCGCAAACCACGGCGCCCGACGACACGATCCAAGTCATTGCTCAGCAGCAGAAAGTGATCAGTCAAATATACAAACTGGAAAGGGCCGGCGAGGGGGTCATGTATCTGGAAACTCTTGCGCTTCTCGCAGCCTATGGCGGCTGGACGCGGTGACCCAGAAATCACTTTTGGCAGCAAGAGGATAGAAAACCTTAAGCTTATCGAAGCCGTTGCGCGATTTAAGCTGTCAATCATTTATGCAAAGAAAGCAGTACAGAGAAACAAAAGCATGTCTGAGGACGAACTGAAACGGTTTTCAGATATCTACCTTAATGTCGAGACTTTGTTCGCGGTGGCAAATGACGTGCATGACCTGCTTGAGGACGGCAAGATCGACGAAGCCAACGCTCTCTATCGCGACAAATCGATGCCCTTGATAGTCGCGATAAAGGCAGATTCATATACATTGATTTCGAGGTTCGAGGACAAGATTGATAAAGCTGCGCTTCATGCTCGTATCGCCAAGTAGGACGACGGGCGCGCCTCGCGGTCGCGGCGGCCTGCGCGTGTGAAGGCCATCAAAACCGCCAACATATCCCGCTTGGGATGAAGTGGAACGTTTCGCTGCTCCTTACCGTTGAAGCGGGAAGGAGAACGCCCGTGGCCGACCAAAATGTGCCATTTCGATCCGGCAGCTGCATTTGCCGTGGCGTGACGTTTCGCGTAACCGGCGATCCGCTCCGGGTTGGCATTTGCCACTGCACAGACTGTCGCAAGGCCAGCGGGTCGACTTTCTCTGCGTTTGCGGTGTGGCCACTGGAGGCATATGAACAAAGGACGGGCTTCACCGGCACATATGCGGAGAGGAGCTTCTGTTTGACTTGCGGCGGACGTGTCACCTCGATCCGCGACGACGAAGTGGATTATGATCGGCAGCCTCGACGAAGTACCAACGGACCTGACGCCCGAATATGAACTTTGGATCGGACATCGCGAGAGCTGGCTTAATCCTCTGCCATCCGCAACGCAGTTCGAAAAAGACAGAGAAGACCCCGGAAAAGAAACCGAGGTGGAACCACCTGAGCAGCCAGATCCCGACGCTGCAACTGAGCGCAATCCGCGTGGCTGACAATCTCGCCGGGCCGGGCCCTAACTTTAGCGACGCCTAGACGTACTGGGCGGTGTTCGGCGCGGCTCAACGCTGCCTCCTCTCAACCCTTATCTGCTGAGGGCCGCGCGCCACACCGAGCACGGTCTCGAGCATGTTTCATTGGAGCGCGGCGCCGAGCCACCGGAGCAATCCAAGGGCGGCAAGTTCCGTCAGATCGTTCCGCTTAAGTAAGGTGCCCTCCGCAACAATGGGATCATGGATTTGAATGCGTCGCTCCGCCGTGCCGTTATCGTCGTGGCGGCCCTCAATCTGAGTTATTTTGGCATCGAGTTCGCCGTGGCGCTGGCCATCGGCTCGGTGTCGCTTTTCGCCGACAGCGTGGATTTCCTCGAGGATACCTCGATCAATCTGCTGATCGCCTTAGGGCTGGGCTGGACGGCCCGCAATCGGGCACGGCTTGCCATGTCCTGTTGCTGGATGGAGGCGATGATTGGTCCCCACACTTATTGCAATTGGATCGGATGGTGTTTCCGGCGTTCGCCAAAACTCCCTATGTCGCTTCCATCGCGTGGATCTGCCGATACTCGCAGGAAACGCCTGGAAAGCAACGCGCGAACATGCTGAGAACGTGCTGCTACGCTTTTTGCAACGCAATGCTACGGTGTCGGAGGGGACGACGCGGCACGAACGGCGCTGGTTGGTCTTCAAATGCTTGACAGACAAGGCTTTGCAGGGACGCTGCGGGATGGCTCGGTATGGCTGGCACCGAATTTCAAGACCGGTGCCTTAAACCGCTCGGCCATCCCTCCATCGTGATTTTTCAATCACTTGGATGCTCGTCCTGATCTCAACTCATACCTGTCGGCACTGCTGCGCCACCCGGAGATCGTTCGCGCTTCATTGCTCTAGTGCGCCCGACGAAGTCCTGTCAACCAGCCGTTGCCTGTTCCTGCCATGGGCGTTTGACGGCGGAACTGAACCAGGACGAACATCGCTGCGACGAAGATTGAAAAGCGGTGGTTTTTCACAACAATCGCCGGGACGGTTTGCGCCACAATCTCGCCCGGTTCCGACCACAATCGGTTAATACGGTGATAAACAATTCCTGTGCACAAGGGATTGCGAATCAAGGTGGCGCTGGCATTTGTCGAGTGGGTTTTGGCCCTGCCGACGGTCAAGTTGCGGTGCCTTTGTTGAGAGGGGACAATCGAAAAATGCAAAGCACGGCGCGCCCGCGTCTTCGTCGCGCTTCCGCTTTCGCGTTGTTTGCCCTGTCGGCTGCCTTGCTGGCGGCTTGCGCCGCGCCGCCACAGCCAAAGGCGATGATCAACAAGAAACCCCGCTCCAAGGAATATTTTTCCGAATCCGAATACGGCGTGAAGGCCAGCCCGCGCGTCACCTTCAAGATGTCGGGCCTGCAGCGTGGCGGCGGACGCGACCAGCTCGGCAAGCCCTATCAGGTGCGCGGCAAGTGGTATTATCCGAAGGAAGACAAGCGCTATGCCAAGATGGGTCTCGCCTCCTGGTATGGCGAAGCCTTCCACGGCAGGCTGACCGCTAACGGCGAAGTCTACGACATGACACATCTGACCGGCGCGCATCCGACAATGCCGCTGCCGAGCTATGCGCGCGTCACCAATCTGAAGACCGGCAGCTCGGTCATCGTGCGCGTCAACGATCGCGGCCCTTACCATGACGGCCGCATCATCGATGTGTCGAAGCGCGCCGCCGAAATGCTCGACTATGCCAATATCGGCACGGCCAAGGTGAAGGTCGAATATGTCGGCAGGGCGCCGCTTGACGGCAATGACGATCGGTACCTGATGGCCTCCTATAATCCAGGCAACAGGGTGCCGGATCCGTCGGACGGCTTGCCCACCGGTGTCATGATCGCCATGAATGGACCATCGCCGAGTACGGCGTTGGCCGCCGCCGCTCCATTTCCCGGCCAGTTGACGAATTCCGCATCGGCACAGCCTGTCATTGCGGCGCAGGCGCCGGCCTCCGGCAATGTGACGCTGCCCGATTTCGGGCCGATCGTGCCGGAACGCCCGCAGATCAATCTGCCGGCGCAATCGCCGTTCAGCGTAGCGTCGCTGTCTTACGCGGACGAACGCGTGCAGCGCGCCCGCAATGTCTTTGCCGCGCTGGATAGCGCCGGAATGTCGCCTGCCGAAATCCTTCAATCGTGGAAGCGGCAGGCTCCGTCGCCCGCTGAGTATATCGCGGCGGGCTCATTCGATGATGCCGCCGAGGCGCAGCGTGTGGCGAGCCAGCTTTCCGGCTTCGGCAGGACCGAAATCCAGCGCTCCGAATTCGAGGGCAAGAACTGGTATTCGGTCGATCTCTATCCGGACGGCCATGCCAGCCTGGACGAGATGCTGCAGGCGGCATGGTCGCATGGCGCGCCAGACGCGCTCGTGGTTAGGAACTGACCGGCAAAACCCTGAAGTTTTGCCCTGTTGTCCATCGCGCGGTTGATCGGCCGGGACAAAGCCTGATAGCTTGTAGAGCTTGCCCCAGAAATGCCGGCTGACAGGTCGAACCTCTCATGAAATTTCGCTTCGCCGCGCCTCTCGCCGGGCTCCTGGGTTTTGGCCTCGTGCTGCTTTCGCTGGCTCCGGCCGCGGCGCAGCTTTTCGAAACCAAGTCCGCGCAGGCCTTCATGATCGATGCCGAAACCGGAACGGTGCTGTTTTCCAAGGATGCCGACAGGCCGATTCAGCCGGCATCGCTGGCCAAGCTGATGACGATGGAGGTGGTGTTCAACGCCATCAAATCGGGCCGCGTGACCCTCAACGATACATTCGTGGTGAGTGAGAACGCATGGCGCACCGGCGGCGCGCCATCCGGCACGTCGACAATGTTTGCCAAACTGAAGTCAACGATCCGGCTTGAAGACCTGATCCAGGGCGTGACGGTTCAGGCCGCCAATGACGGCTGCATCATCATCGCCGAAGGTTTTGCGGGATCGGAGGCGAATTTCGCGACTGAGATGACCGAGCGCGCAAGGCAGATTGGCCTCGAAAAATCGACATTCGTCAATGCAACCGGTCTGCCGGCCGACGGTCAGCAGACAACGGTTCGAGAGCTTGCGCTTCTGGCCCTGCATATCTGGCGCGAGTACCCGGACCTCTATCGCTATTACGGCCAAAAGGATTTCACCTGGAACAAGATCACCCAGAGGAACCGCAACCCGCTGCTGGCGATGGATATCGGTGCCGACGGCCTGGCGATCGGCAGGAGCGAGGCATCCGGGTTTGGCGTCGTCGGCTCGGTCAGCCACAGTGGCAGGCGGGTCATTGCGGCGATGAGCGGCCTGGCAAGTGACCGCGAGCGCGCCGAGGAAGCGCGAAAGCTGCTCGATTGGGGCCTTCGTTCCTTCCAGAAGACCGAGATTTTCGCCAAGGACGAGGTGGTCGGCGAGGCCCAGGTTTTCGGCGGTGCGAAATCCGGTGTGGCGCTGAAGGCAAAAGCGCCCGTGGTCATCTTCCTGCCCATCGCCAACCGCGACAAGCTGACCGCCAAGATCGTCTATGACGGGCCGGTTGCAGCTCCCGTGGAGGAGGGACAACCAGTGGGTGCGCTGCAGGTCTGGATCGGTGATACGCTGAGCCAGGAGACGCCGCTTTTCGCGGCCGAATCGGTTGGCGTCGGCACGCTGCCGCAACGCGCGCTCGATGCCGCCAAGGAACTGGCCGTCGGCTGGCTGCGTTAGCACCATGCGTGGATCTTTTCTCAAGTCAGGACTATTACGGTCCCGCAGCATGGATAAGGGCTTTGGCGTACGGATTTTTCATCACCTTCGAAGGCGGAGAAGGGGCAGGCAAGTCGACGCAGATCGAGCGGCTGGCCAGTAAGATGCGCGCCAAGAAATACGATGTCCTTGTCACGCGTGAACCGGGTGGCTCGCCGGGCGCAGAGGCGGTCAGGCATGTCCTGCTTTCCGGGGCTGCCGAGCCATTCGGCCCCCGGATGGAGGCGCTGCTTTTCGCCGCCGCGCGTTCCGACCATGTCGAGCAGGTCATCCGGCCGGCGGTCGAACGCGGCTCGATCGTGCTTTGTGATCGCTTCATGGACTCCTCGCGCGTCTACCAGGGCGTCACCGGAGGCCTCGACCCGGCGTTTATGGGAGCGCTGGAAAAGGTCGCCATCAATGGCATGGTGCCCGACATAACGCTGATCTTTGATATCGACCCGGCCGAAGGACTGCGGCGCGCCACGGCGCGGCGGGGCACCGATGCCGGCGCCGACCGCTTCGAAAAGGAAACACTTGATATCCACCAGCGCCGCCGCGAAGCCTTTCTGGCAATCGCCGCGGCAGAACCCGAGCGCTGCATCGTCGTCGACGCGTCCGCCGACCCCGACACGGTGGAGAATGTCGTCACCGCCGCCGTATTCGCGGCCCTGGAGACGATGACGCCGGCGCACAGGAAGGAGGCGCCGGGATGATTTTCGAACGGATCGCACCAGAACAGCACGACACGCTGGACGGCGTCCCGGAGCCATCCGAGACGCCGCGTCTGGTCGGGCATGGCCAGGCGGCGAACATGCTCGCCACCGCCTATCGCTCCGGGAAGCTGCCGCATGCGCTGATCTTTGTCGGACCGGTCGGCATCGGCAAGGCGACGCTCGCCTTTCACCTGGCGCATCATCTATTGAAGCATCCGGCGTTCGAACAGGCGCCGGAGGTCCTTGCCGTTCCCGATCCGGCGTCATCGCTGTTTCGCCAGATCGCCACCGGCGCGCATCCCTCGGTGCTGCATCTGACCCGCCCGCCGAACGACAAGACGAAGAGTTTTAAGACGGTCGTCACCGTCGACGAGATCCGCAAGGTCAGCCGCTTCCTGTCGCTGACCTCGCATGACGGCAGCTACCGGGTGGTGATCGTCGATCCGGCCGACGACATGAATACCAATGCTGCCAACGCTTTGTTGAAGAATCTTGAAGAACCACCGGCACGCACACTGTTCATCCTCATTGTCCATGCGCCGGGCAGCCTTCTGCCGACGATCCGCTCGCGCTGCCAGATGGTGCGGCTGACTCCGCTCGATGCCGAGAGCCTGATGACGGTTCTGGAGAGCGTCGAACCACCGCCACCGGACGATCCCGCGGCGCGCGCAGCACTGGCCAAGCGGGCAGGGGGCAGCGCGCGCACCGCAATCCTGTTGACGCAGTATGGCGGGCTGGAAATCGCCGAAACGCTCGACGCTCTGGCGACAGCGGGAAAGAGCGATGTTGCCGGCGCCTATCGCCTCGCGGAGGCGGTCGCCGGGCGCGACCGGGCCATCCAGTTCGATATCTTCAATCGCCGTGCGCTCGACCTGCTCTCGACCGGTGCAAGCCAGGCCGCGCTGGCGGGCGATCTGGCGCGGGCCAAAACGCTGTCGGATACTTGGCACGAGGCTTTGAACGCTATATCTGAGACCGACACCTACAATCTCGACAAGAAGCAGCACGCCTTGACCATGATCGACCGCCTGAATTCTGCAATGCGAATGTGACGGCCCATCGGGATGGCAATCGCCGTTTCGATACGATATCTCACCGGCATCTTTCATTCAGACATTCATGACGGCTCATCCATGGCACGCGAAAAATACTACCTCACGACGCCGATTTTCTATCCGAACGGCAAGCCGCATATCGGTCATGCCTACAATGTCATCGCCAGCGACACGCTGGCCCGCTTCCAGCGGCTCGACGGCAAGGACGTCTTCTTCGTCTCGGGAACCGACGAGCACGGTTTGAAGATGCAGCAGACGGCGGACGCCGAAGGCCTGACGCCAAAAGCGCTTGCCGATCGCAATTCGGCGATCTTCCGCTCGATGCTTGAAGCGACCGGCTGTTCGAACGACGTTTTCATCCGCACCACCGAGGAGCGCCACTACAAGGCGTGCCAGGCGATCTGGACGCGCATGGCGGAAAATGGCGACATTTACCTCGACCGCTATAGCGGCTGGTATTCGGTGCGGCAGGAAGCCTATTTCGACGAGGCCGAAACCAAGGTCGGCGACGACGGCATACGTCGCGAACCGCTCGGCTCGCCCGTCGAGTGGACCGAGGAAGAGAGCTATTTCTTCCGCCTTTCCGCCTATCAGGACAGGCTGCTCGCGCTCTATGAGAGCAGCCCCGAATTTGTCGGACCGGCGGAGCGGCGCAACGAAATCGTCAGCTTCGTCAAATCCGGGCTGAAGGACCTGTCGATCTCGCGCACCACGTTCAAATGGGGTGTGCCGGTGCCGGGCGACGACAAGCATGTGATGTACGTCTGGGTCGATGCACTGACCAACTACATCACGGCTGCCGGTTATCCGGATGCGGCCGATGACAGATGGTCCTTCTGGCCGGCGAACGTCCACGTCATCGGCAAGGACATCGTCCGCTTCCATGCCGTCTACTGGCCGGCCTTCCTGCTGTCGGCAGGGATCGAACTGCCGAAGCGCGTATTCGCGCATGGCTTTCTGTTCAACCGCGGCGAGAAGATGTCGAAGTCGGTCGGCAATGTCGTCGATCCGTTTGCGATGATCGAGCATTATGGTCTCGATCAGGTACGCTATTTCTTCATGCGCGAGGTGCCGTTCGGCCAGGACGGCAGCTATAGCCACGAGGCCATCGTCAACCGCACCAATGCCGACCTCGCCAATGGCCTTGGCAATCTGGCGCAGCGCTCGCTGTCGATGATCGCCAAGAACTGCGGCGGCGTAGTGCCGAAACGCAGCGATCTGGCGGAGGTCGACAGGGCGATCCTCGACCAGGCGGTGGAGGCGCTTGCTACTGCACGCAAGGTGATGGCGGAGCAGGGCATCCACCTAGCGCTGGCGGCGATCTTCGGCGTCGTGGCGGAGGCCGATCGCTACTTCGCCTCGCAGGAACCCTGGGCGCTCAGAAAGACCGATCCGGCGCGCATGGAAACGGTGCTGTGGACGACCGCGGAAGTCGTCCGACGCGTGGCGCTGCTGTGCCAGCCCTTCATTCCGGGATCGGCCGCTAAGATGCTCGACCTGCTGGCCGTACCGGCGGACAGCCGCGATTTCGTACATGTCCACGCGGACCATGCGCTGGTATCAGGGGTTGCTTTGCCCGCGCCGGAGGGCGTGTTTCCGCGTTACGTCGAGCAGCCGGACGCGAACATCTGATGTTGGTGGACAGTCACTGCCATCTCGACTTTCCGGACTTCGCAGAGGAGCGGGCGGCCGTCGTCGCCCGCGCTTTAGCCGCCGGAATCGGCCGCATGGTGACGATCTCGACGCGTGTGAAGCGGTTCCAGCAAGTGCTTGAGATCGCTGAGTCTTTCGACGAGGTTTACTGCTCGGTCGGCACCCATCCGCACAACGCTGCCGAGGAGCTGGACGTGACTGTCGAGGCGCTTGTCCGGCTGTCCGCTCATCCCAAAGTGGTGGCGATCGGCGAGGCCGGGCTCGACTATTTCTACGATCATGCGCCGCGCGATGCGCAGGCGCAGGGCTTTCGCACGCACATCGCCGCAGCGCGCGAGACGGGCCTGCCTCTGGTCATCCATGCGCGCGACGCCGACAGCGACATGGCTGATATCCTCGAGGACGAAACAGGGAAGGGCGCCTTCCCCTTCGTCCTGCACTGTTTTTCGTCCGGGCGCAGGTTGGCCGAAGTCGGGGTGGGGCTCGGCGGCTTTGTTTCCTTTTCCGGCATCGTGACTTTCAAGAATTCGACCGAGCTGCGCGCCATCGCCGCCGATGTGCCACACGACCGCCTGCTGGTCGAAACCGACGCGCCCTACCTCGCGCCGATACCGTTTCGCGGCAAGCGCAACGAGCCTGCCTATGTCGCGCATACGGCCAAGGTGCTGGCCGAAACGATCGGCGTCAGCGAGGCCGAAATCGCCGCCGTCACCACCGACAATTTCTTCCGGCTGTTCAGCAAGATGCCGCGCCCGACCGCGCTGAGCGCCTGACGCATGAGCGACCGGCTGCGCCTCACCATACTCGGCTGCGGCTCATCGCCGGGCACGCCGCGCATCACCGGCGACTGGGGCAATTGCGATCCGGCCAATCCGAGGAACCGGCGCATGCGCAACGCAGCGCTCATCGAGCGGATCGCGGCAAACGGCGACAGGACCACAGTCGTCATCGATACCGGACCGGATTTTCGCGCGCAGATGCTGCTGGCATCGGTCAGGCGCATCGATGCGGTCGTCTATACGCATCCGCATGCCGACCATATCCACGGTATTGACGATTTGCGCGGCTTCGTGCTCGAGCAGCGTCATCGCATCGATATCCACGCCGACCAGCCCACCATGCTGCGGTTGCGGCAGGCGTTCGCCTACTGTTTTGAAACACCGCAAGGTAGTTCCTATCCGCCTATCGTAGAGCCTCATATCATCGACCACGCCAGGCCGGTGGTGATCGAAGGCGAGGGGGGTACCCTCGCCCTCGAGCCGCTGCCGCAGATCCATGGCGATATCATATCGCTTGGTTTTCGCATCGGCGGGCTCGCCTATTGCCCCGATGTCAGTGATTTCCCCGACGCCACCGCCGAACGGCTGCGCGACCTGGACGTGCTGGTCATCGACGCGCTGCAGTACAGGACACATCCGAGCCATCTGTCGCTCGGCCAGGCACTCGGCTGGATCGAAAAACTGACGCCGAAAAAGGCCGTTCTGACGCACATGCATGTGCCGCTCGACTACGCTGCGGTGATGGCCGAGACGCCGGTCGATGTCGAGCCGGCCTATGACGGCATGACGATCGAAATCCCTTATGAATCTGCATGATAGGTTCGGTTCTTCATGGCTGGAAGCATTGATCGTGTGACCAGGGCAGCGGCCGATACCGGCCTCGAGATCGAAATCACGCGCATGGGTGCCTCGACACGCACCGCCGAGGAAGCCGCCGCGCAATGCGACTGCACAGTCGCCCAGATCGTCAAATCCTTGGTGTTCCAGGGGGAAACCAGCGGAAAGCTGTTTCTCTTCCTGGTTTCCGGCTCCAATCAGCTCGATCTGGCCAGGGCTGCCGCACTGACCGGCGAGCCGCTGAAGCGCGCCGACCCGCGGCAGATCCGCGACGAGACCGGCTTTGCAATCGGCGGCGTAGCCCCGATCGGCCATCTGATTGCAATCCCGGCGTTCGCCGACGAAACGCTGCTCGGTTTCGATCGCGTTTGGGCAGCGGCCGGCGCGCACGACGCGGTGTTCGCCGCCGAGCCACACGCAATGGTCAGGGCAGCGCAGGCTGTCGTAGCGACGCTGGCAGTCTGAATCGATCGCGCCTGATATCGCAGCCTCGGGGCTGCAGCGAGCGCCGCCCGGCGCACTCCTATTCGGCGGCGATGGCGGTGGGCGGCAGCATGACGTCAGGCGCCGCCGGCGCGAACAACATCTTTACGACGTTGCGGAAGGCGAGGATCTGGCGTTCGAGGACACGCGGGTCGCCGAGCCCCCGCGACATGATGATGCCGCCATCGATCACACAGGAGAACATGATGGCCACGTCTTCGAGGTCCATGCCTTTGCGGGCAGGATAAACGGCCGCGATCTCGTTCAGCGCATCGCGAAACCGCCCGTTCCAGGAGCGTACGGCGGCGGCGGCGATGTCGCGAACGGTGCGGTCGAAGAGGCGCTCCTGATAGGTGAACGTCGCGATCAGGCAGCCGGGGTGGCCGTTCGGCAGATCACCCATCAACTCGGCAAGCAGCTTGAGCGTGATCAGGAACGACTGCAACGGATCATCGGACAATTGCCGGCCGCGGTGAAACACATCATCGAAGATGCGGTCGTTCTCCTCGACGTAGCGCAGCATCAAGGCGCGGGCGAGTTCGTTCTTGTCCTTGAAATGATAGAAGAAGCCGCTCTTGGTGATGCCGGCTTCGGCAATCACCTCCTCGATGGAAGTCGCGCCGAACCCCTTGGCGAGCACCGAGGCCTCGGCGATCTCCAGAATGCGTTCGCGCGTTTCCGCACCCTTGCGCATGACCGAATGCCCTCAAATCCACTGTACCGGCGGTATGGTTTTCACACCCACCAGCATCGGCACCGATAGCAATACGACCGGCCCGGCGCGGCTATCCGTCTGTAATTACTGCGGTTCCCGCTTCAGGTGGAGTACCGGACCACAAGCCTTCTATCGCACCGGCGGCACGCGCTGCTAAAACTTGGCTATTCCGAACCGGCCGCCACCAGGGGCAGCACGGTGTCATCTTACCACTGGAGACAAACATGGCCAAGTACCGCCAGAATCTGCCGCAACTCGCCAACAGAACATTCCTGAGCGATGGCGGCATGGAAACGACTTTCATCTTTCACGAAGGCCTCGACCTTCCGCACTTTGCTTCATTCACGCTGATGGCAACGCCTGAAGGCCGGCAGAAGCTGAGGGAATATTACGTCCGTTATCTGACCATTGCGCGCAGAAGCGGGACCGGCTTCATCCTCGACACGCCGACGTGGCGAGCCAACCCCGATTGGGGAACCTTGCTCGGCTACGGGCCGAAAGCGTTGCGGGCCGTCAACGAGAGCTCGATCGAGCTTCTTCTCGACCTGCGCAATGAGTTCGAGACCGCCGAAACGCCGTGCGTCGTCAGCGGCGCGATCGGGCCGCGCGGCGACGGCTACAAAGCCGGCAAGATGGACGCCAACGAGGCGGAAGCCTATCACGCGCCGCAGATCGAGAGTTTCGCGCGGACCGAGGCCGACATGGTTGCGGCCTATACGCTCACCAATTTCCACGAGGCAATCGGCGTGGCGCGGGCGGCCAAGGCGCATGCCATGCCGTGCATGATCTCGTTCACGGTGGAAACGGACGGCAAGCTGGTGACCGGCATGGCGCTCGGCGAGGCGATCGACAGGGTCGACGACGCGACAGACGGTGCGCCGGCCTACTATATGATCAACTGCGCCCATCCAACGCATTTCATGCAGGCGCTGAACAAGCGCGAGCGCTGGCTCGATCGCGTCTATGGCGTGAAGGCGAATGCTTCGGCCAAAAGCCATGCCGAACTGGACGAATCGGAGACGCTCGACGCGGGCGACCCGGACGATCTCGGGCGGCGCTACAGCAGGCTGACAGCCTCGTTTCCGACGATGCGCATCCTGGGCGGCTGCTGCGGCACTGACCACCGGCACATCGCGGCGATCTGCGAAGCCTGCGTGCCGCAAGCGGCGTAGGAGCCTGTGTGCGTCCCAGGAGACGCTACGCTATCAACCGCAATTCCGCTTAGTTCCAAGGAACAAGGAGCTGCGGTTGGGCCGAATGCATGCAATCAAAACCGCATCTCAGTTCCATAATCTATCTTATGCGACTTCCGGATAGGTGGCCAGATGCAGTCGCGGCTGATGACCGCCCGGCTCGCCGCCTAGCAAGCAGTGCATATGCTGGACCGAGCCCTGCCTTGTGACCATGAACTGGCAAATGCCAAGCTGATCAACGTCGAGTACGCCTTGGATCCGGCTGCTAACGGTCGACCTGTTCGGCTGCCTGCGCTTCGCTTCCGCCAAACATGCCTGGCGGCTCCGGCGAGGAAACCGCCTGCCCTCTGCCGATCATCGCCCGAAAGCGGCTCCTGCGGCGCGGTGGCAGCGGTGCGCCCGACGCGCGGGACCGAACCCGAGCGCCTGGCGCCGCCGCCCAAGAGCCCGCCAAGCAATCCGCCGCCGGCAGACTGCTGTGCCTGTTGTCCCAGTTCCTCGATGCGGGACTGCGCCGCGTTCATGGCCTGCTCCTGCACGACGATCGTTTGCGCCATGTCGTATGGCGCGCCGGGCTGCCGGGCAATCTGATCGTTGATGAAGCGTTCCGCTTCGGCATCGCGCGGCGGCGTCTGCCGCTCGACGTTCGCAAGTTTCTCGAAAAGGTTGCCGATCGCCTGCTGGTCGTTCCTGTCCATGGGAAGCACTCCGACATCCAGGCGCGCCGCGTTCCAAGAGATTTTCGCGACGCGCTTCAAGTCTCTGTTTATGCATGTCGCAGCCCCAAAAACGCTGCCGCGACATGCATTGATTTGACGCGGCTATTCGCGCTCGCCGGTGAAGTTCAACAGCAGCTGGAAGATGTTGATGAAGTTCAGATAGAGCGAGAATGCACCGAACACGGCGAGCTTCTGCTGCGATTCCGCACCGAAGTTTTCCGCAAACTGCTCCTTGATCGTCTGGGTATCCCAGGCGGTGAGACCGATGAAGACGGCGATGCCGATCACCGAGATGGCGAACTGGAGCGCGGTCGAGCCGAGGAAGATATTGACGATGCTGGCGATCACCACGCCGATCAGACCCATGATCAGGAAGGACGAGAACTGGGTCAGGTCGCGTTTGGTCGTGTAACCGTAAAGGCTGGTTGCGCCGAACATGGTGGCGGCGATGAAGAAGGTGCGCGCGATGCTGGTCCCGGTGAACACCAGGAACACGGAAGCCAGCGACAGGCCCATGACCGCACAGAATGCCCAGAACATCGCCTGAGCGCCGGCCGCGGACATCGTTTGTATCCGGAACGAGAACAGCAGCACGAAGGCGAGCGGTGCCAGCATCACCACCCACTTCAACGGGCTGGAAAAGATCGGCACGTAGAGGGCTGGCGTGGAAGCCACCACGAAGGCGATCACGCCGGTAACGACGAGGCCAACGCCCATATAATTGTAGACGCGCAGCATGTGCTGGCGCAGGCCCTCGTCGTAGACGGCGCCGGTTTGGGCTCCGACGCCGGTGCGGTATCCTAGATTGGGGGTGTTCATGCCGGTTCTCCTTTGTGAAGGTCAGTAAAGCGTGTTGGCGAGCGTTTCTGCGGTGCGATCGAGATCGCGGACACCGCTTCGGGCGACGACTGCGTAAGCAACTTCGCCGATCTGGAAATAGGCCGAGGAAATTTCGCCCGAAGGGGCGACGGTCGGCTGGACCACGTCGAACGTTCCGGGCCTGATCGCGAACAGTGAGACCAGCCCCAGGTCCCCTGTTTCGACAGCCATCTCGACGCTCGGGCCGAACTGCGACGGATAGATCTGCACGTCACGCACCTTCCAGTCCTTCGGCAGCGACGGCATGACGATCGCCGTGGCGGCGCGGATTTCGTCCGCATCGTAGTTCGGCGCTTCGGGCTGGGATGACATGGCCTCGCGCATGATCGTCGTCCTGTGTGCCCGGATCGCTTCCTCCAGATAGACAGGCGGCTGGGTCGAGGCGACGACTTTCGTCACCGATATCGGCCCGACGATCCCGTTCGCCAACCAGCCCGCAGCCACCAGGACTGCGACCGCCGCAGCCCGCTGCGCCGTGCGTAAGGCGCGCCCCCGGGCCAGTCCCCGCTCCAGCCGCCGTGCCGCATCGGCCGTTGCCGGCCGCGCCATGCCCTTGGATCCGGCAAGCGCCACGCGCAGTTCGTCGCGCGTCCTGAGGTCGGACATCACGCGAGCGGCCGCCTCCGGACGGGCGGAAAGAAACGCCTCGACCTCGATGCGGCGGGCAACGTCCAGCTGGTCGTCGACATAGGCGTCGAGGTCGGCATCGGTCGCCGGGTCGCGCAGTTCGCTCATCATGGACATCACGGGCCTCCTACGATCTTGAGGTGGCTTTTCGCATGTGCCGGCAATTTGTCCTCCATCTCGCGGAGCGCTGCGCGCGCCCTGCCGATGCGCGACATCAGCGTTCCCAGCGGTACGCCGCTGGCCTCGGCCGCCTGGGTGTAGGTAAGTCCCTCGATGGCGACGAGATGCAGCGCCGAACGCTGCTCATCCGGCAATTTGAAAAAAGCTTCGCGCACCTGTGCCAGCCGGACGGAATGCTCCTGGGGAGCCTGCACGCTGGCGTCGACAAGATATCCGGCCTGCTCGACGCGCACCGCTTCAGACTTGCGGGACCGCAAACCGTCAATGAAAGCATTGTGGACGATCGACAGCAGCCATGCGCGCAGGTTCCCGCCGGATCGGAATGTGCCGCGCCGCTCATAGGCACGCACCAGCGCGTCATGCACCAGATCCTCTGCTTCTGCGCTGTCGCGCGCCAGCGAACGCGCGTAGCGCCGCAGGGAACCAAGCTGTCCTATGATATCGAAGCTTGGCATCGACCCTCTCATGTCCTGTTTACGGAGCATGACAGGTTTTAATCCCGCTCTTTGAGTTTTTTGCGATCCGGGAAGATCAGGCATCACCGGTATAACGCCACCATCGCGCGTACGGCTCGTTTGTCCGCGAACGAGCAGCCCTCCCCTCAGCCGCCACAATTCGGAGCGCGGTTTTAGCGCACCGGGGATTTCGATGTTTATACCTGAATTAATTTGTGACGCGGAAAATCGCGAAGGTGTCATCTTTCTCAGGGCACGTGCGAGTTATAGGCAGGAAACATTCACCGCCGAATCTTCGCTTCGCCGACGGCCCTTTGGGCCCGCTTTGTTCAACGAATTATCGACCCGACATGACAAGTTATCGACCCGACATGACAAGCCCCCACATGACAGGCAATGTGCCAACCCAGCGGGATACCCGCATCGATGTCTTCCGCGCGCTAGCGCTACTGACGATCTTCGTCAACCATGTGCCGGGGACGATCTTCGAGTATTTCACGCATAAGAATTTCGGCTTTTCCGATTCGGCCGAAGCCTTCGTGCTGATTTCAGGGATTGCCGTTGGGCTCGCCTACGGACTGAAGTTCCAGCCGGGGAACCGGTTGCTCATCACCCTGAAGGCCTGGCGGCGTGCCGGTGTCCTCTATGTCACCCACGTCATGACCACTGTCGCGACGCTGGCGATCTTCTCGGCGGCTGCATTGCATTTTTCGCGGCCCGACCTTTTGAAGCTGATCAATATCCAGATGATCATCGAGGACACGCCGGAAGCGCTGCTCGGCATCGCGGCGCTCGGGCATCAGATCGGCTATAACAACATTCTTTCCATGTATGCCGTCGTACTTCTGATGATGCCGCTTTTCTTGTGGATCGGCACTTTCAGCCTGCGCCTTATGCTTGCTGCGTCCGCTCTCCTCTGGCTCATCGCCGGAATTTTCCAGATCGCGCCTTCGAATTTTCCCGGCGACGGCTTCTGGTTCCTGAACCCGCTCTCCTGGCAGTTTCTTTTCGTCATCGGGATCGCCGGCATGCTGCATGTCAAGCGCGGCGGCGAAATCCGCTTCAACTGGATGATGGCGAGCGCGGCTGTCGGGTATCTGGTCGGTGCGCTGATTTGGGTGCGGCTGCCGCTGTGGGGCATCGAGACGGCCTCCGGCCTGCCTACCGTGCTGACCGGCTTCGACAAGACGTTCCTGTCGCTGTCGCGCCTCATGCACATTTTGGCGATCGCCTATCTGATCGTGGCAATCCCGGCGCTTTCCAACCTGGCGAGGACCAGGCCCGGACACCCGCTCGCGGTTCTCGGTAAGCATTCGCTGCCGGTCTTCATCGCCGGAACGATCTTTGCCATGATCGCGCAGGTCATGAAGGTCGTCAGCCCGGGCGGGCTCTTCTACGATGCAATCCTGATCTCGACAGGCATCGCGCTGCAATTCGGCTTCGCCTATTACCTCGAATGGTTGCCGCGGATCGGTTGGGGCGGCAAGAAACAGCAACCTGTCGCCGCCTTGCCGTCGGCCGCCCTCAAGCTGGCGTCATAGAACGGCGTCGACGAACTGACATGCGGAAAGCCACATTTGCCTGCTGCGTCCTCCTCGCCGTGTCGTGGAAATGACGAGTACGATGAGCCGCGCCAATCGAGGCTTTTCTCCCGGTTTGGCGGTTTTCAGCCTGGTGCAAATGAAACCGCTGGCGCAGCACGGCCGATTTGCGTATCACTCCGCCGCCAACGGAACCGCGCCGATGTTTGAAGACCTCCAGCCTGCCCCAGCCGACAAGATCCTCGCCTTGATCGGCCTCTATCGCGCCGATCCCCGCCCCGGCAAGGTCGACCTCGGCGTTGGCGTCTACAAGGATCGCGATGGCAAGACGCCGGTGATGCGCGCCGTGCGCGAAGCCGAAAAGCGATCGCTGCAGAGCCAGGATACCAAGACCTATCTCGGCCTTGCCGGCGATACCGGCTTCAACACGGCGATGGCGAGGCTGGTCTTTGGCCATGCGGCCGAGCTGACGCGAATCCGTGCGGCGCAGGCGCCCGGCGGCTCGGGCGCGCTGCGACTGGTGGCTGAGCTGCTCAAGAGGACGCGATCGGACGCGACGATCTGGCTGTCGGACCCGACCTGGCCGAACCACATGCCGGTGATGCGCGCCGCTGGCCTGCACATACGCGAATATCCCTATTTCGACGCCGCCTCAGGTGCTGTTCGCTTCGCTGACATGATGAGTGCGCTGGCGACCGCCAAGAGCGGCGACGTGGTGCTGCTGCATGGTTGCTGCCACAATCCGACAGGCGCCAATCTGGACACCGCGCAGTGGGCTGAAATAGCCGAACTCGTCGTCGAGCGCGGCCTGCTGCCCTTTGTCGACATTGCCTATCAGGGCTTTGGCGAAGGCCTCGACGCTGACGCCGTCGGCTTGCGCCTGCTGGCGGCGAAAGTCCCGGAAATGGTCGTTGCCTCGAGCTGCTCGAAGAACTTTGCCGTGTATCGTGACCGTGTCGGCGCGGCGATGATCCTGGCCAAAGACAGCGCGCAGGCGGATGTGGCAATGAGCCAGATGCTGTCGGCCGCCCGCGCCATGTACTCGATGCCGCCTGACCACGGCGCGGCCGCGGTGCGCATCGTGCTCGAAGACGCCACGCTGCGCGCCGACTGGGAAGCTGAGCTCGAGGAGATGCGCCTGCGTATGCTGCGGCTCCGTGTCCAGTTCGCCGAAGCGCTGCGGCGGCAGTCCAATTCCGACCGCTTCGATTTCGTCGCCAGCCATCGCGGCATGTTTTCCCGGCTTGGCCTGTCCGAAGCGCAGGTCGAGCGGCTGCGCGCCGAGCACGGCGTCTATATGGTCGGCGACAGCCGCATCAACGTCGCTGGCCTGCCGGAGGACGGGATGGACGCGCTCGCCAAGGCGATCGTCTCCGTGCTCGACTGAACACTTTGCTTGACCATGAACTTTTCCGAAAACCGGCTTCCACTTTTCGGGATCATGTCCCGCGCAACTGTGGACAATGCGCCCTTGCCGGCTGACAGGATTTGCCGAGTGATCGGTGCACGATAACATTCGACAGATGAAACCCTCGAAAGACATTTCCCGGCTGATCGAAATCATGGCGGCGCTGCGGACGCCGGAAACCGGCTGCCCGTGGGATATCGAGCAGGATTTCTCGACCATCGCGCCCTACACGATCGAAGAAGCCTACGAGGTGGCGGACGCGATCGCGCGCGGCAACCTGGACGATCTGCGCGACGAGCTCGGCGACCTTCTGCTGCAGGTCGTCTACCATGCGCAGATGGCCGAGGAAGCCGGTGAATTCGCCTTTGGCGACGTGGTCCAGGCCATCACCACAAAAATGATCCGCCGCCATCCGCATGTCTTCGGCGACGAGAAGGCGCGCAGCGCCGGCATGGCTAAGGGCATGTGGGAGAAGATCAAGGCCGAGGAAAAGGCGGAAAAGCGAAACGCCCGCCTCGCCCGCGGGCACGATCCGGAGGATCATGGCAAGGGTTTTCTGGACAGCGTACCGGTCGCCCTGCCCGCTTTGACCCGGGCGCTCAAGCTACAGGAAAAAGCGGCCCGCGTCGGCTTCGACTGGAGCGAGGCCACGCCGATCCTCGACAAGATCGAGGAAGAGATCGGCGAGTTGCGCCAGGCCCTTGCCAAGGGCGATACGGCGTCGATCAAGGACGAGTTCGGCGACATGCTGTTTGCCGTCGTCAATCTCGGGCGTCATCTCAAGGTCGATTCCGAAGCGGCGCTCAGCGGCACCAACGAGAAATTCCGGTCGCGGTTCCACTATGTCGAGCACGCGCTGGAAGCGTCGGGAAACACCCTGGAAAAGGCGAAGCTCGATGAGATGGAGGCGCTTTGGCAGCGGGCCAAAAGCGCGAAGTAATAGAAATTACCCGCTGTTTTTACGGCGCAATCTGCTTTCTATCTCTTCATGCGCGCTTTGCGTCGCCTTGAGCGCGACGGTTACGCCGCCGTCTTCATTGTCGGTGCGCGAGACGACGTCGCCATTGCGGTAGAGCCAGTCGACGAGCCCGAGCTGCTCAGGCTTGAGCGTGACGGTCAGCGTTTCCAGTTCGCCTGACACTCTTGTCTCGATGATCGCCTTCAGCACATCGATGCCCTCGCCGGTGGCGGCCGATATGGCAATCGGCGGCGCCTTGTTGCCGTCGATGCCGTCGGCGAGCAATCGCGCCCGGTTGCCTTCATCGAGCCGGTCGATCTTGTTCCACACTTCGATGACACGCTTGGTGTCGCCGGCATCGACGCCGAGATCGGCGAGGATGCGCTCGACATCCTCGGCCTGGGCGGCCGTGTCGGGGTCCGAAATATCGCGCAGGTGGATGACGAGATCGGCCTCGACCACCTCTTCCAGCGTTGCCCGGAAGGCTGCAATCAGATGCGTCGGCAGATCCGAAATGAAACCGACCGTGTCCGAAAGGATGACCGGCGTGCCGTGCGGCAGTCGCACCTGACGCAGTGTCGGGTCGAGCGTGGCAAACAGCATGTCCTCGGCCAGCACCCCTGCTCCGGTCAGCCTGTTGAACAGCGTCGACTTGCCGGCGTTGGTATAGCCGACGATCGCCACCACCGGGAACGGCACCTTCTTGCGCTTGGCGCGGTGCAGGTCACGGGTGCGCCGCACGGTTTCCAGCTCGTGCTTGAGCTTCTTGATCTTGTCCTGCAGGGCACGGCGGTCCGACTCGATCTGTGTTTCACCAGGACCGCCGAGGAAACCGGCGCCGCCGCGCTGGCGCTCGAGGTGGGTCCAGCTTCGCACGAGCCGGCCCTTCTGATAGTTGAGGTGAGCCAGATCGACCTGCAGCGTGCCTTCCTTGGTCCGTGCGCGCTCGCCGAAAATTTCCAGGATCAACCCGGTGCGGTCCAGCACCTTGGCGTTCAATTCCTTTTCCAGGTTGCGCTGCTGCACCGGCGTCAGCGGATGGTCGACAATGACCAGTTCGGCACGGCCCTCTTTGACGATCTCCGCGAACTCCGCGACCTTGCCGCTTCCGAGCAGGGTTGCAGGCCGCGGATCGTTGACGGTCACAACCGCGGTATGGATCGGGTCGAGGTCAATGGCTTGGGCAAGGCCAACCGCCTCGTCGTGGCGGGCCTCGGCAGAACGCGTCAGGCGCGGACGATTCGTGTCTTCGTCGCCTCGTGGCTGGCGGGTAAGCACGGGCACAATGACCACGGCCCGGGTCGAGCCTTCGGCTTCCGTCCCCGGCTGATATGCTGGTTTTTCGCGAACGCTGCGGTCCGCGTCTTTCTTACGTGCCAATCAGGCGCCCTGGCTTTCCTCGCCATCGAACATCTGAACCGGCTGGCTCGGCATGATCGTGGAAATGGCGTGCTTGTATACGAGCTGAGAATGGCCGTCTCGACGCAGCAGAACACAGAAATTGTCGAACGAAGTGACCACGCCGGTCAGCTTCACGCCGTTGATGAGGAAGATGGTGAGTGGGTTTTTGCTTTTGCGAACTGAATTCAGGAACAGGTCCTGAAGATTTTGCGATCGTTCCGCCATTGTTCTTGTCTTTCGCCGATCCCCTTCGGTTTGCAGGCCAATGCGCCAAATTACCTGGCACATGTCAAGCGCGCAAACACCGTCTTGCCGTCAATAACGACAAGCAGAACGAGATATATTGATGTTCATTCCACCTGTGCGGTTATCAGGCTGGACTTTTTTCCGCAACGTCAAAAAAGGCGTGCCGCAAGGAAAGTGTTATGGAGCCCGGATGGCCGTTGGCGACGGGAGCACCGTCGATCGCCACGATCGGCATGGCGATTGTGGTGGCGGAGCTGATGAAAACCTCGCGCGCGGCCTTGGCTTCGGCGACCGAAAAGCCCCGTTCCTCGATCTTCAGGCCGAGCTTGGCGGCCACTTCGAACAGCGTGGTGCGCGTGATGCCGCGCAGGATGCCGTGCTCGGCCGGACGCGTCACCAGCACGCCATCCCTGGTGATGATCCAGGCATTCGACGATCCACCTTCCTTGACCGTGCCGTCGGCATCGACGAACCAAGCTTCCTGGGCGCCGGCTTCCTTGGCCTTCTGCTTGGCGAGCACATTTGGCAACAGGCCGACCGACTTGATATCGACCCGATCCCAACGGTTCTCCGGCACGGTGATAACCTTGATTCCGCTTTCGGCTCTCTTCGTGGCAGCAGCGGGGTCGGCTTTCCTGGCGGTCACCACCAGCGACGGCTTCGTGCCTGCCGGAAAAACAAAGTCACGGCTGGCGACGCCACGCGTCACCTGAAGATAGACCAGGCCATCGGTGACATGGTTGCGACGGGCCACCTCGCGCATGATGATCGGCAACACGCCCCGCGTGACCGGCCAGTCGATCGACAATTCGGTCAGCGAACGGTTCAGCCGCCCGAGATGGCGAGGCATATCAACGATGAAGCCGCGCGCCACCTCGCAAACCTCGTATACGCCATCGGCGAACTGATAGCCGCGGTCTTCGATATGCACGAAAGCGTCGGCGTGAGCGACATAGCGCCCGTTCACAAAGGCAATGCGCGGCATGGGTCACCCCTGGAGAAGTCAGCGCATGACCCCGAAAATCGGAATCGATTTTTTTCGGGGTCATGCACAAAAATCGAATGCTACAGTGTCCTTTGCGCGTCCCAAGCGACGCGCGGCGCTGTAGCGCTTTCTTATGCGATTCCGCCGCCGCCGTAACCGATAATTGCGTAAGCCACGATTGGATTGGCTATCAGACGCCCAGCGACTTCAGCTTGCGGTGAAGCGCCGAGCGCTCCATGCCGATGAACTCGGCCGTCTTCGAGATGTTGCCGCCAAAACGGTTGATCTGGGCGATCAGATAGTCCTTCTCGAACTGTTCGCGCGCTTCACGCAACGGCAGCGCCATGATGTGCTGATCGGATTGATTGGGCGTGCGCGGCATGACATCGCCGATCTCGGCAGGCAAGAGATCGGCGGTGATCGGTGCATCGATATCGTCGCCGCGCGCCAGGATCATCAACCGCTCGACATTGTTGCGCAACTGGCGGACGTTGCCTGGCCAGTTGTGTGCCTGCAGCACCGCCAGCGCGTCGTCGCCGATGCGCCGCGGCCGGATGCCGGCCTGGCGGGCGATCTGCTTCATGAAATTGTCGACAAGATAGGGGATGTCCTCCCGCCGCTCGGCCAATCCCGGCACCATGACCGGAACCACCGCCAGACGATGATAGAGATCCTCCCGGAAACGACCGTCGGCGATCATCGCCTCCAGGTTCTGCGAGGTCGACGAGATGATACGGACATCGACCTTGACCCGTTTGGTGCCCCCTACCCGCTCGAACTGCTGTTCGACCAGCACGCGCAGGATCTTGTTTTGCGTTTCGCGCGGCATGTCGGCCACTTCGTCGATGTAGAGAATGCCGCGATGGGCTTCCTCAAGCGCGCCGACCTTGCGTTCGACACCGTTGGATTCGGTGCCGAACAGCTCGACTTCCATGCGTTCGGGCGTGATGTTGGCAGCGCTCAGCGTGACAAATGGGGCGCTCTTGCGCGCCGACAGCGTGTGGATGGCGCGTGCCGCGAGTTCCTTGCCCGAGCCGGACGGGCCGATGATCATGACGCGGCTGTTGGTCGGCGCGACGCGCTCGATGGTCTGGCGCAACTGGCTCATCGCCGACGACATGCCGATCAGGTCGAAGGTCTCGCCGCTGCGCAGCTTGAGATCAGAAACCTCGCGTCTCAGTTTCGAGGTTTCAATTGCACGTTCGGCGATGAGGATCAGCCTGTCGGCCTTGAACGGTTTCTCGATGAAGTCATAGGCGCCGCGGCGGATGGCCGAGACCGCCGTCTCGATGTTGCCGTGGCCCGAGATCATCACCACGGGCAGGCTCGGATGCATCGTCTTGATCTCGTCCAGCAACGCCAGTCCGTCCAGACGTGAGCCTTGCAGCCAGATGTCAAGGAAAATCAGCCTCGGCGCCCGGTCGGCGATCGCCGCCAGGGCGCTGTCGGCATCGAATGCCGTGCGGGTTTCGTGACCTTCGTCGCTCAGGATACCGGCGACAAGTTCGCGGATGTCTTCCTCGTCATCGACGATGAGAATGTCAGACGCCATTACCGACCTTTTCAGTTTGTCTTTCGTGTTCCGTCCTGCCTTCGCCGCGCGGCGGCACGGTGGCGGCGAGCGGCAGGATGATGCTGATCATCGCGCCTCGCCCGTCGTGGAAATCCGCCGGCGCGTCATGCAATTCGAGCCGGCCGCCATGGTCCTCCACTATCTTCTTGACGATAGCGAGGCCGAGCCCAGTGCCCTTCTCGCGTGTCGTCATGTAAGGCTCGAGCAATCGCTGACGATTCTCGCGCGGCAAGCCCTTGCCGTTGTCGATGACATCGATGCGAATCGCACCATTCTGGCGCCTGGCTTGGATCCGGATTATGCCGTGCGAGCGGTCCTTCTGATCAAGTCCGTCAATCGCCTCGGCCGCGTTCTTGATGACATTGCCAAAAGCCTGCGCCATCAGGCGGCTGTCGAAAGTGCCTTTGAGCGGTTCGTTGCCGAACACGCGCTCGAAGGTAATATCGGCGCGGCTCACTTCGACGAGGAACGAGGCTTCGCGCAACGATTCGCGCAAATCGAGGGCCTTCATTTCGGGCTTGGGCATGCGTGCGAAAGCGGAGAACTCGTCGACCATCCGGCCGATGTCCTCCACTTGCCTGATGATCGTGTCGGTGCACTGATCGAAAACCTCGCGGTCTTCGGTGATGACCTTGCCGTAGCGGCGCTTGATGCGCTCGGCGGATAGCTGGATCGGTGTCAGCGGGTTCTTGATCTCGTGGGCGATGCGCCGCGCAACATCAGCCCAGGCCGAAGAACGCTGCGCCTGGACCAGATCGGTGATGTCATCGACCGTCACGACATAGGATTTCTCCTCCGCACCGTCATCGCCGGCCTCGACCGTGATCTGCACGTTGAAGGTGCGCTCCGTACCGGCGCGATAGAAGGTCACCTGCTCGCGGTGGACAGGCTTGCCCGACTTGCGGCCGATCTCGAAGACGCGGCCGACATGCGGCAGCACCGCGGAGAGGTTTTGCCCGAGTGCGGCGGTGGCGGATATGGCCAGCATCGTTTCCGCCGAGCGGTTGACGATGGTGACGATGCCATATGGATCGACCCCGATGACGCCGGCGGTGACACCGGCAAGCACGGCCTCCGAAAAGCGCCGCCGCTCGTCGATCAAATCTTTGGCGGACAGAATCTCGTTGCGCTGCGATTTCAGTTCCAGCAGCATCTTGTTGAAGGTGTCGCCGAGCGAGGCGACGTCGCCGTCGGAGGGCCGAACCGGCACGGCAACGTCAAGATTGCCGGTCGCGACCTCGTCGGCCGCGCCGATGAGCTGGCGGATCGGCCGCACCAGGCGGTCTGCCACGGCGATGCCGGTCCAGATGGCGGACAGAATGATGATCAGCGTCAGCGACAGGTAGGGAAGTGCGAAGGCGACCTGCGAGGTGCGGCGATTGTCTTCCAGACCGCGATATTCGTCGGTGTTGGATCTGACAATCTGCCGCGCCTTGATCACCTCGGGATCGACGAGCCGGATGGTGTAGAGATAGAGCCCTTCGATCTCGCGCAGCTTGACGATGGCGCCCATGATGTTGCGCGTCTTCGGCTCGATCAGCACCGGCCTGCCGTCGGCGGCACTGCTCATGGCGCCTTCCGGCGGCTCCGGCATGGCAAAATCGGCGTCGGTCTTGGCGCTCATGACGAATGAACCGTCGGGCCTGACCAGTGCGGCATGGGCCAAGGAGCGTCCGACGGCTTCCTTGTTCATGAGATCGAGGAAGCCGGTTCGATCGAGGCCGTAGAGCGTGCGGGAGGCGTCGAGATCGTAAGCCATCGACAGGGTCGTCCCCTGGAGATTGCGCGCGTTCTCCTGCACATAGGCGTCGGCGATCGAAAGCGACGAATTGACGATCGTCTTGGTGCGGATCTCGAACCAGCGATCGAGGCCGATATCGAGTGTGATCGAGGCGATGATCGCCACCATGATGGCGGGAATCGCGGCGACCAGCGCGAACATGGCGACGATCCGCACATGCAGCCGCGACGCCGCCTTGCCGCGCCGGCGCGCCATCAAAATGCGATGCACTTCGCGGCCGACCAGCGCGATCAGGAACAGGATGAACGCCGCATTGAGGGCGATAAGCGCCAGCGTCGTTCTCTCGTCCGGCGTGATCGGCGTGGCGCCGACGAGAATGGCGAAGGAGATCGCTGCCGTAACCAGCGCACCGGCAATTGCCACCACGCCCGGCAGCGCGAGCAGCCGGCGCCCGTCCGGTGTGCCAGGTTCGCTGAAAAGCGTTTCGCTCGGTGTCGGTGCCTGTGAAGCCATGTCGCCGTCTAGAGCCAGTGATTGCGTCGGATGTATGCAACGCATTGTGGCGATTATGCAACAAGTGTGGCCTGTACGGAAATGTTTCGGCGATCGATCCCCCGAAAAGGCTTCGCTCTGTCGCACCAGCCCGAAAAATCGGAATCGATTTTTCGGAAAGCACGATGCGACTACTCAAAGTGCTAGAGCGAACTTTGTACGTCCGAACGGACGGACGTCGCTCTAAGCCTGCCTGGTCGATTTATAGACGTTGACGCCGAGTTCGCGAATTTTCTTGCGCAGCGTGTTGCGGTTTAGCCCGAGGAGTTCCGCAGCCTTGATCTGGTTGCCGCGGGTTGCCGTCATCGAGGCCAGGACCAGCGGATATTCGACCTCGGAGAGAATACGCTGATAGAGGCCGGCGGGCGGCAAATCGCCGGCGAACGAAGCAAAATAGCGCTGCAGGAAATGTTCCACCGCCTGGCCGATGGACAGATCGTCGGGTATGAGGTTGCCGCCACCGGGAACGACCGGCCTCTCGCCGGTCTTCAGTTCCGCCTCGATGACTTCGGCGGAAATCTCATCCTGCGAATAGAGCGCGGCCAGCCTGCGGACAAGATTTTCGAGCTCGCGCACGTTGCCTGGCCACGGATAGCGCTTCATCAACTCGATGCCGCCTGTGGAAATGCGCTTGGTCTGCAGGCCTTCGCTGGCGCCGAGCTTGAAGAAGTGCCGGACGAGATCCGGAACGTCCTCGGACCGCTCGCGCAGCGCCGGCAGCCTTAGCGGCACGACATTCAGGCGATAGAACAGATCCTCGCGGAAAAGCCCTTGATTGATCAGCGTGCGCAGATCCTTGTTGGTGGCGGCGACGATGCGCACGTCGGTCTTGATCGGCGTACGGCCGCCGACGGTGGTATATTCGCCCTGCTGCAGGACACGCAGCAGGCGCGTTTGCGCTTCCATCGGCATGTCGCCGATCTCGTCGAGGAAGAGCGTCCCGCCTTCGGCCTGCTCGAAACGGCCGGTGGAGCGGTTTTGCGCACCGGTGAAGGCGCCCTTCTCGTGCCCGAACAGTTCCGATTCGATCAGGTCGCGTGGGATCGCCGCCATGTTGATCGCGACGAACGGGCCGCCGCGGCGGCGGCCGTATTCGTGCAGCGCGCGCGCCACCAGTTCCTTGCCGGTGCCCGATTCGCCTGAAATCATCACCGTCAGGTCGGTCTGCATCATGCGCGCCAGCATCCGGTAGATATCCTGCATGGCGGCCGAGCGGCCGACCAGCGGCATCGTTTCCGGCGGCTCGTCGGCCCGCGCATCGATCTTCGGCCGTCGGGGCTCGGAAAGCGCCCGGTTGACGATGTTGAGAAGCTCGGTCAGGTCGAACGGTTTCGGCAGATATTCGTAGGCGCCGGTCTCGGAGGCGCGAATCGCGGTCATGAACGTGTTCTGGGCGCTCATGACGATGACGGGCAGTTCCGGCCGTGCCTTCTTGATGCGCGGCAGCATGTCGAAAGCGTTTTCGTCCGGCATGACTACGTCGGTGATGACGAGATCGCCCTCGCCCGCCGCCACCCAGCGCCACAGCGTCGAGGCGTTGGACGTCACGCGCACCTCATGGCCGACGCGCGAAAGCGCCTGATTGAGGACGGTGCGGATGGCCGCATCGTCGTCGGCGACAAGAATATTGCCGCGAACCGTCATTTGCGGTCTCCTTCACCATCGTCGTCTGTGCCGAACGGCGTTTCTTTCCAGGCTGGCATCAGGATGCGGAAGGTGGTTGCGCGCGGCGTTGAATCGCATTCGATGATGCCGCCATGCTCGCCGACGATTTTCGCGACCAGCGCCAGACCAAGCCCCGACCCGTTAGGCTTGGTGGTGATGAAGGGATCAAACAGGATCGGCAGGATATCTTCGGAGACGCCAGAACCGTTGTCGCGCACGCAAAATTCCAGCGGCAGCGACACGCGGCCCTGCGTTCCCGGAACGGAAACACGGATGCCCGGCCGGAACGCGGTCGACAGAGTGATCTCGCCTTGCGGATCGCCGCCAATGGCCTCGGCCGCATTCTTGACCAGGTTGAGGAACACCTGGATGAGCTGGTCGCGGTTGGCGAAAACTGGAGGCAACGATGGATCATAATCCTCCAATATCTTGATCCGCTTGGCAAAACCGTTCTTGGCAATCGCCTTCACATGGTCGAGCACGACATGGATGTTGACCGGATAGCGGTCGATGGGCCGCTCGTCGGAAAACACCTCCATGCGATCGACCAGCGAGACGATGCGGTCGGTCTCGTCGGTGATCAGCCGGGTCAGCGCGCGATCTTCGTCGGAAGCGGATAGTTCGAGCAGCTGGGCAGCACCCCGGATGCCGGATAGCGGGTTCTTGATCTCGTGGGCGAGCATCGCAGCAAGGCCGGTCACCGAGCGTGCCGCACCGCGGTGCGTCATCTGACGATCGATCTTGTCGGCCATCGATCGTTCCTGGAACATCACCACGACGGAGCCCGGGAATTCCGACACCGGCGCGACATAGAGGTCGACGACCTTCTCGATGCCGAGGCGCGGCGACGATACGTCGACCCGGTATTCGTTGACGGGTGCCCGGCGCTCGCGCACCTGGTCGACGAGCGTCAGCAGTGGGCTGCCGAAGGGAATGAGCTTGGGCAATGTGTTGCGGGCGAGCATGGTCGCGCTCGAGCGGAAGAAATCTTCGGCATCGGCATTGGCGAAGGTGATGACCCCTTCAGCATCGACCATGATCACCGGGCGGCGGATGGTGTTGAGTACGATGTGGGCGGCGTCCGCCATACCCATGCTCTGTGCGATGGTGGCATTCATGCTGCACTCCGCAGGTTCATCGCCTCGGCAGCGCGTGAAAAAACCTCGCGCAACGCGGCAACGACGCGGACGGGCTCGAAGGAGGTGAGGATGGCCTTTCGCCGCTCATCAACGACGCCAGCGGCGTGGCGGTCGAGATACCAGCCAAGATGCTTGCGCGCCTGGCGCACGCCGCTTTCGATGCCGTAGAGCGTTAGCATGTCCTCGTAGTGGGCGACGATGTAGTCGGCCAGCGCTTGCGGACTTTCGGGCACATCAGGCGCCGCCTCTTTTGCCGCGGCTGCCGCGATGCTGCCTGCCGTCCAGGGCGCGCCATAATGCGCGCGGCCGATCATCACCGCGTCGGCGCCCGACTGGTCGAGGATCATTGCTGCCTCCGCCGGCGAGCTGACATCGCCATTGGCGACGACCGGGATCGACACAGCCTGCTTTATGCGCGCGATGGCGCGCCAGTCCGCCTTGCCCTGGTAGAACTGGCAACGCGTGCGGCCATGCACCGTCACCATCTTGACGCCCGCCTGCTCGGCGCGGCGCGCCAGCAGCGGCGCGTTGAGCGCGCTTTCGTCCCAGCCGAGCCGCATTTTGACCGTGACCGGCACCTCGACGGCGCCGACCACCGCCTCGATCAGCGACAAAGCGTGATCGAGATCGCGCATCAGCGCCGAGCCGGCATAGCCGCCCGTCACCTTCTTGGCCGGGCAACCCATGTTGATGTCGATGATGTCGGCGCCCTCGCCCGCGGCGATTCGAGCGCCCTCGGCCATATGCGCTGCATCATGGCCGGCAAGCTGGACCATGTGCACAGGCAGCCCGGAATGGCGGATGCGAAGGCCGCAACCGGTCCTGCCCCTGGCAAGCTCGCCGCTCGCCACCATCTCCGACACGACCAATCCGGCGCCATGCGCATAGGCACGCTGCCGGAACGGCTCATCTGATATACCCGACATGGGCGCGAGAAAAGCGCGATTGCGGATTCTCACACGACCCACATCCAGCGGCGAAGCCAATTTGGTCAGGTCAAGCATGCACAAAAACCAAGCATTTCTAATTGCTGCACATTCTCTAGCCAGAATGACAGCAATGTGCAACGCGCAATGACGTCACATTAAGGCGCATTTGGGAAAAATGCTGGCGTTCGGCCCATACCGCGTCCAAAGCGCCGTGCGTTCTTGGGAAAGGAAGCTTTGGCGCTTTGCATCTGCGCATGATCTCTTCCGAAAAGCGATTCCACTTTTCAGGATCATGCGCTAAGCGTCTCGGCATGACAGATGCAAGCGAAAAGCAGGCCTTGGCTGCGGACGACAAGGTTGCGGTTGTTATCGTCGCCGCTGGCCGCGGCGCGCGCGCCGGTCAGGCCGACGGACCGAAGCAATACCAAAGGATCGGTGGCCGTGCCGTCATCGCGCGCACACTGGACATGTTTCTGGCGCATCCGAGAATCGGTCCTGTCGTCGTCGCCATCCACGCCGACGACAGCGCGCTTTTTCGCAGCGCCGCCGGAGCCAACGCCGATCGGGTCATCACGGTGACCGGTGGCGCGTCCAGGCAGGACTCCGTCCGGCTCGGGCTGCTTGCGCTGAGAGGCTATGCACCGAGCCAGGTTCTGGTCCATGATGCCGTTCGCCCGTTCGTCGACGCGGAATTGATAGACCGTACGATCGCCGGCATCGGCGAGCGCCAGGGAGCGCTGCCTGCCCTGCCCGTCGCCGACACGCTGAAACGTGAGTCGGCCGCCGGCATGATCAGCGAGACGGTTTCCAGGAACGGGCTTCATGCCGCCCAGACGCCGCAAGGCTTTCCGTTCTGGCCGATCCTGGCCGCCCATGAAAAGGCACATCATCTGGGCAAGACGGACTTCACCGACGATGCTGCGATTGCCGAATGGGCGCGTATTCCGGTGAAAATAGTTCAGGGTTCGCCGGACAATGTCAAGCTGACCTGGGCAAGGGATATTTCGATGGCGGATCAGCGGCTTTCCGGCGAGCAGCCGCGTTTTCCGGACATCCGCACCGGCAATGGCTACGACGTCCATGCCTTCGAGCCCGGTGACCATGTCGTCCTGTGCGGCGTCTCCATCCCGCACGACAAGAAACTGGCCGGCCATTCGGACGCCGATGTCGGTCTCCACGCCTTGACCGATGCGCTGCTCGCCACCTGCGGCGCCGGCGACATCGGCACGCATTTCCCGCCGTCGGATCCGCAGTGGAAAGGCGTGGCCTCGCGGATCTTCGTCGAACATGCGGCAAGACTGGTGCGCGCGCGCGGCGGGCGCATCGCCAATGCCGACGTCACGCTGATCTGCGAGGCGCCACGGGTCGGTCCGCATCGCGAAGCAATGACCGAAGCCCTTTCGGCAATGCTGGCAATTTCCCGGGACCGTATCTCGATCAAGGCGACAACCAACGAAAAGCTCGGCTTTATCGGCCGCGAGGAAGGCATAGCCGCCATCGCGACCGCCAGTGTCGTGTTTCCAGGGGACGTCCCCGAATGAGCAACAGCGACCTCGCAGATGCCCTGCTTCAAGCCTGCCAGCAGCGCGGCATCCTGCTGGCGACGGCCGAGAGCTGCACCGGCGGCATGATCATCGCCGCCCTGACCGACATCGCCGGCTCGTCCACGGTGGTCGACCGGGGTTTCATCACCTATTCCAACGAGGCCAAGACGGAGATGCTCGGTGTTTCCGCCGCCACGCTTGAGGGGCACGGCGCGGTCTCGCGGGAAACGGCGGTGGAGATGGCGCAGGGCGCCCTGACCCGTTCGCGCGCCGGACTCACCCTTGCCGTCACCGGTATTGCCGGTCCAGGCGGCGGCTCGACGGAAAAGCCCGTCGGCCTGGTCTGGTTCGGTGTCGCCTTGACTGGCCGGCCGGTCGTCAGCGAATGCCAGTTGTTCGCCGATAAGGGCCGCAATTTCATCCGCCGGGAGACGGTCAGGCATGCGCTTGAACTGGGCTTGCGCGCGCTCGCTGCGGATCAGGCTGCCGGCGCTGGCCCATAGATGATGTCGGCGCGCTTCTCGAACGCCTCGGAGAACATGCGGAACGCGCGATCGAACATCGTTCCCATCACCGCGCCCAAAATACGGCTCTTGAACTCGTAGTCGATGAAGAAGCGGACATTGCAGCCGCCATCGGCCGGCTCGAAGCGCCAGACATTGCTCAGATATTTGAACGGGCCGTCGATGTATTTGACGTCGATGGCGTTCTCGTCAGGCTTCAAAAACACCTGCGTCGTGAAAGTCTCGCGGATCGCCTTGTAGCCAATGCTCATGTCGGCGATGAGCAGGGTGCGTCCGTTGCGTTCCTTGCGCGAGCGAACCGTCAGTGCCTCGCAAAGCGGCAGGAATTGCGGATAGGATTCGACATCGGCGACCAGAGCGAACATCTGTTCAGGCGTATGCGTGACGCGGCGATGGGCTTCGAATTGTGGCATGAAACCAGTTTGTTAGGCGGATTTCCTGAGAAACGCTTCTCGCGCCGCGCGCAGCCTGGCGAAATCGTCGCCGGCATGGTGCGACGAGCGCGTCAGCGGGCTTGACGCCACCAGCAGGAAGCCCTTGGTCTTGCCGATTGTCTCGAAGGACTTGAATTCCTCCGGCGTGACGAAGCGGATCACCGGATGGTGCTTTTTCGATGGCTGAAGATACTGGCCGATGGTCATGAAGTCGACATTGGCCGAACGCAGATCGTCCATCAACTGCAGGATCTCGTTCCGCTCCTCGCCCAGGCCAACCATGATGCCGGATTTGGTGAAGATCGACGGATCGAGTTCCTTGACCCGCTGCAGCAGCCTGATCGAATGGAAATAGCGGGCCCCTGGCCGGACCGTCAGATAGTTCGACGGCACGGTCTCCAGATTGTGGTTGAATACGTCCGGCTTCGCCGCCACCACGATCTCCAGCGCTCCTTCCTTGCGCAGGAAGTCGGGCGTCAGGATTTCGATCGTCGTCGAAGGCGTTGCCGCCCTGATGGCGCGGATGACCTCGGCAAAGTGCTGAGCTCCGCCATCGGCGAGATCGTCGCGGTCGACTGAGGTGATGACGACATGGGTCAGATCCATTTGCTTGACGGCGTGGGCGATGCGCGCCGGTTCATCGGGATCAAGCGCGGTCGGAATGCCAGTGGCAACGTTGCAGAAGGCACAGGCGCGCGTGCAGATCTCACCCATGATCATGAAGGTGGCGTGCTTCTTCTCCCAGCACTCGCCGATATTGGGGCAACCGGCCTCTTCGCACACCGTCACCAGTCTGTGCGACTTCACGATCTCGCGCGTCTCGGCATAGCCTTTCGACATCGGCGCCTTGACGCGGATCCAGTCGGGCTTGCGCAGCACATCCTGGTCAGGCTTGTGCGCCTTTTCAGGGTGCCGCAGGCGCGGCGCATTGGCGATCGTGTCGAGGACGGTGACCATCAGAAATCCAGTTCATTCGCGATCGCCTTCCGGCGTTCGCTTTCACAAGTCATCTAGGACTTTTCGCAGCAAAGAAAAAGGCCGCGGCGGCGCATGCCGCCACAGCCGTTTTCGCATGGCAAGAGTTCAGCAACTAACGGCGCACCATGCGCCCTGCCCAGATCAACAGGCAGGCGCCAATGAAACCGGTGATCAGATAAGCGATCCAGCCGGCGCCGAAAGCGCCGATATTGAGCGCCTGCAGGATGGCATTCAGCACGATCGCGCCGACGATGCCAAGAACGATGTTCATCAAGATGCCCATGTTGCTTTTCATGAACATCTCGGCAAGCCACCCCGCTAAACCGCCGATGATGATAGCTGCGATCCAGCCCACGCCATTCACGTCCATATGCCCTCTCCTTGTGTGATGAATGCATCCGGAAACGAATTACCTTGCCGTTGAGTTCCTTGGCTTTCACGTGTCGAGTCTCACGCGGTCAATTTATCACGCGTTCAGCGCGCGGCCATAGGCGTCGAGGACGCTTTCCTTCATCATCTCCGAGAGCGTCGGATGCGGGAATATCGTATGCATCAGTTCTTCCTCGGTGGTCTCCAGATTCATCGCCACGACAAAGCCCTGGATCAGCTCGGTCACTTCGGCGCCGACCATATGCGCGCCGAGCAACTGCCCGGTCTTCCTGTCGAAGATGGTCTTGACGAAACCCTGGTCTTCACCGAGCGCGATGGCTTTGCCGTTGGCGGCGAACTGAAAGCGGCCAACACGGATGTCCTTGCCCTCGGCCTTCGCTTTCGCTTCGGTCAACCCGACGGAGGCGACCTGCGGGTTGCAATAGGTGCAGCCCGGAATCTTCAGCTTGTCAGTGGCGTGCACGCCAGGGAAATTTGCGATCTTTTCCAAGCAGACCACGCCCTCATGTTCGGCCTTGTGGGCGAGCATGGGCGGGCCGGCGACATCGCCGATGGCATAGATGCCGGGCACATTGGTGTTGCCGTAGCCGTCGGCCACGACGCAGCCGCGTTCGGTCTTCACACCGAGCGCTTCGAGGCCGAGATTCTCGACGTTGCCCTGCACGCCCACGGCCGAGATCATCCGGTCGGCGGTGATCTTCTCAACCTTGCCGTCCTTCATCTCGACATGCGCGGTTACCGAATTCGCACCCTTCTCGACCTTGGTGACCTTGGCCTCGAGGATGATCTTCATGCCTTGCTTCTCGAACTGCTTCTGCGCGAATTTCGAGACCTCTGCGTCCTCGACCGGCATCACCGCCGGCAACAGCTCGACCACTGTCACCTCCGCGCCCATGGTGCGGTAGAATGAGGCGAATTCGATGCCGATTGCGCCCGAGCCCATCACCAGCAGCGATTTCGGCATCTCTTTCGGCACCATCGCTTCGAAATAGGTCCAGATCAGCTTGCCGTCGGGCTCGATGCCGGGCAGCGCACGCGGCCTGGCGCCGGTCGCCAGGATGATGTGCTTGGCGGTATAAGTGCCCTCACCCTTGACGCCCTTGGGCGCCGGCGGCTGCGGCTCCATCGGTTTCTTCGACGATTTCGACACGACAATCTCGCCCGGTTTATCGCCGGAAGCCGCCTTGGAGAGCTTGGCTTCGCCCCAGATCACGTCGACCTTGTTCTTCTTCATCAGGAAGGCGACGCCGCCGTTGAGCCGCAGCGAGACCTTTCGCGAGCGGTCGACCACGGCAGCGGTATCGACGCTGACCTTGCCGTCGATCTTCAAGCCGTAGTCCTTCAGATGATCGGAATAGTGCATGATCTCGGCCGAACGCAGCAGCGCCTTGGTCGGGATGCAGCCCCAGTTAAGGCAGATGCCGCCGAGATGCTCACGCTCGACGATCGCCGTCTTGAAGCCGAGTTGGGCGGAACGCACCGCCGTGACGTAGCCGCCGGGGCCGGAGCCGATGATGATGACGTCGTAGTTCTCAGCCACGGATTTCTCCCAATTCTCTAGAGTTCCAGCATGACGCGCACGATTGGCGCCAATGCTTGCCCGATTTTCCGCGTGTTCTCCGCGTCGAGATGGACACCGTCGAGCGGCGTGGTCTCGGCCACCGAGCCCGCATCGAAAAAGCCGCAGCCGGCCTCGTCGGCAAGGGCGGAATATTGCGGCGCCAGCCGCTTCGAAGCTTCGTCGCCGCCGGCGAACATTTCCTTGAACTCAGCATTGTCGGTACGGCTGACCGCGGGCGGCGCGACGAGCAGGATCTGCGGCGCCGGCCAGTCGAACGGGTAGTCGTGGCCGCGCACGATCTCGATCAGGCGCTGCATGCCCTGTTTGGCAGCGACCGGATTGCCGTGGATCCACGGCTTCATGTCGTTGGCGCCGAGCATGATGATGATCAGGTCGAGCGGCGCATGTGTCATCAGCACCGTCGGCAGCACTCTAGCGCCGTTACGGTCGGCGCCGGCCAGATGGTCGTCGAAAGCCGTTGTGCGGCCGTTCAAGCCTTCGGCGATGACCTCGATATCGCCTCCCAACGTCGCCTGCAGCACACTCGGCCAGCGGTCCTTGAGTGGGTGGCGATCCAGACTTGCCGCATCATAGCCCCAGGTCAGCGAATCGCCGTAGCAAAGGACTGTTTTCATGCACTTGCCCCGCTCCTGCCAAAGCCTGCTTGTGTGCGCTTCACCCGCCAACACATGAACAGCCATTGCACGATGATCGTCACGATGCCTGGAAGGCTGAAGGGAAAAAGGCTGGTGAAGAATTTCCGCACCGCCTTCTTCCTCTCTAGATCAGCATGCCCATCGGATTTTCGATCATGCGCTTGAAGGCGCCGAGCAGTTCGGCGCCGAGCGCGCCGTCGACGGCGCGGTGATCGGTCGACAGCGTCACCGACATGATTGTCGCGATCTTGATCTCACCGTTCTTGACCACCGCGCGCTCCTCGCCGGCGCCGACCGCCAGGATCGTCGCATGCGGCGGATTGATGACGGCGGCAAAGTCCTTGATGCCGAACATGCCGAGATTGGACACCGCCGTGGTGCCGCCCTGGTATTCTTCCGGCTTCAGCTTGCGGCTGCGGGCACGGCTGGCAAGATCCTTCATCTCATTCGAGATGACCGACAGCGTCTTTTCGTCGGCGCGCCGGATGATCGGCGTGATCAGGCCGCCGGGGATCGATACGGCAACGCCGACATCGGCATGCCTGTGCTTGACCATCGCGCTCTCGGTCCAGGAGGCGTTGGCATCCGGCACCGCCATCAGCGCCTTTGCCATCGCTTTGATCACCATGTCGTTGACCGACAGCTTGTAGGCCGGCGTTTCACCCTTGTCGGTCTTCTTCACCGGGGCGGCGGCATTGATCTGCGTGCGCAGCGCCAGAAGTGCATCGAGTTCGCAATCGAGCGTCAGGTAGAAATGCGGGATGGTGGTCGTGGCCTCGACCAGCCGGCGCGCAATGGTCTTGCGCATGTTGTCATGCGGGACAAGTTCGTAGGAGCCTTCGGCAAACAGTTTTAGCACCTGGTCGTCCGACATTGGCTTTGGCGCGACAGCCGGAGCCGGAGCGCCGGCAGGTGCGGCTTTCGCGGCTGGTGCCGCCTTGGCGCCGCCACCGGAAATCGCTGCATCGACATCGGCCTTGACCACGCGGCCATGCGGGCCGGAGCCGGTCACCGCGGAGACATCGACACCGGCTTCCCGGGCGATGCGACGGGCAAGCGGCGAGGCGAAGATGCGCTCGCTTGCATGGCCGTTGCCGACCGGAGCCGCTTCCGCCCTAGGCGCAGGTGCGACGGCAGGTTCCGGCTTCGCTTCGGCCTTTGGTGTTTCAGCCTTGGGGGCATCCGCTTTCGGAGCCTCGGCCTTTGCCGGCGCCGCGCCGTCGCCGCTTTTCGCGGCAGCCGCCGCATCTTCGCCTTCGGCTGCGAGCACGGCGATCAGCGCGTTGACCTTGACGCCTTCGGTGCCGGCCGGAACGACCAGCTTGGCCACCGTGCCCTCATCAACGGCTTCGACTTCCATCGTCGCCTTATCGGTCTCGATCTCGGCGATCACGTCGCCCGGCGAAACCTTGTCGCCCTCCTTGACCAGCCACTTCGAAAGATTGCCCTCTTCCATCGTGGGCGACAGGGCTGGCATGGTGATGTTGATCGGCATGTTTTCCTCCCGCCCTGCTCAGCGATATGTGACGGCTTTGACCGCCTCGACGACCTCGCCGACATTGGGCAGCGCCAGCTTTTCGAGGTTCGCCGCATAGGGCATCGGCACGTCCTTGCCGGCAATGGTGATGACCGGCGCGTCGAGGAAATCGAAGGAGCGCTGCGACACCTGGTTGGCGATGTGATCGCCGACCGAACTTTGCGGAAACCCTTCTTCCACCACTACGAGACGGTTGGTCTTCTTGACCGAGGCGATAATGGTGTCGAAATCGAGAGGGCGGATGGTCCTGAGGTCGATGATCTCGGCATCGATGCCCATGCCGCGCAATTCAGCCTCGGCCTTCACCGTGTAGGTCATGCCGATGCCGAATGAGACGATGGTAACATCCTTGCCTGATTTGTGGATGCGCGCCTTGCCGATCGGCAGCACGAAATCGTCCATCTTCGGCACGTCGAAGGACTGGCCGTAAAGGATTTCGTTCTCGAGGAAGATGACCGGGTTCGCGTCGCGGATCGCGGCCTTCAGCAACCCCTTGGCGTCCGCGGCGGTGTAGGGCATCACCACTTTCAGGCCGGGAATGTGGCTGTACCAGGCGGCATAGCACTGCGAATGCTGGGCGGCGACACGGGCGGCCGCGCCGTTCGGCCCGCGAAACACGATGGGCGCGCCCATCTGGCCGCCGGACATATAGAGCGTCTTCGCGGCGGAGTTGATGATCTGGTCGATCGCCTGCATGGCGAAGTTGAAGGTCATGAACTCGACGATCGGTCTCAGGCCGGCCATCGCCGCGCCAACGCCGACGCCGGCAAAACCGTGTTCGGTGATGGGCGTATCGACGACGCGCCGCGCCCCGAATTCCTGCAGCAGCCCTTGCGTGATCTTGTAGGCGCCCTGGTACTCGGCGACCTCCTCGCCCATCACGAAGACGTCGTCGTCACGGCGCATTTCCTCGGCCATCGCGTCACGCAGCGCTTCGCGCACGGTGGTCGAGACCATTTCCGTGCCGGCCGGGATGTCGGGATCGGCGGCGATTTCGGTTCTCGGCGCCGCGGCGACAGGTGCTGCGCCCTCGCTTTTGGCCGCAGCAGGCGCTGGCGCTGCTGTTTCAGCCTTGGCAGGTTCCTCGCCGATGCCTTCGCCTGCCTTGTCGATGTCTTCACCATCAACGGCGAGCACGGCGATCAGCGTGTTGACCTTGACACCTTCGGTGCCGGCAGGAACCACGATCTTGGCTAGCGTGCCTTCGTCGACGGCCTCGACTTCCATCGTGGCCTTATCGGTTTCGATCTCGGCGATGACATCACCAGCGACAACCTTATCGCCCTCTTTCTTCAACCATTTGGAAACATTGCCCTCTTCCATGGTCGGCGAGAGAGCGGGCATGAGAATTTCGATCGGCATGTCCTTGCCCTCTCGTTACAATACGATGTCGGTCCAGAGCTCGGACGGATCCGGCTCTGCGTCATTCTGGGCAAATTCGGCGGCGTCGGCGACAATGTCGCGAACCTCCTTGTCGACGGTCTTGAGCTCGTCCTCGTCGGACCACTTCTTGTCGAGCAGGCGCGCCTTGACCTGCTCGATCGGGTCACGCTCGGAGCGCATCTTCTGCACTTCTTCCTTGGAGCGGTATTTTGCCGGATCGGACATCGAGTGACCGCGGTAGCGGTAGGTCTGCATTTCGAGAATCAGCGGCCCCTTGCCGTCACGGCACCATTCGGTTGCGAGATCGCCGGCTGCCTTGACTGCACGGACGTCCATGCCATCGACCTGGATGCCGGGGATCTTGAAGGAGGCGCCGCGGTGCGAAAAATCCGTCTCGGCCGACGAACGCGATACCGAGGTGCCCATGGCATAGCGGTTGTTCTCGATGATATAAATCACTGGCAGCTTCCACAGCGAGGCCATGTTGAAGCTCTCATAGACCTGACCCTGATTGGCGGCGCCGTCGCCGAAATAGGTCAGTGTCACATTGTTGTTGCCGCGATAGCGATTGGCGAAGGCGAGGCCGGTGCCGAGCGAAACCTGCGCGCCGACAATGCCGTGGCCGCCGTAAAAATGCTTCTCCTTGGAGAACATGTGCATGGAGCCGCCCTTGCCCCTGGACAAGCCGCCGCGGCGCCCGGTCAATTCGGCCATGACGCCGCGCGGCGACAGTTCCATCGCCAGCATGTGACCATGGTCGCGGTAGGCGGTGATCATCTGGTCGCCGTCGATCAGCGCCATCTTCATGCCGGTGACAACTGCTTCCTGGCCGATATAGAGATGGCAGAAGCCGCCGATGAAGCCCATGCCGTAGAGCTGGCCGGCCTTTTCCTCGAAGCGGCGGATAAGCAGCATGCGCCGGTAGGCGTCAAGCTCCTCGTCCTTGGTGAAGTCGACAGGTTTGGGGGCTGAAAGCCCCACTGATTTGCCGTCGGATCTGGATTTGGTTTTGGCAGGCGCTTTTCTGGCGGCGGTGGCCATGCATCACTCCCTGTTGGCGTCTCTTGCGGACACTGAGGGAAGATCAGTTCTCCCCACCGATTTGGGAAAGGCTAACACGCGGGAAAGCGTTTCGCCATGCTGAAAAATGCATGGCTGACATGCATCTAAGCGATTAAAATCATTGAAAATATCGACGATTAACTTGAAAATGGTTATCTTGCCGGTGGCGGTAACATGATGGTGATTTCGTCGGCATGGGACATATTGAGCGCCTTACGCGCCTGCTCGTCGAGCATGTCCTTCTCCATCGTGCCCTGATGCATCAGCTGAACGCGTCTCTGCAGGTCGATCCGGCGCGCCTTGACGGCATCGAGCTTACTTTGCAAATCGACGGTTTCGGCTTGCAACCGATACTTGGAATAGATGCCGAATTCGCCGTGATAGGCGTGGAAGCCGAAATAGGCGAGGAATGCCACACAGAGCGAGGGAATGATCAGCCGACCGGTATTTCTCTGCTTGTGCTGACGTGTCCACATGATCCAAATCCCTTAGAGCGCCGCGCGTCCTCTTGGACGCGCAAAGGACGCTCTAACACTCTGCGACCTCGCCCTTTCTCGCTCGATTGTGCTTAATGGACGGTTACGGACGACCGGATTTGAAAAGGCGGGGAATGCCCCGCCTTTTCATTCGGGTTATTTATGTGGACTCAGCCTTTCACGATCGACTTGCCGGCGTAGAGCGCCTGCTTGCCGAGCTCTTCCTCGATGCGGATGAGCTGGTTGTACTTGGCCATGCGATCCGAGCGCGACAGGGAGCCCGTCTTGATCTGTCCGCAATTGGTGGCAACGGCGAGATCGGCGATGGTCGAATCTTCGGTTTCGCCCGAGCGGTGCGACATGACAGCGGTGTAGCCGGCCTTGTGCGCGGTCTCGACGGCGTCGAGCGTTTCGGTCAGTGAGCCGATCTGGTTGACCTTGACCAGGATAGAATTGGCGACGCCCATGCGGATGCCGTCGCGCAGCCGCGCCGTATTGGTGACGAACAAATCGTCACCGACCAGCTGCGTCTTCTTGCCGATGAGGTCGGTCAGCGTTTTCCAGCCATCCCAATCGTCTTCGGCCAGCCCGTCCTCGATGGTGATGATCGGATAGTCCGCGGCGAGCTTGGCCAGATACTTGGCCTGGGTCTTAGGATCGCGGGTCTTCTTCTCGCCTTCATAGACGTAGTTGCCGTCCTTGAAGAATTCGGTCGCGGCGCAATCGAGGCCGAGCGCAACCTCTTCGCCCGGCTTGAAGCCAGCCTTCTCGATCGATTCCATGATGAAATCGAGCGCAGCGGGCGCGCTTTTCAAGTTAGGAGCGAAGCCGCCCTCGTCGCCGACATTGGTGTTATGGCCGGCGTCCTTCAGCCGCGTCCTCAATGTGTGAAAGATTTCCGAGCCCCAGCGCACCCCGTCGCGCAGTGTCGGCGCACCGATCGGCAGGATCATGAATTCCTGGAAGTCGATCGGGTTATCGGCATGCGCGCCACCGTTGATGATGTTCATCATCGGCACTGGAAGCACATGCGCCTTGCTGCCACCGACATAGCGGTAGAGCGGCAGGCCGGCCGCTTCCGCCGCAGCCTTAGCGACAGCCAGCGAGACGCCGAGGATGGCATTGGCACCGAGCCGGCTCTTGTTGGGCGTGCCGTCGAGCTCAATCATGGTCTGGTCGATGTGGATCTGGTTCTCGGCTTCCATACCGCCGATCGCCTCGAACAGCTCGCCATTGACGGCCTCTACCGCCCGCAGGACCCCCTTGCCGAGGTAGCGTGCGCCGCCGTCGCGCAGTTCGACCGCCTCATGCGCGCCGGTCGAGGCGCCGGAGGGCACCGCAGCGCGGCCCATCGAGCCGTCTTCGAGCACGACGTCGACCTCGACGGTCGGGTTTCCGCGGCTGTCCAGGATTTCACGCCCGACAATGTCGATGATGGCAGTCATTGCGATGTCCCCGATTGATCCGACGAAGCGTCGGGCACCTCTTAGCCAAAGCGCTGCAAAACGCAATCGGGGCGTCCGCAAATAGTGCCGCCACCTCCGCCATGCCGGTTCACGAAGCACGAATTGCTGTCATCATAAGTCATGTCAGTCATAAGTCTTGGCGGCATACGGCTTTCTGGTTTATGCTCGCGCTGCGCGGGGCGAAACAGGAGGAGTTTCGCCATGTCTCAGTTGAGCGGTATCGTGAGTTTGTTCCTGATCGCGGCGGCGTTTCTCACGTCGTGTGACACTCAGCAGCCTCAGCAGGGCGCGGTAGAGTTGTCGACCCTTGCGGCGGAGTAGATATCCCCAAAAAAAGGCCCCCGGTCCAACCGGGGGCTTTTTTTGATTCCGGCAGAGCAAGGTCAATGCCAATAAGGCTCCACCTTGTAGTAGCTGTATGAAGCATCACGCGCGGCCTCGCCGTCGGCGCCCGTCAATTCGTTGATCGAATAGGCGGGAGCAGCCTTCAGTTGCTCCTTCGTGAACGGCACGACATAGCCGCCCTTGTTCTCGTCATAGTCGAGGCTCGCCCACGGAATGGCGTGGTACTTCTCGCCGATGCCGAGAAATCCGCCAAAGCCGATCACGGCAAACATGATTCCATTCGACAACTTGTCGAGCATGACATCCTCGATGTCGCCGATGTGCGTGCCTTCCGTGTTGTAGACGGATGTGCCGATGACCCGCGAGGCAGCGATGGCTTCAGTGTGTCCTGTCTGGGTTGTCATGATGTGCTCCTTTTGTCGTTCACTTCAGGTCGACAATGAGGAGAGGGCTGCGAAGGTTCCCGACTTTATGAACGCGGCCATACGTGCAGGGCTGATCACTCAGCGAGGATGAAGGTGACCTTCATATTGACGCGATACGCGGAGATCTTGCCGTCCTCGACGACCACCTTCTGGTCCTGGATCCAGGCGCCTTCGACGTTCTTCAAGGTCTTTGCGGCGCGCGCAATTCCCAGTTCGATGGCTTCCTGAAAACTCTTATTAGACGATGATGTGATCTCGGTGACGCGGGCGACGGACATGGCTTCCTCCTCCAATGCACTCTGTTGCCTGGGCAGCGTACAACCGGCACCTGTTGACCACAAGTTTAGGGGCCGGGACTTAGGCCCGGCCCCTCAGCTTGCTCAGCCCTTGGCGACGCGATCGAATGCCATCAGCCTTTCGAGCAGCGCCCGAAGGTCCTTCAGCGGTACCATGTTGGGACCATCGGAGGGGGCATTGTCGGGATCCTGATGCGTCTCGATGAAGACGCCGGCGACACCGACCGCAACCGCGGCGCGCGCCAGCGTCTCGACGAAGCGCCGATCGCCACCCGAGGAGCCGCCCTGGCCGCCCGGCTGCTGCACCGAATGCGTGGCGTCGAAAATCACCGGCGCGCCGATCTCGGCCATGATCGGCAGCGCGCGCATATCGGACACCAGCGTGTTGTAGCCGAAAGACGCGCCGCGCTCGGTGACCAGCACGTTGGGGTTTCCGGAACCGGTGATCTTGGCGACAACGTTCTTCATGTCCCACGGTGCGAGGAACTGGCCCTTCTTCACGTTGACGACCTTGCCGGTTCTTGCCGCCGCGATCAGCAGATCGGTCTGGCGGCTGAGGAAAGCCGGAACCTGCAGGATATCGACATGCGGCGCCACGAGCGCGCACTGTTCCTCGGTGTGGATATCGGTCAGGATCGGCAGCGAAAACGCCTTGCGCAAATCGTCGAAGACGGGCAGCGCCGCATCGAGACCGGCGCCGCGCGTGCCGCCAAGCGAGGTGCGGTTGGCCTTGTCGTAACTGGTCTTGTAGATGAGGCCCAGCCCCAGCTTCTCAGTCAGTTCCTTCAGCGCCCCAGCCATGTCGAAGGCGTGCTGGCGGGATTCAAGCTGGCACGGGCCGGCAATCAGCGATAGCGGCGCGGTGTTGCTGAAGACGACATTGCCGACAGTTACGGACGAATTGGGCTTGTTCATGCGATCTCCCGGAAAATGAAGGCCGCACCCTGCCCGGATGCCGGCCGCACGACAATATCATTGCCGCGTATTTCGTGTTCGACGGAACTGGCTGCAAGCAGCTTGGCGACCGTGTCTGCGAAGCGAACTGAAAAGACGATCCCCGCGAAGCGGAGTTCCGGTGGCGCGCCGGCAGGTATGTCGAAGCGCGTTTCGAAAGCAACGGGGTCAAGCAGGGTCAAGGTTGCGTTCGGCAGGCCAAACGCAGTGCTGCTCCCCTGTCCGGCAGCCGGACTGCGCGTCGCGATCGAGATCAATCGGTGCTGTTCGGATGGCTCGTTGCTGACCGCCACGACTTCGATGATGCCGGTTGCGCCATTGGGGTGGATCTGCAACGCGGTGCGGTCTACCTTCGGCGTATTGATCCGCTCGCAGGCGAACAGGAATGCGTCCGTCGCCCCGGTGCCGGAGGCGAAGGCCAGTTTGAACGATGCCGTGTCGCTCTTTCCCGCCGGGTCGGTGAAGGCGCGCGAAAAGCTCAGCATTTCTCCGGCAGACAGGCCGGCTTCGACATAGCGCACGTGATCGGCACCCGCATCTTCGGTGCCCAGGGCCAGGGCGGAAAATCCCTCATTGCCGCGCTTGTCGCGATAGGCGCGATCGCGCGCGACGAAGGCGTTGCCGTCGGCGATCGCTTTCGCCACCGCCTGATCGTTGCCCACCGCCAGCGGCTCGAGATAGGTGCCGTCCTCAAGGAAGACGCAGCAGTTTTCCGTCCCGAAAGGATGGATGCCGGTCGGCGCCACGACAAAGCCAAGCGAAACCAGCCGCGCCCGCGCCACGTCGAGGCTCGCGGTCGGCAGCACAAGATGGTCAAGCGGATAGGTGCGCGGCGGATAAGGGCCTGCTGTCTTCGTCTCGGTCATGCCGGCGCGGTGTGCATCATTCCGGAGGTTGGTTCAAGAGCCTCGCCTGACGCAGCAAGGATCCAAGGCAGCCGATCGCGTGGCCGCATTACGCGAACCTCCGGGATACTTGCCGCTGCCCGAAAACCAACCTACGTGGTCCAAAATGAGAAAGATCCTGTTCATAGCGACAGCGGTCGTCGCAATGGCTGTTCTCGCCATGCTGGTCTGGGACGCACCGAAGCGGCCGGGCGCCGATCCGACCGAACCGACCGCCGCTCAGACGGAGTAACGTTGCTTCTCTTCAGGTTGCAGCCACAACATCCGCCGAATATCGCAATTCGCGCAGCGGTTTGACCTGGCTGGTCGTCTCGGCATAGAGCGGATGCGCCTTGTAGGCGGCCAGCGCGGCATCATCCTCGAACTCGGCATAAACGACCACGTCGATCTCGTCCGAAAGCGGGTCGACCTTGCTGTTGAGCGTCACCTCGAAAAGACGGGAATGAGGGATGTTGCCCAGCGCCAGCAAGCCCGTGCGTACGACCTCGACATCCTCTTTGTGCCGCGCGCTGAAGAAAACGATATGCCGGATCAACCCCAGCCTCCTCGATCGATGTGCACGCGTGTTTTGTGTGGGCAAAACGGTCGCGTCAACCGGCAACGATGTCGCGGCGACAACGCATTGGGCGGGGAAAAGAACCTATACCATCCCGGTGATGTAGCGCACGATGCGCGTTATCTCGCTGACCGTGGTGTCGAGATAGCGGCCCTGATTGTAGAGTCCGTCCCAGATCAGGAAGAACGTGACGGTGCAGATGACGATGACATAACGCATGGCTAAAACTACTGCATCTGGGTGGCTGCAACCATAGTGATTCCGGCGTTGATCAGCGCCCTCCCGCAAAATCTATCCATTGATCCGTGTTCGCTTGCCTTGGCTCTTGAAGTTCCCTTTGATGGCATGAAAGATTGCTGCGGGGATTCATCGGGAAGCGGCGTTCGCGCCCTGGCGAATGAACTGCGAGAGTGTGTGGAAACCGGCGATTTTGCGCCGGCGCCGCAGAAGTCCCCGGGGGGCGTGACATGGCTCACAAGGAAGACACCGGCGCTGCGTCGGGCGACGCGGTCAGGTTGGACGAATTCAATTTCGCCGAGACCGTCAAAGGCCTGCCGGCCAAGGCGCGCATGGTACTGTCGGCGGCGATGAACCTGCCGCGTGGCTCGCTCAAGGTGAGGATGCCGGACGGCCGCGCCGTCCTCGTCGGTGGCAAGGGCCCGGGTCCGGACGCCGAACTGGTGCTCAAGAACTGGCGCTTGCCCGGCCGCGCCTTCACCGGCGGCACCATCGGCATCGCCGAATCCTACATCGACGGCGATTGGGACAGTCCCGATGTGACCAGTTTCCTGGAACTGTTCGTAGTCAATTCAGAGATCGGAGAGCGCATCGCCGGCGGCGCCAGCTGGCTGATCAACGCCGTCCAGCGTGTCCGCCACTGGTTCAACCAAAACACCCGCACCGGCTCGAAGCGCAACATTTCGGCGCATTACGATCTCGGCAACGCCTTTTACAAGGAATGGCTGGATCCGAGCATGACCTATTCGTCGGCGCTCTATGCGGCTGGCGCCAACGATCTGGAAAGCGCGCAAGCCGCCAAATATCGCGCGCTGGCCAAGGACACGGGCATCGGCGCGAACGACCACGTGCTTGAAATCGGTTGCGGCTGGGGCGGCTTTGCCGAATTCGCCGCGCGCGAGATCGGCTGCCGCGTCACCGGGCTGACGATCAGCCGCGAGCAGCATGATTTCGCCAGCGCACGCGTCCAGAAAGCTGGATTTGCCGACAAGGTCGACATCAGGCTGCAGGACTACCGCGACGAAACCGGTTCCTACGACCGCATCGCTTCGATCGAGATGTTCGAGGCGGTCGGCGAAAAATACTGGCCTGTGTTTTTCGGCAAGATGAAGGATTGCCTGCGGCCTGGCGGCACCGCCGGCCTGCAGATCATCACCATCAACGAGAAAGCCTACGATACCTATCGCGCCCGGCCGGATTTCATCCAGCGTTACGTCTTCCCGGGCGGCATGCTGCCGACGCCGTCGATCCTGAAAACGCTCGGCAAAGACCATGGCCTTGCTCATCTGCGCGAGCGCATTTTCCCGGACGACTATGCCCGCACGCTCGCCGAATGGCGCCTTCGCTTTTGGGGGTCATGGGAAAAGATCGTCCCACTCGGTTTCGACGACCGCTTCAAGAAGCTCTGGGAGTTTTACCTGCATTATTGCGAAGCCGGCTTCCGCGCCAGCTACATCGATGTCCGCCAGGTGGTTTACAGGGCTTAGTCTAGGGCAACCGCCGACGGGTTGATCGTGCCCTGGCTGATAAGGTAGCACAATCACGTCGCGGTTGGTGTCCGGCGCCTTGCAGATGATCTTCGAGGTGTTGATCTCCGGGAAATTGCCGCCACCGCCGGCGCGGTAGTTGTTGGTGACGACGACGAATTCCCGCATGGGATCAATTGGTTTTCCGTCGAACATCAAGTCGATGATGCGGTCCGAGGCGGCCCCTGTTCAACGACGTGCCAGGCTTCAACGACGTGCCAAGTCCTGCCCGAAGCAAAGCCGCGTGCCTAATCCAGTCGAGTCCATCAGGAACAGATAACGTGCGGATGCATGTGCGCGGGCGGAGACGTCAGTTCCTGTCGTCATCGCCTTGGGTGATCAGCCGCGCGCTGCGCTGACCTGTCGCGTAAATCCATAGCCAACTCAGCGAAACCGCAAGCCGGTTACGGAATCCAATCAGGAAATAGATGTGCGCGAGACCCCACAGCCACCAGGCCAGCCGGCCGGTGAGCTTGATCCAGCCGAAATCGATCGCGGCGGCGCGCTTGCCGATCGTCGCCAGATCGCCGTCATGCTTGTAGCGGAAAGGCCGCCGGGTCATGTCGCCGGCAAGCCGCGCCTTGATCGTCGCGGCGACATGCCGGCCCTGCTGTTTGGCGGCGGGTGCTACGCCGGGCACCATGCGGCCATCCGGCCGCAGGACGTGTGCTGCGTCGCCGACGACGAAAATCTCCGGGCTGCCCGGCACGGTCAGGTCGGGCTCGACCAGCACCCTGCCCGCGCGGTCCGCTGCCACCCGCAGCCATTCGGCGGCCGGCGAAGCGGCAACGCCTGCTGCCCACAGAATGGTTCTGGCCGGCAGGTGCGTGTCGCCAAAGACGACGCCCTCGGCATCGCAGCGTGTAACGGGCCGGCCGAGTTCGACCGTCACGCCAAGCCGCTCAAGCGCCTTGCTGGCATAATCGGAGAGTTCTTGCGCAAAATTGGGAAGAATGCGGTCACCGGCCTCAATCAGTACCACGCGCGTCTGCCGCGTATCGATGTTGCGGAACTCACCGCGCAGCATGTCGTGCGCCAGTTCGACAATGGTGCCGGCCAGTTCCACGCCGGTCGGTCCGCCACCAACGATCGCCAGCGTCAGCAGCGCTTGGCGCTTGGCGGGATCGGTTTCCCGCTCGGCCTGCTCGAAGGCCAGCAGAATGCGCCGTCGAATGGTGGTGGCATCCTCCAGCGTCTTCAACCCTGGCGCGAAAGGCTCCCATTCGTCATGGCCGAAATAGGCGTGGCGGGCGCCTGTGGCCAGCAGCAGCGTGTCGTAGGCGACCGCGCCGCCATCATCGAACAGCACGCGCTTGCCGACGCGGTCGACGCCGCTGACGGTGACGAGCAGCGTCGTCACGTCCTTGCGCTTGCGCAGGAGATGGCGGATCGGCCAGGCGACTTCCGAGGTCGCCAGCGCCGTGGTCGCCACCTGGTAGAGCAGCGGCTGGAAGAGATGATGGTTGCGCTTGTCGATCATGGTGATGCGCACCGGCGCACCGTCAAGCGCGCGGGTGAATTCGAGCCCCCCAAAGCCCGCCCCGACGACGACGACATGATGGCTGGATTCGTTCATCTCATTCACTCCGGGAGAACAGGTCGGCCGGGGAGAGAAGGCTGGAGAGCAATGTCGCCAAATCTGATGTAGGGACTTTTTTGCACTGCAACAACATCCGACTTTGCTGACTGCCCGCCCTAAGATGTCGCGAATGTACATGCCCTATCCTGCCGCCGAGTATAATTTCATTGAAACTGACGACAGGAGTGGAACTTGGATAGCGATCATGACGATGAAGGTCCGGCTCACTATTCCTCGCCCCCTTGCTTCATGCACGACCTGGAATTCCGGGCGCCCCTATCCGACTGGACCGACGTGAAACGATGGCGCAAGGCCGAGCGCGAGCGGCTGATTGCGGCGCGCCTCGCTGTCTCGGCTGACGCGCGAACGGCAATGTCGCAGCGCATCGGCGAAAGCCTCGACGCGGTTATCGGCGACGTCGCCGGCCGCGTGGTCAGCCTCTACTGGCCGTTCCGCGGCGAGCCGGACCTGCGGCCATGGATGGCTTCCGTCAATGAGCGCGGCGGCCGTACCGCACTGCCTGTTGTGATCGAGAAAGGCCGGCCGCTAGTCTTTCGCGCCTACACACCGGGCGACCGACTGGAGAAGGGCGTCTGGAATATCCCGATCCCGGCTGAAGGCGATCCGGTGCTGCCCGACATCGTCATCTCACCGATCGTCGGCATCGATCCGGGACAGTATCGGCTGGGCTATGGCGGCGGCTTCTTCGACCGCACACTGGCGGCAATGCCTTTCAAGCCGCTGGTCATCGGTGTCGGCTACGAACTGCAGCGCATTGCCACCATCTATCCGCAGCCGCACGACATCCCGATGGACCGGGTGGTGACGGGGGCCTTCAAGGCCTAAGCAAGTTCCGGCTTCATCCCCACCGCCGTCCGGTCGACGATCTCGCGCAAGGCGAAGGATGAATTGATCTTCGTCACATGCGGCATCGCCGACAGCCATTCCTTGTGGATGCGCTCATAGTCGACGAGGTCCTTTGCCGCGATGCGCAGGATATAATCGTATTCACCCGACATCAGGTGGCAGGACAGGACATTCGGGCAGCGCTTTATCGCCGCCTCGAAATCCGACAGCGTCTTTTCGAATTGCCCCGACAGCGATATATGCACGATCGCCGTCATCTGGTGGCCAAGAGCGGCATTGGAAAGCCGGGCGTGATAGCCGCGGATGGTTCCGGATTTCTCCAGATTGTCCAGCCGCCGCGAGCAGGCCGACTGCGACAGGCCGACCTTCTCGGCAAGCGCCGCGTTGGGTATCCGCCCATCCTTCTGCAAGGTTTCGAGAATGGCGATATCGATCCTGTCGAGTGGCATTTTTCAGGATTCCTGCGACAATCCGGCTGTTTTGCGCAACGATTATCGAACCGTGCCCTCTTGCGCAAGCGCATTCGCAAACACCTACGGGACGATTCATGGTTCACTATCTCTAGACAGGGAACGTGCCCCAAAGGGCCGGATCAGGAGGAGAAGAAGATGCGCGTCGGCTGCCCCAGGGAAATCAAGAACCACGAATACCGCGTCGGCCTGACGCCGGGCTCGGTCCGCGAATATGTCGCGCATGGCCACGAAGTACTGATCGAGGCCGGTGCCGGCGCCGGTATCGGCGCCGACGACAACGCCTATCGCGCCGCCGGCGCCACCATCGCCAAGACGGCCGCCGACGTGTTTGCCAAGTCCGACATGATCATCAAGGTCAAAGAGCCGCAGCCCGACGAATGGGTCCAGCTCCGTGACGGCCAGATCCTCTACACCTATCTCCATCTCGCCCCGGATCCGGAGCAGACCAAGGGCCTGCTGGCCTCCGGCGTAACGGCCATCGCCTACGAGACGGTCACCGACGACCGCGGCGGCCTGCCGCTGCTGGCGCCGATGTCGGAAGTCGCCGGCCGCCTGTCGATCCAGGCCGGCGCCACCGCGCTGCAGAAGGCCAATGGCGGCCGCGGCGTGCTGCTTGGCGGCGTGCCCGGCGTTCTGCCCGGCAAGGTCACGGTGCTCGGCGGCGGCGTCGTCGGCCTGCACGCCGCCCGGATGGCGGTCGGCCTTGGCGCCGACGTCACCATCATCGACCGCTCGATCCCGCGCCTGCGCCAGCTCGACGACATCTTCGGCGGCCGCGTCCACACCCGCTACTCGACCGTCGAGGCGCTGGAAGAGGAATGTTTTTCGGCCGACATCGTCGTCGGCGCCGTGCTGATTCCAGGCGCCGCCGCGCCGAAACTCGTTTCGCGCGAGATGCTGTCGGGCATGAAGAAAGGCTCGGTGCTTGTCGACGTCGCCATCGACCAGGGCGGCTGCTTCGAGACCTCGCACGCCACAACTCATGCCGCGCCGACCTATGAGGTCGACGGCGTCATTCACTATTGCGTCGCCAATATGCCGGGTGCGGTGCCGGTCACTTCGGCCCACGCGCTCAACAACGCAACGTTGCATTACGGCCTGCAGCTCGCCGACAAGAGCCTGAAGGCGCTGATCGACGATCATCATTTGCGCAACGGCCTCAATGTCCACAAGGGCAAGATCACCAACCGCGCGGTGGCCGAAGCACTCGGCTATGAGTTGGTCGAGCCGAAGGCCGTTCTCGCCGCCTGAACCCGCCGCTCAATCCTCTCCCGACAGAGCCGCCGACGCCCTCGGCGGCTCTTTTTTCCACAAGCAAATTTCACGGTTTGCGATTGGCTGACCGGCTTTGGTGGTGAAGGCGTTTACGGTGAACTGACCGTTGGGTACGACTATATGGTGTCGCCGCGCTTCCTGATCGGCGGACTTCTGGATGCCCATGCCGGCAACATTGAAACCACGCTCGATGTTGCTGGTTTTGAAGCTTCGGTCCGCGAGACCTACGGTTTCGACGCTGGGTTGCGGCTTGGTTATCTCTTCACGCCGAACACTTTGGGCTATGTGCTGGGTGGCTATTCCTGGCAGAAATACAAACTCGACACGAACGCTGGTTTTGATTTCGATTGGGACCAGAGCGGCTACTTCGTCGGAGCTGGCGTTGAAACGGCCATCAACAGTAACTGGACCATCAAGTCAGAATATCGCTATACCCGCTTCGGCACTAATGATGATCTCCTTTCCGATTTCGGTGTGCCGGATGGCACCCTCAACCTCGACACGTCGCGGCATACGTTCCAGGTTGCGGCTTTGGCGCCCAGAATGGTGGCGTCGCCTCTTTTGAGGCTCCTGCCCTACAACTGGACCGGCTTCTACGTCGGCGGCGCCGCCGGTGCGGGTGCATCGTGCATCAGATCGACGTTCCGCCGGCTGGCGACCTCGAGTTCAACGGGATCGGTGGCGAAGGCGTGTTCGGCGAATTGAACGTCGCTACGACCATGATTTCGGCAGCTGGGTCGCAGGCGTCATGGTGGATGCCCGCTACTCCGGCATGACTTCGGAACTTGAGATCCCGGGCGGGTCGATCAATCTGGATACTGATTACGGATTCGATGTGCTTGGTCGTGTCGGTATGAAAGTCAACGAATCAACCCTCGCCTACGTGCTCGGTGGTTACAGTTGGCAGCACTTCGATCTGAACGCGTCTTCACCCATCGGCGATATCCTCGATTGGGACTCCAGCGGCTTCTCGGTGGGTGGTGGTCTGGAAACGGCCATGTCCAGCAACGTGACCGTCGGCCTCGAGTACCGCTATTCGCAGTTCTCCGAGAAGGATTTCTCGTCGGAACTTGGGCTGCCGGACGACACTCTCACCTCCACGCCTTCATTCCATACCTCCGCATCGGCGCGAAGTACAAGTTCAACTAAAAACCGTCCAGACAACAGTCAAAGCCCGCCGGTCATTCCGGCGGGCTTTTTCTTTGGGGCGGAAGAAATGCGGGGCGGACAGGGCGGGCAACAAAAAAGCGGAGCCAAAGCCCCGCTTCCTCTGATATCGAGACTTCCCGCCGGTTCATCCGCGGTCGGCAAATCGATCGACAGTCATTCCGTAACGCGACAATGCGACAGGCGTACGACAGCTGCGACCGATGAATACCGCCCGGATCGTCACGCGCGCTCGATCCGGCACTGGTAGCAATTGTTGCGCGCCGAGCGGACATGCACATAGGCGATATCGTTGCGCTCGAACAAGGTCTCGGCCCGCGCCGCGATAGCGGCCGTTGGAATGACGCCGCCGCTGCCATAGACGATGCGGTCGTCCCTGCCGTAGCCGCGCACGATGTAGTCGGCACTTTCGAGCATTTCTGGAAGCGCCTCGGCTTCGGCGGCGCGCTCGCATTCCTCGGCATGCAGAAAGATCGGTCCGGTTTCGGCGTAGGGCTGCAATTCCGGGAATGGCCGGTAGGCCAGGATGAGATAGGCGTCTCCGGCGGTCACGTTCTTCAGGCAGTGGCGGCAAGGCACGCCGTCGCCGTCGGATATTTTCCGCTCTGGTATCAGGCCATAGGCGTCCGGCGCGCCGCGCTGCAAGGCTCTGACATCTTCCGTGGGCAAGGCTTTGAACTGGATGGTCATGGCGAAATCTCCGGTATCGTCGACCGGAAATTACGCCGCTGCGCCAGCGTCTCCCACCCGATTCCTGCCAATTTGGATCAGTCCATCAAGGCGTCGAGACCGCGCACCAGCCCTGTGATCTCCTGTACCCGCCTGATAGCGAGCAGTGTGCCGGCCACGTAAGGAGCAGCGGACGAGCCGGCGTCGTGACGAATGGTCAGCCGCTCGTCGGGCAGGCCGAACAGCGCCTCACAGGACAGGATGTAGGAAGGCAGGCGAAGCGCATGCACCTGCACCCCCTCGCCCGTACCGACCGCCGCACCGCGGGTTCCCGGCACACCCGAGACCTCCGAGACCGGCCGCACCGTCGAAGCCTTGCGGACATCGGCCAGCGCTTCGGCAAGCTCGCGCGCGGTGCCGGACGGCGCGTCGGGTTTCTTGGCGCTCGCATAGTCGATCACCTCGACATCCGGCACGTATTTCGCCGCCATCAGGGCAAACCGCTTCATCAGCGTGGCGGTGATCGAAAAATTGCCGGCTGCAATGACGCCGACACGATTGGCGCGTGCTGCAGCGTCGATCTCGCCGAAATCGGTCGCACCCAGCCCCGACGTGCCGATCACAACGTGCCGCCCCTTCTCTATGGCCAGCAGCGCATGGTCTTTCACCACATGCGGCCTGGTGTAGTCGACCAGCACGTCCGACGGTACCTCCAGCGCCTCGGTCAGCGAGGCGGAAACGGTGATGCCGTTGGCCGGCATGCCAACCAGGAGGCCGGAATCCTGCCCCGCGCCGCTGCGCGACACAGCCCCGGCCAGTGCCATGTCGCCTTGCGCCCCGATCGCCGGAACCAGTGCCTTGCCGATCCAGCCGGTCGCACCGGCCATCACCACCCGAATCGTCATCGTTTGATCCTCCATCATCATTGGAGCGCCACGCGTCCTTTTTGGACGCGCAAAGGACGCTCCAACATTTGAGTCTACGCATCGTGCTTTCCGAAAATCGATCCCGATTTTCGGGCCGATGCGGTAGGCTTTGACCGACAGCGATATGGAAAGAGCGCGACTCATTCAAGCCAGGCTCTTTTTCGGCTGTTGATCCAGACCGCAGTGACTGAGCCTGTTTCGAAAATTACAGCGGCGAGTCAGATGATGGTGTCTTCGAGAACCGGAAGCGCAGAAAACGCCTTCAGATGGCCGCCAATGCGGATTTCGGACAGGCTCAGCGGATGAAGTCGTCGAAGCGGCGCAGCGTCACCCGGCGATTGCGCCAATTCTCGTTCTGCGTCTGCACCAGCAGGAATTCCTCGCCGTAGCCGACGGTTTCCAATGTATAGTCCGGCACGCCGAATTCGCGCACCAAGGTGCGCTTCAGCGAAGCGGCGCGCTGTTCGGAGAGGATCTGGTTCGACTGGAAAGAGCCGACCGCGTCGGTATGGCCTTCGATCAGCACGCGGGCACCGCGGTCGCGCCGCAGGATGCGCCGAAGCGCATCGGCGATATTTTCGATCTTGCCATATTGCGATTCGGAAATGGCCGCCGAGCCAAAGGCGAAATTGATCGACTGGATATCGATCGAACGGGCCATGCGCCGCAGGTCCGGCCGCCTCTTGAATTCGCGGATGGAGACGCGCTGGTTCGGGCGCAGCTTAACGCGGGGTGCGGCCTCGAGCTGACGCTCGATCGTCGCCGCCGAAGGCGTGGTTGCCTGGGCGGCGGCAAAGGTCGGCACGGCGAGGGCCGCAATCAGCGCGGCGGCAAATGTGCGTCGGGTCAGCATGTCTTTTCTCCTTCGGCCTCTGCCGCATTGATGGTGCCGGCAAGATGGCAAAGACAAGCTGAAGCATTGATGAACAATAGGTTCAGTTTGCGGAGAAAATCATGGCCGCATGACACTGGCCGCACGCTCGGCGAAGGTCATTGGATGCACGATCTCCTTCTTTTGCGCGACCGGTGCAAAGCCGAGCTTCTGGTAGAGCGGCAATGCCGCCGGATGGTCGAGCGTGCAGGTCTGCACCGTCACCCGCCTTGGGCCGTGCGACCAGGCGGCGGCGATCGCCGCACCGAGGAACCAACGGCCGATGCCTTGGCCGGTCGCGTGCTCCATCATGCCGAAATAGGCAAGTTCCACTTCTTCAGGCAGATGCGGCTTTAGGTCGAAGAAGCCGGCCGGAGATCCATCGAGATACAGCACCCTGATGTCGCGGTCCTCGCGATGGATGCCTGCAGAAAGCTCCTCGTCGCTCAGCCTCAGCACGTTGACCCAGTGCCATTTGCGGCCTACCCGATCCATCAAATAGCGGTAGAAATGCAGCGGAATGTCTTTGGTCTTCAGCAGAGCGACCTGGCGGTTGTACGGCACCGGCGGCGAATAGGCCGGCGGCACATGCATTTCGAGAAACGTCACCGTGACCTCGATGTCTTCAAGCGCTCCGTTTTCCATCACTGTCGATCCTTGCCCGTCACGACGGGCGTATCGCCAAGCCCTCCCCATTCCGTCCATGAACCGTCGTAGAGCCTGTTGTCGGTATGGCCAAGCGTCTCAAGCGCCAGCGTGATCGCCGCCGCAGTGACGCCTGAGCCGCAAGAGGTGACAACCGGCTTCGACAGGTCGATGCCTGCGTCCTCGATCACCTTGCGCAATCGGTCTTTCGACAGCAGCTCGCCGTCCTCGGCAAGCGCCGAAAACGGCACATTGTGCGCGCCGGGCATATGGCCCGAGCGGATGCCGGCGCGAGGCTCCGGCTCGGTACCGGCAAACCGGCCAGGCGAACGCGCGTCGGCGATCTGGCTTTCCCCGGTCTCGACGATCCGGCGCATATCGGCCAGGCTGGCGACGCGAGCGGCATCGAAGTCGGCATGAAACACGCAGGGCGCGATCTTCGTCGGCTCCGCCGTTACCGGCCGTCCCTCCGCTTTCCAGCGGTCGAAACCGCCGTCCAATACGTAGACCTGGAACACCCCCATGACACGAAACATCCACCAGGCGCGCGGCGCCGAGAAGAAGCCCGGACCGTCATAGACGACGATGGTGTCGTCGGCCGAAATGCCCATGGCGCCGACATATTGGGCGAAATGCTGCGGCGACGGCAGCGTGTGCGGCAGTGGGGAATCAGGATCCGAGATCGCATCCTGATCCAGGAAACGGGCGCCTGGAATGTGCGCTGCGTCATATTCGGCGCGCGCGTCGCGCTTCTGCGCCGGCAGATACCAGGACGCGTCGACGATGGTCAGGCCAGGCTCGCCGAGGCGCTTCTGCAACCAGTCCGCATCGACGGTGAAAGGGCCGTCTTCGGCCATTCTTCTTCTCCTGCACGCCTTTGACATCTGTTTATCAGGCCGGCGGCATCGGTCCAAAGCGTATTCGGAAGCGCCGGTTCTCGCGACCCTTCTTCTCGATCTTGCCGATATGGATCTCGCCGACTTCTCCAGTGCTCTTTACATGGGTGCCGCCACAAGGCTGGCTGTCGATCGAGGCATTCTCGCCAATGCAGACCAGTCGGATCTTGCCCGTGCCGACGGGTGGCCGAACATTTTTCGATTTCACCAGTCCCGGATTGGCCGCCAGTTCCTCGTCTGTGATCAGCCTGACAAAGACCGGGTGGTCGGCCCGCACCAGATCCATCAGCCTGGCCGTCACGTCTTCCCTGGTGAACCCGGCATCCGGGATGTCGAAGTCGACACGGCTGTCGTCCTCGGAAACCGAGGCGCCGGTGATCGGGAACGGGCAGACGACGGTGAGCAAATGGCAGGCTGTGTGCATGCGCATCAGCAGATACCGCCTCTCCCAATCGACGGCGAGCTTTATCGGTTCGCCGACCTCAAGCACTGCCTGCTCAGGCGGCACATGGATGATCTCGTCCTTGGTCTCGCCGGTGATGGTGGCGGCAACGTTGATCAGGCTGCCGTCGGCGCGTTCGAGGGTGCCGGTATCGCCCGGCTGCCCGCCCGACGTAGCATAGAAGACCGTCCGGTCCAGAATGATGCCGCCACGGTCGTTGACGGCGACAATCGTGGCATCAGCCGTCCTGAGATAGGCGTCGTCGCGAAACAGCGCTTCCGTTTTGTAAGCCATCACGCGACCTTCTCGAACGGCACCGAAATTGTGCTCCGCTGTTCCATCCAGCCCGGCACCGGCAGTTTCTTTTGGCGCAGGAATTCAGGGTTGAACAATTTCGACTGATAGCGCGTGCCGTAGTCGCAAAGCACGGTCACGATGGTGTGGCCGGGACCCATCTCACGCGCCAACCGGATCGCGCCGGCAATGTTGATGCCGGTCGAGCCGCCGACGCACAGACCCTCCTCCTGGATAAGATCGAAGACGATCGGCAGTGCATCCTCGTCCGGAATCTGGAAGGAGAAATCCGGTGTGAACCCTTCCAGATTGGCGGTGACCCGCCCCTGCCCGATGCCTTCGGTGATCGAGCTGCCTTCGGATTTCAGCTCTCCGGTGGTGTAGAAACTATAGAGCGCCGCACCCAGCGGATCGGCGAGCGCGATCTTGACGTCCTTGCTCCTGGACTTAAGCCCGAAGGCGACGCCGGCCAGCGTTCCGCCGGAGCCGACCGCCGAGACGAAACCGTCGACCTTGCCGCCAGTCTGGGCCCAGATTTCTTCCGCCGTGGTGCGGGTATGGCCGTCACGGTTGGCGACGTTGTCGAACTGATTGGCCCAGATCGCGCCGTTCGGCTCGGACCGGGCCATCTGCTCGGCCAGGCGGCCCGACAGTTTCACATAATTGTTGGGGTTCTTGTAGGGAACGGCAGGCACCTCGATCAGCTCGGCGCCAAGCAATTTGATCGTGTCCTTCTTCTCCTGGCTTTGCGTGTCGGGGATGACGATCACGGTGCGGTAGCCAAGCGCCTTGGCCACAAGCGTCAATCCGATGCCGGTGTTGCCGGCCGTCCCCTCGACGATGACCCCGTCCGGCCTCAAGAGCCCGCGCTGCTCGGCGTCGCGGATGATGAACAGCGCGGCGCGGTCCTTCACCGACTGGCCCGGATTCATGAATTCGGCCTTGCCCAGGATCTCGCAGCCGGTTTCTTCCGAGGCTTTGTTGAGGCGGATCAGAGGCGTATTGCCGATCGCTTCGATCACAGAACGGGGCATGGAGATTCCTTTATGCTTGCGGCGGAACCCTAGAAACCCGAAGCTTCGGTTTCAAGGCAAGAATTTGTCTGGTCCAGCGGCATTTCTGGGCTGCAATTCCTAAAATAGACGTCGCCTTCCGCTATTCGTTGAAGCTCCCACTGAAAAGCGCTCTTTTCATTCGATTTCTTCACCGCTAGAGCACAGGCTAAAAAAGTCGCAGGGCATAGCATGACTCTCTACCGGGCCAACCCGAAAGACGGCGTCGCGTGGATCACGGGCGGCAGCAGCGGCATCGGCCGTTCATTGGCCAAGGACCTTGCGGAACAAGGCTATGCCGTCGCGGTGACGGCACTCGACGACGATCCGATCGATACGCTTGTTGTCGAGACGGCGCAGATGGCGGGCCATGTCACGGCCTATCCTTGCGACGTCACCGACGAGAGACGCATGGCAAAGACGGTGGCAGTGATCGAGAAGGATCTTGGCCCGATCGTCTTGGCCGTTTTCAATGCCGGGAGCTATATTGCGACCGCCGGCGAAGACCTCACCGTCCGTGGATTTCGCCAGTCCTTCGATGTCAATTATTTCGGCATCATCAACGGCCTGGTGCCGGTCATCGAACGCATGCGCGTCCGCGCGCGCGGCCATATCGTCCTGGTCGGTTCGGTCACCGCCTATTTCGGCTGGCCGACCACGGCCGCCTATGGCGGCACCAAGGCGGCGGTCAATATCCTCGCAGAGTCGCTGAAATACGATTTCGACAAGATGAACGTCCGCATCCAGGTGATAAATCCGGGCTTCGTCGACACCCCGCTGACCGAGAAGAATTTGCTGCCGATGCCCGGTCTGATGCCCGTCAATCGCGCCTCGCGCCGCATGGCGCGCGGCATCAAGTCCGGCGGCTTCGAAGTCACCTTCCCGCGCCGCTTGAGCTGGGGCCTGAAGCTGCTCAGAATCCTGCCGAGACCGTTCTGCCGATGGGTCATCAGCACCGCGACCCACTGGAAGGCGCGTCCGCTGAATTTCGACCGCAAGCCGCCGAGCGAATAGACCGGCCATCGAAGTCGGCGATCCCGCCGCCGGCGGGACGCCGTTGCCTGTCTGCCATCGCGGCCATAGGTTGCGGATTATTTGGACGGAGTCTGCGATGGGGCGACGGATCGTGCTTGCAATGCTGGCTTTCGCCCTCATTCTTGTCCTCGCCTTCGCGCTTGGCCCGCGCGTCCAAGTCGACACCACGGTTCGCTTCGATTCTTCCCTGATCGGCGATGATCCGCAAGCCTATCTGGCACGCCGGGAGGCGGCCGTGCCTGATATCCGCGACGGACTTGAAAAGGAGATCATCTGGGCCAATCCGATGGTTCACGCCAGGACGCCGCTGTCTATCGTCTATATCCACGGCTTTTCGGCGTCGAAGGGCGAGGTTCGTCCGCTGGCGGACGAGGTGGCCGACCAGCTCGATGCCAATCTTTACTACACCCGCCTCACCGGCCACGGACAGGGCGGTGCCGCAATGGCGGACGGCAGCGTCAACGCCTGGATCAACGACTATGAGGAAGCCCTCGCCATAGGCCGGGCGATCGGCGACAAGGTGATCGTCATCGCTACCTCGACCGGCGGCTCGCTGGCAGCCTGGGCTGCGACGCAGCCGGGCGCATCGGAGGGGGTGGCGGCAATCGCGTTCATCTCGCCGAATTTCGGCGTCAAGGCTTCCGGCGCCGAACTCCTGACCATGCCGTGGGGCCGAGAGATCGCCGAGCTGGTCGCCGGCAAGCAGCGCAGCTTCGTGCCACGCAATGCGCTGCACGAGAAATTCTGGACCTACCGCTATCCGATCGCGGCGACCCTGCCGATGGTGGCGCTGACCGAGCTTGCCTATGGCGCGCCGGTGGAGAAGGCGACGATCCCTGCCCTGTTCATCTTTTCGGATTCGGACAGGATCGTGCGGCCGGACCGCACCCGCGAAATAGCCGGGCGCTGGGGCGCCGCGCACGAACTGGTGCCGGTCGACGATACCGGCGATCGGGACAACCACGTCATTGCCGGTGACGCGCTGTCGCCAGCAACCACAGCTTTCCTCGCGCAGCGCATTGTCGTGTGGGTACAGGCGTGGTGAAGTAGATCCCAGGCGAAAAAGGCGACCGAACCATCGCTCCGATCGCCTTTTTCAATTGTGAGCAGCCGGCCGAGCCCGACAGGCTCGGCCGGCTGCACTATCTGATTACGCAGCCCGCGCCGCTGGCCGCTTGCCGCCGAAACGACGCTTGTTGTTGCCCTTGAAGGGCTTGGCGCCTTCCGGCTTACGCTCGCCGGCGAAGGCCTCGCCGAAGCGCTTCTTGCCGAAGCCGTTGTTCTGGCCACCAGGACGCCTGCCGTCGCGACGGCCATTGCGGTCGTTGGCCGGCTCGAAGCTGCGCTCGTTCTTTTCGGCGGGATTGCGCTGCGGATCGGGGCTGCCGAGATGGTCAGCAACGATCGGCAGCTTGGTGCGGATGATACGCTCGACCTGGCGCAGCTTGCTGTTCTCGGACGGGTCGCAAAGCGTGATGGCGATGCCGTCCATGCCGTTACGACCGGTGCGGCCGATGCGGTGGACATAGCTCTCCGCCTCGTCCGGCAGGTCGAAATTCACCACGTGGCTGATGCCGGGCACGTCGATGCCGCGCGCCGCGATATCGGTCGCCACAAGAATGCGCACCGAACCCTCGCGGAAATCATTCAGCGCCTTCTGGCGGGCGTTCTGCGACTTGTTGCCGTGGATGACGGCGGCCTTGAAGCCGTCGCGCTCGAGGTCCTTGGTCACCCTGTCGGCGCCATGCTTGGTGCGCGAAAAGATGATGACCGACTTCATCGCCTCGTCGGCGAGCATCGTCGACAGCACCTGTCGCTTCTGCTTGGTGCGGGCAAAGACGACGCCCTGTACGATCTCGGCCGCCGCAGTGCTGTGAGGCGCCACTTCGACGCGGATCGGGTTCTTAAGCAGGCCCTTGGCCAGTTCCGCGATTTCGGCCGGCATGGTCGCCGAGAACAGCACCGTCTGGCGGTCTGGCGCGGTCGCCCTGGCGATGCGCTTGACGTCGTTGATGAAGCCCATATCGAGCATGCGGTCGCCTTCGTCCAGCACCAGCCATTTGGTGTCGGCAAGCACGAGGTCGCCCTCACGCACCAGGTCGGTCAGCCGGCCGGGCGTGGCAATCAAGATGTCGACGCCGGGAGCAATCTTTTTTACCTGGCTGAAGCGCGAGACGCCGCCAAGCACGAGTGCTGTCGAGACATGCGCGCCCTTGGCGAGCAGCTTGATCATCTCTTCGATCTGCACGGCGAGTTCGCGCGTCGGCGCCAGGATCAGCGCGCGAGCGGTCTTCGGCCGGCGCTTGGTGCCGAGCGCGATGATCTTCGACAGGATCGGCAGCGCGAACGCCGCAGTCTTGCCCGAACCGGTCTGGGCGATGCCGAAAATGTCACGGCCTTCCAGCTGCGGCGGGATCGCCTGCGCCTGGATCGGCTTCGGATCGGTGAAGCCGGCGGCATGGGTGGCCTTGAGCAGCGCGCCCGTAATTCCAAGTGCTGCGAAACCTGAAAGTTCCCCAGTGTCCTTGCCGGTCAAAGTGTTTTCGTTGGTCAAAATATTCTTCTTTCACGCGGCTCCTGGCCGCAAACATCGATGGCGGCAGGGCGCAACAACCTGCCGTCGAAAAAACTGTCATGAAACGACAAGGCGGCGGACGTTATCGTCCGCACGGCTGCGCTGTCGTGCCCGCAGGCATCATGCCACGGGGCTTTTTCGCCGCCTTGCCGATATGTCGGAAAGAGGGAAAACAGACGCAACCAGTCTCATTCGTCGAGAAGGCCGGATAGTCCCGGCCCAAGCGCCTATGTCGCCGCATATGGCCCAGTTCGCCGCGGAATGCAAGGGGCGTCATGTTGCAGCGCAGCGAAAGCCATGGCGAAGCGGCGCTTGCGCTCGCCTGCCGTCATGATTACCACAAATCAGCTTCCGTTTTGGGGATCGACCGATGAAGGACGTGCTGAAGGAACTCGAGCGCCGCCGCGATATGGCGCGCATGGGCGGCGGCCAGGCCCGCATCCACGCTCAGCACAAGAAGGGCAAGCTCACCGCGCGCGAACGCATAGACGTCTTTCTCGACGAGGGTTCGTTCGAGGAGTTCGACATGTATGTCGAGCATCGCTCGACCGATTTCGGTATGGAGAAGACCAAGATCGCCGGCGACGGCGTCGTCACCGGCTGGGGCACCGTCAACGGCCGCCCGGTCTATGTCTTCGCCAAGGACTTTACCGTGTTCGGCGGCTCGCTGTCCGAGGCCCACGCTGAAAAGGTGGTCAAGGTGCAGGAGATGGCGCTGCGCAACCGCGCGCCGATCATCGGCCTCTACGACGCCGGCGGCGCCCGCATTCAGGAAGGCGTGGCAGCACTAGGCGGCTATGCCGAGATCTTCCAGCGCAATGTGCTCGCCTCCGGCGTCATCCCGCAGATTTCACTGATCATGGGCCCTTGCGCCGGCGGCGACGTCTATTCGCCGGCGATGACTGACTTCATCTTCATGGTGCGCGACACCTCCTACATGTTCGTCACCGGGCCGGACGTGGTGAAGACGGTCACCAACGAAACGGTGACTGCCGAGAGCCTCGGCGGCGCCTTCGTCCACACGACCAAGTCCTCGATCGCCGATGGCGCCTACGACAATGACGTCGAGGCGTTGCTGCAAATGCGCCGGCTGATCGATCTGCTGCCTGCCTCCAATACGGCTGATATCCCCGAGATCCAATGCTACCAGTCGGTCACCGATCACGATCTATCGCTCGACCGGCTGATCCCCGACAACGCCAATAAACCCTACGACATCAAAGAGTTGATCCTTAAAGTTGCCGACGAGGGTGACTTCTTCGAGATCCAGCAGAATTTTGCGAAAAACATCGTTACGGGTTTCGGGCGCGTCGAAGGCCGCACGGTCGGCTTCGTCGCCAACCAGCCGATGGTGCTGGCCGGCGTGCTCGATTCGGACGCCAGCCGCAAGGCGGCGCGGTTCGTGCGCTTCTGCGACTGTTTTTCGATTCCGATCGTCACCTTCGTCGACGTTCCAGGCTTTCTGCCCGGTACCGCGCAGGAATATGGCGGGCTGATCAAGCACGGCGCCAAGCTTTTGTTCGCCTATGCCGAAGCGACCGTCCCGAAGATCACCGTCATCACCCGAAAGGCCTATGGCGGCGCTTATGACGTGATGGCGTCAAAGCATCTGCGCGGCGACATGAACTATGCCTGGCCGACGGCGCAGATCGCGGTGATGGGCGCTAGGGGCGCGGTCGAGATCATCTATCGCAAGGACATCGGCGATGCGGAGAAGATCGCAGCGCACACAAAGGCTTACGAGGATCGCTTCCTGTCGCCCTTCGTCGCCGCCGAGCGCGGCTATGTCGATGAGGTGATCATGCCGCATTCGACCCGCCGCCGCATTGCGCGTGCGCTCCGCATGCTGCGCAACAAGGATATGCAAAACCCCTGGAAGAAGCACGACAACATTCCGTTGTGAGACGCTGATGTCGCGCCTAGTCCTCTACACGGGAGAGCACTTCGGCAGATTTGCCGTCCTGCTTTTTGTTCTGCCGCTTTTCTGCCCGGTGCTCCTCTGGCTGCTGTTCCTTGATCGGCATCCGCTCGCGGTTATCGCGGGCGGTGTTATTGCCGTACCGGCTGCAATGCTGGCTTTCGTTCTTTTAACTGGAGCATTGTTTGCCGGCTTTCGGCCTAGCAGGGTGGAAGGGATTACTCGGGACTCGGCGCCAAAATTGTGGGCAGTGTGGGAAAGCGTGGCTGGCAAACATCGCGCCAGCCAGACGACCATTGTGCTAAGCAGTGACCTGAACGCCAGCATTGGGGAAGAGCGCCCGTTTCTGGGTCTGCTCGGCCGTCGGGCAATCTTGACCGTCGGTATCCCGTTGCTTGCCGTGACCGACGAAAAGGCATTTTCGGCAATCCTTGCTCACGAAAACGCTCATCTGAAAAACAGGGACACAAACGGCGGTCTCAATCTTGCCGAGCTCGACAAAAGCTTCGATTTGATCTTCGAATATGCTCCTCCCGGAAAAACAGTTTCCGGCAGCCTGTTTTACTGGATGCTGGCTCCGCTGTCGTACTCTCTGGAACGCGAAGGAATACGGCTATCGCGACGAGCGGAAATCGATGCCGATCGTCATGCGGCAATGTCAGGCGATTCGTACGAAGCAGCACGCGCCCTGCTCCTGATTGCAGCGGCCGACAAGTTCTTCAATGACCAGGTCTACAATCCGCTTAAGCGTGAGTTGCTTGGCGCGATGGCACCGCCTCGCCCGCCGCTTGATAGAGTTCTGGCGGTGTGCAGCGACTTGTCGAGCACGAGCCTTCTGCAAGAATATGCACTGAAGGCCTGGGACGCCCCCGATGACGAGAAGGCGGACCATCCACCATGGTCGGAACGTCTGACTGCTCTTGGATATAGCTCCGTTCCAACGATAGAGCCGGTTTTGGTTCCTGCCCTGTCGAGCCTGCTGAGCAATGAAATGGTCGGAGAGCGAGTTCGCCATTTCGACAGTGAATGGACATCGAAAATCGCCGATTATCTCGATCGGTAGGCGATCCCTTTGGATTTTTGCGACGAGGTACCGGTCACTCCGCTTCCGCCGCACCGAACCCCGCGCCCATCGTCGCGCGGACTGCGCCCGACCACGGCGTGGCATGATTGTCGATGCGCATCTGGAAGATAAAATAGGTCGGCGAGCAGAAGCCGATACTTTTCACCTTGCCGATACCAGGCGTATCGGGCGGCAGCGACTGGCACATATAATCCTCGCGGCAGAAATGATCGGCCGAGCAGGCCGGCCTGTTGCCGCGATTAACGGCGCCGCCGAGGCACTGGTCGAAATTGTTGGTCGCTACGCAAATGTCGAATTTTTTCCCGCCGACGAGCCCGCAGATCTCGTTCGGCATCGGCTTGCCCGGCTTGAAGCCGGCAAAGGCACGATCCTTGTCATTGCAGCCGCGATAGGCGATGCCGGCCGGCACGCCGATCTTCGGCGGCCGGCAAGTGTAGGCGGTGCGCGAAATATCGGTGACGAAGGCCGCGAATTGGCCTGATATGCTGTAGCGGTCATTGAAAGGCTGCGCCGGGTTGCTGGCGATCGAGCCGGTCAGACATGGATGGCCGGAGAACATCTTTTCGCTGCCCTTGGGCAACAGGCATTGCGCCAGTTTCGTCCGCACGCCCGATGCAGTCGCCAGCACCGTGCAGACGGTGCCGCCGCCGCATTGCCAGCCCGCAGCGAAGTGCTTTGCGTCCTCCGGCATCAGACACGGCATCGCCACCTCGGCCGGCAGATAGGCGACCTCGCCGGCGTCCTGCCATGCGGCCGGGGGCGCGAAGGACAGCGGGCGGAGGCGGTTCGGCTCCTTGCCCTCGACGGTCGCGCGCAGCCACGCCTCGCGCCGCGGCATCTCGGCGTGGAGATGCGGCGAGATGCCGACTTCGATGCGGTTCAGCGGCGATGTGGTCTTGTCGTCGAGGCCGATGAAATGGAAACCGGCGGTCGACCCCGCCTGATGGCAACCCTGGCAGGCGCCATTATCCAGCCGCTCGACCAGCGCTTCCGGCGTGCGCACCAGCTTCAGCGCGGAATAGTCGAGCCCAGAAAAATCCGCGGGCTGGAACAGCGGCGTGAACGGGTGATTGGCCTGCCTTGCGCTGCCAAAAGTCGACCACGAGATGACTTTCTTCGCCAGGAATTCATGCGGAATTTCGTAGACACCGAGATCGACCGCCGCGAGACTGGCGCTGATATAGTCGGCAAGTTTTGCTTTCAGCGTGGCGTCGTCGGCAAGCAGCGCCACATCCGGCGTGTTTTCCAGCGGCTTTTCGCTGACCGTCTCTCCATCGATGCCAAAAATCCGCATGAGGTAGGCAGCCTGCCCGCCAAATTCGGTCTCCTGGCCGGAGGGAAAGCGCACCACCTGGGCGTTGAGTTCGAGCTGCTTGAAGGTCAGCCCGGCCTTCTCCAGCGGCCCGCCGATGAGCCAGCCGGTATCGACGGTCTCGTCGAGCTGCGGCGTCCAGCGCCCGGCAACGCCGACGCAGCCGCCGTCGGCGTCCGGCGCGGCGCTGTAGATAGCATTGAAGTTGAACGGCAGGCGCGAGGCCAGAACCTTGCCGTTTTTCTTGAAGCTGTAGGCAAGGCGATAGATGAAACGCACCTCGCCGCAGCGCCCGTCGCCTCGTATATCGGCGAAATCACGCCGATCGAGCCGGTTGACGACACCGACCAGCCGGAAACGGGCGGCGTCGGTCTTCAGCCAGTGCATGTCCATGATGCGGCCGACATTGCCGTCGGTGACTTCGTAGAGCGGCCGCCCGCCAGCCTTCATCTCGGCCCGCAGCGCGGCGACATCGCCGGCAACCGTTTCGACGATCTGGTGATAAGCAGGCGCCTTGTCATAGAGCGCCTTCAGGTCGCCCCCGCCATCGACGCCGAAAATGCCGGCGAAGCCAAAACCCTTGGCGTCGAGGGCGGCAAGCAAGGCCGGATCGTCGACGATCGTCACCGGACCTTCGGCGCGCGCGAGGTTGGCTAGGAAGAGGCTGACGAAAATCACAGCGATCAAGGCGAGCCGACGGTTCATTCAGCGGTCATCCCGTGGCGATTTTCGACAAGCTCGCGCAGCACCGGCACCAGCGCCAGCGGCAAGTCTTCGGCGATCAGCCCAGGCCCGAAACGGCTGCCGGCCTCGGCATGGATCCAGACCGCCGCGCAGGCGGCTTCGAAAGCCGGCATGCCTTGCGCCAGGAAGCCGGCGATGATGCCCGACAGCACGTCGCCCGACCCGGCTGTGGCCAGCCATGGCGCGCCGTTACCGTTGATCGCTGCCCTGCCATCGGGCGCCGCGATCACCGTGTCCGCGCCCTTGTAGACGACGATGGCACCGGCACGCTCGGCGGCAGTGCGCGCCTTGGCCAGCTTGGACAGGTTCTTGTCTCCGGCGATGTCTGGAAACAGCCTGGCGAATTCGCCCTCATGCGGCGTCAGCACCAGCGCCGGCGCGTTCGGGCGGCGGGCGGCTTCGAACAAAACGTTGGGCGTATCGCGAAACGCGGTGATGCCATCGGCATCGAGCACCAGCCCGTCGACCCGGCCGTCTTGCCGCTGTCCGGCGGCCAGTACGGCGAGGGCAAAATCCCGTGTTTTTTCGCCGACGCCAAATCCGGGTCCGAGGACGAAAGCCGACGGCCGGCGGCCGGCGATGAATTCCTGTACGTCCGCGACACTGTCGGCCTTGCGCAGCATGATCGAGGTCAGATGCGCGGCATTCACCTGCAGCCCGTTCGCCGGCGACAGCACGGTCACCGCCCCTGCCCCGCTCCTGGCCGCGGCAAGCGCCGACAGCCGTGCGGCACCCGTCGCCGATGGCCCGCCGGAAAAGACGCCGACATGGCCACGCCTGTATTTATGCGTGTCGATGGCTGGAACCGGGAAGTTCCCTATCCAAAGCGGCGGGGTGTTCTCGAATGTTCGCGGTTCAAGCTGCGCAACGATATCGTCGCAGATGCCGATGTCGGCAAGCACGAGCTCGCCGCACATCTCGCGCCCAGGCAACAGCAGATGGCCGGGCTTTTTTCGCGCAAACGTTACCGTGATTCTGGCGCGGAATGCCTGGCCGAGAATCTGGCCGCTCTCGCCTGACACGCCTGAGGGCAGATCGACCGCAATCACAGGCAGGTTCAGTTCTGTCGCAACCTCGACCGCCTTGGCGGCATCGCCGGACAGCGGCTTGGACAGCCCTGCCCCATAAAGGGCGTCGACCAGGATCGCTCCTGTCTCGGCGGCAAATTCCGACAGCGGCCGAGGCCTGACCGGGCATTCCGAAGCGGCGAGCGCCGCGTCGCTGCCGGTCCTGGGTGAGCCGGATGCCCACATCAAGACGTCGATGGCGCTGTCCTGAAGAATGCGGGCGACGACATATCCGTCGCCGCCATTGTTGCCGGGTCCGCACAGTACGTGGACTGGCGCTGCCGGATAACGCTTGAGCACCACCGCAGCGACCGCGGCACCTGCATTGCGCATCAGGCCAATGCCGTCGAGAGGTCCGGCGGAGATCGTCAACCGGTCGGCCTCAGCAATTTCGGTCGGAGACAAAATTTCATTGTTCATGGATGCCGATCCGCATTGGCTCAAGCCCGATCCTTGTGGTCAAAACATTGTCCAGTTTTTCGGTTCGAAGCAAACGGTGATGAGGTGGCACAATCCATAAGCACATCTTGGGGACAATGGCTTCGTCGAAGCACAAATGCTCACGAAATGCTCTGTCTGCCCAATTATTGTGCGGACGAAAGCGCCGACAATGTGTAGGTTCCCGGTATCCATGACGCATCCAACGCAGCGAATGACGCGAATTTACCCCCCAACGCGGCATGGCATCGAAATCGCGTGATACCGCTTCGAATCCCCTCAAATTGGCACAATTCGTGCTTGAAGGAGGCGCAAGCGGGGCTCACAACCCGTCTTTTTGGCAGTGGAGGCCATTTTTTACATGAAAAAGATCGAAGCGATCATCAAGCCGTTCAAGCTAGACGAAGTGAAGGAAGCGCTTCAGGAGGCCGGGCTGCAAGGCATCACCGTTACGGAGGCCAAGGGTTTTGGCCGCCAGAAGGGCCATACCGAACTCTATCGCGGCGCTGAATATGTCGTGGATTTTCTGCCCAAGGTGAAAATCGAGGTCGTGCTCGGCGACGAGGCGGTCGAAGGCGCGATCGAAGCCATTCGCAAGGCGGCCCAGACCGGCCGCATCGGCGACGGCAAGATCTTTGTCTCCAACATCGAGGAAGTCGTGCGCATCCGCACCGGCGAAACAGGGATGGACGCGGTCTGAGCTTTCTGATTTCAGATCATTTCCTCGAAACGTCATCAGACAGGGAAACATGACATGACGACAGCCAAAGACATCATGAAGCAGATCAAGGACAACGACGTTAAATTCGTTGATCTGCGCTTCACCGATCCGAAGGGCAAGCTGCAGCACGTGACGATGGATGTCGTCGAGGTCGAGGAAGACATGTTTGCCGACGGCGTCATGTTCGATGGGTCCTCCATCGCCGGCTGGAAGGCGATCAACGAGTCCGACATGGTGCTGATGCCCGATACCGAGACGGTGCATATGGATCCGTTCTTCGCGCAGTCGACCATGGTCATCCTGTGCGATATCCTCGACCCGATCTCCGGAGAATCCTACAACCGCGACCCGCGCGGCACCGCCAAGAAGGCCGAAGCCTATATGAAGGCGGAAGGCATCGGCGATCAGATCTTCGTCGGCCCGGAAGCCGAGTTCTTCGTGTTCGATGACGTCAAGTACAAGGCCGACCCGTACAACACCGGCTTCAAGCTCGACTCCACCGAATTGCCGTCCAACGACGACACCGACTATGAGACCGGCAACCTCGGTCACCGTCCGCGCATCAAGGGCGGCTATTTCCCGGTGCCGCCGATCGACTCGGCGCAGGACATGCGCTCGGAGATGCTGACCGTGCTCGCCGAAATGGGCGTGCGGGTCGAAAAGCATCACCACGAAGTGGCCGCTGCCCAGCACGAACTCGGCATCAAGTTCGACACGCTGGTCCGCAACGCCGACAAGATGCTGATCTACAAGTACGTCGTGCACCAGGTCGCCAATGCCTACGGCAAGACGGCCACCTTCATGCCGAAGCCGGTCTTCGGCGACAATGGTTCGGGCATGCATGTCCACCAGTCGATCTGGAAGGAGGGCAAGCCGACCTTCGCCGGCAATGAATATGCCGGTCTCTCGGAGAGCTGCCTGTTTTACATCGGCGGCGTCATCAAGCACGCCAAGGCGATCAATGCTTTCACCAACCCGCTGACCAACTCCTACAAGCGCCTGGTGCCGGGCTATGAAGCGCCGGTGCTGCTCGCCTATTCGGCGCGCAACCGCTCCGCCTCCTGCCGCATTCCATTCGGCTCGTCGCCGAAGTCCAAGCGCGTCGAGGTCCGCTTCCCCGATCCCGGCGCGAACCCCTACCTCGCCTTTGCCGCCATGCTGATGGCCGGCCTCGACGGCATCAAGAACAAGATCCATCCCGGCCAGCCGATGGACAAGGATCTCTACGACCTGCCGCCGAAGGAACTGAAGAAAATCCCGACCGTCTGCGGCTCGCTGCGCGAAGCCCTTCAGAGCCTCGACAAGGACCGCGGCTTCCTGAAGGCCGGCGGCGTGTTCGACGACGACCAGATCGACAGCTATATCGAGCTCAAGATGGCCGAAGTGATGCGCTTCGAAATGACCCCGCATCCGGTCGAGTACGACATGTATTATTCGGTCTGACCGGATCGGCTAAGCGACAAACAAAACCCCGCCGGAGCGATCCTGCGGGGTTTTGTTTGGGATGGAGAAAATACTCAATCGAGCAGTTGGTGTAGTCGCCCTTGGCAAACGCCGACGCGACGAGGAGCAGTCACGACGCAGACACTCAGGTCCGCACCGTGACTACATGTTCAAGCGGCAGCCGAAACCTGGGCGCTGGTCGGGACGGAGGCGATCGTCTTCAGGATCTGCGAGGCGATCTGGTAGGGGTCGCCCTGCGAGTTCGGGCGGCGATCCTCGAGATAACCCTTGTAGCCGTTGTTGATGAAGGAATGCGGCACGCGGATCGAGGCGCCGCGGTCGGCAATGCCATAGCTGAACCTGTTCCACGGCGCGGTCTCATGCTTGCCGGTCAAACGCTTGTCGTTGTCCGGGCCGTAGACGGCGATGTGATCCATCAGGTTCTTGTCGAAGGCGGCCATCAGCGCCTCGAAATAGTCCTTGCCGCCGACCTCGCGCATATAGGCGGTCGAGAAATTGGCGTGCATGCCGGAACCGTTCCAGTCGGTGTCGCCGAGCGGCTTGCAGTGGTATTCGATGTCGATGCCGTATTTCTCGGTGAGGCGCTGCATCAGGTAGCGGGCCATCCACATCTGGTCGGCGGCCTTCTTGGAGCCCTTGCCGAAAATCTGGAATTCCCACTGGCCCTTGGCCACCTCGGCGTTGATGCCTTCATGGTTGATGCCGGCGGCAAGGCAGAAGTCGAGATGCTCCTCGACGATCTGCCTGGCGACGCTGCCGACGTTGCTGTAGCCGACGCCGGTGTAGTACGGGCCTTGCGGCGCAGGGTAACCGCTCTCGGGGAAGCCGAGCGGGCGGCCGTCCTTGTAGAAGAAATACTCCTGCTCGAAGCCGAACCAGGCGCCCTCGTCGTCGAGGATGGTTGCGCGCTTGTTGGATGCATGCGGCGTCATGCCGTCCGGCATCATGACTTCGCACATGACGAGCACGCCGTTTGTGCGCGCAGGGTCCGGATAGATGGCGACCGGCTTCAGCACGCAGTCGGACGAGTGGCCTTCGGCCTGCATGGTCGAGGAACCGTCGAAGCCCCACAGCGGAAGCTGGTCGAGCGTCGGGAACTCGGCATATTCCTTGATCTGCGTCTTTCCACGAAGGTTGGGAACCGGGGTGTATCCATCGAGCCAAATGTACTCGAGCTTGTATTTCGTCATTCTAGCCTCTCGTTGCTTTGATCACCGAACCTTGGACGGCGCTGGCGTGCCAGCCACCCTGCAGCCGACCTGCCGGACTATTAAAAAGCAATTCGTGTGCCATTCTCGCCGGCAAGGATGCGGCAGAAGTGACGCCGGATCCCGACAAAATTCATTGCGCCGTCACCGCAATGCGTCCGGATCAATCACAAGCACATTTCGCACAAATAATAGGCAACTACTGATCTTTTCGTAATCATGTTGCCTAACTGGATTGCAGAACCTATGTTCGGGAAAGATTGAATCGGCAAGGCTCTGCAGAATAAAGGAGACCGACAATGGAAATCACTCCTGCCCGTCAGTCGGCCAAAATCCTGATGTTCCCGGCGGCAGCGCGCGCTTCTGCCTCAAATTTAAGCGGAAAGGCTAAGTTCGCGGCAGAACTTGCTTCGTTGCGCAACCATACGGATTTCGGAAGCGGCTGGTATCACGAAGCGGCCATCGAGGAAGCGAGACAAGACCGGAAGAGCTAACCCCTTCCATTCGCCTCGCTTCTGACGAAATGCAAAGCCCGGCGCGATCACTCGCGCCGGGCTTTGCATTTTTGCTGTTAGGCCAGGATCAGGTCTTGGCGTGCAAGTTCGTTCCCAGCGTATCCCTGACGAAGATCATACCAATGACCAGCGACATCGCTGCGATCACCACCGGATACCAGAGGCCGTAATAGATATCGCCGCTGTAGGCGCTGAGCGCGAACACCGTTGCTGGCAGCAGGCCCCCGAACCAGCCATTGCCGATGTGATAGGGCAACGACATGCCGGTATAGCGGATGCGTGTCGGGAACATCTCGACCAAGATCGCCGCGATCGGTCCGTAGACCATGGTCACGTAAAGGACCAGGACGAACAAGATGCCGATGACCTTTGCCCAGTTGACCTGTTCAGGGTCGGCAAACATCGCAAAGGCGCCTGCTCCCGGGACATTGTAGACGGTGATCTCGGGCGCTCCCGCCGCGGCCTCGTCGGCCGTCATTAGCTTGTCCTTGATCGCCTGGTCGGCCGCAACCGTCGTCTTGTCGCCGGCGCGGATTGCGGCGGCGTCGAGCTTCAGTTCCGGATTGGCTGCGACGAAGGCGTCAAGCTTCTGGTCGGCGACCTTGGCCGCAGCACGCTTCAGCGGGTAGCCGCCGTCCTGCAACGCAATGTTGATTGCCTTCTTGAACGCGGCGTCGCTTGAAGCTGCCTTGTCTGCGGCTGCCACGGCATCATAGGACGTCACCGTTTCGTTGCCGATCTTGACACTGGCCGCGGTCCCCGCTGCCGCTGTCGTGACAATGTCATAGGGCACGGAGCTCTTGGCAAGGAAATCCGTCGCAATATCGCACGACGTGAGAGGCTTGCGCGTTCCGGTCGGATTGAACTGGAACTTGCAGTCGCCGGGCGCAGCGGTAATCGTGGCACGGGTGTTTTGCTGCGCAGTGGCGAGCGCCGGGTTGGCTGCCCAGGTCAGCGCCTTGAACAGCGGGAAGGTGGTGACGATCGCCAGCGCCAGGCCAGCCATGATGATCGGCTTGCGGCCAATCTTGTCGGAGAGCCACCCGAACACGACGAAAAAGATCGTGCCGAGCGCCAGCGCGATGGCGATCATGATGTTGACCGACTGGCCGTCGACCTTGAGCACGTTCTGCAGGAAGAACAGCGCGTAGAATTGGCCGTTGTACCAGACCACGGCCTGGCCGGCAGTAAGGCCGAGAAGCGCCAGAATGGCGATCTTGGCATTTTTCCATTGGCCGAACGCTTCCGTCAGCGGCGCCTTGGAACCCTTACCTTCGTCCTTCATCCGCTGGAATGTCGGCGATTCGGCGAGCGACAGGCGAATCCAGACCGAAATGCCGAGCAGGATCGCTGAGACCAGGAACGGAATGCGCCAGCCCCAGTCCGCGAAGTCTTCCTTGCTCAGCGAATTCTGCACGGTCAGGATGACGATCAGCGACAGGAACAGGCCGAGCGTGGCCGTCGTCTGGATCCATGACGTGTAGAAGCCACGACGATCGTCGGGTGCGTGCTCGGCGACGTAGGTCGCGGCACCGCCATACTCGCCACCGAGCGCCAGCCCCTGCAGCATGCGCAGCGCAACCAGGATGATCGGCGCCGCAATGCCCCAACTGGCCGCGCCAGGAAGTATGCCGACCAGGAAGGTCGACAGACCCATGATCAGGATGGTGACGAGAAAAGTGTATTTACGGCCGACGAGATCGCCGATGCGGCCGAACACCAGCGCACCGAACGGGCGCACGAGGAAGCCTGCGGCGAAAGCCAGCAGCGTGAAGATGTTGCGCGTTGTTTCGGGATATTGCGTGAAGAACGCGGCGCCGATCGCGGCCGCCAAAGTGCCATAGAGATAAAAATCATACCATTCGAAAACGGTGCCGAGTGAGGAAGCGAAGATGACTTTCTTCTCTTCCCGCGTCATGCCGCGGCTTACTCTGCCGGCGGTCGCTGCCATTGCCATGAATTTGTCCTCCCGTGATTTCTCGCTGTGCTTGATGCTGCGCGGTGTCGTGCCTAGACACGAACTCGGGCAGCAATCGCCGCGAGAAATGACAGAAAGCGCCGCCCAGAGGCAGCCCGCCTTTGGGATTATGACTTTGGTCCAATGCATCGGCCCGAAGATCGGAAAATCGATCTTCGGGCAGCATGATGCATGGATTCAAGGTGTTAGAGCGTACTTTGCACGTCCAACTGGAACGCACGCCGCTCCAATGTGCAATGCGAAACGAAAGAGGGCGGCGATTGCGGTCAGCCCTTGAGCGCCTCTAGAAGACCGACCGCCGCCATGAAATCGCGTTTGCGGTGGGCACGGCGGGCGACAGCCTCCGCGTCATGTCCCCAGTGCTCGGCCTGCCAGTCCTCGTCGACATGGCCGGCAGTCCAGGCGGCGTCGCCGTCGATCTCGCCGAACTCGACGGCCAGCGCCAGCAGCGCCGATCCCGTCAGCGACGTCATGACGTGGATGGCCGCCAGCCGTAGCGGGTCGGCACGCTGGGCAAGATGAACGCCGAGCACCGCGATGCTCTCGCGCGGCTGCTCGACATGGATCACCCCTTCGGCGAGGTGAAACCGGGCGCCAAGCGCACTCCGCGCCCAGTCGATGATGGGATCCCAATGTTCGTTCTGCCGGTCGACCAGCCCTTGTGGGGCATCGGCGCGATAGCAGAGCAGATCGGACGAGGCGAAGCGCAGGACGTCCTCCAGTACCGCCTGCGGGTCGCTGGCGACGCCGTCGATGGCCGTGTTGACCAGACGCATGACCGGCATCGTCATCGGGTCGATGGTCTCACCTTGCGCAGCGAACTCGTCAGCGACCAGCGCGGCCGCTTTTTCGGTCGGCAGCACCAGCAGCGCCTTGCCCGGCGTGCGAACCGGCTTGCCATCGAGATGAAGGGCAAAACCAGCTTCGGCCGGTGCGACCGAGACGGCTTTGTAGAAGCGTTTCGGCAGGTGCGTTTTCATCTGGATCTGGGCACGGCGTACCGGATCCGGATCGGAGAGCTGCTTTCCCGCTTCGAGGTCGTTGAGAATATCGCGCATGCCGGAGCCTTTCATCCGGGGATCTGTTTTCGGGCCGGCCGATTCACAATGATCAGGCCGGCTGCGATGAGGCCGAGTGCCAGGAAAATACGAATGGTCAGCGGCTCGTTCAAGAAGATGGCGCCGCACAGCACGCCGAACACCGGCGACAGGAAGGTGAAGCTCGACAGGCCCGATGCCGGATAGCGCCGCAGCAGCCAGAACCACAGCACATAGGTGAAGGCGACGATGTAGACCGCCTGAAAAAGCAGAGCCAAGGTCGGCAACGCGGCGAAGTCGCGGACAGGCGGCCCGGCAAAAGGCGCCACCAAGGCGCCGACCACGGCAGCGCCGGCCAATTGGTAGAGCAGCAATTTCTCGGCGCTCGTTTCCGCCAATTTCGTCCGCTTGATGACGATGTAGGTCAAGGCCCACAGAATGCCGGCGCCGAGACTGAGCAGGTCACCGGTCAATGTCGCACCATAATCGGCGCTCAACTGGTCGGAAAACACCGCGACCAGGCCAGCGAATGCGAGCAGAAGTCCGACGAGCCGGCGCACGGTGATGCGTTCGCCCAGCAGGAAATGCCCGCCGACCAATACCCAGAACGGCATGGTGTTGACCAGCAAGGTGTTGCGCGCGACGGTCGTCTGTTCGAGCCCGACATAGAGAAACAGGAACTCGAGACCAAAAAGCGCGCCTGCCAGAATGCCGGCGACAAGCGTTCCGTCGCGGGTAAAAAGCACAATACCGCGCCAGCGGCACCAGGCGAGAACGCACAGCCCGCCAATGATCGACCGTGCGATCGACAGGAAAACGGGATCATAGCCGGCATAGGAGATCTTGGCAGCGACGTAGTTCAGCCCCCAGGAAAAGGTCAGTCCGACCATGATGGCGGCGGCCGCTATGTCGACCCTGTCGCGGCGGTCGAGTGTATCGGTGGCGATACCCACTGGACCTAGTCCTCCGCGCTGGCCTCGTCGAAGCCGATCAGATTCCAGCTCTGGCGCATATGCGGCGGCATCGGTGCGGTGACGTCGATAAGACCCTTGTCGGGATGCGGGATGACGATGCGGCGCGCGTGCAGGTGCAAGCGGTTCTGCATGCCGCCGGGAAAATCCCAATTGGTGTCGGCCTCGAAATATTTGGGGTCGCCGATGATCGGGCAGCCGATGTGAGCGGCATGGACGCGAAGCTGGTGGGTACGGCCGGTATAGGGTTCCATTTCCAGCCAGGACAGGGTCTGCGCCGCCTGTTCGACGATCCGGTAATAAGACACCGCGTGGTCGGCACCCTTTTCGCCATGCTTGGCGACGCGAACGCGGTCGCCGTCGGGTGTCGGCTCCTTGATCAGCCAGGTCGAGATCTTGTCCTCGCGCTTCGGCGGCACGCCCTTGACCAGCGCCCAATAGGTCTTCTTGGTCTCACGCGCCCGGAACGCCTCGGCAAGTTTCATGGCGGCGAGCCTGGTGCGGGCGACGACCAGCACGCCTGACGTGTCGCGGTCGAGCCGGTGCACCAGACGCGGTTTCTCGCCCTTCTGGTTGCGCCAGGCTTCCAGCATGTCGTCGACATTGCGGGTGACACCCGAGCCACCCTGAACGGCAAGGCCTGCAGGCTTGTTGAAGACGAAGACTTTCGGATCTTCATGGATCAGCATCTTGGCCAGAACGTCGGCGTCGCCCTGGTTGCGGATCGAGTGACCGGTGAGCGGGCTCTCGCCCTTCTTGTCCACTTCGAGCGGCGGGATGCGGACCATCTGGCCCGGCTCGACGCGGGTATCAGCCTTCACCCTGCCACCGTCGACACGGATCTGGCCGGAACGCAGCAGTTTTTGCAGATGGCCGAAGCCAAGACCCGGAAAATGGGTCTTGAACCAGCGGTCGAGCCGCATACCCGCCTCGCCGGCCTCTACCGTGATCTGTTCAACGCCTGCCATAATTCCAATCGCCGTTTCGCTGGCATGCAACGGCATTCACCGGCACCCGCAACCTCACACTCGATCATTCGTTATCGGTTCCATATTGCAGAACCTGAACTTTCTCCAGTGTGATCAAACCACTTGTCATGATTGTTTCAAGGACGGGCAGGAAAGCGGCTATCTTTTCCTCGTCATCGACGATCTCGATCACAAGGGGCAGATCCTCCGACAGACGGAGGATCTTCGAGGTGTGAAGCCGGCTGGAATGGCCGAACCCCATCGCCCCGCGCAGGACGGTAGCGCCGGCAATCTGCATTTCGCGGGCCTTCAGCACAATCGCCTCATACAGCGGACGGCCGTCTGCCCTGTCGTTCTCGCCGATGAATATGCGCAGCAACTGCGCCTGTCTTGGTATCTTCATTGCCTGGATCCTCTCAGCCGGTTGAGGCGCACTGCAAGGATGTGGCCAAGCCAGACGGCGGCAAGCCACGTTACCACGGAGATCGCGATATTGGCCGCAGCCGCCATAAGCTTCCCGCTTTGCGCGAGGGTGAGCGTTTCAAGGCTGAAGGCGGAGAAGGTTGTCAGGCCACCGCAGAAGCCGGTCATGAAGAACTGGCGCTGCAACGGGCTGGCGAAGACGCGGCCATCCGGCCCCGTCAATGTCGCATAGAAGCCGATGAGGAATGAGCCGACAATATTCACGAGGAGCGTGCCGAATGGGAATCCATTGCCCCACAGGGCAGTGCTCGTCAGCGAGGCAAGCGCCCGCAGCACGCCGCCAATCATGCTGCCTGCGGCCACGGTCGCATAGATCCGAACCGCTTCGTTCGTTTTGCGCCAGCTAATAAGGCGCGCCGCATGCTCTGCTGCGGCGGTGTCCGTCCCGCCGGAGCGGAGCTTCCGCGGGCTGCTCATGGCGCCCCACTGCCAATCAGAAGACTTCCTGCGGCAAAGCCCAGCGTCACACCACCGAGGCTCAGAAAGACCGAAAGCAGCACATTGCCGCCGGCGCGCAGCCATTCGCCCTCGCGCGCCAGTGCCAGCGTCTGCTGGCTAAAGGAGGAAACCGTGGTGTAGCAGCCGAGGCCGCCGGTTGCGGCAAAGGCCCAGATGGCGGGCATGCTGTCGCGCGCCACCGCATGCGCAACGACACCGATCGCAAATGCCCCCGAAACGTTGACGACCATAGTGCCCCAGGGAAAGGTCTCGCCGACCCGGCGGGCGACGAAGCCGGACAGGAAGAAGCGGGCCATTGCGCCGATCGCGCCGCCAAGACAGACAAGCAACAGATGATACGTCATGCTCCCTCCTGCCGGTCAAGCTACGGTGTCAGGCACCTCGGGCCTTCTTGGTCTCAAGAGACCGCAGGGCCGCGCGAGCCTACTTTTGCCGCTCGCCGCGCAGCTTCGCCCAATAGTCGAGCCGTTTCCTGATATCACGCTCGAAACCGCGCTCGGGCGGATCATAGAATGTGCGGCGGCCCATCTTTTCCGGAAAATAATCCTGTCCGGAAAAAGCGTCCGGCTCGTCGTGGTCGTAACGGTAGCCGGCGCCGTAATCTTCTTCTTTCATCAGCTTGGTCGGCGCGTTGAGGATGTGTTTGGGCGGCAGCAGCGAGCCGAAGTCCTTCGCCGCCTGTGTGGCGGCCTTGAACGCGGTGTAGACGGCATTGGATTTGGGCGCGCTGGCGAGATAGACGGTGGCCTCGGCGAAGGCGAGCTCGCCCTCTGGCGAGCCCAGGTAGTCGTAGGCATCCTTGGCCGCATTGGCGATGACCAGCGCCTGCGGGTCGGCCAGCCCGATATCCTCCATCGCCATGCGCACTAGCCGGCGGCCGAGATAGAGCGGATCCTCGCCGGCGTCGAACATACGGGCGAGATAATAGAGGGCGGCGTCCGGGTCGGAGCCGCGCACCGATTTGTGCAGTGCCGAGATCAGATTGTAGTGGCCGTCCTGGCCCTTGTCGTAGATCGGCGCCCGGCGCTGGACGATGCGCTGCAGGCCCTCGGCGCCGAACACCTCGCCTGACTTGGCGGCGCGCCAGACCTCTTCGGCCAGCGTCAGCGCCGCGCGGCCATCGCCATCGCTCATGCGGATGAGCATCGCCCTCGCCTCGTCGTCGAGCGGCAGCGCCCTGCCCTCGGTCTCCTCGGCACGCGCCAGCAGTCTTGCGATGCTGTCCTCACCGAGCGAATGGAAGACCAGCACGCGCGCGCGAGACAGAAGCGCCGCGTTCAGCTCGAAGGACGGGTTCTCCGTCGTGGCGCCAACCAGCACGACGGTGCCGTCTTCCATGACAGGCAGAAAACTGTCCTGCTGGGTGCGGTTGAAGCGATGGATCTCGTCGACGAAGAGCAGCGTCTGACGGCCATTGGAGCGGCGCAGCTTCGCCGCCTCGAACACTTTCTTCAGGTCGGCGACACCGGAAAACACCGCCGATATCTGTTGGAAGGCAAGGCTGGTTTCGCCGGCAAGCAACCGAGCGACCGTGGTCTTGCCCGTCCCGGGCGGCCCCCAGAAGATCATCGAGCCGAGCGAGCCGGAGCCGATCAGCCGCGTCAGTGCGCCGTCGGGCCCGGTCAGATGCTCCTGGCCAACGACCTCGCCGAGGTTCTTCGGGCGCAGCCGGTCGGCCAGCGGCCTGCCGGGCGGCGCCTTTTCCGGTTCATCGACACTGAACAGATCGGCCATGCACTTCGTTTCGTTGGAGCGCGATCTCGTCCGAAGGATCGACGCTCGGGCTCAGTAACGCAACACCTGGCGCAGTATCTGCCCGCCGCGCTCGACGGTAAAGCGCCACCAGCGCGTCTCTTCCATGGCTGCCTGTTCCAGGGTCGCGGCGGTATCGATGGTCAAGCCATTGACCTCGCGAACGATGTCGCCCGGCTGGAAGCCGAAATCGGCTGCGGGCGAACCGCGATTGATGTCGACCACAGCAACACCCTTGACATCGGCACGCATGCCGAGCCGCTGGGCGAGCCGGGGCGACAATTCCGCAACCTTGGCACCGGAAAACGGGCTGCGACCGCGCAGTGTCACTTCCGCGAGTTTTGCACCTTCCGGCGCGCGCTCCAGCGCGATTTCCATCGTCGCTTGCTGGCCTTTGCTGAGGACGGCGAAGCTGGCATTGGTGCCGATCGACAGCGTCGCAATCCGGTAATCCAGCGCCTCGATACTCTCGACCGACGTGCCATTGAGCGACAGCACGACATCGCCGGGCTTGAGCCCCGCCGTGGCCGCCGGCCCTGCTTCTTCGACGGACGAAACCAGCGCCCCGGTCGGGGTCTCCAGACCGAGCGATTCGGCGATCTGCGGCGTCACGCGCTCGAATTCGGCGCCGATATAGGGCCGCTCGAAGAAGTCGCGGCCGGCCTTGGCCGCATCGGCAAACGCGCGAACCATGTTGGAGGGAATAGCAAAGCCGATGCCGATCGAGCCGCCGCTGCGGCTGTAGATCGCCGTGTTGATGCCGACCAACTGGCCACCCATGTTGATCAGCGCCCCCCCGGAATTGCCGGGGTTGATCGCGGCGTCGGTCTGGATGAAGAAACTGGAATCGGAAACGCCGATGTGGCTGCGGGCAAGCGCCGAAACGATGCCGCTGGTGGTGGTCTGGCCGACACCGAAGGGATTGCCGATGGCCAGCAACAGGTCGCCAACCTCGAGCGCGTCGGAATCGCCGATGGCGACGACCGGAAATGGCTTGTCGGCGGAGATCTTGAGCACGGCGAGGTCAAGCGTCTCGTCCTTGAGCAGCACCTTGCTGTCGAATTCACGCCCGTCCGCGGTGGCGACCTTGACCTGATCGGCGTCCTTGATGAGGTGGAAATTGGTGACCACTATGCCTGTCGGATCGACCAGCACGCCGGAGCCGAGCGAGGACTGCGCACGCGGCTGCGAACGGCCGAAGAACTCTTCGAAGAAAGGATCGCCGTCGAAGGGCGACCTCAACTTGGCCGTTTGCGAGGCATAGACATTGACCACGGCCGGCGCCGTCTGCTTGACCAGCGGCGCAAAGGACAGTTGCACCTCCTCGCGGCCAAACGGCACGCGTTTGTCTGGACCGGAGGTGGCATTTTCGCCTTCGGCGCCGCGCAGCATGTCGGTCAGCACATCGGACAGCCCGGGATCGGGCTTGGTGTCCTGAGCCAGCGCCTGCCTGGCCGCCGGCACGACTGCCAGCGCCATCAAGGCGCAGAGTAGAACAAGGGACATCCGTTTTACGCGCATTCCGAGTCCTCCGGGTCGGGCGCCATTGTCCCGACGATTGTGCAAAATGAAAGGCTAAGGCAATGAAATCGAATTATTCTCGAGGAAAAGACATGAGCTGAGTCACGAAGATCGCAGCAATGCCCCGTACCGCTTCCAGAATGCACAAAAGGGCCCGCAGGCCCTTTTGAACTCTTTCAGGGAAACCGAAGCTTATGCGGCTGCGGCTTCCTCGTCGGTGCCTTCTGCCTCGATGCGGGCACGGTCGCCGGCGCCCTTGGCCGAGGTGTCGCGATCGACGAACTCGATGACCGCCATGGCGGCATTGTCGCCGTGGCGGAAGCCCGCCTTCATAATGCGCAAATAGCCGCCGTTGCGAGTGGCGTAGCGCGGCGCGATCGTGTCGAACAGGCGCTTGACGACGCCTTCATTGCCGATCTGGGCAATCACCTGGCGGCGGGCATGCAGATCGCCGCGCTTGCCGAGCGTCACCAGCTTCTCGACGATCGGACGCAGATCCTTCGCCTTCGGCAAGGTGGTGAGGATCTGCTCATGCTCGATGAGCGATACGGCAAGGTTGGCAAACATCGACTTGCGATGGCTTATGCTGCGGGCGAACCGGCGGCCTTTAAATCCGTGGCGCATGGCTCTTCTCCTTCATTCCGGGTTCAAGAGGCCACAGCCTCAATATTGATCTTCGTAACGCTTGGCGAGGTCTTCGATGTTTTCCGGCGGCCAATCCGGCACTTCCATGCCGAGGTGCAGGCCCATCGCCGCCAGGACTTCCTTGATCTCGTTCAGCGACTTGCGGCCGAAGTTCGGGGTGCGCAGCATCTCGGCTTCGGTCTTCTGGATCAGGTCGCCGATATAGACGATGTTGTCGTTCTTCAGGCAGTTGGCCGAACGCACCGAAAGTTCGAGCTCGTCGACCTTCTTGAGCAGCGCCGGGTTGAAGGCAAGTTCGGTCACCTGTTCGGCGGCGACTTCCTTCTGCGGCTCGTCGAAATTGACGAACAGGCCAAGCTGGTCCTGCAGGATGCGGGCGGCGAAAGCCACCGCGTCCTCGCCCGAGATCGAACCGTCGGTGTCGATCGTCATGGTCAGCTTGTCATAGTCGAGAACCTGGCCCTCGCGGGTGTTCTCGACCTTGTAGGAAACCTTCTTGACCGGCGAGTAGAGGCTGTCGACCGGGATGAGGCCGATCGGCGCGTCTTCGGCGCGATTGCGGTCGGCCGGCACATAGCCCTTGCCGGTATCGACGGTGAACTCCATGCGGATTTCAGCGCCCTCGTCCAGCGTGCAGATGACGTGGTCGGGATTGAGGATCTCGACGTCGCCGACCGTCTGGATGTCGCCGGCGAGAACGGCGCCCGGTCCCTGCTTGCGCACGACCATGCGCTTGGGGCCGTCACCTTCCATGCGGATGGCGATTTCCTTGATGTTCAAGACGATATCGGTCACGTCCTCGCGCACGCCGGCGATGGACGAGAATTCATGCAGAACGCCGTCGATCTGCACGGCGGTCACAGCCGCGCCACGCAGCGAAGACAGAAGCACGCGACGCAGCGCATTGCCGAGGGTGAGACCAAAGCCGCGCTCGAGCGGCTCGGCGACCAGCGTGGTCAGCGTCTTCTTCTTCGACGAAAACTCGATCTTGTTCGGCTTGATCAGTTCCTGCCAATTTTTCTGGATCATGATGCTTTCCTTCCGTTGACCCGCCACCATCCAATCGTGGCGGGCGACCTGGAATGCCGTGGAGGAACGCTACTGGCGTTCGCGCGGCGTTCGGTAATTCTTAGACGCGGCGCTTCTTGCGCGGGCGGCAGCCATTGTGCGGGATCGGCGTCACATCACGGATCGAGGTGATGGTGAAGCCGGCTGCCTGCAGCGCACGCAGCGCCGATTCACGACCGGAGCCGGGTCCGCAGACCTCGACCTCGAGCATGCGCATGCCGTGTTCCTGGGCCTTCTTGGCAACGTCCTCGGCAGCCATCTGGGCAGCAAACGGCGTCGACTTGCGAGACCCCTTGAAGCCCTGGGCTCCCGCCGACGACCAGGCAATCGAATTGCCCTGCGCGTCGGTGATGGTGATCATCGTGTTGTTGAAGGTCGAGTTGACGTGGGCAACGCCCGACGAAATATTCTTGCGTTCGCGACGGCGAACACGTGTGGCTTCCTTGGCCATGATGGTCCTTTCAGTTGATCTCTACACCGCCGTAATGCCAGCGGCTCCACCAGGGAGAAGGCAGTAGGGGAATACGGCAGTAGGGCAGTATGTCTGCCGATCCTATTGCCTTACTGCCCTACTCCCGTACTGCCCTAAATTACTTCTTCTTGCCGGCGATCGACTTGGCCGGGCCCTTGCGGGTGCGCGCATTGGTATGCGTGCGCTGGCCGCGAACCGGTAGCGAGCGGCGATGACGCAGGCCGCGATAGCAGCCGAGGTCCATGAGCCGCTTGATGTTCATAGACACTTCGCGGCGCAGATCGCCCTCGACCTGATAGTCGCGGTCGATCGTCTCGCGGATCTGCAGCACTTCCGCGTCGGTCAGCTGGTTGACGCGGCGCTCGGCCGGGATGCCGACCTTGTCGACGATCTCCTGGGCGAAATTCTTGCCAATGCCGTGAATGTACTGAAGCGCAATGACGACGCGCTTGTTGGTCGGAATGTTGACGCCGGCTATACGAGCCATGTTCTTCTCTTCTCCATGTGGGCCGGGCAAGCCGGCGCTATCAAAGTTGCCCCGCGTCCGGTGGAGGCCGGCCCATGCGGGAGTTTCCAGTTCAAAGCGGCTGCCTTGCCCTTGCGGGCAAGCAAGCCTCATGCCTGATAGGAAGACGGGCCGCCATACCCCAGCGAACCGCTCCAGTCAAGCGTAATCGTTTAATTCTCTAGCTGGCCGCCTGGCCAACCTGCTGGGTCGCAGCCGTGAGCACCACTTCGATCTGTCGCGTCACCGCATCGATGTCGGCCATGCCGTCGACACCTCTCAGCTTGCCCTTGGCATAGTAGTAGCCGATCAGCGGCGACGTTTTCTTGTAGTACTCCTTCAGGCGCTCTTCGAACACCGCCGGATTATCGTCCTTGCGCACCGGCAGACCCGCGGCCATGGCCTCCTCGGCGCGCTTGCCGATTCGACCAACCAGTGCCTTGTCGTCGACGACAAGTTCGATGACAGCGTCGAGCGTGAGGCCGCGATCCGAGAGCATCGATTCCACCGCGTCCGCTTGCACCAGGGTTCGCGGGTATCCGTCAAGGATAAAACCCTTTGCGCAATCGGTCTGATCGATACGCTCTGCCACGATGGCGTTGACGATGGCGTCGGAAACCAGTTCGCCAGCGTCCATCACCGCCTTGGCGCGCTTGCCGACTTCGGTACCGGCCTGGACAGCAGCGCGCAGCATATCGCCCGTGGAGAGTTGGGGTATGCCGTATTTTTCTACCAGTCTTTGTGCTTGCGTCCCCTTGCCCGCCCCTGGCGGTCCAAGCAATATCAACCTCATCTGGCCTTTTTCCCCCCGCGCAGCTTCGACTTCTTGATCAGGCCCTCATACTGGTGCGCGATCAGGTGACCCTGAATCTGCGCCACCGTATCGAGCGTTACACTGACCACGATCAGAAGCGATGTACCACCGAGGTAGAATGGTACGCCAGTCGCTGAAATCAGGAACTCGGGCAGCAGACACACCAGCACCAGATAGATGGCGCCGACGACGGTGATGCGGGTGAGAACATAGTCGATGTAATCGGCGGTGCGCTCGCCCGGACGGTAGCCCGGAATGAAACCCGAATGCTTCTTGAGCTGGTCGGCGGTGTCCTTCGGGTTGAAGACGATCGCCGTATAGAAGAAGGCGAAAAACACGATCATCGCCGCATAGAACGCCATGTAGAGCGGCTGGCCATGGCCGAGTGCCGCCAGGACGGTGCTGGCCCAGGCTGGCATGTTGGTCGTCTGCGAGAAGCCGGCGACCGTCGCCGGCAGCAACAGCAGCGAAGACGCGAAGATCGGCGGAATGACGCCGGCTGTGTTGAGCTTGAGCGGCAGGTGCGAGGTGTCGCCCTGGAACATGCGGTTGCCGACCTGGCGCTTGGGATACTGGATCAGCAAGCGCCGCTGGGCGCGTTCGAAGAACACGATCAGCGCGATAACGACGACGGCGAGAACGATGATCGCCAGGATCAGGCCGGTCGACAGCGCGCCGGTGCGGCCAAGTTCCAGCGTACCGGAGATGGCTTGCGGCAGGCCGGCGACGATACCGGAAAAGATGATCAGCGAAATGCCGTTGCCGATGCCGCGGGCGGTGATCTGCTCGCCGAGCCACATCAGGAACATGGTGCCGCCGACTAGCGTGATGACGGTCGAGATGCGGAAGAACATGCCGGGATCGCTGACGATGCCGTTGCCGCCTTCCAGCCCGACCGCAATGCCGTAGGCCTGGACCAGTGCCAAAAGCACAGTGCCGTAGCGGGTATACTGGTTGATGACCTTGCGGCCCTGTTCGCCTTCCTTCTTCAGCGCCTCCAGAGACGGGATGACGGAGGTCATCAGCTGCATGATGATGGAAGCGGAGATATAGGGCATGATGCCGAGGGCAAAGATCGCCATGCGCTCCACGGCGCCGCCGGCGAACATGTTGAACATGCCAAGCACGCCCTTGCTCTGCGACGAGAAGGCCTGGGCGAATGCGTCCGGATTGATGCCGGGCAGCGGGATATAGGTGCCGAGGCGGTAGACGAGCAGCGCGCCGATCGTGAACCAGATGCGCTTCTTCAGATCCTCCGCCTTGGCGAAGGCCGAGAAATTCAGATTCGAGGCTAGTTGTTCAGCAGCCGAAGCCATGCCTGATTCTCCGCTTGGTCACGCTCGATGGCCCGCAACTCAGGCGGCGCGTGTCACCGAAGCTCACGAGATAAGCTCCGGACTGCAAACATGCAAGCGGCCGCGTTGATGCGGCCGCCATATTGCTCGAATCAAAGCGCAAATCGAAAGCGAAACGTGTCCCACTCTTGCCGATCGCGCTTCAAATCGCCGTTACTCGGCGGCTGCCTTTTCCGGCAGCTTCACCGAACCGCCGGCCTTTTCGATCTTCTCGATGGCAGCCTTGGAGGCGCCGGCCACGTCGAAGGCGAGCTTGGCCTTGATGTCGCCGTCCGAGAGGATGCGCACGCCGTCCTTGACGCGGCGGATGACGCCGGCCGCGACCAGCGCTTCGGCTGTCACGGTCGTCTTGGCGTCGAGCTTCTTGGCGTCGAGCGCGGCCTGGATGCGGGCCAGCGACACGACGGCAAAGCTCTTGGCGAAGATGTTGTTGAAGCCACGCTTCGGCAGGCGCCGGTAGAGCGGCATCTGGCCACCCTCGAAGCCGTTGACGGCGACGCCGGAGCGCGCCTTCTGGCCCTTGACGCCGCGACCGGCGGTCTTGCCCGAGCCGGAACCGATGCCGCGGCCGAGACGCTTCTTGGAATGCGTCGCGCCGTCCTTGTCACGCAGATCGTTGAGTTTCATCTGAGTTCTCCTGCGCTCTGGTTCAGCCCTCGTCCACGACGCGGACGAGATGCTGGACGGCAGCGATCATGCCGCGCACGGAGGGGGTGTCCTCCAGCGTGCGCTGCTTGTGCATCTTGTTGAGGCCGAGGCCGACCAGCGTCGCGCGCTGCTCCTTCGGCCGGCGGATCGGCGAACCGATCTGCTCGACGGTGATGGTCTTGGTTGCTTTCTTGGCCATGGTCAAAATCCCTGGTCAGCGTCGACTATTCTTCGGCCGCAACGGCGGTGCCGCGGCGGGCCTGAAGGGTCGAATACTTGATGCCGCGCGCAGCAGCCACATCCTTGGGATGCATCTGGCTCTTCAGCGCGTCGAAGGTGGCGCGAACCATATTGTACGGGTTCGACGAACCCATCGACTTGGCGACCACGTCATGCATGCCGAGCGTCTCGAAGACGGCGCGCATCGGGCCGCCGGCGATGATGCCGGTACCCTGCTTGGCAGCGCGCAACAGAACGCGTCCGGCGCCCCAGCGTCCCTCGACGTCGTGGTGCAGCGTACGGCCCGAGCGCAGCGGCACGAAGATCATGTCGCGCTTGGCCGATTCGGTCGCCTTGCGGATCGCCTCAGGCACTTCGCGCGCCTTGCCATGACCGAAGCCGACGCGGCCCTTCTGGTCGCCGACGACGACGAGTGCTGCAAAGCCGAAGCGCCGGCCGCCCTTGACGACCTTGGCGACGCGGTTGATGTGGACGAGCTTGTCCACCATGCCGTCGTCGCGCTCTTCGCGATCACGGCCGCGGCCGCCATCCCTACGTTCCTGTGCCATATCCTGTTCCTTGTTTTTTTCCGGAAGCACGGTTGATAATGATATCCGGCACCTCTGTGGGTTGCCGGGGGCGAAACTCATGTTTCCCTTCGCATGATCTTATCCGAAAAGTCTGCAACTTTTGCTGCGCTGACCTCCGGTTCGGGATCATGCTTTAGAAGCTCAAGCCGCCTTCACGGGCGGCCTCGGCCAGCGCCTTGACGCGGCCGTGATAGATGTACGGTCCGCGGTCGAAGACGACTTCCTTGACGCCGGCCTTCGAAGCGCGCTCGGCGATCAGCTTGCCGATTGCCACAGCGGCGGCAGTGTCTGCACCGGTCTTGAGCGAACCCTTGAGGTCCTTCTCCAGCGTCGAGGCGGCAACGATGGTGTGGCCCTTGGCGTCGTCGATCACCTGGACGTAGATGTTCTTCGACGTGCGGTGGACCGACAGACGCGGACGCTCGCCCGCGACCTTCTTGATCTGGCGGCGGACGCGCTGAGCGCGGCGTTGTGTGGATTCTTTCGAGCCCATGATATCAGTTTCCTTGCCTTCAAAAAACGGGGGCAACCCTATGCGGTAGACAAGCCTCCCGCGACCGCTCCCCGCGGCGTTGAAATTACTTCTTCTTGCCTTCCTTGCGGACGATCTTCTCGCCAGCGTAACGGACGCCCTTGCCCTTGTACGGCTCGGGACCGCGATATTCGCGGATCTCGGCAGCAACCTGACCGACCTTCTGCTTGTCGATGCCGGTTACGGTGATTTCCGTCGGCTTCGGCACGGTGATCGTGATGTCCTGCGGCGTTTCGTAGACGACATCATGGCTGAAGCCGAGCGCCAGCTGCAGGTTCTTGCCCTGCATGGCGGCGCGATAGCCGACGCCGGTGATCTCAAGCTTCTTTTCGAAACCGTCCTTGACGCCCTGCAGGATGTTGACGATCTGCGTGCGCGACATGCCCCATTTGGAACGGGCGGTCTTGGTCTGGTCGCGTGGCTGGACAGCGATCTCGCTGCCTTCCATCTTGACCAGCACTTCGTCGTTCACCACGAACTTCAGCTCACCCTTGGGGCCCTTCGCCGTGACGGTCTGGCCGTCGACGGTCGCGGTCACGCCCTGCGGCAGCGAAACGGGTTTCTTTCCAATACGAGACATTTTGTTGTCCTCGTCACTTCTCTTGTTTCAGGTCTCTGTTTCGAGCGTGATCTTGTCCGAAAGCCGGGTTCCACTTTTCACTGTGTGGTTCGGTTCGGGATCGCGCTCCAGATCAGAAGATCTGGCAGAGGATTTCCCCGCCGACATTCTGTTCACGCGCTTCGTGGTCGGCCATCACGCCCTTCGGTGTCGAAAGGATGGCGATGCCGAGGCCGTTGGCGACGTGCGGGATCGACTTCGCCGAAACGTAAACGCGACGGCCCGGCTTCGAGACGCGGGCGATTTCGCGCACGACCGGCGCACCGTCGAAATACTTCAGCTCGATCTCGATTTCGGACTTGCCGTTGTCGAAGTCGGTCTGGCTGTAGTCGCGGATATAGCCTTCCGCCTTCAGCACGTCGAGGACGCGGGTACGCAGGCGCGAGGCCGGCGTCGAAACGCTCGACTTCTTGCGGCCATAGGCGTTGCGGATGCGGGTCAGCATATCGCCGAGAGGATCGCTCAATGACATGTTATGTCCTCCTTACCAGCTCGACTTGACCAGGCCCGGGATCTGGCCGTTGTTGCCGAGATCACGAAGCGCGATGCGCGATACTTTGAGCTTGCGATAGTAGGCACGCGGGCGTCCGGTGACTTCGCAGCGGTTGCGGATGCGGATCTTGGCCGAGTTGCGCGGCAGTGCCGCAAGCTTCAGCTGAGCGCGGAAGCGCTCTTCCATCGGCTTGGACTGATCCATGATGATCGCCTTGAGGGCCTTACGCTTGGCAGCGTACTGGTCCACAAGCTTGCGGCGCCTGTTGTTCTTCTCGACTGAGCTGGTCTTTGCCATTTCAGATTTTTCCTTTTCTCGCTGCCGTTACTGGCGGAAGGGGAAGTTGAAGGCCTTGAGCAATGCCCTGGCTTCGTCGTCCGTCTTCGCAGTCGTACAAACGATGACGTCCATGCCCCAGATCTGATCAACCTTGTCGTAGTTGATCTCCGGGAACACGATGTGTTCCTTGATGCCCATGGCATAGTTGCCACGGCCATCGAAGCTCTTCGGATTGAGCCCGCGGAAGTCGCGGACGCGCGGCAGCGCGATGTTCACGAGACGGTCGAGGAACTCGTACATGCGTTCCTTGCGCAGCGTGACCTTGGCGCCGATCGGCATCTTTTCGCGGACCTTGAAGCCGGCGATCGAGTTGCGGGCGTGCGTGACGACGGCCTTCTGGCCGGCGATCAGCGCAAGATCTTCCGCCGCGATCGAAGGCTTCTTCGAGTCGCCGGTCGCTTCGCCGACACCCATGTTCAGCACGATTTTGTCGATGCGCGGAACCTGCATCTCGTTCTCGTAGCCGAACTGCTCCTGCAGCGCCTTGCGGATGGTCTCGTTGTAGACCTGTTTGAGGCGCGGCGTGTTCTGGGCAGTCGCCTGCTTGGTTTGAGCCTTAGCCATTGATGACTTCTCCCGAGCGCTTGGCGACGCGCACCTTCTTGCCGTCCTTCTGGAAGATGAAGCCGACGCGAGTCGGCTTGCCATCCTTGGGGTCGGCCAGCGCGATGTTCGACAGCTGGATCGGCGCTTCCTTGGTGATGATCCCGCCCTCTTGGGACTGGGACTGCTTCTGGTGACGACGGATCATGTTGACGCCGCGCACCAGCGCGGTGTCTTCCTTCGGCTGTACCGAGAGGACTTCGCCCGAACGGCCCTTGTCCTTGCCGGCCAGCACGACGACCTTGTCGCCTTTTCTAATCTTCTGCATTGGTCCGGCTCCTTACAGCACTTCAGGCGCGAGCGAGATGATCTTCATGTGGTTCTTGGCGCGGAGTTCGCGCGGAACCGGTCCGAAGATACGCGTGCCGATCGGCTCTTTCTTGTTGTCGACGAGAACGGCCGCATTCTTGTCGAAACGGATCACACTGCCGTCCGGGCGACGGATGTCCTTGGCCGTGCGAACCACGACCGCCTTCATCACATCGCCCTTCTTGACGCGGCCGCGCGGGATTGCTTCCTTGATCGACACCACGATGATGTCGCCCACGGAAGCGTATTTCCGCTTCGAGCCGCCCAGCACCTTGATGCACATGACACGACGGGCGCCGGAATTATCCGCGACGTCGAGGTTTGTTTGCATCTGAATCATGACTGGCCGCCTTCTTCTCTTCTAACGGGACGGGTTCTTCACCCTTCCCCGGTCTGTCCAAAATTCGTTTCGTTCGCCCTGATCAGGCCTGGTCCGAAGACACGACGGTCCAGCGCTTGTCCTTGGAAATCGGCTTCGATTCCTGGATGAACACCTGATCGCCAACCTTGTGGGCGTTGTTCTCGTCGTGCGCCTTGTACTTCTTGGTCATGCGCACGGTCTTCTTCATCACGGGATGCGTGAAGCGCCGTTCGACCTTGACGACAACCGTCTTCTCGTTTTTGTCGCTGACGACGGTGCCCTGCAGAATGCGCTTTGGCATGGTTTTCGTCCTTAAGCCTTCTTAGCCGCGGACTTTTCCGCAGCGATGGTCTTGATACGCGCAATGTCCTTGCGGACCTGCCTCACGCGCGCGGTCTTCTCGAGCTGGCCGGTGGCCTTCTGGAAGCGCAGGTTGAACTGCTCCTTCTTCAGGCTGGCCAGGTCGTCGGTCAGTTGGTCCTGGGTCTTGGTCCGGATGTCTTCGGCTTTCATGATCAGCCCGTCCTTATTCTGCGATGCGCTGTACGAAGCGCGTCCTGACCGAGAGCTTGGCCGCGCCGAGACGCAGCGCCTCACGGGCGGTTTCCTCATTGACGCCGTCGATCTCGAACATGATGCGGCCCGGCTTGACGCGCGCCGCCCAGTAATCGACCGCGCCCTTGCCCTTGCCCATGCGGACTTCGGTCGGCTTCGACGTCACCGGCACGTCCGGGAAGATACGGATCCAGACGCGGCCGGCGCGCTTCATTTCGCGAGTGATCGCGCGGCGGGCCGCCTCGATCTCACGCGCGGTGACGCGGTTCGGCTCAAGCGCCTTCAGCCCGAAACCGCCGAAATCCAGATTGGTGCCACCCTTGGCGGCACCATGGATACGGCCCTTGAACTGCTTGCGGAACTTTGTGCGCTTTGGCTGCAGCATCGTTCTAACTCCAAATTCTCAACTGTCTCAGGCGTTTTCGCGACGGCGACCGCGTTCGCGCTCACCACCACCGCCATGGGCATGATCGCCCTCGGTGGCGCGGCGCTCCGAAGCCATCGGGTCGTGCTCGAGGATTTCGCCCTTGAACACCCAGACCTTGACGCCGCAGATGCCGTAGGCGGTGTGTGCTTCGGCCGTGCCGTAGTCGACGTCGGCGCGCAGCGTATGCAGCGGCACGCGACCTTCGCGGTACCATTCCATGCGCGCGATCTCGGCGCCGCCGAGACGGCCGGCGCAGTTGATGCGGATGCCTTCGGCACCGAGGCGCATCGCAGACTGCACGGCGCGCTTCATGGCGCGGCGGAACGCGATGCGGCGCTCGAGTTGCTGGGCGATCGACTGGGCGACCAGCGTGGCGTCGATCTCGGGCTTACGCACTTCGACGATGTTCAAATGCGTCTCGGACTTCGTCATCTCCATCAGCTTCTTGCGAAGCTTCTCGATGTCGGCGCCCTTCTTGCCGATGATCAGGCCCGGACGCGCCGCATGGATGGTGACGCGGCACTTCTTGTGCGGGCGCTCGATCACGACCTTCGAAATCGCAGCCTGCTTGAGTTCCTTCTCAAGATACTTGCGGATCTTGATGTCCTCATGCAGCAGCTTGCCGTACTCGCCGGTGTTGGCGAACCAGCGCGAATCCCAGGTGCGATTGATGCCAAGACGCAGACCGATCGGATTGATTTTCTGGCCCATTATGCGGCCTCCACTTTTTCTTCGACTTCACGAACGACGATCGTGAGGTGCGAGAACGGCTTCTCGATACGGCTGGCGCGGCCACGGCCACGGGCATGGAACCGCTTCATGACGATCGACTTGCCGACATAGGCTTCCGCCACGATCAGCGCATCGACGTCGAGGTCGTGGTTGTTTTCCGCGTTGGCGATCGCCGATTCCAGCGTCTTCTTGACCGTGCCGGAAATCCGCTTGGCCGAGAATTCGAGATCGGAAAGCGCTGTCGCGACCTTCTTGCCGCGGATCAGCGCGGCAACCAGGTTCAGCTTCTGCGGGCTGATACGGATCGTGCGCAACACGGCGCGCGCTTCGTTATCAGCAAGCCTGCGCGGAGCTTTGGCCTTGCCCATGATTATTTCCTCTTCGCCTTCTTATCCGCGCCATGACCGTAATAGGTCCGGGTCGGAGCGAATTCACCGAACTTGTGGCCGACCATGTCCTCGTTCACCGAAACGGGAACGTGCTTCTGGCCGTTGTAGACACCGAAGGTGAAGCCGACGAACTGCGGCAGGATGGTGGAGCGACGGCTCCACATCTTGATCACCTCATTGCGACCACCTTCACGAACCTTGTCCACCTTCTTGAGAAGGTAGCCGTCGATGAAGGGGCCTTTCCAAATCGAACGAGTCACTTGGCGTTACCTCTTCTTAGCTCTTGCGCTGATGGCGCGAGCGCAGGATGAACTTGTCGGTCGCCTTGTTGGACCGCGTCTTCTTGCCCTTGGTCGGCTTGCCCCAAGGCGAAACCGGATGGCGGCCACCCGAGGTGCGGCCTTCGCCGCCGCCATGCGGATGGTCGACCGGGTTCATGGTCACGCCGCGATTGTGCGGACGTTTTCCCCGCCACACCGTGCGGCCTGCCTTGCCGTCATTGATGTTGCCGTGGTCCGGGTTGGACACGGCGCCGACAGTGGCCATGCACGAGCCGTGGACGACGCGCTGCTCACCCGAATTCAGGCGCAGGATCGCCATGCCCTGGTCACGGCCGACGAGTTGGGCATAACCGCCAGCCGAACGGGCAACCTGGGCGCCCTTGCCCGGCTTCAGCTCGATGTTGTGGACGATCGTGCCGACCGGCATCGAGGCCAGCGGCATCGCATTGCCCGGCTTCACGTCGACCGCTTCGCCGGCCACGATCTTGTCGCCGGCAGCAAGGCGCTGCGGGGCGATGATGTAGGACAGCTCACCATCGTCATACTTGATCAGCGCGATGAAGGCGCTGCGGTTCGGATCGTATTCGATACGCTCGACAGTGCCGACAATGTCGAACTTGCGGCGCTTGAAGTCGATGATGCGGTACGTACGCTTGTGACCGCCGCCGATGAAGCGGGCCGTGATGCGGCCGTAATTGTTACGGCCGCCCGACTTGGTCAGGCCTTCGGTCAAGCCCTTGACGGGCTTGCCCTTGTAGAGGCCCGAGCGATCGACGATGACCAACTGGCGGGTGCTCGGCGTTATCGGGTTGAATTTTTTCAGTGCCATCTTTGTTGTCCTCGCGGTCTTGCTCAGAGACCCGTCGCGACGTCGATCGACTGGCCATCAGCCAGCGTCACGATCGCCTTCTTGACGTCGCTCTGGCGGCCGATCGTGCCGCGGAAGCGCTTGATCTTGCCCTTGCGGACAAGCGTGTTCACGGCCATCACCTTGACGCCGAACAGCGCTTCGACGGCAGCCTTGATTTCCGGCTTCGACGCCTTCTTGGCGACGTTGAAGACGACCTGGTTCTGCTCGGAAGCCATGGTCGACTTTTCGGTGATCGCCGGCGAGACGATCACGTCGTAGTGACGAAGGTCGGTCATTTGAAACGCTCCTCGAGAGCCTCGACGGCGGCCTTCGAAAGGACCAGCGTGCCGCGGCGCAGAATGTCGTAGACGTTGATGCCCTGGATGGGCAGCACGTCGATGTTCGGGATGTTCGTGGCCGCCAGCTTGAAGTTCTTGTCAAGCTCGGCGCCGCCGATCAGCAGGGCGTTGGACAGGCCCAGCGTCGCGAAATTCGCGATCAGTGCCTTGGTCTTGGCCTCGGTCAGCATCAGCTCGTCGATGATGATGAGCGACGCGCTCTTGGCCTTGGCCGAGAGAGCATGCTTGAGGCCCAGCGCACGCACCTTCTTCGGCAGGTCGTGCTCGTGGCTGCGGACGACCGGGCCGTGGGCCTTGCCGCCGCCGCGGAACTGCGGAGCGCGTGCCGAATGGTGACGGGCGCGGCCCGTACCCTTCTGCTTGTACATCTTGGCGCCGGTGCGGGCGATCTCGGCGCGACCCTTGGTCTTGTGCGTGCCCTGCTGCTTCTTGGCAAGCTGCCAGCGCACGACGCGCTGCAGGATGTCCTCGCGCGGATCAAGGCCGAAAATCTCCTCGGAGAGTTTCACCTTGCCGGCGTCCTTGCCGCCAAGCGTTGTGATCTTGAGGTCCATTATTCCGCTCCCTCTGTGGCCGGGGCATCTACTGTGGCCGGGGCATCGTTCTTGGCGCCATCATTGGTTGCAACGGCGCGGATTGCGGCGGGCTTCGGCGCATTGACCGGCAGCGCAACCTTGGCCGCGTCACGGACCAGGATCCAGGCGCCCTTCGAACCGGGAACCGCGCCGCGGATCAGGATCAGACCGCGATCGGCGTCGGTCGAGACGACCTCGACATTCTGCGTGGTGACGCGGGTGTCACCCATGTGGCCGGCCATATGCTTGCCCTTGAACACCTTGCCCGGGTCCTGGCGCTGGCCGGTCGAGCCGTGCGTACGGTGCGAGACCGAGTTGCCGTGGGTGGCGCGGCCACCGCCCATGTGGTGCCGCTTGATAACGCCCTGGAAACCCTTGCCGATCGTGGTTCCCGTCACATCGACCTTCTGGCCGGCGACGAAATGATCGACGGTGATCTCGGCGCCGACATCGATCATGTTGTCGGCGGAGACACGGAATTCGGCAACCTTGGCCTTCGGCTCGACGGAAGCGGTCGCAAAATGGCCGCGCATCGCCTTCGACGTGTTCTTCACCTTGGCAAGGCCAACGCCGAGCTGGACGGCGGTATAGCCGTTCTTCTCCTGCGTGCGCTGCGCCACGACCTGGCAGTTCTCCATCTGGAGAACAGTGACGGGAACATGTTCCCCGGCATCGTTGTAGATGCGGGTCATTCCCACCTTCTTTGCAATCACACCTGAACGCATCGGTTCAATTCCTTTAGAGTTCCCTGTCGGGGCTGTCGCCCCTCCACGCCTCTTGTTCCTTCAGAGTTCCGGGTCGCCCCGCCCCTCTGGTTCCTTAGAGCTTGATCTCGACGTCGACACCGGCGGCAAGATCGAGCTTCATCAAAGCGTCGACCGTCTGCGGGGTCGGATCGACGATATCGAGGAGACGCTTGTGCGTGCGCATCTCGAACTGCTCGCGGCTCTTCTTGTCGACGTGAGGCGACCGGTTGACCGTGAACTTTTCGATCCGCGTCGGCAGCGGAATGGGGCCGCGGACGTTGGCGCCGGTGCGCTTGGCCGTCGACACGATTTCCCGCGTCGAGGCGTCAAGCACCCGGTGATCGAACGCCTTCAGGCGGATGCGGATATTCTGTCCGTTCATGCGTCACTTCCTTGTTCTGGCGCGGCGCGGGCAGCGCCCGCGACAGATCGGTTTAAGTCCAAATTACTCTTTGATGGTGACGACGATGCCGGCACCGACGGTGCGGCCGCCTTCACGGATGGCGAAGCGCAGCTTCTCTTCCATGGCGATCGGCACGATCAGCTCGACATCGACGGTGATGTTGTCGCCCGGCATCACCATCTCGGTGCCTTCCGGCAGCGACACGATGCCGGTCACATCGGTCGTGCGGAAGTAGAACTGCGGACGGTAATTGGTGAAGAACGGCGTGTGACGGCCACCTTCGTCCTTGGTCAGGATGTAGGCTTCGGCGACGAACTTCTTGTGCGGCTTGACCGTGCCGGGCTTGGCCAGAACCTGGCCGCGCTCGACACCTTCGCGGTCGACACCGCGCAGCAGCGCGCCGATGTTGTCGCCGGCCTGGCCCTGGTCGAGCAGCTTGCGGAACATCTCGACGCCCGTGCAGGTCGTCTTGGTGGTCGGACGGATGCCGACGATCTCGAGCTCCTCGCCGACCTTGACCACGCCGCGCTCGACGCGGCCGGTCACCACCGTGCCGCGGCCCGAGATCGAGAACACGTCCTCGATCGGCATCAGGAACGGCTTGTCCAGCGGACGAACCGGCGTTGGGATGTAGTCGTCGACCGCAGCCATCAATTCGCGGATCGAATCCTCGCCGATCTTCTTGTCGGAATCTTCCAAAGCGGCAAGTGCCGAACCCTTGACGATCGGAATGTCGTCGCCGGGGAACTCGTTCTTGGTCAAGAGCTCACGCACCTCGAGCTCGACCAGTTCGAGCAGCTCGGCGTCGTCGACCTGGTCGACCTTGTTCAAAAACACCACGATCGACGGCACGCCGACCTGACGGGCCAGCAGGATGTGCTCGCGGGTCTGCGGCATCGGGCCGTCGGCGGCCGACACCACCAGGATCGCGCCGTCCATCTGCGCGGCACCGGTGATCATGTTCTTCACATAGTCGGCGTGGCCGGGGCAGTCGACATGGGCGTAGTGGCGGGCGGCCGTCTCGTATTCGACATGCGCCGTCGAGATGGTGATGCCGCGCGCCTTCTCCTCGGGCGCCGCATCGATCTGGTCGTAGCGCTTGTATTCGCCAAAATACTTGGTGATCGCCGCCGTCAGCGACGTCTTGCCATGATCGACGTGGCCAATCGTGCCGATGTTCACATGAGGCTTTGTACGCTCGAATTTACCTTTTGCCATGTGATGTCTCCATTCCTGCTCGCCCGTGCGGGCTTTGAATTAAGTTAGCGCTGCAACCCGTTCTGGTTACGCGTATTTCTTCTGGACTTCCTGAGCGACCGCGGTCGGCACCGGCTCGTAGTGATCGAACTGCATCGTGTAGGCCGCGCGGCCCTGGCTCATCGAGCGCAGGTTGTCGACGTATTTGAACATGTTGGCGAGCGGCACCATCGCGTTGATAACCACCGCCACGCCACGGGCTTCCTGGCCCTGGATCTGGCCGCGACGGCCGTTCAGATCGCCGATGACGCTGCCGACATAATCTTCCGGCGTCACCACTTCGACCTTCATGATCGGCTCGAGCAACTGCACGCCAAGCCTGGGCGCCGCTTCACGGAAGCAGGCACGGCCAGCGATTTCGAAGGCCAGAACGCTGGAATCCACGTCGTGGTAGGCACCATCGATCAGCGTCGCCTTGACGCCGATCATCGGGAAGCCGGCGAACGGACCCGACGTCATGACGCTGTTGATGCCCTTTTCGACACCGGGGATGTATTCCTTCGGCACAGCGCCGCCGACAATCTTGGATTCGAACAGGAATTCGCTGCTTTCCGGATTTGGTTCGAACAGGATCTTGACGCGGGCGAACTGGCCCGTGCCGCCGGTCTGCTTCTTATGGGTGTAGTCCTGCTCTTGGCTGCGGGTGATCGTCTCACGATAGGCCACCTGCGGCGCGCCGACATTGGCCTCGACCTTGAACTCGCGGCGCATGCGGTCGACGATGATGTCGAGGTGGAGCTCGCCCATGCCGGAAATGATCGTCTGGCCTGATTCCTCGTCGGTCTTGACGCGGAAGGACGGGTCCTCGGCGGCCAGGCGATGCAGCGCAAGGCCCATCTTTTCCTGGTCGTTCTTGGTCTTCGGCTCAATCGCGATCTGGATGACCGGATCGGGGAATTCCATGCGCTCGAGGATGACCGGATGCAGCGGATCGCAGAGCGTGTCGCCCGTGGTCGTGTCCTTGAGGCCGGCCAAGGCGACGATGTCGCCGGCGAAAGCCTCTTCGACGTCGGCGCGCGAGTTCGCATGCATTTGCAGCATGCGGCCGATGCGCTCCTTCTTGCCCTTGACCGTGTTGTCGACCGAGATGCCCTTGGTGAGCTTGCCCGAATAGATGCGGGCGAAGGTGAGCGAGCCGACGAACGGGTCGTTCATGATCTTGAAGGCAAGCATCGACAGCGGTTCGTTGTCGTCGGCATGACGCTCGATCTCGGCGTCGGTCTTGGCGTCGACGCCCTTGATGGCCGGAACGTCGGCCGGCGACGGCAGGTATTCGACAACGGCGTCGAGCAGCGGCTGCACGCCCTTGTTCTTGAAGGCGGAGCCACAGAACATCGGGTAGAATTTCACCGCAATGGTGCCCTTGCGGATCAGCGCGCGGATCTCGTCATTGTCGGGCATCTTGCCTTCGAGGTAATTCTCAAGCGCCGTCTCGTCCATTTCGACGGCGGCTTCGATCATCTTCTCGCGGTACTCTTCCGCACGAGCTTTGAGATCGTCCGGGATCTCGACGACGTCCCAGGCAGCGCCCAGCGTTTCGTCGCGCCAGACCAGCGCGTTCATCTCGACGAGATCGACGATGCCCTTGAACTCGGTCTCAGCACCGATCGGCAGCTGCATGACGACGGCATGCGCGCCGAGGCGCGAGCCGATCATTTCGACCGAGCGGTAAAAATCGGCGCCGATCTTGTCCATCTTGTTGCAGAAGATCATGCGCGGCACGCGGTACTTGTCGGCCTGGCGCCAGACGGTTTCCGTCTGCGGCTCGACACCGGCATTGGCGTCGAGCAGCGCAATGGCGCCGTCGAGCACGCGCAGCGAACGCTCGACCTCGATGGTGAAGTCGACGTGGCCGGGGGTGTCGATGATGTTGAAGCGGTGCATCTTGCCGTCACGACCCTTCCAGAAGGTCGTGGTCGCGGCGGATGTGATGGTGATGCCGCGCTCCTGCTCCTGCTCCATCCAATCCATGGTGGCAGCGCCGTCATGAACTTCGCCGATCTTGTGCGACTTGCCCGTGTAGTAGAGGACGCGCTCGGTGGTCGTCGTCTTGCCGGCGTCGATATGCGCCATGATACCGAAATTGCGGTAGTCTTCGATTTTATATTCGCGGGCCATGGGAGGTGCCTCTTCAGTCTCGTTCGCGCTTTACCAGCGGTAGTGCGCGAAGGCGCGGTTGGCTTCTGCCATCTTGTGGGTGTCTTCACGCTTCTTGACGGCGGTGCCGCGGTTGTTGGCCGCATCCATCAGCTCGCCGGAGAGGCGGTCGACCATCGTGGTCTCGTTGCGGTTGCGAGCGGCGGCGATCAGCCAGCGGATGGCCAGCGCCTGACGGCGCTCGGGGCGCACGTCGACCGGAACCTGGTAGGTGGCACCACCGACGCGGCGCGAACGCACTTCCACATGCGGCGCGACATTGTCGAGCGCCTGGTGGAAGACGGTGACCGGCTCCTGCTTGGTCTTGGACTGGACCTGGTCGAGCGCGCCGTAGACGATGGTCTCGGCAACCGACTTCTTGCCGTCATACATGACGGCGTTCATGAACTTGGTGACGATCAGATCGCCGAACTTCGGGTCCGGGTTGATCTCACGCTTTTCTGCACTGTGACGACGGGACATTTTTTCTCTGCCTCAATTCTGCGTGGTGGCCTGGATCCCGGATCGTCGCCTGGCGCCGTCCGGGATGACCTTGGCTACGCTTCGGTCACTTCGGACGCTTGGCGCCGTATTTCGAACGGCGCTGCTTGCGGTTCTTCACACCCTGCGTGTCGAGCACGCCGCGGATGATATGGTAGCGGACGCCCGGAAGATCCTTGACGCGGCCGCCGCGGATCATCACCACCGAGTGTTCCTGAAGGTTGTGGCCTTCGCCGGGGATGTAGCCGATCACTTCAAAACCATTGGTCAGGCGAATCTTGGCCACCTTGCGCAGCGCCGAGTTCGGCTTCTTCGGCGTCGTTGTGTAGACGCGCGTGCAGACGCCCCGCTTCTGCGGGTTCTGCTGCATGGCCGGGACCTTGTTGCGCTTCACCGGCGCAATGCGCGGCTTGCGGATCAGCTGGTTGACGGTAGGCATTAAACCCTCTTGTCTCTCAATTCCGTGTCTCGCCCGGTCAGGGCCGCTCAAAGCGTCATTTCCATACGCAAATTCGGGCCACAAACCGCGCCTCGCGGTCTTGCCCGAACAAATGGCAGAGGAAGCGGAAACCGCTTCATGCACGCCGGAAATGTCTTTTCGCTCGTAAAACGAACCCTGTTTGAGGCAAACTCCAAAGCGTGTCGCTTCGGAAGGGAGAGCCTCACATCGGTTCTGACTGGGCGGCTTCTACTCGCAAGCCTGTTGCCCGTCAACCCCGGAGCGCCAAATATTACGCTGAAACCGAGGCTTCGCAGCCATGCGAAAAGCGCATGTAATTTTCTTTCGCCATTTTGCAAGAGGAGGGAAGAAAGTGACCGGCTTTCGGCTGTTGCGCGGCCATGCTTCATGCGAAAAAGAGGCATGAACAGCACAGATCCCCTCGCCCGGAGGAATCAGCCCGTGAACGACAATGATGAGCGCCCGGTCACCATCATCACCGGCCGGGCGTGGAAGAGGAAAGACGGCAAGCCGGAAGGCGTCCACGTCATGCTGGTCGCGCCCGACGACGATTCGGCGGTGCGCCGGGCGCTCGAATCGCTCTCGGCCGAAGGTTACGCCGAGGCTGAGCTCGATCAGATCGGCGACCTTGACGGCGTGCCCGACGACGAGCCGCACCTGTCGGCCTATCAAGGCGCGCTCGAAGGCGAAGTGTCGATCGTCACCTTCGACGTGCCAGTCTGAGGCAGGGCCAGTCAAAGCAGGGCCAGTCTGAAGCAAGGCCAGTCTGAAGCGGGCTCTATCTCGGCCCGCCGAGCGAGCCTCCCGCGACTTGCCCGGCATCGGTTCTCTGCTAAGAGAACCAATCGCTGCCAGGAGCAGTGCATTTTCCAATCCGTGGAGTCTCCCATGTCCTCGAACAGCAACCCTATCAAGCTCGGCATCGTCGGGGTGGGAAAGATCGTCCGCGACCAGCACCTGCCAGCCCTGGCCAAGGACCGGGACTACCGCCTCGTCGCCGCCGCCAGCCGGCACGGCAAGGTGGACGGGATCGCAAATTTTCCTGATATCGAGGCGATGCTGGACGCGGTGCCGGAGCTTGAGGCCGTATCGCTCTGCATGCCGCCGCAGTTCCGCTACGACGCCGCGCGGACAGCGCTGGCGGCGAAAAAACATGTCTTCCTGGAAAAGCCGCCCGGCGCCACGGTCAGCGAGGTCGAGGATTTGAAGGCGCTAGCGGTCGCGAACGGCGTCTCGCTGTTCGCCAGCTGGCATTCGCGCTATGCCCCGGCAGTCAAGGCCGCGCGCGATTTTCTCGGCTCGACCACAATAAGATCGGCAGCCATCAACTGGAAGGAGGACGTGCGCCGCTGGCACCCGAACCAGGACTGGATCTGGGCTCCGGGCGGCTTCGGCGTGTTCGATCCCGGCATCAACGCGCTGTCGATCGCGACCCATATATTGCCGGCGATGTTCATCACCTCGTCGATCCTCGATTTTCCCGAAAACCGCGCCGCCCCGATCGCCGCACACATCGCCTTCCGCACCTCGAACGGCTTGCCGGTGACGATGGAGCTCGACTGGCGCCAGACCGGCCCGCAAAGCTGGGACATCCTGGCCGAGACGGACAACGGCGCGATGGTGCTTTCCGGCGGCGGCTCAAAACTGGCGGTCGACGGCCGCGTCGTTCACGACGAGCCGGAAGCCGAATACCCGATGCTCTACAGGCGTTTCGCAGAGATCGTGCGCGCCGGCGTTTCCGATGTCGATCTCGCTCCCCTCCAGCATGTCGCCGACGCCTTCATGCTCGGCAAGCGCAATGTAGTGGAGGCGTTTTACGACTGAATGGACGGATCGCTCGGTGGAAGCGCAGACGGCAGGCCAAGGTCACGAGAGCCAAGCCAGCGAAGTTCGCCTCGCTTCGCCTCCGGCGAACAAAGCAGTTCAGCATGGACCATCATCAACGCGAGGGTGAGAGCCTGCACTTCATCGATACCGTAGGCTCGAAACCTACGCGTTCTGTTCGGCCAAATGATTTCATAAGCGCAGCAGAAATCCAAATCCCCTCGGAAGGGCCGGAAAAATCGAGCCACCACCTTTGCGGCTTCGCCAAGCTCAAAATGACGCTCGATGAATGTCTCAGTCACTGGGCCTCACCCGGTTCTGCTGTTGAAGGTTATTAGCATAGCGCGGTTATCCTTCCCAGGTTCGCATGCTGCTGCATCCCGCGCATGGACCGATCCTTCTTCGTTGTTTGCGTGACAAACCGGGCGAGCGAAGTGAGATCAACACAAAAAAAGCCGCCGGGTTGCCCCGACGGCTTTGTTGCCTGAGATCTGTACCGCCGCGCTTACTGCGCGGCGGAAGCCATGTCGGTCAGCATCTGATCGGCGACCTCGACGCCCGACGCCTTGCGGCGCTCGTCGATGATCAACTCGTCGCGCGAGGTGGCGATGCGCCGGATCTGGCTCATCGTGCCGCCGGTGCCGGCCGGGATCAGACGGCCGACGATGACGTTTTCCTTCAGCCCCTGCAGCATGTCGGTCTTGCCGGCAACCGCCGCTTCTGTCAGCACCCTGGTCGTCTCCTGGAAGGAGGCCGCCGAGATGAAGGACGGCGTCTGCAGCGAGGCCTTGGTGATGCCCAGGAGCACCGGCTGGCCTTCGGCCGGCTTCTTGCCGTCCTCGACCAGGCGCTCGTTGACCTCTTCCAGCTCGATCACGTCGACGTGGTCGCCCGGAATGTAGGTCGAGTCGCCCTGCGCAGTGATCTCGACCTTCTGCAGCATCTGGCGAACGATCACCTCGATGTGCTTGTCGTTGATCGACACGCCCTGCAGACGATAGACCTCCTGGATCTCGTTGACGAGGTAGGACGCAAGCGCCTCCACGCCCTTGATCGCCAGGATGTCGTGCGGCGCCGGATTGCCGTCGAGGATGTAGTCGCCCTTCTCGATGACGTCGCCGTCCTGGAGATGGAACGGCTTGCCCTTCGGGATCAGGTATTCGACCGGCTCAAGCGTCGAGTCATGCGGTTCGATGATGATGCGGCGCTTGTTCTTGTAGTCGCGGCCGAAGCGGATCGTGCCGTCGATCTCGGCGATGATGGCGTGATCCTTCGGACGGCGTGCCTCGAACAGTTCGGCAACACGCGGCAGACCGCCGGTGATGTCCTTGGTCTTGGCGCTTTCCATCGGGATACGCGCCAGCACGTCGCCGGGGCGAACCTGTGCACCCGGCTCGACCGAAAGAATGGCCTCGACCGAGAGCAGGAAGCGGGCGTCGCCGCCCTTCGACAGTTTGCCGACCTTGCCCTTGGCGTCCTGGACCACGATCGCCGGCTTGAGGTCGTTGCCGCGTGGCGTCGAACGCCAGTCGATGACCTCGCGCTTGGTGATGCCGGTCGACTCGTCGGCCGTTTCCTGGACGGAAATGCCGTCGACCAGATCCTCGAACGCCACCTTGCCCTCGATTTCGGTGAGGACCGGGCGGGTATAGGGATCCCACTCGGCGATGCGCTGGCCGCGCTTCACCTTGTCGCCATCGTCCACGAAGATGCGCGAACCATAAGTAACACGGTGCGTGGCGCGCTCCTTGCCGGCTTCGTCGAGGATCAGCACCGCCATGTTGCGGCCCATGACCATCTGCTGGCCGTCGGAGTTGCGCACCACGTTGCGGTTGCGGATCTCGACCTTGCCCTCATACGAGGCTTCAAGGAACGACGAGTCCACCACCTGCGCCGTACCGCCCATGTGGAAGGTACGCATGGTGAGCTGGGTGCCCGGCTCGCCGATCGACTGCGCCGCGATGACGCCGACAGCCTCGCCCTGGTTGACCGGAGTGCCGCGGGCCAGATCGCGTCCGTAGCAGACCGCGCATACACCGACCCTGACATCGCAAGTCAGTGCCGAGCGAATGCGGACCGACTGGACGCCGGCCTGTTCGATCTGCTCGACGTCGCGTTCGTCCATCAGCGTTCCGGCCTTGACCAGAACCTCACCGGTGACCGGATGCGTGATATCGTCGAGCGCCGTGCGGCCGAGAACGCGCTGGCCGACGGAAGCGACGACCTGGCCGGCATCGACGATCGGCTGCATGGTGAGGCCCTTGTCGGTGCCGCAGTCGACGGAGTTGACGATGCAGTCCTGCGCCACGTCGACCAGACGACGGGTGAGGTAACCCGAATTCGCCGTCTTCAAGGCGGTGTCGGCCAGACCCTTGCGGGCGCCGTGGGTCGAGTTGAAGTACTCGAGCACGGTCAGGCCTTCCTTGAAGTTCGAGATGATCGGCGTCTCGATGATTTCACCGCTAGGCTTGGCCATCAGGCCGCGCATACCGGCAAGCTGGCGCATCTGGGTGGGCGAGCCGCGCGCACCGGAGTGCGACATCATGTAGATCGAGTTCATCGGCTTTTGACGGCCATTGTCCTCGAACTCGACCGCCTTGATGCGGGCCATCATCTCGTCGGCGACCTTTTCCGAGCACTTGGCCCAGGCGTCGACGACCTTGTTGTACTTCTCGCCCTGCGTGATCAGGCCGTCATTGTACTGCTGCTCGTATTCCTTGGCCAAAGCCTCGGTGTCGGAAACCAGCTTGATCTTGGCATCCGGGATCAGCATGTCGTCCTTGCCGAACGAAATGCCGGCGCGGCAGGCGTGGCTGAAGCCGAGGGCCATGATGCGATCGCAGAAAATGACCGTCTCCTTCTGACCGCAATGGCGATAGACGGTGTCGATCATCTTGGAGATGTTCTTCTTGGTCATCTCCTGGTTGGCGGTCTCATAAGGCACGTTGACGTTCTTCGGCAGAAGCTCGCCGATGATCATCCGGCCGGGCGTGGTGTCGTAGATCTTCGACACGACCTTGCCATCCGCATCGACCGTGCGGAAGCGGCCCTTGATCTTGGAGTGCAGCGTCACCGCCTTGGTCTCGAGTGCGTGCTGGAGTTCGCCCATGTCGGCAAACACCATGCCCTCGCCCGGCTCATTCTGGTTGACGATCGAGAGATAGTAGAGACCCAGAACCATATCCTGCGACGGCACGATGATCGGCGCGCCGGAAGCCGGGTGCAGGATGTTGTTGGTCGACATCATCAGCACGCGGGCTTCAAGCTGTGCTTCCAGCGACAGCGGTACGTGAACCGCCATCTGGTCGCCGTCGAAGTCGGCGTTGAAGGCCGTGCAGACCAGCGGGTGAAGCTGGATAGCCTTGCCTTCGATCAGGATCGGCTCGAACGCCTGGATGCCAAGGCGGTGCAGCGTCGGCGCACGGTTCAGAAGCACCGGATGCTCGCGGATGACCTCGTCGAGAATATCCCAGACCTCCGGACGCTCCTTCTCGACCAGCTTCTTCGCCTGCTTGACGGTCGAGGAATAACCCTTGGCGTCGAGACGGGCATAAATGAAGGGCTTGAACAGTTCGAGCGCCATCTTCTTCGGCAGGCCGCACTGGTGCAGCTTGAGCTCCGGACCGGTCACGATGACCGAGCGGCCGGAATAATCGACGCGCTTGCCGAGCAGGTTCTGGCGGAACCGGCCCTGCTTGCCCTTCAGCATGTCGGACAGCGACTTCAGCGGACGCTTGTTGGCGCCGGTGATGACGCGGCCGCGACGGCCGTTGTCGAACAGCGCGTCGACGGCTTCCTGCAGCATGCGCTTTTCATTGCGCACGATGATGCCGGGCGCACGCAGCTCGATCAGCCGCTTCAGGCGGTTGTTGCGGTTGATGACGCGGCGATAGAGATCGTTGAGATCCGATGTCGCGAAGCGGCCGCCGTCCAGCGGGACGAGCGGGCGCAGGTCCGGCGGGATCACCGGAACCACCTTCATGATCATCCATTCCGGACGGTTGCCGGACTCCATGAAGTTCTCGACGACCTTAAGCCGCTTCAGATACTTCTTCTGCTTCAGCTCGGACGTGGTCGAAGCCAGCTCCGAACGCAGATCGCCGGCGATCTTCTCCAGGTCCATGCCGGCCAGAAGATCGTGGATGGCCTCGGCGCCGATCATGGCGGTGAAGCTATCTTCGCCATATTCGTCGACAGCCATCATGTACTCTTCCTCGCTGAGGAGCTGGTGCTCCTTCAGCGCGGTGAGGCCAGGCTCGGTGACGATGTAGTTCTCGAAGTAGAGAACGCGCTCGATGTCCTTCAGCGTCATGTCGAGCAGCGTGCCGATACGCGACGGCAGCGACTTCAAGAACCAGATATGGGCGACGGGCGCGGCCAGCTCGATATGGCCCATGCGCTCGCGACGGACGCGCGACAGCGTGACTTCGACGCCGCACTTTTCGCAGATGACGCCCTTGTACTTCATGCGCTTGTACTTGCCGCACAGGCACTCGTAGTCCTTGATCGGACCGAAAATGCGCGCGCAGAACAGGCCGTCACGCTCCGGCTTGAAGGTGCGGTAGTTGATGGTCTCCGGCTTTTTGATCTCGCCGAACGACCAGGACAGAATCTTCTCAGGGCTGGCGAGCGAGATCCGGATGGAATCGAACACCTGCGCAGGCGCCTGGGGATTGAAGAGATTCATGACCTCTTGGTTCATGCCGTTCTCCTTTTCGGGGTCCTCGAAAACCCCTTGCATCTAGCGCGGGCCAAACGCCCGCCGACTTGATCGGCCATCGGCCGAAGAATTTGGTGCGTCCGGTCGCGGAAGCCGCGACCGGACGTCTTGCTCACTCGGCCGCGTCGGGCAGCCGAACCGGGTTGTCGTCCAGCTTGGTGTTCTCCAGCTCGACATTGAGGCCCAGAGACCGCATTTCCTTGACGAGAACGTTGAAGCTCTCGGGAATGCCGGCCTCGAACGTGTCGTCGCCTCTGACGATCGCTTCGTAGACCTTGGTGCGGCCGGCGACGTCGTCCGACTTCACCGTCAGCATCTCCTGCAACGTGTAGGCGGCGCCGTACGCTTCGAGCGCCCAGACCTCCATCTCGCCGAAGCGCTGGCCACCGAACTGCGCCTTGCCGCCCAGCGGCTGCTGAGTAACGAGCGAGTACGGCCCGATCGAACGCGCGTGGATCTTGTCGTCCACAAGGTGGTGAAGCTTGAGCATATATATGTAGCCCATCGTCACTTTGCGATCGAACGGCTCGCCGGTGCGTCCGTCATAGAGCTGCGACTGACCGCTGGTGTGCAGGCCCGCCTGCTCCAGCATGATGTTGATGTCGGCCTCGTGCGCGCCGTCGAACACCGGTGTCGCGATGGAGACCCCGCGGCGCATCTGTTCACTGAGGCGAACGACACTCTCGTCGTCATAGTCGCGGATCGGCTCGTTGCGGTCGTTGGCCGGCATGAAGCTTTCGAGCGTCTTGCGCAGCGGCTTGATGTCACCGGCCGTCTTGTAGGCGTCGATCAGATCGCCGATCTTCCTGCCCATTCCGGCGCAAGCCCAGCCCAGATGCGTTTCCAGGATCTGGCCGACATTCATGCGGCTCGGCACACCCAGCGGGTTGAGCACGATATCGGCATGCGTGCCGTCCTCGAGGAACGGCATGTCCTCGACCGGAACGATCCGCGACACGACACCCTTGTTGCCGTGCCGGCCGGCCATCTTGTCGCCAGGCTGCATCTTGCGCTTCACGGCCACGAAGACCTTGACCATCTTCATGACGCCGGGAGGCATCTCGTCGCCGCGCTGCACCTTCTCGACCTTGTCCATGAAGCGCTGTTCGAGCGCCTTCTTGGAATCGTCGTACTGGCCACGCAGGGCTTCCAGTTCACTCTGGAGCTTTTCGTTCTCCACCGCAAACTGCCACCACTGCGAACGCGGATACTCGTCGAGCGTGTCCTTCGACAGCTTCGAGCCTTTCTTGAAGCCCTTCGGCCCGGCAATCGCGTCCTTGCCGACGAGAACGTCGGACAGGCGCGAATAGACGTTGCGGTCGAGGATCGCCTGCTCGTCGTCGCGGTCTTTGGCGAGGCGTTCGATCTCCTCGCGTTCGATCGCCATGGCGCGCTCGTCCTTCTCCACACCGTGGCGGTTGAAGACGCGCACTTCGACGACGGTGCCGAAGGTTCCGGGCGGCATGCGCATGGAGGTGTCACGCACGTCCGATGCCTTTTCGCCGAAGATGGCGCGCAGAAGCTTTTCTTCCGGCGTCATCGGGCTTTCGCCCTTCGGTGTGATCTTGCCGACCAGGATGTCGCCCGGCTGCACTTCCGCACCGATATAGACGATGCCGGCCTCGTCGAGGTTTTTCAGCGCTTCTTCCGACACGTTGGGAATGTCGCGCGTGATCTCCTCCGGGCCGAGCTTGGTGTCGCGCGCCATGACCTCGAACTCCTCGATATGGATCGAGGTGAAGACGTCGTCGGCGACGATGCGCTCGGACAAGAGGATCGAGTCCTCGTAGTTGTAGCCGTTCCACGGCATGAACGCGACCAGCACGTTGCGGCCGAGCGCCAGATCGCCGAGTTCGGTCGACGGACCGTCGGCGATGATGTCGCCCTTGTTGACCCGGTCACCCATGCGCACCAGCGGACGCTGGTTGATGCAGGTGTTCTGGTTCGAACGCTGGAACTTCATCAGCCGGTAGATGTCGACGCCGGACTTGCCGGGATCGAGATCTTCCGTGGCACGGATGACGATACGCGTCGCGTCCACCTGGTCGACGATGCCGCCGCGGCGGGCGCCGATGGCGGCGCCCGAGTCACGGGCGACGATCGGCTCCATGCCGGTGCCGACAAACGGCGCTTCGGCGCGCACCAGCGGCACGGCCTGACGCTGCATGTTCGAGCCCATCAGCGCGCGGTTGGCGTCGTCGTTCTCGAGGAACGGGATCAGGGCCGCGGCCACCGAGACCATCTGCTTCGGCGATACGTCCATCAGATCGACGTTTTCGCGCGGCGCCATCATCACTTCGCCGGCATTGCGGCAAATGACGAATTCGTCGACGAAACCACCATTCTTGTCGAGCTCGGCATTGGCCTGCGCGACGTGGTGCTTGGCCTCTTCCATCGCCGACAGATAGACGACCTCATTGGTCAGCTTGCCGTTGACGATCTTGCGGTACGGGCTCTCGATGAAGCCGTACTTGTTGACGCGCGCGAAGGTGGCCAGCGAGTTGATCAGGCCGATGTTCGGGCCTTCCGGCGTCTCGATCGGGCAGATGCGGCCGTAATGCGTCGGGTGCACGTCGCGCACCTCGAAGCCGGCGCGCTCGCGGGTCAGACCACCGGGTCCAAGCGCAGAGAGACGGCGCTTGTGGGTGATCTCCGACAGCGGGTTGGTCTGGTCCATGAACTGCGACAGCTGCGAGGAACCGAAGAACTCGCGCACGGCGGCAGCCGCCGGCTTGGCGTTGATCAGGTCCTGCGGCATCACTGTGTCGATCTCGATCGAGGACATGCGCTCCTTGATCGCGCGCTCCATGCGCAGCAGGCCGACGCGGTACTGGTTCTCCATCAGCTCGCCGACCGAACGCACGCGGCGATTGCCGAGATTGTCGATGTCGTCGATCTCGCCCTTGCCGTCACGCAGTTCGACCAGCGTCTTGACCACGGCCAGGATGTCGTCCTTGCGCAACACGCGCACGGTATCCTCGGCCTTGAGCTCGAGGCGCATGTTCATCTTGACGCGGCCGACGGCCGACAGATCATAGCGCTCGCTGTCGAAGAACAGCGAGTTGAACATGGCTTCGGCGGTTTCGAGCGTCGGCGGCTCGCCGGGGCGCATAACGCGGTAGATGTCGAACAGCGCGTCCTGGCGGCTCTCGTTCTTGTCGACGTTGAGCGTGTTGCGGATATAGGCGCCGACATTGACGTGGTCGATGTCGAGAACCTTGATCTCGTCATCGCCGGCGCTGAGAAGCACCTTCAGCGTCTTTTCATCGATCTCGTCGCCGGCTTCGAGGAAAATCTCGCCGGTCGCGTAGTTGACGATGTCCTCGGCAAGGTAGTTGCCGAGCAGATCCTCGTCGGTCGCCTTGATCGCTTTGAGACCCTTTTCGCCGAGCTGGCGAGCCTGGCGGGCAGTGATCTTCTTGCCGGCTTCGACGACGACCTCATTGGTGTCTGCATCGACCAGGTCGCCAACCGCCTTGAGGCCGCGGAAACGCTCGACGTTGAACGGGATGCGCCAATGGTCGCCAGCGCGCTTGTAGGTGATCTTGTTGTAGAAGGTCGACAGGATCTCCTCGCCGTCCATGCCGAGCGCCATCAACAGCGACGACACCGGAATCTTGCGGCGGCGGTCGATGCGGGCGTGCACGACGTCCTTCGAGTCGAACTCGATGTCGAGCCACGAGCCGCGATAGGGGATGACCCGCGCGGCAAACAGCAGCTTGCCGGACGAATGCGACTTGCCCTTGTCATGGTCGAAGAAGACGCCCGGCGAACGGTGCATCTGCGAGACGATGACACGCTCGGTGCCGTTGACGATGAAAGTGCCGTTCAAGGTCATGAGCGGCATGTCGCCCATGTAGACGTCCTGCTCCTTGATGTCCTTGATCGACTTGGCGCCGGTATCCTCGTCGATATCGAACACGATGAGGCGCAGCGTCACCTTGAGTGGCGCGGCATAGGTCAGGTCGCGCTGACGGCATTCGTCAACATCGAATTTCGGTGCTTCGAACTCGTACTTCACGAATTCCAGCATCGAGGAGCCGGAAAAGTCGGAAATCGGGAACACCGATTTGAAAACCGCCTGCAGTCCCTCGTCAGGACGCCCGCCCTTGGGCTCCTCGACCATCAGGAACTGGTCATAGGATGCCTTCTGAACCTCGATCAGGTTCGGCATCTCCGCAACTTCCGGAATCTTTCCGAAGAATTTGCGTACGCGTCTGCGGCCATTGAAAGTTTGTGTCTGGGCCATCGTCGCTCCTTAGCTCGATTCTCGGGGCGAGCCTCGCCGCGGCTCGCCTTGCATTCTCGGCCACCTCGGCGGCGGCCCTTATTTGTTCACCCGCCACCTGACGGTGGCCGGCCAAAACGGGAGAAAACCCGTTTCCTGAAGGCCGATGCACGGCCCTCAGGAAAGAGGTTTTCGTACTCTTCGCGTTACGCAGCCTCCCTTTGCGCCAAGGGAGTGGCGGACGGCGCGAAGCCGCCCGCCGATATCAAACGCTTACTTCAGTTCGACCTTGGCGCCGGCTGCTTCCAGCTGGGCCTTGAACTTGTCCGCGTCGGCCTTGGAAACAGCTTCCTTGACCGGCTTCGGAGCCGCCTCGACCAGGTCCTTGGCTTCCTTGAGGCCAAGACCAGTGATGGCGCGAACTTCCTTGATGACGTTGATCTTCTGAGCGCCCGCCTCGGTGAGGACGACGTCGAATTCCGTCTTTTCCTCGACCGGAGCAGCAGCAGCCGCGGCACCGCCAGCGGCGGCAACCGCCACCGGAGCAGCAGCGGAAACGCCCCACTTTTCTTCCAGAAGCTTCGACAGCTCGGCCGCCTCGAGGACGGTCAGCTTCGAAAGGTCGTCTACGATCTTTGCCAGATCAGCCATTGCAATATTCCTTCATAAGGTTCGAACGTGTGTTTGTGATAGCGAGGAACGGCCTCATGCCGCCTCGTCCTTCCGGGCGTAAGCGCCGATGACACGCGCGACCGAAGCCGCAGGCGCGTTGACGATCTGGGCGATCCGGGTTGCCGGCGTGGCGATCATGCCAACCAGCCTGGCGCGCAGCTCATCGAGCGACGGAAGTGTGGCGAGTGCCTTCACACCGTCGGCGTTGAGCGAGGTGGTGCCCATTGCGCCGCCGAGAATGACGAGCTTGTCATTTCCCTTGGCGAAATCGGACGCGACCTTCGGCGCCGCAATCGGATCCTCCGAATAGGCGATCAGCGTCTGTCCCTTGAACAGGTCGATGATCGATGCGGAGTCCGTGCCCTGAAGAGCGATTTTGGCGAGACGGTTCTTCGCGACTTTGACGGTGCCACCGGCGACACGCATTTTTGACCGAAGGTCGTTCATTTGCGCGACGGTGATACCGGCGTAGTGGGCCACGACGACTGAACCAGCGCCCGAAAACGCTTCATTCAGGCCCGTGACGAGTTCGCGTTTTTCCGCTCTGTCCACTGCCTATCTCCAGTTGACCCCAATCCTGTTAACGGGAACATTCCCATTACGAGGACAGGCGTCGGGTTGCCTTTTTGCCGGTCGGGCCATCCAGTAACGGATCTCCCGAACGACGCTCGAGGATCCTGCCCCCTTTCGCCACACCAGCCGGCAAGCCGAATGGTGCGCAGACAAAAGGCAAACACGGTTCGAACCTTTCATTGGAGCAGTCGCTCCGTTGTCCGGTCTTCACCCGTCTCATGCAGGCCCACATGAATTAAGGCCCCCCTTGAACTAAGGCTTGGGGCCGCCCGCAATCTCGGACAGGATGTCCGGAAGCCTTCCGACTTCCGGTACCGGGCCGCCAAGATAAGTCGGAGGCCCGGAATTCTGTTTGCGGATCAGCCCTTTAGCGGCCGATCCAAATAGTTCGTATCAGGACGCCGCCAGCGTCGAGACGTCGAGCTTGAGGCCCGGGCCCATCGTCGAGGTGACCGACACCTTCTTGACGTAGTTGCCCTTGGCACCAGCCGGCTTGGCCCTGTTCACCGCGTCGGCGAAGGCGCGGACGTTCTCTTCCAGCGCCTTGACGTCGAACGAGATCTTGCCGACGCCGCCATGAACGATGCCGGCCTTCTCGACGCGGAACTCGACCGCGCCGCCCTTCGACGCCTTGACGGCGGCGGTAACGTCGGTGGTGACAGTGCCGACCTTCGGGTTCGGCATCATGCCGCGCGGGCCGAGCACCTTGCCCAGACGGCCGACCAGCGGCATCATATCCGGCGTGGCGATGCAGCGATCGAAGTCGATCGTGCCCTTCTGGACGATGTCGACCAGATCCTCGGCGCCAACGATATCGGCGCCGGCCGCCTTGGCTTCCTCGGCCTTGTCGCCACGCGCGAAAACGGCGACGCGGACGGTACGGCCGGTGCCGTTCGGCAGATTAACCACGCCACGGACCATCTGGTCGGCATGGCGCGGGTCGACACCCAGGTTCATCGCGATTTCAACGGTCTCGTCGAACTTCACCGAGGACCGGTCCTTGAGCAGCTTCAGGGCATCACCCAAGGCATAGGCCTTGTTGGGATCGATGCCTTCGCGGGTCTTCGATACACGCTTTGCAATCTTTGCCATGATCTCAGCCCACCACTTCCAGACCCATCGAGCGGGCGGAGCCCTCGACCATGCGCATGGCCCCCTCGATATCGGTCGCGTTCAGATCCTTCATCTTCTGCTCGGCGATGGCGCGCACCTTGTCGCGGCCAATCGTGCCGGCCTTGACCTTGCCCGGCTCCTTCGAGCCCGACTTCAGGTTCGCGGCCTTCTTCAGGAAGTAGCTCACCGGTGGCGTCTTCATGACGAAGGTGAACGACTTGTCCTGGTAGTACGTGATGACGACCGGAATCGGCGATCCCTTTTCCATTTCCTGGGTCTGCGCGTTGAACGCCTTGCAGAACTCCATGATGTTGATGCCGCGCTGACCAAGCGCCGGTCCGATCGGGGGCGACGGCGTCGCCGAGCCCGCGGAAACCTGGAGCTTGAGCTGGCCTGCAATTTTCTTAGCCATCTCTTTCCTGCCTTTATCTCATGCCGGCCCCACTATCTGGGCAACACCGGCGGTTGCAGTCTGGTGGTGCGGTTCCTGCGGCCGGCTAAAGCCGCATTCGCCTCCCACCCGTTTTGGCCGCGATTTCCACGCCGCCCCCCTCACCGCCGCATGGGCGACAAGGATTTCGGATCAGCCTTTTTCGACCTGTCCGAATTCGAGATCGACCGGCACGGCGCGCCCGAAGATCGAAACTTCCACCTTGAGCCGCGCCCGCTCCTCGTCCACTTCCTGGACAAAACCGTTGAACGACGCGAACGGACCGTCCGAGACGCGGATCGCCTCGCCGATCTCGAAAGTGACCGACGGCTTCGGCCGCTCGACGCCTTCCTGCACTTGGTTCAGGATGCGCTGCGCCTCGGCCTCGGTGATCGGAACCGGCTTCGAGTCACCCAGAAAGCCGGTGACCTTCGGCGTGTTCTTCACCAGCGAGAACACCGCGTCGGTCAGGTTGGCCTTCAGGAGCACGTAGCCCGGGAAGAACTTGCGCTCGGCATCGACCTTGCGGCCGCGGCGTATCTCGACGACCTTCTCGGTCGGCACCACGATCTGCTCGATGTCAGCGGACAGGCCCTTCTGCTTGGCCTTGTTCTCGATGTCCTCGGCGACCTTTTTTTCAAAGTTCGAATAGGCGTGGACGATGTACCACCGCGCAGTCATCTCAAGACTTCTCCGTAATCGCCGGACTTAGCGTCCAATGCCCAGAATCTGCTCGACCGCGAGGCCCATGAGCTGATCGGCAGTAAAGAAAAAGATCATCGCGATCACAGCGAACGCCAGAACCATTACCGTCGAGATCATCGTTTCGCGCCGCGACGGCCAAGTCACCTTGGCGGTCTCCGCGCGAACCTGCTGGAGAAAGACGAAAGGATTTGTGGTTTTCGAAGCCATGTGCCGCCTGTCTGCGAGACCCGTTGACCGGATCTCCTGGATGATCCCGCTGGCCGGGATGTGCCGCCTGAGCCTGTGTTCGCGCCGAATCAGCGCAATCATTTCGCCCATGCAAATCGGACGCGTAAAGCCGGATTCCCAGCTCCACGCGTCGCGTGTCTGTTTCGTCTACATAAAACCGATTCTTGATCCACGCAAGTGGCAAGTGTCCGCTTTATGACAAACGCCGCATCGGAACCATCCAGTCGTCCCGTCCCGGCTATGGGCGCTCTTATGCCTCAAAACAGCCTATATGGCAAGCCACCGCGCGATTTTCAAAAGGCCGATGCGTAGAAGATCAGACATTTTCATGAATTGGCCATTTCGAAAAATGGCACGGGCAGCAGGGCTCGAACCTACGACCTGCGGTTTTGGAGACCGCCGCTCTACCAACTGAGCTATGCCCGTATCGCGCGCTGCTATTTCATAAAGCGGACAAGAACTCAAGTCGAGTTTTTAGGCGTGGCCGCGACGAGCTGCGATCGTCGAAATCCGAGGGCCAGCGCCCAGGCGCATATGAGAAGTTCGAGAGCAAAAGTCCAGTGCAGCATGAAGCTCATGACCCAATTGCGGTACATGGCCGGAACCGTGACGAGTTCGAGCGCATGCCGGTCGAACGGCATTAGCCACATTATAGGCGAGGCCACGCTGTCCAGGATCATATGCATCATTGCGGCGGCAAAGAAGGCGCCGACTGGGGCCAGATATCGCTGATCACGCCATCTCGCGAGCGACAATGCCACAAGGCCGGCCGCTGCCCAGAAGAGCGGCCAATGCGTGATGTAGGCGTGGTGATGGGTCTGGCGGCCATCGACAAAATGGAAGTAGAGCATGTCGATATCCGGGAAGACGCTGCCGAGCATAGCCGCCGCCATGATCCCCGATCTGCCGGGCCAACGGTTTCGCGCGAAAGTACCGAGTATGTAGCCAGCCGGAAGATGAGCGATCAGCATCACCAAACCTCGTTCATTGCCGAATCGCTCGAACGTCGCGGCATATTGTGGCGCATTCAGGAAGGGTCACCCCGCTTCGCCCCAAGCGGGCTAGCGAGAGGGCTATTTCGCGCTCGGCGGCTTGTACGGTCCGCCGGGCACGCCCCAGCCCCAGGCCGGCATCGGTTCCGTCTCCGGGTCGCAGGTCTCGCCAAGGTTGGAGTTCATCTTCGCCAGCCGCGACCCCCATTCGACATAGGCAGTGAAAGCCGAGCGGAACTCCGGATCGTCCGGCAACCCGACTTCATCGGCGGCATCAGCGAGCAGATTGATCCAGCGGCGGCGCTGTTCCTCGCTCAGATGCTTGCCGAGATGGTGCATCACCATCTCGCGGTGGCCGCCATGCTCTTCGCTGTAGGTCTTCGGTCCGCCAAAGACCTCTCCGATGAAGGCCGCGACATGGGCAGGATGGTCCGGCGACATGTTTTTGAACACCGGGCCGACGATCGGATCCTGAAACACCTTGCCGTAGAAGGTTTGGGTCAGGCGGTTCAGCGCTTCGGTGCCGCCGGCCCATTCGAACAATGTCGGGACGTCCTCGTTCATCACCGATCCTCGATTGCAACTGTCAGCGACGATAGCGGAACGATCGTGCGGAGCTCAACCTGCCTCGATGGCCAGTTTGGGCCGGCTGCGGTGCTGCACCTTACAACTTGACCGGCGCGTCGGCCTGAACCTCGGACGTCGACACCACGCGGCAATTCTCCGGCATTGGCTCCGATTTGCAGATGGTCGGACCGGTAAATTCATCGACCGATTCAAGCCCGGTCGTCAGCCCGACTTTCAACATCATGTCGGGTTCGAGCTGCCGATCGCGCGAGGCCGGCACCGACCGCATCGCCACCAGCAGACCGGGTCCGACTGCCATGTCTTTGAGATAGGTTTTGACCCGCTGCTCCAACCCCATCGAATGCACGGTCAACTGCGCGCGAGGACCGACAAGGCGTCTGACACCGCCGGCAAGCATGATCGGACAGGCCGCGCCACATTCGCCGCTCGCATCGATCGTGAGCCCGACATAGACGCCATCCTCGGCGGTGCAATCCGCCTTGTCCGGCTCGCATCCAATGAAGTCCGTCCGCGCAACCGCCACGTCGAGCTTGCGTTCTCGAATCAGCCTTCCGGCGGCCAGAGCACCGAGCACGTCACCTCCCGGCGAGTTGATCACCACGGGCAGTCGCCGATCACCGATCGTGTCCAGCAGTTGGCGCAACCGTTCCGGCGTTTGAGCGCTAATCATGCCTTCAGCGGAGATCCATTCGGGACAGTTGGGATCGCAGAGAAAACTTCTGCCTCGAACCAGAACGAAGCGCATATCGCCAACATCGGCCCGGTGCACGGTTTCGGGTTCGAGCGACGCGGCGGGAGCGGGCTTGGCGTACGCCACCACGTCGCCGGCCGGCGCCGGTATTTCTCTACAGTTCGCGGCCACCGGATCGGTGTCGCATAGGGTTGCCGCGGTCAGCAGGTCGACGGCATCCAGGCTGGTAACCAGCTTCGTCTGCAGCATGTCGTAGGGGGTCAGTTGCTGAATGGTGCTGGCCGGCGTGTTCTTCATCGTCTCGAGCACGGCCTGGCCGACGCCCATTTCGTTCAGATAGGCCGCCAGTCTTTTCTCCACCGACTTGCTCATCTCGTAGGTCTTGTAGCTGCCGGCGTTCTTGCGGCCGACGACCTTCTTGCTGAGGATCTTCTTCTTGCCTCTCACCACGCGATAGGTGGTCCGGTACTGCAATTTCGTCCGGATGTAGGTCGTGGTGATTTGATGGACGCCGAGATAGGCCCATTGACCGACGACGCGCCTGATGCCGCCGGCAAACATCAGCGGACAAGCGGAATTGCAAATCGCGCCGTCGGCATAGGCATTGCCGAAATAGCGAGCGCCTTTCCCGTCTTTTTCCTTGCAATCCTTGGCATCGGGCTGGCAACCGGTGAACCCGGTTTTGCCGACCGCAATATCGAGCTTGTTCTTGCGGATCAGCCGGCCAAGCGCCAGCGCCGCTTCGACGTTACCGCCGGGAGAATCCACGACAACGGGCAGTTTTCGGCCACCAAGCCCCTTGAGTGTGCGTTTGAACAGGGCCGGCGTGCCGGCTTCTATCGAGCCTTCAGCCGATATCCATTCCGGGCAGGTCGGTTCGCAACCAGGCGCGCTGCTGCGGACGACGACAAACCGCATCGTCGGGCCAAGATCCGGCGCGGATTTTTTGGTGTTCGCCGCGAAGGCAGCGTGTTCCATGACTAGGAACGATGCCAGGCAGATCACCCCAAGCATCCACCATGTCTGGCCATTCAGACGGTGCCATAGAACCATTCGGGCAAGCCCCCGCAATGCAAGCTATACTAGTTCAGCTTTGAAGGCTTGCAACAGGGTTTTGCGACGCCGCAGGCGCCGGCTGTAACCAAAAAGCAAGACGGGCGGCTCGAAGACCGCCCTTTCGCATCGGATATCGGCCGGCAACGCCGGCCCCGATTATTGGCCGGCGCGAAGCTACAGCTCCGGGGGCGCCGCGGCCTCGGCGTTGGCTGACGGCGTGACCCTGCAATTGTCGGGCTTCGGCAGCGACTTGCAGATGGTGTCGCCGGTCAGTTCGTCCACCGATTGAGGACCCGTCGTCAGCCCGAGCTGCAGCATCGCGTCGGGTTCGAGTTGGGCAGCCCGAGGACCGCCCTTTTCTGTCTCGATCTCCGGCTGGCGCAACCAGTCGCATACCCCGGCTGATCATGGCTTCATATCCGATGATGTGTGCGGGCCACTCGCCACGCCCCAACGCCAAGCCGGCATTGGTTCCATCTCAGGATCACAGGTGGAGCTCGCCCCAGCTACCCGCGATCCCCCTCCGATGCATGCTATGAGGGTTTGCGGGGGATTGCCGTACGACCCTTCGTCGCCCGCCTGCGTGGCCGGCTGAGAAATTAGGACTTGAGCCGGTTGAGAAGGTCCGGCCTTCGCCTCGATCGCTGCCGCCTCGGGCGGCTTGGCATTCGCAGGGATCTCTCTGCAGTTCGCCGGCGCAGGACTCCGCCGGCATTTGCCCGCCCGCGTAAGTATGTCGAGGGAGTCCCTGCTGGTGACCAGCTTCATGGTCAGCATGTCGTCGAGGGCGATCTGCCGGATATCACTGGCGGGCGTGGCCTTCATTACGTCAAGAACGCCCCGGCCGACGCCCATCTCCCTGAGATAGGCCGACAGCCTCCTCTCAAGCGCCTTGCTCATCTCATAGGTCTTGTAGCCGACATTGTCTTGAGTGACGGTTTCTGTGGTGACCTTGTATTTTTTGCCCCGCACAACCCGATAGGTGGTTCGATATTGCCGTGTGGTGCGGAAATGGGTCGTAGTGATCTGATGGACGCCTAGATGGGCCCAACCGCCGACCACGCGTCCGACGCCTCCGGCAAACATCAGCGGACATGCGGAGTTGCACATGGCACCACCGTCGGACGTAATGCCGAAATATGCAGCGCCCTTGCCGTCATTGGCTTGGCAGTCCTTCATCCCCGGCCAACAATCGGAAAACCTGGTTGTACCGACGGCGATATCGAGCTTGTTTTTGCGGATTATTCGACCAAGCTGGAGCGCAGCATCGACATTGCCGCCCGGGGAATTGACGATGATCGGCAGTTTTCGGCGGCCGAGCGTCTTCAATATACGCTTGAGTTTAGCTGGGGTGCCGGCCTCGATTGCGCCTTCTGCCGAAATCCATTCCGGACAATTAGGCTCGCAACCGGTCGCATTGCTGCGCACGACGACGAGTTGCATCTCCGAAAAACCATCTGACGAACTGCCCGGAAGGTACCATGACTTCGGATCCCATGTCTTCGGATCGGAGACATCCTCGGCCTTCGCAGCGAAGCCAGCCATCGCCATGGCGACCACCAGCGCCAGACTAACCAGCCCGCGCCACCACCGTGCCATACTGTCTGAACGGCGTCCCGGAACCACGTTTGGCAAAAGCCCCCTCGATGCAACCTGTACTAGTTGACATGGCGGGGCTTGCAACAGCTTTCGAAATTACGGCGTGCCCGCTTCAACGAGGCCGCCACGCAAGGCTTCAACGAAGAAAGGGCGGCCCGAAAACCGCCCTTCCCTGTCGATCCGGCGGATGCCGGCGTCGATTACTCTTTGATGGTGACGACGATGCCGGCACCGACGGTGCGGCCGCCTTCACGGATGGCGAAGCGCAGCTTCTCTTCCATGGCGATCGGCACGATCAGTTCGACATCGACGGTGATGTTGTCGCCCGGCATCACCATCTCGGTGCCTTCCGGCAGCGACACGATGCCGGTCACGTCGGTCGTGCGGAAATAGAACTGCGGACGGTAATTGGTGAAGAACGGCGTGTGACGGCCACCTTCGTCCTTGGTCAGGATGTAGGCTTCGGCGACGAACTTCTTGTGCGGCTTGACCGTACCGGGCTTGGCCAGAACCTGGCCGCGCTCGACACCTTCGCGGTCGACACCGCGCAGCAGCGCGCCGATGTTGTCGCCGGCCTGGCCCTGGTCGAGCAGCTTGCGGAACATCTCGACGCCCGTGCAGGTCGTCTTGGTGGTCGGACGGATGCCGACGATCTCAAGCTCCTCGCCGACCTTGACCACGCCGCGCTCGACGCGGCCGGTCACCACCGTGCCGCGGCCCGAGATCGAGAACACGTCCTCGATCGGCATCAGGAACGGCTTGTCCAGCGGACGAACCGGCGTCGGGATGTAGTCGTCGACCGCAGCCATCAATTCGCGGATCGAATCCTCGCCGATCTTCTTGTCGGAATCTTCCAAAGCGGCAAGTGCCGAACCCTTGACGATCGGAATGTCGTCGCCGGGGAACTCGTTCTTGGTCAAGAGTTCACGCACCTCGAGCTCGACCAGTTCGAGCAGCTCGGCGTCGTCGACCTGGTCGACCTTGTTCAAAAACACCACGATCGACGGCACGCCGACCTGACGGGCCAGCAGGATGTGCTCGCGGGTCTGCGGCATCGGGCCGTCGGCGGCCGACACCACCAGGATCGCGCCGTCCATCTGCGCGGCACCGGTGATCATGTTCTTCACATAGTCGGCGTGGCCGGGGCAGTCGACATGGGCGTAGTGGCGGGCGGCCGTCTCGTATTCGACATGCGCCGTCGAGATGGTGATGCCGCGCGCCTTCTCTTCGGGCGCCGCATCGATCTGGTCGTAGCGCTTGTATTCGCCAAAATACTTGGTGATCGCCGCCGTCAGCGACGTCTTGCCATGATCGACGTGGCCAATCGTGCCAATGTTCACATGAGGCTTTGTACGCTCGAATTTACCTTTTGCCATAGTCTCTTTCCTTGGACGGCCTGGACCTTCAGTTCAGTCGAATGCGGGGCGATTAGCGACTGCGGCCGAAAAACACAAGTGCCTTGTGGCCGGGGCTTTCTCACCCGGTCTGAACCAATGATCCGGTTTTCGGGGGTGTGGCGCGGATATAGGAACGAACAAGAGGAAATGGTACTGGCGAAGATAGGTTCCGCGGATACCGGCATTCGGTGGATTGGTAATCGCCGCTTCCGCCTGTCTGCCTTGCCGGATTTACAACCGGATCTGGCCCATTGCCGGTGTGACGCCGGTCTGATTTTCTGATCCGATGCATTACATTCCGATCGCCATCCGCGGCCCGCTGTTCATGATCCTGTCGACCGGGTCCTATGTCGCCAACGACACCATGTTGAAGCTCGCGACGGTAGGGCTGCCGCCCTATGAAGTGCTGTTTCTGCGCGGGATGGCGGCAACGCTGTGGGGCATCCCGTTGCTGCTTGCCCTGGGCTACGCCAGGCAGATCCCGCTTATCCTCGACAGGAGAGTGCTACAGAGAAACCTGTTCGAGCTGGCGGCAATCCTTTGCTACGTGGTGGCGCTCGCCAACATGCAGATCGCCGATTCGACCGCCCTGGGGCAGATCACTCCCCTGCTCATGCTGATTGGCTCCGCTGTCCTGTTCGGCGAACGGATCGGGGGGCTGCGCATGGCGCTGATCGGGCTCGGCTTCATCGGCGCGGTGATGGTGGCGCAGCCGACCATGCAGGGCATCTCGGTCTACGCCTTGCTGGCGCTCGGCAATGCGGCATTCGCCGCCGCGCGCGATCTCGCCGGGCGGCGGGTCGCCGCCGACGTGCCTGGCATGATCGTCGCAATTTCCGCAGTGGTGGTGGTGCTGGTCGGCTCAGGCGTCGCGCATCTGATGTCCGAGCGTTGGGTGATGCCCGAGACGCATCATTTGCTGCTGATGGCCGGGGCCGGATTGTTCCTGATCTTCGGCCATTTCTTCATCTTCATGGCCTATCGCGCCGGGCCGACCGGGGTGGTGGCGCCCTTCTACTACTGCTTCACCGTCTGGGCGGTCATTTCGGGGCTGGTGGTGTTCCAGCAATTGCCGAACGCGCTGGCGATCAGCGGCATCCTGCTGGTGGTGGCCAGCGGGCTGACCATCGTGTCGCTCGACGAGCGTAGGCGCCGACTGACCGTCGTCGCATAATTTGGGCAGTGGTGACCAAAACAACGGTTACACCACAAATTTCAACTTGGCCGCTGCCCGCAAAAAATGGAGAAACCTGTGACAAGCGAGGAGAATGCTGGCACCCGCATGCTTGCCGGAAAATGCCTGTGCGGCGCCGTGCAATACGCGGTGGCCGACGAGTTCATCTACGCCGCCGCCAACTGCCACTGCTCGAACTGCCGGCGCACCACCGGTTCGGCCTTCAAGCCGTTTGCCGGCATCGAGCGTGAGAGACTGAGCCTGACCAAGGGCGAGGACAACCTCCTGATCTTTGGCGAGGAGACCGGCCACGACGTGCACTGCAAGACCTGCGGCTCATTGCTCTATTCGGTCGTCCGCGACGGCGCCTTCGTGCACGTCGCCATGGGAACCCTCGTCGACGAGCCGACCATCCGCGCGACCCAGCACATCTTTGTCGGCTCCAAGGCGAAGTGGTTTACGATCGCCGACGACCTGCCTCAATATGAAGAGCATGTCGCCGGAGGCGCCGACTGAAGACCTGGCGATGTGGATGACGGCATTGCCGCTCAGGCACTACAGAACCGCCACAGACAGTGACACGGCGCATTTTCAAGGAAGTTGTTTTTGATAATGACTTCAACAGCATGCTTGGAGCGGGTAGCGGGAATCGAACCCGCATATTCAGCTTGGAAGGCTGCTGCTCTACCACTGAGCTATACCCGCGCCTCTCGCCCGAAAACCGCTATGCACTTTTCGGTCCGATGCTTTGCGTTTCAGGGCTTCCGGGCCGGCAGTGGTGGAGAGGGTTGGATTTGAACCAACGTAGGCATAGCCAACGGATTTACAGTCCGTCCCCTTTAACCACTCGGGCACCTCTCCAGTCTGCCGCCGGAGCCATGCAACGAGGCATCGACGCGTCGCGACCGCGTGAGCAGCCCTTCGCGAAGCGCCTTATGGCGGCAGCGCCCAAAACTGTCAACCGCAACATCCCGGCAAACGCGCTGAATTTCTTGACGACCCGCCGAGCAGGGTATCCGGCTGTATCCATAGACAGACGACACGGCTATAGAACCGGCCATGAGCAACGATAACAAGCCCAAGACCCCGAAAGACACCCACTACGCCAAGCTGCGGCGTGCGCATCGCGACGAGAAAAGCGGCGGCGCGCCGGCGTTCAGGCCGCGCCAGCCGGTGCCGCCAGGAGAGACAGCAGCGGACGGCCTGGTGCGGCTTTATGGCCTGCACACGGTGCGGGCGGCACTCGACAATCCGCGCCGGCAGATCAAGAAGATGCTGGTGACGCGCAACGCCGCCGAGCGGCTGGCGATTGCCGACCTCGCCGCCCTGCCCTTTGAGACAGGGATGGTCGAACCGAAAGACATCGACAAGGTCACCGGCTCCGATGCCGTGCATCAGGGCGTGCTGATCGAAGCCGAGCCGCTAAAACCGAAGCGCCTCGATGCGCTCGGCGATACAACGCTGGTGCTGGTCCTCGACCAGGTTACCGACCCGCATAATGTCGGCGCGATCCTGCGCTCGGCGGTCGCCTTCGGCGCCGGCGCGCTGATCACCACGGCGCGCCACAGCCCGCATGAATCCGGCGTGCTGGCGAAGTCGGCCTCCGGCGCGCTGGAGCATATCGACCAGATCGAGGTAAAGAACCTTGCCGACGCCCTTGGCCAGTTGCACGAGGCCGGGTTCCAGACCATCGGCCTCGATTCCGACGGACCGGCGGAACTCGAGAAGAGTTTTTCGGGAGAAAAGGTCGCATTGGTGCTGGGCGCCGAGGGCAAGGGCCTCCGCCAGAAGACCCGCGAGACGGTGACGACGCTCGCCCGGCTAGAAATGCCCGGCGCGATCCGCTCGCTCAACGTGTCGAACGCCGCCGCGGTGAGCCTTTATGCGGCGAGGAAGTTTCTAGCGAGTAGCGAGTAGCGAGTAGCGAAAGTCGGATCACTGCACCGGTGGGCTAGCAACCCTAGTCGCTATTCCCTACTCGCTATTCGCTTCTACCCACCTCATGCCGAGCCATTCGCTCCAGCGCCCTGACCAGCGCCGAGTGATCCTCCTTGGCGCCGTCATTGGCCGCGCAGGAGTTGAACAATTGCTGCGTCGTCGAAGTGTTGGGCAGCGAAACACCGAGCGTCTTGGCCCCTTCCAGGGCGAGATTAAGATCCTTCTGATGCAATTCGATGCGAAAGCCCGGCGCGAAGCTGCGCTTGATCATGCGCTCGCCATGCACTTCTAGAATGCGCGAGGCCGCGAGCCCGCCCATCAGCGCCTGTCGCACCTTGGCCGGGTCGGCGCCGGCTTTCGACGCAAAAACAAGCGCTTCGGCGACCGCTTCGATGGTCAGCGCGACGACGATCTGGTTGGCGACTTTGGTGGTCTGGCCGACGCTGTTCGGGCCAACCAGCGTGATGTTCTTGCCCATCTTCTCGAATACCGGCCTGGCGCGCTCGAAGGCCTTTTCCTCGCCGCCGACCATGATGGTCAGCGACGCGGCCTTGGCGCCGACCTCGCCGCCCGACACCGGCGCATCGAGATAGTCGCAGCCGAGGTCGTTGATCTTCCTGGCAAAAACCTTGGTCTCGATCGGCGAGATCGAGCTCATGTCGATAACCAGCTTGCCCCCGGTCAAACCCGAGGCGACACCGTTTTCGCCAAACAGCACGTCGGCCACCTCAGGCGTGTCGGGAACCATGGTGATGACGATGTCGGCCGTTTTCGCAACGGCGTGATGGCCGGTGACGGTCTTCAGACCCTTGGCGACGAGATCGGCCGGCGGTTTCGAGCGATGGTCGCTGGCGACAACGGTGTAGCCAGCATCGAGCAGATGCCCCGCCATCGGCGCGCCCATGATGCCGAGGCCGATGAAACCGATGGTGTCCATAGTTTTTCTCCCTGGTATTTTTCCTTGTTAAGACCGCGTTCCTTCGCCCCCCCTCTGGCCTGCCGGCCATCTCCCCCACGGGTGGGGAGATCGGCAGTTTCGGCGTTGGCTTGTAACTTTCTAAACCTCGAAAATTGGCGAAAGCGGCGGTGACATCCAATCTCCCTCCTTGTGTGGGAGATGGCCGGCAGGCCAGAGGGGGGCGCGAAGGAACTCGACTTCAATAATCCTTGACCCCTACGCCGCCGAACTGCCCTTCCCGGCAAACTCCCGGAACCAGCCCAGCCCGGCTTCCGTCCCGGCCTTCGGCTTGTACTCCGCTCCGATCCAACCGGTATAGCCGATGCGGTCGATGTGGTTGTACAGAAAAGGAAAATTGATCTCGCCCGTCCCCGGCTCATGACGGCCGGGATTGTCCGCAAGCTGGATATGCGCGATGCGGTCGAGGTTTGCCTCGATGGTGCGGGCGAGATCCCCCTCCATGATCTGCATGTGATAGATGTCGTATTGCAGGAACAGGTTCTTCGAGCCGAGGCGGTCGATGAGCGCCAGGGCCTGGTCCGAATAGTTCAGGAAGAAGCCCGGAATGTCGCGGGTGTTGATCGGCTCGATCAACAGCCTGATGCCGGCCTGCGCCAGCTTCTCCGCTGCGAAAGCCAGGTTTTCGGCGAAGACATCTTCCAGCACTGAACGCTCGACGCCTCGCGGCGCGATGCCTGCGAGGCAGTTGACCTGTTCGCAACCCAGCGCATGCGCGTAGGTGATCGCCTTGGCGACGCCTTGCCGGAACTCGGGAACACGATCCGGCAACACCGCAATGCCGCGCTCGCCCTTGCCCCAGTCGCCGGCCGGCAGGTTGAAGAGCACTTGCGTCAGGCCGTTTTTCTTCAGCCTCGCCGCAACGACATCGGGCGCATGGTCATAAGGGCCGATATATTCGACACCGCTAAAGCCGGCGCGGGCGGCGGCATCGAAGCGGTCGAGGAAATCGTGCTCGCCAAAGAGCATCGAGAGATTGGCTGAAAAACGCGGCATCTTGTTTCTCCTTGTTTCTCCTTGTTTTCGCCCGGCCCAAGCTGTGGTGAGATCAGGTCAGGCCGGCATCACGTGAATATCAGCGCAGCTTAATCGAGCATGACGATCGCCGTGGGGGCGTCTTCATGGTGTTCGGCAAGCTCCTCGAACTCGGTGATCTCATCGATTTCCGTGCCCATCGAAATGTTGGTGACGCGCTCTAAGATGAATTCAAGCACGACGGGAACCTGGTGATCCTTCATCAGGCGCTGCGCCTGCTTGAACGCGCCGGCGAATTCCTCCGGCCTGCGCACCCGGACCGCCTTGCAGCCCATGGCCTCGGCGACAGCAACATGGTCGACGCCATAGCCAGCCTCGGGATCGTCTTTGCGGTTGACGTTCTCGAAGGCGAGGCTGACCTCGAAATCCATCGAAAAGCCGCGCTGCGCCTGGCGGATCAGGCCGAGATAGGCATTGTTCACCACGACATGGATATAGGGCAATTTGTGCTGCGCGCCGGCCGCCAGTTCCTCGATCATGAACTGGAAATCATAGTCGCCGGAAAGCGCGACGATGTTTCGCTGCGGATCGGCGGCGCGAACGCCAAGTGCGGCCGGCAGCGTCCAGCCGAGCGGACCGGCCTGGCCGCAATTGATCCAGTTGCGCGGCTTATAGACATGCAGGAACTGCGCGCCGGCGATCTGCGAAAGCCCGATCGTGGTGACATAGGTGGTATCGCGGCCAAATGCCTTGTTCATCTCCTCGTAGACGCGCTGCGGCTTCAGCGGCACCTGGTCGAAATGCGTCTTGCGCTTCATCGTCTTCTTGCGGCCCTGGCATTCTCTGGCCCAGCCCGACCAGTCGCGCAGTTTCCGCGCCGTCTTCCATTCGGTGGCGACGTCGAGCAGCATTTTCAGTGCCGCACCGGCATCCGAGACGACACCGAGATCCGGCGCGAAGACACGGCCGATCTGGGTCGGCTCGATGTCGACATGGATGAATTTTTTGCCCTTGGTGTAGACGTCGACCGAGCCGGTATGGCGGTTGGCCCAGCGGTTGCCGATGCCGAAGACGAAGTCGGCCTCTAGCATCGTCGCGTTGCCGTAGCGATGCGACGTCTGCAGCCCGCACAAGCCGGCCATCAGCCGGTGGTCGTCGGGAATCGCGCCCCAGCCCATCAGCGTCGGGATCACGGGCACGCCGGTGACTTCGGCGAACTCGATCAGCAGATCCGAGGCATCGGCGTTGATGATGCCGCCGCCGGCAACGATGACAGGCTTTTCGGCCGCGTTGAGCATCGCCAAGGCTTTCTCAGCCTGGCTGCGTGACATTGCCGGCTTGAACGGCACCAGCGGCTCATAAGCATCGATGTCGAACTCGATCTCGGCCAGTTGCACATCGACCGGCAGGTCGATCAGCACCGGACCGGGCCGCGACGAGCGCATCAGGTGGAACGCCTTCTGCAGCGCCATCGGCACGAGGTAGGGTTCCATGACGGTGACCGCCCATTTGGCGACCGGTGCGGCAATGGCGGCGATGTCGACGGCCTGGAAATCCTCCTTGTTGAGACGCGCCCGCGGCGCCTGGCCGGTGATGCAGAGGATCGGGATGGAATCGGCCGCGGCCGAATAGAGACCGGTGATCATGTCGGTGCCGGCCGGGCCTGAAGTGCCGATGCACAGGCCAATATTGCCTGACTTGGCGCGGGTATACCCTTCGGCCATGTGCGATGCCGCCTCGACATGGCGTGCAAGGATGTGACGGATCGTACCCCTCGCCTTTACCGCCGAATAGAACGGGTTGATCGCCGCACCCGGCACGCCGAAGGCGCAGGAAATGCCTTCCTTTTCGAGAACGAGAACCGCTGCGTCGACCGCGCGCATCCTGGCCATGTCAGCCTCCACGGAATTTGTTGCTGGCCGAGAATGCCAGTGCGCCGGCTATTTTTCAATTTTTTCAAAATATTTTTTCATTTCGAAGAACCGGCGACTACATTCTGATTTCATTGTGTTTTCCGTTTTCCATAAAACTGCCTGGCAAATTGGTGAAAAACTTTTTCATTGCGCATTTGGCGAAATCGGCAAGAATGCCGCCATGGAAACCACCGAAAAACGCCAGCGCGGGCGGCCGCGTGCCTTCCACGGTCCGTCAGGCGCCGCTTCGGTGCAGTCGCTCGACCGGGCGCTGCGCATCCTCGCCATCGTCGCCGACGGCAGCGGTCTGTCGCTGAGCGAGGTCGCCGCGCAGAGCGGCCTCCCCGCCTCCACCGCCTACCGCATGCTGACGACGCTGGAAAACCACGGCATGGTCGAGTTCGACGGCACCGACCAGCTCTGGTCGATCGGCGTCGAGACCTATCGCATGGGCGCGGCATTCCTGCGCCGCCGCAAACTGGTCGACCGCGCCCGCACCGTCATGCAGGAACTGATGGAGAAAACCGGCGAGACCGCCAATCTCGGCGTCGCCGAGGACGATTGCGTCGTCTTCGTCAGCCAGGTCGAGACGCATCAGGCGATCCGCGCCTTCTTCCGGCCGGGCACGCGCAGTTCCTTCCATGCGTCGGGCATCGGCAAGGCGGTGCTGGCGCATCTCGAGCCAGAGCGCGTCGGCGCCATCCTGCGCCGGGCCGGGCTGGAGCGCTTCACCGAAAAGACGCTGTCCGACATCTCGGCGCTGGCCCGCGACCTGGCGACGATCAAGCTGCGCGGCTGGTCGGTCGACGACGAGGAGCGGCATCCCGGCATGCGCTGCGTGGCCGCCGCGATCTTCAACGAGTTCGGCGAGCCGATCGGCGGGGTTTCGGTTTCGGGACCGACAGTGCGGGTGACGCCGGAGCGGCTGGTCGAGATCGGCCCCCTGGTGCGCGAAGCCGCAACGGAAATAACCAGGATGATTGGTGGTCTGCCGCCCCCTTCTTCACCAAGCCGCGCCGCCGGACCGGGTTCACTCTTCGAGATTGGCGCTACGCGCTCACCTTGACAGCCGCCCGGCTACGGCCAAGTTTGCGTCCACCTTCCGCCAGCCGACGCCCGAAAGACGCATGAGCCTCCAATCCGTCAAAGCCTTCTTCGCCGAGTATGCCCCCGACATCGAGGTGATCGAAACGCCGACAAGCTCGGCGACCGTCGCGCTCGCGGCCGAGGCGCACGGCGTCGAGCCGGGGCAGATCGCCAAGACCATCTGCCTGCGCGTCGGTGACCGGGTCATGCTGGTCGTCGCCCGCGGCGACGCGCGCATCGACAATCGCAAATCGCGCGATGCATTCGGCGGCAAGCCGCGCATGCTCGATGCCGAGCAGGTGGCCGAAATCACTGGCCATCCGATTGGCGGCGTCTGCCCCTTCGGCCTCGCCTCGCCGTTGCCGGTCTATTGCGACGTATCGCTGCGCGCCTACGATCAGGTCGTGCCAGCGGCCGGCGCAACCAATGCAGCGGTGAAAATAGGCGTCGAGCGCATGGCGGCGCTGACCGGCGCCGAATGGTGCGACATCTGTCAGGATGAGCTAGGCCCCGGGCACCGCGCTCTTGGTCGATAGGTCGTAGAAATCAAGCAGCATCGCCAGCCCAACTCCGCAGGCGGTGAAGATGAGGCCGGCGATGAAGATGCGGGTGGCGCGTTCATAGACGCGTCGCTGTAGAGACGTTGTGTCGAGCAGCAACCGCAGCGCTCGTATCTGCAAGGCAATGCCTATCAAAATCGGCACGACGGCTGCCAGGTGATAGATTTCCCAAGGGAGCGGGTTGGCGGCCCAATGCGTGATGAAGCCCAGCGAGAAAGCCCAGTAGAATGCCGACGGTGGTGATCGTGCCGTTGCGGAAATCCGTCTCAATCTGCTCTTCCTTGGGTTCGTGCTCGTCCAAGCGTCCCTCTCCCTCTGGTGCCTTCACCGCCAGACTAAGCTGTCGAAAAATCCCTGTACATCCCTCGCTGGAACCGGTTGCGGTGCCGGGCTCAATTTTGCAACCCAGACAGCTGAAAAAGGGGCAGTGGGTGCCCCTTTTTCCCTTGCCTGAAACGGTTCACCTCCCCTCAAAGCCGGCAGCGGTGACGATAGCCGTCGTAGCCGACATAGGTGTCCGAGTACGGATCGTAACTCTGATAGCGGTTGAGGCAGCGCCGGACGTGCCATGAGCCGCCATTTTCCTCGATATAGACGGTGCGCGGCTGGGCGAGCGCGCTGCCGAGCAGGAAGCCGCCGACGCCGGCGGCGATGCCGATGCCAAGGTGCTTGTTGTGATGGTGCTTGTGATGGGCGGCCGAAGGCTGAACGGTGCCGGCCAGCATGGCGGCGGCGACAGTGGTGGCGATGAGGCCGGAAACGATGGTGCGCTTGAACATGACGATCTCCTTGCTGCGTTGTCTGAGAGGCGATCCATCCCGCCTCTTGACCATCAGTCGTTGCAGCAAGGAAAAAGGTTCGACGGTTTTTTTGGATTTTTTCAAAAGCGCAAAAGCGGCCGAACTGAACAGGTTTGCAGTCAGGCGCGCAAATTACGACCGGCGAGAGCGCCGATCGACAGTCGCACCGGCGGGAGGCCTCAGCCCATGCCGGTGATATGGCGCAGCCAGAAGGCAAGCGCGATGAAGCCGATAATGGTGGTGACGCCGGTCCAGTCGACGTTAGCGCCCTTCAAATCCTTGATGAGCTTCACCAGCAGAATCCAGGCCACGACGACGACCAGGGCAATGACGACAAGTCTCACCATGCGACACCCTCGCCTATGCGATTGCACCTTCGATCAATATAGGAGGCGAATTGGCCGTTTTCAGGATGCCCGCGCCGGCAGCTCCGGCGCGTTCAAACGGAGTTTTGTCTTTACTGGCACAACAAATATGCTAACCGGAGGGCCGTGCCCTTGTAGCTCAGCTGGTAGAGCAGCGGTTTTGTAAACCGAAGGTCGGCGGTTCGATTCCGTCCGGGGGCACCAGTAAACAACAGCACGGGCTGGCGATATCTGCTCATCCCCGATTTCCACAGGCCGGGGCCGTCGGGATCGGTAGCATATCAGGTCCAACGCATATATTCCCATAGCGGAACGACAGGTATTCCCTGGCGGTAACCATAGGAGTCGCCGTTGGAGCAGAAACGCACGATCGCACCTTTTATTGGTGGCATGTATGGCAGCCTTGCTGCCCTCGCGTTGGCGCTCGGTTTCCGCTTCCTGCTAATTCACGATCCTGATCCGACCTCGCAAGCAACGATAACCCTTTCAGGGCTGGCCTTTTCGATTTGTTTCAGCCTGACCTTCCTCCGCGAGCATCGACGCCAAATCGCTGCCGCGAGAGAATTTCTCGGCCGTCCAAGATCGTATCGGGACTAATCTCCCGCGTTCTGCAACGCAAAGCGCCCATGCCCTCCCCAGGTCCTCCGGGTCGTGCCCAGGGAATCAGAACCAATGGAAGCACCAGGGATGCAGACCGGCCGGCATCTCCTGCTCCCGGCCATTCTAATGCCATTCGATTAAAATGCGCCTGTGTATATTAGCAATCGCTCAATTTAGCGCGCCGACAATGTCTGTGCGGTGGGCTAAACAACGGGTGGTGTTATGCGAAGCGACTTCGCTGCAGCGCGCGAGCTCTTGGAGTGTGCCCAAAACCGGCTCTGCGGCATGGACGAAACGAGCCAACGCGTCGGCGAGGCACTCGACTCCCTGATTGAAGAAATAGCCATCGCGGAATTCCGCAAGGCGCCATTGACCGTCGTGCCGTTTCCGCGTGCGCGGCCGCCAAGGCATGCCCGGTAAACCGCCGATCGCGCCGATATGGGAAGTCAGCAGCGGGAGTGCTCCACGCACCACCGGCTGAATTGAACCGGCGCGATTGCGGCTTAGCGGCGTCCGGGCCACCAGAAGTCCCATCGGGAGATCCCGCCCCTCACACCGCGATCGCCGCCACCAGAATCCGGTTCTGCCGGCGTATCGCGGCGCGCAATTCGGCAATTCTGGCGCCGTCGCGCTTCACGAACTCGATGAACATCATGTTCATGTTGTTGAACACCAGTTCGCCCAAGGCGTGTCCATCGATATCCCGGCGCACCAGGCCGAGCCCCTGCAGCCGGGCGATCAGCGCGCGGATCTGCTCGGTCAGCGCCCGGTCTAGCGCGGTATAGGCCTGGCCGAACGGGCTGTCGGGCAGTTGAGTCGAGATCGCCATCGCCTGCCGCCACATCTCCTTGCTGAGATAATGCAGCGAATGCTCGATATAGATGCCGAGCAGCGTATCGAGCGCATCTCCGACATTGGCCGGCGGGTTGGCGACGACGCCCTGCCCGGCATTGAGCACCTCGTTGACCTCCATCGAGACGATGGCGCCGAGGATATCGCCCTTGTTCTGGTAATAGTTGTAGATCGTGCCGACCGAGACCTCGGCCTGAGCTGCGATGGTCTCGATCTTGGCGCCTTCATAGCCGGCATCGCGAAAAAGCTCCGCCGCCGCCTCGATGATACGGCGATGCCGATCCGCCTTTTGCCTTGCCCGCAATCCGCTCATATCGGCTATTTGCCATAAAAACAGAATTGACTCAATTTTTGAATTGGTTCAATTTTTGCCACAAGCCAAAAAGGCAAGGGAGAACACTCGATGCGCATTCACCTGACGACCCCGAATCCAACTGCCAAGAATCCGCTTTCCGTTCTGAAGAGCCATCTCCACGCCGCTTGTGCTGCGACAGCACTGCTGCTGGCGACGGGCAGCTTCGCTCAGGCTGCGGATCTCAACGCTCTGATCTGGTGCGATCACGCCGACCCGGCGCTGCTGCAGCCTTTCGAGGAGGCCAATGGCGTCAAGGTCAATGTCAAGGAGTTCGAGGGCACCGGCGCCGGTATGGCGATTGTCGAACAGTCGCAACCCGGCGACTGGGATGTGATGGTGATCGACAGCATCGACATACCGCGCGGCGTCGAAAAGGGCCTGTTCGAGCCGCTGCCGGAAGACAAACTGCCGCTGGCCGACCTCTTTCCCCAAGTGAAGATGGACAGTTCCACCGTGGTCGACGGCAAGCGCTACGGCATCACCGAAAAATTCGGCTACAACACCATCGGCTACAACAAGACCAAGGTCGATCCGGCCGACATGCAGTCGCTGGCCGCGCTGACCGGCGACAAGTACAAGGGCAAGATCGCCATCTATGACTACTATCTGCCGGTCATCGGCATGGCAGCACTGGCGATCGGCAAGAAGACCGCCGAACTGACCGAGGCCGACCTTCCCGCCATCAAGGAAGAGCTGCTCAAGATGAAGGCCAACGCCAAGCTGGTCGGCGAGGTGACCGCCAGCCAGACGGCGCTGGCGACCGGCGAGGTCGACATTCTGGTCGGCGGCGGCGAGTGGGTGACGGCCGGGCTGGCCAAGGAGAACCCAGCCCTCGACTTCTCCATCCCTAAAGAAGGTGCTGTGCTGTGGTCGCAGTCGCTGGCCATGTTCAAGGATTCCAAAAACAAGGACATGGCGCTGAAGTTCATCCAGTACATTATGAGCCCTGAAGGCCAGGCGCGGCTTGCGACCTCTGCCTGCTATTGGGGTATGCCGGCGAACACCAAGGCGGCGCTGAGCGACGAGCAGAAGAAGATCCTGCGCTTCGACGAGCAGCCGGATTTCCTCGCCCGCGCCCAGCCCTACCCGGCGCCGAACGCCGATCTCGACAAGAAAATGCAGGACGTCTGGACCGAAATGCTGCAGGCGCAGTGACCGGTCGCCGGTCGTGAGCGCTACTGGAAACACCGGGCGTGCCCTGCCCTGGGCGCTGGTCACGCCGGCGCTCGGCTGGACGCTGCTGTTCTTCGTGCTGCCTTTTCTGGCCATGGGGTTTTCCAGCCTTACGGCGCATGACGGCGGCGGCTTCACCCTGTCCAACTACAGCCAGTTCTTCAACAATCCGGCCTATTGGCAGGCGATGGTGAACTCGCTGCAGGTCACCGCCATCGTCACAGTGATTTCGGTGCTGCTCGCCTACCCCTTCGCCTGGATCCTGGCCGAACAGGTGCCGGAGCGCTGGCAGCGGCTGGCGCTGATGCTGGCGGTGCTGCCGTTCTGGACCTCCTATGTCGTGCGCTCCTATTCCTGGCTTCTGGTGCTGGCGCAGAACGGCGTGATCAACCGTGCGCTGACCGGCTCCGGCCTGTTCAGCGAGCCGCTGCAGCTCGCCAACACACGGCTGGCCACGATCACTGGCTTCGTCCATTTCTTCGTCATGCTGTTGACGCTGACGATCTTCGCCAATCTGAAGCAGCTCAGCCCGAGCTACCGCAAAGCCGCCGCCGATCTCGGCGCCGGGCCGGTGCGCACGTTCCTGCATGTCGTCCTGCCGCTGACCTTGCCCGGCATCATGGTCGGCGCCTTTCTCACCTTCGTGCTGTGCATCGGCGACTACATCACGCCGCAGATCCTGGGCGGTAACAACGAGCTTTTGATGCCGCAGCTGGTGATGATCCAGATCGGCCGGCGCGGCGATTTTCCGCTCGCCTCGGCGCTGTCGATCATCCTGATGGCGGTTGTCACTGTCGCCTATCTCGCCTGCGCCCGCTGGCTGAAGATCGAGCGGGCCTGACCATGCGCGCTCTTGTCCGTATTTTCTCTTGGCTCTACGCGGTCGCCATCTATGGCTTCATCTTCCTGCCGGTGGTCGTGCTGGTGCTGTTTTCGCTGCAGGCGACGTCGTTTCCGATCCCGCCCTTCACCGGGCCGTCGCTGCGCTGGTACGACGCCGTGCTCGCCGACACGCGGCTGACCTCGGCACTGGTCAATTCGCTTGGTGTGGCGGCTCTCTCCTCAGCTGCAGCCGTCGCGCTGGGTTTCCTCTCTGCCTGGGGTTTTGCGCGTTTCGCCCTGCCGGGCTCAGGCCTGATGCGCGGGCTGATCACGTTGCCGCTGACAGTGAGCTATCTCATCATCGGCATGGGATTGCTGGTGCTGTTCAATTGGGCCGGCGTGCCAAAATCGCTGCTTGCCGCCGGCATCGGCCATGTCGTTATCAACCTGCCGCTGTGCTTTGCCATCATCTACAGCCAGATGGGCGACCACCAGATCAATATCGAGCGCGCCGCGCGCGACCTCGGCGCGCCCGAATGGAAGGTGCTGCTGCTGATCACCGTGCCTGTCATGGCACCGGCGATCTTCGCCGGCTTCTTCCTGTCGATGACCTTCTCCTGGGACGAATTCGTGATCTCGTTCCTGCTGACGCGCTTCGACACGACGCTGCCGGTCGAGATCTGGAACCTGCTGCGCTCAGGCCTCAATCCCAAGACCAACGCCGTCGGCTCGCTGGTCTTCGCCGTCTCCATCGTGCTGGTGGTGTTTTTTGAACTGATGCTGTTGCGGAGGAAGCCGGCATGACCGCGCCACTGGTCGACATAAGCTCTGTCTCGCACCGCTTCGGCCAGCATACCGTGCTGAAGAACGTCTCGCTGACGATCGAACCGGGCAGCTACACGATCCTGCTCGGCCCGTCGGGCTCCGGCAAGACGACGCTGCTGTCCATTCTCGGCGGCTTCGTCACGCCGAGCGAAGGCAAAGTGCTGATCCGCGGCGAGGACTGCACCGCCGTGCCGCCGGCGAAGCGGCCGACGACGACGGTGTTCCAGGACTATGCGCTGTTTCCGCATATGAGCGTCGGCAGCAATGTCGGCTTCGGCCTGCGCATGCAAGGTGTCGATGCCGCGACACGGGCCGCGCGGGCGCGCGAGGCACTGGCGCTGGTCGGTCTGGCGACTGCCTTCGACAAGAAGCCGCACCAGCTTTCCGGCGGCCAGCGGCAGCGTGTAGCGCTGGCCCGTGCCCTTGTCGTCGAGCCGGCCGTACTGCTGCTCGACGAACCGCTCGGCGCGCTCGACCTAAAATTGCGCCGGCAGATGCAGGACGAACTGAAAGCGATCCAGAAACGGGTCGGCACAGCCTTCATCCACGTCACCCACGACCAGGAAGAGGCAATGGCGCTGGCCGACCATTGCGTGGTGATGAATGACGGGCGCATCGAGGACGAAGGGCCGCCAGAGCGCGTCTATGCGCGGCCGGCGACGCGCTTTTCCGCGACTTTCATGGGCGAAAGCACGCTGATTTCAGGAGCGGTGACGGCGGCGAAGGACGGAACAATCACTGTCGCGACGCAGGTCGGACCGCTTTCGCTGACCGGCACATTGCCGGCCGGGACGACTGTCGCCCTCGCCGTCCGTCCGGAGCATCTTGTCCTCGGCGCGGCCGGCGGCGCTGTAGGGTTCGGCACGGCCAAGGTGAGCGACGTTGTGTTTCAAGGCAGCTTCAAGCGCGTGCTTGCTGTCTCCGAGAAAGACCCGACGCTGCACTTCATCGCCAGGGTTGCTGCCGCTGCGGCCGTCCAGCCGGGCGACATCGTTGCGGTTTCGTGCGACGCTGGCGATATCATCTTTTTGACGAGTTGAGCCATGGGCGCGCTTCCGGTCATTGATGCAGCGAACTGGTATGAAACCATCCGCATGGGTGATGGCGTGACGCTGATCCACGAGCCGTGGATCAAGCCGTTCTTCCGCTGCAACATCTGGCATGTGAGCGGTCGCGACCACGATCTTCTGTTCGACACCGGCCTCGGCCATTTCAGCCTGCGGCGCCATGTGCCGCTGGTGACGGAGCGAAAGCTCACCTGCGTGGCGAGCCACACCCATTTCGACCATATCGGCTGCCATCACGAATTTCCGGACCGCTGCGTGCATGCGGCCGAAGCGGAAATCCTCGCCGATCCGCGCAATGAGTGGACGCTCGCCGACCGCTATGCCACCGACGCAATGTTCGACGGAATGCCGCAAGGCTGGGATACGGCGCGCTACGGGATCCTGCCGGCGCCGGCCGATCGCTTGCTCGAACAAGGCGACGTGATCGATCTCGGCGACCGCGCCTTCGAGGTGATCCACACGCCGGGCCATTCGCCCGGCGGCATTGCGCTCTACGAGAAGAAGACCGGCACCCTGCTGTCCGGCGACATCATTTATGACGGCCCGCTGATCGACGATGTCTATCATTCCGCCGTCGACGACTATGTCGAGACGCTGTTACGGATGCGCGAGCTCAAAGTCGCGGTCGTGCATGGCGGCCACTTCCCGAGCTTCGGCAAGGTGCGCTATCGCCAGCTTATCGACGAGTATCTCGCACAAAAGCGGCAGGCCGGCTGCCATCTGCTGCAGGCGCGATAAGCACCGGTCTTTCGTATCGCAGGAAGTGCCTGGCGAATTCACAACGCCCTTTGCGGGCACGGTGTGCCGGCGGCGTCGCCGCAGCGTGAAGCCGTGGGCTGGGGTCTCAAACTCGTCTCTTCCGACTGGCGCACCAGTTGTGCAAAGGCAAGAGCAAAACTTCCCAGCATCAGGACGATGATAATCAGGCGTGTTACCGGCAATAGATTGGTCCGACTGGCTGGCCCCCACGCCGCCCATCCACTGCCGGCTAGCATGGTCGATCCGGCTTTACGAGAGTTTAATCCCCGTCTTAACCATCACATTCGCTTGTCACCCGATATGATGCGCGAGCACCTGACCGGCAGCTCTTCCCGGCGCTGTGTCGAGCAGCGCCACATGCCTCCCTTTGCAGATTTGCCCGCCCATGCTAACCCGGCGCTGGCGCGGCCCAAGCAACCGGGCGCCACCAGCCGGTCGCCACCAACCGTCGACATTGGGGAGCCATGAACAAAGCCGCCAGCCGTTTCGCCTTCGTCTCGTCCGACACAGCCGACGCCAAGGCGGCGCTGGAGAGCCTGTCGGCGCGCTATGGCCAGGCGTCCATCGAGGATGCAGAGATCGTCGTCGCCCTCGGCGGCGACGGCTTCCTGTTGCAGACCTTGCGCGACACGATGAGCACGGGAAAAAAGGTCTACGGCATGAACCGTGGCACCATCGGCTTCCTGATGAACGAATACCGCGCCAGCGGATTGACCGGGCGCATCGCGGCGGCCGTTGCCGAAACGATCCGTCCGCTGGAGATGCAGGCGGTGACGGCAGAGGGCGAAACGATCTCGGCGTTGGCTATCAACGAGGTTGCGCTGTGGCGCCAGTCCTACCAGACGGCCAAGATCCGTATCACCGTGGACGGGCAAGTGCGGCTGGAGGAATTGAACTGCGACGGTGTGATGGTCGCGACGCCGGCCGGCTCGACCGCCTACAACCTTTCCGCGCACGGACCGATCCTGCCGCTAGACGCGCCGCTGCTGGCGCTGACCCCGGTCAGTCCGTTCCGCCCGCGCCGCTGGCGCGGCGCGCTGCTGTCCGACAAGGCGACGGTTCGTTTCGACATTCTGGAGCCGGAAAAGCGGCCGGTGAACGCCGCCGCCGACCACACCGAGGTGAAGGCCGTAACCTCGGTTACGGTGCAAGAATCGCCAACGGTGACGGCGACGCTGCTGTTCGATCCGAGCCACTCGTGGAACGAGCGCATTCTCGCCGAACAGTTCCGTTACTGAGCCGGTACAGCAATAGCCAGTTCGATTAAGCATCGCGATTAAGGTTACGACTTCACAATCATGCCAATCCCCGCCCGTTTCTGTTGACAAATCGTGGGCTTGCGCCTACCTGCAATACCAATCTTGCAGGCGCGCGGCGCTTGCCGCGACTGCTTATGTTGCGCCCCCGAACCAGCCAAAGACAGCCAAACTTGTCCTCAGACGCCCAGATCGCTCAAGAAGCGTTGACCTTCACAGACCTCGGCCTGTCGCCGAAGGTCCTTTCCGCAGTCACCGATGCCGGTTACACCGAACCGACGCCGATCCAGGCAGGCGCCATACCGCACGCCTTGCTCGGCAAGGATATTTTGGGCATCGCCCAGACCGGCACCGGCAAGACGGCCTCGTTCGTGCTGCCGATGCTGACCCGGCTCGAAAAAGGCCGGGCCCGCGCTCGCATGCCGCGCACGCTGATCCTCGAGCCGACGCGCGAGCTTGCCGCGCAGGTCGAAGAGAATTTCATCAGATACGGCAAGAACCACAAGCTCAACATCGCGCTGCTGATCGGCGGCGTGTCGTTCGACGAGCAGGACAAGAAGCTGGAGCGCGGCGCCGACGTGCTGATCGCGACGCCCGGCCGCCTGCTCGACCACCGCGAGCGCGGAAAGCTTCTGCTCAACGGCGTCGAAATCCTCGTCATCGATGAGGCCGATCGCATGCTAGACATGGGCTTCATCCCCGATATCGAGCGTATCTGCGAGATGATCCCGTTCACCAGGCAGACGCTGTTCTTCTCGGCGACGATGCCGCCTGAGATCACCAAACTCACTGAGAAATTCCTGCACGCGCCGGTGCGCGTCGAGGTTTCGAAGGCCGCCTCCGCCGCCACCAACATCGTCCAGCGGCTGGTGAAATCCGGCTCGAAACCCTGGGACAAGCGCGAAACGCTGCGCAATCTGATTAGGGCCGAGGATGCGGAGCTGAAGAACGCCATCATCTTCTGCAACCGCAAGATCGAGGTCTCGGAGCTTTTCCGCTCGCTGCTGAAATATGATTTCGACGCCGGCGCGCTGCATGGCGACATGGACCAGCGCGCGCGCATGCAGATGCTGGCCAATTTCCGTGACGGCAAATTGCGCTACCTCGTTGCGTCGGACGTTGCGGCGCGCGGCCTCGACATCCCCGATGTCAGCCACGTCTTCAATTACGACGTGCCGATCCATGCCGAGGACTATGTCCACCGCATCGGCCGCACCGGCCGCGCCGGACGCTCCGGCAAATCCTTCACCATCGCCACCAAATCCGACACCAAATACATCGACGCAATCGAACGGCTGATCGGCAACAAGATCGAGTGGCACGATGGCGACCTGTCGACGGTCGTCGCCAGCGAGGGCGGAGAGGACGATGCTCCCCGCCGTGGCCGCGGCGCCCCGCGCCGCGCCGGCCGCAAGGACGATGACCGCAAGGACAGGGGCGAACGCAAGCCACGCGAACGCCACGCCAGGCAAAGCGAAGCTGCAACACCGGATGCGGCGCGCGAGGAACAGCCAGTGGTGGCCGAGGCCGCGGTCGCCGATGCCGGTGAGCGGCGCGCGCACAAAGAAGCGATCCGCTCGGAAAATAGCGAGCGCCAAGCTTCGCCCGAACGTAAGGCTTCGCCCGACCGCAACGAACAGCGTGCGCCGGAACGCGGCGACACCAGGCCGCAGCGCGACGGCAATCGCCCTGCCCGCCATCGCCAGGAAGACAACGACGCGACCGTCGGATTCGGCGACGACATGCCCGCCTTCATGCGCATCGTCGCCAAGGTCTGATCATAGCAGAAATTCTCAATGCCAACGAAAACGGCCCCTTGCGGGGCCGTTTTCATGTCCGATATTTGCTTTGCTCAGGTGTGGCGCGAAAGCTGGATCTCGGCGAGCCGGTTCTAGGCGGGTCGACCGCCGCCGCGTTGGAAGCAACCGGGCGCGTCTCGCCGAAGTCTATGGCTACGAGCGGTCGACCGCGCTCTGTCGTCTCGTTTGATCCGGTGGCTACAGGTTTTTGAATTCCGGACGGGACGGCAACATATCCAGAAACGCGCGAACTTTGGCTGACGATGATCTGCCTTCCGGCCACACGGCGTGCATCGGCACCGGCACCGGCTCGAATTCGCTTAAAACCACCTCTAGGCGGCCATCGTCCACCGAATGCCTTATCTGCCAGAGGGGCGAGTAACCCAAACCCAATCCGCGAACTGCGGCGGCGTAGATCGGTGCCATCAAATTGGATCGAAAACTGCCAGCCACTTTCACCGCCCGAGGTTTCCCCTCAATCTGAAACATCCATTCACCTGGACGCTGGTCGGAGGTTCGAACAATGCAGCTGTGCTTGCTCAGTTCAAAAGGATGCGTTGGTCGGCCACGGCGTTCAAAGTAGGAAGGCGAGCCGAACACGACGCGCCGCAACGCACCCAAGCGTCTGGCTCGCAAGCTGGAATCCGGCAAATTGCCGATCCGTATTGCCAGATCGAGGCCCTCGGCACCAAGATCAACAAATCCATCGGAAAGCTGGAGGTCAACCTCGACCCGCGGATACATCTGCATGTAGTCGGCGATGACAGGTACAACGAAATCCGGGCCGAACAGAACTGGCGCGCTCACGCGCAGGATACCTGATGGCTCCGATCTCTGGTTGGCGGCTTGAAGTCTTGCGTCGTTTATTTCGTCGACGGCGGGTTTGATGCGGTGGAAAAACGCCACTCCGGCTTCGCTCGGTGTCGAACGGCGCGTGGTTCTCTGTACAAGCTCGACCCCGACGGATTCCTCCAGCGTCGCCAAAGACCGGCTGATCGATTGCAGTGAGCGGTTCAGCCGACGTGCGGCGGCCGTCAAACTTCCGTGCTCGACGACTGCCATGAACGCTTCAAAATCATCTATCCGGTTCATGGCATCTCCTTTTCTCTCGAAAATCGAGAGAAACTATCGCAAAGCCAAACAATTGTAACGCTGTTCGCGACCTTTTATTTGCCTCGAAGAAAATCCCGAAAGGGCAAGCTTCGTGGAAGGGAATTGTCATGCGAGCACTCAATCCAACCGTTCTGGTCGTGGGCGCAACAGGCCGATTTGCCGGACTGGTTGTGCCTGAACTTGTCCGCCGCAATGCCACCGTTCGAGCATTTATTCGCGACCCCGCGAGCGCCGAAAAGGCCTGGAGGCTCGGAGCATCCGAGGTCGTGACCGGCAATTTGCGCGACCCTCAGAGCCTCGAAAATGCCGTCGAGGACGTCGATGGCGTCTTTCACATCGGACCGGCCTTTGCCCCCGATGAAGCAGCCATGGGTGTTGCCACGGTGGAGGCTGCAGCACGAGCAGGCGTTCGAAAGTTCGTCTTCTCGTCGGTGATCCAGCCGACCAATACGAGGCTCAAAAATCACGCGAGCAAGGTGCCGGTCGAAGATGCTCTCTATTCGACGAACATGGATTACACCATTCTGCATCCTGCCAATTTCATGCAGAATATTGCAGCCGCCTGGCCGTCCGTCGTTAGGGATGGGGTTTTCTCGGAACCGTTTCCAAAGACAGCAAAGCTGGCGCGTGTCGATTACCGCGATGTCGCCGAAGTGGCAGCGATCGCATTGACCGAAGCGTGGTTGTCTTATGCGACCCTTGAGCTGTGCGCGGACGGCATGCATAGCCGGGAAGAGATCGCTTCAATGATGAGTGAGGAACTTGGCCGCTCGATCTCTGCTGGCGAGCCGACCTTCGGCGAGTGGGCAGCGAATGCCCGCCTTCCCTACGATGACCGCCAATTGCAGCTGCTGGCTAAAGTACATGACCACTACGCCAAGTACGGCCTCGGCGGAAACAGTCTGACATTGCGCGCCGTCTTGGGCCGCGAGCCACGTTCGCTACGAAGCTTTATCCGAGAACTGGCCCTGCAAACGGCACAGGTCGCCTGATCGCGCTCACGAGCACGTACGCACATTTTTCTGATTGGAGATTTCCATGCATGCATCACCGCAAAAGACGTTGAAGCTGAGAAAACTGCCGCCTTCCTACAGTGCAGTGGTAATGCCGTTCGTTCTTTCAATCCTCATGACCTGCATTATCTCGGCGGTTTCGACGGCGATCGGCACCGGCTGGACGAACGGTTTCGTGGCGACTTGGTCATACGCATGGGGCGTATCATGGCTTGTTGCGTTTCCGAGCCTGCTGATTGTCCTTCCGATCGTGCGCCGGATCGTTGCGGCAATTGTCGATCAGCCGGCCCGCCCCTGACACTATGAAACCGAAGCGATGGGCGCCGACGCTCGTCACTCCAGCAAAAAGCAAACAAGAACGGCCCCTTGCGGGGCCGTTCTCATGTGCAATGCCGTCTTCTTGTTCGTCTTGCTCAGGTGAGCGGTGAAAGCTGGATCTCGACGCGGCGGTTCTGGGCACGGCCGGCGGCCGTCGCATTGGAGGCGATCGGACGCGTCTTGCCGAAGCCGGTGACGGCGAAGCGGCGGGAATCGACGCCCTGCCCGGACAGATAGTTGGCGACCGCCAGCGCGCGGCGCTGCGACAGGTCGAAATTGTGTTCGTCGCCACCGGTCGAGTCGGTGTGGCCGAACACGTCGACCGTGGTCTGCCGGAACTTGTTCAGCACAAGTGCTACCGAATTCAGCACTTGATAGAAACCGGGCTTCACCGCATCCTGGTCGACGTTGAAGGTGATGTCGGACGGCATGTTGAGGATGATCTGGTCGCCGGTGCGGGTGACGCTGACGCCGGAGCCCTGAAGCTGCCGGCGCAGTTCGGCCTCGTTCTGGTCCATGGTGGCGCCGATGGCGCCGCCGGCGAGCGCGCCGACGCCAGCGCCGATCAGCGCATTACGGCGATCGTTGCCGCCCGCAAGCAGGCCGAGCCCCGCACCCGCCAGCGCGCCGATGCCGGCGCCGGCCGCAGTGTTGGAGACCTTCTGCTCTCCGGTATACGGATCGGTTGTGGTGCAGGCACTCACGAGCACAGCCGTCGCCACGACGACGAGCACAGTCTTTTTCATTCGGTAGTCCCTCTCCAGTCCGCGGTCCCACCGGTGGCGCGCCGCATCAGCCCTTCCGTTGTATCGGCCCGAAAATCATCGATTTTCGGGCCGATACATAGATTCAAAGTCTTAGAGCGTACTTTGTGCGTCCAAGTGGACGCACGTCGCTCTAATGCTTGTAACATGAAATGCGGCGAAAAATGGAACGGGAAAAGCGGCTGGCTATGGCTTTTCCCGGTCAATTGCACGGCCGCGGTATTGCGCAATTCTGATCGGCTACCAGAGACTATCGGCTACCAGAGATTCTTGCCGTCGATCACGACGACCTCGACCTGATCGAGGTCGAAATCGTCGAACAGGCGCGAATTAACGCTGATTTTCGGATTGTCGAAATTCGGCTTGCCGGTCGACCAATCCGGCGTTTCGGTGAAGGTGCCGCAGCCGCAGGTGGCGCAGAAACCGTGTTTGATCGTTTTCGACCCCCACCGGTAGAAGGAGACATTCTTGAGTGGGCTGGTGAGCTTGAATTGCGACGGGGTGTAATAGGCCCACAACGAGCCGCGTTTCGAGCAGAAGGAGCAGGTGCATTGCGTCACGGTTAGCGGCGCTTGCGAAACTTCGAACGTCGTCGCCCTGCAGTGGCAGCTTGCCTTTATTGTCATGAACGCCTCCCTTACGATTGCCTCCCGTCCGCGGCAAGGCAACATAAAGAGACGCTCTTGACAACCGTCTGTCAGCAGACTCGCTTGCCTGCGTCACGCGTGGCGCGCTTCGATCTTTATGATGCATATCGTTATCCCAAAACCGCTGCGCACCCTCGGGGGTCAGGCCATCGCTCAGGCCCTTGGGGCAAGCCTTTGGGCGACACGCATTAAAACGACGACGGGGGCACGAACAGGCAGATGGTCTTTCCGTCATTGGCGCCGGCGACCGAGCACCAGTGATATTCGCCATCGGGCGAATTCTTGATCCGCGCATCGCTGTAGGCCACGACCTCGCCTGTCCCTTTGATGACATAGCCTTCCGGACGCTCGCTGATCGACGTCTGCGAGACCGCGCGGCAATCATAGCCAGAACAGCAGGAGAATGGGTAACTCCAGCCTTGCGGCTTCGCTGCAGTCGGCGTGGCGTCGTGCGCCAAAGCCGGCGCTGCAAATGCAACGATGGCGGCGGTCAGAGCCACCACCGCAATGATTGAATTCAGGAGGCGGCGCGCCGTCTGGACGGCAGAGGCCGATCGGGTCTTGAGAGCGGGCATGGGCGCAGTTCCTATCACCGAGTTATCAAGCGTTTCGCTTGCCCGTTCCCAGAACGTGTCTTCCCAGTGGCCGGATCGTCAGGTCGCAGATACGCCGCGTCCGGCCATAAATGCTTTTTCTCCCACCCTTCGGATGCTGGGCTGATTCCTTTGTTGGCGCAAGAAATTGCTTTGCAACCGAGCGCCGACATCTGCAACCGGAACCAGCCTGCCGGGGGTTGACGAGAGTGACTTCATCAACCCCGGCAGATGGGATCGCGGATAACGAGATTCAGTTCGCAGTGGTTCCGGGCCAGGTGCCGGCAGGCCTGCAACATCTAACCCGGAGGTAGATGTCGTTGTGGAAAATTCGATGAAAAAACAAAGCCATAAAGCGACCGCTCAATTACAGTGAAGAGCCTGTTACTCTAGCGTGATGTTCCTGCTGCTTGGGGCGTAGGAGCTTCAGTCGATATCGGCCACCACTTCGCCGGCGCCGCCCTCGATGCGCTGCGACAGCGACGCCTCCATGAAATCGTCGAGGTCGCCGTCCAGCACGCTCGACGGGCTTGTGCTCTCGACGCCAGTGCGAAGATCCTTCACCAGCTGATAGGGCTGCAGAACGTAGGAGCGGATCTGGTGGCCCCAGCCGATATCGCTCTTCGATGCTTCGGTGGCGTTCGCCACCGCCTCGCGCTTCTTCAGCTCTTCCTCGTAGAGCCGCGAGCGCAGCATCTCCCAGGCCTTCGCCTTGTTCTTGTGCTGGGAGCGCTCGGCCTGGCAGGCGACCGCGATGCCGGTGGCGAGATGGGTGATGCGGACCGCCGAATCGGTGGTGTTGACGTGCTGGCCGCCCGATCCGGACGAACGATAGGTGTCGATGCGGACATCCGATTCGGAAACATCGATCTCGATCGTATCGTCGATTACGGGATAGACCCAGACGCTGGCAAACGACGTGTGGCGGCGCGCATTGCTGTCGTAGGGCGAAATACGCACGAGACGGTGAACGCCGGATTCCGTCTTCAGCCAACCATAGGCATTGTGGCCCTTGATCAGCAGCGTAGCGGACTTGATGCCGGCCTCTTCGCCGTCATGCACTTCCAGCACCTCGACCTTGAAGCGCCGCCGCTCGGCCCAACGCGTGTACATGCGCAGAAGCATCGAGGCCCAGTCCTGGCTTTCGGTGCCGCCGGCGCCGGCATGGACTTCGAGATAACTGTCGTTGGCGTCCGCCTCGCCCGAAAGCAGCGTCTCGATCTGGCGGGCCTTTGCTTCGCCGCGCATCGAGCGGATCGCCGCTTCCGCCTCGGCGATGACGCTCTCGTCGCCCTCTTCCTCGCCGAGCTCGATCAGGCCGATATTGTCTTCCAGCGCCTGGGTGAGGCCTTTGACCGCTGCGATGCCTTCCTCGAGGCCCTGGCGCTCACGCATCAGCTTCTGCGCCTCCAGCGGTTCGTTCCAGAGACTCGAATCCTCGGCACGCACATTCAGGTATTCAAGCCGCTTTATGGCTTGATCCCAGTCAAAGATGCCTCCTCAGCAGGGTTATCGCCTGCCTGATTTCGTCGACAATGTTCTGCGTTTCCGCGCGCATGGCTGGTCGTTCTGTCCTGTGCTGAAATGGTGCCCTGTTGCTTAAACAGAGCTGGGTTGGCGCGATACATAGGGACGGCACCGCCGCCTGTAAAGCGAAATGGGCCGGCTCGAAAGCCGGCCCAGAACACCATGTCCTATGTCAATAGAGCCCGCCGCCGCCGGACTGGATGGCTTGGTTGGCCTGTGGCGACAGCGCGCCGCCGGAGGCGTTGGAGCCGTCCGCACCCATGCCGATCACCCAATAGCTGTCGGCGGGGCCGGTGCCCGGCTTGAAGGCTTCGATAAAGGCGCCAGCGTCGTCTGGGTTGGCAGCCATGCCGGTCTTGCGATTGATGGCGATCAGCTTCATGCCTTCGGGAACCTGGAAATCGACATTGGGCGTGCCGTCCAGCGCCACGCGCATGAAGTCCTTGAAGATCGGCGCTGCGAGACCGCCGCCGGTCGCGCCCTTGCCAAGACCTTTCGGCTGATCGTAGCCCATATAAAGGCCGACAACGAGATTGGGCGTGTAGCCGATGAACCAGGTATCCTTCTCGTCGTTTGTCGTTCCGGTCTTGCCGGCGATGTGGCGGCCGAGTTCGGCGACGGTGGCGCCGGTACCGCGCTCGACGACGCCCTCCATCATCGAGGTGATCTGATAGGCGGTCATCGGATCGAGCACCTGCTCGGAATTGTCGACCAGTTCCGGCTCAGGCTGGTTCTGCCATTCGGCGGCGTTGCAATTTTCGCAGCCGCGTTCGTCCTGCCTGTACACCGTCTTGCCGTAGCGATCCTGGATGCGGTCGATCAGCGTCGGCTTGATCGACTTGCCGCCGTTGGCCATGATCGAATAAGCCGACACCATGCGCATCACGGTGGTCTCGCCCGAACCCAGCGCCATCGGCAGGTACGGCGCCAGACGGTCATAGACGCCGAAGCGCTCGGCATATTCGGCGACCAGCTTCATGCCCATGTCGTTGGCCAGGCGCACAGTCATCAGATTGCGCGACCTCTCGATGCCGGACCGCAAGGTCGCCGGGCCAGCTGTCCTTCCATCGTAGTTCTTCGGCGTCCAGGTCGTGTTGCCGCTCTTGATGGTGATCGGGCCGTCCATGATCACCGAAGCTGGCGTATAGCCATTGTCGAGGGCTGCCGAATAGACGATCGGCTTGAACGACGAACCCGGCTGCCGCATGGCCTGCGTGGCACGGTTGAATTCGGATTGCGAGTAGGAGAACCCGCCGACCATGGCCAGAACACGGCCGGTATGCGGATCCATGGCGATCATGCCACCTTCCACTTCGGGGGCCTGGCGCAGGATATAGGCCCCGTCCGTTCCCTCTTTCTTCTGCACGAAGATGACATCGCCCGGCTTCAGCACGTCCGCCGGCGATTTGGCCTTGACCGTCTTGCCGCCGACCACATGACGCATGGCGAAGCTCATGTCCTCGCGGCTGACGGTGCCTTCGATGCGATCCTTGACGAGTTCGCCCGAGATCTGCCGGGTCGGCCGAAGGCCGATCGACAGGCCGCTCTCCGAGCTGTCGAGCACGACGGCGAGCGACCATTCGGGCACGTCGTCCAGTCCCTTGACTTCGCTCAAAGGCGCGCCCCAGTCGCCGGATACGCTGATGGTCTTCACCGGCCCGCGATAGCCGCGCAGCGTATCGAACTTCATCAGGCCGTTCTGCATGGCTTTGCGGGCGATCAGCTGCATCTTGGGATCGAGCGTCGTACGGACGGACAGGCCGCCCTCGTAGAGCGCATTCTCGCCGTAGCGCGCGCTGATCTGGCGACGCACTTCCTCGGTGAAGTATTCGCCGGCGAACAGATATGTGCCGGAGCGGCGTGGCTTGACGCCGAGCGCCTCGGCCTTGGCCTTCGCGCCTTCCTCTTGCGTGACGTAGCCGTTGCCGACCATCTGGTCGATGACCCAGTTGCGGCGCTCGATGGCGCGGTCGGCATATTTGAAGGGGTGATAGTTGGAGGGGCCCTTCGGCAAAGCCGCCAGATAGGCCGCCTCCGCCACCGTGAGTTCATTCACCGCCTTGTCGAAATAGGTGAGTGCCGCGCCGGCGACGCCATAGGCGCCAAGCCCGAAGAAAATTTCGTTGAGGTAAAGCTCGAGAATGCGGTCCTTCGAATAGGCCTGCTCGATGCGGAAGGCGAGGATCATCTCCTTGATCTTGCGCTCGTAGGTCTGGTCCGAGGACAACAGGAAGTTTTTCGCCACCTGCTGGGTGATCGTCGAGGCGCCGACCTGGCGCTTGCCAGAGCCGAAATTCTGCAGATTGACCATGACAGCGCGGCCAAGGCCGGTCATATCGATGCCGGGATGATTATAGAAATTCTTGTCCTCGGCAGACAGGAAGGCCGCCTTGACACGATCCGGCACCGCCTGGATCGGCAAATACAGGCGCCGCTCGCGCGCATATTCGGCCATCAGCGCACCGTCGGACGCATGGATGCGGGTCGTCACCGGCGGTTCATACTTGGCCAGGACCTCGTAGTCGGGCAGATCCTTCGACAAATGGCTGATATAGATCGCCACGCCCGCCGCGACCAAAAGGGCCAGCGCCGTGCCGATGCCGAAGAAATAACCAATGAGACGAATCATGCCCGCTCCAGTCCTTGGTTCGGGAATCCCCTAAACGAAGCCGCCTTTCGCGCAAGCTTTCGAGACGATCCCGACCGGTAATCGAAAATCCATGTCGCCACCATGTGGGCAAAATGCGGCAGCTTGGAATTTCGCCTTCGAATGGCGGAAATAAGTGCAGGGTGTTGTCGTCGTGCAACGCTGCCTCTGGTTGTAGCGCGGCTGATATCTCAGCCTCCGGTTCCGGCTCCGGCTCCGGCCCGGGCTGAGGCGAACAGGGCGATGGCATTGGTTATGCTCTGGGCAGCCTTGCCGCGCCAATCGGCGCTGAGCAGTTGCGCCTCGTCCTTCGCGTTCGACAGATAGCCGAGTTCGACCAGCACGGAGGGGACATCCGGTGCCTTTAACACCTTGAAGCTGGCCGAACGCTGCGGATTGTTGATGAGGCCGACGCTGGTGGAAAGCTGGCCGACCAAAGTTTGGGCAAAACGCATCGAGAAACCGTGCGTCTCGCGGCGGATCAGGTCGATCAGTATGTCGGTCACTTCCTTGCCGTCGTCCTTGATTTCCATGCCGGCGAATTGATCGGAAAGGTTTTCACGGTCGGCGAGCGCCTGCGCTTCGGGATCGGAAGCCTTGTCGGAGACGGTGTAGACGGTTGCGCCGCGAAGGCCCTTGACCCTGATCGTGTCGGCGTGGATCGAAATGAGCAGATCGGCCTCGTGCTGGCGGGCAATTCGCACGCGGTCGTCCAGCCGCAGGAATTGGTCCGTCTCGCGCGTCATGAACACGTCGTATTTGCCGACTGCGGCAAGTCTTTCCCGCAATTCGGTGGCGAAAGCGAGCGTGACGTTCTTTTCGACCGTGCCGTTCAGGCCCTCGGCGCCGCCGTCGATGCCGCCATGGCCTGGATCGATGACGACGGTGAAGCGATGGCCTGGATTGGAGACCGGGCCGGTGCCGACCCTGCCGCCCTTGTCGGAAGAGACCGTCGAGCCGGTGGTCAGCGCCTGATTGGCAAGAGCGGCGTCGAACTCCCGCACGGACGCCGCAGACATGTCGATTGCGATGCGGTAGCCGCTGCCGTCATCGTTCTTGAGCACGTCGAGCCTGTCGACGGCGAACGGGCCCTTGCCGGTGAGAATCAGCCGCGACACCCCCTCGCCGAGATCGCCGTAGCGCACGCTCCTGACCAGGCCGCGCGCCTTCACATCCTTGGCATTGATGGCGAATTTCGTGCTTGGCAGGTCGACGACCAGACGGTGGGGGCCGCGCAGCAGGAACCATTTGACGTCGGGCTCGCGGTCGAAATTCATGACGATGCGCATCTTGGTGGCGTCACCCGCCATTTTGTAGCTCGTCACGGCGAGCGGCGCGTCGGCGGCAAAGGAAACCGGCGAAAAGGCCAGGCAAGCGACAACCAGCAACACCAGACAAGCATCGCGGAATTGGGCAGCGCGGAAGTAGGCGGCGTAGAAAAAAATGCCTCCGGCGCGACCACTCTTGTGCGTGAAGACTGCCAGTCCCATCTCTTTCCAGTCGCTCCGGTTTGGCGCCAGGCGCCCAATCTTGTTTGTCGGCCAATCTTGTTTGTCGGAGTGTCGTCGTTTTGTAGAAGTGCCGGTTAGGCCGCGAACTCGATTAACGATTGGTATCCAGAGAAGGTTAACCAAGCCTTTTCATGCAACGCTCAAAGCCGTGCTTCCGTTGCGGAACTGCTTTTTGCCGGCATCGGAAATCGGGGTTGCCTTCCAACCCGCCAAATCATAAAAGCGATGGTGGATCACTGCAATCCTGGAACCGTCCTTCTCCGCAGCTTCCTGCTACAGGTCAGATGAACGACGGCTCCTTTCGCTTCAGGCGAAGAAGGTATCAAGTGATCGCGACGAATTTCGCAGGTGCGAGCCCGTGGCGGGGGAAGCGCCTGCGTGAGGAAACGGCCGGGATTGTCCCGCGCCGGCTCTGTATGAGCAAACAAGCTGGTCCGGTTTTCCCGGGCTTTGGTTCAAAAGGTTCTGCTGGTTACGATGGCTTCAAGCGCAATCATGGAAAGGTCCGCAGCAAACCGCGCCATTATGGCTGCGGGCGGCACCGCTATGGCGCTCAGGCAGCGGCCGGCGGACATTCAATTGCCCGGCACCCATGTTCATCCACACTCACAGCGGCGGGCTTTGCCCCGCAAGCTGCGGCTGACGGCTGCCGGGGGGAAACGAAATAATGCCCAACAAGATGCTGATAGACGCCTCCCACCCGGAGGAAACACGTGTTGTCGTCGTTCGCGGTAACCGTATTGAAGAATTCGACTTTGAATCCCAGGACAAAAAGCAGCTCAAAGGAAATATCTACCTCGCCCGCGTAACGCGCGTCGAACCCTCGCTTCAGGCAGCCTTTGTCGAATATGGCGGCAACCGTCACGGTTTCCTCGCCTTCAGTGAAATTCATCCCGACTACTACCAGATTCCGGTCGCCGACCGTCAGGCGCTGCTGCGCGCGGAAGCGCAGGAGGCTGAAGACGAGGACGATGAGGACGGCGAAGGCGACGACCGCCAGAGCCGCGATCGCGGGCGGCGCGGACGCCGGCGCGGCGGCAAGAGCCGCGACCGAGGCGAGCACAAGCGTGATGCAGGTGCGGCCGATTCGGACGATTCTGTCGATTCCAATGACAGCGGTTCCAATGAGCGCGGCGAACACGGCAAGGATGCGGTCGCGGAGAACGTCGCTGCCGTTTCCGAAAATATCGACACGCCGTCCGATACTTCGGAACATGGCGAGGATGTCGCCGGTCATGTTGACGCGAGTCATGATGAGACGAGCCATGATGAGACTGGGCCTTCCGAAGGCGGACCCAATTCCATCGCCGCCGGCATTGAAGCGGATGTGATTTCCGAAGCCGTGGCGCAGCCGGACTCGGCCGGCGAAGCCACGTCCACCGACAATGATCGCGGCATGCTGGAAGAGGTGCAGTCCTCGCATCTGGACGACCATGAGGTCGAATCGGTCGGCGCCGAGGATGCGCTGGAAGAAGCGCGCAACCGCCGCAAGCCGGTGCGCCGCCAGTACAAGATCCAGGAAGTGATCAAGCGCCGGCAGATCCTCCTGGTGCAGGTCGTGAAGGAAGAGCGCGGCAACAAGGGCGCGGCGCTCACCACCTACCTGTCGCTTGCCGGCCGCTATTCGGTGCTGATGCCGAACACGGCGCGTGGCGGCGGCATCTCGCGCAAGATCACCAACGCGCAGGACCGCAAGCGGCTGAAGGAGGTCGTCGCCGATCTCGAAGTGCCGCAGGGCATGGGCGTCATCCTGCGCACAGCCGGCGAAAGCCGCACCAAGGCCGAGATCAAGCGCGACTACGAATATCTGATGCGGCTTTGGGAAAACGTCCGCAATCTGACGCTGCAGTCCACGGCCCCTGCCCTGGTCTACGAGGAAGGCAGCCTGATCAAGCGCTCGGTGCGCGATCTCTACAACAAGGACATCGACGAGATCCTGGTTTCCGGCGAAGAGGGCTATCGCGAGGCCAAGGACTTCATGCGCATGCTGATGCCGAGCCACGCCAAGGTCGTGCAGCCGTTCCGCGACACCACGCCGATCTTCGTACGCAATGGCATCGAGGCGCAACTCGACCGCATGCTGCAGCCGCAGGTGACGCTAAAGAGCGGCGGCTACATCATCATCAACCAGACCGAAGCTCTGGTCGCCATCGACGTCAATTCGGGCCGCTCCACCAAGGAGCACTCGATCGAGGACACGGCGCTTCACACCAATCTGGAAGCGGCCGAGGAAGTCGCACGGCAGTTGAGGCTGCGCGATCTTGCCGGCCTGATCGTCATCGACTTCATCGACATGGAGGAGAATCGCAACAACCGCTCCGTCGAAAAGCGGCTGAAGGATCACCTCAAGAACGATCGCGCCCGCATCCAGGTCGGCCGCATCTCGCATTTCGGCCTGATGGAGATGTCGCGCCAGCGCATCCGTGCCAGCGTGCTGGAATCGACGATGAAGCCTTGCCCGCATTGCGGCGGCACCGGCCATGTGCGGTCCGATTCGTCTGTCGCACTGATGGTGGTGCGGGCGATCGAGGAATTTCTGCTCAAGGATTCGCGCAGCCACATCACGGTGCGGACGCCGGCGGCGACCGCGCTCTATGTGCTCAACCACAAGCGCGGCACGCTGGTGGAGCTCGAAAGCCGCTTCGGCCTGACCATCACCGTCGAAGCCGACGACACGGTCGGCGCCCAGCATTATGCGATCTTCCGCGGCGCGCTGGCTGAAAAGCCTGAAGGCTTCGTCGAGGTGCGCACCTTGCCCGCCTATGTCGAGCCGGAAGAGCCCGCCGACGAAATCGTCATCGAGGAGGAGGAAGACGAGGCCGTTGCACCGACGGAGCAACCGCGCCAAGCCCAGCAGCCGCAGCAGCCAAGACCAAGCGAGGATGGCGAAGGCCGCGACCGCAAGCGCCGCAAGCGCCGCAGACGGCGCGGCGGCAAGGATCGCGACCGCGAGCATGGCGCCCCAATGGAAGGCGCGTCCCTCCCCGCCACTGCCGAAGGCGTATCCGAGGCCTTAAGCGATGAAGGCGTCGAAGCAGACCACGAGGACCAGGTCGGCGTCACTGAGGCGGTGGAAGCGTCGGATGGTGGTCAAGTGGTGGATGAAGGTCAGGGCAAGAAGCGCCGGCGCGGCAAGCGCGGCGGCAAGCGCAATCGCCGCGAGGACGAAGGCGAGGTCGATGCAGGCACTGCCGAGTCGGCTGACAGGTCCGAAGGCGAAGTCTTGGAGGGCGTAGCCGTCTCCAGCGAGCCGGTAGCAGCAACGCCGGTCGAAGAGCCTGTGGACCTTGCTCCGGCCAATGACGACATGCCGAGCGCCGAAAAGCCGAAGAAGCCGCGCCGCGCCGCCAAGCCGAAGAAGGCTGCGGCGGACGTCGTCGCCGAGACGCCGGTAGCCGAGCCGGAAACCTCTGCCGAGGCTCCCGCACCTGTTCCGGAGGAAACAGTCATGGCCACCGTCGACGAAAAACCGAAGGTCCGCCCATCGCGACGCAAGCCTGTACCGGTAGATGCTCCGGTTGAGCCGATCGTGTCTTCGACTGTTGCCGAAGAGGAAAAGACCGAGGAAAAGCCGAAGCGTGCCGGCTGGTGGCAGCGGAAAGGCTTTTTCTAAGCTTTTCGGTAGTTTAGCCTGATCTTTTGACCAAAGAATCCCGCGCTGTCCTGTCGACAGCGCGGGAATTTTCTTGTCTGAAGCCTCACAAATCTCTATGGCGCCCCCAAATCTTTATGGCGCGAAGACCGACCAGTTCATCATCTTCGCCAGCCTTTCCAGCGCAATCGACCCCAGCCTGGAATTGCCGTTGGCGTTGAGGCCGGGCGACCAGACGGCGAGCGAAGCCACGCCCGGCACGATCGCCAAAATGCCGCCGCCAACGCCGCTCTTGCCGGGGATGCCGACGCGAAAGGCGAAATCGCCGGAGCCGTCATAATGACCGCAGGTCAGCATCATCGCGCCAATGCGGCGGGCGCGCTCGGCCGAAACAACGGAATGGCCGGTCGCCGGGTTCTTGCCGCCATTGGCAAGGAAGCGGCCGGCCAAAGCCAGTTGCCGGCAGCTCATGGCGATGGCGCAATGATGGAAATAGACGCCCAGCGCCAGGTCCGGCGCGTGGTTGAGATTGCCGAAGGATTTCATGTAGTTGGCAAGCGCCAAGTTGCGAAAACCGGTGGCCCGTTCCGAAGCCGCGACCTCGCGGTCGATGATGATGGTCTCGTCGTCGGCCAGGAACTGGATGAAGCGCAGGATCTCGCCGATCGCCTCGCGCGGCTGGTGGCCGGCGAGCAGAATGTCGGAAATGACGATAGCGCCGGCATTGATGAACGGATTGCGCGGAATGCCGTTCTCATGCTCGAGCTGGACGATCGAGTTGAACGGGTTGCCCGAAGGCTCGCGCCCGACACGCTGCCACAACGCGTCGCCGACATTGCCGAGCGCCAATGTCAGCGTGAACACCTTCGAAATGCTCTGGATCGAAAACGGCTCATCGGCGTCGCCCGCCATCAGCACGCGACCGTCATTGGTCACGGCGGCGATACCGAACTTTTTCGGATCGACCTTGCCGAGCTGCGGAATGTAGGTCGCGACTTCGCCGCGATCCGTGCGCTCCGCCATTTCGGCGGCAATTTCGGTCAAAGCCTGTTCGAGTTCCGGCATTCGCGCTACTTCAGCCAGCGTTCGAGGCGCATCATCGCCTCGACCATCTCATCGTGGCTGCCGGCGTAGGAAAAGCGCATGGTTCGATGGCCTTGAAGCGGATCGAAATCGCGGCCGGGCGTCGCCGCCACATGCGCCTCGGCCAGCATCTTGCGCGCGAAGGCCATACTGTCGTTGGTGTGCCTGGTGACATCGCAGAAAGCGTAGAACGCCCCGTCCATCGGTGCCGCCAGCGCAAAGCCGATTTCGGGCAGGTGTGTCATCAAAAGCTCGCGATTCCAGGCGTAGCGCGCCTTCACCGCCTCCAATTCCCCGGTCGCCTTGAATGCCTCGATCGCGGCGATCTGGGACAGTTCCGGCGGTGAGATGTAGAGACTCTGGGCGATGCGCTCGACCGGCCGCACCAATGCTTCCGGCAGCACCATCCAGCCGATACGCCAACCGGTCATGCAGTAATATTTCGAGAAGGAATTGATCACCGTCACGTCCTGGCCGTAGGCAAGCGCCGTCGTGTCCGGCGCAGCGTAAGCCAGCCGGTGATAGATCTCGTCGGAGATCACGGCGATGCCGAGCTCTTGCGCCGTCGTCACCAGCGCCGACAGCTCGTCGGCGGGGATAATTGCCCCGGTCGGATTGGCCGGGCTGGCAAACAACACACCCTTCAGCTTCTTTTCGCGATGCGCGGCCTTCAGATGTTCGGCGTGGAGATAGGCATCACCGTGGAGCTCGATCTCGACGATCTCGATGCCGAGCGCTGCCATGATGTTGCGATAGGCCGGATAGCCGGGTGCGGCGATGGCGACACGATCGCCTGGATCGAACATCGCCAGAAAGGCCAGGTTGAAGGCGGCCGACGATCCGGTGGTGACGGCGATCCGGCCGGGTGAAACGGCATGCCCGTAGTGGTCGGCATAGTGCTGCGCGATCGCCTCGCGCAGGCCGGAAAGACCCAATGCGTCGGTGTAGCCGATGCGCCCCATCTTCAATGCGTTCGTCGCCGCTTGCCTGACCCCGGCCGGCGCGGGGTCGGACGGCTGGCCAACGGCCATGGAAACAACCGGCACGCCCGTTGCCTTCAGCCGATTCGCTTCCGCCAGAATGTCCATGGCGTGGAACGGCTCGACTTCGCCGCGACGCGAAAGCGATACAACCATTTGACCTCATTCCTGGGCGGCCCTTGGGTCGGCCCTTTGGTCGGCACTTGTCGGCTGCCGGCGCCGAGCTTTGGCGTCCTGCGCCGCACAAATGCCCGATTGATGTGAGGATCACAAGTTCGGTAATGTTTCAGTGCCGACTTTTCATCCTTCGCCCGCTCGTCTACCAGTGGACCTGCCATGTTTAGCCGACCCAAATCGACGATAGCCAGGGCAGCGCGCGCCTTCGCGACGCTTTCGCTTGCCGCGACGGTCGCTGTGACCGGCACCATCAGCGCCTTAGCGCAAAACGTGCCGGTGGTGCGCGATGCCGAGATCGAGGCGCTGGTACGCGATTATGCGCGGCCGATCTTCCGGGCCGCGGGCCTGCCGGAAGACGGCGTCGACATCGTGCTGGTCAACGACCAGAGTTTCAACGCCTTCGTTGCCGGGTCCCGTCTGTTCATCAACACCGGCGCCCTGATGTCGGCGGAGACGCCCAACGAGATCATCGGCGTCATCGCACACGAAGCCGGCCACATTGCCGGTGGGCACCAGCAAAAATTGCGCAACCAGCTCGAACGCGCCAAGACGATGGCCATCATCGCGACGCTGCTTGGCGCCGGCGCCATCGTCGCCGGCGCCACCACCAAAAGCCGGGGCCTCGCCGGCGCCGGCATGGGGGTCGCGGCTGGCGGCGGCGAGATGGCGCAGCGCAGTATCCTCGCCTATCAGCGCACCGAAGAGATGACCGCCGACCGCTCGGCGATAACCTATCTCAATGCCACCGGTCAGTCCGGCCTGGGCATGCTGAAGACCTTCGGCCGCTTTCAGAGCGCGCTCTCGCTGTCAGGGGCGCAGGTCGATCCCTACCGGATCAGCCATCCGCTGCCGCGGGAACGCATCGCCAATCTCGAAGTCCTGGTCAAGCAGAGCCCCTATGTCGACAAGGTCGATACGCCGGCACTGCAGCAGCGGCACGACATGATGCGCATCAAGATCGCCGCTTATATGGGAGGCAAGGCCGCCGCATCGCGGCTAATGCGCAAGAACCCGGCCAGCCTCGCCTCGCAATATGGCGACGCGCAGACGAGCTATCTTTTCGGCGATCTGGCCGGGGCGCTCGCCAAGACCAACGCGCTGATCAAGGCACAGCCGAAAAACCCCTATTTCCAGGAATTGCGCGGCGACATCCTGATGAAGGCGAATAGACCGAAGGCCGCCGCCGAAGCCTATGCCAAGGCGGTCAGCCTCGATCCGGCGCGATCCGGGTTGCTGTCGGTCTCCTACGGCCAGGCGCTGATGGCCATCGGCACGCCCGAATCCCTGGAGAAAGCGGTGGTGCAGATCAACAAGGGCCTCGGGCGCGACCGGGAAAACGCCGTCGGTTACCGCCATCTGGCGCAGGCCTATGGCGAGCTCGGCAACATTCCGGCCGCCGATCTTGCAACCGCCGAAGGCCATTTCTATTCCGGCGCCTACAAGGATGCCAAGATCTTCGCAATGCGCGCGCAGATGAAAATGAAGCGCGGCGAACCGGGCTGGATCCGCGCGCAGGACATCATAAACTACGCACCATCAGGCAAGAAAAAGTGAACCTTCCGACCGTGCGCGGCGACATGTAGTCGGACCAATCGAGGTCAGACCAATCGGGCCGGAAACCAGGCAAGAGGATTAGGGACGATGAACAAGGCAATTCTGCTGGGCACCACGGGAGTGGCGGTCGCTCTCGCCATGCTGGGTTTCGGGTTCGTGACCGGAAGTCCGCAGACGGCAAAGGCCGATGCCGTGCAGATCGCCCAGGCGGCGCCCGCCGACACCAAGATCGACCGGGCCGAAGTCGAAGGCATCATCCGCGACTATCTCCTCAAGAACCCCGAAGTGCTGCTGGAGGCTCAGGAAGCGCTCGAGGCCAAGCAGAAGGAGGCGCAGCGCCTCGCCAGTCTCGCCATAATCAAAGATGCCAAGGACCAGATCTTCAACTCGGCTTTCGACGGCGTCGTCGGCAATCCGAACGGCAAGGTCACCATCGTCGAGTTCTACGATTACAATTGCGGTTACTGCAAACGCGCCATGGAGGACATGAAGACGCTGACGACAGCCGATCCGGACCTGCGCTTCGTGCTCAAGGAGTTCCCGATCCTCGGCCCGGATTCGCAGAAGGCGAGCGTCGTCTCGATGGCCTTCCACCTGATGATGCCGGAGAAATACGGCGAGTTCCACAACGCGCTGCTCGGCGCCCAGGGACGCGCCACCGAAGCAGCGGCCATCAAGGTAGCGCTTTCGCTCGGCGCCGACGAAGCGACGCTGCGCGAGAAGATGAAGGACCCGTCGATCGCCGAGGCCCTCTCCAAGACCTATGACATTGCCAACAAGCTGGCCATCACCGGAACGCCCTCCTATGTGGTCGGCAACGAGGTGGTGTTCGGGGCACTCGGCCAGCAAGTGCTGGCGGAGAAGATCGAGGCGGCCAAGGCCGCACTCTAATCGGTTTCGGCGCGAGCCATTTTCCGCCTGTTGTGGACAGCGAAAGAACCCACTTGCGCTCTTTTCGCAGGCGTCTAAGCCCATTATAGAGGTCCGGCGCGCCGACTGATGCCGGCGCTGATGTGGTGGATTTGAAGTTCCTGCTACTTTGGTGGCACCAGCGTTCAGGAACTTCAAATCCACCACATCAGAAATGTATAAATTGCCAGTGTGGCTTTGAATCCGAAATTCGTTCAAAGCGCTGCTCCAAGGTATTGCGAATTTCGGATTCAAAACCACACTGGAAAAAGGTCGGCATTTTGAAAACGGTTTTCGTCCTGAACGGTCCCAACCTCAACGCGCTCGGCAAGCGCGAGCCGGGCATCTATGGCGGCAAGACGCTTGCCGCGATCGCCGACGATTGCAAGCAGGCAGGTGCGGCGCTTGGGCTCGAGATCGATTTCCGTCAGTCGAACCATGAGGGCGACCTCGTCGACTGGATACAGGAAGCCGCCGACAAGGCTGTCGGCATCGTCATCAATCCGGGCGCCTACAGCCACACCTCGATCGCCATTCACGACGCCATCCGCTCAGTCGCGCCATTGCCCGTCGCCGAAGTTCATCTTTCCAACATCCATGCGCGGGAATCATTCCGCCACGTCTCCATGGTCTCGCCGGTCGCCGTCGGCGTGATCTGCGGGTTCGGGCCGCTCGGCTACACATTGGCGCTACAGGCGCTGGCCGCACGCCTATGACTGGCCAACAAACAGAAGGCTCGAAAATGTCGATTAAGAAGAATGGTGTTGACCAGCAGCTTATCCGCGATCTGGCGGGCATACTGAACGACACCAACCTCACCGAGATCGAGGTCGAGCTGGGTGACTTGAAGGTGCGCGTGTCGCGACAGGCGCCGGCCGTCCATGCGGTCGCCGCACCGCAGCCCGCCTACGCGCCGCCGGCAGCGCAGCCGGCGGCCGCAGCCGCCCCGGCAGCGGCCGACGTGTCCAAGAATGCAGTCGCCTCGCCCATGGTCGGCACCGCCTACCTGGCGCCGTCGCCCGACGCCAAGGCGTTCATCGAGGTCGGCCAGCAGGTCAAGGAAGGCCAGACGCTGCTGATCATCGAGGCGATGAAGACGATGAACCAGATCCCCTCGCCCCGTGCCGGCACGGTGACGGCGATCCTGTTCGAGGATGCGCAGCCGGTCGAATACGGCATGCCGCTCGTCGTGATCGAGTAGAGCCGGGAACAGCCGAAAAATGTTCCAGAAAATCCTCATCGCCAATCGCGGCGAAATCGCTTTGAGAGTGCTGCGCGCCTGCAAGGAGCTCGGCATCCAGACGGTAGTGGTGCATTCGACAGCCGACGCCGACGCCATGCATGTGCGGCTCGCCGACGAGAGCGTCTGCATCGGGCCGCCGCCGTCGCGCGACAGCTATCTCAACATCCACCAGATCGTCGCGGCCTGCGAGATCACCGGCGCCGACGCGGTGCATCCGGGCTACGGCTTCCTGTCGGAGAATGCCAAATTCGCCGATATCCTCGCCGCGCACAACATCACCTTCATCGGCCCGACCGGCGATCACATCCGCATCATGGGCGACAAGATCGAGGCCAAGCGCACCGCAAAGCGTCTTGGCATTCCGGTGGTGCCCGGCTCCGACGGCGCGGTCACCGAGGAAAAGGAAGCCAAACGCATCGCCGCCGAAATCGGCTACCCCGTGATCATCAAGGCGTCGGCCGGTGGCGGCGGACGCGGCATGAAGGTGGCGCGCAGCGAAGTGGATCTTGAAGTCGCACTGCAGACGGCGCGTTCGGAAGCCGGTGCTGCCTTCGGCGACGACGCCGTATACATCGAGAAATACCTTCAAAAGCCACGCCACATCGAGGTGCAGGTATTCGGTGACGGTGCCGGCCACGGCGTGCATTTCGGCGAGCGCGACTGCTCGCTGCAGCGCCGTCACCAGAAAGTCTGGGAAGAAGCGCCCTCGCCGGCCCTCAATGCCGAGGAGCGCGCGCATATCGGCGGCGTCTGCGCCAGGGCGATCGCCGATCTTGGCTATTCCGGCGCCGGCACTATCGAATTCCTCTACGAGAACGGCGAATTCTACTTCATCGAGATGAACACGCGCCTGCAGGTCGAGCATCCGGTGACGGAGGCGATCACCGGTATCGACCTCGTGCACGAGCAGATCCGCGTCGCCTCGGGCGCTGGGCTTTCGGTGCGTCAGGAAGACATCCGCTTCCAGGGCCACGCCATCGAATGCCGCATCAATGCCGAGGATGCGCGCACCTTCACCCCCTCGCCCGGCACGATCACCCACTTCCACACGCCGGGCGGCCTCGGCATCCGTGTCGATTCCGGCGTCTATTCCGGCTACAAGATCCCGCCCTACTACGACAGCCTGATCGGCAAGCTGATCGTGCACGGCCGCAACCGTGTCGAATGCATGATGCGGCTGCGGCGGGCACTCGACGAATTCGTCGTCGACGGCATCAATACGACGCTGCCGCTGTTTCGCGATCTCGTCGGCAATGCCGATATCGCCAATGGCGAGTATGACATCCACTGGCTGGAAAAATATCTGGCCAAAGAGGATTAGGTCGTGAACTTATAGAATATAATGATGCGATGACCCGTCCCTACGCGCCAGGCTATCGCATCCCGACCGACCTGTTGCTCAAGGCCTACGCCTCGGGTGTCTTCCCGATGGCCGAAAGCGCCACCGATCCCGAAGTGTTCTGGGTACGGCCGGAGACGCGCGGCATCATCCCGCTCGATGGTTTTCACACGCCCAAAAGCCTGAGGAAGGCGATCCGGAAAAACCTGTTCGACATCCGTTTCGATTTCGACTTCGAGGCGACGATCGATGGCTGCGCCGAAAGGCGCGAGGAACGCCGGTCGACCTGGATCAATGCGCCGATCCGCGAGGCCTATGTCGAACTCCATAGGATGAGCCATTGCCATTCGGTCGAAGCCTGGCGTGAGGGTCGGCTGGTTGGCGGCCTCTACGGCGTGTCGCTCGGCCGGGTGTTCTTCGGCGAAAGCATGTTCGCCAGGGAAACGGACGCGTCGAAGGTCTGCCTAGTGCATCTGGTCGAACGCCTGAAGGAACGGCGCTTTGCGCTGCTCGACACCCAGTTCACCACCGAGCACCTCAAACGCTTCGGCGCGGTCGACGTGCCAAGGGGCAAGTATGAAAAGATGCTGGCTGACGCGCTGAAGGGCGAAGCGGTCTTTTTCCCGTGATCTGCGCCAGGGTCAGTGTTTTGCGGCAGGCTCAAGAGGCGTCTGCGCGTGGAACATCATCTTCCCGCCATTGACGCGATGGACATAGCCGGTGCTGACCAGCGCCCGCATATGGCTCGCCATTCTCGCGCGTGGCATGGGCCTCATAGGTCAGCATGACAATGTCGCTGCCCGGCTCGATGATGCCCTTGAGGTCGATGTCGAGATCGCGCCAGCGGTTCGGGTCCGTCGCGGTTCCGGCCAGGTCGGCGTTGCTCATCGTTTGCGCCATCTGTGGGAAGGCCACCAGGCATTCGGTGTCGGCATTGGCTTTGAAATAGGCAGCGTCGCCGGTCCAGAACCCTCTTTCGAGATCGAGGAGTTCGTTCTTCTTGGCCATCATGGGGACATCTCCGTAATGCCAGCCATGACCAACGCACGGAGAATAAGGCGGTTCCGGAAGGCTCAGCATGTGATCCCGAACAGGTGATTCCGCATCTGGCGCCCTAATTGGATTTAGCAGCGTCGGGTGCCGGCACCTCCGACTTCTGTTTGCAGCCCTTCAGCCAGACGTCGTAGACCGCGTGCTCGACGGCGTTGAGGCCGGGGCTTTCGGCAAACATCCAGCCGGTGAAGATACGGCGGATCTTGCGATCCAGCGTGATCTCGTCGACCTCGACGAAGGAATCGGTCTTCGGCTCTTCGGTTTGCGGCTGCGAATAGCAGATGCGCGGCGTCACCTGCAAAGCACCGAACTGCACCGTCTCGTCGATATAGACATCGAAGGTGATGATGCGGCCGGTGATCTTGTCGATGCCGGCGAATTCGGCGACGGGATTGGTGATGCGTTCCGGTGCCGCCGGTGCCGCCGGAGCCACTGTCGCATCCGGTTCCCCTGTCGAATCCGGTTCCACTGTCGCATCCGGCTCCACTGGCGCCTCCGGTGCCGCTTGCGCCCCCGGATCCACTGGCGGCTCCATCTCCATCGGCGCCCCCGGTTCCACTGGCGGCTCCAATTCCATCGGCGCCCCCGGTTCCATTGGCGGCTCCAGCCCCATCGGTGCCCCCGGTTCCACTGGCGCCTCCAGCGTCTGTGCGGCGGCGATGGCGCAGGCGACAAAAGCGGCGGCGGCCGTCAGTCCGCCCATCGAGATTCGGCTGAAAATGCTCATGCAGGGTCCGGTGGTTTGCGCCCGGGGTGATTCTGTCGCGCCCAAGGCTAGTCGCTGCTGTCAGATCGGCAAGCAGCTAAACGCCAATTGTGGCGATAAAGGACCGATCCGTCTCGACGAGCGGTTACGTCCCCGGCGTCCAGGCGTCGTAGTCGCCCGTCACCTGCGGGCGGTGCTGATTGGTGAGCACGGAGCCTTTGGGGCGATAGGCGGCGGCACTTCCGGTAAGGTTCGGCTGATGCGGCTTCTGCCAGTCGCGTGGCTTGTAGTTGTCGCTCGGCGGCGGCGTATCGACGCGGTGATGCATCCAGCCATGCCAGCCGGGCGGAATCATCGAGGCTTCCGAATAGTCGCGATAGATGACCCAGCGGCGGGCGCGGCCTTCCGAATCGACACCACCTTCGTAGTAGACGTTGCCAGCCTCGTCCTGCCCGACTTTCTTGCCATGCCGCCAGGTGTGGAAGCGCGTGCCCAGCGTCTGGCTGTTCCACCAGGTGAAAAACTGCAGAAGGAACGTCTTCATCCAAGTCCTCGTGGCAAGTCCTAGTGGCAAGTCCTCGCGGCGGCAGCGGCGGCGCCTGTTTCCTGCTTATGGCGTCAGGCCATCGCTAAGGCAAGGGTTTTGCCGCAAGCGTCACGCAAATCGCGGTCGGAAAACCGATGCAAACCTGGCAAGCCTTTCGCCTCTGTCGAGGCATGCCTTGCCAAGGCTGCCTGGTCTTTCTAATGCTCTGCGCGTCCCATGCAGGTACCCAGCCTGATTGGCGGTTGAGGGAGGTAAAGATGGCCCCGGATGCATCCGACCCTGAACTGCGGATCAGTGCCGGCGCCATTCGCCTGCGCAAGGGCGGCGTGCCGGTCGTCTGCCTCACCGCCTATACCTACCCGGTCGCTCGCCTGCTCGACGGCCATGTCGACCTGCTTCTGGTCGGCGACAGCGTCGCCATGGTTCTCCATGGCCACAAGACCACGCTGGGCGCCTCGCTGGAGATGATGATCGCGCATGGACAAGCGGTGATGCGAGGTTCAGCCAAGGCCTGCGTGGTGGTCGACATGCCGGCCGGAAGCTATGAGGCAACGCCGCGCCAAGCCGTTGCCTCGGCGCGGCGGATCGTCGGCGAAACCGGTTGCCAGGCGGTCAAGCTGGAGGGCGGCGTCGCAGTTGCCCCGCAGATCGCGGCGATCGTCGCTGCCGGCATTCCGGTCATGGGACATATCGGCTTGCAGCCGCAATCGGTGGAAAGCGAAGGCGGCTACAGGATCAAGGGCCGGACCGAGCAGAATGTGACGGCGCTTTATCGCGACGCCGACGCGGTCGAACAGGCCGGCGCGTTTTCGGTGGTCATCGAAGGCACCGTCGAGACCGTCGCCGCCGACCTCACCCGGCACATTTCCATTCCAACCATCGGCATCGGCGCCAGCGGCGAATGCGACGGCCAGATCCTGGTCATCGACGACATGGTCGGCCTGACCGTCGACCGGGTGCCTAAATTCGTCAAACAATATGCCGACCTGCGCAGCGTCATATTGCAGGCGGCGGCCAGCTATGCAGCGGAGGTGCGAAGCCGGACATTCCCCGGCCCGGCCCATGTCTTTTCAACCGCAGCCGACAACGACAAAGAATGAGTGGGGACAAAGAATGAGTGGGGACAAAGAATGAGTGGGGACAGAGAACGAGTGGGGACAAAGAATGAGCCGGGACAAAGCATGAGCCGGCCTCTCGTCATCGACAGTGTCGCCGCTCTTCGCGCGCAAATCCGCGACTGGCGTTGCGATGGTCTCGGCGTTGCCATGGTGCCTACCATGGGTGCGCTGCATGACGGCCATATCTCGCTGGTCAGGATCGCGCTGGAAAAGGCCGAACGCTGCGTTGTTTCGATCTTCGTCAACCCGACGCAGTTCGCGCCGAGTGAAGACTTCGACAAATATCCGCGACAGCTCGCCCGCGACCTCGACCGGCTGGCCGAGGCCGGCGCACAGCTCGCCTTCATCCCTGATGTCGCGGAGATCTACCCGGCCGGCTTCGCCACCAGAATCTCCGTCGGCGGGCCGGCCGCCGGGCTGGAATCCGATTTCCGGCCGACCTTCTTCGACGGCGTCGCGACGGTCGTGGCAAAGCTCTTCCTGCAGACGTTGCCCGATTATGCGGTCTTCGGCGAAAAGGATTACCAACAGCTTTGCGTCGTCAGGCAGCTCTGCCGCGACCTCGATCTGCCGGTGGAAATCTTCGGCGCACCAACGGTACGCGACGCACATGGCCTCGCCATGTCGTCACGCAATGCCTATCTGAGCGAAGCCGAGCTCGGGGTGGCGCGCCAGCTCAACGCCATATTGCGCCGGACGGCAGCGGCACTAGCGGCAGGCGCGGATGAAGGCAGCGCGATCGCCGAGGCCGGCCGCGCGCTCGTCAAGGCTGGCTTCGACAAAGTCGACTATGTCGCGGCGCGCGAGAGTCTGGCGCTCGCGCCGTGGCTGCGAAACCGTGACGGACGCCTGCTCGCAGCCGCCTGGCTGGGCAAAACCCGGCTCATCGACAATGTGGAAGTTCCCTCCGCCTAGGCCAATCAGGCGACCTTGAGATCCTTTATCGCCTTCTCGTAGACATCTTTGATCGGCTTGGATACGTCTTCGGCGGCTTTCGTCGCCGCCGCCTGAAACTCCTTACTCTGCTCGACGGTCTTTTCCACCTGCTTGCGCAAGAAGTCAGTCTGCAGTTCGATGAACTCGGAGGGCGATTTCACGGCTACCAGGGCTTCGAGGTGAGCAAAGCTGGCCTCAGCATTTGCGCGCAGCGCGGCGATCGTCTTCAGCGACAGCTCATTGCTGGCGGTCTTGGCTGTTTCGAAGGACGACTCAAGAGCCTTCTGGGTCGCCTCGGCGCCGGTCGCCAATTTCGACAAGGCTTCTTTCGACTGCTCGACGCCCTTTTCGGCGACAGCGAGGATCTGATCGGTTGCCTCGGTCGGGACTTCTGCGTTCTCGGTGATTTCAGCAGTTTTATCGGCGGTCTTGGTCATAGTTTCCATCCTTTGCGGTGGGCGGCCTTTTAGAAAAGCCGCCTCGTTCATTCAGGAGCCTGACGTTACGGCATCTGCAGTGCATTGCAATATTTTTGTGCGTCGCACCATGCCTTTTTTTGCCTCAGCGTTAGCCACTGCCGAATTCTTACCTGCGGCGTGTTTTGCGGACTTCCCGTAATTCCCGTAATTCTAGTTCAGGCAATCCGCATATTTTTCCGACCTTTGTGGACGACATCTTTAGAATCCAAGCTACCAGGCCGGCTCCGCTACAATTCGGCCAAAATCATGGTGCGGTCCTGCGCGCTCCAGGAGCGCAGCATCGATGCTCGGCTGGAATGAGAACGATTCCTGGCGCGGATCCCAATCTTGATACCGGCACATGTCGAGCGGCTGCTCCCCTATCTGTTCCTGCTTGCGTTGATCTGCATCGCGGTCGCTTTCCGGCCGCTCCTGCCTGTGGATGAAACGCGATATCTCAGCGTCACCTGGGAGATGTATCAGAGCGGACAGATCTTCGTTCCGACGATGAATTTCGCGCCCTATCTGCAAAAGCCGCCGCTGCTGTTCTGGCTTATCGATCTGGCCTGGGACATTTTCGGCGCAAGCCGGGCTGCCGCGATGCTCGTCATCTTCGTCGCATCGTCGCTCGTCATCTGGCTGACGACGCGTCTGGCAAAAACCCTCTTTCCCGGACGCGACGACATCGTAAGCCGTGTCCCCTGGCTCGTCGCCGGAAGCACCATCTTCGTCATTTATTCGACGCTGATCCTGTTCGACATGCTGCTGACGGTCTTCGTGCTCGCTGCACTTTTGTCGTTGCTTGCCTTTGCCAGGAGCGGCAACCATTGGCACGCCGTGCTGGCGGGCCTGTTCATCGGACTGGGTATTTTGACGAAAGGTCCGGTGGTGCTCATCCATGTCGGCGCTCCCATCCTGCTCTATCCGTTCTGGCGCGATCGGCAGGGCGGGCTGGCGACGCCGAAATTCTTCGCCGGGGCGGGCTTGGCAATTCTCGCCGCATTGATCCCGGTGGCGATCTGGCTGGTGCCTGCGACCATCCTGACGAAAGGCGATTTCGTCTACGATCTCGTCTGGAACCAGTCGGCAGGGCGTGTCACCGGCAACCTGCACAACTCCCACGGCCGGCCGTTCTATTTCTATGTCGTGCTGCTGCCGCTTTTGTTCATCCCGTGGATTTTCGTGCCGCATGTCTGGCGGTTGCACCTGCCGGCGCGGATACGCGGCTTGATACAAACACGGTCAAGAGATCTTTCGGAACTGCGTCTGCTGACGATGTCGTTCGTGGCCGTCGTGCTGGTTTTCAGCGCTATATCCGGCAAACAGCCACATTACCTCGTTCCGGAGTTGCCTCTGGCGACGATCGTGTTCGGGTATTTCATGGCCGAGGTGCCGCCCGCCAGGATCAAGGCCGCCGCCTTTTGCATGCTTGCCATGTTCGGCATCGGACATGCAATCGCGTCCGCTACGGCCTTCAAACTTTACGATCTCACGCCGCTGGCGAATTTCATCGACGAACGGAAGGACGCGGCCTGGGCTGTCGACTTCGACTATCAGGACGAAGTCGGCTTCCTTGCCCGGTTGCAGAAGCCGTTCGAAAGCACTGACAATCCCGAGGGATGGCTGCGCTCCCATACGGGCGGCTATGTCATCGACAAATCTTTCAAAGACCCTGAGACATCGGGGCAAGTCGCTTTTCGCCTTCACGTCGAACGAGGCTATCTTGTCGTCCTCAAGGGACAACATTGAGGGCGCCGCAACCGACCGGCGCAGCCCGTAAAACGCAACCGACTGCGACATATCCGGGCAGGCAAATCTAGCCGATCGTCTTCTCGAAAATCAGCGCCGGCAGCCCTGAACCACCGCCGCAGTCGGCGGTGTTGCCGGCCGGCAAAAACCCTTTCGAGCGGTAGAAGGCGACTGCCTGAGCGTTTGCCTCTTCAACTTCGACACGCAGCGTCCGCGCCTCCGGAAAGCTCGCTTCGACCTCTTCCAGCAACGCCTGGCCGATCCCCTGCCTCTGGCAGGCCGGATGCACGTAGAGCTGGTTCAGCATGACGATCTTCGCATCGGTGGTGGCTGCGGCGAAAGTCATGCCGCCGATGCGCTTGCCGTCGTCTGCGACCAGGAATTCGGAATTCGGCCGTGTCAGCCGCGCCTTGAGCGAGGCGATCGAATGCCATTCATCAGTGATCTCGGTGACTTTGGCAGCACCATAAATACCATCGTAGGTTGCGTGCCAGGTTTCGACCAGCAGCGCGCGGACCGCGGCAAGATCGCGCTCGCCAGCGGTGCGAACGAACATCATCCTATTCGATCCCGAGCTTGGCCTTGACGAGGTCGTTAACCGCTTGCGGGTTGGCCTTGCCGCCTGTCGCCTTCATCACCTGGCCGACGAACCAGCCGGCCATGCTCGGCTTGGCGCGCGCCTGCTCGACCTTGTCCGGATTGGCTGATATCACCTCATCGACCGCCGTTTCGATGGCGCCGGTGTCGGTGACCTGCTTCATGCCACGGCTTTCGACCAGTTGGCGCGGATCGCCGCCCTCGTTCCAGACAATCTCGAACAGATCCTTGGCGATCTTGCCGGAGATGGTGCCCTCCTTGATCAGGTCGATGACCGCGCCGAGCTGATCGGGCGAAACCGGAGCATTTTCAATACCCTTGCCGGCTCTGTTCAACGCACCCAGCAGATCGTTGATGACCCAATTGGCGGCGAGCTTGCCGTCGCGACCAGCGGCCACCTTCTCGAAATAGTCGGCGACCGCCTTTTCCGACACCAGGATCGAGGCGTCGTAAGTCGACAGGCCGAGCGAGGAGATCAGCCGCGCCTTCTTGGCGTCGGGCAGTTCAGGCAGATCCTTTGCCAGCGCATCGACATAGGCCTGGTCGAATTCCAGCGGCAGAAGATCGGGATCCGGGAAATAGCGGTAGTCGTGCGCTTCTTCCTTGGAACGCATCGAGCGCGTCTCGCCCTTGTTGGGGTCGAACAGCCGCGTTTCCTGGTCGATCTTGCCGCCGTCCTCGAGGATGGCGATCTGGCGGCGCGCCTCGTAGTCGATGGCCTGGCCGATGAAGCGGATCGAGTTGACGTTTTTGATCTCGCAGCGCGTGCCGAATTCGCCGCCGGGCCGGCGCACCGAGACGTTGACGTCGGCGCGCAGCGAGCCTTCGTCCATATTGCCGTCGCAGGTGCCGAGATAGCGCACGATGGTGCGCAGCTTGGTGACATAGGCCTTGGCCTCGTCGGCGGAGCGCATGTCGGGCTTGGAGACGATCTCCATCAGCGCCACGCCGCAGCGGTTTAGGTCGACATAGGACATCGTCGCATGCTGGTCGTGCATCGACTTGCCGGCATCCTGCTCCAGGTGCAGGCGCTCGATGCCGACCTCGATATCCTCGAACTCGCCCTGCCGGTCCGGGCCGACGGAGACGATCACCTTGCCCTCGCCGACGATCGGCTGCTTGAACTGCGAGATCTGGTAGCCCTGCGGCAGGTCGGGATAAAAATAATTCTTCCGGTCGAAGACCGACTTGTGGTTGATCTCGGCCTTCAGTCCGAGGCCGGTGCGGATCGCCTGCTTGACGCATTCCTCGTTGATGACCGGCAGCATGCCCGGCATCGCCGCATCGACGAGGCTGACATTGGCATTTGGCGGCGCGCCGAAAGCCGTCGAGGCGCCGGAGAACAGCTTTGCTTGCGAGGTCACCTGCGCGTGCACCTCGAGGCCGATGATGATCTCCCAGTCGCCGGTGGCGCCTGATATCAGGCGTTTGGGCTCGGGCGTGCGGGTGTCGATGAGGGTCATAGTGGCCTGCGAGTTATCGGTGACGGAATTCAATTCTCAACGTGAATTCCGTCACGTCGGACGTGAAAGTCACTCGCTAGTGCAAACCACAAAAAGAGACAAGCGCAAAGCCAAAGCTGGCGCTTCACATCGAATCCAGCCGGCCGGCCGGCTGAAGAAACAAGGCATCACGCCGTCGCGATGTAGGCCCTGATCTCCGCGGCCTCGCGCTCGACATCCTCGATGCGCCGCTTGACCACGTCGCCTATCGATACGATGCCGTCGAGCAGGCCGTCCTTTTCCACCGGCAGATGGCGGAAACGGCCACTGGTCATGATCTCCATGACCTCGTTGACGGTGTGGTTCTCATTGCAGATCTTCACCTTGGGCGTCATTGCCGAGCGCACCGCGATATCCAGTGCGGCGGCTCCTTCCCTGGCGAGGACCCGCACGACGTCGCGCTCGGAAAGAATGCCGACGATCTTGTGATCGCCATTGGTGATGACCAGCGCACCGATCCTGTGTTCGGCCAGGATGCGAATGGCCTCGCTCAGCTTTTCGTTCGGCCCGAGCGTCAACACGTCGTGGCCTTTCTGCTCGAGAATTGCCTTAACCGTCATGGCGTCCTCCTCAGTTTTACTTGCCGGTTTCCTGCCCTGACCGGCTTTCGATGGTGCCAGACATCGTGCGCCGCGATCGATTGCTTTTCAAGTGCGGCGAGGCTCAGACCATGAACTCATCCGCCTGCTGCCGTCGATCGAAAGCGGGTAGGCCGAAGAAGCCGGCGACGAAACCGCCAATATGAGCCTCCCAGGCGATCTGGCTTTCGATGCCGGGCGCGAAGGCAACGAGGCCGGTGGCGAGATTGATCACCATCCAGATGGCAAGAAAAGTCACAACGCCGCGCGAGCGGAACACCGCCGCCATCGGCAGCGGCGCGCCGGCGAAGGCGGCCTTGCCGGACGAGCGGTCGGTGCGGAAGCCAAAGCGGGCGGCGGCCCCCATCATGCCGGAAATCGCCCCCGATGCGCCGACCAGCGGCGCCTGGCCGAGCGGATGCACGGCCCAGAACAGAACCACCGCCGCCAGCCCCGTCGCCGCGAAGAACAGGCTGAAACGAAGCACGCCGAAGCGGTTCGCCAGCGGTGAGCCGAAAGCCGCCAGCCACACTATGTTGACGGCAAGATGAGCAAAGCCGCCATGCAGGAAGGCATAGGTGAAGGGGCTCGAAAACGCGTAGAAATCGAGGTCGAAGCGACCGGAATAGCGGATCGGAATGAACGCGGTCCGGATCAGCAGGGAGAAATCCTGGTCCTCGGTGAGCCAGTAGAGCCGGATCAGGTGAACGACGACGCAGATGCCGATCAGCGCCAGCACAACCGGCGGCATGTTGAATACCGGCTCGCGGCGCGGCTCCGGCTCGCGGCCGACAGGTCCGCCCTCGCCCTGTTCGATTTCCGATGGGCTTGCTGGTTCGCTCATATGGCTCGCACTCAGTCGCTGGATTCGACTTCGCGAGCATGTAGATCACGGTCACCCGATTCACAAAGGGGCGAATCGCCCCACGCAAGTCAAAACTGGGGCGAATCAAAATTGGCGCGAATCAAAAAGAAGCCGTCCAAGGTTGCCCTTGAACGGCTGGTCGAGCCCCCGTGCTCCCCCAAACTCTTGACTGAACTACTGCCGATCGCTGCAAAACGACCGCTTCTGGAGTGGTTTTAGCGTGCCACGGGGGTGGGCGGGGCGCAACGTAAACCACTTGTTAACCTTAACGACCCCGACCCGTGAACAAGTGTTAACGATGCTGGCACGCATCCTGCTCCGCAACGCATGTAGGTCCTCGGAGGGCGCCCTTCTGTTCACCGATGGGACATCAGACGACAGATTGCGCGGAGCAGCATAGCATGAACCAGAACGGATCGATCACGCTGTTCCATTATTGGAACCGGCTGCGTGACGGGCGCCCTGCCCCGAAGCGTTCGGAAGTCGAGCCAGCCGACATCAAGTCGCTGCTGGCCGACACCTTCATCCTGGAAAAGGATACGCGCGGCGAAGCGGTATTCCGGCTCGCCGGCACCAGGCTTTGCGCGGTCTATGGCCGTGAGCTCAAGGGGTTTTCCTTTCCCTCGCTATGGCGCGAGAAGGACCAGCGGCTTGTCTCAAAACTGATCCACGGCGTCTTCGATCAGAAATCCGTAGTGCTCATCACCTATGAAGGTTTTAGCCGCACCGACCGCTCCAGCAAGTTCGAGCTGCTCGCCCTGCCGCTCGACGGCGGCGTCGAAAATCCGCGTTGCCTCGGTGTGATAAGCGCTGCTGAAAAACCCTTCTGGCTGGGCGCGGATCCGATCGCCGACGCCCTGATCGATTCAATCCGTGTCGTCGATCCGGAGAAGGAACCGAAATTCCCCAGGAGCCGGCCGGCCATCGACGTTCCTTCGCTTGTCCCGTCGGAACTCGATCCGCCCCAGACGATTTCGGCGCTCGGCCAGGCGCGCCGCATCCGCCATCTGGTCGTGTTCGACGGCGGGCGCGAGGAATAGTCCAAAACGCTAAAGTAGCGGGGTCAGGCTTTCCCCTTTGTTAACCTGCTTTGCTGTAGCTTTCCGACGAAGTTCCTCGCATCAACGCGCGGAATGCCAAACGGGGTGTAGGCAGTCATGAGGTCAGCGGCGGTCGACACCGCGCCGTCCCGAGCTGAAAGGCGTAACTTTCAGCGCGTCCGCGTGAAGATCTACGGACGCTTCATGCTGGAGGATCGCACCGAACATCCGTGCCAGGTGGTCGACATGTCGCCGGGCAATGTAGCGCTTCGCACCGAGCGCATCGGCATGCCGGGCGAGAAAGTCATCGCCTATATCGATCACATCGGCCGCATCGAGGGCGTCGTCACCCGCATTTTGCAGGACGGTTTCGCGATGACGGTCATCGCGTCGGAACGCAAGAAGGACAAGCTTGCCGCGCAATTGACCTGGCTTGCCAACAAGCACGAGCTCGATCTGCCGGAGGACCGTCGTCACGAACGCGTGGCGCCGCGCAATCCGAACAGCGTGCTTCAGCTCAGTGACGGGCGCCAGTACCAGTGCCGCATCATCGATCTGTCGCTTTCGGGCGCCGCGGTCGAGATCGATGTCAAGCCGGCGATCGGCATCCAGATCATGCTCGGCACCATGCGCGGCCAGGTGGTGCGCCATTTCGAGGACGGCGTCGCCATCGAGTTCGCGGTCATCCAGCGGCCCGAAACACTCGATTCCGAATTCAACGCATCCGGCACCTGACAAACAGCGCACATTGCCGCAATCGACCGGCCCATTTCGGCCGGTTTTTTTGTTGACCCGCGCCGGCCGTCGCGGGCTGCCAACCGATGCCGCGCCAAGGCACCGCGTCGCGCCGATGTGACTCCCGCGAAACCGCCTCAACAATTTTATACTGAAACGATTCAAATTTTATGTTTATTCTATAGGAGTTTTACTTAATGTCTACTTCGGACCTTTGCGTCGAATAAATCCAACCGTGTCATTGTCTCCTCAAACGGGGAGACTGGACGATGAAGAAGACGAGGGGCAAGCTGTTGCTCTTGGCAATGGCGATGCAGCTTACCGCCTGGGGAACAGCGTATGCAGCGGGACCTGCCTTCATGCACACCGGCAGCCGCACCACACAGCCGGTCGGCCATTACGAGTTCTGCCAGAAGATTCCGCAGGAATGCAATCAGCGGACGCCGAAGCAGGCGCCGGTCGAGCTGACCCGCAAGCTGTGGGCGAAGATCGTGAGCATCAACAATTCCATCAACAGCAGGATCGCGCCACGCACCGATATGGAACTGTCGGGCAAGGAAGAAGTCTGGTCCTATCCCAACAGCGGCTTCGGCGACTGCGAGGACTATGCGCTGGAAAAGCGCCGCGCGTTGATGAACATCGGCGTTCCGGCCGGTGACCTGCTGATGACGGTTGCGCGCCAGCCGAACGGAGACGGCCACGCGGTGCTGACCGTGCGCACCAGCCTCGGAGAGTTCATCCTCGACAATCTCGAAACCAGGGTGCTGTCCTGGACCGCCACCGAGTACACCTACCTGAAACGCCAATCGAGCCAGAATTCGGGCGTTTGGGTAACGATCAACGACGGCCGCTCCGAAGCGGTCGCCAGCGTCCGCTAAGGACGCGACGCAAAAACCCGGTCGAGTCCCCACTCTCCCCGTCCCCAACGACCGGGTTTTAGGAGCCGGCCCCGTCCCCGGGCCGGCTCCACTTTTTCAAGCGGTACTGGCTTCTGGTGATGACGATCCGACTTGCGCGTTGGGAATGGCGGGAGACGACCGGTGCGGACATTGGTCCGATTGCGACAAATTCAGCGGCGCAATAAGCTTCGGCCGTGAGCTACCAGGCGATGAAAATTCGAGTGATCTGTGATCAGAGAACTGTTCGGGAATGTTTCCTAGACGCTTGGTCACATTGAGAGGTTTCCGGGCACCGTCAGGACACAGAAGGAATCTGAATACAACTGGGCGCAAACCGAACCCCAATTGAGACACAACTGAAACACATCGACGCGCCGGGCGACATGCATACGAAACGTTTTGGGCGGATGGTCGAGCCGCACGCAGGCCATGAGCGCAGGAGCGTCGCCAATGACACCCGACCAGATTCGACTTGTCCAGGATAGTTTCCACGAGGTCCTCCCGATACGCGTGGCAGCCGCGGCTCTGTTCTATGAACGCCTGTTCGCGATCGACTCGGATCTTCGCGCACTGTTTCTGGCGAGCGACATGCCCAAGCAAGGCGCAGAGCTGATGGCGAGCCTGGGCTCCGTCGTGCGCGGACTGGATCGTGCCAACACCGTCCTTCCGACCGTACGCGAGCTCGCCAAGCGTCATGTGGCCTGCGGTTTCAAGGAGCATCATTACCCGATCGTCGGGCAAGCGCTCATCGACACGATGGCGGCCGGCCTCGGCACGGCCTTCACGCCGGCGGTCCGCGAGGCTTGGGAGGCAGCCTATGCGTCGCTCGCAAGTGTGATGATCGCGGCTGCCCGCGAGGATCAGCTCGCAGCGTGAGGTATCCGATGCCGGAACAATCGGCACTTAAGTTAGCGATGTTCGCGCTTTGAAACCAAACGCGCCCGTGGCCCAGCCCGGCGGCCGGGATTGACAGTGGCTGTCGATTCCCGTGGTTGCATCCGCAGTTTAACGGATCCACTCCCTCGAATTCGACCATAATTCGACGGAGGCTCAAACGCTCACTCCCCTGGTCTTATCGCAACCTCCTCTAATCGACGGCGCGAATGGTCGCGTCGCGAGGATGGAGACAAAAATGACCACTATCGATCACGCAAACTATTCCGCCTCGAGAGACAGGCTCGACGCTATCGGCTTTGCCAAATACGCGATCTGCCTGGCCTTCCGTGCATTGAAGATGCGCAGCGAGCGAGTCACGCTACATTCAATGCCCGACTATCTGCTCAACGACATGGGCATCGGCCGCTCGGAGATCGATCACGTCACGTCCATGCGGTTTACAATTGCCAACAGCGCTCAACGCGGTCGCTTGAACGCGAAATGATGCTGATCCACATTGACCCGGCCTGCTGAACAGGCTCGGCTCGACGGGCGCGAGAGGTTTGCCCCGAAGTCGGGCCAGGCCTTCAACACAAGAATTACTCAACCGCGCAATCCCTGGCGATCACCTCGCCGGGGTTTTGGCGCTTTGAACAAGGCCCACGTCTCGCAGATCGTTTCGTAGCGTGGAAGCATGTGGATCAAGCAATTCCATGGCAAATTCCACGAACGCAACCACCCTCGTTCAAACGCAGCGCCGTCACAAAGAAGCGGTCCGGCAAATTCGCCGCACTATTCACTTGGAGAAGACGATGCAACACACCACCAAGGCCTCAAGGCCACCGTTGAACGGCGTCGACACGCCGAACCTTCTGGCAACGATCAACTTTGTCGCCGGCCAGCCTGAACTGGCCAATTTCCAGTTCCGCGCCCACAACGAGTGGGTCGAAGGCACCCACAGCAAGAGCGTCATGCTCGGCTTCCACGGCGCCGGCCAGGAACAGAAGCATGCCAAAGCCTATTACGCCGACAGCGACCACCCGGCCGTGCTGTGCGGCGCCGATCACGGCCCCACCCCGGTCGAATGGCTGCTGCATGCGCTCGCCAGCTGCCTGATGGCGGGCGTCGCCAACATCGCCGCGGCGCGCGGCATCAAGCTGACCAAGGTGCAGTGTTCGGTCGATGGCGACATCGATCTGCGCGGCATCCTCGGGATTTCCGACGCGGTCCGAAACGGCTTTCAGAACATCACGGTGGCGTTCGAAATCGAGGGCGATGCGCCGTCCGAGAAGCTCCAGCAACTGGTCGAGCAGGCACGGGCACGGTCCGCGGTCTTCGACGTGCTGACGAACGGTGTTTCCGTTTCGGTCGGTGTCAAAACCATCCAGTGATCCACCCGGAAAGGCGGTTCGGAGGGTGTCTGAACCGTCGCCTCCAAAACTGATGGAAACAATATGGAACAGGCTGACGTTGTCATCGTCGGCGCTGGCCAGGCGGGCATCGCCTTGAGCCATTGCCTTCGAAAACGCGGGATCTCGCATGTCGTTCTGGAACGCGGGCGCATTGGCGAACGGTGGCGGTCCTCGACATGGCGTTCGCTCCGCCTTTTGACGCCCAATTGGCTGAACGGGCTGCCAGGCTCCCCATATTGTGGCTCCGAACCCGACGGCTACATGAGCCGCGACGCGTTTGTGGAAACCCTGGTTGGCTATGCCCATCGATCGCAAGCGCCGGTGCGCTCGTACGTCGATGTCTTGTCGTGCGAACCGGATGGGCAAGGCTTCAGGCTGCGGACGACCGCCGGCGACTGGTCGGCGAAAGTCGTCGTTGTGGCCACCGGTCATTGCGACGTGCCGAGCATGCCCTTCCCGCTGCATACCAGCGCGGACCAACCGGTCAGCATCCACGCTTCGCAGTACCGAAGTCCCGACCAGCTTGCGTCAGGCGGCGTGCTGGTTGTCGGCGCATCGTCGTCGGGCGTCCAGATTGCCGACGAGCTGCGACGCAGTGGCAGACGCGTAATCCTGTCCGTCGGCAAGCACACGCGTTTGCCGCGCATCTGGCGAGACAAGGATATCTTCTGGTGGCTCTACCATATGGGATTCATGTCCCAGCGGCTGGACGATTTGACAGATCCCGACAGCGCCAGACGACAGCCTTCACTTCAACTTGCCGGTCGGGCGGATCGCTCCAATGTCGATCTGGCGACCCTTCAGGGCATCGGAGTCGAACTCACCGGGCGGTTGAAAGGCATCTCGAACGGGATAATTGGCTTTGCCGATGATCTCAAAGATAGCATCACGGCGGCGGACGCCAAGCAGGACCGGCTCCTTCGCCAGGTCGACCAGTTCGCGGGTCACAAATCCATGGCCGGCGCCCCCGCCCCGATCGAGGTGCCGACGAATTGCCTCAAGCGCCTGTCGTTCGCGAACGACGACATCGGCACCATCATATGGGCGACCGGCTACAGCCGCTCGTTTTCATGGCTGAAACTGCCCGTCATCACCGCCGATGGCGAACTGGCCCACAAGGGCGGGATAACGACCGTCGCCGGCCTCTATGCGCTTGGCTTTCGCTTTCTGCGCAAGCGCGATTCCAATTTCATTGGAGGCGTTGGGCCGGACGCGCAAGCGATCGCCGACCATGTCTCACACTATCTCGGTCAGAGCGGCCTCAAGGCAGCATAAGGACATTCCGATGCTTTCCAATGTCGTCCCCGCACATTCTCACTACGACGCCATCATCGTCGGCGCACGCTGCGCCGGAGCCTCGACGGCAATGCTGCTCTCCCGGGCAGGATTGCGGGTGCTGGCAGTCGACCGCCAGTCCTATAGATCTGACACGCTGTCTACACACGCGCTGATGCGACCAGCCGTCATGCAGCTTTCGCGTTGGGGCCTGCTCCAACCGTTGATCCAAAGCGGTGCGCCGGTGATCAGGTCTACCACTTTTCACTATGGCGAGCAGGAGGTCACGGTGCCCATTCGGCCCGAGCCAGATATTCCGGGCCTGATCGCTCCACGCCGCACGGTGCTTGATCGCATGTTGGTCGATGCAGCACGAGCCGCTGGAGCCACGATTATGCACGACACTCCGGTCCATGATCTCATGTTCGACGCACATCGCCGTGTTCGCGGCGTCGCATTGAGAGATGCCGGCGGCCAAACTCGCGAGATAAGCGCCGATATCGTGGTCGGAGCAGACGGGCTCGGCTCGTTTATCGCTCGCAAGGTCGAGGCACGGACGCTGGTGCAGGGGCGGTGCTCGGTGGCACATGTCTTCGGCTACGCCCCCGCGCCGGCGTTCTCGGGATACCACTGGTATTTCGGCCAGAACTTATCCGGCGGCGTGATACCGACGAATGACGGGCTTGCCTGTATCGTCGCATCCGTTCCGACCGAGCGGTTTGACGCGGAGTTCCGTTTCGATCTTTCCGCCGCACAGCTTGCCCTGGCAGCGCTGGCACCCGGATTGGAATCGCGGGTCTTCGGCAATGGTGGCGAACGTCTGAAGGCCTTCCGCGGCACGCCCGGCCGATTGCGGCAGGCATACGGCCCTGGCTGGATGCTGGTCGGCGATGCCGGCTTCTTCCGCGATCCGCTGACCTCGCATGGTATTTCCGACGCCCTGCGTGATGCCGAAGGGGCCGCGACGGCAATACTTTCCTGTCGCGAGTCCGCATTGCGGGAGTTCCAGGAAGTACGCGACAGCCTCGCGCTGCCCATCCTTGAGACCACGGACGCCATCAGTGCCTTCGACTGGTCCCTCGAAGAGCTACCTGAACGCCACAAGCGCTTCAGCGAGGCGATGAAATCCGAAGTCGCTGTGCTCTTGGCCCGGGCGGCGCGCGATCGCGAGGTTCCGCCTCTCCCGCAAGGGCTAGTGACGTCGCAGCTAGAGGCAATCTGAAACACAAAACAAGGAGCAAGGCTATGCAAACGACCATACGATCCGGATGGTCCGGAGTCCGGTTCGGACAACCGGAAGTCGGGGCCAGTGCTGAGCGAAGGCGCATCACTCGGGCTAGCGACATCATTGCGTTCAGCGACATGACCGGCGACAGAAACCCACTCCACTACGATGATGTCCTATCCGCCCGCACCGTATTCGGCCGTCTCATAGTTCAGGGCGGTGTCACTTCCGGCCTGCTCAATGCTCTGGTGGCCGAGGACTTACCGGGACCCGGCAGCGTCTTTCTTGGCGTCGAGTGGAAGTTCCTCAAGGCCGTCGGGATCGGCGAGGAGATCGTCGCACGCGCGGAGGTGCTTAGCGTGCGGGAAGACAAGCCGATCTGCACGCTGTCAACCACCATCGCAAACTCGGCAGGCGAGATTTGCCTGTCCGGCACGGCAACAACCTACACTGTGCCGCTCGATTAGCCGCCATAGGCTGCCGGGCGGCTCCGCATTTCCATGCTCTCCCACACGCTGTCTCCAACGGGCAGAACGCATGTTCGAGGAACTAAGCGGAATGGTCCGCTGCAAACCAAGGAGCCAACTTTATGAACATCTCATTCGGTATCTATGCAACCCCGACATCCACTCTGTGGAAAGACATCCGCAAAGGTCCGCCGCTCGAGGCAGTCCGGGAGCACCTCGACCGGGTGATTAACTTCAGACGCCTTTGCGAGATCGCTCGCAGGGCTGAGGTCCGGTGACGGAGTACGGGTCAAATGCGATGGCGGGCGTGAAGACACGTCCGCCATCGGTTTGGGTGTTGCGAACCCAAATGCTTCGTCGCTAATGTAAGGCCGACCATACGGTTAGGACAACCGGATTGAGCTCGGCCTTCGAAGTAAGGGTCTTTGGCGACCTCACGGTTCGCCGTGACGGCGAGCCTGTGGCCCTAACGCAATCGCGCAAGACGCGGGCGTTACTCGCCTATCTGGCCGTGCAGCAAAAGCAGCAGCGCCGCGAGTGGCTTTGTGAGATGTTCTGGGACGTCCCTGATGATCCTCGGGGCGCGCTGCGTTGGAGCCTTTCGAAGCTGCGCCAGATCTTAAACGCCGACGGCGAGACCCGGCTTGCGGCCGATCGCAACGTGGTCCAACTGAAGCCGGGATTAATCTGGCTCGACTACGATCTGATCAGGGGCCTGTCGGCCGATGCGGTTGGTTCGCTGCCTACAGAGCGTCTGGAAGCGATCGCTGCGGCTTTCGCCGGCCCGTTCTTGTCGGACCTCTATCTGCCGCGCTGCCAGGCGTTCGAGGCTTGGCGCGTCTATTGTTCGAACGAGACCGAGATTCTGCACATGAAGGCGTTACGCGCCCTGATCGATCGCCTGGGCGACGAGCCTGAGCGGGCGCTTCCCCACCTGCACACGCTGCAGTCACTTCTTCCAGACAATGATCTAGCAGACGAGATCGCCCGCATTAACGATCAGGCTCGACTGACCGTCGCCGCTGCCCCGATCCGAAGTGGCACGACCGCTGGACCTGTTAGCCGGCCGGCCCCCGAACCTCCGCTGACGGGGCCTATGCCCGAACCCGTCCCGTCGCCTTCGACGAAGGTTTCGTCAGGTAAGCAGCAGATACGCTACGTCAATGCCCGCGATGGCACCCGGATCGCCTATGCCATCAGCGGATCCGGGCCAGCGATCGTGCGTGCCTCGCACTGGATGTCCCATCTCGACTTCGATTGGGAAAGCCCGGTTTGGGGACATTGGATCGACGGCCTGTCCAGCGGCTTCACGCTTGTACGCTACGACGGGCGCCTGAACGGCCTTTCCGACACAGTCTGTGAGGATGTGTCTTTCGATGCATTCGTCGACGATCTTGAATGCATCGTAGAGGCCGTGGGCCTCGACCGTTTCGTCCTCCTTGGAATATCGCAAGGCTGTGCTCTCTCGGTCGAATACGCCATTCGCCATCCCGAGAAGGTCGCGGGTCTCTTGATTTGGGGGGGATATGTTCGTGGATGGCGAGCGCGCGGAAATGCGGCGGAGATCGTCAGACGCGAAGCAATCTCGGCGTTGATGCGCCGGGGCTGGGGTCAGGACGACCCATTGTTCCGCCAAATGTTCACCAACCTGTTTATACCGGGCGCCAATCGCGTGCAGATGGATTGGTTCAATGAGCTGCAGCGCCGGACACTCACGCCGGAAAACGCGATGCGGTTGAGCTATGTCTTTGCCGACATTGACATATCGCGATCGCTTGAAAGGCTGCATGTGCCAGCGCTCGTCCTGCATGCCAACGGCGACCGGGTCGCGCCTTTCTCGGAAGGTTTGGAGCTCGCCAGATCGATAACTGGTGCCCGCTTCGTCGAACTGGAAAGCGCCAATCACATCCTTCTTGCCGAGGAACCCGCGTTCCGCAACTTCATTCTCGAGGCGTCGGCATTTGCCAACGAGGCGCTTCAGGCGCAAACGGTCGTTGCGGTCGACCCGAGGACCCGGCGACAGGCAACGATCCTGTGCGCCGATTTCCAATACGCCGAACCGGTGATGGAGAACCTGCCTCCCGATGTCGCGCTGGAGCGGGTCGATCCCTTCCTCATGCAGGCCACCGCACTCGTGCGCGACAACGGAGGAACGGTTCTGACGATTTCCGAGAACGAGCTCGTCGCGTCGTTTGGCGCGCCTGAGCCGCTCGAAGGACATGCTGCACTTGCCTGCCGGACCGCACTCGCGCTGCGCGAGCTCGCGCTGCGCCATGGCGATTGGATGACCGGCGTTCGTGCTGCCCTGGACACAGGCATCGTCATCGTCAGCCCGGCACGTGACCGGGCTTTGGAGGTGCGCGGCGGGCCGGTGTCCGTGGCCCATACGCTGAGCCAGGCGTTGGGGCGCGATCTCGTGGTGGCAACCGCCAGGACCCGGGCATCGGCCGGCGGCTTCGTCAGTATGGAAGCGCTGGCAGCGCCACTTCTGTCGGAATACCCGAAGAACCAGCGGCTCTTTGAAGTGATCGAGATCAGACGGGGCCGCTCGCGCTGGCAATTGCGCGCCGAAACGCAGCTGTCGCCGTTCGTCGGCCGCGAGATGCAGCTGCAGATTCTGAACAAGGCCTGGCATGACGTATTCGACGGCGAAGGTCAGACGGTTTTCGTGGTCGGCGATCCCGGTCACGGCAAGTCGCGTGTCACGCATGAATTCGTTGGGGCCATCCCTCACGATGACGCTGAGAATCTGGAGGTCGGCGCGCTCGAAACGGACCTGCGCAGCGGCTTCGTCGTAATTCGGAAGCTGCTGCAAACCCTGTTCGGCGTGGGCGACACCGAAGCGCCGCCAATAGCAATCGAAAAGGTACTGGCCGCGCAAAGCGCGCAAGGCTTCGATGAGCGGCTCCTCGATCCGATCATGGCAGTCATGGAACTGCCCATTCAGGATCCGAACTGGGCTATCATCTCTGGCCAGGAGCGATCCCGGCGCATGCAGGAAGCAGCGGTTGGGCTTCTACTCTTCCTTGGCCGCAGGAAGCCCGTCGTTCTCCTGGTCGAGGACCTTCATTGGATAGACCCCGAGAGTGAGGGGGTCCTGGTGCGGCTGGCGCAGGCACTGCCCACTGTCCGCTGCCTGCTTATCCTGACCTGTCGACCCGAATACGATCGCGGTGCCTTCGCCGCTGCAGGACCTTCCGAAATCCGCCTGCCGGCGTTCAATACGGCCGAAGCAGCAGCATTTCTTGACTACCTGGTTGGCAGGGACCCTGAGCTGGCGCAGCTCCGCGGTGCAGTCGGGGATGCGTGCAAAGGCAATGCATTGTTCCTGGAAGAGACCGTCCGCGCTCTCGCCGAGACCGGCAAGCTGGAAGGGCAGCCGGGCCACTACCGGCCTTCTGGCGAGGTCGACGAGATCATCGTTTCGGTGAGTATCCAGACGATCGTCGACGCTCGCTTCGAACGTCTCGACAAGGATTCGAAGCGGGTAGCCGAGGTCGCCTCGATCTTCGGCGGAGAGATTCCGGTGCCCTTGCTACGAAGGATGGCGACGCTGTCGAGCCTGCGCTTCGATGCCGCCCTCCAGAATTTGAAGAAGGCCGATCTCCTAGTGGAGCTTCAGGTTTTTCCCGAGGCTTTCGTCCGCTTCAAGCACGTCCTCATCCGAACTGCCGTGTCAGGACGTATCGTATCGTCGGCGCTCATTGAGCTCCACAGGACTGCGCTTGCCGAATTGAAGGCCCATTATGCGGACCGGCTTGAGGAGCACAGCGAACGCCTGGCCAGACACGCGCAACAGGCTCACCTCTGGGTCGAAGCCGTCGGCTATCTTCTGATCTCGGCTCGCAAGGCGATCAGGCGGTCGGCGCACGTCAGTGCGCTTGAGCAGCTGGACCTTGGGGTCAGGCTGCTGAGGAGCAACGATGTCGCCGACGCCGATGAGCAAGAGATCGAGTTCCAGCTCGCGAGGGGCGTGGCCCTCATGGCGGCTCGTGGCTGGGGTGCGACCGAAGTGCTCGCCGCGTTCGAGCGCGCCGAGGAACTTTGCGGTAAGATCGGCGACCAGGCGCGTCTGTTCACGGCGCTGCGCGGGAGAGCCCAATACTACATGCTTAGCGGTAAGCCGGCAGCGGCGCAGGAACTGGCCTGCCGATGGGCTGGCATGGCTAAGGACGACAGCGATCCCGGTCTCGCGATCGAGACCGAGCACATGTTCTGGACAAACAATTTCTTCCTTGGGGAGACCGCGGCGGCCCAGAACCATGCGGAACGCGCCATCGGCCTCTACGACCCCGACCGCGATCATTATCTGACGTACAAGTACTCCGGTCATGACCCGGGCGTCTGCTGCCGCTGCTTCTCGGGATTGTCGGCCTGGCTGGCCGGCGAGCCGGATAAGGCAAGGCTACGGTGCGAAGACGCAACCGCGCTCGCCGGACGTTTCGAGCATCCGCTGAGCATGGCGCTTGCGTATTGGGGGACCAGCTACCTCCATATGTTCGCGGGGGAGCCTGAGGCCGCGCTTCGGGCGGCGGAAAGCGAGTTGCAGATAGCAGAGAAGTTCCAGTTGCCGCTCCTTGTCGGCCAAGCCGCGTTCCAGGTTGGATGGGGGCAATTCCGGCTCGGGGAACGGGGGGCCGGCCTGCGCGGCATGGAGGAAGCTATATCTGCCATTCGCCGGACCGGCGCTGAAATGGGGCTGCCTTATCTGATAGGCCTTTACGCCGAAGCGCTGGGCGACAGCGGCAGGCTGGACAGCGCTCGCAAGTCGGTTGAAGCTGCCCTCGAGCTCGGCCGCTACAACGGAACCTATTTCCAGCTCGCCGAAGTACTTAGGATCGAAGCCTGTATCCGCGAAAAGAGCGGTGGCGGACCTGACGAGATCGAGACGATGCTCCACAAGGCTGCGAACGTCGCTACCTTGCAGCGTTCCGCGATTGGCCAACTGCGTATCGCTGTGGAACTCGCTCGCTGTCTTCGAAGCCTTGGAGATGTCGAGAAAGCGCGTGAATTTATCGCGCCTCACGGCGAGCTTGTCGGTAAGCTCGACGACAGCCAGGATGCGCGGGCGGCGCGTGAGTTCTTCTAGCCAACATGGCTACGTGACGCGTGCCCAGCAACCGCGCCGCCGCCACTGCGGCTGAATAAGCATCCGGCTACGCTAGGTTTTCGAAATCCAGTATGCGTCGGTGAAGCCGACATGCCTCGCTTCACGGTGATACCGCGTTAGTCTGCCAGGCCCGCCTTGCGAAGGCCTTCGATATATCTGCTGCGATCGTCCGGTCGATAAAACGGCGGCAGCACCTCGGCGAGATTCGAAAGCCGCAACGTAGGATCGAGTTCGCGCAGGCGAGCCATCATCTTCTCGGCTTCCGAAAGCCGACCGGCCAAGACGTAACTTGCCGTCGCCACACGCGTCGCACTCGCGTAGTTTGGTTGCGAGCGCAAAGACCTTTTCGCCCACTCAGCAGCATCGTTGTAGCGCCCGGCACAAAAGTGAGCGAGCGCGGTGCAAAATTCCCAAACAAAAAAGCGAGGATCGAACGGACTGAGGCGCATTGCCTGCGCGGCGCGCTCGACGGCTTTCTCCGGCTCACCTAAGCACGCTTGAACCCAGGCGCTGTAACCCCACGCCGCAGCCAAGTTCGGGTTCAGGCCAAGCGCACGTTCGATGCAAGCCGCGCTTTCCTCCACATCGCCGCCTACATAGCCGAGCACGTATCCGCCGTACGAAAGGGCAATTGCATCGTCCCATCCAAGTTCGATCGCTCTCTTTGCCAGTCGGGTCGCCTCGGCAGTCTCCTCTAAGCGATCGATCATCCAGCGGTTGCTCTTTCGCGCCGCATAGCAGCGCGCCGCCCGGGCATAGGCGGCAGCGAACACCGGGTCACAGCCGATCGCCTTCATGAAGAACCGCAGAGCGTCATCCATGGTTTCCTTGGTGTTGACCGCTCGGTCGTGGGACGCCAACCCGCGCAGATAATAGTCGTAGGCGTCGAGGTCCTCAGTCGGCTTGCGCTTGGCGCGCTCAATTTCCGCCTCCTCGACCTTTGGGGTGATCGCGCCGACTATGCTCGAGGCGATCTGGTCCTGAAAATCAAAAACCTCGGCTAGAGTACCTTCAAAACGGTCAGCCCACAGGTGGAGGCCGCTCGAAGCGTCGAGGAGTTGTCCGGAGATGCGCAGGCGCTCACCCGCTTTCCGCACACTTCCCTCGACGATATAGCGGACGCCCAACTCCAGCCCGATCTGCTTAATGTCGACAGCCCGTTCCCTGTACGTGAAGCTCGAGTTCCGGGCGATGACGAACAAATGGCGGAATTGAGCCAGGACGGTGATAATGTCCTCGACAATGCCATCGGCAAAATAGTCCTGCGTTGGATCGCCGCTCAGATTTTGAAACGGCAACACTGCCACCGACGGTCGATCATCATGTCTCGTTGGGACTGGCAGCACCTGCGCCGGCGCCGCGACGCCAGAGCTTGGCCCCGGTCGCTGATGTCCAGTTCGATCGCGGGACTGCAGGGAAGCCGCCAGTGAGCTTGTCTGCGCCTCCGGCTCCGCGTCCAGCTGCTTTTTCAGCACAGTCCGACACACCTCGAACTGGCGCAAGGCCGCGTTTTCGTGACCGCGATGGGCGTGGATCCGGATCAGCGCCCGATGGGCGGCCTCCGCGGTGGGATCTGAGGCGAGCAATCTCTCCGCCAGCCCTTCGCAGGCCGTCTCTTCCGCTGAGTCGGGGGTAGGCAACGCGAGGCTCAGCCGATCGACCAACTGCAGCGCCTTGCGCTGATACCGGTTCAGATAGGGTCCAAACCACTCATCCAGTTCCTCAGGAATGGCTTCCCCTGCAAGCACCCCACCGCGGTAGAGGTCGGCGGCGAGGGCGAGATCCGCCACCCGGCCCTCCTCCAGTTTGCGGTCGAAGATCGAGATGTCCGTCTCATCCGGACCGGCAATCAGCGCGACGGCTTCCTGATCCCCGTCGATGTAGAGGGTGGCATCCTTGCTAGTCGGGAATGAGCGCCGGATGTCGACCAGCGCTTGCCGCAAACTGTTGCGGGCCTGGCCGTTGCTTCGTCCCGGCCAAAAGGCTTCGCAAAGCTGCTCGCGACGATGGCCGCGGCGGCCCGCCAGCACCAGGGCAGCAAAAAGCAGCGAAGTCTTGCGCGTGGCGAAGCGGACGGGCCGGCGCTCCGGCGAAGTAACCTCGAGGCCGCCAAGCAACCTGATGCGCACAGACCGTCTCCAGACTTTGACCGCCGCGGCAGAATAGCATTTCGGTAGATCGATTTAACACCGATTTAACGGCAGCTCGTCGGCCTTTTCCGTTTTTTTCACGCACAGCCGAACAGCCCGAAAACACCCGCATGGCACGCTCCCAGCCGCAAATCTCGAAATGGGAGACTAGAAATGGCTCATACGGAAACTCGCGCCGGGCGCAGCGCGTCGAAAAAACGCCTGTTTGGATCTAGCAGGAAAAGCGTAGCACTAATGATCGCTGCCTTCAGGGGGTGGCAGCGAACCGCCGCAAGACGCAGGGCACTAGCCGACTTGACGCCCGATCAGCTGAACGACATCGGTCATCCGGAGGCCCCTCGACCCGCGCTCGACATCAAGGCAGGTCTGATCACGAACTTGATGTCGATGCGATAAGTTCGGCGTACGGCTGCGCAAAGCTATCGATCTGCTCTCCAATCGCAATCCGCCAATGAGGCTTTCAGGCAGCGGCGGATGGGAGCAATATGGCGGCCGATTCAACCTCCGGATCGCTGCGATGTTGGAAATCCCGGAAGATCGATGCGAGCGCCACCGCCTGTTCAAGGCCATCGACGACGCGTTCAAGGCGGGCGACTTCGAGGCCCTCGGTGTGGCTCTCAGCGGCTCACCCGGCTGGTTCGACGAGCAGATGCCCTTTGAACTCGGCCTTGGGCATCCACTGGAGTATGCGATCTATTGGAGTCCCACCGCTTTCATATCGATCTTACTAGATGCGGGCTCGGACCCGAACTATCACCACCACGGCGGTTTTCCGGCAATCATTGCGGCACTGTCCACCGACCGAGCTGACAGACTGGAAATCGTCCGAATCCTGATCGATGGTGGCGCAGACCTCAACATGCGGGGCGTAAACGACTGGACGCCGCTTCACTATGCGGTCGCCATCCGAAGCGTCGATGCCATCCGCCTGCTGTTGGCGGCGGGCGCCGACCCGTCGCTCGAAACCCGCATCGACGACTATACGACAGCCCTCGAGGACGCCGACAATGCCGGCTTTGAAGCCGGCGCTTCGTTGCTGCGCAATGCGATGACCAGGCGCGGCTCCAATGGACGGTGAGTGGGGCGGCGATGCCGGTGAACCATATAGCCGAAGATTTGACCAAGGCTGGCCTCAGGTCTTCGTCAGTCCCGCTTTGAAGCGTTTGCCGTTGGCGACGTAGTGCGCGGCCGAATCGCGCAACCTTGCGACCGCGGCATCGTCCAGCACTCGCATCACACGCGCGGGCGAGCCAATGATCAGCGAATTGTCGGGGAATTCCTTGCCTTCGGTGACCAGCGCGCCGGCGCCGACCAGCGAGTTCTTGCCGATTTTCGCGCCGTTCAGCACGATGGCGCCCATGCCGATCAGGCTGTTATCGCCGATCGTGCAGCCATGCAGCAAGGCCCGGTGGCCGATCGTGCAGCTTTGCCCGATGGTCAGGGGAAAACCGACGTCGGTATGCATGACCGTGTGCTCCTGCACATTGGTATCAGCGCCGATAACGATCGGCTCGTTGTCGCCGCGGATGACGACGCCGAACCAGAAGCCTGCATTGCAGCCGACCCTGACATCGCCGATCAATGTCGCGTCGGGCGCGATCCAGTTGCTGTCCGCGTCCTCGAAACCGGGCGCCTTTCCGTCGATCGCATAGAGCGGCATTTTTCGCCTCCGAATCGTCTCACGCTGAAAAATCAGCCGAACCTAGGAGAATGCCCGCTCGGGATGCAATGTCGATCAGCACGACGCCCAACGCCAAGGCCCAGACCGTAGCGGTGCAACCGCAAGAGATCAGCGCCAGGGCGGAAATGCGGCCTTCCCGCCAGGTGTGGAGGGCTTCGTTGGCGAACATCAGGGGCCCAGCGCAGGCCGTCGCGAAGAGCGAGCGCAGCACATGCGCCGGCGACACATAGGGCTCGACGAAGGCAAGCCGGCGGCCTGATATCAGCTCCATAGCCGATCCGGCCAGGCTGCACGCCGTCAGCCCAACCGTAAAAGCAAAGAGTGTGTGTTCGACCGGACCCATCTTTACCTTCCATTTACCATGAAATCGCACAGTCGTGTTCGACAGGCGCCGTTGCAAGAGCCGTGCCGCGCCACATGTGCCGCCTAAGGACACCCCAAGGGGACAAATATCTTGGGATAGGCGGCCGAAATTGGGGATCGCGATGAAGCAGACAGCTACCGCTAACAGTCCGCAACTCACCGTCGTCGATTCCAAGCTGATGAAGCGGGTGTTCTACGTGTTCGCGGGGCTGGCAATGCTTTCGGTGGCGATCAGCCTTGGCGGCAAATGGCTTGGCCGCTCGATCGCCATGGCCGGATACACCGACGACATGACAATCCACGAGGTGGTGATCGGCAACAACGTCATCGCCGTGCCGGCCAATGTCATCCGCTTCGACCAGGCCCGGCGCGACGGCACCGCCTCGCGGCTCGACCTCTATCTGCGCTATCCCGAGATGGACGGTTACAGCGAGGCCGCCCGCGACGATTTCAACCACACCGGATCGAGCAAGAGGATCATCTTTCTGTCGTTCGAACGACAGGTCATGTCGCGTGACATGAGCGGCCGCATCGCGCCGATCTACAGCGCACTGATCGTCCAGCCCGGCACGCCCGGCCCGGGCGGCACGACGCTCTACGGCTTCAGTGAAAAATCAGGCTATTTCAACGAGGTGCTGGCGGTTGCCAATCGCCGGGGCAAGGACCCCTTCGTGGCCCGCTGCCTGAGCGGCCCGAGTGCCGCGCAATCGCTGGCGCCCTGCGAACGCGACATTCTGGTCGGCGACAATCTCACCCTCACCTACCGCTTTCCCATGGAATTTCTGGGCTACTGGCAGGCGCTCGACGCAGCCATCGCCGCCGAGGCTGCGCGTTTGCTGAAGACAGGGCGCTAACGCATTGTGTCTGAAGGGATTATGCGACGCGCTTTGGGGGCAAATCGCAAACGGCGGAGCCCCCTTCTCCGCCCAGGGATGACGGGCGCGTGCCGGTAACCGCGAATCCCCGGCTCAGGCCAGATCGATGTCGAGGATCGCCATCGAGAAATTATAGTCGCCGTCGTCCTCGTCCTTGAAGACGATGCCGAGGAATTCGTCGCCGACATAGACCTCGGCCGAATCGTCCTTGCGCGGCCGCGCCTTCACTTCAAGCTTGGGGTTCTGGAAGACGCGCTTGAAATAGGCGTCCAGCTTTCTGATTTCGTCCGGCTTCAAAAGTCTTCTCCGATCGTCGGTCTTGCTCATTTGAGCGCGCTTCTGGCACGTCGACAATGGCGATGTAAAGGCAAGCCGACCGGATATGCGAGAACCGAGAGGCGGCGGAGCCGGCAAACGGAGTTCGATTGCCCGCCCCGCGGACTTGAAATCAGATATCGAAGCTGACGACGTGGTCCATCGACTGCGACGGCAAAAGCTGGTCCATCTGCCGCGAAGGCTGGTCGCAGCCGGTCTCGCCGACGACGCGGGCCGGCACGCCGGCAACCGTCTTGTTGTGCGGCACCGGCGACAGCACTACCGAGCCTGCCGCGATCTTCGAGCAATGGCCGACTTCGATGTTGCCGAGGATCTTGGCGCCGGCGCCGATCAGCACGCCATAGCGGATCTTTGGATGGCGGTCGCCGCCGGCCTTGCCGGTGCCGCCCAGCGTCACCCCGTGCAGGATCGACACGTCGTCCTCGATCACCGCCGTCTGGCCGACGACGAGACCGGTGGCGTGGTCGAGGAAGATGCCTTTGCCGATGCGGGCGGCCGGGTTGATGTCGGTCTGGAACACCGAGGACGACCGGCTCTGCAGGTAGAGCGCGAAATCCTGGCGACCCTGGTTCCATAGCCAATGCGCCAGCCGGTGCGTCTGGATGGCATGAAAACCCTTGAAATAGAGCACCGGCATGATGAAGCGGTCGCAGGCCGGATCGCGGTCGTAATAGGCCTGGATGTCGACACGCACCGTCGACGACCAGTCGTTGTCGTCGGCTGCCATCGCCTTGAACGTCTGGCGGATGAGATCGGAACCGATATCCTGATGGGCGAGCCGCTCAGCCAGCCGATGGATAACCGCTTCCTCCAGGCTTTCCTGGTTAAGGATGGTCGAATAGAGGAACGCCGCCAGCAGCGGATCGCGGTTGACCGCCTCCATCGCTTCGTCGCGGATCGAGCGCCAGATCGGGTCGATCGGCTTCACCATGGTCGGGCGGGCAATCGTAACGCTGTTCATCAATGGTCTCCGGCCATCTAATGTCTCCGGCTTGGCGGCTTGCCTATTCTCCGGCCGCATAATGCGAATCGCGATCAAAGTGAGTCAGGCGATGCGCATGTGCCAAAACCGCTGCGCACTTTGGGCGACATGCTCTATAAGCCAAATCATAACACGGTTGAACTCAATTTTCCTTAGTGCTTTGTCAAATGGATTTGGTTCACGGAAATTCAAGCAGCCATGGAAAACGAACCCTTGATCGACGAGCCGCTGAAGCACGAGCTTTCCGCGCTCTACCGGGCCGAGGGCCGCCACTATCACAGCCTTGCCCATATCGAGGCGATGCTGGTGCTGGCCAATGATTACAAGGCATTGCTGCATGATCCCGAGGCAGTCGAGGCGGCGATCTGGTTCCACGACGCCATCTATGACAGTCGGGCCAGAGACAACGAGGCCAGGAGTGCCGCCCTTGCCGAGAAAAAGCTAGCCGGCCGCACCGATGCGCAGCGCCTTGGCCGCATCACGGCGATGATATCAGCCACCGCCACGCATGAATTGCCGCACTTTGACGACGAGAACGCCGTCCGCGACGCAGCGCTGTTCCTCGATATGGACCTGGCGATCCTGGGTGCGCCGCCTGATGCGTTCGATGCCTATGAACAGGCGGTTCGCCGCGAATATGGCTGGGTGGAAGAGCCAATGTGGCGTGCCGGTCGCAGTGCTGTTCTGAAGAGTTTCCTCGCCCGCCCGCATATCTTTCACACTGAGGAGTTCCGGCAGCGGTTCGAGGCTCAGGCTCGGCAAAACATGGCGCGTTCGCTCAAGGCGCTTGAGGCATGAGCTGCGTAACTGCTAAAGCGCGTCGCAACCACCGAATCAGCGCGCTGCTATGCAGAACTTTTGATGCCGGAGGGACAGCGCCCCATAGGCGCTAACCTTAGGGGTAGACTGGTGGAATCGAGATGTGATTCCTAGGCCAGATGCAGAGGAATGATTCGATTGAAAGCGACTGGCAGGCTCTGATCTCGAGACTGTCGCAATGTGTTGATCTTGACACGACGGCGCGAGCGACGGGAGCGCTGGTACGTCGTCGCAATGTTGCGGACGCAGCGACATTGCTGCGTCTGGCCTTGGCCTATGGCCCCGGCGGGATGAGCCTGCGCTCGGCGGCCGCCTGGGCCGGGATGAACGACGTTGCGAGCCTTTCCGATGTTGCTCTTTTGAAGCGCTTGCGTGGAGCGGCCGATTGGCTTGGCTGCATCGCAGGCGCCTTGCTGGAAAACGCTTGTGTCAAAAGTACCGCGGCGACGGGGCGTCGGCTGCGCGTCGTCGATGGCAGTTCGATCTCGCACCCCGGCAGTGCCGGCACGGACTGGCGGCTGCACGCCACCTACGAACCTGCGCTTGCGCGGTTCACGCATCTGGAGATTAGCGACGCTCGCGGCGGTGAAGGCTTCTTTCGTGTTCCGCTTTGCCAAGGCGACATCGTTGTCGGCGATCGCGCCTACGCTCGTACCCCGTCCCTTGAAAAGGTGGTGGCGGCGGGCGGCGACTTCATCGTGCGCACGGGCTGGAACAGTGTTCGGCTGACCACGCCCGAAGGGCAACGGGTCGACTGGAACGCCATCTTTGAGCCCTTGCAGCCCGGTGAAGTTTGCGAGATGAGCGTGCTCCTGGAGCATTCAGGCCGCACAAGCAAGAGCCGAGGCAAGCCGCTCTTGCCGGCGAGGCTCATCGTCAAGCGCAAGGATGAGGAGGCCACGCAAAAAGCACAGAAGGCGGCAAGGCGAGGGCATCAGCGACGTGGCAGCAAGAGGCTGCACCCGATGACCCTCACCGCAGCAGGCTTCGTCATGCTGCTGACGTCGATCCCAGCCGATGAATTGGCGGCCGACGAGGTTCTGCAAACCTATCGGCTGCGCTGGCAAGTCGAACTCACCTTCAAGCGGCTCAAGAGTGGAATGGGTATCCATAAGCTTCCCGCACGCGATGAGCGGCTCGCTCGAAGCTGGCTGACAGCCCATCTGATCCTGGCGCTGATGATCGACGAGGCCGTCACCGACGTTCTCGACTCTCCCCCCTGTGAAGATGAAACCACCCACAGCGCAATCGCTGTCCCTTTGGAGGCTGCATAGTCTCCTGCGTCCTGCAATCCTCAACGCCATACTGATCGTGATGCGGCCGGGAAAAATCGTGGCGCGCTTTGCCGAAATCATCCGCCACGTCTGCGATCCACCGAGGCGACGAAAAAGCCAATCCGCCGCAGCAAGGATAACGCTCATGCCCTAAGTTAGCGCCTATGGGACAGCACCCCCCTCTGTTCTGCCGGACATCTCCCCCACGAGGGGGGAGATTGGCAGCTTCGGCGCTCCACGCACTCCTGCGGCGGTGGCGATTGGCGAAAACTAGGATGACGGCCGATCTCCCCCCAAGTGGGGGAGATGTCCGGCAGGACAGAGGGGGGCGCGAAGGATCGCTACCGATCGGCTTTTATCTGAGCCGATGCATTCTTCAGGCCATGAGCCATGAGCCATGAGCCATGAGCCATGAGCCATGAGCCATCCAAACTCAACCGCCGCTCAACTCACAGCGGATTTTCAGCATAGAACTCCAGCACCCGCTGCTTGAAGGTCTTGTCGCCGACGGCCAGCATATGGTCGCGGCCCTCGATGTGAAAGGCCCTGGCGTTCGGCATCAAGGCGGCCAGTTCGTCGGGCGAACCGCCGATATCGTCCTTGGTGCCGACGGCAATCAACGTCGGCTGGGCAATACGGGCAATGTCGGCCTCGGCCAGCAATTCCCGCGAGGTGGCAATGCAGGCGGCCAGCGCGCGGCGGTCGCTGCGAGTCTGGTCGGCGAAGGCGCGAAACGAGCGGCCGCGCGGATGGCTGGTGGTATCGGGATCGTCGGCCAGAAGCGCGGCGGCGATCGGATCCCAGTCGCCGACGCCGTCGACCATGCCGACGCCGAGACCGCCGAAGACCAGCGTCGCCACCTTGTCCGGGTCGGAAAGCGCCAGGAAGGCCGAAATCCGCGCGCCCATCGAATAGCCCATGACATGGGCGCGTTCGATGCCGAGATGGTCGAGCAGGGCCGCAGCGTCGGACGCCATCCGGTCCGGCGTATAATCGGCCTCCTCATAGCTCTTCGACGAGGCGCCATGGCCGCGATTGTCGAAGGCGATGGCGCGGTAGCCGGCATCGTTCAGCGTCTTGAACCATCCGGGCGACACCCAGTTGACGTAATGGGTCGAGGCAAAGCCGTGGATCATCAGCACCGGATCGCCCTGCCCCGTTGCCGGCTGGCGGTCGAGGAAGGCAAGATCAAAGCTGCCATGGGAGAAAAACTGCATTTGCGACGGTTCCTGCGCGGTCAGTCGTGCGCAGTGCCGATTGCCGGGTGACGCAGCAGGTCGCCAGCCTCGATGCCGCCCCTGGCGGCGGTGCCCGCCTTGAGCTCGAGCACGAAGCGAACCGGCTCGCCGGGCGAGATCATCGCCTCGGATTGCGGCTCGCCTTGCTTGATCGCCCGGATCCTGCCGTCCTGATCGACAAAGAGCAGGTCGAGCGGCATCGGCGTGTTCTTCATCCAGAAGCTCACATCCCGAGGCTCCTCGAACACGAACAGCATGCCATGATCGTCGGCCATCTCCTCGCGAAACATCAGGCCGGCCTCGCGCTCGGCGGAGGTGTCAGCGATTTCGACGGAGAACGAGCGTTCGCCGCCTTTCGTCACCGCGACCAGCGGCTGCGGGTCGACGGCAAGGATCATCGCCCGGCTGTCTGCCGAAGCCGGTTGCTGCGAATGGAAGAAAGCGCCTGTCGCGACGATAAAGGCGATCGCGGCGCAAACTACGCCCGTTGTCAGCCAGTTCCTGTAAGTCATTCAGAATCCTCGGCCATCGCCCTAAACCATGATCCCGAACCTACGGTTCGGAAAAGATCATGGTCAAGCAGAAAGCATCAGGTAGCGTCCCGATTCGATCGGGATGAGACCTTAGTGCGAGACCGGCAAGGTACCCATATCCGGGTGAATTTCGGCAGCCATAAGGCCTTTGTCGCCGCGCCCGAAGCGGACCAGCACGACCTGCCCCGGCCTGAGCTCGGTAATGCCGTAGCGGCGCAGCGTTTCCATGTGGACGAAGATGTCCTCGGTGCCCTCGCCCCGGGTCAGGAAACCGAACCCCTTGGTGCGGTTGAACCATTTCACCAGCGCCCGCTCGAGCCCGCTTTCCGGCGTCACCGAGACATGCGTGCGCTGATCCTGCATTTCCGCGGGATGGGTCGCGGTGGTGAGATCCATGGAGAGCACACGGAACGCCTGCAATCCACGCTCGCCATGCTTGACGAGGCAGACGACGCGAGCGCCTTCCAGGGCGGTCTGGAAACCGTCCTTCCGAAGACACGTCACATGGAGGAGAATATCGCCGGAAGAGCCGTCATCGGGAAGAATGAAACCGTAGCCCTTGGCCACGTCGAACCATTTGATGGCGCCCGCAACTTCAACGAGATCGGCCGCATCGCCGCTCTCGTCCCTTCGCAAGGCGTTACCGGTTCCGTCCCGCCCCATGAAAGAGGCCTTTTCCCCCATAACAACGCCCCCCTTTTTCCAAGAATACCGCAACTGATTCTTGACGTTAGATTAACACTGCCGCTTCCGCTGTGTGCAAGACCTTCCGTGCCTTTTTTCACGGTTCATTGCAGGAATACCGGATTTGTTGTTTGCCGGCGGGACCGGCTATCGGGAATTGCCCTTTGGCCGGGTGGCCCCTATGTTCCGCCGCAACGCAACATTTCGAGGAAGATCACATGCGCTACCTCCACACCATGGTCCGCGTCGCCGACATCGATGCATCGCTCGATTTCTACTGCAACAAGCTCGGCCTCAAGGAAGTGCGCCGCCACGAAAACGAACAGGGGCGCTACACGCTGGTCTTCCTCGCCGCGCCTGAGGACGAGCAGAGCGGCATCGCCCACAAGGCGCCGCTGATCGAGCTCACCTACAATTGGGATCCGGAGGACTACAAGGGCGGCCGCAATTTCGGCCACCTCGCCTACGAGGTCGACGACATCTACGCCACCTGCCAGCGGCTGATGGACAAGGGCGTCACCATCAACCGGCCGCCGCGCGACGGCAACATGGCCTTCGTCAAATCGCCGGACGGCATCTCGATCGAGCTTCTGCAGAAAGGCCCGGCCAAGGCCAAGGCCGAGCCTTGGGCTTCGATGCCGAACACCGGAAGCTGGTAACCATCACAAGATCGAGAGCGGGTACGACCAAGCCGGACATCTTATGGCGTTCCTCGAGATCGCGCCTATCTGTCCGGCGATCGCGCCTGCTTCCGAAATTGGCGCATCTTGCCTCAGGAGAAATCCATTCATGCCGACCAGCCATGCCGATGTCGCCACTGAACATGCGAGCCGTTATCTGCAGCAGCTCTGCAAGCACTGGGCACACAAGTTTCCCGTCGAGTTCGACCCGAACCATGGCACGATCGATCTCTCGCTGGGCCGCACGGTGCTCGATGCCGATCCGGCAGCGCTGCATATCGCGGTAACCGCTGACGAAGCCGGCTCGCTGGAGCGCCTGGAAACGGTCGTCGCCGACCACATCAAACGCTTTGCTTTCCGCGAAGAGCTGACATTCGACTGGAAAAAGGCTCCGGCAGCGTAGGCGACCACGTTCAGCCGCCGCGGCCAGCCTTATCCAGCAGCGCCTGCACCGTGCGCCAGTTGCGCGCGGTGCCGGGCACTTTCAGCGTGCGCGGGATGAGGTTGGCAAACACCGATTTGCCGAGACCTTCCGGGGCGTGAAGGTAAAGCACGTCGCCCCTGATCTCGAACCGTTCGGGACCGGTGCATTTTTCGGCCAGCCGCGCGACCTCATCGGCGTTCGGCGACCGCTCCAGCACATAGGCGTGAAGCTTCGTCGGTTCCCCGGCAACTTCCGGATAGGGATTTTCTGCCACCAGCCGCTCGAACCAGCCGAGATCGCGCACCATGATGCGCGAGTGAAATCCCCATTTCTTCTCGAAGGCCGCTTCCAGCTGTTTGGTCAGCGTGGCCGCATTGCCCTTTGCCGAACGGAACACGACGTTGCCGCTCTGCACATAGGTGGCGACGTCGCGAAAGCCGAGCTCCTCGAAGAACGACCGGAGTTCGGCCATCTTGACGATGCGGTTGCCGCCGACATTGATGCCGGAAAACAACGCAACGAATATCTTCGCCTGGCCGCTCATATGATGAACCCGGCCAGCGTCTCGTTGTCGGTGATATCCTGATACTGGACGCCCTCGGCCTCGAAATTGGCGTTGAGCAACTCGAAATTGCGGCGGTCCTTGGTTTCGATGCCGATCAGCACCGAACCGAAATTGCGCGCCGATTTCTTCAGATATTCGAAGCGGGCGATGTCGTCGTCAGGGCCGAGCAATTCGAGGAAGTCGCGCAGCGCGCCCGGCCGCTGCGGAAAGCGGATGATGAAGTACTTCTTCAGCCCCTCGAAACGCAGCGCCCTTTCCTTCACATCCGGCAGCCGCTCGAAATCGAAATTGCCACCCGAAACCACCGCGACGATGGTCTTGCCTCTGATTTCCTTCTTCGAAAAATCCTTGAGCGCGTCGATTGCCAGTGCGCCGGCTGGCTCCAGCACCACGCCTTCGACATTCAGCATCTCGATCATGGTCGCGCAGAGCCGGTTTTCCGGGATCAGCCGCACTGTGTCAGCAGCAAACGCCCTGAGATGCCGCAACGGCTCGCGGCCGATTTCGGCCACCGCCGCGCCATCGACGAAATTGTCGACCTTGGTGAGCTTGATGCGCTTGCCTGTGGCGAGGCTCTCGCTCAGGCTTGGCGCGCCGGCCGGCTCGCAGAAGACGAAGCGCGCGTCGCGGCGCTGGTCGGCGAAATAATGCGTCACCCCGGCCGCCAGACCGCCGCCGCCGACCGGCAGCATGATGATGTCGGGCATCCGCGCGCCAGGCATCTGGCCCGATATCTCGTAGGCGACGGTCGCCTGCCCCTCGATGATGTCCTTGTGGTCAAACGGCGGCACCATGTGCGCACCGGCACTCTCGGTGAATTCGAAGGCGGCGCGGTAGCAGTCGTCGAAAAAGTCGCCGACCAGCCTGATCTCGACGAACTCGCCACCGAACAGCCGCGTCTTGTCGATCTTCTGCTGTGGCGTCGTCACCGGCATGAACACCACGCCTCGTTTGCCGAAATGACGGCAGACGAAGGCAAAGCCCTGCGCATGGTTGCCGGCGGAAGCGCAGACGAACAGCTCGGCATCGTTGCCGGCGTCGAGCGCCTTGCGGAAGAAGTTGAAGGCGCCCCTGATCTTGTAGGAGCGCACCGGCGACAGGTCCTCGCGTTTCAGCAGCACGCGCGCGCCGGTCTTCTTCGACAGATAGTCGTTTTCCTGCAGCGGCGTCTCCGGGAAAATCCGGCGGATCGCGGCAGCGGCGGCAGCGACGCGGGAGGAGAAACTGGACATCGGAAAAATTACCCCGGATCGTCTGTGGTGTTCGCGAAGCTAGCACACGCCGTGCATGTTTGATCAGGGCAATCGTTCTGGCTTTCGCGCAACAGTGCGATGGCTGTCGCGCGGCGCTGAGCGCATTTCGGGTGGATATGACTTACTTCTGCCGCACTTCGGCTGTCCGGGAGGGTTCGCGGAGGTTGGATTAAGCCTTTCGGCCGGAGTGGAATTCTAGAGTTGAAGAAGATTTGCATCCTTGTCCTTGCCTTGCTCGTTGCCGGCTGTGGCGGCCGGCAGACCGAGGAACTGCTCGGCAGCGCCATGGTGTCCGCGCCGGTGACGGACATCGCCGGCAACCACAGCATCTTCATCGCCACGACGCGCAAGCGCTCCGACGATCCCAGCAAGGTTTTCGACCGTGAGCGCTCGGCCACGTTGAACTATGCCCGCGCCAACGTCACTGTGCCGGGGACCCATGAAACCGGTCAGATCGAGCGGCGCTCGCGCGGCAAGTCGAACGACCCGGCCAAATACTTCATGGCCTCCGACGTCGTCGGCTACGACACCGCGCCGAAATTCTCCAGCGCGCTCAGTGCCGACATCGCCGCGCGCGGCGGCCGCGTCATGGTCTTCGTCCATGGCTACAACACCGGCTTCGACGCCGCCGTCTACCGCGTCACCCAGATCGCCCATGATTCCGGTTACCCGGGCACGCCGGTGCTGTTTTCCTGGGCGTCGGGCGCCAAGACCCGGGACTATGTCTACGACAGGGAAAGCGCCAGTGCTGCCCGCGATCAACTGGAAGTGACGCTGAGAATGCTTTCGCAGACCGGCGCGCGGCGCATCGACATCGTCGCCCATTCGCTGGGGACCTGGGTTACCATGGAAGCGCTGCGCCAGCTCGCCATCAATGGCGACCGCGATCTCAGCGGCAAGCTCGGTGACGTCGTGCTGGCCTCGCCCGACATCGATGTCGACGTGTTCAAGAGCCAGATGCGCCGCTACGGCAAGCCGAACAAGCCATTCATCCTGCTTTTGTCCGACGACGACCGGGCGCTGCGGCTCTCCGGCCTGATCGCCGGCTCGCGGCCGCGCGTCGGCGACTACAAGGACGCGGCCGACCTCGCCGACTACGGGGTGAGCGTCGTCGATCTCTCCAGCGTCAAGGGATCGGATCGCTTCAACCACACCAAATTTGCCGACAACCCCGAACTGGTGAAGATGATCGGCCAGCGGCTGCGCGAGGATGACGGATTTGCCAGCGACCGCGACGTGACCGACCGCATCAGCCTGCTCGGGCAGTGAGGTGCGTTCGACGCCCTGTTACTTTCGTCCCGCATGGTGACGGTTGCGGCAGCGCCGTATCACTTTCAACTGGACCGGCCGGCCCCCGGCTTTATCGAAATGGCGAGCGACGTCACCAGCTTGACGTCCCTCCTGCGGGAGCCTGCGTGACCGTGCGTTCGAAGGTTGTTCTCGCCGTAGCGTTTGCGCTCGCCGTTACCGGCTGCGCCGGTCGCAAGACACATGACCTTCTCAACACGACGACCGTCACGGTGCCTGCCTCCGACATCGCCGCCAGACATGAGATCTTCGTCGCCACCACCCGAAAAAAGGCGACGAAAGATCCGCGGCAGGTGTTTGATGGTGATCGTTCACCGACCACCAGTTTTGCCAGCGTCGAGGTCACCGTTCCGAAGATCCATCGGGTCGGCGCCATCGAGCGGGTCAGGGGCACCGCCAACAGCAATCCGGCGAAGGATTTCACGGCAACTGAGGTCGAATTCTACGAAGGCGCCCCGCAATTCGCCAAGGCGGTCGGCGCCGACATCGCGATGCGCGGCGACCGCGCCCTGGTTTTCGTACACGGCTTCAACAACGGTTTCAACGACGGCATCTACCGGCTGACGCAGATCGCGCACGACACGAAATACTCCGGCACGCCGGTGCTGTTCTCATGGGCGTCGAGCGGCAAGACCACGGGTTATATCTACGACAAGGAAAGCGCCAACGCCGCGCGCGACGATCTCGAAGAGACGCTGCGCATGCTGGCCAAGACGAAGGCCAAGAGCATCGACATCATCGCCCATTCGATGGGTACCTGGGTGACGATGGAAGCGCTGCGCCAGCTTGCCATCACCGGCGACCGCGATCTCAGCGACAAGCTCGGCTATGTCATCCTGGCCTCGCCCGACATCGACGTCGATGTGTTCAAGAAGCAGATGATCCGCTACGGCAAGCCCGACAAGCCTTTCGCCATCCTGCTTTCGGGCGACGATCGCGCCCTCAGGCTGTCCTCCCTGATCTCCGGCGACAAGCCGCGCGTCGGCGACTATGGCGACGCGGCCGACCTCGCCAGCTATGGCGTTTCGGTGGTCGACCTGAGCAAGACCAAAGGCGGCGACCGCCTGAACCACGCCAAATTCGCCGACAACCCTTTCCTGGTGCAGTTGCTCGGCGACCGGCTGCGCCGCCAGCCGGCCTGGCATCGGAGGAAGCCAATCCGGCGCAGCCGATCGACAATCTCGGCCAGGGCATCGGCAAGGCCGTCGGCTCCGTCGCCGAGATCGTCATCACCACGCCGTTCAGGGTGCTGACCATCGCCACCGGCGGTTGAGTGACATGGGCTCGCCCTTGGTCGTTGTCAGACGAACAGGTCGACCTTCTGGAACGTCGTCACGTCGATCAGGCCGACATCGGAAATCCTCAGTTCCGGGATGACGACCAGCGCCAGCAGCGAGTGCTGCATGTAGGCGTTGTTCAGCGAACAGCCCATCTGGCGCATCGCCTCGGTCAGCTTGTCGGCCTTGGCCGCGACGATTTCGGCGCGCTCGTCCGACATCAGCCCGGCGATCGGCATTTCGACCAGCGCCAGTTCCCTGCCCTTGGAAAACAGCACGACGCCACCACCGACCTCGCCCAGCCGGTTGACCGCCAATGCCATGTCCTGCTTGGAGGTGCCGACGACGATGATGTGGTGCGCATCATGCGCCACGCTGGAGGCCATGGCGCAGTCGGTCATATAGCCGAAGCCGGAGACGAAGGCATTGGTGACGCCGCCCGTGCCGCGGTGGCGCTCGACCAGCGCGATCTGGCAGACGTCGTTGCGGCGGTCCATGGCGACCAGCCCGTCCTCGACCGGAAGATCGGCCTCGAGCGCCCGCGTCGGCGCTTGGTTCTCGATCACGCCGATGACCCGCACCCGCACCTCGTTGGCGCCGATGGGCGCCATGATGTCGAAATCCCCTGGTTTGAGCTTCTTGCCGAGCTTGACGGTGTTCTTTGCCGTCTTAGGATAGTCATAGGCCGGAATGTCGATGTCGAGCTTGCCGCCCTTGGCCAGCCTGACGCCGCGGCCATAGACCTCGTCGATGGTCATTGCGGCCAGATCGGAGACGATCAGCAGATCGGCGAGCCGCCCCGGCGCGATCGAACCCAGCTCGCGCTCCAGCCTGAAATGCTGGGCGGTGTTGAGCGTCGCCATCTGGATCGCTGTCACCGGCTTCAGTCCCTGGCTGATGGCGTGGCGGACCACCCGGTCCATATGGCCCTCATGGACGAGCGTGCCGGAATGGCTGTCGTCGGTGCACAGGATGAAGTTGCGCGGGTCGAGCCCGCTCTCTGTCACCGCCTTGATCTGCGAGGCGACATCGTACCAGGCCGAGCCCAGCCTGAGCATCGCCTTCATGCCCTGGCGGACGCGGGCGATGGCGTCCTCAGCGCGCGTGCCCTCGTGGTCGTCCTCGGGGCCGCCGGCGACGTAGCCGTGGAACGGCAGGCCGAGATCGCGCGAGGCGTAATGGCCGCCGACTGTCTTGCCCGCCCTTACCGTCGCGGCGATCTCGCCCGCCATCACCGGATCGTTGGCCGCGACACCGGGAAAGTTCATAACCTCGCCAAGCCCGATGATGTTTTGCCACGCCATCGCCTCGGTGACATCGGCGACCGTCAGCTCGGCGCCGGCATGCTCCAGCCCCGGCGCCGAAGGCACGCAGGACGGTATCTGCACAAGCACGTTGATCGGCATGGCGACGGCCTCGTCATGCATCAGCCGCACACCCGGCAGGCCGAGCACGTTGGCGATCTCGTGCGGGTCGATGAACATCGAGGTGGTGCCGTGCGGGATGACCGCGCGACAGAACTCCGTCACCGTCACCATGCCGCTCTCGACATGCATGTGCGCGTCGCAAAGGCCTGGCACCAGATAGCGCCCACCGGCATCGACCACTTTGGTGCCCTGCCCTATGGCGTGACCGGCATTCGGCCCGCAATAGGCGAAGCGGCCGCCGGCAACGGCAATGTCGGTGCCGGCGATGATCTCGCCGGAGTGAACGTTGACCCAGCGCCCGTTGCGGATGACGAGATCGGCGGGCCTCCTGCCCATCGCGACGTCGACCAGATGCGTCGCCGCCTCGGCCCAAGGTTTTGGTTTCGTCGCACGCGCGGTCTTCGCCATGAAGAGACTCCTGTTTTCCCGACTGTGCCAAGCCGATGGCGTTTTGACCAGCAAGATCAGCGGATGCTTGGGCGCTCCCCGGCCTTAACATCGACCGCGATTTTCGGGTCTCGTCGCGAGCCCGCGATTCGTTGCTTCGTGACGGCATTTATGCTGTTGATTTCGGCACGGTGCTGATTTGCGCCAACGACCCGCCGCCATGGCGGGTTTCTGTTTCAGGCGCCATGCACGGCAAGCTCCCCCAACCGGAATACGAATCAGTTTGGGCAGACCAGGTTGCCCCTCGTTAGCGGATCTTTCTGAATCGACGTTCGGGGAAACCTTCGATCAGAAACTCGAATTGCCTGATCCGGCCGTTCAGAGGGTCTTTGCACTCCCAGAAATTGTCACTTTTTGCTCGGATCGTCCGCCGGATTGACGTAGGTGATCGCGAACGGCCCGTCGCCATGAACCTGGATAATCGTATCGCTTGTCGTCCACGCGAAGTGATTCATTCCGGCCGGCGCAATCCCGAAGCCGCCGGCAGTCAGTTCGGTGCCTTTCGTCTCGTCGAGCTTATCGCCCATTCCAATATGGAAGTTACCGGAAAGCACCGTTACATATTCCGAGGTGGGGTGATTGTGTGCGGCAATTTTGTAGCCGGCAGGCGTCTTCAACCGCAGCACATAAGCGCCGTCCTTTGAGGGATCTCCAGCCATAACGGCCAGTTCCGCGCCAGCCGGAAGGACAGCAGGAGCAGGCCCCCATTTGATGCTGTCCGCGTTCATCGGCATGTCGTCGGCAAACAGAGGCGCTGTCCCAACAAGCAGCAGCGCCAGAGCAGAGGCGAGCTTGAGCATGACAATCTCTCCATTTGGTTCGTAGGGGACAGCGTCAAAATAGACGCTGAACCACTTACCAATTGGAGCCTACCAAGTCAGCAAGCCCGAACGCATCCTCCGAACGGGGGACGCGCTTTCGCGGTGGCCTGGGAAGCGGCCGTTAAGTATCGTCCCGCTGTTCCCTGTCGCGGCTGTTGAGAAGCTCGACCAGATCGTCGGCCTCTTCGATCGCCATGTCGATCAAGGGGACGCCCACCTCGACAACCGGCAGCCCCGTGAACATATCGATGATGTCCCAGGTGCCTTCAGGTGTCTTCTCAATATCGTAGCGTTGAGCCATGGGGTGGAGGAGAAGATTAGCGCGTTTTACCCGGTCATCGCTCGTTTCGGGATTGCCGAAATGGTTCCCGCCTAGCCTGATCAAGCACCTCAAGCAATGAGGCAAGGGTGCTGGGCAGTCGTGGGTCGACGGCAAGATTTAGCACGTCGTGCAAATGCCGGCGATTATCTTCGGAACGGAGCAATTGCCGTACGGCGTTGGAAACAGACTTCCCTTGTCCTGTGTCAAACTCTGCCATGTCAGGGGTTCCAGTAGCTTCAGTCCGAAACTCAGCCGCGCCGAAATGGTTCCAGCGATCTTGTTTGAATCTCAGCGGGTGATTGGCCCCGCGCTGGACGGGTTGCCGCTGGCCGGGTCGCGGTGCAGCTAGGCTGTGGATTTCGGCACGGCGCTGATTTGCGCCACGGACCTGCCGCCAAGGCGGTTTTGTACCAGTTCCTCTGCACAGAGGATTTGGTTCTTCGACTGACCGTCGCTGACGACCCGCCTGCAACCACCAATCTCCAAGGTCTGCGATTAGCCGGCCCCTGCGACTTCGTCATCCCAGGGCGGAGCAAGGAGCGAAGCGACGCGGCGCAGACCCTGGGATCCATTCCGTTACCTCAGCCGAAGAATGCAACGGCTCAGAACGACGCTTGTATCCGCAACGGCGCCAGCTACCTTTCCACCATGACCGGCTATGCCACCATGACCGCGAGCCGGAAGCGCGGCACGATCTACATCGGCTCGCCATGATCTCGGCCGCATGCCGGAGCACAAATCCGGCGAAGGCTCCCGCTTCACCAGCCGCTACGGCGTGCAGCGGTCTGGTCTGGTACGAAGAACATTTCGGCATTCGCCACGCCATCCAGCGCGAGAAGTCGCTCAAGCGCTGGCCGCGCCAATGGAACATCGACCTGATCGAGACGACCAATCGGGAGTGATTCGAGCTTTTTCGCGGAACCGGGTGGTAGCGTTCGGTTCTGGTCCGCCGGAGCACTGCCGGCGGGTAACGGCGAGGATCCCAGGGTCTGCGCCCCGTCGCTTCGCTCCTTGCTCCGCCCTGGGATGACGAAGTGGAGGGGTGTTTGCAGCGCAGCGACAAAGGCGTGCTTCCAGGATCAGATTTTTCGATGGCAGAAGATGGCTTGACGGCCTTTGGCTGGCGTCTGAAAAGGACTGGCCTGCGGACGTGGCGGAATTGGTAGACGCAAGGGACTTAAAATCCCTCGATCTCTGATCGTACGGGTTCGACTCCCGTCGTCCGCACCATATTGAAATCAAATGATAATCTGGTTTTTTAGGATCTCGCGGATACCCTGGAAAAGTCGACTCTGGATAGCCGTAGGGGTAGCCGGAAGGCAATGAAAAAGCCCCGCCGCCGTGAGGCAGCGGGCTTGTTCGACCGCCAGTTCGCAGACGCGGATTATCGCGCATACATCACAGGCGCGTCCGACATCGGCGTTGCTCGCTCATGACGTCGCCTCCGCCGCGGCAAGGCGCCTTACATCGGCAGCGATCGAGAGGAAGGCCTCATTTGACCTCGTGGATCCAGTCGCCTCCCTCGGGCGGCTTCTCGACCAGGGTCGGCAGTAACGGCTCGATAAACTCCAGCCGGTCCCCGGCGCGCTTACTCATCGGAACGCCCCACGCAAAACTCGAATTTGATTTAATAGCGGAGAGCCGTTTCCGTTCCGTTAGCTCTTGCTGAAATGCCAAGCGGAACATTCGTTCGTACTCGCTATTCTGTCGGCAGGAGGAACGAACTCTGGCAGCCAAGCCCCGTCCGCGGTAACATGGGACAGAGGGACATTCTCCAACCCCAGCAAGGGAGGTCCGCCATGAAAGTCAAAGACGCAATGCATAAGGGTGTCGACTGGGTCAGCCCCGAAATCGCTGTAACCGAACTGGCGAAAATGATGCGAGCCCAGGATATCGGGTCGATTCCCATCGGAGAGAACGACCGACTGATCGGAATGGTGACCGACCGCGATATTGTCTGCAAAGGACTGGCGGAGGATGGTTTCGACAGCCGCACCGCAACGGCACGCGATGTCATGACGGCCGGCATTCACTGCTGCCGCGAAGACGACGATCTGGCCAAGGCCGTACGGCACATGGAAGAACTGAAAATCCGCAGGTTGCCGGTGATCAACAAGAATATGCGGATGGTCGGCATCCTTAGCGTCGGCGACGTCAGTCAGTCGGCACCGACGGAACTGGTGTCCGAATACGTCAAGAAGGTTTCCGCCCATCACCACTGAAGGGCGGCTCGCCCGTGCTCTTTTCGAAGACCTTCACTCTGCCGCCGCGCTGGCCACAGCGCGGCGGCAGAAATGTCCCTCAGGCGGAACAAAAAGCCCGCCGGCAGCGGGAGGGTCTACTGGAGTCGCCAGAGTGTGGGACGTCAGATTGCAAACGGCCCGATCCTTGGCTTTTGTTTCAGTGAACATAACGGGATTCTGCTAGTGCTCTGTCCCCGCGCTAATTGTTTCTGGCATGACGCAGCCCCATGTCGCGAACCCTGATTGTCGTTGGTCTCATCATAGTTGCGGTGGGCCTATTGTGGCCGTGGTTGTTACGGATCGGCCTTGGCCGACTGCCTGGTGACATCGTGATCGAGCGTGAGAACTTCACGTTCTATTTTCCGATCGCCACCGGGATCCTGATCAGCATCGTGCTCTCGATTATTCTGTGGCTGGTCAACCGGTAGCGGGAGAACTCGGGGAAGACAGCCCGCCCCCGCTCGGGGTCTTTTCTTAGGATCGATGTGCAGGATTATCTTGGCGGCCTCTCGTCACTCCGGATCGGCTGTCGAGCCGCCTTAGAGGCTGATGGCTGAATGAAAAACCTCGCCGCTCCATTCGCGAAGCGGCGAGGCCCCCATCGCCCCAATGCCGGTCCCAACACCCGGCGTAGCTGACCATGCAATCGCGGTGCCAAGGCGTATTGACCCATTACAGGACGCCTACGTGCCCCGGCTTAGGCGGCATCGGCTAAGATTAGTCCGGCGGGAAATCGTGCGCGGGGCAAGCGTGGCACGGTTCTTGCCCCCGTAGCGTCAGGCATGCCGGGCGCAAAGACCTGTTCCATATCAACACCGGCGTGTGAGGTTGGGACAATGATGTCGCGCAAGCTTCTGTTCGGCCTTCCCGCAGTGTTCTTGGCCGCGGCCCTAGGGCTGGCTCTCTTGTCGTCCGAGACCTCATGGGGATTTCTGACTGCGGCCCAATCCGACTCGGTGTTTTGTTCAAGCGGTCCATCACCCGAGACCGTATCGGCGTCGGCGTCGCGGACTTTGCCATCATGTCCGCCGGCCGACACAAGGTCATAGGGAGCGCCTCGATGGACGCGAGCCCCTGGATGTGGTCGCGCATAGCATTCCTGAAAGGGAAAGTTTGGGTCATGGAACATTGGGCTTTGATCACGCGGTTGGCATCAGCCTTTCGCGAATTCGTTGCACCGCGTTACCGGCCAGAGCTCTACTATATGCGCGGCCCGGGGCCGGCCTCCGCGCGGCGCGTGAGCGCGCGCTGAGCGTGTGTTTCGGCTGGCAGATTTCTCCCTACACCGGCGAAGCGCTTGGCGTCCTGGCGCCCGCCTGTGACCGCGGCGCGTTTTGCCGGTCCCGCCGGCTGATCGAAGCGCGCGAAGTTGCCGGGGCTCGAAGAGTGGCGATAGAGTCAGCGACGCGTTCCGAGCCTAGGCCATTCCCTCAGTCTCGCTCTCCTCATCAAAGGTATCGGCACCCAGCCGGCCGGCAATGACCAACCAATCTCGCACGATCGTTTGCAACACTTCAGGCCGCGACAGCTTCAACTGCGCTGCCAACAAGTCGATCGCCTCGTCAACCTCGGCTTCCAAGGCAAAGCCCGAGGTGTTCCTCAGCCGCAAGGCTGCGTTCATCAACATGACTTGCAGGTCCGCGCGCGAGACCTCCGAAATATGCGCGGCAGCATCCTCGAGTCTCTCGGCGAACGCCCGGTGGGTCATGGGTCCAACCCTATTGTGTAAGCTATTGTGATCGACCTCTCTGCGAAAACAGCTCGGCAGTGATTTCGTCCCTGTCCCCATTATGCTTGGCGATCAAAGCCAGCGCTTCCTGGCGGCCAATGTTGCCGAGCTTCATGAGGTACGGAACCTCAAACGTTCTCTTGTTGAGGCGCCATTCTGGCACGCACCGTGTTGCTGCTTTTCGCGCTGTTGTTCCATCTTGACGCATCATTTTGACTCCTCTTCCTGATATGATGATGCAGTCGCAAATTCCGTGCCTCGTCCCGCGTCGGAGGGGTATTCGAGGGCGTGGTTGTGGTGCCGGCGCGCTTGCTCCCACGCTCGTCATTGCCAGTAGCGATCTGGAGTTCTAATCGTCCTCTCACGCGGCTTCGGATGGACCAAACAGGGCCGATCAGACCTTTGCCTCAGCATCTAAGACCTTGGCCTAGCAGCTTAGGTAGGAGCGTTCGCCAGCGCGCGACTCTGCCGGCTGCTGCTTTGCTCGCCATTCCTGCCAGGCGCGCTCTGCGGCTTGCCTGTGGCCCGCTGGCATAGGTTCCCAATCCGCCGGCGCCTTCCTCATACACCATTGAGCCGTTCTGTAACCCCAGTGCTCGATCCCGACGAGCTCGGATCCGTCTAGGATTCAGCGTGTGATGGGGTAGTCGATGCCAGGAGAAAGACAGCCATCGAGGTCGCGCCGAACAACTTCGACAAGTTTTTGACAATCATGGATCTGCTCCCCTCCAGTTGCATCTCAGCCCGTTACTGAAAGGAATTAAAGCCCTCACACCCGGATCGGGTTCAGCTTCAGATGCTGGATCAGGATGATCGTCTTGGCGTCGATGATGCGGCCGTCGTAAATGCCGGCCAGTGCTTCGTCCAGCGGCATTTCCAGGACCTCGATGTCTTCGCCTTCGTCCGGCGCGCCGCCGCCGTCGGAGATGCGGTCGGTCGGCGAATAGCGCGCGACGAAGAACCAGAGCCGCTCGGTCACGCTGCCAGGGCTCATATAAGGCGAATACAGCCGTTCGACGTCCTTCAGGTGGTAGCCGAGTTCCTCTTCCGCCTCCTTGCGGATGCAGGTTTCGGGGTCGTGTTCATCGAGCAGGCCGGCGCATGCCTCGATCAGCGGCTCGCGGTGGCCGGTGACGTAAGCTGGGTAGCGGAACTGCCGCACGAGCAGAACCGTCGAGCGCTCGGGGTCGTAAGGCAGGATCACCGCGCCGTCGCCGCGATCGTAGGTCTGGCGGATCTGCGTCTCCCATTGCCCGTCACGCCGGCGATAATCGAGGACGGTCTTTTTCAGGACGGCCCAGTCGTCGGAAAGGACTTCTTCCGAACGGATGCGAATGCGGTCTTCCATGATGAACTCCGTGCTGCCGCGCGAGGGGTAGTCGCGAATCGGACTTCGCGCAATCCCGATAGCAACGGCAGCCGGGAGGTGACCGGGGCAACCGCTTCAGGTTGCAGGACTTGAGATTGGCGAAGGCCGGCGTGCCGTTCGATCTCCCCCTCGAGTGGGAGATCGGCAGCTTCGCCGACGGCGGCTGTTCCGGACTGGGCGGCATCATTTGCTGACCAACTGGTCCAGAGCGCTTCACCGCCTCGTGTATGGCGCGGGCGCAATCCATTGCCTAAATAGCGACAGCCCCTCCCGGAGTCTTTTTGATGACCACATCCCTCTTCCATCCGATCACGCTTGACGGCCTCACCTTCCTCAACCGCATCGCGGTGGCGCCGATGTGCCAATATTCCGCCGAAGACGGTTCGGCCAGCGACTGGCACCTGTACCACTGGATGAACCTGGCGATGTCCGGCGCCGGCATGGTCACCGTCGAGATGACCGACGTCGAGCGGCGCGGCCGCATCTCGCATGGCTGCCTCGGCCTTTATTCCGACGACAACGAGGCCGCCGCCCGGCGTGCGCTGGATGCCGCCAGGCGCGTCGCCGCGCCCGGCACCAGGTTCGGCACGCAGCTTGCCCATGCCGGCCGCAAGGCCTCCAACCAAAAACCTTGGGAAGGCGGCGGGCCGCTGAAGGCCGATCAGGACCCGTGGCCGATCGTGTCTGCCTCGGCCATCGCCTACGACACCGGCTGGCAGGTGCCGCGGGCGCTGGAGGATGAAGAGATCCTGCAGATCATCGAACGCTTCGCCGAGGCGGCAAGGCGGGCCGAGCGGGCCGGCTTCGATTTCATCGAATTGCACGCGGCACACGGCTATCTGATCTTCCAGTTCCTGTCGCCGCTTTCCAACCAGCGCACCGACCGCTGGGGCGGCTCGCTGGAAAACCGCATGCGTTTTGTCATCGAGATCGCCAGGGCGGTGAGGAAGGCAGTGCCCAAGCTGATGCTTGGGGCGCGCCTGTCGGTCAAGGAATGGGTCGATGGCGGCTTCGATGTCGAGGACGCGATCGAAGTGGCCAAGGCGCTGAAGGCAGCGGGCGTCGCCTATCTCTGCTGCTCGAGCGGCGGCAATTCGCCCCTGCAGAAGCTGCCGACGGGCCGGGGCTACCAGGTGCATCTGGCGGAAGCCGTGCGCAACGGCGCCGGCATCCCGACGCGGGCCGTCGGCCTGATCGACGACCCGAAGCAGGCCGAGGCGATCGTTGCTGAGGGCCGTGCCGACATGGTGGCTCTGGCCCGCGCCTTCCTCGCTGACCCGCGCTGGGCGTGGCGCGCCGCGGCCACCTTCGGCGAGACGATCCACCCGGCGCCGCAGCTTGCCCGCTCGGTGACGACGATGCAGCACTGGATGAAGGCGGCGGGCTGAGCGGCCATTTCCAATGGCTGCAGCGCCGATGACCGCGACCCCGCGACCCTTGAGACCTTTACGCGGAGGGGCGTGCAACCAAATCGGCCGCTCCGCGTTGGCGGCGATGATGGACAACAAGCCCTTTGAAAAGCCGGTCGTGGTCGAACTTGGCCATGTCGGCAAATACCGTGAGATCCGCAGCACCCAGGAAGCAGCGGAGTGCCTGATGACGGTCTGGCCACTCAATCGTGGTCCCCGGCATCGCGATGCTCTCGACACTTGCCTAAAAGTGCTGGAAGGTTATCGTTCGACAGCGGATGCGCGCCGGGCATTGGTCGAGGCCGCGAAAGAATCGGACGTGCTGGTTCCCGACGAGAGATTGCCCCAAGGCAAACTGCCCCAAGGCAAACTGCATTGAGCAGACGGAGCTTTTTCCACTGGAGGATTTCATGGCGAAGCTGACCTACAAGATCGTCGAGCATGACGGGGGCTGGGCCTACAAGGTCGGCGAGACATTTTCGGAGACGTTCCCCACCCACGAGGACGCGCTGCGGGCAGCCGAGATCGCCTCGGCCGAACAGCAGGTCGCCGGCACCACGGACGGTATCCAGTACGAGGATGCCGACGGCAAATGGCACGACGAGCTCGCCGACGGCCGGGACCGCCCGCAAACCGAAGTTTCCGACTAGGCTGGTGTCGTTGCTGATGGCTTCTCGCATCTCTGGTTTTAAGAGCTGGGGCTTGACAAGTCATGCTCTTGCTATGATCCCGGACGTGGCGAATTTCAGTTCCGCTGGGAACGCTCACGATCAAGAGCAACAAAGAAGAGTGCTCGCGGCGCAGCCGCTTTACAGGCAGCCTTGGTAGCGCTACCGTTTCATCATCGCGCGTGACCAGGGAGGAACTTGGGAGCTGCCGCGGCCAGTTAGGAAAGCGGTTTCCTTCGAAGACGTCGCAGGAAGCATTCGGGAGGAAATCGATGGCGTCTGTCGCAATTGGCGATGTCTACAAATCATTCGGAACCGTCGAGATTCTGCACGGCGTCAGCGTCGACATAGATGACGGCGAATTCGTCACGCTGGTAGGTCCGTCGGGCTGCGGAAAATCGACCCTTCTCAGGATGATCGCCGGCCTGGAAAAGATTTCGCGCGGCCAGATCGCGATTGGCGAGCGTGTCGTCAACAATGTTGCGCCAAAAGAACGCGACGTCGCCATGGTCTTCCAGAACTACGCGCTCTACCCGCACATGACCGTCGCCGAGAACATGGCGTTCTCGCTCATGCTTAAGGGTGTTTCGAAAGCCGAAAGCGCTGCCAGCGTTAAGCGCGCCGCCGAAATCCTGGGGCTGGTGCCATTGCTGGAGCGCTATCCCCGGCAGCTTTCCGGCGGCCAGCGCCAGCGCGTCGCCATGGGCCGGGCGATCGTGCGTGATCCGGCGGTCTTCCTGTTCGACGAGCCGCTGTCCAATCTCGACGCCAAGCTCAGGGTGCAGATGCGCGCCGAGATCAAGGAACTGCACCAGCGGCTGAAGACCACGACGGTCTATGTCACCCACGACCAGATCGAGGCGATGACCATGGCCGACAAGATCGTGGTCATGCATGACGGCATCGTCGAGCAGATCGGGCCGCCATTGGAACTCTACGACCGGCCGAACAATCTCTTCGTCGCCAGCTTTATCGGCTCGCCCGCCATGAACATGCTGAGGGGCGAAATCGCAACTGATGGCGGCTCACCGTCTTTTCGCGGCTCCGGCGGAATTTCCCTGCCGCTGGCCGCAGTACCTTCGATCGGCAGCGGCGAACAGGTGGTGCTGGGGATACGGCCCGAGCATCTGCAGCTGTCCGATGACCAGGGTATTCCGGTCACCGTCGCGGTGGTCGAGCCGACCGGATCGGAAGTGCAGCTCATCGGCCGGACGGCCGGCGGCGAAGAGATCGTCGCCAATTTCCGCGAGCGCCATTCCTTCACGCCGGGCGAGACCGTACGGCTTACGGCCGAGCCCGGCCTCATCCATCTTTTTCATGGCGAAACCGGGCAGCGCTTCGACATGCGCACCCGGCAGTAAGAACCACGGCAAGGACATAAACAGGAGGAGACGAGCATGAAATTCACCAGACGTGACGTGATCCGCACGACCGCCGGCGTGGCGGCGGGAGCCTTGGGAAGCCGGTTCGTCGGCTCTTCCGCCTTTGCCCAGGAGGGGTTGACATACAAGCCCGAGGACGGCGCAAAGCTGCGGATGCTGCGCTGGTCGCCCTTCGTACAGGGCGATGAGGATCAATGGCTGGCCAACACCAAGCGGTTCACCGAGGCGACAGGCGTCGAGGTCCGCGTCGACAAGGAAAGCTGGGAGGACATCCGCCCCAAGGCGGCGGTCGCCGCCAATGTCGGCTCCGGCCCAGATCTCATGTTGGTCTGGTTCGACGACCCGCATCAGTACCCCGACAAGCTGCACGACGTGACGGAACTGGGTGAGTATCTCGGCACGAAATACGGCGGCTGGCACGACGGACCAAAGCAATATGCGACGCGGGAGGGGAAATTCCTCGGCCTGCCCCTGGCCACCATCGGCAATGCCATCGTCTATCGGGAAAGCTGGGTGAAGGAGGCTGGCTTCTCGGAGTTTCCGAAGGACACGGCGAGCTTCCTCGAGCTTTGCAAGGCCTTGCAGGCGAAGGGCCATCCGGCCGGTTTCACGCACGGCCATGGCGTCGGCGACGGCAACAACTATGCTCACTGGCTGCTGTGGAGCCATGGCGGCCAGATGGTCGACGAGAGCGGAAAGGTGACGATCAACAGCCCCGAGACGCTCAAGGCGATCGAATACGCGCAGGAACTCTACAAGACCTTTATCCCCGGCACCGAAAGCTGGCTCGACGTGAACAACAACCGCGCCTTCCTGGCCGGCGAACTCAGCGTCATCGCCAACGGCATTTCCGTGTATAACACGGCCAAGACCAACAAGGACAATGATCCGAAACTGGCTGAAATCGCCAAGGACATGCGCACGACCAGCCTGCCGATCGGTCCTGTCGGAAAATCCGTCGAGCTGTTCCAGGTGACCACGGCCGTGATCTTCGACTACACGCCCTACCCCAACGCGGCCAAGGCCTATCTGCAGTTCATGTTCGAGGAACAGCAAATGGCAGAGTGGATCACCTCCTCGGCCGGCTATTGCTGCCAGACACTCAAAGCCTTCGAGAACAATCCTGTGTGGACGGCCGACCCGAACAACGCCGCTTACGCCAAAGCCTCGGCGACGCTGCGTCCCAACGGTTATGCCGGGCCGCTCGGCTACGCTTCGGCGGCGACCATGGCCGACTATGTCCTGGTCGACATGTTCGCCAAGGCGGTGACCGGCCAGGCGACGGCGCAGGAGGCGATGGAAGAGGCGGAGAAACGCGCCAACCGGTACTATCGCGTTTGATCACAGCCGAGCCGGGCAGCCGCGACCGCGCTGCCCGGTCTGGTTCCTGAAATCGTGTGGCGGCCACTCAGGCCACCATGCCAGCAGACTTATGAGGAGCCGTCCTATGGCCGTGTCGTCCGCTGCCGTTCAGCCGCGTCCGTCGATCCTGTCGCGGAGCCTGTCGCTCCTGGCCGACAGCCGGAACGCGCTTGGCTTCGGCTTCATGCTGCCGGCGGCAGCGCTGCTGCTGGTCTTCCTCACCTATCCGCTGGGGCTCGGCATCTGGCTCGGCTTTACGGATGCCCGAATCGGCCGCCCCGGTATCTTCATAGGCATCGAAAACTACCAATATTTGTCGGATGACGCGGTCTTCTGGCTCTCCGTCTTCAACACCTTGCTCTACACGATAAGCGCCTCGATCCTGAAGTTCGCGCTCGGCCTCTGGCTGGCGCTTATCCTCAATCAGAACCTTCCCTTCAAATCGTTCTTCCGCGCGATCGTCCTTCTGCCGTGGGTGGTGCCGACGGTGCTGTCGGCCATCGCCTTCTGGTGGATATACGATTCGCAGTTCTCCATCCTGTCCTGGGCGCTTATGGAAATGGGCCTGATCGACCATCGGATCAATTTCCTCGGCGATCCGGTGAACGCGCGCGCTTCGGTCATCGCCGCCAATATCTGGCGCGGCATCCCGTTCGTGGCGATCACGCTGCTGGCCGGCTTGCAGACGATTCCGCAGTCGCTTTATGAGGCCGCCACGCTCGACGGCGCCAGCCGCTGGCAACTGTTCCGTTTTGTGACGCTGCCGCTGCTGACGCCGATCATCGCCATCACCATGACGTTCTCGGTGCTGTTCACCTTCACCGATTTCCAGCTGATCTATGTGCTGACCCGCGGCGGACCGGTCAATGCCACCCATTTGATGGCGACATTGTCGTTTCAGCGCGGCATTTCGGGAGGCCAGCTTGGCGAGGGCGCCGCCATCGCGGTCGCCATGATCCCGTTCCTGCTTGCGGCGATCCTGTTCAGCTATTTCGGCCTGCAACGCCGCAAATGGCAGCAAGGCGGCGGAGACTGACATGGCCACGATAAAAAAAACGAAACGTCCGGAACTCGACGAAGGCGGCATGGGCTACCTTCAGAGCCTGCCGCGGCGCGTGGTGACGGTCTATCTGCCGTTACTGGTGTTCGTCATCGTGCTGTTGTTCCCGTTCTACTGGATGACGATCACGGCGATTAAGCCCAATCTCGAGATGACCGACTACGCCAATTTCAATCCGTTATGGGTCGTGCATCCGACATTCGAGCACATCCGCTATCTCTTGTTCGACACGTCCTATCCGGGCTGGCTGCTCAACACGATCATCATCTCAACTGCCGCCACTTTCCTGTCGCTGCTGGCTGCGGTGTTCGCGGCCTATGCGATCGAACGGCTGAGGTTTTCGGGGGCGCGGCAGGTCGGGCTCGCGATCTTCCTCGCCTATCTCGTGCCGCCGTCGATCCTGTTCATCCCGCTGTCGGTGATGGTGTTCAACCTTGGGCTCTACGACACACCCTTCGCGCTCATTCTTACTTACCCGACTTTCCTGGTACCCTTCTGCACGTGGCTGCTGATGGGTTACTTCCGCTCCATCCCGTTCGAACTGGAAGAATGCGCGCTCATTGACGGGGCGAGCCGGTGGCAGATCCTCACCAAGATCGTGCTGCCGCTGTCGGTGCCCGGCCTGATTTCCGCCGGCATATTCGCATTCACCCTGTCATGGAACGAATTCATCTATGCCCTGACGTTCATCCAGTCGTCCGAAAACAAGACTGTGCCGGTCGGGGTGCTCACGGAGCTTGTCCGCTCCGACGTCTATGAATGGGGAGCGCTGATGGCCGGAGCCCTGATCGGCTCGCTGCCGGTGGTCGTGCTTTATTCGTTCTTTGTCGAGCACTACGTTTCCTCGATGACCGGTGCGGTGAAGGAATAGCGCCTGTGACAGTCTCGCGGTCGGCGATGCGCCTGAAGGCATTGACGCGTTCCTGCTAGGCTGCGGCAGCCAGCGCAATCTCTTCAGACAAAAGCAGGTGCTCGGCCAATTGTCGAAGTCGGCGCCGCCCCTCATCCGCCTGCCGGCACCTTCTCCCCGTATAGTGACGGGGAGAAGGTGCTGGCCGCAATCTCGGCACCCCCTACTGCAACCCTGGAGATTGGCGAAATCCTTTGCGAAGGCGTCTTTCTCCCCGTCACTATACGGGGAGAAATGCCCGGCAGGGCAATGAGGGGCGAAGCCGACCTGATGCGATTGCTCTGCTGCAGCAGCGTTATCAATACGGGCATTGCCGCCAACCATCCGCCGCGTTATCTCAACTGACTTTTTGCCGGAGCCTCCCATGCCTGAAATCGTCACCGCCGCCATGCTGGTCATCGGCGACGAGATTCTGTCCGGCCGCACCAAGGACAAGAATATCGGCCACCTCGCCGATATCATGACGGTGATCGGCATCGACCTGAAGGAGGTGCGCATCGTTCCCGACGAGGAAGACGAGATCGTCGCCGCAGTAAATGCCCTGCGTGCCCGCTATACCTACGTCTTCACGACCGGCGGCATCGGTCCGACGCATGACGACATCACCGCGGATGCCATTGCCAAGGCCTTCGGCGTGCCTTGCGAATACGACGCCAAGGCCCATGCCATGCTGGAAGCGAGCTACGCCGCGCGCGGCATCGAATATACCGAGGCGCGCAAGCGCATGGCGCGGATGCCGCGCGGTGCCGACCATATCGACAATCCTGTGTCCATCGCGCCCGGCTTCCGCATCGGCAACGTCCATGTCATGGCCGGCGTGCCGGCGATTTTCCAGGCCATGCTCGACAATGTGGTGCCGACGCTGAAGGCCGGCACCAAAATGCTGTCGGCCACGGTGCACTGTCCGTTCGGCGAAGGCCTGGTCGGCGGACCGCTGGGTGACATCCAGAGGGCGCATCCGGATACGATTATCGGCTCCTACCCGAAATATGGCGACGGCAAGTTCTGGACCGAGCTGGTCGTTCGTGCCCGCAGCCAGGACGCGCTGGACGCCGCCCGCGCCGATGTCGAGGCGATGGTCGCAGGCCTCACCAGCGCGGCCAGCTGATCTAAAGCGCATCGCGTCTGAAAGGATTCATTCGACGCGCTTTAGGTTCTTGTTTTTATGCATGTCGTTATCCCAACCGCTGCGCACCCTCGGTTCAAGCCCGAGGGCATGCCTTTGGGCGACATGCATTAGCCGGAACCAAGCGTGGTGCTGTAACGTTTCATGCGGGCGAGTTTCGATCGCCGTAAAATGAGGGGTTACCATGCGATTCAAGACCATCGTCGCCATACTGCAGAACGAACAGGACGCGGAGCGCGTGCTCGAATGCGCCATTCCGCTTGCCGACAGGTTCGAGAGCCATCTCATCGGCATTCATGCCGAAGCGCTTCCCGTCCCCTACACCTCGGCGACCGGCTTTCCCGACACCGAATTCCTGCAGGTTTCGGCCGACATGAACAAGGAGCGTGCCGAAAAATTGCGGGCGGTCTTCCTCAGGCATATCGAGGATTCCGGCCTGTCCTTCGAGTGGCGCAGTCTCGAGAGCTTTTCCGGAGACAGCGCGCTGACCGGCATCCCAACCGTCCGCACTGCGGACCTGATCATCGCCGCGCAGCGCGAGTCGGGCGGCGATCCGAGCGCCGATGTCGACACGCTGGTCTATGACGCCGGCCGGCCGGTGCTGGTCGTGCCGCACTCAGGCCCACTCATCACCAGCTTCAAGCACGTGCTGCTTGCCTGGAACGGCAGCAAGGAAGCCGCGCGCGCCGCCTTCGACGCCCTGCCCTTCATCACCGAGGCCGAGAAGACCGATATTGTCGTCATCGACCCGCCGGATACGCTCGACGAGGCCCCTGAGGCGGCCGGCGCCGAAATCGCCGCCGCCCTGTCCAGGCACGGCGCCACCGTCAGCGTCTCGGTGCTGCAATCGGGCGGCCACTCGGTCGACGAGGTGATCCAGACCAGGGTCGCCGAAACCGGCGCCGACCTGCTCGTACTTGGCGCCTACAGCCATTCCTGGCTGCGCCAGCTGCTGTTCGGCGGGGTCACCCGCACGGTGCTGCGCACCCTGCCCGTGGCAGCTTTCCTGTCACGGTAAGTCCACAAGGACCAGGTCCACAGGGATCGCCTGCCGCCGCCCTTGCCAAGGCCAAGGCTTTCCAGTTAATTCCGCACGCATTCCTTCAAGTGTCTGCGCGCGGTTTTTCGCGCGCTGCGGAGTGCGCAGAAAAATGTCCCTTCCCGAAAAGGCCTTTCCCGTTTCCTGGGATCAGTTCCACCGCGACGCGCGTGCACTCGCCTGGCGGCTTGCCGGCGCCAACAAAGGCCAATGGAAAGCGATCGTCTGCATCACGCGCGGCGGCCTGGTTCCGGCCGCTATCATCTCGCGTGAACTCGGCATCCGGGTTATTGAGACGGTTTGCGTCGCCTCCTATCACGACTACGCCAGCCAGGGGCAGCTGCAGGTGCTGAAGGAGGTCACGCCGGCACTGCTCGCCGATGACGGCGCCGGCGTGCTGATCATCGACGACCTCACCGACACCGGCAAGACCGCGGGCATCGTGCGCGCCATGATGCCCAAGGCGCATTTCGCCACCGTCTACGCCAAGCCGAAAGGCAGGCCGCTGGTCGACACCTTCGTCACTGAAGTCAGCCAGGACACCTGGATCTATTTTCCGTGGGATATGGGCTTCACCTACCAGAAGCCGATCGCTGACGACCACGCCGGCTGATTCGCGCAAGCCGTTCCTTCGGAGAGCACCGGCGAGCACTTCTTGAAAGAGCGCCGCAGCGCACGATATTTCCTGAATCGACGCCTGGTGGCGTGGTTAACCCGTTCGTATGAGGTTTTTTACTTTTATTGCTTATGATTAGCCGTAAGATTCACGAGACGGCAAGTGATTCTGGAGGCTGGGGCAAGCTTCTCCGATGTTGACGACGCCAGTAACGCACAACCATTTGGCCGAAAGGGTCCAGCGGCTCTTCGGCACAGCGCCGTGCCGCCTGCAGGTTGCAGCATTGCCCTGGCGCGATACCGGGCATGGCGTCGAGATCATGCTGATCACCAGCCGCGATACCGGCCGCTGGGTGCTTCCCAAGGGCTGGCCTGAGGCCAAGGAACTGCTTTGCGAAGCGGCGGCGCGCGAGGCCGGCGAGGAAGCCGGACTGCGCGGCACGGTCTCCCACCACGAAGCCGGCCGCTACTTCTATGCCAAGGGATTGGCTTCCGGCGAGGAAGTGCCTTGCGAAGTCCTGGTATTTCCGCTGCAGGTCGACAAGATCGCCGACCGATGGAAGGAAAAGCGGTCGCGCACCCGTAAATGGGTCAGCCCCGCCGAGGCCGTGCGCATGGTCAACGAGCCGGACCTTGGCCAGATCATCGCCTATTTCTGTGCCGACCCGCACCAGTTCTCCTGAGCAAGCATAGGCGCACCGGCCAAAGCCGCGCACCTGCCGCGCATCACCGGCGATGTTGTTTGGCGAAGAGAATCGATTTGGCCACTCCAGCTTTGGCATGCGTTGTCGCGGCCGATTGCCCGCGCGTGGGCAAATCGAAATTCCCTGGGCCACTTTCTATCCCCGTTATCCACATATGTGACACACAAGATGTTGGGGTCACAAAAGCGGCACAAACGAATCCTTGACGGCGCAAAACGAGTCGCCTTTTATAGGCGATGCGCTCCTGTTGAGAGTGCGACCGGAAAGTTCTGAGCCCGGTCTTTTTCCCGGATTATGTGCGTTTTGGCCGCATTTCCGCCTGTTTACGAGGCCGGCGGAAGCGTTGGGATTGTGGGGTCTTTGGGGACGAAAGGGAAAAGTGTCGGACTGGAATAAATTGTCTGTTAACACTATATTTAGTGTTTGCAGGTAGGTTCGGCGCTAGATAGTGTGAGCTTCCCTCGATTGAGGGAATCGAAAAAACTTCAGTTTTGAGGGACCCGCAGGGTTCGCCAGCGCGTTGGACGGCTACTTCGCAAGGAGTTCGACCAGCAGGGCGGGCGGAGCCTGTGAAAAGGAGCCGGCCGTTTTCGAACGCCGGCAGACGGCGGACATGCGCGTTTCGCAATGGGGCAGAAATCCCCCGGGAAATGCGCTATATGTAGACACACAAAGGGATAGGACCAATGCGCATCGAGCGTCGTTTCACCAAGCAAGGGCAGTCGGCTTATGCGGAGATCGAATTCCGCAAGGCGCTTTCGGAGATCAAGAATCCGGATGGCTCGGTGGTGTTCCGCTTGGACAACATCGATGTGCCGGCGCAGTTCAGCCAGGTTGCCGCCGACATCCTGGCGCAGAAATACTTCCGCAAGGCCGGTGTGCCGGCGCGGCTGAAGAGGGTCGAGGAGAATGACGTCCCCTCCTTCTTGTGGCGCTCCGTCGCCGACGAGGCCGAACTGGCAAAACTGCCCGAGGCTGAGCGCTACGGCTCCGAGATCGACGCCCGCCAGGTCTTCGACCGCCTCGCCGGCACTTGGACCTATTGGGGCTGGAAGGGCGGCTACTTCAAGTCGGAGGAAGACGCGCGCGCCTTCCGCGACGAGCTCGCCTATATGCTGGCCACCCAGCGCGTCGCGCCGAACTCGCCGCAATGGTTCAACACCGGCCTGCACTGGGCCTATGGCATCGACGGCCCGAGCCAGGGCCATTTCTATGTCGACCCGTTCACCGGCAAGCTGACCAAGTCGAAATCTTCCTACGAGCATCCGCAGCCGCATGCCTGCTTCATCCAGGGCGTGCAGGACGATCTCGTCAACGAAGGCGGCATCATGGACCTGTGGGTGCGTGAAGCGCGCCTGTTCAAATACGGCTCCGGCACCGGCTCCAATTTCTCGTTCCTGCGCGGCGAAGGCGAAAAACTGTCCGGCGGCGGCCGCTCGTCCGGCCTGATGAGCTTCCTCAAGATCGGCGACCGCGCGGCGGGCGCCATCAAGTCGGGCGGCACGACGCGCCGCGCCGCAAAGATGGTCATCGTCGACGCCGACCATCCCGATATCGAGGAATTCATCGACTGGAAGGTCAATGAGGAGCAGAAGGTCGCCTCGCTGGTCACCGGCTCGAAGATCGTGAAGAAGCACCTCGAAGCGATCATGAAGGCCTGCATCAACTGCGAAGGCCAGGACGACGATTGCTTCGACCCGGCGATCAACACCGCGCTGAAGCGCGAGATCAAGGCAGCCAAGAAGGACGGCGTGCCGGAGAACTACATCTACCGCGTCATCCAGTTCGCCAAGCAGGGCTACACCTCGATGTCGTTCAAGACCTACGACACCGACTGGGATTCGGACGCCTACCTCACCGTTTCGGGCCAGAACTCCAACAATTCGGTCTCGCTGAAAGACGATTTCCTGCGCGCCGTCGAAGAGGATGCCGACTGGCACCTCACCGCCCGCAAGGACGGCAAGGTGCTGAAGACGCTGAAGGCCCGGGATTTGTGGGAAAAGATCGGCTATGCCGCCTGGGCGTCGGCCGATCCGGGCCTGCACTTCAACACGACGATGAACGACTGGCACACCTGCGCCGCGGCCGGCGCGATCCGGGCGTCTAACCCGTGCTCGGAATACATGTTCCTCGACGACACCGCCTGCAATCTGGCGTCGATCAATCTGCTGCCCTATCGCAACGCGGACGGCAGCATCGATATCGCCGCCTACGAGCACACGGTTCGGCTGTGGACCATGGTGCTGGAAATTTCCGTCATGATGGCGCAGTTCCCGTCGAAGGAGATCGCCAAGCTCTCCTACGAATACCGCACGCTCGGCCTCGGCTACGCCAATATTGGCGGCCTGCTGATGACATCAGGCATTCCCTATGATTCCGACGAGGGCCGCGCCATCTGCGCAGCACTCACCGCTGTTATGACCGGCACGGCCTATGCCACCTCGGCCGAAATGGCCGCCGAGCTCGGCGCCTTCCCCGATTACGACCGCAATGCGCAGAACATGCTGCGCGTCATGCGCAACCATCGCCGCGCTGCCTGTGGCGACAAGGACGGCTACGAGAAACTCGCCGTCAACCCGGTGCCGCTGGTCGCCTCCGACCTGAAGCAGCCGGAGCTTGCCGCCCACGCCAAGGCTGCCTGGGATCGCGCCATCGAGCTCGGCGAGGAGCATGGCTACCGCAATGCGCAGGCGACGGTGATCGCGCCGACCGGCACGATCGGCCTGGTCATGGATTGCGACACCACCGGCATCGAGCCCGACTTCGCGCTGGTCAAGTTCAAGAAGCTGGCCGGCGGCGGCTATTTCAAGATCATCAACCGCGCCGTTCCGGAAGCGCTGCGCACGCTCGGCTATTCGGAAAGCCAGATCGCCGAGATCGAGGCCTATGCTGTCGGCCACGGCAACGTCAACCAGGCGCCCGCCGTCAACCCCGGCTCGCTCAAGGCAAAGGGTTTTACCGACGACAAGATCGCGGCACTCAACGCAGCGTTGAAATCGGCCTTCGACATCAAGTTCGTCTTCAACCAGTGGACGCTGGGTGCCGACTGGGTGAAGGAGACCTTTGGCTTCACCGACGAGCAGCTCAACGATTTCTCGTTCGAGATGCTGCCGGCGCTCGGCTTCTCGAAGAAGGACATCGAGGCCGCCAACATCCATGTCTGCGGTGCAATGACGCTGGAAGGCGCGCCGTTCCTGAAGGCCGAACACCTGCCCGTGTTCGACTGCGCCAGCCCGTGCGGCAAGATCGGCAAGCGTTCGCTGTCGATCAACAGCCATATCCAGATGATGGCGGCGGCCCAGCCCTTTATCTCCGGCGCCATCTCCAAGACCATCAACATGCCGAACGATGCGACGGTGGAAGACGCCAAGGGCGCCTACATGCTGTCGTGGAAGCTGGCGCTGAAGGCCAACGCGCTCTATCGCGACGGCTCGAAACTTTCCCAGCCGCTCAACGCCTCACTGCTTGCCGACGTCGAAGACGACGAGGACGAGGCCGTCGAGCAGCTGATTGCGGCACCGGCTTCACAGCGCGCCGTGCAGGTGACTGAAAAGATCGTCGAACGCGTCGTCGAACGCCTCTATCGCGACCGCGAAAAGCTGCCGAACCGCCGCAAAGGCTATACCCAGAAAGCGGTCGTCGGCGGCCACAAGGTCTATCTGCGCACCGGCGAATTCGATGACGGTCGTCTTGGCGAAATCTTCATCGACATGCACAAGGAAGGTGCCGCCTTCCGGGCGATGATGAACAACTTCGCCATCGCCATTTCGCTCGGCCTGCAATATGGCGTGCCGCTCGAGGAATATGTCGAAGCCTTCACCTTCACCAAGTTCGAACCTGCCGGCATGGTGCAGGGCAACGACGCCATCAAGAACGCCACGTCGATCCTCGACTATGTGTTCCGCGAACTTGCGGTTTCCTATCTCGAACGCCACGACCTCGCTCATGTCGACCAGTCGGATTTCGACAAGACCGCACTTGGCCGCGGCATCAACGAAGGCAAGGCGACGCCGTTCTCGAAGGGGCTGACGCGCGGCGTCTCGCCGGTCAAACTGGTGTCGGGAATGAGCGCCGACCCTAAGGGGTTTGGCGGTTCAAGTCCCTCTCCCGCCCCCACTCGCTCGGCGCCGACGGCGTTCTCAGGCTCCAATGTGCTGGCGCTGAAGCCGGCCAGCGACGAAGCGATCGCCTATAAGCGTGACTATGAGGAGCGGGCCAGGGAACTGGTCGAGGATATCGTCTACGAGGAAGCCGAAGAGGCTTCGGGCCTGTTCACCGATGCCGCCGCGCAGGAGGCGGCCGAGGCGAAAGCGCTTGCCGCTACAAGGCGTCAGCAATCCTTGATGCAGGGCTACACCGGCAACGAATGCTCGGAATGCCACAATTTTACGATGGTGCGGAACGGCACGTGCGAGAAGTGCGACACTTGCGGGGCTACGAGCGGGTGCAGCTGAGGACCGATGCCACCTCGGCTTACGGTCCGCGAAGTCATTCGCCTGCTGGAAACCGACAGCTGGTATCTGGTTGCAACCAAAGGCAGTCATCGCCAATATTAAGCATGAAATCAAAGCCGGCCGCGTCACGGTGGCCGGCAAGCCGTCTGAAGAGGTTGCACCGGGAACACTGAATAGCATCCTCAAGCAGTCCGGTTTAAAGGAGTGATGACATGCGCTACGCGGTGGTGATCGAAAAAGCCGGAAACAATTTTTCCGCGTACGTGCCGGACCTGCCCGGCTGCATCGCGACCGGCGCGTCGGTTCCTGACGTGGAAACCGAAATTCGCGACGCAATACGCTTTCATATCGAAGGCTTGCATGCCGATGGGCTGGATGTGCCCAAAGGGGTCAGCCTGGCGGAATATGTAGAGGTGCCCTAGCTACGCCGCAACCGATGTGCTGCGGCTTGGGTCTTGTGGAAACGGCCGCGGATGCCACCGACGAAACCAGCCGCAGCGAAGACCTGTCTATGTCCCGTCAGGGAAGACGTCGCGCGCTGGCTAAGCGACCGTGCCACGCCCGGCTTCGCGGAAGTGCCCCCTCACCCGGATTGCCAACCAAATTGCGAAGGGCAATTCGGGGCAATCCGACCTCTCCCCAAGGGGAGAGGAGTTCGCCAGCGTTGATGCCAGCCTCTTCTCCCCAGCGGGGAGAAGGTGGCCGTGAAGCGGACGGATGAGGGGGACGCTCCATATAACACCCTCAGTTCACGGCGCTGATGTTGCCCAAGCGTAAAAACAGCGTTTCGCCGGAAGAATCGTCGACGCCGTCATTGTCGGTGGCGACGAAGATATCGCCGTTCTTGTCGATGGTGAAACCTTCGACCTTGTCGATGACATAGCCGTTGGTGGCTGATTTCAGGTCGCCGACGATGTCGCGCACCAGCGTCTTTTCGACCAACGGCAGTTCGCCACCGAGCTTGGCCGGTTTGAAGGCGTCGAGCGCCACCGAATAGATGCGCTTCACCTTGGCCAGGTCGCCAATCTGGTTGTCGCGTTCGAGGATGTAGAGCTTGCCGTCATGCGCGGTGATCTCCGACAGCCCCATCCAGCCAGCTTCGGTCGCTTCGAGCGGATAGCGCACTGCCGACCATTCCTTGGCCTGCGGCTTGTAGGCCAAAAGCTTGACCTGGCCCTTCGGATCGTCGGCCCATTCGCGCTGCACCGCCATCACCAGCGTCAGGTCGTCGCCCTCGCCAATGGTGGTGATGCCTTCGAGGCCGAAGCGGCTCTGATGAGCGAGCAATTCTGTCGGGAAGCCGATTTCCTGCTTGATCTCGCCCTTGCCGTCGACGCGCAGGATGGCGTGCGGGACGAGCTTTGCCGGATCGCCTTCATTGGCCAGCCAGAAGCCGCCTTCACCGTCGGCGACAATGCCTTCGATATCGAGCTTCTGTGCAGGATGGCCGCCACGCGTGACGATGGTCTTGCCGGTGATCAGCGCCGGCGTCTGCGTGGCATCGACCTCGAAGATCGACGGCGCGTTGGCGTAGAACGAGTCCGAGGCTGCGAAGAGCTTGCCGGCGGTGTCGCCTGCCGCGAGCGCCGAAAGCGCACCCCAGCCCAGCGGCGTGCCGTCTGCCGTGAGCTTTGCCGTGATCATCGGGTAAGTGGCGGGACCCTCGGAGCGCTCGTAGACCATCACGTGCGAGCGGGCGAGCCCGTCCTCGACCAGGTCGGCCTCGTTGGCGGTGACCAGGAGATTGCGCGACGGAATCGCCACCAGGCCTTCCGGGCCGATGCCGGACGGCAGGATCTGCACAAACCGAGGCTCCGCACCCGTGTCCTTGTAGACGCCGACAACGGAGCCACGCTCCGAAGCGACGAAAATCAGTCTGTCCTCGCCGAACGTGCCGGTCTCGAGACCTTCCGGCTCGACGCCCTTCTTGTTGCGGTCGTCGGGATAATGGCCGGCATTGGCGACCTCGTACTCGAAGGACGGACCGGATTCGTAGAGAACCTCGCCCTTCTTGCTGAAGATCGTGAAGCCGCGCGAGCCGCCCTTGTAGTCGCCTTCGTTGGCGACGACGAGACGGTCATTGTCGAGCCATTTCACGGCGTCGGGTTCGCGCGCGACGTTTTCCATTTTGCCATCGAAGGACAAGGCGCCGTTCTTCTTGGTGTCGATCTTGTCCAGCGTGACGGAGCCTGCGGAGAAGTGCTTGACGATCGCACCGGTTTCGGCGTTGACGATGGCGATGTGGTTGTTTTCCTGCAGCGTGACCACTATCTCGCCGGCCTCGTTGAAGGCGACGAATTCCGGCTCCGGATCTTCCGCCGCGACTTCGACAATGCCCGCCAGGTTGACGGTCTTCATTGTCGCGCAATCAGGGTGGCCTTCGGCAAGCGTGAAGATCTTGAGGTCGCCCGCCGGCATCTGCGGAATCTCTCCGTCGTTCAGATCCTCGTCGCGCTCGTTCTCGATGGCGATGGCCAGAAACTTGCCGTCCTTGCTGAACGCCAGTGAGTCCGGCTGGCCGCCGAGGTCGCAGGTGCCTTCGATCGCCTTGGAGGCAAGATCGATGACGGTGAGGTTGCCCGAAGGCTTGGCTTTGCTCTGAGACGTGTTGACGCCGGCCAGCACCTTGCCGCCGATGACCACAACCGAGGTCGGCTCGCCGTCGATCTTGGCGATGCCGCCGGCCTTGGGCGCCTTGGGATCGGCGATGTCGATGAAGCCGACCGCACCGAGCGGGCTATCGGAATAAACCAGCGTCATGCCGTCTTCGCTCGCCGTGATGATCTCGGACGAAGTCGGCGTGGTCTTCTCGACGTCCGCCGGGAGGTTTCCGGCGACCGCGAAGCTCGCGACCCGGTTGAACATCATGTCGGCATGGGCCGGCAGCGAAACGGAGGCAGCAAGCGCTGCCGTCAGGACGAAAAGCGCGGAATGGCGGGGCACGGGTGGCGTCTCCTGTTCGAATGGAAGCCACCTGATTTGCGGGAACCACATTTCAAAGCGATGACGGATCGATGACACTTCCGCGACAGGCGGTCAGGGTCCGTCGATATTCACCTCATGCTGGCCTGCAAATGGCGGCTTTCTGCGGCCGCGATCAGCCCCCACAGGCGCGAACAGCAAGAAGCTCCAGCCCCGGAAGGACGCCCTACTCCGCCTCGGCCACCATCTGCCGCCCACCAACCCAGTTCCGCCAGGCTTCCTCGTCGCCGTGGAACACGTTGAGGTCGATGCGGCCCCTCACCCCGTGCGACAGGCCGGAGCCGGAATACTGCCAGAACACCCATTTGCGGCCGGGATAGACCTTTGCCGGGTGCTGTGCCACCGCGCGCAGCCAGAATGGATAGTCCAGAAATGCGCCACGCAGATTGTCGCGGTAGAAATCGGGCGCGGTGTAGATGATCGGCCGCTGGCCGTAGTGGCGCTCGAGCTTGTCCATGAAGACCTGCATCTTCTCCAGCACCTTCTGCCGCGACGGCCGCCGCTTGCAGCTGGATTCGCCGTTCCACTCGACATCGATCACCGGCGGCAAGGCGCCCTCGACCCTCGGCACGTTGCGGATGAACCAGTCGGCCTGCTCGCCTGCCGTGCGGCACCAGTAGAAGAAGTGATAGGCGCCGCGCTTGAGGCCGGCGGCGTCGGCATTGCGCCAGTTCTTCCTGAACATCGGGTCGAGATGATCGCCGCCGTCGGTCGCCTTGATGTAGGCGAAGTTCGCGCCCTGCGCGCGCAGCTTGCCCCAGTTCACGTTGCCCTGCCAGCGCGAGACGTCGACGCCGTGAACGGCGAGGTGTCTGGGCGAGGCCCTGCCGAAATTGATCGGCTTGGCGTCACGAAAACGATAGCGCTGGACCGGCTCGGCGAGCATCGGTGCTGCCTGTGCCAGCCGCGTCGGCGCCACCAGGGCAATCGGCTCGGCGGGTGGTTCGATGCTTTCCACAGGCTCTGGAGTGGCCATAGCCACAGTCTGCCCCGCCTCTTCCTGCGCGAAGTCGGGTGCCGCATCGGCCGCACCGACCGACGCTACCGGCGCGGGCGGCCGCACAACCGAACTGGTCGTCTCGCTGGACGGCACTTGCAACGCGTCGACGCCGGACGTGGATGTGCAGCCGGCAAGGCACAGAGACGCGAGCACAAAGATGACGACGCCTGAAAACCGCATCTGGACCTGTACGCAGAACACAACAGACCGAGGGCAAGACAACGCCGCCGGACAAACCAGTCCAGATTACTAACGAGAAATTACCAACAAAGTTTGAATCAAATTGTTAGGACGAGAGGGCAAGCAGAATACATGGCTTCATCGCCGCAGCGGTGATTGCTTGGAACGCCGGCAGGACAGAGAGGGCGCGAAGGATCGCCGATGCCTGCAGGCCCGCTGCCTAGCCGCACAGCCATAGCTTATGGCAGCTCTCGGCTACCATGTGAGCGGGCGGTACGAAGCGGTCGGTGTCGGGGCGATCGGTGACGGGATTGACCGGCGCATCATCCCGGCGAACCTTTTCTTCAAGCAGCGAGCGAAGCTCGGCCGGCTGCACGCGGTCGCGCTCCATCACGAGCTTGACCATCGGATCGCTCAAAAGCTCATCCAGGGTGTTGATTCTGTCCTTCATCCGTCGCCTCCTCGACTGCCGACCCGCACGTAATAGATAGGCGGCAATGATGGCTCGCCAATGACGCTTTGCCGGCGATCTCGTGTCCCGGATGAAAAAAAATTGGGCACTCCCTGTGCTTCAGTTCGCCTGTGCTTCGGTTCGCCTGTGCTTCAGTTCGCCTGTGCTTCAGTTCGGGGGTGGGGCGCCTTCATATTGCGGCAGTCCGTCGTCGAGCTGTACCCAGGGCTGCTTCGAGGCGGTCCACATATGCATCTGTGGCTTGAACACGGAAGGATCGTCAAGCGAGCCGGAGGTGACGCCGATGATGCCGGCGGAGTCGCGCCGGGAAAACAACGTCGTGCCGCAGCCCGGGCAAAAGCCGCGCTTGAGATCGGGCGAGGAATTCACCAGCGCCACCGGTCCTTCTGTCGTCACGTCGTCGATGCGGAACAGCACGCGGGCGTTGAAGGCCGCGCCCAACGCCTTCTGGCAAAGCCGGCAATGGCAGACGCGCTCGTTGATCGGTGCAGCATCAGTGCGATAGCGCACCGCCCCGCACAGGCAGCCACCCTGATACCCGGCCATATCTGCACCCCTCATTATCTGCACCCCTCATTATCTGCATCCCTCATTCTGAAGATTGGCGGCAAGGTAGCTGCCGGTATAGCAGCGTCAATTGAAAAGCTTTGATGGCGCCATCTGTTGGCGTGATGCGGCCGGCGGGACTTGCGGTGCGGTTTCAGCAGCCGCTCTGCTGTTCTGGTCAGGCGTGACGTGAAACAAGCGTCGCCGGCCATCTCCGGAGACGGCCGGCAGGCAGTTGTCAGGCGGTCAGTTCGTTTCGCTGACGATCTCGTCCCAGGTCTTGACCTTGGTCTCGCCATTGAGAAAGGGCAGCGCGGCAGCCACCAGTTCCGGCGCGAAGAACACGTCGTAATGGGTGCGGTTCGGCATGATGGCCAAGCGGTTCTGCGACAGGTTCTCGCGCATCCAGCCGGCGTCCTTCAGCCCGCCGCCGAGCATCTGATAGAACTTGATCTCATGCTCGGGCCGGTACATGTCGCTGTCGCCAAAAACCAGCATGACCGGCATCTTCAGCTTCGCCACGTCGGCGGAGTAGTCGTAGTCCTTGCGCATATGGGCGCCCAGTTGATCGAGCAGCTTCGGAAAGTCCTGCGGATGCGGCGCAACCGCCGCGTAGGACTTGTACATCGGCGTGTCCTTCATCATGTCGGCCATCGCCGCGCCGACCTGCGCCTGCTGGGTGCGCATGTCGGCATAGAAGCCGTCCGAGGCATAGCCGGTCGAGACCAGGACCAGCCGGCGCACGGCTTCGGGATGCTGGACGGCCATGCGGAAGGCAACGCCGCCGCCCAGCGAGTAACCGATGACATCGACCTGCTCGTAGCCGAGCGCCTTGACGATCGCCGCCATGTCGTCACCCATCGCCTCCAGGCTGAGCGGCCGGTCGCCGAGCGCGGTGCGGCCGTGACCATGCAGGTCGACGCCGATTACGGTGCGATTTTCGGCAAGCTTCGGCAGAATCGGCGCGAACATGTCGGTCGTGCCGAGCCCACCATGTAGCAGAAGCAGCGGCTCGCCCTGGCCATAGACGGCGTAATAGTAATTCAGGCCGTTGATCGGCAGCAGGCCGGCTTTCGCCGGCTTCGGCATTGCTTTCATTTCGGAGGTCATGGCGGGCTTTGCCTCCTCGGCTTTGGTGGCGCCCGGCGCAGTGAAGAGCGCCGCAGCCGAGGCGAAAATGGCGAAAAACATCGATCTGGACATGTCGGTCTCCTTGCGTCCCGCCGATATCAAAGTCGCTTGGCAACTTCTTCGAGCTGATCGGCGCACTGGCCCCAGCCCTCGTGAAAGCCCATCTTCTCGTGCTCTTCGCGGTCAGTGACGGACCAATGCGCAACCCGGGCGATGTAGCGGGTCTTGCCCTCGCCCTCATCCTCGAAAGTCAGCACGACCGTCATGAACGGCTTTTCGGACGGCTCCCAGGCCTTTGTATAGGCGTCGGTGAGAACGATCTTCCTGCCCGGCACGACTTCGAGGAAGATGCCGGGGTTCGGGAATTCGTTGCCGTCGGGTCCCGCCATGACGACCAGGCTGGAGCCGCCGGTGCGCACGTCCATTTCGGCGCGCGGCGTCGTCCACGGCTTTGGCGCGAACCATTGCGTTACGAGTTTCGGCTCGGTCCAGCAGCGATAGACGTTCTCGCGCGGCGCATCGATGATGCGGGCAAGAACCAGTTCACGGTCCGAGCTGGGGGCGATATCGAGCTTGGTCGTCATGATGGTCTCCTCACTTGCTTGCTAAAGAGTTGGCTTGAATGCCGGTTTCCGTCTCAAGGACGAGTGGGCAACGCGCAGCCCGACACGGTCTCGCGAAAAACTTCGTCTGGCCGATTCCGGCGGACGCCGAATGAGAGCTTAGTGGCGCTTGGCTTGCACCAGATAGGCGTCGATCTCGGTCTCGCCGAGCCACTTCGCCGCTTCCAGCCGGTGCAGGCCTTCGACCAGGATATGGCGCTTGCCGTCATGACGCACCTGGATCGGCGTCTTCATGCCGTTCTCCAGAATGTCCTCTGCCAGATGCCGGACGGTCTCGGGATGCAGCGTCTTCCTGCGCGCGGTCGGCACGTAGATGTCGTCCACCTTGACCTTTTGCACTCTCAGCATATCGGCTCCCGTGGCGGAAAAGGCCGCCCTATGTGAGATAATCTGTTTGGCAGGCAAGGCCAAGGCCGGCTGTCAGCTATCGCTGGCCCGATCGTTTCCAATTGACGCTTGCCCGGCAGATGGTCGAAATGGCGATCTCCGATCATGCCGGTGTCCATGACTGACTTGCCGACCGAATTCCCCGATTTCGGCCTAACGCCCCACCAGCGCCGGCAAGCCGTGCGCGGCCACTACTGGGAGTGGCCGGGCATGGATGGCGAACGCGGCGAGATCTGGTGCTACAGCGACCGTTTTTCATACAGCCGGGGCGAGACAGTGGCGCTGCATGTCAGTTCGACAGCCTCCAGCTTCAGCGTGGCGATCGTCCGCGACGGCGGCACCGAAACGAAAATGTTCGAGACGGCCGGGATCGCGGCGCGCTGGCAGGATACACCCGACCAATGTTCGGTCGTGGGCTGCGGCTGGGACGCATCGTTTGAATTCCGCGTCGGCGACGACTGGCCGTCCGGAGCCTACCGCGCCACGCTGACGGCGGATGGCCGCGACGGCAAGCCGATCCGCTGCTACCACCTTTTTATGGTTACCCCGCAGCCCGGCAAGAAACGCGGTCGTGTGCTGCAGGTTGCCGCCACCGGCACCTGGCTTGCCTACAACACTTGGGGCGGCTCCAATCATTACGAAGGCATCACCGGCCCGAACCGCGACCAGTATGCCCCAATGGTGTCGACGCAGCGGCCATGGTGCCGCGGCTTTGTTGTTCTGCCGAAAGAGGCGCCGCGCGTGCCGCTCGAGGTCGCCGTGCCGCCGAAGACCGCGCCGCGCTATCCGCATATGGAATGGGCTTTCGCCACCGGCCATTCGAAGAAATACGCCTCGTCCGGCTGGGCAAGCTATGATAGCCACTTCTTTCGTTTTGCCGAACGCGCCGGCTATGCCGTCGACCTTGCCAGCCAGCACGAATTGCATTTCTCGCCCGAAATCCTCGACGGCTATGACTGCGTCGTGTTCGTCGGCCATGACGAATATTGGACCTGGGAGATGCGCGACGCTGTCGATGCCCATGTCGAACGCGGCGGCCATGCGGCGCGCTTTGCCGGCAATTTCATGTGGCAGACCAGGCTGGAGGACGAGGGCCGCCGCCAGATCTGCTACAAATACCGCGCCCGCGACGAGGATCCGGCCTATCGGGGCGGCGACGTGAGCCGCGCCACGAATTCCTGGGAAGCGCCGGAAATCGGCCGGCCGGGTGCCATGACCTTCGGGCTCAATGCGACCAGGGGCCTTTACGCCGGCTGGGGCGGTTGCGCGCCGCGCGGCGTGCGCGGCTATCCGGTCTACCGGCCGGAGCATTGGGCGTTTGCCGGCACAGGCATCTACTACGGCGACCTGCTCGGCGCCGACAGCCATGTCTATGGCTATGAGGTCGATGGGCTCGATCACGAAATCCGTGGCGGCCTGCCTTACCCCACCCCCGACAGCGGCGCACCGGACGGGCTGCAAATTCTCGCGGTCGGCATGGCTGCCCAAGTCGAGGAGAGCGCCGACATCGCGTTCGAAGACCAGTTTCTCGGCGACGAGGACGGACGCTTCACCGCCGAAACGCTGTTCGGCGAGGCGAGCGAAGCCAATCTCGAAAAGGTCAAGCGCGGCAACGGCATGATCGTCAATTTCCCGCGCGGCAAGGGCGAGGTGTTCCACGCCGGAAGCTGCGAATGGGTCGCCGGCCTGCTAAGGCAGGACGCGATGGTCGAGCGCGTCACCAAGAATGTACTCGACCGCTATCTCGGAAAATCCTGACATGCTGAAGTCCCAGACCCCTGCCCCGGACACCGAGACGCGCCCGCCGTCGCATCTGTTCTATCTGTCCAGTTTGCGCAGGCCGCTGGTCGATCGCGCCGAAGGTATCTAATCTGGACACAGGATGGCCGTCGCTTCATCGACGGATCGAGCGGACCGATGGTCGCCAATATCGGTCATTCCAACCGCAACGTGCTCGATGCGATGAAGCGGCAGATGGACCGCGCCACCTTCGCCTACCGGCTGCATTTCGAGAACGAGCCGGCCGAGGAACTGGCGCGGGCATTAGCCGCCAAACTCCCCGAAGGCATGGACCGCATCTTTTTCGTCTCGGGCGGCTCGGAAGCGACGGAATCCTGCATTAAGCTTGCCCGGCAGTGGGCAGTGGCGACATGCCAGCCCAGGCGCTGGAAGGTGATCACCCGCTTTCCCTCCTATCATGGCGGCACGCTTGGTTCGCTGTCCGTCACCGGCGACGATGCGCTGGCCGAAACTTTTGCGCCTATGATGCAGGTCATGCCGACCGTGCCGGCGCCGGCCGCCTGGCGCGACCGTGACAATCTCTCGATGGAACAGCGCGGCATTCGCTACGCCGACATGCTGGAGGAGAAAATCCTCGCCGAGGGACCGGAAAGCGTCCTCGCCTTCATCATGGAGCCGGTCGGCGGTGCTGCCACAGCGGCGCTGGTGGCGCCGGACAGCTACTACCCGCGCATCCGCGAAATCTGCGATCGCTACGGCATCCTGCTCATCCATGACGAAGTGATGAGCGGTGCGGGCCGCACCGGAAAGTTCCTCGGCGGCGACCACTGGAACTGCAAGCCTGACATCGTCGCGCTGTCGAAGGGGCTAGGCTCAGGCTATGCGCCGCTTGGCGCGTTGGCCGCACCGATGCGGCTGGTGCAGCCGCTGCTCGCCTCCGGCGGCTTCCAGCATGGCCATACCTACGCCGGCAATCCGCTCGCCTGCGCCGCCGGGCTCGCCGTGCTCGGCGAGATGGATCGTCTGGACCTGATCGCCAACGCGGCTGACATGGGCGATATTTTGATGGCCGAGTTGAAGGGATTGGCCAAGCGGTTTCCGTTTATCGCCGACGTGCGCGGCAAGGGCCTGCTGCTAGGTGCCGAGATGGTCGCCGAACCCGATACGCTGAAGCCGATCGCACCGGCGAAGAAGGCCACCCAGCGTCTGCTCGACCTCGCCTATGAACGTGGCCTGATCATCTATGGGCGAAAGGTCAAGGGCGGCGTCGACGGCGACAATTTCATGGTGGCGCCGCCGATGATTGTCACTGCCGAGCAGATCGGCGAGATCGTCGCCATCATCGGCGACTCGCTGCAGGTGCTGGCCGGCGAGCTCGACCTGCCGGTCGAAAGCTGAAAATGGCGCCACGAAAAGTCATCATCACCTGCGCCGTCACCGGGTCGGTGCACACGCCGTCGATGTGGCCGCACCTGCCAGTGACGCCGGACCAGATCGCCGAAGAAGCGATCGCGGCCGCCGAAGCCGGCGCCTCGATCCTGCATCTTCACGCCCGTGATCCCGGGGATGGGCGGCCGACCGCCGATCCTGATGTGTTCATGCAGTTCCTGCCGCGCATCAAGCAGGCGACTGACGCGGTGATCAACATCACCACCGGCGGCTCATCGCTGATGACGCTCGACCAGCGGCTGGCCGCACCGCTCAGGGCCGAGCCCGAAATGTGCTCGCTCAATATGGGCTCGATGAATTTCGCGCTGTTCCCGATGCTCGACCGGCCAAGGCAATGGCAGTACGAGTGGGAGCCGAAACTGCTGGAAGCGACACGCGACACGATCTTCAAAAACACATTTGCCGATATGGAGACCGTGCTCGAAAGACTTGGAAAGGGCTGCGGCACACGCTTCGAATTTGAATGCTACGATGTCGGCCACCTCTACTCACTGGCGCATTTTCGCGACCGGGGGCTGGTGTCGGGACCGATGTTCATCCAGTTCGTGTTCGGCATTCTCGGCGGTATCGGCGCCGATCCCGACAATCTGGTCCATATGAAGCGCATCGCCGACAAACTGTTCGGCGACAGTTACCAGTTTTCGGTGCTGGCCGCCGGGCGCCACCAGATGCCAATGATCTCGATTGCGGCGGCGATGGGCGGCAATGTCCGCGTCGGGCTGGAGGACAGCCTTTACGACGGCCGCCAGCTGGCAAAGTCCAATGCCAATCAGGTGCGCCGTATCCGCAGTGTGCTCGACGGGCTGTCGCTGGACGTCGCCACGCCCACTGAGGTGCGCGAGATGCTGGCGCTCAAGGGTGGCGATAGGGTAGCTTTTTGAGACGATCTGAGATGCTTGCGTTCCGTCCCACCCCCCTCTGTCCTGCCCTCTTTGCCGCCACTTGGCATCTTCCCCGCAAGGGGGGGATCGGATGTCCCAGTCGTTTTCGCCAATCGCGAACGTCGCAGGATGTGCGGGTAGATTGACGCTGCCAATCTCCCCCCTGTCGGGGGAGATGTCCGGCAGGACAGAGGGGGGTACCTTGGCGCCCCACTTATCGTGACCGATCCTGCAAACGACATTCTCATCCGGCCCGGCACCGTCGAGGACGTCGAAACGATCCATGCCGCAATCCTGCGACTTGGCGCTCATATCGGCGCGCCCGGGGAAATCACTTCTACGGCCGAGGACCTTCGCACCTATGGCTTTGGCGAAAACCCTGCCTTCTCGACGCTGATCGCCGAGGTCGGCGACGAGTTTGCCGGCCTGTGCCTGCATTTCCCGATCTTCTCGACCTGGATGGGGCGGCCCGGCGTTTATGTGCAGGACCTTTATGTCGAGGATCGGTTTCGCGGCCGCAGGATCGGCGAACGCCTGCTGCGGCGTGCCGCGCGAGAATGCCGGAAGGACGGCGGCGCCTATCTCAGACTGTCCGTCGATACCGACAATGAAACCGCCAAGGCCTTCTACGAAAGGCTGGGCATTGCCTGGTCGAGCTACGAGCAGGTGCAGAAGATCGTCGGCGACGCGTTCTTTGCCTTCGCCGATGCACCCGATGATGAGGAGCCAAGATGAAAGCCTTTTATGCCGAAGAGCAGAAGCGCCACGATCCCAAGGCGTTCCTCTCCAGCGGCGCCCAGAAACCCAATCCGGAAAAGCCGGAACGCGTCGAACGGCTGCTCGTCGGCGCCAAGGCCGCCGGCTGCACGATCGAACGGCCGAGAGATCACGGGCTTGGTCCGGTTGCGGCGGTCCATGCGCCCGAATACCTTGATTTTCTCGAGCACATCTTTGTGCGCTGGCAGCGCATCGAAGGCGCTTCGGCCGAAGTGATCCCCAACATCCATCCGATCGCGCGGGGCGGCTCTTATCCGGCATCGGCGGTCGGCCAGGCCGGCTACCACATGGCCGACACCGCTTGCCCGATCTCCGGCGAGACGTGGCGGAGCGCGCTGTGGAGCGCCTGGAGCGCGGTCGAGGCCGCTGAGGGCGTGATGTCGGGCGCACCGGCTGCCTATGCGCTCTGCCGTCCGCCCGGCCATCACGCCTTTGCCGATGTCGCCGGCGGCTTCTGCTTCATCAACAATTCGGCGGTCGCGGCACAGGTGCTCCGCAAGCAAGCTGCGCGGGTGGCGATCCTCGACGTCGACCTGCATCACGGCAACGGCACGCAAGGCATTTTCTACGCACGGCCGGACGTGCTCACCGTCTCGCTGCATGCCGATCCGGTGCGCTTCTATCCGTTCTTCTGGGGTCATGCAGACGAACGCGGCGAAGGAGCCGGACTCGGCTACAATTTCAACCTGCCGCTGGCGCGCAAATCCGGCGATGCCGCGTTCCTCGAAGCACTCGACGTGGCGTTCCAGCGTATCCGCGCCTTTGCGCCGGAAGCGCTTGTCGTGGCGCTCGGCCTCGACGCCTTCGAGGGCGATCCGTTCGGCGGACTATCGCTGACGACGCAGGGCTTCTCGCGCATCGGCGAGGCTATCGCCGGTCGCGGCCTGCCGACGGTAATCGTCCAGGAAGGCGGCTATCTCTGCGACGAACTCGGCGACAATCTTACTGCCTTCCTCACCGGGTTCGGCGGCGGCAAGAAACGCTAATATCAGCCGGATGTCGCGTCAGGATCGCTCCTGTCGCAGCATCGCGATAACCCGATGCACGCTCTCCAGCGTCTCGTCGATCTCGGACGCCGTATTGTAGTGGGCGATGCCGATGCGTATGACGCCTTGCTCGGCCGGAATGCCGAGCTGATGCACGATCTCCCAGGCGTAGTTGTGGCCGGACCACAGGAAGATGTTGTCCGCATTCATCTGCCGTACGATCGTCTCCGGCACGATGCCGTCGACGGTGAACGAGACCGTCGGCACGCGCTCCCCGATACACGCCGGATCGGTGATACCGTGGATCGTCAGGCCTGAAACGTCCGACAGCCCGTCGATCAGCCTTTGCGCCAGCGGATTTTCGTAAGCTGTTGATGTTTCGAACGCCTTGGCGATCCTGGCGCGGCGCGAACCGCCTGCCGCCGCGCCCAGCTCCGCAAAATAATCGACCGCGGCCGTCAGTCCGGCCATCAGTTCGATCTGCGGCGTGCCGAGTTCGAACCGCTCCGGCAGAGCATTGGACGAACAGCGGCATTTATACGGTTTCAGGGCGTCGATGACGTCAAGTCTGCCCCATAGGATGCCCATGTGCGGGCCGAAGAATTTATAGGCCGAGCAGATTAGGAAATCGCAGCCGAGATCCCTGACGTCGATCAGGCCGTGCGGCGCGAACTGCACGGCGTCGACATAGACCAGCGCGCCGGCCTGCTTGGCAATGCGCGTCAGCGCCTTCACCCGGTTGATCGAGCCGGTCAGATTGCTGGCGTAGTTCAAGGCGACCAGTCGCGTCCTGTCGGTGAGCAGCGCAGCAAGCGCCGCCTCCTCGATCTGCCAGCTCTGCTGGTCGAAAGGCAGCCAGCGCACGACAAGGCCAAGGTCTTCGGCCAGCTGCAGCCAGGGCGATACGTTGCCTTCGTGGTCCATGCGGGTGAGGATGATCTCGTCGCCGGGCTGCATCGTGCGGCCAAGCGTGCGCGACATGTGATAGGTCAGCGTCGTCATGTTGGCGCCGATGATGATTTCCTGCGGGCTCGCAGCACCGAGGAAATCGGCCATCGCCGCATGGGCGTCGTCGACGATCTGTTGCGCCGCAATCGTGGTTTCGAAGAAGCCGCCGAGATTGGCGTTTGTGGTCAGCAGGCAGCGTGACACCGCGTCGGCTACCGCTTGCGGCACCTGGGTGCCGGCCGGGTTGTCGAGATAGATGCGGCGACGGCCCTTGTCGGTCAGCGACAGTGCCGGGAATTTCTCGCGCACGACCTCAATCGGAAAAGTCACTTTTTCTCCCTCCCTCTTGTAATCGTTTGGCAATCACACCTTACAGCGCCGGAAAGCAGCTCACGGACACGGGTTGCCGACACGCTGGTGGATTGCGTCGACCGCCTTCTGCATTTCCTCGGTCCAGACGACATCGGCGGAAGACAGCGCCATTTCGAGCTGCGAAAGGGTCGTCGCGCCAATGAGGCTCGAAGTGACGAAAGGCCGGCTCGCGACATAGGCGTTGGCAAACAGTGCCGGCTCCATGCCGAATGAGCGCGCCAGCTCGTTATACTCGAGCTGCGCCTCCGCGGCATTGGGCGTCTCGTAACGCTGACCGCGGTTGAAGAGCTGAGAACGCGAGCCCAGCGGCCGCGCGCCATGGTCGTACTTTCCGGTCAGGTAACCTTGTCCCAGCGGCGAATAGGCGAGCAGGGAAACCTGTTCGCGCTCGCAGACTTCGGCAAGATTCACCTCGAAGCCGCGGTTGACGAAGTTATAGGCGTTCTGCAGCGACACCAGCCGCGGACCTAGGCCCTTGTCGGCTTCGGCGATGAACCGCATGACGCCCCAGGAGCTCTCGTTCGACAGGCCGAAATGGCGGATTTTTCCGGCCTTCACCAATTCGTCGAAGACGGCGAGGGTCTCGGCGATCGGCGTCTCGCCGGCCGGTGTGCCGACGGCATCGGCTCGCAGCGGCACGGCGCCGACGCGGTTCGGGTTGGCGCCCCACGGCACGGCGCGCTCCGGCCAATGGATTTGATAGAGATCGAGATAATCGGTGTTGAGCCTGGTCAGCGATTTTTCGACGGCATCCAAGATGTCGGCGCGCACCAGCTTCGACGGACGCCCGCCGCGGAACCATGCATTGGCGGTGCGGCCAACCACCTTCGAGGCGAGGATCACCTGATCGCGGTTGCCTTTCGCTTTCATCCAGCTGCCGATGATCTTCTCGGTCCAGCCTTGCGTCTCCGCCTTGGGCGGGATCGGGTAGAGCTCGGCAGTGTCGATGAAGTTGATGCCGCGCGAAAAGGCCAGATCCATCTGGGCGTGGCCGTCCGCTTCGGTGTTCTGCTGGCCCCAGGTCATCGATCCCAAGCAGATCTGGGAAACAAGAAGATCGGTCCGACCGAGGCGGCGTTTGTGCATGGAACTTTCTCCGGCGGGAAGTTTTTGCGCGGCTGCGCGGGGAGGAAGGCACAGCATACAGGAATGCGAGGGCTGTCTCCAAGCCCGCCGCCAATCGCCGACGACTTTTCCATGAAATCCAGCCAACGGCTACGCAGCAGACAACAAAAAGCCGGACTGCATTTTTCATGCAGTCCGGAATTTCGCCAGGAATGGCGAGGAAAAACCGGCCCTGTGCCGGCGTTCAGCTATACGGTCCGTCCGCGCCGGAAGTTTCACCGGTAATCAAAAAAACCTGTGCAGCATGGCTGCCATGCAAATGCTGCACTGCACAATTGTCATGATTTGCTTATATTGCGACTCGGGGAGGACCAACCAGGGGCTTGAATCATGGGTTTTCTCACTGAAATGTTCGCCCGTCCGCGTCCGCAGGAACATCTGCGCTACCGCGCGGCTCTGGCGCTGCTTCATTCGATGAGCAATGCCGACCGTGCCGACATCGGCATCAAACCAGCCGATTTTCCGCGTGTCGCTCGCGAAATGTCCTCACGTTAGTCACGGATATCCCGGCTCGACCGGGATATCTCCTCGCCATTCTTCAACGCGATCCCATGAAAATCGCCTTGCTCAGCGGCACGCCATTGTGGCGCAGGATGTCGTAGGCGGTGGTCACGTGGAAATAGAAATTGGGCATGGCGAGATGCAGCAGATACTGCATGCCGGCCATCGAGAACTCGCGCTGGCCAAGCTTCAGCTCGATCATTCTGTCATCGGAGCCGTCCATATCGGCAGCCGAAAATGTCGCCAGATGGTCGACGGTCTTGGCGATGCGCGCCTGGAGATCGGCAAAGCTCGCCTCGCTGTCCTCGTATTTCGGCACCTCGCGGCCGGCAAGCCGCGATGGCGCGCCCTTAGCGTGGTCGGTGGCGATCTACACCTGCCTGGTCAGCGCGTACATGTCCGGCGCCAGCCTCGACGTCAAAAACACCTGCGGATCGATCTTGCGGTCGAGCGCATTCTGCTCGGCGATGTTCAGCACGTTGGATAGCGCCTTCAACCTGGCCGAAAACACCGGAACGGACGCTTCGTACATCGATATGGTCACATGAATCTCCTATCCGGCGGGAACGCCGAGGGCGGCACCTAGCGCCTCCGCGGGCGATTCTTCAAGCGCCACCACGTCGCCGCAATCGGTATGATAGGATTCCCATCTGGTGGAGATTCCCGATGAGAAGCGCCCTTTTCGCAGCGACCGCTTTTTTCTCCCTTGCCGTGACAGGCCAGCCAGTGCTCGCCGCCGAAGCGCCCTATGTCGACGACAGGTCGAACGCCGAAGCGGTCATCCGCTCGTTCTACAGCGCCATCAACCGGCAAGAATTCGCGCGCGCCTGGGACTATTTCGGCGAAACCAAGCCGGCCAAGGATTTCGGCGCCTTCGTTAAAGGCTATGACGGCACCGACACCGTCGAAGTCAAAACCGGTGGTGTGTCCGAAGACGGTGCGGCCGGCAGCATCTATTACAATGTTCCGGTCGCCATCCGGGCGACAGCCAAGGACGGCAGCGAAAATGTCTTTGCCGGTTGCTATACGTTGCGCCAGATCAACGCCCAGATCCAGGAACCGCCATTCCGCCCGATCTTCATCGACAAGGGCGCGCTGAAACCATCCAAGGCCGATTTCGAGGACGCGGTGCCGGCAAGCTGCGGCGACGGACCGCCGCCGCCGAAGAAAGATGCGGCGCTGGAGCAGGTCAAGAAAGCGTTTGCAGCCACCTATGGCGAACAATGCGACAAGGAAATGCCAGGCGGCGAGCCCTTGGCAGAGCCGGACGCCTACTCCGTCCGCTACAAGTATCCGGGCTCCGAGGCCGACGAGCCGGAACTCGAGACGCGGCTATTCCGCTTTTTCTGCTCGATGGCCGCCTATAATGAGAGTGTCGTCTACTATGTCTACGACGACGTATCAGGCGTCCGGCAGTTGCAGTTCGCCTCGCCGGAACTCGATATCCACTATGAGAACAACAATAGCGAAGGTAAGGTCGAGGCGATCAACGTCATTGGCTTCCAGACCGACGACCAGCTGGTCAATTCCGAATATGACGACGCCACCAAGACGATCTCGTCGCTCAACAAGTGGCGCGGCGTCGGCGATGCCTCGTCAGTCGGGACCTATCTGTTTCGCAACGGCAATTTCTCGCTGGTGCAGTACGATGTCGACGCCTCCTATGACGGCGAGATCAACCCGCAGACGGTGGTGGACTACAACACCGCGCCTTAAGGGGCCTTCGACAGCATCCAGTTGAGCGTGCCGCGCCAGTCGGTCATGCGGATCGGCGTACCGTGCGTGCCCGTCTCGAAGCGGACAAAGCGGGCCGGATAGGTTTTCGATTTGGTCAGGATCGAACGGAAGAAGGCTTCCTGTTTCTCGACTGCAAACACCGGGTCCTTGCTGCCCTGGCCAAAGAAGACCGGAACACGGCGCTTGAAGGCCAGACTCGAGAAGAAACTTTCATCCCACAGCGAACCGAGCAGCAGGAGCCCGTCGATGCGGCCGCCCGTATTCTTGCGGGCGGCAAGCTTCCAGCACAGTGCGCCGCCCATCGAGCCGCAGGCAACGAAGATCTTCGCGTCCGGCGACCGTTCGGCATAGTGACCGATCAGCGCGGCGATTTGGGCAGCACCTGTGTCGCCGAAATCGGAAAAGTCCGGCGACAGATAGAGGCCGCCATTGCCGGCCATCAGGTTCTTGATGCGGTTGAAATTGCCACCGAAGGTGAAATCGTCGACGCCCTGCTTACGGCTGCCGCCCTGTCCATGCAAATAGAGCACGATGATGGCAGCACCTTGCGTGCGACCGACGGCGACGTGGCGGATATTGCCGGCGTCGGTCTTCAGCAGCAGATCCTGCTGCACCTTGCGCACACCGGTGTCGACATATCGCGGCTGCGCGCGGCGCTCCGGCACCTTGTCGCGAGCGTTGATATCGCGCAGCTCGCGATAGTCGACGACAGTATAGGCGCCCTCGGAAGAGAGGATGGCCGGATAGGCGAACAGGTCGTCCTTGAAGGGCTTTAGCGACAGCGTTTGACCGTACGCCAAACCCGAAAACAAAAGAAAAATCAAGGTCAGAAGCTGTAAACGGAGAGCCATCCCTCAGGGATGCGTTTTTCGGCCTCGGTTTGTCAATCCTGCAGCACGCCGCCGGCGCCTTCCAGCGCCTCGCGGGTGTCAACATCGATCGACGCACCCTTGCCGATCTCGACATCGACGACATCGAGCCCTTCGGCCTCGACTAGATGGCGCGCGCCGGTATCGCCTTCGAGATGAGCGATCGCCGCAAACAGTGAGCGCGGCAACAGCACCGGGTTGCCTCGCTTTCCCTCATGAGAGGCGCGCACGACCGATCGGCCCTCGGACTTGCGGAATTCATCGATCAGCCTGTCGAGATCGGCTGACGCGACGCCAGGCATGTCGCCAAGCACGATCATGGCACCGGCAGCGTCGCCGGCAACTTTCGCGATGCCGGCCTTCAGCGACGAAGACAGGCCGTCAGCGAAATCCGGATTGTCGGCGAAGGTGATGTCCAGGCCCGACAGCGCTGTCCGCACGCGCTCGCGCTGATGGCCGGTGACGACAATTGTATCAGAGGCTTTCGAGCCGAGCGCGCGCTCGGCGGTGCGGCGGACCAGCGGCTTGCCGTCGAACAGCGCCAGCAGCTTGTTCGGGCCGCCCATGCGGCTGGAGCGGCCGGCGGCCAGCAGCACGACATCGACCTTCAACTCGGCTCTGGCCGGCAGCGGCTCGCGCGGCTGTGGCCGCGTCGGGATTTCCATCAACAGACCGCCGACACCCATGCCGGCGATATCCTTGGCCGTCACGTCGAGGCCGGCGATCAACCGGTCAAGAACCCAGTCGAAGCCGTTCTCCTTGGGGCTGCGGGCGCAGCCCGGTGCGCCGATGACGCGCTTGCCGCCAAGCGTACCGAGCACCAACAGATTGCCAGGATCGACAGGCATGCCGGCGCGGATGACGATGCCGCCGGCCTTCTCGATCGCCGCCGGGACGACGTCGCCAAAATCGCTCATCGCCGAGGCGCCGAAGATCACCACCATGTCGTTATCGCGCGCCAGCGAGACCGCAGCCTCCGCAACGGTGCCAACGTCGTGCGGCGTGCGGCGCTCCGCCGTCAGCCGGCCGCCCGACCGCGCCAAGCGGGCTTCGGTGACACGCAACGTCTTGTCGAGCACGCTCTGCTTGATGCCGGGCAGAACCGTCTGGATGACGCCGACACGGACCGGCTGATAGACATTGACGGCAAAGATCTCGCCGCCGGCGCAGATCCTCGCCACCGAATCGACCAGCATGGAGCTGACCGCGAAGGGAATGATCTTCACCGTTGCAACCATCTGGCCCTTTTCAACCGGCGCGTGCTGCGCCAAGGTGGCGATGGTGATCGTCGGATCAACGGCGTTGATGGCGTCGATCATCGCCGCATCGACGGTGAAGATGCCGGCCGCCTGAGCGTGGAGATTAACCCGGCCGGTCGAAGCGGACTTGGCCTCGATGTTGCGATGAATCATGCTGTCCGCGATCTTTTCGGCGGCAGCGTCCTCGCTCAAATCGTCGGGAGCGAGAACAGCCGCGACAACCTCCGAAATCCCTGCTGCCTTGAGCAAAGATACATCATCGGCGTTCAGCCGATGCGCCTTGCGGAAGCGCCGTTCTCCGGCGGTGGTGGCGTGCGCCAGCACCGCGCCTTCAGCCGTATCTACGGGGATCGGCCCAAACTTCACGCCGCCGCGTCCTTCGCTTCGAAGCCGCGCGAACGAAATGCCTTGATCGCTTGCGCCAGCACCGCGACGGCGATCTCTGCCGGGCTGGCAGCGCCAATGTCCAAGCCGATCGGCGCGTGGATGCGGGCGATCTGGTCGGCGGTCGCGCCCAATGCCAGCAGGCGCTCGACGCGCTTAGCATGGGTCTTGCGGCTGCCAAGCGCCCCAACATAGAAGCAGTTGGCGTCGAGCGCCGCCTTCAGCGCGAAGTCATCGATCTTCGGATCATGGGTGACGGCTGCCAACGCCGTATAGCTGTCGAGCGGCTGGCGCGAAAGCACATCCTCCGGCCATTCGGCATGCAGCGCGACATCGGGAAAGCGGTCTGATGTGGCGAAGGCCGTGCGCGGATCGACGATCTCGACGGGATAGCCGGCGATCTTGGCCATCGGCGCCAGTGCCTGGCTGATATGGACGGCGCCGATCACCATCAGGCGCGGCTGCGGCAGGTGGGCGTTGAGAAAGAAGGTTCGCCCTTCCGCCTCGACCGAGCCCGAATTGCCTGACCGAAACGCCTTGGCGATCGCAGCGCCCAATTCGCCGGCGACCTGATCGCCCTCGCGCACGATGCGGTCGCGGCCGTCGCCGAGATCGGTGACCAAGATCGCCGCGCGGCGGGCGCGGCGTTCGACGTTCAGCGTTTTCAGCGCATATGGATCCATCAAAAGATCTCTTGTTTGAGCATGATCTTGTCCGAAAACCGGTTCCCACTTTTCGCTGACGCGGACCTTTGGTTCGGGATCATGCTTCTAACCCAACCGCTCGACATAGACTTTGATGCGGCCTCCGCAGGACAGGCCGACCTGCCAGGCGGTTTCGTCGGCGACGCCGAACTCCAGCATCTTTGCTTTGCCGCTGTCGATGACATCGATCGCCTCGGTGACCACCGCGCCTTCGACGCAGCCACCCGAGACGGAGCCGTGGAAATTGCCTTCCGCGTCGATGACAAGGTGGCTGCCGACCGGGCGCGGCGCCGAGCCCCAGGTCTCGACCACGGTAGCAATGGCGACATCCTTGCCGTCTTTCATCCAGCCTTCCGCAATGATCAGCGGATCGCGCGCCTCATCAAGATAAATGCTGTTTTCCATCACCGTTTCTCCCGGAGGAAACATATGGCTATGCGGCGCTTCTCGCGCCACCCTCAATCCATCTGCGTGGGTCGACGGAGCGCGCCGAATTCTTGTCCAGCGACGCGCACAGATCGGCGAGCGCGTCGAGATTGTGCACCGAGCGGAATTCGTCAACATGCGGCAGCATCGCCTTGACGCCGCGGGCGCGCGCCTCGAAGCCGTCGAAGCGCAGCAGCGGGTTCAGCCAGATCAGCCTCCGGCTGGATTTGTGCAGGCGTTCCATTTCCTCCGACAGGCCGGCAACGTCGTCACGCTCCAGCCCGTCGGTGATCAGGAGAACCACGGCGCCCTGCCCCAGCACACGCCGCGACCACAACCGGTTGAATTCGGCCAGCGTATCGCCGATACGGGTGCCGCCCGACCAGTCCATCACCGCCGCCGAACAATCGGCGAGTGCCGCGTCAGGATCGCGATGGCGCATCTGCCGCGTCAGATTTGTCAGCCTGGTGCCGAAGACGAAGGCGTGCACGCGCCGGCGCTTTTCCGTCAGCGCATGCAGGAAATGCAGGAAAATGCGCGTGTACTGGCTCATCGAACCGGAAATATCGGCAAGCACGACCAGCGGCGGGTGAACCTCGCGCGGCGACCGGAATTTCGGCAGGATCAGTTTGCCGCCTGTCCGCGCGGCCGAGCGCATCATGGCGCGCGGATCGATACGTCGGCCATGCGCGTTGGATTTGAAACGCCGTGTCCTGACCATGTCGAAGGGCAGCCGCAACTCGGCGATCGCCTTCTTGGCGTCAGTCATCTCGGCGGCGTTCATCTGGGCAAAATCCTTGCCCCTCAGCACCTCGTTCCCGGAAAACGTGAAGCGAGCGTCGACCTCGATCTCGGGGATTTCCTGCACCGGCTGGTTCTTTTGGTGGCCCTCGAACATTGCCTGGCTGACGCGGGTTTCCGCAGCCCGCGGCTTTTGCTTCTCACGACTGTTCGGCGCAACTGGCGAAAACATCGCCAGCATCTTTTCGATCAGCTCGTGCGATTTCCAGAACAGCCGGAAAGTCTCGTCGAAGGTAGGGTGATCCTCGTGCCGCGACACCAGTACGGCGTGCAGCGTCCAGTAGAAATCGTCGCGAGAGCCGATACCGGCGGCCAGCACCGCCTCGATCGCATCTTTTACCGAGGCCGGGCCGACCCGCATGCCGGCCTTGCGTAGGGTGCGGGCGAAATAGACGATGTTATCGGCGATCCTCCCATCGGGCGTGGCCTCTTTCGGTTCGGGACGCGGCGTTGCCATCGCCTACTCCGCCGCCGAAAGCTCGGCCTTCACCTCGTTGAGGATGCGCCGGCCTTCGCCCTGTTCTATACGGGCAATGTCGTCCTGGTATTTCAACAGCACGCCGATCGTGTCGGAAACGGTTTCCGGATCGAGCGCCACCTTGTCGAGTTCGGTCAGCGCGCCTGCCCAGTCGATGGTCTCGGCAACCCCCGGCACCTTGAACAGCTCGATCTGGCGCAGCTTCTGAATGAACGAAACCACCTCTGCCGACAGCCGGCTGTTGGCCTGCGGTACTTTTCTGCGCACGATCTCCAGCTCGCGCTCGGCATTCGGGTAGTCGACCCAGTGATAGAGGCAGCGGCGCTTCAGCGCGTCATGGATCTCGCGGGTGCGGTTGGTGGTGATGATGACGATCGGCGGTTCCTGCGCCTTGATCGTGCCGAGTTCGGGCACCGTCACCTGGAAGTCGGAGAGAATTTCGAGCAGGAATGCCTCGAAGGCCTCGTCGGTGCGGTCGAGCTCGTCGATCAGAAAGACCGGGGCGGCGCCCGCCTTGCCGGTCAGTGCGTCGAGCACCGGGCGGCGGATCAGGTATTTTTCGGAAAAGACGTTGCGCTCCATGTCGGAGCGGTCGACCTTGCCGGCCGCCTCTTCCATGCGGATCTCGATCATCTGCGCGGCGTAGTTCCACTCGTAGACGGCGGACGAGACGTCGAGGCCTTCATAGCATTGCAGGCGGATCAGCCGGCGGCCGAGCGCTTGCGCCAGCACCTTGGCGATCTCGGTCTTGCCGACGCCGGCCTCGCCCTCAAGGAACAGCGGCCGCTTCATGCGCAGCGATAAGAACAGCACGGTCGCCAGTGACCGGTCTGCCACATAGTCCGCACCGGTCAGCAGATCGAGCGTCTCGTCGATCGTCCGCGGCGCGGGACGCGGTTTCAACTCGGTCATTCTCTCTCCGTTGGTGCAGCCATCCAGAGCCTCTACAGAGCGTGATAGCCGCGGTCGTGATAGATCAGCGGCCGCAAATTATCGCCGGTGCGCAGGCCTGTCACCTTGCCAAAAAGCACACGGTGGGTGGCCAGATCCTTGGTGTCGATCAGTTCGCAGTCGAACACGGCGAGCGCGCCCTTCAGCGTCGGCGCACCGGTCGAGATCACGTCCCAATCGCCCAACGCGAAACGTTCCTCGACGGGCAGACCTGTGAGGCCGGAAAAGCCGACCGACAGCGCCTCCTGGTCCGAAGCCAGCGTGTTCAAGGCGAACCTGCCATTCTTCACGAACGGCTCATTCTTGGGATTTTCGCAATTGAGGCAGACCAGGATGGTCGGCGGCGTGTCCGAGACCGAACAGGCTGCAATGACAGTCGCACCGCGCCTGCCGGCGGGACCGTCGGTGGTAACCACATGGACGTGGCCGGCAAAATGGCTCATCGCGTCGCGATAGGCCTGCGGCCCTATGTCGTTCTTCTTCAGCACCGGCGATTTCCATTGGTTTGAAGCGAGGTGAACCGAACCGCTATATATGGCGGCATATTGCATGCCACAAGCGAAGTGGTTGACATGCATCTTGAATTTCGCGTGTTGCGTGAAAGCTGACCAGCCTTTAGGTCTTGGCAGGAAGTGGCCCCGGCAAACAGGCGACCGCGGCAGAGGAATTCTTCGCTCGCATGCGACCCAGGACAACGACAATAGCGGTGCTGGCCTGGCTGTCTCTCGCTGGTGATGCGAACGCTGAGACGCTGCTGGTCGGCGTCGCAGCACCACTGTCCGGGCCGTCGGCGATCCTCGGCAAGCAGATCGAGGCGGGCGCTGGCCTGGCGGCAGCGGCGAACGGCGCTCAACTCAAGGTTGTCGACGACGCCTGCACGGCCGATGGCGGGGCTGCCGCGGCGAGGGAATTCGCTGCGGCGAAAGTCGGCGTGGTCGTCGGCTTCCTCTGCACCGAGGCGATCGAGGCGGCACTGCCGATCCTGAAGGACGCCAACATACCGGTCATCACCGTCGGCGTGCGCACCGAAAGCCTGACCGACCGGCGCGCCAAGACCGGCTGGCCGATCTTTCGTCTCGGGCCGCGCGGCGACGACGAGCGCAACGCAGTCGCCTCCATCCTCACCCGCCAATGGCAGAACGAACTGTTCGCCGTCGTCGACGACGGCACCATCTACGGCCGCGAAATCGCCGAGACGCTTCGGGCGGCAGCCGAGCAGGCGGCGCTGAAACCGGTGTTCGTCGACACATTCCGGCCGCAGCTCGACAACCAGATCGGGCTGATCGGGCGGCTGAGGAAAGCCGGCGCAACGCATGTCTTCGCCGGCGGCGACGGCGACGACATCGCCATCATGGGTCGCGACGCCGGCCAGCTCGATGCCGGCATCACCTTTGCCGGCGGCGAAGCGCTGCGCACACCGCCCGGCGACGTGGCTTATGCCAGGGGCACGCTGATGATCGCGCCGCCCGAATGGGATGATGTCGCCGCCTCCAAGGTGCTCGACAGCTTTGCCGCGCAAAAGATCGTGCCGGACGGCTACACGCTGCCGGCCTTTGCGGCGGTCGAGATCGCCGAAGCGGCAACGGCGCTGGCGGAAACTTCCGGCAAGCCATTAGCCGATGCGCTTACCGCGCATGACTTCAGCTCCGCGATCGGACCCATCCGCTTTGACGGCAAGGGCGACTTGACCGAGAACCTCTATCGGGTCTTCCGTTTCGACGGCGCACATTTCGTGCCGGCGGAGGCCAAATAATGTTTCGGACAGGGCCGCGCAATCTCATCACCGATGTCGCCGGCCTGCGCGTCGGCAACGCTTCCGACGTGAGGCTGAAGTCCGGGGTGACCACCATCGTCTGCGACGAACCGGCGGTGGCCGGTGTCCAGATCCTGGGCGGTGCGCCGGGCACCCGCGAGACCGACCTGCTCGAGCCGCACAATTCGATCGAGGCGATCCATGCTGTGGTGCTTTCGGGCGGTTCGGCCTTCGGTCTCGACGCCGCCTCCGGCGTACAGGCGGCACTGCGTGAAAGGGGCATCGGTGTCGAGGTCGGCGGCTTTCGGGTACCGATCGTGCCGGCGGCGATCCTGTTCGACCTGCGCAATGGCGGCGACAAGGATTGGGGTCGCTATCCGCCTTACCGCGATCTCGGCTATGAGGCGGCACAGGCAGTCGGCATCGATTTTCCGCTCGGCACTGTCGGCGCGGGCAGTGGTGCGTTGAGTTCCGGCCTGAAGGGCGGCCTCGGATCGGCCTCGACGGTGCTCGACAGCGGGGCCACCATCGGCGCGCTCGCCGCCGTCAATCCGACCGGGTCGGTGACGATCGCCCAAACCCGCCACTTCTGGGCAGCGGCCTTCGAGATCGGCGACGAGTTCGGCGGGCTTGGCTATCCCTCGCCGATGCCGGAGGACGCGAAAACGATCCTGCTGAAGTTTCGCGACAAGCATATCGGGAAACGGGCGAAGGTCGGCGGCAACACGACCATCGCCATCATCGCCACGGACGCCGTCCTCACCAAGGCCGCCGCCAAACGCCTGGCGATATCAGCGCATGACGGCTTCGTGCGCGCCATTTGGCCGACACACACGCCGGCCGACGGGGATCTGGTTTTCGCGCTGGCGACCGGCAAGAGCGGCATCGAGCTCGCGCCCAATGACGCCATCGACCTCTACGCAGCGGCAGGCGCCACCATGGCGCGCGCCATCAGCCGCGGCGTCTTTGCCGCGACGCCAGCCGATGGCGACCTGTTTCCGGTCTGGTCGTCGCGCTGAATGCGCGCTGCCGTAATCAAAATGGGGTCGTAATTATTGGCCGTGATCAGGTGGGGTCGGATTTCTCTTCCTCGAATGTGACCGCAACATCCGAATTTGCCGACAGCCGCACTTTCTGGCCCTCGACTTCGGCTACGAGGCTGAGCGGAATGAAGTGGTGATGCCCCCTGTGAGCGCCCTCGCCGCTGTCGCGCTTGGTCAGCTTGATTCGTTGTCCCTCAACTTTGTCGACGGTGCCGACATGGACGCCGTCGGCGCCGATCACTTCCATTTGTTCGCGAATGCTGGCTGCATCGGTCATTGTGGGTTCTCCATTAGAGCGCCGCGCGTCCTTTTGGACGCGCAAAGGACGCTCTAAACACTTTAAATCAGCGCATCGTACTTTCCGAAAATCGATTCCGATTTTCGGGCCGATGCGGTGAAGCTGCCACCATAAACAAATGACAGCGCGATTGGATGCATCGGGTTCGCGTCTCAGAGGGCACGACGTTTTGACGATGTCGTGATAGTGATCGAAACAACGCTGGCTGCTCAAACGGAAATCCGATGCGAATTCTTGCCCTGTTTGCCGTTTCCCTCCTTGCCCAGTTTGCAATCTCGCTCGCCGCGCATGCCGGCGACGTCGCCGAGCTTGAAATCCTCGGCTTCGCTGGGGATGGCGGCATCTTCGCCTTCGAGGAATATGGTGTCCAGGACGGGTCGGGATTCCCCTATGCCAATCGCTATTATATCGACACGGCCGACGACAGTTTTCTCAAGGGCACGCCGATCAGGGTGCGGCTTGACAACGAGAACGCAACCCTCGACGCGGCGCGCCTTGCAGCTCGGCAGAAAGGCGAAGCTATCATCAAGCAGGCGGAATTGACCGCGAATCGCGGCATCACCGCCGGCTTCAACCCGGTGACCGAGCTTTCGGCCGATCCGTTCCGCATGGTGGTCAACCCGCGGCCGATCTTTTCGCCGGTCGATGATCCGCTCGAGTTCCGGCTCGACGAGATCGGTATGAACGACACGGAAGCCTGCCAGAGCCTCGGCGAGATCAACGGCTTTCGTTTGCTGCGCATCGAGGCGAAAGACGGCGGCAAGACTGAGCTCCTGCACGAAGACAAGTCGATCCCTAAGAGCAGAGGCTGCCCGAACGGCTATCGGATCGGCGCGGTGCAGACATTTTCCATGCAGGGCCTCAGCGCCTATGCCGTGCTGATCGCGGTACGCCAGTACGGATTCGAAGGGCCGGACTATCGCTGGATCGCGGTAACCGGCCGGCTGTGACGCCGCTCGCCGCCATACACAACCGACTCGATCGTATCGGCAAGGCCTTGCCATCGCCGCGCGCCGCGGTTTGCGGCACCCTGCTGTGGGCCGCAGCGATGGGCGCCAGCGCGCTTGCCAATCTGCTGTTGGACGACTGGGAGACTCCGGCAAAGATCCGCTTTGTCTCGTTGCTCTATGCGGCCGGCGGTGCGCTCGCTTTTCCGGTTGGCCTGTTCCTGGCGCGGCTCGTCTCGCTCGGACGGCATTGGCAAGTTGCCTTGGCGGCCGCGTTTGTCTGCCTTCTTGCCACTACGATCGGCCTTACCGGTGGGCTCTTTGCGCTGCAATACCGTTCCTACTATGCCCAGTGGCATGAAACCCGCACTGACCATCGCCTGGGCCATCCAGTTCGTGCACACAATGGCGACGGCGTTCTATCAATTCATCGTTCTAGGCATCCGGCTTTATTTTCCGCTCGGTTTCATCGCGCTCGCTCTCGCCAGCATCTGGTTTGCGCGGCAGCAGCGTTGAGCATTTTGTCCGGCTCTGTTAGGACGCGGGCGAATGCCCTCGCAAGTCAGGACTGACGGATGATCCCTCGCTACTCCCGGCCGGAAATGGTGGCCATCTGGTCGCCCGAAACCCGGTTCCGCATCTGGTTCGAGATCGAGGCCTACGCTTGCGACGCCCTGGCCGAGCTCGGCGTGATCCCGAAGGAGGCCGCCAAGACCATCTGGGAAAAGGGCGGGGCCGCGAAATTCGACGTCGAGGCCATCGACGAGATCGAGCGCGTGACCAAGCACGACGTCATCGCCTTCCTCACCCATCTCAGCGAATTCGTCGGGCCGGATGCCCGCTTCATCCATCAGGGCATGACATCCTCGGACGTTCTCGACACCTGCTTTGCCGTGCAGCTCACCCGCGCCAGCGACATCCTTCTGGCCGACATCGACGGCCTGCTTGCGGCGCTCAAGCGCCGCGCTTTCGAACACAAGGACACAATCACCATCGGCCGCAGCCACGGCATCCATGCCGAGCCGACCACCTTCGGCGTCAAGCTGGCGCAGGCCTATGCCGAATTCTCGCGCTGCCGCGAGCGACTGGTGCACGCGCGTGAGGATATTGCGACGTGCGCCATATCAGGTGCTGTCGGCACCTTCGCCAACATCGATCCCTATGTCGAAGAGCATGTGGCGAAGAAACTCGGATTGAAGCCGGAGCCGGTGTCGACGCAGGTGATCCCGCGCGACCGCCACGCGATGTTCTTCGCGACACTCGGTGTCATCGCATCGTCGATCGAACGGCTGGCGATCGAGATCCGCCATCTGCAGCGCACCGAGGTGCTGGAGGCGGAAGAGTATTTTTCGCCCGGACAGAAAGGCTCGTCGGCGATGCCGCACAAGCGTAACCCGGTGCTTACCGAAAACCTCACCGGGCTTGCGCGCATGGTGCGTTCCTTCGCGCTACCGGCGATGGAGAACGTGGCGCTCTGGCACGAGCGCGATATCTCGCATTCGTCGGTCGAGCGCATGATCAGCCCGGATGCGACCGTGACGCTCGATTTCGCACTGTCGCGGCTGACCAGTGTCATCGACAGATTGCTCGTCTATCCCGACAACATGCTGAAGAACATGAACAAGTTCCGCGGCCTTGTGCATTCGCAGCGTGTGCTACTGGCGCTGACCCAGGCCGGTGTCAGCCGTGAGGACGCCTACCGGCTGGTGCAGAGAAACGCCATGAAAGTGTGGGAGCAAGGCGCTGATTTCCTTGAGGAACTTTTGGCTGACAAAGAGGTCACCGCAGCCTTGCCCGAAGCCGAGATTCGTGAAAAATTCGACCTCGGCTATCATACCAAGCATGTCGACACGATCTTCAAGCGTGTGTTCGGGGAAGCGTGATGATTTCCGCGGCTGGAGAATTCGATTTTCTCGCCCTGCCAGGACGCGGCAATTCCGGGCCGGATCATTGGATGTCGCATTGGTGCCGGGCGTTCCCCAATTCGAGCCGCGTGCTGCAGGCCGAATGGGACAGGCCGACCCCCGAGGACTGGATTGGCCGGGTGGACGCAGCGATTGCCGCGGCACCTCGGCGCGTGGTGCTGCTTGCGCACTCACTGGCGGTGGCGACGGCGGTGAAGTGGGCGGCCAGCGCCAGCGAAAGCCAACTCAACAAGGTTGCGGGCGCGTTGCTGGTTGCCGCAACCAATGTCGACGACCCTGATCCTTCCTTCGACCTGGTTCGCCCTTTTGCGCCGATGCCGCTGAAACGCTTGCCGTTTCCGACCCTGGTGGTGGCCAGCCGTACCGATCCGCGCGTCACCTTCGACCAGGCGACCGCCTTCGCCGCCGCCTGGGGCGCGGACCTCGCCGACGCCGGCGATCTCGGCCATATGGGCAACGAAACCCGCCTCGGCCTTTGGCCGGCGGGCCTGCTCATGCTCGGCCGCTTGTTGGAAAAGGCCCGGCTCTAACAGGCTTCCAGAACGCTCAAGCCTTGCCGGGAGCGGTCCTGATCACCGTTCCCCATGGATCCTCGCGGGTGGTTGCCTCAGTCACATTATCGGAACGCATTTCGACCCAGGCCAGGCCGGACCGGGAAGAATCGCGACGGCCGGCGCCGGCGCTCTGCCACGAATTGGCGCCGATGTGGTGGTGGTAGCCGCCTGACGACAGGAATACCGCCGCGCTACCATATTTCGCCACCGTGTCGAAGCCGAACTCCTGGTGCCACCAGGCCTCGGCGTCTTCCGGGCGACCGACGCGCAGATGGACGTGGCCGATAATGCTGTTGTCCGGCATGCCATGCCAGCCGGCATCGCCGGCCGGCACGTCGGCGACGACCGACGAAATATTCAGCCGTTCGGTCGCCATCGCTATCTTGTCGCCATTCCACTTCCAGTCCTCATGGCGGCGGTCGGCATAGATCTCTATGCCGTTGCCTTCAGGATCGGTCAGGTAAAGTGCCTCGCTGACCAGATGGTCCGATGCGCCTTCAATGCCGATCTTGTTGGCGATGGCATGGTTGATCCAGCGCCCGAGATCGGTCCGGCTGGGCAGCAGGAAGGCTGTGTGGAAGAGGCCGGCTCTGCGCGGATCGTCGGGCTTCGCCGCTGCATCCGCCTCGATGTCGAGCAAGGGACGATTGGCGGCGCCCAGCGTGATCGTGCCGCCGGCGCGGCTCAGTTCCCGCAGACCGACGACGTTGCGATAGTAAGCGGCCAGGCTTTCGGCATTCCGCGCGCGCAACCCGACGCGGGCAACGCTGACCGGGGTCGTGGCGGCAAAAGGCAGTTCGCTCATCAAAGTCTCCGTTTGGGCGGCCTTCGACGAGATCCCAAAAGCCAGGAGCCCGGCGCCACCTACCATTGTACGTCGTGTCAGGTCCAAATCCGGGTTCTCATTTACACGGCTGTTTCTTCCCGATGACAGATCGTCGATCGCGATCGTTCACACAAGACGGCAAAAAGCGAACATGGTGTTCACTATTTGTGAGCAATCGCACCGATTAGACCCTGTTTTGCGCATGATCTTGTCCAAAAACCGCTTCACACTTTTTGGGATCATGCACGGTTGCACGAAACCGTGTCCCTCGCTACATGCGCGCCATGAAAGTCAGGGATGCAGACATTCTCATCGTGCCGGGCTACACCAATTCCGGGCCCGACCATTGGCAGAGCCGCTGGCAATCGAAATTGTCGACGGCGCGCCGTGTCCAGCAGGCGGAATGGTCGAAGCCGGTGCGCGAAGACTGGACGGCGAGCGTGGCGAAGGCGGTCAACGAGGCAGAACGACCGGTCGTTATCGTCGCGCATTCGCTCGGCGTCGCCGCCGTTGTCCAGGCAATGCCGCAGTTCCGGCGTCTGGTCGCCGGAGCCTTCTTCGTGGCGCCGCCCGACGTCGCCAATCCCAAGATAAAACCCAGGCACCTGATGACCTTCGGTCCCTACCCGCGCGAGCCGCTGGCATTTCCCTCGGTGGTGATCGCCAGCCGCAACGATCCGTTCTGCATGTTCGATGTGGCCGAGGACATTGCCGGCGCCTGGGGCTCGCTGTTCATCGATGCCGGCGATGCTGGCCATCTCAATGCGGATTCCGGCTTCGGCCCATGGCCCGAAGGATCGATGACTTTTGCGAAATTTCTGACCGACCTTTAGGGGCCGATCGAGTCCCTCACGCTCTTCAGCAGGGTCTTTGCCCCCAGACCGATCAGCGCATGCTCGGAGCCCATCGCCAGCAGCCGATAGCCCATCGACACGACACGGCCGGCGATGGCCGGCTCGATGACGTAGATTGCGGCATGCTTGCCTGCCTTGCGTGTCCGCTCGGCGATCGAGGCTACGGTTTCCATCATGCTTTCGAGCGTCGAGTTGACGGCGGCGCCGTTCGACCAGGCGATCGAGAAATCTGATGGGCCAAGGAAGATGCCGTCGATACCCGGCGTGTCGAGGATGCCGTCGAGCGCATCGAGGGCGGCGCGGGTTTCGATCATGGCGAAGGCCATGGTGCGCTCGTTGCTGTCGCGCAGCCAGTCGGCATAGTCGCCCTTGCCATGACGCGGAAAGCCATAAGTCGGGCCCCAGGAACGCTCGCCGAGCGGCGGGTACTTCATGGCGGCGGCAAACAGCCTGGCGTCCGCCACCGAATTCACCATCGGCGCAATCACCGCCTCGGCGCCGAAATCGAGCGCGCGGCTGGCCATGTCGAAGCGGCCGACCGGAATGCGCACCAGCGCCGGTTTGTTGGCGGCCAGCACCGGCCCAAGACCGCGCAGCACGCTGTCCTCGTGGTGTCCGCCATGCTGCATGTCGAGCGTGACGGCATCGAAACCCTGTCTGGCAAGAATCTCGACCGTCAGGGCATCAGGCACGCCGGACCATGCGGTGCACAACGTTTCATCGGCCGCAAGGCGTGACTTCAGGGGCATGGGCGCCTTCCTTATTCGCTCGCATCGGCCCAAAAAAATCGGAAAGCCCGATGCGAGGACTCAAAGTTTTAGAGCGTACTTTGTGCGTCCGAATGGATGCATGTCGCTCTAATGCAGTTCAGCCGGAAACGGCCGCAAAGGCAAAGAAAAACCGCCTGGAGAGACCAGGCGGTCGATTGGTCCAGTGAGTCAATTGGCTCAGAGCAAGGATCAGGTGTTCTTGATCTGCTCGATTGCCTGCGCCATCAGATCGTCCATGGTGCGGCGAATCTGATGGTCCGACTGGACGACCCCGGCTTCGTCGAAATCCTTGCGGATCTTGCGGAAAACGTCGTGATCGCCGGCTTCCTCGATGTCGGCGAGGACTACCTGGCTAGCATAGGCTTCGGCGTCGGCCCCGGCCTTGCCGAGCTTTTCGGCGGCCCACAGGCCGAGCGCCTTGTTGCGGCGGGCCGAGGCCTTGAACCGGAGTTCCTCGTCGATTACGAATTTGCGCTCGAAGCCCTCCTCGCGATCTTTCATGCTGCTCATGGCATCCCTCCGGTCAATCCGATTCGTTGGCAGTTGAAATATGTGTATTGCCGCAGCACAAACCAAAAGGCTGCGGGCCGGTCAATATGGTACGTCACTTGCTGCGCTGCGGCATTTCATTCCGGAAAGCGGTGATTGAAAGGATTTGCCGATTGAGCAAACAGTGCGATTGGGATAGACACCGGCATTGAACCCCTACCGTTGCCGCACTAATTTAGGCAGACGGACAGGAACTGGTCGCTTGCCGCCTGCCCGGAAATCCAGAGAAAAGATCAGATGAAAAATCGCCGCCGCATTTATGAAGGCAAGGCCAAGATCCTCTATGAGGGACCTGAGCCGGGAACACTGATCCAGTTCTTCAAGGACGATGCGACCGCTTTCAACAAGAAGAAGCACGAAATCGTCGATGGCAAGGGCGTGCTCAACAACCGCATTTCCGAGCACATCTTCAACCATCTCAACCGGATGGGCATTCCGACCCACTTCATCCGCCGGCTCAACATGCGCGAGCAGCTGATCAAGGAAGTCGAGATCATCCCGCTCGAGGTGGTCGTGCGCAATGTCGCTGCCGGTTCGCTGGCCAAGCGTCTCGGCATCGAGGAAGGCACCGTGCTGCCGCGCTCGATCATCGAATTCTATTACAAGGCCGACGCGCTCGACGACCCGATGGTGTCTGAAGAGCACATCACCGCTTTCGGCTGGGCGAGCCCGCAGGAAATCGACGACGTCATGGCGCTGGCCATCCGCGTCAACGACTTCCTTTCCGGCCTGTTCATGGGCGTCGGCATCCAGCTCGTCGACTTCAAGATCGAATGCGGCCGGCTGTTCGAAGGCGACATGATGCGCATCGTCGTTGCCGACGAGATCTCGCCGGACTCCTGCCGTCTCTGGGACGTGGCGACGCAGGACAAGCTCGACAAAGATCGTTTCCGCCGCGACATGGGCGGTCTGGTCGAAGCCTATCAGGAAGTCGCCCGCCGCCTCGGCATCATGAACGAGAACGAGCCGCCGCGCCCCGCCGGGCCGGTGCTCGTCGCCTCGACCGATGGCGTCAAAGGCAAGCCGCACTGAGATTTTTGCCGCTCAACACTTCGAACAGGAGCATGTCCAGCGTGATCAAGGCCCGCATTACCGTAACCCTCAAGAACGGCGTGCTCGACCCGCAAGGCAAGGCGATCGAACATGCGCTGTCCGGGATGGGCTTTGACGGCGTCGGCCAGGTGCGGCAGGGCAAGGTTTTCGACGTCGAACTTGCGGAGAGCGACAAGGCCAAGGCCGAGACCGATCTCAAAGCCATGTGCGACAAGCTTCTGGCGAATACGGTGATTGAGAACTATAGTGTGGCCATTACCTGAGGTTGTGCCGGAGGGCAGATGGCCGAGCTTGATGGAAGCTTGATATTTGAAGTCCTCAGGTCCATTCAGTCGCGGCTGGACAGGATGGATTTGACGCTCGGGGAGGTAAGGTCCGAACTCGGCTCCATCCGCGGCCACCTCATTGCCACCGAGGGTGACGTGAAGAACATCTACTGCGTGCTGGCTCGCGAGGACGAGTGCCTGGAACATATTGAACGGCGCTTAGACCTGCGCGAACTTGCCGAAGCCCAGAGGCCTTACGAACCAAAATGAAATCAGCCGTCGTCCTCCTGCCAGGCCTCAACCGTGACCGCGACATGATCGCGGCGCTGACCAAGATTTCGGGAACGCCACCGGTCACCGTCTGGCAGACCGACACCGAAATCCCCGACGTCGACCTGATCACCATTCCCGGCGGCTTTTCCTTCGGCGACTATCTGCGCTGCGGCGCCATTGCCGCGCGCATGCCGGTGATGCGGGCGGTCGCCGAAAAGGCGGCCAAGGGTGTCATGGTCATCGGCGTCTGCAACGGCTTCCAAATCCTGGTCGAGGCCGGGCTGCTGCCGGGCGCCTTGATGCGCAACACATCGCTGAAATTCGTCTGCCGGCAAGTCAAGCTGCAGATCGCCAACGCGAACACGATGTTCACCCGCCGCTATCAGCCGGGCCAGATCATCCGCTCGCCGGTGGCGCATCACGACGGCAATTACTTTGCCGACGCCGAGACGCTTCGCAGGCTCGAAGGCGAAGGCCAGGTCGTGTTCCGCTATGCGGAAGGCACCAATCCCAACGGCTCGATAAACGACATTGCCGGCATCATCAACGGCCAGGGCAATGTGCTCGGCCTGATGCCGCATCCCGAGAACCTGATCGAAGCGGCGCATGGCGGCAGCGACGGCCGGGCACTGTTCGAAAGTGCCCTCGGCATCGCCGCTTGATATCTTCGGCGCTCATCCCTTTTCCGAACTCGAAATAGGCGCCGCCTGACCATGAGACAGACGATTGCCCGCCTCGCTCTCGTCGCCACCGTCGGCCTTGTGCTCGCCTCCTGCCAATCGAAGCCGAAGAACGCGCCGGCGGCTTCGGGTAAGAGCGCGGCACTGCTTGCCATGGAACAGGTGGCGATCGCCGCCCACAAATGCTGGATCGCCAGCAAGGATCCCGCCTTCAAGCCCTATCAGATGGCCAATGAGCTGAATTCATTCACCGGCACACCGCGCTTCCTGCTGGTCCCAGCCAAGCACTATGGCGGAAAGCCGTTGCTGGTCGTGCAGGCGCAAGGCAATTCACGCCGCGTCGACGTCTACGGTCCGCTGATGAACGAGCCGCTCGGTGAACGCATCGGTTCGGACATCGCGCGCTGGCAAACAGGCAATCCGGCCTGCGGTGCGGCTGCGTAGCGTCACGGCCCGCTTGCTGCAGATCGCCAGCCTGGTGGGCCTGCCGATATACCACGCCGCTATTCGAGACGGGGGCACGCGAGACGCATTCTCAGTCCCAGAACGGCCTCAGACCCTCACGATGGGCATCGGCGCGCGAGATGCCGATGTCCTTGAGCTGATCGTCGGTCATTTCCAGCAAGACCAGACGGCTGCGCCTGCGATCCAGCAGGCTGCCGATCCGGTTTGCGAGTGACTGGACCGTGCGCACCAGGCGGCGGATGTAGCCTTGCCGGCCTCCGGGCAATTCAGCTCTCGTGTGACGGATTGTATCGATTGCAGCCATTTTCTTGCTACCAGAATTCGAGATTGTACCTTTTTATTGCGAAACCGATATGTATTGACTCTCAATTCGGTGCAATATAGAAAATTGTCACCATGACAAATTGGCTTCCTGACCTTACGTCCGGCTCCGGGCCCCTCTATCAGCGGCTTGCAGATTCCATTGAAACGGACATCGACCGCGGCGTGATCGACGCGGGGGCAAAACTGCCGCCGCAGCGCGATCTGGCATACGACATCGGCACGACCGTGGGTACGGTCGGCCGAGCCTACCAATTGTTGCGCGAGCGGGGGCTGGTGAGCGGCGAAGTCGGGCGCGGAACCTATGTCCTGGGCGGGCATGAGACCAAGACCGATCTGCTGGCGCCCGACCCGCAGGTGGAAGGCACGCGCTATATCGATGCGCCTCGCGGCAAGCTGCGCTTCGACAGCACGGCTGCGCCGGATATTGGCCAGGGCGACATTGTCGCCGATGTGCTCTCGCGCACGGCGCAGGACCATCCGTATGAAATTTCAAGCTATACACGGGATTTTCCCGACCGCTGGTTCGAGGCCGGCTGCAGCTGGCTGTCGCGAAATTCGTTTCGCCCGAGCCCTGATGGCATCGTTCCGACGCTCGGCACCCATGCCGCGGTTATGGCGGCGATTGCCGCGCTCACCACGCCCGGCGACTATATCGTCTTCGAGCACCTCACCTATTCGCAGATTTCTCGCAGCGCCGGCCTGATCGGCCGCCGGACCGCGCTGGTGACGTCGGACGAGGAAGGACTCGATCCAGAGGATTTCGAGCGCGTCTGCGCGCAAAAACACCCGAAAATGCTGTTCCTGATGCCGACGGCGAAGAACCCCACACTGGTGACGCTGTCGGCAACGCGGCGCGAGGCCATCGCGCGCGTCGCGCGCGAATACAATGTCGTCCTGATCGAGGACGATCTCTATGGCGATCTGACCGACGACCCGACGCCGCTCTTGGCCGAATATGCCCCCGAACGGACCATCGTTGCCGGCGGCCTGTCGAAATCCGTCGCGGCTGGTGTTCGCGGCGGCTGGCTCGCCTGTCCGCCGGCCTATCGCCACCGGATCCGGGTCGCTCACAAGATGCTGACGGGCGGCCTCCCCTTCCTGCTGGCCGAAGTGTGTAGCCGGCTGGTTCTGTCCGGCCAGGCCAGCGAGATGCGCAAGCGCAGCATCGTCGAGATCAATGCGCGCATTGCGATCGTGCGCGAGACGCTGGCCGGGTTCGACTTCAAGGCCGTGGACAATGTGCCCTTTGTCTGGCTCACCCTGCCTGATCCATGGCTTTCCGGCACGTTCAAGAATGCCTGTCTCGAACATGGCGTGCTTATCGATGATGAGGACGAGTTCAAGGCGGGCCGTTCCGAGCAGGTTTTCCACGGCGTGCGTTTCGGCGTTTCACAGCCGAGTCGGCGAGAGGACATCGCGGGCGGCGTCGGCGCGATCAGGCGGCTTCTGGACGAAGGCCGTGCCGGTTACGACAGTTTCTCCTGAGTCAGCTTGAAACCTGCGGATCGAGTAGCGATCTTTCGCTGGTTGCTGCCCCTGTGGCTTTCCATCGTTTTTCGTCGCTTGATGGGTGTATCGGCCTTCGCGCTTGCGATAAGAGGGGACTCGATCCCAAGGATATAAATTGCCGCCCATGACCATTTCCAATTCCGTGCCGATCACTCCGGAACTCATTGCCGCGCACGGGCTGAAGCCCGACGAATATCAGCGCATCCTCGACCTGGTCGGGCGCGAGCCGAGCTTTACCGAGCTCGGCATCTTTTCGGCGATGTGGAACGAGCACTGCTCCTACAAATCCTCGAAAAAGTGGCTGCGCACGCTGCCGACCACCGGGCCGCAGGTCATCCAGGGGCCGGGCGAGAATGCCGGCGTGGTCGATATCGGCGACGGCGACTGCGTCATTTTCAAGATGGAGAGCCACAACCACCCCTCCTACATCGAGCCCTATCAGGGTGCGGCGACCGGCGTTGGCGGCATCCTGCGCGATGTCTTCACCATGGGCGCGCGGCCGATCGCGGCGATGAATGCGCTGCGCTTCGGTGCGCCGGATCATCCCAAGACCAGGCACCTCGTCGCCGGCGTGGTTGCCGGCGTTGGCGGCTACGGCAATTCCTTCGGCGTGCCGACGGTCGGCGGTGAGGTCAATTTCGACGCGCGCTACAATGGCAACATCCTGGTCAACGCCTTCGCGGCGGGGCTTGCCAAGACCGATGCCATCTTCCTGTCGGAAGCCAAGGGCGTCGGCCTGCCGGTCGTCTATCTCGGCGCCAAGACCGGCCGCGACGGTGTCGGCGGCGCCACCATGGCCTCGGCCGAGTTCGACGACAAGATCGACGAGAAGCGGCCCACCGTTCAGGTCGGCGATCCCTTCACCGAAAAATGCCTGCTCGAAGCCTGCCTCGAACTGATGGCGTCCGGTGCCGTCATCGCCATCCAGGACATGGGTGCTGCTGGTCTCACCTGCTCGGCGGTCGAGATGGGCGCCAAGGGCGACCTCGGCATCGAGCTCGACCTCGACAAGGTGCCGGTGCGCGAGGAGCGCATGAGCGCCTATGAGATGATGCTGTCGGAGAGCCAGGAGCGCATGCTGATGGTGCTGCGCCCCGAAAAGGAAAAGGAAGCCGAGGCGATCTTCCACAAATGGGGCCTCGACTTCGCCATTGTCGGCAAGACCACCGACGATCTGCGCTTTCGCGTGCTGCACCAGGGCGACGAGGTCGCCAACCTGCCGATCAAGGACCTTGGCGACCAGGCGCCGGAATATGACCGTCCCTGGGCCGAACCGAAGAAGCCGGTGCCCCTGGCTGCCAGCGATGCACCACAAGCCGACGTCGCCGAGGCGCTGCTGAAACTGCTCGGCGGACCCGACCTGTCATCGCGCCGCTGGGTATGGGAGCAGTACGACACGCTGATCCAGGGCAATTCGCTGCAGCTTCCGGGCGGCGATGCCGGCGTGGTGCGCGTCGAAGGTCATCCGACCAAAGCGCTCGCCTTCTCCTCCGACGTGACGCCGCGCTATTGCGAGGCCGATCCTTACGAGGGCGGCAAGCAGGCGGTGGCCGAGTGCTGGCGTAATCTTACCGCCACCGGCGCCCTGCCGCTCGCCGCCACCGACAATCTCAATTTCGGCAACCCGGAACGGCCCGAGATCATGGGCCAGCTGGTCGGCGCCGTGAAAGGCATTGGCGACGCCTGCCGCGCGCTCGGCTTCCCGATCGTTTCCGGCAATGTCTCGCTCTACAACGAAACCAACGGACGAGGCATTTTGCCGACGCCGACCATCGGCGGCGTCGGACTGATCGCCGACTGGTCCAAGATGGCGCGGATCGGCTTTGCCGCCGAGGGCCAGATGATCCTGCTGGTCGGCGCGCCATCCATGGGGGGAACGCATCTCGCCCAGTCAGCCTACATGCGCGACATTCATGGCCGCACCGACGGCCCGCCACCGCCGGTCGACCTCGACCATGAAAAGCGCGTCGGCGACCATGTGCGCACCCTGATCGACTCCGGCATCGTTACCGCGGCGCACGACGTTTCCGATGGTGGCATTGCTGTCGCGCTGGCCGAGATGGCGATGGCGTCCGGCATCGGCGCAACCGTCCCCGGCCTGGTCGGGACCGATCCGATCCCGGTCTGGTTCGGCGAGGATCAGGGCCGCTATCTCTTGACGCTGTCGATCGATCCGCAGAGCAAGGAATGGGACGCCATTCGCGAACAGCAGAGCAAGCTCGGTATTTTTGCGCCGTGGATCGGCTCGACCGGCGGTAGTAACCTGAAACTCGGCGAGGCACGGGCGATCCCTATCGGCGAATTGACCGCTGCCCATGAATCCTGGTTTCCTCGCTTCATGGCAAATGAGGTCGTGGACCCATGAAATGATCGAGTGGGATCGTTTGGGTGTGGTTCATCCGCCATTTCGACCATATCTATGAGATCACGACCTGAACAAGGAATCCTCGCATGGCAATGGACGCGCACGACATCGAACGGCTGATCAAGGAAGGCATTCCGGACGCCAAGGTGACGATTCGCGACCTGGCCGGCGACGGCGACCATTATGCGGCCGAGGTGGTGGCCGAAAGCTTTCGCGGCAAAAGCCGCGTCCAGCAGCATCAGATGGTCTATGACGCGCTGAAGGGCAATATGGGCGGCGTGCTGCACGCGCTCGCCCTGCAGACCAGTGTGCCGGACTGAGCTTGCACATCCGATCCCTTCGTCACCTTTTCGCCGAGACGGCGATGATCGGCCCTGCCGGATAGTTTCCGCCGGCCATCATCCTCTCGCCATTCGACAGCGCCGAGACCACTCCGTCGAAGAAAAGCGCGTTGGGGCAATGCAGCGCATCACCGAACAGGCGCGCAAAGCTGCCGAGACTGACTTGCGAGCACCAGATCGCGATTGCCTGAGCCACCAGATCAAGGCCAACGTAACGAGCACAATACCAATCAGGATTGCCGCGCCATCTCGCCCTGTTATCGCTTCCTTGGGAAAACAGCTGGCCGATGCTCTTGGCCCAATATCAAGCCATCTTTTGCGCCATTTGCGTGACGATGCGGCAAACGTCTTGTTTCAGGCAACCTATGGGTTTATTTGAAAGGGTATGTTTCGAGCCCGACTCCCGCGGGCATGAAAGGATTCTCTATGAGCGGTATCAACGACTACATCGACAGCGAAGTTAAGGGCAACGACGTCGTCCTTTTCATGAAGGGCACGCCCGGTTTCCCGCAATGCGGGTTTTCCGGTCAGGTCGTGCAGATCCTCGACTACATCGGGGCCGACTACAAGGGCGTCGACGTGCTGACCTCGGCCGAGCTGCGGCAAGGTATCAAGGAATATTCCAACTGGCCGACGATCCCTCAGCTCTACGTCAAGGGTGAATTCGTTGGCGGCTGCGACATCATCCGCGAGATGTTCCAGGCAGGCGAACTTCAGACGTTCCTCGTCGAAAAGGGCGTGAGCGTCAAAGGCGCCGCCTGAATTTTGTTTGCGCATGATCCCCAGCGAAATCAATTCCGATTTCGGGGTCATGCGGTAAACGCAGGGCCAGCCCTCACCTCGGCAGACTAATTAGCTCCCCGGTATCGGGGTACAAGACGAATGGATGCGCCGGTGCGCCGGCGCTTTTTCGTTGGAAGATCGGACTTTGCCGTGGATCAGCATGCACAAGCGCCGCAACGGGCAAGCGCCTTGCCTATTCCGCGCTGGGAATTCATCGCCCTGTGTGCGGCGTTGATGGCGCTCAACTCGCTGGCCATCGACATCATGCTGCCCGCGCTGCAGCAGATCGGCGCCTCGCTGGGCGTGGAAAATGAAAACCACCGCCAGTATGTGATTGCCGCCTACATTCTGGGCTTTGGCGGCGGGCAGCTCTTCTTCGGACCGATTTCGGACCGCTTCGGACGCCGTGCTCCGCTCGTTGTCGGGCTGGTGATCTATGTCGCGGCAGCGAGTGCGGCGGCAATCGCCCCGACATTCACCACCATTATCCTGTGCAGGGTGGTGCAAGGCATCGGCGCCGCAGCCACACGCGTCATCGCCGTCTCGATCGTGCGCGACACGTTTGACGGCCGGCGCATGGCCGAAGTCATGTCGCTGATCTTCATGGTCTTCATGGCAATTCCGGTCGTTGCTCCCGGCATCGGCCAGTTCATCATGCTGTTCGCGACCTGGCACGTGATTTTCATCACCATGGCGGCCGGCGCCCTGATCGTGTCGGCGTGGGCGCTGCTGCGCTTGCCGGAGACGCTGCGTCCCGAATATCGCAGGCCGCTGACGGCCGAATCCATCATCGGCGGCTTCCGCATCGTGCTGACCAATCGCATCGCACTTTGCTATGCCTTCGCCAGCACTTTTGCCTTCGGCGCAATGTTCGGCTTCATCAACTCGGCGCAGCAGATCTATGTCGGCGTCTTCGGCGTCGGCGAGATGTTCCCGGTGATTTTTGCAGGGATCGCCGGCGTGCTCGCCTTTTCGAACTATCTGAATTCGCGCCTTGTCGGCCGCATCGGCATGCGCCGCCTGTCGCAGAGCGCGCTGCTCTTGTTTCTGGCCATCAGCCTCGCCTGGCTGATCGTTTCCATCCAAATGAAGATGCCGCTCTGGCTTTTCATCACCTTCTTTGCCTGCGCGATGGTCCCGTTTGGCGCACTCGGCGCGAATTTCAACGCGCTCGCCATGGAGCCGCTCGGCCAGTTGGCCGGCACGGCATCGTCCATTCTGGGTTTCATGCAGACCTTCCTCGGTGGCCTGCTCGGCACTCTGATCGGCCAAGCCTTCAACGGCACGGTGACACCGTTGGCCGCCGGATTCTGCAGCGTGTCGCTTGGCGCATTGGTGATGGTGCTGATCGCCGAGCGCGGCAGGTTCTTCCAGCCGCAAAACCCGCCGGTTTAATGCACATTGCCGGACACGCTTTAGGATGCACCCCCACTCGCTGCTGTGAAGCGAGGGAACAGCGTACGCCCTGCGATCGCTCCCCCCATGCTGTCCGAAACGGGCAGTGGCAGGGCCTTATCGAGAGCATCGAGGACGGAAGCCACGAAGGCCCGGTTGAGGGTGTCATCATTCCCTAAACGGGAGAAGGTGGCGCGAGGCTTGCCGATAAGTGTGCCGTTTCGGCGAATTGAGAACTGCAGCGTCAGGGTCATGCCCGCGGTTCCGGGCGGCGGCTCCCAACAGGCGAAGATCGCGGAGAACATCTCATCTATGGTGTCGACGGGATCGGGACTGCGACATGCGCGTTCCTGCGATCTTGCCGCGTTCGGACCGGCAACCAAGGCAAGGGCAAGGACCAGTGCGACAATTGCGAACCGAGATTTCATCTCGGGTCTCCGGTTTCGCGCGGACAAATGTAATCGAATTTTCGACGAAAGCCTTCATCGAGTATCAGCGCGTCGCATGAATCCCTTCAGACGTCAGCGTCGATAACGGCGAGCGCCGCGTCGATGCCCTTGCCGACCGTGAGTTCCTGGCCCAAAGTATTCATCGCGCCGCCAAGTGCCGTCAGCGCCGCGATCGCATAGATCGGCTGGGCGGTCGGGCCCATATGGCCGATGCGTGTCAGCTTGCCCAATGTTCCGCCGCGGCCCGACGAAAACATCACGCCGTAGCGGGCGCGCGCGGCCTGGCGAACCGCCGTCTCATCGATGCCTTCGGGCGTCCGGACGGCGGTCGTGATCGGCGATGCGATATTGTCGCTGGCGGCCCAGATCGACAGACCCATGCCGGCGACGCCGGCGCGCATGGCCTTGGCGGTGAGCGCGTGGCGCGCCCACACCGCCGCCGGGCCCTCGTTGAGATAGAGGTCGAGCGCGACGTCGAGCCCGTTCATCTCCGCCACGGACGGCGTGAATGGAAACGGCTTGTCCTTCGACCAAGCATGCTCCCAGTCGACGATGCTGAGCATCGACGCGCGTGGCGCCAGTGGATTTGCCTTCATCTTGGCCCAGGCGCGCTCGCTGACGCCCATCATCGTCAGGCCGGGAGGTGCGCCGAGGCATTTGTTCGGGCCGGTGACATAGATGTCGGCCTTGCAGTCCTCAGGATGCGTTTTCATGCCGCCGAAGGACGAAACGGCGTCGACGATCAGATAGGCGCCATGCGCCGAAACCAGCGCGCCGATGGCGTCGATCGGGTTGATGGTGCCCGACGGCGTGTCGTGGTGGCAGACGGAAACGATGGTGATTTCCGGATGCGCTTCCAGCATTGCCGCAACCGCCTGCGGGTCGATCGCCTCATTATAGGGCACCTCGATTTCGAGCAGATGCGGCGAATAGCGCTTCGCCCAATAGCCAAATCCCTTGCCATAGACTCCCGAGACAAGGTTGAGCACGACGTCGTCGGGCGTGATAAGCGAGGCTGCGGCGGCCTCCAGGCCAAGGACCGGCTCGCCATGGAGAATGACCGGCTTGTTCGACAGCCGCATTGCCTTCTGCGCCTTGTCGACCACCGCCTCGTAAAAGAGCTGGAACGCCGGGTCATAGTCGTAGAGCACGGTGCGGCCGAGGCCGCGTAGCACGTCGGCATAGCCGTTCACCGGCCCGGCGGTGAGCGTGATGACCGGTTCGGCGTGTTCGAAATAGCGCATGGTCTTTGTCTCCGCACTGGCGGCGGTCAGCCGTAGAATTGCGTGCCGGTCCGATAGGTTTGAAGTTATCCATGTCGTGCGAATACATCAGCTCGGCGCCGGCGAGCTTCTTCACCTTGCGCATCGAATTGAAGGCCGCCTAGCACGACGTTTCAAGGCTCTTCTGCGTGTAGGCCGCGTCGATGGTGAACATGATCGGCTTGCGCTTGGGACCGGATCTATCCCGCACGGCCTATTCCGCCCAGAGTTCCCGGCGCAGTTCGCGCCAGCTTGCTTCGTCCGGTGCGACAAGAAGGCCACCGCCGACATGCGAAGGCCGATAGGTGCTGCCGTCGAAACGCGCCGCGTAACCACCTGCCTCGGCATGGATCAGCACACCAGCCAGATGATCCCACGGCATCAGCTTGTTGTAGACGACAAAGTGGGCGTGGCCGCTCGCCAGCAGGCGGTATTCGTGTGCCGCGCAGCGATAGCCGAATTGCGACAAGGACTTCGTCTGGTTGCGCGCCAGCCGTGACCGTTCCGGCTCGGGCATATATTGCCAGGAAACCGCGCCGGTCATTTGCGAGATCGGCGCAGGCTCGGCGACATGCACCTTCTCCAAAGTGCCATGCGCATGCCGTATGTGGCTGCCAGCACCCCTGGCGCCGATCAGCCAGTCCTTGCCGATGGGATCGTGAATGATGCCGGCGACGGTCTCGCCCTTCACCACGACGCCCAGCATGACGCCGAACAGCGGCACGCCTGAGGCGAAATTGAAAGTGCCGTCGACGGGATCGATGACGAAGGCGAGATCGGCTTCGCCGAGGCCCTGGAGGAGCGCCGGGTCGTCGGAGCAGGCTTCCTCGCCGACGATCATCGCCTGGGGGTAGCGCTCACGCAGCCTGACGGTGATGAGCCGCTCGGCACTCACATCGGCCTCCGTCACCAGATCGGCTGCCGAGGTCTTCTGGCGGATGTCGCCCTCATCCAGCCGGCGAAAGCGCGGCATGATCTCGGCAATGGCGGCGTCGGATAGAAGCTTGGCGAGCCAGTCGATCGCGGTATCGTCAAATGTCATTGGGGATGTCTTGCCGTGTCAGGGTTTCATTGAGTGCGGCGAAATCGAAGAGTTTGCGATCGAGCAGATGCGAGGGCCGCACGTTGGTCATGGCGTGGATCATCGTGTCCTTGCGGCCGGGCATGCGCTTTTCCAAGTCGTCGAGCATCGCCTTCATCGCATTGCGCTGCAGGCCGTCCTGGCTGCCGCACAGATCGCACGGGATGATCGGGAACTTCATGGCGCCGGCGAATTTTTCGAGATCGGCCTCGGCGCAATAGGCGAGCGGCCGTAGCACCATGACGTCGCCGTCGTCGTTGAGCAGTTTTGGCGGCATGGCGGCGAGGCGCCCGCCATGGAACAGGTTCATGAAAAAGGTTTCGAGAATGTCTTCGCGGTGGTGGCCGAGCACCAAAGCCGAGCAGCCCTCCTCCCGTGCGATGCGGTAGAGATGGCCGCGCCTGAGCCGCGAGCACAGCGAACAGTAGGTGCTGCCCTGGGGAAGCTTGTCGGTCACCACCGAATAGGTGTCCTGATATTCGATGCGGTGCGCAATGGCGTATGCGTTGAGATAATCGGGCAGAATGTGTTTCGGAAAGTTCGGCTGGCCCTGGTCGAGATTGCAGGCCAACAGGTCGACCGGCAGCAGCCCGCGCCATTTGAGGTCGAGCAGCACAGCGAGCAGGCCGTAGGAATCCTTGCCGCCAGACAAGGCGACCAGCCAGCGATCGCCGGGCCTGACCATCGAAAAATCGTCGATCGCCTGACGGGCGTGACGCAGCAGCCGCTTGCGCAGCTTGTTGAATTCGACGGAGGACGGCACATCGGCAAACAGCGGATGAAAGCCGCCTGCGGCATCAGCGATCGGTTCGATTGTTTCTGGCAGCATGTTCATGGCGCGGCGGCCCCAAAAGTCCTTGTTGCTGCCCGGAGTAGCGCATCGGCCCGAAAATCGAAATCGATTTTCAGAACTCCAAAGAAAAGGCCGCCTCGAGGGCGGCCTTCGATGATGTCGCAGATGAAGAAAATCGATCAGCGCGAATAGAATTCCACGACCAGGTTCGGTTCCATCTGCACGGCGAAGGGAACATCTGACAGGCCGGGGATGCGCCCGAAGGTCGCGGTCATCTTGTTATGATCGACCTCGATGTAATCAGGCACGTCGCGCTCGGCCAAGCCTACCGATTCCAGGACGATCACCAGCTGCTTCGACTTTTCGCGCACTTCGATGACGTCGCCCGGCTTGCAGCGGTATGAGCCGATGTTGACGCGCTTGCCGTTGACATTGATGTGGCCGTGATTGACGAACTGGCGAGCGGCAAAAATGGTCGGCACGAACTTGGCGCGGTAGACGACCGCGTCGAGACGCGATTCGAGCAGGCCGATCAGGTTCTCCGAGGTGTCGCCCTTGCGGCGGTCCGCCTCTTCATAGACCTTGCGGAACTGCTTTTCCGAAACGTCGCCGTAGTGACCCTTCAGCTTCTGCTTGGCACGCAGCTGCAGGCCGAAATCGGAAAGCTTGCCCTTGCGGCGCTGGCCGTGCTGGCCGGGACCGTATTCGCGCTTGTTGACCGGGGATTTCGGGCGGCCCCAGATGTTTTCGCCGAGACGGCGGTCGATCTTGTATTTCGCGGATTCGCGCTTGCTCATCGCATTCCCTTTCAAAACAACAGACCCGGAACCTCATGGTCCGGGTGAAGGAAACGCGCCCTCCTCTGGCCCCCGTTTTCGAGACCTGACAGGGTTTTCCCACGCAACGCGGCGGAAGACCCACGGGACACGTCATTCTAGACAAGACTCCGGAAAGAATAGAGCGGCTTTCCAAACGCCTTGCGCACATAAAAAGAAGCCACCGGACGCTGAGGCCCGGTGTTGGTGGGCTGATTAGACGGAGATTTAACTGGTGTCAAGCTTGCAGCGGCTGGCGTTGGTGATGGCAGGCGGTCCTCGACGTTGAATGCAGTGCTCGATGGCATTTGCGCCGGAGCCGGCGCAGGCCAGGCATTGGCGCGGACACAAACATCACAAGTTATGCCGCATCGTGGTCATCGCAAGGTCATCCGCTACAAGGTACGGCGCGGCCACCGGGCCTGGTAGCACCGGCTTTGTGTTTGACCGCTGGTTGGTCAAACGTGGACCCGGAAACGACCGCCCATTGGGGGGTGCGTCCAGTCGGACACGCGGCGGGCTAGTGTTTCGATTTCTTCTCGGGCAGGTCCTTACGCTTGGTCTCGGCGAATTCCTCGAGCTGCTTTTCGCTCATGGATTTGTACATTCCCTTCGAAGGGCCTTTGAGTTCGCTCTTTTTGGTTTCGCCACGCTTGGCGGACAATGCCGCGCCGGCGGCTTTCTGCTGGGCCTTTGATGTGGCTGGCATGATCGTTTCTCCCGTCTTGCAATGAGGGAAAACGCACCGGTCCGGGTGATGTTCCCAGATATCAGGAAATCGCCAGCCCAAACCCCTGCATCAGGCGGCGAGTCGGGAAATCAACTCTCTTCGAGGTGAAAACAGCAAGGTCGGCACCTTCCGGCAACGCCTCGCCGCCATTCCTGGCCTCGGTGTCCGCGAGCAGCGAGAGCGCCCGCCGTGCGATCGCCTCGGCGGGATCGAGCCAATCGACCGGCCAAGGTGCTGTCTTGCGCATGCGGTTGGCCAGAAAGGGGTAGTGGGTGCAGGCAAGCACGACGATGTCGGTCCGCAGCACATCATGTTCGACGAAGCACGGCGCGATCTCGGCACGCACAGCCTCTTCATCGACAAAGCCTTCGCGCATATAGACCTCGGCCAGTCCCGCCAGATTGTCGCTGCCAACGAGCCGGACATGGCATTTCTGCGCCCATTTGCCGATCAGGTCGCGCGTATACTGGCGCTTGACGGTGCCGGGCGTCGCCAGCACCGAAACCAGCCCGGAGCGCGTGCGTTCCGCCGCCGGCTTGATCGCCGGCACCGTGCCGACGAAAGGATGGCCGGGAAATCTTTCGCGCAACGCATCGATGACCAGCGTCGAGGCGGTATTGCAGGCGACGACCGAAATGGCCGGCGAAAAACGGTCGAGCAGCTTGCCGAACAGTTCCAGTATATGCGCCCTCAGTGCCGGCTCCTCCCAGGCGCCATAGGGGAAAGCCGCGTCGTCGGCGACATAGACGAATCGGCGGTCGGGCATCAGCACGCGCGCTTCGCGCAGCACCGTCAGGCCGCCGATGCCGGAATCGAACATCAGGATCGGGCGGGCGTTTGAGAGATCGGTCATTGTCATTCAGGAAAGGGAGCTGGGGAGAGAAGGCTGGCCTAGGCTTAGGCCAATGATGCGTTTACCTGGCACGGTTCTATCTGCAACCATCATGGCCTTGATGCGGCGAGATGATCACACAAGGCCCCGCTTGCCGAAGCCGCCGGACCGCGGCCGGCTGTTTGGCAGAGACGCAGGTTGAGATGCAGGATGGTTCGACGGCGCCGGTGCGGCGCGCATGGCGTAGGCCGGAGCCTGGGCCGTCACGCCGGCGGCCGACTCTGAATGGGGCGCCCGGCCGCCGCGCAACGGCCTGGGAGGGTCGAGATCATCGAAACTTAGGGAAGACGCCATATCCGCAAAGCTGCCCCCCGCCGGCTTGGCCGCCAAGATGACCGCCCAGAGCCCGACGAGAGCGAGTCCCAGCAGGTTAAGGCCGGAATGCGAATCTTCGCCGTCGAATCTCACGACAAGAACAGTGCCGGCCTGCAGAATCGCAAACAGGGTCGAGAACACAATGTACGACCAAAGGATCCATTTGGGTCCTTGCGCGTCGCGGCTTCGACGCCGGGCGAAATTCGCGCGGAACAGCACGATCACCAGCGAAGCGACGAGAACGGCCGCGGCCAGCCCTTCCCTGGAAGGACCAGGTTTCGAATTGGCCAATCCCTCGATGCCGATGATCGATACGACGCAAAGCACAAATGTCACAATTTCCGCAACCAGCAGGGCCGCGGAATAGAAGAAAAAGCGAAGACGACCGATATTTGAGTTAAACATCCGAGGATCCACCCTTCGCCGGACGATGGATCATATCGAATAAAATTCAGTTACTGGTGAAGCAGCCGTTCTCACGATCGGTTCTATTCTTTGTCTGTCACCTTGCGGGCGCGTGCCGCCGCTGCCGGAAGCCGTCTTGGATCATCGCCCGGCGATCCGTCGCCGCGCGGCATGGCCGGCGAGAACCTGTCCAGCGATGATATTATGCCGCGCAGCACCTTGAGCTCCGGCTCGGCGAAGCCGGCGCGCGTCAGCACCGCCCGCAGATTGTCGACCATCTTCGGCTTCTTCGGCGCCGGGCGGAAATAGCCGCGCGCTTCGAGCGCGCCTTCCAGGTACGCGAACAGGCCGTGCAATTGTTCCTTGGTCGCCGGCATCATGTCGGGGCTGGAAAAATTGGTTTTCGTCTCATCTTCCAAGCCCGACTTCATCCATTCATAAGACATCAGCAGGGCCGCCTGGGCGATGTTGAGCGAAGAGAAGGCGGGATCGACCGGGAAGGTGACGATCTCGTCGGCCAGGCCGACCTCGTCATTGTAGAGCCCGAACCGCTCGCGGCCGAACAGGATGCCGGTGCGCTGTCCGGATCGCTGGCGCGCTCTCAGCGCCCTGCCCGCCTCGACCGGTCCGCGCACTGGCTTGAAATTATCGCGCGCGCGCGCCGTGGTGGCGAAGACGAAATTCAGGTCGGCGACCGCCGAGGCCAGATCGTCGAATACTCTAGCGGCATCGATGACATGGTCGGCGCGGCTCGCGGCGGCGCGCGCCTTGTCGCTCGGCCAGCCGTCGCGCGGATTGACGAGGCGCAGCTCCGACAGACCGAAATTCGCCATGGCACGCGCGACCATGCCGATGTTCTCGCCGAGCTGCGGTTCGACCAGGATGATCGCCGGGCCTGTCGCAGGAGGGATGTCGTTGCTGGCTTGCATGATGTCAATGAACTGCTGTTTGCGGCATTTCAGCGTCCCCTGCCACATCCGGCCGCGAAAATGAAGCTTTCGCAAGGAACGCCCGATGCCACAGTCGAGCCCGCCAGCGCGGATCGCCGTTTGCGCGGCCAAAAATGCTTTGATATACGGGCCGCATCCCCGGCCAAAGCCATGCGGGCAAGGCCGTCCCGATCCCCAACAATGAGGCATTCTTTCCATGGCGAAGATCAAGGTGGCGAACCCGGTCGTCGAACTCGACGGCGACGAGATGACCCGCATCATCTGGCAATTCATCAAGGACAAGCTGATCCACCCCTATCTCGACCTCAAGCTTGAATATTACGACCTCAGCGTCGAGCACCGCGACGCCACCAACGATCAGGTGACCATCGATTCTGCCAACGCCATCAAGAAACATGGCGTCGGCGTGAAATGCGCGACGATCACGCCCGACGAGCAGCGCGTCGAGGAATTCAAGCTGAAGAAGATGTGGAAGTCGCCGAACGGCACCATCCGCAACATCCTCGGCGGCACCATCTTTCGCGAGCCGATCATCATGAAGAACGTGCCGCGGCTGGTGCCCGGCTGGACCAAGCCGATCATCGTAGGCCGTCATGCCTTCGGCGACCAGTACCGGGCCACCGACTTCCGCTTTCCCGGCAAGGGCAAGCTGACGATCAAGTTCGTCGGCGAGGACGGCACGGCGATCGAGCATGACGTGTTCGATGCGCCGGCCGCCGGCGTCGCCATGGCCATGTACAATCTCGACGAGTCAATCCGCGAATTCGCCCGCGCCTCGCTGAATTACGGCCTGCTGCGCAATTACCCGGTCTACCTCTCGACCAAGAACACTATCCTCAAGGCCTATGACGGCCGCTTCAAGGACATTTTCCAGGAAGTCTACGAGGCTGAGTTCGAAGCCGAATTCAAGGCGAAAAAGATCTGGTACGAGCACCGGCTGATCGACGACATGGTCGCCTCCAGCCTGAAATGGTCGGGCGGCTATGTCTGGGCCTGCAAGAATTATGATGGCGACGTGCAGTCGGACACGGTGGCGCAAGGTTTTGGGTCGCTCGGCCTGATGACCTCGGTGCTGATGACGCCGGACGGCAAGACGGTGGAGGCGGAGGCCGCGCACGGCACCGTCACCCGCCACTATCGCCAGCATCAGAAGGGCGAGGAAACCTCGACCAATTCGATCGCCTCGATCTTCGCCTGGACCCGGGGCCTCACCCATCGCGCCAAGCTCGACGACAATGCCGAGCTGAAGCGCTTTGCCGAGACGCTGGAAAAAGTTTGCATTCAGACCGTCGAGGCCGGCTTCATGACCAAGGATCTGTCGCTGCTGATCGGTCCCGACCAGCCATGGCTTTCGACCACCGGCTTCCTCGACAAGATCGACGAAAATCTGCAGAAGGCGATGGCCTGACCAGACGAACGTCATGAGCAAACCCGTCGTCTACGGGGCGGACTACAGCGTCTACGTGCGCATCGTCCGCCTCGTGCTCGAGGAAAAAGGCATCGACTACGATCTGGTGCCGGTCGACATCTTTGCGGCGGACGGCATTCCAGGCTGGTATTTCGACCATCACCCGTTCGGCCGGATTCCTGCCTTCGAGCACGACGGCTTTCGCCTCTACGAGGCCAGTGCGATCACCCGCTATGTCGACGAGGCTTTCGACGGGCCGGCGCTGCAACCGGCTGATGCTCGGCCCCGCGCAACCATGAACCAGATCATCGGCATGCTCGACGCCTATGCCTATCGGGCCATGGTGTGGGATGTCGCCGTCGAGCGGCTGGAGAAAGAGCCGCCCGACGAGGCTTTGATCGGCAGCGGGCTTCGGCAGGCGAGAACGACACTACAGGCGCTCTCATCGCTGAAAGCCGAAGGGCCATGGCTGTTGGGAGCGGAACTGACGCTGGCCGACCTTCATGCAGCACCAATCGTCGGCTATTTCGTCAAGGTCATTGAGGGGCAAAACCTGCTGGCGGAGTTTGCCGACATTCAGGATTGGTGGACGCGCATCGCAGGGCGTGCGAGCGTTGCCAACAATCTGACCTAGCACCCCGGGGCGCTCCATGGTTGAACACTCTCACCAGGACGCGCTGACGGTGGCCAGAATAGTCAGGGTCAACCACGCTGGCGAGTTCGGCGCGATCAGAATCTATTCGGCGCAGATTCTTGTCTCGAAGCGTTTCTGGCCGCGTTGCGTGCCGTCTTTGTCAGAGATGCTTGGGCATGAGCGCAGTCATTGCGCTGCTTTCCGTGCAGCCATGCCGTCGCGACATTCGCGGCCGTGCCGCGTGATGCAATTCTGGAGCTGGGGCGGTTGGCTGCTGGGTTTCCTCACTGCCCTGCTCGGCCCGCAAGGAATCTGGGCCTGCACCGCAGCGGTCGAAGCGGCGGTGCACCGTCATCTCGACGATCAGCTATTCTTTCTTGCCGGACGCGACCGCGAGTTGCACGGCATCATCCTGTCCATCCGCGAAGAAGAGCTTGCCCATCTCCGTCACGCCGAAGAGCAGCTGAAATCGCCCGGACCGTTGCTGAACCTCCTGCGCGCAGCGATCTCCGCCACCACCGACTGCCTGATCTGGCTGTCCACCTGGGGGGATTCCACCCGAATGACGCGCGCCCTGAAGGCAGCAAAGCATGCCTGACGGGCGCTATGCGGCCTCCAGTGCCGCCTTCACCGCAGCGATCGCATTTTCGGCTTTCGAGGCATCCGGGCCACCGGCCTGGGCCATGTCAGGCCGACCGCCGCCGCCCTGCCCGCCCAATGCCGCGGACGCTACGCGGACCAGATCGACGGCGCTGAAGCGACCAGTCAGGTCGTCGGTGACGCCGACCACGACGCTCGCCTTGTTGTCCTCGCCGGCGCCAACGAAGACGACGACGCCGGAGCCGAGCGACTTCTTGCCGGCATCGGCCAACGGCTTCAAGTCCTTTGGCGAGACGCCCGATACCGCCTTGCCGAGAAAACCGACACCGGCAATGGTCTCATTTTCGGCCGGCGCACCGGCTGGCGAGCGGTCGCCCAGCGCCAGCTTCTTGCGCGCCTCGGTCAGCTCCTTTTCAAGCTTCTTGCGCTCGTCGAGCAGCGCCTCGACGCGAGCCGGCACGTCGGCCGGCGAAATCTTGAGCGTGGCGGCGACCGCTTTCAGCCGCTTGTCCTGCTCGTCGAGATGCTTTCTGGCCGCCTCTCCGGTCAGCGCCTCGATGCGGCGCACGCCGGCGGCGACGGCGCCCTCCGACACCAGCCGGACCAGGCCAATATCGCCGGTGGCGCCGACATGGGTGCCGCCGCACAGTTCGACCGAATAGGGCTTGCCTGCCTTGTCGCCGGTGACCCCGGTGCCCATCGAGACGACGCGGACCTCGTCGCCATATTTCTCGCCGAACAGCGCCATGGCGCCCTCGGCGATGGCGTCGTCGACGCTCATCAGCCGCGTCGTCACCGAGCTGTTCTGCACGACGATCTCGTTGGCCATCGCCTCGACGCGTTCCAATTCCTCGGCCGAGATCGGCTTCGGGTGGGAAAAGTCGAAGCGCAGCCGTTCCGGCGCAACCAGCGAACCCTTCTGCGCGACATGGGTGCCGAGAACCTCGCGCAGCGCCTCGTGGACAAGGTGGGTCGCCGAATGGTTGGAGCGCAGCCGCGTGCGCCTGACATGGTCGACCTTTAGCTCGACCGCTTCACCCGTCCTGACGGTGCCCTTGGTGACCTTGCCGAAATGCACGAACAGGCCGTCACCCTTCTTCTGCGTGTCGGTGACCTCGATGGCAAAGCCTTCGCCCGAAATCACGCCGGTGTCGCCCATCTGACCGCCGGACTCACCATAGAACGGCGTCTGGTTGACGACGACGCCGACGGTTTCGCCGGCAACCGCGCTCTCCACCGCGACGCCATCCCTGACCAGCGCCTGAACAATGCCTTCCGCTTGCTCGGTGTCGTAGCCCAGGAACTCGGTCGCGCCCGCCTTCTCGCGCACCGCGAACCAGACGGTCTCGGTGGCCGCGTCGCCGGAGCCGGCCCAGCTCTTGCGCGCCTCTGCCTTCTGCCGCTCCATCGCAGCATTGAAGCCGTCGAGATCGACCGAAACGCCGCGCGGGCGCAAGGCGTCCTGGGTGAGATCGAGCGGGAAGCCGTAGGTGTCGTAGAGCTTGAACGCCGTCTCGCCGTCGAGCCGGTCGCCTCTGCCCAGCGTCTCGGTTGCATCGGCAAGCAGGCCGAGGCCGCGCGCCAGCGTCTTGCGGAAGCGCGTTTCCTCGAGCTTCAGCGTCTCAGTGATCAGCGGCTGGCCGCGCACCAGTTCGGGATAGGCCTGGCCCATCTCCCGCACCAGCGCCGGCACCAGCCGCCACATCAACGGATCACCGGCGCCCAAAAGCTGCGCATGACGCATGGCGCGGCGCATGATGCGACGCAGTACGTAGCCGCGGCCCTCGTTCGACGGCAGCACCCCGTCGGCGATGAGGAAGCTCGAGGCGCGCAGATGATCGGCAATGACGCGGTGGCTCGCCCGGTTCTTGCCTTCCGCCTTGACGCCGGTCGCCTCTTCCGAGGCTCGGATCAGCGCCTTGAACAGGTCGATGTCGTAATTGTCGTGCTCGCCCTGCAGGACGGCGGCGATGCGCTCCAAACCCATGCCGGTATCGATCGACGGGCGCGGCAGTTCGATCCGCTCCGCCTTCGTCACCTGCTCGAACTGCATGAAGACGAGGTTCCAGATCTCGATGAAACGGTCGCCGTCCTCATCCGGGCTGCCGGGCGGGCCGCCCGGAATGTCGGCGCCATGGTCGTAGAAGATTTCCGAGCACGGACCGCAGGGACCGGTATCGCCCATCGCCCAGAAATTATCGCTGGTGGCGATGCGGATGATCCTGTCCTCCGGCAGCCCGGCGATCTTCTTCCAGAAGCCCGCGGCCGCGTCGTCGGTATGGTAGACGGTCACCAGAAGCCTGTCCTTGGCGATGCCGAACTCGCGGGTGATCAGGTTCCAGGCGAGCTCAATGGCGCGCTCCTTGAAATAATCGCCGAAGGAGAAATTGCCGAGCATCTCGAAGAAAGTGTGGTGACGGGCAGTGTAGCCGACATTGTCGAGATCGTTGTGCTTGCCGCCGGCGCGCACGCATTTCTGCGAAGTCGTGGCGCGCGAATAGGGACGTGTTTCAAACCCGGTGAAGACGTTCTTAAACTGCACCATGCCGGCGTTGGTGAACATCAGCGTCGGGTCGTTGCGCGGCACCAGCGGGCTCGACGCCACGACCTCGTGACCCTCTTTGCGGAAATAGTCGAGAAATGCCGACCTGATCTCGTTGACGCCACTCATGAATACTGCCTTTTCGAGAGAACCGCCGATTGCCGGCGGAAAACAGACATGGCCTTTTAGCGGTCGCACCGCACCCTGTCCAGAAACACGGAATTGCTCCAAATCGTAGCCTTGGCCGGCTGTTCGGAATGGCCAGAGCCACCGCCAAAAACGCAAACCGCCGGCCCAAGGCCGGCGGCATGGAACACATCGATACACCAACTCAATTCGGAATACGCGAACTCAAACGGGTATTCTGGCCGGCACAGCCTGCATCCTACATCGCGCCCGCTTCGTCCTCGAAACCATCGTCTCCGCCTTCGGAACCACCATTCTCGAGGAATTTCTCGGCGATCAGTCCGGCATTCTGCCTCAGCGCCAGCTCGATCTCGCGCGCCGTGTCGGGATTGTCGCGCAGGAACAGTTTTGCGTTCTCACGGCCCTGGCCGAGACGCTGCGAATTGTAGGAGAACCAGGCGCCCGACTTCTCGACCACGCCGGCCTTGACGCCGAGGTCGACCAGCTCGCCGGTCTTGGACACGCCCTCGCCGTACATGATGTCGAATTCGACCACCTTGAAGGGCGGTGCCAGCTTGTTCTTGACCACCTTGACGCGGGTCTGGTTGCCGACGACCTCGTCGCGGTCCTTGACCGAGCCAATGCGGCGAATGTCGAGGCGCACCGAAGCGTAGAATTTCAGCGCGTTGCCGCCGGTCGTGGTCTCAGGCGAACCGAACATGACACCGATCTTCATGCGGATCTGGTTGATGAAGATGACCATGGTGTTGGAGCGCGAGATCGAGGCGGTCAGCTTGCGCAGCGCCTGGCTCATCAGGCGGGCCTGCAGGCCCGGCAGCGAATCGCCCATTTCGCCCTCGATTTCGGCGCGCGGCGTCAGCGCCGCGACCGAATCGACCACCAGCACGTCGATGGCGCCGGAACGCACCAGCGTGTCGCAGATCTCCAGCGCCTGCTCGCCGGTGTCGGGCTGCGAAATCAGCAGGTTTTCGAGATCGACACCGAGCTTGCGGGCATAGACCGGATCGAGCGCGTGCTCAGCATCGACGAAGGCACAGATGCCGCCCTTCTTCTGGGCTTCGGCCACCGTGTGCAGCGCCAGCGTCGTCTTGCCCGAGCTTTCCGGCCCGTAGATCTCGACGATGCGGCCGCGCGGCAGGCCGCCGACGCCAAGCGCGATGTCGAGGCCAAGCGAACCGGTCGGCACCGTTTCGATCTCGACGACCTGCTCGTTTGCGCCGAGCCGCATGATCGAGCCCTTGCCGAAGGCACGCTCGATTTGCGACAGCGCCGCATCCAGAGCCTTTGATTTGTCCACTGCTTTGTCCTCTACAAGCCGCAAAGAATTCTGAGCCATGATACATCACCCCTTGGTCGTCAATGAAGGCCGGACAATCCGTAATCCTTATTAATTTGTACCTTTTTTGTTCTCATCTGGCAAGGGGAGACAAGCGATTGAAAAACAAAGGATATCCGGATTTGTTCTTTTTTTGTTTCGTGTTTTCGCCCCAAGATGTATCCCGCTTCCTCCGTGGGATCGTGCTGGCATCTCCCGAATCGCACCTCCGGTTGCCCGGTTCCGCCGGACGACCTAGTCTCCGCCCGGCAACAGCAAAGGTCATCTCGCCGGCATGATGAAGTCGCCGACAATCCTGGCCGTAGGCGGCGCCTATATAGATCGGCGCGGCCAGGTTTCGGGCACTTTCGTGCCGGCGGCGTCGAATCCCGGCACGATGCGCGAGGCTGTCGGCGGCGCCGTCTTCAATGCGCTGCGCAGCGCCGTACGCCGCGGTGTCTCCGGCTCGCTGCTTTCGGTGCGCGGCGGCGATGTTCTGGCCGATACGGTCTCGCGCGCCATCGCTGCGGCCGGTATTGCCGATCTTTCCGTGGTGTTCCTCGATCGCACGACGCCGAGCAACACAATGCTGATCGACGGCGACGGCGCGCTGATCATCGGCCTCGCCGACATGGCGCTCTATGATCTGGCACTTCCCAAGCAGATCCGCCGTGCCAAGGTGCGCGAGGCGATCAGCACCGCCGATGCGGTCCTGTGCGACGCCAACCTGCCGTCGACGGCACTGGAGCGGCTGGTGGCGCTTGCCGCCGGCAAGCCGGTCTTCGGCCTCGCCGTCTCACCAGACAAGGCGGTGCGGCTCGCGCCGGTGCTTGGCAGCCTGGCGATGGTCTTCATGGACCGGCGCGAGGCCATCGCACTCGCCGATGTCGGTATCGACACGGCGGAGCGTGATATCATCGACCGCCTGAGGCGCGCCGGCCTCAAAGGCGGCGTGGTGACGGCGGATGACGGTCCGGTGCTGGGTTTCGACGAAGCCGGCGCCTTCTCCATCCTGCCGCCGAAAAAAGTCGCGGACGGCGCCGCCGATGCGCTGGCGGGCGCAATGGTCGCCGCCCTGCTGCGCGGCCTGACGCTGCGCGCGGCGCTGCGCGACGGCGTTGCCGCGGCAATGCTCGCGATCGAAAGTGCCGGGCTTGTGCCGGTCTTAACGGCGGCAGACTTTGCCGACGCGCTGGCCCTTGTGCCCGAGCCGCAGAAAATTGGCATGAGCTGATGACCAGTGGAGAGGCAGCCTATTTGCCGGCACGCAGCCCCGCTTCATAGGCCCGGCGTGCCCAGACCGCCATCTCATCCGGATCGTCGAACGCGCTGTCGGGAACGCTCCAGTACGGCATCGACACCAGCTTGCCGTGCCGGGACCCCGTATAGGTCCATTGCCGACAGCCGGCCGCCTCGAATTCGGGCGCGCTTTCCGCGTCGGCCTTCAGCATCAATTCGCCACGCACCACGATGGCGACGATAACGCCGTCAAAATAGATGCCCTTGCCACCGAACATCTTGCGAATGCTGACCGGGCCGAGGCCTTCGAAAAGTTCGGCAATGCGTTCATTGTCCATGCCGCGATCATGTCACCCGGATTTAGGCTTGTCATCGCCGTAAGAGACACCATCCTGACAAGTTGAAAACCAATTCGTCGGAGTTTTTCATGCCGCTTCTGCTCAAAGGGTCCTGCCGGTGCAATGCCGTCCGCTTCGAGGTGGAGAGCCACACGCCGGTGCCGTTCATGCTGTGCTACTGCTCGATCTGCCGCAAGCAGCAGGGCGGCGGTGGCTTTGCCATCAATCTCGGCGCTGATTACGAGACGCTCAAAATCAAGGGCAAGCGCAGTCTTGGCGTCTACCAGGCCGAGATCGAGGACGACGAGCATCCGCAATGCGAGATCTCGTCAGGCGAGCGGAATTTCTGCAAAAAATGTGGTTCGGCACTGTGGCTCTATGACCGGAACTGGCCGGAGCTGGTCCACCCCTTCGCCTCGGCGATCGACACAGACCTGCCAAAACCACCTGAAAAGGTGCACCTCATGCTGAAATACAAGGCGAACTGGGTCGAGCCCGAGATCGGCAAGGGCGACAAGGTCTTCGATGTCTATCCCGAGGAATCGATCGCAGATTGGCACAAGCGGACGGGATTGTGGGTGGATTAGGTCCCTTCACCCCGTTTACGGGGAGAAGATGCCGGCAGGCAGATGAGGGGCGGCGCAAGCATCACAGAGGCCGGCTCTGCCCCTCATCCGACCCTTCGGGCCACCTTCTCCCCGTAAACGGGGAGAAGGGAAGATCAGGCCGACCCGCGCGCCTCGGCCAGGGCCTTCAGATCGGCCGGCTTGAGCTCAACCGATTCGCCGCAGCCGCAGGCCGAGCTCTGGTTCGGGTTGCGGAAAGTGAAACCGGTGCGCAGCGTTGTCTGCTCGAAATCCATCTCGGTGCCGAACAGGAAAAGCGCTGCCTCAGGCGCGACATAGACATGGGCGCCGTCGCGCTCGATATGATCGTCCTTGGTGTTGGGCTCGGTCACCAGGTCGACCGTATATTCCATACCGGCGCAGCCGCCCTTCTTGATGCCAAGGCGAATGCCGTGCGCATTCTCACGGGTTGCGACGATCTCGCGAACCCGGTCGGCAGCCTTTTCGGTCATCGTGATGACGGCGAAGCGTCCCATCTTTTCTTTCTCCACTTTCGCGCGGGTTCAAGGCCCGTGGAATGAGTCTTCCCTAAAATGGTGAAGTTTCATGCCGGGCGCAACCCCGGTATGACGCGCAATTTGAACAGCGCGGCGTCTGTTGTATATCGAAGGTTGCTAGCAGTTAGATGTCGGTTGCGGCTGACGACGAGGATAGAATGCCGGTTGACCCAAATCAGATGGTAGAATTTCGGGCGTCGCCCGTTCGGTTATTTTTACTGGTCATCGGGGCGCTAGCTTTCTCGGCCTTGGGTTTTGCAATGGGTGGTTGGCCATCATCCGTAGGCGTAACTCCGGGCAGTTTTGTACAGCTCATGGGATGGATAGGCGGACCGTTGTTCTCAGGCACGGTCCTGATCGTGATTTGGCAATATTTTAAAACTGGATTGCCAATTCTGACGCTTTCACCGGAAGGGTTGCGAGATAGCCGAATCTCGGCAGCGTTCATACCTTGGGCCGACGTCCAAAAGCTGTCCGTGCGGGACCATCAACGCACTAAGATGCTCGTGGTCAAAATATCAGAAGCAGTATGGCGTGAGTTACCTCTCACGCTGTTGGCGCGTTGGAGCCGCACTGCCAATCGCTCCTTCGGAATTGATGGGCTATGCATTCCTACAGCGGAGTTCAGCGTGAAGTTTGAGGACTTTTTCCAACTTGTTGCTGCCTACTCCAAGGCCCATGGCAGCACCATCGATTAAGGATCAATACCAGCCCACCGCGACCTGCGCCTCTTCCGACATGCGGTCGGGCGACCAGGGCGGATCGAAGGTCATGTTGACCTCGACGCCGGACACGCCTTCGACAGCGCCGACGGCGTTTTCCACCCAGCCGGGCATTTCGCCGGCCACCGGGCAGCCGGGCGCGGTTAGCGTCATGTCGATCTTGACCGAGCGGTCGTCCTCGATGTCGATCTTGTAGATCAGGCCAAGCTCGTAAATGTCGGCCGGGATTTCCGGGTCGTAGACCGTCTTCAGCGCCGAGACGATGTCGTCGGTCAGCCGCGCCAGTTCGTCGGCGGGTATGGCCGAGGCGGAAACCAGACCGTTGGCAGTCGTCTCCGAAGTGGTCTCAGCGGTGCGGCCTGCATCATCCATGATCGTCATCCGAAGAACTTGCGCGCTTTTTCGAGCGCATCGGCCAAAGCGTCGACTTCGGCCCTGGTATTATACATGCCGAACGATGCCCTGCATGTGGAGGTTACGCCGAAACGTTTCAACAGCGGCTGGGCGCAATGCGTGCCGGCGCGGACAGCAACGCCCTGCCTGTCGATGACCATCGACACGTCATGGGCATGAATGCCCTGCAATTCGAAGGAGATGATGGCGCCCTTATCAGGCGCGTCGCCGAAGATGCGCAGCGAATTGATGGCACGCAGCCGCTGATGCGCATAATCCTTCAGATCGGCTTCGTGCGCGGCAATGCGCTCGCGGCCGATCTTTTCCATGTATTCCAGCGCCGCACCCAGCCCTATCGCCTGGACGATCGGCGGCGTTCCGGCCTCAAAGCGGTGCGGCGGATCGTTGTAGGTGACGAAGTCTTGCGTCACCTCCTCGATCATCTCGCCGCCGCCCATGAACGGTCGCATGCGCTCCAGCATGTCCTTCTTGCCGTAGAGCACGCCGATGCCCGAGGGCCCATAGACCTTGTGGCCGGTGAAGACGAAGAAATCGCAGTCGAGGTCCTGCACGTCGATCGGCATATGCACGGCGCTCTGGCTGCCGTCGACCAGCACCGGAATGCCGCGCGCATGCGCGATGCGGACGATCTCCTTGATCGGCGTCACCGTGCCCAGCGCGTTCGACATGTGCGTGATGGCGACGAGCTTGGTGCGGTCGGTCAGCCGCTTCTCGAACTCCTCGATGTGGAAGATGCCGAGATCGTCGACCGGCACCCAGACCAGTTTCGCGCCCTGCCGCTCGCGGATGAAATGCCACGGCACAATGTTGGAATGGTGCTCCATGATCGACAGCACGATTTCATCGCCCTCGCCGATATTGGGCATGCCGAAGCCATAGGCGACGGTGTTGATCGCCGCGGTCGTGTTCGAGGTGAAGACGATGTTGTCGGTATCAGGCGCGTTCAGAAATCTTTGCACAATCTTGCGCGCGTTCTCAAAGGCGTCGGTCGCCGCATTGGACAGGAAATGCAGGCCACGATGGACGTTGGCGTATTCCTGGGAATAGGTGTGCTGGATGGCGTCGAGCACGGCCTGCGGCTTCTGCGCCGAGGCGCCATTGTCGAGATAGACCAGCGGTTTGCCGTAGACTTCCCGCGACAGGATCGGAAAGTCGCGGCGTATCGCCTCGACGTCGTAGGGAATGTTTTCGACTTTCTGGTCCATTTCGAAGTCCTTGCCGCTCTACGCCGCGTTCGTTCCAACACCCCTCATCCGTCTTGGCGCTTTCGCGCCAATCCACCTTCTCCCACAAGGGGAGAAGGTCTGGCGCTCTTCCTTCTCCCCTTGTGGGAGAAGGTGGCCGAGCGGAGCTCGGTCGGATGAGGGGTGTTGGCCGAAGCGCCAGACTCTCACCCACTGCTATCCGTGCGCCGCGAACCAGCCGTCGAGCCTCGTTTCCAGCGCCTCGACAATCGCCTCGTCGTCCAGTTCCTCGATCACCTCGGCGACGAACGCCTTGACCAGCAGCCCGCGCGCGGTCTTCTCGTCGATGCCGCGGGCCATCAGGTAGAACAGATGGCTGTGGTCGATCTCGGTGACGGTCGCGCCATGGCCGCAGACGACGTCGTCGGCGAAGATTTCGAGCTCAGGCTTGGTCGAGAACTCGCCGTCATCGGACAGAAGCAGCGTGTTGCAGGCCATCTTGGCGTTGGTCTTCTGCGCATATTGGTGGACGTTGATACGCCCCTGAAAGGCGCCGCGCGCTCTTCCCGTCACCACGTTGCGGATCACCTCCGTCGAGGCCGTGTGCGGCACGGCATGGTCGAGCACCATGGTCACGTCGGTATGCGTGTCGCCGGCAAGCAGGTTGATGCCGCGCAGCGTGAAATCGGCGCCTTCGCCGGTCGTTCTGACCACGACCTCCTGGCGCACCAGCTTGCCGCCGGCATTCATCACGAACAGCGTCAGCTTGGAATCCTTGCCGAGATGTGCCTTGAACTGGGCAAGATGCGTCGCCGTATCCGGCTGCTCCTGCACGATGAGCCACGTCACGTCGGCGCCTTCGTCAAGCAGAAGCTGGCTGACCGAGCTGACCAGTGCGGCGCCCTCGCCCGCCTGGCGCTCGACGACAACAGCCTTGGCGCCGGCGCCGACGCGGACGGCCAGGCGAACATGCGTCTGGCCGCCGGCCTGCAGGTTCTGCAGTTCGATCGGCTTGTCCAGTTCGGTGCCGTCGGCGATGTCGACAAAATAGCCGTCGGCAACGAAGGCGGTGTTCAGCGCCCCGATGGCGTCGTCGGCGCCATAGGGATCGAGCCCAGGTGCGATGCTGCCGTCGGTCAGTTTCTCCGACAGGCGCTGCACGGCGATGCCCTCGATTTCAGGCATTTTCGTGCTCGACACGCCGTTCAGCACGGGCAGGACGGCTGACCCTTCGACTACAGGCGCAATGGCTTTCGCGGCGGCTGCGGGATCGAAATCCGGAACCGAAGTCAGCAGGCGGCGCAGGTCGGTGTAGTGCCAGGATTCGACGCGCCGCGTCGGCAGGCCGCTTTTGATCGCTTCGATGGCGTCGTCGCGCTTCAGCATCACCGTGCCGTCGCCGGGCAGCAGCGACAGCCGGTCGCTGAAGGCGTCGATCAGCGCCGTTTCGGCCGGCGTTCGCTGGGGTGTCGTGTGTATATTCATCAGTTTCGCCTTGTTTGGCTTGCCTTCTGCGCCTTCCGGCATCTCACGCGGCTTGGCCGATCACGCCGGCATAGCCATTGGCCTCTAGATCGAGCGCCAGCGACTTGTCGCCCGACTTGACCACCTGGCCTCTGTACAGCACGTGCACACTATCCGGCACGATATACTGAAGCAGGCGCTGGTAGTGGGTGATGATGACGATGGCGCGGTCTGGCGCGCGCAACGCATTGACGCCTTCCGAGACGATCTTCAGCGCATCGATGTCGAGGCCGGAATCAGTCTCGTCGAGCACGCACAGTTTTGGCTCCAAAAGCTTCATCTGCAGTATCTCGGCACGCTTCTTCTCGCCGCCGGAGAAGCCGACATTGAGCGGCCGCTTCAGCATCGCCATGTCCATGTCGAGCAAGGCGGCCGCGTCCTTCACGCGCTTCAGGAATTCGGGGATCTTCAGCGGCTCCTCGCCGCGCGCCTTGCGCTGCTCGTTCATCGCCACCTTCAGGAATTCCATCGTCGCCACGCCCGGTATCTCCATCGGATACTGGAAGGCGAGAAAGATGCCTGATGTGGCGCGCTCGGCCGGGTCCATTTCGAGGATCGACTGGCCGTTGTAGAGGATATCGCCTTCGGTCACCTCATAGTCCTCGCGACCGGCGAGGATGTAGGACAGCGTCGATTTTCCCGAGCCGTTGGGGCCCATGATGGCGGCGACCTCGCCGGCTTTCACCGTCAGGTTCAGGCCGCGGATGATCTCGGTGCCGTCGTCGACGATGCGAGCATGCAGGTTTCTGATTTCAAGCATTTCCATTCGTCCTATCCGTAGCCGTCTGCCCGGCTAAACTCGATTTAACAACTGCTTCAAGGCTTCCAAAAGCCCGTGCCAAAAGCCATCCGGCGAAAAGGCCGCGACGAGCAATGCAACGCCCGTCGCCCACAACCACAACGCCAGTTCTAGACCCGGAAACCAACCGTCCATCCGATCCCGTAGATAGATGTGTTTTTTTGCGGTTTCGCGTTTGGGCGTCTTTGTCACCCCACACTTCCCTCAAGGCTGATGCCGATCAGCTTCTGCGCCTCGACCGCGAATTCCATCGGCAGTTGCTGGATGACGTCCTTGACGAAGCCGTTGACGATCAGCGCGATCGCCTCTTCTTCCGGAATGCCGCGCTGCATGACGTAGAACTTCTGGTCCTCGGAGATTTTCGAGGTGGTCGCTTCATGCTCGAACTGCGCCGTTGCGTTCTTGGCTTCCATGTAGGGCACGGTGTGCGCGCCGCACTGGTCGCCGATCAGCAGCGAGTCACAGTTGGTGAAGTTACGAGCATTGGTCGCCTTGCGGTGCGCCGACACTTGGCCGCGATAGGTGTTCTGCGAGAAGCCGGCGGCGATGCCCTTGGAAATGATTCGGCTCGACGTGTTCTTGCCGAGATGGATCATCTTGGTGCCGCTGTCGACCTGCTGGTAGCCGTTCGACACGGCGATCGAATAGAACTCGCCGCTGGAATCGTCTCCGCGCAGGATGCAGCTCGGATATTTCCAGGTAATCGCCGAGCCGGTCTCGACCTGCGTCCACGAAATCTTCGAACGGTGGCCACGGCAGTCGCCGCGCTTGGTGACGAAATTGTAGATGCCGCCCTTGCCCTCGGCGTCGCCGGGGTACCAGTTCTGCACCGTCGAATATTTGATCTCGGCATCGTCGAGCGCGATCAGTTCGACCACGGCTGCGTGAAGCTGGTTCTCGTCGCGCTGCGGCGCCGTGCAGCCTTCGAGATAGGAGACGTAAGCCCCTTCCTCGGCGATGATCAGCGTGCGCTCGAACTGGCCAGTGTTCTTCTCGTTCATGCGGAAATAGGTCGACAGTTCCATCGGGCATCGCACGCCCCTGGGCACGAAGACGAAGGAGCCGTCGGTGAACACCGCGGAATTCAGCGTGGCGTAGAAATTGTCGGAGGTCGGCACGACCGAGCCGAGATATTTCTTCACCAGTTCCGGATGCTCGCGGATGGCTTCCGAGATCGAGCAGAAGATGACGCCGGCCTGCGCCAACTCCTTCTTGAAGGTGGTAACGACGGAAACCGAATCGAACACGGCGTCGACGGCAACGCGGCCCGACTTATAGACATTGTCGCTGGCTTCCTCGAGTTCCGACGCATCGGTCTTCTGCACGCCGGCAAGAATTTCCTGTTCCTTCAGCGGGATGCCGAGCTTTTCATAGACCCTCAACAGCTCGGGATCGACGTCGCTCAGCGATGTCGGTCCCGGCGTGCTCTTGGGCGCCGCATAATAGTGGAGGTCCTGGAAATCGATCTTCGGATAATGGACGCGCGCCCACTTCGGCTCGTCCAGCGTCACCCAGCGCCGATACGCTTCCAGACGCCATTCCAGCATCCAGGACGGTTCGTCCTTCTTCGCCGAAATAAAGCGGATAATGGCTTCGCTCAGGCCCTTTGGGGCCTTGTCCATCGCGATTTCGGTCTGGAATCCGTATTTGTATTGGTCGACGTCGATCTTTCGGACCCGATCGATCGTGTCCTGCACAGCAGGCATTAGCGTTCTCCATCCACGCCGGGGTCAAGGCCCGGCAGTTTTCAAACTATGGCACCGCGAAACCAGTACCCGTGAGGCACCCAAGGCGGCGTAAGTTCCATATAGTGCGTCCTTGCCGGAAATTCACCCGGCGACCATGAAACGCACGGCTCTACCAGGCCGGAAGGCCTGCATCATTCTGCCGCACTCAGGCAGCTTCTTCCCTGCCCCCGCGGCGTGAGGCGATACCTGCCAGCGCAGTGCGGAACAGTTCGATGTCCTCGGCGCTGGTTGCGTGGCCGATGGACACACGCAAAGCGCCAGGGCTGTCACTGTGCCCCATCGCTTTCAGCACATGGCTCGGGCCGACCTTGCCCGAGGAACAGGCGGAACCGGCCGACAGCGCCACGCCCGCCAGATCGAAGGCGATCTGCGCCGTCTCGGCCTTGATGCCCGCAATAGCGAAGAATGTCGTATTGGCAAGCCTCGTCGCGCCGGTTCCGAAGACTTCCGCATCCGGCACCAGTGTTTTCACGATGGCCTCGATCTCGTCGCGGCGGCTACCGACCGCATCGATGCTCTTCAATCCGATCAGGGCCTCCCGCGCCGCCGCGCCAAAACCAGCGATCGCGGCCAGATTTTCGGTGCCGCCACGATGACCCTTTTCCTGGCCGCCGCCGGCGATCAAGGGCCTAGGCATCATCAGGTCCGAGGCGGCGATAATGGCGCCAACGCCCTTGGGACCACCGATCTTGTGCGAGGACAAAATTAGGTAATCGGCGTAACCCGCTGACATATCGAGCGGAATGCGACCGGCTGCCTGCACCGCGTCGACGACCAGGATGCCGCCCGCCGCCTTGACGATTTCGGCGATGCGGTCGACCGGCTGGATGACGCCGGTCTCGTTATTGGCGGCATGGATCGCCACCAGCGGCAGGCCGTCTGCCCTGTCATGACGGCCAAGTGCCGCCGCCAACGTGTCCAGCCTGACTATGCCGTCGGCATCGACGCCGATGCGTGTCACCAGGGCTGCCGGAAATCGCCCGCCGTTCAGGACACAAGGATGATCGGCCTCGCAGACATAAAGCCGGCTCATGCGGACAGTGCCGCGCCCCATCTGCCAATCCGGCGTCAGCAGCGTCGAGGCGGCTTCCGTCGCACCGGAGGTGAACACGACATGCTCGGCGCTGGCGTCGACCAGCGCCGCCACATCGCGCCTTGCATTCTCGATCAGCCGCCGTGCGGCTCGACCCTCGGCATGGACCGACGACGGGTTGCCGGCGGCATCGAGCGCGGCAATCATTGCCGTACGCGCCGCGGCAAGCAGCGGCGCGCTGGCATTGTAGTCGAGATAGGCGCGTGGTCCGGCCATTTTCGTTTCAATCGGTCCCTTCAAGAGCCATTCCGCGAGGTTTGCGCGTTATTTCCTTGAAATTGCAAGGCAAGACGTCCTATTTACGCGGCGTGCGGCGTGGGTAGCCGAGCCATTGCGTTTTGGCCACTCAGTTTTGAACAATTCTAAACTAGCTTCTAGAAAGACGCTCGCCCTGCGTCAAGGCCAGAGGAAGAGTTGTTCCGGGCGCCGCGCATTCTTATGCCATGTGGAGTATTTTATGCCTGAGGTCATTTTCACCGGTCCGGCCGGCCGCCTGGAGGGTCGCTACCAGCCTTCCAAGGAAAAGAGCGCGCCGATTGCCATCATCCTGCACCCGCACCCCCAGTTCGGCGGCACGATGAACAACAAGATCGTCTACGACCTCTTCTACATGTTCCAGAAGCGGGATTTCACCACGCTCCGCTTCAATTTCCGCGGCATCGGCCGCAGTCAGGGCGAATTCGACCACGGCACCGGCGAATTGTCGGATGCGGCCGCGGCACTTGACTGGGTGCAGTCGCTGCATCCGGATTCCAAGAGCTGCTGGGTCGCCGGCTATTCGTTCGGCTCGTGGATCGGCATGCAGCTTCTGATGCGCCGGCCGGAGATCGAAGGCTTCATCTCGATCGCGCCGCAGCCCAACACCTATGATTTCTCGTTCCTGGCGCCCTGCCCGTCGTCAGGCCTCATCATCCATGGCGACGCCGACAAGGTCGCGCCGCCAAAGGACGTGCAGGGGTTGGTCGACAAGCTGCACACGCAAAAGGGCATCACCATCACCCAGAAGACCTTGCCCGGCGCCAACCATTTCTTCTCCAACGACGCGGACCTCCTGCTCCAGGAATGCGCGGACTATCTCGATCGCCGGCTGGCCGGTGAATTGTCCGACCCGCGGCCGAAACGGTTGAGATAGTCGGCAAACAGCGATGTACCAGCCCCCGCATTTCCAGGAAACGCGACAGGACGTCCTGCACGAGCTGATCCGGGCGCATCCGCTTGGGCTGCTGATTTCAAATGGGGCCGAGGGGCCGGTCGCGAACGCGATCCCGTTCCTGCTCGACGCCGAAGTGCCACCAAACGGCAGGCTGCGCGCCCACCTGGCGAGAGCCAATCCGCAATGGCGCCTGCTGGCCGACAGCAAGGCATCGCCCGTGCTGGTCGTCTTTCAGGGCACCGACGCCTATGTGACGCCGTCCTGGTACGAAACCAAGCGCGAAACCGGGAAGGTCGTGCCGACCTGGAACTACGCCATTGTCCAGGTGCGCGGTGCCGTCAGGGTGATCGAGGACCAGGATTGGCTGGCCCAGCAGATTTCCGATCTGACGGTATCACAGGAAGCCGCTCGCGAAGCACCCTGGGCTGTGACCGACGCACCAGCCAGCTTCATCCAGTCGCAGATCAAGGGCATTGTCGGGCTGGAAATCGAGATCACGGATATGCAAGGCAGGTGGAAGGTCAGCCAGAACCGGCCCATCGCCGACCGTAGCGGTGTCGCCGAGGGGCTCGAGAGCGAGGACCCGAACTCGCCCGACATGGTCCGGCTTGTACGATCCTACGGCGGACTGGACGACAGATAGGACCGACCTTGTGCAAGGTCGCAGCCTGGAGACTCCCAGGGATTTGCTGCGGCCAGTAAGGCATCGGTGTCGACCTTACCGGCTTGCGCCACGTCGCGCTGAGAGGCAGTCGCTCAATCGACCTTCGTCATCGCCGCCTTGCGCTCGTTGGCGATCAACCACAGGTTGCGGATGTAGATGAACAGGCCCAGGGCCTGGCCGGCGATGAACACCGGATCCTGCCGCTGGATGGCGTAGATCAGCAGCAGGCTGCCGCCGAACAGCGAAAAGAACCAGAAAGCGATCGGCACGACGCTGCGCTTGGCTTTTTCCGATGCGACCCACTGCACGACGAAGCGCATGCTGAAAAAGAACTGGGCGACAAAGCCGAGCAGAATCCACGTATCGAACTGCTTGACGAAGACGTCGTGAAGCCAGGTCGCCAGCTCCTGAAGCACGTTAGCCATGCCGGATTTCCTCTGTTTTTGGCATCCTGCGGCGCCGGCGGCGCAGCCACCAGACACCGGCGAGATCAACCACCCCTTGCAGGCCGCGGTCGAAAATTCCGTAATTCGACTTGCCGTGGCGGCGAGAGCGGTCGACCACGTCGCAATGCACGACGCGATACCCCTCCTGGATGACGAGGGCCGGAACAAAGCGGTGCGTGCCGTCGAAGAACGGCAATTTCCTGAGGATGTCGGTATGGATCGCCTTCAGGCCGCAGCCCGTGTCGCGGGTCTCGTCATGCAGGACGGCCTTTCTCAGCCAGTTGGCAAAACGCGACGCCAGTTGCTTGATCTTGCTGTCGCGACGTTTCAGGCGCTGCCCTTGCGCAACGCCGAAACCGGGACCGGCCTGCCGCAGCGCATCGACCAGCACCGGAATGTATTTGGGATCGTTCTGGCCGTCGCCATCGATCGTGGCGACGATATCGCCGCGGGCCGCCCATGCGCCCGAACGCACAGAGAGAGACTGGCCGGCGGATTTTTCATGCCGGAGGTGGCGAAGCGGAAACGGGCGAAGCACTGCCTGGGCGGCAAGCACCGAGGTGGTCTCATCGGTCGAACCGTCATTGACGACGATCACCTCGAAGTCGCGCCCGGCCATCGCCGCCCCGATCTCATCAAGCAGAAGCGGCAGGTTCGCCGCCTCGTTCCGGCAAGGAATGACGATGGATATCTCCGGCATTTCGCGTCGGGCTCTGTCACAGGATATTGGCATTCGATTCGATGCCGGGCGGTGCCGTTCCAGCGGGTCAGGTGCGGCGAGAACCCGCTGGCGCGGCGCCTCATTACGCCAGCCCAAACGATGAAGCAAGGATGCAGCCGGAAGGCGAGCTTGCGCCGTTTCACGACCCCGTGATTGCGTTCGCACCGAACCGGTCATGTAGAACGCGACCGCACGCAAAACCGGATTCCCCTTTTGCTGACCGCGCTTGGATGCTAAACGCCCGCGTTCACGCATACCACGCCCGATCCGCTTCGGTTGGGCGCTTTCGGGAAAGAAAAGATGTCCGCCTTCAAATCCGATTTCCTGCGCATTATGAGCGAACGCGGTTTCATCCACCAGATTTCGGATGATGCCGGCCTCGACCAGCTTTTCGCCAAGGAAACGGTGACCGCCTATGTCGGCTACGACGCCACGGCGACCAGCCTGCATATCGGCAATCTGATTTCCGCGACCATGCTCTACTGGCTGCAGGAGACCGGCCACCGGCCGATCGCGCTGATGGGCGGCGGCACCTCGATGATCGGCGACCCGTCCTTCCGCGACGACCAGCGCAAGCTTTTGACGCCTGAGGCCATCGCCACCAACATCGAAGGCATCAAACGCATCTTTGGCCGCATCCTGCGTTTCGGCGACGGTCCGAACGACGCGATCATGGTCAACAATGCAGACTGGCTGATGAAGCTCAACTATGTCGAATTCCTGCGCGATGTCGGCCGGCATTTTTCGGTCAACCGCATGCTGACCTTCGACAGCGTCAAGCTGAGGCTCGAGCGCGAACAATCGCTGTCGTTCCTCGAATTCAACTACATGATCCTGCAGGGCTATGATTTCGTCGAGCTCAGCCGGCGATATGGCTGCCGCCTGCAGATGGGCGGATCGGACCAGTGGGGCAACATCATCAACGGCGTCGATCTCGGACACCGCATGGGTACGCCGCAGCTTTATGCCCTGACCACACCGCTGCTGACGACGTCGTCCGGCGCCAAGATGGGCAAATCGGCGAAGGGCGCGGTCTGGCTGAACGGCGACCTCTACTCGCCCTATGATTTCTGGCAGTACTGGCGCAACACCGAGGACGCCGACGTCACGCGCTTCCTCAAGATTTTCACCCGCCTGCCGCTCACCGAGATCGCCCGGCTCGCCGCGCTTGGCGGCTCCGAGATCAACGAGGCCAAGAAGGTCCTGGCCACAGAAACGACGGCCATCGTGCACGGCCGCGCGGCAGCCGAGCAAGCCGAGGAAACCGCGCGCAAGACGTTCGAAGAAGGCGCGCTGGCCGAAACGCTGCCGACCGTCGAGGTCGGCAAGGCCGACCTGGAAAGCGGCGTCGGCATATTGTCGCTGTTCGTTACCGCCGGGCTGGCGGCGTCCAACGGCGAGGCGCGGCGACACATCCAAGGCGGCGCTGTGCGGCTGAACGACCAGTCCGTTTCCGATGATCGCCGGTTGGTGACACTTCAGGATCTCGGCCCGGAACAAGTCGTAAAACTGTCGCTCGGCAAGAAAAAACACGTTCTGGTGCGGCCAGTCTGACCAGCGCCTGATCGATCCCGATGGAATCGGGATGGGGCTCCATTAGCCCTTTTCCGAAACCGGTTTCACTTCTTGCTGCGCTGACCTTCGGTTCGGGATCACGGCCTAGGCAAGAGCACCGTCAAACCCTGACCCTCCAAGACATTCAGTTGGCGCACGAACGGCCGCCATCGAGTGGAAAGCCGCCTTTGAGCCTGTGATGATGGTCAGGTGTCGTGGAAGGGGGGCAAGAGCCGACGTGATAGGCCATAGGCCCCAACTTTTTACGCGGTGGAAACTTGCATGTTCGCGAGCAAGTGCGCGGACGCATACGCTTCGCGTATATTGTGTAGGCGAAGGACCCGGCGCTCTAGCGACCGCATAAGGAGGGCCTCGCGAGTTACCGCTCAGATGCGCGAAACCCTGGCTCTTCCGTCGATGATCTCGCCGTCGGGAATTCGTGCGTTAATCATACCTTCCTTCCGCCCCGCCGAGGGGGCTGCTTTCACAAGGGTATGCGCCCGCCGTATTAGGATATTGCCGGAAACGTGACGACGAAGCAGGCGCCGCCGCCGGACGGCGATTTGTGGTGCACAGTTGCGCCGTGGTGCAAGGCGATTTGGCGCACCAGCGACAGTCCGAGGCCCCAGCCGCCGGCCATCTCGCTGCGGCCCTGTGGTCGGAAGAACGGCTCGAAGACGCGCTCGCTGGTACCTTCCGGCAGGCCCGGTCCGTGATCGCGCACCTTGAGCACCACAGAGCCGCCTTCGGTTCCCACATGCGCGCTGACCGGCGGGCTGCCATGTCTCTGCGCGTTCTGCATGAGATTGCGAACCAGCCGCGTGAGCAGTGTCGGGTCGCCCGACACGATGCCGGGTTCGCCTGACACGTCGACGCCGGAGCGCGCGCCTTCCTCGGCCGTAAGCGCCAGCAGATCCACCGGCTCCACCCGTTCCAGCTTCTCGATATGGTCGAGCCTGCTGGCAAGCAGGATTTCCTCCACCAGCGCATCGAGTTCGGCGAGGTCACGCACGATCTCGTCGCGCATCGGGCCGCTCTGTCCGTCGGCGTTGAGGTCGATCGCCATGCGCAGGCGCGCAAGCGGCGAGCGCAACTCGTGACTGGCATTGGCAAGGAGCGAGCGGTGCGCGACAAGCAGCCGCTCGATCTGCTCGGCGGCGCGGTTGAAGCTCGCCGCCACCGCCGCAACCTCATCTTTGCCCCTCACTGCGACGCGCGTGTCGAGGGCGCCTTTGCCCCAGCGATCCACGCCCTGGCGCAATGCTTCAAGGCGGCGTGTAAGATGACGCACGACCGGAAAGGCGGCAAGCCCTATCACCGCCGCGATCAGCGCGAGAAAGGCAAGTGGGCTGCGGCCGGCCGGGCCGAACGGCACTCTCAGCCGCGCCGCGATCACCCTTCCGTCCGGCTGCCGGCTGATCAGCAGGTGATGCCCGCCGGGACGCATCTTGCGCCGCGATCCGATCTCTTGCGGGGGGATCGGCCGACCGGCCGCTGCAAGCAGCCGACCCTGCGGTCCGTAGACGGAGATGTCGGCATCGAAGGCCGCCGAAAGCCGCTCGACCGTCGCCTGCAGCAAGGCGGGGTCGGAGTCTGCCGGCAGCATCGCCTCGATGAAGGCGTCGCGCCGGCCACTCCAGCCGGCATGTTCGCGTTCCTGGCCCATGCGTACGAAGATCGCGCTGGCGATCGCCACTACGGCGAGGCTGACGAGCACGGTGAGATAGATCTTGACGAAAAGGCTGCTGCGCATGGCTTATCTGTCACCGTCCTGGAAACGGGCAAAGACATAGCCCGCGCCGCGTACCGTAAGGATGCGGCGAGGATGTCTCGGATCGGTCTCGATCGCGGCGCGGATGCGCGAGACATGCACGTCGATCGACCGGTCGAACGCTTCCAGTTCTTCGCCCTTGACCATGTCCATGAGCTGCTCGCGCGACAGCGTGCGCCCGGCATTTTCGGCGAGCGCCACCAGCAGGTCGAACTGGTAGCTGGTCATCGGGCAGTCGCGCCCGTCGACGCGGGCCGAGCGCGAGGAAGGGTCGATCTCCAGCCGTCCGAAGCGGAGGATGCGGGGGGAGGCGTTCGCGCCGGCGTTGCGGCGGCGCAGGATTGCCTTCAGCCGCGCCAGCAACTCGCGCGGATTGAACGGCTTCGGCAGATAATCGTCGGCGCCTATTTCCAACCCCACGATGCGGTCGGTCTCGTCGCCTCGCGCCGTCAGCATCAGAACCGGCACATCGAAGTTCGCGCGGATGCGCTTGAGCGCCTCGAAGCCGTCCATGTCAGGCAGCATGACGTCGAGTATCACGGCATCGGGCGACAGCCGCGCGATCTCGGCAATGCCTGCGCCGGCCGTCTCCGCCGCTCGCACACGAAAGCCGTTGTCCGTCAGATATTCCGCGAGCATGGCGGACAGGCGCCTGTCGTCGTCGACGATGAGAACCTGGTCCGCCATGCTCGTTTGTTTGCTCCGATTCGAAACTGTGCCGGTACAGAGCTTACCAGCGGCGGTGCCAGCCGCGATCCTCGAAATGTTCGACCAGCTCCGCCCGTTGCTCGGCCGTCAGCACCTCGGCGGCGTCGAGCAGCGCCGTCGTCAGCTTGCGCGAGGCCTCGTCGACCGCCGCGATGCGCTCGGCTCGCAGCTTCTCCGCTGCCTCGCGGTCGATGGTTGCGGCGCCGAGCAGCTTGGCGACATCGTCTCGCGTGTCGCGGAAGCCTCGCATGATCGGGCGGACATCGTCGTGGAGCTTGTCCATGATCGCCTCCAGCTTGTCTTCCTGCTCGGGTGTGGCGTCGACCTCATCGAGCATGCGCTCAAAGTGATGGCCGCCGAAACCCGGGCCGCCAAACCCCATGCCGTGGCGGAAATTGGCCTGCATGTGCATGCCGGGACCGCCGTCGCTCTCGCCCATGCTGAAGCGCTGCATGCGCCCGTAATCCTGGCTGAGCGCGCCGGCGACGCCGACGCCGGCAAGCGCCGCTATCGCAATGCCGCCTATGGCGATGCGCTTGCCCCAGCTCTTCTTCTGCGGGGTGCCGGAGAGGCCGGCCGGTTCCTGATAGTTCGTTTCCATGATGCTGGTCCTTTCGCTAATGCGGCATCTCTGCCGCGACTGGGCCAGACTAGGAGCGCAATGTTTCGGCCGTTGCGGGCGAATGTAAAGTTGTGTGAAGCCGGCAAGGCGCTATTGCGGCGGAGCAGCGGGAGTGCTGCGGTGGTTCTCCACCCTACCTGAAACCCCGCGTCTTGAGCTTGATCTGATCGATGTGGCCGTAAGGGTCAATCTTTACGGTTTGCTGAAGGATGCGCCACTTGCCGACCTCAGCACCTCTAAGCGCGAACGTCTGGTGTGATGCCCGATGCGGGCGTTCGTAGGGCATCTCGCTGTTACATCGCGGTGACAAAAGCACCGCCACGGTGGCGTCAACCGGTTACACAGAGCAGGAAATATCTCCGGCCTTCTGGGAGTGGTCAGCGTCCCCAGAGGCTGCGTGGGCGTGTCGTCGGGTTGGCTGTTAGCGCGGCGACTGGAACGCTCGCAAGCGGGATAGCGAAGTCTCGTGAAGGCAAGGTCAAGCTGCGTTCTCCGTTCTGTATCGGCGACGGGCGGCGACTGGGAGAGATGGATACCATGCACGTAGGGCGTCCGGAAGTTGGCAGGACATGGACGCGGGGCGGCCCGCGTGCAGGCGCCTGGCTGAGCGGTGCAATGACCACGCAGCGCCGCATCGCAGCGATCCTGGCTTGCGACGTGGTCGGCTATTCGCGCCTGACGGAGCGCGACGAGCGCGGCACGCTCGAGCGGCTGAAGATCTACCGCAAGGACCTCCTCGAACCACTGGTCTCCGAGCACCAGGGTCGGATCGTCAAGCTCACCGGCGACGGCATGCTGTGCGAGTTCGCGAGCGTCGTTAACGCGGTGACCTCGGCGATGGCGATCCAGCAGGCCCTGGCAGAACACGAGGCGGAGACGCCCGAGGAAGAGCGGATTCGCTTCCGCATCGGCGTCAATCTCGGCGACGTGGTCTGCGAGGAGGACGGCGACCTCTACGGCGACGGGGTCAACATCGCCGCCCGCCTCGAAAGCATCGCTGATCCCGGCACCGTGGTCGTCTCGGGCACCGCCTACGACCACCTTCAGGGCAAGCTCGACTGCGGCTTCACGCCGCTCGGCGACCTGCGCCTCAAGAACATCGAGCGGCCTGTGCGCGCCTACCGCGTCGAGACCGACGCCAGCGCCTCGGTGACTGCACTGCCTCCCCTGCCCGAGAAACCCTCGATCGCGGTTCTGCCTTTCACCAACATGAGCCGCGATCCCGACCAGGAATACTTCGCCGACGGGCTGGTGGAGGACATCATCACGGGATTGAGCCGAGTGAACTCCTTCTTCGTGATCGCCCGCAACTCGTCCTTCACCTATAAGGGCCGGGCGGTGGACCTGCGCCAGGTCGGGCGCGAGCTGGGCGTCCGCTACGTGCTCGAAGGCAGCATCCGCAGAGCAGGATCGCGGGTGCGCATCAGCGGGCAGTTGGTGGACGCGATCAGCGGACACCATGTCTGGGCCGACCGCTTCGAGGGCGACGTGAGCGACATCTTCGACCTGCAGGACAAGGTGACCGAGAGCGTCGTCGGCGCCGTCGAGCCGAGCATCCGGCTGGAGGAGATCAAGCAGGCGCGCATGAAGCCGACCGACTACATCAGCGCCTACGACCTCTACCTTCGCGCGCTGCCGCGCTTCTACAGCATGACGCGCGAAGGCTTTGCCGACGTGCGCCGGCTCACCAACGAGGCGCTCAGCATCGACCCTAGCTTCAACTTGGCGAAGGCACTCGGCGCCTATATCCGCAGCCTATCCGTGAGCCAGTGCTGGCACGAGCCCGACGATACCCGAGTCGCCGCGCGCATGGCGCGCGAGGTACTGGCGGAAGCGCGCGACGACCCCACCAGCCTACGCTTCGCCGCGCAGGTGATCGCCTACAGCGCGAAGGACTACGAGATGGCGCTGGGCACGATCGAACGATCCCTGCTGCTCAACCCCAATTCGGCGCAGGGCCATACGGGCAGCGGCTGGGTGAACGCACATTCCAGCCGCCCGCTCGTCGCGATCGAGCACTTTCACAGGGCGATGCGGCTGAGCCCGGTCGACCCCGAGAAGGGCATCGCGCTCTCCGGCATCGGGATGAGCTACCTGATGCTCGAGCGCTACGAAGAAGCGCTGGCATGGGGAGAACGCGCGCTGCACGAGATGCCGAACTACGGCTCCTCGCACCGGGTGGTGATCATGGCGCTGGTCAAACTCAACCGGCTGGACGAGGCGCAGGCGGCGGCGCGGCGGCTGATGGAGGCGTTCCCGACCTACACGCTCACCCTGCAGAGACAGATCAACCCGTGGCGGGACAAGGTGTTCGCCGAGCGTTACGTCGAGGCGCTGGGCATCTCCGGCGTGCCGGAGTGATCGTCGCGGTTGCAAAGATGCCCTCTCCTGCGCGTCACGTCCGGCCAGGCGACGTCCGTTGATCCCGCGTCGCTTCTGGAAGGATAGTTCTCTGGCCGGCTTGTCCGAGGACCGAGCGCGTAGAGCAGCCGTGAACAGCCGGCGAGCTCTGTTAGGTTCGCGTCGAACTCCGGTTTCCACCCTGACGAGACCTACCGACGGTCCAGACAAATGTCGCCGTTGGGTCATAGTTTCACATTCGGGTAGGCTGCAAGGTAGACGATCGCTGACGAGTTCCGCACTGCAATCTTATGCGACTTTGACCCTAGGTTGATTGCGATCCTGCCCAAGGTCCACCCGGTTCCGAAACGGCACAGGGCGTAGAGTCGAGATGTGGCGCGGTGGCGGTAGGTTGAACATATCTGTTTGCCGCCTCTTTCGTCTGGCGGTGCCTCACTGGTTCGACCATGGCTCCATTTCCACACCCCGCTCATCGAACCGGACATGCAGATCTCCCGCATCCGGCTCTCGGACAAGATCTCACGCCTTCGCCCACGGCACATCGCGCCCAAGCCGTGTCAGACGTACGAGCCCAATATGCTCGTAAAGGTGCGAGTCTGGATAAGCCCCGCCCTTGCGTCGTCTGGTCTTGTGCTTGAGGCGCAACCACCGACGCAACCGCACCGCTGTGTAGCTGTCGAGCGCTCGGTATGCTCTGCTGGTGGTCCCTACAGAGAAGTAGTTGGCCCACCCACGCAATGCCCGGTTCACCTTAGCCACCAGCTTTGTGGTCTCTTGCCATGTCGTTCGGCGTTCGGTGAGCGCGTGGATATTCTCCACAGCCCGCCTGATGCTTTTCTTCGACGGCCGGTAGCCCAGACGGCTTTGCCAGTTGTCGGAGAGTACATCCGTCCAAACGAGTAGCCCAGAAAGTCGAACTCGCCTTCCGGAACCTTGCAGATTCGTGTTTTGTCCTCGTTCACCGTCAGCTTCAGCTTGCCCATGATCGCGCGCAGTTGATGCAGCGCCGCTTCGGCGTTACCCCTCCTGCACAGGATCACAAGGTCGTCGGCATAGGTGACGAGGCTTTGCTCAAGGCCGCGCTTCTTCCATCCCAACACGAACCGGCGCATGTACAGATTTGCCAGCAATGGTGAGATGGGTGAGCCCTGCGGGATGCCGCGCCGGTTGTCCCGCGCCTCGGTCGTGCGTGTCTTCCGTCCTCGATCATCGGTTTCTTCGACAGGGCATTCCAGCCACATCTTGATGAGATGCAGCACGCGCCGATCAACGATCCGGCGCGCTACTGACTTCATCAGTTCGGCATGGGGAATGCTCCCGAAGTAGTCCGCGAGGTCGGCGTCCACCACTTCCGGATGACCACGGAACAGCAGCTCCTCCACCTCGATCACCGCCTGCTGGGCATTGCGCCCGGCACGATAAGCATAGATTTCCGGTGGAAGGTCGGCATCAAAGATCGGCTCCAGCACCAGCATCGCTGCTGTCATGCAGACCCGATCCCGCACGGTCGAGATGCCCAGCGGCCTGAGTTTGCCGTTGGCCTTCGGTATAAACACGCGTCTGATCGGTTCCGGTCGGTAAGTCTCCTGCCTGAGCGCAAGCGCCAGTTCGCCGAGCCATCGCTCAAGCCCGTACGCGTCGATATCCTGACCATCCACACCCGGCGCGCCCTTGTTGGAGCGGCACTGGGCAAAGGCATGCGCAAGAATATCGTCGCGGCTGATCTTGTCGTACAGGGCGTAGAAGCGATAACCGGCTTCTGCCTTCGCTTTCGCGTGTAACGCCATCTGCAGTTTCTGGACACTTTTCGGAGTTGATAGGTTTCCCAATCTCCGGTCCCTCTCCACTTGTTGCGTTCGTCTTGAACTGAGGCCCCTTCCCTCCACCGGCATTACCCGGCTTCCCCGGTACTACGCGCCTCTCCGCCACCCCAGCGCGCCCGGCCTGTCCCTCGCGGGCGTCCGGTTGATCATCCCTGACCACGTCCTGGGGCTTCCCGTGTTGCGTGCGCTTTCCTTGTGTACATGCTGCCGCCAGTACCCCGGTGCAGCGAAAGTGGGTTCAATCGTCGCTCACACTCACCCATTTCGTGTCAGCCTTCCCCACAATGGCTGGTGGGTCGGCCTGCACATCGTCCTTTTCGAGGCTTGCTCAGCGTTCACTCACGTTGCGGCCTGCACACTCGCGCGGTCACCTACGTGACCACTATCCGAAGGCTTCAGACATTTTGTCTCCTCCATGCCTGCTCCGGTTGCTTCCGGCTGGAGCATCTTGCCGGGTGGGACTTGCACCCACTGGAAAGCGCCGCCTTGTCACGGCGCACGCCATTTGCAGACGTCAGCGAGTGCAGCCACTATGGTCCCAACTCGTGTTCATATCGGACGTTTCCGGTCTGACGCCGCGCGGATCGGGGCGTCTCCCGCCATTGATGCGATCGAGTTCGCAGCCACCTGGCGGAAGGCGGAAGGTTCTGATCCGCCCTTTCTTGCTGCTGCGGTAGGAAGACTTCTTGTTTCAGCCATAAGCCCAAATTGCTGGATTTGGCAGCCCAGGAAGGATAGGCTTGGTTTTTGGTTCAAGCGATGGAACAGAGACTAGCCGCAATTCTGGCTGCCGATATGGCGGGCTACAGTCGGCTAATGGAGGCCGACGAATCCGGCACGCTCGCACGCCTTCGGACCCATCGCATAGAACTGGTCGATCCCGCCATCGCGAAGAACAAGGGCCGGATCATCAAGACCACCGGAGACGGCATGCTCGTTGAGTTCCAGAGCGTGACCGATGCCGTGAAATGCGCCGTGGAAATCCAACAGCGCATGAAACGGCGCAATTCGGATGTGCCGCAAGAACGGCGTATCGAATTCAGGATCGGCATAAATCTCGGCGACATCATTTTCGACGATGAGGACATTTTCGGCGACGGCGTCAATATTGCCTCGCGCATCGAGCAACTCGCCGACGTCGGCGGTATCTGCGTGACCGCAGCGGTGGCGACCCAAATTGCCGACCGTCTCGAAATTGCCATGGAGGACCTGGGCGAGAAGACGTTAAAGAACATCAGCCGCCCGGTTCGCCTCTATCGCATTGGGTTTGACAGTCATGTCCTGCCAGAAGTCGAGGCAAAGCGATCCATCTCGAAACCTTCGATAGTGGTGCTGCCATTCAACAACATGAGCGGCGACCCCGAGCAGGAATTTTTCGCGGACGGACTGACCGAGGACATCATCACCGAACTGTCCCGCCACCATGAGCTGTTCGTCATCTCGCGCAATTCCAGCTTCGTCTACAAGAACCGCGCCGTGAATGTGCGCGAGGTGGCCGAGAAACTCGACGTCCAATACCTGGTGGAGGGAAGCGTCCGCAAGATCGGCGACAGGGTGCGCGTGACGGTTCAGCTCATCGACACGGCGAATGACGCTCATATTTGGGCAGACAAATATGACCGGAAGCTGGACGACATATTCGCGATTCAGGATGAGGTGACCGCGGCGATCGCAGCCACGCTGCCCGGTCGTGTCGAGGCGGCTCAGCGGGACCAGCTCGCGCGGGCGAAACCTGCAAACATGGCCGCGTATGAATGTGTGCTTGCTGCCAAGGTGCTGCATCACCGAAGCACGATTGCGGATAATGAACGCGCGCAAACCTTGATAGGCAGGGCCGTCGCGCTCGACCCCGATTATGCCCATGCCCATGCCTGGCGGGCCTGCATTCTTGGCCAGGCCTGGGTCCATAACTGGTGCCAAGACAGGGATGCCGTCTGGAACGACATCATGGCAGCGCTGGACAGGGCGCTGGCGCTGGACGACAACGATGCCGATGTCCACCGCATCCTCGCCGCAGTGAACGTGAACAACAATGAGCTGACCACAGCGCGCTACCATCAAGAGCGCGCCCTCGCCCTCAATCCCAATTACGACCTCGTGGTGGTGCAGCAAGGCGAGTTATTGACGTGGCTGGGGAGGCCGGAAGAGGGAATTGAATGGATCCGCAAGGCAATGCAGTTGAACCCGCACCACCCGGAGAGGTTCTGGAGCCATCTGGGAAAGGCGCATTTCGCCGCGCGCCAGTATGGCGAGGCGATCGAAGCTTTCATGCATCTGTCAACCATGGACTCGGTTCAGCACGCTTTCGCCGCTGCCTGCTACGGCTGGCTCGGCGACGAAATCGCGGCCGCGGCGCATCTAGGCAAGATCAGAACGCTCGATCCCCAATTCGACCTCGATTCATTTATCGCCACCCTGCACTATGCCCAGGAGTCTGATGTGCAGCACGTCCGCGAAGGACTGCTGAAAGCCGGTATTGCCTAGCCAGCCCGTAACTACGAACCAGATCCAATCGGGGACAGGCAAAAAAGACCGGCCCCCCACCCAAGGACGAAGCCGCTCGCGCGGCACTGGCGCGCGAGCGGCTTCGTCCAGGGGTCATGGGCGTGAATTCAGCCGGGGCGATCCACTGAGGGCCAAGACTCGGTCGCTCGAAGTGATTGGGTTTTGACCTTACCGGTACTCGAAGATCGACCTGAAAATTCCCGGCGCGATCACCGACAGCGGATTGACGTCCAGTTTCGGCTTGTTGGCATCGCCCCTGAGCCGGTAGGTCACGCCGATCAGCCCGCGATCGCGGCCATTGCCGAGCAGCGCACCGAACAGCGGCAGTTCGCCAAAAATGCGGTTGATGCCGTAGACCGGCATGAAGGTGCCGGTCATGTCCATGTTGTTGTTCTGGTCGTAGAGCGTGCCCTGGAAGGTGGTGCCGATCCGCGGGCCGCGCAGCACGCCATTGGCCAGCTTCAGATAGCCGGCGCCCTTTTCGATCTCGGAAAAGCCGCGCTCGAACTTCACTCTCGACGTGTCGATATTGGCTTTGACGGCTTCGTTGAGGCTGCGGCTGTCACCGGCCGGCGTCGTCGATACGAGCGAGGCGAGTTTCGGCTCGTTGACCACGAAGAAATCATGCGAGTCGACCTGGCCCTTCATCGGCCCATCGCTCGCCCCGGCGAGCGCCAGCGTGATCGAACCGCCCTCCATATGCTCGTAGATGTTGAGGAACCGCAGTATGGCGCCGGCATCGGCCGACGTTACATTGAGGGCACGCCTGCCAGCGCCGGTCGTATTGCTGATGCTTATGGCAGCACCCGAACTTGCCGTGGCGCTCACCTTGAGGCCGTTCACCCTGGAGCCGGCGGCGCTGTAGTCGAGCTTCAGGTTCGACAGTGTCTCGTTGTGGAAGCCGGTCAGGGAATTGACATCGGCGCTCACCGAAATCGCGTCGGAACCCGTGGCCTTGGTGGCGGTGTCGACATCGGACGTGAATTGCTTGATCAGCGAGCGCGCGTCCAGCGCGCTGCCGCTGATGTCGATCGCGTAGCCCTTGCCCGATCGTTTCACCGACACGGCAACGTCGTCTCCCCGGTTCAACTTGACGTTGCTGAACCGCGCCGAGGACAGGGCGCCGTTGACCAGCACCACGCCGCCGTCGATCGAAAAAGTCTTTCCATTCAGGTCGAAGTCGGACAGCGTCGTGGTGTCGCCTGACTTGGCCATGGCGAAGGTGACATCGGCTGGAATGCCGGGTCCCTTGCTCCAGCCTGCCCAGGGAATGTCCAGCCTGGCATTGGTCAGGTCCGCCGAAACAGTCTCGTTGCCCGTGCCGCTCTTGTCGATCTCAACCTTGACGGTTCCCGAAAGCAGCTCCGACAGGCCAGGCATGGCGGCGGCACGCACCTTGTCGTCGAGCACCAGCGCCACTTTCCGGCTGCGTGGCGGTCCGCCATCCCTGAGCGGTTCGATCAGGTCGAGTTCGGCTGGAATGCCGTTGAGCAGCGCCTTGGCGGAGATCACGGCCTTCTCAGGCTCCACACTGATCGAACCGTCGGCGTCGGTCACCGTCTGGCCTTCGAACGGCTTGCCCAGCGACAGGTCCTTGTAATCGAGCGTCACCAGCCAATCGAGTTTCGACCTGTCGACGCCGGACTGTAGCGGAATGTCCGCCTTGACGTGGCCGGTCACCGTGCCCGACAGATCTTCCGGCAGCAGGCCGACATGGCGCATGGCATTGATCGGATCATAAGAGGCGAGTTCGGCGATTGCGGACGCTTCCCCGGCGACGTCGATATCGAGCGCGCCGATCACCGGCGGGCGGTTCGCCGCCTTGATCGTCATCGTGCCGTTGCTTGCCGCCACCGTGCGGCCGCTGCCCATATAGACGTTGCCCGAGGACAAGGCGATGTCGACGTCGTTGCCGTGGAATTCGGCGACGCCCGCGGCATCGCGTATCGGCGGGATGTGGCCGGCCGTATCGAAACGCGATCCCTCGATCTGGAAACGGCCGAACACTTCATCTGATGAAAGCGGGATCCCGTTGCCGAGACGCCCTGGCGCAACCTGGAATTGCAGGCTCGCATCGACGACGCGGCCGCCGAACAGGTTCTTCAGCACCCAAAGGCGAACCTTTCGCGCGGAAAACCAGGGCCACAACTGCTTGACATGCGAGACCGGCATGTCGTGGACGTTGAAGGCAACAGATATGCCCGGCACCTTTCCCCTAGCGAACTCAACCGAAGCCGTGCCCAGTGCCTCGCTGGCGGTTCCGGACCTGATCCCGATCTGCTCGGCCACGAGCTTGTGGCTCCTGGTCTGGTAGACGCCGGCGACGCGGGCGATGAAATTGAGCGCAGGTTCGGAGGATTCCGAAGGCGCCAGCGTCGAGCCGTCGCTGGTCAGGTCGTAGCGATAGGATGGCTCCTCGCCCGCTGTCCCGGTCGCAGGCTTCGGCCCGATCGAACCAGCGAAATTGAAGATCGAGCGATCGGTTTTCAACAGCAGCTTGTCGACCTGGATCTTGTTCGACCCGGCGACAAGTGTCGCATCCAGATCGGCGTCTGCTGTAAGCGAGCCACGCGAGCCAAAATCGAGCACGGAACCGGCGAACGACAACGAGGCCGTCAGCCGCGACGCGTTCTCGCCGGATCCTTCCGACCCCGCCAGCTTCAAGGCAATCGCACCCAGCGTCCCGCCCGGCGCGGCCGCAGCCTCGCCGGTCTGCGCTATCTCGACGCTGGCATCCAACGCCGTCACGCGCTGTGTCGTCGTATCCCGGGTGGCTGAGGCAGCGATGGTGAGCGCCCTGCCGTCGATATCCGCGTCGGATGAAAACTCCATGCCGCCCGGCCCCGACTGCGCAACGGCGGCATCTGTGATCCTGACCAGTTTGACCGACCCCGCCTCGGGCAGAACGAGGTCGACATTGCGGAGGTCGATCTGGCGCATCGAATCCTCGCGCACCGCATCGAGCGCGTGGTTGATGTTGGCAAAGACCGCATCGGACAGTCTTTCCGGGTCGACGAGGCCATCTTCATTGCGCAGCGCCGCCGTCCAGTCGCCGCCCGACGGCAGCGCCGCCATCACGATGCGTGCATCGGAAATCCTGGCGCTGGTGAGCCGCACCTCGCCCGAAAGCAGCGGTATCAGCCTTATGCCGAAGCGGACACGCCCGGCGTCGGCCATTGGCTTGCCGTCGGCGGCTTTGAGGCTGACGTCGCTGACCTGCAGCGCGATGAAGCTCGACCCGTCGAGCGTCAGACGGGCCGGCCCAACCGCAACATCGACGTCGACGCCGGCCAATTTCTCGATGGCCGTTTCCGCTTCGGCCCGCAGCCGCTCGGCGCCGAAACCGGACATGCCGATCGCATACACAGCGACAGCGGCCAGCAGCACAAGGGCCATAAGGCCGGCAAACAGCCGCGCAAGAATACGAACGCCGCGGCCGATCGACGCCTGGCCGAGCGGCGGTACGCGGCACGCGGACGGGAAGGCACCCAGGTCGGTGATCTCATCACGCCTGAATCTGATCTTCTCGTGCTGCGGCTGCTCCTGATCCACGCAATTTTCCGTTGAACGAACTCGACCGGTGGACGAATCCCAGTTTCACATTATATCGATGCGGCTTGGCGCGTAACCACAAACAAGGGCATCGATATGGCTGATCTCGACGTCGGCGATCTGGCGCCGCAATTCGATCTTCCCCGCGACGGCGGCGGATCGCTCAGCCTCGCGGCCTTCCTCGGAAAGCCGGTCGTGCTTTACATCTATCCGCAGGACGACACCACCGGCTGTACCAATGAGGCGATCGGCTTTTCGCAGCTGAAGCCCGAATTCGAAAAGCTCGGCGCCGCCGTCATCGGCCTGTCGCCGGACAGCGTCCGAAAACACGACAAATTCAAATCAAAATACGATCTGACCATCGACCTTGTCGCCGACGAGGAGCGCAAAGTGATCGAAGCCTATCACCTGTGGGTCGAGAAGAAGCTTTATGGTCGCCGCTATATGGGTGTCGAGCGTGCAACGTTCCTGATTGGCAGCGACGGGCGGATCGCCCGGATCTGGCGAAACGTTCGCGTCAAAGGCCATGCCGAGGCGGTGCTGGAGGCGGTGCGCGCGCTTTGACGTAAACACCGGCTGTGGCCTGAAGCCGAATGTGAGGCATCAGGCGCCGGAGCCTGCACGTCAGCCCCTGATGCCAATTCGGCTGCAACCCATGGGCTGCAAGCATCTGGGCGTTAGCAACCGACCGTTAACCTTAATGATGTGTAATCAGGCTTGTCGTTGGTGTCGTAACGAAAGCTTGGTCCCGTGAACGTAGCCAGTCAGTCAACGGTCTTCGGCAGGCGCAAGGAGCCCCACACGGTCATTATCGCCCGGGGCAACGAGATAAGGCATTTCACCATACGGCCATGGGCAGCCGCATTTTGCGGCTCCGCCCTGGCCGCGATGGCGATAGGCTATCTGCTGGCGACCTCCTATCTCGTGCTGCGCGACGACCTGATCGGCGCGACCACGGCACGGCAGGCGCGCATGCAGCAGGCCTATGAGGACCGCATCTCGGCACTACGCGCCCAGGTCGAGCGGATCACCAGCCGTCAGCTTCTCGACCAGCAGCTCATGGAAACCAAGGTTGGCGAACTGCTGGAACGACAGACCCAGCTCAGCCTGCGCCATGGCCGCCTCGGCCCGCTCCTCGAACGCAGCGAGAGCGATGCCGGCACGCCAGCTGCCGCGGGCACTGCTGCGTCCGCGAAGCCTGATAAACGCGCCGACGGGACCGACGCCCAGCCGCAGGCCTATTCGGTTGCCAGCGTCGGCGCCAACCCTAGCGCCGGCGATACCAGGCCGTTCTCCCTGTGGTCGACCCGCACCGATCCGCTGCCGAGCGACACGGCGGCCGATCGTGCCGACAGACTGTTCGTATCGATCAACGAGTCGCTCAAGGCCATAGAGAGCCAGCAGCTCACCCGCATCACCACGCTTGCCGACAACGCCTACAGAAACGCCGACGCGATCTCTCAGGCGCTCGAGGCGGCTGGCCTGCCGGTCGACAGCGATTTCGGCAAGAGCGATGCCGGCGGTCCGCTGATACCGCTCGACAGTTCGATGACGTTCGACAGCAAGGTAAGGGAACTCGACGAGGCGCTGGACGCGCTCGACCGTCTGAAGACGGAGGCGCGACGGCTGCCGCTCGCCAATCCCGCCCCCGGTCGCTCTGTCACCAGCCCGTTCGGCGTGCGCACCGACCCGCTGCTCGGCACCGCCGCGCTGCATTCAGGGATGGATTTCAGGGCGCCGACCGGAATGCCCGCCAAGGTCACGGCGCCCGGCATCGTCGTCAAGGCCGGCTGGAACGGCGGCTATGGCCGCATGGTCGAGGTCGACCATGGCAACGGCTTTGCGACCCGCTATGGGCACCTCAGCAAAATCGACGTGACCGTCGGCGAGAGGCTCAACGCCGGCGACGTCATCGGCAAGACCGGCAGCAGCGGCCGCTCGACCGGCCCGCATCTGCATTACGAGATCCGCCACAACGGCGAAGCCATCGACCCGCTGCGCTTCCTCAGGGTCGGCAAGAAGGTCGCGCAGTACCTCTGATCTAATTCCCTGGCATAGTTGCAGCCTGTCGTGCCGACCATCTCCCCCATTGCGGCAGGGCAATCGTATTTGGATTTTTGCGAAGGTGGACCCCCATCCTAACCCTCCCCACAAGGGGGAGGGAACGCTGCCGCGCGCCCTTACTTCCCCTTGGCGCCGAAAGGCAGGCAATTTGCCGAGGTCAGCGCCAGCGGAAGTCTCCCTCCCCCTTGTGGGGAGGGGCTAGGGGTGGGGTACATCGTAGAGCGAAAGCCTCGGCTTTCTACCTGCGATAGCCCTGCCCATTGCGGAGATCGGCGTTATCCCGGCTTTCGTCAATCGCCAGTCTCTCATGAATGAGCACCGCGTCGAAGCTGTCAATCTCCCCCTTTGTGGGGGAGATGTCCGGCAGGACAGAGGGGGGCGCGAAGGAATGCGACTTAGCCGGGATCGCGCTTGAAATTCTTTTTTGAATTCCATTTGACTGAATAAATATTCGGTGCGAACCTCATGTCTCCTAGGGACGCAAGACATGGCACTGCGGGGGACCAATCAGGAATTCGGGAGGCCTTACAACAGGCGCATCGTCCTCGAATCCATCCGCCTTCACGGTCCGATCGCCCGCGGCGAAATTGCCCGGCGGGTCGGGCTCACCGTGCAAACGGTATCGACCATCGTTCGCGAGTTGGAAGAACACGGCTACGTTCTGTCCATGCGCGAAGAGCCGCGGGGGCGCGGGCTGCCCCCGGCGACCCTGCGGATCAACCCGGAGGGCGGCTATGCCGTCGGCATCCATGTCACCCCGCTGGGTATCAATGCAGCGCTGATCAATTTGAGCGGAGACGTGATCGAGAGCGCCTACCGCGATGCCCCCAACGCTACGCCCGACCACGCCTTCGACCTGATCGGCTCGATGGTGCTTGAATTGACCCGACTGCGGCCTGGCGGTCGCGTTCTCGGCATCGGCATGGCGCTGCCCGGCCCTTTCGGGGTGGAGTCGATGAGCTTTATCGGCCCGACGACGATGACCGGCTGGAAGGACGTGGCGCTTCGGGAACGGCTGGAGGCCTCGACCGGGCTGCCCGCGTTTTTTGAGACCGACATGGCGGCCGCGGCAATGGGCGAGCGCCTGTATGGCCTCGGGACGGGGTATTCCGAATACTACTATCTCTATTTCGGAGTCGGTCTTGGCGGCGTCATGGTGCATGACGGAAGCGCGTTGCGCGGCGCCTGGGGAAATGCCGGCGAAATCGGTCACATCCCTGTCGCGCCTGGTGGCGAGCCGTGCCCCTGCGGCAATCGCGGCTGCCTCGAACGGTACCTCTCGCTCGAGGCGCTGCGGCGCCGGAACATCAGCGACGCCGAGTGGGTCAGCGAAGTCGGGCCGATCTTCCGCAACGCCATCACCATCATCGAGAACCTGTTCGATCCCGAAACCATCATCCTCGGCGGGCTGGCGTCCACCGATTTGCTTGAACGACTGGCCGGTTCGGTTGCGAACCTTCCCAACTCGATCTCGGCGCGAAAGGACCGCACGGCGCCCCGTGTCACCGTCGCGCGCGGCGGCCAGCATGCGGTGCTGCGCGGGGCCGCAGCGCTTGCCGTCTCAGGGGTGCTTTCGCCACGCTTCGGCCAGATATTCACCGCCGAGCGCGAACGCGGGCGAGATATCCTGCAAGGCAAGGGGATCGCGGCATGAGTGAACCTCTGCTGGTGCTCGACAACGTCGCCAAGAACTATGGCGCGATCGAAGCGCTCAAGGGCATCAGCTTCTCGATCGGCAAGGGCGAGGTGGTGGCGCTTTTGGGCGACAATGGCGCCGGCAAATCGACACTGGTCAAGATCATCGCCGGCGGGCTGGAGCCGACCTCCGGTCACATGCTGTTCGAAGGAAAGGAATTCCTCGCCAAATCTCCCGCCGAGGCCAAGGCGGCGGGGATCGAGACCGTCTACCAGGATCTCTCGCTTTGCACCAATGTCGACGTGGTGGCCAATTTCTTCATGGGCCGCGAGATCACCAGGAAATTTCTTGGCGTTCCCGTGCTCGACGAACCCGCCATGGAGCAGGTGGTCGAAAAGGCGCTGGCCAGCGCAGGCACGCGTATCCCATCGCTCAGAACCAATGTCGAGCACCTCTCGGGCGGCCAGCGGCAGGCCATCGAACTCAACCGATTCGTGCATTTTGGCGGCAAGCTCGTGCTTCTCGACGAGCCGTTCGCAGCACTCGGTGTCGAGCAGACGCGGCGCGGTCTCGACATGATCCGCCAGGTGGCGAGCCAAGGTATCGGCGTCGTCATCATCACCCATATCATGCAGCAGGCCTTCCAGGTCGCCGACCGGATCGTGGTGATCCGGCAAGGTGTCGTGGCGGGCGATGTCGCGCGCAACAAGACAAGTCCCGACGCGGTGGTCAACATGATCACCGGAGAGACGCTCGCCGGTGCCGGACCGGCAGGCTGAGGGACAAATGAGGGGTCCGGCGCAAAAGGAGCGAACGACATGAAGAAAATACTTCTTGCTGTCTTCGGTATCCTGGCACTGGCCTTTGCCACGCTCACGCCGGCATTTGCCCAGTCCAAGGGCACCGTCTACTACCTGGTGCCGACATTGCTCGACGAATTCCAGACCGGCTCGGTGAGCGCTCTGGAGATGTTCCTGAAGCAGGTCGGCTACGAGATGAAGACGCTGAACGCCGATAACAAGACCGACGCTCAGCAATCGCAAATGAACGACGTCATCGCGCTCAAGCCGTCGGCGATCATTCTCGCTGCCGTCGATTTCAATGCGTTGAAGCCGTCTATCGAGGCCGCCCGCGCCGCCGGCATCCCGGTGGTCGAGTTCGATCGCCAGATCACCTCGACACCGTCCGACTTCACTTCGGTGGCGGGAACGGTCGAGATCGGCCAGATTGCCGCCGATCAGGCCGAGAAGCTCTTGAAGGCGAAGCACGGATCGGTGAAAGGCAAGATCCTCCAGGTGCTCGGCGATCCTGGCGACCCCTACACGCTCGACATCCAGAAGGGTTTCGAGGAGAAGATGAAGGCGTTCCCGGACGTTAAGATCATCTCGGTGCCTGCCATGCAATGGGAAGCCAGCAATGCCGGCACTATCGTTGCCGACCAGATGCTTGCCAACCCGGATATCGACCTGATCTTCAGCCATGCGGCGCACCTCTCGGTCGCCGCCGTCGCCTCGCTCGAGGCCGCCGGCAAGAAGCCGGGCGACGTCATGCTGATGAGCTCGAACGGTGCGCCGGTCGGCCTCGACCTGATCCGCAAGGGTTGGCTCAACGTCGAAGTCGAGCAGCCGCTCTACGCTCAGGCCGCCGCCGCCGCCATGTTCATGGACAAGGTCGTCAACAAGCAGGAGATCAAGCCGGGCGAGTACGACGTGCTCGGCCTCAAGTCGACCGTGACCAAGGAAGCCTGGGGGCCAAATATCAAGATCCCCGGCGCTGCGATCACCAAGGAAAACGTCGACAACCCGGCCTTCTGGGGCAATATGAAGCCGCCCACGGACACCGTGAAGCCGGTCGAATAGCAAAGTCGCCTAGGGCTTCGGGCCACGCCGGCCCGGAGCCCAACCTCTGCAGCCCGGCACGTCAGAACGAACGCGCAGGCACGCTGCAGCAATTTTCAATCCGCGCATAATCCCGAAAATCGAATCGGCTTTCGGGGTCATGCGCCAGTCGGATCAGCACATGAATCCCCGCACGCGCCACGCCCTCGAGTTCACCCTCGACAACCTCGTCTGGTTCATGCTGGTCTTCGTGCTGGTGGTCTTCTCCATCTTCATTCCAAACTATTTCCAGCTCGGCATCTTCGCCAACATCATAGAGGCGTCGAGCGTGCTTGGCGTCATGTCGATCGGCCTGGCGCTGGTCATCATCACCGGCCACATGGACCTGTCCGTCGAATCCGTGGCGGCGCTCGGCGCCATGGCGGTCGGCATCCTGTTTTGCTCGGCGGGTATCGGCCTTGGCGTCCAATTGCATCCGGAATGGCTGATGGTTCCGGTTTCGCTGCTTATTGCCCTCGTTGTCGGCGGCATCATCGGCGCCATCAACGGCTACCTGGTTGTGAAGGTGAAGATGAGTGCTTTCATCATCACGCTGGCGTCCTACATCTGGGTGCGCGGCCTCGTGCTGGTTATTTCTGGCGGCCGCTCCGCGCAGGATCTTGCGCCGGCAATCCGCTGGTTCGGCATTCAGCGCCTCCTTGGCCTGCCGCTCACCGCCTGGATTACCATTTCGTGTTTCGTGATCTTCTCGCTGATCATGGCCAAGACCCCCTTCGGCAGGCACCTCGTCATGATCGGCGGCAACGAGACCGCAACCTTCCGCGCCGGCATCCGCGTCAACCGCAACCTCGTCATCGCCTTCGTTCTCGCTGGCGCCATCGCCGGCCTTGCCGGCTGGCTGCTGGTGATCCGCACCTCCGGCGCCACCGCCAATCTCGGCGTCGGCCTGCTGTTCAACGCGTTCGCCGCCGTCGTCATCGGCGGTGTCAGCCTGAAGGGCGGCGTCGGCACACTGCCCGGCGTCTATGCCGGCGTGCTTTTGCTGTCGGCCATCAACACCGCGATCAACCTCATGGGCCTTCCGGCCAACTTCACCGAGGTGATCCATGGCCTGCTGGTGCTTGCCGCCGTGCTGCTCGACGCTTTCAAGCAAACCATTCGCCAGAGGCTGGCATGACCGGGCGGCTCAAAGACAAGATCGCGCTGATCGTCGGCAGTGCGCGCGGCATCGGCAAGGGCATCGCACAGCGCTTTGCCGAAGAGGGCGCGAAACTGGTCCTGGCCGATACCGAGGTCGAGGCCGGGCAAGCGGCCGCGGATGAGCTCGGCGCTGCCTTCATTCGCACCGACATCTCGCAGATGGCCGATGCGGAGGCCGCCGTTGCACTGGCGCTCGACCATCACGGCCGTCTCGAAATCATGGTCCAGAATGCCGGCATCTATCCGTGGCAGTTGCTGGAAAACACCAGTCCGGAGGACTGGGACCGTGTCATGGCGGTCAATTTGCGCGGCAGCTTCAATGCAGCCCGGGTCGCGCTCGTTCCGATGAAGGCGCAGCACTTTGGCCGCATGCTGTTCACCTCCTCCATCACCGGCCCGCACGTCACCAGCCCTGGTCACGGCCACTATTCGGCGACCAAGGCCGGCATCAACGGCCTGATCCGTTCGGCCGCTCTCGAATTCTCTGCCTATGGCATCACCGTCAACGGCGTCGAACCCGGCAATATCCTCACCGAAGCAATCCAGCTGCATCGCGGCGCCGCCTATATAAAGAACATGGAGGACTCCATACCGCTCGGCCGCCTCGGCAGCCCGCGCGACGTGGCCAATGCTTTCCTGTTCCTGGCCTCGGACGACGCCAGCTACATCACCGGCACGACCATCATCGTCGACGGCGGGCAGCTGCTGCCCGAAGGCAAGGATTTCCGGCTGCTTCCGCCATGATCGTCGATTTTGGCGCCGGTTTTTTTCCTGCACCAGGCAACAGCGGCAGATCATGGCAGCACTTGCCATGGTTCGTCTCAAGACCGGCGACGCGGGCAAGGATAGTAGCCAAGCGACTTGGCTTCGCACCGGAAGTTGCAGGCTGAGCCTTCGCCGGACGTGCGGCGGCACCGACGAAACAAGGCTGCGTCCGATAAAACTCGATTCGCTACCAATACTTCAACATCGGTTTACCCGAAGTTGGTAACAGCAACGACGCTCGTTTTCATGATCAAGCAAAGGGCCTACCTTGCCGCAGCATTACAGCTCTGCTTTCGGCCACCGGAGCGATTGCAACTGGTCGAGATTGCACCGCTACGAACACCCGACGGTCGCCGCGATGGCCGATGGGAAGCCTTGCCTTGCCATGGTCTGGAAACGCGGGGACTCCGGTGCCGGGAGCCGGGCTTGAGCGTCATTCGCGCCTTGGAAGGTGCCGATCTTCCGGCAGTCGCAGGCATGTTTCAACGCGTGCTGCGCAAAGAGCGGACCGAAGCGACGCCAGCGCTCATCGACTATATGAGACGGTTTTATCTGGAGGCGCCGGGTTGCGGAGGCGATCTGCGGTCGCTTGTCCACGTCAACGCAGCCGGCCGCGTCTCCGGATTTGTCGGCGTTCACGCATTGCCGATGCAGTTCAACGGCCGGCAATTACGAGCCGCCATCTGCAGCTCGCTCATGGTCGAGGATCATGAGCGCGACCCGATGGCCGGAGCCCGCTTGTTGAAAGCTTACCTGGATGGTCCGCAAGACATCTCCTTCAGCGAGACGGCCAACGACATCTCTGCAAGGTTGTGGACACGGCTGCGCGGCGTGGTCCTGCCGCAATACAGTCTCGATTGGGTACGCGTGATGCGGCCGTCAAGCTTTGTGCTCGGCCTTTCCGCCAGTCGCATGAAGCTTGCCAGAATGCTTAATCCGTTTGCGCATGCCCTCGACCGATTTTATTGCAGGCGAATGAAGTCCAGCGAACGACGCTGGTCCGGTGTGGCGGCGGACGGGGCAGGCCATGGCGCCTTTCGGACATCCGAAATCGACAGCGACACATTTGCCAAGCTCGTCGAACCGTTGACCGCCCAGTTCGCCCTGCGCCCGGCGTGGGCGGAAAGCCAACTTGCTCATATCCTGATCGATGCGGCACAAAAGCCGGAGCTCGGCGAGCTTATCTACGTTTCCGTGACATCGCCGGTCGGCAGCAATGTCGGCGCATTCGCCTATTACGCACGGGCGGGTGAAATCGGTCGCGTGCTGCAGATCCTCGCCCTTCCCGGTCAGGCGGGTTCGGTGATCGACTGCCTGATCGATCATGCCGCCGTACGCGGCGTCAGCGGCCTGCGCGGGCGCATTCAACCCGCACTTCTGGAGGCAATGCTTGGGCGACGCATCGCTTTCCTGACCGTTGCCTCGACCGTGGTGCATTCCCGCGATCCAGAGCTTCTGGATGCCATGAAGAACTCTCAAGCCTTCCTGAACGGGCTTGCGGGCGAGCAGTGGAGCCGGCTGATCGGCGGCGGCTTCACCTGAAGCATTCGGTCGTGCGGGAGCGAAGTTATTGGCTGATCGTTGGAGGCCTTTGCCCGCGGCGCAAGGCGGTGGCTGACGATCTGCCGGCCTCTGACACTGATCACGGCCCTGACTGTCAGGAGTTTCTTGACTATGCCAAAGGCGGTCACGAATGCCCTGCGATATGTTCGACAAGGCGAGGTGCTTCCTCGGCGATCACCAAGATGATGCCTGACTTGCGTGTGGAGGCGAAGTCCAGCCCTGCGAAGTAAAGGCCCGGCAGGGCGGCCACGCCATCCGCGTGAACAGGCTGTCCCGCGCTGTCGAGCGCACCGGGAAGCCTCATCCAACTGAAATCGCCCTTAAAGCCCGTGCACCACACCACGCTCGTTACGCCGGAGCGGGAGAGATCGAGCGAACCGATCGTCGGGTTCGGCTGACGCATCGCGACCGTCTCCGCCGGGTCGGGCTCCGCAACGGGTGCATCGATCCCCATGCGGCTGATATAGTCGTCGACATGGCGTTTGACATTTTCGGAGGCTTCATCCGCAAAGCGGGCATTCGCTTCGAGATCGTCGGCAAACGAGAGGCTGCCGCCATCCTCGATGCCGGTGAGACGCCCAAGAAGCACGACACCCTGGGCGCTCAGCGCCTGAAGGCTTATCGTATACATCGACCCGAGCACACCACGCGGCGGGATGCGTCCCGCAAGTCGAATGAATTCCTCCCGGCGCACGTCGAGAAACCCGCTTTCGAGCAGCCAGACCATGATGTCGCGACCCCGGTAGCGCCGTGGAAGCCGTCCGACACGACTGGTCGCAAGGAAGACCGTTCGACCTGCGTCTGCCAATTCCTCCGCGATCTGAGCACCAGATTGGCCGCTTCCGACCACCAGCACCGCTCCATCGGGCAGATCGGCAGCGCTGCGGTAGCCGGAAGCGTCGATCTGGCGGAGAGCGGGCGACAACGCCGCGGCCCAGACCGGGCGCACCGGACAATTCAGGCTGCCGCTTGCGACGATCACATTGCGCGCCCAAAGCGTGCCCTGTGAGGTGGTCAGCCGATAGGCGCCATCCTCGTGCGTGAGTTCGCTTACCGCAGTATCCGGTTCGATCGGCAGCGCGTTGCGCCCGGCGAAATCCTCAAGGAGAGTGACGAACTGATCGCGCGTCAGGGCACCATCCGGATCCGGACCGTCATAGCAATCGCCCGGCATGACGGTCTGCACGTTGGGAGTATTCATCCGAAATAGATCCCATCGCTGTGTGCGCCAGGTCTCTCGTATGCGGCCCCGCTCCAATACGCTGTGGCGCAGGCCCCGTCGCGCCAGCCAATAGCTGACACCCAGGCCGGCCCAGCCGGCCCCGATGACGACAGCATCGAGAACATCGCCGCCATCGGTCATTTGCTGCGGTGATCTCATAATCGCCCCCGGCAATCTCGCCGCGCAGCATTAAGCCTTGTCCACGGCAACTAGTCCAGCACCGCCGATTTCCGTCCGACTGGCCTACCGCATTCCGGTTCGCCAGCCTCTCGCCAGAGCGCAAGGCGAACCCGAGAACCTCCAACGTAGTCTCCATCGAGAAACTTCCTTTGCTCGTCCACGGAAAGCCGATCACAGATCAAGACGGACAGGGCAATGTGGGTGCGGAACATCGGTCACCCTGTAGGGCTCGCCGTGGCTAATGCATGTCGCGCAAAAGTGTGCAGCGGTTTCGCGATAACGACATGCATAAAAACAACAACCTAAAGCGCGTCGCATGAGGCCGGTTGAGGCCGGTCAAACGCGACGCGCTTTAGGTTGGAGAGGCAGGTCAGGTATCGACTTCCTCGACTTCATCAACAAGTTGCGGACGCAGATGCAGATAGCGCGTCGCCTTGCGCTTGGCGGCGATGTCGGTCCAGACGCGTTCAACTTGCGAGGCAGTCAATCCCGCCGCCTGCCCCACCGCTTCGGCGGCCACGCCGTTGTTGATACCGCAAAGGCAAATATCCATGCGGTCATAGGGAAGCGAGAAGTAGAACTCCTCCTGCGTCTGCGCCAGCGAATAGGTGTCGGTGGTCGGCGGCCGGATACGGATTTCCTCGGGAACGCCGAGATAGGCCGCGAGCGCGTAGACCTGCGTTTTATAGAGGTGGGCGATCGGCTTGACGTCCGCCGCGCCGTCACCGTTCTTGACGAAGAAGCCCTGATCGTATTCCAGCCGGTTGGGCGTTCCAAGAACGGCGAAGTTCAGCCGATCGGCATGATAATATTCGATCTGCTTGCGGGTGCGCTGCTTCATGTTGGTGGCGGCGACGATACCGAGATAGACCGGGAGTGGCATTCTTATTTTGGTCTGCTTGCCCTTGGGGTCCTGCACCACCAGCGACGAAATGTTGTAGCCCTCGCCCTCGAGGGCGTTCGCAATCACGATCTTCGAGGCCCAGCCTTCGCCGTATTCCGGGACCAGTTCGCGGATGAAAGCGTTGCGACGCTGGTAGCAGCCCATCGCACGCAGGGCCGGCCCGATATCCTCCACAATAGCCTCGACACCGAAAGTATCGGCGACAAGCCGGCCGAGCCGTAGACTTTCCGGATCGGAATCGTTTTCCGGCATGAAGAGGCAGAGTACATTCTGGCCGCCGATGGCCCTCGCGGCCAAGGCGACCGAAACGCTGGAATCGATCCCGCCGGAAAGACCGAGGACGAGGCCGCGCTTGCGGATGCCGCGCAACTGCTTGCGCAAGGCCGTCACGATTCTGTCCGTTTCGGCGGCAGGGTCGATCGCCAGAGCCTGCGCCAGAAAGGTCTGCGCGTCTTGGGTCGGGCGAACACTCATTGCGCGGCCTCCATCATCTCTACCGCAAGCCGACGGCTGACCTTGCCCGTATCCGTCTTCGGCAATTCCAAGCGGAACTCGATGATTTTGGGCACCATGAAGTCCTCAAGGTGACGTGCGCAGTGGCGCATGACATCAGTTTCACTGAGCTTCGGATCCGAGCGTATGACGAGCGCACCGATCGCATGCCCGAGCACCGGATCCGGCACGCCGACGACAACGGCTTCCGCGATGCCAGGATGGGCGTGAAGCACGGCTTCCACTTCCTTCGGGGCCACCTTCTCTCCCCGCGTCTTTATGATGTCGTCCTTGCGGCCGACGAAATAGAGAAAGCCGTCCTCATCGGTCCTGAACAGGTCACCGGTGTAGAGAACCTTCTCCCAAGGAACCGGGCCCGCTCTGAGCACTCGTTCCGTCGCAGCTTCGTTTCGCCAATAACCCTGCATGACGTGCGGTCCGCGAATGACCAGCTCACCCGCCACGCCTGGCGGCACGCGTTGCCCGTGGTCGTCGACGACAAAGGCTTCGGTGTTCGGGATGGCTATGCCGACCGACCCCGGCCGGCGATCGAGCTCCTCGGGCGGCAGGTAGGTGCAGCGCTTGCATTCCGTCAGGCCATACATCGAATAGAGCCTGACACCGGGAAAAAGGAACCGCAGACGTTCTATATGCGCCGGCGGCAAGGCAGCCGCCGTGTTGGAAATATAGCGAACGCTGGGCAGGAAGCCCGGCTCCAGGTCACGCATCTGCAGGATCATCGCTGCCATCGTCGGCACAAGCGGAAAACCGGTGGCGCCTTCCTCGCGGATACGCTCAAAGATCGCTTGAGGAAAGGCGAAGGACTTCTCGAGCACGAGCGTGGCGCCGAGCCTGACGGCCATCAGCAACTGATAGAGGCCATAGTCGAAAGAGAGTGGAAGAACATTCAAAATGATGTCGTCTGGAGAGTTGCGCAGATAGGTGGTGATCGAGTCCGCGGCCGCGTCGCAATTGCGGTGCGTCATCATCACGCCCTTGGGCCGGCCCGTTGAGCCTGAGGTGTAAATCAGCATGGCCAGATCGACGTCGATGCCGCGGTGGTCGATCTCCCCGGCTTCGAGCGTCAGACAGTCCGCCAGGGACGTCGCCCCAGCCGGGCATTGGTTATCGGCACCAGCGGTGGAAGCCACGAAGATGCCGGTGTTGCCGCCGCACGCCTCGGCGACCACGGGCATCAGTTTTGCTTGCGTGAGGATCGCCGCAGCGTCGCAATCGCCGATGATGTAGGCAAGCTTTTCGGCCTTGGTGGATGCGTTGATCGGACTAAATGTCGCCCCTGCCTTGAGGACGGCGAAAATCGAAACCGCAGCCTCCCAGCAATTGTCCATGAAGATCAGGACCCGGTCGTTGCGCCTGACGCCATTCGCGAAAAGGGCTGCGGCCAGGCGGCTCGAAAGATCGTCCAGTTCTTCGAAGCTCAGCCTTCTGTCCTTGGTGATCAATGCCGTTTTGGCGGGATGGGCAGCGGCCTTCGCGGCCAGAAAATGTTCGATCCGCACGGGCGCTCCTCGCCGATCGCGCCTAGACTACCGGCGTTCCCGCTTTCGCCTTGATGAAGGACGAAATACGGTCAACCGAATCCAAGTTGGCCGGTACAATGTCGGAATCGACCATCGCAATACCGAAATTGTCCTCAATGAAGGCCACGAGTTCCACCACGGCCGTCGAGTCGATGATGTCGTTCTCGATCAGCGAGGCTGTATCTGCAAGTTCGTACGACGTGTCGCCAAACAAGAAGTTGTCAACGATAAAGGCTCTGACCTTGTCCTTGATTGTAATCATCATTTTTTCCTTCCTTGGATTTCTCAGGCCGCTCGTGCTGCACTGACTTCTTGGCCGGCAAAATTTTTCTGCCATAGTTGGGTCGATAGGATGCCGACGAAGGCCGCGTTGTCGCGGAACCCGGATGCTGGCTGCGTGCGGCATTTCTCATGAAGGTTCGCCACCGCCTTGGCGTTGAACAGTCCGCCGGCAGCGATGCTCGCTTCACTCAGCAAGTCGCGTACATAATCCAGTTCTCCGGCTCCAACAAAGGAGCTGGCGTCCGGGGCTCGGTAAGGCTGTTTGGTGCGCTCCCGGATCGCGGTGGGAAGCAGGTGCTTGGCTGCCTTGCGCAGTATGTGCTTTTCGACCAATCCCTTCAGCTTCATTTCCGGCAGAAGTCTCCCTGCGAACTCCACCAAACGAGGATCAAGGAAAGGGAAACGTCCTTCGATACCGTGCGCCATGGCCATCCGATCGCCTTGGCTGGACAGGATATAGCCCGGCAGAAGGAAGCGGCTTTCGAGATATTGCGCCTGATGCAGCGGGTGCCACAGGGAAAATGCTTGGGGCAACCGGCTGACCAGGTCCTCGGCCGCGTCATAGCCCTTCAACGTCGCACGCAGGTCGCCGGAAAAGAAAATCTTCGCCGCCGCCGTGGTCTTGAAGCGCGGCCGATGCGAGAACAGCGGATCGTCGAGCGCAGTGTTGCCGGCGCCGAAGAACGCAGCCAGGTACTCCACGGACTGCTGCTGCAGACCCGGCAGATAGGGATAAAGCCTGCGGAACAGCTGCGGCCTCATGCGCGACGCCGGCTGCCGTCCGCAGAACCGGCGAACACGCGCTTCCCTGAAGACATCGTACCCCGCGAAGACCTCGTCGGCGCCCTCGCCGGTCAGCACCACTTTCAGGCCCGCCTGGCGAACGAGGCCGGACAACTGATAGAGGGGAGCCGGGGCCGTGCGGATGATCGGCCGCTCGGCAAAGCGAATGACTTCGGGGAAGACGCCGGCGATATCGCCGGCCTGGCAGGCAATGGTTCGATGCCGGGCGCCAAGTGCTGAAGCCATCTCGGTCTGGAAGGCGCTTTCGTCGTGCTCGGTGCTGTCGAACGTCACGGAAAATGTCTGCAGCCTCCGAGGAGTCATGCCGGCGGCAAGCGCCGAAACAAGGGATGAATCGAGCCCGCCCGAAAGATAAGAACCGACCGGCACGTCGGCGCGCATGCGAAGCCTCACCGCATCGGTCAAAAGGGCCTGCAGTTCCTCGGCCGCATCGTCCTCGTGCGTGACCTTCGACGGCGCGTCCCGATGCGGATAGTCGAGGTGCCAATAGCGTTTGACCGTGACTTGCCCCTGTGTCGCGATCATCATGCTCGCCGGCTCCAGCTCGTGGATATTGCGGAAAGCCGTGCGGGGAGCGATCGGCGCCCACAGCGTAAAGATCTGGTCGAGTGCTATCGGATCGATTTCGGCCGAGACGCCGGGCACCTTCAGCAGGGCTTTGATCTCCGACGCAAAGTAAAGCACGCCGTCCTTGCTCGTGTAGAACAGCGGCCGGACACCCATCCGGTCTCGTGCAAGCACCATACGGCGACGCCTGTTATCCCATATCGCGAAGGCGAAATCGCCGTTCAGAAGCGACAGGCAGTCTTCGCCCATCTCGTCATACAGCTGCAGGATAACCTCTGTGTCGCTCGAAGTACGGAAGCGCCGGCCCTTGGCCATCAGCCCTTCGCGCAGCTCCAGGTAGTTGAAAATCTCGCCGTTGAACGCAATCGTCAAATCGCCTGACACGTCGGACATCGGCTGCTGGCCGTCACCGATCCCGATCACGGACAGCCGCGCATGCCCGAGCCCGGCGTCGGCTGCCACAAATTTCCCTTGCTCATCCGGCCCGCGATGGGCGATCGCAGCGATCATCCGCGCAAGCAAAGCTTCCGCATCCCGGATCGAACCGAAATAGCCCCCGAATCCGCACATTGGTATGACTCATTTATCAGCGATGTACGAAACATAACCTCAATAGTTGCCTCAAGCGTTAACCGGATAACTTCGGCTAACACATGGTTAACAATAATTAAACAACAAATGTACTTTTTTAGCTCTATTATCTCGTCGAGATAGAAAAGTATATTTCAACGCTAAACGCAACTTTGTTCGAGCAACGGCGGCGCAGTCACGTTGCCGCCCATCGCCGGCTCAGTGGGTCCGTCACAGATCGCTTGTTCGCTCGATGGATTTGCAATCCCGAGCCGCCCGCCCTAACCCGACAAAACGTGCGGAAACTAAGAACGATTAGGTTTGCCCCGAAGTCAGCGAGCGCCTGTCGCTCTGCTCACGTGCAACCTTGAAAGCGCTGATAGTCGAATGAACTGGCGAGATGTCCCGGAGGGAACCGAGGGGCATTTCCGCCGGCTCAACTGGAACCCGGAGGAGTCATTCGGGGTTCCCAGTGCTGCCTAACGCCGCCCGGCCCTGATCTGTTCCGCGTTTAGAGCCCACAACAACCCTGAGATCGTGTTTGGTAGCCGGTCCCCATGATACCATTCGGCGGCATGGCCTGTGGTCTATCGCGTTGACCGACTGGGCGCGCCGCCTAGCTTCTAGGCATCGTTGACAGATGGCGCGACACTAGGAACGACGCCAAGACGCGGGCGATCTGCGACAGTACAACCGCAGGTCGCATTTTTCCAAAAAGAGCCGTAAACATGCTGGGATGGCGGATAAAACAACTGACAGTTTTCACTGCGCTGGCCGTTGGGCTTGGGCACTTCTTCCACGACTGCGTTCGATTTGGATGCGGTCGAGCGTCTCAGGTCCAAGCCAATATGCGCAGACTGCGACCTATCGGGCGCCAGCATGACGGGGAGCTATCTGCCGGGCGCGATTCTGACCAATGCGAACCTGACGGGCGCCGACCTTAAAGAAGCAAACATGAATGGCGCGGACCTTAGCGGTGCGAATCTCTCCGGCGCGGAACTATCTGGCGCCAGCCTAAATTACGCGAACTTGCCAGGCGCGAATCTGTCGAATGCGAACCTGTCGAAGGCGAGCCTTTCTGGCGCAAACCTGTCAAATGCGAGCCTGTCAGGAGCGGTCTTGACTGGTGCAAGCCTAAGGGGCGCGCGCCTTGCGCAAGCGCGGCTGTCGGGCGCAAACCTGGAGGGAGCAAACTTGCATTTGGTGCTAAACTTGGACGCGGCGCTGCTTGTGGACGCGAAACTTTGCAACACAACAATGCCGGACGGCCTGATAGATAACAGAGGCTGCTAGTCCCGGTATTTGATGGAGAGCGGGTGCCGTTTTGAATTGCCTCCCAGTTCAATGAACCCGGAGGTAACTTCGTCTTCTGGGCGGAAGTTATTGATTTTATGGTGGGCGATGACGGGCTCGAACCGCCGACATCTTCGGTGTAAACGAAGCGCTCTACCAACTGAGCTAATCGCCCGCTCCGGGCCGGACCTTTAAGCAGTTAGGACGGGGTTCGCAAGGCCAAATGAGCGCACAACGCCCTCGCCGCCGATCGTTTTCGGCAACAAAATTCGGCTTGTCAAAAAACCTTCTCCTGTTTGCTGTTATGCTGTCGCGCTCCGCTTGACACCCGGTGGCTTACGCCTTATCCACCGCCCCAACGACGAACACGGCTGACCGTGCTCGTCTTGCGCGGGTGTAGCTCAGTTGGTTAGAGTGCCGGCCTGTCACGCCGGAGGTCGCGGGTTCGAGCCCCGTCACTCGCGCCATTTTCAATCACTTAGGTGATTGGAAATGAAAAAAACTCTGAATGCCGGACCGGCAATTCAGATATTCGGGTCGACCTTGGCACCCGATAATTTCTAGCGCTTGGTTCGATTTTTAGAGATCCGTTCGATTTGGCTCATCACCGCTTGCGGATCGACGTTGTGAGCTAGCTGGGGCAGTTCGTCATCTGCCGGCGTCGATACCTTCAAACGCTCCGTCAGAGCGGTTTCGATCAGTCGTGTGGTTTCATGTTCGTTGAGCAGGCTGATCTGCAGATTCAGCTCGGTGCGGCGCTCGCTGAGCTCAGCCATTCTGTTCTGGTTGGGACTAGCCATGCCCTTGCGAGGCGCCGGGGTTTTCCCGACAAACTTGCCAACGAGACCAGCCATTTCCGAATTCCTCTCCTGAATTTCCGTCCAGGAACGCGCAAGACTTGCAGTGATTTATTCACCCGTTTCGTCGGCACCTCCGTGGAAGAAGGATCGGATTTCCTCCCTGTCGACGCTGTCATCGCCGTTCTCGTCGACGGCGTTGAATATCCGCCCGATGAAATCCTGAACCTCGGTTTGAGAAAGCGCACCATCGCCGTCGGCGTCCACTATGGCGAACATCATTCGCATCCGCGCGCCATGCATCATCCCGCCTCCCATTCGGCGCCCGTCATGCGGACCTCTTCGGAAATCGCGATGCCAACGATCGCCACCTCGTCGTTCTGCTCGGGGGCGGCGATGCTCCTGCATTCTCTCCTCGAGCATCTCAGTCATCATCTCACGCATCATATTGCGCATCATATTGCGCATGGAGTCTTCGGTTGGCCCGCTCGACGCTGGCTCTGAGCCACGATCTGGCGCAGGTGCGGCGGGCGCAGGTGAGCTTGTCTGGGATAGTGCCGGCGAAGCCAGCATAGCCAACGCCGCGGCAACTGCTGTGGTCTTGCTTGCTAATGTCATCGTATTCTCCTTGGAGAATGGTGGACCGAACGTGTCGGCATCCAAGCCAAACCCGCTGCTCCCCCGCATGGTTCCTGGCGAGTTGGCAGATGATCGCTGCATCTTGGTCCCGACGAGCGACGCAATCCTTCGCGCTGCCGCGAATGAACGCGGTCACTAGAGCCTCGACACAGTGATTTTGACAGATCGGCGATCGGCAGCGAACGTCGATAATTCCCGTCAGTGGCGAATCTCAGTGGCAGATCGCAAACCTTCGAGGTTAGCCGAAGCATCCCTCCACTTCGTCATCCCAGGGCGGAGCAAGGAGCGAAGCGACGCGGCGCAGACCCTGGGATCCATTCCGTTACCTCTGCCGAAGAATGCAGCGGCCCAGAACCGAACGCTACCACCCGGTTCCGCGAAAAAGCTCGAACCACTCTGGATTGGTCTTCTCGATCAGCTCGATCTTCCATTGGCGCGGCCAGCGCTTCAGCGACTTCTCGCGCTGGATGGCGTCACGAATGTCGAAATGTTCCTCGTACCAGACCAGACGCTGCACGCCGTAGCGGCTGGTGAAGCGCGAGCCCTGGCCGGATTTGTGCTCCGGCATGCGGCGGCCGAGATCGTTGGTGACGCCGATGTAGATCGTGCCGCGCTTCTGGCTGGCGGTCATGTAGGCATAGCCGGTCATGGCGGAAGGGTAACGAGCACCGTTGCGGATGCAAGCGCCGTTCTGAGCCGCTGCATTCTTCGGCTGATGTCACGGAATGGATCCCAGGGTCTCCGCGACGTCGCTTCGCTCCTGCTCCGCCCTAGGATGACGAAGGTGTGGTGGCCTGCGGCTAATCGCAGACGTTGGAGATTGTGCAGCTGGACCGTCGACAATCCCGTTCAGGCTCAGTCGAAGAACCAAATCCTCTGTGCCGAACTACTTGGTTCCTTAATACAAAAGTTTCGACTTTCGGTTTCCTGGGAGTTTCAACTTTTTGTATTTGTTGCGCTCCAAGCCCGTCATATGCGTTGAGCATTGGATTTTCCCGAACCCGGTTCCCACTTTGGGTCCGATGCTCTAACGGAGAAGAAGCCTTGGACGCCCTGAAATCGCTCATCGAATCGCGCCATTTCGACCTCACGATCATGGTTCTGATCCTGATCAACGCCGTCACGCTCGGCCTCGAAACCTCGCCCGATGCGATTGCTGTTTTTGGCCCGCTTCTAACGGCCATCGACCGCGCGATCCTCGGCGTCTTCGTGCTCGAACTCGCGATCCGGGTGGTCGTCTACAGGACGCATTTCTTCCGCGATCCATGGCGCATCTTCGACCTCTTGGTCGTCGGTTTCGCGCTTATCCCCGCGACCGGTTCGCTCTCCGTGCTGCGGGCGCTGCGCATCCTGCGGGTCCTGCGCCTGATCAGCATCGTTCCGTCGCTGCGCCGTGTCGTCACCGGCTTCATCACCGCCTTGCCCGGCATGGGCTCGATCATGCTGTTGCTCGGGCTGGTGTTCTACGTCTTTGCGGTGATGGCGACGAAGCTCTACGGCTCGTCCTTTCCCCAACTGTTCGGCGGCATACCGGAATCGCTCTTCACGCTTTTCCAGGTCATGACTCTCGAAGGCTGGTCGGACGGCGTGGTGCGCCCGGTCATGGAGGTCTATCCGACCGCCTGGCTGTTCTTCATCCCATTCATCATCGCGACCTCGTTCACCGTGCTCAATCTGTTCATCGGCGTGATTGTTTCGGCGATGGAGGCCGAGCATGAGGCCGTAGAATCGGCCGACAGGGCAACGCTGCACAGCGATCAGGCCATCATCCTCGCGGAGTTACGGGCGCTGCGGGCAGAGGTCCGCGAATTGTCCGGCGTTCGCGGCTAGATCGCCTCCGCGAGCATTGCAAAACATTCCTATCCGTCGGCGGCTTGTGATGGTGTGGTGCCGTGAAAGACCCCGCCGCTCCATTTGCGAAGCGGCGGGGCCCCCCAATCACCCCCCCTTGCCAGGTCAAGATTGCCCCCCGGCATCGCTGACCGTGCAATTGCGGCGCCAGACCCAGTGACCCATTACGGGACACCTGTGCCAATGACGCAAGATGGGTTTTCCGATTTACATTAACTGTGACTAATATGTCACCGTGGTCGGAACGGACTAAAGTCGAGAGCGCCGGCGAGGCTGCGCGGCCTCACCCCTTGGCGAGCAATGCCTCGACCTCCTGCAGCGTCGGCATCGACGGCGCCGTGCCGGGCCGGGTGACCGAGATGCCGGCGACGGCGCAGGCGAAGCGGACCGCTTGCAGCGGTTCCACCCCTCTCGCAAGTGCTGCGGCCAGGCCGCCATTGAAGGCGTCGCCTGCTCCGGTGGTCTCGACCACAGGGCCGGCATTGATCGCGCCGACATGGTCGGAGCGGCTGGCCGTGTGCAACAGCGCGCCTTTTTCACCGAGCGTCACGATGACGGCGCCGACGCCCTTTCCAAGCAAACGATCGGCGGCGCGGCGGGCGTCGTCGATGGAGGACACCTTGATGCCGGTCAGTTCCTCGGCCTCGGTCTCATTGGGCGTGACATAGTCGCAAAGCGTGTGGATGCGCTCGGGCAGGCTTGCCGCGGGCGCCGGATTGAGGATGGTCGTTACCCCTGCCCCGCGCGCGATCTCCAGCGCCCGCAGCGCCGCCTCGATCGGCTGTTCGAGCTGGGTGACGAAGACGCCGGCCGAGCGGATCAGGCCGGCGTTAGCCTCGATGTCGTCGGGCGAAATCAGCATGGCCGCACCCGGGCTGACGATGATGGCGTTGTTGCCGGTCGTCTCCTCGACGAAGATATAAGCCGCACCCGTGTAGCTTTCCGGCGTGTCGATGACGGCGCTCTTCACGTTGGCCTGCGCCCAGGTTTGCCTGGCCATGTCGGCAAAGGGATCGACGCCGAGGCGCGTCAGGAAGGTGATGTCGGCACCGAGACGGCCGGCGGCAACCGACTGGTTGGAGCCCTTGCCGCCCGGGCCAAGGGTGAAGGATGTGCCAAGGAGCGTCTCGCCCATGCGCGGCTGGCGCGCGGCGCGGTAAGCGGTGTCGGCGACGAAGACCCCCAATATGACGACAGGCTTGCCTGGCATCCTGCTACTCCGCATCCGGCGGCACGACGCCCTTGCGGAAGGCGAAACAGCCATAGAAGCGGCGCTCGCCGGTCTGGATGACGCAATAGGCTTTCTTGGCACGTTCGTAGAAGGCGTAGCGCTCGACCGGGATCATCGGCCAGCCCTTGCCCTCCGCCGCGTCGATCTCTCGTTGCACTTCCGTCTGCACTGCGGGAATCTCGTCCGGCTTGCCGACGATCTCCATGCGGGCGGCCGCGTCGTCGACGAAATTGTCCAGCGGATAGAGCGACAGCACCGCCTTGACCACGTCCGCGGCCGGCGCATCGATACGCAGCAGCCGGCCGAGCACGGTCTGGCGCGCCACCGAATCGGAGGGGAAGTTGGTGTCGGCGATGATCAAATCGTCGCCATGGCCCATCGCACGCAGCGCCTGGAGCACGTCGGCATTGAGCAGCGGATTGATCCCTTTGAGCATAATTCCCTCCCGAACGGGCTTTTTGATGCGAAACCTGGCGCATGATCCCGAAAAGTGTTGTCGGTTTTCAGGCGCAAATTCAAAGTGTTAAAGACGACGGCCGGTCTCTGAGTCGAAGAGATGGACCTGGTCGAGCCGGGGTTTCAGATGCAGCGTGTCGCCCGGCTTGAAATCGTGGCGCTCACGGAACAGCGCCACCATCTCGCCCTCGCCGAAGCGCAAGAAGACCAGCGTTTCGGAACCGGTCGGCTCGACGACGGAAATCTTCGCCGGCACGCCGTCGGGGTGGATTTCGAGATGCTCGGGCCGTACGCCGTAGACCACCTTGCGCCCATCCTCCACGGCGCTGTTCGCAGCAATCGGAAACGGCGTCCCGGCGATCTCGACGACAGGCTTGTCGCCCTTGCGCACCACGCCCTTGAGCAGGTTCATCGACGGCGAGCCGATGAAGCCGGCGACGAACAGATTGGCCGGCCGGTCGAACAGTTCCAGTGGCGCGCCGACCTGCTCGATGCGGCCGTCACGCATCACCACGATCTTGTCGGCCATGGTCATGGCCTCGATCTGGTCGTGCGTGACATAGATGGTGGTGGTCTTCAGCCGCTGGTGCAGCTCCTTGATCTCGGTGCGCATCTGGACGCGCAGCTTTGCGTCGAGGTTAGACAGCGGCTCGTCGAACAGAAATACCTGCGGGTTGCGCACGATGGCGCGGCCCATGGCGACGCGCTGGCGCTGGCCGCCCGAGAGCTGGCGCGGATAGCGCTTGAGATACGGGCTGAGATCAAGGATATCGGCAGCGCGCTTGACCCGCTCGGCTACCACTGCCGGGTCGGTCTTGCGCAGCTTCAGCGCAAAGGCCATGTTCTGCTCGACCGTCTTGTGCGGATAGAGCGCATAGTTCTGGAACACCATGGCGATGTCGCGCTTGGCCGGCGGCAGATGGTTGACGACACGGTCGCCGATGGCGATCGTGCCGCCGGAAACGGTCTCCAGCCCTGCCACCATCCTGAGCAGCGTGGACTTGCCGCACCCCGAAGGGCCAACCAGCACTACGAACTGCCCGTCGGCGATGTCGACGCTGACATCGTGCAGGACCTTGACGGTCCCGAACGCCTTGGCCACATTGCTGATCGCGACTTGAGCCATCGGCCCTCCTTTCGTTGCGGTGAAGCTAAACAACGCAAACAGCTAGGGCAAGTCAGTCTTTTATAGATAAAAAACCCCATCATCGTTGACACGGCACTTGGTTGCGAGAATAGTGAAAGGGCTCGGGTTCTGACCCTGTTCCGGGCACCAAGCGCTCGTCCGGACATCGGGAGTCGAAGCGTCGCGGGAGGAAAGTTTGGGCCGCCATTTCCAGGAGCCGCTGTTTTTGGGGAACGCGATCAGCGCTTCTGCATTCAAAACAATCACCATTGAGATTCTGGGAGGAACGAGATGAAAGTCAGCCTTTACAACCAATTTATGCGCGCGGGAGCCACTCGCCGCGATGTCTTAAAGGGCGCTGCCAGCATGGCGGCGATCGCCGCGGCATCCGGCGCCGGGCTTGGCGCACTGACGCGCCCTGCTTCCGCCGCAGGCGAGCTGCGCGCGCAGATCCTGCAGATCCCCGGTGTCGGTAAGGGCCAGCCGACCGATGCCGACTTCCAGCAGGTCGGCGAGCTCTGCCTGGAGGCGACCAAGGCCAGCGTCAAGGAAGGCGAATTCGCCGGCGTCCAGCTCACCTTCATGGGGCTCAACAACCAGAACCTGCATAATGTGCTGTTTCGCGGCTTCCTGAAGCCGTGGGAGACCTATACCGGCGCCAAGATCAACTGGATCGACCTGGCGCAGGCGGACTACAACGCCCGCCTGCAGCAGTCGATCGCCACCGGCACCGTCGATTTCGACATCATCGAGATGGGCGCGCCATTCGAAGGCGACGTCTGCGGCAAGGGCCTGACCTCCGAAATGCCGGACTGGGTCAAGGACCAGATCGACATGAAGGACGTCGTGGCCTATCTGCAGCCACCGGTCGGCACCTGGGACGGCAAGCAGTACCGCGTGACCGTCGACGGCGACGCGCACAACTTCAACTACCGCACCGACGTGTTTGCCGATGCCGACCTTGCCAAGGCGTGGCAGGAAGGCGGCGGCGGGGGCGAATGGGGCGTGCCGAAGACCTGGCAGCAGGTGCAGGCCGTGACCAAGTTCCTCAAGGGCAAGCAGTTCCAGGGCCAGGATGTCTTCGGTTATCTCGACGCGCCCAAGGCGTGGGGCGGCTTCGGCTTCTACTTCCTCGGCAGCCGCGCCAGCGCCTATGCCAAGCATCCTGACGACAAGGCTTGGCTGTTCGATGCCGATACGATGAAGCCGCGCATCAACAATCCGGCCTGGGTGCGGGCGATCCAGGACGTGATCGACGCGCTGCCTTCCGAGCCCGCCGACCAGATCAACGCCGACCCGAACACCACCGCCTTCCAGCAATTCCTGGCCGGCACCGGTTCGATGGTCACCTGGTGGGGCGACGTCGGCTCCAACGTCAAGACCAACGACAGTTCGGTCGTAGGCGACGTCACCGGCTTCTCGATCCTGCCAGGCTCGGACGACGTCTACAATTCCAAGACCGGCCAGTGGGACAAGCTGGCCAGCGGCCCGAACCATGCGCCGAACTGCGCCTATCTCGGCTGGGGCGTCTACGTCATGGCACGGGTCGACAGCGACGAAAAGAAGAAGAAGGCGGCCTGGTCTGCCGCTGCCCATCTCGGCGGCAAGGACCTGTCGCTCTGGTGCGCGGCATATCCGTCCGGCTTCCAGCCCTACCGCAACTCGCATTTCGACATTCCAGAATGGGTGGCGGCCGGTTACGACGAGGCGTTCATCACCTCGTATCTGAAGTCGGAGGCCGACAGCTACAACCATCCGAACGCCGCAATCGAGCCACGCATCCCCGGCATCTTCCAATATTACAGTGCCGCCGAGGACATCCTGGCCAACACATTTGCCGGCAAGATGACGGCGCAGGAAGGCGCCGACGCCATTGCGGCCGCCTGGGAGAAGCTGACCGACCAGATCGGCCGCGAAAACCAGATCAAGCTCTACAAGGCCTCGCTTGGCATGTAGGCTGAGATTCTAGGAACCGTGGTCCGGCGACGCGAAGCCGCCGGACCGCAGCTTGACCGGCCAGCCGGTCATAAAAGCCTTCAGTGAACGGACGAGACGCGTGGCTGACCAGACTTTGCCCACCAATGCGTGGCCGGCAAACGCCGCTCCATCCGATCTGATATCGCCGGGCCGCAAGCGGCTCGGCCGGGCGTTGATGGCTGCTGCGACGCTCGGCCTTCTGGCGGTGATCGCAGTTCAGATCCTGTACAAGACCGACGTCAATGCAGTCGGCTTCGAGACCTGGCGGCCGGTCGTTCATGCCTATGTGCTGTGGGGTACAGCACTCGGCATCGGCCAGGTGCTGACACGCGGCGAAGACGGCCAGCGCGCGCTGTTCCTGCTGCCGGCGCTGCTGTTCACCGTCGCCATGGTGATCTTCCCGACGCTGTTCGGCCTCTACATCGCGCTGACCGACTGGAACCTTAGTTCTTTCTCCGGCCGGAAGTTCAACGGGCTCGACAATTTCTGGCAGATGCTGGCCGACCCCTACTACCGCAACGCGCTGTTCAACATGGTGCTCTATGTGCTTGCGGTGCTGGTCGAATATGTCATCGCCTTCGGCCTTGCCTTGCTGCTCAACGCACAGATCAGGGCGCGCAAATTCTTCCGTGTCGTCTTCCTCATGCCGTTGATGCTGTCGCCGGTCGCGGTGTCATGGATGATCGGCAAGTCGCTGATGGAATACCGGTTCGGGCCGGCCGCAACCCTGGCGCGCCAGCTCGGCTGGGAAAATCCCGCCTTCTTCTCAAACCCGATCACCGCCCGCATCTCGATCATGGTGCTGGATGCCTGGACCTTTATCCCGTTCATGATGATCATGCTGCTCGCCGGCCTTCAGGCGATGTCGCGCGAAGTTCTTGAGGCGGCCAGGGTAGACGGCGCCAATGCCTGGCAGACCTTCTGGCAGGTCACCTTCCCGCTGATGCTGCCGGTGTCGGTGACGGCGATCATCCTGCGCATCATCTTCAAACTGAAGCTTGCCGACATCATTATCACCGTCACCTCCGGCGGCCCGGGCGGCGCGACCGATTCCGTATCGAGCTTCATCTATCGCGAGTATCGCGACCGCTCGAATGTCGGCTACGGCACCATGCTGGCGATGGCCTACCTCATCATCATCATCGTATTCGTGACGTGGCTGTTGAAATTCGCCAACCGCTTCGTGCGCAACGTCAACTGATAGGGGCGGCGACATGAGCGTTCAGACCACCGAGTATGCCGCTTCCGAAATCCGCTCGCCGGCGAGCTTTTTCGCCAACCGCGTCTTCATCTATGGCGCGCTGGTGTTCTGGGCCTTCATCTGCCTGTTCCCGATCTACTGGACGATAACCACCTCGTTCAAAACCGCGGTCGACGTCACCCAGGGCCATCTCATCCCGTTCGTCGACTTCTGGCCGGACTGGAAGGGCTGGCGCTCGCTCGGCCTGTCGCCGGACTCGATCTTCCGGACCTCGACGGTGCGCGACGAGTTCATCAAGCGCTTCATGAACTCCGTCATCACCTCGGTCGGCGCGTCGAGCCTCGCCATTGTCATCGGCAGTCTCGCCGCCTACGGCCTCACCCGCTACCGCTATCACTTCGCCTGGTTCAAGAATGAGGACATCTCCTTCTTCTTCCTGTCGCAGCTGATCCTGCCGCCGGTCGTGCTCGCCCTGCCCTTTCTCGTGCTGTACCGGGAAGTCGGCATGCTCGACACGCGCATCGGGCTGATCCTGCTCTACACGCTGATGGTGCTGCCGATCGTCATCTGGATCATGCGCGACCAGTTCAATTCGATCCCGGTCGAACTGGAGGAAGCAGCCCTCGTCGACGGCCTGTCGATCTGGGGCGCCTTCTTCCGCATCGTCATGCCAATCGCGCTGCCGGGCATGGTCGCCGCCTTCATCCTGGCGATGGTGCTGTGCTGGAATGAGTATTTCTTCGCCGCACTGCTGACCTCGACCGACGCCAAGACCATTCCCGTCATGGTGGCGAGCCAGACCGGCTCGCAAGGCATCAACTGGTGGTCGATGGCGGCGCTGGCCACCGCCGCGATCACGCCGCTTGCCGTCATCGGCATCGCGCTGGAGCGCTATCTGATCATGGGCATGACCGCGGGCGCGGTGAAGTAGGCAATTGTCGACCGGCTTTCAGCGAAGCGGAAGCCCCTGCTCTCGACGCCGTGACTTTCGCCGCGGGTGCAGAACCTTTGATGCCGAGGGACAGCGCCCCCCTCTGTCCTGCCGGACATCTCCCCCACAAGGGGGGAGATTGGCAGTTTCGCTGCTCCGCTCACTTCTGCGACGATGGAGATTGGCGAAAGCCGGGATGACCTCCGATCTCCCCCCAAGTGGGGGAGATGTCCGGCAGGACAGAGGGGGGCGCGAAGGATCGCTACGGCTTTCATTCTGCGCTTCTGCAACGCTCGAAAAGGCGCGTCCGTTAGCGCGCCAGTATCGCCCGCAGATGACCGAGGATCATGGCGACGCCCTTTTGCCCCAGTTCCGCCGAGGCGTCGGGAGCGGTCGCAGTGTACCATCCCGTATTGTCGGTAAAATGGCCGGCGTCCACCGCTTCCGGGCACAGCGCCAGCATCAGCGACGTTTCTCCGATGCCGGCATGGTCAAACGGATATTGGCCGTTCATTGCAGCCGGCATCAGCGGATGCACCTGCACCCAGTTGAAGTAATTGGCGCCTTCGGCGTGTTCGGCATAATAGCCTGCCATCGTCTCCGAGCCCCACCAGCCCTCGCCGCGTTCCTTCTCCAGGAAACGGAAGATCGCCTGCCGGCCGGCGGTCTTGAAGGCGAGATCGGTCGGCATGCCGGCGGCAAAATTCTCGGTCTGGTGGTGGATGATGGCGTGGATGTTGCGAAAGCCGATGCGCAGCAGGCTGTAGAACAGCTCTTCGCCGAACGGCGCCAGCGCATTGCCGCCGACCTGAACCGAGCCATTGCCCTCCGGCGGCGCCACCGCGTAGCTCGCCGCGCCGTAGTAGAACGGCGGCAGGATGACGATGTCGGCTTCCTTTTCGAACAGCTCCAGCATCTTGACGACGGCCAGCGTATCCATGCCGACGGCCATGTGCTCGCCATGGTATTCGAGCACGCCGAGCGGGAGCACGACCGGCCAGTTCTCGGCGATCGCCTTGCGGATCTGGTGCGGCAGCATCAGCTCGTAGCGCATGACGCCTACTCCATGTTGGTATGGCGGGCGCGCATCGATACGGCTCTCGTCCGTCCGCGCCAGCACGCTGCCAAGCTCGTCGCGCGCAATCCTGAACAGATTTGCGCCGGTGTTCTCGTCACAGGCCCACCAGCTTACCGGTGTCAAAAACCTGTCTGGATTGTTTGGTCACATCTTCCCCGAACAGCTTGTTTTTGCTCATCCTATCACCGTGAAAATTCGTGTCCAACGGCTGCTTTTGCAGCGCCCCAGGCGTGATAGTGTCGTGGCAATTGCACAGGTGAGGAAACAACAGGACATGAAGACACGGCATTTCGACCGCATCGGCAATGGCGGCATCAGTTTCACGGAACTCGGCTTCGGCACGGCGCCGCTCGGAAACCTCTATCGCGCCGTCTCCGATGAAGATGCCAACGCCACTCTGGAGACCGCCTGGCGGGTCGGCTGCCGCTACTACGACACCGCGCCGCTCTACGGGCTTGGCCTGTCGGAAACGCGGCTCAATCCGTTCCTGCGCTCGAAAAAGCGCGACGACTACGTGCTGTCGAGCAAGGTCGGCCGCATCATGCGCGCCTGCCCGCCGGACCAACGCACCGGCATCGGCAAGTTCTTCGACACGCCGTCGCGCCGCGAGGTCTACGACTACAGCTATGACGGCGTCATGCGCTCCTTCGAAGCCTCGCTCGAGCGCCTCGGCGTCGACCGCATCGACATCCTTTTCGTGCATGATGTCGACATCTTCACGCACGGCAGCAAGGAGGCCTCGGACCAACGCATCGAGGAGTTCATGCGCTCGGGCTATTACGGGCTGCTGTCCCTGCGTGATCAGGGCGTCATCAAGGCGTTCGGCGGCGGCATCAACGAATGGCAGGTTGCCCAGACACTTGCCGAGCGTGGCGACTTCGATCTTTTCCTGCTTGCCGGGCGCTATACGCTGCTGGAGCAGGAGGCGCTGCAATCCTTCCTGCCGCTATGCCAGAAGCGCGGCATCGGCATCGTTCTCGGCGGGCCGTATAATTCCGGCATTCTGGCAACCGGTCCGAAGCCCGGCGCCTACTACAATTATTCCGAGGCGCCGCAGGACATCATCGACCGCGTCGCGCGCATCGAGGCCATCTGCAAACGCCACGGCGTGCGCCTGATCGAGGCGGCATTGCAATTTCCGCTGCTGCATCCTTCGGTCGTGTCGGTGATCCCCGGCGGACAGCGGCCGAGCGAGGTCGAAAGCAACCGGTCGCTGCTCGACGCGAAGCTGCCACCAGCACTCTGGGCCGATCTCAAGAAGGAAGAGCTGATGCGCGCCGATGCGCCGACGGCATAGAGCCGTCCGCTGTTATCTCGACAATAGAGCCCGCCAAAGTGGGCGCAAAAGAAAAGCCGGGCATGCCCGGCTTTTCTGATCTCTGAAAAGGGTACGAAGGCCGCTTAGTTGACTGCGTCCTTGAGGCCCTTGCCGGCCGAAAACTTCGGCACGGTGCGCGCCGGAATCTGCACTTCCGCGCCGGTCTGCGGATTGCGGCCGGTCGAGGCAGCGCGTTTTGACACGGTGAAATTTCCGAAGCCGACAAGCCGGACATCGCCGCCCTTCTTCAGTTCGCCGGTGATGACGGAGAACACCGCATCAACCGCCGACTGCGCGTCACCCTTCGAAATACTCGCGGCATCGGCGACAGCGGACACCAGTTCGTTCTTGTTCATAAAAATTCCCTTCCATGAGAAACCGGAACGTAGACTCATCCGGCAGGAAACGGACTTTAGAAAGAAGCGCTTCCGCAACCAAGTCGAAAAGCGTCAAAAGAGTCGAAAAAACCGCGGAATTCCGGGGTTTTTCACATGAAAAAGCCGGGCGCTCGGCCCGGCTCTCTCTTGTGCATTGCAACTTTAGAAGGTGCTAATGAGCTAGCGACTTGCCGGCGTCGTCTCCGGCATCCACCGCAGCCGGCGCATTGACCGGTTCAACCCAATCGATCGGCTCCGGCATACGCACCAGCGCATGTCGCAAGACTTCACCGACCCGCCCGACCGGAACGATCTCCATACCGTTCTTCACGTTGTCCGGAATCTCCGCCAGATCCTTGGCATTGTCTTCCGGGATCAGCACCTTCTTGATGCCGCCGCGCAGCGCTGCAAGCAGCTTCTCCTTGAGCCCGCCGATCGGCAGCACCCTGCCGCGCAGCGTGATTTCGCCGGTCATCGCCACATCGGCCCTGACCGGGATGCCGGTCAGCACCGAGACGATCGCCGTCGCCATCGCCACACCCGCCGACGGCCCGTCCTTGGGCGTTGCGCCCTCGGGCACGTGGACGTGGATGTCGCGCTTGTCGAACAGCGGCGGCTCGACGCCGAAATCGATAGCCCGCGAGCGGACATAGGAGGCCGCCGCCGAGATCGATTCCTTCATCACATCGCGCAGATTGCCGGTCACCGTCATACGACCCTTACCGGGCATCATGACGCCTTCGATCGTCAGCAGCTCGCCGCCGACTTCCGTCCAGGCGAGCCCGGTGACCACGCCGACCTGATCGTCGGCCTCGACCTGACCGAAGCGGAAGCGCGGAACACCAAGGTAATCGGCGAGATTGTCCGCCGTGATGTCGACCGTCTTCTTCTTCGTCTTCAGGATCTCGGTCACCGCCTTGCGGCCGAGCTTCATCAGCTCGCGCTCCAGGCTCCTGACGCCCGCTTCACGGGTGTAGGTCTGGATGATGCCGCGGATCGCGTCCTCGCCGACGGAGAACTCCTTCGGCTGCAGCGCATGATCGCGGATCACCTTGGGCATCAGGTGGCGCTTGGCGATCTCGATCTTCTCGTCCTCGGTGTAGCCGGCGATACGGATGATCTCCATGCGGTCCATCAAGGGCGCAGGGATGTTCAGCGTGTTCGCCGTCGTCACGAACATCACGCTCGACAGGTCGTATTCGACCTCGAGGTAGTGGTCCATGAACGTCGAGTTCTGCTCGGGATCGAGCACCTCAAGCAAGGCCGACGACGGGTCGCCGCGGAAATCCTGGCCCATCTTGTCGATCTCGTCGAGCAGGAAGAGCGGGTTGGACTTCTTCGCCTTCTTCATCGACTGGATGACCTTTCCGGGCATCGAGCCGATATAGGTGCGCCGGTGACCGCGGATTTCAGCCTCGTCGCGCACGCCGCCCAGCGCCATGCGGATAAACTCGCGGCCGGTCGCCTTGGCGATCGACTTGCCGAGCGAGGTCTTGCCGACGCCGGGAGGTCCGACGAGGCACAGGATTGGCCCTTTCAGCTTCTTCTGGCGACTCTGCACGGCGAGATACTCGACGATGCGGTCCTTGACCTTGTCGAGGCCGAAATGGTCGGTGTCGAGCACGTTCTGCGCGAAGGCCAGATCCTGCTTGACCTTGGAGTTCCTGCCCCATGGTATCGACAGGATCCAGTCGAGATAATTGCGCACGACGGTCGATTCAGCCGACATCGGCGACATCGTCCGCAGCTTCTTCAGCTCGGCTTCCGCCTTTTCGCGGGCCTCCTTGGAGAGCTTGGTCTTCTTGATGCGCGCCTCGATCTCGGCGGCCTCGTCGCGGCCGTCCTCGCCCTCGCCGAGCTCCTTCTGGATCGCCTTCATCTGCTCGTTGAGGTAGTATTCGCGCTGCGTCTTCTCCATCTGGCGCTTGACGCGCGAGCGGATGCGCTTCTCGACCTGCAGGACGGAGATTTCGGCTTCCATGAAGCCCATCGCCTTTTCCAGCCGCTCCTTGACCGAAAGCGTGGCCAGCATCTCCTGCTTCTCGGGGATCTTGATGGCAAGATGCGAGGCAACCGTATCGGCGAGCTTGGAATAGTCGTCGATCTGGCTGGCGGCACCCACCACTTCGGGCGAGATCTTCTTGTTCAGCTTGACGTAGTTCTCGAAGTCGGTGACGACGGAACGGGCCAGCGCCTCGACCTCGACCTCTTCCTCATCCGGTTCGACCAGCGCCGCGGCGCGGGCCTCGTGGAAGTCGGGACGGTCGGTGAACGAAACGATTTTCGCGCGCGAGGCGCCTTCGACCAGCACCTTAACGGTGCCGTCCGGCAGCTTCAGCAATTGCAGCACATTAGCGAGCGTGCCGATGTCGAAGATCGCATCGGACTCGGGATCGTCATCGGCGGCATTCATCTGGGTCGCAAGCAGGATCTGCTTTTCCTGACCCATCACCTCCTCCAGCGCCTTGATCGACTTTTCACGCCCGACAAAGAGCGGAACGATCATGTGCGGGAACACCACGATGTCGCGCAGTGGGAGGACTGCGAAGACGCCGTCGCTGGGAGCCTTGGATATTTTGGCCATTGTCCAACCTTTCATGTCGCGACCGCCAATCGGCCAACCGCGAATCTCATATTAACGACCGAGGATCGTTCCGCCTACCACCGTTTGTGACGGGAGTTTTACAGCACAGAATTCGGCACCCCGGCCTTCCTCCGTTAGTTGGAGGCACGGGGGGCAAAGATCAAGGGTCAACACGAAACCGTTCATCCAATCTGTCACAATCCGTTCATCCAATCTGTCACAATCCGTTCATCATAGGTCGGCCCGTCCGCAAAACAAAACGGCGCCTCGCGGCGCCGTTTGAAGAATTTCCACTGCAGAGGCTCACGTCAGGCGCTGACGTTGCCCTTCTTTTCCTTCTGCTCGGAATAGATGTAGAGCGGCCTGGCGTTGCCGGACACCACCTCTTCCGAAATAACCACTTCGCGCACGCCTTCCAGCGCCGGCAGCTCGAACATCGTGTCGAGCAGGATCGCTTCCATGATCGAGCGCAGGCCGCGCGCGCCGGTCTTGCGCTCGATGGCGCGCTTGGCGATCGCCGACAGCGCATTCTCATGGAAGGTCAGGTCGACATTCTCCATCTCGAACAGCCGCTGATACTGCTTGACCAGCGCGTTCTTGGGCTCGGTCAGGATCTGGATCAGCGCCGGCTCGTCGAGGTCCTCCAGCGTCGCCAGGACCGGCAGACGGCCAACGAACTCGGGAATGAGGCCGAACTTCAACAGATCTTCGGGCTCGACCAGGCGGAAAACATCGCCGGTGCGGCGATCCTCGGGCGAAGCGACGGTGGCGCCGAAGCCGATCGAGGTCTTGCGACCGCGGTCCGAAATGATCTTGTCGAGGCCGGCGAAGGCGCCGCCGCAGATGAACAGTATGTTGGCGGTGTCGACCTGCAGGAATTCCTGCTGCGGATGCTTCCTGCCGCCCTGCGGCGGGACGGAGGCGACCGTGCCTTCCATGATCTTCAACAGCGCCTGCTGGACGCCTTCACCCGACACATCGCGGGTGATCGAAGGATTGTCCGACTTGCGCGAGATCTTGTCGATCTCATCGATGTAGACGATGCCGCGCTGGGCGCGCTCGACATTGTAGTCGGCCGACTGCAACAGTTTCAGGATGATGTTCTCGACATCCTCGCCGACATAGCCCGCCTCGGTCAGTGTCGTCGCATCGGCCATGGTGAACGGCACGTCGATGATGCGGGCCAGCGTCTGCGCAAGCAGCGTCTTGCCGCAACCGGTCGGGCCGATCAGCAAAATGTTGGACTTCGCCAGCTCGACGTCGTTGTTCTTGCCGGCATGCGCGAGGCGCTTGTAATGGTTGTGGACGGCCACCGACAGCACGCGCTTGGCGTAGGGCTGGCCGATGACGTAGTCGTCGAGAACCTTGAGGATCTCCTGCGGGGTCGGCACGCCCTCGCGTGACTTCACCATCGAGGTCTTGTTCTCCTCGCGGATAATGTCCATGCAGAGCTCGACGCATTCGTCGCAGATGAACACCGTCGGGCCGGCGATCAGCTTGCGGACTTCGTGCTGGCTTTTGCCGCAAAACGAGCAATAAAGCGTGTTCTTGGAATCACCGCCGTTGTTGCCGACCTTGCTCATTTTCATGTCCTTTCATAGCCGCCCGCCGATGGTCTGGTTGAAAGGGCGCATAACTCAATCTATCGCGGGAAATCGCCGCCGCCAGTATTCCGGCTCCCGCAACGCATTCCATACGAAACACATATCAGAAAACGTCGCAATGATTCGCACCAACCCCACACAAAGCTAAGCCGTCGAAAATCAACATAGGCTTAACGTAGGCAATTGCTCCCGTCGAGGGAACAGCCAATTGTGGCCGAAATGCCGCAAGCGGCATCAAAAGCGTGTTTTCCCACCATCCACTGCCACCAGGCTTATGCGGCGGCAACCTCAGCCGGCTCGCGCGACGAAATGACCTTGTCGATGAGGCCGAAATCCTTGGCCTCGTCGGCGGTCATGAAATGGTCGCGGTCGAGCGTCTTCTCGATCTCGTCGTAGCTCTTGCCGGTGTGCTTGACATAGACCTCGTTGAGACGGCGCTTCAGCTTGATGATGTCCTGGGCGTGGCGCTCGATGTCGGAAGCCTGGCCCTGGAAGCCACCGGAAGGCTGGTGGACCATGATGCGGGCATTCGGCGTGGCGAAGCGCATGCCCTTCTCGCCTGCGGTCAAGAGCAGCGAACCCATCGAGGCCGCCTGGCCGATGCACAGCGTCGCTACCGCCGGCTTGATGAACTGCATGGTGTCGTAGATCGCCATGCCGGACGTGACGACGCCGCCAGGCGAATTGATGTAGAGGTTGATTTCCTTCTTCGGATTCTCCGCCTCGAGAAACAGGAGCTGCGCGCAGACCAGCGTCGCCATGCCGTCCTCGACCGGGCCGGTGATGAAAATGATGCGCTCTTTCAGGAGCCGCGAGAAAATGTCGTAGGCCCGCTCGCCGCGATTGGTCTGTTCGACCACCATCGGAACGAGGTTCATGTAGGTTTCGATGGGGTTTTTCATGGACTATCCCTTTTCAAAGGTGGGATTCCGGCGCCGGGAAATTAGCAAGTCGGGCAGAATCGGTTCTGGATCGTTGTCCTGTAAATAGGATGTCGGCTCACCCTAGCGCAAGGCCGCCCCTCCTAGCCATCCGGTTAAGTCGAATCAAGCTTTCTGCACAGAATTCGCCCGAGGCTATTTCGGCAGCCATCTGCTGCTGTTGAAGCAGCACGGCTGCGTAGCACTTTCTTAACCGCGTCGCTTAACGAAATATCTCGAAACTGCTTTCCCGCGATGCGGCTTCCCCTACAATTCAACGTTGAACTTGCGCTGAAGGCTCAAACAGGGGAAGTGCCGTGATCAGGGAAACTGACTTCCTCGACCACGTGGCCGAGACCGTGGTGCTGCAGCCGGAGCGCAGGCGCCGCGTCGTTGGTGCCGCCGAGCATGAGAGCATCGCCGAAGAGGTTCTGGTGCAGCCTGAACAGCGACGCATCATCGAGGTTCCCGCCTCCTACCAGACAGTGGTGCGCCGCGTGATGGTCAGGGACGGTTCGTCCAGCTGGCGGCGCGTGTATACGCTAAGGCACTGCAGGGGGTAACGGCAAAACATGCTGGTGTCGGTTGTGATTGTATTTGGAATAGCCGCCGCGTTTGTTTTTACGCGATATGATTTGTACGATGCTTCATCGCTGAAATGGAAAAGCGCATCCGAACCGACGACAGCCTACGCATATGCCGTCTTTTTCGTTTTGCTTACGATCGCAGCCATAGCGCTTTTCTTCTACCCTCTAGGCGGCTAGCAGCCATTGCAGATTTTAGCCTGTTTGGCGTTGGCGATTGGAAACTATTCCGCCCGCAGCCATTTCTTCAGCCCGCCGAAATCGCCGTCGTCGACGCAAGCCGCGACACGCCGGCCGACCGCTGCGCCGAATTTGTAGCCGTGGCCGGAGCAGGCCGAGACAACAAGGCACTTGCCCTTCTCATGCGCCAGGAATTTTTCGTCGGCGGTGAAGGTGTAGGCGCAGGTGGCGACCTCGGTGACCTTGTATTCCTCGACACGGGCGATCGGTGGCGAAAACAGGTTGCGGATCGCCTCGCCCTCACCCGCCACCGGCTGGCGGTTCCAGTCGGCGTCGCTGGTCGGCACCCGGTGCAGCCCTGAGCCGAATTTCATGCCGGCGCCGCCGGACGGCGGGATCACGTAGCCGTCGACAGCGCCGCCGACATTGAGGATGACCGGGGCTGTCCGCCATGCGGCTTTCAGATCCGCCGGCGGTTCGACATAGGCGAGCGCGGTGCGCCAGGTCTTCAGTTCGCCGTCCAATTCCGGAAACAGTTTCAGCACCCAGGCGCCGGCGGCGACGACGATGCGATCGGCCTGCATCGTCTCGCCGCTTTCAAGCACGATACGGCCGGCCTCGGCGTCGACCTCAACCACCTTGCTGTTTTCGTAGACATTGGCGCTGTTCGCGCGGAGCCATATGGCCAGGCCGGCGGCGATCCTGCGGCAATGCAGCGCACCGCCATCCGGTGAAAAATACGCGTAGCGGAACGAACCGGGCTCCAGGAACCGCCAGCGTCTAACCGCGGCGTCCGGCTCGAACAGTTCGAAGGGGTAGTTCCCGGCTTCCATGCCCTCGCGGTATTCCTCGGCTTCGTCTCCCGGCTCCCGCGAAATGCAGATGAAGCCGCGCCGGTCGAGATGGTTTTCGCCGAGATCGGCCCACATCTCGTCCCAGGCCTCATAGGCCTCGGTGATCAGCCGGCCATAGCCCGCCGCTGCACCATAGGCGCGGCGGATGATGCGGTGATGGTCGCCTGAGGCAGCAAGCGGATTGGGAATCGACCCCTGCTCGACGATCGAGACCCGGTGCCCTGCCTTGACCAGCGACCACGCCGTCGAAAGCCCTGCGATGCCTGCGCCAACCACGATCACATTCATCAAGTCAGTCTTTCCGCAGCCGCTTCGGCTGGCTCAACTCGAAGGATCACTGGGCGCCAACATACGGTCTGGCGCCAAGCTGGCAAGCCGCGCTAATGATCCAGAATGACCGATTTGGTGCCACCAACTTACCTGGCCTTCGATCCGGCCACCCGCCATATGCGGCTCGATCCGCACGAGCCGGCTTTCTTCCAAAACCCTTACGAGGCCTATGCCTTTATGCACGACACATCGAACGTCTTCTTCTGGGAAGAGTTCGGCTTCTGGTGCTTTGGCGGCTTCGACGACGTCAGCCGGCTGCTGCGCGACCGCCGCTTCGGCCGCCAGAACCCGGCCGGCATCCCGGACAGAAGCGGCATCGGCCGGGAACGCACGCATCTCAGCGCCTTCGACGGCATCGAGGCCAATTCGATGCTGGAGCTGGAACCGCCCGTTCACACCAGGCTCAGAACGCTGGTCAACCGCGCCTTCGTCTCGCGCCAGGTCGAACGCCTCAGGCCGCGTGTCGAGGCGCTCGCCAACGAGCTGATCGACCGCTTCGAACCGGGCCAGGTCGACCTGCTGCCGGCTTTTGCATCGCCTTTGCCGATCACCATCATTGCCGAAATGCTCGGCGTGCCGGTCGAGATGGGACCGCAACTGCTCGACTGGTCGCATCGGATGGTCGCCATGTACATGCATGGCCGCACACGCGAAACGGAAGAGACGGCCAATCGCGCGGCGCGGGATTTTTCGGATTTCCTGCGTGGCTATGTTGCCGAGCGGCGCAAAAACCCCGGCGACGATCTATTGTCGCTGCTGATCTCGGCGCAGGAGGACAACCAAAAACTCTCGGAGGACGAGCTGGTGTCCTCGGCTATCCTGCTGCTCAATGCCGGCCACGAGGCAACCGTCCATCAGACCGGCAATGCGGTGCGCGCGATCCTCGCGCAAGGCGGCGACCCGCGCCGCTTCTTCCCCTCGCCTCAAACGACAGCCGCCACGGTCGAGGAATGCCTGCGCTTCGATGCGCCGCTGCACATGTTCACACGCCACGCCTATGAGGAGATTGAGGCCGGGCCAGGCGTGATCGTGCGGCCGGGCGAGACGATCGGCCTGCTGCTCGGCATGGCCAACCACGACCCGGCGGCGTTTGCCGAACCCTTCGCCTTCCGGCCGGATCGCGCGGACCAGAAGAACGTCTCGTTCGGCGCCGGCATTCATTTCTGCATCGGCGCGCCGCTCGCCCGGCTCGAATTGCAGGTGTCGCTGAAAACCTTGTTCGAGCGCCTACCCCAGCTCCATCTGGCCGAACAGCCGCGCTTCCGCGATACCTATCATTTCCACGGGCTGGAAACGCTCACCGTGCACACCGGACGGTGATCAAAGCTTGATCACATACTCCTTGCGAGTCGTTTCAAGCACTTCCCAGCTGCCCTTAAACCCAGGCCTGAGCACGAAACTGTTGCCGGCCCTGACGGTGCGCGCCTCGCCGGCGTCCTCTGATATCACCGAGACGCCCGACAGGATGTGGCAGAACTCCCATTCGTCATACTCGATGCGCCATTTGCCCGGCGTCGCCTCCCAGATGCCGGCATAGAGCCCGCCGTCGCGTTCCTCGACATTCCAGGTGCGGAACTTTGGATCGCCTGAAATCAGGCGATCTGGCGCCGGCGCGCCAGGTTCCGGCTCGACGCTTTCAATATCGACGGAGAGAAATTTCGGCGCGGTCATGGAAACTCCTTCCAGCGGGGATCAAACCTTGGCGAGAGCCTGTTCCAGATCGGCGACGATGTCGTTGACATCCTCAATGCCGACAGAGAGCCTGACCGTATCCGGCCCAGCGCCGGCGGCGACCTTCTGATCGTCCGACAATTGCCGGTGCGTGGTCGATGCCGGGTGAATGACCAGCGACTTGGTGTCGCCGACATTGGCAAGGTGCGAGAACAGTTCGAGCGCCTCGACGAATTTGATGCCCGCCGCATAGCCGCCCTTCAGGCCGAAGGTGAACACCGCACCGGCACCAAGCGGCGAATACTTCTTCTGCAGCGCATTGTTGTTGTCGCTGGGCAGGCCGGGATAGGACACCCAGGCGATCTTTGGGTGATTGGACAGCCAACCGGCGACAGTGACCGCATTGTCGCAATGGCGCTGCATCCTGAGCGGCAGGGTTTCCAGCCCGGTCAGGATCAGGAATGCGTTGAAGGGCGAGATCGCCGGGCCCATGTCGCGCAGGCCAAGCACGCGCGCGGCAATGGCGAAAGCGAAATTGCCGAAGGTTTCGTGCAGGACGAGGCCGCCATATTCGGGGCGCGGCTCCGACAGCATCGGATATTTGCCGGATTTCGACCAGTCGAAGGTGCCGCCGTCGACAATGGCGCCGCCGATCGAATTGCCGTGGCCGCCGATGAACTTGGTCAGCGAATGCACGACAATGTCGGCGCCATGCTCGATCGGGCGCACCAGATAGGGCGAGGCCAGCGTGTTGTCGACGATCAGCGGCAGGCCGTGTTTACGGGCGATGTCGCCGATCTTCTCGATGTCGACGAAGACACCGCCCGGATTGGCCAGGCTCTCGATGAAGATCGCCTTGGTCTTTTCGTCGATCTGGCTTTCGAAGGTCGAGATGTCGTTGGTGTCGGCCCAGCGCACCTGCCAGCCGAAATTCTTGAAGGCGTGGCCGAACTGGTTGATCGAGCCGCCGTAAAGCCTTGTCGCGGCGACGAAATTGTCGCCGGGCTGCATCAGATTATGGAAGACGAGCACCTGCGCGGCATGGCCCGACGCCACCGCCAGCCCCGCCGTGCCGCCTTCGAGCGCCGCGATACGCTCTTCCAGCACCGCCTGCGTCGGGTTCATGATCCGGGTATAGATGTTGCCGAAGGCTTTTAGTCCGAACAGCGAGGCGGCATGATCGGCATCATCGAAGACAAAGGAGGTCGTCTGGTAGATCGGCGTGGCACGCGCGCCGGTCGCCGGATCGGGCTTGGCCCCCGCATGGACGGCGAGCGTGTTGAAACCGGGCGTGCGGGTCATCGAAAATCTCCCCTGAATGCTGAATGGTGGATGGTGGATGGTGGATGGTGGATGGTGGATGGTGGATGGTGGATGGCAAAGTCGGCCAGCCTCATCCTGATTGCAAGCGGCTCATATGCCGCTTTGCCCGCCTTCCAGAAAAATCCTTCTATTCACCATTCACCATTCACTACCTACTTCTGGCGGACGCCAAAACTCTGGAATCCCGGCCGCATCAGCGGCTTCTTCGACGACAGCACGCCTGAGTTGACGCCGGTCCAGCCGATTTCGCCCGACAGCTTGCCATACTCGATCTTGGGGCAGCGGTTCATCACCACCTTGATGCCGGCGGCCTCGGCGCGCGCCGCCGCCTCGTCGTGGCGTACGCCAAGCTGCATCCAGATAACTTTCGGCAACGGATCGAGCCGCAAGACCTCGTCGACGACGCCCGGCACTGCCGCCGAGCCGCGAAACACGTCGACCATGTCGATCGGCTCGGGAACATCGGCGAGCCTGGCATAGGTCATCCGGCCAAGGATTTCCTTGCTGGCCTGGCCGGGGTTGATCGGGAACACCGAAAATCCCTTGCCCAGCAGGTATTTCAGCACGAAGTAGCTCGGCCGCACATCGTTGGCGGACGCGCCGACCATGGCGATGGTCTTCACCGAATTGAGAATGCCGGCGATATAGGCATTGTCGTAGGCGTCGTGGTTCATGCCTCGTCCTCATACAGAGCTTCGGCGAGAAAACCATCCGGGTCGTTGCAGAAACTGCGCATCATGCGGAAATGATCGGTATCGTGAAAATCGGTCGGGTCGAGGCCGAACCGGCTGATGCGGAACAGCCGCGCGCCGGGACAGGCCATCAGCAGCGGCGAATGCGTCGCCATGATCACTTGCGCCGTGCCTGATAGATCCATCCGCCGCAGCATCTTGAGAAGCTCGATCTGGCGCGTCGGCGACAAGGCGCTTTCCGGCTCGTCTAGGATGTAGATACCTTGCCGGCGGCAGCGCTCCTCGAAGAACCGGATGAAACCCTCGCCATGCGACCAGGACAGGAAGTCGGGCGGCGCCGCATGGGCGTCGATGGCGGCCTGATCGAGATAGCGGGCCACGGAGTAAAAAGATTCGGCGCGAAAGAACCAGCCGGCGGTGACCTTCGGCAGCCAGTGGCCGCGCAGCGTTTCCGCCAGTGCCGCGCCGCTCTTGTCGATGGCGCGGGAGTGGTCGATGGGCATGTAGCCCTTACCGCCGCCGGCCTCATCGTATCCGGCCAGCGCGCCGATCGCCTCGAGCAATGTCGATTTGCCGGTGCCGTTCTCACCGACGATGATGGTGATCGGCGTGGTGAATTCGAGTTCGAAATCGTGGCCGCGGAAGATCGGCAGGTTCCACGGATATTTTTCCCAATCTTCGACCCTCGCCGGCTCGATCAGGATGCGCTTGAGATAGGGAGCCTTCAGTCGCATCAGTTGCTTGCGATATGCCATCTGGCAGTGGTATCAGCCCGGCAGCGAGATGCTGCCGTCTTCCGCGATCGGAAAAGCCGGATTGTGCGCCACTTCCCAGACATGCCCTTCCGTGTCGGCGAAATAACCGTACCAGCCGCCCCAGAAGGCGCGGCCGGCCGGCTTGACGATACGACCGCCGGCCTTCTCGGCCATCGCAAGCACGTGATCGACTTCCGTGTCGGAGCGGGTGTTGTAGGCGAGGTAGATCGCCGACGGCGCCGTGCCGAAGGTGATGCCTGAATCCGCTTCGGCGCTTTCGCGCGGAAACAGCCCGAGAATGACGCCGCCCATCTGGAAGAAGGTGACGCCGTCGGTGATGCCGGCATGGCGGGTCAGGCCCATCGCCTCGTAGAAGCGCGTGGCGCGCTCGAGATCGTCGACGGCGATGGTGATGATAGAGATGCGGGGTTCCATATCTATTCGTCTGTCCATTCCGGCTTGCGCTTGCCGATGAAGGCGCCGATGCCCTCTTCCGCGTCGCGCGCCAGCATGTTGTCAACCATGACGCGGCCAGTGTAGGCATAGGCCTCGGCCAGCCCCATCTCGGCCTGCGCGTAGAAGGCTTCCTTGCCGGTCTTCACGACCAAAGACGATTTGGCAGCAATGGTTTGCGCGTATTTGGTGACAATCTGATTCAGATATTCGCGCGGCACGACCCGATTGACCAGGCCGAATTCCTTGGCCGTCGCCGCATCGATCGTCTCGCCGGTCAAAAGCATCTCCATCGCGTGCTTGCGCGAGACGTTGCGCGACAGGGCCACCATCGGCGTCGAGCAGAACAGCCCGATGTTGACGCCCGGCGTGCAGAAGGTCGCCTCATGCGAGGCGATCGCCAGATCGCAGCTCGCCACCAGTTGCGCCCCGGCCGCCGTCGCCAGACCATCGACCTCGGCGATCACCGGCCTGGGATGGCGCACGATCGCCTGCATCAGTGCCGCACAAGCCGAAAACGTCTCCTCGAAGAATGCCTTGCCGCGATCGGCGTCGGCGCGGCGCGCGGTCATTTCCTTGAGGTCGTGCCCGGCGCAGAACACCTTTCCGGTCGCCGCCAGGATGATGACGCGGACGGATCTGTCTGATTTGGCGCGGTCGAGTTCCGCCGTCAGCGCCGCCATCACCGCCAGCGACAGGGCATTGGCCGGCGGAATGGTGAGCGTGAGGCGGAGCACGCCCTTGTCCAGCCTCGCGACAACCGGACCTTCGGCAACAGCCGGCTTGATGGCGACGATTTCAGCCATGTCTCCAACCTCTTCATCGGCCAGCGGGCATCGGATTCGCGGGCCATGGAACAAAAGAACTAGCACGCTGCCGATTGAAGAACAGCCTTGAGACGTGTTTTCTCGGCAGCGCGGCCTCAGCCAAGTGCCCGCCTTGAGACCGCCGGCCAATACCGGCGCCACCTACAGGAAACCGCCTATGCCCGCCCAAAACAATCTCAAGCCGGTGCTGACTGCCGCGCAGGTCAATACGCTGATTGAGAAAATTTATCCGCAGCTCAACGACCAGTTCACCTTCTACGAGGCGACCGACGTATTTCCAGGCGGCTGCACGGTGCGCCTGAATGCCGACGAGCGGCATTTGCGCCCCGGCGGAACCGTGTCGGGCCCGTCGCTGTTCACGCTGGCCGACATTGGCGGCTATGTCTGCGTGCTTTCGCATGCCGGGCCGGATGCGCTTTCGGTCACCACCAATCTCAACATCAATTTCGTCCGCAAAGCCGAGGCCGGACCGATCGACGGCCATTGCCGGATCCTGAAGCTGGGCAAGAGCCTGATGGTGTTCGAAATCGACATCGTCGCCGGACCGGGAGGACACACGGTAGCGCACGCCGCGGGAACCTATTCGATCCCGCCGAAGCGGTTTGATGATGTGGTAAAATAATACCTTTCGCTCAAACATTTGTTTTTACTATATTTTTCCTGCCCTATTGGTTTTCATCAGCCTTGACGCGATAACCGCCCTCACCTATAAGCCCTCACAGAACAGCGGCCCGCAAAGGCCGCCGTTTTGTTATTGGCGGCGGGCGAGCGCTCTGCGTCAATCCAAGCAACAAGAAACGCCTTCCCTTGTCGATCGTGAATGGGGGAAGGTCCGAACCGAAAGCAACAATCCATGGCAACCTTTTCGCAGAAGCCTGCGGATGTGGTGAAGAAGTGGGTGCTGATCGACGCCGAGGGTCTCGTCGTCGGCCGTCTCGCCACTGTCATCGCCAATCATCTTCGCGGCAAGCACAAGCCCACCTTCACCCCGCATGTCGACGACGGCGACAACGTCATCGTCATCAATGCCGACAAGGTGGTGTTCACCGGCAAGAAATTCACCGACAAGGTCTATTACTGGCACACCGGCCACCCCGGCGGCATCAAGGAGCGCACCGCGCGCCAGTTGCTCGAGGGCCGTTTCCCCGAGCGTGTCGTCGAGAAGGCCGTTGAACGCATGATCCCGCGTGGTCCGCTCGGCCGTCGCCAGATGAAGAATCTCCGCGTCTATGCAGGCACGGAACATCCGCATGTCGCCCAGCAGCCCGTCACGCTCGACGTGGCCAAGCTGAACGCCAAGAACAAGAAGGTTTCGTAAAATGGCTGAGCTTTCCTCGCTCGCAGAACTCGGAACTGCCACCGGCAACTCCAACACGCAGCCGGCGGCACCCGTCCATGTCCAGAAGCTCGACAAGTCGGGCCGCGCCTATGCCACCGGCAAGCGCAAGAACGCCATCGCGCGTGTCTGGGTGAAGCCCGGCTCCGGTAAGATCGTCGTCAATGACAAGGTGTTCGCCGAATATTTCGCGCGCCCGGTCCTGCAGATGATCCTCAACCAGCCGATCATCGCCGCCAACCGCGCCGGCCAGTACGACATCGTCGCCACGGTCATCGGCGGCGGCCTTTCCGGCCAGGCCGGTGCCGTGCGTCACGGCATCTCCAAGGCGCTGACCTATTACGAGCCGGCGCTGCGCGCCGTGCTCAAAAAGGGCGGCTTCCTGACCCGCGACAGCCGCGTCGTCGAGCGCAAGAAGTACGGCAAGGCGAAGGCCCGCCGCTCGTTCCAGTTCTCGAAGCGCTAAGCACTGCGCAGCTTCAGACATTCAAAAAGGCCGCCTCCGGGCGGCCTTTTCTTTTGGTGATTACTAACATGATCCAAATTTAGGAACGATCGGCTGGTACTTTGATGAAGTCGATAAACGCCCGCAACGGCGCTGGCACGAGACGCCGGCCGGGATAATAGAGGAACGGCCCGGGGAAGCTCTGCCACCAAGGTTCGAGGACGGGTTCGAGCACACCGCTCTCAAAGTGAGGGCGAAGCCAGTCCTCGAACAGGCTGACAATGCCGGTACCGGCGATAGCGGCATCGACGGCGAGATCGGCCGCTCCACCCATGGTCACGAGAAGCGGCCCCGTCGGATCGACCCGCACCACCTCGCCGGCACGCTCGAATTCCCACGGCGGCATCGCACCACTGGCGAAGCGGCCGCGCAGGCAGGCGTGACCGAGAAGGTCGCGCGGGTGTTCCGGCCGGCCATGGCGGTCAAGGTAGGCAGGGCTGGCGGCGGTGGCAAAGCGCTGAAGGCGCGGTCCGATCGGCACCGCGATCATGTCCTGTTCCAGCCGCTCGTCGTAACGGATCCCGGCATCGCAGCCTGCCGCCAGCACGTCGACAAAGCTCTCCTCGGCGATCACCTCCAGCCGGATGCCGGGATAGGCAGCGAGAAACCCCGGGACGATGCTGGGCAGCACCAGCCGCGCCGCGCTGACCGGCACATTAAGGCGCAACGTACCTGCCGGCCTGTCGCGGAAGCCATTCACAACGTCGAGGGCCGATTCCACCTCGGTCAAGGCTGGGCCGAGCCGGGCCAGCAGGCTCGCGCCCGCTTCGGTCAAGACGACGCTGCGGGTCGTCCTGTTGAGCAGCCTGACACCGAGCTGCGTCTCGAGGCGGCGCACCGCCTCGCTCAAGCCCGACGCACTGCCGCCGCTCGCGCGGGCGCCATCGCGAAAACCCTTGGCTCGCGCTACGGCTACGAAGGCGTTCAGGTCTCCGAGATCAATCTTCATTGTTCGATATTCCGTACAGCCCGTGCGGAATGTACCCAATTATCGTGAGATCGGACAGCGCCTATCTCAGCCCTATCCTGAACGGAGATAGACTATGTCCAGCATCGACCAGTCCGGCTCATTCACTCTCGGCGACCGCACCGTGAAGCGACTCGGCTACGGCGCCATGCAGCTCGCAGGACCCGGCGTATTTGGTCCGCCCAAGAACCATGGCGCGGCATTGGCCGCGCTGCGCGAAGCCGTTGCGCTTGGGGTGAACCACATCGACACCAGCGATTTCTACGGGCCGCACGTCACCAATCTGCTCATCCGCGAGGCGCTCGCGCCCTATCCGGACGACCTCGTCATTGTCACCAAGATCGGCGCCCGGCGCGGCGAAGACGGATCATGGCTGCCGGCCTTCTCGGCCGAAGCGCTGACCCAGGCGGTGCACGACAATCTGCGCAATCTCGGGCTCGACGTGCTGGACGTGGTCAATCTCAGGATCATGTTCGACGCGCATGGCCCTGCCGAAGGGTCGATCGAGGCGCCGTTCACTGTGCTGGCCGAGTTGCAGCGGCAGGGTTTGGTGAGTCACATCGGGCTAAGCAATGTCACGTCAGCGCAGATCGAAGAGGCGCGACGGATCGCCAGGATCGTCTGCGTGCAGAACCAGTACAATTTGGGGCACAGGGGCGACGATGCCTTGATCGACAAACTCGCCTGTGACGGTATCGCCTATGTGCCGTTCTTTCCGCTCGGCGGCTTCAACCCGCTGCAGTCGTCTTCCCTATCCGGCGTCGCTCAGCGCCTGGGCGCCACGCCGATGCAGGTCGCGCTCGCCTGGCTGCTCCAACGCGCGCCCAATATCCTGCTCATCCCCGGCACCTCATCGGTCGAGCATCTCAGGGAGAATCTTGCCGCAGCCGAACTCGATCTGCCCAAGGATGCCGTCAAGGAGTTGGACGGCGTAGCGATGGCCGCCTGACGGCGAGCTGGCGAAGCGGCACCCTTGCCCGCTCCGCTCCACGTCTAGTTGATGCTCGCGGTGTTCGCCGGCTCCGCCGGTCGCGCCTCATTAGAATATGGCACGCGGTAGCCGTTTGCCGCCAGCCAGTCGATCGCCGCTTTCGGCTCGTCGGTCTGGATGATGGTGGCGCCGCGCTCGGCCCAGAAGCCGTACGTCTCGCGCGGCAGATTGGCGAGCACCGCCAGTTCGTCGCCGCGCCCGCCGGCGAGAAAGCCGCCCGGCTTGTTGACGATGGCGTAGGTATTGGCCCAGATGTGCCAGTCGCCCCTTATCGCCGCCGCGCGCATGCGGGGGCTGAACAGCGGACCGCCGGTGTCGGTCAACGCCTCCGCGCCGGCCCGCCAGTTGATCATCTCGACCGCGCGCGGCGAAAAGGCCCCGCTGACTTTCTCGGCGAAACCGGCGTCGCGAACCGCGTCGTCGGCGATGATCGGCATGAACTGGAAACCGCTGCCGATCGCGCCCATGGCGGCCTTGACAGTGGTGATCCTGGCCGGGTTCCACAGGTTTTCCTTGACGATCACCTGCTCGGCCATGCCCAGGTCGCGCGCAACCGCGATCATGCCGGCCAGGCTGTCGACGTCGAGCTTGTTGTCGATGTTAATGAGGATCCTGTCCTTGGTCGCCACCAGCATCTCGCGCAGCGTCGAAACCGGCTCATCGGTGACGGCGCCAGTGCCCTCGATCACCAGTCTGCAGGTCTTGAGTTCGGCCAGCGTGCGCTTGACCACCTCGCCCTTGCAGTTCGTCGTGCGGTCGAGCCAGTTGTCGTGCATGACGACGAACTCGCCGTCCTTGGAGCGCCTGACGTCGACCTCGACGATTTCGGCACCAAGCGCGATCGATGCCTCGACGGCGGCGATCGAGTTCTCCGCATAGAGCGTCTTGCGGGCCTGCATGCTGCCGGCGCGGTGTGCCGCCACCATGACATGGTCGCGCCATTGGTTGGCGTGTTCGAAACGGTCGAGAATCTGTCTGGCGCGTGTTTCGCCTGCCGATGCCGAGCCTGTGACGAGCACCAGGGCGGCAGAAAGCAGAAGGTTCAGCCAGGTCGTTTGCATGAGAATCGCTCCGTACCGGATGGGAACCCGTTAAGCGACGCACGTGACAGCCCAGTGAACGAAGCCGGCTTCGCAAATGCCGAAAAGTCAGGTCAATGCCGGCTGAAGCGACCGTTCTGCAACCTCGAACCGACGGCAATCAGCAGGTCGCCAGCAATCAGGTCGACGAGATCGATGCCGCCGCCGTAGCGGTCGGTTTGGCCGGGTGGCGTGCGCCCATATCTGTTCCGCTCCCGGCCGATGCCATCCGATGAGGGCATAGCTTTCTACTTTCGGTTGCATTCATGCTTACCTACGCAATTTCCGGGTTTGCCATGCGGGCTCACCTGGCAAGCAAGAATTTGTGACCGAGCTCGAATGGCCATGGCCTCGGAGGGGGTCGCATTTCTGAGAATTATATCCAATAAGGTTGCGCCTCGACGCACAGGAGACCTTCATGCCGAACACCAACATCGACCACGCCTTCACCGCCCGGGCCAGGACAGGTGCGTCCTTCGAGCCGACCTATGCCGGCGCGCTGTCGTTCATGCGACGCAAATACACGAAGGACGTGAAGGGCGCGGACGCGGTGGTGTGGGGCATCCCCTTCGACGCCGCCGTCACCAACCGGCCGGGCGCGCGTTTCGGACCGCAAGCGATTCGCCGCGCCTCGACCATCCTCGACAACGATCCGCAATATCCGTTCTCGCGCGATCTGTTCGAACATCTCGCCGTGGTCGACTATGGCGATTGCCTGCTCGACAGTGGCAATCACCAGAAGACGCCAGGGACGATCGAGCGCGAGGCGGCAAAGATCCTGAAATCCGGCGTCTTCCTGCTATCGCTCGGCGGCGACCATTTCGTCACGTGGCCGCTGCTCAAGGCGCATGCCGCCATCCACGGCCCGCTGGCCCTGGTCCAGTTCGACGCCCATCAGGACACCTGGCCGGACGATGGCAAGCGCATCGATCACGGCTCCTTCGTCGGCCGCGCGGTCAAGGAGGGGATTATCGATCCCGACCGTTCGATCCAGATCGGCATCCGCACCCATGCACCCGACACCTTCGGCATCAAGATCCTGTACGGCCACGAAGTCGAGGAAATGCGCGCGTCCGATATCGCCTATGCCATCGTCGACCGCACCGGCGGCAAGAAGGCCTATGTCACCTTCGATATCGATTGCCTGGACCCGGCCTTCGCGCCCGGCACCGGCACACCGGTCGCCGGTGGGCCGTCCTCGGCAAAAATCCTGTCGGTACTGCGCCAGATCAATCAGGTCGATATCGTCGGCGCCGATGTCGTGGAGGTTGCGCCGGCCTATGATCACGCCGATATAACGGCAATTGCCGGGTCGACGGTGGCCATGCACTATCTCGGGCTGCTGGCGGAACGAAAGGCCCGACTCGAAGAGCTGAACAGCGGCAATAACGTCGTTGCCGCATTGAATCAGGCAAGCGGCATATAACTATCAGGAATTAAAGGCAGGCAATGAAACCGAAAATCTTCATCGACGGCGAGCACGGCACCACCGGTATCCAGATCAGGGCGCTGCTTGCCGAGCGCGGCGACCTGGAGATCATCTCCATTCCGACCGAGCGCCGCAAGGAACCGGCAGCTAGAGCCGAGTTCCTCAACGCCGCCGATGTCGCGATCCTCTGCCTGCCGGACGCAGCCGCGAAGGAAAGCGTCTCGCTGATCACCAACGACACCACCAAGGTCATCGACGCCTCGACCGCGCATCGCGTGGCCGAGGGCTGGGAGTATGGTTTCGCCGAAATGGACAAGGATCAGGCGAAGACAATCGCCAGGGCGAAGCGCGTCGCCAATCCGGGCTGCTGGCCGCAAGGCCCGATCGCGACGCTCAGGCCGCTGGTGGCGGCCGGGCTGTTGCCGCCGGATTTTCCGGTCACCGTCAATGGCATTACGGGCTATTCGGGCGGCGGCCGGCCGATGATCGAGGACTATGTCGCCAAGGGCGAGGATGCGTCGGAATTCCTGCCCTACGGGCTGACCCTGCAGCACAAGCATGTGCCGGAGCTCAGGACCTATGCGAAGCTGTCGCATGATCCGATCATGCAGCCTGCGGTCGGCAATTTCGCGCAAGGCATGATTACCGTGGTGCCGCTGCAGCTCGGCGGCCTCGACTATGTGCCGACCGGCGCCGAGCTTCATGCGGCGATTGCCGACCATTTCGCCGCCATCGATGGCGGCGTGGTCGAGGTGGCGCCCTATGTGCAGCTTGAGCGCGTGCCGGAGATCGATCCCGAAATCTACAACGGCACCAACCGGATGAAGCTCTATGTCTTCGCCAACGACGACAGGGCCCAGGCGCTGCTGCTCGCCGTCTACGACAACCTCGGCAAGGGCGCCTCGGGTGCTGCCGTGCAGAACATGGATCTGATGCTGGGCCTCGAGCACTGAATGGACGCTCCTGCATTTCCAGAACGCTGGAAGGTCAACGCGCCAGAACTGATTGCCGAGACGTTCAGCAGCCGCGTCTGGAAGGTTGTTCGCGCGGACGGTTCGCCGGCGATCGTCAAGGCCCTTAAAGCTTTCGACGATGTCGAAGACGAGTTGCGCGGCGAGCATTTTCTCGCCTGGCGGCGCGGCGAAGGCGCGGTGCGGCTGCTCGGCCGCGACGGTCACTGCATGCTGCTCGAATATGCCGGCGAAACCTTGCTGTCACAGGTTCTCGCGGAGCAGGGAGACAACGCTGCCACAGCAATCGCGGCCGAGTTGATGGCAAGACTGTTCTCGCCATCTGACCACCCTGCCCCACCGGATCTGCAGCCGCTGCGGGTACGGTTTTCCAGCCTGTTCAACAAGGCGAAGATCGATCACGACGCCGGCGAAAAGAGCCTTTACGTCGAAGCGGCTGCGACCGCGGAACGGCTGTTGGCCGATCCTGTCGACGTGCTGCCGCTGCATGGCGACCTGCATCACGACAACATCATGCTGGGACCGCGTGACTGGCTGGCGATCGACCCGAAGGGCGTTCTTGGGGATCCCGGCTTCGATGCGGCGAACATGTTCTACAATCCGCTCGAGCGCGACGACCTTTGCCGCGATCCCCTGCGCATTGCCCACATGGCCGAGACCTTCGCCAGAACGCTCGGCCAGGCGCCGCCAGCCATCCTGGATCACGCCATCGCCTATGGCTGCCTGTCGGCGTCATGGCATCATGAAGACGGCAATGCGGTCGATGAGAACCGCGAATTGTCCATTGCCACGGCGATCAGGACGGTGCGGCTCAGCCTCTGACGGCGATCTGGTTGGGCATGGGATAAGCGCCCTTGGTGCCGCGCCAATGCGCTGCGGCGAAACCCAGCAGGACAAGCGCAAATGCCTGATGCATCAGCGCCATGTGCAGCGGCACGTGCATCAGTAGCGTGCCGATGCCGATCAAGGCCTGCGCCAGCACCAGCAGAAACAACAGCGTCGCGCGGTGCGCATGCGTCGTGCCTGGCTGGCGGCGGTGCGTCGCGATCATGTGCCAAAGTGCTGCGACGAAGGTCGTGTAGGCGCCGAGCCGGTGGATGAACTGAACCGTCTTCGGGCTCTCGAAGAAGTTGCGCCATGCCGGCTCGAGGATCAACAGATCGCCGGGGATAAGTTTGCCGTCCATCAGCGGCCAGGTGTTGTAGCTCAGGCCGGCATCGAGGCCGGCGACCAGCCCGCCGAGATAGATCTGGATCAGCGCCAGCAACACCAGGAAGCCGGCCAGACGCTGCGTCGAACGGTCGGCGGCGGGCGCGGAGTGCGGGGCCAATCCACGCGCGACCACCATGGTCGCGGTGAAGATCAGCGCGGCCAGGGTCAGATGCGTTGCCAGCCGGTATTGGCTGACGGAGACCCGGTCGACCAGCCCGGACGCCACCATCCACCAGCCGATCGCGCCCTGCAGGCCGCCGAGAAGAAGAATCCCGATCAGTTTCGGCCCAAGCCCGCGCTCGATGCGACGCGTCGCCCAGAAGAACACCAGCGGCACGGCAAAAACCACGCCGACACCGCGCGCCAGGATCCGGTGCACCCATTCCCACCAGAAGATCGACTTGAACGCTTCGAGGCTCATGCCCTTGTTGAGCTCGGCATATTGCGGGATCTGCTGGTAGCGCTGGAACTCCTCCTGCCATTCGGCGTCGTTGAGCGGCGGGATGATGCCGTGGATCGGCTTCCATTCGGTGATCGACAAGCCGGACTCGGTGAGCCTGGTGGCGCCGCCGACCAGCACCAGTAAGAACAGCACCAGAAGCACGACGTAGAGCCAGCCGCGCACCAGCGCCCGGTTGCGCAGGTCGCGGTCGCGGGCCACGAAAGGCGCGGCAGCTGATATGGCAGCCATAGGCTTGTCCCGGCAGGTTGCAGTCGCGGATTGGTGAACCATCGCAACCCCGCTGGCAAGACCGGACAGCGCGGCACGCCGTCGCGCCGCTTCTTGGCTGTTGCGTGCCTCTTCCGTTGGGCCTAAGCGATAGGGATCAACGGGATCGCGAAATGCCCATTCGCCTGAAGAAGCTGATCGGAACCTTCCTGCTGGTGGCGCTGGTCATCGTCTATGCGCTGGTCGCATCGATCGTTGCGGTTGCCCAACTGGCGGAATCGGGACCGTGGGCGCATTTCCTGTTCTTCCTGCTCAGCGGCATGCTCTGGGTGCTGCCGGCCATGGGCATCATCAAATGGCTGATCCTGGAGCCCCCGCGGCCGAAGAACTGAGGTTTGCACGCCGCCGCTAGACTAGTGGTGAAAGCCTGACGCTTGCTACCCGACGCGTAGGGCAGCTCAGGGTGGTTTTCTGCCTTCCGTGTCGCCGATCGGAACGCGCGTGCGGCGCCAGAAGCGGCTGTTCAGTTGACAAACATCCAACGGCGGGAGTCGACGCTTCCCGGCCGCTCACCAATGCCCTTGCTCTAGCACCCTTGCCGCTGGCTGCATAAACGTCGCTGATTGGCCGTCCCGTTAGACCTCCTCTAGGGCGCACGTACGAGAAGGTGGGCTGGCATAGGCTCCGTTTATCAACCGAAGATCGCTTTTTTTTGCACCCGGCTTCAAAATTGCGGTTCAGCAAGGCGGAATTTTTGAACCTCAGAACTGCCATTCGCTCTTAGCTCGGAACGGCTGACGCCGACCATCGCGTGGTGAGGTCGACAGCGCATTGGAGCGATATCAGCTTGGACAGTCGCCAACTTCACCTTCGACAGGAAGGAAGAAACGTCGCCGTTCGCAGGCGGTCAGTTCGCGTGGAACAATCGCACGTGCGTAGTCAATGAGGTCCAGAGGTGTTTGGAACGCGCGAATTATTCGGACGCTATCATCACCGGACACGATTGCGATCCTCGTTCCATCGGAATTGAAAGCCGCCCGCATCAGCGCCGGTCGGTTGGCCTCGTCCTCCCGGCTGGCAAGCACTGCGATCTCGCGCCCCGACTGCGCCGCCCAGAGCCTGACCGTGCGATCCTGAGACGACGTCGTCACGACATACAAACCGTTAGGACTGATTTGCGCGCTGTCCACTGCGCCGCTGTGACCCCTGAGAACGACCTTTTCTGTTCCTACCGGAACGCTCCAGATTCGAACGGTCCCATCGCGTGAGGCAGTTAGGAGAGACTGACCGTCCTGGCTAAACGCGACTGCTGTCAGCTCGTCGCTGTGGCCCTTCAGCGTCGCGACACTATTTCCGTCCTTGATCGACCAGATCCGCGCGGTGCGGTCGAGTGAACCCGTGACAACCAGTTGGCCGTCTGGACTGAAAGCGGCCGCGGTGATTCGGTTCTGATGCCCGATGAGAACCTTGAATTCAGTTCCGTCGGTCTTCAAAAGGTGGGCAGCGTTGTCGTCCGTCGCGGTAAGGACGAGATCCCCGTCCCGGCCGAAAATCGCCTGTGGCAATTTCCCGCTTGTCTTGATGGTGGCCAGTTCGGCGCCGCTTGCCGCGTCCCACAACTGTGCGGTACCGTGAGCCGAACCCGTCGCTAACAGGTCTCCCTTGGGACTAAATTGAACTTGAAGTAGCCCGTCACGAGATTTGAGCTGCGCGACCTCGCGTCTGCTTGCAACGTCCCAAACAAGAACTCGGCCCCCAAGGGATGCGGTTGCAACGCGACTTCCATCACGGCTGAACGTCGCACTTTGGACAGTTTCGTGTGTGTCAAGCTCGGCTATCTGACGTCCGCTTACAACCTCCCACAGGTGCGCTGCGCTATCCCCACCTCCAGTCAAAAGGTGCACATTATCGGGACTAAAGACCGCAAAGGTCGGCGGATATTCATGGGACAGCGCAGTTGTCAGAACCCCGTCGATATCCCAGAGCCGAGCGGTGCGATCGTGCGATGCAGTGAGAAGAATGCTGTTGTTAACTGGGCTGAATTCCACGTGCTCGACCAAGGCGTCATGGCCGATGATGGTGGTGAGCAGCGACGTGCGCTCGACATCCCAAATACGAACCGTGCCGTTGAGGGAAGCGGCAGCCAAGAACCGATCGTCCTGGCTGAAGACGCTGTTCATCTCCTGATCGCGCTCATCCGGGCCCATGTAACTTAGTTTGAGCCCCGAGGACTCCTGGCCGAGCACGCCAAGCAAATTACCCGAGATTCCGTCCCAGAGTCGTGCGCTACCATCGAGTGATACCGTCGCAATTCGACGACCGTCGTGACTGAACATTACGCCTTGTAATTGTGTGTCGCTCTTGTGACCGGCCAATGTCGCAATTTCCATGCCTTTCGACACGTCCCAAAGATGCGAAAGGAAAGGGTATGAAATCGGGCCCCACGAGGTTATCAGGATCCGGCTTCCGTCCGGGCTGAATGCGACGCTGTACGGCCAAGCGTTAACCCGCAGAGTCCGGTTCAGTTTGCCATCTTCCGCATTCCAGATAAGAACGGAGCGTTGATCGCGTTGTGCGATTGCGAAGCTCTGGCCATCGGGACTAAAGCTAGCCAGGGAGCTTCCACGTCTCTCTACACTTAGGATTTTCCTTCCGGTTTGAGCGTCCCAGAGTGATGCATCGCTGTTCTCCCCCGCTGTCAGCACCCGAGTGCCGTTTGGGCTGAAAATCGCCGTAGGAAAATTGCCGACCGGCTGAAGTAAAAAGAGCTGCTCCCCTGAGGTGGCGTTCCAGATGCGCGCGGTGCCATCTCTAGCAACTGTAATGACGCGGCTTCCGTCCGGGCTGAACTCGGCTCTCTCAACGGCGCCTTGGTGGCCCTTCAGAACCGCAGTCTCGGTACCATTCAGGGCGTCCCAAATGCGTGCCGTCGCGTCATGCGATGAGGTGACAATGCGGTCGCCGGTCCGATTGAAAGCTGCATGTGTCACACTGGCGTCTTGGTGGAAGATCCTCGTTTGACGATGCGCTAACAAAGCCTTGTAAAGCGCGGCCTCCGCTTCAACGATGTACGGGCGTCTGTGTTCAGATGTGCCCGTCGGCAGCGCTTCGAGCGCCAGCAAAACCGCGGCCTCAGTATTACCGCTCGTTGCGGTTTGCTGCGAAAGAAACGCAAGCGAAAGAGACTGGTTGCGCAGCGCCTGGTCGCGCGCCTCAAGGGCCTTCCTCTCGGCCGACCTGGCCTTGTCCGCGCTCATTTGCGCCAGCACCGCCTGCCGCATTGCTTCCTGCTGTCCTCTGAACCCAATGAATGCGCCTGCTCCAGCCAAGAGAGCCAACACCGTCGCGACGATGGCCGCATAGCGCGTACGTCGTGCCAGCTGTATCGCAGCAGTTGCTGCCAGATCCCGACGCTCAGCTTCTCCCGCGAGCCGGTCGGCCTCGCGCTCCAAGCGTTCGCGTCTTGCTACTTCAGCAGCCTCGATCAGTGCCCGCTCTGCTTGCCGGTCCTTCTCCTCTCTCTTCTTCTGGGCACGTGAGGACGCCTCGATGTATTCAACGACTTGATCGTCGACTTCCTGGCGTCTCGACAGCAGCAATTCCTCGCCCTCGGCGAGACGCTTGCCGGACGGCAGCAAAAGATCGCGGTTCTTGTTGTCCGAGTGCCATCGATGGGCGTCAGCCTTGAGCCGAGCCCGCGTCTCGAGGAAGCTCCTATTCGCGTTGACAATGTCGCTGGCGCGCGGCCAGCGGCTGAGCAGCGCCTCATGGGCCACGCGGACGAAGACATGGCCCGCGGCATCTTCATCACTGACGAGGAGCCGGGCGGCGATCAACGCGTCGACGAGAGCCAATCGTGCCGGCTTTCCAGCCACTTCGCTGAGCAGGACTGGACTTGCCGTAACAGTTTCATCGCCCGGACGCACCGTGGTGAGAGCGCGCAGCACCGCCGGCAATGCCTCCTGGATGTCGGGCGGGAGCGCGTCGACGACTTCATCGGCGCGGCGCGCGATCGCCCCTTCGAGGCCGCCAAGCGCACGATACGCAGCAAAGGTGAGGATCCGGCGCTCCCGGCCTACCTCGTACAGCGCATCGAGAACGAATTCGAGAAGCGGCAACGATCCGGGATCGGCGGCTGCCGCGTCCTGCAGCACATCATCGAGCCGCCCCAGATCGGCGCGCTCCTCGAAGCGGAGTGCGGCAGCACGAGCCGGCTCGCGAATGATCTGGGCGATCTCAGGGCTCGTCGGCGGCAAGAGCTCATAGCTGCCGAGGCCGTCCTTCAGCGCCGAGAAACCTCGGACTTCGCCGCAGCGGTGAAAGAAATCCGACCGGATCGTCGCAATCACCCAGACCAGTCCGCTGCCGGCGAACGCCGCCAAGAGCCGCACAAGCGCTTCGCGCGACGCCGGTTCCTTCTCCGTCGTGAACAGCTCCTCTGTCTGATCGATGGCGATCAGCAATCGTATTTGCGAAGGGACCGAGCCAGCGGCGGTGGCTGCTTTGCCGAGTGCCTGGCGGATCAGAGTCATCGCGCGATCGGGAGCGCTTCGACAGAGTTGAGTCAGCTCTGCCGCTGTCAGTTCGAGAGCCAACTCGGGCAAAGCACCTTCGCGAAGGAGTCCCGCGGTCAACGAGGCGACAGCATCAGGCCCTTCGGACGGGCGGATCAGGCAACGGCGCCACAAACTGATGCCTACCACTGCGCCGGGTCGGGTGATTGAAGGCATCAGCCCCGCGCGCAGAAGAGAAGACTTACCGGAGCCGCTCATCCCGTAGATGAGCAAAAATGCTTTGCCGTTGGCTGCGAGCTGTTCCAGCCTTTCGGTGCAAGCAGTGATCGCCCGCGCTCTGCCGAAAAAGAGGTCGGCGTTTTCAAATTCGAAGACGTCGAGACCGCGAAAAGGCGACCTGACCTGTTCCTCCGAAGCGAGGGGTACACGATAGACGTGCACAGGCCGGGCGATATTCTTCACCTTGTGCTCGCCAAGATCGATGAAATCGAGCGAAAGCCGATCGCGAGCCTGCGCATAGATCGCCTCGGAGACACATATTCCGCCCGGCCGTGATAACGGTTCCAAACGCGCGGCGACGTTGACGCCGTCGCCCATGAGGTTGTCACCCTCTACGACGACATCGCCGAGGTTGATGCCGATGCGAAATCGCAGGCGGCCTGGCTCGGGGAGGTCGGCGTTCTGTCTATCGATTTCCAACTGGATTTCGGTGGCACACCGCAGCGCCTCGACAGGGCTTGCGAACTCCGCGATGACACTGTCTCCGGCGCTGCCGAACACCCGTCCCTCATGGTGCACAATCAGCCGGTCAATGATCTGGCGATAGGCTCTCAGGGTCGCAAGAGTACCTTCCTCATCCCTGCCTATCAGCCGGCTGTAGCCGACCACATCGGCTGCAAGGATGGCAGCCATTCTGCGCTGAACGCGATCCACGGCCATAGCCAGCTCCCGCAATCCTGAAGCATCCTAAAGGAAATGGCGGCCGATGAGGAGGGAGGCACCAAGCTTACCCGAAGGACGGCGTTGGCAATTATTCCTTTTGACCTCAACGCACAGTTTCCGCCTTTGTAGCGGAGAAGTCCAATCCCAGTCGGTTCTGCCACTACCAGCATAATTCTAGTTTTATTGATCGTCCATTGGACCTCCATCCCGTGGCGCACTTGCGACAACGGGACACCCGGCATAAGTCCCGCCTATCGACCGAAGATCGCGTTTTCGCACACGGCTTCAAAATTGCCATTCGCAAACGACCGGGTTTGACCTGACCCGGACTTCCAAGGTGGTTCCACGGAACGGCAGCTAGGGGTCACGACGTTCCCTTGACCTCCCATCAGGGATGGTCCGCAAGGGGTCGGTTCTTGCCGTCCACCGGTGCCAAGTGTCAGACTTTCACCTGTATGGGGCGATGATTGTCAAGCTTGATCTTGCTTCGTTTCCTCATCTCCTTGTTCGGCCAGCTGGTGACCATCTCCTCGTCCCGACCTTGACTTCGAACTGGCCGCCGCGCGCAGTGACGGTCAAGGATGGGCCGGGGGCCCATCGCGCAGCGGACTTGTCCTTGACGGTCATGAGCACGGGCGGCAGGCTTGAATGATCGGGCGCGCGCCATTCGGCAGCCGACGACAGTTCCGAGGGGGAGTTCGCTATGAGGCCCAGGCGCGGAGGTCGCGGGGCAGACTTGTATTCGGTAGATCTCAGTTGGATCTAAACCATGATGCAGCCATGCGCATCGGCGGCGAAGCTCCGGGGCGGCGGACCCATTCTACTAGGCGGATCGAAATGAAATGACCATGTGAAAATTCGGGTTGCCGCCACCTCGGATCGTCATCGGCAGACCCCGCTACCGGGGCCGCCAATTGGGTTGTGTTCTCCTCTATCCTGCGTGCCCCCATCACGCCGCACGTAATGTGACGCCCTGCGGCGGCTCGCCCGTGATGACGAGACGCCACAACCCGATCAGCAGCTTGCGCGCCAGCGCCACGATCATCGTCTTGCGCGTGGTTTTGCGCCCGTCGGCCGTGCGCGCCTGGAACCATCGGGCGAGACCACTGTCCTTTTGGAACCGGAGAAAGCGCCACGCCAACTGGATCATGCCGCGCCGGACGCGGGCGTTGCCGGCGCGTGCCAGTCCCTTCTCGCGGCGGCGTTTGCCGCTCTCGTCCGGCGACCCCGTGAGACCGGCATAGCGCGCCACGGCGCGGCGATCGCGCAGCTTGCGGGACAGCATCTCGTGGACCAGCATGTCCGCCGTCTCGACACCGACGCCGATGACCCGCGCCAGCAGGCGAACCATCGCGTGCGGACCGTTCGCCGCAGCCGGAGCCGCGGCGAGTCGGCGCAGGCGTTCCTGCTCGATCGTGCGGATCTGCTCGCGCACCAGGCTGAGCCGCTCAAGGAGGCGGTAGAGCTCGGCGCGAGTGTTGTCCGGCAGCGGTGTTCCCTCCGCCGTGCGGATGGTCTCGAGCCTGTCCGCCGCCTGGCGCAGGCTCAGCCGGAAGCTGCGGATGCCGAAGCGGGCGAGGATCGCCTTGATGTGGTTGATAATCCGCGTCTTGTCGCCGACCAGGGTCTCCCGCTCGCGGTTCGGCCGCCGCGCGTCCTCCTCTTCGAGCGTCGGGATCGGCGCCATACTGCAATGGCGCTTCTCGCCGCGCAGCCAGCCGAGAAAGGCGCGCATCAGAAGCTCGGTGTCGAGACGATCGGTCTTGGCGCGCCGGTGCTCGCGCGACACCGCAACGCTAGCGGGGTGGATGGCGTAAGCCTCGATACCGCGCGCTCGCAGCCAGCGCGCCAGCCAGAAGCCGTCGCCGGCCGCCTCATAGGCGACGGCGATCCGCTTGATCTGGCGCCCGGTCCGGCCGGCTTCGTCGCGCCAGCGCTGCAGCAACTTCAACAGTGATGGTGCGTCGGCATCGATCTTCTTGAGGGGTTGGCGCTTGAAACCCGGAACAAGCGAGGCAATCAGCCATTTCGCCTTGCTCAATTCGATGACGGCGACGATCGTGTTATCCTGTTCGAGAGCGGTAAGGGACCGGCTCGTGTCAAAAGATTGCGACATGGGGCGCGCCTCCTTCTGATGGTGGTTTTGACAGCGCCGAAGGATGCCACACCCTCGCCGCTCGCCCCATAGCATCCACTAGATGGTGACAAGCATCTTGCCGGCATTGGCCAGCGGCGTCGTCACGCCCGACAGCATCGTGCGGATATGAGCAACGCTCTGATAGCGACCGTTGACCGAAATGCGCGGCAGCGCCTGCAGGAAGCCGGCATGTTCGGCGCGCAGCACGCCGTGGCGTGTCGTCACCGCCGAGGCATAGCCGGCGTCGCGGGCAAAGCCGACTTCGCGGTCGCCAACGGCGCTGGCATAGCCATAGGGATAGGCGAAATGGCGCGGCGCCTCGCCGAGTTCGGCCTGCAATATGCGCCTGACGTCGTCGACCTCGTGCCGCGCATCGGCTTCGGGAAGCCGCTTCAGATTGCGATGATTGACGGTGTGCGCGCCGATCGTCACCAGCGGATGCCCTGCCATGGTCCGGATCTCGTCCCAGTTCATCAACGTGCTCTGGCGCGCGTCCCGCTCGATACCGTTCGACCGCGCCAATTCGCGCAGCACCGCGCGCTGGTCCTCCTCGCCGACGTCCAGCGTCAGATAGTCGTGCAGGCGCGCAAAGGCCTGGAGTTTCTTGCCCGGGGTCGAGCAATCGATCGTCACCGGACCGTCCGGTGTTGTCAGAATCAACCGGTCGCGCGCGCTGACGATGTCCTCGACGACCTCCCACCATAGATCGGCGGCGCCGTTTATCAGCCCCGGCGCGACATAGATGGTGACCGGCGCGCCGTGCTTTTCCAGCACCGGCAGCGCTTCGGTCATGTTGTCGCGGTAGGCGTCGTCGGCGGTGATCGCCGCGAACTGGCCATCCTTGCCGCCGGCCTTGATGCGCTCGATCGCTTCGTCCAGCGAGACGAACGTATAGCCGTTCACCGTCATATCGGCGATCACGGCGTCGAGGAACTCCGGCGCGATGTTGAGATGCCGGTTGACGCTATCAGGTTTTTCCGGCCTCGCGGTGACCCGGTGCAGCATCAGGATGGCGCCGATGCCGCCGACAAACGGCTTGGCCAGCGGGGCAAGACCGGTATAGCGGACGACGTTGAGCGCCAGTTTCCGGATCGCCTCGCCCCCGTCGATCATTCATTCACCTTTTGCGCCTAGGCTCATCCAAGCACGGAATGCGCCTATGCGAGCCCCCAATCGCGGTGAATACGCCTTAAAGGATTGAGGTATGGTTGACGCCACCGCGTCATTTGACGGCAATCGGCTCGAAGCAATGGAGGCGGCGCCGCGCGCGTTGCCTGCGGATCATGCCGGCCTGTCGGTCTCGGTCGCCGGCGGTGCGGCACTTGCGGGCTATGCCGAGTTCTGCGGTTCGGCGCTGTTCGCGCCGGCGCAAAGCCCGGCCTGGATCCTGAACTGGGCCAGATATGCCGAAGCGAACACCGTCTTAGTGACGCTGAACGCTGACGGCCGACCGGCTTTTTCGTTGGCGCTGGAAGTCACCAGCCGCGGTCCGTTCCGCGTCGCCCGTTTCATGGGCGGCCGCCATGCCAACGGCAATTTCGCCGCCGCCGATCCGTCTTGGCTGACCAAGGCGGATGGCGCGGCAGTCCGCTCGATGCTGGCGGCGATCGCCAGGGCGCGGCCGGACATCGACCTCGTCGCACTGGAACGGCTGCTGCCCGATCTCGACGGCATTGCCAATCCGCTTCTATCCCTCCCGCATTTTCCCAGCCCCAACCTGTCGCTGGCCGTCGACTTGGCGGGAGGTTTTGATGCGCTGCTCTCCCGCGCAAGCGGCAAGCGCAGGCGCAAGAGGCACCGCTCGCAGGCGCGCAAGTTAGAAGCCGTCGGCAGCCACCGCCGCATCGAGGCGCAGACAGTGGACGAGGTGAACAGACTGCTCGATGCATTTTTCGAGATGAAGGAGTTCCGCTTCCGCAAGATGGGCGTCGCTAACGTCTTCGGCGAGCCGAAGGTTCGTGCTTTCTTCCGCGCGTTGTTCGTCGAAGCGCTTTCCGACGACACGCCGTCCTTCGTGCTGCACGGGCTCGAAGTCGCGGGCAAGCTTCGCGCCGTCACCGGATCGAGCCGCTCGGGAAAACGCCTGATCTGCGAGTTCGGAGCGATCGCCGACGACGACGTCGCCCATGCCAGCCCCGGCGACTTCCTGTTCTTCGACAACATCGAGGAAGCCTGCGAGAGGGGGTTCGATGTCTATGATTTCTCGGTCGGCGACGAACCCTACAAGCGGCTGTGGTGCGATATCGAGACCCAGCATTTCGAGGTCCTGATTCCGCTGACGATGAAGGGCCGCGCGCTGGTGTTCGTCCTGCGGCAAGGCGCGCGCCTGAAAGCCGTCATCAAGAACAGCCCGACGATCTGGAAGCTGACCAAGATGCTGCGCCGCAGGACCGCCGGACAGGCAGCACCTGCGGCGGGCGAAGAAGACAGCTGATCGCTGCCGAGATTTCCGGGACGTCTCAGGCGGCGGAGCGCCGTCCGGGTATCGGCGTCCCTGGCGTCTCGTGGCCGACCGGCGTCACCAGCGTCAGGTCGGGATAGCCGCTCTCGATCAGCTCGACTGCGGCCTGAGCCACCTCGTCGTCCGGCTCCAGCAGCGACAGGAAGACCTCGGTGTCCTCGCCGACAAGGCGGCTGATGCCTTGCGCGTCTGCGGGTCCGCATTCGACCACGACCAGATCGTAGGCGGTGGTCAGCGACTGCATGATGATCGGCAGGCGGTCGGCGGCGCGCATGGCGCGGACCGGAGCGGCGGTGCCGACGGGAATGACGTGGCAGTCCGAATAGAGATCGGGGTGGATCACGTCGCTGAACTGCGCTTCGGAGGCGAGCAGATTGGTGATGCCCGGGAAAAGCCCGCTGTCCAGCATCGGCCGCGAGGCGGCGCCCGAAGCGGTGAGATCGAGCAGGAGCACACGCAGGCCGGCGTCGGAAACCTCACGCGCCACCAGCACCGCCGAGGCGGCCGCCTCGTCGCCTTCCGGCGACACGAATATGGCGCGTGCCGCAGCGCTTGTGATCAGTTTTTCAACCGCCCTGTCGATTTCGACCTCGCCAAGCGTGGGGCGCGCCGGCTCGACGTCCTCGCCAGTTGCTGGGGCAGTTGCCGGCGCCGCGGCAGCCGCTTCCGGCTCTGCCTGCGCTTCCGCCCGATCCTCGACGTCCTCGATATCGGCCGGTTCGCGGTTGGACGGTTCGCGGGCAACCGGCATCGCGACCTGTTCGATCCGCTCGAAGCGGGCGCCGGCGGCCGGCCGCATGGCGCGACCCGAAAACAGCTCTTGCAGAAGCGTCACCATCGCCATCAGCAGCAACGAGCCGACGAAGGCCGCACCGGTGATCGGCAGGATTTTTGGGAAATAGGGCTCGGACGGGGCCACCGCGCGGGAAAAGACGCGGGCGTCGACCGGCAGATAGTTGCTGTCCTTGCGCGAGGACGCCTCGCGGTAACGGGTGAGATAGGATTCGAGCAGTTGCCGCTGGGCGGTCGCTTCGCGCTGCAGCGCGTCCAGTTCGACCTGCTGATCGCCGGCGCGCGCCGATGCGGCCTTCAGCGTGTTGACGTCGGCGACAAGCTGGTTTTCGCGGGCCTGGGCGGTCTGCGCCTGCGTCATCAGCCCTTTCATGATCTTTTCGGCCTCGTTGCGGATCTGGCGGTCGAGATCGGCAAGCTGCGACCTCAGCGCCCGGATGCGCGGATGATTATCGAGCAATGAGGTGGAAAGGTCGGCTATGTTGGTCTTGAGCTCGACCTGCCGCTCGCGCAGCCGCTGGATGAGTTCGGAAGACAGCACCTCCGGTACCGCATCCAGCGAGCCGCCATTCTGCAGCGCCCTGCGCACGCTGTCGGCAGTCGCTTCCGCCGAGGCGCGATTGGCGCGCACCCGCGACAGTTCGCTGGACAGTTCGGAAAGCTGTTGCGTCGCGAGCACCGAATTGTTGCCGCCCATCAAAAGATCGGACTGGGCGCGGTAGCTTGCTACCTTGGCCTCGGCATCCTTCACCCGCTTCGACAGGTCGGCGATCTCCGGCGCCAGCCAGTCGGTCGCGGCGGAATTCGATTCAATATTGGCATTGCCCTGGACGGAGATGTAAGCGTCGGCTATGGCGTTCGGAATTTCAGCAGCGAGCCGGGGATTTTCCGAGGAGAATTCGATGACGATAACGCGAGATTTTTCAACGCGATAGACGTTGAGCTTCTCGCGCATCTTCGTCAGCACGCGTTCTTCCGGCGGAATCTCGTTGGGGTCGCTTTTCAGGCCGGCGATGACGAGCAGACGGCTCAGTACCGGCATGTCCGCCGTCTCGTCGAATTCGGCAAGCCGCGACAAATTGAGCTTCTGCGCCACCTGCTTGAGGATGTCGGTCGAGGAAATGACCTCGACCTGGCTGGTCACGCCTTCCTCGTCGAGAATCGGCTTGTCGTTGTCATTGGTGCCGTCGGGGCGCGTATAGACCGATTCACGCGTTTCGATCAAAAGCCGTGTTTCGGCCCTGTAATGCGGCGTGGCGAGCCAGGTGAGCGCGAACGCCAGGCCGGTTATGACTAGCGCGACGACTAGAATGCGCAGCCAATTCCTCGCAATGCTTGCGAAGAGCTGCCTGAGATCGACGTCGACATCTGCGGCCGCGGATTGAACGGACATGCATCCTGCTCCGGTACCTAAAGCACGTCGCGTTGCACAGGTTCATGCGACGCGCTTAAGCTCTTGTTTTCATGCATGTCGTTGCCCCAAAACCGCTGCGCACTTTTGGGGCGACATGCATTGGTCAGGATGCACCGTAAACAACTATGGTAACTCAGCCGTTAATATCGCGGTAAGCATCTGTTAGGTTTTTACTCGCAAGCGGCAGGTAAAAGCATCGGAACCGGCCGTCTCTCGTCGCTTCGGCCGCGCGCCTTTACCGGCCATTAACCCTAACGGGATGATAACGGACCTCGACTCCCAAAGTTTGCCGCGGTGTAACAGCGGCCAGTCGAAGGTACGTGTCCGGCATGAAAAGCACTGCTTCCCTCTTCCGCGCGCTGCTCACCGTGTCGTTGCTTGCCGGCTGCTCCAGCTACCGGCCGGCGCCGGCCGCCTTTCATAAAATGCTCGATCAGCCCTATCGCCTCGGCGCCGGCGACCGGGTCCGCGTCACCGTGTTCGAGCAGGAAGGATTGACCAACGTCTACAGCGTCGACCAATCCGGTTACCTGTCGATCCCGCTCGTCGGCGCCGTACCGGCGCGCGGCCACACCGCACAGCAACTTGAAGGCGAGATCGCCGACAAATTACGCCAGGGTTACCTGCGCGATCCGGACGTTTCGGTCGAGATCGACCGCTACCGGCCGATCTTCATCATGGGCGAAGTCGGTGCCGCGGGCCAGTACTCCTATGTTCCCGGCCTGACCGTGCAAAAGGCGATTGCCATCGCCGGCGGTTTCAGTCCCCGCGCCAACCAGGAAAGCGTCGATATCACCCGCGACATCAACGGCAAAGTCATGACCGGTCGCGTGGCCACCTCCGACCCGCTCCTGCCCGGCGACACGGTCTATGTTCGCGAACGCCTGTTCTAGTCCACGTGGCGGACACACTCAGGATCGTTCACTGCTTTCGCTCACCTGTCGGAGGGATTTTTCGTCACGTGCGCGACCTGACCGAGGCGCAGGCCGCCGCCGGGCATGCCGTCGGCATCGTCTGCGATTCGACGACGGGCGGCGACTTCGAGGAACATTTGTTCGAACAGATGAAGGGCACAATGGCGCTCGGCATCCATCGTACGCCGATGCAGCGGCATGTCGGACCGGGCGACCTCGCCTCGGCCTGGCGCACATTTGGGATCATCAAGGAATTGCGGCCGGACGTGCTCCACGGGCACGGCGCCAAGGGTGGCGCTTATGCCCGCCTGTTCGGCTCATTGTTGCGGGTATCAAGGTCTCGCGTAGCCCGCCTTTATTCGCCTCACGGCGGCTCTCTTCATTATGACGAGACCACCGCCACGGGGAAGCTGTTCTTCGCGCTCGAACGGTTCATGGCGCGCTTCACCGACTATCTTCTGTTTGTCTCCGATTACGAAAGGCAGACATATCGCAGAAAGGTCGGCGAACCGCCCATCCCGAACAACCTTGTCTACAACGGCCTGAGCGCCGCCGAGTTCGAGCCGGTGCGGACCGAGCAGACTGCGGCCGACGTCCTCTATATCGGCATGATGCGCGACCTCAAGGGACCGGACATCTTCATCGATGCGCTGGTCCTTGCCGGATCGCGGCTCGGCCGCCCGGTGAAAGCGGTGATGGTCGGCGACGGCGACGACCTGCCGCGCTACCATGCGCAAGTGAAACGGCTCGGGCTCGAAGGCCATATGCACTTCCTGCCGCCGATGCCGGCGCGAAAGGCCTTCGCGCTGGCCGAACTAGTTGTCGTTCCCTCGCGCGCGGAAGCCATGCCCTACATCGTGCTGGAAACGCTCGCCGCCGGCAAATCGATGATCGCCACCGCCGTCGGCGGCATCCCGGAAATCTTCGGAGCCGGTTCCCCTGCCCTGATCCGGCCTGACCCGCGCGAACTCGCCGGCAAGATGAGCGTGGCGCTGGCCGACCCCGAAGCGTATAGCAGTGTGATGCCCGACACCGCCGACCTCAAGACGCGATTCGGCGCCGACGTGATGGCCGCCGCGATCGAGACGGCCTATTTCGCCGCGCTCAAGCGTTAGCCCCAAGGGCGCTAGCCCCAAAAGCTTCTCCAAAGCCACCTGTTGTTTCAAGGGTTTCTTAGCTCTCTTTTGCTATTCACCTGAGGGAAAGCTTTGCGGATGCACCCATGAACGAGATCGATCCCGCACGCCGCTTTTCGATAGACGCGGTGCGCAAATTCGACGGCCCGGCCAGCGGCGATAAGCTTGGCGGGATGAATGACGTCGCCCGTCAGGTCGCGTCGCAATACCGGCGCGATACGATGTCGCCGATCATGGTCAGCGGCGTCTTGCGCATGGTCGAATTCGCGCTGCTTTTCCTGTCGGGCCTCTGCGTCTATTTCTACCATGTCGGCTTCTTCAGCCATCTCGCCTGGCAATACCCGCTGACGATCGCGGCCGCCTCGTTCCTCGCCGTGGTGCTGTTCGACGTCACCGACTGCTACCAGGTCGTCTCGTTGATGCGGCCGCTCGCCAATTTCGGCCGTCTCCTGCTGGTCTGGGCCGGCACCTTCGCCTTGATGGCGCTGACGGCATTCGCCATGAAGATGTCGGAAGACTATTCGCGCCTGTTTTTCGGCACCTGGTTCGTTGTCGGCTTCATGCTGATCTTCGGTCTCAGGCTAATGATGTCCAAGCTGATCCGGCGCTGGGCGCGCAACGGGCGCATGGAGCGCCGGGCCGTCATCGTCGGCGGCGGCACGGCGGCGGAAGTCCTGATCCGCTCTGTCGAAAAGCAGCCCTACAACGACATCCGCATCTGCGGCATCTTCGACGACCGCGGCGACAAGCGCTCGCCGCCCATCGTCGCCGGATATCCGAAGCTCGGCACCGTTTCCGAGCTCATCGAGTTCGCCCGCATCGCCCGCATCGACATGCTGATCGTGTCGCTGCCGCTGACCGCCGAATCGCGTGTCCTGCAGCTTTTGAAGAAGCTGTGGGTGCTGCCGGTCGATATCCGGCTCTCGGCGCATTCGAACGCGCTGCAGTTTCGGCCGCGCGCCTATTCCTATATCGGCTCGGTGCCGATGCTCGATATCTTCGACACGCCGATCAACGACTGGGATTCGGTCGCCAAGCGCGCCTTCGACATCGTCTTCTCGATCATCGGCATCATTGTGTTCTCGCCGGTCATGCTGGTGACCGCAATCGCCATCAAGCTCGACAGCAAGGGACCAGTGCTGTTCCACCAGAAACGGCATGGCTTCAACAACGAGATCATCGAGGTCTACAAGTTCCGTTCGATGTACACGGACAAGGCGGACCCGACGGCCAAGCAGACGGTGACCAGGAACGACCCGCGCGTCACCCGCGTCGGCCGCTTCATCCGCAAGACCTCGATCGATGAGTTGCCGCAGTTCTTCAATTCGCTTTTCGGTTCGCTGTCGCTGGTCGGGCCGCGCCCGCATGCCATTGCCGCGCAGTCGCACAACCTTCTCTACAATGAGGTGGTCGACGGCTATTTCGCACGCCACAAGGTCAAGCCCGGCGTCACCGGCTGGGCGCAGATCAATGGCTGGCGCGGCGAGATGGATACCAACGAGAAGATTCGCATGCGGACGGAATACGACCTCTATTACATCGAGAACTGGTCGCTGCTGTTCGATTTGAGGATTCTGTTCCTGACGCCGATCCGGCTGCTCAATACGGAAAATGCCTATTGAGCGCAGTCACGCATGAACTGCCGCCGGCTGCAGTCAACGCCAAGCTGATCGCGCTGATTGCGTCGGGCGCGGTTTTCCTCGGCGTCTTTCTGTCCGGCTTCGTCATCGCCGAGCCGGCGCCATACGACCTCTGCATGGTCGGGCTGATCATAGTGTGGTGCTTGTTCGGCCTGAGGATATCGCGCGCGGCGGCGCCGCTGCTGGTGCTGCTGGTGGTCATGAACATCGGCGGTATGATCTCGATGACCCAGATGTCGGACATTGCCAACATCCCGCTCTATCTCTCCGTGTCGCTGTTCCTTGCCTTCACCGCGGTGTTCTTCGCCTCGGTGACATCAGTCCAGCCCAATCTCTACCGGGTGATCTTCCTGGCCTATGTGATGTCGGCGGTGCTGACCTCGCTGCTCGGCATAGCAGGCTATTTCCATGCCTTCCCGGCGGCGGAGATCTTCACCAAATACGACCGCGCCACCGGCGCGTTCCAGGATCCGAACGTGTTCGGGCCGTTCCTGGTGCTGCCCGGCATCTACCTGCTCTATCTCCTGCTGACGAGCCCCGTCTCACGCATGCCCTTGCTGGCGGCGCCGCTGCTGATCATCACGGCCGGCATTTTGTTCTCCTTCTCGCGCGGCGCCTGGGGCATGTTCGGCGTTTCGGCGATCCTGCTCACCGGCGCTCTGTTCCTGCAGAGCGCCAGCGTCATGTTCCGGCTGCGTGTCGTCGTCATGGCCATCGCCGCCATCTCGCTGCTGGTCATCGCGATGCTCGTCATCCTGCAACTGCCGGGCGTCTCGGAGATGTTCTCCAGCCGCGCCCAACTGGAACAAAGCTACGATACCGCCCGCCTCGGCCGTTTCGCCCGCTACACGATCGGTTTCCAGATGGCGCTGGAGCATCCGCTCGGCATCGGCCCGCTCGTCTTCGGCACGATGTTCGGCGAGGACACACACGACATCTGGCTAAAGATGCTGTTGGACTATGGCTGGCTCGGCTTCGTGTCGTTCCTGACGCTGACCTGCTGGACGATATCAGCCGGCTTCCGCATTCTCCTGCGCGACAGGCCGTGGCAGCCCTACCTTCTGTGCGCCTATGTCGCCTTCATCGGCAATATCGCGCTGGGCACCTTCATCGACATCGATCACTGGCGCCACGTCTATCTGCTGCTCGGACTGATCTGGGGCGCCATCGCGCTGGAATACCGCCATCAGCGGCAGTTGCGGCTGGTGGCGCTGCCTGCGCCGGCGGCTAAGGGATGATGGTTTTCTGGGGCAAGTCTAAGGTTTGAAATGGTCGGAGTCGCCGGAATCGAACCGGCGACCCCTTGACCCCGCGGAAATTGGACGCAACGCGGATTTCTATTTAAAGTCATCGCGTTATGCCGTTTTCCCCTTCCTAGTTCGGGCTTTTTTCGGGACTTCGCGGCATCGTTTTGGAGCAAGTCCATCGCTGCGGCCACCTCTTCGTTCAGCACGTAGGCGTAGCGAGTGGTGGTCTTAGCCATTGCCGTCGAATATAGCGCGAACTCGCAGCAGGGCTGGTGATGGGCATAGGCATAGCCGTCGGCATGGCGCTGGCCGGATGAACTTAGGCGAGCGTCGCGCAATCTAACGTCTAGGCGGCAACGCCATCAACACGACCGCGGCAACGGCCGTACCGGGGGCGAAACGTTGATCGTCATCTAAGCACCCCACCAAACGATGGCCGCACACAGCAAAAACACGAGCGCGGCACACGCGATCAACATACCTCTTCGCGTTCGCCACCTTGGCGGCTCAGCCGGCACAAGCCTGAACCGCTGGGCATGCTCCGTTGCGATTTTAAGTAGGGCTGCAGCCGTTTCGCGCGGCGTCCACCCCTGCGCTTCCGAGGCGGTCACCAGGGCTGCAAATGCGACTTCCAAGGCGACTTCACAGTTGACGTCCCGATCTGGGCTACCCTTTGGCAATATGGGTGGTTGCACGGCTTGGGACATGCACACAAAGCGGCTCGCGGATGAAAGGTTCCCGCGTTTCGAGCCCTTCACTTTCGAAGGTCGGCTTCCAGTCGCGATTGCGCGCCCGCTGCTGGCCTTCGTAGTCAGGAATGCATGTGAAGAACACCTGCCGGCGGACACGGCCGGCAGCCTTGCAATTTGAGCAGATAAAGAGCCCGACCAGGTCGTCATGCATCGAGCCGTGGTCACGGCCGAGCCTGTCAGTCAGCGCCTCGATGTCGAGCTTCGTCGACCTCTGCGTGAAATCAATGCAACTTTCAGCGCTATGATTAGCTCTCACTAATATGCTATACGCAAAATGGTGAGGGGCTAGTTCCATGAGACAGTTGCTAGGACACATTGCATTGGCGTGGCTTGTGCTGCCCGGCGATGCAGACGCCCATGATTGGTATACGGGCAAGACTGATCCCGTTCTTCACTATGACTGCTGCGGAAACAAGGATTGCCACCCGATCGATTCCAACGACGTCAGGATGACTAAAGACGGCTATTTCGTCAGGCTGCCGCGCCCCGCTTACTTGAATGAAACCCAGGAAGCGGAGTGGTTTATCCCCAGAGAGCGTGTCCAGACCTCGCCTGATGATCGATACCATATCTGCGAACGGCTAACGACGTTTTATCGAACGATCATTCCCCATATGAAGTTCGAGGCCTATCACAGATTCAGATGGACGTGCTTCTTCGCGCCCAATGGCACAAGTTCAATCCAGCCGGATGAGATCTACTTCCGGCTTTTGGATTTCAAACTGACCAACTACCCATATTAGAGATGGCTTGAATTTTGCGCAAAGCAGGATCATGCTTAGACCGCGCGGACCAAGCTTAACTTGGTTTAAGATTTGCTTTTCCCGCTCTCTTCGCAGCGAAATACCATCCTCGTTCAAGACGATGATTTCGCCGTCGATAATGGCACTCTCGACGTCCATCGTCTTGGCCGCCGTCGCTAGGTCGCGGTATTTGGCAGTCCAATCAAGGCCGCGCCGGGTGAAAATGCGAATGTCCGCGTTTTCGATGATGATTTGTGACCTGTAGCCGTCGAACTTAGCTTCATGAAGCCAATCGTCACTTTTGGGCGGCTTGTCGACCAAGGTCGGCATTAGTGGCGGGACAAACTTCAAACGCATGCATTGACTCGCAAAACCGCGATTCAATTAGCATGCTCTTAATTAGTTCCGGAAAATTTTAATGAATCGTTGACCGCGCTGTCCCAGAACAGGACGGCGCGGTCTAAACCCCAAACGGGCTGCGCTGGCGGCTCCGGCAATTCGCCTTCCCGCGCCACTGTCGGAGCCGCTACCACACTCCTCCAAAATACCAGTAATGGTTGAATCAACTGTTACTGCACGTGCTTTCCAGTGCGTTTTCCCAGTCGTTAGACTTTGATGGAACAGGCCTCGCCTCGTCCGGGCGGAAGCCCGTCTTGCCCTTGCGGCTCGTCTTGCCCTCGCGGCTCGAAAGCGGCATCTTCCTAGCCATGGGGGATGTTGCAGCGAAAGAGCCAAAGACGGTCTACGGCGCCGATATGACGCCCTATGGCGTGTTCATCTTCGCCAAAACCTACAGGTTGAACGCCGATGTCCTAGTGGTCCCACAGATCGGGCCAAGCCTGTCCGATCACCCGAGAACGTTTCTCTACTTCCAGGCGCTAGAAAACTATCTCCGGTGCTTCCTTCTGCTCCAGGGCAAAACGCCGGATGAAGTCCGCGAGTACCAGCACCATTTCGGCAAAATGCTTGATGAGAGCAAGCCTCGGGCTTGTGGTGCCAAAGGCCGTGGAGAAGTTCATCCACTCGCGCACTCTTTCAAATGACTACACACGCCTAAGGTACGATTTTAAGCTGGATGATCCGGAGGATCCGACGCGACAGCCTCCCCCATGCAACAAATGCAGCGTGCGGTCAGGGTGCTCGAACAGGCCGTCGGCCGCGCTGTCGAGGCAGCGGACCCAGAGTTCATAACGATGGGCGATTTGAAACTCTTCAAGATATCGTTCGGCCAATGTAAGGCAGTGATCTAAGCCGTTCCGGCGCAGCACCTTCGCGAGCGGCCAGTTGTCATTGGCTGCTTCGCGTGGCTCGCCGGCATACCAAGCCAAACCCGACGCGATAAATTGCTCCGGTGAAGGGCCGTCTCCCGAGCGAGTGATAGGCGTTCCTAGGGGACGTTTGACGCGGCATGGCGACCATTCGATCTCATCGGTCTCGGGCTTTCTACGATTGTCATCAACAGCGATACCGGCCTCGAGCGCAAGTCGATCGAGCTGTTTGAAAGACATTGGATTTCCCCATGAAGTCATCCGCCAGGATGGTGGTGAACCGGCCAGGCCGGGCAGTCCGTTTCCGCAAAGTGCGTGTCGGTAGAAAAATCAACCGCGCCAGCCACGGATCGGAAGGCCCCTAGTCGTCTTCCTTCTGGATCTCGGCTTCTTCTCTTAGCTTTTGCCAGTCGGCCCCGTGCTTGCGAAGCAGGGCTCGCGCTTGTTTCGGCGTCACGTCTGTGACCTCCGTCAAGTGCTCAACCTCAAGCTCTGCACCTTTCTTGACCCGGCTCGTATCGGTCGATTTCTTTCGGGCCACCTCTGCGCCTCCTTGCTCCACGGTCAGTGGCAACGAGTGTCGAACGTTGAGGTTCCACCCATGTGGAACTATCTGCCGGCCGCATGGTTTCTACCGCCTAAGGGAGACAACTATGCTTAGACTGTTGCTCGTTGCAGGCGCCCTCTACGCGGCATTCCAAATTGGTAGAGAATACGGCCGCGCCGAAGCCGAAGCGTTGCTATCGCCGCCTGTCGATGACGAGCATCGCCCGACGGCAAGCGACGAAGCAGAGTTCGGCGAGCCGCCATAGGGGCGCTTGCTCATCGTCATTCGCGGGCTTCAAGTCTGGCCTGATCTTCCAGAATTCGTTCCAACTTATGCGGCGAGCTTGAACGGTGCCGTCGCCGATGGTGACGGTGTGGGAAGTGGTCATAGGGGGCTTCGTGGATGGCGCTCGAGGCGGCCGTGATCTCTGCATCGAACTTGGCGACGCCCGGAAAACGCGCGTCGCCAGGGTTGGTGGCGAGCACAACAGACCAGGGTTGGTGGCGAGCACAACAGAAAGGATACGCATTTCGGGTTCCCTTAGAGGAGTTACGCAGGCTAGATTCGGAGTAGCCGAGGCCCACGAATGCAGAACATTCGGGCTTTCACTTCGGGACTTTTCGGGACTCCGGGTTCCGAAAACGGGCGATTTGAGCGCCTTTCGTTTCGAAAATGGAAAAGGCGCCAGAAGCGCCTTCAATAAAAACTAGGGATCTCAAGGATTTAATGGTCGGAGTGGCCGGATTCGTCGTCCGTGAAGAACGCGGAACGCTTTGATTTAATTTAAGATTTTCGCCTGAATTTGGGTTTCGTTTTGCCGGAAATCGTGGCTTTGGGCGGCGATTTCCGGCAAAATGTTTGCATCTGCGTTGCGTGATTCGATGGCGTTTCGACCGGAGAGGGGAAGCAAGCGATGCGGCCGAAGGAACGGCGAGACAGTGGCCAGGCGGACCTGTTGCGGTCCCGGCTCGACCAGATCCTGAACATGGAACATGCACTGGTGAAGCTGGCGACGGCGATCGACTGGCGCTGCCTGGAAGAGAAGCTCGGCGAGGTCTACGACGATGGCCCCGGCCGGCCGCCGCTGCCGACGCGGCTGATGGCGGGGCTGGCGATCCTGAAGTCGATGCACAACCTGTCCGATGAAGGGCTGTGCGAGCGCTGGCTGGAAAACCCCTATTATCAGCTGTTCTGCGGCGAGGAGTTCTTCCAGCACCGCCTGGTCTTCGACCGCACCTCGCTGACGCGCTGGCGCCTGCGCATGGGCGAGGAGCGGCTGACGGCGCTGCTGCAGGAGAGCCTGGCGGCGGCGACCCGGCTGGGGGCGGCCAAGCCGGCCGACTTCCGCGCGGTGATCGTCGACACCACCGTGCAGGAGAAGGCGATCACCTTTCCGACCGACGCCAAGCTGATGCATCGCGCCCGCGAGCGGCTGGTCAAGCTGGCCGGGAAGCACGGCATCCGCCTGCGCCAGTCCTATGCGCGGGTCGGCAAGATCGCGCTGATCAAGCATCAGCGTTATGCCCACGCCAAGCAGTTCAAGCGGGCCAACCGGCAGCTCAAGCGGCTGCGCACCATGCTGGGCGCGGTGATCCGCGACATCACCCGCAAGATCGCCGGGCGGCCGGAGCTGATGGCGCCCTTCGGTCTGCCGCTGTCGCTGGCCCGCCGCGTCAGGGACCAGCGCCAGCGTGAACGCGGCAGGAAGGTCTACTCCCTGCACGCTCCCGAGGTCGAATGCATCGGCAAGGGCAAGGCCCACAAGCCCTATGAATTCGGCGTCAAGGTCTCGGTCGCCACGCCGCTCTATCGCAGCCGCGGCGGCCAGTTCGTCGCCCATATCAAGGCGATGCCCGGCAATCCCTATGACGGCCACACGCTGGCCACCGTCATCCCCGCGATCGAGACCTCGATCGGAGCCAACCTCACCAAGATCGTCGCCGATGCCGGCTACCGCGGCCACAACGCCCCGAAGGACAAGACGTTCAAGGTCCATGTCGCCGGCTACAAGCGCGGCCTCACCAAGGCCGTCAAACGGGCGCTGCGACGCCGGGCCGCCGTCGAACCCGTCATCGGCCATCTCAAGAACGACCACCGCATGGGGCGCAACTTCCTGGCCTTCTCCGAAGGCGACGCCAACAACGCCGTGCTCGCCGCCGTCGGCTACAACTTCAGCCTCCTGCTCAACTGGCTGAGGCTTTTGTGTGCCTTCTTCCTGACGCTGCTCGCAGCCACCGCAAAGCCGCCACTGCGGCCCCGATCAGCCTGAACTCCGCCCCTCAGTTGGGACAAAGCGCTCCAACGCAGATCACTTTCAAGGTTGACGCGAAAATCGCTTTCTTCACGGACGACGGATTCGAACCGACGACCCCTTGACCCAGCAAGGGCTTCGCCGACATCAACCTGCGCCGCCGAATGCTGATGCGGTTCAAGACCCACCACGAAGCCGTGCGGAAGTGCGTGCTGCTCTACGTCGGCGACCACGATCCCGCTGGCCTGCTGATCTCCGATGTCATCAAGTCGAACCTGATGGACTGCGCCAACGTCAAGGGCGTCGACTTCGATCCGTCGCCGATCCGCGTCGAGCGCATCGGTCTGACGCGCGAGCAGATCGACGACCTCGGCCTGCCTTGGATCGAGAACTTGGAGACCGGCAGCGGCAAGGACCTCGGCGATCCGGGTCACCCCGATCACCGCAAGCCCTACGTCCAGAACTACATCGCCAGTCAAGGTCGGCGAAAGGTTGAGGCCAATGCGCTGGTTCGCGATCTGCGTGGTTCGCGTGCGTTGGTCGAGGCGGCGATCAACCGCTACATCCCGGCAAGCTGGCCCGCTGAGCACGAAGCGCGGCTGGCTCCGCATCGACAGGCTGCCCGCGATGCGTTCGCGGCGCTGATCGCGGTCAGGTCATGACTCAGGCAATCTCGATCTCGCCGGCAGGACCTTCGCCACCGTTGCCGAATCCGGCGTTAACATTGCCGCCATTGCCCGCCGTTGTCAGCGCGCGACGCTGCCGCTGCCTCCGACGCTGCCGCTGACGCTGCCGCTGCCGTCAATGCTGCCGCTGCCACCGATGCTGCCGGTGGCGCTGCCGCCGATGCTGCCGCTGCCGCCGATGCTGCCGCTGCCGCTGATGCTGCCGGTGCCGCTGCCGTCAATGCTGCCGCTGCCACCGATGCTGCCGGTGCCGCTGCCGCCGATGCTGCCGGTGCCGCTGCCGTCAATGCTGCCGCTGCCGCCGATGCTGCCGCTGCCGCTGATGCTGCCGGTGCCGCTGCCGTCAATGCTGCCGCTGCCACCGATGCTGCCGGTGCCGCTGCCGCCGATGCTGCCGCTGCCGCCGATGCTGCCGGTGCCGCTGCCGCCGATGCTGCCGCTGCCGCTGAGGCTGCCGGTGCCGCCGACGCTGCCGGTGCCGTGGTCGCCGACGCTGCCGCTGCCGGCGATGGTGTCCCTACTAGCTGTGCCTGTCGGATGGCCCTCGCCAGTGGTGAGCGGCGGGCACAAGCGACATTGCTGCCCCGCCGAGATCTGGCGCTCAATCGCCTGCGCAAATGCTGGAACGGTCGCCGTTGAGCCGAAAAATGCACTTGAAATCAGCACCATACCGGTGCCGGCGAGGAGATGATGGATGGTTCCCTAAGACTTTCACCTTGGGTTAACAATTGAAACTCAGAGCTTGTTAAATCGGTTCCCTGCCAAGTCGTTCTTAGGCGGGCCGTGGCCGGAAACTGGCCGTTTGGCAAGCGCCTGGGGTTGATTTTGAAACGCAGGCGAGCCGCTGGACGCGATCTCGCCCTTGGCTGGTCTTATGGGACCGGGATGCGGCTTCCGCTCGTCCTGACGCGCCGTAGGACTCGCCAATCGCCCATCCTGCGCCAGTCTGGTCAGCCGCGCATCGTCTTCGATCCACTCGGCATGCGTCGGGTAGCACAACACCGCCCATGTTGGCGCGCCGTACCTCCGCTCAAGCTCATCGTCGCTCACGCTAAGATTGCCCCAGTACCTCGCACGCCATACTCGATCCGCCTCGGGCTCGGGCTCCGGATCGACCTGCACCCGCTTCGGTTTCGCGCCCTTGTACACCTCGACAATCAGCCGCCGCTGTTCGGCAACCGCCACGTTGAGCGCTCGCGTCGAAGCCAACGATCCTGACGTTTTCTCAGCCTGCCTCAGATCGGGCAAGCGAGCGCTGAGCCGGACGAATTGCTCGACCAAACCAGCCCTTGCGTCGGCATCAATCCCACGGTCGATCAGCGTTTTGACCGTGCTCCGTTGAAGTGGACCCCCAGAGACCTAATGAGAGATGCCGTTAAGGCCAAGTATGATCGGTAGGACGATGAAAAAGAGGATTGCGAGAACGTAGATTACGGCCTTGTTGTCGGTGATCGGCTCAACCAACCAGTGGTCATCTCCATAGCGGTTGCGCTTAAGCCAACCGCGCTCCCATCTGTCACGGGCCTTCTTTCACGCGGCCGGGCCCAGACGCCAGATATTAGAACAAGTCGAACGAGAACCTCTTCGAGATACTCAAGCCGAAAGCGAATTGATCTTCGCTGCCAAACTTAACAATCGGCGAATCGGCGGCGTCGCCCACAAGCTTACTGTACGATGCCTTTGCGTTCAAAAACCAGGTCGGCCGAAATTCATATCTTGCAAGCCCCCTGATACCCACGCTCTTAAAGCCACCGCCTGGATCAAAGGCGTCAACTCTGAAGCCTGTGTTAGCGGATTCTCGAGCCGAAACTCCGAAATAGCTGTCCATATAGTCGGCTGAAGCAACTGTCGCGAAAGGTCCCAATTTGAGCTCGAGCTCAGGCGTAGGCCGGGCCACCGCGTTCACGCCGAATTCACCCACGACACCGTCAGCACCCCCGAAAGCATAGCGAGCCTCTCCCCAAACCTCCGCGTTGGTCCATTCATAGCTGGCCCGCAAACCAGCTTCGAATGTAGCGTCGACATCATCAAGCCCGGACAGGTCTGGATCATCGCTGACGTCCCGATCAGAGGTGTAGTTGAAGGACGGACCGATCGCGAATCCGCCTGCCTGAGCCTCTGGGCTACCGATTGCAAACAAACCGGGGATGGCGAGATAGCCGAAGCCGATCACTGGCCACGGCCAAATCTCATAATCCTTTGAACCTTCGTATTCAGGCTGAATTATTCCGCCAAGGCCGAGTTCAATGACAACGTCGACATCAGTCTGCGGCGCCTGATCCACTCCTGAATTGTCGGCTGACCAGGCGCGCGTCACAAGGAGTACGGTTGCAGCAACCACGCTGAGGCCAATTTTGATCAAAACCTTCCACCTTCGGACGCTAGAAATCGTTCCACTGCATGGTGAAGTATCAACCAAGATGCTGCAAGCGAAATTGGCATAGTGAATATCAGCAACCGCGTCGTGTGGCCGAATTTTGGAGTTCGTGGGCGAACAGATCGAGGCATAGCTTAAACACAACCTCGGCCCGTCGTGATTATCACTGGGGCCGCGCCGACGCGGCCTATCTCAAAAGGGCTGGGTGGTGATCCGGCATGACCAAGGCAAAAGCTGTCTGAAATGGGTGTCAAAAGCCCCAAATCCGTCACTCGATCGTGATGGAATAGAACCGAGCGCAATGTTGTTGACCGATTGCGGGGGAACCCACGGAAGGGAGACAACCCTTATGCCCAGTCACATCACAATCGCAGTCTTGCTCATGATCCTAACCGGTGCCGCCGGGTGCATGACCAGCAATGGAGCGCAGCATTCCACGACACAGACCACAAACGGTGGCAGCGGTAGCCCCGGCGGTAGCGGCGGCATGGGCGGCGGCGGCTACTAAGGCGAATGTGACGCGGACGGCGCTCCACGGCTTACCTGACGCTGCCGGTGGTGTCCTATTTCAAGGAGAACGGCATGCCGATCTGGCTGGTTCTAATTCGGGTCACTTGGCCTCACCGTGCCTACCACTTCAGACGGCCCGACAGCCGCTGCGGGGTAGGCAACCGACCGCCGGGCCTAACCGGCGGGGGTTTGGGTCGCCGGCTAGTTCTACCATAAGCCTCTCATGCATCATTACTAATTTAGTAAAATGGTCACGTTCCGTTCCCCTGGCTGTCAAATCGGATGAGCCTAGAGTCAATTTGGTGGCTAAACGAGTGAGTGCCGGCGGCCGGCTAGAATTTATTCCTCCGATGATGCGGACCTTGGTAGCCAAGCCGCCCCAAGGCGATGACTGGATGCATGAAGCCAAATTCGACGGCTACCGCTCCCAGATCATCATCGACGCCGACGGTGTGCGGATCTTCACTCGCCGCGGACTAGACTGGACATCGAAGTACCACGATTTGGCCGAGGCAGCCAAAGGTCTCTGCGTACAGAACGCCATCATCGACGGCGAAGTCGTCGTTCTGAATGAGGCTGGCCTTTCGGACTTTGCCGCGCTGCGCAAGGCAATCACCAGGCGCCAGCACGACCTCTATTTCGTCGCATTCGATCTGCTGCATCTCAACGGCCACGACTTGCGCGACATGGTGCTGGAGGACAGGCGGGAAATCCTGGCCGGCCTTATAGGGTCTGACAGCCGCATCCAGTTCAGCGAGACGATGCCGGGCGAGGCTAATGCGATCTATCATCTGATCGACGGGGCCGGCCTGGAAGGGATGGTATCAAAGCGTCGGGACAGCAAATATCGCAGCGGCCCGACCACCAATTGGCTGAAAACAAAATCCTTCACCGAAAGCGAGTTCGAATTGCTTGGCATCGAACGCGAGCGGGGTAAGCCGGCGTTCGCACTCATGGCAGAACCAGGCACGCGCAAATATGTCGGCAGCGCGTTTGTCAGTGTAAATCGCGAGATGCGCGAGCGGCTTTGGAAGCGGGTTCAGGAACATGCTGGGCCACCGCCCAAGGACATGCCGAAGCGACCGGCAACGCAGTGGGTCAAGGCGGGAATCAAAGCCCGCGTGAAGCACCTCAGGGGCGAGGACGACCTTCGCCACGCCTCGCTGCAGGACTTTTGGGATGAGAGCTAAGTAGCCATCACGCGGGTCAGTCTACGATGATGTGTCCCTCGACATCTCCGTCGATGCTAATCCCAGTCAGGCGGCGATTCCAAAAAAGGCAATGTGCCGAATGATGAACGAATGTGCCGTGGTCGTCTGGGGTCGCGTACTCAATCCTTGCGGTACGCTCGGCGAAATCTTCGTCGGCATGCAGGAGCCGAAAGAAGTCCGGGCGAATGATCCTGACTGCCGACGCGATCCTGACTGCCATTCTGACTGCCGACACACAAGCAGGTATCATGCTCCGGCGACCGCCATCGGCGTGAGCAGATAGAGCCGCCGTTACGAATAGTGCTGTCAGGCAAACGCGCTTCATCGCCCCGCCTTTCGCCAACTGGCCGCTTGCGGGCGAGAGAATGCGGCTAGTCAGCGAGCGAGTCCATACATGCAAGATGCGATCTTATCGAGCGTCCCGGCCTGGTGGGCTTGCTAGCGCCCTTCGAAATGAGGAATATAATCTCCATTGCGGCGAACCCCCTTCAACGGAGATCGCCATGCCTCGAAAGACCCTCGCCGACACTCTGGCCGCCCGCGAAACCATCTATGTCAATTGTGCGCACCCGATGTGCTGCAAATCGACGAAGCTCGACATCCAGGCGCTGACTGACAGGCTCGGCCGTGACCACGGCTCGATGCATGACGACCTGGTCGGGCTCTTTATCTGCTAAATTGCAAGGCTGCCGGCGTGACCGCCGGCAGGTGTTCTTCACATGCATTCCTGACTACGAAGGCCAGCAGCGGGCGCGCAATCGCGACTGGAAGCCAACTTTCGAACGAAGGGGCTGAAAGTGGCCGGCGCCGCTTGGGGGGCGTTGGGGTAGATTTGCCTTTAGGGCGCCGGCCAGGCGGTTTGGGGTTCGCCGCAGGAAGAAGCTAGCAGAATTAGCTAGCCGGCAAGCGCCAGGCCGACGGCAATGCCTATGCCAATCACCAGCCCTGCAGCGAGTTTGCCGCCAAGATCCAATTCTGGTAGGCGGGAACGATCCGGTCCGCCATGAGTTAGTAAATCATGATGAACACCATGGAACCCCACGGACGCGCGATGGCGGATGCCAGGGAGCGCATCAACCGGACAAAGCTCGCGCTTGAGCGCACAGAGGAATTGCTGGCCGAGAATACCGCGCTTTGCAGCAGGATACGCGCGCGACGGTGTCTGGTCGAGGCCGCATACCGCTTGGTGCAGATCGATCCCGCCAGCGATGCGGCGCTCATTGGGCGTCTCCCCATTCCAGACGGGCCACGATGATATCGGCGGCAGCCTCTTTTGCGTCTTCGATAGAATAATGAATTGATTTTGCACGCCACCGAACGTTTTCGAAGACCTGAAGTTCGTACATCTCGGCGAGCCGCGGCGTGGGCTAGCCTGCGCCAGTCGAGTGGCGGTGATTAGTTCATCGAAGACGCGGTCGTGCCTCACGGTCCCAGCCTGTCGCCTCTCACCCCCGGCTGCCGGGCCTATCCGGCGCGGCCTGAGAGGCCATCTGGAGAGAATAAATGAACGCTCATGCAACCGTCACGGAAAGACCGGCCGGAACATGGCAATCGAACTCGGCCAGTGGATCACCCACCGCGACCAAGACATGCCATCGCTGGTTATGATGCGGCACAAGGCCGGCAATCTAGGAGAGGTTTACGGCGTGCGATCGTTCGCAACCGTGGATCCGAACCGGGATAGAATGATGCTAGGCTCGGCGCTGCGGCCGATTGATGATGAGGCTTGGGCGGCTTGCTTGCTAACACCGGAATGGGCCGCCGAACTTGCGGCCTGACCGCCTCGCACCGCAACCTAGAAACCCCGCTTCGGCGGGGTTTTTCGTTGAGGGAAGCGTTGCGGAGAAACTGAAGGGTAATGCGCCAGTTCCTTAGAAGGACCAGCCTCAGCTGCCCGTTCTGAAGAAGACGACGGTAGGCCAACCTCGCCAAGCCACTCATCATAGCGATGGTTCAAGGCCAACAACAACTCGTCTGGCTCATCCATGCCGCCTTGGAATAACTCGATGATGTGACGACCAAGACGCTCTCTGGCCGGGTCGCCAACTGCTATCCCGGCCTGATGGCAATAATCGTCGACCACCGCGGCAAGCATTGAAATCTGCGCTGGATCCGTTGCGCGGTCGAAGGTCATATCGCTTCTCCCTTTGTTTTTGGGCGAAAGCGTGGTGATCTCTTCCAATCGACGGCTTGCCGTTAATGTGCGGGCGACTTCCGTTATATAGTGTGTCGGTTTGGTACATACGAGTCGCAGCGTCAACCTAACGCAACGTCAGGTTGCGGCAACCCGCGAATGATGATCAATGCACAGGAAACGAACCTAAACGCGTGGCGCTTGAACACTGCGCCCGGTTCCCGAAGACACAATTCGTCATTACCGCCGTGATCCCGATTCACCATAGTCTCAAATCGGGCGCGGCGGTGAACCGTTTTCGGCAACACCGATGCGGCGGCTCAGGCAACATCTGCCGCGTCCACCTTGCGCGCGGTTGTTGTGCTGGCTACAGTGCGGCTATTTTCCGTATAGCCAGCTTGGGGGATACTGACTAAGTCTTTGTTTTTAATGGTCGGAGTGGCCGGATTCGAACCGACGACCCCTTGACCCCCAGTCAAGTGCGCTACCGGGCTGCGCTACACTCCGGACCGGTCGCGATGTATCGTGATAACCCGGTTCGGGTCAACCGAATTCGGCGGCCGTCGCGCCGATGCCCGGCATGGTGGATTTGAAGTTCCTGCTCTGTTGGACGTCGTCAGCATTCAGAAACTTCAAATCCAGTATCACACTCGTTTGTCTGGCTTGATGCTCTGGCGTCGCTGCTATGAGACGGGTCTTGGATTTTCCACAGATTGTGTCAGCGCGCCCGTATTGATCAGCGCGTCTTCCGGAAGCCGAAGCGCAGAGGCTATTCGCCGAAGCTTCGACAAATCTGCATTCTTGCCGTTCTCGATGTCCGCGATTTCATCGACCGCCAGGCCGCACGTCAGAGACAGCTCTTCCATGCTGTATCCCCTGGTTTCTCGGATGGCCTTGAGGGCGCTGTGGTCGGGCGCAGCTTCGGTCGCCGACAGTTCGGAAAAAGCTTCGCTTGTTGCTATTTGGGGCATTTGGCAACTCCGTGGATTTAAAGAGTTTGATCAAATCAAGAAGTTGCCTGAGACGGCGCAGAGAATGCCCTCTCGATGGTGATTTGCCAAGCAACAAAAATGCCGTCACGGCATCGTGATTCCGATCGGCGCAGCCTGGCACAGGCCTCGGCGGCACCGGCACGGGACCGTCATCCCGATCGAGTTCTTTGACTGGCCGATCGCCGAATTGTTCGACGGTTCTGAGCCGCTCCCTTGTTAAGCGGCTGTCGCTGGCCCGTCAGCCGCTTTGAACGGATCGAATCAGCAGCGGGAGCTTGACCCAAGCGCAGAACGCGTCAGGGGGCTGCGAATATTTTTGAACCGACGCGTGAACCTTTCCTCTCCGGGCCGCACCAAGACGGTATGGACGCCACAAAGGCAGTCCCCAACCAGAAGGACGCCCTGACGGCGATCCTCGATCCAGAGAAGGAAATGCTCGAATGACCAATATCTCGAACTTCAAGCGCCTGTCGCTCGCCGCTGCCATCGTCGTCTCGGCCTTCGGCTCGATTTCCGTTCCGAGCTCGGCCTTCGCCAACGGCACGCACCCCACCGGCGACGGCGGCGCGGTTTGTAAGGGTGCGGGTCACTGTCTGGTGCTGGAGCTCGACTGCAAGGGTACATACACGGATGCTACCGACCCCAACGGCACCGTCTATGGCAAATGCAGCCAAACCGCGCAGGTCAGCCCGAAGAACAAGCTCAAGCTCGCGCGCTGATCGACTTATTATCAACGAAAATGGCGGTCGTCCGCGCCGCCATTTTCTTTGTTTCAACGTGCCGATCTGGATGTCGGTCGCGACGTCTTCTGCTGTCGGCTGAGCAACAGGCTGGCGACGAGCCCGACCACAACCAACCCGACAGCGGCCGCTGTCGCGGGATGATCGCGGGCTGTCTTCTCTATCACCCTGCTATGCCTCCTGATCGCAGGCAGAGCGTCACTGATGCGCTCGGCAAGGTCCGAGTAATAGTCCGACGCGGTGTCACGCCCGTCCTCGTAATAGGCGCTGCCGCGCCTGGACACGGCTTTTCTCAGCGCCGCCAGTTCCCTGGAGAGGGATGCGACCTGCTTTTCAAGGTCGATGTCGGAGAGGGTCGAAAAAGATACCATGATATGCTTCCTTCCTTTGCGAAAAAGAACGCATGATTTCGGAAGCAGTTCCGGTCTTTGCCGGCGATCGATCGGGCCTTAAAGCGCGCTGGGTCTGAAGGGATTCATGCGACCCACTTTTTCTTTTTATGCGTCGTTGTCCTGCGCATCCGGCTCAAGCCCGAGGGCATGCTTTTGGGCGACATGCACTACAGCGCCGCGCGTCCTATTGGACGCGCAAGGGACGCTGTAGCACTTTAATTTTGCGCATGATCCTTTTCCGAAAATCGATTCCGATTTTCGGGGTCATGTGCTAGCGCACCTGATCGAGCAGGCGCTTGCATTCCAGAAGGTCGAACAGCGCCTCCTGCAGCAAAGCACGGTTGTCGCGCGAGAGTTTCGACGTGCCCGGCTGCACCGGCCCGTCGTCGTCGGTCTTGCCCAGGCCGAAAAAGCGCCGGCTGGGTTTCACCTTGGGCTCGCCGACCAGCATCTCGTCATCGGCGCCGCGCGGCTGGGCCGCCGGCGTCAGCGGCACCGCATCGGCCTGCCGGCGCTGCGAGATCGCCTCGACGGCCGCCATGTCGCCACTGCCGATGGCGACGAGGAAGTGATTGCCGTTCTCGCGCAGCAGCTTCTGCACGCCCTTGATCGTATAGCCCTGGTCGTAGAGCATGTGGCGGATGCCCTTGATCAGTTCGACATCCTGCGGCCGGTAGTAGCGGCGGCCGCCGCCGCGCTTCATCGGTTTGATCTGGTTGAAACGCGTTTCCCAAAAACGCAGCACATGCTGCGGCAGGTCGAGATCTTCTGCGACCTCGCTGATGGTGCGGAAAGCATCGGGGCTCTTGTCCATGGGCGAAATCCTCACGCTGGAGCATGATCCCGAAAAGTGGGAATCGGTTTTCAGCCAAGATCATGCTCAACAAAGAGTCATTCCGATCCGGCTGGTTCTGCCGAATCGGGCCTTATTTCAGCGGTTTATGAAACAATATTCAAGCCCGGCGTCAAAGCGGGCGACCGTTTTCAACCGGGCTTTGATGCGCAGCCGCTATTTGCTGCCCTTGGCCTTGCTGTTCTGGTGGGCGCGCAGAATGCGGTTCTTCAGCACATTCGACGATTTGAAGGTCATCACGCGGCGCGGCAGGATCGGCACTTCCTCGCCGGTTTTGGGATTGCGCCCGATGCGCTCGTTCTTGGAGCGGACATGGAACGTCGCGAACGACGACAATTTCACCGTCTCGCCGCGAACGATCGCTTCGCAAATCTCGTCCAGAACCGCTTCAACGAGCTCGGCCGATTCAGTACGCGACAAGCCAACCTTGCGATAAACGGCTTCAGCAAGATCGGCGCGCGTAAGTGTCTTTCCCCCCATGCGAACCGTCCCCATCAGCTCAAAAACATAACTCGATACAAGCAAAGATAGAGCCTAAGTAATTGATCCGGCAAGGTCAAGGACCGAACCTGTCAGTTCGGCACTTACCAGCGAACCAAAACCGCGCCCCAGGTGAAGCCCCCGCCCATCGCCTCGATCAGCACCAGGTCATCCTTCTTGATGCGGCCGTCGGCGACTGCCACCGACAGAGCCAGCGGCACGGAAGCAGCCGAGGTGTTGCCGTGCAAATCGACCGTAACCACCACCTTTTGCTCTGCTATCCCGAGCTTTTTGGCGGAAGCGTCGATAATCCGTTTATTGGCCTGATGCGGCACGAACCAGTCGAGATCCTCAGCGGTGATGCCGGCAGCTGAGAACGTCGCCTCAATGACGTCGGTGATCATGCCGACCGCGTGCTTGAACACTTCGCGGCCTTCCATCCTGAGATGGCCCACCGTTCCAGTGGTCGACGGTCCACCGTCGACGAACAGCTTGTCCTTGTGGGCCCCGTCGGAGCGCAGGCTGGCCGCCAGCACGCCGTGGTCGGCAATGCTGCCCGCCCCCTCTCCTGCTTCCAGCACCATCGCGCCGGCGCCGTCGCCGAACAGGACGCAGGTCGAGCGGTCGCTCCAGTCGAGGATGCGCGAGAAGGTTTCGGAGCCGATCACCAGCACGCGTTTGGCCAGGCCGCCGCGGATATAGAGGTCGGCTGTCGTCACCGCGTAGACAAAGCCCGAGCACACTGCCTGCATGTCGAAGGCGAAGCCGTGATGCATGCCGAGCCGGTTCTGGATGTCGACGGCGGTCGCTGGAAAGGTGTTGTTGGGCGTCGAGGTCGCCAGCACGATCAGGTCGATATCGGCAGGCGTCAGGCCGGCATTGTCGAGGGCTGCGCGCGCCGCAGCCTCGCCGAGCGAAGCCGTCGTCTCGTCGTCGGCCGCGACATGGCGCTGGCGGATGCCAGTGCGCTGGGCGATCCATTCGTCTGACGTCTCGACCATGCCTTCGAAATCGGCATTCTTCATGATGCGGAGGGGCAGCGCGGCGCCTGTGCCGCGCACGACTGATCTGATCAAGGCTCTTTCCTATTCCTCTGCGTCGGCAACGACGTCGGATTTCCTAGATGTCTGGGCATTCGGATTGCGCGCATGGAACAGGTCGAGATCGGCTTCGATGCGGTCGAGCAGATTGTTGCGCACCATGTCGTAGCCAAGCTCGATCGCCGCCGCGAAGCCGTCCGAATCAGCCCCGCCATGGCTTTTCACCACGATGCCGTTCAGACCCAGGAAAACACCGCCATTGGAGCGGCCGACATCCATCTTTTCGCGCAGGCGATCGAAGGCGCCTTTGGCGAATATATAGCCGATCCTGGCCATCAGCGTCCGGTCCATCGCGGCACGCAGATAACCGGCGATCTGTCTTACCGTGCCTTCCGCCGTCTTCAGCGCGATGTTGCCGGCAAATCCTTCGGTGACGACCACGTCGACCGTGCCCTTGCCGATGTCGTCGCCCTCGACGAAACCATGGTAGTTCATCGAGGCCATGTTGGCCTCGCGCAACATGCGGCCCGCCTCCTTGACCTCTTCCTGGCCCTTGATCTCCTCGACGCCGACATTGAGCAGGCCGACGCTCGGCCGTTCGATGCCGAAAACCGAGCGCGCCATGCCGGTGCCCAGAATGGCAAAATCAACCAGTTGATGCGCATCCGCGCCGATGGTGGCGCCGACGTCCAGCACCACGCTTTCGCTGCGCAATGTCGGCCAGAGCGCCGCGATCGCCGGACGGTCGATGGTCGCCATTGTGCGAAGGCAGAACCTCGACATCGCCATCAGCGCGCCGGTGTTGCCGGCCGAGATGCAGGCGTCGGCAGTACCTGCCTTGACCGCCTCGACCGCTTTCCACATCGACGACTTCCAGCGGCCATGGCGCAGCGCCTGGCTCGGCTTGTCGTCCATCCTGACTGCTATCTCGCAGTGAATGAACTCGCACACTTCCGCCAGCTTGGGGAGTTTTGCGAGTTCGGGGCGCACTGCCTCCTCGCGACCATAGATGACGAAGCGGATGTCGGGACGCCGCGTCGCGACCGTCATGAGCGCCGGGATGACCACGCTTGGTCCGTGATCGCCACCCATGGCATCGATGGAAATCCTGATCACGCGGTGTTCATCTCACAGTTTGCTTGAGCGAGCGCCTGGCGCTGGCAACGGTTTTGGGGCTCGCGAAGGTTCGGCGAAAATAGCGTTTTTGGGCTGCCGCACAACCGGCTTTCTCCGATTGGGTCGGGTTTTCAGGATTTTCCCAGCAGGGAACGCAGCTTTTGCTGGAATTCGCTTTCCGCAGTCCCGGCATCGTCGGCAGCCTCCATTGAAACGCCTTGCTTGCGCGGATAGGGATCGATCGCCAACCCAAAGAACTGTTCGGCGAGCGCTCCGACATCGATCGTATTGCCGGAAAATGTTTCCGGGCTGTCCGGCCCTTCGGCATCGAGCATTATCTCGCCGCCGCCCTCGAAACCCTGCCGCCCAAGCTTGGACTGCTCCGGCAGGAACAGTCCGTCGACCGCCTCGGCTATATGCGCCTCGACCGGGTCGAGGGTAACGACGCAGGCCTGGGTGATATCGGCCTCGACGCGGCCGCTGACCTTGACGCCGTTGCGCTTCCACGGCGCCACCAGGAGTTCGACACGGTAGTTCTCGACCGAGAGCAAATCGTGCTCGCCCGCCAGCGCGGCGCGCTGCGCAGCGTCGGCCTCGATCACCACCGGCAGTCCCTTTTGCGGCAGCCTGGCGACATTGGCCACGAAGGACACAGGGCTCTGGGAATCGGCGTGTTTCATCTTTTCCTTAGATAGTCTTGGGGACGGGGAATGCCACCGTGCCGGAAACAATCGATTCGGTCGGCTGTTCCGCGAGTCGCCTGGAGACATCGGCGACGTAGCCGGCCAGTTGCGTTGCTTGCGGCCAGGCGCCGGCATCGGGCCTGACATTGCGGGCAAGGGCGGCGATGAGTGCATCATGGTCGTTTCGTTCCAGCGCATCGTCATAGGCGGCGGTGCGGCCATAGAACATCTTCGCCAGTTTCTTCATGCGCTTCGGCACGCCGACGTCGCCGATGCCCAGTTCCCGCAGCGAATGCTCGACATCCATGAAGAACTCGTCGATCAGCACCTGCGCGACCTCCCCGGCAACACCGCCCTCGCCGCGCAGCCGGTGCTGGAACAGGAACATGTGCAGCGCCAGCATCTCGAAGCGGCCAAGCGGCGTGTCCGGTATATTCCAGTCGGAATAAAACACGGTTTGCCGCGCCGCTGCCACGATTTGTGCGTAAAGCGCCTCGGTGATAGCGCGGTTGGCGTGACGTTCGCGACCAAAAAGGCGCTGGAACATTGAGGGTGGTCTCCCGGGGACCGCTTGTTTGAATTGGCCTTGTTGCATCGGCGAGCAAGCTGGTTTACCGGTTTTGCGGCCCAGCGCAAGTTGCGGCCAGCTAATGGAGTTGTAGTTGCGCGCGCTGAAATTCAAGTCGGCTTTTCTGTCCAGGTCCGCTTTGTCCAGGTCCACCGGCGCGGTCTCGCTGCTGGTGGTTGCATCGGCGCTGTCCGCCTGCAACTCGTCGAAAATGATCGGCGATCTCAATCCGAGCGAGACGCTGACGCAGGGCTACGTGATCGACCAGCAGGCGATCGACCTGGTGCCGGTCGGCTCGAGCCGCGAACAGGTGCTTCTGGCGCTCGGCACCCCGTCGACGAAGGCGACTTTCGACAACGAGGCCTTCTACTACATCTCGCAGACGCGCAAGCGTTACGTCGCCTTCGACAAGCCCAGGCTGGTCGACCAGAAGGTGCTCGCCGTCTATTTCGGCGAGGACGGGCGCGTTACCCAGATCGCCAATTACGGCTTGAAGGACGGCAAGGTGTTCGACTTCATCTCGCGGACCACGCCGACCGGCGGCAAGGACCAGAACTTCCTCAGCCAGATCATCGGCGGCGCCAGCAAGCTGGCGCCCGGCCTCCCCGGCGGCGGCGGCTCGCCCGGCACCTGATCCATCCCGGCAGAATCGGCTTCATCCTTTCCTTTTGCTTCCCTGGAAGCAGCAACATCTCAGGCGACCGAAAACCCGCGGGAGCGATCCTGCGGGTTTTTGTTTTGAGACAGCAAGCCAGCGTCGCGGGCTGCGGGCCGCAGACGACTTGAAGGGCGTCAATGCCCTGATGCTGGACGTCCAAAATAGAAGAACCCGCGGGATCGCTCCCGCGGGTTCGGTTCTGGACTTCGGGCCCGGAAGGGCCGAGCGGCCTCAGCCGTGCGCGAGCACGGCCAGCAGCAGCAGGGCGACGATGTTGGTGATCTTGATCGCCGGGTTGACTGCCGGACCGGCGGTGTCCTTGTAGGGATCGCCAACGGTGTCGCCGGTCACCGAGGCCTTGTGTGCCTCGGAACCTTTGAGATGCTTGACGCCGTCCTTGCCGGTGAAGCCGTCCTCAAACGATTTTTTCGCGTTGTCCCAGGCGCCGCCGCCAGAGGTCATCGAGATCGCGACGAACAGGCCGTTGACGATGACGCCGAGCAGCGAGGCGCCGAGCGCCGCAAAGGCTGATGCCTTCGAGCCCGAGATCAGCAGCACGCCGAAATAGACGACCAGCGGCGCCAGCACCGGCAGCAGCGACGGAATGATCATTTCCCGGATCGCCGCCTTGGTCAGAAGGTCGACCGCACGCGCATAGTTCGGCTTCGACGTGCCGGCCATGATGCCCGGATCCTCGCGGAACTGCTTGCGCACCTCCTCGACGATGGCACCCGCCGCACGGCCGACGGCGGTCATGGCGATGCCGCCGAACAGATACGGAATCAGACCGCCGAAGATCAGGCCGGCGACGACGTAAGGGTTGGAGAGGTCGAAAGAGACTTCGCCCATACCCTGGAAGTAAGGATATTTGTCGCTATTGGCGGCAAAGAACTTCAGGTCGTTGGAGTAGGCCGCGAACAGCACCAGCGCGCCGAGACCGGCCGAACCGATGGCGTAGCCCTTGGTCACCGCCTTGGTGGTGTTGCCGACGGCGTCGAGCGCATCGGTGGATTGGCGCACCTCCTTGGGCAAGCCGGCCATTTCGGCAATGCCGCCGGCATTGTCGGTGACCGGGCCGAAGGCATCGAGCGCAACGATCATGCCGGCAAGGCCGAGCATCGTGGTGACTGCGATCGCCGTGCCGTAGAGGCCGGCGAGCTGGTAGGTCGATATGATGCCGCCGATGATGACGATCGCCGGAAGTGCCGTCGATTCCAGCGAGACCGCAAGACCCTGGATGACGTTGGTGCCGTGACCGGTGACCGAAGCCTGGGCGATGGAGTTCACCGGGCGCTTGTCGGTGCCGGTATAATATTCGGTAATCACCACGATGAGGCCGGTCACCACGAGACCGATCAGGCCGCAGATGAACAGGTTCGCGCCGGTGATGGCCATGCCGTCGACCGTACCGATTTCGCCCCAGCCCAGTGTTGCCGAGGTGGCGACGCCGAGGCCGACGATCGACAGCAGGCCGGTGACGATCAGGCCCTTGTAGAGCGCGCCCATGATCGAGCCGTTGGCGCCGAGCTTGACGAAGAAAGTGCCGACGATGGAAGTCAGGATGCAGGCACCGCAGATGGCCAGCGGATAGAGCATCGTGGCGCCGAGAACGGCAGTGCCGCCGAAGAAGATGGCGGCCAGAACCATGGTGGCGACCACGGTCACCGCATAGGTCTCGAACAGGTCGGCGGCCATGCCGGCGCAGTCGCCGACATTGTCGCCGACATTGTCGGCGATGGTGGCCGGATTGCGTGGATCGTCTTCGGGAATGCCGGCTTCGACCTTGCCGACGAGATCGCCGCCGACGTCGGCGCCCTTGGTGAAGATGCCGCCGCCGAGACGGGCGAAGATCGAGATCAGCGAGGCGCCGAAGCCGAGCGAAACCAGCGAGTCGATGACGACACGGTCGTTGGGCTGGAGGCCCATGAATTGGGTGAGGATCAGGTAGTAGATCGAGACGCCGAGCAGGGCCAGGCCAGCGACCAGCATGCCGGTGATGGCGCCAGACTTGAAGGCGATCTCGAGGCCGGCAGCGAGGCTGTTGGAAGCCGCCTGCGCGGTGCGGACATTGGCGCGCACCGAGACGTGCATGCCGATGAAGCCGGCAGCGCCCGACAGAACGGCGCCGATCAGGAAGCCGATGGCGGCGGTGATCGAAAGCAGCCACCAGGCGAGCAGCAGGACCACGACACCGACGATGGCGATGGTGGTGTACTGGCGCGCCAGATAGGCCTGCGCGCCTTCGCGGATGGCCGCGGAAATTTCCTGCATGCGTGCATTGCCCTGATCGGCCGCGAGGACCGAACGTGTCGCCCAGATGGCGTAAAGGACTGAAAGCAGACCGCAGGCGATGACAGCTGAAATTATGGTCATTGCCGGATTTTCCTCGCTTGATGACCCAAAAGAACCCCTCCCTGGGCCGTTGAGACAGGGGAGCGGATTCCGCGCGCGGAATCCGCTCCCTTCGCACCGGCTTATGCGAAACAGGGTTGCGAACGTCAAGATATTGTTCGGTTTTTGCCCGGCTTTCGCCCAAAAGCCTCTCGGCAGAGCCGCTCTTTCACTTCAGAACCCCGGCCGAGTCATCGAAATCGCTGTTTGGAATCCATTTCCGCCGAGATGAGTGAACGCGACATCTGAGTTTTTGGTGACTACGCCGTCTCCTGCCCCATGCGACGCGCGGTGTAGCCCTCGATCGCCGACAGCCCGTCATAGATCAGCACGGCAAGGGCGGCGACGATCAGGCCGCCCCTGCAGGCAATAATTTTGTTCGGATGCGGGTGAATCCGCGGCTGTCTGATCCCGACAGCGTCATGTCACTACAGCGCCGCGCGTCCGCTTGGACGCGCAAAGGACGCTGTAGCAATTTTGATTTGCGCATGATCCTTTCCGAACCTTCGGTTCGGGGTCATCCGCTGGTCGGCCGCGCGCTTGTCATCTTCAGCACGCCCAGCGCCACGAAGCACAGCACCGTCACCGGGAAGATGATCCAGTTCAGCATCTCCCAGCCCCAGGCATTGTAGACGGCGCCCGACATCAGCGAAGCGAAGGCGACGGAGCCGAACAGGACGAAGTCGTGAAAACCCTGGACCTTGCCCTTTTCGGATGGCCGGTAGCTGTCGGCGACCATGGCGGTGGCGCCGATGAAGCCGAAATTCCAGCCAAGGCCGAGCAGGATCAGCGCCGTCCAGAACTGCCACAGTGCCAGGCCCGACAGCGCCACCACGGCGCAGCCGATCAGCAGCACAAGGCCGGTTGCGACGATCCGTTCGGCGCCGAAGCGATAAATCAGCGAGCCGGTGAAGAAGCTCGGCGCGAACATCGCCATGACATGCCAGGAAATGCCGAGAGTGGCGTCGTCCGTCGACAGGCCGCAGCCGACCATGGCGAGCGGCGCGCCGGTCATGACGAAGCTCATCAGCGCATAGCTGCCGACGGCACAGAACAGCGCCGCAACGAAACGCGGTCTGGTGACGATCTCGGCGAGCGGCCGCGCGTCGCTGTCGGCGATTTCTGCTTTGCCCGTCGCCCTCGCCGGGATGCGCAGGAACGACAGGATGGCGGCGCCGACCGCCGCCAGCACCAGGATTGACGCAAACGAGCCGGCAAACATCACCGGCGCAAACAATTCGCGGGTGAAGATGACGATCTGCGGCCCAAGGATGGCGGTGACGATGCCGCCGGCCAGCACGAAGGAGATGGCGCGCGCCTTGAATTCAGACGGCGCGTTGTCGGCGGCGGCGAAACGGAATTGCTGGACGAAGGCACCGCCGATGCCGATCACCAGCAGGCCGAAGGCAAACAGCCAGAAGCTGGCGTAAAACAGCGCCAGCGTGGCGACCAGACCACCGAGCGCGGTGACGATCGTGCCGGTCATGAAGCCGTCGCGCTGGCCGAGCCGGCGGATGATGGCTGCGGCCGGCAGGGCGCCGAGCGCCACGCCGACGTTGAAGCCGGTGATCGGCGCCGTCGCCAGCGACTTGTCGGAGTCGAGCAGATAGTGCCCGGCCAACCCACCCACGGAAATGGCGATGGGTGCGGCCGAGCCGATGATCGCCTGCGAAGCGGCAAGGATGAGCGCCGTGCGGCGCGCTTCCCTGCCAGCGTCGGCGATAGCGACGGCCGTCATGAAGCGTCCTTGCCACGCCCCTCGCCGCGCACCCGGCGCGACACGCGATCGAGCACCGCGTTGACCAGCTTCGGCTCGTCTTCTTCGTAAAACGCCTTGGCGATGTCGATATATTCCGAAACGATGACAGCCACCGGCACGTCCTCTCGCTTCATCAGTTCGTAGACGCCGGCGCGCAATATGGCGCGCAGCGTCGAATCGAGCCTGGACAGCGGCCAGTCCTCGGTCAGCGCCTGGCGGATGATCGGATCAATGGTTTTCTGGTTCTCGACGACGCCGGCCAGGATGGCGCGGAACCATTGCGCGTCGGCCTCGCGATAGAGCGCGCCGTCGACTTCCTTGCCGAGCCTGAACGCCTCGTATTCGGCGGTGATCTCGAAGACGCCGCTGCCGGCCACATCCATCTGGTAGAGCGCCTGCACGGCGGCCAGACGGGCAGCACCGCGCTTGTTGGCGTGGCGTACCGCAGGCTGGCCGGGTGATGCGGGTTCGCTCACGATCGCTCTCCCAACTGTTGCTTGAGGGCAATCATAGTCAGCGCCGCACGCGCGGCAAAGCCGCCCTTGTCGCCTTCCGAACGCCTGGCCCGCGTCCAGGCCTGCTCGTCGTTTTCGGTGGTCAGGATGCCGTTGCCAATACAGACCGCATCCTGCACGGACAGGTCCATCAGGGCACGGCTGGATTCATTGGCGACGATGTCGAAATGATAGGTATCACCGCGCACGACGGTGCCGAGGGCGACAAAACCATCATAGCTCGGCCCGCCTTCGGCGGCGCCGTCGAGCGCGAAGGAAATCACTGCGGGAATTTCGAGTGAGCCCGGAACGGTGACGACATCGTATGTCGCGCCCGCTTCCTCGAGCGCGATTGTCGCGCCTTCGAGCAGCGCGTCGGCAAGATCGTCATGGAAGCGCGCCTCGATGACAAGAAGGTGGGCCTTCTTCTTCGGGCGAATGAACGCTTTGCCGTGTTGGGATGTGCCAGCCATAGATGTCTCCGGGATCGCCGGTGACTTAGGCCGAAGCCGGTTTGATCGCAAGCGGAAGATTGGTGGAGACGAGCCAGGTTTATCGCATCTTTGGGCGAGGTGCGGAGTGGGGGCAGTCAGCACCGATGCTTTCAGTCCACACAAGAACGGCCTCGTGATCCACCACACGGCCGTCATCCACGTCGGCCAAGGCTTCGCGCGTCAGCCGCTCTTCCTCTTTGGAATCCCTGCTTTCCATCAAAGTCCCTTCCTCATTTGAACAGCTCAGCGATATCAGCCATCGGCCGGAACAGCTTCATTGGCTGATCTGGGCACGGCAGAAAGCTCTCGCGTTGATAGAAGCGGCGTGCGTCTTCGCCTTTGGCATCGACTATAACAGCGAACGAGGCAATCTCGCTTCTGACGCACCGGGACAGTGCATCGGCCAGGAGATAGCGACCATGGCCTTGCCCCCGATATCGCCGATCAACGGCGAGACGACCGAGCAGCGTCGCTGGAATGAGGGGGTAGCGAGGAAGCTTGCGGATGGTCTGGGCGGGCCACTCGCCAATATCCACGGCAGTCGCCGACAACGTGTAGTAGCCGGCGATGGCTCCGTCCGGCAGGACAAGAACAAACGGTGCCGCGATGTTCTTGCGCGCGTCCTGTCCAGCCTGCATTCGGAAATATCGATCGAGCGGCTCTACGTCGCTCTCGAACGAAGTCCTTTCGTGATGTGGGCCAAGCACCTCAACCCGAAGAGAATCCTCGTTGGAGGCGCTCACTCGTCAGGTGCCGGTGGCCTGACGATACCGACGCACGGTATCGCGCAAACGATCGTTTACCGGCTGCGGATTGATTAGGGCATCGACGAAGGCCCGGCTGTCGCGGACAGACAAATCGAGACGCTGATGCTCCTCGATGGTCCTGCGGGCGGCTTCTTGCACACTGGTCAGCACGAAATCCGTCACCGTCCGGCCCTGCAGGGCCGCAGCATGTTCAATTAGGCTTTTCTGGTCGGCCGTAACGCGCGTCTCCAAACGCTCGCCACGGACACGGCCGCGAGGTGGCTGTGCATGTGCTGTCATCGTCATTCTCCAGCGGCAATGTACGGCCAATGGCCGGAAACTTCAAGGCTGTTGCCTCAAAGCCCCTCTTTCGCGGCCTCGGCCAAGCGCGCCGCGTAGCGGGCCATGGTGTCGATCTCCAGATTGACCCGGTCGCCGACCTGGCGTTCGCCCCAGGTGGTCACGGTCAGCGAGTGATGGATCAGCAGCACGTCGAAGCGGGTGCCTTCGACCTTGTTGACGGTGAGCGAAGTGCCGTCGAGCGCGACGGAGCCCTTGGGTGCGATGAATTTGGCCAGGTCGCGCGGCGCTTCCAGCGTGAAGCGCACGGCATCGCCTTCCTCCTTGCGCGCCACGATCTCGGCCGTGCCGTCGACATGGCCTGAAACGATGTGGCCACCGAGTTCGTCGCCGATCTTCAGCGCCCGCTCCAGATTGATCCTGGTGCCGGATTTCCAGGCCATCGCCGTCGTCAGCCTGAGTGCCTCTTCCCAGGCCTCGACCTCGAACCAGCGCGCATTGGCGCCGCTTTCCGGCAGCGCCGTCACCGTCAGGCAGACGCCGCCGCAGGAAATCGAAGCACCAATGGTGATGGTCTGCGGGTCATAGGCGGTGTCGATGCGCAAGCCGATGCCATCTCTCAGCGGCTTCACGGCAGCGACGGTGCCGACATCAGTGACAATCCCGGTGAACATCAGATCCTGTCTTCTTGTTTGGCCATGATCTTTTTTGTTTGGCATGATCTATTCCGAAATCCGGTTCCCACTTTTCGCTAACGCGGACCTTCGGTTCGGGATCATGGCCTAGAAATCCCTTATCCACTCGGCGTAGCTGTCTTCGCCGAAACGCATGTCGCGCAATTTGCGAAATCCTGCCGGGATATGGTCGGCGTCAATGGGCGATACAATGCCGCGCTTGCCGATCGGCTCCTGGCCCTGGAACAGCACGATGCGGTCGACCAGCCCTTCGGCGAGGAAGGCCTTGGCCACCTTGGCGCCGCCCTCGACCAGCACGCTGGCCATGCCGAGCGCGGCCAGATCCTCGAGCAGTTCCGGCAGCGCAATATCGCCTTCGTACGTCTCGGTGCCGATGAAGCGCACGCCGGCGCGTTCGAGCGCGGCGCGCCGGTGCGGATCAGCTTCGGCGCAGGCGGCGACATAGAGCGGAACCCGGTCGACGCCGGCGACCAGTTTCGACGTTTCCGGCAGCCTGATCTGGCGGTCGAGCACGATGCGCGCCGGCGAACGGTTTTCCAGCCCCGGCAACCGCACCGTCAGCGCCGGATCGTCCTCCAGCGCCGTGCCGATGCCGATCAATATGCCGTCGGCTTCGGCCCGCATCAGGTAGACTTCGCGCCGGGCGACGTCGCCGGTGATCGAGACCTGCCCCGCGCCTTCCGTGCCGATCTTGCCGTCGCTGGAAAGCGCAAGTTTCAGGATCACTTCCGGACGTTTTTTCAGAGATCGAATGAGATAGCCGGCCATCTGCTCGGCGGCTTCTGCCAGCAGCACCTTTTCGACCACCTCGACACCGGCGGCACGCAGGATCGCATAGCCGTTGCCGGACACGCGTGGATCGGGGTCGCTCGCAGCCCCAACCACCCGCGCGACGCCGGCATTGAGCAGCGCATTGGCGCAAGGCGGCGTGCGGCCATGGTGGGCGCAGGGCTCCAGTGTGACATAGGCGGTGGCGCCGCGTGCGAGCTCGCCGGCCTCGGCCAGCGCCTCGGTCTCGGCATGCGGCCGGCCGCCGACAGCGGTGACGCCGGTGCCGACGATCATCGGCCCGGTGCCGTCGTCGCGCACGATCAGCGTGCCGACGGAGGGGTTGGTCGAGGTCCGCCCGGCATTTTTGCGCGACAGCCTGAGTGCTGCCGCCATGAAGCGGCGATCAAGAACTTCTTGTTCGGCTTGGCTGCGCCTTGCCATGCTCAGCCGGCGTCCTCTTCCTTGAGCTCGTCACCCTTCAGTTCGCCCAGCACGTCGTGGAAATCCTTGGCCTCACGGAAATTGCGATAGACCGAGGCGAAGCGGACGTAAGCGACGTCGTCGAGCGATTTCAGCGCCTCCATCACCAGGCGGCCGACCTCGCCCGAGGCGACTTCGGTCTCGCCCGAGCTTTCGAGCTGGCGCACGATGCCGGTCACCGCGCGGTCGATGCGCTCGGGATCGACATTGCGCTTGCGCACCGCGATCTCGACCGAGCGCAGCAGCTTGTCGCGGTCGAACGGCACCTTGCGCCCGGACTTCTTCACCACCACGAGGTCGCGCAACTGCACGCGTTCGAAGGTGGTGAAGCGGCCGCCGCAATCGGGGCAGACGCGCCGCCTGCGGATCGCTGCGCCATCTTCGGCGGGGCGCGAATCCTTCACCTGCGTATCTTCGGACTGGCAGTAGGGACAGCGCATGGAGAGCCTTGTGTTCGCGATTCTCGTGGGGCGAAAGGCTTAGAGGTTTTTGCCGGGATGGCAAAGCACCGGGGATGGCCTCTCGCGCCTCAGAGATAGCGAGGCGCGAGGAAAATTGCCAGCATCATACCAGACGGCAATACCAGCCGATCACGGCGTGACGTCGCCGGTCGGAAAGCCGCATGACACGCCAAGGCTGCGATAGGCCTTGGTGAAGCCGTCCATCGATACCGTCGCGACCGGCATGTCGCCGAAGGTGACGTCGAGTGCGCTGGCGCGGCGCATGGCACGCAGCAGCGCCAGGCTGATCTCGGGCTTGTTGTTCAACATCCATTTTCCGCCGGCACCGGCCATGGCATTGACCGTCGCCTTGACCTTGCCGTTGCTGTCGCCAAACACCGCCGAAATATTCTCGCCAGTCGGCAAGTCCTTGTTCTTCATGGCGATGACAAGCGTCGGATAGCCACTGGGCGGCAGTGCATCGCCGTTCGAGATGGCGAGCGTGAGAGTGCCGCTGGCACCGCTCGCGTCGAGAAAGGCAGTCGAGGCGACGCAGGTCTTGCGCAGATCCTCGCCGGTATCGATCTCGTCCACAGTGGTGGACCACATGCCGAAGGTTTCGGTCTTCGGTGCGGCTGGGGTGGGCGCAGACTGTGCCAAGGCGGCGGACAGCGGCAAGGCGGTCAATGTCGCCACTACGCCAAGCGCGCAAAACCCAGCGACACGGAAAATCTGCATCATCGTCAAGCCTCCTGTCCGGACTCGGTCCCCACTGCAACAGTGCTTCTCGTGTGGCCGATAACGGATGACACTTTTGCGTAAGCTCAACCGAGATAGGGATAGAGCGGAAAACGATCCGTCAGCGCGGCCACCTTCGCCTTCACCGCGGCCTCGACGGCTGCATTGCCCTCGTCCGAATTCGCGGCCTTGAGCCCGTCCAGCACCTCGGCGATCAGCTTGCCGATCTCGCGGAACTCGCCCTGGCCGAAGCCGCGCGTGGTGCCGGCCGGCGTGCCGAGCCGCACACCCGAGGTGACGAACGGCTTTTCGGGATCGAAAGGAATGCCGTTCTTGTTGCAGGTGATGTTGGCGCGGCCAAGCGCTGCCTCGGCGCGCTTGCCGGTGGCGTTCTTGGGGCGCAGGTCGACCAGCATCAGATGGTTGTCGGTGCCGCCGGAGACGATGTCGAGACCGGTTTCCTGCAGGCTGGAGGCCAGCGCCTTGGCATTGGCGGCAACGCTCTCGGCATAGACCTTGAAGCTCGGCTTCAGCGCTTCGCCGAAGGCCACCGCCTTGGCGGCGATGACATGCATCAGCGGCCCGCCCTGCAGGCCCGGAAACACCGCCGAGTTCATCTTCTTGGCGATCTCCTCGTCGTTGCACAGGATCATGCCGCCACGCGGGCCACGCAGCGACTTGTGCGTGGTGGTGGTAACCACATGGGCATATGGCAGCGGCGACGGATGCACGCCACCGGCGACCAGGCCGGCGATATGGGCCATGTCGACCATCAGATAGGCGCCGATCGAGTCGGCGATCTCGCGAAAACGCTTCCAGTCCCAGACGCGCGAATAGGCGGTGCCGCCGGCCAGGATCAGCTTCGGCCTGGTCTCGTGGGCGGTCTTCTCGATCGCATCCATGTCGAGCAGATGATCGTCCCTGCGCACGCCGTAGGAAACGACCTTGAACCATTTGCCGCTCATGTTGACCGGCGAACCGTGCGTCAGGTGGCCACCGGAATTGAGGTCGAGACCCATGAAGGTGTCGCCGGGCTGCAGCAGCGCCAGGAACACCGCCTGGTTCATCTGGCTGCCGGAATTCGGCTGAACGTTGGCGAAGTTACAGCTGAACAGCCTTTTCGCACGCTCGATGGCCAGGTCCTCGGCCACGTCGACGAACTGGCAGCCGCCATAGTAGCGCTTGCCCGGATAGCCCTCGGCATATTTGTTGGTCATGATCGACCCTTGCGCTTCCAGAACGGCGCGGGAGACGATGTTTTCCGATGCTATAAGCTCGATCTCGTGGCGCTGGCGGCCGAGTTCGTTGCGGATCGCGCCGAAAATCTCCGGATCCGCATCGGCAAGCGTGGTTTCGAAGAAGGATTCGAATTTGTTCGACACTGCCGCTGCTGTTGCCATGCTTGAGATCCTTGTCGTCCGGGGGGCCTGCCGCGCCATTAACACAGTTGCTTTCGCCCCGCCACGTTTGCAGCGCGAAATTTGCTGGCCGGATTGCGGCAGCAAGGCGAAGAGCTGGCTATTTCCTCGCGCCTGACGGCCCTTCAGCAAAGCTTCCGTAAGCGTAATCTCAGTAAGCAGCGCCTGCATGGTGTGATCGTTGATCTCACGGCTGCGAAACATGGCGCGCACCGCCTTGCGCTCGGCCTCGATGCCGGCGAGCCTCATTTCGAGCTCCAGCCGTCCGGCTTCACGGGCTTCAGTGCGCGCTTCATCGGCCTCGTCGGAGGCGGCGATGCGGCGGCGGTAACCGGCGACAATGCTGTCGGCCGCGGCGAGCCGGGCGACGGGCACCTCACCTTCGTCCCCGTCTTCCGCACCGGCGATGCTCTCGATGCGGTCGATGGCGGCCTTGGCCGCGCCGACACGCGCCAGGCGTTCCTCGGCAGCGCCGGCATCCTCGCCCGGCTCAACCAGCCCGCGCGCTATCCAGGGCAGCGTGAGGCTGGCGATGGCCAGTGAGCAGATGATGACGCCGGCGGCCAGGAAGATCGCCACGTCTCGCGCCGGAAAGGGCGAGCCGTCCGGCATGGCGAGCGGCAGCGACAGGATGCCGGCCAGCGTTATCGCGCCACGCACGCCGGCCACCGAGCCGGCGAGGAGAATACGCAGTCCGAACGGCTCGGCCTTGCGCTTGCGCAATCGCGCCACGACGCGGGCCGTAGTGTCGCCAATCCAGATCCAGACAAAGCGTAGCGCGATCAGGCAGAGCGTCAGCGCCAACACCGTCAGGATCGGCTGGATGACCTGATAGCGGCCGCTGAGCTCGGGCGGCACGTTGGCAATGATGTCGGGAAACTGCAGGCCGAGCAGGATGAAGAGCGCGCCGTTGAAAACGAAAGACAGCGTCGTCCACAGCGACATCGTCTGGATACGCGCCGAAACGCCGAGGAAGCGGAATATTCGGAACCGCCGGTCAGCACGCCGGCGGTGACCGCAGCCAGGATACCCGAAGCCCCGACATGCTCGGCGCCGAGATAGGCGACGAAGGGCAGCAGGATCATGATCAGCACCTGCGCCTCGGCTGGCACGCCGCCGATGCGGTTCAGCAATTGCAGCGCCTTGGCGGCAACGAACAATGCCACCACGCCGGCCAGGATGCCGACTGCCACCGCGTAGAGGAAAGTCAGAGATACCGCGGCGAAGGAAAGCTGCCGGTCAACACCGCCGCCACCGCGAAACGGAACATGACCAGTCCCGACGCATCGTTGAGCAGCGACTCGCCTTCCAGAATGTGCATCAGCCGTGCCGGAACCACATTCTTGTCGACGATCGAGGACACGGCCACTGCGTCGGTCGGCGACAGCACCGCGGCGAGCGCGAAAGCGACGACGAGCGGAACGCTCGGCACCAGCCAGTGCAAGGCGTAGCCGAAGCCGACGATGGTGAAGAAGACCAGCCCGATGGCAAGGTCCAGTATCGGCCCGCGCAGCGCCACCAGTTCGCGCTTCGGCGCGCCATAGGCATCGCTGAACAGCAGCGGCGGAATGAACACCAGCAGGAAAAGCTCGGGATCGATCTCGACATGGATGCCGCGCATCGGCCAGGCGAGTGCGGCACCTATGGCAATCTGCAGCACCGGCAACGGCACCCGCACCAGCCGGACCAGCGCGCCGGAAACGGCGACGAAGACGAGCACGATCAGGATGAAGATGGCGACTTGCATGGGCCTGTACCGAACGGCGCTTTCCGGACCCGGCGCAAAGCGCGCGCCCCAGCCGGATGCAAAAAGGCCGCCCTCACCGGCGGCCCTTTCAGTAAAAAAATCAGTCGCTTAGAGCGCGGAGGTGATCTGCAGCTCGTTGGCTCCGTCGAGCCCGTAGATGTCGTCGCGGAACTGCACGACGCCAGGCCCCGTCGACCAGGCCGAGATGTAGAGGAAAAAGACCGGCACCGGATTGGTGACCTGCACCGGGATGTTCTCGCCGCTCTTGATCGCCGCCTCGAAATACTGGCGGCTCCAGCCCGGCGTGTCGCGCAGGATCCAGGTGACGAGGTCGCGTACGTTCTGGACGCGCACGCAGCCCGAGGAATCGAAGCGCATCATCTTGCCGAACAGGCTCTGCTGCGGCGTGTCGTGCATGTAGACGCCGTCCGGGCTCGGGAAATTGATCTTGACCGAGGCCATCGCATTGCCGGCGCCCGGATCCTGGCGAAAGCGGTATTTCTCCGCGTCGTCGGTCGACCAGTCGACGGTCAGCGGATCGACCTCGCTGCCGTCCGGTGCGAACAGACGGATGTTGCTGTCCTTGAGATAGTTGGGGTCCTTCCGCATCAGCGGAATGATGTCCTTGCGCACGATCGAGACCGGCGCGTTCCAGTAGGGATTGACGATGATCTCGTTGATCTTGGAATCGACAATCGGCGTCTGGCGATCGATTTTGCCGACAACGGCGGTGTGGCGCAGCACGACGCGGTCGTTCTCGACCGCTTCGATCTGGGCGCCCGGGATGTCGACCAATACATAACGGTTGCCCAGCGTGCCGGCGCGCTCGTGCAGCCGCTGCAGATTGGTCTGCAGCTGGCCAAGGCGGACCTGCGCCGAAACATTCATCGCCGCATACGAATATTGGCCCAGTGTCCCGTCGGAAGGCAGGCCATGGCGCGCCTGGAAGCGCTTGACCGCCGCATCGACGTAGGAATCGAAGGCCTCTGAAAGGCCGGCGCTCTGCGCCAGGTCGCCCGAAATCATCAAGCGCCTGCGCAATGGCACCACGTCGGGATCGATGACGCCGAGCTGCAATTTCTTGGTGTCCGGGACCGGCTGCCAGCCGCCCTGCGCGACAATATTCTGATACTGCGCGATCGCCTGCTCGGTGAACGCAACGGTCTGCAGGCTGACGATCGGCAGCGTCGAGGCCACCTTGCCGCCCTGGCTGGCGCGGGCGTCGAACTGGTCGTCCCAGTTGCCGCGGCCGGAGGATTTCAGGATATCCGCGATCACGTCCTGCGCGCTGGCGCCGCCGGCAATCATCGTCGCGGCCAACGCGGAGGCTCCAGAAAGGAAGAAACGGCGACTGGTTCTCATTTACGCTCCAGACATTCCTGTAACAGTTTTTTCACCGGGCGATCCCGACCGTACTCTAGGGTTGGCGTCCTTAACAATTAGCCAACCATGGCCCCCTGTTCCTGCTGTGTGAGAACGCGCCGGGCGCAATGCGCGTTCAGAGAGACGGTTGGCAGGGAGACGGTTCGCTCTCGCCGCAACATCACTCGCATTCTCGCTTTCACCGGGAATATGGCGGCAACGTGACCCTGACCGCGATTTGGATCGTCTGGCGTGACGAAACGGAAAGACCGGTGCTTTTCGGCACCGGTCTTTAGGTCGCTCCCGACCGCGCTTCTTCGGCGCGGTTTTCCCCTACATGCTGCGGATGCGTTACATCCGGTAAGCGATGGTGTCGTTCCAGAAGCGGTCGAGGCGCTGCAGGGCGCGATTCATCTGCTTGAATTCTTCCGTGTTGATGCCGCCGACCTGCTCGATCGAGCCGACATGGCGCTCGTATAGGCCGGCGACGACTTCCGCCACCTCACTGCCCTTTGGCGTCAGCGAGATCCGTACCGAGCGGCGGTCGATGCGCGAGCGCTGGTGGTTGATGAAGCCGAGATCGACCAGCTTCTTCAGATTGTAGGAGACGTTCGAGCCGAGATAGTAGCCGCGCGAGCGCAGCTCGCCGGCGGTCAGCTCCGAATTGCCGATGTTGAAGAGCAGCAGCGCCTGGATGGCGTTGATGTCGGAACGGCCGTTGCGGTCGAATTCGTCCTTGATCACGTCAAGCAGGCGGCGGTGCAGGCGCTCCACCAGTTGCAGCGACTCCATGTACAGCGAACGGATCGCCTCGCGACGGTCATCGGATACGTTGGCGGTCTTCGCCGCCGGACGGGAATTGATCATTGTCTTTGCCTCTCGTTTGTCGCCTGGTGATTTTTTGTTTTTCACCTTGATCGCGACACTATCGAATACTCATAAAATTCGACTTAAACGCTAGGGCTAACAAGAGCTTACCGGCAATAGGTTTCGAAAGAGGCTTAACGAAGGGTCACCCGAACAAGGATGATTAACCTAAAGATTTAGCCAATGATTCCGGGCGGAAGCCGATAGAAGTTAGAGCGTCCTTTGCGCGTACGACAGGACGCGCGGGCGCCATTCTTGTTGAGCATCGGTCGATGCTCTATTGCCGGCTCTGGCGCTTCTGCATCCAGATCACCACGCGAAAGACGATGTAGAGCAGCGCCACCGCCGCATGCGAGGCGAGGATAAGCGGCCGGTGGCCGAAGAGCTCGGGAAAGCCGGCATACATGACGGTCTCGGTCGCCGCGCAGATGAACCAGATCACCGGCCCCCAGGAGGCCAGCATCCACAGGCCGGCGGCGGCGAAGGGGAAGAAGACGGCGAGCGTCACCGCCGCCACCTGCCAATGCACCGGCATCAGGTCGAAGCGCCACAACGAACCGGGATAGAAGCCGATCAGCCGGATCCAGTACAAAATCCCGAACAACAGGCAGTAGCCCGATATGACGCGCTGGAACCAGGCGAAGATGACCTCGGCCGTCGAGGGCTGGAGCACGACGCGTCTCGACGTGACGTCGCTCACAGTTCGAGTTCCCGTTCGCCGAGCGGAGCGAAATAGGCATCGACGTCGGCAGCGCTGACGTCGTCGATGCCTGCCGGCCGCCATTGCGGCGTCGAGCCCTTGTCGATGATGGCGGCGCGGATGCCTTCGTAGAAATCGTGGCCGGCAAGCATGCGGTTGAGGATGCGGAACTCCATCCGCATGCACTCGTCCATCGACAGCGTCAGTCCGGCGCTGATCTCGCGCCAGGCGACATGCAGGCTGGTTGGCGAGCGGGTGCGGATCGTCGCCAGCGTCTTGGCCGCGAACGCATCGGTGGGTGCGGCGCGCTCGAGGCTGCCGATGATGTCACCCAGCGTCGGTTGCGCGAAATGGCGGGCGATCGCTTCCAGCGTCGGACTGTCCGTCTCGCGCCGGGCCGGGATGGAAAAGCCGCGCAGCGCCGGTTCCGGGTCGCCACTCGCCACCAGCCGGTCGAGAAAGCCGGCCTGATCCTGCGCCTTGATCGTATGCGTCGCCAAGCCCGACCACAAAGCGTCGCCATAGCGGATGCGGTTTCCGGTCAGGGCCAGATACATGCCGAAACTGCCGCCGAGATCCGGCAGGAGATGACTGGCGCCGACATCCGGGAAAAAGCCGATGCCGACTTCCGGCATGGCGAACTGGGCGTTCTCGGTCAGCACCCGATGCGAGCCGTGGAACGAGATGCCCACGCCGCCGCCCATGACGATACCGTCGATCAGCGCGACATAGGGTTTTTCGAACCGCGCGATGCGGGCGTTCAGCCGGTATTCGTCGGCGAAGAAATCGACCGGCGGCTTTCCGGCCCGGCCAGCCTCGTAGATGTGGAGGATATCGCCGCCGGCCGAAAACGCCCTGCCCTCGGCCTTGACGACGACGACATCGACGCCGTCGTCGCGCTCCCAGGCGCGCAGCGCCTTGTCGAGCGCGTTGACCATGCGATGGGTGACGGCATTGAGCGCCTGCGGCCGCGTCAGCGTGACGATGCCGGCCCTGCCCGATCGTTCGAAGCGGATCTCGTTGCCGCCACCAAAATCCATCGCCTAAGAATCCCTCCCCGCGCCGCCGGGACTGAAGTGCTAAAGCGTGGCGCATGGCTGCGTCAATGCCAAGGGCAATCCTACCGCCTTGGCCACCGCCGGCGGCCGATGCTAGAACGGACCATCTTGATGACGGGCTTTCAAACCGGACGTTGAGCCATGCTTGGATTTTCCCGTCTTGCCCTGGTGGCGATCGGCCTGATGGTATGCGCGACCGCTCGTCCCGCATTGGCCGGGGACGACCTCTATCGTGCGAAGACCATCGTCACCGGCCAGGGCGAAGAAAACCGCCGGATCGGCTTCAAGGCCTGTCTGGATGCGGTTCTGGTCAGGGTCTCCGGCGATCAGCGGCTGCCGAAAAAGCCTGAAATGGCGGCGCTGCGCGACAAGGCCGGCAGCTTCGTTGCCGAATTCCGCTATCGCGACCGGATGGAAGGCATTCCGATCCACGACGAGCAAGGCACGCATGACCGGCCGCACGATCTTACCTGCCTCTACAGGCCTGGTGTGATCGACCCGGTACTGGCCTCGCTCGGCAGCAAGCCGTGGCTCGCCGAGCGGCCGCGGCTGGCGATCTTTCTCGCAACGGAGCGAGGCGCCAGGCATTTCGCGCTGGCCGCCGACGATGAGCGCGGCGCACCGATGCGCGAATCGTTCGTGAATGCTGCCGACCCGGTGGCGATGCGGATCGCATTCCTCAAGGCGTCGCTGCTCTCCGAATCCGGGCTGGACGACAAGGCGCTGCACGAGGTGGATATCGCGGCTCTGGACAAGGCCGCCAAACAGGCCGGCGCCGACCAGGCGCTTGCCGGCAGGATCGTCTGGAGCGACAAGGAATTGGGCTGGATCGCCGACTGGCGGCTGGCCACGGGCGGCAGGACCTACAGCTGGCAGGTGCGCGGCGTCAGCTTCGACGAGGCGTTCCGCGTCGCCATGCGGGGAGCGGCGCAGGTCCTGTCCGGCAACGGTCAGCCATAGGTATACCGAGTTTCAGGTGATGCCGGCCTGCAAACGGTGGTTTCCTGCGCTTCCAGTACTCGCGTACCTAAACGTACGCTCCGTTCCGGTTCTCGGAACACACCTGTTTGGTCGCTTCGCGCCCGTCTTCGACTCCGGCTCGGCCTGACCTGAAACTCGGCATACCCCTCCCTTACGACGCTGGCACAATCGTGTCGCATTGGTCAGCGGCGGAGGCTCGTGGTAAAAGCCGCCCGATCCGGAGATTTGGCGATGAACAAATTTACCCCAGCAAAGCCTGCCGGCGCGCGCAGCGTCGACGAGATCACCGGCAGCCGCCGTTTGCGCCGCATGCGCAAGGCCGATTGGTCGCGCCGCCTCGTCCAGGAGAACCGGCTCTCCGTCGACGACCTGATCTGGCCGATCTTCGTCGTCGACGGGAAAAACATCCGCGAGCCGATCGCCGCCATGCCCGGCGTCTTCCGCCTGTCGCTTGACCTTGCCGTCAAGGAGGCTGAGCGCGCGGCAAAGCTCGGCATTCCGGCGATCGCCACCTTCCCCAATGTCGAGCTCGGCCTGCGCGACCAGACCGGCTCGCACATCCTCGATCCGGAAAACGTCATCAACCGCGCCACGCGCGCCATCAAGCACGCGGTGCCCGAGATCGGCATCATCACCGACGCAGCACTTGATCCCTTCACCTCGCACGGCCATGACGGCATCTTGCGCGACGGCATCATCGTCAACGACCAGACCGTGGAGCAGGTCGCCGCGGCTGCCGTCATCCAGGCTTCGGCCGGCGCCGACATCATTGCCCCGTCCGATATGATGGATGGCCGCATCGGCGCCATCCGCGATGCGCTCGACGCCAATGGTTTTCAGGATGTGGCGATCATGTCCTACGCGACGAAATTCGCCTCCGCCTTCTACGGACCCTATCGCGAGGCGGTCGGCACCGCCGGCCTGCTCAAGGGCGACAAGAAGACCTACTATCTCGACCATGCCAATTTCGACGAGGCGGTGCGAGAGGCCGAGCAGGACCTCGCCGAGGGCGCCGACATGCTGATGGTCAAGCCCGGCCTGCCCTATCTCGACATCATCCGCAGGCTGAAGGACGAATTCCGCATGCCGACCTTCGCCTATCAGGTGTCGGGCGAATATTCGATGATCAAGGCGGCCGCCGCCAATGGCTGGATCGACGGCGACAAGGCGATGCTGGAATCGCTGCTCGCCTTCAAGCGCGCCGGCTGCGACGGCATCCTCACCTATTTCGCGCCCGAGGTGGCGGCGATGCTGAAGGGGTAGGCACTCGCATCGTTTTGGGATTTTGCTGCAATCCGCTAGAATGGACTCATGAGCAGGAACGAGGTCATCGAACGGTTGCAGAGGAACGCAGATGCCATCAAGGGCATGGGCGCGACTTCGCTGTATCTGTTCGGGTCGGCGGCGCGGGACGATGCGCAGCCGGACAGCGATCTTGATCTGTTCATCGACTATGATCCGGCGCGGCGCTTTTCTCTGATCGACCTGGTCGGGATCAAGCAATTTCTGGAAGAGAAGATGTCAACGGAAATTGACATCACCACACGCGACAGCCTTCATCCCATGTTGAAGGCCGAGATCGAACAATCGGCCGTGCGCGTATTCTGATGGCAGTCCGCCGGATCGAGCCGATCCTAGCCGAGATCATAGCGGCTTTGGATGGCATCAGCACTGCCACCGCCGGCAAGACCCTGGATGACTTTCGTGACGACTGGCTGCTTCGTCATGGCGTGGAGCGCGGCATCGAGATCATTTCTGAAGCCACCCGGCACATCCCGGACGATTTGCTCGCTCTTGCTCCAGAAATTCCCTGGAAACAGATTCGTGGAATTGGCAACGTTTTGCGTCACGAATACCACAAGACTTCCGACGCCATCGTCTGGACCGTAGTGACAGACAGCCTGTCGCCGCTCCGCCTAGCTGTCGAGCGCATACTCGAGGCGTCGCGGCGCAAGTAGCTGCTGCTGCAACCATCCCCTCTTTGCGGTGGTCCTGATGCTGGCCAAACAAGCCGCTCTTGCTCGGCGGCGAAGTACCGCTTGCAAAACGCAATCAGTCCAGCTAAAAACAACTGATTGCATTTCACAACCGGTTTAAGAGGTACTCATGTCCAAGCTTCGTGTCAACGCATTCACCCTGTCTATCGACGGCTTCGGCGCCGGTCCCGACCAGGACCTGAAAGAGCCGCTGGGCATCGGCGGGGAAGCCTTGCACACATGGATGCTCGGCACCCGAACCTTCCGCAACATGTCTGGTGAAGATGGCGGGACCACGGATACCGACGACACGTTTGTGACGCGCAGCTTCGAAGATATCGGGGCGTGGATCATGGGCCGAAACATGTTCGGGCCGATCCGCGGACCTTGGCCCGATGACACCTGGAAAGGCTGGTGGGGAGACAATCCGCCCTACCATGTGCCGGTCTTCGTGCTCACCCACTTTCCGCGGGATCCTCTTGTCATGGACGGCGGCACGACCTTCTATTTCGTAACCGATGGTATCCACTCAGCGCTGGAAAAGGCGAAGGCAGCGGCTGATGGCAAGGATGTACGGCTGGGCGGCGGCGTCGCCACGATCCGGCAATATCTCCAGGAAAAGCTCGTCGACGACATGCATCTTGCGATATCGCCGATGCTGCTCGGCTCAGGCGAGAATCTTTTTGCCGGCATCGACATGCCCCGGCTCGGCTACCGCTGCAGCGAGCAGGTCGCAACGCCGAATGCCACGCATCTGATCATCAAGCGCGATTAGGACGTTTCGTCTGCTCTGTTGGCGAAACCTCGGTACAGGCCCCTTTCTCCCCGTCACTATACGGGGAGAAAATGCCCGGCAGGGCAATGAGGGGCGGCGCAATCGATCAATGATTACGCTGCCGGACAATACCCCCTATGGCAATATGACATCAAAATAAATTTGGTCCCATGCAGTGACTTTGGCAGGTTCAACTGTCGAGGTTGGCGCTGTCTCTCATCCGCCTGCCGGCATCTTTCTCCCGTATAGTGACGGGGAGAAGGGAGCTCTGCCTTAATACTTCTCCGGCACATACAGCTCGCGCGGCAATACCTGGCGCTCGTATTCGGGATTGAAGACGCGGTCGGGCAGCGTGATCTCCTCGTGCGGCACCTCCTGATAAGGCATCTGCTTGAGGAGATGATCGATGCAGTTCAGCCGTGCCCGCTTCTTGTCGTTGCCCTCGACGATGAACCAGGGGGCTTCGGGAATGTTGGTGCGGGCGAAGGTCTCTTCCTTGGCCTTGGTGTACTGCTCCCAGCGCACGCGCGACTGCAGGTCCATCGGCGACAGCTTCCACTGCTTCATCGGATCATGGATGCGCATCTGGAAACGCATCTGCTGCTCCTCGTCGGTGATGGAGAACCAGTATTTGACCAGCGTGATGCCGGAGCGGACCAGCATGCGCTCGAACTCCGGCACGTCGCGAAAAAACTCCTCGACCTGATCCGGTTCGGCAAATCCCATCACCCTTTCGACGCCGGAGCGGTTGTACCAGGAGCGGTCGAACAGCACGATCTCGCCGCCTGCCGGCAAATGCGGCACGTAGCGCTGGAAATACCATTGCGACTTCTCGCGCTCGGTCGGCGCCGGCAAGGCAACGACGCGGCAGATGCGCGGATTGAGCCGCTGGGTGATGCGCTTGATGACGCCGCCCTTGCCGGCCGAGTCGCGGCCCTCGAAAACCACAACCAGCTTCTTCTTGGTGTAAGCCACCCAGGACTGCAGCTTGATCAATTCGGATTGCAGCGTGATCAGGTCGCGAAAATATTGCAGGCGATTCATCGAGGGCGGATGCGCGTTCTTGTAGATTCTGGCGATTTCCAGCGACAGCGCCGGTTCCGACATTTCCAGCTCATAGTCTTCGTCGAGCGTGTCGGCGAGTTCCGCCTCCAGCCAGTCCTTGGCGGGAGAATTCTGTTTTGCTTCAGTCATTTATGCTGCTCCGCGTGCACGCCCGTGTCGGCGTCCGGCCTGCCAGCCAAGATCGAACACCTTGAGCCGACTTGCATACAGGCCGGCAATGACGGTTTTATTGCAGCCGGCCTGTGCGCCGGTCGCGCAAATCCGTGAGATGTGATCGATCAACCTCAATCGCATGCACGACAAGCGGCGCGAATTGTCCTACAAATGCCACGTCCTTTTGGGCAGCCTTCGAAGCAGCCCTTCTCAACGCAATTGCGAGGATCTGACATGGAATACCGCACTCTCGGCCGTTCCGGGCTGAAGGTTTCGACGCTGACCATGGGCACCATGACCTTTGGCGGCGCCGGCGCATTTTCGGCGGTCGGCAAGACCGATCTCGACGAGGCGCGCCGGATGATCGACCTCTGCATCGATTCCGGCATCAATCTCATCGACACCGCCAATGTCTATTCGAATGGGCTTTCGGAAGAGATCATCGGCGACGCGCTCGGTGGCAGGCGCAAGGGCGATGTACTGATCGCCTCCAAGGCGCGCATGCGGATCGGTGACGGTCCCAACGACGAAGGGCTGTCGCGCTACCATCTGATCCGCGAGTGCGAGAAGAGCCTGAAGCGCCTCAGGACCGACGTCATCGACATATATTTCCTGCACGAATGGGACGGCACGACGCCGCTGGAGGAGACCATCGCCGCGCTCGACACGCTCGTCAGCCAGGGCAAGGTCCGCTATGTCGGCTGTTCCAACTATTCCGGCTGGCAAGTGATGAAGGCGCTGGGGATCAGCGACCGCCAGCACCAGCCGCGCTTCGTCACCCAGCAGATCCACTACACGCTGGAAGCGCGCGAAGCCGAATATGAACTGCTGCCGATCTCGGTCGACCAGGGGCTTGGCGTGCTGGTGTGGAGCCCGCTCGCCGGCGGACTGCTGTCCGGCAAATACAAACGCGACCAGGCCACCGCCCGCCAGCTCAGCGGCTGGTCTGAACCGCCGATCCGTGATGAGGAGCGGCTATGGCGGATCGTCGACGTGCTTGCCTATATCGGCAACAACCATGGCGTGTCGGCGGCGCAGGTGGCGCTTGCCTGGCTGCTCGGCCGGCCGGCCATCAGTTCGCTGGTCATCGGCGGACGGACCGAAGCACAGTTCAAGGACAATATCGCCGCTGCAAGCCTTGTGCTGACCAGCGATGAGCGCGCACGCCTCGACGCAGTCAGCCGCCCGCCCGTTCTCTACCCCTACTGGCACCAGCAGTTCACGGCAAAGGACCGGTTTGGTCCGGCCGATCTGGTTCTCGACCGGGAAGGTGTCTGACAACGGATCAGGTCGAAGGTCGCCGCGGGCTTAGCCTGAGATAAAACGCCAGACCTCGGGATCAGGCTCGATCTGACCGCTGAGCACAAAATACTTGTAGAGCACGAGCAAGCAGATCGCCTGCTCGGCGCGTTCGTCGGCGAAGTTGCGGCAATAGGCGTTGGCGGCGGCGACGATGCGTTCGGCCTCAGTCGGATGGCGTTCGAGATACTGCACCCGCTCGGCAAGATCCGTGAAATCAGGTTCGAGCGGCACATAGTGGACGTTGGCCACGAGATCGCTTTCGGCGAACCATGTCTCGTATGTCGGCGGCGGCATCAGGCACAGCGAATTCGAACTCATGATCCATTTGAGGTTGGTCGCCACATCGTTGCCTTCGAGCGAAATGATATAGCGACAGCGCCGCTGCTGATCGATGCTCAGATAAGGCTTGCGATATTCGGGCGCTGCCGTCGGTTTGGGCGTGCCGACATCGCAAAAGGGCAGATCGTGCGCCGCCTCCAGAAGCAAGGTCCTTATCGGGTTGTTGAGCTCGCCGCGCCACACCGCAACCGGAAGCTTGTCCGCAAAAGCAAAATCGTCGGCGGGCATGTGGAAGTGGCGGAACTTGTTGAGCTTGAACAGGATCCCGTTCCTGTTGTCGCCGGCGATCGGCCGATCCTTGACGATCGACGGCATCGCAGGCACTTCGACGACGTCGCCGAATTCGAGGTCGATGCGCAAATCGGGATCGAAGTAGCGGGTAAATTCCTTCAGATCGTAGTAATACATGCTCCGGCCTCTCGGTAGCCGGCTGACCGGCAGGGCCCCGGCGCTCGGCGCGAAAGCGCCCTGCAAGCTGTTGTAGTGGTTGAGACGCGCGCGGACCGATCCGTCCGAAAGCCTGGCCTGATCGAGCAGCCCGGCGAGCCTGCGGCGGAACAGCGCCTGCGGTGCGATATCGCGCACGACATTGCGCGCATAGTAGAAGAGCTTCTGTGTGTTTCTTTGCAGGGTGGCCATCGGTCACTTGGTAAAAATCGGCTTGTGATTTGCACCCCCCGGCCCTCCTACACCATTGTGCCGGCTATCTTGCAAGCCACGGAACCGTGTTCAGCCGGCCTGCCGGCTGTGTATGGAGCCGATCGCCCTTTGCGGTGTTGTGTTTGTAGCCCAATGCTCCTAGGCAGGGCTAAGAAACCTGTGGGATTGTGAAAGGAAGAGATATGGCGCGAGCACCGAATTACGGCCAGGAACGCAAGGAACGCGACCGGCAGAAGGCCGCCAAGAAGGCGGAAAAGCAAGCGGCCAAGGTCGCAGCCAAGGAACGTTCGAAGCCCGAAGACGAGACCACGTCCGAGACCGAAACAGAAACGGCAGAGTAAAACGCATCCGGCCCGCGAGGCGGATCGGATTTGGCCTGGGAATTCCGCTGCGTCTTCAGGCCGGCGCCTTGTCGCTGACGAAAACGTTCACCTCGCGCGCGGCGGCGATGAAGGCGCGCCTCGCGATCATGGCCGGTTTGTCGCCGGCCAGGGCATCATGGCAGGCCTGCAGCGCTTCGCGATGCTTTGGACTGCGCTTGCCGGGCCAATTGTTGAGGAGGTAGTCGGAAGCCTCGCGCGCGGTCCGCAAGAGCTGAGTGGTTCCGTCCGCCGACTTGACGGTCACGGGTGTTTCAAATCGGTTGTTTTCCATCGCCGCTCTTACGCCATCGGCGCTCGCGAAGCGAGGGCGAAAGTGGTTGCCTCCGCAATCACGCCGCGACGATGGCAAATCCCCTGGCACGCAGGCCGCGCCGGTCATTGTGCAGCGATGTCACCAGCCGGTCGCGGCTGCCGACGATATGAGTCGAAAGCCGGTGTGCCGCCTCATCGGCATCGCCGGCCCGCACCGCTGCCAGAATGGCACGGTGTTCGGCCCAGGCACGGCCGAGTGCTGCCTCGTCGCGCACCTCCAGCCAACGCGCCCGCGACAGGCGCATCATGGCATCGCGAACCGCCCTGAACAGGAACTCGTTGCCGGACAGGCGTGCCAGCTCGATGTGAAAGTCCATGCCGACGCGATGCCATTCCTCGCGCGGGGTGCCGGCGTCGCAGGAGTCCAGCATCGCCTCGACGACGTCGACGGCGCTCCTGTCCTCCAAGGCACAAGTCAGCTTGACCGCCGCGACCTCGACCGCCTCGCGGTAGACGGCGATCTGCTCGATCTCGGCGAGGTTGATTGGGGATACCGTCCAGCCGCGCCCGTCGCGGCAGACCAGACCTTCCGTCTCGAGCCGCAGCAATGCGGCCCTGACCGGCGTGCGCGACGCCCCGAAGCGGCTTTCGATCCAGCGTTCCGTCAGCCGCTCGCCGGGACCGATCTCGAGGCCGAGGATCATCTCCCGAAGCTGCTTTTCGACATTCTGCATCTGCGACATTGTGGTTTCCGATTTCTGGCCGTTTTGCTGGCGATCGGCTCGACTACCATCGTTTGCCGATCACGTTAGAGAGCGCCGCATTGACAGCCGTCGAGCTTGCGTCCATGACGGATACCAACTTGGTATCCCAAAATGCAATCCGGAACAAGTCGTCGAGAGACCTGCCGGACAGGACATGCCGCAAGAAGCCACCCCTGCCATGCAAGGCGCCCACAACATCCACTGGCGCCGCAATCTCGCCGTGTGCTTTGCCGGCTCGTTCAGCACACTTGTCGCCATGACGCTGCTGTTACCCTTCCTGCCGCTTTACGTCGAGCAGCTGGGCGCCGAGGGGCACGCGGCGATCGTGCAGTGGTCCGGCCTCGCCTATGGCGCGACGTTCTTCGCCGCCGCGCTGGTGGCGCCGCTGTGGGGACGGCTGGGCGACCGCTACGGCCGCAAGCTGATGCTGGTGCGCGCCAGTTTCGGCATGGCCGTCTGCATGTCGCTGACCGGCATGGTGGAGACTGTCTGGCAATTGGTGCTGCTGCGCCTGCTGATCGGTTTCGCCGGCGGCTATTCCTCGGGTTCGACCATTCTCGTCGCCATGCAGACGCCGAGGGACCGGTCGGGCTGGGCGCTGGGCGTGCTGTCGGCCGGCATCACCGCAGGTGCCCTCGTCGGTCCCCTGCTCGGCGGCGCGCTGCCGCCCTTGATCGGCATCCGCGCCACCTTCCTGCTCGCCGGCGGCGTCATTTTCCTGGCGTTCCTGGCAACGACTTTTCTCATCAAGGAGAACCCTCGCCCGGCAGCCGACAAATCAGCACCGACTGAGAAGCCGAAAGGCGGCTGGTCGCAAATCTCGGACAAACGCCCGGTCGTCGCCATGCTGGCGACCGGCATGCTGTTGAGCTTCGCCACCATGTCGATCGAGCCGATCATCACGGTCTACGTCCAGCAGCTCATCGAGGACCAAAGCCTGCTAACACTGACCTCCGGCGTCGTCATGTCGGCGGCAGCACTTGGCGCTATCCTGTCGGCGTCGCGCCTCGGCAAGCTTGCCGACCACGTCGGCCACTGGAACGTCATCATTGGGGCGCTCGCCGTCTCGGCGCTGCTGTTGATCCCGCAGGCCTTCGTGACACAGGGCTGGCAGCTTGTCGGCCTGCGTTTCCTGATGGGGCTGGCGCTTGGCGGTCTCTTGCCCTGCATCACCAGCGTCATCCGTCACAATGTTCCGGACGGCGTCGGCGGCAATGTCGATCTCGGCGCAATATGTCGGACAGGTCGCCGGGCCGTTGCTCGGCGGCTTCGTCGGCGGTCATTTCGGCATGCGCGCAGTGTTTCTCGGCACATCCGTGCTGATGGCGGGCGGAGCGGCGTATAACTGGCTGGTCCAGACGCGCCGCGCACGCGACATGCTGGTGCGGGCGGACAAATCCTGACACCGTTTGCGGGCCACTTCATGGAGTCCAAGACATGAGCACAGCCGACCACCCAGCAAGCGGCATCGGCCGCATCCTCGTTTTCGTCGGCGGCCTGTGCGGCGCCGCCGGTGTGGCGCTTTTTGCCGCGGCGGCACATCTGGGCGGCGCTTTTGTCGGCACGGTCGCGTCGTTCCTGCTCATGCATGCACCGGTCTTCCTTGCCGTCGGCCTCGTTGGCGCAAACCGGATGCTGCGTACCGCAAGCCTTATTCTTCTCGTCGGGCTTGCCTTGTTCTGCGGCGATCTGCTTGCCCGCGACTTCCTCGGCTCGCGGCTTTTTTCGATGTCGGCGCCGATCGGCGGCACCTTGCTCATCGCCGGCTGGCTGGCTGTTGCAGCCTCGGCGCTGGTGCGCCCACGCTCCTGAAATGGCATTCCCGCAGCTTAGCGGGAGAGCTAGGCTGGTAGCCCTCCCCAGCTCAAGTACGGCGCTTGCGGACAGGCGGCCAGGTCCCGCCAAACGACGATCAATCAGACGATGACCAGTCTTGCCGGCGTTCGGGCCGGACCGGCAGGTCGCGATTGTGTGCCGCCGGCTTGGTCAGCCGGCGTCGCTCCGGCCTGTCGATGGCCGGCGAGATGCCCCAATAGTTGCGATAGATGTCTTCGAACAAATGATTGATCGGATGCATGTTTGGCTCCTTTTTCAAACTTGAATCGATCCAATCGACAGGCCAGAAAATACCGTGCCGATCAGCCCCGCTTGCGCTCCACGAGAAAACGCAGACCGCGGATCCACGAACCGGCGCCGCCGCGACGTCTCCGGGTCACCGCGTTCGAAATCATGCTCCAGTCGTTGCGATAGATGTCTTCGAACAGGTAATTGACGGGGTGCATGGCTCTCTCCTTCCTGAATCGATCCCATCGACAGTTAGCGAAATTTGGATCGATTCAAAAATACGCCCAAATGCACCAATGTCAAGCAAAATTTGAATCGATCCAACAAAGGTGCTAGATACTGGATAAGGAGTCCGGAAGCAGAAAATGGCGTCATCCACCGAAAGCAATACGAAACCCATCCGGCTGGCAGACATCGCCAAGGCCGCCGGAGTTTCGCACGGCACTGCCTCCAACGTGTTCAGCCGTCCCGAGATCGTACGCGAGGAAGTCCGCGAACGGGTCAAGGCGGCGGCCGAGGCGATGGGCTATGCCGGTCCCGACCCGAAGGGACGGCTGCTGCGCGCCGGCAAGGTCAACGCGATCGGCGTCGCCACGACCGAGCCGCTGTCCTATTTCTTCGACGATCCCTTTGCCCGCGCGATGATGGCGGGGATTTCCGAGGCATGCGACGCCACCGGCGCCGGCATCGCGCTGGTATCGGCCGGCAATCAGGAGAAGCTTGCCTGGAACATCCAGAGCGCGCTGGTCGACGGCTTCATCCTGTTCTGCATCGAGGGCGGCTCGCGCCTCGTCGAACTGACGCGCGAACGCAAACTCCCCTTCGTCGCGCTTGAGCTCGGTTTCGACGACGACACTGTTTCGGCAATCGGCGTCGACAATGTCGCCGGCGCCCGCCTGGCGGCGCAGCATCTCGCCGAGCTTGGCCATCGGCGCTTCGCCGTGCTAGCGCTGCCTTTCGCCGACGGCAGCACCGGCCTTGTCTCGCCGGAGAAGGTCCGGACGGCGCTCTACACCGGCACGCGCGATCGCCTCGTCGGCTATTTCGAGGCATTTTCCCGGTATGGCGTCGATACCGCCGGGATACCGGTATACGAGACCGAAAACGACGAAGCCACCACAAGGGCCGGCCTCGAAACGATCTTCGCCTCGGCAGAGCCGCCGACCGCCATCCTGGCGATGTCGGACCGGATCGCCATGGTCGCGATCGAATGGTTGGCCGCGCGTGGCATTGCGGTTCCCGGCGACGTCTCCGTCGTCGGCTTCGACGGCGTGCCTGACGCCGCACTTTGCGATCCTCCGCTGACCACGGTCGCGCAGCCAATCGCCGAGATCGGCCGCCGGGCGGCGCGAACGATCCTCGATTTCGACGGCACGGTGCGGCGCGAGACGCTTGGCGTCGAGCTTGTCGTCAGGGCATCTTCGGGGCCGCCGCCCAAGACAGCGTGAGGCAGACGCTATCGATTCAGCCTGTCGCCATGCCGCTCACGCCGAAGGATGCATTGACCGGCGGCGGCTCGCTGCGGACCGGCTTGCTGTTGCCGCCAATACCCGACAGCCATTCGAGGTAATAGGCGAGCGCGAACTGCATGGCGATGCCGGCGGCGATCAGCAGGCCGTCATAGGCAAATCCGCCCGGGTTGATCAGCTTCATCACCTGCGCCGCCATGGCGATCAGCGTGCCGGCGATGAAAACCGGCAGCGATCGCTTGCCCAAGATGGCGAGCGGATGGTCGCGGCTGGTGCGGAACAGGTTGGAGACAGAAGGAAACGCCACGATCAGATAGCTCACCGCCAGGATGTGCAGCAGCCTCGGCAGCGACAGGAAGGTCTTGTCGAAGCCAGTCAGCACCACCGGCAGGTTCAGCCACGACACGTGCCCCCATAGCGGGCTGTGCACCCAGACCAACGCCGTCGCGACATAAACCGCCGACGCGCCGACCAGCCAGCGATTGACCGGAATGGCGCCGCCGCGCCTGATGTGCAGCATGCTCGCCAGGCCGATGTTGAAGAGGAACTGCCACGACAGCGGATTGAGGAACCAGAAGCCGGGCTCAGGGTAATTGGGCGGGGCGATCTGGTAGATCCCGGCAACCAGCCACAGAGTTCCGGACAGCGCGAGCGCCGTGAAAGGCCGATAGCTGATGAACAGCAGGAAGGTTGGCGCCATCAGCAGCAGCACCGCATAGACCGGCAGGATGTTGTTGTAGCCAAGCTGATGGCCAAGCGTGACGATGCCGATCAGCACGTGTTGCGGGTCCCTGATCAATGGCTCGATATTGATCAGCGTCAGCATGTCCGGCCGCTTCGCCAACATCGCCGCAGCGCAGAAGATGGCCAGCACCGCCATTGTGGTGACGATGTGGGCGACATAGAGCACACCGGCGCGGCGCCACAATTTCAATGTCGCCAGGAGCCGGTCTCCGGACTGGAATTTTGGGCCGTAGGCGAGCGCGACGGACATGCCGGAGATCAGCACGAAGGCCTCGGCGGCATCCGAAAAGCCGAAATTCTTGTATGTCAGGGTTTCGAAAACCGTGCCCGGGACATGATCGACGAATATGATCAGCAGAGCGAGAGCGCGGAACACGTCAATGCGCGTATCGCGTCCCGCGGCACGCGTGCCGCGATCCGGGATACGCGTATCGCGATCCGGGATACGCATGCCGCGATCCGGTGAAATTGGCATGGTCATCGATAAAAGGCCTCAAAGCTGGTTGTTCATGCCGCGATCGATGCGACCGCCGGACGCACCGCTTCGATTCCTCCCGCAGGAGCATATCGGCAAACAAACGGACTGAAATGCGCCCGGTTCAATCAACTTTCAAGGAGCCCGAAAATATTCCGTTTTGAAGCCGGCAAATGAATAAAAACCACACGAAATCAAAAGGATGGAATATGGCCGAAAAACCTCCGGAAGACGGCTTTTTGCGGCGCGACCTGCCGTTTTTCTACCGACTCTATCGGCCCGTGGATGCGAGCGGCGAATGCCTTTTTCTGCTGCATGGATCCGGCGTCGACGAGACGACGCTGGTGGCGCTGGCGCGGCAAATCGCACCGCGCGCCGTGCTGGTGGCGGTGCGTGGCCGCATCGCGCAGGAGGACGGTTTCCGCTGGTTCGCGCGGATCACGCCGACGCTCTTCGAACAGGAGAGCATCCGCACCGAGGCGGACGCTTTCGCCGGCTTCATCACCGCGGCCGCGAAGCGCCACGGCCTCGATCTCTCCCGAACGATTTTTCTCGGCTATTCGAACGGCGCCAACCTGGTTTCGACCGTGTTGCTGCTGCATTCCGGCCCCATCGAACGGGCAGCATTGCTGCGCCCGATGCCGGTGCTCGATGACGTGCCCCCAGCCGACCTGTCCAAAGCGCGCGTGCTGATCATCGCCGGTGCCGCCGACCAGACCTACGCGCCTTTCGCGCCGGCGTTGGTCACATTGCTCGAATCACGTAGCGCCGAGGTCGAGGCCCACACCATCGCCTCCGGCCATGAAATCGGCGATCGGGATGCTGAAATCGTCAGGCAGTGGCTGGCGCGTCCGGCAACCGCCATCGCGCAGGCGAATTGATCAGCCGACGCTCTACGCTCGCCCCATCCGGTTCCAGGCATCCAGCCCAGCGATCTTGTAGGCTTCGGCCAGCGTCGGATAGTTGAAGGTGTTGTTGACGAAGAAATCGACGGTGCCACCGAGATTGATCACCGCCTGGCCGATATGGATCAGTTCGGTCGCGCCCTCGCCGACGATATGCGCGCCGAGCAGCCTGCGCGTTTCGATCGAAAACAGAAGCTTCAGGAAGCCGGTGTTAACGCCCATGATATGGCCGCGCGAGGTTTCGCGGAAGCGCGCCACGCCGACCTCATACGCGCCGCCGCTCTCGCGCACCTGCTCCTCGGACTGGCCGACGGTCGAGATTTCCGGCACGGCGTAGATGCCGTAGGGAAAGGTTTCCGGCGGCGGCGGCAACGGCACGCCGAAGGCATGGCAGGCGGCCACCCTGCCCTGTTCCATCGAGGTGGAGGCGAGGCTCGGAAAACCGATGACGTCACCGGCGGCATAGATGTTCGGCGCGCTGGTCCGGAAGGTCTGCGGATCGACCTTGATGCGGCCCCGGGAATCGGCCTCGATGCCGACCGCGTCCAGGCCGAGCGCGCCGACATTGCCGGTGCGCCCCGCGGCATAGAGCACCATCTCCGAGCGTATGGTGCGGCCGTCGGCGAGTGTCACCTCGGCGTAGTCGGGTTTCGAGGCGATCTCCTTGATCGCACTGCCGAGCCGGATCGTCATGCCGCGATCGCGCATCTGATGGATGAAATCGTCGACGATTTCGCGGTCGACGAAATCGAGGATGGTGTTGCGCGGCTCGACCAGCGTCACCGGCACGTCGAGCGCCGAAAAGATCGTCGCGTACTCGACGCCGATGACGCCGGCGCCGATCACCGTCAATGTCCGCGGCAGGCGCTCGAGTTCCAGCATCTCGTCGCTGTCGAAGACACGGGTCTTGTCGAAAGGCACGTCGCGCGGCCGGTGCGGGCGGGTACCGACCGCGATCAGCGCATGCGCAAAACCGACTTCACTGTAGTCGCCGCTGTCCGTCGTCAGGCTCGCTCTGTTCGGACCGAGAAACTTGACCGCAGCGCGCACGCTCTTGACCGTGTTGCGCATGAACTGGTGCTGCAGCACCTCGACCTCGTGATCGAGCGTCTTGTGCAGGCGTTCGATCAGATCGCCGACCGAAATGTCCTGCTTGACCCGGTAGCCGCGCCCGTAGAAGCCGCGCTCGCGCCAGCCGGAGAGGTTGAGCACGGTTTCCCGCAGCGTCTTCGACGGGATGGTGCCGGTATGCACGGAAACGCCTCCCAGCCGCCGGCCCCTGTCGACCACCAGCACGGATTTGCCCAGCTTGGCCGACTGCACCGCGGCGCGGCGCCCGGAAGGCCCGCTGCCGATGACCAGCATGTCGTAGTCCATGTCGCCCTCGCCCTGGCGCATGACCCCGAAAACCGGTTTCGGTTTTCGGAAAGGGGATCATGCGCCGATTCAAAGTGCTAGAGCGTCCTTTGCGCGTCCAAAAGGACGCGTGGCGCTCTAGGCGCGCTTTGCTGCGCTGCAGCAAACTAACGCCATCGGCGCTGCAAATTCAACCGATTCGGGCTGTACCCGGCGCTGTTTCCCCCGCATGCCGCGGAAACGCCCGATCTTGATTCCGCCGCAAGACTTCACCATTTCAATATCAGGCGGCCCGCAACCTATCCCGGGCCTGACGACGAGGAAATGACATGAACGCGCGCGTTCTCGACGGTGAAATCATCACCTTCAGGCTTGATGATATCCGGGCCTATGACGGCGTGCGCACGCGGCGTGTCCTCGCCTTCATCATCGACTACTGCATCGTCGCGCTGCTTACCATTCCGTTCGCGATCCTGGTGTTCTTGCTCGGGATTTTGACGCTCGGCCTCGGCTGGATGCTGTTTTCCGTTCTCGTGCCGGCCGTCGCCATCCTCTACATCTGGAACACGCTCGGCAGCGCCGACCAGGCCACCACGGGCATGAAGATGATGGGAATCCGGCTCGACCGTCTGGACGGCACCCGTATCGACGGGCTGACGGCCGTGGTGCACTCGGTGCTGTTTTGGGCGGGCAACGTCATCCTGACGCCGCTGGTGCTTCTGGTGTCGCTGTTTGCCGACCGCAAGCGCACGCTGCACGACCTGCTGCTGGGCACGGTGGTCAGCCGCAGTGACCGCTGAGACAGCTTTTTCACGAGTCCCGCGAGCATTTGTGTGCAAAGTGAAGGCTCCGATGCCCACGCTTTCACAATCCTGTTGAATTTTTCGCCGTACGCGCCAAAGGTATGATGATTCGCAGGAGTGTTTCCAAGGTTCGATGACGCACCATCCTACCCAGTCGCCGCAGTTCTTCCTGACCGCGCCGTCGCCGTGCCCGTATCTTGAGGGCCAGTTCGAACGCAAGGTGTTCACGCATCTGGTCGGCGACAAGGCGCCGGAGATGAACGACCTGTTGACGCAAGGCGGCTTCCGGCGATCGCAGAACATCGCCTACCGGCCGGCCTGCGAGACCTGCCGCGCCTGCGTTTCGGTGCGCATCCTGGCCCAGGAATTCACCGCCAGCCGCAACATGAGGCGGGTGATACAGCACAATTCAGACCTCATCGGCGCGATGCACGACGCGCAACCTTCGACCGAGCAGTATTCGCTGTTCCGCAGCTATCTCGATGCCCGCCACCGCCGCGGCGGCATGTCCGACATGACGGTGCTCGACTACGCCATGATGGTCGAGGACACGCATGTCGACACCAAGGTCATCGAGTACCGGCGCCGCGGCCCCGACAGCTTCATCACCGGCAAGGGCCAGGGCGAGCTGATCGCGGTGGCGCTCACCGACAAGATGGCCGACGGCCTGTCGATGGTCTATTCCTACTTCAATCCGGACTTCGAGGACCGCTCGCTTGGCACCTTCATGATCCTCGACCACATCGCCCGCGCCAGGGCGATGGGCTTGCCCCATGTCTATCTCGGCTACTGGGTCAACGGCTCGCGCAAGATGAACTATAAGATGCGCTTCATGCCGCAGGAGCATCTCGGCCCGAAAGGCTGGGAACGCTACGACCACGAGGCGGTTTCGCGCTGAATAGTTTTTCCAAAATCCAATCTTAAACTGTTTCCAGGAAGAGCATGCTGGCCTTTCCGCTTAGCGGAGAGTGTGCAAAAGCGCGGCCGGCCGGCCTTCAAATTCATTGCGAGAATTGCCGCATGTCGTCCCACAATGATCACCAGAAGGGCCTTCTCATCACCGCCATCGGCGGGCTGACGCTGACCATCGACATTCCACTGATCCGGCTCGCCGACGGCGGCGCGTGGACGATCCTCCTGCTGCCCACCGGCACCACCTTGGTCGCGGCGCTGATCATCTGGGCCGTCTGGCGCTCGCTGAGCAGGAACGCGCCGCAGCTCATCCCCGGCTGGTCGGGGCTCGTTGTCGCCATATGCTACGGGCTGACCTCGGTCACTTTCGTCACCAGCATCTATTACACCACGACCGCCAATCTGGTCTTCATCCTGGCCTTCAACACCGTGTTCGCGGCGCTGCTGTCCTGGCTGTTCCTGAAGGAGCGGCCGCGAGTGGTCACCGTGGTCGCGATGCTGGCCATGATCGTTGGCGTCGCGATCATCGTCGGCGATTCGATCGGCACCGGGCACCTGTTCGGCGATCTTATGGCGCTGTGCTCGGCTTTCTTCATCGCGCTGGCCATCACCATCTCGCGTGCCAGCGGCAAGGACATGGGGTTCACGTCGCTGATCGGCGTGATCCTGCCGCTGGCCGTCGCGGTGTTCATGGTCTCAGGCGAAGGCGTTCAGGTGAACGCGCCGTGGTGGATCATCTTCAACGGCGCCGTCATCATGCCGATCTCGTTCTTCTGCCTCGCCAACGGACCGAAATATATTTCGGGGCCGGAAGTGGCGATGTTCTATCTGCTCGAAACCGTGCTGGCGCCCGTCTGGATGTGGATGATCTTTGCCGAGTCGCCGTCACGCAACAGCCTGATCGGCGGTGCGATCCTGATCGTCACGCTGGTCGCCCATTCACTATGGCAGCTGCATGAGGGGCGCAAGCGCCGCGCAACCCTTGCGGTCCGTCACCCGGCCTGAGACTTCTTCTCGGCAACGATTTCGATTTGCGGCGGCGCCCCCTCCAGCTCCACCGGTGCTGCGGGGGCAAGTTCGTCGGCCAATTCCACCTCGCGCAGCCATTCGCGCCATATCGCGACCAGCAATGCCATCAGCACCGGGCCGATGAACAGGCCGAGAAAGCCCATCGTCTTGACGCCGCCGATCAGGCCAAAAAAGGTCGGCAGGAACGGCAGCTTTATCGGGCCGCCGACCAGTTTCGGGCGCAATGTCTTGTCGACGATGAACAGTTCGACAGCCCCCCAGATGAACAGCGCCAACCCGGCCATCGGCGAGCCGCTGGCGGCGAGATAGATCGAAACAAGCGTGAAGGACAGCGGTGCGCCGCCAGGGATCAGCGCCATGATGCCGGTCAGGGCGCCGAGCGTCACAGGCGACGGCACGCCGGCCAGCCAGTAGGCCACGCCCAGCACCACCCCCTCGCCGATGGCGATAATGGTCATGCCGGTTACTGTCGAGGAAATCGTCGCCGGCACGACGCGTGAAATCCGCTCCCACCTGGTCGGCAGGATGCGTTCGCCGAGACGGTCGACCTGCCCGGCAAAATGCTCGCCGTCGCGATAGGCAAAGAACAGCGCGATCATCATGAACAGCAGCGCCAGCAGAAGGCCGAAGGCGCTGCCGCCGGCGGCCAGCACGCCGCGATAGATGCTGCCGATGTTGGCGCCGCTGATCAGCTGGATCAGTTCGCCGATGCCGCCGGGATGGCCGAGATTGCGCGTCCACTGCTCGTTCAGCCAGTCGCCGACCACGGGCAGCGTGGCGATCCAGTGCGGCGTCACCGCGCCTTCGCGGTTGGTCTCGATCGCCCAGCCGACCCATTCGCGGACTTCGTTGCTGGCGTAGGCGCCGGCGAGCGCGATCGGCACCACCAGGAAGGTGAGAATGAACAGGATCGCCAATGTCGCGGCGATCGTGCGGTTGCCGCCGACAGCAGCGAGCAGCCGCCGATAGAGCGGCCAGCTGGCAAAGGCGATGACAAGAGCGGCCAGCACCGGAACCAGGAAACCATGAAAGAAATAGACCCCGGCGGCAACGATCAGCACCAGGAGCCAGCGCGCCGCCGACAGCGGTGGAATGACGGCGGATCTGACCGGCGTCGACAGGCCGAACAAGCGCTGCTGCCCTTCCGGTTTCTTAATCCTGGGTTCTTTCAAATGCCCATTTCTCCCCAAACGCGTATGTCGTCGCGTTATGTAGCGGTGCTTATGCACCGACATAGTGCAGCAATCGTGACGACATTCCAAATGTTTGCATGGAGGCGCTAATCTCCCCCCCTTGAGGGCCCTCAAGGGGCGCCGAGCATGAAGCTCCAGCCTCCTCTGTCCGCAATAAGATGTCGCGTCTGAACGTTCCGACCCCCCTCTGTCGCCTTCGGCGACATCTCCCCTCAAGGGGGGAGATTAGCAACTACCCGAATTTCCCCGTCCTCGGGAATCCCTTTGGCACCATGCGTCCGGCCGAGGCTCGAGCACCGATCCACTCGACCAGCTCTTCACGTGATTTGATGAAGGTGCGGTCGGCCGAATCCTGCCAGGAGAGACCGCCCGCGAGCGTGAAGGTCTTGAGGTCGAGAACGCCGCCATCCTTGTATTTCTGCAGGCGAACGCCCTTGCCGCGCCCCATCTCAGGGATCTCGGCGAGTGGGAAGACCAGCATCTTGCGGTTCTCGCCGACGATGGCGAGATGGTCGCCGGCGACCGGCACACAGCGCTGGGCCTCGTCGGGCGCCTTGACGTTCATCACCTGCTTGCCCTTGCGAGTGTTGGCGACAACCTCTTCTTCCGGCACGACAAAACCATTGCCGTCGTGCGACACCAGCAGCAGCTTGCGCTTGGGATCATGGACAAAGGCGGTGACGATGTCCTGGTCGTTGTCCATGTCGACGATGATGCGGATCGGTTCGCCATGGCCGCGCCCACCCGGCAGCCGGTCGGCGCCGATCGTGTAGAACTTGCCGCCGGTGGTGAAGACCAGCACCTTGTCGGTGGTCTGGGCGTGGAAGGCGAGCTTGAGGCTGTCCCCCTCCTTGAAGGTCAGCAACGAATGATCGGTCAGGTGACCTTTCATCGCCCTGAGCCAGCCCTTTTCCGAAACGACCACGGTGACCGGCTCGCGCTCGATCATGGCATGGGCGATGTCGGTCAGGTCATGTTCGGGGGCGTCGGCGAACTGGGTCCGGCGCTTGCCGAGCTCGGTCTCCGGTCCGAATTTCTCGCGGATGCTGGAGACTTCCCACTTGATCGTCGACCACTGCCTGGCGTCGGACGCAAGCAGCGCCTCGATCTGCTTCTTCTCGATAGTGAGGCCGTCGAATTCCTTGCGGATCTCGAATTCCTCGAGCTTGCGCAGGGCCCTGAGCCGCATGTTGAGGATGGCTTCGGCCTGGTTGTCGGTGAGCGACCAGCGCGCCATCATGACTTGCTTGGGCTCGTCCTCCTCGCGGATGATCCTGATCACCTCATCGATGTTGAGATAAGCGATTAGATAGCCGGCGAGGATCTCCAGCCGCCTTTCGATCTCGCCGAGGCGATGCCTGGAGCGGCGGATCAGCACCTCGCGGCGGTGCTCCAGCCATTCCTTGAGCACGCCTTTCAGCGACAGCACGTTGGGTATCTTGCCGCGCGACAGGACGTTCATGTTGAGCGGAAAGCGGCTTTCGAGCTCGGTCAGTTTGAACAGCGATTCCATCAGGATTCCGGGATCGACAGAACGGCTCTTCGGCACCAGCACGACGCGGACGTCTTCGGCGCTCTCGTCGCGGATGTCTTCGAGCAGCGGCAATTTGCGCGCCATCAGCAGCTCGGCGATCTTTTCGATCAGCCGCGCCTTCTGGACGCCGTAGGGGATTTCGGTGACGACGATGCTCCAGGTGCCCCTGCCCTGGTCCTCCTGGCTCCATTTCGCCCTGACGCGGAAACCACCGCGACCGGTTTCATAGGCTTCGAGGATCGAGGCACGGCTATCGACGATGATGCCGCCGGTCGGGAAATCCGGACCTTGGACGAAGTCCATCAATGTCGTCACCGGTGCATCCGGATGCTCGATCAGATGCAGGGCGGCGGCGCAGAGCTCGGCGGCATTGTGCGGCGGGATCGAGGTCGCCATGCCGACGGCAATGCCGGACGAGCCGTTAGCGAGCAGGTTTGGGAAGGCGCCGGGCAGCACGACCGGCTCCTCGTCCTCCTCATTGTAGGTCGGCCGGTAGTCGACCGCATCCTCGGTGATGCCGGACAGCAGCTCGGTCGCCACGTCGGTCATGCGCGCTTCGGTGTAGCGCATGGCGGCGGCGTTATCGCCGTCGATATTGCCGAAATTGCCCTGCCCGTCGACCAGGGGATAGCGCATCGAAAAATCCTGCGCCAGCCGCACCAGCGCGTCGTAGATCGACTGGTCGCCATGCGGATGGAACTTGCCCATCACCTCGCCGACGATGCGGGCGCATTTGGCGAACCCCTGGTCGGGGTTGAGCCTGAGCAGCCGCATGGCATGCATGATGCGGCGGTGGACCGGCTTCAGCCCGTCGCGCACATCCGGCAGCGCCCGGTGCATGATGGTCGACAGCGCATAGGCGAGATAGCGCTCTTCCAGCGCTTTCTTCAGATCGATCGGCTCGATGTTGTCGCCACCGCCATCGCCAGGCGGTAAAAGCCTTTTTCCCATGGGCTGGGACTAGCCGAGCGGGTGATTCGCGGCAAGAGGCGCTGAATGCGCCGCCCCTTCCGCAACACGAACTGGACGCCGACCAACATCAATCGGTTACATCCCGGCTCTATGGCAATGGATCGGATTTGCGTTTCGCCATGGTTTTCGACCATTGTGCGGGAGAACGCCTTTTTCCCGTCCAGTTCGTCACGGAAGGGTGGCGGCGCAACGAGTTGAAAAGACAATCTTCAGGACACGCTCAGGGGACTCGCGATGACGATCAGACGCTCGACACTTAACAAACTTGCTTTTTCGACGTTTTTGCTGACGCTGCCGCTGAACGCGGCCTTGGCGCAGGATGCGGCGGTCGCCGACCGGCTGAAGGCGGCTCTCGCCGCCCAGGGCGTCGACATCTCCTGGACCGGGGTGACGGGCGATGCCTCCAGCATGGTGCTGCAAGGCGTGGCCTTCAAACCGGCGGCCGAAAAGGAAGCGCTCAAGTTCGGCGACATCAAACTCGAAGGCGTGACCGAAGCCAATGGCGGTTATGAAATCGAAACCGTCTCGACTTCGGCGTTCCAGCACAGCGAAGACGGCGTCACGCTCGACCTCAGCCCCTTCGTCATCCACGACATGACGGTTCCCGCCGACGGCGCTACAGGCCCGCTGGGCTCGCTGATGATGTACAAATCGGCCGAACTCGACAACATGACGGTCAAGGTTGGCGACAAGACCGCCTTCTCGATGGACGGGCTCGCCATCGAAATCACCCCGCCGGCCGACGGCAAGGCGATGGCGTTCTCCGGCACCACGGAAAAGTTCAATGCCGACCTGACGCTGGTCGAGGACCCGAAGTCCAGGGAGGTGATCAACGCGCTCGGTTACCAGAACATCAGCGGGAACCTTAAAATGGCGGGCACCTGGCAGCCTGCGGACGGCAAGATGGAGCTGTCGAAATACGACATCTCCGTCGACAATGCCGGAACGCTCGGCATGACCTTCGGTTTCGGCGGCTACACGCTTGACGTTATCAAGTCGCTGCAGGAGATGCAGAAGAAGATGGCGGCGCAGCCCGAAGGCGCCGACAACTCGGCGCAAGGCATGGCCATGCTCGGCGTCTTGCAGCAGCTTTCGTTCAACAGCGCTTCGATCCGCTTCGACGACGATTCCTTGACCAACAAGGTGCTGGACTATGTCGGCAAGCAGCAAGGCATGTCCGGCAAGGACGTCGCCAACCAGGCCAAGGCGATCGTGCCTTTCGGCATGGCGCAGCTCAACAATCCCGAATTGACGGCGCAGGTGTCGGCTGCGGTCGGCAGATATCTCGACGATCCGCAGAGCATCGAGATCCTGGCCGAGCCGCCGGCAGCGGTGCCGTTCGCGCTGATCATGGCGGGCGCCATGTCAAACCCGGTGGACCTGACGAAGACGCTTGGCGTGACGGTCAAGGCGAACGAAGACTGACCGGCACGTCTCTGGCCGGTTTGCAAAATGCGCTTGCATTGGAAGTGTCAGCGCCGCCCCTCATCCGCTTGCCGGCACCTTCTCCCCGTATAGTGACGGGGAGAAGGGAGACGGCCGCGACGTTTGCGCCCATCTTGCAACGCTGGCAGTTGGCGAAATCATTTGTGACAGTGTCTTTCTCCCCGTCACTATACGGGGAGAAATGCCCGGCAGGGCAATGAGGGCAGCGCAAACCGACAGCGTTTAGCGTCGGTTGCGGGAGGTTTTTAACCCTCTTTCTTGGTCACCGCGACGCGCAGTGACAATTCGCGAAGCTGCTGCGGGCTGGCTTCTGATGGCGCGCTCATCAACAGATCATAGGCCTGCTGGTTCATCGGGAACATGGTCACTTCGCGCAGGTTCCTGGCGCCGACCAGCAGCATGACGACGCGGTCGATGCCGGCCGCCATGCCGCCATGCGGCGGTGCGCCATACTGGAAGGCGCGGTAGAGGCCACCGAAGCGCTCCTCGACCGTCTCGCGATCCAGGCCGACGATCTCGAATGCCTTGACCATGGTTTCGGGCAAATGGTTGCGGATGCCGCCCGACGCGATCTCGAAACCATTGCAGACCATGTCATATTGGAACGCTTTGATGCCGAGCAGATCCTCGCCGTTTAGCGCCTCGATGCCACCCTGTGGCATAGAGAACGGGTTGTGGCCGAAATCGACGAGCTTCTCGTCCTCGTTCCATTCGTAGAAGGGGAAGTCGACGATCCAGCACAATTCGAAGCGGTCGCGGTCGACGAGGTTCAGCTCCTCGCCGGCGCGGGTGCGCGCCGCTCCCGCGAACGAGACGAACTTTTTCGGGTCGCCGGCGACGAAGAAGGCGGCGTCGCCATCGGCAAGGCCGAGTTGGAGGCGGATTGCCTCGGTGCGGTCCTCGCCAATGTTCTTGGCAAGCGGACCGGCGCCTTCGAGCTTCTCGCCCTCCTTGCGCCAGAAGATGTAGCCGAGGCCCGGCTGGCCCTCGCCTTGCGCCCACGAATTCATGCGGTCGCAGAAGGCGCGTGAACCACCGGTCTTGGCCGGAATGGCCCAGACTTCGGCCTTGGGGTCGTTGGCAAGGATGTTGGCGAAAACCTTGAAGCCGGAATCGCGGAAATGATCGGAGACCGCCTGCATCTCGATCGGGTTGCGCAGGTCCGGCTTGTCAGTGCCGTATTTGCGCATAGCGACGTCATAGGCGATGCGCGGGAACTCCTGCGTCACCGGCTTGCCGGCGGCAAAGGCCTCGAAGACCGCGCGCATGACCGGCTCCATTGTCGCCAGAACGTCGTCCTGCTCGACGAAGCTCATTTCCACGTCAAGCTGGTAGAATTCGCCCGGCAACCGGTCGGCGCGCGGGTCCTCGTCGCGGAAACACGGCGCGATCTGGAAGTAACGGTCGAAGCCCGACACCATGATCAATTGCTTGTATATCTGCGGTGCCTGCGGCAGCGCGTAGAAGGTGCCGGGATGGATGCGCGACGGCACCAGGAAGTCGCGCGCCCCTTCTGGCGACGAAGCGGTCAGGATCGGTGTCGAGAATTCGGTGAAGCCGACCTCGCCCATGCGCTTGCGCATCTCGGCGATGACCTTCGTGCGCGCCACGATGTTCTTGTGCAGCGTGTCGCGGCGCAGGTCGAGGAAGCGGTATTTGAGGCGGATATCCTCGGGATAGTCCGGCTCGCCGAACACCGGCAGCGGCAATTCCTTGGCCGCCGACAGCACTTCGATCTCGCGTGCAAAAACCTCGATCTCGCCGGTCGGCAGGTTGGCGTTCGCCGTCTCGGCCAGGCGCGCCTTGACCTCGCCGTCGACGCGGATGACCCACTCGCCGCGCACCGTCTCGGCAATCTTGAAGGCCGGCGAATCCGGATCGGCGACGATCTGGGTCAGGCCATAGTGGTCGCGCAAATCGATGAACAGCAAGCCGCCATGGTCGCGCACGCGATGCACCCAGCCCGACAGGCGAACGGAAGAACCGACGTCGCTCTTCCTCAACTGGGCACAGGTATGGCTGCGGTAACGATGCATTGTCATTGGTAGGTCCGGATGTTTGATTGCGGCCAAGGCATGATAGCCCGGCCCGAAAATTTGCGCGAAAAGCACATGAGAGGCCGCCTTTGTCAAGGCAGGCGGCGCACGGGCAGCATCTCGGTTCGAAGTTCGGCTTCGAGCCTAAGCGGTCATCGCTGGGAATGAGCCCTGGTCCAACATCAACCGCCAATGGTGGTTAGCGGGTGAAGCGCGCACCATCGCCAAGCGTGGCAACCCCGCACACAACAGCGGGATCGCGACGAAGTCCACATGATTCCACCATTCGTCGGGACGGTAGGTTCGAGGCCGATACGAGCTCATAAATGTGCGTCGCATGCAAATCGCGAACCACACTGACGATCATGCGAGCGTTGATGTAGTTGCCAAGCCCTCGACCCCTCTGCGATTGCGCGACCGCAACCAGCCCGCCCCATGCTATGGGAATTGTGAGCCAGGTAGCCATGCGCGGTTGCCACGACGGTCCCCCTCTCGTCACCAACCACTACCGTCGTCGCCGGCCCCAGGGTTCCGGCAAGCAGCGACCCCGAAAACGGCACCACGCCCAACGCCGCCATGAAGGCCTGGATGCGGATCGTATACTCACCATCCGGCTCGGCCGACATGTCTTGATCGAGAAGTCCATCGGGCAATCCCCGGCCGATAATCGCCTCCGATGCCGCCAGGGCACTTGCCTGGTCGGCGGAGAATACGTCCCAGGAATCGAAACGGAAGCCCCCCTTGGCCAATCGCGACTTGAGCTCATCCGCCTTGCTTGCAGGTATCATACGAAAGCCGCAGATGCCGTCGCGATTGAGTATCTTGTCGATCATTTCCCACCCGAACCGGTCGGGATCGTCGCACCCCATAGTGCGCCCGGTCTGGCACGCGCCGGGGGTTGCATTGATGAAGTCGACACTCGCCTCAGCTTGAGCTTGCAGGCGCTGCTGAACCTCTGTGCCGAAATAGCCTGACATGTGAAGCCCCCTGCGTGACTGCCCGGTGGAGTATAGCAAGCATGGTGGAATATACAGCCAGGCTGCTTCCTGCTGGAGCCAGCCGGGGCCCCTTCAGGGTATGACGCAGCGCGCAGAGGGATTTTCGGCCTTGCACGTCCTTGCATTTGCCGCTCGAATGACGTATAGCCATATGGCTATGCAAAAGGTGGCCAGTCTCGATCGAACGTTTCACGCTTTGGCGGACGGGACGCGTCGCTCAATGATTCATGCGCTCGCTCGAGGTGAGGCCAGAAGCGCCGGCGAACTCGGCCGCCAATTTCGCTCTACCCAGCCGACGATCTCCAAGCATCTGAAGGTGCTGGAGCAGGCCGGGCTTATTGAACGCGCCATTGAGGGGCGTGTTCATCAGTTCCGGTTGCGCCGAGAGCCTCTGCAGGATGCGCAGGCATGGATCGCGCGCCATCAGGCATTCTGGACGGGTGCGGTCGAGCAGCTCGATCGCCTTTTGTCGGAGGGCGCAAACGATGACCATCGATAAGACCGTCGCCGAAGTGCGCAGACGTTTCAGCGCCGCGCCCGAGGAAGTGTTTGCCGCCTTTGCCGAGGCCGAGCTGGTCGGAAGATGGCTGAAGCCGGCACCGGAGATCACACTCACCGTCCTGCAGTTCGAGTTCCACGTCAATGGCGCCTATCGCTTCGCCTACCAGCGGCAGCAAGGAGAAATCGTCATCGTCGGTGGCGCTTTTCTATCGATCGAGCAGCCTGCGAAGATCGTCTTTTCGTGGATAATCGAGCCGCCGGACGAGCATGCAGGCATCGAGTCGGAGGTCACGGTGATCATCACGCCGGACGGCGCCGGCAGCGAACTCGTCATCCGCCATGAAAAGCTTACGCGCAGCGACGCGATCGTGCGTCACGCCGTCGGCTGGCGTGGTGCTCTGGATCAGTTGACCGCGTTGCTCGAAGCACAGGATTTGCAGCATGACCGCTGACGAGCTTGCCGCAAGCGTCCGTGCCGCTCTCGCGGGCGTCGGTGATATCCGCGAAGTCAAGATGTTCGGCGGGCTAGGTTTCATGCTGAACGGCAACATGGTCGCGGCTGCGTCCCGGCGCGGTTTGCTGGTTCGCGTCGGCAAGGACCGCCAGCACGAAGCGCTTGCCGAGCCCGGAGCGCGTCCGATGGAGATGAGGGGGCGGGTAATGGAAGGCTACATCTACGTCGATCCCCCGGCGCTGACCGGTGAAGCAGTCGGCAGGTGGCTCCAACCGGCGATCGCCTTCGTGCAGACCCTGCCGCCAAAGCTGCCCGGCCAGAAGCCGGCTTTGACGAAAGGAAAACGGAAATGACATGCTTCTTCCTTGGTGTTCTTGCCTACGTCGTGCCGACATTCGCGCTCGGATTTGTCTGGCATCTGATCCTTTTCGAGCGCTATTACGCGGAGCTTGCGATCTATCGGAGCAACATCATCATCGCGTTTGGTTTCCTGTCGATGCTGATCCAGGCAGTCCTTTTCGCCTGGGTCTACGAACAGGCGTTTGCGCGGCGGAGCGGTACAATTCTGTCGCGCGGACTGGTCTACTCAGCCTTCGGCGCCGTCCTGTCGTGGAGCTTCACCACGCTCGCCGTCGCTGCAAAAAACGTGATGGCATCGGTTCCCGACTACCTCACGATCGAGACAGCATTCACGGTCGTGCAGTGGTTGCTCGTCGGGCCTCTGACCGCTTTTGCCTTCGGTCGATCCTCCTCACGAGACGCGCGAGTCGGGGTGTCGGAGCTCAAGGCCTGACCGAGGGAAGGCGCTTCGACTGACGGAAGCCGACTGCTACCTTCTGCCTTGATCGTGGTCAGGGTGGTCAAGCCGTGTACAATGGCCGTCATCGTCATACTGACGGGAGGACTACCATGCGCATTCGCACATTGACTGTCCTGATGACGCTGCTTGTTGGCACCTGCACATTTGCACACGCTCAGACAACGCCGATGTCAATCGAGGTGTTTCCATTCGAATTGGAAGACAAGAGCGCTGGCGCAGGCATAATTCCGCCGGATGAACACGATAGGCGCTATCTGTCCGAGTCGGCACAAATGGCGAAGGACATGCTCTCCCAGTCCGGACGTTTTACAGTGGTTGATGTGCCGGCGGGGGATGAGCAGGCGGTTGCGCCGCACGGATTGCGCAACTGCGGCGGCTGTGAAGGCAAAATCGCCAAAGAACACGGCGCCTCTCTTGCCTTGCTGGGCGTCGTGACGCGTGTCAACCGAACAGAGCATACCATGTTCATTCGCATCCTCGACACTGAAACCGGGAAACCTGTTTCCCAAGGCTTTACCGATCTTCGCATGGGTGCGAATTACGCGTGGCCCCGCTCCGTGAAATGGCTGATGACAAACAGAATTTTGCGGTAGGACGCCCACCATCCAAGCGCGCCATCGGGAGCGCGAAAGATCGCCCCTCAGCTAAAAATCAAAATGAGAAACTGATTGTCGGTGCTGGCCTGCTAACCGCCGGGAATTGCCGCTGGCATTGGCGCGGGCGATGGTTCAAGAAGGGTCAACGACAGGCCTTCCTTCATGTCCTCCATGCGCCCGCTGATCCCGCTCCTTATCGCCGCCGGCATCCTGCTCGGCGGCAACGGCCTGCAAAGCACCCTGATCGCGCTGCGCGGCGCGCAGGAGGGGTTTTCGGCCTCGACCATCGGCCTGATGGGCACGTTCTATTTCGCCGGCTTCCTGCTCGGCTGCCTCGCCGTCCCCCGCATCATGAAGGCCGTCGGCCATGTCCGCGCTTTTTCCGCGCTGGCGGCGATCGCTTCGGCGGGAACATTGCTTTTGGTGCTGGTCGTCGACCCGATCATGTGGTGCGCGTTGCGGCTCGCCGGCGGGTTCTGTTTCGCCGGCCTGTTCACCATCATGGAAGCCTGGCTCAATTCCGGGGCCGCCAACAAGGACCGCGCGCGGGTGCTGGCCATCTACCGGATGGTCGACATCGGTTCGGTCACAGGCGCACAGTTCCTGATCCCGATCGTCGGCGCCGGCGGTTTCGCCATCTTCGCCGTCATGTCGATCATGATCACGCTCTCGCTGGTGCCGGTGTCGCTCGGCGACCGCTCCAACCCGACCCCGCCGGAAGACGTCAAGCTCGACCTGGCCCGCGTCTGGCGGATTTCGCCGATCGGCTGCTTCGGCTGCATTGCCGTCGGTGTCACCAACAGCGCCTTCCGCACATTGTCGCCGGTTTACGCCGAACAGATCGGCATGTCGGTCACCGACGTCGTCACCTTCGTCAGCGTCGGCATCTTCGGCGGCGCCATCATCCAGTATCCGCTCGGCTACCTGTCCGACCGCTGGGACCGGCGTTCTGTGCTGCTGATAACGACGTGCTGCGCGCTGCTTGCATCGCTGGCGCTGGTGTTTTGGGCGCGCAGCGACCCGTCCCTCAACTTCGTGATCGTCTTCATCTTCGGCTGCTTCGCCATGCCGCTCTACTCGCTATCGGCGGCGCATTCCAACGACCGCGCCGACAAGGGCGAGTTTGTGCTGATCAACGCGGCGCTGATGCTGTTCTATTCCTTCGGCGCCATTGGCGGGCCGTTCGCCGCCTCGACGGCGATGCAGTATTTCGGGCCAAGCGCGCTGTTCGTGTTCACCGCCACCGTCTACGCCATCTTCGTCGTGGTCATCCTGTACCGGATGCAGGTGCGATCCGGCGTGCCGGCCGGCCATCGCAGCCGTTTCATCGGCCTTTTGCGCACATCGACGGTGTTCGCCAAGCTGGCCAAGCGCAACGACGATTCCGACGGGCCTGCGAAGCAATGATGACGGCCCGATATGTGTTGAACCGGGGCTGCGGCTTGACGAAAGCCCGCGCGGCTGAAATTGAAGGAGACCTTACCCTTTGCCAAAAGCGATTTGATGCACGTCATCACCACCCAAGAAGAACTTGAGACCGCTCTCGCCGCGTTCGAAAAGTCGGATTTCGTCACCGTCGACACCGAATTCATTCGCGAGACGACCTTTTGGCCGATCCTCTGCCTGATCCAGATGGCGGCGCCCTGGGTGACGGCGCTGATCGATCCGCTGTCACCCGATATCGACCTGAAGCCGTTCTTCAGGCTGATGGCCAACGAGGCCGTCGTCAAAGTCTTCCATGCGGCGCGCCAGGACATTGAAATCATCGTTCATCTCGGCGATCTGGTGCCGCATCCGGTGTTCGACACCCAGGTGGCGGCGATGGTTTGCGGCTTCGGCGACAGCGTCTCCTATGACCAGCTCGTCCAGAAGATCACCGGCGCTCGGCTCGACAAGTCCTCACGTTTCACCGACTGGCGCCACCGGCCGCTTTCCGAAAAACAGCTCGACTACGCGCTTGCCGACGTCACCCATCTGATCGAGGTCTACCAGCACCTCAGCGCCGAGCTGGTGCGGGAAAACCGCGCTCACTGGCTGAACGAGGAGATGGAGGTGCTGACCGCGCGTGAAACCTACGATCCGCATCCGGAGGACGCCTGGAAGCGGCTGAAGATGCGGCTGCGCAAGCCGCAGGAGCTGGCGATCGTGCAAGCGGTGGCCGCATGGCGCGAGCGCGAGGCGCGCGAACGCGACGTGCCGCGCGGCCGGGTGCTCAAGGACGATGCCATCTACGAGGTGGCGCAGCAGGCGCCGCGCGATGCGGCGGCACTCGGCAAGCTGCGCACCACGCCGAAAGGCTGGGAACGCTCAGTGACGGCAACGGCGCTGCTGGGCGCGATCAACACCGCGCTTGCCTTGCCCAGGGAAGAGATGCCGAAGCTGCCGAAGAGTTTTCAGCCGCCCGAAGGCTCCAATGCCGCCGCGGAATTGCTGAAAGTACTGTTGCGGATCGTCGCCGAAAAGGAGGGCGTCGCTTCGAAGGTGCTGGCCTCCAGCGACGACATCGACCGCATCGCCGCCGAGGGCGAGGCGGCCGACGTGCCGGCTTTGCAAGGCTGGCGACGCGCCGTGTTCGGCGAGGCCGCGCTCAGACTGGTGCGCGGCGAGATTGCGATCAAGTTCGACAAGCGCAAGATCGCGCTGTTCGATTTGTAGCGTTCGCCCACTCCTTCTCCCCTTTGTGGGGCCCGAAGGGCGGCGAGGCCCGGGACTTGAAAGCCGCGATCCCTCCAACACCCTAATCCGACCGAGCTTCGCTCGGCCACCTTCTCCCACAAGGGGAGAAGGGGAGTCAGCGCTGTTTCTGACCCATCAGGTGAAAAACCGCGATGACGATCGCCGGTATCGCCAGAAGTGCGAATTTGGTGACGATCAGCGCCGAGGCAAACGACAGCGAATCCGGATTGGCCGACAGGAAATCTGAGAGCAGGCGGGCCACCGCGATGTTCTGCGCATAATCGGCAAGCGTGTAGGGCAGCACCAGGACGAGCGCGAAGAGCGATTGCAGCTGCGCGGACAGAGCCCGGAAGTTCTTCAGCCGCCGCCCGGTGGCCAGGATCAGGCTGACCAACGTCAGCGACAGCAGCGCCGGGAACAGCAGGTCGAAGGTCAGGTAGTGCCAGACCAGAATGATCTCGCTGCCGCGCCGGCCGAGCGCCGTCAGCCAAGCCATGCCCTCGTCCGGGGTGAAACCGGTCAAGCGCAAGTCGAGCGACGGCAGGCCACCACTCAGCTGGCGGAAATAGAGGAACTCCATCGCCGTCATGGCGACGAAAACCGCCACGCAGACAAAGCAAAGTGCTGCAGCGTGGCGCGACAGCCGCAGCATCATTGCCGTCAGGCTTCGTGCGAGCTGGTTAGGCTCCGCCGGGGTAATTCGGGCTTTCGCGGGTGATCGTGACGTCATGGGCGTGGCTTTCACGAAGTCCGGCGTTGGATATGCGTACAAAGGTGGCGCGATCGCGGAAATCGGCAAGGTCGCGCCCGCCGACATAGCCCATAGCGGCTTTCAGGCCGCCCGCAAGCTGGTGCAGCACGCCGGACACAGGTCCTTTGTAGGGCACCTGCCCTTCGATACCTTCCGGCACCAGTTTCAGCGTGTCGCGCACCTCGGCCTGGAAATAACGGTCGGCGGAGCCGCGCGCCATGGCGCCGACCGAGCCCATGCCGCGATAGGCTTTGAACGAGCGGCCCTGGTGCAGATAGACTTCGCCCGGGCTCTCGTCGGTGCCGGCCAGCAGCGAGCCGATCATGGCGGCACTGGCGCCGGCGGCAAGCGCCTTGGCGAGATCGCCGGAATATTTGATGCCGCCGTCGGCGATGACCGAGACGCCCGACTTCTGCGCCGTCTCGACCGCCGACATGATCGCCGAAAGCTGCGGCATGCCGACGCCGGCGACGATGCGGGTGGTGCAGATGGACCCCGGCCCGATGCCGACCTTGACGGCGTCGGCGCCGGCATCGATCAGCGCCAGCGTGCCTTCTGATGTGGCGACGTTGCCGGCCAGGATGCGGACCGAATTGGACAGTTTCTTGGCCCGCGTCACCGCATCGAGCACACGTTGCGAGTGACCATGCGCGGTGTCGATCACCAGAAGGTCGACGCCGGCATCGATGAGCCGCTCGGCGCGCTCAAAACCGTCATCGCCGACGCTGGTGGCGGCCGCCGCGCGCAAGCGCCCCTGCACGTCCTTTGTGGCGTGCGGATTGAGCTGCGACTTCTCGATGTCCTTGACGGTGATCAGCCCGACGCAATTGCCGTCGCTATCGACCACGACCAGCTTTTCGATGCGGTGCTGATGCAGGAGCCGCTTGGCCTCGTCCTGATCGACGTTCTCCTTGACCGTGATCAGGTTCTCACGCGTCATCAGTTCGTAGACTTTCTGCGCCGGGTCGGAAGCGAAGCGCACGTCGCGGTTGGTCAGGATGCCGACCAGCCGTCCGACCGTATGCCCGCCGGCGCCGCCATTCTCGACCACCGGAATGCCCGAGATCGAGTAGGTGCGCATCAGCCCCAAGGCGTCGGCGAGCGTCGCGTCGGGGCCGATGGTGACGGGGTTGACCACCATGCCGGATTCGAATTTCTTGACTTGCCGCACCTGCTCGGCCTGTTCGGCCGGCGAGAAATTGCGGTGGATGACGCCGATGCCGCCGGCCTGGGCCATGGCGATGGCCAGACGCGCCTCGGTGACCGTATCCATGGCGGCGGACAGGATCGGCACGTTGAGGTCGATGTCGCCGGCAATGCGGGTGCGGATATCGGTCTCGCCGGGCATGACCTCGGAATGACCCGGCTGCAGCAGCACGTCGTCAAAGGTCAGCGCCAATGCGCCCGTGGACGTCTCGATAATTTTTGCCATGGCCAGCCCTCGGAATGCATGAAAAGCGCTGGACCGGATGGACAGCGCCGACTCGTCTTCTTCCCTTTCAGGATTGGCGCTGGCTCGTAACACGTCCCGTCGCCGATGAAAAGCCGATTGCTTGTGCACGACAGCGCTGCGAATTCAGCTTAATGCCTTTCGCAGTGACGGATCGGTGGCCGGCATTCGCCGCTGCTCTGCACGGATTGAGTGTCTGGACAGCAGCGGAAGAGGCTCAGGCTCAGGGCAATCGCTTCAGGTTCGCGCCGCCCCTCACCTGCCTGCCGGCATCCTCTCCCCGTATAGTGACGGGGCGAGGGACGGCTTTTGCTGAAGTGATTAGCACATCTGTCTTGCTTTGTGACGGCAACTATGCTAGGAATTTATTCATAGTGCTGATTTGCGCCAGCGATCCGCCGCCGAGGCGGTTTTTTTTTAGGCGCCATTCTTCGCAGGGCTCCTGACTGGCACGGCTGCCAGGGTCGCACAAATGTGAAGTTAAGGCGACATCCGACCCCACCCGTGGTAACCGCCCTGCGTGTCGGCTTGCCCCTTTGCCCCCAAGGGACTGGCAAGCAATCGGCGATGCAACATTCAAATCCGGACGCGTCTGGGAGTTGAGGAGTGGCGCCCTCCAGCGCTGGCGGGACAGCACCCCCCTCTGGCCTGCCGGCATCTCCCCCTCAAGGAGGGAGATTGGCAGCTTCGCCGCTCCACGCACTCCTGCACCGTCGAAGGTTTGCGAAGACCGCGATGACGCCCGATCTTCCCCCTTGAGGGGGAGATGTCCGGCAGGACAGAGGGGGGCGCGAAGGATCACTACGGGGCGATTTTTACCCTCCGCCGCTTCCGCCCTTAAAATCCTTCGCCAACAAATAAAGCTCGACCGACTCATCGCGTGAGGCTGGCGGCTTGACATGGTGGACCGAGCGGAAATTCTGCTTGAGCCTGGCGAGCAGCTCGTTTTCGGCGCCGCCCTGAAAGGTCTTGGCGAGGAAATGGCCGCCCGGCTTGAGCACCGACAGGGCGAAATCGGCCGCCACCTCGCACAGATACATGGTGCGGATGTGATCGGTCCGGCGGTGGCCGGTGGTCGGCGCCGCCATGTCGGACAAGACGATGTCCGGCTGGCCGCCTAGCGTTTCGGCCAGCTTTTCCGGCGCCTGCGGGTCGAGAAAATCCATCAACAGCACCGGCGCGCCGGGCACCGCATCCATCTCCAGATAGTCGATGCCGACGACATGCGGATGTTCGGCCGTCGATTTCGTGCGCGCGGCGGCGACCTGGCACCAGCCGCCGGGTGCCGCACCAAGGTCGATGACCTTCATGCCGGGCTTGAGCAGATGGTGCTTGTCGTCGATCTCGATCAGCTTGTAAGCCGCGCGCGAACGGTAGCCGTCGGCCCTGGAGCGCTGGACATAGGGATCGTTGATGTGACGCTGCAGCCAGCGGCGCGACGATTCCTTCAGGCCGCTTTTCTTCTTGATCCGCGTCTTCAGCACACGAATGCCGGCAGAGCCTGGTTTTTCCGGTTTCTTGGTCATTGCCTGACTTCTTGTTTGAGCATGATCTCCAGCGAAAACCGGCTGCCACTTTTCGCTGACGCGGTCCTTCGGTTCGGGATCATGCTCTGCCACGTCCATTGTTGCGCCAGACACCGTCGTCGGCCATCAATTCGCTCAATATGCCTTCGCGCAGGCCGCGGTCGGCGACGCGCAGCCTCTCCGACGGCCACACCGCGCGGATCGCTTCCAGGATGGCGCAGCCGGCCAGCACCAGATCGGCGCGATCGGCGCCGATGCAAGGATTGGCGACGCGCTGCTGGAAATCCCAGCCGACCAGTTTTTCGACCATGCGGTCGACGCTGTCGCGGTCCATCCACAGCCCGTCAACCCGGCGGCGGTCGTAGCGTTCCAGGTCAAGGTGGACGCCGGCCAGCGTCGTCACCGTGCCCGAGGTGCCGAGCAGGTGGAATTTTGGGCTGGCGAGCACATGGCTCAGCCGGTCGCGCCCGTCAAAGGCGTGCAGGCGCACGGCCACATCGTCGACCATGGCGGCAAAGACCTCGCGGGTGACGGTGCGACCGCCGAAGCGCTCGGCCAGCGAGACCACGCCGACCGGCAGCGACGTCCAGGAGACGATGTGGTTGGCGAGCCTCGGCGAGCGGTGGCCGGTGAGATCGATCAGCGCGATTTCCGAGGAGCCGCCGCCGATGTCGAACAGGACGACGCCTTGCGTGTCGCGGTCGACCAGCGAGCCGCAGCCCGAAACCGCCAGCCGCGCCTCGGTCTGGCGGTCGATGATCTCGAGCTTCAAGCCGGCCTCGCGCTCGACGCGGTCGAGGAACTCGGCGCCGTTTGCGGCAGTACGGCAGGCTTCGGTGGCGATCAGCCGGGCCTTCCTGATCTTGCGGCTGCGCAATTTGTCGCCGCAGATCTTCAGCGCCTCGACCGCACGGTCCATCGCCGGCTGCCCGAGCCGGCCATTGGCGGTGAGGCCCTCGCCCAGCCTGACGATGCGCGAGAAAGCGTCGATGACGCGGAACTGGCCGTGACGCGTAGGCACCGCCACCAGCAGCCGGCAATTGTTGGTGCCGAGATCGAGTGCCGCAAACACCGGCAGTTCCTGCACCGGCGGGCGGCGGACATCCTGCTCCGGCCTGGTTGGCGCAGCTGAGGGCAAAGGCGCGACGATCGCCTCGGGCGGGCGGCTGGCTGGAGCGCTGCCGGCGGGCGCCGACAGTCCGGCCGCTGCGAGGTGAGCGTCATCGCGCACGAAAACCTTGCGGCCGCGCCGACGTTTTCGCCGCTTCCTGGTCTTGGCCTTCTGCTGCTGGGACGCGTCGCCTGCCTGTCCGTGACCGGACCAAGGCTGCACCGGGCGGCCATTGTGCCGGCCGGCGGATGGGCTTGCTTGGCCCGAAGGCGGTGGCGAAGCCCTGGACACGCCCACTTCCGGCGCGCCGGCGCCGGTGTCGTGGTCTTCCACTTCAGTTCCTTCCGGCGCCGCGCGAACCGGAGACCGGACGCAGCAGGCGCTTTCACGTGTTCTAAGTTGCCGCCAGACTAGCAGCGCCGCGCCGGATCACCAAGAGCGCAGGGGCCGAATTTTGCCGGCGGCATTGTCTCGCGCTCCGCTCGGCCCGATCATGGCGGGACAGCGCCCAGGACAGCGCCCCCTCCGTCCTGCCGGATATCTCCCCCACAAGGAGGGAGATTGGCAGCTTTGGCGCTCCGCCGGTTTCTGCGACGGTGGGGATTGGGGAAAGCGGCGGTGCCGGCCGATCTCCCCCCAACTGGGGGAGATGTCCGGCAGGACAGAGGGGGGCGCGAAGGATCGCCAGCCTTTCCTTCTCCCTCCGCAGCACGCCTTGCCGGTTGAATAGCCGGCTTCGATAAGGCATTTCTGAAATGGCGGGAATGGAACATTCGGAATCGCGGCCAGTTTTCCTGACGCGAACCGGAAAAGGGCAACGGGGCTGCAACGCATGATCGTCACGCCATGAATTGGAGGCGCTATTTCTGGCCGGTCGTCGGCGTTGCGGCGGTCGTCTTCTCGTTGTGGCTGCTGCTGCATGAGCTGCGCGGCATCTCGCTCGACGATGTCTGGGACGGCATCGTCGCCATCCCTCCCCGCGGCTGGGTGCTCGCCGCGCTGAGCTCGGTCATCGCCTATGCATCGCTGGCCGGCTACGACCACATCGCGCTCCTGCATATCGGCAAGAAGGTCTCTTGGCTGTTCGTCACCTTCTGCTCATTCACCACCTATGCGCTGTCGCACAATATCGGCGGCTCGGTATTTTCAGGCGCGGTGATCCGCTACCGCGCCTACGGAACCAGGGGCCTGAGCGGAAAGGATGTCGGCGTGCTGGTGGCGATCTGCTGGATCACCTTCGTGCTGTCGACGATCCTCGTCTCCGGCCTCGTGCTGGTCTTCGAGCCTGAAATCATCGACCGGTTCTCCGGCGTACCGCACCATGGCCTGACCATAGCCGCGGGCCTAGCCATGCTGCTGCTGGTGGCGGCCTATGTCTTCGGCAGTTGGCTGCATCTCCGGCCGCTGAAGATCGGCAGTTTTCAGGTCCATTATCCGGCGCTGCCGATCGTCGCGCGGCAATTGCTGATCGGCCCGATCGAGCTTTTGGCAGCAGCGGCGATCATCTTCTTCGCCCTGCCCGTTTCAGGCAACCCCGGCTATTTCGTCGTGCTCGGCATTTTCCTGGTGTCGTTCTCGATCGCCCAGATCTCGCACGCACCGGGCGGGCTCGGCGTGTTCGAGGTCGTCTTTCTCGCCGGCCTGTCGCATATGGACCCGGTCGGCGTGCTGGCAGCACTGCTGGTGTTCCGGCTGTTCTACCTGATCATCCCACTGCTGATAGCGCTCGGCGTCGTGCTGTATTTCGAGCACTCACAGCTCGGGCGGAGTGAGAATTGAGGGGCACCGCCCTGGGCACCGCCCCTTCTTCCTTCTCCCTTTGTGGGAGAAGGTGGATCGACGCGCAGCGCCGAGCCGGATGAGGGGTGTTGGACGGAACGCGGCGATGCCAAGCTGGAACACCCCTCATCCGACCGAGCGGAGCTCGGCCACCTTCTCCCACAAGGGGAGAAGGGAGAGCCCACGAGACAAGCGGCTCGCCCCGGAATGGGCAAGAGTGAGGGCAAGTCAAAACCTGAAGCAATTGCGCTGATTGAAGGGCGGGCAGGCTTGACTATTTTCCGGCGGCGGCTACAAGGCACGCGCGGCGCCATCGCCGCCCTGCCCGCGCGGTTTTCTTCAACCGCGCCTGCTGGGGAATAGGTTAACGGTAGACCCACGGACTCTGACTCCGTTAGTCCTGGTTCGAATCCAGGTTCCCCAGCCAAGTAATTTCAAGCACTTAGCTACCAAAACGGCTAAAAACCATGTTGCTAAAGGCGTGTAACGAACAGCAACATAAGTCATTGATTTGTAACGATTTGTAAGGGTTGCGGGAAATCGCGATAGCAGCATGGAGCGGGCCGTTCCACCTCATTACATCAGGTCTTCAGCAACCCCGTCAAACTTCTTAAGGCCTGCGCTTGGACGCTTTCGCTTAAGAAGTCCCTGTTCAGATGCGGCCGCCTTGAAAGCAGCGAACGCAGCTTGGTGACTGCAATGTCCGGCCAGGCATTCCTCGATCATTCGGATTGCTTCAAGCCGGGACGGCTTTTCCACGAGTGGCCATGGTTGCTGAAGCGCCATCTCGGCGTCGGCTATCGAAGCGACCACCATCGGCTTGTGATTCAGGTAGACTGTAATCGGAATAAACGCCGCCATTTTTATCGCTCGCCAGGATTAAGGCGGTTAAACGCGAAGGCCATGGCGGTGGTTGCATCATCGCGGACTAACGCTGCCGATCGCATCGCGGACATGTCGCGCGCGGATCTACAGATCATCCTGCGTCGCGCCGTATTGATGCTCAGGAACGTCTCAGGCGTGCCGCTTGAGCCCGCAACGGAGAACGCGCTCAATTCCATCGCGGCTGAAATGAAAATTGGTCGGTCCGACCTCATTCAGATCGTGCTGCGCGAATGGCTGGAAACCAACGCCTATCTGCCTGTGCGCACGATAGACGAGGAAAGCGAGACGGACGGCAACGCGTAGGCTGGGGCGCGACCTTTATGTAGAAGACCCGCCGCTACATTTGCGAAGCGACGGGCCTCCACCCCATTCCCCCATACTTGACCATGCAATTGCGGTGCCAGACGTATTGACCCATTGCGAGGCACCTTATGGCTTCTACACAGCGGAATTACCGCCGAGCCGGAACGCTTGCTTGTCTCGTGGGTTGAGATGCAGGAGATGCAGGCGTGGCCAAGAAGCTGTCCATCGCCGGAATATTGCGACTTACCTCTGACCAACTGAAGAGGATCCGGAAACGCGTCGCCAATGGCGGTCACGTGGACCAGATGCAAGAGGTCGATGCTCTGGTGGGCCTCGCTAAAGAAATAGCCGACCGGCAACTAGCCGGGTTAGAAAGCCCGGCAGATGAAAACGATGGCTCTGTGCAAGACGGTGACGATGCAAAGGACTGAGCGTGGCGCCGGCCCCCCCCGCGAGCGACTGACAGTCGCTCACAAAATCATCCCCGAAATCGTTCGGTGAACCACGCTTTTTGCCACCCACCACCTTCATCGGCTTATGGGTTATCAGGCGCTTCGGCAAGTGCTCGGTGTGCACTTCAAGCAGGGGCTCGTTAATTCCTTTAGGCGATGGCGGGGTGCAGACGAAGGATTGTCATTGAAGTGCCCCACCAGGAACGCCGATGGAATCTGTGTTATCCGATCCTCGTTCAACGGCATGTGCGATTTGTTTCAGCATCGCATGAGCCGCGCCAGCCGACATGACGAGGCGGCACACAATCACGTGTTCGAACTTTCCACGCTCGTAGATCGCTCGCTGCCGGCTGTAAAATATGCACCTGAAATTCCCGTCTCCCAAATTTTCCATGTCGGCCATCCCTGAAATGAAGACATCGGGGATGATGGCCGTTTCGACTAAGTCCATGATGGGATCGGTCATGATGCGTCTCCCCAATTGCCCCCAATTGCCGGGTTCCAACACCCGGCGTTGCTGACACCTGCAATTTTTGCAGGCTAAGGGAGCAACTGTCGTTTGATCAACTTGGAGATTGGGGGTAGCCGGCACCTGCAATGGGAGAAGGATCTCGCATGCCGCATCCGCCTTACTATATTAGCAGTAGCGCATTAAGGGGATTAGAATGCCACCCCAGCCGGCGCCGCTCTCAATCCCCTCACGCCGGTTAGGCCCGGCGGCCCGCTGGTCAACCCCGATAAGCTGTCGGGCCGTCCTATCAAAAGCGCGGTGTTGACCAACGTGAGACGAGATCGAACCAACAACCCCGGCAACCGGCATCAAGGGCAGGCGCCACGGGCCGCCGGCCAACGACGAAGCAGGGCATTTCCAGTTCTGCCCCGTCTGTGGCCAGACATTCGACATGCGTGACCTCGGCCAGGTGCTCCACCATGCAGATTCTGACCATGAGAGCCGCTGCCGACAGAACAATAGGTTCCCTCACAGTGTTCGTTCGAATGATGCTATTCCGTTGCCTTGAGCGCAAGTTTTTGGTCAGGCCACCACAGCGCCTCCTGTTACGCTCGCTGGTGGTCAAGGCCCAGCGGCCTCAAGCTGCCAGTCCCCCTCGCAACCAAGCCGCTGGGCCGTCTCCGCTAGAGGCAACGCGCAAGGCGATGCTGGCGCCGTTTGTGAGGGAGGCGCCAAATCGCTGACGGATTCCGCGGAAAAGGCACTGAAACAAGCCGTAGGCCGTCTTGGCGAAGCCCTGACCAATTCGGAACGGGTCGACCGACGATCCTCCGACGCCCCTTGATGATTCATGGGGCTCCTCGCCCAATCAGTTAGGCACCGTAATTTCCCGCCTCACGCGGGTGCGTCAAGCCCTTGCGCCGGCACATAGTTGAGTATCGGGCCGAGCCAGCGCTCGACCTCGGAGAGCGGCATGCGCTTGCGCCGCGCATAGTCCTCGACCTGGTCGCGTTCGACCTTGGCGACGCCGAAATAATAGCTTTCGGGATGCGACAGTTAGATGCCGGACACGGAGGAGCCCGGCCACATGGCAAAGCTTTCGGTCAGGCTGACGCCGGCATTGCGCTCGCCGTCGAGCAGGCGGATCAGCGCCGCCTTCTCGGTGTGATCGGGCTGCGTCGATAGGCCGGCCCCGGACGGATGCCGCGATAGGGTTCGCCGATCAGCTCGTCCGGGGCCGGGTCTCATCGGGTGCATGGGCCCCCAGAACTCCTCTGCCGTGATCGGCCAATCTCCAAATCCTAAGACTCAAGCGAAGCGCTACACTGTGACGTGAGGCGTATGCGCTTATACTCTACCCAACCGGAGCGGTTCATCCAAAATCCGTTCCGTGCGCAAACGCCGAGATCGAACAAAGGCCTTTAGTCCGTCGGAATCCAGCGCATGCCCGAAGGCATGGCCCTGCAGTATGTCGCAGCCCAAGCTCTTGAGTATCCGTGCGTGCTCCATCGTCTCGACACCTTCCGCTACGACCTCGATACCCAGGGACTTGCCGATTTCAATGATCGACGAGACGACCTGCCTTCGTTGCGGCGATTTGACAATTGGGATGACCAGTTGGCGATCTATCTTCAGCCGGCGAGGCTGCAGCTTGAGCAAGCTGACTATAGAGGCGTAGCCCGTACCAAAATCGTCTATTTCTACGTCAATACCGAGCTCTTTTATCTGCTCAAGGTTCCAGGTAACAAAATCATCATTTTCGTCAAGGAAAATTGATTCAACGAGCTCGAATGCAACTGCTCCCTTCTTGATATTTAGTTTCCTAAGACTCTTTATGAGTTCCTCATCCTGAAGGCGGCGTGCCGAAACGTTGACTGACACCCGCGGGATGTGAAGATTCGCAGCAGACCACCCATCGAGATCCAAAAGCGATTGCTCTAATATGTTTCGATCGATGATCGAGACGACATTCAATTCTTCCGCAATCCTTAGGAAGACGTCGGGCGCCAAAATCCCCTTCTCCGGATGTCTCCATCGCGCCAACGCCTCAACCCCAACAATTTCAAGCGTTTTTGCGTCAAATTGCGGCTGGTAGAAGGGAATGAACTCGTTGCGCTCAAGGCCGCCGAGAATTTCGTCGGCAATCCGTTTTGTGTCGACGATTTCGCTTTGCATCGGCTCGGTGAAGAATTCGTATCGATTGCGCCCACGCCTCTTTGCTCGGTAGAGCGCGATGTCAGCGTTAACCAGCAGGTGTTTGGCTTCGACATCTTTTCCGTTATCGACTGCAATTCCCACGCTCACGCCAAAACGGCATCGATGGCCCTGATAGTAGACCGGTTCTCGCATCTGGCTGATAACGCGGTCAGCGAGCAGCGCCAGTTGCTTGATATCGTCATGCACCACGCACAGGACGATGAATTCGTCTCCTCCGATCCGAGCGACGAATCCCTCACCATCGACTTTGGATCGGAGGACCGTTGACGCGTGAACAAGCATTGCGTCGCCTGCGGCGTGGCCAAGCGTATCGTTGATGTGCTTGAACCGATCCAGATCTATGTGAAGCAGTGCCGCATACCCGCCGGTGCGCCTGGCGTTTGCAGCGTAATCTTCCAGCACTTGGTCGAGGTAACGCCGGTTGGGCAAACCGGTCAGCGAATCGTGGAGCGCAATGTGCTCTATGCGCGCCTTGGCCGACTCGAGTTCTGCATTTTTCGACTCGGAGAGCTGTTTTGCGCGAACCAGGTCCTTGTTCAGCAGGACATCGGCTGTCACATCCCATTCGGCGCCAATCATTTTTGGGGTGTCGTTTGCGACCCGGTAAATTATCGCCTTGGATCGGACATGGCGAATCTCGCCATCCGGCCGAATAATCCGGTACTCCGACAAATATGGCCCGCCGCCGGCCATCGCGCTGTCGAAATCGGCGTGGGCGCCAGCCAGATCATCCGGGTGGATTGCTCCTGCCCAGTCCAGGTAACCGCGGCCCTCCCCAGTTGGTTTGCCGTATATTTCATTGACGCGGTCGTCCCACGTAAGTTCGTTGGTCGCGAGATCGTGTTCCCAAACGCCAATAGCCGACGCTTCCAGAGCGAGTTCCAGGCGTCTCGACAATCGACTCAGTTCCGCATAGTTGCGCTGTCTCTCGCCAATCAGGCGACCCGTAACCAGGAATGGGATCACAACCAACGCCCCGGCCACCGCCATGATTGCGCGCAAGAACCACGCGTTGTCGGGCGTCGAAGGCCAGCCGTTTTTAGGAATGGCTGCGATCCGCCACGAACCGGACGGGAGCAGAACGTCGGCTGTCACCGGATTGCTTTTGCCGACGCGCTCATTGCCGAAGAATTGATCTCCACTTGGACCGAGAGCGTCCTTACCGATCAGCGCTATGTCAATCCCGAGATCATCGTCAAGCAGGCCGCTCGCCTTATAAAGGCGCTGAACGTCGACAACGGCCGAAATGATGCCCCAGAACCTTTCGGTGTTGCCCGCACTTCGTACAAAAACCGGGATACGACCGACGAAGCCTTGCCCTCCCTGCCTCAAGTCGACGGGACCGGCAAGAATTAGCTCGCGCTCGTCTCGCGCCCTTAGCGCGGCCACACGCTGCCGCTCGTCCTTGCGGTAATCGAGGCCTATCGCCTTCTCGTTGCCCTCCATCGGGTACATCAGGGAAATGACCAGATCGGGCGCGCCGGCAATATTCTTCAATTGCGAGCCCCTGCCAAACAGGTTGCTCGCGAGCGAGGCGAAGCGTTGCTGTCCCATATAGGGCTCAGTCACGACCGTCGCGACCAGTCCCTGCACCAGTTGAAGGTTTCCGTTGATGTTACCTTCAAGCTTGGCGCGGATAAGATTGACCTTGGCCAGGACATCCGCACGGGCGGCTTGATCCGAGACGACTTTGTTCTGGTGGTCCGCGAACGCTGCGCCAACGGCAATAACTATCACCGCCATTGCCGCCGGGATATTTGCCGACGAGAAAACAGCCTTCTTAATACCGCCGAACCTAGCGCGGAAAAGAGCCAATAGCCGATTCCTCAGCTGCTATTCAGGTTCTCGGGCCAACCCCGACCAAGGAATATTAGCTATCAATATTTAATTTTGACCTTCACGAGTCCTAAAATCTTTGCACTTTCCAGCCGCCTGAGGTCGCCGGAGTGGATGACACGGACCTGCGGCTCCGGCTGACACCTTAGGCCGTGAACTCATAAAATGCGGCATGACCGAGATCGATGGGAAGCAGAATAAAGGGATTGGCTTAGCCCTTCACGCCCCATTTTAGTTGGCTGGCATCGACAACATCAGATCCCATATGCTCAATAAAAAAGCCTCGTATCCTCTGGCGATGCCGATCCCATCTGGGAGACATTCGCTCACTCTCGTTCTCATATTCAGCTAGAAAAACCCATTCCACGAATTGATCCGCTGTAACATCACCTGATTGAGGAATGAAATCGGTGACATGCATGAACTTGTCGCCGTGCATTCCTCCACAATAGCCATGACCAGCACAGACCGCGTGCATGAGCGAGTCGAATCTATTCTTTGCTTTCATGGAACATGCGCGATGATGAAGCGGGATGCCTACGCGCGCTTCGCCAACATATCCTTACTAGGCGTAGGTCCGCAATGGGTCGTTTTCCGACTGAGACTTTTATATCGCTGCGGATTCTGATTCAGGCTCAGCATGAGCCAATATCTACGTCCTAGAACTGCTTGCAGTCGCTGAAGGTGCATGGGTTGCCCTCGGGCGATCGACTCGACCGCCGCTGCGAGCAGGAAAAGCTCGGCGATCCCCACCGTCGAGGGATAACCGTGCTCACCTTTCCGGCATCAGATCGACGAGACGACAATGCAAAACGGGATCAATAGTAGGACTAGTGGCCCTCAATCGACTTGGGGGTAACCAGGTATGGTATCTTGCCGACGCTACGCTTCGTCGCACCAATGGAATAGGCCATTGGGATCTTGGGAGAGTTCTCTGGCAAGCCGTACATATCCTTGCCGGCCCTCACGGCAAAGGAAAAGTGCTGCCACGAAACCGTGTCATGCTCATTGAGAAAATCAAGCGTCAGCCCAGCTGAAATCAGCGCGTTCACCACGTCACTGACCGGATGAATCCACTCATAGTAGCGAGGATGTTTCAAGATGCGGTCATCACCGGTATAGGTGAGTTCCTCGTTCCATGCGAGTGGTCGAGCTATTGGCGTTCGCCAGTCATGCTTGAACTCCAGCGCCGCAGCCTTGCGGTCACACTGGAACATCAATGGATGGCCCTCGGCCAGATAGAGCCGGCCGCCGGGCCGCAGGAGATCTGCAACCACCCGCGCCCAGCGGAACACGTCGTCCAGCCAGTTTACCGAACCCCAGGTAACGTAAGCGATGTCAAAGGTCCGGCCAAGCGCTTCGACTGCCTCGAACAGTGGCGCCTCCACGAAGCGCACATCAGTGCCTGCCTTTGCAGCGAAATCCCGCGCCGCTGCGATCGCCGTCGGTGAAAAGTCGAGGCCGGTCACGCTGCCCGCGCCCAAATTCTTCAAGCTGATTGTGTCGAGCCCGATGTGGCATTGCAAATGGACGATATCCTTGCCGACAATGTCACCGACCTCGCGCGTTTCCAGCTCATAGAGATTGGATCCGCCAGCCAGTACATTTTCTATGTGGTAGCTGCCCGTCGTGTCGGTCGAATGCAGTTCGGCCCGATCATCCCAATTAAGGCGGTTCGCACCCAGAAACAGTTCCAAATTGCCCCCCCTGCCGAGACTAATATTTGGTAAACAGAACGTTAATATACTTTGCAGCTAATGTGGCGCGCGTCAATCCGAGGCGGGTCGGTGCACCACCGCTGCAGGCCAGTCTCACCACCGCCCTGGCCAAGGCGGACGTGCCAATCACGTCTCTGTGCAGAACGAGCGCGCAATCAGGACAAGGCTGCTGTCATGGAGGTGGCGGCTCCTCGCCCTGTCAGCCTCGCGACGCGATTTCACGCGGCTGCGTCAAGTCCCTGCGCCGGCACATAGTTGAGTATCGGCCCCAGCCAGCGCTCGACCTCGGCTAGCGGCATGGCCTTGCGGCGCGCGTAGTCCTCGACCTGGTCGCGTTCGACCTTGGCGACGCCGAAATAATAGCTTTCGGGATGCGACAGATAGATGCCGGACACGGAGGAGCCCGGCCACATCGCAAAACTTTCGGTCAGGCTGACGCCGGCATTGCGCTCGCCCTCGAGCAGGCGGAAAAGCGTCGCTTTCTCGGTGTGGTCGGGCTGCGCCGGATAGCCGGGCGCCGGGCGGATACCGCGATAGGGTTCGCCGATCAGCTCGTCCGGCGCCAGAGCCTCGTCCGGCGCATAGGCCCAGAACTCCTTGCGCACGCGTTCGTGCAGACGCTCGGCGAAGGCCTCGGCGAAACGGTCGGCCAGCGCCTTGACCATGATCGACGAGTAATCGTCGTTGGCCCGCTCGAAGCGCTCGGCGATCGCTGCTTCCTCGATGCCGGCGGTAACGATGAAGCCGCCGAGATAGTCGGCCCTGCCGCTGTCGGCAGGCGCGACGAAATCCGAGAGGGCGACATTCGCCTTGCCGTCGCGCTTGGTCAGCTGCTGGCGCAGCGTGAAGAAGGTCGCCAACTCCTGCGAGCGCTTATCGTCGGTGAAAAGCCTGATGTCGTCGCCGACGGTATTCGCCGGCCAGAAGCCGATGACCCCCTTCGGCGCGAACCATTTTTCCGCGATGATCTTGGCCAGCATCGCTTGGGCGTCCTCGAAGAGCTGGCGTGCCGCCGGCCCTTGCGCCTCGTCGTCGAGGATTTTCGGGTAGCGCCCCTTCAGCTCCCAGGTCTGGAAGAACGGCGTCCAGTCGATATAGCGCGCGAGCTCGGCCAGGTCCCAGGCTGCGAAAGTTTTCAAGCCGAGGAAGGACGGCTTTGGCGGCGCGTAGGCCGACCAATCGATCCTGTGGGCGTTGGCACGCGCCTTGGCGAGCGGCAAGCGCTGCTTGTCGGCTTCGCTGCGCGCATGCGCATCGGCGACCTTTTTGTACTCGGCACGAACATTGTCGACATAGCCGCCCCTGGTCTCGTTCGACAAAAGTGCCGACACCACGCCGACCGCGCGGCTGGCATCGGTGACGTAGACCGTCTGGCCCCTGGCATAGCGCGGATGGATTTTTACCGCCGTGTGCACGCGGCTGGTCGTCGCGCCGCCGATCAACAGCGGAATGTCAAAACCTTCGCGCTCCATCTCGGCGGCCATGTGCACCATCTCATCGAGCGAGGGCGTGATCAGGCCGGACAGGCCGATGATGTCGACCTTTAGCTCGCGCGCCGTCTGCAGGATCTTCGCCGCCGGCACCATGACGCCGAGGTCGATGATCTCGTAATTGTTGCAGGCGAGAACCACGCCGACGATGTTCTTGCCGATATCGTGCACATCGCCCTTCACCGTCGCCATCAGGATCTTTCCGGCGGTCTGGCGCTCGCCGGTGTCGACGCCATTGGCGGCGTTCGCCAGCTTCTCCGCCTCCATGTGCGGAAGCAGGCCGGCAACGGCCTGCTTCATGACGCGGGCCGATTTCACCACTTGCGGCAGGAACATTTTTCCTGCGCCGAACAGGTCGCCGACGACATTCATTCCTGCCATCAAAGGACCTTCGATGACATGCAGCGGGCGCTCAGCGGCACGTCGTGCTTCGTCCGTGTCCTGGTCGATGAATTCGGTGATGCCGTTGACCAGTGCGTGCGAAATGCGCTGCTCGACCGGCCAGTCGCGCCAGGCGAGATCGCGTTCCTGCGCCTCCTTGCCCGCCGTGCCCTTGAAACGTTCGGCGAGTTCCAGCATGCGTTCGGTCGCCGTGCCGCCGCCCTTCGGTTGACGGTTGTTGACGACATCCTCGCAGGCTTCGCGCAATTCCGGATCGATGGTGTCGTAGACGGCTAGCTGTCCGGCGTTGACGATGCCCATGTCCATGCCCGCCTGGATGGCATGGTAGAGGAACACGGCATGCATGGCCTCGCGCACCGGCTCATTGCCGCGGAACGAGAAGGAGAGGTTCGACACGCCGCCCGATATGTGGACATGGGGAAGCGTCGCGGTGATCTGCCTGGCGGCTTCGATGAAGTCGACGCCGTAATTGTTATGCTCGTCGATGCCGGTGGCGATGGCAAAGATGTTCGGATCGAAAACGATGTCCTCGGGCGGGAATCCGGCCTGCTCGGTCAGCAGGTTATAGGCGCGGGTGCAGATTTCGACCTTGCGCGCATGGGTGTCGGCCTGGCCGTCCTCATCGAAGGCCATGACGACCACCGCCGCGCCATACGCGCGGACGAGCTTCGCATGGTGCAGGAACGCTTCCTCGCCTTCCTTCATCGAAATGGAGTTCACCAGCGGCTTGCCCTGCACGCATTTCAGGCCGGCTTCGATGATCTCCCATTTGGAGCTGTCGATCATCACGGGAACGCGGGCGATATCCGGCTCGGCGGCGATCAGGTTGAGATATTCGACCATCGCCTTCTTCGAATCGATCAGGCCTTCGTCCATGTTGATGTCGATGATCTGCGCGCCGTTGGCGACCTGGTCGCGTGCGACGTCGAGCGCGGAGGCATAGTCGCCCGCCGTGATCAGCTTCCTGAATTTCGCCGAGCCGGTGACATTGGTCCGCTCGCCGACATTCACGAACCGAATCTCGTCGGTCAGCGTGAACGGCTCGAGCCCCGACAGGCGCATCTTCGGTTCGACGTCGGGAACAGCGCGCGGCGGATATGTCTTCACCGCCTGTGCGATGGCGCGGATGTGGTCCGGCGTCGAGCCGCAGCAGCCGCCGACGATGTTGACCAATCCGTCGCGCGCGAACTCCTCGATCTGCGCGGCCATGAATTCCGGGCTCTCGTCATAGCGGCCGAATTCATTGGGCAGGCCGGCATTCGGATAGGCGCAAACAAAGGTGTCGGCGACGCCTGATATTTCGTCCAGATGGGCGCGCATGGCTTTGGCGCCAAGCGCGCAATTGAGGCCTATCGTGAACGGGTTGGCGTGACGGACCGAATGCCAGAACGCCGTCGGCGTCTGGCCGGACAGCGTGCGGCCGGACAGGTCGGTGATCGTGCCGGAGATCATGACCGGCAGATGCACGTCCTTCTCGATGAAGATCTCGTTGCAAGCGAAGATCGCCGCCTTGGCATTCAGCGTATCGAAAATGGTCTCGATCAGGATGATGTCGGCGCCGCCGTCGATGAGACCGCGCAGCTGCTCGCCATAGGCAAGGCGCAATTCGTCGAACGTCACGGCGCGGTAGCCGGGATTGTTGACATCCGGCGAGATCGAGGCGGTGCGGTTGGTCGGCCCCAGCGCACCGGCGACGAAGCGACGTTTGCCGTCCTCCTGCTCAGCCCTCACCGCTGCCCTGCGCACCAGCCGTGCACCGTCGCGGTTCAGCGCGTAGACCGCATCCTCCATGCCGTAGTCCGTCTGGGCGATGGACGTCGAGGAGAACGTATTGGTTTCAAGGATATCCGCCCCGGCGATGGCGTATTGATAATGAATCTCCTCGATCGCCTTGGGCTGCGTCAGGATCAGCAGGTCGTTGTTGCCTTGCTGGTGGCAGGCGCAATCCGCGAATTTGTCGCCACGGAAGTGGTTCTCGTCGAAGCCCAGGCCCTGGATCTGCGTGCCCATGGCGCCGTCGAGGATGAGGATGCGCTCGCGCGCCGCCGCCGTCAGCGCCGCAAGGACTTCCGACCCGTCGGGCTTTGCCGCGACAGGACCGAACAGGTCGTCCAGCGGTGAAGGGTTTTGCGACACTTTCAATCCTCAAGGCGACAGTCGCGCTTAAGCGACATAAAGACATCTTTATGTCACTATACGAGATTTGTCTGCCGCTGTCACCCCTGCCGCCGGGAATGCTACCCGCCGGCGCTACAACGCCGGCTGCGCAGTCTTCGCCGATGCCGCCCTGAGCAGCATCCCGAACAGGTCGCGCGGCTCGTCGGGGTCATTTCCGACAGCAGCACCGGTAACCGTTGTGGACATCGGCGAGAGAGGGCGCGGCCATCGTCGATCAGGCGATCGCCGACATGACGGCGGGCAAGGTCTCCGACGCGGATGTCGCTTCGTTCATGATGTCTCGCGTCAGGAGAATATCTCCGCCAGTTCGTCGACGCTGGTGCCTTCCCTAACCTGCCGCAACTCGACATAGCTGACTGCGGTGGCGATCGACATCACCATAGACGTTACACTCGTCACCAATGCGTCCACCACCGCACCCACTATCCCCCCTCCAAACAGCGCGGTTGCAGTGCCTAGCGCCAACTCAATGGCGATCACGATAATGATCAGGATAATGAACAGGCCGAACAGCGCCCAGCGGCTTCCCTTGGTCAGATCGCGGCTGCGCGCCATCGAGCCGAACACGCCGAGCCGCTCTTGCACCAGTGCCGGTACCGCGACCGACCAACGGAGCGCCAACATGATGCCAGGCACAATCAGCAGCATCAAACCGAGGCCCACGCCTAAACCAACCAACAGGGCAATGGCGAACGTCGGCAGGAGGAAGGAGACTGCTTTCGCGATGCAGTCACCGAACGAAGGCTGCTTGCCGTTCAGGTCCTCGATGGTTGCGCGCACCAGTGACGCCTGAAGCAACAGCGACAGGATATACGAAGCAAGGCCGGCACCCATCGTGACGGCGGTATAGCCGAATACCAGGTTCTGCTCGCCGAAAGTGCTCGGGTCGAAGGGGACGGCCGGGTCCTGTCTCAACGCCCAAAGTTGAAAAACAAGAGTCGGCAAACCCGAAAACAATGCCGCAAGTCCTAAGCAAAGCACGGCGTTACGACCGATGACCGCAAAGCTGTCGTTGAAAACCCTGCCGATGCGAAACTTGTCCGGTCGTTCCAGTGTCGTTGAAACCATGAGGTACCCTGTCCAGTTCAGGCCGTTGCTGATGCGACGAAGGCGGCGACCTCCCCGCTATGAGAAAATCTCCGCCAGCTCGTCGATGCCAGTGCCTTCCTTGACCTGCCGGAGTTCGACATAGCTGACCGCGATGGCAACCGATATCAATGTAGACACCACTGTCGACACAACGGCGCTTCCAATCGCGCCGACAATCAGGCCAACCGTCGAGAGGCTGCCGGTAAGGGCGAAAGCCAATCCAAACACCAAAGCGAATGCCATTTGGATGGCAATCGCCGCCAAGAACAGAATCAGCAAAAGACCGAATAGTGACCAGCGGCTACCCTTCGTCAAAGCACGGCTACGCGACATCGAACCAAACACGCCAAGGCGCTCCTGGATCAGCACGGGCACGGAAACCGATACACCGAGGAGCAGCCTGATGCCTGGAACCGGCAACGCTATGAACGCTATGAACGCAATGAGGGCTCCAAAAACGGGCATAAGCATACCAGCCACGAACATCATCACCACCATCGCGAGGATCATGGTGAGGAAGACAACCAGGCCAATGCCGAGCGTCGGGAATATGCAACGCAAAGCGATCTGGATGCAGTCACCGATTGCCGGGCGCTTGCCGTTCAAGTCTTCTATCGTCGCCCTCACCAGTGACGATTGAAACAACAAAGCCAGCACAAAATATATCAAGCCAAAAGCCATCGATATTAACGAGTTGCCTAGAATCGCCGAGGGATCGGTAACCGCCATGCTTTCGGGATTGGCAAAATCGAGGTTGGCAAAATTTCTGTAATTCCAAAGGTTAAGCACCAGTGCCGGAAGGGCGGAAAAAAGAGCCGCCAGTCCGACCAACAGACCCGGATTGCGGCCGATGACCGCAAAAATATTGTTGAAAACCCTGCCGATGCGAAACTTGTCCGGCCGTTCCAATGTCGTTGAAACCATGATGCGTCCCCCGCTTAATCACCGCATATCGGCTGGTGATCCCCGCATTAAATGTGCCAACATTGGAGGTCGGCGTCTAGTCCACTTGCAATTGCCGTTGTGCATTGTCAGTGTCGGCTGGGGAACCACAGGTTGCAGGGGAGCGGTTGGCAGTGGCACAGCCAGGCACAGCGGAAGCCGAATGGCTGGCAAAAGCGCATGAGCAGCTGATCTCGGATAAGTCGATCCAGTTCGACCTGCCGGCTTATGTGCCGCCGCAGCCACCCGACTGGCTGAAGCCGCTGCTGGACCTGTTGTCGTCGCTCGGCCCCTACATGATCTATCTGTTCTGGGGGGCGGTGATATCAGGTGCCGCGATCATCCTGCTCCTGGTCTTTCTCGAGATGAAAGATATCGCCTGGCGCCTGCCGTGGCAGCGCGCGCGGCGCGAAACCGAGGCGGAGGAAGCATGGCGTCCCGACGCCGGCGCCGCGCAGATCCTGCTGTCGGAAGCCGACGCGCTTGCCGCGCGAGGCGACTACGACGAAGCTGTCCATCTCCTGCTTCGCCGCAGCGTCGCCGATATTGCCGGTCGGCTGCCGGACTTCCTGCGCCCATCGCTCACGGCGCGCGACATCGCCGCTGCTGCTTCGGTTCCCGCCAAGGCCCGCGCGGCGTTTACCGAGATCGCACGCATCGTCGAAGCCGCATTGTTCGCACGCCGGCCCGTCGGCGCCGAAGGCTGGCGGCAAGCACGCGGCGCCTATGAGCGTTTCGTCTTCCGGGATGCCTGGACATGAGCGCGACGACGGTCGAACCAGCGGCACAGGAACCGTTCAATCGAAGAACGCTATTCTGGGGCATTTTCGCCAGCCTGCTTGCGGCAGCGGGCTTCTTGCTGCTGTCCACCTATGCTCCCGACTTCCGGCAACCCGGCAATGGCGGCGCCACGCCGCTGTCGAAAAGCGGTGTCGGCTATGCCGGCCTGGCGGAATGGATGCGGCTGACCGGCAACCCGTCTTCCATGGCGCGGACCGAGGATGATCTCGGCACCGACATGTTGCTGATCGTCACCATTTCGCCCGAGAGCGATCCCGCGGCGCTCGACCACATCCTCGAACTTCGGCAGGACCTGGATACCCTTTTCGTGCTGCCCAAATGGCAGACATTGCCGCTGGAGGAGCACGAAGGATGGAAGATGAAATTCGGGCGATTGCCCGATGCGGTGGTGAACCAATGGCTCGGCCGGATCGCCAACGCAAAGATCGGCGTCGGCCAAAGTACGGTGCAGCAACTCGACATCGAGGGCCGGCTTGTTGCCGCCCCCGATGAATTCCAGTGGGTGGCGGACGAGCATCCAATCATAGCAGCCGGCAACGACAAGGCTGTGCTCACCGAAGTGGACGACAAGCCTTTTTACATCCTGACCGACCCCGACCTGATCAACAACGCCGCGCTTGGGGACTCCAACAAAGCGGCAGCCGCGCTCGCTCTGATCAGCCGGCTTCAATCCGGAATCAGTCCGTCCCGGTCCAATTTCAAACTGCCCGACCCTGACCAACTCGGCGACGCCGCATCCGAAAATCCAGATAAGAGAGGCCGCGCACAGCCGGTCATGTTCGATCTCACGCTGCATGGCGCGGGGCGAAAATATGATCTTGCCAAGCTGTTGGTCGAACCGCCGTTTCTGGCGCTGACACTGACGATCCTGGCTGCGGCGGCGCTGGCTTTCCTGCACGGCCTCGGCCGTTTCGGCCCACCGCGCGCCGAATTGCGCGCCATTGCCTTTGGCAAGCGCGCGCTGGTGGATACGACGGCGATGCTGCTGCGGCGCGCCGGGCGGCTCGAGGAACTGGGAGGCCGCTATGCGGCCTTGATGCGGGTGCGCGCCGGCGCACTGCTGGGAGCGCCGCAGGGGCTGCAAGGCAAAGCGCTCGACCACTGGCTCGATTCTCGCGATAAGGACGAGGTCGACGGATTCACCGCGCGTGCTCAAGCCGCCGGCGAGGCGAAAAATCTGACGCAAATGCACGAGGCAGCGGAACAGCTGCACGATTGGACGGCAAGGAGGCTCGGTGAACGTCGATGACGTGAAGGCCCTGGCGACACGGATCAGGGAAGAAGTGGCCAAGGCGATCACCGGGCAGCACGACACTGTCGACCTGATGCTGATCGCCTTGTTCGCCGGCGGGCATATCCTGCTGGAAGGCCCTCCGGGCACGGCCAAGACAATGACCGCGCGCTGCTTCGCCCAGGCTCTGGGTGTCGCCTACGGGCGCATCCAGTTCACGCCGGACCTGATGCCTGGCGATATCGTCGGATCGAACATCTATAATTTCCAGACCGGACAGTTCACGCTGACGCGCGGTCCGATCTTCTGCGATCTTCTGCTTGCCGACGAGATCAACCGCACGCCGCCCAAGACGCAGGCAGCGCTCCTGGAGGCTATGCAGGAGCATGCGGTCACCTTCGACGGCACCACGCATTCGCTGGGCCGCAACTTCATGGTGGTCGCGACCCAGAACCCGATCGAGCACCAGGGCGTCTATCCCCTGCCCGAGGCACAGCTCGACCGCTTCCTGTTCAAACACCGGGTCAGCTATCCCGGCCCCGAGGAGGAACGGGCCATCATCATCCACCATGGCGGCGGCGCCGCCTCGCACGACATCGCGCAATACGGCATCAAGGCCCAGGCGGACCGCAAGACACTGGAGAAGGCGCTCGAAACCGTCGGCTCCGTCACCCTTGTCGACGACGTCGTCGGCTACATCGCGGCGCTGGTGCGCGCCACACGCGACACCGCCGATTTGGAGGTCGGTGCCAGTCCACGCGCGGGCGCCATGCTGGCCAGGGCGGCACGGGCGCGGGCGGCGCTGGACGGGCGCGCCTATGTGATCCCCGACGACGTCAAGGCGCTGGCGGTGCCGGCGCTGCGCCATCGCGTCATCCTGTCCCCGGCCGCGCAGATCGATGGTCGGCTGGTCGAGCAGATCGTCTCCGACCTGGTCGATGAGACGGAAGCGCCGCGTTGATCTATCCGAGCGGCCGAGCGGTTTGGACGGCTGCAGCCGGCGCGGTGCCGGCGTTCCTGGTCGCGCTGGCGCTGCCGTCGCTCTGGTATCTCGGATTGCTGTGGATCTGCCTGCTGCTCGCCTTCCTGGCGGTAGACGCCGCGGCGGGGCGCGGGCGGACATCGCTGGCCGCCAGCGTCCACGCGCCGCCGCAGGTCGGCGTCGGCGGGCAGTTCACCGTCCACGTCGCGGCCCGTTTTTCAGGCCGGACGCGGAGCCTGGAGGCGCGCGTCGGCCATGATGTCCGCCTGGCGCCGATGGGCGGAACCGGCGGAGCCCTGGCCCCCACCAGCGACGGCGGATCGCTCGACCTGCGGTTCCAGGCGCTGCGGCGCGGCATCGCCAGCTTCGATCGTCTGTGGGTGCGCTGGCGCGGGCCGTTCGGACTGGTCTGGAACCAAGTCGTCCTGCCGATGGAAAGCAAGGTGGCAGTGTTGCCCGACGTCCGCAGCGCCCGCGACCAGGCGATCACGCTGCTGCAGCGTGACGCCCTGCCCGACGGGCACGCCCAGCGCCGGGCCGGCCAGGGCCGGGAGTTCGAGGCGCTCAAGGATTATCAGCCCGGCATGGGCCGGCGGATGATCGACTGGAAGCGCAGCGCCCGCCACGGCAGGCTGCTGGCGCGCGAATTCCGAATCGAGGAGAACAACAATATCGTGCTGGCGATCGACAGCGGACGCCTGATGTGCGAGCCGGTCGACGGTGTGCCGAAGGTGGACCGGGCGGTGGCGGCCGCCTTGCTGTCGGCATTCGTTGCGCTCAAGGGCGGCGACATGGTCAGCCTGTTCGGCTTCGATGCGCGGCCGCGCGTCACGAGCGGCGCGGTGCGCGGCTCGGCCAGCTTCGCGATGATCCAGAAGCGGGCTGCGGAGATCGACTATTCCAACGAGGAGACCAATTTCACCCTGGCGCTGACCACGCTTGCGGCGCGGCTCGACCGGCGCTCGCTGGTGATCGTCTTCACCGACTTCGTCGATCCGATCAGCGCGGAATTGATGCTGCGCACCGTCGGCCGGCTCACCGAGCGGCATCTGGTGCTGTTCATGATGATGAGGGATGTCGAGCTGGAGAGCTTGACCGATATGCCGCCTTTGTCCGGCGAGGATGTGGCCCGCGCCGTCGTCGCCGGCGGGCTTTTGCGCGAAAGGCAGGTCGTTATCGGCAGGTTGCGGCTGCTTGGTGCGCATGTGATCGAAGCCGATCATCAAAGGCTGGGGCCGGCGTTGGTCGAGCGCTACCTGCAGTTCAAGCGGGAGGATCTGTTGTGAGCGCGCTAGTATCCGGCGATGCTGGACGCGGCGATGCCGTACGCCAGTCGCTGGCCAGCTTCCGTCGGGAGCGCGAGGCCGACTGGAAGGCGTTCGAGGGGCTTCTCGCCCGCGTCGAGAAACGCGCGCCGCGGGCGCTGTCGGAAGAAGAACTGCTGTCGCTGCCGCTGCTCTACCGTTCGGCATTGTCTTCCCTTTCGGTGGCGAGAGCGACATCCCTCGACAGCGCGCTGATCGCTTATCTCGAATCCCTGTCGTTGCGAGGTTACTTCTATCTCTACGGGGCACGTCGCGGACTACGGCAGCGTGTTGGCGATTTCTTCCTGCGCGACTGGCCCGGCGCCATCCGCGACTTGTGGCGCGAGACGCTGGTGTCGGTGGCGCTGATGTTTGTCGGCATCGGCGTCGGCGCCTGGCTGGTAGCGTCCGACAAAGGCTGGTTCGACGCGATCATCCCGTCGGGCCTGGCGGCCGGCCGTGGCCCCGACGCTTCGGCCGAGCTGCTGCGCAGGATGCTTTATGATGGCGACAACGGCTTTCTCTCAGGCTTTGCCGCTTATCTTTTCACCCACAACGTCCAGGTTGCAATCCTGGCCTTCGCCCTTGGATTTGCCTTCGCCGCGCCGACGGTGCTGCTGATGCTGTTCAACGGCTGCATGCTGGGTGCGCTGTTCCAAGTCTATTGGGCAAAGGGGCTTGGCATGGAACTTGGCGGCTGGCTGGCCATTCACGGCACCACCGAATTGTTCGCCATCGCGCTGGCCGGCGCTGCCGGCATGCGTATCGGCACGCGCATCGCCTTTCCCGGCGAATTGACCCGTATGACGGCAGCCGCCCATGCCGGACGCGTCGCGGCGACCGCGATGGTCGGCGTTTCGGTCATGCTGCTGTTTGCCGGACTGCTCGAGGGCATCGGCAGGCAGACGATCACCAGCGATGTCACGCGCTATGCCATCGGCGGCGGCATGCTCGCACTGTGGATCGGCTATTTCTACCTGTTCCAGGTGGTGCGGAATGGCGACCGTTAGACACTCCGCGCTGGCGACAATACGCTCGCTGATCACGCCTGAAGGTGTCGATCTCCAGGTAAAGCTGGCCGATGCCGGCACACGGGCTGCCGCTTTCCTGCTCGATGTCGTGTTTATCGCCACGGCCGCAGTCGCGGTCACGATTGGCGCGCTGTTCGGGGTGAGAGGCCTTGGCACCGATGAAATGCAGCCGCTTTTCATCGTCTGGATCATCGCGATCTTTTTTCTGCGCAACGTCTATTTCATCGCCTTCGAGGCGGGCCGGCGCGCGTCGACGCCCGGCAAGCGGATCGTCGGCATCAGGGTCGCGTCACGCAACGGAGCCGGCCTATCGGTCGATCAGGTCATCGCCCGCAATCTGATGCGCGAGATTGAAGTCTTTCTGCCGCTGTCGATTATTGCCGGACGGGGCGGGATGGGCATCGCCGATACGCTGACGACGGTCTTCGGACTGGTGTGGACGCTGCTGTTCGCTTTGTTCCCGCTTTTCAATGGCGACCGGTTGCGGATTGGCGACCTCCTGGCGGGAACCTGGGTCGTCGAGGCGCCGAAGCGCACGCTGATGGAAGATCTGTCGGCAAGGCAGGATCCGGTCGCCAAGACTTTTCAGTTCAGCCACGCGCAGCTCGATGCCTATGGCATCGCCGAACTGCACAAGCTGGAGGAAGTGCTGCGCCGCGACGACTACTTCGCGCTGCGGGCGGTGGCTGAAACGATCGGACGCAAGATCGGTTCAACGCCGCAGGCGCATGACGCCCGCCCGTTCCTGACGGCGTATTACGGGGATCTCAGGGCGCATCTCGAACGCAAGCTTCTTCTCGGCACCCGCAAGGCCGACAAGCACGCGCGCGGTAGCAACGCTGGACCAACGAGGCTGCCATGAACACATCTCTATCCGAGCTTGAACTTCAAGAGATGGAAACCCGAGCTGCCGCGGCCCAACCTGGCCCGTGGAAATCATGGGTCGAGGGCCGGGACTTTCTTGGCGGCTCAAGTTTCATCCAGACCGGCCAAGGGGCGGACCGCGGCGAGGACATCGAAATGACCGGCGCGATGCTCGCGGACCAGGATTTCATGGCCGCCGCGCGTCAGGATGTTCCTCGCCTGATCGCCGAAATGCGCAGACTCCGCGCGCTCCTCAATCGAGCAAATTAGAAGGCAGCAAGGCTGCCTCCTAACCCACCCACTTCTCGTAGTCCGACACGAGCAGGTGCAGCGGCGCGACGTCCTCGTCGATGTCCGCGAAGCGGCCGATCGGCTCGCGGAAGACATTGTCGGTGAGATCGTCATTGACCGTCGAAACCTCGCCGATCAGCACATCCTTGCCTTCGGCCCAGAAAGCATGCCAGACGCCCGGCAGCAATGTGACGCTCTCGCCTGGGTCGAGCTTCAGCAGCCCGCCCGCCGGCAGCCTGTGAATGGTGCCGTCGACAGGCACCGATACCTCGGCCTTCGGATCGATGCCGCCATCGCGATCGTGCATGAACAGTTCCAGCACCAGCTTGCCGCCACCACGGTTGATGATGTCCTCGGCCTTGATGTTGTGGCGATGCATTGGCGACAGCTGATCCTTGCGCGAGATCATGATCTTTTCGGCATAGAGCATGCCCATGCCCTTCTTCATGTCCTCGAAGCGACCGTTGCGAACGGTGAACAGGAAGAGGCCGAGCTCGTTGAACTTGCCCTGGCCATAGTCGGTGATGTCCCAGCCGAGCCGGGAGGAGAAGATGGCCGACGAATCCTGCCGACGCGCCTTCATCTGTTCCGGGGTCCAATAGGCGAAGGGCGGCATGATGTAGCCGAACGAACGGATGAAGGCATCGGCGTCGCGGATGATGTCGTTGATTGCGGAGCGTTTCATGGTCGTGGTTCCTTCCAGTCGGCCTAGGCGATCTCCAAACCGAATAGCCGAACGCCGGTGCGGTGTCGACGTAAACTGCATGAGCTGGCCTCATGACATCCGGTTCGATCAAGGTCATAACGGCAACCAGTTTCCTGATGGTGGCATTCCATGCTGAGCATAGGCGATCTCGATACGCCGGCGATCCTGATCGATGTCGACCGCGCCGAAGCCAACATCGCGCGGGCGCAGGCCCACGCCGACCGCCAAGGGCTGAAGCTCAGGCCGCACATCAAGACCCATAAACTGCCTTACTGGGCAAAGAAGCAGATCGCCGCGGGTGCGGTCGGCATCACCTGCCAGAAGATCGGTGAAGCCGAGGTGATGGCCGATGCCGGGCTCACCGACATTTTTCTGCCTTACAACATTCTGGGCAGGGCCAAGCTGGGGCGCCTCAAGGCGCTGCACGGCCGTGTGACGCTGTCGGTTACATCAGACAGCATGGAAACGCTTAACGGGCTCGACGCCACCTTCACCGATCGAGGCCAGCCGCTACAGGTACTGGTGGAATGCGACACCGGCAAGGGCCGCTGCGGCGTCCAGTCGGCCAGCGAGGCGGTCGCATTGGCCAGAGAGATCGACAAGGCCAAGGGACTCGCCTTCGGCGGGCTGATGACCTATCCGGCAGCAGGCCGCGCTGCCGAGGCCGAGGCGTGGCTCGCCGATGCGCGCAACGCGCTCGCCGCGTCCGGCCTCGCCTGCCAACGCATCTCCAGCGGCGGCACGCCGGATATGTGGCGCTCGAGCGAGGCTTCCGTTATCACCGAGTACCGCCCCGGCACCTATATCTATCTCGACCGCTACCAGGTCGCCAAGGGCGTCGGAAGCCTCGACGATTGCGCGCTGACGGTGCTGTCGACGGTGGTCAGCCATCCGACGCCGACACGGGCCATCCTCGATGCCGGCAGCAAGGCCTTGTCCAGCGACACGCTGGGGCTGCCCGATTTCGGCGAATTGCTGGGCGTTCCGGGCGCCACCGTCACCGGCCTCAGCGAGGAACACGGCAACGTCACGCTTTCCGGCGACGCCCGGCTGCGTATCGGCGAGCGCGTGCGCGTCGTGCCCGACCATTGCTGCGTCGTCACCAATCTGTTCGACGAGGTGCATCTGATCGCTGCAGAACGGGTGCTGGAGACGCTGCCGGTGGCGGCGCGCGGCCGCATGGGGTGAGAAGCGGTCTGCGGAGCGGCCGGAAAGCCAATTGCTTGGCTTTTCGAGCTTCGAACCCCCTGAGCCTGCGAAGGGCCGGGCAAATCTGAAATTAGTCAGGCTGATTGCCGTTCTGCCTGCCTCGCCGCAACACGGCGCATGGAAATGACCCGGCGACGTCGGATTTCCGTGCGCATCGCCATCAGATGCAGCGCGAAAAATAGCAAGGTAAAGCCCAGAGCCATTACCAGCAACGGCCGCAACAAGCTGGGATCGATGGTCGGCCCGCCGAGCCGGAACACCGAAGCCGGCTGATGCAGCGTGTTCCACCAGTCGACCGAGAATTTGATGATCGGGATGTTGATGAAGCCGACCAAGGTGATGATTGCGGCGGCCCAGGCGGCGCGCGCCGCATCGTCGAGTGCCCGCGTCAGCGCGATGATGCCGAGATACATCAGAAACAGCACGAACACCGACGTCAGCCGCGCGTCCCACACCCACCAGGTGCCCCACATCGGCTTGCCCCAGATCGAACCGGTGATCAGCGCGAGCGCTGTAAAGACGGCGCCGATGGGTGCCGCCGATTTCAGCGCGACGTCGGCCAGCGGATGGCGCCATACCAGCGTGCCCAACGCGAAAACCGCCATCAGCGTGAAACACATCATGGCCAGCCAGGCGAAGGGCACATGGATATACATGATGCGCACGGTGATGCCTTGCTGGAAATCCTCCGGCGCAGTGAAGCTCATATAGAGCCCGGCGGCCAGGATGAGTGTGGCGATGGTCGCAAGCCACGGCACCACCTTGTCGGCCAAACCGACAAACCGCGTCGGGTTGGCGAAATCCATCCAGCCGCTGAGGCGTGAAGTCAGGTCACTCATGCGGCTTTACATAAACCGGCGATGGGTTTGGGGCAATCGAGTGGCGGTGTCGCACCAAGCCTTTCCTTCTCCCCTTGTGGGAGAAGGTGGATTGGCGCGCAGCGCCAAGACGGTTGAGGGGTGCTGGACGGAGCGCCGTCCGTGCCAAGCTGGAGCACCCATCATCCGGCCGCTTCGCGGCCACCTTCTCCCACAAGGGGAGAAGGGCGAGCCTGGCCGCTCAGGCGGCCTCGTCGGTGATGGTGCGGCTGAGGCGGCGGACTTCCTCGTCGTTGAGCAGGCCGCCGGCGCGCAGCAGGCTGGCGAAGCGGCCATTGCGCATCGACAATTCGGCGAACCCACCCATTTCGACCACCTTGCCCTTGTCCATGAACACGACCAGATCGGCATCGCGAACGGTGGTCAGGCGGTGGGCGATGATGAAGGTTGTGCGGCCGCGACGCAATTCGTCGATCGCTTCCTTGACGCGGTCTTCCGTCTCGACGTCAAGCGCGCTGGTCGCTTCATCGAGCACCAGGATGGGCGAATCCTTCAGAACGGCGCGCGCGATCGCGATACGCTGGCGCTCGCCGCCAGAAAGCTGTCCGCCGCGTTCGCCGACGACCGTATCGTAGCCGTTGCTCTTCGACAGGATGAAATCCTGCGCGGCAGCGGCGTTGGCGGCGGCGTGGACCTCATCATAGGTCGCCTCGGCGCGCCCGACCCGGATATTGTCCTCGATCGAGCGGTTGAGCAGGCCCGCATCCTGGAAAACGGTGGCGATCGAGTGGCGCAGCGACTTGCGGGTCACCGTGCGGGTATCGATGCCATCGATCAGGATACGGCCGCTCGACGGCGCAAAGACGCGCTGCAAAAGATTGATGAGCGTGGTCTTGCCTGCGCCGGTCGGACCGACGATGGCCACGGTCTGGCCGGCATGGACCTCGAATGACACGTCGTTCACGCCCTGCCCCGAATTGGCGAATTCGAAGTTGACGTTTTCAAAACGCACATGACCAGTGACGTTGACCAGGTCACGCAACCCGTCCGGCTCGGCGGCGTCGGCCGCGGAGTCCTCAAGGCGATAAAATTCCTCGAGCTTGGCCCTGGCTTCCGAAATCTGATTGGCGAAGGCCGACATCTGGTCGAGCCGGGCAATCAGCAGCGTCGCAAAGCCGGTAAAGGCGATGACGTCACCGATACGCAATTGGCCATGCATGACCAGATAGGAGCCGATCAACAGCACGACCATCATCGAAATGGTCGACGACAGGCGGTGCAGAGCGTTGGCCAGTGCCCACCAGTCGAGCACCGGATACTGGGCATCAAGCAGGTTCTTGACATAACGCTTCAAGGCGTCGGTCTCGTGGCCGATGCGATTGTAGCTCTGCAGCACGGCGACATTGCTGACCGAGTCGCTCACATGTGCGAACACTTGGTGAAAGTGCCGTTCCACGGACGCCTGGCCTTCCCTGGTACGACGCATCACCAGCCGCCCGATCCCGACGTACAGCGCGCCCAGCGCCAGCAGGACCATCGACATGCGAATATCCATGCTGAGCGCCGTCGGCACCAGCAGAACCAGTGCGACAACGGTGGACAAATGCTGCCTCATGAACTCGAGCCAGAGACTGAACAAGGTCTCGACCGCGCGCAGAAGCGTATGCAGGGAATTGGAGGTGCCGCGCTGATGATGCCAAGCAAGCGGCATGGTGATCACGCGCTCGAATGACTGGCAAAGAACCTCGCTGCGCCGTGCATGGGCAAAGCGATCAGCGCCGCGCGCCACCAGAACGAAGGCGACAACGTTGAAGACGCCGATACCGGCCCATACGGCGAGCGTCGAAAAGACCGAGCCGCCGTCCGAAATAGCATCGATCACCCGTCCGAACATGATCGGCTCAAGGATGGCGATAATGGCAAGCGCGACATTCGCTCCGCAGATAAACGCTACGCGTTTCCTGTCGGCGGCGAGATAACCAAGCGCTCTCCAGTAGATCTGCAGAAGGGACACTTCAGCTACTCCGGCAAATTGTTATTGTGCACTGCATCATTTTCTGACTCGTACCTGTTGACGTGTCGCGAAACAATGCTCGTGTACCCCTTCAGTTCCCAATTCGCGAACAAAAGATGGCGACGCTGCGAAATCTGTCGTGATCACCTAACGGTTTGAGAAAAAAGGTAAAATGTCAGCCTTGCGGCAGAATCGTGGCAGGCTGCAAGCACTGCCGCAATTTTAATCAGCAACTGGTTATGTACGGATCACAAAAGCCTGCATCGGCTTTTTGGAGAGCTCATGCGCAATAGAATTTCTAGAGCACGCTTAAACAACGCGCGCCCCCAAGACGTGCAAAGACGCTCCAAATCCTTGAAACTACGCCGGTATCCTGACGACCACCTCAGCATTGTCGCCGGCTTTCGGTTCGAAAGACGAAGCCTTCGTCTTTTTACCATCTACCTCAAGCGAGATGGCTTTGACCTTGGCGTCGCGGACAACGCGAACCCTGAGTTCGGCCCCCAGCACCTTGAGCGTTGCTGTATAACCATCCCAATGGCTGGGGAGTTTCGGCCTGAACTGGATGCGCTCGCCCCTGCGCTCAATGCCGAGGATGCCCTCGACCGCCGCGCGGTAAAGCCAGCCGGCCGAGCCGGTATACCAGGTCCAGCCGCCGCGGCCGCCCTTGCCTTGCCCGGCGTAGACGTCGGCCGCGACGACATAAGGCTCAACGCGGTAGTGCTCGGCAGCGGCTTCGTCGAGCGCGTGGTTGACCGGGTTGAGCATCGAGAGACAGCGGTAGGCGTCGTCGGTGCGCCCCATTTCGGCGAGCGCAATGACGAACCATGTCGCCGCGTGGGTGTACTGGCCGCCGTTTTCACGGACACCCGGCGGGTAGCTCTTGATGTAGCCTGGGTTCTGTTCCGTCCTGGAGAAGGGCGGGGTGAAAAGCTTGACGATCTTGAGCTCGTCGTCGACGAGCATTTTCAATGCCTGCTGCATCGCCGTCGTCGACCGCGCCGGATCGCCCTCTCCCGACAGCACGCTCCACGACTGGGCAATCGAGTCGATCTTGCACTCCTGCGAACCGCGCGACCCCAGCGGCGTGCCGTCGTCGAAACTGCCGCGACGATACCATTCACCATCCCAGGCGGTGCTTTCCAACGCCCGCTTCAGCACGTCGGCGTGTTTTGTCCAGGCTTGCGCACGCTTGGTATCGCCTTCCGCCTTGGCGACAGGTGCAAAGTCTCCCAGCGTCTTCAGCAGGAACCAGCCCAGCCAGACGCTCTCGCCCTTGCCGTGCTCGCCGACACGGTTCATGCCGTCGTTCCAGTCGCCGCCGAGGATCAGCGGCAATCCGGCGGGGCTGCTGCGCTTGATGGCAAGGTCAAGGGCGCGTGCGCAATGATCATAGAGTGAAGCGGTCTTCTTCGATATCTCCGGGGTGAAGAAGGCGTCGTGCTCGCCTTCTTCCAGCGGCGGCCCGTCGATGAAGGGCAGTTGTTCCCTGAGGATCGCGGTGTCGCCGGTCACTAGCAAGTAGTGTGCCGTGGCATGGGCGAGCCAGACCACGTCGTCGGAAATCATGGTGCGGACGCCTGCCTCGGTGCGCGGCAGCCACCAATGCTGCACATCGCCTTCGGGGAATTGCCGCCGCGCCGCGTTGAGGATCTGGTCGCGCGCCAGTTTCGGATCATGGGCAAGCAGGGCCAGCGTGTCCTGCAACTGATCGCGGAAGCCGAAGGCGCCGCTCGCCTGGTAAAAAGCGGAGCGGGCTCGGATGCGGCAGGCGAGGCTCTGATAGGGCAGCCAGTGGTTGACCATGGCGTTGAGCGCCTTGTCCGGCGTCTCGACCTGGATGGTGTCGAGAAATCCTCGCCAGGTGCGTTCATTGTCAGCCAGCCGCTGATCGAAATCCTTGCTGCAATGATGCTGTACCAGCGCGCTGGCTTCCTCGGCAGAGGCTGCATCGCCGAGCAGCCAGAGCAGCGTCACGTCGCCGCCGGCAGGGATGTCGACGTCGCGTGCAATTGCAGCACAAGGATCGTCGCCCGCCTCGACGCGGCCCGACAGGCTGGCGCCGCTGAGCACGGCATACGGAAGTTCGCTGGTGCCGTTTCGGCCGATGAACTCGCCGCGGTCGGCGGTCACCGAATGTGCCGCGCTGTCGGTGGCCAGGAAGGCGACCCGCTCGCTGAAGTCGAGCCCGTAGGGATTTTGCGCCAGCAACGCGCCCGTCGCAGCATCCCTGGACGGAACGATGGTCGCCGCCGTGCGCGAACGATGGCTGCCAAGAACCCATTCCGCGTAGGCGTAAACGCGCAGGCGCGCCGGCACCGAACCCGAATTCTGGATGCGCAATCGGGAGATTTTCACCGGATCGACAGGATCCACCACATGGGTCAGGTCCATCGACAGCGGTCCGCGCATCGAACGGAAGGTCGAAAAACCCTGTCCGTGCCATGTTTCGTAGGTCATGGCGGGATCGCGCACCACTGCGGCCAGCGGCGCGAACGCCCGGCCGTTGGCATGATCGTAGATATAGATGCCCTCGCCGGGCCGGTTGGTGACCGGGTCGTTCGCCCACGGCGTCAGTTGATAGTCGCGGCTGTTTCGGCTCCAGGTGAAGGCGGCGCCTTCAGCCGAAACATGGAAACCGAACGAGGCGTTGGAGACGACGTTGATCCAGGGCTGCGGCGTCGTGCGCCGGCCAGCAAGGCGCACGACATAGTGGCGTCCGTCGCCCTCGAAGCCGCCAAAGCCGTTCCACTGGTTGAGCCCGCTGCCGTCGGCGCTGCCTTCGACCGAGGCCTGGGCAGCCCATGTCTGTGGCGCCGGCGGAGACGGTTCACGAAGCGCTGCTGCACCTGCCGGCTGCAAAGCGTCCCGCGCTTGCAGCGCAGCGGCCTCGGCGCGCTCGATCTGATCGAAGATGGTGCCGTTTCGCGTGTGCAGGGCGACGCGGGCGACGGCGAGCAGCGTCTTGTAGGTCGTCTCGTCCATCAGATCGCGGCGCACCGCGAAGATGTGCTGGCGGGGTCCGAGTTCCTTGCCGCGCAGGCGGCTGTTTTCGCACAGCGTCTCGACTGCCCGTTGCAGATCCTGCACGTAGGATGAAGCCTGCTCGTTGACGACGACAAAGTCGATCATCATGCCGCGGGCGCGCATATATTCCTGGAAGCGGAGCGCCTGGGCAACGATTTCGAGATCGGCGACATCGCCGATCCTGACCAAGAAAATCGGAAAGTCGCCGGATATGCTGGTCGGCCACAGGCCCGACTGCTTGCCGAGCCCGGAAGCGATCGATTCGGCCGGAAGGCGCAGGAACGGATCAGGATAGATCAGATAGCGCGCCAGGTTCTGCACATTGGCGGCATCGGCAAGGCTGAGGCCGAGATGACGGGTCTGCACCTGTGAGCGGGTCCAGGCGAGCATCGCCTGGCGGGCGAAGGCTTCCGGATGATCGAGCCGCGCAATGGCATCGTCGAGTTCGGCACGGTTGGCGCCGACGGCAGTCCAGAAGGTCAGCGATATCTTCTTGTTGGCCGGCACGCGCACCTGTCGGCGAAGTGCTGCGACCGGATCCAGTGTGAAGCCGGAATGGCCGCCAAGCTTGGCGCCGGGATCGAAGGCGGCGGCCTCGACAATTGTGCGGCCGCGGCCGATGAAGGCGCGCCGGTCGGTCTCGGCTTCGGCGTCGCGCGTCGACCCAGACGGGTCGGTGACGAAATGCACCATGGTGACATCAGGCTCGTCCGTTTCCCGCTTGCGTCTTGTGGCGAAGATCGCCCCGTTATTCGCAGCGATTTCGGTTTCCACGAACATTTTCGAGAAGGCCGGATGCGCATTGTCGGATGCGTCGGAGCCCAGCACCAGTTCGGCAAAGGAGGTCACTTCGATATGCCGATCGACGGGGCCGTCATTGTAGAGCGTCACCCGCCGGCCTTCGCCGTTTCCTTCCGAGATGACGATGCATTCGACCTCCGAACGCAATGATCCCACCGATTTGATGAAACTCGCCTTGTCGTCGGAGAACAGCGTCTGCACTTCTTCGTCGGTGGCACGCTTTGGCTCGGCGGTGGCCGACCACCAGTCGCCGGTGCCGGCGTCGCGCAGGAAGATATAGGAGCCAAGCCGATCCTCGGTTGGATCCGGCTGCCAGCGCGTGACGGCAAGCTCGCCCCAGCGGCTATAGCCGGAGCCGGTCGCGGTGACCATGACCGAGTAGCGGCCGTTGGACATGACGCTGGTCGAACGCAGCGCCTTGAGCGGATTGAGCACGATGCGCGTGTCGGGGCTCTCGACTTCCGTTTCGTCCTTCGACCGTTCGTCGGCTTCGGTCCTGACGGTGGCGGTCGGGATGTCGCGCGGCGCCCTTTCCTGCAGCAGCAACTCGGCCGACTCGATCACCGGATCGCTGTGGAAGCGGTCGCGCAGGCGTCCTTCGAAGATGGCGTCGGCAACGGCGGCGATCGACATGCCGGAATGGTGGGCCATGTAGTTCAGCACGACGACATGGTCGGTGCCCTCCGGCACGCGCTGCGGCGTGAAATCGACCGCATCGTAGAAGCCGTGCCGGCCAAGGGCGCCGAGTTGCCTCAGTCTGGCCAGGTTCTGCACCGATTCACGCGGGGTGAACTGCGCCGCCAGCACGGTCGCATAAGGCGCAATCACCGTGTTCTGGCCAAGACCTCGCTTCAGGCCCAGCCCGGGCACGCCGAAATTGGTGTACTGGTAGGTCAGTTCGCGGTCGCGGGCATTGTAGGCCGCTTCCGAAATCCCCCAGGGCACGTTCTTCGAGCGGCCGTACTGTATCTGACGTTTGATGATGAGCTTGCTGGTCTGGTTGAGGATACTGCCTTGGGCTTCTTTCATCACCAACGGCGGCATCAGATACTCGAACATCGAGCCTGACCAGGACATCAGCGCGCCCTTGAACCCGATCTCGACGATCGGCCGGCCGAGGTGGAACCAGTGCTCCGTCGGCAGATCGCCCTTGGCGATGGCGAACAGGCTGGTCAGCCGCGCCTCGGAAGCCAGGAGGTCGTAGCAGCTTTCGTCGAGCTGATGCTCCTCGACCCGGTAGCCGATCGACAGAAGCTTGCGTTCCTTCCGCATTAGGAAGGAGAAATCCATCTCGAAGGCGAAGCGACGCGTGCGCTCGCGCAACGAAAGAAGCTTGGCCCGCAAGGCTTCGACGGCATTGTCGTCGCTATGCGCGTCATGGACATGCGCTTCGCAGGTGGCTTCCAGTCTCGCCGCCCAGTCGGCGATGGTGTCGCTCTGTGTCGATACGGCCTCGGTATGGATGGCGATGGCGAGCTTGCGAATCTCGCCGGCCAGAACGGCCAGGTTGATGGTGCGGATCGATGCCATCTCGGGCTGTGCCTTGATCGATTCGACCGCCCGCCGCATGCCGTCGAGGCGATCGGCGAGCCGCTGGCGTAACGGTCGCAACTGGCGACGGTCGTCAGGCAACTCCGCCAGGCTTTCGTCGACGATCGTCACCGTATCGAGGATACCCTCGAAATCGCCTTGAAGGTGGACTGCAGGCGCTTCCGCCCATTCGGCGCAGGCGGCCGCCACCGCCACCAGATGGCCGGCAAGATTGCCGCTATCGACGGCGGAAATGTAGAGCGGATAGAGCGGTTTCAGCGTCGTCGTGTCATACCAGTTGAAGAGATGGCCGCGCTCACGCGGCATGCTCTCGATGGTCGACATCGTCGCGTCAATGCGGGTGGTTGCGTCGGACAGGCTGATCCAGCCGAAGTCGCGCGCCGAAATCACCGACAGGAGATAGACGCCGATATTGGTCGGCGAGGTGCGGGGCGCCACGACAGGCGCCGGACTTTCCTGGAAATTATCGGGCGGCAGATTGTGATGCTCGGCCGTCACGAAGGTCTCGAAATAATGCCATGTGCGCCGCGCAACCGTGCGCAGCGCATGGATGTCAGCCGCCGATATGCGCAATCGGTCCTCGGTTTCAGCTGAGCGGCTGATCCAGAAGGCGAAGGCCGGCGAACCGATCCAGAAAAGCGCGAAGAAGAAGGCAACGAAAGCTCCGGTGGAATCGGCCAGAACAGGGATGGCAAGGCCGACGACGCCGACAATCACTGCGCCATACATTATGCCGTAATAGGAGCCGAGATCGTTGTCGCCGTTCTTCTGCGCCTGCGAGGCAGTGCGCCACTCGAGCAGGTTCTGGCGACTGACGAACAAACGGTAGAGCGTGCGAATGATGGCATCGCCCATCATCCAGGCCAGATGCGCCATCAGCACGATCTTCAGCGCTACCAGGGCGGTGCCGAAGACAACGTCGCGCGCCAGCGCCGAGAAATGGCCGCGCGGCGTCTGGTCGCCGCTTTTCGGCAGGATGGCGTGGACGATGTCGAATGTCGGCGCCATGAACAGTGTGAGGATCAACAGCGCTTGCCATTGCGCGGCCTGCGTGAAAGGCAGCAATGTCCAGCCGGCGATCGCCGCCATCACCCAGAAGATCGGCGTCAGCGAGCGCCGCAGATTGTCGACCATCTTCCAGCGCGACAGCGCCGGCACGCCGGAGCGTGGATCGAGAATGAAGCCCAGAAGCTGCCAGTCGCCGCGTGCCCAGCGATGGTGGCGCGACGCGTCGACCGAATAGCGGGTCGGATAGTCCTCGACCAGTTCGACGTCCGTGACCAGCGCCGCGCGTGCCAAGGCGCCTTCGAGCAGATCGTGGCTGAGGATGGTGTTTTCTTCGATGCGGCCCTTCAGCGCCGCTTCGAAGGCGTCGACGTGATAGAGGCCCTTGCCGGTGAAGGAGCCGTCGCCGAAGACGTCCTGGTAGATATCCGAGACGGCAAATACGTAGGGATCGAGGCCGCGATTGGCGGAAAAGACCCGCTGGAAGAAGGATGCGTCGTCGCCGCTGGTCAGCGAGGCGGTGATGCGCGGCTGCAGGATGGTGTAGCCGGCGGTGACAACGCGCTTTGCCGCATCGTAATGCGGGCGGTTGAGCGGATGGCAAAGCTTGCCAACCAAACTGGCGACGGCATCGCGGGTGGTGCGCGTGTCGGCGTCCAGCGTCATCACATGGATGACGTTTTCAGGCAACGGTAGATCCAGCGGCAGGAAGGTGGTGTCGCTGTCACCGCGCAGCAGAAGGTTCAGTTCGTGCAACTTGCCGCGCTTGCGTTCCCAGCCCATCCAGGCGCCTTGGGATTCATTGTAGAGCCGCCGGCGATGCAGGACGTAGAAACGCGGCGCGCCTTCGCTGGGATAGCGGGCGTTCAGCCGTGCGATCTCGTCGCGAGCATATTGGAGGATCTCAATATCCGCCGCATCGATTTCGGTTTTGCTGTCCGGCCAGTCCGAAAGCAGAGCGAAATGGATTTCGTCCGCGGTGTTGGCCAGGTGATGCACTTCGATGTTGCGGATGTTCTCCTCGACGTCGTCGCGCGAGCCGATCAGCGACGGCACCACCACCAGCGTGCGCGCCTCGGGCGGCATGCCGCGTCTGTAGTCGTAGCCGACGAGGCGGGTGGGCTTCAGGAACAACGATACGACGGTGTTGAAGAAGGCAAGCGCGCCTTCGCTGGCCGGCACGGCAAACAGCGCCAGCATCAAGACGATCGACGGTATGGCCAGGCCGAGATTGGCAAGGGCGTTGCCGGAGAGGACCAGAAGCAGGACCGTCAGCGCGAACACCGGCACGACAATGCCCAGCCATCCGGTCTTGCCGAACGCCCGTTTGATCGTGACGCTGACGGTCGGCCGATAGCCGATCGCTTTTTCCAGTTCCAGGCGGCGCGGGCCGACGAGAAAGAACCCGACGTCGGAGAGAGCGGTCGGACCGGTGCCGGTGGTATTGGCGACAGCGGCATGGCCGGCGAGTTCGATCGCCTTTTCAGCGACGCGGAATTCGGAACGATCGGAGCGGCGCGCCATTTCCTCGATCGCGGTCCGGTACTGGTCGCGCGAGAAGAAATCGAGCGCGGCGAAATCGGTGCGCTCGCGCAGCAAGGTGTCGATGCGGCTGACACCTTCGAACCAAACCGTCCAGTCGATATCGTTGATGAGCCTGAGGCCGCGGATGATGTTACCGGTGGTTACATTGCCACCGGACAGCGTGCGATGCTCGCTGATGATGATTTCCTCGGCATCGGAGCCGGACTTTTCAAGCTCGCCCTCCAGCCATTCCAACGCCCTGCCGGCATTTTGCGACCCGTCGCGCAGGCGGTAGAGCAATTGGGTGGCAAAGGTGGTGTCCTGTGCATGGGCGACGTAGTTCGACAGGATCGCCTGACGGTCGGCGCTGTCGTCGATCGCCAGCACGCGGTCAGCGACCTCGTTGGCAATCTGGCGCATCTGGCGGGTACGACTGACCCGGACCGCGATCCGGCGAAGATTTTCGATCAGAACGAAGCGCAGCAGCGATGGCAGCGCCCAGAGTTCGCCGATCTTCAGTGGCTCGACGGACTGAAAGCCTTCGACGATCGCCTTGAACATGGTCGCTGAGACGGAACTGTCCGAATGCGCGACATAGGTCCAGGCCAGCGCAAGCGCGCGCGGCACGCTGGCGCCGTCGGACAGTTTCAGGGTCGGTAACTGCCGATAGAAACGGCGCGGCAGGTCGCGCTTGACCTGGAAGATGGTTTCTTCGACCAGATAGTTGTTGTCGAGCAGCCATTGCGCCGCCGGCGTGATCGTCTCGCCTCTCGCCTGCGCGGCATTGGTCGAGCGATAGACTTCGAGGATCTTGCTGGCGCTGTCGCGGACGCGTGGCTGGAAATCGAACGACTCCAGGCCGAACAGATCCTTGACGTCACCCTTGGCGAGGCTTGCACCCAACGTGCGCAGGCGCTCTTCCGGCAGGAAATTGGAGCGTATCGGCTCTTCTGTAATGGCCGGGAAGCCCGCGCTCGTTTTTTCCATTTGGGTGGGGGCCGTCTGAATATTCATTGAAAATTCCGTATGAGGGACGCATAGCGGCGTCACCGCCACGGCAATGTCCCTAAAACCGATTCAAATGCAATTGGTTGCATCGAAACACGGGCCGAAAGTTTGTTTTCGCACCACAACTTTCAGACGATCATCCCCTCGCTGCCGTCGGGACTTGATCGACGGAAGGATTCGGGCTTTTTCGTGATGTGGGCTTGAGCTTACGGCATATTTCGCCGGTGTTGCGATCATGTTTCGAAACAGGCGTTAATCGTTTGCAGCAACCCGTTCGATCCTGATCACGAACAGCGTCGCCGTTCGGGCAGGCTCCAGGCGCCATTTTAGGGCGTCCGGCCCGAGCAACAGCGTGTCGCGCGGCCCGATGCGGACAGGCGTCGCGCCGGCCACCGTGATCTCGCCGTCAAAACACAGGATGAGGGTCGCGTCGGCCACCGACTGGATATCTGTCGGGGCCGAAATCACCACGCGCTCGACTGCGTGGGTCATCCGTCCGCGCCGCGTCATGACGTTGAGATCGGTGATCGGACCGGCGATCAGCGCCGCTTGCGTCGGCACATCGGCCGGAAAGGAAAGTGGGGCGGAAGCTTTGGTCACCGTAGCCGCCGGGCGGCCGGCGATATCAAGGATGATCCCTTCGCCTTCCAGCACGGCCAAGGTTCGGTCCACTCCGGCAAACCCGGAGAATGGCCCGCCGCTTTCAACGCGAGCGATGGAGATGCGCCAGTCGAAATCGTCGAGCGCAGCACCTGCGGGCGAGACGGCGATTTCCGTCGTCACCCCGCCGCCGTTCTTCCACGGCATAGACCGGTATTCGGCTGCCCGGAGAATGCGCAAGGCGCGGCTCAGCCGAGAATGCCGGGCAGGTTGAGTTGGTGCTCCCTGGCGCAGTCGATCGCGATGTCATAGCCGGCATCGGCGTGGCGCATGACGCCGGTTGCGGGGTCGTTCCACAGCACCCGCTCCAGGCGTTTGGCCGCTTCGCGTGTGCCGTCGGCGACGATGACCATGCCGGCATGCTGCGAAAAACCCATGCCGACGCCGCCGCCATGATGAAGCGATACCCAGGTTGCGCCGGAGGCGGTGTTGAGCAGCGCATTGAGCAACGGCCAGTCGGACACGGCGTCGGAGCCGTCCTTCATCGATTCGGTCTCGCGGTTCGGCGAGGCAACCGAGCCGGAATCAAGATGATCGCGGCCGATGACCACCGGCGCCTTGAGCTCGCCCTTCGCCACCATCTCGTTGAAGGCGAGGCCGAGCCGGTGGCGGTCGCCGAGACCGACCCAGCAGATGCGCGCCGGCAGACCCTGGAACGCGATGCGCTCACGCGCCATGTCGAGCCAGTTGTGCAGGTGGGTGTTGCCGGGCGTCAATTCGCGGACCTTGGCGTCGGTCTTGTAGATGTCCTCGGGATCGCCTGAGAGGGCTGCCCAGCGAAACGGGCCGATGCCGCGGCAAAACAGCGGTCGGATGTAGGCCGGCACGAAACCCGGGAAGGCAAAGGCGTTCTCGAATCCTTCCTCCTTTGCCACCTGACGGATGTTGTTGCCGTAGTCGAGCGTCGGCACGCCGGCGTTCCAGAACGCCACCATCGCCTCGACATGTTCGCGCATCGACGCGCGCGCTGCCTTTTCGACCGCCTTCGGGTCGCTGGTGCGCTTCTCGCGCCACTCGGCGAGCGACCAGCCCTTGGGCAGATAGCCGTTGAGCGGATCATGCGCCGACGTCTGGTCGGTGACCAAGTCGGGGCGCACGCCGCGCCGCACCAGTTCTGGCACGATGTCGGCGGTGTTGCCGACCAGGCCGACCGATTTCGCCTCGCCGGCCCTGGTCCAGCGCTCGATCTTTTCCAGCGCCTCGTCGAGCGTGTCGGCGCGTTCGTCGACATATCGGGTGCGCAGCCTGAAATCGATGCGGTCGGGATCGCATTCGATTGCCAGGCAGCAGGCGCCGGCCATGACCGCAGCCAGCGGCTGTGCGCCGCCCATGCCGCCGAGGCCGCCGGTCAGGATCCATTTGCCCCTGAGATTGCCGCCATAATGCTGGCGGCCGGCCTCGACGAAGGTCTCGTAGGTGCCCTGCACGATGCCCTGCGTGCCGATGTATATCCACGAGCCGGCCGTCATCTGGCCGTACATCATCAGGCCCTTCTTATCGAGATCGTTGAACTTCTCCCATGTCGCCCAGTGCGGCACGAGATTGGAATTGGCGATCAGCACGCGCGGCGCATCGGTGTGAGTCCGAAACACGCCGACAGGCTTGCCGGACTGCACCAGAAGCGTCTCGTCATCTCTAAGCGTCTTCAGAGAGGCGACGATGCGATCAAAGTCGTTCCAGGTGCGCGCCGCCCGGCCGATGCCGCCATAGACAACCAGTTCGTTGGGGTTTTCGGCGACGTCGGGATCGAGATTGTTCATCAGCATGCGCAACGGCGCTTCCGTCAGCCATGTGCGGGCGTTGAGCTCGCTGCCGCGCGGGCTGCGGACTTCGCGGATGTTATGTCGAGGATCGGTCATGGCGTCACTGTCCCTTTCGAATGAGCTGTGCGACGGAGCGTCAGCGCCCGGCCCAGGCAATCGCGCTTTCCAGGATCCGCTTCAGCGTGGCGCGGATCGGCGCGGCGAATGCGGGGTTGTAAGGCACCGGCCAATTGTCGGGCGTCCCTTTGCCCTCAGGCTCGTGCATATAGCCGCGGTTGGAGAGTTCCATCTGCAGCGCATGGACGCCGTTTTGCGGCTGGCCGAAATTGCGCGTAATCCAGCCGCCCTTGAAGCGGCCATTCACCACGTATGTCTCGCCGGTTCCGGCGAGGATTTCGTCGACCATCGCCTGCAAGGCAGGATCGGCGCTCTTGCCGTCATTGGTGCCGAGATTGAACACCGGCAACGTGCCCTCGAACAGCCGCGGCAGCACCGAGCGGATCGAATGGCAGTCATAGACGACGATCTTCTGATGCAGGGCGCGTAGCCCGTCGATCTCGGCCTGCAGGGCAGCATGGTAAGGCACAAAGTATTTCTTGCGGCGCTCGTCGACCTCCGGCGGTCCAGGCTCCTCTCCGGCGCGATAAAGCGGATCGCCATCGAACGTTTCGGTCGGGCAGAGCCCGGTCGTCGCCTGGCCGGGATAGAGCGAGGCGCCGGACGGGTCACGATTGACGTCGATGACTGTGCGCGAGATCGCCGTATGCACCACCGTCGCGCCGAGGTCTTCGGCAAAGTCATAGAGCTTGTCGATCCACCAGTCGGCGTCGCGGCGGCCGAGCCAGGGCGACACCAGCCGGTCCTCAAGACCGGCGAGATCGATGCCGGTATGCGGGATCGAGACCAGCAGGGGTGCCGTGCCTTGGGTGACGGTGAGCCAGGAGGGTAAAGTCATGAGAAATCCCCCCGCGCTGGCGCTCTACGGCGCGAAGGATCGCGACCTATCGACGTGTGCGCTCTCACGACGCAATTCCCGGCAGCGCCACCGCCCCCGCCGCCTTCACCGCAGCGCCATTGCGCACCATAGCGATGGCCTTTTCCATGTCGGGGTGGAAATGCCGGTCATTGTCGAGATGCGGCACCTCGGCCCTGACCAGCCTGCGCACCGCTTCGAGCGGCGCACTCGACGCCAGCGGCGCATGAAAATCGCAGCCTTGCGCGGCGGCCAGCAATTCGATGCCGACGACCGCCGTCGCATTCTCAACCATGCCGATCAACCGGCGCGCGCCATGTGCTGCCATCGAGACGTGGTCTTCCTGGTTGGCCGAGGTCGGGATCGAATCAACGCTGGCCGGATAGGCCTTCTGCTTGTTTTCCGAGACGAGTGCCGCTGCCGTCACTTGCGGGATCATGAAGCCGGAATTCAGCCCGGGCTTCGGCGTCAGGAAGGCCGGCATGCCCGACAACGCCGGGTCGACCAGCATGGCGATGCGCCGTTCCGACAGCGAGCCGATCTCGCAGACGGCGAGTGCGATCATGTCGGCGGCGAAGGCCACCGGCTCGGCGTGGAAATTGCCGCCGGAAAGCGCGGTGTCGTCCTCGGCGAAGATCAGCGGATTGTCGGTGACGCCGTTGGCCTCGGTGCCCAGCGTGTCGGCGGCCTGGCGCAGCACGCTCAGCGCAGCGCCCATCACCTGCGGCTGGCAGCGCAGGCAGTACGGATCCTGCACGCGCTCGTCGCCGACCCGGTGCGATTCACGGATGGCGCTGCCGGCCATCAGGTTGCGCAGCGCCTCGGCCGCCTCGATCTGGCTAGGATGCTTCCTGAGGAGATGGATGCGCGGATCGAAGGGGGCGTCGGAGCCTTTGGCGGCATCGGTCGAAAGCGCACCGGCGACGAGCGCCGACTGGTAGAGCACTTCGGCGTCGAACAGGGCGGCCAACGCGTAGGCGGTCGAGAACTGCGTGCCGTTGAGCAGCGCCAACCCTTCCTTGGCGCCAAGCGTGACCGGCTCCAGCCCGTGCGAGACAAAGGCGACCTTGGCCGGGAACCGGCCATGCGGGGTAAAACATTCGCCGACGCCGATCATTACCGCGGTCATATGCGACAGCGGAGCAAGGTCGCCGGAGGCGCCGACCGAGCCTTGCGCCGGCACCACCGGAATGACGTCATTGGCCAGCATTGCTTCCAGCAATTCGATCGTCTGCGGCCGCACGCCGGAAGCGCCCTGCGCCAGGCTGGCCAGCTTCAGCGCCATCATCAGCCGGGTGATCGCAACCGGCATAGGCTCGCCGACGCCGGCAGCATGCGACAGCACGATGTTGCGTTGAAGGGTCTCGAGGTCGGCGGCGGGGATGCGGACGCTGGCCAATTTGCCAAAGCCGGTGTTGATGCCATAGACCGGCTCACCCCGGTCGACGATCCGCGCAACCGCCTCGGCGCTGGCCTTGATTTTTGGCCGGCAGGCAGCGTCTAGCTTCGGCACGGCACCACGATAGATTTCGCGCCAGTCGGCCAGCGTTGTGTTGCCCGGCTTGAGTTTGAGTTCGCTCATCGTCCTCTCCAGATGCGGGCATGCAGCGGGTTAAAGCCCATGCGGTAGACGAGCTCGGCCGGGCGCTCGATGTCCCAGATCGCCATGTCGGCTGATTTTCCAGCCTCCAGCGTGCCGGTTTTTCCGAGCAGTCCGAGCGCGCGTGCGGCCTCGCGGGTGACACCGGCAAGGCATTCGTCGACGGTCAGACCGAACAGAGTCGCCGCCATGTTCATGGTCAGCAGTAGCGAGGTCAGCGGCGAAGTGCCGGGATTGCAGTCGGTGGCGACCGCCATTCTGACGCCGTGCTGGCGAAACAGGCCGATCGGCGGCTTCTTGGTCTCGCGGATGAAATAATAGGCGCCGGGCAGGATCGTCGCCACGGTTCCTGCCTTCGCCATCGCCGCCGCACCCGCTTCGTCAGTGTATTCGAGATGGTCTGCCGATAGCGCGCCATATCGTGCGGCGAGTTCCGCGCCATGCAGATTGGACAGCTGGTCGGCATGGAGCTTGACCGGCAGGCCTGCTGCTTTCGCCGCGTCGAACAGGCGAGAAATCTGCTCGGGCGAAAAGGCGATGCCTTCGCAAAAGCCGTCGACGGCATCGGCCAGGCCCTCGGCAGCGACGGCCGGCAAAATCTCTTTTGCGACCCGGTCGATAAAAGCGTCCTTGTCGCCTTTCGCCTCGGGCGGCAGCGCGTGAGCCCCGAGGAAGCTCGTCCTTACTGTGACTGGACCATGTTCGCCCAGGAGCCGCGCGGCACGCAGCGATTTCTGCTCGTTTTCGAGATCGAGCCCGTAACCCGACTTGATCTCGATGGTGGTGAGACCCTCGGCGATCAGCGCATCGAGGCGCGGCAGCGACTGCGTAACCAGTTCGTGCTCGCTGGCAGCGCGCAGCGCCTTGACCGACGAGACGATGCCGCCGCCGGCCTTGGTGACCTCTTCATAGGTGGCGCCGGCCAGCCGCATCTCGAATTCGTTGGCACGGTTGCCGGCATGGACCAGATGGGTGTGGCAGTCGATCAAGCCGGGCGTGATCCAGCGGCCCTTGCAATCGACAATCTCGGCGTCTTGCAAAAGTGCTGCCGCCATGTCGGCTTCCGGGCCGGCATAGACGATCACGCCATCGCGTGCGGCGATCGCACCGTGTTCGACGATGCCAAGTCCGGCGACGCTTTCAGCCATGGTTGCCAGGCGCGCATTGCGCCAGAGGCGAACCTCCCCTGCCCGGCTTTTGCTCTCTCCAGCCATTATCTTTTCCGTTTCAATCGGCGGCGATTATGTATATACATATTGAAACACACTGCAAGTGATATCATTGCACGGGACACAGGGAATAGGAGAGAAAAACGTGACGGCGATCTTTGCGGAACAGGCGCTTCTGCCCGACGGCTGGCATTCCAATGCCCGGATCGTCGTCAGTGAAGGCCGCATCGCTACTGTCGAGCCGAACACTGCATCCCAGCCCGGCGACGAACGCCATGCCATCCTCCTGCCAGGCATGCCGAACCTGCACAGCCACGCCTTCCAGCGCGGCATGGCCGGCCTTGCCGAGCTGCGCGGCCCTTCCGCCGACAGTTTCTGGAGCTGGCGCGAGGTGATGTACCGATTTGCGCTGTCGATGACGCCGGACCAGGTCGAGGCGGTTGCCGCGCAGCTCTATGTCGAGATGCTGGAGGCTGGATTCTCACGCGTCGGCGAGTTTCACTATCTGCATCACGACCGCGACGGCCAGCCCTACGCCAACATCGCCGAAATGGCCGAACGCATCACTGCCGCAGCTGCCGACACCGGCATTGGGCTGACGCTGCTGCCGGTCTTCTATGCGCATTCCACTTTCGGCGGCGCCGCGCCGAACGAAGGCCAGCGGCGATTCATCAACGATGTGAATCGGTTCTCGCGGCTTATTGAGGAATGCCGCGAATCCGTTCGCACCTTGAATCAAGGCGTCGTTGGCGTCGCCCCACACAGTCTGCGCGCGGTGACACCGGAGGAGTTGGAAAACATCGCGACAATGGTACCGGGCGGACCGGTCCACATCCATATCGCCGAGCAAGTGAAGGAGGTCGAGGACTGCCTTGCCTGGTCCGGGGTGCGGCCGGTCGAATGGCTGCTCGCCAATGCCAAGGTCGATGACCGCTGGTGCCTGATCCACGCCACCCACATGACCGAGACCGAGACGGCGGCCATGGCGAAAAGCGGAGCAGTCGCCGGCCTCTGCCCGATCACCGAGGCCAATCTCGGCGACGGCACCTTTGCCGCACCTTTGTTCAAGCAACATGGCGGCCGCCTCGGCGTCGGCTCCGATTCCAACGTGCTGATCGGCCTGCCGGACGAATTGCGGCAGCTCGAATATTCGCAGCGCCTCGCCCACCGCGCCCGCAACGTGCTGGCGGTGGCGGGCAGTTCGACCGGCCGCGCGCTATTCGATGCAGCGCTCGACGGCGGCAGTGCGGCGCTTGGCGCCGGGCCCTCGCAGATCGCCGCTGGTGCCTCAGCCGATTTCGTGTCGCTCGATGGCAAGCATCCCTCGCTGGCAAGCAAGACGGGCGATGCGGTGCTCGATGCCTGGATCTTCGCCAACGGCGCCAATATCGATTGCGTCTGGGTGCATGGCAAGAAACTGGTCAGCGGCGGCAGGCATGCAAGGCGCGATGCCATTGCCGAGCGTTTTCGCAAAGTGATGACGGCGCTTTCGGGATGAGCATGACTGAGGCATTGGATGTGGACCTCGGCGAATCTCTCTCGCTGCATCAGCGCATCCTGTCCGACATCAGCGAGCGGATCCTGTCCGGCGCCTGGGCGCCTGGCCACCGCATCCCGTTCGAGCACGAACTGACGGCCGAGTACAAATGTTCGCGCATGACGGTGAACAAGGCGCTGTCGCAGCTTGCCAAAGCCGGGCTGATCGAGCGCCGCCGCCGCTCGGGCAGCTTTGTCCGGCGGCCGCAGTCGCAAGCCGCGGTGCTGGAAATCCACGACATCAGGATCGAGGTCGAGGCGCTCGGTCTGCTCTATCGCTACGAGCGTGTGGCGCGCCACAAAAGGCGCAGCAACGCCGAGGATCGCGCCTTGCTGGAACTCGACTCCAACGGACCGGTGCTGGCGCTGGAATGCCGGCATTTCGCCGGCAAGCGGCCGTTCGCCCACGAACAGCGGCTGATCAACCTGGCCGCCGTGGCCGAGGCCGCCAACGAGGAGTTTCATGCCATAGCGCCCGGCCCGTGGCTGATCGCCCGGGTGCCGTGGAGTGCCGCCGAGCACCGCATCCGCGCTGTTGCCGCCGACGGACACATTGCCGCCGCACTCGATATCGAGGCCGGCGCACCGTGCCTGGTGGTCGAGCGGCGGACATGGAGCGCCGAGCACCCCGTCACCCATGTCCGTTTCACCTATGCGGCCGAGAACCACACGCTGGTCGCGCGGTTCACGCCCTCGCAGGGGTAAACCTCCCCCTCGAGGCCCCTCGAGGGGAGGAGGGTCGGCGAGCAGTCGGAGCGAAGCAGAGACTGCGAGACGGGGTGGGGTCGGCGAGGTTGCACGGACCCCACCCCGCTTCGCAAAATGCCGCCCTGCGGCATTTGCTCCGCGACCCTCCCCTCAAGGGGGAGGGTTAAGAGCCGCATCTCAGATGGCAGCGGTAACGATGATCTCGACCAGATATTCCGGCCCGGCAAGCTTGGCCTCGCCGGTGGCGCGGGCCGGGGCATGGCCCTGCGGCACCCACTTGTCCCACTCCGCGTTCATCTCTGCAAAGGTGCTCATGTCGGCCAGCCAGATGATCGCCTGCAGGATCTTGGTCTTGTCCGTTCCGGCCTTGGCCAGCAATTCGTCGATGGCCGCCAGAATGTCCCTCGTCTGGGCGCCGACGTTTCCGCCCGGCTCGCCGACCTGACCGGCCAGATAGACGGTATTGCCGTGGATGACGATCTGGCTCATGCGCGGGCCAACATCGATGCGACGAATGCTCATGGGATGTTTCCTTCTATTGTCGGTTGCGCCTCTTTAGAGTCGCCGTCTGCCGGGGGCAAGGTCGACTGAGTGAATCCTCTTGAGCCAGCAGGGCATGGGGCCAAACAGGACACGGCAAATGGTTTAGTCGCCGCAATTCCGCCCGATTGACTTGTTGACTAATGTAATAACATCACATATCCAATCGCCGCCGCCGTACCAGTCGTGCCACCGGATCGTCACATGACCAAAACCTGCCTGACCTTCAGCGACCTGACGCTGGGCTACAACAGCCATCCGGCAATCCATCATCTCGACGGCACGATCCACCGGGGATCGCTGACCGCCGTCGTCGGCGCCAACGGCTCGGGCAAGTCGACCCTGATGAAGGGTATCGTCGGCGTGTTGAAGCCGATGGCCGGAACGGTTGTCCGGGCGCCCGGCGTGCGCGCCGCCTATCTGCCGCAACAGTCGGAGCTCGACCGCTCCTTTCCGGCCAGGGTCGTCGATCTGGTTTCGCTCGGGCTGTGGCCACGCCGCGGGCTGCTCGGCCGCTACACCAGGGAAGATCGCGAGTCGGTCAGCCAGGCGCTGATGGCCGTCGGCCTCGGCGGCTTCGAGAAGCGCCCGATCGACACGCTGTCGGGCGGCCAGCTGCAGCGCACGCTGTTTGCCCGCGTGCTGCTGCAGGATGCCGATCTCATCCTGCTCGACGAGCCGTTCAACGCCGTCGACACCAAGACCGTCGGCGACCTGATCGCACTGATCAAGCGCTGGCATGGTGAGGAGCGCACCATCATGGTCGTAGTCCACGATCTGGATCTGGTGCGCCAGAATTTCCCCGAAACGCTGCTGCTGGCGCGCCAGCCGATCGCCTGGGGCGAGACAAAGGAAACGCTGCGGCCGGAAAACCTGTTGCGCGCGCGCCGCTTCCACGAAGCCTGGGAGGAGAACGCGCCCTGGTGCGAGCCCGACGACCACAAGCATGGTGGTCACGCTCACGACCATGGGCACGACCATCATCACGGCTCCGGGCCGCGGGCAGCATGATGGAAACGCTCTACGGTCTTCTCATCGCTCCGTTCGCCGATTTCGCCTTCATGCAGCGGGCGCTTGCCGGGTCGCTGATGCTGTCGCTCGGCGCCTGCCCCGTCGGCGTCTTCCTGATGCTGCGGCGCATGAGCCTTTCCGGCGACGCCATGGCCCACGCCATCCTGCCGGGTGCTGCCGCCGGTTTCCTGTTCTATGGGCTGGAGATCCTGCCGATGACCATCGGCGGGTTGATTGCCGGCATCATCGTCGCGCTTGGCGCCGGCGCCGTCTCGCGTTTCACCATCCAGCGCGAGGACGCCTCGATGGCGGCCTTCTACCTGATTTCGCTGGCCATCGGTGTGCTGATGGTATCGATCCGCGGCTCCAGCGTCGATCTCATGCATGTGCTGTTCGGCACCGTGCTGGCGCTCAACAATGAAGCGCTGACGCTGATCGGCGGCATCGTGCTGGTCACGCTGGTCAACCTCGCCATTTTTTGGCGGGCGCTGGTCGCCGAATGTCTCGATCCGCTGTTCCTGCGTTCGGTCAGCCGGCTGGGCAGCCCGGTGCATTTCATCTTCCTCGGCCTCGTCGTGCTCAACCTTGTCGGCGGCTTCCAGGCGCTCGGCACGCTGCTATCCGTCGGGCTGATGATGCTGCCTGCGGCCGCCGCCCGCTTCTGGACCATGCGCGTCGAGCCGATGTGCGTGCTGGCGGTGCTGATCGGCTTTGCCTCCTGCGTCGCCGGGCTGCTGTTGTCCTACCACGTGTCGCTGCCATCCGGCCCGGCGATCATCCTGTCTGCGGGCGTCGTCTATCTTGCCTCGATCCTGTTCGGCACGCGCGGCATCCTGCGCGCCCGTATTATCCATCACCGCCACAGAACCGCCTGATCCCAACAGAGGTGACCTTTCCATGCTGAAATCGATCCGCACCGCCTTGGCAATGAGCGTTATAACATTAAGCGCCTTTGGCGCATCATCGGCCCTCGCGGAGCCGTTGAAAGTGGTCGCCAGCTTCACGGTCATTGCCGATTTTGCCAAAAATGTCGGCGGCGACCGGATCGATCTGACCACCATCGTCGGGCCGGACGGCGATGCCCACGTCTACGAGCCGAGTCCGGCCGACGCGGTGGCCATGGCGGGTGCGGATGTGGTGCTGGTCAACGGCCTGCATTTCGAAGGCTTTCTGCAGCGCCTGGTCGACGCCAGCGCCACCAACGCGACAATCGCCGTTCTGACCAAAGGCGTCACGCCGATCAACTTCAAACCCGAATTCGCCGATGCCGACGCCGCTGAAGGCGAAGATACCGATCCGCATGCCTTCCAATCGGTCGCCAATGCCAGGATCTACGTGAAGAACATCGCCGACGCCTTCTGCACCGCCGACGCCGAGGGTTGCGACACCTATAAGGCCAATGCCGCCGCATACACCGAGAAGCTCGACGCGCTCGAGGGTGAAGTGCAGATGGCGATCCAGTCGATCCCGCAAGAGAAACGCGTCGTCATCACCTCGCATGACGCGTTCGGCTATTTCGAGAAGGCCTATGGCCTCACCTTCCTGGCCCCCGAAGGGGTGTCGACCGAGTCGGAGCCGTCCGCTGCGGACGTCGCAAAGCTGGTCAGCCAAGTTAAGCAGGACAAGGCGGCGGCGGTCTTCGTCGAGAACATCGCCAACGCGCGGCTGATCGAGCAGATCGCCAGCGAGACCGGGGTCAAGGTGGGCGGCACGCTCTATTCAGACGCGCTGTCGCAGCCCGACGGCCCGGCCTCGACCTATATCGACCTGATGCACAACAACATCGCCCAGATCAAAGGCGCGATACTCGGAGGGTGAGACGCCGACCACTTGGTCGGCTTGCGCACGTGTAGGCAACAAACTGCTACAGCGTCCTTTGTGGATCCAAGGACGCGCGGTGCTGTAGTAGCCCGGCTGGATTTCCCGCATGAGAATGTCTATCTGCGCAGCGGGATTTCTTTCTGGGCGGATTGCCGTCCAGCCCTGGGAGTGGCAAGACTCCGCCCCTGGCCAGCAGGCATCGAACATTGCGAGGACGCCATCATGGAATATCGTCAGATCAGCGAGGACTATTCGGTCTCGGGCCAGATTCAGCCCGAAGAGATCGCCGCCATCAAGGCCGCCGGCTTCAAGAGCGTCATCTGCAACAGGCCGGATGACGAGCAGCCCAGCCAGCCATCAGCGGACAGTGTCAAGGCAGCGGTCGAAGCTGCCGGGCTCGCTTTCCGCTACATCCCGGTCATCAGCGGCCAGATCACGGCCGAGAATGTCGGGGACCAGGCCGAGGCGCTCGACGAGCTCGAAGGCCCGATCTTCGCCTATTGCCGTTCCGGCGCACGCTGCACCAATCTTTACGGGCTGATCCGGCAGTCGAAGGGCTAATTTAGATCGGCAGCGCGCCGGTTTCCTTCAGCGTTTCGAGTACGATCGCCGTCTTCACATGCTGCACGGACTCGTGCGGCAGAAGCACGCCGTTGACGAATTCCGACAGCGACTTCAGGTCCGGCGTAACCACCTTCATTATATAGTCCATCTCGCCGGTTAGCGCGTGCGCCTCCTGCACTTCCGGCAGCCGCGCCACCAGTTCGCCGAAGCGCTGCGCATTGTCGCGGTTGTGGGTGGCCAGCGTCACCGAGATGACGTTGACCAGCGAGAAGCCAAGCTTGTCGCGGTCGAGCACCGCGCGATAACCCCTGATGTAGCCGTCCTCCTCCAGCCTTTGGCGGCGGCGCGAACATTGCGACGCCGACAGGTTCACCCGTTCCGACAAATCGTTGTTGGTCAGCCGTGCGTCGCCCTGCAATAGAGCCATTATCTTGCGGTCAAACCGGTCGATGCGCGCATCATCCATAGAATCTTCTCCATACGTGCACAGTTCGCGCATCACTCGATCATTTAAAGCGTTTGAATGCAAGCACCATGCGCCCGTTCCGCGCTATGATTATGCGGAAATGGCCCTTTCCGGCCACAGAGCTTTTTGGAGGACAACACCATGGGCCCCTTCCCACACGACGCACCGCCCGCAAAGATCAGCAAGGCCAATCCCGCCGGCACCGACGGCTTCGAATTCGTCGAGTTCGCGCATCCCGAACCGGAAAAGCTCGCCGAGCTTTTTACCCGCATGGGCTATGTGCCGGTAGCCAAGCACCGCACCAAGGACATCACCGTCTGGCGGCAGGGCGACATCAACTATGTCGTCAATGCCGAACCCGGCTCGCATGCGATGAAATTCGTCGACAAGCACGGCCCCTGCGCTTCCTCCATGGCCTGGCGGGTCGTCGATGCCAAGCATGCGTTCGACCATGCCGTCGCCAAGGGCGCGACGCCCTATGAAGGCAAAGATAAAACGCTCGACGTGCCGGCAATCGTCGGCATCGGCGGTTCACTGCTCTATTTCATCGATACTTATGGGGAAAAGGGCTCGGCCTACGATGCCGAGTTCGACTGGCTGGGCGCGCGCGACCCGAAGCCGGAAGGCGTCGGCTTCTATTATCTCGACCACCTCACCCACAATGTCTACCGCGGCAACATGGACAAATGGTGGGATTTCTATCGCGACCTGTTCGGCTTCAAGCAGATCCATTTCTTCGATATCGACGGCAAGATCACCGGCCTGGTCAGCCGCGCCATTACCTCGCCCTGCGGCAAGATCCGCATCCCGCTCAACGAGTCCAAGGATGAGACCAGCCAGATCGCCGAATATTTGAAGAAATATAATGGCGAAGGCATCCAGCACATCGCCGTCGGTACGGACGAGATCTACGGCGCTACCGACAGGCTGGCCGCCAACGGGCTAAAGTTCATGCCGGGCCCGCCGGAAACCTATTATGACATGTCCCATGCCCGCGTGCACGGCCATGACGAGCCGATCGAGCGCATGAAAAAGCACGGCATCCTGATCGATGGCGAAGGCGTGGTTGACGGCGGCACGACCAAGATCCTGCTGCAAATCTTTTCAAAAACCGTGATCGGCCCGATCTTCTTCGAATTCATCCAGAGGAAGGGCGACGAAGGTTTTGGCGAGGGTAATTTCCGCGCTCTGTTCGAATCGATAGAGCAGGACCAGATCAAGCGCGGCGTGCTGAAGGTGCAGGCGGCGGAATAGGCAGTGGCCTAACCTCTTGCGGTTGGATCAGTTGTTGCTCAGATTCTAGCCATGAATATTTCTGTCGCCGAGGCCAAGGCCAAATTGTCGGAACTCGTTAGGCGTGCGGAAGCCGGTGAGGAGATCGTGCTCACGCGCTGCGGCAAAGTCACGGCTCGCCTCGTGCCGCCAGCATCGCCCGACCTCCTGCCTCGCATTGGCGCCTTGAAAGGCAAGATCCGCATCGGTGACGACTTTGACGAACTCGGCCCTGAATGGGGCGACTACGACAAATGATGGACACGTGCGCCAATCAGTGACGTCGCACCGGTAAGTGGAGGAGCAAGGTCCAAGCGCCGAAGTTTACTTGGTGAGGCCGGCGGCTTTGCGAAGAATGTCGTTGATCCGGCTCTGCCAGCCGGGTCCGCCGGCACGAAAGCGTGCAACCACGTCACTATCGAGCCGAAGCGTCACCTGCTTCTTCGGATTGTCGAGCGCCGGCCGCCCGCGCGAACGGCGAATGCTTTCGGCGAGGTCCGGAAAAACTTCAGCGAAGGGACGTGCGTTTCGAAAATCCTCCTCTGTCCATTCCGGATTGTCCGAAACGGCATCCCAATCTTCCTTGCTATAGCCGCGCCCCGGTTCGAACTTTGTCTGCAACTTACGTTTTGTCATCGAACAACCTTCTTTCAGCCGGGCTGGCCGGACGCATCGAAATTATCGAGATGCCCTCGGAGCCGAGCCGGGCAAACACCACGGCAACGACACCATCGACGATCCGGCCAATTGCGATGAGGCGACCAGCTTTTGCCGTCCGGATTGTCGAGGCAAGAAAAAACTCGTCATCCAGCGCGGCAAAATCCAACCCGTGTTTCTCGATGTTGGCCAACCGTTTCGGTTCGTCCCAGACGATCTTCATCCGAAATTTATGTACCTACAATAATTAAGTCAAGAATTTTCGTAACTACAATTAATTGCCGCCATTAATTGCCAACCTCTCGACCTCGGCTTTCCTGAGTTGCAGATCATAGTCGAGGAAGAATTCGTCGAGTTGCGGCGGTTTCACCGACGTACCGGACAGCATGGCGTGCACTTGGCCGCGATGATGGATGTCGTGGATGAAGAGGTGGGCGAGCAGGTCGCCGATCCGCTCCGGTATGTTTCCGTCCTCGCGCCGGTCAGTGACGACACGGCGGTCTAGATCGGCCGCCGACAGACCGTCGCAGAAGGCGATCAGCCCCCGGTCGGCAGCGACCTGGGCGGCAAACAGCGCTGGTGGTTCATCGAACGGCACGAAATCGTCATGGGCCGCGGCGCCAACGCCACCCTGCTCGAGAAAATCGAGATAGAGATGATCGACAGCCAGGATGTGATTGAGCGTGGCCTTGATCGAGGGAAAGAAGCTGGTTCGCTCGGCTTCGAATTCACCGGGCTCAAGCTGCAGCACGGCGCGGTAGAGCCGGTCGTTCGACCAGAGATTGTTGCGTGCCATGCGGCGATTATGGTCCAGCAGGTCCACGTCACATACTCGCCCAACCAGCCCAGGCAATCAAGTTCACAGCAATACCGATAGCACCTATGGCTAGCAGACGAGCGATCATGCCACGCCGCAGCGCTTGCGTTTCAACATCGCTTCCAACGTCCCGGTTCAAAGCGATGTAAATAAGCTTCGCCCGACGCGCAACGCTGCTGAAGTTGCGGAGTCTTTCAGATCGGTCCTCAACCTGATGGCAAAGTCGGATTGCCGAAATTAGAAGCCAGGCAGTAGCGATGCCGGAAATTCCCACAAACCAGAGATAAGTAGCAGTGTACGGCATCCTGATCCTGCCAGCGTCTCGGAACGACGCTAGATATAGAATTGCTTCAAATTGCGTATTTCTCGACCTTCTGCTCGATCGCACCAAAAATCGAATGTCCGGTCCTGTCCTTCATCTCGATGCGTACCGTGTCGCCAAAGCGCAGGAACGGCGTTGTCGGTTCGCCGGCCTCGATCGTTTCGATCATGCGCAGTTCGGCAACGCAGGAATAGCCGGCGCCGCCCGCCGAGGCAGGCTTGCCCGGACCGCCGTCGAGCTTGTTGGAGACCGTCCCCGAACCGATGATGGTGCCGGCGGCCAGCGGCCGGGTTTTTGCGGCATGCGCGATCAGCACCGGAAAATCGAAAGTCATGTCCACGCCGGCGTTAGCCCGGCCGAACGGCTTGCCGTTGAGGTCGACCAGCAGCGGCAGGCTGACCTTGCCGCCATCCCAGGCATCGCCGAGTTCGTCCGGCGTTACCGCGACCGGCGAAAAGGCCGAGGACGGTTTCGACTGGAAGAAGCCAAAACCCTTGGCAAGCTCTGGCGCGGTAAGGGAACGCAGCGTGACGTCATTGACCAGCATGACCAGCCGGATCGCGGCCCGCGTCTCATCTAGGCTTGCTCCCATCGGGACATCATCGACAATGACGGCGACCTCCCCTTCCATGTCTATGCCGAAAGCCTCGTCGGCCGCCCGGATCGGATCACGTGGCGCGATGAAACTGTCCGAACCACCCTGATAAATCAGCGGATCGGTCCAGAAGCTTGCCGGCATCTCGGCGCCGCGCGCCTTCCGCACCAGTTCGACATGGTTCACATAGGCCGAGCCGTCCGCCCATTGATAGGCGCGCGGCAACGGCGAATGGGCGTCATGCTCGTGAAAGCGCGCTGACGGCACCGCATTGTTCTCCAGCGATTCCGCCATGGCGGCGAGATGCGGCGCGATCCGGCTCCAGTCGTCGAGTGCCGCTTGCAGCGTCGGCACCAGAAACGAGGCATCGGTAAAGCGCGTCAGGTCGCGCGAGACGACGACCAACTTTCCGTCGCGCGACCCGTCCTTCAATGTGGCAAGCTTCATGCGGTTTCCTCTCCTGGTGCGGCTTTGGTGCCGCTTTGAATTTTTGTTCTGCGCCTGATCTCTTCCGAAAACCGGTTCTCACTTTCGCTAGCGGTCCGGTTCGGGATCATGCTCCAGTCCCACAACAAGGCCGTCGCGGGCGATCGTCAAGTCACCGGCCCATGTTTTCCTGACGGCGGCGATCCAGTCGGCCTCGTCGATCTCGGGATCGTCGGCCGGAATGAGGTGGTTGAGCACCAGTCGCCCGACCCCAGCGTCGGTGGCGATGCGCCCCGCCTCCCCGGCAAGACTGTGGCTGGCGAGCAGATGTTCCCTCAGCCGCGCGCCGTTGCCGGTCTTCGCAACGAGCCGCTCGATACCCTCCTCCAGCATGGCCTCATGGACGAGGATGTCGGCGCCTTTGGCAAAATCGGCCAATGGCGGAAAGAACGTCGTATCGGCAGAGAATACGACGCTTTGTCCGGCGTGCTCGAAGCGCAGCGCAAAGCAGTCGGTCACCGGCGGATGGTCGACGCGCAGCGCCGAAACCTTCAGGCCGCGCTGCTCCGTCACCCCGCCTTCGCCGAATTCGATGATCGAAACCATATCTCCGATATCAGGCCGGCCCTCGTCGGCGATGCGTATCTCGATGTCGAATTCCATCGCCTGGCAAAAGCGCTGCCAGTAATGGCCAGTGCCGGGCGGGCCGAACACAGCGACCGGTGTCGCCAGACCCGCCGTCCATGCGGTGTGGATCAGCGGACCGAGTTCCAGCACATGGTCGGAATGCAGATGCGTGATGAAGACCAGATCGAGCGCCTTCAGGCTGATGCAGCCGTCGGCCAGCCCGCGCGTCACGCCAAGCCCGCAATCGACGACGATGTTGCGACCGCCGATCTCCAGCAGCGACGAACTTGGCCACGGCCCGCTCGGGCGGAGCGCCGGGCCGCCCTTCGAGCCCAGCAGCACCAGCCGATCCCGCGTAGGATCAGCGCTCAAGACCAGTCGCCCTCGGGCGTGCCGTTGAAGCGCTTCTTCAGATCGGCCCAGCAGTCGATGTAATTCTCCTGCCGGGTTTCAACTTCGGCGGCGTAGCGGGTCAGCATCTGCGGGAATCGCGTCTCGAACATGAAGGCCATGGTGTTGTCGAGCTTGACCGGTTTCAGCTCGGCGCGCGAGGCCTTTTCAAAGCCAGACGCGTCAGGCCCGTGGGCCAGCATCAGATTGTGCAGGCTGATGCCGCCCGGAACGAAGCCCTCCTCCTTGGCGTCGTACTGGCCGTGGATCAGGCCCATGAACTCGCTCATGATGTTGCGGTGGTACCAGGGCGGACGGAACGTGTTTTCGGTCACCAGCCAGCGCGGCGGGAAGGTGACGAAGTCGATGTTGGCGGTGCCCTCCTCGCCGCTCGGCGCGGTCAGCACCGTGAAGATCGACGGATCGGGATGGTCGAACAGGATCGCCCCGACCGGCGAAAACGTTGCAAGATCATATTTATAGGGCGAATAATTGCCGTGCCACGCCACCACGTCCAGCGGCGAATGGTCGAGTTCGGCGACATGAAACTGGCCGCACCATTTCACGATCAGCCGGCAAGGCGTCTCCTTGTCCTCGAACCAGGCGCAAGGCGTCTTGAAATCGCGCGGATTGGCCAGGCAATTGGCGCCGATCGGGCCACGATCCGGCAGCGTCAGCTTGGCGCCGTAATTCTCGCAGACATAGCCGCGCACTGTTTCATCGACCAGTTCGACCTTGAACACGAGGCCGCGCGGCAGCACCGCGATCTCGCCGGGTCGCAATTCGATGACGCCCATTTCGGTAACGAAGCGCAGCGCCCCCACCTGCGGCACGACCAGCAACTCGCCGTCGGCGTTGAAGAAATGGTCGTCGACCATCGAGCGGTTGGCGACATAGACATGCGCCGCCATGCCGGTCTGGCCAAGCACGTCGCCGGCGGTGGTGATCGAGCGCATGCCGGCAATGAAGTCCGTCGGCTCCTTCGGCATCGGCACCGGATTCCAGCGATATTGGCCGAGCGCCAGTTCGTGATCGCCGATATTCGGCGCGCTCTTCCACAGCGGATAGGTCGCCGCCTTGAAGCGGCCGGTGTGCCTGACGCTCGGCCTGATGCGATAGAGCCAGGAACGCTCGTTGGTGCCGCGCGGCGCGGTGAAGGGCGAGCCTGAGAGCTGCTCGGCATAGAGGCCGTAGGCCGGCCGCTGCGGTGAGTTCCGCCCTTGCGGCAGCGAACCGGGCAAGGTTTCAGTTTCGAAGTCGTTGCCGAACCCCGGCATGTAGGAAAAGGCCATGGTTTCCTCCCGGATTCACCCTGCCAGAGCGTCTTTTGTGCGTCCACGAGGACGCGCGGCGCTCCGGAATTGACCAAACTGGTTTCATTTGTAACCATCGAAAATGTAACTATCAACCAGCAATGCATGCTGCGCGGACGCGGAACATGGAACCGGAAATCCTCGAGCTCGAAAGCTTCCTGCCTTATCGGCTTTACCGGCTCGCCGACGCTGTCAGCCGCGAATTTTCCAGGGTTTACAAAGATCGCCACGGCCTGACGCGGCCCGAATGGCGCACGCTGGCCGGGCTCGGACAGCACGGCAGTATGACCGCGACAGCGCTCGGCGAACAATCGGCGATGCACAAGACCAAAGTTTCGCGCGCCGTCGCCGAACTCGAACGGCGTCGCTGGCTCACACGAAAACCGGATGAAAAAGACCGCCGCATCGAGCATCTGACGCTGACTGGAGCGGGCCTTGCCGCCTATCGCGAAATGGTGCCGCTGGCGAAGGCGTTCGAACGGGAATTGCTGGCAAAACTCAGCGCTGGCGAGCGCACCGCGATCACAAACGGATTGGTTGCGCTCAAGAAGGCTCTGAGCAGGGATTAGGCGCTCACCAGTCCATCACCACCTTGCCCGAATTGCCGCTCTTCATCGCCTCGAAGCCGGAGATATAGTCGTCCACGCCGATGCGGTGGGTGATCAGGCCGCTGACATCGAGCGGTCCCTGCACCAGTGCGATCATCTTGTACCAGGTCTCGAACATCTCGCGGCCATAGATGCCCTTGAGATGCAGCATCTTGAAGATGACCTTGTTCCAGTCGATCTCGAAGCCGGTCGGCGCGATGCCCAAAATGGCGATCTTGCCGCCATTGTTCATGGCGTCGATCATGTCGCGGAAGGCGGGTGCCGCACCCGACATTTCGAGGCCGACGTCAAAACCTTCGGTCATGCCGAGCGCCGGCATGATATCGCGCAGCTTTTCCTTCGACGCGTCGACCACATGCTGGACGCCGAGTTTTTTCGCCAGCGCCAGCCGCACCGGGTTGATGTCGGTGATGACCACTTTTCGCGCGCCGACGCACTGCGCCACCAGCGCACCCATGATGCCGATCGGCCCGGCGCCGGTGACCAGCACGTCCTCGCCGACGAGATCGAAGGACAACGCGGTGTGAACCGCATTGCCTAAGGGATCGAAGATTGCAGCGATCTCGTCGGGCACATCGTCGGGGATCGGCACGACATTGTGCTGCGGGATCGCCAGATATTCGCCGAAGGCACCCGGCCGGTTGACGCCGACGCCGAGCGTGTTGCGGCACAGATGTCCCCTGCCCGCCCGGCAGTTGCGGCAGTGGCCGCAGACGATGTGGCCTTCGCCCGACACACGCTGGCCGATCTTGTATTCGGTGACCGCCGCACCGAAATCGGCGACAGTGCCGACGAATTCGTGGCCGGTCACCATCGGCACCGGCACGGTCTTCTGCGCCCACTGATCCCAATTGTAGATGTGGACGTCGGTACCGCAGATCGCGGTCTTCTTGATCTTGATCAGAACGTCGTTGGGGCCGATTTCCGGCACTGGCACTTCTTCCATCCAGATGCCCGGCTCGGCCTTGGCCTTGACCAGCGCCTTCATCATGTTCGACATTCTTTTGTCCCTTGAATCTCTTGATCCGGAACCGCTTTTGGCTTCCGGCCGTTCAGGAAATCACACCGAGTTCGCGCCCGACCGCGCCGAACGCCTCGACTGTGCGGTCGATGTCGGCACTGGAATGGGCGGCCGACATTTGCGTGCGGATGCGCGCCTGGCCCCTAGGCACCACCGGAAACGAGAAGCCGATGACATAGATGCCGCACTTCAGCATGCGCGCCGCCATCTCCTGCGCCAGTGTCGCATCGCCCAGCATGACCGGGATGATCGGATGATCGGCGCCGGCAAGCGTAAAGCCGAGCTTACCCATTTCAGACCGGAAGCGCGCCGCATTGGCATAGAGACGCTGACGCAGCGCATCGCCATTGCCGATCAGTTCGAAAACCCGGATCGAGGCGCCGGCGATCGCCGGCATCAGCGTGTTGGAAAACAGATAGGGACGCGAGCGCTGGCGCAACCAGTCGACCACCTGGCTCTTGGCCGATGTGTAGCCGCCCGATGCGCCGCCCAATGCCTTGCCAAGCGTGCCGGTGATGATGTCCACCCTGCCCTCGACGCCACAATGCTCGGCCGAGCCGCGGCCGTTCTTGCCAACGAAGCCGACTGCATGGCTGTCATCCACCATCACCATTGCATCGTACTTCTCGGCGAGATCGCAGACGCCCTTCAGATTGGCTATGATGCCGTCCATGGAAAATACACCATCGGTGGCGATCAGCCGAAAACGGCAATCCCTTGCCTCCTTCAGCCGCGCCTCCAGATCGGCCATGTCGTTGTTGGCGTAGCGGTAGCGCTTCGCCTTCGATAGCCGCACGCCGTCGATGATCGAGGCGTGGTTCAGCGCGTCGGAGATGACCGCATCCTCCTCACCGAGCAGCGTCTCGAACAGGCCGCCATTGGCGTCGAAGCACGAGCCGTAGAGGATCGTATCTTCCATGCCGAGGAAGCCAGAAATCGTCGCCTCGAGCTGCTTGTGCTCTTCCTGCGTGCCGCAGATGAAACGCACCGACGCCATGCCGTACCCGTATCGGTCAAGCGCCTGCTTGGCCGCGTCGCGCAATTCGGCGCTGTCTGCGAGCCCGAGATAGTTGTTGGCGCAGAAATTCAGCACCTTTTCGCCGCCCACCTCGATCTCTGCCGACTGCGTCGAGGTGATCACCCGCTCGGATTTGTAGAGGCCGGCCGATTTCAGCCCTTGAAGTTCGCTGTCGATATGGGAGAGGAATGCCGCGCTCATGATCAGGCCCTGTTGAGATTTGAATGGACTGTCGCCCCGCGCGGGCGAAAAATCCACCGCAAAAGCGACCGCTTCGGTGACGCGACGGCCGTTGGCCAGAATGACGCCAAATGGCGGATATTCAAATGCAGCTGCGGCGCGAAAGAACGCGATAACCATTTCGCGAGCTTTCCACCGCTGTCGCTATCGCAGCTCTGTCGACTTCCGGAGCTGTTAACACTTTCAAGCCAATGGTTCTCACACCTAACAATCTGTCGGCGAGAGGGACCGCCCCAGAAAATGTCGCAGCAACCGGCGCAATCCATTTCGGGCAGGCTCATACTGTTGATCAAGGCCGGCTATTGGCTGGCGCTGCTGATCATTGCAGCCATGGTGATGGCCTCCTTCATCCTTCTCCAGCAGATGATGGCTGCCCAGCGGCACGACGATACGCTGCTCAATATTGTCGGCATGCAAAAGACGCTGTCGCAACGCATTGTCTTCCTTGCAAACGCTGCAGGTGCTGCTTCGCGCAACCAACAACCGGCTCTGGTCACCGCATTCAAACAGGCCACGGCGGAGTTCGAGAGGAACTACGACCTTCTGCTCGAGCGGGTCGTCGCCGACCCGACGTCACCGGCAAGGTTCGATCCAAAGTCAGTCGAGAGCGTGCTTTTCGCCAAGCCGTTTCATCTCGATTACTTCTCGGTCGGGCTTATCGCCAACGGCCAACGCCTGGTTTCAGCGTTCGAATCACGACTCGGTATGGCCGATAATGGCGGCTACAAGGGCGGCGGCGAACGCGTCAACCTCGACGCTTCCATCGCCAATGCGACCCTGTCGGGCTATGCGGCACTCGGCCAGCGCATCAGCGCCCATGCCGATGCGCGATCGGAAACACTTCTCGATCTCCATCGAACGCTGTTCTACACCACCATCGGCGTCATCGTGCTGGTGGCACTTTTCATCTTCAGGCCGATGTCGAACGCCATTCTGCGCAAGACGCATGAACTGATCGATGCCCGCAATTCCATGGCCTTCATCGCCGTGCATGACGGCCTTACCGGCCTGCACAACCGCACCTTCCTGACCGACCATTTCGATACGCTGATCAAGGGGGCACAGCGCCGGCGAGAGCGGCTTGCGGCGGTCCACCTCGACCTCGACCGGTTCAAGCAGATCAACGACACGCTTGGCCACGCCGCCGGCGACTATGTGCTGGTGGTGACGGCGCAGCGCATGCGCGATTCCTGCCGGGCTTCGGATCTCTGCGTGCGTCTCGGCAGTGATGAGTTCGTAATGATCCTCAATGGTGCCGGCGGCACCGAGGACATCAACATGGTCGCCAGGCGCGTTCTGACGCAGATCAACGAACCGATCGTCTTTCGGGGCACGACCATCCTTCCGGGCGCCAGCGCCGGCGTCGCCGTCTATCCGGTCGACGCCGACAATGCGCAAGATCTGCTCGTCCATGCCGACCTCGCGCTCCACTCCGCCAAAAAGCAGAGTGGCGGCAGCCTCTCATTCTTCTCCGAGGAGTTGCGGCATGAACTCGATTTCCGCAAGCAGCTCGAGCATGACATTAGGATCGCGATCGCGGAGAAGGCGTTCCAGGTCTATTTCCAGCCGCAGGTTTCGTTGTCGAACGGTACCATCGGCGGCATCGAGGCGCTGGTTCGCTGGAGACATGCCGAGCGCGGCATGATCGCACCGGGCGAGTTCATTCCCGTCGCCGAAAAATGCGGACTCATGCCGGAGATCGGCCGCATCGTCATCGCCAAGGCAATCAGCGAGGCGGCCGAGTGGAACCGCGCCGGTGTTGCCTTTGGACGGCTCGCCGTCAACGTGTCCGGCTCCGAACTGCGTGAGCCCGATTTCGACGCCTTCCTGTTCGGCGTGCTGGAAAAAACTGGGCTGCCGCCACAGAAACTTTCGCTGGAAATCGTCGAATCCGTCATTCTCGACGACGAGAAGACCGGCATCGCGGCAAAGCTACGGCACATCCGCGCCGCCGGTGTTCATCTCGAACTCGACGATTTCGGCACCGGCTACGCGTCGCTCAGCCACGTCAACCCGAACGAGATCGACCGGCTGAAGATCGATCGCCGCTTCGTCCAGAACATCAATGAGAACGACGACAACACCAAGATCGTGCGGGCCATCACCGAACTCGCCCGCGGCCTCGGCATCTCGATCGTCGCCGAGGGCGCCGAAACCGAGGCCGAGCTCGATTCGCTGATGGCGATCGGCTGCGACCAGGTGCAGGGCTATTCCATCGCCTTCCCGATGCCGCAGGACACGGCACGCGAATGGCTGGTCGCGCGGGCGCCGAAGAAAGCCAGGCTAACGCTGCTGCGGGGAAGCCGGGCGTAAGGCGCCAACCTTGACATGCCGCTTCGGAAATGGCGGCCTGACGGGTAAGTCCGGCTAAGGTGCCGCCGACTGTCGCAATGGCGGCAAATTCTTCAGCGGATTGAGCATCGGCACCCCGAGCGGTGCAAAATGACGCTCGTTGTCCGTCAGTATCGTCAAACCGTGGACCTCGCCCGTAGCGGCGATCGCTATGTCTTCGAACCCTGGCCGATGCGCCCTTGCCTGATCACGGATGGACCCGGCGGCATGTGCGGCGCGCAAATCGAAGGGAAGAACCCTCTTTCCTTGGGCCACTGAAACAATGCGTTCGGCAGTTTGGGATCAATCGACATTCGCCCGCAGCGCCGCCAGGACTTCCGCGAACTCCGCCAGCCTCTCGTCGGACAACCCGGTCCGCAGCCGCTTGTCGAAGGCGAGTGCTGCCGTGCGCAATTTCAGGAACAGCGCCTCTCCCACTTCGGTCAGCTCGACCTGATGGACCCGGCGGTTTTCCGGATCGCGGCGCCGGGTCAGCAGGCCTTGCGTCTCCATCGCGTTCAGATGGTGGGTCAGCGTCGCGCCTTGGATTCCGATCATGCCGGCGAGCTCGCGCTGGTTGGCCAGTTCGCGCGACTTGATCGACAACAGAGTGACCCAGACCGGCAGCGTGCCGCCAGCCTCGACCAAGGCGGAATCGAAGGCCTGTGCGACAAGCTTTGCGGTGCGGGCGAGATTCATCCCGACTGGCGGGCGGTCAAAAAGCGTCATGATCCGACACTAGAGCAAGGGAAAGGCCGATGGAACTGGCCCTTGACTTTACATTGACATCTAATCATTCGATATCTAATCCTATGGAAAGCGGTGGGAAAGGAGAAAATGCGGTCATGCAATATGTCTACATCGTCGTCCTCGGCCTTCACGTCATGGCCGGTGTGTTCTGGGCTGGAACGACCATCGCGGTCGCCCGCGATCCGGAGATTCGGATCGAACGGTTTTTCCGGCCGCAAATGGGTGCGGCCGGCATGGTTTTCCTGACCGGCGCTCTGCTCTGGCATTTCTTCCACAGCGGCTATTTCGGTTCGATGGAAATCATTCTGGCCCTGGGTATCGCGACGGCGCTGGTTGCCGCCGGTATTCAGGGCGCGCTGGTCGGCTCTGCCAGCAGGCGGCTTGCCGGCACTGACGCGGCGACGGAAATGCAGTTGCGCGCGAAAATGACAAGGGGCGAACGCATCGCTGGTGGGCTGCTGGTCATCACCATACTTTGTATGGCTACCGCCAGGATGTTCTGAGTGGGGCCTGCCGCAATCACGGTTCAAGAGATCGTACGGTGTCTGGCGGCAAGCCGACAGCGTGCGCGGCGCGCAGATCGGACCGACGTGCCTGATGGCTCTCCGTGCGGAGGTTCGGCTGCGCGCCACCAATCAATCCGAAGTGATCTTCAGATCCGCAATCCGAACCTGATGCCGTCATAGACTGCTGCGTGGATGTTGCGAGAGGCTACCGCATCGCCGATGCGGAAAAGCACGAAACCGCCTTGCGGATTGCGCGCCGGAAAAATGTCGCCGCCATTGACCAGCCGCTCGTAATCGACCGCGCCGCCGTTCTTCGACAGCGGTTTCAGTGCGAGATAGAGATCATCGAGCGGCAGCGTGCCGTGCTCGACCACCACCTGATCGACCCGCCGCTCGCCGCGCCAGCCGTCAGCGAAGTCGGAGCTGAGCTCCGCAACCAGTTGATTGCCCTCGCGCCGCACCGAACGCAGCCGCGTGTTGATGGTGATGGTGACGCCCTTTTCCTGGAAGGCGCGCATATAGGGCACGTGGTTCATGCCGCCCATTTCCGGGGCGAAGAAGCGTTCGGGCGAAACCAGCTCAAGCTTTGCACCGCTATTGGCGATCAATTCGGCCGCACCCATGCCCTGATGGCCGCCATTGTCGTCATAGAGCAGCACGTGTTCGGCCGGCTTGATGCTGCCGGCCATGATCTCCCAGCTCGAAGTGACGAGATTGTCGCCCGCCACCAGCGGCGGGTTCTGCGGCAGGCCGCCGGTGGCGACAACCACCACGTCGGGAGACAGCGCCAGAACATCGTCCTTCTCCGCCCAGATGTCATAGCGGATATCGACGCCGAGCCGGCCGAGTTCGGCCAGCCGCCAGTCGATAATGCCGATCAACTCCTTGCGGCGCGGGTTTTGCGTCGCCAGCCGCACCTGCCCGCCGGCCTGGCTCGACGCTTCCAGCACCGTCACCTTGTGACCGCGCTCGGCCGCGACACGCGCCGCCTCCAGACCGCCGGCCCCAGCGCCGACAACGACCACGTTTCGCTTCGGTCCCTCGGTTCTCGAGATGATGTGCGGAATATCAGCCTCGCGGCCGGTTGCCGCATTGTGGATGCACAGCGCCTCGCCGCCCTCATAGATGCGGTCGAGGCAGTAAGTGGCGCCGACGCAAGGGCGGATTTCGTGTTCGCGGCCCTCCATCACCTTCCGGATGATATGCGGATCGGCCATGTGGGCGCGGGTCATGCCGACCATGTCGAGCTTGCCGGTGGCGATGGCGTGACGCGCGGTGGCGACATCGGCAATCCGCGCCGCATGGAAGGTCGGGAATTTCGTCGCCGCCCTCACCTCGCCGGCGAAGTCGAGATGCGGCGACGAGCGCATGCCGGTCACCGGGATGACCTTGGTCAGCGCGGCATCGGTTTCGATCGAGCCGCGGATGATGTTGAGGAAGTCGACCTTGCCGGAGCCGGCCAGCCTCCTGGCGATCTCCACGCCTTCCTGTTTCGAAAGGCCTTTTTCGAAATCCTCGTCGGCGACCATGCGAATACCGACGACGAACTTTTGGCCGACCGCCGCCCGCACCGCATCGAGCACTATGCCGGTGAAGCGCAAGCGGTTGTCGAGCGTGCCGCCGAAATCGTCGTCGCGCTGGTTGGTGGCCGGCGACCAGAAACCGTCCATCAGGTGGCCATAGGCCTCGAACTCGATGCCGTCGAGGCCGGCGGCCTGGCAGCGCTGGGCGGCGGCGGCATAGTCGGCGACGATGCGCTCGATGTCCCAGTCCTCGATCGTCTTCGGGAAGGCGCGATGCGCCGGTTCGCGCACCGGCGACGCGGACAGCACCGGCAGCCAGTCGGCCTTGTTCCAGCCAGTGCGGCGGCCGAGATGGGTGATCTGGATCATCACCTTGCAGTCATGCTCGTGGCAGGCATCGGCGAGTTCGGTGAGCCAGGGCACGATGCGGTCGTCATAGACATGCAGATTGCCGAATGCGGCTGGGCTGTCGCGCGAGACGATCGCCGAGCCGGCTGTCATGGTCAGCGCCATGCCGCCTTTGGCCTTTTCGGCGTGGTAGAGCCGGTAGCGCTCCTTCGGCATGCCGTCCTCGGAATAGGCCGGCTCGTGACTGGTCGACATGACCCGGTTCTTCAGCGTCAAATGTTTGAGCTGATAGGGCTGGAGAAGCGGATCGTTAGTGGTCATCGTCTTCCTGTTTCAAATTGTGCTAATGAGCGGCAAATTTTTGTTTTGCGCATGTCGTATCCCAAAACCGCGCGGGTCAGGCCCGTGGGCAGGCTTTTGGGCGACATGCAGTAAGGAACCCGCCCATGACCGATACGAAAAACCTTACCCAGCTCGGCACCAACGTCGAGGCGCCACAGAGCCCTGAAGCGGCAGTCCTGGAAACCGTGCCGTTTTCGCGCGGCGACGGGCCGCCGGCCATCGTTCGCTTCACCTGCCCGGAATTCACCTCGCTCTGTCCGGTCACCGGCCAGCCGGACTTCGCCCATATCGTAATCGACTATGCACCCGACACGCTGCTGGTGGAATCGAAGTCGCTGAAGCTGTTCATGACCTCGTTTCGCAACCATGGCGCCTTCCATGAAGAGTGCACCGTCATGATCGGCCGCCGCATCATCGCCGCGACCAAACCACTGTGGTTGCGCATAGGCGGCTATTGGTATCCGCGCGGCGGCATTCCGATCGACGTGTTCTGGCAGACCGGCGCGCCGCCGGAAGGCGCATGGCTGCCCGACACCGGTGTTGCGCCCTATCGCGGGCGCGGGTGAGCCTGAGTTTCTAAGGAACGCACGTTGCATCAGTTGAGCGGCAGCCGCCGGTAGCGTCCGGGATTGTTCGGGTCGCTGAAATGGCCCATCGGCCCGTGTTCGGCGAAGTGCCCCGCCCAGCGCTTCATTGCAGCGGGGTCAAGTTCGACGCCAAGTCCGTTGCCCTCCGGCACACGCGCCGTGTTGCCGGTCTGCCGGAAAGGACCGTCCTTGATGACGTCACCGATCTGCCAGCGAAACAGCGATTGCGATGCTTCGGTAATCCACGGCATCGCCGCCACGACATGCAGATAGGCCGATGTCATGATGCCGAGATCGTTCGAGTAGCACCAAAACCCCTTGCCCATCGCTTCGCAGGCGGCGATGAATTTCAGGGTTTTCGACAAGCCGCCGAGGGCTGCAAAATTGCAGACGAAGTAATCCGGCGCGCCGAGCGCGACCGCCCGTCTGAGATCCGGGATATGCGTGGAGAACGGAATGCGCGAATGCTGGCGCAGCGCCGCCATCTCCTCGAAGGTCGCGACCGGATCCTCATAATTGCGGATGTTGAACGGCTCGATCTCGCGCAGCACCCAGCGCGCTGTGGTCAGCGACCACTGCATGTTGGAATCGAGTCTGATCTGCGCCTTGTCGCCAAGCGCCTCGCGCAGCATGCGCACGGTGCTGATCTCGAGTTCGGGATCGCCCATGATCAGCTTGCCCTCGAAGATGGTCGAGCCATGCTCCTCGCGCATCTTTAGGCAGTACTCGACGATCGCTTCGGACGTCATCTCGCCACCCGTTCCGCCCTGCGCGGCGCGAAACGAGAAATATTCCGAAAACGGAATGTCCTTGCGCACGGCGCCGCCGAGGACTTTGTAGAGCGGCATGCCGAAGACCTTGCCTCTGATGTCCCACAGCGCCAGTTCGACGGCGCCGAACGCCACCGAGGCGGCATTCTCGCCGGTGTTGGCGGTGATCTGCCAGGGCGGCACGCAGCGCGCCTCGCAGTCGGCGATGTCGAGCGGATCGGCGCCGATCAGCGCCGGCGCGATCTCGGCCTTGATCACCTCGCCGAAATGCCACCACGGCGCCTCGCCCAGTCCGACCACGCCTTCGTCCGTCACGACCTCGATGATCGATTTTGAGGCGCCGCTATAGAGACCAGCCGTCCACCAGAAGGGGGCATCTAGCGGAACGTTGACATGGGTAACGCGGATGTTGGTGATCTTCATCGGTTCTCACTCGCACTGGTACTGACTGAGCGCCCATTCGCCGGTCACCGACAGAAGGTCCGTGATCTTCCAATCGCCGTCGACCTTCCTGAATTTCCACTCCAGCCGGTGCGGATTGCCAGCGACGATAAAGGCGACGATGACCTTGGCCTCATCGCCCTTGACCGCTTCAATAGTCTTCAGGCTCTTGTCGATCTCGGCCCTGTCATACGCCGCATTGTCGAGTGCCATGTTGGGATCGAGACACTCGCCCTGCCCTGATTTCCGCAGCGCATCGCTCTTGTCGAGCACCGACTTCGCGGGATCGGCGAAGTGACTACGCTCTGCCGGATCGAGCTCAAGCCCGACATGCTCGTAGAACGGTTTCACCACCGCCGTTGGCGAATCTGGCCGCACCGGCGCTGCCGGTTCATTTTCTGCTGGCGGCGGCGCGGCTGGCGGAGCTGCAGGTGCCGTACTATCGGCCGGCGCGTTTGCGGGCGGCGCGCCAAACAGCCCCTGAGCAGCGGTGCTGCTCAACCCCGCCGCCAGCAGGCACACAGTCGCCAGGGCCAAGGTGCGGGCCATGGCATCACTCCGGAGTCTGGCCAGCCAGGCATTCGAGCGCACTCAGCGTCCAGCCGCTGCTCTTCGAGGTGATGTCGGCGATCTTCCACTGACCGTCGATCTTCTTGAGCGACCAGACCATTTCGCGTTTGGAGTCATCGCCTTCCGGGAAAAGGTTGAACGTCACTGTCACGCTGGCGCTGTCGCCATCCACCGCTTCCGACAGCCGCAGCGTCTTGGCGACTGTCTTCTCGTCATAGTCCTGAGCGTCGAGACCGGGGGCGAAATCGATGCAAGGCACCTCGTCCGGCTTGTTCTTCTGCGCCTGGTCGTTGAGGTCGAACAGCCTGGTCACCGGCTCGGTGAAACGGTCGCGGTATTTCGCGTCGGCCTCGAACTTGACCTCGGGCATGTAGAAGAACTTCACCGCATTGGATGCCGGCCCGGCAAGGGCGGCCGCAGGCGCTGCGATCGAGAGAGCGGCGGCAAGCACAGTCAGTCTCATCCGATAATCTCCAGGCTTTCGTGGTGGGAACCGTTCAATACCACGAATCCTGCATCCCGGCTTTTTTGCAGCCCATGAAATCCCCTTTGGCGTTAACTCAGGCGCCCGGCCTTGGGCGTTAACTCAGGCGTCCAGCCAGACGTTCTGCAGATCCATTTCGAAAGTCTGGTGGACAGCGTAATTCTTCACCTTCTTGTTCATGTGGCTGTACAGCTTCTGCCAGAACGGCTGAATGATGACGCCCGAATCCTGCAGGATCTGCTCGACGTCCTTCATGACCTCGCGGCGCTTCTCCACGTCGATCAGCGAGAGAGCCTGCTTGAGCTTGGCGTCGAAATCAGGATTCGAATACGCCGTCTCATTCCAGGCCTCGCCGGTGCGATAGCCAAGCGCCAACACCTGAACGCCGAGCGGGCGCATGTACCAGATGGTCATGGAATAGGGATATTTCGTCCAGTCGTTCCAGAAGGTCGACCCCGGCAGCACCGTGCGCTTCACCTTGATCCCGGCATCGCGCAGCTGCCCGGCAATCGCGTCGCCGGTGTTCCTTTGCCAATCGTCCTCGACGGTGATCAGTTCATGCTCGAAGTCGGCCTGTCCGGCCTCGGCCATCAGCGCCTTGGCGCCCGCCGCGTCGCGTGTCTTCTTAGGCAGCGGAAAATATTCCGGATGGATCGGGCTGACATGGTGGTTTTCACCTGGGGTGCCCCGCCCGGCGTAGCCAAGTTCGAGCACCGCATTGTTGTCGACGGCCATCTGCAGCGCGTTGCGGACCTTTTGGTCCTCATAAGGCTTGTGCGTGATGTTGGTCCGGGCAACGAGCGTCGTCGCTGTCGCGACCTCCGATTTCACCAGATCCATCTGGTCGAGGATGTCGATGAAGTCGGCGGGTGTCTCGAAATTGACGTCGATTTCGCCCGATTCGAAGGCATTCACCGAAGCATTGAAGTCGGTGCCGTAGTCGATGAATTCGACACTGTCGAGCGGCGCTTCACCGCCCCACCACTTGCCATTCTCACGACGCTTGACGACCGCTTTCTCGCCGACCGAATAAGACACAAGTTCGAAAGGCCCGGTGCCAATCGGCTTGGCGATCGGATCGGCGCCGTCGGCGTCGAATTTGCGATGGACGACGAGCGCCGGATAGTCGGTGAAGTTCGGGATCAGCGAAATGTCCGGTTCGTTCAGCTTCAGCTTGACCGTATTGTCATCGACCTTGGTGATCGCTCCCTCCCTGGCCTTGCCGGTCTTTGTGTCGATCAGCGCACCGACGCGCGCGGCCATTGAATTGCCGGCGGCATCCTTCTCGCACCAGCGTGTCAGATTGTAGACGACATCATCGGCGTTGAAAGCGTCGCCATTGTTCCAGGTGATGCCCTTGCGCACATGCAGCACATATTCGGTGGCGTCGTCGTTGACGTCCCAGCTCTCGAGCAGGACCGGCTCGAATGTGAATTCGCGTGTATAGCGGACAAGCGGTTCGAGCCAGGTGCGGGTGATGTTTGCCATCTCCACCCAGTCGTAAGTGCGCGGATCCTTCTGCGCCTTCACCGACATCGACACGTGCAGCGTTCCGCCTTTCTTCGGCTCTTCGGCCAACGCCCGTTCCGGCACCGCAAGGCCGATCATACCGTAGGCAAGCGCAGTCGATGCCCCGAAGGCGCTCGCCAGCGCCAGAAACTCGCGCCGGTCCATCCGACCTGCACGCGTCTCTGCCGCCATCGCCTCGATCGCATTCGGCACGCGATCACCGCTGCTTCTGAAGAGTGCCATTTTTTCCTCCCGTCTGGTTCCCGTCAGGTCTTCGCCTGTCCTATTAACTAACGCTGTCGGGCAGCTTCTCCTCGCGCAGCGCGATCAAATCTTCGAGACCATCGGCGATGCCCTCATCGAGCTTCGGCTCCTCATAGTCCGCCAGCATGTTGCGCGCTTTCTCGCGGCCGCGCGTGTCGTGGTCCTTTGCCCCTTCGGCCTTCCACTGTTCGTACGAATTGAAGTCCATGATGCTCGGCATGAAGAAGGCGGACTCGAAATGTTCAAGCGTGTGCTGGGTGCCGAGGAAGTGGCCCTGCGGCCCCACCTCGCGGATCGCCGCCATCGCTTCCTTGAAATCGTCGAACGGAAGGCCGCCTGCATATTTGTACCAGCCGACAAGCTGTTCGCAGTCCGTCGCAAATTTTGAATAGCCGCAGGTCAGGCCGGCCTCGAGCCATCCGGCGGAGTGCCAGATGTAGTTGGCGCCGGCAAGGATGGCGGCATGCATCAGCATGTTCGCCTCGTAGCCCGCCTGGGCGTCATTCAGCTTCGATCCGACATGGAAGCCCGACGTGCGCCACGGCAGCCGGCATTTCCGCGCCAGCGCCCCCATCAGATACATCATCTGGGCCGCCTCAGGCGTGCCGCCCATGGGTGCACCGGTCTTCATGTCCACCGTGACCATGAACTGTCCGTAGATCTGCGGCGAACCCGGACGCAGCAGCTGTGTGAACGCGACGCCCGCCAGCGCTTCCGCATTGACCTGAGCGACCGCTCCCACGGCAGAGGCGGAAGTCGAGGCGCCGCAGAGAGCGAAGGGCGCAAGGATCAGTGGCTGGTTGTGGCGCGCATAGATCTTCATCGCGTCCAACATGGTGGCATCCCACACGAGCGGCGAATTGCAGTTGGTGATCGCCACCAGGACAGGGTTGTCACGGACATAGTCCTCGCCGAAAACGATGCCTGCCATCGCCATCGTGTCTTCGGCTCGATCCTTGGACGTCACGATGCCCATGAACGGCTTGTCGGAATGCTTCAGCGCTGAATGGATGATGTGGAGGTGACGCTTCGGGACCGGGATTTCCATCGGCTCGCAGATGATCGAGCTCGACGAATGCAGCGCCGGGGCCAGGTAGGCGAGCTTGTGGAAATTCTGCAGGTCGGCGAGCGTGCCATAGCGCCTGACGTTGTCGAGGTCGCGCACGTAAGGCGCCCCGTACATCGGCACGAAGATGGAGTTGTTTCCGCCCACGCGCACCGAACGCTGTGGATTCCTCGCGTTGAGCGTAAACTCCGACGGGACCTTCGATACGAGCTCCATCAGGAGGGCACGGTCGATCCGGACTCTTGTGTCCGAGACATCGGCTCCCGCCGCCTTCCACATTGCAATGGCCTCGTCGTCGCGGAACTCGCATCCCACCTCTTCGAGGATGGAGAGCGACTCCTGGTGGATCAGTTCCACCGCCTCGTCCGGCACCATCTGATATACCGGGATCTTACGGACCAGGGTCGGAAACGACGCCATGGGAGTTCCCCGCAGCGCCTTGCGCCCCAGGCGGCCGCCACTTCGGCGGTTGGCGTGTTCGGTCACTTCAGCGGCCGGTGCGTTCATGGAAACTCCATCCTCCCAGAGCCAGTCAACTTAGCGAGACAAAATACAGCTGTGACGCTGGAAAATCCTGATCTCTTGTATAAGTTCAGCTTATGCGAAGCCTCCGCCACCTGCTGCCGTCCGCCGGCAGCCTGATCGTTTTCGAAGCCGCCGGGCGGCTGTCGAGTTTTACCGCCGCCGGGCGAGAGCTTGGCATGACGCAGGCTGCCGTGTCTTATGCGATCCGGGGGCTTGAAGAGCAGCTCGGCGCGAAACTCTTCCAGCGCCGGCATCGTCAGGTCAGCCTGACCGAAGCCGGTGACCGCTTTCACGCCGACGTCTCGCTTGGCCTGTCGCACATCCGCAAATCGGCGGAGGATTTGCGCCTACAGGCGACCGGCGGCCATGTGACGCTTGCCGCATCGACCGCTTTCGGCTCCTTCTGGATGATGCCGCGCCTGCAGCAGTTCCGCGACGAACTGCCGGGTATTGACCTGCGCATCCAGACCGCCGACCGCGATCTCGACATCATCGCCGAGGGCATCCCGCTCGCTGTGCGCGGTGGCGAGCCCCGGGAATGGCCGGACTATCATTCACTGCCACTGGCCGACGAGGAGATATTCCCCGTCGCCGGCGTGAGCTATGTGGCACGGTTCGGGCTGCCGGAAACCGTCGAGGATCTTCCATCACACCGGCTCATCCATCTCGAAGAACCGTTTCGCGAGGCCGCGAGTTGGGACGAGTGGTTCGCCTCGGCCGGGGTCAACATCACCGATGCCGGGCGCGGCTTGCGCATCAATGATTATGCCTTGGTGATCCAGGCGGTGATGGAAGGGCAAGGCATTGCGCTCGGCTGGGGTCACCTCGCCGAGCGCCTGCTGGCGTCGGGACTGCTCGTGCGCGTCACCGACCACACAATGACGACCGGCAAGGGCTTTCATGTCATCTGGTCGAGAAACCGGGAGCTCAGCGACAATGCTCGCAAGGTGCGGGACTGGCTGGCCGCGCAAGCATGAGGCTCCCATTAATGCTCAATCAACCGTCACGACGATCTTGCCGAATTGCTCGTTCGACTCGAGAAAGCGATGCGCTTCGACGATCTGCTCGAATGGAAAGGTTTTGGCGATTGCCGGCTTTAGCGAACCTGACATCAATCCGTCGAGGATGAACGCCTTGGCAGCTTCCAACTTCACCGGATCGCCAGTGATCTCGTGGACGAGATAGCCGCGCAGCGTCAGCGTCTTGGCCAGCACGGCGAACAACGGGAGCGGCGTCGGCTCGGGGCTCAAGCCGCCATATTCGATAAGAATGCCACCTCGTGCCATCGCCGCCGTCAGAGGCGCGAAAATCGGGCCGCCGACCGCGTCGAACACCACTCGGATGTTGTCCGGACTGGCGATTTCCTTCAGCCGGGCTTCCAGATCTTCGTCCGCTGAAGCGACGACATGGGCCGCGCCGAACTTGAGCAGGGCCTCTCTCTTGGCAGATGTCCGCGTGACCGCGATCGCGGTCGCACCAACGATGTTGGCAATCTGGATCGCGGCAAGTCCGACACTGCTCGATGCCGCGGTAATGACGACAAAGTCGTCTCTGCTGAGCTTGGCAATGTCGATCAGTGCGCCATAGGCGGTGAGATATTGCATCCAGACGGCTGCCGCCTCTTCCCAGCTGAGCGATGGCGGATGTTTGACCACGAGCTCGGCGGGATATGTGGCAATCTCACCATAGGCGGGCCAGCGGGCCATCGATAATGGCGGCACGACGCTGACGGCGTCACCTAGCGCAAAACCGTGCACGGCTTCGCCGACCGCTTCGACGACACCCGCTGCCTCAAGGCCAAGACCGGAAGGCAACGGCGGCGTCTGGATATAGGTGCCCGAACGCAGCAGCGCCTCGGCCCGGTTGAGACCCAATGCCTTGACCCAGATCTGAATCTCGCCCGGACCGAGCGCGGGAATATCGAGATTCTCGATGCGCAAAACCTCGGGACCACCATGCTCATGAAAGCGAACAACACGTGCCATGCGGTCATAACTCCAAAATATTTGAACCGAATACGCTATGCCAGCGGCCATCCGGCAGATAAATGGTTGCTTGGGCAAGACAGTAGAAACTGGGAGTTTTGAATATGGATCGCCTTACGAGCATGGCCGTGTTCGTCAAAACCGTCGATCTGGGCTCGTTCGCGGCGGCTGCTGCCGCTCTCGACCTGTCCGGACCGATGGTCGGCAAGCATGTCCGGTTTCTCGAGGAGCGTCTGGGCGTGCGCCTCATCAACCGGACCACACGCCGCCAGAGCCTGACCGACTTCGGGCGCGCCTACTATGAGCGCTGCCGGATGGTACTCGCTGAAGCCGAAGCTGCGGATGCACTCGCGGCCGATCAACTTTCCGAACCACGCGGAAAGCTGCGCGTCATCATGCCCGTGCACTTCGGCCGGCGCTGCGTTGCCCCGATCCTGCTGGAGCTTGCGCAGCGATATCCCGCTCTGGAACTCGACCTGTCGTTCAGCGATCCCATCGCCGATCTTGCAGAGGATGGCTGCGATCTTGCCATCCGGACCGGCAATCTGGAGGATCAGGCCGGCGTGATGGCGCGTCGCGTCGCGCGCCAGCGCATGGTCGTCTGCGCGTCGCCATCCTATCTCGACAGGCACGGCCAGCCGCAGGAGATAGATGACCTCGGCAGCCATCACGCGATCATCTACCGCCGTTCCGGGCGTGCCGTTCAGCCATGGCTGTTTCCACGCAGCGGCCAGCCTGCGCTGGAAGTCATGCCGGTCAGCCGGTTGCGGTTCGACGACCTCGCTGCGATTGCCGATGCTGCGGCAGCCGGCATGGGGCTTGCCTGGCTGCCATACTGGCTGGTCCGTGAGCGCATTCAGGCCGGCGCACTTGTCCCGCTGTTATCTGACCAGCCGGGATTTCTTTACGACGCCTATGCGCTCTGGCTGCAGACGCCTCACTTACCGCTGAAGGTTCGCCTTGCCGTCGACGCGCTGGCAGCGGCACTGCCCAGGCTGATGACGTGAAATGCAGGAGCACGGTGAGCGGCGCGGATTCCTGAATTCGCCCCTCCCGCATGGGCGACGAATCCGCGTATAGTACCCCATGCCTATCCGCCAGCTTTCCGAAACGATGATCAACCAGATCGCCGCCGGCGAAGTCATCGAGCGTCCGGCAAGCGTGGTCAAGGAACTGGTCGAGAACGCGCTCGACGCCGGCGCTGCCAGAATAGAGATCGTCACCGCCGGCGGCGGGCTGAACTTGATCCGCGTCACCGATGACGGCTCGGGCATCCCGGAGAAGGAATTGGCGCTGGCGATCGCGCGCCACTGCACCTCGAAGCTCGCCGACAACATCCACGACATCCGCTCGCTCGGCTTTCGCGGCGAGGCGCTGCCGTCGATCGGCTCAGTGGCGCGGCTGTCGATCCGCTCGCGCACGGCCAACGGCGACAGCGCCGCCGAGATCGGCATCGAAGGCGGCCGCGTATCTGCCGTCAAGCCGGCGGCCGCCAATCGCGGCACCACGGTCGAGGTGCGCGACCTGTTCTTCGCCACGCCGGCGCGCCTCAAATTCATGAAGGGCGAGCGCGCCGAAAGCTCGGCGACCAGCGACGTGATCAAGCGCATCGCCATCGCCTTCCCCGCCGTGCGCTTCACGCTGGCCGGTTCCGACCGCTCGACGCTGGAACTGCCGGCGACCGACGACAGTGCGGAAGGCCGGCTGCGCCGCGTTGCGCAAGTGATGGGCGCCGACTTTCCGGCCAATGCCATCGCTATCGACGCCGTGCGTGACGGTGTGCGTCTCGCCGGCCACGTCTCTATCCCGTCCTTCAGCCGCGCCAATGCGCTGCAGCAATACGCCTATGTCAACGGCCGGCCGGTGCGCGACAAATTGATCGCCGGCGCCATCCGCGGCGCCTTCGCCGACGTGCTGCCGCGCGATCGCCATGCGGTGACGGTGCTGTTCCTGACGCTCGATCCGGCCATCGTCGACGTCAATGTCCATCCGGCCAAGGCCGATGTCCGCTTCCGCGATCCGGGGCTGGTGCGCGGGCTGATCGTCGGCGCCGTCCGCGAGGCGCTGGCCAATGCCGGCATCCGTGCCGCCACATCAGGGGCGGCCGGCATGATGGCGGCGTTCCGGCCGGGCGCAGCGTCCTATGCGCATACCGGTCCAGCCAACGGCCATCGCAGCTATGAGGCGGCCTACCGTGCCTCCGGCTTCGCCGGTTTCGACCCGGCCCGCTCGCCGCAGCGGCCACTGGACATGGGCTTGGAAGGCGGGGGATTTGAGGACACGGAACCAGGAAACGGCGGCTTCGGCGAAAACGATCAGGTGGCGTTCGACGCCGGACCGCTTCACAGCGCCGACGCGCGTGCCGGACAGACTGAGGCGGCGGAAACGCTGCTCGGCATGGCGCTGGGTGCCGCACGCGCGCAGGTGCATGAGAACTACATTGTCGCGCAGACCAGGGATTCGCTGGTCATCGTCGACCAGCATGCGGCGCATGAGCGGCTGGTCTACGAGGCGCTGAAGAACGCGCTGCATGCGCGCCCCGTGCCGTCGCAGATGCTGCTTTTGCCCGAGATCGTCGATCTGCCGGAAGAGGATGCCGAGCGGCTTGCCTTGCATTCCGAAACGCTGGCTCGCTTCGGCCTCGGCATAGAGCGTTTCGGCCCGGGTGCTGTCGCCGTGCGCGAGACGCCGTCGATGCTCGGCGAAACCAATGTCCAGCAGTTGGTGCGCGACCTTGCCGACGAGATCGCCGACAACGACACGGTCGACACGCTGAAAGAGCGGCTGGACAGGATAGCCGCGACCATGGCCTGCCACGGCTCGGTGCGTTCCGGCCGCCTGCTCAAACCCGAGGAGATGAACGCACTGCTGCGCCAGATGGAAGCGACGCCGGGGTCCGGCACCTGCAACCACGGCCGCCCGACCTATATCGAGCTCAAGCTTGCTGATATCGAGCGGCTATTTGGCAGGCGGTAAGGAGGCACAGGGCGCAGACCGGACCTTCGGTCCGACCTCCCCACAAGGGGGAGGTAGGGAGTTTGGCCGCGGACGTCTCGCGAGGAGCTTACCCTCCCCTTGTGGGGAGGGTCGCTGCGGAGCAGGGGTCCGAAAAGAGCCGCTATACAGCGGCTCTTTTCGAGCCAAGAGACGGCCCACCCTCTGATTTACCTCTTCAAATTCACCACGATCACGCCGCCCAGCGCCAGTGCGCCACCGAGAATGCCGAGCAGCGTCGGCACCTCGCCCAGCCAGAAGAAGCCGATCAGCGTCGCCACAGGCGAAACCAGATAGAGGAAGTTCGAGGCGCGCGCCGCCGGCAACCGGGAAAGTGCCGTCGCCCAGGCGGCGTAGGCGATGAGGCTCGGCACGATGCCGAGAAAGATGACGGCACCGAGACCGGCGTTGTCGGCAACCGCCGCCTGCGCCAGGCCGCTCGGCAGGAAAGGCAACAGGCAGATCGCGCCGAGCACCATGTTCGAGGCCGAAATGGTCAGCGGATGGTGGCTAGCAAACAACGGCTTTTGCACGATGGTGTTGACGGCCGAGCACAGCGCCGAGCCGAGGACCAGCAGCGCACCATTGTCGAAATACAACCCTTGCCCTTCGCCCATGGCGATGATGCCGATGCCGGCGAAGGACAGGAACGTTCCAGCCCAGGCGAGGCCTGAGAAGCGTTCGCCGAGCAGCGCCATCGCCATGATCGCGGTGAAGATCGGGCTGACGTTGATGATGAAGCCGGCAGCACCCGCCGAAACGGTCAGTTCGCCGAAATTGAGCATTGCCGTGTACAGCGCAACGAAGACGGCGCCGCCGAAGGCAAAGCGCCAGAATTCATCGAGCCGGGGCAGCGCCGGCCGCTTGACGGCGAGGAAGATCGCCGCCGGCACCGCGGCGATGGCGAAGCGCAGCGCGCCGAGTTCCAGCGGTCCGAAAGCGACGAGGCCGGCGCGGATCGCCGGGAAGGCGGAGGCCCAGCCGACCACTGTCAGCGCCACCGCAATGGCCGCCGTGGTATCTATCCGCTGTGTCGTATTCAACGTGCCGGTACAGGCGTTCATATCATTATTCCCGCGTTTCATGTCCTCAAACACACAAAACGCCTTTCCTGATCGGTTGACAAACGACCAAATCGAGGGTCAGCTGTGACTATGGATCACAGCTCTGACGCAATACTGCCGCTCGAAACCCTGCGCGCCTTCGACGCCGCGGCGCGGACGGGCAGCTTTTCGGCGGCTGCCGAAAAACTCAACATCACCCATGGCGCCGTCAGCCGGCAGATCGCCAAGCTCGAGGACTGGCTCGGGCTGAAAGTGTTCGATCGCGGCGCGCGTGGGGTCTCGCTGACGATCGAAGGCAACCGCCTGCATCTGCGCACCACTGAGGCCTTCGCGCTGATATCCAGCAATTCGGACCGCTGGGTCGAACCGCGCGGCACCGCCGTGGTGCGGCTGACCTCGATCCCTTCGGTTAGCGGGCTGTGGCTGATGCCGCGCATGGCGGCGCTGGAAAACAATCCGTCCAGGCTGCGCATCGTGCTCGACGTCGACATCCGCCAGGCGGACCTTGCCGACGACGGTATCGATCTGTCGATCCGCTGCGGTCGCGGCCGCATCCCTGGCCGCGTCTCGGTGCAGCTGTTCGAGGAACATGTGTTTCCGGTCGCCTCGCCGGACCTCGCCCGCGAGATCGGCCGTGGCGACCCTGCCCGGCTGCTCAAATTCCCGCTGATCAACGATTCCGACGCCTCGGCCTGGCGCGCCTGGTTTGCCGCCCAGGACATGGACTATCGCCCGCGTCCGCAGGACCGCCGCTTCGAGGACTACAATCTGGTGCTCGACGCCGCAGCCCATGGTCTCGGCATCGCGCTGGCGCGGCCGCCGATGATCGAGCATCAACTGAAGTCAGGCCGCATCGTCGCTGTGGACGACCGCATCGTTCTCAGCCCGATATCCTACTGGCTCGATCGGCCTACAGGGCGACCGCGCGCCGCCGCCGCCGAGCTTGCCCGGCGCATCGCGGCCCAGGCCGGGCTGGCGGCGGAAAAGATCGAGGAGTTCATCGTAGCCGAGCAGTAGGATGCCGGACATCCGCTTTGCCGGCTTGCTCGGCTGGTTGTCGTCTGAAACAGAGCCGACCAAAGCCAATCTTGTCTCGCTCCAAGCTTGACCTTGCCGGCATTTTGTGGCGATGACATCGTCATGAACCTCGGCTCCATGTCATGATGAACCGCTTCGAAGGCCCCGGCGGCAAGGAAGCCCGTATCCGCTACCTGGACGGCGACTTCCAGGTGACCAGCCCCGGCGCCTTCGTGCGCTGCGCGGTCACCGGCGAAAGCATCCCGCTCGATGAGCTCAAATACTGGAGCGTCGCCAGGCAGGAGCCCTATGTGAGTGCCGCGGCCTCGCTGCGCCGCGAGATCGAGGCACATCCCGAAATGCGCAGCCGGCGCTAAACCGGTTACGCAGAATGAGACCCGATCTATAGCGATCCTTCGCCGGCATCTCCGCAAAAGTTCGACCCGACCGCCGCGGCGCTCGAAGGTTCTCTGATTCACCCCTGCAGCTTGCGCTGCCGCCAGGCATCCAGCGTCTCGTCGATGATGCGTTCAGGCACGTGGTCGGGATCGAACACGGTGTCGATCTCCAGCACATCGAGCTGTCCGAGGAAATCGGCGGACGCGGCATCATGGCGCAGCCGGGCGGCGTCCTTGGCGGTGGTGATGAGGCCAAGTCCGGCACCTCGCGCTGTCGCTGACAGTTCGGCAAGCTCGTCCTCGCCGTAGAAATGGTGGTCCGGAAACGACCGGGTCAGCGCAACCTCGCCGCCGGCCTGACGGACCGTGTCGAAGAATTTGTCGGGATGGCCGATGCCGGCAAAGGCGAGAAATCGCTTGCCGGCCAGCCCCGCCTTGCTGCTTGGCCGTGTACGCGCCTCGAAGATCGGCCGGCCGGCACGCGCCGCCTGGCGGACGACGGCATCGGCAGCAAGGCCCTCGCCCATCTTCAGCAGCGCGCTGGTGAAAACCAGTTGGTCGACGATATCAGCCCTGAGCGGACCGCCAGGAATGACGTGGCCGTTGCCGACGCCGTAGCGTGCATCGACGACGACCAGCGCATAGTCGATATGGATGCGGGCGCTCTGGAAACCGTCATCCATGATCAGGAAATCGCAGCCATGCTTTTCCAACAGAAGGCGCGCGCCGGCGGCACGGTTCGGCGTCACTGCGACCGGCGCGTGCTCGGCCAAAAGCAACGGCTCGTCGCCGACATGCTTGGCGGCGTCGTGATGCGGATCGACGACATGCGGCTGCGCGAAGGAGCCGCCATGGCCGCGCGACAGGAAACCGGGATTAAGCTGCATGCGCCTGGCCTGCCGGGCCAGGGCGATCGCCACCGGCGTCTTGCCGGTGCCGCCGACGGTGAAGTTGCCGACGCACAGCACCGGCGCCTCAACCTTTTCGCGCGCTGCCGAGCGCATGCGGCGGCCGGCAACGAGAGCATAGATCGCCGACAGCGGCGCCAGCGCCAGCGCCCGCCAGTCCGGTTCTTCCCACCAGAAGGGGGGCGCTTCGCTGGCCATCTTAGCGGCCGTTGGCGCCCTTGAGGCGCGACTTGACGACCAACGGCTGAATGTAGGGTTCGAGCGATTTCAAGGTGAGCGCCAGCGCGCCGCGCATCTCGTCGACGGTCGCCGCGCCGGCCGCCATCATCTCATGGCGAGCCACCTCGTTGCTCAACAGGAAATTGACGGCGCCGGCCAGCATGTCGCGGTCGCGCACCAGCTTGGCGCCGCCGCTGTCGAGCAGGCGCTGATAGGTCTCGCGAAAGTTCTGGACATTGCGGCCGGCCAGCACCGCCGTGTCGAGCATGGCCGGCTCCAGTGGGTTCTGGCCGCCCTCCGAGGTGAGCGAACGGCCAACGAAGGCGATCTCTGTCAGCCGGAGGTAAAGCCCCATCTCGCCCATCGTGTCGCCGAGCAGAATGTCCGTATCGGCGGTGATCCGGTCGCCCTTGCTGCGCCGAGCGACTTTCAGGCCCATGCCGGAAATCTGCGCGGCAAGAATTTCTGCGCGATCGGGATGGCGCGGCACGACGATCGTCAACAGACCGTGGTGACGCTTGTGCAGCATCGCGTGAACCTCGGCAGCGACCACCTCCTCGCCGTCATGGGTCGAGATCGCCGCCCAGGTCGGGCGGGCGCCGAGCTGGCGCTTCAGCGTGTACAGCGTCCTTTCATCGGCCGGCGGCGGCGTGGTGTCGACCTTGAGATTGCCGGATACGGTGACCGGCCGGGCGCCGAGCGAGAGGAAGCGCTCGCCGTCGACATCCGACTGGGCGACGACATGAGCGAGATTCTCGAACAGCGCCTCGGCGATGTTGGCGCGCTTCTTCCAGGATTTGAACGAACGGTCGGATAGCCTGCCATTGACCAGCACCTGCGGCACACGGCGCGCGCCGAGCTCCAGAATGGTCATCGGCCAGATCTCCGATTCGGCGATGATCGCCAGGTCCGGCCGCCAATGGTCGAGGAAGCGGCTGACCGCCGGCTTGAGGTCGAGCGGCACATATTGGTGGATGATGCGGTCGCCGAGCCGTTCGTCGGCAACCTGAGCGGAGGTGACAGTCCCCGTCGTCAGCACGATGTTGACGCCGTAGTCGAGAATGCTCTCGACCAGCGGCACGACGGCGATCGTCTCGCCGACGCTCGCCGCATGGATCCAGATCACCGGCCCGTCGGGGCGCTCGCGCCCGGCGATGCCATAGCGCTCGCGCCGGCGAATTCGGTCTTCCTTGCCCCTGGAGGTGCGCCAGGCGACATAGGGCCCGATCAGCGGGTAGGCGGCTGCGCCAGCGAAACGATACGCCGTCAGGAAGGTGCGCGCCCAGCGCTCGCTCATTTCGAGCCATCCACGAGGCGGTAGGCCTCGGCAGTCGCGGCGTTGAGCGCGGCCGTGACCTCCTGGCGCTTGCGTTCCATTTCGGCCTCATCGGCATTGGCCGGAACGAAAACCGGCGTTCCCAGAACGATCGAGGAGCGGCCGAACGGCAGGTTGATCGTGGTCTTGTCCCAGCTGCGCTCCAACACCTTGCGGCGGCTGGTGGCGATGGCGGCGGGCAGGATCGGCCGGCCCGAAAGCCGCGCCAGGAGAACGATGCCAAGTCCCGCGTCGCGCGGCGTGCCATGCGGAATGTCAGCGATCATGGCGACGTTCTTGCCGGTGGCGAGTGACTTTTTCAGGGCGATCAGCGCTTTGGCGCCGCCCTTGTCGCGACGCTTCGAGCTTTCGCGTCCGCCCGAGCCGCGCACCGCCTCGATGCCGAATTTCTCGATCATCAGTGCGTTGAGCTCGGCATCGGCACTACGCGATACCATGGCGACCAGCGGCCGTCCCCTGGGATAGTAGGCCGGAGTCAGAAGGTGCTGGCCGTGCCACAGGGCTATGATGCCGGGTTCGAACTCCGAGTAGGCGCCGCCCGACATCTGCGCCGATCCGTCGACAACACGGTTGGTCAGGCGGACGAGGCGAACGAACTGAGCAAACAGGCTGGCGATGGCGTTCTTGACGAATCGCGATTGCGCCAGCGGTTCGCGTATCTTGCGCCAGAATGTCTTCGAGGTGCCACCGCGGCGTCCTCTGACCGCGGACCTCGTGGCCGGCCCTTTCACGGCTTCATGATCCATCAAATGTCAACCGGCGGCCTTGTTGTCGGGGTCAAGCAACCGGTGCAGGTGAACGACGAAATAACGCATGTGGGCGTTGTCCACGCTGGCTTGGGCCTTGGCTTTCCACGCCGTTTGCGCGGATTGATAATCCGGATAGATGCCGACGATATCGAGCGCGTCGAGATCACGGAATTCTGTCCCGCCCAGCGTCTTCAGTTCGCCGCCGAACACCAGGTGCAAAAGCTGCTTCTTTCCGTCTTCCGCGGTCATGTCGGTCCTTCACATATCGTGAGTTTGTGACAGGTCTAGACCAAAGCCGCCGACTTTGGAACCATTGATGATATGTTCAACCGCCCAGCCCTGCGATGATGCCGGAGAGCACGGCGAGCAGTTCGCCGCTGCCGGCGACCAGCGCGCCGTGGTGGATCACTTCACCGGCATAGCGCGGCGCGCGGCCCCTCTGGTCGAGCAATGCGCCGCCGGCCTCGCGCAGGATGAGATCCGCCGCGGCGATGTCCCAGTCATGTGCATTGGGTTTGACGAACGTCGCGTCGAGCCTGCCATTGGAGACCATCGCCAGCCGGTAGGCGAGCGAGGGAATATAGGGCACGCGGCTCAGCCGGCCCTGCCATTCCGCCGGCATCAAAGCGATCAACGGCTTCGGCCCGCCAATTTCGACCATTGCTGCCGGGCGGCGCACGGCAATGCGACGGCCATTCAGGAACGCCCCCTCACCGGGCAGCGCCCAATAGGTCTCCTCCGTGGCGGGACATTCGAGCACGCCGGCAAGCGTGCGGCCGTCCTCGACCACCGCGACGCTGACGCACCAGGAGCGCAGGCCTTCGAGGAACCCGCGCGTGCCATCTATCGGATCGACGACGAAGGTGCGGCGGGCGGCAAGCCTTGCCGGATCGTCGGCCGTTTCCTCCGACAGCCAGCCATAGTCCGGCCGCGCTGCAAGCAAGGTTTCGCGCAGATAGGCGTCGGCGGCGTGATCGGCCTCGCTCACCGGCGAGGTGCCGCCCTTCATCCACACTTGCGGATTGTTGCCGAAATAGCGCATGGCGATGGCGCCCGCCTCGCGGGCAGCGTCGCGCAGCAGCGGCAGATCCTCGCGAGCCCCGGCGGAAGTGACCTGGTCAAGCTCCGGCAAGGGTCATGCCTTCGATCAGCAGCGTTGGTGCGGCGGTGCCGAAATTGCGATCGAGATCGCTCGCCGCAACCATGTTGAGAAACATGGTCTTCAGGTTCGAGGCGATGGTCACTTCCGCGACCGGATAAGCGAGTTCGCCATTCTCGATCCAGAAGCCGGAAGCGCCGCGGCTGTACTCGCCAGTCACCATGTCGACGCCCTGGCCGAACACTTCGGTGACGTAAAAGCCTGATTTGAGCGACTTGATGAGGTCCTCGGGCGTCCGCTCGCCCGGCTCGATGGCAAGATTGGTCGACGACGGCGAGACGGAGGAGCCGTTGCGCGAACCGCGCCCGTTGGTGGTCAGCCCCAATTCCCGCGCCGCCGAGGTCGATAGGAACCAGTGGTTCAAAACGCCCTTCTCAACCATGAGCAGCTTTTCGCCCTCGATGCCTTCACCGTCGAACGGGCGCGACGCCTGACCACGGAGCCGGAGCGGCTCGTCGGTGACGGTGATCGCGACCGCCGCCACCTGCTTGCCCATCATGTCGCGCAGAAAGCTGGTCTTGCGCGCGACCGACGCGCCATTGATGGCGCCGGCGAGATGGCCGGCGATGCCGCGGGCGACGCGCGGGTCGAACACCACATCGACCGGCCCGGTCGCGGCCTTGCGCGCGCCGATGCGCCGCGCGGCGCGTTCGCCGGCCTTGCGGCCGATGTCTTCGGGTGCGTCGAGATCGGAGAAATGTTGACGCGAGGAGAATTCATAATCGCGCTCCATGCCGGTGCCCTCGCCGGCGATGACGCTGGTCGAGCGCGAAAAACGCGAGGCGACATAGTGGCCGACAAAGCCGTGCGAGGTGGCGAGCACCAGCCCGCCAAGCCCGGCGCTGGCGCCGCTGCCGGCCGAATTGGTAACGCCCTTGACGGCAAGGGCCGCCGCTTCCGCGGCCAGCGCCGCTTCCTTCAACTGGTCGGCCGAGACTTCCGTCGCGTCGAACAGATCGAGGTCGCGCGGCTTCTTGACCAGCAAGGCCGGATCGGCGAGCCCCTGATAGGGATCTTCCGGCGAGACTTTCGCCATCGCCACGGCGCGCTCGGCGAGCGCCTTCGGGTCCGACGCGGCCGTTGCCGAGACGCTCGCCACCCGCTTACCGACGAAGACGCGCAGCGAGACATCCTCGCTCTCGGACGCCTCGGTACCCTCGACCTTGCCAAGCCGCACCGACACGCCGGTCGAACGGCCGCGCACCGCAACCGCGTCGGCGGCGTCGGCGCCGGCCCGTTTGGCAGCCTCGACCAGGGCCGCGACGCGGTCGGTCAATTTCGCTGAGTCGAGCGTATCGGTCATGCGCATGTTCCTGTTTTTCCGCCTGACATAAAAGGGCGGCCGTTCCGCACCATCTATTGCTCCGATGTGGCTTGTGCAATGGCAGAAGTCGCAAGCGGGATAGATCGGCCAGCAGAGATCGGCGTTAGGCGGCATGATCGAAACGGTGCGTCAAAGGCTGCTTCGCGCCAGGTTCGGACTGGTCGACAACCTCTTTGATGCCGTGTCTCGATCACATGCGGACGTTCGATTGCGGTAACGCCGCCTATGTCCGTTCCACTCATGAACATCACCTGCCCGAAACCGCTAAATTTAGCGATTTCTTGGGTATCCTTGGAACTTTGTAGCTTGCGTTCCATTTTCAACGGCATGCGAGACTCTGTGATCCAAGGCATTAGGACTGCGGTGAACGAGTCGCCGCCGCGGTACTCGCTGGTCCTTCCCATATACAATGAAGAGCAGGTGCTGCCGCGACTGATCGAGCGGATCAGCTCGCTGATCTGCCGGTTGGACGGAGAGGCTGAGGCGATCTTCGTCGATGACGGAAGCCTCGATGGAAGCGTCGAATACCTTCGAAAAGTGGTCGCCGTCGAGCCGCGCTTCCGGCTGATCGAGCTTTCCCGCAATTTCGGCCACCAGGTCGCGATCACGGCCGGCATGGACGCTGCTGCGGGTGATGCCGTCATCGTCATGGATGCCGACCTGCAAGACCCGCCGGAGGTGGTTCTCGATCTGGTGGCGAAGTGGAAGGAAGGCTTCGAGATCGTCTATGCCCGCCGCGTCAAGCGTGAGGGCGAATCCTGGTTCAAGCGCTTTACGGCGAGCCTCTTCTACCGTCTGCTGGAGAAAATGACGTCGGTCGACATCCCGCGCGACGTCGGCGATTTCCGCCTGGTCGGCCGCAAGGCACTGGAAACCTTCAAGCAAATGCCCGAACAGGACCGCTTCGTCAGGGGCATGTTCGCCTGGATGGGCTTCAAGCAGACGGCGGTGCCTTTCGAACGTCCCGCGCGGACCCTTGGCCAGACCAAATACCCATTCTGGAAGATGATGCACCTTGCCGTTCACGGCATCGTCAGCTTCTCCGAGAAGCCGCTGCGCATCGCGTTGTGGGGCGGATTGGCCATCTCCGCGCTTGCGGTGGTGTTCGGTGCTTACGCTATCTTCGCCTGGATTTTTGAAACCGGCATCATTGCCGGCTGGACATCCACCGTGGTGATCGTGTCGCTCCTTTGCGGCATCAATCTTTTCATGACCGGCGTGGTCGGGCTCTATGTCGGCGGTATCCACGCCGAGGTCAAACGCCGTCCGCTTTACGTGATCGACAGGGTCGCCGGCTTCGACAAGGCAGTGCGTGCAACCACCCCGGGTGAGAGCCGTCGATCGTTTCGAAAACCCAGGAACGGAGCCTCGGCGGATGGCCGAACTCTTCGACAGCTATAAATCAAATTATGGAGAGGCGGTCGCAGGATCCATCCGGTTTTCCGGCCTCAGGCACGACTTCTTTCTTATCGCCAAAGCCGACCTGCTGCAGCGTCTTGTCGTCGAGCGAAGGCTTCGGCAGGATGGTGCCGGTGTGCGGGCGCTGGATGTCGGCTGCGGCGTCGGATCGCTCCACCCTTATCTCGAAGGCGTCTTCGAGAGCCTGGATGGCTGCGACGTCTCGGAAGAATCGATCCTGCGCGCCGGCCAGGACAATCCGCGTGTGAGCTACAGAGCCTGCACCACGCCGAGCCTGCCTTATGAGGACGGGGCGTTCGATCTGGCTTTCGCCAGTTGCGTCGTCCATCACGTTCCGCCCGTTTCCTGGCTCGATTTCTTCCGGGAAATGCGGCGCGTCGTGCGGCCGGGCGGCGTCGCCTGCATCATCGAGCACAATCCCTATAATCCGCTGACGCGTCTTGCGGTGTTGCGGTGTCCGTTCGATCAGGATGCGGTCCTGCTCAACGCTGCCAAGGCAAGGTCCCTCTTTCAGGAGACGGGATTCAGGGATATCCGATCCGAGCACTTCCTGCTGCTGCCGTCGGCCAGGCCCTTCGTCAGAAGACTCGAGCGCCTGCTCGCGCCCCTACCGCTCGGAGCCCAGTTTGCGTGCAGCGCGCATGTCTGAGGACCGTTCGACTGCCGGCGCCGGGCTGAAGCTGCTGGCGCGCTTCGGCTTGGTCGGCATCGCCGCGACGATCCTGTATGCCGTCCTGGCTGTCGCTTTGGTCGAATCGAAATGGATCGGCTTCTCGCCTGTCCAGGCGTCGCTTGCGGCTTACGCCATTGCTGCCGTGTTTTCGTATTTCGCCCACAAATCAGTAACCTTCATGTCGAGCGGATCGCACCGATCGGAAGCTGCGCGTTTTCTGCTGCTGACGGCGACAGGCTTCGCCGTGGCTTACGCGGCGCCGGCGCTTTTGACGGCGAAACTCGGGCTGCCGCCCATCATTGCCATTCTGGTTACATGCCTGCTTATTCCGGCGGTCAATCTTCTCATGCTCGACCGATGGGTTTTTGCGCAGCGAAGACCCGACCGGCACGGCGACCGCTCCACCTAATCCGTGTCAATCGCATCGAGCCGGAACGACACCAGCTTGATGGATCGCTTGTAGATGTTGCTGGCGGCCGGCGTTGGCGGAATGCCGTCGAGATAGTCGAAGGCGATTTCGAGTGTATCGGCCTTGCCAAGAGCCGGCGGTGGAACGACGAACGTGACCGTTCGTGGTTCTTTGCCAGACAGCGTCTCCGCATGCACCCGAAACCCGTTCACCGAGATCACCACCCTTTGCGTGATCTGCGGTGGACGAATGACGGCGGCCATTTGCAGCGTGGCCATCAGCCCGTTGCGCAGCGGCGGTATCTTCACGCGAAGCCGGGAGGTCTCCCCCACGGAATGGGTGCCGTCGGCAACGGGTCCCGACCAGCCGCAGACCTTTATGCTGGCTGCCAGTTTGGCGCCGTCGTTCCGGAACGATATCGTCTGGCCAAGTGTGTAGCTGCCGACGGCATCGCGATTGAGACAGGTGGTCGTCCGATCGATGTAATAGGCGCGATAATCGGCATTGACGTTTGGATTGAGAGCAAACGCAAGGATGACGGTCTCGGACCCGGCCAGAACTGCCACAAGTGCGTAGCCGCCGATCGAGGCGGCGCGTCTGAAAGGCTCCCAAATGTCAGACCAGGGCAAGGTAGCCTCCGATCCACGCCACAGTCATGAAATAGCAGGCGCCCAGGAAGAGAACCAAAGCCGCGAGCCAAATGAGCTTCGACGCCGACAACAGGACGACGAGCATCATTGTCAGAGGCGCAAGCCCAACGACATATCTGACCATCGAGGCCAGGTTGGTAATCAGCGGCAGGATAATACCGAGCGTGCAGAAGAGTGCCGCGCCATATTGCCTTCGAGCCGCCAGAACGGCCGACAGCGCCAATCCGGTGATCGCGGCGAGCGCGCTCCATTGCGGCGCCGTGGGCAGCCATCCGGTGGTCGGAACCGCTGAGAGCCCGTCCCATAGAAAGACCAGGGGATTGCCGGCCACCCGTCCGAACGCGCGCTGGACATGCAGGAACGCAAAGCCGTCCCCGACCGTAAGGTAAAGAAACAGGATGTAAGCGAACAAACCGGCGGGCGAGATGAGGACAGCGACCAGCAGATCCGGCCGGCCAAGCACCCAACGCGGGAAAGACAGCGTCGATCCGCCCTGCTGGCGGTGCTCCCTGAACATTTGAATGACGGTCGCAAATACGACGAAGACCCCGACGAGCCTGGTCGCCGACAGGAGCGCGGATGAAACGCCCGCGGCGAGATAGCTGGAGCGTTTGAGCGCCAGAAAAACGCACGAGGTCAGGAGCACGAAAAGCGGTTCGCTCAGGAAGGTCGTGAAGTGAAAGGAGAACGGGCCACTGAGCAGAAATGCGCAATACAGCACATAGGCCCGCATGTTTTTCTCCAGCAGCGGCCATGCGACCAGACAGGCGGCGTAGCTGCAGACAATGGAAGTGATGGTGGCGACCAGTATCGTAGGGAAAGGGAAAACAGACCGGATCGCCGCCACCAGCATCGGATAGAGCGGGAAGAAGCCCCAGCGACCGACATTGCTGTGGTCTGGAATGGGAAAGCGCTCGTAACCCTGTTCGCTGATGCCGATATACCAGGCGCAATCCCACCGACAAAGCGCGCGGGCATAGGCCGCGAAACCTGGTTCCTCCGACACCGAAGCAAATGCCGCATAGCGAATGGCCAGACCGCTGAGCACGAACAGCAGCGGCAACGCTGCGGCGGTCAGGACCATGACGCGAGCGCCAGCGCTCGGACGCGCGACATCTTCGAGCGCCAACTCTGCCTCCACCCATTCGAGTGGCTGGCGCCACTCTCCCCCTCTAAAATTAGCGCCGCCGGGGCAAATTCAAGACACCCCTTTCGTCGGCGGCATCATCTTCGTCCCCGGATCACGAGTCTCTCAGCCAGACCAGCATCTCGCCGGGATCGCGGTTGTCCCAGGCGAAATAGGGAACGGCGGTGACTTTTGCTTCCTCAACCGCCGGCGGTTCGGTGCGGTAGAGGCCGTTGTCCCAGCTCTCAAACGCCTCTTTCCTGGCCAGAGCCGAAAGCGTCACGACGCCGCCCAATAGGTTCGGCTGCTTATGCGCCTCGATGTTTGCCGTGCGTGGCAAGGCGATGCGGTGCAGCTGGCCGGCATTGTCGGTCTCCTCGACGCAATAGATCAACGGGCCGCGGGCAAGCGCGACGCGGCCGATGTCCTGCCGCACCTCCGGATTGGCATAGAGCCGGTCGACGGCCATTTCGAGCTCGAGCTCGACCTGGTCGCCCTTGCGCCACTCGCGCCGGATCGCGGCATAGCCGTCGCTGGTAACCGCCTCCAGATCGACCGCCTCCCCGTTTACCTTGAGCGCCGCCTTGCGGCACCAGGCCGGCAGGCGCAGGTGCAAGGTGAATGTCGTCGGCGCCTCGGGTTCGACGCCGATCGAGACTGCCCCGTCCCACGGATAATTGCTGGCCTGGGTCAGCTCTATGTGCCGGCCTGCGATATCGAAACGAGCCGTGCTGTTTCCATAGAGATGGACGGCGAGTGCGTCGTCGGACAGGCTGTAGAAATAGCTGCCGATCGAAGCGACCATGCGGCTGATATTGGGCGGGCAGCACGGGCAGCGATGCCACTTCCAGCGGTTGTGCTTCCCCCGGCTTTCCAGCGGATTTTCATAGAAGAACAGCGAGCCGTCGAGCGACAGGCCGGAGATCGAGCCGTTGTAGAGCGCCCGCTCCATCATGTCGGCGTAACGCGCATTGGGGCCCATGCCGAGCATGCGGCTCGCCCAGAACACCAATCCGACCGACGCACAGGTCTCGGCATAGGCGGTTTCATTGGGCAGATCGTAGTCTGCGGTAAAGCCCTCATTGTGCGACGACGGTCCAATGCCGCCGGTGACGTAGAGGTTCTTGGTGGTGAGATCGTCCCACAGCCGGTCGAGCGCCACCCGCAGCGTGTCGTCGCCATATTCGGTCGCGATATCGGCCATGCCCGAATAGAGATACATCGCCCTGACCGCATGGCCGACGACCTTGTCCTGATCGCGCACTGGCCTGTGCGACTGGCTGTATTCGTAGGTCTTGAAATGATAGGCTTTTGGGTCGGCACCGCGGGCACGCGCCTCCTCGTCGAAATAATGCGGCTCAAGCCCGCGCTGGTCGATGAAGTATTTTGCCAGGTCCATATATTTCTGCTCGCCGGTCACGCGCGCGAGCTTGACCAGCGCCAGCTCGATCTCCTCATGGCCGCAATAGCCCTTCCTCTTGCCGGGCTCGGGACCGAACGTCTCGGCGATATGGTCGGCATAGCGGCACATGATGTCGAGCAGCTTGCGTTTTCCCGTCGCCTGGAAGTAGGCGACCGCGCCTTCGATCAGATGGCCGGCGCAATAGAGCTCGTGGCAATCGCGCAGATTGGTCCAGCGCAAGCCGGGCTGGATGCGCTGGTACCAGCTCGACAGATAACCGTCGGGCTGCTGCAGTCTGCCGTACATGTCGATGACGGCGTCGATCTTCTTCTCCAGTTCGTCGTTGCGGCGACGGTAGAGCGAATAGGCGGCGGTCTCGATCGTCTTGCCCCAGTCGCTGTCCCAGAACATCTGGGTCGTCACCGTCGATCCGGTGAACTCGTTGCCGGCGGTGGCGGCCTCGTCCGGCGAGGGTGAGTGGAACGGAATGACGACGCCGGGCGATGGCCGGTCCGGATCGATCTGCTCCAGCATGCGCGCCTCGACGCAGCGGTCATACAGGATGCCGGCGGTCCTGGTGGCGACGGCATCGACGCGGTCGCCCCAGAAGCCGCGCACATCGACCTGCGGCACCGCCAGCGGACGGAAGGCGAGTTTCGGCTTGCCCGGCGTAGTGCCCTGAAGGGCCGATTGCGATGCGGTCATGAATTCACTCCGGTTCGATTCGATTGGTCACTTCACGGCCCCTGCCATCAGGCCGCGGATGTAGAAGCGCTGCAGCAGCAGGAAGAGCACCAGGCATGGCACCATCATCACGGTGACGCCCGCCTGCACCGCGCCCCAGTCGATGGCGCCGAAGCGGCCCGACTGCAGCGCCGTCATCATGATCGGCAGCGTGAATTTGGACTGGTCTGTCATCAGCACCAGCGCCGCCAAAAACTCGTTCCAGGCGCCGAGGAACGCGAACAGAGCGATGGTGACAATGCCCGGCCAGACCAGCGGCAGCATCACCCTGAGCAGCATGGTGACATTGTTGGCGCCGTCCATGCGGGCGGCTTCCTCGATCTCGCGCGGAACGGCGTCGAAGGCGTTGCGCATCATGAAGATCGAAAACGGCAGCTGCAGCGTGACATAGACGCAAACCAGCCCGGTCAGCGTGTTGTGCAGGCCGATCTTGGTCAGCACCAGGAAGATCGGCGTCAGGATCGATTGGAACGGGATCATGATCGTCGACAGGATGAGGACGAAGAGCAGGTTCTTCAGCGGAAAGCGGAAGCGGGAGAAGCCGTAGCCGGCCAGCACGCTGACGATCACCGACAGCACCACCGTCATGACAGAGACATAGATGCTGTTTTGCGCCGGCAGCCACAGCCCATCGCCGAACGTATTGAGCGTGGCGTAGTTCTCGACCGAAAAACCCGTCGTCGGCCAGGGCGGCAGCGGCGGCTGACGCGACTCCTGTGCCGGCTTGAACGCCGAAAGCACGGTCCAGACGATCGGCGCCAGGAACAGCAGCGAGGCGAAGATGCCCGTCGAGTGCTCGGCGATCTGCATGCCGATGCGGCGTTTACGGCTGCGTGCCTGCGCCATCAGTCAACGCCCTCCGGTTGGCGCAGCAGCCGCAGCTGGATAAGGCTGAGCGCGACCAGGATGACCAGCAGGATCATCGACAGTGCGGCGCCATAGCCGAGCTTGAACGACACGAACGACTGGTTGAAAATCCAGTAGACGGCGGTCAGCGTCTGGTTGCGCGGGCCGCCGCGCAGGATGATGTAGAACTGATCGAAGGCGAGCACCGAACCGGCAACCGACAGGATCAGCGCCAGCGCCAGCGTGCGGCGCATCAGCGGCAGAGTGATGGCGCGAAACCGCGCCAGCGGCCCTGCCCCGTCGATCATCGCCGCCTCCTGCAGATCCGGCGGGATGGATTGCAGGCCGGTCATCAGGATGATCATGGTGAAGCCCGCCACCTTCCAGACGACCATGGCGATGATCGACCAGAACGCCGGCTGGAACGTCGCCAGCAGATTGACCTTCTTCTCGGTCAGGCCGAGTTCGAAGGCGGCGGGGCTGAACAGGCCGGAATCGACATTCAGCAGCCACGACCAGAGCAGGCTGGCCGAGGCAAAACCGATGACGGCCGGCATGAAGAAGGACGTCCGGTAGAAGCCGGTCAGCGGCCGCGGCCTTTCGATGAACAGCGCCAGCGGAAAGGCGACGGCGAAGATCGCGATCGTCACCACCGCTGTGTAATAGCCGGTGAAACGCAGCGCGTTCCAGAACCTGGTATCGCGCAGGATTGCCCAGTAATTGTCGAGGCCAATGAAGGAGTGCGCGCCCATCAGCGGCCAGTTGTGCAGCGACATCCACGCCGTCATGCAAAGCGGGATGATGAAAAAGACGACGACAAGCGCGACGGCCGGCGCGACATAGAGCAGGCCGATCCACTGCCGACGACCGGCGCCGACCAGTTTGCGGCGACGGGCGGGTGCGGAGGTTGCTGCGATGGAGGTCATGCCTGGCCGCTCACTGGGTTCAGGGCAACCGCAACGGCAAAAGACCCCCTCACCCGGATTGCCAACCGAATTGCAAAGGGCAATTCGGGGCAATCCGACCTCTCCCCGAGGGGAGAGGAGGTCGCCAGCGTTGACGCCAGCCTCTTCTCCCCAGCGGGGAGAAGGTGGCCGCGAAGCGGCCGGATGAGGGGGTCTTTTCTCAATGCGATAGCCTTGCTGTTAGCGCGACGTCCCCCTCCTCCTTGAGGGGAGGGTCCGGCCGAAGGCCGGGGGTGGGGTCGCCTCTGACGCGCGCCGACAGAAAAAGAACGTCGAGCACTGCCGCAACGACCCCACCCGGACCTGCGGTCCGACCTCCCTCGAGGGGGAGGTTAAAGCTCGGCGCCTTACTGCTGCGGCGCCGAGTCGATGATCGACTGCATGGTTTCCTGCGCATTGGCGATGGCGCCATCAACGTCTTCGCCGAAGAAGACCTCGTTGACCATCTGGTTCCACGGACCGTTGGCGGAGTTGATCAGGTCGTTGAACACCACCGAATAGGGCGTGCGGCCCTTGGCCATGGCCTCTGCGGCGACCTTGTAGCGCGGGTCTAAATCCTTCAGCGCCTCATTGGCGATGTCGCCGCGCACGGGAAGGCTGCCGTATTTCGCCAGTATGGTCTGGCCCTCGAGCGAATAGGCGAAGTCGAGGAACTCCTTCACCACCGCGATTTTCGTGGTGCCCTTGGTGACGACGAAATTGTCGCCGCCGGCAAAGGACGACCAGCCGCCATCCTTGCCGGGCAGGAAGGTGACACCGTAGTCGATGTCTGGGTATTGGGTGTTCAGCGCGCCGATGGCGAAGGCGCCGGACGGCGAGATGCCGATATTGCCGGCGGCGAAGGCAGCAAAGAAGTTGGAGCCGGTGTCGGTCTGCGCGCCTGCCGGCACCAGATCCTTCTTGATCATCGAGCGGTAGAGGTCGATGGCGCCGCGCAGCTGCGGGCTGTCGAGCGTCGCCTTCGAGCCATCCTCGGTGAGGATGTCGCCGCCCGAGGCCCAGATCAGCGGCGTGAAGGTGAAGATGTTGCAGCCGCCGCAATTGCCGGAAAAATAGAAGCCTTTGATATCGCCGCCGAGCGCGTTGACCTTTTCGGCATAGGCTTCGATCTCGGCCCAGTTGGTCGGGCCCTTTTCAGGGTCGAGGCCGGCCTGCTTGAACAGTTTTTTGTTCCAGATCAGCACCGAGCTATCGGCGGAGAACGGCAGCCCGTAGATGCGGTCCTTGTAGGTACCAGTCTTGACGTGCGCCGGCGATAGGCTGTTGAAATAGGGCAGCGATTTCGCCCAGTCGGTGATGTCTTCCAGCTGGCCGGCGGCAGCGAAGGACGGCGTGTAGATCAGGTCGAGCGACAGCGCATCGGGTGCTGTGCCGCCGGCGGCGGCGGCGCCATATTTCGGGATGATCTCGGCATTGGGGATGATGTCCAGCTTGACCTGGTTCTCATGCCCCTTGTTGAAGGCATCGACGATGCGCGGCATGAAATTCGAGCCGTCGGCGCGCACCCAGATGTTGGCGGTCTCGGCGGCGGCCGGCCCGACTGTCGCCAGCGTGGAAAAAATGCTCGCGGCAAGGGCGAGTCCGGTAATCATGGTTTTCATGTTCTCCTCCTCATGTTTCTGTTTCCCTGCAACCGCGCTCCCCGCGCAGCGCTTTTGGTTTAGCCGTCCGGCGGACGGCCGCATGACTGACGCACCACCAGCCGGCACGGCAGTTTTCGGATGCCCGGCTCGGCGGGTTCGCCGCCGACGAGCGAAAGCAAGGTAAGGCCGGCCTCGCGCCCGAGTGCCGCCAGGTTCATGTCGACGGAGGTCAGCGGCGGGCGGGTTGCCTCGGCGACGATCTGCCAATTGTCGAAACCGATGACGCCGACATCGTCCGGCACATCAAGCCCGCGCTCGCGCAGTGCGTCGATGACGCCGCGCGCGATCTGGTCGTTGCCGCAAAACACGCCATCGGGCTTTTCGCCCTTTCCCTTGAAGAGTTGACCATCGAAGAGCTTCTTCACCGCCTCGTGGCCCCACGCTTCCGACCACGATCCGAGCAACGGTTCCATGACCGGCAAGCCTTTCTCGGTCAGCACGTCACGATAGGCTTGGGCCCGCGCGTGCACCACCGCAAAACTCGCTGGCCCGGTGACATGGGCAATGCAGCGCCGCCCAAGCCGGCAAAAGTGCTCGACCGCCAGGCGCGCGCCGCCGGCATCATCAGACACAAAAGCGATAGCGCCGGGATCGGGCTGGGTGAAGGCGTAAATCACGGGAACGCCGACATTGGAAAGATCGACCGGCAGATGGCGATCGATGCGCTTGCCGGTGGCGATGATGCCGTCGACGCGCTTGTCGAGCATGGCGTCGACATGCAGCTGGCCGAGCCGCTGGTCATCCTCGACATTGCACAAAAACACCGAGACGCCCTTGTCGACCAGCGCATCCGAAATGCCCGACATGACCGGCAGCGAAAAGCGGCCATAGGTGTCGTTGGTCAACAGCCCGACGGTGAACGAGCGCCGGCGCAACAGGCTCTGTGCCAGGCTGTTCGGCCGAAAGCCCAGCCGCTGCGCCGTCTCGCGAATGCGCTCGCGCGTCTCGGCGGTCATCCGCCCCTGCCCGTTGAGCGCTTTCGACGCCGTGGCCACGCTGACGCCGGCAAGGGCGGCCACCTCACGCAGGGTGACTGGGGTCTTGGCGGGCGCTGGCGAGGCGTCGGAAACCATGGTGCGCACTGAATTCCTTAGTTGGAAAAAGGTTTTCTCTTGTTACCCTGCGATGTGCTGATTGGCGAGGTCAGCGGATGCGGTGCGAGTTGGGAAAAGGTTTTCTCAGAAGAGATTAGGGGAAGGATGCGGGGATGGCAAGAGGGATAGATTTGGTTTGGGCGTGTCTGAGATTTCTTGCTGGGTGCCGTGATCTACGACCGCTTTGCGCCAAGAGCGGTCATCGCCGAACCACTACTCAGGCGTCGCGTTTGGGCCGAGAGCAGACCGGCAGCTTTGGGCTGCGAATATTCAAGATCGGACATTCAGGTTGGTGTGGGCATCGTCGTGACTGACCCAATGAGGTCGTTCGAGAGTTGTTCTTGGAACTTCCGCGATGGTCAAGGAAGCGGACGTCCCCGCAGCGGCGATCGGCATACGGTCACGACAGCTAAGGCCAGACTGACGCGAGCAAAAGAAGGATAATTCCAACGAACGCGGCGTTCCAGACGAGCGAGCGGAGCAAGGGAACGCCCGCTGCATAGAGTAGAAGGTAAACCAACCTGGCCGAAACATAGAGACCAGCTCCCCATTCGCTGAGAGCGCTCTCACGGCCGAGCAAGTGAACAAGGAAGACCGCAGCCACAAACACCGGAAACGTCTCAAGGAAGTTTCGAAGCGCTCTTTCCAAGCGCCCAGCTATGCCCGTGAGCGGGGGGACTTCGGCCTCACGGGAGCTGGCAGTCCACCGATAACCTCGCTGAAGGCTGGCTGCGTGGGAGGAGATAACAATTTGGATCAAACAGAGCACGCAGCTCGCCGCAAGCATTGCTAGCTCGAAGCTCATTCAACCCTCCCACCTGCCCATTCTTCATGGACTTTACCAGAACCCCGCGTTGTGTGCCTGCCGGCTGGCCAGGCTGATTGTCCACCGAGGTCGGGACAGGCATCCCGCATGGGGCACCAAGCGTTAGACTTCCACGACTAGATGAGATGGGCCGGCTGAGCTGCCTCGAAGCGAAACGTTGCCAAATGCAGAGCGGTTCGGGACCGGGGAGTTCCCGCTAACTGGCCCTGCCTGACGCAGGCACAACGCCAGAATGAAGGCGGCGGCGAGCAGCATGGCGACTAGTTCCCAGTTAATCCGGTAGATCATCGATCGTCTGCCGACATATCCGCGCCATTGCCTGGACAACCGCCAAGGCTGCCATTGTGCGTTTCGTCCTGCCTCCGTTGCGATAGTTGCCGTTCCGCTTGCCTTCAGGTGCGCCACCGCCCGCACCATGCATGCGACAGACTACGCTGCCCCTCACCGCTGGCGACCGACACTGGCAACCTGTCCGCTTCGATCGAGCATGACATCGAGGCGCTAGGTTCATGAGGTTGACGTTATTTTTTTCCGCCACCCTGCCCCCCATGCGAGACGTTGCCGACAATAGCTTGGCCGCCTTCGTTCACCGTGACGTGCTTCACCGTGACGTGCTGCTGGCCGCCCGTGCGGTATTTCTTTAGGGCTTCGACCTGGGCCGCGAATGTCCTGGTGAGCTTGTTGAACGCACGCTCGGCGCTGTCTTGCTGCGGGATAGTTTCGCAATGAGCAAGGCGGCGGGCGAACGTCATTGTCGCCATGTGCACCGCAGCCATCTGCGAAGCCAGCATAGCTTCGATCTGATCCTGCGGTTCAATGCCTTTCACAATCGAGGCGACAAAGGCCGTGCCCTGATCGTCTGGCGTTTTGCCGTGGCTGCCGACATTCACCAGCTGGCGCAGGAAGCCATTGATGAAATCTTCGTCCGATGATCCGAAGGCTTTCTGGGCTGCCGTATGGTCGATAGTGAGGGTGCTTCCGTCGATCTTTAAGAGGCGCGACGGCTTCGCTTGGTGCGCGTTATCTGCCGCGGGGAGGACTTTTGTTTTTGCCGTCATGGATTAGGCCGCCAATATTTCACGAATGCAATTCGCGGCATCAATCGATTTCATGCTGCACCATTGGTTTCGGGTTTACGATAATTCCGGATTCGGCCGAAAACCTCGTCGGCAAACGCCCGAAGTTCCTGGTCAATGACCTCGTCGGCCAGGCCAGCGGACACCATTTGCGTCCGCATGCCCGCGATGACTTGTTTCCAATAATGGTTTCCACCCTTTCCGGTTCGATCAGACAACACTTCGACGGTCCGACGGATCTTCCCGACGCGTCGAACGGTTGGAAACAGGAACCCGGATCCTCTTGGCCTGCAAGGTTTTGCTCTTCCGGCCAAGTGCCGCGTCCGATATGCTAGGACGTCTCCTCGCAGTGTCAGCAAACCAGGCGGCCTGAAGACCGCCTGTCGCTCCAGGGGCCGGGGAATTGAGCCGATGGCCGCGGACCATGTTGAATTCTCGGAACTTGCAACGCTGATCATTGGTCTGATCGCGTTGGTCGCGGGCACCCGAATCCGTCAAATGGTTCCAGTGCTGAAACGCATCGACATGCCCAACGCCGTGATCGGTGCCATGATAGTGGCTCTGCTGGTTCTCCTTGCTCATGTCATGTTCGGAACTGAGGTCGCCTTCGGCACAAAGCTCCGCGATCTTCTGTTGCTTGTCTTCTTCACGACGATCGGCCTGTCGGCGAAGTTGAAAGCGCTGCGAGCCGGCGGCCGTCCATTGGTCATCCTCTGCGCGGTGACAGTGCTTCTGCTGGTCTGCCAGAATCTGGTTGGCATCGGTGTCGCTACGGCTTGGGGAGCACACCCCTTCTACGGGCTCCTTGCTGGGAGCCTTTCCTTCGTCGGTGGGCCAGGGACGGCACTTGCCTGGGCGAAGGAGGCGGAAGCCGTCGGGCTTCAGAACGCGCAAGCGGTCGGAGCAGGAGCGGCGACTCTTGCGGTCATCACTGGCGCTCTGGTGTCGGGACCCATTACCGGTTGGCTGATCGGGCGTCATAAACTCTCCCCGGTTGCGGCAACGCAGATTGATGTCTCCTTCGCCGAGCCACAAAAAGACACACCAGCAGCAGTTTCAGGAGGATCGCTCGAGAGTATTCTGGCGACCATCCTGATTGTTGCGGTATCGGTCCTTCTTGGCGACAAGCTCAATAGCTGGGCCAAGGACGCAGGATTATTGCTGCCTGGCTTCCTGTCGGCGATGCTTGCGGGAGTTTTCCTGTCGAACCTTGTTGACTGGACTCGCATCCGGCTGGACTTCGAGCCGATTCAAAAGGGCGGCGAGGTCGCTCTGAACCTGTTTCTGGTGCTCAGCCTCATGAGCACAAAGCTGATTGCCGTTGCCGCTATCCTCGGACCACTTTTCGTCAACGTACTGCTGCAGATCATCGTTATCGTGGCGATTGCCTATTTCGTTCTATTCCGGTTGCTGGGCCGTGACTATGAGGCAGCGGTTACGGTCGGTGGTTTCCTCGGCTTCGGGATATCTTCAATGCCCGTCGCGATGGCGACCATGGACGAGGTGGCGCGCCGTTACGGTCCAGCCCCGAAGGCGTTCTTGCTGATCACCCTGGCCGGATCGTTCTTCGTCGATCTTGCCAATGCTCTCGTTGCGAAGGCATTCCTGGCGTTGCCACTTTTCGACATGAATGCCCTGGGCATCGCAGGACACTGATTTCCGACAAATGCGGTCGAACGAGCGGCAACCTGTCGACTGGCGTAGCGACGCCGCTAGCCGCCCTAAAGCGGACTCGCTATGCTTGTTGCAAGTTCTGTCGGCCTCATAGGCAGCGGCGATCTTCGCGCGGTTCAAAAGCAACAGGTGAATGCGCATTGGGCGCAGCTGGTTTGCTGCTCGTTCAGAGCGTACAACTCGCCCAGCGGATCAATTTGCACCTGGCGTTGGGCGGCAGTATTGAGACGCAACCGCAGTCCACCGCAGAGACCCGCCATGAATCATACCGATGCGACTGGCCGATCGGATAACGCCGTTGCTGACACGCATCGGAAGGCGCTGGAGGTCAATCTCGACGCAACGAGTTTCGGCTCGTTCGCCGAGATCGGCGCGGGTCAAGAAGTGGCGCGATGGTTTCTGCGCGTTGGCGCCGCGTCTGGCACGGTGGCCAAGACCGTCTCAGCCTACGACAAGGAAGTGAGCGACGACCTTTACGGCTCCGGAACACGCTACGTGTCCAGGCCGCGGCTTGAGACGATGCTTGATTGTGAATGGAAATCGCTTGTGCAACAGGTCGGTGATGCGCGCGGCAAAGATACGCGCTTGTTCGCTTTCGCCGATACCATCGCCGCCCGCAACTTTGCGGGCACCAACGATTGCCACGGCTGGATCGGCGTCCGCTTTCAGGATCACCCGCGGGCTGAGGCGAGCGACATTCTGCTGCACGTAAACCTTCGCAATAATGCCAACCTGCTTCAGCAGGAGGCGGTGGGCATTCTCGGTGTGAACCTGCTGCATGCGCTGCTGAATGAGCGGGCAGCCCCCGGTGATTTGCCTGCGAGGATGTTCGACAACCTTGCAAATGATCGCCTCGAAATTGATCAGATCGTGATGCGAGGCCGCGCGTTCGCGGGTTGCGACATGCGCGAACTGCACATGGCCTTGGCACGTGACGGTCAGGCTGAGGCGGTGATGCTGGACGGTGACGATGCGGCCGTCGCCGCCAACGAATTTCTTTATAAGAAGGCTGTGGCTATCGTACCGTTGGCGAGCGACCCGCGAGACGACCTTTCAGCGGAAGCGATTGCGGCGTGCCTGGAAACGCTCCGCCGCGAGGTCGCCGGGAATCCTGAGGTGAAGGATGTCATCGATGTGCGCCTGATGGTCGTCGATTCTGATGCTCCGCTGCCTTCAATGGGCAAGGGCGCAGCGATGATGACGCGGCATCGCCAGTTGTACCGTGCCACCGCATTTGCGCGTCGATATACGCAGGCTCCGTTGCGTTTTGCCGTGCCGCTGCCTGCGTTGATACGGATTTTCGACGATGTGAGATACCAGCACCTGGAAGGCCGCCTGCTCGAGGGTATCGCGCGGCTTTTCGGCTCCAACGTACGTGTACTGGCCTACCCATGCCCTCGCGAGGAGTTGCTTCCCCTGCTCGAAACTGAGCTGGGACGCGGATGGGAGGTTGACGGTAGCCGGCAATGGATAACTGCCGATCAGTTGCGCCCCGCACCCCCTCTACTGCATCTTTATGAATATCTGCTGGCCAGTGGCTTCCTGGTTGCGATACCTCCCAGCTAGCGATGGTATGTCGTGCAGACGTCTCAACACTCCCACTCTGCTACGATGAAACCGTCGAATGGGCCATTGTCGTTTGGCAGCGTAGCTTACGGTGAGGCGTTCAAATAGATAGCTGAATGAGATGTTGGGTTTCCGAAAGTCGAGCAGAAGATAGCCACAGAAAACGCCTGATGGGCAGCGGAAATCAGACCTACGACATCGGCGCGGTCGTTGCGCTCTGGGCCGACAAGTTCAGTGCGCTCGGACCCCGCGCGGGGCAAAGGGCCGGGCAGAAAAGCTTGAATTGTTCGACGGTTGGGCGCTGGATAGCGAGACAGCGGCCGACGAGCGACCACCGGAACTGGCTTCCGAGGCGCTGAAGGGGGAGAAATCGTGGACACGACGGCGGAAACGGACGTTACTTCGTTGATTTCGGGCTTCGAACAGCTCGCCGAGCGTTTCGTCTCCGGACTGTTCGCGCGGTTTGCCGCTTTGAGCGACGTCCCCGTCGAGCTTGAACGCCTGAGGGCCTCGCTGGCGGCCGGGGGAACATCTCTGCTTGGGCTCCTGTTCGAGATTGTGTTGGTTGTTGCGCTCGTCGCGGGCGTGTTCATCCTGCTCGCCCGGCGGTTCAAGAAGGCGAGTGCCACAAGTAGTGCATGGCGCAGATTCTTCGCGGGCGTGGCGGCTACTGTGGTGGCGCTGGTGATCGGTTTCATTGCTGCGCGGCTGCTGGCCGGTTCTGGCGTGCCTTTGCAAACCTTTCGCCTTTGGACGGTGGCGACCGTGCTCGGCTTCATCATCCTCGCCGCCGTCAGATCACTCTTGATGGCATCGCGGCGAACCGAGTTCGCGGAGCGCTCCGTCCATCTGGCGGCGCTCGTGCACGACCTCTTGCTTGCTATTGGCTTGGCGATCATCGGCGTTGCGATCAAAATTCAGATGTGCCGACCTTATGCCAAGCATTGGTTCACTGTGGCGTCTGCGAGGCGCTCGATCCGCGGCAACTGGTGGGATTCGCCAGGACATCCTCGAAGGCGCGCCGTCGCTGCGGACGTTCAAGCGAAGGGCGAGACTCCGAACAGCCAGCCGTGCAGCCAGAGCCCGAACAATGCGAAAGCCACCAAGCCGATGCCCACAGCAATCAGGTCGCTACGCGGTCGCACGACCGCGGGTGCCGGATCGCCGCGTGGAATGACGGCAATGAGATCGACAATCGCGTAAACCAGAAACGCTCCGAAGACTAGGAGCGAGGCAAGGTCGCCATTGGCCAGGAGGTGGCCGATGGCCCAAAGGATGATGCCCACCAGCATCGGGTGCTTCAGCCGATGCTTGATTGAACCCGTGGGCAAGTAAGCGGCTGCCAGAAAGACGAATGCGGCGAGCACCAACACCGACGGGACATGGCGGCCCCAAGAGGGCGGCTCGTAGATCTCAGGCGCATTGGGCCGATAAAGACTCCAGCCCCAGACGATCAGCACGAAGCCGATGATCGATAGGAGCGAATAAAGTCCCTTCCAGCGCCGCTCGTTTGTGGCGATTTGCGCATCACGAAAGCTGCCGGCGGCGATCCGAACAGAATGGATTCCGAAGAAGATCACGAGGCCGAAAACCAGTACTAGCATAACACCTCCGAGGTTCGGCGCGTCGGCGGGAAGGAAGGCTTGCTTACGCTCTCGCTCGAGTTGCCGGCTGCATATGCGCAAAACGGATTCTGCGAACGAGATGGTCAGAGTAATATATCAGGGACCCGCAATCTTGGAATGGGCGAAGCTGCCGATTGGCACGGCACAGCGGCATCGCCTGCGCGCAGGTTCTTCGCGTTCAGCACGGAACCGCCCCGGTGAATGCCTGTGGCGACGTTCCGTTCACATAAATTGCATGAGGGCAACGGGCGGGCGGCGCTGTAGCGTTCGATATGCCCGTTCTCGTCGTCACGGCATCCAAGGCTGAGCGGTATGCTGCTTCGACCTAATTGCCGGCCCTCCGCACATGCTACATGAAGGTCCGGAAATGGTCGAACACGACCTTGAGTTTGACCAGCCTATAGATCCGTTTCTGGCGCAACCACGACCCTTCTTGGGATGTCGGCTTTCAGGAAGGGGCAATGCTGATCTCAATGTCCGATTTTAGGCGCAAAGCTGTCATGCACGGCTCCGTTTGCGAGAGTCTGCTTCGGGTCAAAAGCGGCCATCGCAGACAAACAAGCACCGACCGCCCACCACCGCTTCGCGCTTCTCCTGCCGGTTGGAATTGGCGCCGGGCACCAGGTCGACTGAGATCGACGCTTGTGTCTGACATCGACCAAAAGGCTAACAAAGCGCCGCGCTATTTTTCACGGAGCGTGTCGCAGAAGTCCCGCGCCATCCGTCCTCCATCAAAAGGAGAGCGCCATGCGAAAACTCATCGTCACCGAATTCATCAGCGTCGATGGCATCGCCGAGGTCGAGAAGCTGCCCAGCGTGACCTGGAACGAAGAAATGCAAAGGTTCAAGGAGGACGAGCTTGCCGACAGCGGCGCCATGCTTCTGGGGCGCACGACCTATGAGATTTTTGCCGGCTCCTGGCCTGAGGAAACCGGAGACTTCGCCAAGCGGCATCAGGCGCCGCCCATATAGATGTCCATGATCTGTCGGTCATTGCGGACATCTCCGGGCGTACCTTCGAAGCGCTTTTCTCCGGCGGCCAGGATATAGAGCCGGTCGGCGATCGGCATGGCCTCGCGAATGTTCTGCTCGACCATGAGAATGCCGATGCCGCGCGCGGTCAGCACCTTGATGCGCTCCAGCGTCTCGCTCACCATGGCCGGCGAAAGGCCGGCGGACGGTTCGTCGAGCAGGATGAAACGCGGTTCCGACACCAGCGCGCGCGCCAGCGCCAGCATCGCCTGTTCGCCGCCCGAAAGGGCTCCGGCCGTGGTCTTGCGCCGCCGCGCCAGCGATGGATATTGGTCGACCAGAGCCTCGATGCGCCTGTCCACCAGCTTCCGGTCGGCAATGGCGTAGCCGCCCATGCGCAGATTTTCCATCACCGTCAGCCGTGGAAACACGCCGCCGCCCTGCGGCATCAGCACCAGGCCCTGGCGCACGACTTCATGGACCGGCAAATTGCCGATCGTTTCGCCGCCAAGCCCGATTGTGCCGCCCCATACCGGCAGCGCGCCGGCGATCGCTTTCAGCAAGGTCGACTTACCGCAGCCATTGGGGCCGAAGATGCAGGTGATCTTGCCGGCTTCCGCGACAAGGGAGACGCCATGGACGATCTCCTGCTTGCCGTAGCCCGCAACGACGCTGTCTGCGACCAACGTGCTCATTGCGGACGCCCTAGATAGGTCTGCATGACTTCGGAATTTTGCACGATGTCCTCGAACGCGCCGCTGGTCACCACCCGCCCCGAATCCATGACGATGATGCGGTCGCAGACATTGCGCACCATTTCCATGTCATGCTCGATGACGAAGAAGCTGGTTCCCTGCTCGCGCAGCCTGGCGATCGCTTCCAGTATGATCTTGCGGATGTTGGGGTGGACGCCGGCCGTCACCTCGTCGAGCAGGATGAGGGACGCCTGGCGCATGATCACGCGGCCGAATTCGAGCAGTTTCTGCTGGCCGCCGGACAAGTCGGACGCGCGGTTGTTGGCGACCGGTTCGAGATGCAGCAGCGCCAGCGTCTCGTCCGCCCGCTGGTGCGCGCCATGCCAATGACCCTCGGCAGCCCCGGCCAGAAGGTTCCCACTGACTGTTATGTTCTCGAACAACGCCGGGATCTGAAAGGTGCGCGCGAGGCCGAGGCGGGCTATCGTATAGGCCTTTTTGCCGCCGATCTCATGGCCGTCGAACAGGATCTGCCCGCGATCGGGCGTCTCCATGCCGGCCACGAGGTTGAACAGGGTCGATTTGCCCGAGCCGTTGGGGCCGATGAGGCCGGCGATCTCGCCGCGTCCGACCTCCAGGTCGACGCCGGCGGCTGCCTGGATGCCGCCGAAATGCTTGTGCACGTCGCGAACGAAGAGGATGGGCTGGTCGCCTGGCGCGGGCACTTGCGCAGTCATGCTCACGAGCGTCCTCCCTGGCGGGAGCCGAGCAGGCGTCCGAGCACCGTGTCGAGCACGCTGCCTGATTTCCCGCTTCGCCGCGCAAACAGGCCGGCGATGCCGTTGGGCAGGAACAGCACCACCAGGATGATGGCGGCGCCGAGAATGGCGATATAGAAGGCGGTATCGCCATAGTACATCCAGATAAGCCGGTTGACGAAGAACAGCGCGACGCCGCCGATGGCCGGCCCCCACAGGCTGCCGAGCCCGCCGAGCAGGACCATGACGACCATCTGGTCGGTGATGTCGCCGCCGAACACGCTCTTTGGATTGATGAAGGTCACCCAGTAGGCGAAAATACTGCCGAACACGGAGGCGACGACGGCGCTGAGCATGAAGGTCTGCAACTTGACCAGCGAGGTGTTGATGCCCATGGCTTCGGCCGCCGGTTCGTGGTCCCGTAAGGCCTTGACCTTCAAGCCGAAGCGGGAGCGCTCGAACAGCAACCAGGTGAGGAAATAGGTCAGGACGGCGGCCGCGAACATGGCGAAATAGAAGAAGCGCTCGTTGAGGAAGGGAGGCAGGCCGATACCGCCGGTTCCGCCGGTGAAGTCGACGACGGTGGCGAACTGCATGAGCACTTCGGCGAAGGCCCAGGTGGCGATGGCGAAATAAGCGCCGCGCAGCCGCAATGTCGGCGCGCCGATGACGACCGCAAACAGGGCTGTGACGATCATGCCCATGGGAATGGTGGCGAGGAACGGCACAGCGAAATCCGCGCCCATCAGGAGGGCGGTGGCGTAGGCGCCGATGCCGAAGAAGGCCGAATGGCCGAAATTGATGTAGCCGGCATAGCCGCCTAGCATGTTCCAGGAACAGGCGAGCCCCGCCCACATCAGCGCGCCGGTGGCGATGCGCAGCCAGTAATTGTTGACCAGCACCGGCAGCAACGCCAGCACGACGAGGATGACGACGAGGAGAAGCAGGCCGGCCCAACGATTTTTCATGGTCTGGGCCATCTCACAGTCCGCGCCGCAGGATGCCGCGCGGGGAAACCAACAGGACAAGGAAGAGCGTTGCGAAGATCGCGAGATGCGAGTAGCTGGCTCCGCCATACGTCGCGACAAAGGCTTCGATGACGCCCAGAAGCAGGGCAGCCACAAGCGCGCCGCCCAGCGAGCCCAGCCCTGCCAGCACGGCGACGAAGAAGGCGAACAGCGTATAGCGCAGGCCGATCTCCGGATTGACCGAATAGATGCCTCCCATCAGAACGCCCGACATCGCCGTGATCCCCGCGTAGAGCCCGTAAACATTGGCGCTGAGACGCCGGATGTTGACCCCCATCAAGGCGGCGTTCTGGCGGTTTTCGGCCGTCGCTCGGATCGCCAGCCCGTAGCGCGTGCGAAAGAGAAAGAAAAACAGCCCGCCGGCGATGAGTACCGCAAACGCCGCCGCCGCCACCCGGATCAGGGGAACTGTGACCGGGCCGATCATGATGCTGTGACCGCTGAGCGCCGTCGGCACGCTATGCGTATTGAAACCCCAGACGGTCAGCATTCCGCCGCGCAGCAAGGTGAAGATGCCGAAGGTCAGCGCGAGCGCCATCAGTTCGGGTCGCGCCGTGCGGCTGTTTCGAACATTGTAGATCATCGGCCCCATGAGATAGCCGATCGCGCCGAACAGGACGAAGGCCATCGGCATGGCGAGGAACCCGTCTATGCCGAGAAGGGCCGCCATGTAGTAGGCGAAGTAGCCGCCGAGCACGACCCACGCGCCGACCGCAAAGTCGATGACATGGAGCACGCCGAAGGTCAGTTGGAAGGCGATCGAAAACGTGGCGATGACACCGCCTATCAGCAGGCCGTTGAGCAGGGTTTGAAGAAAAAGATCCAATGGCAAACCTGTCCGTCAGTCCAAGAAATCCGCAACATGCTTTTGGCGCGAGTGCGAATTGACGCCCGCAGTATAAAGCCCAACCTACAGCCGGCCTTTGGAAGAGCCGGCCGCCATCATGCTGCCGCTGCCGTAGCAGGCAACGGCGAATAGCGCCTCCGCTCGCCTCAAGTCGCGATTATTTCCAGGACGGCAACGGGTAGATGAACTCGGCCGCGGCCGCTTCCTTCGGGCCGACAGCGACGGTCTTTCCATCCTGGATCTGGATCACGACTGGCACCGGCTGGATGTTGTCGTGATAGTGGTCGCCTTCCTTCTCGAACTTGATCGGTCCGTAAAAAGTCGTGATGTCGGTGTCGGCGATGGCATCCTTGAGAGCGACGCGATCCTCGGGGGTGAGCGAAGGCTTCTTGCCCAGTCGCTTGGCCGCGTCGGCGAAGACGAGGCCGCTGGCCGAGCAGGCGGCTTCCGTGTAGTCGGGCTCATGGCCGAACTTAGCCTGGGCCCGCGCGACATAGTCCTGTGCGGTGCCGAACAGGTCGTCCTTGTAGGGCACCGTAGGCAGCCATACGGCGACACCGGAGGTGCCGTTCGCATCAGCGCCGAGCGCTTCGGCGAAGGCCGGATTGGTCACGCCGTAATGCATGATCAAGGCCTTCGGCCGATAATTCAGCGATTTCGACGTCTTGACCACATTTATCAGCGGCTCTTCATGCCCGCCCACCGCGACGATGTCAGGGTTGAGGGCGGCGATCTTGGACATTACCGGGGTGAGATCGCCGGAAGCCGGAACGAGCTCGTAGGCGACGACTTCGAGCCCCGCTTCCTTGGCGCCGCGCTGGAAGCCTTCGCCGGTCTCCTTCGAAAAGGGTTCGTTGACCCCGATCACCGCGATCGTCCTCGCCTTCGGGTTTGACAGCGCCGCCAGCACGCCCAGCGACTGGCCGGATGTCGTGTCGACGGAAGGGATGATGCCGAAATTGAATTCGGGCTTGGCCAACCAGACATTGGGCGACTCGGCCGAGCCCGAAATCATCGGCACCTGGTATTTCTGGCAGATCGGCTGAACGGCGATTGTCGAGCCACTGGTGTAGGGGCCGAGCAGGAAATCGACCTCGTTCTGCACGATCAGCCGTTCGGCGGCGTCGGCGCCGGTAGCCGGATTGCTCTGGTCGTCGCCATAGAACATCTCGACCATGAAACGCTCGCCGCCGACCTCGACGCCGCCCTTCTCGTTGGCCGCTTCGGCCCAGAGATCGTAACCGTTCTTGGTCAAATTGCCGCCCGAAATATTCTCGCCCGACAGAGACGTGATGACGCCGGCCTTGAAAGTCGCCGCCTGGGCGCGCGCGGTCCGCACGAACGGCATCGAAATCGTGCCGCTGGCAAGCGCCAGGGCGCTGCCGCCGAGAAATGTGCGTCGAGAAAAGCTTACGTCCTTCTTTGGCATGATGGTCCTCCCGCATTCGGTCCTAAAGTTGCAGGATATGTCCGCACACCACACAAATCTACTGGAAACGCTCGCTGCAGCTCTCTGAAAATCCATACTTGCAGCGCACCACAGCACTTCGTGCTAGTCGTCCATGTGGCGATCCGCGCGACAGATGCCATGTTCGGTCCTCCCTTTCCAATGCCGCTGAGCTTTTCGCGCGCCCGGTCATGGATTTCCGTGACCTCCGGCGTCATCTCCGCCGGCCCGTCCCTCCCCCGCTTCACCCCATCTCCTGCTCAGCCGCGACCAGCATCTCGACAAACCTCGTCACTTTGGGCGGCCGAAAACGTGCGGCCGGGTAGACTGTGTAGATGCCTCCGGAGGGCAGCCGCCACTCGGGCAGGATGTGGACGAGCCGCCCGGCGGCCAGCTCGTCCCGCACCAAAAAGTCCGGCAGCACCGACAGGCCGGCGCCGGCGCGGACGGCGGCCAGCACTGCCGGCGTCGCGTCGATGGCGATCGTTGCCTGCATGCGCACAGCCTCATGCTCGTCGTCGCCGCGCGAGAATTGCCATAGCAGCGGTTCGCGCAGCGCCATGTTGGCGATGAAGGGCAGCCCGGCAAGGTCTTGCGGTTCGCCAGCCGTGAACCGTCCGGCAAACTCGGCGCCGCACATCATGAATTGCCGGAAAGTGCCGATCCGCCGCGCCTGGAGGCTGGAATCGGCCAGCCAGCCGACACGGATCGCCACGTCCATTCCACCAGAAGCCAGGTCGATGGTCTCATCGCCCAGCGTCAGCTCCACCCGGCAGGCGGGATAGCGCGCGCTGAAGGCGGTGACCACCGGCACCACCGCCGACGTGCCGTAGTCGTTGGGCGCCGCGATGCGCAGCGTGCCGGTCGGCTCGGCGGCGGCCTGCGCGAGCTCGTCGAAGGCGTCCTCGGCCTGCTGCAGGACTTGCAGGCAGCGGGCATGGAATGTCCGGCCGGCCTCGGTCGGATGGACCCGCCGCGTCGTGCGGATCAGCAGCGTCGTTCCGACATCGCGCTCCAGCCGCGCCACCTGCTGGCTGACGACCGCCTTGGTGATGCCCAGCCGCTCGGCAGCCCGCGTGAAGGAGCCGGCATCGACCACCGCCGCGAAATAGGCCAGCCGGTTCAGGTTCATGCGTGGCTCATGGCAGGCGCGGCCTCATTGTCAGGCAATTGCATACATTACGTCTATTTTGTTGGCCTTCAATACGCATTCCGCCTCTGCCATCTTCCTGAAATCGAGGCTGCGCGGGAGATGCGCTCGCCGGAATTCCGCATTCTCAAGCCCAGGAGACATCCATGTTCACACGGAGAGCCATCATGAAAACCACCCTCGCCGCCGGCGCCGCCGCCGTCTTCGCTCCCGCCGGGCTTGGCCATGCAGCCGGCGGGCTTTCCTGGAAACATTTTCCTGCCGGCGAAAACGGCTTCTTTCGCGCCCCCGTGCTGATCACCGGGGCTTCCGAGGCGCTGCTGATCGATGACGGTTTCACCTACTCCGACGGCCGCGCCGTGGCCGAGGCGATCAAGGCGACGGGCAAGACGCTCACCACCATCTATGTCAGCCAGTCCGACCCGGACTATTATTTCGGCCTCAAGCCGATCAAGGAGGCGTTCCCGCAGGCACGGGTGATCGCCGCGGCCGATACGGTGGCCGCCATCAACGGCAGCGTCGACAAGAAAATCGCCGTCTGGGGGCCGCAGCTCAAGGAGAATGGTCCGCAGACGCTCGCGGATGTCGTCATCCCCGAAGTCTTCGACGGCAAGACGCTCAGCGTCGATGGCGAGACCATCGAGATCGTCAACGCGGAAGGCCTCGCCAACCGGCGCTATCTCTCGGTGCCGTCGCTGAATGCAGTGTTCGGCGGAGTGATGATTTTTTCGGGCGTGCATGTCTGGACCGCCGACACGCCGACCAAGGAAAAGCGCGCCGCCTGGCTCGCCAATCTCGAAAAGATCGCGGCCGCCAAGCCTGAAATCGTCGTGCCCGGCCACATGACGCCGCAGGCCGCCACCGACCTTTCGGGCGTCGAGCACACCAAAACCTACCTCATTGCCTTCGAGGAAGAACTGGCCAAGGCCAAAGACGCGGCCGCGCTCAAGGGCGCCATGGAGGCCCGCTTCCCCGGCCTCGGCATGGGCGTGGCGCTCGACATCGGCTCCAAGGTCGCCACCGGCGAGATGAAGTGGGGCTGAGGCACGATCTGGGTTCCTCGCCCACCGCGAAGCGGGGGAGAGGTGGCCGCGAAGCGGCCGGAGAGGGGGCTTTCGTAAGGCGCAGTCCCCTCTCCGTCTCGACTTCGCCGAGCCACCTCTCCCCACTTTCGTGGGGCGAGGAACCCAAGCTGGAATGAAGCCGCGATCCAATAGGGATTCTTGCGAAGATGGACCCCCACCCTAACCCTCCCCACAAGGGGGAGGGAATGCTGCCGCGCGCCCTCACTTCCCCTTTGGAAAGACAGGCAATTTGCCGAGGTCAGCGCCAACAGAAGTCTCCCTCCCCCTTGTGGGGAGGGGTTAGGGGTGGGGGTACATCGTAGAGCGAAAGCCTCGGCCCACCTGCGATAGCCCTGGTCTCTATACGGGGAGAAGTGCCCGGCAGGCCGATGAGGGGCAGCGCAAACCTGGAGCGATTGCCATCGCAGTCGTCTCAAACGCCCCTCACCCAACATTCTGAATCCGCCCCCAGGTGCTCTTGGTTCCCCAGATGCCGGAGCGAAGCGCTTCGAGCTGCACGATCTGGCTGTGGTCGACGAACAGATTGATCTCGTTGCCGTAGTTCTTGACGTACCATTCGAAGACCGCCGGGTCGGCGGCTTCGAACATCACCTTTTCCAGGCCGAGCTCGTCGATGATGCGGGCCACCACGTCGGTGCGCCAGGACGTCACGTTTTCGGTGATCCCTTCACTCTCGATCATGATGATGTCGGCACCGGCATCGAGGGCGCGCCCGGCCTGCGCGACCAGCCAGCCGACATCCCTGGTGCCTTCGGCTTCGAGCTCCCTGGCCGACGTGTCACCGCCGGCCCCGAACTGGATGCCGAGCTCCGGCTTGGCTTTGAGCCCGGCCTTTTTCACGGTTTCGACCAGGCGCAGCAGCGCCTCCGTCGGCAGGCTGATGAAGCCGGTGGAGATCTCGATCACATCGAACCCCAGCGCCTTGGCTTCTTCGATGTAGCGGTCGACGGCGTCCGGGCCAAAGCGGAGGACATTCTCGATCCAGCCGCCTGTCGAGACGTAGGCGTCGTGATCATGAGCCAGCTTGTTGATCGATTTCACCGCTTCGGGCGGCATCAGGGCGAATGATCCGCCGGCATACTTGATGCCGTCGATCCAGTTGCCCATGATTTCCAAGACATCGGCCAGATGGCGCGGCCCATAGGCGCTGTAATAGGGCCCGCGAATCTCGGTCAGGCCGGTCTTGCGCGGCTTGGAAGAGCGCGCGGCGCGCGGGATGAAGGAGAAGGCTGTGTCGGTCATTTCAGGCCTCGGCGGTCGGCTCTCCTGCGTTAACGACTGGGCGCGCGATCCGATCCGTGCAAATTGGGCTGGAACCCTCAAGCTCACTGGCTGTTGGCGGGAAAAGGAGGTCTGGGATGGCGCAGATCGCGAACAATGCCGCCGCCGGCGTTCGAAGCAGCGCAAAGCTGTTCCTGTGCGGCGACGTCATGCTCGGACGCGGCATCGACCAGATCCTCGCCAGTCCGGGCGATCCGCACCTTAGCGAGCGCTATGTCAAATCGGCGACGACCTATGTCGAGCTTGCCGAACGCATCAATGGACCGATCCCGAGAAAGGTCGACGATGCGTATGTCTGGGGTGATGCGCTCGCCGAATTGGAGCGTGAAGCGCCCGACGCGCGGATCATCAATCTCGAGACCAGCATTACCACCAGCCTGTCTTTGGCGCCCAAGGGCATCAATTACAAAATGAACCCGGCAAACATCGGCTGCCTGGCGGCGGCGCGGGTAGACTGCTGCGTGCTCGCCAACAACCATGTGCTCGACTGGGATGAGCCTGGCCTCGTCGAAACCCTCGATACGCTCCGGCTTGCCGGCCTCGCCTATGCCGGGGCCGGGCTTGACGCGGATGAGGCGGCGGCGCCTGCCGTCTTTGAACTGACAGGCGGAGGCCGCGTGCTCGTCTTCGGCTTCGCGCTCGGGACGAGCGGCGTTCCAGCTTCATGGGCAGCCGGAGCTTATAAGCCAGGGATCAATTTGCTGGCGGATGTCTCGGCCCGGTCGCTCGCGCAGATCGCCCGATCCGTGGAGGCCATAAAACAGCCTGGCGACCTTGCGGTGGCCTCGATCCACTGGGGCGGCAACTGGGGCTACCAAGTCCCGGTGGAAGAACGCGCGCTTGCTCATGCTCTCATCGATGTTGCAGGTTTCAATGTCGTGCATGGGCACTCCTCCCACCATCCCAAGCCGATCGAAGTCCACAACGGCCGGCTGATCCTTTATGGATGCGGCGACTTCCTCACCGACTATGAGGGGATAACAGGGTACAAAACCTTTCGCGGTGAGCTTGCGCTGATCTACCTGCCGCGGCTCGCGATACCGGACGGTACGCTTGTTTCGCTCGAGCTGGTACCGTTCCAGCTCGCCAGGTTCCGGCTAAACCGCGCCCGGCGCGAAGATGCCGCCTGGCTCGCGGCCATGCTTGAGCGCGAGTGCTCGGCTTTCGGCACGCATGTGGCGCTCGGGAGCGACGGCCGTCTCGCCGTCCTTTGGTGAGCGCCTGCGGTCAGCAGGCAATGGCACTAATTTTCAAGCCGCTCGGGCCGTCCTCGGCCAAGCGCACCGTCGGCGCGGGCCTGCAGGTAGGCGTAGATGTCGTCGATGTAAGGAGCGACGTTGGGGTCGTCGGCGAAGCCCTTCATGACCGAAGGGCCGCTGCGCACGCCGTCGCGAACATTGCGCCGAAAGACCTCGATGCCGGGCAGCCGGTCGACAAGGGCCGAGGCGAAGGTCGAGCCCATGCCGTCGGGTCCGTGGCAATGATTGCAGCTGCCATGGTAGCGACGGAAGCCGTTATAGGTTCGCGCATCGACCTTGCCGCCGACAATTTCGTAGAACTTCCCTGTGGCCAGGTCAGCTTGCGAAGACACGCCGAAGCCGGCGGCGACGGTAAAGACGACGACAGACGGGAGGACGAGCCACAGGGACATCGTCTGTCGCCCACGTTGCAGGCTCATCCAGCACCGCCGCAACGCACATGCCCCCGGATCACTCGACCTTGGATCACTCGACTTGGATCAGTCGACGGCGGGCTTCGGAGAAGAAACCACGATCCCGTCTATCGGATGCGGGCTGACGACAAGCTTGCCGCCAACGCGCAATATCTCGACGATCTGTTCCGACTCTCCCAGTTTTCCCGGCACGGAGAGCGCGATCTTCTGGTTCTCGGTCAGTATCGCCACGAAACGCACGGGCAAGCCAGCCTCGCCCTGCGCGATTGTGGTGACCACCCGATAACCGTCCTCCTCCGGCGTGTAATAGACGACACCAAGGAAGCCGGCGAGATCGATGCTTTCAGCCTTCATGGCTCCAAGCTCGCCGGCGTGGGCGGGCATCGCCGCCATGCAAAGTGCTGCAAAAGCAATGTACCTGTTCATAATGCTGCTCCATCCCGAATTGTCCGGGCCGAGCCCGGCTTAAGTTTCAGCAATAGGCGCTCGCGCCGTGATGGTCGGCGCACGCAGGCAGAATTCTTGATTAGTGCCCCCGGCTGCATCACAGTGGCGAAGGTCCGCGAGCCGAGAACGCGCTGAACCCCACTGGTGTCACAGTCAAATATGACCCTTTCTTCTAAGGCTCAAACATTTCACCACCCGGTTGCTTGCGCATCCCCTGTTTGGGGGAGATAATCGGAAATTAGCGATCGCTAAAGTTTGGAGAGGCGAGAGCACCTGTGAGAGCGCGCGGCTTTCCGCGTCGGACGCGCTGTCGACATGCGGGGGGCCGTCGATGGCCAAGGCATTGTCGCATCATGAGCTGTCGAAGCTGATCGGCTCGATCTACGATTGCGCACTCGACCCGGGGCGATGGGAGTACGCGCTTGCCGGGATCAGGGATGCGCTCAACGCCCAGACAGCGGTGCTGCACCTTGACGATCTCAGTCACGACCGGCTGCTGATCCACACGACCGTGGGAATAGCGCCATACTGGCTGGAGCAACAGGCCAAACATATCCCCGAGATCCACGCCCGGCTGATCGAGAACCTCTCGAAATGGCCTTCGCTCGATGTGCCGCATGTGGTCTCGCGCCATGTCCCTCAAGGCGACCTGGAGACCTCCCGATATTTTCAGGAGTGGCTGAAGCCGCAAGGCCTGGTCGACGTCATGTCGTTTTTCCTGATCCATACCCCTACCCGCCTTGCCGGCTTCGCCGTTGCCCGACATGAGCGGCAAGGCCTTATCACCGACCGTGAAATCAAGCTTGGTGGACTGTTGCTGCCGCATGTGCGCCGGTCGGTAATGATCAGCAACATGCTGGATATCAGCACGATCGAGCGCACACGCATGGCCGAGGCGCTCGATGCGCTCACATGCGCCGTGGTCCTCACCAATGAACGTGGCGCCATCCTGCACGCCAACCGCTCGGCCAAGTGCAGGCTGCGGAGCGGCGGCCCGATCCACGATATCCACGGCATTCTGCAAGCGAAGATGCCGTCGGCCTCCAGGGAGCTTCACAGAGCCATCTTGGCTGCGGCTCAGGATGAGGCCAGCATCGGCAAGACCGGGCTTGCCGTCCTCCTCACCGAACCGGGCCTGCCGCCCGTCTTCGCCCGCGTGCTGCCAATGGCCGGCGGCGATCGGCGCGCCGGCATGGAACCCGCGGCGGTAGCCGCGGTGTTCATCGGCAATGCACCGGACGAGCATGTCGCCGCCGACATGCTGGCAACAGCCTTTGGGCTTACGCTGGCCGAAACCCGCGTGCTCGCAAGCCTTCTTGCCGGTCATACCCTGGCCGAGACTGGCGCCAGCCTTCACATTGCCAACGCGACCGCCAAGACGCATCTCGACAATATCTTCCAGAAGACCGGCGTCTCCCGCCAGGCCGATCTGATGCGCCTTGTCATGCAGATCGTTCCGCCCACGGGGCAGCCCGGTCCCTGAATCACACTCATTCACCGCTTTGGATACAGGTATCCAGCGCCGCGGATCGTCTTGATCAGTTCCGGCTTGGCGGGATCCTTCTCGAGCCGGCGGCGCAGCCTTGTGATGCGACTGTCGATGCTGCGATCGAATGGCTCGTCGCTCCTGGGCGGCGGCGCGGGCGAAATGCGTGCGCTTCGGATGCCCCGGGGCGCTGATCCTCAACCGTTCGATCGACCCGCGAACGGTTCAAGCCGCGGCGGAATAGTCATATCGCGAAAGCTGGGCTCGTCGGTCGAATGCTCCAGATGATCAAAAGCTCGCGCTCGTTGGATAGAGGCCACCAAAGCGTCAGATTTTCCGCGCCACGCCCCCCACCTGCTTGGTGCGCTTGCCCGTGTCGACCTTGGCCCGCGTCTCCACCGCCTTCTCGATCTCCCGCTTCAGCTCGTCCTTGATATCAACCGTTTCGGCCATCAAGGCGTCGATCTTCATGAAATCGAGCACACGGTATTTCGACACCGCCGGCCTGACCAGTATGTCCGGCTGGCATTGCCTCAGCTTGGCGGCGATGATCGACTGCATCATCAATTGCGTGGCGCCGAACATCAGGTCGACGGAGGTCGGGTATTTTCGCCCGCCTTTGGTCGGCGCGCCAACGACGTCGACGGCGATGATGATGTCGGCGTCGTGCTCGATCAGGTCGAACGGCACTGGATTGTAGATGCCGCCGTCGATCAGCAGCCTGCCGTCGCGCATCACCGGGCGGAATACCGCGGGAATAGCCGCAGAGGCGGCAAGCGCCGAATGCAGGTCGCCGTCGCTAAGCACGGCGAGCTTATGGCCGAAGAAATCCGTCGCCGTCACCTTCAGCGGTATTTTCAGTTCGGCGAAATTTTCGGGTATGGCGTCGGGCATGAATGCCTTGAGGATGCGCTCGACATTGAACTGGGTGACACGCAGCCCGCCCTGCAGCGCCTCGGCAAAGGTGCCTGGCCGAGCCCGCCACATGCGCGCCGCCACCTCGGCGCGGCGGCCGAGGATCGAGCGCATGTAGTCGTGAATGTCGCTGCCGGCCATGCCCGAAGCCATGCCGGCGCCCATGATGGCGCCGATCGATGAGCCTGATATCGCGACCGGCCTTATACCCAGTTCGTCCAGCGCCTCGATGACATGGATATGCGCCAGCCCGCGCGCGCCGCCGCCGCCGAAGGCGATGCCGAAGCTCGGGCTCATTCCTTGCCCCCCATTTGGGCTCATTCCTCCTTGGCCTCGCCGTGCTTCGGCCCGACGATCATGATGGCCGGCTCGGCGGAGAGCAGTTTTTTCGCCGCCGCCTTGACCTGATCCAGCGTCACGGCGTTGATGAGGGCGGCGCGGCGCTGCATGTAGTCGATGCCGAGCTTGTCGAGCTGCAGTTCGAGCAGCGTCGCAGCGATGGCGCCGGAGGAGTTCAGGTTGTTGATGGCATAGGCGCCGATCAGGTATTTCTTGGTCGCCGCCAGTTCCGCTTCGGTCGGCCCCTCCTGCGCCATGCGCTTCACCACCTCCCGTACGACAGCCAACGTCTCGGCCGCCCGGTCCGCGCGGGTCGCCGTGGTGATGGCCAGGGCGTTGGCGTGCTGGTGGTCGACCAGGTCGGAACTGGCGCTGTAGGCCAGGCCGCGTTTTTCGCGCACCTCGTCGAACAGCCGCGAGGTGAAGGCGCTGCCGCCGAGGATCTCGTTCATCAGCACCGCAGCGAAGAAATCCGGCGCACTCCGCTTGACGCCGGGATAGGCCAATTGCAGCGACGTCTGGGGCTGGTCGTAATTGACCTCGAGCTGCTGGTTGAGTTTCGGATCGACATCGGCGACGGGCGCGAGCGCCTGATGTTCCGGCAGGCCACCGAAGACCATATCGAGCTTTTTCTTCAACGTTTCGGCATCGATGGCACCGACCACCGCCACATGCAGGCCATCGCGAGCAAAGTTCGCCCTGTGAAAGGCAATGAGATCGTCCGACGTGATCGTGGCGATGCTTTGCCTGGTGCCCTGGTCGGGCCGCGCATAGGGATGGGTGCCGTATAGTGCCTCCAGCCATTTGCGCTGGGCGAGCGTGTCGGGGTCAAGCTCGTTGGCGATGATGCCGGACAGCACTTGCGCGCGGATGCGGTCGATTGGCGCCTGGTCGAAACGCGGCTCTGTGACCGCCAGCCGCAACAGGTCGAACGCTGCGTCCCGCTGCTCGGCCAGCATGCGCATCGAGCCGTAGGTGCCGTCGCGCCCCGCCTCGAAGCTCATCTCGGCGCCAACGTCGTCCAGCTTTATCTGGAAGGCTTCGCTGTCGAGATTGCCGGCGCCCTCGTCGAACAGGCCGCTCATCAAATTGGCAAGTCCTTCCTTCCCGGCGGGATCCTGCGTCGTGCCGCCGTCGAAGACGAAGCGGATGGCGACCAGCGGCACGGAATAATCCTCCACCAGCCAGGCGGTAATGCCCTTTGACGAGGTCACCTCCTGGATGCTCATGGCCGCGCGAGCGGAAAGCGCCGGCAGGACGAGGAAGAGCAATGAGAGGAGCAGGGTGGCCAGTCGGGTGGCGACACGCTTCAGGACAGTCGCTTCGGACAAATGGTAGCTTCCAACTGATGTTCGAGACGAATAGCTGTCGGTGTTAGCGCCGCCCCTCATCGCCCTGCCGGGCACTTCTCCCCGTATGGGGAGAAGGGGGCTGGCCGCAACCCAGGCGCTGTTTCTGCAACGCTGGTGGTTGGCGAAACCGCCGACGAGAGCGCCCCTCTCCCCGTCACTATACGGGGAGAGGATGCCGGCAGGCAGGTGAGGGGCAGCGCAAACGCTCAAGCTCGTCATCGATCAATTCCCTGCCTGTGTCTGCGGCAAGAGATAGCCTGATGTCGAATGGTTGAGATTGAGATAGCGCGCGGCAACGCCCCTGACTTCGTCGGCGGTGACCTTGCGGATGCGGCCCGGCCATTCCTCGACGTCCCGGACGCTGCCGCCGGTGGCGAGCGTCGCGCCATAGATGTTGGCCATCGAATCCTGCTTGTCGCGGGCGAAGATCATCGAGCGGACGAAACGATCCTTGGCCTTCTCCAACTCGCCTGATGTGACGCCGTCCTTGGCGATGCGGGCAACCTCGACCTCGATCGCCGCCTGGACATCGGCCAGCTTGGCGTCGCCGCGCGGCGCGCCATAGACGGTGAAGTTGGTGGCATCGAGCATAGTGCCCTGGAAGAAGGCGCCAGCCTCGGCGGCAATACCCTGCTTGACGACAACCTGCTGGTGGAGCCGGCTGCGGCTACCGCCGCCGAGGATCTCCGCCAGGAGGTCCAGCGCTTCGGCTTCCCCCGGCTTTGCAGTGTGATAGGAGGGAACCACCCATTGCGTCGAAAAGTTCGGCACGCTGACACGCGCGTCAGTGAGCGTCACCGTGCGCCTGGTGTTCTGCTCGGGTTCGACCGGACGGATGCGCGGCGGCAGGTCCGGACCACGCGCAATCTTGCCATAGGTCTTTTCGGCCAGCGCCTTGACCACCTCCGGGTCGACATCGCCGGCGACCACCAGCACGGCGTTGTTGGGCGTATAATACTTGTCGTAGAAAGCCTTGGCGTCGGCGCGGTTCAGCTTCTCCATCTCCTGCATCCAGCCGATCACCGGAATGCGATAGGGCTGGTTCTGCCAGAGCGTGGCATCGACCTCCTCGCCGAGCACCGCCTGCGGATTGCTGTCAATGCGCGAGCTGCGTTCCTCGAGGATCACGTCGCGCTCAGTGGCGATGACATTGTCGTTGAGGATGAGGTTGCGCATGCGATCGGCCTCGAAATCCATCATCTGCTCGAGCGCCTGCGGCACCACCGTCTCGTAAAAGGCGGTGTAGTCATAGGAGGTGAAAGCGTTGTTCGAACCGCCGATGGCGGAGACGGCGCGGTCGAACGCGCCGGCCGCCTGATTGGTCGTCGCCTTGAACATCAGATGCTCGAAGAAATGGGCGATGCCGGACTTGCCGGGCGGCTCATCCGCGCTGCCGATCTTGTACCACACCATATGAGTGACGATCGGCGCGCGGTGATCGGGGATGACGACAACCTCCATTCCGTTGTCGAGCAGGAAATTCGTCACCTTGCCGTCTTCCGGCTTGTTGTCGGCCCGAACCGGGCCGGTCATCACGAGAGCCAGCGCCAAGAGCGTTCCGCGCAGCCATTCAGCCTGAGATGTCATCAATGGCTCCGGTTGTCATGGGATGGGACGATAGGCGGGGGTGTTGCCACAGGCAAATTGATTTGTTCGTCATTTTCGAGGCGCTCGGTTCCTCGCCCCCGCGAAGCGGGGGAGAGAAGCTATGGGGCGAGGAAGCGCCAATCGCCGCCGCGCTCACCCAACCTCGATAAACCGGATGACCGTCTCGCCATAGCTGCGCTCGTCGACAACCGAAAAGCCCGGCCCTGCCTCGAACGGCGCCACTGCCGCCTCCTCGACGACGCAGAGCGCGCCGCGGGCGAGCCAGCCGCCGGCCTTGGCCGAACGCAAGGCACGCTCGCCCAGGCCCTTGCCATAGGGCGGATCGGCGAACACCAGGCCGAACGCGGCCATCGTGCCCGCCTCGCCCAGCGCCGTCGCGTCGCGACGGAATATCTTGGTACGCCCGGTGAGGCCGAAGGCCTCGACATTGGTGCGGATCAGGCCGCGCCCTTCCGCTGATTCTTCGATGAAGATGCCATAAGATGCGCCGCGTGACAGCGCCTCGAGGCCGAGCGCGCCGGTACCGGCGAACAGGTCGAGCACGCGCGCGCCGACCAGCCTATCAGGAAAGCGATGCGCCAGCACGTTGAAGACAGCCTCGCGGGTGCGGTCGGTGGTCGGGCGGATGGCGCTTGAGCGCGGCGTCGCCAGCGGACGCCCGCGAAACTCACCGCCGACGATCCGCATTGCCTCCCCTTGATCCCTTGGGACCACTGCGTGGCCGGTCGCCGCCTTTGGCACCGTCACCCTCGGCACCACGCGGCTTGCCGAACGGCTTTGCGCCTCCGGCTTTTCCCCCTCCCGGTTTTCCATGGGCGGGCTTGCCATAAGACGGCTTGAACGAAGCCTTGCGTTCCTTGGCTTCGGCCGCCTTGGCGGCATCCGCGTCCGCCCTGCCCCTGCCGATCGGCCGCGCGCCCGGCGCCATCCAGACATTGGCCTTGCGCTGGCCCGGCGGCTCGATCGGGCGCTGCTCGCGTTCGGACTTTTTCCCGCCGCCCGGTTTGCCGCCAAAGCCGCCCGGCCCGCTCCGTTCAGATTTGGGGCCGCGATCGCCAAAGCCGCCGCGTTCGGGGCCGCTGCGTTCAGATTTGGGGCCACGCTCACCAAAGCTCTTTTCCGGCCCAAAGCTTCTGCCGGGACTTGTCGACAGCTTGCCCAGCGCCTCGTCGCGGCTGCCTTCGCGGCGTTTGCGGTTTTTGATCAGCCCGCCTTCGCCGATCGGACGGCGTTCGCCGTCGCGGGTGAACTTCGGCCGCTCCGGTTCCTCTTCCCGCACCGCTTCGCGCCGCACCGGCCTGTTGGAAAACGGCTTGGTGATCTCAGCGTCGAAATTGGCGCCGGACTCCTCGACCAGGCGTTCGCCGAGCTGGTCGCGCAGCACGCGGCCCTTGATCTCCAGCACATGGCCCTCGGGCAGGTCGTCGAGCTGGAACGGTCCGTAGGAAATGCGGATCAGCCGTGTGACGTCGAGACCAAGCGAGCCCAGTATATTCCTGACCTCGCGGTTCTTGCCTTCGCGCAGGCCGAGCGTCAGCCAGGCGTTGGTGCCTTGCTCGCGGTCGAGCGTCGCCTCGATGGCGCCGTAGAAGACGCCGTCGACGGCAATGCCTTCGCGCAAGCCGGCGAGCGCACTTTCCTCGACCTTGCCGTGCACGCGCACGCGGTAGCGCCTGAGCCAGCCGGTCGCCGGCAGTTCGAGCACGCGCGCCAGCCCGCCATCATTGGTGAGCAGCAGCAGGCCTTCGGTGTTGATGTCGAGCCGGCCGATGGTCATCAACCGCGGCAGGTCGGCCGGCAGCACGTCGAAGACGGTCTTGCGGCCCTCGGGATCACGGTTGGTGGTGACGACGCCGGCCGGCTTGTGGAACAGGAACAGCCGGGTGCGCTCGATCGGCGGGATCTCCATGCCGTCGAGATGGATGATGTCGCCGGGCATCACATTGAAGGCGGGCGAGGACAGCACCCTTCCATTGACCTTGACGCGGCCGGCCGCGATCAGTTCCTCGGCATCGCGGCGCGAGGCAAGGCCGGCGCGGGCCAGCCGCTTAGCGATGCGCTCGCCTGGCTCTTCCGTCGCTTCGGCCGGACGTGGGCGCGGCTTGAAGCCGCCGCCCGATGCCCCTTGGGCAGCGCCAAAATCGCGCTTGGGCCGATCGCCGAAGTCGTGCTTGGGACGGTCGAAGCGCCTTTCGCTGCGCTCGCCTTCGGCAGCCGCCGGGCGGTCGCCGCGCGGCGCGTAGGGCTTGCGCGAACCTTCGCGCTTCTCATAAGGCTTGCCTTCCGGACGCGGCCCTTTGCTGAACGGCCTGTCGCCCGCCTTGAAGTCGCGCTTCGGCCGCTCGCCGTCGGCTGCCATCGGCCGGTCGCCGCGTGGCGCATAGGGTTTTCGAGGCCCCTCGCGCTTTTCATAAGGCTTGCCTTCAGGGCGCGGCCCTTTGCTGAACGGCCGGTCGCCACTCTTGAAGTCGCGCTTCGGCCGCTCGCCGTCAGCCGCCATCGGGCGGTCGCCGCGCGGGGCGTATGGCTTGCGCGGCCCCTCACGCTTTTCATAGGGCCTGCCTTCAGGGCGCGGCGCCTTGCTGATCGGCCGGTCGCCGCTTTTGAAGTCACGCTTCGGCCGCTCGCCGTCAGCCGCCATCGGGCGGTCGCCGCGCGGCGCGTAAGGTCTTTTCGCGCCGAAGGACGGCTTGCCGCCCTTGCCGGCAGCGGCATCGCGACCACGCGGGCCCGACGGTTTCGGGCCGTTCTTGCCCGGACCCTTTCGGCGCGGGAATTTCTTGTCTTTGTCGTCCATGTGGCTTTTGCTCGTTTGCACTACAGCGCCGCGCGTCCGTACGGACGCGCAAAGGACGCTGTAGGACTGTGATTTGGCGCATGATCCCTTCCGAAACCGATTCCGGTTTTCGGGGTCATGCGCTAGATAACAGGATCACGCCGGAGTAGCGAGGAGATAATAGGAATGGAAACCGCTTGAAGCGGCCGGATTTCATGGCGCTGGCGCTGAAGGAGGCCGAAGCCGCCGCCCTGCGCGGCGAAGTGCCGGTCGGCGCGGTCATCGCCAGCGGCGATACGGTCGTTGCCAGTGCCGGCAACCGCACCCGCGAGCTTTCCGACCCCACCGCCCATGCCGAGATGCTGGCGATCCGCGAGGCCTGCCGCAAGCTGTCGAGCGAGCGGCTCACCGGCCACGATCTCTATGTGACGCTGGAGCCCTGCGCCATGTGCGCCGGCGCCATTTCCTTCGCCAGGCTGCGCCGGCTCTATTTCGGCGCCGCCGACGAGAAGGGCGGCGCCGTGGTCAACGGCGTGCGCTTCTTCGCCTCGCCGACCTGCCACCATGTGCCAGATATCTATCCAGGCATGGCCGAAAGCGACGCGGCGCTGCTTCTGAAGGATTTTTTCAGAGATCGACGCGAACCGTAGCGTCGCCAGCTTTCCCTAACGCGCGTCGTGTTAGACCGGCCTCATGCGACGCGCTTTAGGTTGCTGTTTATGCATGTCGTTATCGCAAAACCGCTTCACAGTTTTGCGCGACATGCATTAGCGCTGACAGCTTACCACGGCAGCCAGTCGAACATGCCGCTCTTGTTCTTGGCGGCCGCTTCCTTCTTGAGGCGGCGTTCTTTCTTGTATTCGTCCTCGCCGATGTCGTCCACCGGCGCGGTCGCGGCAGCGGCGCGGTATTGCACCGGCGGCTCGCTCAAATATCTGCGGGTGTTCGGGTCACCCTGCTTGCCTTCGGCGAGGCGGCGCTTGACCTCGGCGGCGCGGCCCTTGTCCGAATCCGCCGGAGTCCAGGCCGGCGGATGACTGGAAGCCGACTGCGCCATCGCAGCCTTGATCGCCGACGGATCCGTCTGGACGTCATCGACAATCTGCGCCTGGTAGGACGGATCGTCCTGATTGAGCGTGGCCTCGGCACGCAGGCGAGCGCGGCGTTGCTCGGGCGATTCCGGCCAATCGGCGCTTGCCGTCGCGATGCTGTCCTGCGGTGGCGGCAGTTCCTTCTGTCCCGGCGCCGGCTTCACCAGTTCGGGACGCGGCTTGTAGTCGATCTTTTCCTTGTTCTTCGGCATGACTGAAAAAGCGCTGGTGAGATCGCCGGCAAGCTGGGCGGAGGCGGTCTTGTCGGTCCCGTAGGTCGGCGAGCCCATGCAGCCGGTCAGGGCCAAGCCGGATACGACAAGCGGCGCCAGCAGCGCAACGCGCGCGCAAGTTCTTTCGGTCATGCCAAAAAGTCCCACTCTAGACAGCCTCTCGATCGCCACCGGCCAAAGGTCCGGTCCCCATCGCCTATGCTCTTCCGACGGAAATCCGGCGACAATTTGTCGTCCGGAGTTTCGCGTGTTTACCTCAACCACTCGTTAAGGGCAACGAGCGGGGGCTGATCGGCCGTCCGCCGTGGCATTTGTGCACCGCCTTATATACGACCAAGCGCCTTCAATTCATGCAGAACCGCTGCGTCCCGCGCCGAAACGTCGGGGAATTCCCTGTCCTGCCCGACATCGGCCGTGTAGCGCCATGAGCGCGCGCATTTGACCAGGCCCCGGTCCTCGGCCTTCTCGACCACCACGGCGACGCCCTTAACGTCGTCCAGCGTGAAGGCACCAGAAGGCGCGTCGCCATGCGCAACGACCAGATCGCTGGTGATCGCCATTTCGGCCATGTCGACGTCTGATATCGCTGCTTCGAGCGCCGCATCGTCGAGCGTGACGACCGGCACCGCTTCCAGCGACGAGCCGATGACCTTCTGGGCACGTGCGATCTCCAGCGCGCCGGTGACGACACGGCGGACCTGGCGCACCTTGCGCCATTTTTCCGCCAGCACCTCGTTCTTCCAGTCAACGGGGATTTGCGGGAACTGGTCGAGATGCACCGAGACGGCGTCCGGATGACGGTCGAGCCAGGCCTCCTCCATGGTGAAGGGCAGCATCGGCGCCAGCCATTTCACCAGGCAGTCGAACAGATGGCGCACCACCTGCACGGAGGCCTTGCGCTTCACGCTGGACGGCGCTTCGCAGTAGAGCGCGTCCTTGCGGATGTCGAAATAGAAGGCCGACAGTTCGACCACCATGAAGTCGAGCAGCGTGCGGGTGATGCGCTTGAACTCGAAGGCGTCATAGCCCGCGCGCACGACTTCATCGAGTTCGGAGAGCCGGTGCAGCATCAGCCGCTCCAGCTCCGGCATCTTATCCAGCGGTACTTCCTCGCCATCGTCATGGGCAAGCGTGCCCAGCATCCAACGGATGGTGTTGCGCAGCTTGCGGTAGGCGTCGATGTTGGTCTGCAGCACGTTCTTGCCGAGCCGCTGGTCTTCCCAGTAATCGGTCGTCACCACCCATAGCCGCAGGATATCGGCGCCCGACTGCCTGATGACGTCCTGCGGCACGACTGTATTGCCGAGCGATTTCGACATTTTGCGCCCCTCCTCGTCCATGGTGAAACCATGGGTGACGACTGTGTCGTAAGGCGCCCTGCCCCTGGTGCCGCAGCTTTCAAGCAGCGAGGAGTGGAACCAGCCGCGATGCTGGTCGGAGCCTTCGAGGTAAAGGTCGGCCGGCCATTTCAGGTCCGGGCGATCCTCGAGAGTGAAGACATGGCTCGAGCCGGAATCGAACCAGACGTCGAGGATGTCCATCACCTGCTGCCATTTCGAAGCATCGTGGTTGCCGAGGAAACGCTCCTTGGCGCCGGCCGCGAACCATGCGTCGGCGCCCTCCTTCTCGAAGGCGTCCACGATGCGCTGGTTGACCGCCTCGTCGCGCAGAACATTGCCGTCGGCATCGGCGAAGACGGCGATCGGCACGCCCCAGGCGCGCTGGCGCGACAGCACCCAATCGGGACGCTCCTCGATCATGGCGCGAATGCGGTTCTGGCCGGCGGCCGGCACGAAGCGGGTGTCGTCGATGGCCTTCAAGGCACGGCTGCGCAGCGTCGTGCCGTCGCTCAGATCCTTGTCCATATAGACGAACCATTGCGGCGTGTTACGGAAGATGATCGGCTTCTTCGACCGCCACGAATGCGGATAGGAGTGCTTCAGCCGGCCGCGCGCGAACAGTGCGTTGCGTTTGATCAGCTCGTCGATGACCGCCTGGTTGGCATTGCCCTTCTTGCCGTTGTCGTCGATGACGCGCGCCGCTCCGCCCTCGCGGTCCGCGCCGAAGCCCGGCGCGTCCTTGGTGAAGAAGCCGGCATCGTCGACCGGAAACGGGATCGCCGTGTCGATGCCGCGTTGGCGCAGTTCCGATGCAGCGTCCGTCCAGGCGTCGAAGTCCTCGCGGCCGTGGCTGGGCGAGGTGTGAACGAAGCCGGTGCCGGCATCGTCGGTGACGTGGTCGCCGGCGAGCATCGGCACGGGGAATTCGTAGCCGCCGTTCAAACCGTTGAAGGGATGAGAAAGCGTAAGGCTTCCAAGCTCTTCGGCCGAAACGTTACGGAGACGATTCATTGTCACTTTGGCTTTGACGGCAGCCTCTTCGGCCAGCGCGTCGGCAAAGATCAGCTTTTCGCCGGGTTGCGGGCCGAAAGCATTCTCTGCTGCCGTGACCTCGTAGAGGCCATAGTTGATGCGGGGCGAATAGTTTACGGCGCGGTTGCCGGGGATGGTCCACGGCGTGGTCGTCCAGATGACGACGTGGGCCTCCAGCAAGTCCAGTGACGTCTGCGTCAGCTTTGGATCCAAGGCTGGCTGCCCATCTTCGACGTTGGTGACCTGATGAGCGAGGCTGACGACCGGAAACTTCGCCCAGATCGTATCGCTCTCATAGTCCTGGTACTCGACCTCGGCCTCGGCCAGCGCGGTGCGCTCGACAACGCTCCACATCACCGGCTTGGAGCCGCGATAGAGCTGGCCGGACATGGCGAATTTCAACAGTTCGCCGGCGATGCGCGCCTCGGCACGGAACGCCATCGTCGTATAGGGATTGTCGAAGTCGCCGACGACACCCAGCCGCTGGAATTCTGCGCCCTGCACCTTGATCCAGTGCGCGGCGAACTCGCGGCATTCCTTACGGAACTCGTTGACCGGAACCTCGTCCTTGTTCTTACCCTTGGCGCGGTATTGCTCCTCGATCTTCCATTCGATCGGCAGGCCGTGACAATCCCAGCCGGGCACGTAGTTCGAGTCGTAGCCGCGCATCTGGAACGAGCGGGTGATGACGTCCTTAAGGATCTTGTTCAGCGCGTGGCCGATGTGGATGTTGCCGTTGGCGTAGGGCGGGCCGTCATGCAGCACGTATTTTTCGCGGCCGGCGGCGTTGTCGCGCAGCTTGCGGTAGAGGTCCAAGTCCTGCCAGCGCTTGACCAGCAGCGGCTCCTTCTCGGGCAAGCCGGCGCGCATCGGGAAATCCGTCTGGGGCAGATAAAGCGTTTTGGAATAGTCGATCGTTTCAACAGTGTCGGTCATTGGGGTATCGGTCATTGGTCTGCCATATGCATTGCCCGGCGGCAAAAGAGCCCGGGCGTTGAACTATCATGATCTGGAAAAAGCGCGAGAGGCCGCGCGCAAAATTCCCGGCGGCTCCGGCGGCGGTCAGGCCGCCCGGAACACCGGGCTCGTAATTCGTATCGTCAGCGCGAAAAGGCGCGAAAAGCTCGTCATGGCTGGGCTTTTAACCGAGACAGGCGATATTGAAAAGCCTGAACTCTAGTGGTTTCCTTGCGTCATGTGCCAATTGCGCCTATATCTTTGGGCATATGGCAGCGGAGCTAAAACATGTCCAGCTTGCACATCAAGGGTCAGCCGAGCCCAAATCCAAAGGCCGAGCGTATCGGCGCCGCAATCCCGGACACCGCAACGGAACGGTTTCTCGTTCATGTCACCAGGGTCGAAGGACTTCGCCAGCGTGGCTTCAGCAATGACGAAATCTATAGGATCGTCGGCCCGCGACGGACATTGGCGCGCCGCAGGGAGCGAAACGAGACACTGACGATCGCCGAGTCCGACCGCGTCATGCGGCTTGAACGGATTTCGGCGATGGCGGATCGGGTTTTCGGTAATCACGAAAAGGCGCAGCGTTGGCTGCGCAAGCACAGCAGGGTGCTTAACGAGACACCGATCAACCTCTTGCAGTCAGAAACGGGTGCAGCGCTGGTGGAAGAAGAGCTCCATCGCATCGACCATGGCATCTTCGCCTGACATATGCGGCTCTGGCGCATTTCCGGCTACGCCGACCTGCTGGGTGTCGGTGGTTTGGTCAGCGGCGGCCGTTGGCATGTCATGGGAACACCAATTGTCTACTGCGCCGATCACCCGGCCACGGCACTTCTCGAGATACTTGTGCATGTCGACGCGGAAGACATGCCCCAGACCTATCAGCTTCTGGAGATCGAAATGCCGGATGGCGTTGCCATCACGTCTCCTGGTTTGCCTGATGACTGGAAGGACGATCTGGCCATGACACAACGGCTCGGGAGGAACTTTGTCGCTGCTGCCACCCACGCCGTCATGGAAGTTCCTTGTGCAATTGTCCCGTTCACAAGAAACTATCTCCTCAACCCGGATTTGCTGGCCCGCGACTGCATCCGTATTGTTGGCGCCACGACGCATCCGGTCGATACGCGATTGCTGGGATAGTGCTCACACCGAAAAGTCGAAGCGATACGTCGTCGAGACGCCGATCATGAACTGGTCTCTTGAGCCGCGCTCCTTGACCAGGCTGGAATCGGCCGCCGGGCCCATCAGGCGCGAATATTCGCCGAACAGGCTGGCCGTCATCGGCTCGGTCACTTTCCAGGTCACCGCGCCGCCGAGGCCGCCGACTTCACGCCGCCGCCCGGACGGTATTGGCTGAGGCCCGAAGCCACGGCTTCCTCGGCGTTAACGCCGTAATAGGCGTCGAAATAGTCCGACGAGGCGAACGAAACGCGCGGCCCGCCCGAAATTCTGACGTCCGGCGTCACATCATAGAAGGCGTCGGCGGCGATGTCGGCGACAAAGCCGCTATGGGCGCAAATGCCATGCCGCAATTCGGCGCGGGCGCGCAACCAGTCAAAGGGATAGAATTCGAAGAAGCCGCCGGCCTCGCCACCCCAGCGCACCGGGTCAAGGCCTTTCAGCTCGTCGGCGTCGTCGCCATCGCGCGAAAACAGCAATTTTCCGGCCAGTCCGGCGCGGAGGCCGCCGTCGTCGATCAACCCCAGCGAGATGTTGTCGTTGCGCGAGGTGAAGCGGGCCGCAGGACCGGCCTTGCCGAGCGAGATGATCGGCGAGGCGCTGAGCAGGTATTTCTTGCCGCCCTCGAAATTCGGCGCGATCATGCCGGTGGCGCCGACCGTCAAATACCAGTCGCCGGACAGCCAGCCCAAGGCGCCCTCACCGGCTTCGGCGGCACCGGAGGCCCCAAGTATGAAGGCGGCCAGAACCACCGGGATCGCTCGGACAGAACGCATTGGCCGACACAACCAGCCTTCACAAGCCATGGCGCCAGTTCGGTAAAATTTAACTTAATATCCGTAACATCGGCGGTGTTGGTCGTACTGTTCCGCATTGCAGTCGATTGTATGGCCCGCCAAGATTCCAGATCAAGACGTCTGGAATTCACAGGAGCTGCCATCTCGCTTTCCAGCCTGGAATGTCTCGGCTGCTGTTGGAATTTGGCGATAGCCGTATTTAACCTTGGCCGCCCACCCAAGGGTTACAAATATTCACAAACATGCCCGCGCTGTGAAGAGTGCGGCGACCGGCACTCAATCCTGCATTCCAAACCGGCCAGGCGTGAATCATATGCGGCCAAATTTCGAGTCGTACTTTGACATCAGCCGCACCAGCGGCTTCCGCGAGCCGAGTTGCGTCCGACAACAGCGTCTCGGCAGAACCGACTTGTATCAGCATTGGGGGAAATCCGCTCAGATCGGCGAACAACGGCGAGATCAGGGGATCGCGCCGGCCAACGCCATGGGGAACATAGGCGGTAACCAGTTCCTCCAAATACGCCCGGTGGATGATAGGGTCGATCGCGTCCTTAGTTGATAGTGTCGCGCCGGACATCGAAAGGTCCGTCCAGGGCGAGACCAGCCAAAGAGATCGCGGTAACCGCTCGCCTGCCGCGCGCAATATACCGACCAAGCACAGGGTGAGGTTGCCGCCCGCACTGTCTCCGCCAACCACGATGCGATCCGGCGCGACCCCTTGCCGGCTCAGAAAGCGCCATGCCGTGAGCGCGTCTGCATGCTGCGCAGGAAAAGGATGTTCCGGTGCTCGTCGATAGTCGATCGCGAGGGTGCGCATTCCCATTGCTCGACCTGCCTCAGTCACCATTCGACGATGACTTTTGAGCGAGCCCGAGCAGTAGCCACCACCGTGGAAAAAGAGCAGAACCTTATCCCTGTCACTCCCAGGCGCTAGCGACCACTCTCCCTCTAGGCCGTCGAAAACCGCATCCTCGCATTGGATGTCGTCCGCAATCGGCCACACCGAACCAACCTCGTCGAGCCGCGCCCGGCGTTCGTCCCAGCCCACCGGTCGTGGCTTTGACTCCAACAAGCTGCGGACGGCGTTGATCTCCGTCAGATCGAGGTGTTCGTCCGCATCGCTCATTTTGCTTCCCTAGTCTCATCAAACGTAGAAAACGGCGGACAGCAGCAGCCACACGTCATCCATAAAGCGCCAATGCCAGCACTGGGAATTTTTCGTTACAATTGCGCCATGGCGAATACACGGGAGGACGGGGTGGCCCGTAACCCGCTCGTCATGTTTTAGCACTGCCCCCTGCACATAGTCGAATATTCCATCAGATATTTGGCCGCTTCGGATCAAAAGCGAACGTCTGGCAAGCGGATCGCTCGGGCTGTGGCGCCCCCAGCCTGCTCGCTTTACGGGCAAGCCGATCGGCGTTACCCTCAAAGCCGGCAAAGGTAACCTTGAGGGAGAAGGGCGATGGCACTGCACGGCGATGCCTTGAAAGATGCAATCGGTCAGACGCGGGCGAAATGGGGATGGTTCGTCGGGCTCGGCGTGCTGCTGCTGATCCTCGGCGGCATCGCCTTCGGCAATCTGTTCATCGCCACGGTCGCCTCGGTCTACGTCGTCGGCTGGCTGATGCTGATGGCCGGTGTCATCGAGATCATGCATGCCTTCGGTGTGAAGACTTGGAGCCGGTTCTTCTATTGGCTGCTCAGCGGTCTCCTCTATGCCGTCGCCGGGTTCTTCGCCTTCTACAATCCGCTGCTGGCCTCGGCGGTGCTGACCTTCCTGCTGGCGGTCGCCCTTCTCGCTTCAGGCGTGCTCAGGGCCTGGGTCGGGTACAAGCACAGACCGGAAAAAGGCTGGGGCTGGCTGGTGGCGGCCGGCGTCATCAGCGCGCTGGCAGGCCTGGTCATCGCCATGGGCTGGCCAGTCAACAGCGTATGGGTGCTGGGGCTGTTTCTCGCCGTCGACCTGATCTTCCAGGGCTGGGCCTTCATTGCGGTCGGCCTGGCGCTGAAAAAATAGGTCCTTGTTTTAGCATGATCTTGTCCGAAAACCGGTTCCCACTTTTCGGGATCATGCTTTAGAAAGCAATGGCCGCGTCGAGCTCGGAAAGCGGGCTGACGCCGGCAAGCAGCGCCCTCGCCTCGACTTCGTCGCGCTTCATCTGCGCGACCAGCGCGTCGAGCCCGTCGAACTTCACCTCCGCGCGCAGGAAACCAAAGAAGGACACAGCGCATATCTCGCCGTAGAGATCGCCGGAAAAATCGAAAACGAAAGTTTCCAGAAGCGGCGCGCCGTTGTCATCGACGGTCGGGCGGCGGCCGAAGCTGGCAACACCATCATGAAGCGTACCGTCGGGGCGACGGAAGCGGACGGCATAAATCCCTTCCTTCAGAGTAGCTTCCGGCGAAAGCCTCATATTGGCGGTTGGAAAGCCGAGCGTCCGGCCAAGCTGCTGGCCGCCGATCACCTCGCTTTCGACCGTGAAGCGGTAGCCGAGCAGGCCGGCGGCCTCGGCCACCGCGCCTTCGCATAGCAGCGCGCGGATCCGGCTCGACGACACCACCTCGGCGCCCTCGTCGCGAAACGCGTCGACCAGGGTGACGCCGAAGCCGTGGCGTTCGCCGGCCGCCATCAGATAGGCCGGGCCGCCTTGCCTGTCCTTGCCGAAGTGGAAGTCGAAGCCGGTCACGGCGTGAATGATGCCGAGATTCCTGTCCAGCACGTCGGTCACGAACGATTCCGCCGACAGTGCGGCGAAGTCGCGCGTGAACGGCTGTTCGACGAGTGCGGCAAAGCCTAGATACGACAACAGCCGTGCCTTCATCGGCGGCGGCGTCAGCACGAACAGCGGTATCTCAGGCCGGAACACCTTTCTCGGATGCGGCTCGAAGGTCAGCACCAGAGCCGGCACGCCGCGCCGGCGGGCCTCGGCAAGCGCGCGCTCGAGCACCGCCTGGTGGCCGCGGTGAACGCCGTCGAAATTGCCGATCGCCACCACGCCACCCCGCAAATGGGCCGGCAGCGGCGAGATTGCAGAAATGCGTTCGAAGGCTTCCGTCATCGAGCGACCCTACTGCAGTCTCGGTATGACCGCGACCGGCCGGTAGCCGTGCCTTTCCAGAAAGGCAATTAGCCTGGCCGGATCCGGTTGTAGCGTATCACCGTAGTCGCGGGCATGGATGCCGCCCGACACGTAGAGCACGTCGAAGCCGTTGTCGGCAGCACCCTTGATGTCGGTCATCATGCCGTCGCCGATGGCCAGCACGTCCGAGCGCTCGACCGGGTGGCCGAGCAAGTCGGCGATCTCCTTCATCGCGACGTCATAGACCGGGGCATATGGTTTTCCGGCGATCAGCGTCCGCCCGCCGAGCTGGGCATAGTCGCGAGCCAAGGCCCCGGCGCACCAGATCATCCGCTCGCCGCGCTCGACCACGATGTCGGGATTGGCGCAGATGAAGGGCAGGTTCCTGGCACGTAGCCGCCGCAGAAGATCGGCGTAGTCTTCCGGCTTCTCGACCTCGTCGTCGAACAGCCCGGTGCAGACCACGCCGGATGCCTCGAACTCCTCGACGAGTTCGACATCAAGCCCGTCATAGAGCGTGAAATCGCGATCGGCACCGATATGGAAGATCTTTCGCGGGCCCTCGATGATCAGGTCGCGGGTCACATCGCCGGAGGTGACGACGCGGTCGTAGGCCTCCGAGGGAACGCCGATCGCATTCATCTGCGCCACCACATCGGCGCTGCGGCGTGGCGAATTGGTAATCAGCACCACAGGTATCTCCGCCTCGCGTGCGGTCGCCAGCGCCAGAGCCGCGGCCGGGAAATGCCGTTCGCCATTGTGGACCACGCCCCAGACATCGCAAAGAATGGCAGAATAGGCTGCCGACAAATCCGCGAGCGAGCCGATGATATCGGGCGAATCCGCCATATCGTTTCCCAGGTCATGATGGTTGCGAGCGCCGCCGCCGACGATCCGCAGCGACCGGACCGCATTAACCGAAGCTCTTGACCCTGTCACCAGCTTTCGCCGCGTTCAGCATCGCCGCCCCGAAATGAAGGCATGATCGCACGGCACAAAAATTCTCGTTTTCCAGAGCTTTACGGAGGCTCCGCGCCGGTCCAAATCGCAGGCCATGTTGCCGCCATCGGCGGCGTGGTTAACGAGCTTTGAAAAAGTGTGCCGATCTTGGACGAATTTTAGCAATCTGAAATTTAAGGATTGGTGGCATCGCTTCGCCGACAAAGGGGTTCTGGCGGGGTGCTGAAGGCAATGATCCGAAAATTCGGTAGGGACCGGCGTGGCAACTATACGCTGATGACGGTCATCACCATGGTGCCGCTCATGGGCGGCGTGGCGCTCAGCGTCGACTACTCGGAACTGCTCCGCCAGAAGCACGCTGCGTTGAACGCGCTGGACGCCGCCGGTCTCGCCACCGCTCACCAGATCGTCTCCGGCGCAAGCGACGACGCCGCCAAGGCCTATGCCAAGACTTTCTTCGAAGCCAATCTCGGCCCCGTCGATCCGGCCAATACGTTGCTTACCGTCACCCTCCCCAACAACAATGCGGGTGGCGGCACGTTGAAGCTCTGCAGCGCCCTGACGTACCACCCCTATTTTCTGCCGGCCGCCGCCATGCTGATGGGCGGCGGGACCACCAGCGATACAACCTTCACCGCGTGCTCGGAAATCCGCCTCAAGAACACGCTGGAAGTAGCCTTGTGCTCGATAATTCCGGTTCGATGAATAATCTGGGTTCCGGCACCGGCCAGATGCGGATTGATCTGCTGAAGACTGCCGCCAAGCAGCTTGTCGATACGTTGGCGCTGCAGGCACAGCAGATGAAGCAGGTCAGCAAACCGGTGCAGTTCTCCCTCGTGCCGTTCGCGGCTTCGGTCAATGTCGGTCCCACCCGTGACCAGGATGGCTGGATGGACCAGGACGGCATCTCCCCGATCCAGCACGAGGACTTCGACTGGACGACGATGACCCCCGCCAACGATCCAGACAAATACGCTGAGAAGCTCAACGGCGTCTGGTACAAGCGCGGCGCCGGCTGGGGTGACAGCGAGGATCAACCACTGACCCGCTTCAGCCTTTACGCCGACATCACGGTCGAGTCTGGCCGCGAAGAAGTGCCTAACACGAAACAGTATATCTGCGACACCTATAACAAAAAAGGCAACTGCAGCAGCGGCCACTGGACCACCCCGGAATATATCTACACCACCAGCCGCTATGCGAGTTGGCAGGGTTGCGTCGAGGCGAGGCCATACCCGTATAATAACGACGACACGACGCCGAACACCGCCACGCCTGCCACGCTGTTCGTGCCGATGTTCGCACCGGACGAGGCTGGCACCCTCTGGCTCGATTTCAACCGCGACGGTGTCAACGACGTCGACATCACGTCGTATAATTACGGCAACAACTGGTGGGCCGACTGGCCCTATTTCACCGACCTCCCAACCGCTTCGCAGCGGCAGTCGGACATGCGCAAGTATTTCCTGGTCAAGCCTTACGGTTCGAAGTCGGCTGCCTCGGGCGACGGCCCGAATTCGTCCTGCACGACCAACCCGATCACGCCACTCAAAGACGTCAGCCAGATTGCCCAGAAGGAGGAGATCAAGGACGCCATCGACGCCATGGCGCCGAACGGCAACACCAACGTGCCGGATGGCCTTGCCTGGGGCTGGCGGACGGTATCGAGCAACGAACCTTTCACCGAGGGCCGGCCGAACACCGAAAGGGGCAACGACAAAGTGGTCATCGTGCTGACCGACGGCGCCAATACCTACAGCGCCGTCAGCGACAGCCTCTATGCCAGTAACAGGTCGACCTACGCCGCTTACGGTTACACCGGCCTGACATATCCGGGGTCTGGAAGCGTGACGCGCCTGTTCATGAACACCAGCACCGACATCGGCAAGACCACCTATACCGGCGCCAACTACACCGCCGCGCTGGACGAGCAGATGCAGACCCTTTGCGCCAACGCGAAGAATTCGAACATTCTCGTCATGACCGTCGCGCTCGACCTGTCGACCACCGATGCCGGCGACAAGAAAGCACTCGACGCGCTGAAGGCATGCTCGTCGGACTCGCGCTTCCGCATGGATCCCACCGATCCGACCAAACCGGCCAAGCTGTTCTGGAACGCGACCGGGGCGACGCTGTCGGACAATTTCAAGGAAATCGCCAACGAATTGTCGAACCTGCGCATCGTCGGCTGAAGGCGATGGGGCTGGCGACTTAAGCGAGAGGCTGGCGGGACAGCACCCGGACAGCACCCCCTCCGGCCTGCCGGCCAGAGGGGGTGCGAAGGAACGCGACCCAGCGTGTGTTCGGCAATTTCGTCTGGCGCAACGGCTGAATCCGCCAAGCCCTTGCGCGTCGTTGTCCGACGAGGCACACATGCGCACTTCCCGGAGATGCGCCCGTGCCCGACGCCGCCAACCATCTCGCCTTCGCGCTGGTCTGCCTCGGCATGGTGCTGACGCCCGGCCCGAACATGATCTATCTGATCTCGCGGTCGCTGTCACAGGGACCGAAGGCCGGCCTGATCTCGCTCGGCGGCGTGGCGCTCGGCTTTGTCTTCTACGTGTTGTCGGCGGCATTCGGCATCACCGCGCTGCTGCTTGCCGTGCCTTACGCCTATGATGCGTTGCGTTTGGCCGGCGCGCTCTACCTCTTGTGGCTTGCGTGGCAAGCAGTGAGGCCAGGCGGACGCTCGCCATTCCAGGTCCGGGAACTGCCGAAGGACAGGCCGCGCAAATTGTTCGCCATGGGCCTGATGACCAATCTGCTCAACCCGAAGGTGGCGGTGCTCTACCTGTCGCTGCTGCCGCAGTTCATCAACCCCGGCAAGGGCCACGTGCTGTCGCAGCTTCTGGTGCTCGGCACCACGCAGATCGCGATCAGCCTCACCGTCAACGCGATCATCGCGGTTACGGCCGGCTCGATCGCCGTTTTCCTCGCCGGCCGGCCGCTATGGCTGGTGATCCAGCGCTGGATGATGGGCACGGTGCTGACCGCACTGGCCCTGAAGATGGCGACCGACGCGCAGCGTTAACTAAAGCGTCGAAACCCAGAAGTGGGTACCGGTTTTGGTTCCGATGCTCAGACAAAAGATAGAGCGGCGGCACGATCGACTTGAAAGTCCGCCGCTAGCTACATCGGCCGCCGGTCCTGCTGCGCCCGCTCCGGTTCGACCACCTTGCGATAGAGATGCCACGTCGCATGGCCAAGCACAGGCATGACGACGGCGAGCCCGGCAAACAGCGGGATCGAGCCGATGACCAGCAGCACGGCGACCATCAGGCCCCACAGCGCCAACTGCAGCGGGTTTGTCATCACCGCCCGTGCCGAGGTCTCGATTGCCGAGACTGCGCCGACATCGCGGTCGAGCAGCAGCGGGAACGCGACGACGGTCGTCGCCAGCACGATCGCGGCGAAGACGAAGCCGGCCGCATTGCCGAGCAGGATCAGCGTCCAGCCTTTTGGCGTTGTCAGCACCTCGCGCACAAAGCCGCCGATCGAGGCCGGCGGCTGATTGCCGAACAGGCCGGTATAGATCGATTGCGCAGTGTACAGCCAGAGCAGGAACAGTGCTACCAGCATAGCGCCGATGACCGCGATCGCCGGCAGCGCCGGCGAGTGGCGCACGTCGAGCGCGTGCCACCAGGACGTGTCCATGCCGAGTTCGCGGCGGCGGCTGATCTCGTAGAGACCGATCGCGGCGAAGGGTCCAAGCAGGGCGAAGCCGGACATCAGCGGATAGAGCAGCTGGATGGCGTTGGAGCCGGATGTCGTCCACCGCGCCAGGATCAATCCGACCACCGGATAGATCAGGCACAGGAACACGTAATGCGATGGCTTAGCCCAGAAATCCTCGACGCCGAGCCGCAGCGCATCCATCAGGTCCGCCGTGGTGATGCGGCGCACCGTGGGCTGCACGTGCATTCCACGCGCGTCCGACATGACATGAAAGCTGGCCATAACCATTCTCCCGTATCCGGGGGCGGCCACCGCCAGGATGGCCGCCCGTAGCTGCCACTTCAAGAACGCTGGCATGATAGCCGAATTTGATGTGCTTGTCGCGAATCGGGTGGTGTTGGAGCGAGTGCGGCGCGGCACAGGGCGTGTTCGTGCCGCGCGCTGAAAAGAGGCTAGGCACCAAATCGTTCAATGACCTCGGCCAGCGGAATGTGGCCAAGACAGGCACCCGAACCCGCCGGCTTTTCGCCATCCTCGATGGCCTGCGCATATCGCACGTCCGGATCGCTTTCGATCCGGCGGCGCAGCGCCGCCAGCTTGGGATAGGCGGCGCCGTCGACCGCCTTGTGGAATTCTGCCCAGCGTGCCACGCCGATCAGCGTGGTATCCGCCAGCGTCAGGTGATCGCAGGCGGTGTCGACGATCATCGCCTCAAGCTGGTCATGGCGGTTGGTAACGGCCTTGCGGCCAAAATCACGCAAGGTCGCCAGCAGGGCCGCTTCGGCCGATTCCATTTCATATGCAGCCCAGAGCGGGGTGAAAGCGGCGGTGAAACCGGTGTTCACGAAAGCCATCAACTGATGTATCCGGTCGGCTTCCGGCGAGCGAGGGTCGAAGCTGACACGACGTTGCGTGTCGCGGGCTTCGAGCCACGCGGCAATCGCCATGGTCTCGGTGAGCACCCTGCCCTCGTCCGTGATCAATACCGGCGTTTCCTGACGGCCGTTGATGCTGGCATAGGCGTCGTTCTTCATTTCGGTGAGCATGTCGACGCGACACAGGCGGTAGGGCTGTCCGACGCGTTCAAAAGCAGCGACGAGCCCCATCGAACTTCCTGCCGGGAAGCCGTAAAGGAGGATAGGTTCCATTTCTTTGTCTCTTCCATGTTTAGGGATCACGCTGCGCAGCGAAGCTTGACCCTAAACGCTGGTCGTCCCATGTAAATTACGCACTATTCTGTAACCACCACGGGGTGCCGCCCATGAAAGATGTCGTCTCAAGCTGCCCGATCGAAGAGGCCATGCGTGTGCTCAGCGGTCGCTGGCCTACCTTGCTGCTCTACTATCTCAAGGACGGGACTAAGCGCTTCAGCGATTTGAGGCGTGACAACCCGACCGTGTCGCACCGCATTCTGGCGCTGGAACTGCGCAAGCTGGAAGAAGCCGGGATTGTGCGGCGAACGGCGCATGCCGGCTATCCGCTGCGCGTGGACTACGACCTCACAGCGCGCGGCCTCAAGCTTGTGCCGCTCATCGACGCCCTGGGCGACTGGTGGGAAGATACCGAGGACGAACGGGCCGGCCGGGTCTCATCGACGCCGGAAACAAGTCTGGACACAGCGGCCTAGCCAAGGGTGAAAACCTGACGCTTGCAACCATAGGCTGTGAAACCGCTTTGGGTGGGATTTTGGCGTCCCGGCCGAATATCGGAATGCACGGGTAGCACCAGAAGCCGTCATTGCCGAGCAGATACTCTAACGTCGCGTTCTGGGCCGACAGCGGGGCGTGAGGAAGTTCACCTCAAATTGCTCTTCGGAAACAGCACGCGATCGGGTTTTGCATTCATTCGCGCCAGCATTTCCTTGATCAAGCGTGTTTTGGTGCGCCCCGCTTCCTTCGGCGGCACGAGGTAACGAACGATGGCCTCGAGCCAGGTGTTTTCACTGACGCGAAAATGAACCACTGGATGCTCCTTCACTTCGAGTTCGTCCACCGGCGTTTGCGACAGGATGTGCTTATAGACCTTCACCTTCTGGCTCATGATGTCGCCGATCTGCTCGTCAACGACCTCTCTCATGGTTTTCGCTACGAATTCCAGATCGCTTTCATAAGCGAGCTGGAACTTGATTTCGTTCCAGACATAGGGAAACAGCGGCCAGGAATAGTTGAAGACCGGCGTGTCAAACACGGTGGAGTTCGGAAACTTGATGACGCGTCCGCTCGGATGATCGGTCCAAAGATGTTCGCCGCCGAATTCCCATAACGTCGTGTCGAGATAGCTGACATCAATGACATCGCCATGGGCATCGCCGATGCGAATGCGGTCGCCAACGCGATAAGGCGCCCTGGCCAGAATATAAATCCACGCGATGAAACTGGAGATCGGCATTTGCAGTGCAAAGCCGAGAATCAGTGAAATCAGGCCGAGTGAAACAACCGCAGCGTACCAGTTCACAAATAAGACTGAAATGGCCACGAAGACGATGGCGACGACGACGACCAATCGAAAAATACGTTGCAGGTTGAAACGCGAAACACGATTGGGAATTCGGCCAATGAGAAAGACTTCGATAACATTCGCAACGGTCAGCATAACGAAAATGAAAAGGCCGCCCCTGACGTAGTTCAGCACGCGAACGCGCAAAGGCGCGTCAAGCCATTCTAAGCGCCAATTGATCAGGACTTGGATGCCAAAAAACAGCAAGGCAGCGGCAGCGAAACCAATCGTCCACCAGACGTCTTCCTTGCGAAGGCTGAAGCGAAATTTTTCCTCTGGCTTTTTCGCCTTCTGTTCCATAGTTTTTGGATCAGCAGTCTGTTGCGCGGCCCGTTCGAGTCGGGAAAGGTTCTCCTGTTCCTTGGCGCGCGGTTCCATGGGTTCACTCCCGATGTGGCTATCAACACCCAGCCCAGTGCCTGCTCGTTCCTCGACGGCGGCATTCCGGCAAACGACCCAATGTCAGTCGCTGACTGGCTCCTTGCCGGCTCACGAAAGCTGGCCTTCATTCCGGCGGCCCCGTCCCTGGTGAAATAGGGCGGCAAGCAGAAAGATGCGACGTCGCCGCCATATTCGGCAAATGCCTTATAGCCCGATCCGAAATTAGGTTGGGTTTGGTATCAGCAGCTCCCCGATAGCTCACCGGTAGAGATCTCGACTGTTAATCCAGCGGCCGTTGGTTCGAGTCCGGCTCGGGTAGCCAGCCTTCATCGGCCGGCGCGTTTCTTGCATGAGGCGGACTTTGCCCTGCCGGCGGGATCATGCCGGCGGATAGGGCCGCGACGGCGGCGTCGCCAGCGTGAGTAGGTTGCCGTCAGGATCACGCACCTGCGCTAGCGTCGAGTAGTCGCCCTCAATGTCGTCCTCAAGCACGATCCCCAGGCCCTGCAGCCTACGGCGCTCGGCCGCGACATCGTCGACGATAAGGAGCATCACGCCCCTGCCGGCGATCTCGCTGTCGGTTGAAAGCGCTGTGGGAAGATACCGAGGACGATCAGGCCGGCGGGGTCTCATCGACGGCGGAAACTAAGCTGGACACAGCGGCCTAGCCAGGGGTGAAAACCTGACGCTTGCAACCATAGGCTGTGCAACCGCTTTGGGTCGGATCTGCCGTCCGGGCCGGATACCGATGCGCGCGCAGCGCCAGAAGCTGTCTTCTGGCCAACACTCGCCACCTGCGGAATTTTCGCCAAACAACACATGTTCATTAACCCTTCCCAACAGCAAATCACGTTTTTGGTGATTGTCGCTTGAAATCCCCTCAATCACTCTCTAGGTGATTGGGAGGGAGAACAAGATGAAGACAGCGCACTACAAGCTGATCCTGACCCGCGCTGGCGAACGCGCCATCGACATGACTTTCGCGGCTTATGCCGTCATGCACGACATCCTGGATCGCACCGACTCTACCCAACGCACCAACACGTTTGAGCTCCAGAAGCTCGCCTATGAAGCGATCCGCGCCGAGACGGGCCTGCCGGCGCGACTGGTGACCAATGGCATTCGCGAATACGCCTCCGGCGCCTGGTCGTCCGATCGGCTGCCGCTTGACGACAAGCTCATGTCCTTCAAGGGCGTTGACAAGGTTTCGATTTCTACCGTCGAGGGGCGTGTGATCGCGGGATTCCTGGCCACCGGCTACTCCGATAGCCAGGAGAAGGCGCAACTTTCCCACCTCGTACGGGATAACGGAGTCTATCTGCTCACCGTTCCGCTGTCGGCGGACATGCAACACAGGGAGATCGAAGCCATGCAGACCGAATCCATTTCCGGGCGCGTTTCGCGCCTCGCCGCGGGCCTGGTCGCAACCGTGATCGACGGCCTTGAGAAGAAGGCTCCCGAGGCGGTGGCCGAACAAGCGATCCGCGAGATCGACAAGGCCGCCGACGAGTTGAAGTCCAACCTCGCAGCGCTGATCGCCGAGCGCAAGCGCTACACCTTGCAGAAGGACGACCTGACCGAGGAACGCGAGGGGCTGGACCAGAATATCCGTGTTGCCCTGCAAGAGGGCCGCGAAGACCTTGCACGGGCCGGTATTGGCCGTCAGGACGACATCGACGCGCAGGCCGCCTCTATCGACAAGCTGATCCAGGATGTTGATGTGCGCATTGACGAAGCGCGAGGCGCGCTGAGCGCCGCAAGTGCGGCCCGCCGCGATTCCGAGGAGCGGGTGAAGATAGCGCGGCGCGCTCGCGAGGCGCAGAAGCCGGGCACGGTGGGCAACGCTGACGGCGGGTTCCGCAAACCCGCACCAGAGGATCGCATTGCGGCCGCGCTTTCCAGCGTGGCGCGGCTGACCGACCTGCCCGCTGGCAAGCCGCGCGACAACGATCTTGTCGAACTCGAAGAATTTGGGCGCCAGCGCCGCATTGACGACCGGCTGGCGACCCTGCGCAGCGAACTCAAGGGTAAGAAGTAGCGCCGATGGCAGATATTCTCCACGCACCGGCGCTCTATCTCTATCCATTGCTGGCAGGGATGTTGCTGGGGGTCCTGCAGATCGTCCTTTTCTATGTTGGAGCCGGGCATTTTGACCATGGTGGCGGCGAAGACGGCACGGTCGACCACCTCCTCGACGCCACACATCTAGGCGACGTATTCGACTGGCTGAATTTCGGTCGGGTACCCTTCGCCATCCTGATACTGCTTCTGCTGGTCACATTCGGCATGGTCGGCATCATGCTGTGGCAGATCTTCCCGGTCTTGCCGGCGTGGAGCTACGCTTTTGGCGCGGCGCCGGCGGCGGTGATGGTAACGAAGATCACCGGCGGCTGGATCGCTTATCTCCTGCCGCAGGACGAGAGCTACGCTGTCAACCACGATCATCTGGTCGGGCGTCGCGGCACGGTCACGCTCGGGCCGCTGGATGACGGTCGGCCCGGCTCGATCCGAGTGCGCGATGAGCATGGCGAATTGCATACGCTGCGGGCGCGGCCCGCAGACGCGGGAATGAAAATCGAGAAAGGCGCCGTAGTCGTGGTGGTGAAAGCCGCCGAGGGACCCGGTCGTGTCTGGCTCGTAGTCCCGTTCGAGGAGCATATCTAGCCAGAGCGCGCTCTGAGCAAAGCCGAGCATCAAACACTTTCAAATCTGGGGGCAAAGTATGGACAACATAGTTCAATTTCTGATCTGGGTCGGCATCGTTCTCTTCGTGATCGCGGTGATCGGCTTTGTGCTCGGGCGGCTCTACCAGCGCGCCGAACGTGACGAGGCCTTTGTGCGTACCGGCGTCGGCGGCCGCAGAGTGGTCAAAGACGGCGGCGCGCTGATCCTTCCCATCTTGCATGCGCTGGCGAAGGTCAAGCTCAACACCGTCAAGCTGGTGGTCGACCGCCGCCGCGAGGACGCCTTCATCACCTCTGACCGCATGCGCGTCGACATCCGTGCCGAGTTTTACGTACGCGTCGACGGCACGGATGACGGCATCGGCCTCGCTGCGCAGACGCTGGGCGACCGTGTCAACGACCCGAAGGCAATCCAGGATCTGGTGGAAGCCAAGCTGGTCGACGCGCTGCGCTCTGTGGCCGCGCGCAACACGCTCGATCAACTGCATGAGAATCGCTCAGACTTCGTGAAGGCGGTGCAGGACGCAGTCGAGACCGATCTGCGCTCGAACGGGCTTGAGCTGGAATCGGTGTCGTTGACGGGCCTCGACCAGACGCCGCGTGAGTTCTTCAACGAAACCAACGCTTTCGACGCCGTCGGTTTGGCCAAGCTGACAACCATCACCGAACAGCGCCGCAAGGAGCGCAACGAGGTGACCCGGAAGACCGAAGTAGCGATTGCCGAGCAGGATCTGAACGCCTCGCGCGAAAAGTACGCGTTGAAGCGGCAAGAGGAAGAGGCGCGGCTGGAGCAGGAGCGCGACGTAGTCTCCAAGCAGGCCTCCACGCGCTCCGAAATGGCCAAGGCCGAGGAAGCGGCGAAGCTCGCCGAACAGGCGGCGCAGATCGCGCGCGAACGCGAGATCGCCGAGCATGCGGCGGAAGCGCAGCGCGCCAAGGAAGAGGCGCGCATTAACTCTGAGCGCGAGGTTGAATTGTCGCGCCAGAATATGGCGGTGGCCATCGCCAAGAAGAGCCAGGAAACCAGCCAGGCTGAAGCCAAGGCCCGCGAGGCCGAGGCGCTGACGGTTGCTGCTCAAGAAAAGGTGCAGACGGCGCGCGAACGCGAAATCGCCGACCGCGCCAGGCAGATCGCCGTTCTGCAAGCGCAGGAAGCGGCGGAATCTGAGGCTGTGTCGGTGACAGTTGGCGCGAGCGCCGAAAAAGCAGCGGCGGAAGACCGCGCCGAGGCGGCGCTGGTGGAAGCCCGCGCGGCAGCGGAAGCGATGAAGGTCCGCGCCGAGGGCGTGATCGCGGAAGGCGAGGCGGAGGCCGCGACCATCCGCGCCACGAACGAAGCGCGCAACCTGCTCTCCGACCGGCTGATCCAGCTTGAACTGACGCAGGCCCGGATCACCATGCTACCGGAAGCACTAAAGGCGCTGATGGAGCCGGCGAGCCGTATCGATAGCATCCGCGTGTTCGACACGGCGGGATTTTCGGGCGGTCGCTCGGGCGGCGAAGGCGGGCGTTCGGGTCCGGGCGATCTGGCCGACCAGCTGCTGAAGTTCACCGGCAACAAGTCTCTGATTGACGCGCTCCTGAAGGAAGCTGGCATCGCCGGCGCCGGTGGCTCTCTAAAGGATCTGGTCTCGACGCGGCCGCGGGAAACGGATGCTGACGGGGCCGATCTGTTCGAGGAGGCAGACGTGGAGGACGACGAGCTGGTCGCCCCCCTGGCTGGGATACCGAAGGCCTGAACTGCCCAAACGCTGATTTGATCGGGCGTGGAAACAATCCACGCCCGGTCTATTTGGCAGTCAGGATCGCGCTTATGTCAGGCAGGCGGCCTTGCCGCCACCGTCCTGCCCACCGGCGAAAGCGCCGGTGCTGCCGTCGAGTTGGGATGGCTGCCTCGCAGGCGCGGCCCTCCGATGGCTCATGGGTGGCTTGAGGCGGTGATCGCGGGATAGTCGGTATAGCCGGCGGAGCCGCCGCCATAGAGCGTCGCCGGGTTGAACTCCGCCAGCGGCGCGCGCGTCTTCAGCCGTTCCACAAGGTCGGGATTGGCGATGAATGGGCGTCCGAAGGCGAACAGGTCCGCCTTGCCGTCGGCGAGCTGCGACGCCGCGAGTTCGAGGTCATAGCCGTTGTTGGCGATATAGGTGTTGTTGAAGCGCCGGCGGAGCGATCCGAAGTCGAAGGGCGCGACATCGCGCGGTCCGCCCGTGGCGCCCTCGACGACATGGATGTAGACGATGCCCAAGGCGTCGAGTTGATCGACGATGTAGTCGAACTGCGCCTGGGGGGCGCCGCTCGAGACACCGTTGGCGGGCGAAATGGGCGAAATCCGGATGCCGGTGCGCTCAGCGCCGATCTCCTCGACCACCGCAGTCGCAACCTCCAGCATCAGCCGGGCGCGGTTCTCGACCGATCCGCCATAAGCATCGGTGCGGACATTAGCGCTGTCCTTGGCGAACTGGTCCAGCAGATAGCCGTTGGCGCCGTGAATCTCGACGCCATCGAAGCCGGCCTCGATGGCGTTCGCGGCTGCTTGCCTGAAATCGTTGACGATCCCCGGAAGCTCGTCGAGCTCGAGCGCGCGGGGCTCCGAAACGTCGACAAAGCCGTTGCTGACGAATGTCTTGGTCGCGGCCCGGATCGCCGAGGGCGCGACGGGCGCGGCGCCATGCTCCTGCAGGTCGACATGTGAGACGCGGCCGACATGCCAGAGCTGCAGGAAGATCCGGCCACCCTTGGTGTGCACGGCGTGGGTGACCTTGCGCCAGCCGTCGATCTGCGCCTGGGAGTAGATGCCGGGCGTGTCCTGATAGCCCTGTCCCTGCTGCGAGATCTGCGTGGCCTCGGAAATCAGCAGGCCGGCCGACGCGCGCTGGCCGTAATACTGCGCGGCGAGATCGCCTGGAACGAAGCCCGGGCCAGCGCGATTGCGCGTCAGCGGCGCCATGACGATACGATTGGAGAGAGTGAGCGAGCCGAGAGTATAGGGCTCAAACAGCGTTGTGCTCGTCATAGGTCACCTTTGTTTGTCCCCGCCGCGGCGGGGTCGCTTATCGAAATGGCTTCGTTCATGCTCAGGCGACCGTGCGGTACCGCTTGGCGGGATGTTCGTTCCGATAGTTCGGAAGCATGGCCTGGCGCGCGGCCTGAAGCGCGTCCCACTGCCCGGCATCGGGTAGCGGCGGGATGGTCACCAGTTCGCGGCGGTCGAAGCCGACCAGCGCCGCATCCACCAGATCGTCCACCTCCATCACGTTGGAAAGCGTGTTGACGTCGGCGCCGACATGTTCCCAGATCTCCGTTCGCGTCGTGGCGGGAAGCACGGCCTGGACGTAGACACCCTTCGGCGCGAGCTCGAGGCTGAGTCCCTGCGACAGAAACAGCACGAAGGCTTTGGTTGCGCCGTAGACCGTCATGCCGAACTCCGGCGCCAGGCCGACCACCGAGCCGATGTTGACGATCGCCCCTTCGCCGGCCGCCGCAAGACGCGGGGCGATGGCGCTGGCTAGCCGCAGAAGCGCGGTCGTGTTGAGCGCAACCAGCCGCGCGACGTCATCGGTGCTCTGCTCGATAAAGCTTCCGCCGATGGCCGTTCCGGCATTGTTGACGAGGATCCCGATGCGGGCGTCATCGCGCAGCCTCGTCTCTACCGTTGCAAGCTCGGCAGGCTGCGTAAGATCAGCCTGGATGATGTCGAGCGCCACGCCATTTTCCTGACGCAGACTGGCCGCCAGAGCCTCCATTCGTGCCATATCACGGGCAACCAGCACGAGGTCGTGCCCGCGGCGCGCGAAGCGCTCGGCATATGCGGCTCCGATGCCGGTGGAGGCACCGGTTATGAGGACTGACGGAATGGTGGTCATGGCATTGCTCTTTTCTCTGATGGACTCTATATTCATGACGATCATCATGATTGCTGTTTAATATGATAGCCATCATGTAAATGTCAACGGGGCCGGCGGAGAATTTTGAAATGAAGGTCAGTCGAGAACAGATGGCGGAGAACCGTCGCCGAATTCTGGATGTTGCCGGCCGGCTGTTTCGCGACAAGGGCTTCGACGCGGTCAGCGTGGCGGAGGTGATGAAAGCCGCCGGACTCACCCATGGCGGCTTCTATGGCCATTTCAGCTCAAAGGACGACCTGATCGCGCAGACCCTTGCCCATGTCCTCGCCGCGGACTCAAGCGCAGGGGCCGATCTTCGCGCTTATGTAGACGCCTATCTTTCGCCCCGTCATCGCGACAACGCCGCTGGTGGTTGCCCGACGGCAGGCCTTGCCGCGGCCATTCGCCATCAGACCCCGGCTGCACGCTCGGCCATGACGGAAGGCCTTCGATCGCAGATCGACCGTATCGGCAAGGCGCTGCCGGAGTTGGATCCGGCAGGCAGACGCCGCGCAGCGATCGGATGCTGGGCAGCGATGGTGGGGGCAGTGATCCTCGCCCGGGCTATCGACGATCCCGCGCTTTCGGATGAAGTTCTGGAACAGACGCATGCCTGGATCGATGCCGGGATCAGCCAAGTGTCTGCCAGATAGGCGGTCTGCGGCCGGGCTTGCGCCACCGTACTGCCCGCCGAAGGCGCCGGTGTCTCGGCCTCCGCCGCCGGCACGCTGGCGGGCATCAGCGCCTCAGCATCCTTGCGCAGGCGAAGACGCACAGAACCTGGCCCTACTGAGCGGAGCGGTCGGCCAACAACGCCAGCCGGACGAGCTCGGACAGGCTCTTCGCCTGCATCTTCGACATGACATTGGCCCTGTAGATTTCGACCGTTCGCGGGCTGATGCCGAGTTCGTGCGCGATCGCCTTGTTCGCCTTGCCGTCGACGAGCAGGTCCAGGACCTGGCGTTCGCGTTCTGTGAGCGATCCTACCCGGCTCGCCGCCTCCCTGACGTGTGCGCCGTCCTGGATGGTCTTCGTCCGGCGGCCAAGCGCGGAGCGGATCGTCGCGATGAGCAGGTCGTCATCGAACGGCTTCTCGATGAAATCGATCGCGCCCTCCTTCATTGCCTCGACCGCCATGGGCACGTCGGCGTGGCCCGTCATCACGATCACAGGGAGAAGCGAGCCACGAGCCTTCAGGCGACGCAGGAATTCGATGCCATCGATGCCCGGCATCCGCACGTCGGTAACGACGCAGCCGGACGCCGAGCCCTCCACGTCTTCCAGGAAGGCGGAGGCGGATTCGTGCAGCCTGACCGCAAGGCCGTCCGACGCGAGCAGGAATGCCAGCGACTGACGGACAGCCAGATCGTCATCGACCACATGCACCACGGCTTCAGCCTGCATCGGAAAGCTCCTCTCGCTCCACGGACCGGAGGTGAAGCCGAACGTGGTTCCCTGTCCTGGGGCAGACTCGGCCCAGATCTTGCCGCCGTGGGATTCGACAATCGTCCTGCAGATCGACAGGCCCACTCCCATGCCGTGCTTCTTGGTCGTCATGAAGGGCTGGAAAGCCGGTTTTGCACCGCCGGATCGATGCCCGGGGCGTTGAACCAGCGATGTCCGCTTCTGGAGGACGGGAGGGGTCGGCGAAATGACCAGAATCGGCGCAAAGTTGCCCTCCATCTTGCGGAGCGCGCAACTCAGCTACGGGTCAAATCGGGGTTCAACGTGAGACGGCTTACCTGCCTCCGTCCACTCGATCGGAAACCCGCGCATGAGCCGCTGAAGCTGCAGTAGGTGGCTGCCGACCATCGAGAATCGCCTCAACAACGTCGGGCTCGAGCAGCGCAGGGCGTAGGAACTACGCGACGTAGGAGGTCTTGAGCTTCTCTGCCCTGGCCAGTTCGCTGATCGAGCCAACGCGGCCGTTTGTCCATCATGTTCTTCCGACGGAAGGCGCGGACGAGAGCCGTGAGCAGCGTGCCATCGCAGAAGCTGGCAAACGCGTAGCCCATTCGCCTTGCGATTTGAGTCGAGACCTGAAAGGATTGAAGCGAGCCAGATGCGAGAGCACAGCTCTGGCTGTGGGAGCACGCCAGCGTGGTGACCACTCGAACGGAGCGGCGGCTGGCGGCCATCATGGCCGCCGACATCGTCGGCTACTCGCGCCTCATGGAAACCGACGAGGCGGCGACGCTCGCAGCGATCAAGGCGCTCCGGGCGGAGGTGATCGATCCACTGCTCAACGAGCATAACGGACGTGTCGTTAAGCTCATGGGCGATGGCGCCTTGGCTGAGTTCCACTCCGTCGTCGATGCCGTTGCTTGCGCTGTGGCCATTCAGACCAGAGTCGCCGCGCATCAGAGCGAGGCTCCTGCCGAGCGCCGCATAGTATTTCGTATCGGCATTAATCTCGGCGACGTGGTGGTCGAAGGTGATGATCTCTTCGGCGACGGGGTGAACGTGGCGGCGCGCCTTGAGCAGCTTTGCCCGCCGGGCGGCGTGCTCATCTCAGGAACCGCCTACGACCACATGAAAGGCAAGCTCAGCCTGCCAATTGACTTTGCCGGCGCTCAAAAGGTCAAGAATATCGCCGAGCCGGTTCGCACCTACAGCGTCAGAATGCAAGGGGCAAAGCGCGGCTGGAGCCTGCGCACTCGCCACATCCGGCGCTTTCTGCCGATGGCGGCTGCATCCCTTGTTTTGCTTGCGTTTGCGGCTACTGGAGCGTGGTGGTGGCTGCGGCCGGTTGATACTGCCATCGGCAAGCCGTCCATTGCGGTTCTGCCTTTCAGCAATTATGGCGGCGACGAGGCCACCGGGCGCCTCGCCGACGGCCTCACCGAGGACATCATCACCGACCTCGCGCGTTTCCCCGAATTCGAGGTCGTCGCCCGCAATTCCACCGAAGCCTACAAGGGTAAGCCGGTGGACGTCCGCCAGGTCGCAGCATCGCTATACGTCGGATATGTGCTCGAAGGTTCCATCCAGCGCCAGGGCAGCCGCGTGCGGATCAATGCGCAGCTGATCGAGGCGGCATCCGGCAAGCATCTGTGGTCGGAGCGTTGGGATCGGCCGGATGAAGACGTGTTCGCTGTCCAAACCGAGATCGCCGAACAGGTCACCAACCGGCTCGGCGGCGGCGCTGGCCTGATCCAGGAGACCGGGCGGACAGCGGCCAAACGCAAGCGGCCGGAAAACCTGAACGCGTATGAGTATTATCTACTCGGCACCGAGAAGCTCGAGCAAATCACCAAAGCCGATCTCGAAGAGGCCATTCATTTGCTTACCCGCGCCGTCGATCTGGACCCCGGCCTCGCCCGCGCCTGGGTCGAGCTTTATCATTCGCACAGTCTTTTGGCGAGCTTCGGGGTCAGCCCTGAGAGCGAGCGGAAGGCGGCTGTCGAAGCGGCCGAGCGCGCCGTCAGGCTTGATCCGAGCGACGCCGAGGCGCACGCCGTGCTCGGCATGAGTTTTGGCGAAAGGGGCGACCTGGCGCGGGCCAAGGTCGAGTTGGACACCGCCTTGCGTATGGCTCCGGGTTCAGCTGAAATCCTGACCTTCTATGTCGGCTGGGCGTCAACCTTCGGGGAACCCGAACGCGGCGTGGAACTGGTCGACCAGGTGATCCGACTCGATCCGAACTACCCATTGTGGGCCACAGGCAGCTTCTCCTATGCATACTTCATGGCCGGCCGCTATGAAGATGCGCTGAAGATGCAGGCGCGCATGACACCAGAAACCTACAACCTCTCCAAGTGGTCGATGCGGTGCGGTTCCTTCGCCGCGCTTGGTCGAACGGAAGACACAAAAGCCTGTGTCGCAGAGGCGCTCAAACGCTTACCGGACCTGACCATCGAAGCCATGGCCAACGAGCCGGGCTACAGCGACGCCGAGCACCAGCGCTTCCTCGAGACAATGCGCAAGGCCGGCTTCCCGGCCTGTGCGAGCCCCGAGGCGCTGGCGAAGTTCGCCAAGCCTCAGCGGTTGCCGGAATGCGAGAAAGGGACCGCCAACTAGGCTGCGTCGCAGGAATGTCAAACGGCGTCACCTTTGACCATGCCAGCCGGAATGTCCGCTTCGAGGCGAAGGTAACGTTTGCCTGAACGGCCGACATGGTGAAGCGAAGCAGTCATTCGCAGCGCGCACCGGTGGAGGTCACCGATGGGCCAAACCGATATTCCGTCGCGGCACCACGCGTCAGATTTCACCACCGGGCGACGAACCGCGGCGAGCGAGATTCTTGAGCACCTGCCCGGCAAAAGCCATGATCACCGCTATGTCAGGCGGGCATGACCGCTGCCAAAATCGAAAATTCCGAAGTCCGATCAAGCTTAAACAGGCGAATGCTGCTTAGAGCTGCCGGCCTTGCCGCGCTGGCCGGGCTTGCCGCTTGCGCCACTGTGCTGCCCACCGGCGAAGGCGCCGGGGTCTCCGCCTCCGCCGTCGGCACACTGGCGGGCATCCGCGCCTCAGCCGGTCTCGAACCGCTTGTCCCCGACCCTCAACTCGAACAGGCAGCCCTGCAGCAGTCCGGCTATATGGCGCGCGGCGGCCGCATGACCCACTCCACCGGCTGGAGCAAGGGATTTGCCTCGCGCGTCAAGGGCAACGGTATTGCCGGTGCTGCCGCCGAAAACATCGCCGAGGGCCGTTTCGATCAGCGGAAGCTGTTCGACATCTGGATGCACTCGGCCGGCCACCGCCGCAACATGCTCGACCCGCGCTTCACCCGCTTTGGTCTGGCCTATGTGCGGGACGGCCGCGACAGCTCGCTGCGCTACTGGAGCCTTGTTCTGGGCAAATAGAAGGGGTGACCGGAACGTCGACCAATCCCTACTCATCAGTCCATATGCGCGGCGGGCGCCCCGCCGGTGGTCGGACCAGCCTTTGGCTTGCGCAGCAGAAAAACGAACGGGATGGCAATCAGCGTCATCATCATCAGCAGCTTGAAGTCATTGATGTAAGAGATCATCATCGCTTGGATATTGACCATGCCGTCCACCCGGGAAAGCGCCGTCGGATCGCCGCCCGCCGCTGCCGGTGACGCCGCCCAGAGGTTGGGATTGAACGGATTGATGTAGGCCGAGAGCTCGGCATGGTTGACCTGCGTGTTGCGTACCAGCAGAACCGTCACCACCGATACGCCGATCGACGAGCCAAGATTGCGCACCAGGCTGAATAACGCCGTGGCATCGGTGCGGAAGCGTGCGTCCAGCGTGGCGAAGGCCACGGTCGACAGCGGCACGAACACCATTCCCATTCCAAGGCCCTGGATGACGCCGGAGCTGAGGATGAGCCAGTTGTCCATCTGCGGTGAAAAGCTAGACATGGTGTGGAGCGATTGCGCGGTCAGCAGGAAGCCGATGACGACGAGAATTCGGGCATCGACCTTGTGCATGATGCGGCCGACGACGAGCATGGCAATCATCGTGCCGACGCCGCGTGGCCCCAAGACGATGCCGATGGTGAGGGTCGGATAGCCGAAGATGGTCGACAGCATTGGCGGCAGCAGCGCCATGCTCGCCAGAATGAGCACGCCCATGACAAAGATGAATGCCAGTCCGGTCACAAAATTGCGGTCGAGGAATATCTTCGGGTCGATGAAGGGCTGCTCCGCCGTCAAGGTGTGAATGATGAACACCCAGAAGCCGGTGATGGAAAGACCGAGTTCGATCCATATCTCGACCGAGGAAAACCAGTCGACCTCGCCGCCGCGATCAAGCATCAGCTGAAGCGCGCCGACACCAAGCGAGAGCATGGCGAAGCCGAAGAAATCGAAGCTGCGTATCCGCCTTGCAACGGCCGGCAAGTAGGCGGCCATGCCGAGAAAGGCGATGATGCCGACCGGCAGGTTGATGAAGAACACCCAGCGCCAGTTGAAATTCTCGGTCAACCAGCCACCCAGAGTCGGGCCAAGGATCGGTCCCAGCATGATGCCGGCGCCCCAGATAGCCATCGCCTGGCCGTGGCGTTCCCTCGGATTGATGTCGAGCAGGAAGGTCTGCGACAGCGGCACGATCGCCGCGCCGAATACACCTTGCATGAGACGGAACAGCACCATGGTTTCAAGGCTCCATGCCAGACCGCACAGCATGGAGAAGATGGTGAAACCGACCACCGCCGTCAGGAACAGCTCCTTGCGGCCAAAGCGGTCGGCCAGCCAGCCGGTCACCGGCGTCATGATCGCCGCGGCAACGATGTAGGAGGTCAGCACCCAGTTGATGTTGTCGGGGGAGGCGCCGAGGTCGCCGGTCATGGTCGGCAGAGCGACGTTGGCGATCGTGGTGTCGAGCGCCTGCATGATCGTCGCCAGCATCAGTGCCACGGTGATCAGGCCGCGATGCGGCACTTCGCGAAAGGGTTCTGGCGTGCTCATGATGTGGAACTTATGGAACGAGGTGGTCTATTGCGCCTCACCCGCCGTGGCGTGGCCGAAGATGCTCGGAAAGCCGCGGGAAACGCCGGTGTCCACCGTAACCGTCGCGCTCATGCCGGTGCGCAGCACCATCTTGGCGCCGGCATCGGCCAGTTCCAGGCGCACCGGAATGCGCTGGGTGACCTTGACCCAGTTGCCGGTGGCGTTCTGAGCGGGCAACAGCGAGAACTCGGCCCCGGTGCCGGCGCCAATCGCCTCGACCGTGGCTTCGAACGTCTTGCCCGGATAGGTATCGACGACGATTTCAGCCTTCTGGCCCGGCTTCATATGGGTGAGCTGGGTTTCCTTGAAATTGGCATCGATCCAGGTATCGCCGGTCTCGACCAGCGAAAACAGCGGCGTACCCGAGCCGACATACTGGCCGACCTTGAACGAGGCAGCCTGGCTGATGATGCCGTCGGCCGGCGCCCTGACCGTAGTCTGCGCCAAATCGTAGGCAGCCTTGTCGCGCGCGGCGAGCGCCGCCATCACGGTCGGATGCTTGTCGGTCTCGATATCGGGATTGCCGCCAAGGCCCGCCTCGGCGCTGAGGATGCCCTGCTGAGCCACCGCCATTTGCTGCTTGGCCTTGTCGAGATCGTTCCTGGCCTCGTCCAGCGACGACTCGGCGTTGATGCCCTTGCGGGCAAGGTCGGCGGCCCGGTCGTATTGCGACTGCGCGTAGCCGACCTGGCTGGCGTCGGACTTCTCCTGCGCTACCGCCTGGCTGTAGGCCGCGCGCAGCTGCTCGACATTGAGGCGCGCGCCGGCCACCGCCGCGTCGGCTTGCGCCAATGCGATCCGGTAGGGCTCGGGATCGATGGCGAACAGCACGTCGCCCTGCTTGACGGACTGATCGTCGAAAATGTCGACCTGAACGATGCGGCCCGCCGTATCGGCGGCGATCGAAACCTTGGCCTGCTGCAGATTGGCGTTCTCGGTCTCCTGGTAACGGCCGCCGGTCACCCAGACGTAGCTGCCGCCAGCGATCAGTGCCACGGGGAGCGCAAACATCAAAAGGAAGCGGCCGGCACGGCGCTTCTTCTTCGGCGCCACCGGCGCCGGTTCTACCTGCGGAGCGACCGTAACCGGGGCTGCCGCCGGCTGCACAGGAGCTTCCATCTCCAGCTTGGTCGCATTCTCATCTACCTTGGCTACCGCGTTCATGCTGCTGCGCCTTCTGCACTCTCGACTTTTTCGCCACTCTCGACTTTTTCGCCAGGCGCCGTCTCGCCATCCGCCAGGTTCTTGGCCATCGCCTCGAGTGCCTTGATCAGGACACGGCGATCTTGCGGCGACACGCCGGTCAGCGATTCTTCATAGACTTCGCCAGCAAGGCTCTTGATCTCGGCGTAGGCCTCGCTCGCCTTGGCGGTCGGGAAGATCATGCGAACGCGGCGGTCGGCGGCGTCGGAACGGCGCTCGATCCAGCCGCTCTCCTCCATGCGGTCGACCAGGCGCGACACGCTGATCGGCTCGATCTCGAGAAGTTCGGCGAGCCGCGCTTGCGTGATGCCTTCTTCCTTGGCGACGCGGACCATAAGCCGCCATTGCGCCGAGGAAAGGCCGAGCCCGCTGGCCCTCGCCTCGAAGCGCTTGCGCATCAGGCGCTGCACGTCGTGGATCAAAAAGCCCAATCTGTCGATGCCGTCGGAAGCCATGAGCGGCATATATTATAAGCGTGCTCACCATTCAAGGAGCCGCATTGTGCCAGAAGCCGGCAAACTGGGATGACAGTTATGCAATGCGGTCATGGTCAGCGATTGCTGAATAGCAATGAAGGAAGCCGCGTTCCCATCGGCTTCTGCCTTGCACCGACACCGGACCACCCATCGAACCTGATAATCATGCTTGAGCTAATTCTACACCAACGATCCCATCCAGGCAGAAAAGGCCTCGATGTGCGGCTGCAAGGGGTGGTTAGAGACGTAGACGAGATAGAAGCCGTAGCCTGGCAGAGAGAGATCGTGTGCCTTGACCAGCGCTCCACTTTTGAGTTCGCGGCTGACGACCACGTCGCTGCAGATAGCGATACCCTGGCCTGCCACGACCGCGTCGATCGCATGCAATTCTTCGCGAAAGCTTAGGTCCCACGCTTTGTTGGTATCCGGGATGCCAGGATCGACAGAGCGTGCCGCCGCCAGCCATCGCGACCAGGTAGGCGCTTCGCGATCACGGTTCATCCAATCAAAATGGATGAGCGGATATTGCAGCACATCGGCGGCCCGCTCGATCTGTCGGGTGCCCTTGGCGAGCAAATCAGGGCTGCACACCGGAAAGAACGTGTCCCGAAAAATTTCCTGGGCGGCAAGGTCCTGAGGCATCCTGCGCGCGTAGCGGATCGCGACATCGGCATTGCCGGCGCGCAGGTCCAACACCGAGTCGGTTCCGATAATCTCCAGAGGGATCTTCGGGTACTCTTCCCGCCATTTTGGCAGACGCGGTACCAGCCACCGGCTGGCAAATGCATTCGGGCTTGTCACCCGTAGCGGGCGTTGGCCGACGCCGGCCGAAGCTGACGCAATTGCGGTGGCAAAGGCGTCGAAGCCGTTGCGAATGACCGGGAACAGCCGTTCGCCCACGTCCGTAAGCACAAGCGGCCGTGGGCGCCGCCGAAACAGGGGTTGTCCGCAGATGCCCTCGAGCAACCGAATCTGGTGGCTGATGGCCGTGGGCGTCACGCCGAGTTCGATCGCGGCCTCCCTGAAACTCATGCGCCTGGCAGCAGCCTCGAAGGCGCGAAGGGATCCGAGCGGCGGAAGTCTTCTCATTCATGCAGTTTAGATGAATCCAACTCATCTAGCGACTGAGATATTCGACTTTGCGGCGGATGAAGGCCCATGAGATTATTGCATACAGTCTGTCCTCGGATCACGAAGGGAACCCCCTCGATGAGCACGCTCAAGCTTGCGGAGGATCCCGGAACCGGGTCAGCCCTGAAGGCGTCGGATATCGCGCGGCTCCGACAGATCATTCGTGGCGATCTGGTCCTTTCGGGCGATCCAGGCTACGACCAGGCACGCAGAGTCTGGAATGGAATGGTCGACAAGAGGCCGGCGGCGGTCTTCTACTGTGCCGAATCCAACGACGTCGTCACGGCCATCAACTTCACCCGATCACAAGACATTCTCGTCGCCGTTCGCGGCGGTGGTCACAACGTCGCCGGCAGTTCGGTGTGCGATGGCGGCATGGTGATCGATGTGTCGCGCATGAAGCGGATTGAGGTCGATCCCGTTCATCGCGTTGCGCGCGTAGAGGCCGGCTTGAACTTGGGAGAGTTCGACGCGGCCACGCAGGCTCATGGTCTCGCGACGACCATGGGTGTCAACGCCGATACAGGCGTAGCCGGACTGACGCTCGGCGGCGGGTTCGGCAAGCTTGGCCGCAAACATGGACTGAGCTGCGACAATCTCATAGCAGTCGAAATCGTGACGGCGGACGGCCGGCTGCTCAAGGCAAACGCGGCTGAAAACGCGGATCTTTTCTGGGGCATTCGGGGCGGCGGCGGCAATTTCGGAATCGTTACAGCCTTCGAATACAGGCTTCATCCCGTGGGTCCCCTTCTCATCGCGGGGTCAGTTCTGCACCGCTACGAACATGCGCGCGAAGCAATGCGGTTCTACCGCACGTTTTCGAGCAAGGCTCCCGATGAGCTGAGCCTGGACGCGGCGCTTGTGACTGCGCCCTCAGGTGAACGTTTCTTCAGCATCTCGGCGTGTTACATCGGCCCGCTTGGCGAGGGCGAGCAAATCGTCCAACCGTTGAGAGAATACGGCACGCCGGTTGAAGACCGGATTGCTCCCGTCCCGTATCTTCAAATCCAGTCGGCCGGAGACAGCATCTTTCCGCGCGGGCGGCGCTACTACTGGAAGGCGCAGTTCATGCGCGAAATTTCAGACCAGGCAATCGACACAATGCTCTCAGCTTACGCGACCGCACCCAGCGAGTCGCTTCTTGTCCTGCAGCAGGTTGGCGGCGCAATCTCGCGTGTGCCAATAGGCGAAACTCCCTACGCCAACAGAGATGCGCTTTACGATTGCTTCCCGATATCGATCTGGGATAATCCGGCTGATGACAAAATGCACATCCGATGGGCGCGTGACCTATGGGATGCAATGAGACCGTTCTCGACCGGCGGCGTCTATGCTAACAATCTCGGCGAAGAGGGCACGGACCGGGTTCTGGCAGCTTATGGCGAGAACTACCCGAGATTGGTTGCTTTAAAAAACAAGTATGATCCTACCAATTTCTTCCGTTTGAATCAGAACATCAGGCCGACGATCTGAGCGATTTCCGCCGCGGCGTCGGGTCCGAAAGCGGACTTAGCACGTCGATTGGTAACCCGATCGACAAGGCGACACGCTTTGGCAACACGCCCGACTTCATCAACTACAACTTCAATTCAACGCCGGCAGCGCTGACGATCATCATCGTTTCAATTTTGCGCCGGGCGCAATTTCGATCAAACTGGTCCTGCAAGGAAGCGGCACCATGGCTGCGCCAATCGCGAGACGCGGAGAGCCATATGAACCCGACCGAGAAAGCGCTGTGGTTCGTCGAAAGCCATCTGCCGGAATCCGTCTCGCTCGACGATGTCGCCAAGAGCAGCGGCGTGTCGCGTTTTCACGTGACGCGGGCTTTCGGCGCGGCGACCGGCCGTTCGGTGATGGGCTACGTCCGTTCTCGCCGGCTGACCGAAGCGGCGCGCAAGCTCGCCGCCGGCGCACCCGACATCCTCTCAGTGGCGCTCGACGCCGGCTACGCCTCGCATGAGGCCTTCACCCGCGCCTTCCGCGACCAGTTCGGCACCACGCCGGAACTGGTGCGCGCGCAAGGCTCGCTCGACAACCTCGATCTCGTGGAGCCGATTCTGATGGACCAGTCCTTCCTCACCAATCTCGAGCCGCCGCGTTTTGAGACCAGCCGGCCGTTTCTCATCGCCGGTCTCGGCGAACGCTACAGCTGCGAAACCAGCGCCGGCATCCCGATGCAATGGCAGCGGTTCGGCCCCTATATCGGCAATATTCCCGGCGAGGTCGGCGACGTCGCCTATGGCGTCTGCGTCAACGGCGACGATCCAGGCAATTTCGACTATATCGCCGGCGTCGAGGTGTCCGATTTTTCTGACCTGCCGAGGGCGTTTTCGCGCGTGCGCGTGCCGGCGCAGAAATACGCCGTGTTCGCCCATCGTGACCACATCTCGACCATCCGCCGTACGGTCAACACGATCTGGAACAAATGGCTGCCGGCCTCCGGGCACGAGGTCGCCGATGCGCCCGAATTCGAACGCTACGGCCCCGAATTCGATCCGCGCAGCGGCAATGGCGGGCTGGAAATCTGGATACCAGTCAAGGCATGAGGAAGGGCCAGTTTTCAACTTGTGTTGGAGACTAGTGTCGAAAACCGGCTCCGCCTTATCTTGCCTTCTCCCCTTGCTGGGCAGGGCAATCGCATTTGGATTCTTACGAAGATGGACCCCCACCCTAACCCTCCCCACAAGGGGAGGGAACGCTGCCGCGCGCCTTTACTTCCCCTTTGGCGCCGAAAGGCAGGCAATTTGCCGAGGTCAGCGCCAACGGAAGTCTCCCTCCCCCTTGTGGGGAGGGGCTAGGGGTGGGGGTCCATCGTAGAGCGAAAGCCTCGGCTTTCCAGCTGCTGCCACAAGGGGAGAAGGGAAAGACGCTACAGCTCCAGGTTCCAGTTCTGGCCGACCAGATCCTTGCCGAAGGCGTGGTGGCGCTCTTCGTCGGCCAGCTTGAAGCCGGCCGCCTCGTAGATGCGGCGCGCTGAGGTGAGCACGTCGTTGGTCCACAGCGTCAACGTCTTGTAGCCCTTGGCACGGGCAAAGCCGATGCATTCCTCGACCAGCCGCCTGCCGATGCCGAGACCGCGCGCCGAGGGTTCGACATAGAGCAGGCGCAGCTTCGCCACCGCGTCCGACTGGCGCACGACAAAGACCGAGCCGACGACATCCCCTTCCCGCTCGGCGATCCAACTGCGTTCCCATTTCGGATCGAAGGATGTGACGAAGGCGCCGAGGATTTCGGCGACCAGCGCCTCGTAGGTTTCGTCCCAGCCATATTCCTGCGCGTAGAGTAGGCCCTGGCGATGGATGATCCAGCCGATGTCGCCGACCTGCAAAGGCCGCAGCATGTAGGGGACCTTGGGCTCCGTGCCATCGCCCAGCAGGCGCTGCACCGTCTGCATCGCCTTGACCAGCCTGTCCTGTTCTTGAGCGGGAAGCCGGTCGAGCAAGGCCGCGACCTGATCGTGCGAACCCTGGTTCAGCGGCGCGAAGGCCGCCCTTCCCGCCGGCGTCAGCGCGATCGACGAGCGCCGCGCATCGGCTTGCGTCGCGGCGCGCTCGACCAGGCCGCGCTCCTCGAACTTTTTCAACAACCGGCTGAGATAGCCGGGGTCGAGACCGAGATGGCGCGCAAGATCGGTGGCGGTCAGGCCATCGCGATGCGCCAGTTCGTAAAGCACCCGAGCCTCAGTCAGCGAGAAGGCGCTGTTCAGCAGTCCTTCGTCGAGCAGGCCGATCTGGCGGGTGTAGAAGCGGTTGAAGCCCCGCACCGCATCGATCCGCCCCTTGCCGGGTTGATGATGAATCGTCATGGCATCCTCCTGCCCGCACAAGATCAACCACTTATTTGACTCAGTCAAGTATCTGTTCGAAGCAGGGCATTGTCCAATTCGGCGGATGAGCCTTCGAACGACTTATTGCTTCGCGACACTTGGCATGCTCAGTTTCGACGAAGTGCGCGTCGGGCGAGCGGCTCCTATCCGCTGGCGCGGATGCTCACTTTGGTGCTTGGTTCGCAGGGGGCGCTGAGGAGAAGAGCATAGACACGTTCGCACGACCCGGAGATCTTGAATTTAGCTTCATCGGGTGAGGCGATCCAATCGCAAAGATCATCGTGTCCGCGCATTCCGGATTGTTGGAACTGCGCTGGCCAGTAACACGGGCGTGGTAATGAAGAATTTTTTGGTGACATTACTGCTAATATTTGCAGTCCAGTCGTGCTTTTTACCTGCCTCAGTCGGCGCCGAAGGGCTTCCAACTAAGGTGCCCTTAATCAAATTGGAGTACCCGGGAAAGCCAAAGAACATTCGCATGCTCTATGTGAAAATTCTTTCTTTGGGCAATCGCACAGTCAACCAACCGTTGCTGCTCGATACCGGATCGAGCGGAATGACGATCGATTGCGAATCGGTGCTGCCCGCCGAGACCTGTTCAGACACGGGAATAAAGATTACGCAGGATCAGCAGATAGACGGGATAATGGTGACCACCAAAGAAGCAGTTATGAACTATGGAACCTACGATGAGTACGGCAACGTTGCCTACGCTCGCGTGACTTTTGGTTCGCCGGACTCTCCGGTCTCCACCGAGACCTCAATCCCATTCCTCATCCGTTACAAAAAAGTCAGGCGCAGTACTGGAGAAATCGTTGGTGGCCCGCTTTGGCCCAAGGGCATTTTCGGCATCTCTCCCGTTGGCGGAGGCGGACCAGACCGGATGATCAAGTCCCCGATGGCGTTTGTGAGCGTCAGGCCCGGCCTCCACAGGGGCTATTACCTCTCTCCGATCGGCGCCAAGTGGAAAGTCTGCACTAACGAGAACGGCAACTGTCCGCAGGTGGAGGCGCTCCATATCGGCGTGCCGGAAGGGGTTAAAAAGGACTTCAGGGTGCAAAAGTGGAAACAGGCCAGTTGGCGATACAATTTTCCCACTCTCGACTCCTGTCTCTCATGGGGATCTGAACCGATTTGCCGGCCAACGCTCTACGACACAAGCAACTCAACGATTATGGTCGTAACCGATGCCTCGAAGCCTCGCACGTCATTGAAGACCGGCACGAAGGTCTTGGTAAAAACTGACGGCCAGGAGGATTGGAACTTCACGACCACATACAATCCTGAGGTAGAGATCGTTCCTGGGCTCGAGCACAACATTGTCGGCATCCGATATTTCGAGAAGAACAGCCTGCTGCTTGATTTTGAAACTCGGGAGATCGGCTTGCGCCTCGGACACTGATTCCGTTCCAACTGTTAGTAAGATTTCGACCAGATCTCTGATAGCAACTGAGATTTTCCACAATCGCGTTGCGGGATGGAAATAATTTCGCGCGGCGGTACCCTCTCTCTCGCCTTGACTCTCGCCAGCCATCGGCTTATCTCACCGCCACGTTAGCACTCGCCACTGGTGAGTGCTAAGCGTAGGTCCGGCGTCGCCGGGCTTATAGGTTGTCCGGCGCCGCCGGACGGAGGAACTGTTCTCACCATTCTCATCGAGGAATAAAAAATGGCAAAGTCGAAGTTCCGCCCGCTTCATGACCGCGTGGTCGTACGCCGGGTTGAATCCGAATCCAAGACTGCCGGCGGGATCATCATCCCGGATACGGCGAAGGAAAAGCCGCAGGAAGGCGAGATCATCGCCGTCGGTTCCGGCGCCCGCGACGAAGCCGGCAAGCTCGTCCCGCTGGACGTCAAGGCCGGCGACCGCATCCTGTTCGGCAAGTGGTCGGGCACCGAAGTCAAGCTCAATGGCGAAGACCTTCTGATCATGAAGGAATCCGACATCATGGGCATCATCGGCTGAATATCGGCCTCACCGTCACTTAAATCTTCGGGCTCAATTCAAGCCCCTGCCAGGAGCTAAAAATGGCTGCCAAAGACGTAAAATTTTCTCGCGATGCCCGTGAGCGCATGCTGCGCGGCGTCAACATCCTCGCCGACGCGGTGAAGGTCACGCTCGGCCCCAAGGGCCGCAACGTCGTCATCGACAAGTCGTTCGGCGCACCGCGCATCACCAAGGACGGCGTCACCGTCGCCAAGGAAATCGAGCTTGAAGACAAGTTCGAGAACATGGGCGCGCAGATGGTCCGCGAAGTTGCTTCGAAGACCAACGACATCGCCGGCGACGGCACCACGACCGCGACCGTTCTGGCGCAGTCGATCGTCCAGGAAGGCCACAAGTCGGTTGCCGCCGGCATGAACCCGATGGACCTGAAGCGTGGCATCGACCTCGCGGTGAGCGACGTCGTCGCGACGCTGATCAAGAACGCCAAGAAGATCAAGACCTCGGAAGAGGTTGCCCAGGTCGGCACCATCGCCGGCAATGGCGATGCTTCGGTCGGCTCGATGATCGCCGAAGCGATGCAGAAGGTCGGCAATGAGGGCGTCATCACGGTCGAGGAAGCCAAGACCGCCGAGACCGAACTCGAAGTCGTCGAAGGCATGCAGTTCGACCGCGGCTATCTCTCGCCCTACTTCGTCACCAACGCCGACAAGATGGTTGCGGATCTGGAAGACGCCTACATCCTTCTCCATGAGAAGAAGCTTTCCAACCTGCAGGCCATGCTGCCGATCCTCGAGGCTGTCGTCCAGACCTCGAAGCCGCTGGTCATCATTTCGGAAGACGTCGAAGGCGAGGCTCTGGCCACGCTGGTCGTCAACAAGCTGCGTGGCGGCCTGAAGATCGCCGCCGTCAAGGCGCCGGGCTTCGGTGATCGCCGCAAGGCCATGCTGGAAGACATCGCCATCCTCACCGGTGGCCAGGTCATTTCCGAAGACCTCGGCATCAAGCTCGAGAATGTCGGCCTCAACATGCTCGGCCGCGCCAAGAAGGTGTCGATCTCCAAGGAGAACACCACCATCGTCGATGGCGCCGGCAAGAAGGCCGAGATCCAGGGCCGCGTCGCCCAGATCAAGCAGCAGATCGAGGAGACCACCTCGGACTACGACAAGGAGAAGCTGCAGGAACGTCTCGCCAAGCTGGCAGGCGGCGTTGCCGTCATCCGCGTCGGCGGTGCGACCGAGATCGAAGTCAAGGAAAAGAAGGACCGCGTCGATGACGCCCTCAACGCGACCCGTGCGGCCGTCGAAGAAGGCATCGTTCCCGGCGGCGGCGTCGCACTCCTGCGCGCTTCGCTGAGCATCAAGGCTGTCGGCGCCAACTCCGACCAGACCGCAGGCATCAGCATCGTGCGTCGCGCGCTGCAGGCTCCGGCCCGCCAGATCGCGGCCAACGCCGGTGCGGAAGCATCGATCGTTGCCGGCAAGATCCTCGAGAACAAGGGCCCGACCTTCGGCTTCAACGCCCAGACCGGCGAATATGGCGACATGATCGCCATGGGTATCGTCGATCCGGTCAAGGTCGTGCGCACGGCTCTCCAGGACGCGGCCTCGGTCGCCGGCCTGCTGGTCACCACCGAAGCCATGATCGCGGAGGCTCCGAAGAAGGAGTCGGCTGGCGGCGGCATGCCTGGCGGCATGGGCGGCGGCATGGGCGGCATGGGCGGCATGGATTTCTAACGAAATCCATCAGCACGCCCATGAACTGATAATGCTCAAGCCCGCTTGCGGGCTTGAGTGGCGGCATGGATTTCTAATCCAGCTCATCAGCCTTCTGATATGGAAAGGGCGGCCGAGAGGTCGCCCTTTTGAATATTGACCAATGGCTTTCCAGGAAAGTCGAGGCTCACGCCAATGCGGTCGCGCCGCACTAAGGACTACAACTTCGTCCGCATTCATTCGGCGCTTCGCGCCACCTCGGCCATGGCCGCCCGGCTCGCCGACGAGCGATCTCAGATATCGTTGCGCCGACCGAAGCGAAGGAAGCTGAGCAGCTGTCCGCTAAGCGCGCCCTACAAAAAGATGAAGATTAACAGGATTTTAATTGTAAACAGTATGACAAGGCTGCTCTTCCAAATCTTTGGAGAAACCACATGCCGATAATCAGACGCTCCCCCCAACCAACTGCAACGTTCGCGCAGCGGCTTCAACTCCGAATGTCTGCAAAGCGGGTAAGCCAATCTGAACTCGCTAGACTGGTTGGCTATACGCCAACTGCTATCTGGAACTGCTCCAGGGCAACACACTACCGAGAGCTGAGACCCTGGCGGCCTTGGCAAATATATTGGAGGTGACTGAAGACTGGTTGCACGATGGCGACCCAGTAAAGGCTGCGGAGGATGTAAGCGAAGAAAAAGCGCTGGAGCCCAAAACCATGGCCGAAATGATAGAGCACCTCAGAGCCAACATCGCAAACCTTACTGGATATGAGATAGAGCGTGTAAAGCTGACGCTGGAATTTAGCTCCGGCTAATTTCAAACTGATCCACTATGCAAAAAGTGGCGTTGAATCCCTCCAAAATGTGTATTATATTACACGGAGCGCTCCTATGGAACGCGACAGCCGGAAGCTAATCAAACTGCTTGAGGAGGATGGGTGGTTTGAGATCGGCATCACCGGCTCGCATCATCATTTCAAGCATCCAACGAAACTTGGAAAAGTGACAATCCCCCACCCTCGTAAAGATATACCGATTGGCACGGTTCGGGCGCTGATGAAGCACGCGGGGCTGCTCAACAAACCAAGATAAGAGAATGCGCTACATCGCTTTTATTCGCAAAGATCCTGATAGCGTCTATGGCGTCGACTTTCCCGATATGCCCGGCTGCATTTCGGCTGGCGACACGATAGACGAGGCCGTGCGCAACGCTGTCGAGGCGCTTTCCGGTCATGTGCGAATGCTGGAGGCCGACGGCGATCCGGTGCCTTCCCCTCGCGATTTCGATGCGATTGCAAATGATCCAGAACTTGCGGAGGATCGCGAAGGCGCTATGACGACGATCGTTCCGCTGATCCGTGACCGTGGCTCCACCACGCGTATCAATGTATCCTTCGATCTCGGCCTGCTTGAAGCCATCGATGCCACGGCGCGTGAACGGGGACAAACCCGCTCTGCCTTCCTTGCTTCGGCCGCACGCAAAGAGATTGTTGACTAGTCGTGCAGACGAGGGCGCTGGCTAGGGCCGAGCCCGTCAAGCTCAAACAAGCAGTATCAGCGTGCCGTTACATTGCAGCGACCTCTTTGGCGGGCAATGCACCTTCTATCAGGGCGGCGACTTCGTCGGCCACCGCCAGCACCTGGGCACGGTCGCGGGTGGCGCGCGCGATCACCATCAGCCCTTCCAGTGATGATTCGACAAGCAGCGCCAGGGCGCGGGCGCGGCGCTCGGGCACCCCTGCCCTGACGAAGGCCGCCTGCAGCAAGCCTATCCATTGCTCGAAGGCTGAGCGGCACAGTTCGGCCAGCTCCGGCACGTCGGCCGGCGAGTCCAGCACCACGGGTGCGATCGGACAGCCAAGCGTGAACTGGTTGTCCTCCAGCATGCGCGCGACCGACTGGTAAATGTGGTGGACAGCTACCGCCGGGTCCTGCTCGGCGGCAAGTGCCTCACCCAGCGTTTGCGTGACCTTTTCGACGCTGTCGCGCGTCACCTCGATGACCAGCTGGTCCTTGCCGCCCGGAAAATGAAAGTAGAGCGATCCTCTTGGTGCACCGGAGGCGCTCAAGATGTCGTTGAGCGAGGTGCCGTGATAGCCGCGCTGCCTGAGCAGCAGCGCCGTCGCCTCGATCATGCGGGTGCGGGTATCGTTCGCCATGTCAACCTCTGTCAGGAGTAAACATTATAGGCCCTGCCTCGAATATGACAATCGGTTTACATAATATGTAGATCAGTCTATATATTCGACATCGAAGAGGAGAACGACAAATGACCATCCGTGAAGCAGAGGCCCAATGGCAGGGGTCGTTAAAAGAAGGTTCTGGACGGCTGCGGCTCGGCAGCGGCGTCTTCGAAGGTGCCTATTCCTTCCCGTCGCGCTTCGAGAACGGTCCCGGCACGAATCCCGAGGAACTGATTGCGGCGGCGCATGCCGGCTGCTTTTCGATGGCGCTGAGCGCCATACTGGGCAGCGGCGGTCATGTCCCCGTACGGATCCACACCGTCGCCAAGGTGCATCTCGGAACGAGCACGGCCGGACCGACGCTCACCCGCATCGACCTTGAAACGGAAGCCGAAATCCCGGGCCTGGCGCCCGAGGAATTCCAGCGCCTTGCCCAATCGGCGAAAGCAACATGCCTCGTTTCCCGGGCTTTGGCAGGCGTCGCTGATATCAGGCTCAAGGCCGACCTCGTCACGGACGCCGCTGCGGAAAAACGAAATCAGGAAATATCGAGATGAAACAGGCTAGCATCATGGTCGTCCAGCCAGACGACCAATCCAGCCAGACGGCCGAGATCATGCGGCGCTTCAACGACGTGTTCCAAAATCATGATCCGTCGGCACTCCCGGGCCTGGTGGCCGAGGACTGCGTTATCGAAAACACCGTGCCGGCGCCGGATGGCGCCCGCCATGCCGGCCGGGAGGCCTGCGTGCGGCTGTGGTCGGCGATCGCCAGCGAACCAGGCACGCGCTTCGATATTGAAGAGACGTTCGTGGCCGGTGAACGGGCGACAATCCGCTGGCGTTACTGGCATGCCGACGGCAACTCCATCCGTGGCGTCAATCTGATGCGCGTAGCGGACGGGCTGATCGTCGAGGCGATGGGATACGTCAAGGGCTAGCGCCGACAGGCCCTACCGCTCAGTCAGCGCCAGTTTTGCGCCTAGCGCGACGAAGGCGCCGGCGAAGGTGCGGCGCATCCAGGTCATCACCATCGGCCGCGACACCACGTGGCTGCGGATCGAGGCGGCGAAAATGCCGTAGCCGACAAAAGACGACGAAGGTCAAAAGCATGAAGACGCTCGAGAGCTCCAGCATCTTGGACAGCGCGTGTGGCTCGGTGGTGCTGACGAATTGCGGCAGGAAGGCGAAGAAGAAGATCGACAGTTTCGGGTTGAGGATGTTGATCAGGATGCCGGAGGTGATCACCTTGCCGGCCGAGCGCGGCGCGCCCAGCGTGCAGCCGGCGAGCGGGCGACGATCCGCTTCTATAATCGGACCCCGGACGTCAAGGCTCCGTTGTCCTGTTCAGCGGCGGTGTTTTGGAAAGGCCTTAATTTGAACTTCGGCTTACCCGGTGTGGTCTTTGCCGGGTTCTGCAGCAGGGTGTGTCCATGACCCGCAGCGGAAGTTCGCTCGCCCTCGATTGGACTTTGATTTTTGGGAGTTGATTTGCTGCAATACGATAAGAATGCTAGCATATCTGGTCGCAATATTTTTTGCCGATTAGCGACCAGTCTTCCAAAACGTAGGACGCGTTCGCCCGCCGCGAAGTCCATCTCGGATTAGCGGGCGCGAGTTCGCGTTACCGGATATGTGCACATCCAGAAGAGCATCACGAGATTCGGCGACATAGGTGCGGCCCCGTGCCTCAGATCCCGCTTGCATGCATGAACAGCCACGCGGGCACCGGCCAGCGCGCGGCGTTAAAGATAACGCAACGCATCCAAACCCAAGGAGATCGTCATGAATGATATTCAGGAGCGCGGCGAAGCCGCAATCGCAACCCCGTCAGCGCGAAGGGTCGACATCAAGCTCGAAGTCGTCGTCATCCCCGTTTCGGACGTCGATCGAGCCAAGCGATTTTACGGCGGCTTGGGTTGGAGGCTCGACGCCGACATCACAGGCGACGAATTTCGTGTCATCCAGTTTACGCCTCCGGGCTCCCCGTGTTCGATAGTCTTCGGCTCAGGGGTCACCCCAGGGCCCTATGCCCGGGTCGAGCTCGATGTCCTCGAAAGCGTTGGCGAGCTCGTCGTGTCAGACATCGAGGCAGCGCGCGCCGAACTCGCCGATCGCGGTGTCGACGTGAGCGAGGTGTACCACTATGCCGGCCGTGAAGGCCGTGTCAGCGGTCCGGACCCTGAGCGGCGCAGCTACTCCTCGTGGGCCTCCTTCAGCGATCCGTCCGGAAATGTCTGGCTGTTGCAGGAGGTCACTGCGCGAGCGCCCGGCCGCGTCGACGCTGACGACACCACATTTGTCTCGTCGGCCGAGCTCGCGGCCGCGCTCCGGCGTGCGTCTGCGGCCCATGGCGAGCACGAGAAGCGGACAGGCGGCCAGCGTGATGAGAACTGGCCGGACTGGTATGCCGAGTACATGATGGCCGAGCAGGCTGGCAAGCCGCTGCCGCTATAAGGATTGGATCACGACGTCATTTGAAACGGCAGCATCGACGCAATAGTAACCCTCTGATCGAGGATCCAGCGCCCTCGGCGGCTCGATCGAAGTGCAGGGCGTGCGCATCCCGGCACCGACCACGCTTTGAGGCGTTAATGATAATGTTTTGATGTTTCTCGGGCAGCCGCGCTTGCACGCGACCGTACTCTATTTTCGGGCGCAGAGCGGCCTCCATCTGGCGCTATTTCATGACCGACGGCAACTCTATCCGGGGCGTCAATCTGATGCGCGTAGCGGACGGGCAGATCGTCGAGGCGATGGGCTATGTGAAGAAGGGGTAGCGCTGGCGGCTCTACCTCTCGGTCAGCGCCAGCTTGGCGCCAAGCATGACGAAGGCGCCGGCGAAGGTGCGGCGCATCCAGGTCATCACCATCGGCCGCGACACGACATGGCTGCGGATCGAGGCGGCGAAGATGCCGTAGGCGACAAAGACGACGAAGGTCAAAAACATGAAGACGGTGCTGAGCTCCAGCATCTTCGACAGCGCATGCGGTTCGGTGGTGCTGACGAACTGCGGCAGGAAGGCGAAGAAGAAAATCGACAGCTTCGGGTTGAGGATGTTGATGAGGATGCCCGAGGTGATCACCTTGCCGGCCGAGCGCGGCGCGACATCCTGCCCGACGTTCAAGCCGCCGCGCTCCTTCAGCGTGTTCCACGCCATGTAGAGCAGGTAGGCGACGCCCAGATATTTCAGCGTCTCGAAGGCGAGTGCGCTGGTGTGCAGCAGCGCCGCCAGACCGGTGATGGCGGCCGCCATATGCGGAATGATGCCGAGTGTGCAGCCGAAAGCAGCGATGATGCTGGCCCGCGCGCCACGGGAAAGCCCGGCGCTCAGCGTATAGAGAACGCCGGTGCCGGGCGAAGCCACGACAATCAGCGACGTCAACAAGAATTCGATGCTCACGGATGGTCTCCCGGCGTTGTCCCTGCGCCGGCAGCGTAGCCAGCGAACCGCGCGGGCACAAGCCGGCCCGGGGGGCGGTAGTGTCTCATTTCAAGCATTGACCCTGAAGCGACATTCGCATTGAGGTCAACAGCCAGTCTGGTTGACTGGCTGCCGCATCGGCGCATAGTCGTCGACTTACGCGATGTCCCCTTTGGGGAACAGTCGTATGAGGGGAGGCAAGCCATGGAAGTCGCTGATGGCGCACGTGTCGACGTTCACGTCCCGTATATTCTCGTCCATTCCGATCGTGAGATCAGGCGTCTCAGCCATCAGGCGGGCATCATTAACCCGATCACGCGAAGAATCTTGCTGTCTGCGGGCATAAAACCCGGGATGCGCGTGCTCGACGTCGGCTGTGGCGCGGGCGACGTTACATTCCTGGTTTCCGAGATGGTTGGCAGCGAAGGTCGGGTCATCGGCGCAGATCGGGCTCCAGCGGCCCTTGCGGCGGCGGAGGGGCGCGCGGCGGCGCATCCGATCCAGAATGTCAGCTTCCGTGAAGGCGATCCCGTGGCACTCTCGTTCGACCGACCGTTCGACGCCGTGATCGGCCGCTATGTTCTGATGTTTCAAGCCGATCCTGTGGCCATGCTGCGTGGCGTCGCTCGTCACCTCCGGCCTGGAGGGACCATCGTCTTCCATGAGCCGGATTGGGACGGCTGTCGATCCAGCCCGCCAGCGCCGACCTACGACGACTGCTGTCGATGGATCGTCGAGACGTTCCGGCGCAGCGGTATCGAGACCAATATGGGTATCAAGCTCGATGCGGCATTCCGCGCGGCTGGATTGACCGCGCCCTCAATGCACTTGGAGGCGGTTGTTGGGGGAACCAAGACCGGTTTCGACTGGTCACACCAGACCGCTGAACTCATTGTCACGATGCTGCCGGAAATACAGAGCCGGGGAGTTGCGACGGCCGCTGAGGTCGATATTGAAACTTTGGGACAGCGCATGCAGCTCGAAATCGAGGCGGGTAGCGTGATCGTGAGCCGCTCGGAAGTGGGCGCCTGGTCGCGTGCCCCGACCTAGTGACAAGACTGGAGCGACAGGGTAGCCCGTACCAATCCTTCTCCGGGGTTCTGGGCGGCTGCCTCGCAGGAAAGACCAAGGCGAATATTCCGCTCTTGGCAACGTGCTTGTTCTGGCAGATGAACCGAACGGCGACTTCCCACCCATTCCGGGCGCGCTGCCTCGTCTGATCGCTTCCTCAGGCAAACCATGCACTGCTTGCCCTGGTATCACCACGATCGACCTGACCTTCGATACGACCCTTCACTGCGAAAGAGAACAGTCTGGAACGCTTCTTGACGACGATGCCGTATAATCTAGAACTTGTCCTTGCGCCGTGACCACCTCCTCCTGAAGCAGGATAATCGTCATGTGTCACAAATCCTTTGGATCGCAGGAGCTGACAAAAGGCGAGGTCGTGGCGCATGCCGTGTCCTGCGCCGCAGCCGTTTTCTCGGCCCGCACGGCTTTCATGATCCTTCGCTCAGGCAGAGAAATGCTTGCGGCAGCCCTCGTGCTCGGACTTTGCGCAACTGCGGCCGCTGACGAAGTGCTTTTCGAAAACGTCCGCATCTTCGACGGAAAAGGCGCTGCACTTTCGGCCCCATCGAATGTGCTGGTCGAGGGCAATGTGATCGCGCGGATCTCGACAAGTCCCATCGCGGCCGAAGGCGCGCGGCGCATTGCCGGCAACGGGCGAACGCTGATGCCGGGGCTGATCGATGCGCATTGGCACGCAATGCTGATTGCGTCCACACCGGTGGAGGCGATGGGCGACGTCGGCTTCGCCAATCTTGCGGCCGGCGACGAGGCGACGGATACGCTGATGCGCGGCTTCACCACCGTTCGCGACGTGGGCGGGCCGGTGTTCGGCCTCAAGCGCGCGATAGATCAAGGCATCATAGCGGGACCGCGCATCTATCCGTCCGGAGCCATGATCACCGTGACCAGCGGGCATGGGGATTTCCGCCAGCTCAGCGACTTGCCTCGGACGATCGGCGGCTTGTTCACTCCAATGGAGAGGAACGGCGGCAGCATAGTTGTGGACAGCCCCGACGAGGTGCGTTTGCGTGCCCGCGAGCAGCTCATGCAGGGGGCCGCGCTGCTAAAGTTGACAGCGGGCGGTGGAGTGTCGTCGCCCCACAGCCCGCTCGACGTCACCACCTTCACCGAGCCCGAACTGCGGGCTGCTGTTGAAATTGCCGAGAATTGGGGCACCTACGTCGCCGCGCACGCCTTCACCTCGGATGCGATCCGGAAGGCTATCGCGGCTGGTGTCAAGTGCATCGAACACGGCTTCCTCATGGACGAGGCAACCGCCAAGCTGATCGCCGAAAAGGACATTTGGCTGAGCTTGCAGCCGCTTCCCGAATTGATGAGGACAGGCCTCCAAGAGGGTTCGGTCGAGCGAGCCAAGGCCGATGAGGTGTGGCCGGGCATCGGCAGGACCTACGAACTCGCGAAGAAATACAAGATCAAGACGGCATGGGGCACCGATGTCCTGTTCTCCCGCGCGTTGGCGAAGCAGCAGGGGGCAATCCTGGCGTCGCTTGTGCGTTGGTACACGCCTGCCGAAGCGCTCGTCATGGCGACCGGGACCAATGCCGAGCTGCTCGCGCTGTCGGGCCTTCGCAACCCCTATCCGGGGAAACTCGGCGTGATCGAAGAAGGCGCGCTCGCGGACCTCCTGCTCGTCGAAGGCAATCCGCTGGAGAACCTCGACGTGGTGGCCGATCCTGCCAACAACTTCAAAATCATCATGAAAGATGGCCTTATCTACAAAAACACGCTGACCCAGTGAGGAACGACTGAGCCGCCTGTCTCTACTGGACGCCGCCGATGGCCTGCTGGCCGCAGAGCGCTGGCATTCCACAGCCGAGCGACAAGGAATGGCCGCTTCCCACCCGAGGTGGAAATTCTGAGACACCATCTGAGGCCCGTTATCGCCGCGTCGGCAGCCCGTGGCCGCGACGCGCCATCAGGCAATCGTCGCCGCCGGGCATGCAGGCACGGCAGACGTCCGGTCTGACCTCGTAAATGCCGCAAATGGTCGACTTGCCGACCTCGCCGGCAAGCGCCGAGCAGCGCACGCCGTCGCAGCGCATGCCGGCTTCGTCGGCCGCCACATATTTCTGCGGGATCAGGTCGAGCTGCGCATCATCTTCGGTGGAGAAGCGCGGCCATTCGGCCGAATAGGAACAGCAGGCGCCGCAGCTCTGGCAATCGAAGCGAGGGGCGGCGCCCTCCTCCAGAGACGAAAAGTCTCCGGCGCTCGCCAAGCCAAGCAGCTCTGACGCTACCGGATGCGGATCGGCGTTTCGCGGCAAGGGCGCTATTTCTTCTTCCTGGTCTTGCGCGACGCCACTTCCGCCGGCGACTTGAACAGATCGGTCGCGGCCCCGGCTGTAACGTCGACTTTCGGCGCGGCAGCCGGCTTGGCTAGCTTTGCGGTGGATGCCGCCGGCTGGTCCTTGGCGGAAAATTTTATGGCCATATCAATCCTCGTCGGGGAAACGCGATGATGGCGCATTCGGGTTGCGAAGGCGGCCGATCAGCGCCGAGACTGCCGTGATGTTCATTTCCTCGGGCGACCAGTTCCTGGCCTCCTCGATGTGCCGGGGCGCCAGCTCGCGATGCGTGCTGCCGCTATAGGCGGCATCCTGATGGGTGACGCGCTCATGGGTCTTGGCATTTTCGCGGACATACTCGATCAGATAGTTCGGGCATTCGGAGCGGCCACGCACGCCGAGCCTGACCTGGGCATCGCCATGGGCGCGCCTGCAGCGCTCGAGCTTTTCGAGCACGCGCCGGACATATTCGACCGGCTTGTCGAGCTCTCCTACGACATCGGCGATGGTCGAATCGGTGGCGATCGTCTTTTGCGGGACGCGCTTGGTGGCCATCAGCGTTTGCCCACGCGCTTCGGCGCGGCGGCGAGCGCGGCGGCCGCAGCCATATCGTCGGCTTCCTTTTCCAGGCGCAGTTCGCGCAGCCGCGCGGTCTTGGCTTCCCGGGCCTGGCTGACAGCATCCTGTTCGGACATGATGCGGTTGAGCGACATGGACTGGGTCTGGGTCTTGCTGAAGATGGATTCGGCGTGGTCGCGGGATTTCTTTGAAGTGGCGGTCAAGGTCTTTCTCCCGGTTCGGAGCGTAATGCCGAAAAATGCGAGACCGGTCTTTCGACCGGGACCACGCACAAAGCAATACGGCAGTCGGATTCAAATTGCTGGAACATCCTTAACACGTTCAAACGAACGCGCGGTGCTCTTTTCGAACTTTTGAAGCGACCCAAATGCAAAAGGCCAGGCGATGCCTGACCTTCCGCTGGAGCGCCGCGCGTGCTTTTGGACGCGCTGACACTTTCATCTGCGCATGATCCTTTCTGGAAACGATGTCTCCCGGGTCATGCGCTGGAATCCGCCATTCACCAGTGCCAGTACATCCGTGGTCACCGGCGAGGCTGAATTCCGTTTTAGGCCGCCTTCAACTGATCGGCGGACATTTTGCCCGACTTATTGTCGCGGACCATCTCGTAGCCGAGCTTCTGGCCCTCGACGATGTCGCGCATTCCGGCGCGCTCTACGGCCGAGATGTGGACAAAAACGTCGGCCGAGCCATCGTCAGGCTGAATAAAACCGAAACCCTTGGTGGCGTTGAACCATTTAACTGTGCCTGTGCTCATAACGAACCCTTTCCGTGGCAAATATTCGTTCGCCGTCATGCGAATGCACAACAGCGTTTGTCTCGATTTTGATGGGGGAAGTTCGTCAAAGGCGCGCCTGGACACGCGGATAACAAAAGTCGGTCAAACAAATATCGACGAATTGCTTTTAGACTTCTTTTGGCGCGGTGTCAATTTTTTGCTTTTGCCGCCGGCGGACTGGTCGACGCAAGCCTGGTTGCGCAGGCAATCCGATGGCGGATCTGGCGCCGAAACCGGGTCAGCGCCAGCTGTTAAAAAAAAATCGCACCATGCCGGGAACCATTTTGGCATCCGTGCATTTTGGATATCGTCAGCAGTTCATGAGAGCAATCTCAGGAAAGGCTGACACAAAGGACGCCTCCCGTGCAATAAAACGTGCGAGGGGCGTTCTTTTATGGCGCCCGTAGCGCCGGCTTCACATCACAGCGATCATCATCGGCAGGATTTCGTGGCGGAAGCCCAGCCCCGAACGCGGCGTTCTAACCGGGCCCTATTCGTCAGGGCCGGGCTCCGGCCATGTCTCCCTCGCTGCCTCCGCATACCAGTGCCGCATTGCCGATGTTGAGAGCATAGCGTCGACATAGGCGCGGGTGTCCGGCGCCAGCGTGCCGCCATAGATGTCGAAGCGGGTAACGACCGGCGCATACATAGCATCCGCCGCGGTGAAGTGGCCGAACAGGAACGGTCCACCCTTGCCGTATTTTTCCCGGCATTCCCGCCACAGTGCCTCGATGCGCGCCCGCTGCGCCTCGCCTTCGGCGTCGAGCGGCTTGTGGCCCTTCGGCCTCCGCAGGTTCATCGGCCAGCCATAGCGGACCTCACGAAAGCCGGAATGCATCTCGGTCGCCGCCGAACGGGCCAGCGAGCGAGCGCCGATATCGGTCGGCCACAGCTTCTTTTCCGGGAAAAGGTCGGCAAGATATTCAAGAATGGCAAGGGTTTCCCAGACAATCCTGTCATTGTGAATCAACACCGGTACCTGGCCGGTCGGCGACACTTTGGCCAGATTGGCTGATGTCTCGGGCGTGCGCAGGCGCACGAAGCCTTCCTCGAATGGGATCTCCAGATGCTTCATCGCCACCCATGGCCTCAGCGACCAGGACGAAAAGCATTTGTTGCCGATAAAAAGCGTGAGTTCAGCCATTGTCCCTCCAGCCTTGCTGGCGCGTTCGGGCGCACCCTATCCTGTCCGCCTCGCCGCCGGAAGCTATTCCGCTCGACCGGCCGAGCCTGGAACCGAAGCCGCGCCCGCCCCGTTTGTTTTGATGCCCGTTTTTGGGCGAGTGAATCTACGCAGGAGATGCGGCCATGGTGAACAGGGATCAGGTTGTGGGCCTAGCCAAGCAGCTCAAAGGTTCGGTGAAGAAGGCCGCCGGAAAGGCCACCGGCAACAGGCGCGTCCAGGCTGAAGGCGCGGCCGATAAGATCGCCGGCAAAATGCAGAAGGCCTATGGCGACATGAAGGACAAGCTCAGGAAGGTGCTCTGATCCCTGCGCTGCCGTTTCAACGGCGATGAGGAAAGCGGCTTAGGCCGCCTTTTGTTTGCTTTCGGTTGCTGCCGTTACAAGTTCAGGGTCTTGGAGAAAGCGTTGGTGAAGGCGATCTCGCCATGGTCACCGATGGCTTCGCCAAGCACCATGTCCATGCTGTCGCTGGTCACTCGCGCCAGCGCGAAGCCGCCCATGAAGGCAGCCTTCGGCTTGAACAGGTCGAGCCCATCGCTGCGGTAGATCATCGGTGTCTCGTGCTGGTGGCCATGGAAAATGCCGATGACGTTGTAGCCCTTCAGCGCCGCCAGCAGCGCCTGCCGGTCCGCCTCGCTCCACCAATGCGGCGCACCAGGTCCGTCATCGTCGAAGGTTTGTTTGGCGGCATCCCATCTTTCGATCGAAAAAACATCCCAGCCATAGTGCTGGAACAGGATGACGGGGCGGCCGTCCGCCGCGTGGGCCGCCAAATCCTGCTTCAGCCATGGCAGGCCGGAGACCGCGCCGTGGCCGGTGTCGCCGGCAAAACGGTGCGTCTGGACGAGATGCAGGCCACGCCAGTCCCATGAGTAGCAGTCGGCGTCGACATCGTAGTCGGTTACCGGCACCGGCGGCTTGAAGAACACGCCGGCACGATGGTTGACCTCGACATAATCGCGCATTTCGCGGCGATACCAGTCGACGTGGTTCGGCGGACCGTTCTGGTCGAGATCATGGTTGCCGAGCCCGACATAGACCGGCACATGCACGCGATCGGGACCGACGCCCTGCTGGTAGCGCTGGCTGAACTGGAGCAGCTGCGTGCCTTCGCTGGGCTGGGTGACCTGGCCGCCGCCGTCGTCGGTCATGTCGCCGCCGACGACGAGGCCGAGCGGCGTGCCGATACGGCTGCCGGCCGAGCGCAGGCCGGTGGCGATGCCGTTGATTTCGGCCGGCCAGTCCTTCTCGCCAATGCCGTTCAACGCGGCGACACTGCGCAGCAAGGCGGCGTCGGTCTTGCCTTCCTGCTGACAATTGGGGCTCAGCCCGCTGGCCATGCGGCAGGCATGGACATCGGCGACGAACAGGAAGGTGGCTTCGACAGGCGGAATGCGCTGCCCGGTCTGTCCGAGCGCCGGTCGCGCAAGCGCGCCGGCCGCAGCAAATCCCGCCGCCTGCGCCAGGAATCTGCGCCGGGAGAGTGATCCTGCCGAGATGCGATTCATGGCGCGAAATTCAGCACAGCCGGCGCCTCTTCGTCCAGTTCCCTCGAACGGTATGTCGACACGACGCCGCAGGTCTGGCATTGCTTTCAGTGTCGGAACTCAACTTATGCGGGCAAACGAGGACGCTATGAAGACTATATCCATCGGCACGGCACTCACCATCCTGGCGAGCGCCGCTCATGGTGCCGAGTGCATCGACGCCAAAGCCGCCAAGGCCGGCTTCATTCTCGAAAGGCCCGGCATCCACAGCGAATTTCGACCGGCGGCGGCTGGAATGGTGTCGGTTGCCAACGAATACCAGTCCCAATCGGCGCAGACGCAGTTTCTGTTCGGCGGTCTTATCGAGGTGTTTCGCGACAGCGACACCGGTCAGCTTGCCCTGATCCCGTTTTCCGATCTCAGAAAGCTGTTTCCGCTCAAGGCCGGGGCGAAAAGCAAGACCGTGTTCGTCCGCCTCGCAGCAAGCAAGCAGCCGAGGGGCACCGAGACGCTCGAGATCAACGTCAAGGGCAAGGAGACGTTCAGCCTGGGTGGCTGCAAATACAACGTGCTCGCCGTCAGGCAGACGATCAAGAACGAGGCCGGCAAGACGCAGGATGAATTCACCGCGCTCTACGCGCCCGACCTGCAAGCGGTTCTGGCCAGGCGCTATGACGAGGGCACCAACGCCGAAAGCGTGGTCGGCTACGAGGTCATCAAACCGCTGCCGAATTAAGTCCCGCAGGGCAGAGGGCGACTGGCGCTCCGGCATCAAAAGGCTTTGTACTGCCGCAGCACCCTGCGACGTCGCTTCGCAACTGCTTCGCCCTTGGATGACGAGGCTGGGGAAGCTCCCTGCTCAAGCGCGTTCAGGCAATCGCGCAGCACGCCTGAATCCTGCGCTGTCTTGGCCATCGACATGGCGCCGGAATAGGTCGCGACCGCAAGCGCCGCGAAGCGCTGCGGATCGGTGTCCTGCTCCCTGCCTGCTTGCTGGTCGGCACTGACCTTGTCGGCGATCGCCTGGCGCCATGCCGAAAAGATGCCGGCAAGGGCAGCGCGAAAATCCGGATCGGCGAGCGACAGTTCATGCGCCAGATTGTTGAGCGGGCAGCCGCGCACGAGACCCTGTTGCTCCAGTTCCGCCGCCACGGCCTCGAAGACGCTGCGCACGCCCTCGCGCGCCGAGCCTGCCGCCTGCACCGGGGCGATCCATGTTGCTTCGACGGCCGCCGCCACCCGCTCCTCGATCACCGCCAGCGCCAGCGCCTTCTTGGTCGGGAAATGATGATGCAGCGCGCCGCCGGTGACACCCGCCGCCGCCATCAGGTCGCCGAGGCTGGAAGCGTGGTAGCCGCGCGCCTGAAAGGAGGCTTCGGCGACATCGAGCACGCGTTTGCGCAGGCCTTCCGGGTCGTTGGTGCGTTTGCCGGGCCGCGGCTTTGGGCGAGCGGTCATCTCTGCTGACATTTTCACACGATAGCAGATTGACAAAACAGGACAACCGGTCTGTTTTAAAACAGGATGAATACCCTGTTTTGGAGATTGCGCAATGAGCCTGTCCCTGAATGCCCCGCCGAAATCCCGCCTCAACGCCTCGCCGGTCGTCGAGCTCAGGCAGTACACGCTGAAACCCGGCCGGCGGGAGACGCTGATCGGCATCTTCGACGGTCACCTGATCGAGGGTCAGGAAGCGGCAGGGATGACCATCATCGGTCAGTTTCGCGATCTCGACAGGCCCGACATGTTCGTCTGGCTACGGGGCTTCGACGGAATGGTCGCGAGGAAGGATGCGCTGGCCGCGTTCTACGAGGGACCCGTCTGGGCCGCCTGGCGCGACGCCGCGAACGCCACGATGATTTCCTCCGACGACGTGCTGTTGCTGAAACCGGCATGGCCAGGCGCCGTCTTCGATCTGTCGGGATCGCAACGGGCAGCCTTGCCGGGTCACGAAAAGCCAAGCGGTGACAATTGCTTGTCGGATATTGTTGTCATCAAAATTCATCATCTGCGGCCCGGCGCCGAAGCCGACTTCGCCAGCCGCTTTGAAACCGACGCCATCGCCACTCTGGCGGCATTTGGCGCACGGCCACTTGCTGCGTTTGTCACCGAACATGCCGAAAACAGCTTTCCCCGCCTGCCGGTTCGATCAGGCGAAAACGTCTTCATCAGCGTCGCCGCCTTCGACAGCGCGGACGCCCATGAAAGCGTTGAAGCGGCGCTTGCCGCGGCGCCGGCCTGGCAGGCATTGCAGTCGGGCCTGGCCAGACCGACGGAAACGCTGCGCCTATCTCCAACCTCGAAGTCGCTGCTTGGTCGGTGAGAGAGGAGCCTCTTCCTTCTCCCCTTGTGGGAGAAGGTGGCCGAGCCCACGGGTCTTGCCTCCGGCAAGCCCGAGGACAGGCTCCGCTCGGTCGGATGAGGGGTTTTCCAGCTTGGCACCGCTCCGTCCAACACCGGCTCGGCGCTACGCGCCGATCCACCTTCTCCCACAAGGGGTCCCACAAGGGAACACAAGGGGAGAAGGAAGAGCCCCGTTCCTTCAACCGATTTGCATTCATGCCGCCCGCAATCTCCGCTTGAAGCCATTTGTGCAACGCGATACGCCGGTGCCGAATTCGACAGATCGGAGAGACACGTGAGCGCGCCAGAGACCAGAACCGAAACCGACACGTTCGGTCCCATCGAGGTCGCCGCCGACCGTTACTGGGGCGCCCAGGCGCAGCGTTCGCTGGGCAATTTCAAAATCGGCTGGGAAAAGCAGCCGGCGTCGATCGTTCGCGCGCTCGGCATCGTCAAGCGGGCGGCGGCCGAAACCAATATGGAGCTGAAGCGGCTCGACCCGGCCATCGGCAAGGCGATCATCGAAGCCTCTCAGGAAGTCATCGACGGCAAGCTGAACGATCATTTCCCCCTGGTCGTCTGGCAGACCGGCTCGGGCACGCAATCCAACATGAACGCCAACGAGGTGATCTCCAACCGGGCGATCGAACTGCTGGGCGGCGTCATGGGGTCCAAGAAGCCAGTGCATCCCAACGACCACGTCAATATGAGCCAGTCGTCGAACGATACCTATCCGACGGCGATGCACATCGCCTGCGCCGAGCGCATCGTGCACGACCTGTTGCCGGCGCTGAAGCATTTGCATGCGGCGCTCGAAGCCAAGACCAAAGCTTTCGCCCACATCATCAAGATCGGCCGCACGCATACACAGGACGCGACGCCCCTCACCCTTGGCCAGGAATTCTCAGGCTATGCCGCGCAGGTCGCCTCCTCGATCAAACGCATCGAGATGACGCTGCCCGGCCTGCAGGAACTGGCGCAAGGCGGCACCGCCGTCGGCACCGGTCTCAACGCGCCGGTCGGTTTTGCCGAGAAGGTGGCGGCGCGCATCGCCGCGATCACCGGCATCGCCTTCGTCACCGCGCCGAACAAGTTCGAGGCGCTGGCCGCCCATGATTCCATGGTGTTCTCGCATGGCGCCATCAACGCCTGCGCCGGCGCCCTGTTCAAGATTGCCAATGACATTCGTCTGCTCGGCTCCGGCCCGCGCTCCGGCCTTGGTGAACTGTCGCTGCCGGAAAACGAGCCAGGTTCATCGATCATGCCGGGCAAGGTCAACCCCACCCAGTGCGAGGCCTTGACGCAGGTCTGCATCCAGGTGTTCGGCAACAATGCGGCCGTGACCTTCGCCGGCAGCCAGGGCCATTTCGAGCTCAACGTCTACAATCCGCTGATGGCCTATAACTTCCTGCAGTCGGTGCAGCTGCTCGCCGACGCCGCCATCTCCTTCACTGACAATTGCGTCGTCGGCATCGAAGCGCGGGAAGACAATATCAGGGCCGCCCTCGACCGTTCGCTGATGCTGGTGACGGCCTTGGCGCCGACCATCGGCTACGACAATGCCGCCAAGATCGCCAAGACCGCGCACAAGAACGGTACGACCTTGCGCGAGGAAGCGCTGGCCACCGGGCTGGTCAGCGAAGCCGACTACGACCGCCTGGTACGGCCGGAGGACATGACGCATCCCGGATGATTTTACGCTGATCGCAAAAACGTTACTGCTGTGAACGATCTGTAACCAAATCCGCATCTTTGGTGAACAGTCGACCTGATCTATCTGGGGGGAACACCACAACCCCTTCCGGAGAGAGCCCACCATGTCCACCAACACATCAGTTGCCGGTTCCGGCACCGCTTCCAATCCCTCGGCCACCATCCTGCTTGGCCGCGTCCTGCTTTCAGTCATCTTCGTGCTTTCCGGTTTCGGCAAGCTCACTGCGATCGCCGGCACCGCCGGTTACTTCGGCAGCATCGGCCTGCCGATGCCGACCGTAACGGCCGTTGTCGTCGGCCTGATCGAGCTGCTCGGCGGTCTCGCCATCCTCATCGGCTTTCAGACCCGGATCACAGCCTGGGTGCTGGCAGTCTTCACCGTCGCCACGGGACTGGTCGCCCACACCGGCTGGGCCGATCAGATGCAGATGATCAGCTTCATGAAGAACCTGGCGATTGCCGGCGGCTTCCTCGTGCTGGCTTCCTCGGGCGCTGGCGCCTATTCGGTCGACGCCAAGCGCGGCTGAAGCGGTCCAGGAACGATTTGCAGCAAGGGGCGCGGAATTTTCCGCGTCCCTTTTTCGTTGTCGGTTTATCAAGACTTTCGCCGGGCCGAGTGGCCTGACCCGAATTCTGCTAAGGTCGAGGCGTCGGGGAGGAACAGGCCAACCGGCCTGGCCGACATCGGAGGTGACCAATGCCCCGCAATGCGCTGCTTCTGTTTTCCCGACTGCTTCTCGCCGCGCTATTCGTTCCGTCCGGCTTCCACGCGCTTAGCGACATTGCCGGCACATCAGGTTATTTTGCCGGCCTCGGCCTGCCGCTGCCGACACTCGTAGCCTGGGCGACGGGCCTGTTCGAGCTGATCGCCGGACTGCTTATCCTCGTCGGCCTCAACACCTCGATCGTGGCGCTCCTGCTTGCCGCCTTCTGCATCGCGGCAGGCTTCATCGGCCATTTTGGCCAGGGCGGCGACGATCCGACACTGACCTTCATGCACTCACAGATGCTGATGAAGGACATCGCCCTATCAGGCGGTTTTCTGGCGCTGGCGATGGCTGGCGCAGGTGCCTATTCTGTCGATGGCCAGGGTTTTGGGATCGACGCCGACGCCACTTGATGAGACAGACTACTTGACCGAAACGCTGGAGCCGCCCTCGACCGCCAGCACCAGCCGGCGATTGGTGACCCTCGCCAGTTGCGCCAGCCGCCCGGCCGGCCGCTCGCCGTAAAGGTCGGCCAGCGACGACGGCAGCACCAGCGCCAGCACGCCATTGCCGCGCCTCTCCCATTTCAGTCGCGGCATGACCCCCGGCATCGCCGCCGTCAGCAGGTAGACGACGCGCATCACCGCGGCCAGCACGCGGGCGCGCTCGATATAGCGCGGGGCTGCCAGTGCCTTGATTTCCGGCGCGATCGATTCGTTGAAGATGCCCTCATGACGGTAGGCGTTGGCCAGCGCCAGGAAGGCGCGGCCGGGATGGTCGACGCCGATGAAGGAGGCGTGGGCAATGATGTTGAGCGACTGCTTGCCGCGATATTCGGGATGCGCGCGCCAGCCGATGTCGGCAAGCAGACAGGCGGCCTGGCGGTAACGCGCCTCGTCGACGGTCTCCTCGATGCCGAAGGCGGCGAATGTCTTGCCCGTCCACTCGACAAGCTCATGCGCGTGGGTGACCGAGCGCGAACGCAGCCGGGCGAGTTCCTCCGAGGCCGAGATCAGCGGATCTGCCCTCTGCTCGGCTTTGTCGAGCAGCGAATAGAGAAAGCCCTCGCGCACGCCCAGCGCCGAGACGATGATCTTGGACGGCTGCATCGCCGCCATGATCTCCTGCAGCACGATGGCGCCATAAGGCAGCAGCGAGCGGCGGTTCTTTGAGACGCCCTCGATACCCCTTATCTTCTCGATCTCGCCCTTGGCGACCTGCTTGAGGAAGTTCGCAGCGCTGTCGATGCCGATCTCGTAATGGTGCATGACGCTCAGCGGATAGCTGGTCATTTCCATGTAGAGCCGGGCCAGGTTTCGCCAGGTGCCGCCGACTGCATAGAACGGCCTGCCCTGCCCGCCTTTCAGGAGCCTCGCCTTCGCGAGCTCGTCGCGCGCTATCTTTCCCGCCTGGGCCAGTGAGTTCTTCGCCATGTCCTGCAGGCGCAGACCGCCCAGCGGCAGCGTGATGCCGTCGCCGATTGCCTCGCCGTCGACGTCGACCAGTTCGAGGCTGCCGCCGCCGAGGTCGCCGGCGATGCCGTTGGCCGGGTGGAAGCCGGAAATGACGCCGAGCGCGGAATAATGCGCTTCCTGGCGCCCGCTCAGCACCTGGACCTCGGTCTTGAGCACATCTTCGGCGCGGTGGATGAAATCGGGGCCGTTGACCGCCTCGCGGGCGGCGGCGGTCGCCAGCACATACATACGCTCGGCGCCGGCCTGCTCGGACAGCGCGCGGAAACGGCGGAATTCTTCCATCGAGCGGGTCACCGCCTCGGGATCGAGCCTTCCGGTCGAAACGATACCGCGACCGAGGCCGGCCAGCATCTTTTCGTTGAACAGCGTGGTCGGCGAGCGCGCCAGCCCCTCATAGACGACAAGACGGATCGAGTTCGACCCGATGTCGATGATGGACAGCGGTCGGCGGTCCTGAAGCCGGCCCTGGGACGTTGAAATCATCAGCCGGTCGCTGCGCCGTTTTTCTTGCGGCGCTTGAACTGCGCGATGCGCTTGGGCGCATGCGATTTCAGCGCATCTCCACGTCCGGAAAGGCTCGGATTGGTCATGAAATATTCCTGCGCGTTGAACGGTTCCTCGCCCTCCTCGAGCGTGGCGCGCCGGGAGGTTCCGTCAGCCAATACGTCGAAACTTTGCTGGTTGTCCATGATGTTGCCCAGCATGATCTGGCCGAGGACTTGTTCATGCACCGTTGGATTGGTGATCGGCACCATGGTTTCGACGCGGCGGTCGAGATTGCGCGGCATCAAATCGGCCGATGAGATGTAGACGACCGCCCCGTCCGACGGCAATCCGTGGCCGTTGCCGAAACAATAGATGCGGCTGTGTTCGAGGAAGCGGCCGACGATCGACTTGACCCTTATGTTTTCCGACAGGCCCGGCACCTGGGGCCTCAGGCAGCAGATGCCGCGCACGACGAGATCGATCTCGACGCCGGCGCGGCTGGCGTCATAGAGCGCGTCGATGATGATCGGGTCGACCAGCGAATTCATCTTCATCCAGATGCGGGCCGGCCTGCCCTCCAGCGCATGCGAAATCTCCTCCGAAATGTGCTTGAGGATGCGCTTGCGCAGGGTGAACGGCGAGATGGCCAGCCGCATCTCCTCGGTCGGCTCGGCGTAGCCGGTGATGAAATTGAACAGCTGGGCGACATCGCGGGCGATCGTCGGATCGGTGGTGAAGAAGGACAGGTCGGTGTAGATGCGCGCGGTGACCGGGTGGTAGTTGCCGGTGCCGAGATGCACGTAATTGCGCAGCTTGCCGTCCTCGCGCCGCACCACCAGCGACATTTTCGCATGGGTCTTCAGTTCGAGGAAGCCGAACACGACCTGAACGCCGGCGCGCTCGAGGTCGCGCGCCCATCGGATGTTGGCTTCCTCGTCGAAACGTGCCTTGAGCTCGACCAGCGCCGTCACCGACTTGCCGGCCTCCGCCGCGTCGACCAAAGCGCGCACGATCGGGCTGTCGTTCGAGGTGCGATAGAGCGTCTGCTTGATCGCCACCACTTCCGGGTCGGCCATCGCCTGGCGCAGGAACTGCACCACCACGTCGAAGGATTCGTAGGGGTGATGAACGATGATGTCCTTCTCGCGGATGGCGGCGAAACAGTCACCGCCGTGCTCGCGGATGCGCTCGGGAAAGCGCGGATTATAGGGCGTGAACTTGAGATCGTCGCGGGCGATGGCGACGATCTCGGAAATCTGGCTGAGCGCCAGCGGACCGGTGAGCACGCTGATGCGGCTCGACGAGACGCCAAGCTCGCCGGCGACGAACTCGCGCAGTTCGGCCGGCATCAGCTTGTCGAATTCGATGCGGATGACCGAGCCGCGGCGGCGGCGCTTCAGCGCCGTCTCGAACAGGCGCACGAGATCCTCGGACTCTTCCTCGACCTCGATGTCACTGTCGCGGATGATGCGGAACGTGCCGGAGCCCTTGACTTCGTAGCCGGGGAACAGCTTGCCGATATAGAGACCGACCGCCTCTTCCAGCGGAATGAAGCGGAAATGACGCTTGCGGTCAGGCAAGCGGATGAACCGCTTCAGCGCCACCGGCAGACGCAACAGGGCGCTCATCTCTTCGCCATTCCTGCGATGGCGCAGTTGCAGGGCCATCGAGAAGCCGAGATTGGGAATGAATGGGAACGGATGCGCCGGGTCGATCGAAAGCGGTGTGAGCACCGGAAACACCTGCTCCTGGAAATGATCCTCGAGCCAGGTCTTCTCGTCCTTGGTCAGCGCATCGCGGCTGATGCTCTCGATGCCTTCCTTGTCGAGCAGCAGCATCAGCGCGGAAAGGCTTTTCTGCTGGTCCTCCTGCAGGCGCTCGACCTCGCGCAGCAACTGTTCCAGCTGTTGTACGGGGGTGCGGCCATCCGGGCTCTTCAGCGTGATGCCTTCGCGAACCTGGCCGGCGAGACCGGCGACGCGGACCATGAAGAACTCGTCGAGATTGGCGGCCGAAATCGACAGGAAGCGGACACGCTCGAGCAGCGGATGATTGGCGTTCAGCGATTCCTCGAGGACGCGGCGGTTGAATTGCAGCCAGGAAAACTCGCGGTTGACGAAGCGGTCCGGGTTGCCGCCCTCGGGGCTCGCCACCTCGACAGTGGTGAATTCGCTCTGCACCGGCTTTAGTTCGTTCATGGTTCCTGCTCGTTTCGCACCGCTGGCCACAGCGTGGCGCGTCTTTGCGGACGCGCAAAGGACGCTCCCACACTTAAGCTACGCATGATCCCCAGCGAAACCGAATTCGGTTTTCGGACCATGCCTTAACCGGCTTAGCTTATCCTGTGACAGGCTTTTACGACAGTTTGATTTCATCGATCTTGCAAAGAGACTGCTTATGATCCAGATGCAATCCAGGTACAGCGCGGCGCGTCCTTTGGACGCGCAAAGGTCGCGGTGGAATTTTGATTTTGCGCATGATCCGGGGTCATGCGTCAAATATAGGAGACGACGATGGCAGGCGGTTCCATTCCCCATTTCCAGAACGATGCGGGCTATGCGGCGATCGACATCGGCGTCAAGGAATTCATGTGCACCGGCGCCAACCCACCTTTCGACCATCCGCATGTGTTTCTCGACATGGGCGACGACAATGAAAAGGTCTGCCCCTATTGCTCGACCCTTTATCGCTATTCGCCAAAGCTGAAGGCGACGGAAACGCAGCCTGCGGGATGCCTCTATATCGACCAGGCTGCCTGACGCGCACGCCATCCGCATGGACGACACCCGGTCCCGGCAGGTGGTTATCGCCGGAGCCGGCGTCGCTGGACTGACTGCGGCGCTGGCGTTTTCCGAGCGCGGCTATCTGGTGCGGCTGTTCGAACAGGCGCCGCGCCTCGAAGCCGCCGGCGCCGGCATCCAGCTCTCACCCAACGCGACGCGCATCCTTCGCCACCTCGGCGTGCTCGACCGGCTGTTGCCGGCGGCGATGCGGCCGGAGGCGGTCGTGCTCAAGGAGGCGGCCACGCTGCGCGAGCTGGCGCGGGTGCCGCTTGGCGAAGCAGCCGAAAGGCGCTGGCAGGCGCCCTATCTCGTCGCTCATCGGGCCGACCTGCAAGACGCGCTGATGGCGCGGATCGCCGAACAGCCGGACATCAGTCTCGCCACCGGCGCGCGCGTCAGCGGCGTCGCCACAGGACCGCGCCATAACACGGCAACAGTCGAGATTGCCGGCAAGACGGTGGAAGCCGACGGCTTTCTGCTGATCGGCGCCGACGGTGTCTGGTCGGCGATCCGCGCTTTTGGCGGGCTTGCGGCCAAAAGCCGGTTTTCGGGCGAGCTTGCCTGGCGCGCTACGATCAGTGCAGACAGCGTCGCGGGAGAAGCCGTTGCGGCGGTCGGCGCCGCCAATTGCGTGACCACCTTCCTGCATCCCGGCTTCCACCTCGTCACCTATCCGGTCAGTAACGGCACGGCTTTCAATCTGGCCGCCTTCACCAGGGGCGAGATCATCGCCGAGGGCTGGTCGGGCCACGCCGACCCCAATATCCTCGCCGGCGCCATGCGTGGCACGGCGCCAGCACTGGCCCGTCTTGCCGAGGACGCCGGCCCGTGGACCGCATGGCCGATCCATACGGTCGACCAAGCACAGCCATGGACGACGACGCCCGCCGGCATCGCCCTGATCGGCGACGCGGCGCATGCGATGACGCCGTTTGCGGCGCAGGGCGCGGCGATGGCGATCGAGGATGCCGCAACCCTTGCCGGCTTTGTCGCCGCCTCGCCTGCCGATCCAGGGAGCGCGCTTGCCGCCTGGGAAAAGGTGCGGCGCCCGCGCATCGCCAGGGTCGCCCGCCGCGGTGCCGTCAACCGCTTCGCCTGGCATGCAGCGGGGCCGGTGGCCGTCGCGCGCAACCTGTTCCTGAAGCTGCGCTCGCCGGAAAAGCTCGCGGCCGATCTCGACTGGCTCTATGGCTGGCGGCCGCCGGAAATCGTCGATCGGCGATGAAAACTCGACCGTCTGGCGGGACAGCGCCCCATAGGCGCTAACCTTAGGGGTAGACTGGTGGAATCGAGATGTGATTCCTAGGCCAGATGCAGAGGAATGATTCGATTGAAAGCGACTGGCAGGCTCTGATCTCGAGACTGTCGCAATGTGTTGATCTTGACACGACGGCGCGAGCGACGGGAGCGCTGGTACGTCGTCGCAATGTTGCGGACGCAGCGACATTGCTGCGTCTGGCCTTGGCCTATGGCCCCGGCGGGATGAGCCTGCGCTCGGCGGCCGCCTGGGCCGGGATGAACGACGTTGCGAGCCTTTCCGATGTTGCTCTTTTGAAGCGCTTGCGTGGAGCGGCCGATTGGCTTGGCTGCATCGCAGGCGCCTTGCTGGAAAACGCTTGTGTCAAAAGTACCGCGGCGACGGGGCGTCGGCTGCGCGTCGTCGATGGCAGTTCGATCTCGCACCCCGGCAGTGCCGGCACGGACTGGCGGCTGCACGCCACCTACGAACCTGCGCTTGCGCGGTTCACGCATCTGGAGATTAGCGACGCTCGCGGCGGTGAAGGCTTCTTTCGTGTTCCGCTTTGCCAAGGCGACATCGTTGTCGGCGATCGCGCCTACGCTCGTACCCCGTCCCTTGAAAAGGTGGTGGCGGCGGGCGGCGACTTCATCGTGCGCACGGGCTGGAACAGTGTTCGGCTGACCACGCCCGAAGGGCAACGGGTCGACTGGAACGCCATCTTTGAGCCCTTGCAGCCCGGTGAAGTTTGCGAGATGAGCGTGCTCCTGGAGCATTCAGGCCGCACAAGCAAGAGCCGAGGCAAGCCGCTCTTGCCGGCGAGGCTCATCGTCAAGCGCAAGGATGAGGAGGCCACGCAAAAAGCACAGAAGGCGGCAAGGCGAGGGCATCAGCGACGTGGCAGCAAGAGGCTGCACCCGATGACCCTCACCGCAGCAGGCTTCGTCATGCTGCTGACGTCGATCCCAGCCGATGAATTGGCGGCCGACGAGGTTCTGCAAACCTATCGGCTGCGCTGGCAAGTCGAACTCGCCTTCAAGCGGCTCAAGAGTGGAATGGGTATCCATAAGCTTCCCGCACGCGATGAGCGGCTCGCTCGAAGCTGGCTGACAGCCCATCTGATCCTGGCGCTGATGATCGACGAGGCCGTCACCGACGTTCTCGACTCTCCCCCCTGTGAAGATGAAACCACCCACAGCGCAATCGCTGTCCCTTTGGAGGCTGCATAGTCTCCTGCGTCCTGCAATCCTCAACGCCATACTGATCGTGATGCGGCCGGGAAAAATCGTGGCGCGCTTTGCCGAAATCATCCGCCACGTCTGCGATCCACCGAGGCGACGAAAAAGCCAATCCGCCGCAGCAAGGATAACGCTCATGCCCTAAGTTAGCGCCTATGGACAGCGCCCCCCTTTGTCCTGCCGGACATCTCCCCCACTTGGGGGGAGATTGGCCGTCACTGCGGCCTTCGCCAATCTGCAACGTTGCAGGAGTGAGCGGAGCGCCGAAGCTGCTGATCTCCCCCCTTGCGGGGGAGATGGCCGGCAGGCCGGAGGGGGGTGCGAAGGAATGAGGCGCTCGCATTCGACTGCAGTGCCAGCACTGAGTATTAAGGCGCTGTGGCCGAAGTCATCCGACATGAAATCGATCCGAGGAATCCTCCACCTTTAACGGATGCTCAGAAAGCCGAGATCGCTTGGTTGATCGCGCGGCCGGAGGTCGACATCGACGTCAGCGATCTTCCCAAGATAACCGAGAAATTTTGGCGTAGCGCACGTAACCGCAAGACCGACTGATCCGTTCGGGCGTGTCTGCGACCATCAATTATAAATCCGCATCGATATGTCCAGCAAGGCCGGCAGCGGATTCCACCAGCCTGTCCGCAGGCCGGCGATACGTAGAGCCGCCGCCGTCCAGGTGTTGCAGCCAACCAGCGCATTGAAATGGCCGTTGGCTTCGTAAAAGCGGTCGAACCTGGAATAGGCGGCATTCTCGATCAGGATCGGACCGTTCGGCCCTTGCTGGAAACTCGCGGCGATGAAGTCGAGCAGCGCTGCAAAACGCTGCTCGCTGATGTCGAAGCCGGCCACGTCGGCATGCGGCTCGACAATATTGCCGGCGACATCGACATGCATCACCGATGCGTCCAAAGTCAGCGCCTTCATCACCGGCACGGCCTTCAGTTCCGACCAGGTCGGCGTCTCCAGATAGAAGGCGCGGCCGCCCCAGCCGAAGACGATGTAGCGGACCTCGGCCATGCCGGCCGGAATGCCGCCATCGACCAGGAAATGGAAGCGTCTGCGCACATCGTCATCGACCGGAATGGCGATATCGGTGTGGATCGGATTTTTCAGCACCAGGATGTGCCTGGTGGCGACGGGATCGGCGGCGGCCGCCGACAAGAGCGGCCGTGGAATGACTGTGCCCAGCATCACGGCAAGCACTATTGCCACCACCAGAATGGAGAGAAAACGCCCAAGCTTTTTCACGAGGGACGGCTTTCTCATGAGGGAACGGCCTCGCAATTGGGGCGCAATCGGGGGCTGACGGCTCAGACGCAAAAAGAGCCCGGGCGGTTTCGGCCGGGCTCTTTTTTGATTTGCATGAGAGCGATCAGTGCAGGATCTGCGACAGGAACAGTTTTGTGCGCTCGTGGCGCGGATGGTCGAAGAACTCGGCCGGGGTGTTCTGCTCGACGATCTGGCCCTGATCCATGAAGATCACCCGGTTGGCGACCTTGCGGGCAAAGCCCATCTCGTGGGTGACGCAGAGCATTGTCATGCCTTCTTCGGCGAGGCCAACCATCGTCTCCAGCACCTCCTTGATCATTTCCGGATCGAGCGCCGAGGTCGGCTCGTCGAACAGCATGATGCGCGGGTTCATGCATAGCGAGCGGGCGATGGCGACGCGCTGCTGCTGGCCGCCGGAAAGCTGGCCGGGATATTTGTTGGCCTGTTCCGGGATCTTGACGCGCGTGAGGAAGTGCATGGCGATTTCCTCGGCCTGCTTCTTCGGCGTCTTGCGCACCCAGATCGGCGCCAGCGTGCAGTTTTCCAGGATGGTCAAATGAGGGAACAGGTTGAAGTGCTGGAACACCATGCCGACCTCGCGGCGCACCTCGTCGATCTTCTTGAGATCGTTGGTCAATTCCTTGCCGTCGACGATGATCTTGCCTTTCTGGTGCTCTTCCAGCCGGTTGATGCAGCGGATCATCGTTGATTTGCCGGAGCCCGAAGGGCCGCAAATGACGATCCGCTCGCCGCGCATCACCTTCAGGTTGATGTCCTTCAGCACATGGAATTCGCCGTACCATTTGTGCATGGCGATGATGTCGATGGCGACATCGGTGTCGGAGATATGCATCTTGGCGGCATTGACCTTGATCTCTTCCGCGCTGACGGCATTTTCTGTGGCCATGGAGGGTTCCCTTTTTTGTTCTTAGCGTTTGTAGCTGGTGTCGAGCCGGCGTTCCGTGAACATCGAATAGCGCGACATGCCGAAGCAGAACAGCCAGAAGACGAAGGCTGCAAACACCAGGCCGGACCTGGCGGTCTGCGGCGTCGCCCAGTTGGCGTCGGAAAAGTGCAGCTTGACGACGCCGAGCAGGTCGAACATGCCGATGATGTAGACAAGGCTGGTGTCCTTGAACATGCCGATGAAGGTGTTGACGATGCCGGGAATGACCAGCTTCAGCGCCTGCGGCAGCACGATCAGGCCCATCTTCTGCCAGTAGCCGAGGCCGAGCGAATCGGCACCCTCATACTGGCCCTTGGGGATCGCCTGCAGGCCGCCGCGCACCACTTCGGCCATATAGGCAGCGGCAAACAACGATACGCCGATCAGCGCGCGCAGCAACTTGTCGAAGGTGACGCCGGCCGGCAGGAAAAGCGGCAGCATGACGCTGGCCATGAACAGCACGGTGATCAGCGGGATGCCGCGCACCGTCTCGATGAAGATGACGCACAGCGTCTTGACGATCGGCATCTTCGAGCGCCGGCCGAGCGCCAGCACGATGCCGACCGGCAGTGAAACAGCAATGCCGACGAAGGACAGGCTGAGCGTCACCAGCAGGCCGCCCCACAGCGGAGTTTCGACATGCAGCAGGCCGAACACGCCGCCGGTCAGCAGGATGAAGGCAACGATCGGCAGTGCCAGGAAGAACAGGATGGCGTTCAACCCCTTGCGCGGCACGCGCGGGATGAGCAACGGCACCAGCAACACCACGAACAGGATGGCGACCAGGATCGGCCGCCAGCGCTCCTCGATCGGATAACGGCCGAACATGAACTGGCCGAACTTGGCGTTGACGAAGGCCCAGCAGGCGCCGGACCAGCCGTCCGGCTGGATGCCGCCCTGCGCCACCGTGGCGCAGAAGGTGCGGTCGGTTCCGGTCCATTGGGCGTTGATGAAGGCCCAATTGATAATCTGCGGCAGGATCATCGCGACCAGTACGATGCCGACGATGGTCAGGATGGTGTCGCCGGTCGACGCGATCAGGTTCTTGCGGATCCAGGCCCCCAGACCGCGCACGCCGGCGGGCGCCTGTTGCGACAGCGCCATTTCGGTCCGAACCCAGGAGGTATCGTGTTCCTGCATGTCGCTACCTCTCCACCAGCGCCATCCTGGCGTTGACCACGTTCATCACCGCCGAGGTCAGCAGGCTGAGCACGAGATAGACCACCATCATGATCAGCACGCACTCGATCGCCTGGCCGGTCTGGTTCAGCACCGTTCCGGCGGTCGCCGTCAGATCCGGATAACCGATGGCGATGGCGAGCGAAGAGTTCTTGGTCAGGTTCAGATACTGGCTGGTCAATGGCGGAATGATGATGCGCATGGCTTGCGGAACAACCACAAGCCGCAGGATCGATCCTGGACGCAGACCCAGCGCACCGGCTGCTTCGCTCTGGCCCTTGCTGACGCCCATGATGCCGGCGCGCACGATTTCGGCGATGAAGGCCGCAGTATAGCAGGACAGCGCCAGATAGAGCGACAGGAACTCCGGCTTGACCTGGAAGCCGCCAGTCAGGTTGAAGGTCGATTGCTTTGGATAGTCGAAGCTCAGCGGGAAGCCGCTCAGCGCATAGGCAAGCAACGGCAGGCCGACGATCAGCGCCGCCGACGTCCAGAACACCGGGAATTGCTGGCCGGTCGCCATCTGCCGCTGACGCGCCTTGCGGGCAACGAACCACGCCATGGCGATGCCGACAAGCAAAGCGACGAAGATCAACCAGGAGCCGTCGCCCCAGACGGCGCGCGGAAAATAGAAGCCACGCTGGTTGAGAAACGAGCCGAAAGGCAGGTTGATGCTCTCGCGCGGTATGGGAAGCACGGCAAGCACGCCGGAATACCAGAAGAAGATAACCAGCAGCGGCGGAATGTTGCGGAAGACCTCGACATAGACCATGCAGATCTTGCGGATCAGCCAGTTGTGCGAAAGCCGGCCGATGCCGAGGATGAAGCCGATGATGGTGGCGGTAATGATGCCGGCGGCGGCAACGATGAGCGTGTTGATGAAGCCGACCGCAATGGCGCGGCCATAGGTCGAATCCGACGAATAGGCGATGGCGCTGTCACTGATGTCGAAACCGGCGCGGCCCCTTAGGAAGCCGAAGCCTGATGCAATGTGCAGGCGCGTCAGATTGTCGATGGTATTTTGGACGATCCACCAGACCAACGCCACCAGCACGATGACGACCACCGCCTGGAAGAATATGCCGCGGACCTTCGGATCGTTGATAAAGGAGCCGCGGCTTGGCTCCTCGCGAAGAATTTCCTGCGATGCCATTCGACCATCCCCTGGAAAGAGAAACCGGAAGGCAGGAACGCTGCCTTCCGGATCACATTTCGATCAGCGGATCGGCGGAGCGTATTGCAGGCCGCCCTTGGTCCACAACGCGTTGATGCCGCGCGCGATCTTCAGCGGGCTGCCCGAACCGACATTGCGTTCGAACATTTCGCCGTAATTGCCAACTGCCTTGACGATGTTGACGACCCAGTCGTTGGAGACGCCGAGATCGGTGCCGATCTTGGTATCGGCCTCCTGGCCGAGCACACGCTTGATCTCGGGATTGTCCGAGGTCTTCATCTCCTCGACATTGGCCTTGGTGATGCCGAGTTCCTCGGCGCCGAGCAGCGCAAAGTAGGTCCACTTGACGATGTGGTACCATTGGTCGTCGCCCTGGCGCACGGCCGGTCCGAGCGGTTCCTTGGAGATGATCTCGGGCAGCACGACGTGGTCGGCGGGTGCGCCGAGCGTCAGGCGGATGCCGTAGAGGCCGGACTGGTCGGTGGTGTAGACGTCGCAGCGGCCGGCGTCATAGGCGGCGTTGACCTCTTCCAGCTTTTCGAAGACGACCGGGTTGTATTCCATCTTGTTCGACTTGAAATAGTCGGCAAGGTTGAGTTCGGTCGTGGTGCCGCTCTGCACGCAGACCGCCGCGCCCGAAAGCTGCAGTGCGGAATTCACGCCCGGCAGTTTCTTGGCATTGATCATGAAGCCCTGGCCGTCATAGTAGGTGACACCGACGAAATTCAGCCCAAGCGCCGTATCGCGGTTGATGGTCCAGGTGGTGTTGCGCGACAGGAGGTCGATCTCGCCTGACTGCAGTGCGGTGAAGCGTTCCTTGGCGCTGAGCGGCGTGAACTTGACCTTGGTGCCATCGCCGAAAACGGCGGCCGCGACAGCGCGGCAGAAATCCGCATCGATGCCTTGCCAGTCGCCCTTGTCGTCCGGCGCCGAGAAGCCGGCCAGACCGGTCGAGACGCCGCATTGGATGAAGCCCTTGGCCTTGACGTCGTCGAGCGTGGCCGCCGACGCGGCCGAAGCCACCAATCCAAGCGCGGCGGCGCCCAGGATGCCGATTGCAATGTGTTTCATAACCCACAGACCCTTTTCTGTTTTTTTCAGGCGAACCTGACTTTTTTCCGTGTGAACGCAGCTTCCCGTTCCGGCCCATTCCCGGAACCCCGCATCGCAACCGACGCGCTGCCTCCCATTCACGAACTGCATCGAAGGCGATTATTTCAGTGAGGTCAAGGAAAATGACCGAAACCGAAACAGTTTGAAAACCAATTGCCGCAAATGCCTGAATTGCAGACAAACGCGCCGGGAAATTAGCCATGAGTGCGAACAAAGCCGGCAAGGCCCGGTCGACGCAAGTCGGGGCTGGGCCTTTGAAAATCCGCCTTCGGAACGCCACGCATTACAGGGTTGTCAGCGAATCAATTGGCATATCCGAAGTCCGCCGGCTGGCGGATGGCGGACGGTTGCGCGGCCAATGCCGCCGCACTATGGCTAGCGCTTCATCAGAGGCGAAGCGCAATGACAAAAGACGGCAACGAAATGGGCATCAACACGCGGCTTGCCCATTCGGGCAACAATCCGCACGACTATTTCGGCTTCGTCAATCCGCCGGTCGTGCATGCCTCGACCGTGCTCTATCCCAACGCGGCGACGATGGCGGCACGCAGCCAGAAATACACCTACGGCACGCGCGGCACGCCGACCACCGACGCCCTTGCCAGCGCCATCGACGGGCTGGAAGGCTCGGCCGGCACGATTGTGGTGCCCTCGGGCCTGGCGGCGGTGACGCTGCCGCTGCTCGCCTTCCTATCGGCGGGCGACCATGTCCTGATCGTCGATTCCGTCTATCACCCGACCCGCAATTTCGCCGACACGATGCTGAAACGGCTGGGCATCGAGGTCGAGTACTACGATCCGCATGTCGGCGCCGCTATTGCCGCGCTGATCAAGTCCAACACCAGGGTCGTGTTCACCGAATCGCCGGCCTCCAACACTTTCGAGGTGCAGGACATACCAGCTATTGCCAGCGCGGCACATGCCGCAGGTGCGATCGTCATGATGGACAACACCTGGGCGACGCCGCTCTACTTCCGACCGCTCGACCATGGCGTCGACATCTCGATCCATGCGGCGACGAAATATCCGGCTGGCCATTCCGACGTGCTGCTCGGCACCGCGTCGGCCAACAACGCCTGCTGGAAACAGCTTTGCGAGACCTTCTACACAATGGGCTGCTGCGCCGGGCCGGACGATGTCTATCAGGTGCTGCGCGGCCTGCGCACCATGGGCGTACGGCTGGACCGCCATCAGCGCAGCGCACTGGCCATCGCCGTCTGGCTGGAGGGCCAGCCGGGCGTGGCGCGCGTGCTGCATCCAGCGCTTGGCAGCCACCCCGATCACGATCTCTGGAAGCGCGACTTCTGCGGCTCGAGCGGCATTTTTTCGATCGTGCTCAAGGGCGGCGACCAGAAACAGCAGCATGCCTTCCTCGACGCGCTCAGGATATTCGGCCTCGGCTATTCCTGGGGCGGCTATGAGAGCCTTGCGGTGCCGGTGTTCCTCGGCGACCGCGTCGTCGCCAAGGGTCCTTATGACGGCCCGCTCATCCGCCTGCAGATCGGGCTCGAGGATGTCGAGGATTTGAAGGCCGATCTGGCACGCGGCCTCGCCGCGGCGGCGGGAGCTTGAGCGACGGCAGGGGGTCTTCCAACAGGCGCATCCTCGGCCCGGCCGATCTGCTGGCCGCAACGGCGCGCGCAAGCTGCAGACAAGCTGCTGGTGGAAGCGGTAGCGTAGGCGGTGCTGGCCGCCGGGAAAAATGTTCGGAACCTTTTGCCGGTTAGGCCGTCCAATGTTTCGATCGGAGGATTTGCCCTCCGGTCAGGAGATTGGCTCGCGATGAGGAAACCGGTCATGTCTGCGACCGTCATGCCCGCCGCACCTGGCGAGATGCAGCTTGTCGGCCGTGCGCTGGCGCGCGAGGGCGGAGCCTTCCACACAATTATCAAAATGCACAACCAGCGACTCTATCGTATCGCCCGCAGCGTCGTCCGCAACGACAGCGAGGCTGAAGACATCGTACAGGAGGCCTATGTCAGGGCCTTTGCCCAGCTCGGGGATTTTCGCGGCGAATCCTCTCTCGCCACATGGCTGTCACGCATCGTCATCAACGAGGCGCTTGGGCGTTTGCGCAAAGGGCGGCGAACGGTAGCGATGCCGCAAAATCTACAAGCCGAAATCATCAAGTTCCCCCTCAATCCCAGCGACGATCCGGAGCGGATGATGGCGCAACGGCAGATCCTCGAGCTTGTCGAACGGGCGACCGATCGCCTTCCCGATGTCTACCGGACCGTATTCGTGGCGCGGGTGATCGAGGGTCTCAGCATAGACGAGACGTCCGAATTGCTTGATGTGCGGCCCGAAACCGTCAAGACCCGGCTGCACCGCGCCCGCGCCCTCGTCCGCAAGGCGCTGGCCGATCAGATCGGCCCGGTGCTGCTCGATGCCTTCCCCTTCGCCGGCCGCCGGTGTGACAGGCTGACCGCCGCGGTGATGCAGCGGCTTGGCTTTACAGACTGATTTTCCCCAATTCCCGGGAACGTTTGCCCCCTTCCGGCATCCAATCATCGTCAACTGAAAATGCCCGGAGCCAACCGCATCCGGCGAAGGAGAACGTCATGTTTATTCGATCGACCACCGCACTGGCAGCGCTTTTCCTGCTCAGCGCAGCGACGTTGGCGCAAGCCTCCGACAAGCCGAGCGACCCGCAGATCGCCCACATCGCCTACACAGCCGGCGTGCTTGACGTCGAGGCGGCCATGCAAGCGCTGAAGAAATCGAAGAACAAGGAGATTCTCGATTTCGCCAAAGACATGGTGCGAGACCATGAAGCCGTAAACAAACAAGCCCTTGACCTGGTCAAGAAGCTCAACGTAACGCCAGAGGACAACGCCACCAGCAAGGCGCTGACCAAGGCGGCGGACGAGGAACGGGCGAAGCTCGCCAAGCTCGACGGCGCCGCGTTCGACAAGGCCTATGTCGACAACGAGGTCGCCTATCACAAGCAGGTCAACGGCGCGCTCGAAACCCTGCTGATCCCCTCGGTCGAGAATGCCGAACTGAAGAGCCTGCTGGAGACCGGCCTGAAGCTATTCCAGGGCCATGAACAGCATGCCGAACATGTCGCCGGCATGCTGAAATGAGAACAGCACCAACGGTGTCGAAACGACATCTGTGGATTGCAATGGCACTAATTATTGCTGCCGCACCAGCCAAGGCCGAAACGATCGAGGTGACGATCGAGAAACTGGTGTTTTCGCCCGCTAGCATCGAGGCGAAGGTCGGCGACACGATCGAGTGGGTCAACAAGGACGTGTTCGCCCACACGGCGACCGTCAAAGGCGGCTGGGAGGTGATGATCCCGCCGAAGACATCGGCGAGCCTGACGCTGAAGACGGCAGGTTCGGTCGACTATTTTTGCCGCTTCCATCCCAATATGAAAGGCCGTCTGACGGTGACGTCGCCCTAGCCATGCCAGCGGAGACCGCCCTGCGCGCTCGCAGGGCGGTTCGGCGACGTCAAGCCGCCTGGTAGCGAGGCGCCGGCTCGCCGGTCTGCGTCGCGGCGAACAAGGTGGCGCGGGCGGCGTCATAGGTTTCCCAAAGCGCGCGGTCGTGGACCGACGGCAGCGTGATGGCTTCACCCTGATCGAACCCTGCCAGGGCCGCATCGACCATGTCTTCCGCGGTCATCACCACTGCCGGGTCGAACGCTGAAAGCGGCATGCCGGCGAACTCGTAGAATTCGGTGGCGGTCGCGGCAGGAAGAACGAGCTGCAGCCTGACGCCGGTTCCGGCAAGCTCCTCCTGCAGGCCACGGCTGAAGTTCACCACATAACCCTTGGTGCCGCTGTAGAGAGAGGTGATCGGCAGCGAGTGCAGCGCCATGACCGAGGCCATGTTGATTATCGCCCCGGCGTTGCGCGACAGGAATGCCGGCAGCGCCGCTCGGGTCAGGCGCGTCAGCGCCGTGATGTTGAGCGCAATTGTCGACGCGGCATTCTCGTCGGACGTGTTTATCGTCGATCCGAGCGTGCCGTTGCCGGCGTTGTTTACAAGCAAGGTGATGGCGGGGTTAGTGGCGAGCACCTTCTCGACACGCGCCAAGCCCTCCTCCTTGGTCAGGTCGGCGCCGATCACCTCGACCTTGGCGCCATAGGCCCGCGACAGCTTTGCCGAGAGGGTTTTCAGGCGTTCGGCGCGGCGCGCCACGAGCACAAGATCATAACCACGGGCAGCGAGGCGGTCGGCATAGACAGCGCCGATGCCGGCGGAGGCGCCGGTGACGACGGCGACCGGCTTGGAAGCGGAGTTCGACATGGGTTATCTCCTGAATGTTGAGCGCTCAAATGTTGAGCGCTCAACTAACTAGCCAGATCTGTGCCCCTTTGCAATGCTTCAGCCCTCAACTATTTTGTAAGGATGAAAAAAACAGTCGAATCGTTTGCGACGCTCGAAGATCGGGACGAGCCAGATGCAGAAGCGCCCGGCATGCCGGGCGATTTCGTTTGCATCAATTCGTCGCTGCGCCGTGCGGCGCGCCGGCTTGGCCAGTTGTATGACGCGGCGTTGGTCCCAACCGGGCTGACGTCAACGCAAACCCTTCTGCTCGGCCAGATCGACGGGCTCGCGGCCGCTTACGGCGAGGATGGGCCGACGCTGCAGGTCCTCGCCGGCCGCCTGGCGATCCAGATCTCAGCGCTGACGCACGCTCTGCGGCCGCTTGTGCGAGACGGTCTGGTCGAGGTCCGCCACGATACCCACGATCGGCGAACGAAACATGCTGTACTGACGCCGCTCGGAAAAGCGCGATACCAGCAGGCATATGTCGTGTGGGTCGAGGCCAACCGGCGCGTCGAGGCGATTTTGGGGGCGGCCGCGGCCGAAAAGCTGAGGAGCCTCGCCGACGATGTCGCCTCGCAGGACTTTCTCGACTCCTATGTTTCGGGCGCGAAGCCGGCGAGCAGCACCGAATCGTCGGAGTGCTAAAGCGCCGCACGCCCTTTGGGACGCGCTATGGACGGTCTGGTTTTGCGCGACCGGCAACCGCTCGGATGCAGGCGGACGACAATCTGTGCTAAAGTAACCCTATGAAAGCATGGCTGGAAGCGGCAAAGAGCCGGGCGCGCGACATCAAGCTTGATGTCGTCGCCCTGTGGTTCGCCGCACGCGATCCTCGGGTGCCCTGGTTTGCAAAGTTTGTTGCAGGGATGGTGGCCGCCTATGCGCTTTCCCCAATCGACCTGATCCCGGATTTCATTCCGGTGCTCGGCTATCTCGACGACCTGATCATCGTCCCGCTCGGCGTAATCCTGGCCATAAGGCTTGTTCCGCCGCCGCTGATGGACGAGTTTCGAGCGCGGGCTGCCGCGCTCGAAAAACACCCGCAAAGCAGGACGGGGATGTTTCTTGTCGTGGCGCTCTGGCTGGCTTTGGCAGCTTTGCTGATTTGGGCGTTCTGGCCCACCCACGCCAAATAGTCTGATCAGGCTTGCGCTTGAACCGCCTAGGCTGCTGCGCCGGCGGCCTAAAACCCGAGCGCCAGCCATGCCGTCCCGGCAAGCAGCGTGACCAGCGTCAGCGGCAAGCCGACCTTGAAGAAGGCGGCGAACGACAGTGGTGTGCCGGAGACCCGCGCGTACTCGGCGACGATCAGATTGGCGACTGAACCGAGCAGCGTGAAATTGCCGGCCAGCGTCGAGCTCATGGCGACGACCAGCCAGGCGCGCTCGGGGTCTTCCAGGCCTGGTATGAACGGCCGCAGCGCCAGCACGGCCGGAACGTTGCTCATGATGTTGGACAGCACTGCGGTGAAGCCGGACAGCCGCCACACGTCGTCCAGCCCGAGGTTTTTTGCCGAGGCGACGATGTCGGGGCTGAGCAGCGTCTTCTCGGCGCCGGCGACGACGATGAACAGGCCGGCGAACATGAACAGCAGCGGCCCGTCGATCTCGCGGTAGATGCGCGCCGGCTTGATTGCGCGGGTCACGAGAAGAATGGCGCCGCCTATGAGCGCCGCCTTGGCAACCGGGACGCCGGCAAAGAAGGCTATCGCCAGTCCGATGCAGACGACCACGGCCTTGACCACCTGTCCCGGCAGCATGCGGCCGCGATAGACCTCGGGGCTGAGCTCGGCCTTGCGCGCGAATTCGGCGCGATAGACGATCCGTACTATGACGATGACGGCGATGAGGCCGAATAGCGCGACCGGCGCCAGGGCTGCCGAGAAGGCCGGATAGGATATCCCCGACAGCGCGCCGATGACCATATTCTGCGGGTTGCCGGTGATGGTGGCGACGCTGCCGCAATTCGACGCCGTGGCGGTAGCGATCAGATAGGGAAGCGGGTTGCGGTTGATGACGCGGGTGACGTGGACGACGATCGGCGCCATGACCAGGCAGATCGCGTCATTGACCAGGAACGCTGACAGAACGCCGGTCAGCAGCGTCACCATCACCAGCAGCATGAACGGCGCGTGCGCGTGCTCGATGGCGACGGCGCCGAGCGCGCGAAAAGCGCCCGACACTTTCAGATGCGCCACAACGATCATCATGCCGAGCAGCAGCGTGATGGTATCGAAATTGATGGCACGGTAGGAATCCTCCGGGCTGAGCGCGCCGATGGCGATCATCGCCGCACCGCCGAGCAGCGCAATGCCTGCCCGGTCGAGGCGCAAGCCGGGGAACCTGCCGACGGCGACGCCGGCATAGGTCAGGATCAGGATCAGCAGTGCCGCCGCGCCCATCAATGTCATTCGTGGAAAAGCCCCGTTCAGATCCGCCCTGCCCCGCCATTGGCGAATCGCCAATGCCCCTCCTCACTGCGACATGAATGAACGCAAGCACAAGAGATGCCCGCGACGTCGGCGAATCCTGTCTACCGAGGCGCCCGGGCGATTGGTGATACCATCGCGCGGCTGGAATCAGTGAAGGCCGAGCCGACATACTTGCGCGTGCCGATCTCGCCCATCAGAGCGAATGCCGGCGCCTCGCACTCGACCCCAGCAATTCGAGCTCACATCCGGTGAAGGGGTCTGCACATCTGTCGCATCTACCGCGCTCCCGGCGGCCGCATGGCCAAGTGCGCGTGCTTCTGGAAGATCGCAATCTTGTCGCGATAGGTAATCCGGATCTCGCGTCCGCATCCCTCACACCTGTAGTGGGAAACGACCTGAAACCAGCTGCCGTTCTTGATAACGGCGAAGTCGCATTGCGGGCATTGGAAAGTCAGGCCAACAGAGAATAGGCTGGGAGAGAGGGACATTGCAGCGCCTCGCATTCTGGAGAGCTTGTAGGCGGTTTGGCTAGTCCAGCGTCTCGACGACGAAGGATGCGGCAATCAAATCGTCGGCATCGATTCTGCCCTTGCCGCCCTCCATGACGGCCGCGACCTTTCGAAAGGTCTTCAGTTCACTCTCGGTAATCCGGGCGCCGCGCATCCTCTCATTGAGGTCGGCCACGCGCATTCGCAGCGCCTGGGACGCTCCAATCTCACGGTTCGACATGATGATCATACTCCTCCCTGCGCTGAACGGCATCGTCTTCGCGCCAGGCTCTTCAAACCTCAGGCAGCTGCAAACGTTCCTTGGCTGGGCTTCGGTCTGATCCGAGACGGGACCTAAGTCTCACCTGGTTTCGCGTAATAGTCCGGACATCGCGCCACCCGGAACGGCGGCTGCTCGTAGTAGTTGCTCGCTTTGAGTTCATGGGAGAGCCCATGGAAAATAGCGTTCACCGAGCCCGCTGGTTGCTCGCTCCGGTCTTGGCCGTCTCCACCGCGTTCCTGGCGATTGGAATGTCGTTAGGATTTTGGACCGAAGAACGAAACTGAGATCTGCGCAGCTAAGTCCCTTCCTGCGCTGATAAAGGACCATCCGCCATTCCTCGATTTGGCGGGTGGTCCGCGCGAGCGCGACTGAGGCGTCCTCGTCGCTGGAGCCCAGCACCGAGGCGTGGCGCAACTCTTCCTCGTCACGGAGATGCCTGATGTGGAGCCTCATGCCGGGGGCGCAGCGCGGTTCGTCGCCTCTTTATGCGTTCGGTGTAGCCAGTCGCGCGGTTTTGAGTTTCTGACAGCGGATTTTAGAGCACTCACCCGTCTCTCGAGCTTTCTCTAAGCGTTCTCGCAGCCGTGGATGCCCTAGCCATGGAATCCGCCAAAGCTACAAGCACGGATTCGTCCGCAGGTTTCGCGACAAAAGTACCGGCCTTGAAGGCCTCACCGCGGCCCTCGATGTCCGTGGCACTATAAATTACAAAAGGGATATTACGGGCCACGAGTTCTTCAGCAACCGAAGAGCTGATGCAGTCCTGCAAGAGCACGTCCAGGATGACGACGTCCGGCTCAACAAGGGCCAAAATTAGTCGTGCACGACTGCAACTTGGCTCTGAGGCCACCGCAAAGCCAGCCTCTCTGAGTGACGCCTCGATATCGATAACGATCATCGGCTCGTCCTCAAAGATGAGCGCCAGAGGCTTTCTCATGTCCTCCTCCATTGATGGGCAGGAGCACGGTGTGCGCTGACATCCCGACAACGGTGCCCGGATAATTCATAATCCTGTCAGGATCAGAGTCCATACTCAATTTTTAACGAGCGAAAACAGTCACGTCGCACCTGGTCTTCCTAAAGTTTTGGGAAGCAAGGCGTGCCGAAGATCGTCCTCGCCGCGCAAGTGCTTCACGCAGGCTTTCATGCCCGGTTTCACCCACTGCGTTGCCGGCCGCTTCTTCATGTCCTTGGGTGCCTCGCCGGCATGCCTCCTGGACGCGCTTGCAAAGCCGTTCGCGCATCTCGCGATTGACGCTGACGAAGGCACTGCCGACATAATTTCCGGGTGCCCGGCTCGCCCACGAGCGCAAATGCGGGCTTGCCTCTCCGCGCTCGACGCCAAGCAGGTCGAACTCGCTTTCCGTCAGAGCCTTGACGCAACCGCCTCATCTAATAGCCCGGACCCTGCCACGCCCAGGAGCAGCAGCACAGAAAGCGCCAAGACAGCCAGTAGCATGATGGGTGTTGAGTCTGGGAAGATGACGGTGATCGCGCGAGTCGACTGAGCTTCCAAAGCTTCACCTCCGCCCTCGATCAACGCTTCTTTCCGCTGGCTTCTCCTGATCCCACGGGACGGGAGCCCAACGTTCTTCATGTTCCAAATTCTGGCCGAGATGTCTCCGGCAATTACCGGATCATCGGACAGATGGCCTGCAATCCATTCAGGGAGGTATTCCTCACCGCGCTCGCCCATGGCACCCAGTAACCTGTCACATCTGCTCAACTTTTAGAATTAATCATATCAATCTACTACCATCGGTTGCGACAGGCAAGCCTTAAAGCGCGTCGCGTTTGACCGGCCTCGTGCGACGCTTTAGGTTGCTGTTTTATGCATGTCGTTATCGCAAAACCGCTGTACACTTTTGCGCGACATGCATCAGCATTTTCCGGAACGGAAAAATCAGTCAACGCCTACGGCTGGGCAGCGCCGGTAGCTCGCAAATGAGCGCGGACGGCGGCGGCATCTCCGGCTTCCATTCGGGTTTGGGCAGCTTGCTAAGTAAGGCGATCATTCGCGCCCTCTGATGCACAAGGGTGGCACGTAGCGCCCGCGCCAGCCCGATCTCGCTCAATGTGTTGGCAAGGTCGTACGCCGGGCGGGGGAATTTCATCGCCCATGTAGCACGGTTTGTTGGCTATCTCCCAACCGGACCTGTCAACCAGATAACCACCGCTCGAAAAGCCCGCGCCTCCGGGAGAGATCGCGGGCAAAGGTCTGTTGGCATCATAGGAACTGACCCAGCTTTAGTGTGGGTAACTTTCACCACGCATCGGCCAAATGGCTGAAAGCCCGCGCACCCTACGGAGGGGAAGGACGCGGGCTGATCGGGAGAGGTCACCGATCTCGCAGCTTGGTTTACAGGAGAAGATGCTGCAGAAGCCGAACGCCCTCCCCGAGCCGGTGTTCCATACGGAAGTCAAAAAGCCCGCCGCACCTTTCGGCACGGCGGGCGATCAGTCGTTCACCAGGCACAGGGTGGGCGGGGGTGGGCGTGCCCGGATTGTAGGAAATCCTACGCGCGCCGGCTGCGTCGCGTCTACCAACCGGCGGTTGGAATGCTCAACTCGGTGAGCCTTGCTTTACCCGGTCCTACCGCCCCAGCGCTTGTTTCGAAACCGACAGAAGTTCTTCTTCGTCCACCACTCCGGCCATGTAGTTGGCAATAATTCGGGACGCGAGCGCCTCACGTCGATGCGCAGATTCACTGTCAATCTTCAACCGCTCGAACACCCGCGCCAACAGGGCCAGTTCGGTCGGGTTGAAGACACCCGCATGCTCGGCTTTTCCACCAATCGGCATGACAAACCCCCTTCGCCCAGAGATTTTGTTCGTGCGTCATTATCATACACCAAAAAACCGCACCCCGTTGCAGAATCGCAGACGCGAGATGCGCCCCTCGCGGAAGATCTGCGAGCGGGCGAGGGCGACCTCACATCAGATCTTCAGCAACCCCGTCGAATTTCTTGAGGCCTTCGCTTGGAGGCTTCTGCTTATGAAGTCCCTGTTCCGTTGCAGCCGCCTCGAAAGCGGCGAACGCAGCCTGGTGACTGCAATGCCCGGCCAGGCATTCCTCGATCATTCGGATTGCTTCAAGTCGGGACGGCTTGTCCATGAATGGCCATGGTTGCTGAAGGGCTTTCGCAGCGTCGGCTATCGACGCGGCGTGTGATTCAGGTAGATTGTAATCGGGACAAACGCCGTCATTTTTGTCGCTCACCAGGATCGAAGGCGGTTAATCGCGAAGACATGGCGGTGGTTGCATGAACGTGCATCGTGAATTCAGAGCGGCGCTGCCCGACGCGATCGAGGCTCAACACGCCTTGCTCGGTGCCAACACGCAGGGGTTGCACGTCCGACGAGCCTTGATCGTATCGGTGCCATGAACGAAGAAGCCCGCGCCCCACGGAGGGGAAGGACGCGGGCTGATCGGAGGGGACAATCCGATCTCGCAGCATTCCTATGTGCACAGGAAATATTACTGCAGGAGGCGAACGTCTTGCGCGTGCCAGTGTTCCATACGGAAACAAAAAGTCCGCCGCACCTAAAGCGCGACGGGGCGATCAAGCGATCATCGAGCGCGGGGTGGGTCGGGATTTGCCCGGATCGCGAATCGTGAAAAATGATAGGCTGCATTTCGAGCATTGCCACTAGACAATCCTTCGGGCCGAAAGTGTTACCCATGTCTCCGATATAAACCGTAACCTATGTGTCCAGAATGGACCGTGAAAATGCTGGCGATCCCGACAGGATTCGAACCTGTGACCATCGGCTTAGAAGGCCGGTGCTCTATCCAGCTGAGCTACGGGACCGCTGGGCCGACGCCAAGGGCCGGCTGAGTTATGCGCTGGGACGGCTGCCCGGCATTTGCCGGTCAATGTGTCCAGGGCGTCCTGCGGTCATAGCGGAAATTTTCCGCATAGGAAATCTGGCGGCGCTTGGATTCCTTCGGCTCCTCGACACGGTAGGCCAGCCCCTCTTTCTCCGCATAGGCCACCGCCTCTTCCCGGGTATCGAAGGTGAGCCTGATCTGGCTCCGCATGTCACCCGACGTGGTATAGCCCATCAGCGGATCGATTTTCTTGCGCATCTCGGGATCGAATTCCAGCACCCAGTGGCCGGTCTTGGCCTTGCCGGACTGCATCGCGGTTTTGGCTGGGCTGAAAATGCGCGCGGACATGGACACCTCGTTGCTACGTGCAAGCGGCACCGCCGCTGTATTCCCGTCATTACTGCGCAATGCCGCCGGCGGCAAGGCCGATGCCTGCCGTACCCCTTCGGTACGGCGGGCCACCGACGACGATCGCGCGAGGGTTCACGGAAAAAGATCCGTCCCTCCAATCAGCTTGAGCAGTTTGCTACAACGCAGAAACTGAGAAGGAGCGGCCACCGCTGTGGACGTTCGCCGGCCTGACCTTGCTAGCCGGCGGGCCTGCGGTTCTCGGCATGTGGCTCGGCAGGCCTGGCCTATGCGCCGCAATGGTCGGCGCTGGCGCTTGCCATCGGCGCCGGGACGATCCTGCAGGTCATCGTCGAGGTCGGCGCCTATCTGATGCGCCGCAGCCAGAAGGGTCTCGATGCCTTCTTCACGCCGCCGGTCCTGGTTGGGCTGGCGGCCGGCGTCGCCTTCATGTATGCGACGGCCGCCTTGGTGAAGGTCTGACCGGACAGGAACCTGGGCGCCGAGACGGCGCTGCGAGGCGTTGCGCTGGACCCGGCTGGCTGCATTTCCGGCCCCGCTCTCGGCGCGGCCTACCGTTTGTTCCGTTCTCGTCTTTTCAAGGGGTTGCGCAGCCAAGCCCGCAACCTATAGCCCGAAAGGACTCGGGCCGCGGTAATCAGCTCTTAGCGGGAGCCGCTGACGAGCACATTGTGTCGGGCGCCCAAGGCGCTTGGCCAATCCCGAAGCAAATCGTTCTCGTCTCGCTTTGGGACAATGGGATTGGCATCTGAATTGCTACATCTGAATTGCTAATTGAGACTCGCCAGCCACAGCGCTTGCGAAGGGGACGGAAATGGGCTTAGCCGAAGACTTGTCTGATGTTGCGCTCACATTCGAATGTCCGGATTGCTCGCATCCGGCGGTAAGGAAGGGCTCCGCGCTAAAAACGATCGCGCACTTCAGATGCGACGGGTGCAACGCCAAGGTGCGGATCACTTATCCGCAGAAACTAGCGATCTTTGAAAAGCACAAGCTATTGGCCGCCCGAGGGGTGTTTGCGATTGGCTAGCTGAGCCTTTTCCAGGTTGTCGGTCGCGCGGATTTCGATGAGAACAAGATGCAGAATTCTGATGATGGTCTCGTTGGTGACGGGCTGAGGATCGCTCAATTCAAGCAGCTTTCTTGCTGGCGAAGCGATTGATGTTCCAAGCACCGCCGCCGGTTGACGCGCCGCCGACTAGTTGAACGCGAGCCGGTAGCGCCGGAGGGCGACAAGGCGCGGCTACTTCATTTTTCAATCCATGAGGAGCGTGATGAACAGCCGTGGGACTTTTGGTGGACTTTTCGTGCAACTCCCTGCCACTGTATTGCGTTCGTTCCGTTTTTGTCGTTTCGGGGGTTGCCTTCCAAAGCCCGGAACCCTATAGCCCGCAAGGACTCGGAGTGTAGCGCAGCCTGGTAGCGCATCTGGTTTGGGACCAGAGGGTCGGGAGTTCGAATCTCTCCACTCCGACCATTCATTCACCGCGACAGCCGTGCTGCTCGGCGCAGCTGCGCCGGACGGCATCTGCGACGGACGAAGCACCCAAGCGACCGACGGGCAGCCCGGATTTCCGGGCGTGCCCGCCTGAAGCTGCGACGCGTCAGCTTTGGATGAACGCCAGGAGATCCGGATTGATGATCTCCGGGTGGGTGGTGCACATGCCGTGCGGAAGGCCCTCGTAGACCTTGAGCGTGCCGTGCTTCACCAGCTTGGCTGCAAGCAGAGCAGAGTCGGCAATCGGCACGATCTGGTCGTCATCGCCGTGCATGATCAGGACAGGCACGTCGAGCCTCTTCAGGTCCTCGGTAAAGTCGGTCTCGGAAAAAGCCTCGATGCAGTCGTAATGGGCCTTGGCTCCGCCCATCATGCCCTGGCGCCACCAATTGTCGACAGCCCCTTGCGAGACCTTGGCGCCCTCGCGATTGAAGCCGTAGAACGGGCCGGCCGGCACATCCCTGTAGAACTGGGCGCGGTTGGCGACCAAAGCGGCACGGAAGCCGTCGAAGACCTCGATCGGCAGGCCGCCGGGGTTACTGTCAGTCTTGAGCATGATCGGCGGCACCGCGCCGATCAGCACCGCCTTGGCGACGCGTCCCTCGCCACCGTAGCGGGCAACGTAACGCGCCACCTCGCCGCCGCCGGTCGAGTGGCCGATATGGACGGCGTTCTTGAGATCAAGGTGAGCGACCAGAGCCGCGACATCGGCGGCATAGGTGTCCATCTCGTTACCGGTTGCCGTCTGTGTCGAGCGACCGTGCCCGCGCCGGTCATGCGCGATCACGCGATAGCCCTTGTCGAGGAAGAACAGCATCTGGTTGTCCCAGTCGTCGGCGCTGAGCGGCCAGCCGTGATGGAACACGATTGGCTGCCCTGTGCCCCAATCCTTGTAGAAGATCTCGGTGCCGTCCTTGGTGGTGAATGTGCTCATCGTCGTACTCCTTGATGTGGTTGGCTGGATGGGCGGGGGAAGGTTCGTTCCTTCTGTGGACAAGCTATTGCAACGGAGCCATGGTGAGGATTGGCAAAACAGACATTGTACATGGCAAAACTGACAAATGATTGCGGCGCGTGATCCGGTCGAAATCGGCCTCGTTGTATATCCTGGCGTTCAGGGAGCGGCCGTTCTTGGGCTGACCGATCTCTTCCAGCTGGCCAACCGGCTGGCTGCCGAACGGTCGCCGGACGTGCTGAGACTTCGTGTCAGCCATTGGCAGTTGCAAGAGGCGAGCCAAACCGTCATCCGCACCTTCGACAGCGAGCCCGGCCCCGGCCATGGACCTGCCATGGTCATCTTGCCTCCGACCCTGGGTGATCCGATTCCGCGCGAGGCGGCCGCGCCCTATGCCGACTGGCTCAGGGCCCGCCATGCGGCGGGCGCAACGCTCGGCTCGGTCTGCGCCGGCGCCTTCGTGCTTGCCGAGACCGGTCTGTTGTCAGGTCGTGCGGCGACCACGCACTGGGCCTATCGCGACGCGCTGGCGATACGCTTCCCCGACATCGTGCTGGATGCCGACAAGCTGGTCATCGACGACGGCGACATCATCACCGCCGGCGGCTACATGGCCTGGACCGATCTCGGCCTGAAGCTCGTCGACCGGGTGCTCGGGCCGACCGTGATGATAGAAACCGCCCGCTTCATGCTGGTGGACCCGCCGGGGCGCGAGCAACGCTTCTATAGCCCCTTTGCTCCCAGGCTGAGCCATCGCGACGAAGCTATCCTCAAAGTGCAGCACTGGCTCCAGGCGAGAGGCGCGCGCGATGTGACGCTTGCCACCATGGCGGAGCATGCGGCCTTGGAGGAGCGGACCTTTTTGCGCCGCTTTCGCAACGCCACCGGCCTCAAGCCGACCGAGTATTGCCAGCACCTGCGCGTCGGCAAGGCGCGTGAGATGCTGGAAGCGACGACCCGATCCATAGACCAGATCGCCTGGGATGTCGGCTATGACGATCCTGGCTCCTTCCGCAAAGTTTTCGCCAGGATAACCGGCCTGGTGCCCGGCGATTACCGCAGGCGCTTCGGCGCGGAACGGGCGGCGCCGCCGGACGGTGGGATCTGAACGTGGCGGCAGTGGCGGCACGACCCGACGGCTGCGCGAGGCGATCGGACTGAAACGGAAGCGCGGGTGAGCCAATGACTGACCGATCAATCACGAGTTGCGACGAATGCGGCAGCAGATATTTCGTCGAAAGCAGCGCAATGACCAGCCTTTGTGCTGAATGCGCGTTTCATCTCTATGGATGCCCGCCTGCGAACATCAGTTCGAAAACGGCCGATGCACAGGCTGCGGGTGGAATGGCTCTCGGTCAAAATCTATCGCCGACATTATCTCGTGGGAGAGCTCATAGGCGGGAGCGTCGACCTCGTAGCATTGTCGCGCGCATCTGGCGCAGACAACCCATGTTTAACGAGCGCTTTCGACGAGACGATTTGCCTGTCCCTCAACCTGAGCGCCAAATTCTGCAATGGCAAACGAAATGATGCTGCTTAGGCGTGGCGCCATGCGTCGGTCACGGTGGTAGATGAGAGACATGGGCCGTTCATTCAGGTGCCAATCCGGGAAAAGCCGGACGAGAAGGCCAGCGCGTATATCCGAAGTCAGCAGTATGGATGGTTGCATAATCACGCCCAACCCAGCACGCGCAGCCATGCGGACAGCCTGACCACTATTGACGGTGATCGAGATTTTGGGAGCGACTTCGACCAGATCCTTGCCTTTCGATAGCCTCCAGGGCGACCGGGCTGCAGGGGTAAAGCCGATGGCTTCGTGGACGGAAAGCTCGCGAGGATGATCCGGGGTGCCCATGCGGGCAAGGTAATCCGGTGCAGCACAAATCATCAATCGATAGGGAGCAAGGTGACGAGCAATAAGGCGGCTATCCGGCAACGCTCCAATGCGAAACGCGATGTCGAAGCCTTCTTCCACGATATCGACATTGCGGTCGGTCAACGTGATGTCCAGCGTCACGTCAGGGGCAATGTCGCGATAACGCTTCAAAGCTGGCATTAAAACCTCCGTCCCAAAAGTCGTCGGCGCTGTGATCCTCAGTTGCCCGCGAGGTTTCGTCTGAGATGCCTCTGCGTCCTGATCCGCAACAGCCACACGATCCAGGATGTCCCGGCACTGCTCGACATAGCTCGTGCCAAAATCCGTCAAGCTCTGACGGCGGGTGGTCCTATTCAGAAGGCGTGTGCCGAGCCGCTCCTCCAGCGCGGCCACATGTTGCCCCACCATCGCTGGCGATATGCCGAGTTTTGCCGAAGCAGCGCTCATTGAGCCCTCTTGGACCGTCGCCACAAAAACCTGCATGGAGCGAAAAAGAGCCATTCGATACTTCTGCTTTCAAATGAATAAGCGTTTTGCCGAATTATCATGAGATAGCACAGGAATTACAGCTGCCATGTTGCAATTCACCGAAGGAACAAAGACATGGCACAAACCAGATTCATGGGCAAAACGGTTCTAGTTACGGGTGCGGGAACGGGTATGGGGCGGGCCGCTGCCCTTCGGCTGGCTGACGAAGGTGCACAGATTGCCCTTGTCGGACGCCGTTACGATCCGATCAGCCAATTGCAGTCGGACATCGAGGCAGCAGGCGGCAACGCAGTCGCGATTGCTTGCGATATTGCTGACAACGATGCAGTCGCGGCGACTGTAGGGAAGACAATTGAACGCTTCGGGAGACTGGATGCCGTATTCGCCAATGCCGGAATTTTGGGCGACTTCAAACCATTGGCAGTGACCGACGCGGATGATTTCGACGTGTTGATCGGCACCAACCTTCGGGGGACGTTCTTTACGATCAAGCATTGCCTGCCGTTCCTGGAAGGCGGCAGCATACTCATCAACGCCTCCTGGACGGCGGGCGCAGTGATGCCGGGGGCCGGGGCTTACGCGAGTACAAAGGGCGCATTGCTTGCCATGATGCGTACGTTCGCGGTCGAGCAAGGCCCTCGGAACATCCGGATCAATGCCATCAATCCGGGTATCATTCTGACCCCGATGGCGGATGATGTCATAGACCCTGTTTTTGCCAAGCGCCTAGCCGCCCACACGCCCCTCCGCCGTAACGGCGTATCAGAAGATATCGCAGGTACAGTTGCTTGGTTGCTTTCAGACGATGCAAACTTCGTCACGGGGCAAGAGATCACTGTCGATGGTGGGTACACTATCGGGGGTCTCCGGCCGTAGGTTGATCCAACCGGCATCCGTTCCCTGACCTAATCCAGGATCGCACCTTAAAGAACGCTTTCGATATCGGTCTTCGAAAAGTCATCAGCGCCGTAGAGGAAATCCTGGCTTCGCGCGGCGGATGGGCCGGCCTTTGCCTTTTCGGCGCCGGATGCCCGCATCGCCTCCAGCAATGCCCGGCAGCTTTTCGTGTCCGGCATCGCCTTGATGGCAACCAGGCGCACGGCCGCATGACCGTGACGGGTCAGAATGACTTCGTCACCTGCCTCGGCACGACGCACCAATTCTGTCAGCTGTCCCTTGGCGTCTGTAACGGATACCTGCATCGGCCCCTCTTCTATGAACCATCCTCTGGTCCATATTTACGAGGAAAATAGCCCGTTCAACGGTCCATTATAACGGCCAAAGACGGCGCGGGACTGCTTTATCCGTGAGCGCGGTTGCCAGTGCCGTACGCGCGACTACCGCCCCTCATTGAAGGCAAGCTCGCCGGGAAGAGAACCCCAACCGCCTCATCTCCCGGCGAGCCTACAACCTGATTTGATACGCAATCAGGACCGGGGTTAGCCGGCAAGACTGACGTTGCAAGACAGATGCCAGTCTTCGTTTCCCGAAATGGAACACCGGCAGGGGTGGTCATTTTCCGCGTTCGACCAATCGGTGTTTCGACTTTGACGTAGCGTCCGGCGTCGTGTCATCCTGCGGGAACGGCGGGACGCCGATGTGAGGCGGGGCAAGTAGAATGAATGCTTCCTACCCTGGTGAAGAAGCAACAGCCGAACAGGTACTGGGACTCGCAAGCGAATTCAGAAATGCAGCGATCCGCCTGCTGGAACATCGACGCAAGGGTAACGCGCTTTCCCTGGTGCCCTGCCGTTTCACCGCCCTTCACGCAATCGAACTCTACCTCAATGCCCATCTCCTCCTGACTGGTTCTGATCATAAGGCGTTGCGTGGTCTGCAGCACGATTTTGCGACACGTACCGCAAAGGCGATCGCCTCGGGGCTGGTCCTGCGGAACGCACGGCACACCATCTGTCCCAACTTACTGGAAACCGAGAATATTTAGTGACGCGATACGGTCCAGAGATGACCACCGCCCTGTCGCAAATCAACAGGCTGATAGCGACTTTAAATGAAGTTGCGGCGAAAGTGGAAGAGCCTGCTGCCCTCCGAGGCAGCACGCCAAAGCCCACTGCAGTCTAAATCTCAAACTCGCCCTGCCCCTCATCCATGGCGCTGACGGTTTCGGCGGCGAGCGCCCTCGTGATCGGCGTCTTGCGCTCGAGCGCGGTGCGATCCAGCCGCTCCACCACCCGCATCGCTGTTGCCAGCGAGCGCTCGATGCGGCGCACCAGATATTGCACGACATGCGGCTCGACTTCGACCTGGCGGTCGGCGAACAGTTTGGTGATGACGCCGGCCAGCAAGAGATCGTCGGGCTCATGGATCTCGACTGTCGCCGCCGCCTTCAGCCGCGAAGCGAGGTCCGGAAGACTGACGCCCCAGGCGGACGGAAAACGCCGCGCGGTCAGCAGCAAGGTCGAGCCGGCCCCGCGCACCGCGTTGATCAGATGGAACAGCCCCTCTTCATCGACCGGACCGGCATCGACATCGTCGATCAGTGCCGGCCGCGCGCCGAGGCTGGCCATGCAGTCGCCGATCCGCCCGGCGTCGACTTTCACTGCTCCGGCGCGGGCGCGCCAGATCGAGGCCAGGTGGGTTTTTCCAGAGCCCGCCGGACCGGCGAGCACGACCACCGGCGACGGCCAGTCCGGCCAGCGATCGACCAGCGCCACCGCTTGGCTGTTGGTGCCGGAGACGACGAGTTCGTCGCGCGAATAGCCGGTGCCGTGGCCGAGATCGAGCGGCAACTGGCGCGGCGGGTCGATCTTGTTGTTGTCCGGCATCTGGCTCAACTGCGCGGTCCACCGCTCCCGCGGCGACGCGCCGGCAGCGGCGGGACAGGTTCGGTGTTGTGGCCCTTGTAGAGCGGCGACTCCAGGTATCGAGCGATGGCAAAACGCACCAGAACGGCAACGGCGGCCGAGGCCGGCACGGCGATCAGCAAGCCGACGAAGCCGAACAGCGCGCCGAAGGCAAACAGCGAAAACATCAGCCACACCGGATGCAGGCCGACGCTTTTTCCGACCAGCCTCGGCTGCAGGATGTTGCCCTCGATGAACTGGCCGACGAAGAACACGCCGGCCACCGCCGCGACCATGGTCCAGTCCGGCCAGAACTGGACGAAGGCGACGCCGACGGCCAGCACCAGCCCGGTCAGCGAGCCGACATAGGGAATAAAGGAGATCAGCCCGGCGAACAGGCCGATGAGGATGCCGAAATTCAGGCCGGTCAAGGTCAGGCCGGTGGCGTACATGGCGCCCAGTACCAGGCACAGCGTGCCCTGGCCGCGCACAAAGCCGGCGGTGGCGGTGTTGATGTCGTTGGCGATTGCCCTGACGGTCTGGACATAGTCGCGCGGCACCCAGCTGTCGACAATCGCCACCATGCGGTCCCAGTCGAGCAGCATGTAGAAGGCGACGACGGGCGTGACGACGAACAGGCTGACCACCGACACCAGCGCCACGCCGGAGCTCCAGATCGAGGTGAACACCGTGGTCAGCAGGCCGAAGCCGGAGGTCAGCAGCGAGTTCAACCCTTCGCGCAGGCCATTGGCGTCGACGCCGAATTGCTCTTCCAGCCATCTCGGGTCGAAGCTGGTGATCAGGCTCTGCAGCCGGGTCAGGTATTCCGGCAGCTTGCTGGCGAAATCGGCCATCTGCGAAGCCAGCACCGGAATGAGGATGACGAAGGCCAGCACCAGAACGACGATGAAGGCAAACAGGATGACAATCGTCGCCATCAGCCTGGACAGGCCGAGCCGCTGCAGCCGGTCGGCGACCGGGTCGAGGAAGTAGGCGAGCACCATGCCGGCGACGAACGGCAGCAGGATGCCGCTGAAGACATAGAGAAAGATCGCGAGGATGATGGCGCTGATCAGCCAGAAGCGGATCTGGCGGCGAAACACGCCGGACGCGGCAGCATCGGCAGCCGCAGCCTCGGCCGCCGCGTCGATGTCCTGGTCAGGTGCCCGGTGTGGAGCCTTCGCCATAGCCGCTCATATGCCTCAGCCAAGCCACGAGATAGGCCGCGGCCGAAGCCACGGTCAAGACCCCGGACAGCAATATGAGTACCGGCCTGAGCGGGTCGAGATTGATGGCGAGGGCAAGTTCGCCCAGCACCACCGCCGCCAGCCCGATCTGGATGGCGGTGTTGGCCTTCGACACGAACAGCGGCTTCATCTCGACCGGGTGGGTCATGACGGTGGACAGAACGACGGCGCAGACGATCAGTGCATCGCGCGACACCATGGTGACGACCAGCCACAGCGGCAATTCACCGATGAAGCCCAGCACCACGAACACCGAGACCAGCAGCAATTTGTCGGCCATCGGATCGAGATAGGCGCCAAGCTGGGAAAACTGATTGAAATGGCGGGCAATGAAACCGTCGACGCCGTCGGAAATGCCCGCAATCAGGAAGCCGGCGAAAGCCCAGTCCCAGCGCGCCTGCAGCATGGCCAGCACCACGCCCGGCACCAGCACGAAACGCATGATCGTGATCATGTTGGGGATGGTCAAACGCATATCCCGTCGCTTCTGTTTTGATGATACATGATGGAGATGGGAGGGTAGGGCAAGTGAGAGCGACGCAGAAGCTGCCAATCTCGCCCCTTGTGGAGGAGAGATTGGCTGTGTTCAAGGCTTTCGCCAATCGCCAATGTTGGAGATTTGCCTGAAGCCTCTGTCCACTCTTTTGTGATGCCGAAAGTGCCTGAGCCAGCCGTTATCCTTGCGAGGCGCAGCCGTTCATGCGAAGAGCCCCGGAAAGCAGGAAAGAGTGATGAGCAAGCGCAAGAACGGGCTCACCTATGCCGAGGCGGGTGTCGACATCGATGCCGGCAATCTCATGGTCGAGAAGATCAAGCCGCTGGTGCGCGCGACGCGCCGGCCGGGCGCCGATGGCGAGATCGGCGGCTTTGGCGGCCTGTTCGACCTCAAGGCCGCCGGCTTCATCGACCCGGTGCTGGTCGCCGCCAATGACGGCGTCGGCACCAAGCTGAAGATCGCCATCGATGCCGGCAAGCACGACACGATCGGCATCGACCTCGTCGCCATGTGCGTCAACGACATCGTCGTGCAGGGCGCAGAGCCATTGTTCTTCCTCGACTATTTCGCCACCGGCAAGCTCGACCCCGACCAGGGTGCGGCGATCGTCGGCGGCATCGCCGAGGGCTGCCGGCAGGCCGGATGCGCGCTGATCGGCGGCGAGACGGCGGAAATGCCCGGCATGTATCACGGCAACGACTACGACCTTGCCGGCTTTGCCGTGGGCGCGGCCGAACGCGGCCAACTGCTGCCGACCGACGACATCGTCGAGGGCGACGTGCTGTTGGGACTGGCCTCGTCGGGGCTGCATTCAAATGGCTTTTCGCTGGTCCGCCGCATCGTCGCCACCAGCGGCCTTGCGTGGACCGATCCAGCGCCCTTCAACGATGAAGCCACGCTGGCCGAGGCGCTGCTCGAGCCGACCCGCATCTACGTCAAGTCGATCCTCAAGGCGATCCGTAACACGCATGGCATCAAGGCGCTGGCCCATATCACCGGCGGCGGTTTCCCGGAAAATATCCCGCGCGTCCTGCCGAAGGATTTTTCCGCCGAGCTCGACCTCGACGCCATCGAAGTGCCGGCGGTGTTCTCATGGCTGGCGAAGACCGGCGGCGTGGCGCCCGAAGAGATGATGCGCACCTTCAACTGCGGCGTCGGCATGATCCTCGCCGTCGCCTCCGGCCAGGCGGCACAGGTCGCGGCCGTGCTGCAGGAGGCCGGTGAGAGCGTGACGCCGATCGGCCGCATCGTGCCGCGCCGCAACGCCGGCGTGATCTATCGGGGCTCGATCGGCCTATGAGCGCGCGCAAACGCACCGTAGTGCTGATTTCGGGACGCGGCTCCAACATGACGGCGCTGATTGCCGCGGCCAGCAACCCGGACTATCCGGCCGAGATCGTCGGCGTCATTTCCGACCGGGCCAATGCCGCCGGTCTCGGTATCGCGGCGGCGCGCGGCATCGCCACCAAGGTGATTTCGCGGGCGGACTATAGCAGCAAGGAAGCGCATGACGGGGCGATCGACGCCGCACTTGTCTCGTTCGGCGCCGAGTTCGTGGCGCTGGCCGGTTACATGCGCATCCTCGGCGCGCGCTTCGTCGAGAAATGGCTGGGACGGATGATCAATATCCACCCTGCCCTGTTGCCGGCCTTCAAGGGGCTGGATACGCATGCGCGAGCTATCCGCGCGGGCATCCGCATCCATGGCTGCACGGTGCATTTCGTCACGCTGGACATGGATGACGGCCCGATCATCGCCCAGGCCGCTGTGCCGGTGATGGTCGGCGACAATGAGGATACGCTCGCCGCGCGCGTGTTGAAGGCCGAGCACCGGCTTTATCCGCTGGCGCTCGGGCTGGTCGCCGAAGGCAAGGCGCGAATGGAAGGCGGTCGCACCGTGCTGGCCCACTTCGCCGACGATGCCGACAACAGCACCTCCGTGGTGATGGCCCCCGATCCGCTGCGCGAGGAGACCGACCTCGAGCATCTGGCGCGCATCACGCCCTGAGGCCCATCCTTGAAGATGGTGGCAATTATTGCCACCATCTTGGCAAGGAGACAGTTTGATGGCGACAGTCGAAAAAGTCAGCGTGGCGCTTTCCCCGGAACTGCTGGACATGGTCAAGAGCGCGGCGGCCAGCGGGCAATACGGTTCGGCAAGCGAAGTGATCCGCGAGGCTCTCCGCGAATGGCGCCTTCGCCAGCCCTTGCGCGATGCGGAAGCGCAGCGGCTGCGGAAAGCCTGGACGGAAGGGCTGGAGAGCGGCCTCTTCGCGCCTTTCGACATCGAGGAGATCAAGCTGAAGGCGCACAGCCGGTTCAGCGACGCTGCCAAAAAAACACCACGGCGTGGCTGACATCCTCATTGTCCGCAGCCCGGCCGCCGAAGACGATCTGATCGACATCTGGTTTGGCATTGCGGCGGAGCTTGCCGCGGATCGCTTTCTGGACGCGATTGCGGCGCGCATCCTGCAATTGGAGACATTCCCGCAATCCGGTCGCCAGAGACCCGACATCGGTGCCGAAGTGCGAGCATTGACGATCGGCAATTATCTCGTGCTTTATCGCCTTGCCGAACAGCGCGTCGAAGTCGTTCGCGTCGCGCATGGCGCACGCGACGTCTCAACATTATTTTGACAGATGCAGACAGGCAAATGGATCTCTTCGACAGCGCTATGCGGGCAAAAGGTGATCTGGCCGGTGCCTTCGAGTATGATGAGGCAGACAATCCAACGAATGCCACGGCGTACTTCTATCTGTATCGAGTCGAGGACGGGCGAGTGGGTTCCGTCATCGATGCAATTCACATTCGATCGGGCGATTGGGCCATTACTGAAGCAGACATTTCGGTCAAGTGGGATAAGGATGAACGGCGCGTAGGTTTGTTCATCTTTGGTGCGCTTTGGGCGACCTTTGATACCGCCATGGGCACAAAACATGGCGGCGGATATGGGAAAGACTTTCAGCCCGACATTCCTTGGTCTTAAATTGAACTCATGAAACAACTCCTTCTTCTGCGTCATGCCAAGTCGAGTTGGGACGATCCTGACCTTATTGACTTCGACCGGCCGCTTTCCGGGCGCGGGCTGAAGGCCGCGCCGCTGGTCGGGCGCGAACTGGCCAGGCAGGGCTGGCTGCCGGACCTGGCGCTGGTATCGCCCGCGTTGCGCACCCGCGACACATGGCGGCTGGTCTCGGCGGAATTGCCGGCGAAAACGCCGGCCAAATTTGTCCAGGCGCTCTACGAGGCCGGTGCGGCAGACATTCTCGCCAAGGTACGGCAGGCAAAAGCGGCAACAAGCAGCCTTTTGGTGATTGGCCATAATCCCGGCCTGGAGGAATTCGCGCGCCGGCTTGCGGGCGCCGGATCGGATGCCGCGGCACTCAAAAAGCTTGAAGAGAAATTCCCGACGGCAGCCCTGGCCCGCTTCGTTTTCGACGGTGACTGGGCACGGCTGGCCCTCGGCGATGCGCGGCTGACACACTGCGTTTGGCCGAAGGACCTGCGCTAAACGAGGGCTGTGACTTGATATACAAAAGCAGGAACGGCGGGCCAAGCCCGCCGCTCTTTGAGTTCCGAAGCTTGAGGATTTAGCGGCCCCAGTTGCCCCGGCCGGACTGAGGCACGACCGGTTCAGTCGTGCCGGGCTGGATCGTCGCGTTGGTATTGACGGTATTGTGCTCGGCCGTAAACGGCTTGCGGATCGAACCCGTGAACATATTATCGACAACAGGCGCATTGCCAACAGGCGCGGCCGGCTGGTTGACGCCGTCCGAACCATAATGGTCGCTGCCGGCAAAGGCGCTGCCCGTGGCAATGAGGATGGCGGCAGCGGTGAGAGCAATCTTGGTCATTTCAGGTACTCCAGTACTTTCATACTTTCAGTATTGTTGTCCGTCTCGTGGCGTGCCTTGGGAGGATTTCGCGTCGCTCGGACCACCCCGAGGTGGGTTGGCCATGCAGCAGTTTCCAATCACAAAGATGTTCCGGCCACGCCCTGAACCGGGTGCTTGAAATCCGCTAAAAGGCTTCCTTCGCCACAATCTTTGAACTTCTTCTCAATGCTTTAGGCGAATACGTCTGCCGCGCGGCCTGGCCATTTGCTGAGCCGACGTTCACTCTATCTTGCACAATGCGTCAACAAAAACGAACCGATCGGTTCGATTTCCTGCACAAATGAAATCGCAGATCCGCCGGTTTTGCGCTGCCGCTCTAGACGTGCACGTCACCAAAGGAGAGTTCGCCCTCGTCGCCAGCGGTCAGGAACGCCGTGACCAGCAGGCCGGCATAGAAGGCGGCGACCAGCACGACGATGACCAAGCCGGGAATGGGCCCCAGAGCAGCGCCGGCAACGGCCTCGCGCACCGAGCTGACAAAGTCGATGCGGACACCTTCGGTTAGAAGACTGGGGGTCGACAGTTTCAGGATCCAGGCCAGCAGCAGGATCAGCAGCATGTGGATGTAGTTTCGACGCAGACGGCGCGCCAACGCCGCTCGTTGCGAAATGAGGAATTTTGGAGTGCGCAGGCTTTCGCCGACGACCAACAGCCAATCGGACGCGAAGTCCGGCTGCGGCGAGAATATCTGCGCGAAATAGTGCCGTTCGAACTGGCGCACGCGGGCCCGGTAAACGTCGAAGAAGCGATATCGCCGCGCTTCTATCCACAGCAGCAACAGGACAAGCAGCATGGCAAAAAGCAGCACGCCGTGATGCGCGCTGGCTGTCGAAAGCGAGATGGACAACATCGCCGCAACGACCGTTATCGCCCAATTACTCGTCCGGTCCAGGCGATCGCGCCACCCCGTCATGCGCAGAATCTCGGCGCGATGAAAGTGCGACATCGTGGTTACGAGTTCGCCGGGCGAAAGCGTTCTTCCAATGGGGTCCGGCGCTGCCAACACTTCTGCCATCACCATGTCTCCACCGCCACGCAAAAACGGCTGGTTGGATATATCGTTCCGAGGCCTCACTTCGCCGCGCGCAGCCAGACCTTGTTGTCGTGGAACGCAGCACCGCCATAGGGCGCCGGCGCATCGGCGCCGGTCAGGACGTTGATGCCCTCGCCGCGCTCGTGGGCGCTGTTGGGCCAGATGCCTTCGGCGACCACGACGCCGCGCTTGACGCCGTCGAACAATCTTGCGTGCAGCACGACTTCGCCGCGCGCATTGCCGATCTCGACGCGGTCGCCATTGGCCAGCCCATAGGCTGCCGCATCGTCCGGATGCAAAAGCAGTTCCGGCCGGCCCTCCTTGGCCTTCGACACCGGCGTCTCCGAAAAAGTCGAGTTGAGGAAATTGCGCGCCGGCGAGGTGGTCAGCCTGAACGGATGCGCCGCATCCGCCACCTCGATCAGGTCGACGTGGTCGGGAAATTCCGGCAGGCTTGCCACCGGCCCGAACAGGCCCATGCTTCTCGGCGGCCGGTTGGGCGCCGCCTGCCCGGTCCAGTCGGCGCGGAAGCGGAATTTTCCGTCCGCGTGGCCGAAGCCGCTGATAAAATGCGCCGCCTCGAAATCCGGCTGCAAGTCGACCCACTTCTCTTCCTTGAGGTTCGAAAAACTACCCAGGCCGCGCTTGCCCAAAATGATGTCGATGTGCTGCTGCTCGGTCATGCCGAAGCCAGGCTTGTCGCCAACGCCCAGCTTTTTACCGAGTTCCTCGATGACGAAATGGTTGCTGCGCGGCCCTTCCGGCGGGTCGATCAGCTTCGGCCCGAGCGTGATGTGCTGGTTGCCGCCGCCCTTGTAGATGTCGTCATGCTCTAAAAACATCGTCGCCGGCAGCACGACATCGGCGAGTTTTGCGGTGTCGGTCATGAACTGCTCGTGCACGCAGGAAAACAGGTCGTCGCGCAGAAAACCCTGCTTCACCAGCCGCTGCTCCGGCGCGACATTGACCGGATTGGTGTTCTGGATCAGCAGCGCGGTCACCGGCGGGCCGCCATAGAGCGCATCCTCAGCGCCGGTCAGCACCGGGCCGATGCGCGAATGGTCGAGATGGCGGATCGAGGGGTCGCGCATCCGCGTGCCTTCCAGCAGTTCCTGGTTCAGCTTGAAGATGCCCGAATTGGAATGGAAGGCGCCGCCGCCCTCATACTGCCAGCAGCCGGTGACCGCGGCGATCGAGGCGGCGGCATGCATGTTGACCGAGCCGTTGCGCTGGCGCGAGAAGCCGTAGCCGAGGCGGAAATAGGTTTTCTTGGTCGTGCCGACGAGGCGGGCGAAGGCCTCGATCTCGTCGACCGAAAGCCCGGTGATATCAGCCGCCCATTGCGGCGTCCTCGTCTGAAGATGCGCTTCCAGACCGTGCGGGTCGTCGGTGTATTTTTCCAAATAGGCGCGGTCTGCCATGCCGTCACGGAACAGCACATGCATCACCGCGGAGGCCAGCGCGCCATCGGTGCCGGGCTTCAGCACCAGGCCGAGATCGGCCTGCTTCATCGTCGCGTTTTCGTAGACGTCGATGACGACGATTTTTGCGCCGCGTTCCTTGCGCGCCTTGATCGCGTGGGTCATGACGTTGACCTGGGTGACCACGGCATTGGTGCCCCAGACCACCACGCAGTCGGACTTGGCCATCTCGCGCGGGTCGGGACCGCGCAACGCGCCGGCGCCCATCATCCAGCCGGTCCAGGCCAGATTGGTGCAGATCGACCCGAAGAAGCCGGAATACTTTTTCGCGTGGCGCAGCCGCTCGATGCCGTCGCGCTGCACCAGCCCCATCGTGCCGGCATAGTAATAGGGCCAGACCGTCTCCGAGCCGTATTTTGCCTCGGCCTCGATAAACTTTTCGGCGACGAGGTCGAGTGCGGCCTCCCAACTCGCTTCCTTCCAAAGGCCCTCGCCCTTGGCGCCCGCGCGGATCAGCGGCTTCAGCAAGCGGTCGGGATGATGGACGCGGTCGGCATAGCGGGCGACCTTGGCGCAGATGACGCCTGATGTGTAGCTGTTGGCCCTGGCGCCATGGACGCGGCCGATGCGCTTGCCGTCGAGCAGCTCGACCTCGAGCGCGCAGGTCGACGGGCAATCATGCGGACAGGCCGAATGGCCGATCCTGAGCTTGGCGTGCTGATTCATGGGAGCAGACTAGTCGGTTGCGAAAGCGGCGTGTAGGGCCAGATGCAGCGCTAACTTGCTTCTCCTTGCTGAGGCAAGTTGAAAATCTGGCGACCGCCAGCGCGGAGCCGTTAGAACTGCGTCGTCAACGCCGTCAGCCACTCGGGCGAAGCGTTGACGAGTGCGGTTTCCAACGCCTTGTCGAACCCAGACAGAATCGCGGCGGCGGTCATCACCAGCAAGACGCCTAAAGCGACCTTCAGCCCGCTGCCGGCGCCTGCGATGTGGCTGCGCCAACTCAGCAAGGTCTCGCGGGACAGTAGTCCGAGGATCAGCAACGGCACGGCAGCACCGAGACCAAACAGGACCATGGTGACCCCAACCTGGCCAAGGTCTTGGCCCTGCGCTGCAAGGACGGAAGCGGCACCGAGAGTCGGGCCAACGCAAGGGCTCCACACCGCGCCGAGCAGCAGACCGACGCCGAACTGCCCCCAAAGGCCAACGGAGGAAAAGCCGCCAAACCGCTGCTCGACCCAGTTGCCGGCCGGACCGGCCGCAAGCGCGATATGCGCCTGGAATGCCGGCACGATCAATATCGTGCCGAGGACGAGCATCAGAACTGCGGCGGCGCTGCGAAAGACACCGCCGTCAAGCCCGACGGAGAACCCGATCGTGGCGACGAAAAGCCCTATGGCCGTGAAGGATATGGCAAGTCCTGCGGCCAGCGCGATGGGGCCATAGCGATGCTGACTGACGGCAGCACCGAGCACGACCGGGATCAGCGGCAGCACGCATGGCGACAGCGTCGACAGCACCCCGGCCAGGAACGAAAATATGAAGCCGAGTAGCATCGCCGCCGCTCAGATCGTTTTATCAAGCAATTGCTTGATGGCATCCGCCTTGGTCACGCCAACAAGCCGACCGACTTCCGTTGCGCCCTTGAAGGTGATCAGCGTGCTCTGCATCCGCGCACCAAGAGCCCGAACAACCTCTTTTTGGGAATCGAAATCGACTTCGAAAACGGCCAGGTTTGCGTGCTCGGGCGCAGGCAGCAACTGGCCGAGCACCCGCTTCTGCGCCTTGCAGATCGGACACCAGCTGGCGGTGATCTCGACCAGGATCGGCTTGCCTGCCTTTTGCGCCTCTTCGAAGGCCTGCTGTGTGTAGGCCATGCGGCTGGCCGCCAGCGCCGCCGGAGCCGAGGCGAGGCCCGATATTGCGGTCAGGCCGATGAGGAAGGTGCGACGGTCTAGCATTTCTTGACTCCTGAAGGTGTCGGCGGGCAAGTAATCCCGCCATGGCGGACATGAGGATATGGTCCGTTGTTCGCGCCAGCGACGGCGAACGTTACAGGCTCACGGTAATGTTACCGAGGCCGCCCTTCCCTTGTGTCCACGTGCATTCGACGCCGTCAGCAGCCATCAGGTGCTGACGCCAAGCGCACCAGTGGCTTCAGCAAGCGCTCGGGACTATGGACGCGGCGGCGTAACGGGCGACCTTGGCGCAGATGACGCCTGATGTATACGTATCGGCCTTGGCGCCGTGGACGCGGCCGATGCGCTTGTTGTCGAGCAGCTCGACCTCGAGCGCGCAGGTCGACGGGCAATCATGCTGACAGGCCGAATGGTAGATCCTGAGCTTGGCGTGTCGATTCATGAGGCCAAACTAGCCGTTTATGGCGGCGGCGTGTAGGGCCAGATGGGCCTTCCCTTCTCCGCTTGTGGGAGAAGGCAGAGGGGCGTCGCGCTACTCCGCCGTGCCTTCCTCGTATTCCGCCGACATCGACAGCCATTTTTCCTCGTGGCCGGCCAGCGTCTGGGCAAGCTGCGAGCGCTCCTTGGCCAGCCGTGTCGCCGTCGAGGGGTCCTTTTCATAGACCGCCGGATTGGCGAGCTCGTCCTCGATCAAATCGATGCGCTTGCGGATGCGGTCCATCAGCGCTTCGGTGGCGCGGATCTCCTTGGCCAGCGGCTCGAAGGTGGCGCGGCGCGCTGCCGCGTCGCGGCGGCGGTCGGCCTTCGAGGCTTTTTCGGCCTCGCGCTTGCCGCGGCGGTCGCCGGACACACCGGTGACCAGCGTCTTGTAGTCATCGAGGTCGCCGTCATAGGGGTTGACCGTGCCGTCCTTGACCAGCCACAGCCGGTCGGCCGTCGCCTCGAGCAGATGGCGGTCGTGCGAGATCAGGATGACGGCGCCGGGAAATTCGTTCAGCGCATGGATCAGCGACTCACGGCTGTCGATGTCGAGATGGTTGGTCGGTTCGTCGAGGATGAACAGGTTTGGCCCCTCGAACGCCGACAGGCCCATCAGCAGCCGCGCCTTCTCGCCGCCGGACAGGTCCTTGGCGGCGGTGTTCATCTTCTCGGTGGTCAGGCCGAACTGGGCGACGCGGCCGCGCACCTTCGATTCCGGCGCTTCCGGCATCAGCCGGCGGACATGCTCATAGGCGTTTTCATTCGGTCGGAGATCGTCGAGCTGATGCTGGGCAAAGATCGCCACCTTCAGGCCGGGCGCCACCGTCATGGTGCCGGTCTCCTGCTTCAGGCGGCCGGACAGCAATTTGGCGAAGGTCGACTTGCCGTTGCCGTTGGCACCGAGCAGCGCGATGCGATCGTCAGCATCGATGCGCAGCGTCATCTTCTTCAGGATCGGCTCACCCTGGACATAGCCGACATTGACGTTGTTGAGCGCAATGATCGGCGAGGCCACCGTCTTCACCGGCTCGGGAAAGGAGAACGGCCGCACGTTGTCGTTCACAATTGCGGCGATCGGCTTCATCTTCTCCAGCGCCTTGATGCGCGACTGGGCCTGTCTCGCCTTGGAAGCTTTGGCGCGGAAGCGCTCGACGAAGGACTCCATGTGCTTGCGTGCGGCTTCCTGCTTGACCCTGCCCTTCTCCTGCAATTCGCGCTGCTCGGTGTATTGGCGCTCGAACTGGTCGTAGCCGCCGCGCCAGAAGGTCAGTTTCTTCTGGTCGAGATGGACGATCGAGTTGACGGCGCGGTTGAGCAGGTCGCGGTCGTGCGAGATCAGCAGCACCGTGTGCGGATATTTCGACACGTAGTTTTCCAGCCATAGCGTGCCTTCGAGGTCGAGATAGTTGGTCGGCTCGTCGAGCAGCAGAAGATCGGGCTCGGCAAACAGCACCGCCGCCAGCGCCACCCGCATGCGCCAGCCGCCGGAGAAGGACGAGGCCGGCCGCCGCTGGGCGGCGTCGTCGAAGCCGAGGCCGGCGAGGATGGTGGCAGCGCGCGACTCGGCCGAATGGGCGTCGATATCGGCCAGCCGCATGTGGATATCGGCGATGCGGTGCGGATCGGTCGCCGTCTTTTCCTCCTCGAGCAGTGCGGAGCGTTCAAGGTCGGCCTTGAGCACGATCTCGATCAGCGGTTCCTCGGTGCCGGGCGCTTCCTGCGCCACCTGGCCAAAGCGCGTGTTCTTCGGCAGGCCGATCGAGCCGGTCTCGGAGGCGAGGTCGCCAGTGATCGCCTTGAACAAAGTCGTCTTGCCGGTGCCGTTGCGACCGACAAGCCCCGCCTTGCTGCCGGCCGGCAAGGTCAGCGAGGCATGGTCAAGAAGCAGGCGTCCGGCCATGCGGAGCGAAAGGTCGTTAATGATCAGCATGGCCGCGCTTTTGCACGGGACGTCAGCGCTTCGCAAGACCTTGAGCGCCGCTTGGCCGCATAAGGTATGAAAATGCCCGGCGCGGCCGGTTGCTTAATGCCGCGGTGGGGAAGACGATTGATCCGATCGCCGGCCTCGCCGGATCAGAGGCCAGCTTTGAATTGGGCCGGGACCCTGCTGCGACGGCGCGGCGCCTGGCGAGCATCGACTTCTCGCATCTGAAAATTGCAGTTTTGTCACATTTGTCAGTTGATTGCCTGTTCAAGGCGGTGGTCTTCCGCGATCACCCCATGACGCAACGGCAAGACTCAGCTATCTCTAGGTATGCGGCGGACCTGATACCCGCCTGGCCGGCGTCATCGCTCCCCTCCCAAGCGGCGCCGGCCACCTTTCCTACTGCGTTCCATCACTGCGCCGACGGCGCGCCGGGTTGATCATCGCCTGACGTCGAGTTGGGTGCAGGGTCGACCTGCGGGTTTTGATCGGCGCCGGGGGCCTTTGTCGGTGGGATGTTGTTATCGCAAGCCGCGACAGCCAGCGCCGCCGCCAAAGCCAGCGAGATTGATAGCTTGTTCATCGCAACCTCCTGTCACCGGGCAAACGAGACGGTGCCGATTTGGTTGCACGCTCAGGCAGAGCTCGGGGACTTTGGAAAGCGGGGAACAAAACGCGGCCTCTTCGGTTGGTTCATACCAGTGGAGAAAATCATGATCCGTCTGCTCATAGCCGGAGCCGTCATCTACGTGGCCTACCGCATAGTCAGGGAAATCATTGACGAAGTGCCCGACGACTTCGATCCGCTGTTGCTACCGCCTCCCGATGACGACAAGTCGTTGCCGCGGCAGTCGGCGGCAATGGGCGTAGAGCCCCAGCGCTAGGTCCATCCGCCGGGGCGAGGAAACGCTGCATCGCTGTTGCGAACAAAGCAGAAACGATGCTTGATGGGCAATGAACCTCGCTGCCCGTGATTCGACCTTCCGGCCTGCCTATCTCGCGAAGCTGAACGCCGAGCAGTGCCTTGCCGTCGAGCATGGCGACGGCGCGGTCGCCGGGCCGTTGCTGGTGATCGCCGGCGCCGGCTCCGGCAAGACCAGCACGCTGGCACATCGCGTCGCGCATCTGATCGTCAGGGGCGCTGATCCCAGGCGCATCCTGCTGATGACGTTTTCGCGCCGCGCCGCATCGGAAATGGCCAAGCGGGTCGAGCGCATCGCCGGCGAGGTACTCGGCCGTGACGCTTCCGTTATCACCGATGCGCTGAGCTGGGCCGGCACGTTTCACGGCATCGGCGCCAGGCTGCTGCGCGACTACGCGCTGGAGATCGGCCTCGACCCGGCCTTCACCATCCATGACCGCGAGGATTCGGCCGACCTGATGAACCTCGCCCGGCACGAACTCGGCTTCTCGAAGACCGAAGGCCGTTTTCCAACCAAGGGCACATGCCTGGCGATCTACTCGCGTGCCGTCAACGCGCAGGCGCCGCTCGGCGAGATTCTCGGTTCGGTGTTTCCCTGGTGCGCCGGCTGGGCAGAACAGCTTAAGGCGCTGTTTGCCCGATATGTCGAGGCCAAGCAGGCGCAGAACGTGCTCGATTACGACGACCTGCTGCTCTACTGGGCGCAGATGGCCGGCGAGCCGGAGACATCAGCGCATCTGGGTGGGCGTTTCGACCATGTGCTGGTCGACGAGTACCAGGACACCAACCGGCTGCAGGCCGCGATCCTCACGGCGCTCAAGCCGGACGGATCCGGACTGACGGTGGTCGGCGACGACGCGCAGTCGATCTATTCGTTTCGCGCGGCGGAAGTGCGCAACATCCTCGACTTCCCCAAACAATTCGCGCAGCCGGCCGAGATCGTCATGCTGGAGCGCAACTACCGCTCGACCGAGACCATCCTGGCCGCCGCCAATGCGGTGATCGGCGAGGCCTCGGAGCGCTTTACCAAGAACCTCTGGTCGGAGCGCAGATCGACCGAAAAGCCGAAGCTGGTCAGCGTTCGCGACGAGGCCGAGCAGGCGAGTTACGTCTGCCAGGCGATCCTGACCGAGCGTGAGGCCGGCACGGCGCTGAAGGCGCAGGCCGTGCTGTTTCGCGCCTCGCACCACAGCGGGCCGCTGGAGATCGAGCTGACACGCCGCAACATCCCGTTCGTCAAGTTCGGCGGGCTGAAGTTCCTCGACGCCGCCCATGTCAAGGACGTGCTGGCGGTGCTGCGCTTCGCCGAAAACCCGCGCGACCGCGTCGCCGGTTTTCGCGTGCTGCAGCTTTTGCCCGGCATCGGCCCTTCGGCGGCTTCGCAGATCGTCGACACCATGGCGGCGTCGCTCGACGAAGCGATGGGGCTGGCGCGCTACCGGCCGCCGCAACGCGCCGCCGACGACTGGCTGGGTTTCGTCGCGCTGTTCTCGCAGCTTCGCACCGGGTCGGGAAAATGGCCTGTTGATCTCGAACATGTCCGGCTCTGGTATGAGCCGCATCTTGACCGCATCCACGAGGACGCAACGACGCGCCGGGCCGACATTCTGCAGCTCGAACAGATCGCCTCGGGCTACGCCTCGCGCGAGCGTTTCCTCACCGAGCTGACGCTCGATCCGCCGGATGCGACCAGCGACGAGGCCGGGCCGCCGCATCGCGACGAGGACTACCTGATCCTGTCGACCATCCATTCTGCCAAGGGCCAGGAATGGAAGAACGTCTTCGTCCTCAACACCGTCGACGGCTGCATCCCGATCGACCTCGCCGTCGGCAGCAAGGCGGACATCGACGAGGAGCGCCGCCTGCTCTACGTGGCGATGACGCGGGCCAAGGACGGCCTGCACCTGGTCATGCCGCAGCGCTTTTTCGTCCACGGCCAGGCGGCGCGTGGCGATCGTCACGTTTACGCCTCGCGCACCCGCTTCATCCCGGCCACGATCCTCAGCGCCTTCGAACAGACATCGTGGGCGAGCGTCCAGGTCAAAGACGATCCGCGCCGCCAGCCGCAAGTGCGCGTCGACCTTGGCGCCCGCATGCGTGACATGTGGAAATAGGCCGCCTCTTCGGCACGGCGCTCATGCCACGGGACTTGGTGGCGAAAACCAAATTTCGGCAACATGGAACCTGATGCCGCAATCCGCGTTTCTGGGCGTCCGATTCAGATCGGAGAGCGGCGTCCGCCGTCACCTCCGCCCAATATGAGAGGCCAGAATGCACGACACGATGCCCTTCACCCCGGTCGCCGTTACCGTCGGCGCCGGCCATAAGCGCATGCTCGCTTCGCTCTTCGACATGCATGAGTTCCTGACCGAGTTTCCGCCATCGCGACGACGCCTGAGCTATGGCGCGGCCGTGAAAGCCTGCGAGGCGGCACGCGCCGGCGAGATCTCGCCCGAAGCGGCGCGCGATGCCTTGGTCACCTTCGTGGTGACGGCAGGCATTCTCTGGCCTTCCGCCCGGCCGGCCGTCTCGGTCAAGCCGGCCGCCCGGGGCCAGGGCGGATACGCCGCCTGACTGGCGAGGCCTCTTTTGCGACTATAACCCGTCGAAGATGCTGTTCGTCTTCGACGGGTTTTCCTGTCAATTCGATCCGGATAATCCGAAATCAGGCGTAGGCGCGCCCCTCTTCGCTCCGCTGGAACAGCGTCAGGTCGAGTGGCACCGAAGGCCGGCCAAGAACGGTCAGGATCGCGTGCGCCTGGCCGCGGTGATGGGTCTGGTGGTTGAAGAAATGATCGAGCGCCGGCGCCAATCGCTGCGAGACGGTGCGCATGTCGGAGACGGTCATGTAGGAGAAGCGGCCGGACAAAGCCTTGTCGCTTAACGCCCCGACCCAGTCGATGATCCTTTTGTCTTCGGCCTCGCGCGCCAGTCGCAAGCCCGGCAAGGCGCGGTGCAGGATGGTGTCGAGCCTGGCCGGCGCGTCGCCCTCGCCGGTAAAGCGCCTCATCCAGATGCGATCGGCGGTCAGAAGATGGTTGAGCGTGCCCATTATCGAGCCGAAGAAAACACCGACATTACGGTGAAATTCCTCCTCGTCGAGATCGGCGGCGGCATCGTAGATGCGGCTATTGGCCCATTGATTGTAGGCCGCAAACATCATGAAGTGCTGTTTCATCTTTTTCTCCCGACCCGCGAGACCCCGTTCCGGGTGCCTACCCCCATCTGCCCGAAACATCGCTCTAGTAGACCGCAAGGAAGCTGCCGCCAATGACCATTCTGCTCTATGACCTCGTCGGGCGCGATACCGCCCGTCCGTTCAGCCCGCATTGCTGGAAGGCGGCGATGGCGCTTGCCCACAAGGGGCTCGACATCTCCACCGTGCCGACACGTTTTCTCGAAGTGCCGACAGTTGAAGGCGGCGTTTCGAAACTCGTTCCGGTGATCCGCGACGGCGAGAAGGTGGTCGCCGATTCCTTCGCAATCGCGCTCTATCTCGACGGGGCCTATCCCGAGCGGCCGACATTGTTTTCCGGCGACGGCGGCAAGGCGATGGCGCGCTTCATCGAACGCTGGTCGCAACTGACCATCCATCCCTATGTCACCACTGCGGCGATCATGGACCTCCACGCCATGCAGGACGAGGCGAACGCCGCCTATTTCCGCCAAAACCGCGAGCAGCGCTTCGGCAAGAGACTGGAAGAGGTGATGGCGGCGCGCGACGCCGGCCTTGGCGCCTTCCGCGCCTCGCTGGAACCGTTGCGCTCGACGCTCGCCTATCAGCCGTTCATCGGCGGCCAATCACCGCTGTTTGCGGATTACATCGTCTTCGGCGCGCTGCAATGGGCGCGCATCGCCTCCCCCTACCGGTTGCTCGACGACGGCGATGTGGTGGCGCAGTGGTTCGAGCGCTGCCTCGACCTGCATGATGGCCTCGGCCGCAAGGTGGCGGCGGCCGCCGCCACCGCATAGGGGAGTAAGGCAGTAAGGCAGGTAAGGAGTAAGGAGTAAGGAGTAAGGAGTAAGGAGTAAGGAGTAAGGAGTAAGGAAGTGCCGCAGTAGTTCTCAAAGGAGAAGGCCGTCAGGATGACGATCGTCGTCATCCACGGTGCATCATTCTTTCGGGGAAAGTTCAGGGCGCCGTGCAATGCCACAAAGATATCGATCGGCGCACTTGCCGTGGCAGCTGCCTTCACTGAAATGCCCGCTCTCTCGAGTTTTTCCAGGAAAGCCATCGTCACGAAGCCGCCCTGAGACCACCCGGCTAGGAAAAGTCCGGCGCTCCCGATCTTCAGGGTCCGGAGTGCGGCTGCGGAAGTCAAAATCCTCTGACGGATTGCAAACTTGAAATCGGAATGGCCAAGGCCATTCGATTCGCGTCGGGCGTCCAACACTCTGGTCCGCCAGCTTTCCGCCTTCCCTGAAACCGCGCTTGGGGGTATGGGACGCTTTCCACGATTTCGTAGCTAGAAATGCAGATAGATGCTCACTCCTGAGCCATTGTAGTAGTGCGGGTAGTAACCACGGTGGCCGTAATAGGGGCTAAAGCCGTAGTAGGGGCTAAAGCCGTAGTAGGGGCGATAAAAGGGTCTGTAGTAGGGCCTATAATAGCGGCGCGGGTAACACCCATAGTAGCCACACCCCCGCAATGCGTATCGTCGGTTCCAGTGACGACCACCCCGCCAGTGACCATAGTTGTGTCGCCAGTGTCTACGGTGCCTAACCTGTTCGACGGCGCTGTTCTGCACCTGCTCAGATTTCGGAATAGAGAGAGGCGCGGCATTCAAAGGCAAGGCAAAAGCCGTACCGAAAACTGCGGCCACAAGGACAGACAAGAGCTTTTTCATGGCCCTCCTCCTTCGCTGGGCCAATGTTACGCCATGGAACCTGAACCGCCGATGAACGCGGGCGCGCCTGATCCGACTGTGAACCAAAATAGCCCGGCCAGCATCGCCTCACCCTACCGGTTGCTCGACGACAGCGATGTGGTGGCCCAGTGGTTCGAGCGCTGCCTCGACCTGCATGGCGGCCTCGGCCGCAAGGTGGCGGCGGCTGCCGCCGCATAGGGGGTAAGGCAGTAAGGCAGTAAGGGAGTAGGGAAGTCGCGGCGGCGCGCATACCTAGTGCCTTATTGCCCTACTGCCCTACTGTCGTACTCCCCTACTCCCTTTAGCAACGGCAGCACGACACCATGACGTCAGGCCCGGAATTCCCAGACGATTTTCGCGCCGAGCTGGGCAACCTCTTCCTGTGGCGGCGGGACGTCAGGCGATTCAAGCCGACGCCGCTCCCCGAAGGCGCGCTGGAGCGGCTGCTTGACGTCGCCAGCATTGCGCCCTCGGTCGGGCTGAGCCAGCCCTGGCGTTTCGTCATGGTCGAGAGTGCAGAGTGCCGCGCCGCCATCAGGGCCTGCTTTGAGCGCTGCAATGCGGAGGCGCTCGCATCGTTCTCGGGTGAGCGCGCCGCGCTCTATGCGCGCCTGAAGCTCGCCGGCTTGAATGAAGCGCCCTGCCAATTCGCGGTTTTCGCCGACCGCGCGACACAACAGGGGCATGGGCTCGGCCGCCTGACCATGCCCGCGACCATCGAATATTCGGCGGTGATGGCGATCCACACCTTTTGGCTGGCGGCGCGCGCGGAAGGAATTGGCATGGGTTGGGTCTCGATCCTCGATCCGGCCGAAATGGCGACGATCCTGGACGCGCCGCCGGAGTGGACGCTGATCGGTTACTTCTGCGTCGGCTACCCGAGCGAGAACCACAGCGTGCCGGAACTGGAACGGGAGGGCTGGGAAGTCCGGCGCGCTTCGATGGTGATAAGGCGGTAGCGCAACGGCGACGCTGCCATCCTCTCTTGCAGGGGAAGAATGGCTCCTCCATGCAGGGAAGAATGATATCATGGATGTTTTCGCCAATCGCCGGCGTTGCCAACAAGGCACTATGGCGAAGCCACCGGTGACAGCCTTGATCTGAGGAAGGGCACAAAATGTTTCGCTACGACGTGCAGGCCGAGATCTGGGTCTATCCAGGCAAGGGCGGCTGGCATTTCGTGACGCTGCCGCCGGAGCTTGGGGCACGGATCAAGACGGCGACGGCGGGCATGGCACGGCCCTGGGGTTCGCTTGGCGTGGAAGCCGTCATCGGCCAGACCAGATGGCGGACATCGCTGTTTCCCGACAAGAAATCCGGCAGCCTGCTGTTGCCGATCAAGACGGCGGTGCGGGTCCGCGAAGGCCTTCGGGCTGGCGACACGGCCAAGCTGACGATCGAGATGCAGTTATGAAAACATTGGTTCGGGCTGACGGCGATGCGCTATGCGGCGCAGAAATGCGCGCCGCGCCGGCCTCCCCTTGGCAAGCCGGCGGGCGGCTTGTATAGAGCCCGCCACCCCGAATTCCACTCTCCATCACAAGGACGACCCCATGGCGCTCGAACGCACCTTTTCCATGATCAAGCCAGATGCAACCCGGCGCAATCTCACCGGCGCCATCACCCAGATTCTCGAAGAAGCCGGCCTGCGCGTCATCGCCTCGCGCCGGGTGTGGATGAGCCGCCGCGAGGCGGAAGGTTTTTACGCCGTCCACAGAGATCGTCCGTTCTTCGGCGAGTTGGTCGAGTCCATGTCGTCGGGTCCAACGGTCGTGCAGGTGCTGGAAGGCGAGAACGCCATTGCCAAAAACCGCGACGTGATGGGCGCCACCAACCCGGCCAACGCCGCCGAAGGCACCATCCGCAAGGTACACGCGCTGTCGATCGGCGAGAATTCCGTGCACGGCTCCGACGCGCCGGAGACCGCCGCGCAGGAGATCAAATACTGGTTCTCGGACACCGAGATCGTCGGCTGAGCCGATAAGTCCTTAGCCACGTCACATGCAAAAAGGCCGGCGCAATGCTGGCCTTTTTTTGCGGCGATCCTGCACCGGACGCCGGGCGCCGACACCCGCCAACTGCGCATGATGCTCAAAAACCGAAACCGGTTATCAGCTCGCGGCGTTGAAGCGCAGGATGACGCGGTCGTCTTTGTCGACGATGATGAGCTTGCCGGCGTCGACATGGTATGACGCCGCCTTGGCCAGCGCCTCGAACAGCGCCTTTTCCTCGGCCATAATCTCGGACGCGCAGGCCTTGAACGTCGAACCGATGTCACTGATGGCGATCGTCGAACCATCGACTTTGGCGGTGGCGAAGTAGACGTTGCAAGGGCCGCTGCCGCCGGCCTTGCCGCCCTCGTCGATCCTGAACGTCGCCTGCGGCTCGGCGATCATACCAATGCCGTCGATATACTCGATCAGCCAGCTCTGCCCGAACACCGGGGCCGACGCCGGCTGCTCGCTCGACGTCACCATCTTCAGCATGACGGTCTGCGACGCGTCGCTCAGCGGATCGACCTGGTGGCGCTCATCGGAGATGAACAACAGCCTGTCGTCGACGGTGATGCGCGCCTGCAGCACATAGGTCATATCAGGCCGGATCACCTGGGGATCAAAGCTGATCTCGAACTTGATCGGCACCTGGCCGGCCGGCGCCACCTTGCGCTCGCCAACGACAGCGGCCTTCGCGTCGGCCAGCGAGACATCGGCAAGCTGCACGGAAAGCACGGCGTTGGGCGGCAGCGCGATGCGCTCGCGATACATCACCTCGCCCTTCAGGGTCTTCTCGGCAGCGACGGACAACTCAGGCACCACCAGTATACCGACCAGCGGCACGACACCGAAGATGAAGAACTCGGCGATCCTGCTCAGCATGATCCTGCTCCCATAGCGCAGCAAACTGGTCGCAAAGGTCTCGCAGGATTGCGGTGGTTCCGTGACGCCTCACACGGGCTGTTCACACGGCGGTGCCTTCCGGCGGCTCGTTGCCCTGTGGTCAGCCCCCTTGGCGTGACAGGCGAAATATTGCTCACGCCAGGTCCCCAGGCGATCACGAAGTCGTGTTCCCAAAAGATGTAACACAGGGAACCTCCGGACCGAACTGACCAATGCGCGCTTGAGGAACCGCGCGCGCAACAACCCAATCGGAGGTGAAATCATGTCAACAAGATCAACCGTGAGCGCGGCCTTTCTGGCCGGCGCCGTTGCCACGGCTCTTGCTTCTTTTGCGACGGCCGCGCCGCTGTCCGAGGCACAGGTCAAGGCGGCGATGGATGCCGGCAAGGAGAAGTGCTTTGGTGTCGCCCTGAAGGGGCAGAACGACTGCAAGGCAGGACCCGGCACTACCTGCCAAGGCACCTCGACTGTCGATTATCAGGGCAACGCCTGGAAATTTGTCGACGGCGGCACCTGCACGACGATGGACCTGCCCGGCGACCGCAAGGGCTCGCCCACAGAGCTGACCCGCGACATCCCGTCGTAAGCAATGCAACTGCCCGGAAAGCGGAGATGTAGATGAACGGAATGGTCACTCACCCAACATCCCGCGTGTCGAAAACCTCGCGCTTTCCGGCGCACCCAATCGCTGGCACTGCCGGCACCAGTTTCAAGCACGAGCATCTACCCGCGATCCTCGGCGACGACCCAAAGGACGGCTTCTTCGAGGTCCACGCCGAAAACTACATGGGCGCCGGCGGCCCGCCGCACGATGCGCTGACCAAGATCCGCCGCGACTATCCCGTTTCGCTGCACGGGGTATGCATGTCGATCGGCGGACCGCGGCCGCTCGACAAAGCGCATCTCGGTCGTTTCAAGGCGCTCGTCGACCGCTATGAACCGGCGCTCGTTTCCGAGCATCTCGCCTGGTCGACCCACGACACAACCTATTACAACGACCTGCTTCCCCTACCCTATACGCATGCAACGGTTTCGCGAGTGGCGGATCATATCGATGAGGTGCAGGGGACGATCGGCCGCCCGATACTGCTCGAGAACCCCTCGACCTACGTCCTTTTCCCGGAATCGACGATGAGCGAGACGGATTTCATCCGAGAGCTGGTGCGGCGTACCGGTTGCGGCTTGCTGCTCGACGTCAACAACGTCTTTGTTTCAGCCACCAACCACGGCTTTTCAGCCCTTTCCTATCTCGCGGATTTCCCGCTTCAGCATGTCGGCGAAATCCATCTGGCCGGGCACGCCGAGCAGGAGGATGACGAGGGCGATCTGCTGCTCATCGACAGCCATGACGGCCCGGTCGCCGACGCGGTCTGGAAGCTTTTCGATGTCGTCATCGGCCGATGCGGGCCGCTGCCGACGCTGATCGAATGGGATAGCGACATTCCCGATTGGCCGGTGCTCAAGGCGGAGGCCGCCGCCGCCCAGGCGATCCTCGACCGTCATGCCGACAGCTTGTTCGGAAAAGCCCATGCCGCAGGATGAGCTCCAGTCGCGCGATCTCGGCCGCCGGTTCGACTATGCCGCGGCATTCACCGCCGGTTTGCTCGATCCTGACCGAGCCCCGCCTGAGGTTGTCTCGGGGCCGAACGGGAAGGCTGCGATCAAGCGATATGCCGTCTACCGCAACAACGTCACGGTCAGCCTGATCGATGCGCTGGCCGCCAGCTTTCCAGCGACGCTGCGCATCACTGGCCCGGACTTCTTTCGCGCGATGGCGCGCTTTCATGTCCGCGAAACGCCACCCACCTCGCCGCTCCTGTTCGAATACGGCCGCGACTTTCCCGATTTCATCGAGCGCTACGAATACGCGCAGTCGATGCCGTGGCTGGCCGACGTGGCGCGCATGGAGCGTGCCTGGCTCGACGCCTATCATGCCGCAGACGCGGAACCGTTGGCGTCCCGAGCACTGGCGGCGATCCCGCCCGAACGGCTGGCCGATACCGTGTTCGTGCCGCACCCGGCAACGCGCGCCATACGCTCGCGCTATCCGGTCGTGACGATCTTTGCGGCAAACCGGAGCGACGGTCCTGTCGGGCGGATTGAGGCGGGCGACCCTGAAGATGCGCTGGTCACGCGGCCCGGCCTCGAAGTCTTCATTCACCACCTGCCGCCCGGCGGTGCTGTTTTCCTGGACCGTCTCATGACGGGCGAGCCGCTCGGCGCGGCGGCGGCGGCAGCATTTGCGGAGCGGGCCGAATTCGACCTTGCCGTGAACATTGCCGGCCTGCTGCAAGCAGGCGCCTTCACGGCGGCACACCAGGGAGGATGACCATGACGAACCATGGGCAGAACGCCAGCACCAAGCCGCGAGGGATTGCCGCCCTCGTCGAGAGGGTGAATGCCGCCCTGCGCATGGGTGCCACACCATCGCTGACGCAGCTTGTCCTGCGTTGCGCGCTCGCCGTCCCGTTCTGGCGGTCCGGCATCAACAAATGGGACGGTTTTCTGCAGTTGAACGAGGTCGCCGTGCTGCTTTTCAGCTCGGAGCTCAAGCTGCATCTGCCCGGCGGCCCTTACAATTTTCCCGCACCTGGGCTGGTAGCGTTCATCTCAGGATCGGCGGAAATCCTGCTGCCAATTCTCCTTGTTCTCGGCCTGGCGACACGACTGGCGGCATTCGGGCTGCTCGTGATGACGCTGGTCATACAGCTCACCGTGCCGGACGGCTGGCCGCTGCACATCACCTGGGCGGCGATGGCGCTCGGCATCATGGCGTGGGGACCCGGCCGGATTGCGCTCGATCACTGGATCGGCACTGACAAAGGCTGATCTGGGGTCGATGGGATTCCCACCCGTCCGGCGGTGACGCGAAGCATCAATTTCGTTTCGGCACGGCCTGCTTCCAGCGGCTTGCCGCCTCGTCGTCGGCCTCCTTGGCGTCGACCCAGCCGCCTTGCGAGCCGTCGGTATGGTGTTCCTTCTTCCAGAACGGCGCGCGCGATTTCAGATAGTCCATCAGGAAGTTCGCCGCCTCGAACGCCGCCTGCCGGTGCGTGGAGGCAGCGACCACCAGCACGATGTTCTCACCGGGCGCGATCCTGCCGTGGCGATGGATGGCGGTGAGGCCCTGCAGCGGCCAGCGGCCGACCGCCTCGGCGGCGATGCGGCCGATCTCGGCCTCGGCCATGCCGGGATAATGTTCGAGTTCGAGTGCCGCCAGCCTGCCCGCTTCATCGCGGCAGAGACCCGAGAAAGTCACCACGGCGCCGATGTCGGCGCGGCCTTGCGTCATCTTGGCGATCTCGGCGGCGACATCGAAATCCTCCGCCTGGATGCGCACCGTCGGCACCACCGCGCCGGGCATTTCAGCCACCCGTCATCGGCGGGAACAGCGCGATCTCGCGCGCGCCTGATATCTTCTCGCGGTGCTCGACGTGTTCCTGGTTGATGGCGACGCGGATCACGTCAGGATATTGCAGCGCGTGCTCGTACTCCTCGCCGCGCGATTTCAGCCAGCGCAGCAGGTCGGCCACCGTCTCGATGCCGGCGGGCAAGTCGACGTCCTCTTGCGACTTGCCGATCCGCTCGCGCACCCAGGCGAAATAGATGAGCCTCGTCGACATGCTACTCGTCCATGATGTGCTTGAGGCCGGCGCGGAAATAGTCATAGCCGGTGTAAAGCGTCACAAGCGCGGCGATCCACAACAGCACCAGCCCGGTCTGCGTAGTCAGCGGGAAGATCTTGTCGCCGGCAGGTCCCGCGAGCAGGAAGGCGATGGCGACCATCTGGATGGTGGTCTTCCACTTTGCCAGCTGCGTCACCGGTACCGAGACCTTCAGCGCCGCCAGATATTCGCGCAGGCCCGAGACCAGGATCTCGCGGCACAGGATGATGATCGCCGCCCACAGCGACCAGCCGGCGATGCCGGCATGCCTATCGGTGTCGGCCGCCAGCAGCAGCAGGCAAGTGGCAACCAGCAACTTGTCGGCGATCGGATCGAGCATCTTGCCGATATTCGAGGTCTGCTGCCAGGCGCGCGCCAGATAGCCGTCGAAATAGTCGGTGATCGAGGCCAGCAGGAAAATGATCAGCGCCGACCAGCGGGCGAAGTCGCTCGATTTCAGATGACCTTCGAGAAAAAAGCACAGCACAACCAGCGGCACCGCGAGAATGCGGGCATAGGTGAGCATGTTGGGCAGGTTGAATGCGCGCTGGGCCATATTTTTGGGAACTCTTTCTGCCTGCCTACTCAAATCAGAAGCGAATGTGGGGGGTCAACAGGCGATAGTCGATGGACCAACCGAAAATAGCCGAATCCATCAGCTCTCGTGAAAATGGTTGTAGACCAGCTTCGCCACCTGCTCGGATATGCCGTCGACCTTGACCAAATCCTCGATCGCGGCGCGGCTGACCGCCTTGGCGGTGCCGAAATGCATGAGCAGCGCGCGCTTGCGGCCCGGGCCGATGCCGCTGATCTCGTCGAGCGGGCTCTTGACCATCTCCTTCTTGCGGCGGGCGCGGTGCGAGCCGATGGCGAAGCGGTGGACCTCGTCGCGCAGCCGCTGGACGAAATAGAGCACCGGGTCGCGCACGGGGAGCGAGAACGGTGGCTTTCCCCTCACGAAGAAGCGTTCGCGGCCGGCGTCACGGTCCTGGCCCTTGGCGATGCCGATGGCCTGGACACGATCCTCGATGCCGAGATCGGCGAGGATCTTGCGCACCGCCGTCATCTGGCCCTGGCCGCCGTCGATGAGGATGACGTCTGGCCAGGCCGGGAAGCCGCCTGCATCCTCGATATCGTCGCCCTGTTCGGCCAGGGTGTCGTCCGCCGCCTGTTCGCTCTGCGGCACATCGCCATGTTCCTTCAGCAGCCGGGAAAAACGCCGCTCCATGACCTCGCGCATCATGCCGAAATCGTCTCCCGGCGTGATCTCGGTCGAGCGGATGTTGAATTTCCGGTACTGGTTCTTCACGAAGCCTTCCGGCCCGGCGACAACCATGGCGCCGACGGCGTTGGTGCCCATGATGTGGGAGTTGTCGTAGACCTCGATGCGCACCGGCGGTTTTTTCAGGCCGAAAGTCTCGGCGAAGCCGGTGAGCAGCCGCCCTTGCGTCGAGGTCTCGGCCAGCCGGCGGCCGAGCGCCTCGCGGGCATTCTGCAGCGCGTTGTCGGTCAGGTCTTTCTTCTCGCCGCGCTGCGGCACCAAGATGGCCACCTTGCGGCCCGCGCGGGTGGAGAGCGCCTCGGCCAGCAATTCCTGGTCCTCGACGCCACGCGACAACAGGATGGTGCGCGGCGTCGGCTTGTCGTCATAGAATTGCGCCAGGAATGAGCCCAGCACTTCGGCCGCGTCCAGCGCCGGATCGGCCTTGGGGAAATAGGCGCGGTTGCCCCAGTTCTGGCCGGTGCGGAAGAAGAACACCTGGATGCAGACCTGGCCGCCTTCCTGGTGGATGGCAAAGACATCGGCCTCGTCGACCGTCTGCGGGTTGATACCCTGATGGCTCTGCACATGCGACAGCGCCGCCAGCCGGTCGCGATAGATGGCGGCGCGCTCGAAGTCGAGGTTTTCCGCGGCCTGCTGCATGGCGGCGGAGATATCGGTCTTCACCTTCTGGCTACGGCCGGACAAGAAGTCCTTCGCCTCGGCGACCAGCTTGGCATAGTCACTATGCGAGATTTCGCCGGTGCACGGGCCGGCGCAGCGCTTAATCTGGAACAGCAGGCACGGTCGCGTGCGGTTCTCGTAAAAGGAGTTGGTGCAGCTCCTGAGCAGGAAAGCGCGCTGCAGCGAATTGATGGTGCGGCCGACGGCGCCGGCCGAGGCGAATGGGCCGAAATAGTCGCCCTTGCGCGAGCGCGCGCCGCGATGCTTGTAGATGCCGGGCGAGACATGATCGCCGGTCAACAGGATGTAGGGGAACGACTTGTCGTCCCGCATCAGCACGTTGAATCGCGGCCGCAAGCGCTTGATAAGATTGGCTTCCAGCAGCAGCGCTTCGATCTCGGTGCGGGTGACGACGAACTCCATCGTCGACGTCTCGCGCACCATGCGGCCGATGCGGCTGGTGTGGAAGCGGCCTTGCGCGTAATTGGTCACCCGCTTCTTCAGGCTGCGCGCCTTGCCGACATAGAGGACGTCGCCTGCGGTATTCATCATGCGGTAGACGCCGGGCGCGTTGGGCAGCCGTTTGACCAGGGTCTGGATGACTTCGGCGCCGACCATGCCGTCGGCATCGCCGGCATGCGGCGTCCAATCGATGGCCGTGAAGGCGACGTCAGGGCCGCCGGAACCGGGCGCTGACGGATCGACGATCTCCTCCGCCGCCTCGTCCTCGAGGTCGACATCGGGGGGCAGATCGTCGGCGGCGCCGCCTCGTTTGTGTTTCTGGTCCATGGGACTCATTCGATAATGCCTGTCACATCCGGCGTCTGCCATGCAAGGTGCTGGCCGCCGTCGAGCGCGATCATCTGGCCGGTGACCGAGCGCGCGCCCCAGAGATAGCGGATGGTGGCGCCGAATTCAGGCAATTCCGGGCCGCGCTTCAGGATCAAGCCGTCGACCTGCGCGGCAAAATCGCTGTCTTCCTGGCGCGCGCTCTTCAGCGTCGGGCCGGGGCCGATGGCGTTGACGCGAATGCGGGGTGCCAGCGCCTGCGCCATCATCTGCGTCTGCGTCCACAATGTCGATTTCGACAGCGCATAGGAGAAATAGCGTGGCGTCGGGCGCCAGACGCGCTGGTCGATCATATTGACGATCAGCCCTTCCTGGCCTTCCGGCAGCGCGCGGGCGAATTCTTGCGCCAAAAGTGCCGGCGCCTTCACATGGACGGCGAAGTGACGGTCCCAGGCAATCCAGTCGACGTCCTGAACCGTGTCGTCCACGAACAGCGAGGCATTGTTGACCAGCAGTGTAACAGGCCCGAGCGCGGCTGCGGCGCGGCCGATCAGGTCGCCGACCGCGGCCATGTCGGTCAGGTCGGCGGCGACCACAGCGGCGCGACCATCCTGGCCAAAATGGCCGCCGTTGATCCGCGCAGCCAACGCTTCCGCCTCGGCCCGCGAGCGGTTGCAATGGATGGCGACAGCAAAACCGTTCGCGGCCAGATCCTCGACGATCGCCTTGCCGATCCGCTTGCCCCCGCCCGTCACCAGCGCCGTTCCAGCGGCCTTGCTCATCCTGTCAATCCTCAATGGGCTTCGATTTCAGCCAGTCGGCGAAATATGGCCGGCCAAGCGTTAAATGCCGTTCGGACCTTGGGCAGCATTGTGGCAAAGCGGCCGGATCGGTCTTTCGACTGTGGCCGGGACTCGGCCGTCAGACCGCAATATAGGGCTCCGGACCCCTTGCTCCAAGCGGTGTTCAGCGCGGCACGGCAAAGCCTCCTGACACTATCTGTTGCGCAGATACAACGTCAAAATTCAGCCTCATTCGTGCCCGGTAATGACCCAAGTTCAGGTTCGCTTCAGCCGCATTTCGACACGACATTCGGAACCGTTGAGCGCCAGACCCGTTTATCCCCCCGGCGGGTTGAGGGCGCTTGTGAAAAGCAAGCCTGTGCCTGTGGCTTAAGGAGTAAAGAACAATGCAAGCCAATCTTAAATTTGCGCGACCGCTGGCGGTGGCGTTTGGGCTCTTCGCCCTCGGCGGAACCGCCTATGCTGCTGACGTCATCTCGGAAGAGCCGCCGGCACCCGCCCCGATCGCCGAACTTCCGGTCGCTTCCTGGGCCGGTCCCTATGCCGGTGTGAGCGTCGGCTACGGCTTCAGCGGTCACGCCGACGCCGAGGATATCGGCACTGACGTCGACACCGATGGATTCGTCGGCGGCGTCTTCGGCGGCTACCAGTGGCAGCAGGAGAACTTCGTGTACGGTGCTGAAGCCGATATCGGCTATAGCGGCATCGAGGGCGACGATGGTGGCGTCGAGGCCAAGGGCGGCTTCGAAGGCTCGCTGCGCGCCCGCCTCGGCTACGCCGTCACCCCGGAAATCCTGCTCTACGGCACCGCCGGTGGCGCGCTCAAGAACCAGGAGATCGAAGCCGCTGGTTCCAGCGACGAAAACACCATGCTGGGCTGGACGGCCGGCGTCGGTACCGACATCAAGATCACCGACAATGTGTTCGGCCGTGTCGAGTATCGCTACACCGACTTCGGCGACAAGGACTTCGACGGTATCGGCAAGGTCAAGTCGAGCGACAACCGCGTCACCTTCGGCGTCGGTATGAAGTTCTAAATTCGTCCAAGCCACGACACGAAAAAGCCGGGCCTCGTGCCCGGCTTTTTTTGATCTTTTCTCTGGCTGGGTGCCAACCAGCTCACGCCGGGACGCAGGGTTTCAGCTCCGGAAACTTCTCGTCGAAGCGCGCTGCCCAGCGGACCAGCCGGCTGCGGCCCTTTTCCCATTTTCCGGCAAAGCGCAGCGAGAGATAGCCAAGGCAGGCGCGCAGCGCCAGTTGGCCGGCGGTGATCTTCTTCGGCAGCTTTGGCGGATTGGCGTTGAGCAGATCGAGCGCGTTGGTTATCTTCGCCCACTGGCGGTCGAGCCAAGGCTGATAGACCATGTCTTCGGGGCGCGTGCGCCGCTCATAGACCATCGACAGCGCGCAGTCGCAGATGCCGTCGGCCAGTGCCTCCAGCACTTCTGCCTCAAGGCGCCTGTCGGGATTGCGCGGGAACAGCGCGTTCTTCGACATGCGGTTGAGATGCTGGGTAATGGCGCGGCTGTCGTGGACCGAGCGGCCGTCGTCGAGCACCAGCACCGGGATCTTGCCGAGCGGATTGGTGTCGATCAGCTCGGCTGGCTTGTCTTCGGTTTTTATCGGCACGAGATCGACGGCGATGCCGGCATAAAGCGCGGCCATGCGCACCTTGGAACTGTAAGGGGACGTGGAGGCGTAGAACAGTCTGGGCATGATCGGGTTCCTGGTTGCCGAGTACAGAGCGCGTGGACGCGCAAAGAATGCTGTAGCACTTAGAATTTGCGCATGATCCATTTCCGCGACACTGTTGGCCGGGCATGCCGGCATGACCAACAGCCCACAGGCGGAAAAACCGGGCGCCACGGCAGACGACCGTTCCTCTGCGATCTTGAGGCAATGAGCGGTACGGCAGTTGCAGCCCAAGAGAATCTGAACAGGTCAGACAGACCCGAACCTAGCCACCGGTCTTGCACCGAGAATTCCTCTGCGGGCACAGAGAAATGCCCCACCGGACTTCGCCGTGCGGCGAAGTCCTGGGAGCTGCGAAAAGCTGTCTTCCCTCCGCCTCTATTCTTGCCCGAGCACTGACCCTGCGAGCGAGGCGCCTGTCCGGCACCCGCCCTTAACTGTCTTCTCCGCGAGCGAAGAAACGCGATTACTTCTTGGCCTTCGCCTTCGCGGGCGCTGCCTTCGCCTTCGGCTTGGCCGCCGGCGCTGCTTTCTTCACCGCTACCGAAGACTTCGCTGCAGCCGCTTTCTTTGCCGGCGCAGCCTTCTTGGCCGGTGCAGCCTTCTTTATCGGCGCAGTCTTGGCAGGTGCTGCTTTCTTCGTTGCCGGCTTCGCCGCGGCTTTCGCGGCCGGCTTCTTGGCCGGCGCTGCTTTGGCCTTGGCTGGTGCTGCTTTCTTCACTGCCGGTTTTGCCGCGGCTTTCGCGGCCGGCTTCTTGGCCGGCGCTGCTTTTGCCTTGGCCGCGGCGGCCTTCGGCTTGGCAGCAGGTGCTGCTTTCTTCACAGCGGCCGCGGCCTTTGCCGCCACTGCTTTTACTGGTGCTTTCTTTGCCGGTGCCTTCTTTGCCGGTGACTTGGATGCCGGCGCTTTGGATGACTGTTTAGCCATATCATGCCCCTTAGTTGTGCCGACGGCCGTTAATGACCCGGCGCGTAATGCATATCTGACTCGCGCTTGTCTAGCCAGCGAAGCATTAGCATGATTTTTTCAGTTTAAGTTTTGGTTACAGGCGACACACGCTCGTGCTGATTTCGCAAAATGCCGTTGCTGCTCTTCGATCTTTGCCGACGGTTTGCTACAGACATTGTGCGCGCTTTGCCGGACCAATCTTGCTACGAAGCGCTGAAGGTTAGCAAGCGTTTTGCTCGTTGATCATCGACCGGCAACACCATGATGCGGCTGCTTCAACGATCTCATCGTCTTGTCAACCGGACGATCTACACAAGCTGCAAAAGCAGGACGCGGCCCCGCTCTGCGCCAGGACCTTGCCTGCGTTCGAGAGGGGCAATTTTTTGCTAAGGTTGACAGATTACTCTATTCAGCAGAGTATTCTGCAGTATGCGGGAGAAGCGCATGTCATTCGCGCAAGATCGAGCGGCGCTGTCCCAGATCAGTGAGACTGAACGCCGGACACCACAGCAGGCCCGATGATGGCTGCCGACGAAATCATCCACCAGAGCGTGCGGCTCAGGATCATGGCCACGCTGAATTCTCTGGAAAGGCGCAATGCGCTGGAATTCGCCCGATTGAAGGCCATCGTCAATGCGACCGACGGCAATCTCGGCGCGCATATCGATACGCTTGCCAAGGCGGGATATGTCGATGTCGAAAAGCTGTTTGTCGGACGCCGGCCGCAAACGCGGGTCAAGGCGACGTCAATCGGACGGCGCGCCTTTCGCGGTCACGCCGCCTTCCTTCGCGCCATCCTCGATGAGGCGGAGCAGCCAGGTAAACGCGTTCAGCGCAGGACGCGGCAGCGGCCGTTGTAGACCATCCAGCGGTCGAAGCCCGAGACGCAGAATTCGACATTGTCGCCGATCGAGGCAAAGCCCTGCCCTTCCTCGATCAGATACCAGATGGTACGGGCGTGGCCGTCGGACAGGCTGACGGTGGCGCCGCAATAGCGGCGGCCGATCGGCCAGGTTTCGTTGGCCGGCAGATAGCGGTGCTGGTGGATGCGCTGGAAATCTGTGATCTCGACATCGGGCAGATTCGGCACGTGGTGCACCTGGTAGGAGAAGCGGCTGGTGATCTTGTTCAGCACCCAAGCCTCACCGCAAACGCCGCTGTCTTCGTCGACGTAGACGGCAAGGTCGGCCGCCTTTGCTGCCTGGGTGACAGCCAGGGACGTGCCGAGCGGCGTGCAAAGTGCGATCAGTGCGGCAAGGGCGGATTGGGCGAAGCGAGTCATGGCAGCCTCTTATGGTCGATTGCGCGCACTGTGCGGATTCGCTTGCGCGCGGTCAAGCGGTTGTAGAGACAATGGTTTCCTAGTTCGAAATCGCCTTCAGCCAGGACAGGCGCGCGAATACCTCTGCCGCCCTACGCCGCCAGCCATTCCAGCGTCCAGTGCGCCGGTTTTTCAACGACAAGCAATGTGTGCAAGGCCGGCAGCAGCGTGCGCAGCTCGCCCTCCAGCGTGAACGGCGGGTTGACCACCACCATGCCGCCGCCGTCGAGGCTGGGCTCGGCCGATGGCGGCCTGATCTCGAAGCCGATATCGAGCAGCTTCGGGACGCCTGACTGCACCAGCGCCTTCCGGAAGGCGGCGACCGCCTTGCGGTCCTTGACCGGATACCACAAAGCATAGATGCCGCCGGGCCAGCGCTTATGGGCTTTCCGCAGCCCGTCGACGAGGCGATCGAACTCGCCCTCCTCCTCGAACGGCGGATCGACGAGTACGAGGCCGCGCTTTTCCTTCGGCGGCAGATGCGCGCCGAGCGCCAACCAACCGTCGAGCTCGATCACCCGGGTCTGGAAATCGCCTTGGAATAGCGCCCTCAGTTTCGCGGCATCCTGGCGATGCAATTCGATCGCCGACAGCCGGTCCTGCTTGCGCATGAGATGACGCGCGATCAGCGGCGAGCCGGGATATTGTTTCACGCCGCCTTCGGGATTGAGCGAACGGACAGCTTCCAGATAAGGTGCCAGTAGTGCTGCCGCAGGGGCGCCGATCTCGGCGCCGACCAGCCGGCCGATGCCGCCTTGCCATTCGCCGGTCTTTTGCGCTTCAGTCGACGCCAGGTCGTAGCGGCCGATGCCGGCATGGGTGTCGATGACGCGAAACGCCTTGTCCTTCTGTTTCAAATATTCGACGAGCCGGCTCAGCACGACATGCTTGACGACATCGGCGAAGTTTCCGGCGTGATAGGCGTGGCGGTAATTCACGAGCTAACTCGAGCCCCTGCCCCAGCGCGGCGGTGGCGGCTGCGAATTCGGATTTTGCGGTCGCCGCCCGCCGAAACGCAACGCCAGCAGCAGCCCGATCAGGCCGGCCGCCATCAGCGAGAAGCCGACCGGCCGCGCCCGGCGGTCGATCTCGCCGACACCGGAGCGCAGCACGAGATCCACCGCCCGCATCTCAATGCCTTCGGCGTCGCCGGGGCCGACGGTGAAGATGTAGGGGCCAGGGCTGACCATCGGGATCAGTCCTGCCTCGTCGCGAAAGATCTTGTCCGGCAGTTGCGGGCTGACCTGGCGCGGATTTTCCGAATGGGTGAACTGCAGTGTCGAGGCGAGCACCGTCCTGCCACCGGTGGCGGCGGTCAGCGTCAATACGGTGCGCTGTTGCGATACGACGATGCGTTCGGTCCTGGCGGTAAGATCGACCAGCACCCGCACCGGCGCGTCGCGGCCGGACAGCGGCACCGTCACCGGCCTGAACCGGCCCTGTTCGTAGACCCGCCAGGTGCCGATCTCATGGCCGGAGAAATTGGTCATCGCCCAGGGATAGACGACGCCGATGCCGGTGCCGGCGAGCAGGATCAGAAGAAACAGAAAGCGCATGCGCTCGACTACCTAGCCCTGTTGTTGTTTGACCATGATCTCGTCCGAAAACCGGTTCCCACTTTTTGCTTCGCTGACCTTCGGTTCGGGATCATGATCTAGCGCCGCCGCGGGCGCGTTCCATCTCGTCCCAGGAGCCATGTCGACGCCGAGATCGAATGTCGTATCGAATTCGGCGGTGCCAAGATAGGACAATAGCATCGGACCCAAAGGTGGGAACCGGTTTTGGGAAAATTCGAATGATCGGAACGGCCGAAAGGGGGGATCAGCCCTTCCCCTTCTGGAGGATCGATTCCGATGCGCGCTTTCCAGTCTCATCGAACAGATGCAAATGTTGCGGCGGGAATGCCACCGTCACCGTCGGACCGGCCGTGAGCGCGGCCCGGTCGAGCGTGAAGACGTTGAATGGCAGGCCATGCAGGCCGAGATGCAGGATGATGCCGAAGCCGGTCGGCTCGATCAGGTCGACCGTCGCCCTCAGGCTGCCCTCCGAGGCCGGCGATATCTCGACATGCTCCGGCCGGATGCCGAGCGTTACCGCCGCGCCTTCCTCGAGTTGATAGGCTGACGAAAGCGCAATCAGCGTTCCGTCAGGCAATCGTGCGCCGGCCGTGCCTGCGCCGACCTCGTAGCGTGCCGACAGAAAATTCATGGCCGGCGATCCGATGAAGCCGGCGACGAACAGGTTGGCGGGGCGATCGTAAAGCTCCAGCGGGCTGCCGACCTGCTGCACCACGCCCTCATGCATGGCGACGATCCGGTCGGCCAAGGTCATCGCCTCGATCTGGTCGTGGGTGACATAGATCGAGGTCGCGCCGAGATCGCGGTGCAGCTTCTTGATCTCTGCCCGCATCTGCTCGCGCAAGCGCGCGTCGAGATTGGACAGCGGCTCGTCGAACAGGAATGCCTTGGGCTGTCGCACGATCGCGCGGCCCATCGCCACGCGCTGGCGCTGACCGCCCGACAGTGCCTTCGGCCGCCGCGCAAGCAGCGGCTGCAGCTCAAGCTTCCTGGCCGCATTGCTGACAGCGGCCGTGATCTTCTCGCGGGCGGCCTTACGGATCCGCAGGCCATAGCTCATGTTCTCGGCGACATTCATGTGCGGGTAGAGCGCGTAGGATTGGAACACCATGGCGATGTCGCGGTCCTTGGGCGCCCGCTCATTGACGCGCATGCCGTCGATCCGGATCTCGCCTTCGGTCACCTCCTCGAGCCCGGCGATCATGCGCAGCAGCGTGCTCTTGCCGCAGCCCGACGGCCCCACCAGCACCACGAACTCGCCGTTCTTTATCGACAAGTCGACGCCGTGCAGCACGGAGACGATGCCGAAATTCTTGCGGACGTTGCGGATGTCGATCGATGCCATGAAACCTCACTCAGCCCTTGACCGCGCCGGCCGTCAGGCCCTGGACCAGATAGCGCTGGATGAACAGGAAGAAGAGGCAGGCCGGGATCAGCGCCAGTACGCCGGCCGCCATCATCTGCCCGAAATCGACCGAAAATTTCGACACGAAGGTGAGCAGACCGACCGGAAACGTTGCGGCGCTGTTGCCCGAAATCAGCATCAGCGCGAACAGCAGCTCGCTCCATGCGGCGGTGAATACAAAGCCCAGCGTCGCGGCGATGCCGGGCAGCGTCAGCGGCAGGATGATCTGGCGAAACGCCATGAACTGCGTGGCGCCATCGATCTTGGCCGCCTCCTCCAGTTCCTTGGGAATGCCGTCGAAGAACGACTGCATCAGGAACGTCGCGAAGGGGATGTTGAAGGCGGTGTAGACGACCACCAGCCCGGTCAGGCTGTTGGTCAGCCCGAGCGGCGAGAGCATCTTGAAGATCGGCGCGACCAGCATCACCAATGGAAACATCTGGGTGAGCAGCATCAGCGCGACCAGCCAGTATTTGCCGCGGAAGGTGAAACGCGACAACGCATAGCCGGAGAGGGACGCGAGCAGCGTCACGATCACGGCCGTTGCGCCGGCAACGATCATGCTGTTCCTGAAGAAGACCGGGAATGCGCTGTGGGCGAGCACGAAACGGAAATGTTCAAAGCTCATCCGCGACGGCCACATCCGCACGCCCTCCGAATAGAGCAGGTCGTTCGGCGTCACCGATACTTTCAACAGCCAGAACAGCGGGAACAGCGCAAAGACCACGTAGCAGAGGATCGCAAGGCGGTGCAGCGCGGTGCCGAAGGTCGAATACCTGTTCATCTGGTCATCCCCCGACCCATCACGACCGATCCATCAGGACTTGCCGCAGCATGACGATCAGCATCGAATAGGCGAGCAGCAGGACGAGCAGCACCAGCGCGATGGCCGAGGCGTAGCCGAAATCAAGGGCTCTGAAGGCCTGCGTGAAGATGTAGCTCGCGACGATCTGCGTGCGGTCGGCCGGCCCGCCGCTGGTCATGACGATGATCAGGTCGGCGAAGTTCGAGATCCAGACAGTGCGCAACAGCACGGTGATCGCAATGGTCGGCGCCAGGAATGGCAACGTGATCGACGTGAACCGCCTGATCGCGCCGGCGCCGTCGATCGCCGCCGCCTCGTAGAGGTCGCGTGGGATAGCCTGAAGCGCGGCCAGCAGCGTGATGGCGAAGAAGGGAATGCCCCACCAGACGTTGGCGATGATCGGTCCCCACATGGCGAGCTGCGGATTGGAAAGGATGTTGGCCGGCTCGCTCATCAGGCCGAGCGCATGAAGCCAATGCGGCAGCGGTCCGATGACGGGATTGAACAGCCACGCCCAATTGAGCCCGGTGAGGAAGGTCGGCACCGCCCAGGGCAGGAACACCAGCGCCTGCGCTATGGCGCGGCCGGCAAACGGCCGGTCGAGCAACAGCGCCAGGACCAGGCCGAATACGAACTGCAGGAAGACGGACGCGCCGGTCCACCACAGCGTGTTGCGCAGCGCCCGATAAAAATTATCGTCGTCATAAAGGGTTCGAAAATGATCGAGCCCGACATACCCGCCAGAGAAGGGATTAAGCAAGTGCACGTCACGGAAGGCGTAGGACAGGCCTAGCACCAGCGGCGCCAGCATGATGGTGACGATCAGAATCAGCGCCGGGGCGGTGTAAAGATATGGCTCGGCGTGGCGCGTGATCCGGTCGACCAGCGACCGGCGGCGCGATTCCGGGAACCCGGCGGTGGCGTCAAAAACCATCAGCTAACGCTTTCGTTCCAATTGGACATCCTTCCAATCGACCATGGACGAGGCCTATCGGAGCCACCCGGCGATGGGCGGCTCCGATGCTCTAGGTCCGCCGTTTATTTCTTGGCCAGGTACTTCTGCTGCGCCTTGGTCAGATAGTCGGCCCACTGGTTGGCCATTTCCTCGGGCGTGATGTCGCCGAGCAATGCCTGTTGACTGGTCTTGATGACCATCGAGTCCTTGAAGAAGGCGAACTCCTCGAGATAGGTCGGCATGACCGTCGGCACCGCATCCTTGTCCTCGAGTTCGGCGAACCAGCCCTTGAACTGCTCGCTTGCGTAGAAGGGATCCGTTTCGGCCGACTTGTGGACCGGCAGCGCACCGGTGCGCTTGTTCCACTCGACATTGCCCTCGGGCCCTTCAAGCGTTTCGATCAGCTTCCAGGAGAGGTCCTTGTTCTGGCTTGCCGCCATCATCGACCAACCGGCATAGCCGATGGTCGGGAACGTCTTGCCGGACGGCCCCTTCGGCATGGTCGTGACGCCGTAGTCTTCCGGCTTCATCCGCTCGGCGATTGCGATCAGCGCGTCTGGATCCTGATCAAGCATTGCGCAGGTGCCGGTGTAGAATCCGGCGACGATTTCGTTAAAACCCCAGTTGACGCTGTCCTTCGGTGCCAATCCCTTCTTGTACAGGTCGACGACCCAGGTCAGTCCCTTGACCCAGCCTTCGCTGTTCATCGTCGAGGTGCCGTCTTCATTGAAGAACTTGTTGGACCCGGCCATGGTTGCGCCGAACATGATCCAGCCGTTGAGGCCGCCCGGCCCGCCGCGCAGGCAGTAGCCATATTTGCCTGGAAGCTTGGATACTTTTTCCGATGCCGCCACGAACTCGTCCATCGTCTTGGGCGGCTCGGTGACACCAGCCTCCTGGAACAGCTGCTTGTTGTAGAACATCGCCCGGAGATAGAAGCCGTAGGGCAGCATGTAGGCGGTGTTGTTCACGTCGCGGCCGAGTTCGAGCGCGCGATCGGTGAGGCCCGAGGTGTGCTCCCATTTGGCAAGATAGGGTTCGAGGCTCTCGAGAAGACCGTTGTTGGCATAGAGCGACAGCCAGGTGTCCGGCATCTCCATGACGTCGGGGATTTCGCCGGCGGACACCATGGTCGCGAATTTCTGGAACGCCTCGCCCCAGGGCAGCGAGATGACCTCGACCTTCGTGCCCGGGTTGGCAGCCTCGAATTTGGAGACGATCGATTTCAGGGTTTCGGTGCGTTCGGGGCTGGTGATCACCTCCACGAGCTTCAGCGTCGTGTCGGCGAGTGCAGCACCCGACATCAGTACGGTGGCGAATGCGGCGATAAGAAGCTTCTTCATTTTCCGTTCCCTTCTTGTCTGGTTGCTTCAGGTCTTTTCTTCGGAAGCGGCTGTGATAGCCGTTTCCAGGTCACTCCACAGCGCCTCGGTTCCCTCGAGGCCGACATGGAGACGCACGGACCGCGGATGGACGCCGAACGCCATCGCGGAATTGGGTTGGGCCTTCTGCTGCAGCACGACCTCGCCGGGCACGATGAGGCTTTCGTGGCCGCCCCAGGACACGCCTAGCTTGAACAGCTTGAGGTGGTCGGCAAACGTCCGGATGTCGATGCCGTCGCGGAAGACAAATGAGAACAGGCCCGACGTGCCGGTGAGCCCCGCAGGAAGCAGGTTGGCCAACCCCGGATGGCAGACCTTCTCGACGATCGGATGATCCTGCAGGCGCCGTGCGATTTCGAGGCCGGAGGCCTGATGCGCGCGCATCCGGATCGGCAGTGTGCGCAAGCCACGAATCAAGAGCCAGGCGTCGAATGGCGACAGCTTGCCGCCGAGATATGGGTAGGCTTCGCCGCGGATGCGGCCAATCAAGTCCTTCGAGCCCGCGACCACGCCGGCGACGACGTCGCTGTGGCCACCCAGATACTTGGACGCGGAGTGGACAACCACATCGACGCCGAGCGACAGCGGCCGCTGGAAGACCGGGCTGGCCCAGCTGTTGTCGATGATGGTCGGGATGCCGCGGGACTTTGCCAGCGCAGCGAGCGCACCGATGTCATGGGTTTCCATGACCCAGCTGGTCGGGCTTTCCATATAGAACAGCTTGGCGCCAGGCAGGGCGCTCGCGACAGCGGCTTCGTCGCGCCCGTCGACATAGGTCACCTCGATGCGCATGCGCGCGAGCAGCGTCCCGAACAGCCGGAACGCGTCCGGGTAGATATGCCTGACCGCGACGATGCGGTCGCCCGGCTCGACGAAGCTCAGCACTGCCGACGAGATGGCGGACATGCCGCTCGCAAAACCGATCGCGTCCTCGGCGCCCTCCAGCTTTGCCAGCATTTCCTCGAACATGCGCACGGTCGGGTTTAGCCCGCGCGTGTAGGTCGGCCGCACCTTTTCGCCGCGGTACGTCTCGAGCATCTCGTCATAGTTCGGGAAGGTGAAGAGCGAGGTCTGCACGATCGGCGGCACGACGGCATCGAAGGCGTTGCCCTCGTCATGCGCGGCGATCAGCGATGCCTGGTCGAAAAAATCGGGACCGTTCATTTCGACATTTCCTCGATATCCTCTTCCACGATCTCGAGGATCTTCAGCGTTTTTCCCCGCGCCAGCTCCGCGTCCCTGGCGACGATGGCATCGAACAGTTCGCGGTGATACGGGAACGATCGCCGCGCGAAATCCTGCCGGTCAAAAGGATGGTCCCAAAAGCGCTCGAACGCTTCGCGCATCTGCCCCAGGAGCTGCCGGAAAAGCGGGTTGTGCGTGGCGTCGTAGACGGCCAGGTGAAAGGCCAGGTCTTCCGGACCCGACGTGCCGGTGGCGAGATGGACGCGCTCCATCTCGATGAGTTTTTCCTCGATCGTCCGCAGATCGTCGACAGTCCGCCGCCGCGCCGCGACCATGCTTGCCTCGGCCTCGATGCCGCGGCGTACCTCGAGGGTGTGCAAGAGACCATCGCGCAGCTCTGCCGTATCGAGCGACAGCGGCAAATGGATCGTGCCGGCGGATATCGGCTTGAGCAGATAGGTGCCGCTGCCTTTGCGGGTCTCGGTGACGCCGAGCGCTTCGAAACGCCCCATCGCCTCGCGTATCGTCGAGCGCCCGACGGAAAGCGCGGCCATCAATTCGCGTTCGGTCGGAAGCCGGTCACCGCTCTTCAACGCAGCGCGCTCGACATAGTCGGCCAGCGCTTCCATGACCTGCTTGCCGCGATCCAATGGCGGGAGCGTGGCGATTGCCACACGCGTAGCAGATGCCCCGGGCAGTTCGCCGCGCGCTCGCATGGGAACCTACATACAAAATTGGTCTGACATCTTAGCAGATTTGCGCGCGGCCGACCTTTCGTCAAGTGCCCTGGGCAGTGTCTCAGTTTGCATTTCGGCTCACGACCCGCTGTGGAACCTTAAACCTTGCCGCAAAGGCTTCCGCTGCGACGTTGCAAAAATCAGGTGCAAAAACTGTCGTTTAAACGGGGATTTTGCGACAGTCGCTTTGAGCCAGAGCTACCGTTCAGCCTCATCCTGGAGAGAGGCCATCGAGGAGGAAACCGAGGCCTTTCCGGAAGGTGCCGCCCCAATCGTTATCCAACAGCAGACGAGAGCGTTCGATTGTCGGGTAGCGTTCGCTGAGACGTGTAAGGCGTTGCTGCGCGGCGACCCTGTCGTCGTCCGAGAGGTCGAAGCTCGCCCGGGTGATGGTGGCGCCCATCACATAGTTCCAGAGCGACCATATCGCGACGTTCACATCTGCGTCCGCAACCCCGGCTCTGGACAAGGTGTTGCTCAGCAGTTCCAGGCGACTGAGTATGTTCGGGCCGAGTGCCCGGCGCGGCAACAGCGATGCCGACCAGGGATGGCGCAGCATGCTGGCGCGCCAGTCTTCGAGCATATGAACGACATCTCCGCGCCAGTCTCGAGACTCAACCATTTGCGGCGGTCCGCGATATTCGAGCACCGAGTCGAGCGCCAGATCAAAGACATCCTCTTTGTTGTCGACGTGCCAATACAGGCTCATCACGCCCGAACCGAGGCGATCGGCCAGCCGACGCATCGTCAATCCGTCGACTCCCTGGGCGTCCAGCAGTTCTACCGCGGTCGCCACGATGCGTTCCCGAGAGAGCGGCGGTTCACTGCGCGGCTCCTGCACGGGCTGGAGCCGCTCATTTATCCCTCGTTTGCTCCGGGCGCCGCTGCGTTTTGCAGCCATCCGTCTCCCTCGCTGTTCAGAACGTCGATTTTGAACCGGCAACGCGACGAATGTCGATCTTGAACGATTGACTCGTACGGCGTACCATACGATGACTCGTACATCGCACGAGTCATCGTATGGGCGATACGGTTAAAGTTCAATCATGCCGGCCGCGAGGGTACGTTGCTCGCAGAGCCAAGAGAAAATCATGTCACGCGCAAATCAAGCATCTGCTTATCGGAGGGCTAATCATCATGACCATTGGAGTTCCCGCTGCGACAACAGCGAGTGAGAAGGATCTCAAGCTGACCATCGTCAATCCACAAAACCTCTACGACCCGTCGCCGAATGGCTACAGCACGGCGGTGATCACGCCCCGCGATGGCCGGGTGGCCTACATCTCCGGACAGGGCGGCCAAGACAGCACGGGAGCCTTGTCGCCCGACTTCGCTGTCCAGGTTGGGCAGGCCTACGCAAATTTGCGTACCGCCCTCGATGAGCTCGGTGCCAGGCCGGATCAGGTCGCCAAGCTCACGGTCTTCGTGGTCGATCACGATATGTCCAAGCTTGAGGTGTTGACCAAGAACGTCAAGAAAATGTTCGGTGAGGCGCTGCCGGCGCAGACCCTGATTCCCGTTCCCAAGCTTGCAATTGACCCCATGCTCTTCGAGGTGGAGGCCGTCGTCATTCTGGAGTAGTGATGCCGGTCGCCCTTCGCACATATCCTGAGCTTCGCGATAGTTTCACCCTGTCCATCCGGTCAATGGTTTGCCTGTCGCAAATGTCCCTCGCAAAAGTGGGTGTCTCGCGACCGATTTTTGCGACAGCCGCAAGAGGCGCTCGCCACCCGAATGCGACGGTCATGTATTGTGCGGATCGAGGAGCCGAATGTGATGGCATTGGATGGTGTACGTGCCTTGGTATTCGACGTATTCGGCACTGTCGTCGATTGGCGCAGCGGCGTGGCGCGCGAAGCTGAATCGTTCCTGAAGCGGCATGGAGCAGTATCCGCCATTCCTACCGCTTTCGCGGATGCGTGGCGCAGCCGTTACTCCCCAGCGATGGAGGAGGTGCGCAGCGGCCGGCGGCCTTTTACACGGCTCGACGTGCTGCATCGGGAGAATCTGGAAGCTGTTTTGCCAGAATTCGGGATCGACCCGGCTTCGGTGGCAGCGTCCGAACTGGACGAACTGAACCTGGCATGGCACCGATTGGAGCCATGGCCGGACGCGGTGGCCGGCCTCACACTGCTGAAGGCCCGCTATATCATCGCACCGCTCTCGAACGGTAACATCGTCCTCATGCTCAACATGGCGAAGCGTAGTCGCATCCCCTGGGATGCGATCCTCGGCGCCGAAGTCGTGCAGGCGTACAAGCCGATGCCGCAAGCCTATCTTCGCACCGCTGACGTCCTGGCAATGAAGCCAGCTGAGATCTGTCTTGTGGCCGCCCACAATGGCGACCTTGCAGCGGCTCGGGCATGCGGATTGCGAACAGCCTTTGTCCCGCGTCCGACCGAGCACGGGTTAGCGCAGACCACGGACTTGCACCCTGATCAGGCCTGGGACCTGGTGGCCAGCGACTTCATTGACTTGGCTGAACGGCTTCAGGTGTAGCGCGTCTCAACGATCAGCAAACCACCCCCTTCAGTGTTCTTCCCGGTTTCGGTCCGATGCTTTCTTCGGCGTCGTGAGCCAATTGCTCCGCGATCTATCCCGGGTTGCGGATAGCCAAGATGGCAGGCTTTACTACGCCTTGCGTTCCCAGCGCCGGTCCCGCCCTTCACCGAGCGACTGCCAGAATCCCGAGCACCGACGCGACGGTAGCGAGCAGGATTCGAACGTTGTGGACCATGAGCCAGGTGTCTAGCCGGGCGGGCACCTGATCCAGGGGAATCGACTTGGTGGCGAATTGCGCGTTGGTCGGAAGGAACCAGGCCATAGTGAGAACCAGAACGGCAGCGACACAGGCGATCGCCCCGATCCACAGTGCACGTAGTCCTCCCTCGCTCCAGCTGAGCCAGATCGAACCGATCAGGCCGATGAGGGTCGGAACGACGACAAGGGGGATCGTCCTTATGATGAACCGGTCGTTCTGGCTAAACCAATCGAGGAATTCGGCAGCCGGAAGGCTCTTCCAGTAGCCGCCCAACGTTACGCCGATCGTCAGCATGACGCCGGCGAACATCGCCGAACCAGAGATAGCGAGAATGTTGAATAGGAGTCGCAACGGAATCTCTCCTGCCTTTCTTTTCTTTCGATTTTGATGACTTCGAATTCTTGCTGACGCCACGCCTACGCGAGGCAGACGCCCGCCACGCCGACTTTTTGAAACAGGTGCGGGGAAGCGACCGCCGAAGCTTGATAGACTGAGAGTTTCGCCCTGAACTCCGGATGCATGAACGCAGTCCGGAAGTCTGCTGTCGATCCCCAGACGGCATAGTTCAGATAAGTAGGACTTTCGCCGACCGCGCGGTGAAGCTGGGTCGAGATGAAACCCGGCTGCTGTTTCATGAACAGCGCATCGTCCTGCCAGGCTCGGAGAAAGGTCTGTTCGTCCGCCTTGTCGAGCGTGAATACGTTCACAAGCACGACGGAAGCAGCATCGATTGCGATCTGACGTTCGATCGGGAATGCAGGGTCCAGTGGGCGCATAAGAGACATGATAGGTTCCTTTCCAATTTGGTTATACGATGTCGATCTGGTATGATGCACACGTAGCTAATTGACATTATAATGTCAATACCATCCTATGGTGACAAATGGACGAAACAACGAAGACCCCAAATCGAACGCCGGCGGGTGAAGCCTTGACCGATCTCATTCTCGGCCTGTTCAGGGTCAATAACCTGACTTTGACGTGGGGCGATCGGCTCGTGGCTCCGCTTGGGCTGACCAGCGCCCGTTGGCAGATCCTCGGCGCCATTGTCGCAGCCGAACGCCCGCAGCCGGTCGCGTGGCTCGCACGCGATCTCGGTGCCAACCGCCAGAACGTGCAGCGCATCGTCAACGATTTGGCGAAGGAAGGGCTCGTCAGGTTCGAACCCAATCCGCATCACCGCCGCGCGCACCTTGTCGTGCTAACCGATAAGGGACAGCAGACCTATGATGCCGCGATCAGATTGTACGAACCACGGGTCAACACGCTCGCGGAGGGGTTTCCCATCGAAGACCTCGAAACGGCCGGCCGTGTCATGAAGGCGCTGCGGAAGAAATTCGAAGGAGAAGAAGATGCTGAAGAGCAGAGCTGATCGCTACGGCACGATAGCGGTCTCAATTCACTGGCTGAGCCCCTTCTGATTCTGGCCCTGCTGGGCTCCGGCTTTCAGGCAGCGAAGGCCATGGATGCGGCCACCACTGCGGTTTCCTCCGTGTCACATTCCGGTAGCGATCATAGTCCTGCTTCTCTCACGGCCTTCCGTATCGTCTGGTGGCGGCGGTTCGATCGGAAGCCGTTTCCTCTGGAGGGATCGCCTCGCTCGCAGGAGCGTGTCGCGTGCTGGGTTCACGTCGCCTTCTACGTTGTCATTCTGCGTATGGCTGCCAGCGGCATCGGGATAGCCAACGCGGCAGCTTTACGCCTTGCGTTCCCAGCGCCGGTCTGAAGACTGCTGCCAGTAGGTGACCGCGTGGCCGGCTTCCTTCATCGTCTTCCAGTGCGTGCGCGCCGCCTCGACCTGGGCCGCATCGTGGCCGTCGAACAGGAACACGGCGCGTTCATAGCCGAGAAGCTCCGGCGGCACCGCGCCGTCGACCAGGAAGCGTATCTGCGCTTCGTTGGGGTTGTCCTGGCCGGTTGTCAAAAGGATCGGCTGCTCGGCCAGATAGGATTCGCGGTCGGTCGCATGCGCCAGGAAGGAATCGTCTCTGAAAATCCAAAGATGCTGGTCCAGCGCGTCGCGCCGCTCCTCGGTGCCGGTCTGCACCACGGCGCGCCAACCGCGATCGACGCTGCGCTCGAGCAGGCCGGGCAGCGCATCCTCCAGAGTCGATTCGGTCAGGTGGTAGAACAGGACGTCGGCCATGATTGCGCCTTGAAAGGCCTCACCCCTCGTAGTTGTCGCGCACCAGCCGGTCGAGCAGTCTGACGCCGAAGCCGGAGGCCCATGACTGGTTGATCTCGCTGGACGGCGCGCCCATCGCGGTGCCGGCGATGTCGAGATGCGCCCAGGGAGTATCCTTGACGAAGCGCTGCAGGAACTGCGCCGCGATGATGGCGCCGCCATAGCGGCCGCCGATGTTCTTCATGTCGGCATTTTTCGAATCGATCAGCTTGTCGTATTCGGTGCCGAGCGGCATTCGCCACACTCGTTCCTGCGTCGCCTGCCCGGCGCTCGTCAGCCTGTTCGCCAATTCGTCATTGTTGGAGAACAGGCCGGCATAATGCTGGCCGAGCGCGACCATGGTGGCGCCGGTCAGCGTCGCCAGATTGACCATGAATTTCGGCTGGAAGCGATCGTTGCAGTACCACAGCGCATCGGCCAGAACCAGACGGCCTTCGGCGTCGGTGTTGAGCACCTCGATGGTCTGGCCCGACATCGAGGTGACGATGTCGCCGGGGCGCTGCGCATGGCCGTCAACGGCATTTTCCACCAGCCCGATGACGCCGACGACATTGGTCTTGGCCTTGCGGGCGGCCAGCGCGTGCATCAGCCCGGTCACGGCCGCCGCGCCGCCCATGTCGCCCTTCATGTCCTCCATGCCGGAGGCCGTCTTTATCGAATTGCCGCCGGTGTCGAATGTGACGCCCTTGCCGACGAAGGCAATCGGGCTGTCCTTGGCCTTGCCGCCGTTCCATCGCATGACGGCCAGGCGGGCGCCACGCGGCGAGCCTTGCGCAACGCCGAGCAGCGCGCCCATGCCGAGCTTCTTCATCTCCTTCTCGACCAGGATCTCGACCGTGACGCCGAGCGCTTCCAGTTCGTTGACGCGGGCGGCGAATTCCACCGGCCCGAGTATATTGGCCGGTTCGTTGACCAGATCGCGCGCCAGCAGCACCCCGTCGATTACCGCCGCCTCGTCGGCGAATGCCTTTTTCGCCGCAGCCGGATCGGTGGTATGGATGGTCACCTTGACCGGCTTTTTGGGCTCGGCCTTGTTGCCGTCGCGCTGGCCGTCGCCATTCTCCTTTTTCGTCTTGTACTTGTCGAAGGCATAGCTGCGCAGAAGGATGCCCGCGGCAAGCTGTGCCGCTTGCCTGCCGCCGACGTCAGCACCCGGCAGATCGAGCACGACGGCCACCTCTGTCGCCTTGCGCAGGGACGCAGCGATGGTGCCGCCAAGCTTGAGCCAGGCATGGTCGTCGAGCCCCGAGACCTTGCCGGCGCCGACCGCCACCAGCCGGTCGAGCGATGTGCCCTCCGGCGCCAGCACTTCGACCAGGCCGGCGAATTTGCCGGAAAAGTCGGCCACCGGAAACGCCCGCTCCAGGGTCTTTGCCGGATCGCAAGCCTTTGCAGCATCGCCGAGACCGCCATCGTTGGCCGCCAGCACGAAGACACTGCCCTTTTTGGGCGCTGCGAATTTGGCGAAGGCGATCGAAGGTCTCGAAGTCATCATGTCCTGCTTTCGGGAACGGCGTTGGATTTTTGGGAGAGTGCCTTGGCGAAACTAGATATTTGGCTGTTTCCGATCGGAAGCACCACCCCAATTTTCAATCATCACCCCTGCCTGACGATCCTCCTGCGCGAATGCGTTGGCCTGAATTCGTGCGTTTGGCGAAGCAACCGCGAATGCTTGGCCGCATGCCGGTAAACCACAGGCCGGGCAATTTCGGGTTCGTCTCGCCGCCGTCGCAGCTACGGCGGCCAGGACCGTGATCGGCGCGACATTTGGTCGTTTTCCGGCATTTGGCAAGACTTTGCCGGAATCCGATCCCATATGGCGGATGGAATCGATGGCGATTCGTCGCGGCACGGCCCCGCTTTCCTGCCGCAACGTGTTGTTAACCATTGATGTTCGCCCTTTCTTATCCATTGCCGCCGACACTCCGGCCCACCGGAAATATCGATCTGGGACGGGAACCAGATCGAACCGCCAACGGACCGGTTGTAGAGTCGTCGCCGGGCGACTACCTTGTCTGGAGGCATGATGCCGTTCGGCAAAATCGAGAAAAGCCTTCATGAAGGTCGTTGAACGCTACATCATGCGTCGTGCGTTGGCGGTCTTCCTGGCAGCGCTCATCTGGACGCTGGCGATCGTGTGGACGACGCAGGTGCTCGCCCGCATCGACCTTGTCACCGACAGCGGGCAGTCGGCGCTGACCTTCTTCGAAGTCGCTGCGCTGATCATTCCGTCGATCGTCCCGATCGTCGTGCCTTTCGCCCTGGTGGTCGCGGTCGCCCAGACACTGAGCGCGATGAATTCCGATTCTGAGCTTGCCGTCTTGAACGCCGCGGGCGCTTCGCGCTGGACCATCGTCAGGCCGATCATGCTCCTGGCGCTGGCGGCCAGCATCTTTTCGTTTGCCGTCGACAACGGCGTCGACCCCTATGCACGACAGAAAAACCGCGAGCTGGTGGCGTCTTCGCGTGCCGATCTTCTGTCGCTGATTATCCAGGAAGGCACCTTCCGCAAGATCGATGACGGCTTGTTCCTGCAGATTGGCGAGCGGCTTCCGGACAACCGCCTTGGCGGCATTTTCGTCGCCGATTCACGCGAAGAGGGCGTCAACCTTATCTACTACGCCAAGAGCGGCGCCATCATCGATAGCGGCGACGAGAGGGTGCTGATGATGAACGACGGCGTTATCCATCGCGAAACGCTGGCCGGCGATCTTTCGGTCATCCGGTTCACCTCCTATGCCTTCGACCTGTCCGCCTTCATGTCAGCCTCATCGGACGTATTGCTCTTGCCGAAGGACCGGACGACCCAGTACCTGCTCAATCCCAGTCCGAACGACAAGATATTCCAGAAAAGGCCGAACAAGTACCTGGCCGAGCTCCACCAGCGTTTTTCCGAATGGTCCTATTCACTCGTTTTCGCGCTGATCGCGCTTGCAGTGGCGGGAGACGCGCGCTCCCATCGCGAGGCGCGCATTCATCCGCTGATCACGGCCATCGCGATTGCGCTTTTCGTGCGCTGGCTTGGTTTCTTTGCCGCCGGCAAGGCCGACAACGTTCCGCAATACACCTATATGGTCTACGGCGTCCCTATCGTGGCGTCCGCAGTCGCGACATGGTTCATCGTCTCCAACCGGACCATGGAGCTGCCGGTCGCCTGGGCCGACTGGATGACGAATTTCGCCGGCCGCTTCGGTGACGGCTGGAGCGCCCTGAAGCTCCGCTTCGCCAGGCGCGGCGCTTCTGGCCAAGGGGCCGGCTGATGGGCTGGATACGCTAATGGGCTGGACTCTGGGCAGATACTTCTTCTTCCGCTACGTGACGATCACCATCTGGTTCTTCATCGGCCTCCTGGCGCTTGTGTTCCTGATCGACTTCACCGAGCTTTCCGGCCGCACGACCGGCTTGCCGGGTTTTACCTACGGCACGGCGTTCGCCATTTCAGGGTTGCGGATGCCGATGATCATGCTGCAGACGGTGCCCTTCGTCGGCCTGTTCTCGGCGATGGCAACGCTGGTCTCGCTCAACCGCAGATATGAACTGGTCATCGCGCGTTCGGCCGGTGTGTCCGCATGGCAATTCCTGCTGCCGTGCTGCATCGGGGCGCTGCTGTTCGGGGTGTTGTCGGTCGGCGTCATCAACCCGATCGCTGCGCATGCGTTTTCCTGGTCCGAAAAAATCGAAACCCAGCTCCGCTCCGGCAAGTCGACCACCGTCTCGGCCGACGCCGAGCCCTGGATCCGGCAGAAAACCAGTTCCGGCGATACCATTATCGGCGCGCGCGCCATTCTCAATCAGGGCCTGGAGATGGCCGACGCCGTCTTCTTCGTCCTCAACCCGCAAGGTGACATCGTCGAACGCAAGGACGCGGCGCACGCCTTTTTGCGGGACGGCTACTGGGAACTGCAGGACGTCAAGGTTTTCCGGGACGGCAACATCCAGTCGGTGGCAAGCGACCGGGTGCCGACCAATCTCAAGCCCGAATTCGTGCAAGAGCGGCTGGCGCGCCCGGAAACCATTCCTTTCTATGATCTGCCCGGCAAGATCGAGGTTGCCCGCTCCTTCGGCCTCAAGGCAAATGCCTTTGCCATGCAGTTCGATTCGCTGGTGGCGCTGCCGTTCCTTCTCGTCGCCATGACGCTGATCGCCGCAACGGTGTCGATGCGATTTGCGAGGATGGGCCAATCCGCAACGATGATTCTGGGTGGCGTCCTGGCCGGGTTTCTGCTTTATGTCGTGACAGTGCTGGTCAAGGCATTCGGCGTGGCGGGATTCGTACCCACAGTCGTGGCTGCATGGGTTCCGGTTGTCGTGGCTATGTTCTTCGGGGTGACTTTCTTGCTGTACAAGGAAGACGGCTAGTGAGGGGGGCGGTTTTACGCATCCATAGGCAGGCCGGTTTGGCGCGCCTCTATGGGGCGAGCGCCTTGGCATGCCTGCTCGCTTGCGTCGTCCCGAATATCCCGGCTTTTGCCCAGGATATCAGCGACATGGCAGCCGACGTTCCCGCCGGCTCGCAAATGCTGCTGGCGGCGGATACGCTGGTCTATGACAACGACAACCAGACAGTGACGGCCGTCGGCGGCGTGCAGATCGATTACGGCGGCAACCGCCTCGTCGCCCAGCGGGTCGAATACAATCGCAACACCAAACGCCTCGTCGCCAGCGGCAATGTCGAGGTCATCAACAGCGACGGCACCAAGATCTATTCGCAGCACGTCGACATCACCGACGATTTCGCCGACGGCTTCGTCAACGCGCTGCGTGTCGAAACCGTCGACAAGGCTTATTTCGCCGCCGAAAGCGCGGAGCGCATGGGCGGCGTGTTGACGACGTTCCACAACGGCGTCTACACGGCGTGCGAGCCGTGCGAGGACAAACCGGACAAAGCGCCTACCTGGCGCATCAAGGCCAGAAAGATCATCTGGAACGGCGAAAAGAAGACGGTTCGCTTCGAGAATTCGAATTTCGAGTTCTTCGGCTTTCCGCTCGCCTATCTGCCGGCCTTCGAGATTGCCGACCCGACCGTCAAGCGCAAGAGCGGCTTCCTGATTCCAGGCATCGCCTACGAGAGCGATCTCGGCATCGGCGTCAAAGTTCCCTATTATTTCGCGCTCTCACCAACTTACGATCTCACCGTCACCGGCAGCGGCTATACCAAGCAGGGCTTCCTCGGCGAAGCCGAGTGGCGCCAGCGCTTCAACAACGGCCAGTACAGCCTGAAGATCGCCGGCATCCGGCAAGAGGATCCCGACGAGTTCATCAACAGCGACGGGCACAATGTCGATTCGGGTGCGCCCGGCGACCCGAACAAGTTTCGCGGCATGATGGGCACCAAGGGCCAGTTCGCTATCAATCCGCGCTGGGACTTCGGCTGGGATGTCCTGTTGCAGACCGACAAGAACTTCTCACGCACCTACGCCATCGAGGACTTCAACGACAGCGTGCATCGCTCCTCGATCTACCTGACCGGCCTCAACGGCCGCAACTATTTCGACGTGCGCGCCATGCGCTTCGAGGTCCAGGAAGAGACACTCCCTGACGATCCGACCGCACTCGCCGGCAAGCAGCCCTGGGTGCTGCCCTCGCTCGACTACGCCTACATCCCCGACATGGCGGTGGGCGGCGGGCAGTTGTCGTTCAATGTCAACGCGCAGACCATCAGCCGCGACAGGCTGGATACGGTCCTTGCCGATCCGAACAACAATGCATCCGTCAACAGAGTCCGCGGCATCGAGGGCCAGTCGGGCCGTCTCACCGCCGAAGCGGAATGGAAGCGCACCTTCACCACCGATGGTGGGCTGCTGCTGACGCCGCTGCTGGCGCTGCGCGGCGACGCAGGCTATGTCAATGCCTCTTCGGGATCGCTCAATGCCATCAATCAGATGGCGTCTAACCTCGGCGTCGACGACGATATGCGATCGTCGCTCGCCCGCTTCATGGCGACCGCCGGGCTGGAAATGCGTTGGCCGGTGCTGTTCTCGTCGACCAGTTCCAGCCACATCTTCGAGCCGATGGCGCAGGTGTTCGTGCGTCCGAACGAGCAATATGTCGGCGGCCTCGCTGTCCCCAACGAGGACGCGCAGAGCTTCGTCTTTGACGCCACGACATTGTTCGAGCGCGACAAGTTCTCCGGTTACGACCGCTTGGAAGGCGGCACGCGCGCCAATATCGGGCTGCGCTATTCCGGCGCCTATGACAATGGCTGGAGCACCAACGCGCTGTTCGGCCAATCCTACCAGATTGACGGCCAGAACTCCTTCGCGGCGCCGGACCTTGTCAACGTCGGCGCCGATTCGGGCCTCGAGAACGCGACCTCCGATTATGTCGGCCTTGTCGGCTTCAACAGCCCCAGGGGGCTTTCCGGCTCGGTCAGCGGCCGCTTCGACGAGCAGAGCTTCGAGGTTCGCCGCGCCGAGGTGAAGGCAGCCTATTCCGGCCTGCCGATTTCGTTCAGTGCCAAATACGCCTTCATCCAGGCGCAGCCACTCTATGGCTTCACGACCGATCGCCACGAGGTCACGCTCGGCGCGTCGACGCAACTTGCAGAGAACTGGCGTGTCTTCGGAACCGGCACCTACGATCTGGAGCAAAGCGTCCTTGTCAAGGACGGGGTCGGCTTTGCCTATAGTGATTCATGCTTCACCTACTTGATGACATTCTCGGAATCCCGCGACCTGAGCACCAAGGAAGTGTCGCAGAACATCGGTTTCAACCTGTCGTTCCGCACGCTCGGCGATTTCGGCTCGACACAAAGTTCCATCGACACTGTCCAGTAGCAGACGACTGGCCAGCAGCAGACGATCGGAACGGGCGGCCGGCCAACGCATCGGCCCGAAATCGGGAATTGATTTTCGGAAAGCACGATTCAAAGTGTCAGAGCGTATCTTGTACGTCCAAGTGGACGCACATCGCTTCTGACGACATCGTTTCGCCGCATAGGGCAGGCACGGATTCCAGCTCCCTCAAAATGGGATAGAATTGGGCCGGAACCGAGATAGAATTGGGATGCTTTCGATGAGGAAATACCTCTTTTCGGCAGGGTTCGCGCTGCTGGTGGCGGCGACCTCGGCCTCGATCACCATGATGACGCCGCCGGCTTTCGCCAGCCAGATAAAATACGTCGTCAACAACGTACCGATCACCACCGGCGACATCCAGCATCGGGCTGCCTTCCTGCGCCTGCAGCGCAAGAAAGGCGACGCCGCCGAGGAGATGATCGAGCAGACGCTGCGCGTCGCCGAAGCCAAGCGTCTCGGCATCCGCATCAGCGACGCCCAGGTCGACGCCGCCTATCAGCGCTTTGCCACGACCAACAAGATGCAGCTCAAGCAACTCGACGGCGTCATGGCGCAGTCCGGCGTCGGCAAGGAGCATTTCAAGGAATTCATCCGCTCCCAGATGGCCTGGAACCAGGCGCTGACCGCGCGCCATCGCTCCGACAGCGGCGGCGCCATGAGCGAGCAGGACGTGGTCAGGCGCATGCTCGACAATGGCGGCACCAAGCCAACCGCCATGGAGTACATGCTGCAGCAGGTCATCTTCGTCGTGCCGGCGGCCGAGCGCAGCGCGACGCTGGCCAAGCGCAAACGCGAGGCCGACGTCATGCGCGCCCGCTTCAACGGCTGCAACACCTCGCGCGAATTTGCCAAGGGCCTGATCGACGTCACCGTGCGCGATCTCGGCCGGATACTGGCGCCGCAATTGCCGCCGGACTGGGCCGACCAGATCAAGGCCACCAAGGTCGGCGGCGCCACCGCCACGCGCGAAACAGACCGCGGCGTCGAGTTCATCGGCATCTGCTCGTCGCGCGAAGTGTCCGACGACAAGGCCGCCCAGATGGTGTTCCAGAGCGAAGGCTCGAGCGGCAAGGATGCCGACGAGCTCACCAAGAAGTATGTCGAGGAGTTGCGGAAGAAAGCCCGCATCGTTGAGCGCTGAAGTCGCCAGAGGCAGAGCTTCCGCTGGCGCTGAGCGCCGGTGATCCATCCGGCGTCGGGCCGGAAATCGCCATTGCTGCCTGGCAGGCGCGCGACAGCGCCGGTGTGCCGCCCTTCTATCTTATCGCCGATCCGGCGTTGATCGCCGCACGGGCGCGCCTGCTCGGCGCCGATGTGCCAATCACGGAGACAATGCCAGCCGAAGCGGCGCGCGTCTTTACACGCGCGCTGCCCATCATGCCGCTTGCCATCCGCTTCGTCGACAGCCCCGGCCGGCCGGACCCAGCCAACGCCGCCGGCATCATCGAGGCGATCGACCGCGCTGTTGACGACTGCCTTGGCGGCCGCGCAGCAGCAGTCGTCACGTGCCCGATCGCCAAGAAGCCGCTCTACGATGCCGGCTTCCATTTCCCCGGCCACACCGAATATCTGGCGCATCTGGCGACGCTCCACACCGGCGCAGATGCGATGCCGGTGATGATGATCGCCGGTCCCGAGTTGCGCACGGTTCCGGTCACCATCCACATTGCGCTGCGCGAGGTGCCGAAAACGCTGACGACGGAGTTGATCGTCGCGACCGCCCGCATCACCGCCGCCGACCTCGAACACCGCTTCGGCATCGCCAAGCCGCGGCTTGCCATTGCCGGCCTCAATCCGCATGCCGGCGAAGGCGGCGCGATGGGCGCCGAGGACGAGCGCATCATCCGCCCGGCGGTCGACAGGCTGAGGGCGGAGGGCATCGACGCCTTCGGGCCGCTGCCGGCCGACACGCTGTTCCATGCCCGCGCCCGAGCCGGCTACGATGTGGCGCTGTGCATGTATCACGACCAGGCGCTGATCCCGGCCAAGGCGCTGGCCTTCGACGAGGCGGTCAACGTCACGCTCGGCCTACCCTTCATCCGCACCTCACCGGATCACGGCACCGCCTTCGATATCGCCGGCAAGGGCATAGCCCGGGCCGACAGCCTGATCGCGGCGCTAAGGCTCGCCCGCAGGCTTGCCGACACCGGGACGAGGGCTGCCGCCGCATGAGCCTGTGCATGAGAGCGGTCGCATGAGCATCGACGGGCTGCCGCCGTTGCGCACGGTGATCGAACGCCATGGGCTGCAGGCGAAAAAGGCGCTCGGCCAGAATTTCCTGCTCGACCTCAACCTGACCGGCAAGATCGCGCGCGCCGCCGGCGACCTGAAGGACGCCACGGTGATCGAGGTCGGTCCGGGTCCCGGCGGCCTGACCCGGGCGCTGCTTTCCCACGGCGCCGGTCGGGTCATCGCCATCGAGCGCGACGAGCGCTGCCTGGCAGCGCTCGCGGAGGTGTCAGATCACTATCCGGGCCGTTTGGAGATCATTGCCGGCGATGCGCTGAAGACGGATTTTGCAGCGCTTGCCAAAGGGGCACATGGGGGCAATGGATCTGTGAGGATCGTCGCCAACCTGCCCTACAATATCGGCACCGAACTTTTGATACGCTGGCTGACCGTCGCCGAGTGGCCGCCCTTCTACGCATCGATGACGCTGATGTTCCAGCGCGAGGTGGCCGAGCGCATCGTCGCCCGCCCCGGCAGCGATGCCTATGGCCGGCTGGGCGTGCTGGCAGGCTGGCGGACGGAGGCAAAAATCGCTTTCGACGTGCCGCCGCAAGCGTTCACGCCGCCGCCCAAGGTTGTGTCGTCGGTGGTGCATCTGGTGCCGCGGGCGAGTCCCCTGCCCGCCGAGGTCAAGAAGCTCAGCCGCGTCACCGAAGCGGCCTTCGGCCAGCGCCGCAAAATGCTGCGGCAGAGCGTCAAGAGCCTCGGCGGCGAAGCCCTGCTCAGCCGCGCCGGCATCGATCCGACGCGGCGGGCGGAAACCTTGAGCGTCGAGGAATTCGTGCGACTGACCAACGCGGTGTGATTGCGCCGGCCCCTAGTCCGTCTTCTCGTCGAGCAACGCCGAGACGAAATCGAACAGGCCGGGCCGGCGATCGCGTCTGAGCCGCTCGGCGGTGACGATGCCGCGCACTTCGGCGAAGGCACGGTCGAGATCGTCGTTGATGATGACGAAATCATATTCCTTCCAGTGCTCGATCTCGTTGCGGGCGTTCTTCAGACGCGTCTCGATCACCGATTCCTGGTCCTCGGCGCGGCGCTTCAGCCGCGCCTTCAATTCTTTCATCGAGGGCGGCAGGATGAAAATCGAGACGATGTCGGCGCGCATCTTCTCCTTGAGCTGCTGGGCGCCCTGCCAGTCGATGTCGAACAGCATGTCGCGGCCCTGTGCCAGCGCCAGTTCGGCCGGTTCACGCGGCGTCGCATAGCAATTGCCATGCACTTCGGCCCATTCGAGCAGTTCGTCTGAATCGCGCAGCCGCTCGAACTCGCGCATGGTGCGGAAATGATAGTGGACGCCCTCGATCTCGCTGCCGCGGCGTGGCCGCGTGGTGACGGAGACCGACAGTTCGAGACTGGAATCGCTCTCCAGAAGATTGCGCGCGATCGTCGACTTGCCGGCGCCGGACGGCGACGACAGCACGAGCATCAGACCCCGGCGGCGAATGCGGGAACCCAAATCCCTGGCAACCATAGGCTCCTTGGCAACCATCAGGGTTACTCCAGATTCTGGACCTGTTCGCGAAACTGGTCGACCACCGCCTTCAGCTCCAGCCCTATGGCGGTGACACCAGCGGCGTTCGACTTCGAACACAGCGTATTCGATTCGCGGTTGAATTCCTGCGCCAGAAAATCGAGCTTGCGGCCGATGGCGCCGCCGCCTGCCAGCAGCACCCGGCCGGACGCCACATGCGTCTTCAGCCGATCGATCTCCTCGCGGATGTCGGCCTTGGTGGCCAGGAACGCCGCTTCCATATGCAACCGGCTGGCGTCGAGATTGGCGGAGGCATCCATCAGCAGCCGAACCTGCTCGGCAATCCGTTCGCGGATCACCGCCGGCTCGCGCGACGGATCGGCCTCGGCGCGCAGCGTCAGCGCCTCGATAGCGTCGATATGGCCGGACAGTAGCGAGCGCAGGGCGGCGCCCTCGCCCTGGCGTGCCTGCTCCAGCCCGCCCAGCGCCACTTCGAGCGCCGAGAGAATTGCGCTGTCGAGCACCGCCCGCGCCTCTTCGGTTTCGGTGGTTTCGGGGATGTCGAGCACGCCGCGTAGCGAAAGCAGCCCGTCGGCTGTCGCAGGCGCTGCGCCGAACTGCTCCTGCAGCCGCTTGGCCAGCCGTGCCAGATCCCTAAGGAAGACCTCGTTGACCACTGGCTGCGCCTGCTGGCCGGCGGCGCGGCCGACGGTCAGCGTTGCCTGGAAATTGCCGCGCGCAAAGCGCTTTTGCACCGTCTGCCTGACGGCCGGCTCCAGTCGCTCGAGGCCCTGCGGCAGCCGCAGCCTGACCTCGACGCTCTTGCCGTTGACCGACTTGACCTCCCAGGCGATCGACGTGCCGTCATGTTCGGCGACGGCCCGCGCAAAACCGGTCATGCTCTGCAAATTCATAATGCCCTTGCTTCCCCCTGGCGCATGATCCCGGAAGCGGTTCCGGGCCAGATCATGCGCGGCTTCAAAATGCCGGAGCGCCTCTTCGCGCCGGATCGGACGCAGATGCTCCTGATCTCAAAATCAGCACGTCCGCTGCCGTCAACGGATCGGAGGGACGATCCCAGAACCGTCCGGCGCTACTGCGGCGCCGCTCCCGCATCGCCATCGCCGCCGTCAACCGGCGCATCGGTCTGACCTTCCACCTTGGCGGCGTCGGCCTTGGCAGCACCGGCCTTGGCGGATTCGTCGGCCAGCTTCTTCTGCAGCGCCCGGTAACGGGCGACGTTCTCATTGTGCTCGGCGAGCGTCGCGGCAAAGACGTGACCGCCGGTGCCGTCGGCGACGAAATAGAGTTCGTCGGTCTTCGACGGGTTGGCTACCGCCTCCAGCGCCGCACGGCCGGGATTGGCGATCGGCGTCGGCGGCAGGCCATTGATCAGATAGGTGTTGTAGGGCGTCGGCTTCTTGATGTCCGACTGGTAGATCGGGCGGTCGGCGGGTTTGCCCTTGCCGCCGAACAGACCGTAGATAATGGTCGGATCGGACTGCAGCCGCATGCCCTTGGCCAGCCGGTTGAGGAAGACGGCGGCGACCCGTGAGCGTTCGTCGCCCTTGCCCGTCTCCTTCTCGACGATCGAAGCCAGGATGACGAAGTCGTCGACATTGGCCAGAGGCAGATCGGGGGCGCGCCGCTGCCAGACATCCTCGACCAGCTTCTTCTGATCCGCCAAAAGCTTCTCGACCATCTGCTGGCGTGTCGCGCCGCGGGTGAAACGCAGCGTGTCGGTGGCAAGGCTGCCCTCGGGTGGAATGGTCGCCGGCATATCGCCGTCGAGCGCTGCCTGATCGGCGATGCGCTGCAGCGCCTGCTCGACCGTCAGTCCCTCGGGGACGGTCAGCGAATACATCACCGACTTGCCGCTCTTCAGCAACTCCATGATGTCGCGCATGGAGGCCTGCGGCTTGATCTCGTATTCGCCGGCCTTCAGTTCCGAATCATTGCCAAAGGCACGCACGCCAAGGCGGAAGATGCGCGCGTCGCTGATCAGTCCGCGCCGCTCGAGCTGCTCTGCAATTTCCTGGACGCCGGTGTTCGGCTTGACCAGGAAGGTGTCGGCATTGGCCGACGGGCCGGGCTCGTTGAATTCCTGCTTGCCGAAATACAATGCAAAACCGGCCGCCAGAACCAACAGCATCACCAAGGAGATGACGAAGTTCATAAACACGACGAACTGGCTGCGCGAGGCGCGCGAGCGCTTGGGCGGCGGCGTGCCGGCTTCAGGCCGCAATGCTTCGCTGGCCGTCTTCGGCATGATCGGACCCGACGGTGCGGACCGTTGCCCGAATTCCCCATTGTCCGCCGAATTTGTGCTCATGGCGCCCTACCGTTTGATCGTGCAACGAATCCCCTTGGGCACAGTAGGGGCGAATATGGCAAAATTGACGGCACGCATAGACCGTGCCGGTCGGCGGACCGGTCAGCCATTGTAGCGCTGGAAGACCAGCGAGGCGTTGGTGCCGCCGAAGCCGAAGGAATTGGACAGCGCCACGTCGACCTGGCGGGCGCGCGGCTTGTGCGGCACCAGGTCGATCGCCGTTTCGCGCTCCGGGTTGTCGAGATTGATGGTGGCCGGCGCGATGTTGTCGCGAATGGCGAGGATCGAAAAGATCGCCTCGGCGGCGCCCGCCGCACCCAGGAGATGGCCTATCGACGACTTGGTCGACGACATCGATATTTTCGACGCGGCATTGCCTACCAGCCGCTCGACGGCGTCGAGCTCGATCGTGTCGGCCATGGTCGAGGTGCCGTGCGCGTTGATGTAGTCGACGTCTGCGGGCGTCAGCTTGGCCCGGTTCAGCGCCGCAACCATGCAGCGGAAGGCGCCGTCGCCATCTTCGGCCGGCGCGGTGATGTGATAGGCATCGCCGGTCAGGCCGTAACCGGTGACCTCGGCATAGATCTTGGCGCCGCGTGCCTTGGCGTGTTCCAGTTCCTCCAAAATGACGACGCCGGCGCCTTCGCCCATGACGAAGCCGTCGCGGTCGCGGTCATAGGGACGCGAGGCCGTTTCCGGAGCGTCGTTGCGGTCGGTGGACAGCGCACGGCAGGCTGCGAAACCGGCGATCGACAGCCGCGTCACCGGCGCCTCGGTGCCGCCCGCGACCATCACGTCGGCATCGCCCCACATGATCAGCCGAGCGGCGTCGCCGATGGCATGCGCGCCGGTGGAGCAAGCGGTGACGACGGCGTGGTTGGGGCCTTTCAGCCCATGCCGGATCGAAACCTGGCCGGAGACGAGATTGATGATCTGGCCGGGGATGAAGAACGGGCTGATGCGGCGCGGTCCGCGCTCCTTCAGGATCAACGCGTTCTCGGCGATGCCTTCGATGCCGCCGATGCCGGAGCCGATCAGCACGCCGGTGGCGCACTGTTCCTCATGCGTCTTCGGTGCCCACCCCGAATCCTTCAGCGCCTCGTCGGCGGCCGCGAGCCCGTAGAGGATGAAGTCGCCGATCTTGCGCAGTTCCTTCGGCTCGAGAACGGCCTCGGGATTGAAGGTGGCGTCCTCACCATTACCGCGCGGAATGACGTGGGCGACCTTACAGGCAAGATCCTCCACCTCGAACTCGGTGATGCGCTTGGCTGCGCTGCGGCCGGTAAGAAGCTCCTTCCAGCCATGCTCGAAGCCTACGCCGAAGGGCGAAAGCAGCCCAAGGCCCGTGACGACGACACGCCTCATCGCAGGTCCTCCTCGGTGATGACTGCAAATAGCGTCAGGCAGAAGCCTTATCGATGTACTTCACCGCATCGCCAACAGTCAGGATGGTTTCGGCCGCATCGTCCGGGATCTCGACGCCGAATTCTTCTTCGAACGCCATGACGAGTTCGACCGTGTCGAGACTGTCCGCGCCCAGATCATCGATGAAGCTCGCCTGCTCCGTCACCTTGTCGGCATCGACGCCAAGGTGCTCGATAACGATCTTCTTGACGCGCTCTGCGGTGTCACTCATTTGGGCATCCTCGTCTTTTGTTTGTCTGTCTTCGTTAGCGGGCAGAATGCCGCTAATCAAGCTGAAAGATGGTCCGGCCGGAAACGCAACAGCACCGGGCCGGTTTTTGCCCGAACCGCCGGGTTGCGGGCCGCATTACACGAAAATCGGCCTGGGTCCAAGGCGAAAAGGGGTGTTTTCCCGCAACTGTCAAATCATCGCCATGCCGCCATTCACGTGAATGGTCTGGCCGGTGACATAGGCAGCTTCGTTGGAAGCGAGGTAGGCGACGGCGGAAGCGACTTCGGCGCTGGTGCCCATGCGCCGTGTCGGGATCGCTGCCATGATCGCCTCTTTCTGCTTGTCGTTGAGCTTGTCGGTCATCGCCGATTCGATGAAGCCCGGAGCGACGCAGTTGACGGTGATGTTGCGGGTGGCGATCTCCTGCGCCAGCGACTTGGAAAAGCCGATCATGCCGGCCTTGGAGGCGCAGTAATTGGTCTGGCCGGGATTGCCGGTGACGCCAACCACAGAGGTGATGTTGATGATGCGGCCATGCCGGCGCCGCATCATCGGATGGGTCAGTTCGCGGGTCAGCCGGAACACGGCGGTCAGATTGACTTCGAGCACCGTATCCCAGTCGGCGTCCGCCATGCGTACGAACAGACCGTCCTTGGTGATGCCGGCATTGTTGACGAGAATGTCGACGCCTTCGAGATCGGCCTCGACCTGCTGGCCGAGCGCCTTGACCTCGTCGCGATTGGAAAGGTTCGCCGGGAACAGCTTGACCCGCTCGCCGAGCTCGGCCGCCAGCGTCTCCAGCTTTTCGACGCGGGTGCCGTGCAGGCCGACAACGGCGCCCTGCGCATGCAGCACCCTGGCGATAGCCTCGCCGATGCCTCCCGATGCGCCTGTGACGAGCGCCTTGCGGCCGGTCAATTCGAACATGTCTTGTCTCCTGATCTAAGAGAACACCCTACACGGGTGGGGTCAAATCTCGGCGGTTATGCGAGCGCCGCCAGCGCCGCCTCGACATCCGCCGCCGTGCCGACAGCGCCGGTGGCGATATCGCGGTTGATGCGCCGCGCCAGTCCCGACAGCACCTTGCCGGCGCCCACCTCGTAAAGTGTCGCAATGCCATTTGCGCCGAACCACTCCACCGTTTCGCGCCAGCGCACGCGGCCGGTCACCTGTTCGACCAGGCGGCGGGCGATTGCGTCCGGATCGCTGGACGGGGTGACCGACACGTTAGAGACTACGGCCACCAACGGCGCGTTCTTCGTGACCTCGGCCAGCGCATTGCGCATGACCTTGGCCGCCGGTGCCATAAGCGCCGAATGGAAAGGTGCCGAGACCTGCAGCATCAGCGCCCGCTTGGCGCCTTTATCCGTGCACAGCCTCGCCGCCAGTTCGACCGCCGCCCTGGCGCCGGAGATCACCAGTTGGCCACCGCCATTGTCGTTGGCAATCTGGCAAACTGAATCTTTGGCTGAACCTTTGGCCGCTTCAGCGCAGGCGTCTTCGACATCGGCCTGTTCCAGCCCGATGATCGCCGCCATGGCGCCCTCGCCGGCCGGCACTGCCGCCTGCATGGCATTGCCGCGGATACGCAAGAGCCGGGCGGCATCGGCGACCGAAACGAAACCGGCGGCGGCAAGCGCCGAATATTCGCCGAGCGAATGGCCGGCGACATAGGCGACCTTGTCCTTCAGCGAGAAGCCGCGCGATTCCAGCGCCCGGATCGCGGCAAGTGACACAGCCATCAGCGCCGGCTGGGCATTGGCGGTCAGCGTCAGCGTCTCTTCCGGCCCTTCCCAGATCAGCTTCGACAGGTTTTCGCCGAGCGCGTCGTCGACCTCTTCGAAGATCTTCCGCGATTCCGGAAAGGCGTCGGCGAGGTCCTTGCCCATGCCGACAGCTTGGCTGCCCTGTCCCGGAAAGGTGAATGCAACGGCCATGTGTGGCTCCCAACCGGCTGATTTTTTCCTGCCTGTGACGCAAGGCGGGCGGGCAAGTCAAGTCCGGTATCGGCCCGACCCGGGCCACTCCGGCTCGGTATTGCTGGCCGAGTACCTGTTCCAAAAGGCTTTTTATCGATCACTCATGATGAAAATCGCTCACGATTCGTTTGCTGGCTCTTCTTATTTCAGCCACAGGCGCTAGCTTTTCGTGACATATCGATGACAGCTCAATGACGCTTTTGTGTATGGTCGGGGGAATTGTAACGTGGCAAGGACTGGGAAGGGCGCTGGCAAAGCCGCGCCACAGTTTCTGGAAGGCGATCCGGCCACCGGCTATCTGCCGGGCCGGAAATGGCCTGTTATCCGTTATGGCCTCGTCAGCCTTCTCGCCGCCACCATCCTGGTTTTTGCGATCGAACTGATCGTGCGCGGCGACTTTGCCGGTACCGTCGCATTCTTCCTGCAGCCCTTCAAGCCGGGCTGGACCACCATCATCATCTTCGCGCTGATTCTGATCGGCCTCGACGCAGTGCTCGGCCGCAGCCACCAGAGCCTGATTATCGTCGCGCCGCTGACCCTGGCGCTGGCCTTCGTCGGCCATCAGAAATCGCTTTATCTCGGCGATCCGCTCTATCCGACCGATTTCCTCTATTCACGCCAGATCGTAGCGCTGATGCCGCTTCTGGTGCGCGAACGTCCGGGAACCGCCATCGCTCTGGCGGTCGGCATCGTTGGCAGCCTCTCGCTGCTCGTTTATGGCTGGCGGCTGTGGCGCCGCCGGGTACCGGCGCTCGGTCGCAAGGGGCGGCTGGCCAGGCTGACGCTGACCGTGCCGCTGCTCGCCTTCTTCGTGTCGATCATGGATTACGCGACGTTCTCGTGGACCCGCGACCGGCTGCAAATCATCCCGATCATGTGGGACCAGAAGGAAAATTACGCCTCCAACGGCTTCGCACTGGCCTTCGCGCTCAACGTGCCGATGGCCCATGTCCCCGCGCCTGCCGGCTACTCCGACAAAGCGATCGCGGCGATCGAAAGGCCTGATGTGAAGGCATCGGTACCGACCGAGAAGCCAGATATCATCATCGTCATGAGCGAATCCTTCTGGGATCCGACCGAACTGCCCGGCGTCACCATCACGCCCGATCCGATTCCCAACGTGCGGGCGCTGCGCTCTGGCCACGTATTCTCGCCCGAATTCGGCGGCATGACCGCCAATGTCGAGTTCGAGGCGCTGACCGGCCTTTCCAACGCCTTCCTGCCGGCCGGCAGCATCCCCTACCAGCAATATGTCCGCGCGCCGGTGCCGTCGATGGCAACGTTCCTGAAGAGCCAGGGCTATGAGACGCGCGCCATCCATCCGGGCACAAGCTGGTTCTGGAACCGAACGCCGGTCTATGCGGAGTTCGGCTTCGATGACTTCAAGTCCGAAGAAAACATGCCGTATCTCGAAAAGCGCGGGCCGCTAGCGTCGGACGCGGCAATGACCGACGAGATCATCCGCGAAGCCGACGCCACGGACAATCCGTTCTTCTACTTCGCCGTCAGCCTGCAAAACCACGGACCCTACGAACCGAATCGCTACTACAATCCGACCCACAAGGTGCAGGCTCCGACCAGCCAGTGGGCAAAGGATTCGCTGCTGAGCTTCACGGAAGGCGCATCCGACGCCGACAAGAGCCTCGAGCGCCTTGTCGAATGGGCGAAGAACCGGCGGCGACCGACGGTTATCGCCTTCTTCGGCGACCATCTGCCGCCGCTCGGTCCTGTCTATGTCGAGACCGGCTTCCTCAAGGATAACGTCGCGCCACGCAAGGAGCCGCCCGACCAGATGCTGCTGCATCACCGAACACCGCTGATCGTATGGTCCAACCGCACCGGTCCGGTCGCGGACATGGGCACTGTCAGTCCAGTCTTTCTGCCCTACCATGTCCTGACCACGGCCGGGATCAGCCACCCCTATTACACCGGCTTCCTCGGCCAGATGCGCGAGCGCTACAGCGTCGTCGACCGCAATTTGTTGATGACGCCGGCGGGCGAGGCCACGCCGGACTGGGCGCGCAAGAAGAAAATCGACCCGGCCATTCGCGATTTCCGTCTGCTGCAATACGACATGATGTTCGGCAAGCGCCGCGCAGCGCCCGATTTCTTCCCGGAAACGGTGAAGAAGCTCGTTCCGCATACAAGCTGAAGATGCCGCGACATGTCGCCCTCGCGGCGGCGGATTTTCGGCTCGCCCTTGCCTTGCGGCCAAATTCCTGTATAGACGCCCGCAATCTGCCGGTCCTTGCTGGGGGCTGAACGGAGGGCCGGAGGTTTTTTCGAAACCTTCGTGTGGAGCCAGAAGCGCTTCCGCCTCCCGTGTCTCCGCTCTCGACCGTCTCGTCATGCTCCTTTCTTCCCCGCCCCCTAGGGATCGGCGGGTCAGAGAAGTTGCAGAGGCTTTTGCCGCCGGGAACCGGGAGAGAAACGAAGAAAGGCAATAGAACAATATGGCTCTTTACGAACATGTGTTTCTTGCCCGGCAGGACCTCTCGCAGCAGCAGGTCGATACGCTTGTCGAACAGTACAAGGGCGTCATCTCCGCGAATGGCGGGTCCGTCGGCCGGGTCGAGAACTGGGGACTGAAGTCCCTCACCTACCGGGTCAACAAGAACCGGAAGGCATACTACACGCTGATGGACATCACCTGCCCGCCGGCCGCACTCAACGAGATGGAGCGTCAGATGGGCCTGTCCGAGGATGTGCTGCGCTTCCTCACCATCAAGGTCGATGCGCATGAGGAAGGCCCGTCGGCGATGATGCAGAAGCGCGAGGAGCGCTCGGAACGCGGCGGCTTCGGCGACCGTGACCGCGGCCCGCGCTCGTTCGGCGACCGCGATCGCGGCGACCGTGGCGATCGCCCGCCGCGCAGCTTCGGTGGCGACGCCGGTGCAGAACGTGGTCCGCGCCGTCCGCGCGAAGGTGTTGAAGGGGGTGCAGAATAATGGTCGACATCAACCAGATCCCGACCCGGCGCCCGTTCCACCGCCGCCGCAAGACCTGCCCGTTCTCCGGCGCCAACGCGCCCAAGATCGACTACAAGGACGTACGTCTGCTGCAGCGCTACATTTCCGAGCGCGGTAAGATCGTGCCGTCGCGCATCACCGCCGTCAGCCAGAAGAAGCAGCGCGAGCTCGCCAAGGCGATCAAACGCGCCCGCTTCCTCGGCCTGCTGCCCTACGTGGTTCGCTAGCACTCTTTCAGCGGGCGGTTCGCCGCCCGCTTTTCCCACGGCGACGGGCGCCGCGGGGTTGCCATCAAATCCCAGGTTGAGGTGAAGACCTCTAACTGCCGCGACAGGCAGGACAGCGACACAGGCGGCGACGCCCTCAGCTTCCTGACCTGTTCCAAACAATTCGGCGTCGATGCCAGCGATTTGGCGCCCAAACGAAGGAACAAAACCATGGACGTCATTCTTCTCGAGCGCGTTTCCCGCCTCGGTCAGATGGGCGATACCGTCAAGGTCAAGGATGGATTCGCCCGCAACTTCCTGCTGCCGCAGGGCAAGGCGCTGCGCGCCAACGAAGCCAACAAGAAGAAATTCGAAGGCCAGCGCGCCCAGCTCGAAGCCCGCAACCTCGAGCGCAAGTCCGAGGCCATGCAGATTTCGGAAAAGCTCGACGGCAAGAGCTTCATCGCGGTGCGTTCGGCCGGCGAAACCGGCCAGCTCTACGGCTCGGTGTCGACCCGCGACATCGCCGAGTTGCTGACGGCGGAAGGTTTCTCGGTCAACCGCAACCAGATCCTGCTCAACCAGCCGATCAAGACCATCGGCCTTACCAATGTGGCGATCGCGCTGCATCCGGAAGTCGAGGTCACCATCACGCTAAACATCGCCCGCACGGCCGACGAAGCCGAGCGCCAGGCCAAGGGCGAGACGCTGACCACCGCCGAAGCCATCTATGGCGAAGACATCAACGACAATGCCCGCCCGGACAACTTCTTCGACCCCAATGCCGAGTTCGAAGGCGGCGAAGACAACGGCTGATTGCACGTCACAAGCGTCAGAGCGGCGCTTTAAAACGTTTCGTCGGCTTCCAATCATTTCTGGACCAATGCCCGGGCCCCTCGCCTGGGCATTTTTGTGCCAAAAGGAACTTTTCGAACCCCTATATGTTGAGGCAGACTACAGCGCCGCGCGTCCTTTGGACGCGGAAAGGATTCTGTAGAACTTTGGTTTGGCGCATGATCCTTTCCGAAAATCGATTTCGATTTTCGGGGTCATGCGCCAAGACAGCGTGTCTGACCGAGAGGGGACATTGGTCATGAATATTCTGCTGAAACGCATTCTCGACCGCCTGGTGCGCACCGGCAATCTCAAAGTCACCGGACCGAAAGGCCTCTCGGTGATCTTCGGCGACGGCAGCGGCGATCTGGTGCACATGCACATCAAGACCGCGCATGCCGAGCGCGCCATCACCTTCGATCCGATGCTGGCGGTGCCGGAAGCCTATATGGACGGTGAACTCGACATACTCGAGGGCGGCGTGCTGGGGGTGATGCGCATCGCCTTCCAGAACATGGGTAGCGGCGGCATCGACGCCACCTGGTCGAAGGCGATCGAGGGCCTGCGCCACGCCTTCCGCCGCCTGCAGCAGATCAACACGGCGGCGCGCGCGCGCCGTAACGTGCAGCGCCACTATGATTTGTCGGGCGACCTCTACCGGCTCTTCCTCGACGAGGACATGCAGTATTCCTGCGCCTATTTCGAGCAACCGGACATGACGCTCGATGAGGCCCAGGCCGCCAAGAAGCGCCACATCGCCGCCAAGCTCAGGCTGAAGGCCGGCCAGACGGTGCTCGACATCGGCTCCGGCTGGGGCGGGCTCGGCATCTATCTCGCCAAGTCCTTCGACGTCGACGTGCAAGGTGTGACGTTGTCGACCGAACAGCATGGCGTCGCCACCGACCGCGCCCATGCGCAGGGGCTGGAAAACCGCGTGCATTTCGAAGTGAGGGATTATCGCGAGCTCAACGAGCGCTTCGACCGCATCGTCTCGGTCGGCATGTTCGAGCATGTCGGCGTCAACCACTACCGCACCTTCTTCGACAAATCGGCGACGCTTTTGAAGCCGGACGGCGTCATGCTGCTGCACACGATCGGCCGCTCCGGCGCGCCGTGGGCAACCAGCGCCTTCATCCGCAAATACATCTTTCCCGGCGGCTACATACCCTCGCTCTCTGAAGTAATGCCTGCGATCGAAAAGTCGGGCCTCATCGTCACCGACATCGAAATCCTGCGGCTACATTATGCCGAGACGCTGAGGCATTGGAGCGAGCGCTTCGCCGCCAATCGCGACAGGGCCAAGGCGATCTATGACGAGCGTTTCTGCCGCATGTGGGAGTTCTACCTGGGGGCCTCGGAAGCAGCCTTCCGCTGGCAGGATCTGGTGATCTTCCAGATCCAGATTGCCAAGAAGAACGACACGCTGCCGATGTCTCGCGACTATATGGCTAAATGCGAGAAGGCGCTGGAGATGCGCGACATGGGACATCGCCCAAAAGCCCCTGCCGCCAAGCCCGCGCGGCGCCGCAAGGTGGCTGATACGGAATAGACTGTCGACGATCACGCCATTGCGCTTGCCATTGCCGGCCCGCACGCTGAAAAAGGTCTCGTCGCCGCCGCGAGACCTTTTTTCATGACCTATCTCATCTACATCGTTGCTGCCCTTGCCGAGATCGCCGGCTGCTTTTCGATCTGGGCGTGGTGGCGGCTGGAAAAGTCACCGTTGTGGCTGGCGCCGGGCCTGGTCTCGCTCGCTTTGTTCGGCTTCCTGCTGGCGCTGGTAGACATCAGCGCGGCGGGCCGCGCCTATGCTGCCTATGGCGGCATTTACATCGCCGCCTCGCTCGGATGGCTGTGGCTGGTGGAAGGCGTTCGCCCCGACCGTTGGGACCTCGCCGGTTCCGCGCTCTGCATCGTTGGCGCTTCGGTCATCCTGCTCGCACCTCGGGGTGCCTGAGCTATGGAACTGCCTATCCCGCTTCGACAGAGCGTCGAGCGCCTCCTCGAAAAAGTGCCGCTGCCGACGCTGAAGCAAGCGGCAAAAACGCTGTCGGACCGCTACCGCGCCGAACTGCGCGACGGGCGCCTGCACATGGCCGAGGAGATGGCGGTCAAGGCCTATCTGGCGACGCGGCTGCCGGCAACCTATGCCGCCGTCCATGCCAGCCTCGATGCGGTCAGCGAGCCAAGGCCCGATTATGCGCCCAAAAGCCTGCTCGATGTCGGCGCCGGCCCTGGTACCGTGCTTTGGGCTGCGCTCGATCTCTGGCCCGACCTCGAGCAGGCGGTGCTGATCGAGGCGAGCGCCGCGGTGCGCCGGGTCGGCGAGGCGCTTGCCACTGAGGCGATGACGGCCAGGATCGCCTGGCTGGCCGGCGATGTCACCATCGACCTTGCCGATCTCAAGCCGGCCGAGCTGGTCACCTGCGCCTATGTGCTGGACGAGATCGGACCGGCGTCGCTGCCAAAACTCATCGACCGGCTCTGGCACCTGACCGACGACACGCTGCTGGTCGTCGAGCCGGGCACGCCGGCCGGATGGCAGCGCATTCTTGCCGTGCGCCGGCAACTGATCGAGGCGGGAGCGCATGTGCTTGCGCCTTGCCCGCATGAGGAGCCCTGCCCGCTCGTGCCGCCCGACTGGTGCCATTTTTCGCAGCGCGTCGCGCGTTCGCGCCTGCACCGGCTGGCCAAAGACGCCGACGTGCCATGGGAGGACGAGAAATTCATCTATCTCGCCGCCTCCCGCCAAGCTGTTGCCCCACCGCAGGCGCGTGTGATCGCACCGCCGAAATCAGGCTCCGGCAAGGTCCTGCTGAAACTTTGCGAAAAGGACGGCAGTGCCGATGAGAAACTGTTCACCAAGCGCGACGGCGATGTGTTCAAGGCCGCCCGGCGGCTGGGCTGGGGCGACGCGCTGCCGGAGTGATTGGCAGCTATTTTCCTGTTTTGTTCTCGCCCGAGAACGGCTAAGCTCGCCGTCTTGATTCGAGTCAATCAAGATTCTTTCCACCGAAAAACCTCGGCTGTGAATCGCGGGCACCAAAGCTGATTGGACGGGGACTGATGCAGATATGTCATCACCGACTTATCCCGTTCTGATATCGAAAGACCGGGATCGAAATCGGGGACATCATGGCAGAGGCAGCGCGAAAATTCGGCGTGGCGGAAACACCACTCTATCGGGAGGCGCCGAACAACATAGAGGCCGAGCAGGCGCTGCTCGGCGCCATCCTCGTCAACAACGACGCCTTCTACCGCGTCTCGGACTTCCTGAAATCCGGCCATTTCTACGAGCCACTGCATCGCAAGATCTTTGAAGTAGCCGCCGAGCTCATCCGTATGGGCAAGATAGCGACTCCGATCACGCTGAAGACCTTCCTGCCGGCCGACGAGAAGGTCGGCGACATGACGGTCGCGCAATATGTCGTGCGGCTGGCCGTTGAGGCGGTCACCGTCGTCAACGCCGCCGACTACGGCCGCGCCATCTATGATCTGGCCACACGACGCGCGCTGATCACCGTCGGCGAAGACATGGTCAACATCGCCTATGATGCGCCGGTCGACATGTCGCCGTCCGAGCAGATTGAGGATGCCGAGCGGCGCCTGTTCGAACTGGCCGAAACCGGCCGCTATGATGGCGGCTTCGAGAGCTTCACCGACGCGGTCAAAACCGCCGTCGACATGGCCAACGCCGCCTATATGCGCGACGGGCACCTGTCGGGCGTCGCCACTGGCCTGCGCGATCTCGACCGCCGGATGGGCGGCCTGCAGCCGTCCGATCTGATCATCATCGCCGGCCGCCCCGGCATGGGCAAGACATCGCTTGCCACCAACATGGCCTTCAACATCGCCGAGGCCTATGTGCCGGCGCAACAGGCCGACGGCTCGTTCAAGGCGGCCAATGGCGGCGTCGTCGGCTTCTTCTCGCTCGAAATGTCATCGGAACAGCTCGCCACCCGCATCATTTCCGAGCAGACCGAAATCCCGTCGTCAAAAATCCGTCGCGGCGAGATCAGCGAGATGGACTTCGAAAAGCTAGTCGCCTGTTCGCAGACCATGCAGAAGATCCCACTGTTCATCGACCAGACCGGCGGCATTTCTATTGCTCAGTTGTCTGCCCGCGCGCGTCGTTTAAAGCGCCAGCGCGGCCTCGACGTCATCGTCATCGACTATATCCAGCTGATGCAGGGTTCGAGCGCCAAATCCTCGCAGAACCGCGTGCAGGAGATCACCGAAATCACCACCGGCCTGAAGGCGCTGGCCAAGGAGCTTGCCGTGCCGATCATCGCGCTGTCGCAGCTGTCGCGCCAGGTCGAAAGCCGTGACGACAAACGCCCGCAGCTTTCGGATCTGCGTGAATCGGGCTCGATCGAGCAGGACGCCGACGTGGTGATGTTCGTCTATCGCGAGGAATATTATCTGAAGAACCGCGAGCCGAAGCCGGGCACCGACGAATACATCAAATGGGAACACGAGATGAACGAGATGCGCGGCAAGGCCGAGGTCATCGTCGCCAAGCAGCGCCACGGACCGACCGGCTCGGTCAGCCTCGCCTTCCAGGGCGAGTTCACCCGCTTCTCCGACCTCGCCGAAGAGCATCATATTGCGGAGAGGTTTGAGTAGACATGGGTAACCGTTTCGGGTTTCCGGCCTCTCTTGCTCACGCGCTCCTAGGCGCGGCTGTCTTGCCCGGGATCGCTTCCGCTTGTTCCATGCCTGCCGGCTGGACGCCGCAGCGAGCATTTGCAGAGGCGGCCTTGGTGTTCCATGGCCGGGTGACAGCCACGGAGCTTAGTTCAACAAAGCTTGGGGATGTCCCAGCCGACGCGGGCGATGGCCGGATACTGGTTAACGTACGCTACGAGACAATCGAGGTGTTCAAGGGCAAGCCGGAAGCGAGTGGTACGATCTCTACGACCACGCTGATCATGGGAGGATGTGGTGTACCCGTCCTAACCGGCCAGCATTTCCTGTTTTATGTTGACGGATTTGATGAGAAGGCGCGGAAAGGCCTGCCTGAACTTGCCGGCCAGACACAAGGTATGATCTCCATCTACGACACGCAGATGTTACCGCCCAATCCTGAGTTGCTCGACGAGGCGCTTGCCGAAGTCCGCGCTCACGCCAAGAAGCACTGAATTGCATCCACACTCTCCAAACCACGCTCGGATACGTGGACAGTTCCAGTCAGCCACCATTCAAAACTGGGTGCGGCTCCATGGCTAAATCCCGCATCCAGTTCATCTGCCAGAATTGCGGTTCGGTGCATCAGCGCTGGGCCGGCAAATGCGATGCCTGCGGCGAGTGGAATACGCTGGTCGAAGAAGGCACGTCCGGCGGCATCGGCTCGGGTCCGGCCAACACCCGCAATGCCCGCAAGGGCCGCGCCGTGGTGCTGACGACTTTGTCCGGCGATATCGAGGATGCGCCGCGTATCGTCTCCGGCATCGGCGAACTCGACCGCGCCACCGGCGGCGGTTTCGTGCGCGGCTCGGCCCTTCTGGTCGGCGGAGATCCCGGCATCGGCAAGTCGACGCTGTTGACCCAGGCTGCCGCAGCACTGGCGTCCAAGGGCCACCGCATCGTCTACGTCTCGGGCGAAGAGGCGGTTGCCCAGATCAGGCTGCGTGCGCAGCGGCTCGGCGTCGCCTCGACCCCGGTTGAGCTTGCCGCCGAAACCAATGTCGAGGACATCCTCGCCACCATCGCCGACGGCAAGCGGCCGGACCTCGTGATCCTCGATTCGATCCAGACCTTGTGGACCGACATGGCCGATTCGGCTCCCGGCACCGTCACCCAGGTGCGCGCCGCCGCCCAGGCGATGATCCGCTATGCGAAATCCACAGGCGCGGCGATCGTGCTCGTCGGCCACGTCACCAAGGAAGGCCAGATCGCCGGGCCGCGCGTCGTCGAGCATATGGTCGACGCGGTGCTTTATTTCGAGGGCGAAGGCGGCCACCACTACCGCATCCTGCGCACGGTCAAGAACCGCTTCGGACCAACCGACGAGATCGGCGTCTTCGAAATGTCTGATATGGGCCTGCGCGAGGTCGCAAATCCGTCCGAGCTTTTTCTCGGCGAACGCCATGCGAAGGCGCCGGGCGCCGCGGTTTTCGCCGGCATGGAAGGCACCCGCCCGGTGCTGGTCGAGATCCAGGCGCTGGTGGCGCCGTCGTCGCTGGGCACGCCGCGCCGCGCCGTCGTCGGTTGGGACGGCGCCCGGCTGTCGATGATCCTCGCCGTTCTCGAAGCCCATTGCGGCGTCCGCTTCGGCACGCATGACGTCTATCTCAACGTCGCCGGCGGCTACCGTATCTCGGAGCCGGCTGCCGATCTGGCGGTAGCGGCCGCACTGGTTTCCTCGCTCACCGGTCTTGCCCTTCCCGCCGATTGCGTCTATTTCGGCGAAATCAGCCTTTCGGGCGCCGTGAGGCCGGTTGCGCATGCGCAGCAGCGCCTGAAGGAAGCCGAAAAGCTGGGTTTTGGAAGCGCGGTTCTGCCCTTGGGCAGCGAGGAACTTGCCGGCGGCATAGGGGCCGGAGCTTTCCAGCCCACCGAGCTTGCCGATCTCGTGGCGCGCATAGCCGGCTCACGGCGCAGCCGCGCCGACGAGCAAGAGTGACGCGGCTCATGAAGTGGGGCAAAAGACATGCCGATTACGCTGCTTGACGGAATTCTCGTCGGCTTCACCTTGGTCTCGGCGATGCTCGCCATGGTTCGCGGCTTTTCGCGCGAGATCCTCTCCGTCGTCTCCTGGATAGCGGCGGCGGCTGCGGCGTTCTTCTTCTACCAACCGGTCCTGCCTTACGTTCAGCCCTATGTCGACAATGAGAAGATTGCCATGGTGGTGGCCGCCGGCATCGTCTTCATCGTCGCGCTGATCGTCGTCTCCGTCATCACCATGAGACTCGCCGACTGGATCATAGATTCCAGGGTCGGCGCGCTCGACCGCACGCTCGGTTTCCTGTATGGCGCGGCGCGCGGCATCCTGGTCGTCGCGGTGGCCCTACTGTTCTTCAACTGGCTGGCCGGCCCGAAGGCTCCGGGCTGGGTCGCCAACGCCAAGTCGCGGCCGCTGCTCGAATCGATCGGCGCCAAGCTCGAAAGCCTGCTGCCCGAGGATCCGGAAAACGCGATCCTCAACAGGCTCAATCCGAATCAGCCGGCACCCGACACCGGAGCCGAGACACCTCCGGCGGCGGACGCACCCGCGGCGGACGCACCGGCAACCGGCGACGATGCTCCGGCGCTCGACGGCAGCGAGACCAACGCGCCACCAGCCGACAATGCACCGGCCAATCCGGCGCCGGCAAACTGACGATCATGTGAAAGCGGCAAACTCTACGTTGCTCTCGAGCAGTCATCACACTATATAGCGACTTTAGCGGAGCTGAAGATGGCAGACGCAGACGACTTGCTTTCCGCCGAAGCTGACGATCATTTCCATGACGAATGCGGTGTGTTCGGTATTTTTGGCCGGCAGGACGCCGCGGCTATCGTCACGCTCGGCCTGCATGCATTGCAGCATCGCGGCCAGGAAGCAGCGGGTATCGTTTCCTATGACGGCACCCAGTTCCATGTCGAACATCACGTCGGCCTGATCGGCGACACCTTCACCAAGCAGCGCGTCATCGACAGCCTGCAAGGCAACCGCGCCATCGGCCACACGCGCTACGCCACCACAGGCGGCGCCGGCCAGCGCAACATCCAGCCGTTTTTCGCCGAGCTCGCCGATGGCGGCTTCGCCGTCGCCCACAACGGCAACCTCACCAACGCCATGACCGTGCAGCGCGCGCTTCAGAAACAGGGCGCGATCTTCTCATCGACCTCCGACACCGAGACGCTGCTGCATCTGGTCGCTACCAGCAGGGAACGCGATCTCAACTCGCGCTTCATCGATGCGGTGCGCCAGGTCGAAGGCGCCTTCTCGCTGGTGGCGATGACTTCAAAGAAGATGATCGGCTGCCGCGATCCGCTCGGCATCCGGCCGCTGGTGCTCGGCGATCTCGACGGCGCCTGGATCCTGGCTTCCGAAACCTGCGCGCTCGACATCATCGGCGCGCGTTTCGTGCGCGACCTGAAGCCCGGCGAGATGGTCGTCGTCACAGCCAAGGGTATCGAGAGCCTGTTTCCGTTCGAGCCGCAGAAGACCCGCTTCTGCATCTTCGAATATGTTTATTTCGCGCGTCCGGATTCGTCGGTCGAAGGCCGCAACGTCTACGAAGTTCGCAAGCGCATCGGCGCCGAGCTGGCGCTGGAAAGCCCGGTCGAGGCCGACATTGTCGTGCCGGTGCCGGACAGCGGCACTCCGGCGGCGATCGGCTTTTCGCAAGCCGCGGGCATCCCGTTCGAGCTCGGCATCATCCGCAATCACTATGTCGGCCGTACCTTCATCCAGCCTGGCGATTCGATCCGCCACATGGGTGTCAAGCTCAAGCACAATGCCAACCGCCGCATGATCGAAGGCAAGCGCGTGGTGCTGGTCGACGATTCGATCGTGCGCGGCACCACCAGCCAGAAGATCGTGCAGATGGTGCGCGATGCCGGCGCCAAGGAAGTGCACATGCGCATCGCCTCGCCGCCGACGCGCGCTTCGTGCTTCTATGGCGTCGATACGCCGGAGAAGTCGAAGCTGCTTGCGTCGCGCATGTCGGTGGAAGAGATGGCCGAGTTCATCCGCGTCGATTCACTCGGTTTCCTGTCGATCGACGGGCTCTACCGCGCCGTCGGTGAGGCCGGCCGCGACAATGAGCAGCCGCAATTCTGCGACGCCTGCTTCACCGGGCAATATCCGACCCGGCTTGCCGACTTCGAAGGTTCGGACAATGTGCGCACGCTGTCGCTCTTGGCGGCAGGAGGTTCGTAGGTCTTGCTGCAACCCGCGAATTTCGCCGGTTTGCAAATTTCGTCGCGATTGCTGTGTCGCGCCCCCACTGTCCTGCCGGACATCATAGAGCGCTAACCTTCGGAGCTGCCCGGTGACCCCTGCCCTCGACCTTTCCGGCCGCGTCGCGGTCGTCACCGGTGCCTCGCGCGGCGTCGGCTACTTCATCGCCCTGGAACTTGCCGCTGCCGGAGCGCATGTCATCGCGGTTGCCCGCACCGTCGGCGGGCTGGAAGAACTCGACGACCAGATCAAGGCGGCGGGCGGACAAGCCACACTTGTGCCGCTCGACCTCGCCGACATGGCCGGCATCGACCGGCTGGGCGGCGCCATCCACGAGCGCTGGGGCAAGCTCGACATCCTGGTCGCCAATGCGGCGGTGCTCGGCGTCATCTCGCCGATCGGCCATGTCGAGGCCAAGACCTTCGAGAAGGTGATGACCATTAACGTCACCTCGACATGGCGGCTGATTCGCTCGGTCGATCCGTTGCTCAGGCTCTCCGATGCCGGCCGCGCCATCGTGCTTTCCTCCAACGCCGCCCATTCGGCGCGGGCCTTCTGGGCGCCCTATGCGGCGTCGAAGGCGGCGGTCGAGACGATGATGCGTTCCTGGGCGCATGAGACGGAAAACTTGGCCCTCAGGGTCAATGCCGCCGACCCCGGCGCCACCCGTACCGCCATGCGGGCGCAGGCGGTGCCCGGCGAGGATCCGGAGACGCTGCCGCATCCCCAGGAGATCGCCAAGCGCATCGTGCCGCTGGCCAGCCCTGCGCTCAGGGAAACCGGGCTGATCTTCCAGGCCAAGCATAATCGCTTTGTTGCCTACCGGCAGCCGGAGTAGACGCATCGCGCATTTTTTGGCGGAGGAATAGCGCCGCAACCGACGTTGTCGGAATGCCAAATGTTCGCAAACGGAGGACCACCATGCGCAGACTGCTTCTCGTCACCGCCGCTGCATCGCTAACAGCTGTCGGCGTCGCATCCTCACAGGATGCGACGATGAGCTTCTTCGTCACCAGTGTTGGCTTGGGCAAGGGCGCTGATCTCGGCGGCCTCGCAGGAGCCGACGCGCATTGCGGTTCGCTGGCCGAAGCCGCCGGCGTTACCGGCAAAACATGGCGCGCCTATCTCTCGACCAGCGACACCGATGCGCGCGATCGCATCGGCAAGGGACCGTGGTTCAACGCCAAGGGCGTCAAGATCGCCGACGATGTCGCTTCGCTGCATAGCGATGCCAACGCCATTACCAAGCAGACGGCGCTCGACGAAAAGGGCGAAATGATCAACGGCCGCAGCGACAAGCCCAACCGGCACGACGTGCTCACCGGCTCCAAGCCCGACGGCACGAAAATCGCCGACCAGACCTGCGGCGACTGGACGCTCAGCGGAGCAGAAGGTGCGGCAATGACGGGCCATCACGACCGCACCGGTCTCGACGATTCGGCCGCCGCCAAATCGTGGAATTCCTCGCACGCTTCACGTGGCGGCTGCAGTCAGGAGGCGCTGAGGAGCACCGGTGGCGACGGCCTGTTCTACTGCTTTGCCGTGAATTGAGCCGTTCCAACGGACGTAGGACATTCACGCGGGCTGCCGTGGCGAACCACCGCGCCCGGCCGCGCTTTCGTCGATTGCCCAGAGTTGATAGGATCGCCCGACTCCCACAACAAAAGAGGAAATCCCATGGCGGCTCCGAGCGTAGCGTTGGTCTGGTATCTGGTGATTGCCGGCCCGCAAGGCGGCATGGTGGTGCTGCCCAGCACGTTCGACACCCGCGAACAGTGCACCTCCGCCGTCACCGAATATCAGAAGCAGCCAACGCCGGCCGGCTGGTCGGTGCAGTGCGTGCCGAGCGCCTCGCCCTTCGCCGACGAGGGCGAAAGTGAGTAGCCGGCGCGCGTTCAGCGCTGAGCGCTGACCGTCAGTTCCGGCCTGGTATTGATGGTCTGGAACACCACGCAGTAGCGTTCGGTCAGTTTGAGCAGCGCGTCGACGCGCTCCTGTGACTCGTCGCTGTCGAGGCCGAATGTCAGCCGGATGGCGCGGAAGCCGACCGGCGCATCTCTTGCCACACCCAAGGTGCCGCGAAAGTCGAGATCGCCTTCGGCCTCCACCGTGGCGGCGCCGAGCTTGAACTCCAGCGCCGTCGCCACTGCCTTCAGCGTTACGCCGGCGCAAGCGACCAGCGCCTCCAGCAGCATATCGCCCGAGCACAGTTCGAGCCCCGAGCCGCCGGTAGCCGGATGCAGACCGGCAACGGCGAGCGCCCTGCCGGTCTCGACCTTGCAGGCGATCGACTGGTCGTCGATCGAGCCCCTGGCCCTCAGCGTGACCAGCGCGCTCGACGCATCTTCGCGATAGGCCTCCTTGAGCGGCGCCTGCATGGCCTTCAGTCCGGTGGCGTCCATGTCCAACCCTTTTGGCAGTCGGCTTTATCGCTCGTCAGGATACTCGAATAGAACCGATACGGCCTAAAAACTTCGATTTCACGACGTTTGGACCGTAGTGACAAGCTGTCCAGACATTGCTGCGTCATTAGCAGAAAAAACGGTCGACCAGCGGGGCCACCGCGCCGCGAAGTGTTTCTTGGCGCGGCGCTGATCTTTGGGGCCGGCCTGCTGATCATCGGCAACGAACATTTCCACAAGCGGCTGTAGGATGCGCCAACCGCTGCTGACAGTACGATGTCAGGACAAGGCAGCATAGTCTGGTGACATGACGGGATCCCTAAGCATGCCAGCCACCACTGACACCGCCGCCGAGCGCACCCTTGGCATCATCCTGGTTTCGGCGTCGGCGGCGGTGTTCGGCCTCACCGGCGTATTGACCAAGTCGATCCATGCCGACCCGCTCACCATCACCTGCTGGCGCGGCTTCGTCGGCTCGATCCTGATCACCCTCTATGTGCTTTGGCGCCGCCGCCGCTCCGGCAGGCGTGAAAGCCTGCGTCTCGGGTGGCGCGGCTGGCTGCTGGCGATCGAGGGCGCGCTGGCCAGCATCGCCTTCATCTCAGCGTTCAAATTCACCTTCGTCGCCAACGTCGCGATCATCTACGCCACCGCGCCCTTCGTCACCGCGCTGCTTGCCTTCATGCTGGTCCGTGAGCGCTTCCGACTGCAGACGCTTGCCGCCGCCGCCGTGTCGCTCAGCGGTGTGGCGATCATGGTCTGGTCCGGCTTCGGTACCGGGCATCTGTTCGGCGACGGGCTGGCGCTGCTGATGACAATCGGCAGCGCGCTCTACATGATCATGGTGCGCGCTTTCCGCGACACGCCTGTGGTGTGGGCCGGAGCGATGTCGGCGTTCCTTTTGTTCGTGCTCGGCTGGTTCGTCACCGATCCACTGGCGGTTTCGGCCAGAGACGCAGTGCTGCTCGTCACCTTCGGCATGTCCTTCGCGCTGGCCTCGATCCTGTGGACGGAGGGCGCACGGCTCATCCCGGCAGCCGAATCCGGCCTGCTAGGCTCGGCTGAAGTGCCGTTCGCGATCCTGTTCGCCTTCCTGTTCCTGGCCGAAGTCCCGCCGGCCGCCAGCATGATCGGCGGCGCCATCGTGCTCTGCGCTGTGTTCGCCCATGCCGGGCGTGACTGGCACATGGCGAGGCAGCGCTCTGCCTGAGAAAAACTGCCCCTGAAATAAATTTGTAAAGTCATGGAACCATCATCGGGTTCAGGCATTGTTGGGTTCGACGGGTCACCCCAAGTCCCCCCAAACCCCTCGGCCCGTCTAACCTAGAGCCGACCGCAAGGTCGGCTTTTTCTTTTTGCGAAATCAGCTTGGTGCGCCTGCCAAGGCAAGATTGCCGCTGAACAGCGCAGCCAGATGCTGTGCTGGGGGCTCGGCATCCTGGCGCAGCCGGATGGCGAACTCGGCGATGGGAACCGGCGGCAGCCCAAGGTCGCGCGGTGCCTCGACGATGCCGGAATGGGCAAAGCGCGCCGTCCGCAGCGTCAGCGCGATGCCGGCATTCACCGCTGTGCGCAGTCCTGCCAGGCTGGCACTGCCGGCGGCGATGCGGTAGCGGCGGCCGGTCGTGTCGAGTGCCGCGATCGCTGCTTCACGAAAGCCGCAACGCGGATCGAGCAGCGCCAGCGGCAGCTCGTCCTGGCGCGAAACCAGCCCCTTTTGCGAACAGAGCCAGACCATCGGCTCGCGGAGCACGCCGACTTCGTCCGGCGCCGGCGCCTGGCGCATGGCGATCGCCAGATCGAGGGTGCCGGATTGCAGCGCCTCGGCCAATTCGGCGGAGCGGCCGACGCGCAATTCGATCCTGACGCGTGGATGACTCACGGCGAAGGCCCTGAGCAAATCCGGCAGGCCGCTGTCGGCGAAATCTTGTGTCGTGCCTATGGCCACGCGCCCATCGGCTCGCACGCCCTTGAGGGCCAGCCACGCCGCGCGATGCACTGCCAGGATACGCCGTGCGTGGCCGACCAGATCCTCCCCGGCCGGCGTCAGGACGCGGCCCCGCCCCTGCGGCACCAGAAGCGGTTCGCCGACAATATCCTCAAGCCGCTGCATCTGCGTGGTCACCGCCGACGCCGAGCGGCCGACAACTGACGCCGCCTGCGCCAGCGAGCCGCCATCGACGAAGGCGAGAAAGGTTTTGAGGAGATCGGGGTCGAGCATTCGCATAATTCGATAATATCAAAGTGTCTGCCAAAAACAATTTGATTTTCATAATGAAAGAGCGATGGCAAAGATTTCTGACGGCGAAGAGATGCCGCGTAACCCGAGGAGAAAAATTATGCCGATCATCAATGTCAGCGTCACCGGCAGGCCCGATGCCGCTCTGTCCGCCACCATCGCCAGGGAAGTGACCGAACTGACCGCAATGCATCTGCGCAAGGATCCGACCATCACCGCGGTCGCCATATCCTATCTCGACCCGCAGCATTGGTTCGCCGGCGGCAAGTCGCTGGCCGAGCACGGCGCCAAGACCTTCTGGCTCGACATCAAGGTGGTCGACGGCACCAACACCAAGCTCGAACTGGAAGCCTATCTCAAGGCGATCTTCGCCGCCTTTGGCCGCATGCTGGGTGAGATGCACGAAGAAAGCTACGCCTTCGTGCACGAAGTGCCGGCCGCCGCCTATGGCTATGGCGGCAAGACACAGGAATTCCGTTTCATCAGCGGGAGGTTGAAAGCGGCTTGAAGGGCGCCGTTCAGTTCCACGCTCATCCCGCAAGTCATATTAGCGACGGTGAAGCGTAACAGGCCTGCAGCCAGCCCTGGTCGAGCAGCATTGACGTTGAGCCCACTTCGTCTAGGTTCTCATTGAAGCGGCCAGGAAAGAGCCGCGACGTGAGAATCCGTTGGGAGAGACGCGGCATGACCCTGACACTGGCGCTGCTTGCGGGCCTCGTCGCGGCCTGGCTGCTTATCGCCGTGGTGGAAAAATTCCGCCTCGGCTTGCGCTTCACCCAGGCGCTGCTCTACGTGCCGTTCAAGCTCACCTACCGGGTCGCCGATGATCGTATCAAGATCGCCCGCAGAACAGCCGCCCCGGTCATTTACGTCATTTCGCACCAGTCGCGTCTCGAACCGGCGCTGATGCTGTCACTACTGCCGGAAGACACCCTGCACATCCTCGACGAAGTCTCGGCGCGATCGCCCTGGCTCGAACCATGGCGCGAGCTTGGCCGCACCATCGCTTTCAACGCCGAGCATGTCTTCGTCAGCCGCCGGCTGGTGCGGGTGCTGAAGGGCAAGGGCCGCCTTGCCGTCTATCTGCCGGATGCGGTCGAGCCTGATATCAAGACATTTCGCCTGTTTCGCGCCGTCACCCGCATCGCCATGCAGGCCGACGCCCGCATCGTGCCGATCTTCGTCGCCGGTGCGCGCACCCTGCCGGTATCGCTGACGCCGGCGGACAAGGCGCCGCGGCGCTGGTTTCCCCTTCTGTCGATCAGCGTGCTGGAGCCAATGACCATCGCCGAGCTGGTGGCACGAAATCCTGAACAGTCCTCGAACACCAATGCGCTGTTCGACCGTGTCGCCGAAGCCCGCCTTTTCGGCAGCGATCTTAACCGCGGCCTGTTCCTCGCCATACGCGACGCCGCCGACCGTGTCGGCGCCTCGCATCCTATCGTCGAAGACGTGGTCAGCGGCACGCTGAACTACAGAAAACTGTTCATCGGCGCGCGTGTGCTGGGCCGCCGCTTCGAGGCGGTGACGGCGCCGGGCGAAGCGGTTGGACTGCTGCTGCCCAACGCCAATGGCGTCGTGCTGTCGCTCATTGGCCTGTTGTCGGCGAGCCGGGTGGCGGCGATGATCAACTACACCGCAGGCCCGGCCAGCGTGACCGCCGCCGTGCGCACGGCGGAGATCCGCACCGTGGTCTCGTCGCGCGCCTTTGTCGACAAGGCCAGCCTCGCTGACATCGTCGCGGCGGTAGAAGAAGGCGGCGCCAAGCTGTTGTGGCTGGAGGATGTGCGGGCCAGCGTAACCGTACTGGACAAGCTCGCTGCCGCCTTGCTGTGGCGCTGGCCGCTACAGCGGCAGAATGCCGCCAAGCCAGGGGTGATCCTGTTCACTTCAGGCTCGGAAGGCACGCCCAAGGCGGTGGTGCTGTCGCACAGGAACCTTCTCGTCAACGCCATGCAGGCCGAAGCCCGCATCACCATCTCACCGGCCGATATCCTGCTCAACGTGCTGCCGGTGTTCCACTCGTTCGGACTCACCGGCGGCACCATCCTGCCGCTGGTCACCGGAGTGAAACTATTTCTCTATCCCTCGCCGCTCCACTACAAGCTGATCCCCGAGGTCGCACGCAAGGCAAGGCCGACCGTCATGTTCGGCACCGACACGTTCCTCGCCAACTATGCGCGCACCGCCAAGGACGGCGACTTTTCCAGCCTGCGCTTCATCGTCGCCGGAGCCGAGGCTGTGAAACCGGAGACACGCCGCGTCTACCGAGAGCGTTTTCAGGCCGAGATCATTGAGGGTTTCGGCCTGACCGAGGCGTCACCAGTCGTTGCCGTCAATACCGCCATCCACGGCCGCGACGGCACGGTCGGGCGGCTGTTGCCGGCCATGCGCATGAAGCTCGAGCCGGTCGAGGGCATTAGCGGCGCCGGACGGTTGTGGCTCGACGGGCCGAATTTGATGATGGGCTACATGACATCAGATAGGCCCGGCGAATTGCAGCCGCTCGACGGCTGGCACGATAGCGGCGACATCGTTTCGGTCGACCGCGAAGGCTTCATCACCATTCGCGGCCGGGCCAAGCGCTTCGCCAAGATCGCCGGCGAGATGGTGTCGCTGGGCGCAGTCGAGATGCTGGTGCAGTCGCTATGGCCGGAAGAGCACCACGCTGTGGTGGCGGTGCCGGACAGGCGCCGCGGCGAGCGCATCGTGCTGGTCACCACCGCTGATGACGCCGACCCCGATGAATTGCGCAAATTTGGCAGACAAGCCGGTGCCGCCGATTTGATGGTGCCGAACGACATCGTCAAGGTGGAGGAAATCCCGGTGCTGGGTTCAGGCAAGACCGACTATGTCTCGACCCGCAAGCTGGCGATTGACCGGCTGGGGCTCAGCGCGGCAGCTTAGCGCTTAGAGGACCACCACTGACAACAGCAGGATGAACCCGACCGCCATCATCAGCAGGCCCGGCCAGTTCTGCGACAGGCCGAGGAAACCGAGGCCGCGCCGCCGCGGCTCAAGTGTCGGGCCTGGCGTTGCGAGATTTGGCGTCGAGCTATCCGCCGCCGTGCGAACAGGTGCCGGTTCGCTGAGCCGCCCGCGCCATAGGGCTGCGCCAGCCATGTACACAACGCCAGCGACAATGAGCAACGCACCAATGAGGACGACAGCCATTTCTCCTCACTCTTCTTCAACTCCTGCGCCTGGCACAGCAACTTGAGAGATTGGTAGCAAGGCGCTTCGCGAGGTCGCTCGCCTCGCTGAAACAAAACGGTCAAGATGCCCGGCAGGTTCCCGCTAGAGCGGGATGCGTCCGAATTGAACTGGGCATCCCGCTCTATCTATTTGTTTTAGCCGCATTTCTGCGACGCCAAGTGGTTCCACTTGGCTGCAAATGCTTGAGGTGACCGTCGGAGCGAATTGGCGACAGGCCTGTCAGCCGATGTCTGAAGGCGGCACCTTCTCGCCTTCGCGCTTGGCGCGCCTGGAATAGGCGCGCACGCTGAACGGCAGGAACAGCAGATAGCCGGCGACCGACGCTGTCAGCGTGTACCAGGGGTAGGTCATCAAAAGCAGGATATGGAGGACGACGCCGAGGATGATCGGCAGCACCTTGTCGCCCGGGACTTTCAGGCTCTTGCCGGAATAGACCGGCAGCCGGCTGACCAGCAGGAAGGCGACCAGAACGGTGAAGCCGGCGGCGACGAAGGCGGCAGGGCGGGACGGCTCCACGCCAAGCCGCAGGAAGTACAGATAAAGCGGCAGCATCACCAGCACTGCACCCGCCGGCGCCGGCACGCCGACGAAATACTCGGTTTGCCACTGCGGGCGATCTGTTTCTTCGTCGAGCACGTTGAAGCGAGCGAGTCTCAGCCCGCAGGCGATGGTGAACAGGAGCGCGGCAATCCAGCCAGGCGAGCCGGCCTGGTCGAGCAGGAAGGCATAGAGTACCAGCGCGGGTGCTACGCCGAAATTGACGATGTCGGCCAGTGAATCCATCTGCGCGCCGAATTTGGACGTCGCCTTCAGCATCCGCGCCAGGCGGCCATCAATGCCGTCGAGGAAGGCGGCGAGCAGCACCATCACCACTGCCGGCTCGAAACGGCCTTCGAAGCCGAAGCGGATGCCGGACAGGCCGGCGCAGATGGCGAGCACGGTGACGAGATTGGGCAGCACCATGCGCATCGGGATTTCATGGATGCGCGGACCGCCGCTGCCATGCGCCTCGAATTTCTTGAACGGCGCGCCCACGGCTCAGGACACCCGCACGAGCGGCGTTGCGGCAATGCCGCCGAATTCGGCCAGTATGGTTTCACCACCGACCGCAGTCTGGCCGACGGCGACACGCGGCGTTGCGGCCGACGGCAGGAATACGTCGACGCGCGAGCCGAAGCGGATCAGCCCAAAGCGCTCGCCGATGCCGATCGTGCCGCCGGTCTCGGCCCAGCAGACGATGCGCCGCGCCACCAGGCCGGCGATCTGCACCGCGGCCACCGTGCCGTTGGGGCTGTCGATGACCAGCCCGTTGCGCTCGTTGTCGGCGCTCGCCTTGTCGAGTGCGGCGTTGAGGAACTGGCCCGGCCGATGCTCGATTCTTGTGATGCGGCCGCGCACCGGCGCCCGGTTCACGTGGCAGGAAAAGACGTCCATGAACACCGAGATGCGGGTCATCTCGCCGCCGCCGAGGCCAAGTTCGCGCGGCGGCACGGCCGGACCGACCGCCGTGATGATGCCGTCGGCCGGGCTCACCACCAGCCGGTCATCGACAGGCGTGACGCGCTCGGGATCGCGGAAGAAATAGACGCACCAGGCGGTCAGGATCAGGCAGACCCAAAACAGGATCGAAGAGAAATAGCCGAGGAAAAGCGTCACCGCTGCGAAGGCGGCGATAAACGGATAGCCTTCGCGATGGATCGGAACGAACGTTTTCTTGATCGTGTCGACGAGGTCCATGGAATGGAAACAGCCTAGTTTCAGGTCCGGCCTCAATAGCGGAAACACCCTGTGGCCGCAACGCAACAATGAGCGAAAGCCGGTTCGGCGCGGGTGCGTTGGGGCACGTATCCGGTTTACGCATATTGGAACCGATCCGGCCTTTGCGAAAAAACCGGCGCAGTTGTCGGCGCGCGGCATCCTCGCCCGTCCTTGGTGAGAGGCGCTTTATATCGGCCGAGTGGGGCGCCTACGGCACGAAACCTGGGAGCCCGCAATGCCGTCGCAGAAATTAGCAGCCAAAGAAGCAAATGTCGTGATGAACGGTCTGGCGTTCGGCGAGTCGCCGCGCTGGCATGATGGCAGGCTTTGGTTCTGCAACTGGGGAACCGGCCAGATCATCGCCGTCGATGCCGACGGCAACAGTGAGGTCATGCTCACTGTGCCGGCCACCCTGCCCTATTCGATCGACTGGCTGCCGGACGGTCGCCTGGTCGTCGTCTGCGGGCGTGAGGGGTTGGTGCTGCGGCAAGAAGCAGACGGTACGCTGGCCACCCACGCCGATCTGCGGGGTTTTTCAACGAGCCCTTGGAATGAGATCGTCGTCGACGGGCGCGGCAACATCTACGTCAATGGCGGTGGGCCGGCGCCGGCTCCCGGCCAGCATTTCGGCCCCGGCACCATCGTGCTGATTGCGCCGGATGGGTCGGTGCGGCAGGTGGCGGACAAGATCGCCTTTGCCAACGGGATGGCGGTGACGCCTGACAACAAAACGTTGATCGTCGCTGAATCCCACGCCAACAGGCTAACCGCCTTCGACATCGCCGCCGATGGCAGCCTCGCCAACCGGCGGCGATGGGCCGACCTCGGCAACGGCTTTCCAGACGGCATCTGTCTCGATGCCGAAGGCGCTGTCTGGTATGCCGACGTGCCCAACCGGCACTGCGTGCGCGTGCGCGAAGGCGGCGCAATGCTCGAGAGTGTCGATGCCGATCGCGGCTGCTTTGCCTGCATGCTCGGCGGCGCCGATGGCAAGACACTGTTCATCGTCGCCGCCGAATGGCGCGGCTTCGAACACATGATCAGCGATGCCCGCACCGGCCAGGTGCTCAGCATCGAGGCTTCCGCACCGGGCGCCGGCTGGCCATAAGGGCTACGACACTTCCGAGGGGCGGCGGCGGACGACGACGCCGAACTCGTCGCGCTCCCGAGCAATGCGCAGCCGCTCCTCGGCCTCGGTTGCCTCACGCTGGCGGTCCCACATCGACGCGTACAGACCGGCCTTGCGCATCAAGGCGGCATGCGTGCCACGCTCGGCGATCTGGCCGTCCTGCAGCACGATGATCTCGTCGGCCGAAATCACCGTCGACAGCCGGTGGGCGATGACGATGGTCGTGCGGCCCTTACTGACGAGGTCGAGCGCCGCCTGGATCTCCTGTTCGGTATGGCTGTCGAGAGCCGAGGTCGCCTCGTCGAGCATCAGGATCGGCGGCGCCTTCAAAATGGTGCGGGCGATCGCCACGCGCTGCTTCTCACCGCCCGACAGTTTCAGCCCGCGCTCGCCGACCATCGAACGGTAGCCGTCGGGCAGCCGCTCGATGAATGGCCCGATCTGAGCGAGTTCTGCCGCCTTGTGCACATCCTCCTCGCTGGCATCGACGCGGCCGTAGCGGATGTTGTAGGCGATGGTGTCGTTGAACAGCACGGTGTCCTGCGGCACCATGCCGATCGCCGCGCGCAGGCTCTCCTGCGTCACGTCGCGAATGTCCTGGCCGTCGATCAGTATCTTGCCGCCCTGGATGTCGTAAAAGCGGAACAGGAGCCGCGAAATGGTCGACTTGCCGGCGCCCGACGGCCCGACAATGGCAACCGTCTTGCCGGCCGGCACTTCGAAGCTGATGCCTTTCAGGATCTTGCGGTTGGGATCGTAGGAAAACTGCACGTCGCGGAACTCGACCTTGCCGGCGCCGACGACCAGCGGCCTGGCACCCGGCTTGTCGACGATCTCCTGCGGCACATCGAGCAGATCGAACATCTGCTCGATGTCGGTCAGACCCTGGCGGATTTCGCGATAGATGAAGCCGATGAAGTTGAGTGGCACCGAAAGCTGGATTAGCATGGCGTTGATGAAGACGAAGTCGCCAACCGTCTGCGTACCAGCCTGCACCTCCAGCGCCGAAAGGCACATCACGATAACCGTGCCGAGACCGAAGATGACGCCCTGGCCGAAGTTCAGCCAGCCGAGCGAGGTCCATATCCTGGTGGCGGCGGTCTCGTAGCGCGCCATCGAACGGTCGAAGCGCTCGGCTTCCATGCTCTCGTTGTTGAAATATTTGACCGTCTCGAAATTGAGCAGCGAATCGATCGCCTTGGTGCTGGCGTCGGTGTCGCTGTCGTTCATGTCGCGGCGAATGACGATGCGCCAGTCGCTCGCCCTGATGGTGAACCAGATGTAGAGCCAGACCGTCACCGCCACCACGGCCACGTATTTCCAGCCATAGGTGACGGCGAAGATGGCGGCCGTCAGCGCGAATTCGAGGATGGTCGGCAAGGTGTTGAGCACGGTGAAGCGGACGATCGTCTCGATACCCTTGGTGCCGCGCTCGATGATGCGCGACAGGCCGCCGGTGCGGCGCTCGAGATGGAAGCGCAGCGACAGTTGATGCATGTGGATGAAGGTGCGGAAGGCGAGCTGGCGCACCGCATATTGTCCGACGCGGGCAAACAGCGCGTCGCGCAGCTGGTTGAAACCGAGCTGCACCAGCCGCACGACATTGTATGCGATGACCAGCATGACCGGCGCCAGCAGGAAGGCCGGCAGCGGCGGCACCGACTTGGCATCCCCGGCTAGCGCATCGGTCGCCCATTTGAAGAAATAGGGGCCGGCAACCAGTGTCAGCTTGGCGACCACCAGAAGCACGGTCGCCCACACCACCCGCGCCCGGAGGTCGGCCCGGTGGGCCGGCCACATATAGGGCCAAAGATTGCGCAATGTCTTGACGGTCGAACCGGATTCAGCGGAAACGGTTTTTTCGGCCATTTTTATCGCCTTTTTCTTATATCTCACTGCTTGACCGTCACCTTTTCCGAAACCGGCTTCCACTTTTCGCTGACGCGGTCCTTCGATTCGGGATCATGATTAGCGGCCGGTGCAGCACGAATTGACGAGCGCGGCCAGCGATGCGGAAACATCGGCGAGCGCATCGCCGTCGACTTCATAGCGCGAGCGTTGCCGGTCCGGCTCGTAGCGGACCAGCCCGGCCTCGACCAATATCTTCAGGTGCTGCGAAACGGTGGACTGCGCCAGGTCGAGATGGTCGACGACCTCGCGGCAGCAGCAGGAGCGGCTGGCCGACAGATGCCGGAGGATCTCGATTCGGGCCGGATGCGAAAGCGCGGCGAGCTTCGCGGCGACGGACTGGCTGTCGGCGAAGCCACAGGTCTTCTCGGTCAAGGGAGCGTTCATCGTCTATCGGCGATAGACGATGAACGAACTTTCCGCAAGAGAGCCTAACGAAGAAAAAAGATTTCTGCTGGACCTCTAGTTGGACTTGGCAGGGGCGGTCGTCATCTGGTCGCCCATCGCCTTGAGGTTGGCGGCTTCGCCTTCCTGCGATTTTTCCGGGACCTTGAACACCTGCCCCGGCCAGATGCGGTCTGGATTCCTGATCTGATCCTGATTGGCGAGGTAGATGGTCGAGTAGCGCACGCCTTGGCCATAGACGCGCCGCGAGATCTGCCACAGCGTGTCGTGGCGGCGGATGATGACGGCGCCGTCGGCGTGTTCGAGCTTCGGTGCCGCGGTCTCGGGAATTTCAGCCGATGTGGCAGGTGGAGCAGGCGCGGTCGTGTCCGCGGCGGCGGGCGGCTTGGCAGGCTTCTGCTCGGCGGGCGCCACGGCGGCGACCGACTCGCCCGGCTCGCGCTCGAACGGCACGGCGGCACGGGCCACCACCTTGACCCCGTCGGCATCGAGTGCGTCGACATGGATGGTGTAGGTGCCGACCGGAATGTTGCGCGTCGCCTCGACCAGGAAGTGGCCGTCGGGCGAAGTTTTCGCGTCGCCGAGCAAGATGTCGTTGGCATAGGCGCGCACCTTGCGGCCTGGATCGGCGAGCCCGGCGACGAAGATCTTGTTGCCGTCGATCTCGATCGCTTCGACGATGATCTTTGGCCCTGCAGCTGGTGTTGCCGGTGCGACCGGCACGTCCGGAGCCGGCACGGGGACGGCTTCGACAGTGGCCGGCGCCGTGGCAGCCGGTGCGCCTGGGGCTGGTGCTGCGGCAGCGGGGTCCCCGGCAGCCGGAGCGGCCGCCTTGTCGCCGGCAGGGCCTTCAGGCTTCTTCCCGGGTGTAGGAACGGTGAGCAATTCGGAGGGCTTGCCCGGCTCCTCGATCATCGCCAGCACCTGGCCAGCAGGACTCTGGGGAATCGAGACGACGGCTGTCTGCGCAGAGGGGGTCACGACATTGCCGGTCATCGAACGCAGCGCGATCGTGTAATCGCCGGGTTTCAGCGGATCGTCGAGAACGATGGCAAAAGCGCCATCGGCACCGGCGACCGTCGAGCCGAGAACCGTCGAACCGTTGAGAATCTCGACCTTGGCGTTGGGTGCGGCATTGCCGGCGACGACGATAGAGCCCTTGATTTCGACCCGAACGATATCGAAGGTCGGCGCGATCGCATCGGCCGCGGCCGGCGCTGCCGGTGCCATCGCATCTGAGGCCGGCGCGGGCGGAGGCGGTCCATCGGTCCCCGGCTCGGCCGGCTTCTTCACCGGCGGCGTCAGTGATGCCACTTCCGCCGGTGGCGCGCGATTGAGATACGGGTCGAGCGCGCCCGATACATAGGCGGTCCCCGCCGCGGCGACGGAGCCGCCGACGGCGAACAAAAGCGCCTTCATTGGATTAATCGTCATATTTCCCTGCCCTTAGCCACCTAATGCCGGTCTAGCCTGTTTTGCCCAAACCGACAAGAAAAAGGGGACTGACAAGAAAAAGGGGCCAGCAAGAAAAAGCCCGCCCGGGCTTGACCGCGAATAAAGACCCAATCACCAATCATCTCATGAACACGATTCGATCTATCTGCGTCTATTGCGGCTCGTCTCCAGGCCGCGATGAAACCTATGCCAAGGCCGGACACCTGCTTGGGCGTTCGATCGCCAAGTCCGGCCTGCGTCTGATCTATGGCGGCGGCACCAGGGGCATCATGGGAGCCGTTGCCGAAGGCGCGTTGCGGGCTGGCGGCAAGGTGACGGGCATCATTCCGCGCTTCCTGATCAACAGGGAGGCCACCGAAACCGCGCTTAACCGGCTCGACGAGCTCGTGATCACCAACAACATGCACGAGCGCAAGCATACGATGTTCGAGAAATCCGACGCCTTTGTGGCGCTGCCGGGCGGCATCGGCACGGTCGAGGAAATCATCGAGATCATGACTTGGGGCCAGCTCGGCCATCATCGCAAGCCGATTGTCTTCGGCAACGTTGGGGGATTCTGGGATCCGATGCTGGCGCTGCTCGACCATATGATGGCCGAAGGCTTCATCCATACCGCGCAGCGGGTCAGGCCGCTGGTGGTCGACGATCCGGAAGCGATCGTCGCCGCCATCATGGTCGCCGGATCATCGGTCGACGCACCGACCGAAGGTGTGCAGTCGGTAATCGACAAGCTTTAAGGCAATAGGGGAGTAGGGGAGTAGGGGAGTAGGGGAGTAGGTAGTGAATGCCGCTCATGAACTCCCCTATTCCCCTATTCCCCTATTGCCGACGAAGGCGCCGTTGCCGTAGGCCGGACCGAGCGACGCGCCTTTGGAAAAGGTCAGTCCCAGCGAGGCGGTATGGGAACCCAGCGCATAGTCGGGCTTGACCGCCCTCGCCACGAGATCGGGGCGCTGCGGCTTGACGCGTTCGTCGACGTTCTGTCCGTAGTAGCTGTAAGGCCAGCCGTAGAAAGCGCCGTCACGAACCGAGGTCATGTAATCCGGCACGAGATCGTCGCCGATTTCGTCACGCCCGTTCACGGCGACCCAAAGCTCGCCAGTTTCAGGGCTCCAGGAAAGCCCGTTCGGGTTGCGCAGCCCTGACGCGAAGACCCGGGTACCGCGGGTCGACCGGTCCACTTCAAGGACGGCGGCGCGGTTCTTCTCCGCGGCCATGCCGTTTTCTCCAACGTTACTGTTGGAGCCGACGGTGACATAGAGCTTGCGTCCATCCGCACTTGCGATCACATCCTTGGTCCAATGATGGTTGAGATCTCCGGCCGGTAAGTCGACGATCTTTCCGGCGGCGTTGTGGCTCGGGTCTGGCCATTGGAGTAGGGGAAAGCGACAAGCGCGTCGGTATTCGCGACATGCGCCCATACATTGCATCACGACGGCGAGCAATTGCAGGCACGCGCCAGGCTCTTGCAGGACGAGCTGATGGCCAAGCTGACGACGCAGTCGAACCAGTTGCTTTACATGCTGTCGGTGATGACCGCGGTGCTGTTGCCGATGACGATCATCTCGGGCCTGTTCGGCATGAATGTCGGCGGGCTGCCGCTGGTCGACACGCGGGTGGGCTTTTGGGTGGCGTCGGCGATATCGCTCGCGGTCGCGGCGGTCGTCTATCTGTTCGTCAGGCGTCTGGGGCGCGGGATGTAGCAGCAACCGCTACAAGGTGGCGCGAAGATCCTCGATGACAGTGCCGCCAGCGCGCACTTCCGCTTCGTGGTTCGGCTCGCGCCACGTCTCAGCAAGGGCTGCCGCATACCATTCGCGCATTGCCGGCAGAGCCAGCAATCGCGCCGGATAGGTGGCAGCTGCGCCCTCGAAGGACAGTCCGTAGGACTGAACCCTAAACGCCACCGGGGCAAAGAAGGCGTCAACGGCGGTGAAGCGATCGCCAGCCAGGAACGGTCCGCCAAAGCGGCGCAGCCCATCGCCCCAGAGATCGCCGAGACGGAAGAGGTCGTGCTTCAGCGCATCCGACATCGGCACCGGCGCGACGCGGACACCGCAATTCATCGGACAGGAGCCGCGCAAGGCGGTGAAGCTCGAATGCATTTCGGCCGCAGCCGACCGCGCCCAGGCTCGCGCCTTCGCGTCGGCAGGCCAGACGCCGGCGTGGCGCTCGGCCAGATATTCGACGATGGCGAGCGAATCCCAAACCGCCCAGCCATCGTCAATCAGGCACGGTACGCGGCCGCTGGGCGAGAACGGCCGGTAGAGCCTCCAGCTCGATCCGGTCGGAAACGGTGTCAGCCGCTCCTCGAAGGGGACGTCCAATATCCGCATCAGCACCCAGGGCCGCAGCGACCACGAGGAATAATTCTTGTTTGCTATGTGTAGCACGTACATCGAAAATCCCTCGTTCTAACGCACTGCCGGCCGGATCTCGCGGCCGCGGAACATCGACCAGGAATAGATCGCCAGCGCCGTCCAGATCAGGCCGAAGGCGATGGCCTGGATGCTGCCGAAGGGTTCGCCGAAAATCAGCACGGCGATCAGGAACACAATGGTCGGCGCGATATACTGCATGATGCCGATGGTAGAGAGACGCAGCAGCTTGGCCCCGAAGCCAAACAGCAGCAGCGGTATGGCGGTGACCGGGCCGCAGCCGATCAGCAGCGCGGTATCGTTCAGCGAACTGGAGACGAAATGGTCCTGCCCAGTGACGACGAGATAGATGATGTAGCCGAGCGCCGGCACCGACAGCAAAAGCACTTCAAGCAAAAAACCCTGGCTAGGACCGATCGGCAGCGTCTTGCGGAAGAAGGCGTATGCGGCGAAGGAAAACGCCAGCACCAGCGACACCCAGGGCAGCTTGCCGGCGTCGATCGTCAGCACCGCGACCGCGATGGCCGCCAGCACCACCGCCGCGATTTGCAGCCGGTTGAGCCGTTCGCTGAGCAGCAGCGCGCCGACAACGACGCTGACAAGCGGGTTGATGTAGTAGCCAAGCGCGGTCTCGATGGTACGGTCGACCGCGATGGCCCAGACATAGATGCCCCAGTTGACCGAAATCAGCGCCGCCGTCAGCGCCGCCATAGAAATGATGCGCGGCGAACGCAACGCCGCTTTGAAATCCGCCGTGCGGCCGGCCCAGATCAAAACGGCGGCCGCGATCGGCACTGACCAGACGATGCGGTGCGCGATGACTTCGGCCAGCGGCAGGTGTGCGACCGCCTTCATATAGAAGGGCAGCAACCCCCACAGGAGATAGGCGCCCAGCGCCAGCAGGAAGCCACGCCGGGCCTTTGAGTCTGCTTCGAGCTGAATTGCTTGCGTGGCCATGGCCCAACGCTATGCGCCAGCCGCCGGGCCAAGACCATCGCAAAGTTCTGATGGATCAATGGACTTTCGCTGATGGTTCAATCCTACTCTGCCGCGACCAGCCCAGCCAACTCGCGGTTCTTCATCAGCTTGTAGACGATCGAATCCATCAGCGCCTGAAACGAAGCGTCGATGATGTTTTCTGAGACGCCGACCGTCCACCAGCGGGCGCCGGTGCTGTCATGCGATTCAATCAGCACGCGGGTGATCGCCTCGGTGCCGCCATTGAGGATACGCACCTTGAAGTCGGCAAGCTCGAGGTCGGCGATCTCGTTCTGGAATTTTCCGAGATCCTTGCGCAGCGCGATGTCGAGCGCGTTGACCGGACCGTGCCCCTCCGCCACCGACATCTTCTCCTCGCCGTCGACCAGCACTTTGACGATCGCCTCGGAGACCGTCTTCAGCTGGCCGTTGGCGTCGAAGCGGCGCTCGACCATGCAGCGGAACGAGGTGACGCTAAAGAATTCCGGCAGGCCGTGCAGCATCTTGCGCGCCAGCAGCTCGAAGCTGGCGTCGGCGCCTTCATAGGCATAGCCCTCGGCCTCGCGCTCCTTGACCACTGATATTAGCGCATCGAGCCGGTGGTCGTCCTTCGGCATTTCGATGCCGCGCCGTTTCAACTCGGCGAGGAAATTGGCCTTGCCGCCCTGGTCCGAGACCATGACGCGGCGGCGATTGCCGACCGCTTCCGGCGGCACATGCTCGTAGGTGGCCGGCTCCTTGGCCAGCGCCGAGGCATGGATGCCGGCCTTGGTGGCGAAGGCGGAAGCACCGACATAGGGCGCCTGCGCTTCCGGCGCACGGTTCAACAATTCGTCGAAGGCGCGGGAAAGGCGCGATATGCCGGCCAATGCTTCGGCCGAGATGCCTGTCATAAAACGGTTGGAAAAGGCCGGCTTCAGCGCCAGCGTCGGCACGATCGAGATCAGATTGGCGTTGCCGCAGCGCTCGCCGATGCCGTTCAGCGTGCCCTGGATCTGGCGCACGCCGGCCTCGACGGCGGCCAGCGAATTCGCCACCGCCTGGCCGGTGTCGTCATGGGCATGGATGCCGAGATGGTCTCCGGGAATGCCTGAGACGATGACCTTCTCGACGATGGCACGCACTTCCGACGGCTGCGTGCCGCCATTGGTGTCGCACAGCACCACCCAGCGCGCGCCGGCGTCGTAGGCGGTCCTGGCGCAAGCGAGCGCATAATCGGGATTGGCCTTGAAGCCGTCGAAGAAATGCTCGCAGTCGACCAGTGCTTCCTTCCCGGCAGCAACCGCCGCCTCGACCGAGGCCTTGATCGCCTCGAGGTTTTCTTCGTTGGTGCAGCCCAGCGCGACGCGGACATGGTAGTCCCAGCTCTTGGCGACAAAGCAGATGGCGTCCGACTTCGACTGGACCAGTGCGGCAAGGCCTGGATCGTTCGAGATCGACACGCCTGCCCGCTTGGTCATGCCGAAGGCGACGAATTTGGCACTGGCCGTGCGGTGCTCGGCGAAGAAAGCGGTGTCGGTCGGATTGGCGCCAGGATAGCCGCCCTCGACATAGTCGACGCCGAACCCGTCGAGCAGCCCGGCGATGGCAATCTTGTCCTCGACCGAAAAGTCGATGCCCGGCGTCTGCTGGCCATCACGCAGTGTCGTGTCGAAGAGATAGAGGCGCTCGCGGCCCATGCTCATTTCCCCGCAAACCGATCCGTCGCCCGGATCAGCCGGTCGAGGATGCCCGGCTCCGAATAGGCATGGCCGGCACCCTCGATCAGGTGGAAATCCGCCTTCGGCCACGCCTTGTGCAGCGCCCAGGCATAGCGCGCCGGGCACGGCATGTCGTAGCGGCCATGAATGATGGTGCCGGGGATATCCTTCAACTTGAAGGCATCACGCAGCAATTGCCCTTCCTCCAGCCAGCCGGCATGGACGAAATAATGGTTCTCGATTCGGGCGAAGGCGACGGCGTAGTCGTCTTCGCCAAACCGGCTGCTGGTTTCCGGATCGGGCACCAGCGTGATCGTCTCGCCCTCCCACAGGCTCCAGGCGCGGGCGGCCTCGACCTGCGCCTTGCGGTCGCTGCCGACCAGCCGCTTGCGATAGGCGGCCATCATGTCGCCGCGCTCGGCCTCGGGGATCGGCGCCAGGAAGCGCTCCCATTTGTCGGGGAACATTTCCGAGACGCCGAACTGGTAATACCATTCGAGCTCCGCGCGCGTCAGCGTGTAGATGCCGCGCACGACCAGTTCGCTGACCTGCTCGGGGTGCGTCTCGGCATAGGCCAGCGCCAGTGTCGAGCCCCACGAGCCGCCGAACACCAGCCATTTGTCGAAGCCGCACATGTCGCGCAGGCGCTCGATATCGGCGACCAGATGCCAGGTGGTGTTGGCCTCGAGCGAGGCGTTTGGCGTCGACTTCCCGCAGCCGCGCTGGTCGAACAGGATGACATCGTAAAGCTTCGGATCGAACAGCCGCCGGTGCTTCGGGGAAATGGTGCCGCCCGGTCCGCCATGCAGGAATACGGCCGGCTTGGCACCCCTGGTGCCGGAACGCTCCCAGTAGACCTGATGGCCGTCGCCGACATCCAGCATGCCGGACTCGTAAGCCTGTATCTCCGGATAGAGGGTGCGCAGTTCACTGCTCATAATTTCAGGCCCTGCTGCGGCCAGTTGGCCGTCTCGTGATCCGGATGCTGGAAGGAGATGATCGATTCCTGCCGGGTGTAGTAGTCGGGATCGTCATGGACCGGCGCGTCGAAGATCTTCTCCACCCAGGGCAGCCGGGCGGCGTAGTTGACCTGGATCTGCGGTGCGAGGTCGGAGCGATCGTCAAAAGCGCCGATGGCGATCTCAAGCCCGCCGGGCTGCCTGTAGGCCAACGGCGTGCCGCAGCGGGCGCAGAAGCCGCGATCGATGTTGACCGACGACTGGAAATAGCTCGGCTCCTCGCGCACCCATTCGACGCCGTCCTTCGGCACCGTCACCAGCGCGCCGAAGAAGGAACCGAACTGTTTCTGGCACATGCGGCAATGGCAGATGGACGGGCGTCCAAGCGCCCCACGAATGCGGAAACGCACGGCGCCGCACTGGCAGCCGCCGGTTCGAACGGTTTCGGTCATGATCTTTCCTCCGGCGGCCATTGTTCGGTGTCGTGGTCGGGGTGCTGGTAAGAGACGAGGTCGGCGAGATACGAGGACGACGAAAAATCGGCCATCGTGTCCTCGCCGGGCAATTCGTGGATGTGATCGACATAGGGGAGTTTTGCTTCGATGCCCCACTGGATGGTCGGCGCGATCTCCTCCGGATCGTCGAAGGCGGCGATGGCGAGTGCGATGCCGTCGGGCGCCTCGAAGGTCAGCGGCGTGCCGCAATCGGCGCAAAAACCGCGCCATGCGGCGTTGGAGGAGCGGAAGCGTTTGGGCTCGCCGCGCGTCCAGTCGAGTTTTGCGCCACGCACGGACACCAGCGGCAGGTAGAAATTGCCGCTTGCCTTCTGGCACATGCGGCAATGGCAGACGGAGGCGTCACCCAGCGCGCCTTCGACACGGAAGCGCACGGCGCCGCACTGGCAACCGCCTGTGTAGACTGGTCTGTTGTCTAGGCTCATTGCTTCACTCCGGGGTATGGCAGACGGCTTCGACATTGTTGCCGTCGGGGTCGAAGACAAAGGCGCCATAGTAGTTCGCATGATAGTGCGGACGCAGGCCCGGCCCGCCATTGTCCTTGCCGCCGGCAGCGATGGCGGCGGCGTGGAAGGCATCGACCTCGGCGCGGCTGCGCGCGGTGAAGGCGACGTGCTGGCGGTCCTTCGGCTTGTCCTTGCCTTGATGCAGCCAGAACACCGGCCGGTCACGGCCATAGCCGCCGACCTTCGCACCGCCGGTATATTCCTGCGGCACCATGTAGAGCAGCGAGGCACCGAGCGGCGCCATCGCCTTATCATAGAACGCCTTCGACGCGTCGAAATCGGAAACGGTGATGCCAAGATGATCGATCATCTTTTTACCTCCCAGGTGGTGATGCGGGCGCTGGTGACGGGGTCCTTGCCGTCCTTCAACTGGATACCTTGCGCCAGCAATTCGGCGCGGATGCGGTCGGCCTCGGCCCAATTTCCAGCAGAGATGAGGGTCAGGCGTTTGGCGATCGCCCTGGCGATGGCGTCTTCATCGACTTTGGCCGGCGTAACGTCGAAGCCAAGGAACAGCAACGCCGCCTTCAGCGAAGCGGCAGCATCGTTGCCCGCTGCGGCAGCGTTACCGCCACCGGCAGCATTGAAATCCACAGCCTCGCCGGCCAACTGCGTCAGCACCTGGAACGCAGAATAGGTTGCGAGATCGTCCGACAGGGCTTCCACCACTTCCACCGGCAATTGCATTGCCGCCGCCGGTGCGATATCCGCCGCCCGCTTCCATTTACGCAGCGTATTTTCCGCCTCTTCCAGCTTGCGCACGGAAAAGTCGATCGGCTCGCGATAATGCGTCATCAGCATCGCCAGCCGCAGCACCTCGCCCGGCCATTTGCGGCCACCAAAGGTCTCGGTCTCCAGCAACTCGTTGATCGAGTAGAAGTTGCCCAAGCTCTTGGACATCTTCTGCCCCTCGACCTGCAGGAAGCCGTTGTGCATCCACACTTTTGCCATCACATCGGTGCCGTGGGCGCAGCGCGACTGGGCGATCTCGTTCTCGTGGTGCGGGAAGATCAGGTCGAGCCCGCCGCCATGGATGTCGAAGACCTCGCCGAGATAGGCGGCCGACATCGCCGAGCACTCGATGTGCCAGCCCGGCCGGCCCCTGCCCCACGGGCTGTCCCAGCCCGGCTCTTCCGGCGAGGACAGCTTCCACAGCACGAAATCGCCAGGGTTCTTCTTGTGTGGATCGACGGCGACGCGAGCGCCGGCCTGCTGTTCGTCGAGATTGCGCTTCGACAATTGGCCGTAGTCCGGCATCGAGGCCGTGTCGAACAGAACTTCGCCTGCCGCAACATAGGCATGGCCGCGTTCGATCAACCGTTGAATCAAGGAGATCATGTCGACTTTGCCATCGGCGCGCGGCTCGACGAATTCGGTGGCACGCGGCTCGACCGTCGGTTCCAGGCAGCCGAGCGTTGCCACATCCTTGTGGAACTGGTCGGCGGTTTTTTCGGTGACCCGCCGGATCGCCTCGTTCAGCGACAGCTTTCCCGAGGCAATCTCGCCGCCGAAATCGCGCAGTGCGCGGTCATTGATCTTGTCGTCGACATCCGTGATGTTGCGTACATAGGTGACCTGCGCTTGCCCGTAGAGATGGCGCAGCAGACGGAACAGCACGTCGAAGACGATCACCGGCCGCGCGTTGCCGATATGGGCAAAGTCGTAGACCGTCGGGCCGCAGACATACATGCGCACATTGCGCGGATCGATCGGGAAGAAATCCTCCTTGGTCCGCGTCAGCGTGTTGTAGAGGCGCAGGCCCTGCGATGCGTCAGACATTCGTGCCTTCCCGGTGCGTTACTTTTTGGCTGGGCCCACTTGCGCCGAGACGCAAATCAGGCACCAGCCTGCTGGCCGGGGCGTTTGTCCACTCTAGAAGGAAGATAGGCGAAAACGTCCGGACCAGCGCGAAGCTAGCCAATAATGCAAATGCCACAAATGGCGAAAGACGTTCTCATGAGCGGCTTTATCGCCTCACCCAGTGTTGCCGTCAAGTCGCAACTTTCGGCAAAAGAGTCGCTGGATCACAGGTAATGACGCAGTGAAACATTTTATTAAACATCTCGGCACAGTCATGAAACATTCGCCGGCTAGATCACCAGATGTCACGATTTGGTCGGATTCGACCAGCAAACGCGGACACGAAGACGTTACCAGGGAAGAGAAAAATGCCCCGAACCAAGCAGGACTCCAGCAGTGCCAAGCAACCGGCGCTCGCCAGCCAATACCGGGCGATCGGCCCGGCCGCGATCGTCGCCGCCCTTCTCCACACAGCGAAGAAGAAGAAGCCGGTGCAGAAGATCATATCGCCGCGCGCTGCCTGATGTGACGTGCGGCCGGCCGGTCGCCAGTAAATGGGGCGCCGGCAATGAAGGCGCTGAAGCGCCCCAGGAAATAGCAGCTACTGCTAAAACAAGGTCATCTGATTGTCGTCCGCGCCGGGCTTCTGGCGCCTGGCCTTCCCGGGCTCCGGCCCCACGACGCCCCCCTGAATCTCCGGCCCGGTGTTGGCGACCTTGTTGACGAGGTCGGAAACCGGAACAGCCTCGAAGAAATCGAGCAGTGCCGGTCTGAGCAGGTCGGCCACGTCGCGCGGCTCCAGCGTGCGGCAATCCAGCCAGCGGGCGAAATCCTGCGGATCCATCACCACCGGCATCCGGTCATGGATATGGGCGATGTCGGCATTGGCGTTAACGGTCAGGATGGCGCCGGTGTCCATCTCCGAACCGCCCGGCTCGGCATAGGTCTCGATCAGCCCGGCGAAGGCGACAAGCCCGCCATGCTTAGGCCGCACCCAATAGGGCTGCCCCCTCTCGCCGCCCGATTGACGCCATTCGTAGAAGCCGGAAGCCGGGACCAAAGCGCGGCGATGGCGCATGGCGGTGCGAAACGAGACCTTTTCCGTTGCTCCCTCCGAGCGGGCGTTGAACAGCAGCGGAAACTCACGCGTGTCCTTCACCCAGGCTGGAATCAGTCCCCAGCGCACCAGCATCGGCTGCCGGTCAGGCAGATTCGAGCCTGACGCCTGCGGCAAGCCTGCAATCGCCATCAGGACCGGCTGCGTCGGCGCGATGTTGTAGCGGGCCGGAAAATCCTCCAGCTCCGTCAGACCGAGAAAGGCGGCAGTCTGGTCCGGCGTGGCGGTCAAGGCGAAGCGTCCGCACATAAGCTAAAAACTCGTTGAATTGGTCGGATGCGAAGGTGGCAATGGAACCGGCGTTGCGCAATCGCTAATGCTTCTTCAAGCCGACCGGTCCACAACGGGCTGCAGCAAATGACGATCGGAGATCCATGGACGAGATGCGCAAGATACTCCCGGCTGTCTCGGTCGCCATTGTCCGCGGCAACACGGTGCTGCTGGTCAAGCGGGCGCGGCAGCCTTCGCAAGGATTCTACGCGTTTCCAGGCGGCAAGGTCGAGGCCGGCGAAACGCTGCAACAAGCCGCGCAGCGCGAATTGCTGGAAGAAACCGGGTTGCAGGCTCACAACTACCGCCCACTTCGGGAAATCCACATCGACGGCGGCAGCGACGGGCACCCGGTCGACTATCTGCTGACGGTGTTCGGCGCCACCTATGTCGGCGGCGAGCCCGTAGCCAGCGACGACGCCGAGACCGCCGCCTTCTATACGCTCGGCGAAATGACGGCGCTGCCGCTTGCCGCTTCGGTGTTTGCCGTTGCCGAAGAATTGCTCAGGAATGCAGGGGCGTAACCTCCAAAATCGCCTTGCAGCCGACAAATTGTTTGGCCACATAGACTTATGATCCGCGCATCGCTTTTCCTTGCAGCTTGCCTCGCCGCCAGTACGGCAATCGGCGCGCGGCCGGCGCTGGCCGCCGAGTCGCCGTTCGAGCCGGGGCTGATGCGGCTGGCGGAGGTGCTTGGGTCGCTGCATTTCCTGCGTAATCTGTGCGGCGAGAAGGGCGACCGCTGGCGGGTCGAGATGGAGAAGCTGATCGCTTCGGAAAATCCGGACCCGGAGCGGCGCGCCCGCTTCATCGCCAGCTTCAATCGCGGCTACCGCTCCTTCGGCGGCACCTACACGCAGTGTACCGCCTCGGCGACCGAAGCCATCAGCCGCTACATGAAGGAAGGCGAGACGCTGTCGCGCGACATCGCCTCGCGCTACGGCAACTGACCTTGGCACCCCCTGCTTGTGTCCGGTGGCGTCTTAGTGCAATCCTTGTGTTGCACTTCTGCAACGGCATTAACGAAACGTTACCGCGCGGATGTGGAATTAACTCAAACTGAAGGTTTTCATCCCGCTCGCCGGCCTAATCGGCTAAGTTTGAATCGGATCGAACGCAGGTTTGCAAAACGTGACGAGCCCTTGTCGAAACGACCCTAGAAATGTCGTATTTACAAGTACTTACTTAACCTGCGTGTAAAAGGGACAGCCCAAGCCTGATCCGCATCTGCCGGATCGCCGCTTGAAAAGGGTGGACATCGCAATGGAACATGGCGTCAACGACATCGACGCGCTGGTCAGGGAAGAAAAGCGCCTGACTGCCGTGGAAAGCCACAGCGAGGCCTGGGCGGAAGGGCTTTCGGCCGGAATCGAGCCGGAAATCATCGCCGAGGCGGCCCTTGAAACCGCGTTCGGCGAAATGCTGCGCGCCAATGGCGAGACCTCGGCCCTTGCCCTGCTCGACCGCATGCGTGAAAAGGTGATAGCCGGGGCCTTCGAACCAGGACGGCTGCGGCACTGAACCGGCATCAGGCTCTTTGACCACGGCGTGCCGCTTGGGCGGTCATGCCCCGGGCACCTGGGCGGGCCTGGGCACCTGTAAGGGCCTGGGCATCTGTAAGGGCCTGGGCATCTGGACGGAATCATGGAGAGGCAGGCGGTGAACTTTTCGACGTCAGGCCAGCCGCGTGGCTTGGCCCTCAGCATCCGGCTCGCCGCTTTTTGCGCCGCGGTTCCGCTCGCGCTTTGCCTCGCAAGCAGCCCCGGATATGCGCTGAGTGAAATCAAGCGCGAGGACCTTCCTTCGCCGGTCGCGCCGCCCGCCGACGACGACATGCCGCCGCCGGGAACTGCGGTGCCGATGCCCGACCCGCTCGCCACGACGCCGCCTGCGGCTAGCCAGCCAACGCCCCCCGACGAGCGGGAACAGATCGAACCGGAGAGGCCAACAGACGATGGTGGCATAGCCAATCCGCAAGTCGACCCGGATGAACCCTTGCCCGAGGTCGTCTACGATCTCAGCAAGCTGCCGGAGCCGGTCAGGCGCATGCACGATCTGATTATCGGGGCCTGCAAGAGCGGCGACATCGAAAAGCTCCGGCCGCTGATCGGCCAGGGCGATACGATGACCCAATTGTCGCTGAGCGAGATCGAAGGCGACCCGATCACCTTCCTGAAAGGTCTTTCGGGCGACACGGAAGGCCAGGAAATCCTCGCCATCCTGGAAGAGGTACTCAGTGCCGGCTATGTCCATGTCGATGTCGGCACGCCGCAGGAGCTCTATGTCTGGCCATATTTCTTCGCGCTGCCGCTGGACAAGCTCGACGCCAGGCAGCGGGTCGAGCTGTTCAAGATCGTCACCGCCGGCGACTATGACAGCATGAAGCAGTTCGGCGCCTACATCTTCTACCGCGTCGGCATCACGCCGGACGGACAGTGGACGTTCTTCGTCGCCGGGGATTGAGCGGCTTGAAAGTCCGACGCTCTAGACCGCCAGCGCCTCGGAAAACTCCACCGCCCGGCCCTGCCCGGGCGTGACGATCTCGCCTTCCCACATCACGCGGCGGCCGCGCACGACTGTTCCGACCGGCCACCCGGTCACTTCTCTGCCGTCATAGGGCGTCCAGCCAGCCTTCGAGCCTGCCTGCGCATTGGTGATGGTCTCGCGACGTTTCAAATCGACGATCGTGAAATCCGCGTCGTAGCCGGCGGCGATGCGGCCTTTGCTGGCCATGCCGAAGATACGCTGCGGGCCGTGGCTGGACAGGTCGACGAAACGTTGCAACGTCAGCCGGCCGGCATTGACGTGGTCGAGCATGATCGGCACCAGCGTCTGCACGCCGGTCATGCCCGACGGCGAGGTCGGATAGGGCTTTGCCTTTTCGGCCAGCGTGTGCGGGGCGTGGTCGGAACCCAGCACATCGACGATGCCTTGCGCAATGCCGTGCCAGATGCCGTCGCGGTGGCGTGCTGCACGCACAGGCGGGTTCATTTGGATCAGCGTGCCGAGGCGTGCATAGTCGTCAGCGCTCAGCGTCAGATGATGCGGTGTCGCCTCGCAGGTCGCGACGTCCTTGTGCCGTTCGAGGAGGGCGATCTCCTCGGCGGTCGAGATGTGCAGCACATGGATACGCGCGCGGGCTTTGCGAGCAATGCGCACAAGGCGCTCGGTGCAGCGGAAGGCGGCGATCTCGTCGCGCCAAACCGGATGCGAGGCCGGGTCGCCCTCGATGCGTTCGCCGAGCCGCTCGCGCAGCCGGAATTCGTCCTCGGAATGGAAGGCCGCACGGCGGCGGGTATTCCTCAGGATCGAGGCGACGCCCTCATCGTCCTCGACCAAAAGGTCACCGGTGGACGAGCCCATGAATACTTTTATGCCGGCAGCACCGGGTAGCCGCTCCAGTTCGCCGGCATCCCCGGCATTGTCGCGGGTGCCGCCGACCCAGAAGGCAAAGTCGCAATGCATGCGGCCGGAGGCGCGCCGCACCTTGTCGGCAAGGGCTGCCTCGCTGGTGGTCAGCGGGTTGGTGTTGGGCATCTCGAAGACGGTGGTGACGCCGCCCAGCACAGCTGCCCGCGAGCCGGTCTCCAAATCTTCCTTATGCTCCAGCCCCGGCTCGCGGAAATGCACCTGGCTGTCGACGACGCCGGGCAGGACGTGCAGGCCACGACAGTCGACCGTCTCGCCGGCTGAAGTCTGGCCAAGATCGCCGATGGCGGCGATGCGCCCGCCGTTGATGCCGACGTCGCGCCGGCCCTCGCCATCGTGATTGACCACCGTGCCGCCTGTCAGGATGAGGTCGTAGGTCGTGGCCATGCTGATCCGGTCTCTTGCGGGGGGAGTGTGAGCGGCTTACGTAATGGCCGACTGTTTTGCAAGATCAGGTTCTTTTTCCGCCCATGCCCTTTGCCCTACTGAGAGATCGCGCACTCGTTTCCGTGTCAGGCCCGGATGCCGAGAACTTTTTGCAGAACATCCTGACCACCGACCTCGACGCACTGGCTGCCGGCGAAGCAAAGCCTGGCGCCTTGCTGACGCCGCAAGGCAAGATCCTGTTCGACTTCCTGATCTCCCGCGCTGGCGAGAATTCCTTCCGCCTCGAATGCCGAGCCGATGTATCAGATGATTTCATCCGGCGGCTGATGCTCTACAAATTGCGCGCCAAGGTCGAGATCGCCAAGGCAGATCAGGGACTTGTCGCTGTTGCGTGGGGGGATGACTCAACCGCTTCGCAGTTTGATTCAACGCCGGTTGCAGATGCACGGTTCCGCGACGCGTCCGTAACGCGCTTTTATGGCGGCACGGCCGCCGGCGGCGATCCGGCCGCATGGCAAGCTCTGCGCATCGCCCATGGGATTGCCGAAAGCGGCAGCGACTATCAGCTCGGCGACGCCTTCCCGCATGATGTGCTGCTCGACGAGACCGGCGGTGTCGGCTTCAGGAAGGGCTGCTATGTCGGCCAGGAGGTGGTCTCGCGCATGCAGCATCGCGGCACCGCCAGACGGCGGGTACTGATCGTTTCGGCCGAGCGGCCCCTGCCGGCTCCTGGTGCCGAACTGACAGTTGCCGGGCGACCGGTCGGCACGCTTGGTACTGCCGCCGGCACGGCAGGCCTCGCCATAGCCCGTATCGACCGAGTCAAGGCAGCGCTCGACGTCGGCCAGCCGATCATGGCGGATGACGTCACTGTGTCGCTCACCATCCCTGCCTGGGCGAAGTTCACTTTTCCGCTGGAAACCGTTGGCCCGCAGGAATCCGTCGGCGCGGAGGAGGCCTGATGGCGGCCGACCGTGCCGGCGCGCCGCCGCGCGCCTGGCAGCGCATGCTGTCGGGCCGGAGGCTGGATCTGCTTGACCCTTCGCCGTTTGATATCGAGATTTCGGACATCGCCCACGGGCTTGCCCGCGTCGCCCGCTGGAACGGCCAGACCAGCGGCGATCACGCCTTTTCCGTCGCCCAGCATTCGCTGCTGGTCGAGGCGCTTTTCGGCGAGCTGGCGCCGGACGCCCCGGCCGACGCGCGGCTGGCGGCTTTGCTGCACGACGCGCCGGAATATGTCATCGGTGACATGATCTCACCGTTCAAATCGGTGATGGGCGGCAGCTACAAGGAGTGCGAGCTGAGGCTGCAGCGCGCCATCCATCTGCGCTTTTCGCTGCCGGTCGAACCTAGTGCGGGCCTGCGCAAGGAAATCAAGCGCGCCGACCAGATCGCCGCCTATTTCGAGGCGACGCTGCTTGCCGGCTTTTCGACCGCCGAGGCGACCGAATTCTTCGGCCGACCGCGCGGCTTCAATGCCGAACGCTTCGATTTCACCCCGCGTTCGGTGACCTGGGCGCAAAACGCGTTCCTCAAACGGTATGCGGCAATCGAGAAATCGCGGCGTCAAACGCTGCAGCCGGCCGACTGAAAAACGGTAAATTAACCGAAAAGGACAACAGTGCCGTGTTCGATCACGGTCTGCAGGCACGCCTCATGTCCGTCACTCATGCCAAGGCTGGTTCGCCCGTCCGCGGACGGAGGGCCGAAGGTATAGGCCTGCCGCGACGGATAGAGGACGAACTGCGAAAACAGGATGATCGTTTTTCGGCCGCCGTCGAGAACATGTCGCATGGCTTGGCCATGTTCGATGCCGACGAGCGTATGATCATCTGCAACGGCAATTATACCAGCATCTTTTGCCTCGACCCCGAGATCGTGCAGCCCGGCATCCGGTTTTTCGACATCCTCCAGCACAGCGTCGACATCGGTGTCGCCTCGCACAGCGCCGAAGAACTCTACGCCATCCGCAAGCCCTATATCGACCGGGCGAAACCCTCGACCTACGAGGAAACGCTGTCGGATGGCCGCATCATCAACATCTCGCACCGGCCGCTGGCTTCAGGCGGCTGGGTGTCGATCTACGAGGATATCACCGAACAACGGCGCGCCGAGCAGGAGCTGAAGGAGCAGCATCGACGCTTCGACGCGGCACTCGCCAACATGTCGCAAGGCCTTTTGATGTATGACGCAGACAGCAGGCTGATCGTGCGCAACGAACGTTTCCTGGAACTCTACCACGTGACGCCGGCCGATTTTCCGCTTGGCATGAGCCACGGCGACGCGCTTGAGCAGCTCGTGCGCCTGGGTATCTATGCAGAGATCGACATCGACAGCGAGATCTCGAAAACCGCAGCCTGCCTTCAAGCCGGGGAAATGCGGTCAACCTATCGCCATCTTGCCGATGGCAGAACGCTTTTGGTCGTGCGGCGGCCGATGAGTGGAGGTGGCTGGGTCGCAACTTTCGACGACGTCACCGAGCGCAGGCGCGTCGAAGAGCGCATGACCCACCTTGCACATCACGACACGCTGACCAATCTGCCCAATCGCTCGATGTTCCGCGAACGGCTCGACCAGGCCTTGGGCGAGGCCACGGACCTGGCGATATTCTCGCTCGACCTCGACCGCTTCAAGTCCGTCAACGACACCTGGGGGCACCCGGCGGGCGACTGGCTGCTGAAATGCGTGGCCGAGCGGCTGCAAAATTGCCTTCGCAACGAAACGGACGTGGTCGCTCGTTTCGGCGGCGATGAGTTCGTCATCATCCAGTTCAATACAAAAGGTGCCGGCCCAAAAGGTGCCGGCGATGCGGAAAAACTGGCAAAACGCATTATCGATATCATCGGAAAGCCATTTCGCGACAAAAGCCGCGACATGCATGTCGGCATCAGCCTTGGCATCGCCCTTTTCCCCAATGACGGCAGGGATGCCGACACGCTGCTAAAAAACGCCGACATGGCCCTCTACAGGGCGAAAAGCGAAGGACGCAACGTCTATCGCTTCTTCGAGCCAGGCATGGATGCGATGGTACGGGCACGACGCGCACTCGAAACCGACCTGCAGGCAGCGCTGCGGCGGCGGGAATTCGAGCTCGATTTCCAACCCATCATGAACATCGCCTCCAGCGAAATCGTCGGCGCCGAAGCGCTGATGCGGTGGCACTCGCCGGCACGCGGCTTGGTGCCGCCAGACGACTTCATCCCGGTCGCCGAAGAAACCGGGCTGATCGTGCCGCTCGGGGAATGGGCGCTGAGGAAAGCCTGCACGGTTGCGGCGGGCTGGCCGCATGGGTTGCGTATCGCGGTCAATGTCTCGGCTGTGCAGATCAAAAGTGGCACCTTTGCCCGCAGCGTGATCTCCGCGCTGGCATTTTCCGGCGTGCCGGCCGATCGGCTTGAACTAGAAATCACCGAAACAGTGCTGATGGACGAGAGCGATACCGTGCTCAAGACGCTCAGGCAGTTGCGCGACCTCGGCGTCCGAATCGCGCTGGACGATTTCGGCATCGGTTATTCGTCGCTCGGCTATCTCCGCCGCTTCCCGGTCGACAAGATCAAGATCGACCGCTCCTTCATCCGCGACATCGACAACCGCGACACGGCCGCGATCGTGCGCACGGTTATCGGGCTCGGTGCGCAGCTTGCAACGACCGTCACCGCCGAAGGCGTCGAAACCGGAGCGCAACTTGAATTCCTGCGCAGGGAAGGCTGTGTCGAGGCCCAAGGCTACCTGATCGGTGTGCCGTCGAATGCGGCGGATATCCAGCGCCTGCTGAAGTCGAGCGCGGTGGTCAGACAATCCGGTTGAACGCGACAGCGCCGAGCCAGTCATCGGCTCGGCCTGAGATACCTGCCATCAGCGCAATGTTTCGATATATTTTTCCTGGAAGCGCACGTAACCGGCTTCGATCTCCTTGAGATGGCGCTCGATCAGCGCGTGAAACGCCGGCAGTTGATGGAACGGCACACCCGGATAGGCATGATGCTCGGCGTGAAAGGGCATGTTCCAGGCGAGCTTGCGGACAAACCAGTTGGTCAGCGTCGTCCGGGTGTTTTCCAGCATGTTGGCCACGAAAGGGCAGCGGCCATGCTCGGCCAGCAAATAGAGGCGTAGGAACGGCTGCCCGAGAAGCGCCGGCACGATCCAGACATAGACGAGCGTGGTTGCCCGGAACCAGACGGCCAGCACAAGCACGACGGCATAGAAGGCAATCATGGCGCGGGCCTCGGCGCGCACCTTGGGCCGGCCTTTTGGCGGTACGCAACTGTCCTGGCATCTGCCGGTGGCGTTGATGTAGAGCCTCTTGAAGTGGCCCCACCACACCGGAATGCCGGAGACGTGGACAATATACTGCCGCAGCGTTTCCGGCTTGGGAAAGGCCAGTTCCGGGTCGTTCTCCGGATCCTGGGTCACTATGAATAGCATCTCTCCGTCTCCCCAAGTGGAACGGTTACCGACCCTGTCGGTCGAGCCGTTCCAGGAACCACTGCGTCAGCCGCACCCAGACCTCGTCTTTTTCGCCGGAGTCCTCCCAGCCATGGTCGAGATTGGGATTGTCGTTGACCTCGATGACGAAGACACCGTCCTTGGTCTCCTTGAGGTCGACGCCGTAGAGGCCATCGCCGATGCAGCGCGCCGCCCTCACCGCCGTCTCGACGACATGGGCCGGCGCCTCCTTCAAGGTAAAGGTCTTGATGCCGCCCTGGTCCGGCTTGCCGTTGGCCTTGTGGTTGACGATCTGCCAGTGCTTCTTGGCCATCAGATAGTGCACGGCAAACAGAGGTTGACCGCCGAGCACGCCGACGCGCCAGTCATATTCGGTCGGAATGAATTTCTGCGCGATCAAGAGATCGGAATCCTCCAGCCATTCGGTGGCAAGCGTCTTCAGTTCCTCGAAGGTGGCGCATTTCTTGACGCCGCGCGAAAACGACGAGTCCGGGATCTTCAGCACCAGCGGAAAGCCCAGCGCCCGCGCCGCAACTTCGAGATCCGAGGTGCCGGCGATCATCACCGTCGGTGGCACCGGCACCTTGTTGTAGGTCATCAGCTCGTTGAGATAGACCTTGTTGGTGCAGCGGATCATCGACAGCGGATCATCGATGACCGGCATGCCTTCCTGCTGGGCGCGGCGCGCGAAGCGGTAAGTGTGGTTGGAGATCGAAGTGGTCTCGCGGATGAACAGCGCGTCGTAATTGGCGAGCTTGGCCAGATCCTTTTTGGTGATCGGCTCGATTTCGACGCCCATCTTTTCGGCGATCTTGGCCCAGTAGCGCAGCGACGAAATCTCCGACGGCGGCAACTCCTCATGCGGATCGACCAATGTGGCGAAGGTGTAGCGCGCCGGCGTGCGGCCCTTGGTGTCACGCCATTCGCGGTTGGTATAGGTCTCGAGGCACTGAAGGAAGCGCTTTTCTTCCTCCTCGGTCATCCTGGCCAGCGGATGGAAGCCGATCTTGCGGACCGACGCCCATTCGGCGCCGTCGGTGATGCGGACTTCCAGCGCCGGCGCTCGAAACCAGTCGAACAAAAGCTTGGCGAAGCGATCCCATATCCTCGACGGGCCGATGCCGAAGAAGATGCAGACTTTTTGCGGAAAGGCGCCGCCCAGATCCTTGCGGCATTTGTTGAGCGCGAGTTCCAGCTCCGGCAGCGCGTGATCGTAGAGCTTGCGCTCGGACAGGTCGATCATCGTCTCGACCGTCGGGATGACCTTGTGGCCGCGCGAACCGGCCAGCAGCGAGGCATAGTAGCCGCGGCTTTGGTAGCCGTAATTGTTCGACAGGTTGATGACCTTCGGCCGCTGTCCGCGAAACAGCGCAGGATGGGCAAGGTAGTCGCGATTGGTGATGATCTTGTGCGGTGTCGCCACCTGATCGAGATCGTTCTGCCGGCCGGTAAGGATGACCCAGGTCATTGTCTGTCGCGCTTTCCGAGGGTAATGGCGGCACGCAATCCGTCGCGGCCGAACTGCGCCATGTTCATGAAGATGCCGTAAGGCACGGGAATGTTGGCGGCATCAAGAATGGTCTCCTGTCTCTCGTCTTCGACCCAGGGATCGTGGATCAGGATATGGTCGCCGTCGTCGCCGATGGCCAGCACCCAGTGCGGAACCTTCTTGCCGAACATCAGGAAGCCGCTGATCAGGACCAACACCAGTTTCCCCTCGGCGATCGCGGTGCGGATATCGTCGATGGCGAATGGACGGTAATTCACCGGGATGCCGTAATGTTCCGCGCGCCGGCGAAAGTCGACCTGCGCCAGTTCCATCACCCGGCGCTTGTCTTGGCTGCGCACCGACTGCAGGAACAGCGCGCCATGGAAGGAGACATATATCTCGGCAGAGAGCCCGCTTTCATGGCCGGCAACGGCGAGGCCGAACGGCTCGCAGCCGCCAGGCCCCGACATCATGAAAACGGTGGTCGCCTCGCGCCACAAACGGATTTCCATGACCGGGTCGGGCACGAAGCCGGGCTCGAAATTGGCCATTGCCATCATCAGGCAGCACGGGCCGCAGGTGAATTCGCAGGTCTGCTGGTAGAACGGCACCCTGGTGGCGACCGGAATGTCGCCCCGCAAGGTCTTTTCGTAGCGCAGCGCCGAGGCGCCGTCCTCGTAATAGCCCGGTTCGCGGCCGATCTTGCGGTAGCCGCTCTGCTCGTAGATGCGAATGGCTCGGCTGTTGTCCTCGCGCACCTCGAGGCGCAGCATCATGCGGTTGTGTTCGAAGGCGGTCTCCTCCGCCGATGCCAGCAGCATGCGGCCAATGCCGAGCCCGCCGAAAAAGGGACCGATGGCGATGGAATAGAGCCGCGCGACGCCGCTGCCTTTGCGAAACAGCACGACCGCATAGCCGGCGACGCGGCCGTCGCTTTCGGCAACCAGCAGCTCGGCACTTTCGCGTTCGATCAACTGGCGAAAGGAGCGGCGGGAAATGCGATCGCTCGAGAAAACAGCCTTCTCGATGACGGCGAGGTCATCGACGTCGGACGCGCGGGCCGTGCGAATCTCGGCAGGCATGCGGGCTCGGAAAACCTCGATTGCGTTGTGGAAAAGGCCCTGGTCAGAAGTGTCGACAACACAGCCGAAGCGCCAGCATCCGTCAAGCGCTATCGCACCTCGATTCGGGCTCAATTGTGACAGTTTCGCCGGGTGCACGGCCCGAAAATCGAAATCGATTTTCGGAAAGGATCATGCGCAAAAATTAAAGTGCTACAGCGTCCTTTGCGCGTCCAAAGGACGCGCGGCGCTGTAGACGCAACCTTTGAAAAACAGGCGCAGCTCAGCTGGCCAGCCCGGCAAGAAGCTGGCTGTAGGCGCTCTTCGCCACCGCAGTCAGCTGCGCGCGCGGCAGCGAGCCGACGACGGCGCAGCCATAGCCCTTATCCAGCCAGTAGACGGCCTCGGGGCCGTTCTCTTCCGACCCATAGGTGCCCTTGGCCTTCTCGGCCGATTCGGCCGTGACGAACAGCGAGATGCGCTCGCCTTTGTCGTCCTCATAAAGCAGCATCGCGGCCTTGCTCTCGCCAGCGGGCAGCAGCCGGCCGCCGACGAGCTGGAATCCTTGCGCCGCCAGATCCGGTGCGACCAGCTTCAGGCCGACCCGATTGGACAGCCAGGTCTGCAGATGATCCTTGTCGCTGGCGGGCACTTCCACCGCATGTCGCTGCTCGGCGGCATAGATGACATGGGCTGCGATCGCCTGCTCGGCGAGTTGGTCCTCGGCGGGGTCTTCCAGGCCGAGATGGTCGATGCCGGCGAAATAACCGCCAACACCGCCAATGGCCAGCATCGCCGCTGCGGCAGCCGGGAGCCACCAGCGCGAGCCCAATGGCACCGTCTTGACCGGCGCCTCGCCGAACACGATCTTCTGCAACCGCGCCGGCACCGGCTCGTCGAGCACGCCGGCAAAGGCGGCACGAAGCGCTGCGCGGTCGGCGACATAGCGGGCGCTCCTCGCCTTCATTTCAGGATTGGCGTCGAGCCAGGCGTCATAAGCCACGCGCTCGTCAATCGGCAACTCGCCATCGAGGGCCATGTGGATGTCGCGTTCGGAAAAATCGCGCCGGGTCATTTCTCGACGATCCTTATCGCCCGGCGACGCGCGGCGTCATCCAGCAGCCCGCGCAACTCATCACGCCCGCGCGCGATGCGCGACATCAGCGTGCCGGCCGGCACGCCGAGGATGTTGGCGGCTTCGGCATAGGAAAAGCCTTCGATGGCGACCATGACCAGTGCTGCGCGCCGATCGGGGCTTATCGCCTGCAACGCGTCGATAATTTCGCGCGAGGCGATGCTCTCCACCTGCTCGGCTGGTGCTGCCTGCGCCTCGCTCGCTTCCAGCGGCAGCATCGCGGCTTCGCCGCGCCGGTTCACCTTGCGCATTTGGTCGATGAACAAATGATGCATGATCGTAAACAGCCACCTCCTGGGGCTTTCTCCAGTCTGCCAATTGTCGAGCCGCACAAGCGCCCGTTCGAGACAGTCCTGAACGAGATCGTCGGCGGAATCGCGGTCGCGCAGCAGCGAGCGCGCATAACGGCGCAGGCGTGGTATTTCGCCCAGGATTGCTGCCTTCTTTTCGTCCATGACCGCTGGTTCTGAGGTCGCCCTTGTTCATCCGATTGAACGCGCCTTCACGGCGCGGCGCAAGCGGCCAGCGCGAAGCGGTCCGCCGCCCCGGCCACCCAAGCAACAAGATAACGCGGCCGGCGGGCGATTTATTCCCGGCCGGCGCTGGAGGGCCACCTGTCAAGGCGCCGCACGCCATGAATGAGAGGTGTGAGGTTGAAAGCGCGCCCTGAAGGCGTATATTCGAAGTCATATATTTTGTATATTCGACTTGGAATATACGTTTGGAGAAATCGATATGTCTCTGTACATCCGCGATAACGAGGTCGACGCGCTGGCTCGTCAGTTGCAGTCCGCCATCAAGGCGCCCACGAAGACTGAAGCAGTGCGAATCGCTCTCAAGCGCGAGCTTGAACGAGCGAACTCTGTCCTTCCGCTGAGCGAGCGTATCAAAAAGTATCAGGATGCCGCGAGCGCACTTGGTCCCGATGACCCCACCTTCGATATGAAGAAATTCATGGACGAGGCCTGGGGGGAACCCGATGTTTCTTGATGCGTCCGCCATTATTGCGCTGATTTTGAGAGAGGCAGATGCGGCTCGTCTGCTGAGAAGGATTGAAGCTGCCGAGACGCTCTATTTCTCGCCGAGTTCCGCTTTTGAAGCTATCCTCGGAATCGCCCGCAGGAAATCTGTGGCTGAAAGCGGCGATCAAGCTCCGACACCGCCTGCTCTGATCGATCAATGCCAAACGATCGTCATCGGCTTCTTGGCCGAACTCATGGCCGTGGAAGTTCCACTGGATGCTGCCATTCGCGAACTCGCAGTAAAAGCCGCGCGCGACTACGGTCGATACGTCGGCCATCCCGCCAAGCTGAATTTCGGCGACTGCTTCAGCTATGCATGCGCCAAGGCCTACCGGGTACCCCTGCTCTACAAGGGCAATGATTTCTTGCAGACCGATCTGGCCTGAATACTATCCGGCATCGGATTTGACCGTTCTTGTCAGCAGACGCTGATAGAACAGGCCGATGCCGATCAGCACCGCGCCGAGGCCGATGAAGGACAGCGCCCTCAGCACGCCTTCCAGTTCCGACATGTCGAAGAGGAAGACCTTCAACACGGCGACCGAGATCAGCGCTGCCGACGCAATGCGCAGCGCCTGCGACTTCAGCCAGACGCCGGCGGTGAGCAGCGCCACGCCGATGATCAGCCACAGCGCGGAATAGGTGTAGGTCTCGAGCTGGCCGAGGCCGCTCCAGAGGCCAATGAACTCGCCCTTGAACAGCCGCCTCACCGACAGCGTCGCATAGGCGAAGGCAAGCAGTGCCGCCGCCAGCGCCAGCATCGCGGCGTACCATTTCGGCCGCTTGTCTCTGGTATAGAGCGCGAGCCCCCCGGCAGCGACGGCCGGCAAGAGATAGGCGAGGAACAGCAGGTTGAACACCAGGATTCGCCCGGTCGATTCGTCAGTAAACAGCGGGTTCAGCGCCACAAAATGCTGGATGACGATGAAGGCGACCGAGACCACGCCCGCGGCAAGCGAACCATAGCGCAGCACCGAGCTTGGCGAGCGCATGTCGATGGCGACCAGGATGGCGCCGGCGCCGATGGCGATCAGCGTATAGATTGCCTGCTCGGCGAGCGTGATGGCACCCGTGTCGATGACGCCGCCATGCATGGCGTGGCGCACCAATATCGCAACCGTGAGCAGCGCAAAGAGTGCTGCGCCAGCTTCCATGGCGAGGCGTGGCCGGCCATTTGTGGTGCGGGCAAGCTGCCAGGCGGCAAAGCCGAAGGCAAGCGCCGGCACGCCGTAGCCCGGCAGCAGCCAGTTGAATACCGGCGTCGTCGACAGGAATTCGGCGCCGACGATTGTCGGATCGAAGGCGACGCGGCCGAGCACCGCGATGACCGTCCCGACCGAAATCCAGCCGAGCACCGGATAGGCGCGCCAGCGGGTGACCAGCGCCGGCACGATGGCCGCGGCACCCAGGAGGATGGTGGTCCAGCCGGACCCGAAAGCCATGTAGATCATCAGCAAGGCGGCGACTGCTGTCCCGCCAAGCGCGAAGGAGACGGCAGCACCGCCCTGTAGCGGCGGCTCTTCACCGCGCGCGATCCACTCGCCGCCGGCGGCGAAGACCACGACCAGAAGGGCTGCAACCGCCGCGTAGACAAGATCACGGTCGAGATTGCCGAAGGTGAACCAGAGCGCCAACAGAATGACCAGCGGCGCGACAGCGCCCCATGCCGCCCATGAGGCGGCGCGGATTTGTGCCGACGCGGCAAATTTGCGCGCAGCCCAGAATCCGGCGCCGATGAACATAAGTCCAAGAAAGATACCGATCCTGAGCATCAGCGTATCGGCAACTCCCGCCGGCAGACCTTCGACGTCGAGAACGCCACCTGAAAACTCTGCAGCGACGGAGGTTGGCGGAATAATGCCGAGATAGACCAGCACCGTCGCCAGCCCTGCGGCGTGCAGAAGCGCCAGCGCCAGCGGCCGGTAGAGCGCTACCGCGACCAGGGCTGCGATAAGGGCTGCTCCCGGCAGAGCATCGCCGGCAGCGTATGCCGGGTCGACGAACAGCGCCATCGCCGAAAGGCCGACGAAGAAGCCAGGTGCGATCGACGGCCAGTCGAAGCCCCTGGCGGGCTCTGCTTCGCCACCGCGACGGCCGAGCCAGACGAAGGCAAGCACGGCCAGGGTCACCGCATTGATGAAGAGGATGACAGGCAGGTCGGTGCCCGGCGCATCAGTCATGTAAAGAATGGTCCAGAGGCCGGTGCCCACAAACGCTGCCGCCATCAGCAATTTCCAGTCGCGCAGGCGGGCGATGACGCCGGTGGCGGCGAGCACGATCGCCAAATAGCCGAACAGCGCCCAAGGATTCGGTGCCTGCGAGGCGACCAGCATCGGCGTCACCACCGCGCCGAGCAGGCCGATGCCGGCCAGCGCCTGGCCGTGGACGAGGGCGGCCGCGATGGTCGCCACACCGATGGCGCCGAGCAGCGTGAAAGCGAGCGCCGGCCCGATGAAGCCGTAAACGCCATGCGCGGCATAAACCGTGCCGAACAGGATGAAAGCACCGGCCGCCGTCAGGATCGCCGGAATATAGGCGCCGGCGACGCCCTGCACCGGCACCCTGAAGCCGGTGCGGCGGATGAACTCGCCGACGGCGACCAGCACCAGCCCGAGCATTGCTGCCATGCTCAGCCGCACGCCGGGACCGAAAATGCCGGCCTCGATGGTGTAACGGATCAGGAACAGGCCGCCCAGCGCCAGCGCGATGCCGCCGACCCAGACCGCCCATCGGGTACCGAGCGCCGTTTCAATGTCAGGCTTTTGCGTCGCTTTCGCCGTCGCGGCGGCCGGTTGCGCAGGTGCAGATCCAGCCGGCGCCGCTTCGCCCGCAGCCCACGGTCCGGATGCAATCTCCCCGGCTTCAACCTCTGTGGACGGCTTTTCCTCAGCCTCGCCCGCCGATGACGGGACAATTTCGGTCACGGCCGCAACTGCCGCGTCTGTTGACATGCTGTCGTTTGCGGCCTGTTCTGCCGGCTTGGCCTGCGGCGGGGCCACATGCGCGCCCGAAAGCACGAGGCTGCGCAGCGCACCAAGTTCGCGCTCGATCAGGCCGATGCGGCTCTGCTGGCGCGAGATAATGACGAACAGCGCGATGATCGCGACTAGGCCGATCAGGCTTTCGAACATGGCGGTTCCCCCAAACCAAGCCAGTAGTTACTGACAAATACGGCGGCCAGACGGCCAGCCGAGTCAGCGCGCCGCCAGATTGGCGGCCGGAAAGATCGAGCACGTTTCGGTGCCGAAAGCCAGCAGCTTGCCGTTGGCATCCTTCAGCGTCGCTTCCGAAACCGCCAATGTGCGGTCCTTGTGCACCACCCTGCCCTCGCACACCACCTCGCCGGTCTTCGGCGTGATCGGCCGTGTCAGGTTCACCTTGAACTCCGCCGTCGTATAGGCCTCGCCCTTGTCGAGCAGCGTTTGCACCGCGCAGGCAAGAGCCGAATCCAGCAGCGTCGCGGCCCAGCCGCCATGCACCCCACCCAGCGGATTGAGATAGCGCTCGTTCGGCAGGCCGCGAAACACCGCACGACCTTCGGACACTTCGGTAAGGTCGAAGCTGAGCTGGAAGGAAATCGGCGGCGCCGGATATTTGTTGTCGATGATGCGCTGGAGCAATTCCAGGCCGGTATATCTAGAGATGTCGCCGTGCGGAATGGTGCCGAGGCCGAGCGGCGAGACCCGGCCGGGATAGAGTTCCACTTCGCTCATCTGGTGATTTCTCCGGCGGCGGTCTCGGCGCCAATCTCTTTGCCCGCCGCGTGGTGCTTGCGCAAGGCGGCGAGGAAGCCGGCTCGGGCACCGGGCGCCTCAATGCCGCGCGGCTCGTAGACATGGCGGGTAAAAAAGAAGCCGGTCAGCCGGAAGGCGTCCTCGATCGCCGCCGGATCGGCGCGCAGGCTGGAGCCGCGCTGCAGGAAAGCGGGGAGCACCAGCATCTTGTCGCGCCATGGCGCGCCGGCCTGGCGCGACACGGCGCGCCCGGACTTCGGCGAGACATAGGCAAGGTCTTGCCTGGCGCCGGTCGCAGCACACTGGCTGAGATCGAGGCCGAAGCCGAGTTCGTCGAGAATCAGCAATTCGAAGCGCGCCACCAGCTCGCCGGCGGCGTCCGCATCGTCTAGATGGGCGATCATCACGGCCAGCGTCTCGTAGAGGCCGTCATGGGCGTCGCGCTCGGGCAGCAGGCGCAGATGCGCAGCCATGGTCTGCAGCCCATAGATGGCGACGGCGCTGTCCATGAGCCGGGCGGCGTTCATCTCGATCGCCTCGGCCTGAAAGGTGCCAAGATGTTCGTCGAGCCGCGCCCGCCACAGCAGGTCGACGCGGTTGCCGGGCTGCAGAACCGGCTGCTGCTTGCGCGAGCGGCCGCCGCGCACAAGGCCGAGGTGGCGGCCATGCGCACGCGTCATGACCTCAAGAATGGCGCTGGTTTCGCCATGCTTGCGGGTGCCGAGAATAATTCCCTCGTCGCGCCATTCCATGAACGGAGCTTGTCACTGCTTCGGTGGCGAAATCAAGTTTTTCAGGCGCTCTGTGGGTGCCCTCCGCGGCGGTCCGCGCGGAGGTGATCGGCAAGCACTTCATTGATCACGCGTCGCGACTTTTCAACTTCGACTGGATTGATGTCTATATGGCCGGCGATCGTGATCAGCGCTTTCCATAGCGTCCAACCACGGCCCCGTGCCCAGGTTGCCTCATCGGCATGAAGAACCGCGCGAAACACCTCTCGGCTTTTCCCTTCGAGGAGCGCCCACGCAATCGCCAAGTCGCACGAGGGATCGCCCACGCCGGAAGTCCCGAAGTCGATCACGGCGCTCAAAGCGCCTTGCCTGACCAACAGGTTTCCCCAACTGACGTCACCGTGGAACCAGACGGGCGCACCATGCCATGTCGCGGCAAGCGCTGCTTCCCACACCGCGCTCGCGGCGCCAGTGTCGATCTTGCCGTCGAGGGCCGCAATTGCCTGCCGGGTCTCGCCGTCATAGACGCTCAGTGGTCCGCCGCGAAAAAAATTGTGCTGCCCTGGCGCCGGTCCACCGGCGGGATCGATCCGTTGCAAGGCGACCAGGAATTGGGCCAGGCCGGCCGCGAATTGCGGCAGGCTGGCAATACGCTCCAGCGTCGCCGTCTCGCCTTCGATCCAGCGGTAGACGGACCAATGCCAGGGATAGCCGTCGGCCGGGGCTCCCATCGCCAGCGGGACCGGGACAGGCAGCGGCAGCAGAGGCGCAAGCCTTGGCAGCCAGCGATGTTCCTTTTCCACTTGCAAGGCATAGGCCGCCGCACTCGGCAGCCTCACCAGCATATGGTCTCCGAGATGAAAGGTCCTGTTGTCCCATCCGCATGATGAAACCGGCCGGACAGCAAGATCCTTCCATCGGGGAAATTGCGTGGCGACCAACCGGCTCACGAGGGCTGTGTCGATAGTAACTTCGTGTTTGAGCATGATCTTTGCCGAAAACCGGCTCCCACTTTTCGGGAACATGCTCTAATGCGGAAACTCCAGCCCCATCTCGCGATAGCGCTCGGGGTCGTCGCCCCAGTTCTCGCGCACCTTGACGAACAGGAAAAGATGCACTTTCTGTTCGAGGATACCTGATATCTCCATGCGTGCCGCCTGGCCTATGGCACGGATCGTCTCGCCCTTGTGGCCGAGCACGATCTTCTTCTGGCTGTCGCGCTGGACATAGATGGTCTGGTCGATGCGCACCGAGCCGTCCTTCTTCTCTTCCCATTTCTCCGTCTCGATATGGGAGGAATAGGGCAGTTCCTGATGCAGCCTGAGATAGAGCTTTTCGCGAGTGATCTCCGCCGCCAGCTGACGCATCGGCAGGTCGGAGATCTGGTCCTCCGGGTAATACCAGGGGCCGGCAGGCAGGGTTTCGGCCAGATAGTCGAGCAGGTCCTTGCAACCCGACCCGGTTAGCGCCGAGACCATGAAGGTGCGCTTGAAGGGCACCCTTTCATTCGCTGCCGCGGACAGCGCCAGCAGCGCCTCGGGCTTGACCCGGTCGACCTTGTTGAGGATCAGCACCATCGGCTGGCGGACATCCTTCAGCCGTTCGAGGATCGCGTCAGCGTCGCCCCTGATGCCGCGCTCGGCGTCGATCAGCAACAGCACGATGTCGGCGTCCTTGGCGCCGCCCCAGGCGGTCGTCACCATCGCCGTGTCCAACCGCCGCTTCGGCTTGAAGATGCCCGGCGTGTCGACGAAGACGATCTGTGCGTTACTGTGGATGGCGATGCCGCGCACGATGGCGCGCGTCGTCTGCACCTTGTGGGTGACGATCGACACCTTGGCGCCGACCAGTTGGTTTACCAGCGTCGATTTCCCCGCATTGGGCGCGCCGATCAGCGCAACGAAGCCAGAATGCGTGGTGGCGGCTTCTGTTGCCGGCGGGACGTCTTCGGTGGCGGTCATGCCGCGCTCCCCTTATTTAGCCAGACGCCTTCGCGCAACAGCAGTGCAGTAGCGGCGGCTTGCTCGGCCTCGCGCTTGGAGCGCCCGCTGCCGGTCGCCGGCGGATAGGCGCCGACCTTGACGCTGACGGTGAATAGCGGATCGTGGTCCGGTCCCTCGCGGCTGTCAATTATGTAGACCGGGACGGCGCCTGCCGCCTGATGCGCCCATTCCTGCAGTTCGGTCTTGGCATCGCGGCGGGCGGCACCGATGGCCTGCGAGCGCGGCCGCCAGTATTTGTGGATGAAGGCGCGGGCCGCCTCCAGCCCGCCGTCGAGATAGAGCACGGCGATCAGCGATTCCAGCGCATCAGCCCGCAGATTGACGCGTTTGCGCCCGTCCAGGCCGCGTACGTCCGAGCCGGCACGGATCAACTCCGGCAGGCCGATCTCCTCGGCGATGTCCGCCAGCACCTCGGCATTGACCAGCGCGTTGAGCCGGAGCGACAGCTCACCTTCGGCAGCGTCAGGATACGCCGCCAGCAGCATGTCGGCGACGACCAGGCCGAGGACGCGGTCGCCCAGGAATTCGAAACGCTCATAGTCGATGCCGGCATGGCTGCTGCGGGCGCTGGCATGGGTCAGCGCGCGCTGCAAGCGCTGGCGGTCGGCAAAGGCGTGGCCGGTGCGCTCCATGAGCGCTTCGGCGAGCGCGTCGACGGTCAGCCGTTTTGTTGCCGCCATGACCCTAATTGACGAAATGGAGCAGGCGCGACGCGCGCATCAGCGACGGCCATTTCCAGATTTCGAGCGGGCTGGCGCTGCCACCGATCGAGAAGAAGATGAGATTGGCGCGGCCAACCAGGTTGTCGTCGGGCACGAAACCGACGGTGAAGCGGCTGTCCGAGGAATTGTCTCTGTTATCGCCCATCATGAAATAGTGCCCGGGCGGCACGTCGAATTCCTTGGTGTTGTCACCGATCGAGTTGGGTATCAGGTCGAGCGTGTCATAGCTGACGCCATTCGGCAATGTCTCGCGATAGACGTCGACCGGCCCGCTCTCCTCGGTGATGTCGCGATTGTCGATCTGCCCGACCTTCTGGCGTGGCACGCCGACGCCGTTGATGAAGAGCTGGCCGTCCTTGACCTGGATCGTGTCGCCCGGCAGGCCGACGACGCGCTTGATGTAGTCGACGGAGGGGTCCGGCGGGAACTTGAACACCGCCACGTCGCCGCGCTTCGGCTCGGCGCCCCAGATGCGACCCGAAAAGAGGTCCGGCCCGAACGGCAGGGAATAGCGGGAGAAGCCATACGACCATTTGGTGACGAAGAGATAGTCGCCTTCGAGCAAGGTCGGCCGCATCGACCCGGACGGGATAGAGAATGGCTGAAAAAGCAGCGTGCGGATGACCAGAGCGAGCAACAGCGCCTGGACGATGACGCTGACGGTTTCGCCAAGCCCGCCGGATTTCTTCTGGGATTTTTCAGCCACGCTCATGTCGTCCTCGATTATGCGTTGGTTGGTATAGAGTCTCGGCGTGCGCTGGGCAACGCCATGCCGGTGGTCAGATGCAATCAATATGGCGCTTCTTCGACGGGCAACGCCTCGATGATCACAAAGGCTTGAGCAAGCGGAAAATCGTCGGTGATGGTGAGGTGGATCGCCGCCCTGTGCCCGTCAGGCAGGATTTTGTCCAGCTGCGCCGCCGCTCCGCCGGTCAACGCCATGGTCGGCTGGCCGCTGGCCAGGTTGACGACGCCCATGTCGCGCCAGAACACCCCTTGCGCCATACCGGTGCCCAGCGCCTTGGCGCAGGCCTCCTTGGCAGCGAAGCGCTTCGCATAGGAAGCGACGCGGGCGCCGCGGTTTTCGGAGCGGGCCTGTTCAACCTCGGTATAGATGCGCTGGATGAAGCGCTTGCCATAGCGCTCCAGCGATTTTTCGATGCGTCTGATATCGATCAGGTCGCTGCCGATACCAATGATCATTCGGCGGGAACTTCCCGTCCGGCGATTCCAGCTCTGTCCGCCAGGCGCAGCGAGCGCGAGAACGAGCGGCATCGCCATAGATAGGTACGCACCCGCTCGAGAAAACCTTCAGGCTTGCGGCGTCGAAAAAGCACTCTGTTCCTGTCCTGATATCCAAAGCTGCCGCTCCGACCATCCTGGGCCGGGCACGACAGCTACATCTTGCGCTTTGCGGCCGTCGAAAGGCAACAACGACCTTGATATAGCGATACGCTGGCCGCAGAACAACCGTAGCTGCATGCCGTCCGCTTGCTGTCGCCTGCGGGGCCGGCGTTTCGCCACTCCGGACACAGTATGATCGCGGCGGATTTGAGGAGGCGAGTCGCCGCAGAAATCGGCAGCAACTCCAGCTATCTACGGCCCATACTCGCTGACCTCGACGAGATTGCCGTCCGGGTCGCGGAAATAGACCGACATCATCGGGCCACGGGCGCCGATCCGCTCGACCGGCCCGACTTCGACGGCAACGCCGTTGGCCGCCAGGCTGGCGCATATCTCCGACAGCGGACGGCCGGCGACCAGGCAGAAATCCGCGGAGCCCGGAGTCGGCGCCTTGGCCTTGGGCTCGAAGGTGCGCCCGACCTCATGCACATTGACCTTTTGCGTTCCAAACAGCAGCGCCGTCGGCCGGTTCGGCTCGTCGAGGCGCCTGAAACCAAGCACGCGCTGATAGAAGGCGCAGGTGTCTTCGACGGAGCGAACCGTCAGTACGAAATGATCGATGCCTGCAATCACGGCAGCGCCTCAGTTAACGTTGTTCTATGCATGTCATTGTCCCAAAACCGCTGCGCAGTTTTGGGCGACATGCATCAGATATTGCGGCTGCCGGGCTTGATGGCCGGTATGGCGGCGAGCTCGGGCGGCAGCCTGTCGGCCGGGTAGGCCGGAACCTCGTATTCGGCGAGCGCGATCAGCGGCACGCCGACATCGGTCTTGCCGGCCGAGCGGTCGATGATGCAGGCTGCGGCAACGACATCGGCGCCAAGCGCGCGCAGGCAGTCGATGGTCTCGCGGATCGACAGGCCGGTGGTGACGATGTCCTCGACGATGACGACGCGCGAACCCTTGGCGATCTCGAAGCGGCGGAGCCTGAACTCGCCCCCTTCCCGTTCGACCCAGACCGCCGGTGCGCCAAGATGGCGTGAGGTTTCGTAGGCCGGGATCAGCCCGCCGATCGCCGGGCCGACGACGTAATCGATCCTGCCGGACACAGCAGCGCGGATCTTTTCGGCCAGCGCCTTGCACAGGCGCTCGGTCTTGTCGGCATGCATGAAGACCCGCGCCTTCTGCAGGAAGACCGGGCTTCGCAAGCCCGATGTCAGGATGAAATGCCCTTCGAGAACGGCACCGGCTTCACGGAAAATGCCCAGCACTTCATCGGTGTTCATTGTTCGCTCCATGTCCATGGCGAATGGTGAATGGTGAATGGTGGTGAGTAGTGAGTAGTGAGTAGTGAGTAGTGAGAGCACCCTTCTTTCACTATTCACTATTCACCCATTCACCCGCCGCGCATCGCTGACGCTCGAATTGTCCTTGAGCTGCGACAGCAGCCGGTTCAGGTGCTTCAGGTCCCAGACTTCGAGATCGATCAGCATTTCGGTGAAATCGGGCGCGGTGCGCACCATCGACAATGTATGGATGTTGGCGTCGTTGGATGCAACGACCTGCGCGATGTCGGCCAGCGAGCCCGGCGCGTTGATGGCGGTAACCGAGACTCGCGCCGGAAACCGCTCCTTGGTGCGCTCGTCTATGTCCCAGCGCACGTCGATCCAGCGTTCTGGCTGGTCATCGAAGGCCTGCAGCGCCGGCGACTGGATCGGATAGATGGTGATGCCGGTCCCCGGCTGCACGATGCCGACGATTCGGTCGCCGGGCACAGCACCTTCCGGCGCGAAGCGCACCGGCAGGTCGCCGCGGACGCCGCGGATCGGCACGGCGCCGTCCTTTGGCTGGTCCTTGTCCTTGCGCGCCGCCCGGCCCGGAATCTGGAACAGCATGCCGGCGGCGTTGCGGATCTTCGACCAGCCCTCTTCGCGCTGCTTGGGCGCAACCAGCGTGACGCGTTCATCCTTGTAGTCGGGAAACACCGCCTTCATCACGTCGGTGGAGGCAAGTTCGCCGCGTCCGACCGAAGCCAGCACATCCTCGATGTCCTTGCGCGCCAGCCGGTGCAGTACCGACTTCAGGCTTTCCTTGGTGAAGGTCTTGCCGGACCGCTCGAACGCACGCTCCAGAATACGAACGCCGAGACCCGAATACTGCTTGCGGATGGCGGCCTTGGTGGCGCGACGGATTGCCGAACGCGCCTTGCCGGTGACGACGACCGATTCCCACGCCGCCGGCGGCACCTGCGCCTTGGAGCGGATGATCTCGACCTCGTCGCCATTCTTCAGCTCGGTCATCAGCGGCATGATGCGGCCGTTGACCTTGGCGCCAACGCAGGTGTCGCCGACATCGGTGTGCACGGCGTAGGCGAAATCGATCGGCGTGGCGCCGCGCGGCAGCGCGATCAGCATGCCCTTGGGCGTGAAGCAGAAAACCTGGTCCTGGAACAACTCCAGCTTGGTGTTTTCGAGGAAGTCCTCGGGATTGTCGCCTTCGGCAAGCTGCTCGATGGTGCGCCGCAGCCAGGCATAGGCGTTGGTCTCCTTCGAGATCGCATGGGCAGTGCCGTTCACCTTGCCGCCGCTGTCCTTGTAGATCGAATGCGCGGCAACGCCATATTCGGCGATCTTGTTCATCTGATAGGTGCGGATCTGCAGCTCGACGCGCTGGCGCGACGGTCCGACGATGGTGGTGTGGATCGAACGGTAGTCGTTCTGCTTCGGCGTCGAGATGTAGTCCTTGAAGCGGCCGGGCACCATCGACCATGTCGTATGGATGGCGCCGAGCGCCCGGTAGCAGTCCTCGACGGTATCGACGACGACACGAAAGCCGAAAATGTCGGACAGCTGCTCGAAGGACAGCGCCTTGGCCTCCATCTTGCGGAACACCGACCACGGCTTCTTCTGGCGGCTCTTGACCTCGGCCTTGATCGCATATTTGTCGAACAGCGTGGACAGCGCCGTCTCGATCTCGGACAGCACGCCCTTGTTGCGCTCGAAAATTTCGGCGAGCCGCGCGGTGACAGCGCGGTAGGCTTCCGGATTGATGAAGCGGAAGGCGATCTCCTCAAGCTCCTCGCGCATGCCTTGCATGCCCATGCGCCCGGCCAGCGGTGCATAGATATCCATCGTCTCCTCGGCGATGCGCAGGCGCTTGGCTTCGGGCACATGGTCGAGCGTGCGCATGTTGTGCAGGCGGTCTGCAAGTTTGACCAGCAGCACGCGAACGTCTTCCGAGATCGCCAGCAAGAGCTTGCGCAGGTTTTCAGCCTGCTCGGCCTTCTTGGAGACGAGGTCGAGTTTCTTCAGCTTGGTCAGGCCTTCAACCAGCTTGCCCATTTCCGGACCGAACAGCTCGTCGATCTCGGCCCTGGTCGCCGTGGTGTCCTCGATCGTGTCATGCAGCAGGGCAACCGCGATGGTCGCCTCGTCCATGTGCATTTCGGTGAGGATGGCGGCGACTTCGAGCGGATGCGAGAAATAGGGATCGCCGGAGGCGCGCTTCTGGTGACCATGCTTCTGCATGGCGTAGACATAGGCCTTGTTGAGCAGCGCCTCGTTGACGTCAGGCTTGTAGCGCTGGACGCGCTCGACAAGCTCATACTGACGCATCATGGGCGGGATCTCGCAGTGCTGAAATGAATCATGCGCCGCACTGGCGTACGGCGCATGTCATAGATAACCACGAAACTGCCGACGCGAAAGTGTCGGCGGCCGCTGCGAAGATCAATAATCGTCGCTTTTTTCCGGCGGTACCAGACCTTCGATGCCGGCCAGCAGGTCTTCCTCGGTCATGCGGTCGAAGGTGATGTTGTCCTCGGTGTCGTCGGCATCGGTTGCCGAAGCGGCGGTACCGGTCTGGTCGGCGATCGCCTCGCCATCGGCTTCCGGCTCGTCGACCTCGACATGCTTCTGCAGCGAGTGGATCAGATCTTCCTTGAGGTCGTCGGGCGACAATGTCTCCTCGGCGATCTCGCGCAGCGCGATGACCGGATTCTTGTCGTTGTCGCGAGGAACAGTGATCTGCGCGCCTTGGCTGATCTGACGGGCGCGGTGGCCGGCCAGAAGCACGAGCTCGAAGCGGTTGTCGACCTTGTCAATGCAATCTTCAACGGTTACGCGGGCCATGAGCTGCCCCTTTCATGCCTGGATTTGATGGAAAACAGGCGCGGTCCATAACCCGAACGCCGCCAAAATACAAGCTTTTTGGCAATGCCAAGATCGGGGCCAGGGCCGGGGCCGGGGCCAAGGCCGTCTGGGCGCGCGCCGCCTGCGACGATACGGCACCGATCACAATTGCTTGCTTGCAGCATCATACCCTTGGATTGCCGTAAAACCGGCGCTATCTCGAATGACGAAGGTCAGCCGGTTATTTCAAGCCGACCGATAGTCACGCGCATTTAGACGACCGCTTTTTTTCGAAAAGGAATATTTTCCATGTTCGACCCTCGCGAAAAAATCGCCCTTTTCATCGACGGTGCCAATCTTTACGCCACGTCGCGCGCGCTCGGCTTCGATATCGACTACCGCAGGCTTTTGTCGAGCTTCCAGAAGCGCGGCTATCTGCTGCGTGCTTACTACTACACCGCGCTCGTCGAGGATCAGGAATACTCCTCGATCCGGCCGCTGATCGACTGGCTCGACTACAACGGCTTCAAGGTGGTGACCAAACCGGCCAAGGAGTTCACCGACTCGACCGGCCGCCGCAAGATCAAGGGCAATATGGACATCGAGTTGACCGTCGATGCGCTGGAACTCGCCGATGTCGTCGATCACTATGTCATCTTTTCCGGCGACGGCGATTTCCGCACGCTGGTCGAGGCGCTGCAGCGGCGCGGGCGCAAGGTTTCGATCGTCTCCACCATGGCTTCGCAGCCGCCGATGATTTCCGACGATCTGCGCCGCCAGGCCGACCATTTCATCGACCTGATGACGCTGAAGAGCGAGGTCGGCCGCGATCCGTCCGAGCGGCCGGTGCGCCGGCCCGAGCCGGCCGAAGTCGACGAGGACGATTATTGACGGCGGCGGTCTTGACCGCTCCCCTGGTCGCATCCCCCGAGCCGGATCGCGACTGCCCGCTCTGCCCGCGGCTGCATGATTTTAGAGCGCAATGGCGGCAGCGCGAGCCGTCCTGGTTCAATGCGCCGGTGCCGACCTTCATGGCGCCCGAGGGCGAGGATACGGTGCGGCTGCTGATCGTCGGGCTGGCGCCGGGCCTGCGTGGGGCGAACCGCACCGGACGCCCCTTCACCGGCGACTATGCCGGCGACCTGCTCTACAACACGCTGATCGCACACGGCTTTGCGCGCGGCCAATTCAAGGCGCGGCCCGATGACGGGCTGGAGCTTGTCGGCACGGCGATCACCAATGCGGTGCGCTGCGTGCCACCGGACAACAAGCCGGTCGGCGCCGAGATTGCCACCTGCCGGAGGTTCCTGGTGCCGACGATCGCGCGGTTTAAAAACCTGCGCGCCGTGCTGGCGCTGGGCTCGATCGCGCACCAGTCGACTGTGCGGGCGCTCGGCCAGCGTGTTGCCGCCTACCCTTTCAGGCATGGCGGACAGCAGCAAACCAATGGCATCACGCTGTTTTCCAGCTATCACTGCTCGCGCTACAACACCAACACGGGCGTGCTGACGGAAGCGATGTTCGTCAACGTGTTCAGGGAGATAGCGGCGCTTCTCGAGAGATAGATTCGGGCGGCGGCGCAAACAGCTCGGCCAATTTCTCCTGCCCGCCCTGAAGGACATTCAGATCGACATCGCCAGTGATGCCGTCGACGCGACCCCTGTCGTGGTACTGCCAGTAGATCCACTCGTCATGACCTGGCTGTAGCGCCAGCGAACGAACCCAGTGCGGGCGGCCGACAATCTGCCCGGCATAGGCCCGCGCCGCGTCGTCGGTCACGTAAAGGATCGCCGTTTTGCCGAAGGCTGCTTCGACAGGACCAAGGAAAGCGGAGAGTTCGACATTCAATTCTTCGGGCGATGGCCGCCGCGGACAATTGCCGACGAATTCGATATCCACCACCGGCGGCAGCAGCGGTTGACCGCGCGGCACGACGGAGATGAAATTCTTCGCCTGATCGGCGCCAGGCCTGCAGAAGGTGAAGAAATGATAGGCACCGACCGCCAGACCGGCCGCACGGGCCTCACGTAGATTGGCGGCGAAGGCGTCATCAATATAGTCGCCGCCTTCGGTTGCCTTGATGACGGCGAAGGCGACATCATCGGCGGCAACACGCCGCCAGTCGATCTGCCGCTGATGATGGGAAACGTCGATGCCCCTGACCGGATATTTGCCGCGGTCCGGAGAAAACGGATGGAAATAGAAATAGCCGCCGACCGCGACGAGGCACGCCAGGATCAGGCTGGCCGCACCCCAAAAGACGATCCGGTTCTTCATCCGGTTCTTCAAAAGAGTGGCTCCCAGCCTACCCACGCTCCTTCAGCAGCCGGCCCTTCTCGCGCGACCAGTCGCGCTGCTTTTCGGTTTCGCGCTTGTCGTGCAATTTCTTGCCGCGGCCGACGGCGAGTAAAAGCTTCGCCCGGCCCTGGTCGTTGAAATAGATTTTTAGCGGCACCAGCGTCATGCCTTCACGATCGACGCTCTGCGCCAGCCTGGCCATCTCGCGCTTGTTGAGCAGGAGTTTGCGGCGCCGGCGCGGCTCGTGGTTGAAGCGGTTGGCCTGCAGATATTCCGGCAGATAGGAGTTGATCAGCCAGATCTCGCCGCCCTCGACCGAGGCGTAACTGTCCTGGATGTTGGCCTGGCCCTGGCGCAGCGACTTCACCTCGGTGCCGGTCAGCACCAGGCCGGCCTCGATCGTGTCGAGCACCTCATAGGAAAACCGCGCCTTGCGGTTTTCCGCAACGGTCTTGTTGTTGGGGTCGGCTTTTCTGACTTGATTCATGACGCCTAGAGTCCGTTTCGAAACTCGCTCCTGCGAGTCAGATGATGGTGGCACTAGAGCGCCGCGTGTTTTTCAAACGCGCAAAGGGCGCTCTAAAAGTCTGACTTTGCGCATGGTCCTTTCCGAAAGCGAACGCTTTCGGGGCCATGCGCGAACCGGAGCGGAGCGTACATATAGTACGTGAGCACCGGAAGCGCAGGTGACGCCTTCAGATGGCCGCAGGAGTAGAGTTTCCAAACGGGCTCGCTAATTAATCAAGCCGGCGTGCTTCATGGCCGCATCGATCTTCTCGGCGGTCGACTGCTCGACGGTGACCAGTGGCGAACGCAGCACGTTCTCCACCTTGCCCAGCTTCGACAGCGCGTATTTCGCGCCGGACACGCCGGGTTCCAGGAAAATCGCCTTGTGCAGCGGCAGCAGGCGGTCCTGCAAATCCAGTGCCTTGGCGCTCTCACCGGAAAGCGTCGCCTCCTGGAATTCGGCGCACAGCCGTGGCGCGACATTCGCCGTCACCGAGATGCAGCCGACGCCGCCATGGGCGTTGAAGCCGAGCGCCGAGGCGTCCTCGCCGGAAAGCTGGATGAAATCCTTGCCGCAGGTGGCGCGCTGCTCGGAAACCCGCTCGACCTTGCCAGTGGCGTCCTTGACGCCGACGATGTTCTTGAAGTCATGCACCAGCTGGCCCATCGTCTCGGGCATCATGTCGATCACCGAGCGCGGCGGAATGTTGTAGATGATGATCGGCAGGCTGGTCGCCTTGGCGACGGCAGCGAAATGCGCATAGAGGCCGCGCTGCGTCGGCTTGTTGTAGTAGGGCGTGACGACCAGTGCCGCGTCGGCGCCCGCCTTCTCGGCATATTGCACCAGGCCGACCGCCTCTTCGGTGTTGTTGGAGCCGGCGCCGGCGACGACCGGAACGCGGCCCTTGGCTACCTCGATACAGACCTTGACGACTTGGCGGTGCTCGTCATGCGACAGCGTCGGCGACTCGCCGGTGGTGCCGACCGGAACCACGCCCGTCGTACCTTCGGCGATCTGCCAGGCGATGAAGGCGCGAAAGGCTTTCTCGTCGAAACGGCCGCTCTTTTCGAACGGTGTCACGAGCGCGGTAAGCGAGCCTCTCAGCATGTCGTCCAACTCCTTGGGACTGGCGCATGACCCGAAAATCGGTGTCGATTTACGGAAAGATCATGCGCCAAATTTAATGTGCTACAGCGTCCTTTGCGCGTCCGAGAAGACGCGCGGCGCCGTAGGTGTTTTGTCGTGCGCGCCTTCTAGCCGAAAGCGAAGCGGCGCACCATAGTCTCGACACTGTTGCGCGGCAAGCGTGGCGGTAGTGCCAGCAAGCGCAATTAGAAAGACCTCGACAGCCTTTATTTACGGGCTCTTCATCACAGCCAACTAGGCTTCAGTTGATCTGTGCCTGTTGGTAATGTGCAAGGCAGGAATGATGAAAGCCATGCCGACCAGGCAGCCTCATTTTTTCGCGCTGCTTGGCGCAATTCTCCTGTTGACGCCGAGCCTTGTGGCCGCCGGCAAAGTCGATGTGCAGGTCACTTCGGCCATTCCGATGCCAAACCTGCAGGATACGGGCCCGCAGGGTCCGGAATCCCCTCCCGCCAGTGTCGCCAGGCTGAAGAGCGGCCTCGATGCGCTGGCGGCAAACGACATTGCCGGCGCGCGTCGAGTGCGCGATGCCCTGCCGGTCAATTCGCTCGACCAGCACATCCTTGCCTGGTCGATCGCGCTCTATGGCGGCGACAAGGTGCCAAGCGGCGAGATCGCCGATGCTGCGAAAATGCTGCCGAACTGGCCGGGCATGATCGCCTTGCGCAGGAACAGCGAGCGCGCGCTCTACCGTGAAAACCCCGCGCCGGAGATCGTGGTGCAGGCTTTTGGCGGCAGCCAGCCGCAAACAGTCGAGGGCGTGGTGATCCTTGCCCGCTCCTATGTGTCGCACGGCAACGTCGAGGCGGCGCGCTCGGTGCTGTCGCCTTTCTGGCGCACCGAAAAACTGGAAGCCAGGGACGAGGCGGCGATCATCCAAGAATTCGGCAAGCTGATCGCCGCCGCCGACCACCGATTTCGCATGGAGCGCATGTTCTATGCCGACCGGATCAATTCGGCGCTGCGCGTCGCCGACCTTGCCGGCGCCCGGCAGCTGGCTGACGCCTGGGCGGCGGCGGACAGGGGCGACAAGAATGCGGCCAAACTGCTGAAGGCCGTGCCGGCCGCGCAGCGTTCGGCCGGCTATCTCTTCGCGCAAGCCCAATATCTGCGCAAGCAGGAGAAGTTTTCCGACGCCGCCGCTATGGTGATGAAGGCGCCGAGCGATCGCATCGCGCTTGTCGACCCGGATGCCTGGTGGGCCGAGCGCCGGGTGCTGTCGCGCGAACTGGTCGACCAGGGCGATATGAAGACCGCCTACAGAATAGTCGCCGCGCACGCCGCCGAAAGTGCTACCAACGCGGCGGATGCCGAGTTCCATGCCGGCTGGTACGCGCTGCGCGGCCTCAACGACCCCAACCCCGCTGCCAGGCATTTTACGCGGATCGCCGTTCTCACCCAGGGGCCGATATCGCTGTCGCGCGCCTATTACTGGCTCGGCCGTGCGGCCGAAGCCGGCGGCCCCGGCAGTGCGAAGGATTATTTCATCCGTGCCGCCGCCTATGGCACGACCTTCTACGGCCAGCTCGCCGGCGAGCGCGTCGGCCGGCAGGTCCTCAACATCGCCCATCCGCAGCCGAGCGCCGCCGATCACCGGAATTTCGCCAATCGCGAGGCGGTCAGCGCCATCAGGCGGCTGCAGGAGGCGGGCTATGAGCGCTACGCCGACACGCTTTACCGCGACCTCGCTGGACAGTTGACCAGCCCTGGAGAGCTGGCGCTGCTGGCCGCGATGGCGGAAAAGCAGGGCAATCACTTCCTGGCGCTGAAAGTCGGCAAGATCGCCGGCGCGCGCGGCATCGCTATCGGGGCGCTGTCGCATCCGCTCGGCGTCATTCCCGAGACCGCCAACATTTCCGGCTCGGGCAAGGCGCTGGCCTATGCGATCGCCCGCCAGGAAAGCGAGTTCAACATCGGCGCCGTCTCCAGCGCCGGCGCGCGCGGGCTGCTGCAGCTGATGCCGGGGACCGCCAGGCAATTGGCGAAGAAGGCCGGGATGATCTTCTCGCAGGCGCGGCTGACCACCGACGCCGGCTACAATGCGACCTTGGGCGCCGCCTTCCTTGGCGAGCAGCTCGGCCGCTTCGACGGCTCCTATGTGCTGACATTTGCCGGCTACAATGCCGGCCCCAGCCGCGCCGCCCAGTGGGTGGCTAGATATGGCGACCCGCGCGGCAAGGACATCGACGCCGTCGTCGACTGGATCGAGCGGATTCCCTACACGGAAACAAGAAGTTACGTCCAGCGCGTGATGGAGAATTACGAAGTCTACAAGATGCGTATTACCGGTAAGTACGATATTGTCGGAGATCTGGTGAACGGGCGGAGTTGAAGGGCGCGATTGGACAAAAGCAAGCGATCTTTCGCGCCCCCCTCTGGCCTGCCGGCCATCTCCCCACTTGGGGGCACTTGGGGGGGAGATTGGATGTCACTTCGGCCTTCGCCAATCGCCAACGTCGCAGAACTGGCGGGGCGCCCGAACTGCCAATCTCCCCCCAAGTGGGGGAGATGTCCGGCAGGACAGAGGGGGGTGCTGTCCCGCCGACGGCTAAGCCGATTTGACCACCCCCGCCCTCGCCTGTAGCAGTCTCGACGATCCGGCAACGGCGAGGAATCGAGTCCAAATGTCGAGCGGTTTTTCCGATTTTTTCTACCCCTCGCCGGACGGGCTGCAACTCCACGCCCGTATCTATGGCGAAGCGAACTCCGGCCACTGGCCGGTCGTCTGCCTGCCCGGCCTGACTCGCAATTGCCGCGATTTTCATGAGCTGGCGCTGCACCTGTCGCGACGGACGGAAAGTCCGCGAAAAATTATCGCCTTCGACTATCGCGGGCGCGGGCAATCCGCCTATGACCCCGATGTCGGCCACTACAATGTCGGCGTCGAAGCCGGTGATATCCTCGCCGGGATGGCGGCGCTTGATATCGAGGAGGCAGGTTTCATCGGCACGTCACGCGGCGGGCTGATCATCCATGTGCTCGGCGCGATGCGCCCGGCCGTCCTGAGGGCTGTCGTACTCAACGATATCGGCCCGGTGGTCGAGGCCGGCGGCCTCGCCCATATCCGCTCCTATCTCGAGAGCGTGCCGAAGCCGAAAACCCGCGCCGAGGCGGTCGGCGCCCAGCGCGGCGCGCATGGCAGCGACTTTCCTGCTCTGACCGAGGCGGATTGGGAGCGGATGGTATCGGCCCTCTACCGAGAGACGGATGAGGGGCAGGTGCCGGATTTCGACCCGAAGCTGGTCGACACGCTGGCGGGACTCGACCTGACCCAGAACCTGCCTGACCTGTGGCCGCAGTTCGAGGCGCTGACGGCGATTCCGTTGCTCGCCATACGCGGTGCCAATTCGAAGCTGCTGTCCACTGAGACGCTCGAACAGATGCGAAAGCGTCACCCTTGTGTCGAGACGATCATGGTCGAGGGCCAAGGCCATGCGCCTTTCCTCGAGACCGGCGGCCTGCCCGGCGCCATCGCCAACTTTTTTGATATGGCCGAGCAATGCTTCGCCGCAAAGTGAATTTTTGCGAGGGATGCGGACATTCACCACAGACGTTTGTTGGCGAAAGCGTGCCCGGAACCGGATTTAAGATAACGCTCGAATGAAGTCGCGTTAGCCTGGTTCGAGAAGGCGACATAGGTCACGATCCGCCATGGCATGAATTTGGAAGTATGGCTGGATTTTCCGGCGTTGTGCTCGACATTCCGTCGTTTCAGGTCGGAAGTTACGCCGATATAGCGCTCACCTTCGGCAGCCTTGCTTTCCAGCAGATATACATACCACACGAAATCGGCCCTCCTTCCCTGCTTCGCGCTTCGCAGGACTACGCGGAGGGCATCCTGCTTCGCGAGAGGAACACTGCCAACCCTGTTTTGCAGCCCTCCTTCGCCAAGCCTTCGGAGGGCATCCTGCTTCGCGCGGAGAGGGATTTGCTGGACTTGTCCTGCGAAGCGCGCAGCGCGAAGCAGGATGGATTTGCTGGACTTGTCCTGCGAAGCGCGAAGCGCGAAGCAGGATGGCGGAGAGGATGGGATTCGAACCCACGAGAAGCTTTTGACCTCTACTCCCTTAGCAGGGGAGCGCCTTCGACCACTCGGCCACCTCTCCGTTGCGCCGGTGGATAAAGAAAAGCGCCGGCACAATCAACAAGCCTGACCCATTATCGTTGAAAAAACCGGCTTCTGCCGAAACGGCGCTTTTGCCATGCGGCGATTCTGCGGCAATCCCTTGGCTGACGACTCACGACATCGTCGCAATTCCGGGAGGGGCAATTGCCGGAATCGGCCGGATTGCAAGGGCTCGCCCAAGGGTCTCCGACAGCTCAATGGTTAACGGGAGCTTTCCGAGTGAGGCCAAATCGTGTCATTTGTGCAACAACGCAGGGGGATAGCACCCGCACAGACCTTTCGCCGATGCGATGGTGGTTGAACGCCGCCGCCTCATGGGTAATGTCGAATTCGAAGGAGCGGCGCGGTGCGCATCTTTTTCGGTAGTGGGGATGGGGCAGGGAACGCTGTCCTTCAGCAAAGAATACCCAGACCCGTTTTTTAACTTTTGACTGGAGGTCAGAAAATGAACATCAAGAGCCTTCTTCTTGGCTCCGCTGCGGCACTGGTCGCAGTTTCCGGTGCGCGCGCCGCCGACGCCGTCGTCGTTGCCGAGCCGGAACCCGCTGAATACGTCCGCATCTGCGACGTCTACGGCGCTGGCTACTTCTACATCCCCGGCACCGAGACCTGCCTGCGCATCGGCGGCTATGTCCGCTACGACATCGGCATCGGCGACGTCGGCTCGTTCGATGGTGCTGAGAACTTCGACGTCGAGGACGGTGACGCGCAGGACACGTACTACAAGCAGGCCCGCTTCACGCTGAAGACCTGGACCGGCCAGGAAACCGAGCTCGGCACCTTGAAGACCTACACCGAGACCCGTTTCAACTTCGGCAACCGGAACCGACACGTCAGCGTCGACACCACCGACCCGGACGGTGCGGGTCCGCTGCTACCGGTCACGACCTATGTCTTTAACCCTGCCGAAAACAAAGGCATTTCGCTGAACTTCGCCTGGATTCAGCTCGGTGGGCTGCGCGTCGGTAAAGACGAATCGGCCTTCGATACGTTCATCGGTTATGCCGGCAACGTCATCCAGGATACGCTGGTTCCCTACGGTGGTTTCGACACCAACGTCGTTCAGTACTACTTCGATGCCGGCAACGGCTTCTCGGCCGTGGTCTCTCTCGAACAAGGTTATGGCGACTTCACGATCGACAGCTATGTTCCGAATGTCGTCGGCGGCGTGAAGTGGACGCAGGGCTGGGGCGCCATCACCGGCGTCATTGCTTACGACGCCAACTATGAAGAAGTCGCCGGCAAGGTTCGCCTCGACGTCACCCCGATGGAGAACCTGTCGCTGTTCATCATGGCCGGCTACGGCACCGACGACAACCTCACGGACGGCGGCTATGCGTTCCCCGCCGCCGGCGGCCGCGGCTTCTACAAGCTGTGGTCCGGCAACTGGGCGGTCTGGGGCGGTGGCACTTACACCATCAACGAGAAGACCTCGTTCAACACCCAGATCTCGTATGACGAAGGTGAAAACCTCGGCATCGCCGCCAACATTGCCTATGACATCGTTCCCGGCCTGACGATCACGGCCGAAGTCGACTACCTGCACGCCGGCGAGTTCGGCGAGGACGGCTTCTCCAACTGGACCGCTGCGGACGACGAAGACAGCCTCGGCGGCATGCTCCGCTTCCAGCGCTCGTTCTAACAGGCTTTGCCTGACTGAACTCCAACCCGGCGGGCAACCGCCGGGTTTTTTCGTGTCGGCGTGACTGTCAAGTTGCGTGATTCATGGCGCCGCCATGGTCGTTCTGTGCTGGATCTCGGTCTGTGATTTCTGACAGGTTGGAAGCCGATCGGCTGCGCAGAATGAAAGCAGCAGCGATCCTTCGCGCCCCCCTCTGTCCTGCCCTCTTTGCCAAAATGGTGGCATCTCCCCCACAAGGAGGGAGATCGGCAGCTTCGCTGACAGCGCCTGTTCATCAACGTTGGAGATTAGCGAAAGCCGCAATGACGGCCAATCTCCCCCCTTGAGGGTCCCTCGTGGGGGAGATGTCAAGTTTTGGCAAAGAGGGCAGGACAGAGGGGGGCGCTGTCCCATAGGCGCTAACCTTAGGGGTAGAGTGGTGGAATCGAGATGTGATTCCTAGGCCAGATGCAAAGGAATGATTCGATTGAAAGCGACTGGCAGGCTCTGATCTCGAGACTGTCGCAATGTGTTGATCTTGACACGACGGCGCGAGCGACGGGAGCGCTGGTACGTCGTCGCAATGTTGCGGACGCAGCGACATTGCTGCGTCTGGCCTTGGCCTATGGCCCCGGCGGGATGAGCCTGCGCTCGGCGGCCGCCTGGGCCGGGATGAACGACGTTGCGAGCCTTTCCGATGTTGCTCTTTTGAAGCGCTTGCGTGGAGCGGCCGATTGGCTTGGCTGCATCGCAGGCGCCTTGCTGGAAAACGCTTGTGTCAAAAGTACCGCGGCGACGGGGCGTCGGCTGCGCGTCGTCGATGGCAGTTCGATCTCGCACCCCGGCAGTGCCGGCACGGACTGGCGGCTGCACGCCACCTACGAACCTGCGCTTGCGCGGTTCACGCATCTGGAGATTAGCGACGCTCGCGGCGGTGAAGGCTTCTTTCGTGTTCCGCTTTGCCAAGGCGACATCGTTGTCGGCGATCGCGCCTACGCTCGTACCCCGTCCCTTGAAAAGGTGGTGGCGGCGGGCGGCGACTTCATCGTGCGCACGGGCTGGAACAGTGTTCGGCTGACCACGCCCGAAGGGCAACGGGTCGACTGGAACGCCATCTTTGAGCCCTTGCAGCCCGGTGAAGTTTGCGAGATGAGCGTGCTCCTGGAGCATTCAGGCCGCACGAGCAAGAGCCGAGGCAAGCCGCTCTTGCCGGCGAGGCTCATCGTCAAGCGCAAGGATGAGGAGGCCACGCAAAAAGCACAGAAGGCGGCAAGGCGAGGGCATCAGCGACGTGGCAGCAAGAGGCTGCACCCGATGACCCTCACCGCAGCAGGCTTCGTCATGCTGCTGACGTCGATCCCAGCCGATGAATTGGCGGCCGACGAGGTTCTGCAAACCTATCGGCTGCGCTGGCAAGTCGAACTCACCTTCAAGCGGCTCAAGAGTGGAATGGGTATCCATAAGCTTCCCGCACGCGATGAGCGGCTCGCTCGAAGCTGGCTGACAGCCCATCTGATCCTGGCGCTGATGATCGACGAGGCCGTCACCGACGTTCTCGACTCTCCCCCCTGTGAAGATGAAACCACCCACAGCGCAATCGCTGTCCCTTTGGAGGCTGCATAGTCTCCTGCGTCCTGCAATCCTCAACGCCATACTGATCGTGATGCGGCCGGGAAAAATCGTGGCGCGCTTTGCCGAAATCATCCGCCACGTCTGCGATCCACCGAGGCGACGAAAAAGCCAATCCGCCGCAGCAAGGATAACGCTCATGCCCTAAGTTAGCGCCTATGGGGCGCTGTCCCTCCAGCGTCTTGAAAGATTCTGCACCGCAGCAGCGCTTGGAAGGAACAGGATAAGCCGTTCGCTCCGCCCTGCGAAGGCATGGTGGCCTGCGGCCAATCGCAGATGTTGGGCATTTGGCGGCTGAAGATCGGCTAAGCCTATGCGCTTGCGACCCTCGCGGTCCGCGCAATGCGGATCGCCATCCTCAAGTCAAATCTCTGCAAGATCGCCCAGCGACTGTATCAGCGGCTGAATTTCATTTTCATAATTCTTCCAGCGCTTGACGGACGATTTGTAAATCGGTTGACGAACCTGCCAGCGACTGGGCGTGTTGACCGAACCATCCCTGTCGAAAAAGCGCAGGCAGGCGTCGTCCCAAGGCAGCCCGAGATAATCTATCAGGCGGCGTGACTGCGCTTCCTGGTCCTCGACAAGCGTTTCGTAACGATTTTCGAAGATAAGGCCCGGAAAAACCTTGTTCCAATGCTGCATCAGGCGGTCATATTCGCGATAGTACAGGCCTAGTGTTTTCAGGTCGGTGTTGTAGCTGTGCCCCTCGCTGAAGTTGAGGACAAAGCAGGAGACGCAATTGTCGATGGCGTCACGACGGCAATGAATGATGCGTGCTTTGGGGAAGAGAAGCCCGATAAGGCCGATCAGTTCGAAATTGTGCGGCGTCTTGTCAACGACGCGAAGTGCGGCAGGCGCCCGCTCCCGCAAATAGGACAGATGCTCTTCGGCCAGCGTTCTGGACAGGTCTTCCGTGATCGACATGATTGGCTGGTGCAAATCTCCAGCCGATGATGTCTTGAGACCGATCGCATTCGCGACCCGCCTTAGTTTGCTAAGCTCCCCTGCACCATGAACATCGGGATGGCTGGCGCAGATCTGCTCCGTGAGCGTCGTTCCCGAGCGGGGCATGCCAACCACGAACACAGGCATTTCGGAAGGATTTCCATAGCCGGCCCGGGCAGCCAAAAAGTCCGGCGTGAAGGTTTCAATCATCGAATCGATCCACCGACGATACAAGTCGATGTCGAACTTGTAGCCGGAGGCCTGTTTCGCCCTGTTGAAATGGTCGAATGCCTCATCGTAGCGCTTGAGGTCGTTCAGCACCTTGCCGGCGGCGTGATGGAGTTGCTGCGCGCCTTCCGAACCAAGTTTCGGATTGCCAAGTTCACCAAGGATGGATTGGAGCTCCTCGGGCTCCTCGGTGAACTTTCGCGTCTGTACAAGGTCGTTGTAGGCAGCCGGCACCCCAATACGGCGATCGATCGCTTCTTTCAGATAGACGGCGGCTTCATCCATACGCCCCAGGCCGCTGAGCGCGCCGGCCAGCCCGGCTCGCACCTTGGGATGATCGCGGTTGATTTTCAGCGCCTTCTCGTAAAGCGGCAAAGCCAAGTCGGGTTTGTCAAACGCCGTGTAGGTGAGGCCCAATGCGCAAAGTGCTTCTATAAGGCCGGGCTGCAGTTCCAAGGCGTACTGCATATGCCTGATTGCTGGCGAATACTCGCTGACCTTCACATAGGCCTCGCCCAGGCTGAGGTGGTAGTAGGGGTTTTTAGGTTCCTCGCCGACCGCCCTTGCGAAATATCGCAAGGCCCTCTCGTCATCGTAACCCAGGTATACGGTCCCCAGGATGTACAAGGCGAGCGGATGATTTGGCGTGCGCGCCAGAACCCGAAGGCATAGGTCCTGAGCCTCGTCGAGCCGCTTGGCCTGCTGAAAGGCATATGCCTGTTTCAGCAGCGCGTCGTCGGCCTGCGAACGCGATTGGGCGTTTCCTTTCTGCGGGCTCGCTAACGGCTTCGCTATCGGCACCTTCGCTTTCGGCGCGGGTCCGGGCTTGATGTGCTTTGACCAGGCAGGCGGGAGTCGATTGTTCATGATATCTCGCTAGCAAAAAGAGATATCTCGCTAGCAAAAAGAGCGGGGAGAATCCAGCATGCTGGTTGCAGCCAAGGCGGGAGCTTGCGCGGCCAACTGTGCCGCGCTAGCAAGAAGGCCCTTTTCGAACGAGCCTTTTGCCATGCGCCAGCGCCCTCCCCTCACGCCGATCGTCAGTGCGCTTCCCTCGGCGGTGCCGTTTGTCGGCCCGGAGGCGCAGGAACGTGACCGGGGCCGCGCGTTTCGCGCCCGCATCGGCGCCAATGAGAGCAGTTTCGGGCCCTCGCCGCGCGTCTTCGCCCGCATGGCCAGCGTCGCCCGGGACATGTGGATGTATTGCGACCCCGACAATCACGATTTGAAGGTGGCTGTTGCCGCGCATCTCGGCGTTGGCGCCGAAAACGTGGTGGTCGGCGAAGGCATAGACGGGTTGCTCAGCCTGGTGGCGCGCATGTATGTGGCCCCGGGCGATGCGGTGGTCACCTCGCTCGGCGCCTATCCGACCTTCAATTTCCATATTGCCGGCGTCGGCGGCCGGCTGGTCGCGGTTCCCTACGAGAACGACCGGGAAAGCCTCGACGGCCTGTTGGCTGCTGTCGCCAGGGAAAATACGCCGCTGGTCTATCTGTCCAACCCGGACAATCCGATGGGCAGCTGGTGGGAAGCGGTCGAGCTCATCCGCTTCATCGAAGCCCTGCCGGAGACCACCATGCTGGTGCTCGACGAGGCCTATGGCGAATTGGGCCCGGCCTCAGCACTGCCGCCAATCGAGGTCGCGCGGCCGAACGTCATCCGCATGCGCACCTTCTCTAAGGCCTACGGGCTAGCCGGCATACGCTGCGGCTATGCGGTGGCCGAAGCCCAGGTGATCCGCGATTTCGAGAAAATCCGCAACCATTACGGCGTCAGCCGCATGGCGCAGATCGCCGGTGTCGAGGCGCTGGCCGATCAGGACTATCTGCAAAGCGTGGTGGCACGGGTTGCTGCCGGCCGCCGCCGCATCGCTGAAATAGCCGAGGCGAACGGGCTGAAGCCGCTGCCGTCTGCAACCAACTTCGTCACCATAGACTGCGGCGGCGACGGCGCCTTCGCGCTGAACGTGCTGCAGGCGCTGCTGTCGCGCGATGTGTTCATCCGCAAGCCGATGGTGCCGGTGCTCGACCGCTGCATCCGGGTCAGCGTCGGCCTCGACCACGAGCTCGACATTTTTGCTGAGGAGCTGCCCGGTGCGCTGGCGGCGGCACGGAGGAACTGAGGATCGCAAAATATCGTTTCGGCCCTGCCGCTATTTCCCCCCGTCGCCGAGCAGGCACATGACCCGCTTCAAGGCGTCCGCAAGCTCGGCGGCTTCGTTGTCGGCCAGGCCGGCCGTCAGCCGGGTAAGATCGCGGTCCGCCGCCGCCTGCAGCGTGGCCAGTTCCGAGTTTCCCCGCGCGGTCAGCGACAGGATGCGCCGACGCCGGTCGTCCGGGTCGGCACGCAGTTCGATCAGGCCCATGGCGGCGAATTTTCTGAGGATCCGCGCGACATAGGCAGAGTCCAGCCGGAGTTCGCCGGCAATCCCGGACGCCGCTGGCCCGAGATCGAGATGGAACGCTCGCGCGAGAAACCTTGCCTCGCCGCTCGGGTTGCTAGCGACGGCGCCCGCCCGGTGACCCAGCTCGAACAGCACCCGCGCCTCGGTCAGCGTGTAGGTGCTCTGCATCAAGGTCTCGTCGAGCAGCCCGATCAAGCTGGTGTAAAACCTGTTGAAATGGCGGATTTCGGTGACCATGGCATTCCGCTCATCCGGCATGGCAGGCTCCTTCTCAGGAGATTTCTACGCTGCAGGATCATCGCCAAATCGATTGACTAAGTCAACTATTTAAAAGACATGGTCATTTATCTTGGAATCGAATCCACGCTTGAATTAATTGAACGTTCGTTTTATTATTGCCACTCGAGAGGCGATCATGGCGCGCACGACCGGTTCTGACGGGGAAAAGACCGAGGCAGCGGTCCGCGAGGCGGCGGCCAGCCTGATCGCGCGTCTTGGCTACGAGGCAATGTCGATGCGCCAGCTGGCTGCCGAGGTCGGCGTGCAGGCCGCCGCGCTCTACCGCTATTTCCCGACCAAGGAAGACCTCTTGTTCACGCTGATGCGCGAGCACATGGAAGGGCTGATCGAGGCGTGGGATGCGGCGCGCCCCGCCGTGGCCGATCCGGCGACGCGGCTCGCCGCCTATGTCGAAAACCACATCGCCTTCCACATCGAACGCCGCCACTCCACCCATGTCTCGAACATGGAATTGCGCAGCCTGTCGCATGATCGCCTGACGCAGATCCTGCGCATGCGCACGACTTATGAAAAGGAGCTGCGCGCCATTCTGCGCGACGGCGCAGAAGCCGGTGTCTTCGACGTCGAAGACACGGGGCTGACTGCCATGGCGCTGATCCAGATGATGACCGGCGTCATCGTCTGGTTCCGGCCGGGCGAGCGGCTATCGATCTCGGAGGTAACCGCCACATATCTTTCAATGACGATGCGCCTGGTTGGAGTAAAGGCCCGCAGTGCGACAACGACCTACAGCGCCGGGTGAGCAAACGACGCTGTAGCACTTTGATTTTGCGCATGATCCACCGCGAAAATCGAATTCGATTTCGGGGTCGTGCGCCGGGAGGAACGGCATGTACACGCACACACTTAACTTCGGGCTTGACGAAGACATCGAGGCGCTGCGCGACCTGGTGCGGCGCTTCGCCCAGGACAAGATCGCGCCGATCGCCGCCGAGATCGACCGCTCGAACGAATTTCCGGCGCATCTGTGGGCCGAGCTCGGTGGGCTCGGCCTGCTCGGCATCACCGCCGATCCGGATTTCGGCGGCTCCGGCATGGGCTATCTCGCTCATGTTGTCGCTATGGAGGAGATTTCCCGCGCCTCGGCATCGGTCGGCCTCTCCTACGGCGCTCATTCCAACCTCTGTGTCAACCAGATCAATCGCTGGGCAACGCCGGCGCAGAAGCAGAAATATCTGCCTGCGCTGTGCACCGGCGAAAAGGTCGGCGCGCTGGCAATGTCGGAATCCGGCGCCGGCTCCGACATCGTGTCGCTCAAACTGCGTGCCGAAAAGCGCAACGACCACTACGTGCTCAACGGCACCAAGATGTGGATCACCAACGGCCCGGACGCCGAGACGCTGGTCGTCTATGCCAAGACCGATCCGGAGCTCCATTCGCGCGGCATCACCGCCTTCATCGTCGAAAAGGATTTTGCCGGATTTTCCGTCGCGCAAAAGCTCGACAAGCTCGGCATGCGCGGCTCCAACACCGGCGAACTGGTTTTTTCAGACGTCGAGGTGCCGTTCGACAATGTGCTGCATGAGGAAGGGCGCGGCGTCGAAGTGCTGATGTCGGGCCTCGACTACGAGCGCACCGTGCTCGCCGGCGGCCCGATCGGGCTGATGGCGGCGTGCCTCGATGTGGCAATACCTTATGTGCACGAACGCAAGCAGTTCGGCCAGCCGATCGGCGAGTTCCAGCTGGTGCAGGGCAAGCTCGCCGACATGTATACGACGATGAATGCCGCGCGCGCCTATGTCTATGCCGTGGCCGCCGCCTGCGACCGCGGCGAGACGAGCCGCAAGGACGCCGCCGCTTGCGTGCTGTTCGCTGCCGAGAAGGCGACGCAGATGGCGCTCGACGCCATCCAGCTGCTGGGCGGCAACGGCTACATCAACGACTATCCGACTGGGCGGCTTTTGCGCGACGCCAAGCTCTATGAGATCGGCGCCGGCACCAGCGAAATCCGCCGCTGGCTGATCGGGCGGGAAATCATGGCGGAGGCGATCTAGTGGTCCCTTTCTTGAATCTTTGCCATGAATAGGCAATTGTGCCATAATGATTAGAATGTGCCACATTTCGGGAACGAGGCAGACTATGGCGAACGGAACCGAAAAGGCTGGGTTTGACGAAAATCCGCAAACACAATTCGAGGCCGGAGCTCGGAAAACTCCGCTCCGGGTTCCAGCGAAACGCGAGCGCGTTAGACTTGGCGAGGGCGGACGCTTTGTTATCCCGGCTGCGATGCGCGAGGAAATGGGCGTGAAGCCTGGTGAAGACTTGATCCTTCATGTCGAGAACGGCGAGTTGCGGGTAAGGTCGTGGCTTCGGAATCTCAGGCGCGTCCAGGCGGAATTGTCGGCGTTGAAAAGGCCGGGCGAAAGTGTCGTCGATGAATTTCTAAAGGAGCGGCGGGAAGAACAGCGCCGAAGCGATGAGCGTTTGGACCGGCTTCATGCCGAAGGAATGGCGAGGAAAAGGGCGAAGTGAAACCTTACGTCATGGACAGCTCGGCGGCGCTTGCGATCCTGCTCAACGAGAAAGGCACCGATATTGCCTTGGGTTTCGCGCCGGATGCGCAATGCAGCTCCGTCAATGCGGCCGAAATCATCGCCAAGCTGATCGACAGGGGACGCAGCATGGAAGAGGCCGCGGACGACCTCGCCAGCCTCGGCATGCCGGTCGCTGTTTTCGACGAAATGATGGGCATCGCCGCCGGTCAGCTTCGCGAGTTGACGCGGCATCGCGGCTTGTCGCTGGGCGATCGCGCCTGCCTCGCACTGGCAATTCGCGAGAACGCCATTGCCGTCACCGCTGACCGTGACTGGGGCGACCTGGATATCGGCTGCAAGATCGAACTGATCCGGTAACATCATGCCCACCCTCACCTCCCAGATCTCGCCCGCCTCCGGCACCTTCCGCGCCAATGCCGAGCGCATGCGGGCGCTGGTCGCCGACATTGCGGAAAAGGCGGCAACCGTCGAGCGTGGCGGCTCGCAGGAAGCGCGTGAGCGCCACCAGAGCCGCGGCAAGCTTTTGCCGCGCGAGCGCCTTGCCCAATTGCTCGACACCGGCTCGCCATTCCTTGAAATCGGCCAGTTCGCTGCATGGTCGATGTACGGCGAAGACATCTCATCGGCCGGCATCATCGCCGGCATCGGCCGCGTCGAAGGCACCGAAGTCATGGTCGTCGTCAACGATGCCACAGTGAAGGGCGGCACCTATTATCCGCTGACGGTGAAGAAGCATCTGCGCGCCCAGGAAATCGCGCTGCAGAACAGATTGCCTTGCGTCTATCTGGTCGACAGCGGCGGCGCCAATCTACCCAATCAGGACGAGGTGTTTCCCGACCGCGACCATTTCGGCCGCATCTTCTACAACCAGGCCAACATGTCGGCTTCGGGCATACCACAGATCGCCTGCGTCATGGGTTCGTGCACGGCGGGCGGCGCCTATGTGCCGGCGATGTCGGACGAGACGATCATGGTGCGCAACCAGGCGACCATCTTCCTTGGCGGCCCGCCGCTGGTGAAGGCCGCCACCGGCGAGGACGTCAGCGCGGAGGAGCTGGGCGGCGCCGACGTCCACACGCGGCTTTCCGGCGTTGCCGACCATTTTGCGCTGGACGACGAGCATGCGCTGGCGATCGCGCGCCGCGTTGTCAAGAACCTGAATCGAAAGAAGCAGATCGGGCTGGCACTTCGCGATCCGAGTCCGCCACTTCATGCAGCCGATGAGCTCTACGGTATCGTGCCGACCGATCTGCGCCAGCCCTATGACGTGCGTGAAGTGATCGCCCGCATCGTCGACGGCTCCGACTTCGATGAGTTCAAGCAGAATTACGGCACCACGCTGGTCACCGGCTTTGCCCATCTCAATGGCATGCCGGTCGGCATCATCGCCAACAACGGCGTGCTGTTCTCCGAAAGCGCGCTGAAGGGCGCGCATTTCATCGAGCTGTGTTGCCAGCGCAAGATCCCGCTCATCTTCCTGCAAAACATCACCGGCTTCATGGTGGGGCGAAAATACGAGGCCGGCGGCATCGCCAAGGACGGCGCCAAGCTGGTGATGGCCGTCGCCACGGCCCGGGTGCCGAAGGTAACCATCATCATCGGCGGCTCGTTCGGCGCCGGCAATTACGGCATGTGCGGACGCGCCTATTCGCCGCGCTTCCTGTGGATGTGGCCGAATGCCCGCATTTCGGTGATGGGCGGCGAGCAGGCGGCCACCGTGCTGGCCGTCGTCAAGCGCGAGGGGATCGAGCGCAAGGGCGGGGAATGGAGCGCGGAGGAGGAGGCAAAATTCAAGAAGCCGATCCTGATGAAATACGAGCATGAGGGTCACCCGCTCTATTCCTCCGCCCGGCTCTGGGACGACGGCATCATCGATCCGGCCATGACGCGCGAGGTGCTGGCGCTCAGCCTTTCAGCTGCGCTGAACGCCGAGATCGAGGAGACACGGTTCGGCGTGTTCAGGATGTGAGATGAGCGAAATCAATCAGAGGATTCGCGTTCATATCGGCGACATTACGAAGCTGGCGGTCGATGCCATCGTCAACGCCGCCAACACGTCACTTCTGGGCGGCGGTGGCGTCGACGGCGCCATTCACCGGGCGGCCGGCCCTGAGCTTCTGGCCGAATGCCGAACACTCAATGGCTGCAAGGTCGGCGACGCAAAACTCACCAAGGGTTACAGGCTGCCGGCACGCTATATCATCCACACGGTCGGTCCGGTCTGGCAAGGCGGCGGCAAAGGTGAAGCCCATCTGCTCGCCTCCTGCTATCGCCGGTCGCTCGAACTCGCCGTCGCCAAGGATTGCCGGACCGTGGCATTCCCGGCGATCTCGACCGGTGTATACCGGTATCCAAAGGACCAGGCGACGCAGATCGCCGTTGGCACTGTGAGCGCCTTCGTCGGCCAGAACGCGGTTCCGGAAACTGTCATTTTCTGCTGCTTCGACCAGCAGACGGCAGAACTATACCAGCAGGCGTTGCTGCGCCTGGCGGGAGCGTGACCTGTCCCGATGAGAAATCCCATCCACACCCTTCAGACTCATTTTCAAACATCGAACTGGCCAGACGGAAAAATTGCGGCTATTGCTGATTTGCAATTTCCATGGGGATGGGGCGAAGATGAGACTGGGACTTTCTCAGAAAACTACTGCATCGATACTTGCAGGGCTTCTTATATTAGCTGCTCCAGGCAGCAGCGCTGCGGAATCACTGGCGGGCAACAAAGGCGACATCCGTTTCTACCCGACGTTGGCTGGAAACCCGAAGGATCCGTGTACCAAGACGTACAACGCCTATGTGGCGGCCAGCGGCCATTCAGCCTATGCAACGACCTTTTATTCGCGCGTCGTCGACATCTCCATCATTTGCGGCGCGCGGCTGAACGCACCATCGCAAAAGGCGGCGGAAGATTTGGCGCTGCGGAACTGTCAGTCAGGCTTGAAAAAGTGGAAAGTCAGGCTTGCGAGCGGCGGCTGTCAGATCGCGCTTTCCAAATAGTCAGTCGCCTGGCTGACTGGCACCGCCCGCGGAAAATCCGGGAGGTTTCATGTTCGCCAAAATCCTGATCGCCAACCGCGGCGAGATCGCTTGCCGGGTGATCCGCACGGCGCGCAAGCTGGGCGTACGTAGCGTTGCCGTCTATTCCGACGCCGACGCCGGGGCTTTGCATGTCGAGATGGCCGACGAGGCGGTGCATATCGGTCCCTCCCCGGTCGGCGAAAGCTATCTGCGCGGCGACAAGATCATCGCCGCGGCTTTGGCCACCGGCGCCGAGGCCATCCATCCGGGCTACGGCTTCCTCTCGGAAAACCCCGATTTCGTCGATCAGGTGACGGCGGCGGGGCTCGTCTTCATCGGCCCGTCAGCCGCCTCGATCCGCGCCATGGGGCTGAAGGACGCGGCCAAGCGGCTGATGGAGAAGGCCGGCGTGCCTGTCGTGCCGGGCTATCACGGCGAGGCGCAGGAGATTGTGCTGCTCGCCTCCAAGGCACGCGAGATCGGCTATCCCGTCCTGATCAAAGCGCGCGCCGGTGGCGGTGGCAAGGGCATGCGGCGCGTGGAACACCCCGACGACTTTTCCGAGGCGCTGTCGGGTGCGCGGCGCGAGGCCAAGGCCGCTTTCGGCGACGACCGTGTGCTGGTCGAGAAATATATCGACAAGCCGCGCCACATCGAGGTTCAGGTATTCGGCGATATCTTCGGCAACGTCGTGCATCTCTACGAGCGCGACTGCTCGGCGCAGCGCCGCCATCAGAAGGTGATCGAGGAAGCCCCCGCCCCCGGCATGACGCCAGCATTGCGCAAAGCGATGACGGAGGCGGCGGTGAAGGCCGCCAAGGCGATCAATTATTCCGGCGCCGGCACGATCGAGTTCATCGTCGATGCCTCACAAGGGCTGAAGGCCGACCGCTTCTGGTTGATGGAAATGAACACCCGCCTGCAAGTCGAGCACCCGGTCACCGAAATGGTTACCGGTACCGATCTGGTCGAGTGGCAGTTGCAGGTGGCGTCCGGCGAAAAACTGCCGAAGACGCAGAGCGAGATCACGCTCTCCGGCCATGCCTTCGAAGCGCGCATTTATGCCGAGGACGCGGCAAAGGGTTTTTTGCCGGCGACGGGCACGCTGCATCACCTGAAATTTCCGGATACTGCGCCCGAGGGCGCCAGCATGCGGATCGAGACCGGCGTGCGGGCCGGTGATGCCATCTCGCCCTTCTACGATCCAATGATCGCCAAGCTGATCGTGCACGGCAAGGGCAGGCAGGCGGCGCTCGAAGCGCTGAGCATGGCCCTTTCGCAGACCGAGATCGCTGGCTCGACCGTCAACACCGCCTTTCTCGCCGCTCTTGCCGCTGACGCGGATTTTTCGGCAGGTGATGTCGATACCGGCCTGATCGGCAGGCATCAGCAAGCGCTGACCGCAGTGCCGCCGCCGAGCAGCGAGATCGTCGCCGCAGCCGCATTTGCAGCGTCCGGCGCCGGCGCTCAGCCGCCGTCCGACGATCCGTGGTCGTCGCTTGCCGGTTATGGACATTTTCACACCTTGGCGCGGCGCACGCGGCTGCGCTACGGCGAGGATGAGATCCTCGCGCTTGTGTCGGTGCGGCCGGACGGACGCTTCCAAGTGGCACTGGACGCACCTTATGACAGCGCGCTTGATCTGCGCGCTGGCTCTCGCCTTGCCCGCTGGCCGGGCCATGTCACTGTCTTTTCGGGCGCCGTCGGCTACAGCTTCGCGGTGCCGGACCCGTTGGCAAGGGCCGACGAAATCGCCGCCGGTTCTGACAGCCTGCGGGCGCCGATGCCGGGTCTGGTGAAGCTGGTGCGTGCAGCCAAGGGCGAGGCCGTCATCAAGGGCCAGCCGCTGTTGATCCTGGAAGCGATGAAGATGGAACACACGATTTCCGCCACCCATGACGGCACGATCGCCGAAATCGCAGCGGAAGGCGCGCAGGTCACCGACGGGACCGTGCTGGTGCGTTTTGCCGAGGAAGCCCACGGCTGACCGCTGTTCCCCCATTCATAAGGTGACGTTGAAGACACGCGCCACAAACGCATGCCCAAATGAAAATGGCCGGTCTGACGCGGCCATTTCCGTTTTACCGCAAGCGACGCCAATTGTTACGGCTGGATCGGCGCGTATTTGCCGTCGTGCCACTGGTTGATGTCGTAGCTGACGTTCTTGAGGTCGCCCTTTTCATCGAAAATGACAGAGCCGACGACGGTGCTGATCGGCTCGCCGTTCTTCAACGCTTCGGCAACCTTGGCCGGGTCGTCGCTGCCGGCGCGCTTGATACCCTCGGCAAAGGCCTGGATCACGGCATAGGAGAACAGCGTAAAGCCCTCGGGCACGAAGCCGCCCGCCTTGATCTTTTCGATGGCTTCCTTGGCTTCGGGCTTGGCCCGCGGATCCGACGGGAAGACGAACATGGTGCCTTCGCCGGCCGGGCCGGCAACCTGCCAGAATTCCGGGGTGGCGATCGAGTCCGGCATGATCAGCTGGAACTTGAGGTTCTGTTCCGCCGACTGGCGCAGGATGAGGCCGGCCTCGGGGTGGTAGCCGCCGAAATAGACCACATCAGCCTTCAGTTCCTTGAGCTTGGTGACAAGCGCCGAGTAGTCCTTTTCGCCGGCGTTGATGCCCTCGTAGAGGATCTCGTTGAGACCGTTCTGGTTCATCGTCGCCTTGACGGCATCGGCCACGCCCTGCCCATAGGCGCTCTTGTCATGCATGATGACGACCTTCTTGCCGGCATATTTCTTGGCGATCCATGGACCGATGAACGCGCCCTGCGCATCGTCGCGCGTATAAAGGCGCATGATCGTCGGCCAGCCGGCTTTCGCCGCCGCGTCGGTCAGCTCTGGGTTCGATGAAGCTGGGCTCATCATCAGCGCACCGGCTTCGGCATAGACGGCCGAGGCCGGGATGCTCGAGCCCGAGCAGGCATGGCCATCGATGAACTTGACCCCGTTGGCGACGATGCGGTTGGCGACCGAAACCGCCTGCTTCGGATCGCACTGGTCATCCTGGACGTCGAGCTTGATCTGGCGGCCTTCGACACCTCCAGCGGCGTTGATCGCGTCGGCGGCGGCTTGCGCGCCCTGCTTGAACTGGTCGCCGATGGTGGCAAGCTGTCCGGTCATCGGTCCGACCACCGAAAAGGTGATGTCTTCGGCGAAGGCAATCGGCGCGCTCATCACCAGGCCGACAATGGCCGCGCTCAAAATAACCAACTTTTTCATGGCGATACAACTCCTCCACTCCGCGCACGGCCGCTTCGGCCGCGCCTCTTCCAGAATAGGTGGGAGAATTTCACCCCTCGCCAAGCCTGTCTAGGCGCATCGGCGGCACTCGATTGGGCCTGCAACCTGAGGCCTGAACACAAAAGCCGCGCCTGCCTTGTTCCGGCCGGTCGCGGCTTTTGTCGATCGAACGATCCCAAGCGCTCCCGCGTCCGAAAACCGCTCGCCTTCCCCGTCCGTCGCGCAGGTTGGCCGTATCCGGCCTGCCGCGTTCTTGTCATTGTTGGTACGACCGTCTTGCGCGGCCTTGTTTTTGCCGGTCCGGCCGTCTTGCGCGGCCTTGACCTGAAGCGTCCCTGTCGATGATCTCAGTGCCCGATCAACTCAGTGCCCGATGAACTCAGGGCCAACTTAGTGCATCGTCATCCATTCGCGGGCTTCGCGCAGCGCCCTGGCGATCTCGACCTTCGACATGGCGGCCGACAATTCCGAGCGCAGTTCCGCGGCGCGGACCGAGCCCTTGATCGCCGCGATGTTGAACCATTTGTGGGCGGCGACGACATCGGTCTCGCAATCGCGGCCGGTCGCATACATCATGCCCAATTCGAAAAGGATGTCGGCCTGGGCAGTTGCCCCCATGGCGCCGAAGCCGGCTTCAGGCATTTCAAAACGTGCCATTTCAATCCCCTGTTCTAGCCCCTGTCAGGCTCCCGAGAGCTGCCTCGTTCTGTCCCTTGGTGTCTGTTGATAACCCTTGGGGGTGGCCGCTCTTTCGATGCTTTCGAGAATGAACCGGAGGCTTGAATCCGCGGTTAAGTGGCGTGCTTAATTTGAGGAAAACAAAGCTAAAACAAGAGGTAAACACGAGAATTCGTTAAGGATGCAAAGCCAGCAATTGCGCCGGTTTGCACTAAATTTGACGAAAATTTGCGAGGCGAAGATCAAGACTCCGCTAACCACGGGAGACAAAGACGGAGTTGCGAACTTTTCATTTCCCACCGACGAGACCGCTTCGTGCGGCCAGAAAATCCTGAAGTCTTCCGCAGCGGCACCGCTTTTGTTTTGTCGGGAGGTGAATTAGCTTACGTTTGCGTAAAAGGCAGACAGGCGGGGCAGAACACCCGGCCGGATGCCCAGAGGGAGGAGAAACATGTTTCGCAAAATCAGCATGGCCCTTGCGGCCACCTTGATCATGGCCGGCGCGGCTTGGGCCGATCCGATCGAAGGCAACTGGAAAACGCAAGCCGGTTCGACTGCCGCCATCTCAAGCGGCGGCGGTGCATTTTCGATCACGCTCAAATCAGGCAAGTTTGCCGGCAAGCGCATCGGTTCGTTCAAGGTGTCCGGCGCCAACAAATATACGGGGACCATAGCCGACCCGGAGACCGACAAGACCTATTCGGGCAAGGCCTCGGTCTCGGGCGCTTCGCTCAAGATGAGCGGCTGCGTGCTCGGCGGGCTGATCTGCAGGAGCCAGACCTGGCACAAGCTCTAATCGTTTCCGCTGCCACAAATTGAAAACGGGGCCGCGAAGGCCCCTTTTTTTGTTTGCGCCGTCTGCTTGGGACAACGGATCAATCGTGCGGGCCGTGCCTTCAGCGCCCTAATAGCAATTTTACCCGCCCTTGTCGGCAGCAAGATTGGATGTCGGTAGCAAGACTGCGGCGGCGCTCGTGGCCGGCGACGGCGCGGTGGCGGCGGGCACTCGACCCTCCGTCGATAAATTTGAACCGCAGATGAACGCCGGCATCAGAACCGGTTCAGTTGCATAAGGGCATTCTCATGTGTGTTGAAGGAGACACCACGCAATGTTCGCCCGCCGCTTCACCATCGTCTGCCTGCTGATGAGCCTGTTCGGCATGTCGTTCGCCATCCTCGTTGCCGAGGCCGGCCGCCCAGCCCGCTCCTGGGACCAGGCCAATTCCTGCCGGTTCGGTTGCCCGAGCCACCTTCGCCATTGACGCCGACAGAAACCCTTAGAGAGAAGCAACACACCATGAACCGCATCATCGCCAACGCCCTCAAGACCCTTCGGCTTGTGCCGCGGGCGACGCTCATCCTGATGGTTCTTGCAGCGCCGGTTCTGGCCGTGCCCTCGATGCGCGCCGATGCCGGCTCGACGATCGAAGCGCCGGCGTTGAAGAAGACCGGCGTCGGCTTTGTGCTGTTGGTCAGCCTGCGGCGCGGCTAGGCGCAATCGGCCTTCATCGAAACTATCCAAAAACAAAAAACGACCCTTTGGCCCCTCCCAACCGCATGGCCAAGCCTCTATATTGGGTCATGGAAAAGCGAATCTATCCCCAAGCCATAGACTCAGTCGTGATGCCGGAGCCGTTTGGTCGGCAAAGCTTTAATGATGCAGGAAAGGCCGTCGCGGCCTTGCAGGTCCTCTACGATCGCAACACCAAATTCCTGCGCGATTCATTTACGGCGCTCGCCGCAGGCGGCGACAACAACAAGCGCTACCGGGCCTTCTATCCCGAGGTCGGCGTCACCACGACTTCATTCACCCAGATCGACTCGCGGCAGGCTTACGGCCACATGCCGACACCTGGGCATTTCTCGACCACCATAACCCAGCCTGCCCTTTTCGAACGCTATCTTACCGAACAGCTTGGCCTGATCATGCGCAATCACGGCGTTCCGGTCACGGTTTCGGAATCAACGACGCCCATCCCGCTGCATTTCGCGTTCCTGGAAGGCTCCCATGTCGACGGCGCGGCAGCCGAGCGCATCAGGCGGCCGATTCGTGACCTGTTCGACGTGCCGGACCTCGACGGCACCGACGACCAGATCGCCAACGGCACGTTCGAAGTGGCGTTAGGCGAAGCCAGGCCGCTGGCGGCGTTCACGGCGCAACGCATCGACTACTCGCTGCACCGGATGTCGCACTACACGGCGACCAGTCCGCAGCATTTCCAGAATTTCGTGCTGTTCACCAACTACCAGTTCTACATCGACGAATTCGTCGCCCGTGCGCACAAGCTGATGGCGAATGGCGGCGGCGGATACGTCGAATTCGTCGAGCCGGGAAACGTCGTCACCAAGGCTGGACAAAGCGCGCCTAGCGATGGCGTGGCACCGCCGCGCCTGCCGCAGATGCCGGCCTATCATCTGAAGAAGCCGAACCATGGCGGCATCACCATGGTCAACATCGGCGTCGGCCCCTCCAACGCCAAGACGATCACCGACCACATCGCGGTGCTCAGGCCGCATGCCTGGGTGATGCTCGGCCATTGCGCCGGGCTGCGTAACACCCAGGCGCTGGGCGACTATGTGCTGGCGCATGCCTACGTGCGGGAAGACCATGTTCTGGACGACGATCTTCCGGTCTGGGTGCCGATCCCGCCGCTGGCCGAAATCCAGGTTGCGCTGCAGGAGGCGGTCGCCGAAGTCACCGGCCTTTCCGGCTACGACCTCAAGCGCATCATGCGCACCGGCACCGTCGCCACCATCGACAACCGCAACTGGGAGTTGCGCGACCAGCGGGGGCCGGTGCAGCGGCTGTCGCAGTCACGGGCGATCGCGCTCGACATGGAATCGGCGACGATCGCAGCCAATGGCTTCCGTTTCCGCGTGCCCTATGGCACCCTGCTTTGCGTCTCGGACAAGCCCCTGCATGGCGAATTGAAGCTGCCCGGCATGGCGACCGAGTTCTACAAGCGACAAGTGGCACAGCATTTGACCATCGGCATCAGGGCGATGGAAAAGCTGGCCGAGATGCCGATGGAACGGTTGCATTCGCGCAAGCTCAGAAGCTTTTCGGAGACGGCGTTCCAGTAGCACCGATCGGCTTGCATCGACCGGACCTTGGTAACCGCGCGGCAGGGCATTTCGTAATCTTGATTTGGGCTGCATTTCTGCCGATAAACAAAGTAGATGGCACGCGTTCGAAACATGATGGCGTCGGCAGCATTCGTAGCAATGCTCGTCTTCTCGGTCGCGCTGGTGGCCGGGTTTTTCGGAACGCTGCATCCGGCCTTCGATTCCTTCGCTCATTTCCGCGCTCATCTTGCTGTGCTGATGGCGCTTTGCGCGCTGCCGCTGCTGGCGACCTCGTTTCGCCTAGAGGCGGCCACAGCACTGCTCTTTGCGGTGGCTGCCTTTGCCACCACCTCGAACGCCCTGTCGGTGCCCCGCCTGTGGCCGGTCCAGGCAGCCTACGAAGCCGAGGCCGGCGATCAGGCGGTCCCCGGTGACCAGGCGGTCTACCGCCTGCTGCAGATGAATCTGCGGTTCAACAATCCAACGCCTGAAAAAGTCCTATCGCTGATCGGCCGGACCCAGCCTGATGTGATCACCCTCGATGAGGTGTCCGACATGTGGAAGGCGAAGCTTGACCATCTCGCCAGTGCCTATCCTTACCGGATCCTCTGCCCCTACCCCAATGGCGTTTTCGGCGTTGCGCTGCTGTCCAGACGGCCGTTTGCCACCGGCACGCAACCGCGCTGCGATGGCCGCGGTGCGATGGCCATCGCGACGGTCGATTTCGGCGGAATCGACGTCGACGTCGCCGCCATGCACCTCACCTGGCCATGGCCGCGCAACCAGTCACAGCAGATCGGCGGATTGTCGGGGGAGTTCGCCTCGCTCGGCGAAACATCGATCATGGCATGCGACTGCAATGCAGTGCCGTGGAGCGCCGCCGTCCGGCGCGTCGCAGACCTTGGCAAGCTGACCGTGGCGCCTTCGCCGGGGCCGACCTGGCTCTATATCGAGCTGCCGGATTTCCTGCGCTTCGCCGGACTGCCGATCGACCAGGTTTTCAGCAAGGGCGCGGTTCTCATCCATTCGGTGTCGAGGCTGGAAGGCACCGGCTCCGACCATCTTCCGCTGATGGTGGAATTCTCGCTCAGGCCGGAACAGAAAGAGCCGGTCGACGAACATGAAACCGCGACCGCCTCCGTGAGACAGGACGGCAGGACTCGAAGCTGATCGCCTAGCGCTTGCGCAACAGGGCACCGATGAGGCGTTCGACATGGCCGCCGGCGCGATGCTCGCGCGCGTCGAAAGCGTTCTGTTTCGCCTCGTATTCGGCATAGACAGCCTTGATCCGGCGCCTCGCCTCGCGATGCGTCTTGCTGCAAACCCAGTTGTCGGCGAGTTCCAGTCCGGTGATCGATTTCTCGGTCGCCCGCATCATTGTCCTGGCGATGCGGCCGTGGTTATGCTCGTGGGCACGAACGCCCGCGAAAAATCGCTTCCAGCGCTTCTGAAGCGCCGGCGTCGCGGCTGAGATCATGCGCGGTAAGGTGTAGGTGAGATCGAGTGTCCCATTGGCCTGCCGCAGACGGCAGACACCACCCTCCCTGGTGATCTCAAGGTCCCAATTTACCGTATAGGCGGCCAGCGCGATGGCGTGCGTCATGAAGCCGTGCCTCTTCGGACCTTTCCGGTCCATGGCCTCGATCAGGGCGGCGCCCGTGGTTCCTGATATGTCGTAGGTTCGGGTCTTGACCAGCACCTTCGTGTCAGCCGATGCCGACGGTGCGAAGCCGCACAAGCCACCAATAGCCACAAGGCACGTCAAAACCGCCAGGCGCATGGTCATGTCTCCGGGTCAGGAGGGAAGGGAACCACAAGCGCCGCGCCGCTTCAACTTCTTTTAGACGCCGCAAATATAACGGACTTTCCCCGGCTTTCATTTTGGTCGACGGTTCAGTTGGACTTCACACGCTGACGTTGTGCTCCATTGATCTACTCATGACAGCGGCGCCTTCGATCGCACATTGAACTGGCCGGAACGTCTCTCGACCCAGAAGCGAACTTCCTGCGCTTCCGGGGCTCTCGTACCCGAACATACGCTCCGTTCCGGTTCTCGGAAACCACCATGTCGGCGCGGCCTGACTTGAATCTCAACACACCCCGAGTTCCCGATGGTCCGCTGGCTGGCGCAAACGCGGCGTCTCTTAAGCGCCTGCGGCACGGAAAGGGGGCGACGCGTCATGCGTTCGGCAGGGCGGCGTGCTGCGCGCCAATCGCGATCCTTGCGGATTTCCTCAACGCGGCGGACCCGTCGATCCGCGGACCGCCAGTTCAACCGACATGATGATCTGCCTCGGCTGGCCGTTTTCAAACACCATCTGGGCAGCAAGGCGACCCTTCCCGACGATGTCATGCGTGACAGTGGTGAGTGGGGGCGTGGTGCGTGCCGATTCCGCGGTGCCATCGAAGCCCACAACCGACACGTGCTCGGGTATGTTTATGCCGCGACGAACCGCTTCGTCGAGCACGGTGATTGCCTGCCAGTCCGACATGGTCAGGATTGCCGTTGCTTCTGGAAATCGATCGAACACGACAGCTCCGGCCGAAGGCTCCCCAGGGGTGGTTTCGATGATCGGAAAATCATCGATCGACAGATTGACCTCCGCCAAGCCTTGGGCGAAGCCATCAAGCCTTTCATAGTCGAGCTGAAAGCCCGCGGTAATCTTGCCCTTGCCCGGCATGTGGACAATCGGTGGTCCGGATGTGCGCCGGATGGAGAGGATCACAAAATGCCGGTGCCCGAGAGCAGCCAAGTGCCCGACAGCCATCAGCGCTCCGCTCCTGCCGTCGATCCGGATCGAATTGATATCCGGGCCGGCATCGCTTTCGAGGATGACGAATGGCAAGCGCCGGCGCTGCGCCGAGGTGATCAGGTCGATGTCTACGCTATGGCCCAAAATGAAGCCGTCAACCAACGCCTCCCGGATGGTGGAGGTGCGCGTTTCTTCCGTACCGTTGATTAGGCTCAGCGTCGCCCCGGCCTCGTCGCACGCAAGCGAAACGCCAAGCACAAGTTCTCGTCCATATGGGCTTCTGATCACGTCGGCAATGGCATAGGCGCCCGGCGGCATAAATCCGATGGCGTTGAATTTGCCATTACGCAGTACCCGCCCCCTAGGGTCGGGACCATCATAACCAAGCTGGCGCGCCGCAGCTTCGACGCGCTCGCGCACGTCGGACCGAACCAGGTCCGGGTGATTGAAGACATTGGAGACAGTGCCGCGGGAGACCCCGGCAACTCTCCCGACATCCGCGAGGGTCGGCGTTTTGGAATGGTTCACCCCTTCAGTTAAACACTTTTTTGGAGCGCTCCAAGTTTATTCTTGACTCGTCATCATAAAAGGCAGACCCTGCATTGGAGCGCTCCAATTAGCAGAAATAGCAGATTTGCAAGCATTCTGTGCCAGCGAAGGCTCGTGTGCCCAACTCTGGGCGTGTGAGCGCTAAATCATCACATCAAAGGAGGAATAGGATGGCTGCTACCAGTGGTGGGGCGACATCGCTCGTCGGGAAGACTTTCGACTGTGCATTCGGCCCATTCGTGCCGCGGCTGACGGTTCTGTCGCCGACAGAATTGCATGTACGGGCGACGCTCGGCGCTACTCAGATCGACGAGGTCGTGAAGAGCGATCTGACAGGCGTCCGCCCTGATCTGTTCATCATGAGCTGGACGGAGCAGAGCGGTAACTTCGTCGTGCAGGTTCAGGATCACGAGAACAAAGTCGTTCATAATTATGCGCGGCTGGCCGACGGGCAATTGTTCTGTGCGCAGGGGATCATTCAGCCGGTACCGGCGGCCTGACAGGGTATCACACCGCGCCGCGCGAACTACGCGAACTGTTGTGCGGCCACTTGACGAATACAGGAGTACATTTCCCTCAATATAGACCCGTTCACCTTCAGGAGTGTCGTTATGAACACCCTTTCCGAACCAATCTTCGATGTCGCCCAGCTCGCGCATGTCGAATTGCTGACGCCCGATTTCGATGGGACATTACGCTTCTTCATGGACCTCATGGGTATGCAAGAGACCGAGCGGCGCGGCAAGTCGGTCTATCTGCGCGGCTATGAGGAGCAGTACCACCACTCGCTGAAGGTGACCGAGGCACAGCACGCCGGACTGGGGCACGTTGCTTGGCGAACGCGCAGCCCGCAGGCGCTGGAGCGCCGAGTCGCAGCGGTAGAGGCGACCGGCCTCGGGCGAGGCTGGATCGACGGTGACGCCGGCCATGGCCGCGCCTTCAGATTCGCAACGCCCGAGGGGCACTCGATGGAGCTGCTGTGGGACGTCGACTATGTCAGCATACCGCCCGGGCAGGCTACGAAATTGCTTAATCGCCCGCAGAGACGCCCGCTCAACGGCATTCCGGTTCGCCGCATCGACCACCTGAACCTGATGGCCGCCAACACCGGCGCCTGCCGCGATTTCATGGTTGACGTGCTAGGCTTTCGCGAGCGCGAGCGGGTCGTTGGTGACAACGGGTCGGCGATCGCGAGCTGGCTCAGCGTGACCAACCTTTCGCACGATATTGCAATCGTCCCGGAGCCGACGGAGATGCGTGGACGCTTCCACCACGTCTGTTTCCACTACATTTCGGTGCAGCATCTCTTCGATCTGGCGGAGCTGGCAAGGGAAGCCGGCATTTCGATAGAGCACGGGCCGGGCCGGCACGGCATCGGCGGGGCAACGTTCCTGTACATGCTGGAACCAGGGGGCAATCGCATCGAGGTGATGGGCGATCCCGGCTACATGATTTTCGATCCGGCCTGGAAAACCGTGGTGTGGGAGGCGTCCAAGATCGCCGATGCCGTGGTCTGGAGCGGCTCTCCGGTTCCGGATTCCTTCTGGGTCTATGGAACGCCGGTGCCGCGGCCGGTGGAGGGTACGACCATCGCCGCCGTGGCGTAGATTCGGTATTTGCGCGAAGACAGAACGGCAATTTTCTGGCATTCAATACGCTCGCCGGATCTGCTCGGCACGGCACCGCGCGATCCCACGTCGAGTGCAAGATGTGCCAGCAGTCTTGCCACTCGTTCTGTCAATTAGGAATAGCTAATATCTGACGCTACATGTTCTGGTAAACTGGGCCTTCGCCACCTTGTGGTGGCACCCAGGTTATGTTTCGGTTCGGGTCCTTGATGTCGCAAGTCTTGCAGTGGACGCAGTTCTGCGCGTTGATGACGAAGCGCACGTCCTTCGCCTCGGGATCGGCGGCGGCGTTGCCATCCTTGTCGACCCATTCGTAGACACTGGCCGGGCAGTAGCGTGTCGAAGGCCCGGCATAGACATCGTGCTCGGAACGCTGCTGCAGATCCATATCCGCGACCAGCAGGTGGACAGGCTCGTTTTCCTCGTGGTTGGTGTTGGAGAGAAACACCGAGGACAGGCGGTCGAAGGTGAGCACGCCGTCCGGCTTCGGATAGGCGATCTTCTTATGCTTGGCGGCCGGCTCCAGCGTCGCATAGTCGGGCTTGCCGTGCTTCAGCGTGCCGAAAGGCGAGAAGCCGAACAGCGTGTTCAGCCACATGTCGAGGCCGCCAATGCCGACGCCGATGGCGGTGCCGAAGCGCGACCACAATGGCTTGACGTTGCGCACCTTCTTCAAATCCTTGCCGATGTCGGTTGCCCGCCATGCCGCCTCGTAAGAAGCCAGTTCGTCATTGGCGCGGCCGGCGCCGATCGCCTCGGCGACATGCTCGGCCGCCAGCATTCCGGAGAGCACGGCATTGTGCGAGCCCTTGATGCGCGGCACGTTGACGAAGCCGGCAGCACACCCAATCAGCGCGCCCCCAGGGAAGGACAGTTTCGGCACCGACTGCCAGCCGCCCTCGGTGATGGCACGGGCGCCATAACCGAGCCGCTTGCCGCCCTCGAATGTGCCTTTGATCGCCGGGTGGGTCTTGAAGCGCTGGAATTCGTCGAATGGCGACAGATAGGGGTTCTTGTAGTTGAGGTGGACGACGAACCCGACCGCCACCTGGTTGTCCTCCAGGTGGTAGAGGAAGGAGCCGCCGCCGGTCTTCATGTCGAGCGGCCAGCCGAAGGAATGCTGGACAAGGCCTGGCCGGTGGTTCTCCGGCTTGACCTGCCAGAGCTCCTTGAGGCCGATGCCGTATTTGCCGGGCTCACGGCCGTCGGAAAGATGGTATTTGGCGATCAACTGCTTGGCCAGCGAGCCGCGTGCGCCCTCGCCGATCAGCACATATTTGCCCATCAGTGCCATGCCCGGCGCGAAGCCAGGGCCATGCGTGCCGTCCTTCTCGACGCCCATATCGCCGGTGACAACGCCGGTGACCGCGCCCTCGTCACTGTAAATGAGGTCCACGGCGGCAAAGCCCGGATAGATCTCGACGCCCAGCGCCTCGGCCTTGGTCGCCAGCCAGCGGCAGACATTGCCGAGCGAAACGATGTAGTTGCCGTGGTTGTTCATCAGCGGCGGCATCAGGATGTTGGGCAGACGGAACGAACCGGCGGGGCCGAGGACCAGGAAATGGTCTGCCGTGACCGGCGTCTTGAAGGGATGTCCTTCTTCGTCACGCCAGCCCGGCAGCAGCCGGTCGATGCCGATCGGATCGACGACGGCGCCGGACAGGATATGGGCGCCGACTTCGCCGCCCTTTTCAAGGACTACGACGGAAAGCTCGGGATTGACCTGCTTGAGACGGATCGCGGCGGCGAGGCCGGCCGGACCGGCGCCGACGATGACCACGTCGAATTCCATGCTTTCGCGTTCGATCTCGCTCATCAACATCTCACTGGCTACCGCATTTGCGCATCTTGCTGGCTTATCCGCTGCATAGCGCATCAATTCGCGACGTGAAACCGGCGCTGACGTGACAATGCCGATTTCGTCAAAAAGTCGCGCATCGTATACAAAATCGCGGTTTGCGGTCCACCGGAACATCGATCCGGGCCAAGCCATTCCAAAGAGAGCCGGCGCCCTGACGTTTTTAATTGTTCGACGGCTTGCTTATCGGCCATACTTCGCACCATGCGCATTCCTGGGCCATCCGGCTTTTCATCGACGCGCTTTTTTTCGTCGCCCGGACGGATTTGCCGGGCGCTCGTTTTGGCCCTTTTGCCGCTGGCGTCCGTTGGCGCCCACGCCGAGCCGCAAAGGGTCTGGGTGGCCGGAGCCTACTCCTTTTCCGACGAGCTGGGCGGCTTCCGCATCACCAGCGCCTCGGGCATCGGGACAAAGGAGGACCCGCTTGTCATCACCGAAGAGCTGAATTCGGCGACACCGGTGACACTGACGATCCGCACGACAAAGCCGATCCAGCCCTTCGGCACTGCGGGCCAATTTGCCAATGGCCTCATGTATATGCGCGTCGACGTGCTCAACAACAGCGGCCAGGCCTGGGTCGAGTTCCAGTTCGAACTCCAGGAGATACTCCACCGGCCGAGCGTGTTCGGCGACGGCCTGTCGTTCGACCAGCGCAACAAAACGCCTGACAACATCTGGTCGAGCAGCTTTGCCGATTTCGATCGCGACTTCGAACCCTATGACCGGCTGCTGTTCAAGAGCGGCAAGATCGACCCGTTGAAGACAGCAAAATTCGATTACCTGATCACCGACTACACACCGCGCTGGACGTTCTATCTGGTGCAGGATCCGCGTATACCGTCGAGCTAAGAATCCTTGTTTTCGTCATGTCGTTGTCCCAAAACCGCTGCGCGCTTTTGGGTTACATGCATTATTTGCAAATTGCTGCCGCGCGGCGGAATGTGGAAGTATGACTGCCGTTTCCCGAGACGACCGACCAGATATCGCCGACCTGCTGGCCTTCTACGCCAGCGCCGGCGTCGATGAAGCGCTCGAAGACGAGCCGCTGAACAGGTTTGCCGAGGCTGCGTCAAAGCCGCCTGAGCGGGCGCCGGCGACAGTTACGCCGCCAACTGGTGAAAACGCCGCACTGCCACGCTCGACAAGCCTGTCACGCGCCGGAATGGGCGAAAGGCAAGCTGCGGCACCGGCGGTGCGCGCGCCGTCCGGGACGGCGACGGTGCCCGACGAGCAGCAAGCGGCCTTGGCGCGCCAATTGGCAACGACCGCGGCGACCCTGGACGAGCTTCGCCAGCACATGGCGGCATTCGACGGCTGCAATCTCAAATTCACCGCCAAGAACCTGGTGTTCGCCGACGGCAATCCGAATGCCGCGGTGATGCTGGTCGGCGAGGCGCCCGGCCGCGACGAGGACCTCGAGGGATTGCCGTTCGTCGGCCGCTCGGGCCGGCTGCTCGACCGGATGCTGGCCGCGATCGGCCTCGACCGGACGTCGGCCTATATCGCCAATGTCATCCCCTGGCGGCCGCCGGGCAACCGCACGCCGACGCCGCACGAGACCGAGATCTGCCGGCCATTCATCGAACGGCAGATCGAGCTGGTCAAACCGAAGGTGCTGGTCAATTTGGGCGGCCCCTCGGCAAAGACCTTGCTCAACACCACCGAGGGCATCCTGCGGTTGCGCGGCAATTGGCGCGTCCACACGACTGCCGCCGGGATTGCCATTCCCGCCATGCCGACCCTTCACCCGGCCTATCTCTTGAGAACCCCCTCGCACAAGAAGCTGGCGTGGCGGGATTTCCTCGAGGTGAAGGCAAAGCTGCGGGCGCTGGGTTGAGGGTTCGAGATTAGCCAATCTCCCCCCTCGTGGGGGAGATGGCCGGCAGGCCAGAGGGGGGCGCGAAGGATGGCCCACTTTCGTGGCCTCCCGATAGGTCGGCGGGACAGCGCCCCCCTCTGCCTTACCAGGCATCTCCCCCACAAGGGACCCACAAGGGGGGAGATTGCCGTCATCACCGCTTTCGCCAATCTCCGACGTAGATGCTGTACCGATAACCTCCCCGATAATTGAAATGCATCTGCTGCAGGCCTAGTCATATCCCATGACAGCAACCCAGACTTCCGCCGGCAACCTCATTCGCGAATGGCGCACGCGCCGGCGCATGAGCCAACTCGATCTCGCCATGGAAGCCGAAATCTCGCAACGGCATCTGAGCTTCGTGGAAAGCGGCCGCGCGGCACCCTCGCGCGATATGGTGCTGCATCTGGCCGAGCAGCTGTCGATCCCACTGAGGCAACGCAATCAGCTCCTGCTGGCCGCAGGCTTTGCCCCCAGCTTCAGCGAGCGTTCGCCCACCGATGCTTCACTGGCGCCGGCGATGGCTGCCGTCGAGGTCGTGCTCAAGGGGCACGAACCCATAGGCGCTAACTTAGGGGTAGACTGGTGGAATCGAGATGTGATTCCTAGGCCAGATGCAGAGGAATGATTCGATTGAAAGCGACTGGCAGGCTCTGATCTCGAGACTGTCGCAATGTGTTGATCTTGACACGACGGCGCGAGCGACGGGAGCGCTGGTACGTCGTCGCAATGTTGCGGACGCAGCGACATTGCTGCGTCTGGCCTTGGCCTATGGCCCCGGCGGGATGAGCCTGCGCTCGGCGGCCGCCTGGGCCGGGATGAACGACGTTGCGAGCCTTTCCGATGTTGCTCTTTTGAAGCGCTTGCGTGGAGCGGCCGATTGGCTTGGCTGCATCGCAGGCGCCTTGCTGGAAAACGCTTGTGTCAAAAGTACCGCGGCGACGGGGCGTCGGCTGCGCGTCGTCGATGGCAGTTCGATCTCGCACCCCGGCAGTGCCGGCACGGACTGGCGGCTGCACGCCACCTACGAACCTGCGCTTGCGCGGTTCACGCATCTGGAGATTAGCGACGCTCGCGGCGGTGAAGGCTTCTTTCGTGTTCCGCTTTGCCAAGGCGACATCGTTGTCGGCGATCGCGCCTACGCTCGTACCCCGTCCCTTGAAAAGGTGGTGGCGGCGGGCGGCGACTTCATCGTGCGCACGGGCTGGAACAGTGTTCGGCTGACCACGCCCGAAGGGCAACGGGTCGACTGGAACGCCATCTTTGAGCCCTTGCAGCCCGGTGAAGTTTGCGAGATGAGCGTGCTCCTGGAGCATTCAGGCCGCACGAGCAAGAGCCGAGGCAAGCCGCTCTTGCCGGCGAGGCTCATCGTCAAGCGCAAGGATGAGGAGGCCACGCAAAAAGCACAGAAGGCGGCAAGGCGAGGGCATCAGCGACGTGGCAGCAAGAGGCTGCACCCGATGACCCTCACCGCAGCAGGCTTCGTCATGCTGCTGACGTCGATCCCAGCCGATGAATTGGCGGCCGACGAGGTTCTGCAAACCTATCGGCTGCGCTGGCAAGTCGAACTCACCTTCAAGCGGCTCAAGAGTGGAATGGGTATCCATAAGCTTCCCGCACGCGATGAGCGGCTCGCTCGAAGCTGGCTGACAGCCCATCTGATCCTGGCGCTGATGATCGACGAGGCCGTCACCGACGTTCTCGACTCTCCCCCCTGTGAAGATGAAACCACCCACAGCGCAATCGCTGTCCCTTTGGAGGCTGCATAGTCTCCTGCGTCCTGCAATCCTCAACGCCATACTGATCGTGATGCGGCCGGGAAAAATCGTGGCGCGCTTTGCCGAAGTCATCCGCCACGTCTGCGATCCACCGAGGCGACGAAAAAGCCAATCCGCCGCAGCAAGGATAACGCTCATGCCTAAGTTAGCGCCTATGGGGCACGAACCCTTCCCGGCGCTCGCTGTCGACCGGCACTGGAACCTGGTATCGGCGAATGCGGCCATCGGCCCGTTCCTTGCCGACGTCGCCGAGCCCTCCTTGCTGAAGCCCCCGGTCAACGTGCTGCGACTCAGCCTACACCCAAGTGGCGTCGCGCCGCGCATCATCAACCTGGCCGAATGGCGCGTGCATCTTCTTGACCGGTTGAAACACCAGAACGACGCTTCAGGCGACCCGGTTCTGGTCGAATTGGAACGCGAGCTTCGGACCTATCCGTCCGGCCTGAACGGCACGCGGCCGGTACCGGTCGAGCCGAACGCGATCGTGCACCCGCTGCGGCTTGCCCATGGCGATGCTGTGCTGTCGTTCATCAGCACCATCACCGTGTTCGGCACGCCGCTCGACGTGACGCTGTCGGAACTGGCGATCGAATCCTTTTTCCCCGCCGATGAGCAGACAAGGACCGTGCTGGTGCGATTGGCGAAGGAGCGGGCCGAGCCGTCCTGATCATCCTTGCGGCGGCGTCGCCTGGCGGGTGCGGGCACGTTCGAGGCCAAGCTGGCGCTCGCGCCAGATGATGAAGATGCCCGCGGCAACGACGATCGTGCCGCCGACAAGCATGTGAACCGTCGGGACGTCGCCGAAGGCGAGATAGCCGACGGCTATGCCAAGCAGCATCGACGTGTATTCGAAGGGCGCCACGACCGAGGCCTCGGCATGGCGATAGGCTGCCGTCATCAGAATCTGAGCGAGCCCGCCGCAAAAGCCCGCAGCTATGAGAAGACCCGCCTGCGCCGGTGTCAGCGCCTGCCAGCCGAACGGCAGCGAAAGCAACGCCAGGACGCTCGCCGTCACCGAAAACCACAGCACGATGGTTGCCGTCGGTTCGCTCTGGACGAGATTGCGCACCAGCAGCATGGCGACGGCCGAGATCGCTGCCGCGACCAAAGCGGCGATGACGCCGAGCACCTCCTGATCGCCGAGTGCTGCGCCCGAACCAAGCAGCGTCAGTTCCGGCCACGAGATGACCAGCACGCCGACCAGTCCCACCGCAACCGCGCTCCAGCGATAGACGCGAATCGCTTCGCCGAGGAAGATCGAACTGAACACCACCACCAGCAGCGGCTGTGCGTAGTTCAGCGTGATCGCCTCGGGAAGCGGCAGCCGTGTCAGCGCAAAGAAGCCGAGTCCCATGGCGCAGACGCCGACAACGCCGCGCGCAATGTGGTTGAGCGGGCGCTTGGTCGAAAACGCCGTGCCAAGCTTTCCCTGGAAGGCCAGGAAGACGACGATCGGAAAGATGGCGAAGAAGGAGCGGAAGAACACGATCTGGCCAGCCGGCACCGTGCCCGCCGCCTTGATGCAGGACGACATGCCGACAAAAACCGCCACCGACACGATCTTGAGCATGATCCCGGTCAGCGTGTTGTGCCCGCCGGGATGATCTGTCGGGCTCACTTAGCAATTGCTTCCTGGATCGCCGCCCAGATGCGCGCCGGCGTTGCCGGCATGTCGATATGCCTGATGCCGAAGGCGCGATAGAGCGCATCCGTCGCCGCATTGAGGGCGGCAGGCGTCGCTCCGATCGTGCCTGCCTCGCCGGCGCCCTTGATGCCGAGCGCATTGGTGGTCGAGGGCACGTTGCGGGTCTCGAAATGGAAGAACGGCATATCGTCGGCGCGCGGCATGGCGTAGTCCATGAAGCTTGCCGTCAACAGCTGCCCGTCCTCGTCATAGACCGTGTTCTCGGTCAGCGCCTGGCCGATGCCCTGGACGACGCCGCCATGCACCTGGCCGGCCAGCAGGATCGGGTTCACGGTGACGCCGAAATCGTCGACGATCGTATAGCGGACAATCTCCGTCATGCCGGTGTCGGGATCGATCTCGACCTCGCAGATGTGAGTGCCGTTCGGATAGGTGCATTCGTCCTGAACGAATTCGCCAAAGCCCTTGAGATCGTCCCGGTTCTTGGCGGCCTTGGCGATGCTCGAAAAATCGATCATGCGGTCGGTGCCGACGATGCGGGCAACGCCGTTGGACAGTTCGATGTCGCCGGCCGAGGCTTCCAGCTCATCCGCGGCGACGCGCTTGATCTTGTTGGCCAGATCCTCGCCCGCGCGAGAAGCTGATACGCCGCCAAGGGGAATGGAGCGCGAGCCGCCGGTGCCGCCGCCGGCCTTCAACTCGTCGGTGTCGCCCTGGCGGACATGGATCTTGTTGATGTCGAGATGTAGCTTTTCCGAGAGGAACTGCGCATAGGCGGTCGCATGCCCCTGCCCGTTGGTCTGGGTGCCGATCTTCAGCGTCACGGTCCCGTCGCCGTTCAACTCGACAAAGGCCGGCTCAGAGCCCGGAAAGGCACAGGCCTCGATATAGGTCGCCATACCGATGCCGCGGATCTTTCCTTCAGCCTTCGACTGCGCCAGCCGCTCCGGGAACGCCTGCCATTCCGCCTCCTCGATGGCGCGGTTCATATGGCCTTCGAATTCGCCGGTGTCGTAGAGACGGCCGGTCTGCGTGCGGTAAGGGAACTGCTCAGGCTTGACGAAATTGCGCCGGCGAATCTCCTCGACGGGAAGGCCCAGATCGTGAGCGCAGGCGTCGACGAGCTTTTCCAGCAGGAATGCCGCTTCCGGGCGGCCGGCGCCGCGATAGGCGTCGACCGGGCAGGTGTTGGTGTAGAGGCCGGTCACCGAAACATCGAGCGCCTGGATGTCGTAGACGCCAGTCGACATGGTGACGCCGATATAGGGGATAAATGGGCCGTATTGCGAGACATAGGCGCCGATATTGGCGAGCAGATCGACCTTCATGCCGAGGAAGCGGCCGTCCTTGTCCATCGCCATCTCGGCGGTCACGACATTGTCGCGGCCTTGCGCATCGGTAAGGAAGTGCTCGGTGCGGTCGCCGGCCCATTTCACCGGGCGGCCAAGGCGCCTGGCGGCCTCAAGGACCAGCGGATGTTCGCGATAGACGAAGCTTTTCGGCCCGAAGCCGCCGCCGACATCCGGCGTGATGACGCGCAGCTGGTTCTTTTTGATCTTGAACACGTCGGCCAGGATGTACTGCATCGAATGCACACCCTGCGAGCCCGTGGTCAGCACGAAGCGGTTGTCTTTCGTGTTCCATTCGCCGATCGCCGAGCGCGGCTCAATGTAGTTGCAGACCAGCCGGTTGTTGATGAATTCGATGCGGGTGACATGCGCCGCCCTGGCGAATGCCACCGCGGTCTTCGCCTTGTCGCCGATGTGGTAGCTGAAGGCACGGTTGGAGCCGAGTTCCGGCCACACCAGCTGCGTGCCTTCGTCAAGCGCGGTGGCGGTGCCGGACGCGGCAACCTCGCCCTCGTAATCGACCTCGATCAGTTCGGCGGCGTCCTGCGCCAGTGTGCGGCTGTCGGCGACGACGAAGGCGACCGCGTCGCCGACATAATTGACCCGGTCGCGGCAAAGGACCGGAATATCGCGGGTCGGTGCCTTGGTGCCGTCCGGCTGCCTCTGCATGACGCCGGATTTCAGCTTGCCGAGATGAGCAATATCCGCACCGGTCAGCACCAGATGGACGCCAGGTGCCGCCTTGGCAGCCTCGGTCGAACCGATGGTGAAACTTGCCTTGGCCACCGGTGAGCGCAGAACGTAGCCGTGCAGAAGGCCGGCCGGCTGGATGTCGTCCGTGTAGCGACCGAGACCCTTGATGAAGGCCTGGTCCTCGCGACGCAGCACAGAGGCGCCCATGCCGAATTTCGGTGTGACGACGGTCAACGTATACCTCGCGATGATGATTGGAAAACGAGTGCCTGAAATAGGCGCTGCGCCAGTTTTGTCGAGTGACGGTTTCGTGTAAAGAGCGCGGGCTTCAAATTTCTTGGACCAGCGGACTCACCTGCCGCTGCGGGAATCGACAGGACACCCCACGGAATGCGCACGGACACCGGCCAGGTCTTCAGGCTCGAAGACTATCGCCCCACCGACTATCTCATACCGGAAACCAGCCTGACTTTCCGCCTGTCGCCAGAAGCCACGCGCGTCGTCGCCGTGCTGACGGTTGAACGCCGCGACGGCATCGCGGCGTCAGTGCCGCTGGTGCTGGACGGCGATGGCCTGACGCTCAGCCGCATCGCAATCGACGGCCGGACACTAGCGCCGGCAGATTTTTTTGCCACGCCCGATCAGCTGACGATCACTACGCCGCCCGCAGCACCCCGTTTCCAGCTCCTGATCGAAACCGAGCTGGCGCCGGCACACAACGAAGCCCTGATGGGCCTCTATCGCTCCAGCAACGTCTATTGCACGCAATGCGAGGCCGAGGGCTTTCGGCGCATCACCTATTTTCTCGACCGCCCCGATATCCTGTCCGTCTATACGGTGCGAATCGAGGCGCGGCAGCACGAGGCGCCACTGCTTCTTTCCAACGGCAACCCGAGGGGCAGCGGCGAACTTGCCGACGGCTGGCACTATGCGGTCTGGCACGACCCCTTCCCCAAGCCGTCCTATCTGTTCGCCCTGGTGGCGGGCGCTCTCGGCAAGGTCGCTGACAGCTTCGTCACATTGTCCGGCCGCAAGGTCGAACTCGGCATCTATGTCGAGCCGGGCAAGGAGCGGCTCGCCGGCTACGCCATGGACGCCCTGAAACGGTCGATGAAATGGGACGAGGAGGCGTTCGGCCGCGAATACGACCTCGATGTCTTCAACATCGTCGCCGTGTCCGACTTCAACATGGGCGCGATGGAGAACAAGGGCCTCAACATCTTCAACGACAAATATGTGCTGGCTGACCAGGAGACCGCAACTGACGCCGATTTCGCCAATATCGAGGCGATCATCGCGCATGAGTATTTCCACAATTGGACTGGCAACAGAATCACTTGCCGCGACTGGTTCCAGCTTTGCCTGAAGGAAGGGCTGACGGTTTTCCGCGATCACGAATTCTCCGCCGACCAACGCTCGCGAGCGGTGAAACGCATTGCCGAAGTGCGCACGCTGCGGGCGCATCAGTTTCCCGAAGACCAGGGACCGCTGGCGCATCCGGTGCGACCTCGCCGCTACCGCGAGATCAACAATTTCTACACGGCCACGGTCTACGAAAAGGGCTCGGAAGTTGTGCGCATGATCCGCACCATTCTCGGCAGCGAGACGTTCCGGGCCGGCATGGATCTCTATTTCAAGCGCCACGACGGCGAGGCTGCGACGATTGAGGACTTCATCAAGGTGTTCGAGGATGTGTCCGGCCGCGACCTCTCGCAATTTTCGCTCTGGTACCATCAGGCGGGCACCCCCAATCTGACGATCAGTTCGACGTACAATCCGGCAGCCCAGGAATTCATGCTCGAGATCGAGCAGTCGGTACCGCCAACGCCGTCCGAAAGCCGCAAGCGGCTGATGCATATTCCGCTGGCCTTTAGCCTGGTCGGCGCCGACGGCAAAGCGATAGCCTATAGCGGCGTCGAGGGCGCCAGCGTCGAGGACGGCGTCATCCATATCCGCAAGCGCCGGCACATGGTGCGCTTCTCGGGCGTTGGCGAGCGCCCGGCGATGTCGCTCAATCGCGGCTTCTCGGCGCCGGTGACGCTTTCCGTCGAGCAGAAGGCCGACGATCAGTTCTTCCTTGCCGGCCATGACAACGATACGTTCTCGCGCTGGCAGGCGTTCAACACGCTTTTGACCGAGGCGCTGATATCAGCCTTCCGCCAGGTCCTTGACGGCAAGCAGCCCGGTTTCGCATCACGGCTGACCGGGCTTGCCGGCAAAATAGCCGGCGACGAGACACTCGAACCGGCCTATCGGGCGCTGGCTCTGGCGCTTCCGGGCGAAGCCGATATCGCCCGCGACATCGGCAAGAACATCGATCCCGATGCCATTTTCCGGGCCCGCGAGCCGCTGACGGCCGCGATCGCCGAGGCCAACCGCGAGATATTCTCCGACCTCTACGATCGATTGGCCGACAAGGACGGTTTCAGTCCGGATGCGGCGAGCGCCGGGCGCCGGGCGCTGCGCAACACCTTGCTCGACTATCTCTCGCTGCTGCCGGGAGGTGCGGCGCTTGCGGCCCGGCACTTCCAGTCCGCGACCAACATGACGGACCGTGCCGCCGCACTGACCGTGCTTGCGCTCCGCCACCGCGGTTCGCCCGAGACGGTCAAGGCGCTGGCCGACTTCGAAGCGAAATATGCCACCGATCCGCTGGTGATGGACAAATGGTTCCAGATCCAGGCCAGCGTGCCGGGCCCGCAAACCATTCATGCGGTGCGCGCCCTCACCGGCCACCCGGCCTTCTCGATGGCCAATCCGAACCGGGTGCGCTCGCTCGTTGGCACGTTTTCCAGCGCCAACCAGACCGGCTTCCATCGCGCCGACGGCGAAGGCTACCGGTTTTTCGTCGAAACGGTCCTGCAGGTCGAAAAGCGCAACCCGCAGCTGGCCGCCAGGCTGGCGACGGCACTCAGATCATGGCGCTCGCTCGAACCTGCCCGGCGGGCCAAAGCAAGGGAAGCGCTGCTTTCGATTGCCAAAACCGAGAACCTGTCGACCGATTTGCGGGACATCGTCGAGCGCACGCTGGCGTAAGGTATGTCGATATTCAGGTGATGCCGGCCTGCGAACGGCGGTTTTCTGCGCTTCCGGTGCTCACGTACCCAAAAGTACGCTCCGCTCCTGTTCTCGGAATCCACCATTCTCGGCGCGACCTGACCTGAATCTCAACACACCTTTGAAGGTTGCCGCCCGGCATCGGGCGGAAAAGCCATTATTTTAGTCGATTTTTAATCTTTTTTCGCCGCGCCTATGGACAAGCCGAATCACCTTTGATTCTTTAGCTGAAGATTCGGAAGTGCGGCGTCGCCGGATCGTCAAGCAGATTTAAAATCGGGGAGAGCCATTTATGGCGAAGGCGGACGCGTGGGGCGCGCCCGGAGGGACGGGTTTTGAGCAGCGTGAGACGAGAAGCGATGGTCTCGCCGGCAACGCGCGGCTCATCGCCGAACCCGCCTACCGACGGCTTCTGGCAGCCGAGCCATTGTTGCGTCGATCGATACCGGCCCTCATCATCATTTTCCTGGTCGTCATCGCGGCGCTGCGGTTCCTGTCGCTGATGAACGAACGTGACGACGTGGAACGCGACGCCAAGGCGATCCTTTCGCTCGCGGCGGGCCAGCTCGCCAGTTCGATGAGCACCGATGCGAAGATGGCCTCAACGCCTGGCGCGACGCAGGACCTGTTGGAGGGCATCAGCCGTCAGGGCGCCATGGGCCGAAGCCACGTGCTTGCGGTCACCGATAGCGCGTTCAAGATCGTCGCCGTGACACCGCAATCGACGGGCTGGGAAGGGCGGTCGCTCGACGTCATCGCCCAGGGCGGTCAGCCGCTGTTCATGTTCGGCGACCGCGCCGGGGTGATGGAGGTAAGCATCGGCGGCCAGGACTGGTATGCCGCGGTGAGCCTGACAAATGCCAGGAACGGTGCTGCCGCAGCGCTCGTACCGCAGGAAGCGGTCTTCGACACGTGGCGCAAGACCGTTTCGCTCAACGTCACGCTGTTCGTGCTGACAGCCGGCGTGCTGATCGTCATCCTCTACGCCTATTTCGGCCAGGCGGCGCGCGCCCAGGCCGCCGACCGCATTTATCTCGAAGCGCACCAGCGCATCGATATGGCGCTGGTGCGCGGCCGCTGCGGCCTGTGGGACTGGGACATGGTGCGCGGCAAGATGTACTGGTCGCGCTCGATGTACGACATGCTGGGCTATGAGCCCTGCGACACAATGCTGTCGTTCGGCGAGGTCGACGAGATCATCCATCCCGAGGACGGCGACCTGTTCCAGCTCGCCAACAGGATCGTCGCACGCGAGATCGATCACATCGACCAGGTGTTCCGGATGCGCCATGCCGATGGACAATGGGTGTGGATGCGCGCAAGGGCGCAGGTGATCGACCCGGAAGCGCCGGAGATCCAGCTGATCGGCATCGCCGTTGATGTCACCGAGCAGCGGCACCTGGCGCTACGCTCCGAGGCCGCGGATCTTCGCCTGCGAACGGCCATCGAAAACATCAACGAATCCTTCGTGCTCTGGGATTCCGCCCAGCGCCTGATCATGTGCAATTCCAAATACCAGCAGGACAACGGCCTGTCGGACCGCGACGTGATGCCGGGCGCCTCGCGCGCCGTTCTGGAAGATCGCATGCTTGCCTTCGCCTCAGAGCGCCGGCTTGCCAACACCAACGGGCAGCAAGGCGGCGTAACCTTCGAGCGGCAGCTTGCCGATGGCCGCTGGCTGCAGGTGAACGAATTGCGGACCAGGGACGGCGGCACCGTCTCGGTCGGCTCCGACATCACCCAGATCAAGCTGCACCAGGAGAAGCTGGTCGACAGCGAGCGCCGGCTGATGGCGACGATCCACGATCTCAGCCTTGCGCGCCGGGCTGAGGAAGAGCGGTCGCGCGAACTGGTCGAGCTCAATCACAAATACATGAAGGAAACCGAGCGCGCCGAGGCCGCGAACCGGGCCAAATCCGAGTTCCTGGCCAACATGTCGCATGAATTGCGCACGCCGCTCAACGCGATCATCGGCTTCTCGGAGCTGATGGAACAGGCGCTGTTCGGGCCGTTGGGTTCGCCGCGCTACGAGGAATACGCTACCGACATCAACGGCAGCGGCAAATATCTTCTGGGCGTCATCAACGACATCCTCGACATGTCGAAGATCGAGGCCGGCCAGTTCTCGATGGATCAGGAGGAAATCGACCTCTGCCCGCTGATGCGGGAAACGGTGCGCGTCATCTCGCTGCAGGCAGCGGAAAAGTCGATCACCGTCGAAACACGCATCCCCGATTCGCTGACGCTGTTCGCCGACCGCCGGGCGATCAAGCAGATCATCATCAACCTGCTGTCGAACGCGGTGAAATTCACCGGCCAGGGCGGCCGCATCGCGGTAAGGGCCCGCAACACGTCCAGCGCTCTGGTCCTGACGATCGAAGACAATGGCTGCGGCATCCCGAAGGAGGCGCTGAGCAAGCTCGGGCGGCCGTTCGAACAGGTGCAGAACCAGTTTTCCAAGAGCCATGCCGGTTCCGGCCTTGGCCTTGCCATCTCACGCTCGTTGGCCGAACTTCAGGGCGGCGCCTTGAAAATCCGCTCCACCGAAGGCACCGGCACGATCGTGTCGGTGCGCATTCCGATCAAGAAGCCGACGCAGCCGGTCAGGGCCGCCGCCTGACCTCTGTTGTCGTGAAGCGGTTGCAACTCTCGGAAACGCCGTGGGGCAGCGCCCCCGATGCAATTCAAAGCAGCCGTTTGGTGTTGCGACGTCATGACCGTTTCGCACGAAGCAAAAGGTCGAAATCCTTTCTGACCTTTTGCGACGTCTCCTTGAGGTGCGCTTCCAGCACAGCGAAATCCGGCAGGTCGGTGACCGCCAGAAGCAGATCCAAAAGCCCCGGCGGAACATCGTCGCGTTCGAACACCCCGGTGAGGCAGAGCCGAGTCATCTGGGTCAGCGCCAGATAAAGCGCATAGGCATCGCAAAGCTCCTGCCTGACCTGGGCCTCGGCGAAATCCGGCGCCAGCCTCGACAGGGCTTCCGCTGTCCCGGTGACCCGGCGGCCGGCTTCGAGCTTTCCCGTGATCACCGCCACCTGCGCGATGAATTCGAGGTCGATGAGACCGCCCGGGATCAGCTTGATGTCCCAGAGATCGCGCGACGGCTTCTCCTTCTCGATCATCGCGCGCATCTCGGCCGCCTCGGCCATCACCTTGGCGCTGTCGCGCGGCAGGGCAAGCACCGCCGCCACCTCGGCCTCGACCTCGGTGCACAGCGCCTGATCGCCACCGATCGCGCGGGCCCTGGACAGCGCCATATGCTCCCACGTCCAGGCGTCCTTGCGCTGATACTTCTTGAAGGCATCGACATGGGTGGCCACCGGCCCCTTGTTGCCGGACGGCCGCAAGCGAAGGTCGAGCTCGTAGAGAACGCCCTCGGCGGTCGGCGCGGACACGGCTGATATCAGCCGCTGCGTCATCCTGGAGTAATAGTGGGATGGGGGGAGCGGCTTGTCGCCGTCGGATTCTTCGGCATCCGCATCGTGATCATAAAGCAGGATGAGGTCGACGTCTGAGCCGGCCGTCAGTTCGCGGCTGCCGAGCTTGCCCATGCCGAGCAGCGCAACGGTGCCGCCGGCGATGCGACCGTGACGCAGCGCGAACTCGGCGATGACCGCCCGCAGCGCCGCGTCGATGGTGAGATCGGCCAGATCGGAAAAGGCACGGCCGGCGCGGGCCGGGTCAATCGAGCCGGCAAGCAGCCTGACACCGATCAGGAATTTCTGCTCGGACGCAAAGATGCGCAAGCGGTCGAGCACGTCCTCATAGGCCCTGTCGCCCTCGAGGAAGGCGGCGAGACGGCCGGACAGATAGGCGCGATCCGGCAGCTCGGTCAAAAGGGCCGGATCCAACAGGCCATCGAACACGTGCGGCCGGCGCGTGATGATAGCGGCCAGCCGTGGGGCCGCGCCCATGATCGTCGCCAGCAGCTTCAGCAGAGCCGGATTGGACTGGAGCAGCGAGAAGAGCTGGATGCCGGCGGGCAGGCCGGCAAGGAATTCGTCGAAGCGTATCAACGCCTCGTCCGCCCGGCGCGTCTGACCGAAGGATTGCAGCAGCGCCGGCGTCAGTTCGGTCAACCGCTCGCGCGCCTCGGCCGACTGGGTGACGCGATAGCGGCCGAAGTGCCAGCCGCGGATGACGCGGCAGATGTCGCTCGCCCGCTGGAACCCCAATCTCTGCAGGGTCTGCAACGTATCGGGGTCATCGACATCGCCGGTAAAGACCAGATTGCCGATGCCCGCCGAAAGCTCGGGCGCAGTTTCGAAGAGTGCTGCGTAGTGGCGTTCGACCTGGTGGAGTGCGGCGCGGAACGCCTCGGCAAAGGCCGCCGCATCGGCAAAGCCCAGAATGCGGGCAATGCGTTCGAGCTCTTCGTCATCCTCCGGCAGTACATGGATCTGCTCATCGGCGACCATCTGGAGAGCATGCTCGACGCGGCGCAGGAACCAGTATTGCCGGGCGAGCGCGTCGCGCGCATCGGCCGTGATCCAGCCGCGTGCCGCAAGCTGGCCAAGCATCGGCACGGTCACGCGGCCGCGCAGCTCGGGGAAGCGGCCGCCGGCGATGAGCTGCTGGGTCTGGACGAAAAATTCGATCTCGCGAATGCCGCCGCGGCCGAGCTTGACGTTGTGGCCCTTCACCGCGATCTCACCAAGACCCTTGTGGGCGTGGATCTGGCGCTTGATCGAATGGACGTCGGCGATCGCCGCATAGTCCATGTATTTGCGCCAGATGTAGGGCTGGAGATCCTTCAGGAACGCAGCACCGGCGGCGAGATCGCCGGCCACCGGACGCGCCTTGATCATGGCGGCGCGCTCCCAGTTCTGGCCGCGCGCCTCGTAGTAGCGCAGTGCCGCCTCGACCGGGATCGCCAGCGGCGTAGAACCGGGATCGGGACGAAGCCTGAGGTCGGTGCGGAAAACATAGCCGTGTTCGGTGCGATCCTGGAGAATGCGGACCAGCCGGCGCGTCAGGCGCGAAAACAGCTCCGTCGCATCGAGCGGGTCGACGACGGCAGACGCCTGCGGGTCGAAGAAAACGACGAGGTCGATGTCGGAGGAGAAGTTCAGCTCATGGGCGCCCAGCTTGCCCATGCCGAGCAGGATCCAGCCCGACCGGCGCGCCGGATCCTCGAGGTCCGGCAGTTTGAGCTTGCCTTGTCCGTGCGCGTCGCGAAGCAGGAAGTCGACGGCAGCGCGGGTGCAGGCGTCGGCAAGATCGCTCAGCCGCTGTACTGTGACTGCTGTTTCAGCCTCGCCTGCAAGGTCGGCCAGCGCGATCAGGACATGCGCTTCCGCTTTCCATTGCCGCAGCTCCATCATCAGGCTGTTTTCGGAGATGGCTTCCGCCCGCGCAGCCTTGTCGATGGAGGCGCCGATCGACGCCAGCCGGGCCACGACGGTCTCATCGAAAAGCGCATCCACGATCTGCGGGCGGCGGCGTACTGTGTCGCGGAGAAATGGCGACAGGTCGAACACTGCGGCGAGGAAATCCTGGACGGCGCCCTTGCCGGTGAGAAATTTCGCGAGCCGGGCAAGCCCGTCTTCCTGCGCAGCGGAAGCGATTTCCGACAATTCCCGCCTGGCGCGGTTCCGATCCAGGGGGATGAGCTTTGTCGCCGGATTCAGAAGCCAGTTGGTCTGTTCCGCAGCCGCCCTCACCGCCATCAGCGATCCTCCCGTTCGGGAAAACTCATGACGACGGACAATCCGGGATCGGCGGGCAGAAGATCAAGCCGTCCGTTGTGGAATGTCATGATTGCGTTGGCAAGGCTGAGGCCCAGACCGGAGCCCGGCTGCGAGCGGCTCTTCTCCAGGCGCACGAAACGCTCGGTCGCCCTGGCGCGATCGGCATCGTCGGGAATGCCCTGGCCGTTGTCTGTGACGGAAAGCCTGATTTCGCTACCGACGCGATCGAGCGTTACGCGGACGATCGGCTTGGATGTCGAATCGGTCGAATATTTGATCGCGTTGTCGACGATGTTCGATAGCGCCTGGCCGATCAGCTCGCGATTGCCTTCAACGGCGAAGGCATCCTGCACCGAGGTCTCGAGTGTCACTCCCACCTCCTCCGCCACCGGCTCGTAGAGCTCGACGACATCGCGCACGGACGCAGCCAGATCGACCCGGCTGGTGCTTTCTGAGGAATAGCCCGCCTCCAGCCTGGAGATCATCAGGATGGCGTTGAAGGTCTTTATCAGCTGGTCGGACTCGGCGATCGTCGCTTCCAGCGCCTGGCGGTAGTCGGTAGCGCTGTGCTTGCCGGAAAGCGTCGCTTCGGCACGGTTGCGCAGCCTGGTCAGCGGTGTCTTCAGATCATGGGCGATGTTGTCGGAGACCTGCTTTAGCCCTTCATTCAGCGTGGCGATCCTGGCCAGCATGGAATTGAGATTTTCGGAAAGCCGATCGAACTCGTCGCCGGCGCCGGTGACCGGTAGCCGGCCGGAAAGGTCGCCGCCCATGATGCGGCGACTGGCCTCCGACACCGAGTCGATGCGCTTCAGCGCCGCGCGGCCGACGAAGAACCAGATCAGGAACCCGCCGAGCGCCATCATGCCGAGCGCCAGCATCAAAGCGCGGCGGATGACGGCGCGGAACCGCTCCGGCTCGCCAAGGTCGCGGCCGACGAGCATGATCATCTGGTTCGGCAGGCGCAGCACCAAGGCAATGGCGTTGTGGCCCTTCTCGCCTTCGACCTGGACTTCGCTCTGGCTGGGTTCGTTCGGGTCGGCGACCGGGTTGCGCTGCCGCTCGAGCTCGCCCTCGCCGAAGCGTCGGTAGGAAAACGGCGCCGTCGTCCAGCCCTCGGCCTCGAGAACGCCGGGCTCCAGGCTCTGCACGTTTCCGGTTAGGATCTGGCCGTTGGTGTCGGCGATCAAATAGAGATTGGCGCCGGGCTGGCGGGAGCGCTGCTCGACCACGCGGACCAGCAGCGGCAAGCCGCCGCGCTGGTAGGCCCGGGCGAGGCCGAGCACTTCGTCGTTGATAGTCTCCTGCGTCTGGCCGGTCAGCATGCGTGCCGACAGCGAGGTCATGTAGAAGACGAGCAGCACCGCACAGATGGCGAACAGCAGGAGATAGAGCGCCGAAAGCCGCGCTGCCGTCGTCTTCATGATGGCCGGCATGGAGAGAGCCATGCTACCCGCTCTTGAGCATATAGCCGGCGCCACGAACCGTGTGCAGGATCGGCTTGTCGAAGCCCTTCTCGATCTTGCCGCGCAGCCGCGAGACGTGAACGTCGATGACGTTGGTCTGCGGATCGAAATGGTAGTCCCAGACATTTTCCAGCAGCATGGTGCGCGTCACCACCTGGCCTGCATGGCGCATCAGATATTCAAGCAGGCGGAACTCGCGCGGCTGCAGCGTGATCTCGCGCGCCGCGCGCCGCACCGAATGAGAGAGCCTGTCGAGTTCGAGATCGCCGACCCGGTAGACGGTTTCGGCTTCCTTGGCGCTGGCGCGGCGGTTCAGCACCTCGACCCGGGCCAGAAGCTCGGAAAAGGCATAGGGCTTGGTCAGATAGTCGTCGCCGCCGGCGCGCAAGCCGGTGACCCGGTCGTCGACTTCGCCGAGCGCCGACAGGATCAGCACCGGCGTTGTATTGCCTCTGGATCTCAGACCGGCGATGACCGACAGGCCGTCGCGGCGCGGCAACATGCGGTCGACGACCATCACGTCATAGTCGCCGGAGTCAGCGAGCGCGAAGCCGGTTTCGCCGTCGCCGGCGACATGGGCGGTGTGGCCGGCCTCGGTAAAGGCTTTCTGGAGGTAATCGGCCGCCTCGCGATCGTCTTCTATGACGAGAATCTTCATGGGACCGTTATACGCGATTTCGCTGGAAGATTGAGTGGCCGGCATATGCATCGTGGCCTTCACCAGGGCGTATCGCGAACAAATTTGATTCAAGGATACGCAGTAAGTCTTTGTTTTGAAATGTCGTTGCCCCAGAGCCATCGGCACCCTCGGATCAAGCCCGAGGCTCATCCCAAAACCGCTTCACACTTCTGGGCGAGATGCTCTGTTGTTCGAGCATATCGTCATGCGCTGTTCGAGCGGCAGCGGGCGATGGGAGCCCGCTGCCGCTGGGGCGGAACACGATGACTGACTAACGCATTCAAGCCCCGTGCTTTCCCCATGCGACGGCTCGGGGTGTTTGAAACCGCCGCACCGGAAAAGTCTGGAACGTCAGCCCTTGGCGACAGGCAGCGCGACGAAGCGGTTGCTGTCGTCGCGGGTGATCTGCATCAGCACCGCCTTGCGGCCCGATTTCACCGCATCGGCCATGGCCTCGGCGACGTCGTCGGTGCCATTGACCTCCGTCGAATTGACCGAGGTGATGACGTCGCCGGGCTGGATGCCGCGATCGGCGGCATCGCTATCGGGATCGACATCGGTCACCACAAGCCCTTTGCCCTCATCGGACCTGGTGACGGTGAGGCCGAGATCGGCCAGCGTATCGGCCTTTGGCGGAGCGGAAGGCTGCTGGTCGGCCGAAGCCTGCTTGTCGCTCAAAGGCAGCGTGCCGAGGTCAACCTTGACGGTCTCACTCTTGCCGTCACGCCACAGCGTGACGTCGACCGGCTTGCCGGGCTGGTAGGCGCCGATCAGACGAGCGAGTTCCTTCGGCGAAGCGACGTCCTTGCCGTCCACCTGAGTGATGACGTCACCAGCTGATATGCCGGCCTTCTTGCCGGGACCATCGTCTTGGGCGCTGGAAACGAGCGCGCCCTTATCGGACTTCAGCCCGAGCGATTCGGCGATTTCGGAGGTGACCGGCTGGATCTCGACGCCAAGCCAGCCGCGCTGGACGGTGCCGTCCTTCATCAGATCCTGCACGACCTGTTTGGCGGTCGAGGCGGGAATGTCGAAGGCAATGCCGACGCTGCCGCCGGACGGCGAGAAGATCGCGGTGTTGATGCCGACGACCTGGCCGTTGAGGTTGAAGGTCGGGCCGCCCGAATTGCCGCGGTTCACCGAGGCATCGATCTGGATGAAGTCATCATAGGGACCGGCGCCGATATCGCGGCCACGGGCCGAGACGATACCGGCGGTGACCGTGCCGCCGAGGCCGAACGGATTGCCGACGGCCACGACCCAGTCGCCGACGCGAACCTTTGAATCATCGGCGAAGTCGACATAGGTGAACTTGCCGTCGCCTTCGACCTTGAGCACCGCGAGGTCGGTGCGCGGATCCGTGCCGACCAGCTTGGCGTCGAGTTCCTTGCCGTCATGCATCACCACAGTGAAGGACGAGCCGTCTCCGACGACATGGTTGTTGGTGACGAGGTAGCCATCCTCGGAGATGAAGAAACCGGACCCTTGGGCGACCGGCCGCGGCTGGCGGTCACGGCGTCCGAAACGCCGCATTCCATCCCGGCCATCCTGATCGCCAAAACCACGGAACTCCCTGAAGAAGCGGCGCAATTGCGGATCATCGGGAAGATTGCCGAAAGCGTCCGGCAGGTCGGAGCCGTCGTCGGCGGTCGATTCTATCTTGGCTTTGACACGGACACTGACGACCGCCGGCGAAACGCGCTCGACCACATCGGCGAAGCTGGGGACCTGCGGCGCCTCGACACGCACGGCCTCGGCCAGGACCGGGGCTGTCCCGGTGGCAACCGCGCCGAAGCCGATTGCGCCGGCGATGGCCACTGAAGCGGCGGCAGCCATCAGGCGTTTGCGGGTGCGGGGATATGAATTGGGGGCAATATTCATGGGTCTCGTATCCTCTTTCAAGGGATGCGCTTCGGTCGGCATCCTCGGGCAAGAGAAATAGGGGCGCGCACATTACGGCGCCATTTCCGGTGCATGAAACTTTTGTAATGTTTGCGGGCGGCGGCCGCCATCAGTCCCGGTGCAAAATAGTGTCCAGCTCTGCCTGTTCCTCGGCGGTCAAAGTATTGGTTGCCGTCGAACGGCGCGACCGGGCAGTCAGCACGATGAAAATCCCACCGACAAGCAGCAGAAACACCGGCGTACCCCACAACAGCGCATTGCGCAGGCTGAAGCGCGGCTTCAACAGCACGAACTCGCCGTAGCGGGAAACGATATAGTCGATCACCTGCCGGTCGGTGTCGCCGGCGACGAGGCGCTGGCGAACCAGCACGCGCAGGTCGCGGGCAAGATCGGCATCGGATTCGTCGATCGACTGGTTCTGGCAAACCATGCAGCGCAGCTGCTCCGAAAGCGTCCGGGCCCGCGCCTCGAGCGCCGGGTCGGCCAGAACCTCGTCGGGCTTCACCGCAAGTGCGGCGCCGGCAAACAACAACGTCAGCAGCAGAATCAGCGAGGCCAGCGAAAATCTTGCGCTCATGGCAGGCTCGCGGAAGGCACGGCGCCTGCCGACTTGCGGCGGCGCGACGGTGCCCCGACGCGCAGCCGCCGGTCCATGAGCGACATCGCAGCACCTGCCATCATGACAAGGGCGCCGCCCCAGATCAGCGTCACCAGAGGCTTCCACCACAGCCGCACCACGACGGAGCCGTCGGTCGCCACGTCGCCAAGCGAGAGGTAGAGCTGGCTGAACCCGATCGTCTTGATACCGGACTCGGTCGTCGTCATCTGCCGGACGGGATAGGAGCGCTTGGACGAGGTGATTGCAGCGGCAGTGCGTCCATCGGCGCCGAACAGGGCGAAGCGGCCGCGATCCTCGCTATAGTTGGGCCCGTGGGCCGGATAGAGCCCTTCGAAACGCAGCGTGTGGCCGGACAGTTGCACGGTCTCGCCTGCACGCATCGACAAGATCTTCTCGGTGCCGAAGCAAAGCGTGCCGACGATGCCCAGCGTCGTCAGCCCGAGGCCGAGATGGGCGAGCGCGGTGCCGAAGACCGAACGCGGCAGGCCGGCGAAGCGCCTGAGCATGGTGCTGGGCGCCACAGCGCCAAAGCCGGACTTGACGGCAATATCGGTGAGCGCGCCGCAGATCAGCCAGACGGCCAGGCCGACGCCAAGTGCTGCGAACACCGACGCGCCATCGATGAACAAGGCCGTCACCAGCACGGCCAGAAGCGCTGCGGCGAAGGCCGCCATCAGCCGCTGGGCGACAGCGAAAATGTCGCCGCGCTTCCAGGCCAGCAGCGGCCCGAACGGGACCACGACGAGAAGCGGCACCATCAGCGGGCCGAACGTCATGTTAAAGAACGGCGCGCCGACCGAAATTTTGTCGGCTGAAACGGCCTCGACGGCCAGCGGATATAGCGTGCCGATCAGCACGGTGGCGGTGGCCGTGGTCAGGAACAGATTGTTGAGGACCAGCGCCCCCTCGCGCGAGATCGGATGAAACAGGCCGCCGGCCGTCAACCTCGAGGCGCGAAAGGCGAACAACGCCAGTGATCCGCCGATGAACAGTGTCAAGATACAGAGAATGAACACGCCGCGCGTCGGATCTGTGGCGAAGGCGTGGACGGAAGTGAGCACGCCGGAGCGCACCAGGAAGGTGCCGAGCAGCGACAGCGAGAAGGTCAGGATCGCCAGCAACAGCGTCCAGATCTTCAAGGCCGAGCGCTTTTCCATGACGATCGCCGAATGGAGCAGCGCGGTGCCGGCCAGCCAAGGCATGAAGGAGGCGTTCTCGACCGGATCCCAGAACCAGAAACCGCCCCAGCCAAGCTCGTAATAGGCCCAGTAGGAACCCATGGCGATGCCGCCGGTCAGGAACATCCAGGCGACCAGCGTCCATGGCCGCACCCAGCGCGCCCAGGACGCGTCGATGCGGCCTTCGATGAGGGCGGCGACCGAGAAGGAAAAGCAGATCGAGAAGCCGACATAGCCGAGATAGAGCAGCGGCGGATGGATGGCGAGGCCGAGATCCTGCAGGATCGGGTTGAGATCGCGGCCCTCGATCGGCGCCGGATTGAGCCTGGCGAACGGGTTGGACGTCGCCAGGATGAACAGGAAAAAGGTGGCGCCGATCGCGCCTTGCACGGCCAGCACATTGGCTCGAAGGGTCGCGGGAAGATTGCTGCCGAAAGCAGCGACGAGCGCGCCGAAGAAGGTCAGGATCAACACCCAGAGCAGCATCGAGCCCTCGTGATTGCCCCAAGTGCCGGTGATCTTGTAGATCAGCGGCTGCAGCGAATGCGAGTTGTCCCAGACGTTGGCCACCGAAAAGTCGGACGTTGCATAGGCTATCGCCAGCGCCGCGAAGGAGAGAGCGGTCAAGGCAAAGCCGGTCACTGCGACCGGACCGCCGACGGCCATCAACTTCTGGTTGTTGATACGCGCGCCGAACAGCGGCACCAGCGCCTGCACCAAAGACAGCGCGAACGCCAGGACCAGCGCGAAATGTCCGGTTTCAACCAAGGCCGTTACTCACTCTTGCTCTCCTGCCACACGCCCTTGGACTTGAGGCTCTCGGCCACCTCCTTGGGCATGTAGTTCTCGTCGTGCTTGGCCAGCACGCTGTCGGCGACGAAGACGCCGTCCGGGCGAAACGTGCCTTCAGTGATGACGCCCTGCTCCTCGCGGAAAAGGTCGGGAAGAATGCCGGTGTAGGTGACCTTGACCTGCTTCTGGTTGTCGGTCACCGAAAAGGCGACGGTGGCCCCCTCACCGCGCTCGATCGTACCTTTTTCGACGAGGCCGCCGAGTCTGATACGCTGCCCGGGCTGCAGGCTGGCGTTGGTCAGATCGGCGGGCATGTAGAAGTAGGAGGCCTTCTGGCCGAGCGCGTAGAAGGTCAGACCGGTGGCGGCACCGAGAAATGCCAACCCTCCGGCGATCACCGACAGTCTTTTCTGCTTGCGCGTCATGTTTTACTCCGTCGCCGTCAGGCCAAGCGAGACGGCAAAGGCGGTGAATTTCTTCGCTTCCTCACTATCGGAGCCAAAAACGGCGATACCGCGATTGAGCGCATCGCGTGCCTGATCGGCCTTGCCCAGCACGACATAGGAACGAATAAGCTGCATCCATCCTTCCGCATCGCGCGGGTTTTGCCGCAGTCTTTCATCAAGTCCCGCGACCATGGTGTCGATCATCGCTTCCCTGTCCTGCGGCGACATCGACGAGGATGCATCGACATCCCCGGCGTCCGGGCCTTTTGCAGGCACTCCCGAAGCGACGCTCTGTCTGGCGGATTCGGCCAGTGCTTGCTCGACGGCGGCGCGCCAGGCTGAGTCCTGCGGCAAGGCCGCGAGCATTTTCTGCCAGCCAGCTGTCGCCTCCTCAATGCGGCCTTCCTGCGCCATGCCCATCGCCAGATAAAAGCTGGCCTTCGGATTTGCCGGATCGAGCTTCAGCGCCGCCTCGAAGGCGGCCTGAGCGTCGGCCGAGACAATACCGCCCGCTGCGCTGGCGATCGCCTCGCCGAGGCCGGCCTGGCGGGCAGCGCTGTCGCCGTCGAGGCGAATGGCGTTGCGGTACGCCGTCACCGCGTCGGAAAACCGCTGCATGCGCAGATAGACCGGCGCCAGAACGTCCCAACCCCTGCCGTCGGACGGATTGGCGGCAAGGTGGGCCTCGGCGCGTGCCACCAGTTCGTCCACCGAACTGTCGGCGGGATTCTTGGCCAGTCGCTCGCTGAGCGGCTGCGACGGCAGCTCGGGCGAGCCGAGCTGGCTGTACAAGCCCCAACTGACCAGCGGAACCGCCAGGACCGCGGCCGTCGCAACCAATCTGGTCGCCATCGACGGCTGCCGCGCCGCTGCCTTGTCGGCGGCATTGTCCAGGCGAAGGATGCGGCGGGCGATCTCCGCACGCGCCTCTTCGGCCTCCGCCGGCTGGATCAGGCCACGCGCCACGTCCCGGTCAAGCTCGGACAACTGGTCGCGATAGACTTCAAGGTCATGATCGCTGCTAGCCGAGCCACCCTTCGGGCCGCCGGCCAGCGGCAGCAGAACCGTCAGGCTTGCACCCAGCGTGAGAATGGCAGCTATGACCCAGAACAGCATGCTTCTTCCAATAACGGCAGAGCCCTGCCCTGCCAACACAGGCGTCCTGCGACGCTTTGACGGCAGATGCGTCGCTTGTCCTTGATTAATGTCAACCGGACCTAAAGCGCGTCGCGTTCGACCGGCCTCATGCGACGCGCTTCAGGCTGTTGTTTTCATGCATGTCGTTATCGCAAAACCGCTACACACTTTTACGCGACATGCATTATCCGGCCGGTCGTTACGTCAGTGGCGTCCAGCTGCCATCGGCGTTGCGGCAAGCGGTTCCGCGCGCGGTGGCGCCGGCAGCGCCGGTAAAGACCGTATGCGTGTATTGCCGGCAGTCCTGCGAGCCGACACGATAGGGCTGGGCGGGCACGACTTCGCCGTAATGCGCCGACCGATCGCTCTTCCATGTCACCTTGTGGCCGCTCGCCGTGTACTCGAGCGCCCTGTATTCCGCTTCCAGCGCCTTGCGCTTTTCCGGATCGCTCAAGCCGGTACCGATGGATCCGCTGACGAGGCCGCCCCCCATGGCGGAAATGATCGTCGTCGCGATCTTGCCGTCACTTGGCGGCGTGGCGGCCGGCTGCGGCGCCACCGTGGGGCCAGAGCTCTTGCCCAGCGTCGTGCAGCCGGAAACGGCCAGCAGTGCGGAAACGAGCGCGACGCGAATCTTCATGCCAGCAACCGGTTTTCTTGAGTTAGAGCTGGGCCGCGCCATCGGGGGAGTCGGCGTGGCCATAGTGTCGATGTGGCCGACGGCTCCGGGACCAGTCGACATGCCGCAATATCACGCACCGTCGATCAATGTCGACTGGCCCAGCAAAAGCATAAGTCTAGTGAAGGCTCCGCAATCGAACCACCGCCTTCAACCCGCCCATGCTCGACCGTTCCAGAGCCAGAACGCCTCCATACTCGTTGACCAGGTCGGCGACAATGGCAAGTCCAAGCCCGGTCCCCGGCTTTGTCTCGTCGAGCCGCCGTCCGCGCTTCAGCGCCTCGCGCGCCTTGTCTTCGGGAATGCCCGGGCCGTCATCTTCGATGCTGATCTCGAACAGATCGACAGCACCCTCCTTGCCGACGCCACTCTTCTTGCCGGAGATTGGCGCCACCGACACGGCGACAGCGCTCTTTGCCCATTTCATGGCGTTGTCGAGCAGATTGCCAAGCAATTCTTCCAAATCCTCGCGTTCGCCGGCAAAGACGATATCGACTGCCGGCAGCGAAAGCGAGAGAGCGGTCTGCGGGTTGAGTTTTTGCAGCACGCGCACCATGCGCTGGACCAGCGGCGCCACCGGCGTGCGGTAGACGACGCTGTCGCGTTGTGCCGCAACGCGGGCGCGCTGCAGATAATGGTCAACCTGCTTCTGCATAGAGGCGGCCTGCTCGGCTATGAGCTGGCCCTTGGCGCCGCCGAGCGCCCGCCCCTCATTGATCAGCACCGCCAGCGGCGTCTTCAGCGAATGGGCGAGGTTGCCGACCTGCGTCCGCGAGCGCTCGACAATACGCTTGTTGTTTTCGATCAGCGCGTTGGTCTCGTTGGCGAGCGGCTCGATCTCGGCCGGGAAGCGACCGTCGAGCCTTTGCGCGGTTCCTTCGCGCACCATGGCGAGAGCGTTCCTGACCCGGCGCAATGGCTGCAGGCCCAACAGGATCGCGATGGCGTTGATGGCGATCATGCCGACGCCGAACAGGGAAAGATAGGTCAGCAGGCGACGCTGGAAGGCGCCTATCTCCTGCTCGAGCTCGGTCTTGTTGCCCATGACACGGAAGCGCGCTGCGCGATTTTTCGCGTCGAGAACGAATTCGCTCTCGAACACTTCCAGTTCCTCGCCATCGATGCCTTCTGTCGCATAGCTGCGCTGGAAGCTGGCATTGAAAGGAACCTCGGCGACGCTTGGCGACAGGATCGCCTTGGTCATCGAGGAGGAGTGCAGCTCACCGCGCACGCCTTCCGACGCAGGCTCCACCGACCAGTACCAGCCGGAATTGGGCTCCGAGAACCGAAGATCGCCAAGGTCGGGAGCGCCGGTCAGCGAACCGCCTTCGGACACGCCGACCGAGCCGATCAGATTGAACAGATGCGCCGACAACAAGCTGTCGAAACCGCGCTCGCTCGCCTGGCGATAGAGGGTCGTGATCAGCGTGAAGATGACAATCAGAGTGAGTATCGCCCAGACCGTGGAAAAGGCGATCACCCGGAACGCCAGCGAACGCGGCCAGAACCGCAGTGAAAGCGGCGTTCTTGCAGTCTGTTTGAGCGGTTCCGCCTTACGCCTCCGGCTCACGCATTCGATAGCCCATGCCGCGAACGGTTTCTATCATGTCGATGCCCATCTTCTTGCGAAGCCGCCCGACAAAGACCTCGATTGTGTTGGAATCGCGGTCGAAATCCTGATCGTAGAGATGCTCGACCAACTCGGTCCGGGACACGACCTCGCCCATATGGTGCATCAAATAGGCAAGCAGGCGAAGTTCGTGCGACGTCAACTTGAGCGGCACGCCGTCGACATCGGCCTTGGAGGCCTTGGTGTCGAGCCGCAGCGGCCCGCATGTCAGCTCGGACGACGCATGGCCGGCCGCGCGCCGGATGAGCGCCCGAACCCTGGCCAGCACCTCTTCGATGTGGAACGGCTTGGTGACATAATCGTCGGCGCCGGCGTCGATGCCGGATACCTTGTCGCTCCAGCGATCGCGCGCCGTCAGAATCAGGACCGGCATCTTGCGGCCGCCGCGCCGCCAGCGCTCGACCACGCTGATGCCGTCCATCTGCGGCAAGCCAATGTCGAGCACCACGGCATCATAGGGTTCGGTATCGCCGAGGAAATGCCCTTCCTCACCGTCGAAAGCCCGGTCGACGACATAGCCGGCATCGACCAGCGCGTCTGATATCTGCCGGTTGAGATCCTTGTCATCTTCGACAACGAGTACGCGCATGCGGGGATCATACCTGTTGAAGATCTGGCCTGTTGAAGAACTGCCCTGTTGAAGAGTTGCCCTGTTGAGAAGCTGGGCGTGAGATATAGGCCGATTCCAGCGCCTGGGAAACGGGAGGGATTAGTTCAGCGGAACGACGATCTCGGTGCGGCGCGGACGCTGCCCGTCCTTGCCCGGGACCAGCACGACGATGACGCAGACCGGCTGGCCACCGCGCGTCGACTGCGACGCCTTGGCCAGCGTGCCCCCATTCTGCTCGGCAACCTGCTGACCGATCGCGTAGCAGTCGGAGGAAGCCAGGATGATCGGCCGGTTCTGCTCGGGCACGACGACCGGCAGCGCCGTCGCCTGCGACGCAAACAGACCGGCAGCGCAGAGCGCCAATGTCGCGGTTCGGAAATGGGAGCGAAGCGTTTTCATGATCAGCGTCCTAACGCATCGGTGCTGAACGTGAAATGAACAGTGAACGCCTGCAACACATGCCTATCTCACCCCCCTGAAACGCGAGACAACCAACCTTATGATTTTGGCCGCCCCAACCCGGCAAATTCATCCAAGCGCCAGTCTAGACTGTGTTGCAGCCAGATTGAAAGCGCGTCAGGCGTTTTCTTCCGTCACGGCGCGAAAGCGCAGCAGCCCGTGATAGGCTGAAAGGTCCTCGTCGTAACGGGCCTCGGTGAATTCGAGCCTGAGATTGATGCGATGATGCTTGTCGAGCGCGAGCGCCGCACCCTGGAGGCGGGTGCTGACAAGGTCCATAACATCGAGCATTTCTTTCCTGGCCTCGGACTTCGACCAGAAATGCAGCGTGAAAAGCTGCTCGGCATCGTTCTCCATGCCGGTTGTCCAGTCGTAGACGCTGGTCCGGCCGTAGGTGACATAGGGGAATGGGACATTTTCCGGGGCATGATCGAACAGTTTTGCGCCGCCCAATGCCACTGACAGGGAACCATCACCGTTCAACGCTTCGAACAAGACCTTCTGCAGCGCGGCGGCCGGCGCGGTCATCGTCTTCTCCCTCGCCCGTCGCGGCTGAACAGGCCTTCACCCCGACAGCGATTTCCGCTTGCAGCGTAGCCGCGTTGACGGTCTGGCGCCAGATCACGGGACCCCAATGACGCGGCCTTTCGAGTCAGGGATGTCTTTACGGTTGGTGACCAACCGTGCCTTCTCTCATTTGGCATGCAAGGCGTTTAAAAAACGGTGCTATGAAGGTGCTCGGTTTTCTCCGGACATTCGAGGTTATTTTCGTGCGCGAGCCATCGCTGCTGCCTGTCTTTGGAAAGCTTGGGATCAAGCCGCCAGCAGCCATTGCTGCGGCGCCGACCGTGTCGAAGAACATGGTGATCCGCATTCGGAAGCTTTTGTCTTCACACGGGGCCCTGGCCTTGAAGCTGTCCGTCGTTGTGTGGACGGTCCTTGTACTGGCGGCAGTGTTCTTCATTACGCAGGCCTGACCAATCGACATCCATCGATCGGGGGCAGAAACGAAAAAGGATGCCGGGATGGCAAACCGCTACGCACTGCGCATGGAGCATCTGCACAGCTGGACCGTCTTCGATGTCTTCACCGGCCAGCCCGTCGAGCTGAAGCACCAGGTCATGGTTGGCATGAACACACGCGATGCGGACGCGATGGTCGATCGGCTGAACAGCCGAGACGTCAAGCGGCGGGCAAAGGCGGACGGCAAATCCTGAGCCGGCCTCAGGCGGCATTTGCGCCAAGGTTGGAATCTGGCGTGTTGGCCCCGATCGCGCAGCCGGTCGGGATTTAGCGAAAATCGGCCGCGGTCAGCACATATATGCTCTTGCGAGTGCGGGCATAGGCATTTCTGGCGATTTCATGGATGGAACTGGAGGCGGTGTCGAACGCCGCCAGATAGGTGGCTTCAGCAGTTGGTGCCTCTGATGGTGCCTTCGAGATGGCATCAGTCGCGACAGAGAAGGAAATCTGGAACATGCCGTCATGGCCGACGAAGCGGATGCGTTTGCCCGCCTCGTCGTAGCTGCGACTTCGATTGGGAAATGTCAGGCTCATGACTTGACCTCCGTTGATGCAACGTATGCTTTCTTGACCGCCCGCGACCCCCGCTTTTTCTTGGGGGCGACGGGATTGAGGGCCTCCGCGGCGCGGTCGGCCTCTTCCTTGGCCAGCCGCAACGCCCGCAATCTTGCCGTCTTAATGGTCCTGGCCTTGGCCTCGGAAACATATTCGGCCGTTGCCTGGTTGCGTTCCGCGGTTTTCTTCTGCTTCTCCATGAAGCGCGCTTCAGCTTTTTCCATGATGTTCTGGCTAAATTCCGCCATCGATAAAATCTCCTTTTGACCGAGATTATGAAAGTGAATTTCCCATCTAAAATAGGAACTCGGAACGAAAAATTCAACTTCCGGATTATTTTGAATTGGTCGAAATTCTGAAAATGAAACAGCAAAATAATACTATTCAATAGTTTCCGACAGAGCATGAATATTTTTTGGCACTCCTATCAATCGAGTGCCAACGGGCCTATAGAAGGGAGCGGCCGCCTAAGCCGGCCCCAGAAAGAGTTCCCATGAAATTCCGGCCCCTCCACGATGCGACACCAAATCCAAGGGCGGCATCATCATTCCCGACAATGCCAAGGAAAAGCCGCAGGAAGGCGAAGTGATCGCCGTCGGGCCGGGCGCGCGTGACGAAAGCGGCGCGCTGATCGCGCTCGACGTCAAGGCCGGCGACCTCATCCTGTTTGGCAAATGGTCGGGAACCGAGGTCAAGATAGATGGCGAGGACCTTCTGATCATGAAGGAGGCCGACATCATGGGCATCATCGAGAAGACCATCGCTGCCAAGAAGGCCGCCTGATTGGAGCGCCGCGCGTCCTCTTGGACGCGCAAAGGACGCTCCAAGTTTTTGAATCTACGCATCGTGCTTTTCCGAAAATCGATTCCGATTTTCGAGCCGATGCTTCAGGCGGAACGCCGAAGTCTTTCTGGTTCCAAAGCGAACGGGCCTACTCCACACACAAACGGGATGAAAAATCATGTCTGCCAAGGAAATCAAATTCTCCACCGATGCGCGTGACCGCATGCTGCGCGGTGTCGAAATCCTCAACAACGCCGTCAAGGTGACGCTCGGCCCCAAGGGCCGCAACGTCGTCATCGACAAGGCCTATGGCGCGCCGCGCATCACCAAGGATGGTGTCGCCGTCGCCAAGGAAATCGAGCTTGCCGACAAGTTCGAGAACATGGGCGCCCAGATGGTGCGCGAAGTGGCCTCGAAGACCAACGACCTTGCCGGCGACGGCACGACGACAGCCACGGTGCTGGCCGCTTCCATCCTGCGCGAAGGTGCCAAATTCGTTGCCGCGGGCATGAACCCGATGGATCTCAAGCGCGGCATCGACCTTGCTGTGGCTGCTGTGGTGAAGGACATTCAAGCCAGGGCCAGGAAAGTCAAATCTTCGGACGAGATCGCCCAGGTCGGCACCATCGCCGCCAATGGCGACGCGTCGGTCGGCGCCATGATCGCCAAGGCGATGAACAAGGTCGGCAATGAGGGCGTGATCACCGTCGAAGAAGCCAAGACAGCCGAAACCGAACTCGATGTCGTCGAAGGCATGCAGTTCGACCGTGGCTATCTCTCGCCCTATTTCGTCACCAATGCCGAGAAGATGCGCGCGGAGCTGGAGGACCCTTACGTTCTCATCCATGAGAAGAAGCTCGGCAATTTGCAGGCGTTGCTGCCGATCCTCGAAGCTGTGGTGCAAAGCGGTAAGCCGCTGCTGATCATCTCGGAAGACGTCGAAGGCGAAGCGCTGGCGACGCTGGTCGTCAACAAGCTGCGCGGCGGCCTCAAGGTTGCGGCCGTCAAGGCGCCGGGCTTCGGTGACCGGCGCAAGGCGATGCTGGAAGACATTGCCGTGCTCACCGCCGGCCAGATGATTTCCGAGGATCTCGGCATCAAACTCGAAAACATCACCATCGACATGCTAGGCCGCGCCAAGCGCGTGCTGATCGAGAAGGACACGACGACGATCATCGACGGCGCCGGCGAGAAGGCCACCATCCAGGCGCGCGTCCAGCAGATCAAGTTGCAGATCGAGGAAACGACCTCGGATTACGACAAGGAGAAACTCCAGGAGCGGCTGGCGAAGCTGGCTGGCGGCGTTGCTGTCATTCGCGTCGGCGGCGCGACCGAGACGGAAGTCAAGGAAAAGAAGGACCGCATCGATGATGCGCTGAACGCCACGCGCGCGGCAGTGGAAGAAGGCATCGTTCCCGGCGGCGGTGTCGCGCTGCTGCGCGCCAAGGCCGTACTGAACGGGCTGACCGGAGCCAATGCCGATGTGACGGCGGGCATTTCGATCGTGTCGAGAGCGCTCGAAGCGCCGATCCGCCAGATCGCCGAGAACTCCGGCGTCGAAGGTTCGATCGTTGTCGGCAGGCTCACGGACAGCAAGGATCACAATCAGGGCTTCGATGCCCAGAACGAGATCTATGTCGACATGATCAAGGTCGGCATCGTCGACCCGGCAAAGGTGGTGCGGACCGCGCTGCAGGATGCCGGTTCGATCGCAGCATTGCTGATCACCGCGGAAGCCATGATCACCGACATTCCAGCCAAGGATGTCGCGCCTGCGGCCGGCATGGGCGGCTACTGACCATCGCCTAGACAAGCCTGCAGCACCCGGCCGGAAAGGCCGGGCGACTGATCCAACATCAACCAGGAAGGAACTGTTCCGTGGCCACACAAAGCAGCAGCAAGCCATCTCTCGCGCGTCGATGGGAAGATTACCAGCCGGCCAAATCCACGCTTTTGTGGGCATGTGCGGCAACCGTCGTCGCCACGCTGATCATCGGTTTCAACTGGGGCGGCTGGGTGACCGGTGGCACCTCACGCGCGCTGGCGGTAACCGCCGGCGACGTGGCGCGCGGCGAGCTGGCCTCGGCGGTCTGCGTCGATCGCTTCAATACCGCACCTGACGCGGCCGCCAAACTTGTCGAGTTCAAGGCCATATCCGACAGTTACAAGAAGCGGCAGTTCATCGAGACGGGCGGCTGGGCGACCATGCCCGGGAAAACCTCGCCCGACAGGCTGGGTGCGCAAAGCTGTGCGGTCGCTCTCGCCGCCTAAACTCTTCGACTCTCGGAGGAGAGTAATGCGCTCTTCACGAGAGCCTGAAAGACAGCCGCCGGGGCATTTTCCCCGGCGCGCGGCCCGCCGGCAAGGAGATCGATCCATGATTGCATTCGTCCCGAAGCCAAATGCTGTGGCGAAGACCAAAGTGGCCGAGGAAAGCCGTTTCGATCGCATTCGCAGACTTGCCGATAAGCATAGGAAAGCTGATACCGGCACGCTACGCCTCGACCCGCAAAAGACCGGCGATGAGCGCCCCATGTGACGCGCGCGTGCCGCGCCACCTCAAGAAACTGGTGCTGCGCCACCCTCTTCCGTGCGCCGCGCTATGAATTCGTCGAGAACACCTGATGTGGCAGCGGCGGAAGCCGGCGGCCGAAAATCGGCCAGCAGCCGTTTCCAGATGCCGGTGGCGCGCTCCGTGGCGGTTCTTGACCCGGCCTGCGTCCAGTTGCCGAAATTCGACCAATCGGCGACCAGCGGCTCGTAGAAAGCGGTGCGGTAGCGCGCCATTGTGTGCCCGGCCGAAAAGAAATGCCCGCCCGGCTGCACTTCGGCGATAGCCTCGAAGCCGATCGCGGCCTCGTCTCCGGGCGTCGCCGCGCAGAGTTCGGAGACCGTCTGCAGTGCCTCGATATCGGTGATCAGCTTCTCGAACGAAACGCTCAAGCCGCCTTCGAGCCAGCCCGCGGCATGGATGCAGACCGTTGCACCCGCAAGCACCGAGCCCCACAGAGCGAACTGCGTTTCATGGGCCGCCTGCGCGTCCGATATGTTGGCGGCGCTGCCGCCGCCGGACCGCCAGGGAAGGCCGGTGAGGCGCGCAAGCTGACCGGCGCCGAGCGTCGCCTTGACGTGCTCCGGCGTGCCGAACGCCGGCGCCCCCGACTTCATGTCGACATTGGAGGAGAACGAACCATAGACGACCGGCGCGCCCGGTCGCACATTCTGGGCCAGCGTCAGCCCGGCCAGCGCTTCGGCGTGCTGCAGCGTCAGTGCGCCGGCCACCGTGATCGGCGCCATGGCGCCGGCCAGGCAAAAGGGCGTGATGATCAACACCTGCCCCGCCTTGGCAAAGTCGATGATGCCTTGCGCCATCGGAATGTCGAGCTGACGCGGCGAATTGGTGTTGATGACGGTGTAGCAATGAGCGCCCGAACGGAATTCGGCCTCGGACAGGCCGCGCGCCAGCCGCAGCATCTCGAAGCCGTCCTCGACCTGCGGCGTGCCGCGCGCGAAGACGAACGGTAACTTGTCGGAGAGCGTCAGTTGAGCCCGGTTGACGGCATAATGGCGGAAACGGTTGTCGATGTCCTGCGGCTCGATGCAAGGTCCCAGCATATGCAGGACGTCGAAATGCTGCACCAGGCGGATCAGATCCTTGAAAGCGGCAAGCGTTCCCGGCCGCCGGCCGCGCTCTAGATCGGTGACGTTCGGCGCCCCGGATCCCGCCAGGAACGTCATCGAGCCAAGCTCGAGCGTCAGGTCGCGGGCACGGTCACCAGCGTGGACGCGGATCGATTTCGGCGCCGAAGCCAGCGCAGCTGTCACGATGTCGCGGCCGATGCGCACCATCTGACTGTCTTCGTCGATCAGCGCACCGGCATGAGCAAGAATGGTGCGCGCCTCCGGCAGCAGCACCTTGATGCCGAGTTCCTCGAGCACGCGAAGCGCCGTGTCGTGAATCGCGGCGACCTGGTCGGCCGAAAAGATCGGCTGCGGCAGGAACGGGTTCTTCAGCGAACGATAGTCCGGCCGGCGGCTGGTCTCGCTGCCGGCCTCGCCGGTTCGTCCGCGCCTGCGTTCGCGCCTGAGATCACGTGCGGCGTCATCGATCATGGCGGATACTCCTCATTGCCGTATTGCCCTGCCGCCGTATTGCCTTGCCCTGGGGATCGTAGGGAGAAGCCGCTATGATGCGCGCCGGCCGCTCGGCCCAGTTCGTTGAGGCGGGCAGGATACTTGCACTGTACATATGTGTCTAGTACGGTTGTATGCAGTTCCCCCTCATGCCTATTGTGCGGCCATGATCATGATTGCTCCGCAGGACGAGCCGGCGCCCGGCAACATCAAGGTGACGCGCTGGGACTGGATCAATCTTGCACTCCAGACATTGATTTCAGACGGCATCGAAAGCGTGCGCGTGCTGCCGCTCGGCCAGAAGCTCGGCGTTTCGCGCTCAAGCTTTTACTGGTACTTCGAGAGCCGTCAGGATCTGCTCGACCAGTTGCTTGCCCATTGGCGGAACACCAACACCAGGGCGATCGTCGAACGCGCGCAGCGGCCAGCCGAAAGCATCATCATGGGCGTCATGAACGTGTTCGAATGCTGGGCGGACGAGCGCCTGTTCAATCCCAGGCTCGACTTCGCCATCCGGGAATGGGCGCGTCGCTCCGACGACGTGCGCGGGGCCATCGACCAAGCCGACAATGACCGGCTAGGCGCGATCCGCGACATGTATCGCCGGCATGGCTACGACGAAGAGGATGCCTCCATCCGCGCCCGTGTCCTTTATTACATGCAGATCGGTTATTATGTGCTCGACCTCAAGGAACCGGTCGAGGCGAGGGTCAGTCATCTCGCCGCCTATCTGCGCAGTTTCACCGGCCAGGAGCCAAGCGCCGCCGACGTGGCACATTTCATGCGCTTTATCGCTGCGCGATAATTTGAAAGCGGATGCGAGGCGGTGGACGTTGCAGGCCCTACCCCTCGCATCGACAATCTGTGCCGCAAAAGTCCCCTCGCCCTTGTGAGCGGGGCCAAAATGGACGAATAGTCTTGGCTGGCGCGCCGCCCTGAAATTGCCCGCATGCAGTTTCTCAGTGAGAGGCGTAGCCGCAGCCGGATCCTCGAATGGCCAGTCCTTTGAAACCACGCAAGAGAAGAGGTCCGATTGCCGCAAGACTGCTGGCAGCGGATGCGTGGTTCGATTCCTCGCTCTACGAGATCGGCTTCAAGGCGCGCCGGTTCTGGGAAGCGGCGACCATTTTTTTCCGGCGCTTCCGCGTCTCCGGCTGGCGCCGCGGCATCATCGAACTGTTGAGCGAGGGCTTCACGCTCGGTGCCGGCGGCATCGTCGTCATGCTGGCGCTTGCCTTGCCGGCTTTCCAGGAAACCGCCGGCGACTGGCGTGCCCAGGGCGATTTCGCCGTCACTTTCCTCGACCGCTACGGCAACGAGATCGGCCAGCGCGGCATCATCCAGCGTGATTCGGTGCCGGTCGACGAGATGCCCGACCAGGTCATCAAGGCGGTGCTGGCCACCGAGGATCGGCGTTTCTTCGATCACTACGGCATCGATGCGCTCGGCCTTTCACGCGCGATCTTCGCGAATGTGCGGGCGAATTCCGTGGTTCAGGGCGGCTCGAGCATCACCCAGCAGCTGGCCAAGAACCTGTTCCTGACCAATGAACGGACGTTGGAGCGCAAGGTCAAGGAAGCCTTCCTGTCGCTGTGGCTCGAGGCCAATCTGTCGAAGAAGGAGATCCTGCAGCTCTATCTCGACCGCGTCTATATGGGCGGCGGCACCTTCGGCATCGAAGCGGCCGCCGATTTCTATTTCGGCAAAAGCGTCAAGGATCTGAACCTCGCCGAAGCGGCGATGCTGGCCGGCCTGTTCAAGGCACCGACCAAATACGCGCCGCACATCAACCTGCCTGCGGCCAGGGCGCGGGCCAACGTAGTGCTGTCCAATCTCGTCGAGGCCGGCTTCATGAGCGAGGGTCAGGTGCTGCAGGCGCGGCTGCATCCAGCCGAGATCGTTGACCGCGGCGAACAGAAGAGCCCGGATTACTACCTCGACTGGGCATTCGAAGAGGTCAAGAAGATCGCGGCGAAGTCCGGCCAGCATTCGCTGGTCGCTCACACCACTTTCGACGCCAACATCCAGAAGGCGGCGGAAGAGTCGATGGAGTTCCATCTCCGCCAGTTCGGCAAGGAATATAACGTCACCGAGGGCGCCATGGTCGTCATCGAGACCAATGGCGCGGTCAGGGCGATCGTTGGCGGCCGCGACTATGGAGCCAGCCAGTTCAACCGCGCCACCAAGGCGCTGCGCCAGACCGGCTCATCGTTCAAACCCTATGTCTATGCAACGGCGATGGAGCACGACTTCACGCCGGACTCTGTCGTTTCCGGCGGGCCGATCTCCTGGGGCGGCTGGTCGCCTCACAATTACAATGGCGGATCGGCCGGCAAGGTCACGCTGATCACGGCGATGGCCAAATCGATCAACACAGTACCGGTGCGGCTGGCCAAGAATCATCTTGGTATCAAGCCGATCAAGGCGATGGCGGAAGCCATGGGCGTCGAATCGCCGCTCGAATCGCACAAGACGATGGTGCTCGGCACATCAGGCATGACCGTGATGGACCAGGCGACAGGCTATAGCGTGTTCGCCCAGAACGGCTTTGTCGGCTCCCGGCATGGCATCACCCAGCTCGTCACCCGCACCGGCGAGGTGGTTTACGATTTCGCCAAGGATGCGCCGCCACCGCACCGTGTGCTCTCGGAACAGGCGCTGAAATATATGAACACCATGCTGGCGGCGGTGCCGGTGATGGGTACGGCGCGGCGCGCTGCTCTTCCCAATATCGTTTCGGCCGGCAAGACCGGCACCACGCAGTCTTATCGCGACGCCTGGTATGTCGGCTTCACCGGCAACTACACGGCTGCCGTGTGGCTCGGCAATGACGACTTCACCCCGACCAACAACATGACCGGCGGCTCGCTGCCGGCGATGGTTTGGCAGAGGCTGATGGTCTATGCGCACCAGAATATCGACCTCAGGCCGATCCCCGGTCTCGATCATCCCTTCGTAGACGAAGAAATCGCCGCCAAGGCCGAGGAAGCGGAAACGAAGAATGCCGAGCAGGCAGCGGCCGACGCTGCCGCCGAGCGCCCGCCGGTGCTGTCCAGCCAAACAACGCGGGCGCTCAGGGACATCACAAGACTGTTCCAGTCAGCGCCCGTCCTACAGGCGCCTGCGACGCCGGAGACCCTGTCGGCGCTTTGACGCCGGCACGACGAGCCAGGCCATGCTCGCGCCGGCAATTCCACAGAGGTCCGCTTGCCATCGCCCCCTGCCCCGCGATATCCCCGGGCGGCACTCCTCTTTTTTCCCGCGGCTCTTCATGCTCAAGAACGCATTCCTGACGCTCCTCGCGCTTGCCATAGCCATCGGCGGCGGCGGCGGCAGCGTCTGGTACGCTCTCAAGACGCAGGACGGCATCGGCGCGATCAGGATCGGCCCATGGACAGCGTTCCCCGATATCGGCACGAGGGCGGCGGATCCTTATTCGAAAGCCCGCGTGGCGCGCGAGGGTATCCTTGCACTCGGGCAGGCAGAAGGCCTGTCCTTTATCGCCGAACGCGATTCCGGTGGCGAACAATTGAAACGCCAATGCGCCTATGAAATCGAAGGCGGATTTCCCGCGGCCCGGTTCTGGACCCTCTATGCCGCCGATCAATCGCTCGGGGTGGTCGAGACCGGCAAGCCAAGGCTTGCGGCACTTCAATCATACCAGGTGCTGCGCCAGCCCGACAATTCGGTAGTGATTTCCGTCAGCAACCGCCCCGCACCCGGCAACTGGCTGCTTTCCGACGGTTTCGGCCGGATGTATTTCGTGCTGACATTCTACGACACGCCGATCGCCAGCAGCACGGGTCTTTCGGACATCACGCTGCCGCAGATCCTGAAGGTCGGCTGCAATGCGTAGGCTGCTGCACGCGATCCTGCTCGGCCTGTTGGGCGCCGGCATCGTGCACATCGTCGTGCTGCTGCTCGTCCCGGAATTTTCCGAACGTGATGCGTGGTCGCGGCTGGCCATGGCCTCGGACCTCTATAGGATGACCAGGCTGGACGCCGAGGCCGGCGGTATGCCGGTGGTAAAATCCGTCGATCCGCTGTTTTATGCGGCTGCTTGCCGGTTCGATCTGTCAGAAGGGATGGTTCGGGTGAAGGCACCAGGAAACGTCCCGTTCTGGTCCGTATCGGTCTATGACCGCAGCGGCCATAACATCTACTCCTTCAACGACCATAGTGCGACCGGAAGGGTGCTGGACAGTATCGTACTGACGCCGGCGCAGATGATCGAGATCCGCAAGGAGCTCCCGGAGGAATTGCAAGGGGCAATCTTCGTCGAGGTGCCCGTCGACGAAGGCATGTTCGTCATCCGCTCGTTTGTGCCCGACGACAGCTGGAAGCCGGTCGTGTCGCGGTTTCTCGAGCAGAGTTCCTGCGAACTGCAGGCCTACTGACGTCAACCGAAATATGCCGCCGGTTTCCGGCCCAACAGGGTGCGCGGCGCTCTTTTACAGTGTTAGAGCGTCCTTTGCGCGCCCAACAGGGCGCGCGGCGCTCTAATGATGCGGAACAGGCAGCGTCCTTGACGAGCCCGGCATCGTCGTTGACGAGCCCGGCATCGTCCTTGACGAGCCCGGCTTATCTGGACCCGCGCCTGGCCGCGTCTCGCCCGTCAGCTGCCGTGGCTCGTAGCGGACGCCTGGGAAAATGATCACCGCCGCCGGCGTTCCGGTGTTTCGTTCTGCTCGATTGGTTGCCGCCGTTCGCGGCACGAAAGACAGTACCATGCCCATGGTTCGTGCATTCCTCTCGGTTGCCCCGGAGCACAACGCAACGCCTCCAATCTGATTAAGGACGGCAGTAGGTTAACGGAACGCTAACGGATCGCCGCTAATTTGATCTTTGTTCTGAGGTCAGGAAGTCCTGACCCGAGGCAAATGCGAAACCGACACAGTCCCGGTCGAGCATGGTCCAGATCGTGTCGAGTGTCAGGCGTATCCTTCGTGTCAGCTTCGGATTTCAGGCAAATCGCTATACGGGCTGAATCGGGAAAGGCCGAAAGGCTGTTCCGCGCGGCGGTGTCGGCGTTCTGTTCGCTCACCCGCCCTTCGCGCCGGGAGATCGCACAACTTGAGGATCTGACGCTTCCGCTTTTCGCCAATGTGTCGGTCGAATCGCGCCGCTATGTCGCCGCCGCCCTTTCCGAATGCGAATACGCACCCACTGCGCTGGTCCGGCGGCTTTGCGGGGAGCTGGTCGACGTTGCCGCGCCGTTGCTCATCCGCTCGCGCGCGCTGAGTGATATCGACCTCGTCGCGCTGATCGGACGGCACGGCCTGCCGCATGCGCGCGCCATCGCGCGCCGCAAGGATCTGAACCCGACCATCGCCCAGTTGATCAGGGCACTTGAAAAGCCGACGCTGGTGAGCGTGCGGCAGCAGGAGGCGGTCGCCAAGACGGCGCCTAAAAGCGCCGAAGTCATCGCGCCCAGCCCCGACAGCCAGCATGTGCCCGGCGCCGCCGCCGAGAATGCACGGCGCCGGCTGCGGTCGATGATGCGTGCCGATGATGAGAGCGGCGGCGCGACCGTCAATCCGTTCGCCGGCGCTGAAACCTATGTCAAACTGCGCGAGACGGCGCTGACCGGCAATGTCGCATTCTTCCAGACAGCACTGGCCGACGCGCTCGAAATCGATTTTTCAACGGCGCGGTCGCTCACCGCAAACCAGAACTACACGTCGCTTCTAGCCGCCCTGCGCGCGCTTGATCTCGGCGAAGAGAGGGCGTTCCTGATCACCGTCGCCGTCTATCCCACAGAGTTTCCGCACCCGCAGGCTATTCGCATCTTCCTCGACCGCTACCGACTGCTGCATCGCGACGCAGCGCTGGACAGGCTACGCGGCTGGAAGGCCGAGACACTGTCGAAGGCCATTCGCAATGCCGGACCGGTTGCGGCAAGCGCCGACATCCGCAAAGCGGACAGCGACAATGCTGCCGCCAGCACTAAAGCGCGTCGCGTTTGACCGGCCTCATGCGACGCGCTTCAGGTTGTTGTTTTATGCACGTCGTTATCGCAAAACCGCTGCACACTTTTGCGCGACATGCATTAAGGCGCGTCGGGTCTGAAAGAGATTCAAGCGAACGCTTTAAGCCTTTGTTTTCATGCATATCGTTAGAGCGACTTGACGGAAATAAGTTCCTCGACGGGAACAGCGCCGGCCTCGATCTCGACGACCCAGATGTCGGGATCGAATTTCTTCTCCCTTTCCAGTTGTGCGTCAAAAACGGCGGCATCCTCGCCGGCGCCGAGCAAACTGAAGAATCGGTCGTCGGGTTTGGCTGAATCGTAGCTCGTCTGCGGCGCCGGTCCAAACAAGGCAATCGCGCCCATGCGGCCTCGCGCCAGCACGAAGACGGCGCCGGCCTCGGTTGCGCCGCGCTTGACCACGGCGGCAAAGCCGCCGGCGCCGAAAACCCGGCGCAACAGGGCCGATACCCACAGATCGGTGGTTATGCGCATAGCAGCATTCTGGACGACATCGGACGGTACTTAGAGCGCTTTGCGTTTGGGTGAAACCAAAACCGCGCGCCTCCGCCCATCAGTTGGTCAGGCCGATCTCGCGCATCTTGACGTAGACGACCTCGTCGGGCTCGCCGGTCTCAGGTAGCCCGAACAGCGACTGGAACTCCCTGATCGCTGCCTTGGTGCGGGCCCCGACCACGCCGTCGAGTTGCATATCGTCATTGCCGAATGCCTTCAACCCAGCCTGGATCTTGATGATACGGGCGTCGGGTGCCTGCGCCGGCGCATCTGCCGGCGCCGAAGCGGAGACGGGAATCGCGGCCAGGTCGTCCGGACGAGGTGCCGGATGCGGCACGACCGTCGAGGCGGTTGGCGTGGCGCCCAGTTGATCGAGCAGAACGCTGTCGATCTCACCGGAAGCGTTGAGCCCGACCTTCTGCTGATAGGCTTGTATGGCCTTACGCGTGTTGGGGCCAGAAATGCCGTCGACCGTGCCGGAATAGAAATCCAGGTCCTTCAATATGCCCTGGATCTGCTCGACGACCGGATCGCTCTTGATCGGGGCCAAGCCCGGCCGCACGATGTTGATGGTGGTTTCGGGCTCGTCGGCGCCTGCTTGAGGAAAGCTCTCTATGCTCCTGGTCGCGAAAAACGCGCCGGCATGAGGAAAAGGCTGATACCACAGGGCGTTCGCCGAGACGTAGAACAGCGTCACCAGGAAGGCGGTCGAACCGCCGACCAGAACCGGATTGCGCGAGATCAGGCTGCCGACCGCGACCGCGCCACCCTGGAAGGCATCGCCGCGGCGCTTGACCGTCTTAGGCTGTTTTGCGGAGCGAGCCATGCCTGTCCCCTTTCGTCTCCGCCTTCGCCGCAGGCATTGGCAGCACGCCGGGCTTGTCCGTCGAACGTCCCTTCGGTCCGTTCACCGGCAAGCTGATCGTGACCGTGGTGCCCTCGCCCGGCATGCTTTCGATCGACATCGTGCCCTCGTGCAGCGCCACCAGGCCCTTCACCAGTGACAGGCCGAGCCCGGTTCCCTCGAAGCGGCGCGTATAGTCGTTCTGGATCTGCATGAACGGCTTGCCGAGATTGGCAAAGTCTTCCTCGGCGATGCCGATGCCGGTGTCCCTGACCCAGAAATGCAGTCGCGAGCCGATCCGCTTGGCGCCGACGACGACATCGCCGCCATCGGGCGTGAACTTGATGGCATTGGAGACTAGGTTGATGAGTATCTGCTGCACGGCACGACGATCGGCGTTTATCTCGCCGGCATCCGGTGCGATCTGAGCCTGCAGATCGATGTTCTTTGCCTCGGCCTGCAAGCGCATCATCGACTGGCACATTTCGACCGCTTCCACGAAACGGAACGGTTCCGGCTCGGTTGCATAGGCGCCGGCTTCGATCCTCGACACGTCGAGTATCGAGGTGACGACGGCAAGCAAATGCTGGCCGGACTCCTTGACCAGGCCGACATATTCCTTCTGGCGCGGATCCTTGAAGGTGCCGAACATCTCATGCAGCAGCATGTCGGAAAAACCGATGATGGCGTTCAACGGCGTGCGAAGCTCGTGGCTGACGACCGCCAGAAACCGCCCCTTCGCCACTTCGGCAGACGCGGCCGCCTCTTTCGCAGCGGCAAGCTCTTCGCGCAAGCCGGCGAGTTCGTCGTTCTCGCGCAGGACGAGCGCGAAGACATCCTCCTGCTCCGCCCGCATCAGCTCAAGGGAAAACGGCCGGTAATTGTCCGCCATTGGGCCGTTGCCGTTTTGCGGCAGTCGGACGCGAAGATCGAGCCGACGCGCCGACGCGCCATCGCGCATATCGGCCAGCGCGCTGAGGTATGCGAGGCGATCGGACAGATGGATGCGGTCGAACAGGCCGCTACCGGACAGCAGTTCCGGCTGCAGCTTCAGGATCGTGCGCGCCTTTGCCGACGCATCCAGAACCTCGCCATGCCTGCCGGCCCGCAGGACAACGGCGTCAATGATGTTTTCGAGCCGATCGTCGGTCGCCGGATCAAGCCGCGCGCCGGCCGGATTGCCAAGTCTCGCGACGCGCGGAACGACGGTGAGCGTCCAACCCAGCGGCAGCAGCCAATGCCAAGCGGTGATTTCCGCCGGGCTGAACGGGAAAACTGAACCGGCAAAAGCCTGCAGCAGGATAGCGACAAATGCAGCTATGGCGCCCCAGAGTGCGGCGCGACGAGACGCCCCGATCCACCAGGCTTCGAACGGCAGCGCCACGACAAGCATGGCGACCGGCGAGGCCAGACCGCCCGCCGCGGCAATGACACCGGCAAGAGCAAGACTGCCCATCACCAGGGCGACCTGACCGGCGAACGCCATCTTGCCCGATGCCGCCACCAGCAAGGCGGCAAACCAGCAGAGGCCGAAAGTCGCAAAGATCGCAGCCATGGTCACGGCCGCGCCCATGCCCGAGGTGACCAGCGTGACTGCTGCGCCTGCCGCAAAGAACGGAGCGGCCAGCATGACACCGATAAACCGGCGCTGGCACCGACGGTCGTTCTGTCCGAGGATCGACGGATGAACCATACGTTCGCAACCGGCTGCCATCGCGCCGGGCAACTCAACGTATCTGGCCCCTATCGAAGTCAACTCAACGCACTCGCACCTAGTCGTGAACAGCCCTGCTTCGCAGATTGCTTTTGTTGATCTGAAACTCGCATCCAGCGTTTAAGGAATGGATAAGGCAGGACCGATCAATGCCCGGCCTGAGACAAATATTGGAAGGCCGGCGCGGCAAAACCTTGGCATTTGCAGCCATAGTAAATGGAGCGTTATCCGGGCGAACCGCCCTTTCGCCTCCGACAGGCGCCACCGGCACGCCGCGTTTCGGGGAAATAACTACGGAAAACAATTAGATGGATGGTTAACCTCAAGTGAAGAAAATCGGCTGGATTTGAGACAAATCCATCGCAAAATGCTTCGTTTCGAATTTGCCTAAAATTTGAGGAAAATTTTCGCTGACCGGGCAAGCCGTCCTTTGCGCGGCTATGCCACTATCGTACCCATAAAGAGGTCATGCCGCACGAATGCATGATCCGGTCACATATGAGGGCATACAGATGGGCTTTCTGATCAGAATGGCTTTCTGGTTTTCGCTGGTGCTTCTGGCACTGCCGCTGAATGTCGGCTCCGACGAGACAGGCCACCAAAGCGTCGGGCCGATCCAGGCGTTGTTTGCGGCACGCGAAGCCGTCGGCGACATTGCCGGCATATGCGAGCGCAGGCCCGATGTCTGCGAGACCGGCAAGTCCGCAATGCACACGATCACCGCCCGGGCCAAGGAGACCGCCAAGTTTGCGGCCGCCATGTTGGACGACAAGACGGGCGAACCAGACACGGCGACAATGACCGGCAGCTTGCCCAAAGGCATCGTCTTGCCCGCGAAAATCGACTTGCCGGCGAAAATCGATCTGCCGGCGAAAAACTGAGATATTTTTCAGTGCATCTATCACCGCACCACAGGCCGTCCGCCCGTCGACGCCTATGGTGTTTTTCCTCTTTTTCCGTGACGCGGCGTCGCCGGATGACTATATCCGGGGTGATGACCACGACGATCCAAACGATCCGCGACGACTTCTCCCTGCTTGACGAGTGGGAAGACCGCTATCGCTATGTGATCGAACTGGGCGAGGCCCTGCCGCCGTTTCCTGATGAGGAACGCAACCCTGCCAACAAGGTGCCCGGCTGCGTCAGCCAGGTCTGGCTGACCACCGAATATGGACCGGGTCCCGACCCAGTCGTCACCTTCGCCGGTGATTCGGACGCCCATATCGTGCGTGGCCTTGTCGCTATCATGCTGGCGCTGTTTTCCAGACGACCTGCCAGCGAGATCCAGAAAACCGACGCGGAAGCCACGCTGAGGGCACTTGGCCTCGACGAGCACCTGTCGCCGCAACGCGCCAATGGTCTTCGTTCCATGGTCAAGCGCATCAAACGCGACGCCGAGGCGGCGTTGAGGCAGACCGCCTGATTAGGCCGCGCGATTGCCCCGCATGACGGAGAGCCCGCACATGACGCAACGCATATCGGCTGCTCCAGCAATGCTCCGAAACCAAAACGGCGCCCGGAGGCGCCGTTGATCGTTCAACCCACGTTGGGAAGAGCCGATATCAGCGCCCCTTGCGCTTGCGGCCGAGACCCATTTTCTTGGCGAGCTGGGAGCGGGCGGCAGCATAGTTGGGAGCAACCATCGGGTAGCTTGCGTCCAGGCCCCATTTTTCACGATACTCGTCCGGCGTCAGACCGTAGTGGGTCATCAAGTGACGCTTCAGCGACTTGAACTTCTTGCCGTCTTCAAGACATACGATGTAGTCGTCATGGACGGAGCGTTTCGGGTTTACTGCCGGCTTCTGCTTGTCGGCAGGAGGCTGTTCACTGGCCCCGCCCACGCGCCCGAGGGCGGCATGGACATCGGCGATGAGGCTCGGCAGTTCGCCGACCGGCACCGGATTGTTGCTGACATAGGCGGCTACGACGTCGGCCGTCAATTCGATCAGCGCATCACTATTTCTGGAAGGTGTTTCGATAATATCCATGGCTTCCTGGCCCCAACGTGAGTTGTTTCTATCTGCGCCCTATTTTTGACAAGTCGGGCATCGCGCGAAATTTTTGCAGGAAAGAGCCTCTGCGATTCGCGTCGCAGCATCCTAATGAGCCACTAAACCAAGTAAGTCAATTCGCTTCTTGCGCTGTATTCATCGATGGCAATAAAAATATTCGACGATCAGCTTCAACCTTTCGTGCACTCTGTAACTTTGCGATATTTTCTGGGCAGACCAGCAGCGGCGGACGCCCGGTCGAGCTGCCGTTACATCCATGAGAGCCAGTAAAAAAAATCTCAATGCTTGGCTATGCTTGGTTGTGGCGCAGGCTAGCTGGTTGTTTTCAGAGTCCACAAAACCATAGGTTGCGATTTGCTTTTTGCAAGCTAGCCGGAAATCAGCACCGCGCACCGGCAGCGATCTATCAATGTGGAGTGATGTATTTTCCGTAGACCCAGCCGGTTACGAAGCCGTTCTGTGCCGGATCATGCCAGACTTCGCACCAGCGATAGCGGATCTTCTGTTCCTGCCATGCGCAGATTCAAAGGTGCTACAGCGTCCTTTGCGCGTCCAGAGGACGCGCGGCGCTGTAGTGCGGCTGCTTGGCGATGTCGAGCAGGTTTATGCCGCCTGTGCATTTCCCGGTCATCTGCAAAACGGCACCGTTGGGATAGGCGGCCTGCTTCTGGGATGGCCCCGCCGGATATTTGCGCACGTTGAGCGTGTCGCCAAACGGAACGTTGGTGACTTGCCAAGCTGCGAACACGGTTGCATGAGATTGGCCGGTAAAGGCCAAAACTGTCGAAGCGACGGCGAAAGCCGCAGCAACGTGAAAACGGAATTTCATTTTTCCCTCTCCTCCGGCTCATCTTCTGGAGCCCGACGCAAACATATATTCCGGCTCTTGAACCCGCGCTGATCGGCGTGTTCATTCTCCATTCAAGTAACTTCCACAGCGAGACGCAATGACCCAAACCCCAGCATTTCCAACTGTCAGCCCGCCACAACCCGAGAAGCGACCGGTCTTCGATCTGCATCATGGAGTATCCCGGACGGACGACTATGCCTGGCTGAGAGCCGACAACTGGCAAGAGATGTTCAGGGATCCGTCGCTGCTCGACGGCCAGATCCGCGCGCATCTCGAAGCCGAGAACGCCTATCAGGCGGCGTTGATGGCCGACACCGCCCAGTTGCGGAAGCAGCTTTTCAAAGAGATGAAGGGCCGCATCAAGGAAGACGATTCTTCCGTGCCGATGAAGGATGGGCCGTACGCCTATGGGTCATCCTTCAAGCTTGGCGGCGAGCAGCCGCGTTATTTCCGCACGCCGCGCGATGGCGGCGACCAGCAGATCCTGCTCGACGGCGACATCGAGGCCGAGGGCAAGGCCTATTTCCGCCTCGGTGGCGTCGACCATTCGGCCGATCACGGCAAGCTCCTGTGGGCATTCGACGACAAGGGCTCCGAGTTCTTCACGCTTCGTGTGCGCGATCTTGCCAGCGGCAAGGAGTTGCCGGACAGGATCCCGGACACGGGCGGCGGCGGCGTGTGGGATGCCGGAAATGACGGATTTTTCTACACCCGCCTCGATCCCAACCACCGTCCTTCCAAGGTGCTGTTCCATGCCCTTGGCGACAGTCCTGAGAACGACCGGCTGATCTACGAAGAAACCGATCCGGGCTTCTTCATGAATGTCGGCGGCACGCGCTCCAACGAATGGATCATGGTCGGCATCAACGACCACGAGACCTCGGAATACCGCATCATGAGCGCCAGCGAGCCATTCGCCGAACCGAAGCTGGTTTCGCTGCGCGAGACCGGCCTGCAATACGATCTCGAAGAAGGCGGCGATATCTTCTTCATTCTCACCAACGCCGACGGCGCCAAGGATTTCAAGATCATGACGGCGCCGGCGAGCGACCCAGTGCGCGCCAACTGGCAGGAGTTGGTGCCGCACGAAGCCGGCCGGCTGATCCTTTCGGTGATCGGCTTCAAGGACCATATGGTCAGGCTTGAACGCAAGGAAGGCCTGCCGCGCATCGTCGTGCGTGACCGCAAGAGCGGCGAGGAACACCTCATCTCCTTCGACGAGGAAGCCTTCTCGCTCGGCCTGTCGGGATCCTATGAATACGACACCGAGATCATGCGCTTTTCCTACTCGTCCATGACAACGCCGGCGCAGGTCTTCGATTACAACATGCGCACCCGCGAGCGCGTGCTGCTGAAGATCCAGGAAGTTCCGTCCGGTCACGACCCGGAGCATTACGTAACGCGGCGGCTGATGGCGCCCGCAGCCGACGGCGAACTGGTGCCGATCTCGCTCATCCACCATCGCGACACGCCGCTCGACGGATCAGCGCCTTGCCTGCTTTACGGCTACGGCTCCTACGGCATCACGGTCCCGGCCGCCTTCAACACCAATTTGTTTTCGCTGGTCGACCGCGGATTCGTCTACGCGATTGCCCATGTCCGCGGCGGCAAGGACAAGGGCTATGGCTGGTACGATGACGGCAAGCGGGCGCACAAGATAAACACGTTCACCGATTTCATCGCGGTCGCACACCACCTCGTCGCCGAGCGCTACACGGCTCATGACCGCATTGTCGCACAGGGCGGCTCGGCCGGCGGCATGCTGATGGGCGCGATCGCTAACATAGCGCCGGAATGCTTCGGCGGCATCGTCGCCGAGGTTCCGTTCGTCGACGTACTCACTACCATGCTCGACGCAACCTTGCCGCTGACGCCGCCGGAATGGCCTGAATGGGGCAACCCGATCGCGTCGGCGGAAGACTACCGGACGATCGCTGCCTACTCGCCTTATGACAATGTCGCCGCGCTTGACTATCCGCCGATCCTGGCGCTTGCCGGTCTTACCGACCCGCGTGTCACCTATTGGGAGCCGGCCAAATGGGTAGCGCGGCTGCGCGACCGCAAGACCGGCGACAATCCGGTGCTGTTCAAGATCAACATGGACTCCGGCCATGCCGGCGCATCCGGCCGGTTTTCCAGGCTCGAGGAAATCGCCTTCACCTATGCGTTTGCACTGAAGGTGGCAGGCAAGGCCGACCTTGCCACCACAGCGCCGCCAATCCTTTTGGACGCCCAAAGGGCGCTGTAGGAGCTTGATCTTGCGCACGATCCCCAGCGGGGAATCGATTCCGATTTCGGGTCATGGCCTGGCTGATTTTCCGCTCGCAATTGCGATGGCTGCGCGCTACCCAATGCGCGGCTTTTCGCAGCCGCGCCGCCAAAATCATCCAGTCAAGTCAAGGGTCTGCCATGTTGCTCGTCGACGTCTATCTCGACAAATCGCCCATCCAGGGCATCGGTGTCTTTGCCAAGAACCACATCCCACGCGGCACACTGGTCTGGAAGCTCGATCCCAATTACGACCGGCGTATCCCCGTCGAGGTCTATGAGCGCGAAACCGGGTCGGTTAAAGCCTATCTCGATCGCTATTCCTACCCCGACCGGCGCGACCCGAACTACATCGTTTTCGAAGCCGACGACGCGCGCTACATGAACCATGCCGATGACCCGAATTGCGACGTCGCCACACCCGAGGAGACATATGCGTTGCGTGACATAGCGCCCGGCGAGGAGATGACCTGCGACTACAATCATTTCTTCGAAGCCGGCTTCGATTTCCTCGGCGACCGCTGACGCGCCGCCATCCCGTCCGGTTTTCGCGTCAGCTCGAAGGCTGCTTGCGCGCCGGATAGCCATTGGGATGCGGCGGTATGGCCTTCAGATAGGCTGATATTGCCGCCCGGTCCTCGGGCGTCAGTTCGGCCATGTTTCTCTGCACGTCGACCATGGCGCCACCGACGGAATCGAAATCCGGCGTGAAGCCGGTTTCGAGAAAGTAGGCTATGTCGGCCTCCGACCAGTCACTGAGCCCGCCTTCGCCCGAAGTAATGTTCGGCACGATGCCGCTGCCTTCGGCAGCAGTGGCTCCGGCCAGCCACTCGCTCTTCCTGGTGCCGCCGGCAAAATCACGCGGCGTGTGGCATTCGCCGCAATGGCCCGGCCCTTCGACCAGGTAGCGGCCGGCCATCACCGGATCCGGCGTGCCATCGGGGAAGGAAACCACCGGCTGGTCACTCAAATAGAGACGTTTCCACAGCCCGATGCCGCGGCGGATGTTGAACGGGAATCCCAGCGAATTGGGCGGCGCCTTGCCGGCGACCGCTGGAAGCGTTTTCAGGAAGGCATGGAGGTCGGCAATGTCGGCCGGCCTCATGCGCGCGTAGGATGCATAGGGAAACGCCGGATAGAAGTGCTCGCCGCTCGGTGACACACCCTTCAGCATGGCGTTGGCGAGGTCTCCGACCGACCAGGCGCCGATACCGTCCTTGGCATCCTGCGAGATGTTCGGTGGCACGAAGGTGCCGAACGGCGTCTTGAGTTCGAGACCGCCTGCCAGTTGAAGGCGGGCATCGCCTTGTGAGCCTGGCTTCGCATGACACGATGTGCAGCCTCCGGCATAAAAAACGCGCTTGCCCCTGGCGGCATCGCCGGGGCCGAGCTGCGCCAGGGTCTCAGTGTCGAGCTTGACCGGCGCCGACAGGAACCAGCCGGCGACAGCGCCGGCGGCGCCCAGAACGAGGGGGGCGCCGACGAGTTTTTTCAGCCGGCGCATCGCCCGCTATCAGCCCTTCTTTATCCTGTATGTCTGGTGGCAGGTGCCACAATCGCCGCCTATGGTGTTGAACCCCGCCTTCAAGGCATCAACGTCGGCAGGGGCGGCGGCCGCCGCCGCCTTGACGTCGGCGAGATATTTTTCCTCAACCGTCTTGAAGCCGGCCATATCCTCCCAGATCTTGGGGGCAGCGGTGGTGTCGCCGGTTTCGCTGCCAGCCGGGAAAAGGGTCTCGACGTTTGCATGGAATTTCTCGGCGTTCGCCTGCAGCGCCTTCAACGCCACCAGCACGACCGCAGCGTCATAAGGGGTCTCGCCCTTGACCACTTTCGACAATTGGCCGGCGATCTTTCCACGTTCCTTCATCAGGGCCTGACGGTCCTGGATCGGATCGGCGAATGCCGCCGAACCGGCGAAGGCGAGCATCGAGATGGCGAGGATAAGCTTTCTCATTCAATTGGCTCCATGGTGAAGATGTTCGGGTGAAGGTCCGACTGATTGATAACGGCAAAATTGGCTTAAAAATTCCGGAAATTCGCCTCACGCTTGTGTGAATTTTCGCGACGATCGTTCTGTGCTGGAAAAGGGCGGCCGATCCCTTGAGCCAAAAAGAAAGCCCCGGTTTTGCCGGGGCTTTCCTGCAACTCAGTTAGGCCTATGCCTTTTCGTAGAGCTCGAGGACATGGTCCCAGTTGATGAGACTGTCGACGAAGGCTTCGAGATATTTCGGCCGGGCGTTGCGATAGTCGATGTAATAGGAGTGCTCCCAGACATCGACGCCCAGGATCGGCGTCGCGCCATGGACCAGCGGGTTCTCGCCGTTCGGCGTCTTCGAGATCGCCAGCTTGCCGTCCTTGACCGAAACCCAGGCCCAGCCCGAACCGAACTGAGTGGTTCCGGCGGCGATGAAGTCGGCCTTGAACTTGTCATAGCCGCCGAGGTCGCTGTCGAACGCCTTTTGCAGCGCGCCCGGCAATTTGTTGCCGCCGCCGCCCTTCTTCATCCACTTCCAGAAATGGATGTGGTTGTAATGCTGGCCGGCATTGTTGAAGAGCCCGGGGTTCTTGCCGAAGGACTGTTTCACAACCTCTTCGACCGACAAATCGCCTAGCCCGGCTTCGGCAGCAAGCTTGTTGCCGTTGTCGACATAGGCCTTGTGGTGCTTGTCGTGGTGATACTCCAGCGTCTCCTTCGACATGTAAGGCTGCAAAGCCTCGTAGTCATAGGGCAAGGCGGGCAGTTCAAAAGCCATCGGTCGTACTCCTCGTGGAAAAATCCGGTGCAATACTGGACTAACATAGGTCTGGATTGATATGGAGCAACTCCGGAATGAAGTGCCGGTTCGCTTTTTCGCCAGTCAGCCGGTCGAAGTCGAATGCGCCCAATCCCAGTAGAGTTCGCGCGCCTTCTTGGCTACAGGCCCGGGCTGAAGATTGCGATCCTCGATGCGGGTGACCGGCACGACCTTCGAATGGTTTCCCGTCGAGAATATCTCGTCCGCTTCGAGGAAATCGCGCACCGACAGCGTCTTTTCGGTGGTCTTGAACCCATACTCGTCAAGCAGCATCATCGTCCGCGAGCGGGTTATGCCGGACAGGAACGTGCCGTTCGGCGCCGGCGTCAGGACATGGCCGTCTTTGACCAGGAAAATGTTCGAGGTTCCGGTCTCGGCGACATTGCCAAGCATGTCGAGCACCAAGGCATTGTCGAAGCCGCGCATCTTGGCTTCGAGGATGGCACGACCGTTGTTGGGATAAAGGCAGCCGGCCTTGGCGTTGGTCGGCATGGTTTCGATGGTCGGACGCCGGAACGGCGAGACGGTGACCGAAAAGCCCGACGGTGGGATCATCGGCGATTCATAGAGGCAAAGGCAGAAACGGGTCGAGGCCGGATCGGCCGGCACGCCCATATAGCCACCATGCTCGGCCCAGTACATCGGCCTTATGTAGACCGCCGTCTTGCCGTCGAACTTCTTCAGCCCGTCCCAGGTCAGCCCGACGATCTTTTCGGCGCTCATGGATGGTTTGAGACCAAGCGCGATCGCCGAAGCGTTTACCCTCGCGGCGTGGCGGTCGAGGTCGGGGGCGACGCCCTCGAACCAGCGGGCACCGTCGAACACGCTGGTGCCGAGCCACATGGCATGACTGCGCGGCCCTAGGATGGCGACGTTGCCTTCGTACCAGTCGCCATCCACAAAGGTCCATGTCGCGGATTGCGCCGCAGTCGCCAGTGTCATCGCTTGGTGTCCGTTCCAGACTGTCCTGTGTCGCCATTGGAAGATGCTTTGGCGTCTGCCGTCAACGGGCATCGCTGAGATTTGTTGAGGCCAGCGCTATGTGAACTGCAATCTGTGCTTGCGCCTAGCCTTGCCTCGCCGCAAAACTGTCACCATGCACCACGCGGCTTACGTTTTCGACGCTTACGGCACGCTGTTCGATGTCCATGCCGCCGTGCGCCGTCATGCCGACCAGATCGGGCCGGATGGCCAGCTCCTGTCGGAGATATGGCGCGCCAAGCAGCTGGAATATTCCTGGGTCAGGACGCTGATGGGCGCCTACGCCGATTTCTGGCAACTCACCGAGCAGGCGCTCGATTTCGCGCTGCGCAAGGTTCCCTCGGCGGACAAGGGGCTCAGGGCCAAGCTGCTCGACGCCTATTGGCGGCTGGACTGCTATCCGGAGGTGCCCGTCGTGCTCAGGGCGCTCAAAGCATCTGGCGCCAAGCTGGCGATACTCTCGAACGGCTCGCCTGAAATGCTGGAGGCGGCGGTCAACTCGGCCGCGCTCGACCAGTTTCTGGACGACATCTATTCCGTCGACGCCGTCAAGCGCTTCAAGGCCGATCCGTCGGTCTACGACATGGTCACGACAGGCTGGCGCCTCTATCCGGGTGCGGTGTCGTTTCAGTCATCGAACCGCTGGGACGTCGCCGGCGCCACCAAATTTGGTTTCCGGACAGTCTGGATCAACCGCTCCAACCAGCCCGAAGAATACCATGACTTTCCGCCGGCCCTAATCCTGCCCTCGCTCGAAGGCTTGCTGACTGGAGGCTGACGCATGACCCAAAATCGGAATCGATTTCTGGAAGGGACCATGCGCAAAGTAAAAGTGCTACAGCGTCCTTACGCGTCCAAATGGACGTCGCGCGCTGTCGCCCTGTTGCCCCGGCGCAACAGCGGCGGAACCGTCACAGCTTTGCCTTTGTTTGTCCACCCTCAGGCCAGAATCGGAACCGCCTATCGCGCCGGGCATTGGTAGGGCTGGCGCCGTACTGATCGGCGTATTGATGTTTTGTTTCGATTTGAGACCTAAAGGCAACCATGTTCACAACCGAAATCGAGTCCTATCGCCTGAGCCGTCGCGGCTTTCTCAACGCCGCTGCGCTCGGCGCCGCCTCGATTGCGGTTTCCGCCTGCACCACGGTGGGAGGGCAGCCGGTCGAGCCGCCGCCGCCAGCCAACGTCGAGCCGCCGCTCCTGGACTATGCAACAATGTACGCTCCGGTCAGCGACGGTGGGTTCGAGCTCCCGGGCATACCGTTCGAGAAAATCGACGAGCAATTTCTGCGTCAGATCGTTCCCGATCCGACCGGCCAACGGCCCGGCACCATTGTCGTCGATACGGCTGGCCACCACCTCTATCTCGTGCGTTCGGGCGGAAAAGCCATTCGTTACGGCGTCGGGCTGGGTCGCGCCGGTTTCGAATGGTCTGGCGATGCCGTCGTCCAGTGGAAGCAGAAGTGGCCGAAATGGACCCCGCCGACCGAAATGATCGCCCGCCAGCCCGAGCTCGCAAAATACAGCGCCGAGAATGGCGGCATGCCCGGCGGGCTGACGAATCCGCTCGGCGCGCGGGCGCTGTATCTGTTCGAGGGCAACGAGGACACGCTTTACCGCCTGCACGGTTCGCCGGAGTGGTTCTCCATAGGCAAATCGGTATCATCCGGCTGCGTTCGCTTGATAAATCAGGACATTATCGATCTCTACGACCGCGTGCCCAACAAGACGCCGGTGGTCGTTACCGCCGGTGTCGGTCAGGAGCTGGTTGCCACGGCAGACCGCAAAGCCATTCCGATCGATGCGGGCGTCCCGGAAGGATCGATCCTGCTCGGCCCGGCAAGAACGATCTCTGACTCGATTTTCTGAGCTGGTCGAAAGCGCTGGAGCGGTGGACTTTCGGCGCCGCAACTTTCCGGTCCGATGCTTTTCCCTGAGCAGTCGGATTCTCGCAAAACCGGTGCCCACTTTGGGTCCGATGCGGTGCTTTCAGCGCCGCCCCCTTGCCAGGCTTCCGAGGATGCCGCGCACGATTGCCCGTCCGACGGATGACCCGACCGAACGAACGACCGATTTGATCGCCGCCTCCGCCACCGTCTGGCGATTTGACGCTCGCGGCGCCGGTGCTCGCCTGCCGCCGGTGGGCTGGTGGGCGGGATCGTCATTGCCGAAGCCTGGAATGGTCCAGCGTGAGCGGCCGCTCTCCTGCTGCTGCGCCTCCGCGTCCAGCGCATCCTTGGCCTTTTTCTGCAGCATCTCGAAAGCCGAGTCGCGATCGACGGTCTGATCGTACTGTCCCGCGACCGGGCTCTCGGTGATCAGCGTACGGCGCTCGTCAGGCGTGATCGGCCCAAGTCGCGACGACGGCGGGCGAACCAGGGTCCGCTGGACCATGGACGGAACACCTTTGGCTTCCAGCGTCGAGACCAGCGCCTCGCCGGTGCCGAGCTGCGTGATCACGGTTGCACAGTCGAAATCGGGATTGGGCCTGAACGTCTCGGCGGCGGTCCTCACGGCCTTCTGCTCCCGTGGCGTGTAGGCGCGCAGGGCGTGCTGCACGCGGTTGCCGAGCTGGGCTAGAACCGTTTCGGGGATATCCAGCGGATTCTGGGTGACGAAGTAAACGCCGACGCCCTTCGAACGGATCAGGCGGACCACCTGTTCGACCCGGTCGATCAGCACCCTCGGCGCGTCATCGAACAGAAGGTGCGCCTCGTCGAAGAAGAAGACCAGCTTTGGCTTGTCGGGGTCGCCGACTTCGGGAAGCTCCTCGAACAACTCCGACATCAGCCACAACAGGAATGTCGCATAGAGCCTGGGATTCATCATCAGCTTGTCGGCAGCCAGCACGCTGATGGCGCCGCGCCCGTCGCGGGTGGTACGCATGATGTCGGCGATGCGCAACGCCGGCTCGCCGAAGAAATTCGTCGCTCCCTGCTGCTCCAGGACCAGCAGCGTGCGCTGGATCGCGCCGACCGAGGGCTTGGTCACATTGCCGTAGCGAGCGCCGATTTCTTCGGCGCGTTCGGCGATGTTGGCAAGAAGCGCTTGCAGGTCCTTCAGATCCAGCAGCAACAAGCCCTCTTCGTCGGCGATGCGGAAGGCGATGTTCATGATGCCTTCCTGCGCCTCGGACAGGTTCATCAGGCGCGACAGAAGCAGCGGCCCCATTTCCGAGACGGTGGCGCGGATCGGATGGCCCTGCTCGCCGAACAAATCCCAGAAGATGACCGGAAATTCCTGGAAGTCATAAGGATCGAGCTTGACCTGCTCGGCCCGCTTGACCAGAAAATCCTGTGCCGTGCCCATCATGGCGATACCGGACAGATCGCCCTTGATGTCGGCGCAGAAGACCGGCACGCCGGCATTGGAGAAACCTTCCGCCAGAATCTGCAAGGTCACGGTCTTGCCGGTGCCGGTCGCGCCAGTGACCAGGCCGTGACGATTGCCATACTGAAGCAGCAGATTTTCGGCGCGCTGGTAGCTGTCATCAGGCTTTCGGCTGGCTCCTATGAAAATACTGGTGTCGTCAGCCATGTGTCCGGTCTCCGCAAACCTGAAGTGTTGAACGCCCTGGTCTATTGAAAGTAGCGGGGCTCGCCGCAGGTATAATGACGCCATTGCGCAGCGACAATGGCCATGGTCGAAATTGGGCTTTTTGGAGCTTGCGGATTTTGCGCATGTTTGGCAATCGGTTGACGGTTCACTGTCGCAGGACGCGTGTTGCATTGTGATATGGGACGGGGAACCGTAGACTGACGTTCCAGGCCTATCGGCCGAGAAGACGAGGAGAGCGGATGGGCGCCGGTGCCTTGAACCACGATGCCAAACTTCCGAACCCTGACCGGCAGCGGTGGCTGGCCCTTGCGGAAAAAGCCTTGGCCGGCGGATCCTTCGAGGAAAAGCTCGTATCCCATACGGACGATGGCATCCGCATCGAGCCACTCTATGATCGTTCGGTCACGGCAGAGCCTCTCGCGCGGGCAAATCCCAGATCGCCGTGGATCGTCAGCCAGCGTATCGACGACCCCGATGTCGACCGCGCCAAAGCCCAGGCCCTGGAAGACGTCGCACAGGGCGCCACCGGATTGTCGCTTGTCTTCGAAGGCGCGCCGAATGCGTTCGGCTACGGCCTGCCGAGGACTGCCGAGGCGCTGGAGACCGTGCTCGACGGCGTGCCGCTCAATCGCATCCAGGTCCGCATCGACGCGCATCCCTGGAGCCGCGCCGTGGCCGACTGGCTGGTTTCGTTCTTGAGCAAGCGCCGGTCGGACCCGGCAAAACTCAACCTTTCCTTCGGTATCGATCCGGCGGCGATCTTTGCCGGAACCGGCCGCTTGCGGATGTCGATCGAGGCCCTGCAGGCATCGATGCCGCAGTCCCTGGCACATTTTTTCTCGATGGGCGTGCCCGGGGTTCTGCTGGAGGCAGACGGACGCGTCTTCCACAATGCCGGCGCCACCGAAGCGCAGGAGCTGGGCGCCATGATGGCTTCGGCGGTCTCCTATCTCCGGATGTTCGAGGAGGCGCGCCAGCCGCTCGTCTATGCGGCGCCCCATATCGGCTTTGCGCTGAGCGTCGACCAGGATCAATTCGTGTCGATGGCCAAGGTCAGGGCTTTGCGCAGGCTGTGGGCGCGTGTTCAGGAGGCATGCTCGATCGCCGCCTCCACCGCCAACATTCATGCCGAGACGTCCTTCCGCATGATGACTTCGGCGGACCCGGAGACGAACATCCTGCGTACTGCGATCGCCGGTTTTGCCGCGGCAGCCGGCGGGGCGGATTCGATCTCCATCCTGCCGCATACGATCGCGCATGGCCTGCCGGCGGGCTTTGCCCGGCGTGTCGCCCGCAATACGCAACTGATCATGGCCAGCGAAAGCCATATCGACCATGTCGCCGACCCTGCTTGCGGTTCGGGCGCGGTTGAAGCGCTGACCGCCGAACTCTGCGAAGCAGCGTGGGAAGAATTCCAGCGGATCGAGGCGGAAGGCAGCGTGCTGTCCAGCCTGCAGCAAGGACACATCCAGAAACGGGTTCAGGCGGCCGCCGCCCGCCGCAATGCTGCCTATCAGGCGGGCGATCGGGCCATCATCGGCACGACGCTTCACCCGTCGAAGTCCGAACGTCCGGTCGAAACGCTGGCGGCGGAGCGGCGGCCTGCCGTCACCGAGGGCGTAGCGGTGTGCGAGCCGCTGTTTCCGATCCGCATCGATCAATCGATCGGAGCAGCGCCATGATCCCGGATTTCAGCCAGATCGGCTGGTCGGCGCCGCGCCGGGCGCCGATCGAGGCCAAGGGCCAGCGGATGACCCCGGAAGGGCTGGCCATCAAGCATCTGTACAACCAGGGCGACCTCCAGGGGTTACCGCATCTCGACACCTATCCGGGCCTGCCGCCATTCGTGCGCGGCCCCTACCCGACCATGTACGTCCAGCAGCCGTGGACGATCCGGCAATATGCCGGATTCTCGACGGCGGAAGAGTCGAATGCCTTTTACCGGCGCAACCTTGCAGCCGGCCAGAAGGGACTGTCGGTCGCTTTCGACCTCGCCACGCATCGCGGCTACGACAGCGATCATCCGCGTGTCGCCGGCGATGTCGGCATGGCCGGCGTCGCCATCGATTCCATCCTCGACATGCGCCAGCTCTTCGACGGCATACCACTTGACGAGATGACGGTGTCGATGACCATGAATGGCGCGGTGCTGCCGATCATGGCGCTCTACATCGTGGCGGCGGAAGAACAGGGCGTTGCGCAGAAGGACCTCGCCGGAACCATTCAGAACGACATCCTGAAAGAGTTCATGGTGCGCAACACCTACATCTATCCGCCAAAGCCTTCGATGCGGATTGTGTCGGACATCTTCTCCTACACGTCGCAGCACATGCCGAAGTTCAATTCGATTTCGATCTCCGGCTATCACATGCAAGAGGCAGGTGCGACCGCCGACCTCGAGCTCGCCTACACGATCGCCGACGGCATCGAATATGCCCGCGCCGGTGTCGCGGCGGGTCTCGATATCGACCGTTTCGCGCCGCGCCTTTCCTTCTTCTGGGCGATCGGCATGAACTTCTTCATGGAGGTCGCCAAGCTAAGGGCAGCCCGCCTTTTGTGGTCGAACCTGATGCTGAAGAACTTCTTGCCGAAGGACGACCGCTCGCTGTCGCTGCGTACCCATTGCCAGACTTCGGGCTGGTCGCTGACGGCGCAGGATCCCTACAACAACATCATCCGCACCATGATCGAGGCGATGGCGGCGACGCAGGGTCATACGCAATCGCTGCATACCAACTCCTTCGACGAGGCGATGGCGCTGCCGACCGACCATTCGGCTCGTATCGCCCGCAACACGCAGCTCATCCTGCAAAAGGAATCCGGTACCACCCGCATCATCGATCCATGGGGAGGCTCCGCCTATCTCGAACGGCTGACGCATGACCTGGCGGCGCGCGCGCTTGCCCATATCGAAGAGGTCGAGAGCCTGGGCGGGATGGCCGCCGCAACCGAAAAAAACATACCGAAGCTGCGCATCGAAGAGGCCGCCGCGCGCACGCAGGCGCGGATCGATTCCGGCGAGCAGATACTGGTCGGCGTCAACGCCTATCGTCCGGAGACGGACATCAAAGTCGACGTGCTGAAGATCGACAACGCCGAAGTCAGAGCCCGTCAATTGTCGAAACTGCAACGGCTGAAAGGCACGCGCGACGTCGCTGCTGTCGAGAGCGCACTGAGTGCGCTGAGCCGCGCTGCGGAGAGCGGCGAAAATCTGCTGGAGTTCGCCATTCGCGCCGCGCGCGCCAACGCCACGGTCGGCGAGATTTCGCTGGCTCTGGAAAAGGTCTTCGGCCGCCATGTCGCTTCGGTCCAGACGATCTCCGGCGTCTACCGCAAGGCGCTCGGCGACAATCCGGTGGTCGACCGTCTGCAGGACAAGATCGTGGCGTTCGAGGAGAAGTCCGGCGGCAAGCCGCGCATTCTCGTCGCTAAGATGGGGCAGGACGGCCACGATCGCGGCCAGAAGGTCATCGCCACGGCCTTTGCCGATCTCGGCTTCGACGTGACCGTCGGACCGATGTTCCAGACGCCGGACGAGATCGCCAGGCTCGCGGTCGAGCACGACGTGCATATCATCGGCGCCTCGTCGCTGGCGGCGGGACATTTGACGCTCATTCCCGAACTCAAGGACGCGCTGAAGAAGCTCGGACGCGACGGCATATTGATCGTCGCCGGCGGCGTTATCCCGCCGCAGGATTACGATGCTGTGATGCAGACGGGGGCCGCGGAGATCTTCCCGCCGGGCACGGTCATCCCCGAGGCCGCAGACCGACTGATGGACCGGCTGTTGCGGGTTGGATGAGCCGTTATAACATATGTTGAAACGAGGGCGGGTTTCGTTATAATTAGTGTTGCAACCAAGGTGCAACGCCATGAACACGACCATCCGCAAGATCGGCAATTCCGAAGGCGTCATCCTGCCGAGGGAGCTTCTCGATCGTCTGAACCTGAAGGCTGGCGACCAGCTTCAAATCGTTGAAACCGGTGATGGCCTTGCGCTGAAGCCGGTGGACGATAGCTTCGAGCGGCAAATGAAAGCTGCCCGCGAGGTGATGGACAAATACAAAGTGGCGCTTCGAAAGCTCGCCGAATGAGCTGGCAATTCCTGAGCCGGCGCGCCGTGGAAGCGATGCACGCGGAGCAGCTGCGCCGGCATGGCGGCGCACAAGGTTTGAGAGACGAGAATGCTCTTGAATCGGCGCCCGCCCGAGCCGAGAACAAGGCGAACTATGGTGATCCATCGATCGAGGATCTGGCTGCGGCCTATATCTTCGGCACCGCCAGAAATCACGCCTTTGTCGACGGCAACAAGCGCACGGCCATCGTCGCCGCCGGCGCGTTCCTGGTTGTCAACGGCTATACGCTGACGGCCGACAACGGCACGATCTATGAATTCGTCACGGGTGTCGCCGCCGGCGAGATCGACGAGGCTGGGGCGGCGGCATTCTTCCGCGACCATGTCGTCAAGATCGAGGTCTAATTGTCGGAGAGCTTGACGATTTCCCACTCCTTGCCGTTCACCACGGCAATTTCGCCGACCTTCTTGCCGAACAAAGCCAGGGCCATCGGTGAAACATGGGAAATCGTGCCCTTGGCCGGATCGGCCTCATCCTCGCCGACGATCTTCCAGTGCACCTTCCTGCCGTCATCGCCTTCCAGCGTGACGCCCATGCCGAAGCGAACCAGGTCGCTGCCCGGTTCCGGCACGGAAAGCTCGGCGCTTTCACGCCGCGCGGTCCAGTAGCGCAGGTCGCGCGAGATGAGCGCGATGCGCTCGCGGTCGGCCCTCTTTTCCGCTCGGGCCAGATCATCGCGCAGGGCAGCCAGTTCGGCGTCGATCAGCGCCAGGCCGCGTTGCGTCACCAGATTGCGGTGCGGACTGATCGGCCGCTCGCCGATGCCGGCGATGGCGTTTTCGCTATCCTCTTCGCGCGTGAAGGCTCTGCTCATTGGTCGAGCTTATGCCTCGCGCGGCGACTCCACAAGCTATTGCCGGCAAACCCGATCGGCCGATCGGTCTGGCACGATTCCTGCGGAGCGACGGCCGAACGCTGGGACACTGTGCCGATGTTGAACAGACGAAAATTTGTCGCACAAACCGCCGGCTTTGCCGTCCTGGGCCTCTCGCTCGGCAAGGCAGCGGCGGGCAGCCTGCCCGGCATCGACAATGCCTCGATGCGCGGCTGGATCAACGCTGCCGACCTCGGCGTGCAGCCCGGAGCGCTTGACGACCAGAGCGAGGCCTTCGCCACGCTGCTGCGCGAGGCAAACGACCGCGACATGCCGGTGTTCCTGCCGCCGGGCACCTATGTCGTATCCAACCTTTCGCTGCCCAGCCGTATCAGACTTTCCGGCGTGCCGGGCGCATCGCGGATCGTCTATGGCGGCAATGGCCACCTGCTCATGGCCGAACAGGCTGAGCATGTCGAATTCACCGGATTGGTATTCGACGGCACCAACCGCTGGATGGCCGATTACGCGCAGGGCCTGCTCGACCTTCGCCGCGTCGCTCACCTCGTCATCGACAATTGCCAGATATCAGGCAGCGGCAAGAGCGGCCTGGCGCTCGAGCACGCTTCGGGCCGCATCGAGCGCTCTGAAATATCGGGCGCGGCCGACGCCGGCATCTATTCGGTCGAAGCCGCCGGCCTGGAGATATCAGGCAACACCGTTTCCGACTGCGCCAATGGCGGTATCCTCGTGCACCGCCGGCAAACGGCCGAGGACGGCACCATCGTCAGCGGCAACCGGGTCGAGCGCATTCAGGCGCAGAGCGGCGGAACCGGCCAGAACGGCAACGGCATCAATGCGTTTCGCGCCGGCAACGTCGTCATCTCGGGCAATATCGTCTCAGATTGTGCGTTTTCGGCGATCCGCGCCAACAGCGCCAGCAATCTGCGTATCACCGGCAACACCTGCTCGCGGTCGGGCGAAACGGCGCTCTATAGCGAATTCTCCTTCGAGGGGGCGATCGTCAGCAACAACATCGTCGACGGCGCCGCCAACGGCATCTCTATCGTCAATTTCAACGAAGGCGGCCGCATGGGCGTGTGTTCGGGAAACATCGTCCGCAACCTCTCGACCAGTGGCCCCTACCCTGCCGATCCGCCCGGTTTCGGCATCGGTATCAACGTTGAAGCGGATACCACCGCCTTCGGCAACGTGATCGAGAATGCGCCGCTCTACGGCATGCACATCGGCTGGGGGCCGTTCATGCGCAATGTGGTCGCCACCGCGAATATCATCCGCAAGGCCGGAACCGGCATCGCCGTCACCGTGGTCGAGGGCGCCGGGACGGCGGTCGTCTCCGACAATGTCATCGACGGCGCCCAGAACGGGGCTATCGTCGGCCACCGCTGGGCCGAGCCGGTGACCGGCGATCTCGCCTCGTCAGGCAATGCCGGCTATGCGCATCTGACCATCGAGCGCAATCATGTGAGCTGAATGCCCGATCTCAGTGCAGCAGTGGGGCGGAGTGCGCCGACCTTGGCGCCGATCCGGCTTTGGATGGGTGGATTTGCCTGTTCGATCAGCTTCTTCGCCAGTGCCTTGTCGGCGTGCAAAAGCCTGGCCATGCATGCCGCGACCATGACTTCAGCCGCGCGGCCAGCGCCATCATCGCATTTGAGCGCAATGCCAAGGCCAAGCTCCGGAAGGGCTGCGCAATAGACGCCTTCGGCCCCTCCCTTGACAAAAATCCGGCCGGGAGCGGCCTCCATCAGCGCAACATCGGCCCTGCCTGTGCCGGCGACCAGAAAGGGCTCGGCCATGCAGGCGGAAAGCAGCCGCTTTGCGGCTTTGGCGCGCACGGGTTCAAAGCCGACCCCGGTCGCCATGCGGGCAAAGCCGAGCGCGAAGCTGCGTAGCGGCACGGCATAGGTCGGGATCGAGCAGCCGTCAGTACCGCAATGATCGAAATCATGGGCGGCACCGGTCACCGCCTGCATCGCATCGCGCACCATCTCCTGCGAGGCATGGCCTGATTTGACATAGCCGCGATGGGCGATGCCGGCGTGGACGCAGGTGCAGAGAAAGCCCGCATGCTTGCCAGAACAATTGTTGTGCAGCGCATTTGGCAAGTTGCCGGCGCTGGCTAGCGCAAGCGTCGCGTCGTGGCCGGATGGCCAATGTGCGCCGCATTCCAGCGCCGCCTCGTCCAGCCCGGCCTTCGCCAGCATCGCCCGCGCCAGTTCGACATGCGCCGGCTCGCCGGAATGCGAAGCGCAGGCTAGCGCTAGTTCGCGGTCGCCGAAATCATACGCATCGGCCGCGCCGCTTTCGACCAGCGGCAGCGCCTGAATCGCCTTGACCGCCGAGCGTGGGAACACAGGGCGGGCCGTATCGCCGATTTCCCAGACCGGCTTGCCATCGGCATCGAAGACCGCAATGGCGCCACGATGGGCGCTCTCGACCACGGCGCCGCGCAAAACTTCGACCAGAACCGGATTCGTCATGATTTCCCCGCTTACGCATGACCTCGAAAGTCATGCGTAAAATCAAAGTGTTACAGCGTCCTTTGCGCGCCCGGAAGGGCGCGCGGCGCTGTAATGCGGGCCGCTTTTATCTGATCCGATCGAGAATGGAAACGTAGTTGGCGACCGCAGCGCCGCCCATGTTGAAGATGCCGCCGAGCTTTGCTCCCGGTACCTGGATGCCGCCGGCCTCGCCGACGAGTTGCATGGCGCTCAGCACGTGCATCGAGACGCCGGTGGCGCCGATCGGGTGCCCCTTGGCCTTCAGCCCGCCGGACGGATTGACCGGCAGCCGGCCATCCTTCGCCGTCTCGCCGTCCAGCGCCAGTTTTGCGCCCTCGCCCGGTTTCGCCAGTCCCATCGCCTCATATTCGATCAGCTCGGCGATGGTGAAGCAGTCATGCGTCTCGACGAAGGACAGATCATCGAGCGTCACACCAGCCCTCTTCAGCGCCTGGTTCCAGGCCTGTTCGCAGCCTTCGAACGCCAGGATATCGCGCTTCGACATCGGCAGGAAATCCTGCACATGCTCGTTGGCGCGGAAGGCGACGGCGCGGCGCATCTTTAACGCAGTCGCCGTGTCGGCAAGGACCAGGGCGGCGGCGCCGTCCGAAACCAATGAGCAGTCGGTGCGTTTCAGAGGACCAGCGACGAAGGGGTTCTTCTCGCTCTCGTGCCGGCAGAACTCATAGCCGAAATCCTTGCGCAGCTGCGCATAGGGATTGTCGACGCCGTTCTTGTGGTTCTTGGCGGCGATCATCGCCAGCGCGTCCGACTGGTCGCCATAGCGCTGGAAATAGGCTTGGGCGATCTTGCCGAAAACGCCGGCGAAGCCTGCCGGCGTGTCGCCCTCCTCGGGCAGATACGAGGCTTTGAGAAGGTTCTTGCCGATTTCTGGACCTGATGTCGTCGTCATCTGTTCGGCGCCGACCACCAGCACGATGCGGGCGGCATTGGCGTCGATGGCGCGGATGCCTTGCCTGACCGCCGCCGATCCGGTGGCGCAAGCGTTCTCGACGCGGGTCGCCGGCTTGAAGCGCAGCCGGTCGTCGGCCTGCAGGACCAGGCTTGCGGTGAAATCCTGTGCGGAAAAGCCGGCATTGAAGTGGCCAAGCACGATCTCGTCGACCTCGTCCGGACCGATGCCGGCATGATCGAGCGCCTCGTTAGCCACCTTGGTGATCAGGCCCTCCAGCGTCTCGCCTTCGAGCTTGCCGAAACGCGAATGCGCCCAGCCGACGATGCATGCTGTCATGGTTTATCTCCATCCTGCGGGCCGGGCTACGCGATGTCGCAGCGCCTCAGCATTGTTCAAGCATGAACCGTTCCAGCGACTTCGTGAAGGGGCCAGAACCACACAATCGCTTGATCTTGAGTATCTGGTCACGGCACCTGACTTTTGCCACCAAATCAGGCTGGATTTTTGTTGATTGATCCGTCAATAAAAAATAACCTCGCCGCAACAGGCCGGAGCAAAGATGCCGAAAATCGGAATGGAGCCGTTGCGCCGCAGGGCGCTGATCGACGCGACGATCTCGGCGATCGGCGAGCGCGGTTCGCTTGATGTGACGATGTCGGAAATCGCCGGGCGCGCCGGCGTGTCCTCGGCGCTTGCCCATCACTATTTCGGCGCCAAGGACGAGCTTTTGCTGGCGACGATGCGGCACATCCTGGCCGAGCTGACCGCCGACATGCGGCGCGCGCTACGATCGGCCAGCACGGCACGCCAGCGCGTTTCGGCCGTCGTCGCCGTCAATTTCTCCGACGTCCAGTTCCAGCCGGAAACGATCGCCGCCTGGCTCGCCTTCTATGTCGAGGCGCAGAAATCGTCAGCGCTGCGCCGGCTGCTCAAGGTCTATGCGCGGCGCCTGCATTCCAATCTGTTGAGCGGGCTGACCGGTATCCTGCCGAGAAGCGAAGCCGACCGCGTTGCCGAGGCGACAGCGGCGCTGATCGACGGGCTGTACATCAGGCGCGCGCTGAAGGACGGCGTGCCCAATGCCGCGACCGCGATCGCGCTGATCGAGGATTATCTCGAAACGAAACTCGGCCGGCGGAGCGCGCAGTGACGTCCAAGCGACCCAATTTCCTGATCTTCATGGTCGATCAGCTCAACGGCACATTGTTCCCGGACGGACCGGCGGACTTCCTGCATGCGCCGCATCTGAAGGCGCTGGCCGCTCGTTCGGCGCGCTTCAAAAACAATTACACCGCCTCGCCGCTCTGCGCGCCGGGCCGCGCCTCGTTCATGAGCGGCCAGTTGCCGTCGCGCACCGGGGTCTACGATAACGCCGCCGAATTCGTCTCGTCGATCCCGACCTTCGCCCATCATCTGCGCGCCGCCGGCTACTACACCTGCCTGTCCGGCAAGATGCATTTCGTCGGGCCGGACCAGTTGCACGGTTTCGAGGAGCGGCTGACCACTGACATCTATCCCGCCGATTTCGGCTGGACGCCGGATTACCGTAAGCCCGGCGAGCGTATCGACTGGTGGTATCACAATCTGGGCTCGGTGACCGGCGCCGGCGTCGCCGAGACCACCAACCAGATGGAATATGATGACGAGGTGGTGTTCCTGGCCACGCAGAAACTCTATCAGCTTTCGCGCGAACAGGATGATGCGAACCATCGGCCCTGGTGCCTCACCGTTTCGCTGTCGCACCCACACGATCCCTATGTCGCGCGCAAGCAGTATTGGGATCTCTACGAAAACTGCCAGGCGCTCGACCCAGAAACAGGGTTCATCGCGCATGACGAGCAGGATGTGCATTCGCAGCGGCTGTACCGCGCAAGCGACTATCCCTCGTTCGAGATCACCCCTGAGCAGGTGCGACGTTCGCGGCGCGGCTATTTCGCCAACATCTCCTATGTCGACGACAAGCTCGGCGAGCTTTTGGACGTTCTCAAGCGAACACGCATGCTCGACGATACCGTCATCCTGTTCTGCTCGGACCACGGCGACATGCTCGGCGAACGCGGCCTGTGGTTCAAGATGAGCTTCTTCGAAGGCTCGGTGCGGGTGCCGCTGATGATCGCCGGCAAGGGCATACAAGCCGGGCAGATCGATGCACCGGTCTCCAATCTCGACGTAACGCCGACGCTTTGCGACCTCGCCGGCATCGATATCGGGGCGATCGCGCCATGGACCGACGGCCAGTCGCTGCTGCCGCTCACAGAGGGCAGGCAGCGCACCGCGCCTGTGTTGTTGGAGTATGCAGCGGAAGGCTCCTGCGCGCCCTTGGTGGCGATCCGCGACGGTAGATACAAGTTCGTCCATTGCGAGCTTGACCCGCCGCAGCTGTTCGATCTCGAAGCCGATCCGCTCGAGCGAGACAATTTGGCCGACGACCCGGTCAATGCGGACCTGGTGGCGACGTTCATGGACAAGGTTCGGGCGCGCTGGGACATGGCCGGCTTCGACGCCGCCGTGCGCGAAAGCCAGGCGCGCCGCTGGGTCGTCTATCCGGCGCTGCGCAATGGCGCCTACTACCCCTGGGATTTCCAGCCGCTGCAAAAGGCATCGGAGCGCTACATGCGCAATCACATGAACGTCGACAATCTCGAAGAGAGCAAAAGGTATCCGCGAGGCGAATGATGACAACCCTTGTGCCCTCCCTCGATCACCTCAAACAGGCCTATGCGGTCACCGCCAAGGCGACGCAGATCACGCCGCTGCTGGAGTCGGCGGCCCTTGCCCGCGAGACCGGTGCTGCCCGCGTCTTCGTCAAGCCGGAATCGCTGCAATGGGCCGGCTCCTTCAAGGTACGCGGCGCCTATTGGCGGCTGAAGCGGCTGTTGCCTGATGAGGCCAGCAAGGGCGTCGTCGCCTATTCCTCCGGCAATTTTGCGCAAGGGCTGGCCGCCGCCGGCCAGGCGCTGGGCATTCCGGTGACCATCGTCATGCCGATCGACGCGCCGGCCGCCAAGCGCGACGCAACGACCGGCTATGGCGCGCGCGTGGTGCTGACCGACCATGGCGAACGCGCGCGTGAGGAGGTGGCCGCCGCCACGGCGCGCGAGATCGCCGAGACCGAGGGGCTGGCGCTGCTGCATCCGTTCGACGATCCGGAGATCGTCGCTGGCCAGGCTGGAGTGGGGCTGGAGGCACTCGAGCAACTCGATGCCAGGGATGCCAGCGCCGATCTTCTGTTCTGTTCGGTCGGCGGCGGCGGGCTGATCGGCGGCGTTTCGCTGGCTTTCCACTATCTGTCGCCGGCGACCGAGATCATCGGCGTCGAGCCGGAAGGTTTCAACGGCATGGGCTCGTCGCTGGCGCATGGCGTCATCGAAACCATGCCGATCGGGCCGAAATCGATATGCGACGGGCTGATGGCACGCAAGCCTGGCGACGCGCCATTCGCGGCGGTCAGAACCGCGGGCGTTCGGGGCATCACCGTCGACGATCAATCGGTGCGCCGCGCGATGCGCATCGCCTTCGAACGGATGAAGCTGGTGCTGGAACCTTCGGGCGCTGCATCGCTGGCGGCGCTGCTCGGCGGCAAGGTGGAAGTGAGCGGGAAGACCGTGCTCGTGGTGGCAACCGGCGGCAATGTCTCGCTCGCCGATTTCGTGGTGCTTGTGAACGATGCTTGAGGCGGATTTCGTCATCATCGGCGCCGGCTCGGCCGGCTCGGCCATGGCCTACCGGCTGTCGGAGGACGGCAAGCATTCGGTGATCGTCATCGAATTTGGCGGCAGTGATGTCGGGCCGCTGATCCAGATGCCGTCGGCGCTGTCGATCCCGCTCAACATGAGCCTCTACGACTGGGGCTTTGCCAGCGAGCCGGAACCGCATCTCGGCGGCCGCGTGCTGGCGACGCCGCGCGGCAAGGTCATCGGCGGCTCGTCCTCGATCAACGGCATGGTCTATGTGCGCGGCCACGCCCGCGACTTCGACCACTGGGCCGAACAGGGCGCGGCCGGCTGGGGGTTTGCCGACGTGCTCCCCTACTTCAAGCGCATGGAGGACGCCAACGGCGGCGAGAATGGCTGGCGCGGCCACGGCGGCCCGCTGACCGTGCAGCGCGGCTCGCGGACCAATCCACTCTACGGCGCCTTCGTCGACGCAGGCCGTCAGGCCGGCTTCGAGTTGACCGACGACTACAATGGCGCGAAGCAGGAAGGTTTTGGGCCGATGGAACAGACAATTCGCGGCGGCCGCCGCTGGTCGGCGGCGAGCGCCTATCTCAGGCCGGCGCTGAGGCGGAAAAATGTAAGCCTGGTCAAGGGCTTCGCCCGACGGGTGATCATCGAGAATCAACGCGCCACCGGCGTCGAGATCGAAGTGCGCAGACGGATTCAGGTGATCAAGGCGCGACGTGAAGTGATCGTTGCCGCGTCCTCGATCAATTCGCCCAAGATCCTGATGCTGTCCGGCATCGGCCCGGCCCAACATCTCAGGGAATACGGCATTCCGGTGATCGCCGACCGGCCCGGCGTCGGCCGCAACCTGCAGGACCATATGGAGCTCTATATCCAGCAGGAATCCACCCAGCCGATCACGCTGAATTCGGTGCTGAACCCGTTGTCGAAGGCACTGATCGGCGCGCAATGGCTGTTCTTCAAGTCGGGTCTTGGCGCAACCAACCATTTCGAGGCGGCCGCCTTCGTGCGCTCGCGCGCCGGCGTCGACTATCCCGACATCCAGTATCATTTCATCCCGGCGGCGGTCCGCTATGACGGCAGGGCGGCGGCGAAAGCGCATGGTTTCCAGGCGCATGTCGGGCCGATGCGATCGAAGTCGCGCGGTTCTGTCATGCTACGCTCGCCCGATCCGAGATCGAAGCCGGTGATCCGCTTCAACTACATGTCGCATCCGGACGACTGGACCGAGTTCCGCCACTGCATACGGCTGACGCGCGAGATCTTCGGCCAGTCGGCATTCGATCCTTATCGCGGCAGGGAGATCTCGCCGGGCTCGCACGTCCAGTCGGACGACGATCTCGATGCCTTCATTCGCGATCACGCCGAAAGCGCCTACCACCCTTGCGGAACCTGCAAGATGGGCCGTACCGATGATCCGATGAGCGTCGTCGATCCGGAATGCCGTGTCATCGGTGTCGAAGGGCTGCGGGTCGCCGATTCCTCGATCTTCCCGCGCGTCACCAACGGCAATCTCAACGCGCCGTCGATCATGACCGGCGAGAAGGCCGCCGACCACATTCTCGGCCGCACGCCGCTGGCGCCGTCCAACCAGGAGCCATGGATCAATCCGCGCTGGCAGGCATCGGACAGATAAGCCATGATCTGACGGACTGTCCGCCCGCCGGTCCCGGCGAAAGACAATTTGGAGAAGCTCCCATGCGCGCCCAGCCAAAGGCATCGCACTATGTCAACGGACGCTACATCGACGACGAGCAGGGTGCGCCGCTGCCGGTGATCTATCCGGCAACCGGCGAGACCATCGCGATGCTGCGTTCGGCGACGCTGAATGTGCTGGAACTGGCGATCGAAGCAGCGCGTGCAGCACAACCGGCCTGGGCGCGGCTGAAGCCGGTCGAGCGCGGACGCATCCTGCGCCGCGCCGCCGACATATTGCGCGCGCGCAACGCCGACCTGGCGCGCGTCGAGACGCTGGATACCGGCAAGGCGATCCAGGAGACGCTGGTGGCGGACGCGCCATCGGCAGCCGACTGCCTTGAATATTTCGGCGGCGTGGTCGCTGCCTATAATGGCGAGTCCATCGATCTCGGCGGACCCTTCGCCTATACAAGGCGCGAGGCGCTCGGCGTCTGCGTCGGCATCGGCGCCTGGAACTATCCGATCCAGATCGCCGGCTGGAAATCGGCACCGGCGCTCGCCATGGGCAACGCCATGGTGTTCAAGCCGTCGGAGAACACGCCGCTGTCGGCTCTGGCGCTGGCCGAAATCTATACAGAAGCCGGCCTGCCCGACGGGCTGTTCAACGTCGTGCAAGGCTATGGCGATGTCGGCGCCGGCCTCGTCGGCCACGATCTCGTCGCCAAGGTCTCGGTGACCGGATCGGTGCCGACCGGCCGCAAGGTGCTGTCGCTCGCCGGCTCGAAGATGAAGCATGCCACCATGGAGCTCGGCGGCAAGTCGCCGCTGATCGTCTTCGACGATGCCGATCTCGAAAACGCCATCGGCGGCGCCATGCTCGGCAATTTCTATTCGACCGGCCAGATCTGCTCCAACGGCACACGGGTGTTCGTGCAGAAGGGCATCCACGACCGTTTCGTCGAACGTCTGACCGAGCGGACCAAGAAGATCCGTATCGGCGATCCGCTCGACCAGGAAACGCAGATGGGGCCGCTTGTCTCCAAGGCCCAGCACGAGAAAGTTATCGGCTATATCGAAGCCGGCAAGCAGGATGGCGCCGTGCTCGCCTGCGGCGGCAACGTGCCTTCGCTGCAGGGTTTCCAAGGCGGCTTCTTCGTCGAGCCGACGGTCTTCACCGGCGTCACCGACACGATGCGCATCGCGCGCGAGGAGATTTTCGGACCGGTGATGAGCGTGCTGAAATTCGACGATGAGGACGAGGTGATCGACCGCGCCAACGACACCGAATTCGGCCTTGCGGCCGGCGTGTTCACGCGCGACCTGCCGCGCGCCCACCGCGTCATCGCCGAGCTGCAGGCCGGCACCTGCTGGATCAACGCCTATAATCTGACGCCGGTCGAAATTCCGTTCGGCGGCTTCAAGCAGTCCGGTATCGGCCGCGAAAATTCGCTGGCGGCTCTGGCGCTCTATTCGCAGCTGAAGTCGGTCTATGTCGAGACCGGGGATGTGGCGAGCCCCTATTGAGGCTCGCGGCTACTGCTGGTCAGCCGCTGTATTTGCCCGACTGGAAATCCGGTCGGATGCGAGCTCGATGAATTCCTTGACGAGGGGCGAAAGATGCCGGCTGCTCGGATATAGGACATGCAGCCCGCCGACCGGAGTCGTGTAGTCCCGGAGAACGCGGCTCAGCCGCCCCCCATTGATGAGGGGCTCGGCGATGCTGTGCGGCAATTGGGCGATGCCGAAGCCTGCGAGCGTGGCCGCAACGACCGCCTGCATTTCATTCGCGGCGAAGCGCCCGGCCACCGTGACCGTTTCCTGACCGTGTGGCCCGTCCAGCACCCAATGGGTGCCCGAGGTCGAAGGGCCTGCGATGACGCACTGGTGGTGCGCGAGATCCGCCAGGCGTTCCGGCATCCCGTGCCTTGCGAGATAGTCCGGGCTGGCGCAGAGCAGCCTGTGCGTGGAACCGAGTTTGCGGGCGATCAGCGTCGAATCCTGAAGGATGCCGGTTCGGAAGGCGAGATCTATACCATCCTCAACCAGGTTGAGCTTGTCGTCGGTCAGGCGGAGCTCGACCTTGGTTTTTGGATACATCGCAAGAAAGTCGACCACCGCCTGGGTGAGGAAATAGCCGCCGAAGCCGACAGGAGCCGAAACGCGGATCGTGCCCGATGGCTCAGCTCTTGCTTCCGCGAGGCGCAAATTTGCTTCCTCGATCGTCCGCAGCGCCTGGCTGCTCTGCTCGTAATAGAGGCGTCCAGCGTCCGTCATATTGAGGCTGCGTGTCGTGCGCTGCAACAGGCGGACCCCGACCTCGCGCTCGAGCGCGGCAATGCGGCGGCTGACCGTCGTCTTGGGCATGGCGAGCAGGCGCGCGGCGGCGGTGAAGCTGCCAGCTTCGACGACGCGAGCGAACACCACGATGTCGTTGAGGTCGAGCATTGTATCCATTGTTGGGACAAAGTTTTCCAATTATAGGTGGTTATGCATCAATGCGATAGGTCCTAATTTTGCTCCAGCGAACGGAAAAGGAGCGAACAAGATGACCACCAAACGAAACGTTCTGGTGACCGGCGCCACAGGCCAGCAAGGCGGCGCAGTTGCGCGTGCTTTGCTGTCGAGTGGTGGACATCGCGTCAAGGCACTGACCCGCAAGCCGGACAGCGATGGCGCACGGCAGCTGGTGTCGGTAGGCGCCGAGATCGTGGCCGGCGATCTCGGCGACACGGCCTCCGTTGTGAAGGCAGTCAAAGACGTCGACACCATGTTCTTGATGGGCAACAGCTACGAAGCCGGGATGGAAGAGGAGACCCGCCAGGGGATTCTAGCCGCCGATGCAGCCAAGGCTGCAGGCGTCGGGCATCTGATCTATTCGTCCGTTGCCGATGCCAACAAGAAAACCGGCATCCCGCATTTCGAAAGCAAATATCTCGTCGAGCAGCATGTCGAACGGCTCGGCATTCCCTATACGATCAGCGCCCCGGTTGCCTTCATGGAGAATTTCGTCGCGCCGTGGTCGATCGGCGCGCTCAGCCAGGGCACGCATGCCTTTGCAATGCCCGCCAAACGTGTCCTCCAGCTGGTCGCACTTGCCGACATCGGCGCCTTCGTTGCCGCCCTGGTCGAGCGACGCGAGCGCGTGTTCGGCAAGCGCTTCGATATTGCGGGAGACGAGTTGTCCGGCGAAGACCAGGCCAAGATCCTTTCGCAGTCCATCGGCCGCCCGATCAACTATCAGGCAATTCCAATCGCGGTAGCCCGCCAACAAAGCGAAGATACTGCGCTGATGTTCGAATGGTTCGACCGCGTCGGCTATGACGTCGATATCGCTGCCTTGCACAGGGATTTCCCGGAGGTCCGCTGGCACAGTTTTGCCGACTGGGCGCGGGAGTTCGACTGGCGTGCCCTTGAGCGGGCTTATTCCGCTGCCTGAGTTCCTGTAGACATCATCGGCCGATGAAAACTGGGGGAGCGGACCAGCTGCAACGGGAAACATTTGGTCCGCTTCCCATCGTGGCCTTCTCACGCCGCGATGAAATGAGAGAACCTAAAGCGCGTCGCGTTTTGACCGGCCTCTGCGACGCGCTTTAGGTTGTTGTTTTATGCATGTCGTTATCGCAAAACCGCTGCACACTTTTGCGCGACATGCATTAGAACGTCTGGTTGTAGGCGCCGACTTCAGGGCTGCGGCGCAGCACCGCATCGACGGCTTCGAACATCTGCCGGCGCCGCTCGGATGACACCGGGCTCTCCACCACGACGACAAGCTCCGGCTTGTTCGACGACGCCCGCACCAGGCCCCAGGTGCCGTCCTCGGCCACGACGCGCACGCCATTGACGGTTATCAGATCGGCGATCTTCTGGCCGGCGAAGACCGTGCCGTCCTGCTTCATTGCCTGAAAATCGGAAACGACCCGCTCGACCACGCCGTATTTCAGCTCGTCGGCGCAGTGCGGCGACATGGTCGGCGTGCCGAAGGTCAGCGGCAGGTCGCGATAGAGATCGGCCATGCTGCTGGTCGGGCTGCGATCCAGCATCTGACAGATGGCGATAGCTGTGATGAGACCATCGTCATAGCCGCGCCCTATCGGCGGATTGAAGAAGAAGTGACCGGATTTCTCGAAACCGGCGATGGCGCCAAGCTCGGCCACGCGCCGTTTTATGTAGGAATGGCCGGTCTTCCAATAGTCGGTGATGGCGCCATCGGCGCGCAACGCGGCGTCGGTGTTGAACAATCCGGTCGACTTGACGTCAACGACGAAAGTCGAGCCGGGATGCAGTCGCGCGATATCGCGCGCAAGCATGACGCCGACCTTGTCGGCGAAGATCTCGTTGCCTTCATTGTCGACCACGCCGCAGCGGTCACCATCGCCGTCGAAGCCGAGCCCGACGTCGGCTCCCGTCTCCAGCACCTTGTCGCGGATCGCGTGCAGCATCTTCATGTCTTCGGGATTGGGATTGTAATTCGGAAACGTATGATCGAGCTCGACGTCCAGCGGGATCACCTCGCACCCGATCCGCTCCAGCGCTTCAGGTGCAAAGGCGCCGGCGGTGCCGTTGCCGCAGGCGGCGACCACCTTGAGCTTTCTCGATATGCGCTTGTCCCGGGTCAGGTCGTCGAGATAGGTTTTGCGGAAATCCGCAACGAAGTCATAGGAGCCGCCGCCGATAAGATCGAAGTCGCCGGCAAGCACGATCGTCTTCAATGCGCTCATTTCCTCCGGGCCGAAGGTCAGCGGACGCGCCGCCCCCATCTTGACGCCGCTCCAGCCGTTTTCGTTGTGCGAGGCGGTGACCATGGCGACGGACGGCGTGTCGAGCGCGAACTGGGCGAAATAGGCCATCGGTGACAGCGCCAGCCCGATATCCCTAACCCGCGCGCCGGCGGCCATCAGCCCGGAAACCAGCGCCAGCTTGATCGCCAGCGAATAGGAGCGGAAATCATGACCGGTCACGATATCCGGCCCGGCGCCCAGGCGCCGGATCAGCGTGCCGAGCCCCATGCCGAGCGCCTGGACACCGATCAGGTTGAGCTCAGGCGGCTTCGCAGATCCAGGATGGCCGAACCACCAGCGCGCATCATACTCACGAAAGCCGGACGCCTTGATCAGCGCCGAGGTTTCAAACTCGAAGGTGTTGGGAAGGGCTTCGCTAACGATCTTCAGGGACAAGACAGTAACTCCAAGCGGCTGGATTCAGAGTGGTTTTAACGCAGGTGGCCATGCCTATAACACGAGCCCTTAAGCGGTGTTTATCCCGCAGGGAACTGAAACCCGTATGAGGTTAAGGCGAAAGCGGAAGAAATGCGACAGAAGCGTTGCCATTGGCGCTTGCAGGAACGAAGTGCGGCGGCTATAAGCCCGCGGTCTGGTCACGGAGTGTAGCGCAGCCTGGTAGCGCACATCGTTCGGGACGATGGGGTCGCAGGTTCAAATCCTGCCACTCCGACCAGAAAAAACAAATAGTTAAGCGTTTCCCGAAACTGCCGTCCTCTGGCCGGCGGACTGACCGATGTCTCCTGACAGGCAGTTCGCGGCCAATCGTGTCGGTGCTTGGCACGCGAAGAACGGCAGCCCTAGCCGTACCATTGTAACTCCTGACGGATTCTCCAAAGCAAGGGCCGGCAGAGGTCCCGCCGGCCCACCGCTTCAGTATTTGAACGACCGCCGTGAGTCTTGCTAGTGCGCCATAAGGATCGGCATCGACGGATCTTCAAGCATCGAGATGGTGACGCCGCCGAAGATGCGCTCGCGCAACCGGGAATGACCATAGGCGCCCATCACCAACAGGTCGGCGGCGATGTCGAGTGCGTGCCGGCGAAGCACGTCGACGACTGAATGGTCCAGGCTGGGCAGCCGGTCGACCGTGACATTCACGCCATGCCGCGCGAGATAGGCAGCGGCGTCGGCTCCGGGTTCGGCCCCGTGGCGGTATTCGTCCTCCACCGGGTCAACCATGACAAGGTGCACCTCGTCGGCGTCTGGCAGCATGTCTAGGGATTCGCGGACGGCACGCGTTGCCTCCAGACGGGCGTCCCAGGCAATCAGCACGCGTTTCGGCTTCAGTGTCGGCCGCGACCCCTCGGGGATGAGCAGCAAAGGCTTTCCCGAAGAAAACAATCCGCCATCGATCACTTTGTTTTTCAGCGTTTTGCCGGCAAGCAACTCCGGTCCAATAATCGTAATGTCAGCGTAGCGGGCACGGCGGCCGATGGTTTCGTCGGCCCAGCCGGCTTCCAGATATTCGCTGGAGACATCGGCCGAAAGCGCCCTGCCGGCGAGAAGAGCCGACACGGCAGCGGTTCGCTTCTTCAACAGATTCTCGTCGGCCTGACGCTCCTTGAGCCAGGCTTCTGAAACGACCGCAGCATACTCTCCGACTGGTGGCGGTGCAGCAATGGCAACCACGAGAACAGCAAGATGCGCGCCGATTTCGTCGCACAGGTCGGCGGCGAGTTTGAGATCGTCGTCCCCCTTGTTCGGTCCCATAACGGTAAATATCGTCCTGAAGGCCATGGCGGCTGCTCCCGATCTTGCGTCAAAGTCCAATCATCGTTGCACCATATAACGAGACGGCTCGGCGCGCTCCTTGCGCTGAGTCAAAGAACGCCGCAGCGCATCATTTGATCCATATCAACGTGCCCACGCGCGTCGCGCCGGAAGGTGGGGGTCGCCATGTTCTTCCGGAGGACGCTAAGAAATACGGCCGCCGAGAAAGTCGTCACCACGGAACGCATCCGTGACTTGGCTGGTTATATCCAGACGCTGCAGCAGTAAGGGCCCGATGGCGCGGAATTTCAGCGACCACGCTCGTCGGATTCCAAAGGTTGGATACGATAAAGAGGCATCCGATGATCGTCGAAGATCAGGAATCCGTGGCCGCGATGTTGATGGACCCTGCCGCATATGGCGAGAGCGGGCCGGTCGAGGCGATCGAAACCCATATCTCGCGTGTCTTCCTGGTTGGCCAGCGCGCCTACAAGATCAAACGAGCGGTCAAGCTGCCCTATGTCGACTTCTCGACCGCGGCGCTGCGGCTCGCCGCTTGCGAGAAGGAGGTCGAGCTCAACTCCAAGACCGCGCCCGGTCTCTATCTGGGGGTGCGGCGCATCACGCGAGAGGCCGGCGGCAAGCTCGCCTTCGATGGAAGCGGCGAACTGGTCGATGCGGCGATCGAGATGGTCCGCTTCGACCAGTCGAAGCTGCTCGATCGAATGGCAGTCGGCGGCGAACTGACGCCTGCGTTGATGACGGCGGTCGCGCGCATGATCGTGCGCTATCATCGCGGCGCGCCGGAGGTCCACAAGGGCAGCGGATCCTCGAACCTGGCAGGCGTGCTCGCCATCAACGAAGCCGGCTTTGCCACCAGCCATGTTTTCGAGCAAGCCGAGATAAAGGCATTCACCGGGATTTTTCGCACCGCCCTCGGCCGTCATTGCGAGTTGCTCGACCGGCGGGAGGCGGCAGGCAAGATCCGGCGATGCCACGGCGACCTGCATCTGCGCAACATCTGTCTCTTCGACGGAGAGCCCCGCCTCTTCGATTGCATTGAATTCAATGACCAGATCGCCAGCATCGATGTGCTTTACGACCTGGCCTTCCTGCTGATGGACCTTTGGCATCGCGGCTTTCCGGAACTCGCCAACCTGGTGATGAACCGCTACCTCGACGAAGCAGACGACGAGGACGGCTTCATTCTCTTGCCGTTTTTCATGGCAGTGCGGGCCGCGGTGCGCGCGCATGTCACCGCAACCCAGATCGAGGAAGGCAGTGCCGATTCCGGCGGGCTGATTGCCGAGGCCGGATCCTATTTCGAGCTTGCCCGAACACTTCTCCAGCCAAGGCCGCCGCGGTTGATCGCCATCGGCGGTTTGAGTGGTTCTGGCAAGACGGCCGTTGCCGAGGCACTCGCCGCACATGTCGGCGCGCCGCCCGGCGCGCGCATTGTCGAGAGCGACCGCATCCGCAAAGCCATGCATGGGGTGCCGGCCGAAACGAAGCTGCCGGACAGGGCTTATCGACCTGATGTGTCGGACCGCGTCTACCGCGAAATGGCATGGCGCGCCGACCTGATCCTTTCCGAAGGCGGTTCGGTGGTCGCCGATGCCGTCTTCGACCGGCCGGCCGATCGCGACCGCATCGAGAAGGCGGCAAACGGCAGAGACGTTGCTTTCGCCGGATTCTGGCTGGAGGCGGATCCGCTTGTTCTTTGGCGACGGGTAAGCGAGCGCCGGGGTGGCCCTTCCGATGCCACCATCGATATCCTTTCGCGGCAATTGCAACGAAAGGCCACCCCGTCCACCTGGCGCAAGGTCGACGCCGATCGAAAGCTCGCCGATATCGCCGCCGAGTTGGCAAGCGTTTCGGAAGCGGCCGCTGCTGCGCAGGGTGCTCCACTCAAGACAGCATCGTGACGGCGACGCGCATAAAGATGGGTGAATGGGCATGACGCAGGAAAAACTGGTGGTTTGCGGCAAATGCGGCGGGGTCAATCGCCTGCCGCCTGGACGGGATGCCGGGGACGCGAAATGCGGAAAGTGCGGCTCCAAGCTGTTCTCGGGCCATCCCGAGGACGTCGACGCACAGAGCTTCGATCGCCACGTCAAACGAAGCAGCCTCCCCGTTGTCGTCGACATCTGGGCACCGTGGTGCGGCCCCTGCAAGATGATGGCGCCGGCCTATGAAGCAGCAGCAAACGAACTGGAGCCGCATGTTCGCCTGATCAAGCTCAACTCCGATAATGAGCAGGCCGTTGCAGCCAGGCTCGGCATTCGCAGCATCCCGGCGATGATCCTCTTCCATGGCGGACAGGAGGTTGCGCGCACATCCGGCGCCATGACGGCGGGGCAGATCGTCAGGTGGGTCCGCGATCACCTGCCGACGGCCGCTGCCTGAAAGCCGTCACGTGTGGATGATCGCCGTGGCCGCATCAGCCAGCGAGCGCAGAAAGCCACATGATGACCTGATGGCTGTGACAAATTTCATATGATGACCTCGCTTTTGACCCGCACTGGGAGTATGGATTCTCATGACCCGGCAAAGTTTGGAGGACCCATGCAGCAGGCCGAACATCGAACGTCCCGCAGGTCGTTCGTTTCTCAGGTCGCAGATGCGCTGCGCGGCCAGATCGAAGCCGGCTTTTATGCGCCTGGCGACAAATTGCCGACAGAACCCGCGCTGATTGACCGGTTCGGGTTCAGCCGCACTGTCGTCCGGGAGGCCATTGCCGCGCTTCGCGCCGACGGGCTGGTGGAATCGCGGCAAGGCGCCGGCGTCTTCGTTCTCGGCCCGAAACCCGTCGACGAGGGATTGAAGCTCTTCACCGACGAAACGAACAAGATCTCGGACATCATCGAAGAGCTCGAGCTGCGCATCGGCATCGAAGTCGAGGCAGCGGGCCTTGCTGCAGCCCGCAGTTCGCCGGCGCAGGAGGCCGAAATCGAGGCCCAGGTCGAAAGGTTCGCCGATCTCATGGCGCAAGGACAACCCACCGACGAGGCGGACTTCCAGTTCCACTTGGCGATTGCCACCGCAACCAACAACGCCAGGTTCAAGGCATTCCTCGAACATATCGGCCGGCGGATGATCCCGCGGGTGAAGTTCAAGACGATGATGGGCGGCATCGATCCCTTGCCCAATCGCGACCATCCAATTCTGGAGGAGCACAGGGAAATCGCCGATGCGATCCTCGCCCGCGACCCGGAAAAGGCGCGTGAGGCGATGCGCCGCCATCTGGTGACGGGGATAAAGCGCTATCGTGCCCTCACCGTCCGGCGCTCGACAAATCAAGACAACACCAGAAGTTGACTCGTCCGCATACTCATCATATGAATCTGGATGACATCATATTAATTGTGGGATGAGTTCCTTTGTCGCCAGATGAAATCAAGTCGCGTGTCGCTTCAGGGCTGCTGTCGTTTCCGGTCACACATTTCAACGAGGATTTCAGCCTCAATCTCGAAAGCTATCGCGCGCATGTGGAATGGCTGTCGGGGTTCGGTGCCGCTGCCCTGTTCGCGGCCGGCGGCACGGGTGAATTCTTCTCCCTGTCGCCGGAAGAGGTCGCCGACGTTACCCGTGCTGCCAAGGATGCCTCGGGAGACGTGCCTATCATCGCCGGCTGTGGTTACGGCACGGCGCTCGCCACGGAAATTGCTCGCCGCGCCGAGGCTGCGGGGGCCGACGGTCTCTTGCTTCTGCCGCATTATCTGATGGAGGCCTCGCAAGAGGGGATATTCCGGCATGTCAAAGCCGTGTGCCAATCCACCGGCCTAGGCGTCATCATCTACAACCGTGCGAACTCGGTCGCCAATGCCGACACGGTTGCCCGCCTTGCTGATGCGTGCCCAAACCTCATCGGCTTCAAGGACGGCACAGGCAAGATCGATCTTGTCCGCCACGTCACCGCAAAGCTCGGCGATCGGCTCTGCTACATCGGTGGCATGCCCACGCATGAGCTGTTTGCCGAGGGCTTCAACGGCGCCGGTGTGACAACTTATTCCTCTGCGGTGTTCAATTTTGTGCCGGAATTGGCACAGCGCTTCTACAGGGCGATGCGGACAAGCGATCGCGCTGCGATGGAAGAAATCCTGCACAGCTTCTTCTTCCCCTTCGCGGCTCTACGCGATCGAGAACAAGGTTATCCGGTGTCGATCATCAAGGCAGGCGTCGAACTCATAGGACGGACACCCGGCCCGCTTCGTCCGCCGCTGACGGATCTGAAGCCGCAGGAAAAAGACGTGCTGCGCGGATTGATCGAGAAGATCGCCGCCTAGTCGCCGGGAGATCGGCAAATTGTCGGACGAACGCGCCGAGGAGGTTCGCCCGTCGCACGACAGCCAGAACGGAAGATCCCAAGCGGAAGATCAAAGGGAGGAGAGACATGAATAGAAGCGTTCATACGATTGCAGCTGTCGTATTGATGACCGCTGCCGCGCCATCGGCTGTCGCACAAGAAGCGGCGCAGGAAATCCGTATCGTCCTGCCGGAGCAGCCGGCCAATCTGGAGCCCTGCGGCACCATCATCACCAATGTCGGCCAGATACTCAGCCAAAACGTCGTTGAATCGTTGACCGTCATCGATCCGACCACCGGACAACCTCAGCCGAAACTGGCGACCGAATGGACCAGCGTGGACCCGACGACTTGGCGGATCAAGCTGCGCGAGGGCGTGAAGTTCCAGGACGGAACGGAACTCAACGCGGATGCGGTCGCATTCTCCATCAACAGGATGATCAGCGGCAAGATCACTTGCAGCAACATTGCGAAATTCGGCGATGCCAAGCTGACGCTGACGCCGGTCGACGATCTGACCGTCGAGATAAAGTCGGACAGGCCCGAACCCATCATGCCGACGCTGTTGAGCGTGGTCATGATCGTCTCGCCGAAGACACCGGTCGACCAGGCGGTGAACGATCCGGTCGGGACCGGCCCGTTCACGCTATCGACCTTTTCCCCGCAAACCGTGGTGCTGGACGCGTTCGATGGCTATTGGGGCAAGAAGCCGGAGATCACCAAGGCAACCTATGTCTGGCGGCCCGAATCATCGATTCGAGCGGCCATGGTCGAAACCGGGGAAGCCGACCTGACGCCGTCGATTGCCATCCAGGACGCCAGCAATCCGGAGACGGATTTCGCTTACCTGAACTCCGAAACCACCGCCATCCGCATCGATGCCGCCGAGCCGCCGCTCGATGACCTGCGCGTCCGCAAGGCGCTCAACCTGGCGATCGACTGGGAAGGCCTTGCCCAGCTGTTCGGCGACGACGTCAAGCGTGCGTCGCAAATGGTCGTTTCCGGGATCAACGGCCATGACGATGCGCTCGAGCCTTGGCCGTACGATCCGGAAGAGGCGAAAAAGCTCATCGAAGAAGCGCGCGCGGCGGGTGTCGCGGTCGACACCGAGATCAAGCTCATCGGGCGAAACGGCATCTATCCGAACGGCGCCGAAGCGATGGAGGCCATGATGACGATGTGGCAGGACGCCGGCCTCAACGTCAAGCTTACCATGCTCGATGTCGCCGACTGGCTGCGCTATCTGCAAAAGCCGTTCCCGCCGGAGCGCGGCCCCAATCTCCTGCAGATGATGCATGACAACAACAAGGGCGATGCGGCCTTCACGGTTCCGATCTTCTACCGATCGAGCGGCAGCTACTCGACCTTGGCCGATCCGGCATTCGACAAGGAGATAGACGCGGCCCTGGCGGCGACCGGCGAGGCCCGCACGAACAGCTTCAAGGCGATCTTCGGCAAGGCCCGCAACGAAGTGGTGGCGGACATCCCGATGTTCCATATGATCGGCTATACCCGTGTTGGCACCAGGCTGGAATGGAAGCCCGATATCACCACCAACAGCGAAATACCGCTGGCCAATATCGCTATCAAAAAAGACTGAGTGATACGGGGGCGCTGGGTCCGATCGTGACCCTGCGCCCTGACCCGTTGCCTCCGTCGATATCCGTCCAAGGGCATCCCAAATGATTACCTATCTTGGACGCCGCGCGTTCCACAGCATCCTGTCGGTCATAGGTCTGTTGACGCTGGTCTTTTTCCTGACACGGCTTACCGGCGATCCTTCCGCCTTGTACCTGCCTCTGGACTCGACTGCGGAAGCTCGGGCCGCGTTCGCGCGGTTGAACGGCCTCGATCAGCCGATCTATTGGCAGTTTCTGGATTATTTGCGCGATCTTCTGCAGCTGGATTTCGGTGAATCGCTGCGCCAGAACCGCTCGGCGATGCAGGTCGCGCTTGAGGCGTTCCCGGAAACGCTGAAACTTGCCGCCGTCGCGATCACCCTGTCGACCGCTTTGGCTATCCTTGTCGGTTCTCTGGCGGCCGCGCGGCCGGGCAGCATCTTCGACCGTGTCGCCAGCTTCGTCTCCCTGGCCGGCGCAAGCGCGCCGGATTTTTGGGTCGCCATCGTCGGCATCCTTGTCTTCGCCGTAGGGCTCGGGCTTTTGCCGACATCCGGCACCGGAAGCTGGGCGCATTGGATCATGCCCAGCTTCGTGCTGATGCTTCGTCCCTTCGGTCTCCTGGTGCAGGTCGTGCGCGGAACGATGCTGTCCGCACTTGCCTCTCCATACATCAAGACCGCAAGGGCCAAGGGCCTGCCTCGTCAGAAGATCATCTTCGGGCATGCGCTTCGCAATTCGCTGCTGCCCGTCGTCACGGTCGCCGGCGACTTGGCGACCAGTCTCGTCAACGGCGCTGTCGTCGTGGAATCGATATTCGGCTGGCCCGGCATCGGCAAGCTGATGATCGACTCGATCATCCAGCGCGATTTTGCTGTCGTCCAGTCGACCATTCTGGTGACGGCTACCGCCATCTTCATCCTGAACATCGCGATCGACCTGCTCTATGCGGTTCTCGATCCGCGCATCCGGTACTGAGCCATGACGATCATCACCCCCGACATCAAGCCGGCGGCCGTTCCAGGCAGCGGCAGCGTGCTTCTCTCCTATTTGAAGCGCGACAGGCTTGCGCTCGCCGCCGCTATTTTCCTGGCGATCGTCGTCATCGCGGCGGTCCTCGGCCCGTGGCTGGTGGGCGACGCCGCTTCGCGGCTGGGGCTGCGCCAGCGCAATCTCGCCCCGTTCTCGCTGGCCAGCGGCTGGATCTATGTCCTCGGCGCCGATACCCTCGGCCGGCCCATCCTGGCCAGGCTGATTGTCGGCGCGCAGAACACGTTCGGCATTGCCGCGGCTGCGGTATTCGCGTCGATGCTGGTTGGCGGAACGCTGGGCCTGATAGCGGGCTATTCGGAGCGCTGGTACAGCCATCTCATCCTGCGCCTGGCCGATGTCGTCATGAGCTTTCCCTCGCTGCTGCTGGCGCTCATCGTGCTCTACACGCTAGGGCCGAGCATCACCAACCTGGTGATCGTTCTCGCCGTCACGCGCATGCCAATCTACCTCAGAACGGCGCGCGCAGAAGTTTTGGAGTTGCGCGAGCGCATGTTCGTGAGCGCGGCGCGAGCCATGGGGGCGAAGCCGGCCCGGATCATCATCCGGCATATCGCCCCCCTCGTCCTGCCGACATTGGTGACGATTTCCGCCATTGATTTCGCGACCGTCATTTTATCGGAATCGGCGCTGAGTTTCCTTGGCCTCGGCATTCAGCCACCTGACTTTACCTGGGGTGCAATGGTGGCAAACGGCCGCGGCTATCTCGCCACCGCCTGGTGGATCGCATTCTGGCCGGGTCTTGCGATCATGCTGACGACGCTGTCGCTCAACATCCTCTCGAACTGGGCGCGCACCGTCGCTGATCCGCAGCAACGCTGGCGTCTTCAGACATTGCGAAAAGCTGCCCGATGAGCAACGCAACCAATCCCATTCTCAAAGTCGACGGCCTGATCGTCGATTTCCTTTCGGACGATGAGCCGGTACGTGCCGTCGACGACGTCTCTTTCCGCGTCAGCCGTGGCGAAACGCTCGTGATCCTCGGCGAAAGCGGTTCGGGAAAAAGCGTCAGCACCAGCACGGTGATGGATCTCGTCGACTGTCCGCCAGGCGATATCGTGGCCGGCTCCTGCCTCTTCGACGGCGTCGAACTCTCGGGCCTCGGTGCCGAGGCGCGCCGAAGCATCAACGGCCGCAGGATTGCGATGATCTTTCAGGATCCGCTCGCCTATCTGAACCCCGTCTATACGGTGGGGCGCCAGATCGAGGAGGTTTATGAGAGCCACGGTGCGGGAGCCGGCAAGGACGCACGCGCCAAGACGATAGAACTGCTTCGGCGCGTGGGCATTCCGGAGCCGGAAAACCGCGTCGACTTCTATCCGCATCAGTTCTCGGGCGGACAACGTCAGCGCGTAATGATTGCCATGGCGATCGCGCTGAAACCGGACATCCTGATCGCCGACGAGCCGACGACCGCTCTGGACGTCAGCGTGCAAGCGCAGATCCTCGATCTGCTGCGCGATCTTCAGCGCGAAACCGGCATGGCGTTGATCATGATCACCCATGACCTCGAAGTCGCCGCGTCCATGGCGGACCGGATCATCGTCATGAACGGCGGCAAGGTCGTCGAGACGGGCATCGCCAAGGAAGTCTTCAGCAATCCGCAGCACGCCTATACCCGCCGCCTCATCTCCGCCCTGCCCCACGGCAACGCAGCGGAGGCGCCGAACAAGCGTTCGACGACGATCACCGACAAGACCCTGCTCAAGGTGGAACATCTCACCAAGCACTATGTGCTTGCTTCCGGAGCCTTCAGCAGCAAGCGGACGTTCAAGGCGGTGGACGACATAAGCTTCGAGGTCAGGAGAGGAGAAACGCTCGGCATCGTCGGCGAGTCCGGCTCCGGCAAATCGAGCGTCGCACGCATGCTGTTGGGGCTGAACGCGCCAAGCTCGGGCAAGGCAGTCTTTGCCGGTGAGAACATCTTCGAAATGAACGAGAAGCGGCTTATGGCGTTTCGGCGCAAGGTCCAGATGGTATTCCAGGATCCGTACGGATCGATGAATCCGCGCATGCGCGTTTATTCGATCATTTCCGAACCCTGGGTGATCCACCGCGATATTCTGCCGAAGAACAGGTGGAAGGCTCGAGTGGCAGAGCTCCTGGAATTGGTGGGGCTGTTGCCGGAGCACGCCGACCGCTACCCGCACCAGTTTTCCGGCGGCCAGCGACAGCGCATCGCCATTGCACGGGCGCTTGCGAGCGAGCCGGAACTGATCGTCTGTGACGAGGCGGTTTCGGCGCTCGACATCTCTATCCAGACGCAGGTGATCGACCTTCTGGCCGACCTTAGGACGAGGCTCAGCCTCTCCTATATCTTCATCACACACGACCTGCCGATCGTGCGCCATTTCGCGGACCGGATCATGGTCATGAAAGATGGACGCATTGTCGAGGAAGGCCAAACCGCGGCGCTGTTCGGGGCGCCTCGCCACGAATATACGCAAAGCCTGTTGCAGGCTGTGCCCAGGCCCAAATGGCTTACGCAAGCCTAGTAGTCCTCATCCTCCCGCAGTCAGCCCTTGAACAGCCGAACGTCAAGCTCGAACGGATCGATCCGTGCGATTTTAATTCGGGCCGCGGCAGGATGACGAGGATTGATGAGGACATTCTGGTCTGGTCCGTCCGAGATCGGGACAATGGCTGACGGAACAAAGAACACAACGACGCTGTTCAGCCACTCATTGCCGAGCTGAATCCACCCACTTGAGTCGGCGGATTGTTCGGCACTATGATCAAACGGCGCTGCCGGAGGATCCGCCGATGCCACAACGCCCCTATGATGAGCGCCTGCTCCGTCAGGCGTTCGAAGTCGCGCGCAGGGCCCGCGATGCTGGCGAACATCCCTTTGGTTCGCTCCTCGCCGACAAAGACGGCAATGTGTTGCGCGAGCAACTCAACGGTTACAAATCCGGAGGAGGCGACCGCACCGCTCATGCCGAAAGGCTGCTGGCCTTGTGGGCGGGGATGCATTTCAGTCTCGAAAAGCTGGCCTCCTTCACACTCTACACTTCGGCCGAACCTTGCGCGATGTGCTCCGGGACAATCTATTGGGCGGGCATCGGAAGGGTCGTCTTTGGGCAGAGCGAGCATGACGTCAAAGCATTGACGGGTGCACACGTCGAGAATCCCACACTCGACCTCCCCTGCACGATCGTTTTCGAAGCTGGGCAGCGTCCGACTGAAGTCGTCGGCCCGCTGCTTGCCGATGAAGCGGCGCAACTCCACGCCGATTTCTGGGAAGACAAGTAGCTCAATTCGCGCGGAAAACGAGTGAGTGCTAGGCGATATCGTCGCGAATGCAGGCCTTCAGATGGCCATCGGACGTTGTTGCCCGCAGTGGCGGGACGATTCCGGCGCAAGCATCCAGGGCAACCGGGCAACGGGTTCGGAAAACACACCCGGTTGGCGGATTTGCCGGGCTTGGAATGTCGCCCTTCAGCACCTGCCGGCCTTGCTTGGCCAGTGGGTCGAGCGAGGGAATGGCCGAGAGCAGCGCGCGCGTATAGGGATGCTGCGGCCGGGCATAGAGCGCGGCGGCAGGCGCGACTTCCATGATCCGGCCGAGGTAGAGAACGATCACCGTGTCGCAGATATATTCGACGACGGCCAGGTCATGCGAAATGAACAGCATGGTCAGACCGAGCCGGACCTGCAGGTCGCGCAAAAGATTGATGATCTGCGCCTGGATCGAGACATCGAGGGCAGAGACCGGCTCGTCGGCGACGATGAATTCGGGTTCGAGCGTAAGCGCCCTGGCGATGCCGATGCGCTGACGCTGCCCGCCCGAAAATTCGTGGGCGTAGCGGTCATAGGCGTCGACCGGCAACTCGACCGCGGCAAGTGCCTTCTCCGCCCTCGCCCGCCGCTCGGGCCTGTTGCCGATGCCCTGAATATCCAGGCCTTCGGTCAGGATCTGCCCGATGGTCATGCGCGGCGACAGACTGGCGAACGGATCCTGGAAAATATATTGCATCTTGCGGCGCTGGCGAGTCAGCGAGCCGGCGCTCAGCTTGGTGATATCGACGCCGTCAAATCTTATTTCGCCGGACGTCGGCTCGATGAGACGCAGCACCGAGCGGCCGATCGTGGTCTTGCCCGATCCGGATTCGCCAACGAGACCGACCACCTGGCCGCGCGCAATGTCGAAGGAAATATCTTCCAGCGCCCTGACGACGGGACCGCGCGAGAACGCCGTCGGCGCAAAATGCTTGGTCAGGTACCTGACCGAAAGGAAGGGGGCGTCCACTATCAGAGATCCTCCCAGCGCAAACAACGGCTTTGCTGGGTCGGTGTCGCCGCGAACAATGGCGGTACAGCAGTGCGGCAGGCATCGACAGCCAGGGCGCAACGCGGCGCGAAGGAGCAGCCATTGGGCAGCAAGGCCAGCGACGGAACATTGCCGGCGATGGTCGGAAGTGGCGTTCCTGCTGCCTTCAGCATGGTGGCCTGGCCGAGCCGCGGCACCGAACGCATCAGCCCGGCGGTGTAGGGATGACGCGGACGAGTGAACACCTCGCTCACCGGACCCGATTCCACGATGCGCCCGGCATACATCACCGCGACCCGGTCGGCGATCTCGGCAACGACGCCGAGATTGTGCGTGACGAACAGAATGCCCATGCCGCGTTGCGCCTGCAGCTCGGCCAGCAGGTCGAGAATCTGGGCCTGGATGGTGACGTCGAGCGCAGTGGTCGGCTCGTCGGCGATCAGCAAGGTCGGATCGCAGGACAATGCCATGGCGATGGTGGCGCGCTGGCGCATCCCTCCCGACAGCTCATGCGGGTATTGCCGCGCCCGCCGATCGGGATCGGGAATGCCGACCTGAGCCAGCAGTCGCACGGCATCAGTGGCCGCATCACGATGCGACTTGCCGAGATGGATGCGGATCGGCTCGGCGATCTGTTCGCCGATGGTGTAGACCGGATTGAGGCTGGTCATCGGCTCCTGGAACACCATGCCGATGTCGTTGCCGCGCACCTTGCGCAGCGACTCAGGATCGAGGCCGGTCAGCTCGGTGACAGTGCCGTCCCTGCGCCGCAGCGCGATCGATCCCTCGGCGATGCGCCCGATCTTCTTCGGCAGCAGGCCGATGATCGACAGGCTGGTGACGGATTTGCCCGATCCGGACTCGCCGACCAGCGCGACCGTCTCGCCCGAACCTATCACCAGATCGACGTCCTGCACGGCGGCGATGTCGCGTCCGGCGATACGGAACACCGCCCGCAGACCGGAAATCGAGAGGATCGGAGCGTCCACGGTCAGCGGAGCAATCCGACGTCGCGAAGGATGATTTCGACCTTTGCGGTTTCCTCGTCGTTCAAGCTGCGTTGCGGCCGCGCCATGGTGTTGGAGGCGATGATGCCGAGGCTCTTCATCGCGCTCTTGAAGGCGCCGACGCCGGCCGAGCCGGCGCTTGTCCTGCCGAGCGAGATCCAGACGATCTCGAACAGCTTCAACAGCCGCTCCTGCTCCAGGCGGGCTTCGGCGTGCTGACCCGCCTGCATCAGGTTCCACAGCCTGACGTAGCCGTGCGGGTCGACATTGGCGAGGCCCGGCACGACACCATGCGCACCCATGGCAAGCACGCTGTCGACCAGGATCTCGGACCCGGTCATGCCGAAGAAACTCGGATCGTTGGCCATGTCCTTGAGCACATAACGCAGATTGCCGTCATCGCCGCTGGAATCCTTGATACCGGCGATAACGCCTTCGCTGGCAAGGCCGACGGTGGTCCTGCGCTCCAGCTTGACATGGACGCAGACCGGGATGTCGTAGGCGATGATCGGGATGTCAACCGCGTCCTTGATATAGCGGAAATGATCGCCGATCTCGGGCTGGCTGGTGCGGGTATAGAAGGGCGCTGTGACCACAACAGCGTCGGCGCCGGCCGATCTGGCTGTCCGGGCGTGGTTGATGACACGATCGGTTGTCGGGTCGATGACCCCGGCGAAGATCGGAACGCGGCCGTTGTTGACCTTGACCGCGTGCTCGATGATGGCCCTGCGGCCGGCCTCGTCATGGAAGACTACTTCGCTGGTCGAGCCGAGCACGAAGAGCCCGTGGACGCCGCCGTCGAGCAGGTTTTCGATCGTCCGGGTGAACGACGGCAAGTCGACACTGAAATCGGAATGGAGCGGGGTGACGACAGGTGGCACGACGCCGGTAAACAGCGGCATTTTTGAAAAAACCTTCAGGTCAGTTGAGATCGGAACGGGGGTCGAATGCATCGCGCAGGCCATCGCCGATGAAGTTGATGGCCAGGACGGTGAGCACGAGGACGGCGCCGGGAAACATCCATTGCCAGGGATATTGCTCGAGCACCACGGTGGAGCGGGCGAGATTGAGCATGTTGCCCCAGCTGGCTTCGGGCGGCGCGATGCCGAGACCGAGGAAGGAGAGACCGGCTTCGAGTAGAATGGCGTTGGCGATCTGCAGCGTGGCGTAGACGACAAGAATGTCGATGCAGTTCGGCAGGCCGTGACGGAACAGGAGATGCGGCAGCCCCGCCCCCATGCCACGGGCGGCGACGACGAAGTCACGCTCGCGCAGCTCGAGCAGCCGGGCGCGCACCATGCGCGACAGCACCGGCCAGGAGAGCAGCGAGATCACCAGGATGGTCGGCGCAATGCCGGTGCCGGCAATCGAAGCGAGCACGAGCAGGAAGATCACCGGCGGCAGCGTCATTGCGAGATCGACGAAGCGCATCACCGTGCCGTCGACAAGGCGCCCGCCGAAGCTGGCGACGGCGCCGACCAGGAAGCCGATGACGATCGATATGGCGACCGAGCATACGGCGACCAGCAGCGAGATCCGCCCGCCTTGCAGCAGCCGGGCCATGACGTCGCGGCCGACGCCGTCGCTGCCTAGCCAATGAATGGCGGACGGTCCCTTGTTGATCGCCCTGAGATCGATGGAGTTGGGGCTGAACGGCCACCATAGAGGATAGGTCGAGACTGCCAGCAGGATGGGGACGACGATAAGCAGACCGGCGCGCGCCGCACGGTTCTCAAAGAAGCGGTCGACCGCGCGGCGGAGCGGTCCCTTGGTTTTCGGCACGGCTGTCGGGTCTGGCGCGGTGATTGTCATCACGACACCTGAATGCGCGGGTCGACGACGGCATAGACAATATCGGTCAGGAGATTGACCAGGATGACGCAGATGCCGATTACCAAGGTGGCGCCCATGATCACCGGGTAATCCCTTGTGCCGACGGCGTTGACCAGCAGCAGGCCCATGCCCGGCCAGTTGAACACGCTTTCGAGGAAGATGGCGCCGCCGATCGCGATGCCGACCGTCGAGCCGATCAGGGTGATAACAGGTAAAAGCGCATTGCGGGTCGCGTGCTTGATGATCACCCAGAATTCGCGCACTCCCTTGGCGCGCGCGGTCCGCACATAGTCCTGGTTGAGCACTTCCAGCAGCGACGCGCGCATGTAGCGCATGATCAGCGCGGCGTGTCCGATGGACAGCAGGCAGGCGGGCAGGACGAGATGCGCGAGCACGTCCGATACGGAAAAAGGTGCGCCGGCGGTCTGCATGCCGCCTGATGGCGCCCAGCGCAACAGCACCGAGAAAAAGTACAGCCCGAGAAGTGCCGTCAGAAAAGCCGGGCTGGAGATGCCGACGAAAGAAACCACCGACAGAGCGATGTCGGGCAGCGTGTTACGGCGGACGGCGCTGAAGATGCCGGCGGAAATGCCGAGCACGATGGCGATGGCCAGGCCGGTGCCCATCAACAGCGCGGTTGGGCCGATGCGCTCCATGACCAGCGGCAGCACGGCAACGCCGCCGCGCTGGATCGAATAGCCGAAGTCGCCGCCGAGCGCGGCGCGAAGCCAGGCGAGATATTGCACGGGAAGCGGCTGGTCGAGCCCAAGCCGGTCGCGCAGGACTTCAACGTCGGAAGCAGACATCGGGCTGGACGGGTTGATATAGGCGTCGATCGGATCGCCGGGCGCCAGCCGCAGAAGGATGAAGATGAGGACGCTCAGGGCGACCAGCATCAACAGTCCTGTAGCGCTGCGGCGGGCAATGAAACTCAGCATTGGCTATCCGTGGTGATGGTGAGCGGGGCCGGTATCGTGCCGGCCCGTTTCATTGGCGCGCCGGCGTGGCCCGCCAGCCGTTTTTACTGGATATCCCAGCGTTCCGGGTGAGCCGCATAAGGACCGCCGGCCGGCGCCGGCGTCCAGACAAAGTCACGCAGCTTGTTGGAGGCGACGCCATAGCGATTGGCCACCCATAATGTCGCCCAGGGCAGATCCTTGTTCATCACCTTGCAGACTTGCTGCCAGGATTGATCGATCTTGGCCGGATCGGTCTGGCCGAGCGCGGCGTCCAATGCAGCGCTGAGATCGTCGAACTCGATGCGCATGGTGTTGAAGCCTGCCGGCGGGATCTGGGACTTGTTGAGACCCGGGCTGATGCCAGCCGGATTCGGGCCGTTCTGCAGGCCGGCATAGACCATCGCAAACGCGTTCCAGTCCGGCGTGCCTTCCTTGTAGACGATGCCGTTATAAGTCGGCGTATCGACGACGCGCGGCACCACATTGATCCCGACCTCGGCCAGCATCGACTGGATGGCAGCCATCACATTGGCCGCTTGCGGCGAGCCGTAATAGGTCAGCAAGGTGATCGGCTTGTCGCCGTTGATCTTGTCCCAGCCAGCCTCGGCAAGCAGAGCCTTGGCCTTTGCCGGATCATAGGCATAGGGTTCGAGGCCTTCGGGAAGCAGGTGCGGCGCGACGTAGCCGCAATTGGCCGGTTTGGCCGCCCCGCCATAGAGGCTCTCGATGATCGCATTGCGATCGATCGCGTACATGATCGCCTGGCGCACGCGAACATCCCTAAAGAGCTCGACCTTCTGGTTGAGGCCGATGTAGTTGACCACATAGGAGGCGCCCTCGATCACCTTGAAATTGCTGTCGCTCTTGAAGGATACCGCATCGTCGGGCTCGACATAGGTGAACTGGATTTCTCCGGCGCGCAGCGCGGCAACGGCCGCCGCCGGGCTTTCGAAATACCTGTTGATGAGCACGTCGACCTTCGGCTTGCCGCCGCGATAGTCGTCATCCGCGGCCAGTTCGACATATTGATCGCTAACATAGCGCTTGAACTTGAAAGGGCCGGTGCCGACCGGAGTGGTGGACCACCAGGTGCTTGTGGCCAGCGTTTCCGGCGGCATCGCGGCCAGGGCATGCTCCGGTAGGATCATCACCTGCGAGAGAACCGACAGGAAGGAGCCGTTGGGCTTCGACAATTTGACGACCACGGTGCGATCGTCCGGCGCGTCGACCGACGCGATGTCGCCGAGGCGCGCGGCAAACAAACTGCCGGAGGCTTTGTTCCTGGCGAGCTCAAGCGTGAACTTGACGTCCTTGGATGTGAACGGCTTGCCGTCATGCCAGCTCTCCTGGGCAAGGTTGAACGTATAGGTCAGCTTGTCGTCGCTGACCTTGTAGCCCTTGGCCAGATCGCCTTCGAGTTCGGTCAGATCGGCGTTGTAGATGACCAGCGGTTCAAAATAGGTGCTGAGCCAGGTAAAGCCGCCGGTCGCGGCCAGCGGATTGAAGTTCTTGGGAAAGCCGCCGGGCCCGACGTCGAAGCCCCCGGTGATGGTCTTGGCGTCCTGTGCCTGGACGCTAGTGGCCAGGCCGATGCCGCCGAGCAGCAGTCCGGTAACGGCCAGATGACGAGCGATAGTCTTGATGCGCATGGTATTCCTCCCTTTGCATTGTCAGGTAGTCCGGCGTTGGGTCAGGTAATCCGGTTTTTGGCGATGACTTGCTGAATACCCCTGTAGTGGTCGTCGAGGCGCTCGCGCGCCCGGTCGACGTCCTTGGCGGCGACGGCCTCGACGATCTCGTGATGGTCGCGCCACGTCGCCAGCGGTGTCGGATTGTCGAGGCTGGTGAAGTTCGAGGCCTTGTTGAACGCCACCCAGAAGATGTCGATCAGCGCGCTCAGCATGTGATTGTTCTGGCAGCGGAACAGCAGCTGGTGGAACTGCTGGTCCTCTTCGGCAAAGCTCTCCTGGCGCTCGGCGCGCCGCCGCATGCTTTCGGTCAGCTGGCGCAGCGCGGCGATGTCTTCGGCGCTGATCATCTCGATCGTCTTGGCGATCAGGCCGGTTTCAAGGACCCGGCGGATCTCGCGCAGCTCCTCGACGTCGCGCAACGAGTCCTGCAGGCCATATGCCAAATTATCCAGCAAGGGCTTGAACGAGAATTCCTTGACGAACACACCGATGCCGCGACGCGTCTCCAGAATGCCGATCGACTCCAGCGCCTTGATCGCTTCACGCACCGAGTTGCGGCCGACGCCGAGCCGCTGCGCCAGGAAGGTCTCCGGAGGCAAGGGGTCCCCCGCCTTGAGCTTGTTGCTCTGGATATATTTCCTGAGGCTCTCCTGCACGCTGACGTGAAGCAGCGGCGGTCGGGTCAGCGGTTCGATCGATTTTTGTTCCGAGATCAACTTGGTCTCCGAGATCGATTTGGGTTCCGGCATTTTGCTCCCAGAGCCGCTGCAAATGCGCCCGATGGCGCGTCGCAAAAGCGGTCGATGCTTGTAGCATAGCGACTTGTAGGATATCCTGCAAGCAAGAGGATTACATCGCTGAATGAAGATAGTTCTGGCCGGCTCAAGCCATTGGCACGCCGAAATGCATCTCGACGCCGCAAAGTCTTGTGGCGCCGAGATTGCCGGCATCTGGGATGAGGACGCGGAGCATGCACGCGCCTTCGCGGCGCGCCATCATTTGCCGTTCATCACCGATTTTGCGAAAATCCTCTCCAACCCGCCCGACGTGGTCCTGTTGATGGGACATCCTTCGACGGTGCCGGCGCTAGCGCGTGCCGTCATCGAAGCCGGCATACCGCTGATCCTGGAAAAGCCGGCGGCGAGCAGCACCGCAGCGTTGGCCGCGCTGCGCGACTTGGCGAGGCAGCACAAGGCGTTTGTCAGCGTTCCCCTGCCCAACCGTTTTGGGCCGGCCGTCGCTGCCTTTGAACGGCTGCGCAGCCAAGGCCGCGCCGGTGCGGTTGCGCATTGCCAGTTCCGGCTGGTCAACGGCCCGCCGCAGCGCTACGCGGCCGAAGGCGTTGCCTGGGTCGTGGATCCGGCGATCGGCGGCGGCGGCGCGCTGAGGAACCTAGGCATACACGGCGTCGACGCCGCGCTCGGTCTGGCAACAGGCGGGCTTGGACTGAAAGCCGTTTCGATCGAGAACCGCATTCACCGCGCCTTGGTCGAGGATCATGCGCTGCTTATGCTGGAAGACGCTGCCGGAACGTTGTTCATCGTCGAGGCCGGATACACTTTCGCGTCGATGCGCCCCGGCGGCGACTTCGAATGGCGCATCGTCAGTGAGAATGCGACCCTCATCGACTATGGCGACCGCGCCATCTGTGCGACGCTCGACGATGGCGCTATCGTCGACCTGGCGATCGAATTGCCGGCGACGCGCTACCGGCTGTGCATGAGCGACACGCTCGACCGGCTGGCTCGAACGGCGCCGCCGGCGACTTCAATCGATGACTATGTTGCGGCGATGTCGCTGATCGACGCCGCGTATGACAAGGCAGGACGATGATTGGAATAGGCATTATCGGAGCCGGCGATTTCGGCGCGGCCCACGCAAGGGCAATCAAGCAAGTGCACGGCCTGCATCTCGTCGCATCGTGCCGCGGGAACAACGATGCCCTGGCCGCCTTCACCAGCGAACACGGTGGTCGCGGCTACACCGACTGGCGCAAGCTGCTGGACGACAGGGATGTCGACGCCGTCCTCATCGCCAGCCCTCACCATCTCCATGCCGAGATGGCGATCGGTGCGGCAAGGGCCGGCAAGCACATCATGCTCGAAAAGCCGATGGCGCCGACGGCGGCGGCCTGCGATGCGATCAATGCCGCCGTGGCCGCCGGTGGCGTCAAGCTGATGGTCGCCCATCTCATGCATCTCGCCCTGCCCTGCATGGCCGCCAGGCAGGCGCTAGAGGAAGGAGCGCTCGGCCGGCCGCTCATCGGATCGAGCTGGATCATCAAACTCTGGATGGAGCACAATCGCCGCGACTGGCATCTGCGCAAGGCGACCGGCGGCGGCATGCTGTTGACCGCCGGCATTCATGCGCTCGACCGCCTGGTCTGGCTGATGGATGACGACGTCGTGTCGGTAAGCGCCATGCTCGGCGCCAAGTTCCATGACCAGGAAGCCGACGACACCGCCCTGCTCGGACTGCGCTTCGCCGGCGGCGGGCTCGGCCAGGTGCAGAGCGTCGGCTATCGCAATGGCGCGGCCGGCTACGCTATGGACCTGGTCTGCGAGCAGGGGACGCTGCGCATCGACATGGACCGCGGCACGATGCTTGGCCGCGATACCACCTGGATCGACCTGCCCGGTTCGTTCGAGCCGAACTGGATGCACAATGCGCTGGTGCGTGAGTGGAGCGCGATGCGCGATGCCATTGCCGACGACAAGCCGGTGCCGGTCGACGGCGCCTATGGTCGCAAGATCATCGGCATCATCGAGGCCGCCTTTGCGTCGAACGAAACCCGGCGCGAACACGAGATCGCCGGTGCGCGCTGAACCGGACGACCACCTGAGCCACTTGCCCGCACACGCGCCGCGCGGCGTCTGGGGCGCGGTGATGCTGGCCATCGACGATCGTGCAGCGATCGACTGGGAGGCGACGGGCGAGACGGTCGCACGGCTCTGTGCATCAGGTGTCGATGGCATCTATTCCAACGGCACGGCCTGCGAATTCCACTGCCAGACCGAACCCGAGTTCGACCGTCTTTGCGACCTGGTGGCCGCGATAGCCGGCCGCTCGCGCCTGCCCTTCCAGATCGGCATCAGCCAGTCCAATCCGCGCGTCGCGCGCGAGCGGTTGATGCGGGCATCGGCGCTTCGCCCGGCGGCAGTGCAATTCACCTTGCCCGATTGGTGGCCGCCCAGCGATGACGAGGTCATGCGCTTCGTCGGCGGTCTTTGCGAGACCGCGCCTGACATGCCTCTGGTGCTATACAATCCACCGCACGCCAAGCGCCGCCTGATGCTCCAAGGCATCGCCGGGCTGCGTGCGGCCGTGCCGTCGCTGGTCGGCGCCAAGCTGCCGGGCGGCGACGCCAGCTGGTACGCCGACATGCGCCGCGAACTGCCGGGATTTTCGATCTTCGTGCCCGGCCATACGCTGGCGACTGGGTATGCACTGGGCGCCCACGGCAGCTATTCCAACGTTGCCTGCCTCAACCCGAAGGGCGCGGTGACGTGGTGGCAGATGATCCGCACCAACGTCGCAGCCGCTGCCGAGGTCGAGAAGCGCATCCAGGCTTTTCTCGCCACGCACGTTCTGCCTTTTCGCGCTCGCTACGCTGTCAGCGATGCGGCGCTCGACAAAGCGATGGTGGCGGCCGGCGGCTGGGCGCCGCTTGGCCCGCGACTGCTCTGGCCCTACAGCTCGGTTCCCGACGAGGAGATCGCGACGCTGGCCGAAGCCGCACGCACGGCCTTCCCCGAATGGTGGCAGTGACCGTCGGTTTAGGGCGCTGCGGCCGCACGTCGCTCATTCGGACTGCATTCGACTTCCCTAAGTGGTGGCACGTCTGGAAATCCATCTACGCTGGCCATCAGTTCCAAATACCGTTGCGCCGACGCGGCCCACTGAAATCGGGCCGTCCTTGCGCGACCGCGTGCGATTAATTTGGCTCTGAGGCCTTTTTCGTGGACCAGGCGCATGAAACAATCGAACCATGCATTCTCATCGCAAGGTGATGCGTACAAAACCGCATCCCCGCCGATTTCGGGCAGACTGGCACGGTCCGACATGACCACCGGACATCCAAGTGTCATGGCTTCGAGGGGCGGCAGTCCGAAACCCTCAACCAGGGAGGGGAACGCGAGGCACAGGGAATCGCGCAGAAGTGCGCCGAGTTCCGCGTCCGACCTTCTTCCCAGCCAAATGACGTTCGTCGACGTCTTGTTGCCAATGCTGCCGAAAACACGGGGCGTTGACGCGCCCACAACAACAACCCGTAGCCCCGCCGCGGCAAGGCGGTCGTGCATGCCAATGATCAAGCCGACATTTTTGTGCGGGATAGAACTGCCGAGTACGACGATCGTACCAGGGCCGGCAACTGCCAGGGTTTGTTCCGAGTGACAAGAAGCCCATCGCAGCGCATGTTCATGCCCGTTACCCACAACCTCGGCCTTTGCCGCCGGGCACACGCCATAGCGCGTCAGTTCAGCTGCAGAGTATTGCGATACTGTCGCGACCTTAAGCGCGGTCCTGCCCAAGGCAGGAATTAAGGTGCGGTAAAGAAGCCGAAATGGAAATGAATAACTCTGTGGGCATGCCCGTGTATTGACGTCGTGAATGCACAGCACCTGCCGGCGTACGGCGAGAGGGCCCGTATTGCAGAGGCTGAGCAGGCCGCCGCGAAGATAGGCCGGAAGCACAGCTTGCTCCCATGCATGCCCCCCGAAGCTGCCGACAGTCCTGACACGGATCGCGGCTAAGGACAATTTGTCAAGCGTCCCCGGTGGGACCAGCAACTCGACCGTTAGATCCCGCGCCAAGGGAGCTGGGCCCACGATCAAGGCATCCAGCGCCGAAACGATCTCGCGTGCGTACCGCTGAACTCCGGTGGTCGGCTGCGCGAGAAAACGGCCGTTGATCGTCCAATGTCGTGTCATCACAGGGTTTTGGTCACCAGCGCCATGTCTCAGTTCCGCGACTTTGGACGACCAAGACGGCAGGGTCATCTTGGCCTTTGGGACGTAACCGGTCGTTTGCCCGAGAGGCTTCCCGGCAGCTCTCATCCGAATGGCGTGGCAAATCATGGGCGTTTACGCCAAATGTTTGAGGTTCGGCGTGGCGCGGCAGTGGTAGACTGCGTTGGGCAGTGCGGCAGGTCTCAATCGTCGTGCTCGGATGGATGTCAGGCAGAGTTCAGCGAATGGAGTGATGCCGAAAATGTCTGGCGCAAGACAAGCATGTTCGCGCTGATGCAGCGGCCGACCAATCCATCGCAACCAGGTTCCATTAGACGGGCCGTCGCCGCGACCAGACGTCTTTGGACAACCCTGGCATGCCTGCTTGGCATGACGGCTTCGTGCGCAGCGGATTTGCTATGGGGGGTGAACGGCCATCCCTTCAACGCCTATCCTGGGATATCGATCGAACAGCAACTCGACTATATCCGCGACCTCGGCATGAAGTCGTATCGCGTCAACATTTCCAGCGCCGACAGCGCCACCAAACTTGCCGAACTGGTCAAAGCGGGCAAGGAGCGCGGAGTCCAGATCCTACCGGTAATCACGCCCGAACTAGACCTCGACAATGAATCCGTCGATGACCTCTATGCGCAGGCCTACGATCTCGCGTCGACACTCGTATCCCGCTTCAAGGACGACATCCGCGTTTGGGAGCTTGGCAACGAGATGGAGAACTACGCTATCTTGATGCCCTGCGAGATGCAGGACAGCGGAATACAATACAACTGCTCCTGGGGCCCTGCCGGGGGCACCGAGACGTCCGACTATTTCAGTCCGCGCTGGGCGAAAGTAAGCGCAGTGTTGCGCGGTCTATCGGATGCAACCGTCGCAGTGGATCCGACCATAAGAAAAGCAATGGGAACGGCCGGCTGGGGTCACCGCGCAGCGTTCATCCGCATGCTGCAGGACGGTATCAAATGGGATATATCGGTCTGGCACCTTTACGAGGGTGACCCGGAGGAAGCATTCAAATTCCTGGCGACGTTCGGCCAACCCATCTGGCTGACAGAGTTCAACTACAGCGGCGGCAGCCAACGAGGGGAAAAGCAGCAGGCCGAAGGTCTGGTCCAGATCATGACGCTCCTGCGCAGATATCAATCTCTATATGGATTGGAAGCTGCCCATATCTACGAACTGCTCGACGAGACGTACTGGGCGCCAAGCTACGAGGCCTTTATGGGCCTCGTCCGCCTGAAGAAGCGTGACAACGGGCTATGGGCGCCGAGCGGGCAAAAGCTGGCATATGATGCCGTAAAGAAAGTCATTGCGGACGGCGATGCCGGCTTGAGTTCGCCGACGGTCTCGACGAAGAGCTTGCCGCCTGCGGCCCAGACGTCGGTACCCCCCATTGCCGATGCCGGTGCATTTCACCCCTGTTCGCTTGATGCGTTCGACAAGTCTGCCTTCAACCATGCCAACCAGATTGCATATGCTTACTGCCTAATCTTGCGTCGCATGCCGTCTCCGACCGAGCAGTGGCGCGAGGTCGTCGCGATGAAGAAGGATCCATCTATCTTTCCGACACTGACGAAGATGTTGCTTTCGGTCGAATTCAGGACTGACAATCAGCCAGTTGGGCTTGGAAATGCGCAATTTGTGGCCCTTCTCTATCGGACATTGCTGGGACGGGAGCCAGACGGCCAGGGGCTTTCTGCTTACGTATCGAAACTGGACAGCGGCGAGGTAAGTGGAGAACAGATCGTGGCGGAATTGATCCATTCGTATGAGTTTCGCTCGAGACACACGGTTCTGTTTCAGAACGAGCCTCAGCAGGGGGTTCAATGAACGTTTTCGGCCGACAGGTCGTCACTGGCGCTGTTTGGGCTGCTGTCAAGACCTGGGGCCGGCAGATCGCAATGTTCGGCGTATTTGTGGTGTGGCGCGGCACCTTGGCCCCGAGGCGTTCGGGCTTGCGGCGCTCGCCATGGTGGTGCCCAATATTCCGGCTGCTCCGGTAACGAGGGGTCTACCTGACGCCAATATCCAGCGAGAGGAAATCGATCCCATCCACCTTGGTTCGGCTTTCTGCCTCGTAGCGGCGACAGGCGTTGCGATCACTGCACTTATCTGGATATCCGCCGGTGCCGTCGCGGCCGCGTTCGACCAACCGTGTTTGGAGGCGCCCGTAAAATGGACCAGCGCCATCGTTGTGATCCAGGCGTTTGGTGTCGTACCGGCGGCAGTCCTCAAAGCGGCAACTGAATTTCGACTGTTTGCCGTCGCACGCTTACAGGCTCGGTAGTCGGCGGCGCGTTGGGGCGTAGGCATGGTTATCGCTGGTGTGTTTGCGTGTGGAGCCTCGTGTGGATGCAACTCACGAAGGCCGCAGTCGAAGCCGCCATTGCGTTGTGGTTGAGAAGAATGACCCGAAAGCGCTTGCAGCCCAAATCATCGGCCTTTCTTGGATAGTGTCCTGAAGGTTCTGCAAAAAGCTCTGGAGAGAGAACGGCCCTTGCTCTGAGGCGAGGGGCGGCCATGGCACGCTGGTGACGTTGCGACCACCGATTCCCGTGGAAGGGTAAGTGCCATGACCAAGCGAGACGTTAGACTGAGCAGAGGCGAGTTGAAAGCGTTGCTGTTGTCGGATGAGGACGGCTTTCGCAGAGTTTTGCAGACTGTCGTGCAGGAGGCTTTGGAAGCCGAGATGACGGAGGCGATCGGGGCCGAGAGAGGCGAGCGGACGACGGAGCGGGTTGGTTACCGGTCCGGCTATTACGAACGCAAGCTTGTGACGCGGGTTGGCGTGCTGGAGCTTCGGGTTCCGCAAGATCGGGCCGGCCGGTTCTCGACGGAGTTGTTCGAGCGTTATCAGCGCTCGGAGAAGGCACTGGTATCGGCGCTGGTCGAGATGTACGTGCAAGGTGTGTCGACCCGCAAGGTCAAGGCGATCACCGAGGAGCTGTGCGGCCATTCCTTCTCGGCCTCGACGGTGAGCCAGGCGACGGCGCGGCTGGATGAAGCCCTGAAGGCGTTCTATGAGCAGCGGCTTGCCGAACCTTACCCGTACCTCATTCTGGATGCGCGCTATGAGCGGGCGCGCGAGGCCGGCGTGATCGCCAGCCAGGCGGTCTTGGTGGCGATCGGCGTCGACTGGGAGGGCCGGCGCCAGGTGCTCGGTGTCGAACTGGCCAACCGGGAAAGCCATTCGAGCTGGCGCGCGTTCGTGGCAGGGCTCAAGCAGCGCGGGCTCGCCGGCGTCGAGTTCGTCGTCTCCGACGACCATCCGGGGCTCAGGGCAGCGATCCACGAAGTCCTGCCCGAGGCAGTCTGGCAGCGCTGTTACGTGCACCTCCTCAGAAACGCGCTCGACTATGTGCCGCGCAAGGTCGATGACGACTGCCTGATGGAGCTCAGATGGTTCTATGACCGGCGCGACCTGGCCGAGGTCAAGCGCGACCTGGCGCAGTGGATCGCCAAATGGCAGGCCAAATACCCGAAGCTGGTGGATTGGGTGGAGAACAACATCGAGGAGACGCTGAGCTTCTATCGGCTGCCGCTGGCGCATCACAAGCACATGAAGTCGACGAACATGCTGGAGCGGCTGAACCAGGAGATCAAGCGGCGCACCCTGGTCGTTCGCATCTTCCCCAACCCGCAGAGCTGTTTGCGGCTGGTTCGGGCATTGGCGGTGGAGATCCACGAGAACTGGCTCGAGGCGACCCGCTACCTCAACATGGATCATCTGCGCGAGCACAAGAAGGAGAACCTGAGGGCATTGGCCGCCTGAGACGCGGCCCGCCATGTCCGCCGCTCCGCTAAACACGGGGGCTGCGCGGCGGACACGCCAACGTCACCGCTGAATGCCACGCCATTTTTGCAGAACTTGACGCACACAACTTTCTTGGAGATCCAGGCAGGCGGCAAAACTGGGACGCCAGGGAGCCGCGCTGGTCGCCGATCTCTATTCGGGGGAAAAAAAGCCCAGTCGACCCGGGACCTGTACGATAAGGCCCAACCGTTCACGGCTTGGAAAGGGAAACCGCTCTTTCGCTCAGCGCCGGGCCTTGAACGACGTGAACACCGAGCCCGTGTCATCTCCCCACTCCCAGTTGACGGCGAGTCCGACCCGCAAAATTTGAAGGGCGGCATCATCGGGATAGATGTCGGTGAGGCTTCGCTGCATCACCAGTTCGTCGTCGATCAAGATTGCAAACCGATTTCCGTCGAATGCAACGCGCATGCGAAAACGTTTTCCCCAAACGACCTTGTCCGCCACATTGGTCCAAACCGCGTCATAAAGTTCCTCAAAGCCGAGCCGCTTGATGAACACCGAAATCGAAGCACCGTGGTAGACGTCGTCGAGCCAAGTCGTGACACAAACGTAGTTGTCGCTGTCTTGCCAGAAAAGCAGTCCTGCCCGGCCGCGCTGATCTTGTCCTCGGCGCTCCCCAGGAGGCTCGATTGTGACCTCGAGATCGGCGAATCCCGGTAGGTCCCATGGCAGCGAATAGAATGTTCGACCCGGGTTCGGCGTGTCTACGCTCGCGCGCACACGGGCGCTGCCCAGCCCGTCGACGTCGATGACCCCGGTGCCCAGTGTTCTGGCCCATTGCCCGCCGCCCAGCTCCGACGTGCGGCGATCTAGTTCGCCGGCAGTACCGGTAAAGCCGTCGGCGTAGGACAGGCTTGCTCCGAGTTGCTTCCAAGGTGCCCCCAGAGGCGCCATTAATGGGATGGGAACTTCGCAAGGATGAGCCTCGAAATTATGCCAGCGCGGCTCGCTGTCGAAGCTTTTCCATATACCTACTCCGGTAGCGTTCTCGACTGAATCGGCCTCGACAGACGCTTCGAAAAGGCGAAACCCGTCCAGAAAGCAGCTCACCTGACCGTTCCAGTCAAGAATCTGGACCGAATGGGTAGTACACTTGCGCAAAGCGTGTTCCGTACCGGTCACGATCGCAATCTCTTTGCCCGATTGCTTGCGCACCAAGGTCCATCCGAGCGTCGACAGTTTCAGCACCCAGAAATTGTCCTTGTCCCGAAACCGAAAGACGAGACCACACACATCCGAGACGGCGCCAATTTCCAGCAGTCCGTGGATCAATCCTGAAGGGCGACCAGGATCGACGACGGATAGGTTACCGCCAGCGTCCTGCGAAAAATGCCACCGCCCCCCGATCGCAGCGATTTGCCCCGGCCAGCCTTCAACGAGTGCATCGGCAGCGTGGGCGGTGCCAAACAGCGTCGAAAATTCAGGTATCCGCCCGACTTGAAGCGCTTGGACGCGTGTGTCGACCCGAAACCCGATCTGGCCAAGTGCCGACTGATGAACACCCGCAAACAGCTTTTCGTCCTTGTTGAAAGGATCGATCGCGATCGGACGCATCATCGGAAAAGCGGCAAGACCGTGAGCTTTTTGGTCGGCGGCCGCATAATAGATAGCGCCCTGCTCTCGCAACGCCACGACGTAATAGACATGAACGTTCTTTAGGCGCCGAAACGCACTAAGGCATTGCTTTCCTACACGAGCCCACAACTCGCCGTTTTCGCCTTCGGCGGCATGCACGACAAAGCCGCAGCCCTCTTCCACGGGATTAATCGGCGCCTCACTGGGGAACCAACCGACAGCCAGGTTCTCGTCGATGTTCGATCCCCGGTAGGTCCTGGAGGTGCTAAGCGTCCACCACCAAAAACGGCGAAGGGTGAGCCTCTTTCGTGGCGCACGCATCAGGGAAACCAGACGGCCGGGCCATGGGTCAATGCCGGGTCCTCGCAGCCAACGGTAGACTCGCCTGGCGAGGTCTTCAGGCAATGGCGATCCCTGCGATGTGTTGTGGCCGTTGGTGATCGAGACCAATAGGACCAGACCAGCCTCTCGCTGAAAGGGACCATAGGAGATCCCTTGCCGGCCCCAGCCTGGCTTGACGAGCGGCTGGAAACGAAGTGCGCCGTGATCGATCGCGATCTGACGTTCGATGTCGCGTCCTCGCCTGACACCTCCCTTAACTGCCAAGGTGCCAATTACCGCACCGCGGGCGCGTTCGTCTTGAAAATTGTCTGCGACAAGAACCTCCGGCCGGGCAACGCCGGACCCAGCCTCTTCAGCAGTTTCTGCCCAGTCATGACGGTGCAACAACTAGACCCTCCTCACGTCGTCATGGACTGCGCGAGAATCGTACGAGGTTCTTCAAGGCATCGATGACGTGTCGCAGCCCCGGGCAGAAGTCGCGCACCGTCTCGCTTTTCCCGTTTGATCACGCTTGCTGTCCTTGCATGAGATTCCCTTCGATAGCGCCGCAAATATAGTTCTTAGGCGCCCACCGGCTGCGCCAGGACGTGTTCGACCCGCCATCCTCCATTGCCATAGGAGGCTGGCAGCGGTTTCAATGCGTAGCCTGCAGCAGTCAGGAGTTCCGCGATCTTTCGGGCCTTGCGGTCGAGCCCCTCGCGTGATGCATCGTCGACCTCATAAATCACCTTCGGACGGTGCCTCCGCAGCGTTTCCGTCATACCGCCCAGGACGTCGATTTCGGCGCCTTCCACGTCGATCTTGACCAGCGAGGGCGGCCTGAGGCCTCGGTGGGCGATGGCATCGTCGATAGTGACTATGCTGACTTCCAGGCGGCCATTCATGTCCGGCGGTGCTCCCGCCGAGGCAAGTGTGGCGCCGCCGATGTGATGGGCGAGCAGAAGCTGGCCACGACCGGTTGTCGCGCCCGCGGCTTCGGCGAACACCCGTATCGTGTCGAACCCACTGAGCCGCGCACTTTCTGCGACAGCGGCGGCGTTGCGGGGGACAGGTTCGAACGCATAGACCTGGCCGCGCGGCCCGACGCGGCGCGCGGCGATGAGACAGAAGAAACCTATATTCGCGCCGATGTCGAAAAAGGCGTCGCCGGGCGCCAGGTTTGCCGCGATCGCCTGTTGGATGGGCGGCTCGTACGTGCCGCGAACAAAGTTCGGGTCGGCGCTCTGCGCCACGAGCTTGAGACCGGCAGCCTCTCCCTTGGCTATGACGCGCGCGTCGCAGAACACGCCGAGGAACTTTGCCGTCAATCTCACGCGCTCTTCCCCAATCTGCGACGCCTCGGGACGCGGGCCAGCCGTGCCGCTCGCCGCGAAGGTGACAGATTGTGCACCCGGGATCGAGCCCGACAACGGTTGGCCGCCTCCTACTTCCTCCGGCTGATCGCTACTCCGATTGTCTCATTCTGGGTATCTGCCGGCCTTTCGGTCCAATGGAACGGTGGGATCGTTGCGCCAGACATGGATATCCTTGGGAGGATCCCACCCAATTGAAACGAACTCGCGATCGCCGTCGTCGTCGAGGGTCGACCGCGCGGGCGCCGAGATGGTTCTCCAAACCTTCGCCGACCAGTTGCTCGACGAACCGCCCGTCCAGATTGCCATGATGAGGTCCGGCCGGCCATCGTCATTCATATCGGCCACCGAAAGACTGTTGAGGGAGCCACGCGAGGTGATTTCCTGCTGCTCCCAGTTTGACCTGAAGTCGCCGGGATTGCGCACCAACAGGCCTTTGCGTGGTCGGCCTGCCCCTTTTCCCCACTCCGATCGGCAGATCCGCCCAACCGGCAAACCGCCTCGATCGCTTCGTCCTCACCGGTGATCCGCTGGGCCTCCATATCAAGCCGATTTGAATGGGATGCCGAACCATCGGTAACGAAAATAAACCGGATATCGGCGCCCGAGCTGAACTTCTTGCTGGCGACCCCTCCACATCCCAACGTCTCATCATCGGGATGGGGTGCAATGATGACAGCCGACGCCTGCCAGTCTGCTACGTCGAATGGATGAGACCGCTTACGCATCGCTGTATCGAGCATAGCGCCAATCGTATGCCTGACGTCATGCATCGATGGTTCCGATCATCCCTTCTTCGGTGTGGTTCAACCCGACCTGCGCATGGTAGCAAAACACTGTAGGCGATTGGGGTGAGAAAACAATGAAGGTAGGAATTCTGGCTGGCGGATTGGGAACACGGCTGGCGGAAGAAACCGAAATCCGGCCGAAACCAATGGTCGAGATCGGAGCAAAGCCGATCCTCTGGCATATTATGATGCATTACTATGCATACGGCCACCGCGAGTTCGCTGTCGCGTTGGGATACAAGGGCGAATACATCAAACGCTGGTTCAGTGACTATGTAGCATTCGATGGCAGCTTGACTGTCAATGCCGCATCGGGAAGCGTCAAGCGCCACTCGAACTCGCTGCCTGATTGGTCCGTCGATCTTGTGGAGACGGGGCTGAATACGCTGACGGGCGGCCGCATAAAACGCCTGATCGACTGGATGGGCGACGAGACATTCATGCTCACCTGGGGCGATGGCGTTTCGGATGTCAACCTTGATAAACTGATCGCCTTCCACAAATCGCATGGCAAGCTTGCAACGATGACGGCGGTGCGTCCGCCGGCACGCTACGGGCACATCGAATTCGATGGCCATCGCGTTGTCGACTTCACAGAAAAACCACAGGCCTCAGAGGGTTGGATCAATGGCGCCTTCTTCGTGCTCGAGCCGGGCATAAAGGACTATATCGATGGCGACGACGTCATGTTCGAACACGCGCCAATGCAACGGCTCGCAACCGACGGCCAACTGATGGCATATCGCCACGAATCCTTCTGGCAATGCATGGACACCATCCGCGAAAAGCATCTCCTTCAGAAATTGTGGGACAGCGGGCAGGCGCCCTGGAAAACATGGGAATTGATCGATGAAAGTTCTGGTTACAGGCCACCTCGGCTACATCGGTTCCGTCCTGACTCCGATGCTGCTTGAACGCGGCCATCACGTCACGGGACTAGACAGCGACATCTTCCGGTCATGCACTTTCGTAGGGACGTTGGCCGAAGTGCCGACGATCGAGAAAGACATCCGTGACATCGAAATCGACGACGTCGCCGGCTTCGACGCGATCATCCATCTCGCAGGACTTTCAAACGATCCGTTGGGGGACTACCGACCCCTCCTTACCGAAGAGATCAACTGCGGCGCTTCGGTCAGGCTTGCGCAGCTCGCCAAGGCCGCCGGTGTCCAGCGGTTCCTATATGCCTCCTCTTGCAGCAATTACGGCGCGGCCGGCGACAGCTTTCTAACTGAAGATGCTCCCTTCAACCCGGTGACGCCTTACGGCGCCTCAAAGGCAAATGTGGAGCGAGCGGTCGCGCCGATGGCGGATCAATCGTTCAGCCCGACATTCCTGCGTGCTTCCACTGCCTACGGCCTGTCGCCTCGCATCCGCTTCGATCTCGTCGTCAACAACCTGACCGCCTGGGCCTACACGACCGGCCTGGTCTATCTCAAGAGCGACGGCTCGCCATGGCGTCCAATCGTCCATGTTGAGGACATTTCGCTGGCCTATATTGCCGTACTCGAAGCCGAGCGAGAGCTGGTCCACAACGAGGCATTCAATGTCGGCTTGACCACGGAAAACTATCAGATTCGGGAGATCGCGGAGTTGGTGCAAACGATCGTTCCCGACAGCCGCGTGAAGTTCGCGCCCGACGCCGGGCCAGACAAGCGGTGCTATCGCGTCGACTGCACCTATATTGGTCGCCGCCTGCACGGTTTTAAGCCGCAATGGACGGCGCGGCGCGGTATCGAACAGCTCTATTACACATTTCGCGCAGCAGGCCTTGCACTTGGGGATTTCGAGGGCGAGCGATTCAAGCGCATCGCCCATGTGCAGAAGCTGATCCAAGATGGCGAACTGGATACCGATCTGCGCCGCATGCCGCAGTTTGCGGTAGCGGTTTGAGCAAACACAGCCGGGAGCCATGGCCATGATGATTGCTGGTGCAGCATCTGTAACCGAGCAGGTTTGCCGCTCCTGCGGCGGGAGTCATATCGACACGTTCCTGAAGCTCGGCACGACGCCACTTGCCGATCGGCTTCCCGTGAGCGTCGACGATGACCAGGAAGAGCCGGCCTTCCCACTCAACGTCGCCTTCTGTTGTGATTGCAGTTTGGTACAGATCACGGAGACGGTTAACCCGAGAATTCTGTTTGCCGATGCTTACCCTTATTACTCCTCGTTCTCGCAAGCGCTGCTGAGGCATTCCCGAGACAATGCGCGTGACTTGATCGAGCGTCGTAACTTGGATGCCAACAGCTTTGTGATCGAGTTGGCGAGTAACGACGGCTATCTCCTGAAGAACTATGTCGAGGCGGGCATACCAGTACTCGGCATCGACCCCGCCGAAGGACCTGCCGCCGCTGCGGAGAAAATAGGCGTGCCGACACGCCTGGCCTTTTTTTCCCGTGAACTGGCGGAGAAGCTTCGCCAACAGAAGATGCGGGCCGACGTCATTCACGCAAACAACGTTCTCGCCCACGTGGCCGACACCAATGGTTTTGTTGCAGGCATTGCGCGGTTGCTCAAGGACGACGGCGTTGCGGTGATCGAGGCGCCATATGTCGAACCAATGATCGACCATTGCGAATTCGACACGATCTACCACGAGCACCTCTGCTATTTTTCAGTGACGGCATTGGACAAGCTGTTTCGACGGCATGGCCTTTATCTCAACGAGGTAAAACACTTGTCGATTCATGGCGGCTCACTTCGCCTGTATGTCGAAATGCGGGAACATGTCGGAGCGAGCGTCACCAACCAGATCGCTCATGAAAGAGCACGAGGGATTGACGCCATTGATTACTATCTCGATTTTTCCGCGACGGTCGACAAATTGAAAGTCGAGCTCTCCACATTGCTACACCGGCTGAAAGCCAGCGGCGCCTCAATTGCTGCCTATGGAGCAGCAGCCAAAGGCGCTACCTTGATCAATACGGTCGGCATCGGACGCGACCTCGTCGACTTCGTCGTAGACCGCAACACCCACAAGCAGGGCAAGCACATGCCCGGTCAGAAAATTCCGATCCGTTCTACGGAAGCTCTGTTGGAGGCGCAACCTGACTATGTTCTGGTGCTTGCCTGGAACTTCCTCGATGAAATCATGGAACAACAGGCTGAATATCGAGCCAGGGGCGGAAAATTCATCGTCCCCGTGCCGACCCCGCGGATCGTGTGACCGTGCAAGTCCAAAGCGCTGCCTGCGAGGCGCATGAACCGGTGACGAATTCGATGCGTCTTCGCAGCGATTGTCCGGTCTGTCGGTGCAAGGATCTGCTGCATTCGGTATCATTGGACGCCATCCCATTTTCGTGCAATTCCCTGCACCCTGACGCAGAGTCGGCCGCTGCTGCGCCGACTGGCCAATTCGTCCTCGCGTTTTGCCGCAATTGTGAACATTTCTTCAACGCGGCGTTCGAAGATGGTCGGATCGGCTATACGCAGAATTACGAGAACTCCCTGCATTTCTCGCCGCGCTTCGTGGCCTTTGTCGAGGATCTCGCGGGTCGCCTGTCCACAGCCTACGCGATTGACGGAAAATTGGTCGTCGATATCGGTTGCGGCAAGGGTGATTTCCTCAAACGGCTTTGCTCAACCAGCGGCGCCAGAGGCATTGGTTTCGACAGGAGCTTCGAAGACAATCGGGGCGACGACGTCGCCGGCGTCGAGTTCATCAATGACTGGTTCGGCGATGCCTATCCGGACGTCAAGCCTGACTTCGTCTCCTGCCGTCACGTCCTGGAGCACATAGCCAGCCCGATCGCCTTCCTGCATGGGCTTCGCTCCCATCCAGGCGTTGAGCCGAGCACCGTATTTTACATCGAAGTGCCTAATGCCCTCTATACATTGCGCGACATGGGGATCTGGGATCTGATCTACGAGCATGTATCCTACTTCACGCCGCACTCACTGCGGGTGGCGATGGAGACAGCAGGATTCGAGGTGCTTAACCAGGGCGCGTCGTTCGGTGACCAGTACCTCTTCATCGAAGCAAAGCCTAGCGAACCCCGGATGATGGCCCCGTATTCAAAATCTGACAAGATCGATGCGCTCGTCCACCGATTCGACCGAACCTATCGCGACAAGGTCGCCTGGTGGCGCAGCTACCTTGCAACACGAGACCCGGAGCAGACCGTTGTCTGGGGTGCGGGATCAAAGGGCATTACATTCGTCAACATCGTTCCTGAAGGGGCGCGGATTGGGGCGCTGGTCGACGTCAACCCGCACAAGCAGGGGCGCTTTGCTCCTGGCACCGGGACACCGGTGGTTGCTCCCGAGAGCCTGCGCGGCAAGCCCCTGCAGTCTATCGTCGTGATGAATCCGCTCTATCGAGACGAAGTTGCCCAGGCCGCCTGCAAGCTCGGTCTCTCAGCGGAGATCATTGTGGCATAATTCGGCGATCTGCGGCTTGCGCTTTGCGTCTGTGATCCCACCGATGTCGATCCGGTCGAGGTTGACTGGAGCGCCCGCTTTGTAGGCAGCGACGAGAGGAAAATGCGGAGCCCAAGCCCACGTTGAAGTCGGGAATCCTTCCGGTATGGTTTTCAATGTTCAGGTCATGCGGGCGATCGCCGCGACTTTGGTGGTCTGGGTTCATACCCAGGAACTGATCGTGACCGACGTCCTTCCGCATTGGCTCAGGAGTTTTGGATACGGAGGTGTGGACCTATTTTTCGTCATAAGTGGATTCATCATGGTCCGCACGACACAAAATAAAAATATACGGCCCATTCAATTCTACAGGAAGCGTATCCTTAGGGTGGCCCCGCTGTACGCGTTTTTCACAATTCTTATAGTGATTTTGAGCGCGACCATGCCTGATGTTTTAAACAGCACTCAAATAGAAGTTTCTCAAATCGCAAAATCTCTAGTTTTTATTCCGTTTGAGAAAACGCCAGATAGCCTTTACCCTATTTACTACCTTGGTTGGACTTTGAACTACGAAATGTTTTTTTACAGCATTTTTGCAGTCGCGTTGTTGTTGCCCAAACGCGCCAGGCTCATGGCGATCACCGCTGTTATCGTCTCTCTTGCCGGTATCGGAAACAGCATTGGAGGTCTTTCCGATTATGGGGTCGCGGCTTTTTTCTATACGCGGCCAATCCTGATGGATTTCGTATTGGGAGTGCTGGCGGCGAGCTACTTCCACGATTCGGCGCGCACCGCCAGAAATCCCATGAGGTGGTGGGTATGCCTCGCCGCCGGGGTCTCTTGGCTCGCTTTTGGAGGGGAAGTCATCGGTTTCGGCGACGTCCCCGTCTCGCCACCGACCGATACCTTCCTGAGGTTCGGCATCGCATCCGGCTTGATTGTGGCGGGAGTGGTCGGGCTGGAGCAATCAGGGACAAGGATCGGCTCTCCACTGATGCAACGTGCGGGTGACGCAAGTTATTCGATATATCTGTCACACTATTTCTTTATCGCGGCGGTCATCGCCGTTGCCAATCGGTTGGAGTTGAACGACGCTGCTCGCGCCCTGCTCGCGCCCGCCACCATGGCGGCGGCGGTAGCCGTGGGGTTCGCAACCTATCATCTGCTGGAGCGTCCATTCGCTGGTGACCTCGGCATCTACCAACGCCTCGCCAGGCTGTTTGTGGCACCGCCTCCCATGCAGCCGCGCGCCATTACCGAGGAAGCTGTGATGGGGACTACCCGGAAAGTCCAAAGGCCAGATGCCTTAGAGTCAGACTCACAATCTAAGACGACGTGAAACCAGTACCTTGCGATTTTCCGGATGAGCGGGTGGACGGACGCTCGGTAGATCCAGGCAGTGGCATTCGGCGACCCACCTTTTGCGGTTGACGGCCTGACTTTACCACTCCATCGACGTCGATCCGTTGCAGGTTGACCGGCCTCAGCCAGCAGTGTCGCGTATAGTCGGTCGAGCGGCGCATAAACTGCGCCCATTTAAGTGGCGTCTTGGACAGCGCCCGCCAAAGGGACAGCGAGTTAAGGCCGATCAGAAAGCGAGACCGGATGAGCTGCCCGCGCCGGTCAACCGCTGCATAGGTTACGAACCCGCGAAACGCAGCGCCGAACCTCTTCAGCACGGCATCAACCTGTACGTCGTAACGCTCGTTGGCGGCGAAACCTTGAAGCGACTTTGTTGTCCCGACTGGCCGCGTGTGTCTTACAACGACATCGTCAACTATGGCGTAACGCAACCAAGGCATGTCAGTCAGGCGGGTCCAAAGAAGGTCTATTCCCGTCTCGTAGCCAAGCCCGAATAATTTCAACGCCGTTTGCAGGCACCTGGCGCTGAACACCGGACACATCATCTCGACCGTGTTGGTATATCGCAACACGTATCGCTTGCCGCTGACAAGTGTCGCTGCGTAGGAGAAATAGCTGTCCCAAGACAGCGCTGGCTGAAACAGATCAAGTTTATATTGGCGGCCGATGGCGAACAGACGATTCAGGTCGAACTTTGTCGCCTCGATGTCATCGTCGATCAATGCAATGAGATCATACCGCGTCACAATTTCAGGGTAGCATTGAAACAAGGCATGATACCCGGCGATCTTGCGCCCCGGCAGAAATACGCTGAAATCGTTCTGTCCATGGGAGACGCCAGGCTCGTAGGCGGCGACGAGAAGATCGAAGTCGGCTTCGCCCGTCCCCTCAGTCCAGCCGGCATGCAAAGAGCTACGCCCTGCCCGGACGATCACCAGATTTCTCTTGCCCGAGCCCTCCGGCAATTTTCGAAAGGCTGACACTGCTGCGGCCGCGGGCGTGACTTGGCGAAGGTTCATGCAAAGCCTCCCGGCGGGCGCCGCACCAGATCACTCGTTTCTAGCCAGGAGATCGGTTTGAGACGGCATGAATGCGTTTCAGCGCTCCCAGCCCAGCGCCGCGGAGCTTGGTACGAAGCTTCGGAGAAACAACGCCCACAAGTTCCAGGCAAAATCTCGCGATGAGCAGCGGATCCAAGATCCATGCAACCAGATGAAACAGTGTCATACCCATCGGTGCTGTGCGCCTGTGCCGATAGGCAATCGCGACGAGGTGTTTTAGCCGCCTCGACAATTCAAACGCATTCGCATTAGAGCCGCCAGGATTTTGCCAAGCCAATCGGTCGGAGCTCGGCAACCGCACCGAGCGCGTCGGATGGTCGCGGCTGTATAGTATCGCGTTGGGCGCGTGAACAAACGTCCCGAGAAGAGCCATCTCGGCCAGAAGCGCACAGTCGGAGCCGTAGTAGGGCTCGTGCAATGTCGTTTTGACTAAGGAATCCCGACGCCAAAGGCCGAACATCGCCGCATCCCATCCGTGCGCAGCAACCATCAACCGGAAGCGGGACGCGGGCGACGATCCTTGCATGTCCGGCAGCACCCTTTCGACATAGGAAGTCAGCTGCCCGGTCTCGTCGATTCCCAGCAGTCGCGGGTAGGCAATGACGTGGCGGGCATTCGCGTCAAGCGCACGCACGCAATCCGTCAAGAAACCACTGCTCAAGAGGTCATCGTGCGCGCACCATTTGAAATATTCGCCCGAGCTCAATTCGAAAGCTCGATTGAAATTGGCCGCGGCCCCTAAATTGCGTGCGTTTCGGACATAGCGGACGCGCTTGTCCCGCCGCGCGTATTCCAAACATATATCGGCTGTTCTATCTGTCGAAGCATTGTCGGTGATGACAAGTTCGAAATCATCGAAGTCCTGCTCAAGGATCGACTGGATCGCCTCGGCAACGAAATTCTCGCCGTTGTAAACCGGCATACCAAGGGACACTTGCGGCGACTTGGAACGTTCCATTTTCCGGGTTCTTCTTTAACGAAAGTGCGATCAGACCGCGACGATTTCGGGTCGCAGGTCCAGCGCTTTCAAGGATTGCGCCACTTCATTCAGGTATATCGGGTTCATGACGATGACCAAGTCAGGCGGAGTGTCCAACAGGTCGCTAGGCGCAATGACCGGGTGACCGGTTCCGGGCGTAAACTTGCCTTGCTTGTAAGGGTTGATGTCGACTGCTGCCCAGACTTCGTCTCCAAGCTGCAAGGTCGTCAGGAACGACACTGCCTTGGAGCCGCCGCCCCACAGGACGACCCGCCGGCCGGCGGCGTGCGCGGCGCGAATGCGCTCCTGCCAGGAATTCTGAACGGCTCGCACGCGAGCGGGAAAGGTTTCCGCCAAACGGTGCATCACTTCCAGATCGTGCTCGAGCGGTAGTCTCGGTGTCGTCCGGCCTGCCGACGGCCGGGCGTACTGAACGATGTACTGGTTGTCATAGACGAGTTCCAGATCGGTAACGTCGAAACCTTCCTGGCGAAACAGGCGCGCGTGCGCGCCAGGACTGAAATAGGAGCAATGCTCGTAGTAAATGTCCCAGAACGCGCTCTCGACGAGCACACGTTTTGCATCGGGCGTTTCGAATACGGCCCAATCCTGGGTCCTTTTGCCGATCATCTTGCGGATCAGCCGCACGAAACTCGAAACCGAGCTTACGTGTTCGAGCGTGTGGCGACAGAGGACCGTATCCGCCTGGAGATGCTGGTAGTCTGGTCCGAAAAAATCGACGATGATCTTGACGTCGCCGTACTCGTCATTACGGCCTTTGTCGGCTCGATAAGCTGGATCGATGCCGAGCCCGGTGGCGCCACCCGATATGCAAAGTTCGCGGAGAAATTCACCCTTGCCGCAGCCGATCTCCAACACGTGCTTGCCGGCTATCGCACATTTTTGTGCAATCTCGCGTGCAAGTCCCTTCGCGAAATTGTTGAAGGTGCTGGAAAAATGCTGGGATTCCTCAAAATTGGTCGAATAGCCCATGACCGTTTCGTCAAAGGCCTTGTTGAATATGAACCCGCATGCTTCGCAGAATGCGAGGTCAAGGTCGCGGCGGGGAAAGGCGTGGGCTGCTTGGGCCGAATTAAGCAGGACGCAGCTATGCACCGGGATGGATTCGACCCGGTAGATTGACCGGCTGACGGGCGCCGAGCAGCACGGACACGCGGCCGGCCGAAGCGCTTTGCTGTTGCTTGCCATGTGAAGGTCAAATGAATTCATTGTAGAATTGGCTCGATAAGTGAACCGGTTATATCGCGCGTCGAGCTCTCGGCTCCGAAGAGTTCATTGTACTCGGTTGCGCGAGCGAGTTGGACAGACTGGGCCAGGCCGAGGGCGTCGAGAATCGCCAGGTCGAATCTTTCCTCGGAGAACCGGGTCGCGTTCATGCGACAGGCGTGCGGCGTAATGGACAGCGCATTTTTCTCGAATAGATCGATGGCCCCAGCTACGGAATCGACGGCCTGACGGTCGAAGAGCACACCTGTCGGATGGGCGCTCTCGCCAAGCGGCCGGACAATGTCACGCGCACCTCCGCGGCCGAAGGCGATCAATGGCGTGCCGCACGCCTGGGCCTCGGCAAGCGTTATCCCGAAATCCTCGCATCCAGCGAACACCATCGCACGAGCATTGGCGATTCTTTCGATGTATTCATGCCGCGGCAGATAACCGGTGAAGACTATGTTGGAGCCGGCAAGCGATCGCAGATGCTTGGATTGTACTTCGTCGCCTACAACAACCAGGCGACGCGACGGCGTTTTGCTGAACGCCTCGATTATCAGATCCGTACGCTTATACGGGGCGTGGAACGCGGCCGTGACATAGTAGTCATCCTTGTTGACGACGAGTTTAAGATCCTCGATGGCGACGGGCGGATGGACTACCCGCGCGTCGCGGCCGTAAATCCGTTCGATTCGAGAGCGGACATAATTCGAGTTTGCCAGCATCAGGTCAGGACCATGTGCCGTTCGGGTGTCCCAGGTCCGCAGCCTGTGAAGCATGTAACGAAAGGCAAGACCTTTCGGTCCAAATCCCAAGCCGGCTTGCTGCAGATAGGAGAATTGTTCGTCCCACGCATACCGCACCGGACTGTGCACATAGCACAGGTGTAGTTGGTCTGGGCGAGTCAGAACGCCTCGAGAGAATGCGGCCGAAGAGGAAATTACCGCGTCATAACCTGTGACATCAAATTGTTCGATCATAAACGGACAGAGAAAGAAAAGTGACCTGTAGTACTTTTCCACGAACGGAAGTCGATTCATGCCGGAAACGTGGAAAATTACGCCTGGAAAATACTCTTCCTTGATTTCCTTCGGGAGAAAATCAAAGAGGGTGAAGACCTCGGCTCTCGGAAAAGTCTTGCAGATCCGAGCAAGGACCTGCTCCCCTCCCCGAAAGTTGGGGCACCAATCATGCACGACGGCGATGCGGGCGTTGCGGTCTATCGCGGCAAATGGCGTCTTGCTGATGGATCGCAAATATTTGGCATCACGGCCCACCATAGTGGTTGCTTTCGGCTGTCGCACATGGCGCATGCTTTGCCCCTCACGGAATGTTGGCACCCTTTTTCCGGAATTCTTGTTGCCCGGATGCTCAGCGACTGTGTGTCGTCCGTCCCGTCCAAACAAGCTGCCTATCGGGTTAAGCGCCGCACCCTCCCGAGGCCGGATGTACTCCAACGAGGTACGTCTCCTACTTCGATGGGCCTAAGCACGCCTCAACGCTAACCTTATGCGCAGGCTGTATCGGCGCGACCGGCGGATTAGGATCATAGCGCGCTCACTTCGCAAGCAGTGGTCGCGCGCCGTATCTGCATCCATTGGCCGCGAGGAGAGTTGATCGTCGATGAAAGTGGTCGTGATCGTCGCAACGTTCGGTCGCAGGGAACATGTGGCTCGGCTTCTCGCACAGCTTGAGCGACAGACCCTGCTCCCTGACGCGGTGATACTCTCGGCTCCCGACGCCGACCATATTCCCAGCACCACGGTTTGCCGGTTTCCTGTATCGCGCGTATTCGGAAAAACCGGCTTGCCGGCGCAGCGCAACATCGCCCTCGATATCGCAGGCGACTGTTTCGACATAATCACCTTTTTCGACGACGATTTCATTCCTGCAGACGACTATCTCGAAGGCGTATCGAAGGCGTTCAAGCAGCAGCCCGACTGGGCCGTGGTGACTGGAAACGTGCTGAAGGACGGTGCGACGACTGCAGGGCTCACGTGGGACGAGGGTATCCAGGCGCTTCGCGAAGCCGGCACAGCGACTGAAGCGCGCGCCGTGGATCGACTCAGCGCCTATGGATGCAACATGTCGATCAGGGCGGCATTCATCGGCGGCCTGCGCTTCGATGAGCGGCTCGTGCTCTATGGGTGGCAGGAAGACGTTGATTTCACCAGCCAATTGAGAGCCAGAGGGCGGGTCGTCTTTTTGCAGTCGATCCGCGGGGTTCATCTCGGCATCAAGAGCGGTCGCGTAAACGGCGTTCGTTTCGGCTATTCTCAGGTGGCGAACCCAATCTACCTCATCCGCAAAGGGACCGTTCCATCGACTGTCGCACTTAGATTGATGAGCAAAAATCTGCTTGCCAATCTCGCGCGCAGCCTCTGGCCGGAATCCTATATCGACCGGAGAGGACGCCTGCGCGGCAATCTCCTGGCTCTTTCACACGTCGCAAGAGGCCGGGTGCAGCCAGAATATATTCTGGAGATCTAACGCAGAGGTAAAAGATGCTCGATGACCCGTCCTTTTCGATCGACAGAGGCACTTGCTCAAATCACCGAGCCCGGTGCTCCGGCAGGCTGTCCAATCGGCGCCAGGCTTGGCGCCTGCTCCACGTCGTGGTGTCGGCGGTGATGTCCTTGGCCTGCATGTTGGGTGTTTCGGCCGCAAACGCCAAAGATTATGTGCTCGGCCCGCAGGATAAGCTCCGCATCAAGGTCTACGAATGGCGTGCGTCGCGCGACACGATATTTGGCTGGGAGGCTCTCAACGACGAATACACGGTCGGTCCCAACGGCTCCGTTTCGCTACCGCTGGTCGGTGAAATCAAGGCTGCCGGCCTCACCACCGGCGAGATTGCGAACTCCATCGGCGACAGGCTGATGAAAAGTGTCGGCCTTATGCGAAAACCGAACACGGCGGTGGAGATCGTCCAGTTCCGACCGTTTTACGTTGTCGGCAAGGTGACGCAGTCGGGAGAATTCGCATATCGGCCTGGGCTGACCGTCTTGCAGGCATTGAGCATCGCGGGCGGATTGCGGACTCGAGAGGACAGGGACGCCAGGTTCGAGCGCGAGGTGATCCAAGGTCGAGGGGATGTGAACCTGCTTAGACTGAACGAGGCCAATCTCCTCGCTCGCAAGGCACGACTCGAGGCGGAACTCTCGCATGCCAGCGACATTCAGTTTCCAGCCCAGTTGACGTCGCGCATTCACGACGACGTCTTTGCTATGCTCATGAAGCAGGAGCGTTTGATCTTCCAAGCGCGCAGCGAAGGGTTGGACACTCAGATCAAGGCGCTTCAAGGTTTGCGTGAGTTCCTCCAGAAAGAACTCGCCTCGCTGGGATCGCAACTCGTTTTCCTCGACAAGCAGATCGGCTCCATCCAGAAAGAGTTGACAGCGGTTTCGGCGCTTGTGGTCAAAGGTCTTGCGGCGGCGCCGCGTGAATTTTCTCTAGAACGAGCCCTTGCCCAGGCGCAGAGCGAGAGGTTGTCGGCGGAAACCAGTCTGCTGCGCGGGCGTCAGGAAATCAGTAAGACAGACATATCAATTCTCGAACTCGAGGACGGACGGAAAAAGGAGATAACGATCGACCTGCGTCAAACTCAAGCTGAACTCGATGCTCTCGACAGCAAGACAGAAACAGCAAGGCGGCTATTGTACGACTCCGCGATATCTGCCCCGAATCTTCTTGCCCGGCGAGCCGACGCGGATCTGGCTGCGCCGATCTACACGATTTTCCGACCGTCGGCGGATGGTACGACAGTGCAAATCCAAGCTAACGAGACGAGTGTCGTGGAGCCCGGAGACACGATCAAGATTGAAATACCACTGGCTCCGGATGAAACAGGCGCGCTGGACTTGACATCGACCGAGCGGCATGAGGCGCCAGGAATAGAACTCAAAGCAGAAACCGTCGGCGATACTGTAGGCATTCCGTAGCCTCCCGGCGGGTCTTGCAAGAAGGATTAGGTAGAAACGCGCGACTGCTTGATATAGATCAGGTAACTTCCTTTGACAAATACACGCACTATATGGGCTCTATTGCCATCGCGTTCTTTGATAGGAAAAGAGACTTCGCTATGCAAGCAACTGAACTACCGAACGTCTTCTTGACCAACACGTTCGATGAATGGATTCAACAGAAGCCATCCAAGTCTCAGGCGGTTCGCTTTGCCAACAAGGTTCTCCGAAAACTTGGAATAAATCTCGTCCTCGCACCACCTGTTCGCACGGGCTGGATGACCAGTGTTGAACAGAGAATGGACATGTATCACTTGGCAGGCGCAGCGCTTTTCTACAACGTACCGGGAGACTTCTGTGAATTGGGATGCCACGAAGGCAAGTCAGCCGTGGTATTCCAACGCATACTTCAGCACTACGATCCAAGCAGGAACCTTCACTTGTATGACAGCTTCGAAGGTCTCCCGAACGCCAGTGCCGAAGACGGCCACGCCAACGCTCACAAGGGCGACATGGCCACTACGAAGGATGCGCTCATGGCAAACTTCAAGCGTTTGAATCTTCGGCAGCCTATTCTTCACCAGGGATGGTTCGAAGATACGCTTCCCACACAGTTGCCGGACAAAATTGCATTTGCGCATCTGGATGGTGACCTATACGACTCAGTCAAGGTCAGCTTGGAGTATGTGTATCCTCGCCTATCAAAGGGTGCTGCATGTCTGATAGACGACTACAGTGATCCTGGATTGTTCGACTCGGTCGATCTCTATCCGGGGGTAAAGAAGGCCTGCGACGAGTTCCTTAGCGATAAACCCGAAAAGGTTGCGCTTTTGTATGGTGGATTCGATAGCACTATGGGTTTCGGAGCTCATGGATACTTCCGAAAGCTCTGAGCCTATATCGCTTTAGGCGCGGCCGGGGACAGTGCCGACCTGCGATTGAATCACCTGTTCGCTGGAATCGCGCCAATGCCGGAGCGTCCTTACAGGAGCCTCAGCAACACTGTCGTCTTCAACAGGCAAGAACCGGCTGACAAGAACGACAGCGAGAGGAATCAAGAACACAATACCCGGGTCGGCGCCGCCGCTTGCCAGGGATCCAGCCACGAGCGCCGATAAGGCGCAAGCGCGGACACTCGACGCGATCGCGTCGATCTCGGGATCGATGCGACCGCGGCCACCCCGCACCCCCCGCACCAGCATTGCCAACAGAACTGTCATCATCGCGGTGCCGAACAGCCCCAACTGGGAAAGCACCGCGATCGGCCAACTCGAGGCCCGCGAGCTTCCCAACCCGACCCCCAGTCCACCTGTATCGAAGAAAGACTGCAGGCTTTTGTAGTTCCAGTAGCTGCGCTCCTGGCCGGAGGCTGATGTGACTTTGTTGATTACCGTGTTGTCGACAAGCTGCAAGACCGGATCGAAGAAATGCGGATAGAACAGACTGGCGGCCATCGCGGAGAGGAGCAAGGGCGGTAGCAACGCGATAAGCAGTGCCTCCCCCGACCTCAGCCGACCTGAAGCGAGCGACTTCACGATGGAAAAGACAACGGGCACGCTTACGATTGCAAGACCAACGTAGGCGGTCGACGATGTCGACAGCAGCAGAAGAACAAACAGGGCCGCTCCTAACGCCAATGCGAATTTGGATCCGGTCTTGCGCCAATAGGTGTAGGTGAACGCCAGCCCTGCCAGCGATGCCCCACCGAACGACGATGCCTCTGAAAACGCCCCCGCGATCCGCCAAAACCCAGCTTCCGTAACTTGCGTCAGCATGGCGTAGTTGGCCGTACGAATCGGGGCGAGGATGTCGCCGGCGCCGGTCACCTTGCCCAACAAATCCAGAATGCCCATCAGCACGTGCAAGCTGAACCAAAGGAAAAAGCCTCGCCTGATGTCGGCCAACGTGCCGCTGCGCTGAAGCAGCAGACAGGCCGCCAGGAACGTCAGCCCTCCCAGAACAAAGTATCCCGCCTGAGAGATATTGGCCGATACCGGCGCCAAGGCCGCTTCGTAGACGCCCTTGCCGGTGCGGGAAGCGACGAAGGCGCTTGTCTGCCCTGCAAAGAGCCTCGGAAATAACAGCGCTCCGATGCAGACATAGATCATCAGCGCGCAGACGATCCATGCGGCACCTATACGAACGAAGACCGCGCCTATTTCTCTCCAGATTCCCCGTCGAGCCAGCGCGGCTACTATCACGAGCATATCAAAGACGGTAAAGATAAGCGGCGATGAACCGCCAAGCGAGGTTATTGTCCCGATTGCCGTCGCACCAAAAGCCAGCGAGGCAATCAGTGCAGTGATCAGCGACCAGCGCATATAAACGACGAGGGCCAGGAGTCCCGTGCAAATCAGTGCCCCAACGAGGGAAACCTGCATTTCACACTCCGACCATCAATGATCCAGACCCTGACGGCGCCGCCGGAACCGCTGAGCTAAATGGTTGGCTTCACAATAACGAGCGACTCTGATTTCCTTGGGACAGGGTTGGTCTTGCGCGGCGTAAATTGCCCCTGGAAGGAGGTCGCCGTGTTGCTTGCCATTGTCGGCGTTGCGGGCGTTGCCCTGACAATAGGGCTTACGCTGCGCGCGCCGGCGCTGATAGTGGCGACCTTGGTGGTGATCGTCGGCAGCATCGCTGTAGGCAGTTTTCTTCACCTGACTGTTCAAAGCACCATCCGCTCGACGTTTTATCTTGTTGTCGTCACCCAAATTGCCTATCTGGTCGGCCTTGCAATTGCCGTGCTGCGGCACCGCCCAAGACGACAATAGAGTGGGCGGCAATCCCTTGCGGGCGCCAATCGCTTGAGGCCGTTTCTGCCGCACCCCCTGACATAGCCAAGTTCAGGAGGTCTGATCAAACTTCATCATTGCCGGTATCGTCCGCATCAGGATCGAAAGATCGAGGCGTAGAGACCATGTCCGAACGTACCGCGTATCCAGCAATACGCGATGCGAATACTCGATCATGTTTCTCCCGTTTATCTGCCAGAGGCCGGTCAGTCCTGGCCGCGTCTTCAAATATTCATGCGATGCGGCGCCATAGCGTTGCAATTCGTCGGCAACGACAGGACGCGGACCGACGCAACTCATGTCGCCCCGCAAGATGTTGAACAACTGCGGCAGCTCATCCAGGCTCGATTTGCGAAGCATGTTTCCGAAAAACAGGATACGCGGATCGCACTTCAGTTTCTGGTTGGCTGCCCATTCCTGGGCGGCTTGTGGATTGCAGCTCAGATGCCGTTCGAGCACCTCCTCGGCATTCTGTACCATGGTGCGGAACTTGTAGCAGTCGAAGACCTTTCCGTTGAATCCAATACGGCGGTGAACGAACAGCACCGGACCGCCTGTGGTGGCCTTGATCAGAAGCGGGATCAGAACCAGGATCGGACCGGCCAGAATGAGCGCTGTCGAGGCTACCATCAGATCCAGCAGCCTCTTGGCCCAACCGCCGAGAGGCTGTCGCCGGTCGCCCCGCGCGTCGTCTTCAATGCTTGCCGTTTGCATATCCGGCTCAAGAGAGACGGTGCCATGGTCTTGGCTTGCGTTGAGTTGAGGCGACGATGGGTCTGGCGTGTTCGATGTGGCGGGCGCGTCGCTTTCACGCCGAAGAAGCAATGTCGCCGCAGGCCTGGCTCCGACCAGAATGGCCCAGTCTTCAATAGCCAAGTCATCGCAGTGCCGCAGGTTGCTTTCGATCACGTTGGACATTTTCGCTTGCGCTCGATTTCAGCTGTTTTCGTTTGCATTTTGTCAACGACGGATGATCTCCGGCAAGCAGGGAAAAGGTGGTAGATTGGGGATGATTGGCAGCGGGGGCTACCCCTAAGATGCTAGGCTGGGGTACGGACGAATGGCTGCTCCGTCCAATGTGGCACGATATCAGAATCGATCGCCCTGCCAGGGGCGCAGATTCATTTTGACAGGCAGGTGTTCGAATTGACAGGCGGTGTCGAGACTTGCCGCTGGGCTCGCGCTCGACTGACACCGCCGCGAGGAAGACAGTATGTCAGCGCGGTGCTTGGCCTGCGCGCTTCCGGTAACGATGAGCCGAAACAGAACGAACACGTGTCATCAACACGCCAAGGACGGACGAATTGGTGTTTTTGAGTGTCTGCGTCAGGTCTTCCAGTTGATCAAGCGGCGTCACGCCCCACTGCGCCACCACAATCACGCCATCAAGAAGCGGGCAGACAGCAAGCCCTTCGGCACCTGAACTAAACGGTGGGAGCTCAACAATGACGACACTGTAGGCGCCAACGTCGCTCAGTAATTTCTCCATATTATCGGGAACAAGCAAATTCGTCGAACTCGACACATCGTTCTTCAGGTAATAAAACGATGTCTTTTCAATGAACTGGATTTGCGTGCCGATATCTTTGCGGCTCCCGGAATCCCCATCGATCACGTTGAGATCGGAGGACAAGAGAAGTTCGTTGGCCAGTGCCGACCTATGGTCGGCGTTGATCACGAGGGTCGCGGTGCCCGACACCCCACACAGAGCCGCCAGATTGCTTACAACGGTGCTCTTTCCATCACCGGGGGACACGGATGTGATTCCGATGCGACGTCTTGAAGGGGTGGCCCCGGCCAAGCCCATGATCGCCTTGACGCTCCCGAGGCTGCCGCTGAATGAAGAGTCCGGATTCTTGAGCACCTCGTCAAGCCGGCCAAAACCACCCCGCCTGAAACTGACCACCGGCAATTCTCCGATACAGGCCAGGCCCAGTTCGCGGCGGATCTGATGCGGAGTCCTCACGTTCCGATCGAGGCCGCGCCGCGCCACGGCAAATCCGATGCCAGCCACCATTCCGGCAAGTGCGCCAAAGGCGAGGATCAGCGTCTTGCGCGGCTGACTTGCTTTCTTTGGGCTCGTTGCGGATGTAATGACACGAGCATTGGCGATCAGATAAGGCTGCTGGTCGACCGAGTTCGTATACGCCCCGAGCAGGCTTTCATACATCTTGCGATAGGTGTCGGCTGTAACTTCCAACTGCTCTAGCGTTGTCTGGTGTGCTGGCTGTTCTTCGCTGGGCGCGAGACCCTGTCCCTCGATGGGCGTCTCGTCCTGACCTATGCTGTAGTCGTGTTTTGCGCGAAACTCCTGGGCGACCCTGGTCGCCCTGTTCATCTGATCGCCGACCTCCCGCATCCGCCTTTCCAACCATGCGATGCCTTCGCCGGCCGCTTTTGTTGTCGTTTGCACTTGCTCACGCACGAACGCCTCCGCTGTGGCGTTTGCGATGCGTGCCGCCAATGCCGGGTCCAGAGACTGGAACGAAATGTCTATTGCATACGAGACACCGACGCGCTGGACATCCAGGCCATCGCTGAATATTTCGACCGCGCTACGCCGACGCTCGGATTCCAGCTGCGGACTATTGGTTTGGATTCGATCCGGCCCGGGCAGCACTCGTTGGAAGAAATTGGTCAATGCAGCATAGCTGGTATTGAGCCCGCCGGCCTCAACGACACTCATCCAAGCCCTGCGAAACCTCTCGCCGATGTTCGGACCGTGCATATCCCTGAACGTTGGATTGTCCATGAGTCCAAGGTCATCGATCACCATCATCGCGATCTTCTGGGAGCGCAGAACTGCGAGCTGGCTCTCGACCTGAGCGGTATCGAGCGACAGATTCACTTCGGCGGGTTGCTGCTGAAGGTTTCTGGGTATCTTTGGTTCGATCAGGATCTGGGTTCGCGCGACATAAATAGGATCCGATGTAGCAAAGTAAAACGTGGCGCAAACGATTCCGGCGACGATGAACGCCAGTATCGAGAAAAGGTACTGCCGAACAAATGAAACAACGTCAGCGAGGCTGATAAAGTCCTGCGCGGCATCCGCCCCGAGCCATGGCTTGTGAGCAATTGCCGCCAACGGCCGGTCTAGCATGGCTTCAATCCATATCTTGCAGCGAAAAGAGCGGCGAACTGCAACGGTCGAGCAGGATCGCCACCGATGGACTCCATTGCGAGCATGCAGCGTGCCGCTGTCATGACGACAAAACCGTTTAGCTCGGTCGGCTCAACACGTGGACGCCAGGAAACATCTCATTGAGCTTGTAGACGACCTCCGTCCTGTTCGTCGCCTTCAGCTTCTTCATGATATTGCGGATATGGACCTTGACCGTGCTCTCTCGGAGGTTGAGCTCGTGAGCGATTATCTTGTTCGCCTTCCCGCGCCTGAGAGCCTGGACGACCTCTTCTTGCCGCTCCGTGAACACACTCGCCATGGGCCTTGTCACATCGACGCCCGTGTCGATTGCCTTGTGCTGGGCAAGCACACTGCTTGCAGGGACAAATGTGCCACCGGCAAGGACAAGATTTACGGCTTCAACACAGATTTCGAAACGGATCGACGACGGGATATAGGCTTTTGCGCCATAATTCAACGCCTTCAGAATCTGCTCTAGATCGTCGGTATCGGCCAAAATCAGCACTGGAACCGGGTGGGCCTCATTCACAAGATCGGCGATTTCGCTGCCGGTCTTTGCGTCTGTCACCTTTCGGCTGCCCACGTTCAGCAGAATAGCCGACGTCGACAGTGTATTCTCTTGATGCCGCCACTCTTCGATCGAACTGAACGACAGGATTTCCTTCCCGATGCCATAGGCGGTCAGGCATTGCGCAAGACATTGTCGGTCAAGCACTCGCTCATCCAGCAGAGCCAGGCAGGATTCGGCTAAGCCGTGTCTATGAAGATGTATTCCATTCCCGGTCGTCCGCGATACGAATTCCAGTGCACCGGGTGATTTGCTATCCATTTGAATTGTCGGAACCATGAACTTACTCCCCAAACTTTTACCCACGTTTCAAGACCAGTACGAGATGGACTTCAGGCAAATACTATTTCCCACGAGCGATGTTCTGTTCGCGTCGCCTTCACTATAACTGTGGGATTTCCCAAGCCCCGCCATGGACCAGCACTATCCCGTCCATAATGTTTATCGCCGAAAAGATGCGCCTTCACTAATTTAGGTTAACAAAACCTAAAAAATTTCTACTCCTTCACTTTTCCTAATTCATTTGGTCTAGGAAGGAGGGTATCAGAGAACACACCGACCGGAATCTGGATCTCGCGTTGTTTGCCAGGCGCGGGTAGTCGCCGAAAATAAAGGACAGCCGGCTTCGCCGATGGCGGTGTTGCTTTGACGCGCGTCGCGCCGCCTTGGCGTCGAGCGCCAATGTAAGTGTCAACCATCGATATATCTGTCATCGAACTCGGCAAATTTCGTTACGCCCAGTCGATCCAGCACGCGGACATGACCTTGGCGGAACTCCAGAAACCCGCGTTCCCGCAATTCCCGCAGCTTTCGATTGACATGGACGGGCGTCAGCCCGAGCGCGTCCGCGAGGTCGTACTGGGTGAGAGGGCAAGCATAGGCAGTGCGACTGCCAGCGCCGACGCGCTCCAATCGCGCTCTCAGTTCGAGCAGCAGGTGCGCTGTACGCGCCAAGGCGCTGCGTCGACCTACATTGGTTAGGTGTTGGGCAACAATCGCTCTCTGGCGCGCGAGAGTTTCGAGAAAAAGGGAGGCTATGTAGGGCGACTTCGCTGCGCCAAGAGCAAGTGTCTTGGTCGAGGCTTCTAACACCGCAAGGTCGGTTTGAGCCACAAATGTCTCAAGAGCAGTGCCCGAGTACGTCTGTGGCCGGACAATGTCGCCCTTCAGCGCAAAATCCAAAATCTGTCGCTGGCCACCGGCAAGATCATGGGAAATGCATCCCCAGCCAGACTCGATTATGAAGACGCGATCGCCGTCCTCGCCCTGATTGACGATAGCGGTTTCCGCCGCATATCGCTTTGGCACGAAGCCTAGCGCCTTGATATACGCCTTATCGTCGCTTTTGATTGCGACTGACGTCGGCCGGTGTTCATTCTCACTCAATGAAAGGCTTGTAGCATACGTCATTCGAACCCCGCCAATCCGCCCCTAGATAACCTCCCTACGCAAAAACGTACTCCAGCTTTGACATGTTGAGTACCCTGCGCGGGCTACAACCAATGGGTGATATTGCACTGCACTCTCACAAAAAGGCAAGGATCACGCCTGATCGAGCTCAGTAGGACCCGAAATTCATCATAAAGTTTGACCGACTCTCTGCACCATCCATTCGAATGGCAAGGCCTCCGGCGGTCGGAAGCGCTTGGTAACACCAGCCACTCACCGTGCAACTTTCGAACACGCACGCTTACGGATCGCTTACGACCTTCGGTGTGACTGGCTCGCCGTACCGACTGCAAGCCAAGCATCGCTGCTGACTTGAGGTCGCGCTGACGTTGTCCGGCGCGAACCGCCCGGTCGTTCAATCGGGCGGAACGTGCCACTTCCTTTATGCAACCCTCTGATTTCACTCGCAGGTAACACCTCGGAATGCTCCAACTCGAGCAGCCCCGATTCACTCAAGTGCAACGCTGCAAGCCGCTGTAGGTCAGCTGCCTCACAGGACCAGCGGCTCGCCACTGGGGCCGGCACGAGATTTTCTCTTTGCCGTGACGACGTTTCAACGGACAAGAGCGTTAGTTCAGACGCTCGGAACTACTCCGGCTCGATGAGTAACCTTCGCTGCAGTTCCAGGACCCGGAATGGGTCGATTGACGCCCCTCTTTCGAGCCAAACTGTCTCCGGTTTCAGCCGCGACAGTGGCAAGGTATACCTCATTCGCGGTAGCTATGACTCCCCGATTACCTCGCAACTGCGAAGAGACCGCCTGCCACGTACCCGGAAGAGGGTATGTCTGGAGTGCCGGGGCGCATCGGCTTTTGCGCATCATGGAATCCAGCGCTTAGGGCGAGCGGCACTTCAACCGCCTTAATTGCGCTCCATAGCGTGAACGCTCCACCGCCAAATTGGTATACCCTTGGCGGACTGAGTTCAGGTCACGCTGAAAATGTCGCCTGACTCGGGCAGGACCTGGCTGTTGATGTAGTCGGCCCGCATCTCATCGGTTACGTCCCCACTGCTCACCACCCAATAGCCGTGGGGTTTCCTGATTCCCTATCGGGGACGCTAAACCGCCATTTTGATCTCGTTTGGCGGCGGGCTTAGGGAACCGTCCCCTGACGGCGTTTTGAATCCTCTTTTCCAACCACATAACGGCCATGCTCAAACCTAAAACGAGCAGGATGGAGAGAACGAAAACAATGGGCATCGGAAAACCCAATGAAAACAACCACCATACCATAATCATGCCAAATGAATAGTGATTCAGATATATAGGGTAGCTTATTCCTCCAATATACTTCACAAGCGCGTTGTACCTATAAAGTTTATGTTTAAAGAACTCACCATATTTTATTCCTGCTGCCATTGCGTACATGCATATCAACCAAATTATCACTGCTGAGAGCTTGTACTCATAACCGCGTTCAATCGAAATGAAGATCTCCACCGTGCTCATACTGCCAAAAAACAATATCAACACTGTCTTCGCCGCATGCCCCATTTTGTTACGGTCATCACCGCCGTTCCTGACAAGAAAGAAGATCATGCCTGTAGCGAAGAAAACGCCGTGCTGCAGCAGAAGCAGTTTGAAGGGGAACCGCGAAAGCACCAAAATCGCTTCCTCCGACCACGAGGACGACGGCAGCAAATGCAACCCGGAGAGAACAAGAAGGTATACCGAGCTGGAAAACCCTATTATTTTGGCCAGATCATAGAGTGATAAACGAAACCTCGACAAAATTGACGCGGCCACCAAGACGTAAAATACGGCCTCGACGACGAGAGACCATACGACCCCGTCGATATAAGGGCCCTTAGGAGACAACGTTACCGATCTGCAAAAATCCATCAGAAGACGGGAAAAATCCTCGCCATAAAGAGTTCGTGCGGCCAGGCTGACGAGCGCGGACAGCCACAAGGCGGGCAATATACGCGTAGCGCGCATGCGCGCGAAACGCAGCGCGTGCGACGCGCCCCCTTCGCCTGAGGCGCTCATGGCAATGACAAACCCGGAAATTACGAAAAAAACTTCGACCCCTACAGCACCCAAACCGGCAAACGCCGACAGAAAACCGAAGGCGACATCGCTTCCCTCGGCGACTGACGCACTGCTCCAGGCGAATGTCGCGAAATGGTTCAGTAACACCAAAAGCGCTGCAAAAATGCGCAAGAAGTCCATGACGAGGTAGTGGACATTGCGTTCCATATAATGTTTCCGAACCTTGCCAGAGGCCAAGGTCGAATACTATCGTGAAACGGTCAGTACACCTGCTACTACATTCGGACATAAGCCGAATTGATTAACCGTCGGATATGACCTGTTTCCTGCGGCAGATCCACCGATCTGCTACGCATGGCCTCCTCCAGGTGAGGTTTAATAACTTATGGATTGTTCGGCGCCTTAATACGTTGAGCGTTGCGACCGATCCTCCGATCATTGCTATTGCCTGAGAATGCTACGCGCCGCCTTCAAGGCCGCATGGCTGTTGCTCATCGCCATCTTGGCCGCGACGATTGTTCCGATTCACAAGCGCCCATCCAGGCCTTGGCCGGCTGGCTGCATCCTCGCAAGCTGGTTGAGACGGTGGACTGCGGTGACGCTCCCTCTGCTCCCACGGCTCCACCTGCTCTACTCCTAATTGGTGTCGCGCCCCTAAATGATGCCGTGCTAATGTTCTGGCCGGCTTGGGAGGTTCCAATCGACCTCATTGCGAATGTTTTCGCCGGCGCGTGGGCTGCCGGAGTGCTTGCCGCCATCTGGTATGTCCGGATGCGGCCCTCGCCGCCCATTGCCGAAAGTCAGCAAGACCGCGATTTGCGGGAATGGCTGGGCGGCCAACTGTAAAGATCGCTCCCGGCGGATTTCCGATAGGGCCCAACGTCGCCGTTCACCGCCGCCCGGCAGGGATCGTTGTCGGTTGCGGGTCGCGTCCGGCCTCGTTGTCTGCGGGTCCACACACATTGCGGCGCGAAGAGGTGCCTCCTGCGCTTGCGGAGTCGACCGGCTTAGCGACTTGGTGGCCGCGATGGCCGACCGCGCGCCTGCCCTTCCAGATCGGCATCAGCCTGATGCGGGTGTTGGCACTTCGCCCGGCGGCGGTGCAATTCACCCTCGACAAAGCGATGGCGGCGGCTGGGCGCCGCTTGGCCCGCGACTCTGGCCCTACGGTTCCCGACAGGGAGATCGCGACGCTGGCCGAAGCCGCCCGCACGGCCTTCCCCGAATGGTGGCAGTGACCGTCGGTTAATCGAGTGCGCCTGCCCGCCCTGATCCAAAAGGAACAACAATGGCCTTGTTCCGGATTTGACGCATGGCGGACTCGTGGTCATGCTGGACCAATGACAAGGGGTGTACTGCTGGACCTCGCAGGCGTCATCTACGATAGCGAGATCGCCATACCAGGCGGGATCGACGCCGTTGCGCGTTTGCGTCAGGCCGGTTTGGCCATACGCTTCATAAGCAATACCACGCGCTCGTCGAAACAGAGGGTTCTCGAACGTCTGGAGGCGATGGGACTCACCGTTACCAATGCAGATGTTTTCACGCCGGCGCACGCTGCACGCGAATGGCTGCTTCGCAATGGCCGCGCGCCATACTTGTTGGTTCACCCCGGCCTTGCGCCGGATTTTTGCGACCTGCCGGATCGCGACAAGCGTGCCGTCATCGTCGGCGATGCCGGAGAGGCCTTCACATATGCGGCGTTGAATGACGCGTTCCGCGAACTGAGCGCGGGGGCCGAGTTGCTGGCCCTTGCCACTAACCGGACGTTTCGGGATGCTGACGGCGAGCTCAGCCTCGATGCAGGGCCATTCGTCGCGGCATTGGAATTTGCCTCCCTGAAACGCGCAACCGTTCTCGGCAAGCCCTCGCCGGAATTCTTTCTGTCGGCGCTGGCAAGCATGGACTGTCCGCCAGATCAGGCGATCATGGTCGGCGACGACGCCGAGGCCGATATAGCTGGCGCCCTGCGCGCCGGACTTTCGGGCGCGCTGCTGGTGCGGACAGGCAAATACCGGCAGGGCGATGAGAAACGGTTTGATCCGCGCCCGACCGCAACCGTCGCCGATCTCGCGGCGGCAACCGACTGGATCATTGCGCGCCGAGACTGATCGCGCGGGCTGAACCGGCCGTACAGCGGGCGCTTCGCTAGGTGATTTGGCGCTCCATTTCCACCTCGGCCCCTAGACTTTCGATGTCGCGGAAGATCGATGCGACAGCCAGCGTGCGCCCTTCGCGCTTGAAGCGGAGCAGGCAATCCTTGGCAACGATGTCTCCATCGATCGCGATCTCGTCCCATTGCACGGCATGGCCGACGTAGTTAATGGGAACATCGTAATGCTGGCTCCAGAAGAACGGCACGGCGACGAATTTCTCGCGATGGCCGAGCATGTTGAGGGCCGCGGTTCGCCCCTGCCTCTCGGCAACTACCCAATGCTCGACCCGAATGTTCTCGCCACTGTGAGGATCTGGCCACCGCGCAATGTCGCCGGCCGCGAAGATGCCTGGTACGCTCGTCTCCAAAAAGGCGTTTACTACGACACCGCGGTCAAGGATGAGCCCCGCCGTTTCGGCAAGCGATGTCCGCGGTCGCACGCCGATGCCGACGACGACGAAATCCGCCGCCAACGTATCGCCACTGCTGAGTTTCATCTTGCTGCCGTCGATGCTGCTCGCGGTGTCCTCGAGATGGAATACGACACCATTCTCCTCATGGAGGGCGCGGATGAAGTCGCCCATTTGCGGACCCAGGATCCGTTCCATGGGCCGTTTTTCCGGCGCCACGACATGAACTTCGATCTCGCGCGAGCGCAGGGCCGCGGCAACCTCCAGGCCAATGAAACTGGCGCCAAGCACGACGGCGCAGCGCGCAGTCGTGGCTCGCTCGATGATCGCCTTGCAATCTGCGAACGAGCGCAGTGTGTGAACATGTGGTTGGTCGGCGCCGGGTATGGTCAGGCGAACCGGTTCGGCTCCGGTCGCAAGCAGCAGCCTGTCGTAAGCAGTCCGGGCCCCGTCCGCGAGTACAACTTCGCCAGAACGTGCATCAATGCTGGCGACGTTCGCATTGAGGCGCAGATCGATATCGTTCTTCGAGTAGAAGCTTTCTCGGCGCAGCGGAATCCAATCCTCCGGTGCTTTGCCGGCGAGGTAGTCCTTGGAAAGATTGGGCCGATCAACGGGCGGCGCTTCGTCGTCGCTGAGCATGACAAGGCTGCCTTGATAATGTTCGCGCCGCAGTGTTTCTGCCGCCGCGAAACCGGCCGCGCCGCCACCGACAATGACGATCTTCTCTGGAACCTGGCCGGAGCCTCCATCGCGCTGCTTGGCTGCCGTCCGTTTGCGCTTCTCGCCCACGAATATCCAATCATCGCGTTGTTCCACCGACCAGCAAGCGAGTGGACTGAAAGCTGGAACGCGCAAGGCCTCGCCTGTACGCAAATCGAAGCACGCGTGATGCCAGGGACACCGGACGGCGTCTCCCACCACAAGACCGTCGACGAGCGGCCCGCCATAATGTGTGCATGTCGCCCCGATGGCGAAGATCTCGGCCCCGCGGCGCACCAGCAGCACCTGCTCATCGCCGCAATGGCCGAGGAGCTTTGCGCCATCGGCAAGGTCGGATAACGCGATGCCCTCGACCAGATCCGGCCCGGTTGGTTTGGTATGACCTTCAGCCATTTTCCTCTCCCTTGGCGCGATCCAGTGACAAGATCGCCTGTACGGCCGAGAAGCGGGAAATCTTCAGGTCACCAGCCTCGGAATACCTTCTGCCGGGCTGGCGCGCCTTCAGGTTCTCGGACACCGCTGGTACCCAAACGTCCGGCCGCGCCATTCGTTGCCGGTTGGGCAGTACGCGCCGTCGATTTCCTGGCGCTTTGGACGCGTTGCCGCGGCTGCAACGTCGCTTGTCGAACGCATCGCGGGACTGAAGCAAAGACGCCGTCGCGTAAACTTTTTCGCCGGACATGCGTTGTCCTTCCTCCAAGCCAAGGAGGCAGCCATGCAGATGAAATCGGAAATCGCCGGCGAGGCCGCCAAGCAACGCCATATCCAGCGCGGCATCGATGCCAAGGACAAATCGAAGGGCAAGGGCAAGCAACAAGGCGCCATGCAGGCCGGAGCACGCAAATATCCCGAGCCGCCCTTTCCCGAACAGCATCAGCCGAAGCCGGGGCACGAATGGGCGATTGAGCCGGCGCCGCTTTATGACGCGCCCTTCTATATCGGATCGAAAAAACTCGATGGCAAAGTGGCCGTCATCACCGGCGGCGATTCCGGCATCGGCCGAGCCGTCGCCGTGCTTTATGCGCGCGAAGGCGCGGATGTGGCGATCGTGTATCTTTGCGAGGACAAGGATGCCGAAGAGACGAAGAAGGCCGTCGAAGCCGAGGGCCGGCGCTGCATGCTGGTCAAGGCCGACGTCAGTGAACGCCGCCACTGCCACAAGGCTGTGGCTGAGGTGGTGAAGGAATTCGGCCGGATCGACGTGCTGGTCAACAACGCCGCTTTCCAGGTCCATTCCAGCGACTTCAGCGAGCTGACCGAAGAGCATTTCGACACGACGCTGAAGACCAACCTTTACGGCTACTTCCACATGACGCAGGAGGCCGTGCCGCATATGAAGCCCGGTTCGGCGATCATCAACAGCGGCTCCGTAACCGGCATCGAGGGCTCGAGGCAGCTGGTCGATTATTCGATGACCAAGGGCGGCATTCATGCCTTCACGCGCGCGCTCTCCGGCAACCTCATCGAAAAGGGAATTCGGGTGAACTGCGTGGCGCCGGGCCCGGTGTGGACGCCGCTCAACCCGTCGGACAAGCAAGCCGGTGACGTTTCGAAATTTGGCGCGGACACGCCAATGAAACGGCCCGCACAACCGGAGGAGATCGCGCCGGCCTATGTGTTCCTCGCCTCGCCGCACTGCTCGAGCTACATCACCGGCGAGATATTGCCGATCATCGGCGGCTACTAGTTACATTTCCGATTTGGTGGCGCGACACAATTAGCGCCGCCAAACCCCATCGACAGAACAGACGACAACGCAAAAGCCGAGATGGCGTCTGGAGTGAAATCATGAAATCGCAACTCGTCGCCGAAAGCGCCGGACAACGGACGTTTGTGGTGGTGCTTGATCCTGGCGAGGAAGCGTTCGCGGCGCTTACCTCTTTCGCGGTCGAGCAGGACATTGGCGGCGCCTCGCTGACTGCGCTCGGCGCCTTCGAAACGGCGACCGTCGGCTGGTTCGACTTTGGGCAAAAGACCTTTCGCAAAATCCCGGTCCGCGAACAGTGTGAGGTGCTCAGCGCTATCGGCGATGTCGCGATCGGCGACGACGGCAAGCCCAGCCTTCATATCCACGCGGTGCTCGGGTTGCGCGATGGCACGACGCGGGGCGGACATCTGCTCGAAGGCATTGTTCGGCCGACACTCGAAGTCACATTGGTGGAAGCGCCTGGCCACCTGCGCCGCAGGAAGCGGCCGGAACTCGGCATCGCCTTGATCGATCTGGATGCCTGAAGCCGAACGCGGATCGAGACAGGTCCGCTGAATTGCGTTCCGGGCCGATTATCCCTTTTGCTTGATTTGTTCGACGTCCGCGGGGGCCTCGGATGCGGCCTCCCAGCCGAACACGCTGCGACCGCCGAGCAGATGCGACTGATCGAACTCTCCGGCGACAATTTCTTTCAAGCTGGGACCTGTGACATAGCGTTCGACCTGCCGTGACTGGTCGTCGAGCCGCTTCAAGGCGCCGATTTCTTCGTCGCGTCCGAGCCTTGCTTTGTGGACGGCCGACTTCAGCACGCCGATCGTCTCGTCATAGACCTTCAGCGGCACCGGGAATGGATGCCTGTCCTTGCCGCCATGCGCCAGCGAGAAGCGGCCGGGATCGGAAAAACGGCATGGCGCGCCATGCAGAACCTCGGCCACCAGCGCCAGCGCCCGCACCGTGCGCGCACCGACGCCGGGGACCAGGAGAAGGTCGGAGAAATCGGCGGGGCCACGCTCGGCAGCCGCAGCCATGTTGCCATGAAGACGGCGCATGACGACATCGCTTTCGCGAACGTCGTGGTGCGCCGGCATGACCAGGTGCGGCAGCACCGGCTGCTCGGGCTCCGGTTCTGTAGTCACGTCACGCTCGAGCGCGGCGAATTCCCTCAGGATGCGATCCGGTCCGAGGTCCTGCAGCAGCTCCAGCTGCCCCTTGCGCGAGGCATCGGCGCGGCGGTCGGTCAGGTTGACGATCTCGCCCTGGTTGGCGCCCTCGATGGCGGCATGCGGCTGGTCGACGAAACTCTTCAGGCCTTCGGACAGCCAATGATAACGGCGCGCCACCTTGTTGTCGCCGTTCATGCCCTGCTGCACCACGACCCAGTCGCCATCATCGGTCACGATGAAGCCATGCAGATAAAGATCGAAGCCGTCCTGGACGGCGGCGCTGTCAACCTTGGCGACGAGCCGGCTGGCAGTTGCCAGGCCTGTTCCGTCGAAGCCGACGCGCTCGCCGATGGCGGCAAGCTCGTGCGGGGTCTTGCGCGAATGCGCGCCGCGGCCGCCGCACACGTGAATACCGAGTTCGCCGGAGAGCGGAGTCAAACCACGTTTCAGGGCGCCGATGACGCTGGTCGTGATGCCGGATGAATGCCAGTCCATTCCCATGACGGCGCCAAACGACTGGAACCAGAAGGGATGCGCCAACCGGCGCAGCAGCTCCTCGCGACCGTAGTGGTGAATGATCGCCTCGCACATGACCGCGCCAAGGCGCGTCATGCGGTCGCCAAGCCATTTCGGCACGCGTCCGCCATGAAGTGGAAGGTCTGCGCTTCCCGATCGTTGTGCCAAATCTTGCTGCCTGTTCCCGATCTATGCCTTGCGCTCAACCGATAGGTACCGAAAGCGGAGTGAAGAAGCGATGATGCCCGTTTTAGGCTGTCGATGCGCGATCCGAATTCGATTGCCGGCCTAGTGCCCGACCTGCTTGGCAATCAGTGTAGCGGTTATCACACAGATTCGCTGACGAGATTAAACTTCTCGATTTCGCAATGCTCACCTACCAGTGTCAATAAATCCGTCGGCGGCGGTCCCCTTTCAGGCCGCCTCCAGCTGATCTCAAACAACACCATGGGGCTGTCGCGATCTGGGCGCCGCTCCATTCCAACCAGGCGCGCCCGATAACCGGAGGGCCCGATGATCGCGTCGAGGTCGTCATGATCCGCCGCCTTCCAGGTGAGCGCCAACACGGCGTGGTGTTCGCGCGGTATCACCAGATCGACCCATTTCAACACGAGCAGAATGATTAGCGTCAGCGCCGTCCCGGCTGCGCCCAAGGCGTATTGGCCACCCCCGAAAGCCAATCCGATCATCGTCATCATCCACAACGTGGCTGCTGTGGTGACACCGCTGACAAGACTGCCCCGGCGAAGAATGGCGCCGCCACCGATGAAGCCGACGCCTGTCAACACGCCCAGGGGAAAGCGCAGAACGTCCATACGGACGAAGGAATTCGGAGCTTTGCCGCCAACCTCCAGCAGAATGGTGGCCTGTGTCATTGCGATCGCGGCGGCCAGCCCGACCAGGATGGTTGTCCTGAGGCCGGCCGCCTGTCCGCGCGCCTCCCGGTCGAGGCCAATCAATGAACCGGCGAGCACGGTCAGAAGCAGGCGTGCCGCGATGTCTTCGTAGGCCGGGATAAGAGACATCGGTCAACCCTGATCGCCGCTGGTGTTTGGATTACGAACTGATCCCAATTCAATTCGGCTAGGGCCATTCGGGTTCCATCGGCGGCGTTTTGCCGGTCACCGATCGGCTGGATTTCCGACTGCCGGATCGCGCCGTCTTGAATATCTTCCCACACGCGGCAGATCGTCACGAAATTCCACCCACGGCAGCTTCATATCCCAATAGGCATGGGCCTGCGGCGCAAAGCGTTCGCGGTGGTCGAAGAAGCCGATCGTCACATAGAGTTCTTCCGGAAGCCCTTGGTCGAGATAGGCTATGGATGTACCGCAATCGGCGCAGAAGGTGCGGAGCACGCCTCGGGTCCTTGAGAACGTCTTTGGCCAGCCGGTCAGCAGTCTGAATTGGGCCGGTCGATAGCCGACCCAGACGGCCAGCGGGCTCCCTATGGCCTTGCGGCAATCGTCATCATGGTCGGAGCAAATCCAGAACGGGTCACCATCCATCTTAGCCGTTATCGAACCGCAAAACAGGAGCCGGTCTCGATCCTGGTCATCGAACCACCACTTCTGACCGAAGCGGCCGTTTCGGCCGCAGGGTCCGCAGGGTAATCGAATAGCGGTGCTCGACAACTGGCGGGATGCTGTGCTCCCATTCGGTGCGCGCCGGTCCCGTCATCAGGTAAGCCGACCTTGGCTCGAGGATGATGGTCTCGCGATCCCATCCAGCGCCGTTCTTCCGGCGGAGCCGAAAGCTGCATGGCGCAAGAAGAGAAACGCCGGCCACGGCATCGAAATGCGGCTTGTCGCGATGCCAGCCGATACCCGCGCCGGGTCGGTACTCGTTGATCAAAATCTGCACGAAAGCATCGGCGGGCAGCCGCGCAAATGCCGCCACCTTGTCTCTGAGCGGCATCAGAAAAGCAGGGATCGCCGGCGCCTCGACGACTTTGCGTTGGTCAAAATCATAGCGCACGCCAAAACCGGCGACGCGCCGGTTTGCGAGATGGCCATGAAAGTCGAAAGGCTGGAAGGCGAGACTTTCGAGCTGCCGCACCAGTTCGGCCTCTTCCTCCGCCGTGATCAGCTCCGGCTGGTAGTGAAATCCTTCCGGCAGATCGTTGGGCGCACGAAACAGGTCGCCTTGCCCAGCGAATTCCGGCTGCTTGGTTTTGAGCGATGGCATCAACCCTAATTGGTGAAGCCGGCCGGCGGAGGCAAGGTCTTGGAGGCGCCGAGCCGGCCGGGTCACCGCCTCCATATCTCGGGCGAGACGGAACCTGGCTTGCCGGGGTGGGTTATTGCCCAGACGCGTCGAGTGCTGGGAAATGCCTTCAACTGCGATTCAAAGCATGAATTACGATCCGGCGACGAGGACCCTCTCCGTATGGTTTGTCCCAAGCGGAAATCGCTACGATTACGACGACGTGCCGCCGCAGACCTACGCTGCATTCCGCAAAACCTCGTCAAAAGGCCGGTTCTTCAACGCGTTCATTCGAGATCGGTATAAGTACCATTTGGTCGAGCAGAGCCGGTCGGGGTGAGACCCGGGGTACTCCTGTCGTCCGCCAAAGGAACAAATCCACGCGCCGCCACGTTGCATTTCCAGTGCAAATGCTTGTGACAGTGAGGCTATTGTCTTGGCGCCGAGAGCAAATTGGAAGGGCTTCCTGAAAATTGGAGAACTCAGCTGCCAGGTAGCGCTCTATACGGCCGCCTCGACCTCGGAGCGGATCGCCTTCCACACGGTAAACCGCGCCACGGGCCATAGGGTGCATCGCGCGTTCGTCGACAGCGATAGCGGCAAGCCGGTCGAGAAGGACGATCAGGTCAAAGGCTATGAGATCAGCTCGGGTGAGTACGTCGTGCTCGAACCCGATGAGGTCGCAGCCGCTGTCCCCGAGAGCGACAAGACGCTGTCGGTCTCGGCCTTCATCGGCTGTTCCAATGTCGACGATGTGTATTTCGACAAGCCATATTACCTCGCCCCGCCGGACAAACACGCGGAGGAAGCGTTTGGGCTGATCCGCGAAGGCATGCGCAGGAAGAAAGTCGCGGCGATCGCCCAGACCGTCCTGTTCCGGCGCGTCCGGACCCTGCTCATCCGCGCTTATGATGAAGGGCTGGTCGCAACGACGCTGAACTTCGATTACGAGGTGCGATCGGCGGAGGAGGCCTTCGACAACATCCCCGATGTGAAGATCGAGGGCGAGATGCTCGAACTGGCCGAACACATCATCAAGACCAAGAAGGGCAAATTCGATCCGACCAAATTCGACGACCGTTATGAGGCGGCCCTGGCCGAGCTTGTGAAGGCAAAGCTCGAAGGCAAGAAGATCGCAATTCCGAAACCGGCCAAGCGGGAGAAGGTCGTCGATCTTATGGATGCGCTGCGCCAGAGTGCCGGCGTTGGCGGAAAGCAGCCCTCGACAAGAAAGCCCGCGGCAAAATCAAAGCCGGCGCGCCACGCGAAGCCGAAGGAGAAAGCGCCGCATCGGAAGGCCGGCTGACCGATGGCGCTCGAGACCTACCGCAAGAAGCGCGATTTTTCCGTCACCCCGGAGCCGCAGGGCCGCAGGGCGCCCAAGACGGGGAACAGCTTCGTCATACAGAAGCATGATGCGAGGCGGCTTCATTATGATTTTCGTTTGGAAATGGACGGCGTCCTGAAGAGTTGGGCCGTGACAAAAGGGCCGAGCCTGATCCCCGGCGAGAAGCGCCTTGCCGTCCATGTCGAGGACCATCCTTTGGAATATGGCGGTTTCGAAGGCACCATCCCAAAGGGCGAATATGGCGGCGGCACCGTCATCCTGTGGGACAGAGGCACCTGGACGCCGATCGGCGACGCGCGTCGCGGCTATGCGAAAGGCCATCTCGACTTCGAACTTCACGGCGAGAAGCTGGGTGGCCGCTGGCACCTTGTCAGGATGGCCGGAAAGCCGCGGGAGAAGCGCGAGAACTGGCTGCTGATCAAGGGTGACGATGACGCCGCGCGCACGGAAGACGACCCCGACATTCTGGACGAGCGGCCGGAATCCATTGCGACCGGCCGCAAGATCGAGGATGTCGCCGGCGAAGAGCCCGGCTGGTCGTCCAAGACGGGACGCATTCGCAAGCGCCGCGGCGGCCGCACGGGGCCCGCTCCACCGGAAGAGCAGCCTGTCACCGTAAGCGTTCCCGAACCGTCAAAGATCAAGGGCGCCAAGAAGGCAGCGCTCCCCGATTTCGTCGAGCCGACGCTGGCGACCCTGGTCTCGTCAGCGCCGTCCGGCCAACGCTGGCTGCACGAGATCAAATTCGACGGGTACCGGCTGCAGGCCAGGGTTGAAGCCGGCCGCGTCAAGCTGTTGACGCGGAGCGGTCTCGACTGGACGAAGAAATTCGGAAAGGCGATCGTTTCGGCGCTGGCCGATCTCCCTGTCGGGACGGCGCTGATTGATGGTGAACTCGTGGTCGAGACATCCGCCGGCGCGTCGGATTTCTCCGAGCTGCAAGCCGATCTCAGCGAGGGCCGCAGTGACCGCTTTCGCCTGTACGTTTTCGATCTGCTCCATCTCGATGGATACGATCTGCGCGACGTTGCGTCGATCCAGCGCAAGGAATTGCTGGAAAAGATCATCGGCAGTGGCAGCGGCATCATCAGCTACAGCGGACATTTTGAGGAGGATGGCCCCCTGGTGCTGCGACATGCCTGCCGGCTGAGCCTGGAAGGCGTTGTCTCCAAGCTTCGCGATGCGCCTTACCGCGCCGGCCGCAGCAAGAACTGGGTGAAGTCGAAATGCTCGGCGCGGCAGGAATTTGTCGTGGCCGGCTATGTTCCCTCGACAACCTCGCGCAATGCGATCGGTTCGCTTGTCCTGGGTGTCTATGACGACGGCAAGCTTCATCATGTCGGGCGCGTCGGCACCGGCTACACGGCAGCCGTCGCCGAGGGCCTCTTCAAGAAGCTCGAGCGGATACGCATTCCATCGAGCCCGTTCGACGAGCGGCTGAGCGCAGAGGAGACTCGGCAAGTCCGTTATGTCAGGCCGGAACTCGTCGCTGAAATCGAGTTCCGCGCCTGGACCGCCGACGGCAATCTGCGCCACGCCTCATTTCGCGGGTTGCGCGAAGACAAGCCGGCGGAAGAGATCGTGCGCGAAACACCGAAGACCAAGGCAGCAGCGAAACCTCAGCGCCGGACCGTCAAGCTCACCCATCCCGATCGCCTCTACTGGCCGGACCAGGGCGTGACCAAGGAAGGTCTCGCCGACTATTATACCGAGGTCTGGCGCTATGCGTCGCCCTATCTCGTTGGCCGCGCGCTGGCGTTGCTGCGATGCCCCAGCGGTATTTCGGGCGAGCAGTTCTTCCAGAAGCATGCCTGGAAGGGCCTCAACCCCAACATCGTGCTGGTCCACGACCCCAAGGATCCGCCCGACGAGCGGCTGATCAGCATCAATGATCTCGATGGGCTGATCGGTCTCGTCCAGTCGGCGGCGCTGGAGATCCACCCCTGGGGTTCGATGGTGAGCGATTGGGAGCGTCCGGACACGATCATCATGGACCTCGATCCCGGCGAGGACGTGAGCTGGGAGGCGGTGATCGCGGCCGCCGTCGAGACCCGCGACCGGCTGAAGGATGCAGGACTGGTCCCCTTCATCAAGACATCCGGCGGCAAGGGTCTGCACGTCGTGGCGCCATTGAAGCCGAAGGCCGAGTGGCCGGCGGCGAAAGCCTTTACCAAGGCGATAGCCGACTCCATGGCCGCCGACAGCCCCGGCCGCTACGTCTCGACCATCACCAAATCCAAACGGCGCGGAAAAATCCTCGTCGACTATCTGCGCAACCAGCGCGGTGCGACCGCAGTCGCACCCTATTCGACGAGAGCACGACCCGGTGCGGCGGTGTCGATGCCGCTTGCCTGGGACGAGCTCGGCCCCGGCATCGGACCGGCCTATTTTACCGTCGAGAACACGCCGACCCGGCTTGCCTCGCTATCGTCGGATCCCTGGCAGGATTTCCGTGCCGCCGCAGTGCCGATCGAGGACCGTGCAAACCGGCGAAAGAAAGCGGCTTGAGGACGGCCTTACGAAGTGCATGCATCGGAATAATCAGGCGATCTGCTCGAACGTGCATTGCTCCGGTGCCTTGTCCGGCCGCCAGCGCAGGAACTTGGTGCCATGCCGGAAACGGTCGCCGGTGACGTGATCGAAGCGTACTTCGACTACCAATTCGGGCCGGACCGGCTCCCAGTCGCCGCTGCGCTCGGTGCTCCAGCGGCTCGGCCCGCCCGGTGCCTTCCCGGTAAAGCCCGGCGGTTCGCGCATGGCTTCGAGTTTGCGGGTAAGTTCGGCCCTGTCGTCCTTGGCAATGGTCGAGGTGAAGCCGACGTGATCGAGCTTGCCGGCCTCGTTGTACAATCCCAGCAGCAATGAACCGACCTGCGGGCTGCTGCTGAGATAGCGAAAGCCGCCGACCACACAATCGGCCGACCGCAGCCGCTTTACCTTCACCATAGCGCGCACGCCCGGCTGGTATGGATCGTCCAGCCGCTTGGCGACCACGCCGTCCGTCTCGCCATGTCCGGCATCCCCTAACCAGGAGCGTGCTTCCTTCACATCGCGCGTGCAGTGCGAGAGAACAATGTTCTTGCGCTCTGCCGAAGCAACGAAAGTCTCAAGGATCGCTCGCCGTTCTTCCAGTGTCCGGGCCGACAGAACGGTTCCGTGCTCGTCGCAGAGCATGTCGAACAGGACGATGTGCGCCGGGGTTTCCGCGGACAGCTTGCGGATCCTGCTCTCGGCCGGATGAAGCCGCATCTGGAGCGCGTCGAACGACGGCTTGCCGTCGACCGAGATGACGATTTCACCGTCGACGACAAAACGGGCCGACGGCAGTTCCTTCAATGTCGCGACGAGTTCGGGAAAATACCGTCCGAGCGGCTTGCCCGACTTTGCGCGCAACTCCACCGCGTCATCCTGCCGGAATGCCAGGCAGCGAAAACCATCCCATTTGCGCTCGTATTGCCATCCATCTCCTTCGGGAATCGCATCAGCCGCCTTGGCTTCCATCGGCGGCGTATCGAGTGGCAGGGGGAAATCGCGGGTCATCGGCGGGTGCTGCCGAAAGCAGGATCGCGGGGAATGACCTTCATTGTACTGCCTTAGTCCCCCACCTATTTCCGCTTTCCGGCCTCCGAGCCGATGCTCTTGCGCAGCGCATCCATGATGTTGATCACGTTGCTGGGCGGTTGCTCGGCCTTGGCCTTTGCCTTGGTCGGACCCTTCTTGCCCTTCTTCTTCGAGGCAATGATCTCCAGCAGCCGCGCCTGGACGGGATCTCCGGTCATGGCGGGATCCCACTGCCTGGTTCGCTCATCGATCAGGGTCGAGACCATATCCATCAGTTTCGGGTCGGGTTTGACGTCTTCGATGTTGCCGAAATAATCCTCGGGATCGCGAACCTCGTCGCCATAGCGCAGTGTCCACAGCACGATGCCCTTGCCTCGTGGTTCAAGCATGACGGCGCGCTCGCGGCGATACATGACCAGGCGCGACATTCCGACTGTCCCCGTCGACTGCATGGCGTCGCGAATGACCGAGAATGCCTCCTCCCCGACCGGATCGTCAGGGGTGAGGTAATGGGGCTTGTCGTACCAGATCCAGCCGATGCTGTCGGCATCGACAAACATGTCGATGTCGATGGTACGCGTGCTCTCCAGCGCAACTGCGTCGATCTCATCGTCCTCGAGCAGGACGTATTCGTCCTCGCCGCGCTGATACCCCTTCACCTCGTCGTCTTCAGCAACGGGCTTGCCGCTGACGGCATCGACATATTGGCTGACGACCCGATGCCCGCTCTTGCGATTGAGCGTGTGGAACCGGACCTTTTCGCTCTCGGTGGTAGCGGGTGTCATTGCGACCGGACAGGTCACCAGCGAAAGCTTCAGATAGCCTTTCCAGAAAGGACGTGGCGCCATCGAGGATCCCCGACAGGAGTAAAACAATCGAACGCACCAAGGTGATCGATTGTTCCAGCAGCATTTTTCTCGCGCGCCGCCCAAGGCCCGCAGCCAAGAATCCATCATTTTTCCGGTTCGAGACGGAACCGATCAGCGCAAGCGCAGTTCGAGACAAACAAACAGCCCGGCGGTAGCAAGGACCATTTCAATGTTGGAAGCGATCCGGATCGCAGTCGGCGCTCCATTGTCGGGAAATGCGGCAGCGCTTGGCGCCGAGATGAAGCAGGCGATCGAGCTCGCGGTCGAGGAGCAGAACGCCGACGGTGGCATTGCAGGCTTTCCCGTCATGGTTGAGGGTGCGGACGATCGGGGAAAGGTCGAGACCGGACGTCAGGTCGCCGACGATTTTTGCAGCCGGCCGGATCTGCTTGGCGTCGTTGGCCACTACAATAGCAATGTCACCATCGCCGCGGCGGAGATCTATGCCGCCCACGACGTCCCGATGATCACGCCGATCGCTTCCGACACGGCGCTCACCGAGCGCTCTCTGCGGAATGTCTTTCGCTTCACCAACCGCGACGACCAGACCGGGGCAGCCATTGCCCGTCATCTCCACGACGCCATGGGCAAGCGCCGCGCCGTCCTGGTCGAAACCGAAACCATGTACGGCCACAGCATGGGCATCGCATTCTCGCGGGCATTTCTGTCGCTTGGGGGACGTATCGCGGAGCGGCGCACAGTTCGCGAAGGGAGCCGCGATTTTGACCCGCTGATCGCATCTCTGCGGGCCGATTTCGATCTGTTGTTCTACGGCGGCAGCTTCGAGGGTGCTTTCATCCTGCGCGATGCGCCGTGCAGGTCTCGGCCAGCTTTTCGCCAGCGGCGACGGCTGTTGGGACGCGGTGAATTTCCTTGAGCCTGCGGGAGAAACCGCAACATTGGGTGAAGGCGTTCTTGTGCTGTCCGCCACGCCCGAAGTGGGTAGGGTCGCTGGTTCAAGCGATTTCGCCGCGCGCTATGCGGCGCTATTTGGACCGATCGGCAACTATGCCGTGAACTCCTACGATTCAGCCCGTGTGCTAATCGCCGCAATCAAAAGCGCGATCGCTGAATCCAAGGGAAATCGGAGCCGGCGCGAGGTTCTGACTGCGATGCGGAAGCTCCGCTTCAAAGGTATTGCCTATCGCGATCCCGTGCAGTGGGACGAAAAAGGCGACAATCTGGCCGCCGTCACGGCGCTCCATGTGGTGGAAAATGGCCGATTTCGACAGGTTGCGGAAATCCCGCAGATGCAAAGGGTCGGATAGCTGTGGCCTCACGAGGGCCGCGGCAATTTTTACCAGGGTGAGATGAAACAATTGCCTCCGATCGCCGTTTCGTCAGCAAGACGAATTGGCGAGGAGGCGATGATGGGTGCAGCCGGCCTGGAGGTTTTCGACAAGACGCTGCAGACCGCGAACATCTAGGCACGAGCTACGCACCGATGCCAGGTCCCGCCTTTGCAAAGGTGAAGACAATGTTTTTTGACGCGCCGAGATTCAGGGATCGAACGGATGCGGGGCGCCAGCTTGCCGCCGCTTTGACCGGGTTCGCGGCAAGCGATCCGCTGGTGCTGGCGTTGCCGCGTGGCGGAGTGCCGGTTGGCTTCGAAGTGGCGAAGGCACTCCGTGCCCGGCTCGACGTTCTGCTTGTGCGCAAGATCGGCGCGCCGGGCCATTCCGAATATGGCATCGGCGCGGTCGTCGACGGGGAAAATCCGCAGCTCGTCCTCAACGAGGAGGCGATGGCTTTGGTCCAGCCGTCAGACGAGTACGTCGAAGCAGAAAAACGGCGGCAACTGCTCGAAATCGAGCGCCGCAGAAACCTCTATTTCGGCAGCAGGCCTGCGGCTTCGGTCCTGGGCCGGACCGTCATCGTGGTCGATGACGGCATAGCGACCGGAGGCACGGTCAGAGTGGCGCTCAAGGCGCTAAGAAAGGATCGGGCCGCACATGTTGTCTTGGCCGTTCCGGTAGCCCCCCAGGACACGCTGGACCTGATCAGAGCCGATGTGGACGAAGTGGTCTGTCTCGCCACGCCCGAGCCGTTTGTTGCGGTGGGCCGGTATTATAAGAATTTCGCGCAGACCACGGACGCGGAGGTGGTCCAGTTGCTGCAGCAGGCAGAGCAGTTTGAGAGCAAATCATCGATGCGATCTGCCGGTTAGCTCATCGCCGACAGCCGAAGGAGCACGCCATGGCTAGCAAGGACCGAAAACAGATTGAGATCGTCGAGCGCGGCGATATTTTCTTTCTCTACCGGCCCAGGGTGGGCGAAACCGATCCAGAAAGTCTTTCCGACGTGCAGCGCTTTTTCGTCGTGCTGCGGCCGGAGCACGCGACGAAGGTGCGGCTTCTCGTCGTCGGGCGCAAGCGGCTGCCGGATGCGCATGAGCACGAGCGTCACTGGGGTTTCGTCGGCGCGATCGCGAGTTCTGCCGCCGCGCTGGAGAAGGACCTTCGCGAAGAAATCTATGATACCAAGACGCGCGGCCGGCAGCGTCTGCCTGCAGCACGCCCGGCGGGCGAAGGCCGTTATCTTGTCGCGCTGCTCAATGGACAATTGCATCTCAGCTACGCGCTCGAGCTTCCAGAGCGGCCATCCGAGGTACAACGCGCCTTCAACATCGCACCGCAGGCAAGCTTCGCGCTTTCGGTGAAGAATCCCGAAAAGCCCAGCCCTCCCGGCCTTGGATTGGGACAAGCCCAGGAGCCGGATTATCCAGACAGGCTTCAGCAGGAATTCCGCGGCCGCAGATTCGCTCGCGAGGACATAAAGCTGCTTGATGTGCAGGGCGCTGAATTCATCCTTGTCGGCGCGCGAACCGATCCGGAAAAGGCCTATAATGTCGACCTCGATGTCGAGAAGGAGGATGAGCGCCATTCAGAGATGCTGCGCGAACTCAAAATGGCCAAGTCGCGCCATCCGATAGAACCGCTTTTCAGTGGCGAATGGGCCTGAGCCGTACCGCCCTCCCCTTGAGCTTGCAGCCAACCTGAAAAGAGGGCCGCACGACCGCGCCCTCAGCGGCGGGTGAGCCGTCAGTCCCGCAAACGATTGGCAGCGTGATCCTGGCGCTGCTCAGTTGCGACCTGCTTGGAATCCAGACCGCGTTCCTTCGTATGCTGGGCCTTGTCGCGGTTGGACAGGACTTGGTTTTCTTCGAGCTTGTCCTTTGGGGTCGTGCTCATGGCGCCTGTACCGGAACCCTTCCCCCGTGAACCCGCTCCGATGTGCTTCTTGCTACCTTTTGCCATAGGCTTGCTCCAATTCTTAATCGTCGGGACGTTTCTTGTGATGAACGCTCTCCTGATTTTCTCCGCGAAGGATGTTGCGGTCGTCAGGGTCGACAAGGTCGGGAGTCTTGGACCTGATTTCCGATCCTTTGCGCAGCGCTTCACGTTCCGCAGCCGATCTCTTCAGGTCCGCCTCTGCGTCGAAATCCTTGCCGGCGTTCTTGGTGTTCTCCCGCTTTTCAATGATGCGCATTTGCTGCTCATGGGTCCTGCGTCCAGTCATTGTTTCCTCCAAAGTGTCTTGCATTCGATTTGGTGCCCAGATCGCTGGCGGCAATCGTCGACTTCCCGGTGATTGCAGGGCCCACGGTCCTTTGCCGAAGCGGACCAATCGTGGGCCGCCACGATCTGAGCCTGTCCTTATGGCGTTAATGGCAGGGCGGCGGGATCGTTCCGAAGCGGCAGTCCAATAAAACTGTCCATCGCTCATCTAGGGAGACGAATTGGCCGTGCTCATCCGCATCTGCCAACATCCGTCAGTCTTTCTCCTCCTCGCGATACAAGCGCTCTGTCGCCCGCTCGCTCTCCCTGCGTTCTGCGGGACCACGACGGCGTCGCGTGAGGAGTGCGTAGGCGATCAGGATTGCCAGTATCAGGGGACGCCTGCAACGACGAGCAACACATGCTGTTCTCAAACATGGACCATCTCCTTTCCCTCACAACCGAGAAGGCGCAAAAACCGTTCCTGGGTTCTGCCGCCAATCGCCAATGTCTGCGATTTGGCTGCCGACCCACCAAGCCTTCGTCATTCCCAGGGCGGAGCGAATGCGAAGCGGAGCACAGACCCTGGGATGGCGAAGGGAGGGTATAGTTGCAAGCCCGCGAGCCCTGGCCTGAACCTCCAAACGCGGCCTCTTGCGGCGTTTTGCCAAGCAGAGGCCGAGCCCCGCCTCTCAGGCGACGCTGCCCGGGTCGCAACGGCTGCCGTTCCGATGAATCTCCGTCGTTCGGCGACTGATCGCCGATGTCCACGTCTGACGCCCCACGCCGCAGCGAGAGCTGCATGCCCAGGCCGAACTCGAGAGGACGGCGGACCTTCTCGCCGCACCCGTTGCCAAGGCTTTGCTCGGCAAAGCCGTCCTGCCGGACGATCACCCGCACGTCATGGGCGGAATAGGAATATTGGGCTCGCTGACCTCGCAGGAGATCATGGAGGAATGCGAGGCAATGCTAATCGTCGGCTCGACCTTCCCCTACATCGAATACTACCCCAAGCCGGGCAAGGCGCGCGGCGTGCAGATCGACCGCAATGCGCAGCGCATCGGCCTGCGCCGTCCTGTCGAGGCCGGCCTCGTCGGCGCGCAATTGCTCAATGAAAGGCTGAAGCCAAAGCAGGACAGATCCTTTCTCGAAGATGCGCAACAGAGTCTACAGCGCTAGCTAGCCGCTCAAGCCGCAACGCGTCGTCAAGGCGTTCGGCGACCGAATGCCGGCCAATGCGATCCTGGCTAGCGATTCCGGTCAGAACACTGAACTTGCCGCCCGTCATATCGATATCAAGGCAGGACAGGATTTCGCCGTCTCCGGCTCGCTGGCATTGATGGCCTGCGGGCTGCCCTATGCGATTGCCGGCGGGATCGCCTTTTCGGGCCGGGCCGGTTTTGGCGGTTGTGGACGATGGCGGGCTGGCAATGCAGCTTGGCGAATTTTCGACGGCCGTGCGTTACAAGATTCCGCTCAAGCTTCTGGTGATCAAGAACAACATGCTCAACCAGATCGCCTGGGAGCAGTGATGTTCCTCGGCAACCCGCAATTTGCCTGCGAACTCCAGCCGATCGATTTCGCTTTGGCCGCTGAAGCTATGGGAGGCATCGGCTACAGCGTCACCCGGCCTGAGGACGTCGACGGGGTCCTTGATGCCGCTTTTGCCGCGGAAGGCCCGGTGATCATAGAGGCGGTCGTCGACGCGTATGAATCTATGCTGCCGCCGCGCGCATGCCGGACGAATATCGCAAGAACATGCGAACAGCGCTGCGGGAAACGCCAGGCCGTAAGGAGATCGAAGCAAACCTCGCTCGGGAGCCGCTGAAGACGATGATTGGCTGACTGCAGGTTCCCCTGGCCGGTCAGTCCTTGACGTGGGCGCCTGGCTGGCGACCGCTCTTCGGAGTTTTGGCATCCTTGGAACGCTCGGCGATCGACGGACCGGCGCCGGACGTCTTTTCGGTCGCGGCACTAGGCGTGGACTGCCGGGGCGGGTTCTGCCCTTCAGACTGACGGGTCTTGTCCTCCGCCTCGTCCTTCGACCGTGTCAGGCCCATCCCGCCGGCAGGCTTCTTGTTGCCGGCCGCCTCTTGGGAAAATTGATCCGACGCGTCCGCATCTTTCTTGGCAGGGTACTTGGTCGCGCCATGTTCGTAACGGGTCTCATTTTCAGTCACGGCGTTTCTGCGATTGCCTCCTGCATTGCGGTTAAACAGTCTTGTGACGGTCCCGGTTCCAACTGTGCTAGAGCGGCGGACGGCCGCCATGTGCCACGCATGCAGCGCCGTGCCGTCAAACGGGCACGGTGCCGCTGGCGCGGCTGCCGATATTCGGCGACGCTCAGGCGTCCTCCGTCAGTCAGGCCTCTTGCCATGGCGTGCGAATGATATCGGCGCCCGGCTGCTCGTCGAACAGGACCGCGCAGCCGCGCTCCAGCGCCACCGGCGACAGGGCGTTGGCCACGATTTCGTCCGGCGAGATGAAATCCCCGGTCAGCACCCGCAACTCTTCCACGGCTTTGGCCATCGACACCAATCGCCCTACGGCGCGGTCGGTCGTGCAGGCGTCGATGACGGAAACGAGATCGATCATTTCGAAGTGACCCATCATAGGCCTCCGCAAACAGCGTCCCTTTCCGGCTATGAACGTCGCAGCTATCGACAATGTTCCCGGCCTGGCCGAACAGAGCGAGTTTTCCGAACCTGCCGGCCAACCATTCGGTTTCAAGCACGGCGCATCACATCGCTTTTCAGGATTGCCCACCGGTGTTGTCTATCGCGTCCTTGAGCTTGCTCAGGAATGCCACCAGAGCATCCTCCGGCCGATCGGCCTCCTCGGTCAGCATGTCGATGCCCCAGCGTCCGAGGACCGCTTCCTGGACGACGCTCGGTTGCGGCATGAAGACGAACGATTTCGGACGATTCTTCTCATAACCGGACCGCCGCCAGGTTTCCCAAAGCCGATACAGCAACAGACGGATGTTCATGTCGGACATGCTGTAGCCGATAAACAGGATGGTGCGCCCCAGTGCGTCGGCACGAAACTTCACGTCCAATGGCGACTCGAACGAGAGCCGCTCGAAATAGTCGGACTCCGCCAGAACCAGCGATGCGTCGTCGTCGAAATCGCCGTGGTATTTGATGATCTGAGTTACCTCGTCGCTCGCCTTGGCTATGTCTTTCGCATTGGCCACTTTTACGAACGGACGGTCGTGGATTTCGAACGCAACCTCAAGGTTCCGATCGTAGTTGGTGGTGTAGATGATCGGGAAATCGAGTGACACGATCAGCTCGTGGATCGCCGATCCCTTCACTTTTTCCCGCGAGACGCTCCATTCGCGATCCATCCAGCTGCGCAGGGGGCCGATACTCCCATGCTTCAGCCGGTAATATTCGGCAAGAGCCTGGTAGCTGGGTTCAGGCATATCCACCATGTCGCGGTCGAGGCCGAGTTCATCCTCCATATGCTCGATGAGCTTCTCCCAGGACGGCAGGCCGACGCTCATCGACACCCCCGCTCCAACGAACAAGATCGCTCGTCGCTCTTTCACCGATTGAGCCAGTCGCTCGAGTGCAGACGGCATAGCCAACTCACCAGGCAATGATCCAACACAACTGCGAGAGGCGTCCTCTGTTCCGGAGCGGCCCGGAACACCGCCAAGTCTGGCCATAAAATCGGGGGGTGTTCAGTAAATGCGGCGCAGGCTGGAACCGCTGAGGCAGATCGAAGTTTGGCTGTCAGGGAGACTATGATGGCCACACAACGAGATCAGACGCCCGCCAAAAAGAGAGGCGATATTCAGGCCGGGGCGACGCAGGATAAAACCCCGGGGTTCGACCCTGCCGCTGCACCCGGAGAGACCGACGCCGAAGCGGCAGATGTGCCAAACCCTGCCGCCGAGGCTCGTCCACGGCGACAGCCAGAGTTCACCAATGAAGCAAGCTTCGCCAATGCGATGCGGCCGGTGGAAAGCAAGCCTGGTCTTCAGCCTGGCAAAAACTGGCCGGTGCTGGTGATTGCCGCAGTCGTTCTCATAGCGGCCGCGGTCTTCGTAATGGCGGCCATGCTGCGCTAGAGCGGGATGAATTGAGTCTGAATCGAAAGGGGATTCCCGAAGGCGAGCAAATCTGATTCAACCTGCTGGCTGGGTCAGGAGGCCGGCATGGATGGGCAAGCCTTACTCGATGGATCTTCGCACGCGGGTGGTAGCGTCGGTTGAGCAGGAGGGCCTGTCGCGACGTCAGGCGGCAGAGCGCTACGGGGTTGGAATCAGCACGGTCATCCGATGGGTGCGCCGCTTGCGCGAGACGAACAAGCTGACACCCGGCAAGATGGGTGGGCACAGACCGAAGAAGATTGCCGGAGAGCATCGGGAGTGGCTGTTGGTACGCTGCCGGGCGGCGGAGTTCACACTGCGCGGTCTTGTGGCCGAGCTTGGCGATCACGGCCTGAAGGTCGATTACCGCTCGGTATGGGAGTTCGTTCACGCCGAGAAGCTCAGTCACAAAAAAAGACGCTGATCGCCAGTGAGCAGGATCGCCCCGATGTGGCGCGCCGGCGGGTCCAGTGGGCAAAGTATCAGGACCGCATCGATCCTTCCCGCCTGGTGTTCATCGACGAGACCTGGACCAAGACCAATATGGCGCCGCTCAGAGGATGGGCGCCGCGCGGCGAGAGGATCAAGGCCAAGGTGCCGCACGGTCATTGGAAGACCATGACCTTCTTGGCGGCACTGCGCCACGACCGTGTCGATGCACCATGGCTGATCGACGGACCGATCAACGGCGAGCGTTTCCAGCTCTATGTCGACAAGGTTCTCGTCCCAACCCTCAAGCCCGGTGACATCGTCATCGTGGACAATCTCGGTTCGCACAAGGGCAAGGCAGTGCGCCGTGCCATCCGCTCGGCCGGCGCCAGGCTGTTCTTGCTGCCCAAATACTCCCCCGACCTCAACCCTATTGAGAAATTCTTCGCCAAGCTCAAGCATTGGCTGCGCAAGGCTGCCAGGCGAACGGTCGAGACCGTCTGTGACGCCATCGGCCAAATCCTCGGCACTGTCACGTCAACCGAATGCAGAAATTACTTCATCGAGGCCGGCTATGCGCCAACCTAAATTCATCCCGCTCTAGTGGTCAAAATCTGACACTTGGTACCGGAGCCGTAGGACCGCTCAGGGTGGAAACTTGCCGTATGCGCGCCTGTCGGAACGACGTGATTGCGGCAAGGAGCGGACGTCGCCCCGCCTATGCGGCTTGCTCACTCTAGCGTCGGGGCGGTCCGCAGACCGTTGAATCGAAATCGCTACGAAGCCCACGGGCAGACCTTAGCCTCCTACGCTGAGCATTTCGATGATTGTTAAATCCAAAGAATCACCACAGGACGGTGGCCGTCGAGCGAGTTTTCAGCAGCCCATTTCCGCAGCCTATTAATGTGCAACTTGGGAAGCTGCCGACATCAATTCCTCGGGATTCAGCGCTCTGAAGGTGTTGAGGCCATCCTCCAGAACTTCAGTGGAGGTCCAGCGAACGACACCGTCGCGGTCGAGCAGGAACTGGCCGACGGGCTGCCCCATGCCGGTGGCCATCATCTGTTGATCCGCTTCCGTAATCTCATATCCTTCCTTCTTATTAAGAAACTCGTCCATTGCCATGACGTCCATAGGCTTGGGCAACTCGCCCGGGAGATGGATCCGTATCGCCATGACCGTGTCCATCCCGACCTCGCGCAAGCCGAAAGCACGGTGCGAGGCCCGCTCCGGGTCGGATGCGGCGAGAAGATCGGGTGACGGGTGGTAACGGAAATAGAGCCGCGCCCGCTCGACCGGCGTATTGACCACCGCCAGGCATTCGACGCCTTTATCACGCAGGGCCGGCTTGAGTTGCGCCATCGCCGCGACATGGCGCCGGCAGAACGGACAGTGCAGGCCTCGGAACAAACCGATCAACAACGGGCTACGGCCTCGAAAATCATCGAGCGCGATCTTGCCTTCGCGTGAGATCGCATCGAGCACAACATTCGGTGCCCGGTCGCCCGGCTGCAGCGGGCGGTCAACACTACTCGTGGACATGGACAACCTCCTCGCCCCGGGTCAGTCAGGGAAAGCAGCACACCCAGCGTTTCGGAGGCGATCAAGTGCTGGGGCGAAAGCTTCCTGTGCCAAGGCAATAGCTTTCGACCTCTGCCATATTGCCGAGGTCGAGATTACGCGCGTTGCAAGCCCATCATAACACGAAAAAGCATCTGCGAGTGCCGCCGAATGTGGTGAATTACCCTACGCGAGCGCACTCCCGAATGCTCTTGCGCTGAAGGTCAGGTTCCCGACCTCGATTTGGAGGTTCAAGTCTGCAACGCCCAAGGTCGTCAACGGGTCGGAACCGGTAATCCGCATCGGGTACCAAGCGTCAGGTTTCTACCACTAGCGAGTAGGTTTCCAGAGCTTATTGAACATGAAACGGGCACAGATATACGTGAGCCATCCCCCGTGAACTTTCGTAAGGATCTGGCCGGATCCCCGAGCTGCCATGTCACGCCCGAAAGCATAGCTCAGTTCGGTGAGCGCCGTGATGAACCTAGCCGATCTTGCCGAAGAACCAGCCGATGATGCCGCAGGGTAGATGCCGAACAGCGCCGAGACCATCACGTGGATGGCACCCAAATAAATCGACTCGCCATTTCACAAACCACTCATGATCAGTTTCCCGACCGCCAACTCGCTCGGCAAATAGCCGCTGTATTTGGGCACGCTATCGGGCATGTCCCGCACACGACGGTGATAGAATATATCCATGCGAACCGGCGGCAGACGGGCCTCGGGCTCCAAATTGCTGGCCGGGATGAACATCACCTTGAATGGCCCGACGCCCGCAACCTCCACAACCGGCTTGCCGCAAGTCCGGCAGACCCCGCGATTGAAGTTCGGCGGCGGACGGTATTTCTTGAATGAGATATTGCCGGCGTTTTTCAGCACGACATCCTTGGCGCGAACGGCGACCACATCCGCGAACGGTTTGCCGTTGAACGCCTGACAGATCAGGCAGTGGCACCGGAACCTGGCTTTCGGGGAGGTCTGTACCTCGAACGAGCAGGCGCCGCATTCGCAGGAACCGCGTAGCGGCAACGATGTGTGGGTGGTCATGTGCTGATGCTCCTGAGCTTGTTTTGATGACGGCATGCTGGTCACCGGAGCATCATGTTGAGGATGGTATCGATCGGTTGTCTGAAGGGGGCACGCAGAAGGTTGGAGAGGTTCCAACGGCCCTGCTCATAGATCCCCTTGGCATGGCTGAGGGTACGGAAGCCTTCGATGCCATGGTACGCCCCCATGCCGCTGGGACCGACACCGCCGAAGGGCAAGTCATCCTGGGCGATGTGCATGATCGTCCCGTTGATGGTGACGTTGCCGGAGGTCGTTCGGCTCAGCACCTTGCGCCGGTCCTCGTCATCGGCGCCGAAGTAGTAGAGCGCGAGTGGCCGAGGCCGGGCGTTCACGTAGGCGATCGCTTCTTCGATGTCGCGGTAGGGAAAAATCGGCAGGACCGGGCCGAAGATTTCCTCATGAGCGATGCGCATGTCGTCGGTGGCGCCGAGGACGACGGCTGGCGCCAGCGTGTTGAGGCGACGGGATGCATCGCTGGGCCGGTTGCCGACCTCGATGATCCGCGCTCCTTTGGAGCGGGCGTCGTCGATCAGACTCTGAAGCCGGGCATGGTGCCGCTCGTTTATGATCGAGGTGTAATGCTCACTCGTCGGACCGTCAGGATAGAGGGAAGTCACCTTCCGGTCATATGCCCTGACGAATGCGTCGACCTCGCTTTCGTGGACCAGTGCATAGTCCGGGGCGATGCAGGTTTGTCCGGCGCTGAGCAGCTTTCCGTAGGCAATTGACGCGGCCGCCTGGTCGAGGGCGTTGCCCTTGGCGACGATGCTGGGCGACTTGCCCCCGAGTTCGAGGGTAACCGGAACGAGGTTGTCGCTTGCGGCCTTCATCACCGTTCGCCCTACTGCGGTGCTCCCGGTGAAGACCAAGTGGTCGAACGGCAAGGCCGTGAAGGCCGCCCCCACGGCCGCATCGCCAGTGACGATCGCGAACTGATCTTCAGCGAAAATCTCGCCGAACATTTTTGCGAGCAGCGCATTGGTGACGGGCGTGAACTCCGAGGGTTTCAGCATCACCCGGTTTCCAGCGGCGATGGCCGTGACGACCGGCATCAGCGCGAGGTTCACCGGATAGTTCCACGGCGACATGACGCCGACGACACCAAGCGGCTGATATTCGATGCGAGCGTTGCCCATTCGCATATGCAGGGCGACGTGGCGGCGGGTCGGCGCCATGAATTTGCGAAGGTTTCGGATCAGATACTTCGTGCCCTCGGCGACCCCTCCGACCTCCATGATCGCCGTCTCATACCTCGAGCGACGCCCGAAATCGGCATTGATGGCATCTTCGATCGCTTTGCGATGCCCGATGATCATGGCCCTGAACTTGGCTAGATCAGCGCGTCGCTGCGCCAGCGAAGGCGCTCCGTCATGCAGGAAGGCAGCACGCTGGCCGGCGAGAAGACTGCCCAGCCGATCAGCGTCGGTGATTTTTGCGCTTGCGTTCATGGTCCACTCCGATGTAGACAGGAGAAACTTACGCCCTTGACATACGCCCTTAAGTAGCCACTGTCAACAATGTATTCACAAGAAACTTTGAGGTACCATGCAGGACGCACCCAACCGCCCCTATCATCACGGTGATCTCCGTCGTGCGGTTATCGAGACGGCGTTGGATATGCTTCGGGAGGAGAAGGGCTGGCAGTTCACGCTGCGCGAGGTCGCCCGCCGGGCTGGCGTAAGCCACGCGGCACCCTACAAGCACTTCCCCGATAAGGCCGCGCTGCTTGCGGAGATCGCTATGATTGGGTTCGACCGGCTGCGCGAGTCCCTATCGGCAGCGAAGTCTGAAGCGCCGAAAACTCTGCGCGACGAAATTACTCCGATAGCTCGTGCCTACGTCGCGTTCGGAACGGACAACCCGGCTCTCTACCGCCTGATGTTTAGCGCGGAGGAGGGAAAAGCGGTGGGAATGCATCTCAATGAGCGGGCGCTGGCGGTATTCGATGTTCTCCTCGAAATCCTCCGGCGCGGCCAGGCCGCGGGGAGCATTCGCAAGCGGCCGATAGAAGGTCAGGCGGCAGCCGCCTGGGGACTCGTCCACGGCATGACCATGCTTGCGATCGATGGGCTCCTGGTGCCCGAGAAGGTGGGATCGGCGCCCTTGGATGCGGCCTTGAGCACGCTGGTGGAAGGGCTGGGGAACCCAGCAACATGACACTAGCTGGCGCCATCCCATTCGCCCTATAATCCGCCTACCGTATATCTGTGCCCCCTTTATTGTTCAGGGGCCTTATTCGTACCCGAAGGCAAAATCATTGTGCGCATCGGTCGCGGCGATCGCAGCCTGGCCGAAAGCGACTGCGATCTGGTTCAGGGTCCTGACCAGGTCGCCTATGGCATACACCCCATCGACCGAGGTCCGCTGATGCTTGTCGACGACGACATAGCCCTCGTCGCAGCATTCGATGCCCATTGCCAGCGCGAGTTCGGAACGCACCCGGCATCCCATCGCCGGATAGATGACGTCGAAATGGCGCATCTCGCCGTCCTTGAGGACGGCGTGGTAGCCGCTGTCGGCGGGAACAAACTTTTTGAACGCGTCGCAAACAGCAATGTTCTCTTCCATGGCCACGCGCCGTGTGCTGGTGGAAAAATCGGGAAGATAGCGTGCGAGCATCGTGACGTGCTGCGTATACTGCTTGAGGAACAAAGCCTCTCGCAGTGCCTTCGCCTCGTGGCCGATGACCGCGACCTGACGATCTATGACCTCGTAGCCGTCACAAACCGGGCAAAGGCGTACGCTTCCTCCGGCGATGGCCTCGCGCAAACGCGGAATTGCAGGCACAACGTCGACGATACCTGTCGCCAGGAATATCTTGCGGGCAACGATCCGCCCCCCTTTTGTCTCGGCGCCAAACCCGCCGACGGTCGGCTCAATCGATGACGCCTGATCCTGCACCAGTGTCGCTCCGAATTTGGCGGCCTGCGACCGAAGCCGTTGCAGAAGATCGGGGCCGCTGATCCCTTCGGGAAATCCCGGGCAGTTACGGCTTTGCGCAATCAGCATCGCCCGCGATTCACCCGCGTCGACCACGACGACCCGATGACGGAACCTGCCGAGATAGAGAGCGGCCGCCAGCCCCGCAGGTCCGCCGCCAACAATGAGAACATCCGCTTCAGTCGCGGATGAGGCTGAATGTCGGCGTTTGCGCACGGGTTGATCCATCCGCGCCGAACGCACTCGTGGGAAAGATGTTCCCGTGCTGAAATCGAAGCCGCGACATCTGTCCGCGGCAAGGCGTTACCACTCGATCGCCGGTCGCGCGATCATCAGCCAGAAAATCCCGAGGACGGCAGCAAAGGCGGGAAAGCCAAAGGCGAACCACAGCCAGAAAAGCCTGCTATACCGGGCCGGCAGCGGGGTCCCTGCTTTGGCGGCTTCGGACGCCAGATTGCGCATCTCCATCTGCATCCATACCACCGGCAGCCAGAATGCGCCGGTGACGATGTAAAGCGCGATGGAAAGCACGATCCAGCCTTCGGAGAGCGGGTAACCCGCCTGCCAGGCGAGCGCGACGCCGGTGATCGGCTGCGCCACGACGGCAGTTGCCGTGAAGAGAAAATCGGCGACCACCACGATGCGTGCCACTGCCGCAATTGTTGCCGCATTGCCGGTCCTGTGGGCGAGAAGCATGAAGAAGGCAATACCGGCGCCGGTGCCAAGCAGCACGCTGGCACCGATGACATGCAGGTACTTCAGCACGAAATAGAGCATCAGCGCTCCTCCAGTATTGCCAAGGCAACAAAGTGAAGGACGATGATCGGCAAGACCTTCAGGAACGGCCCAAGCGGTTCGTTCCACAGGTCCGGGCGCAGGAAAGTGCCCACGACCAGATAGAACAGCGAGAGCGCGATGCCAGCGTAGAGGCCTTTTCGCGCCGTTGGCCGCCAGGCTATGAGAGCGCCGACGACGACGTCGGCAAGAGCGCCGGCGACCACGGCGGGCGCCGACAATATGCCAGCCCCCGTGCTTTGCATAAGGCCGATGCCGTTGCCGTAGCCAGTGGTCAGCGACACAACCCCTGTCATGATCCAGAACAACGGCAGGACGACGAAGATTGCAGGCTTGGCGAAATAAATCCCGGCAAACCATTTTTCCTGCACTGTTGCCGGATTGAGCGCGAGGAACTGCGCCAAGCTTTGTGGCCGTATGCCGGTCAAGGAAATCCAGTCCGATGGATCTCCGAGCGCCCCTCGCGTGATCTCCCTGGCGGCGTTGGTGCGCATCGGAGGTCGCCAGCCGAGCATCCCGGCAAGATCGCCGAGGCGGTAGAGAAGCCGGGCGACCCATCCCGGCAAGACCAGCCTGGCTGCGGGAGCCCAGCCGAGCCAGCGGCGGAAAGTGCCGACAATCTCGTCCATGGTCAGCTGTTCGGGACCTGCAAGTTCCAGCGCCAGACGAGACGGACTGCCGCGATTGAGAAAGAAGAGCACCGTCGAGACCACATCCTCGAGCTGCACGACCTGGAGCCGGCCGGTATCTGGCATTGACGGCAGGACCGGCAGCGAGGCCAGACCGCGAAACAATGCACTGGCCCCAAACACAGGCCGGCCGAGCACTACGGAAGGGCGAAGGATTATCCAGTCCAGATCAAGCGCCATGAGGGCCTGATCGCCGGCATATTTCGTCGTCGAGAACGACGAAGGCTGTGCCCGATCGACACCCATTGCCGAGAAGTGGATCACCTTGGCGACGCCGGCGCGCGCGCAGGCGCGAAAAAGAGCGGACGCCGCATCGCGATGGACTTGTCCGGTCTTTTCGCGAGGGCTGTCCTGCAGAACCCCGGCACAGTTCACGACGACATCGATGCCGGCCAGATGCGGCAGCCAATCTTCAGGGCGTAGCGCGGTCGCCATGTCCAGCACCAATGACTGATAATCGCGGGCTCCACTTGCCCGAGGGCTACGGACGATGCCGACCACCTCATGTCCTTCGGAAACGAGGCGGGAACAGACCGAAGCGCCGATCAGGCCGGTGGCGCCAGCAACGAGAATTCTCATCGGACCCAGATCTCCGGTGCCGGAGGGATAGTGTCATTCTACGCCCTGGATGCGAATGTTCGATGTGCCTTTCGGGTGGGAACTGTCTGGCAGCGCGGAACAAACCATCGATCGCGGAATTAGGAAAGCACCAGGAGGCCGATCATGGACAGGGAAGAGCGTATCAGGCGGCGAGCCCATGAAATATGGGAGCGTGAAGGCCGTCCGGAAGGGCGGGAGCGCGAGCACTGGGATCAGGCCGTGCAAGAGATCGAGGCAGAGGATTCCGAAGCAGAACGTGGCCCGGTCGTGCCTGACCCGATCGTTGGCGCCGGCTCCGAACCCAATACGGGCGGCACCAAACCACCGAGATAACGGGCAGCCGACGTCTTGACCGGCGGTTTCGGCACGGAAAGGAAAATGCCATGCCTCGTCTGATCGCCTTGATCGCGATCGTATTGTCGGTGGTCTTCATCGGTTGGCTTTGGATCGACCAGACCGGCCAGACGAGCGACGGGACTCAGCCTGCGCCGCATGCAATAGACCAGGATGGATGACGACGGCAGTTGAACTCCATTCCGGGCAGGACCTGCAAGTTTTCACAGTGGACGCGATCCTCGCCTAACTCGAGGGCGCGGGATCCTCGTTTCTGTATTCGTGAATGAGGCCAAGGATTTGCGATCGGACCAACTCGCGAGCCTCTGGCTGAACGAACGGCATCAAGAGTTCGATCCGCTCCTCGACTTTCTCGGGAAGATCCGCAGCAGGATCTATGAGGTCGTTGCCGTGCGCATGCGCTCTTTAGTCGGGAAGGCCAGCCTTGCGGTAGCCTTCGACGAAGCGCTGGAGCACTTCCTCGTTGTCGAATGGCTGCGATGTTGCCCAGTGCCGGATGCTGAAATGGGGATCGTTCATCATGAAGAATTCCGCCTCCTGACGGGCTTCATCCAGGCGCCCGAGCTGCGCGAGGGCTGCCGCAAGCAAGCGCCGCGACGTGGTGCGGTAGGTTTCCGGCTTGCGCAAAGCCTCTACCGCGGATTGATAGTCGCCGAGCGCATAATAGGCTTGGCCTGCCATCCAATAGTACCATCCCGGTGGGCGCGGATTGAGCCGCAACGCCCGCTTCACGAATTCGACGCCCTTGACCGCGTCGCCCCTCAGGGTGATGAGATCCGAGCGTATCGCCCAGGCATCGGCATGATTAGGATCGAGCTTGAAGGTTGCCTCGAACTCGGCATCCGATTCCGCGTAACGCCGTTCGTGACCAAGTATGATGCCCAGCCCCCAGCGGTTCCCCGCATCGTTAGGGTCGAGCGCCACAGCCCGCTGCGCTTCCGCCAGCGCGCGTGGCTGGTTGGTTTGCTTCGGCTCGTTCCAGAACAGCCAGCCAAGCCAAAGATTGAGGGCCAGCAAGCTATGTGCCTCGGCATAGTCGGGATCGAGTCCAATCGCCTTTTCCAGGAGCAGGCGCGCTTCCCGCGCGCCCAACCCGGTCTGAAAACTGACGCCGCGGGCTCGCACGCAAAGGTCATAGGCTTCGAGACTCGTCGGCCGTTTGCGCGCCGGCTGTCCGGCCAATCGGCCGACAAGGGCTTCGACGATCTTGGCCGTGACCTCGTCCTGCACTGCAAAGATGTCCTCGAGGCTGCTGTCGTAGCGCTCGGCCCAGATATGATCGCCGCCGATCGCGTCGATCAGTTGCGCATTGATGCGCACGCGCGCCGCGGCACGCCGGGCGCTGCCTTCAACCACATAGCGCACCCCAAGATCACGCGCGGTCAAACGCACATCGACCGACCGTCCCTTGTAAGCAAAGGTTGAGTTGCGCGCGATGACGAAGAGGCCGGCGCAGCGAGACAGGTCGGTGATCAGGTCTTCGGTCAAGCCGTCGACAAAGGTTTCCTGCTCCGGATCGTTGCTCATGTTGGTGAAGGGCAAGACCGCGATCGAGGGCTTGTCGGGCAATTCGAGCGATTCCAGTCGGCCGACCGGAGCGGCTCTCGGAACGTGCAGGTTCACGCGATAGCAGTATATCGGCTCGGCTATATTCTTCACACGCTGCTCGCCCATGGGCTCGAACGCAAACGCCAGCTTCTGCCTGACCTCCTTGGACACCTTCTCCGAAACGCAGATGCCACCGGGCTCGGCGAGTTGTTGGAGACGCGACGCCACGTTCACGCCCTCGCCATAGCGATCGTCCCCTTCGACGATCACTTCTCCAAGGTTGATTCCGATCCGGACTTCGAAGCGCTGGTCTTCGGCGACGCTCGCGTTACGCTCCGCCATGCCGCGCTGAAGCGTGACCGCGCATTCGACCGCATCCACCACGCTGCCAAACTCCGCCAGCAGACCGTCTCCCATCAGCTTGAAGATTCGCCCGTGTCGCGTCGCGATTTCCGGCTCGAACAGCTCTTTGCGGCCACGTTTCAGCCGGTCGAAGGTGCCCGCTTCATCCGCCTCCATGAGCGCCGAGTACCCGACAACATCGATGGCAAGGATTGCAGCGAGCTTCCGCTCCATGTTGAGCCTCAGAAAGATTCACGACTCGCAAGCCGCAGGTCAGAGGCAGGCAGGACCGACGCCTCCGGCCTTACCGGCCTATGATACCACAGATCACGCCTCTTGAGACTATTGCTCGCGCGACGCCCCAGCTCTCCAGCCGCAGCGCCACTGACGCGCGAGTCCCACCTATCCCTCCGCTTGTTCGCGGCAGTTGCCTCGCAACCGGACTGTGAACCCCTTTGGCTCAAACGTTTCCCTTGGGCCGTGCTCGTTTGAAGGTCTGAAAAGGTCAGAAGCGGGCATTCGCGAACGTCGACTTTGACCCATTGCGGGCATTGGCCTTCTAATCACTGCCTCACCGAGCCGACTTTGCGAATATCCTGCGGACAATCTCGTCCTCGTTGGCATCAAAGCAGCGGCCGTGGCTGAGAATGACCCGCCGCGGTTGCCACGATCGGAGCTTGCCTATTACTGCCTTTGCTTTCTGCCGCTGCAGGAGAATTGACAGCCGCATGCCGAAGAAGGTCCGCCCGTGGGGATGGTCCATCCGAGTCAGCTTGATCGCCGTGCGCCAGGGTTCATCGATCATGTCCAGTTCGAGATTGATGATCGTGTCTGTGAGGATCAGCGTCTTTGAAGCGTAGTGGAAAAATATGAACTCTTTGAAGTAGCCACCGGGAAACAGCGTCTGGTCCATGTCCCGCCGCCACGCCTCCGGCGGATTGGTCTCCAAATCTCGCGTGAACGTCACATCGGCGTGCCGTGCCAGCGCTCTTTGGCGAACTCTGGGTGATGCCCAGGTGATTGCCTCTGGAAAGACCTTCGACCACTCACCGATATGAGCGTAGTGAAACTGGTTGGGTGAAACGAGGTGGCGGATCCTGCCCAAGTTCCGCAACTCTTCGGCCAGCGTCACAGAGAACTTGATGGGCGAATGAAGGAACAGATCACCGTTCGACAGGCGCACCACCGTCATCCGAGTAGTAAATGGCAGCGGAAGCTTTACTCCGGCTATCGTCAGATATTCAAACGGGCCGTCAACGACGCCAATATCAGGTCCCTGACATTTGTAAACGTTGATGGGGTCGTAGAGGGACGCACCCATGGTCCTCTCCAACTTGTCAGCTGCGGCGCAAGGACAACATAATCCGGTTGGTCATACAATGCGTCCGGCCTGAAAGGCCGCTTGCCATTCAGAAAAGTCCGTCAGACCTGTCCGCTGCAAAAAAGTGAATGAGCTCAAAGCCGACCTTCGGCGCTGACACTGCGGCGGCCAATGGATTCCAAACTACATGTTAATACGATTTCCACGTGCGAATGACCGCTTTGCGCCTGATATCGGCCATTGAGGTGACCGTTGCCACTGCCTGAAAGCAGACATGGTTGGCGACCATTCTGGAGGCCGCGGTTGCGCCATCTGCGGTAGTTCGAGGGATCCCCGATGAACGGTAGCAGTCGGCCCCTTCCAGAAGTTCGTGCGCGAGTGCCTACGGCACATTATCTACACCTAATGTATAACCTAGCCGATTTCGAAGAAATGGGACATAGTTGAGGAGCATATGATCTCTTGTTCATGAATCCGGGCGAGTCGCCCGGCAGCGATTGGAGATATGAGATGGCAGCCAATTGGGACTTTTATCAGACTCTTAACTCCGGCCGGATCGAGTGGCCGAAGGGTGATCAGACAGTCAGCCCAGGGTACACCCCCAGGTGGGTAGAGGCCTGGGCTGTGCAGGGCGGCGGCATGGGCGCAGGGCAGGACTTTCCGGGCCCCAGTCAAAGCACCGCCCACGGTGCAGGTTGGTCAGCTTTCCCGCCCAACCGCTGGACTGCAGACTGGCCGGGGTGGATAAGCGGAACCTTCCAGCCCGGGCCGGCAGTCGGGATCGCGCTCTTGGCTTCGCGCAATGGCGGGGCTTCTGAATACAATTGGTGGTTTGGAGCTATCTGTCTGCAATAGCAGCTCTCGGTAACTGTCGAGCGAGGCATAGATGGAGAGATGAAATGGCCATCGACCAAGATTTCATCAAGAATTTCGAGGATCAGATCTTGGTCCTTGAGAGCATAGAGAAGGCGGTCCAAGAGGGGATCCGAGACGCCAAGCAAAAGCTAGATCGAATCAAAAACGGGGAACCTATGGACGACGTCTTTGGTGTCCCGCCAAAGAAATAAGTCCGGCGGCTCAGGGCGGGCGGCAATGAGAAACTCCCCACTGGCTCCGCTCAGGGCCGCGTAATCCCGTGTGTTCAAAGCCGAGCGTGGTCTTCGGGCGTGCGAACAGCGTCTCGACCGGGCGTATCCGCCATTCGATGCGCACGGCCTCGCGTCTTCATGGACGCTGCGGAGAACGTCGCGCACCGCCGTTTTTGGACAGCAGCGGACTTGAGTTCACAATGTTGGCAGTCTCGTTTGCTGGACCGATTGTTTCCGGTTTCCGCCGTTGACATTGTCGGAGAGTGGGAACGTGAAGTTGCGACGATACTTGCATGAGCGGCTTGCCAACGGGACAGGTGAACTGGTTCTGGACCGAATCGAAGTTGAAGTCAGCGCAGCTGAAGGTCCGTCATCGGCGTTCGCAACGCGATTTCTATGGTTGCGTTACCCCGGCGAACGCCACCAGATCGGCCACCGTGAAGTTTCCAGGCGTGGACGAAGGAAGGATAGGTGTGAACCCACCGGCGACGTTCAGATAGGATGACGCATCTCGCTTCAAGATCCTGACAAACGTCTCCGCCACGATCCTGCCGCCGACCGGGCCCAACTGATTTCCGCCGGCGAGGACGGCAGCCTCGCGAAGGACGTAATACCACAGTGGCGTCTTGTTCAGCAGTAAACCGCCGCTGGAATTCAGCACAGCCATTTCGGCCGCCGGCAGCCCAGATGTCAACTGCGCCGCGGTCATCGGCGCAATGCCGAATGAGTTGGCCATGCCCTGTCCACTCGGCAGACCGAGAGCTAGAGCGCGCCGGAGGTTTCGCGTTGCCAGAATCGCCATCATTCCAGAGAATCCGGGCAACGATTCCAATCCGTTAGCCATGAAGCTATCGATTTTCCGGGCCTTGTTGTGAATCGGTACTGGCACTCCGGTGTCAAAGAACGCGTTGAAGTCAACGACCCAGGTGGAAAAGACCGGCAGCCGTGGATCGCGATTGAACTCAAAGACCTGTCCAAGTGTGGCTTTCGGGAAGTTGAAATTCACCCAGTACGTATCACGGATCATACTGTGGCCGAACCGGTACGCTGCCACGGCGAACTCGACGGGCATTCGGAACGAGCTGCCGATGGGAGCAGATACGCTCGCCATCGCGTTGTTCACGGCAGCCAGTCCGCAGATTCTTTCCAGAAAGTCATGCACCACGGCCCATTGGTAGTGATGGGTCACGATCCGTTTGGCCTCTGCGAAGATGTCGCCCGCAAACGCTACTGCCACCAGCAGATCAACGACGGCGTTATGGAAACGCAGCATAGCGTGCTGGAACTGTACGATGATCAGATTTTCGTCGTTGCGCGGATCGCCGATCGCAGCAGTATTCGTACCCTGCATGCGGGGCACATCCCAGTTCGTCTGCTGGACCATGCCCGATTTGTCACCGTTGTTGCTGGGGCCGCCCGGGCCAATAGGAGTGTTCGAGCCCCTATGCAGCTTGATTGCGGTAGCTGGACCAGATGTAGGAAATACGTAGAGAAATGGATCTAAGCCAGGCCCGCGGCCGTAAACGGAATCCAGATCGAGCGCCGGGCTCCTCATGTTACTGATTGTATTCGCATCGGTAGCGGCGTCGAGAGTCGACGAGACGTCGAACGTGATGTCATGGTCGACAAACTGACCAAAATAAGTGAAGCCTGCTGGTATCGAAGACACGCCCGCATTAGCGGGATTGTGAGACGCAGGATTAGGATCGCGGCCGGGGTCTCCCATCATGTTACCGAGTTGGCCGAGGAGTGCTTGCGTCGCGACATTGAATGGCAACTTCGTTGCCGCACGGGTGGCCGCGGACGACATGTATCCGAAGCGATCTGCACAGGCAGAACTCAGCCAGGGAAACGGGAACCAGTAGAGCGGAATTTTAACGCCGTGAAAACGTCGAATCCCCGGCTTTAGTGCGAGGATAGACTCTTTGACGTCTTCCGGTAACTTCTCCGCGGGAAGGTCCGCCGGCTTGATGCGATTCGCGCTGGCCAACAGTTGCTCCAGCGAAACGGTGGGCCTCAGATTCGTTTCGGTCACGCGCTTTCGCAACTCCGACAGCACGATCGGCTTTGGGTTAACGAATCCTTTAGGAATCGATGTCTTCTTGAGAAATTCGCTGACTGGCTCGGCAATTTGGGAAGTTGCGGCCGGGTTCGCTGTCTCAGCTTTTCGCTTCGTAGGCTTCGTCGCACCGAGTCGCTTGGGTGTCTGTTTCGCTGAGGCTTTCTTTTTCGTGACCATGCTTGACCTCTTCGAAAATGATTTCAGGAAGTAGCACCCTCACCCAATGGGAAAGGGGGCCTTCAACAAGTTGGGATTAAGCAGAAAGGCCCATGCAGGCGCCACCCGGCTGGAGGACCCAAGTATCGAGCCTCAGCACTGTCTCGCCCGGTCTAGCTCTAGGGGGCCAGCGGTGAGGCATATTTATGCTCGTAGATCGTACGAAGTTCGGTGGCATCATATCACCTCCGATCCAGAGCGGTTCACAAGGAGGTGCGGGCGGTGCCCCTTGCCGCCTCCCGACGGTGTCACATTTTGACGAGTTTGCCTAGGCGGAGCTGGGTCGCGGCCGCGGCGACCACGTTTCCCTTCAGCTCGTAGAGATGCAGCGCTCCGGACACAGCGGCGACCGCCTCGTCGCCTCGGCGGGCGGCCTCGAGCACGTGCGACAGGTCGACCAGTGCATCCGCCCGGTCGTTGACGAAGTCGGTCGCTTCGGCGATCGTCACTGCTTCGCGCGCGAGCGCCTCCGCCGCCCGGAGCTCTGCCCGCCGCGCATGCACGCGTGCGCGCACGCGGCGCCAACGGACCTGCGTCACCAGGTCTCCGCTCGCAGCCAGCTGGGCGCTGAGTTTAGCAAAGTCCTCGGCCTCTTCGTCGCGTCCCTGTTCGAGGATCACCACGGCGAGGGACGCGGCCATCGTCGAACGGAACGCGCGCTCGCCCATCTCCTCAAGCGCACGATACGCTGCGCGCGCGCTCGTCTCGGCCGCAGCGGGGTTCCCGGCGAGCAGCTCGACGACGGCCTCATGCTCTGAGGACGCCACGTAGAGCGTAAGGCCGAGGTCGGCGTAGGTGGCGTTGCTCGTCGCGATCAGATCGCGGGCAATCTCGAAGCGGCCGACAATCGCGTTGAGGCACGCGAGCTGGCGGAGGATCGCTGCCTCGGACTCGGGGCTTTCGCCCACCTGCACGCGCATCGCCTCGCAACGGCGGATGCCCTCGGCTGCCGGGGTGGGCCCGAACCACAAGGAGGAAGCGATCCACGTGAGGATTTCGTAGTACTCATGCCAATCCCCCGCACGTCGCGCGTGAGCAGCAGCTTGCTCCCAAGCTGCAATGGCGGCCTCGCCGCGAGCCGCGGTGAAGGATAGCCAGGCCTCAAGCCGCCGTGCGCGGCAGAGGCCGAGGTCGTCCCCGAGGCGCTCGAAGACCGGGATCACCGCAGCTACCGCGCGTGCCGACTCCTCCAGCCCGCCCTCTTCGCCGTGGAAGATCCGGAGGAACTGCCGCTGAACGAGCACATGCGCTGCCAAGCGCTGGTCGTCAGCGGCAGCGGCCAAGCGCTCCGCCTCGTCCAGCGCGCGCCCGGCGTCGTCCAGCCGGCCGCTTTCGATCAGCGCGCCGCTCAAGTCGGCGAGCAGCACGATCCGCCGTGTGTCATCGGTGGGAAGCAGCCGGGAAACCCTCTCAAGCAGGCTGATCGCCGCCGGCAGGTCGCTGCGGACAAGCGCTCGCCGCCCGGCTGCCTCGAGCCGTTCGCACGCCCGGGCGGCAAGCGAGGCCGCGCGCACGTCGCGCGGACCGAGCGCGACACGGTACTGAAAGGCCTGTTCGAGATGATAGCCGACAATCTCCTCAAACTCGCGTAGCCGGTCCGCGGCCGCTAGCTCGAGCCAGGCGGCGAAGCGCTCGTGCAGGTCGGCGCGCGCATTCTTCGGCAGGGAGCGATACGCGGCGTCGCGGATCAGGACGTGACGGAAGCGATAGGCCTTCTCGCCGGCGAACAACGGCGCCTCCGGGCGGATCAGGTCCCGGCGGACGAGCGCGAGCAAACCGTCCTCGAATGTGTCGAGCACCGGGCAGGCGAGCTCGCTGACGGCGCTCCGATGGAATACTGAGCCCTCGACCGCTGCGGCCGTCAGGATGGCGCGCTCGACGGACGGGAGGCCCTCGAGACGGGCAGCGAGAAGCGCGTTGATAGTCGAGGGGACGGGCAGCTCAACGAGGTCCGACGCGGCGACCCAGCTGTCGGGCGCCTGCCTGAGCAACGCGTCGTCGACGAGCATCGCCACGAGTTCCTCAGCGAAGAGCGCATTGCCCTCGGCCGCGCTCGCGATCCTCGACTCGGCAGCGGGCGGCAGCGGCGCGGGGCCAAGCAGGTTGGAGATCAGCTCGCGGCATTCCGCGTCGCTGAGCCGCTCGAGGACGATCGACGTCGCGTTGCGTTTGCCGGCCCCCCAGCCAGGACGCGAGTCGAAGAGCTCCGGCCGCGCGATGCAGATGAGCAGGATCGGGAAATCGCGTGAGAAGTCGGCGACGTGCTCGACTAAGTCGAGGAATGTCGACTCGGCCCAATGGACGTCGTCCACCACAACGACGAGCGGCCCCGCTCGCGCGAGCGCCTCAAACAGCCTCCGGACGGCCCAGGCGGTCTCCTCGGTCGTCCCTTGTCCCGCGCCGCCAAGCCCGAGCGCCCCGGTCACACGCTCGGCAATCAGCCGGGCCTTCTCGTCGCCTGCGAGCCGCGCCTCGACCACCGCTGCGAGTTGCTTGCCGGAGTCCGGTCCCTCCGCGCGGGTAAGCTCCCGGACGATCTCGGCCAGCGGCCAATAGGTGATGCCCTCGCCATAGGGCAGACAGCGGCCGTGCAAGACTGTGACATCCTCGGCAAGGCCGCTCGTGAACTCCCGTACGAGCCGCGACTTTCCCACACCCGCGTCGGCGAGAATGGTGACCAGGTGGCAGGTCCTATCGCCGACCGCGTTGCGGAAGACGGTCTCAAGCAAGGCTCGTTGGCGTTCGCGCCCGACGAAAGGCGAGTCGAAGCGGCGCGCAACGCCGGGGGCGTGGGCGAGGACTTCTAACACGGCGAGGGCGCGGATGGTCGCGCCGCGCTTGAGTGCGCGCGGCCCGCTCGGCTCGACGACGACCGCATCGCGCACGAGCTTGTGCGTCGGCTCCCCTATCAGGATCTCATTCGCCGTCGCTGCCTCCTCAAGGCGCTTCGCGACAATGACGGCCTCTCCGGCGACTGACAAGTATCCCTGCGTTTGGTCGCCGGCGATCACCTCGCCGGTGTTGATGCCGATTCGGTTCATAAGGCGGACGCCCCAACCGGCTTCGAGCTCGTGGTTAAGGATGGCAAGTGTTTCGCGCATCTCCACCGCTGCCCGCACCGCGCGCAGCGCGTCGTCTTCGTGGACGAACGGCATGCCGAACACAGCCATGATCGCGTCCCCGATATAGTTGTTCACGATTCCGCCGTGCCGTTGAACGACGGCGCTCAACTCGCCGAAGTACCGGGAGAGCAGGTTCCGGAGCGCTTCGGGATCGAGGGAGAGGCTAAGCCGCGAGGAATCGACGATGTCGGCGAAGAGGATGGTGACCGTCTTGCGGGCGTCCGGCCCGGGCTCCCGCGCGGCCGGCGCTGCCGGCTTAGCTGGAACCGAGGAAGCCACCTTAGGCCTCCGCTTCGGGTTCGGCCGGAGATGGTTATCCGATGACATGGCACGGCTCCGTGTCTTAGCCTCCCCACGCCGCTGACCAGTTGCGGATTGTCATGGGTGCTGCTTTCACGATACAGCCGCTTCTCAACAAGAACAAAGCGGTTTCCTCGCCGCTCAAAACTCCCGCACTTCTTCCAAAGATACCTTTTGGGCTATCTGCGGGGCTTTAGTTGGCTTCTCCCTCATAGGTGGAAGAAACCGAGCGGTCCGTCCGCAGAAAGCGATACCCGCACCGGGCCTGCTGGGGTGATAGGGCCTTTTCGTCAGTTGTCGAGCAGGCGGAAATGCGCGGCGCGAACGACGGCCTGCGTGCGGTTCCTGGCGCCCAGCTTCCTGGCGGCGGCGGTGAGGTGCATGACGACCGTAGGAATCGAGCGCCCGATGACGCGCGAGATCTCCTTGGCAGAGAGGCCATGTGCCGAATGGCGGAGACACTCGCGCTCGCGCTCAGTCAAGGACGGCAGGAGCGGACTGAGAGCCGATCGGTCGTAGAGGGCGTAGGCCGTGTCGTGGAAGACATGCGCCAGCAAGCTAAAGCGCGCGATGGTTCCCGCATCCCGATCTACCATCTCGTCCGCGCCGAGGCGGATGCCGGTAACCGTGGCATAGCCGCCGCGCGGCATGTGGATAGGGATCGTGACGCCGCTAGTGAGGTCGCGCTCGCGCAGATAGCGCGCAACGGGTTCCGTAGTCTCGTCGAGGAGCGCGCCTATCTCGGTGTCGATCTCCTTGTTGTAGCTCCAGGCGAAGGGGGTGGAGCTGCGCGCCGCCACGATCTGCACCGGATCGATGCGGAAGTAACCTCGATCGCACCAATAGTCGCGCATGTCGTCATCGATGTTACGCAGCTTGAGCATCGACGGGATCATGATAGCGCCGTCGAGATCGTACGGGATGGGCGTGTAGTCGTAGACCAGCGCGTCGTAGCCTAGGCCGGACAGGGCGGCGAACGCCTCGTCGATGCATTCGTCCAAGGTGCCATGGCGAGTGAAACGCCGCCTGATCGTTGTGATTTCGTCCAGCATGAGCTCTTCCGCCTACATCCCGGACCACCCTATCACTTCTTATAGCTGACGCACTCCCAACGTTTCGCTTAATATATGAGCATGCCTAAAATCTGTGCATTCGGAGCGTATCATGTGGCGAGAGATGGCGGCCGACGATCGCATCGAGGTAAATGTCGACGGCTTTAAAGTCGTCGCCTACAGCTTCGGCTCCAGCACCGAGACGGTGTTCTGCCTCAACGGCGGGCCTGGCCTGGCCTGCGACTACCTTCGCGAATCGCACTCCTGCCTGATAGACAAGGGATACAGGGTCGTGGCGTTCGACCAGCTTGGCACCGGCGCCTCCGACCGGCCCACGGACACCTCGTTGTGGACTATCGCGCGCTACGTCGAGGAGACCGAGACGGTTCGCAGGACGCTGGGACTCGGCAATGTACACATGCTGGGTCATTCCTGGGGCGGCTGGCTGGCGATCGAATATGCGCTTGCCTACCAGGAGAACCTGCAGACGTTGATCCTCGAGGATACGGTCGCCGACATGCCGCATCTTGTTCTGGAACTGGAACGCCTGCGCGCGTCGCTGGGACCCGAGACCGTATCGATGATGCAGAAGCACGAGGCGCAGGGAACCTACGGTCATCCGGAATACATGGCGGCGGTGACGATCCTCAACTACCGCCATGTCTGCCGCCTGCCCGAATGGCCGGCGCCGGTGCGCCGCTCGCTCGACGACTGGAGCATGGGACCCTACGCGACCATGCAAGGTCCGAACGAGTTTCTCTACATCGGCAATCTCAAGGACTGGAACCGGGTGCCCGACCTGCCCAGGATCAAGGTGCCGGTGCTGATCACGCATGGTGAGCACGACGAACTGACACCAGCCTGTGGTCTGCGCATGAAGCTTGGCCTGCCGCAGTCGGAGTTGCACATCATCCCGAATGCGAGTCACATGCCCTTCTACGAGAACCCAGCTGCATACTATCCGATCCTTTTAGGGTTCCTCTCGCGCAACAAGGCAGGCTGATGCAGGCGGAATGCAGGGGAAAGGGAGCGGACGGGGAAACACCTCAGGGCCATGCACCGCTATAAGTTCGTTCTATACCGTCCGCTTCAGTTCCTGCCGGTGCTGTTCGGCATCAGCGTGATCACGTTCATCCTTGTCCGGCTGATCCCCGGCGACCCCGCTCGCGTTCTGCTCGGCACCCGCGCCACCCCCGAAGCGATCGCCCGCATCCGCGCGCAGTACGGCCTCGATGAGTCCATGCTCGCCCAGTATTTCTACTTCCTGCGCAACCTCGCGGAGGGCGAGATGGGGCGCTCGATCCTCTACAAGATCGATGTGCTGAAGCTGATCGCCACGCGCATCGAGCCCACTCTGACGCTGGTGCTTTGCAGCGTTGTGCTGTCGGTATTGATCGCCGTGCCGGTGGCGGCGATCGCGGCGCGCAATCAGGGCAGGCTGGCCGACCAAGTTATCCGCATCGTTTCCACCTTCGGCATCGGCTTCCCGCCCTTCTGGCTCGGCCTGATGCTGATCATCCTGTTCAGCGTCGAACTCGCCATTCTCCCGGTGTCCGGTTACGGCAACACGCTTTCTGAAAAGCTTGCACATCTCGTGCTGCCGAGCCTCACTGTCTCGCTGTCGCTGTCGACCGTTCTGGCCCGCAGCTTGCGGGCGGCGATGGTCGAAGGCTTGAAGTCCGACGTGGCGACTGCCGCGCGCGCGCGCGGCATGCCGGAGAGCATCGTGTTCTGGCGCCACGTGCTGCCAAATTCGTTGGTGCCGACCGTCAACCTTCTCGCCGTAAACATAGGTTGGCTGATAGGCGGCACCGTCGTGGTGGAGACCGTCTTCGCGCTGCCCGGCATGGGCCAGCTGCTGGTGCGCGCCATCTTCTCGCGCGACTACATGGTCGTGCAGGGCGTGGCGATGGTCTTCGCGTGCGCCACCGTGCTGATCAACTTCCTGGCTGACATCGTCACGGTGGCTCTCGATCCGAGGGTGAAGCTGTGAGCGAGCCCTTGGCCGCGCCCGCGCTCGGCAGGAAGGGCCGCTTTCGCCGCCGCGGTACGCTGGCGGCCGGCGTCTTCCTGCTTGGGGCGTTCGTCGTCCTCGCGCTCGGCGCGCCGCTGATCGCGCCCTACGATGCGATCGCCCAGGACGCGACAGCACGGCTCCAGGGGCCGTCCTGGCCGCACCCGTTCGGGACCGACAATTTCGGCCGCGACATCCTCTCGCGCGTCATCTGGGGCACGCGCATCGACCTCAAGATCGCCGTCATCGGCGTTATCTTCCCCTTTCTCATCGGCACCACGCTGGGCACGATAGCCGGCTTCTTCGGCGGGATAGTCGACGCCATCTTCATGCGGCTGGTCGACATCATCCTGGCCTTCCCGTTCCTGGTATTGATGCTGTCGATCATTGCGATCCTGGGGCCTGGCCTGGCCAGTTTTTACATCGCCATGGCCCTCGTCGGCTGGGTTTCCTACGCGCGGCTCATCCGCGCCCAGATGCTCGTGCTCAAGAACCACGACTACGCGGTTGCGGCGGTCAGCCTCGGCTTCAGCCGCATGCGCATCATGTTCCGTCACCTCCTGCCCAATGCCGCTGCCGGCTCGGTCGTCTTCGCGATGTCCGACGCGGTCCTCGTCCTGCTGAATGGCGCGGCCATTAGCTATCTCGGGCTGGGCGTGCAGCCGCCAGTCGCGGAGTGGGGCGTGATGGTGGCGGAAGGCCAAGCCTTCGTCACCACCGCGTGGTGGATTACATTGTTCCCGGGGCTTGCGATCGTGACGCTCGCCTTCGCCTTCAGCATGATCGGCGACGGGCTGGCCGATTTGTTCGGGGTTCACGAGTGATCGCGGCGCTGCTCAAGGTCACCGACCTGACGGTCGTCCATGACGGTGACGGCGGGGAGCGTACCCTGCTTGATGCCGTGTCGCTCGATCTCGCCCCGGGAGAAGTGCTCGGGCTGGTCGGCGAGAGCGGGTCGGGCAAGAGCCTGCTCTGCCGCTCACTCGTTAGGCTGCTGCCATCGAGCCGGCTCAGGATCAGCGGTGGCTCGATCACACTTTCCGGGCGTGAGCTGACGACCGCGCCGGAAGCCGAGATGCTCGCGGTGCGCGGCGGTGAAATCGGCATGATCTTTCAGAATCCGAGCAGCCATCTCGACCCGGTCATGAGGATCGGCGACCAGATCACCGAGGGCATCCGCTTTCACCAGCAGCTGGACGCCAAGGCGGCGCGCGCCGCGGCGGTGGATATCCTCGCCCAGGTCGGGTTTCCGGATCCGGCTCGGCAATACGATAGCTACCCGCACGAATTCTCCGGCGGCATGCGCCAGCGCGCCATGATCGGCGCGGCGCTATCAAGCAATCCCAGGATCCTGATCGCCGACGAGCCGACGACGGCACTCGACGTGACGATACAGGCGCAGATCCTGCGGCTTCTGAGGGACATCCGCGCCAGGCGTGGACTCTCGGTGATCCTGGTCACCCACGATCTCGGCATCGTTGCCCAAGTCTGCGACCGCATCGCGGTGATGTGGCAAGGTCGACTGGTGGAGATTGGAGAGAAGCGCGGTCTGCTTGCGGCGCCGGCGCATGCCTACACCCGTTCGCTGATCGCCAGTCATCCCTCGCTGCCGGAGGAGGACATGCCGGCAAAGGCTGAGAAGCTCCGGGCACCCGGAGCGGTGCCGGTGGTCGACATCGAGAAGCTGCACGTGCGCTTCGCCACGGGCGGCCTGTTCCGGCGAGGCGCGGTTGATGCCGTCAATGGGGTCACACTCCGTGTCATGCCGGGCGAAACGGTCGGCATTGTCGGCGAATCCGGAAGCGGCAAGAGCACTCTGGCGCGCGCCGTCCTTGGACTTACGCCGGTCTCGTCAGGCACGATACGGTTCGATGGTACGGATATCGCATCGGGTCGCGCAGTCCTCGGCATGCTGCGACGTCAAACCGCCATGGTTTTCCAGGACCCCTACAACGCCCTCAATCCTCATCTTACCGTTGGCAAGATGCTGGCGGAGGTCCTGCGGGTACAGGGCAAAATCGAGACCGCGCAAATTCCGGCACGCTGCGGCGAACTGCTCGACCTGGTCGGCTTGGGGCGCGCGTTCCTCGACCGCAAGCCGCGCTCGATGAGCGGCGGCCAATGCCAGCGGGCCGGCATAGCTCGCGCGCTCGCCGTCGACCCGAAACTTATCATTGCGGACGAGTGCGTGGCCGCCCTCGACGTCACCATCCAGGCGCAGATCGTGGAGTTGTTCCGCGAACTGGTGGAACGTATGTCGCTCACGCTGATATTTATCGCCCACGATCTCGCAATCGTTCGCAATCTCTGCCAGCGTGTTGTGGTGATGCACCGCGGCGTGATCGTCGAGGAAGGTCGGTCGGAGGAAGTGTTCTCCCGGCCGAAGCATGCCTACACCGCCGCGCTGATTGCCGCCGTTCCGCATATCGATCCGGACAAGCCGCTGCTTGCTCCCTCGAAGATGGCGACCCCGCAGGCCGACGGGGTCGCAAACTGAAACCAAAGGCAAACCAGAAGGGGAATAACGATGTTAAGAAGCAAATGGATGCGCATCGGCTTGGTCACCGTTATGACCAGCCTGTCCCTGGGGGCGACGCTCGCAGAAGCCGCCGGCGTACTCACGATTGGCCGGCGCGAAGACTCGACCACCTTCGATCCGATCAAGACCGCCCAGAACATCGACCTGTGGGTGTTCGCCAACGTCTATGACGTGCTGATCCGCGTCGACAAGACGGGCACCAAGCTGGAGCCCGGTCTCGCCGAGAGTTGGGAGGTCAGCCCGGACGGCCTCACCTATACACTAAAGCTGCGCGACGCGAAGTTCTCGGACGGCTCCGACCTGACGGCCGACGACGTGGTGTTCAGCCTCACCCGCATCAGGGATGACGAGGGTTCGCTGTGGGCGGATCCTTTCAAGGTGATGGATACGGTCGAGGCAACCGATCCAAAGACCGTCACGATCAAACTCAAGCAGGCGACCGCGCCGTTCCTGGCGACGCTGGCCTTCCCGATCGCCTCGGTTCTTTCCAAGAAGGGCTTCGAGACGCTCGGTCCGGAGAAATATGCCGAAACACCCATCGGCTCTGGCGCCTTCACCATCACGGAATGGAGGCGCGGCGACCGTGTCATCCTGGCGAAAAATCCGCATTTCTGGGAGGCCGAGCGTGTCAGCCTCGACGGCGTCGAGTGGATCTCCGTGCCGGACGATAACACCCGCATGCTGAACGTGCAGGCCGGCCAGCTCGACACCGCGATCTTTGTGCCGTTCTCACGCGTCGCCGAACTGCAGAAGGATTCCAACCTCACCGTTCATCTCGACCCGTCGACCCGCGAGGATCACCTGCTGATTAACCACGAGCATGGCGCGCTGGCGAAGAAGGAGGTGCGGCAGGCCCTCGACATGGCCATCGACGAGCAGGCTGTGGTCGATACGGTGACGTTCGGCTACGGCGAGGTCGCAAACTCCTACGTCCCGAAGGGCGCACTCTATTACTACGCCGACAATCTGAAGCGGCCCTACGATCCGGAAAAGGCCAAGCAGATGCTGGCCGACGCCGGGGCCTCGGACCTGACGCTCAACTACGTCGTGCGGGCCGGCGACGAGATCGTCGAGCAGACGGCCGTGCTGCTGCAGCAGCAGCTCGCCAAAGCCGGAGTCACCGTCAACATCCAGAAGGTCGACCCGAGCCAGGAATGGGACATGCTGGTGGCCGGCGACTATGACGTCTGTGTCAACTACTGGACCAACGACATCCTCGACCCAGACCAGAAGACCACCTTCGTTCTCGGCCACGACGCGAACATGAATTACATGACCCGCTACAACAACGAGAAGGTCAAGGAGCTGGTCGCGGCGGCGCGCATCGAGATGGATCCGGCCAAGCGCGAGCAAATGTACACCGATCTGCAGAAGATGGCCAAAGAGGACGTCAACTGGATCGATCTGTACTACAGCCCGTTCATCAACGTCTCGCGTAATAAAATCGAGAACTTCTACCAGAATCCGCTGGGCCGGTTCTTTCTGGAAGACGTGGTCAAGAACTAGACTTGTGAACGAAGCCACGGGACGCCGCTCTGCGGCGTTCCGCCCAGCCCTGACAGCACGTTTGGCGTGCTGCCCGTCTTACCGCGCGTCGTTTGTTGGAACAGGTGAGCGATCTGCTGCTGTCGCTACTTCCGCTTTCTGACAGTTCCGCGCTGATTGCGGACGGTCCGCACTCGTGAACCAAGACTGCCGGGCGGCAATGCCTCTATCTCTGCCGGAGAGATCACCTTTGCCGCTTCCTGAAAGCAGACATAGCCCGCGACCACGCTGGAGGTCATGGATGCGCCAGAAGTAGCCACTCCCGGGTCTTCTCCAAACCCGACCTTCGCCCTTCGGCCGCTGTCGACCGATAGTGTTCTCTAATGGGTCAAGGGCGACGGCTCGGTTGTGAGCGTTATCGACGCTTTCGGGTGCCTGCGTTCTCTACGTGCTCATGGGCACTTGATGGGGTTAGCTGGGTGTGGAGCGGCTTGGTGCAGTCGAGCGGCTTATGGAGCGCAAAATTCAAGGCAGCGATTGCCTACTATCCGATATGTTCGGTAGCGAGTGGCGACAGTCCCGACCTTGATCCTGATCGGCGAGCTTGACGATTGGAGCCCCGCCAAAAAAAATGCCGAGAGATGATGAAGCAGCGCAGCGGCAGGGGAAGCTCCGTGCAGCTTCAGGTCTACAAGGGCGCTCATCACGCGTTTGATGCCCCGGAATTCAAGACTGGCATCGAGGCCTACGGTCACTGGGTGGAGTACAAAGCGGTTGCAGCCGACCGATCCGTAAGCGTTGACACTCTCGACACTGCGCGAGAAAGGGGCGCATCTTCGAGGCGCCCGCGTCCGCGACTGAGGCGGGCGCTCTTCCATATTTACGAAAGGAACACCCCTATGAGGATCGGAATCATCGGCGCTGGAAACATCGGCGCCACATTGGTGCGAATGCTTCGGCGCGTCCTCTCCTTAAAGCCGTCACCGGGCTTGCAATGCGGTGGCGCATTATGACATTGGCTGCATGAGCACGTCCGCACAACCAGTGCGTCTGGTCCGCCCCGAAAAGAAGCGGCGTCGCATCCCCATTGCAGTCATCATGGCGATGAGTTTCGGCAGCCTCGTGTTCCTGTCGGTCGGCGGCGTGCTCGCATTGTCGGTCGGCGCCAACCTTCGCAACACTTTCGACCTGCTCGGCGCCCAGTCGACGCTCCTGATCGATGCGATGGAGGATTCGCTGCGCGCCGAGATGGGGCGCGCCGAGAGCGCCGTGGACGGCGTCGCGCAGCTCTACAAGCAGGGCGAGTTCCAGATCGACGACGAGGCGATGTCGGCGGCAGTTGCCAGTGCGCTGGCGGCAGCGCCGGGGGTGAACGCAATGTTGATCTGCACACCCGACCTGATTTGCAGGGGGGCGGCGGTGACCGGGGACAACGACGCCAAATATCCTGCCGGAACGATCCGGAAACTCCCCGCCGAGACCGAGAAATCGCCGCAAGTGCGCGCCGTTCTTGAAGAGCGCCAGCAGGTCGACGGACGCCGGTGGGGCGCCTTCGTGGCCAACGAACATGGCTTGTTCGCCAACGTCTCGGCGCCGCTGTCACGCGATGGCGCCACGAAGGCCTGGGTGATCGCCGCGGTGGAACTGCAGAACTTGTCCAAAATCACGCAGGAACTGTCGTCGCGCTTCGGCACGCATGCCTTCATTCTGGATGGCGACGGATCCATCCTGGCGGACCAGCGGCTGGCTTCCCCGGATGCGCTGAAGGACGGCATCCTGCCGCTGACGCCGCTCGCCAATTTCGGCGATCCGGTTCTCGCCGGATATGAGGCGCGCAAACCGGAACCGGAGTTCAGCACGCAGCGTACCCGCGATATCGAGGTTGCCGAAATCCGGGTTGACGAAATCCAGGTTGACGACAAGGACGGCTCGACGTCATGGGACGGAGAGAACACTTACGTCGCTATTACCCGTGAGATCACCGGCTATGGCGACCGGCCCTGGACGCTCGGCGCGTATTTCAAGACCAGTCAGATCGGTGACGAAATCGAGCGCGTCATGGGATCGGCCATGCTTGGACTTGGCGCGATGGCGGTGGCGGTCATCGTCGCGATTCTTCTCGGCAAGCGCCTGTCGCGCCCGATCCAGGCGATTGCCGGCCAGGCCACGCGCGTCGCCGATTTCGATCTCGACGGCGTGACCCCCCTGCCGCGCAGCAGGGTACTGGAGTTGGACAACCAGGCTTCGGCGTTCAATGCCATGCTGATCGGTCTGCGTGCATTCTCGACCTATGTTCCGCGCTCGCTGGTGGCCAAGCTGGTGCGCACCGGAGAGAGCGGCATCGCCGAACCGCGTGAAGCGGTCGTCACCGTTATGTTCACCGACATCGCCGGCTTCACCACGCTGTCGGAGCAGATGGACGCCGCCGCCGCGGCCAGGCTGCTGAACCACCACTTCGCGATCCTGTGCGGCGCGGTCGATGCACATGGCGGCACGGTCGACAAGTTCCTGGGCGACGGCATGCTGGCGTTCTTCGGCGCGCCGGATCGTCTGAAGGGCCATGCCGCCGCGGCCGTCCGCGCAGCCGCGGCCATCCGCGAGAAGCTGGACAAGGACAATCTGGAAGCGGCTGGCGAAGGCCGGCCTCCGCTTCATGTCCGTATCGGCATCCACACGGGCTCCGTCATCGTCGGCAATATCGGCGCATCCGATCGTGTCAACTATACGATCGTCGGCGACACCGTGAACGTCAGCCAGCGGCTGCAGGACCTCGGCAAGCAGCTCGAACCGGGCGCCACCGCCGCAATCGCCATTTCCGGCGAGACCGCGTCGCGGCTCGACGAAAGGTTCGAAAGGATCCCGGCGGGCAAGCACCGGCTGCGCGGCCGCGGCGAGGCGACGGAGGTCTTCCAGCTTGGCAAAGTCGCGACGTCAGCATCGCCCCCTATGGACGTTCACCGCGCCCAAGCGGGCTGAGTAACATGCCACTTCCATGCCGCTGATCGGCGGCTTGAAGAAGCCGACGGCTTTGGGAATGACTGGAGCCGGGTCACCTAGCGCCGTAGCTGATTTCAATTGGAACGGCAGGAACGGTGCAAAGTCGCTGTTCCGGGCAACGTCCGCTTACGAGCCGCCAAATCGGCCTAGCAAGGGCCCGTTTGGGGTCAAGACTGGTGGTTCTGGTGAACGTCGGCTTCCGGGAAGGAAATTCGGTCAGGAAGGGCCGCTTCGGGTCAACTCACGACGATAGTCCGCCGACCCAAAGCGGAAGTTCGCTTCCGCCCAGTCGAACTCACGCCCATGACCCATCGGTGACCTTCATTGTCCGCATTGTGAACGGCAGCAATGCTGACCCAATGCGGACACAACTCGCAGACACCGGGGAAGCGAAACTAAGGATAGCCAATGTGCTTAAGCAGCGAACGCCCAACTAGTGGCTTTTGAGCAGGTCGCCATGCCGTCGAATGCCTGTCAAGTGACGACCTGGATTTCCGTCTTCACGGAATTGGCAATGAAGCACTGTTCATGCGCCGAGTGGTGAAGTTCCGCTTCTGTTGCGGCGGTTGGCGTTTCACCGGCGTAGACAATGGTCGGATTGAGGTCAATGCGGCTGACTACCAATCGTCCGTCCACCTTCTCCATCATCCCGACCGCCTTGTCGGTATAGCTCTCCACGACGATCCCCTGGGGCGCCGCGATCGAGAGAAAGGTCAACATGTGGCAGCTGGAAATCGCCGCGATGTAAGCCTCCTCCGGGTCGACGTTGGCTTCCACTGAATAAGGAAGCGGAACGATATGTGGCGAAGCGGATGCCGGCACCACTTGGCCTCCGTCGAAGCGCCAGATGTGCGCGCGGCTGTAGCGCTTGTCGGTGAATACCGCTCCTTCTCGCTCCCAGTGCACTTCGACGGTCATTTTCATGATTGATCCTTTGTCGGAACGGAAAGAAGTCTTGCAGTCGTCTGGGTCAGATGGCAGCGAAGATGCTGCGCCGCAGCGTCGAAATCGCGCCTCGCACAAGCGGCAACGATCGCCGCGTGTTCCTCGAAGAAATCAATTCGCTCCTGGGCGCCACGCCCTTGGTGAAGGGTTGACCGCCGGGATTCTCGTCGAAGGTCTTCGACGGTCTCAAGTAATCGAGTATTCGTGCAACCGCTGTACAGGGCGAGGTGAAATTGCTGGTCGAGCTCCAGAATCCGCGACGGATCGTACTCCGCGAACAGCTCGTCGTTGAGCCTCTCAGCCTTACGCAAGGCGGAAGGCTGAAGCTCCGGCAACGACTGCTCCAAGGCAGCGACCTCCAAAATGGCCCGAAGTTCGCAAAGTTCGGTCGCCTCCCGCTCTGAGAGGATCGCGACTGCCAGGCTTCGATCGGGTCGCCGCACGACCAAGCCACTTCCGAGCAAACGGTCCAGGGCCTGTCTGACTGGCTGGCGGCTCACTCCGAAACGCTCGGCGATCGATTCCTGCTTGAGAACCGAACCTGGTGCCAATTCACCTGACTCAATCTCGTCTTGCAGCTCGCTAAAAATCGATTTTGGATCCATGGATCCAAACAGTATGATATTTCGGAGTTGGTCAAGCTCTAATCAGCTTCAACCGTTTTCCTGAAAAGTGGCATTCCCGCTTTTCCGCTCAAGCGCAGGGCTGGACGGCACGGTCATCGCGCAGAACATGCAGTGCCACTGCCATCAGGAGTTCATCAGCTTCCTCAACCGCATCGAGCGCGAGGTGCCGGCAGACAGGCAATCCATGTAATCCTCGACAATTTCGCCGCGCAAAAAAAGACAAGGTCAGCGCCTGGCTCGACCGCCACCGGCGCTGGACCTTCCATTTCACCCCAACATCCTGCTCCTGGTTCAACGCGGTCGAGGGCTTCTTCGCCAAACTCACCCGGCGCAGGCTCAAGCACGGCGTCTTCCATTCCGTTGTCGATCTTCAGGCCGCCATCAACCGCTTCATCCGCGAATACAATGCCGAGAACCCGCGACCATTCATCTGGAAGCCAACCCCGATGACATCATCGCCGCCCGAAACCGCGGGTTCCAAACGTTGGAATCAATCCACTAGGTCGTGAGGCACGTACCTTCGAAAGGATGAATTCGGCTCTCAAAGGACGAACTTACAATGCCCATCGGCGGCCTCTAAGCTCACTTTGACGCGCTCTGCCCAAAAACGGGTCTCCTTGCTGAGATCGCAATGCCCGACGCAAGAGGTCACTTCTTGAAGGCTATCAAATGAGTGATTTCGACTTACGAAGGCCCAACGCCCTAAGCTTCTTCCGGCTATTCTTTGCGTCGCTTGTTATTATATCCCACTCGCCGGAACTTATAGATGGGAACTCGAATCGTGAGGTGCTGAAGAACATCTTCGGTACGTTGACCTCCGGCCAAGTGGCTGTTTATGGGTTCTTCTTCATCAGTGGCTTCCTCGTGCTCGACAGCGCCATGCGAAGCAGTATCTACGCCTTCATGTCCAGACGTGTACTTCGTATAGTTCCGGGATTTGTTGTGGCATACTTGATCAGCATTAGCCTGGTATTTTGGCTGGGAGGTGGTGACTTTGATGAACTATCTCCGAGCCAGTGGGCGGCTAAGCTTTCCAAAATGGCGCTCTTGCTGAACCCGGCGCAGGTAGGATCGGCGTTTGCCGGGTCCCATGCACCAGATGTTAATGGATCACTATGGACTATTGCATACGAGTTTCGCTGTTATGTGCTTGTGGCAATCGTGGTATTCTGTCTCGGTCGCGCCACGCTTGTCTTTTCGATCATGTCAGTGTCACTGGCAATAATCCTCGTTAGTTCCATTTCGCAAGGTGTCTACTTTCGCTACGATCTTGGAAACTTTGAGCCCATCGGTAACGTGGACGATGCCGTACGTTTTACGATGATATTTTCCATTGGGGCGTTGTTTCAGCTGCTCAAGGAGTATGTGAGGAGGAGCAATCGGGTAGCGCTTTTGTGCTGTATCCTTCTCATAGGCGGGATGTGCTCGGAACGGCTAGCGCCCCTCGCAGTGGGCGTGTTTGGAGGTTATCTGCTCCTGTATTTGGCGTTTCTAAACGAGAACAGCGTGTTAAATTCGATTAACCGAAGGAATGATATATCGTACGGCGTGTATCTCTACGCATGGCCGATTCAGAAGCTACTGATCATGTATGTTCCGGCAATCACGCCTATGCAGCTGACGATCTTGACCTTGCCTATAGCAGTCTGCGCGGGCTTTCTCAGCTGGCATCTTGTTGAGAAACGCGCGATCCATATGCGGCTGGCGATCCTCCGCACTGCATAGTTCGGCTGTCGTTGGGCCGGTGCCCATGTTTGAAGACGACCTCGGTCGAAGCCGACGGCTCCGCCCGTCGGATAGACGCGGTTTCGCTCGCCGGACCGCCAGCACATGCTCGACGTGCCAGTTCCCATTGGCGTAGGAGGCGGGCAGAATGGTTACCATAGTCCATCGATGCCATAAACGACGCGATCGCCCGGGCCTTGCGCTGAAGCCCTCGCGCCTGGCGTCGTCGAGTTCATAGATCACCGGTGGGCGGTGCGCACTTAGGACCGACCGCTTCGGCGAACACACAGATGGTGTCGACCTGTTGGGCCGAGCGCTCTGCTCAATCGCGGCAGCGCTTTGCGGCACCGGTTCAAATGCATAGACGCGTCCTGCCGCCCCCACGCGGCGCGGCGCAATCGATGTCGTAGACATACGTCACCTGCTTTCAGGTTCGATGCAAATGGCTGCTGGACCGGCGGCTCGTAGGCGCCCCGCGCAAAATCTGGGTCGCCGCTCGCGTTACGATCCTGAGGCCACCCGCCTCGCCACCAGCAATGCGTTGCGATTTGGAGAACAGATTGCGGAGCGTTACAGCCAGGTTCACTCGGCCTCCTTCACTCCGCCCTTTGGGCTGGGTGCACCTGACGGCCGTTCGGGAAGAGAACGGCGGGCCTGACGGGCCCATTCCAATCCGACATGGGTTGGCCGTAGACCGATACGCTCACCGGGTTGAGCGCTACACTGAGGGTCGCCGCATGCGCATCACATCGGCCTACAAGCTGCGAGGCACTTGGCGATCGCCGCCCACCGCTAAAGCTCAATGGCTCACGATCTTTGTGGAAACATGGACCCGCGTGCCTGGGCGCAGTTTCTGATAGACGGACTTGAGCCGTTCTGCGCGCGCCTCCCACGAATACAGCTCGACGGCACGCTTGCGCCCTTCGCTTCCCATTTCGCTTGCCCGGACCGTATCCTCCAGCATCGTGATCAATGCCTGGGCGAGCTCGCCAGGAGCATCGACTTCGACCAGCATCCCGGTGCTGCCAGCTAGAATGGATTCACACATCCCGCCCACGCGCGTTCCCACCACCGGTATCCCGCAGGCCATGCCCTCCACGACCGATATTCCGAAGCTCTCGCTGAGGGACGGATTCACAACAATGTCGGCCTGATGGTACGTCGCTACGAGGTCCTTGTGGGGCACGTTGCCCACGAAGTGAACTCGATGACGTAACTCGTGGCGCTCGATGAGTTCCTCTAAATGTTCCCGATATTTGCAATTGCCCCAGCGATCGTAGAAACGGCTCAACGCGGTTACCCGCGGATCCGACGAGAGGCTGGTCAGGAAGTCCACCGGAAGCGGAGAATGCGGCCCTGCGATCCGAAGTTCCACGTCCGCAAACCTGGCCGCAACCTCACTGAAGGCCTCGATCAGTGTGTGAAGCCCCTTCTCTGGCGACACCCGCCCAACGAACAGGATGACACGTCGGGTTCTGATGGATGCGGAAGCCCGCTGCTCGCTCGGCCGAAAGTAAGAAACGTCCACGCCATTACCGACAGTGGCAACGACGCCAGGATAGTCCGGGAATGCAGAACGAAAGGTCCTTGCGATGTGGTCGCTGACGGCGACCACCGCATCCACCACCTTGAGCTGACGGGCCACCTGATCGCGGTCACGCTGTGACAGCCACTCGCACTGCATCTCAAGCACGAGCCGATGAGATGAGCTGGCTGCCTTCAGTTCCCGGCACCATGCCCAATAATTCATCAAATGGACGATATCTGGTTGATCGACGGCGAGGTAGCGACGAACCTTGTTACGATATTGCGAGTGGTCATCGGCCTTCCCATCCAGCCGCAGCCAGCGCGCCAGGCGCGGAAACTGGTGGATGATCCGCTGCAGCGCGCGGTCACGCCGCGCCGCAGCCCGCCGCACCGCGAACGGCAGGTCCGGGGGCACCGTGTCGTCTCGATAATGCTTGCCATAGAGCGTAATCTGCAGGCCTTCGCCGAGCCGAAGCGCCGTATTGTAGACGATCAGACCGATTGAGTTTTGAACAGGCGGAAAAAGTCTATCGTACGGCTGACCGACGTATACGAGCTTCATGTCACTCCCCACCGTCAGCTCGTTCAGGCGACTCTTCTAAGTGCAGGGCGGTCTTCCGGTCGGGAGAGGTGGTCGGCGAGGCGGCGAATGCCCTCTTCGAGCGGCACCAGGGGACGGTTCAATATAGCCTTCATCTTGTTCGTGTCAGGACAGCGGCGCGTCATGTCGCCCTCCGCAAGGGGCGGTCGGAATTCCAACTTCGATGACGAGCCCAGCACTTCGATGACAAACTCGGCCAGCTGTCGAATGCTCATTTCCACGTCGCTGCCCACGTTGATCACTTCGTTCTCGTGCGCGCGCGTTCGATGAACCGCGATGCAAGCGTCAACCGTGTCGTCGACATAGCAGAAGGTGCGGGTCTGCGAACCGTCCCCGTAAATCGTCAGGGGCTCGCCGCGCTGGGCGGCACGCACAAATCGCGGCAGAACGAAATCCTCGCTCTGACGTGGTCCGTAGGTGTTGAAGAAGCGAAAAATGGTAAATGGCAGTCCAAACTCACGCTGAAAAGTGCGCAGATAGACCTCTCCAAGATTCTTCACCACTGCATACGGCAGACGAGAGTTAAGCGGCGTGGTGCTCTCGTTTTGAGGAATCTCGAAAGGCTCGCCATATACCTCCGATGACGAAGCGAAGTAGACACGCTCGGCGCCGGTGTTCTTGCATAGCCTCAGCACGTTCTCGATACCGGTGATGTCGCGCAGCACGAGCAACGGATTTGCCAAAGTCCGCTGCACACCGACCACGGCTGCGAAGTGGAAGACGTGGGTGAAATGGAAGCGGTAGAACAATGATGAGATGTCGTCGAAATCGTTCGCATCCGCCTTTACAACGGTCAGATTGCCCGCGTCTATTTGTACCTTGTCTCGACTTCCGGTCGACAGGTTGTCAGCGACGACCACCTGGGTCTGAGGTAGCTTGACCAACGCGCGAGTGAGGGCACTGCCGATATTGCCCGCTCCACCAGTTACCAGGATCGATTGCGTCATATTCCCCACCTCGACCGAACAGTTTAATCGACTGACGCAGTGTGCGTCCCTTCGCCAAACGCGGCATCTTCGATCTCGCGAGCGAAGGTGGCTCCCAGATCCTTTAGGATGTCGCTTGAAAGTTAAATGTGGCAGCGCAAGGTTTATTTGACAACGTGGCTTGGGGTAAGCATTTCGGCTGTTCTCCCAATGGTGCAATCCATGCTATTTTCAGCTCTGGGGTTGGCTAAGCGCATACATTTTGCTGATTGCTGTGGACTGCTTCCCCGCGGTAATTGAGGCGATCCTTTATTGTCGACATTGAAGCGAAAGTTGCCAGCATCTCATGCAGACTGCTCCAGACCTTCAGGAACTGGTTAACCGCATCCGAACGCGGGACTACACCATTGGCATCATGGGCCTCGGCTACGTTGGTTTGCCGCTCGCCATGATCTCGCTGGACGCGGGGTTCAAAGTCATCGGTTTCGACATCGACGCGTCTCGGGTTGCACTTCTTAACCGCGGAGAAACAGGCATAGATCATTTGCCTGGTGCTGCCATCAAAGTGGCTGTCGACAGCAAGCGGTTTCGCGCCACCAGCGATTTCGCCGACCTAAGCGAACCCGACGCGATCTTGATAGCGGTGCCAACGCCGCTTACCAAAAACCGGGAGCCGAACCTGTCGTTCGTCGAAAACAGCGCACGTGCGATCGCGGAGCGGCTGCGCCCTGGTCAACTTGTCGTTCTGGAGTCGACGACCTGGCCAGGAACGACGCGAGAGGTCGTGCAGCCGCTGCTGCTCGAGGCGACGAATCTTTCTCTAGGAAAGGACTTTTTTCTCGCCTATTCGCCCGAACGGGTGGACCCAGGCAACGACGTACACACCACCGCCACAGTTCCAAAGGTGATAGGCGCCGACGACCCATCGTCCCTACAGGTTGCCAAGGAACTGTACGACCAGATCATCGTGCAAACCGTTCCCGTGGCCTCCACCGCAACGGCAGAGGCTGTGAAGCTGACCGAGAACATATTTCGCTCTGTGAACATTGCGTTGGTCAATGAGCTAAAGGTGATTTTTGACAGGATGGGCATCGACGTCTGGGAGGTGATCGAAGCCGCCAAGACCAAGCCGTTCGGATATATGGCGTTTTATCCAGGCCCAGGCCTCGGCGGGCACTGCATCCCGATCGATCCATTCTACCTGACCTGGAAGGCAAGAGAGTACGAAATAACAACGCGCTTCATCGAACTTGCCGGTGAAATCAACACGAACATGCCGCATTATGTGGTTGACCGCCTTGTGGAGGCCTTGGACCGGCGAGCCAGCCGCGGCCTGAGCGGTTCGCGGATCTTGGTGATCGGGATGTCCTACAAGAAAAACGTGGGTGACACACGAGAAAGCCCATCGTTGAAGCTGATCGACATCATGGAGCGACGCGGGGCAGTCGTTGATTACCACGACCCCTACGTACCGGAGATACCCGGAACAAGAGAGTACGCCACCCTGGCAGGTCGCCCCTCTGTGGATATCTGCGCTAGCAGTTTGGCATCGTATGATGCCGTTGTCATCTCGACAGATCATGATGCGATTGATTGGCAGAACATCACCAAGCACGCAAAGCTGGTACTCGATACCAGAAATGCTTGTGCGCGCAGTCAGTCACGCACCGACAACGTCGTAAAGGCATGAGCGGCCCGACTTGCGCACTGGTTTGGTCAACCCGCTATCGACAGCGTCGAATGGTTTAACACGTCGAGCGGTTGAATTCATTCAGCGCATCGCATTTTCCCGGACTTGAGCGTCGAGGCATGAGCGCCCGCGCAGCGTGTAAACAGGTGGTGCCGGACGAGGTCGCTACGGTTCCATGCGGCGCCGGCCGATGCTCACCCCTCCCCGTCAGCGGGCCTTTTGGTCGCCATCAGCATCCTTGCCGACCGCGTCATTCCGCCAGACATGGATCGCTTCGAATGCGTCCCATGCGATCGACACGATGTCGAGATCCCCGTCACCGTCGAGGTCGACCGTCCTTGCTCCCAGATGGCTTTCCATTCCTTCGCCGACCAGCTGCTCGATGAACCGTCCCCCACCCAGATTATGCCAGCTCGAGAGGCGAAGTGCGCCGCGATGCTCGCCCATGATAAGATCCGGCCTGCCGTCCCCGGTCATATCGGACACGGAAAGGCTATTAAGGGAACCGCGCGAGGTGATTTCGTGTTGCTCCCAGTCGGAGGAGCTGTCGCCGGGGTTGTGCCACCAATACGCCTTAGCGCTGTCGGCTTTGCCATTTTCCTCGGTCACGACGATGTCCGCACGTCCATCGCCATCAAGATCGGCGGCCGCGACGCGGTCGGGATAGACCATTTCAGGAACTTTTCCAACATGCCGAAGCTCCCAGTCTGGCGAGCCGTCACCTGGATTGCGCCACCATGCGGCCGTCTTTGCATCGCCGGTCGTGGCGACAAGGTCAAGTAGACCGTCGCCATCGATATCGGCGAATGCGATCCCTTCATCAGACGCTTCGACGCAGATGCGGGTGCGCGGCCATGGCTCGACTGTTGGATCGTCAGGAATCTTAAAATAGAAAACCCCACCGCCACTCGAGACCGCCAGCTCCGGCTTCCCACCTTTTACGACCTGGGCTAGCGCATGGCCCTGAGAGCCGAGCTCATGACTGGCGGCGGGAACCTCTCCGATCCCGTGCTCTTCAAAGCGGCGCGCTTCAATGTCCTCGGCACGGAGCCACACCAGGTGCAGCGCCCTGCCTCCGCCGCGCTGTGCTATGACCTCCCCGCGCCCGTCACCATCGAGATCCAGGGCTGCGACCGCGTCCACACCCTCGGCAAGCGGGGTCCGTTCCCATTCTGTGTTCCAGGCTTCGGACGGTTGACGGTACCAGAACGGACCCGAGATGATGTCTGTGAGATCATCACCATCCATGGCGGAAAAAGCGATCCCAAAGGAGCGGACGTGCCCGTTCGTGATGCGATGATAGGTCCAGCGGTCGAGGCGGACCGATGCAGGCGGATCCAGCCGATTGATCCACACTCTGACAGGCGGGTTGCCCACCCAGTTCGCCCCATAGATGTCAAAATCGCCGTCCTTGTCGACATCGGCGACGACGCCGTTGTGGAGACCCACATCGTCGATCACTTGACGGGCCCAGCGCGTTCCTCGCCCGTCAATATTGTAATGGATCGCGAGTTTGCGCTCCTCGGTCGTATGCATCTGCCCGACCACCACATCGTTGTCCCCGTCTCCGTCCATGTCGGCTGCCTGCAGCGTATGGGCGCCCGCGACAGAAGGCTGAATGACATGGCGGATCCAGCGGCCCGTCGGTCCGGCGAGGGGCTGGAACCAGGCGACGTCGTCAGTGTGCTCGGAACTCGAAGTCAGAATGTCGGCGCGGCCGTCCTGGTCAAGGTCGGTGACGAGCGCCTTGAATGCAGGATTGAACGGACCAAGCTCGTAGCTGCGCCATAATGCTGGATCGCGTGCTGCCGCTGCGCCTGGATTCGACGCCCATACTCCGTGCAGGACGAGATCGACATCAGCATCGCCGTCAATATCACCGATTGCCATTCCCTCTTCGCCAAAGTTGAAGAAGAACAAGCCCACGCGGGTCCAGGAGCTGGGGCTTTCTTGGAAGAAAATCATCACTTCGCCAGGCGCCCGAACGACAATATCAACGAGGCCGTCCCCGTCGAAATCGGCCGCCTTGATGTCTTTGCCCCAGCTGCCGACTGCACCGATTTCCCGACGCTTCCAGCTGGGACCGTGGGTCGGGTTATCATTCGGCCGCGGGTTCTCGAACCAGACGAGATTGACAGCTTCGGACCCATCGGCCGTGACGATGTCGGGATCACCGTCCCCATCGATGTCGGCAAGCACGCCGTCGGTGGTGAACTCGACGCGGGGCCTCGCGATTACGGTGTGGACCAGATCGGGCCACCGCCACCAAGACATCGCATCCTCGGGGAAGCCGCCAAGAACGAAATCTAGTCGATTATCGCCGTCTATATCGCCAACAAGCTTTACGTCTCCTGAATAGGGGGCAATCTCTTTGCGTTCAAAAACAAGACCCGACTCTAGAATTTCTTCGGGAGGTCCCTGTCCCTGAGCGGCGTCGCAACTTGCGAGGGTGTACCCGATCATAAGGACCGCGATCAGGCGGCCAAACATGCTAAATGTTGATTTCGTAGCGTGTGAACATTTCGTAGTCGGCCAGCAATCGCCCGACGAAATCTCCCCCCGACAAGTCCGACAGCGTCCGCCATTCATCTAGGTTCTCCAGGCGCTGCATCTGCGACGCATGCGCCGCCAGCGCTTCACGCTTTACGCCGATAACATCGCCAACATAGGCGAGGCTATTGAGCGTGGACGGCGCCCGCAGCCCTGCCGCCGTCTTGATCGTCTGCCGCAAAGTAACACGCCACATATTCGGCAGATCGCCCCACAGACTTGTCCATGGCCAATGGTACCAATACCAGACTGGATACTCGAATACCGTGACAGGGCGACCATAGGCACGAAGCGCCGCGCGAACTGCCGCATTGACGGCGACATGATCGGAAGTCGGATCCTTTGCATGGTTCACGAAAACGCTCTGCGGCCGCCATGAGTTGAGCATCGACACGACCGCATCTGTTATCTCATGAACGTGATGATTGGCCGCCCCGTCTGGAAGGCGTAAGAATGTAACACTTTCGGATGATGCGCCCAGACGATGAACTGCTTCGATGGCTTCGGCCTCGCGTGTCGCCCGCAAGGTTTCAGGATGCATAAGGTGGCGATGAGACGCGGCGCCATCGGTGACGAAAACAAAACGGACTTGGGCGCCCGAGGCAATCTTTTTGGCCGCAACGCCACCGCAACCCAGCGTCTCGTCATCCGGATGCGGCGCAACAATGACAGCCGACGCTGACCAGTCGCCTATCTCAAACGGCCTAAGTCGCAGTCGCAATTGACTATCAAGCATGGTGCTGAAGGTCTGCCTAAAGGTCCACATCGGTGCGCTTCCATCATCCGTTCGCTCGCGTCGTTGAACGCCGATCGCCCATGGTAACAGAACTCACGGGCGTTCGAGACCCGTGTTTGCTGGTGGGGAAGGCTTTATGAACGTGGGGATCCCCGCGGGGGGATTGGGGACACGGCCGGCCGAGGAAACAGGAGAGCCGCCCAAGCCGATGGTCGAGATCGGTCCGATGCCGATCCTGTGGCACATCATGATGCACTACCACCGCTACGGCCATCGCGACTTTGCCATCGCGCTTGGATACAAGGGCGAGTACATCAAGCGCCGGTTCAGCGATTACATTCCCTTGAACGACAGCTTGACGGTCCACGCCGCAACCCAGGGATGTGAAACGCCACGCTGCGTGACTGGCGTGCGCTGCAAGAGATGGTCGAGCAGGGATATAGCCTGGAAAGGTCATCGCCGAGCGGACCGAGACAGCTGCTAAGCCCGCTTCTTGATCGCCCGCGCGGGTGGGCGTGTGGAACGCGGGATGGTCAATCGGTAATCAGTGTGCACCAAACAGACATACGCCGTTTGGGGACGTTTACGTTCCCACGCTCCGGCGTAAGGTTTGGCACGATGCACTCGAACGAATTCCAATCCCAGCAACGCGCCCGCCGCGATGACATCAGGATATCAGCCGTAACACCGCCTAATTTGATTGCGCTAAAAAGAGGATCTCCAGAGGAGCTGCCTATGACCAATAAGAACTGGATGCAGCCACCCTTCCTCTCCAACCACAGTATCCTCAGCCATGGGTGCTTGTGGGTGGTGGAATAGAATGACGAGCAAGCACGCTAAACGCCGTCCGTGTCCCGCGACGGCTCTGCGTTCGCGAGGTTCCAGCTCGACAAACGATAGCTGGAGAGAGGTCGACGGCTCTCCTTTTTATTCACGTAGACCAGGCCAGATCGCTAGCGGCGCAGCCGTGAGACGAAGACGGAAAGCCTTGGCTGCGCGATCGAAAGTCGCAGGCCTGTCTGCCAACGGGCAAAGAGACGTGCGATGACATCGATCGGCGCGAAGATTGTCAGCGGCGCAGCCTGGGCAGCAGTCGAAACATGGGGTCGGCAAGCAGCCATGTTTGCCGTTTTTGTCGTATTGGCCAGGCATCTCGGACCTGAAGCATTCGGCCTCGCCGCCCTCTCCATGGTTGTACCCGTCATTCTTGCTGTTCCGGTCACGATCGGAATACCGGAGGCACTCATCCAGCATCCTAAAATCGAGTCCTCACACTTTGACTCGGCCTTCTGGCTTCTCACCGCGACCGGCGCGGTGATTAGCGGGCTCATCTGGACGTCTGCCGGTTTGATTGCTGCAGCGTTCGGACAGCCCATTCTCGAAGATCTCATCCGCTGGAGCAGCGTGGTCGTCGTAATTCAGGCTCTCTCGTCGGTACCTGCGGCTGTGTTGAAGCGCCAACTCGAGTTCCGCTTGTTCGCGTTGCGTACACTTGCCGGCACCGTCGTCGGCGGCACACTCGGCATCGTCTTGGCAATAGCCGGTTTCGGGGTATGGAGCATGATTTGGATGCACCTTGCGAAAGCGGCTGTGGAAACCGCTGTCCTTCTCCTTGGCAGTTCTTGGCGGCCCGGTCTGACCTTCTCCTATGCAAAGGTTCGTGACCTATTAGGATTTGGCGGCCCGCTTATCGTCCAGACTTTTTGGAGTTTTTTGAACGAGGAAATTCCAAAGGTCCTACTCGGTACGTTCCTCGGCCCCTATGCGGTCGGAGTCTATGCTCTCGCCCGTCGTCCGCTCGACCTTCTGGTGCAAGTATTCCTCAGTCCGCTGATGGCTGTCACAATGCCCACCGTGGCACGGATTCAAGATCAACCCGAAAAGATCGACCGTTTCTTCAACACGACCGTCCGCATGGCCGGGATAGCGGGATTTCCTGCATTCGTCGGATTTGCCGCGATCGCACCGATCGCGGTTCCCTTTATCTTCGGCCCGCAATGGGCCAGCGGGGTCGTCGCTGTCCAGATTCTCATGCTGCTGGGCCTGCAACGCACTATTGACAGCCTCTGCGCGTTTACGATCCTTGCAATGGGTCACTCCAGGTTGATCCTGAAGTTGAACATAGCTTACTCTGTTGTCGCAACGATGCTGTTGTCCGTCACTGCGCAGATCAGCCTCGAGATGACAATGGTGGCGCTCGTAGCCTGCAGCCTGGTCCTCCTACCCATCTTCCTCTTCTACGCTCAGCGCATCGCGCGTATCGACGTGCTGAGACCCCTTGAGATCTTCCCACGACTGGCTCTCGCCGCCCTCCTGATGTTCGGCGCCATTAGCGCGTGGCTACGCAGCGCGCCTGAGCACGCCGCCCAGGAGACACTCCTTATTGGCGCAATCGTCCTTGGAGCCTCTGTCTATGGTACGGCTCTCTTCGTGCTGGTGCGCTCTGACCTGTTCAATGCGCGAGACTTGTTCCTCAGGCTTCGCGGCTAGTTTGGTGTCGGGCGCGGCCTGTAGATGCGGGATTTCGAGGTACCGATACTGCCCTCCATCCTCTTTGATGCACCTTGGGCCTGCTTGGCCAGAGCACGGAATGCCTGCGACTTCGCTGGGCGGCCTAGTTTGCCGGGAAAGGGCAACGGGAAATGGGAGAAGACCTTGGGCATCCCACGCTGCTGCAGCAAGGGTTTGCGAGATCGAACCGCTTTCCCAAACCGCAACCGCGTCTATGCGTGAGACAAGGTTCGCGACAGCGTTTTGAGACGGCTCAGTAAATGGCCCCCTCCACCCCAGGCGGTCCTACGGCTCCGGTGCCAAGCACTGGAGCTATAGAATTGCTCCTGGGCTATTCGAAGGAATAGGTGAATCCTCCTTCGGAGGCTCCGACAGTCACTTTCGTCATCTTTTCGCCCTCGAGCGACCGGTTCAGCACGCCGCGGCTCAATTCCGGCAGAAGCGTGTTTGTCAAAATGGCGTCGATCATTCGGCCGCCGGATTCGATCTCGGTGCAGCGGGCCTTGACCAGATCCATGACACCGTCACCGATCACCAACTCGGCATCGTTGCTTAAGCGCAGCCGGCGGGCGATCTTGGCGAACTGATGGCGGGTGATCGCTTCGATCATCATGTCCGAGAGCGGGTAGTAAGGGATGGTCACCACCCGGCCGAGGAAGGCCGCTGGGAAAACCTTCAGCAGCGGGGCGCGCAATGCTGTGTCGAGATCGTCGAGCCCCGCCCGCACCGTGCCGCTGCTGGTACGGTCCATGATGACTTCGGAGCCAACGTTCGAGGTGAGCAGGATCAGCGTGTTCTTGAAATCGATCCGCCGGCCCTCACTGTCATCCATCATTCCCTTGTCGAAGACCTGGAAGAAGATTTCATGAACGTCCGGATGCGCCTTCTCGACCTCGTCAAGCAGGATCACCGAATACGGCTTGCGCCGGACCGCCTCGGTGAGGATGCCGCCCTTGCCGTAGCCGACATATCCGGGTGGCGCGCCCTTCAAGGTAGAGACCGTGTGCGCCTCCTGGAACTCGGACATATTGATCGAAATGAGGTTCTGCTCGCCGCCGTAGAGCGTCTCGGCCAGGGCGAGCGCGGTTTCGGTCTTGCCGACGCCCGAGGGACCGCAGAGCAGAAAAACCCCCACTGGTTTTTCGGGCGCGCCGAGCCCGGCCCGGCTGGTCTGCACGCGCTTGGCAATCATTTCCATGGCGTGATCCTGACCGACCACGCGCTCGGACAGAGTGGCGGCGAGCCGCAGCGCCTTTTCGGTCTGGCTCGACAGCATCCGGCCAGTCGGGATGCCGGTCCAGTCCTGCACCACGGCCGCCACGGCATTGCGGTCGACAGACGGCAGGATCAGCGGCGTCTCGCCCTGCGCTTCGGCCAGTTCGGCCATCAGCTCCCGCAACCGCGCGAGATCGGCAGCCGGGTCGGGTGGAGAAGGACCGGCAGTGCCCGTTGCATCCGCATCGGTTTCAGGCATTTCGATCTCAGGCGCATCCGCACTTGGTGTTTCGGCGACCGCCTCCGGAGTCTCCACGGCATCGAGCGGCACACCCTCGCCGCGCAGCCTGGCGCGCAATTCGAGTATCTCGCCGACCAGCGCCTTTTCCCGATCCCAGCGCTGCTGGGCGGCAGCAAGCGTGAGTTCGGTCTCGGCAAGCCCGGTTTCGACCCGAGCCTGCCGGTCGGCCACGCCGATGCCGATCGCTGCCTCGCGGCCGATGATGGCGCGCTCGACCTCCAGCGCCTGGCGGCGGCGCATAATGTCCTCCACCTCGGCAGGAGTGGCATGCTGCGAAATGGCGACACGGGCGCAGGCGGTGTCGAGAAGGCTCACGGCCTTGTCGGGCAGTTGCCGCGCCGGGATGTAGCGGTGGGACAGGCCGACCGCCGCCTCGATCGCCTCATCGAGTATCTGCACCTTGTGATGCTGCTCGAGGACACCGGCGACACCGCGCAGCATCAGAACGGCCACCGCTTCCGACGGCTCATCTATCTTGACGACCTGGAAGCGACGGGTAAGCGCCGGATCCTTCTCGATGTGCTGCTTGTATTCGGCCCAGGTCGTTGCCGCGATCGTGCGAAGCTCACCGCGCGCCAGCGCCGGCTTCAGCAGATTGGCGGCATCACCGGTTCCTGCCGCGCCGCCGGCGCCGATCAAGGTGTGCGCTTCGTCAATGAAGAGGATGACCGGCGTTTCGGAGGATTGCACCTCGTCAATGACCGCCTTCAGCCGTTTTTCGAATTCGCCCTTTACGCTTGCGCCCGCCTGCATCAGGCCGACATCGAGCATGCGCACGCTGACGCCCTGCAGCGTCGGCGGCACGTCGCCCTCGGCAATGCGCAAGGCAAAGCCCTCGACGACCGCGGTTTTGCCGACCCCGGCCTCGCCGGTCAGGATCGGGTTGTTTTGCCGGCGCCGCATCAGGATATCGACGATCTGCCTGATCTCAGGATCGCGCCCGACGACCGGATCGATCTTGCCGTCGAGGGCGCGCTGGGTCAGGTCGGTTGCATACTTCGCCAGCGCCGAATCCCCGCCCGCAGCCCGCCGCGGTGTTTCGGAGGCGGGAACCGCAGTCGAGGCGCCAGCTTCGAGTGACCCCTCCATGACATCTGCGAACCGCGCAATGACGGCCTGTGCATCGATCTTGTCGAATTCGCCGCTTATCTTTGACAGCAGCCCTTCCAGCACCGGCGTCTTCAGGCAGGCGAGCAGAATATGCGCACTGCGGACTTCCTCGACGCTGAATTCCAGCCCGGCCAGGCTCCAGGCTTCCTGGATGGCGTGAAAGATGTGATCGGAAAATTCCTCGATTGAAGTGGCGCCGTAAGGCAGCTTGTCGACTGCGCGGGTCATATCGGCCGTGAGCCGGCTCGCATCCACCCCGGCGTCTGCCAGTATTTGGTGCACATCCGAGCGCTCGGAAAGCACCAGTTGTTCGACGAAGTGGACGAGCTCGACATAGGGATTGCCGCGCAGTTTGGCGGTGTCGGCCGCAGCCTTGAAGGCGCGCAAACAGACAGGATTAAGTTTGGCGACCAGTTCCTTGCGTTTAAAGCTCTGCGACGACCGGCGCTGTTCCATCGAACTTGCCCCTCCAATCTGCCAGCCAACAGCCTGCCACATAAGCAGCGACTTGACAAAGAGCGTTTATGAGCGGGGCGTCCGGGTGTTCGATTCAATCGACTTCTTCCGTCCCGGCTGAAGCCGGCGACATCGGCTACAACAGCCATGGAACGCCCCGCCTGTTTGCGATGCATTCACATACGGGGTTCGACGATCGCGCCAGCGATTTCGAGCTCAGGCACCGGCTTGCAAGCTTCCATTCAGATTGAGCAACAACTAAATTGTGGTAAAGTGTCGCGGTGTGGTAACGTTGGGTCACGCACGGCCCAAGAGCCGCTCGCTGGGGGATGGTGTGATCGATCTCGCACTCTGGCTGAATCCGCTGGACGGTGAAAATCCGTCAGGGGAAGACTTGCGCAACGATCCAGCCTTTCATGAGCTGGAGCGTCTCACGGAACAGCAAAAAAAGGTCGAGTATCAAGGCAACGACAAGTCGGAAGTCGATGTTCCGATCGACTGGCCCGCGGTGCTCGCCAAGGCCGAAGAGCTGCGTACGCACGGCCGGGACCTGCGCCTCCTCGTCATCGTCACGCGTGCTCTGGCCAACGAGCATCGGCTTGCCGGGCTGACTCACGGCCTGACCCTCATCGTGCAAACCTTCGATCAGCATTGGGAAACCATGCATCCGGCCCTGCGGTCCGGTGCCACGCCACGCGACGCCGCCTTGCGCCGCATCAATGCGCTGACTGACCTTCAGAACAGCCAGGATGGCCTGCTCAAGGACCTGCGGAAAATGACGTTTTTCGCGCCGCGCGCCATCGGGCCGGTCCTCGGCGAGGACCTGGAGAAGGGCTCCCTTGAAGAGCGCGTCATGCTGGCGGAGGCTGCCTCGGGGCTGAACGCGGCCGAAAAGGCAGCGCTGGCGAGCGCGCACAGCCAACTGTTGAACCGGGTGCGCAGCGCATGCGCGACACAGATCGATCAGGCCGGCGCGGAGATGACGTCGCTCATCGCCGACGCCCGCGCCGCGATCGCGGCTCTCGATGCGGTCGAGGCCGCCCTCAACGCTCGCGTCGAAGGTGGCGCCACCGCTCCGGAATTGAAACGGTTTCTGCAGCGTGTACTGACGACCCTCGAACGAAACTCGGCCGCCGGGGCTACCGCGAATGGCGCCGCGAAGCCAGTTTCGGCGCCTGCGGAACCGGCAACGCCTGCTCGAAACGGTCATGGAGCCGATCCTATGGCAAGTGTGGCAAGCTACGTGGAGCCCGCCAGCAGCCTACCCGACCGGATTTCCTCGCGCGACGACGTCGTCAAATGCCTCGACCTCGTCGTCGCCTTCTATGACCGCACCGAACCGTCGAGCCCGATCCCGCACCTCGCTCGCCGCGTGCGCCGGATGGTGCATATGGATTTTGTTGAACTGATGGAAGATCTCGCCCCGTCGGGGCTGAAGGAATTCCGGCTTCTTGCCGGCGTTCCCGATGCCAAGAAGACGGCCCAGAAGGATGAAAGGTAACAAGCCATGGCAGCCGAAAGCAAAGCGAAGGTCATCGAACGAAATCGCGCACCGCGCGTGCAGATTGCCTATGACGTGGAGACCTACGGCAGCCCGACGACGATCGAACTGCCGTTTGTCATGGGTGTGATGGCCGACCTCTCCGGCGCCTCACAGACTAGGGAAGCGTCGAAATCGGTGCTGGACCGCGCCTTTGTCGAGACCGACGCCAACCGCTTCCCCAAGTTCATGGAGGCACTCGGGCCACGCGTCAAAGCCCGAGTGAAGAATACACTACCCCAGGCTGAAGGCGCCGAACGGGACGAGGAACTGGCGCTTGACCTCACCTTCACCAAAATGGGTGATTTCGCGCCGGACAAGATCGCCGAGCAAGTTCCACAATTGGCCGAAATCCTCAAGATGCGTCGTCAGCTCGAGGAACTGCTCGGCTTCATGGACGGCCGTGTCGACGCCGAAAAGCGCATAGCGCAACTTCTGAACAACGAGCCGCTTCTCGGCAAGATCGCCAACCAGGCATTATCCGACGACGACAAGGTTCAGGAGTAAATCATGGCCGAACAACAAAAAAACGCAGCCGTTGCCGCTGAGGCGGAAGCCATCGACCTCGGAGAATTCAGCGGGCTCCTCGAGAAGGATTTCAAGGTCAAGAAGGACGACAGCGAGAAGCTGCAGCAACTCGTGCGCAATCTTGCGCTCGCGGCGCAGTCCCGCTCCGATACCACGACCATCTCGTCCAACGCGATCAAGTCGATCAAGTCGCTGATATCAGGCATCGACAAGATGCTGACTACCCAGGTGAACGAGATTCTGCATGCGCCGGAAGTGCGCGAAATGGAAGGCACATGGCGCGGCCTGTGGTATCTCGTCAACAACACCGAGACGGATCAGAAGCTGAAGATCCGGGTGATGAACATTTCCAAGGTTCAGCTTGCCGACACGCTTGAAGACTACGAAGGCCAGATGTGGGATCAAAGCCCGATCTTTAAGAAGGTCTATACGGACGAGTATTCGATGCTGGGTGGCGAGCCGATCGGCTGCCTGATCGGCGCCTACGAATTCTCGAACCATCCGCGTGACGTCGGCCTGTTGCGCAACATCTCGGGCATCTGTGCCTCCGCGCATACGCCGTTCATCGCAGCCGCCGACCCGCGGCTGTTCCGCATGGACAGCTGGCAGGAACTGCCGAACCCGCAGGACCTGCAGATGATCGTCTCGAACCCGGCCTATGCCTCGTGGCAATCGCTGCGCGAGAGCGAGGACGCGCGCTACATCGGCCTGACCATGCCACGTGTTCTGGCGCGACTGCCGTATGGCTCGGAAACCGTTCCGGTGAAGGGCTTCACTTTCGAGGAAGAAGTGCAGGCCGATCACAACAAATATGTCTGGATGAACGCCGCCTTCCCGATGGGCGTCAACATAAACCGCAGCCACAAGCTCTATGGCTGGGGCACGCAGATCCGCGGCGTCGAGAACGGCGGCACAGTGATCAACCTGCCGGTGCACTCCTTCCCCACCGACGACGGATCGATCGCGATGAAATGCCCGACGGAAGTTGCCATCGACGACCGGCGCGAGGCGGAACTGGCCAAGCTCGGCCTGATGCCGATCCTGCACCGCAAGAACACCGATCTCGCAGCCTTTATCGGTGCGCATTCGCTGCAGGACGACGAGACGCGCGCCGGGCGGCTGGTCGATCCCGACGCTCAGTCAAATGAACGACTGAGCGCCAACCTGCCGTATCTTTTCCCGGTTTCCCGCTTTGCGCATTACCTCAAGGCCATTGCGCGCGACAAGATCGGATCGTTCAAGGAACGCTCCGACATGCAGATCTGGTTGACCGAGTGGATCAACCGATACGTGCTGGCCAACCCGGCCTTTGCCGACGACAAGGCGCGCGCCAAGCGCCCGCTTGCTGCCGCCGAGGTCCAGGTCGACAGCGTGGAGGGACGGCCGGGCTATTACAATGCCCGCTTCTATCTGCGCCCGCATTACCAGTTGGAGGGCATCAACGCCTCGCTCCGGCTGGTGTCGGAACTACCGTCCGTGAAGTCTTAATTTGCAGCAACATCATCTGTTTTGTTTGAAAGCGGTGGAGAAAGACAATGCAAACATCAACGAAGATCGATGGCTTTCTAAAGGTTCCGGATATCCCAGGTCCAAGCGTTCGAGACGGCCACGAGGACGAAATCGAAATCCACGGGGTCGATTACAAGATAGTCTCGCCATACGATCCGAATTCGATCTCGCGCCGCGGCCGTGTGTCCTTGGGCATGATCAAGTTTACCAAGCACTATGACAAATCCTCGCCCTATCTGAAACAGGCGCTGTTCCTCAACAAGGCTCTGGGCGAAGTGGTGTTCTCCGCACGCCGGACCATAGATGGCGAGACCAGCGATTACCTGGTCGTCACCCTGACCGATGCCTCGATCATGGAATACGGCATGCAGCAGGCCGAAGATGAGGCCGACCTGATCGAGGAAGAGGTCAGCTTCGCCTACAAGACGATCAAATTCGTCTATGACGGCAAGGACGAATGTGAAATGGATGTCTATGTCGGCAAGTGAGGCCCGGCGGCCCGGCGCCGACAAGCTACAGGTTGCCGGCAGTTCGCGAGCGAAGCGCGAGGCGGTCCAGCCCTCTCTTTGGGACCGCCTCGTCAACGACCTGCCGGGCGTGACCTCCGAGATCGACGGGCTGCGCCAGGCCTTACAGGACGAACTTGGCGCGGACCGGCTGGATACGCTCCTTGCGGGGAGCACGCGGCTTATCGATGCCGACGCCGAGCTGACATCCGACCAGAAGCGGCGTCTGCAACGCCTGGCCTTCCAGATCCAAAACCGGGCGGAGATCGAAAGCCGCGGCGTGGTCGTATCGGCCCGCGTCCTCAGGGAGGCAGTGCGGCGCGACATCGAGGCCTTATTCAACACCGAGCGTTTCGAAGCTGTTCCGCTTCTTTCCGATTTCGAAAGCGAACAGGCTGCAGACAATCCGCCATCGCTAGCCGATTTTCCGGAGGTGCGCCGAAGTGTGGTCAATTACGGCGTGCCTTCCTTTTCGGGCCGTTCGTCCCGCGACTTTGATCGCGAGATCCTGGCGCGCGAGATCCGCTCGGTCCTTGCCACGTTCGAGCCCCGTCTCAAGGAAAGCGCAACCAAGGTAACGGTGACCCTTGGTGACAAAAGTGTCGGCCTGAAGATCGAGATAGACGCTGTGCTGATCATGACGCCGACGCCGGAACGCATGCGCCTGCGCACCACGATCAATCTCGATAACGGCCTGGCGCGGACCGAATTCAGGGACAGCTGAGATGGATCGGGTCTTCGTAGAATATTACGAGGAGGAACTGACCCATATCCGCGGACTCGCGGCGGAATTCGCCGACATGCATCCGGCGGTGGCGCGCAATCTTTCGCTGGATACGGTTCCGTGCCCGGATCCGTATGTCGAGCGGCTGCTTGACGGCGTCGCTTTCCTCGCTGCGCGCACCCGGTTGAAAGTCGATGCCGAGCGTTCGCGGTTTTCACGCAGCGTCCTGGATGTCCTCTATCCCGATCTGGTTACGCCGGCGCCGGCAACGGCGATGGCAGTGCTGAAACCCGGCCAGCAGGTCCAGTCGATGATTGCCGGCCATGTCGTCAAGCGGAACACGCGGCTGGTGTCCAGTCTGCAACCCGGCCTGTCGACGCGCTGCACATTCACCACCGCGCAGGAAATGACGCTGTGGCCGATAATCATTACGTCGGTCAGCTATTTCCAGGATCGCAGCGGGTTGGCAGCGGCCGGCATAACACCGATCGGCGGCGTTGGCGGCGAGGCGGCGCTGCGTATCACGCTGGGTCGGGCCGGAAAAGGCAAGCTTAGCGAATTGGCGCTTGACCGGCTTGATTTCTATTTTGCCGGGCGCACCAAAGCGCCATTGCTGTTCGACGCGATTTTCGGCGCCTGCTCGGCCGTAGGTGCACGAGCCGAGGGCAAGGCCAATCCGCTAGCGCCTTTGCCAGGCCCCGAAATGGTCGGCATCAGCGACGACGAGGCGTTGATGCCTCGAACCCGTCCGACATTCGAAGGGTACCGTCTGCTGCGCGAATATTTCATGATGCCCGAGCGCTTTCACTACGTGCGGGTTTCAGGACTGCAATCGGTCGTGCGCCGATGCGAGGCCGGGGTCGAGATCATCTTCATGTTCCGGCGTCCGGTACCCGAACTTGCCGATGTGACGCCGGCGGATTTCGAACTTTTTGCGACGCCGATCATCAACCTCTTCGAGCGTGACTGCAACGTCATCGAGCTTGATCCGCGCAGAACGCGGCAAGTGCTGCATGCCGACCGCACGCGGGCGCGGGACTTCGAAATCTATCGGGTGACCCACGTCGAGGACGCCGACGCTGAGGGCCCCGACGCCGAAATTCCGGAGCTCTTCAGTCTGGGGCAAAACCGCAGCAATGGCTGGGTCTATTCCACCGAACGGCGCCCTCGCCGGGCCACCGAAGATGAACGGCGCGATGGGTTGACCCGCACCTCATACACCGGAGACGACGTTTTCCTATCGGTTTCACGGCCGGTCGGAAGCCCGACGAACCGGCCGCTGAAGCGTCTCGACATCATGGCGCTTTGCACCAACCGCGATCTGCCGATCCTCGACGACAACCCTACGTTGACGCTGGAGACAGGCGATCCGGTCGAAACGGTCCGGCTTCTCGGTGCGTTGCGCCCGCCCCAGCCGGCTATCCCGGCCGCGCTGCCGGCGGGCGCCGAGGGCGAATCCCGCGCGGACAATCTTGCCTGGCGGCTGGTGGCGCAGCTGGCGCTCAACTTTCTCAGCCTCGCCAAGGAAGGCCGCGGTATCGATCCGCTGCATGCGCTGCTCGATCTTTATGCCGACCGGGGAGATCCGAGCCTCGCCCGCAATGTGCACTCGATCGTTCGCATCGACTCGCGGTCCGTCATCGAACGGCTGCAGATCGATGGGCCGATGTGCTTTGGACGAGGCACGGAAGTGACATTGCATGTGGACCAGTCGGTGCTGGCAGGGCAAAGCACATTGCTGCTTTCAGCCTTGCTTGCACGGCTGTTTGCCCGTCACGCCGGAATAAACGGCTTTGTGCGGACCCGCACGCGGCTGCTGCAGAAGCAGGAGGATGTGCCATGGCCGATGACGCCCGGCAATCGCTACCTGATCTAGACAAATTCGACCTGGACCGGGTCGAAGAGCTGGATGATACGTTCGACTTTTTCGAACTGTTGCGCCGGCTCGAACACAGGGGCGGGCTGTTCGGCTATTCCGGCCATGCGGATCGCGAGCCGGCAAGGCTGGGGCAGCATGTGCGTCTTAGCTTTTCCGCCAAGGACGTGGTTGCGTTCCGCCAAGCGAAGGACAAGACGCCGGCCCGGGTTACCGTTGCAAATCTCGGGCTGATGGGACCGGAAGGCCCGATGCCGCTTCATTTGACACGTTGGGTGCTCGATCGTCTGTCGCAGCGCTGGTTCACCGGCGCTGACGCACGGCAGACCAGCGACACGACGTTCGTGGACTTCGTCAATATTCTCCAGCACCGCATGATCGCCCTGTACTATCGGGCCTGGGCCGACGCGCATCCGGCGGTACAGGTCGAACGTGCGGTCGGCGGCCGGGTAAGAGCCATGCTTGAAGCCATGGCGGGAATCGGACTTCCCGGCACCCACAATCCCGATCTCGACGCCGTGAAGCTTAGCCAGGCGGCGTCGCTCGCCAGCCAGGTCGACGGTCCGGAGCGGCTGACGCTGTTCCTGGCGGAAGCGTTCAAGGTGCCGGTACAGATCAAGGAGTTCGTTGCCGCCTGGATGACCATACCGGCGACGCTCCAGACCCGACTTGCCCAAGCTTACGCAGTGCTGGGTCGCGGGGCGACGATAGGCCCGCGCGTTTTCAGCCGCCAAAGCAGGATCGAACTCCGCGTCGGCCCGCTCGGGTATGAGGAATTCAAGGCGTTCCTGCCGGGCGGTCAACGTCTGAAGATGTTCAAGCAGGCGGTTCGCGACATGGTCGGGGAATCGCTCGACGTCGATCTGCGGATCGTGCTCGCGCGTGAAGCGGTGCCGCCGCCCCGTATCGGAGCGGTACAGCTCGGCCGAACCACCTGGCTTGCGCGGCCCCCTGAAAGGGGCGATGCTGACGACATGCGGCTGCGGACAATTGTCGGATGGCGGCCGGAAATGGCGGAGGTCGCGGCATGAGTCTGCTGCTGACGCTGGAGCACGGGCCACGCACCCAGGCGGTACGGCAGACCCGGCTGGACGAGGGTGAACTGGTGATCGGCCGTAGCGCGGACGCGGACTGGCAGATCGACGATCCCGACATGTTCGTTTCACGCGCCCATTGCAGGATCACCGGCGGGCGGGATGGGTATTTCGTCACCGACACATCAAGCAGCGGTTTGTTCATAAACGATTCCGACAGCCCGCTCGGCACCGGCACGTCGGTCCGTCTTCAGAACGGCATGCGGCTGAGGCTGGGCGACTACATCGTAAGCGTCGATCTGCAGACGCCGGTCGCTCACGCACCAGCGGCCAGCCAAACGTTCGCAGAACGGTCACCGCCGGCATCGCGCGCGCCGGTAAGCATCGGCCGCGATGACTTCTTTTCAGCCACGGTCGAAGAAGAGCCGCGCCGACCGCGTCCCGCCGATCTGCCGAACCCGTTCGAGCAACCCGTTCCAGGAGCGTTCGAGCGCGCCAACCAGCGGAGTTCGCCTGCCTTCGACGACCCGTTCAGCCTCGACCCGGTAGCGACGCCGGCGCCGAATGGCCCTGGCTATTCCGAACCGCGTAGTGCGCCGGACGCCGCAGACCCATTCAGCTTCGATCCGGTGCCTTCCGGCGCAAGCGAGCCCGTTCCAGCCCAGCCCGTTTCAAGAAGGTCATCCGAATTCGATGACGGTTTCGGCTTCGGGCCGGCCGCGTCGCCCGATTTGAGAAACGGCTCGGCCAGTCAACGCAAACACGGCGCCGGAGAGGCGCAGCCAGCCAATCCCTGGGATTTGCCTGGCCGTGCGGCAGATATTCCTGCTCCGCCACGGGCTGGCGTTGCGCCCAAGCCCGCCCCCTCCCCGGCGGCGGCGCAACCGGCTAACATGGCCTTTCGCACCGCGTTCCTGCGAGGCATGGGCATCGAGGAAGCCGAGTTTCCCGGTCGCGACAGCGTCGCGGAAATGGAGAAGTTCGGTCGCGAGTATCGGCTCATGATGGAGGGCCTGATGCAGCTGCTGCGCAAGCGAGCCGAGGAAAAAGGAAACGCGCGCGTCGCCCAGACGGTGGTTGGGGCCTCTGAAGTCAATCCGCTCAAGTTTCTGCCGACGGTCGACGACGCCATCGTGACCCTCATCGCGGAGCGCAGCCCCGGATTTCTGGCCGGCGAAGCGGCAATCGCCGACGCGGTCCGCGATCTCGCGCAACATCACGTGCGCGCCTGGCGAGGCGTGCAGTCCGCCTTGCGGCGAATGATCGACCGTTTTGACCCGGCAGCGATCGAGGAAGAGCTCAAATCGAGTTCCGCGATCGGCACCCTGCTTTCGGGCGGGCGCCGCGCCAAGCTGTGGGAGCTTTACCAGAAACGCCATCGTGAAATCGCCCAGAGTGCGGAATCGAGCTTCCTCGGCGAAATCGGCGCTGATTTTCGGGATGCATATGAGGAGGAGTGAAACATGATCGATCGCCGCGAATTTGTCGTTGCCCTGGGCGCAACCGGGCTGCTTGCTGCTTGCCAGAGCGGTCCGCCAAAACCATCCGCGGTGACCGTCAACCTGACCGGCGCGGCCGGCATGAACCCGGGACCAGGCGGCGGCGACCGGCCGGTGACGGTCCTCGTGATGCGGCTGCGCAGCACCGGCAAATTCAATTCGGCCGATTATTTCGCGCTGCAGGGGGATGCCGGCTCGGCACTCGGAGGCGATCTCATCGGATCCGACCAGATCTCCGTCGGGCCTGGAAAGACCGCATCCAAAACCATCACGGTCGAGCCGGACGCGGCTGCGCTGGGCTTCGTTGCCCTCGTTCGCGAGCCCGGCGGCCGGAACTGGCGTACAACCAAGTCGGTGTCGTCGGGATCAACAGTTACCGTCAACGTCACGCTTGGCAGCGGCGGCATTTCCGCCTAGCGGCCAGGGCAAGGGGTGCTCGATGCAGGAAGTAGCGGCATGAGCGATGCAAACAGGGTGCTGTGGTCCGAAGGCCTGTTTCTCCGGACCCAGCATTTTCAGCAGCAGGATCGCTTTTTCGAGGCGACCGTGCGCGGCGCGTTGCAGGCCGGGCAGCTGCATACGTTCGGCTTTCAGCAGCTGACGCTGGACCAGGCGATGCTCGATGCCGGCCAGGTCTCGATCCTGTCGGCACGGGGCATCTTTCCGGATGGAACCCCCTTCTCCATTCCGGACCTGATGGACGCGCCACGACCGCTGCCGGTCACCGCCGATACCGGCGCCGGACCGGTGCTGGTCGCCCTGCCGCTCGAGCCTGCCGGCGGTGTCGGCTTCGATCCGGCGCACGCCGCATCGACAGGCGCACGCTATCATGGGCGGATCGTTTCGGTGCGCGACGCCGTCCAGGGCGGTTCGGATCCTGAAGAAATCGAAATCGCCCGCCCGCAGGCGCTGCTGATTGCACCGGGAAAATCGGTTGGCGGCTATACCGCCCTGCCGATAGCCGACATCAAAGGCGTTCGAGCCGACGGCGGCGTCTCGCTGGACGACACGTTCCTGCCGCCGACACTGGTTACCGGGGCGGTAGCCTGGTACCGGCAGCTGCTTTTGGAAGTTGTCACCGGCCTCGACCAGATCGCCGAGGCGCATGGCAAAATGGTCATGGGCGGGCCAGGGCGCAGCGTCGAAGACCTTTTGATGCTCAATCTCGCCAATGCGGCGCGTCCGCGACTGGCCCACATGCTAGCTCAGGACGTTTTCCATCCGGCCGAGCTTTACCTGGAACTTGCCGGTCTTGCCGGCTCAATGGCGACCTATGGCTCGAGTGCGCGACGGCTGAGCGAGTTGCCGGCCTACGATCACATGGCGCCCGGCCCCGCCTATTCGGCGCTGGCCGACGCCTTGCGCTCGCTCATCCTGAGCCTGCGTTACATCGAGCCTAAATCACGCGCACTGCCGGTCATGCGGCATTCGACCAATGTCTGGAAAATCCGCATCGACAACCCGAAGCTGCTGGTGGCCAGCCGGATCGTCATCCGGGTCGGCTCCGAGCTATCGGAAGATGCCTTGCGCAAGATTTTCGTCAACCAGGCGACCGTCGGTTCGGCCGATCAGTTCGAGGGCCTGTGGAAGTCCCGTCTACCCGGCATTCCGCTGAAGCCGCTTCATTCCCAGCCGCGCGAAATCCCCTACGATGGCGATCGGTTGTGCCTTGAGCTGGATCAGAAAAGCGAGCACTGGGCCTCGCTGCTCGATGCCCCCGGCTTCGTCATCGGCGTGTCGGGCGTGCTGCCGAGCGAGCCGCAGGTCGACTGCTATTCGGTAAACAGGTGAGATGATGAGCCGGGATGATCCTTTCGGACTGTCGGAGGATCGCGAACGCACTCGCATACGACTGACCGGCGCGCCGATGCCGCGACCGATGACGCCACTGTTGTCGGGCGTGCCAATCAAACGCTCGCGTACGCATCCCAACACGCTGGTCAACGCATTCGCGCCGCTGCTCGAGTTCGCGCCCGAGCTTGAAAGCGCGCTGCCGCCGGAAAACCCGGAAGCGTTGCGCACCCGGCTGCTCGATGAGCTGGTGCGGGCACGCGACGCGGCAATGGCGGCGGGGTCCTCTCTGGAGCGCGCCGACCAGGCAGCCTGGGTGGTGGCGGCATTGCTCGACGATCTCGCCCTGAACACGCCATGGGGCGGCGCCAGCGCATGGCCGCGCCAGCCGCTTGTGGTGATGCTGCGAGGCGATGTCGATGCCGGCACGCAGTTTTTCACGCGCCTCGACGAACTGGAGCGGCATCCGAACCGGGATCGCGAATTGCTCGAACTGCAATATCATTGCCTGGCGCTCGGCTTCCGCGGCAAATATCGCGTTCCGGGCCGGTCGGGCGACCGCTCGCTCAATGCGGTTCGCGTTGCTGCGGCGCGCTTTCTGCGCGATGCCGACGCCGACGGCGCGCCGCTGTCGCCGCACTGGAAAGGCGTGATCGCATCCGACGAGCCGCAGCGTTTCATCGTGCCGATCTGGGTGATGGGGCTGGGCGCGGCGGTTCTCGCCACTGCAATCTATCTCGGGCTGTCGATGGGACTGAGCAGTCAGGCGGTCGAGCTTTCGACGCTGGTTCGTGCTTTGCCGCCGCCGGCCCGCGGCGATATCAGCCGGACATCGCCACAGGTCGACGCGCCGCCGCCGGAGGCAGTGGATTTCGCGCTGGTGCCGGAGTTTCAGGCCGGAGCGCCGGCGAATCTCAGGGCCGCGCTAAGCGGCACCGAGAGCGTGTCGCTGGCCAGGCTGATCATTCAGGCCTCCAACCCCGAACTGTTCCAGTCGTCGCGGCCGACACTGACGGAAGGCTTCGAACCGCTGATCGGTTCAATCGCCAAAGTGATCCTCGCCAATCAGGAACTGATCGGCAACATCACCGTGGTCGGCCATACCGACAGTGTTCCCTTGCAACGGTCCAATCCGCTTTCCACCAACCAGAGGTTGTCCGAAGTGCGCGCAGCAACCATTTCTGAGATGCTGGTCCAGAACGGTGTGCCGGAGGACCGCATTCGCTTCGAAGGACGTGCAGCTACCGATCCAGTGGCCGACGACAGCACCCGCGAGGGACGGGCCTTGAACCGCCGCGTCGAGGTGCTGGTCGAAAAGAGGCTGTGAGATGTTCATCCTGCGCTTCCTCTGGGCGGTTCTGACATCGCGCTGGCTGTGGACGCTGATCGGCATCGCGCTGCTTTCTCTGGTTATCTGGGTGTTCGGGCCGATCGTCAGGGTCGGTGCTTACGAACCCTTCGCCTCGGAAAATGTCCGCATTGTCATCATTGCGCTGCTGGTCATCTTCTGGCTGATCTGGCTGATCGTCGCGCAGCGCCGGGCGATCCGAGCCAACCGCATGTTCGTCGCCGAAATCGCTGCGCCAGTGGTGGAAAAACCGCTGAGCCCCGGCGAAGAGAACGTCGCCGCCGTCGGCGCCAAGTTCGCCGAGGTGATGGTCGAATTGAAGCGCCGCAAGCTGGGCGGACGCAAGTTCCTGCGCGAGATGCCCTGGTACGTGATCGTCGGGCCGCCGGCCACCGGCAAGACCACGGCTTTGCGCCAGTCCGGCCTGAACTTTCCGATCGACCTGACCGACGATCTGCAGGGAGTTGGCGGCACGCGCAACTGCGACTGGTTTTTCTCCGAGAACGCAGTTCTGATCGACACGGCGGGCCGCTATGTGCAGCAGGAGAGCCAGCCGGACGTCGATGCGGCGGAATGGCTGGGCTTCCTCGACCTGCTGAAAAAGCACCGCGGCCGCCGGGCGCTGAACGGCGTGATCGTCGCGCTGTCGATCGACGTGCTTTCCGAGGGCGACGAAGCCATCAAGGCGCATGGCCGCAAGATCCGTCGGCGCCTGGCCGAGCTCAACGATCGGCTCGAAATCCGCCTTCCAGTCTATCTGATGCTGACCAAGGCCGATCTGATCAAGGGCTTCGAGGCTTTCTTCGGCGGCCTGTCGACGGCTTCGCGCGAGCAGGTATGGGGGACGACTTTCGCGCTGGATGCGCGTGTCGGCGCAAAGACCATCGAGCGGGAAATCGCCACCCTTGCGACGGAACTCGAGCGGCGGCTGGTGCCGCGCCTGGAGGATGAGGACAAACTTGCCGCCCGCGCCGAGATTTTCAGATTTCCCGCCCAGCTCACGAGCCTGTCCGAGCCTATCCAGGTGCTGGTCGAGGCGATGTTCGGCGAAAGCCGGTACGAAGGAGCCGCCTGGCTGCGCGGCCTCTATCTGACGTCGGCAACCCAGGAAGGAGCGCCCATCGACCGGCTGACCGCGGCGCTGTCTTCATCCTTCGGTCTTCCGCCGCGGCGGGCCATGCCGGCGCCGCGCGTTGAAAAACGCAGCTTTTTCCTGAAGAATCTGCTGACCGAGGTCATCTTCAGGGAAGCAGGCCTGGGGACGTTCGATCCGCAGGCGCAGCGCCGCCGCGCCTGGATCTGGCGTGGCGCCGCGGCCGCCTGTGCCGCCGCAGCCCTGTTGGCCGGTGCGATGTTCACCTGGTCCTACTATGACAACCGCAATGCGATCGCAGCGCAGGCGGGCCAGTTCGAAGCGCTGCAGGCGCCGCTGACCGCGGCAGCCGCGAGCCCGGCATCGGTGGAGCAGCCCGCCATCGATGGCGCGCTCAATGCGATGGCCGAGGTCGCAAATGCCCGAACGGCACCGCCGAGCAGTGCCCAGAACCTGCTGGGGCCGTCGGCATCGGCGGAGCTGCTGCGGGCGCAGGCCGACACTTACGACCACGCTCTGCGCAACGTCCTCGAGCCACACATGGTCGCTCTGCTCGAGGCGACCATGTGGCGGCAGATCCGCGATCCGGATTTCATGCTGGGGGCGCTAAAAACCTATCGCATGATGACGGGCCTGTCGCAGATGGACGCCGATTTCGTCCAGAACTGGTGGGTCAGTGATTTGCCAGAATTCGCACCGGCGGCGCCCTTTCCGACCGCCGACGCGGAAGAGCACCAGCTTGCCGCGATCCGCCGCATGGCGGTCGACGACAGCTACATCGCCCCGGATCAGGCGCTGGTTGCCGAGGCGCTGAAAACAGTTTGCACGATTTCGCTGCCGGCGCGTGCCTACAGGCAGTTGCTGGCCGACCCGGCGGTGGCCGGACTCAAGGAATGGATCCCGGCGAATTTCGCCGGTCCCAACGGCGCCAAGGTTTTTGCACGGCGTTCCGACAAGACGCTGCGCGTCGGCATTTCAGGCGCGTTCACCTATTCCGGCTTCCACGATGCCATTCTCGACCGGATCGAGGATGTCGCCGCGCAGGCGGCGCTGGATCGCGCGGTCTTCGCCGGAGGCTGTTCGGAAAATTCCGAAACCTCCGTCTCGGCGCTGTCCGAGGATATTCTAAAACTCTATTACGAAGACTACATCGCACAATGGGACAGCATCCTGCGCGATATCAGGCTCGCGCCATTGGCCGACCTCAATGTCGCCAGCGAGAACCTCAAGGACCTTTCGAGTGCTGACTCCGCACTGAAGCGCCTGCTTACGGCGGTCGTTCAGGAGACCGAGCTTACCCGATCCGATGAAGCGCCTGCCGATAACAAGGCAGCAGCCAAGGGCGGCTCGAAACTGCTCGGCAAGCTGGGGAAGCTGGGAAAGATCGTGAAGACAGGGGCAAAACTGCTGCCGCGCGCAGGCTCTGCCAACGAGGTGGACCTTACCGGCAATCTGGTGGCCGAACACTTCAAGCCGCTCAAAGGCGCAATCGCCGAGGTCGACGGCCAGCCGCCGGCGCTCGACGCAGCGGTGGTGGCGCTGACGGCACTTTCGAACGTGCTGCAGACGGTCACGGCCAATCCCGACCCCCAGGACGCCATCAAGAAACAAGGCGGCCTCGCCGAACTGACGGGAGCAGTCGCCAGGCAAGCGCAGATCCTGCCCGATCCCGTCGACGACTGGCTCGGCGGCATCGCCGGCGACACCAGCGGCCTGACCCAGAAGGCGGTCACCTCGGAGCTTAACGCCATCTGGCGCGCCGACATCCTGCCGTTTTGCCAGGCGGCGCTCAACGACCGCTATCCGTTCAGCCCCGAAAGTGCCGTGGACGTCAATGTCCGCGATTTCGCCCGCCTGTTCGGGCCGGCCGGGATGATCGACGCCTTCATCAACGACCACCTGATCAGCTATGTCGACACCGCCACCCAGCCGTGGAAATGGCGCGCCGATTTTGGGCTCGACCCGGCGGCTCTGGCGGCGTTTGAACAGGCCAGGCGGATTCGGGACGATCTCTTTCCAGGCGGTACGGGGCCGGTGATGAGCTTCACGCTCCAACCCAAGGACCTGTCGCCCAACGTCACGCGTGTGACGCTCAATCTCGATGGCCAGAACCTAGTCTATTACAACAACGCGACGCGGCCGCAGCCTATGACCTGGCCTGGCAAGGATGGCACCGGGGTCATCTCGCTCGCCTTCCAGCCGATCGACGGCTCGCCCGAAGTCATGTTGAACGAAACAGGCAGCTGGGCGTGGCTGAGAATGCTGCGCAGCGGCCGCTTCACCGGTACCTCGCTGTCCGACGTCTACAGCCTGCGGCTGGGCACGCAAGGCATGTACGCCGATTTCGAGCTTAAGGCCGCCAGCGTCGAAAATCCCTACAACCTGCAGATGTTCAAGAAATTCTCATGTCCGCCGCAGATATGATCATCGGATTCTTCGGCAAGATCCCTGCGACGGGCGACTTTGTCGCCTGGAACCTGCCGCGGACTTTCATCGACCGCTGGGACCGCTGGATGTCGATGGAATTGCGCGCGCGGCCGGATGAGGGAGACCTCGACCCACGCGCCTGGCGCTTCATTGTCCAGGCTGGCATTTTCGGCGACCAGCCTTGCGCCGGCGTCTGGCGAATGAGCGAGGACCGCGTCGGCCGGCGTTATCCTTTCGCCATCGTGCGGCTCGGCCCGCCGCCCGACCCGGGCGACCCGTGGTTCGATGCGGTTGCTGGTTTTATCAAAGGCGCTGTCGAGGAATATTGGATGACGGCAAGAATGAGCGAAAAGCTCGCGGTGCTTGCTCCGCCGATCTCGCAATGTGACGCGCAGATCATCGCCTTCTGGTGCGACGATTGGGAGGTGAACGAGTTCGGCTTTGCGGACATCCATGATCTTGCGGCGAACGGCTTGCCGGCGATGCGAAGCATGCGGCTTGAGAAGGAGGGCCTCTGAGATATGGGTCTCACCGTATACGCCGAGGCAATGGGCTTTTTTCACAAAGGTAGTGATGGCAAAGGCATCGCACCTGGCGACGTTTGTCTCAGCCCGCCACCACCGCCGACCGGGCCGGTTCCTGTCCCTTATGTGAACATGCTTTCTTCAAGCGACCTCTCAAAAGGCAGCAAAAGTGTCAAATTCGACGGCGGCAATCCCACAGCGCTCGAGGATGCATCCGAGATATCCACGAGCACAGGCAACGAGGCGGGCACGCAGGGCGGTGGGGTAATCACCCACCAGACGAAGGGCAAAGGAGTCTTCCAGCTCTGGTCATTTGTCATCAAGGTCGAAGGAAAGGGTGTCGGTCGTCACGGCGACATGATGGGGCAGAACGAAGCGAGCAACCCCCTCAACTGCATTGACTCGGCCGCGTTCAACAAATTCCTGAAAAAGTTGTCTGCTTGGGAAAAAGGCACGAAGTGCGACAAACCTTACTCGGACGCGTGTCGGCCTTCTCGAAAAGCCGAGCAGCGCGACGCGGTCAATGGAAAGCCATGCTGGCAATGTAGGCCAAAGGCCACTCAGTGGAAACCCGGAAAAATCAAGAAGGAATGGAGTATAAACTCCAACGGTGATTGGGAATTGAAGAACTACATGACGCATGACCATCAGCCGCCGCTGGCGATTGCTTGGGAAATGGGAGGTTGCAATATGCAACCCAGCCCGGACGCTTTCAAGGAGCATTTCAGCACGGCGGAATCAGTCAAGCCGCATTGCAAGAGTTGTTATATGTCCCAAGGAAGTCCTGCGGCCAAATATGCGAAGAACTTTACCCAAACCGTGCCCAGTGCGATCTAAGGATGTCGTAGATGCCCGGAGCCAAGGAAATTCGCGACCAGTATGTCAACGAGCTTCGCAGCATACTTCCCTGGTTGCAAGACTGGTGGGATGGCGTGCAGACGGAGCTTAGCCCGGAGATCGCCTGGAAGCGGTGGCCAACCGGACCGGCTGGTCACCCGCGCGTTCTGGCTGTGTTCCGGAAATACTATCTCCAGATTGAAGCCAGCAATAATTCCGTTGAAGAAAACCCACCCGCCCAGAAAGAGGTCGAGCAATGGGGAACGGACGATCACGGGGAGGACCAGCTCATTGAACGTCCGTTGGATTGGCTGATTTTCGACATTGCCGCCGTCGCGCCAGATCTGAAAGATCTCGTCGATGGCCTATGTTTCATTCCGGTCGGCATAAACGACGAGGAAGAAGTGGTCTGATGCCGCTCATAACGCTCTACAGCACGGATCTGGGCGTCAGGCGCTTGATGGCGCAGGTCAAGAATTACTATCCTGCCGGTCGTTATGGCGATCCCATTGGGCTCGATCAATCCGGTGCCGCTCATGCCGAACTGTTCAAGCAGTACCGCATCTATCTGCAACAGGCTTTCGATATTGCCGTTCCCTGGTGGGAGGCCATTATCAACAACCGACAGGCACCCGACGAGAGCCGCGAAGACGCAATACAGGAAGCTTTCAACAGACGAGTTGCCGGCGCCGCGTCAAGCCCATACGTCGTTTGGGTTGTAAGAAAATTCTGGCTTTCCTCGGAGACCATCAACGAGACGCTGCAGCCGGGCGAACGCGTCGCTCCTGACAAATTCTTACTGCAATGGCTGATCGACGCCAACGAGACCGAACTCGTCCGGCTCATCGCCTGCATGCCTTACTGGCCGATAGGCATCGACGAGAACGGCCACTGGTGCTGAACAATGGTCTTTGCTGTCTGGGTCGAGAACCGAACGCCCTTCGCCACTGCGACCCACGTTCAGCCGAACGCCGAGGGGCAGGAGGTTCTGGTCGTGATGTTCTCGGCGAGCTTTGAGGCGCCGCAGGCCACGCCGAATATAAGGCCAGCTGAAGAGCAACTGCCGGTCATTTTTGGCGACGTGCCCTTCGGCGAGCCAGGACTCTCGTCGATTCGCTACGACGCCGATATAGCACCGATTAAACCCACAACAGAAATAATAGCCAACGGCACTGCTTACGCACCAAACGGCAAGCCGACACGCGAAATGCAGGTTGGGCTCAAAGTGGGCAGCGTCCGAAAGGTGCTCAATGTCGCTGGCGATCGTATCTATGACGCAGGCAACTACAGCACGCCGCATCCGTTCAGGACCATGCCGATCGTCTATGAGCGCGCATACGGCGGCACTGCACCGGACGGCAGAACAGACCAGCGCAACCCGGTTGGCGTCGGCTTTCATCATGCCGCTTCGGCGGATTCTGCGGTGAAGACCCAAGCACCTAACATCACCTATCCCGGCGAGCCTTTCTTGAGTCCTTCCGACCGGCCGACGCCCGCCGGCTTTGGCGCAATCGCCCGTGGCTGGCAACCACGCAGCGGTTACGCCGGCACCTACGATCAGACTTGGATCGACACGCAGTGGCCGCTGCCACCAAAGGATTTCGATCCGCGCCATCATCTCTGTGCGCCTTCAGACCAGCAAATGCCGCAATTGACAGGCAGCGAAGAGGTAACGTTGCTGGGTCTTACGCCAAACGGCCGCTGGGATTTCCGCATGCCTAGAGTGGTCGCGCCCATCAGGCTTATTTTCGATGACCGGATAGAGGAACGCACCTTCCGCCCAGACACAATAGTCATCGAGCCTGACCTCTGGCGTGTTACTCTGAAAGCCCGTCTTTCTTTCGTGACACGGCGCAATGCCCCCGCGTTGCGGGAGATCGTTTTCGGCCATGTCACACCTGCACTTCTTGTGGCACGGCGTAAGCGCAAAGAATATTTTTCTCCGCGCGGTGGCGATGGATCTCTGCACGGCCAGCCGGTGTGGCAGCCGTGAAGCGGCCGCTCTATGTAGCCGGCGCCGGAGCGGTGACTTCCGCCGGGCTGAACGCTCGGCAAACCATCGCGGCAATCCGAGCGAGCCTTTCGGCTTTTGAAGAAAGGACCCTGCCAGAGCCTTTCGGCGCGGTTCAGGTCGTCGCGCGCATTCCGACCCACTATCAGTTGCGCCGCACGCAAGGCCAATGGCTCGTCAACATGGCGGCCCGCGCTATCGGTGAGGCGACGCAAACCAGATCCAATGCGTCTGATGCGACCGCAATTCTGCTCACCCCGCCCGAAAGCTTTCGCAATCATCCGGCCTACAGCGATATTGCGCCGTCGGACTTCCTCGCGGCGGTGATCAGGGCGACCGGCCAGAAATTCCATGCCGCTTCGCGGGCGGTCGACGGGGGTGCTGCCGCAAGCATCGGGCTGCTGGAGCGTGCGCTGGAGTTGATGGAACAGCAAGGCGTCGAACAGGTTCTGCTCGGTGGGGTCGACAGTCTCGTCAACGACACGGATTTCGCTCGACTGGGGCAGGCTGGGCGCCTCAAGGGAGCAGACAACGCGCAAGGCCTTGTTCCAGGCGAGGCGGCAGCCTTTGTCCGGCTGACCCGCAGCCCGGAAGGGAAAGCACATGTCCATGCGGCCATCCATGGCGTGGGGTTGGCCCAGGAGCAAGACAGTGTTCTCTCCGAACGCTACAGCCAAGGCCGCGCCCTGCTCGGCGCCCTGCGCGATGCAGTGAACGGATCGGGTCCGTCCGAACCCGATATCGATTTCGTCGTCAGCAACGGCAATGGCGAGCGCTATAGCGGCTGGGAGCAGCTGATCGCACGGCCACGATTCTATCGCACGCGCCGGGAAATCCTGCCCACCGCCTATCCCGCCATGACGATCGGCGATGTCGGAGCGGCTGGTGGGGCACTCGCGCTGATGCTGGCAGCCGACAGTTTTCTCAGGGATTATGCACCTGGCCCGACCGCCATATGTGAACTCGCCTCCGAAAACGGCCTGCGCGCGGCTGCTGTGATGGCCCGCATGACCCGGCGATAGGGTGTCGAGCCCTCAAGTTGAACCGGTTCCCGCTTTTGGATCCGATGCTTCAGAATTCACATCCAGGCCGGAAAGCGGCGCGTGCTGCGCCAATCGGCAAGCGGCGTGTCAGGCGTGGCGAGTGCCGTGCGCAGTGCGTCGAGCCGCAATCGGCGCATCGATCGGAAAGGACGGTGATTGCGCCCGCCCCGCCCCTCGTCCCACCATGCTTCGACCCGATCTGCCACTGGCAGCGAACTCTCGTCCAGATCCGCGAAATCCTTGCCAAGTACAGTCAGGTCAGTGACAAAAAGATCAGTGTCGCCGAAATCAACCTCGAAAAGGTCGCGAAGCGCTGAACCAGCCGCAGCGGCAAGTTCCGGCTCACGCATTTTCTCGATCAGCCAGGGCATCACCGCACGATCGCTGAACAGACCGACCGATGCTGTCGCCGTGCCACGGAGCGCAGGCCGTTCCAGATGCTTCTGCAGCCAAGCCTTGCCGGCCTTGGTCGCGGTCGTCAGCAAGCGTATCTCGATCGCCGCCTCCGCAAGCACTGACTCCGACAATACGATCTTGTCGACCACAGGGTGGGCGGACAGCGTCTCGCCAAGCAGGCAAGCTGCCAGCGCCGCCGTCAAACGCTCCTTGGGCGTCTCGCCATCCAGGCCGGCCAGCGCTGCGGGAAGAAGGTCGCCCCGCTTGAGCGCGCCGGCGAGCCTGATGGCGCGGCTGCGCACCCTGGTGTCGGAATGACTAGCAAAATCATGAAGGCGCGGCCCCGGATCCACGCGATGGTGCCAGAGCGCCGAGAGCCCGAGGCAACGCTGGACTGCATCGCCAGTGTCCAGCCATTTCGCCACGAACGGCCGCAGTTTTTCACGCGGCGTGCGCGCGACTGCGGCGGACAGGCTCGATAAACCGGCCTCACCCACGCTTGCGCTGGCGTCGATTATGGAGGCTACCAACTTGGCATCACCCCAACGCAGCGCCAGCGCGCCGAGCACGAAAAGCTCACCCGGTTCGGGGTAATCCGCGAAGCGTGCTTGGGCTGCTTCCCAGCCGGCCTTGCCTGCGGCCATGAGCCCCTCGATGTTCGCGTCGAGGCGCTGATCGATGCGACCGATATCGGTCTCGTCGAGCAGCGGGCCGTCAATCTCCCGGCGGCGGCGAAGCCAGAGGAAAGCCGCGTCTTCAGCGTGCTGATCCACGATGGCAGCGATGGTCGCGATGCTGTGCATCGGCAACGCCTCAGTTGAGGTGCACGGCTCCGCCGCGAATGCGGTTGGTGCCGCTGGCTTGGCTGGTCAACTGGGTGCCGCGAATAGTCACGCGACCATTCTTCTCTAGAATGATCGACGCCAGGCCGCAGCGCAGTTCTATGCGCTCTTCTCCGGTGATGACGATACGGTCGCCTTCGCGGGCGACTTGCAGTTGCCTGTTCTTGTGAGCCGGATCCACGATGCGTCCGACGACCAATGGTCGGGCCGGGTCGCCGTCTTCGAACAGAAGGGCCAGTTCGGAACCAATCGCCGAAACGTCCAGTTCGGTCAGGCTGCGCGCGGCAATCGCCGTCTCGCGTGGATTGCCGACGAAGACAACCAGCGGCGCTCCGCCTTCGAAACCGATGAGCAGGCCGATCACGACGCCGTCGATACGATCCAGCACTTCCATGATGACGCCCTCAATTGTTGTTGATAGTGCTTCCCTTGACGATCACGTCGCCGTCGGCCTTGACGGTGATCTTGCCGCTGCCCTTGAGCGTAATGTCCTTGCCGTCGGCAACAATGGTGCCGTCCTTTTTCATGGTGATCGACGCCGAGCCACATTTGAGCGTGATCGAGTCGCCCGCGTCGATGATCAGGTTCTTGCCAACCTTGATCGAGCTGTCCTCCGCGATTTGGATTCCGCTGCCTTTGCCGACCTTGAGCGCGTGCCCCCCTCCGACATCGGTTGCGTCGTCAGCGCCGATTTTTGCTGACCTGCCTTTGCCGATCTGCGACGACTGCGCTCCGCCGATGGCGAAACTCTGGTCCGCGCCGATCTTCACGCTCTGGGCGGCGGCGATTGTCCAGTTGTCCGCCGCTCCGATCGTGTGAGTCTGTCCGGCCCCCACCGTCATCGAGCGCGATGCGCCGATCTGATTCGTCTGGACGGCGCCAACGCTTCGGGTTTCCGCTGCTCCCACTGAATCGACACGCGCCGCGCCTACCGTGATGGTCTGGACTAACCCGACAGTCTGCGTGTGATTGGACCCGATCGTCTCCGTCGAATTCGCCCCGATGCCGATCGTCTCGTCGGCGCCCACTGTCAGGGAGCGATTGACGCCCACCGTCTCGGTATCGTTCGAGCCGATATCCGTTGTCTGGTCGACGCCGACCTTGACCGTTTTGTTGTTGCCGACGTCCTCGTCGAGGTTGTGGCCGACGGAGTGCTTGGCGTCGTGGTCGATGCGGTCGGACTGGTCGTGCTGCACCAGCTTGGTGCGGTCGTTCTTGATCAGAAGGTTGTGGTCCTTCTGTGCCTGGAAATTGACCAGTTCGGAACCGGCCTTGTCCTCGAACATCAACTCGTTGTAACCGCCGCCGCCTTTGGAGGAATCCGACTTCCAGCCGGATTGCGTGGCGCTGCCCGGCAGTCCGTAGGGCGGCATCTGCGAGGCGTTGTAGACGCGGCCGGTGATGATCGGCAGATCCGGGTCGCCTTCGATGAAGTCGACGATCACCTCCTGGCCGATGCGCGGGATCTGGATGAAGCCCCAGCCGCTGCCAGCCCATGTCTGCGAAACCCGCACGAAGCAGGAGCTGTTCTGGTCCTTCTTGCCGAGACGGTCCCAGTGGAACTGGACCTTCACCCGTGCATATTTGTCGGTGAATATTTCCTCGCCGGACGGGCCGACCACCGTCGCCGTCTGCGGGCCGCGCATGATCGGCCGTGTCGTGACCCGCGGCGGGCGATAGGCCAAGGCGGTTGGCGCTACGCCGAGGATCACCTTGAAGTTCTCGCTTTCGACGTCGGCAAGGGCTCTGTAGCCTGGATCGAACAGCCTGTATTCGGCGCTGACCACCAGATACTCCTGGTTCTGGTCTTCTCTTGGGAAGCCGTCCAGCTTGAACGTGCAGCCCGAATAGAGGCCACGCACGGTGCCGACTGCAGCGATGCGCTGGTGCACCGCCTGGATTTCCTCGCGCCGTATCGCGGCAAGGCTATCGCCGCGGCCGACGTCGAGATGCGCGCCAGGCTGACGGTAATTCTCGCCCGCCGCCAGCTTGTGACTGAACGGCTGGGCGGATTTCGCCATCAGGTCAGCGCCCGGCTTCTTGAAATCATAGTCGGTATGGACATAGGCACCTGGCCGCACGGAGCTGCCCGGAATCCATTCCGTGATGTATTCGACATCGCGCCGGGAGCCCTGCCCTTCAAAGTGATAGGGCACCTTTTCATAGCCCGGCGCCGGCTTGAGCTTGTTCATGGCATCGGCCAGCACAAGCGTGTGCTTGCCCTCGTCATGTTCGAAGAAATACAGGATGCCTTCGTGCTCGAGCAGCCGTTGCACGAAATCGAGGTCGGTCTCGTCGTACTGGACGCAGTACTCGCGCGGCGGATAAGACCCTTGCAAGCGCTTCTCGTACTTCGCCGTGCTGTATTTCGAGAAAACTTCTTCGACGATTTCGATGACGCTCATGTTCTGGAAAATGCGGCAGTCGGTGGTATTTCCGAGAAACCAGAGCCATGGCCTGATGGCTGCTTCGTAGTAAGCTAGACGGTCCTCGATCCGAGTGAGCCGAAACTCGGACACAAGGCCGCTGAACCAGCGTTTCGGATCGGATTCACCTTCGATCGAAACAGCACCGCCCAGCATCTTCAGCGGATCGATCTCGGGGCTGCTGCTCACGAACCCGACCGTATAGGCCAAACAACGACTGATCTCATCGCGCCCGATAAGATGCGTGAAAGTCAACAGGTCAGCGCCAACCGGCGTCTGCACAACCGTGGCACGTTCGTTCGGCATGGGTCGTGCCCCCTCCCGCCGCTCGTTTCTGGTTCAGCCTAGCACATGTCTTCCGGCGACCAAAGGGGACGCTTGGCGGCTGCAGCCTGGTCGCCTTTGGAATTATCGACTTGAACGCTTCTGTGCCGCCGCTCACAAATTGCTGGTATAATGGGGTGTCCTGGGTGAGTTTCCCGACAGGATCGACGGCGATTTTGAATGTTCATCAGGCTGCAGATCAACAATGTCGTCTCGCTGCCCGCCGGTATGTCGACCGGTTACTCCGCTCGTGATCGCAGCTTCGAAATCGGCCGCGAGGCCTGTGACTGGACCTTGCCCGACCCCGACAAGTTCATCTCCGCCCGACACTGCGAAGTTCGTTACGAGGCAGGCGCGTTCTGGCTGCACGACGTGTCGCGCAATGGGACCTTCATCAACGGATCGACCCATCGCATGGCCGGCCCGCATCGGCTTGACCATGGAGACCGGCTGCTGATCGGCCGCTACGTCATCTTGGTATCGATTGATGACGAGCGCGCCACGATGGGTCATCCTCAAAGCAGGCACGGTTCGACGCAACGAGAAATGCCTGTCGCAACCGGTCGGCCTCTGGACTTCGGAGGCGAGCCTTTCTTTAACCCGGTGGAGCAACGGTCTGGACAGCGAGCACCGGTGTCGACGTCTTCGCTGTCCGCGGCTCTCCCTTCGACGAGAGACGAGGTGCTGCGGGAAATCGCGATCGGAGCCGGCATCTCGCCGGAATTGCTTCAATCGCGTGATCCGCATGAAGTTGCTGCCGAAATCGGCGCGGTGCTTCGAACGGTTGTCGAGGAACTGGCCCTACTGCTGAAGGCACGTGCGGCTGCGAAAATACTGGCCAAGAGCACACACCGGACGATGATCAGCGCTGCCGACAACAATCCCTTGAAGTTCGTCCCGGGGACCGATGACATCCTCGAAATCATGTTCGCACGGCGCAGAGCCGGCTATCTTGATGCCAGGCACAGTGTCGAAGACGCATTCCGCGATCTCAAGACGCATGAATTTGCCACCTATGCAGCCATGCAAGCTGCGCTCTCCCGGCTGCTTGACGACCTGTCGCCCGAGGCGATCGGCAAAAAACTCCCACCCACGTCATTCACTTCGAAGAAGAGCCTGGCTTGGGACGCCTTTGTCGCCAAATGGCGGACCATGGAGGAAGCACACGAAAACGGAATGCTGGACATATTCCTGGCCTATTTCAGCGAAGCCTATGCCAAAGCCGACAAGCAAAAATAGGCGGGGAAGACTGAACCTGGCCCATGCCCCGGAAATCGGATCGGTTTGCTGCGCTGACCTTCGGAACGGATCACGCACCAGGTGGAAAGTATTAGAGCATCCTTTGCGAGCCCAAAGATGCGGCGCTGTCGTTGGCGAAGAAAAATCCTTTCGCAGCGCTGCATCTGGTTCCAATCGACTGTTTCTGAGCTTACGATCACTTACGACAGTTCGCCAGCGGGTAAGGCTGATTGACCTGGGGGTCTGCGGCACATGTCATGTTACGGCGGGATAGAAAGATATAGCCGACCTTCCTCCAGACACTGCCCTCGCCAGCAGCGCCTGCAGTTCCTGCGTCTGGCCAGGGACCGTTTTGCCCCGCTGTGGCGCACACGCAGCAACCGGGCATGGACGGACGTTTGGCGATGAGCTCGAAGGACGATCCTTTCGGCCCAGCGGGCAAGACCGTCATTCGCGCACCGCGCCGCGCTGAAAAATCAGCGCCGGCTCCTCACGGACCTGTTCGCGACAGCGGACAGACCGGTCCCTCGCGGGTTAAGGATTCAACGATTTTCGATCCGGGTGTCGATCGGCATGCACCGCCGGGCTGGACATCCGGAACCGTGATTTATCAAGGTGCAGACCCCGGCGAAGCGGCGGCAACCGGCTCCTTTGCGGCGACGCCGGGCATTCAGCAGGAAATCCTGCTGAATGCCACGGACAGCGTCAAATATTCCGCAGCAAATCAGATCCTCGCTGCGGCCGCTCCTTTGCTGATGCTGTTTGGCCAGCTCAGACTTGTGCCTGTTGAAAGACAGGCGGAGCAACTGGCGGAACATGTCGCCGAGGCAATCGAAAAATTCGACCGGACAATGGAGAAAGCCGGTGTTCCCGAAGAAGATGCACGGATCGCAAAATTTGCCCTCTGCGAAACCGCTGACGACCTCATCGGCAACCTGCCTTGGCCCAAGAGAGACGCCTGGGCGCAGTACAGCATACTGTTGCGATTCTTTCACGTCGTGCCCACCGGCTCGGGCTTCTACGAAGCGCTGAACAAGATACTGGCCGCGCCGGAGGCACACTACGACTTGCTTGAATTGATGCATGCCTGCCTGTCGCTGGGGTTCGAAGGCCAATATCGAGGCCTTGCGCGCGAGGACAACAATCTCGAACGCGTTCGACGCGACGTCTACGAGACGCTTCGCTACTTCAGGGCGCGCGCCGACGAAGACATCTCGCCCCACTGGCAAAGCCTGGCGGTGTCAAGCGCACAGTCATCGCCCCGGTTGCCGCTCTGGGTGGTTGCGGCCGCAGCGTCGGCGCTGCTGACGGCGGCATTCTTCGCATTGCGGGTCTTCATCACCAACGAGGGCGAGGCCCTTGCCGGCAGGTTGCTGGCGCTCGATCCATCGACGCCGATCGCTATCGAACGCGCCAGCGTGGTGCCGTCGGCTGCGCCGGTGAAAGTCGCTCCGCCTGTCGCCACTACCCCCTCTCAGATCGATCGCATCCATGCCGCACTGGCCGAGAATATCGCGCGCGGCGGACTGACCGTCGGCACGCAGGGCAAGTTCATCGTCGTGGAGATCAACAATATCCTGCTGTTCCCGTCCGGAAGGGCCGAGATAAAGCCGGAGTTTGGACCGATCGCCGCGGACATCGCCGCCGCGCTGGAACCGGAACCCGGACCGATCATGATCGTCGGCCACACAGACAATGTGAAGCCGCGAAAATCGAGCCCGTTCAAATCCAACTTCGACCTTTCCATCGCCCGGGCTAAGGCCGTCGCAGCGATGATGGCGCCACGGTTCAGCAAGCCTTCCCGGATCACCGTCGACGGCAAGGGTGAAGACGAACCGATCGCCGACAATGCGACGCCGGAAGGCCGCGCCCAAAATCGCCGTGTCGACTTGATGATCCCCAAGGAGGAAACGCTGTGAGCACGGCCATTTGGAAGCGCCTATGACGCGTTGGCTGCCGCGGATATTCAGCGCGATCGCGTTGGCCGGTTTCGCGGCAGCCGTCTGGTTTGCCGGACCATTGATCCGCTTTGCCGACACTCGTCCGCTGGCACCCGTCTGGCTGCGCGTGACGATCATCGGCGTGTTCGTTGCGATCGCGACGCTCTTTTATGGAGTGCGTTTCTGGCAAAAGCGAAAGGCGCAAAAGGCGCTCGAGGCGATAGTCGCCCGCAATGACGACAGGGATGACGACTCGCAGGTGCTCGAGGCTCGTATGAACGAAGCCATCGCTGCGCTCAAGCGGTCGAGCGGCAGGCGCAATTTCCTCTACGAAGTTCCCTGGTACGTCGTGATCGGCCCGCCTGGTGCCGGCAAGACAACGGCGTTGGTCAATTCCGGTCTGAATTTTCCGCTTGCCGGTTCGGGCGACGCCCAGCCGGTCGCCGGCATTGGCGGCACACGATCCTGCGACTGGTGGTTCACCGACCAGGCGGTGCTGATCGACACCGCCGGACGCTACACGACGCAGGATTCCAACGCGCAGAGCGACAAGAAGAGCTGGCTCGCCTTCTTGTCGCTGCTTAAGAGATACCGCACCAGGCAACCGATAAACGGGGTTATCCTGGCCATCAGCCTTGCCGATCTCATCAGCCTCGATGATCGGCAGCTTGACGTCCATGTCATTGAAATACGCAGCCGTCTGCGCGAAATCCACGAAACGCTGAAAATCCAGTTCCCGGTGTACCTGCTCTTCACCAAGGCCGACCTTGTCGCCGGTTTCATGGATTATTTTGGCGGTTTCGACGAGCAGCGCCGCCGCAAAGTATGGGGCGCGACATTCCAGACTGCCGATCGCAACAAGAACATGGTCGGTGAGGCACCGGCCGAATTCGACGCATTGGAAAAACGCCTGGCGGAGGAGATGGCCGACCGCCTGCAGGAAGAGACCGATCCGGTCGCTCGTATATCCATCTTTGGCTTTCCAGCCCAGTTTGGCGCGCTGAAGGGCCGTATTGCCAGTTTCATCGCAAGCGTATTCGATCCGGCCCGCAGCCAGGTGAACGTCAGCCTGCGTGGACTCTATTTTTCATCGGGCACGCAGGAGGGCACGCCGATCGACCAGGTGCTGGGCGCAATCGGTCGCAGTTTCGGCAGCGCTTCTCGCGCCCATCTTTCCGGCACTGGCAAAAGCTTCTTCTTGCACGATCTTCTGACCGGCGTCATTTTCGCGGAATCCGGCTGGGTTTCATACGACAGATCGGCTGAAAGACGTGCAGCGATTGCCAGATATGGCGGTCTTGGCGCAATAGCGTTGATCGCTGCCGCGGCTCTGGGCACCTTGGCCCTGAGCTTTACGGCCAACAGGTCGCTGATCGCTTCTACGACGCAAGCTGTAAGCCGCTATCGAGAGACGGCGGACCCGCTGCTCAAAACCCCGACGGTCGCCGATGTCGACCTTGAAAACGTCATTGGCCCGCTCGACCAGTTGCGCGAGCTGCCGGCCGGGTTCGACACCAGTGACTTGCCGACCCCGATCGAGGCGACGTTCGGGCTCAGTCAGCGGGAAAGACTTCTTTCGGCATCAAAAACAGCTTACCGGCAGGCGCTGGAGCGCTTGTTCCGTTCGCGCCTGCTGCTTCAGGCCGAACGGACGATCCAGGCCAAGATGGCTGATCCCGCCGCGCTTTACGAACCGCTGAAGATCTACCTGATGCTTGGTGGCAAGGCGCCGAAGGTCGACGACGAGCTGATCGTGTCCTGGATGAGGCAGGATTGGGAGCAGAACCGGTATCCGGGCGAAAACAACCGCGAGGGACGGGCGCAACTCGAAAAACATCTGCGGGCGATGCTTGCGTTGGACGACGCCTACGATCCGGTTTTCGAACTCAACCAGCCACTTGTCGAAGCCGCTCAACGCTCGCTCGGACGAATGAGCCTTGCCGATCGTGCCTCCGCCTTGGTCAAGTCGGCGGTATACGCGGCAGCGCTGGACGATTTTTCCGTCGCCGTGAAAGGCGGCCCGGAAGCGCAGCTGTTGTTCGAGCGTGTCGATGGTGGCGATCTGTCAGGCCTTCGCGTACCCGGTATCTACACCTATAGCGGCTTCAACAACTTCTATCTCGGACAACTCTCGCGCATTGCGCAGATGCTTGTCGATGACCAGTGGGTTCTCGGCGGCGGCGGCGAGCAAGGTGGCATCGACCAGGAACTGCTTAAACTCGGTCCCGAACTTGTCGAGCGCTATGGGAGGGAGTTCGCCGCGGCATGGAACGGCGTTCTCGACAAGCTGAAGTTCAAGGCGATGCTGAAGGACGAGCCGAATTATATCGCGCTGTCCGCTGCCGCGTCACCAACCTCGCCAATCGACCAGCTTTTTACGGCGATCGCCGACGAAACAGCTCTGACGCGAGAAGCTGGTTCCGGCAAAGGCTCCGGCTCCGAGGCCGAAGCCGACAGGGTTCAAAACCAGCCGCAGGACGCTGCAGATGTCGCCAGGGGATTGGCCCGCATCGGTCTTCAAGTCGCCAGCGGCAAATCGCAAAGCCGGGCCGGTACCGGGTTCGCTGGCGCGCAAAACCAGAATCCAGGGGCGAACGTCGAAGCGCAATTCAGATCATTCCAGGCTTTGGTGAACGGTCCCGCCGGACGCCGCCCAATCGATGCGTTGACCCAGAATTTCCGCGACATCTATCAAAGCCTGCAGTTGGCGGCCGATGTCCCTTCGCAAACGGAACGCGTCAACATGAACCTGCAGCTGCAGATATCCACCCTTCGCGCCAATGTCTCGCGCCTGCCCAAGCAACTCGCCCGAATGGTCACCGCGACCGCCGACGAGCTTGACGGCAACGTCGCAGAAACCTCGCTAGCGAATTTGAACCAGATGCTCGACCAGACGGTCACGCGGGCCTGCGAGGAGGTGGTCGACGGCCGTTATCCTTTCGCCAGCGATGGCTCGGAGGATATTGCGATGGCGGATTTCGCGAAACTGTTCGCTCCAGGCGGACTGATGGACCGGTTCTTCGCTCAGAATCTCGCATCGCTGATCGACATGACCGGCCAGGACTGGAACTGGAAACAGGATGCGCGTTTCGGGCGCGACCTGTCGAAGTCGACTTTGAAAAACTTCCAGCTGGCCGCGGAAATCCGCAACGCCTTCTTTCCTTCAGGTGGTTCGGTGCCGTCGGTCAGTGTCACCTTTACGCCGTTTTCACTGCATGGCGATGCCGATACGGCGGAACTCGACGTCGATGGCCAGATTGTCCAAAGCAACCAGGCGGGCAACGCGCCAAGCACGGTGACCTGGCCGGGCGGCATGGCTTCCGCATCCGCGAGCCTGAGCCTCATTCCGGAAATGCCGGGCCGTGAGTCCGCGCTCAAGTTCGACGGTCCGTGGGCACTGAAGCGCCTGCTGGACAAGGCTGATATCACCAGCACCGGCGGCAACACTCAAGCCCGCTTCGTGATAGGCGGACGCGATGTCGCCTATACGGTCCAGACCAATTCGGACCCCAACCCGCTCTTCCTTCCTGCGCTCTCCGGGTTCAGCTGTCCAAAGGCGTTTTGAGATGACCTTTGAATTTTCCATTACGGTGAGGCTGTCCATCGGCAACAGATGGGCGGACGTTGATTTCGATACTTTAATATTCGAGCCTGTGGCAAACTGGTGCGAGCGAGCGTCTGACAGTGCGCCGCAGAGGACGCTTGAGAAGCGCTTGGTGGCAAAGTGAACAATGTCGCCCTTCCCTTTGAAAGCTTCGGCGTTAGCCACAGAGGCTGTGTCCGCGAGCTCAATGAAGACAGCTATCTGGTCGAGCCGGAAACCGGCCTGTGGGTGGTGGCCGATGGAATGGGTGGACATGAGGCTGGGGAAGTCGCTTCGGCCAGCATCGTCGATCATCTGGCAACGATCGGCATTGCAAGCTCTGCACCGGATCTTCGTGCGCGCTTCGAGGACCGGCTGAGCCGGGCCAATGCGGAAATCCGCAGGATATCGGAATCCCGCGGAATAACCGTCGGCTCCACTGTCGCCGCCCTGCTGGCGATGGATGGGCGGTTTGCCTGCCTGTGGGCGGGCGACAGCCGCGTCTATCTGATCCGCAACAACTCGATCTCCCAGATTTCGAAGGACCATACCGAAGTTCAGGAACTTCTCGACAAGGGCATGATCAGCGCAGCCGAAGCGCTCACCTGGCCGCGCCGTAATGTTATCACGCATGCGGTCGGCGTCAGCGACGAGATCGTCATTGACTTCCAGCAAGGCGAGATCATGCCGGGCGACATATTCGTGTTGAGTACCGACGGGCTGACAGCGCATGTCACAGACGCCGAGATCGAGGCGGCGGCGGTGTCGGCGACGCCTCAGGCAGCATGCGAAAACCTGCTACAAACGGTGCTGGCGCGCGGGGGAACGGACAATGTCACGATCGTGGTCGTGAAGATCGGAGATGGGCGCAATGGGGCCCGTCCTGATCCTTCCCGGGCGGAAGGTTGAGGCTGATGAGCGCCGACGACAAGACGCGAATATCGCCTAACGTCGCCAACACAGCCGTAGGCACGCAACTCAGCGGCATCTATGAACTGGACGAGCGGATCGCATTCGGTGGCATGGGCGAAGTCTACCGGGGCCACAACATCCAGACCGGCGACCATGTCGCGATCAAGATCGTCTTGCCCGAGTTCGCCCGCGATCAGACGATCCTGTCGCTGTTCCGCAAGGAAGCGTCGATCCTCAATCACCTGTCGCACGACGCCGTCGTGCGTTATCACGTCTTCACGATCGACCCCGGCATCGGTCGCCCCTATCTTGCCATGGAATTCGTCGACGGCCAGTCGCTGTTCGATATCATGCGACGTGGCCCGATGCCGACGGAAGACGTGCGCAAGCTCTGCCATCGCCTGGCTTCCGGCCTGAGCGCCGTGCACCAGGCGGGAGCAATACATCGCGACCTCTCCCCGGATAACATCATCCTGCCAGGAGGCCGGGTCGAACGCGCAAAGATCATCGATTTTGGCATCGCACGGTCGGCGACCGTCGGCGGAGAGACCCTGATCGGCGGAAAGTTCGCGGGAAAGTACAACTACGTTTCTCCCGAACAGCTCGGGCTGTACAGCGGTGAAGTCAGCGAGCAATCCGACATCTACAGCCTGGGGTTGGTGCTGGCCGCTGCTCTGCGCGGGAAACCGATCGACATGGGCGGCTCCCAGTTCGAGATCGTGGAAAAACGCCGAACCGTTCCGGACCTGTCCGACATCGACGGCGATTTTCGTGGAATTGTTGAAGCCATGCTGCAGCCGGATCCACAAGACCGGCCGATCAGCATGGCGGACATCGCCAAGGTGACACGTGACGATACGGATGAGGAGACAAAGCCGCCAACGTCGATCACACCGCGCGACCGGACGCCGCGAGCGGGGGGGACCGCGCCTGGCCCCAAGCTCCCAAGTCAACGTCCGGCGGCTCCCGGTGAACAGCGCTTCGTTCCGCATGTCCGGCCGGCGCTTCTGTCCGAACCACGGCCTTCGCCAGTTGCCGGTCCTCGGGCAGTTTTGCCAAAGGTCCCTGCAAAGTCCGCCAAGACCCGATCGATCGCGATCGCTGCCTTGGCGTCATTAGCTGTCGCGTCCGGTGCAGGCATCTATCTGAGCGGCTTGATGACACCTTCCACGCCGACCGGCAGTGAGACAAAGCTCTCGGCACCGGAAGCATCAAAGCCGGCCCCGACGGACAGTGCTGCAAATTCGCCGAGCGATGAGCCGGCAAAAGCAGTTCCGCCTGAGCGGCCACAAACAGAGGCCGCTGCGCCTTCAGCTGAAAAGCAGGCAGCTGCCGCAGCGGATCAAAAGCTGGAGCCGACACGGCCCGCCGAAGTCCTCTCACCAAGCGAGGAAACCCCGGAGCCGGCGGCATCCGAGGAAACCTCGGAGCCGGCGGCATCCGAGGAAACTTCGGAGCCGGCGCCAGCCGAGGCGCTGTCGCCAGCTGAAAATCAGGCAGATGCCGAGGCGCAAAAGTTGGAGCCGGCACGGCCCGCCGAAGTCCTCTCACCAACCGAGGAATCGTCGGAGCCGGCGGCATCCGAAGAAACCCCGGAGCCAGCGGCATCCGAGGAAACCTCGGAGCCGGCGGCATCCGAAAAAACCCCGGAGCCAGCGGCAGCCGAGGCACAACCACCGCCGGCAATTCAGCCGGATAGCGTGACCAGCGACAGCCAGCAAGCTGTTCCGCCGCGCGTCCAGGCCGCGCCGGTGCCGCCGGCCGACAAAGCCTCGCCGCCCCCAGCGGTCCAGCCCGACGTGATGGAGAAGCCCGAGCAGCCGGTCAGCCAGCAGGCCACCCAGGTGCCCGAACCCGCTGCAGGCCATGACGCGAGCGCAAAGGGGCAACAGGACGAACCGGCGGCAGGCAAACAGCCGGACGGACCCGCCATCACCTTGAACGTGCCGAAACCGGAACTAGAGCTGCCGCCGGCAATTGCCCTCGACAAGGCTGCGCAACGGGTGTCCTGGGTGCGCGAGTTCAACGGTGGCGACTGTTTCTATGCGTCATTGACGTCGGCAACCGAGACCGCCGTCGCAATCGAAGGATTGGGCACAGAGGTCCAGCCTTTCGAACGAATGTTGTCCGATTTCCAGGCAAGATTCCATGTCGAACCGGACATCAGCGTCCGCCTGATTGAACCGGCTCAATGCGAAGTCACCAACTTTCTGCGCTTTGTGGACCAGACGGCGACTGACAAGCCGCAGCTTGTTCTCGATCGAACGACGGTGCCGAGCGGTTCGCCGATCGCCGGCACGCTGGTGACGCGTGGCGGCCTCATATCCAGCGTGCTGCTGATCGACCACAGGGGCGTGGCATTCAACCTCGACGGTCGTATCTTGTCGCAAGCCGACAAGGCCACGTTCAACTTTCCGATCGATCTCGGCGCAGCCGACAAGGCGGCCGGCAAGGTCGTGCCGCAGATCATAATGGTGATCACGGGTCCACAGGATATTCAGGCTGCGGCGTTCTCCGCGCCGACACCGGCCGCGCTGCTGTTGCCCAAGATTCTCGAAGAGATCGAGACCCATCGATCTGAATTCTCCGCGACTGCAAAGTACTTCCGGCTCGGCGGGTAGCATGGACGCCGATGGACCTCCGCCGCTCGCGTTTTTCCTTCCCGACCACTGTCCCGCCGAGAGATCTGCGTGACCGGCTTCGCGGCCGGCTTACCCTGAGAGGCCGTATCAGACTTAAGGTCACGTCGGGCGCGATGTTGCTGGCTCTCCTGTCGTCCCACGAAGCGCGTGCCGAATTCACCGTCTGCAATCAGACGCTCGACGTCGTCAATCTCGCTGTCGGCCAAAAGGTCGACAATGCGGACCAGACCGATGGCTGGTGGACCATCGGCGCAAATCAGTGCGTGAACGTGATCCGCGAGGAACTCACCAACCGCTATATTTACATCTATGCGACGGACGTTTTTGGCCATGCAACCCTGACCGGGTCGACCGAAATGTGCATCGACCGGCGGCGTTTTTCGATACGCGGCATCGATGAATGCTGGCAGCGCGGCCATATCGCCGCACGATTTCTCGAAGTCGATACGCTTGAACAGGCGCGGTGGACCTTTTTCCTGACAGGAAGCAATCCGTGACGCACAGTATCGACACAAGCTTCAGGTTGAAAAAGCAGGCGCGCGCCGCCCTGCGCAGACGCCGGCTTTGGCGCAGACTCCTTGCCGGTCTTGCTGCGGTTGTCCTGTTGTCGATCGCTGCCGGCTTCTATCTCACCGCGGACTATTGGTCGTTTGGCGATGAAGATGAGGAGTTGCACGCGGTCGAGGGAACCGACGATGTGCCAGCCGATGCATCGGTCTATGTGCCTGCCATCATCGATCTCGCAGGCGACCCGATGTGGATCACCCTTGCGCCCGACACCGGCGCCGCAACAAAAAGCCAAGTCATCCCGCGCCCGGCAGAACTCGATCAGGCTGGAGTTTCTCCCCAGATCGAAATTCTGTCTGACGTGATGCTTAGCGCCAGCGAAAACTTCATGACAACGATACCGTCCACGCAGGAAGATTTTGCATTCTTCCAGGCACAGCGACAGACCGCGCCGGCGCCCTCCAACGATCTGCAAAACGATGTTCAGCCACCGCCCGTTCTAGACGAGGCTCCGGTTGCTTCGGACCCGCTGGTGGACACCGATGATGCCGAAGCAGGTTGGGGCGAAACAATCGATGCAGGCGAGGCAGCCCTTCCCGCATTCCGGAAAACCCAGATCGAAAACAACACCAGCGTTGCAAATGTCACCAGCGAATATCAACGATACGAGGCTACCGAGGACACGTTCGTAAAGATTCTCAACGACCGCAGCTTGGACAGCGTTGTGCTGGATGCGCGTTTCTCCGCCGAGGATGCCAAGCTGGCAGGCGAAGCCCTGAAGGCGCTTTTCAATCGGGAAAGCCTTGAGCCGGGTTATGTCGTCGCCATGCGCGGCTTCAGGCCGACGCGCGAGACGACAACCATGTCCCTCATGCAGGTATCGATCTATGCCAAGAACGTATTTGTCGGCACGCTGACGCGCAATGCCGCTGGTGTGTTTGTGTCTGGTGTGGACCCCTGGGTCCGCGAAGATCTGTTCAACTACTCGGGTGCACAGGCGCAAGGCACGCACAAAAGGCAATACCGGCTGCTCGACGCAATCTACTCGACAGCAGCGCGCAACAAAGTCCCGACCGGCGTGATCGGAGAAGCGATCATGTATCTTTCGCGGGGACAGGATCTGGATGCCTTCGCCAGCGAAGACCAGCGTCTGGTGCTGATCTATTCGCAAAGGCCACGCGGCAACGAAGAGACGGCCGGACGGGTGCTGTATGTTGGCGTCCAGGGTAGCGAAAAAAGCCTCGACTGTTTCGTGTTCCAGCAGACCGACGGCCAGTTTGCATGCGTTAGCGGCGACGATCAGGTTCGCTCGCTGACAGTCACCAACGGCATGATAACCCCGGTCAACGGGGTCATGACGTCCACCTTCGGCCCACGCAAGCACCCAATCCTCGGGACTGTTCGCATTCACAAGGGCGTGGATTGGGCGGCGCCTTTGGGTACCCCGATTGCAGCCGCCTTCGACGGCGAAGTCGTTTTTCAAGGCGATGGAGGGGGTTACGGCAATCTGGTGAAGATTTCGCACGGAAACGGGCGCGAGACGCGCTATGCGCATATGCAGAAATTCGCGGCCAACGGCGGTGTCGGCGCGAAGGTGAAGGCAGGCGATATCATTGGTTACATCGGCACTACCGGTCTTTCGACTGGGCCGCACCTGCATTTTGAACTCTATCGCAATGGCGAGGCGGTCGATCCGCTGGGTACGGTTACGGCAATCGCAACGGACGCTTCCGCTGTCGAAACGCTGACCTCCCGTATCGTTCAAGTCGAAAGTGGCGGCAGCGCCCGCGCCAAGAATCCGCTTTCTTCGGCGACCGGCGCCGGTCAGTTCATAACGAAGACCTGGATCAGGATGATGAACACCTACCGCCCCGAACTTGCGCGGACGCTGTCAACCGCCGACCTGCTTGCTCTGCGTTATGACGCCACCATCTCGCGCGAGATGGTCAGCAATCTGGCGCGCGAAGGCGAAGCCTATCTTCGGGCGCGCGGCCACCAGATCACAGCCGGCCGGCTTTATCTCTGTCATTTCCTGGGAATGGAAGGCGCCCATCAAGTGTTGTCGTCGCCGGGTTCGGCGCAATTGAGCGCCGTGCTCGGGTCGGCCGTCATTCAAGCCAACCCGTTTCTCACCGGCAAGTCCGCCAGCTATGTCGTAAGCTGGGCCGAAAGGAAAATGGGTCGGAAGCTGAGCCCGGCGATGGTTGAAGCGAGCCAGCGGACAACGACAACGACGGAAGTCCGGCAGACATCGCCCGAGTTCGAAAAATACAAGCAGGCGATCACGGCTATGGTGAGTTCCGTTCAGAATGCGCTTTAAGCCAGCGCATGGCCCCGGAAATCGTAATCGGTTTGGTTTGCTGCGCTGACCTTCGGTTCGCGTCGAACAGGACGCGCGGGTCTGGTCTTAGTCCAGCGTACCCGCTCCAGCTACTCAGTCCTTATCCGCATTTCCACCCGGCGGTTTACCGGATCGAACGGATTGGGGTTGCGCGGATTCGCTTCGCCCAAACCTGTCGCTTTGATGCGGGCAGGATCGATGCCGTTAGAGGTCAGGAAAGTTGTTACCGACCTGGCTCTTCGTTCCGACAGTCCCTCGTTGTAATCAGCCGAGCCGCTTGCATCGGTGTGACCCTCAACAACGAAGTTCAGAGTGCTCAGTCGGCTGTCCTTCAGTGCCTTGGCGAACTCGTCCAGTTCAGCGCGGGCAGTCGCATCGAGCTCCGCAGAATCCAGGCCGAAATTGATCAGCATGTCGAGGCTGGTTTTTTCGGCAGGCGCTTGCTTGTTCTTGCTGTTGCACTCTTCCTCGGTGCCGACGCAAATTCCACGCGACGGGCCGAACTCGCTCGCCGCGTCAAAAAACTTCACGATGTCCTCTGATTTCTGAAGCGGATCAGCAAAAGCGTGGGTCGAAAAAAGCGCGACCGTAAACACGAAGGCTAAACTGCCCAACTGCATGACGGTTACTCCTGTCTTGAGCATCCGATTTCATCGACTGCGGACAATACCAAATTCCGAATCGATTGTCTGTCAATAAACGTCAAGCATACGGGTGGTGAAGGGCAGTTGCATCTGCCAGGGACTGGAGACTTGACCCGCGCCCTGTCCAAGGCTTCAGTGTCGATTGTTCCCTGGGAAAGCGTGGCGGCCATGGCCAATGAGCTTCGATTCAAAACGGCACGGGATCTTTTCATGGCCTGCCCCGCTGTTTCCAGGGACATGGTGGCGCTTCCGACCGAACAGCCTTCAATCGAATTTTGCCGTGCCCTGCTTGCCGGGCGGGTGCCCGAGGAGGCGATTACGTTCTGTGCCTATCTGCTTCCCGAGCGGGCTGCAGTGTGGTGGGCGCATGAATGCCTGGGCCACCTCACCGTTCTGCTCGACCGCAGGGATCAGGAGTTGCTTGCGCTTGTTCGTGACTGGGTCAGCGAACCGGATAGCCCTCACTTTGGCCCAGAAGGGAGCAAGGCTGAGGCAATGCCGCCAACAACGCCGGCCGCCTGGATTGCCCTGGCTGCAGGATGGCGTGGCAACGGTTCGGCTATGGAGGCGTCAGCGGTATCGGCCTTGCAACCAGTGCCTGCCGCCCGCGCTGTGAGTGCGGGGGTTCTGGCCGGATTGGCACGCGTTGCACTGGAGGACCGCTTTTCAGTTCTTTCCGCGTTTGTCGAAATGGGCATTCAGATGGCGGAGATCGAGGCGCTGCGCCAATCAGTGGATGCATACTAGACTGCGGTCTGGATTCTGATTGCTTGCCCTACTGTCCGGCTGCCACTCAATGTTCACCGGGTCAACCGCCCCAGCCGCCGCCTCCGCCGCTCCCACCGTTCCCACCTAAAGAAGGAACGATCACGACAGGTGCGGCAACAGGCTCTTCCTCAACCGGCTTGATGATTTTTTTCGTGACCACCCGTTTGGGAGCGGCCGTGACGACCTTTTGCTGCACGGGTGTCCTGCGAACGACCTTCGGCGGCGACGTCTCCACCAGCGGCGTCGGTTCGGGTGGTATCAAGGACGTGCAGCCTGTGAGCCCTGCCAGGATGCCGGAGAGGGTTGTTCCGACGATTGCCTGCTTGAATGTCCTCTGCACCATTGCCTCCTGATTGATTAAAACACGTCCCGACGCGGATTGGCTTCTTCCCAGACTCGCCTGGCCGCGCCGACCAGTTGACTGTCCAGCGAACCGGATGCGGGGACCTTCGACCTGAGCTCCTGGCGCAGCTGCTTCAACGCCGTCGTCTTCACCTTCGTGCCGAAATTCGCGAGGTTCTTCTCGGCTTCCGGCAGCTGATTGCGGGTGTCCAGTGCGGCCGCGAATGCCAGAAAACGGACAGCCGTGGCCTGATCGGCCTTTTCGCCCTTTTCCATTTCCAGAACCGCGCGATCGAAGGCACCGGACGGGTCGCCCCGCATGGCAGCCATCTCGAACAGTTTTTGCGCTTCTGCCGGGTTGCGCTCCACCCCCACGCCGTCGCGATACATGCGCGCAAGGTTGCCCGGAGCGTAGGGCTGGCCGAGTTCGGTGGCTTTCTGAAACAGGGCCAGCGCCGTATTCGGATTTTTTTCGACGCCCGCACCGGACAGATAGTTCCGGCCAAGCAGGTTCATCGAATACATGTCCTGCCGCTGGACGCCAGCCTCCAGGAAGGCAACGGCACGGGCCTGATCGGCGGGCACGCCGTTGCGGCCTTCGGTGAAGATCGCGCCGAGATCGTTCATGGCATAGGTGTGCCCCATCGCCGCCGCCTTGAGCAGCAGGTCCAGTCCTTTGCCGGTGTCGCGCTCGACGCCGTAGCCATTGAACAAGGCACGGCCCCACGACGTCATCCCGTAGGGATCACCCTTGTCGGCCGCCGCCGCGTAGAAGGTGTTGGCCTGCTTGCGGTCGACGGCCAGGCCCGTTCCGGTCGCGTAGAGGTAGCCGAGTTCGAACACAGCGCGCACGTGTCCCCTGTCGGCGGCCTGCTGGATGGCTTTCCTGGCCTGGTCGACCTTGCCGGCTGCAAGCAACGCGCGACCCAGTTCATAGCGGAAGCGGGCGACATCGGGATACGCCTTCACCGCAGCCTCGCAGAGCTTCACCGCGTCGGCGCCGATTTCATTTGGCAGCAGGCCGGGGACGACGCCTTGAAGGTCGAGAGGTTCGCCGGCAGCCAAGTCGCATGGATCGACGCTTGGCGACAGTTTCATTTTGGCGGGTTTGGATACTGCGCTGTCCGCCCGAATTTCGAAGGCGACCTCGACCGGGGTGCTGGCTCCGATCTGGGGTTCATAGCGCAGCACCTCGACTTCACCGACCGTCAAGCTCGATTCGGGCGTCAGGGCTCGATCCGGCAGGGAGAGCGTTCCCGTTGCCGGATAGTTCGCAACTTTCAGGCTGACCGCCGAATCGTCTGTCGGGAGATCCAGGTTCAGAGCAACCGCGCCGATGCCGACCGGAACGTCGATCTCGCGGCTCTCGATCGCTTCGGCGGCACCGGTGACATGAATGCCGCGCTGCAGCACCTGCTGCTTCTGCTCGGCTTCGAGTGAGGCCATCACCTGCTCGCCCTGGGCTCCTTCGCCGCTCTTGACCCGGAACACCAGCATGCCCTTGGCTTCGCCGCCCCAACTGTCGCGTGCGGCGTAGGCCAGCATATCCATCTCTTCTGGCTCGCCAACTCCCTTGGGGACATCCATCTGCAAACGCGGCAAATCCTTGCCCTGGATCAGTTCTCCCGCCTCGACGACCTTGCCGTCCAGCATCAGGCGCCCCAGGGCGGGCGGTCTATCGATGCTGACGGTGATTGTCCCGCCGTCGACCTCGACCGGTTCCGGGAGGTTCAGGTCGACGGGCCCGACCCCCGACAACACGACTTTCTCCAACACGGGCGGTAGAGAGGGGCGGCTGCTGCGACGCATCAGAACGACTTCGTCGATCAGCGAAGAGTTCTCCCAGGGAACTTGCAAGCCCTTGGTAGCCTCAACCACATCCCGGCGGACGGCCGACATGACCGTGCGGATCTCCTGGTTCGGGGCGAGCGCGCGACGAGAAAACGCCAATGAAAAAGGACTGAGGTCGCCGGCGCCGTCATAGGCAACCGCGCCGGGTTCGGTGGCGAAAGCAATCAGCGTGTTCAGCGAGCTTCTTACTTGCGCAAGCCCGGTGCCGCTGGCGGTAAGAAGCTGGTCCCTGAGCCAATAGTCCTTGCGAGGGAATGGATTGTTGCGGCAGGCGTCGAGGATGATCACCTGGATCTTCGATTTCGAACGCATCTGCTGCAGCACATCGTTCAGCTTGATAGCCTGGACCTCGACGTCCGCCGCATCTTTCAACGAAGCATCGACAGGGATCAGGAAATTTTCGCCGCCGATCTGAAAACCGTGACCGGAATAGTAGACGACAGCCACATCCGCGCCGTCCACGGCGGCAAGATAGTTGCGGAACTGGTCCTCAAACTGCAGCTTTGTAAGATTGCTGGCGACAAAAACATCGAAACCAGCCGCTCGAAACGTGTCGGACACGTCCACCACATCTTTGGCCGGGTTTTTCAGGGCCGAGATTTCCCGGTAATCGGAGTTGCCGATTACAAAGGCGACCCTTCGTTCGACTGCAGAAGCATCGAAAGCCGTGAAGCTTGCGAGCATCAAAGCTGCAACGAATCCGCAATGTCGGAGCATGGCAAATCCCTTAACCGCTGTTACCTAGCGACCACAAGAACACAGCTGCGGTATCAAGGTCCGTTAGAGAGCATGCTATCTGCCGAGACAGAAAAGAGAGAAAAGCTGTCGCGACAGCGGTATATTCCTCACTTGATCAAACCCTAAATTACATCAGAGGCCGAGTGTCCGCAATGATGTCGAAGGGTTCTCAACCTGGCTATTTGGACCCGCGGTCGATACGGTCCCCTCGGGCCACGCGCGGCCGGCATACCCTTGACTTGCGCACCTGCATCACGCGTCAGGGCGCCTGAGGTTTTCCACTACTAATATCGGTCTACCCCTGATTTTCTCTACCCACCATTTCCGCGACTCAATTAGCGTCTGCTTATGGAGCATCGGCACGCCATTCGAAGAATCAAGGAAGGGTTTTGGGAGGTCTACGACATAGACGACAATAGGGTTGTCTTCGCAGACGGGGTGGCTCTGACAAATTTGCTGGATGACGAGGCACTCGACGCCCTGGAGTTGCTAAAGGGTGGATTCCTTGTTCCGAGCAGCGCTCCCAAGGCCGGTTGACAGTTCCTCGAGGGACACGCTGAGGCCACACTGTCCGCGAGATGGGAGCACTGAAGGCGGATAGCTGACACGCAAAAGCGCCGCCGCCTGGCGGGCTCCTGGATGCGTTCGCTCGTCGAGATCTGCCACCCTATTTCGGCGACGTCGCAGCCGCGATGCAGAAAATTGGATCAATTCGCGATGCTCAGCGCGCCGCAGCGTGGCAAAACGAAAAAATCTCCTTCGTTTGGTTGATGCCGGAACAATGCTCCGTCCGTAAGTTCGTTCTATATATTAGCAGGTGCTGTTATGAGGTTTTTGCCCGTTCAGGAACCGACCAACACATGGGCCGTGTTCGATACCACCGTGGATGTGCCTGCGGACTTCGCTGGCACTTGCCTTATCGGCTTGCCGCGGGAGCGGGCGGAGTGGCTCGCAGCGAGAGCCAATCAAGATGCATCGGTGAGGAGCAATTGGATCGGCCGGTTATCCTCCCTGGAGCCTGAGCATGGCGTGGTTTCCATACGCAAATGTCAGAAATGGCTTATACCCGCAGGGGAGATTTCAGTGACGGACGAAGAGGCCGCTGCGTTGGCAGGCAGGGATCAGCAGCCAACGTAAGTCCGACATCACCAGCAAAACCGAAGCAGCGATTGGTTCCCGGCGTTGGATGAGGCTATCCAACTCGTCGCCGATGCGCTCCCCGGTTTGTATTTCTGCCCGAAGGATCGCTGGTATTGCTGATCCGGCATCTCGGTATTCTCTTTGGGATTCTTCTTGATACCCGCCGCAGGCGAGGTGTCGGCCGGCGATCAATGAGTGCCAGCGTTCGTTTCCGATGAAACGGTCCCACCGAGATTGAGGTAGCACATCGTCCTGGACCGCACGCCTTTTGGGCGAATGACGGAACAAGCCGAGGCGCCGCGCCATGACGAGGCTGATGAAACGAGCTAGGACGCCCCGACCAGTTCGTCCAAGGCATTCTCAATTGCAGCCTGATCTGCGGGCTTGCGAACAAATTTGAAATTGGCGAAGGCGGGTGGAACATCGCGCGGCCCAAATCCGGTCAGGTACGCAAAAGGAATGTGGCGGGTGTGTAATTCCTCTGCGATCGCCAGGCTCGTTTCGCCATGCAGTTGAACATCCAGCAGCGCCACGTCGACATGATTTTCGCCGATAAGGCCAAGGGCCGCCGCCACCGAAGGGGCGGGGCCGATCACCTGATGTCCCGAAGCGCGCAGACAAGCAGCGATGTCCTCGGCGATGAGCCATTCATCCTCAACCACCAGAACGCGCAGCGGGTCGCTCACGGCGTCTCCTTGCGCATCATCGGAAATGTGACCTGGACCTCAAGACCTTCACGATTGAAGGCGGTCTCGACGTTTCCACCAAGCCGGTAGCCGATCTCGCCCTGCAACAGGGAAAGCCCGAAGCCGTTGATTTCGGGCTTTCTGACTGGCGGCCCACCTCTCTCGCGCCAGGCAAGCCTGAAAACGTCGCCATCTGCCGACCACTTCAGCGCCACCCTGCCTTGCGGCTTCGACAGCGCGCCATATTTGGCGGCGTTGGTCGCCAGTTCATGAATGGCCATGCTAAGGGAAAGGCCCTGTTGCGGGTTAAGCTTCACTTCAGCGCCGTCAAGTTCGAACCGGTCAATGCTGAACGGTTCGAGTTCCTGATGCAGCAGTTCGTTGATCGAAGCTTCTTTCCAGCGTTCCTTCGACAGCAGACCGTAAGCCCGCGACATGGCGTGTAGGCGGCCGATCAGCGCTTCGGCGAACTCTTCCTTCGATTCCGATCTTTCACGGGTGCGGTTGGCGATGCTGGCGACGACCGCCAGCATGTTCTTGACGCGGTGGTTCAGTTCCGAAATGAGCACCTGGTTTTGCTCTTCCGCCTCGGCCAAGGTGGTGACGTCGACCAGTGTGACCACGACGCCCTGGATCCTGTTGTCCTTGTCGCGATACGGATTGATGCGAACCATATAAAACCGGCCCTGGTCGTCGCGCGCCAGATGATGGTTCAGGGTCTCTCCGGTTTCGAACACCGCATCGATGTGCTGTTTCAGCTCGGGATAGTCGAGTTGGCTCGAAAGCTCGGTCAGTGGCCGGCCGACGTCAGACGGACGCAGGCTGAAGAAAGACGAGGCCGCCGGGGTAAAGGTCCGCACCACCAGATTGCGGTCGAGGAAAATGGTAGCGATCTGGGTGCTCTCGAACAGATTGCGCAAATCACTGTTGGCGTGATCGAGCTCTTCTATCTTGCTGGTTAGTTCCGAGTTGATGGTGTTGAGCTCCTCGTTGAGCGACTGCATCTCCTCCTTCGAGGCCTCAAGCTCCTCGTTGGTCGACTGCGCCTCCTCATTGACGGAGACGAGTTCCTCGTTTGACGATTTCACTTCTTCCAGCGCGGTTTCGTACTCCTCAATCGTCGATTGCAGCCTCTCGCGGGTGTCGCGCAGCTCTCGTTCGAGGTCGGCAGCGCCTTCGCCATCACGGTTTTCGCGACGCCCATCCGACCGTGCCTGCACCGGCCCCGATGGTTCGAACAGGACAAGATAGAGCCGTTCGCCCTTGCCGCGTTCCGCTAAGGGTTCGACAGTGAGTTTGATCAGCTGGACCTGTTCGTCGTCCTCGTCGACAACGACATTTTCCCGCACGACGCTGCGGCGCGTCGCGGCAGCTTCCCGCAACGCTGCACGCAGGTCGAGCCTCAGCCCGCGGCGGGCCAAGGTCAGCACCTGCCGGCTCGGAATGCCTTGCGGCGCTTCCAGATATCTGCCGGTCCGGGCCGAATAGTAAACGACGTCGCCATCGCCGTTGACAACGACATGCGGCGGCGCGAAGCGCTCCAGCACCTGTGCCTCGACCGCCTGCCGAAGCGGGTAGCTGGCGGCTCCCTTCGAACCGGAGCCTTCGGGCAGGGAGGCACCCGAACCGCCGTCGCCGATCGGCATAGGCAGCCTTATATGTGGCGAGGCATGTTCCCGCGCCTGAAAAACGCGCTGTTTCTTGTCGACGGTGGCGAAGAGGTTGTCGTGCTGGCCGATGCTTTCGGACGTGCCGAGGAAAAGATAACCGCCCGGCTTCAGCGCATAATGGAAGATCGGAATGACCCGGTTCTGAATGTTCGAGCCGAAATAGATCAGCAGGTTGCGGCATGAAATCATGTCCATGCGCGAAAAGGGCGGGTCGCGGTCGACGCTGTGAGGAGAAAAGACGCACAGCTCCCGTACCTCGTTGGTGAGCACGTAGCTCTCGCCGTCGCTGCTGAAAAAACGCTGCTTGCGTTCGGGCGAAACCCCCTGCAGCAATGCCGCCGGGTAACGCGCCGCGCGCGCCACCGCAAGCGCCGGCTCATCGATGTCAGTCGCAAATATCTGGACGCGTGGTATGACCGAAAGCGTCTCCATGTGTTCGCGCAACAGCATGCCGATGGAGAACACCTCCTCGCCGGTGGCGCAGGCAGGGACCCAGATCCTGACGGCGTCGCTGGCGGTCTTGCCCTCGAACAGCTGCGGTACGATCTTCTCCTCGAGCACCTTGAACGCATCGGGATCACGGAAGAAATCGGTGACGTTGATCAGCAGATCGCGGAAGAGGTCCATCACCTCGCGAGGGTCTTTCTTCAGCCATTCGACATAGGCTGCAATCGACTGGAGCTGTGCGATCTGCATGCGCCGCTTTACGCGACGCAGGAATGTCTTGGTCTTGTAGCCGGAGAAATCGTGGCCGGATTGGCCCTTTAGAATTCCATAGATCTCGTCGCGGAGCCGACCCATCTCTGCCGTCTCGCCGTCTCCGGCAGCCCCGTTCAGCATACCGAAGCTGCGGGCGAACCCCTCGAGCTTCGCACCGATGTCCTCCGCCGGAGCCGCAATATCGATCAGCCCGCTGGAGATCGCACTTTTCGGCATGTCCGGATTGCGCGGACCGTAGCCATCGGGGGCCTGGGCGACCGTCAGTCCGCCACGCTCCTTGATTGCCTTTGCGCCCAGCGTGCCGTCGGAATCGCCGCCCGACAAAATCACCCCTACCGCATATTCGCCCTGATCCTCGGCCAGCGCGCTAAGGAAAATATCGATGGGCTTGCGCTCACGGCTGAGCACGTTGGATTGCCGCAGGCGCAGCACCCCTTTCTCAATGGTGATAACGACGTTCTGCGGCATCACATAGACGTGGTCGGCTAGGACGATGGTGCCGTCCTGGGCGACGACAACCGGCATCTGCGTATAACGTCCGACAACCTCGTGAAGCAGGCTTTCGCGCCCGGGACTGAGATGGGTGACGATGACAAACGCCATGCCGGGCTGGCCGGTGATGCCTTTGAACAGACCTTCCATAGCCGGAATGCCGCCTGCGGACGCGCCCACACCCACAATGGGAAATCTCTTCATCTGGGATGTCACCGCAAGCCCTTCGGTTGAACAGCCTAGACGACAAGGCCGCCAATCGACCCAAAACCCACGACCGGGCTGAACGCGACGCCATCATACAACGCGCAAGAGGGCCGGAACAAGTCAGTGCAGACAGCGTTAACGTTGAAATCCTTGCGGAAACTCCAATGTCAAAACGCACACCTGACCTGAAGCTGACAAAACAAGCGTTGTTGCAGTCTTCGGATTTGGTGGGTTTAGCGGGAAACGAATCCATTCCGCCCCGCATGCTCGTTTTGGCGAAACGATTGCAGACAGCCTTGCAGCAACATTCTGAACAAGCCCGTCGGGATAATTGGAAATCTCGCTCGAAGGAAGGACGGTGAGGTGCGCGATCTCCGAGGGGTGCACATCCTGATCGTCGAAGACGATTGGGTATTGGCCGGCGATCTTGCAAGATATTTCGGCAACATGGGCGCCGTGATCCTCGGCCCTGCGGCGACAGTCGAACACGCGTCTATGCATACCGCGGCGGCTGAGGCCGCGATCCTCGACGTCAATCTCAACGGTCGGCGGGTGTTTCCGATCGCAGACGAACTGATGCGTCGCGGCGTGCCCTTCGTCTTTTTCAGCGGTGACGAGGACATCGTCGTTCCCGAACGTCTGCGCCACGCCAGCAATCTTCGAAAATCGTCGGATAGCTATGCCGTCTTCGATGCCTTGTTCCCTCCGGAAAGACCGGCCTTGGCGGGTGGCCGTGCGGTGAACTTGTCCGACAATGTCTTTTCACTTCTGCCCAAGCTCAGGCTCGCGGCGCGTCTGCTTTTGGGCGACGTGGGTGCTTCCGACCGGCTGGTCGAGCGAACGCTGGAGCGAGCCATCAGCGAAATCGACAGGAGGCGGGCCGGCGTATCGACCGAAGACTGGCTGAACGGCATCATGCGAAACATTGCCAGATCGGGCGGAACCAGCCTGTTACACTGAGGCTGTGACCGATCGGCGACCCGCCGAAGCCGTCTAGCCGGCGATTTGTTCCATCAAGTCTGGAATGTTTGGAAAAACCGGTCTATCTCCAATTGCATGCCTCCAAAAAAGCGAGCAAGAACAGCGAGCTAGAGTGAAGTTCTCTGTCAGAATGCGAGGCGCGCCTTAAGAGCCAGCCGACACCGCTGACATAGCCCCCCTCCAGCCGCTCTGTTTGCGGTCGATGATTTTGTTGAATCGGCTGTTTTTCCCCGCCGCCTATTTCGTCCTGGTAAAGGAAAGTCAGATCGTTCTCGTCGAAAATCCGGAAGAACTCATCCCATTCAATGGGTTCGAGCTTCTCCTCGGGCTCGCCAAAATCGATCCGTAAGATGCCGCCCTCGCCCTTGGTTCGTACAGCCGCAGGCCGGCCACCACGATCTTCGGCCCATTGGCGGATCTCGTCATGATTGGTGGTTGTCTTCGATTCAGACATTGAAACCTCCTTTTGATCCAGGCTTTGCAGGCGTGTGAGCCTCATGATCAGGTCTGGCTTGCTACGCGATACCGCTTCGATCACAGCTGCCATCCACTCCTTCCGCCCACGGGCCGGATGAGCGCCCTAACCCCAAAGAAGCTGCAATGTCCCAGCGCATGGCCCAAGGCTCGTTCGCTATGCGTTCACCTCAGGTTGCAGCCTCCCCAAAACCATCTTTGTTGAAGCAGAGGGAACAAACCTTTTGCCAAACAGTTCGGGGCGCCGGGCCATCTGCGTAAGGAGTTGTCGTGAAACGCATACTGGTTACAGAAGGGTGCGGTTTCATCGGCCGCCACGTCGTCCAGGAACTCGTTGAACACGGTTATGCTGTCTGCATTCTCGATGCGCTGCTGGAACAGGTGCACGGCAGCCAGGCGATCGGCCTGCCGGCAGGAGCCGAACTGATCAAAGGCGCATCTGCGCTTCGGCGTGTTCTCGCGGAGCACACTTATGCATTGCGGGCAGCCGTGGCCGACGCTGTCTTCAGGCGTCATTTCGAGCGCCCCACCGTGGAGGCAGCGGAATGACCAAGCGGCTGGATATCGTCTTTCTTGGCCTGTCTTTGTCCTCTTCGTGGGGAAACGGCCACGCCACCACCTTTCGCGGGCTGCTGAAGGGCCTGCACGAACTCGGCCATCGCGTCACCTTCCTCGAGCGCGACGTGCCGTGGTATGCAAACCATCGCGATCTGCGCGACCCGGATTTCTGCACGTTGCGCTACTACGAAACGACGAACGATCTTCGTCGGACATATGCCGGCTGCCTGCAGCAGGCCGATGTCGTGGTGGTTGGGTCCTTCGTTCCGGAAGGGCGCGCCGTCATCGACATTGTCGCGTCCCTGTGCACTGGCCAGTTCTGCTTCTACGACATTGACACGCCGGTCACGCTGGCAAAGCTCGCCGCGAATGATTGCGACTACATATGCCAACGACAGATTCCGTATTTCGACGTCTATTTCTCGTTCACCGGCGGGCCGACGCTCGCCCGTTTGGCGGCGGACTTCGGTGCACGGCGCGCCGAGCCGCTCTACTGTTCCGTCGACCCGGAGCGGCATCGCCGAACGGCCGATCCGATCTGCTGGGATCTTGGCTACCTCGGAACCTACAGCTCGGACCGGCAGGCGACACTGGATGCTCTCCTGCTCGAACCGGCAAGACGCATGCCGGACCGTCGCTTCGTCGTGACCGGCTCGCAATTCCCGTCTGAGACCGTCTGGCCAGGCAATGTCGATCGCATCGAGCACTTGCCGCCAGCGGACAACGCCGCCTTCTACAGCCGGCAGCGCTACACATTGAACGTCACACGCAACTCCATGATAGCGGCTGGATGGTCTCCCAGCGTACGCCTCTTCGAGGCGGCCGCCTGTGGCACGGCGATCATCAGCGATCGCTGGACCGGTCTGGACAGCTTCTTTCCGACAGCCACGATCAACACGGCCGGCCAAGCCGAAGACGTGATCGATATCCTGTCCAGCCAATCCGACCGCGTCAGGCTGGCTATGTCCAAGCGAGCGCGCGAAACGATCCTGGCGGCACATACGAGCGCCGCGAGAGCCCGCGAATTCGTTTCGCTGCTGGCGCGGCCAAGATCGGCACGTCCAGCTCTCGATCTGGACATCGAAAGTGCAGCATGACTGGCAGACAGGAGAAAATAGAGATGCGGCAATCAACAAGGACGCAACGGACCAAGACGGCGCTTGTCGCCGGCGGCGCGGGTTTCCTCGGTTCTGCTTGAGCTCGCCGCCCGAAACAATGCGCGCTTCCTGCAGGCATCAACAAGCGAAGTGTATGGCGATCCCGAACAGCACCCGCAAAGGGAAGACTATGTCGGTCACGTGAACTGCACCGGTCCTCGTGCCTGCTATGACGAGGGCAAGCGAACCGCCGAAACCTTGTGCTTCGACTATTTGAGAACCGAAATGGCCGGCTTGCGGCGCTGAGGTCGATCGGCCCAGGCAACGCAAAACACAGGTCGCGGCTTTGATCCGAATAGAGGTTCGTGATTTTTCCAGGTCGCAAGGAACATTCCCGGCAGCTGGCAGTTCGGCGCGAGGAACTTACCTTCAACAGCGATGGCGGCAGTTTCGTGGGATCGAAAAAGGTACGGATTGGAATAGCCGGCGTCGGCAATTGCGCGTCTTCCCTTGTCCAGGGCCTCTCATATTATCGAGACGCCAGAGGTAATGAGCCGATACCGGGCCTGATGCATGCCGATCTCGGCGGCTATCACGTCGATGACATCGAGGTGGTCTGTGCTTTCGACGTCGCCAAGGGCAAAGTTGGGCGTGATGTGGCGGAAGCCATATACAATGCACCCAACAACACCTTCCGCTTTGCCGACGTTGCAGCAACCGGCGTTCGCGTCGAGCGCGGACCAACGCTCGATGGCATCGGCAAATATCTGCGCGATGAGATCGAAGAGGCAGAAGAGCCGGTCGCGAATGTCAGCGCGCTGCTGCGGGAAAGCGGCGCAGACGTACTGGTCTCATATCTGCCGGTCGGCTCGGAAGAAGCCACGCGTTTTTACGCCGAGTGCGCGCTCGAGGCCGGCTGCGCCTTCGTCAACTGCATACCGGTTTTTATCGCGTCGCGGCCGGAATGGCGCCGGCGCTTCGAACAGCGCGGTCTGCCGCTGGTCGGCGACGATATCAAAAGCCAGGTCGGCGCAACAATCGTACACCGGCTGCTCGCCAATCTGTTTCGCGAGCGCGGCGTTCGCATCGACCGCACCTATCAGCTGAATTTCGGCGGCAACACCGATTTCCTCAACATGCTGGAGCGCGAGCGGCTGGAATCGAAGAAAATCTCCAAGACACAATCCGTAGCCAGCCAGTTCGACGTCCCCCTGGAGGCCGGCAACATCCATGTCGGCCCCAGCGACCATGTGCCCTGGCTTACCGATCGGAAATGGGCCTACATCCGCGTCGAAGGCACGACGTTTGGCGGTGTGCCGCTGAATGCAGAACTCAAACTGGAAGTATGGGATTCGCCCAACTCGGCCGGAGTCGTTATCGACGCTGTCCGCTGCGCCAAGCTGGCGCTTGACCGCGGCATCGCAGGAGCGCTGACCGGCCCCTGCAGCTATTTCATGAAGTCGCCGCCCGAGCAGTTCACCGATGCCGAGGCACGCCAGCGCACGCTGTCTTTCATCGCCGGGAGGGACGAGCCGATGCTTGATGCCGCGGAATGACGACGACCTTCCTCTTGATCCGCCATGCTGCGCACGACAATGTCGGCGACTATCTTGCCGGACGCATGGCTGGAGTTGCCTCGGCGAAACCGACAGGGCACAAGCCTTCGAGGTCGCGAGAGTCGAAATGTCGAGCGCGCCCGGGAATAGTGCCGGGAGGACCCGAGGGGAAAGCATAGGCTTCCCCGACGAGACCAGCAGCTTCGATACATAATGCTGTGCAAGGGACGGGCTGTGCAAGGGACGGCGCTGGCTGTGAGGACGGCGCACGAATCCTTGCAAACTCAGATTGCCGTCACCACACTGGTGAAGGGACCACTTCGTTAAGAGAACACGATGTCTCGCTCAAGCGACGATACAATCAGCCCGCAACTCCGGCTGGCAATAGACCGGAAGATTGCATCTCTGCTGACTGCCATCGAGCAGGAAAAGATCCCCAACCGGTTGACCAACCTCGCGGTTCAATTGCAGAACGCGCTTGTCGAGAAGCGTCGGTGCAAGAAAGAAGACTAGCTATATCGACGCCTGTCGACTGCGAAGTTTCCCTGTGCTTCGGACAGATGATTGCGTCTTTCCACCAATGTCTGCAACGAACTTTCGCCGAGGTATTCCAGCACGCTGGCGCGCGCTCGGTTAAGGCGGCTTTTTACCGTTCCCACCGCGCAACCGCATATTTCGCCGGTTTCTTCGTAGCTGACACCAAGAACCCCGATCAGCATCAGGACCTCGCGCTGATGTTCCGGCAGCTTCTGGACCGCGCTATGGACTTCCTTGCTCTGAACGGACCATTCCTGGGTCGCTTCCGAAATCGGGATCAGAGAGGCACAGTCAAGCAGGCCGGGTTTTTCCCTGTCGGCTGCCTTGATGTGGGTATAGTAGGTGTTGCGCATGATGGTGAAGAGCCACGACTTCATACGCGTTCCGGGCTCGAACTTATCGATGTTGGCGAGCCCTTTGGTCAAAGTCTCCTGGACCAGGTCATCGGCGTCGTCAGGAACACGGCAGAAGGTGCGGGCGAAGGCTCGCAAGGCAGGTATCAGGTCAACGATGGAAACTTCATCCGTTTCCTGGTTGGCCAAGGGGTAGCCGCTGGAGGACAATGGTCCAACTCCCAGCAAGAAAGAGTTGATGAACGCAGACCTAGCTAAATGCATGAAGGTTTGGATCGTTCCGGACATCGAAATAAGTCGCTAGAAAATCTCGGATGGGGTGAAATACGCGCGGGCCGTGCGTTTTGCGGCTGAGCTCCTGTTGCGGCGAATCCCGCCCGCTTGATCGGGGCAGCCAAGGGAAATGTCCCGCCCTATTCATCGGTTTCACGTCGGAAGCCGAGTCGCTTCTGGGCAAGGCAGGTGCCGATGCGGATGAAGGACTGATAAGGCTGCAGTCAAAAGAAGCGGCTGAGGAATTTGTCCTGGCCTGCCGGAAATTGCGGCTGTGGGCGCGAGAGGCGGCCGTCAAGCTCTGACGCCGGTGCATGCTGGCCATCTGTTCGCATGGTGACCGGAGCCGCGGCAACAAAGTGGGCGGAAGCATCCCTTTCGCTCGGACGGGCTACTTATGACCGGTTCTTATTCTTAGCCTCGTCCTCTCGCTTCTTTTTCAGGACTTCGTCAGTCCCGACCAGCTTTTTCGACCCGCCGGGGATCGCTGTGGACACCACGGCAGGCGGGTCGCTTGCGGGGAAGGAATCCTCAAGGCCGGCCTGCAACTGGTCTTCCAAGGTTTCCGGCTTTTGCGACCGACCAGGTGTCCTTCGGGTTTCAGTTTCCTCCAGCGGCTGCTTCATATCAGGTGAAGAACTAACCTCTCGAACACAGGCATAAAGCTGTTCGATGGCAAATTCCTTCAGTGTTTCGAAGTTGGCCCTATTATCATCATCACGCATTGCCTCGATCTGATCGACCATGGTTTTCTCGAACCGGTCAAGGCTATCGGCTCCGCAAGCCTGGCAAAGGCGCAATAATGCTTCTTTGAGCATTTTCGGGCCAAAGTAAGCCGACGCTTCGAGCTTGAGCCGTTGCAAATCCTCTGGAGTTGCCGCCTGAAGTTTTGACATATGCAGCCCTTTCGCCTGATGAGCATATCAACGGCAATTATCGGCAGATGTTCCATTCATCCGGCACTGATGCATAGCTCTTGTTCAGCGAGCCGCCTATCACCGAGCCACCCGATGGATCCACATCGCTGAAACGCAGACTGGTCTGTAGACGCGGCAACCGGCGGTAACGGCGTGCGACCGCATTTGCAGCGGCAGGTGTCTACCTTCGTGCTCGGCCGTCTTCGAGTTCGAGCGTCGAATCGAAGTAGGTCATCCAGCGCGTATCGTGGGTCACAACGCAGATCGCGACATTGCGACTATCCGCCAGATGCCTGAAGACCTTCATCACCATCTCCGCCCGCGTGCCATCCAGCGCAGCGGTGGGTTCGTCGGCCAGAATGACAGTGGGATCGTTAGCCAGGGCCCTCGCGATCGAAACGCGCTGCTGCTCGCCGCCGGAAAGCCGGGACGGATAGTTGGAGCCGCGATGCCCCATGCCCAACGCATCGAGCAGCCTCGCGGCTCGCACCTGCGCCTGCTGTCGGCCGACATCGTTGACCTGCATGGCGATGGCGACGTTCTCGGCCGCCGTGAGGAAAGGGATCAAATTCGCCTTCTGGAATACAAAGCCAATTTGGGTCCGCCTGAAGGTCCGCAGCTCGTTGAGCTTAGCACCGGGACGCGAAATTACCTTGCCGTCGAACAGAACCTCTCCAGTGGTCGGAGCCTCCAGCAGACCGGCGATCATCAGCAGTGTCGTCTTGCCCGAGCCGCTCGGGCCGACGATGCCGCTGACGGCGCCGGGGCTCAAGGTCAGCGAACCTTCAGCCAGCGCGGTGACCGGAGAGCCGCCGCTCTCATAGACTTTGCTGGCGCTGCGGACCTCCAGCGTGGCGAGGCGGCGCTGCGACATCTAAGCGCCGCCGGGTCCAATTGTGAAATTGGAGCATCGAGGGCGATCCGCCATATGTGGACATCGAAGCCGAGAACCGGCGTCGCCCGCCCGCCATCGTCTTGCAAGACAACACCGCTCTGCTTCTCTTACATGTTCCTCGCCGACCGAAGAGCGCGGCGTGGCGTCGGCTCGATCGACGCCAATGGTAGCTGGTGATGAGCCATTAAGGAACGCTAGCAGATTTTGCCCCAGCTCAGGATAGAGGTAAGCGCGCTCTTGGCAATGCATCCGGGTTGTAGAAAGCACCGGTCAAGTGCCGTGCCAGCAAGTGAGAAAGGAACCTTTTCTGAAACACGCCGTTTGCCAGTAGGTCGTTCCATTAGCGACCAGTAAACAACGGAAGGGTCTTGTCATGAGTTACAAGATGATCTGTTTAGGCGCGATGGCGCTTTCTATGGTAAGCGGCGTTTCTCTTGCGGCAGGCACCGAAACAGGCACGTCTGCCTTGGATGACCCCGCAAAGATGGAGCCGTTCTACACGGACTCCAGCATGACGACTCTGCGGTCCGACGACGAGTTCACGGCAGCTTGGAAAGCGCTGACGGACGAGGACCGCATGGCAATGACAAAAGTCTGCGATGAGGAGGCGGCAAACGCCAACGCCGCCAACACCCACCCTGAATTCTGCAGCAGTGTCAAAAAGCTCGGCGGTGGTAGTAACTGAACCATGGAAGGCGGGCAACGGCCCGCCTTTTGATTAGCGACTGTGAGGCAGGAGGATGGATAGCCGCGTGGGGGTGGGCTATTTTAACGGGTCGCTCCGCCACTCACGGCCATGCGAATGCCCAGACCAATGATAAAACAGCCGGCGATGCGCTGCTGCCAGAGCCGCATCTTTGGTTGCTTCACGACCCACTTCGGAGCGGAGCCCCTGGCAATCCCTCGCCGGGGCTCCGCAAGCCGGCGGCATAGGGAATTACGCGGCCGCTTGAAGAGCACGTTGGTTGACACCACCCTCGCCTAGACCCGTCAGCGCTTCGTCCGTCGCGACCTCTTCCTTGAGCGTCTCTTTGAGAAGGGCAGCAACATCGGCCTTTCCCATCTGTTCTGCCCAGGCGATAAGAGTTCCGTACCGGGCGATCTCGTAATGCTCGACGGCTTGCGCCGCTGCTACCAGTCCGGCATCGAGCGCAGGAGCACCTTCATAGTCTTCGAGTATCTCAGAGCCCTCTTCAATGATGCCGTCGATCGCCGGACAGGTCTTGCCCCGTGCTGCCTTGCCGAATTTCTCGAACACTTCCTCGAGGCGATCGACGTGACCTTCCGTTTCCATACGATGTTTTTCGAAGGCAGCAGTCACTTTTTCCGACTCCGCGCTTTTGGCCATTTTCGGCAGCGCCCTCAGTATCTTCTTTTCGGCGTAGTAGAGGTCTTTGAGTCCGTCGAGGAACAGGTCCTCGAGACCCTTGGTTGCCGCTTTTGCGGCTTTCTTCGTGGTTGCCATGGTCGTCTCCCGCTGGGGTTGGAGCTAGCCTCCTTAAAATATGAAGGCGTCCGATAACCCCGCCGGTCGGCAACAAGTTCCCTGACGATCCGGGCCGCTGGGAAATTTTTCCGAAGCTTTGGGTCGCACAGGTGCTGCAAGGCTTACTCTGGTGAGCGGAGGCGCGAGGAAATGGTCGATATCGCACGAGCTTCGCTCGCTCGCCTTTCGGGCCCGTGCCCCGGTCGGCCCGCGCTCAGGAGCCGCGAGCTCCTTTTCGGCAGACCATGCGCTTAAGCAAAATCACCGACGAGGGAACTGTTCGCATCGCTTCGGATGTCGCAGCCATCGGCTCAATCGATCCGCCTGATACGGCCCTTTTCGAGACGGAACACTCCATCCTGCCCGCCCTGCTTCTCAAAATCGGTAAGCAGATCGTCCCATGTACCCAGGAATTCGCCGCAGTCGTCGCAAAAGATCCGGTCGTCAGGACCGGCGTCGGCCGGAATCCTCAGCCTTATTGTCAGGCAATAAGGGCACTCCAACTGGTGGTTGAGATACTGCTTGGTCATGGACGATGGCGAGAATGCACTGGAAATATGGCCCCTGCAACCTCGCTCGCGCTGGTCTGACGAGCTCGGTCAGAAATGTACAGCGATAGGGGGCATCACGGCGATTGTTGCGATCCGGGAATAACGAGCGCGCCTTCGTCAGGGGCCGAATATTCAAAGCCGATGAAAAACGCAGCAAGAATTAGCGCGCAGATAATTGCAATTGCTGCCAGTGCGGTTCTGGACAACGGCTTACGCGGTTCCCGATCTTGCAACACTGAACCAGTCCGCTCTCGGTTCGAAGACGAAGGGGGCAAGGCAACTTAACCCATTATATGCCGTCTTTGGTCGGAGGCCAACCAGACTGAGCCGTTGGGGGAATGTTGTCGGATGTCAACTCTCCCCGCTTGAGTTTTCTGATGGCTTCGTCGGCTTCGATCTCATCCAGCCCGGAAAGCCGCCCACGGATGTTCCGTGGTCATAAGCGTTTTGCGATCTTAATTTTGACGCTCATGAGCCGGCGCAAATGGCACAGGATAGCACGGGACAAATCCGACAGTGCAAGACGATCGCATCAGCCTAAGAGGTTAATCGGCCGCTTTCTTTGGCGGCTCCCGGGTCGCATGCGTGACGACGGTATAGCGCGTAATCGGACCCTCATCGGGGTCTTCTCCTTGAAAGTGAACGTCCGCGTTCACCGGTAGCCGGCTGGTATTGCCGAACTCCTTAACTGCGGACGCACGGACGAGTTGGATGTCGGGGTCCTGCTTCATAATTTTTATTGCCGCAAGCTCGGCAGTACTGCTGCCGCCAATGCGCCAGCTGGCTTCGAGCACACCGGATCGCCAGATACCCGACGAATCGACGCCCTGGCCGATATCGTAATTGCGCCGCGAGGCGAAAAATCCAGGATACTCAGCCATCGCCGCGTCATAGGCCCTCGCCTGCACCGTTGCCAAAGCTAATGCGCGAGGAAGCCGAAGGTCTTCGAGAGCTTCCCATCCGCCGCGCATTACAATGAGATCGGATCCGCCATAAACGGATTGTCCCGCATTATCGGTCGTCGTCCTTTGAGTGCCGTAGTAGGCGATCATGATTTCATCGATCTCCGTTCTGCCTACGCTCAGCGTGACGATGTCACTAAGGTCCGCTTCGAGCACAAGACCGCACTCGTCCAGGTCGGGGGAGCGGTATTGCTCGAGCAGTCTCTCGACGTCAGCAACCGTGCGAACGACGTGCTGGTCTTGGCCTCGCGAGGAAAGCGGTGGCTTAAGTCGGGCCAGCCCGAGCCTCAGCAGACGTTCCGCTGCACGCAGCGCATCGCGTCGCGAAAATACGGTGTAGCCAGGCAATACTGCTGCGCTGACAGTTCTGCCGAAGCCGGTTGACCATTCTTTCGGTCGCTTGGCCAAGCCGTCGACCAGTTCATGGGTTATGGCCTTGGTCATTGCGAAGCGCCAAGGCACCACGCCGCCGAAGAGGTCTTGCGGCCCGTTGATACCCAGCCGTGCCGCATCAGTGGCAAGCAAGCTGTCGTCCGGCACGAAATACAAGCCCTCGTCATTGCCGCTGCTGTTGACTAGACCCTGCTGGAAGGCAAATCCCTTGAGGCTCGCAATCGTGCGGGCAACGGCAGCCATAGCTTCCCGTTCGTGTGCGTAGAGAGGCTCGCAGCCCGGCGCGGAGAATGCGATCACGGTCCCTTTTGCTTCGCCCGGCTGACTGCCTCTGTGCTCGGTCATGTCGCTCGTTCTTGGTGCTGCCTCGTTATGGCCGCGGGCTGCCGATGTTTCGGCCGGCGGTTCGCTCCGAACCGAGAGAACGCGCAAGATGGCAGAAACGTTCAGCCTGGCTTGGCCGGCTCGCCGTCTTCTGCGTCCTTTCGAACGATATACGTCGGGAACCGGTACCCGGAGCGCGCGATTAGAGGGGTAGACGTAAGGTCCAGTTCGTGTCTGAAGGTGACCGCATAGTGGCGAAATTCGAAAACAGTATCGGATGGATCCGGTGACGTTGCTGGTTCAGCCGCGCCTGGTCAACGACCCCTTCTCGGATGCGGGGCTTCTTCTGGATTTCCGATTCGGCAACCGGGCGATGCTCTTCGACATTGGTGATCTGTCGCCACTTTCGCCGCGCGAAATCCTGCGCGTCAGCCACGTATTCGTATCACATATGCACATGGACCACTTCGCCGGCTTCGATCGGCTGCTGCGGTTATTTCTATACAGGAATAAAACAGTGCATTTCTTCGGCCCGCCTGGGTTGACCGAGGCCGTGCAAGCCAAGCTCAACGCATACACATGGAATCTCCTCGACGAACAGTCCCACGACTTCATGATAGCCGCCTGCGACTGGACGCCGGCCGGATTTCGTCATTCCCGCCTCTTTCGGGCGCGATCGGGCTTCACTCGGCAGGATACGGCCTCAAATCCAGCCGAGGGAAATATCCTGCTCAACGATCCCGATTTCCTTATCGAAGCAGCAATGCTCGACCACGGCGTTCCATGCCTTGCATTCGCGTTTCAGGAAAAGATCCGGGTCAACGTGCAAAAACCGCAGCTGGAAGCATTGGGTTTGCCTGTCGGACCGTGGTTGAGCGAAGCCAAGCGTGCGGTCCGGCGCGGAGCTGATCCGGAAACGACGCTCGCCCCAACCGCGGATCGACATATCTCGGTCGGCGAGCTGCTCGGTGCCGGAGCCCTGAGAACCGGCCCCGGACAGAGGATCGTCTATGCGACCGATCTCGCATTCAACGAGGCAAATCTTGCGCGTGTCGTTGCGCTTGCGCACGGCGCTAACCAGCTGTTTATCGAAGCGGGCTTCCTGCAGGAAGATCGCGAGCTGGCCGCCGCGAAGCGCCATCTCACGGCAGCCGAAGCCGGCACGATCGCCAGGCTTGCCGGTGTTGAACATGCCGTGCCGATGCACTTTTCGCCCCGCTATCTCGGACACGAGGGCAAACTGCGTGCAGAGTTCGCGGCACATCTAGGGGTCGGAAGCCCTTCTCAACCGGGACGATGAACACCAACATCTAGGCAACAGCCGGGATCACCCGCGCTTTTCGATCACTTGTGTTGAAGATCCCGGTGGAGCGGTTCGTCGACGTCGGCGTGCAAGGATGGCGGAAAGGGTGACCGGGCGAAAATCCCAGCTGTCGACGCCCGTGTCGTACTGGCGCGTAACCGGGCTTAGTCTGCCGTGGGAATGGCCATGCAGATCGATCGATTTCTTGCCGATCTGATTCCAGGTGCGAAAAGGATAGTGGCAAAGGATCAGCAACCTGCCGTCTATCGTCAGCTCCTTATAATGTTGAGTGCTGGCCCAACCAGCGGCGCCGACGGTTGCTGCGCCGTCGTTGTTGCCGATAATCAAATGCTTCCGGCCATGAAGCGACGACAGGAGCGATGAAACGAATTCGGCCGACCCCTTCGCAAAGTCGCCGAGATGCCAGACCTCGTCGTCCGGACTGACGGTTTCGTTCCAGAGTGAAATCAGTGTTCGATCGTGTTCTGCCAGCGAGCCGAACGGGCGACGATCGATACGCAGAATGCGGGGATCGCTGAAATGTGTGTCGGCCGTGAAATAAATCATGGTCGTTCACAGCCTTGCGGACGATATCGACCAACGAGCCCGAATTTCGGCATGCCGTCATCGAGCCTGTCGAGCCGGATGAGATAGCGCGCCGTCGCGCTCTGGCCACCTCTGCTTGTGTTGGGAGAGCCCGGCGGCTTTGATCAAGGGCAGTGGCAAGTCCGACGGCAATTAACATTTGGGGTGGCGACAAAGATCAGACGCGGCTAACATATTGCCGCTTTGGAGAGTGTCGTGCGAACGAAACGTTTCAGAAAGCCGATTGTTGTTCAACCTGGCCGGATCGATCGCGACAGGGTTGTTGTCTCGGTCTCCGACGCGGCTGAGGTGGTGCTGAGGGACTGGCCGACGCCAGCGTCCAAGACGCGACTCGCCGCAATTGAAGCCTGCCTTGCGGTTATCCGCGGCGAAAAGCCGCCAAGGGTCGCGCGCCAAGCGTTCATCGTCGCGGCCAAGGATGCGAGGATCCTGCTCGGCGAACAAATCTAGACCGGCGCCGTCAGGCAGAGCCCCGTCCAGGCAACTCGATCTCTTCCTTGACCTGCTCCTGCAGATCGCCACGCGCGCGCTTCGCCTCGCCAGGTGCTGAAGTCGAGTTGCTCAGACAATCGCTCGATCCCAACCGCCATAATGTTGGTCGCTGCGCGTGCCGCGCGGGAGGCTGAGCACGATCAGCGCCAGACCGATCGTAACGTCCGCCGCGATCGCCGTGGTCCCACCGCCGGCGAGCACAAAAGGTGAGACCGCGATCCACGCACCGAGCACGACATTGAGGAAGCGCACCGGCCGGACAACCTCGGCCATGGCCATGACTGCGACCATGATAATGAGACAGCCGACGACATGATCGCTGAAGTAGAGCGGTGGTTGCGTGCCAATGATCAATGGCGTCGTCATCAGCAAGGCGCCGAGCAGCGTGCTCGCTACCAGCGTCCATGGGAAGTTCACGCCGCCGGTGACAAATTCCTTCAGCACCTCGAAAACCGGACGGTCGAGGTCGGCCCCAGGCGTTTGGTTCTCCGACAGCGCCGGTCCGCCCATCCAGAAGGTACGCCAGAACGGCTCGCCCGCCCTCGTGGCGCCCCAGAGATACTGGATGGTCGCCAGCACCTCATCGACCGAGTAAGGGATCAGCACCACCGTGACGGCGGCCTGGAGGATGCAGAGCGTGCACAACGCACCAATCAGCGGTGGCTGGATGATGATGAAGGAGACGCTGACCACGCCAAGCGGAACGATCAGCAAGCCGAAGAGGAGCACCATCCACGGCATGGTGCGCCAGCGCCGGCGGTCACCGATCGCGCCGGCGAGGATATCGAGGCAATAGGCAAGCGCGCCGAGCCCGGCATCGGCGATCGGGAAACCCTTCGAGACCCATGACGTCACCACCGCCTCGCTGCCGTTGCGCACCGGCGCGCCGCCGGGGCCGAAGAACGGATCCCACAGCCCATCCGCGTGGCCCATCTGGAAGGCGGCGAGATAGCGCGAGACGAATAGGCCGACGAAGGCCAGCGCCACGATCGGAATCCGCTGCGTGAAGGTCGATGGCGAATAGGTCCAGCCCAGCGGAATGTCGTCGTCGGCCGCCAGCGCGCGGCGGCTGATGCCAGGGGTCGGCGGGATCATCACCGCAAAGGCGACGATCAGCATGCCGACGAGCGTGTCGGTGGCATAGGCGGCGGCGCTGGTCGTCCAAAACAGCAACGGCGCCAGCATCACCCAAACTCCGAGCGACGCCGTGATCCACTGCACCCAGCGCCAGCGTCGGGACATGCCCATCAACGCAAAGACCGTCACCAGCAGGCCGGAAACGATCTCGCTGACGCCGAGGCTTGCGTTGCGCAATTGCGGCTCCGCGACAGCGTGCCCCAGAGCGGGTGGCATTGCGGCTGCGACGGGATCGAACAGGCCAAGCGTCATCGGTGATGTGACCAGCCACAGTCCGAACGCAGCGTTGGTCATCGGCGCCCAAAGTGTCCTGGCCCGATGCCGTGTTATCGCCGCTTCGACGTCTTCCTTGCTTCGTTCGAGCGGCCCCTTGAGCCGCCTTTCAGCCTGCTCGATCTCGGGACCCGAAGCCGCGACAACGGGCGGATTGAGCTTGTTGGCCTCGTACCAGTCTGTGGGGTCCCGTTTCAGCCGGCGGATCATCTCCGGCAATGTACCCAGCAGTCTGTGTCTGGGCGCCCAGCCCAACAGAGCTTTGGCCCGCGAGATGTCGATCTCGTAATGATCGTCCGAATTCTCGATCATCCACGGTTTGATGTCGGTGTCCTGATCGAGTACCTCCGTCTGCACCCACGCGCCCAGCTTCGTCAGCTGCTTCGGCAGCGCCAGGGTCCGCCAGTCCTCGCCATGGATGAGCCGGCCGATGCGCTTCTGCATCTCCTCGTATGACGGTGTGTCTTCTTCGCCGATCAGAAGCACAGTCTCGGCCGGAAGTTCGGCGCGCCGGTCGACGGTACGCACCACCGCATCGACGAGATCGTCCTTGTGCAGATAGGGCTGGCCGGCGGTGATATCGCCGGCGAACAAATAGGCGGTCGGCAAGCGCTCAAAAATGCGAGCGATCTGCTGGGCAATAAAGGCCGCCCGGCAGTCTTCGTCATAGACGCCGGCGAGCCGCAGGATCACCGTCTTGATTTCGCCGCGCTCCCTCGAAATCAGCGCCTCGGTTTCGGCTTTCGATTTTGGGTAGGCCCAGGCCGGGTCGAGCGGCGAGTCCTCATTGATTTTCGTGCCCCTCCCCGGGCTTGGGGCATGGACGAGAAGCGTGCTGGAGAACACGAACTGCTCGGTCTTGATCGCCGTCAGCGAATGCAGGAGCCGGCGCGTGCCCTGCACGGTGACGGCGTCATATTTCGGATTGTCCTTGCCGGTCGTGTCGTAATAGGCCGCGAGGTGGATGACCGCGGCGATGCGACCGCCGCGCTCCCGCGCTGTTTTCACAGCCCTACTCACGCTCTCATCGGAGGTGAGATCGATCTCGATCGTCTCCATGCCGGCGGGGGGATGCTTCGGTTTTGCAACATCGAGGCCGATAACCCGGTAGCGGTCAATCAAACCTCGCGCAATCGCCTGCCCCAGGAAGCCGCTGCTGCCGGTGATAAGAACCGTCGGAAGGGGCGCGCCGTGATTTGCCATAAGTCAGGCCCGCTCGCGTTGGAAGAGAGGCCCGATGGCGTGGTGCGCTTCGGCCTTCCTCGGCTCGCTCAGCACCTTCGAACTGGATTCGTTTTCCTTGTCTGTATCGAGTTTTAGCCTGCCCAGGATCATTGCCTCGGCCCTTCCGGAGGCGCGAGATGCTCGAGGAACCATCGCGTGGCGTGTCTCACCACTTCGTCCATTTTGCCCGGCTCCTCGAAGAGGTGGCCGGCACCGTCGATAATGATCAACTGTTTCTCGCCTTTCAGCGCGGCAAGGGCACGCTCGTTCATCCCGATCACCGGCCCGTCCAGGCCGCCGACTAGAAGCAGTGTCGGGGCACGCACGGCCGGCAACGCGTCCATCGCCAGATCGGGCCGGCCGCCGCGCGAGACGACAGCCGCGATACCTGCATCCGGGCGTGAGGCGGCCACCAGCGCGGCTGCCGCGCCAGTGCTTGCCCCGAAATAAAGTGGGGCAAGCCTTCTGGTCCGTGCCTCCGCAGAAGCCCAATGCGTCGCCAGCGCGAGCCGCGATGCAAGCAGGTCAATGTCGAAGACATTTCGCCTGTCGCCTTCCTCGATCGACGTCAAAAGGTCGACGAGAAGGGTCGCCAGTCCAGCCTGCCGAAGTGCGGCGGCCACGTGATTGTTGCGCGGACTGAGCCGTCCACTTCCGCTGCCATGAGCGAAGATGACAATGCCTTGCGCACCGTGCGGCACGCCCAGCAGCCCAATGAGCCCGTCGGGCTCGATCCTGACTTCCTCGACCTCTGTCATGGCGGATGCCGGCATCTTTACACTCCAAAGGGAGGATCGCCTCACAGGCAGAGGAACTGCGCCTCGCGCCCACTCAGGGCGTTAAACACTGGCATGCCGGAAATGTTTCCGAGTCAGGCCAGAAAAAATATGGCTATCCCATCGGGAGCGACGGATCTGTTCCGTCCGTCTATTCGGAATTGTGGGCTCCCTCGGCGCAACGCTCTCTGCGGCCGAGCCTCAAGATTTGTTTGGCATCAATTGGTCTAGAGCCATTGTCGCCAAGCCCGATGCAGCGTTCGATTGGCCACTCCGCAGCGAAGCGAACTTGGTGCAGCGTCGCACTCGCCGGGCTCGCGATTTTCAGGTAGCGCCTCTTGTGGGTGGCTTGTCCGTGTCGTTCCATTCCGCCTTGCGTGCCCGCGCTTCCTCGAAGATCAGCTTGAACTCCCGCATCATCGCACTCTCAATGGCGAACGCGCTGCTTGGCACGGCGCCGGGGTCTTCCTGATTATTCTGGAATTGAAAACGGGCCTCCAGTTCGGCCCATATTCGCTCGGAAGTCGCGTCGCGGCCGGCAAGCAGCGCGACGACCAGCGCCAGAGTCTCTCGCTGGGCGTTCAGCCGCCCCTCGATCTCTTCATTCGTCAACCCGGACATGTGGATCACTTCCAGTTTCAGGCGAAACGGCAAAATCGCGTCGTTGTTCCGGAGTTCAGCTCGTCGGCTCGCCCGAGTCGCGGCCTATTCTTCCCTGAATGCCCGTTGGATTTGGTTCGCCAAAGGTTTCACGAGATAGGACAGCATGGTGCGGCTGCCGGTCGAAAAGAACACCTCGACAGGCATTCCAGGCGCCAGGGCCAGGCCCTTGAGCCTGGTAAGCTCTGTGCGCGGTAAAACAACATGCACGGTGTAAAAGCCAGCGCCTGTTTTCTCATCGACATTGAGGTCGGCGGAAATCTTGCTGACGGCACCATTCAGCTCCGGCGTTGTTTGCTGATTGAATGCCGACAGCCGCAGCGTCGCGCTTTGCCCTAACGTCAATTGATCGATGTCTTGGGGTGCCACGCGCGCCTCGACGGTCAGGTCGTCTGTCACAGGGACTATCAGCATGATGAGCTCGCCCGGAGAAATAACGCCACCGACCGTGTGCACACCAAGCTGATGAACGACGCCGGTCTGCGGACTGCGTATATCGATCCGCTTGAGCTGATCTTCGGCCGAGACCTTGCGCTCGACGGATTCAGAGATCTTTGCCTGGACGTCACGCAGTTCGGTCGCCACCTCGCTGCGCAAATCCTGGTCGATCTGAATGATCTGCAAACGGATTTCGGATGTACGACCCTTCGATTGCGCTATGGCCGCGGTCAGTTGCCCGTGCTCACCTTTGAGCCGCACGGCATCGCGTTCAAGCGCAGTTATGCGATCGATTGAAACCAGCTTGCGTTGCCAAAGTCTGCGCATGCCTTCGAGCTCAAAGCCGATCAACTTGATTTCCTGGCTCTTGGCATCTCTTTGCTCGGTCAAGCCGGAAACTTCTTCGGCAAGCTGCGCAATGCGCTCTGCCAACTGGGCCTTCTGGCCGGCGCGTGCCTGTCGGCGAAATTCGAACAGCGATTGCTCGCCGGCCATCGCCCGACCGATCTCGGGGGCATCCTGGCGTGACACTAGCGAAGCTGGAAAGCTGATGCTTGCTTTGCCGTCGCGCTCGGCCTCGAGGCGAGCCAGGCGCGCCTCGAATTCGTCCAGGCTCTTCGTGACGATCGCCAAATTGGCCCGGGTGATCGTCTCATCGAGGCGGATCAAAACCTGGCCCGCCTTCACGGCATCGCCTTCCCGGACGAAGATTTGACCGACAACGCCACCCGTCGGATGCTGCACCTTCTTAACGCTGGAATCGACGACCAGCTTTCCCGAAGCAATCACGGCCCCGGAAATCTCGGTGACGGCAGCCAAGCTTCCGGCCCCACCAATCAGAAGTATGCAAGCTGCGACCCCACCAAGCAGATAGCGCCGAATGGTCCGGTCAATCGCGGATGCAGTGCGTTCTGCCATCAGGATGCAGGTTCTTCAGGGCCAGAGACGACCTTCAAGGGAACGCCTGCTGGGCGAGTTATCTTGTTCAAGATCTCATTCTTCGGGCCAAAGGCCTGGACCTGGCCGTTCGCCATCACAAGAATCTGATCCAGGCTCGCCAGCGCACTCGGCCGGTGTGCGACCACGATGGCAACACCGCCTCGCGCGCGCACGCCCTGGATCGCCACGGTCAGTGCAGCCTCACCCTCCGAATCGAGATTGGAATTGGGCTCGTCGAGGATGACGAGGAACGGATCGCCATAGAGCGCCCGTGCAAGTGCAACCCGCTGCCTCTGGCCGGCCGAAAGTGCCGACCCGGCCTCGCCGACCCGCGTCTCGTAGCCTTCCGGCAGATGGATGACGAGATCATGAACGCCGGCCGCGCGCGCGGCCGCCAGTATCTTGTCCGATGGCGCTTGCGGTTCGAAGCGCGCGATATTCTCGGCAATGGTGCCGTCGAACAATTGCACATCCTGCGGGAGATAGCCGACATGCTTGCCCAGCTCTTCCGGCGACCACTGGTCGAGCGTTGCGCCATCCAGCCTGACCGTTCCACGAACTGGGAGCCATATGCCGGCAATCGCGCGCACGAGCGATGACTTGCCGGAAGCGCTCGGCCCCACAATGCCGAGGCCGACGCCCTTTTCCAATGCGAAGCTGGCGTCTTGCACGACCATACGACGCTCCCCCGGCGGCGTGACACTGATACTTTCGACCGAAAGAGCAGATTTCGGCGCAGGCAGCGAGACACTTGTCGCAGTTTCGGGAAGCAGGACCAAAAGCTGGGTCAAGCGGGCCCAGGCCTGGCGGGCGGTGACGAAACCCCTCCAGTGCGCGATAGCCAGTTCGATTGGTGCGAGTGCCCTGCTCATCATGATCGAACTGGCGATCATGATGCCGCCGGTCGCTTGCTGATGGATGACGAGATACGCGCCGATCGCCAGGATACCCGATTGCAGCATCATTCGCAGGATTTTCGAGATCGTTCCGAGTGTCCCGGCAAGGTCGCTCGCTGTTGCATTGGTGTCGAGATAGTCAGCATTGATCCCTGCCCAGCGCTCGGCGATGCGCGAGCCAAAGCCCATGGCCTGCAGAACCTCGACATTGCGGCGCGTCGCTTCGGCAAGTGTATTGCGCGCTGCCGCTTGACTGTTTGCCTTTCTGGCGGGCTCTCTCGTGCGAATTTCGGCAAGCAATGCCAGGCTGAAGAGAATGACCACGCCGGCCAGCGCCGTCATGCCGATCCAGAAATGGAACAGGAAGCAGATTGCGAGATAGAGCGGCATCCATGGCAGGTCGAAAAGCGCGGTCGGACCGGCGCTCGACATGAACGATCGCACCTGGTCAAGATCACGCAAGGATTGAAGGCCGTCGCCTGCGAGCTTGGTGCGCAGCGGCAAACGCATGAGGGCGGCATAGACCTGTCCGCTCAAGCGCGCGTCCAGCGCCATGCCGATGCGCACCAGCAAACGCGACCGGATGAGTTCGAGAACGCCCTGAAAGACGAAAAGCGTGCCGGCAAACACGGCAAGCCCGACGAGCGTCGGCACGCTGCGGCCGGGTATGACGCGATCGTAGACCTGCAGCATGAAGAACGAGCCGGTCAGCGCCAGAACATTGACGACGCCGCTCATCAATGCAATTCCTGCCAACGCTCGCCGAAACGCGGCCAGAACCGCCGCGAGTGTCGTCCGCGGCGGTTCAGGTGGAATGGGATGCGACGTCGGCTTCAAATCAGTTCCAGTTCGGTCTCAGGCAGCAATGACCGCGCCCGAAATCAGGCCTGATGACGAACGTGGCGGTGCCGAGCCCATCTGTCAAATGTTAGATAATCCAATCTTGCAACGCATAGGCATGGATGTAGTCGATCTGCATTTCCGCAGGCGTCGCAAGCCCGTCGGCGGGCGCTCCCGCTTGGCCACCAATCCCCATATTCACCAGCATATACATCGGGTCATGCATGTCGGCAGGCGTTGCGGCACGAGCGACTTCGACGTCGTCGAAATACCAGACGAGTTCGTCTTCTGTCCAAAGCACGCCGTATGTGTGGAACCCTCCGGTATCCGAGGTATAGGCAGTCGAGCCCACTGTTGTATGAGTTCCCGTCGCGTTCGAGTGGCCTGTCAACATGAGCTTGTTTGGATCCTGACCGAACATCTCTATGACGTCCAGTTCCGGTGGCCAGGAGCCGTCCTCCGGGAGAAGCCAGAAGGCCGGCCATGCACCTTGTTTTTCGGGCATATCGGCCCGAATCTCAAAATAGCCGTAGGTCTGCGCGAAGGATTCGTAGGTCGTCAGCAAACCTGACGTGTATTGGTAATTATTTATATAGGGCCGGATCGCCTCAGGAGCCCGGGCGGCGGTAATCGTGAGAACACCGTCCTCAATGCTGAACGGATTGACGGACCGTGTCGGGGCGTAGTCGGTATCGATGTACCATTGAAGATCGTTTGTGGTCGTGAGCGTGCTGCCGTTCGCGGCCCCCCACCAGTAGTTCGAATCCCAGGTGCCGCTCGAGCCGTTCCACAGGTCCAGCGTGTCGAACTCGTCCGAAAAGGTGAGTTCCAGAGCCGACCTGTCCACGCCCAGCTTGAACTGGCTTGCGGTGAAATCGCCGATGGTCTTGTTGGCGAAGACGAGAAACTCGCTATCGGACAGATTAAGTCGGACGTTGGCTCCCGACTGGACCATGTTGGCGCGCACCTCCTCGAAGGAGGTGAAGCCGTAGCTCCCGACGCGAACGGTATCCGTCGCGCCAAGGTCCAGGATCAGATCACTGCCGTTGCCGGGGTTGACGACGAAAATGTCCGCCCCGGATCCGCCCTTGAGCACGTCATCGCCCTTTAAGCCGTCGAGCGTCTGTTGGCCGGAGCCGCCGCTAACGATGTTGTTCAGCTCGTTTCCGAAAGCATAGCGTTTATCGCCGGTGACCGTCAGGTTCTCGAAATTCGTTGGGAGCTTATAGCTCATCCAAGTCGAGATGGTATCCACCCCCTCGCCGGACAGCTCGACCGCTTTGTTTTTCGAGGAATACAGATAATAGATGTCATCGCCCTTGCCGCCACGCATTGTGACGGTGACGCTGCCGTCCCCATACATCGAGTCGTTGTATGTGCTGCCATAAAGTGTTGAGCTGGAACTCGTCGCCGAATACCACTTTACGGAGGAGCCGCTGTAGGGAAGTGGAACGCCCTTGGCGTTCAGAACCGTGGCCATCGCGGTCTTTTCTCCTTTGTCTCGCTGGATAGCAGCCCTAACATCAATCAAGGGCAAAAGGAGCCAGTACTTTTTCACTTTCCAGTTCGGAAGGTTACCAAATGGTTATCACGTAGTGGGAGCACTTGCCGGGGAGCTTCACTGCCTCGAGTGCATAAGGTTGGGCCACTGCAACATGATCGAAGATGTGGTGAGGCAGATCGAGACCGACCCTCACCGCATTTCGCATCTCGAATAGCATTACCGCTGACCGGTGAGAAGAACTGCTAGTAGACTTTGAAAGCGCCCGCATCGGCTCGTGCATCCACATCGGTGATCAGCATGTGCCCCGGCGATACCGTGATCGAGGTCGCGAGTTCGGCACGAGCAAGTGCATCCTGTGCGGTTACGCTGCTGGCCCAGAATACAGGGACCTCCCCGTCCATGATTTTGACTGCATCGCCCCAGTCGGGAGCCATCAAGTCGGCTATTCCGATGACCGTGGGATCTCCGACATGGATGGGAGAGCCGTGGGCATGCGGGAAGCGTGCGGTAAGGGCGCGAACCCTGTCGACATCGCAACGGCTTATCGGACGCATCGAGACGACCATTTCGCCGCCAAATGGTCCGACGCGATACGTCTTGATCCTGGTTCGAAACTTGGGTGAGGCCTTGCCGCAGCCGATGCGGCTCAGTTTCTTTTCGGCAAGTGCAGCTTCGACGGTCAGCGAGCTGCCGAGCGCGAAAGCGGCAAAATCATCCTGCCACAGGTCGATGATGTCCGTCCTCCAACGGGTCAGCTCGCCGAAATGATAGATGTTGTACTGGGGGGCATCGGTGCGGATGTCGATGTCGCCCAGCGCTGGGATCAATGGGCTGCCGGCGCGATTCACGCCGACCAATGGACAGGGTTTCGGGTTGCGGATGCAGAACTGGTGGAAATCGCCGGCAAAGCTGCGGGGCACAATCACAACATTGGCCTGGAGCTTGCCGTGCGCCAGCCCCCCTGTGTGCCCCTCATAGGCGCCCATTCTGACAAGCCTGCGCAGCCTGTCCGCATCGACCAGTCGCAGGTCCTCGAAGATCGGTGAAGTGGTCAGGCGAGCCATTGCTTCCGAGCGCGTTTCAGAGACAAGTCGGGAGGCGTAAGATCGTTGGCGGCTCGGCTGCTTGTCAAATCGTCAGAATCTTTCCTCAACGATAAATTGTATTTATTGGCCGGCCAACGATCGCTTCATTTAGGACCGACGCCTGCGCAAATCTGCATGGTGTCATTAACAGCTGCGGCAGCCGATCGCTTCTATCTGTCGGCCTGCCTCGTGCAGGAAGCCAAGGTCTCGGTTCATGTAGAAGAGCAGGAAAGCGGCATAGAGTACAAAGACGAGGCTAAACACCAGCGTCTTCACGATCAGCGAAAGCGCAAAAACATTCAGGTGCGGTGAGGCGCGCGCCAAGAAGGCCAGCACAATGTCGGACAAGAGCATGCTGATGATGAGCGGAAAAACGAGGGTCAATGCCATCATCAGAATGCGGTTCAGCAGATCGAGAAAGATGCCGGCTGCATCCTTGCTGAACACAGGCAGAAGTTGGTCGATCGGCCACAGGCCATAGCTGTCGTAGAGACTGGTCAAGGAAAGTTCGAGGCCGCCGGCAGCCAGGTAGATCGTGACCATGATGACGGCGAGCAAGGTGCCGGTGGCACTCGTCTCATGGGTCATCATCGGATCGATCAGAGTCCCCATGGTGGAGCCCCGCTGCAGGTCCAGGATATCGCCGGCAGCCTCGGCCGCCCAGAACGGTATGCCCATCGCCAGCCCGAGCGTTACCCCGACCACGACCTCCTTGAGCATGTACACGACGATCATCGTCGTCGCGATGTCAGTGTTCGTCAGCTTGTTCACGATCATCGGAAAGACCGGAACCGCCAGCGCCAGAGCAACGCCGTTGCGCAAAAGGCCCGATAGCGGCACACGCGAAAAGAGCGGCATCAGGAGCATGAATCCGGTCATGCGTGCGAGCGCGAAAGCTCCGGCCAAAAGATAGAACTGAAGCTCTTTGACCGACGCGAAGAATGGTTCGACCGGCATCTGCGTGCCTCAACGCGTGACGATGGGGAATTCGTCCAGCGCCGTTGAGGCCTGCTCGGCGATCTGCTGGCCAAGCAGCGGGCCGAAGACGATGATGACCAGCAGGATCACGACGAGCTTAATCGTCTGCGGCAGGGACTGGTCCTGAATTTGCGTCAGCGCCTGGGCAAGCCCGACAAGGATGCCGACGGCCATCGCCGCGATGATCGCTGGGCTCGACGCGAAAAGCACTGTCAGAAGCGCGCTTTGGACCTTCGCCAGGATGAAGTCATTGCTCATGCAAACCTCCTAGCGGCGTCAGACGTAACTCAGGATGAGGCCGTGCATCAGCCGCGACCAGCCATCTATGGCGACGAAAAGGAACAGTTTCAGCGGGATCGAAATGAGGACCGGCGAGACCATGATCATGCCGAGCGTCATCAGGATGTTCGCAACAACGATGTCGATGATGAGGAAGGGAAGATAAAGCAGAAAGCCGATTTCAAACGCGCGCGTAAGCTCGGACGCGACAAAGGCAGGGACTAGTATCGAAAGATCGTCGTCTTTCAGATTTTGACGTGCCTGTTCCGGCCACAGGCGGTTCGTTCCGTCAAGAAAGAACTGCCGCTCTTCCGGCTGCGTGAATTTGATGAGGTGCTGCTGTAATGGTTCCCTGACCAGTTGCGCCGCCCTGGCGAGGTCGTCCGTACTCTGGAACTGAACCTGCCCTTCCTGAAGCCGGCCCGTCATCTCGCTCAGCAACGGCGTCGTGACATAGACCGTAAGCACGAGCGCTATGCCGTAGAGGACCAGATTGGGCGGCATCTGCTGGACGCCGAGCGCATTGCGGATGAGGAACAGCACGACCGAGATTTTCAGGAACCCGGTCATGGTGACGACTGCCAGCGGCAGCAAACCGACGAAGCCGACGGCAATCAGGATCCCAAGCAGGTTGGGCGAATTGTCAAGCATTGTCGAACATGCGGGCGACCCGCACGCCCAGGCTCTCCCCAATCCGCACGATCTCGCCACGGCCGACGCGTTTACCATTGGCGATGATGTCGACCGTCTCCTTCGTCACATTGGCGAGCGGAACGATAGCACCGGGCGCAAGCTGCCTTACCTCGCCGAGAGGCATTGCCGTGCGGCCGAGCTCGAAGGCAAGCGCAACCGGCAGTTGGTCCAGAGTTGCCTCTTCCAGTGTCTGGTCGGCGTGCGGCGGCGGGTTCTGATTCATGGTCCACTCCCATTTCGATCCAGCGATTGCAGTCGGGGCGGCAAGCAGTTGCAGCCCGCTGGCAGTCAGCACGGCCGGGGCATAAAGGCGCTCGGCAATGACCAATGCCGCCTCTTCCTCTTCGTCATCGAAAAGCACTACATCGCCAGGTTGCAAGCTTTTGAGATCACCATGGCTGATTGTAAGTGCGTAGCGCCAAAGGCAGACCGGCAACGGGAATTCCGCAGGAAGCGGGGGTCTCGCTTTGCCGATCGCGTCGAGAAAGCCCCCGGCCCGCACCGCCAGATCGACGCTGTCGGTGTGCAAGGCGCAACCTATGGTTTCGTCCTTGCCGCTCAGGACGAAAGCCAACGCGGTTTCGTCCAAAACAGTGTCTTTTTGTTCGACCAACGTAATAGCGATCGTCTCGCCCAGCTTGCTCTCGATCCATTCGAGATCTTCTTCGAATACGGATTCCAACAGCAGTGCGGCGTGAGCGGGTGCCAGTCGTTTCACGTCGACCAACTCGTCAGCCTTGGCAAGGCCCCGTTCGACAACAGAAAGCGGCAGGCGCAATTTGCCCGCCGTGTCTCCAACCGTGAACGAAATCGTGCACAATGGCTGGTCCACAGGGTTCGGTGCCGGCCAGACGGCAGCGATCGACATGGTTTTCCCGGCAATCGTGATCTGCGCGGGAGCACGACGGCGGTAGAAGGCGTTCAATGCCCCAACCTCCACGGCCGCAACAGATTCCAAAGTCAGCGGCTCGCCAACGCTCGAGCGTGTGCGTCTCACCGGCTCTGCGCGCGCTCTCTTTTTTGCCGACGCCAAGGCCTGAGGCATCACACTTCCATATTCACGGTCACGGATTGGACTATCGTTCTGTGGGCAAGCGCAGTGGACTGCGCTCGTCTTCCTCGGAAAGCTCGGCAAGCGCCAGGCTGCGACGCGCAGTGCGTTTGGTCAGATGCTGCAACAGCCCGTCCAGCTTCGTCACGGCCTTCATGCTCGCGCGATGATCATTGCGGGCTGCCGATAACTCGGCTTTGCGTCGTTGTTCGGTGACGCCGGCCAGCTTCTCGTTTTCCCGGAGCTGCTCGGTTTGCCTGGCGGCGCGCTCGAACTGTGCCTGAAGCCGATGAAGGCTGGCGGCCTTCACCGGCTGTCCAACAAGCGAACCGAATGCTGCATCCTCGGCGTCGGCTGTGTGCTGCAGGTGTTTGCTGACCGCGGCGGCTGCCTCCCGAACCTCCCCGGCGGCCCGCTGCGCAGCGGCGTATCTCCTGATGACCGCTTCGTTTGCGCGCTGTTCACCGTGGCGCCTGAGGTCGCGCAATCGTGCGATTATGTCACGATCCTTCATTGACGATCCCCCGCATGCGTTCGCGTGTCTGCTCGATTGTTTCGTGGGTGGCGGACGGCTGTCGCAGGAAGGCGTTGATGGTGTCGATCTTCGCCACCGCCTCGTCCGCCACCGCATCGCTGCCCTTTTCGTATTCGCCGACGCGCAGCAGCAATTCGACGTCGGCGTAGCGGGCGAGCAACTCCCGTAAGCGGCCGGCGTCCAACCGATGCTCAGCCGGCACCACCGTGTCCATGAGGCGACTGCGGCTGCGCAGCACGTCGATGGCCGGGAAATGATTGCGCTGCGCAAGCTCGTTCGACAGAAAGACGTGGCCGTCGAGAAGCGCCTGGATTTCTTCGGCAACCGGATCCAGCGTGCCATCGCCCTCCAGAAGAACGCTGTAGAGGCTTGTAATGGAGCCGACGCGGCCAGGCCCTGAGCGCTCGAGCAATCGGGGCAGAACTGCAAAAAGCGAAGACGGAAAACCGCGACGCGTCGGCGGCTCGCCTGAAGCGAGGCCAATCTCGCGCTGCGCACGGGCAAAGCGCGTGATGTTGTCCATTGCCAGCAACACATGCTTGCCCTGGTCGCGAAAATATTCGGCAATGCTGGTTGCCACATAGGCGGCCTTGACGCGCTCGATCGCCGGCCGGTCGGACGTCGCGACGACGATGACTGCGCGCGCCAGCCCTTCCGGCCCAAGCTGATGCTCGATGAATTCGCGCACCTCACGTCCGCGTTCGCCGACAAGCGCAACCACGGCAACATCTGCGTCGGTGCCGCTGACGATATCCGAAAGCAGGATCGACTTGCCGACGCCAGGCTCGCCGAAGATACCGACGCGCTGCCCACGCGCGCAGGTGAGAAGCCCATCGAGGGCGCGGATACCGAGCTGGATAGGCTCGGAAATCAAACTGCGCTCCAGCGGCGACGGCGGATAGGCGTTGACGGGATAGCTGCCGGTAACGCCATCCGGCGCAAGCGGTTTGCCATCCAATGGCTCGCCGAACGCGCTGATCACCCGACCAAGCAGGCCGGGCCCGACGGGCACCGTTTGGGTCTTTCCGGTCGCAATGACCTCCGTGAGGCTTGAGAGGCCGGTGAGATCGCCAAGCGGAACAAGGATTGCCATGTCGTCCATGAGCCCGACGACTTCCGCCTTGGTCGCCGTGCCGTTCCTGGGATCGACGAGTTCGCAGATCTCGCCGATCCGAACCTCCTCCACCGTCGCGTGAATGACCGTGCCGGTCACTCGCCGTACACGCCCTCTCCTGGGTCGGCTGGCATCGTCACGCAGGCCGGAACGCAGGTTCGGAACGATCGATGCGAGGCGGCTCTCGATCTTGCTGGCGGGACTTGTCATGCCGGCGCCTCGGCCTTTGATGAAATCGCAGCGGCAATGGCATCGAGCTGTGCCTCGATGCTGGCGTCGATGACGGCAATGTCGGTCAAGAGGATGCAGGCGCCCGTCGCCAGCGTATCGTCCGCGTCGATCTCGACTGTCATGCCCAAGTCACTCTCGCGCAGGGCCGCGTTCAGTTCGTCGCGAACCCTGTTGACGGAAGCAGGATGAAGTCGGACCTTCAGATATTTGGCGCGGCGAATTTCAGTGACGGCCTGCGCGGCCGCCTTGGCGACCAGCATGCTGACGTCGAATTCTCCCAGCACGCGCCTGACCACATCGAGCGCCAGGCTAGTGATTTCGGCTTCCAGCCCACCAAGATAGCGATCGACCTTGACCGCCGTCTCGCTCACCAAACGCGCGGCATCCGCGTCGCCTTGCGCCTTGCCGTCTTCATAGCCCTGCGCATATTCGGCCGCATAGGCTCGCCGAGCGGCGTCACGCAACTGCTGCGCATCACGCCTGGCCTCGTCGAGAAAAGCGTGCCCATCCTGCCAGGCGCGTGCCTCGGCAGCGCGCAGGATGCGGGCGACGGGGCGCCTCGGCACGGCAGTGGTCGCTTTGCCCGGTTCGACCATCTCGCCTAACCCATCGCCCGTCGAACAATCGCCGGACCAGCTTCGGCAAATGGTTCGGCTGTCGGCTGGTCAACAAGCGCATGCGGCATCAGCTTGAGGCGGACCCGCATGCTCGTTTCGCCCGGCATCGCCTGACACCAGGCGCCAAGGCAACGCAGGCCGTCGGCATGGACACGACTATGAATGTCTTCAAGGGGCTCCAACGGCTGCATAGGACCGGCCAGATCGCGGTTGGCGACTGCGAAAGCGCAGATTTCCGCACCGAGTGCTGCCTGCAACGCGGCGGCCTGGCGTCCATCGATGACGGCGGCCAGACTGCCGGCCCAGTAGATCGCGCCGGCGCGAAGCGCAAGGTCCTCCACCTCCTCTCCCGACGACAAAGCAATCGCCCGGTCTATCTCATCGGCTGGTTCGTTGGAGACGGCGCCGCTGAGGCCGTAACGATCGAGCAGAAGCTCCGACAATCGCTCCTGCAGGCGCTGCGACCGCAACATACGCTCGCAGGCAGCCTCGCCGATCGTGCCGTCAAAGCATTGCGCCAGCCGGGCCGCATCCGCATAGCCAGCGGGATTGGCCATGAATGCCTGCCATTCCGGGCTGGCAGTTTGCTTCGAGCCGGTCTGGATCATGTCTTCTTCACCGGCATGGCCGACGCGTCGAGCGCATAAACGCCGGGTCGTCGATACCACTGGACGTAAGCCAGGCGGGCAGCCAGCGCCAATAGTGCCGCCGTCATGCTGTAAAACAGCCACATCGCGGCGACGACGCTGTCGGGATGCAGCCAGAGGCCGAGGAACGTTGTGAAACCTGACTCGCCGGTTGCGTGCTCGGGAACTGCCGCGGTCACCGGAATGAGCGTGACGGATACATTGTCATAAGTCAGCCCGGCGATGCCTTTGGCCACCAGCATCTTGACCTGCGGGATCAGCTCATTCATCGGAACGGATGCGCGGTGCCGGATGAAGACGGAGGCGGACGATGGGACCAGCCGCTGTCTCAGCGGATCGTTTTCGGGCAGGACGAGATGAACGCGCGCAGAAAGCACGCCGTCGATGTCCGAAATCGTCTGCGACAGCTCCTGGCTCAGGCCATAAATCATCGTCGCACGCTCTTCGACCGGCGAGGATACAAGCCCGTCTCGCTTGAACACGTCGCCGAGCGTCTGGAATTCCTGTTTGGGCAACCCGCTTTCGTCGAGAATCGCCATGGCTTCGGCGAAACGGTCCTTCTGTACGGAAACCGTCATTTTGCCGTCCTTGCCCGCCTCGCGCTGGGCCGGGATGCCGTGACGCATCAGCGTGGCCACGATCTCGTTGGCCTGCCGCTGGTTGAGGTTGGAATACAACTCAACCGAGCACGCCTGGAGCACAAGCACGCTCACCACGACGAGCGCGACGCGGCACCGGACGCCGCATCGATTCAATAGCGTTGACCGCCGCGGCAAGGATATCGTGTGCACGAACACTCCGTAGGCTTACTGTTGCTTGATCAGCGTGCTGGTGGACGACGTAACGGCCGTTACGCTGCTCGTGACCACTTCGAGATTGGCGGCTGCCCACATCACCGAAATGGATCGTTCGAGCAGTTGCTCGGCATTTTTTGCGGTAGCGTTTTCGTCTTCCTTGCCTGACGGGGCGGTCTTGCCGGCGCCATCCTGCATGGTGGCTGTTTCAGCATTCACAGAGGCATTTGCCTGGGGGGCATTTGCCTGGCCAAGCGCCTTCTGCACCTGCTGCATGGTCCCTTCCAGCGACTGAACCGCAGAACCGAACAATGCAGACGGATCCGTGAGCGCCCCGCCCCCAGCCTTCTCCACCTCGGCCAGATAGTCGAAGAGCTTGTGTTCGGCGACCGGCGCGGTCTTTTCCAGTTTGGAGGATTGTCCGGCCATTGCCGGATTGGCTCCCGAAGATGCCTGCGCCACCTGCTGGCCTGTCCGCGTGGCGACATCACCGCGCTCAGGCATAGTAACCTTCGCGGCATCATGTTTTTCCTGATTGGCACCCACCATCCGGTTGCCCGGCTGCGTTGCCGTGCCGGTGGTGATTTGCTGCTGCGAAGCTATGCTGGTGGTCAAGTTTGCCAGTGTAGCTTCCAGGGCTCCAATCGGCGCGATTTGCATGAACCTGCCCTCCTGCTTGCTTAGTTCGATTTGCCGGAGGGGACATTCTTCGCCTCCGCCTGCCTTCCGCGGAAAACGCGGACCGGAACGACTTTGCCAGGATCCGGCTTGGTGCTCGGCGCCGCAGGAACCCCCAGTGTTTTCCTGACAAGTTCAACATAGGATGGTGGCCCCGATACCGAGACAACATCGTCTTGCCTGGACACCTTGATCGGAAACTTCGGGTCGATGACCCCCAGCCGCGAAAGCCGATCTTCCGCACCGGCAGCCGTGTTGGCATCAAGCGCGATCATTTCCGTCCGGACCTCAGCTTCGGTCGCGACGTTCATGACGATGCCATCGAAATGCCAGACCAGCCCGTATCGATTGCAGATCTCTTGCAGGAAGTCGCGGGCGGTTCCAACCGGCATGCCGGCGCTTAAACGCCCCTTTATGAGTTTGCTGACACGCATGGGCGCCCGCATGTTGCGGCCTAGCTCGACCAGCGCATCGGCCACCGACTGATCGACGGTGATGTATCTGTACGGGCCGGCAGGCCACCGCGGTTCGGCGGCGTTGGCCCGCGACGAGGCAAGACCGAACGCCAGGATCGTCGCAAGACCGCAGGCGACGAAAGCAGCCCTGGCTCCCGAGCACCGATTCGCATGGCAGCTATCGCGTCCCGTCAACATCGGTCCTATCGAAAAGGGACGCACGAGCGATGGCCCGCGTCGCTGGTTTCATGGTTTACCCGCCGATTCACTCTATCGTGCACACCGCAGAATTGGAAGTCCAATTGGATTGCGCATTAGCATTTGGTGCCAAATGTTGCGAACCGCCAGCAAAGCGATATGGTGCGCGCTGGAATCAGGTGATCGCCGGCTGAACGCCTGGATGCAGAAGGATCGTTCTTGGTGGCGGCAATCTTGATCCTGCTTGCGAACTTGCCTGTTCCCGTCAAGGTTGCGGGACGCAAAGTACGGGTCACGCCGCGCCTGATCCAGAGCCCGTGCCTTATCCGGAGATTGTGTGCATCAGTTCTGGTTGCTGCCACGTCGATTGCCGCCATGGCGCCGGCGCAGGCCCAATCGAATAGCGGTTACGACCCACGAAGCTGGACTTACGATCCGGCAAGAAATGTGCTGGTCTCCCCTTCCGCTCCCGACCAGACTTCGGACGAAGAAATCCGGCCCGACTGGTCAGCAATTCCTAGGGAGATCGTGCATTTCAGCGAGGCTCAACCGAAGGGATCGATCGTCATCAACACCCCGGAGCGGCGGCTTTACTACATCTTGGGGGGCGGCAGGGCGCTGCGATACGCGGTAGGCGTTGGAAAGGAGGGATTGGAGTGGTCCGGCCGCGACACGATTTCAAGCAAAAAGAACTGGCCAGATTGGCGGCCGCCGGCCGAAATGCGATCCAGAGAAGCATCAAAAGGCCGCTTCCTGCCCGCGCATGTCGAGGGAGGACCGAACAACCCATTGGGGGCGCGCGCATTGTATATCGGCAACACGCTTTATCGCGTCCACGGCACCAACCAGCCATGGACCGTCGGACAGGCCAACTCCTCCGGTTGCATTCGCATGACCAACGAGGATGTTATCGATCTTTATAACCGAGTGAAGATCGGTGCCCAGATCATTGTACGGCATTGATGGTCGACGCCCCCTCCCCGAAAGCCCGCAAATGAGTGACCTGCCGTCGTGATACCTTTCAACATCAAGCAGCTCGAAACCTTTCTCCTGGTGGCGACGTTCGGAAGCTTTCGCAGGGCGGCTGAACGCCTGAACACCACGCAGCCGGCGGTGTCCACCCGAATTGCCGGGCTGGAGGAAGCGCTTGGCACCAAGCTGTTCGAGCGGCAGAGCAGCACAGTCAGGCTGACCGCCGAGGGACAGCGGCTCTTACCACCTGCCCAACGGGTTCTGCGCGTCGCGGAGCGGCTGCAACTGATGGCCAGCTCTCTTTCAGAGACTTCAGAGACGACGAGGGTGCTGAGGCTTGGGGTCGCCGAAACGATCGTGCACACCTGGCTGCCGGATTTCCTCACGGCACTGAAGGCAAACTTTCCGCTTGTCGATACCGATATCGTCGTCGATGCGACGACGACCCTTCGCAACGAACTCATGTCACACCGGCTCGATCTTGCGGTGCTGATGGGCCCTGTCCTCGAGTACAGCATCGAGAATATCGAGATGCCGTCCTTTCCGCTTGTCTGGGTCTGCTCGCCGCAATTGGAATTGCCCTACCGGCGCAAGGTGACGCTGAACGACCTGATGCAGTTTCCCATCATCAGCTACGCGCGCACCACGCGACCCTATAGCGAACTCTACCGCAAGCTCACCGGCGAATTCGAAGAGACACCGCGCATCTTTCCGGCCAATTCGCTGGCCGCTTCCATCACCATGACACTCAACGGAATCGGCATAGCCTCGCTGCCCGAGGGAGTCGTCCAGGACTATCTCGCAAGCGGAAAACTGCGCATCGTCGAATGCGAATGGCACCCGTCAGACCTGCAGTTTACCGCCTCCTACTCTTCCGAACCCTCCAATCCGATAGCGGAGCGGGCGGCAAAGCTGGCCGGCTGCGTTGCGCATGTCTATGCTGCGAGAACCGACGAGCTCAGGCCCGCGGTTTCTCAGCCCAAGGTGGCCGGCAGGTAGATGCGGTCGCCTGAGAAGATCACATCCGGGCTCAGGATATGATCCATGTTGAGCACAACCGTCTCGGCCACATCCGCAGAATGGGTCCTGGCGATCAGGCGAATGCTGTCGCCGTTCTTGACCTCGACCCACTGATAGCCGTCTTTCTCCAGCGTTGGATTGGTGCGGCCCGCAGGGGTGCTGCTGCCGTCGGCATGCGCCTCGACATGATCGCCGGAAACCCAGCCGCTATGCATGTCACCGTCCGGCCCGAAACCTTCGACTGGTATCCAGGCGTCTCCTGACTGGTCTGTCGAAGGCCCGGCGGTCTGCTCGACGAAGGTGCCGGGTTGCAGAACCGTCACCACGGTCGAATCCCCGTCAGGCTGCGCCCGCAAATTCAGGCCGTCATCGGCCAGCACGGCGAGCTGCGGGAAGTCCTGCGGCGGGGTTTGCGTCCCGGGATCAGGCTGCTCTGTGCTTTCGTCCGGAGGCGCGCCATCGACGCCGGAAGGGTCGTTGCCCGGCGCAGTCGGGTCGGTTGCCGGCGTCTTGCCGGTGTTGTTCCATGGCTGGTCGTCCAGCGCATCCCAGGCAAACAGCAGCATACCGACGCCGAAGGTCACGCCTAGCGCGATGCGATCGGCGATCCCCCAGCGCGCGTCGGACTTTGCGCGGGCGTCGATCTGCTCGTCCGTCCTTGGCACGGCCCGGCGATTGAGCAGATCCGTGCGCGCGGCCGACACCCAGAACTCAGCGCTGCCGACGGTGAACAAGGCGCCCGCCGTCGCGGCCAGCGGCGAGTGCAGGTTCTGTGCCGTGTAGAGAAGGGAACCAAAGACATAACCGGGACCGGCCAGATGCTCGGCCACGTTCCGCAACACCGGGCGTCCGGCGATCGACTGCAGCGCGGATTTCGTGCCGTAGACCACATTGCCCAGTGAGAAGGAGCCGTTCACCCCGACATTGTCGCCGCGCAGCAGCCCGGCGGCCGAGCCTGGAGACGAAAAGATGAACGACGCCCCGCTCGCGGCATTGAGGGCGCGTCCCAGCGGCTTGTGATTTGCCGTGGCGTTCGGAAAGACCGATTGCGCGCTGAAGACGATGCCGCGCACGCCGAACGCCACGCCCGCAGCCGTCGCGGCCCAATGCGGTGGCAAGATCTGCCATACCGTGTAGGAGGAGCCGGCCATCGGACCGAATGTCGCGACCAACTGCGCGTTCTCCTTGAGGCGGGCGTGGCTCAGCGCCTGATCAACGGCCGCAGTTTGATCCGGCGTCATGGCCTTCTTGTGGGTTGCCCGATAGGTGGTCATCTGCAGCACCGAAAGCGTATTTGTTTGCTCGGTCGACATCCAGGCAAACTGCTTGGGCGTGAACTTGCGCAACTGGCCGGGGCTCAATTCGCCAAGCTGCTTCGGCGTCAGCGCCGCTATCTGTTGTTTCGTCAGCGCCTCGATCTGATGAATGGTCAGAGCGCCAAGCTGCTCCCGCGTCAGGGCTGCGATGTGGCCTGGCGACAGCTTTGCCATCGTCGCGGGATCGTGTGCCGCGACGAGAGCTGGGTCCAGCGCCGCAATCTGCGTCGCACCGAGATGGCTGAATTGGGCAGGTCTCATGGCGGCGACCTGTTCCGGCGTAAGGCCATTGCGCTGCTCATCACTGAGCTTGGCGATCTGGTCGGGCGTCAGCTTGCGCACCTGCTCGGTGGTCAGGGCGGCGAGTTGCTCCTGTGAGAAGGCCGCGACCTGATCCGGCCGCAAGCCGGTGATCCGGCCAGGGGCAACAGCCTGCAATCTGCTTGGCCTGATCGCCTGGAGCTGTTCGCCACCCAGAGCCCGCAACTGCGTCGGCCGAAGTGCGGCAAGTTGATCGAACGTCAGTTGCCCGATCTGCTCGGGGCTGAGTGCAGCCACCTGCTGAGGCGCCAGCTTGGCGATGTGCGCCGGCTTGATGGCGTGCAATTGCGTGCCGGTGAGTTCGGAAATCTGATCGGCTGCAAGCGCTCTGACCTCCGGCCCGGTCGGCGCCCGCACGGGTTCGGCAAATCCCGGCTCCGCTGCGGAACTCACCGGAAGCTCAAGGCTGACGATCCTTCCGCTGGCAGAGTCAAAGACCACCCTTCCCCGGTCAGGGGCCGGCGGCCATGTCGCGGCTGTCGGCGTTTCGGCGGCACTATTCGCCGCCTGCGGCATTTCGCCAGCCACGGTTGGGGTTTCGTTGCCGACCACCTCGGCCACCGGCGGCGGTGCTTCGGCCTGGGCTGGCGCATCCCAGAACTCGTCGGCCGGCCGCAAGATCACCTGCGGGCGTTTTTGTGTTGATCCGCCGGGCGCGACGGCATCGTCATTGCGCGTGAACTCACCGACGAAGTTCCCGTCCGGATCCATCATCCGCCAGCCATGGACCTCGTTCCATGGGATGCTACCGTCGATTGCAGTCTCGTCGACGCGAGCCATTCTGTCGCTGACGGGCCGGCCCATCGCCTCGAACTCAGTCGGGACGTGGAGGCGCGGTCTGCTCGGACTGAGCGTATAGAGATAGGTATAGCCTTGCTGCCGCGCGGCCCGTGACTCTTCCGCGACGAAGGTCTTGGCGCCCGAGATCGATTGGCTGGTGCCGACGAAACGGCCATGGGTATTGCCAAGCACATAGTTGCTCAGGACGATGCCTTGCGGATTGTCCACCCAGATTCCTGTCGGCGGCGGTGGCGAGAAGCCGCCCGCGTCCCTGATCTCGCTCGGCGCACGTGTATCGGCGCGGAAAACATAGGGGCCGACATTGCCGCGCAAGGGTCTTGCAGGGTCGCCGGCGCCGTCGACCGGCAGATTGCCTTCCTCGGGATGCCCGAGGCTCCCCGGCACATGGTCATCGGAAGCACCACGTATCCAGGGCAGCACGACCGGCTCCCCGGTTTCCGGATCGCGATGCAGAATATGCGACTTGTGAGCCAAGGCCGGGTCGTCGCTGCGGAGTTGCGGGCCATCCGCAGGCGGCACGTATACGTTCTCCGCGCTCTTGGGCGGCGTCCCGAGATACCTCACGGTGGCCGTTTCGCCATTCTCGTCGACGATCCGCAGCGTTTTTTGCGACGGTCCCGGACCGAGTGCCGGCGGGGTGCCATCCGGCGGCCCCGAGCCAAGTGCCGGCGGGGTCGGCGGCGAATTGTGCAGCACATCCTGCTCGAGCAGCCGGTTGAGGTAATGGGCCTGCGTGGGCGTCAGTTCGCTGCGGGCCTGCTGGTCCAGCTGTTGCCGCAACGCCTTCCAGGCGGGCCTGCTCATGCCGTCTGGTCGTCCGCCGGCGGAGGCGAGTTGGTCCGGATATGGCGCCACGCCCAGTTCCGGGAACACATCCAACACGCGCTGACCAGCAAACCTTAAATCGCCGTGCGGCGATGCCGCAACTTCGGCGAGATAGGCGTCGAGATGCTGCAGAACGTCCGGCGTCAGTTGCCCTCCCGAAGTGTCCAGCGCGGAGAAAACCTTTTGCGCGCCTTCGGAGGATCCGGGGTGGGCGCGGGCGGTACGGGCATGCGGGACAAGGTCCTTCCTCACCGAGCCGAGTTCCACCGTCGTTACCGGCCATTGGCTATAGTTCACGGCGAGACCGGCGCCGTGGTCCTTGCGGTCCAGGCGGTTGAGCGGCCCGGCGCCCGTCTCGCGCGGAACGCCCTCGAAGGCGGGGGTGCCGCGCCAGGGTTGCTTGCCGCCTCCGACGGGCGCAATGACGTTGTAGTTGCGGTAGAGGAGACGATCCTCGAAACCAGGCACCTTGCCTTCGGAGCTATAGTGGCTGGCGCCACCTCTCGTCGCCTCCTCCCAGAAAGAGGCTGCCCGTTGGCTGAGCGGGCCAGGCTCCCTGTGCGTATATCCCGGCCGGCCGCCTTCGCCGCCGAGATAGCGCAGCGTGCGATTGACGTAGGCCCCACTCAGAGAGAAGCCAGCCAGGGATATCGAAGCGCCAAAGGCGCTTTCGCTCTGGAACGTGTTCTTCGACAGCATCGGCGCCGAGGCGACCCACCGGGCGGAGGGAGCCGCCGCCTCGTCATAAGCGAAATTCGGCCGGTATCCATTGACGAAAAGTTTCTGGCCCTTCGCGTCGTTGGGATGGACCGGGAGCAGAAAGCCCGTGCCGTTCGGGCCGTTGTTCTTCAGGCTGAGTTCGCCATAGACCTGCCGGCTGGGCAGCGGCACTTTGATGCCGACGCCGAGCATCGATCCGCCGAGAGTGACGGTGCGGCCGTCGGGGCCGAGGATCCACCCGGCAGCCAGCAAGGCGCCGTTGGTCACCATGTCGTTCAGCACGGGGCCGCCCAGGACATTGGCTTCGTGCTCCTGCAGGAACCAGGAAACGGTGGCGCGGTCGGACCGCCAGACCCCTTGTGCATCGGTGAAGAATGTCGGGGCGCGCCAAGAACTCGCCTTGTCGGCACCCAGCAACCGCTCCAGCAGGACGGGCACCTCGCTGTTGATCTCGGTCCCGGCCCTGGGCTTGCTTGCAGGCAACGCGTTCTCCAGCGCGTGCGCGAGCGACTGGACCGCGGGTTCCGCGGATTTCTGCTGGTTGGCGGCGTAACCGCGCATCTGTCGCCAAAGATACGGCGTCCAGGTGTCGTGGCCGGACAGAACCTTCTCATTGTAGCGGCCTTCCGGCGAAAGCTTGCCGGCGGGTTTGAACGAAGTCTCCGGCTGAAGCTTCGGACCGTAGACCCACGTGCTGCCACTGTCGGCCTGCAGGACCTGCATGAGCGCATCCTGCTGCGCGGCGGTCACCGCCTTGCCGGGCTTGGTGGCGCGCCCCTTGAAAAACGGCGAGGCGGCATTACCCGCGGCGGCAAGGTTCGGATCGGTGGAGCGTGACGCAGCCTTGAGGTAATCGCCGACGATGCCGCGGCCGGCGTCGGTCCAGCCGGCTTCTCCTGGCAGCGCCCCGGCGGTAAGGAACTGCTCGCCGCGGGGCAGCCTGGCGTCGGACGACAGGCCGAGTTGGTCGATCACTTCTCCCGGCGAGAGATGCGGCAGCTTGCCCTGAGCGCTGAACACCTGGAGGGTCGTCAGGCCGTTCATCGAAAGCTGGCCGGCCGGCTTGCAGCCGGTGAACGGGCTGTTGCGGTCGGCGTTGAGCATTTCGCCAAGCGCATGATGCTGGGCCTGCGTCATCTCCGTGCCGGACTGAGGCAGGCCCCTGCCGCCGAGCTGCACTCTGGTCATGGTCACCGCATCGCGGACGACAGGATCGCTGGAACGTTCGAGGGAGTGGAGATAGTCGCCGACCAGTTCCAGCTGTTCGGGCGTCCACATCGGCGCGGGCGTCGCCGCATCGTCGGGAAGCGCCGGCAAGATCGTGGCCAGGGTTTCGCCGAGCGCCGAGCGATGGCTGACTTCCCGATTGTCGGCAGGATCGAACGTATGGACTTCCCGTGCCGGGGTGTTGACCCTGATCTGGCCGTTCGGCGTGGTTATCGACCCGCGCTTGGCGCGTTCGACGGTCTTGCCCGAACCCAGGTAGCCGGCATCCGTCGCATGCTCGCCCGGCAGGACGATGTCGCGGGTCATGCTCGCCTGCGGGCCGGCCACAACGACCTTGGCAGGCAGGTATTCGCCGCCGGCCTCGACATAGATGTCCTGTCCGGCGGTGACGCCGTCCTGCGGAACCGGCCGGTGATAGATGCTGTCGACCAGCTCTCCGAGCTTCGGATAGTCATAGCGGGGTTCGGTATTCGCGTAACGCGTGCCGATCCGCCGCAGGCCGGCTTTGACTGCATTGAACGTCTGGCCGAAGCTGTACGGGTTTGACGAGAAACGATTGATGATCGGCGTGCCGTCGGGCCGAAACCGGCTGGGGTGCCCGGTGTCCGTCACGGCCGGTGGCTCCGTGCGGGCGTTCGGATCGGTTGTCCAGCGGCCGTCGGCGCCGAGATAAAGCACCGGCAAGGAAGGGTCGAGCTCGACAGGAGCCGGCACCGGCTCCGGCGCGGCGGTGATCGCCTTGGGTTCGGGTATGGCGACAACCCTCTGCCCTTCCGGCAGGTTGAAATCGACAAGCATCTCGCCGGTATGGCGGTTGCCGAGAGTGTAGCGCATCAACGGGCGCGTGCCTTCCGCCCCGCGTGTTTCCGTTTCGGACTGGAGCAGGACCTCGTCCGGGGTGGCCAGCACGGCCGGATCGTAAGGGCGTGCGCCGTCGAGGTAGCCCGTCTGCTGCGGATCCTTGCCGCTGGTGTAGACGTATTCCGTGGGATTGGGGCCTGGCATGCCGGTGAACGTCTTGGTCGCCGGGTCCCAGACGAGCCGCAAGCCGCTCTCGGCCGGGCGCGTCGTTCCATCGCCGCGGACTGGCGGAACCACAATCGGATCGCCGTCGGCGGGGACGCGCACATTCTGCTCACGCGCTCCCTCGGCGTCTCGGTCGCTGGCATTCTCGGGATCGCCGCGCTCGCCCGGGGCGCTCGGCCCTTCATCGTGGACGTTGACAACCGTCCCCTCGACGACGGGGTGGCTGGGATCGTGGAAGACCAGCTTGTCGGTCGGGCGATAGACGCCGTCGGTGCCTTGCTCATGCACGACCATCGGCCGCGACGATTGTCCGTCGCCTGATGGATCACCCTTGCCGCCCGCGGGTGGCGGTGGGTTCGGACCGTCGGACTCGCCGGCCGGCAGCGCCCTCGGACCGGTTGGACGGTTAGCCCCTCCCGTGTTGTCAAAACCGTTCCGGGCGCCGAAACCGGCTCCCTGCTGGCCGGATGTTTCGCCGGCCGCGTCGCCATCGATGATGATCTCATCTGGATCCGGCATGACCTGCTCGCCGGTGGGCCTGTAGACACCGTCGGGGCCGGCTTCGTAGACGGCCCGCGGTTGCGGCCCCGTCTCCGACGTATGAGTTTCATTCCGGGCGCCGCCGGTTCCAGGCATGTTGGACAACAGAGAGCGGCCGCCCAAGCCTGTGCCGACAGTGCCGACGCCTATGCCCACGACTGCGTTCGCGAGCTCGAGCAGGGACATCTCGCCGCCATGCGCCGCCAGATCTTCCACCGATTTGCCGAGCAACGGAACACCGGTAACCACGGCGCCGGCATCGAGGCTCCACGCAGCGGTGGTCAGCTTGTTGCCGCTTTGCATAAACTCCGAGACCTTACCAGCATAAGAGGCCTCCTCTACGTTCACCTGGAATCTGCCGAAGCCCCAGCTGGCATCCTTCATGCGGGTCATCCCGAAGCCGCCCGCGAAAGCCTGGGATCTGGACAGGCTTGTCTTGGCCAAGCCGAATGTGCGCAGAGCACCCGCGCCCACTGGCAGGAACGCAGTTACGCCGGTGGCGACATTCCAGGCCGACTGGCTGTCGAAGTCGCCGCCCTGCAGGAGGTGATCACCCTCTTTGATCAGAGCTTTGCCGCCAAGGATTGATCCGGAGCCGATCGCGATGGGAATCGCCCATTGGCCGCCCGGCACGAACGAGACGATGGTGGAGACACCGGCGACGATGCCAAGGCCAATGTCGGTAGCCTTGTCCCAGAAACCCACCTTGCGCGCGTCGGCCACTTCCAGTTCGTCGAGCGAAAAACCATCCTCGCCGAGCGACATGTCGCCGCCCTTGGCCATGACCAGATTGCCCTTCTCGCTGAAGATGCGGTTCTCGTGCTGGAATTCGTCAAAGCTGCTGTAATATTTGCCCGAGCTGTCGACATAGCCGATTTCGTCGCCGCCGCTCTTGATCGCGAACAAAGCCGTCGTCGATTCCTTCCCGCCGTCGAGGGAGAAAACCGGCACGATCTTGACCTCGGCGTCGTCGCCGGCGCGGTCGGTGATTTCTTCGGTGACCTTTTGGACGTCTTCACTCGGCGCGTCGAGCCCGAGGGTCTGACCAACGGCAGTGCTGAGTTGGTCCGGCGGATATGTCTCGTATTCGCCGGTGAAGCCGGCCTCGTAGAGGTTCTCGAACTGGACCTGATATCCAGCCAGCGCCTGGTCCTTGTGTTCTTCAAAATACTCGTACTTGAGTTTCGCCTCATGCTCGGCGGAACCGTATTCGAGAAGCTTGGGGTGGCTTGCGGAAAAAGCGTACCAGTCGCGCCCAGCCACCATCGCCGGCCGCACGTTTTCTTCCCAGTCCTCCAATTGGTTCTTTTCGGTCTCCGCCTGGCCTCGATCGATTTCCGCGGCCGCAACTTCGGGGTGCACCCACAGCTTCTGGCCGTCCATCTCGATCTGGACCCACTTGCCGCTGTCGCCGATTGCGCCCGACCCCTGCTCCTCGTAGGCCGCGGCAACTTCCGGCGCGACCCACAGGTCGCGGCCGTTCACCGGGATCTTCACCGCCGTCTCGCCCGGCTTGAGCGTGCCAGCGGGCGCCTCTACGGTTCCCGGCCCGTAGTCGGTGATCGCCTGGTCGCGTGCCGTTGTCGCGTCGACGAGCCCCGTCTTCGCATCTCTCAGCCCGGCATCAAGCTGGTCGACCTGCACGCCGACAATCTTCGACTTGGCCGCGTCCAGCGCCGATTGCGATCCCGTGCCGCTGGCTGTGCATACCGGCGCCGACGATATGTCCTGCGTCGAGGCCAGCATCTCCTGCCACTGCTTGTTGAGCGGATCGTTGCGGAAATCTTCCCTGATACCCTCGTCGTTGAGGTCATATGTCAGGGCAGATTTATGTACGTTGGTGTCATCACCGTTCTCGTCGGTGAAAGTGGCGTTCTCATAGACGGTAACGACATAGAGCTGACCGTTCTCCTCGACTATGTCCTGCGATTTTATCTTGCCAGTAAAGTCACCATGTCCATTGGTATAGCCTTCCCAATCGAAATGGTGCGGGTTTCTTTCCTGCGCCTGCGCAAGCAGTTGCTGCTTGAGAGGCTCCATGGTTACGGCAAGATCCGCCGCCTCTGCCTGTGCAACCCCATACTCCTGATATGCCTCGGCCAGGGTCACCTGATTGGCCGCGGCCCCCTGAAGCGTTTGCAGACCTTCAAGCCGCTCTTCGATGGCCGTGTATTCTGGGCTTCCAGGCTTGGCATCGGTAAGCTTCAGCTCCAGCTCGGTCGAGCTGATCATTTGATCGATCGTGGCCTTGTTGCCGTTGGCGGTGCGTAGCGAAACGTTTGTAAAGAGCTCGGCGACCTCCGCGTGCGCGGCCTTTCCTTGTTGGCTGGTTTCCTCGGCACTGGGGCCATCCGGGCTGCTGACAGCCGTCTGGTTGGGATCGCTGAGCGTCGGCAGGTCTACCTGTTTGTCGATCGCTTCGAGAAGTGACGTCTGGCCCTGCTCGTATTCGGCCCGGGCGGTGCTGGCGCTTTCAAGCGCGTTGTTGGCGAGGCTCAACCGACTTTGCGCATCTGCCAGCGTGCCCTTCGGCTCGGGCGGCTTCCAATCCAGTCCATAAGGCGCCAACGCCTCGTCGAGCGTCGACTCGGCACCCTCCATGGCGTTCTTGAATTCAGGGTCAAGTGCATAGACGTCGAGCTGTGCTGCGCTCTGCGCAGCCTTTGCTTCTGCCTCACCGAAGTTCGCAATCGCCACGTTCTCGGCTGCGATCGCCTTGGCCACCTCCGGGTCGAACCATTTCCAGCTCCCGTCGACCAGCAACGGCACCCACTTCCCGCCTGAAGGAGCCGTGGCTGATGGTGGGTTCCCGTAGGGACCAACCGACGTGGGACCACCGTCGAGAGTCGCGCCGGTTGCGTCTTGTCCCCGACCATATAATTCCATTGCAGCGACCACAGCCTGCTGCTTTTCAAGCGCCTCCGTGGTCAGCTCTGGCGTCGCTCCGCCGAATATGCCGTCCAGCGTCGTCTTGAGTATCTGGTCTTCCTTGGCCTGTTCCGGGTCATTGCTGTTCGGGTTGATGTCCAGCAACAACTCGGCCAACGCTTCCTGCGCGGTGCCGGCCGCGATATCTGTAACGGCGCCGGTGGTATCGTTGGTCAGCGTAATCTTGCCGTCTGGCGACGTGGTCAGAGTGTAGCCGTTAAACGTCACATTGACGGTGGTCCTGGTGGCACCCTCGATCACCACGGTCTCTCCCGGATGAATAAGGTCGGGATCGCGCGGAGAGGTGAACAGTTCCGGATTGCTCTCGGCGAGATCGTCCAGCGTCACACCATGCGCCTCGGCGATGTCGCTCAGATTGTCACCGGGTTGGACCTCGTAATCGATCGGCTCGCCGTCGTTCAGCGTCTCTACGATTGTTTCGGTGCGTCGGCCGTCCTTGTCGAAGACGATCGTCGTTTCGGTGTTGTTCCTGGGGTCGACGATGGTGGTGGTCTGCTCGCCGGTCTCGGTGTTGCGCTCGATCTGGGTGGTCACGCCGTTGCCGTCGACCATGTCGGTCGTCTCGGTGCTTCCCTCGGTGGTCGTCACCGAGCGCGAACCATGATGGTAGTCATTGTTGTAGGTGACGGTCCTGCCGGTATTCGGATCCGTGACGACGATCTGGAGGGTCTCGCCAGGGTCACCGCCCTGCGTCACCTCGAGGCCGGCGGCGTTCAGCTCGGCGATCACCTGCTCCGGCGTAAGTTTGCTCTCCTCGGCGATCTCGTCAATGCTTTTGCCCGCGGCAAGCTGTTCCTGGATCAACGGCACGCCCGAGCCGTCCGCCGTTTGCGATTGCGCCAGTGTGGTCACCTCGCCGCCCGGAGCCGTAACCGTGGTTACCGGCAATGCGGGGCCGCCGGCGGGCGTCACCGTCTGCACGGTCGACCCATTCGGCAGGTTCCTTGTGGTGGTGACGGCACCGTCACCACTCGTTTCGGTGGTTGTGGTTTCACGGGTCTGGGGATTGGTCGTGCGTTCGGTGACCGCGCCGTCGCCGAGATCGTCCACCAGTGTGGTCGTGATCGCGCCGGTCTGCGCGTCGACACTGGTGGTTTCCTTGCGGCCGAGATCGTCCCGGATCGGCGAGGAAGTCGCCTGCATGTCGGGGCCGGTCACTTCGGTGTAGTAGCCGCCGTGGTGATAATCCTGGTTTTCGGTGATCGTGCGGTCTCCGGCGGTAATCACCACCGTGCGGGTGTCGCCGTTGGCGTGCTCGGTCGCTACCGCCGTCATGCCGCCGGCATTCAGAGCCGCCACCACATCCTCGGGAGCCAGTCCCTGCTCGGCGGCGATGTTGTCGATGCTTTTGCCGCCCTCGATCTCCTTGAGAATGTCCTTCGCCTTGGTGACTTCCGGCGAAACACCACCGTCGTCGGGCTCACCACTGGTCAGCAGGAGGTTTGGCGTACCGCCGAAATTCTGCGTCGTGAAAAGCGCAGGCGCGGCGGTGGCGCCGCCGTTGCCGTTTGCTGCGGTGACTGCGGCAGGCGGCACCGGTCCTGGTTGCGCCGCCGGGGCAGTCGGCTGTGCCGTCGTCAGTTCCGCATTGACCTGCGTCAGCCGCTGGCGGGCGCCCGCGGCCGCGTCGGCCTCACCCATCTTGTTGGCGAGCCGGATTTCATTTTGCAATTTCGTGGCTTCCGCCTGCAGCCGCGTAGTCTGCTCGGCATTGGCCTTTGGATCGACCCTGGGCGGCGGCGGCTTGACGGTATTAATCGGGCGGATCATCAAACAACCTCCGGAGCCGGTCCAGTCCTGGTTCAGGCAGTCTGCCTGCCGTCAACGCCCCCGCGCCCGACAGTGGAAGCCCTGTGCCTACCGGAGCGGCTTCCAATAAATGCCGAAAGCAGCGAGTTGCTCGTCCGACTGTCTTACTCGTTCTGCAGCATTCACTTCAGACTGCGCGGCCGTCAGTGCCGCCAGAATCTCGACGGCGGCGAACGCCGGCGCCATGCTGCGGAAGAATGACTGCGAATTTGCCGTAACGATGATGGTCTCCCGCGCGATCCGGGCCAGCGGCGACACGCTGCTATCGGTGATTGCCACCACGCCGACACCCTGCCTGGCCGACTGGCGCGCCACGTCGATCGTCGTGCGTTCATAAGGCGACATGCCCACAGCAAGGAGGACGTCGTCCCGTCCCGCACCCTGCAAGGCATCCAGACCATGTCCGCCCATCTCGCCGACAAGCGTCACCTTGCGGTCACCGCCAGCCAGAAACGACATGATGTGAACGAAGTGGTTCGCAACCGGATAACCGGATCGCGAGCCGAGACCGAACAGATTGCGTGATCGTGCAAGGAGCTCGGCGGCGGCGGCGAATTGCGAGGCATTGCCGTACTCACCCAGACTTGAAATCTGCGCCGCGAGCGTGTCGGCGACGACGCCTGCAGTCGAATATCCCGGATCGCCGTCGTCCTGCCCCATACCCTGTCGCGCCGGCTCACCGGCGCCTGTCTCACGCAGCGCGCGCGCATAAAGGCTGCGCATATCCTCGTAGCCTTCAAGGCCAAGCCATCGCGCCAAGCGCATCATCGTGCTGTGCGAAACGCCGGCCTGGTGCGCCTGCTCGCGCATCGACATCAGCGCGACATCCTTAGGATGATCCAGCACGAAACGCGCGGCGACCCGCAACTGCGGCGGCATATTCTCGAAGCGTTCGACCAACAGCTCCGCCAAAGGACCTTGTTCCATTCTAAAATACCCCATTCACCCCGATGGCAGATTACTCCCCGAATGGCGGCAATGCAACAGTTGGAACTGAAGTGGTCCATATATTCCAAGTGGACTTTCATTTTCGATCATGCTGCCTTAAGCTGCTTTCGCAACCTGCCGGATCGCATCGTCGTGATTCCGGGGTTTGTAACTTGAATGGTCCCTCAAGGAGACAATCATGGCGCCTACCCCTCCCGTTACATCCGGCTCTGCCGGGTCGCCGGAACAGAACCTGGACAAGATGATCAAGCATCAGGAACGCATGTTCAGCCTCGAGATCACAAAAGAGATCGCGAAATCCCAACATGACATGCTGATGAGCACCGCAAGGACGCTCGGCCAGTCGGCTGAAAAGGCCTAAGGGGATTCTCGAACCCTGCGCCGCCGCAAGCAACCGGCGGCGTACTTTGCACGGCAGGAATGTTTCGACGCCGCTGTCAGGCTGCGTCTGAGTTGTCATCGGCGGGAGATGAAGTGGCATGACCGCTAATTCTATCGGCAAATATTGGGATGCAGCGCCCGCGCGCCGGCTCCGTTCGATTATCGCCCACGCCCCGGGATCCGGACATTCCATTGCGCTCAGCGTAACTCATGGATTTCACGCGGGCGCCCAACTTAGTCTGGTCGAGCCTCTGTATACTGTCGGCTCCAGCACGGAGTCCGACATTGTCCTCAGGGATGCCGGCATCGCGCCGGTCCACGCAAGGTTGCGGCGCAAGGGCAGCCAGATTGAAATCGAAGCCGTCGGCGGCGACGTCACACTCGCCACGGGCGAGATCATCCATGAGGGCCAGGGCAGCCGCGGCAAGCTGCCGCTCACGATAGGTATCGGCGATGCCCATATCCGGCTGATCAACCCAGAACGCCCGCCGAATCGCTGGTCCGTTTCTGATCGCCCCCTCCTGGTTGCAGGCAGCGTTCTCTTTGCCGTGTTCGCTGTCTCCGTCGCTGCGAATGGGTTCTCTCTCGCCAAGCCCGACATTGGCAAAAACATATCCGCTCAAGACCGTGAACCGATCAGAGTGGCCTTTGCTGGCGAGGCCGGGCAAAGTGTCCTGAACGATTCATCGCCAACGCAAATACCCAGTGCCACTGAGGCGGAAAGCCAACTCAGGCTGCGCCTCGATCAATCTGGCATCAGCACATTGGCTGTTCAGCGATCACCTGGACGGCTCGTGGTCTCGGGTATGATCCCCAATGACAAGGATGATGCCTGGACCGAAACGCAATCCTGGTTCGACCAGACGTTCGGCGCGCACATTCCCCTCGTCTCCAATGTTATGATCGGCAACGCCGAACAGGCTCCGCGCCTGAGGCTGCAGGCGATCTGGTACGGCGAGCGGCCCTACGTCATCGCCGCCGACGGCGCACGCTATCATGAAGGTGCATTCACGAATGACGGCTGGACCATCAAGTACATTGGCGAGACGGAACTTCTCCTGACGAAGGGCGGCGCCACGGTCGCGCTGAAATATCCGTGAACCGCCGGCTTGAAGGGCCGCGGTTCGATACGGCAAGGATCGATACAACCGGCCGCGAGGTGCGGCAGGCGGAAGGTGTGCGCGGTCAGGCGATCAACCGGCGGCGGATGAATGGCGTCGACAAAGCCGCAAGCCGTGCTCAGGGGACGACATCGGCCGCTGGTACGGAAAAGCCACAAAACGCCGAATTCCAGCCCTCTCGAGGCACAAATAGCGAATCGCTCGACGAGGCACTCATCAATTTCGTCATGCCGGGTATTCCCGAGCCAGCCATCCTGCGTCGCTCCGTACCTATTCTCCAGCATTTTGTAACGCATCTGGTTCCCGGTCTTGAGGGTGGCGAGCAACTCAAGACACTTGCCAGAACGCTGATGGAGGATGAAATCGAGCGTCATCGCGATCTGCTTGCCCGGATACAGGAAGGAATCGAAACCTGACCGATCCGCGTGACACAGTGCATCTGCTGCATGTCCTGGGCTATCTCTACGGCTGTCACGGGCAGGCAAAGCGGGGCGCGGCATACCTGCTTATCGCCGCACAGCTGTCGCCGGGAAATGCCGGCGTCCTGCGGACACTGGCGCATCTGCTCATACTCGATGGCGAAGCGGACAAAGCGCTTGCAACAATTGCCAGGCTGGAGACGCTGGAGGGAATGGACCACCCGACGCTAGCGCTGCTGAAGAGCCGCGCGTTGCTTGTGGCCGGCCGCAGGGCCGAGGCGCACAATGCCTTGCGAAGCTTCCTATCGCATCGAGCCGCCGAATGACGGTGTCGGAGCGATTTCTGCACTTCCTTGCCAAGCTGTCCCGCCGCAGCGATCTGGTCATTGCCGTCCTGATGCTCGTCGCAGTGGTGATGATGCTCATCCCCTTGCCGACCTTCCTCGTCGACATTCTCATCACTGCCAATATCGCCGTCAGCGTGCTTATCCTGCTGGCTTCGTTTTACGTTTCTCATCCGCTCCAGTTCTCGTCGCTGCCGTCGGTCATCCTCATCGCTACCCTGTTCCGGCTGGCGATCACGATCACGACCACGCGACTGATCCTGCTTCAGGCCGAAGCAGGCGAGATCGTTTCCGCCTTCGGTACTTTCGTCGTCGGCGGCAGTATTGCGGTGGGCCTCGTCGTCTTCCTGATCATCACCGTCGCGCAGTTCATCGTGGTTGCGCGGGGTGCGGAACGCGTTGCCGAGGTTGCCGCGCGCTTCACCCTTGATGCGCTTCCGGGCAAGCAGATGAGCATCGATGCGGAGTTGCGCAACGGAGACATCGACCAGGCGGAGGCACGCCGTCTGCGCCAGCAGCTTGAGCGCGAGAGCCAGCTGTTCGGCGCGATGGACGGCGCCATGAAATTCGTCAAAGGCGACGTCATAGCCGGCATTGTCATCATTCTGGTCAACCTGATTGGTGGTTTCGCGATCGGAACGCTGCAGCACGATATGTCGCTGGGAGACGCCGCCGCGACCTACTCGCTGCTCACCGTGGGTGACGGGCTGGTCGCGCAGATACCGGCGCTGCTCGTCGCCGTGGCCGCCGGCACGATGGTGACGCGCGTCGGCAGCGCCGACGGCACGAGCGACCTTGGCAGGCAAATAACCAGCCAGTTGCTGCGGGACTCCCGCGCTCTCGCGCTCGCGGCAGTGATCATGGTCGGCCTTGCCATAGTGCCGGGGTTTCCGTCCATTGTATTCCTGATCCTTGGCGCCTGCTTCGGCGCGGGCGCCTATGCAATCAATCGCCGCACCGCCCGGGAGTCTGAGATCAAAGACATCGGCCAGGCAGGCATGGCCGAACAACCGGGAAATCCGGCGCTTTCAGCAAACCCCATCGAAACACTGCCTTCTTCGTACCGCATCGTCGTACGCTTCGGAACCGAACTCGGACGCTCAATCCCGGAACCCGAATTCGCCGCGCTCGCCGACGGCGTGCGCCGCGAACTCTTCGGCGATCTCGGTGTCGACGTTCCCGCTATCGGCCTGCAGGTCGACGAGATGCTTTCAGCGCGAGGCATGCGCATCGATCTGGAGGGGGCACCCATCCTGGATGCCGAAATCCCCGCCGACCGCGTTCTTGTCGAAGCGGACCCAACGAATCTCGATCTGCTCGATGTGACTTACGAAAAAGGTTCTCAGATTGCCGGTCAGCGCAAATTCATGTGGGTCGATGATCGCCACATTTCGGCATTGAAGGAAGCCGGCTTCGTCTTCTCCACACCGGCGCATACAGCGGCCAAATGGACCGGAAATGCACTTCGGCTCTATGCTGGCCATTTCGTCGGGATCCAGGAGACCCGCAGGCTCCTGTCGGAGATGGAGCCGGAATATGCGGATCTGGTCAGACAGGCGCAGGAGATCGTGCCGCTGCAGAAAATCGCTGAGGTGCTTCGGCGACTCGTCGGCGAAAACGTGCCGATCCGCAACCTGCGCCTGATCCTCGAAGCGCTGATCGAATGGGGTCAACGCGAACAGGACGTCGTCCTGCTTACGGAATGCATCCGCACGTCCTTGAAACGCCAGATCAGCTTCCGCTTCGCTGGCCGCAGCAACATCATCGCAGCCTATGTTCTGCAGCGCTCGGCCGAGGATATCCTGCGAAACGCGGTGCAAAGCACATCGACCGGCACGTTCCTGAACCTTTCGGATAACGCTGCGCAGGCTTTGGTCACCGAAATCGAACGCGCCTTGTCGCAGCACGCCACCGATGTCTCACCGATCGTCCTTGCGGCGATGGATATACGCCGTCACATGCGAAGCCTGCTCACGCACAATGCCATTGAACTCCCGGTTCTGTCCTTCCAGGAACTCGCACAGGAATTCAACGTCCAGCCATTGGCCACGATAGCCGGGCGCTCGAGCATGGCACGCAATGCCTCGCAGTCGCTGCCATCGGCTGCGGCGAAAGCCGGACAAGAGGCAGCCTCATGACGCCGGCCGGACGGATAGGGACAGTTGGGGGAACTACATGCTCAAGAGGGGAACGGCATGACAATCCACGATACCGCAGCAGGCGTTCGATCCGCCAGTTTCGCCGGGCGGATGCGCTGGCTCGCTATCGCGACGGTTGGCGTCTTGCTGGCGCTTTTGTTCACACTTGCCGACACGATGGCACAGGACATGTCGCCATTGCCGAGCAAGCCAACGGTCGACCTGCCGGTCGGGCAAGGACGCCTGCTGCGCTTCAATGAACCCGTCGAATCCGTCCTGATCGCGGACACCACGATCGCGGACCTTCAGGTCGTGTCGCCGGGAATGGTCTATGTCTTCGGCCTAAAGCCCGGCCTGACCAACCTCATTGCAATCACAGCCGATGAGCGGGTCGAGGCAACGGCCCAGTTCCGCGTCACCCCCGATGTCACGCCTGCCAACGAAGCGAAAGACGCAATGCAGCCGAACTCGGCGACAAATCTCTCCATTTTCGGAACCCGCATTGTTGCGACCGGCGAGGCACGAGGCGTCGAAGAGGCAACGGATGTCGACAACATCGCCCGTACGTTCTCGCCGCCGGATCAGCCGCCGCTGAACGACATGACCGTGCAGGGGTCGCAGCAGGTCAACATCCGGGTCCGCTTCGCCGAAGTCTCACGCACTGAACTGCAGTCGTACGGCGTCGATTGGTCTGTCGGGTACAGGAGCGGCGGTTTCGAATTCAACATGTTCCAGGACAATGGTGTGCCCTCCGGCACCGGTAATTTCGGTTTGAACATGGACCAGACGCATGGCATCAACTTCGACATTCTCATCGAAGCGCTGCAACGCAACGGCATCGTCAAGATACTGGCCGAACCGAACCTGACGGCGATGACCGGTCAGACCGCAAGCTTTCTTGCCGGCGGCGAAATTCCGGTTCCGATTCCGCAAGGAACTGACGTCGTTACCGTTGAGTACAAGCCCTTCGGCGTTTCCCTCGGGTTCACCCCTACGCTGATCGGCCGCAATCGTATTGCGCTCCATGTCCAGCCGGAAGTCAGTTCCTTGTCGGAAGCAGGCTCAGTAAGCGCCAATGGCTTCGCCATGCCGAGTTTCGTCGTGCGCAGGGCCGACACCACGGTCGAAGTGGCGAGCGGCCAGACCTTTGCGATCGCCGGTCTTTTCCAGCAGCGGACCTCGCGTAATCTGGAAAAGTTTCCGGTTCTCGGCGATGTGCCGGTCCTTGGCCCGCTTTTCCAGTCACAGCGTTTCCAGCGCGAAGAGACGGAACTGGTGATCCTGATCACGCCTTATCTGGTCGAGCCGGTGCGCGACAGTCTCGCCACGCCGCTCGATCGTCCGGCAGCCAAGCGGCACAGGAAGCGCGCCAATGACGCATCGGCGATGGGCCTGATCATCAAGTAGTGGGGAACGGAACATGACATTTCGCATCGCTTTGTGCTCTGTTCTTCCAGCGCTGCTTCTGGTCGGCTGCGCGAACCCGCAACAGTCGCAGGACTATTCTCCCGGCTACAGCTATGTTTCGACCGACACCGGCGGCTCAGAGAAGGGCGTCAGCGGCTCCGTGCTTGCTCCCAATGCATGTCTGAACGAACCGGCCGATGACGACCGTTCTGCCGCTGCGACCGATCTGACGATCGTCTCCGGCGTCGGCTCCCACCTGCCGTCCGGTTGCGCCAACGCCTACAACCTTCAACGCATGGCCGAAAGCCAGCGTGACCTCGTCGAGGGCCGGCGCATGGGGGCGGCGGCGGCCGCACCGACTGCAAATGCCGCCCGGCGCTACCTCAAAGGCGAAGAGGCTCCCATGGGTGGAGCCAATAGCGGGCCGCTGACGCCGCAAACAACGCTCCCGGTCGAGTGAGCCGATGCGGCCTTGCCCGCGGTGCACTACTTTATCCGGTTGTTTTGGCGTCGGGCTCGACCCAAATCGGCTTCGCGCGTTCCGGTTCGCTGCGCTAGCCGAGGATAGAGCCGAGCGCTTTCGCCCTGGCCTGTGTGCTGCCCTTCGACCGGATGGTTCTGGCACGCGCAAGCAAGGTATTCACCTCCTTGGTCGCCAGGCCGATCGGCGGCGAGGCCCTGACCTGATCGGCCTGGCCAAGAAGTCCGTAGACCACCACGACGTTGCGCTTGTGGTGCAACTGCGCATTGGGTGCGGCGGAGATCTTCTGGACCAGCGGGAGTGCTGTGGTGGAATTGCCTTCGAGCGCCGCGGCCAACGCCATGTTGCTCTCGACGTCGAGATCCCCCGGCGCAAGTTTCAACGCCTGAGCAAAAGTGGTCTGCGCCTCCCCCGTCTGACCGGCGAATGTCTGCGCCACGCCCAACCGATTGTAGGCGCTGCTAGTATTGACCAGCGGCGCGGCCTGCGCGAGCGCGCGCATGCCGGCATCGATATCGCCCGTTTCCATCATCGCCGAGCCAAGCCCGAGCATTGCCCCTCCGTCATTGGGCGCTTTTGCGAGCGCGGCCTGATAGGCTCTGGCCGCCTCGGCGGGATAGCCGGCTCGCATATAGGCCTCGCCCGCCTTGACGAAGGCGCTCGGCTTGGCATCAGGCATCGCTGCCGCGCGCTGATAGAGCGCGATTGCGGTGCCACTGTCTCCCTGCGCATGTATATCGTCCGCAAGCTTGATCAGACGCTCGGATTGCGACGACGGGCCTTGCGCCTTTGCCTGCTCGGTGTCGGTTTTGGTCGTCTGACAACCGGCCGCCGCCAGCATGGCGACGACGGGCAAGAACACGACGTGCAGCCGCATATCCACCTCTCCGTATTCAAGCCCGACGCACCTTACACACGGCCTTGGCCGACTGGAACCACAACAGTGCGATAAGATTGCAACATGGCCGAAGAAGCTGAGGAAAAGAAACTACCGGCGTCCGACAAGAAGCTTCGCGACGCTCGCCGGAAAGGCCAGGTTTCGCAAAGCCGCGACCTGGGCTCCGGCTTCACGCTTTTCGCAGCACTTGGCTATCTTTGTTTTGCCTGGCCAACGCTCGTCGAGCACCTTTCGGAACTCGTGCAGACCGTGACCGCCCCCGGCGATTCGTTCGGGGAAATCAGCCAGCGGGCCATCCGCCATTCGTTGTCATTGCTGATGCTTGCCACTTTGCCGCTCGTCGGAATCGTTGTCGTTCTCGCCGTGGCCTTCGGCATGCTGGGGACGTTCGGGCCGGTCTTCTCGTTTGAGCCGCTCAAGCCGCAATTCGATCACATAAACCCGGCCAAGGGCCTTCAGAAGATCCTGTCGCTGCGCAACGTCATCGAGTTCACCAAAGGCCTGGCCAAGGTGGTATTGCTGGCCAGCCTCTTCGCATTCATTTTGATCGCGTGGCTGCAGCCGCTCTTCGATGCTCCAGGATGCGCTCCGTCATGCCTGGAGCCGATCATCAAGGCGGTGCTGACACCACTTGGAATTGCCGCCGCCCTGGCCTTTGTCGTCATCGGCGTGATCGATGTTCCCATTCAGCGCTGGCTGTTCCTGCGCGACATGCGCATGACGACAACTGAATACAAGCGCGAACACAAGGACCTCGAAGGCGACCCGTTGATTCGGCATGAACAGCAGCGACAGCGGCGTGAGACCGTGATGCAACCTGCGAAGCTGGGCGTGAAAAACGCGGTCATCGTCTTCGTGGCTGGCGACCGCGCAGTGGCGTTGCGTTACGTCAAGGGTGAAACGCCGGTGCCGACGGTCGTCGGCAAGGGCCAGCGCCGAGCGGCCGACGAGATGATGGCTCAAGCACGCCAGGCAGGTATTCCCGTGGTCGAGGATGCGGCCGTCGCCAGCCCACTCTTCGAAAATACGAACACCGGAGCTTACATCGGTCAGGAAATGTTCTCACCGGTCGTACGCCATCTTGTCCGGCTCGGGCTCACTTGAGGCATGCTCGAACCGACCTTGCCGCAATGCCTAAGCAGGGCGGCAAGGTCAGCAGCGACCTATTTGGCTGGACCCAAAAGGACGTCGAGATCGACCGCGTCCGCCATCGCCTTGTATCCAGCGTCGTTGGGATGGAGGTTATCGCCGCAGTCGTAGCCGTCGCGCAGGTATCCAGGCTTGGCCGGGTCTTCCATCACCTTGTCGAAGTCGATCACGCCATCGAAGCCACCGCCGGTGCGGATCCATTCGTTCACAGCGACGCGTATCTTTTCCTTCTCGGGTGTGTAGTAACCCTCGGTAGGAAGCCCTTTGAAGGTGTCGGCGAAAGGAGTCAACGTCGCGCCGACAATGCGTACGCCATGGGCATGCGCGCGGTCGATGAGCTGTTTGTATCCGGTGATAATCTCTTCGGCGGTCGGTTGCTTGTCGTCCGGCGTAATTGCATTTTCGCCGGGCCAGCCGATATCGTTGATGCCCATCATTACGACGACGGTCGAGACTTTGGGATGGCTCAGGATATCAGAATCGAAACGTGCCAGAGCATTGACACCCATACCGTCGGTCAACACCCGATTGCCCGAAAAAGCTTCGTTAACCACCGCGACCTTGCGGTTGGCCTCCTGCAATCGCCTGGCGATATGGTCTGGCCAGCGATTGTTGGCGTCGGGAGTCGAGCAATTTCCATCCGTGATGGAATCCCCGAAAAACACGATCGCCTGCGATTCCGGTGCGGCGTCAACCCATATATCGCTCAGAAAAAGGCGCGATTTGAGCGTGCTGTCAGCCTTGAACGCTGCGTCGTTTGTGAAATTGCCCGGGCCGGAGATATAGGCGGTTTGCACACCGTCCCAATGCACCGACGAGAGCGCCGTCTTCTTCGGCAGGAAGATGCTGACCGAGATTTCGGAAAGCGCTTCTGCCGGGAGGGCGACGGGGTCGCTGAGGATCGGGGCTCCCGGCGGAACGACCACAGAACTCTTGCCGCCCCAGGTGATGGGCTTCAGCGTCGCCTGATCGACGTCGCCGTCCTTGCCTGCTATTCCCACGCTGCCGGCGCCGATAGTCAGCGGCTTGTCGCCGAAAGCATTCGATAGGACGACCCGGACGCTATTGCCGCCAACGCTGATGCGGGCAACTTGGCGGACGGTCTGATTCTCCAATACCTCCGGCACTCCGAAAGGCGCAGGAAGATCATCCGACCAGCGCGGAGCCGGTGTGGCAGCCCAAGTGGTGATCCAGGCTCCCGTTTCGGTGCCTTGTGCCGAAAAACCTGCGATCGCTGAACCGGCCGCCACAGCCGCACATATCAGGATAGTCTGACGCAGACGCCGTTTCCTTCCTGCTGCGGCAGAAAGCGCCGATGAAACCTTACCTGCAAAATTAAAACACCTATCGAGCCGCATTTTTATCTCCTCCTCGAGACATGCTGGTAATGCCGCCGCCCACCCTTATTATTATGACGGGCTGTACAGGGAAAGAAATTGAACTTCCGTTGCGATCTTGGACCAGCGTCAGGAGCAAGGATTGCGAGAGTGGAAACTGGGTGCTGCCTTATAGTCGGAACTCGCGCACTAAACGTCCGCTGTTGGCTCTGTGCTCGTCGCCGCCGACCGATTCAAACGGCAAGGTTGCACGCATCTCGGCCATGCCGTCGTCGAGATCAAAACGGTCGCGCGCCTCCAGAGCCTTTGGATCACTGGACCGGGCATCGATCAGTCGAACATGTCCGAAGGCCTGACGAAGCCTGACCATCTTGACGTACTGGCTGCAGAACGGGCATTCGCCGTCATAAACGATCGCGACGCCCTCTCCGGATTCACTGGCGGACATCGATTCTGGGCCCCAGTGTCTGGGTCATGAGCCGCCGCATAACCTTGCCGTCTGCGACATCCAGGCAGACGGTTTCGACCAGGTATCGATACGCCACGATGTCGCGAGGCTCCAGCGCCTCAAAAGCGCGGTGCAGGAACGGCATGGAATAATGATGGTGTGGATAGAAGTTGTAACTGACCGCAACAGTCGAGTTCGCCAAGTTCGCGGCGCGATTGTGCTGCCCAAGAATAAACGGCGCCGGGCGGGTCGCATCGTAGTCAGGCGGCGTGATTGGCAGTTCGACTGGATAGGCACACTCTTTGGTAAGCTTCATGACCTCATAGTTGGACGAGGCAACGTCCGACGACTTTGGCTGCACCTGCCTGATCCCGATCTGGCCCCAAGCTGAGGTCGGAACGTGGCCGGATTCACGACGATATTCCTGATAGCCGAAGTGACGGCCATAGAGCAGATAGGAGGCGTCGCGGAAAAAGCTCGGTGCGACCCGCACCCAGTCACCTTCCTTCGTCAGCGCCTCGAAATGTGCTTGCCGGATTTGCCTTGAATCGTACCAGCCGAGCCGCGCGTTATAAAAGACCGCGTGGCCGAATATCGTGACAACAATCCCGGTTACGACGGCAATTGTTGAAAACGAATTTTCCTTCATTCTCGTCAGGGCCGCGACGATCAGACTGTTCAAGATGATCCAGTGCAGAAAAAGAGCGCCGCTCAGAAGGAAGATCCCGATATGCATGAGATCGAAGAACGCGGTCAGGCCGATGAGCCATCGCCGGCGCAAAAACGCGAGAAAGCATAGAAGCTGCGCAGCAAGGATAACGACATTCATCGGAATCTGGACCGCCCTGACTGCTTCATAAGCATGAGCGAGCAAGGATTCGGAAAAGCCCAACGGGGCCGCGCCTAACCCGTACCCGGCCAGCATTATAGAACTGGTCGGGTTCTCCAGGACCCAGCTCATCGGCCCTCCGTCAAGCGTGACCTTGGCCATCCCGGACATGAAGTAGTTGCCAAAATGGGCGCCGATCCCGGCAAGCAGCAATATGCCGGCAGCTTGGGCCGCGAACTCCCTGGTTCCGAGTTCGTTAAGGCTGGGCAGGTTCCTGGTGAAGAGCTTCAGCCGGCTCAAACTCTGCAGCAGGCCAAGGGCCAACAGGCCACAGGCCAGGAAGAGACCGACCTCAATCAAGGGCGCATAGTCGTTGCGGCCCAGTTCCGCTGCACCGGAAACTGCCCGTGTGACATCCTTGTGAAAGGCGAAATAGACCATCGGGAAAATGGCAAAGGATGGCCGCAGGATCGAAAAAACGGCCGCCGCTAGCGCGATCAGGCGAGAATAGATGAGTACATTGCCCAACGCGTCGGCACGAGCTGCGTCGGCAATGCCGAGTTCGTCTCCAAGCCCGAAGCTGAAGAGACCCAGCGTTATCGCCAGGCCAACGACGATAATTCGCGCAGCCCGCGCCTCGGCGGGATAGCGCACGAATGCAAAAAGGCAGCAAAGTAGAGCCAACCCGATGGCGCTTGCCGTGGCGAGGGCAGGATCGTGCCACGCCACGCGGGATGCCGCGTTCTCGTACAACAGGATCGGAACGAGCCCGCACAGGAACGGGAAAAAAAGAAAGGCTGCAAGGACATAACGCTCAACGGGTGAACGCTCGATGCCGACTGACGGCCAACGCCGGGCGCTGCCCGCTCCGATGCTCATACCATGCTTCTCCCGTCTTCCGGAATTTTCGCCTCACCTATTCGGTTTCGGTGCTCACCTTTCCGGTGACGGGATGAGCCCTCACGCGGCCGCACATTGCGGTCGGGATATTGCTGCACTGCAACAGGACGCTACTACAACCTAAACGCACAGGCAACGACGAAAGTTCAAGATGCCGCCTGGCTCAATGCGCGCGCGCAATTGCACCAATTGTCGATAAATGCCCGCGTTAAATCGCCGATCTGTCGCAATTTAGTATAATAACAGCAACAGCGATCGCCCAGCCCTCGTCACCATGCCCGGTGTCGAGCCAGGGTATTGGAGGCTCAAAAAAATGTTGCATAACTACCCAAAGTAGTGGCAAATATTATGTTGCAGTGCCTAAGAGTGCGATGCAACATTGAATTTGTCTCGCTGACCTGCAGGAAACCGATCGCATCGGCGTCAGGTGCAGGTATCAGTGGCTGCAGAGGCCATAAACAATGGTACTCGATATCCGAGGCAAACAGGTCGGCGACGAGCACTATGATATCGTCGTGATCGGCGCTGGCTTCGATTCAGCGTTTTTCCTGCAGCAACTCGTCAGACGGAGGAAAGCTCGCGTTCCCGTCCTCGAATGGGGGCGCCACAACACGCATGATTGTCAGCTCGAACGCGGCGTAAACAGCAATATCCGAGACGAGGACACCTACTCCGGCAGACCGTGGAATTACACGATCGGCCTGAAAGGCGGAACCAACTGCGGGTTCGGGCAGATGCCGCCGTTCCATACTAACGATTTCAGGCTGAAAGGCCTCTGCGGCATCGGTCTCGACTGGCCGATCAGCTGTGACGATCTCGAGCCTTTCTGCTGCGCGGCCTAGGCGGTGATGCCCGCGAGAAGCTTTGCCAGGTGGAGAAAACACTATGACGGTGTTCTATGATAGCAGCCGTCCAGACGCTTTCGCCGGCGGTGCCGGTTCGGACGCAGTCACTTACGGCGCTTCGTCCCGTGGAGTCATCGCCGATTTGGCTTCCGGTCATGCTTACAAGTTGCTGTCGATACTGCCGCTGGGCGATTCCATTACATATGGAGTGATCGCGAGCTCTTCCGATACCGAAAGCGGCGGATATCGGAAGTTTATGCTGGAACAGTTGGGCGCACTCAATGTGAAGATCGACTTCGTCGGTTCCTCGTCCAACGGCCCCGCCACCATGGGCGATCGGGATCACGAAGGCCATCGCAACTGGACGCTCAATCAACTGAACGGCATCGACAACGATGTTGTGGCAGCTACGAAACCCGACGCCGTGCTGCTGATCGCCGGAACAAATGACAGCTCGACCGATAGCGTGCCAACGATGCTGCAGGATCTGCGCACCCTTTTGCTCAGCCTGACCTCCAGCGATCCCGCTTTAACCGTCTTCGTCGGATCCTTGCCTCCCGTTCGCGTCGGCCAACAGTCACAAGCGCGTGCAGACCGTGTCGATGCGTATAACGATGCAATGCCCGGCCTGATCTCTGAACTGGCCGCCCAAGGGCATAAGGTCATCTTTGTCGACATGCGTGATCTGACGCCGGATGACATCACAGCACCGCCGCTTGACAGCGGACTGCATCCGACTGCCGATGGCTATGCGAAAATCGCCGCGCACTGGATAGATGCCCTGGAGGAACACTTCAGGCTGGACGGGACCGGCATCGGAAGAGACCGCGATACCTTCACCGGCATTGAAAATCTTACAGGGTCTTCCTTTGCCGACCAACTCGGCGGAAACGAGGGAGCCAACGTGCTGGATGGGCTGGCGGGCGATGATTTGCTGGAGGGCCGCGGCGGCTCCGACCAGCTCATCGGCGGGGTCGGCGCCGACACGCTTGTCGGCGGCGCGGGTGATGACGTCTACTATGTCGACAACGCCAGTGACAAAACCATCGAGGCGACCAATGGCGGCATTGACGAGACGCACGCCTATCTAAACTGGACCCTGGCCGACAACATCGAAAACCTCTTCCTGAGGTCGGCTGCCAATCTGGCGGGAAAAGGCAACGGGCTCGCCAACACCATGGTGGGCAACGGCGCAGCGAACACGCTCGAAGGCCTCGGCGGCGCAGATCGGCTGGACGGCCGGGGCGGGTCGGACCGGCTCGTCGGTGGTCTTGGCACCGATATCCTCACCGGTGGAACGGGAAACGACAGCTTCGTCTTCGCCGCCGGCCATGGCCACGACACCGTCACCGACTTCGACCTTTCCGGCGATGATCTCCTGGAGATTTCAGGATACCAAAACTACAGCGAGCTCCGGCAGGTCGGGAGCGACACGCTGGTCGTCTTCTCCGACAGTGACACTGTTCTCCTGAAAGGCGTAACCGGCGCCTCCTTGAGCAGTTCGGATTTCGTCTGGATCGATCCACTCGATGAGCCGCCGCCGGGGTCAATCGTAGGGGACGACGGCAACAATACGCTTACCGGCGGCTCCGGTGCGGACGTCATTTATGGAATGGACGGCAGCGACATCTTGAACGGAAAAGCGGGCGCCGACACGCATGTCGGCGGCGCGGGTGATGACGTCTACTATGTCGACAATGCCGGTGACAAAACCATCGAAGAGACCAATGGCGGCTTCGACGAGACGCATGCTTATACAAATTGGACCCTGGCCGACAACGTCGAAAACCTCTTCCTGAGGTCGGCTGCCAATCTGGCGGGAAAAGGCAACGGGCTCGCCAACACCATGGTGGGCAACGGCGCAGCGAACACGCTCGAAGGCCTCGGCGGCGCGGATCGGCTGGACGGCCGAGGCGGGTCGGACCGGCTCGTCGGTGGTCTTGGCACCTATATCCTCACCGGTGGAACGGGAAACGACAGGTTCGTCTTCGCCGCCGGCCATGGCCACGACACCATCACCGACTTCGACCTTTCTGGCGATGATCTCCTGGAGATTTCAGGATATCAAAACTACAGCGAACTCCGGCAGGTCGGGAGCGACACGCTGGTCGTCTTCTCCGACAGTGACATGCTTTCACTAAACGGTGTCCTCGTTGCAAGCATCTCGAACAGCGATTTTCTCTTCGTGTAGAGCGGCATCTCCCTACGCGATGTCAAAAGACAGTCGCTGACATGCGGTCTCTTCGCGCAATTGCCCTTCGTCGTTGCCTCGACCTCTTTGCTTTTATCTTCCCGTTTCGGTCTCGATCACGACAAGGCGGTCGGTACCAGACTCCGCGCCCCATACCTCGCCGGAGCGACCGTTGATCTGACGCACGTTGGCATTGTCGCGGTCGGACGGGAAGCTCGCGAAGGTCTGCGTTTCCGGGTCGAAGCGGACGATGGCGTTAGCGCTGAAATCGGTGAGCCAGACCTTGTCGCATTCATCGACATAGACGGCATAGGCCTGTGGCTCGCCTCCGGGCAGCTTCCAACTGCGCCAATCATTCGCTGCCGGATCGAAGACGCTAACCTGGCCGGTTCTCCATTCGCTGACCCAGATGCGGCCTTTGGAATCCGACCAGACGCGGCGGGCGCCCTGATCCGCGGTCGGCGGGTCGATTGGGGAAGCCTCGCCGGTCGAAAGATCGATCCGGGCGATGTGGTTGCCGGCGAGCGAGGCGTAGTAGACCTCACCGGACGGTGTGGTCGTGATCCCGTAGGGGCCGCGACCACGGGGCGCGTTCCAAACTTCGACCATGCCGCTCGCCGGATCGAGCTTGCCGTAAATGCCCTCCTGCCCAGTGAACCAGAGCCTCCCGTCCTTGTCGAAGGAACCGGTATTGAGGTTCGCGTAGCCGTGCCCCTCGGGGAGCGGAAAGGCCTTCACCGCTTCCGTCTCAGGATCGACGCGCACGATGGCGTTGAGGCCGCTGTCGGTCACCCAGGCGGCGCCGTCGGGACCAACGATCACGCCGTGCGGCGCCGAGCCGTCGCCAAGGGCGATGTGCTTGACCGCGCCTGTATCAGGATCGAGCCGCCCAAGCGCGCCTTGTCCCTGGGCGGTGTACCATACGGACCCATCCGGCGCCGGAGCGACATCGTGCGGGCCGGCGCCCTCCGGAACGGGATAGTAGCGGACCTCCTCCGAGGCGGCACGCGAGGCCACCGAGCAGAGCAGCGCGGCGAACAGCGCCGACGCAATCGTACGAAACATGGCGAACTCCTCACATCGCGAGTTTCAATTTGCACAGCGAGCGATCCACGATCCTTTTCGCGCCGCTGCGGCGGCCGAGCCGCAGATGCCGAGCTCGCCGTGCCGCTTGCTGATCAAAGTCAGGAGCTAGTGTAGCCCCTGCCCTCGCCCAGGCCTGCAAACCCAGAATCGTCGATAGGCGGTAGCATCGTGGGAAAACGTGGATACGACGACGGATCGCGGCCAAAACCAGACCTGGCATGCGGAAGGCGTCAGCTTTGCCGCAAAAGTGAACGCGCCAACTCTTGCCATTCCTGTTCAAGCGTCAAGGTCGACGGCGCGGCGTCGCAGCGACGATACCAATATTCCGCATTCGATTGATCGCCTTCCTTGCGATGCAGGTAGGCATGCACGCGCATACCCGCAGTATCGTCGCGCAGCTGCGCACGTTCGTGCGCCTTATCCCAATCGCCCTTTGCATCCCACCAAAGCGCCTCCAGGGCTGGACTCAAGCCGGCGGGCGGCTGTGATTTCGCGATCGAATCTCTGAAGGCTTGCAGATCCATTCTTCCCCCGACGTGAGGTAATTGGGCGGCCGATAATAATCCCGGATTCCCCAACAGCAAAGTCGCACCGCGCGCAGCAAGAAGGCGGTGCTCTTTCTGCGTGCCATCGTCCAATCTCGGGGGTACAAAAAAGCGCCGGCGATTACCGGTCGCTCGCGGTAGCTGGCTGGGCGGCCCGTGACGCTAGGCCATAACTCTTTCCCGACGCGTTCCGGCGGCAAGCTGACCGCTTGGGCAAACAGTCGACCCTTAGCTGCTTCATTTCGCAAGCTGCCGAGCCGCATCTGGGCCAGGAGGTTGCGCCGGCCGGTCTGGCGGTGCTCCAACTCCACCGGGAGCCGAGGGTCCTGGGGATGCTCGGGGCTGCGCGAGTGCGTTGCCATCTCGCCGGCAGTGTCCGGTGCGGCGACCTAAGACGCCGACGTAAAGGACTTTACCGAGCGATCCGAGCACGACCGGCACCACTTCCGGTTCATTATCTTCCCGGAGGATGGCGTGGAGATGCCCGAGCACACGGGAAAGGCATCATTGAACGATCAAACGCGAGTAGCCAAGAGCAACAGACTCTAATGCGGTGCGATTGAGAATTGTCAGCGAGCCGTGGTCGTATTGGGTCAGATCCCGCCGTTCCCATTCTCTCAGGCAACGATTCACTTTCGCTCGAGACGCCGGGATCATTGCCGCGAGGTCGGTCTGCGAAATGTGGATGCTCAGAGCTCCATTCACGGTAGCCGTGCTGTGCGGGGTCTCAGTCAATCGCAAGAGCGTGCTCGCCAATCGAATGGATAGGGCACTGGACGCACTGTGGATCACTCGCTCTTGCGCGTCGTGCGTTGCTTGGCATAAGTACGGGATCACCTTCAGTGCGAGATCTGGGTGCTTGTCGAAGACACTAGCCATGAAAGCTGCTTCGATTTGGAGCAAATCGCTGTCCACGACTGACGCAGCGTTCATGTTACTGTGTCGCGCGAGGAACAATCTAGTCAAGTCGAAAGTGTCACCGGGACCGAGATCAGAAAAGATGAATTCTCGGCCGTCTGAGAGGGGAACACTAAGACGAACTTTTCCGTGAATTATGTAGTAAATATAACGCGGTATGTCCCCAAGGTGAGTTAAGACTTTATTCTTTGGAACCCTCCTTAGGATGGCTGCTTTCGCCATTTCACTAAGAGTATCTTGCCCAAATTGCCGAAATAAGCGTATTTTGTTCAGCTGTTTGACCCGAACCTCAGCGCCATTTTCTGCCATGGCTCCCTCTCCCTCCCTGATAGGGTAAGCGCCCCAGCCCCCAAGAGCATTGCCTTGACCACCTCGTTGAACGAGTCCGACCTCCAGTCCGTTCTCGCGCAAAACGCGTCAAGGCAGAAAATATTAGCACATTAGGATACGATAAAATAGCGACTCGTCTGTGCCCGGGGTAACAGCGGCATGTCTCTGAGACATTTAAATCAAATCTAACCGACTGGAAGCCGTTGGGATAACCCCCCTCCTTATGGGATGGCGTGTGCCATGAGCCAAGAAGGAGAAGGGATGCAACAGGATTCGGGGGGTCGTCTTCATGCGGCATGCACCAACCGAGGCGTCGCGTGCGCTCTGGAAGCGGAGCGTAGAGCCGCTACGGCTTCCCGTGGGAGCAGTTTGCGTGTTTCTCGCAACTGCTGATTTCCTCCTTGGACAGACAATACTTCTTGCGTCAATTGAGCTCTACCATAGGGCCTTCGGCGTGAGGCCGCCAGATATCTGGGATTCGATCTGCCTAAGTGTTACCGCCGGTCTGTTGCTGGTCGCATTCATGACCGCCAGGGGCGCCTACACGGTTAGTGGCATCCTGGACGATCACTGCAGGATCAAAACACTCTTCAGCGGCTGGCTGTTTGTTTTCTTTTCAATTCTCTGGCTCGCCTTTCTCACGAAGACGACGTCGACGTTCTCGCGCGGCTCCTTGACGCTGGCGTTTGCGGTCGGATTCCCAATCCTGCTGCCTGGCCACGCGGTTCTAGCGCGTGGGCTGAAACGGCTTCTGGCGGCTGAGAAACTCGTGTTGCGCACAGTTTATCTGTTTTACTCTGGCGTTCCTGGAAAGGAACAGGGGATAATCGGCAAGCTCAGGCAACAGGGCATCGCGGTTTGTGGTGTTTCGAATATCGAGAACGATGATGGCACGACCGCAGCACGATCGGTGCATGCCGCCGTCGCAGCTGCACAGGCTGCATTCCGTAGTGGCTCGTATGGGACAGTTTATCTCTTTTGCTCTTGGGACCAGCGGAAGTTGATCGAACGCATCCTGGAGGAAATGTCCCGCCTCCCCCTGCCGATCTATCTTTTCGCCGACGCCTATATAGATAGAATTCTGGCTGGATGCCCGCTGCACACCGGCTGGCAGCGGGCCTTCGAAGTCCAGCGTGTGCCTTTGAGGCCTGCCGAACGCCTGCTGAAGCGGTTGTTCGACATTGCTGTTGCATCCCTGCTCCTACTGTTCCTGTGTCCGTTGATGGCCTTGGCCGCATGTGCCATAGCGCTCGAGAGCGGTCGCCCTGTGCTGTTCCGGCAGATGCGACGAGGTTTTGGTGGTAAGCCGTTCAATATTTACAAATTCCGATCGATGACGGTGCAGGAGAACGGTACACAAATTCGCCAGGCTCAGCGTAATGATGCGCGGGTTACCCGACTTGGCCGAATATTGCGCCGGTCAAACATCGACGAGCTGCCGCAATTATTCAACGTGCTTCGGGGGGAGATGTCCCTGGTTGGGCCCCGACCTCACGCCGTCGCTCATGACGATACCTATAGTGTGATCATTGCGAGCTATGCTTATCGCCATCATGTAAAACCCGGTTTGACAGGCTGGGCTCAGATCAATGGCTTTCGAGGGGAAACGAAGGAGCTCTGGAGAATGGAAAAACGCGTTGAGCACGACCTCTGGTATATCAAATCCTGGAGCATGCTTCTCGACATTAAGATAATTTGGAAAACTGCTCTACTGATCTTTTCGGATCGTAATGTCTATTGATGTATATAGCAGCTTCTCAGGAAGCTAAATGGATATATGTAGTCCATCTTCCGACCGATTGAACGGATAATTTTGATTCTGATGCTTCGGGCGATCCCGCCGCCAGCGAGTACATCGAGCCTCACAATCGGGTTCGCGCCGGCTCAGTCGCCGGACAGTGGCGCATCTCGCAGGCTAAAGTTAGCACAAATGCGAAAATCAACGCGACGCGGGGAGATGGTCGGAGCAACGCATGACGGAACTTCAGCAAAAAGCCGGCGGCAGTCAGTCGGATCTTGCCATTCAACGGTTCAGGACGGACCACGGGCTCATTGCGGCGAACGGAAAGCAGGCTTGCTTGGCGGCGCAGCCGCCTTCAACAAGAGAAATTGTGCAGTCCTATGAGCTTCCGCTCGACGGCATCCGGCTCTTGATTTCCGCTAGAATGTTGGTTGCGCGTGCGATGCGGCTGTACCTGGCCAGAAAGTCTGCCTTCGCCTGCTGACCAATCTGATCCCGAAGCGCCTTGTTTTCGCGCAGGCGCTGAAGAGCTTTGACCCAGTCGGTTGGGTTGTCTGGCGACACCAGAACGCTGTTGACGCTATCCCTCAAAACTTCTCGTATAACTGACAGGTCGGAGGACACTATGGGTTTGCCATGCGCCATATATTCGAAGAGCTTGAGCGGCGACATTCCCTCAGCGATATTTCGACCGCCGCCCTGGCCCTCTACATCTCTAAGATAGGGCGCGAGTACAACGTCCATTTCGGCCAAGTAGGCAGATGTCGCGGCGTGAGGAACGTAGCCGTGAAACACTGTGTTCGGGCATTTGGCCAGCTTCGATGTCCAATACTCTATATCGCCTGGTGTTCCCCCGACGATGTGAAAAGTCGCCCAGCCGCATCGAGGCGCAATAGCGCTTATTATCTCCATGCCTTTTCCCTTATACAGATGTCCGACATAACCAACCTTGAACGTGCCGCTGAGGCTGCATGGCTCGACATTCGGCGGAACAGGATCCGCGCCATTGGGCGCGATGAGAAATTTTCCCGCATGTTGAGGAAAGAGGCGGATGCTGTCGTCCCGCAGACGTTGCGACGTGACGACCAGCATACGGAATGCATCTAGGCCTATCAGTTTGGCAAGGCGCTGACGCTGACGTCTGCTCAAACTGCCAATCGGGTCGTGAAGCTCAAAAACGGTCGTGAACCCGAAAAGTCCGGCAGAAACAAGCGCTACAGTAGCCGAGCGTGTAAAGACGACATGCGGCCGCAGCCAGACCGCAGCAAGAAGCGCCAACACAGCAAAAAAAAGCTCCCGGCCGGGCACAGGCCAAAAGGGTATAGGGAGAACGCGGAATGGGAACTCGGTACCGAATCCGTATTCGCGCGCGATCTTTTCATAATGATCCCGTGTATTCATGGAGGCGCGTGGAAGCGCTAGTAGGACCTCCGCTCCGGCAACCCGAAATGCATGGCACATCTTTGCGACTTGTACCGCATTGGCGGCCGGCGCCGGGACGCGCGCAGAATGTATGTAGAGAAGCCGCATCCACAAAGCCTTTCTTTCACGCGTCGCGGCTAGTCTAGTTCTTCGCCTCTGAGCCGCAAATTCGGAGACCACGGCCCGGGCAGACGCACCCAAGTCGAACGACAAAAGCGCCCCGCCGTGGTGGCACCGTGAGTTGTGATAGTACCACTCTCCGGTTTCCTCACCAAAATCGAGCGCCCTTTTTCGCGAACTGGGGGCAGGCCCAGCGACAGCTCACGCCGACCTTCACCGGACAGGTTCTGACCACAGGCGTCATCAAAGCCCCAGCCAGCCAGCAATAATGTTGCGCTGTATCTCCGAAGTTCCGGAATAGAGTTTGCTGCCGATGGCATCACGCACGGCACGTTCGACGTCGAATTCGCTCAAGAAACCATAGCCGCCGAAGACCTGGACGACATCGAGCGTAGTGCGGACTAGCGATTCGCTCACAAAGAGCTTCGAAACGGCGGCGTCGAGGGATACGGACTCGGAGCGCTCAAGGCCCCACGCCGCCTTGTAGACGAGGAGTCGGGCCGCCTCCACCTGCATCTTCATGTCGGCAATCTTATGGGCGACCGCCTGGTGCTTGGAGATGGCCTGGCCGGACTGACGTCTGGTGCGCGTATAGGCCACTGCCTTTTCCAGAAGCCGCTCCATGGTGCCTACATGACTGGCGAATAGGCACGCCCGCTCCCAGTCCATGCTATGAGCAAACAGCCTGGAGCCGCCGCCCACTCCACCGAGAACAGCGTCCTTCGAAACAAATACGTCCTCGAAGACAAGCTCCCCGATCGGAGACGTCCGCAGTCCCATTTTTTCGAACTTTTGCGCGACCAGATAGCCGGGCAGCCCGCGGTCCACGAGGAAGCTCGTGATGCCGCCGAAATACCCCTTGGCGCGGTCAGTGACAGCAAAGACGACAGCAACATCTGCCACCGGCCCGTTGCTCACGAAGGTCTTCGTGCCGTTGATTAGAAAGCCGTCGCCATGAGGCTCCGCCCGGGTTTGCATCGCAAATGCATCGGAGCCCGACTCCGGTTCGCTCATCGCATTGGCTGCGATCAAAGTGCCATCACAGAGCCCCGGGAGATATCGATTCTTCTGCTCTTCAGTGCCGAACTTCCAAATCGGCACCACGCAGGCCAGAAGGTGGGCGCAGATCGAGAAGACCAAGCCGGAATCCTCGCAGCCGTAGCCAAGCGCATCGATTGCAATGGCCGTGGACAGGGAATCGAGACCGGGTCCCCCGTAGGCTTGGGGGACTGGCAGGCCGGTCAGGCCCATCTGCGCGCAAGCCCCCCACAACTCGCGCTGGAATACTTGGTCTCGGTCGCGCTGCCTGACATCTTTATTGAGCTTATCTTGCGCGAAGCGAAGGATCTGGCCACGCAGGATACGCTGCTCCTCGTTCAGCGCGAAATCCACTACTCCATCCTCATCAGATGCTGGTAGTCGATTTTATCTGTCGATGTCTTGGGAAGTAACTGCTGATGGCAGAACCAGTCCGGGACCATGTAGGCCGGCAAGTTGTGGACGCAGAACCGCTTCAGCTCGATGAGCGACAGCGCATGGCCGTCGCGCGAGGCATAGAACACCTTTATGGAGACGCCCGACTCCTCCGAGCGAGCGATCGCCGCCACCTCGGAGATCGCTGGATGGCGATAGAGCGCCGTCTCGATCTCGCCGAGTTCGATCCGATATCCCCGTCTCTTCACCATCCGGTCGCGTCGACCGCGGAAGGTGTAGACCCCGCCATCGCCTTCGATCACTACATCGCCGGTACGGTACCAGCGACCGCTTGAATCGACATGAAAAGCGGCGCTTGTTCGCTCAGGCATGTTCCAATAGCCCAGCATCACGGGAGCACCGCTGATTGCGAGCTCGCCTTCCTGGCCTCGCGGCACGTTGCGACCATTCGCATCGATCACGCGTGCCTTAACATGCGAGCAGGCGCGCCCGATCGGAAACGGCGCCGAGCGGTCTTCGGCGATCGTCTGCGGGATTTCGTAGTAGGTACAGACGTTGGTTTCGGTTGGGCCATAGAGATTCAGGTAGCGTGCGCGTGGGACCACGGCCTTTAGCCTGCGCAGATGCTTGACCGGAAAAACCTCGCCGGCAAATAGAATGAACCGAAGAGCGTGGTCGTCGCGAGCATCAAGGCTGCCGTGCTCGACCAGAAGCGTGAGTACGGAGGGCGTGGAATACCAGACGGTCAACCGCCGCTCGGCGATCACCGACGCCATCCGGGTCGGATTCTTGCCGAGCTCCTCACCGATGAGGAATACGGTCGCGCCGTGCTTCAGCGGTACGAAGATGTCGAGAATAGACAAGTCGAAGTGGAAAGGCGCATGGGAGGAGAAGCGGTCGTTCTCGTCAGGGGCGAGAATCTCGGAGCACCAGTCCACGTAGCTCGAGCCATTACGATGCGTCAGCATCACGCCCTTCGGCTGGCCGGTCGAGCCCGAAGTGTAAAGCACGTAAGCGAGGTTGTCCGGCCCCGGCCGCGCCGATTCGTCCTCCACCGCCAAGCCGCCGGCCTCTACGCGAGCCAGGTACGTCGCGAGCGGCGAGGGACCGTCAGACCAGTCGAGCGGTAAGAGACAAGGTTCCGCAGCCAAGCGCGCCAACTCACAGCGCAAAGTTTCGGCTCGGGACGCCTCCACGAAAATCGCGCGCACGCCGCAGTCGTTAAATATGAACGCGTTACGCGCAGGCGGTGCCAGAGAGTCGACGGGCACATAGGCTGCGCCCACCTTCAAGATGCCGAACAGAACAGCGAGCGAGGCGATCGATTTTGGAAGGCAAATGCCGACGCGGTCCGCCGGCCGGACGCCGATCCGACGCAGATGGTCGCGGACTTGGTCCGACAGCGCGTCGAGCTCGCCGTAGGTGATCTGCCGCCCAGAGCTCGCCTCGACAGCGGCGCACGTCTGGGGATACCGCCTCGCGCTCTGTTCCAGATACTCGTGTAAGGCAGCGACCGTCATGGCGGGCTCTATGTGGACGCCTGCTTCGACTGGACGAAATTGGCAATTTGGGCGATGGAGTTCAGGTTCTCCGGCACGAGTTCGTCAGGGGCGATTTCGATACCGCAGGATTTTTCCAAGTAAGCAACGAGCTTAAGCGTCGCCAACGAGTCGAGAATGCCGTCAGTTATCAGCTCCGTTGAATCCGTCAGATTCTCCGGCCTTTCACCGGGCAGAAATTCCTTCAATATGAAATCCTTGGCCATCGTCCTGATCTGGATCGCGTTCATCGGTCCTCCTTTGGCGGAGCAACCGCCAGGTTCAGGGGAATTAGATCCTGGTGTTGCTGCAGGACCTCGTAAAGCTTTTCCGCGATGAGCCTATGGCCGGTGGCGTTTGGGTGTTTGTCCCAAGGTGCCACAAGAAGGGTCCGCCAATCATACCCGTCATACACACCGGAAAGATCGAGAACGTTGAATCCAGCCTTGGCAGCGAGGCGCCTCTCCAGCTCGGGACTGATCTTCTCGTTGGGTCTGGGCAGATAGATCCAAGAGACCCCAACACCTTCTCGCTTCGCGGTTTCGACGATTCGAGAATAGATCACACGCAGAAGTCTTTCCTCATAGCGCTTGAGCTCTCTTGTAAGCACGTCGGGGTCGATGCTGGTATCTATTCCGCTTTCGCGTACAATGTCGCGCACAAAGTCGTAGCGATATGCGGAGCCATTCTGGATTGCTTGCACGAGATTCTCTAGCATTCGTGGAACAAGCGCGCTGTGCTCGAAGTAAAAGATGTACTTTGGTTTGAATGCGAGCACCCGATCCTCGATTATGGCGAGCATGTCCAAAGAAGCATAACCCCCGACGGCAAAGTTCAGCACCTCGTAGTGTCGATACCCGCTGTCGGCCGCCTGCGCATTCAGCCGCCGCTCCAACAAGCCCTCGAAAATCTCCCCATCCGCGACGCCCGCGCCGAAGACGTGCGAAGCGCCGACGATTGCGATTCGTAGGGTGCCGGGAGAAGGAATTTTTTCGTAGTCCTGATCTCGCATGCCCCAGCGGTTGATGTGGACCCGCGTTCCCTTAAAGTCTGCCTGGGAGAGTGGACGCAGATAGGTCGTGGGAAGCGCACCCGTGAACTCGATCAGCGGCGACTCGTTTAACCCTTCCCATCCGTCGGGTGGTCGTTGGCCATAGACAATCCACAGTTCCGGGTTAAATGCGCCGACATTGACAAGGTTCTCGTAGTAGCCGCGCTCCAGGTTCGCATTGTCGCGGCTATTGAGGGTCGGCACTCTAATGTCGGCCATTGCGGTACTGACCGTCTCCCCGAGGCGATCGTGAACCACGGGGAGCGAGATGCAAACCGCGATCAACCCGCAGACACCGACCGACGCAACCGACCGTTGGAAACTGTACTGGCGGTCGGCGCCGCCGCGCGCGAGCGCAAGGGCAGGAATGCCAATGATAGCTGCCACCGCGACCAGTACGAGGGCGGGCGTCGTTTTGCCAGGTCCTTCCACGCCCACAGTGTCGAAGACCGACAACCATTGCGGGACCGAGCTCGCGCTCCAGAACGACCAAAGGAGCGAGATGACGACGAATACGCCAATGGTCCGGCCCGCAGTTTGCAGCGCACCGTTCCAGCTTAGTGCCCCGCCACGCAGGCGCCGCGTGCGACCGTGCCGCATTTCATAGAGGGCGTTGATCGTCACAAGCACGGCGAGGATCATCCAGAAGAGGAAGTCGTTCCAGGTGAATATCCAGGTGCCACGTAACCAGAACCACTGATAGTTGTGCAGCAGCCAGGTCGCGAGGAACGCCAGGAGGGTCGCGCTGACGAGCGCTACGCTCTCTCCCCAGCGTCGAAAACGGAAATACAACGGATAGTACACAATTTTCATTATGAAGTCCTTCCAATATATATTTATTCGACGCCAGAAATCTGTGAAACTTGAGGAAAGAAAGTACAGATTGTGGGTTTCTGGAAGGTTGAATCCAAATAAATGCAAAATCCCTGTGATTATGTGAAAAGTTCCTGAAACCTTCAAATAAAGTAAAAATGGCCATATGATAAATTGCAAAAGCTCAATCTGATTATGTACATCCGCAGCATCGATAACAAATCGCTGATATACGATGCGGTAGCAAATCAAATGGACAGCGCCGCGAAACATCCACTGAATGCCCGTTTGATAGATGTAGTGCCGGTCAGCATTGTAGTAGCTGCTGCGGAAAGTTCTAAAATCTACGACCGGAAAGAGCGGGAAGCACACGTTCGGCAACATGAAAAAATACGCGAGACGTTCCGAAACCGTCGCCATCCTCTGTTCACGCCGCATTTCGTACGCATAGACAATGAGACGGAACATGAACATGGAAGCGAGCACGGGCCAGACGGCGCGCGTCCACGGGGTCGCAATCCAGTCCATTCGTGCGGCGGCGAGCCCGCAGCCGGCGCCAACCAGCGCCAGCACTCTCCATCCAAAAGCGATGGGCAGGTGGACAATTCCGATCAATACGAGCCCAATGGCGGCGATCCAGGCGGCATCGATGAGGCCCTCAAATCTCCAGTGGTGCCAGTCGGGCCCAAGGTTCGCGAAGACTGCGGCGATAGCCGCGAACGAGAGCAGCACGAAAAACGGCAGCCGGTAACGCTGTGGCAGGAAGTAGTGCACGCACCAGCCGGCGAGAGCAACGAGCAGGACGCGGACAAGCGCAGTAGTCTCGAGCCTGAGGAGATAGACCAGCGCGATGAAGAGGGCTAGCTGGCCGGCTATGGCGAACCAAGCCAGGATGCTTCTTGAGTCAGTCTCCGTCGGATCCGCCGACCAGGGAAGGGACAATGTCTTGATCGAATGCACGCTCGCGCCTCAACCGGCTGCCGGCGCACATCGACAATAAGCGACTTTGGGGCACGCGAAAGTTCCGCGAGCTGCTGGTGAAGGACCCTCTGCCATGGCTCCTGTCCCCCTGATAGGTTAAACTGCCCGGTCCCTTAAAGCGTTGCCTTGACTACTTCTTTCAACGGGTCCGATTTTCGCGCAAACGCGGTAAGGCAGACATATTGCACATAAGTATACCGCAAAATAATCACTCCGCTGTGCCCGGGGTAACAGCGGCAGTTCTCCGAGACGTTTAAAGCCAACAAGTTAGATCTGATCGACTGGAAGCCGTTGGAATAACCCTCCTTACGGACTGCATGTGTCATGGCCCAAGAAGGAAGGGGCACACTTAGGATTCGGGGTTCATCTCCATACGGCATGCACCCACCGAGGCGTGGCATGTCACTCCAATGCAGTAGCACCGATATCGGGACGCATGGACCAAAAGCGCGGCTGGGCGTGGGAACGCACCCAACGGATAACTTCAGCGCGATCGGTGCGGCGATATGAAAGTACAGGATGCGGAAGGTAAGATTGACTTGGGGTGTCGACTGCGCATCGCTCATGTCATTACCCGTCTCATCAATGGCGGTGCTGATGAGAATACTGTCCATTCCTGCAATTGGGCCGCGCAAGGAGGACATCATGTTGTCCTGCTGCATGGCGAGGCCGTCCACCCGGAAATTGTAGCTAAAGTGGACCCGCGGGTGGAACTCATTGGCGTCCCGGGCTTGACCCGATCCATTTCGCCTGTCTCCGACGTGAAGGCATTGTTGGCGCTTACGCGGACGTTCCGCGCCTTGCATGCCGACATCGTACATACGCATACCAGCAAGGCAGGCATTCTCGGGCGTTTCGCGGCATGGGCGGCAGGAGTTCCAGCGATCGTTCATGGCGTGCATATCGTGCCTTTTATCAATGTCGGCGTCGCCGAGCGGTTTGCTTATCTCGCCTTGGAAAAGCTGGCAGCGCCAGTCACCAGTGCGTTCATCAGCGTGAGCGAGGGCATCCGTGACTTGTGCCTGAGCGCAGGCGTGGGACATCCAGACAACCATTATGTCGTCCGTTCCGGATTCGATCTCGATCGTTTTCGCAACGCCGGTCCGCCCGACGATTGGCGCGATTTGTTGCGCTTGACGCCGGGCGCGCCGCGCCCGCCCGTGCTCTTGATGATCGCGGCATTCGAGCCGCGCAAGCGACACGCGGAATTTCTGGACGTTTTCAAGAAAGTCGCCGTCCGCTTACCCGACGCGGTGCTTGTGCTGGCGGGCGACGGGCCGTTTCACTCGATCGTCGAATCGCGCGCCAAGTGGCTTGGGCTCGAGCGCCAAGTGGTCTTTACCGGTTATCGGGACGACCCCGAGCGGCTGATCGCACTCGCGGATCTCTGCCTGCTCTGTTCCATGCGGGAGGGATTGCCCCGCGTCGTCATGCAATATCTCGCCGGCGGCAAGCCATGCGTCGTTTGCGATCTGCCAGGTCTTCGCGAAGTGCTCCGCCCTGGTATCAACGGTGTGATTACACCCGCGGACGATTTGGCAGCCATGGCCGACGCCATTGCCGCCGTCCTGGAGGATCGTGAAAGACTGGCTTGCCTCGCCCAAGGTGCCGCGGCGACGGATCTTTCGAACTGGGACGTCAAGCTGATGGGCAAGCGGATCGATGCCATTTACCGCGAGGCTCTTGACCAGCATCGGGCAAGCAAGCGAGTGTCAACAAGGCCTCCTGTCCGAAATGTGGTGCTTCCGCGATGAACGGGTGTGACCTATGCGTTTGACAGTGATCGGGCAGGTTGTCGGATTGGTTAGCGATGCATGCTTTACCGATTTCGGGTGCGTCGATCTGGACGATAAGAGGATCGATGCGCTGAAAGGTAGTGAGACGCCAAAGAGGCATCTTCTTTTTTTGCACATGGGACGGGTAGTAAACTTGGTGGCCGCCTTGGCTCCAGGAACGCTATCCGGCGGATTGATATGATTGCAGCAGAAGTTGCCCCCGCTTATCCGATGAAGACCCCGCGAGCCGAAGCTCTTCCCAGCATACGTGTTCTGCTCGTGCTCCCAACCTATTTTCCTGAGTCATATGGCGGCGGCGAACAACAGGCGCGGCGATTTGCTCGGGCGCTGGTTGAAAGCGGCGTTTCCGCAACCATTTTGGCACCCAGACTGTCGCACTCGACCCCGAAACGGTCCGCCATCGACGGGGTGCCTATCCATCGCCTTCGTTTGCGCGCGGCTCCGTATTTGGGCGGGCGGCATATGCTGTCGTTCCTGTCGTGGTGTGTCCAGGTTTTGATCTGGATGCTGCGCCGTCGCGACGAATTCGACGTCGTACATATCATCCATGCCCGACTTCACGCTGTTCCGGCGGCATTGGCAGGAGCCCTCCTGCGCAAACCGGTTCTCGCAAAATTGGCCCGGGGCGGACGGTGTTTCGATCTCGACGTTGTGCGCGAAAAGAAAATCATCGGTCGCTGGGCGTCCGCCTTGATTAAACGTCACGTCACGGCCTTCATCGCCAATAGCCGCCAAATCGCTGGTGATCTGAAGAGACATGGCATCGGCGCGGATCGCATTCATATGATTCCGAATGGGATCGATCTGCCCCGCAAGCCGCGTCGCGAGCCGAACGCCGATGGCAGCCGACGCTTTATCTGCCTTAGCCGCCTCGATCCGGAAAAATGCCTCGAGCACATGATCGATGCGTTCGCGGCACTTCCCGCCGACGCAAAGGCGCAACTCACCATCCTGGGCGATGGCCAGTGCCGCGCCGCGCTCGAGGAACAGGCGGCCCGGTTGGGCCTTTCCGGCAGGGTCACATTCGCCGGCGCGGTCGAAGATGTCTTTCCCTTTCTGTGGGACGCAGATTTCTATCTTTCCACCTCGGTGTCAGAAGGCATGTCAAACGCCCTGCTCGAGGCCATGAGCTGCGGCGTGGTGCCGATCGTCACCGATGTCAGCGGTGCGTCCGATATTGTGGAGCATGAGCGCAGCGGCTTTTTGGCTCGCTCGCATGTGGAGTATAGCCGGCTCCTGCTTCGCGCGCTCGGCCTATCGGACGCCGAGCGCAATGCGATGGCGCGCCGCGCCATACGAACTGTCGCTGCGCGATTCAGCATGGAAAGCGTCGCAACACGGCAAATGAGTCTCATCGCAACGCTTATGCAGAAAGCCTTGCCATGCGCGCGCTGAAGCTTGCTTGCGGGACAATGTGGGAGTCTCGGGGCTTATGCCGGCATTGCTCGCTTCGTTTTGCTCAAACCTTCGGGTAAAAAGATCACATGAGGCTCATTCTTCATATTGGCACGCATAAAACGGGAAGCACGGCGTTACAGCAATTCCTGTCGGCAAACGGAAAAGGGCTGAGCGAATATGGCATATGCTACGCCTCGCCAGGCCATAAGTTCAATTTCAACAGCATTGTCAATGCATTCTTACTAGATGGACAAGATAAATTCCGATATTTCCTTCTCGAGAATTTGAGGAAGGCAGAGCGAAACAGAGCTCACACAATCGTCGCAAGCTCGGAGCATCTTTATGCTATGGTGCGGTATCTGACGCGCTTCAACGCGGAGAAAACGAGCGCGGAGATCCTTGCAAAAGAGCGCAGTCTCGTCGAGCGCTTGCGCGCCGCAATCCCTGCCCATGTAGAATGCCACATACTATGCTACGTACGAAGGCCCGATCATTATCTTGAATCTCTGTATAATCAAAATGTAAAGCGGGACTCATTGGTTACCGGCGAAGTTGTCGACTTTCTCAACACAATTTATGACATGCTAGACTATCATCGCTACTTATCCATCTGGTGCGATGTCTTTGGGAGCAGCGCGTGTTCCGTACGGGTGTACGAGTCGGCCCTGCCGAATGTGATCGATGATTTCATGAACAATGTCGTTGGGATCGAGGATACCTCCGCATTTACCCGGCGCTATCTTCGGGCCAATGAACGCCTTAGCCGGGATGTCTTGGAGTATAAGCGCCTCAGGAACGAGCACATTCTTTCTTCTGAACGGCAGCTGGAACGCAAGATTTATGGATTGGTAGACAAGAGAATAACAAGCCCCAACAATAATCACGAATATCTCTTACCCGATGAAAGAGCCGCGCTCCTTTCGAGGCTAGAACCCTCCATGGAGCGGCTACGAACGGAATTCACTCTGCCGCCCTTTCCGCGGTTCGACCTCGAAGCGGCCAGGGCGTCCTGGCAGCCTTATCCGGGACTTTCGCTCGAAAAGAGGCGCGAGATCGAACACCACTACAACGCCGTTCAACGCCAGATCGGCTTCCGTCTGGAACGCCTTCTCATTCGGGCGGCATCGCTGACGCGCAGGCGGCTGCCATTTCTCGCATGGCTTCTCGATTTTGCGCGCGGCAGCGGAATACGCAGATTGCTGCTGGATGCAACAAGCCGGTTTCAGTGAAACAATGCTGCCGTGAAGGCGCGAATAATGGCAAATTCAAGTAGCAATCACGAACATCTATCTCCTGACGAAAGGGCCGGACTCCTTTCCAGGTTGGAGCCCAGCATGGAGCGGCTGCGAACGGAGTTTGCTTTGCCAGCCGTTCCGCGGTTTGACTATGAAGCCGCCAAGGCGGCCTGGCGGCCCTATCCGGGGCTCTCATTCGAAAGAAGGCAGGAAATCGAATGCCATTATAAAGTCGCCCAGGCGCGGATGGCCTTCCTGCTGGAGCGCGTTTTCAAACGGACAGTATCCATGGCGCGCAGGCGATTGCCGTTTGTGTCGTTGGTGCTTGCTATGGTGCGCGCCGTTGGGATGCGCGGGATGCTTCTCGTTGCATTAAGCCGTCTCAAGTAGTCAAGCGCATTGTTCTCAGTCACGAGTCGAAGCCCGTGAACGAAAGCCGGAATTTGACACACAAGGCTGCCCGGGGACTTTCCTGGTCGGGCACCATGCTGCTGGCCCGAATCTTATTGAATGTCCTGGTCACGGCTGTCCTCGCTCGCCTGCTTTCGCCCCAAGAATATGGTGTTGTCGGCGCTGCCATGATCGTCGGTGCCCTAGGAAATTCGATCGCCAATCTTGGCATGTCGCAAGTGGTGATCCAGCGACGGGACATTGAAGAGCGGCATATCGGAACCGTCATTTCCTTGTCCATGCTAATCGCCACCATTCTCGGCTTGCTTCAATGGACTTTTGCACCGCAGATCGCCGATTTTCTTCATGTCCCGGAATTGGTCCTCATTTCGCGCGTCCTTGCGGTGATGATGGTCGCGAACGCGTTCAATCTGACCACCGAGGCCCTTCTGTCGCGGCACCTGAAATTCAAAATATCCTCCATGGCGAGGCTGGTCGCATGGATTGCTTCCCATGTCGGCCTAGCCATTCCGCTTGCCTATTTAGGATTCAGCTATTGGGCCTTGGTGGTCGCGTATATGGCCGAGGCATTGATCCTGGCCAGCATCTATTTCTTCATTGCCAGGGACTATCTCGTGAGGCCCAGTTTCGACATGCAGTCCTACCGCGATATCCGCAGCCAGAGCCTGGGCTATTCGCTGGCTGGTATATCGACCTTCACCGCCAAATATATCGACAATATTATTGTCGCGCGCTTGATCGGTACTGCAGAGCTTGGCATTTACTCGCGAGCATATTATCTGATCGCAATGCCGGCAAATCTGTTCGGCAATCTGAACAAGAGCGTCGTTTTCCCACTTCTGTCGAAGGTTCATCACGACAAGGCGCGACTACGCAGCGCTCAGCTCAAGGCGTATGCTTTGACTGCTGCCCTCTCTATACCGACCAGCGCGTTTCTATGCTGTTTTGCAAAAGAGGTTGTGTTGACTGTCCTCGGCGAAAAGTGGATGGATGCCGTCGTTCCTATTACCGTGTTCTCTGTAGTAATGTATTTCCGCCTAGGTTATAGAGTTTCCGGAGCCGTGATGCTTGCGACAGGCCAAAGTTACCAAACAGCCTTCATGGCGTTCGTTTATATGTCACTTGTCGCTTCATTCGCATTGCTCTCAGCGCCCTACGGCGTGAACGCGGTGGCCTTTGCAGTGTCCGGCGCCATCGCGACGAGTTTCATCCTTTATGCGGCGGTCGGTTGTCGGATGACAGGATTATCAGCTCTGGATTTCGCGCTCGTCCATGTGCCGCCTGTCGCATTCGCCGCTGCGGTGTTCGCCACCGGCTCGGCGGTCAAAATGCTGCTTGCCGGATCGCCCGACTATCTTGTGCTCGCGACCGGGCTTTTCGTTACAGGTACATTGTCCGTTGTCACTGTCTATCTGAGAGCGTCGCTCCTCTTCGGGAAATATGGCGCGGAAGTTCTGCAAACGCTAACATCCAAGCAAACAAACCGAATGCATTAGATTTGCATAGCCCCACAATACCTGCGTTCTCGGCGTGTCTTGCGACAGACCATCAGAGGATATGGAATGCATCATGAAGGTACGGAGGCTTGACGATACAGTCGACGGAGTTCAGTCACGACGCCCCCTTACTGTAACCGGCTCAGGGGCGAGACCGTTTGTGAAGCCGGTGTCATGTATGCCGGCTATCAGGCAAGGAAACGCCAGATGAAGCTTATCCTCCACATTGGCACGAGCAAGACAGGAACAACTGCGCTACAATATTTCCTTTCCTCGAATGCAAGGAAGCTCCGCGAGAGAAGAATTTACTATGCTGTACCTCCAAACCAGTTCAATTTCAACAGTGTTACCAACAGCTATTTGCTATCCGGCACGGACAACTTCCAGGCATTCTTCCTGCATCATCTGAGGGCGGCCGAACGAGACGGAGCGCACACGATCATTGCAAGTTCTGAAAACCTTTATTTGATCAGATACCTTGCGCGTTTCATGGCCAATAAATCCAGCGCCGACGCCCTATCACAGGAGCGCAATTTGATCGAACGGTTGCGTGCTTCCATTCCGGCGAAGATGGAATGCCGTGTGCTGTGTTATGTGAGAAGACCGGATCATTGGCTTGAGTCAATGTATAATCAGAACGTCAAGCGCGGTGTTCTGTTCACCGGAGATGTCATCGACTTTCTAAACACGATCGAGGATAGTTTGGATTATCGTCACTGCCTGTCCATCTGGCGCGAAGTCTTTGGAAGCAGCGCGTGTTTGGTACGCGTCTACGAGTCGGCGCTGCCGAATCTGATCGATGATTTCATGAAGAATGTCGTCGGTATCGAGTATCTCTCCGCATTCGTACGGCCCTATCGTCGGGCTAATGAACGCCTGAGCCGAGATGTCTTGGAGTATAAGCGCCTCAAAAACGAGCATATCCTATTTTCTGAGCGGCGGCTGGAACGCAAGATCTATGCATTGGTTGATCGGAGAGTGACGAATCCCGACAATAATCACGAATACCTTTCACCCGATGAGAGAGCCGACCTCCTATCAAGGCTGGAACCAAGTGTGAAGTTGCTACAGGCGGAGTTTTCTCTGCCCCCCTTTCCGCAACTCGATCTCGATGCGGCCAAGGCCACGTGGCAGCCCTACCCGGGACTTGCGCTCGAGAAGAGAAAGGAGATCGAATTCCACTACAACGCTGTTCAAGGTCGGATGGGCTTCCGTCTGGAGCGCATTCTGAGGCGATGGGCCTCCTTCACTCGCAGGCGATTGCCTTTTCTCTCATTGATATTCGACTTTGCGCGCGGCAGCGGCATACGCAGATTGCTGTTGGAGGCAACAAACCGATTTCAATGACCGGCTGCCGGGCGCTAAGGACTGGATACCGTGAACTTGTCTACGCCTATCCCGTGCCTATTCCGGGCCAATCGGCAAACGCCGTTAACCGCGCAAACTCAGAAATTGTCACCTCCATAATCGAACAATTCCGCAGTTGCGCGGGTGCCTGTCCAAATCCGCTGTCGTGCTGAATGATCGAGGCGGGCAACCGCTCGGGTGTTGACGTCTGGTGCGATGTGATCGGGTGCTTCATCCAACCTTATCCGCAGCTTTTCGCCAGTTGCGGCGTTTGTGTTCGTCGTCCGCTCCGTCCCAAATGATTTGACCTTAAACCGGATCCTTCCGTCCTCCGCTGCTGCTATGCCGAGCGCGTCGTAAAGGCTTTTGACAAAGGCCTCCGGTGATCGGACCAAGTCCTCGAATCGAAGCGATAGCGCATCACGCTTCCTCGAGGCTTTGAACATCAGGCTAGTCACATCGTTGTACCATTTGATCGCGCGCGCCTCGCTGAGACCGCTGCGTATCAGCCCTTCGCACATCGGTAATGGATGCCGCGTAAGCACAAGGTTCCGCGCTTCCATAAAGCCGCGCGCAATCGCGTCGTCGAATGCAATGTAGTAATCCATCACCTTCAAAACGACGAAGCGTGCTTGGGACTTTTCGCTGCGCTCCCCGGGGCGGACGGTCTCGGCAGTCGCTGCGCGCATATGACGCCAAAAGACGGGAACAGATGCCCAATTGACGGCCCCGCCAATATGACACGCAGCCTTGCGCAGCTTGTAGAAGCGTCCGAACACTCCCTCATGCCATTCGCGGTATGGCATCAACACATCCGGCGAGCTGCCGATGATATTCCAGACAATGTTTGACCCACCTCGGCCAAAGCAATTCAATAGAAGCGCATTGGGCGGAAGAGCTTTGCCCGGCCTGGTGGGAGGCGAAGCACCGATCCTGACAGCGGTCTGCATCTGCTTTCTCCGTTATCGCATCAGGCGCGACCCACTTCCCTGGCTGTCGTTGAAAGGCTAAACTGAAACCTATGATATGCTGCGGAGCTTGTGAGGGGAAGCGCGATAGTAAGTACCGGGTGTCCATGCGCAGTCTCATCCCGAAACCAGCAATTGTTGGCACGCGACAATGACCAACCGCCTTTCTCGCCGGGACCTGGCGAGGGCCGCATGCGCCGCCCTTGTGCTGGCGGCATCCGGGCGCCCAGCACGGAATGCTCGCGCCGCCGGTCCGGCGCAAGGCTCGCAGCCGAAAGGTCACTCCTGGCATCCTGGTCTGTTCCCAGAAATGATTGTGAAATCCTGGTTTCAAGAGGATCTGGCGGAAGGCGAAGTCTCCTCGTGGCAATCCGGCGGCATGAAGCCGGTGGCTGCGGTGCAAGCCGAGCCCTCCCTGCGCCCAACAAAGCTTCCGAATAGCGGCGGCGTCTTCTTCAAGAAGGGCATTAAACATGCGTTGACTTGGCGTGTCGATAACGATGCCCCGTATCTTCACCGCTGGTGGCTCGTGATCGCCCGATGCAATTCGGCGATCAATGCCGACGCGAAAAACGTTTCCGTTCTTTGCGTCAATGGGGCGCAGGGTGGCTCGGTGCATCGCCAGCCGCGGGTCTGTTTCAAGCCCTCGGCAGGCACCTTCGTTTCGCAGCTCCATGACGGCAAGAATAAGAGCGAGGAAGGGCAATGCTCGACGGATTTTGGCGACTGGAATGTCATGGTCGGGTACCGCCGCGGATTCGCGATGCAGGCCGTGGTGAACGGGGTCAAGACGGCCGGCCAGACGATTTATGCATTGGGACCCAACCGGATGAAATCGCAGAGCTTCATGGGCGATGTGAACAATCCGATGGGAGCCGATGTCGCGATCGACTGCGTCATCATCGGACAAAGCGAACTTAACGACTCGCAGATCGACAAGCTGATGGGATGGGGCATGTGGCGCCTCGGCCGGCAATCCGCCCTGCCCGACGATCATCCTTATCGCCAGAGCCCTCCTTCAGCCGTGGATGCGAACGACAAACCGGCACGTCATGTGTTCGATTCAGCCTCGTGGGCGTCCTGGGCCGCCGTCGGGAATGAGCGATACGCGCATCGTGGTGAGGCGGCGCCCCCGATCCCCGGTTACACAACGGTCTTTCTTGATGACTTCGATTCCAACACAGTTGTCGATGATTCCAAAGGCGCGCAAGGCAGCATCTGGTATGCGCCGACCCATCTGGTGGGCGTCGGTGTTGATGCTAATGCCCAGCGGATCTCGGCGTCGCCCTCCTCATATGTGCACGACGCCGCCAGCCACACGCTGGCGCTCCGGCTCTTGCACAAGGGCCGTTGGAGAACAGGTGCGTTCTCTTCCGTGAACAACAATGGCCAGGGGCGGTGTTGGGGAAAGGGGATATTTGAGATCCGCGCCAGACTGCCGAAGATCGCAGCGCCCCGCCCTGGATTTTTTCCTGCTTTTTGGGCGTATGGCAGGGAGCATCTATTCTGGCGGACGCGCAATCGTCTTGAGACGGATTTTTGGGAATATGACGGTCTCAATGGGGCCTATATCAACATCAGCCAGCACGTGCACCAACCCAGACTCGGCTATGCGGATCCGCATATCGCGCCACGTGGCGTGCACCGGAAAATCGCCGGCTATCAAGTCGATCCATCAAATGGCTTTCCAAGGACGATCGACATATACGATGGCGAATTTCATACGTGGTACGCGCAGATCGAGGATGATTATACTTATTTCGTGATCGACGGTTATGAAGTGGCGCGCGTTCCAACGACGCCGGAACTCGCAGCGAAAAAATACATCATGGTGGATTTCGCTTACGATGAAAAAAAGGGTCGTGCTCAACCGGACCCGTCGCAGACGTATGACATGGTCATTGACTATATAAGGGTCCGGCAGACGGAAAAGGATCTGGCTAGGGTCCCGCCGGGATTCAGCGCATTGCCGGCTTTCTCGGGCCAGGCTTCACCAGGCCAAGCGCTGACCGTCGTACCGAACGTGATTGCGTCGCAAATAGAGTGTCTCTGGTATCGTGACGGCGTTCCGATCGTGGGCGAAACCGGCACAAGCTATGAGCTCAGCTCGCGGGATGTCGGGCATAGGATTCGCTGCCATGTTCGCGCGGTCTCTGTGCTCGACCAGCCAGAAGCCTGGACCCCGGAGAGCGAGACCGTCGGCTAGAACGCATCGACTGCGCGACGCCAGGATGCGTCATCACTCTCCGTCGGACTGCCTGACGAGCCCTGCCACTAGCAGTCCTCCCCGCAAGCGAAAAGGGTGAGCTTTCCCAACAGGCGGAAACCTCTTCGATATGCGATTGCCACAGCGGGCGGAACGATGAGGTCGTCGGCTGGAGCAGGGTGAAGTGTTTCTCCGCGGGCTGGCATTGATACATCCAATAAGTTCTGTTTCCGGGAAAGAGAACATGCTAATAGAATATCGCGCCGCGAGGGGGCTGTGATGCGTTATCTCCTCACATTCGCGATACTGAGCCTCTTCCTGCCAATCAGGCTCGAGACGGGTCTTGTATTGCTGCGTCCGTTCGAGCTGATCGCATTGCTGATGCTCGTGATTGGCATGGCGACGGGGCGTTGGCGAAATTTGGCTTTTTCAGCCGGTTTTCTACTGCTCCTGCCCTTCCTGGGCTGGCACATGGTTTCGGCCTTCAGCGTGGACGCAGAGAACGGCCTGCGCGAGCTGTTGCAGATGTCCACTGTGGGCGCCTTTGCGTTCGCCATCGCACAGGAGGCTAGATGGCTCGAGACGCAGAAGGCCGTCAACATCTTGCTTTTCGGCATGGTGCTGATTCTCGCCTATACGATCACCTGGCATGTCGCTCATGGCTACTCGGTCGGCTGGAAGCACTTGGCCGACCCAAGGCTCGTATTCACCTTCCTTCCAATTGCGCTCGCGGGGCTCCTCCTCTTCGCCAAACGGGGCAAGCGGCGCGGCCTTTGGTTTGCATGGGCAGGGATACTTCCCCTGCTCGTGCTATCCGGGGAACGCAAGGCGTTTTTGATCTATCTCTTTCTGACCGCTGCGCTTCTGATGCGCGGACGGCTCGCTGCGATGGTACCGGCGATCGCCGCCGGCTTCGTGGCACTTTTCGTGCTGTCGACCACGATGGATAACGCCTATGTCGAGAAGCAAATGCAGACCATTCTCGATCCGCTGAGCATGGGGCAATACGAATATCTGGTCGCGACGGGGAAATATGCCCCTGGAGACACCCCGAGCAATGTCCAGCGCGCGTTTGCTTTCACTCTGTCCAGACAACTCATCTCCGAACATCCACTGATGGGCGTGGGTACGAACCAATTCAAGAATATTATCGATACGGATTTCAGCGGACTTCCTGACGAGTTGCGGCTGGGGATACATGGCGAGTTTCAACGTATCCTCACCGAGAACGGCATCATTGGGCTCAGCCTCTATGTTCTCATATGGATTGCTGCATGGTTTCGCTTAAGCCGTACTCTAAGCTGGGCCCTTTCTCACGGATTGATCGGAGCGGCCCAGGCACGGCTTCTGCCCCTCGTGCTCCTTGTTCCTTGCGCCTTTTACGTTGGAACAGAAGCCTCCGGCACACGAGCTTTCGTCACGCTAATCCTTGTCTCGCTCCTGCCTGAATTGACGCGGCACGGGCTTTGCCTATCATTACACAGGATGCGGAGGAGCCACCCCAGGAGCATTAGGCATCCTCGATTTCTCGGGAGCCCCTTGCCAGGGAACACGAGATGAGTGTTTCGGTTATCATGACATGCCACAATGAAGAACGCTTCATCGTGCAGGCAGTGGAAAGCGTGATTAATCAGACCGCGTCGAGGCACATCAAAGAGATCATCATTGTCAATGATGGCTCGATGGACGGCTCGTCTGAAGTGATTGCATCGCTGGGTCGCAGGGAGCCGCGCCTACATGTCCTGACGACGGCGGGTATCGGGCTTTCATCGGCGAGGAATCTTGCCATCAGACATGCTGCCGGCGATTGTATTGCAATTCTCGACGGCGATGACTTCTGGGCCGAGGACAAGCTTGAGCGTCAATTAGCCGTCTTGGGCAATGGCTGCAAGGCAGGTCTTGTCTATGGTGATTTTGTCGATTTTTCCGCTCCGGATCTGTCCGATGCTCTACACGTCACCGTGCGCCGCTATCGCGCGGACCAATGCGATACGCTGCCGAAATATTTTCTGCTTGATGGGCCTATTATTCCTTCCAGTATGGTTATGCGGCGGGAGATGGTCGAAGATATCGGGTTATTCAACGAGGCATTCAGGGCTGGAGAGGATACAGAGTTTTGTTTGCGCGCAGCCGAGCGTTGGACATTTCAACATGTGGCCGAAGCACTCGTCTATAAACGGCGCCATGGCTCGAACATAACCCGCAGACTCGACACGCTTCTGCCGGTAGCCGAAGGCCTCACGCGAGAATGGATCATGCGACGGCCGGAGCTTACGCCCCTCGCGCGTCGGCGCAACGCGCGTCTGTACGCAAAGGCCGGCAATGATTGCGTGGGTCAAGGCGAAAAGAAACGCGGAGCGCGCTTACTCATTCGCGCGATGTGGCACGATCCATTGTCATGGCGGGTGTACGTTTACTTTTTTTTTCTTTGCGCCCTGCCGAGGGGCATGGATCCGCAGGTGCGCCGTGCAGCCAAGCTATTGTTCTACCGCGCTTTGCGCAAAGACTTTGCTGACGGCTCTTAAAGATGCTGGCGGAATGGGGAGAGGTCGAGCATCTCATGCGGCAGCCGGGGAATCCTTCCGTAGCGATTATTCTGTACCGCGACGGCAGGACCATAACGGAGGCGAAATCAGAGCTCTCTGGCGCGCGAGCTGCCGAGTATCCGGTTGTGCATGGTCAGCCGGCACTGATCGATTTCTCTTGCAGTCTCGTGCGTGCCGATGTGCTGACGGCAAGTGGCATCTCAGCCATAAAGAGGCGGCCGAACTGGCTGAGGATCACCAAGGGGTGGGTCTTCGGAACTGCGAATCTCAGCGCGCGCAACGTTGTCAGCTTTCGCGATCACGTTCTCTCCCATGGGATTGAGCGCCCCCTCGTGCTCATGATCGGCGCCGCAACCAAGGGAGCGGGGACCGATGGCCTTTATGAATCCGAAGCCGTTCGACAGATTGCATTCGACATCTACCCGTCCGCATACACGCATTTCATCGCGGACGCTCATCAGATTCCGCTTGCCAGCGGCTCGGTGGACGGCGTCTGCATTCAGGCGGTCCTCGAGCATGTGACTAACCCGGAACAGGTCGTTTCAGAGATATCTCGCGTGCTCAAGCCCGGCGGTCTCGTCTACGCCGAGACACCGTTCATGCAGCAAGTGCATGAGGGCGCATATGATTTTACGCGCTTCACTGAGCTCGGACATCGATGGCTGTTCCGGAATTTCGAAACGATCAGTCGCGGAGCGCTCGGTGGACCCGGCTTGTCACTCTACTGGGCGGCGAAATATTTCGTACGTGGCCTTACCCGGAGCCGGTGGCTTGGTGACGTCTTTAGTCTTCCCTTCGCGCTGGCCGCGCTCATGGACGGCATGATCAGAGAGGATCACAAGATTGACGGCAGCAATGGAGCCTATTTCCTGGGAAGGCTCACCGGAACCAGTATCTCATTAAGCAGCATTGTCGACGAATATCGGGGCGCTCAACGCTAGTACCGGGAACAGCGATCTCGTCCCCCGGTTCAGCAGCTCTGTCCTCGGCCGTTCCATACGCCTGTGCGAGGCTGTCATCGGCAAGTCTGTCGCCCTTGGCCCGGCTGCAACAGACGGCGTCTTCGGCGCCTGGTTCAGACATCAAAAAATGGAAACCATCGACTTCAATGGCTTCTCTCGATAGAATGGCAAACTGTTCGCGATCCCCGAACACTTGTTCGCGATGTCTCCGGTCAAAACATGGGCCCCCTGGTGGGAGGCATTAAAGGGGTCGCCAAGTCTCTCTTAACGCGGGTAAGAACTTGAAGGGTCTCCAGACCCCACCACTGGGTCTCACCACAAGCGCAGGAGAATTTCATACAAGATCGGGCAGTTAGTTGCGACAATACATACGAGGTGCAAGAGAATAGGAGCGCTTCACTATCACATGCGAATTCTTTACTTCATCAACGGATTCGATCCTGGTGGCGTCGAGCATGGGCGCTGCGATCCGGCGAAGAGCCATGCCTTTCGCCCCAGAGCGATACCGCGCAGAGCGCGCTCGGCGGCATTGTTAACAAAGGCGTCAACGAGATCGAACGTGTATCGGTTCAGCTCGCCGAGCTTGATAAAACTCTCGCCAAACAATCGCTCAAGGATCCCGAGCTCTCCGGTTGATGACGATACCGGGCGGACTTCCGCGGTTGCTTCAACAATCCTTTCATCATTTGGCGATATTCATTGGTTCCCGACTCCCGAAAAGCTGAGCAGCTACTTTGGCCTCGGGCTCAGCCCCATTTCAGCTCCGGAAACGTCGCGCCTGCACAGGTTGCCCAGTCGAAGGTGCGTGCCCGTGATTTGGCAAGAGCACCGTCGCGCTCACGCAGTTCTGCATTGACCACATAGGTTGCTATCGCGCGGGCCATCGCGTTCACGTCCTCCGGGGGCACCAGCACACCAGTGGAGCCCATGACCTCGGGTATGCCGCCGACGGCCGTCGCTATCGAAGGACATCCTTGCGCACCGGCCTCAACCAACACTAGGCCGAAGCCCTCGATCTTTCCCTGTAGCTCTCGTGCGAACAATGTGTGGCACGCCGCACGGCGGTATAAGCGCTTTAAGTCGTCGTCGGACAGCCTACCGGTAGCGATCACTGGAACACGGGCTCGTGCCGCTTCATCCAATATCTTTGAGGCATAGGCCTGATCTTCGGCCCGTCCAGCCATCACAAAGATCGGATTGTCTAATCCGTATTCATCGCGCGCGCTCGCGATAGCCCGGACAGTTTCCAACTGGCCCTTCCGAGGCTCGATACGTCCGACTGCGCAAATGACGCTTGCAGCTTGTGGTACAGCTGCAAGTTGCGGGTGTTCAAAATTCCCATGGATTGGCTGAAACCACATGGGATCCACGCCGAGATACGTGACGACACCCTTCCGGGGCATTCCAAAACTTTCGGAAAATATCCGCAGCGTCGCATGTGAGTTGGCGAAAACGACCTCTGCTCCTTCGTAGGCGCGGCGTACAAACCGAAAAAGGATGGAATCGGTCCTGAATTTGCTGACTTCGCTGCCATGAATCATCGCTCGATACCCTCTGCGATGGAACGGTCGTAGCACAAATGTCACAAGTACACTGCGTATGTCGGCGGCCAAAAACAACCGGTCCTTAGGAACGTTGCGCAGAATAGAAAGCGCCCGCAGCGCCCCGAATGGAGAAATTTGATGATGCCGCAGAATGCGATGGGTATCCGGCCCCTGGGGAACGGCAGGAAGGTCAGGATAGGCAGGCGCTATGACGGTCGCAGCGTGGCCACCAGCACGAACGATGTCGACCAACCGTCCGGCGTATGTTCCGATGCCACCAGGAAATGGATGATATTCGTACGTCATCAGGATGATGCCGTGCGGAGGCTGAGATATCATGGGTCAAGAACTCCCAACGCCGCCCGCCTCGCCTTTAGCCGATATGAGGGGATACTGTAGGCGGGCTGCTTGCTCCACAACTAGGCCTGGTAATACTGATGATAACGTTCACTGTAAAATTCGGCGCTGCCGAACTTTTGGTACCGCTTGATTCTTTTGATATCGACCTTGTTGAGCAGAACGCCGATGCATTTATCCGCCAGGATCGGGTTGTTGTTGAGAATTTCGCGCACGAATGTCCGAGCGGTCACACCCCATTCAACAACCAGAACAAGGCCGTCGAGGTGCTGGACAAGGGACCTCACGTCCGCGACTGGAGCCAACGGGGGCAAATCAACGACGACGTAATTGAACATGGGGCCTACCTTGAGCAGAAAGTCGCCCATTTTCTCGATAGGCTGCACGGTGTTTGCGAGCTTTTGTTGGCTCTGGTTCACGCCGGGCAGGAACCTCAATGGCAATGACTGATGGGCCAGCAAATCTCTCGGATTGAGTTCTCCAGCCAACAAGTCGGCCAGGCCTCGTTCCCAGCCGTTGGCTAACATAGGGGACAAGCCCGGATTGTGGATATCGGCATCGATCAACAACGTCTTACAACGCTGCATAGCAAGAACCATCGCTAAATTAGCAGCGACCAGAGACTTCCCTTCTCCCGGGAGGCAAGAAACGATGCCGAGCGCCTTGGTGCTCTTCCTTGGTAACTCGACGTCAACAGCGACTTTCACAGTTCGCATCGCTTCAGCGAATTCCGAACGCGGATGTTGCTCTACCCAGTTGAAAGCGCTGTTCCCCACCTCGATGAATGACGGCTCTCCGGCCGCACGATCGTGCTTGTTTCGGCGAATTGGCTTCCCGTCCAGCAAAGGGATCATTCCGAGCGTCTCAAGTCCGAGCTCATCGCGCACTTGAGCCGACGTGCGGAAAAAGCGCTCCCGGTACTCCCGAATTCCGCCCACACCGGCGCCAACCATGCCGGCGAGCACGACGCAGACCGCCAACGTAAGACTGCTGTTCGGATAACTCGGTCTGCCGGGGGTTGGTGCCTCCGAGATAGTCCGCGCCTCCGTCAACGCCATCGAAAGGTTCTGCAGGCTCTCTTGGTACTGCTGCAGGACCTGTTCATATTGCGACTTGAGAGAGGACGCCTCAAGTTCGAGCTGGCGCAAGGTAACCAGCGTTTCCTTGGTCAGCGTATTGTCTGTTCGAAACCTGTGGATTGCGAGCTCGGCATCGACCGATCGCTTCCGCACCGTCTCGAGTTCTTCCGCCAGTGCGCCGCGAGCTCGGATAATCGACTCGTCTTTGGCTCCGACTTGGTCAGAAATATAGATTTCTGCATACTTACTGGCTATTTTTTGCGCCATTTCGGCGCTAGGCGACCGAAATTGGACTTCCAGAATGTAAGAAAGCCCTACACGAGCTACCGTTATATTCTCAGCCAGAATGCCAAATGCCTGCCATCGAGGATCGGGTCCTCGCGCGGCACTCGATTTCACCGGCGCTCCGCTTGCTTCGGAACTGTCGATGAATGGCCACCGAGCGACCGATCCTGTGAGACTGTTGAGCAATGAATATGGCGCCGACAAGAAAGAGCGATCGGTAGCAAGTCCGAGGCTGTCAACGACCTTTAGCCCGATGCGGTCGGAAAGCAACAATTCGACCTGACTCAGCATCATCGGGTCAAGCTGTGCGGAGCTTCCGCTCTCTGTTAACTTCGTCACTATGGATGGTTGGTTCTTATCGATCAGGATTCTGGCCGTCGACTCGTACAAGGGCACCTCGGCCCAAACATACGCCAGCCCCAGCACAAGTCCTGCGAGCGCGCATGTAAGGACGAATCTCAACTGCCGTCGCGCTGCCGCCACGAGTGTTTCGAGATCAATCGTTCCCCACTGAGGATCGCCGAATGTGAAGGCAGAATCCGGGTGCTTTTCAACTTCGCGGAGCATAAGCCTTCAAACCCGTGGAATGAGACTGGCAGCGCATTGGTAGTGACAAACACCATACTACAGTATCTGACTAAATATGTGCAAATTCAGTATCGACGCCCGCGGAGCGCAGGCGCACCGCTCGGGGCGGGCATCAGCCCGCTCTTCGCTAAAGGCGCAACTCCCAATCTCGATGCAATAAACGAAACCTCACGCGGCCCATGCTCCGACTGCCGCAATACCGCTGCATGTCGTAAGCTCCAACTGAAGGAAGAAATCGAGTCGTATTGCCAAATGGCAAAACATCTGAGCAAGAGATTCCGGGCTCCGGTTGAGCCTGTCCTGCGGGAAACAGGAATGGCTCGTCGATCACAGACGCGCGATAACGATCACCTCAAGGGTCCTGCGCGCATCTGGCGCCTCGCGGAAAGCCTCTCCGCTGCCCGAATGAGACAGGCTGCAGGCACATTTTGTTTCGTAGTGTGGGGTGTCATCTTGGTGATCGCCCTGCTCTAGCAGCCAAAGCCTATAAAGGCGGAGGGGGGCCCGCCTCACTTACTAAGTGGCTCGGCAGTTGCTCCCTTTCGGCTCATCGCGCGATGTGTGATTTCGGAGTCACCGATTTTTTGGAGACCGAGCGCCACACTAGCAGCATGACAACAACAAAGTACCCGATCTGTATCAAGATCCCACAAATTAACGTTTGGACAAACGTGCTCCAGAGGGAGGCGGTGAGCAAATATGTACTGATGGCGAATGCCAACAGTACTGTGATAAGGCCTCGCAAAAAAGGCAAAAAGGACATCGCCGTCCCACTCGCAGCCGCGTGATGCGCTCCTCGGCTATCCAGTCCTCAGCGCGTTAACCATCATAACATACCGGAACGGGTCAGAGCGACCAATATATTAGCAGGTGCGAATAAATACGCCCCAACCTGTGCCAGGACGCTTGCTTCCAGGCGACCAACTCCCGTTCGGCAGCCAAGAGAGGTTTGCCCACACGGACCGGCCATGCCATGCGATCTGGATTAGGCAGAGGCTGCGTCGAGTTGTGTGCGCCAAGCTGAGCAAAATGGGATGGCTTCGACGTTGGTATGTCCGCCGCACAGCTTCCGTGTTTAGCGGAGCGGCGGGCATGGCGGCCGCGCCTCAGGCGGCCAATGCCGCTCAGGCCACCAGGAAGACGAACGCGACTGCCATCAGCAGGTAGCGCGCGACCGGCCGCTCGCTGGCCGGCGGTGTCGCTTCCGATCGGCGATACGATGATGACGTCAGCCATAGCGTTTGCGGCTCCGCGACTGCACCAGATTGACGACCAGGAGCATGGCGAACGATAGCAAAACCATGATCGCCGCGATCGCGGTGGCCGCCGGATAGTTGTATTCTTCCAGCCGGATGACGATCAGAGTGGCGCGATCTCGGAATATCGTCTGCCTTGTTGCCGTTGTTCAGAGCGTAAATTCGCCTCAAAGGAATGGCGTTGTGAGAAAGGTCTGCGTCGATGTCAGGCTCAAGCATTGCGGGGTGAAAGTGAATGCTGAATAGATCGGTGCGCTGGATGCGGGCAGGCAGCTGCGCTGCGCTCGCATGCATGTTTTTGTTGTTTGCATACGCGATTCCGTCGAATGGCCTTGCCCTAGCAGAGGAGCACAATGTCGGCGAGTACCGTCTGCAGACTGGCGACGTGATCGGCTTCGCTGTCATAGGCTATCCCGAGATGCAAAAGCGAGCTGTGATCGACCAAAGCGGTGTAATCGTGTTGCCGGTCCTAGGCCCGCTAAACGTTCTCGGGAAGACAATAGATGATGTTCGCAAGGAGGTAATTGAGGTTTTAAAGCCAAAATCCCTTCCGCAACGATCCACCGACGGCACTGAGACTTGGACTGGTTTTTATCCGGATCAGATTGTAGTTGATATTGAGGAATACCGACCCGTCTATATTGACGGGGACATTGCCTCTCCTGGGACTCAGACCTTCAGACCAGGAATGACTGTCCGACAAGCTGTGGCGACTGGCGGCGGCTACGGTCGCGGTGGACTTCAAAACCCTGAAATGACAGCAGCGGACCTTGGCGGCCGCCTCCACATTGTGCGCATCAAGTACCAGGAAAGCGAAATCAAGGCTGCTCGCATAGAGGCGCAGCTGAGCGGCGCCAGAGTGATTGAGCTTCCGGACGCAGAACGTGACCCGAGCCTCCAACCTCGTCGCGACGAAGCTTTGCAGCAGGAGGGGAAGCATCTTGAAGCTGTCTATGCGGATCAGGAGAAAGAGCGCGCTTCAATTAAGTTGGCCGCAACCAAGATGGCGGAACGAATGGGCTATCTGAAGGAGCAGCAGAAGGCGGATCAAGCGGGCGCAGCCGCAGATGCGACGGAACTTGTTCGCCTCAAGAAGCTCTTCGAAAAAGGTCTGATCCCGATCACTAGCGTCAACAATGCTCAACGCGCAGTGCTCTTGTCAGCGACCCGCGCTTTGCAAACCAACGCTGAGATCGCTCGACTTGAACGCGACCAAGGGGATTTGCAGCGCAGTCTTGATAAGCTTATCGACCAGGGTCGAATTGACCTGTTGGCTAACTTGCAGGCTGAACGCGCGGCGATGACGCAAATGCGCGCTGAGATGGATTCATTGACCAAACAAATCGCCTACGTGATGCAGATGCGTAGCGACCTTGTAGGCGAAGGGGACCGAATTACGATCGGTGTAACCCGCTCCACTGACGGACAGGCAGCGACGACCGAGGCGACTGAAGATACTCTGCTTGCTCCGGGTGACACCATCACAATTACGCTGGAGGCCCCACCAGGAGCGGCGGTCGCGAATTAAACAATTAAATAAATATTGTATAGAGGCGGCGCGTAGTTGCGCGTGTCCTAGGGAAATGGGGGTCCGGCCAAGATCGTTCTGGTGGCCGCTCAGGGTCCGGGCAGTGACGTGATTGCCGCGTGCGCCGCCAAAGCCTGGCATCAAGCATCTAGCTTCAACAGCTCCGGCTCGGTACGTCCGAACAGGGACGCGCTCACCTCTCCAGATAAATCTTTTCATAAAGAGGCCGAGACTCGGCGTTTCGCATCCGTTTCACTCGAACTTTGATCCAGCGAGGAACCAGCCCCCGGCAGCAGACGTCGACCGTGTGAGGCAGACGTGAAATAGCCGTGCGCGGCTCCAGGACAAAGAGCTTCTTCGACAGATACCAGGCTGCGGAAGGCCGCCCTTGAATCAAAGCCCTCACGGCAAGCGCATTGATCGTGTCAAGCAGATGGGCATTGAGATCGCTCCCAAATTGCGGATATTTCTCGCGAAACTCGGCTAGGACAATTTCATACGAACGAAACATCTGCATGACATCGCTCGACATGTTGCCGATCGTCCTCCGGTACCCCACAAGATGTTGTGGCACGACACGAAACTCGTAATTCTCCGCTATTCTGAGGCACATTAGGAGATCTTCGCAGCCTTGTGCGTTCCTCGCCCTCAGGGAAGGATCAAACTGTCCTGCCCGCTCGAATGCGGAGCGACGTACAAGCATCGAACTTCCGTTACCGACAAAGTTGTTTCTGCACATGCGTTGCAGCACGCGACCATCGGCATCGGGCTGTTTGAATGAAAATATCCGACCGTCCTCGTCGATCTCCGCAAACCAGCAATATGCCAGGCCAACTGACGAGCCTCCTTCCTGCAGGACGCGCAGTTGCAGTGCGATTTTGGATGGAGCCCAAAGATCATCCGCATCCACGAACGCTAGAAACTCCGCATCGGTGGCAGCGGCGCCGCTGTTGCGTGCGTGCGCAACACCCGCGTTCGGCTGCCTGAAAAGGCGTATACGCCGATCTTGCTCGGCATAGGCGGCCACGATTGACGCGGACCGGTCCGTCGACCCATCATCCACTACGACAATGTCCAGCGCCTGGTGGCTCTGCTGGCAGATGCTGGTCAGCGTCGGGAGAATGGTTCTCTCGGCATTGAACATGGGCACCACGACGCCTATCACAGTGGCATTGTGCTGGCTCATTTGCCTTCGTCTTCTCTCACGACGTGGTAAAATGGCACATCAGGGCCGGTAGTTCCATCAGATTTCACTACTTTAGCTGATTAGGATTCAACCACGGCGGCCGCGCGGCAAGGCAGAGGCCCCCGGCGAGTTCCACTCAGCGCTCCTGGAAGCGATAAAAGTAGCGGCCTCCAGACTTTGCTGGATATTTAGGAACTCCGATTGTGTAGGTGAGTGAGGAACCTCCCGAACCGCCCGTCGCGGCATTCCGCTGCCGAAGCCATGCAGCAGTCGCAGCATCGGTGAAACATGCGTCCACTACTACAACGACAACGCCCCGGTCGAGATCGCCGGCTGCCCACGCATGCACGCGATTCAGCCGTTCATCGTTCAATCAGCGCGATCCAGGACATACCGTTATGGCGACATGGCACCGGATCTCCGGGGCCGCCGACGATATCTATCAAGATGCAACGCCAAATTTACCTCCGGTCGCCGTGGGCCACCCGCAACTGGAAACGATGCCGGGCGTTGCTGTGACGAACAGGATATAAGCCTATCTGGCAGCAAGCCTGGTTGAAGAAAGCCCGACGGTCATGAAGCCAATGAACGAAGAGCATCTCGCAGTGCTACGCAGGCACATGGTCGAGATGATTGCAATCCATACCGACCTTGCAAGCGAAGAACTCGGCAAGGCGGCGCTCGATGAGCGCGTGATGGCTGCGATGCGGCGAGTGCCGCGGCATCTCTTCGTGCCAGCCTCGGTTGCGCCTTATGCCTACCAGGACATGCCGCTGCCGATCGGCTTCGATAAAACCGTCTCGCAGCCGTTCATCGTCGCTCTCATGACTGATCTCCTTGCTCCCCAACCGCACGAGGCGGTGCTCGAGATCGGCACCGGGCTGGGATACCAAACCGCAATCCTCGCGGAACTCGCCGGGCACGTTTGGAGCGTCGAAATCATCGAGGAATTCGCAAGCCACGCCGAGACTCTCCTGCAGGGCCTCGGTCTATCCAATGTCAGCATTCGTGTCGGGGACGGGTCTCGCGGCTGGCCCGAGCACGCCCCATTCGACAAGATCCTGGTCACCGTTGCGGCTGGGCGGGCGCCGCCGGCTTTACTTGATCAGCTCAAGCCGGGGGGACGCCTGGTTCTGCCTGTCGGACCTGAGGAAGTGCAGTTGCTGACGGTCATCGACAAGAATTCGGCAGGGCAACTGAAGACTCGCAAACTCATCCCGGTTCGGTTCAGCCGGCTCGAAACGGTCTAACGACGGTGCGGACATCTGGCCCCACAGGGTCAGCAACTTCGCTATGGCCAGAGATGACGCAGGCCGCGCGAGGATTGTTTTTATCCGACTGTGCCCGCGACAGCGCCTCGCGTTTTCCGCCGCCCAAAGCCAGTATGGGTTCTCGCGGGCTCACGGCTGCTTCGCGTCCGCTCCTTTGAGCATCGCAAATGCGCGATTGATCCGTTGCACAGCTGTGGCGTTTGCCAGCAGTGCGTAAAGCGCGAACCCGCCCGTCAGAATCCAGGGCGAAGCGGCGCCGTTGGCGGTCGCCAATCCGTCGGCGACTAGCAGCACGCAAATGAACACAAGGCGTTCCATCCGTTCGAAGAAATCCGGCCACGCGTGGTTTTCTATAGGGATTTCGATCGCCGTCCGCGCCTTGGCGTAGCTGGTGAGGATCCCGCCGGCGAATGCGATCATTGCGATCGCCCACAGATCGGCGACCCAGCCTATTGCCGCGAAAACGGCAAGTTCCTGATAACGGTCGGCCATGGCGTCGAAATAACCACCGGCCTTGGTGCTCATATGTCTACGACGGGCAACCGCGCCGTCCAGCGCGTCGAAGGTGAAGGCAAACGCGAGGCAAAGGCCAAAGGCAAGGCTTGACTGGTGGTACACATAGGCGGCCGACGACAGGGCGACGAGCACTAGCCCGCCTGATGTTACCTGGTTCGGGGTCATGCCGATCCCGACCAGCGGAGAAGCGGCATGCTCCCATAGCGGGTCGATACGACGTTTCATGAGACCGGCGATCATGATTACTCGGCTCCTCTGATGATGTCGTTGCGCGGAGCTTAACCGGCAAATTGCGGGTTCGTTCCAGCCCATCGGCACCGTTCGAGTTGGTCAACGCGGGCCGAGACCGGCTCAGACGTCTTTCCCAGTTCAAGCCAGCAGGGTTTCTTTGGCGAATGCGGCCAATGGATTAAGGTAGCCAGAGGCTGCCAAGCTGGCGGCGAAACGGAAAATTTCGTTATAACGCGTATTCGCAATTCACGGGGAAGCCGTCCGAAACTCCATGCGTAAATTTCTGCCCAAGTTTGCTTACCTGCTCGCGACCTCTGCCGGCGCAGGATTATCTCCGGTATGGCCGGGCACGGTCGGCGCGGGCGTCGGAGTGGCTCTTGCCGCGGTCCTGATACCTGCATCGCCTTGGCTGATCGTGCTTGCCTACATGGCCGTATTCGCCGTGGGAGTATGGGCGTCGTCGCATGTCATCTCCCGTACCGGGACGGAGGATCCGCAGATCGTCGTCATTGACGAGACCTTCGGCACCGCCGCAACGCTTTCCATGCTGCCGCTCGACCCGGTCTGGTGGGCAGCAGGTTTCCTTGCTTTCCGGTTTTTCGACGTCGTCAAGCCTTGGCCCATCGGCGTCGTGCATGAGAAAGTAAGGGGTGGGGTCGGCATCATGCTGGACGACGCGGCTGCAGCTGTGGTCGCCGGCGCGTTGCTGCTTTTGCTGAACGATTTGATTCAACGTTTGCCGTAACCTGCCACAGTCGAGGGAAAAACAGACCTCTCTCCACTAAAATCTGCCGCAGCAGCGCTAGACCGCAGCGTCGCGCGGCCGCGCCAAATCGTTCGTTCCCTCCGGATCCGGCGCTTGGCCATAGCTCATCTTCTTCATCTGCTCGATCACCCGCGCCATCTCCTCGTCGGAAAGGACCGGCGGCTCGCCAAGGGTAAGCGCCTGGACATACATGCGCGACAGGGTTTCGACCTCGTTCGCCAGCCACAACGCCGCTTCCATGGTCTTGCCGAGCGAAATCTGGCCGTGCTGGCCGAGCAGGCAGGCGAGGCGACCCTTGAGTGCAACCAAGGCGTTATCGGACAAGGCCTGCGTGCCAAAGGTCGCGTAGCCCGCGCAGCGGATGGTCGTACCGCCCGCCACGCCTGTCATATAATGGAAGCTCGGGATCGTCTTATGATGGCAGGCCAGCGTCGTGGCGTAGAGCGAGTGACAATGCAGTACGACGTTGATCTCCTGCCGCTCTCTCAAAATGTCACGGTGGAAGCGCCACTCCGAGGAGGGCCGTCGGCCGACATAGGTACCGTCGAAGTCCATCTCGACGATGTCTTCGGGCGTCATCGTTTCGTAGGGCAGCGACGAGGGCGTGATCAGGAAACCGTCGCTGGAGCGCACCGACAGGTTGCCGGCATTGCCCTGGTTGATACCGCTGGAGTTCATCCGGCGGCAAACATCCACCATTTCGCGGCGCAGAGCGCTGTCATCAGTCATCGATCGTTCCTTTTGCTGGTCTTGCCCTGTTGCAAGTTGTTTCGCTTGATCAGTTCGCGCCACCGCTGTGCATAGGCTGCGAGCGCCTCATGATCGCCGGCAAAGGCGGCTGGCGGGCTGAGCGCGATCGGAGTCGGCGTGTCACGAGTTTCGTGTTCGCCAAGTAGCGCCGCACCCGAAGCGGTGCCATAGGAGTCGAGGTTGTAGACCGTTTCGGCGTTTGGCCGCAGCGCGGCAACTAGTGTGGCGTAGAGCGGGTCTCGCAGGAACGTGCCATCCAATGCAACCAGCCCGTTTTCGTTCAGCGCATCGATACATTCCACAGTCAGCAGCGCGGCATAGAGCACCGCGAGCGCCTTGCGCTCTGCTGGGGTTTCTGCAGGCAGCCCTTCAAACCGGCCGCGCCCGGCGCTGCCTGGAAACAGGCCGTCATCGTCGCCGAACGACGGCAATGCGAAGGTGCCGCGCTCAATCAGCAAACTGACCAGCGCAGCGTCGGCTGCATTTCCATCTTGCCCCTGCCCTGCCACATGACTGAACTCACGTCCGCCCATGGTCAAAACGCCGCCGACCGGGCGTCCTGTCACGTCGCTGTTCAGCACCATTCCGCGATTTTCATCGAGTTGGTCGAGAGGTGTCGCCGCGCACATTCCGACAATCCAGGTTCCGGTAGAGATCACGCAGGCGTCGCGCATGCCTGCCGCCTGGTAGCGGTAGAGGTTCAGGCTGCTGTCGTGGCCACCGGTCAGGACTGACAGCTTTTCCGGTATGCCGTGGCGGCGCGCCAGATCGTGCCGGATTGGCCCCAACCTCTCCCAGGCCGGATGGAATGGTGGCATGAGGCGCTGCCACCCCTGCCCCGCCACAATGGGCGCCCACTGCTTGCGCACATTGTTCCATAGATGTGACTGCGCCGAGAGGATCGTCGTTTCGGCCGATGGCACGCCTGACAGCCGCCAGGCCCAATATTGAGGCAAGCCCAGATACCAGCGAGCCTGAGCGACGCGCTCCGGATCAACCTGCTGCATCCAGTAAAGCTGGCGCGCCTGGTGGGCGGCCTTCAGCATGATCGAGCTGCCGCGATCGAAGAAATCGCCCGAAAGCGGCGCGTAGCCATCGCGAATTGCGGGCGGCAGATCTTGCTCGTAGTCAATCATCGGCAGGGCGGACGTCTCGTCGGGATCTGCGTTCACCAGAACTCCCGCGGAGCCATGTCCGGTGCCGGCCACCTTTTCCAGCGGATGACGACGGCACAAAGTGGCGAGCGAGCCGAACAGCCAGTCGCTGATGCCGTTGAGATCGTGCTGCCGCCAAGGCGGACCGGGCCGCACTTCGTTGTGGATAGAGAGGCTCTCCACAAGCACGCCGTCGAGCGTCATCGCGGAGAGCTTTATGTTGGTCTTGCCGACGTCGAAGACGGCGATCCTTGCGCCGTCCGCCTTCTGCCCGTCATCCATCGTGTCAGATCAGACCGTATTGGCGAGCCTTGTTGCGCAGGAACGGCAAGCCATTGCCCATCACTTCGGCCTCGTCCTTCGCAACCGGCCGCCAGACCGAGAGGCCGTAGGAGACTTCCGGCGGCATGTTGATGAAGCTTTCCATGGCAAGTCCGCCTTTGAAACCGATCGCCGCCAGCGTCGCGTAAATCTCGTCCCAGGGGCAGTTTCCGGTGCCTGGTGTGCCGCGATCGCTTTCAGACAAGTGGATGTACTTCAGGTGATCGCGGGCGGCCAGAATGCCGTTGGCGGCCCCCTTCTCCTCGATGTTCATATGGTAGGTGTCGAGATGAACAAAGATGTTGTCGGCCCCGACTTTCTCGACCATCCAGACGGCCTGCGCGCCGGTATTGATCAAATGGTTCTCGTAGCGGTTCACCGCCTCGATTCCGAGCTCTATGCCGCGCTTCTTGGCGTGCTTGGCGGCGACGGTCAGCACATGGGCGATATTGTCGTATTCCTTTTCGGTGGGTGGCAGGCCGGTGCGTTCGCCGATACCGCCAAAAATCACGCCGGAAAGCGCCAGCGCGCCCATCTCGGCTGTCTTGTCGATCGCCACTTCGAGATGTTCGATGGCAGCATCCGGCCGCACCGAGGCCCAGGCGCGCTCCGGCAGGCCAAGCGAGCAAACGGCAGGAAGATTGTGCTTTTCGAGCAAGGCGCGCGTGTGCGCGGCATCGACCGCCGGCGCGTTCAGAAGCGCAATCTCGATAAAGTCCATCCCGTATTTGACCGAAGCCGCGATCGCCTTCTCCGCGCCGGCCCGGTCCCAGTTCATCGTCCACATCGAGGTGTGGACCCCAAAACCATGCATCTAACTCATCCTCTGTTTGTGTTTAGGAATTTGATGTGCCCGGCAAGCCAGCGCAGGATCATCACCGTGATCATCAGGATGCCCCAGACCGCCGTCGCAAGATGCTGGTTTGCGCCCATCAGATTGAGTCCCGAGGACAGAAGCTGGAGCACGACCAGCGCAACGAAGACCGGGATCACCCGACCGAAGCCGCCGAACGGATTGACCCCGCCAAGGAAGCAGGCAAGCACGGTGATCAGCAGGTAAGACTCGCCGTGGCCGACACGCACCGAATTGAAGCGCGCCAGCATGATGATGCCGGCGACCGCGCACATGGCGCCGGACAATGTGTAGACGAGAACCTGCACCTTGCGCGTATTGATACCGGAATAGCGCGTGGCCTCGATATTGGAGCCTATCATGTAGGTGTTGAAGCCTAGCTTCATGCGCGTCAGCAAGACGTGCCAGATCAGCACGCAAGCGATGAAGATGAGCAACGGCACCGGGATGCCAAAAATCGAACCGTAGCCGATCGGCGCCAGGAAGCCGGGAATGCCGGACACGTCGCCGCCGCGCGTCAGGAATTCGCCGAGACCGCGCAGGAAGATCATCATCGACAGCGAGACCAGGATCGGGTGAGCCTTGGTGTAGGCGATGACGAGCCCCATGATCAGCCCGCTCAGTGCGCCGACCGCGATGGCAAGGACCGAGCCAAGGACGAAGGCGCCGATGCCAGCGTCGACGCCTCCCTGGCTTTGCAGTACCCAAGCCAGCGTCAGGCCGGCCATGTTGGCCGTGAAGGTGATGGCCAGGTTCAGGCCGCCGGTCAGGATCGGCAGCAGCATGGCGAGTGTGAGGAGGCCGAGCTCCGGCAGCTGGAAGGCGACCGATCCAAAGGTAGCACGGGAAAGGAAGTTCGGCGCGGCAAAGCCGAACACGACCATGACCGCCACGAACGCGGCAAACGGACCTGCAAGTTCGGGGCCGAGCGCATTGCGGACGCGTTCAATCAAAACCGTCATGAAGGCACCCGTCGACTTTTCAGGAACGGCAGCAGGCGTTCGATGCTGGTGTTCGACAGGGTGATTGCGGCAAGAATGATGGCGCCAACGATCATCTTGAACGCGAAAGGCGACACACCCATCAAATTAAGTCCGTTCTGGGTAATCGAGACCAACAGAACGCCCAGAATGCAGCCGAGCACGCTGCCCTTGCCGCCGCCGAGCCGCGCACCGCCAAGAACTACGGCTGCCAGGACGTCGAGTTCGCGCCCATAAAGGGCATTCGGCACAACCTCCTGCGCGTAATGCGCTTGGACGAGACCGGCGATACCCGCCATCAGGCCAAGCCAGCCGAAGGCGATAAATTGCATGGCGCCGATATTGATGCCGAAGCGGCGCGCGCCCTCCGGGTTGTCGCCAAATGCGTAGAGCTGGCGACCAGTGGTGGTGCGCGTGATCAACACCCAGGTCGCGAAGACGCATATGGCCATAATGAGCACTGGCAGGGTGATCTCCGCCCAGCTGCCGTCAGCCATCTCTCGCTCGAACAGCACGACGCGGGTGGTGAGCCAGTCCGGCAGATTGTAAATCGACACGCCGCCTGTGAAGAACATCAGCAAGCCGAAGAAAATGTTGAAAGTCGAAATCGTGGCGACGATCGAGATGATCCTGAACCTGTGGATCAGGAAGGCGTTGATGCAGCCCAACGCGACGCCCAAGGCGCCAGCGATGATGAGGCCGATAATCCAGTTCCCGCCGCCGATCCAGCCAAGGACGGTCGCCGCCATATATTGCACAACGGAGGCGGCAACCGCGAAGGAGATGTCAATGCCGCCGGCAATCAGCACGACGAGCAGGCCGACGGCGAAGATGATGTTGACCGAGCTGGTGTTCAGAAGGTCAAACGCGTTGCCGAGGGTGAAGAACCGGTCCGTCGCGAACGAAAGGAAGACGCAGATGACGGCGATAACGGCGAGCAAAGCCAGTTCCGTTGCGTGGGAGCGGACAAACCTACGCATAGACCGCCTCCTCGATCGCCTGGAGGGTCGTAGCGCCCGGCGTAAATTCGCCGACAATGCGCCCCTGAGCCATGTGCAGCACACGGTCCGCGTTGAAATAGACTTCAGGCACCTCGTCCGAGATCAGGATAATGGCCAGGCCGCTGTCCGCCAGCTTGGAAACGATGTCGAAAATGCCGGCGCGCGCGCCGACATCGACGCCGACCGTCGGTGCGTCGAGGATAAGCAGCTTCGGGTCGGTCGCCAGCCATTTTGCAATGGCGACACGTTGCTGATTTCCCCCTGACAGGGTCGAGATCGCGTCGTCCTGCTTTCCGATCCTGACGCCAAGATCCCTTATCCAGCGATTGACCAGAGATTGCTTGCGATCGCTCGAAATGAAACCGCCCGTAAGGATCTTGTCCAGCGAGGCGATGACCATGTTGTCGGCGATGGCCTGGGGCTGAATGAGACCGAGCGACAGCCGGTCTTCCGAAAGATAGGCGACGCCGGCGGCGATCGCGTCACGGTTGGAACCGAAATGAACGGGTTTGCCGTCCAGGACGACAGAGCCCGATTTCGGCTTGCGCATGCCAAACAATGTCAGCGCCAGTTCGGTGCGCCCTGCCCCAAGCAACCCGGTGATGCCGAGCGTCTCGCCGCGCCGGACGGTCAAGGACACGTCCTCGAATTCGCCGGGCCGCGACAGCCCCTTAACCTCAAGCATGACCGGGCTCGTGGTTAAATCGCGGTGCAGGACGGAATAGTCGAAGGTCTTGCCTGTCATCAACTCAGTGATGCGCGATTGGGTCAGGCCTTTGGTCGGATAGACGCCGACCAAAGCGCCGTCGCGCAACACCGTCACGCGGCTGGAGATTTCAAGAACCTCGGCCAGGCGATGACTGACGAACACAACGGCGACGCCCGACGCCGACAGATTGCGCACAATGTCCAGCAGATAGTCGGTTTCGGATTGGGTGAGCGACGCCGTCGGCTCGTCCATGAAGACGAGCTTCGCCTCGCCGACGAGGGCGCGCGCGATTGCTACGATCTGCCGCTGTGCGATGGGAAAGTGGTGGAGTGCTAGATCGACATCGAGGGTAACACCAAGACGTTGCAAGGCGTTGATCGCCACACGGCGCATCTCGGCATAGTTCACCAGCCGCGGCCAGCGGCCGATGACGGTCTGGAACGCGATATTCTCGGCGACAGTCATCTCGGGAAACAGGGCGAGGTCCTGCCAGATGACCTGAATTCCGCCGGCCTGCGCCGTAACCGGCGACATATGGGAGTAGCTCTGGCCATCATAGACGATCACGGCGCCCGCCTCGGGCTTGTACACGCCCGTAATGACCTTGATCAGCGTGCTCTTGCCGGAGCCGTTCTCGCCGGCCAGGCAATGCACCTCGCCCGGCAGCACCTCAAAGCTGACATTCTTCAGCGCCTTCACGCCGCCGAACGTCATATTGACGTTGCGGAGCGACAGCAGCGGCCGTGATGCGGCGCCATCGAGTGCCTGATCAGCCATCGAGTTGAAACCTGGATCCAATCGCATTTGCAATCCTGCAGCCAGGCCGGCTCGACGCCGGCCCGGCTGCCATTAGCTTGAGGCCTTACAGGCCCATCGCCGCGAGATCGTCGACAGTGTCCTTGTTGATGGGGACCAGCTGATCGACGATGATGTTACGGTTTTCGAAGTCCGGCTTGACTGTCCCTAGCCCTTCGATCGTATCGCCGTCCTTGATCTCGTTGCCCTTCATGAGATGGTCAGCCAGCGTGACGAAAACCTCGCCCGCCTGCTTCGGATTCCACATGAAGCCGCCGGAGATCGCGTCGCTTTTGATGAGCTTCCGGCCCTGGCCTGGCGAGAATGGTCCGAGCACGAAAATTTCGCCCACCTTCCGGCGCTCTTCGATTGCGCGGCCAGCGCCGATCGGACCTTGGCTGCCGAAGGCGAGGAAACCCTTCAAGCCTGGATTTGCGGAAATCAGGTCAAGCGCAGTGCTGCGGCTCTTGTCTACATCCTCGGCGACGCCATAACGTTCGCCGACAAGCTTCATGTCCGGGTTGTTCTTCTTCAGATATTCGATTGCCGCATCGGCCCAGGCATTGTGCAGCGGCACCGTCAGCGAGCCGACGAACACTGCGTACTCACCCTTGCCGCCCATCTTCTCCGCCAGGAGCTTGGCATGAGCCTCGCCGAAGCCGGTCGCGGACGCGAGTTCGAAGTCCCAGTCGGCGCCCTTCTGGCCAGGCGATTCATGCGTGATGACGATGATGCCGGCGTCCTTGGCCTTCTGCAGGACTGGTTCAAGCACTTTCGCATCATTCGGCACGACGCCGATGACCTTGACGCCCTGCGCGATCAGATCCTCGATGGCGCGAACTTGCAGTGCTGGATCAGCGCTGGTCGGGCCGACCATGAATGCGTCGATCCCGAGCTTCTGGCCGCGCTCCTTGATACCCGCCTCCATTGCGTTGAACCACGGAATGCCGCCGATCTTGACGACGACGCCGACCTTGCCGGCCTGCTGTGCCATCGCAGCGAATGACCCGCCAATCATAAGGGTCGCGGCAAGCGCCGCGATCATGAGCTTTTTCATCTGTACTCCTCCCATAACGTTCCTAGTGGGAACACACTCGAGCCGTCGAACGACGGCGGCCGTTAGAAACCTCCCCTAAAGAGACGGGGCACTTCCCCATCGGCCATCCACCGGTTTTCGCTTGCACAATCGATGGTGCAGAAACTATTGTGCATCGAGAAGCTCTCGTCAAGCGGGATATTGCTCTAAATAGACGCGCCGGAGGCGCCAGATGGATCAGCGGGTCAAGAAGAAGGCGACGATCTATGACCTATCCGTGCTATCGGGCAGTTCGCCGTCGACCGTGAGTGCCGTCCTGAACGGCACTTGGCGCAAGCGCCGCATCAAGGAAAGTACGGCGCAAACAATTCTCGACCTCGCCGAACTCCACCAATACACCACCAATCTGCAGGCGCGAGGCTTGCGACGCTCGCGATCGGGCCTGGTCGGCCTGATGCTGCCCGTCCACGACAATCGCTACTTCTCCTCCATGGCGCAGACGTTTGAGGGGCATGTGCGCAGCCGCGGCCAATGCCCGGTCGTGGTTAGCGCCAGCCGCGACCCGGAAGAGGAACGGCGGACCGCGGAGACGCTGATCTCCTATTCAATCGACCAGCTCTTCATCGTCGGCGCCACCGATCCGGACGGCGTGCACGAGGTCTGCGAACCGGCGGGGCTGAGGCATGTCAACATCGACCTGCCGGGAGCGAAGGCGCATTCGGTGATCAGCGACAATTATGGGGGCGCACGGATGCTGACGGAAGCAATCATCCGCCGCTTCGGCAATGATGATCCCCTGCGGCCGGACGAGCTGTTTCTGTTTGGCGGCCGCAACGACCATGCCAGCCGCGAACGCATCGCCGCTTTCCATGCGACCAAGAAGGCACTGCTGGGCGTCGACCCTGAAGACGGTGTGCAGTCCTCCGGGTATTCGCCTGATATAACTTTGCGTGCCTTTGAGGCGTTCTACCAACGCCATGGCAAGCTGCCGCGCGCGCTGTTCATCAATTCGTCGATCAATATGGAAGGTCTGCTGCGTTTCATGGCGGGCCGGCCGGCGGAGATGTTTAGTGAGCTCGTCGTCGGTTGCTACGACTACGATCCGTTCGGCTCCTTCCTGCCCTTCCCGGTAATCATGGTGCGGCAGAATGTTGAGGCGATGATTACGAAGGCGTTCGACTTGATCGATGAACCGACGACGACGCCACAGACCTTCCTGATTGCTCCAGAGTTGATCCAGCCCAGGTCTGCGCTGAAAGGGCCGCTCGACACTTTGAAGGATAGAGCGTGAGTGCGAAATGGCGCGACAGGGTGACCCTGCACGCCCGAGATTTCAATGGTTTATCATGCCGATCGGCATTGAGACCGATGCCGAACCGCCGCAGAACCGCTTCTCCGAAAGTGCCGCCGGCCGCCTTCTCCTGGCTGCTTCGCTCGCAGTGATCCCATATTGGAGCCACGGTCGCCATTTCCCTATCACGAAAGTGTCGCCGTCTTCACTGTGAGCCCAATACGGGGCACGTGGGCGCAGGGAAAAGACCAACAGCAGCGAGCATTAGAAGCGATAGCGGATTCCAAGAGTGTTCGCATTAGAACCCTCTTTCATATCGCCAATTATACCATCGGCGCCGGATCTATGGTGGAGCTGGTAGACAAGTTCGACATTGGGAGCTTGCCTGACTCTGAACGAAAGCTCCGCACCAACGAAGCCGAGGAATGATGCATCGCCATCGTAGCGGATTTCGCGATCGCGCTCGATCTCGGTAGGGCCTGTAACGGCACTGAATCCAGCGGTCAGTGCGGGCGCAATCGCCAAATCACCAATGACAAGGCCCTGGTGGCGAAGTCGCGCTCCGACCCAAAGTTCGCCCGATGTATCATCGTCTTCGCCAAATCTTATGGCTGCGCCGGTGACGCCACCAAGAACGAAACCAGCGCCTATATCGACGAGATCGCGACCGTATGCGGCCCCGATTATATAGTTGTCCGTGTAGTCGGCACCAAAAATATTGATCGTATCCCCGAAGGCCCCGCTCGCAAACACGCCACCAAAGACATAGACATCATTCTTCGTCGGCAGACCTTCTGTGAAAGGATCTTGGGTCGCAAAATAGATAAAGGGAGAATTGTCATCGGCGAGTCCAGAACTGACTGAAGTGCTCAAGATCACCGCAGCCAGGGCCACCTGCAGTCCACGCATAGACAAGCTCCGAATCAATCCATTTCCATGGTTGGCAATTGCACAGGGAAAAACAAGGTACGAACTGGTTTATCGCCGAAATACTGGATGCGGGTACATCCTAATGGCTCGAACCATTCTTTAGGCTTTGGCGGGCGCGCGCAGGTGACCTTCGCCACAGGCCGTAACGGCGCAGTCTTCGGCCGCCGGCCTAACAGTAATGGCATCAGCCTATACCAATTCACGCCCGTTGCAGCGTTCGACTGACCCGATCATCTGCTGGAGTTCCATCATTGATGGATAGGATTCCTGTGCGCCTTTTTCCTGACAGCAATCGCCGAAGCCGCGACGCCCCAGCAAGCGGCGTCGTAGGCGGACTTGCCGTCGAGCAAGGCGACGGCCATTGCCGCGATAAACGCGTCGCCTGCACCCGTCTTGTCGACCACATCGACCGGCAGGGCGAGAATTTGCATTGCGTCGTGATCCAGTGCGAGAAAGCAGCCACCGTCTTCGAGCTTAACGCATGCTATCTCCACCCCGAGCGCATTCAGTTGGAGCGCCGCTCGGGCCGCATCGTCATTGGTGGCGATCGGCAGGCCAAGCAGATCCGAAGCCTCCTGCTGGTTTGGCGTAATCGCGCAGAAGCGACAGAGTTGCGACCGATCGATTTGGTCGGCGAATGTCGGGTCGACCAGGACTCTGAACCCACGTTCTTGCGCCGTCGCGAAGGCGGCATTCAGGACTGGCAAGGGAATTTCAAAGTCAGCAACGAGTATCGATCGATCAGGAGAATTCCTGATGGCTGCCACGACGTTGTCAACGGCCGCGTCATTCCAGGACATGTTGGCATTGGACGCGGATAGAATGGCTTTCGTGCCGTCCTTCGGAACCGCCACGATGGCAACGCCAGTCGGGACGTCGCGGGCGACGCCGACGGACCCGAGGTCGAGCTCCGCCGCCTTCAGCGGACCGACTGCGATCTCCGCGAACCGGTCGTCGCCGACGCGCCCGATAAGCCTCGTCGGAACGCCGAGGCGATGGGTGAAATACGCAACGTTGGCGGCTTTGCCGCCGGCGCGTTGGGCGAAGCCACTGGCCCTAACGGTGCCGCCATCGCCAAGGGAGCCCTGAACGTCGAACTGCAGATCGGCATTGATGCTGCCCAGCGAGAGCACGATCGGGCGCGGCAATGAAACCTCCTCAACCATTTCGTGCGGAGTGAGCGACTGACCAAGGAACTCGTGAACAGACGGAGGGTTCCGGGGTCGGGCCGGCGGAACGGGCTGGTGCTTATTGCGATGGCCAAGGAACCCGCCGCCGACCAGATCGTTTGCGATCTGACCCAGACCAATCGGAACGGAGGCAGACATGCTCGACATGCCGCATGCTCGCAACTGCGACGCGCACATAGCCGGCCGGCACTCCGCTCGGGCCGAAGCATGCCAGGGCCGGAGCACCCGATACCTATCCGTTCGGGCTCTAGACCAGCGTTATGCTGCGCGACGTTGACTATGTCCTGCGAAAACTCGACTGGATGCGCGCCGAAGGCATCTGGCCCAACGGCCTGCGCTATCTCTGGACCGATGCTTTTGGGGTCGTGCTCTATGTCTCGCTTTACAAGGAGCTCGGCGAGGAACGTTGGCTGGGTGAGGCTGAACGGCTGGTGGCGGAGGTCGAGCGTGTGCTCGGTCGGCGGCGCGGATTGAGGATCGGCGAAGCGGCAGATCGCGACGGACAGTATTTCCACTACCTGGCGATGTGGCTGTTCGCCCTGGCGCGGCTCGGCGATCTGAAACCGCGATACCGCGCGCGCGGCATTGAGCTGGCGCGCGATATCCATTCGGCCTTCGTGATCCCCGGCCGCGGCGTGATCTGGAAAATGCAGGAGGATTTGAGCGGTCCTTATCCCGGTTACGGTCTCGGCAGCATGGATGCCTACGATGGTTACGTCTCCTACCGGATGCTCGATGAAGACGCACTGGCGCCCGAGATCGCGCAGATGCATGACCTGATGGAGCGCGACTTGCGCACCCTCGACATCGAACAGGATCTCGGCCTCGGCATGATGCTGTGGCTCGCCCACTTCTTTCCCGCCGAGCCATGGGCCGAAGCGCAGACGAAACGTTCGCTGCGGAATTTGGAAACGATGTGGGTCGACCCGCCGGGCTATTTCAGCCGCGCGCCGTGGCTGCCCGATACGAAGTTCGCCTTCACCAATTACGGCGTGTCGCTGGGACTGCAGGCCGCCGGCGTCTGGCCCGAGCGTATCGGGAGGTTGAACACCTTCTTCGAGAATTGGCGCTTCGGCGACGAATACGATCGCGAGGCGATCACTTGGGTGATGGCTTGCACCTCGCATCTTCCCGGTGCGTTTGTAGCTTCCGGACGGCCAAACAACGACTGAAGACGGTAAATCCGGAACGTTTTCGCGCCGGCGCGGGTTGTCGGTGGAGATGCATCGAAGCGCATGGGACGCCGGTGAAATGGCCATTCTTTCGGGAAAACCGGGAAGCTGTTGGGTGGCGGCAGCCACCGCTACGAACTATCCCCCGCTCGAGGGCTCGATCCATGCCGAGGCCGTTGTCGTGGGCGCCGGGATTGTCGGGCTCACAACGGCGCTTCGCCTTTGCGAGGCCGGTCGGTCGGTGATCGTCATCGAAGGCCTGCGGACAGGCGGCCAGGTGACCGGCCGCTCGACGGCCAAGATCACGACGCAGCACGCGCTGATCTATCGCCATCTCATCGACACTTTCGGGCGGGACCTGGCGCAGACCTATGCCGATGCGAATTCCGCCGGCGCCGTCCAGATCCGGCAATGGGTTCGCAACTATGCAATTCCCTGCGATCTCGAGCCCAAGGACGCCTATACCTACACCTGCGATGCAAGCCGGCGCGCGGAGATCATGGCCGAGGCAGGGGCCGCGCGCCAAGTTGGGCTGGACGCCGATGTTCTGGAGCGCGCGCCGCTGCCTTTCGAAACGGCCGCCGCTCTGCGTTTTTCCGACCAGGCTCAGTTCAATCCGGCGATGTATCTGGTTGGCCTGGCTCAAGCGGTGACGGCCCGTGGCGGACGGATTTTCGAAAACAGCCGCGCGATCTCGATCGGCGAGGCAAGTCGCTGGCGCGTCGTCACCGACAGCGGCACCGTTCACGCCGAGCATGTGGTCGTCGCCACCAACATGACGGTGAAGAGCCCCGTCGGAATGGCGAACCGCACTCAGCCGCGCTGCCACACTGCCATGGCGTTTCGGATCGATGACCGTCTTGCTGTCGACGGCATGTTCCTCGGCATCGACGATCCGACGCATTCCATCCGCACCGGCCGCGATGCCGAAGGCCCGCTGCTGGTCGCGCTCGGCGCCAAGTTCGACACGGGCCAGGACGGCGACGTGGCGAAACGGTTCGTCGGGCTGGAACAATGGGCAAGAATGAACCTTCCAGTTGGGGACGTTGCGTGGCGCTGGTGTAACGAGGACTATGATACGGCCGACAGAGTTCCATATGCCGGCGAACCCGATCCGGACAAAGCCTCCGGTTTTCATATCGCCACGGGATTCAACGCCTGGGGCATCACCAATGGAACGGCCGCAGGCACGATGATCGCGGATTTGATCTGCGCTCGGTCAAGCCGATGGCAAAGGCTCTATGACCCGGCGCGGTCTTATCCCGAGGACTTTCATAAGAATGGCCGCAGCCAATCGATTGTCTCAAGCCTCGACGACATCGTTCCCGGCATGGGCGGTGTGATCGTCAGGGGTGACGAAAAGATCGCGGCGTGGAGAGACACTGAAGGGGTACTCCACCCCGTTTCGGCGACATGCACCCACAAGGGCTGCACCGTGACCTGGAACAACGCGGACAACACCTGGGATTGTCCTTGCCATGGCTCGATTTTCGCCGCCGACGGTTCGGTCATCCACGGCCCGGCTCGAGAACCGCTTGCCCCGGCCGCGCTGTAAAAAAGGCGACGACTGACACGGCCCGGCGTTACCGTGCGTAGGTTCCGACCAGCTCGGTCTGCTCCAGCGCATGCTTCTGGGCTTCCTTCCAGACAGACTGCACGCCCGCCTGTCCCGGCACACTGAGGCTCGGCACGTCGAGCGCGGCCAGCCGGAAATGATAATGATGGACGCCATGCCCAACTGGCGGCTGCGGGCCGTCGTAATATGCATTGCCGAAATCGTTGGTGCCTTGGCGAAGTGCCGACGGACCTGGCTTGCCATCCTGCGCCTCGGCAAGCTCGCTGGCATCGGGCGGGATGTTGAACACCGCCCAGTGCCCGAAGATCCCGCTCGGCGCGTCGGGATCCTGCACGACAAGAACGAGACTCTTCGCATCATCCGGAACACCGGACCACTTCAGCGGTGGCGAGACGTTCTGGCCGTCACGGGTATACCTTTCTGGGATTTTCCCGCCAGCCGGGAACGCCGGGCTGATAAGGGTAAGTGGCATTTCCATTTCCTCAAAGAAGCGTTACGGCCGAGACTGCCGAGATCTGGCGCTGTTCACGCCGCTTGCTGAGCTTCCGCGACGCGCCTGATTTCTGCTGGCAAGGATTCCCAAACCTTGATCATCTGCCCCTCTCCCACATGGTGAGCGAGCACCTTGGATACGACCCTGAATGCATCCTTTGAATCGACCGGTCGGGTGAATTCCAGCTCCGCCTTGATTTTGGCCAGGAACTCGTCGAGCGACCGCAACTTCTCGGGCGTCTTGGAAGGCTGATATTGGTCGTAGTAGGCACCGCGCACGAGGATCGGCAGCTGCGAGCCGAGGTGGGCCGCAAGATCCGGTTGCATGCGGTCCCGCAGGGCGTGGAGCACCGCTCCAAGAACATGCCATGCGATCTGCCGATCCGGTCCCATCTCGGCCATGATCTCGTCGAGCCAGATGTTTGTGGTCTGCAGCGTCTTGTCGAATACGTCGAGTCCGGTGGCGCTCATCGAAGCCTCCTTTTTCTGCCAACTGTTCGAATGACTCATTGGACGAAACGGCCTTGGTCGGCTGTTGTTCCCGTTGCCAGCGTAAAGACCGCCTTCGCGAAAGCGTGTGACCTATTCGGCCAAGCTTACGCTCGCCAAGCTTATGCTCAACGCGTTCTCGTCAAGATCTGGTCCGTCAAGATTTGGCCGTGGCCACAGCAACGAAAAGAGATTGCCCTTGCCTGTTGATGCGGAACAATATGGGCTTGTTCTGCTGGCGGGATTTCGTCCACTCCTCTTGTATATCCGACGGCTGTGCCACATCCCGGTTATTGGCTGACACGATCACATCGCCCGCGCGGAGGCCATTCTGGTCGGCGAGGCTGTTCGGCGCCACTTCTTGCACGAACAACCCGGCGGTGCCCGGCTGAAGTCCGAGCTGCTGGCGCGCCTCATCCGGGATTGGACTGAGCGACAGTCCGAGCCGTTGGTCCGGCGCTTCCGGTCCCGGAACGGCACCGGTTTGTTCCTCCTCATCGTCGCGCTGACCGATGGTCAGAGCTACTTCCTGCTGAGAGCCCCCGCGATTCCTTGTCAGCGTCGTCTTTGTCCCCGGCTTTCGGCTCGCAGCCGCGAGCGTCAGATCGTGAACGTTCTGGATGTCCTTGCCGTTAAAGCGCGTAATCACGTCTCCCGCCTGTATACCTGCCTGCTCTGCCGGACTGCCGGGCTCGACCGAGGCGACGAGCGCTCCCTTGCTGCCGGGTATTCCAAGCGCCTCGGCAATCGACGGCGTGACCTCCTGGAGACGCACTCCGATGAAGCCGCGCTCGATCCGGCCAGTGCGGATCAGCTGGTCGACGATGCTCCGGGCGGTGCGAGATGGTACCGCAAAGCCAATGCCTATGCTGCCACCTGTGGGAGATACGATGGCCGTATTGACCCCGATTACTTCGCCGCGCGCATTGAACAGGGGACCGCCGGAATTGCCACGATTGATTGAGGCGTCGGTCTGGAGAAAGTCGTCGTAAGGACCGGCATTGATGTCGCGCGAACGGGCCGAAAGCACGCCGACGGTGACGGTCCCACCGAGCCCGAACGGACTGCCGATCGCGATCGTCCATGCGCCGGGTTGTACTGCATCGGAGTCACCCCAGGCGGTCGTTGTCATGTTGGACCGCGGGTCGATCTTCAGCACCGCGAGGTCGGTGGCCGGATCCCGGCCGACGAGCCGCGCAGGCAAAGTCTGCTTGTCGGAGAATACGACATGGATTTCGCTTGCATCGGAAACGACATGGTTGTTGGTGACGATGTACCCCTCGGGGCTTATGACAAAGCCGGAACCAAGGGCCTCTCGCACCTGCGGTTGCGCCGGTCCGAGGCCGGGCCTACCGAAAGGACTAAAAAACTCATCCAGCGTCGCCTGGCCCTGGATGATCTGTTTGGTCGTTATTGCGACCACGGCTGGAATTTTCTCGCGCACGATCGCCGTGAAGTCGTTTGGGATTTCCTGGGCTGCGAGCGGAGCAAACCCGCCGGCCGAGAGCATCAGAGTTCCGGCGATCAGGCCGGCGCAAAGTCTTTTGTTCAATACCGGAAACATGGTCTGCGACTCCTCCAGCGCTCAGTGATCAAGCATGCTACGGCTCCAGCATGAGCCAGCGGTTCACCAGCGGATTACGACAACCTTGTCGTTTCCCGTTGGCGAGTTCGACGGCTTCGGTGCCGTCCGGCTTGCGGCTTTCGATCCGGGCACTTCCTACTGTTTCTATGCCAGCAATGTTGGCCGCAAAGGCCTCGTCAATCTCGGCAGCACAGACCAGAGTATCCGGTGGCATATCCTTCACTTGGTCCATCAACTCGCGAAGCTTCATGGCGAACCTCCTTGGCACAGGCCCGAATTCTTTCGGCCGCACATTCCAACCATGTGCCTCCAGAAAAGTTCCCTGACGAGATTGCGGGAATGTCACGGGATGAACTCTGCGCAAGGTCTCTCGTAGAGCCCGAGAGAACGGTCTTTGAATGCCACGACCCGACCCCGGAAATTTCATCGGAACTTCCAGCCCGCAATCCGGTTAGGCTTTGAAGCGGATTGAGTGAAAGATGATGGCCCCAGTGCTTGGTGAAATCCGCGCTCGCCAGGATCGCCGCGTATCCCATTCACCCGATGCTCGTCCCGCTTCCAGACCTGCGCTGGACCGCGAAACAAGGAGGAACTCCATGGCGACGATAAAAGCAGTCCGTATTCATAGGTTTGGCGGGCCAGAGGTTCTGTCGCTGGACGAGGTTCCCATGCCTCAGCCCCGTGACGACGAGGTCACGCTCAAGGTCTGCGCAGCAAGCGTCAATCCCGTCGACTACAAGACCCGCGAGGGTTCGGCGGGCGGGGATCTGCCCGTTACGCTCGGCCGCGACGTATCGGGCGTGGTGGAGCTGTGCGGCACGCGGGCGCATACGTTGAAGAAGGGCGATCCGATGTTTGCCATGCTTGGCAACGACCGTGGTGGCAACGCCGAATACGTCGTGGTCAAGGCGACGGAAGCGGCGGCAAAACCGGAACGTCTAAGCCATGTGGAAGCCGCCGCCGTGCCGCTTGCGGGGACTACAGCATGGCAGGGCCTTTTCGACCATGGCGACCTCAAATCCGGGCAGCGGGTTCTCATCCATGGCGGCGCCGGCGGTGTCGGACATCTGGCGATTCAGTTTGCCAAGGCTGCGGGCGCATTTGTCGTGACGACCGTTGCTGCCGAAGATTTCGATTTCGTCCGCGAGCTTGGCGCCGACCAGGCCGTCGACTACAAGAACCAGCGCTTCGAGGACGAGGTCGAAGACATCGATATGGTTTTTGATCTGGTCGCGGGCGACACACAGGACCGCTCCTGGAGTGTACTAAAGCCCGGCGGGATACTTGTTTCCACCGTTTCTGAGCCCTCGGCCGAACAGGCACGCCTGCATCAGGCGCGTGGCGCTTCTTATCTGGCTGAGCCAAATGCGGCGCAGCTTGCGAGGATCAGCCGCCTCATTGACGCCGGCAAGGTAACTCCGTTCGTGCAGGCGACTTATCCTCTGGAGGAGGTCGCTAAGGCCGAGGAACGGCTGGAGAGAGAGCATACGCGCGGCAAGATCGTGCTTCAGGTGGCCGCCTGAGCCCGGATGCTCGAAGTTCCCCGGAATGTTCAAGTTCAAAGTGAACCAATTCTGCGGACAAGCCGTGCCGACGGGCAACTGACTGACTGCGGACCGCATTCAGCCATTACGAGCATAAGAACGAAGCTGCTTGGCGCTGATTCATCCGTAAGTGCCGATTAATTCCGCCTCACCCAACATGTTTTCACGGGCAGCCTGCCACACCACCAGGGCATCGGGTTCCGGGCCGATGGGAAGATTGGCAATGCCAAGGGCCGCGAGCCTGAAGCGGTAGGTGTGTGGTTTACCGCCCGGATGCTGGTCGGGTCGTAGTGAAGATTACCGAAATCATTGAAGCCATGAGGCAGGTCCTCGGTTCGCGCTTTGGAACTCCGCCCTTCGGCCAAATGACGCCGGTCTCCGCCGATGTCGTAGACGACCCAATGCCGGGACGCCTGTGACGGTGCATCCGTATCTTCCATTACGAGCACGTAGCTCCGAGTGCCCGGCGGCGGATCGCTCCATTCCAGAAACGGAGAGAGATTATCGCCGCGCCGGGCATGACGATCCGGAATGGGCTGGCCGTTCTGAAAGGCGGGACTGGTCAAAGTGAACGCCATCACTTTCTTCCTTGCTCGGCTAGACTCGTCGAAATAGAGGCGCTGGGCGCTCTCGTAGCTGCCTTCTTCCATCAGACGATCCCAACAACCACAACCGGCTATTGTTCCTCCGAGAGCGATGCATATGTGGTGGTATGGATCGTATGAGCGCGGGCCGTGTTCACATGAAGTCGAGCTTCATCCTGGTCACCCTTTAGATGGGGTCCGCTCGAATTCATGCTCGCCGACAATGAGCCCCGACCGGGCGAGCATGAGGTCTTCACCCGGCCGCTCTGAAAGCACGGCATCGGCTCCACCATCCACTGCGTTGCAGGCAATGCCACCAGCACCTGGCGGCCAGTCGCGAACGAGAACGATCAAGACTTGTCGTCACCGTTCTGCGCTGGCCTCAATGCACAAACCTTGCCCTCAGCCAAGCCAGAAGTCTGTTGCCGGTAATTGTCCGGCGAACTCTGGCGGCAGCCCATCGCGCTTGCATCGTAGCACCGACGTGACAGTGACAGACGATGTTGTGCAACTGCCAGTCACTGAGTTCGAAGAAGCGCTTTGCCTCACCGTAAGTATCATCTTTCAGACCCATGGCGCGCAGCACCGGATCCTCATAGGCAACTGTGATCGGCGAGCCAGCGCCACGCGCTACAGCACGGGCTTCAGGACTGAGATATTCGGTGCCTGAAAGCGCTCCAAGGCAACGCCGTGGATTTTGTTCGAGAAGCTTTGCCCAACGCTCGATCCGCTGCGTCCGAGACATGGTCGGGTATGTCGCCGAGGGCTCAACTTTTGCAATTGTCTGCAGTTGGTCGAGTGTTTGGTGTTTCATGGTCGGCTCCTTTCGATAGGTCGAAGTGCCCACGCCCTAACAAAAGATTATTGCGCTGCGACGCGCCGACAAGGCCGGAATTGGCAATGTTAGAAGTTTGCCCCTCGCACGGTTCGTTTCAGGAACCTTCTCGGGGGCCTGCTTGTTTTTGCTAGTGAAAGGAGAACGTCATGAGCACAAAACCACCACCCGTTCCGGCCGAGAACCAGAGTCCTAAGGGTCCGGGCGACAGGAAGTCGGTTCCTGTCGACCAAACGCAGCACAGCCATTCCGCCCCAAATCCCGACAAACAGGGCCAGCAGGGCAACACGAAAGTCAATACGACCCATCAGGGCCACCAGCAGGACCGTTAGGTGATTTCATGTCCACGTCGAAGAAGACCCGCGCCAGCATCCGCCATGGCGGTCCTGGCGCATCGCACGAAAATGCCAAGGAGCCGCTGGTGATAGAAAAGCCGCCAGCCGATTCCGATCTGCGCAGCCGCAGCAAGATCTCAGGCGGCGGAGGCGAACGCGACAGCCACCATACTCATGACCCCGAAAAGAAGGGCGGCGGCACCCGACCGGCACGCCAAGGAAGGTGAATGATTATTCACGTCTTCGTTGAAGGCTGCGGCGTGGCGCCTCGCATTTTCGCATGAAAATCCGAGGCGCCGAACATCATCAGGCCGTCTGACTCTGAGCACCGCCTGGCGCAGTGGTCCGGGCCCGCTGGCTCCCGTCCGGGCGGGCTTTCTCGTGAGCCTACCGGCTTTTCCCGCTAGACGAGCGACAACGATGCTACTTCCGGTGGAACAGGAAGCCCCTCTGGGAGTTCATACCGTCATCAACAGGCGCATGGGCGTGCCCTTGTATGGTGCGGCAGCGCAAGAATGGGAGAACCACCATGAGCCTCGGAACCATACTCATCATCATTTTGATCCTTATCTTGCTTGGCGGGTTCAGCGGTCTGGGTGGCGGGCCGTTCTACGGCACTGGCTATTATGGCGGTGGCGGCCTCGGTCTCGTGCTGCTGATCTTGATTATCCTGGTCCTTCTCGGACGCATTTAGTGCCCGCACGATTAGGCGGACAAACTTCAGCGTTGATCCGGTGTCGCTCTAATGCATGTCGCGCAAAAGTGCGCAGCGGTTTTGCGATAACGACATGCATGAAAACAACAACCTAAAGCCCGTCGCGTGAGGTCGGTTGAGGTCGGTCGAACGCGACGCGCTTTAGGCCTCGTCCGGGAATGTCGCCGCGGGCTGCGGGCAAAGGGGCGCACGTGATTGTCCCGACGGAACCGAAATCGCTCAAGGACATTATGTCCGCTGCAGAAATCCACGAGAATGGCGCCCCAACGTGAACTTCGTTGAACAAGCGGATATCGGCCTCGGAGTCCCGGGGATTCCGACTGCCGATCTGATGCAGGCACTGCCCGTCGCCATTTACACCGTCGACGAACAGGGACGCATCACCTTCTTCAACGAAGCCGCAGCCGAGCTCTGGGGCCATCGTCCTGTTGTCGGTCGGGACCTATGGTGCGGCTCGTGGAAGCTTCGTCATCTGGACGGTCGGGATATGGCGCATGGCGAGTGTCCGATGGCCGTGGCGCTGCGCGAAGGACGGGATGTCTCCTGGGACCAGGCGATTGCGGAGCGGCCGGATGGCGAACTCGTCCCATTCAGGGCTCACCCACGCCTGCTTCGCGACGAAGCGGGCAATGTTGTCGGTGCGATCAACACGCTGCTCGACCTGCGCACGCAGACGCTGGGCGATGAAGCCCGCATGCGTCTTGCCGCCATTGTCGAGTCGTCGATGGACGCCATCGTCTCGAAGGACATGAATGGCATTATCACCAGCTGGAACGACGCTGCAGAACGCCTGTTCGGCTACACGCCTGCCGAGGCGATCGGCCGGCCGGTGACGATGCTCATTCCGCCCGATCGTCTCGACGAGGAAGTCTCGATCATCAGCCGCATCCGCGCCGGCGAACGCGTCCCCTCCTATGAGACGATGCGCCTGCGCAAGGACGGCACGCTCGTTTCCGTCTCGCTCACCGTCTCGCCGATCCGCGACGCCATCGGGAAGGTCGTCGGCGCCTCCAAGATCGCGCGCGACATCAGTTCCCACAAGGAGAACGAACGGCGCATCCGTCTGCTCATGCGCGAAGTCAACCATAGGGTGAAGAACCAGTTCTCGGTCATCATCTCGATGATCCGCGAGACCAGCAAGCTGACGAGCACACCTGAGGCTTTCCTCGGGCAGGTCCGGGAGCGCATCACGGCGCTTTCGGAATCCCATGATCTCCTGGTCAATGCCGAGTGGCGCGGCGCCACGGTCGGCGAACTCATCCAGGCACAGCTCAAGGCCTTTGCAGCGCAGTCCCGCGTATCGATGGCCGGGCCAATGCTGATTCTGCAGCCGAATGCCGTGCAGTATCTCGGCATAGCCTTTCACGAACTCGCTACCAATTCGGCAAAACATGGAGCGCTGTCCTGCAACGGCGGACGCGTCGAAATCGATTGGAATGTGATCCCTGCCGGCGACGGCGCCGACACCTTTCGACTGGTCTGGCGTGAGTTGGACGGGCCGATCCTGGACGCTGTCAGGGGGCGCGGTTTCGGAGCGGTCGTCCTCGAGCGCGTGGCGCCACAAGCTCTCAGCGGCAGCGGGCGGCTGGAGTTCCACGAGCAAGGCGTCACCTGGAGGCTCGAGGCGCCGCTGCATTTCGTCCAGGCGTCAATGCAGGATAACGCGGCCGATTGAAAGCGCCCGGGAAGCTGAGCGCTTCCCGCCGACCGACTGTGCTGACGCTCAGCCGGACTTACTGCATTCGGTCCGGCAGGCGAAGATAGAGCGAAACTGCCCTGTCCTCCACAACGTCGAGGTTGCCTCTCCCAGGCAAAGCATCGCGATGAACTGAGAGCCGATGGACGTTAGCCAATTCGAAGACGGTCAGGCTGTCGAACTCCATGGCTGCCCCGTAGAACTGGGCGGCTTGCAACACCAGGCATTCGATGTCTTCAAGCGCAACGTTTTCGGCGAGGTTTCGCAGCCGAACGGTCTCAGCCACCCCAGTGACATTGACTATCCCCTTGCACCGGGCGGCTGCCCACACTTGCCGGTCGACGTCGTGACACAAACGAACCGAATAACCGTCTCTCATGGAGAACCCTCCTTTCAGGAGCGGTTTTGTCCCTCGGGATCAGCATGCGCCAGATCGGCTCTAATAACAAGCTGAAATCCATAAAATTGCCTGTAAAATCAAACAGTTAGCATATCACGCAGGATACGCAATCGACGCCTCACATTAATTCCGGGCCTTTCACGCCAACGGCTTATTGACCGACCTTGACGCACACTCAGCCTTTCCCTAACTCTTAGCTAAATACTAACTTTGAGCGGTTGGAGGCAGAAATGGCCGAACTGGAAAGACCCGAACGACTGCAGATCATGCTGACTGCTGATGAATTGGCTGCACTGGAAAACTGGCGCTTCGAAAGGCGCATGCCAAGCCGATCGGCGGCCGTCAGAGAGTTGCTGCGGCGAGGTCTCCACGCCGACGGATTTTTGATCGCGGCACAAGGTGCAAAGTCACAGGATTTTGGAATTCTGCCCAATTCCGGGATCGTTGATGGACCGTCTCGCGACTAAAGCGCGTCGCGTTCGACCGGCCTCACGCGACGCGCTTTAGGTTGTCGTTTTATGCATGTTGTTATCGCAAAAGCGCTGCACACTTTTGCGCGACATGCATTGGCCGTCTCGCCAGATATGGCCGGCTTCAAAGTGGACTAAAGGTAACCGACGGCAAGCAGATGAAATGCTTGGCCGGCACAAACAGGCGCTACCCACGGTCGGTGGCGGCCTGGCCATCAATTAAAGCCTCGAAAAGTCGGGGGACACCGGGGAATCAAGCGCTGCCCGAACAGGCTCTGGCGCCGCGCTACGGGCTGTTCAGGAATTCGATGATGGCGCGCCGCTCCTCGGCATTGTTGAAGCGCTGAACCATTCGTGTGCCGCCCACCATGGCAGTCGGATTCGCGAGGTAGGTTTCCAGCGTCTCGGACGTCCAGGTGATACCGGAGTCGCGCAGGGCGGGCGAGTAGTTGAAGCCTTCGACGCTGGCGGCGGCGCGGCCGACGACGCCCTGCAGGTGAGGTCCGGCACCGTTCCGGGTGGTCGCGATCTGGTGGCAGGCCCCGCAGCGCTGCCGGAACAGGCGCTCTCCTGAACCGGGATCCGCCTCCTGGGCAACGGACAGATCCGTTGCCCAGCTTGCTGCAATCATCATCAAGGCAGGTAGTACGAGATTCCTCATCCTTCCATGCCTTTCAGGTCGAGCTTCGAGAGGGGCAGGCTGCGGATACGCTGGCCCGTGAGCACCGAGGCGGCATTTACCACTGCCGGCGGCACGCCAGGCAGGCCAGGCTCGCCGATGCCGCCCATCGGCGCTCCGCTCTCGACGATGCGAACATGCACGCGCGGCATGCGGTCTGGCGGCAGGATGGGATAGCCGTCGAAATTGCGCGCCTGCGGCATGCCGTCGACATAGACCACTTCCTCCAGCAGCGCCGAGGACAGGCCAAGTGCGACCGCCGACTTCACCTGCGCCTCGATGATGGCCGGATTGACGATGCTTCCGGGATCGATGGCCACCCAGATCTGGTGCACGACGACCTCGCCGTCGCGCAGCGAGACTTCGGCGATCGTCGCCACCTCGCTGCCGAAGGGCGAGGCCATCGCGACGCCGCGCGCGCGGCGGCTGCCGTCCTCTGCCGCGAAGGGACCGCGCTTCCAGCCCCCGGACAGATCGGCGACTGCCTGCAGAAGATTGCTGTGGCGCGGGCTGTCCGCGAGAAGCCGCAGCCGCAGTTCGTAGGGGTCCTGGTGACCTGCGTCGGCCATTTCATCGAAGAACGTCTCGTAGAAGAAGTCGTTCATCGAATGACCAACCGACCGCCAGAATCCGATGATCGCCGGGTCGTCGACGTGAACCTGGCCGACGCGCCGGTTCGGAATCGCATAGACTTTACCCGCGATGCCTTCGACGGCGGAGCTGTCCACCTTGTCCGGCTGGCGGCCGAACCAACGTCCTGTCGGACCTTCACCCACCGCAACGGCATCCAGAGCGACCGGCAAACCGTCGCCGTCGAGACCGGCGCGGAAACGGGCGACCCCCATTGGTCTCAACGTGTCGCGCAGGAATTCCTCCTCGCGGTTCCAGATGAGCTTGACGGGACGACCTGCCGCCTTCGCTAGCAGGATCGCCTGCGGGAACGGATTGGCCGTCTGATAGAGGAAATGCCGCCCGAAGAAGCCGCCGAGCATAGGGGAGTGGATGATCACCTTGCCCGGCTCGATGCTCGCGACCTTTGCAGCCTCGGCCTGGAACATCTCGGGCGCCTGGTTTGGGATCCAAAGCTCGAGAGTCCCGTCCGCATTCCAATGCGCGATCGCCGAGGGCGGCTCGAGCTGCCCGTGCACGAGGTAGGGAGCGTCATAGATCGCCTCCACAATCCGCGCTGCGCCGGCAAGGGTGCCTGCGGCGTCGCCTTTCTGCTCGAAAGCGACGCCGTCTCCGCGTGTCGACTTCAACATTGCCTTGTGGGTCTCGGAGGAGAAATCAGCCGGCATGGCGCGAGGCGTTGCAGCCGCAGGCTCCGTCCAGGTCACCTGCAGAGTTTCCACCGCGCGGCGCGCTCGCCACCAGCTGTCGGCGACGACCGCCACGGCCCCAGGCAAGCGGTGAATCGAGTGCACGCCGGGCATGGCATGAACTTCGGCCTCGTTCGTCAAGGCGCCCGGCTCCCCGCCGAGACGCGGGCTGTGCTGGACGGCGGCGTGAAGCATACCGTCCACCTTGAGGTCGATCGCATACTGCGCGCGTCCCGTCGACTTCTCGCGCCCGTCGAGCCGGCGAACGGGCTTGCCAATCCAGCGGAAATCGTCGCGAGATCGCAGCACGACATCCGTCGGTACCGACAGATCGGCGGCCGCATCGGCGATCTCGCCGTAAGGGATCGCCCGCCCGGACGCTGCATGGACCACGCGGCCCGGTTCGGTGGATAGCTCCGAGATGGACAGCCCGAGCCGCGCGGCCGCTGCCTGCAGCAGCATCTGGCGTGCCGAGGCGCCGAGCTTGCGCATGGTCTCGTAGCTCATGCGCACCGACATACTGCCGCCGGTGAAGCGGCCGCCGCCGGTCAGGAGATAATCGGGACCGGGAGGCGCTCCCTCGACCGTGAAGTTCACGGGATCGACATCCAACTCCTCACCGACAATCTGAGCCATGGCGGTGAAGATGCCCTGTCCGCCCTCGATGAAGGCACTGCGGAACAGCACGGTGCTATCAGGGCGGATTTCCAGAAAGGCACTGACGCGAGTTCCGGGCGTGATGGATGCGGCGGCCTGCGCCCGGGCGCTTCCGACTGGCACCGTGACGGATAAGACGAGCGCTGCGGCGCCACCGAGGAAGCTGCGGCGCGAGATGTTGAGCGGACCGTCCTCGCTGCCTGTGGACCAGTGGTTCCGACTAGGAGTCATGTCGTTCATGGTTTCCTCCTCACGCCTGGGCGGCCTGCCGGACGGCAGCCGAGATCGCGTTGTAGGTGCCGCAGCGGCAGAGGTTCACCATCGCGCCGGCGATGTCGTCCTCGGTGGGCTGCGCAGTCTGCTTGAGGAGCGCTGTGGCAGCCATCACCTGGCCGGACTGGCAGTAGCCGCATTGCGGCACCTGATTGGCGAGCCACGCCTCGACCACCTTCCGGCCCTCGGTATCCTGCTCGATCGCCTCGATCGTCGTGATCGCCATCCCGACGACGCTGTCCACCGTCGTCACGCAGGATCGCGTGGCCTGTCCGTCGATCAGCACCGTGCATGCGCCGCACTGGGCGACGCCGCAGCCATACTTCGTGCCGGTCATGCCCAGCGTGTCGCGTACTACCCAGAGCAGCGGCGTATCCGGTTCGACGTCGACCTGAAATGTCGAGCCGTTAATGGTCAGTTCCATGGCCTTCACCTTTTGGTTCGCGGGAAAGCCAACACGACTGGCTGTTGGCTTGTCGGACCTGCAGGGTAGCCGCTCCCGATCAAGAGCATTAGGGGCGTTAATTCGCTTGCATTGATCGATGGGAGGCATAAATCTTCAGCGATCAGTTTGGGAAACGGTATGGCCAAGGAAGATTTCAACGACCTTTTGTGGTTCCTGGCCGTTGCCGAGGAAAAGAGCTTCACGCGCGCCGCCGCAAAGCTCGGCATCACGCAGTCCACCCTCAGCCACACGATCAAGCGATTGGAAACGCGTATGGGCATTAGGCTGCTCACGCGCACGACCCGCAGCGTGGCGACGACCGAGGCCGGCGAGCGCCTACGGCAGTCGCTTGCACCGCGTGTTGCGGAAATCGAAGCGGAGATCGCCTCGCTGATGGAGTTCCGCGACAAGCCTGCCGGAACAATCCGGCTGACCCTTTCGGATCACGCGTTCGACAGCGTCGTCTGGCCGAAGCTCAGGCCGGCGCTCGCAGATTATCCCGACATCAAGCTGGAACTGAGCATCGACAACGGGCTGCGCAACATCGTCGAAGATGGGTTCGACGCGGGGGTACGGTTGGGTGAAAGCGTCGAGAAGGACATGATTGCGATCCGCATCGGTCCGGACTGGCGCATGGTGGCGGTCGCGTCTCCCGACTATTTCGCCGAGCATCCTCCGCTTCGCCACCCGCAGGAGCTGATTGGGCACAACTGTATGAACATGCGCCAGACTCGTGGCGGCGGGCTCTATGCCTGGGAATTCGAGAAGGACGGTCATGAGCTTCGCGTCCGGGTGGATGGGCAACTCACCTTCAACGCCTCCTACGCCATGGTCGATGCGGCTTTGAAGGGTTACGGCATCGCCTTCGTGCCGGAGGACCTCGTCGACCGTCAGATCGCATCTGGCGATCTCGTGCAGGTGCTCGATGACTGGTGCCCGAAATTCCCGGGCTACTACGTCTATTACCCGAGCCGACGGCAGAACCTGCCGGCCTTCAAGGTCATCGTCGATGCCCTGCGCTATGGCGGGGCCTGAAAGCGCTGCGATCTCCTCCAGCGGTCGCTCAGCATGGCGGAAGAGTCATTTGATATGCCGGCCTGATCATCCGCTGACCTCGTGCCTTGCCGCCCTTAAGGGTTCGTACGCTTCTCGAAAATCTCCCGCGCGACCGGCGCTGCCGAAAATGCATTCGGCCAACCGGCATAGTATGCGAGATGGCTGATGACCTCCGAGGCCTCCTCGCGGGTCAGTCCGTTATCCATGGCGCGGTTCAAGTGGAACGGCACCTGAGCGACCTGGCCGGCAGAAATCAGCGCGCTGACCGTGACCAGGCTGCGGTCACGCGGCGCAAGGTCCGGGCGCAGCCACAGGCCGCGGAACAGCACCTCGCGGGTGTCCCGCACCAGGCCCGGAGAGGCCGGGCCGGTGGTCTGCTCGACGCTCGCGGCACGCTGGGCCTCCTTTGCCTCATCGAGCGGAAGCAGCGTCGGGGCGGCTGCCGGAAGCTGGTTGGCGCCGATGCCTCGCTCGGCATAGACGGGCCTGGCCGCATCGACCGCCGCCATGGCATTGCCCCAGCCTGCGTAGAAGGCGAGATGCGTGATGATCTCCGAGAGTTCGGCGGGTTTGACCCCGTTGTCGAGCGCGCGGCGGATTTGCTCGGGCATAAGACCCGTCTGGTTGCGCGTAATGACGGCCGCGACCGTAACGACACTTCGGTCGCGCGCGGACAGGCCCGGCCGCGCCCAGAGCCCCTTCTCGAGAGTTTCCTGTTCATACCGCTCGAGAGCAGGCGCTACGGACGAGACATCGTCATTGGCGCCTGAAGCTGCATTGCCGGCGACAGGTGCAACGGTCATGGCCAGCGCAAGAGCCGCAACGGATTTCATGATCTCCTCCTTACGTCTCGGGTTCGGGATCAGCGGTACTGGTCGTCGGTGACGGGCTCAAACCACTCGACGACATTGCCGTCGCGCGCAGGCGTTATCGCGATGTGGCTCATGGAGCTTTCGGCGGCTGCGCCGTGCCAGTGCTTCACCCCGGGCGGGGTCGAAATGACGTCGCCGGGCTTGATGGCGATCTTCTCTCCGCCTTCTTCCTGGACCCAGCCCGCACCCGCCGTAACGATCAGCGTCTGGCCTGCCGGATGCGTGTGCCAGTACGAGCAAGCGCCCGGTGTGAACTCGACCAGGCCGCCGCCGGCATTGCTGTGCTCGTTGGGCGCGAACAGCGGCGTGACCGTGACGGTGCCGGTGAACATTTCCGCAGGACCCGGAACGGAAACGCGTGACCCGTTGGGCGAGACCTGCATTGCCTGAGCCTGGGCGGCAGTGGAAGTGAGCAGCACCAGCGTCGTGGAAATCAAAGACAGGGCATTCGTCATCGTCTTTTTTCTCCATTTCATGAGACGTTCAAGGGCCAGCGCACGGCAAGTCCTTTGGTCTCTGCGTCGCGCCGGACCGGTTGCTATAAAGGCGCGTTCACCGTCGCCCGTCGGCCGCTAGTCAGACCCGAAGCAAGCATTTTGGCAGCCCGCCGCCCGTCCATGGCGCGGTAGGCATCCGCAACCTGGGCTAGCGGCAGTTCGGGATCGAAGACGCTGGCTTGATCTTGCCCGTAACCACACGATCCATTCCCGCCTTACCAGGGCTGGTTTGCCGGCCCCACCGTGAACTCGTTGATGGTCGTGTCCTCGGGCTGGCCGATAGCGAAGGCCACGACATTGGCAATCCGGTCCGGCGAGATCCCGTATTTGTCATACGTGTTCTGCATCTGGTCGAGCGTTTGCCTCTGGCTAATAGTGTTCAGCAGCTCGGTGTTGATCGCGGCCGGATAGATCGTCGCAGTGCGAATGTTCGTCCTCTCCATGGCGGACTCCATGCGTAGGACCTCCATGAAGTCGCGGACGAACCATTTTGTTCCGCCATACACAGCACCGCCTGGATAGGCCTTTAGCCCCGCAACCGATGACGTCGCGATGACATGCCCGGACTTCTGTTCGATGAAGGCTGGCAGTACTGCCGCGATGCCGTTCAGAACACCCTTGATGTTCACGTCGACCATCTGGTGCCAGTCGTCGGTCTTCAGCGCGGAGAGCGGCGAGTTCGGCATGAGCCCGGCATTCAGGAAGATGACATCGACGCGGCCGAACGTATCCTTGGCAAGCTTTACGACCGCGTCGTTGTCGGACGGTTTGGTTACGTCCAACTCCCTGTAGACGGCCTGACCACCGACCTTTCCGATCTCGTCGGCGATCTGCTTCAGTTTTTCCTCTCGCCGCGCGCCGAGCACGACCTTGGCACCCTTGCTCGCGAGCAACTTCGCCGTCGCTTCGCCGATGCCGGATGATGCGCCGGTGATAATCACGACCTTGTTCTTGATCGTATCGGTCATCACTGGTCTCCTTGGTATTGTTCGTCGGTAACGTGCTCCATCCAGTCCACGACTTTGCCGTCCTGGACTTCCTGGATTGCGATGTGGGTCATTGCCACGTCGCCGAGCAATGCCCGGCGACTGAGGGTGGACGGCTTGATCATGGCAAAAACCTCAGGGTTGTGCGCCATGCGGCGAGGCCGAGCAGTGAGGAACCGCATAGCAGCGTCGCGCCGAACGCGAACGCGCCCCACCAACCGATCGTGTCGAAGAGCATTCCTCCGATCGCCGCGCCACTCGTGATGGCGAGCTGAATGGTGGCGACCTGGAGGCCGCGTCCCGCCTCCGCGTCGTCGGGCAGCGTACGGCTCAGCCAGGTCCCCCATCCCACGGGGGCGGCGGTGCCGAAGAAGCCCCAGGCGAGGACAAGCAGCGAAACGGGGATGGGCATTGATCCGAGGGCAATCAGCGCGATGGCAAGTATCGACATCACGAGCGGGATGACGACCAAGACGCTGAACAATCGGGTTCGCAACAGCCGTCCGATGCACCACGTGCCTGCAACACCCGCCAGGCCCATGACGAGGAGCATGGCAGACAGCGCGGAAATGCCGAGTCCAGCGACGCCCTCAAGGAAGGGGCGTAGGTAGGTGAAGAGTGCGAACTGGCCCATGAAGAGGAACAGGATCGAGGCCATGCCGAGCGCGACCGCGCGGCGGCCAAGCAGCGCCAGCGCGTTGCCGGATGCCTTCCTTCCGCGCGGGGGCAGCGGCGGCAGGCTGATCCACTGCCAGACGAGCGCCAACAAGCCGAGAGGCACGACGAGGAAGAAGGCGCCCCGCCAGCCGACATGGGCCCCGAGGAAGCTTCCCAGCGGAGCGGCAATCGTAGCTGCGATCGCGTTCCCGGCGTTCAGCATGGCGAGATCCTTCGGGACGCGGTCTTCCGATACGAGGCGCATGACGATCGAGGTCGACATCGACCAGAAGCCACCGATCGCCACGCCAAGCAGCGCACGGCCGACCATCAGGAACGCGAAGTTAGGCGCAAAGGTCACCGCGAGACCGGAAACGATCAGGAGCACCGTGAAGCCGGTCACGACAAGCTTGCGGTCGATCCGGCGCGTAAGGCCGGCGACCAGCAAGCTGGTAACCACGGCAAAAGCCCCAGAGATCGAGATGGCCTGGCCTGTCCGGCCCTCTGTGATGCTGAGATCCACGGCGATCGGAGAGAGCAGGCTGACCGGCATGAACTCCGACGCGATCAGGACGGAGACGCACAGCGCCATCGACAGCACCGCGCCCCACGCCGTGCGGTCATCTAAAATCCGGGTGTCGTAGGTGGTTTCCATGATAGGCGTCCTGACAAGCGCAGGCGGCTCGTTCACGCCGCCAGTTCACCGCTCGCCCTGGAAATAGCGTCCCTATGTCGATCGCATTAGACCGATCAATCCACTTGGACTTATCGATCCGGGCCATGAATGGCCACTGGAACCATCCCCCTTCTGTATAGGTGAAGAACGGTCATGCGCGCCCGCAGAGGCTTCTGCAAGGCGGCGGTCTCCACTCAGCCTTGCCTACGATGCTTCGCCGCAAGAAATCGCATTGCGTGTCGGCTGCTTTGATGAGCCTGGCAGCCTGGTGCCACTATACAACTATAGGGTCAACGCAGCGGCTTGGCTGGGGTGTGCTGCGGGATTGGCCTGCCGCACCGTGGGACAAAGGAGCAATGGTGAGTCCCAGTCCTGGTCTCGTCGAATGGAACTCGGCAGCGAATTGACGATTAAATCAAAGGATTTCATCGGCCCACGCAAGGATTCACACAATGAGCGTGCTTTACCGCGCGGCAAAAATCGCCGAACAAGCTCATGCCGGGCAGACGGACAAGACCGGACGGCCCTATATCGAACATTGCCGCCGGGTTGTTGACGCCGTCGAAACCCTCGACCAAAAGGCCGTTGCCTACCTTCACGACGTTCTTGAGAAAAGCGACAATTGGGACCGCGATCGGCTCGAGGCGGCTGGTTTTGGAACATCCATCGTGTCGGCAGTCGATGCCATGACACGCCGGCCGGACGAGGACGACCTCGCTTTCGTGCGCAGAGCAGCAGCCAACCCATTGGCGCTGCCGGTCAAGCGCGCAGATCTCGCCGACAATCTGTGGCAGGCACGGCAGATTGGCACCTCGACATCGAAATATGAAGACGGCCTGCGGATCATCGACCAAGAATTCTCCGAATGACGGAGAGATTGGTGTGATCGGCCGATGTGGGAACTTCAAGCGACGCTCTATTCGGGGATGTCAGGCGTATGTCGCTTGTCCTCGGCAGGATCGGCATCGATCCGCGCTTTGTCGGGATCGAAGGCGCCATGGCAGGCGATGGCCAATGCCGGCGTGTCGGGCGTCTCGTAGGCCCACATGAAGTCATCAGCCGATCCGCCGACCGCGTGGATCCGCCAGTAACTCGCCGTGCCCTTCAGCGGGGAGTGCGTCGTGGTGTTCGTCTTCTCCAGCAGGTCGAAATAGATATCCTCGAAAGGGATATAGAAAACGGGATCATGTCCTTCTTCGTGAGCCACTTTTGCCCGCTCGGTTGAGGCGACGATCGCGTCGGAGAACCTGACCGTCACGGTTCCATTGAACGGGGTGATTGTAAGCGCGCCGGGATGGCGGGCGGAATTTGCTGCTAAGGGCTGCATTCGAATTCTCCGTTGGCTGGAGTTGTCTCCCGGAACGTCGTATCGCCCATCGGGGTTCCAGTTTGGCCGGTCGTTGGCGTTTGTCGCTGCCGCGGCAGTTACGGCGATGAGCGTAGTGAAGCGCGGCCGTTGTGGTTCGACTTCGCGTCAAAGACATACCGCAAGGTCCCCGCGACACGGGCTTTCTCAGCCTTCCGGCTGCAGGTGAAAAACCTACTGCGGGGCATTCAGATTCTAGGGAACGTTACTGCCGAAGAGTTCGTTTCCTAGGTCAACACCAAAACCGGCGGCGGGGCCTCGCAAGTTAAAGGGAGATTGCCATGAAAGTCGGCAACTGCATGACGAGGAATGTCCAGGTTGCGAACCCCGAACAGTCCATCCGCGAAGTAGCGCAGATCATGGGCAAGCTTGACGCCGGAGTGATGCCCGTGGGCGACCACGACCGGCTGGTCGGGATGATCACCGATCGTGATATCGCGATCCGCGGCGTAGCATTGGGTAAGGGACCTGACACGAAGGTGCGTGATGTCATGAGCACGGAGGTCAAATATTGCTTCGATGACGAAGACGTCGAACATGTGCTTGAAAACATGGGCGACCTGCAGGTACGTCGGCTTCCGGTTCTGAACCGCGACAAGCGGCTCGTCGGCATCATCTCTCTTGGCGATCTCGCGACGAGTGGCGAAGTGGCAGAAGCGGGAGAGGCTTTAAGCGACATCTCGAAGCCGGGCGGCGAGCATTCGCAGACTGCTCACTGAGTGAGGCGGCGACACGTCAGCGCCAGGTCAACGTATCTTGTTTCGCGGTGCGTCGGCCAAAGCCGACGCGCCGCCGTGCGCCTTCTGCATTGCGATGTTCTTCGGCAAAGGTTCAGGAACAATCCATGGACGACGATCCGAATCCGAAGCGCCGTGTCCGCCAGCGCCGAAAAAGCGCGACAGGGCGAAATGACCGTGCAGACTCGGACGCATCGGATCACGACGGCGCAAGACGTTCACCGGGATGTCATGTCGTGATAAACTCTTCCTGCGACGGGACCGCGCGACACCGAGGCGGGGTATCAGTCGCAGACGATGAGCTTGAGCGCCTGATGTTCTCGAACGATTGCAACCGTCCTGCCAAAGCCTCTTGCGAAGGTGGGGCCTCTCGGAGTGGATGGATTTGGGTTGGTCGCTGAACCTCGGGACGATCGCCGGCACCACGGTGCGCGTTCACTTTACCTTCCTGCTTCTGCTCGTCTGGATTTGGCTGACGCACTATCAGATCGGCGGCACGCCAGCGGCCTGGGAAGGCGTAGCCTTCATCATTGCCGTCTTTGCCTGCGTGGTCCTGCATGAATTCGGCCACATCGCCGCCGCACGGTATTTCGACATCAGCACGCCGGATATTACGCTTTTCCCGATCGGCGGCGTCGCCAGGCTGGAACGCATGCCCGAAGAGCCGGGGCAGGAGTTCGTGATCGCGGTCGCGGGGCCGCTGGTCAATGTCGCGATCGCCGCGCTGATCTTCGCCTTGCTCGGCGGGTCGGCGGGTGTCGAACAGATGGCCGGGATCGAGGATCCGCGTATGAATTTTCTCGCCAGGCTTGCCGGGGTCAATGTCTTCCTGGTCCTTTTCAACATGATCCCGGCCTTCCCGATGGATGGCGGCCGTATCCTGCGCGCCGCCCTCGCCGCCCGCCTTTCCTGGTCGCGCGCGACCCAGATCGCCGCCACGATCGGGCAAGGATTGGCCTTCGTCTTCGGTTTCGTTGGGCTGTTCTACAACCCGCTGCTGATCTTCATCGGCATCTTCGTCTATCTCGCCGCGGCAGCAGAAGCGCAGAACGCACAGATCCGCGAGGTTGCCACAAGTGTCCTGGTCGGTGACGTGATGATCACCGAGTTCGCCCGGCTGGAACGGTCGGCGACGCTCGACGAGGCAATCGAGATGCTGCTCGCGACCACGCAGCACGATTTCCCTGTCATCGACTCCGCCAGCCGCCTTGAGGGATTGGTGACACGCAACGACATGATCCGGACATTGAAGGAAAAGGGGCCCGCTGAACCGGTCGCGAGCGCAATGCGGAACGATATCCCGAAAATACACTACCGCAAAAGTCTCGAGGAAAGCCTGAGGCTCATGCAGCAGGCAGATGTGCCAGCTATCGCCGTCGTGGACAATTCCGACCGGCTGGTCGGGCTCATGACACACGAAACCATAGGCGAGATGCTTATGGTCCGCTCGGCGGTTTCGGATGCCTTCCGATTTGGTCGTTTGCGTGGGAGCAAACCGCGACTCACACGGATCTGAGCAGGAGCTACCGCCGGATCGGGTGAGTGCGCTCTAGAGCGCGTCGCGTTCGACCGACCTCACGCGACGCGCTTTAGGTTGTTGTTTTATGCATGTCGTTATCGCAAAACCGCTGCACACTTTTTCGCGACATGCATTAAATCGTAGGGGGAGCGATAAGCAGAAATCGGCCGGAACGAGGTCGTTCCGGCCCATTTCTGTGTCTCAAGCGCCCGCGACATGAGGCAGAAGTTCAAGCGCACCGCGATAGATCATGTCGGCAGCCACGTAGAGGATGATCACCAGGCCGACATAGGCAATCCAACGGTGCTTCTGAAGCAGATTGGCAATGAGGTTTGCGGCAATGCCCATCAGCGCGACGGAGAGGACAAGGCCGAAGATCAGTACGTTTGGATGTTCGCGAGCAGCACCCGCTACCGCCAGAACATTGTCGAGCGACATCGAGACGTCGGCGATGATGATCTGCCAGGTTGCCTGCGCCAGGGTCTTGCGTGGAGCTTTGCCAGCTACGATGCCATCGTAGTCGACATCACTTTCCGAAAGCGCTTCGATCGCCTGTGTTTCCTGCGCATGGTTTTGCCGGAGTTCGCGCCACATCTTCCAGCACACCCACAACAGCAATATACCGCCAGCCAACAACAGGCCGACGATCTGCAGGAGTTGGGTTGTCGCGGCCGCAAAGCCGATGCGCAGAACGGCCGCCGCGATTATACCAATGACGATTGCGTTTCGGCGCTGCTCTTTGGGTAGTCCGGCCGCGGCAAGGCCGATAACGATGGCGTTGTCACCGGCCAGCACCAGGTCGATCATGATGACCTGCAAGAGAGCGGTCATTGCTTCAGGACTAAAAAATTCTGTCATACGGCACCCTTGCGTTCAGCTAGGGGTGACGCGGCTTGCGAGCATAACCGTAGAGCAACGCGGACACCGCGTATGACAAGAGAAATGCTGCTACACTGAAGAAATCTCAAAGCCAGGCCACCCGGATTGAATTCCAGTCCGACATCACAGTCCTGATGGACTGCCAGAGGGGCCCGGCCTGGTAGCACCTAGCTATTGCCGTAAGCGCAAAAACTCAAGGCTTAATTGTGATTCGGCACATGCGGCATCGAGCTCGGCAGTTTCGTTACGCCAAGTCGATTGAGCACGCGGCCATTGAACGGACCGGCAGCCGCAAGTACACTGATACGGTGGGCCTCGGTCCGTTTCTGGAGTACCCGATCTGCGGCCGTCGATGGCGATGAGGAAATCCGTCTTGGCTGTTCATCGGCGACCTATCGGCCAATATCTGTTCCCAATCGGCTCCTTGGGCCTGGCCGCGCTAATGCATTTCGGCGCCGCGTCGATGGAGCCTTCGCTGCTTTCGATCAAGATCCTTGCGTTGATCGTGGTCGCTATCTTCATCTTCGCGACCGTGTTTGTGGTTTTGCATCATGCCGAAGCCGTCGCACGGCGGCTCGGTGAACCTTATGGCACGCTGCTGTTGACATTTTCGGTGACGGCCATCGAAGCATCGGTCATCGTTTCGATGATGCTGCATGGCGAGAACAACCCGACGCTGGCACGCGAGTCCGTGTTTTCGACGGTCATGATCGTGTGCACTGGTGTGGTCGGGGTCTGCCTCACCCTGGGTGGGCTGAAGCATCGATATCAGGACATCAAACGACAGGGCACCAGCGCTTCCCTTGCCGTCATTATGGCGCTGACGGTTCTTACGCTGATCCTTCCAAACTACACTCTTGCAACAAGCCCCGGTGCGTTCTCCGCATCGCAACTCGCTTTCGTGAGCGTTCTTTCAATCCTCCTCTATGGAGCGTTCGTCTTTGCTCAGATGGTGCGCCATCGGGGCGATTTTATCGAGGATCTGACGTCCAGCGCCGAACATGAGGAGCATGTATCTGAGGGTGGGAGAGTGACCACCAATGTGCTCCTCTTATTTGTCGGACTGGCAGGGATCGTTCTTCTGACCGAGCAGGTGGCCGGCAGTATCGAGAATGGGCTCGCGTTTCTTCAAGTCACCCAGGCGGACGCAATCGTGGGCTTCTTCGTCGCTGCGCTTGTGCTTATGCCGGAGGCGGTATCGGCGGTTCGGGCAGCACTCAATAACGAACTTCAGCGAGGGCTGAATGTCGCCCTCGGCTCGGCCTGCGCCACAATCGGCCTGACAATCCCGGCGATCGGTGCGGCGAGCCTACTCACAGGACGAAGCCTGACTCTTGGTCTGGGCCCGGGGGATACCGTGCTTCTCATCCTCGCGCTTGCCATCAGCATCGTGAGCTTTGGGACGGGCCGAACAACGATGCTGACGGGGCTCGTTCATCTCGTCGTGTTTGTCGCCTATCTGTTCCTTATCTTCGTGCCCTAGGAAGATGTCGGTCGGCCATTGGGTCGATCCTTAGACAGACACCACAAGCCGGTCGAGAAAAGGCCGCTGGCCGACAAGTAGCTTTTCCCGGGCCATATCGAGGCCGAACCACCCTGCGCGATCGATCTCTGGAAACAATTGCATGCGGCCGCTGCGCGGCGGCCATTCCATCTCGAACATGTTGCTGCGCAGGCTGCCGGCGTCGAAATCGCCTTCGACGCCGAACGCCGTAATGAGCTTGCCGCCGCGCTGGCGCAGTTCTCCCAGCGGAAGCAGTGCTGCCTTGAGCTCCCAGCCGGTTTCCTCCACGAATTCGCGACGCGCCGCAGCTTCCGGCTGTTCGTCATCACCATACTCGCCCTTTGCAATCGACCATGCGCCAAGATCGCGGTTTTGCCAGAACGGCCCGCCCGGATGGACAAGCAACACCTGCAGTTCGTTGGTCGATCTGCGGTAAGGCAGAATGCCCGCACTTCTTTTCGCCATCGCCTCAAGCCTCCTGAATCCAGCCTATCATCGCAGGTAGGCTGAACGGGATGTTCCGTTTGTCGATAGACTGCCCTGCCCTATGTCGATGCGACTGGCTACACCCCATCAATACGACACGAAACGATCTAGCACCCCGCTTTTCAAAGACGATCTCGATATCGTCTGGGGCTGCGGCCCCGTCCCGTCTCATCGGGCCGATTGGGTCCAACAGGCATCGGGGCGCCAATAGCCCCAGACGTGATCCTCAGAAAATCACAGTAGCGAGTGCAAACTCATTCGATCTGGAGTGGCCAGCGATCCGCGAACAAATGCCGCAACAACGACGAAGCAGTTGCTGGCTTGGTGCAGCAGACGCTGTGCCAACGCCAAGCACTAAATGGCCCTGATCAGCCGGAGCAGAGAAAGCATCTCGAGAAAGTCCCCTTGCGAAAGGCGACCCAGGTCGGCTCTTCCACACCGTGGAATCGGCGTTTGCAGGCCGCCCTGGCCCTGCGGATTGAACCGGGTGCGATTGGCCTAAGGCGATTCATTGGCGCGCTGCAAAGCACGCCGCCAAAGTGGCTTTTCGACAACCGCTCGGTTCGATTTCGACCAGGCACGCGCGGTCTGTTCACAGATCTGCACGAACCGCGCGTTGCCGGCGACCTCGACGAAACGTCTGATATAGTCGGTCCCGATCGGTTGGCTTAGCTGCCGGCTCGCCGAGCGCGAAGAGACGCCTCTGTCTGATCGGCATTACCCAGGAATTCGTCGCGTTCGGCTATCCACAGATCCGCATAGTCGACATTCTGCCACTCGGCAAACCACGGACCGCCGCTTGTATAGTGGACCGCCTTGGGTGTGCCAAGCGCCGGCTTTTCGTTCCAACCTTCAAGCCAGTTCCACTCTACTGGCAGCGAGCCCAGGTCCTCATCGGCGACCCACTGCATTCGATGGAGGTAGGCACCACTTTCACGGTTCACGACCTCTGGCGTAAGTGATTTAACCGAAGGGTGCGCGCAATTGAACAGCATCAGCGAGGACCAGTTTTTTCGTGGGTAGGATGTCTGGACCACGCCATCCATCTTCGTGGTGGCCTTCGGCGTATAGTCATGCTGGACGCAATAAACCGCCTTGTTCGACTTCGTGTATTCCAGCAAACCTGCGACGTCACCGAGCCACAGGAAGTCGCAATCGCAGAACAAAGCCCAACCCGTGTAGTCGGCGAGAAAAGGCGTGAGAAACCGCGTATAGGTGAACTCTGTTGACGCGAGCGGATCTTTTTCCCTCCAATACAGCTCACGGGCACGCAGTTCGTCCTGTTTGATGGGAATGACGGAGACAGGCACTGAAGCGTTTTTAAGCAAAGAGTGCCGCGCTACGTCGTAGGCGATTGGCTCACGGCTGTCCCATCCAACGAATACCCTAAACGCATCAGTCATATTCAGTACCTTGGCTCCTGATTTCAAAACGGTCATACCCTAGCTGTCTGGCAACAACTCGGCAACAATGGTGCAGAAATTAGCCGGGGCGATTTCTGAATCTCACGGTTTTGCCTTTCACCTCGGTCCGGCTTTTTTCGGCGGATTTCGTCTCGTTGCCCAATGCGACAAGCGCCCACTTCTGATAGGTGTAGCTGGCCGAATAAGCAGCGACCATCGCACCGGTCGAACCATCCAGAAACCCCAGCTTGAAAACATAGCTGTTCATATAGGCCCAGGCCGAGCGGAAGACCGCCTTGCTTATCGAGCTTTTTCTGCCCTCGGCAAGCAACCGCGCCGCGGACGCTTCTGCGTATCGGCCGATCTTGTCATGCGCGTCTGCCAGGTCGGCGATGGAGTCATGCTCCATAGAGTGGGACAATCGCGTGACCTTGCCATTCACCACAACTTTCTCGTGCACCGTGTCGTTGCTGAAGCGCCCGGACTGTCGACGAAAAAGCCTGAGCACCAGATCGGGCGACCAGCCGCCATGGCGGACAATGTGCCCACAAAAGCGGGATCTTCTTGGTATTTCGAAGCCGTCATAGCCTTTTGGGTTGGCGATAGCGGCTCTGATTTCTGCAGCCAGCGGTGGCTCGACCCATTCGTCGGCATCAAGCGAAAGGACCCAATCCCCTGTCGCCGCGGCGAGGGCACGGTTTTTTTGCGCGCCGAAACCGGGCCAATCGAGGGTGATCAGGACCTTGGCCCCGAGTCCACTGGCGATGTCCCTGGTTTGATCGGTGCTGTTATTGTCGAGAACGACGATTTCGTCGGCAAAATGTACCGAGCGAAGGCAACGTGCAATGCACGCTTCCTCGTTGCGGCTGATTATGATGACTGAGAGCGCCGGCACGGTCAGACGGTTCCGGCATCAAAACTGCTACTGTTGTTCAAATGAAACTGCCCCCCGGCCTGTTGGCACTCCGAGTGATACTAATGGATTCAAAAAAAATGTCGAAAAATTATTTCAGGTCGAGACTTTCGTAGAGCGCTATCATTCTCCTGATCATGACGTTGAAATCGTAGTGTTCGGCCGCCGCTCTGACCCTGGCCGCAGTCTCAGGCCGTGACGACAGCCGCAGCGCGCGGGCAAGCCCGGCGGCGAGGTCGTTTACGCTGGCTGCGTCGCAAACAAGCGTCGGCTCGAACCGATCGACAAGCTCGCGCGCCCCACACCCGGTGCTTACCACGGCGGGCAGGCCGCTGGCCATAGCTTCGATCACCACTGTGCCGAATGGATCATAAATGGAAGGCAGCACGGCAATGTCGGCCGCGCCGTACCATGGCAACGTGTCTTTCTGCGGCCCCAGCATCCTGAGCCTCGCGCCAAGACCAAGTCTGTCGCCGGCCTGCTTGAAGGCATTGGCGCGCGAATCGTGGCCAATGACCCACACCTCCGGCTCACCGTCCAGCGTGGCGACAGCCTTCATCAATGGAAGAAGTCCTTTTCGCGCAAAACCCGAGCCGACGAAGAGAACGACCGACCTTTTATCGTCAACATCGAGCTGCGCGCGGACCGCGGCCCGATGCTGTTGTCGCAACTCCAGGTTGAAGCGGTCCAGGTCAACCCCGTTGGGAACATGGTGCACACGTTCCGCCGGATAGTCGTAGTGACGGACAATGTCCTCAGCCACCATTTTCGAAATGGCAATCACAGCTTTAAGCCGTGGGCTGGCATAGGTGGTGCGTTCAAGACGCAGCGTCTGGCGATGAAAGGGACTCAGCGCCATCGCTGCCCTGCCAAGCCGCGTCTCGAAACGCCGCCGCTCGGCAAGATAGGCGGCATGAACGCCTTCCCCGGCCCGGAAGACGTCGCAGCACGGAAGGCGATCGTTGCTCTGCACCAGGGCCGGCGGCATTTCGGCGATCTTGCGGCAGGCGGATCGAGCAAAGGACGTCGCCCGCAGGTAGCGGGGAAAGCGGCGGCCGGCGCACTGGATGAACTCTATGCCTTCGTGTCGCGGCCAGTCGCCTGACAGCACGGCCACCGGTCGTTGACGCGCGGCGAACGCCGCCATGATGTTTTCCAGCATGATCTCGCCTCCGCCAAAGGGCGCGTAGCGCTGGCGTACAAACACAATAGGCGTCTTCGGTTCAGCTTGAACCCGTTGATCATGCTGTGACAAAGCCATGCGATCTCGATACGCCCTTTTGCATTCCGGAACTGGCGAATTTGATGAGTCGCGCAGATGAGCGCGACTTTGACCAGTTTGGCTATCCGCGCGCGCTGCTGGAGTGAAGACTATTCATTTCTAGGAAGATACACCGTAACTTTCCATGATCTTTTGGCAGTATAAAATTTCTTCTTCGGTAAGGTAATCCTTATACCCGCCAACCAGGCCTCGTCTAACTTTAAAGCTATCGGAATCGGTTGTGTCTGCTGTTCTTAAGCGATGCCCATAGCGCTCGTCGTATTGCCCCGAGGACTCTTTGCTTTTCATGGAGTCAAATCGACCGGCGTCAATTGCCTTCGTAATTTTCTCCTCGTCTGGTTCTACTTTCAACCATTTTGCGATTCGTCTAAGCTCGGAGACGGCATCGCTGTGGAGCGTTTCGTAGCGTGTGATCAACACATCATCCCTTTCGCTTATTGCCGCCAGCCACATTGCATTGAAGCGGAGGGTCCTCTCGATGCCAAACCGTGGGTCTCGTACAAAGCTTGACAAATCGCCTTGGAATAAGTCGCGCCATGCTTCGCGTTTGGTGACGTGAAAATATCCGGAAATCGTTGTGTCGATCGGATTGCGATGCAAAAAAAGCAAGGGCCGTTTTCCCAAAAAAGCTTCGGCCGGGCGGAAGGATCTGCTGTGGAACGCGCTGCCGCCGTGGCTATAATCTAGGCAGACATCGAGCTGATCAAGCATGACTCTTAACCACGTCCGCCCTGACTTTGGGTAGGAAATGGAAAGGCCCAAATTACTGGAGTTTTCTTGTGCCTTCGGCCTGAGCCACCGCAGTAATTTCATGATCACCTCGCAAACACCCTATCAGTTGCCGGCTGCTAAGGACCCGGCTTCCGGGCCTTATGACATGACGGGTGATCTCGATCAAACTTAGCCAATGAGCAACCACATGTTTTGTCGCGCCTCGTCCCTAAGCGCTTTCCAATCGTGGCGGCGGGTGCGCGTCAACTGTAAATCTTTGTTGTGAATTCTGATGAGGTCCCGCAACACTGGATCGAACGACAATCCCAGGAATGTACAGATCTCTCGACGGCTTTGGGTCGTCACCAGATCCTCGTAGCGGTAGATCAGGAAGTCGTACCAACGCGAGGCGAAGGCAGATTGGGTCGATTGTCCACTGTTGCTTGCGGTTTTCCCAGAGGTGAGGCATTTAGAAATCAACAGGAAGCAGCGGATGAACACCAGCCCCCCCCAACTGTCATATGAGATTCCCGTCCCGAAATCGAAGCAGGCTCATGGATTGAGGAGAATCGAACGCCAGTTGAGGCCCAAACTGCGGTCTCTCCGGTGGCGGGTTGTCGAGCAGGTGTTGAGCTGGTGCAATCCCGAGGCGCTGGCTTTTTACCGCAGGGCCATGGAAACCGCATATCTGCCGGACGACCTGATCGACGTAGTCCCGCAACTCAAGATCCTGTACCTGGCTACGCCAAAGGCGGCGAGCAGCCGCATTCGCAGCAACCTTGCAGCCATGATCGGCAACGACACCGTGTCGGGGTGGCGCAGCGACCAGAACTGGAAGGTGCACAACCGAAAGGCGTCGAACCTGCAGGCGCCTCGCCATGGCGTCGTGCAGTTCTATCGCATGGCCACAAGTCCCGAAGCCTTGCGATTTACCTTCGTTCGCAATCCCTATACAAGGCTGTTGTCGTGCTGGGCCGACCAATATCGCGACCGTCCCCTAGTGCCTGGTTATGGCAGGGTGGAGGTCTATCTAGCCCACCGCGAAAGGGCTGATCCGGCGCTGCCTGTCGGTGCTGACAAGAGCCTGTCCTTTGCAGATTTCGTCGCCTTTGCCTGCACGACTTCCACATGGCGCATCGACAAGCATTGGCAGAGACAAAGCGACATCATCGACCTTCCAGGCGTTGCGCTCGACCTCATCGGCAAGACCGAGACTTTTGCAAAGGATTTCGAACGGGTTCTCGATCATGTCGGTGCGAGCGACGAGGTGCGACGCGCGGCGATGCCACCTCTGCACACCTCCTCGCGCCGCAGGCTTGCCGACTATTTCACGCCAGAACTGGCGGACACCATCTATCGTGCGTATGAGCGCGACTTCGATCAGTTTGGCTATGCGCGCGCGCTTCCAGAGTAAAGCGGTCGCGCGGCGGTCTTAAATGTATCCGAAGGCCTGCATCAGGGGTTTCCCACGCCCCTCGGTAAGCTCCACCAATTCCTGCTGACCCAGTTCGGTCTTCCAGCGGCCGCGGCCGTCATAAATTGGCTGGTTCACCTGCAGGTTGCGCAACGCGGCATGTTGGGGTTGCGCGTCAAGTGTGAACCATCGTTGCGGGCTCCGATGATAGTCGAGCAAACTCTGGTCGAACGACAATCCCAGGAAGGTGCAGATCTTTTCGATGGTCGCTTCCGGGTCATCGACAAGATCTTCGTAGCGGTAAATCAGGACGTCCGTGCTGCCGCGCTCGGCAAGCACCATTGTGTTGTCCGAAATCCAGCGATCCAGGCTCTCGGTCGCATCGCCAAGCCGCCTGGTCAGCGAAGCAACGGTATCGCGCCCATCGCGTACCGGCATCACGAACTTCGAGCCCGGCACCAGGCGTCGTATCCGGTCGACACGCCTGATATGACGCGGTGTCTTTTCAAGCAGCACCGACTTGCCCGCCCCAATGGCCGCCCGTTTCAGCTTCGAGTAGCGATACAGCGCAAGTGGAGCCCATTTGAAAAACACGTTGGTTTCTTCGAATGGCAAAAAGACATCGGCATGCGAAGCAAGAATCGTCGCTATCAGCGTGGTGCCGCTATGTCCGCATCCGCAGACAAAGCCTTTGCATCGGATCAATTCACACCTGCCCTGTCGTCGACATAAGATATGCCATGCCGCTGGAAGGCTTCATCGAGCCGCCTCCAGTAATCGAGCCGCGCAAGCACATTGTCACAAAAGGCTACATCATCCGCGCTGAGGTAGTCCAAATAACCGCCGACCTTACCTTTTCGAACCTTGAAACTTTCCGGGTCGTCAGGATTGCGCGGTTGCAATCTCCCCCCATAGCGCGCACCCAGTTCTCCTGAGATTTCAGATTGCTGCATGCGTTTGAACGATCTGCTGACGGCAACATCGGCAAGCTGGGACTCCTCAAAAGGTTTCTCCAAAAATTTCCCGATGCTGCGCAATGCGTCGTTTGTATCCCGCTGCACATCTTCATAGCGCAGAAGCGCAATCTTTCGCATGTGACTTGCGGCTGCGAACCACTGCAGGTTGAAAAGGGCAATCTTCTCGACACCGTGTTGGGGGCTTCTTATACAATCGCCGATCGGGCCTGCTTCCAGCCCATGGCGTTTGTTGACCTGAAAATATCCAGACACCGCAGTGTCGCGGGGGTCTCGCGTCAGGAACAGAAGCCGCTGCCGTTTGTAGCGAGATTTGTCGGGGCTGATCTGCGCAATGTCACGCAGATCCTTGTGGTCGGAACCGTCGTGCGTATAAGCCGCATCGACGCCCAGATCGTCAAGCATGACTCGCAGCCAGGTCCGCCCGGATTTGGGAAACGAGACGACAAGCAGGGGCGGCTTTCTTGCAAAAAAGTTGGAAAACAAACTCAACTTGCGGACTCCGATTGCGGGCACTTTGATCGAGCAGATCAGCGATTGTAAATATCGATTAAGGCATTGGCGATCCGTTGCGAAGCCGGCACCTTTGGATCAATCGACAGATTGGCATTGAGGAAGTCCCGGCTTTGCTCAAAATAAATCGGCCTTGACCTGACCGCAGCGCGGATATCCTCGACAAGGTCATGCTCCGACAATGTTGGTTTGAAAGCGCCCATAGGCCTGTCGAACTCGACCATGGGCGAAACCAGCGGAAACAGCACCACCGGAATGCCGCAGGCGATTGCTTCGTAAACAGTGGTGCTTGGGCGCGTTACGAGCGCCAGAGCGTCCGGGAGCAACTGTGCGAAATCCAGGGTCGATTTGTTCGGCATATCGACTTTTGCGAACATCGTGGGGTGGACGCTAACGACATAGGCAAGGCCGAGTTTCGCGCATGCGGCTGTCACGGCTTCAATCGCTTGGCGATCTGCGGGCTCTTCGATATCCCCCTTGAAGTTGACCAGCACAAAAAGCCCTTCATCGTGCCTGGCGCCTGCGCTTCCGACGGCACGCTCAATGACCGGGGAGCCGACAACGTATGTCGGCTGTCGTCTTTGCTGCAGCGCCGCTGGTCCCATCGACAGGATGTAGTCGGCTCTCACAAATCGATGCGGCTGCAGCAGTCGCGCACCTCCGATCAGGCCGACCACACGGACCATGCCGAAGTTGATGGAGTCGATGAATCGCCTAAAGAATTGCGGCGCATAGTCATTTCCAGTCACCAGAATGTCGCCGGGTCTGATCATCCGCTCGAGCTCGGCAAAGCCGATATGCGATATTCCCCGGGCGTTGAGTTCAGGTTGCGCTACGCCGCCGCGTTTCAATCCATCGAGATGCGCGAACACGCAGCGGATGCCGCGGTCACCCAGAATTTCTGCCGCGTCAGCCAGCAGCCGAACATTGTTGCGGTTGTGTGGGACGAAGTAGACAGTCCTCGTCGCTGCCCTGCCGCGAGCGTAGATACGCCCGCGCTTGAACAGATTTCCTGGATGCACAAGCCGGTACGCCGCGAGGAGCCGCTGCACAAAGCCTTCGCTGACAGGAGAAGCCGCCTTGGTTCTCGACCTACCCAAAGATATGCATCGCCTCTATCCGTGAAATTCAGAACGGCCGCCCGCCGGGTAGTTTACAATGCTCTCGCCGTCAAGAAAGACGCTTGACTACTTCGCCGGTTGTGACCTGCCTGGCACACTTGCGATGGCTTGCGTGATGGATTCAACCAGCGCTGATGAGTGAGCCCATGTGGTTTTGTGCGTCTTCCATCACCGCGGCCCAGGGCCTTTCCCGTTTCGAGACCAGCACTGCGGAAGGATAGTAGGGTGTGCGATCGCCCTCGACCGGCCAGGAACGTTTGAACCCATCGCCAAGAATGAAGACCGACGGGATGCCGAGCGCGCCGGCCAGATGCGCCCCGGTATTGCTGATGGTTACCACAGCGTCCATCGCGGCAACCTGCGCCGCGAAAAGATCCATATCGACAAGTTGGTCGATTGATCCGTCATGGAGAATACGCGCGGGCTCGCCATCGGTCAGGATCTTCAGGTCGGACGCGACCTGGCCATATTGCAGCGAAACGAACCGGAGGTCCGGACGGCTGATAAGCCCGCGCCATGCCGTAAGTGGCGGCAGGTCCTTGCCAGGATTGGAGCTGCCCCATGCGACGCCGACCAGCGGCCGGCCATCCTTCCGATAGCGGGCGCGAAGTTCAGCGACCCGCGCCGGATCCGGCTTCAGGGGAACGAAATGCTCCCGGATCGTGGTCTCATCTGTCTCGAACATGGCCGTCAGATGCTGAACGCCCGCAAAGGCCTGGGCCTCGCCATAGGCGGCCTTGTTCCCTGGACCGACAGCTCGCACATCGGCAGCGGGAAATGTCCGCTGAAAGAGCGGAACCAACCGGTGCTCGACCAGGACGATCAAACGAGCGGCCCGGGCGAGCGCGCGGCCGACGGAACTCGCGTGATGGATCGCGGTGGCCAGACCCTGCTTTTCGGTCTCCATCAGATCGACGAGCAGGACCTGGTTCGAGATATCCTGGCCGAGCCATTCGCCGTTGACGCCGCCCTCAACGATGTGGCGCCGGGCGATCTTGAGCTCGGCCGCCGGGCCGTAGGCGCCCATACGCATCAGCGCCTTGCTAAGCTCGTCGAGCAGGCGAACCTCGCCCCGCGACTTCGCAATCGACCCCAGAGCCAGGGCTTTCGGCAGTGCGGCCGACCAATCGCGCGCCTCGATGCTTCGCCGATAATCCGCCATCTGATCGGCAATGTCGCCATCACGCCAGCGCAGGAAAAGCTGCCGCCGGTGGCGACGGAACCAGACCTTGTACTTATAGCCTGCAAGCGCGACACCGCGGCGGAACCGGCGAAGGAGTTGGCTACCGGCCATCACCAGCTCCACCGATGATTTGCGTAACCCGTCCACCTGCTTCCTGCATTGCGGACGCCCATGCCTGGCCGCCCTTTCGAACCAGTCGAACGCTTGGATATGTGGCTACGGTCTCGCCGAAGGCAGGCCACGACAGCCGAAACCCATCGTCGAGCATGATGACAGTCGGAACGCCAAGCGCTCCCGCCAGATTGGCGCCGGTGTTGCTGATCGTCACCACCGCATCGAGCGCCGCGATTTGCGCGGCAAAGCGGTCCATATCCGACAACTGGTCGACGGAAGCGTCATGGATGATGCGTCCCGGCGCCCAGCGTTCGAATTCGGCGAGCGCTGGCCCGACATCGCCATACTGCATACTGATGATGCGTCCCGGCAGATCGCCGAGCAGCGCCCGCCAATCGTCCAGAGCCGGCAGGTCCTTGGCCTTGTTCAGGCTTCCCCAGGCGAAGCCGATCAGAGGACCCGGGCCACGAGCGAGATAGGTGCTGCGTAGCTCGGCGACCAGTCGGCGGTCCGGCTCCAACGGGAGGAAGGGCGCGCGTGCTGTCGGCTCATCCGGCCAGAAGTGCTTCGCCAGTGTCTCGAAGCAGGCGAAGACGTCGGCGTCCGTCGCCGCCACCTCCCCTTCTCCTTCTAGCCTGACATCGAGCCCAGGATATGTTCTGCTATAAAGTGGCGCGAGTCGCGGCTCGACGAAGACGGTGCATCGGTCGGCAGCTGCGACCACCGGCCCAAGCAGCGACGCGAACTGGAAGAAGATTGCAAGATCGCCTTCGCGCCGCTCGACGGCAAGCCTGCGACCCGCAAGATCACTGCCATCCCATTCGGGCCGGCCGGGCACTTGCTTGCTCGACGCGATCAACTGCCAGGCACGATTCCCAGCGCCAAGACGTCTCAGTCCACGCCCGGCTTTTTTGACAAGCCCGGGATCGCCAAGCTGCTCACCGAGCAGGCCGAGTGCCAGCGCATGTTCCCGGGCCGCCTGCCAGTCACGCCGCTCGACACTCTGCGCCATCTGGCTCATATGCCGTTCGACGCTTTCGTCAGTATGGCGCGAGGGACGCCTGAAAAACTTCTTCGCCCGATCGAGAACCTTCTGCAGCCGCTTGCCGTCAACACCTTGCGGGCGCAGGTCGGCGGCTTTTGCCTTTTCAAGGATGGATCGTCTGCTCGGCACAGCGACCCTCAACTATCGCTAGACGGCGTCGAACGCACCGTCAGGATTGACGAGAGCCGCCGGCCGACGTCGTCGAGCACCACCGGCCACGGGCGTCCTTCCTTGCGAATGACGAGCCCCTTCGGATACCAGGGCGTTCGATCGCCAATCACTGGCCACGCTGTCTGGAAATTGTCGTCGATCAGGAAAATGGTCGGCACGCCGAGTGCTCCGGACAGATGGGCCGCCGTATTGCTGATCGTTACGACGGCATCGAGCGCGGCGATCTGCGCGGCGAAACGGTCCATATCAAGCATCTGGTCGACACTGTCGTCATAGATAAGGCGCGCGTCATTGCCGTTGCGCAGGCGCCGCAGCGCCGGCTTGATCTGTCCGTACTGGAGGGAAACGAACGTCGCGTGTGTCCGGGCGATGAACCGTGCCCATTCGGGGAAATCAGGCACGTCCTTGGTGTGTGATTTGCTGCCCCAGGACAGACCCACCAATGGCAGATCCGTCATCGAGCGATAGCGCTTGCGGAATGTCTGGACGAGTTCAGGATCTGCCCGCAGCGGCACGAAATCGGCGGCAAGTCTTTCGGCATCGCGGCCGAAAACCCAGGCGAGATTTTCGAAGGTCGCAAATTTGTCGCCAACGACATTCTGCTGCGCTGGAACCACGGTCGCATTCGGGAACGTCCGCTGCACAAGCGATACGAGGCGCGGCTCGACCCGAATTGTCGCGCTTTGCGCACATGCAGCGGCGGCGCCGGCCAGTCGCGCATGGCGGATAACCCGGCCAAGACTGCGAGGATCATCCTCTACAAGATCGATCAGCAGTGTATCCGCACCGAGGTCTTCTCCGGTCCACTCATTGGCACCTTTCCCTTTTCGTTGCCGGTGAGCGGAAAGCCGAAGCTCGGCCGCCCGCGCGAACTTGCCCAGCCGTTCGAACGCCTGGCCTGCCTTCTGCATCAGCTCCGGGTCACGGGCACGATCGGCCATGATGGCCATTTCATTGGTCCTTGCTTCAAGCCCTGTCCAGTCCCGGCGCGCGATCAGCGCGTCGACCTTGGCCTGCTGCTCGAGAACGGAACGAGGTTTGGAGCCGGTAAACAGCCTGCGCACGGCCTTTGTGTATCGGCGCAACTGCAGGCCCAATCCCCCAATCACGTACCGGATATAGGAACCGTGGTAAAAACTGGTCATCGGCCTTCAGCGCGATACGCTCTGCCGCAGCGTTTTGCCGCCTTCGACGATCGGAGCGGACGCTTCCAGATGGAAGATCGAGCGATAGATTTCGCTGCGCTCGGCAAGCTCGTCGTGAGTTCCGGACTCCGCGAGCATGCCAGCGTCAAATACCAGAATACGATCGGCCGCCTTGATGGTTGAAAGCCTGTGCGCAATGCAGATCACCGTGCGCTGAAATGCATCGTCGAACGCAGCCTCCATGACCGCCCGTTCGTTTTCGCCGTCGAGCGCGGATGTTGCTTCATCGTAGACAATCACCGGAGCATTTTTGAGCAGGGCGCGCGCGATGGCAACGCGTTGTTTCTGCCCGCCCGACAGATTGGTACCGCTCGGCCCGACGAGCGTGTCGAGCCCGTTTTCCAGGTTAGAGGCAAAGCTGGTGACCCGGGCGAGGTCCGCCGCGGACTCGATCTCCCGATCGCTGGCGTTCGGGCGTCCGTCACGAATGTTGTCACGGATCGAGCCTTCGAACAGGAAGACGTCCTGTGACACCAGTGCGATATTGTCGCGAACGTCGGCCAGGCTGATCTTCGAAATATCCTTTCCGTCGAGAAGAATCCTGCCCCTGTCCGGCTCCATCAGGCGCAGGATCAGATTGACGATGGTTGTCTTGCCGGCGCCGGAGCGGCCGACGATCGCCAGCTTCTCACGAGGTCGCACCTCGAAGGAAACACCGTGCAGCGCCGGGCTGTTGCCGCCATAGGTGAAGCCGACATCTTCAAAACGGATGCTGCCCTCGACATCGGTGAGATGCTCGCCCGCGGTTGCGAGTTGTCGCTGTTCGGGGGTATCGATCAAATCATACATCTGCTCGACGGCCACCATTTGCTTCTGGATGTCGACATTGACCCGAGCGAGCCGCTTGACGGGCTCATAGGCAAGCATAAAGGCGGTTATGAAGCCCATGAATTCGCCCGGCGTCTTGCCGTTGCCGAGGGTCTGCCAACTGGCATACATAACGAAAAGGCCGATGATGAAACCGCCGCCGGTCTCCATCAATGGACTCATCAACGCCGATGTCCGGTTGATCTGGATGCCGCGCCTTTCCATCTTGCCGACGGCCTTGGCGAAGCTGGCGGCTGCCTTGTCTTCGAGTTGGAAGGACTTGATCGTGCGGATGCCTTCGACGGCTTCCGTGCCGATCGACTGGACCAGTGCAGCCAACTCCGTCTCACCCCTTGCCAGCGCCTTGAGCTTCCTGGTTATGGCGCCCACCGATAGGAACAGCAGCGGTAGAACCGTCACGGATATCAGCGACATCACCGGATCCTGCTTGACCATGACGCTTGCCAGGGCAATCAGCTTGAGCACATCGGAGACAGAGCTGCTCGTGAGGGTGAGAATAACGGCGGCCCCGGCGCGCGCGTTGAACATGATCTTGGAGACGAATTTCGCCGGATGCTGGTTGGCGAACCGGCCGATGTCGAAACGCACCATTCGGGAAAACTGCCGATTTTGAAGGTCCGAAACGATAGCCCGGCGAATCTTCCCCGTCGTAATAGTCTGGCAGTAGTCAGCGATCCCTTTGATCAGGAAAATGCCGATAATCACAAGGCTGATACCCCATGCGGCGGCAGCGTTCCGATCCACATAAATGGTATTGACCATGACACTCATGATCCAAGCCGTTGCGCCGGTCGCCGCCGCAGCGGCGATCGAACACAGCAAACCTGTCACATACAGCGTCTTATGCGGTGGCAGGTTTTCGACGATCAGGCGCTTGACCGGCGGATACGTCAGGGCCGCTGAAATTCGTTTCTTTGCACTCATTCCGTTTCCCGATGCGATGTATCGTTTTTGTGACGACCCTCGCTCCTGCCGATCCATGAAATTCTCTCGACGCTGTCACACATGCGCCAAACTGGTACCTGACGTCTGACTTCGTTCGAAGTTATAGTCAATCTTGAATCCTCCTGATTGCGGCTGGCGACGAAGCGGACTAAATGTCGGGCATTGCTGTCGGCGGCCGGCTATGAAGATCATGGAGCTGTTGTGACATTACCAGAGCGAGTTCGACGAAAGTACCTTCGGCTCCGCCACCAACTTGGATACATTAAACCTATCCGTTTGATGGCATCGAACAAATCAACCACGAAGTATGACGACTTTGTCAGTTCGGGCGCCATTACAATCCGCAAAACCTCAATATTCACTTCTGACGACATATTCTTCACGATGGGGAGTTGCTTCGCGCAGGAAATTCGACGTGCATTGACAAGCAGGCAGATCGCATGCGTTCCGTCTTATAAAAATATCAGCTTCGACCCGGCACAGGCCATTGTAGATGAGCTGCCTCGGCAGGAGCATATGAACTTCTACAACACCTTCACGGTTCGGCTTCAGATCGAGCAAATGCTCGGGTTGTAGGATCAGGCCCATGACGAATGGTGGCAGGTCAAGAAACGTGCTCCTTGGGGCCCAATCTGCTTTCAGGACCCGTACCGCCGCGGCATCTTCGCCAAATCTCCGCAAGTTCTCAGAGAGGTGATCGAGAGCATGAACCGAGAGATGCGGGTTGGCTTCGATGCAGCCACGGCATTCATATTCACTTTCGGAATGACTGAGGTCTTCATCAACAAGGCCAGTGGCAAAATAGCAGCACAGAAACCGCTCTATCGTGGCGGAGGCGGGATGCAGAAAACGACGCTTCACGTCAGCAGCTTTCAGGAAAACTACGCCAACGTGATGGCCACCGTGGACATGGTCCGTCAACACAAACCCGATGCACCGATAATTCTTACAGTCTCACCGGTTGCGTTGGCTCGGACGTTCAGGACGCGGATATCGTCACCGCGAGCACTGAAGGCAAATCCGTTCTTCGGGCTGTGCTTGGTCAAGTCTGCCGGGAACGGGACAATGTCCATTACCTTCCCTCGTTCGAGTTTGTCACCTATGGAGGCCTTGCTCGTAGCTATAGAGAGGACTTACGGCACGTAAAGATATCGGTCGTCGACGAGATCGTTGAACAGTTCTTCAATGCATACTTTGCTCCGTCGTCGCCGTAGCCGCAGCCATTCAGCGCTAGCTTGCCTTTACGACAATCGCCTGCCCCGTTGGGAGTTCGATGATGCCTTCAGGGCGGCTTTCGAAGAATTGATCAAAGGCCTATCGGGCTCCAGGACAGAGCGCAGAGCCGTAGTCGTCACAAATGATCATGCCATTCGCGCACACCCGATCGTAGAAGAAGGCAAGCGCGTCACGTGTCGGCTCGTATAGATCGACGTCAATATGGACCAGGGCGAAACGCCGGTCGGATACGATGGAAAAAGTGTCTGGTATCCATCCCACATGAAAAGTGGTGTTGCTGAAGTCGGAAACATTCTCTCTGGCTACCTTCTCGTCGGTGCTGAGATTGCCGGACTTCCATGGCGTTCGGCCGTTTAGCTTGCGATCCTCTGCGGTTGGTTCGGAGAGGCCAGCGAACGAGTCGAAAAGGTGGTAGTGCCGTGGCCGAAGATCGCTCATCAGCATGAATATCGTCGACCGGCCTTGCCTTACGCCGCATTCGGCCACATCGCCATCGATACGCTCGATCGATCGCAAGCAGCTTTGCAGGACGAAAGCCCGGGGATCAGGAATCCCGCGGATGTTTTTGACCCGCTGCAGCGCCTTTCGGAAAAACGGCTGGTCCTTCCAGACCATATGACTGGAATAAACATAGAAGCCGTATTTGTCGGCCTTCTTCTGAGAGACCTTATACCAAGCCACGCCTCTGCGTTTTTTCGAAATAACAGCAAGCGCCGCGTCTCTCAATTTCATCGGTACCAGCATTTTCGGTATGTTCATAAAAACGGGCGGAATCGAAAGCTCTGCCGGCATCAGACGCGGAATGAAGTCGAGTTCCGGCTGAAGGACATGGGCTTCTCGAGCGCCGCAAGAAAGCACTTTCCGGTGCCCGTAATAAGGCAACGTCGAGGTTGGAACTCGCATGGGGTGCGACTCAAGATCACAGGTCACGTGCCTGGGCCTAATCAGGAAATAGTCGATCCCTGCCGGGCTGTCGGAGTTAACTCACTGCCAGGCTCGCGCCGCGCGCGCAGTTGATGGCACCGGCGTCTCATTATCACATGTTTGCATGCAGCCGGATCAACGCCCTGCGGCAGGTGCGCGTCGAAAAGCAGAGGCTCGTCATCGCGCTTGCGGCGGCGAGAGGTTCAGTCGACCGCACCGACCAGGACGTCGCGGTATTCAAGTATCGCGACCCAGCGCCCGGTATCTGTTGACGATTGCCTTTTTAGAAATCTATATCCAGTTTTCGACCAAAGCTTTACCTCGTCGTTGAGGTTGTCGAGCACATAGTCGCCTTTGTCGGTCTTGACCGTCAGCACTGCGTGCCCCTCGCCGTCCTCCTTTTTGACGACGGTGATCAGGAGGTTCGAGAGCGATATGCCCTCCAAATTGAGCATCCGGCGCTTAAGCAGGACGTAGTCCTCGCAGTCGCCGATCGCGCTGTCAGGATAGGACCAAAATTCCATTGTGCCGTGAACGGCAAAATCGCTCACGGGCTTGATCGATCTGTTCACGAGTTTGGTGACGGACGCGAGCTTGTTTTCCATGCCTCTGCTCAAAAGGACTGGAGGGACCCTGCCCGTTCGTATCCTGCATTCTGAGGCATGCCTTCGGCAGAATTCAACGTGGCCGACCGGGATGGAACTCCGCTGCCCGGTGGCCATGGCACCAGACACCGCATCGGCCGAAGCTTTCTCCATCGGCGTCGCGGACATCATCAAGCCCAACAGTAGGCCGGCACACAGCCATGCCCGCGGTATAACCAATCCCATTCGCCCCGCCCAAGGTAACGACCCGAAACAAAATTTAATATCGCGTTACCATCTTTTCACGGGCACATCAACGCATCCGACACACAATTTACAGCTACGGTCGCGAACCATCACCAACGACTGAATGCTGGACGCCGCGCGGTCAGCGCCAGGGAATTTCCATGGCCACTGGAAGACCCTCGCGTGTTCTCGCATGACCGCATCGGCGCACCTGCGCTTATCGACGAGCCCAATCATGGGGGATTGTGCGCCTGTACGTCACCGAGGTTCTTCAGCAGCGCCGCTTACGGGACCAGATGACGACGCCGACACGTGTTTGGCTGCCCAAACGTGGGCACACGGCCGAGAAAAAGTTGTAGCCAAATTTGTCGAAGCGACCGAAGGCCAAGAGCTACGGCGCTCTCGCGTAGATTTCGCATACATTCGGATACATTTCGATGGCACCCGGGCAAACCTCTGCGACAGGCGTAGCGTAAGTTCCAATCGTGAGCAGGAAGGCTCGTCATGGTGACGAGACAGAAGGCCGACAGCGGTTTCGCAAGCAGGAGTCGATAGCGCGCAAGGCGCCGATTGGCCGGTCTGCTCATTCGAAGAAAGGAAAATACGATGAACAAGCTTGTAACGGCTATCGCCCTCCTTGCCATGTCGACGGGAGTCTCGCTCGCTGCCAATCAAAACCCGGATCGCGACCCGACCCGCGGATTCGTTACTGGCGTCGACAACAGCGGAATGACCTTAGACACCAGTCACACGGCTTCCTTGCCTCCACCCGTGGTAGCCCCGAACGAAGGACAGCCACAGCCCGGCAAGGTTCTTAGGGGTCGTGCACCATGGGCGGGCCGTTAATATACGGAGAACTTGCCTTCCCATGCAAAACTGTCCAATCACCCGCAATGCAACGAGGGTGGTTGGACAGGGGCGCAAGAAAATCCTGCCGCCATGCTCCAGTCCTGAATGAGACATATCCGACGGGTCAAAGCTCCCACGGAGAGAACGACTTGAGACCAGTCGTGCCGAAGACACCCAAATTCCGCGTCGCCAAGCGGCCGCTATTCACCCTTGAGATTGCAGCAATCATGCCGTCGGGCGCCGACATCCCGCGGCCCTGCCGCACGGCAGTATCCATGATTTCCCCATAGGTCATCGCGGCTTCCTCAGTCAGCCCGAAGATCCGATCGGCGAACCGGCGACGCCAATCCCGACAGTCCCTGCTCCAAACGCTCGGCACGCTGATCGGGTCGAATTTTCTGGATGCCGAAGGCGATCTCGGCGATGGTCACGGCTGGAAGCGCAAGTTCAGAGTCATGGCGGACCAACCATGCGATCACGGCAGGATCGGGCGACTTCATCAGCGTCTCGGAAATGACGTTGGTATCAAGGAAGATCAAAGCTCAGGTCCAGGATGAACCTGCCGATTACCCCGGATCACTGCTTCAAGGTCGATTTCGGCACCATAAGCGCTAGCAATACGAGTGTAGAACGTCAATGCCGGCTCACGACCTGCTTGCCGCACCTCACAGGGTTCCAGTGCGCGCTCAACCACGTCGGCGATCGAGCGGTTCTCGCGTCGAGCAAGCCGATGGGCAAGATCGCGCGCCTTGGCGCTGCGTACGGAAAGCTGAGGTTCGGCTATAATGGAAACTCCTTTTTGCCGTGGATATAAGCCATCCGCACTGCCAGCAAGATGGCAGATGATGGCTTGCCATCCAACAGCTCCGTGATCGTCGGCCAGCGAAGATCGCGCATGAAGCGACCCCGGCAATAGCGCAGGATGTATAGACAACCGGCCGCAACTGGTGTTCGTTTCCCGCATGCAATTTTCGAAAAATACAGGAGCCGTGACAGGATGGACGCCGCTCCCTTGTTCGACCTGACGGGAAAAAAAGCGCTGGTGACCGGCGCCAGCCGCGGCATCGGCCAGGCCATGGCGGAGGCGCTCTCCGCGGCTGGTGCGGACGTCGCGGTGACCGCCCGCGACGAAACATCCCTTCGTGAAACGGCGGAGCGAATTAGCGCTAACGGGCGAAGGTCGCTTTGCCGGTCTCTCGACGTGCTCGACACCGATCGTATCCGCGTGGTGGTCGATGAGGTGGCGGATGCCTTTGGCGGGCTCGACATCCTGGTCAACAACGCCGGCTATGAGCAAGTCCAGCCCTCGCTCGACGTCGACGAAGCAGTGTGGGACCGCATCGTATCGACCAATCTGAAGGGCGCCTTCTTCTGTGCGCAGGCCGCGGCGCGGCGGATGGCTGCCGGCAACAGCGGTGGCGCGATCATCAATCTTTGCTCGCTGACCTCCTATGTCGGCATTCCGACCGCGGTGCCTTACGGTTCATCCAAGTCTGGGCTCCTGGGCATGACGCGCGCGCTCGCCGCGGAATGGGCATCGCTCGGCATCCGCGTCAACGCCATCGCTCCGGGGTATTTCCATACGGCGATGACGGATGCTTTTTATCAGGATCCCGACTGGCAGACGGCGATGCTGGCCAAGATCCCGCAGCGGCGCTTCGGCACGATGCAGGATCTGGCCGGAGCCGTCGTGTTCCTGGCGAGCGGGGCATCCGCCTATGTCACCGGGCATTGCCTCCCAGTCGACGGCGGTTATCTCGCATCAATCTGAGCGACTGAGGTGTGGTGCAACAAGAACCGTGTAGACCCGACGGCTTGTATATGGTTGTATATACCACCTCGCAACGCCGGACGTTCTTGCATGCGACCGGCGACAAACAAGGGGAACCGCAATGCAGGAGCCTTTCCGGGCCGTAGCTTCACCCGAAGCGGAAGGCGGCAGGGAAATCGCAGTCACGGTCCGCAACGTCGGGATGGACTTCGATGGGGTTCATGCCGTCAAGAATGCATCCTTCGATCTGCCGAAGGGCCGGTTCCTCACCATTCTCGGGCCTTCTGGGTCCGGCAAGACAACCCTCCTGCGCATGATCGCCGGGTTCCAGACCCCGAGCAGCGGCGAGATCTTCATCAACGGCGAAGCGGTGAGCGCGGTGCCCCCGCACAAGCGGTCGATCGGCATGGTCTTTCAGAGGCTTGCGTTGTTTCCACATATGACGGCGGCCGAGAATGTCGCCTTCCCGCTGAAGATGCGTCGGCGCGATGCACGCACCATTCCCGAACGCGTCGAGCGATATCTCGCGCTGGTCCGGCTCGAGGGGTATGGCGGCAGGCGCATTCACGAACTTTCCGGCGGGCAGCAGCAGCGCGTCGCGATTGCGCGCGCGCTGGTGTTCGAGCCCGACCTGCTACTTCTCGACGAGCCGCTCGCTGCGCTCGACCGAAAGCTGCGCGAGGAAATGCAGCTCGAATTCCGCCGCATCCAGCGCGAACTCGGCGTCACCACGATCAACGTTACCCATGACCAGCGCGAGGCGCTGGTGGTTTCCGACGATATCGTCGTCATGGATCAGGGCGAGATCCAGCAGAAGGCGCGGCCGATCCACACCTACCGCCAGCCCCGCAACGCCTTCGTCGCCAATTTCATCGGCGTCACCAACTTCATTGCCGGCACGGTACGGGCCGTCTCGGAAGCAGGCGACGTCTCCATCCTTCGAGGTGATCTGATGCTTGCCGGAAAGATCGGCGATCCGGTCAATCCACCTGCGGAGGGCGACAAGGCATCGGGAGCGATCCGCGCCGAACAGATCCGCCTCGCCGGCGATGCTTCGCAGCTGTCGAAGCTCGATTGTATGCTGGCCGGGACTGTCACCGACACCATCTTCGAAGGCGAGCGCATGGTCTACGAGGTAGCCTGCGCCGCGATTGGCGACGAGGTCATTCGCGTTTTTGACCATGATCCCGCCGCGCACACGCAGTTCGACATAGGCGAAAGCGTGTTCCTGGGGTGGAATACCAGGGACATGCTCGTTTTTCGATAGAACCGGAAACCGGTCAAACCCAGAGGAGAATGCAGATGAAGCGCTTTAAGCCGACATTATCCCATCTTTCCCGCAGAACCTTCCTTCAGGCCACCGCCGCGCTCGGCGGCGCCTCGGCGCTCGGCCTGCGCGGCGCCTATGCGCAGGAGCCGGAAAAGCCGGCGGAGATCATCGTGCGCGCCTGGGGCGGCAGTTGGGTGGATAGTTTGAAGGCCGGCGTGTCCGACAGCTTCACCAAAATGACGGGGATTGCTGTCCGTCACGACCTGACCGAAGACAATGAGATCCAGCCCAAGGTCTGGGCGGCCGTAGCGCAGAACCGGGTCCCGCCGATCCACATCAACTGGGACACCACCACCAATGCTACGAAATCGGCACTGCGCGGCGTGACGGAAGACCTCTCCGACCTGCCGAACCTCGCCAATGTGACGGACCTTGCCAAGCCGGCCGGCCTGGAAGGCTTCCCGATCGTCAACACCTACGGCTATGTCTATGTGCTTGCCTATCGGCCTGCGGCATTCCCGGACGGACCGCCGAAGTCGTGGAAAGACCTGCTCGACCCGAAGTTCAAGGGGCGGCTTGCCTTCTACAATGACGGCATCGGCTTCCATTTCCCAGCCCAGGTCGCCGGTGGCGGCAAGCTGGAGGACATACCCGGCAACATGCAGCCGGCTTGGGATTTCATTACCAAGATGAAGGCGCAGCAACCGCTGCTGGGCGAAGATCCCGACTTCACCACCTGGTTCCAGAACGGCGAGATCGACGCCGCCTGCACCATCTCGACCAACGCCCGAGAGGCCCGCAAGAACGGCGTGAAAATCGAATGGGTCGTGCCGGAGGAGGGTGCGAAATTCGACACGGACGGTTTGTGGATTCCCAAGGGCCTGCCGGAAAACGAACTCTACTGGGCCAAGCAGTACATCAACCATGCGCTGACCAAGGAAGCCCAGCAGGTCTGGCTGGACGGCCTCGGCTTGCCGGGCGTGGTGCCGGGCCTCACACCGCCGAAGGATCTGGTGGGCGATCCGTCCTATCCGACCACCGAAGCGGATTTCCAGCGCCTCATCCGCATCTCCTCGAAGGTCCAGGTCGAGAACGAGAGCGAGTGGTTTTCCAAGTTCAAGGCGATCATGCAGGGCTGACGCCGGGTCGGCCGGTGCTGCGCTGGCGGCACCGGCTCCTTCACGACGTCGGATACGGATTTTTTCATGCGGGCAGCCAGGACAGCCTATCCCCTGAAATGGCGGATCATGGATGCGCTGGAAAGCATTGCCGCCGCCATCTGGCCGGCTCGGTTAAGGCGCGCCACGCCCTATCTGATGCTGCTTCCGGCGGTGCTGCTGGTCGGACTGCTCGCGCTCGGACTCATCCAGATCGCGGACGCCAGCCTGCGCACGCTCGACACCACCACGTTCCAATTCTCGGACGACTATTCCATCACCAATTTCCGGCGGGCGCTGACAGAGCCACTGTTCCTCGTTGTCGCGCAGCGCAGCCTCATCGCCGCCCTGATCGTCACCACTGTGACACTCGTCTTCGCCTTTCCCTACGCCTATCTGATGGTGCGCACGCGTTCGCCAGGATTGCGCAAATTCCTGCTGATTGCGCTGTTTCTGCCCTTCTTCATCGGCCAGGTTGTGCGTGCCTATGGCTGGCTGATCATCTTAGGCAACCAGGGCATGGTGAACGAGGCACTCGGCCTTGTCGGGGTCGCCCCGATGCGGCTCATCTACAACTATCCCGCCGTGCTGTTCGGCCTCGTCCAGTACATGCTGCCGTTTGCCGTGCTGATGCTGGCGCCGGCACTCACCGCCATTCCCGAAGAGCTGGAGGCGGCCGCTGGATCGCTCGGCGCGAACTGGGTTCGCACGTTCATCCATGTCGTGTTGCCACTCGCTCGTCCGGGCTTCATCGGCGCCGGCGTGGTGGTGCTGACGCTTTCGCTCACCGATTTCGCAGTCCCCGCAATCCTTGGCGGCGGCTCGCAGGACTTTATCGCCAACGCCATCTACGACCAGTTCTTCCGAACGTCCGACCAGGGCCTTGGTGCGACGCTGGCGCTTATGCTGGTCGCGCTCGGGTCAATCCTCGTCGGCTTGGTGTTCGCGCTGTTCGGAGCCGGAACGCTTGCGATGGGGAGGTCACGGGCGTGAGCGGCTCGCGCAGCAAATCCGTTGTCTTGTGGACCCTGGTTACGATCGCCCTAGTGACGCTTTCGGCGCCGACGATCGTCGTGCTCGGCGCTTCCTTCACCGGCGGCAACATCATCACGTTTCCGCCGGACGGGCTGTCGCTGCGGTGGTATGCGCGCATTTCGCAGGCCTCCGACCTGCGCAACGCTTTCCTGCGCACGCTCCAAGTTGCGACGGTCTGTACGATCGTTGCGATTCCCGTGGGCACGCTGGCCGGCATCGCGCTGGCGAAATATGCGGTGCGTTTTGAGAAGACGATCCAGATCTATCTGCTGCTGCCCTTTACCATCCCGCTGATCGGATCGGGCATCGGCCTCATGCTGATTTTCGGCAACGCCGGCATTCTCGGCCAGCTCTGGCCGGTCGGCATCGCCTGCTGCGTCATCAACCTTCCCTTCATGATCTGGGCGGTGACGGCGAGTGCCACCGGGCTTGACCCGGACCTGGAACTGGCCGCCGCCAATTGCGGCGCGCCGCCGCTCCAGGTGTTCTTCTCCGTCACCCTGCCGGCGGTTATGCCGGGGGTGATCACCGGCTCGCTGCTGATGTTCATCCTTGCGCTCAACGAGTTCCTGGTCAGCCTGCTGCTCGTCGATGCCCGCATCGTGACGCTGCCGGTGCTGATCTACAACTCCATCCGCTCGATCATCACGCCGGATCTTGCCGCGATCTCCGTGGTCTTCATCGCCTGCTCGGCTGTCGCCGTCTTCCTGCTCGACAGGCTGGTCGGGCTCGACATCTTCCTGAAATCGAAATGAGGAATGCCGGCCCGCCGGGCCGAAAAGGAAATCCTATGCCAAACGTATCGTTCCACGACTTGAGCCAACTCGACGCCGCCGGTCGAGCGGCACTGATGCGGCGCTCAGAGACCGATCTCTCTGGCTTTATGGAGAAGGCCGCACCGATCATCGAGGCGGTCCGAACAGAAGGCGACGCCGCGCTCGTCCGCTTCGCCCGCGACTTGGACAAGGCAGATCTCGATGCGGCGCGGCTGAAGGTCAGCCCCGCCGAGTTCGATGCCGCCTTCGGCATGGTGGACGAGGACGTGGTCGCCGCCATTCGCTTCGGCATCGACAACATCCGGCATTTCCACGAAGAGCAGAAGCCGGAAGCGATGTGGCTTAAGGAAATGCGGCCCGGCGCCTATGCCGGGGACCGCTTCACGCCGATCCGCTCGGTGGCGCTCTATGTCCCGCGCGGCAAGGGGGCGTTCCCTTCGGTGACAATGATGACCGCAGTGCCCGCCGTCGTGGCGGGCGTCCCGGAGCTTGCTATCATGACGCCGCCAGCGGCCGATGGTTCGGTGGACGCAGCGACACTGGTTGCGGCGCGCCTCGCCGGCGTCGAAACGGTCTACAAATGCGGCGGCGCGCAGGCGGTCGCCGCGGTCGCCTACGGCACAGAGACGATCAGGCCCGCGCTCAAGATCGTCGGTCCAGGCAGCCCTTGGGTCGTTGCGGCCAAGCGGCTGCTTGCGGGAGTCATCGATCCAGGCCTTCCCGCCGGTCCGTCGGAAGCGATTATCCTCGCCGACGACAGCGTACATGGCGGACTGGCCGCGCTCGACCTCCTCATCGAGGCGGAGCACGGGCCGGACTCGTCGGCCTATCTGGTGACCCACAGCCGCCGCGTGGCGGAGGAGGCACTGGCGGCGCTGCCCGAGCACTGGGCGCGCATGACCGATCAGCGGGTAGCATTCTCCACCGCGGTGCTGACCGGTGCCTGTGGCGGCATCGTGCTGACTGCATCGATCGAGGAGAGCTACCGTTTCATCAATGACTACGCACCTGAGCATCTGGAGATCCTCTCCACCGATCCCTTTGCGCACCTTGGCCACATCACCGAAGCCGCCGAGATCCTGATGGGGCCGCACACGCCGGTTTCGATCGGCAATTTCGGGCTAGGCCCCAACGCCGTGCTGCCGACCAGCCGCTGGGCGCGTACCTGTGGACCGCTCTCGGTCACGGATTTCGTCAAGCGCTCTTCCATCGGCTACGTGACGGCGACGGCCTATCCGGAATTCGCGCGTCATGCCCGCACGCTTGCCCGCTATGAAGGCTTTTCCTCGCACGAACACGCCGTTTCCGATGTGCGCGACCGATATTTGGTGCGGTAGCGGATGATGAAGGCGGCTAGACTCCATGCGGCGGGCGACTTGCGGGTCGAGGATGTGCCGTCTCCCGGCGAACCAGGGCCTGGCTGGGTGCGGCTCAGGGTGACGGCCGCCGGCATCTGCGGCTCCGACCTCCACAATTTCCGCACCGGTCAGTGGATCAGCCGCGCGCCGAGCGTCGTTGGACATGAGTTCGCCGGCGAAGTGACTGCCGTGGGGGCCGGCGTGTCCCAGGTGGCCCTCGGAGACCGGGTCGTCGCCGATTCGCGTTTCTGGTGCGGCGAATGTCCTGCTTGCCGGGCCGGCCTGCATAATGTCTGTGCCACACTGGGCTTTGTAGGCGAGGTCTGCGACGGCGGCTTCGCGGAAGAGACGGAGCTGCCGGCGCGGCTGCTCCTGCGCCATGACCCCGCGCTCGATCCCGCAATCGCCGCCATGGCGGAGCCGCTGGCGGTCACCCTGCACGCAGTGCGGCGGCTGTCGGCGCCGGCCGGGGCGCCAGTGCTTATCGCCGGTTGCGGCCCGATCGGCGGGCTGGCGGCGCTGCTCCTGTCGCGGCGCAGCGAGAGACCGGTCCTCGTCGCCGACCGCAATGCGGCACGTGCGGATCTCGTGGCCGAGGTGAGCGGCGCGACCGTCGTCGACCTGGACATCCTGTCCCACGATCCCAACTTGCGCCATGCCATCGACGCGACGGGAAATGTGACGGTGATGGCGCGGCTGCTCGATCGTTTGGCCGGCGGCGGCACGCTGGCGCTGGTCGGCATTTCGCATGGCCGCCTCGACCTCGACCCCAACTTCCTGGTCGAGCGCGAGATCGCGCTTGTCGGCTGCCACGCCTTCGCCGACGAGCTTGCGCCGGCCGTAGCCATGCTTGGCGATCTCGCCCCCGCGTTGTCGCGTTTCGTGGCCGAGGAGATCGCGATCGGCGAAATTCCCGCCGCCTACCACCGCCTGATCGCAGGTGCGAGCGGCGGCCTGAAGACCATCGTCCGAATGGAGAGAGGGCGATGATCAAGCTTCCCGAAACTGCCGGACCGCTCTACGAAAAGGTCAAGGACTACGTGCTTGGCAACATCGGCAGCGGCAAATGGCCGAAGGACCGCAGGCTGCCTTCCGAAAACGAGCTGGTCAGCACGCTCGGCGTCTCGCGCATGACCGTGCACCGGGCGCTGAGGGAACTGACCTCGGAAGGCCACCTCCTGCGCATCCAGGGCGTAGGCACCTTCGTGGCGCCGCCGAAACCGCAATCTGCTCTCATCGAAATCAGGAACATCGCCGGCGAGATCGCCGCGCGCGGCGGACGCCACAGGGCCGAGGTCGTCGTGCTCGAGAAGATCCGCGACCCGGCGCTGGACCTCATTGTCGCCTTCGAGTTCATGCGCCGCAGGCCGGTCGCCCATTCGATCATCGTGCATTTCGAGGACGATGTGCCCGTCCAGCTTGAGGAACGCTTCGTCAATTCGGCGCTCGCACCGGACTACCACCGGCAAAATTTTGTTGCGACCACCACCTACGACTATCTGCAGCGGGCGACGCCGCTGACGGAAGTGGAGCACGTGATCTCGGCCGTCGCCGCCGACGAGGTGGCCGCCGGCCGCTTGATGATCCGGCCAGGCGACCCCTGCCTGCTCCTGCATCGGCGGACCTGGTCAGGCGCGGCGGTCGCCACCGTCAACAAGCTCACCTATGTCGGCAGCCGCTATTCGCTGGGCAGCCGCTACGCGCCCTCGCCCGCCTGAGCGGGGTCACGTAGCCAAACCGGGCGGGGCACCCTATCGGCCCAACGGCTGCTTTGATAGGGAATCAGTTCTGCCTGCGCCGGCGTTTTTCTTGTTGACGCCGACCAGATCAGGTTCGGGGTCAAGCCTGGCCGCCGGTCAAATTGCACCGGAGCGGCCAGACTGATTGGGAATGTCCGGGAAGCGGCCGACCGCTCAAACTAACCCGGGGACCACGAAAACCAGCCAGGCGATGACAGGGCCGATGATGGCGATAAGCGCGCTGTAGATCAGCAACGTCTTCAGCACGCTCTCGCGCTCTGCTTCCCGGGCATTGGCGACGACCAGCGCGCCGTTGGTCGAAAACGGACTGGTGTCAACGATGGTGGTGGAGATCGCGATCGCGGCAACCACACCTATGGCACTGATCTGTCCCTGCAGGAGGAAGGGCACGGCCAGTGGAATGATGGCTCCCAGCAATGCCGTGGACGAGGCGAATGCCGATACAATGGCGCCGGTGAAGCAGAGGAGGAGCGCAACCAGCAGCGGCATGCCCAGGCTTGAAATGCCGTGGGCGACGTAGTCGATCGTGCCGATCTTCTCCATGACGCCGACATAGGTGATGATGCCGGCGATCAGGAGCACCGTCGACCAGCTGACCTTGTCGATCGCTGCCTTTTGGGTCTTCGGCGAGAGGAGTGCGAGCGCGACCGCAACAGTGATCGCCACCAGGCCGACATTGAACTTGAAGACAAGTGCGCCGACCGCGAGCGCGGTTAGGCCGATTAATGTCGTCAACGTTTCCGTAGTCAGGCCGGAAAGCGCCGACACATTTTTTGTCTGCTCCTCAAAGACGTGATGGCTGATCGGAGTAGCCGGCGTGCCGCCGTGGCCGACGATTGACTGCGTCACGCCCTCGGGGTGGAGGTCAGGCAGCGGTCCCGACGCCATCGAATACTTACGCAGCACCTTCGAGCCGCCGAAGAGGAAGAATACGAGGACGGCGATGGCCAGGTTGAAGAAGAAGCTGGAGAGAAACAGTGATGTCGGCGCGAACGGCAACCCCGCCTTTTCGACGATCTGGTTGGTGATGCCGCCATAGACGCTGATCGGCGAAAAGCCGCCCGCCTGTGCACCGTGAATAACCATCAATCCCATCATGACCGGATTGATGCGGTACTGGAACGCAAAACCCAGCGCCACCGGGGCCAGGATGGCGACCGCCGCAGGTCCGAGCGCACCGAAGCCGGTGATGACGGCGGCGACCAGGAACATGACCCAGGGAATCCACGCCACATGTCCGCGCACCAGTTTGACCGCGCCCTCGACCAGCCAATCGATAGTACCGTTGATCTGGGCGATGGCGAACAGGTAGGTAATGCCGACCAGTGTCAGGAAGAGGTCGCTCGGGAAGCCAGCAAATATTTCCGCCGGCTTCATGGCCATGATGAGCGAGCCGACCAGAAAGGCGCATGCGAAGGCGAGTGCGCCCATATTGATCGGCTGGATGGTGGCGATCACGAACATGCCGACCAGCAGCGCGATCGACAGAATCTGGATGTTCATAGCTTCCTCCCTCGGGAAACGCCTTTAGGCGCCCGTTCTCATTTCCATCGGTTAGTAGATCAGCCTGCGTTGGTCTCGCTCCCAAGCACCAACGCAGGGTAGTCAGCGCCTCCTAGGAGGCGGGCATGTAAAGGTTGCTGAACCGGTCGCGCAGAAGATTCTTCTGCACCTTTCCCATGGTGTTGCGCGGAAGGTCCTCGGCGAAAATCACCCGTTTCGGCTGCTTGTAGCGCGCGAGGCGGTCGCGCAGCGCGTTGAGCACGGCCTTTTCGTCCATTGTGGCACCGGGCTTGAGCACCACGATGGCCGTCACCCCCTCCCCGAAATCCGGATGTGCAATGCCGATGACCGCACTCTCGGCGACACCGACGAGTTGATCGATCTCACCCTCGACTTCCTTCGGGTAGATATTATAGCCGCCGGAGATCACCAGGTCCTTGTCGCGGCCAACGATGTGGAGATAGCCCGCCTCATCGATCTTGCCGAGGTCGCCGCTGATGAAATAGCCGTCCTTGGTGAACTCCGCCGCAGTCTTTTCAGGCATCCGCCAATAACCTTTGAAAACGTTCGGGCCCTTGATCTCGATCATGCCGGTTTCGCCTGGTCCGAGCGTCTCGCCCGTGGCCGGATCGGTGACCCTCACCGACACGCACGGGAGTGGGAAACCTACTGTCCCTGCCCTTCGCTCGCCGTCATAGGGGTTTGAGGTGTTCATGTTGGTTTCGGTCATGCCGTAGCGTTCGAGAATGGCGTGACCGGTGCGCTGCTTGAATGCGGCGTGCGTTTCAGCGAGCAGCGGCGCCGAGCCGGAGATGAACAGCCGAATGTTGGCGACCGTCTCCCGGTTCAGGCCCTCATGCTGAAGCAACCGGACATAGAAGGTCGGCACGCCCATCATCAGCGTCGCCCGCGACATCAGAGGAAGGATTTCGCCAGGCTCGAACTTTGGCAGCAGAAACATCGAGGCGCCGGAAACCAGCGTGACATTGGTCGCCACGAAGAGCCCATGCGTGTGAAAAATCGGCAGCGCGTGGATCAGCCGGTCGGCTGCGGTCACGTGCCAGCATTCGCGCAGTGCTAATGCATTGGACAAAAGGTTGTCGTGCGTCAGCATTGCGCCCTTGGAACGGCCGGTGGTCCCAGATGTGTACAGGATCGCGGCGAGATCGTCAGGCGCGCGCGCCGCGTCGAGAAAATCGGCAGACTCGTCCCGGGCCAACTCCATGAGCGACCCGGCGCCGTCCGCATCGAGCGTTTCGACAATCGCGCCGTGGCCGTGCGCGATCCTTTCGACATCAGCTCGCGACTTCGAGGAGACGATGACGAGCCGCGGTTCGGCGTCACCGATAAAATAGTCGAGTTCAGCCAGCGTATAGGCGGTATTCAGCGGCAGATATATCGCCCCGCAGCGCACGCATGCGAGATAGAGCATCAGAGCCAGCGGGCTCTTGTCCACCTGGACCGCGACGCGGTCGCCTGGGCGAACGCCGAGCACATCAATTGCGCTGGCGATCTGTCCGGAGAGCCGCAGCGCATCTGCATAGGTCCAACGCTGACCATCAATAGTCTCGATGAAAATCGACTCGCCTGACTTGGCGGATGCTCGCATGGCGTCGAACAGGTGATTGCTCATTGAACTCCTCCCAATTTGCTTATTAGGTTTTCTGCATTTCGGTGCGGCGTCGACGAACCGGGGCGCCAATACTGGTGTCGGTCGAAGCGGTTGCCGCCAGTTTTCTCACCTCCGGCGAAGCAGCGATCTCGCCATGTTGCGCCAAGGCTTCGTGGTTCGCCTCGATGTCGTCCAACTTGTAAAAGTAGTTGACCATCAAGCCGTGGGACTGCCGCATCGCCTTGGCGGAGCGATCGGCGAGGAAGTTCAGCCGTTCAAGGCGAGCGCCGTTGCCCAAATGGAAACGCGCCACAGGATCGACCGGCCGTCTGCCGGTGGCACGTTCCTTGACGAAATAGCGTGCGGCGAGCGGGAGGAGCACAGCTTCAACGACCCGTGCCTTCTGCGGATTGTCCGCCCAGCTCGGATCGTCCAGCAGCTCGAGCGTCTTGGGGGCCTGATCATCGAGGCTCGGATCGGTCGCCTTGCGCAGTCTTGCTAGCCAGCCAGCGAAACCCGGAACCGGCGACAGCGTCACGAAGGTCTTCAAGCCCGGCAGGTCGCGGCGCAAATCCTCCACCACCTGCTTGATCAGAAAGTTCCCGAAAGAGATGCCGCGCAGTCCGTCCTGGCAGTTGGAGATCGAATAGAAGACAGCGGTGGTGGCGTCCTGGGCCGTGATCGGCGAACGGTTTACATCGAGCACATCAGCGATGGCAGAGGGAATCGCCTTGGTCAGCGCAACCTCAACGAAGATCAGCGGATCGTCTGCGAGACGCGGGTGGAAGAACGCAAAGCACCTGCGGTCGGCTGGAGCTAGCCTCCGCCGCAGTTCCTCCCAGCCGGCGATTTCATGCACAGCCTCGTATCTGATGATCTTCTCCAGGATGTCGGCTGGCGTCGACCAGTCGATCGGACGCAGGGTCAGAAAACCGCGGTTGAACCATGAGCCGAACAGGTGGGCGAAGTCGGCATCGACGGCGCGAAACGGCTCCGTCGCGTCCTTCATGGCTAATAGGCGCTCGCGCATCTCCACCAGTCTTGCCGTGCCTTTGGGGGCCAGGTTGAGTCTGCGCACCAGTTCCTGGCGACGCGGCTCGGCGGCCTGGTGCAGTTCGATGACGGCGTCCGAACTCCTGTCGCTGCGGTAGCGCTCGATGGCTTTGTCAAGCTTGGCGATGTCTGGGCCGAACTGTTCGTGCAGCATACGCACGAAGTCTTGCTGACCGACCGCGTCCAGTTGGGCCCAGCGCTGAAGGACCTCGGCGGCCAATGCCATGCCCGAGGCTTCGCCCCGGCTCGACAAAAGCATGTCGCAGAGCGTGTCGATATTCGTCTCGGCTTGGATCGGCTCGCTGCGCGCGCCTGCCGCAAGCAGCCTGCGGCCGCGATCGGTGATGCTTTGCACCATATCGCTAAAGAACGAGATACCTGCCATGTCGGAGTCCTCCTGGCAAAGTCGAAATCGGCGCAAAAGACCCTCCGCGCGCTCGCGGTGCTACTGCTCGGTTGAATCCGCCAATTGTGTGCGACTTGCCTATTGTGGTATCGTTATTAAATGCGATTGTGCGCAAAGTCAACTATCTTGCATACAAGAATGCGCGTAATGCATTTTGGAGTCCGAAAATGTCAGGGAATGTTGTTCAACGCCTACGTGACGAGATCGAAAACGGCATCATCTCGAACGACTTCGCCCCCGGTGCACGACTAGACGAGGTGCAATTGGCAACGCGCTTCGGCGTGTCGAGAACGCCGGTGCGCGAGGCGCTGATGCAGTTGAACGCGATCGGGCTGGTGGAGATCCGGCCGCGCCGGGGTGCCGTGGTGATCGATCCGGGACCGCACCGCGTTTTCGAAATGTTCGAGGTGATGGCGGAACTTGAAGGTTTGGCCGGTTCGCTGGCCGCGCGACGGTTCACCGATGCCGATCGCACAACCATCCTGGCCGCGCATGCAGATTGCGAGCGTTCGTCCTCGGCCGGCGACAGCGACCTCTACTATTACGATAACGAACGTTTTCACAAGGCTATCTATGCTGCCAGCCACAGCGGTTTCCTGGCCGAGCAGTGCGTCGCACTGCATCGCCGTCTGCAACCCTACAGGCGTCTCCAGCTTCGCGTGCGCAACCGCGTTGCCACCTCGTTCGCCGAGCATGGCGCGATCGTGGAAGCAATCCTAGCCGGCGACGCGGAGCGGGCGCGCACGCTCCTGCGCCAGCATGTCAGCATCCAGGGCGAGCGTTTCAGCGATCTTGTAGCGACGATGGCGAGCAGATAGTGGATCGCCCAGTGGTTCCCGAATACAATGTTACGCGACTTTTGGCGAACAAACATCGATCATTCCTATAGCGGCTTCCCTCACATGCTGCGGATTCGCGTTTCGTGATAGGCTCAGTTGCGCCATGTGTGGACGTCAGCCGGACCCGGTGAAGCACCATGATGCTCTGCTGCTCATCGCTCCTTGATCTCGACGACCGCATCGTCGGCCGGGTGATCGCCTCGGCATCGGCAGCATCGTTCTTCTGGCGCTTCACGTACGGCTTGACATAGCTCGGCGGCATCAGGCGGGCATCATGGACGGTCAATTCGCGGCTCCACGACCATCAGGTCATAGTCATAGTCGGCCTTGCCCTTGATGCGCTCCGGCGGTGACGGCATATCCCATTTCAGCATTGCGAGTTCGCGCTCGCCAAAAACGCGTGCCCGAACGATCTTGAGGGACCGCAGCACAAGCGGTTGCGCGAGCCGCAGACGCGCCTACGGTTGTCCGGCCTTGCCTATCCGCTCCCACACCTTGCCGTTCGACTGTGACTGGCGTGCAAAGTAACGGTAGGACGTTCGCGACCAGTCCCTGATCGCCGACGTTTTGTTGTCGAGCACCAGATCACCCTGGCTGGTGCGCACTGTCAGAACGGTGTGGCCTTCTTTCCCGCTGCGCGCCACAGTCAGCAGCAGGACAGAAGCCGGCCAGCCGAGCTTGAGTAGCTCGCTTTTCTTGAGGATGGCGAAGTCCTCGCAATCGCCCTGGTCTTTCGGCAAGTCCCACTCGTCGGCCTTGCCCGTGGTGCTGACATCGCTTCGTTCAGCAATGCGGTGGTTGACTGCGGCGTTGACTCTTGCGAGCTCCGCCTTGCGAGGTCCCGTCAAGTCCACAACTTTGGTCTTGCCTCTGGTGTCGCAAAGCGTTTTTTCCTTAGCGCAGAAGGTTTTGAAGGCAGGGGGCGCAAACGCATAGCCCTGCGTCTGCATGGTAGTGCCAGCGCCGGAAGCCTGGGTGCAGGCCGAGAGCAGGACAGCGCATGTGTGCAGCGTCAGAATTCGCATCATAAACGAGGGGCCTCTGTGGTCGCCTCGCAATAGTCGACGCTGAACCTAAAGCAATCCCTCGCGACGCCTTAGCGTCCCGTTTTTGGTTAACAAATTGTAACGGTGACGGGAACATTTGAAACAGTATTCGCGTTTTAGTAGCAATTAATATAATGGAGAGCTAATATGTGTACGCTAGAGTCACTACTCAACAGCACCGGTATAGTGTTGATATCAGCCACCTTTTTTGGAGTGGCAGCGACCGTTCCAGCACGAGTCCAAGAGATCGAGCGGCCCGTACTCACGGCTCAGCAATGCAACCCTCTGACGAACGCTAACTATGAGCTTTGCTGCGTGGCGCTGAACCGGACTGACATTCTCACGGCGGCGCAAATCGACCAATGTCCGCCGATGACCACTGCGCAAATCCAAAGTGTCTTGGCTCCCGACGACAGCGGCGGCGATAATGGCGGCGGTGGCGACAATGGCGATGGTGGCGATGGCGGCGATAATGGCGATGGGGGCGATGATGGCGGCGATGGCGGCGGCGGCGGCGGCGATGATGGCGATGATGGCGATGACGGCGATGACGGCGATGACGGCGATGACGGCGATGACGGCGATGACGGCGATGACGACGGAAACGGCAACTCCGGCCACGTCAACTCAGGTCCAGGCAATGGCGGTGAAGGTGCTGCCGGCGAGCTAGGCGATCGGGATCCCGGCAGGTCTGGGGAGCATAACAGTGCGCCCGACACGCCCGGCGACAGATGAAGAACCAAAGTCGCGCCGGCTCATTGTGGCTGGCGCGACGTTCGGCCAGAAGGAAAGCCCGGCGCATGCGCGGAGGGCAATGAGGACGGTGGGTGCGCGATCGTGGAAGCAATCCTCGCCGGCGACGCGGGCGCGCACGCTCCTGCGCCAGCATGTCAGCATCCAGGGCGACGTTTCAGCGATCTTGTAGCGACGCTGCGAGCAGATAGTCGTCCGGTTTGGCTTGGGCAGGTACCACCGTACAGTCGGTGCGCTGGCGATCGGCGCAGGTATCAGTTGGGCCGTAGTCGTTGATGGCAGAGTCCGTCACGGAGCACATGGGGAGCCGGCCTGCGCTAAGAGCGCACCACCAGAGGCACCAGACCTTCATGGCGATGGTCGAGATAGCACACAACGCGGTCGCCAATGCGCTCGAAGATGAGATCGACTTTCGCCTCGCCGATGGCCAGATGGCGGATAACAATGTTGTCGATACCGATCGGCAGCCGCGGGCGTTCCACAGTGATCTCGCGCTTCCAGCCGTCGACCCGGATACCCAGGCAGGCCTGCAGCATCATGAACGCGGAGCCTGCCGACCATGCTTGCGGCAGACATGCGACCGGGTAGGCCACCGGTGAATCGCTGGCCGCGCGCGTAAAGCCGCAGAACAGCTCCGGCAGGCGCATGTTGAAACGGACCGCCGCCTCGAACATACCGCTCATCAGCTTCACGACGCTGTCGCGCTCGTGATAGCGGGCGAGCCCGGAGGCGCAGAGTGCAGTGTCGTGCGGCCAGATCGACCCATTATGATAGGACATCGGGTTAAATGGGACCTCGTCGTCGGCCAGTGTGCGAACGCCCCAACCGCTATGGAGATGACCAGAGAGCAGCTGGGTGGCAAGGGCCTGCGCCCGTTCCGCTGAAGGCAGCCCGACATAGAGCAGGTGACCGGCATTGGACGCGCGAACCGCGCATTGCTTGCCTTCTCCGTCGATTGCCAAAGCATAGAAATCTCGGTCCGGCATCCAGAAATGCGTTTCCACCGCCTCACGGATCCTCTCTGCCAGGGCGCTCCAGTGCGCCGCCTTTGCATCGTCGCCGCGTCTGGCGGCCAGCGCGGCCATACCTTGATATGCGGCGAAGACATAACCTTGCACCTCGACCAATGCGATCGGCCCTTTGGGGATCGTGCCGTCGGCATGGAAGATGGCATCGGCGCTGTCCTTCCAGCCTTGGTTGAACAGACCCGTGTCGGCCGCCCTTTTGTAGGTTACAAAGCCTTCCCCGTTGCGGGTTCCGACCTCCTCCATCCACGCAGTGGCAGCGCCCAGCGAGTTCCACATGCGATCGACGAATGCCTCGTCTCCGGTGCGATCGGCGTAGGACGAAGCCAGATAGACATAGAGTGGCGTGGTGTCGACGCCGCCATAGTAGCGGCCGAACGGCAGCTCGCGCAGCACGGCCATTTCGCCCTTCCGGGTTTCATGCATGATTTTGCCAGGTTCGGCATCGTCGAACACAGAGATCTCGGTCGACTGATAGTGGGCAAGGAAGGCCAGCACCCCGCGAGCAAGGTCCGGATTGAGCCAGAGCATCTGTAAGGCGGAAATGACGCCATCGCGGCCGAAAGCCGTCGAAAACCAGGGGATGCCGGCATACGGGTATGGCCCGGTTTCCAGATCGGTCGTCAGCAGCGCGATGTCGGCGCGCGTGCGTGTCAGCCAGTCGTTGAACACGCGGCCGGAGCTGAAGACGGTGGCGCCCTGCCGGCGCTTTGAGCGCATGGCAAAGCGGGCTCGCGCAGCGGCCGCGCGAAAGCGGTCGCTGGAGGGGGTCTCTTCGCTGTGGCCGACCTCCAGGTACAATGCTCTGCTGTCACGCCTTGCCACGAGAATAAGGAAGTCGGCGTGGTTGGGGTGCACCTGATCGGGCTTGATCGAGAATGCGATGACCGATTGACGAGCCACATTGTCGAGGCCTTCATATCGGAACGTTACGCTCGCCTCGCCGACCAGCGCGTCATGCGCGCGGCCGCGGCGGCTACGCGTAGTGCCGCGCACCTCGAACATGTCACGGAAATCGGCGTCGAAGTCGAGCCGAACCGGCAGATCCACCTCGCGCGCGGAATAGTTGGTGAAGGTGATGCGTTCGAACATGCGGTCCTGCCAGATGAACCGCGTCCGGTCGATATGGACGACGCCCGGCAATGCTTCGCTGCCATTCGGCCCGATAGTGGCCAGGTTGGTGAGATTGGCGGTGAACAGGATGTTGTCCTGCGACAGCGAGGCGCCGAGCAGCGACGGCATCCTGCCGCCGATGAACAGGCGGAAGCGCGACAGTACACGCGTGTCGTCGCGGAAAAGCCCGTCGCCGGTGCCGCGTATGTCGCCGTAGCTGTCTGCGACGACGAAGCAATCCTCGTGTTTCAGCGCAAATTGCCGATGCGGCTCGCGCGGTGCCGTTTCGTCGATTGCCGGGAGCGCTACGGCTGGATCAATCTTGCGGTCTTCGAGTTGAGTGGTCATGGTCAACCCCTCCCGTTCAGAAGCGACCAAGGCGGCTCAGGCGCTGATCCGGGCCGGCCGTACGGGCAGCCGAGCCCTCTCCTTGCTCTGTCAGGTAGCCATAGTCATCATTGCGGTATTTTTAGCGCGCTTGTTTTGAGAACCAAGTGCATTCGTTGTGCCCTCCATGAGCGAGCGATAGATCGCCAAGTAATCGCTGCACACGCGCTCGATCGTGAATCGCACGTCAAAAGCTTGTCGCACCCGTGCATGATCGAGGCCGCTTATCCGCGGTGCCGCGTCCACAGCTTCGTCTGGTGTGTCCACGATCAATCCTGACAACTTCTCAAAAGCGAAGGTCATCCTTCAAAAAGCTTCGACGGCAATCCCCTTCCTCGCGTTCATTGCGGTCCTATAGCGCGAACTCTCGAAAGGCCGATATGTTCCCCGCGGGAACAATCGCCGCGTCGAGCAACCGCGGCAATCAGGACAAGAAGGACAAGCCCAACAGAGCAGCCAGGCTGCCGGCAAGGATCCAAACCGCGGCAAGGACAACCCCAACTCGAACTAACGCAGCTAAGCTTTTCGCATTCATCTAGTCGGGCGGCGAGGGATTTCGCACTGCTCGGCCAGGGATGGGGTTCATCGAAGGCCCCGTGCCACAGCGCCGGCAGTCAAAGACCGCAACAGATCCCTGTAAATGCCGCTCGATCGGATGTGATGCCAACCGCACGCCAGCTTCTCGAGGCGAGCCTGTGCCAAGGGCAGTTGACTCAGCGCTTCGTGAAGTTCGAGGCTTCTGAAAATTGCGGCCTTGACGCGATGTGCATTAGGTCGTTTGTTGCGGGCAGGAGTGCCACGGGAGGAAACCATGGAAGTCACCCTGGGGGCGGACAGCCTCGCAGCGCGGTTCCACGTTTTCACGCCGATGACGGGCGAAGGTTCCCGCGCATGAATTCCGGAGCGATCCTCGAAGCAGCGGGATTGACTAAGGAATTTAAGGGTTTCGTCGCTGTCAACAATGTCAACCTGACGGTGGAGCGAGGATCGATCCACGCGCTGATCGGCCCCAACGGCGCAGGCAAGACGACCCTCTTCAACTTGCTGACCAAATTCCTGCAGCCGACGCGCGGCGCGATCCGCTACCAGGGCCGGGACATCACCAGGATGCAGCCGGCCGACATCGCGCGGCTGGGCCTTGTGCGCTCCTTCCAGATATCGGCGGTGTTTCCGCACATGACCGCACTCGAGAATGTCCGCATCGCGCTGCAGCGCCGGCGCGGCGACAGTTTCGATTTCTGGCGCTCCGAGAAAGTGCTCTCCAATTTCAATAGCGAGGCTGCGGCTCTTCTCGCCGATGTCGGTTTGACCGAGTTTTCGGACATCCGCGCCAGCGATCTGTCCTACGGCCGCAAGCGCGCGCTTGAAATCGCGACGACACTGGCGCTGAACCCTGAAATGCTGCTCCTCGATGAGCCTATGGCAGGCATGGCACAAGAAGACATTGAGCGCATCTCGGCGCTGATCCGGCGCATCTCCAAGAACCGCACCATTTTGATGGTTGAGCACAATCTGTCGGTCGTAGCCTCGCTGTCGAACCGCATCACCGTGCTCGCGCGCGGCAAAGTCCTCGCCGAAGGCGACTATGCTGCGGTATCCAAAGATCCGCGCGTTATCGAAGCCTATATCGGGGCCGGCCATGGTTGAAGCTGAACTGACGAGCAGGCCGGCTGTTGCCTCCTCGGCGAGACCCCTCCTCCGCGTCGATGGCCTGCAGGGCTGGTACGGCGAGAGCCATGTGCTTCACGGCGTGAGCTTCGAGGTTGGCGAAGGCGAAGTGGTGACGCTGCTCGGCCGCAATGGCGCCGGCAAGACGACGACGCTGAAGGCCGTCATGGGCATCCTTTCCAGGCGCTCGGGCTCGGTCACCTATGACGGCCGTGAGACGATCAAGCTGCCGTCGCGGTCGATCGCACAGATGGGCATCGCCTACTGCCCAGAGGAGCGCGCGATCTTTTCCAGCCTCTCGGTCGAGGAGAATTTGATGCTGCCGCCGAAGGTGCGCCCCGGTGGGCTCAGCGTCGAGCAGATTTTCGAGCTTTTCCCGAACCTGAAGGAGCGGCTTTCGAGCCAAGGCACCAAGCTTTCGGGCGGCGAACAGCAGATGCTTGCCATCGGCCGGATTTTGCGGACCGGCGCGAAGCTCTTGCTGCTCGACGAGCCGACCGAAGGGCTTGCACCCGTCATTGTGCAGCAGATCGGCCGCACCATTGCCCGGCTCAAGGAGAAGGGATTCACGATCGTGCTCGTCGAACAGAATTTTCATTTTGCCGCGTTGGTCGCGGACCGGCACTACGTGGTGGAACAGGGGCGCGTGATCGACACGATCCCCAACGACGAACTCGACGCCAACATTGACAAGCTGCACGCCTATCTCGGTGTCTGAGGCAATCATCAACGGCGCATTGCGCCGCAATCGGAGGGAAGTAGCGATGAAAAAAATGGGATTTATTCTGGCTTCAACGGCGAGCCTGCTGATGGCAGGCGCGGCCTACGCCACGGATGTCAAGATCGGCGTTCTGAATGACCGTTCCGGCATCTATGCAGACATCGCCGGCGAAGGCTCGGTCATCGCCGCCCAGATGGCGGCGGAAGACTTCAAGGCGGCGGACAAGGGCATCAATGTGTCGATCGTCTCCGCCGACCACCAGAACAAGCCGGACGTTGGCTCGAACATCGCCCGCCAGTGGTACGACACCGAAAATGTCGATGTGATCGCCGACGTGCCAACCTCGTCGGTGGCGCTCGCCGTCAACGAGATTACCAAGGAGAAGAACAAGATCTTCCTCGCCTCGGGTCCGGCCTCGTCGGACCTCACCGGCAAAGCCTGTTCGCCCAACACCGTCCACTGGACCTACGACACCTGGGCGCTTGCCAACGGCACCGGCTCGGCCATGGTCGCACAAGGCGGCGATAGCTGGTTCTTCGTCACGGCGGACTACGCCTTCGGCCACGCGCTCGAGCGCGATACGTCGAAGGTCGTCGAAGCATCGGGCGGCAAGGTTCTCGGCGCCGTCCGTCATCCTTTCCCCGGCCAGGATTTCTCGTCCTTCCTGCTGCAGGCGCAAGGGTCGGGTGCCAAGGTCGTCGGCCTCGCCAATGCCGGCGGCGACACGATTAACGCGGTCAAGCAGGCGTCGGAATTCGGCATCACACAGGGTGGCCAGGCGCTCGCCGCCCTGCTGATGTTCATCAATGACGTGCATGCGCTTGGCCTCGAAGTGGCGCAGGGCCTCGTGCTCACCGGCGCGTTCTACTGGGACAAGAACGATCAAACGCGGGAATTCTCTGCCCGCTTCCAGGAGCGGAATGCCGGACAGAAGCCTTCGATGATCGAGGCCGGAGTCTACGCTTCGGTCCTGCATTACCTTAAAGCCGTCGAGGCCGTCGGCGACAAGGAAGCGGCCAAGGTGATGGCCAAGATGAAGGAAATGCCGACCGATGATCCGCTGTTCGGCAAGGGCACGATCCGCGCGGACGGGCGCAAGCTGCACGACATGTATCTGTTCCGCGTCAAGAAGCCGGACCAATCGAAGGGGCCATGGGATTATTTCGAGACGGTGGCCACCATTCCGGCCGACAAAGCGTTCCGCCCGCTCGCCGACGGCGGCTGTCCGCTCGTCAAGTAAGCGAGCCTCGCCAACGACGCGCCGAGCCGCTCGGCGCGTCCTTTCGTCGACAAGTCAGCCGGAGCGACCATGTTCGAACTGCTTGGAATTCCGCCGCAGGTCCTGTTCGGCCAGTTGCTGCTCGGGCTGATCAATGGGTCCTTTTACGCGGTTCTGAGCCTCGGGCTGGCGGTCATCTTCGGTCTCTTGAACATCATCAATTTCACGCATGGCGCGCAGTACATGCTGGGCGCCTTCGGCACCTGGATGCTGCTCAACTATCTCGGCGTCGGCTACTGGTGGGCCGCGTTCATCGTGCCGCCGATCGTCGGCGTCACCGGCATCGTGCTCGAGCGCGTGCTGATCCGACGACTCTATCACCTCGACCATCTCTACGGTCTGCTTCTCACTTTCGGCCTGGCGCTGATCATCGTCGGCTTCTTCCGCCAGTTTTTCGGCGTATCCGGCCTGCCTTACCCGCCGCCGCCGCTTCTGACCGGCGGGCATAATCTCGGTTTCATGTACCTGCCAAATTCGCGCGCCTGGGTGATCGTGGCTTCACTCATCGTGTGTCTCGCGACCTGGTTCATTATCGAAAAGACCCGCCTTGGCGCCTATCTCAGGGCAGCGACCGAGAACCCGACCATGGTCGGCGCGTTCGGCATCAACGTGCCGCTGCTGGTCACGCTCACATATGGTTTCGGCGTCGCACTGGCGGGTTTCGCCGGCGTGCTCGCCGCGCCGATATACGCAGTCAATCCGAACATGGGGGCAGACCTGATCATTGTCGTCTTCGCCGTCGTCGTCATCGGCGGCATGGGCTCGATTCTGGGCTCGATCCTCACCGGCTTCGGGCTTGGGCTGATCGAGGGTCTGACCCGCGTGTTCTATCCGGAAGGCTCGGCCGTGGTGATCTTTGTCATCATGGCGCTCGTGCTACTCGTCAAGCCCGCGGGTCTGTTTGGGCGGAGTGTGTGATGACAACCGACACCAACCCGATCGCGATGGTGGCCATCACGTCGGTTGGCGCCGCGGGCATGCCACGTCATCACTTTGCGATCTTCGCCGCGCTCTTCGTCTTCCTCATCGCCGCGCCATTTCTGCTCTATCCGATCTTCGTCATGAAGGTGCTGTGCTTCGCGCTGTTTGCCTGCGCCTTCAACCTGTTGCTCGGCTATGGCGGGCTCTTGTCGTTCGGCCACGCTGCCTATTTCGGCATGGCGAGCTACGTCTCGGCCCATGCGGCAAAGGTGTGGGGTTTGACGCCCGAACTCGCCATCATCGCGGGCGCGCTGGTGGCTGCCGTGCTCGGTCTCGCCATTGGCTCCCTCGCCATTCGCCGCCACGGCATCTATTTCGCCATGGTGACGCTGGCTTTTGCGCAGATGATCTATTTCTTCTCGCTGCAGGCGGCGTTTACCGGTGGCGAGGACGGCATCCAGGCCGTGCCGCGCGGGCATCTGTTCGGGCTGATCGACCTGCGCTCGAGCGAAGTGCTCTATTTCTTCGTGCTCGCCATCTTCTTCGCCGGCATATTGTTGATCTATCGGATCATCCATTCGCCGTTTGGACAGGTGTTGAAGGCGATCCGCGAGAACGAGCCTCGCGCGATCTCGCTGGGCTATCGGGTCAACCGCTACAAGCTCGCCGTATTCGTGCTGTCGGCCACGCTCGCCGGCGTCGCCGGCGCAACCAAGGCAATCGTGTTCCAATTGGCGTCGCTTACCGACGTCTACTGGACCATGTCCGGCGAGGTCGTGCTGATGACGCTCTTAGGCGGCATGGGCACGGTGTTCGGACCGATCGTCGGCGCGGCAGTCATCGTCACGATGCAGAATTACCTCGCGACATTTGGCGACTGGGTCACGATCGGCCAAGGCATCATCTTCGTTGTCGCGGTGCTGTTGTTCCGGGAGGGCATCGTTGGCGTCCTGGCAAAATGGATCCGGAAACCGCTCTGAACAGGTGATGAAACCAGCGACCGGTCGCCGATTAGGCCATGCAGCCACTCAGTTCTATAGCCAGACGACAATCTTGCACGGAACCATCTCACCAAGACTTCCGGATTAAGAGGCAAAAGGGCCTCTGCCTTGGCGCCAAATCGTGCTTCTCGGGCCGGCGGGCTGTTCAGTAGTCCGGTGCGATCAGTTTCAGCAATGGAAAATAGGTGCGGTAGCGGCCGACGTCGCGGGTGAGCAACGGCAGTCCATCGACGGCGGCATGGGCGCCGATGAAGAAGTCAGGCAGCACACCAGTGCGCGATCCGCCCGATTTGCGATACCGCATAAAGACCTTTCCGGCGAGGAACAGTGCTGCCCGGGGCATCGGAGCCATTTGGAGACCGGCTTCGTCGAGAAACGCGTCGATATCCTCGATGCGGTCGTAGCGAACGGCAAGCTCGGCATAGACTGCATCGTTGATCAACAACGACCCATTGAGGCTTGCCGTCTCAAGCTGGGCGATCGACCAATCCGCCCAGTTCGCATCGTCCGTGACAAGGTCGAGCAGAACGTTGGTGTCGACCAGCGTCACGCGTCGCCACGCGTCAGTGCCATGATCGCGTCGGTGTCGAGTCCCTTGCCGGCATGGCCGCGCAATTTCGCGAAGCGGCTGGCGGGCTGCTTCTTGTCGCTACGCACGATCAACACATTGCCGTCATCGGTGCGGCGGAAATCAACCTTGCTGCCCGGAACGATTCCGAGCAGGTCGCGGACCGGCTTCGGGATGGTCACCTGTCCCTTGGCTGTGACTGTGCTGGTCATGTCCGCATCCTGGTAATACCCATTTTCTATAAGGTATTACCTTGTGGGCCGAATTTCAACCTTCGCAAACGGCTGCCGGAGCCGTCATTTTGTGACTTGTCTTCCCAGGCGCCTTTTGACGTCGTAATCCGCAGGCAAGCACCCTATCTACGCCGCATGAACGACATCACGACCAGACGCGCGCTTCTGCTCGTCAATCCAAAGGCGCGACGCGGGCAGGAATCTATCGCACCGGTCGTCGAACGGCTGGAAGCCGGCGGGCTCCGCGTCAGCGTCGAGACGTTTGAGGCGCTGCCCGAGATAGCACGCGATATCGTGCGCCTTCGCCATAGGGCCGACCTTGTGATCGTGTGCGGCGGCGATGGATCGGTGTCCTCGGCGGCGGTCGCGGCCATGGAAAGCGGGCTGCCGATGGGCATCATTCCGATGGGGACGGCGAACGATCTGGCACGAACGCTCGAAATACCGTTGGATCTGCGGAAGGCCGCAGACGTGATCGTACAGGGCGGAAGGCGTCTGATCGATGTCGGGACCGTCAATGGTCACGCTTTCTTCAATGTCGCGAGCATCGGCCTCAGCACCGACCTTGCCCAGGGTCTCGACCCGGCACTGAAGAAACGTTTCGGCCGGTTTGGCTATGCCTTGGCGGCCATGAAAGTGTTGACCAAGGCCCGCCACTTCGAAGCAAGGATTACCGAAAAGGGCGTAGCGACCGAAGTCGAAACCTACCAGATAGCAGTCGGCAACGGCCGGCACTATGGCGGCGGCAACGTCGTTGAGGAGACGGCGGAGATCGATGACGGGCATCTCGACTTGTACAGCCTGGAAATGACGAACCTCTGGAAGATGGCGCTCTTGCTGCGCTCGTTCCGCTCAGGCACACACGGCGCCTGGAGCGAGGTTCGGACGGCCAGATGCGTCGAGTTCGACATCGAGACGAAAAGGCCGATGCCGGTGAACACCGATGGTGAGATCGTCACCTCGACTCCGGCGCATTTCAAGGTCCACCCGAAGGCGATTTCGGTCTTCGCTCCTGCCGCCGCGCGCATGCAGCCCCGTACAAAGGTGCTTGGTGACGCGGTCAGCGCAAACAGCGGGTAGACCGGCGACCAAGCGAGCGTCGAATAGACCCAACCGCCTGCGGTCATCTTCGGATGGAGTGCCTGCCTGCTTGATTCCCCTCGGCTCGTCAGAGCCTGGCGAAGGTGATTTGCGACACCGTGGCATGACCGGCCTAAATGTCAGCTAAGAGCTGACCGAATGCCTCCCAAAGCGGCTGCAGGCTTGCAGATTGACGAGAACGACAGCTATCCACCAAAGTTCCAGACATTCTCCCGCTAGGTTTGCGCTGTGCGCGTCGTGTTGGCCAGGAGCTATCGTGTTCCTGATTGCAATCGTCGTGGTTGCATAAGCACAAAAAATTAACGCGCCCAACGGTAATTAGGCTTTGGGAATAATTACGCAACTTGTTCTTTCTAGGTCGATAAAGGCCAGAAGCAACACGTTGGTCACGTGCCCGACTCTCGATGCAGCTGACGATTCGACTGGATCAGGTGGAATGATGAATAGCTGGTCTGACGTCGCGACGGGCCAAACTGACCAAGGCTTCCTTGAGTTGGAGGCTCCCTTGGTATCGGCGATCATACCTTGCCTGAACGAAGAGCGCACGCTCGGCATCTGTATTCGAAAGGCGCTTGATGCGTTCGCAAAGCGGGGGATCAGAGGTGAGGTAGTGGTCGGGGATAATGGATCGAGCGATCGCTCGGTGGAGATTGCCCGGTCGCTTGGTGCGCGCGTCGCGCACCAGCCGGTCAAGGGCTACGGCGCCGCCATTAGTGCAGCGGCTGGGTCTGCGCACGGCAAGTACCTGATCATGGCCGATGCAGACGATTCCTACGACTGGAGCAAACTCGACGACTTCATCGACGCGCTGGAGGATGGCGCGGAGTTGGTCATGGGCAATCGCTTTGCTGGCGGGATAGAGCCTGGCGCCATGCCTGCTCTGCACCGATACCTTGGCAATCCTGTGCTTTCGACGATTGCGCGCTGGCTTCACCACTCTCCCATAGGCGATTTTCATTGCGGCATGCGGGGTTTCACTCGTGACGCATTCCAAAGAATGGGCGCACGCTCGCCCGGTATGGAATTCGCTTCCGAAATGGTCATCAACGCGCATCGCGCCGGATTGATCATCCGTGAGGTGCCGATCAAGCTCTATCCCGACAAACGTGACCGCCCTCCTCACCTGCGCTCTTTCCGTGACGGGTGGCGACACCTGCGGCTGATCGTAGCTCATGCACCGGACACGATGTATCTTGTACCCGGACTAATCCTGATGATCGCCGGTGTCATCGGGCTTGCCATCCTCGCTGCTGGGCCTGTCACCATAGGTGGGCAGTATTTCGGGATCCACTTCGTTGCGCTCTCGTCGATGGCAACATTGATCGGTCTTTCGGCCATTCTCTTCGGGACGCTGGCCAAGGTAGCGATCGCAATCTATCACCCTGTACGCGCAGGACTGATGATCGCCTGGCTGACGCGCAGTCGCCCGCTGGAATGGCTAGTCCTCTCCGGAGGTGTGCTCGCGACGATTGGTTTCCTCGCGGATATATTGCTGGCGCTGCGATGGATCTTCGTTGGCGGCTCAATGGAGCAATCCGTGCATCTGACTTTTGTGATTACCACGGCCTGCGTGGCAGGCGTTTCCATGGTGCTTTCCGGATTTGTTCTCAAATTGCTCCTGGATAACCTGGACAATCGACGTGTCTGCTAACCATTCGGTTTCGGACATTCCGGACCTACGTGCCGCGGGGCAGATAGTGCGTGTTCTTGAGGACTGGACCGCATGAGACAAAGCAGGGCTGTTCCACGGGTCTGGGATACGGACTGGCTGATCCTACGCGCGCTTGCGCGACTGTTGCGGGAAGAAGCAAGTGCGCATGTCAGACAAGGCTCGCTGATGGTAGACCTCGGCTGCGGCGACATGCCGTATGCTGAGATGATGCGTCAGATGAATATCGATTACTGCGGTGCAGACATCGGCGGTGAAGGTTTCTTGCAAATAGACGAGCAGGGCCGTGTGCCGCTGGCCGATGGTGCGGCAGGTGCAGTGCTTTCGGTGCAGGTACTTGAGCACGTGCGTGACCTCGACGCCTATTGTGGCGAAATACGGAGGCTGTTGCGCGATGATGGCGTGCTGCTGCTATCTACTCACGGCACTTGGCTCTATCATCCTCACCCCGAAGATCATCGCCGCTGGACGCGCACCGGGCTTATCGTGGACCTCGCCAATCGAGGCCTCGAAGTGGAGGATGTGCACGCAATCGTCGGTCCGCTGGCGACTACCACACTGATCCGATCGACGGGATTTTCTTTCATCCTCAGGCGTGTGCCTATCATCGGTGGCATTTTGGCGTCCTCGTTGGCCGTGTTGATGAACCTGCGCGCTCAGTTGGAAGACCGGATCACGCCCGCTCAGATACGCGATGACAACGCTTGTGTCTTCCTGGTACGAGCTCGCAAGGCTGCTGCATGACTATGCGGACCCCTCTCGCTTACGTTGCTGTCGCCGGCCTGTGCATTGCGCTACACAACGCCGTTATCATCTTGGCAGATAGTGTCGGTATGCCGCTGTGGTTCGCCGTGCTGCTGTCCTTCGGGATCGTTGCTTGCGCCGGGTATGTTCTGCATGGGTTGTTCACTTTTCGTCAGCCGCTAGCCCCGATTGGCCTGGTTCGTTACTTCATTGCAATGTCGGCTAATATACCGTTCGCTTTCGTTGCCACCTGGTTCTGGCATGAGCAGGTCGACCTGCCGATGACATTCGCCGCACCGATCGCTTCGGTCTGCATGCTAGCTCTGAATTTCCTGCTCGGTCGCTGGGCCATCGTCACGCCGACCCGCTGGACGGCGCTCAGGTGATTAACGATGGACACAACGATGTCGCCGATAGACCCGCGGCTCCTGCAAGTCATCCTATCGCGTCATCTCGCTGTGTATCGGACCAGGGTCCCATTTTATCAAGCGACGATGCTCGATAGTTTGCGTGAGGTATGGGCCGCGCGCCATCGGAATTTGCTCGACGTCGGCGGCGGCACTGGCGTGATTGCCCAGGCCATGGCGGAACTTTTCCCAGTCGACGAGGTCCAGGCAGTTGATCTAATCGATCGCTTCTGCTCCTCGCTCAGCGTACCAACCCGGCAATATGACGGCAAAACACTACCTTTCGCTGACGCAACTTTTGAAGCAGCGACGCTCAACAACGTGGTGCACCACGTTCCGGTCACTGCCCGTTCGGATCTCTTGCGCGAAATACGGCGGGTAGTAACCGGTCCACTTTATATCAAGGATCACGAAAGATGCGGCACGCTGGACACCTTGCGGCTCATGGCCTTGGATGCCATAGGGAATATCCCCTTTGGGGGCATGATCTGGGCGCGTTACCTCACTCGAGCAGAATGGGAGATGCTGGCCGCCAACAGTGGCTACCGCATCGCTTGTCGCGCTACACCAGCGCGGTATCGAAAAAGCGTCGGTGCACTGCTGTTTCCCAATCGGCTTGAAGTAACAATGCGCTTCGAGCCAGTATGACTGAATAACCCGTTGCGCATTCTCACGATCAGCCATTTCTATGAGGCCCATGGCGGCGGCATAGAGCGTGTCGCCGGACAACTGTGCCGCCAATTCGCACGCTTAGGTGCTGAGGCAGTCTGGGCGGCTAGTAATGCCGATCCAGCGCCGTATACCGAAGTTGAGGCGCACCCGCTTGCCTGCGCCAACCCAATAGAGAAGATCACTGGCCTGCCGATGCCCCTACCGGGTGCGCGCGCGATCCGAACCCTGGCTCGCGAAGTACGCCGCTGCGACGCGGTGGTGGTGCATGACGCATTGTACGTCACCTCGATACTCGCATTGTTGATGGCGAAAGCGCACCGCAAGCGCGTTGTCTTGATCCAGCATATTGCTGGCGTTGCTTTTTCATCGCGCGTGCTCCGCTCGGCAGTTGCACTGGCCAACATCCTCGTCACACGCCCCATGCTGAGGGCAGCCGACGCACTCGTTTTCATTAGCGATACCGTGCGACACGACCTTGTCGGTACGCCAGCCCGCATGCCGTGTTCTCTACTGTTCAATGGTGTCGACAGTGCAGTTTTTCATCCCGGCGAAGGTTTGGCTCCCGAGCCGGACGCTCTGGCCGGGGTGCCAATTGCGCCGGGTGCGCGCCGCATTCTCTTCGTTGGTCGCTATGTCGAGAAGAAGGGACTCAGGGTGCTACGCGCCCTGGCTGCGTCCAGGGAAGACCTGGCCTTTCTGATGGTCGGCAGCGGACCGATCTGCCCCGCCATGTGGGGACTAGCCAACGTCCATGACCTTGGGACTCAGAGCCCGCAGGCTCTAGCCGCTCTCTATCGCAGCGTTGACCTCTTGCTGTTGCCGAGCGTGGGCGAAGGCTTTCCGCTCGTAATCCAGGAGGCGATGGCTTCTGGGCTGCCGGTCGTCTGCGGTGAACCCAGCAACCGAGCCGACCCTAACGCAACCGACTGGCTCCGTGGCGTGACCATCGATCTCAGCGACGCGGAAGGCTCGGCCAGACGTTGCGCCCAAGCTATTAATTCCCTTGCACCCACATCTAAGGAACGGGCCGCCATGGCTCGCTACGCGTTAGCACATTATGACTGGAGGTCTATGGCGGAGCGTCTACTTGCGTTGGCACGAGGAGAGAAGCCCAATTCTCCTGAAAATCAGGGCGATGTTTGAATGCGAGCCTACGGTGGAGACCGATACCAGATAGGCACAATCGCCCTCGGTCTTATCATGGTGAAGATTATCCTGCTTTTCGTCCTTGCGTGGAATAGTCTCTTCGTCATGGACGAGTTCGGGCAGCTCGGATACGCCAAATATCTGTTCAGGGAACTTTTCGATACAATTCAGCCGAGTAAAGCGGCGGGATCGACAGCGTTCTTTAAGCTGGCGCACCTGGTAGGCTGGGATGCCACGTCTATTCTGCTTGTCGGGCGCATACAAACCGCGCTCCTGGGCTGCGCGATCGTTGCCATGGTATACGCCTGCGCCCGTGCGCTCGGGGAGGATCGCGTGCGCGCCTTAAGCATCGTTCTCGTCCTACTGTGCTTTTCGAACTTCATGGAGCGTGTTTTCCGAACAATCGCCGAACCGCTGGCGGTATTCTTCGCGGTGGCTGCGCTCCTGGTCGTGGTGCGTGCACATGCGTTGAGTGCACGGCATATACTTGCTGCAGGCGTCCTAAGCGGACTGGCTTTCCTGGCCACTCAAAAATCGGTCTACTTCAATGTTGCGCTGGGGCTCGGCTTGGTCACTGACGCAGCCATCATGAGACGCTATTCAACTGGGCTGGCTCGCGGGGCATGCCTGGTGTTGGGGTGGACTCTTTCGATCCTTGCGTACTGCTTCGTTTTCGGCGGCAGCAACCCGGTCCCCATCGCCGAGAGCCTTGTATTAGGTCCGATTGAAGTTGCGACCCGCGGGGGTGTTGAGTACGGCGGACTGAGGCACCTCGTGTTGCAGACGCTTTTGCGGAACGTAGTACTCTACGTCTTCTGTTTCTCTGGAATGGCTTTGTCACTGATGCGGTTCAGGCAGATTGAGGAAAGAAATCGCATCGCGCTTGTCTTCTCGATCGTGATCACCGTTCTGGTCTTCATTCACGATCAGCCTTGGCCTTACGTATTCATCATGGCGTTGCCGTTCATGTCATTGTGGTCACTGGCACCATTGGATCGGATCGTGGCCAACACACGCCACTTTCGAATTGCATCGGTGGCGTTGGTGACCGCCGTGGTCCTAAGTTTCGTCAGCAATATTGTTTACCTCCGTTTCAACAACGCGGCGCAACTTGAACTGGTCGCGCGTGCAGAATCATTGCTCGCTCCGGGTGACCGGTACTTCGACGGCATCGGGATGCTGCCCAACAGGAGCGAACCGTCGACGTTATGGCTTGATAGACACTATGTCCTCGCGACTTTGCGACAGGGCGACAGATCCGAGGCCTATGAAGTATTCAGTAAGTCTCCGCCTAAAATGATCCTGTGGTCTTACCGCACGGAATATATCTATCCAGTGATCGCACCTCTGATCCGGAACAGCTATGTCACCGTCGCGCCAAACTTGAGGATTGCCGGCCGTCGACTTTACCTCGGTGAGCAGGAGGTCTTCGATGTCCCAATCCCTGGCGTATACGGCCTGTACAGCACAACCGGAACGCCATTACGGGGCGCGGTTGACATTGACGGCACCGTCTTTGATCGGCCAGTCCACCTCTCAAGCGGGCCGAAGGCTGTAACTTTGCGGATGGGTTCAGGCGAGGCATTGCTCTTGCCACAAGGTTCGTACGCCGGACGCTTCAAACACGGCGGTGACAATTTGAGCATGTTTGCCAATGCCTACGACTGAGTGTTCGGGTGCATCCTGGGGGCGTGGTGGTATCAGAACGCATGCCAAGCTTTATCGCCCTTCACAGACCCAACCTGGCAGGTCATCATCCACTTCCAGCAATTTCCGCCTTCTGGCAGTCGCCTGGCCCCTACATGGCCTTCAGACGCGTCTTTGATCATTGCTTGAGGAACGCGCCCGTGTAGGTCTGGCCGGCAAGCCTAACGGTTCCGGCCAGGGTTCTGTCGGGCCGCATGACAAAACTGACGTCTGCGCCATTCGGTAGGCGCTCAAGCTTCAACGTAGTCCCCACAATTCGTCCAGCGCCGGCGGCCTCGCCCGGATGGTTGTCGCCCAGAGTTCCCCACGCATAGGTAACCGTCACCTTCCCATTGGAAGAAATCGTCTGAACAGCAAGTTTGGCGTCATACATCCCATCCAATCGTCCGGCCCATAGACCCGAAAAAACAGCATACTTTGTCGGAACGGCCTTGTCAGGGGGAGTGACCGCCACGGATTGATCCATAATTGCTGAGCCGGAGGGAACAGCGGCAGGATCCGAGGCAGTTTGGGCGGGAATGGTACCAGGTCCTAACGCGGGTTCGAGGGTGGGTCGCGGCGTTTCAGGAGCCGATTGGCACGCGGTTATGGCAAGCGCCGCGAAGCCAAGCATTGCGTTGCACATTCGGCGTGCCATCTTCTGGTGCCCCGGCCATCTCTAGATCTAGCGCAGGCTAACCTTATCGCGCGTTTTCACGACCTCTGTCTACCCAAGGTGTCTCGTACAAAAGCGGCTCGTCGAAGGACGTGCAGCGGTCGTGAGCGAACGCCTCCATTCGTCGCCCAAGTAGCCCACCAATGGCGACGGAAAATGTTTTTAATTCAAATATTTACGACAGAATTTTCGATCTATTTTCTAGGTTCTTGGCTTCCGACCACCGACGCTTTAAGCTGCTATCGATGCAGTCGCTGCCGGTTCGGCCGCGACGCCGTCCACCATGACATGACCGATGCCCCGCGAGCAGCGCTCGATCCTCGCCTCTACGCGGTATACATCACGCAAAAGCGCCGGGGTGACAACCTCTTCCGGCGTGCCGCAGGCGATCATCCGCCCCTCGGCGAGGACGATGCATTTGTCGGCGAAGCGCAGGGCCTGATTGAGCTCGTGAATTGCGATCAGCACAGCGATCCCGTGCTTGCGCGCAAGCCCGCGCACGAAGCTCAGCACCTCGACCTGCCGGTGCAAGTCAAGCGCGGACGTCGGCTCGTCCATCAGCAGGATTTCAGGTTCACGGGCGAGGATCTGGGCGATGCTTACCATCTGCCTTTGTCCGCCGCTCAGTTCGCCGACATTGCGAAAGGCAATATCCGAAATGCTGAGCGCGGCCAGGATGCCGTCTATGAGTGCGAGGTCGCCATCGCCGACCGACCAGGCCGAGCCCTGCTTACGGGCGAGCAGGATCGATTCATAGACGGTCAGCACCGCGTTGGCTGCCGTATCCTGCGGCATATAGCAGATGCCCTCAGGTCCCTTCGCCGCCCCCTCGAGGCAGACACGCCCCGGGCCTTTCAGAAGTCCAGCGATGCGCTTGAACAGCGTCGACTTTCCCGCTGCGTTGGGCCCGATAACGGCGACTACTTCGCCACCCCGAAAAATGGGAGTTGAAACGTCCGAGAGGGCGAGCCGCGTCCCGTGGAAGGCTCCGAGACCATCGAGCCTGATCGTTACCATGAGCGCCTCACATTCGGGAGGATCAGCGAGATGAAGAAGGGAATGCCGACAAGCGAGGTGACGATGCCGATCGGGAAGATCGTGCCTGGAATGAGCGACTTGCTGGCAACCGAACTCGCCGACAGGATGAGTGCCCCCGAAAGCGCCGAGGCGGGCAGGAAGAAGCGTTGATCTTCCCCGATCAGCATGCGGGCGATGTGCGGACCGACCAGCCCGATGAAGCCGATCGTGCCGACGAAGGCGACGGGAATGGCGGCGAGCAGGCTCACCATCATCATGGTTTCGAGCCTCAGGCGCGCGACCTTGACGCCAAAGCTCGCGGCCTTGTCTTCGCCCAGCCGCAGCGCCGTCAGCGCCCAGGCGCGGCGTGCGAATATCGGAAGCGTTGCGAGAAGGATGAGGCTGGTGATGATGAGCTTGGGCCAGGTGGCCTTTGTGAGGCTTCCCATGGTCCAGAACACGACCGCGGCGAGCGCTTGCTCTGAGGAAAGATACTGGACGAGCGACAGCAGCGCATTGAAGGTGAATACGAGCGCGATGCCGAGAAGCACGATGGTTTCGACCGTCACGCCGCGCTTGAGACTCAGCAGGTGGATGACGAGCGCGGTCAGCATCGCCACCACGAAGGCGTTGAGCGGCACGACATATTCGATTGCCGCGGGGATAAGCGTGACGCCGAAGGCGAGCGCGAGTGCTGCCCCAAAGCTGGCCGCCGCCGAAATGCCGAGAGTGAACGGGCTGGCGAGCGGATTGTTGAGGATAGTCTGCATCTGTGCACCGGCGACCGACAGTGCCGCGCCGACGACCACGGCCATCAACGCGATGGGGAGCCGGATTTCCCACAGCACGACGCGCACCTGAAGCGGGACGCTGCCGGGAGAAACGAGCGCGAGCACAACCTGGTCCAGGCTGTAGCTGGCCGGGCCGAGCGCGAGGTCGATGCAAAGGCTCAGGAGCAGCGCCAGGGCGAGCCCTGCGAGGATGAGTTGCTTGCGCAGGACGAGGGCGCGGTAGAGGCCGCGCCCTTCTTTGGCCGATAGTGCTGCTGGTTCACTGCTCATTGGAGAGCGAGACCCAATGGCCAGGCCTGTAGTCGACCGGCAGGAACTTCTCGTGCAACTCCTTGAAGGTGGCCTCGGCGTCCAGATCGGCGAACAGGTCGGGGTGCAGCCACTTGGCCATCTGCTGGATGGCGACGAACTGATAGGGGCTGTTGTAGAACTGGTGCCAGATGGCGTGGACCCGACCGTTCTCCACCGCCTTGATGCCGGTGAGGGCGGGCCGCTCCGTCAGGCCCTTGAGTTTCTTCAGTGCTGCCGCTTCGTCCGCGCCGGGACCGACGCCGACCCATTTGCCGCCCGGCACGTAGGCCTCCCAGTTACCGCCCGTGACAATCACCTGGTCGGGATCGCTTGCGATGATCTGTTCGGGATTGAGCGCGCCAAAAGTGCCCGGGATCAGATCCGCCGCGATATTGCGGCCGCCGGCCATCTCGACGAACTTGCCGAAATTGTCATTACCGAAGCTCATGCAGCAATCGTCGGAATAGCCCCCGGCGCGCTCGATAAACACGGTCGGGCGCTTGGGATCCTTCTCTGCGATCACTTCGGTGACGCGAGCAATCTGCGCGGCGCGATAGGCGATGAACGCCTCGGCCCGCTTTTCCTGGCCAAAAAGCTTGCCGATGAGGCGCATGCTCGGCTCGGTGTTGGTGAAGGGATGCTCGCGGAAATCGACATAGACCACCGGGATGCCAACGGCGGCGAGCTTCTCGATATATTGCGCGTCCTCGGTTGCCTGCTTGGACTCGATGTTCATGATCATCACGTCCGGCTGAAGCGCGATCGCCTGCTCGATGTCGAAGGTGCCGTCCTTGAAACCGCCAAAGGTCGGGATCGTGGCCATCGAGGGGAATTTTCCCAGATAGACGGCGTAATTGTCGGGATCAGCCTGGGAGAAATCCTCGCGCCAGCCAACGATTCGCTTGAAGGGGTTGTCGGTATCGAGCGCGGCGATCAGGTAAATTTGCCGGCCTTCGCCAAGGATGACCTTCTCGACCGGCGTCTTCACCTCGACCTTGCGGCCGCTAATGTCGGTGACGGTTTCGGCGCGCGTGCCGTGGGTTAGCGGCATCAAGGCCGCGAGGGCGACCGCGGCCGCAAATATCGATTTCAAAATCATTGGGCTCTCGCAATTCAGTTTACCGGCCCGGCTTTAGAAAACATGAGTTGTGTAATCAAGAATTATCTTTTAGAGCAATTCCAATGTACCGCTTTAGGGGAGAGCGTTTCGGGCAATGACGGCTCACGCAAACTATTCGCTTCGCGACGAAATTCGGGACTATTGGTCCGACCGCGCCGAGACATTCGACCTGCAGGTCGGCCACGAGATTTTTTCCGAGCGGGAGCGCGCTGCCTGGCATGCGCTCATAAGCAGGCACCTTGGGCCAGGCGCCGGGCGGGCGGCTCTGGATCTCGCCTGTGGGACAGGCGTTATTTCGCATCTGATGCACGATCTAGGCTTTGCGGTGACAGGCCTCGACTGGTCGGAAGCCATGCTCGCCAAGGCACGCGCCAAGGCACAAACCCGCGGCGCCGATATCCGCTTCATCGTGAGGGATGCCGAACGGACGCTCGAGGGCAAGGCGAGCTACGATGCCATCGTCACCCGTCACCTGGTCTGGACGCTGCTGGATCCGAAGGCGGCCTTTGCCGAATGGTTCTCGCTGCTGAAGCCCGGCGGCAGGCTGCTGATCATCGACGGCGATTTTGTCAGCCGCAACTGGGCGATGGTTTTGCGGGAAGTTTGGGAGAAGCTCACGGCCGGCAAGTCCCGTATCTCGGACAATGACGGCGCCTCCCTGGCCAGACGCCACCAGAACATTCTTGCTCGTGTCTATTTCTCGGGCGGCGCACGGGCGGAAGAGATAGTTCGCTTGCTGGCCGAAGCCGGGTTCGATCAGCCTGTCGTCGACTGGAAACTGGGCGCGATCCATCGCGCTCAGGCTCGACAGATGAGTTGGCCCAAGGCGCTCGAACGCGCCACTCAACATCGCTTCGCGATCTGCGCGACAAAGCCGCAGTAAACTGCATCTGAGTTAACGCAGACCGGCAGCCATTCGCGCCAGCGAGGATTATTTTTTCTGGCTGGCGTCCTGCAAGATCATTTCCGATGCCTTCTCCGCGATCATGACCACTGGAGAGTTGGTGTTGCCGGAAACGATCGTCGGCATAATCGAAGCGTCGACGACGCGCAGGCCAGAAATGCCGTGCACCCGCAGCCGGCCGTCGACCACTGCCATCGAGCCTGCGCCCATCTTGCAGGTGCCGACCGGGTGGAAAATCGTCGTGCCGATATCGCCGGCCTTGCGGACGAGATCTTCGTCGCTTTCATAGTGTGCACCGGGCAGCATTTCCTCAGGCGCGAAACGGGCAACGGCGCGCGCCTTCATCATGCGGCGGACGTGGCGGAGCGATGCTACAGCCACGGTCCTGTCTCCCTCGGTAGACAAATAGTTCGGCCGGATCTTCGGGGCCGTCTGCGGATCGGGCGTCCCTATGTGGACGGTGCCGCGGCTTTCCGGTCTGAGGTTGCAGACCGAAACCGTGACCGCGGGGAAGCGATGCAGCGGCTCGCCCAGCCGGTCAGTGCTCAACGGCTGGACATGATATTCGAGATCGGGCGTCTCCAGTCGTGGATCGCTTCTGGCGAAGATACCCAATTGGCTCGGCGCCATCGATAGCGGTCCGCTGCGACGGATGGCGTATTCGACGCCCATGGCCGCGCGGCTGAACAGATTGTGGTAGCGCTGGTTTAGCGTCGAGGCATTGGCGACCTTGAAGACCGTGCGGATCTGCAAATGATCCTGCAGCGTCTCGCCGACGCCTTCCAGCGCGTGGCGAACCGGGATTCCTGCTGCGCCAAGCACGTCGGATCGGCCGACGCCGGAAAGCTCGAGCAGCTTCGGCGAATTGATCGCGCCGGCGGCAAGGATCGTCTCGCCCGCCAGCGCACGATGCAACTGGCCGCCCATGCGGAAGACGACGCCGGTGACGCAAGCTCCGTCGAAATTTAGGTTCTCGGTCTCGGCGCCGGTCACGACGCGCAAATTCGGCCGCCGGAGCACGCCCCGCAGGAACGCCTTCGAGGTATTCCAGCGCAAGCCCTTCCTCTGGTTGACCTCGAAATAGCCCGACCCCTCGTTGGTCCCGCCGTTGAAATCCTCGGTCCGGGGGATGCCGAGTTCCTCGGCAGCATCGCGGAACGCATCCAGGATCGGCCAGGACAGACGCTGGCGCTCGACGCGCCATTCGCCACCGGCGCCATGAAGGTCGTTGGCGCCACCAAAATGGTCCTCGGACTTGCGGAAATATGGAAGCACGTCATCCCAGCCCCAACCGAGATTTCCGGCCTGCCGCCAGCCATCATAGTCGGCCGCCTGGCCGCGCATGTAGATCATGCCGTTGATCGATGAGCAGCCGCCCAGAAGCTTGCCGCGCGGATAGTCGAGCGCACGACCGTTCAGCCCGGGCTCCGGCTCGGTCTTCATCAGCCAATCGGTGCGCGGGTTGCCCATGCAATAGAGATAGCCGATGGGAATGTTGACCCAGTGGTAGCGGTCACTGCCGCCGGCCTCCAGAAGCAGCACGCGCGTGCCTGGATTGGCCGACAGTCTGTTGGCCAGCACGCAGCCGGCTGAACCCGCGCCGACGATGATAAAGTCGTATTGTCCAAAATCGGCAGCGGTCTGTGTCAATTGGACGTCCGTTCGCTTGCCATCCTGTCCCATAGCGGACCCATGGCCTGGTTGATCTCGCCATACAGACGATAGCGCCGCTCGTAGACCGGTGCGATCGCGCTATTGGGCCGGTAGCAACGGCCGGGCGCGGTCATCGCAGCCGCGCCCGCAGAGAAGTCGGCAAACAGGCCGACGCCTGTCCCAGCCGCGATTGCAGCGCCCAGCGCACCAGTCTCGCGGCCGCGCGCTACGGTCACCGGCACGTCCAGCACATCCGCAAATATCTGCGGCCAGATGGCGCTGCGCGAGCCGCCGCCCGAAAGAACCGCCTGGCTGACAGTCGCTCCCGCTCGGCGCAGCGTCTCGATATGCCGCCGGTGTTCGAAGACGACGCCCTCGAACAGTGCGCGCAGCATATGAGCCCGCGTATGCCAGCCGGCGATGCCGTAGAAACCTGCACGCGCCCTGCCATTCTGCTGCGAGCCGTAAAGGAATGGGTGGTAGATCGGCATGTCTCCTGCGGGATCGACGGAAGCAACAAGCTCGCTGCAGATTTCGAATGGCGATGCGCCTGCCGGCGGGGCGTGCGCGAAGAACTCACGGACGATCCATTCGAGATTTGCGGCCGACGTGGCGCTCGATTCGATGGCGAGGTAGCGCACCGGATCGAACGTCGACAGCATGAAGATCGACGGATCGCGGATCGGCTCTTCTGTGATGACCTGGTTGATGCTCCAGGTGCCGGCAATGATCGAGGCGGCGCCGGTGCTGGTGACGCCCGAACCGATTGCGCTGGCGACGACGTCGAACAGGCCCGCCACCACAGGCGTGCCCGCAAGAAGGCCGGTGGCATCGGCGACATCGCGTGTGACATGGCCGGCGATGTCGGAGGCTTCCAGCACGTCCGGCAGCAGTTCCATGCAATCGTCGAGACCATAGGCGGCCAGCAACTCACCCTCGTAGCGTCGGCCGGGCATGTGCAAAAGCCCGCAACCCGACATATCCGAGGTCTCGGTCGAGCGCGCGCCGGTGAGGCGGTTGACGATAAAATCCTTGCACAGGAAGACGGTGCCTATTTTGGCAAAAAGCGCCGGGTCATGGCGCCTGAGCCACGCCAGCAGAGTCGGCGTCTGCGCCGCCCAGGGCCGTTGCAGGCAGTGGACATAGGTCTGGTCGCCAACGCCCGCGGCCGCCCATTCGCCGACGATGCCGACGCCGCGCGTGTCGAGCGACTGGATGCCGAGCAGCGGGTCGCCGCCGCGGTCCAGTGCGTAGAGCCCGTTGCCGTGCCCGGCGCAGCCGATCACCGCAATGTCGCCAGCGTCGATGCCCGATTGGTCGAGGCACTGGCGGATGACCTCGACGGCGTCGCGCCACAATTCGCCGAGGTCCCGCTCGACATGGCCGGGCTCTGGCATGCAGGAACGGCCGTCCCGAGCGGCAAGTGCGAGTTCGCGACCCGCGGTGTCGAAGATGATGGCCTTGATGACGGTATTGCCCGCATCAAGACCCAGAATGTATTGCTGCATTGAAGCTCCTCCCAAGCCGCCAAAATTTATCCTTGTTGGTAGAGCTCCCAGGCCGCCGCGCCGTCCACATTCTCATGGATGATCGCCATCAATCCTCTCACGACGGCGCGAGGGTTGGAATGCTGGTATATGTTGCGGCCATAGACCATGCCTGCCGCGCCTTGTGCCATCAGCGCCTCCGACTTGTCGAAGACGGCGCGCAAATCCTCCCTGCCCCCACCGCGCACAAGGACAGGACAGCGCGCCGCCGCCACCACCCGGTGGAAGTCGTTCGGATCGGTGGTCGGGTCCGCCTTGATGATGTCGGCGCCCATCTCGCTGGCGAGCCGGGTCAGGGTGACGATCTTTTCGGGGTCGCCGTCGACCATGTAGCCTCCGCGCTCCGAGTTGGGCAGCATCGCCAGCGGCTCGATCATCAGCGGCAGCCCGTATCTTTCGCAGTCGGCGCGAACGCGGGCAATGTTGTGGACGCATTGCCGGAACAGGTCCGGCTCATCGGGCAGCATGAATAGATTGACGACCACGCAGGCCGCGTCCATCTCCAGCGCGCCGATCAGTGGTTCGGCTTCGTTCTGCAGGATGGCCCACATCGAGCGATGGCGGGTTTTGTTATATGGATTGCCGATGTCAATGCGCATGACCAATGCCGGCTTTTCCTTGCCGGACAAGGACTGCAGCAGATCGGCCTGGCCATAATTCATCTGAATGGCGTCCGGTCCCGCGGCAACCAGTTGGGCGACGACGCCGGCCATATCCTCGAGCCCTTCCAGAAACGACGGCTCGTTGCACACGCCATGGTCGACTGCGACGTCGAGACAGCGCGCCCGGCCAAACAACCGGTTCATGCGGACTTTCTTGTTGATGCGCATTCGGCGCTCCTTCCTTCGTCTTCTTGGGATAGCTGGTCGAGATCGATGCCGTGCCGGCGTTGCAACAGGGCGAGGAAATCGGTTCGCTCGAATGCCTTGCGCGCGGCGTCCCAGCTCTTTTCGACAGCCAGAATATCGAGAACCGCATCGAGAAGATCGGCCGAGAGAGCGCCGGTGATGGCGATTGTCGTGCGGCGAAGCAGCAGGTCCTCCAGCTGTTCGACATATTCATTGGCGATGAGATATTGGATCTCCCGGGCCGAGTAGTCGTTGCCGGGCAAGAGCTCGTCATGTCCCGCTGCCATATGGGCGGCGACGGCATCCGCTGCGGTACCGTAGCGCTCGAAGAGGCTACGCATGCGGTCAAGCGGCAGGCCGTTTGCGGCCGCGCGTTCTGCGCACCATTTTGCCGGGGCAATGGGAAAATGCCGGCCGCCGCCGATCGGCTTGTTTTGGGTGCCGACGATGCGCTGTCGGCACAATCGCTCGAGCACCATATCCGCTGCCAGTTCGCCGAACGACCGGAAGGTTGTCCATTTCCCGCCGATCATGCAGAGCGTCGGCGGCACTATACCGGCGCCCTCGATGAGCTCGCAGAAATGATCGCGGGGAATGCGCCCGGTAAAACTGTCTTGGCTTATCGGCAGCGGCCTCACCCCGGTAAACTGAAAGACGATGTCGGTATCGGCGATCTCGATCCCGGGAAACACGAAGGACAGGGACTGCAGAATGTATTGCCGCTCGTCATCCACACAGCGCGCCTGGTCGGGATCGTCGACACGGATATCCGTCGAGCCGACCAGCACGTTGCCGAGATAGGGGAACAGGATGCAGATCCGGCCGTCCTCGTTCTCGTAGTAGATCATGTGACCGTCGAGCGCGTCATGAAGCTCGCGATTGTCGACGATCAGATGCGAACCTTTGGTGCCGCCCATAAGCTTCGGCGCAACGGCTCCGATCGCCGAATTGGTCAGGTCGACCCAGCCGCCTGTGGCATTGACCACGAGCCGCGGCTTCACGGCCACGGTTTCGCCAGACAGTCCGTCGTTAAGCACCAGGCTCGCGTCACCGAGCGATACCCGTGCATAGTTGAGCGCCCGGGCGGACGGCTTTTCCTTCATGGTGTCGCGCAGCATCTCGGTACCCAGCCGCTCGGGGTGGCTGACCCACGCGTCATAGTATGTCGCCGAATTGCGGATAGCAGGATTGATTGCAGGCCAGACCTTGAGTGTTTCAGCGCGACTCCTGAATTTGTGCGGCGGGACGATACGGCGCGCGGCGGTGAAGAAGTCATACATTGCCAGACCGGTCTTGATGACCAAGGCGCCACGCCGGCCCGGACGACGGCTTAGCCCAAGGAAGCGGAATGCGCCATTTGCTATGCCTGAGAACAGGTCGAAGATAGGCACTGTGGTTGGCAGTGGCGCAACGTAGTGCGGCGCGTTCTTCAACAGCCGATCGCGTTCGAGCAGAGATTCGCGGACCAGCTTGAACTCGCCGTTTTCAAGATAGCGCAAGCCGCCATGAACCATGCGCGAGAGGGCTGCGCTGGCGCCGGAACAGTAATCGCCCTTTTCGGCGAGCAGCACATTGACGCCCTGCAAAGCGAGTTCGCGAAACACGCTGATGCCGTTAATGCCGCCGCCTATGACGAGGACGTCAATATCGGGGTTCTCGCGCAAGCCGGCGATCGTCTGGATGCGATTCATCTCAGGACGCGCTTTCGATCACGCATCTATCGCTACGAGATGCCCGGCCACCGCCGCATCGATGGCGGTCCGTTCCGCGGCGCTCAGTAAAATCTCCCCTGCCCTGGCGTTGTCGAGCGCCTGCGTCGCGTTTCGCGCTCCACACAACGCGAAGGTGATGCCGGGCTGCGCCAGCGTCCAGGCGATGACGATCTGCGCCATGCTTGCCTGGAGGACCTCCGCGACCGGGGCCAGGGCATGCTTCAAAGCGGCTACCTTGCGCCGGTTGGCCTGAGAGAAGCGCGGGTTGTCTTTGCGCTGGTCGTCGCCGCTGAACTCACGCGCCGGATCAATCGCGCCCGAAAGCAGGCCGAGCGCAAGCGACGAATAACTGAGCGCAGCGACCTGATGCTGGCGCGCGATCGGCAGCAATGTCTGCTCAATCTCGCGATCCAGCATCGAATATCTTTCCTGGATCGCATCGAGCTGGCCAGCGGTCACGTAGTGCTGCAGCTCGGCGGGGCTGAGATTGCTTGCGCCGATGGCGCGGATCTTGCCAGCTGATTTGAGGCGTTCGAGCGCTTGCATTGTTTCGGCAATGGGGGTCGTCGGGTCCTGCCAATGGGTGATGTAGAGATCGATATAATCGGTGCCGAGCCGCCTCAGGCTCTGTTCCACTTCATAAGCGATGCCCTCGGCACCCAGATATCGGTTCACCGGCGCTCCGTCCTGATCGAAGAAGTGATTGCCCTTTTTCGAATGCCAGTTCAGGCCACATTTGGTGGCGATGACCGCGCGGTCGCGCCGGCCCTTGAGGGCCTTGCCGACGATCTCCTCGCTGCGGCCGAGACCGTAAGCCGGCGCGGTGTCGATCAGCGAGACGCCGGCATCGATGGACGCCTGGATCGCAGCGATCGATTCTGCTTCATCCGTGCCACCCCACATCCAGCCGCCGATGGCCCAGGTGCCGAGTCCCACCGCCGAAGCGACAACGCCGGAGTTGCCGATTGAGCGGGTGATTTGTCGAGAATTCATGCTGCATTTCCTTCGGCGAGCTCGAGGATCTTCAAGCCGGTGGTTTCGTCGGTGACGAGAGTGTCGAGGTGAGAGCCGCGCATGGCACTGAGGATCGGGACCACCTTGCTTGCGCCGCTTGCGACCCCTATCGACTGCGGAATGGTCGCGAATTCCTCGAGCGTCAGCGAAACCAGTGAGTGGTTGAGGCGGTAGTCGGCGAGCTTGCCGTTGCTGTCTATGAGATGCGCGAGCAGTTCGCCCGCCGCGCCCGAGCGTTCGATGGCCAGCCGGTCGGCGCTCGATGACGGGTGCAGATCGTAGTAGCTCGAATCGTCGGTCAGGATGGAGCCGATGCCGACGACCGCAAGCGTTGCTTCGCGCGCCTTGCTGAAGACATCCGAAACCGCCCGGACGCCCATCAGCATGTCACGTTGGGCCGGGCTGTCGGCAAACAGCGGCGCGTGAACCTGATAGGCGCGCCCGCCGAGTTTGTCGGCCATCAGAGACGCGACATGATTGACGTCGGTGTAATGCTTGCCCTGGACCAGGCCGGTCGCGGGAACGACCTCGACGTCGTAGCTTCGGTTCGGCTTGAGGCCGGCGACGACGGCACTCACCCCCTTGCCCCCGGTAATGGAAATCGTGTCGCCGTCCTTGATCGTCTCGAGCACCAGCCTCGCCGCTGCCTCGCCGACGCGCTGGAGGGCAGTCTGCGGATTGTCCGAAACGGAAGGAACGACGACGGCCCTTTGGAGTCCGCCTATCGCGACAAGTCGCGCCTCGATGTCGACCAGTTGCTCGACCGGCGACTTGATCTTGATCTCGACAAGCCCGAGTTGATGACCGCGTTTGATCAGGCGGTTGACGGTCGCATGCGAGATGCCGAGCTCCTTGGCGATTTCAGCTTGCGTCTTGGCTTCCATGTAATGAAGCACAAGCGCCTGATACATCTGGCGGACGATCGTGACGTCGTCCCGCGAATTGGTTGGTGACATGATGGATGCTCAACTCTCGCCGCTGCTGCTCAGGATTTCCTGCGGTGCAGGAAGTGGTCGATCGATACTGCCGCGAGCAGGATGCATCCCTTGATCATGTCCTGCCAATAGACGGAAACGTCGAGCAGGATCAGCGAACTTGTGACGACCGAGAGCAGCGCCATGCCCAGTATGGCGCCGAAGATGGTGCCCGAGCCGCCATTGAGCGATGCTCCGCCAATCACCGCCGCGGCGATGATGTTGAGCTCCATGCCGGCGCCGAAGGTCGGGGTCGCAGCGCCAAAGCGTGACATATAGATGACGCCGGCAAAGCCCGCGAGGGTGGAGCAGAGAACCGTTACCCAGAATTTGACCTGCTTGGTCTTGATGCCCGAAAATTGGGCCGCCTTCTCATTGCTGCCGGTATAGAAGACCTTCCGGAAGGCCGTGGCACGCCGAAGCAGGAAATCGAAGATGGCCACGACCACGACAAAGATGACGATGACGTAAGGCACATTGCCGAAGCTGCCCTGGCCGATCGCCTTGAACCCGGGCGGCAGGGTGAACAGCGACAGCGGGGTTCCCTTGGTGATGACAAGGCAAAGACCGCGCACGATCACCATCGCCGCCAGCGATGTGATGAAGTGATTGAGCCCGATGACGGTCACGAAGAAGCCCATGACCGCGCCGATCAGCGCGCTGGCGCCTATGCCGATGAGGCTCGCGGTCCACGGGTCCAGACCCATCAGGAAGAGAGCGCCTGACACGACCATGGAGAAGCAGACCACCGACCCGACGGAAAGGTCGATGCCGCCGACAATGAGGAGTATCGTCATGCCGACCACGACGATGCCTTCAATGGAGAAGCTCATCAGCATCGCGCGGAAATTCCCCCAAGTCAGGAAATGCGGCGAGGCGAATGTCATGGCGAGGCACAGCGCCAGCATGATTGCGATCAGCCCCGCCTCGCGCATTGACCCCAGACGCAGCCAGTTGCGCCCGCCAAGCCCGGGGGCGCTCGCCTTGATTTCGGCGTCCATGAGGGTTCCTCCGGTCTGTCTAAGCGACATTCTGAACCTGCCTTGCGTTTGATCGTTGCTGGCGGACACCCGAAGCCAGCAGCATGATCGCTTCTTCGGTCAATTCGTCCGCCTCCAGTTCGCCGACGAGGGCACCTTCGCGTATGACAAGCACCCGGTCGCTGAGCCCGATCAATTCCGGAAGCTCGGATGAAATCACGATGACGCCGACGCCCCGGTCGGCGAGGTCGCGAAGCAGGCGATGAATTTCCACTTTGGCGCCGACATCGACCCCGCGTGTGGGCTCGTCCAGAATGACCACCTTGGGGCCAACCGAAAGAAGCCTGGCGATGGCTACTTTCTGCTGATTGCCACCACTGAGCGTCGACACCTGTGTCTCGATGCCGCCCATGCGCACACCGTGGCGCTCGACCAGGTCGGTGGCTTGCTTTGCCTCGGCGCGGCGATCGAGCAGCCCAAGTGGTGTGGTCAGTTTCCGAAGGTCCAGCGCGGAGATGTTCGAGGCAACCGATAGGTCGAGGAACAGGCCAGACGCCTTGCGGTCCTCGGAGAGGTAGACCAGGCCGGCGCGCACTGCATCGCTGTAGGTCCTGATGCTGACCGGCTCGCCATTGAGTTCGACCGATCCCGACAGCTTCGCGCGCAAGCCGCAAACGGTCTGAACCATCTCGCTGCGGCCAGCGCCAATCAATCCGCCGATGCCAAGAAGTTCGCCTGCACGAAGCGTGAAACCAACGCCGGTGGAACCCTGTCGATAGGAGAGATTTTCGACCGACAGCACAGGGCGGTCGGGACGCCGCTCAGGCGAGAGCTTTTGCGGATAGAGCTGAGTGATTTCGCGCCCGACCATCTTGCGCACGACATCATTGGGAGTGACCGAAGCGATAGGATCGGTCGCTACATATCTGCCGTCACGAAACACCGTGACGCGGTCGCACAGGCTGAAGATCTCGGCCATGCGGTGGCTGATGTAGATGATTGAAATTCCGCGCGCCTTGAGATCGCGGCCGATTGCGAAAAGACGCCGCGCCTCGGTCTCGGTCAGGGCGGCCGTCGGCTCGTCGAGCATCAGCACCCGGCATTCGAGCGTCAGCGCCTTGGCGATTTCCACAAGCTGCTGGTTGGAAATCGAAAGCTCGGCGACCGGCGTCTCGACCGAGATCGGCGCCAGCAGGTCCATTATCTTCTGCGCATCGGCGTAGAGCCGGCGAAAATTCATCAGCGGCGCACGCCGATTGTTGATCGCCGCCATGAGAATATTCTCGGCGACCGTGGCATCCTGGCAGAGCGCGATTTCCTGATGGACGAGGCCTATGCCAAGCCGCTGCGCGGCGGATGGCGATGCGATGGTGACGTCCCTGCCTTCGAGACGAATGGTGCCTTCATCGGGTTGCACAATGCCGGCGATGATATTCATCAGCGTGGACTTGCCCGCGCCATTCTCGCCGCACAGCGCGTGAATTTCGCCTCGCTGCAGCGTGAAATCGACCCCGGTCAGCGCTTTGATGGCACCGAAGGATTTCGATATGTCGCGGATTTCAAGAATGGCGGCGGCAGTCACTCCGTCCCCCTGCAGCGTTGAAGTTGACGGTAATGGCCCGGGTCGACGGGGCGCGAACGCGCCCCGTCCCGCTTCGAGCATCTCCGAAGAGCCCGAAGGCATAAAGTCGGACTTATTCCTCGATGCCCTTGGTGCCGCGCCGCGTGAGGTAGGCATCCCAATAGAAATCATCGGCGTTTTCCGCAGTGACGATGGAAAAGCCGTTGTCGACGAAAGGCACGCCCATGCCGTTGAAGCCCGACCGCCGGGCGTCGTTCATCGGATCGATCAGCTCAGGATGCTTGGCCAGCCACAGCAGCATGAAGCCCATATAGCCCTGCATGCCCTGGTTCGGGTTGACCGAGCCGAAGATTTCGCCGGCCTTGATCATATCGAGGATCTTGGCGTTGACGTCCGCCAGCATAACCCGGATCTTGCCGCCGCCCTCCTTCGCGGCCTGCGCGGCGCCGATTGCCGAGTTGGCTTCCGGCATGAACACCGCGCCCAGTTCGGGATGCGCCTGGGCAAGGCTGAGCACGGCCTGATAGGCCTTCGTCGCATCCTGATTCGACGCCGCGCGGCCGACGAGCTTCATATCCGGCCATTTGGCTTCCATGCGGGCGATGAAGGCGGCGATGCGCTTGTCGTGATTGTCCTGTCCGGGGTTTTCAAGGACCGCGTATTCGCCCTTGCCGTCCATCGCCTTGGCGACTGCATCGGCTGCATAGGTACCTTCGGCGACGTTGTCGGAGGTGATGTAGGACACTCGTTTGGAGTTGGGCGAATCCGCGGCGAATGTGACTACTGCCGTTCCCTGGTCGATGGCCCGGTTGATTGGCTCGATGAACGGATCGGAGTTCATCGGATGCACCAGGATGCCCGCCGGCTTCTGAGCCAGCGCCTGGTCGAATGTCGCTATCTGCTTGTTCACATCGTATTCGGGCGTTCCGGTGTATTCGGTCTCGCAACCGAACTGCTGTCCAGCCTGCTTGAACATCTCGTAGACCGGGAACCAGTATTCGACGCCGGAAACCATGACGTTCATGACGTATTTTTCACCCGGCTCGCACTTGAACGGGTTAGCGGCCTGGGCCGCGGCGTGGCCTGCCCCCAACACTGTGGTCGCTGCTGCCGAAATGGCGAGCATGCTCAAAAATTTGCGCAAGAGTCCTCCCTCGGCCGAAGCCTGGTCAATTGGGCGGCCTGACACTTACGTGCCGCCGCTTGTGGTTGATGAGACCGAACCTTCTCCCGAGGCCCAGCAGCTGATCATTCGCAGGAGTTGGCTCGAGTGTCAATAAAATTCACATGCTGAAATATATTTCACAGACTGGCTGGCAGTGACGAGCACCGATGGGCCGCCAGTGTTGGTGAACGAACGAGCCGGGCAAGCTCAGGTCAGCGGTTTCAAACTGACCTGCCGATGTTTTCCAGCATGACCTGCGACCGTTTTAGGTCAACGCAGCCACGGGTTGAATGTCAGGGACACGCCCGCTTCCGCTCAGGGACCTCAGAACATCCAGCCTGCAGCTAGACATGCACGGCAATCGAATTGCGCTCCACGATTTGGGCCGCCAGGACACGGTGCTCGAAAGGTAACGTAGCCTCCGCAAGCCTCTTCAAGAGAAGCTCCGCCGCCGCCGCTCCGATCAAGTGCGCTGGCTGCGCGATGGCTGTGATACCTTGGGCCACGAACTGCATCCAGTCGAGATCGTCGAAGCAAAGCAGCGAAACGTCTCCTGGAATCGCAAGCTTCAGTGCGGAAGTCGCCTCCAGAACGCCTGTCGACATCACACCGTCGGCGGTAAATAGAGCGGACGGTGCATTGCGCATTGTCAGCAGATCGAGCGCCTCCTTGCGGGCTGCCTCGCTGGAATAGACCGCCACCCGGCGGACCAACTGCAGATCCGGCTCGATACCTGCGGCACGATGAGCTTCCAGATAACCCAACAGCCGTTGCCAGCTTGGATGGTGGTAGCGAACGTCAGCGCTGGAGAGATCGACGTTTGCCACAAACGAGCCGACATCATCGCGCTGGCCCGGACCCAGTTCGGCCAGTATGCCGATGCGACTGTGTCCGGCCTCAATCATCGCAGCGATGCTGCTGCGCGTCGCAGAAACGTTGTCGACCACCACGGAATCGGTTTCCAAGCCCGCCACGATGCGGTCGAACTGCACAACGGGACAGCGGCCCGCGACCGCCTCACGAAGATGATCCGGCTCGTCCACGAAGGTCGACGAGACGATCAAACCGTCGACCTGCTTTTCCAGCAGCAGTTGCACCGCCTCCCGCTCGAGTTCGGCATTTTCGTCACTATTCGTAACGATAACCCCGAAGCCGCCACGGCGCGCGACATCCCCTATTCCACGCAAGACGCTCGCGTAGAATGGGCTTTCGATATCGCCGACCACAACTCCGATAGTCTGCGTCTTACCGGTGATCAGACCTTTTGCCAGGCGATTGGGGCGGTAGCCCAGCGCAGCTGCGGCGGCGCGCACTTTCTCCTGAACCTCGGGGCTGCTGTAGCCGTAGTCGCCAAGCACACGCCCCGCCGTGGCGGAGCTGACCCCGGCCCGGCGAGCAACCTCTATGATGGTTGCGTTTTTCGACGATCTTTGAATCACTCAGCAAGCCCCGCCGCCCATTCGTGGTCGTAAAGACGAGCTAGTGGCAGTTAGGCCCACCCCGCAAGTCCGAACACCGCAGCACTCGCCGTTGCACACACCATTGCAATCACAGCACCTCAGACAGAAAGCGCCGAAGACGTGGGCTTTGCGGATTGTCGAAAAGGTCCTCTGGTCGCCCTGCCTCGACAATCCGCCCCTCGTCCATGAATACGACCTGGTTTGCAACCTTGCGAGCGAAGTTCATCTCGTGCGTAACGACCACCATCGTCATCCCGCCCCGTCCGAGGTCGGCCATCAAGTTCAGGACACCCTTTACCAATTCCGGATCGAGAGCACTGGTGACTTCGTCGAACAGCATGACTTCGGGCTCGAGGGCCAGGGCGCGCGCGATGGCCACCCGCTGCTGCTGTCCGCCCGAAAGATTTGCCGGCCGATGGTCTTTGCGCTCCAAGAGTCCGACTTCATGCAGCCTCGCCAAGGCCGCGCGCTCAGCCTCCTGGCGCGACATGCCTTTTACCTTGCGCAGCGCCAGGGTGATGTTGGCGAGCGCACTGCGGTCGGGGAACAAGTTGAATTGCTGGAAAACCATGCCGACACACCGCCGGAGCTGGTCAGGGGTCTGCTTGTAGATGCTTTCGCCATCGAGCAGGATGTCTCCGGCTCGACACTCGACGAGGCGGTTGAGGCAACGCAGCAAGGTCGACTTGCCCGAGCCGGATGGCCCGATCAGGCAGGTGACGGTCCCCGGCTCGACTTTCAGACTGACGTCATGGAGCACCTGGACGGCGCCGTAGGCCATATCGATATTCGTGACCACGATGCTGCCGCCGTTGAAGCGAGCGGGCGCGGCTGCGGCCGACTTCTCTGTGCCCGGCACACCGGCTTCCGCAAGCTCGGCGACTTCCTTGAGGCCGCTCTGCACCCCGGTGATACGCTTGCCGACGCGCATGCGCGCGTCGATGTAGTTGACGAGGTGGGTTAGCGGCACCGTGATCACGAGGTAGAAGACGCCGGCCAGCAAGAGCGGTGACAGGTTGCCGGTCAGCACGGCCTGATCTTGGCCGACGCGGAACAGTTCGCGTTCGGAGGCGAGCAGGCCAAGGAAATAGACCAGGCTGGAGTCCTTGACGTTGCCGATGAACTGGTTGACCAGTGCCGGCAGGACGCGGCGGATGCCTTGCGGGATCACCACCAGGCGCATGCCTTGGCCATACGTCATTCCGAGAGTGCGGGTGGCGTCGATCTGACCGCGCTCGACGCTCTGAATGCCGGCTCGGAAAATTTCTCCGATGTAGGCGCCGGCAATAAGGCTGAGTGCCAGAATGCCCAGCGGATAAGGCGATGGACCGAACAGGTCCCGGCCCAACCGTGCGAAGCCTTGGCCAATGATCAGAATAGTGACAATGGCGGGAAGCCCACGGAAGATATCGGTGTAGACCCGCGCGAGGAGCTTCAGCGGCCGGTTCTCGGAAATCCCCATCACGGCGAGAACGATACCGATCAGCGTCCCGAAAAACGTCGAGGCGACGGCCAGGATCAGGGTGTTCTTGAGGCCGACCATCACCATGTTTGGCAGAACTTCTGCCATCGCCTGGAAATCAAGGAAGCTGCGGGAGAAGGTATCGAACCAGCTCATATCAAGTCCATCTATAACTCGGCCGGGCACCGTTGCTCACGGGCCCGGCCGGAAAACACAGCGAAGTCGCTCGAATTCACTTCTTGGGCAGATATTGATCTGGCATGGGGGTGCCCGCGAACCATTTTTCGTGCAGCCGTTTCCAAGTGCCATCGTCCATGGCCTCGCGCAGTGCCTTGTTCAGTGCCTCGCGGAAGGCATCGTTGCCTTTCTTGACCACGAACCCGGCTGGCGCATCGAAGGACGGCACGTTCATTGTTATCTTCAGGTTTTTATAGCGTTCTACATACTGCTTGGCCGACTCATAGTCGGTGAAATGGCCGTCGATCGTCCCGTTGTTCAGCGCCGCCACCGCGGTGTTGTTGTCGGGGAACTTGACGATGTCGCCCTTCAGATTCTTCTCGGCATAGATTTCCTGCAGCGTCCCCTGGATCACGCCGATGCGCTTTCCGGAGGTGCTCTCATTGCTCGTCAGAGCCGGATCGGCGGAAATGATCGAAAGGTAACCCGCGAGATAGCCATCGCCAAAATCCACGGTCTTCTTGCGCTCCGCGGTCGTGCCAATGGCGGCGACAGCGACGTCGAAGCGGCCGTTGGCGACGGATGGCAGCAACGCCGAGAATTCCTGGCCGGTGAAGACGACCTGCTCCTCCTTGAACCCGAGCCGGTGCGCCACATCGCGGAAGAGCTCAGCGTCGAAGCCGGTGAAGTTGCCGTTGGCGTCGGTGAAGACGTAGGGTTTCGCATCGCCCATCGTTCCGACACTGATCGTTGTTGGATCGATGAGGTTGTAAGGGTTGTCGGCCGCCTTTACCTGCGTTGACGCGGCCAACGTGCTAAGTCCTGTCACCAGGGCGATAGTCAGCGCCAGACCGCATTTCACCAGTTGGCGCCTGCTCGAATTCGTTTGCATGTCTTCTCCTCTTACGATTGGCCGAACCCGGCCTTCCCACTCGACGTCTGATCCATCAAAATGCTCTTACGTGGCGTTTAATTAGATGGATGAGAACGTTATCACTTTACCTAGCATTGTCCGTTTCTCGCGTCAATTGTTTCGAGGAATTTCGCAGCTAGACCGTTTTCCCGTGTTGAACGTGCCCCGCTCCGCGGAGGATCTCGGGCGTCATGTTGCCTATATCGATTGCTGACGCATGGCCGATCGCGCCGTAGTACTGGCAGGTTGCAGCCGCCGCCTGTGCGGCATGGCGGAGAATGTCCTGAGGCGCCTCATCCGTAAGCAGGCCGAGTAGCGTTCGGGCTATGAAGGTGTCGCCCGCGCCCAGGGTGTCGATGGGTTCGACCAGCCGCGCCGGCGTACGGTAGGAGACGGTGTCGCTGTGAAGCACCGCGCCGGCTCGACCGCGAGTCACCAAAACCCACTTTGGACCACACGCAAGCAGATCGGATGCGATTACGGCCAATTCCTTGTCGTCAAGACCATCCCCTGAAACGGAAGCCAGATAGCAATAGCGTCCAACCTCGCGCCGGTGTTCCGGTTCCCGCCGCGTGGAAAAATCGTAAGATAACAGTGATTTACTCGAAACTGCGGCAACCCATGGGTCTAACCCGCTGGACTGGCCGATGTGGACAGCCTGAAAGCCTGAGAGAAAATCCAGATCTTCTTGCGTCGGCGTGAACATCGAAACGCCGAGATCGAAATCCAGGAAAATCCGATCGGCGTTGTGGTGACCTATGAGGCAGTAAGCGGTCGGCCCTTCGAGGCGCCGCAATCTGGTGACGTCAACGCGCTCCGACGCCAGTGCAGTGCAGATCAGGTCCCCGGCCCGGTCTTTGCCGATCGCTCCCACATAGGCCGACTGCCCGCCGAAGCGGCTCACATAGACCGCGACATTGAGGCAGTTTCCGCCAGGATACATCTCGCCGCGAGCAAGATAGCAATCGACCACGTTATCGCCCATCGCGGCAATCTTGACCATTGCAGGACTTTCAGCTTAAAAGGATGTGATAACGTTCGCACAATGGCTGCTATCTGTCAATTGTGCGCCGGCCCAAGCTCTGTCAATCGAGACGAGGAATCTCATGATTTCCGCCCTGCCCGCCGACCTAGAACGCGCTCTGAACGCTGCGGCGGGCAGGCAGTTTTCGCACCTCTTTCTCGTGGCGTGCGGCGGCTCGCTCTCGATCATGATGGCAGGCAAATACTTCCTCGACCGCCACAATGGCACATTCGCCTGCGACATCTACAACGCGGATGAGTTCGTCTGCCGAGATCCGCGGCGGTTGGGACCTGACACGCTTGTTGTCCTTTGCTCGCAGACAGGAACCACCAAGGAGACCGTGCGGGCGGCCAATCACGCAAAAGACCGAGGCGCAACGACAATCGGCATGACGCTCGACCAAACATCGCCCCTCGCGCGGGCGGTCGACCACCCGGTTGCCTACCAGGCCTCGTATACGACGGGCAAAGCAATCAATGCAGCCTACAGCAATTACGGCGTGCTCTACATGCTGCTCGCCGGTTTGATCGATGCTCGGGAGGACGGCGGGCTAACCGACGACCTGCTGATCAGCCTGAGCCATCTTCAACCGGCCATCGAGCGCGCGCACCGGGCCTATGCTGACCGGTTCGAGACCTTCGCCGCTCGCTTCGCACCTCGAGAGGCAATCTACACACTTGCCAGCGGTGCCAGCTACGGTGCGGCCTATTCGTACGCCATCTGCGTGCTCATGGAAATGCAGTGGTACGACTCGCAGGCAATACATGCGAACGAGTTCTTTCATGGCCCATTCGAAGTGGTGGATAGGGATGCTTGCTTCGTGGTCCTGCTGGGTTTGGACGAAACGCGGAGTCTTTCCGAACGTGCCCGTGATTTCCTTATCAAGTACGGCAGCCGGGAAAACATCCTGGTGCTCGATGGAGCGGAACTCGACCTCGGCGGTATGTCCGAACACATCAAACCCTATCTCGTGCCTTTGGTCTTCTTCGACACTCTATGGCGTTTTGCCTACAAGCTGGCAGGTCTGCGCGATCGGCCGATGCTCGAGGGCCGGCGCTACATGAAGAAGCTGTCGGACTACTAGTTCCGCCGCGCTTTGTGGCGACCTCACAACTCCCAGCCCATCTTCTGCGTAGAAGGATTTCTCTATGACTGCATCCCCAAAGCCGCGCCATGTCGTCGTTGTCGGCGCAGGCATCTTTGGCACCTCGACCGCGCTGCACCTTGCCCGCCTTGGCTTTGATGTGACCATTGTCAATGACGGCGCGCCATCCAACGGTGCATCCGGCCGTTCACTTTCCTGGCTGAACTCAGCGCGACGCGCGGAGACTGCCTATCACCGCTTGAGGCTTGCAGGCGTCGACCGCTATCGGACCCTGGCCGCCACAAGGCCGGAAACCGCGTCCTGGCTTCGCTTTGACGGCGGCCTGACCTGGGATGCGGATGATGAGGCGAACCAGATCGCGTCCATCTGGCAGCTGGAGCAGGATATTGGTTATGACGCGCTTCTGCTCGGCCCTGCCGAAGTTGGCGCAGTGACGCCCGGGGTCAATGCCAGTGCAGTCACCCCGCAGGGCGCCATTTTCAATCCTGGCGAAGGATGGGTTGACCTGCCCTCTTTGATCGATCTGCTGCTCAATGAATTCCGCTCGCGCGGCGGCAAGCTTGTTCAGGACGCTGGACGCGTGCGGATAGTTGCCACAGGTGGTCGCGCGCGTGGCGTCGTCACTGCTGGCGGTGCGGCGGTCGAGGCGGATGCAGTGGTCCTTGCCGTTGGGCCAGCGACGCCTTCCATGCTTGCGGAGATCGGAGTCCATGTCCCCGACGCCACGCCGATTTCACTTCTCTTGAAGACCAAGCCCGTCAAGGCCGACCTCCGTGCCGTGCTAAATACGCCGCGCGTGGCGGTGCGCCCGACGCCGGATGGCGCACTTGTTTTGGATTCGGCATGGTCGGAGGAAGAAGTCGTGGTCAACTCGGACGACACCTACACCGTGCACAACAAAACCGTCAAAGGACTGCTCGACGAAGCTAGCGCCGTGCTCGACGGCAATCCGCGGCTCCAACTCGCAACCTACGCCGTTGGCCCGAAGCCTATCCCCGGCGATGGCGAGCCGGTGCTTGGCTCCGTCGAGACCGTCGCCGATCTTCACGTCGCCTTTAGCCACAGCGGCGCCACGCTTGGACTGATCGTCGGCGAATTGCTAGCCAAAGAAATCGCCTCCGACAATCCGCACCCCATGCTTGCAACCTTCCGCGCCAACCGTTTCAATTGAAAGGGCAATCGCGGCCGAGGCCGAACTGTCCAGATGAGCCGCGGTGGCATTGCCCAGATGACCGCCTTCGGAGGTTGATCCGCGCACCTGACTAGGATAACATGACAATCGTAGTTTAGTTTTAGCCGCGGCCGCAGCAAGGCTGGCCCTTCACGCGCGGCGCCAATGCCGATCGCATCGTGGTGGTCGCCGATACCGGCATCGTCGAACAAGGTCCGCATGATGAACTGGTGGTGCTTGGCGGTGCCTACTCACGACTGGGCGCGGCTACGGACTAACGACGCAGCTCTCAAAGCTGAAGCCGAGGGGAGTTCTACTGAAACGCACCCGATCGGGCTGCGCAACCCCAACCAAGCTGATGCCCGATCGGGTGCTCCGGTCGAAGCCGCCGCCACCGCTTTCCAAGCGGCGGACGAGTCGCCGCTTGTCTAATCTCGACGGTGCCGGCCGAACGCTGTTATCAGCGCCCCCAGTTCCCCTGTCCTGCGGCGGCAGGTTGTTCAGCGCACGGTTGTCTTGTTAGGTTCGTGCGGTGTTCGGAGGGCTGCTTGATAGCAGCCGAGATCATCACCATTCGGCGGCGTCAACGCGGCCTGTATGAATGGCGGCTGTTCCCGATCAGCCGTCGCGTGATGGGGTTGACGTCTGCCCCTTGTCGATCATGGCGTTGTAAGAGCCGGCGAGCCTCTTCATGGGCCGGATGGTTTTGGTCAATAAGGCTCGCGCGGAGCCGGTCGGGGAAATCGTACGAAGTAACTGGTTTATGCATTTTGAACCTCAGGTTTCGGAGCAAGACGCGTCGACATCTCGACAAGACTAGATGTTTGTCCAGGGCGCTGGATATTTGCGTCTCGCCAGTGAATCTGCCGCATCTGCGGTTCTTATTGTCATACACCGCTTTCGTTTCGGGCGTTTTTCTGTAGAGCGGTGGGAGTGTTTCGTTTGTTTCAGCGGCGCGCGCGACGGGATGACAGGCGGCGTTTTGTGACTGGTCCGAGTCGTTTGCTCGATCCGTGATATCGGCCGTGCAACCTAGGCCATTCGTGTTTCGGCCGTTTTTTCCGAAGGATTGGATAGAGTTTCGTTTTCACGTCAGCGCTGGCGATGACTCCCGCCGAAACAGTTGAAACAAATCACGCAGCGTCTGAATGTGTGCTGAAACAAAGAGGGTCTAGTATCCGCCCTCGGGCGATCACGCGAATAAAGGGGAACGACCATGCTGCCTGATAATCCGGTCACATCCACACACACAGGCTATGCCCTCTTTGACGCCAACAATGTCCTCGTTGGGAGCAATCTGGAGATATTTGGAAGCCAGCGCCTCGACCGCGGCGGGATGCAGCCGATGGACGCCATTGCCGCAGTCGCCGAAGCCCTCTCATATCTGAAAAGTTTCGACGGCCGCCCCATCGAGCCCGGCAACGCGTTCGTTGAAAGCGCCGCGGCGCGATGGACGCAAATCGACGACGCTCCAGTTGAAGCTGAGACATTGGATGGCCGGTGGAAGTTGCTCACCGCACATCCTCGGCCTGATGGCGGCGTGGCCCTGGTAAGCGTCGACATTACCGACATGAAGCGAGCGCAGATCGCGCACCGGGAAAACGCGGAGATATTCCGCTGCATCACGGACAGTCACCCGCTGCCCGTTTGGGTGGTGGACGCGGGAAGCGGGCAGATCCTCTACGAAAGCCTCGATGCGTCGAACCTGCTTGGCCGAAAATGGACCCCGAACGAGCCGCAATTCCTGACGGGTCATTTCGTGAATACTGGCGAATTCGATGAAATCAGTTCTCTCGCCAGCAACAGCGACATCGTGCGGGATCACGAAATCCAGCTCAGAAATACAAGCGGATCGACCGTCTGGTGCTCGACCAACTGCCGTCGAGGCGTTTATGGCGGGCGCCCCTCGCTCATCATCGGGGTATTGGACATCACGGAACGGAAGCAGCGCGAGGATCTGTTCGGTTTCCTGATCAAGCACCATCCGTTGCCGGTATGGATGAACGATGCAAGTTCGGGGGAACTCATCTATCAGAGCAATGCTGCCGAACGGCTGCTTGGATGGAGCAAAAAGGCGCAACGTGAGACGGTGCGGCTCGGCGACTACTTTGTCGACCCCGAGAAACACCGGGAAATCAATCGGGAGCTCATGCTAAAGGGCGTCGTCGAAAATTGCGAGGTGCTTCTTAAAAGACCCGACGGCCAGGAGTTCTGGGCCACGGGCAATCTCAGGATCGTCGCGTTCCAGGGCCGGCGAGTGGTTCTGGCCGGCATCGCCGATGTGACCAAGCAGAAGAAGCGTGACGGCGAAGTCGCTGCGGCGCGGGAGATGCTCGCAGACGCCATTGAATCACTCTCCGAGGGATTCGCGCTGTACGACGAAGATCACCGCCTGGTCATGTGCAACAGCCTTTACCGCGATCTGAACCACCCGGTGCGGGATCTCGTTGAACCGGGTGTGGAATGGGGCGAACTCCTTCGCGAATCCGCCAAGCGCGGCGTGTACCGCAATGCGGTTGGGCGTGAGGATGAGTGGCTCGACGAGCGGATTCAAGGCCGGATCGAGTTCCACTCCCATTTCGAGGTACCCCTCTCCGACGGCAAATGGCACTCGGTTTCGATACATCCCACCGATCTTGGCGGCTTCGTCGTAACGCGCGCCGACATCAGCGGGCGAAAGAAGGCCGAGGCTGCCGAGCGCGACGCGACGGCACTGCTGCAAAAGGTGCTCGATGCCTGCCCTTCGCCAATACGCATGACCACGTTCGAGGGAGAAACGCTCTACCGCAATCCCGCTACCAGAGATCTCTACGCCGACCGTCCTCGAATAACCGACCACTATGTCGATCCAGACTATAGCGCAATATTGGAGCGCACCCTGATCGAAAAGGGCAGGATCGATGATTTTCGGGTCCAGCAGTACGACACCGAGAACAAGGCCTTCTGGGCTTCGATTTCCGCTCGCCTGATCGATTTCCAGGGAAGGCAGGTGATCGTATCGAACACGACTGATATCACCGACATGATCGCCGCCCAGCAAGAAACGCGCAAGGCCAACGAGCGGCTGATCGACGCGATCGAATCTCTGGCCGAAGGATTTGCCCTCTACGACAGGAATGATTGCCTGGTGCTGGCTAACAGCAGGTACCGCCAGATGCACGCGATAAGCGCGGATGTGCTCGTTCCCGGGGTGAACTGGTTCGATTTCCTCCGCGTGACCGCAGAGCGCAACCAGTTTCCGGTTCCTCGGGACAAGATCGACGACTGGCTTGCCGAGAGGGCACGGGACCGCCGCGAATTCCGGCAACAGGAATTCCGTCATACGGACGGGCGTTGGTTTTTCGTCTCGAACTGTCCGACCCGCGAAGGCGGATTCGTGGTCACCCGTGTCGACATTACAGAGCGCAAGCGGGCCGAGGAGGCCGCCAAGGAAGCGGATGAACTGGTCCGTAAAGTCCTCGAAGCCTGCCCCGTCAACATCCAGATGACCCGCGCCCATGACGGGAAGCTGCTTTACCGCAGCCCCGCCACCGTTGAGCTGCTCGGCGACGTCACCAGCGCCGTCGACTATTATGTCGATCCTTCAGAGCGGATCCGATACGTCGAGCGGCTGCTCGCGACGGGGTTGGTCGACGATTTCGAAACCCAGCTCAAACGCAAGGACGGTGGAACCTGCTGGTGCTCGATTTCGTCTCGACTGATCGATTACCATGGTGAGAAGGTGATCGTTTCCCACGCCTACGATCTCACCGACCGTATCGAAATGCAGCAGGAATTGGAGCGGCAGCGCGAGACACTGCACCAGAACGAAAAAATGTCGGCGCTCGGTGGATTGCTGGCGGGGGTGGCGCATGAGCTCAACAATCCGCTCTCGGTGGTGCTTGGCCTGTCATCGCTGTTGAAGGAGACTGCTACCGACGCCAAGGTCGTGGAACGCGCCGACAAGATGAGCAAGGCAGCCGAACGCTGCGCCAGGATCGTCAAGACTTTCCTGGCTATGGCCAGACAGCAGCCGACGCGAACCTCAAACGTTGCGATCGATGATATTATTTCCGAAGCGGTGGAAGTGGCGAGCTATTCGATTCGATCGTCGGACATCGGGCTTTCAGTTCATCTTGAACCTGGCCTTCCTCCGATCTGGGCGGATCCCGATCAGCTTGCCCAGGTGCTGATCAATTTGCTGGTTAATGCAGAACAGGCGCTGCACGGCTGGGAAGGGCGACGGACAATCACGGTTTCAACGCGGCTTCAGCCCACGACCGGCAACATAGTCGTCAGCGTTGCCGACACCGGCCCGGGAATTCCCAAAGAGATACTTCCCCGCATTTTCGAGCCGTTCTTCACGACCAAAGAGATTGGGTCAGGGACCGGGATCGGGCTGTCCTTCTGTCATCGGATCGTTCAATCCCATGGAGGAACCATCGAGGTCGAATCCCCCGAGGAGGGTGGCTCGACCTTCATACTTTCGCTGCCTGCTTCGGACCGTCTCGAGGAACGAGCCGAAACGGCCGAAGACGAGCTCCCGAATTCAACCGGCATTGCTTGTCTGGTGGTGGACGACGAAGAGGAAGTGGGTGAGCTGGTCGCTGAGGTGCTCAGGCGGGATGGTTTCAAGGTCACCATTGCCAGATCCGGCGAAGAAGCGCTGCTGCATCTCCAGAACCGCACCTTCGCGCTGATCCTGAGCGATCTGAAAATGCCGAACATGGATGGACGGGGATTGTTCAACCAGATTGCCAAGCTCCATCCGGCCGAGCTCGACAGGTTAGCCTTCCTGACAGGGGACACGATCAGCCCGGACGCGCAGATGTTCCTGCGCGCCGCGAAACGGCCCTATCTTGAGAAACCGATCAAACCTAACGAGCTCCGTTCGTTTGTCTCGAATCTGGTCAACAACAATACTTGACAGATCCGTTGATTTGCACGTCACTTTAGGGGCAGCTTATCCATTAGCTAGTTGCTCGGTGGTCGATTTTGACGACGCACGCACACGTAGTTGTCTGCGATGACGAACCGGATATCCGCGACACGGTAGCGGAATATCTGGAGCATCATGGCTATGCCGTGACGCCGGCCAACGCGGGGCCTGCCCTGCGTGAACTTGTTGATAGCCAGCACGTCGATGTGGTCATCTTGGATATCCGAATGCCAGGTGAGGATGGCCTCTCCCTGGCGCGATATCTACGAGAGCACTCAGACGTTGCCATTATCATGCTGACCGGATCGGCGGAAATCGTCGACCGCGTTGTCGGATTGGAGATTGGCGCCGACGACTATGTCGCGAAGCCCGTCGACCTGCGGGAGCTGCTGGCGCGGGTGAAGGCCGTGCTGCGCAGGACGTCGGCGAGTGAACGAGCTGCGGAGAAAGCGAGTACTCCGGGTCCTCACCAGGTCCAGTTCGGCAAGTGCCGCTTCGACCCGGACGAACACAAATTATACAACGCCGAGGGGGTCGAAATAGCGATCACCGCGATGGAGTTCCGGCTTCTGAAAGTATTCAGCGAACATCGTGGACGAGTACTCAACCGCGATCAACTGCTCGAGCTCGCCCATGACCGCGGGTGGGATCCCTTCGATCGCAGCATCGACATTCGCGTTTCGCGCCTGCGGAAGAAAATCGAGGTCGATCCCTCCAAGCCGGAGGTGATCAGGACGATCCGCGGCATGGGTTACCTCTACGCTTGAGCGCGCCGCCGCTGGGTTGGACCAGCGCCTCGTCCCTTGCGCTTTATGCGATTTTGTGGCTCCAGGGGATTGCCCCGCTCAACCTCTGATCTTCGGGATCCAGCTGCGTTGCGTTTCCACTATGACGTGTGGCACTGAAAGGCAGGCGTACCGGCCAAAGCATGTCTTTTTCAACCTGGGATTGTCTATCGCAGCCGGGGTTGCGAGGCTGCGACACGTTTCCTGAGCCGACAAGGACGCCGGCACTTTAAGCGCGGGTCAGAGCCGTTCGATGCCGAGAAAATCCGGCGCTCCCACCCAGGCGGCCTTGAAGCGCGCATCCATCTCTTCGGCGTCCGCTGTCCTGCCGGTCCTGCGGAAAACCTCGCGCAGGCCCCACAACGCCCAGGCGTTGTTTGGAGTCTGCTCCAGCACGTGCTCGAAGGCTGCCGCGGCCGCCTCGTGCTCACCCATGGCCATGTAGACCGCGCCGAGGGTCTGTCGGACCGGATAATACCAGTAGGCCGGTTCCATATAGGCAAGGCCGTCCTCGATCGCGACCGCCGCCTCAAGCTTATTGCGCGCTTCCCGCAGGTTGCCCTGGTGCTGGGCAATGCGGGCCTCCACGATCAGCGCGCTCAATTCCAGCAAATCCGGCGCCGGAAGTCCTCCCGCCGTTTCCGTGGAAAAATCGGTCTCGGCGGCGAGCTCGCGGATTGCCGCGGTCTCGGCGCGCGCCGCCTCGCTCGCGCCTTTTGCGGCGAAGGCGATGCCCCGCGCATATCGCCAGGTTGCCTCGACATAAGGCAGGGCGTTTGCCGGCAGCGGCAGCGCGAGTATGACCTCGGGACCGCTGTACTGGGCGTGCGCAAAATAGGCCGCCGCCTTGATCGGCTGCAGCCCGGCCACCTTCCTGGCCGTGGTGTTGGAGACCAGGGATTCGAGCTTTTTGGCCGCCTCGGCGATTGCCTCGATGTCGCCCGCCATCTGTGCTGAGGTCATCAGGAAATGCAGGTTGTGCGGATAATAGCCGTCCGTGTAGACACCGGGCGTGCTCTCCGGCGCTATGCCGACGCGCTCGAAATAGGCCTCGTCCGCCGCCACCGCCTTGCGGTTGATCTCCAGGCTGTCGATCCACCTGCCGACCTGGTGATAGATATGCGCTGGCATGTGCACGATGTGTCCGGCGCCGGGCATGAGGGCGGCAAGCCGGTCGGCATGGGCTTCGGCCCTTTCCGGCGTCGTCGACGCTTCGACGGCATGGATATAGAGATGGATCGCACCGGCATGATCCGGATTGCGCGCCAGCACCCGCTCCAGCGAGGCCACAAGCTTGACCGTGTCCGGCTTTGGCGTTGCTCCGCCGTCAAGCCAGTAGTCCCAGGGCATCAGGTTCATAAGGGCGTCAGCGTAGAGCGTGGCGATCTCGTCGTCCTGCGGATGGCGGTCTGCCAGTTCCGCCATCGCCGCAGCATAGGCCTGGTTCAGGGCGCCCTGATCGGCCGAAGTATCGGCGCTGTAGCGCCTGGAGAGCGCGGCGATAAGATCCTTTTCCCGGCTGGAGGCGAGGTGCGCTAGCTTGCGCGCCTGCGCTACGGCCTCGGCGGCGTTCGCGGCCGCCTCTTGGCCCATGCCGGCGTTGATGTTGGGGCCGAGCACGTAGGCCTCGCCCCAGAAACACATGGCGCAGGTCGGGTCCAGCTTCTGGGCGGCCCTGAAAGCGCGTTGCGCCTCGGCGTGGTTGAATGCCCACGCCCAGCGCAGGCCCTGATTGAAATAGGCCTGCGCCAGCGGGTTGGCGGTGGTGACAGGGTAGGAATAACTGCCGAGGTTTTCGAACAGCGGGACGCTTGTCGAATCCTCTGCAAACGCCGCCTTGGCCTGGCGGTGCGGAACGCCCGTTTCATGGGCATTGGCGGCAGGCGCCGCCAGAAGGGCGGCCGCGCTCGCACAGGCCAGTAGCGGGAGCCTGAATGAAAGCTTCATGGTTCAGCCCGCCTTGTCTTCTTGGCCGCGCTTCAAGCCGCGGACCACCAAACCAATCTCGGACCGGCTGATCCCGATGTCCCTCAGGAAGGCATCGTCCATCGCCGCAAGCGTCCGTTCCGCCATACGGTGAACCCGGTAGTCCCGGAAAGAGCGGTAAGCTGCTCGCATTATCGACATTGCAACACTCCATTGATTGGCGCCGCGGGTGCAGCGATGCCATTGCATTTAAACCATCCCTGTTTCAGACGTTTTTCCGCGCCGAACGCGAAGTGTTTCGTTTGTTTCAGCGGCGGGGAGCGCTTTCCGCGCGGTGTGGACTGCGAGCTGCCGGAGTCGCGCGGGAAACCGCCTTCTTGCCTGGCGCTGGATAGTGAAACCGGCGTCCGAGATCAGCCACGCTGGCCCGCGCGTCAGATGGCAGCACCGGGAGCCAGCCCCACAATCCGACAAGACGCCTTTGCAGTGCGCTCGGGGAGCGGAGTTTCTCCGCCGCCATGCGAGATGAACACCAGCCGCCCGCCGAGCTTCGGGACGCGGCGGAACTCAGCTAGCGCGCTCTCGCTTTCCGGGTGCGGGATGGTACAAAGCGAGTAGATGGCGGTATCGGCCATAGCATCAGCCAGAACGTCTAAGGCAGGTTGAAGCTGGAGGAGGCATCGCCGGCGCCGTGCCCTTTGAGGTCGATGATTTGCCTTTCCAGGCAATCAGCCGAAACTTCTGCTCCGGCCATGACATTAGCCGCAATCGATCGTCTGTGGTCAGGCCCGACCAGGGGGCCCCTCTTGGTCGTGCCGATATGCGGCTGTCAAATCTTCGACCGCCTGGGCTGATATCGCCACGTTGCCGTACCCGGAGATGAATATGATCGGCATGTCTGCCCGCCCAACAGCCGTCGTTCGTTGCTGCTCAAGCTAAACAACGGGTCACGGCCTGCCGTTGTGTGGCAGGGGCCCTAGCGTTCGGGTTTTCGCCGTACACGTCGTCAGCGAACCCTGTAGAACGGATTCGGCAGCAGGAACAGCTTCTCGGCGTGTCCCCCGAACAGGTCGGATGGCTGATCACCGACATTGGCAATGATCGTGTAGCCGGCCTTTTCGATTTCGGCTCTTACGGGTGCCTTGAAATCAGCGGCGGAACCATATTTGGCTCCCGGCTGGACCATATAAAGTTGCTCATAGCCGGCATAGCCGGCCGATTGCAGGTTCTGTTCGGTCGCCTGACGCTGGTCCTCCGGACGTCCGGTGATGAAGAATACTGCGACTTTCGCCGTTCGCGCCTGCCGGAAAACCTCCAGCACGGGGTCGATGGCCGGATCCTTCGCGAGTTGGTCCCAGGCGGCCCAGCCACAGGGACCGTCGATTGCGATGTCGCAGGCGCCGCCGATCGGGCGGCCGAAATTGTCACGTGTGATCACTTCCCAGTTGGCCAAAGCCGTCTCGTCGATATCGAGCACCAGTGCGGGGCGAGGCACCTCCATTGCGCGCTTGACGACCCAATCGCCGGCCTGCTTCGCCACGGCGGCAAGGTCGCGATCATATGCGCCGGAATCATGATAACTGGCGGCCGCCAGCATCGCGTCGCCGACATTGGCTGGCTGAGACGGGCTTGTGAGAAGGAGCGAGCCGTCGGCACGCGCCGACCCAGGCACATTTGTGCCAATCATCAGCACGATTGCCCCGACGGCCGCACCACGCGCAATTCTATTCCAACTAATCGTCTGCATCACGAGACTTTGCGGTCGCGAGAAGTCCTCTGTCAAGCGAGGCAAGGCACAGGTCCTCGAAACTGAGCGATGTCGGCAAGTGCCCCAACAGCGGTCTTTCGGGGTGCTTGAGGTGAACGCTAGAAGTTGACCTCGCGAGAACTACCACCAACGCTCCTGAAGACAGGTTCGCGGTTCCGACGGCGAGATGGTTAAGTCCGTTCCGAAGAGGTGCTCGCAATGGATGCTCCGGACTGGACTCCACACGCTCGTGCGCGGCGGAGAACGTTGGATGGCGCGATATTCCGCGAAATGACTGCCCAATTACCGCCGATTGCCGTTCAGCCGGCGCGCCGAGCCGTCAAGGACGCGATCGTCCGCATGGCAAGGGTTCGCAGCTTTGGCGTGCGATGCCGTTCAGCGGGCACCGCGGTGGAACGATCGCGGTGCCGTAGTCTGTACCCGCACACTAGCAGTTCGCCCCGTTCTGCGGGTCGCACGCCTTGTTTTCTTGCTTCTGTGGCTTGGGCTCGGCCGCCTGTTCCGGCTCGGCCTGCTGCTGCTCGGCGGCAGGCTGCTCCTTGGCCTTCCGCTTCTTAGGCTTGGCCGCCTGCTCCGGCTCGGCCTGCTGCTGCTCGGCGGCAGGCTGCTCCTTGGCCTTCCGCTTCTTAGGCTTGGCCGCCTGTTCCGGCTCGGCCTGCTGCTGCTCGGCGGCGGGCTGCTCCTTGGCCTTCCGCTTCTTAGGCTTGGCCACCTGTTCTGGCTCGGCCTGCTGCTGCTCGGCGGCGGGCTGCTCCTTGGCCTTCCGCTTCTTAGGCTTGGCCGCCTGTTCCGGCTCGGCCTGCTGCTGCTCGGCTGCGGGCTGCTCCTTGGCCTTCGGCTTCTCAGGTTTGGCCGCCTGGTCCGGTTCGGCCTGCTGCTGCTCAATGGTCGGTTGCTCCTCGCTCGTCGGCTTCTCAGGCTTGGCGGTCTCTTCCGGCTCAACCTCTTCGCCGGTCGCCGGCGCCTGTTCGGTCGTTGCTGCGCCTTCGGTCGGCTTCGATTTCCGGCCTGCCTGAACCTGCTTCACCTCCTCGATGTCTTTGAGCTCAGCTGGTTTGGCATCGGGATCGGCTTTCACTTCACCTTCAAAGACCGTGACCGTATTGTTTTCCAATTTGCCGGCCTGCTCGGGCGTCTCGGTCTCGCTGACCTCGACGACGGTCACCTCCTGGCTCGTCTCTTTCTCGATCACATCAACATCAATGACGTTGTTGATCACCACGTTGTTCTGGATCGTCACGTCGCCGGCAGGCTCGGCCGCTTCGACAATGCGCACAAACTCCGGCTCATCACGGATAACGACGACGGAAATGTCCTCAGCAAGGAATTCGCGGGTGGGGACCACGACCCAGTAAAAATCCGGCGTGGTGTCGAAGGTCACCTCGATTGAAATCAAATCGGGATCGCGGCGTGGCGGCAGCGGAGCCCAGATGATGTGCTCCCTTTCACGCCGCCAGCTCACCCAGGCTGGCGCCCAACGAGTGCCGGGAACCCAGTACCAGCCGATGTCGTCGGCATAGCCCCACCGGCCGTAATGGTAGGTCGCCCAGCCGAACGGCTCGTCGGACACCCAGAGCCAGCCATACTGCTCGGTATAGACCCAGTGTCCAATGGTATACGGACGCCAATCGTCAGGGACATCAACCGGGACGAAAACGGGCGCTCCCTGGTAGGAAACCCAATCACCATGGGAAGACAGGTCGTCATAGAATGTGCTGATCGAAATGGAAACGTCGGTGGCTGCCCTTGCCTCGGACACAAGCGCCAATGGTGCAACCGGGTTGGGAATCTCGACGACCATAAGCAGACAGGCGGTCACGCCGCCCAGCATCAGTCGTACCGCATTTTGTGCAAGGACGCGTTTCATTCTGGTCTTCCTCCGAAACAGATCGCCCTTCACCTTGAAAACTCACCGGCTGTCGGATTGTTCCACTTGCTAATGTTGCCGCATCTGGCCACACGCCGGCTTGGCATCACACGGCGATGATCCCAGGGATCAACATCAGCGTTGCTTTATGGGCTCGGCGAGCCAGATCACGACCGCCGTCACAAATCTGCGCACCGAAGAAGCAATGCCTACGGAAAGCGCTTTGCGCACCAGTCGGTCGAAGCCATCACGGTCGCCCGGGAGCCGTGCCACAGGGTTCAGTGACCGCACCCTCGAAGTTTGGCGGCGCTGTCCGCGACATGCCTGACCTCAACAAGGTGTTTCGCAGGCGGCCAAGCCATTTGACGAAGCAAATATCGCATCGGTGACCAGATTCAGATCCGTTTTGGGGGCGTCTGCTCCTAGGGCGGAGCTGATGTCTCGGCCAAAAGCATCGATGATGCGTCGAGACTAACAGGCGCGCTCGGATCGTGCCGATGAAATTCCTCATTCAGCGGAACGGATAGGGGCAGGCGAAGACGGGGCGCAACCGCGGCGTCCCACAGCCGTCAACTTTCGGAATCACTGCGCGTCGCCACCGCGTCCTTGACGGCATTGGCAAGGTTAGCGAGGATTCTCCATTCCTGCTTGAGACCTTCGAGCGTCGCCTCAAACGAACGAGTGCGGGTAGCTCTGGCACCGGCATGGCTTGCGACAGCCTGCGAATAGAGATCGACGGTCTGCTGCGCGGTTGAGGATCGTGAATAGGAGGCCGCGGTCTGTCTGGCTTCTTCTTGCAATGCCGCTCGGCCCGGCGCAGTGATCGCGCGGACTCTGGCGAGAGCCTTGGAGAATAGGCCTGGGGACGCATCGGCTGACAGGAGATAGCCGTTCTTTCCGTTGCGTACCACCTCACGGACTCCAGGTTCATTGAGCCCGACCACGGGAACGCCGGTCGCCATCGCCTCGACAAGCACAAGACCTTGGGTTTCGGAGCGCGACGAGAAGGCGAAGACGTCCATGGCGGCATAGACGTCGGCCAGTTCGGCGCCTTCGACCACGCCTAGCAGATGGCATCTGTCCTGAAGACCTGCCTCGTCCAGCATTCGGCGCATTTCGGACGCTGACGCACCGTCGCCGGCGGCAACAAAATGCGCGCGCTCATTTTGCGAAAGAAACAGGCAAACTGCTTCAGTGAGGTAAGTCAGGTTCTTCTCCGGCGCCAGCCGGCCTACGTGCCCGACGATGAAATCGGTTTTCGCTAGTCCCAACCGGCTCCGCAATCTCAGCCGATCTCCTTCGGCGAACCTGGCCAGGTCGATCCCGGTCGGGATTATGGTGATCGGTTTGGTGACATCGTGGTGGCACAAGAGGTCGGCAATGCTGCGAGTTGGAGCGATGATATGCTCGCACAGATCACAGTAGCCAGCCGCGAGGCTGAGCACGAGGCGTTGGAGGACCGGTGCATCCTGCGCAACGTAGTGGCCGTAGAGTTCGTAGCGGGTGTGATAGGTAAATATCGTCGGCAACGCTCGTGAAGCCGCGATGCGAAGGGCGGTGTCGCCGAGAAGAAACGGGTGGTGCGAATGGACGATATCCGGTTTGAAGGCGTTCAGTGTCTTCTCAAGGGAGCGGGTGAACGGGATCGGCACTGAAAAATCGCTCCCGTTAAAATTCTGGATCGCCGGGACGCGGAGGATGTCGCTTTCTGATCGCGCTGCTTCCGCATAGTCCGGCGCGACGATCAGGACTGCATGCCCCAACTCACGCAGCATCTCCGACAACGACGCAACGCTGTGTGCAACGCCGCCGACATGCGGGGTGAATGTGTTGGTAAACATCACGATGTTCATGCAAGGCCTGCCGCGTCTGTCGATCGAAGGGACGCGGCCTCAAAGAAATCGCCGTGTCCAGATTCTCGGGCCGGCGACGACCAGGCGGCAGGCTCGGTAGCACTCAGGCCAAGCCTCGACCTTGCCCTCAAGATCCACCTTATCATCCTGAACGCTAACGCGGATAGCCTGAGCTTCCGTTTCGGCCTCGCGCTTCAGCGCGCTGCCTGGTGTGTTTCTTGATGCAGGATACCGAGGGACGTGTCTTTCACCCGCCACCTGCTGCAGTCCTGACCGGCCGCGCTATGCGCTCAAGCGAAACCGTGTGACGTCGATGGCCGCGGCCATCAGCGTCTGCGTGTAGGTAGCTTGCGGATTGCTGAAGATCGCCTCGGTCGGCCCTTCCTCGACGATCTTGCCCTGCTTCATGACGATGATGTAGTCGGCCATGGCGCGCACGACCGCGAGATCGTGGCTGATGAACAGGTAGGACAGTTCGTTATCTGCCTGCAGCTTGCGCAGCAGTTCGACGATCTGCTTCTGGACGGAGCGGTCGAGCGCCGACGTCGGCTCGTCGAGGACGACCACTTTGGGCTTGAGGATCATCGCCCGCGCGATGGCGATGCGCTGGCGCTGACCGCCGGAGAATTCGTGCGGGTAGCGATTGCGCGCATTCGGATCGAGCCCGACCTCGCGTAAGGCCTCGACTGCGCGCAGATCGCGTTGCCTGCCCGACAGGGTCGGCTCATGCACCAGAAGCCCTTCGGTAATGACCTGGCCGACGGTCATGCGCGGCGACAGCGAACCGAACGGGTCCTGGAAGACCAGCTGCAATTCGCGCCGCAGCGGCCGCATGGCCTGACGGTCGGCGGCGGAAATATCGCGATCGCCAAAGCGGATGAGGCCATCGCTTGGCAGCAGCCGCAGCAAGGCCCGGCCGAGCGTCGATTTTCCCGAACCCGATTCGCCGACGATGCCGATGGTCTGGTTGCGCTTCAGCCGGATCGAAATGCGATCGACGGCGCGCAGCAGCAGCGGCTCGCCGCCAAGAAATCCGCCGCCGATCTTGAAGGTCACCTCGACGTTCCTGCCTTCAAGCAGGACAGGCGCATTCGGAGGCGGCGGCGCCTTGGTGCCGGTCGGCTCGGCGGCCAACAGCATCTTGGTATAGGCATGCTGCGGGTTGGCGAAGATCGCTTCCGCCTCGCCCTCCTCGACCACCTCGCCATAGCGCATGACATAGACCCGGTCGGCAAAGCGCCTGACGATGCCGAGATCGTGGGTGATGAAGACGATCGCCATGCCGAGCTTGCGCTGCAGTTCGGCGAGCAGCATGAGGATCTGCGCCTGGATCGTCACGTCGAGCGCGGTCGTCGGCTCGTCGGCGATCAGTATGTCGGGGTCGTTGGCCAGCGCCATGGCGATCATGACGCGCTGGCGTTGGCCGCCCGACAACTCGTGCGGATAGGATTTCATCCGCCGCTCCGGATCGGGAATATGGACCAGCCGCAAGAGCTTTAGCGCCTCTTCGCGTGCCTCGGCGGCGCTAAGCCCGCGATGCCGGCGGATCGGTTCGATCAGCTGATTGCCGATCGAATAGAGCGGATCGAGCGAGGTCATCGGCTCCTGGAAGATCATGCTGATCTTGCGGCCGCGGATCTGATTGAGCTCGGACTTGCTTAGGGTCAAAAGATTGCGGCCGCGATAGTCGACGACGCCTGTCGCCTCGCCGTTCGAGGCCAGCAGGCTCATCGCCGCCATCATCGTCTGGCTCTTGCCGGACCCGGATTCGCCGACCACGGCAACGGTTTCGCCTGCATTGACGTGGATGTTGATGCCTTTGACGGCTTCGACCGCGCCGTCGAGCGTTCGGAAGCGGACCCGAAGGTCCTTGACGCTGAGGATCGTTTCGGAAGCGACCATCTCAACGATCCCTGGGGTCGAGCGCGTCGCGCAGCCCATCGCCGACGAAATTCAGCGCGAACAGCGTGGAGACGAGAAAGAAGGCCGGGAACAAAAGCAGCCAGTTGGCCGAGCCGATGTTCTGGGCGCCGACCGAGATCAGCACGCCCCAGCTGGTCATCGGCTCCTGGACTCCAAGCCCAAGGAACGACAAAAAACTCTCCAGGATGATGACCTGCGGCACCAGCAGCGTCATGTAGATCACCACCGGCCCGAGCAAATTGGGGATCACATGGCGCAGCAGAATGCCGCGCTGGCCGACGCCCATGGCTTCGGCCGCCTGGACATATTCCTGCCGGCGGATCGACAGCGCCTGTCCGCGCACGATGCGCGCCATGTCGAGCCACAGCACGGCGCCGACGGCCAGGAACATCAGCACGAAATTCCTGCCGAAGAACACCACCAGCATGATGACGAAGAAGATGAACGGCAAAGAATAGAGCACGTCGACGATACGCATCATCACCTCGTCGATCTTGCCGCCGGCAAGGCCGGCGGTGGCGCCGTAGAGCACGCCGATGACCACGGCCACAATGCCGGCAAGCAGGCCGATGGCCAGCGATATGCGCCCTGCCATCAGCGTTCGGGACAGGAGATCGCGGCCCGTATTGTCGGTGCCGAACAGGAAATATTGCTGCTTGATCGAGGCACTCATCACCATTTCGAGACCGTCCGGCGATTTGCTCTCGATCTTTGTGTCATCAAATGTATCGGAACGATCAAGGTAGCGAATGTTGCGGTCGTCGATCGGCTTCGACGATCTGACGGTAACGAACACACGGCTGCCCTCCTGCCGCCACTCCTTGATGTCGACGCGCATACGCCTGATCGCCTCATCGAGAGCGCCTTCGATCATGTCGGCCTTCGGATAGGCGGAAAAGCTCGGCGGCGTACGGACATAGTCGGCATAGATGGTGGTGTATTGGTGCGGCACGAAATAGGGCCCAAACACGCTGATGACGGCGATGAAGGCAAGATAATAGATGCTGAACATGGCCGCGCGATTGGCCTTGAGGCGCGCCCAGGCATCGCCCCACAGGGAGCGGCCGACGACGGCCGGAGCGGTGGCTGCGATGTCAGTCATAGCGCACCCTCGGATCGACGACGGCATACATGACGTCGACGATCAGGTTGAAGATGATGGTGAACAGCGCGATGACCACCACCGTTCCCATGACCAACGTGTAGTCGCGGTTGAGCGCAGCAACGACAAAATGGCGGCCGATGCCTGGAATGGAGAAGATGGTCTCGACGATGATCGAGCCGGTGAGAAGCGCTGCCGCCGCCGGACCGGTGAAGGAGACGATCGGCAGGATGGCGCCACGCAGCGCATGTTTCACCACCACCGACCAGTCGGACAGACCGAGCGCGCGGGCGGTGCGGATGTGGTGCGAACGCAGCGATTCGATCATCGAGCCGCGCATCAGGCGGGCGACGATAGCGATCTGCGGCAGGGCGAGCGTCAGCACCGGGCCGATCTTGTTGATCAAGGCGCCGTCGCCCCAGCCGCCGATCGGCAGCAGTTTCCAGGTCAGACCGAACAAGAGCTGAATCACCGGCGCGATGACGAAGGTCGGGATGGTGCTGCCGGCGGTCGCCAGCGCGATCACCGAGTAATCGGCAAGCTTGTTCTGGTTGAGCGCGGCAACGGTGCCGAGCACGCTGCCGAGCAACAGCGCCAGGATGAGCGCCGAAGCGCCGAGCTGGACCGAGATCGGCAGACCTTCCCTGAACAATTCGCCCACAGTGAAATCCGGCATGTTGTAGCTCGGACCGAAATTGCCGCGCAGCAGATTGCCGAGATAGTGGACATATTGCAGCCAGAGCGGGTCATTAAGGCCGAACTGCGCTTCAAGATTAGCCTTGATCTCGGGACTCAGGCCCCGCTCCTGATTGAACGGGCCGCCAGGCGCGACACGTATCAGGAAGAACGCCATGGTCACGATGACGAACAGCGTCGGGATGGCGGTCAGGAGCCGCCGGAATACGTATCGCAGCATCGGTTCCCCGCTTGACCTAGAGCGACGTGCGTCCACTTGGACGCACAAAGTACGCTCTAGCGCTTCAATCTTCGCATCGTGCTTCCCGAAAATCGATTCCGATTTTCGGGCCGATGCGATGGCAAACCGGAGCTGCCGCCCCTAACGCATGACCCGAACCGAAGGTTCGGAAAGGATCATGCGCAAAATCAAGGCGTTACAGCGCCCTGTGCGCGTCCCAAAGGACGCGCGGCGCTGTAAAGGAGCGGCAGTCCGGCCAAGGAGGTCAGTCCTTGGAGATGAAGCGGGACGGATGCACATCCATAACGTTATCCTCGAAGCCATGAAGCTTCGGAGAAACGATATCCTTGTAGCTATAGTAGAGAAGCGGGATGTTGCCGACCTCGTCGACGAGGATGCGCTCGGCCTCGGCGAGTTCTTTCATGCGCTCTTCGGGCTTGCCGCCGGCGGCGGCAGCCTCGTCCATAGCCTTCTCGAATTCCGGGCTGTTGTAGCCCGAATAGTTGTTGCCGCTTGCCTTGCGGGAGATGCCGAGGAAGGTTTCCGGATCCTTGTAATCCGCAATCCAGCCGGCACGCGCCACGTCGTAGTCGCCCTTCTGCTCAAGGAAGGAGTAGTGGGTCTTGGTGTCGGTGTTGAGCAGCGTGACTTCGACGCCGAGCGGCTTCAACTGCTCCTGGATGGCGACCGCAGTGTTCTTGTGGTTTTCCGACGTGTTGTAGCGGATTTCCATCTTCAGCGGTTTCTCGGGCGTATAGCCAAGCTTCTCGAGTACCTTCTTGGCCTCATCCTCGCGGTCGATCTGCGACATCTCCGCGTATTTGGCCATTGCCGGCGTATAGCCCTCAATGCCTGGAGGCACCATCGAATAGCCGGGCAGCATTGAGTTCTGCCAGACCTTTTCGGCAAGGAAATCGCGGTCGACTGCCATGGAGATGGCATTGCGCAGTTCGACGTTGTCCCACGGGGCCTTGTCGGTCTTGATCGCAAAATAGTAGGTGCCGAGGTAAGGCCCGACGCGAATCTGATCGCCAAACTTGGCCTTGAGGTCGGCGAGCTGCTCGGTCGGGAGGTCGTCGTAGCTGTCGAGTTCGCCGGCCTCGAAGCGCTTCATCGCCGACGAACGATCTTCGGTCGGGATGTAGTTGACGACGTCGAGCTTGACGCTTGCAGCATCCCAGAATTTCGGATTCTTGACCAGTTTGATGTGGTCGTTGGGAACCCACTCCACCAGTGTAAAGGCGCCGTTGGAGACCAAATTGCCCGGCTTGATCCACTCGGCGCCGAGCTTTTCCATGGAGGCCTTGCTGACCGGATAGGCCGCCTGGTGGGTCAGCATTTCGAGGAAATAGGGCGTGGGCGCCTTCAGCGTCACTTCCAGTGTATTTGCGTCGATTGCCTTGACGCCCATCTCCTCGGGCTTCGCCTTCTTGGTGTTCACCTCCTCGGCATTCTTCACGGGATAGAGCATCGAAGCGTATTCGGCGCCGGTGGCCGGATCTTCCAGCCGTTGGAAAGCGTAGACGAAGTCATCTGCTGTGACCGGAGCACCATCCGACCAGACGGCGCCCTTGCGCAGCTTGAAGGTGTAGACGGTGCCGTCGTCCGATACTGTCCAGCTTTCGGCGGCGCCCGGGATGAGGTTCGCCTTTGCGTCCTGCATGGTCAGCCCCTGGAACAGGTCACGCAAAATATTTGCTTCGTAGATTGTCGAGGTCTTGTGCGGGTCGAGCGACTCCGATTCGGCGGCGCTGCCGCGGTTATAGACGACCTCGGCGAAGGCCGGCGTGTAGAACGTGCCGGCGGCCAAGGCCATGGTTGTGGCGAACACCGTCGCCTTCAGCATGTTTTTCAGCATGAAGTTCTCCCTGTCGAGGCGGCCCTTCAGCTACGCCTCATGAGTGTTGACGCCCCGAGACCGATTAGATGGCTCCTTTGAGCGCGCCGCCGGTTCCCTTTCCGGCAGCTGGTGGCCAAACAGTAACGTGGCGATTTTTTATTTCAACAGACTCGTGAGGTCACCCTAAGTAAGGCGCAGCGACAGCCACTTTGCGACCGGCAGAACAGCGGTCGAAACCATTGACTTGGCTCCGTTTCTCCCACTCAAGCATTCGTTTCCGGCAAGAAATCTGTCGTCGATTCCACTTTGTCGAAATGTCTTAAGCCGCCTTTAAGCAACCACGGGTTACATCTTGCGCGGGCTTCGGTATGTCCCGATGGGCGAAGGACATGAACAGCACAGAAACTAAGACAATCTCTATACAACAGCGTGAAATGCACCCGTTAACACTCAAATTACGCCAGTTTAGAGATCAGTTCGGTACTTCTGCGATCGAGTTCGCGCTGCTTTCACCCATTTTTATCCTACTTTTGCTCGGAATGGTTGCATACGGAATCTATTTTGATCCAAGCAACTCGGTGCAGCAGATCGCGGCTGACGCCGCCCGCACGGCGATAGCCGGGCTGAATGAGGGCGAGCGCCAGGCACTGGTGACCGGTTTCGTCAACACCAATGCCGGCGGATATCCGTTCGTCGATTCCACCAAGCTGACCTATCAGGCCAAGGACAGCACCGCCGACGGAAACCAGTTCGTCGTGTCCATCCAATACGATGCCCGTAACTTGCCGGTCTGGAATCTGTTCCCGGCGCTGCCCATGCCTGGAACCACGATCTCACGCGAGTCGACAATACGGGTCGGTGGCATCTGAAAGTCGGAAACTTTGCCGGGGAGGATCGGCCGGGCCGCCCGCTCGATGCTTGGCGACCTGAAGGCGAACTTCACCGTCATGACGGCGCTGTGCGCACCGTTCGCGCTGGCGCTGGCCGCCTTCACCATCGATGAAGGCTCGATCTATTTGGAGCGCCGGGAGGCTCAGTCGCTGGTCGATCTTGCGGCAATCACCGCCGCCTCCAACATCAACAACATTGAGGCCGCGGTGGTGACCACGCTCGGCGACAACGGAATGCCGGGTATCGTTGTTCAGAAGGCAGGGCAGACGATCACCCCTGCCCTCGGAAAAACCGTCGTGTCGGTCACCGCCGGCCGATATTCACCAGAGTCGTCGCTCGGCGTCGACAAGCGCTTCAAGGCCGGCAAGACGCCCTACAACGCCGTCCATGTCACGCTGAAAAAGATTCCTGCCCGCTATTTCGCAAGTTCGCTTATCCCTACGCCGGTCATCGGCACCCAAGCCGTTGCCAGCGTAGCGCCGCAGGCGATGTTCTCTGTCGGGTCCAGGCTGCTCAGCGTCAATGGCGGCATCCTCAACTCGCTTCTCAGCGGGCTACTGGGCGGCAACATCTCGCTCAGCGTCATAGACTACAACGCGCTGATCGCTGCTGACGTCAACCTTCTCTCGTTCTTCGACGCACTTGCCGTCCAGTTGCAAACTGACAGGTGTCAGCTATTCGGAGGTGCTGGCTTCGAAAGCGACGGCGGGCCAGATAGCCACCGCCATGGCTGATGTTTCACCCGTTGGCAGCACCAGCAAGCTTGCTTTGCAGACAATCGCATCAAGGACCACCAGCACGGTCAAGATACCGCTCAATCATCTTGTCGACCTTGGATCAATGGGCCAACTGGGCCTCGGACAAAAGTCGGCCGGTTTTTCGGTCGACGCTAGCGTCATGGGTATGCTGACCACCGCCGCTGCACTGGCCAACGGCTCGAAGCAGGTCGAGCTCAATCTCGGAGCCACCATTCCGGGGCTTACCTCGACCACACTTGCCATCGCCATCGGCGAACCTGCGCAATTCTCGCCGTGGCTGACAATCGGCGAGAAGGGCGCCGTGGTGCGCACGGCGCAGACACGAATTAAGCTGGTTGCCTCCGTCGGCATCGGCAATTCGAATCTCGGAGGCGGCACCACTCTCTTGGCCGTCAATCTTCCGCTGCATATCGAAGTGGCCTACGCCGAGGCCAAGCTGACCGACATTAGTTGCCCGACGGGGCGCCCGGACAGTTTGGAGGTTTCCATCGCGGCGCGCCCGGGCGTTGCCTCGCTGCATCTTGCCGCCAGCGATGCCGACAGCAGCCCCACCGCCTTTGCCGATTTCAGCAATCCACAGTCGTTCTCTAATGCACAGATCGCGGCAGTGAGGCTTTTGCTCATTCCATTGCTGTCGGTGAACGGGTCTGCAGCGCTTGATATCACCAACAACGATCCGACGACATTGACCTTCAACAGCACCGAAATCGCCAACAAGACGATAAAGACCGCTTCTACGAAAAACCTGACGCAATCCCTCACCACATCGCTTGTCGATGAACTGTCGCTCTCGATCAATGCGCTGGGACTAGGGCTGCTGAACGTAACCGCCCTGCTTGGAACGGTAAAGCCGGCGGTGATTGTGGCTGTGAACGCCGTGACGGCGCCGGTCGACGAATTGGTTTATAACGTGCTTGCGGCACTGGGCGTGCATGTCGGCGAGGCAGATGTCCGGGTCATGGGCGCGACTTGCGGGCGCTCCGTGCTCGTTCAATGAGTTGACAAATGAAGACATCAGCCGGCTCGTCCGAGGAAGCAGCCCAAAGGCGGCAGCGACAGAATTTTTCCCTGCCAGTCGGCACCGGCGCCAAGATCGATCGTCTCTGCGACATCGATACCCTGCGGCAACGGCCATTTGGCCGGCTCCTCGGCGAAATTGAAAAGGCAGAGCAGCTTCTCGCCGCCGCCTTCGCGAATGAAGGCAAGCACATCGCCCTCGGCATCGAGAAAGCGGATCGAACCCTGTACCAGCGCGGCATGCTGCCTGCGCAAGGCCAGCATCGCCCGGTAGCTGGCTAGAACCGACTTTGCCTCGCCGTTCTGGACATCGACGGCGCGGTCGCGATGGCTTTCTGGGATCGGAAGCCACGGCTTGCCTGTTGAAAACCCGGCGTTCTCGGCGCCTTTCTCCCATACCATCGGCGTGCGGCATCCATCCCTGCCCTTGAACCCCGGCCAGAAGCGGATGCCGTATGGATCGCGCAGATCCTCGAACGCCAATTCGGCTTCCTCCAGCCCGAGCTCCTCGCCCTGATAGAGGCAGATCGATCCACGCAGGCATGACAGCAGCGCGATCGAGAATTTCGCCACCGCCTCCGGATTGCCGCCGGGCCTTGTCCAGCGCGTCACGTGGCGCACGACATCGTGGTTGGAAAACGCCCAGCAGACCCAGCCGTCGGAGACAGCACTCTCGAACGCTTCGACGCATCCGCGCACGTGTGCGGCCGAGAATTGCGGTCCGAGCAGGTCGAATGTGTAGCACATGTCGAGCTTGTCGCCGCCGCTGGTATAGGCGGCGAGCGTCTGCAAGGAACGGGTTTCGTCGCCAACCTCACCGACAGCGGCGCGGCCCTCATATTCGTCGAGCAGGGCCCGAAATCGGCGGAGGAAAGCGAGGTTTTCGGGCTGTGTCTTGTCGAACAGATGCTCCTGATAGAGGTAGGGATTGGTTTCGGTGTTGGTGCCGGCAACGCTCGAAGCCAAAGGCGGATTGCTGCGCAGCCAGCGGTCATGGACATAGTAGTTGACCGTGTCGAGCCGAAACCCGTCGACGCCGCGCTCCAGCCAGAACCGCACCGTTTCCAGCAGGGCGTCCTGAACCTCCGGATTGTGGAAATTGAGGTCCGGCTGCGAGGCGAGGAAATTGTGCATGTAATATTGCCTGCGGGTCGCGTCCCACTCCCAGGCTGGGCCGCCGAAGACCGACAGCCAGTTGTTGGACGCGGTGCCGTCAGGCCTCGGATCGGCCCAGACATACCAGTCCGCCCTGGGGTTATCGCGGCTCGCGCGGCTTTCGACGAACCATTCGTGCCGGTCGGACGAATGCGACAGGACCTGGTCGATAATGACTTTCAGGCCGAGACGGTGGGCCTCGACGGTCACCGCGTCGAAATCCTCTGATGTGCCGAACATCGGATCGACGGCTGTATAGTCGGATACGTCGTAGCCCATATCGGCCATCGGCGACTTGAAGAAGGGCGACAGCCAGACGGCGTCGGCGCCAAGCGATGCAACATGAGCCAGCCTTGAGGCAACGCCGCGCAGATCGCCGCTGCCGTCCCCTGTCGTGTCCTGGAAGGAGCGCGGGTAGATCTGGTAGATGACGCAGCCGCGCCACCACTGGCCGTTCTCACTTGCCACCGCCGTTCTCCTTTATCTGAGGTTGCGCGGCTTTGTGTTCGATCATGAAAATCACCGTTCGCCCTGGCACCGGCCGTGAAATTCCTGCTGCGCCGCCCGGTGTTTCGATGGCTGGCTCCCAGCGAAATCCGTCGCGCTCCGGCAGCGTGAACATACACGCCCGGCGATCGCCATTGATGACCACGGCAAGGCGGCAATCATCGCCGCCGAGCATCATGACCAGGCGGTACCGCCCCGGATCGTGCCAGCCTGCCTCGTCGAGCGGCGTGCCGGTTTCAGTGAGCCAGACGACGTCCGGTTTTTCTGATCCCGGCGGCGGCTCTCCGGTCAGGAAGCGCGTGTCGGAAAGCGCCGGCACGGAACGACGCATCGCGGCGAGCAGAACGGCGTATTGTTCCAGCGCCTGGTCGCGCCCGGCCCAGTCGAGCCAGGTGTTCTCGTTGTCCTGCGCATAGGCGTTGTTGTTGCCCTTCTGGGTGCGGCCGAATTCGTCTCCGGCCGTCAGCATGATCGTGCCGCGCGAGGCAAACAGCGTGGCCAGCAGCGCACACTGGTCATCGAAACGGGCCGTAACGATCGCCCGGTCGCCGGTCTCACCCTCGACGCCATTGTTCCAGGACAGGTTGTCGTTGTGGCCATCGCGGTTCTGCTCGCCATTGGCCTCATTGTGCTTGTGCTCATAGGCAACAATGTCGGCCAGCGTCATGCCGTCATGCGCGGCGATGAAATTAACGCTGCGGCTTGTCTGCCGGCCTGGCTTGGCAAACACGTCGGACGAGCCGGCAAGCCGGGTCGCCAGCGCGCCGACCATGCCGCTATCGCCGCGCCAGAAGCGGCGGATGTCGTCGCGATATCTGTCGTTCCATTCGAGGAAGGGCGGCGGAAAATTGCCAAGCTGATAGCCGTCCGGGCCGATATCCCAGGGCTCGGCGATTAGCACCCGGCCGCCGAGGACCGGATCGTTCCGAATAGCCCTCAGCAACGGTGCCGCAGCGTCGAACACGCCATCGACCCGACCCAGAATGGGCGCCAGATCGAAGCGGAAACCGTCGACGCCGGCATGGCAGACAAAGTGACGAAGCGTGTCGAGGACCATTTCCTGGACGACCGGATGATCGCAAGCGACGGTGTTGCCGGTGCCGGTGTCGTTAGCCAAGCTGCCGTCCGGCCAATGCCGGTAGTAGGCGCGGCTGTCGAGTCCGCGCAGCGACAGCGTCAGCCCAAGCCTGTCGCTTTCGCCGGTGTGGTTGAAGACAAGATCGAGGATGACGCCGATGCCGGCCTCACGCAGTGTGGCGGCCGTCTGCCGCAATTCCGCGAGACCGCCGGGCGCGAGGCGCGGATCGAGCGCCATGAAGGTCACGGGATTGTAGCCCCAGGCATTACGCAGCCCGAGCGCCGGCAAATGCCGCTCATCGATCGATGCCGTCACCGGCATCAGTTCAACCGCCCCGACTCCGAGCTTTTTCAGATGCTCGACGATAGCCGGATGGGCAAGCGCTGCAATCGTCCCGCGCCGGGGCTTCGGGATGTCCGGATGCAGCATGGTGAAGGCGCGCACCGGCACTTCGTAGATCAGACCACCGGGTTGGAATAGCGGCGGCAAGGCAGGCACCGGTTGCGGCAGGGTGGCGGCAATCGCCTTCGGCAGCAGCGGCGCGGTATCGGTGCCCTCGCCCCGGCGCGCGGCGAGCCTGCCGTCATAGACATAGGGCCTGTCGACCTCGACGGCATAGGGGTCGACCAGCAGCTTGTCGGGATCGAACCAAAGCCCATTCTCGGGCGCATACTCGCCATCGGCGCGAAATCCGTATCGGGTGCCGGCGGCGAGGCCGGCAACGAAAACCGCGTGAACGCCCTCGCCTTCCGACTGGAGTTCGAGCCGGTCGATCTCCCGGGTTCCTTCATCGTCGAAGATCGAGACCCAGATGCGCCGAGCCGACGAGGACCATGCGGCGAAGCGAACGCCTTCTTTGGCGATGATTGCGCCGAGCTGGCTCACGCGCACTCACAACAGCAGATCGTAGACGGTTTGAGCGGTTGGCAGGTTGGCTCCCCCTTCTCCCCTTGGAGAAGGGGGAGCCAAAGGCGACGGATGAGGGGTGCTCCAGCCTGGCACCTACGACGATCCGTCCAACACCCCTCAACCGTCTCGGCGCTACGCGCCAATCCACCTTCTCCCACAAGGGGAGAAGGAAAGGCGCGCCGCGCCAGCTTCACGTAATCACGCTCGGCTTGACGCGGCCGGTATGGCTACGAATCCCGGCGATATCATCGGCTGCCGCAATCAAGTCGGCAAGCGCCTCCTGCGTGTCGAGATCGTGCCTGGACTTGTCCGGCTCGTAGCGCTCGATATAGACACGCAGCGTCGCCCCCGAGGTACCGGTGCCGGAGAGACGGAAGACGACGCGCGATCCGCCTTCGAATAGCACCCTGATGCCCTGGTTCCTGGCTATCGAGCCGTCGACCGGGTCGTGGTAGGCGAAATCGTCGGCGCTGGCGATCTTCATACCGCGCACACTGGTGCCGGGCAAGGAAGCGAGTTTCGGCCGCAATTCGTCGACCAGCGCATTGGCCCGGTCGGTCTCGATCTCCTCGTAGTCATGGCGCGAGTAGTAATTGCGGCCATAGGCGGCCCAGTGCTCGGTGACGATCTGCTTGGCGCTTTCGCCGCGGGCAGCAAGGATATTGAGCCACAAAAGCACGGCCCACAGCCCATCCTTTTCGCGGACATGGTTGGAACCGGTTCCGGCACTTTCCTCGCCGCAGATCGTTGCCATGCCGGCATCGAGCAGATTGCCGAAGAATTTCCAGCCGGTCGGCGTTTCATAGATGCCGATGCCGAGCTTTTCGGCGACGCGATCGGCCGCACCGCTGGTCGGCATCGAACGCGCAATGCCCTTCAGGCCGGCCTTGTAGCCCGGTGCCAGATGGGCGTTCGCGGCGAGCATGGCCACCGAATCCGACGGGGTGACGAAAATGCCTTTGCCGATGATCAGGTTGCGGTCGCCGTCGCCATCGGAAGCGGCGCCGAAATCCGGCGCGTCCGGTCTCATCATCTCGTCATAGAGGTGCTTTGCGTGGACCAGGTTCGGGTCTGGATGGTGGCCGCCGAAATCCGGCAGGGGAATGAAGTTGCGGGCGGTGCCGTTCGGCGCGCCGAGCCGGTTCTCCAGGATCTCCTTGGCGTAGGGACCGGTCACGGCATGCATTGCGTCGAAGCGCATGCGGAAACCCGATTTGAACAGTGCGCGCAAGGCATCGAAATCGAACAGGCTTTCCATCAGCTCGGCATAATCGGCGACCGGGTCGACCACCTCGACCGTCATGCCGCCCGCCTCGACCGTGCCGATCGTGTCGAGATCGACCGTGCCGATGTCGGCGATCTTGAAGCTCGAAATCATCTTGGTTTTGGCGAAGATCGCGTCGGTCAGCTTTTCCGACGCCGGCCCGCCATTGCCGGCATTGTATTTGATGCCAAAATCCTCGTGCGGGCCGCCCGGATTGTGGCTGGCCGACAGGATGATGCCGCCGAAGGTCTTGTATTTGCGAATGATGTTGGAAGCGGCCGGCGTCGACAGGATGCCGCCCTGCCCAACCATCACCTTGCCGAAGCCATTGGCCGCCGCCATGGCGATGGCCTTCTGGATTACCTCGCGATTGTAGAAGCGGCCGTCGCCGCCGATCACCAGGGTCTTGCCCCTAAATCCGTCCAACGCATCGAAGATCGACTGGATGAAGTTCTCGGCATAGTGCTCCTGCTGGAACACCGGCACTTTCTTGCGCAGCCCGGAAGTGCCGGGCTTCTGGTCTAAGTAGGGTTTGGTGGCGACGGTTCGTATCATGCGTCAGACAGCCCTTTTCGATAGCAGCAAGCGATAGAGTTCGAGGTATTTTTCCGCGCTTTTGTCCCACGACACATCGGCCTTCATGCCTTGCCGCTGCATCGACGTCCAGATCGTGGGGTTGGCATGCGCCTCGACCAGCCGGCGGATGGCGTGCAGCAAGGCGCCGGCATCGGCGGGCGCGAACTGGAAGCCGGTCGCCACACCTGCCGAAACGGCCGCTTCATTGGCGTCGATGATAGTGTCGGCAAGACCGCCGGTGCGGGCAACGACCGGCACGCAGCCATAGCGCAGGCCATAGAGCTGCGTCAGCCCGCAAGGCTCGAAGCGCGACGGGATGACGATGGCGTCAGAGCCGCCCTGCATGGTGTGGGAAAGCGCCTCGTCGTAACCGACGACGACGCCGATGCGACCGCGATGGCGGGCGGCGGCGGCCAGCAGCGCGCCTTCGAGGCCGGCATCGCCCGACCCCAGGATCGCCAGGCGCGCACCCCTGGCAACGATCCCGTCGACGGCCGCTGCCAGTATGTCCATGCCCTTCTGCCAAGTGAGCCGGCTGATGACGCAGACGATCGGACTGTCGTCGCGGTCGAGATTGAAACGATCCTCGACGGCGGTCCGGTTGGGGTGCCGCGCCTTCAATGTCTTGGCCGTGTAGTTGGAGACCAGATGCTTGTCGGTTTCAGGGTTCCATATCTCGGTGTCGATGCCATTGACGATGCCATAGAGATCGACGGACCGCATGTTGATGAGGCCATCGAGCCCCATGCCGAATTCCGGCGAGCGGATCTCCTGCGCATAGGTCGGGCTGACTGTGGTGATGGCCCAGGCAGCCTGCAGGCCAGCCTTGAGAAAACCGACGCCGCCGTAATATTCGACACCGTCGAGCGCCATGGCCGCCGCCGGCAAGCCAAGCTCGCCAAAGATGCCGGCGCCAAACTGACCTTGGAAAGCGAGGTTATGGACGGTGATCATCGACGGCGTGCCGACCGCCTTGCCGAAGCGCATGTAGGCCAGCGTCATCGCCGATTGCCAATCATGGGCATGGACGATATCCGGCTGGTAGCCCGAGATGGCGCCGCCGGCGATGTCGCCACCAGCCTGGCTCAAGGCCGCGAAACGCCGCCAATTGTCCGGCCAGTCGGCGCCGGTCGCATTGCCATAGGGGCCGCCGGGACGGTCGAACAGATGCGGCGCGTCGAGCACGAACAGGTCGAGCCCGGCGATCTGGACGGCATGGACCGAAGCCTTGCCGCCTTGCAGCAGCGGATAGTGGTGTACGGGTTTTTTCTTCTTGAAGGCCTCCATGACCTGGGGATAGCCGGGAACAAGCGTGCGCATTGTCACGCCCTTACCCGCCAATGCGATGGGTAACGCGCCGGTCACGTCGGCAAGCCCGCCAGTCTTGATCAGAGGGAATATTTCGGGCGTAACCGACAAGACCTGCATTCACGACAATCCCAGTTTGTCGATCATGGCCTGGGTGACGAGGCAGATGCCCTTTTCGGAAACGCGGAAGCGCTTGGCGTCGAGGACGGGATCCTCGCCGACCACGAGGCCTTCGGGAATCCTGACACCATGATCGATCACCACGCGCTTCAATCTCGCGCTGCGGCCGACGTGGCAGTCAGGCAGCATGACGACGTCCTCGAGCGTCGAATAGGAGTTGATGCGTGCGCCGGTGAAGATCAGGCTTCGCTTCAGCGAAGCGCCTGAGACAATGCAATCTCCCGAGACGAGCGAGGATACCGCCGAGCCACGGCGGCCATCCTCGTCATGCACGAACTTTGCCGGCGGCTTCAGCTCGGCATAGGTCCAGATCGGCCAGTCGCGGTCGTAGAGGTCGAGCTCCGGCGTGATGTCGGTGAGGTCGATATTGGCTTCCCAATAGGCGTCGACGGTCCCGACGTCGCGCCAGTAGGCTTCGTTCTCGGCGGTCGAGCGCACACAGGATTTGGCGAAGCGATGGGCGATCGCCTTCCCGTGCTCGACGACATAGGGGATGATGTCCTTGCCGAAGTCACGGCTTGAGCCCGGTTCGGCCGCGTCGCGGCGCAGTTGCTCCATCAGGAACTTGGTCTTGAACACGTAGATGCCCATCGAGGCCAGGGCAAAATCCGGCTTGTCGGGAATGCCGGGCGGATCGGCGGGTTTCTCGATGAAGGAGATGATGGTGTCCTTCTTGTCGACATGCATGACGCCGAAGCCGGTCGCCTCCATGCGCGGCACTTCGAGGCAGCCGACGGTGACGTCGGCGCCGGCGTCGACATGCTGGCGAAGCATCAGTTCGTAATCCATCTTGTAGACGTGATCGCCGGCCAGGATGACCATGTATTCGGGGTCGTAGGCCTCGATGATGTCGATGTTCTGGTAGACGGCATCGGCCGTCCCCTCATACCATTGCGTTTCCGATACGCGCTGGCTGGCCGGCAGGATGTCGAAGCTCTCGTTGCGCTCGGGCCGCAGGAAGTTCCAGCCGCGCTGCAGGTGGCGGATCAGCGAGTGTGCCTTGTACTGGGTGGCGACGCCGAGGCGGCGAATACCGGAATTGAGCGCATTGGAGAGCGCAAAATCGATGATGCGCGTCTTGCCACCGAAATAGACCGCGGGCTTGGCGCGCCGGTCGGTCAACTCCCTCAGGCGGCTGCCACGGCCGCCGGCCAGAACATAGGCCATGGCATCGCGCGCCAGCGGCTGGGTCCGTTTTATCTCTGCCATTTTTATCCTCCCAAGTTACGCGCTGCGAGACATCGCTCAGTCCGGAGCAAGTTCGAGCATGATCGTCGACAGCGGCGGCAACAGCATCGTCGCCGAGATGCCTCCTCCTTCCGCCCGAGCCTCGACGGCACCGCCATTGCCCTTGCCGGAACCGCCATAGTCGGTGGCGTCCGTGTTGATGATCTCGCGCCATCTTCCAGCCGTCGGCAACGGCACGCGATAATCATCACGCGGCACCGGTGTGAAATTGGAGATGACGGCGACCGGGTTTCCGCCCGGCGCGCTGCGCAGCCAGGCAAAGACAGAGTTCGCGCTATCGTCGACGATCAGCCAGGAAAAGCCCTCCGGCTCGCAATCGCGCGCATGCAACGCCGGGCGTGAGCGGTAGAGATAGTTGAGATCGCGCACCGTCTGCCAGACGCCGCGATGGGCCCGGAAATCGAGCAGGTTCCAGTCGAGTGCGCGCGCCTCGCTCCACTCGCGGCGCTGGGCGAATTCCTGCCCCATGAACAACAGCTTCTTGCCGGGGTAGCCCCACATGAAGGCGTAGTAGGCGCGCAATGTTGCGAATTTCTGCCAGTCGTCGCCGGCCATCTTGCTAAGCAGCGTCCCCTTGCCGTGCACGACCTCGTCATGGGAGAGCGGCAGCACGAAATTCTCTGAGAAGGCGTAGACCAGGCCGAAGGTGATGTCGCCGTGGTGATGCTTGCGAAAAATCGGCTCTTTGGAGAAATACTCCAGCGTGTCGTGCATGAAGCCCATGTTCCACTTGAAGCCGAAACCCAGCCCGCCCTCATGCACCGGCTGCGAAACTTTTGGCCATGAGGTCGATTCCTCGGCGATCGTCATCACACCCGGATGATGGCCGTAGACTTCCTTGTTCATCCTCTGGAGGAAGCTGACCGCCTCAAGGTTTTCGCGCCCACCTTTTTCGTTGGGAATCCATTCGCCGGCCTTTCGCGAATAGTCGAGGTAGAGCATCGAAGCCACGGCATCGACGCGCAAACCGTCGACATGGTATTTCTCGGCCCAAAACAGCGCATTGTTGACCAAGAATGAGACCACCTCCCGCCGGCCGAAATTGTAGATCGCGGTGTTCCAGTCGGGATGGAAGCCCTTGCGCGGGTCGGCATGCTCATAGAGCGCGGTGCCGTCGAAATTGGCCAGGCCATGCGCATCCACCGGAAAATGCGCCGGCACCCAGTCGAGGATAACGCCGACGCCGGCGCGGTGGGCGCCGTCGACGAACCGGGCAAAACCGTCCGGATCGCCGAAGCGGGCCGACGGCGCGTAGAGGCCCGTCGTCTGGTAACCCCAGGACGGGTCATAGGGATGTTCGGAGATCGGCATGAATTCGATATGGGTGAAGCCCGTGTCGACGACGTACGGGATCAGCCGGCCGGCAAGCTCGTCCCATGACAGGAAGCTGCCGTCGTCGTGAAGCTGCCAGGAGCCGGCGTGGACCTCGTAGATCGACACCGCCTCGCGCCTGGGATCGGCATTGCGCCAGAAATTGCGGTGCGCCTCGTCACCCCATTGATGCACCGGCGGAAGCGCCGTCACCGAAGCGGTGGCCGGGCGCAGTTCGGACTTGAAAGCGAACGGATCGGCCTTCAGCGGCAGCCTCACGCCATCGGGCCCGATGATCTCGTATTTGTAAGGCCGGCCGGCGCCGATGTCGGGAATGAACAACTCCCAGATGCCGGTGTCGCGGCGGACGCGCATCGTATGCCTGCGGCCGTCCCATTCGTTGAAGTCGCCGACCACCGAAACGCGCCTTGCATTGGGCGCCCAGACGGCGAAATGCACGCCGGACGCACCCTCGTGATCGATGAGATGCGCACCAAGCTTGTCGAACAGCCTGAGGTGCGAACCTTCGGCGATGTAATAGTCGTCCAGCGGACCGAGCACCGGACCGAACGAATAGGGATCGGTCAGCCACCAGTCACCGCCGGCATTGCGCGCGTGATAGCGCAGCGGCTGACGCTTTTTGAGCGACAGGCTGCCCTCGAAGAAGCCGCCTTCGTCGCGCCTGGAGAGTTCGCCGGCTTTCTTGCCGGTCAGCGTATAGGCAGTGACGAACTCGGCATGAGGAACGAAGCAGCGGGCGACAAAGCCCTTGTCAACCTCGTGCACACCGAGGACAGCGAAAGGATCACCATGCGTGCCGGCGACAATTGCCGCGATATCACCGGCTGACGCCAGTCCATCCGGCCCGCTTGTCGCAGCGGTCGCGCGCGGCTTCCTCATCAGGCAGTGACCCTCCCGGCACCCGGACCACGTTGTTCGTGGCCTCATGCAATCATATCAGACGGGCACGTTCCAGATTTCTTTCGCATATTGGCGGATCGTGCGATCGGACGAGAACCAGCCGACGCGAGCGACATTGCGGATTGCCTTGGCATACCAATCCGGGCTGTTGCGCCAGACGGCGTCGACATCGCGCTGGGTGGCGGCGTAGGCATCGAAATCCGCGGCGACCATGAACCAGTCGCTCTGATAGAGGCCGTTCATCAGGTCGCGATAGCGTTCCGGATCGTCAGGCGAAAAGACGCCCGACGAAACGGCAGCCACTGCCTGCGCCAGTTCGGGAGAGGCTTCGATCACCGATCGCGGATCGTAGCCGTTGCTGCGCCGCTCGGCGACCTCTTCGGTGGTCAGGCCGAAAATGAAGATGTTGTCGTCGCCGACACATTCCTTGATCTCGACATTGGCGCCGTCGAGCGTACCGATGGTCAGCGCACCGTTCAGCGCGAACTTCATGTTGCCGGTGCCGGAGGCTTCCATGCCGGCAGTCGATATCTGCTCTGAAAGATCGGCGGCCGGCATCATAATCTCGGCCAGGCTGACATTGTAGTTCGGCACGAACACCACTTTGAGCAAGCCGCGAACGGCCGGGTCGCGGTTGATAACCTTGGCGACGTCGTTGGCGAGTTTGATGATCAGCTTGGCGTTGTGATAGCTGGGCGCCGCCTTGCCGCCGAAGAACTTGACGCGAGGCATCCAGTTGCGCTCCGGATGGGAGCGGACCTGGTCGTAGAGGGCGACTGTTTCGAGGATGTTCAGGAGCTGGCGCTTGTATTCGTGGATGCGCTTGATCTGGATGTCGAACAGCGCCGAGGGATCGACCTTGATGCCGAGGCGGTCGGCCACGAGGTTGGCAAGCTTGGCCTTGTTCGCCCGCTTGACTGCCGCGAACCTGTCGCGGAAGGCGGCGTCGTCGGCAAAGGCATCGAGCTCTTTGATCGCGTCTATATCGTCGAGGAAGCGGTCGCCGATCGCCTCGCGGGTGAGCGCGGTGAGACCGGGATTGCACTGGATCAGCCAGCGCCTCGGCGTGATGCCGTTGGTCTTGTTGTTGATGCGGTCGGGGTAGAGCCGGTGGAGCTCGGCAAACACCGTTTCCTTCATCAGCTCGGTGTGAAGGGCAGAGACGCCGTTGATCGAGTGCGAGCCGACAAACGCCAGATTGCCCATGCGCACGCGGCGCTCGCCGTTTTCCTGTATCAGCGAGATTTGACTGATCTGCTCGTCAGAAAACTGGTCGGAGGCGCGCGCCTCCAGCAGCACTTCTGCGTTGATGGCGTAGACGATCTGCATATGGCGCGGCAACAGCCGCTCGAACAGCGGCACCGGCCAGCTTTCGAGCGCCTCTGGAAGCAGCGTATGGTTGGTATAGCCGAAAGTGCGCTTGGTGATGCTCCAGGCCTGGTCGAAATCCATGCCGTGGACATCCATCAACAGGCGCATCAGCTCGGGCACTGCGATGGCCGGATGGGTGTCGTTCAGATGGATCGCCGCCTTGTCGGGCAGCGACTGCAGGTCGCCATACTGGCTGAGATGACGCTGAATGATGTCCTGCAACGATGCGGTGGAAAAGAAATACTCTTGCCTGAGCCGCAGCTCCTGACCGGCCTTGTGGGAATCAGCAGGGTAAAGGACGCGCGACAAGGCATCGGCCTTGTTGCTCTCGGCGAGCGCGCCGATGTGGTCGCCGGCGTTGAACTTGTCGAGCAGGATCGGATCGATCGGCATGCCGGACCAGAGCCGCAGCGTGTTGACGCGGTTGGCCCGCCAGCCAACCACCGGCGTATCGTAGGCAACCGCCAGAACATGTTCGATCGGCTTCCAGACGTGGCGCTCAAGCCTGCCGTCCTTCGAGGTGATCGATTCCACCGAGCCGCCGAAACCGACCTCGAATGAGCGTTCGCGCCGCTCGAACTCCCACGGGTTGCCGTGATCGAGCCAGGTCTCGGGCAGCTCAACCTGCCAGCCGCCATGGATTTCCTGCCGGAACATGCCATTGGCGTAGCGAATGCCATAGCCATGCGCGGGAATGTCGACGGTTGCCATGCTTTCCATGAAGCAGGCGGCGAGCCGGCCGAGGCCGCCATTGCCAAGCGCTGCATCTGGTTCGAGGGCCGCGATGAGGTCGAGGTCGACGCCGAGAGACCGCAGCGCTTCGCGCATATTGTCCATCAGGCCGAGATTGGAGAAGGCGTCGCGCATCAGGCGGCCGATGAGGAATTCCAGTGACAAGTAATAGACGCGCTTTTCCTGATGGGCGTAGGCCTCTTGCGTTGCCTGCATCCAATGATCGACGATATGGTCGCGCACGACCTTTATCGAGGCCGTGAGCCAGTCGTATTGCGTCGCGACGCTGGTCCCCTTGCCGAGCCTGTATTTGAGGGCCTTCAAGACTTCGTCGGCAAGCGCCTTGGGATCGGAGTTTTCGAGAATGGGAGCTTTGGATGTCATCGCGCGCGTCATGCTGCCTCTCGTGCGGTTGCCATGATCATACCGGCTTTCACCATTCCTCCCAGCCCATGCTAGCGCATATTGTTAAGCGTTCAATCGAGTTAGATTGCCGCGGGGAAGCTTACCCAACGGCAATTAGAAACTCAAAGCGCATCGCGTTTGGGCGGCCTCTGCGACGCGCCTTAAGTTCTTACTTATGTACATGTCGTCATCCCAAAACCACTGCGCACCCTCGGTTCACGCCCGAGGCACGCTTTTGGGCGACATGCATTTCTTGTTTGATGCATGTCGTCATCCCAAAACCGCTGCGCACTTTTGGGCGACATGCATCAGGCCGCCAGTGCCGCCTCCGGCGGAAGCTTCGCCCCGGTCATGAAGGCGACGGCGTCGGACATGGTATATTGCTTGGGATCGATGACACAGAGGCGACGGCCCAGCCGATGGATGTGAATACGGTCGGCCACCTCGAAGACATGCGGCATGTTGTGCGAGATCAGCACGATCGGCAGGCCGCGCTTCTTCACATCGAGGATCAGTTCGAGCACGCGGCGGCTCTCCTTGACGCCTAACGCCGCCGTCGGCTCATCCATGATGACCATCTTCGAGCCGAAGGCGGCAGCGCGCGCCACCGCCACGCCCTGGCGTTGGCCGCCCGAGAGCGTTTCCACGGCCTGGCTGATGTTCTGGATGGTCATCAGGCCAAGTTCGGTGAGCTTGTCGCGGGCGCGCTTTTCCATTGCCGGCCGGTCGAGCATGCGCAGCCAGTCGCCGAGAAAACCCGGTTTGCGGATCTCGCGACCGAGGAACATATTGTCGGCGATCGACAGCGCCGGCGACAGCGCCAGGTTCTGGTAGACGGTCTCGATGCCGGCTTCGCGGGCCTCGATGGGCGACTTGAAGAGCACCTGCTTGCCGTCCAACTCGATGACCCCCTCGTCCGGGACAACCGCGCCCGAGATCGCCTTGATCAGCGTCGACTTGCCTGCACCATTGTCGCCGATCACGGCCAGGATTTCTCCCGGATAGAGATCGAAGTCGCAGCTGTTCAGTGCGGTAACGCGGCCGTAGCGCTTGACGAGGCCGCGCGCGGTGAGGATGGGCTCCTGGGTCATGGTTACACCGAAACCTTTCTGATCCACTGGTCGATCGCCACGGCGCCGATGATCAGCACACCGGTGAGCAGCACTTTCCATTGCGGATCGGCGCCCAGCATGTTGAGGCCCATCGAAACGACGCCGACGATCATCGCGCCGAACAGCGTGCCCAGGATAGAGCCGCGCCCGCCGAAGAGGGAAATGCCGCCGATCACCGTCGCGGTGATCGCCTGCAAATTGTAGTCGGTGACGGCGGCGGATGGCGAGATCGAGCCGTTGCGGCCGATGGAGACCCAGGCAGCGAAAGCGGCGATCAGCCCGGCAAGGGTGTAGACCGAGATCAGCACCTTCTTGGTCTGGATGCCCGACAGTTTGGCCGCCTCCGGATCGTCGCCGACGGCGTAGACATGGCGCCCCCAGGCCGTGTGATTGAGCACGTACCACAGGATCAGCACCAGCACGACCATGGCAATGACGCCGAACGTCAGCACCGCCGTGCCGACCTTGAAGTTCAGACCGAACAGATGCAGCAGCGGCGCCTGGACGTCGACATCGGCGTCGCGGATCGTCTCATTGGCCGAATAGATGAAGTTGGTGGCCATGACGATGTTCCAGGTGCCGAGCGTGACGATGAAGGGCGGCAGCTTCATGTAGGCGACGAGCAGGCCATTGAGCAGCCCGCAGGCCGAGCCGGCGGCAAGCCCGATCACCACGGCAAGCAAGGTCGGCAGGCCATAGGTGACGGCGCAATTGCCCATGATCACGGCCGAAATCACCATGATCACGCCGATTGACAAGTCGATGCCGGCTGTAAGGATGACCAGCGTCTGTGCGGCGCCTAGAATACCGACGATGGCGATCTGCTGCAGGATCAGCGTCAGCGTGTAGGACGAAAAGAACCGTCCTCCGATCGTGACGCCGAAGACAGCGATCGACAGAACCAGCACGATCAGCGGCACCGCAGCCGGAGTGGAATGCAGGAAATGCTGGATGCGCTTGACGATCGACGTGCCGTGCTCGTCAAAAGCAGCAACGCTTGCGTCGCTGTTCGAGAGAGCTTTCTCGTATTCCTGAACCTGAGCCATGTTTTCTCCCGTGGGGCTTCAGCCACGCGCCGACGCCCGTCCACTGTTTCCGATCTGCCGCCGGAATTGTTCGCGCTTGCGATTACCGCATCGTCCACCCGAAACGGCCGGGGATCAAGCCCGGCCGATCGGTTCTGTTGCCTGTCAGACCGGCATCAGCCCCAGCACTTGGCGAGGCCTTCCTTGGTGTCGATGGACTTCACGCCCTCTGCGGGCTTGTCGGTCACGAGGTTGACGCCCGTGTCGAAGAAATCCTTGCCTTCGGTCGGCTTGGGCTTCGTCCCGTCCTTGGCGAAAGCGGCGATCGCTTCGATGCCGAGTGCCGCCATCTGCAGCGGATATTGCTGTGAGGTCGCACCGATCACGCCCTCGGCGACCGACTTCACGCCGGGGCAGCCGCCGTCAACCGACACGATCAGCACGTTGCCTTCGAGACCCACGGCCTTGAGCGCCTGGTAGGCGCCGACAGCTGCCGGCTCGTTGATGGTGTGGATGACGTTGATGCCGGGGTCCTTCTGGAGAAGGTTCTCCATCGCCTTGCGGCCGCCTTCCTCGTTGCCGTTGGTGACGTCGTGGCCGACGATGCGCGGATCGTCCTCATCGCCGATCTTGTTGGGGTCCTTCACGTCGATGCCGTAGCCCATCATGAAGCCCTGGTCGCGCAGCACGTCGACCGTCGGCTGCGAGGGCGTCAGGTCGAGGAAGCCGATCCTGGCATCCTTCGCCTTGTCGCCGAGCGTCGCGGCGGCCCACGCGCCAATCAGCTTGCCGGCCTCCAGATTGTCGGTCGCGAAGGTCGCATCGGCGGCGTCGAGCGGATCAAGCGGCGTGTCCAGCGCGATCACGAGCAGACCGGCGTCACGTGCCTTCTTCACCGCCGGGACGATGCCCTTGGTATCCGACGCGGTGATCAGGATGCCCTTGGCGCCGTCGGCGATGCAGCTTTCGATCGCCGCGACCTGGCTCTCGCTGTCGCCGTCGATCTTGCCAGCGTAGGCTTTGAGCTCGACGCCGAGTTCTTTGGCCTTGGCGGACGCGCCTTCCTTCATCTTGACGAAGAACGGGTTGGTGTCGGTCTTGGTGATCAGGCAAGCTCCGACATCGGCGGCGGACGCAGCCGAGGTGAACGCCATCAGGCCCAGTCCGGCCGCGGCAAACACGGTGGATTTTAGCAGTGTTGTTTTGGTCACGATTTCCTCCCAGTGGAACCATTTCGGATGCCGGCCACCCGGCGTCCGCATAAGCATCCAGACGACTTTCCCAGCGTGGACGCCTGCCCCAACAGAATACCAGACCGAGGCTCCTGTCAATAATTAAATCACTCTTATTTATTATTGACAGCGCTGCATCGTTCACTCATTCTGGCTCAAAAGGATTGAGGGGAAAAGACGAGAGGAACAGGGGTGGAGACCGGCATTACAAGGCACGGTTCGCCCGAGGCAGCCGAGAGCCGCATTCACCGCGGCACCAACCAGAGCGGCATGCGGGATCACAATGAGCGGCTGGTGCTGTCGCTGGTGCGTCAGCACGGCAGCCTGGCCAAGTCCGACATTGCGCGCATGACCGGGCTTTCGGCCCAGACGGTTTCCGTCATCATGCGCGAGCTCGAGCAGGACAACCTCCTTGTCCGCCAGGCGCCGCTGCGCGGCAAGATCGGCCAGCCTTCCATTCCGATGGCGCTCAATCCCGATGGCGCCTTTTTCATCGGCCTGAAGATCGGCCGTCGCAGCGCCGAACTCGTGCTGATCGACTTTCTCGGCAATGTGCGCTCGATGCTGCAGCATTCCTACCGCTATCCGGCACCAGGCGAGACGGTCGAATTCGTCACCTCCGGCATGAAGACGATGCGCGGCGAACTCACCCCGGCGCAGGACAAGCGCATTGCCGGACTTGGCATCGCCATGCCGTTCGAATTGTGGAACTGGGCCGATACGGCAGGTGCGCCGCGCGACGTCATGGACGAATGGCGCCACCGAGACATCCGCGCCGACATCCAGGCGCAGTGCGAATTCCCGGTCTACCTGCAAAATGACGCCACCTCGGCTTGCGGCGCCGAGCTGGTGTTCGGCAAGGCGGGTGCGGCGCGCGACTTCGTCTATTTCTATATCGGCGCCTTCGCCGGCGGCGGCATCGTGCTGAACGGTCACCTTTTCGGCGGACCGACCGGCAATGCCGGCGCGCTGGGTTCGATGCCGGTGCCCGGACCGGACGGCAAGCCGACCCAATTGATCGACGTGGCGTCGATCGCCATGCTGGAAAAGGCGCTCAACGCGCGCGGCGTCGAAGCCTCACATCTGTGGACGTCACCGGAGGATTGGGGCGAGATCGGCGTCGAGCTCGACGACTGGATCGCCTGCGCCTCGCAGGCGCTCGCCTATGCTATCGTGGCGGCGTCCTCGGTTATCGATTTCGAGGCAGCGGTGATCGACGGATGGATGCCGAAGGCTGTGCGGCGCCGGCTCGTCGATGCCGTTATCGAAGCCATCGGCAAGATCGACGGTGAAGGCCTGAAGCTTCCGGACGTTCGCGAGGGGACTGTCGGCATTCATGCACGTGCCCTGGGCGGGGCCAGCCTGCCGCTTTCCGAGCGCTTCCTCATCGGCTCGACCACGATTTCCAGGAGTGCCTGAATGCTGATCGGAATCCCGGCCCTGCTCGGCCCGGAGCTGCTGGCGATGCTGCGTGCCATGGGCCATGGCGACGAGATCGCCCTTGTTGACGGAAACTACCCGGCGAAGGAACAGGCACACCGGCTCATCCGCGCCGACGGTCATCATCTTGTTCCGATGCTCGACGCTGTTCTCAGCCTATTGCCTGTCGATGACGCAGTACCGGAGGCGCTGTTTCGCGCCTCGGTCAAAGGCGATCCCATGCTTGCCGATCCCGTTCATCACGAAATGGAGGCGATCTGCGCCACGCGTGCTCCGGGCCGCAAGGTGGTTGCGCTTGCCGGCGCCGACTTCTATTTACGGGTTAGATCCGCGCACGCGATCGTCGCGACAAGCGAGCCGCGGCTTTACGCCAACATCATCATCCGCAAGGGTGTGATCTATCCGCCGGAGAACAGGAAATCATGATCCTCTGTTGCGGCGAAGCCCTGATCGACATGCTGCCACGCACCACGACAGAGGGCGAGCCGGCCTTTGCCCCCTATGTCGGCGGCGCGGTCTTCAACACGGCAATAGCGCTTGGCCGGCTGGGAGCACCCGCCGGTTTCTTTTCCGGCCTGTCGACGGATCTGTTCGGCAGCCAGTTCGAGGACGCGCTGAGGGCAAGCCAGGTCAGTTCCAACTATGCGCACACGTCGCCCCGGCCGACCACGCTCGCCTTCGTGCGGCTGGACAACGGCCAGGCGACCTACACGTTCTACGATGAAAACACAGCCGGACGCATGCTGACCATCGACGATCTGCCAAAACTCGGCAGCGAGATCGAAGCCATGCTGTTCGGCGCCATCAGCCTGATCTCGGAGCCGGCCGGATCGGCCTACGAGGAATTCATGCGGCGCGAGCACAGCCACCGCGTCATGATGCTCGACCCCAACATTCGGCCCAATTTCATCCCGGACAAAGCCAAGCATCTCAGGCGCATCCGCTCGATGATGGCCATGGCCGACATCGTGAAGCTGTCGGATGAGGACCTCGACTGGTTCGGCGAAGCCGGCTCGCACGAGGACGTCGTGCGCAACTGGCTGGATCGCGGTCCGACGCTGATCGTCGTCACCCATGGCAGCGAAGGCGCCGTCGGCTATACGAGAGATCACAAGGTCACGGTCGTGCCGGACAAGGTCGAGGTGGTCGATACGGTCGGCGCCGGCGACACCTTCAACGCCGGCATCCTGGCCTCGCTGCACGAGCAAGGCCTGCTGTCGAAGGAGGCAATCGCCAATCTGCCGGAAGACGCCATCCACAAGGCTCTGGCGCTCGGCGCCAAGGCTGCGGCGGTGACCGTGTCGCGGGCCGGCGCCAATCCGCCCTGGCGGCATGAAATCGCCTGATTGGACGGCGATGCGCTGAAGACGCGCTGGAAATCGATCACTTTATGTTTCGCCGAGCCGAGCGCGTGCGACACAAGGGCCGTCTCGTGCGCAACAAAGCCCCGGATTTCCGGCGTCCGACGGGGACCTGTCGGAATCAGGGGTAACAGGCTGCGACATTTGAGCAATTCGCGGTTTCGTTCGTGCAGCTTTCTCGGCTGGCGCAACTCTGCTACCAGCGGCCATTCTCTAGCTAATACCGTTTTGAGGCCGACATGCAGTTCATCGATCTTGGCGCGCAGCGCGAACGAATCCGCGACAGGCTGAAAGCAGCCATCGACCGCGTCGTCGACGAGGGACGTTACATTCTCGGCCCCCAGGTTGCCGAATTCGAAAACAAGCTCGCCGCCTATATCGGCACCAAGCATGTCGTAGCCTGCGCCAACGGCACCGACGCACTGCTGCTACCGCTGTTTGCGGCCGGCATCGGTCCAGGTGACGCGGTGTTCGTGCCGAGCTTCACCTTCGCCGCCACGGCGGAAGTGGTGGCGCTGGCCAAGGCCGAGCCGGTTTTCGTCGATGTCGATCCGCAGACCTACAACATCGACATCGCCAGTCTCGAAGCCGCCATCGCCATGATCAAGGCGGAAGGCCGGCTGAAGCCAAGGGCGATCATTCCCGTCGACCTGTTCGGGCTCGCCGCCGATTACGAGGCGATCATGGCCATCGCCAACCGCGAAGGGCTGATGGTGATCGAAGATGCCGCGCAGGCGATCGGCGGCTCGATCGACGGCAAGATGTTAGGTTCGTTCGGCGCGGTCGGCTCGACCAGCTTCTACCCGGCAAAACCGCTCGGCTGCTATGGCGACGGCGGCGCGATGTTCACCAATGACGATGCGCTGGCCGAACAGCTCCGCTCGTTCGCCTTCCACGGCAAGGGCGAAACCCAATATGACAATGTCCGCGTCGGCATCAATTCGCGGCTCGATACGCTGCAGGCGGCGATCCTGATCGAGAAGCTGGCCATTCTCGAAGACGAGATGGTTGCCCGGCAAGCGGTCGCCAATCGGTATGCCGAAGGCCTCGGCGACATCGTCAACGCGGCGCGCAACCCGGAAGGCAGCCGTTCGGCCTGGGCGCAATATGCCATCGAGACGCCGAAGCGCGACGGGCTGAAGGCACATCTCGGCGAAAAAGGCATCCCGTCAGTGATCTATTACGTGAAGCCGCTGCACAGCCAGATCGCCTACCGCGACTATCCGCGCACGCCGACAGGCCTGGCCGTTTCGGAGGGGCTGCCGAAGCGTATCCTATGCCTGCCCATGCACCCCTATCTGAGCGAGGCCGACCAGGACCGGATCATCGAGACGATCCGCAACTATATCGGCTCGAATTCGGCGCAAATCGCCGCGGCGTAAGCGCGTAATCTCCCCCCTTGAGGGGGAGATGGCCGGCAGGCCAGAGGGGGTCGCCACGCGTGAAGCGCCGACTTTCCCTCTTTCGTTTCCATATGCGTCGCACCTGCTGAGGCGACCCCCTCTGTCGCCTTCGGCGACATCTCCCCCTCAAGGGGGGAGATTACTGGCCCGCGCTCTTCCCGCTGGCGACGAAATGCGGATTGGCGAAGTCCACGTCATCGCTCTGGTTGCGCTTGCCGTAGGCCAGCGGCTCACCGTCCAGCGTGCGCGTTATCCCGCCTGCAGCGCGCAGCACCGCGTCACCCGCCGCGGTGTCCCATTCCATGGTGCGGCCGAAGCGCGGATAGACGTCGGCCTCGGCGCCGGCGACAAGACAGAATTTCAGCGACGAGCCGACCGAGACGATCTCGGCAGCGCCCACCGTGCGAATATAGGCTTCGGTCTCCGGCGTATTGTGGGACCGGCTGGCGACGACGGTCAGTGGCGCCACACCCGCCCTCACCGAGATCGGCCGACGGCCGATGATCTGGTAGTCACCATTGACATCGATTGCTTCCGCGCTGCCCGGTCGGCCGGAAAAGAAGCGTCCGGTGCATGGCGCGAAGACGACACCGATCTCCGGCACGCCGTGGCGAACGAGCGCGATGTTGACGGTGAAGTCGGTCCTGCGATTGACGAATTCCTTGGTGCCGTCGAGTGGATCCACCAGGAAGAAGGCGTCGTCGAGATCGGGAGGCACGATGCCGGCCGATGCCTCTTCCTCAGCCACGCAAGGGATATCGGGGAACGCCGCGCGCAGCCCGTCGAGAATGATCTTTTCGCTCTCGCGATCGGCCTCGGTCACCGGCGAGGCGTCTGATTTCTGGTCGACCGCGCAGCCGGCATCGAAGACGCGCATCACCTCTCGCCCCGCCGCCAAGGCAAGGCGCTCGAACACGCCGAGCATCGCTTCGTCGTCAGATGCCGCCGCCGCTATCATATTGGTTTTCGGCAATGTCGCGCTCGTTAAGCCAGAGTTCCAGGGCCTCTACCATCTCCTCGGCAGACTTGCCGAGTGTCTTGAGATGGATTTCGGGCTTTTCCGGGACTTCATACGGTGAATCGACGCCGGTGAAATTTTTGATTTCGCCATTCAACGCCCGCGCATAAAGGCCCTTCGGATCGCGTCTGGCGCATTCCTCAAAAGGTGTGTCGACAAACACCTCGACGAACTCACCATTGGTCATCAATTCCCTGGCCATGCGCCGCTCGGCGCTGAAGGGCGAAATGAAGGAAACAATGACGATCAGCCCGGCATCGGCCATCAGGCGCGCCACTTCCGCAACGCGACGAATGTTTTCGACACGGTCGGCGTCGGTGAAGCCAAGATCGCGGTTGAGGCCATGGCGGACATTATCGCCATCCAGGATGTAGGTATGCCGGCCGGTGGCGAACAGCTTCTTCTCGAAAAGGTTGGCGATGGTCGACTTGCCCGAGCCCGAGAGCCCGGTGAACCAGAACACGGCAGGTCGCTGGTTCTTCAGATCGGCGCGGCCGTGCTTGCCGACATCGAGCGATTGCCAGTGGATGTTTTCGGCGCGGCGCAGCGAATGCAGGATCATGCCGGCGCCGACCGTGGCGTTGGTGATGCGGTCGATCAGGATGAAGGCGCCGGTCGTGCGGTTCTCGGCGAACGTATCGAAGGCGATCGGCGCCCGCGTCGAGATATTGCAAATGCCGACCTCGTTCATTTCGAGCGACTTGGCCGCCTCATGAGCAAAGTCGTTGACGTTGACGCGGTATTTCAGCTCGGTGACGGTGGCGCTGGTCTGATCGGTCTCGGTCCGCAGGATATAGGAGCGGCCCGGCAGCAGCGCGTGCTCGTCGAACCAGACGATGTTGGCGGCGAACTGATCGGCGACCTGCGGCCGCGCCGACGGCGACACCAGCATATTGCCGCGCGAGACCTCAACCTCGTCGTCGAGAACAAGAGTGATGGCCTGGCCGGCCACCGCTTGGCTCAGATCGCCGCCATGCGAGACGATGCGCCTGACATGAGAAGACTTGCCGGATTTGGCGACAACGACCTCGTCGCCTGGTGAGACGGAGCCGGACGCAATCGTGCCGGCAAAACCGCGAAAATCGAGATTGGGGCGGTTCACATACTGCACCGGAAAACGCAACGGCAGTTCGACAACGGCTTCATCGACCGACACGGCTTCCAGATGCTCGATCAGCGTCGGGCCGGAATACCACGTCGTCTCGTCCGAGCGGCTGGTGACGTTGTCGCCGTAACGGGCAGACATCGGGATGGGCACAATCGTCTCGAAGCCGAGCTTGTGCGAAAACTGCCTGAAATCCTCGATGATCCGTTCGAACACGGCCTTGTCGAAGCCGACGAGATCGAACTTGTTGACGGCCAGGACGATGTGCCGGATGCCCAGCAGCGAGGCGATGATCGAATGGCGCCTGGTCTGGCGCAGCACGCCCTGCCGGGCGTCGATCAGCACGATGGCAAGATCGGCGGTCGATGCGCCCGTCGCCATGTTGCGCGTGTATTGTTCGTGGCCGGGCGTGTCGGCAACGATGAATTTGCGTTTCGACGTGGCGAAGAAGCGATAGGCGACATCGATGGTGATGCCCTGCTCGCGCTCGGCCTCGAGGCCATCGACCAGCAGCGCGAAATCGACATCGTCGCCCGTCGTCCCGTGCTTGCGCGAATCACGCTCGAGCGCGGCAAGCTGGTCCTCGAAAATCTGCTTGGTATCCGAAAGCAGGCGCCCGATCAGCGTCGACTTGCCGTCGTCCACCGAACCGCAGGTCAGGAAGCGCAGTAGCGACTTTTGTTCCTGCACCGCCAGATAGTCACGAATGCCATCGGTGGGCGCGAGGCTCTCGGCCGTGATGTGGCGCATGCTCAGAAATACCCCTCGCGCTTCTTCTTTTCCATCGAGCCGGCTTCATCACGGTCGATCAGGCGGCCCTGCCGTTCGGAGGTGCGCGCCGTCAGCATTTCGCCGACAATGGCCTCCAGCGTATCGGCGTCGGATTCGATCGCGCCGGTCAGCGGATAGCAGCCGAGCGTGCGAAACCGCACCAGCCGGTTCTCCACCGTCTCGCCGGGACGCAGTTCCATACGGTCGTCATCCTTCAGAATGAGCATGCCGTCGCGTTCGACGACCGGTCGCTCCTTGGCGAAATAGAGCGGCACGATCGGGATGTCTTCCTGGAGAATGTACTGCCAGATATCGAGTTCGGTCCAGTTCGATAACGGAAACACCCGGATCGACTCACCGGTCGCGATGCGGGTGTTGAATATCTTCCACATCTCCGGCCGCTGGTTCTTCGGATCCCAGACGTGCTGGGCGTTGCGGAAGGAGAATATCCGCTCCTTGGCGCGCGATTTCTCCTCGTCGCGCCGCGCCCCGCCGAAGGCTGCATCGAAGCCGTATTTGTCGAGCGCCTGCCGCAGCGCCACGGTCTTCATCACATGCGTATGGGTGTTCGAGCCATGGTCGAAGGGATTGATGTTGTCGCGTACGCCGTCTTCGTTGACATGCACCAGGAGATCGAAGCCGAGCTTTTGCGCCATCTGATCGCGAAACGCGATCATTTCGCGGAATTTCCAGGTCGTGTCGACGTGGAGAAAGGGAAAGGGCGGCTTGGCCGGATAAAACGCCTTCATCGCAAGATGCATCAGCACGGAGGAATCCTTGCCGACCGAATAGAGCATAACCGGCTTGGCGAAGGCCGCCGCTACCTCGCGAAAGACATGGATGGATTCAGCCTCAAGCCGCTGAAGGTGCGTAAGCGCGATGTTCATGGACTGTAAGCGTTCTCTCGTGCCAATCCAGACCTTGCATCGATGCATCAGGCGCAATTTTCAGCGGCCCGGTTCAAGCTTCACTTCTGGACAATGTGTCTTCGTGCGGGCCTTCTAGCAGATCGCTATCGTTTATAACAATGCAAGACAGGCCTGCCCTGGAGTGGTTCGGGAATGAATTTTCCACGTAAGAACCAGAAACCGGAAATTCCTGCTCAACGGGCTAATGGGCTTGCCCAAGAAAATTATTCCGAGATCAGCCTGTGCGGCGCTGGGACAATCGCAATCCTCTTCTGGACACAGTCCTGATGATCTTCCTGGTTTCCGCGACATATCCCGGGTCAGGACGCTACCCCCTGCAGCTGATGGAAGAGCGGAGCCGTCGCCGAGAGGCGCTACGACGAAGCTCCGATCGGAACAAACAACTTGTCACCGTTGTGGTCGATCTCGATCAATTCGTTCTTCTGGGCCGAACGGCCTGCAAATCCTTTGTGGAAGATAATGGCGTTCATAAAGGCGAACGTCATTGCAAGCGCCTCGGTCCGCAATGGATAATCGACGAGTGAATGGATGAGGAGAAAAGACACCGAGAGAAACGCCGCCTTTTGAAGGGGATCGCGGCGAACTTTAGTAAGCGCCATAAAAAGCATTATGAAATAAAGCGCCATCCACAGAACAGCAAGAGCTCCGCCTTCGAAAGCTATTTCAAGATACTCATTGTGAGCATGATTTACATATTGCTTAAAAATCATCTCTTCCTTTTCGTATATCTGGTAGGCCTTTTGAAAATTTCCAAACCCAACGCCGGTTGCCCAATTCTCTTTGATCCCCTCAATGGTGGTGCGAGCAAACTCTCCTCGCCCGAAAGCTGGATCAATCGCGTCGGCATCGATCTTCGCCCAAGCGCCTATCGTATAGACCGAAAGACCTACGAAAACGGCAAGGATGCTGACCCGACTCACCCTGGAACGCGCTGAAAGAAAGACTATGGACAGTACGGTGATCGCCAATCCGATCAGAACGCCGGCACGCGAACCGGTGGCCAAAAGGAGCAGCAAAAGCGTGACCAGCCCGAGCGATCCGGACAAGAGATGTCCCCGGAACAGACCGTAATAAGCGACGAAGGGGATAGAAACAAAAAGTAATGCCGCAAAATGATTCTGGTTGGCAAAAAGCCCAGCATTGATCGTGAAAGGCAACAATCCCTTTATGGCGATGTCATCTGAGAGCGAATATTGAATCGCGCCTGCCAAGCCGTTGCAGATAACACCCAAAAAAAAGAACGGCAGAAGTGCTTGGACCTGCTCGACGCGCAAACGCAATACGCTCAAAAAAAACGCCGCCAACGCCACCAGATACAACAGACATTCGATCGTCCGTCCAACGCCGACACTGACGAACCGAAATCGGGTTTCTCCAACAAGCCCGGAATCTGCGAGCAACGGCTCCGGTCGCAATCCGCTGAATATCGCCGCAGGCAGCGGAACAATTTGCAAAATCACCAGCGCCACAGCGAACACAAGCAGCCACAGAACAGAACGGGGGATTCTTTGGCTAGAGGTCTGTGAAAAGACCGCCGCTGCCGAGACAACTGCCGCGACCTCAATCAGCGTGTCCGTGTAAAGGCCGCTTGCAGTGCCACCGCCGATCAGCAGCGATATAAACAGGACCGATCCGAGGAGATATTTATCCCATTCCGATGGCCGGTCGCTCAAGATGAAAGTCTCTCGATGCTCAATTTGTGCATTACCAACGTGCCGACATATCGAAAGCGCCAACTCTCGGCAATGGCGGCAGTTTCCAGCTTCAATAGTTGCATGGGGCACCCAGTCGGTCCAACCGAAAACTCCAGACTGAGCGCCTGACGATTGTATGTACCCTCCGGAATATTGAACCGCGCTATTTCGCTGGCCAGCCCCACACACCTGATCGACCAAAATAATCCCTTCGGAAGCTTCAGGTTTCTTGCAGAAGCAAGCAAGGAAATCTTGTACGAACCAGGAGGCAGTTCGATATACTGCGAAAGAGCTGCATGCTTGACCGGGGTATTCAAGAACCGGACAGTCGCCCCACCCTCGCCTTCGACGGAATCGTTCGATGTTGAAAACGCAATTTCCAGGCCCGACTGATCATGGATTTGCCAATCGAAAGGCTTGCCGCTCCGCACCGCCGGTTCAAAGGTACTGTTGAAAATATACCCGCCCAACGTCCGTTCCTGATCTGACAGACTGAAAAGGAACAACCGATACGCCCGTTCATATTCCTTTTGACCAATGTACCCTTTGATCACAGCGGACACTTCGCTCGAGTTTGGTGGTGCACTTGATGCGGTCAAATCGAGTAGCAACCGATTTGCGAAATCGAGCCCGGCGGGGGTTCTGCCCAGCGAAGCCAACAGATTGGCTCTCCAGGGCGCCGCGGCCCTGATGGCTGCCAGCACAGCCTGGTATCCATCGGGGTTCGAGAGGATTGTCGGCAGCCCCTCGGCGATTTCAGGAAATTGATCTGGCCATCGCCGCAGCAAAATGTCGATCTCGCCGACGGCCTTTGAAAGATCGCCTGTTTCGATCGAGCGGCCTATCGACCTCTGGAGCGCGTGGATTTCAGTCTTGGATAATTTTCGAGCTTGATCGAAAAATTCGTAGGCCTGGTTTTTTGCACCCTGTCGGAACTTGATCTCGCCGATCAGGCTGTAGAGACGTGCGTCCGCAAGGTCAAAGCGAAGCGCGCTTTCGGCCTTGGCAAGCAATGCGTCGAGATCGGGAGCGTTGCTCGTATCGTTCAGGTCGTCGGTAATCTCGCCTATCAAGGCATTGACGTTCAACGGGTCCAGCGCGAGGGAAACGGTTGGCGTTTCGGTTTCAAGAAATCGACTTAGCCCGATCGACGAAGCCGCCAACGCTAGAACGGATGCGACGAACCAAACGCTTGAACGCCGGAGATTTTGCATAAGCGGGCTGGTCTGCTCCATCATCGACTTTGCCCTCAATTTTTGCGGTACTCGTGCCGTAGTCGTAATACTGATAGTTCATGTATTTGTAGGCATAGTTGTAATCGAACTTGTTCACTGCAAACTTCGACATCGCAGCTCCGACCACATTCGCGCCGGCAGCTCGCAGGCGCTTCAACGCCGTCTTCGCCGACTTGCGTGTCACCTGATTGGTAGAGATGACCATCAATGTGCCCTCGGCAAGCCGGCTGAGAATGGGGGCATCTGAAAGACCAACGATCGGCGGGGCATCGATTATGACAAGATCGAAGCGCTTGCCGAGATTGGTTATGATCAGCGCCATCTTCGGCGAAGAGAGCAGGTCCGCGGGGTTCGGTGGGATCGTTCCGGAGGTCAGAACAGTTACATTTGGGTATTTCGTCGCCCTGAAGATGCTTGCAAGATCTTCCTTGCGAACGGTGTTCGTCAGGAGATTGCTCAGTCCGATTGTGTTGTCGAGACCAAAAAGCCGATGAAGATTGGGCTTTCGCAGATCGCCGTCGACAATGAGAACCCTCGCACCGAGCGCGGCAAAATCCTGCCCGAGCTTGAACGACGTGGTCGACTTGCCTTCCGAGGGTTCCGAACTCGTGACCAGCAGTGATCGCGGCGCACCTTCGGCGCCGGAGAACTGCAATGACGTTCGAAGCGAACGGTAGGCTTCGGACAGTCCTGATTTCTGATCGGCGATGCTGGCTATGAGTTCCCGGTCATCGACAAGCGGCAAGATGCCGAGCATAGCCAATCCCAATTCCTTTTCGACCTGCTCAGGATTGGTGAAGGTGTTGTTCAACAACTCGATGATATAGATAATTGACGCGCTCAGAGCCATGAAAAGAACCAGAGCGATCGCAAGATTGATGGTCAAGCGTGGAGAATAAGGGGCATTGGGCAGTGTTGCAAAATCGACGATCGCGGCACTTTGTGTCTTGAGCTCGGAGCTGACGCCAACTTCGTTCAGTTTGGCAATAAGATTGTCATACTGGGACCGATTCGAATCGACTTCTCGTTTCAAGATCGTGTATTTGATGTTTTTATCGTTGAAGATAACCTGCTGCATCTCCATCTCGGCAAGCTTTGACTTAAGGTCGGCCTCCTTGTTCTGAGCCTCCTGGTATTTCTGCCTCAGCGAATCAGTTATAGTCAAAACGCCATTGTTATAAAGCCGCTGCAGCTCCTTGATCTGCGCCTGAAGCTGCTGCATCTCTGGGAAGCCAGGCTTCAATATGCCCAACTTCTGCTGATACTGGCTGGTTAAATCCGACAGTTTGTCGGTGATCTTCTGCAGACCTTCGCTCTCCAAGACCGGGCCGAGGCTCGACCCGCGACCTTTGTCTATCTGGTCCACCATTCGTCCGGCATCGAGACGTTCCTGGATTGCTGTCGCGAGCGCCGTGTTCAAGGCCTCGATGTTCGACCCTATCAGCGATTTCTCGTCGCCGGTTATCGTGATGCCTACATCCTTTGCATAGGCGACGAGTTCCTCCTCTGACTTCTGAAGCTTTTGCTTTACCTGCAAAACCTGTTCCTGGATGAATTGCCGTGCAAGGTCCGAGGTTTCGCTGGTCTGATCGAGGCGCTGATCGATAAAACTTTGCGCGACTTGATTGGCTATATCAGTTGCATATTTCGGTTTCTGGTCGGCAAACGTAATCGACAGCAGGCTTGTGTTGGTAACCAGAGTGACCTTGAGATCATCTAAGACGCGCTTGATCGCAATTTCCTCACGTTCCTCTGGGGTCTTCTCCTCTATTGAGGGCGATTTGGAAATTCCGAACGCACGATAGAAAATATTGCTAGGCGAGAAATTCGGGGTCGGAAACAGGAAATCCGGCTTTTCGCTAAGCCCTAGTTGGAACACTACGCGCTGCGCCAAAGCCCGGCTTTTCAGCTTTTCCCGGGCGGTTTGAAAGGCCCGCATGTCGCTGGTTTCAGAGACCACCTCAATGTCCTGGAAGATCTTGGCCGAAGGAACCAGCACTTCCAATTGCGCTGTTGCCCGGTATTTTGGCGTCTGCATCATGGTAACGATGACGCCAGCGACAAGCCCGCCAGCCGCCAGCATGACGATCAGCCACCGATACTGGACAACGTAAAAAAACAGTTTGAGTGGATTGAAGCCCTCGTCCTGCTCCGTGTGATCGCGACCGTACGAGCTATAGTTTTGCGCACCGTCATAATACAGGTCGGCAGACAAGGCCTGGCCATGCCCTGGGCCTGCAATTTGATGCTGTCTATTGCGATCGAGCATTGTGCGTAGCAATCCTAGGTTTGTCTGTATCCTGAATTCTGACAGGCAATGATTATATTCCCGGGATCACCGCAATTCGGGCTGCACTCGAGGCGACGCCGAGGGCGTCCTTGAGGTTGTTCATAGCAATTTTCGATTTCGAGGCGAAGACGACAATCTTGTCGCCACCATAGATGCGTGGATTGCGGCTCTTTCCGGCGCGAATCTGCTCCACATTGTAATTTGCGACCAAAGTATTTTGACCGATATTGCGATAGACAAAGACTTTTCCCGCATCGCCAACGGGATTGAACCCTCCAGCGAGGGCGATCGCATCGATGAGGGAAGAATTGCTCGACACCGGAAAAATACCGGCTCTGGTGACTTCACCGTCGACGGTAATGCGCTGTCCAATCGATTCTTTGACGTAGACCGATACATCGGGCGACTGCAGATAGTTTGCGCCGTAGGCCGTTTCGATTTCCTGCTCCAGCTGACGGACGGTCTTCCCTGCCGCGGTCACTGTCCCGATAAGTGGAAGCGAAATTTGCCCGCCGGCGTCGACTTGAACGGTTCTGTTCAGATTGTCGACCTGGAACACATTCACCTCGAGCACATCGTTCGGAGACAAAGGCTGCTCGTTGCCGTTCTGGCTGTTTTGCAGCGCAGGCAGTTCCTTTACGACATGCAGGGCACCGCCGCCCGAGAGCGGCGCCGACGATGACGTCAGTTGCAGCGCATCGACCGAAGTCGGCGAAGAGGATGTTGTTGACGGGGTGCTCGTGCAGGCGGACATCGTGAGCGAAGCGAGCAAGACACATATCGTGCCAGTATAGCTTTTTGCGAAATGAAAAACGCCCATTACGCGGTCCCACCCTTCAACAAGCGACCCAATCCTGCGAAGCGACCGACGTTGCCGGGGCTTGCCTTCTTCGAGCCTGCCTTACCGACCGGCTCGAGAGTCCGATTCGCCAATATTTCGCTTGGACGTTTCAACACCATGTTGCGGGCCTCATCTTCCCCACATCGCTTCGCGGCAGCGGCGACTGCCTGCGAAAGCCCAGGACGCCGGCGGGTGGTGCCATGGGTGTCCGATGCGATAATATCTACCCTACCTTCGTCAATCAGCTTTTCCGAATAGTAAAGCGCGGTGCGTCCAAAAGCACCAACAATCGAGTCTGCCGTAAGCTGAATAAGACAGCCGATTGCATTCAACCTCTCGACAACATCGTAATTCGTCTTGATCCAGGTCAGCCGCTCAGGATGGGTAAGAATCGGAATGAACCCGGCGTTTATGAGGCGCAGAGCAAGATCTTCCAGTCTTGGCGGCAGAACGTGATGCGGCGGTTCGAATAGAAAATAGCGAGATCTGTTCAAGGTCGGCACGCTACCTAGCGCCAATTGCTCCGGCAGATCCGGCGCTATATGCACGTCGGCGCCAACGTAAAGAACAAGCGGTATTGCGGCGCGACGTAGCGCTTGTTCCAACTCTTGAACCGCTTGACCAATATTTGCTGATCCGTTTTCGTACATGCCTGGCACGATATGCGGCGTACACGCCATGTGGGTCGTTCCATCGGCCACTGCCAGCCGCGCCATTTCCAGCGATTCCGCAAGACTGGGCGAGCCATCATCAAGACCGGGCAAGATGTGGGAATGCAGGTCGATCATTGGCGTTTGTGGCCACATTGAAGCAACGTAGCAACTTCTCCCGGATAACAGGTAAATGCGCCATCCGCACGATAGCGAATGACGCATCCATCAAGTCCATGCAGTGCGGTAGAACTCAAGCTATTCGCTGACAGCGCTATCGTCATCTTGCAAGCTAATGATCAGCGTTGCCGCGCCACCTGTCACAGTGCCACCTGGTCGAAGTCGGACGAGACGAATCGTCCAAGACGAAGCGCATTCAGCTTCAACTCAAATAATAGAGCGGTATGGTTGACGAATTCCATCAATATCCCGACTCCAGCCTGCGCGCCAAGGCCAAGGCACAGAGGCGCCGGCAATACAATACGGCAGAGGCAGTCACATGGCCTCTGCCGTATTCTTAACTACGCCTAACGGCTGACAGCGTCGCCGTCATCCTGTGTTGCAGAAAGAACACCAGCCGTGCCGGCCACGCCCCCAAAAATAAAGAGCGGAAGGCGGGAATTGGCGGCCGCGCCCGGGGCAATCTGCCCCGTATGCTCAGAGCTAACGGCGGCGGCCGTCTGCTCGGAGCCCACGACCTTCAGGCAGATATTGTTCTCGACACGCGAAATGTCGAGGCTTGAATTCGCCGGCACATCCAGGTTGCAGCCACCGACATTGACGGAAGCCGATCCCCTGGCACCGACCACTACGCGGCTGCCGAAATCCAGAGCATTTCCCGCCTTGGCCGGGCCATAGCCGGCGGCTTGCGAAACCATTACGTCGCCATTGGCGCGCCCGATGGAACCGATCGAATTCGCCGCTCCCTGGTAAGGGGTCGTACAGGTGCATGACGTGGCCTGAGCGAAAGATGAAACCGGGCCGAAACCGATCGAGGCGACAAATCCGGCTAACGCACTTTTAACTATAACGTTCATTCGTTTCGATCCTTTTTGCCCCGCCGCACCTCGGCCCCGCCCAGGCACCAAGGTATTGACCAAGCGCGTAACAGCTTTTTGCTTTGATTCCAACCTGCTTCGCATTTGCGAGATGACTTTTAGGCTTCCGCTGTGTTTCATTGGACACACTCAACTGGCAGATTTTGGATTTAGCATTTTCGCTGCCGGCCCCTCTGGAAATTGTCGGAAAGTCAAGTCTATTTCGTGGGCTTTGATGGCCGCCATCGCGCCGTGCTTCGTACAGGGATTATGGTCGGCTCTGTTTGACGTTATCGCTCATCCTGCCTTTCGTTTTATGACACGCGATTCGAGGGAATGACGGACGCGAGGGCCGTTGGCGAAGCCGTGAGCTACGAACCCGATAAGCAAGATTTGTAGGTCGAACCCGCCTGCGCGGGCTGTCCGCACAAGCGGCCTATTTCAATCAAGCGATTTTCTATTCCGCCTTACCGCCCTACCGCCCGGAAATCGGAATCGGTTTTCCAGAAAGGGTCATGCGCAGAGTCAAAAAGTTAGAGCGTCTTTGCGTGTCCAAACGGACGCTCGGCGCTCCTACCGAGGCTCGCCGACGGTGCTGTCGAGATATTGGGTCAGAGCACAGACCAGATGGTAGAAGATACTTGCCGGCACATCGGTTGCCAGCGAGCGGCCCCGCTCGTCGATCCGGTCTATCCACAGGCCGAGTGGTGCCGGATTGATGTGCCAACGGAACAGGCGACCGACACGCGCTTCGATCTCAGGCTTGAGGTCGGGGCCACCTGAACCGTCCAGTGCAATCGCCGCCTTGATTGCTTCGGCCTGCGGCCAGCTGCGCGAGACAAGGTCGAGCGGCAGGCCTTGCCGCGAGACGGCGCCATAGGCAAGGCCGGTGGCGCGATTGAGGCCATTGGCGATGGCCGAGGCATAGAGCTTTCTGGCAAAGCCGGTCAGGTCACTTTGGCCGCTGCGCCCGGTGAAGTCGACCAGCAGCGAGGCCCATTCGAAATGGTGGCCGGGTTCTGTCCATGTACCTTTCTCGCCCTCCGCCGGCCTCCACTCGGCATCGAAATATTCGCCCAGCGTCCAGCTTTCCGGATCGAAGAAATGGCTGCGAAACAGATCGACGATGCGCGCAGCGCGGCGAAGATAGGCGAGCTCGCCCGTCGCTTGATGCCAGGCCAGAAAAGCCTCGAGCAGATGCATGTGCGGGTTAGAACGGCGTTCGCCCGCGCCGCTCGACGTTTCGAGAAAGCCGGTCATGCGGTGATCCTCGAGATGCGCGTCGAGAAACGAAAACGTTTCTTCGGCAAGCCGTAATGCATCAGGATTGCCGACCATATGAGCATGCGCCAGCGCCAGGAGCACGCAGGAATGATCGTAGGCATCCTCGGTGGGGTCGGCGACCGTGCCGTCGACATTGAGCGTGCGCACCCAGCCGCCATTGTCGGTGCGGCCGTTCCTGGCCATGAATTCGAGGCCGTGGCTGATCAACCGGTCGGCAGGCCCGTCCCAGCCGCGCGCCTTGGCGACAGCGAAGGCGTAGACTTGCCTGGCCATGGTGCGCATGCGCTTGGGCTTCTTCAGCGGTGTGGCGTCAAAACCGAGCGCCTCGTGGAAGCCGCCATGGCGCTCATCGACCCCGACCGTGGACCACAGCGGCACCGTCTCTTCGAACAGCCAGTGATGAACACGGCGCCGCCAGGCGCCGCTTTCGATCACACGGTCGTCGGCGGGCGTGAACCTGGTTTCCAGCCGGCCGCTCTTTTCGAGCTGCTCGACGATCTTCTTGACGTTCTGGCTGCGGCTGACCGGGGCGACGAAGGTGGCATCGGCGGTCGAGACGATGGCAACGTCCCTCAAGCCGATGGCAGAGAGCAAGCGACTGTCGCTACGGATGTAGGAGTTCTCGCAGTCGATGGCGACGACATCGCCGACAATGACGTTGCCGTCATTGTCGGACGGACCGACATCTAGCAGTGATTGCCATGAACCGAGATCGTTCCAACGGAAGCCGGCCGGCACCATGGCGATGTCGCTGGCGCGCTCCATGATCGCATAGTCGATCGACGTCGACGGAATGGCGGCGTAGAGTTCCAGAGGCATGTAGAGACCGGAAAGATCTGACGTCGCCGCCTGATAGGCAAGTTCGGTGGCCTTCCAGATCTCGGGCTCGAAAGCCGTGAAGGCGTCGCGCATGGCGCTGGCGCGAAACAGGAAGATGCCGGTGTTCCAGTAGAAATTGCCGGCCGCCAAATAGCTCTGCGCAGTTGCGAGGTCTGGTTTCTCGACGAAACGCGAGACATCGTAGATGCCATCCTTCTCGTCGGCGACCTCGATATAGCCGTAGCCGGTCTCCGGCTGGCCAGGCTTGATGCCGAACACCACCAGGCGGCCGGCGCGCGCCGCGCCGGTGCCGTTTTCCACGCTCTGCCAGAATTGCCGTGAGGTCGTGATCTCATGATCGGACGGCACCACCAGCACCAGGCTGTCGCCAAATTCGGACAAGGTGCGCAGCGTCGCCAAGGCGACGGCGGCGGCGGTGTTGCGGCCGGTCGGCTCGAACAACGGGCCGCCGCCGGAAAGGTCGAGGCCGGCGAGGTCGGCATGGACGCGGTCGGCGTGCCGCTCCGAGGCGATCAGGAAGACCGGCGTTTCGCCCTTCGGCCGCGCCGTCAGCCGGCGCAGCGTCTTGACCAGCATCGAACCATCGCCCGAAAAATCATGAAACTGCTTGGGATTGTCCTCGCGCGACAGCGGCCACAGCCGTGAGCCAACGCCGCCGCTCATGACAAAACTGACGATCCGCTCGGTCATTGGGTGACACCTCTGACATTTTCGAACAAAGCAAGGAGCGCTGCCGCGTAGTCCCGGCGGCGCATCTGTTGCCGACTTTGCAGCACGGCGACACTGTCGCGGGCCAAGCGTGGGCGCTGCCCGGCTTCGAACAGACGCTGCGCCAGCGCTTCCGCACTATCGGGTGCGAAGAAGAGCGATTCCGGCGCCTGCTCGCGATGCAGTGGAATGTCGGACAGCAGCATCGGCGTGCCCAGCGACTTCGCTTCCTCGACCGTGGTTGACCACCCCTCGAAGTGCGAAGGGTTCAGGAGATAGTCCGCGGCACCGATCAGGGCGACGACATCGTCATAGGGAATCAATCCGAGATGTCGAAAATGGCTTCCGAGCCGGTGCGTTTCCGCAAGCTCCATCAGGCGCTTGAACAATGTCGGGTCGCGCGGATCGGTGGTGCGCCCCGTGAGGATTATCGGCGGCAAGGAGCCCAGCGCCCCGATTTGGTCTATATGTTTCAACGCCTCTATCACCAGCCTATGGTTCTTATGGATTCAAAACTGGTTGAGAGGAAGAAAAAACGCACGGGCAGACCATGCGCCTGGCGCGCGTCGACGTTGCCGGCCACGACGACCGGCTTCTTTGTTTTAAGGGCAGGGATGAAATCTCGCGATGTCAGCAGAGGTACCTGTGGTGTCATCCTGATCGACGGCCCAACTACTATCAGGACTAGTTGGCGACAGCTTCGTGGAGGGATGTTTGCGTGCGCCGGCCATAGGCGATCATCCTCGATGCCTTTTGAGCCGGCTTTTCGACGAAATACCACAAGGCAAAAGCGGCAGCGAAGGACGCCACCATTCCAACGGCGATCGCCAGCAATGGAGAACCGGGGAACAGCCGATCGGACAGCTTCACGAACCTGACCCCGACCGGGATGTGGGTCAGATAGAGGGAATAGGAGATGGTTCCGATCGCGCTGAAGAAAGCCGCAGCGGGAATCTTGGAAAGGGCAATTGCCCCAGCGCCCAAGAGGCAGACGACGGCGGTTGGGACGCTCAGCGTCCAGCCGATCACCGCGCAAAGGGCCAGCAACCCAATGCAGAACGTGTTCAGATCGACCCGCTTCGTCGCGTGGAGGAACGTGATGATTCCGGCTCCAAACACGCTGAGATGCGCCGGCAGGAATTGGGAGTAGTCTGCACCGATTACGGATAGGGTAGCGAACCCGCAAAGCATGGCGAGCCCTGTGCTCCGACTGCTGATCAGGAGCGGAAAGAGCAGCCCGATCACAAGGTAGTATTGGAACTCGATTGCGAGCGTCCAGAACACCGAACAGAGCCACGACTGACCGACGAAGGCGTTCACATAGCCGATATGCACGAGAACGTTCGTGACTGTGTAGGGCTCATGCGTTGCGTTGAGTTGAGGGAAATGAGCGAGCGCCACACCGCTGGCAATGATGAAAGCAATGGTCACGAAGTAGGGCGGTTCGAGCCGAACCAGTCGTCTGGCAAGAAAGCGAAAATAGCCGTTGAGTTCATGGCCGGCGCGGTCCATTGAGTACGGTACAATAAACCCGGAAATTAGGAAAAAGAGTGGGACGCCTAAGCGGCCGTAACCCCACCCGTCGTTCCCGTCGGTGACGCCAGCGGCGACGACGATATGGAACACGCACACCGTGAGGGCCGCGATGCCTCGAAGCGCATCAATTGTCCGGTTCCGCATTCATCCCCCGAAAAGGCTTCGAACTGTCTTTAGCTGATATCGTTGAAGTCACGGGCGTGGGGGTTCCGATAGTTCTTTATTGGCGGAGAAGTCAACCTAAGAGCTTGGAGCACAAGTCTTGTAGGTCGAGCCTGCCTGAGCGGGCTGCCCGCATAGGATGCCATCCTCGGCGAGCTTCGCAGCCAGATCCGTGCCATCGGATGTGAGGCACTGCACAACGACGGCGTCTCCAAGTCTTGGCCCGATTTTGCCGTCGCAAGGCGTCCCCGTGCCGAGGGGCTTGCACGTCAGGGCGAGCCCTTGATAATTTCGGCGCATGGCCTCGATGACCATGGCGCGCATGAATTGGGGTTTCGAAAATGCGACACCGCATAGCACGATCTTGCGATTGGCGACCCGCAAATCGTCAATCGACCGGACGGCAAGTTTGCCGTCAAACGGGCTGAGGGCCGCAACCGGGTTCGGGGCCGGCGCGTGAACATTTGTTCCCTTGGTGATGACGATCACAAGAAAGCCGACGGCAAATGCCAGCGCTAGAAAGGCAAGTATCACAACCGTCCTGACCGACAAGTCCCCACTTCCCTATTCCCCGCCGTAACTGGGCGTTGATCCTACCACCGGCCTGGCGTTTCGCGTCTCTTCGCAACAAGCAAGGCTTCGTGTCTGACGACCTCCTCCTCCGTAAATCTGGATCCCACTTTGGTCGCGGGGTTTCCCACAACTATTGCGTAAGAAGGCACATCCTTTGTAACCACCGAAGCGGCACCGATGACCGCCCCTCTTCCTATTCGAATGCCTGATAGCAAGGTTGCGCCAAAGCCAATCCAAACGTCATCTTCCACCTGAATCGCATCCTCGGCCCGCGCTAGCTTACCGCCGTTCGCATGCACCCACGGCGCATCAACTATGAAACTGCCAAGGTGTCGCATATCATGATCTTTACGACCCACAATCCCAACAAAGCTCGAGATTAGTACACCATCCCCAATTTTACCATCGCATGCGATCCAGCAATACGAACCAATGCTAACGTTCTGTCCGATGACGAGCCGCCTTGGTGAAGTTATATAGCTCCCTCTTCCAACGGCAAAACCTGGCCCAACCTCGACGTTCCGCCTCAAAGCAAGTACGCGGTATAGTCGCCGAACAATTCGACGGAGCAGTATATTCATAGTCTCCGATCTCGAATTATGCGTTTGAGCATTCCGGCCTTCGTCGTTATCAGGCTCAGCCAAGCTTCGCGCGAGCGCGATAAGCAATCAATTGCCCAATAATCCACGCGAATATCAGACGGTAAATCGAAGTCAAATCGCCCAGGTGGGATTTTTTTGTATAGATATCTCAATACGTTCCAGCGGCTTGAATGAGTACCTTCGAAAAATCCTGAGTTCGCAACCAAGGGTCTTGGCGGGAAAACCGAAACACCACCTTGCATAAAAACATAGTAGTTCCAGACTAAGAACCAGCTATCGATACGCCGCTGAGCGGCAAAGCGGAGCATTGCCGTATAATCCCGATACCCTGAAAGATTAAACGCCATACGAAATGATCGCGACGAAATATCCTGCGGGCGAATAGGCAGATCGATATCGAATTTCAGCCATGCACGTCGCCATGTTGCCCAACCCCACGGGTGCGTACTTGGCAAGACCAGGGAGCGGTCATGAGATGAGACGCCCTTAGCAAGCGGTATATGCGCACAGATACTAAACACCTTAGAGCAAGACTCATACTTCTTTAAAGCACAGTTAAAGTATGTTAGCATGTCTTCTGACGCGACCAGATCGTCCTCCAAAACAATTACCCTGTCGTATTCATCCAACATCTGTCCGACACCAAGATAAATCGATTTGCGAAGCCCATAATTAATCTCCCTCTTTATTACTGTTATGCTTGGATGCTTAACTTCAGAAAGGTATCTTATCACTCCATCTACCTTTGCGGCATCTTCTATAGTTTTGGGAGCGTCCACATATATCCGCACGGGAGAGGCCCGAAACTGGCTGCACGCCTCGAGCGACTCAATCAACGCCCGTAGTCTATCCACCCGTTTGTAAGCAAAAATTACAATCGCAGCGAATTCGGCAGTAAACACTTGCGCCAAAATCGGAACTCCCTCCCAAATAGACCCCAGCCTTATTTTATGGCTTACTTCAACGTCGCGAATGCACGTTTTTGAACGATCCCCGACCGTAGTGATGATTCTGGATAGCCGGGTGAAGTTGCATAGCTGCAGGCCACCGGTCAATTGCCAGTCAAGATCTATATTTCTGGTAAGAAATACGGTCGATGCCATCGCCTCCTTCCAAGCAGCGCGACTATTTCCACAAATCCACTATAATGGAAAGCGGGCGTGGACGAGCCGCAACACGAGGGTCTCTATATGATGCCCGCAGTACCCGCCCATATGATTCATCCACAGGCTTAACGATCGCGCTCCCGTCCGGATTGTAGCCTTCAAGCACCTCCCAGTTCGAGAACGGGCTTCCGATTGCGAGCGCAGCAACGCTTTCGTAAGTCGGAAACCACAAATGCCCGCCGGCAGTGACAACACCATTCTTAAACTTCCCGCCGCCACCGGGGTCGAATACGATGCGGTCGCCATCCTTGACCGAGCGATCCTGATACATATCGAAACGGTAATCAGGCATGCTCATCCGGAGCAACCCGCCTGGCTTCAGCACGGCATAGATATACGTTAATATCTGTGGCAGTTTCTCATAGGATATATGTTCAAAAACGTCCTCGGATTGGTAGATATCAATACATTCTTTCACTGGCATCGGCTGGGTTACATCGTGACCGATATTGCGAGGTGAAGGGCTGTAGGGCGTCAATCCTATATGTGTGTGGAACTGGGGAAGATTGCGTGTCAGCCGGCCCGCGTAGAGCTTGCCGGATGATCGCGCATCATCCCAGGTTGCAACACGAAGCCCCAATGTCGCGAGGCGCCGCTCAATCTCGTCGGCAATCTTTCCGTACATTTTGTTTCTCCAACCAATCAACTGACAAAAGGCTCATTTTCTCGCGAAGGAATTCGGGGACGGCTATGACAATGAAACTTCCTGGAAGCGTTCAGCCGGCCAAAAACTTCACCGCGTGGAAGGAATTTTCATAGCCGCCACGCAATATCTGCAGCAGAGATCGGTGGCTGAGATGATCCCAGAAATTTTGAAAAAGTCGCATGCCTCGTCTTGCTGATATCTAGTCTGCAGGTCTTGTTGCGCTGATGACGAAACCTGAACAGAAGATGCTCCAGTTCAGGGCCGCGCAAAGATTCTCGAACAGAGCGACGAAAAGATAGGCAGGCATGAAGAAAGCGAAATAGTCGCTGGCGCGGTAGAATGGCATGACGTCGACCCGATCGAACCCGTGACTGCGAAACAGCTCCGCCATCTCGGACGGAGCGCAATGATCGAAAAAGGCCGGATAGCCGGTAACGCCGACCGCGGAGGGCCGGAGGTACGGGATCAACCATCGTTGCATAACGGGTCCGACGAGCCGCAACGCTATCGAATAGGGGTGCCACTTCGAGGGCATATAGTGGTGCGTCACGCCACCGGGCCTTAGCACCAAAAACATCGAACGCGCCGCCGCCTCGTTGTCCGGTACATGCTCCATCAATGTGATCGAAATGAGCATATCTGCCTCGACATTGACCGGCTGCTCGATCGACTGGACGATAAATCGATCGTAGATGGTATAGCAGTCAGGCCTCTCCTCGATATCCAGGCCAATATAGCTAAAACCGTGGCCGCGCTGCAGAAGCGGCCGATCGATCCCGCCGACCTCGAGGATCGCAGAAGGCCTAAGGCGCGTAATGTCGTCGGCGATACGGCGTTCGAGCTCCGCTTTGTAGGACGGGGCACCGAAAACCTTGGGAAAATGGCGCTCCAACCACGCGGCGGCGTTCCTGTTCCAGCCAATGAACTTCTTGAGAATCACCGCACTCCTTTTTCGTACCAGAGGTTCTTGCTTATTCGAGCGGCCCGCGCCGCGCTTCGACAGGTGCGAACGGTTTGGATATGCATTCATCGAAACAAAAACTGAAGGCGCGACACCTGAATCCGTTTAAACGCGATGCGCGTTAGTGCAAAGTGATTGCGTCGCCGCTAATTTTTGCCAGCGTGGCGTGGCGACCATTGATCGTCAGCGGATAGGTGCGCCCCTGGCAGTCGACCCTTGCCGAGGAAACGTCGTTATCTGCCTGCCAGGGGTTGATCACCAGCGCCACGCAGCCCTCTTTTGCTACGTCGAACACACGCACCAACGGCCGTCTCTCCCTCCAAAGTACGTTAGCAGGCTCCCCCGGCACGAGGCGCCCTCTGCCGATCAGGCCGGACACGGTCGACAGCCGGGACAGAGTATGGGTGAACAACGGCAGTTGGGAATATGGCAAGGGATCGCCCGGTTTAACGGTGAGCTCATGGCCCCACAACACAACGGCGCGAGCCCCGCTGAAATAGGGTACCAGTGTCATGGCTTCGACAAGGAACGGATCCACCAAGGGCGTGGCTTGCCGCCAATCCGGACCGTAGTACCGCAACCATAGATAGGCAAAAATCGGTTTACCGCTCATTTGCTCCGATCGATAATAATTTTGCTCAATCTGTGTCGCTATGTAAAATACCGAATCCGGCTTTGGATCCGGGAGATACGCTTCTGTAATTATAAAGTCCACGTACGGATCTATACTCTCCCATAGTTTCAAGTCAAAACTATGCTTTTCGGCAAAATCCTTTGCGGTATAATCTTTAATCGTGTCTCTCTCTTTGAAGAATGGCGCAGGCCCGAAGATGCCAACGACTGCGTCTTTGTAGCGTTCGCGGGTCCACTTGACCGGCAGCACGAACCACGTCGCCCATTCCTTCCAATACGAGTCCTCAAACTCGACAAACGATGAAAAAAAACGCCTGTCGATAGCGTTGAATACCCAAGCCTTCAAGGCCGACCGCTGAAATACAAATTCTATGTCGTGAACGTAGATACCACCGGGGGGAGGAGGGAAAATATCGATATTTCGCCTGATGATCCGCTCGAAGAAGTCAGGCTTTCGCCAGGGGTTCGAATTCAGTTTCCCCAGAAATGTGTCGATATTCTCCCGCTGCTTCCCGGGATAATCGGCGAACGTGTTTTGGATCGTCACCGGCAGGAACCCGTGGCAGAGTGCCGCCGCCGCATGGATACCGCCACCGCTGTCGTAAACGTTCCAGAATGCCTTCAGTCCGCCTTCCAGTCCAAATGCCCGTACATGGTCCCACCCGGGAGCGGTCGGGCACTGTGGCGCCGATAGAGCCTGCGGTGCGTATAGCGCCGTCAGCCATATAGAAAGCGCAGCGACGCCCAAACCAACTTTGGAAACTTTGCTCATAAGCGACCAGCCTTCATGTGTGCCGCCGACACACTCAATCCCGGTCGGCAGGGCGCGCATACACCGCAACGTAAGCCAGCGGAAAGCGCCACGCGGCTCTTTCGTTAAGGCGCCTTATCATTGGGAGCAATTTTGCAATCGTCCAGCCATGGTAGGGGATTCGCGCCAACGGTCTCCAGACGCCTCCCAGAAGCTTGCCCGTAAGGTCGCTCCAGGCATCGAAGGCACCGCCCGCCTCGACAATCTCCACGGGCGGAACGCGGTGCTTGAGACCGAAATGCGCCAAAGCGAACTTTGTGTAGCGAAAATGGTCGTGCGGCTCCTCGTGAAGATAGTACAAAAATGGAACGCCGACAATTATGTGTCCACCCGGTTTAAGCATCCTGGAGATTTCCGAAAACAATTGATCAGGTTCGGCGAGGTGCTCAAGGACATCGGTCAGCAGAATCGTATCGAAGGATCGATCCTCAAATGGAAGAGGCTTATTAAGATCAACTTCAAAATCGAGGTCAAATCTTTGATGCGCCGAATTGGCCCAATCTGCCCACAAGTACTCATCGACCACGCCGCGATATATTCCAGTTAGTGGAGCGTTGCCGCAGCCTAAATCGACAAGTCGCCCGCGCGCATATTTCCGAATCGCATGCTCGTACGCAGCGACCTGAAGGTCGCACATAAGCCGAGAGATCACGCCGCTATTCCTAGAGCCCCGCCAACGTCCATCGTGAAGCTCATATTTCGTAGGAACCCACGCGTTCTTAGGCCTCGAAACCGATTTATCCATAGTTAATCCTTCCAACATATTGATGCCGGCGATTCTCAAATATTATAATCCCGAAAGTTAGCCAAACCACTGGATCAAAAAAGAAAAGTTTTGATACGATGAAAGGAAGAAATAGCACAACAAAAATCCCACCCCAGCGCCGAAATAGTTGGATACATAACGCAGCCAATATCAACACGGTAGGTATTATACCAAGGTAGAAAGACATATTGAATACGGTACCGAGGTCCTGCGGCGACAAGCAGTAATCACAAAATGTCCTCGGGAGAGGCGAACCGAAAAGCATCCCCTCCCCCAATGAGTCCTGCCACGCGCGAAATGCCTGGGCTTTATAGTAGCCAGACCCTTTTCCCTCCTCAGTGCTGAAGCGATCTGCGAAGTATTCGGCATACTCAGAACCGAAAAGCTGCGATGCAATCAAGGGTATCGAAATGATGAGCAGTGACACCGAAAACAGAACTATCGCCACACGTAGAATTTTCGGGATGTGACGATTGAGTATCGTGAACTCGATTGCAAAACAGACGAGATAGACGGCGGCACCAACAATTGCCCACGCAGCCAAGGTCGCTACTGTGCTGAGCATTGCAAAAAGATCCAGAAAATTAACGATCCGTCGCCTAACCAGACACCTTAGCAGGACAAATATATAGATGGTATTTGAGTAATTTCCGGGCTCTATCTGAAATCCAGAAAGACGAACCTGGTTCATCATTACGCCAGCGCGAGAAGCGCTAAATGGAAATATAATACCATGTAAATCAACAATCTGTCCGAACAGAATAAAGATAGCCAGAGCCAGGATCAAACCGGCAACGTTGAAAACAAGATAGGCCAAAAGCAAGACTTCAAGCCGTTTGCGCCAGGCAATTTGGGAGGCCACGCCGAATGCCAAGCCCCAGGTCATAAAAACTATTGACATTATCCAGAAATATGAAAGCTCTCCTGTATTAATTAGAAAAAAATAGAGCAAAAACGCAGAAATTATAGCAATATTAACATGAAATATAGAAATTCCGAACCGGATAACCATCACGCAAAGGAACGCAATCGCGGCCAGCGAGCGAATGAAGAATGCAACGCCAGCCGAACCCGGATCGTCGCTGATCTCAAGCTGCGTTGCAATCACCGTGAAAAGCGGGAAGAGGACGAGCCAATCGAGCAGGCCAATCGCCTTGGAGCTGGCGTCCCTACGGTAGCCGCTCACCGCTGGATATGATTTTGACGCGGCTAGCAAGAGCGCGCCTGCATCGATTGGAGAATGTCGATCAGCTCGCCAGAATTCGATGCTGAATGATAGCGAGCCTGCCAGATCTTGCGGGGCGCGGCGCGCGCCAGCTCACCTCCAGGTGAAAGCGCCTGCAGAACGCGCTCCGCCAAACGTTCCGAATCCTGCGCCTCGTCAAGCGAGACAAGCAACCCGGTCTCGCCATCGATCACCGCTTCCGGGGTACCATCGACGGCCGTCGCGATCACTGGTATCCCGAACGACATAGCCTCCATGATCGACACCGGGACCCCCTCAGACAAACTTAGATTGACGAAGATGTCGACATGGTTTTGTCGGTAGAAGCTCATCACCTCAAGGTTGTCGGTCTGCCCCCAAAGCTTGACCTCGAGGTTGGGCACCTCTTTTTCCAGGACAGAATTGACCTCCGTAAAATCTCCGCCACCAAAGTGATGCCACGAAATTTTCGCGTGCTTTGCCAGGGAGCGAACCAGCGCGGCGATCAGATGCACCCTTTTCACCGGAAATACATTGGAGCAACTGACTATCGTCAGCGACGTGTCTCCAGCCAGCCGCGGAGGGGATTGGCCCCTATCCGGCACGCCCAGACGGTTGACAGCGAAATTGGAGGTCAGCGCGCCAGGCCATTTCTCCTGGAAGTACGCAAGGCCATGCTCTGAAATGAAGAGATTCATGGCAGCGGCCGATGCGATTTCCTCACGCCAGGGAAAATATTGGGAGTTTCGCGATAGATAGGATCCGCTTTCCATGGCATGTTCGTAGAGATCCACTCGGTGATAGCGCACCGCGCAAGGCACATCGGCCTTGGCTAGCAAGGGGATTGCCAGATCGGGAACGTGCCCCCAATAGCTATAGGCCACCACCTCGGACGGCGCACCAAGAACTTCTCTTACCGCAGGAGATCGCTCGAGCGCCGCGCGATACATGGACCATAAAATCACACGGTAGATCAAACCAATATGAAGCCGCTTTTGGCGCCAGGCCAAGGACGCCACCTCCGGCCAAAAGAGTGACCAGGTCCGAAACTTGGCGAGTTGCAAAAGGTAGAATTTGTAACGCGACCGCTGGGAGTCCCAAATGGGCGGTTCCACGGTGACGTTCTCCGGAACTTCCCGCATTGGCCCGGAGCCGCTCATTGGGAAGATTGAAATGCGTTCAAAACCTTGGCTCAGAAAGGGCATCTCCAGGCCGATAAAAGGTTCGTAGTGGCCATACGGATAGTTGATCGTGAAAAGAAGAAGATGCTTTCTCAACGCCCCGACCCTTCGGCACCAGAAAAGTGATCCCTGGCCACAGAAAATGGTCGAGGGGTTCGCGAGATAACAAAGAACAAAACTATAAGCGAAATCATGTAGGGCATAGAAACGTATACTGATATTGAAACGGATCTCTCTAGGGACATACCGAACCAAGTCGGTATGAAAAAACCGCCCACAAAAATAGCATTTTGGACAATAGAAAGTATCAAGGCCATTTTCTGCTGGCGCGCGATAACTGGTACAGGGGCAAGAGAGGATAGAACGAAGTGTACAGCAACGTAGGGCGCAAATAATTCGGCCAAATGACCTGACGGGGCCCATTGTGATCCAAGCACAAGCGAAAACATTTGCACGCCGAACAATAGCAATACGAAAAACAATATCGCTCCAAGCAATGTCTGAAGTATCAACACCCTAACGACAGCGCCATCGAATCTGCCGGTCTTTTGCGCTAGCTGGTATGCCTCTACATAAAGAATCTGGGCGACCGCTATGCTGATAATCCCGGCAGGAATCGTCACGATGCGCTGCATCATGAAGTATTGACCTGCTTCCATCGAGGAAAAGAAGCCAACAATAATTACGATCAAGACAAAGCCACTTAGGCTATTAATTAAAAATTGCGGCAGACTAAATTTTGGAAAGGACTGATGTCGTAGAGCAACCAACAAAAGAGGCCTTCGCTGCCTGGGCTCGAAGACATTGAGTCGAAGATCGGACAGACAAGACCATCTACGCGTGGACAGGAGCAAGGCAGCGCCGACGCCTGACGCAAAGGTCTCGCCAATTATCAAGCCCCATGCGTTTGGCAAAATAGTCAGGCCCAAGGCAGCTTGTATCAGAATTGCGACCATCGCCTTGCAAAAGCGGCTGACGGAGATCCCCCCGTAGCTCTGCCTCCGTGAGGCAACCATGGTGAAGGTGGTGGTGATAGAGACAAAGAAGGCCGCAATGGACGCCAGTGGCCATGCCAAGCCGAGCGACGTATTGAAGATGAGGTCCAGATCACGCGCGAACAGCGTCAGCACGAGTGCGCTCGCCAGGGCCGAAACAATTGCCAAGCTGACGCACAGTGCCGTAAGCGCGATAACATGTCTCTCCTCGGCGACCATGATCGCCTGCTCGTAGCGCGCCGCAAAGCATGTGCCGAGCAATTGGCTGCCGAGAAAGAACATGGCAAACACGCCAAAGTCATTAGCGTTGAAGACGCGGGCCAGGACGGGGACTGCGAGAACGCCGAGGAGCTGCGCCGAAGCAGCACCCAGACCAAGTGTCAGCGTGTTGGTAAGCAGCTTCAGGTTCGAGTTCATGCTGAAACCACACGACTACCGAATGTATCCCTCGGCTGCGCGCCGGCGGGAACAAAGCCGTGTCGCGTGTCCGAGCAACTGAACCCTACGAGCCGTGATGTCTCGCACTTAAAGCGCACTGAAACGTCATGGTTTCTCCACATGCCCGGGCGCGAAAGGCCACCCCCAAATCTAATGCTTCTAGTCGGCGCATCGCGGCGTGCGCTCACGTTCTCACGTCTCGCTCAGGAAAGTAGCAACCATCCTCGCCTAACCTCGCCGTGCGAAAACGAACTGTCGAATTTTCCGCGCCGGTTTCGCGATAAGCGCAAAATCGACGGGACCGGATCCGAGCCAACGGCGCCTGGCACGCAACGCTTCGAGGTTGTGCCCGATATGCGAACGGAAGCTCCTTGTGCTGGCACCCCCGACCATCATGTCGACGAAGACCTGATCGATTGTCGCGATCCTGAATCCATGGAGTTCGACGGCCCTCAGCATCCAGTCGTAGTCGGAGGAAACTTTTAGCGTCAGGTCGAACGGCCCGACCTTTTCCGCAACGGCGCGCCGGACATAGAAGGTTGGGTGAGCAGGCATCCAGCCCGTACTGAACCCATTTTGAGGCCTTGGCTCCGCCCGCCAGCGGCGAACCACCCGCTTGCTGACGTGGTTGTCCACAAAGTCGAGATGGCCGTGGACAATGTCGTTTTCGGCAAGCGCCTCGCTGATCTTGCCGAGCGCGGAAGCGTCATGGAACGCGTCGTCCGCGTTAAGAGCCCCCATTGCCTCGCCCGTGCAAAGTGCGAGGCCCTTGTTCAGAGCGTCGTACATGCCTCGGTCCGGCTCGCTGACGATCTGCAGCCGCCCGTCGGCATAGGAACGAACGATCGAGAGCGTTTCGTCGGTCGAGGCTCCATCGACAACGACCAGTTCCTTGTCCTCATGATCTTGGGCAAAAAAACTGTCAAGCGTATGCCTGATTGTCGCCGCGGAGTTCCAACAGACGGTCAAGACCGAGATTTTCATGTCGACCCGGCCCAACGTCGCTTACTGTGCCGCAACGCGAATGCGATCCTCATCCAGGCGCCGGTGTTCGGATTCCCGTCTTACCGTTTCGAGGTCGGACCGGACCATTTCCTGGACCATCGCATCGAGCGAGGTTGTTGCCTTCCACCCGAGAACGCGCTCCGCTTTCGAAGGATCGCCGATCAGCAGCTCAACCTCGGTCGGCCTGAAATAGCGCGGATCCACCTCGATCAGGACAGCGCCTGATTTTGCATCGACGCCTTTTTCGTCAATACCGGAACCAACCCACTCGATCTCGATCCCGACCTCGCCAAACGCAAGCTCGACAAAGCGGCGGACCGAATTCTTTACGCCGGTTGCAAGGACGTAGTCGTCCGGCACTTCATGCTGAAGGATTCTCCACATGCCTTCGACGTAATCGCGGGCATGCCCCCAATCCCGTTCAGCCGACAGATTGCCGAGGTAGAGCTTGTCCTGGAGGCCGAGCCTGATTGCAGCCGCCGCGCGCGTGATCTTGCGGGTGACGAACGTCTCGCCGCGCATCGGGCTTTCATGATTGAACAGGATGCCGTTGGACGCATGGATATCGTAAGCTTCGCGGTAATTCACGGTGATCCAGTAGGCATAAATCTTTGCCGCCGCATATGGCGACCGAGGATAGAAAGGCGTCGTCTCCCGTTGCGGGATCTCCTGCACCTTGCCGTAGAGCTCGGAAGTCGAGGCCTGATAAAAACGCGTCCTTTTTGTCAGGCCAAGCAGCCGGATGGCTTCGAGGAGCCGCAATGTGCCGATCGCGTCGGCGTTCGCGGTATATTCCGCGGTCTCGAAGCTCACCTGGACATGCGATTGCGCGGCGAGATTGTATATCTCGTCTGGCTGCACTTCCTGGACGATGCGGATGAGGTTGGTGGCGTCGGTCATGTCGCCATAATGCAGCGACAGCCTTACGTCCTTCTCATGCGGATCCTGGTAGAGATTATCGATTCGACCGGTGTTGAACGACGAGGAACGCCGCTTAATGCCATGGACATCATAGCCCTTTGCCAAGAGAAGTTCCGCCAGATAGGCGCCATCTTGGCCGGTAATGCCGGTGATGAGTGCGGTTTTTCGGCTCATTTCGTTCCCTTCGGCAGCTTTAGAAACACAACCATATTCTCCAGTCAAACGACGGCGTTCGACCTATGGAGCAGACCAATTCAACTTGGCTATTATCGGGACCCAAACCCGCTTAGCATCGTTTTTAGGGTCCTCAGCACAATAACGATATCAAGCCATGGCGAGAAATTCTTGATGTAGTAGAAATCGTAATGCAGCTTCTCGATCTCGTCATCGTCGTCCGATACATATCCCTGATTCACCTGAGCCCACCCCGAAATTCCTGGACGAACGATGTTTCGGTAGCGATAGAACGGCAACGCTACGGAATAGTGGGAGGACAACACCGTTGCCTCGGGCCGTGGCCCAATCCAGCTCATCTCCGAACGCACGATGTTTATCAACTGCGGCAGTTCATCAATTCTGCTTCTTCGAAGGAAGCGACCGAGCCGGGTTACCCTGCTGTCACCCGGCTTCGTCACGGCAAGACTGCGAATGCTTGCCGCCTCAGGTGCGCTGACGGTCATCGTTCGGAACTTGTACACCGTAAACGATCTTCCGCCATAACCGAGGCGCTCCTGGCGAAATATGGCGGGCCCAGGAGATTCCAGCTTGATCACTATCGCAACCAGGATCAGGAATGGCGCTAGCATAATCAGGGCCAACAGGGCGCAGACCCAGTCGATCACCTGCTTGATCTTGAGATAGGCCTGGTTGGGATTAAGCGAACCCAACGTATTTTCGGACAAATGCTCGATTTCGACGCGACCGGTCAGCGATTCACTGATCTGCTTGACGTGATAGACAGGAACGCCTGCGAGAGCCTGGTCGGCTATGTAGCGCTCCCAATCATCGGATAGCTCGGCACGAAGGTCGGCAACAACGCCGCTCACGCGGTCAATGACCGTTTCGGGGGAGCGGAGCCAATGCCAATTCACGCCGCCAATCTCTTCAAGACGACTGACAGCCCCGCCTGGAACCACGGCGAGACTATACGGATCCAGGCGCCGGCTCAGGATGCTCAGACTGAAATACCAGAAGATTGACAGTGTCAAACTGCCGGCTGCCTGGAAAGCGCTGTAGTCAATTCGGAACAGGAAAATTGTTAGATATACAAGTCCGTAGGAAAGCGCAAATGTTGGCATAATATAACCAGCAGCCGCAACGCCAGGCAGATTGATTATTCGGCGAAAGAAAAAAAAGCCTGCAGTATGGGCGACGATGCCTGCGAAAATCGTAATCTGAACGTTTGAGTAATACAATACATTTTGACCGATCAGCATCCTAACCAGCGCGGGAGTTAGAATTGCAAAAGCCAATCCACCGAGAAGCTGAAACCTAATCCGGTGCAGCAGGTGCCGCTGGCTTTGCGGCTTTATGATGGGAGCATTCAATTCCAAGCACTCACTGGCATATCGGTAAAGAATTCGACCATTCTCAATTTTCGGGGCTCGATAATTCTTCGATCCGACAATAAGGATTTCAAATCAAAATTCATCGACCGGTCAACCGATATACCGATGGAGCCGGTGCAGCAGCCCTCGGCTGTCCCATCTGTTTTCGCCTGCTTCCAAAAGGCACAATCTCCAACAATGGCTACCGCACTCCCGGGTGAAACCCGAAAGCCGACTTTGCAGCAGCTTGCATCGCATAACGTCAATTATGCGATCGCGACGAGTTCCCTTGAATCCATGTCAACGGGGATCTCGCCATTCATGATGGCAACCAGCACTCGGGCCCTTCCGGCTGGATCGAGCCGGTCAAGGCGACCGATCATCTCCGCGAAAGGACCTGAAAGAATCCGAACCGATGCGCCCGCAGCAAGGCCTCCACTGAAATCAAGCAGGCCGTCCCTGCCAGTCAGGGCAATGAACCGCTCCACCAACCCCGACGGGACCGGCAATGGCCGTTCGCCCTGCATGATGAGTGAGCGCACACCGAACGTTCCATTGACCGAGCGCCACCGCTGCAGCGCGACATCGAGGGCGATGAACATGTAACCTGGAAAATAGGTCGCCGGTCGCGTCTCGATGCGCCGGGCATGACGTGTGGTCTTCTCGCAGCGAGGTACAAACGAGTGAAACCCCTGTATCCGGAGATGCCGTTCGGCGACGTCTTCTTTTCCCGGAAATACGCTGGCGGCATACCAGCGTGCTGCGGTGCCGGTTGAGGCCCGTTGCGGCGATACAGTCGCCTTAACAGTTGTTTTTTCCGGGGTGATCACAAGTATCCTTCTCGGCGGTCTTTGGCACGGTCGGGGCAAGCGTTACGACAGCGCGAAGATACCAGCAAGCAACCATGTCGCGAGAATCGATGCGGTTGATCGAATCCTGCTAATTGTCCACTACTTTAGCTGCGCCTAAAAGTCATCGCGCCGCTTTCTTTTTTAGCTATCCAGCAGCGGTATCGAGCAATTGCTCCGATATGTAGCTGCCTGGTTACGCTGGCTCGCGACGAATCGCCGGCTGTTCTGGTGCTTAATCGGTCGATTTGAACATAGTGTGACGATATCGTTAGCAAAGCGTTACGGAGCAGAAGCCGAACCGATTGGCGTTTCTGTCCAGTAGCCCTTCATTGTTCGTCGTCGTCACGCCGGCGTGCGTTGACGAAAGTCCGACAGGCCGTCGCTGAAACAGACCACGCAATCACCCGCCTGTGGTTGCGTGGACTCGATCAGTGCCGCCGATCTGTCGACCAGAGTTCAGGAGCGTTTGAGCAGCGACCAGACGGCTGGCACAAGGCTCGCCGCCAAGCCGACCTTGATCAGGTCGCCGACGATGAAGGGCACGACGCCGAACTGCCATGATTTTTCCGGGCCGATGAGCAGTGCCAGCCAGGCAAAGCCCATCGCCATCATGACGATTTCGGCAACCAGCATCGTGTTGAAGAGCTTGACCGGATGGCGATCCCAACCGCGATCGGCGGCCCAGCCGACGATCGCCGCCATGACCACGAAGCCGGCAAGATAACCGCCGGTCGAGCCGAGCATGTAAGCGATGCCGATGCCCTTTTCCGGCGTGCCCTGGAAGACCGGCAAGCCGATGGCGCCCTCCGCCATGTAGAGAAGCAGCGTGGCGACGCCGAGGCGCATGCCGAATGCTGCGGCGATCAGAAAGACGGCTAAGGTCTGCATCGAGATGTCGACCGGCCCGAGCAGAACTCTGGTCTTGGCCGACAAGGTCAGCACCAGCGTTCCAACGATCGCCAGCAGAAGCTGCGTCGCCAGGCGGGCCGCGCCCTTTTCGGGCAGAGCGAGAGAAACAAGCGGTGTCGTTGCAATTGCCATGGTCTTCCTCATTGCGGACTGCCGCAGATCGCGGCCTTGCGTTTTCCTATATTGGCTTCCGTGTTATGCGGCAATCGGTTTTGCCGTCTCTAAAGCGCGTCGCGTTTGACCGGCCTCATGCGACGCGCTTTAGGTTGTTGTTTTATGCATGTCGTTATCGCAAAACCGCTGCACACTTTTGCGCGACATGCATTGGAACAGAGCTGAACGACATTCGCTATGGCGCTGAAATTCGACACAGACTTCGACCCGTCCTACGGCCAGGGCGTGACCGTTGCGCCCGACGTGCTCCGGATTACCGCGAAAAACCCCAGCCCGTTCACCTTTTACGGCACCAACAGCTACATCGTCGGACGCAAGACGCTGGCGGTGATCGATCCGGGACCGGATGACGATGCGCATCTCAAGACGCTGCTCGAGGTGATCGGAGACAGGCCGGTCAGCCATATTTTCGTCAGCCACACGCATCGCGACCATTCTCCGTTGGCAGCGCGGCTGAAGCAGCACACCGGCGCAATCGTCCTGGCCGAAGGCCCGCATCGGCCGGCGAGGCCACTGCGTATAGGTGAAATCAATCCGCTCGACGCCAGCGCCGATACCGCCTTTTATCCGCATATCGCGCTTGCCGACGATACGGTGATCGACGGCGACGGTTGGGCGATCAGAACGGTGCTGACGCCGGGCCATACCGCCAATCATGCAGCCTTTGCGCTGGAAGGAACCGGTGTCCTGTTCTCGGCCGATCACGTCATGGCTTGGTCAACCTCCATCGTTGCGCCGCCGGACGGCGCCATGGCCGACTACATGGCCTCGCTGCATCGGCTGATCGAGCGCGACGACCGCCTGCTGCTGCCCGGCCATGGCGGGCCGGTGACCGCGCCGCGCAGTTTCATGCGCGAGTTGAAGACGCATCGCCAAATGCGCGAACGCGCGATCCTGGAGCGGATCAGAAGCGGCGACCGGACGATCGAGGAGATGGTCGCGGCGATCTACAGGGATACCGACCCGCGCCTGCACGGCGCGGCCGGGCTGTCGGTGCTTGCCCATCTGGAGGATCTGGTGGCCCGCGGCCTCATCACCACCGACGGCGACCCGGCGATCGACGGCATATTCAGGCCGCCTGGCTAAGATCCAGCCACGAACAACGCTCCTGAAAGCTCAGAACCGGATGGAACGCTCTGCCGGTTGAGGCGACTTCAGACCCTGGCAAGAGCATTCCGGATTGGCCGGAAGTCGCGCGGCGGTCTCCAGCGCAACCCGCGAGGCTGTCATGGAGAGATTGGGCAGCACGTCCTCCTGCAGCAATTTCCGGCGATTGCGGTCCATATAGTCGTTGAAGCCCGCGGTGACGAACGCACAGGGCACGAAGCAAGCGCCGATCTCGCGCGCCAAGGTGGCCTCGGGGGCGATGGAATGGTTAAGCACATCCGCCCCCATGCCGCGATACGCCAAAGCCTCGGCTGGGGTTGTCAGTCGCGGCCCGTAACAGTGGGCAGCCACCAACTGCTGTTCGATGCCATGAACGCGGCATTCGGCTGGCCAATGACGGCGGGCCGTCTCAACCAGAACCGCCGCACATCTTGGACATACGATCTGCTTGCCCGAACAGTCAAAACTCTGGCGGTCAGGAAGCAGTGAAAACGGGGTCTGGGTCAGTTCGATGATATCGGCGGTCACCACCATGTCGCCAGGCTGGATCGCCTTGTTGACGGCGCCAACGGTCGAGCAGGCGAGAACTTGCCGTACACCCGCCCGCATCAATACCCAGAATGCGCGGCGATGGCAGGAATGGTCGATATGATCGCGGGGATTGCCGTGCGAATACATGCACAGCGCGCGCTTCGCTCTCCCTTCGGCTGTAATCGAGGCATCGAACTCGAGCAACTTCCAGTTGTCGGTGCGACCGAAAGGCGTTTCAAAACTCATGTCGCGCCGCAACGTACGCACGCCATCGAATTCGACATCTTCAGGGAAGGCAAGCCCCCAGTTTGCCGACCCGGTGATGATGGCCAACCCTACCTGAGGTATGTCCGTCATATCGTCGGCTGCGTGATGATTGGCAGGCATGCTTTCAGTCTCGGTCAGGATTTTTGGCGAAGGGCCACGATCAGAACGACGACCACGACGATCACGGTCCACAATGTCGAGATCGCTGCAATGGTTGGATCGATCTGATCGCGCAGCGACACGAACATGAGCTTCGGCATCGTGCTGTTGCGACCACTTGCGACGAAGATCGAAATCACAGACTCGTCGAGCGACGTCAGGAAGGCCATCAATGTCGCAGACAACAGACTGATCTGAAGTTGCGGAACGATTATTCCGCCAATAGCTCTGGCCCAGTTCGCACCGAGGCTACGCGCCGCCTGAACCTGGTTCCAGTCAAAGCGAGCCAGGGCAGGCAGCAACACAATGCACGCCACCGGAACGGCCAGCACCACATGTCCGACCAGCACACCGAACAACGTTCCGACCAGACGTTGTGCCGCCAGCACAAAAAAGAGGCCGATCGCAAGCAGGATTCCTGGGGTGATCGAGGGGGTGAGCAGGACGCTCTGGATGGCCGCAGCAGTCTTCCCGCCCAGCCGATTCATTGAGATGCAGGCGAGCAGCGCAAAAGGCACCGCGATCAGCGCCGTCAATGTCCCAAGGATCAGGCTCGTCCTGAGTGCAGCCATCCACGTCACCGAGCCGAAGAAGTTCTCGTACCAGCGCAACGAGTAGGCGTGCGGCGGAAACTCGAGGAGATTCGACGCCGAAAAGGAAAGCGGCACCACCACAAGCGTCGGCAACATCAGAAATGCCATCACAAGAGCAGCAAAGCCCCAGAGGACAATGCGGGCCAGTCTGTTGTGCGGATAGGCCTCAAGCATGGGAGGCATCAACTGTGTTCTGGGCAAGCAGGCGCCGTGCCGCCAGCAACATCACACCGATCAGCGCCATCAGAACGAGGAGCAGAATGCCCAGGACGCTCGCCGACCCCCAATCCTGAAAGGTCGATAGCGTACGCTCGATCCGGGTAGAGAGGGGATTTACCTTGCCACCGCCAAGCACCGCCGGCGTGATGAAGAAACCTATGGAATAGATGAGAACGATGATCGAACCCGAGAAGATGCCGCCCGCCGAAAGTGGCATTATGACTGTGCGCATCACCTGCCCGAGTGTGGCTCCCATGCTCGCAGCCGCGCGAATGAGGTTTTGGTCGATATCGCGCATCGCGGCATAAACCGGCAGCAGAAAGAGCGGCAGCATGTAGTGAACCATGCCGATCAGCGTTCCGGTGAAGTTATAGACCAGCGGCAAAGGCTCCGCCGTCAGGCCCGAACCGGTCAAAGCCGCGTTGATCAGGCCATCACGCCGCAGGAGCACTAGCCAACCATAAGTGCGCACCAGAATAGCGGTCCACAATGGCAGCATGACGAAGGCCATCAGTACGTTGGCCACCCTTGGTCTGGCGCTGGCCAAAGCGAGTGCAAGCGGGGTGCCTAGAAGAATGCAGATCGCCAGCGTGCCGAGGGACAGTTCAAGGGTTGTGACGAGCGCCGACCATGTCAGTCCGCTCGAAAGCACTTTCGCGTAGTTGCCGACAGTGTACTCACCCCCTGTGGTCAGGAAAGATTGCCGGATGATCCAAAGGATGGGCAGTATCGCCGCCAGTCCAACGATGAACAGCGCCGGGAGCGAAAGCGAAAGGAAGAATCGCCGCTCGCGTCGCGCATCTGCGGCGAGCGCAGGATCCACAGTGACGGTCACGCTGTCGCTCCCGGTATCGCGTGAACCTTCGCCGCTGGTGCATATGCGGTCATCCGCTGACCGGCGGCAAGCTCGGCGCAGCCGCCGGCCAGCGCTGCCGGAATGCAGACAAGAACCTCTTGCTCATCGTCAAGCGCCAGCGTCAAAAGCCAGTTCTCGCCGCGAAACGCCTTGGCGCGCAGTATTCCTTCGAGAGCCACTCCGTCTCCCCCGACGAGCTTCGCATCAAGATGGAAGCTTTCGGCGCGAATCATCAGAGTTTCGCGTGACGCTTCGGCGCCATCGATCCTGCGCACCGAGCCTGGAGCCACAATGTTAGCCTCGCCCATGAACTCCGCGACGAAGCGGGTCGATGGACGATCATAAATCCGCTGCGGCGTATCGATCTGCTGGATGCGGCCGGAGTTCATCACCGCAATCCGGTCAGACATAATCAGCGCTTCGCGCTGGTCATGGGTCACGTAGATTGTGGTGATCCCCAGATCATCGTGCAGACGCCGGATCTCGTACTGCATGGTCTCGCGTAGATTCTTGTCGAGCGCCGACAGCGGCTCGTCCATCAGCATCACGCGTGGTTCGAAGACGATAGCCCGCGCCAGTGCCACCCGTTGGCGCTGGCCGCCGGACAGTGCGGCAACATTGCGCTCCGCCAGACCATCCAGCTTCACGCGGGCCAGGGTGGCAAGCGCCCGCTGACGCGCCTCCGCTCTCGGCGTCTTGCGCAGCGCCAGCGGATACGCGACATTCGCCAGGACATTCATGTGGGGAAACAAGGCGTAATTCTGGAATACTATGCCGATGTCGCGTTTGTTGGGCGCCAGGCGAGTGATGTCCCGATCGGCCAACAAGAGCTTACCGGAATCCGGCCGGACAAAACCGGCCAGAGCCATGAGTAACGTGGTCTTGCCCGATCCCGATGGGCCTAGCAGCGTGAGGAATTCGCCAGCTTGAATGTCGAGCGAAACATCATCCAGTGCGACGTAGGTGCCGTAAGCCTTGCTGACGCTGTCGATGGTGATCGGGAGCGACTTCATCATCTGCTCCAGCCTTACAGCTGAGACTCAGCGGGCCATCATCTCATCGAAGGCTTTTTGGGCAGCCTCGCCGTTCTTGACCCACCATTCTGAATTCGAAAACACCGAAGTGCCGGCATTTTCGGGCGCGGTCGCAAGCGTCTTCAGGCGATCCTCGGGAATCAGGCCACCCTCATATGCCGCAGGATTGACCGGGCCATAGGCGATGAAATCGGTCAGCTTCGCAACACGCGCGGGCTGCGTCATCGCTGCGATGAGCTTCATCGCGGCTTCCTTGTTCGGCGCTCCCTTCGGCACCCCAAGGCAGTCCGTGCCGATAACCGAACCCTTGAACGAGTAGTCAGCAGCACCCCCGTCTGCTTTCACGGTTTGGGCCCGTCCGTTCCAGGTAACGACCAGATCCGCTTCGCCGTCCTTCAGCAACTGCGCGGACTGAGCTCCCGAGGTCCACCACACGGCGACATTTGGCTTGATCGCTTCAAGCCGCCTGATGGCGCGCTCCAGACCTTCCGGCGTGCTGAGCACGGAATAGACGTCCGCCGGCGCTACGCCATCGGAGAGAAGCGCGATCTCGATCGAGTCTTGGGCATTGGCGCGCAACGCGCGGCGACCCGAGAATTTGGCAACGTCCCAGAATTCCGCCCAGGTCTTCGGCGGGTTCTCGCCATAGGTCTTGGTGTTCCACGACATGACGGTGCCATAGGAATCGAACGGATAGCAGTAGTCGGACTTTGCGCCTTCCGGCACGGATTTGGGATCGATGATCTTGTAGTCGAGCGGCTCCAGCAGCGATTGAGCGGCCGCCTGGGCGCCTTCCGGTGAGCCCAGGTGAATGACGTCGGTGGTGACCGCACCCGAGGTGACCTGCATCTTCAAGGCGGCCAGGCCGTCGCTTAGCGTCTCCTCGAGGACATCATAGCCAAGCTCTTTTGCAGCAGGGCCCCACATGGCCTCTTTCATGGCGTTGCCATAATCGCCACCTGCGGTCGTTATGGTGACTGTTTGCGCATGGACGGGCAAGGCAGCCGAGATTGCGAATGCTGCAAGGGAAATGCGTAGCCAGGACATAGGTTCTCCTCCCCAACTTTTATCAAATGTTGCTCGAAATGGCCATTTATTTGTAATCGTAACGTTACGATTGCATTCGAATGAGCTTGAGTCAAGCTGCTTCCTACGGGAGTTTGGATTGACCGGGATGTCGAATCCGGTAACGTTATGGCGGTCAGCAAATCAGCCGGCGCTTTCGCAAATGAAGTCGGGCGAACAATGGCCAACCTAAAGCAGATCGCGGCGGAACTTTCCCTCTCGGTGACCACGGTGTCCCGCGCTCTGAAGGATGGGCCGGAAGTGCAGCCCTCGACCATAGCCCGCGTCAAGGAGGCGGCTAAGCGGGTCGGCTATCTACCAAATCATCATGGTCGTGCGCTCAAAACCGGTCGAACGCTGACGCTGACGGCAGTACTCCCGATGGAGACACGAGACCATCTGTCCGATCTGTTGAAGCTTCCTTTGATCGAAGGCATGACGCTGGCAGCGCGGCAAGCCGGGTATAGTCTGTCCATCTATTCCACCACTCCCGACGACGATCCCGTCGAGAGTGTTCAGCGGCAGCTTCAGGCGCGCAGCACCGACGGACTGATCATCACGCGCTTGGTGTCGGGTGATCCGCGCGTCAAGCTGCTGCTGGATAAACGCATGCCATTCGTCGCGTTTGGAAGAACCGACCTGGATACCGCGTATCCCTATGTCGATGTCGACAATGAACAGATTGCCTACGAGGCAACCCGACGGCTCATGGATAAGGGCTGTCGACGCATTGCACTGCAACTTCTGGTTCCGGAGGATCAGGCAAGTGCCATGCGTCTTTCCGGCTATGGAAGGGCAATGGCCGAGGCCGGTATTCCGATCGACCAATCGCTGATCGGTCATGGCATGTTCACCATGGAGTCGAGCGCAGCCTGGTTCGATCGCTTGCTGGCTTGTTCAGATCCGCCGACAGGCTTGGCATGCGCCAACGAACTGGGCCTTCTAGGGGCGTTACACGCTCTTGGCAGCAGAGGTCTTGTGCCGGGCAGCGACGTCCACATTGTCACTCGTGACAGCACGCGGCTGGCACGCTTCCTGCCGGCAAAGATCGGAATTCATTCCGTGGACATGGCGGGTGTCGGACGCAAACTTGTCGAAGTCCTGGAGAACCGGATCATCAATCCACTTGGGCCGGTGGAGACAATCTTGCTAAAGGGTGAATTCGACCCTGGCGAATAGTCTGCCCGCAGACTTCAATCAACCGACCCCCAACCTCGCGCGGCTGCTTCGTGGCGCAACCGATAGCCGCAATCCCGCGACTGTCCCGTCGAGCGAAGCACGTACATTTCGAGCGAAGGGAAAGGCCCGCTTATGGACGCAAGGCGACTGGCGAGACAAGTCGAATAGATTCCGACAACCCCTGATTGTATTAGCCGCATTTCTGTGGCGCCGGGCGATACCGCTTGGCTGCAAAATGCTCTGGACATCACTCGACCGGGGCCTTGCCGACCTGGCCGGCGACTTCCTTATCCAGCTCGGTGAGGAAATCCACGATGCGAGCCGCATTGTCGCCAAGGTCGTAGCGGCCATAACGGGTGGCCGAACGCATGTCGACAATGACCGCATCGCCATCGTCGGTCACACGGATGGCGACGTCTGCGGGAAGGCTGAGGATGAAGCTCTTGGCCAGGGCATTGATCGTCACCTCGCTTTGCCCGATCGCACGGGGAAACGGCGCCGTTAGCTGCCAATCCCGACGATCGAGCACGGTTTCGACTGCTTCCAGGACCCGATCGAAAGGCAGATTGTAGCTGCGTCCGGTGACAAGCGGATAGGTCTCGGTCTGCAGGCGCTGCTCGCCCGGGGTCGGTGGCGAAAGCGCGTTCATATCCCCGGTCCGGGTGCTGGTGTCGAGCATCGGCGGATCGTCGAAATCCGTCGAGATATCCCTGAGCGGCGGAGAAGTCGCTGCCCAGTAGGCAGCGATACCAAAGGGAGCAAGCACCAGCAGTGCCAGTAACGTGCCGACGGTGAGATCGCGACCGCCACGGTCGCCAAAATTCCACAGTCTCGAAAAGGCAAATCCGGCGAACAGCAGCGCAAAGGCGGCAAGCAGCGCGACAATGCCGAGCACCCAAAGGAAGGCCGGCGTTTCAACAAGCTCATATCGGTGGCCGACGAGAACGGTCAGGAGCAGGACCGCCGAAAAAGCGCCTGTCCGCCGCGACCAGCCGGCCGCCCTCGACGTCTGTCGCTCGGGATTTTCCGTTATTTTCAGCACTGCTCCACCCCGAACGGGCGCTTTGAGCCGTTTAGCGGCGGCTTGAAGGCGAAAGACGTCATTTCCGTCAATCCGTCGGCAGACGATAGTCCCTGAACTGCTGGCGCAAGGTGGTCTTCTGGATCTTGCCGGTAGCGGTATGGGGGATTTCGCCGACGAAGGCGACGTCATCCGGCATCCACCACTTCGCCACCTTGCCGTCCATGAAAGCGAGGATATCCATCTTGGTCGGCTCCCGGCCCGGCTTGCGGACGACGACAAGCAACGGCCGTTCGCCCCATTTCGAATGTTGGATGCCGATGGCCGCCGCCTCCGCCACATCCGGATGACCGACCGCGATATTCTCGAGCTCGATGGTCGAAATCCATTCGCCGCCCGACTTGATGACGTCCTTGGCGCGATCGGTGATCTGCATATAGCCGCTCGGGTCGATATGGGCGACATCACCGGTATCGAACCAGCCTTCTTCATCGAACTGTTCGGATCCGATGCCGCCATAATAGGCGCGCGCGACAGCCGGTCCGCGGACCTTCAAGCGTCCGAATGTCTTGCCGTCCCATGGCTGCTCCTTGTTGTCATCGTCCGTCACCTTCATTTCGACGCCGAAAGGCGGATAGCCCTGCTTGCCCTGGACGTCGAGCCTGGCTTCGCCTTCAAGCCCGGCATAGCCCGGCTTCATGGTGCACAAGGTGCCGAGCGGCGACATTTCGGTCATGCCCCATGCATGGATGACCTCAACATCGTAATTGTCCTGGAACTTCGTCGTGATCGCGCGCGGGCAGGACGAGCCGCCGATGACGACCTTCTTCAGATAGGGAAGTTCCTTGCCAGTCTCCTCCAGATGCTGGAGCAGCATCAGCCACACTGTCGGCACGGCGGCGCTGAACGTCACCTTTTCGTTGTCGAGCAACTCGTAGATCGAGGCGCCGTCCATCTTGCAGCCAGGCATGACCAGCTTGGCGCCGATCATCGGCGCGCTCTGGCCAAGGCCCCAGGCGTTGGCGTGGAACATCGGCACGACCGGCAGTATGGTGTCGCGCGACGAGAGGCCCATCGCGTCGGGCATCGCCGCGATCATGGCGTGCAGCACGTTCGAGCGATGGCTGTAGAGGACGCCTTTCGGATCGCCTGTCGTGCCCGAGGTGTAGCACATGCCGGCGGCGGTATTTTCATCGAACGTCTTCCAGGTGAAGGCGCCGTCGGCTTCGTCAAGCCACTCCTCATAGGCAACGACGTTCGGCAGCGTCGTTTGCGGCATATGCGCCTTGTCGGTCAGCACGATCACCTTTCTCAGCGATTTGACCGCGCCGGCGATCTTTTCAAGCAGCGGCATGAATGTCAGATCGACGAAGATCGCCTTGTCCTCGGCATTGTTCATGATCCAGGCGATCTGCTCGGGAAACAGGCGCGGATTAAGCGTGTGATAGATCGCGCCGACACCCATGATGCCGTACCAGGCTTCGATGTGGCGCGCCGTATTCCAGGCCAATGTGGCGATGCGGTCGCCAAGGCCAAAGCCGTCACGCTCGAGCCGCTCGGCGACCTGCAAGGCGCGGCGATGAATTTCGGCGTAAGTGGTCCGGAAAATCGGACCCTCGATCGAACGCGATACGATCTCGCGTTCGCCGTGCTGCCTGGCTGCGTTGTCGATGAGCTTGTGGCAAAGCAGCGGCCATTCCTGCATCAGTCCGAGCATGCTTTTCCTCCCATTGGTTTTTCGTTCCATTGTGGGACGAACAAGCGGATTGTCCAGCCATGACCGGCCAGAAGCAGTACATTGATCGAAAAGACAGGGAAAACCGCCACAATCCGGCCATCGTCGGCGCTAACTTTGATTAATGGGCAGGGGTGTGATTGGCGAATGAAAGAGGTTCGCATGGAAGCGCAGCTCGACGACAAGACTCTCGAAGATACGCTCGCCGAAAGCCTGGCTGATCTGGTGCCGGACGCCAAAACCGTTTCCGAAGACGAATTCGTCGAAGTTGTCGGCGGCGCCCTTGAGGCGGTCGGCGGCACGCTGCTGTTCAAGATGTGCGTTCAGAACGAAGGCGAAGGCCAGCACGTTGCCGCGGCATGCGTCGGCGATGGCGGCAACCGCCAGTTCCTGCTTCTTACCTTGCCGACCGGCGGTGGTGCGCTCAAGGTCGAAACCGCGTCGAGAAGCACCAATCCGGTCGCCGGTATCGCCGCCGCCTATGCCGGGCTGATGGACGCGTTTCAGGCTGCCGCCTGATTGGTCATCGGCAGGGCCGATTTGACGAGAGGCCCGGCAACGCCAAAGGCGATGGTTTTCGAGCCCCGCATTCGACGGCGGCCTTGCGCGGCGCGCACGCCCGACACACATTAGGTCGTGCAAGGAGAACCCGTCATGGACCAGATCGCCAATCCGTCACCCGGCTTTCAACGCAACCGGGGTAAAGTGATTACTGTCGAGCCCTATATCGGAACTGTGACCGTACGGGCCGGCGACGCGGTCATTGCCTCGTCCACGAAGGCCAAGGTGTTGACCGAATCCCCCTACCCCCGGGTCCTCTACATTCCATTCGAAGACATCGATTTCGACCAGCTACGCAAGACGGAACTGTCGACCCACTGCCCTTACAAGGGCGATGCGAGCTATTGGAGCGTTCTGCCCGCCGCGGAATCAGGCAAGAATGCGATGTGGGCCTATGAGCAGCCTTTCGACGAGATGATCGAAATCCGCGATCACGGCGCGTTCTATCCCAACAAGGTGACGATCGAAGCCAAACCAGCCTGAGCAGGGACGGCTCGAAACCTGTCCTGCCGATCAGTCGGTGGTGCGGTCATGGTTGGTTCGTGCCCTTACCTGCGGCCATTCTTTGCAGCCTGTACCGCCGCCTGCGCGGCAGCCAGCCTGGCGATCGGCACGCGGTAGGGCGAGCACGACACGTAGTCGAGGCCGACCTCCTCGCAGAAATGGATCGAGGCCGGGTCGCCGCCATGTTCGCCGCAAATGCCGAGCTTGATCTCCGGCCGCGTTGCCCTGCCTTTTTCGGTCGCCATCCGCACCAGTTCGCCGACGCCCTCGATGTCGAGCGACACGAACGGATCCTGCTCGATGATGCCCTTTTGGCGATAGGTCTCCAGGAACGAGGCCGCATCGTCGCGTGAGATGCCGAAGGTGGTCTGGGTCAGATCGTTGGTGCCGAAAGAGAAGAATTCGGCCGCCTCGGCGATGACATGAGCACGGATCGCGGCGCGCGGCAGTTCGATCATGGTGCCGGTAAGATAGGTGATCTCGACGCCGGTTTCCTCCATCACGCTCTTGGCGACGGCGTCGATCCGCGTCTTGACATAGTCGAGTTCCTTCACCAGACCGACCAGCGGCACCATGATTTCCGGAACCACCAGCGCCCCGGCCTTTCTGCCGGCCTCGACGGCCGCCTCGAAAATGGCTCGCGCCTGCATCTCGGCGATTTCGGGATAGGAAACCGCAAGCCGGCAGCCGCGATGGCCAAGCATCGGGTTGAACTCGTGCAGGGCCTCGGTACGCTGCCTGAGCTTGTCGGGCGACACGTTCATGGCGGCGGCGACTTCGGCCACCTCTTCTTCGGTCTTGGGCAGGAATTCGTGCAGCGGCGGATCGAGCAAGCGGATCGTCACCGGCAGGCCGGCCATGATCTCGAACAGTTCGAGGAAATCCGAGCGCTGCATGGGCAGGAGTTTTGCGAGCGCCGTTCGCCGGCCCTTTTCGGTGTCGGCCAGGATCATCTCGCGCATGGCAACGATACGGTCGCCCTCGAAGAACATGTGCTCGGTGCGGCAAAGCCCGATGCCTTCGGCGCCGAAGGAACGCGCCATGCGCGCGTCGAGCGGCGTTTCGGCATTGGTGCGCACCTTCATGCGGCGCACGGTATCGGCCCATTCCATGATGGCGGCGAAATCGCCCGAGAGCTCCGGCTGCAGCATCGGAACGGCGCCTTTCAGCACCTGGCCGTTACCGCCGTCGATGGTGATGATGTCGCCCTTGCGGAACGTCGATCCCATCGCCATCAGCGTGCCGGCTCTGTAGTCGACGCGCAGCGAGCCCGCGCCCGACACACAGGGCTTGCCCATGCCGCGCGCCACCACCGCCGCGTGGCTGGTCATGCCGCCACGCGTGGTCAGGATGCCTTCCGCCGCATGCATGCCGTGGATGTCCTCGGGACTGGTCTCGATGCGCACGAGAATCGCCTTGCGGCCTTGCGTCTTGAGCTCCTCGGCGTCATTGGAGGAAAAGACGATCTCGCCGGTGGCAGCCCCCGGAGATGCGGGCAGGCCGATGCCGATCACATCGCGCGCCGCCGTCGGATCGATGGTCGGATGCAGCAACTGGTCGAGCGAGGCCGGATCGATGCGGGCGACGGCCTCCTCCTTTGAAATGAGCTTGTCCCGCGCCATGTCGACGGCGATTTTGAGCGCCGCCTTGGCGGTACGCTTGCCGGACCTCGTCTGCAGCATCCACAATTTGCCGCGCTCGATGGTGAATTCGAGATCCTGCATATCGCGGTAATGCTTTTCCAGACGGTCGGAGATGGTGACGAAAGACTGGAAGGCATCCGGCATCAGCTTCTGCAGCGACGGCTTGTCGGAGCCGGCGGCAATGCGCGCCGCCTCGGTGATGTTTTGCGGCGTGCGGATGCCGGCAACGACATCCTCGCCCTGCGCATTCACCAGGAACTCGCCATAGAGCATCTTTTCGCCGGTCGACGGATTGCGGGTGAAAGCGACACCGGTGGCCGAAGTCTCACCCATATTGCCGAAGACCATGGCCTGAACGTTGACCGCGGTGCCCCAGCTTTCGGGAATGTCGTGCAGGCGCCGGTAGGTGATGGCGCGGTTGTTCATCCAACTCGAAAACACGGCGCCGATCGCGCCCCAGAGCTGCTCGTTCGGATCTTGCGGAAACGGCCTGCCGAGTTCCTCCTCGACCTTGGCCTTGTAGAGTGCGATCACGCCCTGCCATTCGATGGCCGTCAGTTCGGTGTCGAGTTCATGGCCGAGCCCGCCTTTCTGGTCCTCGAGGATTTCCTCGAACACCTCATGGTCGAGGCCCATGACGACATCGGAATACATCTGGATGAAACGCCGGTAGCTGTCATAGGCAAAGCGGGCATCGCCTGAATCGGCGGCCAGCGCCTCGACCGTCTCGTCGTTCAGACCGAGATTGAGCACGGTGTCCATCATGCCGGGCATCGAGGCGCGGCCACCGGAACGCACCGACACCAAAAGCAGTTTCGAGGGATCGCCGAAACGGCGCCCGGTCAGCCGGCCGATGTGGTCAAGCGCAACCGCGACGTCCGCCTCCAGCGAGGCCGGGTAGGTGCGGCCGTTGGCGTAGTAGGCGTTGCAGACCTCGGTGGTGATGGTGAACCCTGGAGGCACGGGCAGGCCGAGGCTGCACATTTCGGCCAGATTGGCGCCCTTGCCGCCCAGGAGGTTTCTATCGCCGGCACGGCCTTCCGCAGCGCCGTCGCCAAAGGTGTAGACCCATTTGGTCATGCTTGCTCTCCGGTTGCAGGAGATTGAAAAGATTGACGAAGCCGAAGTTCCGCCGTGTCCCTATCCGAGCGATATGATGCTGCAGTGCGAAAGGCAAGCGTCGGCAAAGCCAGCCGGCTTCTACAATCGATTAAGAAAAAGCGATGCCGAAGAGACTTGCGGCTCGATGGCCATTTAAGCAGAACATAACAGGAACCAGGGGTAATGCCATGAGACTGACCGGAAAACTCGATTATCTGGAAATGCCGGCAACTAGTGGAACGCTGGATAGGCTCAAGGCTTTCTACAGCGCCGCCTTTTCCTAAAGCGCGTCGCGTTCGACCGACCTCACGCGACGCGCTTTGCGTTGTTGTTTTATGCATGTCGTTATCGCAAAACCGCTGCACACTTTTGCGCGACATGCATTAGTCGTTCACCGACTACGGGCCGACCTATTCGGCGTTTTCAGAAGGTCTTGACGGAGGCTTCCAGGCTGATGCCGGCGAAGCGCCCGCCAAGCCGCTTCCCGTGCTTTATTCCGAGCACCTGGAAGAAACCCTGGGCGCCGTCGAAAATGCCGGCGGCACGATCGTCAAGCCGATCTTCTCATTTCCCGGCGGCAGGCGGTTCCATTTCGTCGATCCGGCCGGCAATGAAATGGCCGTCTGGGGTGAATAGCGACAGCGCTCCAGGATTATGATTGCGGACCGAAACGCTGGCTACGGGCCAGTTGCGCATAGCCGCTATTCTCGGCATTGAGCTTTCCGTCGGCTCGTCCTATAAGGCCGCGCGCGCAACGGGCATGTTCCCGTTGCTGGGGCGTAGCCAAGTGGTAAGGCATCGGTTTTTGGTACCGACAATCCCAGGTTCGAATCCTGGCGCCCCAGCCATCGCTCACAGGTCCGTTCCGGGCACATGTGTAGCAGCCACTAAGTAATGCCGGCACGCTACGCCGCTGCCAACTTGACAGCCTCGTTCCCAATGCCCATCAGACGATGTCAAAGCTTGCGATGAACGCAGCAGCGAACAGTTGGCCAGGCCCGAACGAATGACAACAATCTGCCAGAGCGCCGGGCCCCAAGGGCGCTGTTGGATCTCTGCAACGGAGGTCTAGTCATGCAGGGAATTGACGAGCTGCTTTGTGCTACCCTACGTCGCGAAAATCCGACTTGGCCGGAATACGGCGACGATAATTTCGTGGCCCGCTTTATCGAGCGAAGTGCTTATCACGGGGTACAGGCGTTACTTCATCACTATATTGCAGATCGCGAGCGCGTTGACCTGGGTTGGCCGGACGTTATCCTGGCTACTTGTCGTCAGCAGGCCACCGCTCAAGCATTGTGGGAGATGCGCCACAAGTACTTGCTGAATCAAGTACTGGAGCGGCTCGTAGCTATTGGCATCCATCCAATTCTGTTCAAAGGCACGGCCCTAGCCTACGATGTCTATCCGGCGCCTTTCCTGCGTACAAGAGGTGACACGGACCTGCTTGTGCCGGCGGGCACACGTGATCGGGTAGCCAAAGCTTTAGAGACCCTGGGGTTTCGTGAACTGGGAACAAGAGCGGATGTCATTAGCGGTCAGACGAGCTACAGCTGGACCGACCCCGCCTCCAATCAGGAACACACGCTCGATTTGCATTGGCGGATCGCCAATTCCACGCTTCTGTCAGATCTGTTCTCGTATGAAGAATTGCGCTCCGAGGCCCAGCCACTGCCGGCCTTAAGCGCGAATGCCCTCGCAGCTGATCCAGTGCACGCGCTCGTGCTCGCCTGCATGCATCGAGCGGTCCACAAGCACGCTTTGTATTATGTCGATGACGTGGCCCACTATGGCGGCGATCGACTGATCTGGTTTTACGACATTCAGCTTCTGTTCTCGATGCTGTCGCCGTCGCAACGCAATGAATTTGTTGAACTTGCCGAGCGTAAAGGATTGCGGGCGACCTGCCTGGACGGCATCGAGGGGACCCGAGCCCGTTTTCATACCACTATACCAGAAGCCGTGTCCGGCGCGCTTTCCCGTCCTGGACCGACAGAAACCGCGTCGAGCTATCTCAGCGGATCCAGGTCGTACCGAGTGTGGATGGACTTCCAGGCCGCGAGAGGCGTGCGAAACAAGTCCGGTTTTCTGACCGAACTCCTCTTCCCGCCGGCAATCCATATGCGGCAAAAATATCGCCAGGCAAGCCTGTCGTGGCTGCCTTGGCTCTACCTACGCCGGGCTCTAGCCGGGTCTTTGAAGTATTTACGCAGCCGGGATAGTTGAGTCTCTCTGCGGGCGCGTGATTCCGAAATCGTAAGAAATTCTACCGCAGTTGAGGATGCAGCCTGCCGCTTGGTGCTCACTCCAGCAGATCACGTCGATCGATCTCTTGTGGAACTATGAACAGATTGTCGAAAGCTAACGAGACAAACATGCTGCTGACATTAGCGGCACCTTATCGCCTGGCGTTGGCCGTCGGCCTTATATTGATGCTATGCGAAAGCGCTGCTTTGTTGGTCATGCCTTGGCTTGGTGGCAGGCTTGCTGAAACGTTTCTCCAAGAACGAGTAGGCAGCAGCACGATCAATATCCAGGTACTTTTTCTAGGTGCATTGGCGCTGTTCGCGGTTCAGGCTGTTTTAAAATTCAGCAATATATACCTGCTTGGTGGGACGACCACACGAATACTGGCAGACCTGAAAATCAGAGTTTACGATCATCTTCAGGCCTTACCGCTTGCTTTCTCCCACCGGCGGCGTCACGGCGATACGCTCGCGTTACTTACTCATGATGTGTATGTCGTGAGCGACTACATCAGCGGCACCGCACTTGCTGCCTTGCCGCTCTTCTTCACCGTCAGCGGGGCATTGGCTTTAATGTTCCGAATCGATTCTCTTCTCGCCATGTTCGCTGCAATCATTATTCCATTGCTCTATTTACTGCTTAAAATTTTCGGACGACGCATGCGGCCATTGGCGCGCCAACTTCAGGAGGAGCATGCCGTTGCCATCGCCATTGCTGAAGAAAACCTTAGCATGCTTCCCGCCATCAAGACCTTCACGCGCGAACAGCAGGAATCGCAGCGTTATCGGAACCAGATCGAGCGCGTCGTCAGCCTGAGCGCCAAGGAGCGCGCCATCCATGCCGCATTGGGGCCGGGGGTTCAGCTTGTTACGGCGACTGCGGTCGTTGTTATGCTTTGGTTGGCCCAAGGGCAAATTGGCGATGGGGCTCTCACCGTGCCTCAATTGGTGAGTTTTCTCCTCTACGCCCAGGTAATGGCTCGACCGATGGCCGGGCTCGCAGACGTCTATGGACAGACCCAGCACGCGCGCGGAGCGCTGAGCCGGCTCGCAAGTGCCTTGGCCGAAGAGCCTGAGCCGAGTTGGCATGCGGGCAAGCAGATGGGAAAAATAAACGGCAATATCGAATTCCGCGGTGTCACGTTCAGCTACCCGGGGCGTGAGCCTGCACTGAGGTGCCTCGATCTATCCGTCGCCGCGGGCGAAACAATAGCAATCATAGGTCCCAACGGCGCAGGAAAGAGCACGGTGGCGCATTTGCTTATGCGATTGCATGAGCCTTCCAAGGGAAGCATCTTCATCGACGGCGTTGATATTGCCACGATTTCCTTGCATAGCCTGCGCAGCCAGATAGGGGTTGTGCCTCAGCACGTGTTACTGTTCAACGCCAGCGTCCGCGACAACATCGCATATGGGCGGCCTGAGCCCACACAGGATGGCGTCGAGGCAGCAGCACGGTCGGCCCGCGCGCATGATTTCATCATGCAACTGCCGCAGGGCTACCAGACGCCAATCGGCGATCGGGGCGTGCGGCTGTCCGGAGGGCAACAGCAGCGGTTGGCGTTGGCTCGGGCGCTGTTGAAAGATCCGCCGATTCTAATACTCGATGAAGCGACCGCTATGTTCGATCCAGAGGGGGAGCGCGAGTTCCTGCAGACATGCGTGGATGTGCTGCGCCAGAGGACGGTGCTTTTGATAACCCACAGGCCCGCGAGCCTGGCGCTGGCTGATCGGGTGTTCAAGGTGGACGAGGGCATTATGACAAGCGCCGAGTAAGTCCAGCCTCACCGTCACCCAGGCTGGCTCAACTGAACCCGGTGCTTCGGATCAGGCTATCGAGCGCCTGCTGCTGGACAATACAAATTCATACACTCATGCCTCTTCAATCTTGACCAGCCCCTGGCTTTCGAGCGTTTGCAACAAGCTGAATACGTCTTTCTCCAAGGGCGCAGGCTCGACCTCGTACTCGTCGAGCATAGTTCCGCAGATTTCGCCTACGGTTTTTCCTTCGGACAGCAGTATCCAGATACGTGCCCCGACTTGGTCCAGCCCAAAATACGTTCCGCTGGCGAGATCCAGGATCACCGTCTCCTGGCCCACCTGTCGCGCCATCACTTGCGCCGGAATCGCCACCCTGTCAGTCAAATTCATGCTGGTTCACCTCATACCCGTGTTTCACAATGGCCTGCCTGACCCGTGACAGGTCTTCAAAGCGTCGGGGATAATCCAGGCGGTAAAAAATTGGTTGCCCAGCCAGGCAGGATAATTCATCGAAATGGGCTGCAAGCAGTTCGTGTGCCTCAATTTCGAGTAAGAAAGAATGCTTCACTAGTTCCATCAGAGCTTCGCGCGCAGTCATACCCTCGAATACAGCTTCCTGCTGGACACCCTCGCCAAGAAAATACACCCGGCGTAAACGCCGGGGCTGCCCGCAGAAGACGATCTCATCGCCCGCAAGAAAACATGCCTTCGATGTGAACTGCACCGGGGGCGCTTTTCGTGCACCATCCTTGCCGACCAAGGCTACCTCACTGTCTCCCCATAAGCGGACCGAAGGATGGCTCGGCATAATCTGAAACCCACCGTCGCAGGGATCTATCAGCAGCCCATCATCCGTCAGGAAGCGGAACCCGTCGGTTGCAAAGCTTGCCGCCAGCGTGGACTTGCCTCGGCCTGACTCGCCGATAAATGCGATGCCCTCGCCGCTGATTTCGACCGCGCTGCCGTGCAAAACCAGCTTCCCCCGTTTGCTGAGCGCCAGGGGCAAAACCTGATTCAGATAAAGATGCTGAATGGTCGCGCGGGAGACTCCCTGCACCGGCCATGCTTGGATCTGTCCGCCATCTTGGCTCAGCTGGAAATCCGCCAGTTCGGGAAAACGCAGCAGGTAGCCTCCCCCGATGCGGTAGAAGTCCGTCCACAAAGTCCCGTCTGGGAAAACCCACTGGTGAAACAAGGTGGCGTCAAGCGGCAATTGAGGGCGTGCGTCCGCCACCTGAAAGTCGACCGTCATTCCGTGTCCTTGCCCAGCACATGGGCGACAAATCGCGCTGTTTCTTCCACGGAAGGGAACAAGCCGGGGTGTTCGCGCAGCACGGCTTCTTCAACCTGCCTGACGGTCCTTTGACCGTCGCAAAGCCCTAGCACGATCATTCTTGCCTGCCCTCGGCAATTGGGTCGGGGCACATGCGCGGGATTCCGTTTCATGATCTCGGCCGGCGTCCGCAATTCGCCCTGCCAGGTCGAATGACTGAATTTCCGCCCTCCGGACGGGATTTCGACTTCCCAGGCGATAACCGAATCCGCCGGACGCGCCATCACCCTCGCCCTCACCAGATCGCCGGATTTTACCTCGACGGCGTCGCCGATGGGCAGGAAAGCCTGAGAGCGCTTGATTGGACGATCGGCAAGCGGCGAGTTCGTCAACCACACCCCTTCGGCCAACTCACAATCGAACCAGCCGCCGAGTCCGCGCAGGACGCCATCGCGCTCTATGCGCAACTCCGCATCCCAGGAGAAAAAGTCCGGATTGTCTTCACGAAAATCAATGCTGCCCAACTCAGCGGGGGCGCCAAGCAATTCTTCCCGCTGAAGATTGACCGCATGCTTGGTGTTGACAGCGTATTGGCGCAGCCAATGGAATTCACTGGGTACGCCCTCTCGCCGCCACCCGTCGGCCAAGCCGTAACTGGTTTCCGATTCCACTGCGGCGAGTTGAAGCCTGAGCCTGGCGGGGATCAATGCCCCCCCTGGCTTCAGAAAACGCCGCCTGGCGTCCGCGAAATATTCGGTGATGCCGGCATCAAAGCCGAAGTAGCCGACTTGATCGCAGATCACCACATCAACCCGTTCGGGCAGGTTTGCCCGCCGAGAGTAGTCCCCCATGAAAATCGCTTGGCCACCCCATCCCGCGCGAGCGACAGATTCCCGCGCGACCTCGATCATGGCGGTTGAGTCGATGGCGTACACACGGGACGCGCCCGCCTGCAAGCACAACAGCCCCAGAATCCCGGTGCCACAACCGAGATCCGTGATGCAATCCCCATGTTTGACGACTTGGGCGACGGCGGACTTGAACTGCTCAAGTCTTACCGAATCGCCGACATACCCCAAGTGTTCCTTCAGCACGGAACTCGACATTCCCCGCACGGCTCAGTGAATAGAGGGGTGCCGTATCCTCAGCATGCCGTAGTTCACCATCTTGTAACCGTCAGGATGAACGCTTACGGCTTCCGGCATGACCGTCTCAACCTCGTCGGCCATTACGCCAAACTGCCTGCCAAGGCCCCACTGTTCGCGGTATTCAGGCTTGTAGTCGAACAGATAGAGGCCGATTCCAAGCGAATGTGTGCCAATGCGGACGACGTCCTCTTTGGCGCGCCGGTCGGACGCCATATCCATCACGAGCCCATCTCCCATGCTTCCTCCGCCGCCTCTAGTTATCGCGCTTACGGAACCGTAGATCTGCAGTGTGGGAGTCGAATAGGGCGCCTTGTTTGGCTCGGCAGCTTTGTTTTCAACGGTGAGGTGGGATGGCGTCTGCTGGTCGTTCAGATTGCTTTTCATTTCACTCGGCCCTTTACGCTGGCTCGGTAATCTCTCAGGAAACCGTCAGATGAACTATCTGGACGTTCTCGGTGACTTTTGAACAAGCTTGGCACCTTGCCACCAAGCGAAAACGGGCGCAACCCTGACGCGCAGCATTCATCGAAAATCTAACCGATGTGACGATCAAGACACGTAACGGCACGTTACATGTCTTCAACGGTACGTTACATGGCATCCATTAACAGTACCTTATATGGCATCCATTAACAGTACATTATGGCATCAACGATACGTTACATGGCATTCATAAATTCCCCACAAAATCCATATCGGCAAGCCGGCCTGCGGATTGTCTCGATAAGCCCGGAATAGCTGGGCCATCCCGTCCCGATCAACCCAGGTGCTACGCTCGTGGGGAATCGTCTCGGTCAATATGGCTTGCATGCGGGCCAGATGCTCACGGAGCACTATTGAAAATTCTGCCTTGCTTTTCCGTTCGAGGATCGTCTTCGGCAGGAGATTCTTCAAAGCCTGGACATGGATATATTTGGTTCTATCCCCACGCAGCCGCAGCCTTTCCGGTAGCGAAAACGCATACTGAACGAGTTTGGGGTCGTGGAGCGGGTATCGCATTTCGATCCCGCAATGGGCGCCCAGGCGCTCACCATCCTCCATCGCCTGGGCATTGCAAGCATCGTATAGAGTCTCAAGTAGCGCCCTTTGGCCGACGCTGCGCATTCGCCGATGGTGTGATGGGAGAAAACGCTCGCGACGCAGCCGGATCACTTCCCCCATCCGCGGCGAGAGCCAGTAGCAGGCGTTGCTGGCCTCGCTCCGGCGCACCCTGCGAACCAGGCGGCGGAGACCCTCCTGTAGAGCGACTGGCAGTAGCGGGAAAAACCCCTGCCTTATAAGCCAACTCACCGCCTGCCGCGTGCCGAATACCGTCGCGTCGGTTTTGAGGCAGTCATAGAGCGTACGCAAATGCACTTGCGCCAGTGCCTCTGCGTAATACGCACGGGAGCCTCGCAGCCAGTGATCTCCTCCGTGACCGTTCAACGTAACGCGGCTCCCGTGCGCAACGGTTTGCTGCCATAGGCCAGCAAACATAGACGCGTTCGGAAACCCCGGAAACTGCCGGCCGGACCGGGCGCGTTCCGCAAACCATGAAAGAGGCATCCTGGAAGGGGGAGTCTCATGAATCCGGAGCCCTAAATACTCGCCCACGGCCCGCGCATAGGGGAGTTCGCTGGCATCGCCATCCTCCTCAGTGAAGCCAAACGTGTAGCCATTTATGCCATGCGTGAGCAGTCTGTTCGAGCAGCGCAAGTGTTCTGCCACGCAAAACACCGCGGAGGAGTCGAGCCCGCCGCTCACCTCAATGGCGACCGGCCGATGCGACCGGGATGAACGCCTGACGCACTCGAACAATAATTCGCGATAATGCTCTATGTATTCTTCGTCCTTGCGAAACGGCAACGTCGCCCAAAGATTCGGTTGCCAGTATTGTTCGAGTCGCGGCCCTTGGTTCCCGGCAACCATTCGATGTGCTGCAATCAAGCGCAGGATACCGTTCCATAGAGTCTCATCCCTGGAATACCATTCCCCCGCCAGCATCTCGGCCAACATGTCTTCATTGGGTTCCTGCTTCACCCAAGGCAGCGCAAGGATCGCTTGCAACTCTGAGGCGAAGGCCAGTGTTTTGCCGTCCCAATGGTAATTGAAAGGCCTGTTGCCCATGCGGTCGCGGGCGCAAAAGGCCTCTTGTCGCCGCGCATCCCAGATTACCAGTGCGAAATCGCCGTCGATATGCGGCAAACATTCCCGCCCCCAAATCTGGTAGGCTCTCAGCACCAGTTCAGCATCCGAGCGATCTCGAAGTACGGCGCCGCGCCCCAGCAGTTCCCCCCGCAGTTCCTCCCAGTTGTCCACCCGCCCGTCCATGACCAGGACAAGGCTTGCATCCTCATTGGTCAGCGGCTGGGTTTCTTCCAGCGACTCTGGCGTGGTGCGAAGCATGCATTGACCGAGCCCGATGGAGCCCTTCACCCAGTGGCGGATGCCATCCGGGCCCCGGTGCGCCATAGCCGTGGTCATTTTTTCCACTAACCCGGGCTCCACCGGCTTACCGTCAAAATGAATTATCCCGGCGATGCCGCTCATATCATCCCCATGGCATCAACCAAAATTGCGCTTGAATGCGGTATAGCGCTCGCCAACATCGACCGTATCGTTAAGAACCTTGCCCCGGTATTCGACCCAAGCATGGGCTTCAAATTTGCCATCAGCCTTGCGCGTGCCGATGCGCAGTTCTCCTTCGATGCCTTGCCGGCGCAGCAAAAACCAAAGCGTCATGGAGCGCTTCAGGCAGTTGCCGGAGTATGAACCACGATACGCGGCAATGGATACCAAACGAGCGGTCTCTTGTGCCTGTCCATAAAAATCGGTCTCGTCCCCCATTGAGTGAAGCCGGTCGGGGTTGCAAACCGCAACCGGAACGTTTGAAGGCGGCGACGATTTACAAAACGTCAGTGACTGGTTTGCACCCCACCTCACGCTTCGAAGCTCGCAAATCCAGATCAGTATAATTCTTGCACGTCGGAACCCAAACATCTGCAATACCATTGCAGTGAATGGTAACAGCAACATTGCAGCGATCACTGTCCTGCGTTGTGCGGCCGTCAGGGCCAGAAATTTTTTTAATCGATTGCTCACTAGCGCCTGCGTTCGGTTGATAACTGATCTAATCGCTAATTGTAACCGCTTGCGCTCGGGTGACTACCCTTTATCGAGATATGGTCATCACGCCATTTGATCGGTCAAGCACACCTCTGGCATTGTTGTGCTTCCGGTGTGGTTAATAATCCGTCGCCGGCGATCGGAATATCAAAGCATGGCCATCATGTAAGCGAGGTCCATGTTCGCTGTGTGATATGCAAGCTTTCTCTAATCGGCAGCGAGGGGTTGTTTTTCGCCGGCGGCGAAAGTTCGAGCCGGATTGATCCGTCCATCGATATCAGTTCATCGGCCATACGATCATTAGCATCGGCACAGCAACAATGACGACGAGGAACGATAGCGGCAGTCCCAGACGTGGATAATCGCTGAAACGGTAGCCGCCCGGCCCCATGACGAGCGTGTTGCACTGGTGGCCGATCGGGGTGAGAAAATCGCAGCCGGCGCCAATGGCGACCGCCATCAGAAATGCTTCCGGCCTGTAGCCGAGATCGCCAGCAAACTCGGCGGCGATAGGCGCCATGACCAGAACGGTGGCGGCATTGTTGAGGAATGGCGTAACGGCCATGGCGGCGACAAGGATGAGCATCAGTGCGCCGGGCGCCGGAAGAATGGTCCCCAGTTTGGCAAGCTCGCCGGCAAGCACTTCTGTCGCCCCTGTACTGCGTAGCGAGTCGCTCACTGGGATGAGAACGGCGAGCATGACGAGGATTGAACCATCCAGCGATTGGTAGACCTCCCGGACCGGGATGACCTTGAGAAGCACCATCCCGACCGCGGCCGCAAAGAAAGCAACGGAGACCGGTAGCAGCCCAAACGCAGTCGCCACCATAGCGAGAGCAAGGATGGTTACCGGCACGATACCCTTACGGACGCTACCAAGCAGGATAGCCCTTTCTGCCAGCGGCAGGCAGCCGAGTTCGCGCAGTATCTCGGGTATCGTCGCTGGCCGTCGAGACCAACGAAAACTGGATGGAGGCCAACCGCGACATCAACATGGACGAGCTGCGCGAGCACAACAAGCTCGCTCGACGCCAAGCCGCTTGACCAGCGCCATGGCCGCCCCTTTTTGCAGAACTTGACGCACACAACCTGCTTCAAGTCTGTTGCAAGCTTTGAACCTGTCCGTTTACTTTGCCGCAAACCAAGAGTTCTTCGACCTCCCGCGCCGCGATGCAACGAGAAGACGAAGTGGAATTTCGCATCCATCGGCGGACGCGCCGCCGGCCTCATTTTGGTCAAATCGCCCCACTTGAGGCATGAGGAATGCAACATTTTGTCTAAATTTATCAAGATAGTTCAAACCAGAACCTAAAGTCCTGTGGGTACAACGCACTCCAGAACAATAACATTGGAGGCTAGCACATGACGTTTTCTACTGCGCATCGGAACCGTTTTAGAAGAGTGGCGATTGCAGCGATCGGGCTTGCTGTTTCCGTGGCTCTCGGCGCAAACGCGCAAGCAGGCGAAATGCGTAAATCAAAGGAAGAGACACGGTCCGTCTACCTTGTCAAATATCGGGCTAACAACGATGTTCGCTACAACAAGAAACCGGTAGGCAAAGTCGTTAAGATATCAGCGTCCCGGTACTTGAACAGCAACACCTATGTCTGCACTCCGAGCGGCTTTGGTCAGAAAGCGCGTTGCTACGCTCGGAGGGTCTCGAAGCAGCCAGGCGTTTAATGTTGGCCTGGTTTTGACAGAAGCCGCCGCGCCTGAAGCCGCGGCGGCTCCGTTTTTGCGCGGTTATCGAGAATTCGCCTTAAGATGCGAAACTTCTTTGCTTACCCGATTACCTTTGACCAGTTTGCGCGCCTCATCGTCCCGGCGAGCGGGATTGTGACGAAAGACATACCATTTCCCACCGATCAAACGCTTCTGATAAACGACGCCATCTTTTTCACGGTGCAGGAAACATGTGATTGCACCGCTTCTTGCCAGACTCCCTTTCGCTACTTTGCTGGTCCAGAGAGCGCGCATGCAGAGCTTGCCCCCATTGGTCGCATACCAGTTTCCCTCCCCATAGGACCATGCTGCCCGTTTGCGCGACCAAGCGGCGAACGGCTTCCTATTTGCAGAGAACAGCCCGCGAGCAGTTGTCTCCGCAGAATAGAACCCCCCGCCGTTTTGCCATTTCCAGGTGCGGCCGGCATAGAGCTTTTCAACCGCTGAGGCCTTCATCGGCGTCGCGGCAGCGGCGCGTTTTTCTATAGCGTCGCCCGCCGGTTGTTTGGGAGCGGCGTAGGCATTGCCTGCAAGCAAGAACACAAACAGCACCGCACTTGAGATAATCGAACGGATCGAAAACATTTTACTTCCTCTCCACCAAGGCAATTCCAATAAGACTGCGTAAGAGTCCTGCGTTGGAACCGCATAGAAATAAAGGATGGAGCGGTTCGGCCATCTGGTGAAAGCCGAACCACTCTGTCGAACGACTTGGATCAGTCCAGCGGATGGTTGGCCACGCGCCAATCGGGCCGGCCGACATTTCTCGGCCATGGATAGACTTCAAGATCGTTGAAGTAGACAACGGCTGTCATGTCCGGGAACTCGGCATGCGGCTTGTTTGCTTCCGCGGCCCAGTCACGAACATATTCGTCGTTACCTTCGTAGCCAAGCTCCGCAATGGCGATTGGTTTGCCGAAGCCCGTCACACGGTCATAACCCGGCTTTGTGCGCTCCACAAAAGTCGTATCACGACCGACCTCCAGCTTGTCATAGGGCTGATAGCCAAAGACGGACAGACCGATAATGTCGACATACTTGTCGCCAGGATAGAAGGCTTCCAGTCCTTCTTCTCCTTTCGGTGACCACATGTATTGGGCCGACGGAAGATGCTTGCGGCATATGTCGATGACATGCCTGTAGGCGTTCACATAACCTTCAGCATTCCAGAAAGCCCAAGTGAATTGCCCGTCATTATCTTCCATTTCCTGCGCCCAGCGGATAGTGACGGGGCTTTTCATCTGCGCCGCCGCAGAGCAGACCGCTGACATATTGGCATCGTAGCGCCCGCCCAAAATCCCAGCGAGCAAATCCTCAGGACCTACACGCCAGTCCCGCGCCCAGGACCACGGCTCGACCGTGATCAACAGGGAACGTCCACGCTCACGCGCATAGGCATCTGCGGCGCTGAGCGTTGCCAGATCTACATCTTCCCAGGGAAGAAAAAGGTGTTCGATTTTCGAGTTGGAATCGTTGGTATAGTCCGCGTGCGGATCGTAGGCGCCGGGGGTTACGGAGTCAGCCGTGATGATGGGACGCTTGTCCCGAAACTGATTGCGGCTGTCGACACTCGCTCCCGACACGCCGCTGGCTGCATAGACACCACCGGAAATGCATGCGCCGCAAAGCAAGGCTGCTGATAGTTTAAAGAGACTTTTCAAGGCCCCCTCCCTTTCTTACTGTTCAGATTGCTGTGCCGCACCAAGCGCGGCTTTGATGGCATCGAGTTGACGGGAAACCAGATCGGTGGACACCAGCTTGCTGGCCTCGTCGTCTTGGTGGACCTCAGCGTTACGGAACGCATACCACTCACCACCGGGCTCGCGCTTCTGATAGATCGTTCCATTATCGATGCGATGCGAAAAGCAGGTCTTGGCGGGAAATACACCCTGTTCGGAATGCCATGTCGCGTTGAGACACATCCAACCTGTCTCGGTGATGATCCAGCGGCCTTCCGCCCAGGATTTGCCCGTCTCACCGTCGGTCCATGCCGAAAATTGCCGGTCCGCGCCCACCATTCGTCCGGCTCCGCTGTCCCACTGCCAGCTCTTGTCTCTATAGAGATCGTAGATTTCGCCTGCTGTCATGCGACGTGCCCCTTCCGGCAGAACGGAAACCTGTGAGGAAGAGGCAAAGGCCGGTGCAGCAATGCAGGACACTGCCCAAGCGACTGCTGTCAGCATCCGGAAACCTGACAGCAATAGAGCCCTTTCAGATTTAGAAAGTGCCACCGGAACCTCCTGCCATCTCGAGATGAGCGGCGCCCGCCGTTTGTCCTCGATGGGCGTGTCCGGTCGCATTGGTGCGCCAACGTGGATTGAAGATGGTTTTGTGAACAGCGCGACCACCGACGCCTGCCCCGGCAATTGAGAAGCTGTCGTCGAACAGGGAAAAGCTTTTGGTTCCCCAGGCGAGCGCCTCGATGCCGTCGCGTCCACGCTCGACCGTGGCGAAGCTGGTAACCATCAAAAGGGCCATGAAGCTGCTTGCCAGCGCGGGGCGATAGGCGCGGCTTTTCATCCGTACGTCATTCTCCCGGCCATGCTGCAGCAAGATCATGAAGATCAGCAGCAAGTAAAAGCATGCATTGATGATGGCGAAGACGAAAAAGCCGCGCGTTTGATACGCATCCTGCACGAACACGACCGGCAGAATGGAGATCAGGGCCACGAAGGCATACGGTGCCAGCACGCGGAACGGTAGCGGATCGACTTCGGAAGTGCCTTTTGGCGTGACGCGAAAATCAACGAAGGATCCGGTCATCCAGTCACGGAACGCGGCAAAGGTCCCAGCCAGAACCCACGGCCAGCGCGCCAGCAGAAACAGCATCGCTTCCCAACTGAAAATCTTGCCGTCTATAGGCCGAAATGTGCGACTCGACCGCCACCAGAACGCCAGAAGCAGGATCATAAGCGACTGCGGCATGAAATGGAGCAGAAACTCTGGATAAGTGACGTTGATGAAATTATCGCCCTGGATCAGTACGATCACGGGCAACAGGAATGTCAGAGCAAGAAAGAAGGCGTAAAGGGGGTACCAGAACTGCGAAAACAGGAATTGAACCTTCAAACGCAGCGGCAAGTTCCCGATCAGTTTTGGTGAATATTGCAGGAGGATCGTCATCAGGCTCCGCGACCACTGGAACTCCTGCGTGACAAGATCGGCAAACGTCCGTGGGCCGTCGCCATGGGCGATGGCATCAAGCGCGTGAGCCCCTCGCCAGCCATGGGCATTCATGAAGAGCGTTGTGGAATGATCCTCGGCGAGTTCTGGCCCGAGCCCACCGATTTCCTTCAGCGCCGCTGTGCGCACCGCATAGTGCGATCCGATGCATACGGGCGCGAAGCCATTATTGTATCCGGCTTGCAGTGACCCATGCATGCTCGCTTCGATGTAGAGGCGGCCACGCGCGGACCAGCTTTCATGTGCATTGCGGTCGCAAATGCTGGGCGCGGACACATAACCGATTGTCGGATCGGCAAAAGGCCGCAATATGTTATATAGGTAGTCCGGTTCTGGTACATGATCGGCATCGAGCTGCGACACAAAATCATATCGGTCGTAGCCATAATGATCGTAGAAGAAAGCCAGGTTGCCTTCCTTGCACTGTGTGCGGCGAGGCCAGGACTGGCGATGGTAATCGGCGCGACTTTTGCGGGTGGAAACGAATACGCCATGTTCGCGGCACCATGCGAGCGTTGCGGGCGATGGATCCTCATCGGCCAGCCACGTGTCGTGAGGCACGTTCTGGGCTAACATGGCCCGCAAGGTTTCGGCCACCACCTCAAAAGGTTCTGATGGAGCCTTGGTGACCACCATGGCCACGCGACTTCCTGCGGAAATACGCAGCCGTCCGTGCGGCCGGCGTGCATTGAAGAAAATGGTGATGAAGTAGACTGGCAAAAGCGTTATCCACGCCAGAAGCGCCGTCACCAGAATTGAGCCGACCATGTTGGTGTGGGTGGCTCCGAAAACCCACCATTGCCAGAAGAATGCGACGGCCATCGCCCACAAAACCGCACCCATAATGTACTCGACGCGCTTTCGGCCGGTGAAGACCGGCACCATCAGGGGTTCTTCCCTGTCAACAGACAGCGCGATGCGCGGCGTTCTCATGAGCGCACCTCGAGCCCGAAGAAGGGAGCCGCTGTGCGAATTATCGTATCGAGATCGGAATAGAGCGCCTGAAAGCCAAGTTTTTCGGCAGCGAGCGCCGGATCGGCATAAAGCACCGGAGGATCGCCCGCACGACGAGCGCGCATCTCGACCGGCACGTTACGACCTGTCAGCCGGCTGATCGCTTCGAGAATTTCCTTAATGGATGTACCACGCCCGCTGCCAAGATTGACGGCCAGATTGCCACCGCAGTTGATCAGATGTTCGAGCGCCAGCACATGCGCGCGCGCCAGATCCGCGACATGAATATAGTCGCGAATGCAGGTGCCGTCGGGCGTATCGTAATCCTGGCCATAGACTTCGAGAAAATCGATCCTGCCTGCAGCGGCCATCATGGCTCGCGGAATGAGATGCGTTTCTGGATCGTGGGTTTCGCCGATTTCCCCGTCGATATCCGCGCCGGACGCATTGAAATAACGCAGCGCCACGTAGCGCAGCGCATAGGCAGCCGAATAATCGGCAAGCATCTGCTCCGCGATGAGCTTCGTGCGTCCATAAGGATTGATCGGGCGCTGGCTCTCGCCTTCGCGGATCGGCAAGCGATCCGGAATGCCATAGGTGGCGCAGCTTGACGAGAAGATGATATTGCGCGTTCCGCTTCTCTGGCAGGCGTCCAGCAGCGATTGGGTCCCGTTGACGTTGTTCTGATAATATTTTGCCGGTTTCTCTACGGATTCGCCGACATAGGCCGATGCAGCAAAATGGATCACCCCGATAGGGCGATACTCATCCATGACGTGGGTCAACCGCTCCGAGTCAAGGATGTTGCCTTCAACGAAGGCGCCCCATCGGACGGCTGACCGGTGACCCGTGGATAGATTGTCGTAGACAATCGGATCATAACTCTGCCTGGCCAAAAGCTTGGCTGTATGGCTGCCGATAAAGCCGGCGCCACCAACGACAAGTACGTTCTTGCCGGACATCAGGCGGCCTCCGCCAGCTTTCCGGAGGGCTTCCTCAACTGCCGTTCGAAATAAGCGATCGTCGACTTCAGCCCATCGGCCAACGCCACGGTCGGCTCCCATCCAAGTTCTCTCTGGGCCACTGCGATGTCGGGCCGACGCTGGCGCGGATCGTCCACGGGCAACGGGTGATAGACGACTTTGGAGCTCGAGCCGGTCATTCCTACGATCTGCTCGGCCAACTCACCGACTGTAAATTCGCCGGGATTGCCGATGTTGACAGGCGTGTGGATCGGCTGAGGGCTGTACATGAGCCGGTAGAAGCCTTCGATCAGATCGTCCACGTAACAGAAGGAACGGGTCTGCGACCCGTCGCCGTAAACGGTGATGTCCTCGCCCTTGAGCGCCTGCACGATGAAGTTGGAAACGACCCGGCCGTCATCCGGGCGCATGCGCGGACCATAGGTGTTGAAGATGCGCACGATACGGATGTCGACGCCGTATTGCTGATGAAAATCGTAGAACAGAGTCTCGGCGGAGCGCTTTCCTTCGTCATAACAAGAGCGCGGACCGAAGGAATTGACATTGCCCCAATAGCTTTCGGGCTGCGGATGCACATGGGGATCGCCGTAGACTTCCGAGGTGGAAGCCTGGAAAATCCGCGCCTGGTAATGTGCTGCCAGTTCCAGAAGATTGAGCGACCCGATCACGCTCGTCTTCATCGTATGGACCGGGTCGGCCTGATAGTGCGGCGGTGAAGCCGGGCAGGCGAGATTGTAGATCTCGTTGACCGGCAGATCGAGCCGTTCCACGATATCGTGGCGCACAAAGCTGAACGTGTCGTAGTTCAGGAGGTGGCGCAAATTCTCTAGCCGCCCCGTGGAAAAATTGTCTACGCAGATAACAGAATGGCCGTCTTGCAAAAGACGTTCGCACAGATGTGATCCGAGAAAGCCGGCCCCGCCTGCGACAAGTACCCTCCGTTGCGAGTAAAGATCAGATTGCAACTTTGCAGACTGAAATGCGATACTCACGGGAGCCCTCATTCATAAAAACCATCAGTGCCAAAAGGAAGACATGTAGGTGTCTAAATGCACTGCGACTTCAGGTTTTCTTCCTGTAGTGAATCTGATGATTTCCAATACCTCCCCGGTTCCTACGTTGCGATATCAGGGAATCCGGAAACTTTTCAAAGCGTCCATTTTTGCAGCTGACCCGCCGCAGACATTGTTTTTTGATGGAGACGGTGGGCTTCAAGCGATTCGATTGACTGTGCCGAGATCTCCTCGATGAAGCCGATAACCTCGAGTACCCCTGCCGAGTCGACGATGCCTTGGTCGAGAAGGGACGTGTGGCTCTCCAGAGCATCCGCGTCGGCTATGTAGAAATTCAACGCCAGGAAAGCGCGGATCTGATCCTTGCAGGTTTCGGCTCTATCCTTGGTAGACAACAGGCGGCGGATCTGCTCGACCGCACCATCGCCGCCGGCCGAAACCTTTTCATCGATCATTCTGATGAAGCCGCGATGCTGCCAAAGGTCTTTATCTCGAAGCGAGCCAAGAAACCCATTCATGGCCGGTTCAGGATCGAGCCGCTAAGGGTTGTTGACTTGGTGCGATAAACTTAACTACTCTACAAACAGTGAGCCTTAAATGTATCTAATGATTTTGTTTATCTTATAAACAATACACTTCGGAGGTGACGTGAGGTTGGCATGCTGCAGATGGATTTCTGACGTTATCGTCGTTATATTACTGAATTCCATGACTGTCTGTGTAATCTTGGCTGCGGTTGCCGTGACCTGTCGTGATTTCGTGCCTTTCCGGGCTCGGCTCACCTCAGTATTTCTGACCTTTATCGGAGGGATCGTTCTTTCCATTCAGGGTAATGAAGGTGCCTTCTGGCCTGCCGCCATCGGCAATACCATCATTATCTATTCCTTTTGCCTGACCTGGATCGGCGCGCGCTATTTTTACGGCAAGAAGGAGGTTTGAGAGCGGCGCTTATCATTTCCATCGCAAGCTTCCCCTTCATGTCGTTTTTCCATACAAGCTGGCAGGGTCGGAATGTTGCCTATGCGGTCGGTCAGTTCCTCTCCATGGCGATGACGGTGGCATATCTCCTGAAGCAGCGCGACGTCGCGGCCTTCCGGGTCGTGGCTGGAGGCAGTGATGTCGGATAAGACGGTCCCACCTAACGACAGGGAGCCGACATCTGTCGAACGTCGCCGCTGGCCGCGCATGTCGCAGGATCCACTCGGTGAGGATGAGGTGGAGAAGGCCGTCCTGACGTCGTTGCGCTTTGAGACGGAAATCCTTCCACCAATCCAGCAGTTTGCTGCCTGGCGGGAGCATATGGCGGTATTGATGGATTCGCGTCTGCCGAACAATGTGGATCCCGAGGATGGATTTGTCGTCCAGCAGGCGGTGTGGAATCTGGGCGGCATGCTTTTGTTGCAACAAACCGTTCCGGCCTTCAGTTACGAACGCTCGCCAGACGCGGTGCGGTTCAGTCCAATTGACCATTGGCAGATCACCGTTCTCCGCGCCGGTCGCACCTGGACTGGAGTTGACGGACGTGTCGCGCAAAATGAACCGGGCATGATTGAAATCCGCTCGCTCGGGCATCCGTTTAGCGGGCGGGCGCTGGCAACGGAGTCGATCAGCCTGATCGTTCCCGTCGATCTGTTTGCCGATGGAGGTAGCTTGCCGGCGGCGAGCAACAACGCCGTTTTGGGTGGACACCGGGCCAAACTGCTGATCGATCTTATGTCAAGCGTTGAAGCCAATCTCGATCGCTTCACGCAAGACGACCTTCCTAGAATCAAGGACCGTTTGCGGAAAATGGTATTCGACGCGGTTACACCTTTGGTGGATCGTGATGCCGGCAACGATCAGATCTCACAAATCGGATTGATGACGCGGGCGAGACGCTTCATTTCGAGCAATCTTGCCTCGCCCGACCTGACACCGGATGCTCTCGCCCGGGAACTGGCGACCTCGAGGACACGGCTCTATGAGCTTTTCGAAACGTCCGGCGGCGTTGCGAATTACATTCGTCGACGACGTCTATCCGCAGCTCATGCAATGTTAGCGGATCCTTCCGACACCCGAAAGGTCGCCGAAGTTGGTCTAGCAATCGGCTTTGATTCAGCGGCGAATTTCAGTCGAGCTTTCACGCAGCAGTTCGGGTATAGCCCGAGCAACATACGCAAGCAGTCGTCCGAAGACTACATGTACCCGGATAGGCAAACAGGTAAGAAACCAAAGGTCACATTCGAAAGCCTGCTGCAAACGCTCGGCCTCTTTTGAGGATGGCGAGGAGCATATATAAGATGTACACACGTTCGATGACGACTTCGGGCATCTAAGCAATCGACCAACCTTCTATCCCTATAATTGGAAAATTTTCGAATAAGCCGCACGTCGCCGATAGTAGAAGAACACCTCTTCCATAGTAAGCCTCGCGATGTAGCGGTCTTCCGGCTCGAACCCCCGAGAGCTGGCAAACGCGACAGCCCAAGTGGACCTCTCTGTCGTGAACCGCTGAGGGGATCTAGAGAGCTAATGCGTCAATCAAGCTTGTCCCATAGCGTGTTCAGATATCCTGATCTCTTTCACAAACGCTCGCAATTCGGCTGGAGGTGCGAGACAAAAAGTTCGAAAAGCATCCAGGAACCCCAGCCATCGCTCACAGGGTCCGTTCCGGACACATGTGTAGCAGCCGTTTAATAATGCGACAGTTGAGCACGTTAGTGATGCGACAGTTTTCGCCGGCCGGCGAAAGTTCGAGCCGGATTGATCCGTCCATCGATATCAGTTCATCGGCCATACGATCATTAGCATCGGCACAGCAACAATGACGACGAGGAACGATAGCGGCAGTCCCAGACGTGGATAATCGCTGAAACGGTAGCCGCCCGGCCCCATGACGAGCGTGTTGCACTGGTGGCCGATCGGGGTGAGAAAATCGCAGCCGGCGCCAATGGCGACCGCCATCAGAAATGCTTCCGGCCTGTAGCCGAGATCGCCAGCAAACTCGGCGGCGATAGGCGCCATGACCAGAACGGTGGCGGCATTGTTGAGGAATGGCGTAACGGCCATGGCGGCGACAAGGATGAGCATCAGTGCGCCGGGCGCCGGAAGAATGGTCCCCAGTTTGGCAAGCTCGCCGGCAAGCACTTCTGTCGCCCCTGTACTGCGTAGCGAGTCGCTCACTGGGATGAGAACGGCGAGCATGACGAGGATTGAACCATCCAGCGATTGGTAGACCTCCCGGACCGGGATGACCTTGAGAAGCACCATCCCGACCGCGGCCGCAAAGAAAGCAACGGAGACCGGTAGCAGCCCAAACGCAGTCGCCACCATAGCGAGAGCAAGGATGGTTACCGGCACGATACCCTTACGGACGCTACCAAGCAGGATAGCCCTTTCTGCCAGCGGCAGGCAGCCGAGTTCGCGCAGTATCTCGGGTATCGTCGCTGCATTGCCCTGCAGCACGACGACGTCGCCGAGCCTCAGCTGGACTTCGGCCAGCCTGCGGTCGAGGCGCTCGCCGTGACGGCTGACAGCCAGGAGGTTGACATTGAAGCGGTGGTAGAGCGCAAGGCGCTGGGCTGTCCAGCCGATCAAAGGGGAGCTTTCGCCGATGACGGCTTCGATAGCGACCAGCTCGCTGGTCGTGTCGTCCCCGCGGGCCCTGTTGCCCGTAACGCTGAGTTTGCCCTGGGAGACAAGGCGATCCAGGGCCTCTGGGTCGCCCTCGAGCAGCAGAATGTCGTTCACTTTGAGGACAACGTCCGGCAGTGGCGTCATCCGCATGGTCCGGTTGCGCAGGATCGACGTCACGATAGCATCGCCGCCGGAAAGCTTCATGAGGTCCGCGACGGTTTTCCCAAGCACCGTCGAATCGCGGACAATTCGGGCCTCGGTCAGGTAATTCTTGATGTTGATGGCTTCATTCACCGATCCGCCCAGCTTTTCGCGCACCGGTAACAGCCAATAGAAAAGCACCAGGAAGATCGTTCCGGCGGCGGCCAGCGCGGCTCCAACAGGTGTAAAGTCGAACATTGTGAAGGCGGTGCCGGTCAGTTCCTCCCGCACACGGGACACAACGATATTGGGAGATGTCCCCACCTGCGTCATGAGTCCACCGAGCAGTGACCCGAACGCCATAGGCATCAGGAATATCGAGGCTGAAACGCTCGACCGACGGGCGAACTGGAAGGCGATCGGAATCATGATAGCGAGCGCACCGATATTCTTTACAAAGGCAGACAGGATCGTAACCACGATCACCAGCAGCGCCAGTTGCGACCGAACACCCGATAGGTTCGGAACAAAGCGCTTGATGGTAACTTCCATGATGCCCGAGCGGGCTATGCCTGCGCTCACCAGCAAGGCACTGCCGACAATGATCACGATGTCGTCGCTGAACCCGCTGAAGGCTTCGTCAAAAGACACGATGCCAACCGCGAGTGAAAGCAACAGTGCCGCTGCTGCGACCAGATCATATCGATACCGGCCCCATACGAGCGCCGCCATCATCACGAAGATAACGGCGAACGACAAAATTTGCGGCGTAGTCATGTCTTCGAATGCCCCGCCGCAAATGCGGCTGATCAGAACGGCCAAACCGACCTTTTGTTGCTTTCGCTGGTCACGACTTTGCTAGCACGGTTCCATCTTGCCAATAAGCCCGTGTCGAGCGGTGTTCCTGGCTCATGGGGCCATGATCCTGGTAGCGTTGCATCAAGGTGCGCGATCGGTCAGTGCGCTTGCACCTTCCTCCGCGGCGCAATGTGCGCAGCAGTAGATGATGTCATCTTGTTCGACGCCATGTCCGATGATCCGGCATCCGCAATGCGGACAGAGCGGCGCAAGTTTCTGGATCGCGCATTCGAAGCTGTCGAACGTATAGGTTTCCTCAGCCAGCTTCACTTCGAAAGCCTTGTCGTAGTCATTCCCGCATTGATCGCATCTGGCCATAGCCCTTTTCCTTCTTCTTCATTGGCTCAAGCTCGACCAACCCGCCGCATGGCGATAGGTTCCCGTCAGGATCGTAGAGCCTTGCTAAGCAGGTGACGAGCCCGAGCAGCGTCACGCGCGCCGTTCGATCAAGCGGATCACCTCCTCGATGTCCTGCGGCGCGATGTCGAGTTCCTTCAGGCCCGGCGCGCCGATTGCTGCCACATTGTCGTGCCGCATAAGATCGACCTGGTTGCGCGTTATGGGCGCTCCCGGAAGGAGTTCCGCGACGCCGGCCAAAGCGTCCCACGCCGCAAACGGCACCGGCATCAGCCTGACGTGGGTACCGAGTTGTCGGGCGACCTCCCGCAGCAGTTCCTTATAGGTGTAGATGCGCGGGCCACCGAATTCGAATATGGATGAGCCCTTGTGGTCTCGCCCGTCGATCAGCCGGCTGACTGCGTCTGCGACGTCTTCCACATAGACCGGCTGAAGCCGTGTGGCGCCATCGCCGAACAGCGGATAGACCGGCAGGAGGCGTATCAGCCTCACAACCGTCGTGAGGAAAACGTCGTCAGGTCCTGTCATGACGGCGGGACGCACAATGATGGCGCCGGGAAATGCGCTCGCCACCGCCTCTTCTCCGCGCCCACGTGCCCTAATATAATTCGAATCCGATTGAGGATCGGAGCCGATCCCCGAAATCTGGACGAACCGGTCGACCTCGCCAGCGCGCGACGCAGCGGCAAGATCAGCTGCGGCTTCCACATGCACGCGCTCAAACGTCTGGGCGCCCTGCTCGACATAGAGACTGACGGCATTCACGATGGCCTTTGATCCGGCAATGGCCGAGCCGATCGAGGACTCATCCAATATGTCCGCCTCGACGGCTTCGGGCATCCTTGCAGTCGAAGAAAAGACCGGGCCCACACGAGCCGGGTGGCGGGATGCGGCGCGGACCGTGAAACCCTTTTCAAGGAGCCGCTTCACGATCCGGCGCCCGAGAAAGCCTGTTCCGCCGAACACAGTGACGATCCGTTCTGTGTTGAGATTGTCAGGATCCATCTGCCTCGCCATCCCTTCTTCGAGTGCCCGCCGAGCGCCTGTCGCGAGGATTGCTCCTGGCCGGCGTATGAACCAGCCCCTTCGAACATCGGGACGGTTGGAGAACAACGCAGGAACGCTTTTTGTTCCAGTCTGCGCCGGGTTGATCGGGGGACGGCCGACGTCGCTATAGAGGGAAAGTGTTTGACGCTGAGTTGCTTTACTCGTGCTGTCAAAAGCTGGTCGAGGCACTGCAGCGTCGAAATTGACAAATCATCACTTGCAAATCGGTCGCCGCTGTCTTTTGCTCGCGCGACAGTTGTCCATGACTGTTGAATGGTTGGCGAACGGATGAACAAAATCGATCGGCGACGGCCGGAGTCCGAAGTGGACGCCACCGTAAATGCCGCGCGGCTTGGAACGCGGCTGCGCCTCGCCCGGCAGACACGGGGCATGACGCTGAAGGCGCTGGCGACAGCTGCGAACTGCTCTGAAAGCCTTTTGTCCAAGATCGAGAACGGCAAGGCTTCGCCATCCCTGCCCATGCTTCACCGCCTGGTCGAAGTTCTGGAGACCAATATCGGCTGGATGTTCGAACAGGTCGACGACGACGAGGCGATCGTGTTCCGCGCAGGCGCGCGGCCACTGATCTCGCTCGACGCGCTGAGGCGCGGCGAAGGCATTTCGCTTGAGCGCATTATTCCGTATTCGCCCGGTCACCTGCTGCAGTGCAATATCCATCATATCGAGGCGGACGGCGAGAGCGAAGGTCCCATCCAGCATGTCGGCGAAGAAGTCGGCTATGTGCTCGCCGGCCGTATCAAGCTGATCGTCGATGGCAAGAGCCATGATCTCGCCACCGGAGATGCGTTCGTGTTCAGGTCGGAGCTGCCGCACCATTACCGCAACATCGGCAAGGAGAGAGCCAGCATTTTCTGGGTCAACACGCCAGCGACCTTCTGACGGGCGCTCAGAGATCAAATTCGTTGACAAATATTCAAGTCTCTTGAATGTTTGCCTCGTGCCTGTAGCACCAATGGGTCCAGCCGAACAGGTTTGGCCCGCAAGCAAGGGGAACCGTAAATGCGTCCGTTCACACTTCTCTTCCGTTGCGCCGCCCTCATCGCCATTTGCTCGACAGCGATGGGATCGGCGTTCGCCGATACGTTCGCTCTCGTCAACATCAACCAGCAGGCCCTGTTCTTCAACCAGATCAATGAGGGCGCGCAGAAGGCAGCCGACGCCGCAGGCGCCAAGCTGGTCATCTTCAATGCCAACAATGTGCCGAGCGCGCAAAATGACGCGATCGAGAACTACATCACACAGAAAGTCGACGGCATCATTCTGGTCGCCATCGACGTAAACGGCGTCAAGCCTGCAATCACCGCCGCGAAGGCGGCCGGCATCCCCGTGATCGCCATCGACGCGCAGATCCCCGACGGTGACAACGTTGCGTTCATCGGCGTCGACAACGCCAAAGCCGGCGAGGATATCGGCAAATTCTACGCCGACTATGTGAAGTCGGAGATGGGCGGCACTGCCAAGATCGGTATTGTCGGCGCGCTCAATTCGTTCATCCAGAACCAGCGGCTCGACGGTTTCAAGAAGGCGGTCACTGACAGCGGCCTGGCGATCACCTTCCTCGACACGGTCGACGGCCAGAACGTTCAGGAGACAGCGATGAGCGCTTCGGAGAATTTGATGACCGCCAATCCGGATATGACGACGCTATATGCGACCGGCGAGCCGGCGTTGCTCGGCGCTGTTTCGGCCGTAACCAGCCAAGGCCGTACCGGCGACGTCAAGGTGTTCGGCTGGGACCTGACCAAGCAGGTCATTCAGGGCATCGACGATGGTTGGGTGGTTGCGGTCGTCCAGCAGGATCCGGCCGGTGAAGGCAAGGCCGCTGTCGAAGCATTGACCAAGCTCAAGAAGGGCGAAACGGTCGAGCCGATCATCAATATTCCGGTGACGATCGTGACCAAGGACAACGTCGACAAATATCGCGCGATGTTCCAGTAAACTGCATCGATGACCGGTCCGCGGCGCCGCGAAGGGCTACGCCGCGGACGCTTCGCAAAGCCCGTGGATCGAAGATGAGCAGTAGCGAGACCTATCGGGTGCGGATGAGCGGCATCTCAAAGCGCTACAACGCCATTCAGACGCTTGATGACGTGTCGCTGGTGCTGAAGCCGGGCGAGGTCCTGGGGCTGGTCGGCGACAATGGCGCGGGAAAGTCGACATTGAGCAAGGTACTGTCGGGGGCGGTGGTTCCCGATGCCGGCACGATCGAGATCGATGGGATGCCGGTGACCTTCACTTCGCCGGCGGACGCGCGTGCGGCGCGCGTCGAAATGGTCTATCAGGATCTTTCGCTCTGCGACACGGTCGATGTCGCCGGCAATCTCTTTCTCGGCCGCGAGCCGCGCCGCCGCATCGCCGGCATTTCCTTTCTCGACAAGAAGCGCATGCACGAGCAAACGCGTCAGATGCTCGACCGACTCGGCATCGTTATCGCCGACACGCGGCTCAAGGTCGAAAATCTGTCCGGCGGACAGCGGCAGTCGATCGCGATCGGCCGCGCCGCCTCGTTCGAGCCGTCCGTGCTGATTATGGATGAGCCGACGGCAGCGCTTGCCGTCGCCGAGGTCGAGGCTGTGCTGGACCTGATCCGCGCCGTGAGCGCGCGCGGCGTCAGCGTCATTCTGATCACCCACCGCCTTCAGGATCTGTTCCTCGTATGCGACCGCATCCAGGTCATGTACGAGGGGCGCAACGTCGCAGAGCGGCTGATCGGCGAAACCAATATCGAAGATGTCGTCAACCTGATCGTGGGCCGCAAGTTCAACGCTCGTTCGGCCACCAGCGCCTATCGCGATGGAGCGCCAGCATGAGCGACGTGACTTCGACCCACTCCGCTCAGTCTCAAAGGGTCCGCGCGGGCACCTGGCGAGATGCGGTGCTTGCCAATGGCAGTGTGGTGTCGATCGCGCTGTTCTTTCTTATCGTTAGCGTCATCTTTTCGGTGGCGACGGACGCCTTTCTGACGTCGCCCAACCTGCTGAACATCCTGCGTCAGTCGGCACCGCTGCTGATCGTCGCCGCGGCGATGACGTTCGTCATCACCACCGGCGGCATCGACCTTTCGGTCGGCTCCGTGCTGGCACTGGTGGCAACCTTGTCGGCGACATTGCTGCAGCTGGGCCTGCCATGGCCGGTGGTCATCCTCGCCATGCTTGCGCTGGGCGCCTTGCTTGGCGCGGTTCAGGGCTATTTCGTCGCTTATGAGGGCATCCCGGCCTTCATCGTCACGCTTGCCGGGCTTTCGGTGATCCGTGGCGTGGCGCTGCTGATCACCGGCGGCTACTCGATCCCCATCGAGCCGGGAAGCCCTTTCACGGTGCTGGGCCGCGCCTGGCTGCTTGGCGTGCCGGCGCCGGCGCTGATCGCGCTGGCGATCCTCGCGATCGCCTATATCGCCTTCAACGAGACGCCGTTCGGCCGCTACGTGACCGGCATCGGCGCCAACGCCGAAGCGGTTAGACGCGCCGGTGTGAACACACGGCTGACGACACTTTTCGTCTACGTGATTTCCGCCGCCGCGGCAGCACTTGCGGGGATCATCATTGCGGCCCGGCTCGGATCCGGATCGTCGAATGCCGGGCAAGGGTTTGAGCTCGAAGTGATCGCTGCCGTCGTGCTTGGCGGCACCAGTCTGTTCGGCGGCCGCGGAACAATCGTCGGCACGGTGCTCGGCGCGCTTACCGTGGCCGTCATCGGCAACGGCCTGATCCTGGCGCATCTGTCGCCTTTCCTGACGCCGATCGTCACCGGAACGATCATCCTGATCGCCATCTGGCTGAACTTCCGCCTGTTCCGCGGTGCCGTACGGAGCCGTTGAGCCTATGAGTGATGATCTCTTCGATGACGCAGCTCCCAGGCAGCGGCTGGCGATCGGGGTCGATACCGGCCATGTGATGACCGTGCTCGGCCCCGTCCCGGTCGAAGAAATGGGCATTACGCTGATGCACGAGCACATCTTGCTCGACGGCGCGCGCAGCTGGAAATGTCCCTGTCATCCCGACGACATGGCGCTCGCCGAGCAGCCGGTGAACATCGAGATCATCGGCGAATTGCGCATGAACCCTTACGTCAACCGCGACAATGTTTCGCTCGACGACAGTGACCTGGCGCTGTCGGAACTGCAACGCTATCGCGCGCTGGGCGGCCACACCGTCGTCGACGCGACCAATATCGGCATCGGCCGCGAGCCGGAAAAGCTCGCCCGCATCAGCCGCATGTCCGGCCTGAAGATCGTCATGGGCACCGGCTTCTATCTGGAACACACCCATCCCGAATGGCTGAAAGCGATGGATGTCGACGCAGTGACCGAGTTCATCGTCAACGACGTCGGCGGCGGCGAGACGCAGCCGCCGATCGTGGCCGGACTGATCGGCGAGGTCGGCGTCAGCAAGGATTTTACCGCCGAGGAGCGAAAGTCGTTGAGAGCTTCGGCGCGGGCCTCGCGCATCACCGGCGTGCCGCTGTCGATCCATCTGCCGGGCTGGGAGCGGCTGGCGCACGAGGTGCTCGATGTCGTGGAGGCCGAGGGCGCCGATCTTCGCCACACGGTGCTCTGCCACATGAACCCCAGCCACAATGATCTCGACTTCCAGACAAGCCTCGCCCGGCGCGGCGCTTTCTTGGAATACGACATGATCGGCATGGATTACTATTATGCCGATCAGGACGCGCAATCGCCGTCCGACGAGGAGAATGCGCGAGCGATCGCGGCACTTATCGAGGCCGGCTTCGGCGACCGCCTGCTGCTGTCGCAGGATGTGTTCCTCAAGATCATGCTGACCCGCTTCGGCGGTTTCGGCTACGGCTATATCCTCAAGCATTTCATACCGCGCCTGAAACGGCATGGCGTCGAGCAGCCAGCCATCGACCGCATGCTGATCGCCAATCCGAAGGCCGTGTTCGCGCGGCAGAACTAAGCGGCCCAGACTTACGTGTGAGACTTACGACGGAGTTCAAATGTCCAAGAAAAAGATCCTGCTTGCCGGTGAATCCTGGGTGTCGACCGCCACCCATATCAAGGGCTTCGACCAGTTTCCGACGGTCACCTACCACACCGGCGCCGACGAATTACTGACGGCCCTGAAAGCGACCGACTTCGACGTGACCTTCATGCCGGCGCATGAGGCACAGCGCAGCTTTCCGCAAACAATGGAGGCGCTTTCGGCCTATGACGCGGTGGTGCTCTCCGACATCGGCGCCAACACGCTGCTTCTGCATCCCGACACCTGGGTTCACTCGAAGCCGACGCCGAACCGCCTGCGGCTGCTGCGCGATTACGTGCGCGACGGCGGCGGGCTTTTGATGTTCGGCGGCTACTATAGCTTCCAGGGCATCAATGGCGGCGCGCGCTATCGGAAGACGCCGGTCGAGGAGGTGCTGCCGGTGAACTGCCTCGCGTTCGACGACCGCGTCGAGGTGCCGGAAGGGTTTTCGCCTGTCCTGAAAGGCTCCTCGGACCATCCGATCCTGAAGGGTCTCGGTTCGGATTGGCCAGTCCTGCTCGGCTTCAACGAGGTGACGCTGAAAGACGGGGCGGAAGTACTGGCAACCGTGTCGTCGGATTATGGATCGCTGCCACTGCTCGTCACCGGCCACCATGGCAAGGGCCGCACCGTGGCCTGGACATCCGATGTCGGGCCGCATTGGCTGCCACCGGAGTTCATCGCCTGGAAAGGCTACAAAACCCTGTTCGAACAAATGCTGAGCTGGGCGACCGGTGAGAGCTGAGCGATGCATGTCCATGTCGTCGGCAATGCCTGCGTCGACACGACGTTTCGCGTCGGCCGCTTCCCTGCCACCGGCGAGACTTTGAACGCCAGCAGCTACGCCGACGGCCTCGGCGGCAAGGGAGCAAACCAGGCGGTTGCTGCCGCGCGCACGGGTGCTTCGGTGACGTTTTGGACGGCGCTCGGCAAGGACCGCGCAGGCACATGGATCAGGAGCCGCCTCGACAGGGAGTTGTCCGACCTCGAGGCGATTGAATTCGACCTGCCAAGCGACCGCTCGACCATCGTCATTGAGGCCAGCGGTGAGAACTTCATCGTCAGCGGTGTCGCCTGCAGCGAGGCGTTCAATCCAATCGCGCAAACCGCACTTGCGCGCCGGATTGCGTTTGGCGACATCCTTGTCTGCCAAGGAAACCTGCGGGGCGCCGCGATAGATGCCTGCCTGCGAGCAGCACAGGAAAATGGCGCGCGCACCGTCCTGAACGTCAGCCCTGTCGATGCGGCGGCTCTGCCTGATTTCGGTATGGCAGAGGTTTTGGTGGTGAATCAATCCGAGGCGAAGGCGCTGACCGGCCAGGATGATATGGCAGCCGCAGCCGGCGCGCTGGCGGCCAAAGGCGCCGGGACAGTCGTGATCACCCTTGGTGCGGAAGGTTGTCTCGTGCTTGGCCCGGATCAGGGAGGATCGCTTCGTTTGCCGGCGCCACGCGTCCAGGCGCTCGACACAAGCGGCGCCGGCGATGTCTTTTGCGGCTGTCTGGCCGGCGGGCTTGCCAAGGGCGTGTCGGTTATCTCAGCGCTGAAATTCGCGCTCGCGGCCGCGGCAATTGCGGTGACTCGCCCGGGCACATTGATATCCTGTCCTTCCGCGTCTGAAATGGCGGCGCTCATCGATGAAACGGAGCTCTCATGACCCAACTCGGCCAATCAGGCGGCGACGCGCTCGTAGAACTTTTCGGCCGCACCAAGGTGGTGATCGGTGTCGTTCATCTTGCGCCGCTTCCGGGCGCGCCGCGCTATGACGGCGAGGCGGTCGAGGCGATCTATCAGCGGGGTCTGGATGATGCGAGATCCTATCTCGATGGCGGATGCGACGGCGTGATCGTCGAGAATCATGGCGACATCCCCTTTGCCAAGCCTGACGATATCGGACCGGAGACAGCGGCGTATATGGCTGTTATCTCCGACCGTATTCGCCGCGAACTCGCCAAGCCGGTCGGCATCAATGTGCTCGCAAACGCCGCGATCCCTGCCCTTGCGATCGCCAGTGCCGCTGGCGCGGGCTTCATCCGCGTCAATCAATGGGCGAATGCCTATGTCGCCAACGAGGGCTTTGTCGAGGGGGAGTCGGGTCGCGCAGCACGCTATCGTGCCAAGCTGCGCGCCAACGGCATCCGCATTTTCGCCGATGCTCATGTCAAGCATGGCGCGCACGCGATCGTCGCCGACCGCCCCGTGGAGGAACTGGTCAAGGATCTGGTTTTCTTCGACGCCGACGCCATCATTGCGACCGGTCAGCGCACCGGGCACGCTGCGGATCTGAGCTATATCAGCATGATCAAAGAGGCTGCCGGCCTACCGACGCTGGTCGGCAGCGGCGTGACGCCTGATAATGCAAACGATATTCTCGGCATCGTCGATGGCGTCATCATCGCCAGCGCACTGAAGCACGACGGCGTCTGGTGGAACCAGGTCGATCCCGCCCGCGTAAAGACGTTCATGGCCGGGCTGAGGCGATGATCGAGCGGCGACTGGAGCGAAGTTGCGGCCTTGGGCCGCAAACGCGGAGACCCGCAGGCGACGACCCGCAGGCCGCAGTCACGTTGTCGGCGATCTCTTAGCCCATTCGGACCGGTACCAGTCGACGAATTTCTTCAGCCCATCTTCGATCGAAACGCCCGGCCTGAATCCGAAATCACGCTCCAGCGCGGTCATGTCGGCATAGGTCCGCTCGACGTCGCTGCTCTGCATCGGCTCGCTGTGGCGGATCGCCTTTACACCGAGCAGTCTTTCCAGAGTGTCGATGAAATCGCCCAGCCGCACCGGCCGGTTGTTGCCGACATTGTAAAGCCTGCTGGGCGGGACCTCGACCGTGGGCGGCTTGTCGAGCACGGCAACAACCGCCCTCACCACATCGTCCACGTAGGTGAAGTCCCGCCACATCTCGCCATTGTTGAACACCCGGATCGGCTTGCCCTCGAGCATCGCCTTGGTGAATATCCAATAGGCCATATCAGGCCGGCCCCAGGGGCCGTAGACGGTGAAAAACCGCAAGCCGGTCTGCGGCACCCCGAAGAGATGGGCGTAGGTATGGCTCATCAATTCATCTGACTTCTTGGTGGCGGCGTAGAGAGAGACGGGCCTGTCGACCTGATCGGTCTCGCTGAACGGAACCTTGCGGTTGCCGCCATAGACCGAACTCGACGAGGCATAGACCAGATGCTCGAATGCGGGCTGCGCGCGACAAAATTCGAGCATCTCGAGATGGCCGACAACATTGGAACGGACATAGAGCCTCGGATTGTCGAGTGAATGGCGCACGCCCGCCTGCGCGGCGAGATGGACAATCCTGACTATTCCTTGCCCGGCCAAAGCGTCGGCAAGAGCGCCCTGTTCGGCGATGTCGATCTGGTGAAATGAAAAGTCCTTGTGGGGTTGAAGGCGGGCGAGACGCCCCTTTTTAAGCGCCAGGTCGTAATAGTCGTTCATATTGTCGACGCCGACGACCGCTTCACCCCTGCTCAGGAGATGATGGCAAACATGGCTGCCGATGAACCCCGCGGCTCCGGTGACAAGTACAGGCAACAAGGTTCTCCATGCATATGCTGGCACATGACCGCGAAATCGAGATCGATTTCGGAAAGGATCATGCGCAATATCAAACGCTGCATCCGAATGAATGGAACCGACCTAGTCCAATTCGTGCTATAGTCGAAAGCCCCAACAGGCGCTACCGACAAGCCATACTGTCGACGCTTCAGCTCGCCTCGCGCAGGGCCTCGGCCGCCTGCAGATCGACCGACACGAGCTGGCTCACGCCCTGCTCGGCCATGGTGACCCCGAACAGCCGGTTCATGCGCGCCATAGTGATCGGGTTGTGCGTGATGATGACGAAGCGCGTCTCGGTGGTGGCGGCCATTTCGTCCATCAGATTGCAGAAACGCTCGACATTGTGATCGTCGAGCGGTGCGTCGACTTCGTCAAGCACGCAGATCGGCGCGGGATTGGTCAGGAACACGGCGAAGATCAGCGACATCGCCGTCAACGCCTGCTCGCCGCCGGAAAGCAGCGTCATCGTCTGCGGCTTCTTGCCGGGCGGCCGCGCAAGGATTTCGAGGCCGGCCTCGAGCGGGTCGTCGGACTCGATCAGTTGCAGTTCCGCCGTGCCGCCGCCGAACAGATGCGAAAACAGCCGCTGGAAATGGCCATTGACCACGTCGAAGGCAGCCAGCAGCCGTTCGCGGCCTTCGCGGTTCAGGCTCTGGATCGCCTGCCGCAGCTTGCGGATGGCCTCGATGATGTCCTCGCGTTCGGAAACGATGGTCTCCAGCCGGTCCGACAGTTCCTTCTGTTCTTCCTCGGCGCGCAGATTGACGGCGCCCAGCCGCTCGCGCTCGATCTTCAGCCGGTCGAGCTGACGCTCGATCTCAGTCATCTCCGGCATCGGGCTGTCGGCCTCCAGGCCGGTGTGGCGGATGACCAGATGCGGCGGGGTGTTCAGCGTTTCCTGGATGCGCGCCTCGACCTCCAGCCGTCTTTCGTCGGCAGCGGTCAACCGCTCTTCGGCGCGGACGCGGGTTTCGCGCGCCTCGGCCAGCGACTGGATTGCTGATGTCGCGGCCTTATCCAGTTCGGACTGCTTGTTCTCCGCTTCCTGCAACCGGTCGCCCGCCGCCTGGCGCAGGCTTTCGGCCTCGGCAAGCTGCGACAGCAAGGCGCGCCGCTTGGCGTCGATCTCGTCGGGTGCGTCGGCCAGCCTCTCGCGTTCGGCCTCGGCCTCGGCCCTGCGTTCGCCGAGTGCGGCGATCTGCGTCGAGGCGTTTTCGGCGCGCTCCAACCAGTTGCGGCGTTCCGAGCCGATGGCGTCGAGGCGGCGCGTTCGCGCCTCGGCTTCCCGCCTCAAGCCTTCATGGACGGCGCGGGCATCGGCAAGGGTGGCGCGGTCGCGAGCGACGTTGGCAGCCGACTGTTCGAGCTGCAACTGCAGATCACCGAGATCGGGAGCGCTTTGCAGCAGCATCTCCGCCTCGATGAAAGCCGCGGCCGTTTCTTCATGGCTGTCGACGATGCGCGCGCGGGCTTCGTCAAGTGCGGCGCGTCGGCTCGACAGCTCGCCGCCGGCCTTCTCGGCCTCGGCCAGCACGTTGCGGGCGGCGTCCAACCCATGCTGGGCATCACGCCCGGCTTGACGAGCGTTGCGCTCGGCCTCGCTCGCCTGGGCAAGCGCCTGCTCGGCATGGGCAAGGGCTTCTTCGGCCTCGCGTAGGATGCGGGTCGCGTGGACCGCCTCGGCATCGAGCTCGGCCAGTCTGTTTTTCTGCGCCAGCCGCTGCGCCGCCGCGGTCGGCGCGTCGGCGCTGGCGGTGAGCCCGTCCCAGCGCCACAGCGCCCCTTCGCGGCTGACCAGCCGCTGCCCGGGTGAAAGCTGCGACTGCAGCCGTCTTCCGTCAGCAGCGTCGACGATGCCGATCTGCGCCAATCGGCGGGCCAGTTGCGCCGGCGCGCGGACCACACTGGCAAGGCTCTTGATGCCTTCGGGCAAAGCGGCGTCGCCGGGCTGAACCTCGCTTTGGCCCCAATGCACCGGCGCGCTGCGGTCGAGCGGCACATCGAGATCCTCGCCAAGGGCTGCTCCCAGCGCCGTCTCATAGCCGCGTTCGACGCTGATCTGCTCCAGGACGGAGGGGAAGAGGTCGCCGCTCGCGGCATTCAGGATCTTGGCCAGCGTGCGGGCCTCGGTTTCGATCCGCGCCAGCTCGGCCTTTGCATCCTGAACCGGCGGGCGGGCGGCACTTTCCGCCGTGCGCGCCTCGGCGACAGCCTGTTCGGCGGCGATCGCCGCGGCTTCGGTCTCCTCGAGCAGCGCCAGCGCCTGTTCGACCAGAAGCTGCTTCTCGGCGGGATCGGGCAGGCCGGCGACCCTGGAGGCGATGTCGGACAACTCCCGGTCGACATCGGCGAGCTGGCGCGCGAAACGGTCGCGGCGCTCAGCGGTGTCGCGCAGCGTTCGTTCGATCTGGTTGCGGGAGGCGGCGGCCTCCGCCCGTTCGGCGGTCAGCCCGGCGAGTTTGGCTTCACTGGCGGCAAGCGTCGACGCCGCCTGTTCGACCGCCGCGCGGGTGCTGGCCTCGCGGTCGGCGGCGCCGGCGTTCTCGGTGTTGAGCGCGGCTTCTTCGGCGGCGAGGCGTTCAAGAATATCCGCATTGTCGCGGACCATCCGCTCTTCGCGAACGATGTCACCGTCGAGCTGCTGGAGCCGGCGGTCGAGTTCCAGTTGGCGCGCGCGGATGCGGCCCGCTTCTTCCTCGATCTGCGTCTTGGCGATCGACAGGCGCTGGAAGGCGGCAGCGGCGGCGGCTTCCGCGTCGCGCAGCTCCGGCAACCGGTGGGCGCCGATCCCTTGCTCCCTGGCGGCAGCCATCTGGGCGGCGGCGCGATCGCCGACAAGTGCCGTGGCAATCGCCAGCGCCGAGCGCGCCTCGCCTTCCTGCGTCTTGGCCAGCGTCCAGCGCAGATGCAGCAGCGTCGCTTCAGCCTTGCGGATATCGGCCGACAGGTTCTTGAAGCGGGAGGCCTGGCGGGCCTGGCGCTTCAGGCTTTCGATCTGGCTTTCCAGCTCGCCGACGACATCGTCCAGCCGTTCCAAATTTTGTTCGGCCGCCTTCAGCCGCAGTTCGGCCTCGTGGCGGCGTGTGTGCAGGCCCGAAATTCCGGCCGCCTCTTCCAGCAGGGCGCGGCGCGCCTGCGGCTTGGCCTGGATCAACTCGCCGATGCGGCCCTGCCCAACCATCGAGGGCGAGCGCGCGCCGGTGGATTGGTCTGCGAAAAGCAGCTGTACGTCCTTGGCGCGGGCTTCCTTGCCGTTGATGCGGTAGAGCGAACCCGCCTCGCGCTCGATGCGGCGCGAAACCTGCAGTTCGTCCGCGTCGTTGAAGGCCGAGGGCGCGCTGCGGTCGCTGTTGTCGAGGAAAAGCGTGACTTCAGCGGTGTTGCGGGCCGGACGCGTTCCAGAACCGGAAAAGATGACGTCGTCCATGCCGGACGCGCGCATGTTCTTGTACGAGCTTTCGCCCATCACCCAGCGCAGCGCCTCGACAAGGTTAGACTTGCCGCAGCCGTTCGGCCCGACGATGCCGGTCAGGCCGCGTTCGATGACGAACTCACCGGGTTCGACGAAGGACTTGAAACCGAGCAGGCGGAGGCGCGAAAACTTCATTCGCGCCGCCCCGTAAGCGGGTTCGGCAAAAGTGTTCCGCGGTGTTGCGAACAGAACCCGCAGCACAACAAAAAGTCGCGCACGCCGAAGCGCAGCCGCTTCGGCGCTGCCGAAACGTCAGAGCAGAGGGTCGATAATGGCCGAGATTTCCTCAATCGACAGCGCCCCCTTGTAGGTCTTTCCGTTGATAAAGAAGGTCGGCGTCGAGTCGACCTTGAATTCATCGGCGCCGCGCTTTTGGACCGATCTCACATCGTCCAGAAGTTTCTGGTCCGTCAAGCAGGCCTCGAAGGACTCCTGTGTAAAACCGGCCATCTTGGAAATTTGCAGCAGGGCATCCTTGGTATTGGCGACACCTGCCCAGTTCGCCTGCTGCCTGAACAGAACGTCCACCATCGGGAAATAATTGTCTTTGGAGCAGCGCGCCAGCATGAAACCAGCCTCGGCACTCGGGTCGAACGGAAATTCGCGCAGGATAAGGCGGGCCTTGCCGGTATCGATATATTTCGTCTTCAGCTCCGGGAGGGTGGTTTCGTGGAAATGCGCGCAGTGCGGGCAGGTCATCGAGGCATATTCGACGATGGTGACCTTCGCGTCGTCCTTGCCCAGTTGTTCGTCGGGCAGTGCGCCGGGTTTCAGCAAGGCCGCCATGTCCACCGTGCCCTGGGCCTCAGGCGCCTTGGCCGCGGCCGCAGTGGCCGGCTTCATCGGATCGGCGGGGGCCGCAGGTTTCACATCCTCCGCCACGGCTTTCTCACCCGAGTCGCTGCAGGCGGCGAGCAGAGCCACCGCCGGAATGGCGGCCAGCGAGGACAGGAGGTTTCTGCGGGACAAAAGACGGGTCATACGAATCACCTGACAATGGTTGGATTTTGCAATGCAAAGGCTAGAAAAGGCGAGAGTTGGCGCGAATTAAGGCATCGCCGTCCCCATTCCAATCGCCAAATCTTGTGTACGCGATCACGAAAACGCGAGATTATACTTTCTTTTGACCGAGAATGGTGGCGCCGAGCCGCTCCAGCGAAGCGCGCAGCCCGTCATCCTCGATCATTCCGACAGTGCCCGACAACTTCACCTTCTCGGCCGCGGTCAGCGGCCGAGAGCTTGGTTTAGGCCGCCCTTTGTCCGCTGTTACCGGCTTTTGCACGATTCTGATCCGGCCGATAGCGTTGAAGCCGAGGAAGGCATTGACCCTGTTGATGATCTCGCCGGTCTCGTGCTGCAGATGGAGGGCGGCCATGCCTTCGCAGGCGATGACCAGCACCGCCGGCTCGAACGGATCATCTTCATGCATGCGGCGCGGCCACTGGATCTTTTCAGGGCGCGAACGGCTGGCAAGCCGCGGCCCGGCAATCTCCTCCCATGACTGGACGAGCCCGATCGACATGCCGGCCCGCTTGCGCAACACCGGATCGAGAATCTGGGTTGCGAGATCACTCACCGGAACGGGATTGCCGAAGGGCCTTTTCCCTGCCATGTGCGTTCTCCAGTCACGACCTTCACCACGCATCGGTTAGGCCAGTCCTCGATCAATGGCACTGCACGACCAGACCCGCAAGACCGCATCCGGAGTTGGCGGCAAAGCCGCATCTGGAGACAGCGGCAAAGCCGCATCTGGGGACAGCGGCAGAGCCGCGTCTGGAGATAGCAGCAAAGCCGCATCCGGAGATAGCGGCAGAGCCGCATCTGGAGACAGCGACTACATCGCGTCCCGCCTGCTTGGCTGGTACGACGCGCATCACCGCGACTTGCCGTGGCGCATTGCGCCGCGCGAATCGGCACGCGGCATACGGCCCGATCCCTACCGCGTCTGGCTTTCCGAAGTCATGCTGCAGCAGACCACGGTCGAAGCGGTAAAATCCTATTTCCGGGCCTTTGTCGAGAAATGGCCTGATGTCGAGGCTTTGGCTGCCTCACCGACCGAAGATGTGATGAAGGCCTGGGCCGGGCTCGGCTATTATTCCCGCGCCCGCAATCTCAAGGCCTGCGCCGATCTCGTCGCACGGCAAGGTGGCAGGTTTCCGGATACGCAAGCTGGCTTGAGAGAACTGCCCGGCATCGGCGCCTACACGGCGGCAGCGATCGCGGCGATCGCCTTCGACCAGCCCGCCGCGGTCGTCGACGGCAACGTCGAGCGGGTCGTTTCCCGGCTGTTTTCAATCGTCACGCCGCTGAGCGAAGCCAAGGGGGACATACGCACCTATGTCGAGCGCATGGTTCCAGCAACCAGACCTGGCGATTTCGCCCAGGCAATGATGGATCTCGGCGCGACGATCTGCACGCCACGGCGACCGCGTTGCATGCTGTGCCCGCTGCGGGAGGATTGCAGCGCCACTGTTTCAAGCGATCCCGAGCGCTTCCCTGTCCGCCTGCCGAAGGGTGAGAAACCATTGCGGCGCGGGGCTGCCTTCGTTGCCGTGCGTGACGACGGCGCCGTTCTTTTGCGCAAACGTGCGGATAAAGGCCTGCTCGGCGGCATGACCGAAGTACCGACGACCGGCTGGACCGCACGGATCGACGGCGCCACCACGGACGCGGCGGCGCCCTTCCCCGGCAACTGGAGGCCAGCCGGCCGGATTGGCCATGTCTTCACCCATTTCGCGCTCGAACTCGACGTCTTCAAAACGATGACCGATGGCGCCGCCCCTGCGGGGCATTTCTGGTCGCTGGCCCATGAAATTTCCGGCGAAGCGCTGCCTACTGTCATGAAAAAGGTAATCGAAGCGGCGATACCGGGCGCGACGAAGAAGCAGCGCGCACATTGAATCGCCCACATCGCCTCACATTGAATTGCGTTGACGAGGACAAGAATGACCGAAATCCGCCACATCGTTTTCGACATCGGCAGAGTGCTGATTCACTACGATCCGAACTTGCCTTTCAGCCGATTGATCCCCGACGCCGAAGAGCGGAAATGGTTCTTTGACAATGTCTGCACGCATGACTGGAACATCGAGCAGGACCGGGGCCGGACCTGGGAAGAGGCCGAGGCGCTGCTGATCGCCGAACACCCGGACCACGCCGAAAACATCCGCAACTTCCGCCGCCTCTGGCACGAGATGGTGCCGCACGCCTATGACGACAGCGTCCAGATCATGGACAAGCTGATCGAGAGCGGCCACGACGTCACCATGCTGACCAATTTCGCCGCCGACACGCTTGCCGAAGCCCGGCAGCGTTTCGACTTTCTCAACCGACCGCGCGGTGTGACCATTTCGGGCGAGATCGGCATGATCAAGCCGGATCGCGGCATTTACGACCATCACGTCGCCGCGTTCGGCCTCGAGCCCGCGGCCACGCTGTTCATCGACGACAGCCAGAAGAATGTCGACGGCGCCAAGGCGGCCGGCTGGCAGTCGGTGCTGTTCACTGACGCAAAGACGCTCGAGGCGGACCTCGATCGCCTGGGGATCAGAGTGTGATCACTGCGACGGGCCTGACCGATAACCCGCTTCAACACGGCGGATTGCAAAAGGATCCGTAGTCAGGCCCAAGGACAATCGGGTGAGTTAACAGGTGGCAAAGCGCGCAACGGCTGAATCTGTGTTTGTCCTATCAAGCTGATGGACAAGACGGCATGTGATGGTGGTGCAGTCGCTGAGACGGCGCTCCACGGCGCTGCTATCGGATCGCGTCGTCGGGCGCTACTTGACGTGAGAACCGTAGATGCGGTCGAACTCACCGGTCGCCTTGGCAAGATGCAGCCACTGGTCGACATAGGCCTTGAAGACGACGGCACCCTCAGGAATCATATAACCCATTTCGCCATATTGGAGCGGCTTCTCGGGATTGATCGCGCAAAGGCCAGGGTGGAGTTTCTGCTGCAACTCGGTTTCGACCGATTCGGCGATCATAATATCGGCTTTGCCGTCAAGAATTTGCTGGAAGATCGTGACATTGTCCGGGTAGATCTCGATTTTGGCGTCACTGAGTTTTTCACGCACGAATTTCTCGTTGGTCCCGCCGGGATTAACAATCACAGTCACATCCGGCTTGTCGATGTCGGCAATCGACTGGAATTTCGCCTCGTCCTCGCAGCGCGCAATCGGCGCCTTGCCGTTGACGAGATAGGGTTCGCTGAAGAACACCTGCTTCTGGCGTTCCAGGGTCACCGAAATGCCGCCCATCGCGATGTCACACTTGCCGGTTGTAAAATCGGCCAGCAATTTTTTCCAGGTAGTCGCCACGAATTCCGACCCCTAGTGAACTTGCCAGAGATTTTGCGAGATCGATATCGATGCCCTGGTAATTGTTCGCGGTCTTGTCATGAAAGGTGAAGGGCTTGTAGTCGCCGGTCGTACAAACGCGCAGCTTGCCGTCCTCGATAATCGCATCAAGCTGGTTTTCTGCGCCGGTGTTCTGCGCAATCGCCGGAGGGGCCAACAACGCCATGACGAGGGCGGCGGCGACAAACGGCGAGGCAAGAGCTTTCATGGAATTCGTCTCCGTTGGATAAGGGAATCAAGCATTCGAGAAACGGTGGGCAAAGGTTAATAACTCTTCCTGGGGAATCGCTCACCGTGATCCCTCCGACGGGGCGGCTTTTCGTTGTGACGGCTTGTGGGTCAGCAGCAGAATGTGTATATTTAGTCCAATCTGTACACATCGAGCATCACCATGCGAACCAACATCGAACTCGACGATGAATTGATCGCGGAGGCCATGGCCGCCTCCGGCCTCAAGACCAAGAAGGCGACGATTGAGGCGGCGCTGCGCACTCTGGTGCGCCGGCACAGGCAGGATATGGCTATCGCCGCCCTTGCTGGCGCCGGCTGGGAGGGCGATCTTGACGCCATGCGGGAAGGCCGTTCGCCCGATCGGCATCGATGATCGTCGTCGACAGTTCCGTGTGGATCGCCCATCTCCGCAATACGGACAGCGTCTCGGTCGCCAAGCTCAGGCATCTCGATGACACTCAGGAGATTCTGATCGGAGACTTGATCCTGCTGGAAGTGCTACAAGGCGCGCTCAACGAACCGCATGCCCAACTGATTGAGCGGAACCTCCGACAATTCGCCATTGTGCCGATGCTGGATCCGGCGACGGCAGTCGAAGCTGCCCGAAACTATCGCATGCTCCGGCAGCAGGGCATCACCATCCGCAAGACAATCGATATGATTATCGGCACATTCTGCATCCTGGGCGGACACGCGCTGTTGCATGATGACCGAGACTTCGACCCGATGGTTCGCTACCTCGGTCTGCGACTCGCATGATCGTGAGATTCCAACCGGCGACGCTGGTCTTCCCTCCACAGGCGTGTGCGCGGCATCAAGGTGTAACCCGGCGAAAAGACAGGCCAAGATGCCTGACAGCCCGTTCATCGATCTTTACAGCGATACGAAACCAAACCGATCGAGGCGATGCGACGAGCAGAAGGACGAAGACTCGACGGCGACATTGGCGGGGCGCGTCGCGGCACTTCTCGTCGAGAAAGCGCGACCCTGCTTCCTTCGGGAACGATGTGCAACGAGACCGCTATAGCGGTTATCGTCAGGCCCCTGCCCGCTCCATGCCGAGACGGGCGATGCGGCGAAGCTCGTCGATCGGGGTCAGGCCGCCGCTGCGCTCATAGTGCCAGAAGGTCCAGCCGTTGCAGGCATCCAGCCCCTGCACTTCCGCGCCGATCTTGTGGATCGATCCGGCGCTGTCGCCGACGGCCACGGTGCCGTCGGCGCGCACCCTGGCCGCCCAGCGCTTCTTGGCGTCGTAGAGCGTGGCGCCCGGCAGCATCAGCCCGGTGTCGATGAGGCTGACGAAAGCAACGCGCGGCTCGGCGCGCTTGCCGGTAAGCACGGTAAGAGCAGCGCCGTCCAGCGGCCGAACTGCATCGATGCGCTCGTTGGCGGCGTCGATATAGGCCTGCTCGCGCTCGATGCCGACGAAATGGCGGCCGAGGCGCTTGGCCACGGCGCCGGTGGTGCCGGAACCGAAGAAGGGATCGAGCACGATATCTCCGGGCTTCGTCGAGGCCAACATGATGCGGGCGAGCAGCGCTTCGGGCTTCTGCGTCGGATGCAGCTTGTCGCCATTTTCGTTCTTCAGGCGCTCGCCGCCGGTGCAGATCGGAAACAGCCAGTCGGAACGCATCTGGATGTCGTCATTCGACGCCTTCAGCGCTTCATAGTTGAAGGTGTAGCCCTTGCCCTTTTGGTCGCGCGAGGCCCAGATCATCGTCTCATGGGCGTTCTGAAAGCGGCGGCCGCGGAAATTCGGCATCGGATTGGTCTTGCGCCAGACGACATCGTTGAGGATCCAGAACCCCAGATCCTGCATCTTGGCGCCGACCCTGAAAATGTTGTGGTAGGAGCCGATGACCCAGATGGTGCCGTTGGGCTTCAGCACGCGGCGCGCCGCCAGCAGCCAGGCCCGGGTGAAGGCGTCGTAGACCTCAAAACTCGCGAACTGGTCCCAGTCGTCGTCGACGGCATCGACCTTGGACTGGTCGGGCCGGTGCAGATCGCCGTCGAGTTGCAGATTGTAGGGCGGATCGGCAAAGATCACGTCGATGGATTTTTCCGGCAGCCGGTCGAGCGCGGCGACACAATCGCCCTTCAGGATCGTATCCAGCCATTCAGATTGCTGGGGAGCGTGGGAAAGCTCGTCGAGAAGACGCACGGCAGACATTGTTACACCCAAAGCACGCGTTACTGTTTACTCCCTGTTATGGTTACCGATCAGCGTAAATATTCGGTGAAGGCCTGGTTCGGACCCCAGGTAATTTGCGAAGATCGGCCTGTTGGTGTATGCCGCGCCGCCTGAACCGTCCCAGCCTCCTCCCTCCCGCTTTCCGGATCGCCATGCCTCAGCCAGACCTTGTCATCTTCGATTGCGACGGCGTGCTCGTCGATTCCGAAATCATCGCCGCGCGCATCGAAGCCGAGCTTTTGACGTCGGCCGGTTACGAGATATCGGCCGAGGAGGTTTCCGAAACCTATGCCGGGCTGACCTTCAAGGACATCATGATGCGGGTCGAGGAAAAATCCCGCGTCCCGTTCCAGGCCTCGCTGATCGATCGTGCCGAAGACCTGGTCGACCGCCGGCTGCGCAGCGACGTGCGCGCCGTCGACGGGGTGCACGAAGCGGTCGCCGCGGTGACTGCGCCGCGCTGCATCTGCTCGAATTCGCGCACCGAGCGGATCGAGTTCATGCTGGAGAAGGTGCATCTGCTGCCGTTTTTCAGCGGCCGGATTTTTTCCTCTCTGGAAACACCGAGCGGAAAATCCAAGCCGGCCCCAGACGTGTTTCTCTTTGCCGCGGCAAAGCTCCAGGCCGATCCGGCGAACACCTTCGTCATCGAGGATTCCGTGCATGGCGTGACCGGCGCCAGGACAGCCGGCATGCGTGTGATCGGCTTCACCGGAGCGGCGCACAGCTATCCCGGGCATGCCGACGCGCTGACCGAGGCCGGCGCCGAAACGGTCATCCGCCGCTGGGCGGAACTGAAAAGCGTGATCGCCGCCCTGTCGGAGTGGTCGGCGGATGCGTGAGACAGGCGTCCAAATGGACGCGCAGCTCCAAAGCCGCGGCTATTCGGCCGCGGCAATCTTCTTGTCGGTCTTCTTCGGCGGGCCTTCGTCATAGCCGGCGAACGCCTGATAATCCTTCGCGGTCGGCTCGGGAACGACAACGTTCGAATCGGTGAAGACGAACTGGGTGGCACTGGAGGGATTGGTAACCTGGACCTGATGTTGGTGAAGCTGCGAGTAAAGGACCTCGGTGCCGTGCATCACAGCGATACGGATCGGCATGGTGATGGTGCCCGGGCTGAACATCGGTCCCGGAACGACCTTGCCGGCGACGGCGATCTTCATCGTCAGCGAGCCGTTGGCACGGTTGCAGTCGCGGGTCACGTCGGTGATCGAAGCTTGGTAGATGATCTTCGCGGAATCGTCCTGCTGATCGCTGCTCACTTCAAGCGCAGCAGCTTCGGCGTCCTGAGCGGCGGCTTTTTTCTTAGGCTTTTGGTTGCCTTTGGCATAGGTATTGAAGAAGGCGGTGCCGTCGCGCAGCGTCACTTTCGGACAATAGGCCAGCAACTGGCTGGCGAGAATCTTGGGGTCCGGCGGTGGTGGCGGTGTCGTGTCCTTCTTTCCGAAGCCCAGCATGCTACTGCCGCCTGATTGGCAGCCGGCGGCGGTAAGCATAAAGCCGGTGAGCGCCAGACCCGCGACGAAACGACCGTTGGATGAATGAAACGCCATGAACTGCACTTCCCTCTCGCAAAGCGGGTGACGTATATCAACCGCGCGGCAAAAATGCGACTGAGCAAGTACGGAAATTAACCACTTTGCCGCGGACGGACCGCCCGGCAGCAATGGAACATGACGATGCAATATGTGAGTACCCGCGGGGAAGCGCCCGTGCTTGGATTTTCCGACGCGGTGCTGGCGGGCTTGGCGCGCGATGGCGGTCTTTATGTGCCTGATATCTGGCCGCAGTTTTCAGCGGCAGAGATCCGCGCCATGCGCGGCCTTGCCTATCCCGACCTCGCCATCCGCGTGCTGTCGCCGTTTCTCGGCGGCGAGATCGCGATGCCGGTGTTCGAACGCCTGTTGCGCGAAGCTTATGCGACGTTCCGTCACGAGGCGGTCTGCCCGCTGGTGCAGACCGGCTCGAACATGTTCGTTCTGGAACTCTTCCATGGCCCCACACTTGCCTTCAAGGACGTGGCCATGCAGCTTCTCGCCCGGCTGATGGACCATGTGCTTGCCGAACGCGGCCAGCGCGCCACCATTGTCGGCGCCACGTCCGGCGATACCGGCGGGGCCGCCATCGATGCCTTCGCCGGGCGCAATCGCACCGACATCTTCGTCCTTTTCCCGCACGGCCGGGTCTCGCCGGTGCAGCAGCGGCAAATGACGACGTCCATCGCCGCAAATGTCCATGCACTGGCGGTCGAAGGCAATTTCGATGACTGCCAGGGCCTGGTGAAGGACATGTTCAACGATCACGGTTTTCGCGACCGGGTGTCGCTGTCAGGGGTCAATTCGATCAACTGGGCCCGCATCATGGCCCAGATCGTCTATTACTTCTCGTCGGCGCTGTCGCTCGGCGCGCCCGACCGGCCGGTCTCCTTCACGGTGCCGACCGGCAATTTCGGCGACATCTTCGCCGGCTACGCCGCCAAGAAGATGGGGCTGCCGATCGAGCGGCTGGTCATCGCGACCAACGACAACGACATTCTGGCGCGCACGCTGTCGAGCGGCGAATACCGCACGAAAGGCGTCTTTTCGACCACGTCGCCGTCGATGGACATCCAGGTCTCTTCGAATTTCGAGCGCTTGCTGTTCGAGGCGGCCGGCCGCGACGCCTCGACCGTGCGGCGCTACATGAACGGTCTCAAGCAGTCCGGAGCCTTCATCATCGAAGCCGGCGAGATTGCCAGGGTCCGCTCCGAATTCGATGCCGGTCGTTCGACCATGGACGAAGTCGCCGCTACGATCCGCTCGACGCTCGCAGCCAGCGAGTATCTGCTCGACCCGCACACGGCCGCGGCCATGCATGTTGCGGTTGCGAAGGCCACCAGTGCCGTCCCGATGGTCGTGCTGGGCACCGCCCATCCGGCAAAGTTCCCGGCCGCCGTCGAAGCCGCCAGCGGCGTGTCGCCTGCCCTGCCCGCATGGCTAGGCGGGTTGATGACATCAGAGGAAAAATACACGGTACTTCCATCCGACCTGAAAATGGTGGAAGATTATGTTAGCCGCCACACGCGGGCGGCAAGTTAGGGAGTATTTGCTTTATGGGTGTTGAGGTAAGCCGTCTGTCGAACGGCCTGACAGTCGCCACCGAAACCCTTCCAAGCCTCGAATCCGTCGCTCTTGGTGCCTGGGTCAAATCAGGGGCCCGCAACGAGCGTAGCGAAGAGCACGGAATGGCCCACTTGCTTGAACATATGGCGTTCAAGGGAACCAGAAGGCGAAGCGCCTTCGAGATCGCCTCGGAAATCGAGGATGTCGGCGGCGAGATCAATGCCGCCACCAGTGTCGAGACCACCTCCTATTATGCCAGGGTGCTGAGCGACGATGTGCCCCTGGCCGTCGATATCCTCTCCGACATCCTGCAGGAATCCGAGTTCGACCCGCAGGAGCTGGAGCGCGAGCAGCATGTGATCCTGCAGGAGATCGGCGCCGCTCACGATACGCCCGACGATATCGTCTTCGACCGCTTCACCGAGACGGCTTTCCGCCACCAGACGATCGGCCGCTCCATCCTCGGCACGCCGGAAACCGTCAAATCCTTCACCTCGAAGCAATTGCACAAATTCATCGAACGGCAATATGGCGCCGAGCGCATGGTGGTCGTCGCCGCCGGCGACATCAAGCACGACAATTTCGTGCGCGAGGTCGAGAAGCATCTCGGCGGTTTCCGCAGCAAGTCCGACAACACGATGCCGCAGTTTGCGCAATATGTCGGCGGCGATTTCCGCGAGGACCGCGACCTGATGGACGCGCAGATCGTGCTGGGGTTCGAGGGCCGCGCCTATCATGTACGCGACTTCTACGCCTCGCAGGTCCTGTCGATGATCCTTGGCGGCGGCATGTCGTCGCGTCTTTTCCAGGAGGTCCGCGAAAAGCGCGGGCTTTGCTATTCGGTCTATGCCTTCCACTGGGGCTTTTCCGACACCGGCATATTCGGCGTCCATGCCGCGACCGGGCAGAGCGACATCGCCGAACTGGTGCCGGTGGTTATCGACGAGTTGCAGAAGGCCGGCGAGAGCATCCTGCAGGAGGAACTCGACCGGGCACGCGCCCAGTACCGCGCAGGCCTGATCATGTCCGCCGAGAGCCCGGCCAGCCGTGCCTCGCAGATCGCCCGGCAAATGCTTCTGTTCGGCCGGCCGATCGCAAAGGAAGAGCTGATGGAACGGCTGTCGGCGCTGACGGTCGAGCGGCTGACGGACCTGTCGTCACGGCTGTTTTCGACCAAGCCGACGCTGACTGCCGTCGGACCGGTGGGTACGCTCGCTCCCTATGAGGCGGTCCTCGAATCGCTATCGGGCACGCAGACCACGGCCCGAAAGCTCGCCGGCTAAGTCCATCAAAGCGTCATGTTCGCGCTCCCTTTCTTTCGCCGTGACCTGCCGGCACTGAAGGGTGACCGGGTCACGCTGCGCGTGCCGCTGACCAATGACTATCGTGAATGGTCGGTGCTGCGCGGGGAAAGCCGCGCCTTCCTGGAGCCGTGGGAGCCGCGGTGGAACCCCGACGAGCTCGACCGCACGGCCTGGCGGCATCGCCTCAGCCGCTATCGCGAAGACTATGCGCAGGGAACGGCCATAGCCTTCTTCATCTTCGAGAAAGGCAACGGCAAGCTTGTCGGTGGAATCACCCTCGGCAACATCCGCCACGGCGTCGCACAAAGCGGTCATATCGGCTACTGGATCGGCGAGCGCTACGGCGGCCGTGGCCTGATGACCGACGCGGTCAAGGTGGTGACGCGCTTCGCCTTCGATACGCTGAGGTTGCACCGGATCGAAGCGGCCTGTATTCCCGACAACGCCCGGTCGATCCGCGTGCTTGAAAAAGCCGGATTCCGGCGCGAAGGACTTCTGCGATCCTATCTCAGGATCAATGGCATCTGGCAGGACCACTACCTCTACGCCCGGATCGAAGACGATCCGCCGGGCGCGGGAACGAAGGACTGATTTTTGACGAATTTCCTGCGAATCGGGTCGTTGTTCGCCTTTGTGCTGACGGCAATCGTCGTGCTCTGCGCGGCGTCCTCGGCCTTCGCCGTCGAGCCGATCAAGATCGCCCGCGACGACGTGGCGCTCGATCTTTCGGGCGCCGTCGAAATCTACCGCAACCAGGGCGAGAACTTTCAGGTGTCGACCGCTCCGGGCCCGGACGGCATCGTGCGGCGCATCGAGGTCGAGGCCAATGATGCGCGCTCGACCGGTGACTGGGCAGTGTTCGCGCTTGCCAACACCACCGATCAGCAGCTCGACAGGCTGATCGTCGCACCTCATTTCCGGCTGGTGAATTCCGGCATCTTCTGGCCGGATCTCGGCTCGACCCGCATTGCCGCGATCACACCCAGCGAGGGCTTCGCGCTCGACCGCCAGACCAGCCCCGACGCCGATGTGTTTCGGGTGACGCTGAACCCCGGAACGGTGATCACCTTCATTGCCGAACTTGCCTCGCCCAAACTGCCGCAGGTCTATCTATGGGATCCGGAATCCTACAAGGACTCGGTCAACTCCTACACGCTGTTTCGCGGTATCGTCATCGGCATCGCCGGCCTTCTGGCGCTGTTCCTGACCATCCTTTTCGTCGTCAAGGGGACCTCGATGTTCCCGGCAACCGCAGCACTCGCCTGGGCGGTGCTCGCCTATATCTGCATTGATTTCGGCTTTCTCAACAAGGTTTTGGAAATATCGCCCGGCAACGAGCAGATGTGGCGAGCCGGAACGGAGGTGGCGCTTGCGGCGACCTTCGTGGTGTTCCTGTTCGCCTATCTCAACCTCAACCGATGGCACGGCCATTTCAGCTACGGCGCGCTGGTCTGGATTCTGGGGCTGGTACTGATCGCAGGCGTTGCAATCGTCGATCCGGCGGTCGCCGCCGGCATCGCCAGGCTGTCCTTCGCCGCCACCGCGCTGACCGGCCTCGGCCTGATCATCTTCCTCGGCATACGCGGCTACGACCGTGCCATCATGCTGGTGCCCAGTTGGGTCATGGTCCTGTTGTGGCTATGCGGGTCGTGGATGGCGATCACCGGCATGCTCGACAACGACATCGCCCAGCCGGCATTGGGCGGCGGGCTGATCCTCATCATCCTACTGATCGGCTTCACCGTCATGCAGCACGCCTTTGCCGGCGGCGCGCTGCATCAGGGCCTGTTCTCCGATCTCGAACGACAGGCGCTGGCCGTCGCCGGATCGGGCGACACGGTTTGGGACTGGGACGTGATGCGCGACCGCGTCGTCACCAAGCCGGATGTCAGCATCCAGCTTGGCCTTGCGCCCGACAGCCTGGGCGGCGCCGCCCGCAACTGGCTGCCGGTGCTGCATGCCGATGATCGCGACACGTTCCGCACAACGCTCGACGTGGTGCTCGAACACCGGCGCGGCCGGGTGTCGCAGAATTTCCGCCTGCGCGGTGCCGATGGGCACTATCACTGGTTTTCGCTGCGCGCCCGGCCGGTGATCGGATCGGACGGCGAGGTCATCCGGTGCGTCGGCACCATGGTCGACGTGACGGAGCAGAAAAAGTCCGAGGAGAGGCTGCTGCACGATGCCGTGCACGACAATCTGACCGGCCTGCCGAACCGGGAATTGCTGATGAACCGGCTGGAGGCGATCATCTCGATCGCGCGCACCGAAGAGAAGGTGCGTCCGACCGTCTTCGTCATCGACATCGACCGGTTCAAGCAGGTTAATGACGGGCTCGGCATCTCGGCCGGCGATACCATCCTGCTGACCATTGCGCGCCGGCTGCACCGGCTGCTCAAGCCGAAGGATTCGCTGTCACGCTTTGCCGGCGACCAGTTCGCACTGATGCTGCTTTCCGAACAGGACCCGGCCCGCATCGCAGCAGTTGCCGACGCCATCAAGCATGCGATCAACAATCCGATCACCTTTGCCAAGCGCGAGATCGTGCTGACCGCCTCGATCGGGCTGGTCACCTGGACCTCGGCGCAGAGTTCGGCCGAGGACATGGTCAAGGATGCCGAGCTTGCCATGCACCAGGCCAAGCGTTTCGGCGGCGACAGGATCGAGCCGTTCCGCCCCGCCTTCCGCACCGTCGGCACCGACCGGCTGCAGTTCGAGTCCGACCTGCGCCGCGCCATCGATCGGCGCGAATTCACACTCGCTTACCAGCCCATCGTGCGGCTCGAAGACGGCAGCGTTGCCGGCTTCGAGGCGCTTTTGCGCTGGGACCATCCGCGCCGCGGCATGATCCCGCCGGGCGATTTCATCCCGGTCGCCGAGAGCTGCGGCCTGATCGTGCAGCTTGGCTTGTTCGCCATGCAACAGGCCGCCGAAGATCTGGCCGGATGGCAAAAGCAGATCGGCGACGCGCCGCTGTCGGTTTCGGTCAACCTGTCCAGCCGCCAGCTCATCCGCCGCGATCTGGTCAGCGACGTCCGCTCGGTAATCGCGCGGGCCAATCTGAAGCCGCGCTGCTTCCGGCTCGAACTCACCGAATCGCTGGTGATGGACAATCCCGAGCAGACGGCCCATGTGCTGAACAAGCTGAAGAAGCTTGGTATCGGCCTGTCGCTGGACGATTTCGGCACTGGCTACTCATCGCTGGCCTATCTGACGCGCTTCCCCTTCGACACGATCAAGATCGACAAGAGCTTCGTCGACGACGCGACACCGAAACGCGCGGTGCTGCTCAAATCCATGGTCAACATGGCGCATGAACTCGGCCTTTCGGTCGTGGCGGAGGGCATTTCGGATGAAAGCGACGCGCTCGAACTGCGCCAGATGGGCTGCGAGTATGTGCAGAGCTTCATGTTCGGCGCGCCGATGCCCGGCGATCAGGTGCTGAAGACGCTGAAGGAACAGTATCCGCTGACTCGGGCTTGATTTCGTGCAAGTCGTTGTCCCAAAATTGCTGCGCACTTTGGGTGACATGCCAGGGGTCCGCCTCCGGGCGCTCGGAGGTTGCGAGTAACCCCTTTTGGTCACGCGGTATCGAAAACTAATTTGCTACCCGCGGCGCGGCTCCATCAATGTTGGAAAGCCTGAATTAACGTCGGCGATAGAGATAGTTCTCGGAAAGGCCGAGGCGACGGCACGATTGAACGGCCGGGGATGAAGGGAGGACGATGCTCTCGCAGATTGCAGCCGTCGTCTTCACAAAAGCACGCTCCCACGGCTTCAACGTCCAGCGGTCGCCGAGTGCCAAGCGTGTGCGCACCCAGCGGGGTAGGATCTCGACTGCCGCCTTCAGAAATGGCCGCTGAAGCGGTCGAGCCACTCCCGGCAAGGCGGGAACGTCTTCCATGATCTGCAGGAATTCCAAGACGATCGGCGACGGGACGAGTCTTTGCCGCATCACGTCGAACAGCGCGTAAAGCTCGGCCTGCGACGTGGGCGCCCCGGCCGCACCATAGAGAAGCGCGACGGGGCGAGCCTCAGCAGACATTGCGTCCCGTTCGAAAAAATACAGACGATGCACATAGACGTGATACGCCTCCATGAAACCAAACCCGGCCGTCGCTTGCACCCAGTCCAGCAACTCCGGGTCGGTGGCGTGGTATGGCTCACCTTCGCTGGTTCGACCCGAAACGCGCCCATGCATCCTGACCACACCTTCAATCATGGCCTTAGCCTTGGTTCGAGGGCCATAGACCGTAACCAAGGCAGCGAGGCCGGTACGCTGTAATCGTCGGAGCGCCTGCGAGCGGAATGTGCTGTGCTGCCAAATGGCGTCGCGAACTCGCGGCTCTGCCAATTCGAGCAGCACCGCCGTAACCCCGCCGATGAACAGCGCAACAGGGTTCTTGAAAATACGCCAGGATACCGAGTTGGGCGCTAACAGCGCCGGCTCGCCTTCCGGGGTCGAGAAGTCCATCTGCGATCCGAGCCGCTGGCGCATGTACGACTGCGCAAGAGTATCCACGCGGCGCTCAAGCGGGCGAGGCAGAGCAATGATGCCCGAGTTGCCAAACATGGTGCGCCTCCGACTCCTGCGAACAGCAAGCGTTAGACCCCTAGCGGATACAGCAAGAACGTCCTGGTCTTTCCGTCGTTCCAAATGATCAGCCTGGCGCGCTGCGCATGACCCGCAAGAACACCGGGCCCGGATGATCACGAGCCCGGTCGTGCTGGCCTTATGGGGTAAGATCGAGCGCTGGTACGATCCTGTGATAGGGCAGCCCCGCATCGTCGTTTAGACGCTTCACGTCGGTATCGGAGGCAGCGTCAAACAGGCACATGCAGCGGCCGTCCTCCGGTGCGAAGGTCGAGCGCAGATAGCTGATGTCGGTGCCGTTGGAGGTCATCTCGGCGGCTTTGCTGATCGCCGCCTTCTGCGCACCTCCCAGAGCTTCCATGCTGATGCCCTTGAGGTCGCGTTCCACCATGTAGACAGTCATTTCCAGATCTCCTCCTGTGAACAGTGACCACAGGAGTTGAATGCAGTGGCGGCCGAAAGAGAACGACATTTTTTCTATCGATCGATAGCCGACAGTTATCGATGAAAGGATTACAATGTGGTTTCGTGGAACCGCCTCGGGAGGGCTCGCCATGGAGATGTTTCAGGTCCGCTACGTGCTTGCCGCCGCGAAGATGCTGAACTTCACCAAGGCCGCCACCGATTGCAACGTGTCTCAGCCGGCGCTCACCAAAGCGGTCAAGACGCTCGAGGATGAGCTTGGCGCGCCCTTGTTCCACCGCGAGGGAAAGCGCGTCCTCCTGAGTGAGTTCGGGCGCTCCATTCTGCCGCATCTTCAGCAGATCATGCAGGAGGCCCACGCAACCAGGACGCTTGCCGACAATTTCAGGCTGCTCAACCAGGTGCCGATCCGCCTCGGCGTCATGTCGACCATCGGCCATGTGAAACTCGCCCGGTTCCTCGCAAAGTTCCAGCGCGACTATCACGGCGTCGAGCTTGAAGTTAGCGAGGCGAGCGTTCAGGAACTGAAAAACAGGCTTGAGCAAGGCGATCTCGATCTTGCCGTTCTCAATCCGCTGGAGGGATTGGGAGCGGCGTTCCGCGTCCATGATCTCTACAGTGAGCGTTACGTCGTCGTATTCGCGCCGGATCACCGGCTTGCGAGCCTCAATGCAATCAAGTTGGTCGATCTCTCTCAAGAACCCTATGTCGATCGTCTGTCCTGCGAAATGCGGGACCTGGTAATGGGTGTGTGCCGGGAAAGAAATGTCAGCCTTTATGCCCGCTTTCGTTCCGAGCGCGAGGATTGGATCCAATCAATGGTGCTGGCGCGGATCGGCTTCGCCTTCATGCCTGAATATTCGGTGACATCGCCTGAACTTTTGCAGCGTCCGCTGATTGAACCCGCGGTGGCACGCACGGTGTCCCTGGCTAGCGTTCCGGGCCGGCCCTATAGCCCGGCGACGGCGGCAATGGTCCGAGCTGCCCAGACGTTCGATTGGCCAGGCTAGGCGTTTATTGCTGAGGCTTGAGCTACTGCTGGTTTGAGATGCGTCTGCGCCGCCCTGGTGTTCCTCCGGCCGGTACCGACCCTATTCAGGACCTGCCGACACTCGATCGCTGCGCATTTTGAGAGATGTGGCTGTATCAGACGCCCAAAGTCGGTGAGATGGACATGGCTATGCTCGCGGTGGAAGAGATGCCCTCCAAGCTCTGCCTCAAGCTTCTGGATAGCCCGGGTCAGCGCCGGCTGGGTCACGCAGCAGCGACGCTGCTAGGAAGTAGCGGATTTCGTGCATCTGCATGGATTCGCCCTTTCCCGATGACAGCGGCGCGATGAAATATTAGCATTTCTTTTTCTTCGGAACGACTGCAACTTTCTTGCTTCGTTGGAATCGCGCTCGCCCAAGGAGCGCGGAGAAAGGCTCGCGATGGCCGGATGGAAATTTGAGGGAGGACAATCATGACCTTGCCCAGCTACGCAATGAACCAGGCAAGTTTCCCGGAGATGTACGAGCGGTGGCTCGTCGGCACTCTCTTCCGTCCATGGGCCGAGATGGCTCTTGACGAGCTGGAATTGTCTTCGGGCGATCGCGTACTCGATATCGCTTGCGGAACAGGAATAGTGGCGCGCGTTGCAAGAGAGCGGCTCGATGAAGCCGGATACATCGTCGGCGTCGACATCAGCCCCGACATGCTTGCCGTGGCGCGGGCTGTAGAACCAGCCATCGACTGGCGTCAGGGCAATGCCAGCGAGCTGCCTCTGCGTAACGGTGAGATGTTCGACGTGGTCGTCTGCCAGCAAGGACTGCAGTTCTTTCCTGACAAACCCGCGGCGGCGGCGCAGATGCGTCGCGCGCTGGCGAAGGGTGGCAGGCTGGCGGTCGCCACGTGGTGCCCGGACGACGAAATCCCCTTCTTTCGCGAACTGCGCCGCGTCGCGGAGCGCCATCTGGGCGCCATCGCCGATCAACGGTACAGCTTTGGGGAAGCGGCTCCACTTGAGGCGCTGCTGCGAGACGCCGGCTTCCACGAGGTCCGATCAAGGATTGTTTCGTGCACCATCCATCTCGGGGAAGGTGCACCTTTCCTGCATTTGAATACGATGGCGCTGGTCGGGATGAGTTCCTTAGCCAAGGAAATGGGCGATCAGGAACGCAAGCGCGTCCTGGGGGAGATCGTGAGCGAGAGTGCGCCCGTGCTGCTGCCGTATAGCAATGGGTCGGGACTAGCCTTCGAGCTCAGCACCAATCTTGCGACGGCCAAACGGTAATGATCACCAACGGAGAACTCATTCGATCGAGTATTGTGCCGAGAATGACTGCTCATGCACAATCTTCCGTTCGAGAACCGAAAGGATTGCCCCGCTGCGGTCGAGGGCAGACCACCTCAGGGAAATTTCTGCTCGCAATCGAGATGCTTCACAAGCAACGCATCGGCTACGCAGCCCTCGATTAAAATCAGCTTGCTTTACATTTCGAATTATTTTGCCGCACTGTGGCCATTGTGCCGCCATTATCCATGACTAGCTAAATGAAGCACTGACCGTTCTTCTTGTCTTTTTCGACGTTGACGGCTCAACGTTGGAAATAGATCTGCCCCTGAATATCTGGGCGGCTAGACAAGGAACGGAGGGGGACCTGGCGTCACTCCAAAGGACAATTGAATTCTTTGCTTGCGGAGGCGTCCTCCTTTCGGGCGGACGGCCTTTGTCGAAAAGGATCGCGGGGCTTGGCCTGGCGGCGACAGTGGCAGCCATGCCATGGCCGGTCTATTCGGGAGTTTTGGTCAACGGAGTGACCGAAGCCGCAGTTGCCACTGCTGTTCCGTACTCCGCTTTGAGTTTCCCCTCGGCCGCGTCCGAGTTCGACATCATCGATCCGGGCACCATATCGACCTCCCGACGCAAGGGAGAAGGCACACTGGCCGACGCGTTGAAGGGCACCGTCTCCATCCTTTCCGAAGGCGCGGAACAGATCGTCATCGGGATGTCGGTGCACGAGTTCGGCGAATACAAGGTGTCGCAGTACATTGCCACCGAGATTCTGCGTGCCGCCAAGGACACCCAATTTCCAGCCGACACCCTTTTCGCGATCGCCGAGAAGGAATCCTCCTTCGACATCAACAACCGCCCGCCTAAAGGGTCGGCACTTGGTCTTATGCAGTTCCTCGACCAGACATGGCTCGAGGCGGTGAAGAAGTACGGTGCAGAGTTCGGCCTGGGCGACGAAGCGGAACTGATCCGGATCCGCCCCGAGGGCAAGCGCGAACACCATTTCGTCGACGACAAGGCCGAAGAAGAGCGCATCCTTGAATTCAGGCGCGATCCCTATCTGTCGGCAGCACTGGCGGCCAAGAACCTTCTCGCGGCCAAGGAACGCATCGAAGCCCGTCTCGAGAAGGCTATGGACGAAAGGGATCTTTACCTCCCCCATTTCCTTGGCACAAACGGGACAGCAACACTCCTGTCGAATGCCGAAGAGAAGCCCAATGCCACGGCCAGCAAAATCTTCCCCAAGGCGGCGCGCTTCAATACTGCCATCTTCAAGGCCGAGGGAAATCAGCTCACCGTCGGCCAGTTTCACCAGCGCATGCGCTCCTTCCTGGAAGCCCGCATCGGCAAATACAGCGATGTCGAAACCCGCGTGAAACAGGCTGACCTGTCCTGGACAGCCGGTATCGAGAATCTCGTCTACGATTTGGGCAAACGGCTGGCGATGACACTGCAGCGGTAGCCAGCCAGGTATCGGGTTTTCACCACTAAAGCGCGTCGCGTTTGATCGGCCTCACGCGACGCGCTTTAGGTTGTGGTTTTATGCATGTCGCTATCGCAAAACCGCTGCACACTTTTGCGCGACATGCATTAGGCGTGCCCGGCCGCCAGGCTGAGATGCGCGAGGTCGATGCCGATCGAAGCGAGAATCCGGTCGTATTTGCGCTCGATGTCGGTATCGAACAGAAGCTCCGCATTTGCCGGGCAGGTCAACCAACCGTTCTCGGCGATTTCGCTTTCCAGCTGACCGGCGCCCCAGCCCGAATAGCCGAGCGCCATCAGCGCATGCCGGGGCCCACGGCCCGACGAAATGGCGCGCAATATGTCGACGGTCGCGGTCAGGCAAATGTCTTCGGAGACGGCCAGCGACGATTCCACCCGGTAGTCGCCCGAATGCAGGACGAAGCCGCGGCTGCGATCCACGGGTCCGCCGTTGCGCACGACGAAGTCGCGGGCCTGGGCGGGCAAGCGGATCGCCTCCTGTTCGTTCATGATGCCGAGCTGCACGAGCAGATCCGGAAACAGCATCTGCTGCGTCTGGTTGATGACCAGGCCCATCGCGCCTTCGTCGCTGTGCGCGCAAATGTAGATGACGGAGCGCGTGAAGCGGTCGTCCTTCATGCCGGGCATGGCAATCAGGAACTGGTCGTCGAGAAAGCCGCGTCCCGCAGCCATCTTCTTGTGGCGCAACAAGTCCATGAGGGGAGCGTAACGCGTTTCTGGAGCGCCGAAAAGATGCGCCGCGCGCGATTTGGTCGCAGATGTGCATCTAAGGTCACGCAAGCTGTGCCCGAGGTCACGCAAAAGCTGTGCCCGAGGTCACGCAAATATGATAGCAGCGACCCCATGAAGTCATTGCGCAGCCATGAAAGGACGCTCAAATCACCGCCATGCAAAGCTTGAAAGTCCTGCTGCTCAGCGCCGCTGTCGGATGTGGAACCGGCCTTCCCGCCGCAGCCTCCTCGTCGATCTGGTACAATAGCGAAGGCGGCAAAGTGCGGCTTGTGACCAGCGGCAAGCCCGACGAAGCCGGGCGCATCCATGGCGTCCTCGATATTGCGCTCAAGCCTGGCTGGAAAACCTACTGGCGCGATCCGGGCGACGCGGGCGTGCCGCCGCAAATCGATATCTCGGCCAGCACCAACATTGTCAACGCGACGTTTTCGTTTCCACCGCCCCAGCGCCACGACGACGGCTACGGCAAATGGGCCGGCTATGACCATCCGGTTTCGCTGCCGGTGACCTTCACGCTGTCGGCGCCGAACGAGCCGGCCGTCATCGATGCCGATATCTTTCTCGGCATTTGCGAGACGATCTGCATCCCGGTGCAGACGAAGCTGACCATCGATCCGGGCTCCGATCCGGACAATGTCGAAGATGCCGCATTGGTGAAGGCGGCCCTTGCAACCCTGCCTGCTCCCGCAGGACCCGATTTCGGCATCAATATCCTGCCGGGCGACCGCGAGACACTGATTGTCGAGGCGAGCTTTCCGGGCAATCCCGAAGCAGCGGATTTCTTCGTCGCCGGTGAGCGGGATTACATGTTCGGCGTGCCGGCCCGCAGCGAAAAGGAAGGCAAGCTGGTGTTTACCGTGCCTATCCTCGACAGGCCGACGACGACGCCGACGGATGGCGGACTTTACTACACGCTGACAACTGCGGCCGGAGCGGTCGAAGGCCTGCTGCCGTTCCCTTGATCCCGAGCAAAGGATGTTCAGGTCGAACATCCTTTTGTGTTCCCGGCTCCCCGATGTTGCGGGAAACAGCTGAGTTCGCTATCGCAAGAACACTTCCATTCCATCTCTCAAGCGAGGACCATGATGACGATTGCCATTGGCGATAACCTGCCCGATGCGACCTTCAAGACGATGACTGCCGACGGCGCAAAAGCGATCACGACGGCCGAGATTTTCTCGGGAAAGAAGGTGGTGCTGTTCGCCGTTCCCGGCGCTTTCACGCCGACCTGCTCCAACAATCATCTGCCCGGCTATCTGGATAATTACGACGCCATCCTGGCGCGCGGCGTCGACACCATCGCCGTCGTCGCCGTCAACGATGTTCATGTGATGGCCGCCTGGGCCCGCTTCAGCGGCGGTGAAGGCAAGCTCCTTTATCTTGCCGACGGCAATGGCGATTTCGTCAAGTCGATCGGCCTTGACGCCGATCTTTCCAACGGCGGCATGGGGCTGCGCTCGAAGCGGTTTTCGATGATCGTCGACGACGGCAAGGTCACCGCGCTCAATGTCGAGACAAAGCCCGGCGTCGACGAATCCGGGGCGGCTCATATTCTCGGACAGCTTTAGATTTCGGCTTGGCTCTTAAAGCGCGTCGCGCTTTTAAGTCTTCGTTTTTCGTTATCCCAAAACCGTTGCGCAGTTTTGAACAACATGCATTAGGGATTGTTTGCTTTGGGGGATCTCAATGATGTTTGACATCTTCTGGCGCGCTGTGGCGATCGGCATCGGCGCCACGGCGCTCATGGACCTCTGGGCGATCTTCCTGAACACCGTGTTTGCTCAGCCGCGGCCGAACTGGGGACTGGTCGGTCGCTGGGTCTGGCATCTAAGGCGCGGCAAGGTCTTCCACGACGACATCGGCGAGGCAGCACCCTACGCGCATGAATCGGCGCTGGGCTGGGCCTTCCACTATTTTGTCGGCATCGTCTACGGCATCATTCTGGCCGTTTTGGCGGGAGCGACGTGGCTGGCCGCGCCGACCTTCCTGCCGGCCTTCATCCTCGGCATCGTCACCGTGGGCGCCGGCTGGTTCCTGCTGGCGCCCGGCATGGGTGCCGGCTGGGCCGCATCAAAGCGCCCCAACCCCATGCAGATCCGCGCCCTCAATCTCGTCTCACATACGGTGTTCGCGCTCGGGCTATTCGGCACGGCGCTGCTGATCCGTTAGCCAAATTAATCGTCGCGGTGCTGCGCCAGCCTGTCGATCGGCCGCCATCCGTGGACAACGCGACGCGCGTGAATATCGTACGCGAAATAGTTCCCGCCGCCCGCTGGCTGATCCGCCTCGCGGCTGATCTCCCGCCCGCCGAGAGAAAGCAGCAGAAGCGTTCCGACACCTCCGTGGCCCACGAAAGCAACGTCGGCGGCGTCATCTGTGCCGAGCACAGTGTCTACCTCGCTCAGAATACGATGCTGAGCATCGATAGCCCGCTCCCATCCGCGAATGCTGCTGTATGGATTGGCGAAGAATTGGTCCGCGACCGCTTCGAACTCCGCAGGCGGTAGGAAACCGGTTGCCGATCGGTCATTCTCATGCATCCGTTCCCTCACCTCGACCTCAAGGCGGAGATGCCTTCCGAGTATCTCGGCGGTTTCTATCGCCTTGCGTTCACCCGATGACACGATACGCCGGATCGACCGAACCCACGGCTGATCGAGCATCGCAGACATTCTCGCTCGCCCGATGTCGGATAGCCCCCACTCTGGCACTGGAACATCGGCATCGATCCGAACCTGGGGATGCGTGATGTAGTATGCGATCGGCGTGATAGAGGTCTTCCTGCCAGAGAGCGGACCTGCAGCCGAAATTCAATAACTCTGGGTCGAGCGCCGTGGCTTTGCGACCGCCGGCTGCTTCGACTGCGGGCCTGGCTTCGGCGCCGCGGTCTTGACGGGGCCTTTCTTGAACGGCGCCATGCCGAGCCGCGCCAACTCGTCGGCACGCTCGTTCTCCGGATGGCCGGCGTGGCCCTTGACCCAATGCCAGATCACCTGATGACGGTTGCGCGCCTCGTCGAGTGCCTGCCACAGCTCCGCATTCTTCACCGGTTGTCTGGCGGCGGTCTTCCAGCCGTTGCGCTTCCAGCCGTCGATCCAGCTGAAAATACCGTCCTTGACGTAGTTGCTGTCGGTATAAAGATCGACGGCGCAGGGTTCTTTCAGCGCATTGAGCGCCGAGATGGCGGCCAACAGTTCCATGCGGTTGTTGGTGGTAGCAGCCTCGCCGCCCGACAGTTCTTTCGTGACGCCGTTGAAGCGCAGGACCGCCCCCCAGCCGCCAGGCCCCGGATTGCCCGAACAGGCACCATCGGTGAAGATTTCAACGCGCTTTGTCATGTCAGTCCATACTCGGAAGGAGATTTGATCGCCCGGTGGAAACGCATCCTGCGGATGTATTCGGTCGGGTCGCGTTTTATCACCAGCCCGCCGTTGGCAACGATCAGCCAGTCGTAAAGCCGGGTCAGCATGAAGCGCAACGCCGAGCCGCGCGCCAGTATCGGCAGCGCAGCTTTCTCCTCGCGGCTCAAGGGCCGCACGCTTTGGTAGCCGGCAAGCAGCGCCGTGCCCTTGGTCAGGTTGAAGGAAAAATCCTTCTCGAAGCACCAGGCGTTGAGGCAGGTAGCGACATCATAGGCGTAGAGATCGTTGCAGGCGAAATAGAAGTCGATCAGCCCGGACAGTTTCTCGCCGAGGAAGAAGACATTGTCGGGGAAAAGATCGGCATGGATAATGCCCTCCGGCAGGCCTTTGGGCCAGTTCCGCTCGAAATCTACGAAGTCGGCATCGACCTCGGCCGCCAGTCCCGGCTCGACCTCGTCGGCGCGAGGGCGAGCGGCGCTCCACAGCTTGCGCCAGCCATCGATGGCAAGAGCGTTCGGACGGGTCATCGGAAAGTCGGCGCCGGCAAGATGCAGTGCCGCCAGCGCCTTGCCGACCTCGCCGCAATGCGCTGATGTCGGCCGCCGCAGCGAAAGACCTTCGAGGAAAGTGATGATGACCGCCGGCCGGCCGGCAAGTGTTCCGATGACGTCGCCATCATGCGCCGTCACCGGAAGCGGGCAGGAAATGCCCTTCCTGGCGAGATGGCCCATGAGGCCGAGGAAGAACGGCAGGTCGGCCTTGTCGACGCGCTTTTCGTAGAGCGTCAGGATGTAGGAGCCGCTGGTCGTGTGCAGCAGGAAATTCGAGTTCTCGGTGCCTTCGGCGATGCCCTTGTAGGATAGGAGATCGCCAACCGGATAGGCCTTCAGGAACGCGCCGAGCTCGCCTTCGTTGACGTCGGTGTAGACCGCCATGGGCTCTTCACGCGGCTCCGTTGACGAAGGCCATGTCGGCCGCCGTCAGTTCGACGTCGCGCAGGACCCGCATCACCGGAAAATCCTCCGTTTCCGTCGCCGTCACCGCCAGCTCGATCGTCACGTCGAAGCGCTGCCGGAAGGCGTCGATGATCTCGTCGACGATGATTTCCGGCGCCGACGCGCCGGCCGACAGACCGAGCGTCGAGATTCCGGCAATGTCGGTCCACGGAATTTCGGAGGCGCGCTGTACGAGAAGCGACATCGAGGCGCCGGCGCGTTCGGCCACTTCGACAAGACGCCGCGAATTGGAGGAGTTGGGGGCGCCGACAATCAGGAAGAGATCGGAGCCCGCGGCGGTCTCCTTGACCGCTTCCTGACGGTTGGTGGTGGCGTAGCAGATCGATTCCGCGGCCGCCGCATGCAGATCGGGAAAACGATCCTTAAGCACCCGGATGATGCCGGCGGTGTCCTCGACCGACAGCGTCGTCTGGGTGACGAAACCGAGCGCCTGCGGGTCGGCGGGCACCAGATTCGCCGCGTCGGCTTCGGTCTCGATCAAGGTGACGGCGCCGTCCGGCAACTGCCCCATCGTGCCGATCACTTCCGGGTGGCCGGCATGGCCGATCAGAAGCACATGGCGGCCGAGCCGCTGATGACGCATCGCCTGCTTGTGGACCTTCGAAACCAGCGGGCAGGTGGCGTCGAGATAGAAGAGATTGCGCGCCTGGGCGTCCGCCGGCACCGACTTCGGCACGCCATGCGCCGAAAAGACGACCGGGCTCTGGCGATGTTCCGCCGGTATCTCGGAGAGTTCCTCGATGAACACCGCACCGAGGCTTTGCAGCCCCTCGACGACGTAGCGATTGTGTACGATCTCGTGGCGGACATAGACCGGCGCGCCGTATTTCTTCAGCGCCAGCACGACGATCTGGATGGCGCGATCGACGCCGGCGCAGAAGCCCCGCGGTTGGCAGAGCCTGACGGTCAGCGGTGGCTTTGTGGTCGTGTGAAGCATGATTCCCGGCCGGTTGGTCGTAACGTGAGCTCAAGTCTTGAACTCAAGGCGCGAAATGAGGTGCGCACCCCTGCCCTGTCAAGGGCGCCGGTGCCGATCATTCTTCTTTCGCCGGGCGGCGAAGCGTGAAGATGAGGACGCCGGCAAGGGCAGCGGCAAGGCCGTACCAGGTTACGGCGTATTGCAAATGGCTGTTCGGCAGGTCGATGATTGTAACGCCGCCGACCGGCAGCCCACCCGGGTTCGGCGTGGCGTCCGCGTCGAGGAAGAATGGCACCAACCCCGCGCCGGCCGGCAGACCGGCGCTGGCCGCCATGGCATCGCGATCCTTCCAGTAGAAGATGTTCTTTTGCGGATCATTGTCGGGAAGCATCATCGAGGGCTTTGCCGGCAGCGGATTGCGGGCGAGCCCCGTCACCGTCACCTGGCCCGCACCCTGGCTTTGCGGGCGCTTGGCCGCGTCCTTGAGATCGTAGGGCACGAAGCCGCGATTGATCAGGACGAAGCGGCCGTCCTCCAGATGCAAGGGCGTGAAGATATCGAAACCGGACTGGCCCTCCCAGGTCGCGAAGAAATGTCGCTCGCCTTGATGCAGGAATGTGCCTGATGCCGTCACCGGCGTGTAATCCACATCGCCGGTTGCGGCGAACCGATTTTCGACCTCGGCCAACGGCACAGGTGCGGAATGCGTGCGCTGGCCGATGGTCTGGAGAAGACCCTCTTTCCAGTACAGGCGCTGGACCTGCCAGGTGCCGAGCGCCAGCAGGATGAAGAACAGCACGAGGCCGAGGCCAAGCAGCAATGCCGTCTTCGGCCGCGAACGGCCTGCGATCGAGGCGGATGTTGTGCTCATTCGCCGAGGTCCAGCCTGCCCTCCGCCGCCTTGTTGCGGTATTGCAGCGTCAGGAGCACACCCTTGATCAGCCTGAGCGCGCCCAGGCAAAGCACCAGCGTCAGCGGTATCCACAGCAGGAAATGCAGCCAGAGCGGCGGATTCAGCGTCACCTCCATCCACAGCGCCAGCCCGACGACGATGAAGCCGATGATCAGGATGACGAACACCGCCGGACCGTCGCCGGCATCGGCGTAGGAATAGTCGAGGCCGCAACTGGCGCAGCGTTTGCCGACGGTGAGGAAGCCGGAAAACAGTCGTCCCTCGCCGCAGCGCGGGCAGCGGCCGTGCAGGCCGGCCGAGATCGGATCGATTGGTGGCCAGATCGCCTTGTCGTCGCTCATTGCGATACTTTAGCGCCCTTCGCCCCAAAAGATAAGGCGGCCACGTCGCCGCAGCCGCCCACGCAATTCCTCAAAAAAGATTTCAGTGACCTTCAATCACCGCGCCGCTCGAGGCCCAGACATAGATCGACGCGAACAGGAACAGCCAGACCACGTCGACGAAGTGCCAGTACCAGGCGGCCGCCTCGAAGCCGAAATGGTGCTTGGGCGTGAAATCGCCCTTCATCGCGCGGACCAGGCAGACCAGCAGGAAGATGGTGCCGATGATGACATGGAAGCCGTGGAAGCCGGTCGCCATGAAGAAGGTGGCGCCGTAAATCGAATCCCTGAAGCCGAACGGCGCGTGCATATATTCGTAAGCCTGCACCATGGTGAACAGCATGCCGAGACCGACCGTCAGCACCAGGCCGTTGATCAGCCCCTTGCGATCGCCATGAAGCAGCGCGTGGTGCGCCCAGGTCACCGTGGTGGCCGACAGAAGCAGGATGACGGTGTTGTAGAGCGGCAGGTGGAAGGGGTCGAGGACTTCGAGGCCCTTCGGCGGCCAGACGCCGCCGGTGAAGGCGGCGCGGGCGTATTGCTGTGCCTCGCCGGGAAACAGGCTGGCGTCGAAGAAAGCCCAGAACCAGGCGACGAAGAACATCACCTCGGAAGCGATGAACATGATCATGCCGTAGCGCAGATGCAGCGACACGACCCGCGTGTGGTGGCCTTCATGCGCTTCCTTGATGGTATCCGACCACCAGGCGTACATGGTGTAGAGGACGATCAAAAGGCCGATGAAGAACAGCCACGGATTGGCGATGTTGAAGCCGAAAATGGGGAAATCGCCGCCTTTGAGATACTGCATGTAACAGACGCCGCCGATCGCGGTGACCAACGCGCCGACCGAGCCGAGGAAAGGCCACGGGCTTGGGTCGACGAGATGGTAGTCATGTTGTGGTTTTGCGTGCGCGTCTGCCATATCAACCCCCGAGGCTTCTTTCGGTGTGTGAAACTTTGTTGCTTGTGCCTTCGGCCGGCACTGTCGAGGCCACCGGCTTGTTGTTCTCGTTCTTCTCGACCGGGAACATCGTGTAGGACAGGGTAATCGTCTTCAGGTCCTTAAGTTCCGGCGCATCGACGATGTCGGGATCTACATAGAACACGACCGGCATGTCCAGTGTCTCTCCAGGCTTCAACGTCGTGTCGGTAAAGCAGAAACACTCGACCTTGTTGAAGTAGGATCCTGCAAGTTCCGGCTGCACGTTGAAGGTGGCGCGGCCGGTGGTGTCGCGGACGAATTTGTTCGTCGCGCTATAATGCGCCTGCGCCGTCTCGCCTATCTTGATGGTGACCGAGCGGGTGACCGGCTGGAACTGCCAGGGCACGCCGACTGTGTTGGCGTCGAAACGGATGGTGATATCGCGGTCGAGCACCCGGTCGGCATATTGCTGCGTTGTGCGTTTTACGGTGCCGCCGTAACCGGTCGCCTCGCAGAACATCGCATAGAGCGGCACCGCGGCATAGGCCATGCCGATCATGCCGCCGAAAAAGGCGATGCAGACGCCGGCGACAATGCGGTTGGTGTTCTTCTTTTGAGGATGGGTCACTGTTTGGCGGTTCATCTTGAGCCTCACATCGTTCCGGTGAGGTTGTGACCGAATTTCACGACGGTCGCGATATAGAAGATGACGACAAGCACCGCCAGCGCCAGGCCGATGGCTACCGAGCGGTTGCGCCGGGCCTTCTGCTGGCGCTCCGTCAGCGTGACGAGTTCAAGCTTCTTGTCGGCCATGGTCATGCTCCACCCATGGCTAGCACGCGCCCGACAACGCAGTCGGCAAGGTAGACGGCGAAAATGGCAAAGAGGTAGAGCAGCGAGTAGCCGAACAATGCCTTGGCCGGCTTCATCACATGGTCGTCGTTCGCCATCTGCAGCACCTTCCACGCGTACCAGACGAAGCCGGCGCCAAGCAGCACCGCAAAGACGCCATAGGCGGGCGTGGTGAAACCAAGCGTCCATGGCAGCACGCCAACCGGTGCAAGGATCAGCGCGTAGGCAAAGATCTGGCGTCGGGTCGAAGCCTGGCCGGCGACATTCGGCATCATCGGGATGCCGGCCCTTGCATAGTCCTCGGACTTGAAGAGGGCGAGCGCCCAGAAATGCGGCGGCGTCCACAGGAAGATGATCAGGAACAGGACGACGCTTTCCAGGCTGACGGTTCCGGTCACCGCGGCCCAGCCGATCACCGGCGGAATGGCGCCGGCAGCACCGCCGATGACAATGTTCTGCGGCGTCCAGCGCTTCAGCCACATCGTGTAGACGACCGCATAGAAGAAGATGGTGAAGGCCAGCAGCGTCGCCGACAGCCAGTTGACCAGCACGCCGAGCGTCATCACCGACAGCACCGACAGCACCAGGCCGAAACTCAGCGCCTCGCCGGGCCGGATGCGGCCGGCCGGCACCGGACGGCCGGCGGTCCTGGTCATCACCGCATCGATATCGGCGTCATACCACATGTTGAGCGCGCCGGAGGCCCCTGCACCAATGGCAATGGCCAGGATAGCGATCACCGCCAGAAGCGGATTGATGGTCACAGGTGCCGCGACCAGGCCGACAAAGGCGGTGAACACCACCAGCGACATGACGCGCGGCTTCAACAGGGCGAAGAAATCGCCCGCCGTCGCTTCCGACACGCGAAAGCCCGGTTCGTCAGTCAAGGTGTCGTCGACAAGGGCCATGCGTACTTAAAGTCCATCATTCCGTTGGCCAAAACCGCCGGCGAACCGGCGGTTCCGTATTTCCCCAGGCAGAAGCCTATTTGATCTTCGGCAGCTGTTCCCACTGGTGGAAGGGCGGCGGCGAAGGCAGCTGCCATTCAAGCGTCGTCGCGCCCTCGCCCCATGGATTGGCGCCGGCAACCCGCTTCTTCTGGAACGCCTCGAACACGCCATAGAGGAAGATGACCACGCCGACGGCCGAAATATACGAGCCGTAGGACGACACCATGTTCCAGCCGGCAAACGCATCCGGATAGTCGATGTAGCGGCGCGGCATGCCGGAGAGACCGAGGAAATGCTGCGGGAAGAAGACGAGGTTGACGCCGACGAAGGTGACCCAGAAGTGGGTGTTGGCGATGACAGGCGAATACATGTAGCCGGTCATCTTCGGGAACCAGTAGTACCAGCCGGCGAAGATGGCAAAGACCGCGCCCAGCGACAGCACATAGTGGAAATGCGCGACCACGTAATAGGTGTCGTGCAGCGGGCGGTCGAGACCGGCATTGGCAAGCTGGACGCCGGTAACGCCGCCGACGGTGAACAGGAAGATGAAGCCGATCGCCCACAGCATCGGGGTCTTGAGCGAAATCGACCCGCCCCACATGGTGGCGATCCACGAGAATATCTTCACGCCCGTCGGCACCGCGATAACCATCGTGGCGAAGACGAAATAGCGCTGCGTGTCGAGCGACAGGCCGGTCGTGTACATGTGGTGCGCCCAGACGATGAAGCCGACCGCACCGATCGCGACCATGGCATAGGCCATGCCGAGATAGCCGAAGATGGGCTTCCTAGAGAAGGTCGAGACGATGTGGCTGACGATGCCGAAGCCCGGGAGGATCAGGATGTAGACTTCCGGGTGCCCGAAGAACCAGAACAGGTGCTGGAACAGGATCGGGTCGCCGCCGCCGTCCGGCGCGAAGAAGGTCGTGCCGAAGTTGCGATCGGTCAAAAGCATAGTGATGCCGCCGGCCAGAACCGGAAGCGACAACAGCAGCAGGAAAGCGGTGATCAGCACCGACCAGGCGAACAGCGGCATCTTGTGCAGCGTCATGCCAGGCGCGCGCATGTTGAAAATGGTGGTGATGAAATTGATGGCGCCGAGGATCGACGACGCGCCGGCGATGTGCAGCGACAGGATCGCAAGATCCATCGCCGGTCCCGGCTGGCCCGATGTCGATAGCGGCGGATAGATCGTCCAGCCGCCGCCGACGCCGTAGGCGCCAGGCGCGCTCGGCATGAAGGCCGAGATGATCAGCAGGATGAAAGCCGGTGGCAGCAACCAGAACGAGACGTTGTTCATGCGCGGGAAAGCCATGTCGGGCGCGCCGATCATGATCGGCACCATCCAGTTGGCGAAGCCGCCGATCAGCGCCGGCATGACCATGAAGAAGATCATGATCAGCGCATGCGCTGTGGTGAAGGCGTTGTACATGCTCTTGCCGCCGTCGAGCGCAGCGTCGGCGTTCAAGCCGTAGACCATCTGCGCCAGGCCGGTGAAAATCTGGATCCCCGGCTCCTGCAGTTCCATGCGCATGACGACCGAAAGGGCACCGCCGACGCAGCCCGCCATGATCGCGAAGATCAGATAGAGCGTACCGATATCCTTGTGGTTGGTCGAATACACCCACCGGACCCAGCCATGATACGGCTTGTGGTCGTGGTCGTGAGCTGCAGCGTCTGCCATGTTCGGCTCCGTTCCCTGATCTTTTCTGGTCGCGGCATCAGTTGCCGGCGGCCGCTACCTTGTCTTTGCCGTCGACCTCGGCCATCAGCGCCTTGTTGGCGCCGGGAAGGTCGGTGCCGGCTGCCGCCAGCCAGGTCTTGTACTGGGCGTCGGAGACGACTCGGATCGCGATCGGCATGAAGGCGTGGTCCTTGCCGCAGAGCTCCGAACACTGGCCGTAATAGAGGCCTTCCTTTTCCGCCTTGAACCAGACCTCGTTGATGCGGCCCGGAACCGCGTCGGTCTTGATGCCGAAGGACGGCATGGCAAAGGCGTGGATCACGTCCGCCGCCGTCACCAGCACCCGGGTCATGGTGTTGACCGGCACCACCATCTCGTTGTCGACGGCGAGCAGGCGCGGATAAGCGCCGCGGTCCTCCTTACCGGCCGCCGCGCGGTCAGAATCCGCCAGGATCGCTGAGTTGAAGGAAAGCGTGTTTTCGGTCTGGTATTCGTAGTCCCAGTTCCACTGGTTTCCCGTCGCCTTGACGGTCAACTTGGCTTCCTCCGGCGGTGTGTATTGCGCGGTCAAAAGCTGGAACGAGGGGATGGCGAGCATGAGCAGGACGACGACCGGCCCAACCGTCCAGATCACCTCGATCAGCGTGTTGTGGCTGGTGCGCGACGGGATCGGGTTGACGCTCGCGCGGAACTTCAAGATGCAATAGGCGAGAAGAAAGAGCACGAAGAGGGTGATCGGCACGATGAACCACAGCGTATAGTGCTCGAACAGGGCGATCTGCCGCATCATGTCGGTGGCGGCGGGCTGGAATGTCACCTCCCACGGCGCAGGCTGGGCGGCATGGGCGGATGCACCGGTGAACAGTGTGGCGGCAGCCCAAGCGCTTGTCAGGAATTTGGCGCCTGCTAGGAATTTTCTCATTGCCGTCATTATCTCCCAGTTCCTCGCGATCGGACCGCAAGAATATCGAACAACGCCGGGACGGGAATCCCGGACAGTCCCGAGGCTGGTTCAAACCATACTCTATTTGCCTCTGCAAGAAATGAGCGGAGGAAACCGTGCGGCATTTTTGCGCGCAAGCGCGGCTGCGCATTTTGGCGGCGGCCGCGGCGGTGGCGGATCGCGGAAGCCCGAGCGGCGGAGTGTCCTGGCAAAATGCGCCGGGCTGTCGCAATTCGGGCGAATTTGACACGGAAAAGCGCACAATTGCCTTGGTCGAGGCAGGCCGGCAGTGGTCTCATCCTTTACTTGCCCTTGGCGCGGCTTAAAGTGCCGTGATTCGCAATGGAGCCGTCATGAACTCTTGGCTTTGGAGACTTGGGCTTTCGAGACTTCGGGTTTCGCGATTGGGGCTTTCGAGAAGCTTGGCGAAGGTCATTCTTCTCGCTGCCGTGTCTGGCGTTGGCCTATCTGGTGTTGGCTTGTCTGGCATCGGCCAGGCCAATGCTGCGCAGCCAAGCGGCAAGGTGCGGTCGACGCATGGCGCATGGTCGGTCATCTGCGACACGCCGGCCGGAGCCACATCAGAACAATGCGTGATGATGCAGAACGTCGTCGCCGAGGACCGTCCCGAGATGGGGCTTTCCGTCGTCGTGCTGCGCACCGCCGACAACAAGGCCGAAATACTGCGCGTGCTGGCGCCGCTCGGAGTGCTGCTGCCCAACGGACTCGGTCTCAATGTCGATGGCAAGGACATCGGCCGGGCCTATTTCGTGCGCTGCTTCCAGGACGGCTGCTATGCCGAGGTCATTCTCGAAAAGCCGCTGCTCGACACGCTGAAGACCGGAACGTCAGCCACCTTCATCGTCTTTCAGACGCCGGAGGAAGGCATCGGCATTCCAGTCGAGCTCAAGGGTTTCGCCGACGGTTTCGCCGCCCTGCCTTGAGACCAAAATCCCAAAGGCCTTACCAACGAAAAGAGATTGTGACTGGCCTTTGGCGATGACAATGGTCATTGCCGATTGTCTGGACGCACCTGCGCGCCTACATCGTGAGGACAATCTCTTTCCACGGACGGACCTGCCATGAACAGCCTCATCGGCCAATTCGACATTTCCGACGATCGCATCAAGCAGATCGTCGCCGAGACTATCAACGGCGCCGACGACGGCGAGCTGTTCCTCGAATACAGCGAGAGCGAAGCGCTGATGTTCGACAATGGCCGGCTGAAGACCGCCAATTTCAACACAGACCAAGGCTTTGGCCTGCGCGCCGTCGCCGGCGAAGCGAGTGGCTACGCGCATTCCAGCGATCTTTCCGAAGCATCGCTGCTGCGCGCGGCCGACGCCGTCTCGACGGTCAAGAGCGGCTATTCCGGCACGTTTGCCGCGGCTCCTGCCCGCACCAACCGCCATCTCTATGGCGACGAGAACCCGATCCCCTCGCCCTCCTTCGAGGCCAAGGCCAAGCTCCTTCAGGAAATCGATGCCTGGCTGCGAGCCGAGGATCCGCGCGTGCGACAGGTGACGGCTTCGCTCGCCGCCTCCTGGCAACATGTCGAGATCGTGCGCGCCGACGGCCAGGTGGTGCGCGACATCCGCCCGCTGGTCAGGATCAACGTGTCGGTGGTGGTCGGCAATGGCGACCGCCAGGAGAGCGGCTCCTACGGCATGGGCGGGCGCAAGGCGTTTGGCGAATTTCTGGTCGAGGAGAGCTGGAAGCACGCGGCCAAGGAGGCGCTGCGGCAAGCGCTGGTCAATCTCGAAGCGATCCCCGCGCCCGCCGGCACCTTCGACATCGTCCTGTCCAGCGGTTGGCCGGGCGTCATGCTGCACGAGGCGGTCGGCCACGGGCTGGAAGGCGACTTCAACCGCAAGAAAACATCGGCTTTCGCCGGGCTGATGGGCCAGCAGGTGGCCGCGAAGGGTGTCACCGTCGTCGACGACGGCACCATGCCCGAGCGGCGCGGCTCGCTGACCGTCGATGATGAAGGAACACCTTCGGCCCGCAACGTGCTGATCGAAGACGGCAAGCTTGTCGGCTATATGCAGGATCGCCAGAACGCCCGGCTGATGGGCATGAAGGCCACCGGCAACGGGCGGCGCGAAGGCTATGCACACCAGCCGATGCCGCGCATGACCAACACCTACATGACCTCGGGCGACATGGAGCCGGACGAAATCATCGCGTCGGTCAAGAACGGCGTCTATGCCGTCTCCTTCGGCGGCGGCCAGGTCGACATCACCTCGGGCAAGTTCGTGTTCGGCTGCACCGAGGCCTACATGATCGAGAACGGCAAGGTGACGCAGCCGATCAAGGGCGCCATGCTGATCGGCAATGGGCCTGACGCCATGCACCGCGTTTCGATGATCGGCAACGACATAAAGCTCGACACCGGCATCGGCATGTGCGGCAAGGCCGGCCAGGGCGTGCCGGTCGGCGTCGGCCAGCCGCATCTCAGGATGAACCAGATGACGGTCGGCGGAACGCGGGTTTGATAGAAGCTGCCGGCTGGTTTTGTGGTCACGAATACCATCCCGGCCGCCACTGCTGCTCCATCTCGTCAAATGCGTAGCTTGCGCCTTGAATTTGGCGCGACCTCCTATTATCTTACGTTTGTCTTACATCTAGGGGCGTACGTGCCGTGGCTGCTACGGAAAAGCTCATAACCACCGTCTCGACCAAGGGACAGGTCATTTTGCCCAGCGCAATCCGGAAACGGAGGGAATGGGACGCCGGCACGCGTCTTCTGGTCGAAGACACTCCGGAGGGCGTGCTACTGAAGCCTGCGCCAGTCTTCGCCGAGACACGGCCAGAAGACGTGTTCGGATCCCTGCCCCATAGAGGCAGGCCGAAGACGTTGGAAGAAATGGATGCGGGTGTGCTGGCCGAAGCGCGGCGGCGCCATGCTCGCGATTGATACCAATCTTATCGTCCGCTACCTGACAGGCGATCACCCGACACAGTCTCCCCGCGCCGGGGCGCTGATCGATAGCCAGCCGGTCTTTGTCGCCATTACAGTGATCCTGGAGGTCGAGTGGGTGTTGCGCAGCACCTATGGTTTTGCGCCGCTCGAAATCGCCCGTACGCTACGGGCGTTTAGTGGGCTCCCCACGGTGGAGGTGGAAGACGGAGCGGTCGTGTCGTCCGCGCTCGACCTCTCGGAAAGGGGATTAGATTTCGCTGATGCGTTGCATCTGGGCAAGTCCGCTCGCTGCGCCGGCTTCGCGACTTTTGACCGTAAGTTCGTCAAGGCCGCAAGGGCGGCCGGATATGAGGGCGTGCAAGAAGCCTAGCCGTCTCCCGACCAGGTTCGAACTGCCCTAAAGCGCGTCGCATTTGACCGGGCTCATGCGATGCGCTTTAGGTTGTTGTTTTGTCGTTATCGCAAAACCGCTGCACACTTTTGCGCGACATGCATTAAAGCCATGAAGCCGGCGTTTTCGGCAGGCGATGGTCGGGATCGATGACCTTCAGACGGGGTGCGTTGCTCTCGTTCCATCGCCAGAGGGCGACGCATGTGCCGCCGGGCGACATGAAGGAGGGGTAGATCACGCCATGCTGCCCATCGGCAATCAGGCGATCTCTCAGCGTGTGCGTCTCAGGCACAAGGCCTTGATCAATGATGTCGCGCCACTCACATCGGTGAATGTCTGCCGTGACGCCGAGCTTGATCAGCACATCAGCGTCCGTCAGGTCGGCCAGCCGCGCGCCTGAAAGTTCGAGCTGCGCAATCAGCGCCGGATGCTGGACAAAGCCCTGATTGTACTCCGCCCAAGCAGTGGACAATTCCCGCGCGGCATAGATCGTCGGGGTCCCCACCGGATTCCAGCGACCGCCAAAGCGGGCCGCTCCTTCGCCGGAAAGCGGCAGATGCGCCCAACGCGGCGCGAAGGCGCGCCATAGGCTCAGCCTGTTTTCAGGCATAAATGCCGGAGCGGACTGCCTCCAGATAGGCAAGCACCTTGTCCGTTTTGCCCTCTCGAACGAGATCGTAGGCGGTCTTTCCCGCCCAGCCGGGGATTGGCTGATGCTTGAACCAGATCGCCGCACGCTGTTCATCGCCGGCCATCTCGCCTGCCATCGCCAGGATACGGACAATCGGACTCAATGCGGCGTCGACCTTGCGCGCGCCGGTCTTGGCGGCAAGCGTGTTGCGCGCGACGCCGATCAGACCCGCCAGTTCGGTCAGATTGACGCCCAGCAGTTCAGCTACCCGTCTTGCCGAAAGAAATGGCGTCCGTTCCTCGCCAAAGCGCGATGCTCTGATATCGAGGGCTGCGGTATTCATAACAGGTTCCTAGCACATTTTGAACGACACGCGATCAAAATAGGCTCATTTCTGGCGCAATTCAAGCTCAACGCTTGCAAAGCCTACTACCGCCTTCTCCTCGGCTTCTCCAAAAGCGCGACGGCCTCGACATGCGGAGACCACAGGAACTGGTCGATCGGCGTTACGCTTTTCAGAGCGTAGCCGCCGTCGATCAGGCTGCCCAGGTCGCGCGCCAGCGTCACCGGATTGCAGGAAACCGCGGCGACCAGCGGCACGTCGGAACGGGCAATCTGCTTCGACTGGTCCTCGGCGCCGGCGCGGGGCGGATCGAACACAATGCCATCGAAGGTATTCAACTCCTTGAATGTGAGCGGCCGCCGAAACAGGTCGCGGCGTTCGCTGGTCACGCGCTTCAGACCGCTGGCGAAACGGAACGCCCGGTCGAGCGCCGAAAGCGCTGCCGCGTCACCCTCCACCGCATGGACTTCCGACTTGGCGGCGAGACGTAGCGCAAAGCTGCCGCAGCCGGCGAAGAGATCGGCGACCTTCTTGGCGCGCGCGAAGTGCCGGCCGACGATGTCGGCCATCGCCTGCTCGGCGGCTTCGGTGGCCTGCAGGAAGGCGCCCGGCGGCACCGCGACGGCGATGTCGCCGAACATGACAACCGGCTTTTTGGGCTCGATTATGATCTCGCCATCGATCGAAAGCCTTGCCAGCCCCTGAGCGATGACGAAATTGGAGGCGACGCGGCGCTGGTTTTCGCCAAGCTTGCCGGACTCGTGAACCGCGACATCGAGGCCGGAACCGGTCACTGTGACCGTAATGCGGAACGATTTCGTCGTTGCGCAAACCAACTCGGCGAGTGCTTTCAGACGGTCGAGCTTTGCGACGATTTCGGGCAGCGAGATCGGGCATTCCTCGATGGAAATGATTTCGGACGACAGCGCCCGAACGAATCCGAGCAGCATGCCGGCCTCGCTCCGTCGGGCGGTGAACACGACGCGCCGACGCGTCTGCGGCGCGCACGGCACCAGCGCGTCAATGTCGCAAGTGACACCCTTGCTGTTGAGCGCATGCGCAACCTTGTCGCGCTTCCACCGATGATAAGCTTCGGCCTCAAGATGCTGGATGGCACAGCCGCCGCATTCGGTGAAATGCCGACAGGCAGGGTCGATGCGAAGCGGCGAAGCCTCCAGCACCGACATCAGCGTGGCACGGTCCTTTTCGCGCGCGGCGGTGACGGTTTCACCGGGCAGCGTGAACGGAATGAAAAGCTCGCCGGTTTCGGTCTCGGCGACGCCGTCGGCCTGGGAGCCCAGCCTTGTGATCGTGAAGCGCGCGTTCATCGGCCTCCGATCCCCCTGTTCTCGACTCCGGCGTCTTTGATCCCGGCGAGCAGGAACTCGCGGTTGCCGTCGCCGCCTTCGATCGGTGACAGATGCAGTCCCAGCGAGCGCCAGCCCGGGACGCCGTCGAGCCAATCCTGCAGCAGGCCGGCAACCCGCGCGGCATCGTATGGGTCTTTCAGCAAGCCGCCCTTGCCGATCGCCTCGCGGCCCGCCTCGAATTGCGGCTTGACCAGAAATATTGCTCTGGCGCCGCTCCTGGCAATGGCGAGCGCCGGCGGCAGCGCCAGCTTCAACGAGATGAAGCTGACATCGGAGACGATAAAATCCGGAATGCGATCGGCAAGATCGGCGGCGGAAAGATCACGGGCGTTCAATCCCTCGATCACCGTCACACGCGGATCGCCAGCGATATCCTGATGTATCTGGCCATGCCCGACATCGATCGCCGTGACATGTGCCGCGCCGCGTTCGAGCAAGACCTGAGTGAAGCCTCCGGTCGAGGCGCCGACGTCGAGCGCTTCGCTGCCGGCTGGATCGAGACCGAAATGATCGAGCCCGACGATCAGCTTCAGCGCAGCACGCGACACGTAACCCTGCGCCGGATCATCGACGGCTATGAGGCAATCAGCCAGGACGGTCTGGCCGGGCTTGCGGGCGATGACGCCGTCAACCGTCACAGTACCGCGCTCGATCGCGTCGCGGGCGCGAGAGCGGCTGGGGAACAGGCCGCGCGCGACGAGAAGTTCGTCGAGCCGCTGGCGTGTGCTGGCTGGCAAAGGGGAGTTCATCGGCCTTCATGGCGAAAGCCCGTCACGAAGGCAAGGATATTGGGGAAGACAACGAACATCTTGCGAAAGCGGCGAGCGCATCAGGCCGCGCCACAATCTGTTGGAATATCGCACCAGGTCCGGCACAATGTTGGGAACGATATGCTCGTGTTGCTGCCAGAACGTGAGGAGGACGGATGCTGACCGGAACCTGCCATTGTGGCGCGGCCCACTGGACGTTGGAGGGCGATCCCGGCTCGATCACAGCCTGCAATTGCACGCTTTGCCGCCGCTATGGCGCGCTGTGGGCTTACGATTATGTTGACGAACGCATCCGTCTTGCGGGACCGACAAGTGCTTATACGCGCTCCGGAAAGGATGACCCGTCGCTCGAGATTCTGTTCTGTCCGACATGCGCCTGCGTTCTGGCCTGGCGTGGTTTGCGCTCCAGTGCCGCCGGTCGCACTCGAATCGCCGTCAATGTGAGGCTTGCGCCGCCTGACGCCGTCGCCGACCTGCCAATCGACCATTTCGATGGTCTCCATAAGTTCGAGGACCTGCCGCGCGATGGTCGCTGCGTGCGCGATATGTGGTTCTAATGCATGTCGCGCAGAAGTGCGCAGCGGTTTTGCGACAACGACATGCGTAAAAACAAGAACTTAAAGCGCGTCGCATGAATCCGTTCAAATGCGACGCGCTTTAGCGGAAATCTGACACTCAGTACCGGTGCGGAAGGGCGGAAGATGACCCCTTGGCGGTGGTTCGTTCGCGACCGGCCGAATTCACGCCCATGACCCTGAGCTGACCTTCATCAGCCCATTTCGCTGCCCGATGGCCGACGTTCACCCCAACCAGCGTTCCTGACCCAAAGCCGACCAGAGCAGGACTAGGCTCCGAAGCGATACTCTATTATCATGGAAACAGTTGCCCAGCGCCGGAAACCTCCATGGAGCGCAGGCTTGCGGCGATACTTGCCGCTGACATCGTTGGCTACAGCCGCCTTATGGAAGCCGATGAGGCGGATACCCTCGCGCGCCTGAAGAGCACCCGCGAGAACCTGATCGATCCGAAGATCGCCGCTCATAAGGGGCGCATCGTGAAGCTCATGGGCGACGGCGCGCTGATAGAATTCTCCAGCGTGGTCGACGCGGTCGGTTGCGCCGTCGAAATCCAGCGGACGATGGCGGAGTGCAACGCCGAACTGCCGAAGGAAAAACAGCTCGAATTCCGCATTGGCGTAAACCTTGGTGATGTGATTGTCGAAGGACAGGACATCTATGGCGACGGCGTGAATGTCGCGGCGAGACTGGAAGGATTGGCCGAGCCCGGGGGCGTCCTGATTTCAGGAACGGCATTTGATCAGGTCGAGAGAAAGCTGGATTTTGAGTTCGAATTTTTGGGTGAACAAAAGCTCAAGAACATCGAAAAACCTGTTCGTCTGTATCGGGTAGGCCCGCGGGCACGCGCCGCGTCCGGAACAGTTCCAGCAAAACGCAAACGTCATATCGAATGGCGCCGGCTGACAGTCGCGGCGACGGCGCTGATCCTGATCGCCGGAGGTGTAGCGCTTTGGAAGGTGGTCGGGGACGGTTCAGGACCGCCGGTCGAGGTGGCCTCCAGGGAAAGAATGGCGTTGCCGCTGCCCGATAAGCCGTCAGTCGCTGTATTGCCATTCACCAACATCTCGAGCGACGCCGGCCAGGAGCACTTCGCCGACGGCATGACCGATGACTTGATCACCGACCTTTCCAAGGTTTCCGGCCTCTTCGTGATCGCGCGAAACTCGACATTCGTTTACCGCGGCAAGCCGGTAAAAATCAGCCAGGTCGCCGAAGAACTTGGCGTGCGTTACGTTCTCGAGGGGAGCGTACGGCGAGCCGGCGAGCAGGTGCGAGTCAACGCCCAGCTCATCGATGCCCTCACCGGCGGGCATGTGTGGGCGGACAGGTTCGATGGAAACGTCGCCGATATTTTTGCGGTCCAGGACGTTTTTGTCGCAAAGATCGTCGAAGCGTTGAAGGTCAACCTCACCACCACCGAAAAAACGGAAATTGCCCGCGCCAAGCCGGACAACATTGCAGCCAAGGAAGCTTTCGAAAAGGGTTGGAGCCTTTATCTCCGTTACAACGCAAAGGATACAGCTGCCGCCATCACGTCCTTGAAAAAAGCAACCGAACTTGATCCCGAATATGGGCGAGCTTATGCCGCCCTGGCGCTGGCCTACTTCCGCGTCGTTGACTCACTCTGGGGTAAAGAACTCGGTAGGGACGAACCATATTTCTGGTGGGGAGCTCACGATTACGTAGAGTTGGCCAAGAAATATCCAACGTCACTGTCTTATACGGTCGAGGCATTGCGGGACGGTTATCAAGGCCTGGCCAAAGATGCACGCAGGAATGCCGGTCGAGCGATTGCATTGGATCCCAACGACCCCGAGGCACACATCGCAACGGCTTGGGCGCTGACGATCTCAGGCGAACCTGCCGACGCGCTGAATTTCGTCGCGACCGCCATGCGGCTCAACCCGAGCTATCCAAGCCACTACGTTCTCGCTCGTGGATTGGCGCTCTTTGCAATGGGCGATCTGAAACAAGCGGCTGAGGTGTTCGGAGAAGGCGTCAGGCGAAACCCAGATGCAACTGCGCTCTTTCTACCTCTCAGTTCCGTGCTGGCGCAGCTCGGTCGCCGGGAAGAAGCGAGGCAAATGCTGATGAAGTTCCGGCCCGGCATAGGCCAGAAAGGCCTCGAAAACATTCCCGACACCTTACACCACTCGTTCAAATGGGATTATGAACACGCAAATGTCGGGGAGCGCCTGAATGATGGTGTCCGTATCGCTGCGCTGCCGCTGGACGTCACCGTTACGAGCCTGGAAGCAGAGCTTGGCGCCGGCGATCCCTTTTCCCAGCTATATGCAGCAAAACGACTGGGCTGGTTTGGACCAGCGGCATTACAAGCCGTTCCGGCTCTGGTTGAAGCGCTTAAGGTTGAGTATCTCCGCCGGGAGGCCATCGAGGCGCTGGGAAAGATCGGACCTCCGGCACAAGCTGCGATACCTGCGCTTGTCGCACTCCAGAATGAAGCTCTGGTTGGCATTTACGCAAAGGACGCGCTGTCCAAAATCAGAGGCAATTGATGGACCCTGGACGCGCGTCAGGGATTTCCGCTTGTGGCCCAACTCGGACCTGCTGCGATGTCCGCTCCGGAGCCGCTGTTGGGGGACAAGGAGACATCAAACGCGTCCAGTCCGCCATCCCAATTGTCGAGTAGACGGCCTAGGCGAACCACCAGCGTTCGGCGATCTTCGACCCGTCCATCGGCCAGTTCGACGCCAACTCGCCATGGGCGAGAGCCTTGGTGTGGGCATCGACATAGGAGTTGAAGACGAGGTTGATGAGCCCGCCGTCGTCATGCAGCAATTGCTGCATTTCGGCATACATGCCGGCGCGCTTGGTATCGTCGGTCTCCGAGCGGGCGGCGACGAGCAGCTCATTAAAGCGCGGATTTTTCCAGAACGTTTCGTTCCACACCGCTTCCGCCGCATAGCCGGTGGTGAACATCCAGTCGCACGTCGGCCGGCCGGCCCAGTAAGAGGCGTAGAACGGCTTCTGGAGCCAGACATTGTCCCAATAGCCGTCGTTGGGCTCCCGGATCACATTCAGGTTGAGGCCGGCGGCGCGGGCATGCTCCTGCCAGAGGAAAGCGGAGTCGGTAGCACCCGTGAACCCGGCATCCGCGACCGACAGGTCGAACTGGGTGTTCTCGGCCCCCGCCTTCTTGAGCAGGCTCTTGACCATGTCGGGGTCGTAGACGTGCTTCGGCTGCGGATCAGTCGCGAACTTGACGGTCGGCGCGATCGGATTGTCGTTGCCGATGGCGCCGTGGCCAAGAAACACCTTCCGCACGATCTCGTCACGATTGAGCGAGTACTTCAACGCATTGCGCACATCGGGATTGTCGAAGGGCGCCTTCTGGACGTTCATGACATAGACGTAGTGGCCGTAGCCCGTCGTCTCTGAGATCACGAGATCGGGGTTCTGCTTCAAAATGTCGAGCGTTTTCAGATCGCAGCGATCCATGTAATGGACTTCGCCGGTGTTGAGCGCGTTGGTGCGCGCCGTTACATCATTGATCGCCAGGTATTCGACACGGTCGAACCAGCCCTTGTCGGATTTGAAGTAGTTCGGGTTCTTATTAAAGGTGGCGATGACGCCCGGCTCGAACTTTTCGAGCATATAGGGGCCGGTGCGGGTGCCCGACTCCCAGTCGACGCCGCCCTCTTTCGCCGGCATGACCAGGATGTCCGACATGATGTAGGGGAAGTCGGCATTGCCGCCGTCGAGTTCGAACACCACCGTCAAGGCACCGTCGGCGACGACATTCCTGACCGTAGCCAAGAGCGATTTCATCATCGATTTCGTGCCCTCCATGGTGTGATGCCTGACCGAGGCCACAACATCATCAGCGGTAACCGTCTTGCCATTGTGAAAGGTGGCGCCTTTCCTCAGTTTGAACACCCACTTCTTGGCGCCGTCTGACGGCTCAAAGCTCTCGGCGAGGTCGGGGACCACGTTGCCCTTGGAATCGATCTCGGTCAGGCTGTTCGACAAGGTTCCCCCTAGCGCGGTGCCGGTGAACCGGTTGACGTAGGTACTCGGGTCCAGTGAATCGGTGGCGGCGGCATCGCTGATGCCGATCTTCAAGGTGCCGCCCTTCTTGGGCTCGGCGCGCGCGACCCTGACGAACATTGCATTGGCGGCCGTGGCGGTAAGGCCGGAGGCGAGCGCCAGCTGAACAAAGTCACGACGCGAAACCCTGCCTTTGGCGGCAAGCGTGGCGGCCAACTTCAGTTTCGTTTCAAATTCCGTCACAGACGCTCACCCTCGAACGGAAGATCATGCGAGACCCTCGGCGGCGCGAGAGACTTAGGACGATAGCACAACAGGCATTCCCGAGCTAACGAGGACCTCCGGCAGCGCACGGTCGGACTCGTGTCCTCTCGCTTGCTCCCGCGCGGACTTGGGCCTCGCCCGGGGCGGATGGATCGGTCGATATTCAGTTCGTTGGCTGCGACGGAAAGATTGCCAACTGTATTTCGATTACACCAGGCTGGAGTTACTGGGTCCGCCTCTATCACCCGCGCACGCAAATTTTAGATCGCAAATGGGTATTCCCGGAGCCGAAGCTGATGAATTGATATGAGGATGTCGAATGTCCGCTCTTTCAAAGCTGCCCTGGAATCGCTTTCGCTAATGTCCGTTTCTGGCTGGTCGCTCATTTCCAGTCGACAATCGAACGGCACGAAACCACCCAGTTCTGCTCTTCACACGCGGTAGCAAGCATCAGGATTTCACTCTGCTTCTAGAAGATTGGCCGCGAGACCGGTGCCCAGAGACACCGTAGGCGAATGCCAAATGACAACGCAAACAGTCGGTTACGACCGCCGGTCGGCAAACTGATGCAAGCCGTTGAGATTTTGATTCAGGCGCTTTGCGCGCTGGCGGTGTGTCCCAGCGCCACGAAGACGGTGCGAACGATACCGGCGGCATCAAGCCCGGCGTCGGCGTACATCTTTTCGGGCTTGGCGTGATCGACAAAAGTGTCGGGCAACACAAGCGGGCGTACCTTCAGGCCGTTTTCCAGCAGCCCTTCATGGGCCAGGAATTGCAGCACATGGCTGGCGAAGCCACCGACCGCGCCCTCTTCCACTGTTACCAGCACCTCATGCGAGCGCGCCAGCCGCCGGATCAGGTCCTCGTCGAGCGGCTTGGCGAAACGAGCATCGGCGACCGTGGTGGAAAGCCCTGCCGCGCCGAGTTCCTCGGCCGCAGCCAGGCAATCCTGCAGCCGCGTGCCGAAGGAAAGGAGCGCAACCTTGGTGCCCTCCTTGACGATACGGCCCTTGCCGATTTCGAGAACCGAGCCACGCTCTGGCAAGTCGACGCCGACGCCGTTGCCGCGCGGGTAGCGGAAGGCGATGGGGCCTTCATCGTAGCTTGCCGCCGTGCGCACCATGTGGCGCAGTTCCGCCTCGTCCGCCGCAGCCATGACGACGAAACCGGGCAGCGTCGCCAAAAAAGTCGTGTCAAAGGCGCCGCAATGGGTCGCCCCGTCGGCACCGACGAAGCCGGCGCGATCGATCGGAAAGCGGACCGGCAGTTTTTGGATGGCGACGTCATGGACGACCTGGTCATAGGCGCGCTGCAGGAAGGTCGAATAGATCGCAGCGAAAGGTTTGAAGCCTTCCGTGGCAAGGCCGGCGGCAAAGGTCACCGCATGTTGCTCGGCGATACCGACGTCGAAGGTCCTCGACGGGAACGCCTCGCCGAAGAGGTCGAGGCCGGTGCCGTTCGGCATGGCGGCGGTGATGGCGACGATGCGGTCGTCCTCTCGGGCCTCCTGGACCAGGCTTTCGGCAAAGACCTTCGTGTAGCTCGGCGCGTTGGCCGGCGCCTTGGCCTGGGCGCCGGTGATGACGTCGAACTTGTTGACGCCGTGATATTTGTCGGCGGCCGCCTCGGCCGGTCCATAGCCCTTGCCCTTCTGGGTCACGACGTGGATCAGCACCGGGCCGTCGGCATTGTCGCGGACGTTCTTCAGCACCGGGATCAGGTGCTCGAGATTGTGACCGTCGATCGGGCCGATGTGATAGAAACCCATTTCCTCGAACAGCGTGCCGCCAGTGACGTAGCCGCGCGCATGTTCGACCGCCCGCTTGATGGCGCGATCGGCGCGCTCGCCCAGATAAGAAGTCAGCTTCTTGCCGAAATCGCGCAAGCCCAGATAGGCCTTGCCCGACGCAAGGCGGGCCAGATAGGCGCTCATTGCGCCGGTCGGCGGAGCGATCGACATGTCGTTGTCGTTGAGGATGACGATCAGACGGGCATCGAGCGCGCCGGCATTGTTCATCGCCTCATAGGCCATGCCGGCCGACATGGCGCCGTCGCCGATAACGGCAATGACATTGTTGCGGCCACCGGAGAGATCGCGTGCCATTGCCATGCCGAGGCCGGCGGAAATTGAGGTCGACGAGTGGGCGGCGCCGAACGGATCGTATTCGCTCTCGGCGCGCTGGGTGAAGCCGGACAGGCCGCCCTCTTGCCGCAGCGAGCGGATACGGTCGCGGCGGCCGGTCAGGATCTTGTGTGGATAGGCCTGGTGACCGACATCCCAGATCAGCCGGTCGTCTGGCGTGTTGAAGACATAGTGCAATGCGACCGTCAGTTCGACCACGCCAAGGCCAGCACCGAGATGTCCGCCGGTGTGGGACACGGCGTCGATCAACTCGGTGCGAAGCTCCAATGCCAACTGCGGCAGATCACGTTCGTCAAGCGTCCTGAGGTCGGCGGGTATGCGGACCTTGTCGAGAAGGGGCGTATGGAGCTTTGCGTTCACTGGTGGTAGGGCCTGCTTTTTATTCACGTGCGAAATAGGCCGCTGGCCGGCGAATGTAAATGCGTGTGAGTGACGCGGGCCAGATTCAAAGTGTTAAGGTTTCCTTTGCGTGTCCAAAACCGCACGCGGCGCTCTAATTGTCCGGCAGAGGAATGAACTCTTCTTCATCCCCAGGAACGATATCGAAGCGGCCTGTCTTCCACTCTTCTTTGGCCTGTTCGATGCGTTCCTTCGACGATGACACGAAATTCCACCAGATGTAGCGCTTCGAGCCAAGTGAGGCGCCGCCGAACAGCATGAAATGCGCTCCACCCTCCGAGGACACGACAATCTCGTCGCCGGGCCGAAACACCAGCAGCCGCTCTGCCGGAAAGCGGTCGCCGGAGATCGAGACCTCTCCCTCCAACGTATAGATGGCGCGCTCCTCGGCATTGGCAGGGATTTTCACGCTGGCGCCGGGCGCCAGGCTGAGGTCTGCATAGAGCGTTTCAGAAGCGGTCACGACCGGAGACCGCAGCCCGGAAAAGGCGCCGATGACAACGCGCCCGCTGACGCCTTCGGCGTCGATCTCGGGCAGACGCATGGCCGCCGTATTCTCGAAGATCGGGTCGACCTCCTCCTTATCGTCGGGCAGCGCCAGCCATGTCTGCAGGCCGGAAACCGACATCGGCGCGCCGCGCAGCTCCTGTGGCGTACGCTCGGAATGGACGATACCGCGGCCGGCGGTCATCAAATTCACGTCGCCGGGCTGGATTACCATTTCGGTGCCGAGCGAATCGCGATGCCTGATCTTGCCGTCGAACAGGTAAGTCACCGTCGACAGGCCGATATGCGGATGCGGACGGACGTCGAGCGCCTGGCCGGCCCGCAAAATCGCCGGGCCCATGCGATCGAAGAAGATGAAGGGACCGACCAGCCGACGCCTGGCGGTCGGCAAGGCACGGCGAACCTGAAAGCCGCCAATGTCCTTGGCGTTCGGAATAACCATCAGTTCGATCTGGTCGCTGGCGAAGGCGTCACCGGGCAGGGGGTCGTTTCCGGGGAAGAAGCTCACGAAACCTCCTTGTCAGCAGCAATGCACGGTTGCCATCAAATTAGGCGAAACGGATTGCCGCTTTTGCGCGCGCCTTGGCCGCGACTTCCTCGCGACTGCGCGGATGGTGCGTGGTTTCGAGAGAATCGAGAAGCTCGCGAGCCGACGCAGCGATAGCATCGACGGCATGATCGAAGGCGTCCTGATTTCGCTTCGAGGGTCGTGTCGATCCGCTCAGCTTGCGGACGAACTGAAGCGCCGCGTCGCGAATTTCCTCGTTCGTCGCCGGCGGATCAAAATTGAACAGGGTCTTGATGTTTCTGCACATCGCTTTTCTGGACCTCCGCGTCTCGCTTTTATCCTAGTTTGAGCATGATCTTGTCCGAAAACCGGTTTCCGCTTTGCGCCAACGCGGACCTTCGGTTCGGGATCATGCATTACTCCGCGTCCAGCGGCTCTGTCCCCACAGGCTTGCCGTCGCGCGAAAGCCTGATCTTCTCGACCTTATCCTCGGCCGCCTTGAGCAGCCGATCGCAATGTACCTTCAGTGCCTCACCGCGCTCATAAATGCGGATCGACTGATCGAGCGGCACGTCGCCGCGCTCCAGATCATCGACGATTTTCTCCAGCGCGTCGAGCGCCTGCTCGAAGCTCATCGCCTTGACGTCTTCGTTGCTCTCACCAGCCATCGTTCATCCTTTCATCAGTCGCCCGACATGGGCGGCGACCGAAAATGCCAATCCCTGCAGATCGTAGCCGCCCTCGAGCAGGCTGACGAGCCGGTTGTCGCTGTGACGACCGGCGCGCTGCATCAGCTGGCCGGTTGCCCAGTCGAAATCGTCCTCGGTCAAGTTGATCTCGGCCAGCGGATCGCGGTGATGCGCGTCGAAGCCGGCGGAAATTATGATGAGGTCGGGCGCGAAATTGTCGAGCGCCGGCAAGATGCGCGACAGGAAAGCGTCGCGGAAAACCTCGCTGCCGGTCTGCGGCGCCAGCGGCGCGTTGACGATATTGCCGGCGCCGGTTTCGCTCACGGCTCCGGTTCCGGGATAAAGCGGCATCTGGTGCGTCGAGCAATAGAGCACCGACGGATCGTCCCAGAAAATATCCTGCGTGCCATTGCCGTGATGCACGTCCCAGTCGACGATGGCAACGCGCTCGGCCTGGTGCTGCCTTTGCGCGTAGCGCGCCGCGATCGCCGCGGTGTTGAACAGACAGAAGCCCATGGACGTCGTCTTTTCGGCGTGGTGGCCGGGCGGGCGGGCGGCGACAAAGACATTGGCGACGTTGCCCCGAAAGACATCGTCGACGGCGGCGTTGGCAGCGCCGATCGCCGTCACGGCCGCCTGCCAGCTTTTCGGGCTGGCGGTGGTGTCGGCGTCGACGCGAGCGATACCGGTGTCCGGTATCGTAGCGCGGACCCGTTCGACGAATTCCTGCGGATGTGCGTAGAGGATGGTGGCCTCGTCGCCTTCCGGCGCCTCGGCACGATCAAGGGCGGCAAAGGCTTCGTCGTCGAGCACGCGTTCGATGGCGCGCAGGCGGTCCGGCCGCTCCGGATGACCGGGCGGCGTTATGTGCTCGAGAAAGATCGGGTGGGTATAAAGCCTTGTTACCATGCCCCCGATATAGGCGCGCCCGGCGGCTTTGACCATGTTTTTGGCACGGCCAAAGGCAGACGTTCAACAGGGTTTAGATGTTGGATGCTGGTTGGGTCCGGCGCGAGCTACCGACCGATGCTCGGCCAGCCGCCGGTCCCAGTCGGGGTCGGGCACCTGGCCTTTGATGGTCTTGAACAAACTCAGGCCAGCGATTTGTCAATCTCAGCCGGTGCCTGCGGACCGCCAATCCTGCGGCCTTGCTTGAGCAATCCCTCCAGAAGCACGTTGAAGGCCTTCACCGCCTTTTTTGACGTCGCTTCGGGATCCTCCGAATTTGCGATCCACTGCGCGGCATGTAGCGAGGCGCCGCTGACCAACCTTGCTGCGGCTTCGGGATCAACGGCAACGATGGTTCCCTCGTCCCTCAGCCTTTGAAGGTTCTCGCTCATCGAGCGGATGCATTCGTTCTGGCTCGGCCATTGCGAAGGATCGCCGAGCACCGCCGGTCCATCGCGAAGGACGATACGCTGGATCTCCGGCTCCAGCGCCATCTCGATATAGGCGGTACATTCGTCGACAAAGCCCTGCCAGAGAGTGTCCGCCCTGGCCGAAACGATCTTCAGCCGGGCCAACATTTCCCCGTCGATCTCGGCGATGACCGCCTGGAGAAGGCCCTTCTTATCGCCGAAGTGATGATAAAGCGCGCCACGCGTCAGCCCGGCCGATGCGGTGAAGTCGTCCATCGACGCCTCCGCATAGCCGACAGTGCCAAAGGCATGGCGCGCCGCCGCGACCAGTTTGGCGCGGGTCTCCGCGATCATCTCCTTGCGTGGTTTGTGCCCCATTCGCTCATTCCTTCACATACGCCTCGTATATTAATTGACATACGCGTCGTATGTCATTATCTGATTTGCATACGCCACGTATATAAGTGGCTCGGCCTCAAAAATCCAGGAGTGTTCTCATGCCCAATCCCTATCGCGAAATCTTCAAGGCAAGGGGAGCAAAGGGCTTCGCCGCAGCCGGCTTCGTTGCCAGGATGCCGATGGCCATGGCTCCGATCGGGATCGTCGCGATGCTGTCGCAAACGCACGGTGAGTACTGGCTGGCCGGCGCCGTCTCCGCGACATATGCGCTGGCCAATGCTTTTGTCGCGCCGCAGATATCGCGGCTGGTGGACCGCCTCGGCCAATCGCGGATTGTGGTGCCCACCACCGTCATTTCCGCGCTCGCTTTCGTAGTGCTGATTGCGGCGGCCAATCAGGACTGGCCGATATGGACACTGTTCGTGTCAGCGCTGCTGGCCGCCGCAATGCCCAGCATCCCCGCAATGGTGCGCGCGCGCTGGACAGAGCTCTTCCGGGATCGCCCCGAAATGAACACCGCGTTCGCTTTCGAGTCGGCGGCCGACGAGTTGGTCTACATCGCCGGGGCATCGCTATCGGTGGGCCTGAGCGTCGCCCTTTTCCCGGAAGCGGGAATGTTGGCGAGCACATTGTTCCTCGCGTTCGGCTCGACAGCCTTCATCCTGCAGCGCTCGACCGAGCCGCGAGTGCGACCGGTGGAAATTGGTTCGCGCGGCTCGGCAATCCGCCTGCGGCCGGTCCAAATCATCACCTTGGCCCTGATCTTCATCGGCGCGACCTTCGCAACCACGGAGGTGAGCACCGTGGCGATCACCAAGGAGCTCGGCCAGCCGGGCGCCGCCAGCCTCGTCATCGGCGTCTATGCCCTCGGATCGTTCGTCGTCGGCATCATCATCGGCGCCCTGAACCTGAAAACACCGCTGCAAATTCAGCTTGCCATCGCGGTCGCTATCATCGCGCTCACCACGCTGCCGCTGCTCGTCGCAGAAACGGTACCTCTTCTGGCACTGGCCGTGTTCGTCAGCGGCGTGGCGATCTCGCCGACCTTCATCACGGCATTCGGCCTGATCGAGCGGCGCGTGCCGGAGGCCGTGCTGACCGAGGGCGTCACTTGGGTCATGACCGGCATAGGCATCGGCATGGCGCTCGGCTCCTTCGCCGCTGGATGGGTGGTGGACGCCTTCGGCGCACAGAGCGGGTTCCTGGTGTCGGTGGCGGCGGGCGCAATCGCGCTGGTCATAGTGCTCGCCGGCCAGCGCAGCCTTGCCACGGCGCATACGGTGTCGCAATCCGACGCAGCCGCGGTTCCTGCCGAATAGGCTCCTATGCGTCCGGTCCCAAGCGGGGCCGGACGCATGCCGGCGATCCGCTAGACCAGCCCTAGAGAATCTCGGTCTTGGCGATATGGATGCCGAAGCCTTCCAACCCGACATAGTGGCGTTCGCGCGAGGCGATCAGGTTGATCGAGGAAATGCCAAGATCCTTCAAGATTTGCGCGCCAAGACCGATCTCGCGCCATTCGCTTTCGCGGCGGCGCGCCTCTTCATGGTCCTCGCGATCGCCGGCAGCCGGCCGGTTGCGCTCCTGATGGGCGACGCCGACGGAGCCTTCGCGCAGATAGACGATGACGCCGCGCCGGCGCTCGCCCATCGATTTCATGATGGCGTCCAGCCTGTGGCTGGTGCCGAAGACGTCCGTCACAACATCCTCTGAATGCAGCCGCACCGGCACCTCCTCGCCGTCGCGGATGTCGCCGAAGACGATCGCCACATGGTGCATCGAGTCCCAGGGCAGCGTGTAGGTGAAGACCTGCGCCTTGCCGCCAGGCGTGTCGATGTCCGAACAGGCGACACGCTCGACCAAGGTTTCCTTGCGCTGGCGGTAGGCGATGAGGTCGGCGACCGAAATCTGCTTCAAACCGTTCTTTTCGGCGAAGGCCTGTACCTGCGGGCCGCGCATCACAGTGCCGTCATCATTGACCAGCTCGGAAATAACACCGACCGGCGGCAGGCCGGCAAGCTTGCAGAGGTCGACTGCGGCTTCGGTATGGCCCGAGCGCATCAGCACGCCGCCTTCGCGCGCAATCAGCGGAAAGATGTGGCCGGGGCGGACGAAATCGGACGCCCCGACATTGCCGTTGGCAAGGTTGCGCACGGTCAATGTGCGGTCGTCGGCCGAGATGCCCGTCGTCGTGCCGTGCTTGAAATCGACGCTGACGGTGAAGGCGGTGGTGTGGGCCGAGTCATTGTCGGCGACCATCGGCGAAAGATTCAGCCGCTTGGCTTCCTCGCGCGGCATCGGCGTACAGACGATGCCGGAGGTGTTGCGGACGATGAACGCCATCTTTTCCGGCGTGCAATGGACGGCGGCGACGATCAGATCGCCCTCGTTCTCGCGCCCGTCATCGTCCATGACGACGACGATTTCGCCGCGTTCGAATGCGCGCAGGGCTTCGACGATCTTCTTCTGGTCGTAAGGCATAAGGTGCTCGCTTTGCTCGCGGGAGTAGGGCAGTAGGGGAAAGAAGAAAGTTTGTCACCTCGGCAGGTCGCGTAACATACTCCCCTACTCCCCTACTGCCCTACTGCCTTCCCCGTCTGTCCCCGATGACGTAGATAGTGATCGGCGATCGCGCAGGCAACCATCGCCTCGCCGATCGGCACGGCGCGGATGCCGACGCACGGGTCATGCCGGCCCTTGGTCATGATCTCGACGTCGTTGCCGTCCTTGTCAATCGACTTTCGCGGGGTCAGGATCGATGAGGTCGGCTTGACAGCGAAGCGCGCGACGATCGCCTGGCCGGTCGAGATGCCGCCGAGGATGCCGCCCGCATTATTGGAGAGGAAGACCGGCTTGCCGTCATGGCCCATGCGCATCTCGTCGGCATTCTCTTCGCCGGTGATGCGGGCGGCCTCGAAGCCGTTACCGATCTCGACACCCTTTACGGCATTGATCGACATCAGGCCTGAGGCAATGTCCTGGTCGAGCTTGGCATAGATCGGCGCGCCGAGGCCTGCCGGAACGCCGTCGGCGACGATCTCGATCACCGCGCCGATCGAGGAACCAGCCTTGCGGATGCCGTCAAGATACGCGGTGAAGACGGCGATCGATGCCGGGTCGGGCGTGAAGAACGGATTTTCGGCGTCGCCAACGAAATTCCAGTTCCAGTTGGCGCGGTCGATCGATTTCTCGCCCATCGATACCAGCGCACCGCGCACGATCATGCCGGGCACGACCTTGCGGGCCAAGGCTCCGGCCGCCACCCGCGCCGCCGTCTCGCGGGCCGAAGAGCGGCCGCCACCGCGATAGTCGCGCAGGCCGTATTTGGCATCGTAGGTGTAATCGGCATGACCAGGCCGGTACTGGCGGGCGATCTCGCCATAGTCCTTGGAGCGCTGGTCGACATTCTCGATCAGCATCGACACCGGCGTGCCGGTGGTGATCATCGTCTCGCCGTCCTCATCCAGAATGAAGCCGGACAGGATCTTGACCTCGTCGGGTTCGCGACGCTGCGTCACAAAACGCGATTGACCCGGGCGGCGCTTGTCGAGGTCGGCTTGGATCTCAGCGCGCGTGAAGCGGATGCCGGGCGGACAGCCGTCGACCACGCAGCCGAGCGCTGCGCCATGGCTTTCGCCCCAGGTGGTGACGCGGAAAAGGTGGCCAAACGTATTGTGAGACATGAAACCAGCCCTGCCGGCATCGGAGCCGGCTTAGCACATGACCCGAAAATCGGAGCGATTTTTGGGGTCATGCGCAAAATCAAAGTGCTACAGCGTCCTGCGCCCGTCCAACAGGGACGCGCGCCGCTGCAGTCTGCGTTCTATTGGCGTTTTCCGCAGTGGTCAAACTGTGATCTGGCGGATTTAGTTTTGACACATTCGGTTGGTTTCTGCTTCCCTCGATCCGTCTGTTGAACACCCGCCGCCGCCGTGCCGGCGCAATGATAAGAGGACGATGATGCGTATCCTGATCGGCGCCGTTGCCGCGACTTTGCTGATTTCCACCGCCGCCTTCGCCGGCCAAACCGAAGGCCTGATCAAAGAGGTCGATAAGGACACGTTGACGCTGACACTCGACGACGGCAAATCCTACAAGCTGAACGCCGAAACCGATCTCGAAGCGCTGAAACCCGGCATGGATATCGTGATCGCCTACGACGAGACAAACGGCGAGAATGTCATCACCGACATGCAATTGCCGGACAGCGATTCAACCGAATAGAGTCATTCAGTTTGGGCGGTGCTGGCTATTCTCGCGAGCAACGATACCAGTTCCGGCTGGCGGTGGGTCTCGGTTTTGGCGAAGACGGCTTTCAGCTGATTCCTGGCGGTTTCGTAAGTGACTCCCAACTCATCCGCGACGGCCTTCAACTCTGCGCCCGATGAAACCCGGCGAGCCAGTCTCGCCTCGGCAGGGGTCAGCCCGAAGCAAGTCCGCAAGGCAACCTCCGACGGCTGAGGATAAATGTCCGGATCGATAAAGCAGACAACTATCTGACAGGATGCAAAGACGTTCGTGGTAATTCTTGGCAGGCGCGTGGGATAAGCTAGCAGAGGCCTGCCTCCGAGGCGGGGCAGCGGGACGGGGTCCACCATTGCTGGCGGGGTCGGATTTCGCAGCAGCCCGTGAAATGCGCCTAAGGGCATCAGTGGCGTTCTTGTCGGCACAAGCCAGATGGCGGCCGGTCACCCAAAGGTCTCGACCGAACAGGCTCTCTGCAGGTTCGTTCACCAGGATCACGGCGGCGTTCCGGTCAAGCATCTGCAGGCGTGCCGCTTGCGCTGAATGCACCCATCGCTCCTTCGGCACGCGCGAAGCTCAGCATTCTCGCGAGCGCGACCGCGGAACCCAACTGTCTGGAGAAGTCGGCAAGGCTCTGAATCTCGGATGGCGAAAAAGGTGCCTTGCTGGATCGACCTCTGGATCGACAGGCACCAGAGGCATCGCCTGCCGCAACCTTCACACCCGCAAACCACCGCAGGCCGAATGGCGCGAGAAATTCCTGATAGTAGGGATGCCTGGCGATTTCCTCGGGCGTCAGTACTTCAAGCTCGCTGACGGCGCCTCTCCGGATCAACAGAGGCAACAGGTTGTACCGGTCGTCCCGGTCGATCCAGCCATCCTTGACGTATGTCTCGAGCGACGGACCCATTCGGCGACTTTTCGGTATGCCGGGGAAATGCCCTTTCGTGTCGAACAGCATTGCGCCAAAGCTTCCAGTGGCGTCCGCAGCCACATCCATTGCAGCATCCCAAAGCGCCGGGTCGGCCGCCGCTTCGGGTTGGCATTGCCCACTGCATTCAGATCGAAAGCCGTGCCCATCTCCGTCCCGCAGCCGAGAAGCAATCCGAGCTTATATTAGCGAAGTTGAAACTTCTAGCCGGCCGCGGACGAGGGAGCCTGACGAGTAGGGCTAGTACACTTGGTCTGACCCAGTTGGGGCATGCGCAAGATTTGAATTTCTATAAAACAGCCTTCGGGAACCGGCGAGGTCACGGGGTCAAAAGACGAACGACGCATCCTTGCGTGTTCAGTTGTCTCGGCGCGAGCGTAAAGCGGGCCGTAGGCGTCTTTTGTGAATGGGGGGATCGGTGGCTAAAATTGCAACGCACGGCGCACGCACCGTCCAAATCAATGGCGACATCGCCCCTACCAACGGAACTCTCCACGCTCTTACGGCGACCCCCGCAGTCGCACCGAAACACCGGGGCGCCCTCATGCCTACCCTCATCATCTGCACAAGCTGCCTTATTCCAGCTGCATCCGTCCGCGCGCAGAAGGCCGACACTGCGGTTGACGTGTGCCTCGTCCTGGCCGCAGATATCTCGGCCAGCATCGCCAATGACACAGCCCATATGCAGCGTGAGGGTCACGCTCAGGCGTTGAGCCACCGTGACGTTGTGTCCGCCATAGCCCTGACCCGCACTGGGCGGATCGCCGTGACCTACGTCGAATGGTCCAGCCATCATACCGCCCACACCATATTGCCTTGGCGCATTATAGAAAATGCGCGCGGCGCGCGAGAGGCAGCTGACGTTATTCGAGATATGGGCCACCGTACCGGTCAATACCGCCTCGGCCTCACTAGCCTCAGCTGGGCCATTTCCTACGCGTCCCAGAGCCTGGCCCAGTGCCCCGCCACACCCGACCGCGCGGTTATCGACATCTCAGCGAATGGACCCAACAATGATGGTCCTGCCCCAGAGACTGCGCGGGACCACGCCTTGGCCATGGGCCACATCATCAATGCGCTTGCCATCCCCGCGCCGGTGCTACCACTTGACGATTTAGCTGTCAGCCTCGACCCATACGAAGGAGTGTGGCAGCACCCAACCGACTATCTCTATAGCCACGTTACCGGCGGTCCCAACAGTTTCGCGACCACAGCTCGTACATTGGAGGATTATTTTCCTATCCTCCGCCGCAAAATCGTCACGGAGATTGCCGGTTTGTCCGACAATCCGCTTGAGCATGTGCAGGAAGTGGAGCTTGCCTGGCGGCCTTGATTTGAAAAGATAGCAGAGCAGGACCGCACCCGCCTGGGAGAGGCCGTACGGGGACTGGCCGCCAACCGCCGCCCGCTTCTCTACGTCGTCCCGACTTGGCATCAATTTTTGAATCAATGTCTGAGAAGGCCTGAACTCGCGTCCTTCAGAGCCACTCCAGGGTTCGTCCCTCCAGCCTGAGCAAGCGATCCTGCGGCACATCCAGGTTTGCGGCTTCTGCCTCGGGCATTCCCAGCACCATGCGAAACAGGGCGCGCACGACGCCGCCATGGGTCACGCAGACCGTCGGGCGGTCCAGCGCGTCGAACCACGGCTTTACCCGCTCGAGCAGCATTTGATAGCTTTCGGCGCCCTCGCCGGGCGGCAGGAAATTCCATTTGTCGAGGCGCCTCTCCCTGCCCGAGCCCAGATGCCGGGCCTCGAGTTCGGGAAAGGTGAAACCCTGCCAATCGCCGAAACTCATTTCGACAAGGCGGGGATCGGTGCGGTAGGCCCGCGGATCGAGCCTCATTGCAGCGCGAATGCGCTCCATGGTCTGGCGCGTCCGCCGCATCGGACTGGCGACAAAGTCGAAATCCTCGGGGTTATCAACGAATTCGGCAAGCCGATGGCCGTTGCGGGTCGCCTGCTCGCAGCCAAGCGGGTTGAGATCGGTGTCGGCCTGTCCTTGCAGCCGGGACTCGGCGTTCCACACCGTCTGGCCATGGCGCGCGATGTAGACGAGCGGATACATCAGGTCATCCGGAGAGCGGTCGAGAGCAGGCTGGAGGCGGGAGAGTTCGAGGGGTTATTCCTTGACGGTCGAAATATCAGGCGCGTCGACCGCCTTCATGCCGACGACATGGTAACCGGAATCGACATGGTGGATCTCGCCGGTGACGCCGCGCGAAAGATTGGACAGGAAATAGACGGCTGAATCGCCGACTTCCTCTTGCGTTACCGTCTGCTTCAGCGGTGAATTGTATTCGTTCCACTTCAATATATAGCGAAAATCGCCGATGCCGGAGGCGGCCAGCGTCTTGATCGGGCCGGCGGAGATGGCGTTGACGCGAATTTTCTTGGCGCCGAGGTCGACGGCCAGGTAGCGCACGCTGGCTTCAAGCGCCGCCTTGGCGACACCCATTACGTTGTAATGCGGCATCACTTTTTCCGCACCGTAATAGGTCAGCGTCAGCAGCGAACCGCCATCGGTCATCAGCGCCTCGGCGCGCTTGGCGATGGTGGTGAAGGAAAATACCGAGATGTCCATGGTGCGCAGGAAATTGTCGCGCGTCGTCTCGACATAGCGGCCTGTCAGCTCGTCCTTGTCGGAAAAGGCGATGGCGTGGACGAGGAAATCGAGCTTGCCCCAATGCTTGGCGATGTCGTCGAAGACCGCATCGAGCGTTGCCGGATCGGTCACATCGCAATGACCGACGACACGGGCGTTGAGTTCAGCCGCCAGCGGCTCGACGCGTTTCTTGAACGCCTCGCCCTGGTAGGTCAGCGCAATCTCGGCGCCGTTGTCGACGCAGGCCTTGGCTATGCCATAGGCGATCGACCGATTGTTCGCGACGCCCAGGACAAGCCCGCGCTTGCCGGCCATAATGCCTTGTCCACCCGTCATGTGAGCGCTCTCCGCAAGATCTTCTGCTTTGTGGAGTGGCTATCGCACAGGCACAGAGCCCCTTCAAGCGCTCAACACGGACAGTTCAGGGGACAAAAGCATCGCTCTACAGCGCCGCGCGTCCTTTTGGACGCGCAAACTAGCGCTTTCGGCTGCGCATCAGCGCTTCGAGATCGCTGTCGCCACCTTCAGGCAGCATCAACCGCACGTGCGCGTAGAGATCACCGTGACCGCCAACTTTTTCCGGCAGGCCCCTGCCCTTCAGCCGCAGGACCTTGTCCGAGCTCGACCAGGCGGGAACATTTACCGCAAGCCTGCCGGTCGGCGTTTCGACTGCCACCTTAGCACCCAGCACCGCATCCGCCAGTGCAACCGGCAGGTCGGCGTGGAGGTCGCGGCCTTCGACACGATAGCGCGGGTGCCGCCGGAAGCGGATCTTGACCAGCGCGTCGCCCGGCTGCCCCGGCCCTTGCTCGCCCTGGCCTTTCAGCCGGATCGTCTGGCCGTCCTCGACATAGGCTGGCAGTTTGACAGCGACCTTGCGCCCGTCGGGGAACATCGCCGTTACCTTTTCCGCAGTCGCCGCTTCCTCGATGGTGACGTCGAGCGTCACGTTCAGGTCGGCGCCGGACGGCGCCTGCCGGCCGGCGCCCGTCCCGGCACCGCGAGAGAAGGTCTCGCCGAAAATCTGGCTGAAGATGTCGCTGTTGCCGTCGAACGGATCGCCGCCCGGACGGCCTGAGCGAAACTCGAAGCGCGAGCCGCCCGGTCCTTGCTGCCGACGAAAGCCGGCGAACGGATCGGCGCCGCCGGCGGCACCCTCGAAGCCTTGAAAACGCGGCTTGCCCTCGGCGTCAATCTCGCCGCGATCGAAAGCCGCACGGTTCTTCTCGTCGCCGACGATCTCGTAAGCCTGGTTGGCTGCGGCAAACCGCTCCTTCGCCTTGGGATCCGGATTCTGGTCCGGATGATACTCCTTGGCGAGTTTGCGATACGCCGATTTTATATCCTTGGCCGATGCGTTCTTGGCAACGCCCAGCACCTCATAGGGGTCGCGCATGCTTCCTGCCCTGGAGAAGAAGTGAGTCCACGATTGCCACCTATATGCGCTCGCATAGGAAGAAATTCCAGTGGCGCGCGGTCATATGATGGCGGAAAATCAGAGCGCTTTGAAGTCCTGCATCCGCCACGCGCCGGCGCCGGCCAGGCACACCTCGCCCTTGAACAGGGCGACGCCGTCGAAGCTTTCGCGCGACGCGGTGAAGCGGCGGCAAAGCTGACCGTTGTCCCTAGACTCCGCCAGTTCGATGATCGAGCCCCGCGAACCGGTATCGGAATTCGCCCAGGGAACGACCTGCCCGCCAAGCTCCTGAATATCGGCGGAAGACACCGCGTTGCGGATCGTCGCCTGGTCCGAGGCGCGATCCTGATCGATCGGTGAGGCAACAGCAGGCGTGCTGCTGGTCAGGATCGAACGGTCGACCTCCGCCTGCTCCAAACTGAAGCCGCCGGCACCGCAGGCGGCAAGCGGCAAGGCGACCAGCACGATCGCGGCGGCCTTGACCGCAGCCTGGGCGCTGGCCGAAGCGATAAGGCTCCATTGCCTGCTGTCAAAAGGTTGCGCGATGCGCGACAATCGGCAATCTCCCCGGCCGGCAATAGAATTTGGAAAAACTATGAGCGAAACTGAGTTAACAAGCGGTGACTTTACCGAGGCTGCCGAGCCATTCCGCCTCTTTGCCGCATGGCTCGACGACGCGACGAAGAGTGAGATCAACGATCCCAACAGCGTAGCGCTGGCGACCGTCGATGCCGAGGGCATGCCGAATGTGCGCATGGTGCTGCTCAAGGGGTTCGATGAAAGCGGATTTGTGTTCTATACGAATTTCGAGAGCGCCAAAGGCCGCGAGATTCTTGGCAGCATGAAGGCGGCGATGTGCTTTCACTGGAAATCGCTGCGCCGGCAGGTGCGCGCGCGCGGGCCGGTGGAGATCGTTACCGAGGCGGAAGCAGACGCCTATTACGCGACGCGTCCGCGCGGCAGCCGAATCGGCGCTTGGGCCTCGAAACAATCGCGGCCTCTGGAGAGCCGCTTCGCACTGGAAAAAGCCGTCGCCGAATACACGGCGCGCCACGCGGTCGGCGAGATCCCACGGCCGAAACACTGGTCGGGCTTTCGTATCGTGCCGCAGACGATCGAGTTCTGGCACGACCGGCCTTTCCGGCTGCACGACCGCGTCGTCTTTTCCCGCAACGCCAAGGGCGGCTGGGACAAGACAAGGCTTTACCCCTAATTACCAGCTCTCTTCCTGGTCATGAAGGCCATCAAGGCCGCGCGGGCCTCGTCGGATTTGAGCCGCTCGCGGAAATGCTCGCTTTCCTGGCCGATGCGGGCAACGAGCTCTTCACGCGAGCCGCGCATCAGGTCACGCGCGATCTTCAGCGCTTGGGGCGGCTTGGCCGCGATCTGCCCGGCGGCGGCAAGCACGGCGGATTCGAGCTCGTTCTCCTCGACCACCGCGTAGATCAGTCCGGCCGCTTTCGCCCGCTCGGCCGAAAAGCCTTCGCCGAGGCCAAGCAGCGCGAAGGCGCCTTGCCGGCCGAGAATCTGCGGCGCAAGCAGGCTCGACCCCGCCTCGGGGACCAGTCCGAGATCGACGAAAGGCGTGCAGAACATCGTGCGCGGTGTGGCGAAGGTCAGGTCGCAGTGCAGGTTGAGCGTGGTGCCGATGCCGACCGCGATGCCGTCGACGCCGGAAACCATGGGCTTTTCCGCCCTGGCCAGCGCCATCAGGAAATCCCAAACCTCGGCGCCGCCCTCGCCGCCGGTGGCGACGACCATGAAATCGGCAAGATCGTTGCCGGACGAGAAAGCGCCGGAAACACCGAGGAAGACGTGAACACGGATCGCCGGATCCGCGTCGCCCTCGGCAAGGGTTTTGGACATTTTCGCATACATGGCGCGCGTCAAGGCGTTCTTCTTGTCCGGACGGTTCATGCGGATGATCTGGATGGCGCCCTGGCGCTCGACGAGGATATGGTCTGTCACGGGTGGTAGTCCTTTGTGAGACGCCGGGCTTTTGTGAAAACGTCAACCTTGTGGATGTCAGGCAGAAATCAGTGTCTTGCCGGCAGCGGCAAGGCTTTCGGCGCCGCCGATGACCCGCTCCCTCAGCGCGCCAGCCTCGCCAAGCAGGTTTTCGGCGAAGAAACGGCAAAGGGCGACGCGGCATTGGTCGGCAAGCGCACCGCGTGCCAGATAGGCGCCGCCCGCCGCAAGCGAGATCAGCCTCAGATACGGCGTCGCACCAGCCAACGCCTCGTCCGAGCGCCCGTCGGCAAGCAGCCCTTGCAGGAAGCGTGTGGCTTGGCCGAGGTCGTCGAGCGCCCGGTCGAGACCATCGGCGGTGCGGCCAAAACCCTGAAGATTTGAGGTCCGCACTTGATTGGCGACCGCTTTCAGTTCGGCGATGTAACCATGCACATGCTCGCCACCGCCAAGCGGCAGCTTGCGCACCACCAGGTCGATCGCCTGGATACCGTTGGTGCCCTCGTAGATCGGCGCGATGCGCGCGTCACGATAAAGTGCTGCCGCACCGGTCTCCTCGATGAAACCCATGCCACCATGAACCTGCAACCCGAGCGAGGCGACCTCAACGCCGACATCGGTGGAAAAGGCCTTGGCCAGCGGCGTCAACAGATTGGCACGTTCCTGCCAATGGGTGGCTTCATCGCCGACAGATACGCGCGCGTGGTCAATGGCATGCGCACAGGAATAGCTGATGGCGCGCGCAATCTGGGTCAGCGCCTTCATGGTCAGGAGATTGCGCTGCACGTCCGGGTGATGGACGATCGGCGCCATGCCATTGCCGTCATGGCTTGCAGCCTTGCCTTGCCGGCGGTCATTGGCGTAGGCGAGCGCCTTCTGCGTGGCCGTTTCGGCAACCGCCACGCCCTGCATGCCGACGGCGAGCCGCGCATTGTTCATCATGGTGAACATGCAGGCGAGGCCCTTGTTTTCCTCGCCGATCAGCCAGCCGATCGCGCCGGGGGTGGTCCCTTCGAAACCGTCGCCATAGATCATGGTGCAGGTCGGCGAGGCGTGGATGCCCAATTTGTGCTCCAGCCCTGAGCAGAAGACGTCGTTGCGTGCGCCCAGCGCGCCGTCGTCGCCGACAAGGAATTTCGGCACCAGGAACAGCGAAAGGCCACGCGTACCGGCCGGCGCGTCAGGCAGCCGCGCCAGCACCAGATGGATGATGTTGTCGGTGAAATCGTGCTCGCCATAGGTGATGAAAATCTTCTGGCCGAAGATGCGGTAGGTGCCGTCGCCGGCCGGCTCGGCGCGGGCGCGCAAAGCGTTCAGATCCGAGCCCGCCTGCGGCTCGGTCAAGTTCATCGTGCCCATCCAGTCGCCGGAGACGAGCTTTTCCAAGTATTTGGCCTTCAGCGCCTGTGAGGCGTGCTTGTCGAGTGCTTCGACCGCGCCCATGGTGAGCGTCGGGCCGATGCCAAAGGCCATGGCGGCGGAGTTCCACATTTCGAGCGCGGCGACGCCCAGCATGGTCGGCAGCGCCTGGCCGCCGAATTCCTCCGGTGCGGACAGCGCGTTCCAACCGCCGTCGATCCAGCGGCGATAGAGCGCCTTCCAGCCGGGCGGCATGGTGACGGCAGCGCCGCTCAGCACCGCGCCTTGTTCATCGCCGATCTTGTAGAGCGGCGCGACCTCTTCTGTGGCGAAGCGGCCGGCTTCCGCCAGAATGGCGTCGACGAGGTCTTCGCCAAGCTCGCCAAAGGTGCCGGCGTCGAGCGCCGGCTTCAGGCCGGCCACATGCTTCAGCGTGAAGGCGATCTCCTCGACCGGTGCCCGATACATGCCGCTCGCTCCTCCTCTGTCCGGCAGGGAAACTTAATATCCGTGCGGACACAAAACCATTCGCTTTTGGGTCGCCTCTCCCGCCTTCTTTTTACGTAAACGTCAAATTTTGTCACGCGGATTTTGCAATTGGAGCTGTTCACGCTAAAATCGGCAAAAAGCCGGACAAGTCGACCGGCGACAGATTCAAGAATACTGGATCGGACCGCCCGTGCTCGCCAGACCTGACGCCTTTCGCTGCATCGAATGCGGCCTGCCCTATCGAGCGGCAGGTTTTTGGCACCATCGGGGCAAGATCGAGGACGGCGCCGCCTATTGGTCGGATCGCGGCATTCTGTGTTCGCCGCAATGCTCGCTGGCCCATCACCGCAAGCGCCAGGCTGAGGGAACGCTGCCGCAAGCGCCGGCGCCCGACCCGTTCCAGCCGCTCTCCCCCCGTTGATGGCCAGTAAAGCCACCACCGGCAGAATTGCGGCATTCGCCGCGGGCCGCCGAAAGTATTTCCTTAACCATGGCGGTTCAGGATCAGGTTTTGGCCAGCAAGGATCTGCTGTTTGAAGCCGCCGGCGCACCCTCTTCGCCGCCTAGGACTCCTCGTCGTCGCGACCGCGATGACAATGGTGTTGGGGCCGACACAAGCCTCGGATTTCTCCGCGCCGTGGAAGGATGCCGACCGGGCGCTGGTGATCGACGCCTACGAATACAATCCCATTGATTGGGCTGAACTTGCGACCGACAAGCGGATCGTCGGCTTCATCAACAAGGCGTCCGACGGGATGCCGCCAGTCTATTTCTGTTTCGGCGACGAGACCGAGACGCGGCTCTGCAAGACGCTGTGGAAGCGCCATGCGGTGGCACAGGAACTGTTCCAGACGCGCAAGGTAGTGGCCAAGGCGCTCGGCCTGAAATGGGGCGCCTATCATCTCGCCCGCCCCGGCAACCCTGTGGGACAGGCCAATAATTTCATCAATTTCGCGAAACCTGGTCCGGATGACCTGCTTGCCCTCGACATCGAGGATGACGACCCCACGAAATGGATGTCGCTCGAGGATGCAGAGGAGTTCGTGCGCCATGTACATCGGCGACTGGGCCGCTTTCCGGTGCTCTACACCAACGGCAAGACCGCCAGGCACATCGCCGACAATAAGTACAAATACCGGCTCCTGTCGCGGCTGCCGCTCTGGTATGCGCGCTACAAGCCGGACATCGGCGTGCATTTTCCGATGGGCAACTGGCAAGGCTACGCACTCTGGCAGTTTTCGGCAAAAGCCAATTGCGGACGGTTCCGCTGTCCTTACCGGGTGGCCGGCACGCCCAACGATATCGACGTCAATGTCGCACCGATGGATGCCGCCACATTGCGCGCGCAATGGCCCTTCGGCGGCCTGATCGATGCGCAGCCGGATTACCTCGCCTCGATACCGGTGCCTCTCTCGCGCGAGGCCGGCCTTGCGGGCAATGCCATCACCTACGCCACCGTGGTGGCATCACCGACCTTCTCCGAAATGATCGCCATGTTCAGCGCCCGCTGGGCCAAGTTCCGCAGCAGCTTTCAAATGCCTGCTGTGAAGACGTTGCTGCGCCTTCCGCGAGGGATTGCCGAATATGTGGCCTGGACGCGGAAAGAAAAGCCTTCCGCATCAGCCGTTGAAGCCGCGCCCGCCGCCAGCGATCCGGTCAGCACCGCATCAACCGAGTTCGACCGTGGCCTGCGCTAAAAGCTGAAAGCCGTTCGGCGTCAGCGCGCCTGCTCGCGCGCGACGGCCTGCCAGCCGATGTCGCGGCGGCAGAAGCCTTGCGGCCAATCGATCCGGTCGAGCGCCGCATAGGCTCGTCTCTGCGCCTCGCCGACTGTGCCGCCGACGGCCGTGACGTCGAGCACACGGCCGCCATTGGCGACCAGCGCGCCGCTGTTGATGGCGGTGCCGGCATGAAAGATCTCGACAGCATCGCCCGCGGCCTCTTCGACGCCGCGGATCATCGAGCCCTTTTCCGGCGTGCCGGGGTAACCCCTTGCCGCCATCACCACGGTGAGCGCCGCCTCGTCGCGCCAGCGCACTGAGGTATGCGCAAGCTGGCCGTCGGCAGAAGCGTTGAGCAGGACCAGGAGGTCGTCCTTCAGCCGCATCATCAGCACCTGGCATTCCGGGTCGCCGAAACGGGTGTTGTATTCGATCAGCTTCGGCCCCTCGCCTGATATCATCAGCCCGGCAAACAGCACGCCGGAAAACGGCGCGCCAAGTTCGGCCATGCCGCGCATGGTCGGCTCGACGATCTCGCGCATGGTGCGCTCGATCATCTCCGGCGTCATCACCGGGGCCGGCGAATAGGCGCCCATGCCGCCGGTGTTCGGGCCGATGTCGCCGTCGCCGACGCGCTTGTGGTCCTGTGCGGTGCCGAACGGCAGCGCGGTGGCGCCGTCGCACAGGCAAAAGAAACTCGCCTCCTCGCCGGTGAGAAACTCCTCGACCACGACCTCGGCGCCGGCCTGTCCGAAGGATCCGTCGAAACAGGCATCGAGTGCTGCCAGCGCATCGGCCAAATTCATGGCGACGGTGACGCCCTTGCCGGCGGCGAGGCCGTCGGCCTTGATGACGATCGGCGCGCCCATCTTTTCGACATAGGCCCTGGCCGACGCAAGGTCGCCGAAACGGCCATAGGCGGCGGTCGGGATGTCGTATTTCGCGCAAAGATCCTTGGTGAAACCCTTCGAGCCTTCCAGCCGCGCCGCCGCCTTGGACGGGCCGAAGACGCGAATGTTTTCAGCGCGGAGGTCGTCTGCAATGCCGGCGACCAGCGGCCCTTCCGGCCCGACCACGACGAGGTCGATCTTTTTCTCCGCGCAGAACCGGGCCACCGCCGCATGATCGGCAATGTCCAACGTCACCAGTTCGGCTTCTTGGCCGATGCCTGGGTTGCCCGGCGCCGCGTAAAGCTTCGTCAGCAGCGGCGAGGCCGCGATCTTCCAGGCCAGCGCATGTTCGCGGCCGCCGGAGCCGATCAACAAAACACGCATGCCCAGATTCCTTGCCATTCCACGATCAGGACTGCGCTATTGCGCCCCGGACGATGGGTCAAGACATTTGGATGATTTGGGACCAATTGCGCACGGGAACGTCGGACATCAACGGGGAAAGGCTGGTTCGCCGCCTACGATATTTTACGGCATGACCATTTGGCTTGATGCTTGACGGCGTTCGCCTCTGCTGCCACTTCAGCACGATGGAACCCATCCAATCGAAAGCTGCCCAGGGCCGCGTCGCCGATGCGCCGAGCGGCCACTGGGTCTACCGCATTCTGCCGCGCTGGCTGTGGCCCTATGCGCAGCTTGCCCGGTGGGACCGGCCGATCGGTTGGCAGTTGCTATTGTGGCCGTGCTGGTGGTCGGCAGCCCTTGCCGCGAGTGCCTATCCACGCCCTACTGATCCACTGCTCTCGCTGCTGCCGGCGCCATGGTATCTCGTGCTGTTCCTGATCGGCGCCATCGCCATGCGCGGCGCCGGCTGCACCTACAACGATCTGGTCGACCAGGACATCGACAACCAGGTGGAACGCACGCGCTCGCGGCCGCTGCCGGCGGGAAAGGTCACGCGCCGGCAGGCCTGGGCGTTTCTCGTTATCCAGGCATTGATTGGACTCGCTGTGCTTCTGCAGTTCAACAGCTTTGCCATCCTACTCGGCATCTGCTCGCTCGCCGTCGTCGCCATCTACCCATTCATGAAGCGATTCACCAACTGGCCGCAACTGGTTCTCGGCCTTGCCTTTTCCTGGGGTGCGCTGATGGGATGGGCGGTCGAATTCGGCGATCTCGATGGCCCGCCCGTCATGCTCTATATCGGCTCGATCCTGTGGGTGATCGGTTACGACACGATCTATGCGCATCAGGACAAGGAGGACGACGCCATCGTCGGCGTGCGTTCGACCGCACGCCTGTTCGGCGACAACACCAAGACCTGGCTCGTTGGGCTTTATGGCGGGGCGCTGGTCAGCTTCGCCATCGCCTTTGCGTCGGCGCAGGCGCCGGTGCCGGCGCTAGCCGGGCTGATCGCCGCCGGCGCCCATATGGCGCAGCAGATAGCAAGGCTGGACATCGACGATCCGGACCAGTGCATGCTTTTGTTCAGGTCGAACAACCAGGTCGGCTGGCTGATCTTTCTCGGCCTGATCGGTGGTGGGCTGTGGGTGGCGCTAAAGCCGCTGGTGTAGTTATTCCCGCGAGACAATTTCCTGGCCGCCAATCACCAGCCTGAGGCCGAGATCGCCGGCCCTGCGACGGGCGAGGAAGCGCGGACGACGCGTGGTCGAAACCCGACCCTTGCGGCGGTTCTGCGCCGGCAATGTCTTGATGGCGGCGCCAAGCGATTCCTCCAGCGTGCGGGCGATGCCGTCCGATTCGATCAGAAGCATCGGCAGGCGGTAGGCAGCAGCCCAGGCGCGCCAGTCGGCGGCGACATCCTCGAGATCGTCGGCCACCAGCAGCGGCACCGACAGCATCGGATCATTGTGCAGAAGCTCCAGCGTCACCGTGACATTGCCATCCGGATCCTCCATCGCGCGGGCGGCCACGCCACGAAACGCGTTGGCAGGCAGAGCGATGAACGCCGGCACGCCGCTCATCTCCAGCATGCGGCGAATGACGGCGCCACGGTGGTCGATGGTGAAGGTAACGTCGCCATAATCGTCGCGCGTGCCGTAGCTCACCACCTGCGGCAGGCGGAATGGGTCGAGGCGCATGTTGCGCCCGGCCCAGACTGGCTTCAGTCCAGTGTTCATATTGTGCCTTTCCTGTCTCTCCTGAGAGCCGGTCTTCCGGTTCTCCGGGCCGGTTTTTCCAGCCTCGTTATGGGGAAACGTTAGCGCGGGCTTCTTATCGCAGCGCTTAAGAAAGTCGGTTAAATTTTGCTGATCTCAAGGGGATGGTTATCGGAATGCGACCATTCACAGGATATCGAAAGGATCAGATAACCTTACCGGGATTCATGATGCCGGCCGGGTCGAAGGCCGTCTTCACCCTACGCATCAATTCGATCGCCATCGGCGGCGCCGTCGCGATCAATTCATCGCGCTTCAGCTGGCCAATGCCGTGCTCGGCCGAAATCGAGCCGTGGAAGCTGCGCACGACATCATGCACGGCCTTGTTCATGGCGTGATAAAGCCCGAGAAACGTTTCGTCATCGCCGCCGACCGGCCGGGAGATATTGTAGTGGAGATTGCCGTCGCCCATGTGGCCGAAACAGACTTCGCGCGCGCCAGGGCTGACCGATTGCACGGCGCCGGCCGCTTTTTCGATGAATTGCGGGATGGCCGCCACCGGCACCGAGATGTCGTGCTTGATCGAGGCGCCTTCGGGCTTCTGCGCCTCGGGCAGCACCTCGCGGAAATTCCAGAAGGCATCGCCCTGCGTGATGCTCGCCGCAATCACCGCATCACCGGCGATCTCCTGTTCGAGGCCGGCTGAGAGCACCTCTTCGATCAGGGCCCTCGCATCCTCCGCCGAGCGGCCCGAAGAGATCTGCATCAGCACATACCACGGCCAGTCCCCGGACAGCGGCCGCACGACGCCTGGCGCGTGCAGAAGCGTAAAGTCGTAGGGCCTCTGGCCGATCAGTTCGAACGCGGTGAGCGCGGCACCGGCGCGATCCATCGCCAGGCTGAACAGAGACAGTGCCGCCTCAGGTGACGACAGGCCGGCAAAGGCCACCTCGCGCCCCTTGGGCTTGGGGAAAAGCTTGAGCACGGCGGCGGTGATGATGCCGAGCGTGCCCTCCGCGCCGACAAACAGGTTCTTCAGATCGTAGCCGGTGTTGTCCTTCTTCAGCTTGCGCAGATCATCGAAGACCTCGCCAGTCGGCAGCACCACTTCGACGCCGAGACAGAGCTCACGCGCATTGCCATAGGCAAGCACACCGGTACCGCCGGCGTTGGAAGAGAGATTGCCGCCGATCTGGCAGGAGCCTTGCGCAGCAAGCGACAGCGGAAACAGCCGGTCGGCGGCATCGGCCGCTTCCTGCAGCGTCTGCAGGATGACGCCGGCCTCGACGGTGACCGTGTTGGACAGGATGTCGATCTCGCGGATGCGGTTCAGCCGCGACAGCGACAGCACGATCTCGCGGCCGGACATATCCGGCACCTGCGCGCCGACCAGCCCGGTGTTGCCGCTTTGCGGCACCACCGGCGTTCCCGTCTCGGTCGCCAGCCGCATAATGCGGCTGACCTCGTCGACGCTGCCGGGCCTCAGCACCAGCGCCGTTCGGCCATGCCACAGGCCGCGCCTTTCGGTGAGGTAGGGCGCGATGTCCTGCCGGTCGCGAAGCGCATATTTGTCGCCGACGATGGCCGCAAAGCGGTCGATGATGGCGGGGTCGATATCCCGGGATATGTCGTTCATAGCTGGAAACTATGGCCCTGCGTCGATCTTGTCACGAGGGGCGGCGGCGCGCGAAAGCCGGTCGTTGATCGCCTCGCCCAGCCCGTCGAGGGGGATCGGCTCGACGGCGATTGTCTTGGCGCCGCTGCGATCGAGATCCCGCATATGGGCAAAGAGGTTGGCCGCGGCCTCGCGCAGATCGCCGGTCTCCGACAGGTTGCGCAAGGCGGCAGCGCCTTGCCAGCCTTCGGCACGGCGGGGCCCGAACGCCAGCAAGGCTTCGCCCATTGCGACTTTTGCGGCGTTGACCCGCACCGCAGCACCAGGCGCGTAATGCGAGGCGAGCATGCCCGGCGCCTCGATGCCCGCCGCACCGCGCGACAGCTTCACGCCGGCGGCCGCTTCGATCTCCCCGGCGGCAATGCCTCCCGGTCGCAGCAGCCGCAGCTTTCCCCCCTCGATCTTCACGATTGTCGATTCGAGCCCGACCGACGTCGCGCCGCCATCGACCACCAGCTTGATTTTTGCACCAAGATCCGCCGCCACGGCCTCGGCCGTCGTTGCACTGATCTTGCCTGAGGAATTGGCGCTGGGCGCGGCAAGCGGGCGTCCGAGCCTGGCGATCAGTTCGCCGCCAAAGCCCTTCGGCATGCGCAGCGCAATCGTATCGAGCCCGGCGGTGACCAGCGGATGAATGCCGTTGCCGGGCCGCTGCGGCAGCACCAGCGTCAGCGGTCCCGGCCAGAATGACTGCGCCAGTCTTTTCGACAGCGGATCGAACAGCGCGAGGCGCTCGGCCATCGCCAGATCGGCGACATGGGCGATCAGCGGGTTGAAGCGCGGCCGGCCCTTGACCTCGAAGATGCGCGCCACGCCAACGCCATTGGTGGCGTCGGCGGCCAGCCCGTAGACGGTTTCCGTCGGAATGGCGACGACATCGCCGACGTCGAGCAGCGCCAGCGCCCGCTCCATCGCCTCGCCGGCGGCAAGTATCTCAGCCACTCTCATCACCTTACAGATGCGGGACCTCACAGGTGTGGGTGCGTAATACGGTGACGTTTACGGGGCAAGTCCGGACGTTAGCGAATTATCAAATCGCTAAAATGCTAGCTTTCCTCGCAAGCCCGCATCAATTCCCGGACGATATGGTGCCGACTTGTTGGGCAAGGGGAACTATCATGGTCTGGGTGCGTATCCTGGCAGCGCTCGGTCTCACTCTGGCGGCGGGCGGAGCACAGGCTTCGTCATTCGTTGTTCTCGGTGCACCATCCTCGACGCCATCCGTCGTCAGGCTCGGCGCGCCTGAAGCGGTGAAGATGGCTGGGAGCTCCTCGACGCCATCGATCGTGTCGCTCGGCGAACCAGTGCCCGACGTCACCTATGAAAAAGTTGCTGCGATCCCGAGCCAGCCCAAGCATGACTTCATGCAAAGCCCGATGATCATTCGCGGCGGCATCGTCGGCGACGCCTTCGCAAAGCCGGCCCCCAGCGTCGCACCTGCCGCGACAACCGCTGTCGCAGCACCTGGGGCGGCCACCAGATCCGACAAAAAGATAAGTGCAACGAACAGCCCGCCTGAGCCCGCAACGCCGCAACCGACGCCCATTCCCGAGATCGACCAGGCCAGATAGCCGTTCGAGGCCAGGACGACGCTCGCGCGCCGCCTGGTTCATTGAGTAAAATTCCGTCGCCTGAAAAACCTCAGGCCGCGACTTCGTCGTCCGCGTCGGTGGCGTCCGACTCTTCCTCTTCGTCGGTGTCTCCTATTCGTCAGCGTCCGGCGCTTCGGCCTTCACGCCGTCTTCCTCGTCCTCGTCGTCATCCAAGAGGGTAGCGGCTTTGTCGTCTTCAGCGCCTTCCTCGGCCGTCGCGTCGCTTTCGTCGTCACCGTCCTCATCGTCTTCCGACAGATCGGCAGCTTCGATCGCGGCAGCGGCCTCGTCGAGGGTTGTTTCGGAAACGGGCTCAAGCGTCTCGGCGGCGGTTTCTTCTGTCACTTCGATGTCGCGAGCGGAATTCATGAAAGCCTCCGCGGGGTTGGCGAACATGTTCCTTGTGCCAGCAGAGATGATCGTCATATGACTGTAAGCCGGCTCGACCGGCTATTGGGAAAGAAATATTTTCCCAAGCCTCAGCCGGCGATTTTCGAGAAATCCGCAACCTTGTCGGTCGCTGCCCGGATGCGTGCCAGCAGTGCCAGACGATTGGCGCGCACGGCCAGGTCCTCATCATTCACGAGAACGCGTTCAAAGAATGAATCAACCGGTTCACGCAACGCGCTAAGCGCCAGCATGGCGGCGGAAAAGTCTTCAGTGTGAATCGCTTGGCCGGCTTCTCTCTCGGCCTGATTCACCGCGGCAAACAGCGCTTTCTCGGCATCTTCCCGGAATAGAGCCGGCTCAACACGTTCGGCGATGGTCGTTTTCTTCTTCTCCTCGGCAGCCAGGATATTGGCCGCACGCTTGGTGCCGGCAAGCAGGTTCTTGCCGTCCTCGGTGTCGAGGAACGTGCCAAGTGCTTGGACGCGGCGGACGATTTGGAGCAGGTCGTCGGACCGCGAAGCCCCCTCATCCGGCCGCTCTGCGGCCACCTTCTCCCCGAGGGGAGAAGAGGTCGCCAACGCTGGTGCCAACCTCTTCTCCCCAGCGGGGAGAAGGTGGCCCGAAGGGCCGGATGAGGGGGCTTCGCCACTTGACAACACCGCGTCAATCAGATCGTGCCGCGCGCCCTGGTCGCGGAGATAGACCTTCAGGCGGTCGTGGAAGAAGGCGAGGAGATCGGCGCTAAAGGGCCGTCCGGACGCGAGATAGTTCGCCATCTTGTAAACGCGGTCGAAGAGAGATGTCAGCGCAAGCCGGACACGATTCTCGACCAAAATCCTGATCACTCCCAGCGCCGCCCTCCTCAGCGCATACGGGTCCTTTGACCCCGTCGGCTTTTCGTCAATCGCCCAGAAGCCGACCAGCGTGTCGAGCTTGTCGGCGAGCGCTACGGCCACCGATACCGGGTCGGTCGGAACACGGTCGGACGGGCCCTGCGGCTTATAATGTTCCTCAATCGCGGCGGCGACCGAGGGATGCTCTCCCTGCAGCAGCGCATATTTGCAGCCCATGGCGCCCTGCAATTCCGGGAACTCGCCGACTACCTCGGTGGTGAGGTCGGCCTTGGCCAGGACGGCAGCACGACGTGCGAGCGCGGTAATCTCCCCCCTTGAGGGGGAGATGTCGCCGAAGGCGACAGAGGGGGTCGGCACGTCCTGACGCGACGCCCTATCGCGGACAGAGAATGCCGGCGTTTCACGCGAGACAACCCCCTCTGGCCTGCCGGCCATCTCCCCCTCAAGGGGGGAGATCGACTTCGCCACGATCGGCGCCAACACCTCGGCAAGCCGCGCAATGCGCTCAACCCGCTCACCCTGCGTCCCGAGCTTGGCGTGGAAGGTGACGCCGAGATGGTCGAGACGGGCCATGCGCTGGTCGAGCGGCTTTTTGAGATCAAGCCCGAACTTTTCCGCCGATGCCTGCAACTGGTCGAGATCAGGCAGGTCGCCCTGGTCGGTCTTCCAGAAATAGAGCGCGTCGGACAGGCGGGCGCGCACCACCTTGCCGTTGCCGTGGGCGATCTCCTTGCCACCGTCGCTTGCTTCGATGTTGGCGGTCAGGATGAAGCGGTTGGAAAGCGCTTCACCGACACCCGGTGGCCGCGTAACGAAGCACTTCTGGTTGGCGCGGATGGTCAGCCGGATCACCTCGGCCGGAATGGCGAGAAAGTCCTGCTCGAACTCGCCCATCAGCACGACAGGCCATTCGACCAGGCCTGACACTTCCTCGAGCAGCCCCTCGTCCTCGACCAGATCGAGCCCGTTGGCGAAAGCGAGATTCCTGCCGTCGGAAAGGATGATCTCCTTGCGCCGGTCGGCGTCGAGCACGACCTTCGCCGCCTCCAGCTTGGCGGCATAGTCGTCGAAGCGGCGCACGGTGATCGCGCCCGGCGCATGAAAACGGTGGCCGTAGGTGACATTGCCCGAGCGGATGCCGTCGATCTCGAAGTCGACGACCACCGGCTCCTCGGTCTCCGGGCCGAAGGTGCAAAGGATGGATTGCAGCGGCCGTACCCAGCGCAACGATCCGGGTTTCGCCGAGGCCGGCCCCCAGCGCATCGATTTCGGCCATGGAAAGCCGCGGATGATGCCCGGCACCAGTTCGGCGATGATTTCTTCCGCCGCCCGGCCCGGCTTGGAGATATGGGCGACATAGAAGTCGCCCTTCTTCGGATCGGCATGGACATGCGCCTCGGCGACCGAGGAAAGGCCGGCCTTGCGCAGAAAACCTTGCACCGCCTGCTCGGGCGCCTTGGTCGAGGGTCCCTTGATCTCCTCGCTTATGTCCTTCGAGCGCGCGGTCACGCCGCGAATGTCGAGCGCCAACCGGCGCGGCGTCCAATATTCGCGCGCCGCCTCATAGGTCAGCCCGGCCTCAACCAAACCGTCCGTCATCATCTTCTTCAAGTCGCCCGCCGCCTTGCGCTGCATGCGCGCGGGAATCTCTTCCGAACGGAGTTCTAAAAGCAGGTCGGGCATTGATTGTGCTCACGCGGCAAAATGGTCCGGGCGGGGCATAGCAACTCGGCTGGCCGCTGTCACCCTTCCCCATGCAATCGGCGTGTCTACCGACGATTTCCAAAAAAATTCCGCTGCCTGTCGGGTCGAAGCGGGGCTATCCGTCCTTGGGTCAAAGATTTCCATGAACCGAACGCAGCGCTGAAGCGACCAACGCTCAGGCAGGGAACTATTGGCTGAACGACCATGAAGACGGCATCGACATTCCTACAGATCCTCGCGCTCAGCGCCTGTTTCGCAGCGCAGGCTCATGGGACGTTCGCGATGCCTGGCGTTAGACAAGCGCTGCGGACGATGGCTGGCTCCAGCGGCCAAGGCGTATTGCCAATCAGCGCTTCAGTCGAAATCGCAAATAGCCTCTGGAGCTAAGCCGCCAGCCCGCCAGCCTGCGTCAGCAAAAACGCCTCGCCGCAGGCTTTCGCCAGATTGCGTACCCGCAAGATGTAGCTCTGCCGCTCGGTGACGGAAATCACGCCGCGCGCGTCGAGCAGGTTGAAGACGTGGCTGGCCTTGATGCACTGGTCGTAGGCGGGGAATACCAGGCGGTGGTTCCCCTCCCCTTTGGGGGGAGGGTGGCCGGACGAAGCCTGGCCGGGAGAGGTCGCTCGGGCAGTGCTCGACGTCCTACTTGCGGTGCCTTCTGAGGCAACCCCCTCTGCCCGCTTCGCGGGCATCTCCCCCTCGAGGGGGGAGAAGGGCGCGCCGGCATCGAGCAGCGCCTTGCACTCGGCTTCGGCGTCCTCGAAATGCCGAAGCAGCATCGCCGTGTTGGCGAATTCGAAATTGTGGCGCGAATATTCCTGCTCGGCCTGCAGGAAGACGTCGCCATAGGTCACCTTGTCGGCGCCCTCGCGGCCGTTGAAGTTGAGGTCGTAGACATTGTCGACGCCCTGCACATACATGGCCAGCCGCTCCAGCCCGTAGGTGAGCTCGCCCGCCACCGGCGCGCATTCGATGCCGCAGACCTGCTGGAAATAAGTGAACTGCGACACTTCCATGCCGTCGCACCAGCACTCCCAGCCCAGCCCCCAGGCGCCGAGCGTCGGGCTTTCCCAGTCGTCCTCGACGAAGCGGATGTCATGCAGAAGTGGATCGACGCCAATGGCCGACAGCGAGCCGAGATAAAGCTCCTGCAGATTAGCCGGGTTCGGCTTCAGGATCACTTGGTACTGGTAATAGTGCTGAAGCCGGTTCGGGTTCTCGCCGTAGCGCCCGTCCTTGGGCCGGCGCGAAGGCTGCACATAGGCCGCGTTCCAGCGCTTTGGCCCGAGCGCGCGCAGCGTCGTCGCCGGATGGAACGTGCCGGCGCCAACTTCCATGTCGTAGGGCTGGAGAACGACGCAGCCATAGTCAGCCCAGTAGTTATGCAAGGTCAGGATCAGCTCCTGGAACGAGCGGCTGGGATGCATATGGGCTGGGATATCAACAGTCACGGCGGCCTCGACGGGAAAGGCGGGGATGCGGCCCTCCCTAGAGCGCCCACCGGCAAGCGTCAAGGCAAGGGGCCGGCCGCAGAGGCGTGTCCCAGCAAAAACCGCGAACTCGCCGAGGAAGTCGTCGAAGCAGATCTGGACCGCCCGGAAAGCCTCAAAGCTGCATTTGAAGGGGCATACGGCGTCTTTCTGGTCACCAATTTTTGGGAAGAAGGTACCGACGAGTTCAAGCAGGCAACAGCAGCGGTGCGCGCCGCCAAAGAGGCCGGCGTCCAGCATTTGTCTAGTCAACGTTGCCCAATGTAGAAGCAATCAGCGGCGGCAAGCCCCACGTTCCCCACTTCACCGGCAAAGCCAAAATTGATTGGATCGTGAAGAAGGCCAGCTTTGCGCATCATACGTTCGTTATCGCGCCATTTTTCTACCAGAACTTTGTGGGCGCACTTGCTCCGCAAAAGCAGGAAGATGGAAACCTGGGCTGGGCTCTTCCCCTTGATCCGGACGTACGTTGCATTCACATGGGCGACATCACCGAACTCGGCGACATCGTGGCCGGCGCATTCGGACACCCGGATGAGCCAGGAAACGGCGAGCATCTGCCTTTGGTCGGTGATTTCATAAGCTTCAATGAAATCGTCGACACGCTGAAACGGCAGGGACATAAGATTTCATTCAAACAAGTCCCAACGGACGTTTTTGCTACCTCTTTTCCTGGGCCGCCGAGGTGGCAGGGACTTTTAGCTACTTCCAGGTTCACACTTACCTTGGCCCGGGTCCGCACGACGAGATTGCGCTTGCAAACAAAATAGCAGGCAGGCAAGCGAGCAGGTTCGCGATGTGGGCTCAAGTGAATTTCCCGGCCCAAAAGACGGACGCCGAGAGCGGCGTGGCGGCCTGATCGTGGCCCTTGCTGGGAGCCAGAGAGCGCCCAGCGGTCAGTCCCGCGCCTCAGCCGTTCGGCGGCTCTCATGTGTGGTATGGTGTCATTCGGCAGGGCGTCCAGCACCCTCGAGGAGACAAAAGTCATGGATTCCCAAGGGATGGCTCAGATGTCCTCCGTCGATTCTCTTGCAGCGAGTTTATTGTCGGCGACATTGATGTTCGATCGGGCGTCGTTGCTGGCGCTCGAGGCTTTAGCTGCCGAATCCGACCGTCGGGTCCTGAGACGCGGTGAGGTTCTGGTTCGCGAAGGCGATGCGTCGGACAGGTTTTTCATCGTGCTGTCTGGACGCTTTACGGTACACAAAGGAGATTCGACTGGCTCGGTCGCCGAGATCGCACAGGGTGAACTCATCGGTGAAATCGGTTTCTTCGCAGGACTACCCCGCACGGCCACTGTCCTTGCAGCGCGCGATTCGATTGTCCTTGAAATCGGTCGCAATCATTTCGAGAAGGCGGCCGAGACATTGCCGAGCCTGAGAGAGGCGGTCACGGTATTTCTGGCGCGCCGGTTTGCCACCCAATCTCCGAGTTCGTCGCGTCTAAAGGAACCTGCCAAGATCCGAACGCTTGCGATCATTGCAGCCGGCGGAAGTCGCATCTCACCGGTGCTCATCCAGCACCTGCGGCAAGCGTTCGGCGCGGCCACGCGCGCTCGGTTCGTTTCCCGGCTTGAGATCCAAGCGAAGTTCCCAGGTCTTCCGATCGACGACCAGCCGATCCTTAACTGGTTGAACGAACTGGAGGCGGAAGCCCAATTCATCGTCTATGTTGCCGATGAGGAACCTAATGAATGGACCCAAGTCTGCATTCGCCAGGCCGATACCGTCCTGTTGCTGGCCAACGCGTCCTGCTCGCCTCGCCTGAACCCGTCTGAGGAACTGACGCTAGCGGTCCATCCGCCATCGACCAGTCGGCTTGTCCTAATTCACGACAATCGCTCGGCAGCGGTCTCCGGTACCTCTGCATGGCTCGATGAGCGACCCTATGTTGACCAGCATCATCATGTTGCGCTGGACGACGGGTCTGATTTCCAGCGCCTGGTCCGATTTATTTCGGGCAAGGCATTGGGCTTCGTGGCGGCAGGGGGTGGGTCCCTCGGCAGCGCTCATTTAGGCGTCTACAAGGCTTTCGTTGAGGCGGGCGCTTGCTTCGACTATCTCGGCGGGACAAGTTCCGGAGCGGCGATGATGGCCGGCTTCGCAAGAGGCTTGGATGCCGACCAGATCGACCGAGGCACCCACAACATATTTATCAAGAGCCGGGCGTTTCGCCGTCCCACCTTGCCGCATTTCGCGCTTCTGGATCACAAAGCGTTTGATCGGGCTCTTCGGCTGGAATACGGCGACGTTCTGATCGAGGATCTTTGGCTTCCGTTCTTTGCGCTTTCGACCAATCTGAGCAGCCGTCAGCCCCATGTCCACCGTCGTGGAAAGCTCTGGCACGCCGTTCGGGCGTCGGGCTCCATCCCGGGCGTCCTGCCGCCGTTCTTTACAGATGACGGCGATATGCTGGTGGACGGCGCTATCATGAACAATTTGCCGCTGGAGCAGATGACGGAGCTCAAGACCGGACCCAATGTCATCGTTACCTTCGGGACGAGTGCACCGCAGAAATACGACATAGACTATGACCGCATCCCCGGAGCTTCCGAACTGGCATTGGCCTTGCTGAACCCTTTCGGTCGTGCCCGCTTGCCTCGGGTTCCCAGCATGCTTCAGGTCATTGCCTCGAGCATGCTGGCACACCGGCCGCAGGACATTGCCGTCGGCGAAGAGGATATCTTGGTCTGTCCGGAGGTTCCGAACACGATCAGCTTCATGGATTGGAGTCGGCATTCCGAGTTGTTTTCGGATGCCTACGACCGTACGACCCGATGGATCGAGGAACATCTCCGCCAGAACGACTCAGGGCTCCGAGCGGTGCTCGGCACCGAGCACGATTAGCATGGCTTATAGTCCAGACCCTTAGCGACAGCGGCGACGAGCCCCGCATAATCGAATTCAGAAGTATTCAGCCCTTCGGCGCGGGCGCCGGCTCGGGCTTGACCTTCGGGGTTTCCTGCGCTGTGTTGGATTCGATCGGCGGCAGGCCCTTTAGCAGTTTCTGCTGCAAGGCGGCGAGCACGTCGGGATCCGGCTTCAGGTCGCGGGCCTGGTTCCACTGGAAGGTGGCTTCCAGCCTGCGGCCGACGCGCCAATAGGCATCGCCGAGGTGATCGTTCAGCACCGGATCTTCCGGCTTCAGCGACACGGCGCGCTCCATTTCGCGCACAGCGTCTTCAAACCTGCCCATGCGGAAATAGGCCCAGCCCAGCGAATCGACGATGTAGCCGTCGCTCGGCCTGAGGTCGACGGCCTTCTGGATCATCTGAAGGCCTTCCTCGAGGTTGACGTTCATGTCCACCCAGGAATAGCCGAGATAGTTCAGAACCTGCGGCTGGTCGGGGAACAATTCCAGCGCCTTGCGAAAATTCGGCTCGGCCTTGGGCCACTCCTTCAGTCGCTCATAGGCGATGCCGCGCTGGTAGAAAATATTCCAGTCAGCGCGGGTCGGGGACTTCAGCATCGCTACCGCATTGTCATAGAGACCAGCCGCGGAGCGGAAATCCTCCTTTGAGGCATAGACGCCACCGAGCGCCTGATAGGCACGCATGTCGTCGGGATGCGCTTGGACGAGGGCCTTCAGATGGGCGATGGCCTCGTCATAGCGGTCGAGATCGGCAAGGTTGAGGCCGAGCTGCAGTTCCGAAAGCGCCTTCAGTGGCGAACTGGCCGGGATGCGGCGATAGAAGGCGATGGCGCCCTCGCCGTCCTTCAACTGCTCGGAAACGGCGGCGAGTTGGACAAGGGCCGCGTCGCTGTCGGCCCGCAGTGCCAGGGCATATTGCAGATAGAGGCGAACGAACGGCTCGCCGCCACCGCGATTGAGCGCGGTGGCGAGATCGAGCAGAATTTCCGAGGCGCCGTCGGACGGGCCTACAACGAAGGGTTCGACCTTCTCGCCCTTGGTGATCTTGTCGCGAAGCGCTGATATCTCGACCTTGCCGGGGGCAAATGCCTCGGCCTGATCGAGCACGGACAGCGCCTTGTCGTTGTCGCCCTTGCGGGCAAGGAAGGAGGCATAGGCCTGCGCATTGCGCATCCAGGTTTCGGGCGCGGCGGCGCCGGTCGCGGTGTCCTGCAAGGTCGCGGCGTAAATCGCATCCGCCTTTTCGGGCAGGCCCGAGGCATCGGCGATAAGCGCGCGATGGAAGGATTTGAAGAGGCCGAACCAGTCCGGGCCCTGCAGTCTGTCGATCGAGGCCATGGCCTCGCCGGGGTCGCCGGCGCCCTGCTTGGCCCAGCCGGTCATGACGCCGGAGATCAGCCGGTCGAGATCGGATTCGAGCGAAAGCTTGAGCCAGTATTCGGCCTTGGAAAAGTCCTTCTTGTGAAAGGAGCCGACGGCCAGCGCCAGGCGCGAGAACCGCTCGACGTCGGGAACCGTCTTGAGCTTGTCTGCATAGACCAGGGATTCTTCGAAGCGCCCTTGCGCGATCAGCGACAGCATCAGGCTTTGCTGCAACGAGGTATCACCGGGAGCGAAGGCGAGCGCCTGCTTGTAGTAGGCGATGGCGCTGTCGAGATCATTGTCGCCTTCGGCGACCCGCGCGGCAAGATAGGCCCCCGAGAACGACGTGATATTGACCGGCTCGGTGGTCTCTTTGGCATAGGCGGGCAGACCGGAGATCGCCATGCCCGTCACAACTGCCAGCCCTGTCAGCCAGCGCGCACATCCTTGCCGCATCGTATCCCTTTCAGTCAAAGCCATGCCCGCGTCAGCGGGATCGCCGTAGACTCGATCTTTTCCAGGTAAAGCATGGCCTTTTTGGGGTCACGCTTCAACCCGGCCCGAATTCACAATCGGGTCATGCTATCAAAAACCACGCGAAAATGCGCCCAACTGCGACCGTCGACCGCGCTTTGCCGGCCTGACGCGCCGCCGGCCTGTCCTGCTGCAGCACCGGCGCCGCGATGCCGTAAGCGATCCGTAAGCGGCGGGCGGCGAAAGTTTACGCAGCGGAATGATGCGTGGAACTGTGCAGATGGATGCCGTTGCTTCGCCCAGGAAGATGCCGATGCTGGAAATGCCGCAGGACCAGCAGGCCTTCGCCATTGTCGATCGAATCTACGAAGCGGCGTTCGCGGCCGAGCTGTGGCCGGAGGTATTGGCGGCGGCAAGCGCGATCTCCCGCTCGGCAAACGGCGCGATCTTTGTAGTCAGCGATCATTCGCCGGTCCGCGCCATCACCGAAACGCATGTCCAGCCCTTGCTCGACGCGTTCATGAAGGGGGATACTTGGCGGTTCTCCGAGAGAGTGAAGCGCATGTGCGCCGCGCAGCCGGCAACCTTTGTGTGGGTCGATAATTTCATCATCTGCGAGGAGATCGAGTGCGATCCCGTTCGCAAAAGTGCCACCGCGTTTGGCATCGGGCCGCATCTGTGCACAGCCATCCCCATGCCTGGCCGCGAGCTTGTCCTTTTTGTCTTCCAGCGCTGGCTGAAGGACGGGAGTTATGACCAGGCCGCAATCGGACTGTTGAACGGACTGCGTCCGCACCTCGCACGGGCGAGCCTTGTCGCCGGGCGCCTGGGCCTGGAACGGGCCAGGACCGCCGTATCCATTCTCCGGGAAATCGGGCTGCCGGCCGCAATCATGAATGGATCGGGCATGAGTGGATCGGGCCGTGTGCTGACGGCCAATCCGCTTTTCGAAGACATGGCCGACGTCTTCCTTCCCACAGCCCATGGCGGCATCGCGATTGCCGATCAAACTGCAAACGCGCTGTTCCAGCAGGCGATCGCGCAGAACCGGGATAACCGCGTCGTGCGGTCCATCCCCGTCGCTGCCATCAAGGGGCGGTCCGCGCTGGTCGTTCACCTGTTGCCGCTGCGCCGCGCCGCGCATGATATTTTTTCGGGCGCGGACATTCTCGTTGCCGCAACCGTGGTCGGCATCGGCGCGACTGTTCCATCGCCCAGTATCCTTTCAGGCCTGTTCGACCTGACGCCGGCAGAAGCCCGGCTCGCCGTCGAGCTTGCCTCGGGCCTTTCGGTGCAGGAGGCGGCCATGGAAATCGGCATCGCCGTCAAATCGGCCTGCACCTATCTCGAGCGAATTTTTCGGAAAACCGAAACCAGCCGTCAGAGCGAGCTCGTGGCGCTGCTGAAGAGCGCGTGGTCATTTTCATGACCTCGACAGTTTGCCGGGCGCGCTGACCGTCACAGAGCCCTGCCCTACTTGCTAACCATGCTGCTGCGGAACGTGCATGATTTCACCGCCGCAATTCCGGGAAGACCAAAATCGCGGGCCGGCGCGGTGCCGGCCGCCGGCGATGTCTTTCAGTTCACCCGGCTGATGCAGAAATCGATGACGTCGATCAGCGCCGATTTCTGCGGTGTCGCTTCGAGCGGCGCCAGCGCGTCGCGGGCGATCTCGCCGAAATGGCCGGCGCGCCCGATCGTGTCGGCGATCGCGCCGTGACGGGTCATCAATCCGATCGCCTTTTCCAGCCCGGCGTCGTCGGTGACATTGTCCTCAATGGCGCGCTTCCAGAAGATGCGCTCGGCCTTGGTGCCGCGCCGGTAGGCGAGGATCACCGGCAGCGTCACCTTGCCTTCGCGGAAGTCGTCGCCGACATTCTTGCCCAGATCCTTGCTGGTGCCGCCATAATCCAGCGCATCGTCGATCAGCTGGAAGGCAAGGCCGAGATTCATGCCATAGGAGCGCAGCGCCGCGCGATCGTTTCGCGTCGCCTGGGCGATAACCGGACCGACCTCGGCGGCGGCCGAGAACAGGGCCGCGGTCTTGGCCTTGATCACCGCGAAATGCTCATCCTCTGTGGTTTCGAGGTTCTTGGCGGCGGCGAGCTGCATCACCTCGCCCTCGGCAATGATCGAGGCGGCGCTGGACAGGATGTCGAGCGCTTCCAGCGAACCGACATCGACCATCATGCGGAAAGCCTGGCCGAGCAGGAAATCGCCGACCAGCACGCTCGCCTGGTTGCCCCAGATCATGCGGGCGGTCTTCTTGCCGCGCCGCATGCCGCTCTCGTCGACGACATCGTCGTGGAGGAGCGTGGCGGTGTGCATGAACTCGACTGATGTGGCGAGCTTGACATGGCCGTCGCCGGAATAGCCGAACATCTGCGCTGAGGCGAGCGTCAGCATCGGCCTCAGCCGTTTGCCACCCGAAGAGATCAGGTGGTTGGCAATCTCCGGGATCATCTCGACGTCGGAACCGGCCTTCGACAGGATCAATTTGTTGACACGCCCCATATCGGCCGAAGTCAGGTCGATGAGATCCTTAATGGAGGCGGCTTCCCGCTTCCCGTTTTCGATGTTGAGAACGACACCCACGACAAACTCCCGTCTTATGTCACGCGCACGACGGCACCCCGATACCGCCGCAAACTCTAGGGCGCTACCCACAGGCACGGCAAGAGGCGATTTGGCGCGGTCGAGGTGGCGACGGAAGCCACCCACGTTTACATAGACGCTGCAACCTGCGAGTTTCTTCCTATGATAGAGCTTATCCGCACCAACGACGCCGTGATCATCTCCTTTGTCGAATCGCTGATGCGCGATGCCGGCATCGGCTGTTTCGTCGCCGACCAGAACATGAGCGTGCTCGACGGTTCGATCGGCATCTTGCCCAGGCGCATCATGGTCGAAGCCGACCAGGCCGATGCGGCGCGGCGCATCCTGACGGATGCCGGCATCGCCAACGAGATGCGCCAGAAGTAATGTCCGCGGCGCGCGCCACCCTTGTCCAGGACACGCCGGCCCATACCGTCGATGCTTTCCATCGCGGGCGGTTCTGGCTGGTGCAGCCTAAACAGGCAGGCCATCGCGCCGGCATGGACGCCATGATGCTGGCGGCTGCCGTGCCGTCCTCCTTCGCCGGGCGCCTTGCCGATTTCGGCGCCGGTGCTGGCGCCGCAGGCCTGGCCGTGCTGTCGCGCTGTCCTGATGCCGAGGCCGTGCTCATCGAACGGTCTCCGGAAATGGCGGCCTTCGCCGCAACGACGCTTGCCCACCCCGGCAATGCGCATCTCAACGACCGCGCCTCGGTGCTCGCCGCCGACGTCGCGCTGTCGGGCCGGGCGCGAACCGCCACTGGGCTTGCCGACAATTCCTTTGATTTCGTCATCATGAACCCGCCCTTCAACGCGGCCGAGGATCGCGCCACGCCCGACCCGCTCAGGAAGGCGGCGCATGTGATGGAGGACGGGCTGTTCGACAGCTGGATCCGAAGCGCGGCTGCTGTGGTCAGGCCGCGCGGCGGTCTTGCCGTGATTGCCAGGCCCGATCAGCTCGGCGCCATCCTCGATGCGATATCAGGCCGCTTCGGCGACGCCGAGATGCTGGCCGTCCACCCTCGCCCCGAGGCAGCGGCGATCCGCATTGTCGTCAGGGCAATACTCGGCGCACGCGGAAAACTGTCGATCCGCCCGCCGCTGATGCTGCATGCACAATCGGGCGACGGCCCAACCGAGCGGACCGAGATGATCAACAACGGGCTGGCTTCGCTGTTCGGCGACTGAGCCTTTTTCTACCGGCCGGCGGCGCGGCATTGCCGTTGGCCGGCGAATCCCTACATGCCTTCAAGCCAATCGAGCGGAGACCCGTGAAACGCTTCCTGAACCGCCTGCTGCCGAAATCCTGGCGTTCCGACATCGTCGTCATTCCCGTCATCCGGCTGCACGGCACGATCATGCCCGGCGGCGGCCAGTTCCGGCCCAGCCTGTCGCTCGCATCCACTGCCGGCCCTATCGAGAAGGCGTTTTCCTTCGATGCGCCCGTGGTCGCCATCTCGATCAATTCGCCGGGCGGCTCGCCGGTGCAGTCGCGGCTGATCTTCAGACGCATCCGCGACCTGGCGACCGAGAAGAACAAAAAGGTACTGGTCTTCGTCGAGGACGTGGCGGCGTCGGGCGGCTACATGATCGCGGTCGCCGGCGACGAGATCGTTGCCGATCCGTCGTCTATCGTCGGCTCGATCGGCGTGGTGTCGGCCTCGTTCGGCTTTCCCGAGCTGTTGAAGAAGATCGGCGTCGAGCGCCGCGTCCACACGGCCGGCCAGAACAAGGCGGTGCTCGATCCGTTCAAGCCAGAGAAGAAGGAAGATATCGAGCGGCTGAAGGCGCTGCAGCTCGAGGTCCACGAGACCTTCATCGACCTCGTCAAGGACCGGCGCGGGGCCAAGCTCAAGGACGACCCGGACCTGTTCACCGGCCTGTTCTGGACCGGCAAGAAGGGACTGGAGCTCGGCCTTGTCGATGCGCTTGGCGATATGCGCAGCGTGCTGAGGGCCCGTTTCGGGCCAAAAACCCAGCTCAAGCTGATCACGGCGCCGCGCGGCCTGTTCGGCCGCTTCGGCTGGTTCGGCTCAAGCAGAGGCGGCTTTTCGGCGCCCGAGATCGCCGCTGCTGCCGCAAGCGGCGTGATCGATGCGGCGGAAGAGCGCGCGCTATGGGCGCGCTTCGGGCTTTGAAAAACCGGCGAAAGCGTTTAACTTAAAAGCTTGACCGGCCCGACCGGCGCCGCAGTCGGCCTTGCGAGGGAGGAGTTTGACATGCCACAGATCATTTTCTTTATCGCAGTCGGCCTGCTCGCCTATTTCGGCTATCGCTCCTTCGTCAGGGAAGCCGAGCGCGTGACGGCCAAGATACGGCGCACCGAAAAGCAGGCTACCAACGGCACAATGGGCACGCTGGTCAGAGACCCGAAGACCGGCGAATACCGCCTGGCCAAGGACTGACATCATCCCCCTCGTGACTGAGACAGTGGCTTCCGGCAATGGGGTCCGGGCATTGCATGCGCATGCCAAATTAAATCTCGCGCTGCACGTCACCGGCAGGCGCGCCGACGGCTATCACACGATCGAGAGCCTGGCGGTGTTCACGCGCTTCGGCGACCGGGTTGACATCGAGCTTGCCGACAGCGACGGGTTTTCCGTCTCGGGCCGATATGCCTCCGCAGTCCCGCTCGACGACAGCAATCTGGTCGTTAAAGCGCGCGACGCGCTGCGAGAGCAGGCCGGTCAGCGGCACACACCGCCGGTCGCCATCAGGCTCGAAAAAAACCTGCCGGTCGCATCCGGCGTCGGCGGCGGGTCGAGCGACGCCGCAACGGCGCTGCGCGGGCTGGTTGAGATATGGAGGCTGGACCTCGGCGATGCCGACCTGGCGCGAGTCGGCCTCTCGCTGGGCGCCGACGTTCCCATGTGCCTTATGGCAAAGCCGCTGATCGCGCGCGGCGTCGGTGACGAACTGTCAGCCGTGCCGGGCTTTCCCGCGATCGGGCTGGTTCTCGTCAATCCCGGCACTGCCATCTCCACGGCCGAGGTGTTCAATGCGCTTTCTGATCGCGACAATGAGGGACTGCCGCCGCTGCCGCGCGACCTCGACTTCCACAGCATCCGCAATTGGCTGGAGATCACCCGCAACGATCTCGAGCCCGCGGCGCGGGCGATCCAACCCGCCGTCGGCAAGGCGCTGTCGGTGCTCAACAAGTCCGGAGCGGGGTTCGCCCGGATGTCCGGTTCCGGCGCAACCTGCTTCGGGCTGTTCGAGACCGGCAATGTCGCCAAGCGCGCGGCCGTCGATATCCGCAGCCGCCATCCCGACTGGTTCGTCGCCGCGACGCGAAGCATGACATCGGAGGCTGACACGCATGGCCAGGATTGACGAGAGCCGCTCCTTCATTCCCGTGCGCATCGCGGTGCTGGCCGTTTCCGATACGCGCAGCCTCGCCGACGATAAATCCGGCGAAACGCTGGCCGACCGCATCGTGGAGGCCGGCCATATCCTGGCCGCCCGCGACATCGTCACCGACGACCGCGAAAAAATCCGAGACAAGGTTCTGGGCTGGTCGAGGGACGACGCGATCGATGTCGTCATCACCACCGGCGGCACCGGCTTTACCGGCCGCGATGTGACGCCGGAGGCGCTGGAGCCGATCTTCGAAAAGCGCATGGACGGCTTTTCCGAAGTGTTCCACCGCATTTCCTATGACAAGATCGGCACTTCGACGATCCAGAGCCGGGCGACCGGCGGCGTCGTCAACGCGACCTTCGTTTTCGTGCTGCCGGGTTCGCCCGGCGCCTGCAAGGACGCCTGGGACGGCATTCTGAAGCCGCAGCTCGACTACCGGCACATGCCCTGCAACTTCGTCGAGATCATGCCGCGCCTGGACGAGCATCTGCGGCGCGGCGGCACCAAGACAAGTTAGGCCAGGTTCCCAAAAGGCTGTTTCGGGCCAAAAATCAGCGAATAACCGGCTCGCCGTGGAACCGCCGACGCGAGGGCGGCGAAACGCCGAAGCCGACTTCCATCATCAGCCGCGGTTTGCGCGTCGGCACGGTGCCCATGTGGAAGCCGAAGGGATCCTCGACAAAGCCCAAACCTGCCTCGCCGGTCAGCATAATCGGGCTCTGCGCGCCGTAGACACTCAGAACCTCTTCCGCGGGGTGGCCGACAAGAAGCGTCATCTGATGCTTGAGGATGCGGCGATTATGGCTGCCGCGAACATAGACATGCGGACCGGTCTCGGCATCGACCGGATTGAGATAGAAGAAGAATTTCAGCATCCGCCAATCGTCGAGATCGAAGTGGTATTTGCCAAGCGACGCCAGGTTCTTCTCGGCGTCGGAGACGGAGCTCGTCGGAAAGCTCCACCAGACGCGCGTGGTGATCAGCTTCGCCTGGCTGCCGAGATAATGGGCTGCGATGTCGAGAAGCAGCGGGTCGCGCTGTACCGTAAGCGCAGCGTTGCAGTCGAGAACCCGCTCGAAAAAATGGCCGCTGAGCAAGGGACGGCCGAAGTGCTTCTCGGCCTCGGCATGTTCGGCCGGCAGGAACTCCAGGCGACGGTCGAAATTGCCGAAGCAAGGCGTGCGCTGCGCAAAGCTGGCGATTTCCTCGTGGATCGACGACGGCAGGGCAAGCCCGGAAAAGAGGCCGTCCGAGCGGAGCGCGCCGACCACCGCGTCACGATCGACGCCAGCGAACATCGTCTCCTGGTCTTTTTGTGTGGGTCGAACCGGTTTTGCGCCACGCCAATGCAACCGCCGCGCCGGCATGGTGCGCGCCAGCATAAACATCGGCAGCCATGCCGGATTTTCGCGAAGGTCCGACAGATAGGTCGGAATCCGCACCGCAATGCGGCGCAGCAGGCTGCCGTTTCGGGCGATCGACTCGAGGCTTGCAGCACCGGATTGGTCAGGACTTGAAAGGGTCATCAGGATCCTCAGCTATAAGGGCGCGTCGACGAAGCGTCGGCCGCTCACCGCTCAGGCGTTACCCAAACCCATCCGCCCGCATCAAAGGAATGGTAAGCCCCGGTTAGATTTTGTGCAATGCACAATGAAAGGAGCTGTCGCAAACTTTCCGGCAAGCTTGACGGAGCATTAAGGCTCGTTGATTTCGCGACAGCGAGTGTTTCGAGCGAGGTGGAACGAAGAGGTTGCGCACGTGGAGAAGATCGCGACGAAGCGATTCAAACCCCGTCGAGAATGACGATCGTCGGCCGGTCTGGCAGGGTCTTCAGCGAAACCGTCAGCGACTGGCCGGACAGGAATTCCACTGCGAAATCGTCGCCCATCCTACCTGTGAATTCGCTGATCGGAGTCGCATGGCGATGCATCGGCAGGATCATCGAGGAATAGAGCCGCGCGGTGATTTCGGTCATCCGGTCGAGCGACAGCGTCATGCCGCCGTCGATAGGCACCATAAGGATGTCGAGCCGGCCGATGGCGCCGTAATGCGCGTCTTCCAGCCGGTGGTGCAGATGGCCGAGATGGCCGATGCAGAGCCCCGCCACTTCGAAAATGAAGATGGAATTGCCGTCCTTGCCGAGGTCGCCGCCATTGCGGATATCCGTCGGCACGTTGCGGATGTAGACATCGTCCACGACAAGGGCGTGCCGCGCCGGACCGCCGTCCGGATTCCAGCCGCGCAGCACATACTCAATGGCGGGATCCGGATGGTCCGAATAATGGGTGCGGTGCGCCTTGTTCATGGTCACCACGCGCGGCAGCGGGTCAGCGCCGTAAACGCCGGAAAAGTCGGTGGCGATCCTGACGCCGGCGGGCGTCTCGATGATGTAGGTCGAATGGCCGGCATAGGTGATCGTAACGTCGCCGTCGACGAAAGCCTCGGCCAGCGGAGGCGTCTGCGCCTTTGGCGCTGTGAAGCTGGCATAGGTGGCCGACGGCAGCGCTTCGGCGATCGCAACGCATCTCGACGGCGGCGGCTCTGCCTGGGCCGAAGCGGCGAGCGGCCAGAAAGCCAGTATTAGCAGAACGGCGGCAGATAGGCGGAGCATGACTGCCTCCCGTGGCAGGACTGGCGCTCATGCCACGATAGCGCCAGCAACTATGATGGCTATCGTCGGGACAGTCACGTTTTCGCGAGCGCCGGAGGAGCTGAACGTCTGCCCGGCGCCCGGTTGATACCGCCAGCGATCAGGGCGTCGGACGGAAGACGCCGTTCTCGTCGCGCTTGAGCGGCGCCTTTTGCCGGAAAAGCGGGGCACCAGGCGCTTCGGTGACCGAAACGCCCTCTGTCCAATCGGCGGGTGCAATAGCGATGTAACGCGCATATCCGCCCGACCCGCCGAGCGGCTTGGCAAAGCCGATTGTAACCAACGCCCCGGCCTCCGGCACTTTGTCGAGGTTTGCAACGCCTTCTGCCTGGGTGAAATCGTTGTGAAGCAGCCAATGTTCGCCTTCGAGATTGGGCGTGGTGTCGGTGTCGAGCGGCTCATGACCATGAAACAGAATCTTCCGCTCCAGATGCAGGAACTTCAGCGCGTCCAAACTGACGCCTGGAAACGGCTTCTGGTTGAAGCGGGCGGCATCGGACCATTTCTTGTACCAATCCGAACGCACGAAGACGACCGAACCCTCCGGTACGCGGCCGTGCTCCTTTTCCCACTCTTCGATGTCGGCGACCTGGAGGTGATAGCCTTCGTCAGTCTGCACCTTGCCGCTGATGTCGATCACGACGAGCGGCCGCACCGCATAAGTGGCCGGCAGGTCGCTGATCGTTGCACCGAGTGGATTCCAATGGGAGGGTGGATCGAGCTGCGTGCCATATTGGTCCGTCGTCAACTCGTAGGCGGTCGCAACGAACCCATGCTTGTCGTAGGTGAACTCTTCGCCGGCCTTGACGTAGCCCTCGATATCCCGACCGGCGACAGCCGGTTTGAACTTGGCATTGGCGAAGCCCGGCCAAACAGGCTGCACCGGCTCGAAGGCGTGGGTCAGATCGATGTACTTGGCCGATTTGAGCGTGTTCTCATAAATCGACCAAAGGGACGATTCCTGCGCCAAGGCGATCGCCGGCACTGACCAAGCGGCTCCAAGCATGGCGATACGAACGAATTTGGATACATTCATCTGCGATCTCCCCGAAATGTCACCGAGTATCGCGAGTTTCCCGCAGGACGACAAGCATATGCATTCCTCCCAGGAGTCGCGCCAATGCGGATTCCATCATGCCGCTTTCCGCCCACGGCTTGCGCGCCGCCTCATCCTAGCGAAGGACGCGACGTTCCCTCGCCCGCTATGGGGAGAGTGACGACCGTCGCTTCGCCGGCGCCACCCAGATCTCGGCGTCGAGCCTCTTGGTCGCAAGGCCGCGCGCGATGGCTTCGGCGCTGCGGGCGTTTTTCGATAAGGCCGCGGCCTGACGCTTGCTGATCACCAGCCCTTCGGCCAGTGCCCGGTTTCCCGAAAACACCCGCGACAGGAACGGCACGCGACTGCCGCGCGCCCGCGAAAACCGCGCCGGCATGGTTTGCCGGGCCGTGTGGGCGACGACCTCGTCGATCCAGCCTTCCGCCAACCGCGCCCCCGGCTCCAGCAGCAGCAGCCAGTCGCCCTTGGCCTGCCTGATGCCGGCAGCAATGCCGCCGCTCGCCACATAAAGGCAGCCGGCATGTTCGGCAACGCGGTGCGTCTGGTCGGTCGAGCCGGTGTCGCAGACGATGACATCGCGCACCACGCCCTCGACCGCGCCGCCGATCAGCGAGGCAAGCGTGCGGGCAAGTCTCTCTTCGTCATTCAGGGTCTGGATGAGAACGCTAAGCATCGTTAGCCGAATAGCGGAATGCGGGGCGCAGTGCCAGTTTTTGCGTCGCATCGCAAAAATGTTCTTGATTTGTTCTGTTGGATAAAATAGGATTATTTTCATGAACAGAGCGATTCGACAGCCAGCCGACAGTCCCTGGCAGAGGGCAAAAATGGAACAGATCGTACGTGCCGACATTGCCGCCTTCGGGGCTGGAAGGGCCGAGATGGCCAATGCAATGCTCGAGCAGAGTGGCGTCCGAATCCGTCCGGACCGCAATCGCGGCCGGTCCGCCGGCATCAACCCGTCCGGCCGGTTCGAACCGGTCAGCCGGCATGTGTTCGATGATGGCTGGAACTCGCTCGAGGAGCTGCCGCCCTTCAAGACCGAGGTGCGGGTCGAAAAGCCGCGCACCATCATCACCCGTAACGAATCGCCCGACATTTCCTTCGACCGCTCGATCAACCCCTATCGCGGCTGTGAGCATGGCTGCGTCTATTGCTTCGCGCGGCCGACGCACAGCTTCATGGGCCTGTCGCCGGGGCTGGATTTCGAATCGAGGCTGTTCGCCAAGCCGGATGCGGCGCGGCTACTCGACAAGGAACTGTCGAAGGACGGCTACCAGCCGCGCATCATCGCCATCGGCACCAACACCGATCCCTATCAGCCGATCGAGAAGCAGTACCGGATCATGCGCGAGATCCTCGAAGTGCTGGAGGCGCGCGGCCATCCGGTCGGCATCGTCACCAAATCCGCGCTGGTGACGCGCGACATCGACATTCTGTCGCGCATGGCCGAACGCGGTCTGGCCAAGGTGGCGCTGTCGGTGACGACGCTCGACCGGATGCTGGCCAGAACGATGGAGCCACGCGCGTCGACGCCGACCAAGCGACTGGAGGCGATCAGGCAGCTTTCGGACGCCGGCATTCCGGCCTCAGTCATGGTCGCTCCGATCATCCCCGGCCTGACCGATCAGGAGATGGAACGCATTCTCGATTCGGCACGTGCAGCAGGAGCGCGCGAGGCCGGCTATGTCGTGCTGCGCCTGCCGCTGGAGGTCGCGCCGATCTTCAAGGATTGGCTGCTGCGCCATTATCCGGACCGCTACCGTCACGTCATGTCACTGATCCGCTCGATGCGTGACGGCAAGGATTACGATTCGGATTGGGGCAAGCGCATGAAAGGCGCCGGCCCCTATGCCTGGCAGATCGGCCGGCGCTTCGAGATCGCCGCCAAACGGCTTGGCCTTAACGCCGAGCGGCGGTCGCTCAGGACCGACCAGTTCGTTGCGGCGGCCAAGGCAACCGAGCAACTGATGCTGCTGTGAAGACATCGTGTGCCGCCGCTGCCGGCGGCACATGAAAAATCCCGTCCGGCCTGTCCTTGTCCCCGGGCTTGCAGACGGTGCCCTCCGGGTCCGGTGCCTCACCCGACCCGGAGGGGCTTGCGGAGAATCGGAGCCGATGCGAACCTCGCCGCAACATGGCTCGCGCGCGTTCTGATTCTCCGCTTCTCTTCGAAATCGTTGAGAGACCCGATTTCTCCTTCGAGGCGAAGGCGATGGCCGAAGGCCTATGGCCGGTGGCGGGAATGGACGAGGCAGGCCGTGGCCCGCTCGCCGGGCCGGTCGTGGCGGCAGCGGTGGTGCTCGATCCCGCCAACATTCCCGACGGCCTCGACGATTCCAAGCGCCTCAGCCATCTGCAGCGCGAGGCGCTGTTCCTGAAAATCCTCGGCTCCGCTCTTGGCGTGTCGATGGCTTCGGTCGGCGCGGAAGGCATCGATGGCAGCAATATTCTCAGGGCAAGCCTCGAGGCGATGCGTCGCGCTTTGGTCGGGCTCTCGGTGCAGCCAAAGCTGGCCCTGGTCGACGGACGCGACGTGCCGCCCGGACTGCCATGCGAAGGCAGAGCGCTGATCAAGGGCGACCAGCGCTCGCAGTCGATCGCCGCCGCGTCGATCGTCGCCAAGGTGATGCGCGACCGCATGATGTGCGGCTGCGGCGGCCATCACGCGCATTACGGTTTCGAACTCCATATGGGCTACGCCACGGTCCGCCACCGTGCCGCGATCGAGGTGCATGGACCGGTGGCGCGGCTGCACCGCGCGTCCTTCGCACCGTTCCGGCTTGGCGGAACCGAGGTGCAGGACGAAGAGAGTTTTTCGGGTCTGGATTAAGCGATGGTCCATCGTCGCGCTTTCTCCCCCCTTGAGGGGGAGATGGCCGGCAGGCCAGAGGGGGTAGCCGCGCGTGAAGCGCCAACCTCCTCTCTCATTCGACGTATTATCCGATATCGCGTCGCGCCAGCCGAGGCGACCCCCTCTGTCGCCTTCGGCGACATCTCCCCCTCAAGGGGGGAGATTACCGCTCAGGCGCTTTCGCCTAACAAAAAAAGCCGCCAGGTTTCCCGGGCGGCTTCGATGACTTCCTGATGAAGTCGCTTAATTCAGCTTGGACTTCACATCCTGAAGCGAGGCCTTGAACAGGTCGGCGCCCGCCTTTGCGTCAATCTTGCCGGCGAGCAGCGTGCGTGCGGCTTCGACGGCGATATCGACGGCGCTGGCGCGCACCTCGCTGATCGCCTCGCGCTCGGCCTGACCGATCTTCTGTTCGGCAAGTGCGGTGCGCCGGGCGACATAATCCTCGGTCTTCTTGTGCGCCTCGGCAGCCAGCATGTCGGCCTCGCGCCTGGCGGCGGCGACGATGGCGGCGGCCTCCTGCTCGGCTTCCTTGCGCTTGCGCTGGTATTGGCCGAGCAATTGCTGGGCCTCCTCGCGCAGCCGGCGCGCTTCTTCAAGCTCGTTGCTGATCTTGTCGGCGCGGGCGTCAAGCGCCTTGGCGATCAGCTTAGGCACCTTGACGTAGACGGCAATGGCCAGAAAAATGACGAGGGCAACAGTGGCCCAAAGCGTCGCGAGTGATGTGGCGTCCATAATGCGCTCCTCACCGGGCCACGGATTTGACGGCTGCCGCGATCTCGGCCTTGTTGGCCTTGCCGCCGACAAGCGCCTCGACGATTGCCGAAGCAGTGTCCTCGGCGATCGTGCCGACTTCCTTCATGGCATTGGCCTTGATGGACGAAATGCGAGCCTCGGCTTCGCCAAGCTTCTGGTCGAGCGCAGCCTCGACCTTCTTGCGGGCGGCCTCGGCTTCCGCCTTGGCGGCATCGTTGGCCTGCTGGCCGATCGCATTGGCCTTGATCTTGGCCTCCGCCAGTTCCTGCTCATAGGCGGCAACGGCGGCATCGGCCTCGCCCTTCAGCCTGGCGGCATGATCGAGATCCTGGGTGATGCGGTCGTTGCGGACATCGATGATGCCGCCAACACGCGGCATCACCACCTTCTTCAGGAACAGGTAGAACAGCCCGAAGGTGATCGCCAGCCACACAAGCTGCGACGGGAATGTCGCCGGATCGAATGGCGGGAACACGCCGTGCGCCTCGGCAGGCACACCGGTGCCGGAATGCGTATCGCCTTCCGTGCCGGTATGGCCGCCTTCGACAGCGGGCGCGGACTCTTGCGCAAAGGCAGATGTCACGAACATGGACTATCCCCTGATGTCAGGCCTGCCGCTGATTGCGGCCGGCCCGTCCAATTCCCAATGTTAGCCGAACAGGGCCAGAAGCGCGATGAGCAGGGAGAAGATGCCCAGCGCTTCAGTCACGGCGAAGCCGAAGATCAGGCGGCCGAACTGGCCATCCGCGGCCGACGGATTACGCAATGCGCCCGCCAGATAGCTGCCGAAGATGTTGCCAAGGCCAATACCGGCGCCACCCATGCCGAGGCATGCGATGCCGGCGCCGATGAACTTTGCTGCTTCTGCTTCCATGTGTTCAACTCCTTTGGATCTAAAAATTCCGTTGCGATTTTCTATCCCGGCAGCAAGGCCGGAAACTCTTGGGTCAACCTGGGTCAGTGCCCGGGATGCAGGGCGTCGTTCAGATACATGCAGGTCAGCACGGCAAAGACGTAGGCCTGCAGGAAGGCGACCAGCAGTTCCAGCGCCGTCAGCGCCACAGCCATCGCCAGCGGCAGGACCGATCCGGCAATGCCGAGCGTGCCAAGCGCGCTCAAGCTCACCACGAAGCCCGAGAACACCTTCAGCGTGATGTGGCCGGCCAGCATGTTGGCGAACAGACGAACCGAGAGGCTGACCGGGCGCGAAACGAAGGAAATCACCTCGATCAGCACCACCAGCGGCAGCAGGTAAACCGGCACGCCATGCGGCACGAACAGTTTCAGGAAACCAAGGCCATGCTTCATGAAGCCGTAGACGACGACGGTTCCGATCACCAGCGCGGCAAGGCCGAAGGTGACGATGATATGGCTTGTGACGGTGAAGAAATATGGAAAAAGACCGAGCAGATTGGCAACGAGCACGAACATGAACAGCGAAAATACCAAGGGAAAGAACTTCATGCCTTGGGTTCCGGCTGCGTCCCTCAGCATGTTGCCGACGAATTCGTAGGCCATTTCCGAGACCGACTGAAGACGGCTAGGAACGAGGCTGCGGCTCGAGGTGCTGAGATAGAGAAACGCCGAGGCAACGGCGACGGTCGCGACCATGAAGAGTGCAGAGTTGGTGAACGACAGGTCGTAGCCGCCGATCTCGATCGGAATCAGCTTGTTGATATGGAACTGGTGGATCGGATCGACCTTGTCAGCAGCCACTTTAAATCCCCATCAAAGCCGCGCGCGGCTTTAGTGTCCTGTTCACTGCGCCGGCAAGCGGCGCCTCAAGTCATTCTTTCGGATCGCGGGCTTTGTCGCCCTGTCCGAATTCCGCCATAAGTCCCGCGGAGCGCAGGACATTGAGCACGCCGGCGCCAAAACCGAGCAGCAAAAAAACGATCAGACCCCATGGCGATGTCCCCGCCACACGGTCGATGATCCAGCCAAGACCAGCACCAACCACTATCCCGGCGATGAACTCGCTGGATAGCTTGAGCGCCTGGCCATATCCGGCCGCACTGCCCGCTTTCGCGTCGTCTTTCCCCTCGAGCCGGTCCGGCCGCCTTGTCGCAAGCGATGCTTCAAGGTCGCGCCGGCGGCGCTCAAGATCGTCGTCACGGATGTCGGCTTGACGCTGTTTGCCGCGGCCGGTTTCTCCGGTTCCGTCTGGCCCATTCTTGTCGGCCATCGCAACCCCCTTGCCCGTTCAGATCGTCACCGTCCGTCCGCTCTTAAGTCGCCGGCAACATAGTTAGAGGGTCCGCGCCCGTCAAGCCACGGGCGGGACTTCCGCCTTAAGTATTTTCTCCATTCATATCAATGGCTTGCCAGGGTGCGACATCGTGCCCGCTACCGCCGCTGGCGTGCCGCGGCCGAATCCCTGCGGCGACGGGTCTTCGATCGGCCGCGCCCGGGGCCTTGCCGGAGCGCTCAGCTCCAGCCGCCGCCATAGGTGCGATAGAAGATGTGCAGGCCGATCCTGGTCATTTTTTTCATCGTCCGCGCCCAACCCGGGTTGACGTAGTTGGCGTAGTAATGGGTCGACGATCCGACTTCCGGGATGAAGATCTTGCCGGCAGTGACCGCCATGGCGATGTCCTGCGCGGTCTTGTAGTGGGCGGGACTCTGGATGCGCTTCTTCCTGCCGTCGCAAGCGAAGGAAAACTGGCAACGGTTGAACCATTTGTCGTTCTGATAGACGACGCCGCAGATTGAGTTCGGATAGGCCGGATTGCGAACGCGATTGAGGATGACCTGGGCGACGGCGGCCTGGCCGCGCACCGTTTCACCCCGCGCCTCGAAATAGATGCCGTTGGCGAGGCAAGTCTGTTCCGCTTTGGAGAATACGCTCGCCGGCAGCGGAGTTTGCATCCACGAATGATCGCCCTTGGCCACCGGCGGAATGAAGCGGCCATCATTCGGCTTCTCGTCCTGAAGCAAGGCCTCGAAGGGCGAAGCCTGGGCATAGTCGGGCGCGGCCGCTGCGTAGGCCGTCGCCAGGACGTCGGGGCGATCGTTGTTGACCAGTGCGGCCAGCATGGCCGGCACGCCGGGATCCGGCTTCTTGTCGACGCGCCTATGAAACGCGGCGGCAATCTGGATCTCCTTGCCTTTGATCTCGGGCTTGGCGAAAGCCATTTTCAGGCCACTGTCCATGCTCGGGCGAAGCAGCGAGGAGGAGCGCTCAAACACCGAGCCGGCATTGAAGTTCTTCGGCGGCGCGACCGGCGAGACGATGATGATGCGGCCCTTCTTGTCGGCGCGCATGATGCGGTCCTCGTCGGGCGTCGTGCTGGCCACGCTGCCCTTGCCGCGAAACGACACGGCGCCGATGCCGGGCAACCGGACGCCGGAACCCGAGATCGAACCGGTGGTGTCGGAATCGAGGAAAGGCATTTCGGCGGCATGGACCGAGCCGGCGACGGATTTCTCGACATAGGCGTTCCAGCGGGCATTCGGCGCCTTGAGGCCGGAAACCAGGCTCGTCATGTCCTGGTAGGCAATGGCATTGGGAAAGCCGACCCAGATGCCAATTCCAACGACCAGAGGAGACAGAAAGGAACGTCTTTTCTCACCGGCGAAAGCGACAAGCCGCTTCAAAACACGTCGATGCACGGAACTCTCCAGAAACGCAACGGACCCCACTGGAGAGGCACGATGATGCATTAACCTTGATGGGGCGTTAACGGAGTTCGACAGCGCCAATCATTTCAAAGGCTTTGTTGGAAACGGCTCCAACGGTCCCAATGACCGCTCCGCAGAGCGCTGTTCAGAGATGGAGGGATTCTCCTCTATGCCACGAACATGCTTTACGGCCCGCCATCGGCGAGCGGTCTCTTGCTTCAATGAGGTTTTTCGGTGGCGTGCTGGTCGGTCAGGGGATAATTCCCCGAGGGCCCCGGCGCAGCTGGATCTGGCGGGTACCGCAGCATTTCTTGAACTTCATACCTGAACCGCAAGGACATTGATCATTGCCGCCGCGTTGCAGCCGGCCGACCAGGGGCAGCAGCGCTGCGGAAGGCAGGAGCGATGCCGCAAGGGCAGCCAACTTGGCCGAGATTCCCGGCACGACGAGGCGACGACCGGATTTGAACCCTCGCCACGCCCGTTCGGCCACATACTCCGGACCCACCTTGGGCAAGATGTTGAAGAGCACCGTCTGATTGGCGCCTGACCTTGCGAGAAACTCCGTCGACACCGGGCCTGGCGCCACGCATGTGACCGTCACACCGGTTCGGCGCAATTCCTGGTGAAGCGCCTCTGAGAAGACGCGCACGAAACCTTTGCTAGCGAAGTACAGAGCCATATAAGGCCCAGGAAGGAACCCGGCCACGGAACTGAGATTGAGCACCCCGCCCCGTCGGCGCGCCACCATGCCCGGCAGAAAATGGAGGGTCAGTTCCGTGAGGGAATGTATGTTGAGATCGATGATACCGAGTTGACCATCAATGGGCAGCGCCGTCGCCGCGCCCCGCAGGCCATAGCCGGCGCTGTTGACCAGGACATCACAGACCAGGCCGTGTGCGGACAGAAAGCCCTCCAGGCGCGTTGGCGCATCGCCTGCCACGAGATCCAGCTCGAGCGTGAATGCCTCGCCGCCCGCCTCCCGAACCTCAGACGCCGCGGCGGCCAAACCCTCGGGCGAGCGGGCAACCAGCACAACCGCACCGCGCTCCCGTGCAGCGACGCCCGCAATCGCCCGGCCAATTCCACCCGAGCCGCCAATCACGACGACGGCTGGCCGGAATTCATAGTGCGAAATCACGTCGCGTTACTCCGTCTTGCAGGAGCGGAAGCACCTTGCCTGAGCAGCACCACTTCATTGGCGACGGTGCCGTTCAGGATCTTTTCGAATCGCTCCAGTGCTCGTGCGACGTTCGCTCCATCCATGACCCGGTGATCGTAGTGGATGCGGACATTCACCGATCCGTCTTTTTCGATCGGACCGTAGTTTAGAAGCGTGGTCAGTGGTGTCAGCGGGTTGAGTGATTCCGCACCGAGACCAGAATAGACGGACAGTTGGAAGGTACCGAAGTAATTTGCCCTTTGCCGGCCGATGTTCAACCCTAGCCACATAAGCAGCCACCTGACTGGCGCAGGCGCACCTGCCATCCGCAAGGCACGCCGGAACTCCGGGACCTCCAGGATCGGCCGTGATCGAGCCGCGTGGATGGACCCCTCAAGTTCCGTGATGGAGTAGCGCTCCGGGCACTTGATGCAGCTCAGCAGAACGGCCGGCTCGCCGTCATATTCGCGCTCGTGGGCAATCGAGGCTACGCTTGCCGGATACTCGTAAAGCTGCGGCCAGGGCAACTTGACATAGGCGCGCCGCAGCTCCGGCATCTCCAGGGCGAGAAGCGCATATCCTTTCAGGAAGATCGCAGTCCACGAGGGCCTGGTCTGCTGCGCCATTCTAGCCCTTACGAGTGGGCCGAGGTTCATCTGACGCTGCACCGCGACGCGTGGCACGCCGATCGAAAACCTCATCAGATCGCCAACAAGGCGCCGGGGCGCCGAAAGCTTGAGGGCTCGGCCTCGCATCAAACGACCTCTAATAAAGATAAGGGAATATTCGCTTGGTCCTTTCCATATAGGCGCGGTATTGCGGGCCTAAATTCTCCAGCATCATACGCTCTTCCTTATCCACTCTCAGCAGGAAAAGCACTGCGAATCCGATCAAACCAGATATGCCCGCAACCCAGTTCGGCAGCAGAAAGAGCTGGCCGAGCCCCATAAGCAGAAACGAGGTGTACATCGGGTGACGGACCAAGGCGTATGGCCCGGCGCTGACCAGTTCATGCCGCTCGCGAATCTCGAGCGTGATCGACCAGTTACGGCCAAGTTCCTTGTGGGACATGCGAAAAATCCACAGCGCGGAGCAGAAGATGATGGTTCCGAGCGCCACCGACCACACGCTGGCCGGATGGTCAGCCGCTGCGGGGATGCCGGTGGCGACATAGAAGCCAGGCAGGATCGCCAGGCCAAGGAGAGCCGATGCAAGCCCGACGGTGTCGGAACTTGAGCGCCCGCCAGCTACAATTCGCACGCGCCTTGCCCGGCGCTCGAAGGGATACCGGATCACATACCAGGCAACGATGCCGATCACCCAAATGATCTCGCCAAGTGAAGCTACAGAAATGGTCACTTCAGGTCACCGGAGCCTTTTCTCGATCTGGGACCACGATAAACCGTCGCAACGATGTCAGCGTCCGAACTGTCGACCGAAGACATTCAGAGCGCGCTCCTTTCGGAGTTGACCGGGCGAATGAGGCGAAAGCGGGTTTGCCAATCGCATTTCAACCGCCGTTCATCTCCCGAAGCTTGGTTATGAATTGTTGCGGCCGGAGCCAGGTACCAGGGGTCTTATACCCCATCGATCTGGCGATGTCCGCTACGAATGCGTTGCAGTTGTAGAGCGAGGCGTGCCAAAGCGGAGAGTTGGCCTGCAGCCTTCGTATGCTCGCGACGACTTTCCTATATTCGGCTTCGGTAAGCAAAACACGCCAGCTTGCCGACCGGTAGGCATCTTCCAGGTCGCCGTCCGTCCACCCGGTCGAGGCTGGCACGGGCGCCAAATGGCCGAGAACATAGACATTGGGATCATTGGACTTCGGAGCGAGCCCCGCGACTTCGGGGTTGACCATCCGTCCCGCCTGGTTCAATCGTCCAAAAATCACGAAGGAATGGCCGTAGGTAAGGGCGTACCGGGAGCGGAACTCGATGAAATGCCGTTGGGCTTGAGTTGATGCCGCCGCGGGCGCCATCATCGCCGCGGATCTCAGTGCCCGATCATTGGACACGAAAGTCGGCTGGGGCTTTTTGTCCTGCGACTGACATGACGCCGCGACAAGCGCGAGCAGGGCCACAATTGTTGAACGGCCACTTACAAGCGTCATCTCATCCAGAACTCCGAGGACCGCAGACCTAGTGCCAGCCTATGCCCGCCAACCTCAGGTAGGCTGCGAATCCGGCCTTGGCCCCTGCATATCGATGGGGAAGGGCCTGGCGGCCCTTCCCCAAATCTCCGAAAGCCGGTGCTTATTTAATCACGGGCTCTTCTACGGCAGCGGGTTCCGGCGGAGGAGCCTTCCCCTTTCCTTTACCGATCCAGCCGTTCGCGCAGCCGCTCAGGCTGGCAACGGCGAGGGTAGCAACCATTACAATCAACATCCTGCTCATCAAGCAATCCTTTCCCCAGGGGCGGAACAGCCAATAGAATCGCCACAAATAAAACGATATGCAGCCCCACCAAGTTAGCTGCGATCTACACCAACGCCTAGTGCAGAAATGACACAGTTGGCACCCGGCTGCAGGCAACAGCTTTGCGGTGACGTGCCGGCAGGGCTCACATCCAACGGAGATCAGGCCTGCCCACCATCAAACAACCACCACCGTCGTGCCCAAAGGAGTACGTTCGTAGAGGTCAATGATGTCGTCATTTATCAAACGGATGCACCCGTTCGATACCGCTGTGCCTATCGTCCATGGCTCGTTTGTACCATGTATCCGGAAGTGGGTGTCGCGCCCGTCGCGATAGAGATAAAGGGCACGCGCACCAAGCGGGTTGTTTGGTCCGCCAGGGACCCCCCCTGCATACTTCACCAGGCGCGGCTTGCGCCTCATCATGCTGGCGGTGGGTGTCCACGACGGCCAGTCCGCCTTGCGGGCGACGGTCGCTGTACCCTTGAACGAAAGTCCCTGCTCGCCGACGCCGACGCCGTAGCGCGTCGCCCACCCGTCGGTCTCGACGGCATAGAGAAAACGTTGCGAAGTATCGACGACGATCGTTCCAGGCGGCTCGTTTCCGTCGTACCGCACATGCCGCCGTCGGAAACGAGGATTGAGGCCATTCCTTGGTCCGAACGCGGATGAAATCGGCTCCGCCACCTGTCGTAGCGTCGACGTACATCCGGAAAGCATCAGAGCCAGACTACCCAGCACGAGCCCCCGGCGCGCAATGTGGTGTTCTTCCATTTCTACCTGCTAGGAAACTGGTCAATCTACCCCGCCCTCGTCTCTACCATTCCCGGGCCTGCGGGCCAAGTCTCGCTGTGTGGTGGCAAAATGAATTCACAGGATTGACAAGCGAATTGGAGCGAAACTTCTTGCGATAACCGTCTGCCTCTGTTCGGTTATGTCACAATGGGCATAGGACAGAGATGATGAAGCCTGACTTCCATGGTAAAGTCGCGATTGTGACCGGCGCAGGCTCCGGAATAGGAGCGGCTGTTTCACGGCAACTCGCGCAAGAAGGAGCCGAGGTTGTTGTTGCCGACCTTGATGCCGAGGCCGCGCACTGCAAAGCCGCCGAAATAAGGTCGCAAGGAGGCAGGGCCTACGACTTTGCGGTCGATGTCACGGATGCGGCAGCCGTCGAAAAGCTGATCGAGTTCACTGTCCAGAAATGCGGCGGACTGGATATGGCGGTAAACAATGCAGGTATCGACGGCGTTCGAAAAGCAACGGCAGACTATCCGCTCGACAACTGGCACAAGCTTATAAACGTCAATCTGAATGGCGTCTTCTACAGCATGAAGTACGAAATCGCCGCCATGCTGGATCGAGGCGGAGGCGCCATCGTGAACATGTCCTCGATTCTCGGTTCCGTAGGCTTGCCAACTGCGTCCGCATACACGGCAGCGAAACACGGGGTCGTTGGACTGACCAAGGTTGCGGCGATTGAATATGCGAGGATGGGCATCCGGATCAATGTCGTCGGCCCCGGCTGGATCGAAACGCCGCTTCTATCGGAGCAAGTGGAGGCATTAGCCACGCGGCGCATGGCAGCCCTTCAGCCGATGGGCAGACGCGGCAAACCGGAAGAGGTAGCGGCTCTTGTGTGCTTCCTGTTGTCCGATCAGGCCAGCTTTATCACTGGGAGCTACCATCTGGTGGACGGAGCCTACACCGCCCATTAGGTGCACTGGCTGTCCCCACTCGTGCTGGCTGCTGTCAGGGTGATGACGCCGCAGATCGCTGAGCTGCCCGCACTGCACTGCCTGAGATGGCACTGTTCCCGCGTCGCGAGGGAGGCCGAGCCAGCCCCGGTGGCGGCGCGACTTGCCGACATCCTGCTGCAGGTGGCGGTGGAATCGCCTGCCCGAAAATGTGCAGGCGCTGCCCGCGGGCCGCCTGCGGAGCGCAGCCTGATGCTGGCGCCCAGAAGACGCGCAGCTCAGCGGCGTTTCTTCGCCTTGCCGGCGAACGGATTTTCCGAGGTGCGCAAGGCGATGCGGATCGGCACGCCGGGCATGTCAAAGGCTTCGCGCAGGCTGTTCGAGAGATAGCGGACATAGGATTGCGGCATCGCGTCCGGCCGTGAGCAGGACACGACGAAGCCCGGCGGGCGCGTCTTGGCCTGGGTGACATATTTGATCTTCAGCCGCCGCCCTGCCACGGCGGGCGGCGGATGATGCGCCAGGATGCCTTCCAGCCAGCGGTTGAGCTTGCCGGTCGAGACGCGGCTGTTCCACACTCTGTGCGTCCTGATGACCGCATCCATCAGCTTGTCGAGGCCACGCCCGGTCTCGGCCGAGACCGGCACCGCCTGCATGCCGCGCGCCTGCGGCAACAGCCGCTCGGTCTTCTCGCGCAGTTCCGCCAGGAGTTCCTGGGGGTGGTCGATCATATCCCATTTGTTGAAGGCGATCACCGGCGCGCGGCCCTCGCGGATGATCAGGTCGGCGATCTGCAGATCCTGCTTCTCGAAGGGAATGGTGGCGTCGAGCACGATGATGACGATCTCGGCAAAGCGGATGGCGCGCAGGGCATCCTGCACCGACATGACTTCCAGCTTTTCGTGGATCCTGGCCTTGCGGCGCATGCCGGCGGTGTCGAACAGTTTCAGGCGGCGGCCATGCCAGTCCCAGTCGACGGATATGGAATCGCGGGTGATGCCGGCTTCCGGTCCGGTCAAGAGCCGCTCCTCGCCGATCAGCGCATTGATCAGGGTCGATTTGCCGGCATTTGGGCGACCGACGACGGCGATGCGCATCGGTTTGGTATCGTCATAGCTCGGCTCGGCATCCGGATCGGTGATGTCCTCGCCGATCAGTACCTCGCTGGCGGCGGTCTCTTCGCCGGCATCCTCTTCTTCTTCGCCGAAGGCGCGCGCCTCGCCCAGTGCTGATATCACCGCATCGCGCAGATCGGGCAGGCCCTGGCCGTGTTCGGCCGAGACCGGGATCGGCTCGCCAAGGCCGAGTTCCCAGGCCTCCAGCATGCCGCCCTGGGCGCCGCGCGCCTCGGCCTTGTTGGCGACGACGACAACCGGTTTGCCGGACTTGCGCACGATCTCAGCGAAGGTCTTGTCGTCAGGCATCAGCCCGGACTTGGCGTCGATCGTGAAAAAGATCAGGTCGGCTTCGCGGATGGCGATCTCGGTCTGGGCGCGCATGCGACCCGGCAGCGTCGAAGCAGCAGCATCCTCGAAGCCGGCGGTGTCGATGACATCAAAATGCAGATCATAGAGCTTGGCGGCATGGACGCGACGGTCGCGGGTGACGCCCGGCGTGTCGTCGACAAGCGCCAGCTTCCTTCCCACCAGACGATTGAAAAGGGTTGATTTGCCGACGTTAGGCCGGCCGATGATGGCGACTTTGAACGTCATGCGGCCCTACATCTGCCAGCACGTCGTCCCAAAACCGCTGCACACTTTTGGGCGACATGCATCTGCCATGCATGTCGTTGTCCCAAAACCGCTGCACACTTTTGGGCGACATGCATCTGCCATGCATGTCGTTGTCCCAAAACCGCTGCACACTTTTGGGCGACATGCATCTCCCATGCATGTCGTTGTCCCAAAACCGCTACACACTTTTGGGCGACATGCATTACGACACGCTGCCCGACCCACGGATCAGCTCGGACATCAACGTCGCCCGCTCGCGCGCGTTGCGCGGGGCGCCGTCATCCGAGGCGATCTGGTCGAACAGTTTCAGTGCGTCCGTCGCCTTGCCTTCCTTCCAGGCGGCAAGGCCGAGCGCCTCGCGCGCGGTATGGCGCAGCGGATTGGTGTCGGCGGTGAGCGTCTCGACGCGGCTGGAGACATCGGCGAACGAACCGTGGTCGACGAGCAGCAGCGCTGCCCTGATGCGCGCCATGTCGCGAAGGCCTGATGGAATGTCCGTGTCGGCGGCGACCTCGTCGAAGTCCTTGACGGCGGCGGCGACATCGCCCTTATCCGCCTTGACGGTTGCCGCGCGCATGCGGGCGAGCAGCGGATAGGCGCCGTAGCCATCCTTTTCCAACGCAATGAGGGCAGTCAGCGCTTCGTCGCTCTTGCCCTCATTGGCAAGCTTCAGCGCCTGCGAGAAGGCGTCGCCCGAGCGATTGGCGCGAGTCTCGTCCCAATAGCGATAGCCGACGAAGGCCGCGGTGCCGACCACCACCAGTATCGCAAGCGCAAGCAAGGCAGGACCAAAACGGTCCCATAGCGCATGCGCCTGATCGCGACGCATCTCTTCGTTGACTTCGCGGATAAAACTGTCGTCCGACATCTCAAAACCATCCTGCCCGCCCCCAGGGCGGTTTAGAGCGACGTGCGTCCATGGAAAGTACGCTCTAACACTTTGAATTTGCGCATCGTGCTTCCTGAAAATCAATTCTGCTTTTCAGGCCGATGCGGTAGCCCGCGTTTTAGCGAAATTTTGCCGGCATGGAAGGGGTTGGACAGGAAAATCGGCTAATCGCCGACACGTGGCCGCCCGAGGCAACCGCACCCGCGCCACATTTCGCCGATAGCCGGTGCTCGAACCCTCCTCCAATCCAGATCAGATGCTAATGCCTCGTTCGTCCCGCGTTGTTGCATTCTCCATCGCGTCGCTCGCTGCAGCGGGCGCCGCTGTCGCCGATCCGCCCGCGGCGCCACCGCCGGCAAGGCCGAAGCAGGCGGTCATCATCTCGTTCGACAGCGCAAGCGATATTTCGCAGTGGAAGCGCAGCCGGGCGCTGGCCACGCGCACCGGCGCCCATTTCACCTACTTCGTGTCCTGCGTCTTCCTGCTCTCGCCGGAAACGCGCAAGGCGTACATGGCGCCCGGCAAGACATCGGGCAAATCCAACATCGGCTTTGCCGCCTCGAAACAGGACGTCGCCGACCGGCTCGATCAGATAAACCTTGCCGTCTCAGAAGGCCACGATATCGGCAGCCACGCTTGCGGCCATTTCGACGGCAAGGACTGGAGCAAGGCCGACTGGCTGAGCGAGTTCGGTTCGTTCAAGCATATTCTCGAGAACGCCTATTCGATAAACGCTATTACCGCTGAACCCGCGGGTTGGCGCGAAATCGCGCGCAAGGCGGTCGGCTTTCGCGCGCCCTATCTGTCGGCAAACAAGGCGCTCTACGAGGCGCTGCCAAACGCGGGCTATTTGTTCGATGCGAGCGGTGTGTCACGCGGCCCTGCCCGGCCACCGACCAGCAACGGCATCACACGCTTTTCGCTGCCGCAGATCCCGGAAGGTCCTGACACAAGGCGGGTGATCGCGATGGACTACAATCTCTATGTCAGGCATTCCGGCGGCTTCGAGCGGCCAAGCAAGGCGGACGAATTCGCCAACCGGACCTATGACGCCTTTCGCGCAGCCTTCGACGCTCAATACCAGGGCAAACGCATTCCGCTGGAACTCGGCTTCCATTTCACACTGATGAATGACGGCGCCTACTGGCACGCGCTGGAGCGCTTTGCCGGCGAGGTCTGCACCAGGCCCGACGTCGAGTGCATCAGCTATCGCGACTATGTTTCGCGGCGCGATGGCGGCCAAACGCAGGCGTCGGTGGGCGGCTGGATCCGGAAGTGACCGCCGCCCGCCACTGTTAGCTCACCGGCTGATCCTCAGGGCGCAAGCCGGCTCGCTCTCGCTCCAGATAGTGCTGGTCGATTTCCGGCAGCGGCGCCCCTTCAAGCGTCGCCTCGAAGGCGCGCAGGCGCTTGTAGATGGATATCAGCTCGACGATAGTCGGCCAGGAATTCACGAGATATTGGAACGAAGTGGCGACTTGTGAAAAGGCGGTGACAATTTGCTGGAAAACGCCAAATGTTATCTTGCCGATTGCCAAGGTTGGAACGAGAATAAGCGTAGCGAAGACGTTGTCGACTTGAAGGTATAGATAGCGGACCATGTCGAAATAGACATAGTGTGCATAGAGAGTGAAATAGTTCTTGCGAACATTTCTGAAAAGCTCGACCAGCGTTGGTGGCTGCGCTCGCGCCGTGTCGTCCTCACCGAGGACAAGTTCCTTGCGCAGAGCGGCTTCAACACGCTGATTACGAAATTCCAGCCCGGGTAGCTTGACGCCGACGACTGCCAACAAGCCGGTGCCAAACAACGACCAGGCGATCGCAGCAACAACCAACGGATAAGGGATTGCTCCGATTATGGGGAGAGTTGGAACATGGAGAGAAAGGGATGCCAGCAAGGGTAGAAAGGCAATCAGAGTCATGATGGAGTCGATGAAGTTCACTCCGAGCCCCTGCATTGTGCCCGAGAAGCGCATCGTGTCGTCCTGAACGCGCTGCGACGCCCCTTCGATATGGCGCAGCCTCGGCCAGTAAGCGGTAAAATAATCGTTCATCGCCGTACGCCAGCGGAAAACATAGTGCCTGACGAAGAAAACATTCAGAACGGCAATGGTCATATAGACCAGGGCCAAAGACAGAAACTGCCATACTCCGTAGTAAAGCTCGGCAGGCGCAACGGACCCGGGCGTGGTGAGCGCCTTCTGCACCATGTCGTAAAACATGCCGCGCCAGTCATTGAGCGCCACACTGATCTGCACGATGAAATTGGTGACGAAAATAATCAAAGCAGAGCCAAGGATCGACCAGTTCTGCCAACGGTGTGGGGCATACAGCGACCAAAAAAGGTAGAATACGCCCATACCGGCGAAGAAATATGCGTAGAACCAGAGGAATGCCGGCGTCAGGAATCTTATTGGGCTGATGACGGGTGCGGCCCGCGGATCGACCGGCGGCATCCCAAGCATCGTGCCAAGGTGTTCGCCGCCGAAAAACCACAGGAGGACGAGCAGAAGGCTCCAGACGGCGGCCGAGATGAAAAAAAGCTTCGGCTGCGGGAAGAAGGATACAAACACTGTGGGGAAATCCTCGGTCGATGCGCAAATCAGCGGCGTTGCTGTTCAGCGGGCATAAGGTCACACATCGATCGGAATGAAAATGGCCGGTGCGTGATGCCCGGCCCCGAGCAAGACCACAATCATGGCGATTTTGGCGCAGCCGACCAGATGACTGCGCCGGAGACAAGCAGGACGGCGGCGGCCACAATCGATGCGAGGAAGAAGTCGCCCGAGGCTTCGGCAAGCAGCCCGGCGACGATCGGACCGATGATCTGACCGAGGCCGAACGAGGCCGTCATCGACGCCAGGATCCGGCGTGGCGCTTGCGGGGCAAGCTGCCTTCCGGTCTGCAGGCCGAGCGCGGTGATGGCGATGAAGGTCCCGCCAAGCAGAAATCCGCCAAGCAGCGGCCCAATGTGTCCACCGACGGCCACGCTCGCGGTGACGCCGACCACCTCGACAAGACACCCCAAGGAATAAGCCTGGTAGAGCCCGATCTTTCCTGCGATCTTCTGCCAAAGCCAGACCGAGGGAATCCCGGCAAGGCCGGTGACCATCCAGACCACGGCTTCGAAGACGCGGCCGCCGCCGCCTTGCCGGACGATGGCGACCAGAAACGTCGCTGTCACAATGTAGCCGAAGCCGAACAGGCCGTAAGCGACGATGATTTTCATCAGCGAGCGGTCCTTCGGCAGCGCCGGTTCGCGACCATCGGCGCCGTTGGCGGTCGCAGTGCTGCCGAGCAGCAGCGCCACGACGGCAATGGCGCAGGCTGAGATCGCGGCGGACCAGAACCAGCCCGCCGTCCAGCCAGCCTGTTCGGTGACGAGGATTGCCATCAGCGCCGAGGACGCCGCTATGCCGAGGCCGACGCCGCCGAAATGCAGCGCCTGCAGGTCGTTTCGGCCGGCCACGGCGAGATGGCCGAAAACGATGCTGGACATGAACACCAAGACAAAGGCGCTGGCCACACCGGCAAGAAAGCGGATGACTAGAAAGGCTGCCATAGTACCGGCCAGGCCCATCAGCCCGGTGAGGACTGCGGTGGCGGCAAGACCTGTCAACATCAGCAGGCGCTCGCGACCGTGCGCCCAGCCGCCGACGGCCGCAAGCGCACCAATGAGATAGCCGAGATAGTTGGCGGATGCGATCCAGCCGGCATCCGCCGGCGACAGACCTAATTCCTCCATCATGCCGGGCAGGATCGGCGTGTAGACGAAGCGGCCGATGCCCATGGCGACGGCCAGGGCAATCATGCCGGCGAAGGCGAGACGCAAAGGGGATGGCAACGCGGTTTTCATTGCAGTGCACAATAGGTGCACGAGCCTGTCAAACAATCCGCTTGTGTTGGGCCAGAACGGCTCGCAATGGCTGTTGGCCAGTGTCCACCGCAGAGGGCCGGCCCGCTAAATCTGTTTCATCAGCCGCAGCCGATCTGCCCGGTGCCCGTCTCGTAGGCAGTGCGCCGGGCCGTCAGCCTGAACGGCACGTCGCCGAGTTCACGCTCCGACATGGTGTCGAGCACAGGATGCGACAGCGGATCGGTCGCCCATCGGGTGGTCTCGCTTTCGTACGACCGGCTTTGCTCTGTGCCGGCAACGGAAAAGCCCCTGAGCAGTGATAAAATCTTCATCGGATTTTCCTCTACAGGTCTGCTTATTTCCTTAAAATCTGCCGTCCCGCCTTATGTTTCAATTGAGATTTCAACCGTCCCGGTTTAGAAAAACTGTATGGCAATGCTGAATCGTGTCCACCTCAACGGCCTGCGCGCCGTGGAAACCGTCGCCCGCCTGGGATCGCTTTCGGCTGCGGCGAGCGAACTCAACGTGTCCGCCAGCGCCGTCAGCCAGCAGGTCAAGCGAACGGAAGAGCAACTCGGCCAGGCGCTGTTCGAACGAACGACGAGTGGTCTCTTGCTGACCGAATTCGGCACCGTCTTCACCGCGCGGCTCGGAGCTGGGTTCCGCGAGCTCGCCCAAGCCGTGGCGCTCGCCGACGAGGCCTCCGAATGCACGCTGGTGGTTTCGGTGGCGCCGGCTTTCGCGTCGAAGTGGCTGCTGCCGAGGCTGTCACGTCACTTCGCCCGGCATCCGAACGTGCTTTTGCGCATCGACGCCTCGGTGCGGATTGCCGATCTCGACCGCTCGGACATCGACATCGCCATCCGGCTTGGCGACGGGACGTGGCCGGGTGCGCGGGCGGAATTGCTGCTAGCACAGGAGGTCTTCCCGGTCTGCGCCCCGGTGATCGCCGACAAACTGAAATCGATCGGAGATCTTGCCCTGACCTGCTCGATCACCGACGAACGGGCGATGATCAGTTGGGAAAGCTGGTTCGAGGCCGCTGGGGTTAAGCCGATCACCTTCCTCAAAGGCGCGCGCTTCACCGACCCGATGCTGTGCCTGGAATCGGCGATCGCCGGCCACGGCGTCATGCTCGGCTGGCAATTGCTGGCTGCCGACGCGCTGGCCGACGGCCGCCTTGTCGCCCCCTTTGGCGTCCGCGCCCAGAGCGGGCTCGGCTATTGGCTGGTGACCTCCGCCACCAAGACCGAAAGCCGTAAGGTCAGGGATTTCAAGGTCTGGGTCCGCGAAGAGATAGCGGCGACCATGGCGCGTTTCGGGTCGCTCGCCAGCGCGAACTGACCCCCCCGCGTGCAATCGCGGTGGAAAGGAGAGCAGTGCGGGTCTATGTAAGAACCAGACCCCCACATCACGGCAGGCAGGACCATGACCACACATTCGCGCGGCGTTTCCGCAACGATCGACCCGGTGAAGCTCGACAGGCTGGCGGAAGTCGCCATCAAGGTCGGGCTGCAATTGCAGCCAGGGCAGGACCTGGTGCTGACATCGTCGATCGCAGCACTGCCTTTGACGCGACGGATCGTCGAGCATGCCTATAGAGCCGGCGCCGGCCTCGTGACGCCGATCTTCAACGACGACGAGATGACGCTGGCGCGCTTCCGCTATGGCGCCGATGCCGGCTTCGATCACGCCGCCGGCTGGCTCTATGAGGGCATGGCGAAGGCCTTCGCCAACAATGCGGCGCGGCTGGCCGTGCGCGGCGAGGATCCGTCGCTGCTGTCGGCACAGGATCCGGCGAAAGTGGCGCGCGCCAACAAGGCGAACTCGATCGCCTATCAACCGGCGCTGGAGAAGATCACCGGCTTCGACATCAACTGGAACATCGTTGCCTACCCCGACCTGGCCTGGGCCAGGCAGGTGTTTCCGGGCGATACCGACGACGTCGCCGTGGCGAAGCTCGCCGACGCCATCTTTGCCGCCTCACGGGTTGATGTGGACGACCCGATCGGCAACTGGAAGGCGCACAATGCGGCTCTGCGCAGCCGCACCGAATGGCTGAACGGCCATAATTTCCATGCGCTGCATTTCACCGGACCCGGCACCGATCTGACCGTCGGTCTGGCCGACGGCCATGAATGGATGGGCGGCGCCTCGACCGCCAGGAACGGCATCACCTGCAATCCCAACATCCCGACCGAGGAGGTTTTCACCACGCCGCATGCAAGGCGCGTCGAAGGCCATGTTACGAGCACCAAGCCGCTGTCCTACCAAGGCACGCTGATCGACGGAATTGCGGTGCGTTTCGAGGCAGGCGGCATCGTCGAGGCCAAGGCCAGCCGCGGCGAGGGTGTGCTGAAAAGAGTGCTCGACACCGATGAAGGCTCGCGCCGTCTCGGCGAGGTCGCGCTGGTGCCGCATTCCTCACCGATCTCGAAGAGCGGCCTGCTGTTCTTCAATACGCTGTTCGACGAGAATGCCGCCTGCCACATCGCGCTCGGCCAGTGCTATTCGAAGTGCTTCGTCGACGGTGCCTCGCTCAGCCAGGACGAGATCGCGGCGCGTGGCGGCAACAAGAGCTTTATCCATATCGATTGGATGATCGGTTCGGACAAGATCGACATCGACGGCGTCGGCAAGGACGGCAGCCGCGTACCGGTCATGCGCAAGGGCGAGTGGGCGTAAGGAGCCGCCAGCAAGCCGTCTTGGCGGTCAACCCCGGAGTTGACGATGAAACTCGATATCAAGGTCAAGCGCATCTACGAGCCGCCCTCGCCTGGCGATGGGCAGCGGGTGCTCATAGACCGCGTATGGCCACGCGGCGTCCGCAAAGAAGACGCCGCGCTGACGCTATGGCTGAAGAACCTCGCGCCAAGCGATGAATTGCGCAAATGGTTCGGCCACGAGCCAACGCGCTGGATGGAATTCCAGCAGCGCTATCGCGGCGAGCTCGACAGGAACAGCGATGCGGTCGGCCAGTTGCGCGCCCTGCTCGACAACGGCCGGGTGACGCTGCTCTACGGCGCCCAGGACGAGCTGCACAACAACGCAGTGGCTTTGGCTGACTATCTGCGTCTAAGGGGCTGAGGCAGCGCGCACGCTACCGGCCGTTCGCCGGTATAGCGGTGCCTTTTCGATATCAACCTCGGGGGGCAGCAGTCTTTGCGTTCACCCTCTCAAGCAACGCTAGTAATCCCTTTAGAATTTCGATTGGCGATGGCGGGCAGCCCGGAATGTGCAGATCGACAGGCAGTACCTCCGACACGCCGCCCACGACTGCATAACTCCCGGCGAAACAGCCACCGTTCATGCCGCAGTCGCCAAGCGCGACCACCCATTTGGGATTGGGAGTTGCGTCATAAGTCCGTTTCAGTGCCTCGCGCATGTTTTTGGTGACCGGCCCTGTGACAAGCAGCACATCGGCATGGCGCGGCGACGCGACGAACCGGATTCCGAAGCGTTCGACGTCATAGAAGGCGTTGTTGAGCGCATGCATTTCGAGTTCGCAGCCGTTACAGGAACCAGCGTCGACCGCCCGGATCGACAGGCTGCGGCCCAGTCGCTTGCGGGCAGCGCCGTCTAGCGCGCGCGAGAGTTCGTCGATCGCCGTCTGGCTCGCCTTGGGCGGACGCTCTGTGAGTGGGGGCCGCGTCAGGCCTTCAAAGAGGTGCTTGCGCATGGCGGAATGCCTTAGAGATCGTGACCGGAGTAGGAACAGTTGAACGATTTGTTGCAGAGCGGAAAGTCGGCGACGATGTTGCCCTCAACGGCCGCTTCAAGCAGCGGCCATTGAAACCATGACGGGTCACGCAGGTGACAGCGCTCGACCATACCGCCTTCGCCAATGCGCAGCCAGGCCAGAATGTCGCCCCGGAACCCCTCGACCAGCGCCATGCCTTCACGCGGCCCGCCTGTCTTGGTGACGCCTGTCTGGGCAACGCTCGCCTCGGCGACATCGACGCGGATCGGGCCGCCAGGCAGCCTTTGAAGGATCTGCTCGGTCAGCGATAAGCTCTGCTCGACCTCGCGGATGCGGATCCAGACGCGCGCATTCACGTCGCCCTCCTGGAGGAGAGGGACGTCGAAGGCGAGTTCGTCATAAGGCGGGAAGCCTGGGCTGCGCCGCGCATCGAACTCTCGGCCGGAGGCGCGGCCGACATAACCGCCCGCTGCGTATTGCCGGGCAAGGGCCGGCTTGAGCCGACCGGTCGCGACGGTCCTGTCCTGCAGCGACGCCGTGTTGTCGTAGAGTTCGACCAAATGAGGAAACCGCTGCCTGATCTCCGTGACCACAGACCGGACCGCGGCCGTCCCCTCTTCGCTCAGGTCGCTTGCCACCCCGCCAGGCACGATGCGGTCGCGCATCAGGCGATGGCCGAAGGCCGCATCGCTGGCACGCAAGACGCGTTCGCGCAGCACGCCGCAATGGGCATGCATGAGCACGAAGGCGGCGTCATTGCAGATGGCGCCGATATCGCCGAGATGGTTGGCAAGACGCTCGAGTTCCGCCATCAGCGCCCGCAGCCAGACGGCACGCAAGGGCACTTCGACGCCGAGCGCCGCTTCGACCGCGCGAGCAAAGGCCAGCGAATACGCCACGGTGCTGTCGCCGGACGTCCTCCCCGCCAGTTTGGCCGCGCGCTCGACAGGCGAACCTGCCATCAGGCCTTCTATGCCCTTGTGCACGTAGCCGAGACGCTCTTCCAGCCGGACAACTATTTCGCCGCTTGCCGTGAAGCGAAAATGCCCCGGCTCGATGATGCCGGCATGCACGGGCCCGACCGGGATCTGGTGCAGGCTTTCGCCTTCCGCGGGAAGGAAGCGGTAAGAGGCCATGGCTGGCGCATGAGCCGGCGCTGCTGATGCTTCCGCCGCCAATGCCCCCGCTGCCAGGGGATGACTGACGCCCCATTGGCCGTGATCGAGCCAGCGTCGTGTATCCGGAAGTCCTTGCGGCAGAAGCCCGAACAGGTCCGCGGCGGCGCGCTCGAGGCGCAGTGCCGGCGGATGCCGCTGGCCGACCGATGGGTAGCGGCCGCCGGCGCATTTCAGGCTGATGACACCGATGTCTCGAACCGCGTCGAGAAGCGCCATGTGGACGGTGTCCGGTTCGGCCCAAAGACCGAGCAGGCTCCAGTGGCCCGCGGCAAGCTGCTCGACGGCAAGGTTCCAGATTTTCGGAGCAACCACGGCGCGTCGCCAGGGAGCGTGCTGTTCGACAGGACGGCCCGCCTCGATGAGGTCGGTCAGCGCGGGCATCTTTCTTTTGCTCATCCGTTTCATCCCAGGATGGTCGCGACGTGCTGGAACCAGGTGACCAGAGGCGCCGGCAGGTAGATGCCGGCGCCAAACACCAGGGCCAGGTGGGAATACATCGGCACGTAGGATGCCTCGACGGGCGCGGTGCCGCCGCGCGGCTCGCCGAAGGCGACGCCAGTCAGCCGCAGCAGCAGGGCGCCGAAGGCGATGAGAAGCCCGAACACCAGTGGGATCGCCAGAAGCGGCTGCCTCGCAAAGGTCGAGCTGACGACCAGGAATTCGCTCATGAAGATGCCGAGCGGAGGCAGGCCGGCAATGGCAACGACGCCGATGACGAGCCCCCAACCGAGTCCGGGATGCGTTTCCGTCAGCCCTCTGATGTCGGCGATTTTTTGTGTTCCCTTGACCTGCGCGATGTGCCCGACCGCGAAGAAGATCGCCGACTTGGTCAGGCTGTGCATGACCATGTGCAGCAGGCCGGCGAAGTTCGCGAGCGGGCCGCCCATGCCGAACGCGAACACGATGATGCCCATGTGCTCGATCGAGGAGTAGGCGAACAGGCGTTTGATGTCGCGGCGGCGGTAAAGCATGAAGGCCGCGAAGATGAGCGAGGTGAGCCCCATTGCGACCATCAATGGTCCCGGGGCTATCGCCTCCGGGCTTGCCGCGAGCAACAGCTTGAAGCGCAGCACGGCATAGAGTGCGACGTTCAGCAGCAAGCCCGAGAGCACCGCCGAGATCGGCGTCGGGCCTTCGGCATGCGCGTCGGGCAGCCAGGCATGCAAGGGAGCAAGGCCGACCTTGGTGCCGTAGCCGAGCAGCAGAAAGACGAAGGCGACGTTGAGCAAAGCCGGGTCGAAATGCGCCGCCTGTTCGATGAGCACCGTCCAGACCATGGCGTTGGTGCCCTCGCCGACGACCGGCTGTGCGGCCATGTAGACGAGGATGGTGCCGAACAGCGCAAGTGCGATGCCGACGCTTCCCAGGATGAAATATTTCCAGGCGGCCTCCAGCGCTTCATGCGTGCGATAGATGCCGACCATGAGCACGGTGGTCAGCGTCGCAAGCTCCACCGCCACCCACATCAAACCGATATTGTTCGACACGAAGGCGAGGTTCATGCCGAACATCATGACCTGGTACATCGCGTGATAAAATCGCAGGTTCGGCGCGGTCAGCCGGCCGGTCTCCAGTTCGTGCGCAATGTAGGAGGCGCTGAACACGCTGGTGGTGAAGCCGACGAATGTGTTGAGCACGATGAAAACGATGTTGAGATCGTCGACGAGCAGGTATTGGCCTGGCTGCGGCCGATCGGTGACGAACAGCGACAGCGCGGCGAGCAAGGTCAGGAAGCTCGCGGCGACATTCAGGCCTGCCGACATCCGGTAATTCGGCAGCGCCGCCAGAAGTGCGGCCGCGCCGACGGGTATCAGCAGGATGGCGGCCACCGCGTCGAAGGGAGCGGTCAACGGCGTTCTCCCCTGTAGTCGTCGAGCGCGCCGACATCCACCGAGTCGAACCGCTCGCGGATGCGGAACAGGAAGACACCGATGACGATGAAGGCGATCAGGATCGAGAAGGCGACGCTGATCTCGACGACCAGCGGCATGCCCTTGGCGCCGGTGGCGGCCAGCACCAGGCCGTTCTCGAGCGACATGAAGCCGACAACCTGGCTGACGGCGTTGCGGCGGGTGACCATCACCAGCAGGCCCAGCAATATTATCGACAGCGCGAATGCGAGATCCTCGCGGGCGAGCGGGTCGGCTTCGGGTGTGACCCGCAGCATCAGCACCATCGACAAAGCCACCAGACCGATGCCGGCAAGCATGGTCGGACCGATGCCGACGGCGGTCTCGATGTCGCGGTGGATGCCGAGCCGCTGGATGATGCGATGAAGCCCGACGGGAATGACGATCGCCTTGAAAATGAGGGCGATCGCCGCGGTGACATAAAGGTGATGGGCGTCCTGGACGTAGGCCTGCCAGGCCACGGACGAAGCGAGCACGATCGCATGAAGCGCAAAGACGTTGATCAGCGCAAACAGGCGATCCTGATACAGCATCATGAAACTGACCAGCACCAGCCCACCGGCGAGCAGATGAGCGATGTCGAAGGTGAGACCGTTCATCAAAGGCTCCGTGAGACGAACAGCAAGAGCGTGCCGAGCAGCGCCAGCATGAGGGCGGCACCGAGGAAGTCCGGGACGCGGAAGACGCGCATCTTGGCGATGGCGGTCTCGAACACGGCAAGCAGAATGCCGCAGGCGGCAAGTTTGCCGATGTAGATAACGACGCCCAGAGCATAGGACCCTGGTCCGGCCCGAGCGGTCACCAGCCCCCACGGAATGAAGACGCAGCAAATCAGCGACACATAGAGCAGCAGCTTGAGGAAGGCGGCGAACTCGATCATCGCCAGATGGCGGCCGGAATATTCCAGGATCATCGCCTCGTGAACCATGGTGAGTTCCAGGTGGGTGGATGGATTGTCGACCGGTATGCGGGCGTTTTCGGCGAGCGCCACCATGACGAGAGCGATCAGCGACATGCCAAGAGAGACCCGCAGGCCGACATCCGGCGAAGCCATGACGGCGGCGACGGTGGAGAGTTGCGTCGCGCCGGCGACGAGCGCCAGGCTGAACACGATCAAAAGCATGGCGGGCTCGGCCAATGAAGCGATCATCACCTCGCGGCTCGCGCCGATGCCGCCAAAGCTCGTACCGACATCCATGCCCGCCAATGCCAGGAAGAACCGCGCGCTGCCGAGCAGCGCGACAATGGCGATGAGATCGGCGGTCCAACTGAAGGTGAGGCCGGTTGCGAATGTCGGGATGAGCGCGGCGGCGACCCAGGTGGCGGCAAAGATCAGGTAGGGTATGACGCGAAACAGCCAGGATGCGTTGTCCGCCAGGACGACCTCCTTGCGCATCAGCCGCAGGAGATCGCGGTAGGGCTGGAACAGCGAAGGTCCCCGGCGGCGCTGCAGTCTCGCCTTCACCTTGCGCACGAAGCCGGTCAGCAGCGGTGCCAGCAAAAGCACCAGCACCATCTGCGCGCCCTGGACGGCCAGTTCAAGGATCAGGGCCATAGCGCGAGCACCAGAAGCAAGGTGACGAGGTAGAGGAAGACCAGGGTCAGATAGCGCCGGATGGTCAGGAACTGCAGATGGTTCAGCTTCTCGGTCGCATAGCCGACAGCGCCAGCGATCGGCTGGTAAAATGTCTCCCAGATCACATCGTGGATTTCCACAGTGAGGCGTGCCGGCCCGGTGGCGCCCGGTGGTGGCATTTCCACCTTTTCCCGGGCACGGAATGCGAATGTGCCGAAGACGCGGCGAATGGGCTGCGCGAAACTGACGGCCGTATATTGCGCGGCCGGCGTGACGTCGGGAAAGCCGCAACCCCATGCGGGGCCGCGACGCAGCGCATGCGAGGCGAAGCGGTGAATGACGAACGCCGCAAGCGATGCGGAGATTGCAATGAACACAAACACCAGCAGGCCGTTGTAGGAGCTGCGGCTCTCGGCGATCGGCACGATCGACAGCCAGGGCTGCGCCATCTGCACCGGCATGCGGTTGCCGATCAGCGAAAGCGTCACCGGTGACAGACCGTCTATGATCAGGCCCGGCAGAATGCCGGCAAGCAGACAAAGGGCCGCGAGAACGAACATTGCCGCCAGCGAGTAGCGGTCGACCTCCTGCGCCTGCTCCACCGCCGCGGAGCGTGGCCGGCCGAGAAATGTGATACCGAACGCCTTCACGAAACAGGCCGCGGCCAGCGCCGCCGACAGCGCCAGCAGGCCACCGACAGCGGGCACCATCACCTTCAGGCCCCATTGCGGCAGATCGGGGCTCTGCAATATGGCCTGGAAGGCCAGCCATTCGGAGACGAAGCCGTTGAAGGGCGGCAGTGCTGAGATCGAAACGCAGCCGACGAGAAAGACAAAACTGGTTAGCGGCATGCGATGGATAAGACCGCCCAGCTTCTCCATGTTGCGCTCGCCGGTCGCCGTCAGCACCGCGCCCGCGCCGAAAAACAGCAGGCTCTTGAAAAAGGAATGGTTGAGAACGTGGAACAGCGCGGCGGTGAGCGCCAATGCTGCGGCCGACGGCATCGCGTTGGCCTTGAAGGCGAGCGCGAGGCCAAGGCTAACGAAGATGACGCCGATGTTTTCGATGGTGCTGTAGGCAAGGAGCCGCTTGAGGTCCTTCTCCATCAAGGCGTAGAGGATCCCGAGCACCGCCGTCAGGCCGCCAAGGAAAAGCACGACGACGCCAGACCACCATGCCGGCTCACCGAGCAGGTCGAAAATGACGCGTATGAAGCCATAGACGGCGACTTTCGTCATGACACCGCTCATCAGGGCCGAGACATGGCTTGGCGCCGCCGGATGAGCAAGCGGCAGCCAGACGTGGAGCGGGACAAGGCCGGCCTTTGAGCCGGCGCCGAGTAGTATGAGAACCAGGGTGGCGGCAGCGACGAACCGGCTTGGCTCGGCGGCTCGCATCGCGTCGAATGTGTAGGTTCCGTCCGGTCCAGCCAGCAGGCCGAAAGCGAGCAGCAGCGCCAATGTGCCGAAGCTCGCCATCACCAGATAGATGTAGCCTGCCCGTGTATTGTCCTGTTCGCGATGGTGCGCCATGACGAGCGCCCACGAGGCGAGCGACATGAACTCCCAGGACAGCAGGAAGGTGAAGGCGTCGTCGGCCAGCACGACAAGATTCATGCCGGCAAGAAAGGCCGGGAAAAACGGCAGCACCCGGTGCGGCGCAGGTTCGTGATGGCCGTAGCCAAGCCCATAGAGGCTAGCTACCGCGCCGCCCAGATTGACGACGACCAGAAAAAAAGCCGACAGCGCGTCGAGACGGAAATGAGCGCCGATCCACGGCAGTCCGAGCGGCAGCGTAACAGTGGATACGCCGGCAGGATCGCCTGTCAGCCCCGCTGCGGCGATCGCGAACATGACGGCCGAGATGCCGAGGATTGCGCCATAGGCCAGATGCGTCGCCGAGCCGCGCCGACTGACAGCGACGGCCACTATGGCGGTTCCCAAAAACGCGGCGACACCCCACAAAAGGAGGGCAACGATCGACATCACGGCAGGCTCCCGCCTACCTCGGCTTCCGCTTCGCCGACGCCGGAAATCCTTGCCGGATTGAGGCCCGCCTTCAGCCGCACGCCCCGTCCGCCAGCCTGGCTGGTCGCGCCTTCCCCGATCAACTCGATGCCGGCAGCCTCAAGTGCTGCAATCAATTTCATCAGGGAATCGACATTGCCCCGGATCATCGCCTCGCTGGCTTCCATGCGCTGAATCGTCGGGACCGAAAGGCCGGACAATTCGGCAAGCCTGCGCTGGTCGATACCGAGCAGCGCCCTGGCGGCGCGCAATTGTGGTGCAGTTATCACCGGAGACCCTTCGGCTCAGCTTTGACATATGATGTCTCAGCGTTGCAGCATACATTGAAATGTTCTATCGTCAATTACTGATGTGTGAGGCATCGATTTTGATGGCGACCCCTGAACCACATCGCCCGGAATCCAGAAGCAGTCGAAGATTCTCTCGACATGGACGATGCCGCGGCTGCAGCATCGCCTTAGGCAAGAGTGCAGTCACCCGCAACGGCTGCTCCCGCGTGCAGTTAATGTATCCTCGTGTAATACCGGTCATGGTAGCGGCTGACGACCTCGGCCGCCTCGTGGTCGGACCACTAATCATTGATCATCCGGTCGCGAATCCCCTCAGGCGACACGCAGTTCCGTGGCCGCATCGAAGAGATGTACCTTGCCCGGCAGTACCGAAAGGTTGATCGCGGCGCCGGCGTTGCGGCGCTGGTCACGCGGCACCACGGCGACAGCGTCGTATCCCGCCACGCGCAAATGAATCTGAACATCCGCGCCGGTCGTTTCGGACAGCACGACCTCGCCCTTGATCTCACCCGCATCCGAAATGCCGAGATCGTGTGGCCGCACGCCCATGATGACCTTTTGGCCTGGCTTCGCCTTGATCTGCGGTGACAGGCCGATCGACACGCCTTCGGCGACGAAGCGAGGACTGCCGCCGGCGGTCTCGACAGCGCCGGCGATAAAGTTCATCGAAGGCGAGCCGATGAAATCAGCGACATATTTCGAGTTCGGACGCTCGTAGACCTCGTCGGGCGTGCCGATCTGCACGATCCTGCCGGCGTGCATCAGCACGATCTTGTCGGCCATCGTCATCGCCTCGATCTGGTCATGGGTGACGTAGATCGTGGTCGTGCCGAGACGGTTGTGGAGTTGGCGGATTTCCACGCGCATATGTGTGCGCAGCTTCGCGTCGAGGTTGGAGAGCGGCTCGTCGAAGAGGAAAACGGCCGCATTCCGCACCATGGCGCGGCCCATGGCGACGCGCTGGCGCTGGCCGCCCGACAGTTCCTTGGGGTAGCGGCCGAGGTAGGGCGTGAGATTCAGGATTTCCGCCGCCCATTCGACCTTCTTCCTGATCTCCGCCTTTGGCACGTTCGCCACTTCCAGACTGAAGCCGATATTGTCGAACACCTTCATTGTCGGATAGAGCGCGTAGTTCTGGAACACCATCGCGATGTCGCGATCGCGCGGGTGAACATCATTGACCCGCCTGTCGCCGATCAACAGGTCGCCGTTGGTCACGCTCTCAAGCCCTGCTGTCATGCGCAGGAGCGTGGTCTTGCCGCAGCCCGACGGGCCAAGAAGGACGACGAATTCGCGGTCGGCAATGCCGAAGGAGATGTCCTTCATCACCTCGACATGCCCGAAACTCTTGGCGATGTTCTTATATTCTACGGTAGCCATTCTCTCTCTCCAGAAGCCCGGATTCGGGTCGTCAGTATTTCTGCCTGGTCGGCGTGATGACGATTTCCTGCACGAGAGCGTTCTGCGGCATCTGGTAGGTGTGCAGCATGAGGTCAGCGACGTGCTCCGGTCCGATGCCGCCGCCGATCTTGAGCTTATTGGCCTTGTAGTTGGCGAGCGTCTGCGGATCGAGGACGCCGCTCAGAACTTCGGTTTCGATCACCCCGGGCGAAAGCACGACCACGCGGACGTCATAGTCGGAAAGATAGTCGCGCAGCGATTCCGACACGGCGTGAACGAAGAATTTCGTCCCGCAGTAAACGGTATGATCCGGATAGATTTTTCGGCCGGCGATCGAACTCATCATGAACAGCGTTCCATGACGGCGCTCCATCATGCCCGACATCACGGCGTGGACCGAATTCAGCACGCCTTTCGTGTTGATGTCGATCATCTCGTCCCATTCCTCGGGCGGCTGGCGGCCTATGTCGGCAAGACGCGCGATGCCGGCATTGGCAAAGAGCATGTCGACCGGTCCGTATTCTGCTTCCGCCTCCTTCACGGCGGCTGCGATTGCGGCGCGGTCGCGGACGTCGACCTGCCGGGCCATGCTGTTGGGGAGGTTCAGCGCCTCCATGCGCTCCAGACGGCGGGCCATCATCAGAACAGGATGGCCGGCGCGCGAAAACACCCTGGCGACCGCCTCGCCGATACCAGAACTCGCTCCTGTCACTGCTACGAGCTGTTTTCCAGCCATTGCTTTTCCTCTTGGGGATTGTCGATACCCGGGGTGGCGGCCTAAGGCCGCCACCCCGGGAACATTCAGCCCTTGGCGACGAGATCGTCGACCTGGGTTTTCAGGGCGTCGAGCGACTCCTTGGCCGAGCCAGACTGGCCGGCGAAGTATTTGCCCAGTGCAACCGGGATCATATCGCTCGAGAGTTCTGCCCACGCCGGCAAGTCGGGCTCGGATCCCATGTAGTTGGCGATGGTGTCGCGCACGACCGGCAAATGGCGGGTCGTGCCGGCGCCGACACGCGCATTGGCCAGCACGCGCGGATCGTCATAGACGCTGGTGCGCGTTGGGCCCGTACCGCCGCCCAGAACGGTTATCAGCGCCTGGGTATCGGCTGAGGTCGCCCACTGCATGAAAATCCAGGCGGCGTCCGGGCTCTTCGAGTATTTCGACACCGCGAGCGAAGAACCGCCCTGGTGACCAACGCCCGGAATTTCGCCGAATCCGGTCTGCTCGACGGTGCGCAGCGTGGCGGCAGGTTTCGGCGGAACCATCGCTTCCATCAGACCGGAGACCTTGGAGGCCTTGGGATCGTCGAAGAACGGGAAGAATTCGCCCCAGGACAGCATCGAGGCGGCGACGCCCTGGCCGACCGACTGGCCCTCGCCATCCCATGTCCAGCCGTCGACCCCGGGCGGCATCGTCGCCTTGAGCTTGTCCCAGTAGGCCATGGCGGCCAAGCCGGCTTCGTCATTGCCGGTGAACTTGCCGTCGGGGCCGAAAATCGAACCGCCATGACCCCAAAGCCACGCCGTCCAATCGCATTCGAGGCTGTAGTGGCCCGATTTCATCTGGCCGCTGGTGCCGTACATGTTCGGGCCCTTGGCGTCGGTGATCGCCGCGGACGCCTGCAGCAGATCGTCCAGCGTCGCCGGAGGCGGCAGCTTGAGCTCGTCCCAGACGTCCTTGCGGTATTGCATGATGAAGATCGGGATGTCGTAGGGCACGCCGACCATGCGGTCCTCGTACATGGCGATACCGTCGACGAGCGGCTTCAGGAAATCGTCGATGTTGTAGTTCGGCATTGCCAGGTCGGCGTTCTTGAGCTGCTCGCGCGGATCGAAGACGTCCTGGCTGAAGCTCGCCGCCCAGCTCTGGTCGATATAGTAGAGGTCGTAAGTGCCAAGGCTCGATGCAACGTCGAGCGTCAGCTTCTGCAGCACCTGCTCGAGCGGCAGCACTTCGATCTCGACCTTGATGCCGGTCGCCTCCTCGAAATACTGCTTGAGCTGCGTGGCGATGGCATTCGACGGCGGCGTCGATTCGGTGGCGAGACGAAGCGTCGTTCCGGCAAAGGGCTTGCCGACATCCGAGAGCCATTTGGTGACTTCGGCGCTGGGCTTTAGTTCCTGTTCCTGAGCCGATGCATGACTGATGCCGTAGAACGGACGTCGTCCCAAGCCCATGCCGAGCGCGCCGGCGCCGAGGCCGAGCATGCTTGCTGCGCGAAGAAACGAGCGCCGATCCATCTGTCCGCGAACGAAGCGATCGGTGACAGAGGCAAGATGCGCCTTTCTGATGCTGTCTTTCATTGTCTACTCCTCCGGTTTAATTCGCGATTTTCACAAGGCTGCGAATTCGAGCCTCCCATCTATTGTTTCAACGACCCCATCGTGAGACCGCGCACGAGGTGCTTTTGAACCAACAGAATGAAGATGAAAGCGGGAATGATGGATGCGGCGCCAAGCGCGGCCATGTTGCCCCAGGCGGTGCCGATCGAGGTGACGAAGGTCGACGAGACGACAGGCACGGTCTTGAGCGACGTCGTGGTCAGGGTCAGCGCAAAGAGGAATTCGGTCCAGCTGAAGATGAAGCAGAGCACCGCCGTGGCGGCGATGCCGCCCTTGGCCATCGGCAGCACGATCCGCCGGAAGATCATGAAGCGGCTGGCGCCATCGACGATCGCGCTCTCGTCGATCTCGGAGGGAATGTCGTCGAAGAAGCTCTTCATCAGGAGGACGGCGAGCGGCAGGTTCATCAGCGCGTGGATCAGCACCATGCCGGTATAGGTGTCGATGAGCCCGAAATTCTTGTAGATGAAGAACATCGGAACCGCGACCGCGACGGGCGGCATCATGCGCGTCGACAACACCCATCCGACGAAACTGTGCCGGCCGCGGAAGTTCATGCGCGACAGGGCATAGGCAGCAAGCGTGGCGATGACGACGGCGAGCACGGTCGACAGCGTCGCGATCACGATCGAATCCCAGACGCGGGGCGCCATGTAGAAATTGCCGCCGCCCGGCGTCACGGTGATGCCGCCGCTGCCGAGCGAGATCCCGAACACCTTCTGGAAATTGTCGAAGGTCGGGGTGAAGGCGAACAGTTTTGGCGGGCGGTTGAAGATGTCATTGCCGTGTTTGAACGCCACCGACGTCCAGTAGTAGATCGGAAAGAAGAAGATTGCGACCACGACCCAGGCGGCGATGGTTCGAAGCATGCGCGTCGAGAAGGAGCCGTTCATTCTACCATCTCACCTTCGCGATACGGATGAAGAGGTTGGCAATGACGAGGATGATCACCAGGGTGACGAGGCTGAGCGTGGCTCCATAGCCCCATTTTACGAAGCTGAACGTCTGCTGCCATGCATAGAGGGAAAGCGAATAGGTCGACGCTCCCGGTCCGCCGGAGGTCATGACGAAGACGTAGTCGAAGACCCGGAAGAGATCGATGCCGCGGACCAGGACGGCGATCGCGATCACCTTCGACATCATCGGCAAGGTGATGCGCCGGAAAATCTGGAAAGACGACGCGCCGTCGATCATCGCGGCCTCATAAGGCTCCGGCGGCAGCGCCCTGAGACCGGCAAGGAAGATGAGCACCATGAACGGCGTCCACTGCCAGATCTCCGCGACGAGAACGCCGGCAAGCGCGGTCGACGCCGTGGCGAGGATGGGGTTGTTCGGATTGAGCACCCCGATCGACTGCAGGACGTAGCTGATCACCCCGAACTGCGGATCCTCCATCAGCAGATACATCATGCCGACAATGGCCGGCGGGATGACAAGCGTCATCGTCAGCACGCCGCGCAGGAATCCGAAACCGAAGCCGTCGCTGTCGAGGAGCAGCGCGATCGCCATGCCGAGCACCAGTTCAAAGACCAGCGCGATGGCGAAATAGGTGAAGGTGATGACGAGCGACTGCCAGAACCGCGTGTCGTTCCAGAGCTGCACCCAGTTTTCCGTTCCGACGAATTCGAGCGCCCGCCTGCGCGGGACAAACTCGTGGAAGCTCAGCCAGATGTTGTAGATCAGGGGATAGACGGTGAAGACAAGCAGGATCGCCACCAGCGGCAGCAGCCAGGGCAGCGGGTGGTCCGAAATGACGAAACGTCTGGCTTGGGCAACCCGCACGCGTTCCTCCCGAACCGCTTCGTTTTGCGATGCACAAATGTTCATATCTTGTGCATTTGTTCAAATGCTATATCGTCACCATGTCTGTGGCAAGCACTTGTTGGCCGGCGACAGTGGCATTCGGACGGATGCGCCACCTGCAGCGGAGGACCCTCATGACGTCGATCGGTCTGCTGGCACGGGTTGCCCATCAATATTTCGTGCTGGGCGAAACGCAGCAGGCCATCGCCGAGCGGCTGCAGATCAACCGCACCAAGATCCACAGGCTGCTGGCCGAGGCGAAGGAGCGCGGCATCGTCTCGATCCGCATCAACGCCGGGACGTCCCAGGCGCTCGAAATGGAAGAACAGCTCAGGCGGAAGTACCGGCTCGACATATGCAGCATCACGCCCGATGACACCGGGTCGGAGCTCGGGCTCTCCGAAGTGATCGGCATCTATGCCGCGCAGACCGTCGAGACGCTGCTCAGGGACGACATGACGGTCGCCATGGCGTGGGGCCGTACCATGAGATGGCTCGCCTCCAACATCGAACCGGTGGCGCTCAGGAACGTTACCGTCGTGCCGCTTCTCGGCTCTCTGTCGCGCCGGTCGTCGATCGACAAATACGACGCCGCCGCCGTCTTTGCCCAGCGCACTCAGGCCGAATCCTATTATCTCCCTGGACCCATCATCTGCGACAGCCGCGAAAGCCGCGAGACGATCCTGCAGCAACCGAGCGCGCGCGAGGTTATCCAGAAGGCGCTGAACGCCGATCTTGCGCTGATGAGCGTCGGCGGCACAACCAGCTCGACGCTTCGGAGCGTCGGTTATATGACCGACGAGGAATTCGACGACGTCCTGAGACTGAAGCCGATCGGGAACTTTCTCGGCTACTTCTTCGACCGCAACGCCGAACTCGTCGACCATCCCGTCAACGAACGCATTGTCGGGGTTTATCCTCTCGACACGCTGAACATCCCCAAACGCATCCTCGTTTCCGGCGGAAAGAACAAGGTCGGCATCATGGCCAAGCTCCTGGAAAAAGGGTTCTTCACCGGCCTCATCACCGACCAGGAGACGGGCAGCTCGCTGTGACATCCCCCGGCCGGCATCGCGCTGGCAGCCGAAGGTGCTGTGCGGTTTTGCCTGGAGCGTTGCGCTCGCTTTCATCTGAAAGCAGACTGGCATCGAATCTTCCGTCCCTGGTTCTGTTTCGCCTGCAGAACATCCTTTGCGTCTTTGCGGGCGGCACATTTCGCGCCGGCTGATCAGACCACCCCCGACCTCCGGTTTGCCAGGATCACATCGGCAATCTCGACGAAGCCGCGGCCACCTCGCCACCTGGCGACGAAAGCGGGTTCGGCGTCGATCTTTCCCTGGAAATCCACCACATTCGCGACCCCGAACGAGTTCGGAAAGAACCCGAACATCGGGGCGTCGTTCGGGCTGTCTCCGACGAATGCATAGGCCTGCCTTTCAGCATCGAGATCGGTTCCCAGCCTCTCGCTCGCAAAGCGGCGCGTCATCGACAGCTTGTCGTATCGGCCAAACCAGCCGTTCACATGGATCGACGAAATCTTGGCGACAGCGCCGGCCTGCTCGAAAAGCTGCTTGATGCGCCTGGCATCGGACAGCGGCAGCGCCGGAACATCCTCGCAAAAGTCGATGGCCAGATCGGCTTCGCGATATCGCTGGTCGGCGGATACTGCCGACCCCGGCACTTCCTGGACAATGCGCTTTTCCAGTTCGGTGAGCCTGCGCCTGTTTTCCCGGCGTTCCTCAGCGCTCGCCGCGAAAACCCGGATCATCTTTCGCGTTGCCTGATCATAAGCGAAGTAAAAGGCGCCATTTTCGCCGACCACGCCGGTCACCGGCCAGAACCGGGCAATCATGTCGCACCAGCCTGCCGGTCTCCCGGTAATGGGAGCAACGACGAGGCCCGCCTCGTGCAGGCGTTCGAGCGCATGGTAGGCATCAGCCGGAAGACGACCCTCGGTCGTCAACGTGTCGTCGATATCGCAGAAGACGCCGCGAATGCGCGACGCAGTTTCGGGTGCGAATTCGGCGAGGTCGCGCATCCGGTCAGGCTTCCCCGCGCGCAAAATCCTCCAGCATTCCTGCATCCGCAGCAATGTCGAGGAAGGAGAAGCGATTGCGCATCTCCCGGCAATGAACGACGGCCTCGCGATAGAAATCGGCCGGCGTGCCCAGTTCGGCGGCTGAAATCGGGCCGCCGGTAGATTTCAGCAGGCACTGCATCTCGTCGACAGGCACCATGAATTGCTTGAGCTCCTGCCTGAGTGTCGGCCAGACCTCCTGCAGCCGCTCGTTGAACGCGGCGGCGGCATTCTCGTCGAAGGCCTTCTTCTTCAGTTCGTCGAGACATTGTGCGGCGACAGCCGGCCCCATGCGGCGGACCATGTCGTCAGGATCGATCCTCGTCGCCATCACCACCGGCGGCTTGTCGCTTGCAAGCAATGCTTGCTGCAATCGCGCCATGGTGAGTGAAGCGACACCTACCTGGGTGCCGTGGAGCGTACCGGGGTGACGCTCGCCGGCGAAGCAGTCGATGTAGTGCGATATCTGATGCTCGCCCATCGAACCGTGATTGGAGACGCCGGTGAAGGAAATGCCGAGGCCGCAGAGCGTCAGCACGCGGTAGAGATAGCCATTGGCCTCGATGTCACGTTCGGCAAGCTTTGCCGCACGCTCGTTAAGCGCCGCCTCATCCTTTTCCTGGATCAGAAACGGAACCTGATGGTAGGCAGTGCCAAGCAGACGGTGCGACATCCACCAGTCGATCTGGGCGACCGAGCGGCAAAGGCAGTCACCGAACCCCGCCGCCGACAGATAGGTCGGGGCGGCAGCGGAGACGCCAAGATCGACGAAAAAGCCTGATGGCGCGTGGGAAGGGAGCGATACCTTCAGGCCGCTTTCAAGTGTGATGGATGCGGTCGTCGATGTGTAGCCGTTCATCGAACCGGCCGTCCCGAACACGCAGTAGCGCCGTCCATTCCTTCCGGTGACGAACTTGCAGAGATCGTTGATCGTGCCGGAACCGACCGCGATCACGGCATCCGCATCCGCGAGTTTGACGGCCAGGCTTTCGACGTTGGCCATGTCGGCATGCGGGTGATCCAAGATCACGACATCGACGGGGCCGAGCGTCCTCAGTTCGCGCGCAACGCGTTCGCCAAGCGCATCATAGGTCGCGGCATCCGCAACGACCGTGAACCGCTCACCCAGGTCGAGCTCCGAAACGAGATCGGCCGCCCGCCCTTCGAGGCTTCCTTCGATGACGATCCGCTCATATGGCACGACGGCCTTGTTCCCGGTCTCCGGGTTGGTCCAGTGCCCGTCCAAAATGTCGTCGATTAATGCCGTCCAGGATCCGGCTGCCGGATTCGTCATGACGTCCTCATTCTGGGGGCAGGCGCGCTGCGCATCGAACAATAGTCACCTATCGCTGTCTTTTGTCAAGCATTTCCCCGCGACGCTTGACTTCGTTCCGCAAACCTGCGGAAAAAGGGACATGAATGCCAACGCCGACATCGACGTGGTCCGACCATCTGGGCTCTCGGCACTGCCGCCCGAATTCGACAGCGCGGTGGCGTGGGCTGCCTGGCTCTACTATGTCGACCAGCTCAACCAGAGCGATGTGGCCAAGGTCATGAACGTCTCCAGGGCGAGCGTGGTACACTATCTGCAGGAGGCGCGAGAAAGCGGACTTGTCGCCGTGCAGGTCGACCACGACGCTTTTGCCCGCACCTTGACCTCGCGGCGTCTCATGGAAAAATACGGGCTTCGCGGCGCGGCGGTTATCCCCGACCTTGATCCAAACGATGCCGACCGCCGCATCGGCGAAGCGGCAGGACGGTTGCTGGCGTCGATGGTCGATCCGGGTGACACGATCGGCGTTGCCTGGGGAAAAACGGTGCTCGCTGCCGCCCGCTCGATCCCACGACTACGGCATGATCGAAACCTCACCGTCGTCCAGCTCTCGGGAAGCTCGATCGGCACCAGCGATTTCTCGCCGGAATTCTGCACCTCGCTGATGGCCAATCGGCTCGGCGCCCGCTGCATAAACCTGCTTGCCCCGGCGATCGTCTCCACCGAGGGACTGCACGACGAACTCATGCAGGAGCCGATGCTCGTCAACCAGTTCCGCATGATCCGTGCCGCCGGCAAAGTCATCTTCGGGATCGGCGATATCGGGCCGGAGAGCACCTATGCCCGAGCCGGGATATCGGATGCGGCCGCACTTGCCGGCATGATCGAGCAGGGCGCGCTCGGGGTCATTATCGGGCGGTTCATCGACGCTCAGGGAGCCGCTTTCGCAACGCCGCTCGACGGACGCACCGTCGGCATCACGCTCGACGAACTGAAAGCGGTGCCGGTCCGCATCTGCGCCGCCGGCGGCGCCCGCAAGATGGGGGCGATCAGGGCCGGGCTCGGCGGCGGATACGCGACACATTTTGTCACCGACATGGCCACCGCGAACAGTCTGTTGGAATAACCGGCACTCGGTCGAATTCATCGTCTCGGGAGGACAAATCATGGGCAGCAGCGACGGACCTCTTGTCGTCGGCCTCGACAGTTCCACGCAATCCTGCAAGGCGATTGCGTGGAGCCGGGACGGACAAGCCGTGGCGGAAGGCCGCGCGCCGCTCGATCTGATGAGGCCGAGGCCGGATTATGTCGAGCAGGAGGTCACTGACTGGTGGCGGGCCGCAACAGCGGCGCTGCGACAGCTTGTCGGCACGGTCGACCCGAAACGCATCGCCGGGATCGCGATCTCCAACCAGCGCGAGACCGTTGCCCTCATCGACGGCGCCGGCGAGCCGATCGGACCCGCGAGCCTCTGGCTCGACGAACGCGCCGCCGGGCTGGTCGACCGTTTCGCGGCGGAGATCGGCCGTGAGCGGCTGCACGCGATCACCGGCAAGCCGATCGATGTGACGCCGGTCGTCTACCGCCTGAAATGGCTGCGCGAGAACGAGCCGGAACGGTTGGACCATGCGAAGAAAATCCTCGACGTGCACGGCTATCTGACGCTGAAACTGACGGGAACGCCAAGTGCGAGTTGGACGAGCGCCGATCCGTTCGGTCTCTTCGACATCTCGCGTAAGGCATGGTCGCAGCCGATCCTCGATCATCTCGGCATCAAGCCGTCGCAACTTCCCAATGCGGTGCGGTCCGGCACGCGGGTCGGGACGGTTGATGCCGCGGCCGCCGCAGCAACGGGCCTCTCCGAAGGAACGCCGGTGATTGCCGCCGGCGGCGATGGGCAATGCGCCGGGCTCGGCGTTAATGCCATGCGCGACGGCGTCGTCTATCTCAATCTCGGGACTGCGATCATCGCGGGAATCTGGTCGCGGGAACCGGTGGTCGGCGCCTTCTGGCGCACCATGACCTCGCCGACAGGCGATGGCTATTTCCTCGAGGCAGTGCAGCGGGCGGGTGTCTATTTCGTCAACTGGTTCGTCGACAATTTTGCCGGCGGGCGCTCCGATCCGGCGATCTTCGACCGTCTGGAAAGGGAAGCGGCGGCCGTCCCGATCGGCTCCGACGGACTTCTCGCCGGCACCACCCTGGTCGGTTGCATGGACCCGCATTGGGACCCGAGCGCACGCGCGAGCTTCATCGGCATGCACCCCTCGCACACGCTCGGTCACTTCTATCGTGCAGGGCTCGAGGCGATGACGCTGCAAACCGCCCGGGCTCTCGAAGAGATGCGCAGCCATGGTCTTTCGCCGGCGCAAATGGTGGCGATCGGCGGCGGCGCCAACAGCAAGCTTTGGACAAAGATGATCGCGGACGCAACCGGGATCTCGATCCATAAGGGGCACAATGCCGAAGCCTCCTCCCTCGGCGCAGCGATCAGCGCTGCGGTCGGCGTCGGATGGTTCGAAAGTTTTTCTGAGGCGGCGGATGCCATGACCAGCATCGCCGAGACGATCGAACCGGACCCCAGCTGCCGCGCAGCATGGGACGCGCTCTCGGCCAGGCAGGCCAAGGTCTTCCCCGCGACCCAATTCGCCTGGCGAACTGGAGCGTGAAAGCATCCCGTCCGGCTACTTCAACCCGCCCACCGCCTGCTGATAGACATCAGGCTTGAAGCCGACGAGGATACGATCACCAAGATCGAGGACCGGCCGCTTGATCATCGTCGGTTTGGCCAGCATCAGCGCCTTGGCTTTCCTCTCGTCGAGGCTCAGCTTGTCCTTGTCCGACAGTTCGCGAAATGTCGTGCTCGCCTTGTTGAGCAGGATTTCCCAGCCGACCTTGCCGGACCAGCCATCGAGCCGGTCCGCGTCCAGTCCTTCGACCCTGTAGTCGTGGAAGCGATAGGCGACATCATGGCTCTCCAGCCAGACACGCGCCTTCTTGATCGTGTCGCAATTGGTGATGCCGTACATCGTGATCGTCAAATTTTTGGCCCTCGGACTAATCGCTCATCGAATCTGGCGCACCGTAAACCACCCTTCAGACATTGCCCGCGGCGACCCCGCAGGCATCCTCAGAATTTTTGCGCTTGCCATTACTAAGGTTTTTACCTAAGTAACAATGTGCAGTGACGCGAGGACGACATGACCGTGGCAACAAGCCTGCACTCCGCCAGCCAGCCGCCGATTGACGGCATCTTCCGGGCGCTTGCCGATCCAACGCGCCGCCGAGTTGTCGAGCGGCTGAACAGAAGCCCGGCCTCGGTCAGCGAGCTCGCGCAGCCATTCGACATGGCCCTGCCCTCCTTCATTGAACATCTCAGGGTTTTGGAAGGCTGCGGGCTGGTGCACTCGCAAAAGACTGGCCGGATCAGGACCTACCAACTCGCGCCTGAGCCGCTGAAGCTCGCGGAAAACTGGCTGGCCGAGCAACGCGCGCTGTGGGAACGCCGCCTCGATCAATTCGACGACTACGTCCTAAAACTCAAGGAGAAAGACAAATGAGTTCGACCCTGCTGCTCAAACCCGACCCAAAACTCAACCTCGTTCTCGAACGCGTCATCGACGCGCCGCGCGAGCTTTTGTGGACAGCCTGGACGACGCCCGAACATGTTCGGCAATGGTTCACACCGAAGCCGTGGATCGTCACCGATTGCGAGATCGACCTCAGGCCCGGCGGCCTGTTCAGGACCCGCATGCAGTCGCCTGATGGCAAGGAGGTCAACGACCGGCATTGCTGCTACCTCGACATCGTGTCCAACGAGCGGCTGGTGTGGACCGATGCGTTGCTGCCCGGCTATCGGCCGTCAGGGGACCCATTCATCACAGCGGTCATATCATTGCAGCCGGAAGGCAAGGCGACGCGCTACACCGCGACAGCCATCCACCGGGATGAAGCGACACGAAAGAACCACGAGGAGATGGGCTTTTTCGACGGCTGGGGAACAGTGGCCGACCAGCTTGCGGCGTATGTCAGGACGATTTGAGGCTGCGGCCTCGCTTTGCGCTTACATAGCCGGCAAAAAATCGTCGTGGCCGTTGAGATGCCAGCGTCCGAGCTCCTTATAGAGGCCTGCCGGATGAGATGTAGGCGTTCCGCCCGAAACGGCTGCCGCCTGATGGCCGGGGAAGGCCGGCGCTTGAACGTAATGCACTTTTGCATTATATTTCAGGTTACCAATCAGGAGATTCTGCCATGACGACACTGACCGTAACGGCACGGGGGCAGGTCACTTTTCGGAAAGAAGTGCTCCAACACCTCGGCATCAAGCCGGGAGAAAAAATTGAACTGAATTTGCTACCGGGTGGCCGGGCAGAGCTAAAGGCATCGCAGCCGAAGGGATCGTTTCGGGACCTTCATGGCTTCCTGAAAGGGAAGACGAATGGCCAAGTTCTCACTATTGAGGAAATGAATGAGGCAATTGCCGAGGCTGGTGCGGCCGCCGGGGCCGGCAACGAATGAAGATCACGGCTGATACGAATGTTCTGCTCCGCGCCTATGTGGCTGACGATGCCAAGCAGGCGAGTGCCGCTGTCGAGCTGCTGGCAACTGCGGATATCGTGGCTGTAAGCTTACAATCCCTCTGTGAATTCACGTGGGTCTTGGCCCGCCAATATAAGACTGCCTGTGAGGACATTTCCGCTGCGATCCGTGCCCTCCTGAATACGGAGAATGTCGTGGTCAATCGGCCCGCAGTTGAAGCTGGTCTATCGGTCCTTGATGCTGGTGGTGATTTTGCTGATGGTGTGATTGCCTATGATGGTAGTTGGCTGCGCGGGGAAGTCTTCGTTTCCTTTGACAAAAAAGCTGTGAAGCTTCTTTCTTCACAAGGGCGTTCCACCCACCTCCTTAAGGCGAGCGCCTGATCAACGTGTCTCATATCAGATAGCAGCCGCGCTCGATGGCGAGGCGGCGCACCAGCGCCAGAACGCTGTCGATGGTGGGCGTCGGCTGGCCGGTCAGCCGGCCAAGCTCCTGGACCGCCGTCACCAGTGCGTCGATCTCCATCGGCCGGCCGCGCTCCAGGTCCTGCAGCATCGACGTCTTGTGCTCGCCGACCTCGCCGGCGCCCTTGATGCGGCGGTCAACCGTGATCGGGAAACGGACGCCGAGGCTTTCGCCGATCGCCTGCGCCTCCAGCATCATGGCGCGGGCAAGCGTGCGGGTTGCCTCGTCGGCAGTGATTGCCGCAAGCGTGCTGCCGGTCAGCGCGGAAATTGGGTTGAATGAGAGATTGCCCCAGAGCTTCACCCAGATTTCGCTTCGGATGTCGTCGCGAACCGGCACCTGCAGCCCCGCCACAACCATCTCCTCGGCAAGCCGCGTGACACGTTCGCTCTTCTCGCCCGAGGGCTCACCAAGCGAGAAGCGTTTTCCCTCGATATGGCGGACCAGGCCGGGCGCATCCACCTCGGCCGCGGGATAAACGACCGAGCCGATGACGCGATCCGGCCCAAGCCGGTCCCAGATCACTCCACCGTTATCCACCGCTTGCAACCGCGTGCCTTCGAGCGAACCGCCGATCTTGTGGAAGTACCACCACGGCACGCCATTCTGCATGGTGACGACAGCCGTCCCCTCGCCCAGCAGCGGCGCGATCTGGTCGAGCGCTGGTGCGACGGAATGGGCCTTGAGGGCCAGCACGACGTAGTCCTGGACACCTAGCTCTTGCGCCTGCGCGGCGGCCCTGACAGAGGCGACGGATTCATGACCGTCTTCGATCAGGCAAAGCCCGGCCGTCCTGATCGCTTCGAGATGAGCGCCCCGCGCCACGATCGACAGATCGACGCGGCCGGCCATGGCAAGTTTGGCCGCGAGATAGCCGCCGATCGCGCCGGCGCCAAAAATGGTGATCCGCATCATCCCAGCCCGGGTTTCGCAAGTCCGAGTTTGGTCGCGAGACCGATGCGCTGCAGCTTGCCCGTCGCGCCCTTCGGGATTTCGTTCAGGATCAGGACAATGCGCGGCACCTTGAAGTCGGCAAGCCGGAGCGCGGCAAAGCTGCGGATGTCGCCTTCGGTGGCGGCCATGCCCTCGCGCAGCACGATCGCAGCCGCGACCTCCTCGCCGAGCTTGTCGTGTGGCGTGGCGAAGGTGACGACCTGGGCCACCGCCGGATGATCCATCAGCACGTCGTCGACCTCGAGCGGCGAGATCTTCTCGCCGCCACGGTTGATGATCTCCTTGAGCCGGCCGGTGACGCGCAGATAACCGTCATCGTCGAGCATGCCCTGGTCGCCGGTATGAAACCAGCCATGCGCGAAGGCGGTGGCATTGGCGTCCAGATTGTTCTCGTAGCCGGCGGTGACATTGGGCCCGCGAATGACGATCTCGCCGGTCTCACCGGGCTGCAGCAATTGCCCGTCCAGCGCCATCACCGCCACTTCCGGTCCGGCGGCGGCGCCGACGCTGCCCGGCTTGCGCAGGCCCGGCGGCAACCGGTTCGAGGCCATCTGGTGCGCGGCCTCGGTCATGCCGTAGGATTCGATCACCGGACAGCCGAAGGTCGCCTCAAGCTCCGCCATCACTTGCGGCGGGAGCGATGCCGAGGACGAGCGGATGAAGCGAAGAGGCGCGGCGGCCAATGCATCGGCATTGCGCGCCGCCCGCGGCAGGATGGCCTGATGCATGGTCGGCACGGCCGTGTACCAGCTCGGCCGCGCCTCGCTAAGCCAATGGAAGAAGCGCAGCGCGTTGAAGCCCGGCGTGCAGAAGACGCTGCCGCCGGCCGCGAGCGAGGACAACACCGCCGCGATCAGCCCATGAATGTGGAACAGCGGCATGACGTTGAGGCAGCGATCACCGGCCGTCAGGCCGAGCGTCGCGCCGATATGGGCGGCCGAGGCGGCGAGATTGGCATGGCTGAGCGGCACCAGCTTGGGTCGTGACGTGGTGCCGGACGTGTGCAGCAACAGCGCGATGTCGCCGTCCTCAGCCAATTCGGGCGCAGCCGGCGGGCCGATCGGTTCACCCTCGATCCCAAAGCTTCCGGCTGGCGCGTCACGGAGTGCTATGAGCCTGAGCACAGCTATGCCCAGGCGCTCGGCAACCGCGACCGCCGGGCCGCTTTCGTCCTCGGCGACGAGGATTGCCTTGGCGCCGATGTCCGTCAGGTAAAAATCGAGCTCGTCGGCCCGGTAGGCCGGATTGAGTGGCGCCGTCGACGCCGCCGCCGCCGCCGCGACAAAGGCCGTCGCCATCTCCGGCCCGTTCGGCAGCACGATGGCCACCCGGTCGCCACGGCCGAGGCCCAGCGCATGCAGTTGCGCCGCCGTCTCGGAGATCAGGCGGCGCAGTCCGCCATGGCTGAGCGTGATCCTGTCGGGCGCCGAAATCGCCGGCGCATCGTCGGCGGCGGCGGCAAGCCGCTCAATGATCGACGCCGCCTCAGACAACGCGAACCTCGAGGTCGCCGACGCCATCGATATGACCGCGAAGAACATCACCGCGAACAACCGCGCCGACGCCCGCCGGCGTGCCGGAAAGAATGATGTCTCCCGGCATCAGCGTGAAAAGACCTGAGAGATAGCTGATCATTTCCGGAACTTTCCAAATCATCTGGTTGAGGTCGCCGGTCTGTTTTCGCTGGCCATTGACGTCCAGCCAGATCGCTCCCTGGGTTGGATGGCCGATCGAGCTTGCCGGAACCAATGGCGTGCATGGCGCCGATGCCTCGAAGGCCTTGCCGACCTCCCATGGACGGCCCATGTCCTTCGCCTTACCTTGCAGGTCGCGCCGCGTCATGTCGAGACCTACGCCATAACCGAACACGCAGTCCAGAGCCTTTTCGACCGGGATATCCGTACCGCCGCTTTTCAGCGCCACGACCATTTCGATCTCGTGATGGACATCGTTGGAGGCCGGAGGATACGGAAATTCCCCTGTCGTATCGAGGTTATCCGGGTTCTTCTGGAAGAAGAACGGCGGCTCCTTGTTGGGGTCGTGTCCCATCTCGACTGCATGCGCGGCATAGTTCCGCCCGACGCAATAGACCCGGTGCACCGGAAACATTTTGTCGGTTGCCGCCACCTGAATGCTGGGGACTGCGGTCGGTTCGATGACATAGCTTGAGGTCGTGCCGTGCATGTTCACTGTCTTGCTCCTGCGTAGTATTCGACTTTGGCTTCGGCCCTTTCGATCAGTTCGGCGATCAGCAGGGCGAAGGCAAAAAGGATGATGGTCAAGGCCCAGAATTCGGCCATGCGGAAATTTCGCGAGAAGGTTTCGAACAGCGCACCGTAGCCGACGATGGCGACGAGCAACTGGCCGATGACGACGCCCTTGACGCCGCGGATGAGGCCGAGGCGGATGCCGGCAAGGATTTCCGGAAGCGCCCCCCAGAGGATGATCTTGGTGTAGAGTGCCGGGCGCGAGGCGCCATAGGAACGCGCCATCTCGATCAGCGACGGCGAGATGTGGCGGACCCCGGCGCGGGTGTCGAGAACGATGATCCAGATCGCAAACAGGAACACCGCCGCAACGATCGTCTTCTCGCCGAAGCCGAACAGGATCATCAGCACGGGGACGATCGCCGAGAGCGGTGCGCTTGAAAAGATGTTGACCCACATGCCGAGCAGGTCGTCGGCGATCTTGACGCGTCCCATCAGGACGCCCAACGGCACGCCGATAACGATCGACAGGGCCATGCCCATGGCGAAGGCGCGAAGGGTTGTAACCGTCGCGCTCTGCCAGGACGGGGTTTGCACGAGATCGACGGCTGCAACCAGCACGTCGCTAAACGGCGGCAGCAGAAAGACGAGGTCCAGCCGTCCGACGATTTCCCATACGACGCACCAGACAAGCAGGGACGCCATCATTGGTACACGGTAGCCAAACAAGGTCATGGCCGGTCATTCCACATATTGCTTCAGCCCCTGCCAGATCTCCTCGACGGTATCGAGGTAGTGCCTGTCGCGATGAATGCGCTCCGGGTCGCCGGAGCGATCGATTTCCGGTTCGATGATCTGCGAAACCCGGCCGGGTCTCGGTGACAGCAACACGATACGATCGGAGATGTAGACCGCCTCCTCGATCGAGTGCGTGACGAAGATGAAGGTCTTGTTCTGGTTGGTGCGCAGCCGGATCAGGTCTTCCTGGAACTTCCGTCGGTTCTGCTCGTCGACCGCCGAAAACGGTTCATCGAGCAGCAGGACGTCGGCATCGACCGACAAAGCCCGCGCCAGGCCGACGCGCTGGCGCATGCCGCCCGACAACTCGTGGGGATATTTGTCCTCGAAGCCGGCGAGACCCACCTCGGCGATATAGCGGCGGGCGATCTCCTCGCGTTCGGCCTTGTTGGTGCCGCGCAATTCCAGTCCGAAGGCAACGTTGCGCATCACGGTCGCCCAAGGCATCAGCGCAAAATCCTGGAACACGAAAGCGCGTTCGGGGCCGGGTGCCGTGACGTGCTTGCCGTTGATCGCGACGGTTCCGCCATCGGCCCGTGTCAGCCCCGCTATAATCTTCAACAGCGTCGTCTTTCCGCAACCGCTGGGTCCGAGAAGGCTGGTCAGCTTGCCCCTGGGAAAGTCGAGGTCGATGCCACGCAGCGCCTCGACATTGCCGTAGGTCTTGGAAATTCCCCTCACTTCCACGATTGAATCGATCGGTGCGGGAACCGGCGACGGTCCATTTCGCAATGCGGTCGCACCCATCTTAAGCACCTCTACTCTCGGGCCTGAAAACACGGACTTCCACCCACTGCAGAAAGACGAGCGTGAGAGTGGAAAGCGCAATGATCGAGGCAATTGTTGCGTACATCTCGGCGTAGTCTGCGCGCGAGCGGTGGAAGGTTATGAGGTCGCCGATGCCGGTCGGGGTGATCAGCAGCTCGGCGAGCACCACGCCGACAAACCCGGCAGCGACTCCGAGGCGCAAGCCGGCAAAAATCACCGGGCTGGCGTCTGGAAGAATGATCTTGGCGACGGTCTGCCAATTTGTGCCCAGGAATGATCGGCACATAACCAGCAGCGACTCGTTGACGTTGCGCACGGCCTTGTAGGTGTTGAGCACGATGACCGGCAGCGCCAGGATCATGACGGCGAGCGTCTTGGCGGTCATGCCTATTCCGTAGACGAAGGTGACCATCGGAATGAAGGCGGCGACGGGTGCTGCCTGAAGCACGATGAACACGGGAATCACCAGCCATTCGCCGGTGCGCCACAGGCCACAGATCGTGCCGAGGCCGACACCCAGGAACGCCGACAGGACAACGCCGAGCACCAGCGGCTGCAGTGTCGAAAGATAGGCGGTTGCCAAGCTGCCGTCGGCGAGCAGTCCGACAAACGCGACGATGGTGTCGGAAAAAGTCGGAAAGGCGAAGCTGACGGGAATGCGCCCGGCCACCTCCCAGATTCCCGCGAACAGGGCGATCGACACAAGCCTGAGCAGGACCGGCTGGTCCCACGATGCGCCCGTCGCACTGCGATTGGCAAGAGGAGCGAGGCCGGCGGGCTCGCCGTCGGTTCTGATGCTTACGGCCATCCGGCAGGCCGCCTATTTCTTGCCGAGCTTGGCGACGGCGCGGTCGATCGCAGAGACATCCCAGAAGTCCTCGACCTTGAGGCTCGCGGGATCGCCTTCGATCTGGCCGGCAAGGCTGAAGAAGGCAAAGTCGTCTTTGGCCGCTTCCGCCCCGCCGCCATTCAGCGCAAGGCTGCCGGCTTCCGCGGTTTCCTTGTAGTATTCGGTGATTTCGCTGTCCGCTTCCGCGCCGAGATCCGGCAGCAGTTTGTACTTGTTGCGGAGCTCGACCGCGACAGTCGGGTTCGCGGTTATTTCCCGCGCGGTCTTCATCAGTTCCTCGACCAGGATGTCGACGTCGGCGGCGTTGTTCTTCAGATAGTCTGCGGTCGCGAAAAGCGCTTCGTCCGAGGCGCCGAGATCCTCGACCGGCAGAACGATGAACTTGCCGGGGGCTTCGGCCTCGAGCGCGCGCCGGTTGGCGGCATCGACGATCGACGCCTTGATGGTCCCCTGGAGCAGTGCATTGCGGCGAACCTCGGAACCCGGGACATAGCTGATGTTGCCGAGCTTGATGCCGTGGTTTTTCGCCATCAGGAGCATGACAGCCTCTGTGCCGGAGCCGCGCGCCTGAACGGCGACTTCCTGCCCGTCGAGATCCTTCCATTCCTTGTAGAATTCGCTGTTGACGACAGGAAAGAAGCGCAGCGTCGATATCTGCGCGAAAATCCGGATCGGCACGCCAACCTTCTGGATCAAAGTATAGGGCGCGCCAATGCCGACATCGGCCTGGCCGCCGACAATGGCCTGGGCTGCCAGATCCTCGTCATTGAGAACAATGAGCTCGACATTCACGCCGCGTTCCTTGGCGCGCTCTATCGCGGCGAGCGTCTGGATGGATTCGATCCCGGGAAGGTCGCCGAATGCGATGCGCATATCGCCCGCATTTGCGGCCGACAGGGGCAGTGCCCATGCCAGGGCCGCGGCAAAAGCGGTGGCAAGGATGGTACGTCTGGTCATGCTGGCCATTGTCATTCCTCCCGTTTTTTGTAACCATTTCCTTAATTGGTTAAGGCTACGGAGGGGATTGGTCAAGGAGAAACTGCACCGTGTCGGACTGGCGGGCCTAGAAAACTCGGCAGTTGACGGTTTGAGCTAATCGTTTTAACACCAACAAAGGGAATCATACGCGGATTGGTTAAATTGATGGACGATCCCGGCAATGGCGGCCACGCCGCCCTGGTTCAGCTTCAGGCTTATCTTGCCCAGATGGACCATGCCGGCGAGACACGGCTGCCTGCCGAGCGGGAACTGTCCGAGAGCCTCGGCGTATCGCGCGGCGATCTGCGCAAGGCGCTGGCAGTGCTCGAGAAGGACGGCCGCATCTGGCGTCACGTCGGCAGGGGCACCTTCGTCGGCAGTGGACCGGTCGAGGAGACGATCGGCATTTCGGAAATCGCCGGACGCACAAATCCGGCCGACGTGATGCGCGCGCGCCTCATCATCGAACCCGAGATTGCGCGCGAAGCGGCGCTGCACGCCACGCTTTCCGATATCGCAGGCATGCGTCAATCGCTGGTGCAGACGCGGGAAGCCGTCACATGGCGGCAATATGAGAACATCGACAATCTGCTACACCGGCAGATTGCGCAGGCGAGCCGCAACAATGTGCTGCTCGGCCTGTTCGACGTCCTGAACGCCGTGCGCCGAACCGTGGTGTGGGGACGTCTCCGTTCAGAAGGCGCCCGCCCTCCGGCGGACCATCACAGCTTCGCCGACCATGAACGCATCGTCGAAGCGATCGCCGAGCGTGACCTCGGCGGCGCGGCGGCAGCGATGCGGCTGCATCTCCAACAGGTCGAGCGGCGCCTGATCCCTGTTCGCGAAGCCGCCGAATAGCTCGGATTGACCCGCTACAGCGCCGCGCGTCCTTCTTGGATGCGCGGCGCTGTTCGGGTTAAGCCCTAAGCGCCGTAGCCGATGATGCCCTTGATCTCGAGGAAATCGTGGATTGCCCAGTCGGCATATTCGCGGCCGTTGCCCGATTGCTTGTAGCCGCCGAAGGGCGCGAAGGTGTCCCACTCCGGATAGTTGATCGAGACCTGCCCGGCGCGCAGGCGGCCGGCGATCTTTCGCGCGTGCTCGATATCTCCGGACTGCACATTGGCGGCGAGGCCATAGACGGTGTCGTTGGCGATTTTCACCGCGTCGTCGTCGTCATCATAGGAGATGACCGAAAGCACCGGCCCAAAAATCTCCTCCTTCTCGATGGTCATGCCCGGCTTAACGTGGCCGAAGACGGTCGGCCGCACGTAATAACCGCGATTAAGATGCTCCGGCCGGCCGGGACCGCCGGTGACCAGCGTAGCACCCTCGGCGATGCCGGCCTCGATCAGCCGCTGGATCTTGTCGAACTGGATGTTGCTGACCACCGGCCCGAGCTTGGTGTCTTCCGAGCGGGGATCGCCGACCTTGTGCGCCTCTGCCGCCTTCTTGGCGATCACCAGCGCCTCATCGTGGCGGGCGGCCGGCACCAGCATGCGCGTCGGCGCATCGCAGGACTGGCCGCTATTGCCGAAACAGGCGTTGACGCCCTTGCGCACGGCCTTCTCGAAGTCGGCATCGGGCAGCACGATGTTGGCCGACTTGCCGCCGAGCTCCTGCGCCACGCGCTTGACCGTCTCGGCCGCTGTTTTGGCGACGATGATGCCCGCCCGGGTCGAACCGGTGAACGAGACCATGTCGACGTCGGGATGGCCGGCCATGACCTGTCCGACATCGGGACCGGTGCCATTGACCATGTTGTAGACGCCCTTCGGCGTGCCGGCCGCTCCCATCACTTCCGAAAAGACGATGCCGCTGATCGGCGCGATCTCGGAAGGCTTCAGCACGACCGTACAGCCGGCGGCGATCGCCGGCGCCACCTTGCAGACAATCTGGTTGAGCGGCCAGTTCCACGGCGTAATCAGCGCGCAGACGCCGATCGGCTCCTTGACCACCATGGTGGTGCCGCGCTTCTCGCTGAACTCATAATCCTCCAGCGCATGAATAGTGGCTTCCATATGCGCCCTGCCCGCCCAGGCCTGCGCCTCGCGCGCCCAGTTGATCGGCGCGCCCATCTCCTGGCTGACAGCCTGCGCGATGTCCTCGTAGCGCGCGTTGTAGACTTCGAGGATGCGCTTCAGCAGCTGCAGGCGCTCGGCCTTGCTGGTTTGCGAAAAGGCCGGGAAGGCTGCCTTCGCCGCTGCCACGGCGCGATCCACATCGGCCTTCGAGCCGACGGAGATTTTCGTATAGGCCTCTTCGGTGGACGGATCGATCACATCCAGCGTTGCCGGCACCACGGGCGCGACCCATTTGCCGTCGATGAAGAAGTTCAGGTGATTGCTCATGGGTGATGCTCCGGTTTTCTGGAAAGGACGGGGATCAGATTAGCCGGGTAGCATAGGGCAGTTAGCGCCGCGGCGCAGGCTGATATGCGCCACGTCGCCGACGCTGAATTGAAAACCTTCCGCCCGGCGTGGCGCATCGATCACCACTGGTATCCCCTGCGAGAATTCGGCGTGCAGGCGCAAGGTGCGGCCGTGAAAGACGATGCTGCTCACCCGCACCGGTGCGGTGCCGGTCGCGGCTTCGGTCGCTGCCAGAAGATCCTCCGGACGCACACCGATGGTTCGCACCGCGCCTTCTCCCGGCGCTTCGCCGGTTTCCGACGTGGCTTCGAGCGGCAGGGCGCCGGCGCTGAAAAGCAATCGATCGCCGTCACGGCCGACAAAGCGCGACTGCAGCAGGTTCATCGTGCCGATAAAACTGGCGACGAATTTTGTGGCGGGCCGGTCGTAGAGCGTGGCCGGCGGTGCGATCTGCTCGATGCGGCCCTTGTTCATGACGACGATGCGGTCGGAGATCGACAGCGCCTCGGTCTGGTCGTGGGTGACCAGGACGAAGGTCGTGCCGAGCCGCGACTGCAGCCGCTTCAATTCGACCTGCATCTGTTCGCGCAGATGCGCGTCGAGCGCCGACAGCGGCTCGTCGAGCAACAGCGCACGCGGTTCGCAGACAATCGCACGGGCAAGCGCCACGCGCTGGCGCTGGCCGCCCGACAATTCGGCCACGCGGGCGTCGAGCTTCTCGGCAAGGCCAACCATGTCGAGCGCTTCGCCGACGCGCTTTGCCTGTTCTGCCCCGGAAAGCTTGCGCAGCGACAGGCCGAAGCCGACATTTTCGGCGACGTTCATGTGCGGAAACAGCGCATAGTCCTGGAAAACGGTGTTGACGGGACGGTCGAACGGCCGCAGCGAAGTGATGTCACGGCCTTCGAGCAGCACCCGTCCGCTTGACGGGCTTTCGAACCCGGCGATCACCCGCAGGCTGGTGGTCTTGCCGCAGCCGGACGGACCGAGCAAGGTCAGAAATTCGCCGCGGGAAATGTCGAGATCGACGGCGTCCAGCCCGACGACGCCGCCAGGAAAAATCTTCGACACCGCATCCAGCCGGACGAGAGGTTCAGGCGCCATCGCGAACCTCGGACGGCTTGGTCGTGTTGACCCAGAGGATTTGGCAGCGCTCGGCGCCCGGATTGCGGAAAGCATGCAGCAAGGTGCTCTTGAAGGCGAAGCTGTCGCCGGTCTTCAGCCCATAGGTGGTTGAATCGATCACGAGTTCGACTTCGCCCGACAGGACAAAACCGAATTCGTGGCCGGGATGGGCGTAGGCTTCGACGGTGCCGCCGCCGGCTTCCACCGTCACCAGCATGCCGTTGAGCGTAGCGGCCGGCGGCGACAGCAGCGCCTTGGCAATGCCTTCCGACTTCACCGGGATCTGGCGCCGACTGTTGGCGCGCACGCAATAGAGATCGCTGACGGCATCGTTGCCGTCAGCAATCAGCGCCGACGGCTCGATGTCGAGAGCGGCGGCGAGCGGCCAGATCACCTTGACGCGAAGTGAGGACAGGCCGCGCTCGATCTGGCTGAGCGCCCCGATCGAAACGCCGGCCTTTGCGGCAAGCTCGGCCAGCGAAAGACTGCGTTCTAGCCTCAGCGCCCGCACGCGCCGGCCGACCCGCACGTCAGCGTCGTCCTTCGGCCTTTCAGCCGTTTCGTTCAGTATGTCCATGCATACATCCTCGTTTGCCAACGCTTTCCCTTCTCCCCTTGTGGGAGAAGGTGGCCGAGCGAAGCTCGGTCGGATGAGGGGTGTTCCAGCTTGGCACCAACAGCGCTCCGTCCAGCACCCCTCAACCGTCTCAGCGCTACGCGCCGATCCACCTTCTCCCACAAGGGGAGAAGGAAGAGCGAACTCAGCCGCCTGCCTTGACCTTCTCGAACATCTTGGCGAGTTCGTCATTCTGTTTCATCGGCCCGGTGAAGACGGTGGTCTTCAGCATCACTTCCGGATCGGACGGCAGTTGCAGCTTTTCCAGTTCCTCCTTCGGCACCGCGGCGAAGGCCGAGCTGTTTGAGCTGCCGTAACCATAGGCTTGGATCAGGTATTTTCCCGAATCCGTCTCCAGCCGGCTGTTGATGAAATCATAGGCGAGGTCGACATTCTTGGCGTCCTTGAGCATGACGAAGCCGCACGCCCAGGTCAGCATGCCTTCCCTAGGCTTCATGAACTCGACCGGCACGCCCTGCTTCTTCAGCGAAGTGGCCGACGCGTTCCAGGTCATGGCGGCGACCAACTGGCCACTCGCCAGCGCCTGTTCGACCGAGGTCATGTCGGTGGTGTAGTTGGAGAGCAGCGGGCGCTGCTCGCGCAGTTTTTCAGCCACCTTTTCCATCTGTTCCGGCGTCATGTCGAATGGATTGACGCCGGCGAGAAGCGCCGCCACCACCGGCGTATCGTGGACGGCGTCGATCGTCGCCATGCGCCCGGCATATTGCTTGTCCCACAGCAGGTTCCAGCTCGGTTCCGGGTTCTTCACCAGATCGGTGCGGTAAAGGATCGAGGTGTTGCCCCAATCCCACGGAACCATCCAGACCTTGCCGTCGCCGGCCTGCAGGTCGGGCAGGTTCTTGAAGACCGGAAAGATCGAATCCCAGTTCTTGATGCGCTTGGTGTCGATCGGCTGCAGCAGGCCTTCCTTGTTCCAGCGCGCCACCTTGTCGTAGCAGGGATGCGCGACATCCGGGCGGAAACCGGCCTTGACCTTGGTGAAGGCGTCATCGTCGTCGCCGAACATCGAGGCCTCGACGCCATCGGGGTGTGCGGCGAGGAAGCTCTTGTTGAAGTCGGGAAGTTCGTAGCCCGACCAGGTGAAATATTGCAACTTGTCGGCCGCAAGCGCGACGGTCGACGAAAGCGCCAGCGCGAAGGCTGCCAATCCGGCTTGGACTGTCTTGCGATTTATCGATTTCAGGTCGAATGCCATTGCAGTTCTCCTCTTTCGGTTTCTTCTGGTTTGGACAGGTTGGCGGGTACCGGCCGCTGAGCGGCGGCGAGCCCGCGATGGCGCAGGATTTCGGCAATTGCCGCGATGACGAAGGACACGGCCAGGATAGCCGTGCCCAGTGCCATGACGGTGGGCAGCGATTTCGGGAAACGCAGCTGGCTCCAAATGTAGAGCGGCAAGGTCGGCTCGGTGCCGGCGAGGAAGAACGCGACGATGAACTCGTCGAAGGAGGTCAGGAAGGCCAGCATGAACGCTGATACAATGGCGGGCAGGCTGAGCGGCAGCATGACCCGCCTGAATGTCGTCCAGTCGGACGCGCCGAGATCGAGTGCCGCCTCGTGGATGGTCTTGGGGATAGCGGCGAAGCGGCTTTTCATGATCACCACCGTCGTCGGCAGCGCCACCAATATGTGGCCGAGCACGATGGCCGTGCGTGACGGTCCGAAGCCAATGAGGTTCACCAGGATCAGCAGCGAGATGCCGACGATGACGCCGGGGATCAGGATCGGCAGCCGCGCGATGGCGCTGATCGTGAAGGCAAGCGGCGAACGGCCGAAGAGATCCATGTAGGACACGGTGATGCCGCAGAGCGTGGCACCGGTGGCGGCAATTGCACCGATGACGAGGCTGTTGGCAAGGGCGCCGGACAGCGCCGAATTGCCGGACAGCGTCTTGTACCACTCAAACGTGAAGCCTTGCAGCGGAAACGCCGCCTGGATCGAATCGTTGAAGGAGAAAAGCGGGATCAGCAATACCGGCAAATACAGGAATACCAAGTAGACAAGGACGTAGGCGCCGAGCCAACTCCCACCTTTCTTAGCGTCTTTCCGCGCCGCGCTCATGTCCGGCTGCCAAATCTGCGGTCGGCGGAACGCACGACCAGCACCACGGCAAGGGTGACCAGCATGACGGCAACGGCGAGTGCTGCGCCGAACGGCCAGTCATTTGCCTTGCCGAACTGGGCCTGGATCAGCGAGCCGATCATGGTGCTGGCAGGGCCGCCGACCAGCGCGGGGGTGACATAGTCGCCGACCGTCGGCACGAAGACGACGAGAGCCGCCGCCAGCACGCCCGGCATCGAGTTCGGCAGCACGACGCGGCGGAAGCTGGTGAACGGTCTGGCGCCGAGATCGGAAGCAGCTTCGAGCAGCGATTTCGGGATCGTGTCCAGCGCCACATAGATGGGCAGGATGGCGAACGGCGCATAGGCGTGAGCCAGCGTGACGACGACGGCGGCCGGCGTGTTGAGAAACGCCAGTGTCGGTTCGGACCAGATGCCGCTTTCGACGAGCGCCGAGTTCAGCACGCCATTATAGGCAAGCACGATCTTCCAGGCGAAGACGCGCAAGAGATAGCTGGTCCAGAACGGCAGCGTCACCAGAAACAACAGCAGCCCGCGCCGCCGTCCGGCATGGAAGGCCAGGTAGTAGGCGACGGGATAGGCGGTGACGACCGTGGCCAGCGTCACCAGGCCGGCAATGGCCAGCGAGCGCAGCGTTACCGTCCAGTACAGCGAGTCGGATGCCACGGTGATGAAATTCGCAAAAGTGAAACCGGCGCCCAGCAGCGAACCGTCATTGCCGCGAAGGGCGAGGAAAACCACGAGGCCGAGGGCAAACAGGATCAGGAAGAAGGTGACCAGCCCGCCCGGCAGCAGCATGGCCAACCGGAAACCCGTCGAGGACCTGGACTCCGGCAGCGGCTGCCTTGCAACGATGGTCGACATCGGGTTGCCCATCGAAATTTGAAATCACTCAAGATTTTTTCATAATCATGAATCTGTCAAGCTGATTTCTGCATCGGCATAAAATCAGCGCTCGAATGCATCCAGCATGCGATACCAGGCGATCGTCGCGGCGACGCCGACCTGCCGAAAGAGGTGGAATGGGATCGGCCGGATCGGCGAGACCGGGAACGGCAATTGCCTGGCGTCGCCGCTCGCCAAATAGCCGGCAATGCGCTCGCCAAGCGCGGTCATCAGGCCGACACCACGGCCCTGGCAGCCGACCACTGCCATCAGGCCCTGCTCGGGCTCGTGGATATGCGGGAGGTGATCCGGCGTCATCGCCACCCTGCCAAACCAGCGCTTTTCGATGGCGACGCCGGATAGCGCCGGATACAGCCGGAGCAGCGCGCGCTCGAGATGCGCCCAATCACTTTCGCTGGTCGGCAGCGCCATCGGGCCGCGCCCGCCGAGCACCAGCCGCCCGTCGGCACTCTTGCGGTAATAAACGAGGATGCGGCGCGAATCCGACACCGCTTGCCCTTGCGGCAGAATCCCGGCCGCCAGATCGGGCGGCAGCAGTGCTGTCGCGATCTGGAAGGAGTGCAGCGGAACGATCGTCTCGGCGAGACCGGGGAGCAGGTCGCCGGTATAGGCGTTCGTCGCCAGAATGACCGCCTTCGCCTGCAATTCGGCGCCGTCCTCCGTCGAGATGCGCCAAAGGCCGGCGTTATTATCGAGGCGCACCACCTTCTGGTGTTCGGCGATCTTCACGCCCGTGGCCGAGGCGATCCGTGCCAGTTCCGACGTATAGGCAAGCGGATCAATCACGCCGGCGCGGCGGTCGAGCCAGCCGCCGAGATAGCCCTGCGCGCCAGTCAACGCGGCGATCTCGATCTGGCTCAGAAGCCGGACATCGGCGCCACGGTTCCGCCACTGCCGGTCCCTGTTCGCCGCCGCCTTCAGCGCCGTCTCGGTGTGCGCTGCCTGGATCCAGCCGTTGCGGACGAACGGCACCGCCAGTTTCTCGTCGCGGATCAATTCGAAGACGGCGTCCGCCGTCGAGGCGGCAAAATTGACGAGGATCTCGCCGCGTTCGGGGCCAAAATGCTCCAGCAACCATTCCGGATCATATTTCAGGCCGGGGATGACCTGACCGCCATTCAGGCCCGATGCGCCCTGGCCGATTTCGCCGGCTTCCAGCACCTGCACGGCAAGACCGAACCGGGCTGCATGCAAGGCTGTCGACAGACCGAGAATCCCGCCACCAACGATGACGACATCGGCACGCTGGCCGCCGGGAAAAAGCGACCGGAACGCAGGGGCCGCCGGCGGCTTCTGCCAGATCGGATCGGAAAACGGTAGGGGCAAGGGTCACCTGAATGTACTTCGTCAAATGAAAATCCTAGTGACGATTTCATGATTTTGAAAGAGCGTTTGATCTCGGCATCAGCGGAGTGAAGAGGATGGCGTCCGCCGATGCGAAATGCAGCGCAGGGCTCGACCGCGAGGAACGGGATAGACCTTTGGCGGGAATTTGTTGAAAGTGCCGCCGCCGCTGGTCAGGCTTTTTATGAACCGTTGGTCCGGCAGCGATGACCGTCGCAGCAGAACAAGACAGCAGAGGACCGCAGCCATGACGAACACCACTCTCCTACCCAACGAGGGCCTCTTCATCGGCCGCGCCCGGACAAGCGATACGCCCCATCCGCTGGTGGTCACGGTGCGCGACGGCACGGTGTTCGACATCACGTCGAGCATGGCACCAACCGTGCGCGATGTCTGCGAGGTGCCAGACCCAGCAGGGTACGTCCACGCGGCCGGGGGCGAACCGATCGGATCACTTGATGCGATCGCCGCCAACAGTTTCCAGGCCGCGCGCGATTCGCAAAAACCGTACCTGCTTTCTCCGGTCGATCTGCAGGCGGTCAAGGCGTCGGGCGTCACCTTCGTCGTCAGCCTGCTCGAACGGGTCATCGAGGAGCAGGCGCGTGGCTCCGCCGAGAAGGCGGACGCCATTCGCACCGACATTGCCGGGCTGATCGGCCACGATCTGTCGAAGCTCAAGCCCGGCTCGCCGGAGGCGATGGAGATCAAGGCCAAGCTCATCCAGCGCGGCGCCTGGTCGCAATATCTGGAAGTGGGCATCGGCCCCGATGCCGAGATCTTCACCAAATGCCAACCGATGGCATCGGTCGGCTTCGGCGCCGATGTCGGCCTGCATCCGGTTTCCACCTGGAACAATCCGGAGCCGGAAATCGCCATGATCGCTGCCAGCAGCGGCAAGATCGTCGGCGCGACGCTCGGCAACGACGTCAATCTGCGCGACGTCGAAGGGCGCTCGGCGCTGTTGCTCGGCAAGGCCAAGGACAACAATGCCTCGGCCGCGCTCGGCCCGTTCATCCGGCTGTTCGACGATAACTTTTCCATCGATGACGTGAAGCAGGCCATCGTGCGCCTGAAGGTCGAGGGCGAGGACGGTTTCTCGCTGGAGGGCGCCAGCTCGATGGCCGAGATCAGCCGCTCGCCGGAAGAGCTGGTCGCGGCCGCCATGGGTCCGCATCACCAATATCCGGACGGGCTGGCGCTCTATCTCGGCACCATGTTCGTGCCGTCGAAGGATCGCGGCGAAAAGGGCAAGGGCTTCACGCACAAGGTCGGCGACATCGTCACCATCTCATCGGAGAAATTCGGCGCCTTGGTCAACCGGGTGCGGCTGTCACCCGACTGTCCCCACTGGACCTACGGTGCCAGCCATCTGATGCGCGACCTCGCCAGGGCCGATCTTATCTAGGTTCCCGCCTCGACTGCGACGGAGAGATGTCCCGGCCTGGTGCTCGAATTGAGGATCCGCCTGCCTGGAAAATATCAGCCAAACTGATGTAATCTGATGGGACTTCTGATGGCGCCTTCTCGCGCGCCAACTACCACTGGCAAATGGAGGCTTGCCATATGTCGAAAAAGCGGATGCTCTGATGCATCCAGATCGGCGCTGGCAAGAAATACGATCAGGGTTTGCCGTGATCGTCGTCGGAGGTGGAGGAAGTTTTTCAAAATGGGAGGAAATCAAATGCTGACAAGGCTACGACTATTTGTATTCGGCTTGATCGTGGCGCTGGCCATCCCAGCGGCGGCACAGGCCAAGACCTTCTACTGGATTTCGCATGGCGGCCCGGCCGATCCGGTTTGGACCTACTTCCTCGCCGGCGCCAAGCAATGGGCGACGGACACCGGCAACACCGTCAACACCTCGTTCCACAATGGCGACGTGTCGTCCCAGCAGGAGGCTGTTCGCGCGGCCATCGCTGCAAAGGCCGACGGCATCACCACCACCAGCCCCGACCCGGGCAGCCTTATCGAGCTCGCTAAGGAAGCCCGGGCGGCAAACATCCCGATCATCAACTTCAACACGCCCGATCCGAAGGCGGACTTCAACGCCTATGTCGGCGGCGACAACGTCACCTTCGGCAAGAACTGGGCGCAGTATCTGGTCGACAAGGGCCTGGTGAAGAAGGGCGATTTCGTCTGGATGCCGGTCGAAATCCCGGGCGCCACCTATGGCGTCCAGGAAGAAGAAGGCATCAAGAGCGTCTTCGAGCCGCTCGGCATCACTTATGAAATCACCGAAGCCACGCTCGATCAGGCCGAAGCGATCAACCGCATGGTCGACTACCTCACTGCCAACAGGGCCAAGGTCAAGGCGATCATCGGTCTCGGCGACCTGGTGACCGGCTCGATCAAGCGGGTGTTCGACCAAGCCGGCGTCAAGCCCGGTGAAATCCCGGTCGTCGGCTGGGGCAACTCGCTCGACACCACCCAGGAGGTGCTGACCGGCTACGTCAATGCCGCACAATGGCAGGATCCGCAGGCGACCAGCTATGTGGCGCTTTCGATCGCCAACATGGCCGCCAGCGGCATTCCGCCCGGCTTCGACGTGATCACCGGCGCACTCTACGAAAAGGACACCGCACAGGTCTACGACGACATCCTGTCCGGAAAATAAAACCGCGATCGGGATGGTCGCGGCACGCCTGCCACGATCATCCCCATCATCCCGCTGAGCCTCGAACCGCCTCATGCGGCGCCGGGTTTGGCCAGTCCCAACCATGTCGCGGGTCCAACGTGGAAAACAGCTCCATCATCCAACGCTCGATCGCCAGGCCGGAATTCGGGCCCTTCGTGCTGCTTGTCGTCGAGCTCGCGGTGTTCTGGGGGTTCAACCACGACTTCCTGTCGCCGCAGAACATCAGCAACATACTCGCCTTCACGGTCGAGCTTGGCCTGATTGCGCTGGCGATGACGCTGTTGATGACTTCAGGCGAATTCGACCTCTCGGTCGGATCGCTGTTCGGTTTCTCGCCCGTCTTGATGTGGACGCTCTTCAACAGCGGCCTGACCTCGCTGGAAGCCGGCTTTATCGTGGCCTTGCTGGTTGCCGCCTTCATCGGCCTAGTCAATGGCTGGTTCGTGACGCAACTCAAGATTCCATCCTTCCTGGTGACGCTCGGCATGCTGCTGGTGGTGCGCGGCACCGCTCTGTTCGTCACCAGCGGATTTCCGCAACGCACCTGGAGCGCCGAAGGCAGCTGGCTCGCCGAGGCGCTGGTCGGCGATTTCTTCATCGGGCCGTTCCGCATCTACATGTCGCTGTTCTGGTTCATCGCAGCCGCGATCGCACTCGGTTACGTGCTGACACAGAGCCGGACCGGCAACTGGATCCAAGCGGCCGGCGGCAACCCCAATGCGGCAAGGGCGCGCGGCGTCAATGTCAGCGGCGTCAAGATCGGCCTGTTCATCCTGTCGTCGATCATGGCTTCGCTTGCCGGCGTCATCAGCTCGCTGCGCACCTCGGCGGCCAACCCGAACAGCGGCACCGGCTACGAGCTCGAAGTCATCGCCATGGTGGTGATCGGCGGCACGGCGCTGACCGGCGGACGCGGCACCATCATCGGAACCGTGCTCGGCATCCTGATCCTGCGCGTGATGCGCAACGGCATCGTGCTGATCGGCGTGCCAGGGCTTGCCTACAACATCTTCATCGGCGCGATCATCCTCGGCATGATGGCGCTCCACTCATGGCTGGAACGCCGGCATCAGGCGGGGACTTGAACCATGGCCGAACCGCTTGTCCGCATGGAAAACATCCGCAAGTCCTACGGGCGTGTGCAAGCGCTGGTAGACGCCAATTTCCACGTCAATGAAAGGGAGATCGTCGGCCTGCTCGGCGACAATGGCGCCGGCAAGTCGACGCTGATCAAGGTGCTGTCGGGTGCGGTTCCGCTGACCAGCGGCGACATCTTCATCCGCGGCAAGAAGGTGGACTTCCGCAGCACCAGCGACGCCATCGCCCAAGGCATCGAGACGATCTACCAGGACTCGGCACTGGTCACGCAATTGTCGATCGCGCGCAACCTGTTCCTCGGGCGCGAGCCGATCAAGCCGCCGCGTTTCCTCAACCGTATGGACCAGGAGGCGATGAACGTGGTCGCCCGCGATCTGCTCAAGCAGGTCGGCATCTCGAAGAACATCCCGCCGACCACACCGATCGGCTCGCTCTCAGGCGGCGAGCGGCAGGCGGTGGCGATCGCACGCGCCATGCATTTCGACAGCGACCTCATCATCCTCGACGAGCCGACCAACAATCTCGGCGTCGCCGAGACGCAAGGTGTGCTGAGCTTCGTGCGCAGCGCCCGCGATTCCGGCCATTCCTGCATCTTCATTGCCCACAACATCCATCACGTCTTCCAGGTGGTCGACCGCATCGTCGTCATGCGCCGCGGCAAGGTGGTCGCCGACGATATAGACCCGAAGAACACCAGTGTCGCCGAGGTCGAACGGATCATCACCGGCATGTCCGACAAGGAGATCCGCGACGCCATCGTCCAGGGGAAGCAATCGCAGGGCTGAGTGGCCAGTTGGAAGCCGGGTTGGCCGTATCTCTGGTACAGGATCACATCGGCTCCTATGACTGCGACAATGAAAGCCACCGTTGCGGACATCGCCAGAAGCTGCGGGCTGTCGACCGCAACGGTCGACCGGGTGTTGAACAACCGGCCAGGCGCCAGCGCCGCGAACCGGCAGCGGGTGATGGAGGCGGCCAAGCAGCTTGGCTATTTGCCGGTCGTGGATCAGGTCGTGTTGCCCTCGCGGCCGGCGCATCTCGAGTTCTTCCTGCCGATCGGCTCCAATGCCTTCATGATGGATCTGGCAAATCATATCGAGGATTATGCGGCACGCCTGCCGCTTGTCGCCTCCTGCCGCATCCACAAGCTCGCCGGGATCTCGCCGAGCGCGTTGCAGGCGGCCGTCGAAAACCTCTCGCTCAAGGCAAACGGCGTCGGCGTCATCGCGATCGATCATCCGAGAACGCGCAACATCCTGCGCGAGATCGTCGAGGCCGGCATCCGCCTGGTCACGCTGGTGTCGGACGTTCCGGGCGCACCGCGATCGGCCTATGTCGGCATCGACAACCGTGTCGCCGGGCGCACCGCAGCCCTTTTGATGGGACGTTTCCTGGGCGGGCGCACGGGCCATCTGGCGATGGTCGTCGGCTCACGCTCCTATCGCGGACATGAGGAACGCGAAATGGGCTTTCGTTCCGTGCTCAGCGAGGAGTTCCCCAATTTGACCGTGACCAGCGCCGTCGAGATCAACGACGAGCCTGATATCAGCTATACGGCAACGATGAAGGCGCTGCACAACGAGCCGGAACTGCTCGGCATCTATTGCGTCGGCGCCGGACGTTCTGGTGTGGCGAAAGCGCTGCTGGAAGCCAAGCCGCAAAGGAAGCCGGTGTTCATTTGTCACGACCTGACGAGGGCGACACGCGGCTATCTCGTCGACGATCTGCTCGATGTCGTCATCGACCAGAATGCACGACTGATCGCCGAGCAATCGGTCATTCGCCTGCTCGGCTCGATCGCTTCCTCGGCGCCCTATCTGACGCGGAAATTCATCGAGCCACGCCTTATCTTCAAGGAAAACGTGCCGGTCCAGTGACGCCGCGCTTCCAGACCGACATCGCGAATTTTGAGACGACGCCGCAAGTCTGCACACCAGCTATGCAACTTTTGTTGTTGCCGAATCATTAAGCAACCCATATATGTTGCGTGTCGGCCATCTACTCCTCCCAGATGTGATGCCGACGCTGAGTGCGGCGCACCTCCTCCCGTGCCGCATTCGACATCAAGCCCGCTGCCACCTCCTCCCGGCAGCGGGCTTTTTTTGTTCCGGCTCCGGTTGGGCAAAGGCTGGGGTCATGACTATCACCGGACATGATTGTCGGTCCGCGCGCCGAATGACCATTTAGCGGCGATCATCACCGGCTTGTTCGGGCCGTTGACTAAACGGACCGCCAGAATGCCAGCCCCGGTCGGGTCGGGAATGCTGGCGGCATCGTCGTCACTTTCGCCATCAATGCAGTGAAGACTTACCGGCCGACCCTGGCTGATCCTGCAGCAGACCGCCGCGTTCTTCGTCATTCGGTTTATTCAATCTGCGCTCCCGTTCAGCAGTCTGAGCACGAATGACAGCTGTCACCAGGGTTGATTGCCCGACAGCATGTTCGCCCGCAAAGGTGCGAGCGGTAGGGCATGTTGCAGCCGCGATCAGCGGATCCGTCGGAATCCCGTCACACTTGTCACTCTCACCAATTCGTTGTCGGTCCTATCCTGCCTCACCAACAAGCAACAGGTAGCAAATGGTGCGGCGACAGACCGGCAAAGGAGAAGCGCGATGACGGCACGTCCGAACGGACAAAAGAGCATTCGGCGGCGCGGCTCGCAATGAACACGCTACCGATCGTTTCGCCGCTGGCGAGACTATCTGGCCCTGAAAGAGCTGATCAAACCTTCCGCCATGCGGACAAATTGCGCGCTGGGGCCTTCGGCTCCGACGCTTTGAAGGCTGACACGGGCGCCTTCAAGCAGCAGCGACAATGTATCGGCGAGCAGCTCCGGCTGCCCGATGCCGGCATCCCGGCACAGGCCGACCAGACGGTCGCGCTGGGCCTGCTTGAGTTCCTTGATCACACGCCTCGCCGGATGGTCGGTTTCGCTCAATTCGATGGCGGCGTTCGCCATATCGCAACCGCGACCGTCCATCATCAGGCAATCGGCCGCCATCCGAACCCAGGCGTGCAGTTGCGCAAGCTTGTCGCCCGGATGCTCGGCCTCGAACTTTTGCCACATCGCGTTGGCGCTGCATGCGGTCGCCCGCAGGCACTCGATGACCAGATCGTCTTTGGACTCGAAATGACGGTAGAGCGTCATCTTGTTGGTACCTGCGGCCTCAGTGATCGCGTCGACGCCGACGCCCTTGATGCCATGCTTGTGGAACATATCCCGTGCCGTCTCCAGGATGCGATCCCGGGGGCGGATGCGTTCCGCAGTGCCGTCTTCCATCAAAACCTCCTTGGTTTCCGGGATTTCCGAAAAATCCCTCGGTACACCTCTTGACTAGGGTGTTACCGGTCTGTAACTTCTAGATGTTACTTACTGGTAACACCCCCATTGCCTCGTGTCAATCTCGCAGGCGCCTGTGAACAGCCTCCGCCGAATCGGCCCAGGCATGAAACTGCGCCCCAGGCGACTTTGGCCGCGAACAGGAAGACCACCCGATCTGCGGCGTACGTCGCAGATCGCCAAGCCAGGAGCCGCTACGATGTCGCAGCGCAAAGATTTGACGATCGACGAAGTTGTGAAGGATCCGATGATCCGGATGCTGATGCAGGCCGACCGTGTCGACCCGCGCTCTTTCGAGACGATGCTGCGTACCCTTGCGGATGCGCAAGGCCGCAGCCGCAAGGCGCCGCCTCGTTTCCTGGAGGATTCCGGGCAAAGCCGCAGCCGGCGGCTGTCCAGGCTGGCCAAGGCCTTTGGCCAGGCGAGAGCATCGGGCGAGGCGTGCGTGTCATGGTAAATTTCTTCATCCACCGTCCGATCTTCGCATCGTCGATCGCCATCATCATGGTGCTCGCCGGGGCGATCTGCTATTTCCTGCTGCCTGTCTCGCAGTTTCCCGATATCACGCCGCCTCAGGTCGTGGTCAGCGCCAACTATCCTGGCGCCAGTGCGCAAGTCGTGGCCGACACCGTCACGACGCCGCTTGAACAGCAGATCAACGGCGTTCAAGGCATGACCTATATGTCGTCGTCGAGCTCCAATGACGGCTCGTCGACGATCACCGTTACCTTCGAGGTCGGCTATCCCCTGAGCACCGCCGCTGTCGATGTCCAGAATCGCGTCTCACAGGCGGCGTCCTCGCTGCCGGCCATCGTCAACCAGGGCGGCGTGACGATCAAGAAGCAGAACCCGAACTTCGTCCTGATCGTCAATCTCACCTCGCCCGACGGCTCCGTCGATCCGGTCGCGCTCAGCAACCTCGCCTACCTGCAAGTGGTCGACCCGCTGAAGCGCCTGCCCGGCGTCGGCGACGTGCAGATCTTCGGCGAGCGGCGCTATTCGATGCGCGTATGGCTCGATCCCGACAAGCTCGCCAATCTCGGCATCACCGCCGTCGATGTCCAAAACGCCATCGCCGAGCAGAATGTCCAAGTCGCGGCCGGCAAGATCGGACAGTCACCGGCGCCGGCCGGCACCGCTTTCGAAATGCAGGTCAACGCCGTCGGCCGACTGAGCGATCCCAAGGAATTCGGCGACATCATCGTGCGCGCCGATGCCGCGAACGGTTCGCTTGTGCGGTTGCGCGACGTTGCGCGCATCGAACTCGGCGCCCTGCAATATTCGTCGTCGGCGTTCTTCGGCGAGGACCCGACCGTGGTGCTCGCGGTCTACCAGATGCCGGGCTCGAACGCGCTCGATCTGCAGCAGCGCGTCAAGGACAAGATGCAGGAACTGTCGGCCCGCTTCCCGAAGGGCGTCAGCTACGCCATGCACTACGATACGACACGTTTCGTTTCGGCGTCGATGCAGGACGTGCTGGTCACGCTCGGCGAGGCGCTGGTCCTGGTCGTCGCGGTGGTGTTCATATTCCTGCAGAGCTGGCGCACCACGATCATCCCGACGATTGCGATTCCCGTGTCGCTGGTGGCCACGCTCGTCGTCATGTACATGTTCGGCTTCTCGCTGAACATGCTCAGCCTGCTCGGCATGGTGCTGGCGATCGGCCTCGTCGTCGATGACGCGATCGTCGTCGTCGAGAATGTCGAGCGCCAGCTGGAGGCCGGCCTCAAACCGCTGGCTGCCACGCGCGCGGCGATGGCCGAGGTCACCGGCCCGATCATCGCCACGACCGCCGTGCTGATGGCCGTGTTCGTGCCGGTCGCCTTCATACCCGGCGTTTCCGGCCGGCTCTACAACCAGTTTGCGCTGACGGTGGCGATCTCGTTCGGCATCTCCGCCTTCGTCTCGCTGACGCTCACCCCGGCGCTCAGCGCCGCCTTCCTGCGCCACCGCCCGGCAACGCAGTTCGTGCTGTTCCGCTGGTTCAACACGGGCTTCGACCTGATATCGCATGCCTATGCCCATGGTGTGCGCTTCCTCATTCGCCTGCGCTGGATCATGCTCGGCATATTCGCGGCCGGGCTTGTCGCCACCTATTTCGTCTGGCAGCGCCTGCCCTCGACCTTCCTTCCGGTCGAGGACCAGGGCTATTTCTTCGTGGTCATCCAGTTGCCGGATGGGGCATCGCTGGAACGCACCGACGCGGTGGCGCGGAAGGCGCGCGATATCCTGCAGAACACGCCCGGTGTCGACATCGTCGGCTCGATCAGCGGCTTGAACTTCCTCACCAGTGCGGCCCAGTCGAACTCGGCGGTGGAATTCGCCATCCTGAAACCATGGGACGAACGCGGCCCTGACCAGAGCGCCTCGAAGCTCGTCGCCGACGTGCGCTCGAAGCTCATGGAACTTCCGGAAGCGTTCGCGCTGAGCTTCGATCCGCCTTCGATCCCGGGCATCGGCACGACCGGCGGTTTTGAGTTCCAGGTGGAGGACCTGACCGGTCGCGGCAGCGCTGCGCTCAACGACGCGACGCAAGCGGTGCTCGCCGAAGCGCGCAAGCAGCCCGAGCTCAACCCGCAGCAACTGTTCTCGTCGTTCTCGACCTCGACGCCGCAGTTCAACTACGACCTCGACCGCAATAAGGCGAAGCTGCTCGGCCTCAGCCTGCCTGACGTGTTCAACACGCTGCAGATCTATCTCGGCTCGCTCTATGTGAACGACTTCAACCTGTTCGGCCGCACCTTCAGGGTGACGATCCAGGCCGACAAGGATGCGCGTGCGGGTGCCGCCGACATCTCGCGGCTCTATGTGCGCAATGCCTCAGGCGGCATGGTGCCGTTGAGCACGCTCGGCAAGCTGGTGCCTATCGTCGGCCCGGAAACCGTTCCGCATTACAACAACAATGCGTCGGCCCTGATCAACGGCGGTGCCGCACCCGGCTTCTCCTCGGGCCAGGCGGTCGCGGCGATGGAACGTGCCGCTGCCACGGCACTGCCGAAGGATTTCGGCTACGAATGGACAGGGATCACCTATCAGGAGCTCAAGGCCGGATCGATCGCCTCGATTGTCTTCGGTCTCGCCATGGTCTTCGTCTTCCTGATCCTCGCTGCCCAATATGAGAGCTGGGCCATGCCTTTCATGGTCCTGCTCGCGGTGCCGCTTGCCCTGTTCGGTGCGTTTGTCGCCCTGTTGATGCGCGGCATGCAGATCGACGTCTATTCGCAGATCGGCTTCGTCATGCTGATCGGGCTGGCGGCGAAGAACGCCATTCTGATCGTCGAGTTTGCCCGGCGCCGGCGCGAGGAAGGCCTCAGCATCGTCGACGCCGCAATGGAAGCGGCGCGCCTGCGGCTGCGGCCTATTCTGATGACCGCTTTCGCGTTCATCCTCGGTGTGCTGCCGCTGATGTTCTCGACAGGTGCTGGCGCAGCGAGCCGCCAGTCGATCGGCACCACCGTCTTTGGCGGCATGGTCGCAGCGACGATCCTGTCGCTGGTGTTCGTGCCGGTCTTCTATGCGGTTATCGAGCAGCTGCGCGAGCGTGGCAGCAAGAGCGAACCCGTTGCCGAACCGACTGAACCGACTGCCGAACCCGCTTTCGAGCGATTGGCCGAAGCGGCCGAATAGGATTGGAGAATTGATCATGCGTAAATGGAAAATTGCGTTGGGAGCAGCCGTCGCCGTTGGGGCGATCTCGGTGGCGAGCGTTCACTTGCTCGACATGGGCGATTTCGGCCTTAATGCCGGTACGGCAGGGGCGGCAACACCTGAACCCGCGGCGGCGTTTGTCATGCCGGTGCCGGTGGTGAGCGTCGTCAGGAAAACGATCCCGATCTATCTCGACTATGCCGCCCGCACCGAGCCGATCCGCAGCATCACGCTGCAGGCGCGCGTGCCGGGGTATCTGCAGGAGCAGGTCGCGCCCGACGGCAGCGATGTCAAGAAGGGCGACCTTCTCTACAAGATCGCTCCAGAGGATTTCCAGGCTGCCCTTGAACAGGCGAAGGCTCAGGTCCAGCGCGACGAAGCAACGCTCGACTATGCCCGTTCCAGCCTTGGTCGCGGCACCGAGCTGGCCAAGAGCGGATACATCGCCAAGGATGCGTTCGACCAGCGCACCAGCAGCTTGCGTGAGGCCCAGGCCTCGCTCGCCGTCAACCAGGCGGCGGTGCGGACCGCCGAGCTCAATCTGAGCTATTCGGAAATCAAGGCGCCGTTCGCCGGGCGCGTCGGCCGCAACCAAGCCTCGGTCGGAACGTTGGTCAGCGTCGCCGGTACGGTGCTCAACACGCTGGTGCAGCTCGACCCGATCTATGTCACCTTCAATCCGAGCGAAACGGATCTGGTGCAGATCGAGGAAGCCCGCGCGGCGGGGCCCATCGATGTCGACGTCCTGCTTCCCGGCGATACCGAGCCGCGCCAGAGAGGTCAGCTCACCTTCATCGACAACACGGTCGATCGTTCGACCGGCACCATCACTGCACGGGCGACGATCGGCAACGCCAAGTTCACGCTGCTGCCGGGCCAATATGTTCGTGTGAGATTGCACATCAAGCAGCAGCCCGATGCACTGATGGTGCCGCAGACGGCGTTGGGATCGAGCCAGCTCGGCAAGTACCTCTACGTCGTCGGCAAGGACAACACTGTCGACCAGCGCATCGTTTCGCTCGGGCCGACCAATGGCGATCTGGTGGCCATCTCGAGCGGCGTATCGGAAGGCGACCAGGTGATAACAGGCAATCTGCAGAAGATCGGCCCGGGAATGCCTGTCTCGCCGCTGCCACAGAAACCGGCCACCTGATACCCCCCCATCAGGCCCGGTCCAGCGGCGCCCTCGGCATAGCCGGGGGCGCCGTTTTGCTGAGCAGTTCGACAAGGCCGGCGATATCGGCGCGATCGGCCTTGGCCGGCGGTATGAAGGCGCAATAGGGATGGCCGAGCCGGACCGAGACCGACGACAGCGCGATCAGCCGGCCCGCTTCCAGATCGGCGCGGGCCATGATCCTCTGGCCAAGGGCTATTCCGAGACCCAGCCGGGCCGAGGTGATCGCCAGGCTAGACAGTCCGACGCGCCGCCCATGCGACGGGTCAGGCGAGCGGCTGCCGCCTGACGCCGAAAACCAGTCCGCCCATGTCGGATGCGAGACATAGTTCGGACCCCAGTTGGTATGGATGAACATGCTCTCGTGCACATCCGACAGGCTGGAGGCACCGTCGCCGTATCTCTGCCAAAAGTCCGGCGCGCAGACCGGCAGGACATCGTCATGGACGAGACGGACGAGCCGCAGGCCGGGATAGTGATAGTCGCCATAGCTGATGCGAAGATCGATGTTCTGGCGCACCAGGTCGACGGGATCGTCTTCGACCCTAACGTCGATCGCCATTTGCGGGAAAGCGTCGAGAAGCACGGCCAGCCTCGGCGCCAGCCACAATTCGGCCAGCGAGAACGGCACGCTGATGGCGAGACGGGTTTTTAGGCTGCCATCCAGCATGCGCCGCCCGATCGCCGCGATGTCGCCCAGGGCGCGCGCCGTCTGCGGATAGATCGCATGACCGGCGTCGGTCAGCGCGATGCGGTTGCCGCTGCGCACGAACAACTGCTTGCCGAACCAGGTCTCGAGATTGCGGATCTGCTGGCTGACCGCCGCCGAGGAGACGCCGAGTTCGGTGGCGGCCAAGGTGAAGCTGCCGGTGCGCGCCGCGACCCCGAAGGCCTTGATCGCGTTCAGCGGGGGGAGCCGTTCCATCGAGTCTTCCATAAGTTTTTCCTGCGGAAGACTAATAATTTTCGCCATTGAGAGAAAGATTTTTTTGCCGTCTTCTGTGTCCAAACCTTGGAGCATGAGACGATGAAAGATATTCTCGATCTGGACCGGTACCCGCTCGACCGTGAAGGCAGCGCCGAGTGGAAGCGCCTCGTGAAGACCTCGATTGCGGCGCTGGAGGCCGACGGCATGTTCAATCTCGAAGGTTTTTTGCGGCCCGGCGTAGCCGAACGGGCGGTGCAGGAAATCCAGCCCGTCATGGCGACGCGCTCGCACGTGCACAAGCGGATGCACAACATCTACTTCAAGCCTGATATCCCGGAGCTCGCTCCGGACCATCCTGCGCTGCGCAAGGTCGAGACCATCAGCCATACGGTCTGCGCCGACCAAATTCCTGACAGCCTCGTGCTCGCCATTTACGAATACGAACCGCTGCTGCGCTTCCTGGCGGCGGCGATGGGCAAGACGCGACTGCATGTCATGCAGGACCCGCTGGCGCGCACCAATGTGATGGCCTATCGCGCCGGCGAGGCGCTGAACTGGCATTTCGATCGCTCGGAATTCACCACGACCCTGTTGTTGCAGGCAGCGCAACGCGGCGGCGATCTCGAATACCGCACCGATCTCCGCTCGGACGACAATCCCAACTACGACGGCGTCGCCAGGCTGCTCGAAGGACGCGACCCCGAGGCAAGGATACTGCGCATGATGCCGGGCACGCTGAACGTCTTCCGCGGCAAGAACACCGCGCATCGCGTGACCACTGTCGAAGGCGAATACGACCGCATGATCGCGGTGTTCTCCTACTACGAGAAGTCAGGCGTGATGTTCAGCGACGAGGAGCGCATCGGCTTCTACGGCCGGGCCGCCTGAGGCCGAAGGCGCCGACATTCTGCCTGGAATCGCGAGTTCACAAATAGGGCCTTGTTAGATTGTCGACAATCTGCTTGTCTTGATTTCGGTTCTTTGTGGAGTGACCGAATGGGGAAGCAGGATTTCAGCCCAATCGCGGATACGACAAGACGCGCCGAGATCGTGGCGCTGCTTCGGCGCGCGATCCTGACCGGCCAGCTGGAACCCGGGCAGAAGCTCAACGAACTCAGGATTGCTGAGCAGATGCGGGTGAGCCGCGCGCCGCTGCGCGAAGCGATGCGCGAATTGGTGCAGGAAGGCATCCTGACCAGCATTCCCTACGCCGGAACTTTCGTCATCGACGTAACCGCCAAGGACATCGATGACGCCTATTCGCTTAACAAGGTGCTGGATGAGTTCGCCATCGAACTGACCTGGCCGTTGCGCGACCAGCGCTTCTTCGACGAGCTCGACCGGCGCCACGAGGCGGTAAAGCAGGCGACGCGCGACCGCGACACCACAAGGCAGATCGAAACGGCCCTGCAACTGCATGGGCTGATCCATGAGTGGGCCGACAATTCGGTTCTGCTCGAGACCTGGCAGCGGCTGACCAGCCGGCTGCAGATGTATTTTGCCCTCCACCAGCGGGCGCGCAAAGAGCCGGTGCCTGCCGAAGACATCCACGAGACCTATGTGCAACTGCTGAAGGGCGCCGACATGGGCGCAGCCCAGCGCCACGCCCGCGAGCATATCGACCTCGATTTCGAAGAACTGCTCGCCTATGCGCGCAGCCTCGAACAGCGCGACTCCAAGGGCGCCAAGGCCGATCGCGCTGGCCCGACGCGCAACCGACCAGACGGCAGCTGAGCCGACAGAGGCCGCCAATTGGCGGTTCGCCGCGACATCACAGACAACGGACAGAGAACGTGCAGATCAAAACCATCAAGGCCTATCATGTCGTGCAACCCTTCGTGGACGGGCCCTACCGTATGTCGAAAGGGCGTGTCGCCGACGCGTTCGACGCGGTGATCGTCGCCATCACCTCCGACAGCGGTCTCACCGGCTGGGGCGAGATGGCGCCGCTCGGCAATTTCTACTCGCCGGCATTCGCGGCCGGCGTTCGCGCCGGCGTCATCGAAATTGCACCGCATCTGCTCGGCCACGATCCTCGCGCGATGGCCAGTATCGGCAGGCTGATGGACACGGTGTTCAAGGGCCACCCCTACATCAAGTCGGCGCTGGACATGGCATGCTCGGATCTCGCGGCACGCGCCGCCGACGTGCCGCTGGTCACGCTGCTCGGCGGGCGCGAGAGCGAGACGGCGGAGCTCTACAAGGTCGTCACCCATGGCACGGTCGATGCGATGGCCGCACTGGCCAAGCGCATCGTCAATGACGGGTTCCACCGGCTGCAGGTAAAGGTCGGCGGCAACGTCCATGACGATATCGAGCGCGTCACCGCGGTCGCCGCTTCGGTGCCGAAGGGCACGGTGATCTTCTGCGACGCCAATGCCGGCTGGACGCACTATCAGGCGCGCCAGTTCACTGACGCGACGCGCGCCATCGACTACACATTCGAGCAGCCCTGCACCACGATCGACGAATGCATGTCAGTGCGCCGCTCGCTCGACAAGCCGATGGTGCTCGACGAATCCGTCGCCTCGCTGGACGACATGCTCGACATCCACCGCAAAGGCGCGGCCGACGGGCTGACGCTGAAAATCTCGCGGCTTGGCGGCGTGACCAAGACGCGGCAGATCCGCGACCTTGCCGTCGATCTTGGTTTCATGATCACCGTCGAGGACACCGGCGGCGCCGAGATCGACACATCAGCCATGGCGCATCTGTCACTGTCGACGCCGGAGGAGCGCCGGCTGCACGCCATTGCCTTCCACGAATGGGTGACGGTGCGCACCGCATCGAACAAGCCGCCGGTTTCGGGAAACCGAATGGGCATTCCGGACGGGCCGGGCCTCGGCATCGACGTTGTTCCCGACCTGCTTGGCGCGCCCTTCTTCGAGGTCGGCAGCTGAGATACTGGCGTGCGCCGAGCATGCCGCTGGCGCTATCTGTTGCGCGGCTTCGTCGCTAGCGATTGGCGCAGCGGCAGCTGAACGGCCATGGAACAACTTATCGCCGCACTTGCTCGCTTGCGAGAAGCGATGTCTCGGTCATCGCCGTCTGCATTCTAGACTAAAGATCACGCCTTCTTCTCTGCTCCCTAGCTGACCGCGCAGCCAAGTCGCATGCCAAGGGCGCACAAATTGAAATCACAGAATGTTGGGGGACGGCTGCCGAATTGCAGGTTGAAATATTTTTCATTTGGAAATAGGAATGTTCAAAATGATGACTTCGACGCTGCGGCGCGTCAGGAACTGGAGGAAGCGACATGGCCCATCCGCAATTTGCAGCGGAACTTTTGCAGCGCGCTGAAAAGCAGGGACCGATCACCATCGGGCTTGCCGGTGCCGGGCAGATGGGCACCGACATCGTCGTCCAGGTGGCGTTGATGCCGGGCATGCGGATCGGCGCCATTTCCGAGGTCAGGCCGCAGGCGGCGATCGACGCAGCGCTGCTCGCCGGCCACGACCGCTCGGATATCGTGCAGGCCGGCAATGCAGCGGCGATCGACCGCGCCATCGAGGCCGGCAAGATCGCGGTGACCGAAGACCTGCATGCGCTGGCGTCCGCCGGCCGCATCGACGTCATCATCGACGCGACAGGCAATCCCAATATCGGTACGCTGTTTGCACTCGAAGTGATGAAGAACGGCAAGCACATCGTCATGCTCAATGTCGAGGCCGACATCACCATCGGCCGCTTCCTCAAGGAAGAGGCGCGCAAGGCCGGCGTCGTCTATACGGGTGCCGCCGGCGACGAGCCGGCCTGCACGCTGGAGATCATCGGCTTTGCCAAGAGCCTCGGCTTCAACATCATCGCCGCCGGCAAGGGCAAGAACAATCCGCTGAAGATCGACGCCATGCCGGCCGACTACGAGAAGGAGGCGGCCGAGCGCAACATGAATGCGCGCATGCTGGTCGAATTCGTCGACGGCTCGAAGACGGCGATCGAGATGGTGGCGATCGCCAACGCCACCGGCCTGGTGCCCGACGTGCCCGGCATGCACGGCCCGACCGCGACTCTGGAGGAGCTCGCCGGCGTGCTCTGCCCGCGCGAGGATGGCGGCGTGCTGCACCGCAAGGGCGTGGTCGACTATTCGATCGGCAAGGGCGTGGCGCCCGGCGTGTTTTGCATCATCGAGACCAGGCATCCACGGGTGCTGGAGCGCATGATCGACCTCAAGGTCGGCAAGGGGCCGTATTTCACGATCTTCCGCCCCTACCACCTGACCAGCCTGGAAGTGCCGCTGTCGGCGGCGCGCGCCGTGGTCTACAAGCGCGCCGACATGGAGCCGCTCGACCATCCAGTCGCCGAGGCGGTGGCGGTTGCCAAGAGCGACCTTGGCCTTGGCCAGTCGCTGGGCATGATCGGCGAGAACGACTATCGCGGCTTCGCCATGACCTGGGAAGACGCACGCGCCCGTGGCGCCCTGCCGCTCGGCCTCGCCGAACGCGCCAAGGTGGTCAAACCGGTCAAGACAGGCGATTTCCTCACCTATGAAAATTGTGTACCCGACGATTCGATGGTGATAACCCAGATCCGCCGTCGTCTCGACCAGTCGGACGGACGGTTCGTTACGAACGCCGCCTAAATCCGCTGGATTTCCGCCTGATGGACGATGTCGTAATCGGGATCGACGCCTCGACCACGGCCGTGAAAGCGATTGCCTTCACGCGCGACGGCAAGGAGCTGTTCCAGGCGCGCGAAGCCTATCCGCTTTCAAATCCCAAGCCCGGCCATTTCGAGCAGGATGCCGAACATTGGTGGACCGCGCTGCTCGGCGCCTTGAAGCAGGTCACTGAGGCGGTTGGCGCTGCGCGGGTGGCGGCGATCTCCATCGCCCACCAGCGCGAGACCTTTACGCTGATTGATCATGCCGGCAAGCCGCTTATTCCCGCGATCCTGTGGCTGGACGAGCGCGCCCGTCCGCAAGTCATCAGGCTTTCAGCTGAACTCGGCCGCGAGGCGATCCGCGACTGGAGCGGCAAGCCGCCGGACCCGACGCCCGCGCTCTATGCGATCGCCTGGCTTGCCGAACACCAGCCGCAAGCGCTCGACGACGCAGCCGCACTTGTCGACGTGCACGGCTTCTTCGTCCACCGGCTGACCGGAAGTCTGGTCACCAGCACGGCAAGTGCGGATCCGCTCGGGCTGCTCGACATCAAGAATGGCACTTGGCACCCTGAGCTCGTCGAGGCCGCAGGACTGCGGCCGGACCAGTTGCCGCAACTGGTCGCGCCCGGCGCGATCTGCGGCAGGCTTAGTGAAAGCGTGGCCAGGCTGACCGGCCTGAAGCCCGGCACGCCTGTTGTCGCCGGCGCCGGCGACGGCCAGGCGATGGGACTCGGCATGGGCGTCTATGGCGAAGGCAAAAGCTACCTTTCGCTCGGTTCAGGCGTCGTCAGCGGCTGTTATTCCCATGGGATGGCGACGTCGGACGCGTTTCGAACGCTGGTGTCGCCCACCGGCTCGGGGTTCATGCTGGAGACCGTACTGCGCTCCGGCATGCAACTGGTCGACTGGATCGTTCGCACCACCGGCTCGCCGTCGGCCGCAGCGCTGGAGAAGGCGGCGGTGGACGTTGCCGCCGGCAGCGAGGGACTGCTTGTCATGCCGTATTGGGCCGGCGTCATGAGCCCCTATTGGGACGGCGCGGCGCGCGGCGCCATTGTCGGCCTGTCGCTCGACCATGAGCCGAAGCACCTTTTTCGAGCGGTTCTGGAAGGCATCGCCTTCGAGCAGGCCATCGCCAGCGAGGCAATGGAAACTCAAGCCGGCGGCAAACCGGCGGCGATGATCGCCGCCGGCGGCGGCACCAATTCGGTGCTGCTGATGCGGATCATGGCAAGCGTGCTCGAGCGGCCGCTCTCCGTCTCACCGGTCAACGAAGCCGCAGCACTCGGCGCCGCCATGCTGGCGGCTTCGGCCGTCGGATGGTTTGCCTCGCCCGAAACGGCGGCCGAGGCTATGGCCGTGCCGCCGACCAGGCACGTCGACCCCGTCGGCGATCTGGTCTCCGGTTACCGCACGCGCAAGGCGATCTACCGCGACCTCTATCAGGCGACGCGCGCTATCCACGTGCGGCTCGGCAACGCGACGGCGTGAATTCACGACCTAGACGTCTGGCGTCTTTGATTTTGCGTCTTGTCCAGCCAATGTTAGATTCCAATGCTCGATTCCGGGGGCATTGGATTGCTCATGAAGACGGCGTTTCATCATGCGGCCTTGTCTTGGATTGTCGCCGTTGCGGCAATTCCAATGTCCTCGCTCGCGGAGAACGGGCCCGCGGCCGAGGCGCCGCTCGAGGTTGCGCTCGACATCGATGATGATGGGCAGATGGATCGGGCCGTAATGGTGCAGGATCCCGACAGTGGGCAAGCGGACCTTTACATCTATCTGGCTGCCGGCGATGAAAGCTCGATCCTTCGCGCAAGCCGGCTTTCATCAAGAGGGCGCTTACGGAGGGCCGAGTTCTTGAGCTCGAAAGCAAGCGCAAAGGATCGCTGAGCGTCACCTCCTGTTTCGGCTGCGGAGCCAACAAATCATGGGCGGAGACCCTCATGGTCGTCCATCGCGGCGGCAAATTCCTGGTCGCCGGCTATAGCCGGTACTGGGACTGGAACGTCCAGACGTCCGATGGCGACGTGGAAACAACGCTGGGCAGTTGCGACATCAACTATCTCACCGGCAAAGGCATCGCCTCGCAAGAACTGGATGACGGCAGACCGATCGAAGGAGAATTCAAGCCAGTGGCTCTCGCCGACTGGTCATATGACAGCCGCCCCAAGCCCTGTGAATTTTGAGCTGCCTCTGTCCTAGGCGCGCAAAACTCAGCGGTTGAGCAGGCCCTTGGCGGCATCCTCGTCGGTGATCAGAACCGATACTTTGGTGTTGGCGAGCGCCGCCCGCATGATCGCGATTTTTTCCTGCCCTCCCGAAACCAGGATGATGGCCGGGATGTCCGACAGGTCCTGCAGCGGATAGGCGCAGACCCGACGATTGACCTCATGGTCGACGAGCCTGCCCTCGGCGTCAACGAAATGGCACAAAATATCGCCAACAGCGCCGGCCGTCTGCAGCTCCTCGAGTTCGCTGGGCTTGATGAAGCCGTAATTGGCGATCGGACTGTCATTGGAAAATGATCCGACGCTGAGCACGGCGATGTTTGCCCGGCGCGCGCGGAAGACGACGTCCTGAACGCTGCGTTGGCTCATGAAGGCTTCGCGCTGCTCCGGCCTGTCGGCATAGACCGGTACCGGCAGCAGGAAGCACTCGGCGCCGATCTTTTCGGCGAATTCCCAGGCGCTCTCGGTCGGGTTGAGCGGCTGGGCATGGGTGAGGCCGCCCAGCATGGAGACCACCGTGGTCCTGGCGATCGGCCGCCGCGGCAATTCATTGATGGCGAATTTCAGCGTCCGCCCCCAGCCCAGTGCGATGACATCGCCGGCATTCACATTGTCGGCCAGATAGGCGCCCGCGGCATGGCCGATCATCAGCGGCGCATTGCTTCGGTCAGCGGCCGACGGCACCACAATGGCCTGGCTGAGCCCGAAACGCTGCTTCAAGGCCTCTTCCAGCACCAAGCATTCGACGACGCTGTCGCGGATGCGGAACTGGACGACGCCCTCCTCGCGCGCGGCGGAGAGGATGCGATGCACCTTGATGCGGCCGATGCCGAGGATCTCCGAAATCCTCTCCTGCGTCAGCCCCTCGACATAATAGTGCCATGCGGCACGGGCCTTCAGCTCGGCATCCGGGAAGCGCGAGGCCCTGTCATTCTCTATCATCGCCATCTTTTTGCCCTCACGCGGTCGTCCGAATCCTTAAATGCCATTCAAATGGCGTATCCGACCAAGCGCCACGAAATCGATCTGCATGCCCAGGATTCAAGGTTTAAGACATCGACAGGATATCGTCTACAACGCGAGATGAAAGCCAAAATGGTCAACATTTACTTTGTCTTGGCCGTCCCGGCCTGCTCAAGCAGACGAAACGAAGTCGCAGGATGAGAGCGGACCTGAAACGCGGCATTTCATGCCCTTTCGTAAGGCAAACCGGCTGGCGGCGCAAACCGGCGTGGAATGATGCGGCGGGCCTTGACAATTTTCCGACGAACAGTTTAGCTGAACAAAATTGCATATCAAAGATAAATTGTTCACAGGGAAGTGCCTGGTGAGCAAGAGTGAGCCGACGACGCATCGCCGGATCGCTGATGGAGGAGACAAGATGGCTCTGAGCAACGGTGCAAGCGAGTTGAAGGCCGGCCCAAGTGCGCAGGCCGCGGCGGGCACGAAGCTTTCGGCCCTGTTCGCCGGAACCTTGGGACCGCTGATCGGGCTGGTACTGCTGTGCCTTGCGCTGTCGCTGACCACCGACACGTTCCTGACCGTCCGCAACATCCTCAACGTGCTCGACCAGGTCACCGTGCTCGGCATCATGGCGATCGGCATGACGTTGGTCATCCTGATCGGCGGCATCGATCTTTCCGTCGGCTCCGTGCTGGCGCTCGCCGCCATGGTGATGGGGTTCGTCGCCCATCCTGACCATCTCAATCTCGGCATGCCCGCCGGCATCGTCACAGCGCTTGTCGTTGCTGGACTCTGCGGGCTGGTTTCAGGCCTGCTCGTGACCGTCACCAAGCTGCCGCCCTTCATCGCCACGCTGGCCATGATGTCGGTGGCGCGCGGTCTCGCCAACATGATCACCGACGGCTCGCAGATCATCGGCTTTCCCGACTGGTTCACCAGCCTGTCGATTATCCGGCATTTCGGCTTCCTGTCGGTCACCGTCGGCTTGATGATCGTGCTGGCCATCATCTTCGCGATCTTCCTGAACTACCGCGCGACCGGCCGCAGCCTCTACGCGATCGGCGGCAGCGCCGAAGTCGCGCGGCTGTCCGGCATACCGGTCAAGTCGCTGACCAACTGGGTCTACGCGATCTGCGGTGTGCTGGCCGGGCTCGCCGGCATCGTGCTTGCGGCACGGCTCGATTCCGTCCAGCCGAGCTCCGGCTTCGGCTACGAACTGGACACGATCGCCGCGGTGGTGATCGGCGGCGCCAGCCTGTCAGGCGGCATCGGCTCGATCGGCGGCACCGCGATCGGCGTGCTGATCATCGGCGTGCTGCGCAACGGGCTGAACCTGCTCGGCGTGTCGCCCTTCGTCCAGCAGGTGGTGATCGGCGTCGTGATCGCACTGGCGGTGGCCACGGATACATGGCGGCGCAGAGCACAATGAAGATTGGGCGCAATGAGATTCACCCGGATGTCCGGGCGAAAACGGATCGGTGATCCGAAACTGGGAGTTGTTCGGCCAAGGGGCGCCGTGATGCGCCGGCGGGACAGATTGAACATCAACGGAGGAAACACATGCTGACCAAACGTTCATTGCTGCTTGCTGCCGCGGCCGTCATTCCGCTGCTCGGATTGTCCGACATGGCGTCGGCCAAGGAGGCCAAGAAGCTTGGGCTTGCCGTCGCCAATCTGCAGGCCGACTTCTTCAACCAGATCAAGCAGTCCGTCGAAGCCTATGGCAAGGAAAAGGGCATCGAAATCGTCACCGTCGACGCCAAGGGCGATTCGGCGACCCAGGTCAGCCAGGTGCAGGATCTGATCACGCAGAACATCGATGCGCTGATCTACATCCCGGCCGGCGCCACCGCCGCCACCGTGCCGACCAAGACGGCCAAGGCGGCCGGCATCCCGGTCATCAATGTCGACCGCAACGCTGAAGGCGCACCCGGCGACACCTTCATCGCCACCAACAGCGTGGCGTCGGCCAAGGCGGTATGCGACTACATCGCCAAGCAGGCCGGCGGCAAGGGCGAGCTGATCATCATCCATGGCCAGAAAGGCACGACGCCCGAGGTCGACCGGTCGAAGGGCTGCGGCGAAGCGCTGAGCGCCTATCCCGACATCAAGGTGGTCGGCGAGCTATGGAGCGAAGGCTGGCATCAGGACGAAGGTTTCAAGCTGACGCAGGACCTGCTGCAGTCCCATCCCGACGTATCGATCGTCATCGGCCAGGCCGACGCGCTGGCGCTCGGTGCTGCGCAGGCGGTCAAGGTCGCCAATCCCGGCCACAAGGTCTGGGTTGCCGGCTTCGACGGCGACGTGGCGGCGCTCAAGGCTCTGAAGGGCGGCGTTTTTGACGTAACCGCGACGCAGCAGACACAAGGCATGGGCCGGCTTTCCGTCGATGCGGCGATCAAGCTGGTGGCCGGCGAAACCGTTCCCGCAGAACAGCTGCAGGACGCGACGCTGACCACCAAGGACAATGTCGATCAGTTCATCGCCAAGCATCCCTAATATCAGGCATCCATAATATCAGGCATCCCTGATCCCAAGCATTTCTGACGGTTAACGAGCGGAACGATGTCCTTGGATCCCAGCCACACGCAGACACCGCATCTGGGGCTCTTCGTCAACGGCCTCTGCAAGAGCTACGGACCGGTCCAGGTCCTGGCCGATGCAAGCTTCGAGGTGCGGCCGGGCGAGGTCGTGGCGCTGCTTGGCGAAAATGGCGCAGGCAAGTCCACCGTTTCGAACATCATCGCCGGGTCGACCAAATCCGATGCCGGCACCATCACATGGCGGGGGAAGCCCTATTCCCCCGCCTCTCCCGCCGCCGCCATCGACGCCGGCGTCGGAATGATCCATCAGGAACTGAAGCTGCTGCCGGATCTGTCGGTCGCCGAGAACGTCTATGTCGGACGCCTGCCGATGCGCGGCGGCCGCATCGATCGCGCGGCAATGAATGCACGGGCATCGGCGCAGTTGAAGCGGCTAGGCCTCGATGTCTCGCCGGAACGCAAGGTGCGCACGCTGCGCATCGCCGCCCAGCAGCAGGTCGAGATTGCCAAGGCGCTGACGCTCAATGCCGAGCTTCTGATCTTCGACGAACCGACAGCAGCGCTTGGCAGCGAGGAAACGGAACTGTTGTTCCAGCAGATCCGCAAGCTCAAGGCGGAAGGCATGTCCTTCATCTATATCAGCCACCGGCTGGACGAGATCGCTGAGATCGCCGACCGCGTGGTGGTGATGCGCGACGGGCGCATCGTCGCCCGGCACGAGCGCGCCGACATTCCGGTGCGCACCGTGGTCGAGCAGATGGTCGGCCGCAGCGTCGAGCGGATGTTCCCGCCGTTGTCGGTGCCAGGCGATGAGGCGCTGCTCGAAGTCGAGAACCTGTCCTCGCCGGAACGCAGCTTCCAGAATGTCAGCTTTTCGGTGCGGGCCGGTGAAATCCTCGGCATCGCCGGACTGATCGGCGCCGGCCGCACGGAGCTGGTGCGGGCGATTGCCGGCGCCGATCCGATTTCGTCCGGCTCGGTGCGTGTCGCCGGCAAACCGGTGCACCTCAATGACCCAGCGGCGGCGATCAAGGCCGGCGTCGTGCTGGTGCCGGAAGACCGCAAGGCGCAAGGCGTGGTGCTCGACCAGACGATCGGCGAGAATCTGGCGATCGGCAATTTCGACCATGTCGCGCCGAATGGCTGGGTGTTTCCGAAGGCGGTACAGAAATTCGCCGAGGCCGGCATTGGCCGGCTTGGCGTCAAGGGCCGGCCTGACCAGGCGATCAGCAAGCTTTCCGGCGGCAATCAGCAGAAGGTGATCATCGCCAAATGGATTTCACGGCCGCCCAAGGTGTTCATCCTGGACGAGCCGACACGCGGCATCGATGTCGGCGCCCGTGCCGCGATCTATGATGTCATCGCCGACCTCGCCCGCTCCGGCATGGCGGTGGTGGTGGTAAGTTCCGACCTCGAGGAAGTGCTCGGCCTGTCGCATCGCGTGCTGGTGCTGAGCCGTGGCCGCCAGCGCGGCATTCTCGACCGCAGGGAAGCGAACAACGTCGCCGTCATGGAACTCGCCACAAGCTAGGACAGCTTAACGGAGCGAAACCGGGGAATCGGAATAAAGCGCAGCAGGTGATACCCTCCCAAGCACCGGACCGCGCGGGGCGCCAGCTAGGACTGGCGCCCCTTCCTTCCCAGGGCAGCACCGGCGGCTCAACAGGAAACATTTCGATGAAACTATTCGATCTTCATGGGGACGTTGCCCTCGTTACCGGCGCCGGCAGCGGCATCGGCCAAGCAATCGCCATCGGCCTGGCCGAGGCCGGCGCCGACATCGCCTGTTTCGGCCATGCCTCGAAAGGCGGGCTGGACGAAACCGCGCACAGGATCTCGGCTCTTGGCCGCAAGGCACTGGTGCTGACCGGCACGGTGACTTCAGAGGCCGATCTCGCGGCGGCGATCGAACGCACGGAGAAGGAACTCAGCGCGCTGACCATCGCCGTCAACAATGCCGGCGTTGCCGCGGCCGAGCCGGCCGAGACATTGTCGCTGGAGAAATGGCAGAAGCTTTACGACGTCAATGTCAACGGCGTGTTCCTGTCCTGCCAGGCCGAAGCGCGCACGATGCTGACGCGGCGCAAGGGCTCGATCATCAACATCGCCTCGATGTCGGGCTCGATCGTCAATCGCGGCCTGACCCAGGCGCATTACAATTCATCCAAGGCCGCCGTCATCCACATGTCGAAGAGCCTTGCCATGGAATGGGCCGATCGCGGCTTGCGGGTCAACGTCGTCAGCCCCGGCTATACGCTGACGCCGATGAACAAGCGGCCGGAGGTCGCCGACCAGGTCAGGATCTTCGAGCGCGATACGCCGATGGGGCGCATGGCGGCGCCGGAAGAGATGGTCGGCCCGACCGTGTTCCTGGCCAGCCGCGCCTCCAGTTTCGTCACCGGCATCGACCTGATCGTCGATGGCGGCTTCGTCTGCTGGTAGGAGAAAAAATGCAGAAGCGGTTCGAGGGAAAGACGGCGGTCATCACCGGCGCCAGCGGCGGCATTGGCGCGGCCATGGCCAGGCGCTTCGCGGCTGAGGGCGCGGCTGTCGTCGTCAGCGCCATCGACGCGCGCGTCGACGAGATCGCCGCCGGACTGAAGGCGGAAGGCGCCAAGGTCGCATCGCTGCGCATGGACGTGACCAAGAAGGACGAGGTCGCCGCCCTATACGATCTGGCCGAACAGCAGTTCGGCCGCGTCGACATCTCCGTACAGAATGCCGGCGTCATCACCATCGCCAGGATCGAGGCGATGACCGAGGCCGAATGGGACAAGGTAATGGCGGTCAACACCAAGGGCGTGTTCCTGTGCTGCCAGGAGGCGATCGCGCGCATCCGCAAACATGGCGACGGCGGCAGGCTGATCAACACCGCATCCGGCCAGGCGCGACAGGGCTTCATCTACACGCCGCACTATGCCGCCTCGAAATTCGGCGTCGTCGGCATCACTCAGAGCCTCGCCAAGGAGGTTGCTAAGGAGAAGATCACCGTCAACGCGATCTGTCCCGGCATCATCGACACCGACATGTGGGCCTATAACGACGCGGCATGGGGCAAGCTGATGGGCGATTACAAGCCCGGCGAGTTGATGGCCGAATGGGTGAAGAACATCCCGATGGGCCGCGCCGGCAGCGGCGAGGACGTTTCCGGCCTGGTCAGTTTTCTGGCCAGCAGCGACGCCGCCTACATCACCGGTCAGACCATCAATGTCGATGGCGGCCTGATCATGTCGTGAGCAATGGGGCAGGTTCACGCGTCAATCTGCTGATATAATCGGCAGGCGGCGAAACTGCAGCCGAATTGCGCGAACCGCGCCGCGTTAATCGTTGCGCGACATGAACGTTGGTATATATAATTTCATCCCATGAAAATGGCTTCGGCGACTGCCGGCAGCCGACATCATGGGAACTTGATGGCTCGCAAGCTTAAGGGCGCCGCAAGACCGGCGATCGATCCGCAGATCACTCCTTCGGCAGCACGGCAGCCATGACGCGGTCCCGTTCCGCACGACAACTTCGTCGAATTGGGCATCATTGCGTCTGCGGCGACTTTAGCGCCGACAGCAATTTGGTGCCAATGGCCTTGCGCAACGATCAGCTTTTCCAACACAATCAAAAAAGACGCAAGAAGGGAACGAACAATAACTTCCACCAGAGCTTGACAGGAGAACAGGCATGTCACTTCGGAGTATGATATCCAGATTATCAATGGGAGCTTTTGCGCTTGCCGCGGCAAGTGTGCTGACGCCTTCGGCTCAGGCTGCGGCGCCAGAATCCAACGACCCGATCAAGATCGCGCTGTTCGACTGGACCAGCGTCAATCTGAACGCAAAGATCCTCGGCGGCATTCTGGAAAAGCTCGGATACACGGTCGAGTACCCGACCGCCGACTATCTCTCCAGCCTGACCACCGGACTTACCAATGGCGATCTCACTGTCGCGCTGGAATTCTGGGACACGACGGCCGGCGAAGCCATGAAGGCCTCGGATGCGACCGGCCAGACCGAACGCCTCGGTGCGCTCGGGCCCAAGGCCAAGGAAGAATGGTGGTATCCCGAATACATGAAGGAGAAATGCCCGGGCCTGCCGAACTGGGAGGCGCTGAAGGACCCGAAATGCGCCGAAGCCTTCTCGACGGCGGAAACGGCGCCGAACGGCCGCTATCTCGGCGGCCCCGTGACGTGGGAAGGTTTTGACGACGAGCGTGCCACGGCACTGAAGCTGCCCTTCACCGTCATCCATGCCGGCACCGATGCGGCGATGTTCGCCGAACTGGATTCGGCCTATCAGCGCAAGGCGCCGATCATGCTGTGGGTCTATTCGCCACATTGGGCGCCGGCCAAATATAAGGGCGAATGGGTCGAATTCCCCGATTACACGCCGGAGTGCTACAACGACCCGAAATGGGGTGTGAACCCTGAAGCGAAATATGACTGCGGCAAGCCGCATGGCGAGATCTGGAAATATTCCTGGGCCGGCATGAAGGACAAATGGCCGGTCGCCTACAAGGTCGCGAAGAATTACACGGTCGACACCGACGAGCTCAACAAGATGAGCGGCGAGATCGATCTCGAAGGCAAGACGCCGGAAGACGTCGCCGCCGCCTGGATCGCCGCCCACGAAGCCGACTGGAAAGCCTGGGCCGAGTGATCGTTCCAACTGGAAAACTGCGAGACCCGGCCCCTTGTGGCCGGGTCTCTATCCCATATTCCAGAAGGACAATTGCATGGCCGATACGACTGAACAGGTGCCGCAAGCGGCAGATGCCCGCCCGATAAAGCTCGCCTGCCGCAACGTCTGGAAGCTGTTCGGCGCGAACGCGGCCAATTTCATCCGCCAGCGCGACGGCAAGGCCAGCATGGCGGACGTCGCCGCGGCCGGGCTGGTCGGCGCGGTGCGCGCCGTCGACCTCGAAATCCGCCAGGGCGAGATCTTCATCATCATGGGCCTGTCCGGCTCCGGCAAATCGACGCTGGTGCGCTGCATGTCGCGGCTGGTCGAGCCGACCCATGGCAAGGTCGAGTTCGAGGGCAAGGATCTCCTCAAGATCTCAGATGCCGCGCTGATCGAGCTGCGACGCCACCGCATGGGCATGGTGTTCCAGAATTTCGCCCTGCTGCCGCATCTGAACGTGCTGGAGAACATCGCCTTTCCCTTGGGCATCCAGGGACAGGACCGGCCGACGCGCGAGAAGCGCGCGCTGGAAGTGATCGAGCTCGTCGGCCTGCGCGGCCGTGAGCATTTCTATCCGCGTGAGCTTTCCGGCGGCCAGCAGCAGCGTGTCGGCATCGCCCGCAGCCTCGCCACCAAGCCGGAGATCTGGTTTCTCGACGAGCCGTTCTCGGCGCTCGATCCGCTGATCCGCCGCGAGATGCAGGACGAGCTGATGCGGCTGCAGACCATGCTGCACAAGACCATCGTCTTCATCACCCATGATTTCGACGAGGCCATCCGGCTGGCCGACCGCATCGCCATCATGAAGGACGGCGAGGTCATCCAGATCGGCACGCCCGAAGAGCTGGTGGTCAATCCGGCGACCGACTATGTCGCTGAATTCACCCGTGACGTCGACCGCGCCAAGGTGATCTCGGCGCGAAGCCTGATGCGCGCCTGCGACGGCACCGAACATGGCGGCATGGTCGCGCCGGATGCCAAGATATCAAGTTTTTCGGCAAGCATCGTCTCGGCCGGCAAGCCGTTCGCGGTGGTCAACGGCAGCGGCAAGCCGATCGGCGAAGTCACTCCGCAAGCCGTGATCGATCTTCTGGCAGGCATCGAACGTCCCGGGGCCGGCGCATGACGGTGACGGCAAGCACCAGCGAGGCGAGATCGCGGCCGGTTCAGATCTGGCTGGTGGCTTGGGCCTGCGCCCTTGCCGCCGTGCTTGCCGTATTCCTGCTGCAGGACAGGCTGCTCTGGGCCGTCAACTATCCGGCTGGCGCAATCGTTCCCGTCGCCGACTGGGTCAGCGCTCTGATGAACCTGATAAAGTCGAACTTCTCCTGGCTGACGCGGTCGATCACCGTGGCACTCAGCGTGCCGCTCGATTTTGCGCTCAATCTGCTTGCCAAGAATTTCAAGATCGGCCATGGCGCGGACTTGATCGTCCTGCCGCGCCTGTCCTGGGTCGGCGTCTGCATCGCTGCATTCCTGGCCGGACGCGCCGCCGGTGGCTGGAAGCTCGGCGCGCTGGTCGGCGGCTGTTTTCTCTACATCGCACTGTTCGGCCAATGGACCAGCGCCATGCTGACGCTGGGGCTGATCTCGATTGCCGTGCCGTTCTGCATCGTCACCGGATTGTTCGTCGGCATCTGGGCGTGGCGCAAGCCATGGGCGGAGAGGCTTTTGATCTCCCCTGCCCTCGATCTGATGCAGACCATCCCGACCTTCGCGTATCTGATCCCGATGCTTCTGCTCTTCGGCAACAGCCCGGTTTCGGCGATGATCGCGACGGCCATTTTCGCCACGCCGCCGATGGTGCGCGCGACGATGCTGGGGCTGTCGCGGGTGCCGTCCGAAATCGACGATTTCAGCGAGATGGCCGGCTGCACGGCACGCCAGAAACTGTGGCGCGTGCTGTTGCCGTCGGCGCGTCCAACGCTGATGGTAGGCGTCAACCAGGTCATCATGCTGGCGCTCAATATGGTGATCATCGCTTCGATGATCGGCGCCGGCGGCCTCGGTTACGACGTGCTGCTGGCGCTGCGCGCGCTAAAGGTCGGCGAGGCCATGGAAGCCGGCCTCGCCATCGTGGCATTGGCGATCGCGCTCGACCGGCTGAGCCAGGCGATCGCGCGCAATCACGCGCAAGGTCATGTCTATCAAATGGTCAGTCCGAGCTTCTGGCGGCGCTACCCCAACCTGACGCTGGCCATCGCCATCCTTGCCGTCACGACACTGCTAGGTCTGTTCGTGCCGGCCTTCGCCGCAGTGCCGAAGGCGATCACCTTCACCACCGCGCCGATGTGGAAGACAGCAGTGAGCTGGATCACGATCAACTTCTTCGACACGATCGAAGCGTTCCGCGTGGCGCTGATCCTCAATGTGCTGAACCCGGTGCGCGCCTTCTGCGAGGGCTTCCCGTGGCTGGGCGCGGTGTTTCTGCTTGGCCTTGCCGGCTACCAGCTCGGCGGCCTGCGCCTCGCCGCCCTGGTCGCCGCGCTGACCGTCTTCTGCGCGGTAACCGGTCTCTGGGAAAAGACCATGGCGACGGTCTACCTCTGCGGCATCTCGGCCTTCATCGCCTGCCTGATCGGCATCCCGATCGGGCTGATGGCATCGCGCAGCGATCGTGTCGAGAAGATCGTCACGCCGGTCATCGACACGCTGCAGGTGCTGCCGTCGTTCTGCTTCATCATCCCGGTGGTGATGCTGTTTCGCGTCGGCGACGTGACGGCGATGATCGCGACCGTCGCCTTCGCCGTGGTGCCGGCCATCCGCTACACCAATCACGGCCTCAGGCAGGTGCCGCCGGCGCTGATCGAGGCGGCAAAGGTGTCGGGCTGCACCAAGCGCCAGACGTTCCTGCGCGTGCAGCTGCCGCTGGCGTTGCCCGAGATCATGCTTGGCGTCAACCAGACGATCCTGATGGCGCTCGCGATGATCATCATCTGCGCCATGGTCGGCACCCGCGATCTCGGCCAGGAGGTGTTCATCGCGCTGTCCAAGGCCGATTCGGGCCGCGGCATCGTCGCCGGCCTGGCCATCGCCTTCATCGGCATCGTCGCCGACCGGCTGTTCAACGCCTGGACGGCGAAGGCACGGGCAAGGCTGGGATAGCTGGAAAATACATCGCGCGTCCCACCTTCGTCTTGCCCAAAATGCATCCCAAGCTGGCTTCATGCTGAAGCGTCCCACCGTGATTCTAGCCTTTCTCCTCATGCTTTCCGTCGCTGCTCACGCTGCGGACGGCCTGGAGGAGCGGCTTGAAAAGCTCTTTGATGAGGCCGAGCGCCTGACGCCGCTGCGCACGGTTGCCATCGCGCATGAGGGCGCGGTGGTGGCGGAGCGTGGCTATCGCGGCTACTCTCCGGCACGTCCTGCCAACATAAAATCCGCCTCCAAGTCGATCATCTCCGCGCTCGTCGGCATCGCCATCGACAAGGGCGTGCTCCAAGGCCCTGACCAGAAGATCGCTCCGCTTCTTCAGGGCGACCTGCCCGCCGACGGGGATCCGCGGCTCCAGCAGGTTACGATCGGTCATCTGCTTTCCATGCAGGCAGGGCTGGGTCGGACCTCCGGCCCAAACTACGGGCGCGCTGGGTGGCAAGCGATAACTGGGTGCGGGCAGCGCTCGCCTTGCCCTTCGACGACGAACCGGGCGGTACCATGCTCTATTCCACCGGCTCGACCCATCTCCTTTCGGCGATCCTGACGCGCCGGACCGGCCGCTCAACGCTGGAACTGGCGCGCGAATGGCTGGGGCCGCAGGAGGGCTTTTCCATCGTCGCCTGGGACCGCGACCCACAGGGCATCTATCTCGGCGGCAACCAGATGGCCATGAGCCCGCGCTCGCTGCTCGCCTTTGGCGAGCTCTACCGCAGCGGCGGGATGAGCCGCGGAGGACGGCAGCTCGTGCCGGCCGATTGGATCAAGCTCTCCTGGCAGCCACGCACCGCCTCCCGTTTCACCGGTGACGGTTATGGTTATGGTTGGTTCATGCGTCAGATCGCGGGCGAAGCGGTCTTCTACGGGTGGGGGTATGGCGGGCAGATGGTCTACGTTGTGCCCGGGCGCGCGTTGACCGTGGTCATGACATCCGATGAAAACGGCCCTGCCGGCCGCAGCGGCCACCGCGACGATCTCCATGCCCTGCTCGAGCGGATCATTGAGGCGATGAAAGACGTGCGCGAGGCTCACAGCAAGTAATGCATGTCGCGCAAGCGCAGCGGTTTTGCGATAATGACATGCATAAAAAAGAACTTAAGGCGCGTCGCATGAATCCATCCAAACGCGACGCGCTTTAGACCCTCTGCACAGAGGATTGACGGGTTCGATGGGTTGCAAGCTGGGCAGGCTGTCATGCAGCCCGGTGCGGCGAGGAAGCCGCTACTCCGCCGCCACCCCTTTCACTTCCAGATAGGATTCCATCGAATCGTCCATCGCCTGCAGCCAGGCCGTGTGGTGCAACGGCGCCATCGTGCCGGTCATCAGCGAGCGGTAGGCGTGGTCGCGGAAGCTCATGATGTCGTGCGCCTTGTGGTGCTCCCATTCCATGAAGGTCTGATTTGTCGCCTCGACGTCGAATCCCGGATAATCGGTCTGCTCCATCAACTCCTTGGTGTAGTCGCCCTGGAACCAGATCATCTGCTCGGCGTCTTCCAGCGTTTCCTCGCGCGCCCGCCATCTCCTGCCATGTTCCGCCATCACTTCTGCCGAGGGCAGTTCGATGCGGCCCATGATGACGTCGCGCGCGAACCAGGCCTGCGCGTCGAACATGTTGAAGGTGTAGAATTGGTCCTGCATGCCGATATAGGACAGCTGCGGGTTCTTCTCCCAGACGACGCCCTCATAGAGCCCGTCCGGCCACATGCGGTTGGCGGTCTTGAGCTTCAGATCCTCGGTGAGGAACGGGAATGAATGGAGGTAGCCCGTGCACAGGATGATGGCGTCGACATCCCTGGTGCTGCCGTCCTTGAAATGCGCGGTCTTGCCGACGACCTTCTGCAGCAGCGGCACTTCCTGCCAGTTGTCAGGCCATTTGAAGCCCATCGGCTTCGAGCGGTAGCTGGAGGTGATCGATTTGGCGCCGTATTTGTAGCATTGCGAGCCGATATCCTCGGCCGAATAGGAGCGGCCGATGATCAGGATGTCCTTGTCCTTGAATTCCATTGCGTCGCGGAAATCATGGCTGTGCAGGATGCGGCCATTGAAGCTCGAAAAACCCTCGAAATAGGGAACATTGGGTACGGAAAAATGCCCCGAGGCAACAACGACGTTGTCGAACTCTTCGGAATAGGTGACGTCGTTGGTGCGGTCATGCGCGGTGACGGTGAACTTTTTCGTCGCGTCGGAGAAGGTCACCATGCGCACCGGGCTGTTGAAGCGCACCCATTTGCGCACGTCGGATTTTTCGACGCGGCCCTTGATATAGTCCCACAGCACCGCGCGCGGCGGGTAGGAGCCGATCGGCCGGCCAAAGTGCTCCTCAAACGTGTAGTCGGCGAATTCGAGGCATTCCTTCGGTCCGTTCGACCAAAGGTAGCGGTACATCGAGCCATGCACCGGGTCGCCATGCTCGTCGAGGCCGGTGCGCCAGGTGTAATTCCACAGGCCGCCCCAGTCGGACTGCTTTTCGAAGCAGACGATTTCCGGAATGTCAGCACCCTTGTCGGCCGCCGACTTGAAGGCTCGAAGCTGGGCCATGCCGGAAGGTCCGGCTCCGATGACGGCAACACGACTTTTCATTGCGGGCCTCCCGGTTCATTTCTCTAACGAAACAAATTTCACTGACAGGACAGTAATTGCCCATTCGATGCTGTCAACAGGCCTTCTGCTGAAACCACGTTTCAGCAGATTGGATTTTCAGCAAAACCGCTGATGGCGGAAACCCGGAGAGCACGCCATTCGACATAAAGTGGCTTGCTGTCGCAGTTGCGCTCTGTATCCGCACTGAATATGTTCACCGTGAGTGAAATAAATCTGCAGAACGGGGTGGCGACATGGCGAAAAAAGCTTCCAATTTCAGGAATGGGGCAGCCGCCAAGGCCAAGCCATCGCCGAAGGGCGTGGCAACGATCCGGACGCCACTGACCCAGGACCCGCACGCTGTTCGCGACACTCGCGAAAAAGTCCTGGAGGTGGCGATCGGCCGCGAGGTGCGGGCGTTTCGCAAAAAACTCGGCATCACCGTCGCCGATCTTGCGGCTGCCACCGACATTTCGCTTGGCATGCTGTCGAAGATCGAAAACGGCATCACCTCGCCGTCGCTGACCACTTTGCAGGCGTTGTCGCGGGCGCTCGGCGTTCCGGTCACCGCCTTCTTCCGCCGCTTCGAGGAAGAGCGCAGCGCCGTCTTCGTCAAGGCCGGCGAAGGCCTCGACGTCGAGCGGCGCGGCACGCGTGCCGGCCACCAGTACAATCTGCTAGGCCATATCGGCTCCAACACCAGCGGCGTCGTCGTCGAGCCTTATCTGATCACGCTGACCGAAGATTCCGATGTGTTTCCGACCTTCCAGCACGAAGGCATAGAGTTCCTCTACATGCTTGAAGGCGAGGTTACCTACCGCCACGGCAACAACCTCTATCCGATGAAGCCCGGCGACAGCCTGTTCTTCGACGCCGATGCGCCGCACGGACCGGAAGTGCTGACAGCCCTGCCGATGCGCTATCTCTCGATCATCTGCTATCCGCAGAGTAGTGCGGGGTGAGCGGGACGCAAGCAGACCCCCTCACCCGGATTACCAACCGAATTGCGAAGGGCAATTCGGGGCAATCCGACCTCTCCCCGAGGGGAGAGGAGACCGGCAGCGCCGGCGCCTACCTCTCTTCTCCCCAGCGGGGAGAAGGTGGCCGCGAAGCGGCCGGATGAGGGGGACCTTGCTTTAGTCCGGCCCAAATCCTGGGCTTGTCGGGCTGCCGTCGTCGAGCTTCGACAGCCACTCGACCAGCGTCCGCCGATAGCGCGTCAAGCCCTTGTAATTGGCGAGTTCTTCGGGAAGGTCACGGATGACGCGGTGCAGGCGCCGCGCCCATTTCGGCTGCGTCACCAGTTCGTCCATCTTGATCAGATAGCAGCGGATCGGGAAGACGACGCCGTTCGAGCGCGGCAGCCGCCAGAAGCTCTGCAATTCGACGCGCAGATGGACCTTGTCACCGACGTTTTCGGGCGTCACCGTCGCCCGGTCCGGACCCCATTTGTGATAGTTTTCCGGGCTGGTGTCGAGGCGCGGATTGATGGTCATCGTCCAGTTCAGCCGCCGCGCCGGCTTGCCTTGCTGGATGTTGGTGAGGAATTTCAGCGCCCGGACGAATATGCCCCTCTCATGCGCCAGCGGCACCGGCGCGTGCCACTCGAAGAAATTCATGCCGATGTCGAAATCGAGCGACCAGTCGGCCTGGGTGGTGACCATGCCGGCGTCCATCCACAGATTGCCGTCGCGCTGGTCGAGGATGCAGAAATCGCCTTGTGATTGCCGCGTGATGTATTCCATCGGCCCATAGGGCAGCGTCGACACGTCACCGAAGGTGAAGGTGTCGTCGATGCCGAGCGGCCGGTTTATCCAGCGCCATCTGTCGCCATCGCGCGTCAGCGTGAAATGCTCGGGATAGCCCAGCGCCTGCTGTTCCATCAGAAGTTCGAGCAGGTCCCAGCCGGCCAGCGTCATGTGCGGCAGCGACTGGCAGCGCAGCGGGTCCTCCGCCAGCACCAAAGCGCGGTCCTGCATTTCGGCGACATAGTGCTCGTCAACGTCGATCAGGTTTTCGAGCACGCTGCCCTTCGGCCCCAGAACATGCGGCTCGATGTTGACCGCATACATGTAGCTGTCTTCGTGGAACGGGAACGGAAACCGCCTGATGTGCTCCGGGCTGTTCCTGAAGGTAAAATCGTTACGGAACGTTTCGTTACGAAAGGTGATGCCCAAGCTCCGCCTCCTATCTTTCCAGCACCAGCGACCTGCCCTCGAAGCGCGACACGCAAGGCATGATCTTCTTGCAGGATCGGTGCTCTTCCTCGCTCAGCCAGTGGTCGTTGTGGATGAATTTACCGTCATGCGCGATGACATTTGTTTCGCACTGGCCGCAGACGCCGCCGCGGCAGAGATAGGGCGGATCGACGCCGGCGGCCTCGATGGCCTCGAGCAGGCTCTGCTGCTCGCCAACGCGGATCGTCTTGCCGCTGACCGCCAGCGTCACGTCGAACGGCGCGCCGGGCTGCGGTGCGGCGAAATGCTCGAAATGCACAGTTTCCGCCGGCCAGCCCAGCGCAGCGGCACGATCGCACACCCAGCCGATCATGCCGGACGGGCCGCAGACATAGAGATGCGTGCCGAGCGGCTGCGACGACAGCAGCCGGTCGAGCTCGATGCGCTCGTCGCGATCGTCGTGATAGAGCCTGACCCGGCGGTCGTAGCGCTCTCTCAGCACATCGGCATAGGTGCCGAGCGATGCGGTGCGGCAGGTGTAGTGCAGCTCGAAATTGCCGCCTTGCGCCGCCAGCTGCGCGGTCTGCGCCATGAACGGCGTGATGCCGATGCCTCCCGCCAGCATCAGGTGTTTTCTGGCGCGCAAATCGAGCGAGAACAGATTGACCGGATAGCTGATCACCATCTCCATGCCCGGCCTGACGTTGCTGTGCATGAACAGCGAACCACCGCGGCCGACATCGTCGCGGCGCACCGAGATCGTGTATTCGCGCGTATCGAGCGGCGAGCCCATCAGCGAATAGGGATTCAGCCTGGTCCGCTCGCCGTCGCGCATTTCGACGACGACATGAGCGCCGCCGGAAAATGTCGGCAAAAGCTGCCCCTCGCGCCGGCGGAAATGGAAGCGCGTGACCAATTCGTTGACCGGGACGACATCGCTCACCACGACGTCAAGCTTGGTGGTGCCGGTGCTCATCGAAAGATCTCCTCCGTCGGAGGAATTTCGCTGCGGTCTTCCGCATTGATGCAGACGCCCTGGAACGCCGCGAGGCGCCTGGAATAGTGATCGCGTACCAGGAGAAGCAGGCCGCAATGCGAACAGGTCGCCGGCTGCGTCGTCACGTTCTCGGTGATGCCCTTGCAATGGACGCATTGGATGCGGCGCGCCAGCGAGCCGCGATGCTCGGTCTGGATCGAGGTGTGGTCGATGCCGGCTTCGAGCGCCACCTGCATGGCCTGGCCGATCAGCCCCTCGGTGCCGGCGAGATAGAGGCGCAGGCCCATATGCGCGTTGGCCAAGGTCTGCTTCAGCCGCGGCAAGGCGCTGGCGAAGGAAGGCCCCTGATAGAACTGCGCCGGCCTCAGCGCTTCGAGCGCGGCGACGTGATGGCCGTCATTGCCTGGGATGAAGATGATGTGGGCATCGGCAAAGAAGCCGGCGGGCGCCTTGGCGGCCAGGTCTGATATCGCCAGCGCTCCCTCAGCATCCGCCACGAAAAGATGGTGCTTGCCGGGTTGCGGCGACAGGGTTCCGTAGACCGGCCGGCTGATGATGCTTTTCGCTGCCATTCTCCCAGTATGCCTCAGCCTTTCGCCGTGCGCTTGGTCTTCTTCGGATCATCGAACGGAAGCGGCTCAGCCGTCGCGCTGATGGCGCCGCTCTGGTTGCGGATCTCGAGCCTGGTGCCCTGGACGGCACAGTCCACGTCGAGCCGGGCAATGCCCATCGATTTCTGGACCAGCGGCGAATACATGGCGCAGGTCACCACGCCGACCTTTTTGCCGTCGCGATAGATCGGCGCGCCCTCGTCGGCCGGCTCCTTGCCTTCAAGCAGCACGCCGAAGATCTTGAACCGCTCCTTGCCCTTGAGGCGGTAGTGCTCCTCGGCACCGCGAAAGCCTGTCTTGCCGGGGCTGACGGTGAAGTCGAGGCCGAGTTCCCACAGCGTGTCGCCGGGGCCTTCGTTCTCGAACGGATATTTCTGCGAATTGTCGTAGGGGTAGAACAAGAGGTAGCTCTCGACACGCAGCATATCGAGCGTGGTGAACCGGCACGGGATAATGCCGGCGCTCTTGCCCTCATCGAGGATTGTGTCCCAGATCGTGTCGGCATCCTGGCCACGGCAGAAGATCTCGTAGCCGCGTTCGCCGGTGTAGCCGGTGCGCGAGATCATCACCGGAAAACCGAATAGTCGCGTCTGCATGTGATGGAAATAGGCGAGGTCACGAATGCCCGGCACATGCTTTGCCAGATAATCGACTGATGTCGGCCCCTGCAGCGAAAGGTCGTGCAGATTGTCGTCGAAACGCAGCGAGACATCGCGGCCCATGGCGGCGCGCTGCAACTCCTCATGGCCGGTGCCCGAACCGTGCACGACCATCCAGGCATTCGGGCCGGTGCGGTAGAGGATGCAATCGTCGGTGAACTTGCCGGCCTCGTTGAGCATGCAGGCATAGGCCGACTTGCCGGGATAGATCTTTTCCACGTCGCGCGTCGTCGCCAGGTCGATCAGATGCGAGGCATGCGGCCCGGTGATGTGGACCTTCTTCAGGCCCGACACGTCCATCAGCCCGGCCTTGGTGCGGATGGCGATGTATTCCTCGTCGGCGTCCTTGTCGTAGGTCCAGGCGGTGCCCATCCCGCTCCAGTCTTCGAGCTTCGAACCGAGCGCACGATGGCGATCCGCCAAGGTCGAAAATCTCCAGGATGCGGTCATGGACTTGTTTCTCCTCAACACGATTGCCGACGTTTCGCCGCTTCAGGGCACTGAGGCCCGGCGGCGGTCCGCGCCATATTGACTCAAAACTCCAAAAGCGCGCAATACTAACATGCAAAAAGTTTTACTGAGAGGCAAGGAACGCAACTGAACGGAGGGGACATGCAATGGAAGGGAATCTCAACGCGCTAACGATCGGCCTCGTCTACTGGATCGGGTGGCACGTCCTCCAGACGCGCCACGAGAACGCTGAAATCGAAGCCGATATGGCTGCGGATCGCACCGGAGAGGAAACCAGAAAGGCGATCGATCGCCATTAAGTCGCCGCCGGTCGCCCTGGCGCGTCATTTGCGCCAGGCGACTTGTCCAAGATGAAAAAAACTTTCATACGAGTTGAATTCGCTTGGTGAAGCTGGTAGCACCTAAATCATACCTCAGCTCGGGAGCCTGACATGTGCGGAATCGTCGGACTGTTTTTGAAGGACAAGTCGCTCGAGCCCCGGCTTGGCTCGATGCTTTCGGAGATGCTGATCTCGCTCAGCGATCGCGGTCCCGACAGCGCCGGCATCGCCATCTATGGAGCGCCATCCGGCAACGTGGCCAAGATCACCATCCAGTCGGCAAAGCCGGAGCACGATTTCCGCAACCTGGATGCCGAACTCGCCAGGGCGATCGGAACGCCGGTGAACATCGCGGTGAAATCGACGCATGCGGTCGTCAGGACGCCGCCCGACAAGATCGATGAAGTGCGCGAGGCCATCCAGACGCTGCGCCCAGACGTCCGCATCATGGGTGCCGGCGACGTCGTCGAAATCTACAAGGAAGTCGGCTTGCCCGAAGCGGTCGTCGACCGTTTCGACGTGCGCAGCATGACCGGCACGCACGGCATCGGCCATACCCGCATGGCGACGGAATCGGCAGTGACGACGATGGGCGCGCATCCGTTCTCGACCGGCGCCGACCAGTGCCTGGTGCACAACGGCTCGCTGTCCAATCACAACAATGTCCGTCGCGAGCTGATCCGCGAAGGCATGAAATTCGAAACCGAGAATGACACGGAAGTCGCGGCCGCCTATCTCTCCTCGCAGATGGCACATGGCAAGAATCTCGGCGAGGCGCTGGAAGGCACGCTGAGCGACCTCGACGGCTTCTTCACCTTCGTCGTCGGCACCAAGAACGGCTTCGGCGTGGTGCGCGATCCGATCGCCTGCAAGCCTGCCGTCATGGCCGAGACCGACCAGTATGTCGCCTTCGGCTCGGAATATCGCGCGCTCACCAAACTGCCCGGCATAGACAATGCGAGGGTCTGGGAACCCGAGCCCGCAACCGTCTATTTCTGGGAGCATTGAGTTCATGCCGGCAATCAACGTCTCCAAAGCACTCGACCAGAGCCATGCGTCACGGGTCTTCGACCTGGCCGAGATGCCGCTGCGCGAGCTCAACCAGGCGCTTCATAATTTGACCCTCGGTTCGAACGAGACCGCCTGGGAAGTGCTCAATCCGAAAGGCAGCCATTCGGTCGCCGTCGGCGTCGACCAGCCGGTCACCATCGATGTCCGCGGCAGTGTCGGCTATTATTGCGGCGGCATGAACGACGGCAGCGCCATCACCGTGCATGGCTCGGCCGGACCCGGCGTCGGCGAAAACATGATGTCGGGTTCGATAACGGTCAAAGGCGACGCCAGCCAATATGCCGGCGCCACCGGCAGGGGCGGGCTACTGGTCATTGAGGGTAACGCGTCGTCGCGCTGCGGCATTTCGATGAAGGGCATCGACATCGTCGTCCATGGCAATATCGGCCACATGTCGGCCTTCATGGCGCAGTCCGGCAATCTGGTGGTGCTGGGCGACACCGGCGATGCGCTCGGCGATTCCATCTACGAGGCGCGGCTGTTCGTGCGCGGCAAGGTCGGCAGCCTCGGCGCCGACTGCATCGCCAAGGAGATGCGGCCCCAGCATCTGGAACTCCTGCAAGGCCTGCTCGACCGCGCCGGGGTGACCGGCGTCAAAGCGGCGGAGTTCACGCGTTACGGCTCGGCGCGCACGCTCTACAACTTCAACATCGACAACGCCGACGCGTATTGAGGCTCAATGACTTATCGCAACCCGCCGACGACGCCGCGCAAATCAGCGACCTTCGACGACTACACGCTCTCCGAGATCCGCCGCGCCGCGGCGACCGGCATCTATGATATTCGCGGCGCCGGCGCCAAGCGCAAGCTGCCGCATTTCGACGACCTGCTGGTGCTGGGCGCCTCGATCTCGCGCTATCCGCTGGAAGGCTATCGCGAGCGCTGCGACACCAGCGTGGTGCTGGGTTCGCGCCATGCGAAAAAGCCGATCGAGCTGAAAATCCCGATCACCATCGCCGGCATGAGTTTTGGCTCGCTGTCCGGTCCAGCCAAGGAAGCGCTCGGCCGCGGTGCGACGCTGTCCGGCACCTCGACGACCACCGGCGACGGCGGCATGACCGAGGAAGAGCGCGGCCATTCCAAGACGCTGGTCTATCAGTACCTGCCGTCGCGCTACGGCATGAACCCGCGCGACTTGCGCCGGGCAGATGCGATCGAGATCGTCGTCGGCCAGGGCGCCAAGCCCGGTGGCGGCGGCATGCTGCTTGGCCAGAAGATCTCCGACCGCGTCGCCGAAATGCGCACGCTGCCCAAGGGTATCGACCAGCGTTCGGCCTCGCGTCACCCCGACTGGACCGGGCCGGACGATCTCGAGATCAAGATCCTGGAGCTGCGCGAAATCACCGACTGGGAAAAGCCGATCTACGTCAAGGTCGGCGGCGCGCGGCCCTATTACGACACAGCACTTGCGGTGAAATCAGGCGCAGATGTCGTCGTGGTCGACGGCATGCAGGGCGGCACCGCCGCAACCCAGGAAGTGTTCATCGAGAATGTCGGCCAGCCGACACTTGCCTGCATAAGACCGGCGGTGCAGGCGCTGCAGGATCTCGGCATGCACCGCAAGGTGCAGCTGATCGTCTCCGGCGGCATCCGCAACGGCGCCGATGTCGCCAAGGCGCTGGCGCTCGGCGTCGACGCGGTGTCGATCGGCACGGCAGCACTTGTCGCGCTCGGCGATAACGATCCGAGCTGGGAGGCGGAATACAACGAACTCGGCACCACCGCCGGCGCCTATGACGACTGGCATGAGGGACGCGACCCGGCCGGCATCACCACGCAGGATCCCGAGCTGATGAAGCGGGTCGACCCGATCGCCGCCGGACGACGATTGGCGAATTACCTGAAGGTGATGACGCTGGAGGCGCAGACCATTGCCCGCGCCTGCGGCAAGAACAGCCTGCACAATCTCGAGCCCGAGGATCTCGTCGCGCTCACGATTGAAGCCGCCGCTATGGCCGGCGTGCCGCTGGCCGGCACCAACTGGATACCGGGGAAGAACGGCTTCTGATACCAAACTACCAAATACCAATAAGCGAGGAACTATAATGGGGAACGATCTCGCCGCCTTCGCCAAAGAGAACGGCGTCAAATATTTCATGATTTCCTACACCGACCTGTTCGGTGGGCAGCGCGCCAAGCTGGTGCCGGCGCAGGCTATCGCCGACATGCAGAAGGACGGTGCCGGCTTTGCCGGCTTTGCCACATGGCTCGACCTGACGCCGGCGCATCCCGACATGCTGGCGGTGCCGGATCCGGATTCGGTCATCCAGTTGCCGTGGAAGCCGGAGGTCGCCTGGGTCGCCGCCAACTGCATCATGGACGACAAGTCGGTCGCCCAGGCGCCGCGCAACACGCTGAAGCGGTTGATCACTGAGGCGGCCGGCGACGGCATGCATGTCAAGACCGGCGTCGAGGCCGAGTTCTTCCTGATCTCGCCTGACGGCAAGACCATTTCCGACGAATACGACACGGCGTCAAAGCCCTGCTACGACCAGCAAGCGGTGATGCGCCGCTACGATGTCATCGCCGAGATCTGTGACCATATGCTGGCGCTCGGTTGGGGCGCCTACCAGAACGACCATGAGGACGCCAACGGGCAGTTCGAGATGAACTGGGCCTTCGACGATGCGCTGGCGACCGCCGACAAGCATTCCTTCTTCAAGTTCATGGTGAGGTCCGTTGCCGAAAAGCACGGCCTGCGCGCGACCTTCATGCCGAAGCCATTCCCCGGCCTGACCGGCAATGGCTGTCATGCCCACATCTCTGTGTGGGACAAATCAGGCACAACCAATGTCTTTGCCGACAACGCCATGGAGCTCGGCCTGTCGGCGAAGGGCAAGAATTTCCTTGGGGGCATCATGAAGCATGCCTCAGCACTCGCCGCGATCACCAACCCGACGGTCAATTCCTACAAGCGCATCAATGCGCCGCGCACCATTTCGGGCGCAACCTGGGCGCCCAACTCGGTGACCTGGACCGGCAACAACCGCACCCACATGGTGCGCGTGCCCGGACCCGGCCGTTTCGAGCTGCGTCTGCCCGACGGCGCGGCAAACCCTTATCTGCTGCAGGCCGTCATCATCGCCGCCGGCCTCGACGGCATCCGCTCGAAGGCCGATCCCGGCAGGCGCTACGACATCGACATGTACCAGTTCGGACATACGGTGGAGGGCGCGCCGAAGCTGCCGCTCAACCTGCTCGATGCATTGCGCGAGTTCGACAATGATAAATCGCTCAAGGCGGCGCTGGGTGAGGAATTCTCGTCGGCTTATCTAAAGCTCAAGCACCAGGAATGGAATTCCTATGCTTCCCACTTCACCCAGTGGGAGCGTGACCACACGCTGGATATCTAAAGCATCGGACCGAAAAGTGTGAAGCGGTTTTCGGATAAATCCGATGCGTCAAGAAAGGTCCTGCGTGGCGCGAGCGATCTCGGAATAGATTTATGAAATACTCGATCTTCTCCCTCGCCCGCGCCGCATTTTCCGGCCACAAGACCTGGCAGCGTACCTGGCGCGACGCCAGCCCGAAGGACCGCTACGACGTGGTGATTATCGGCGGCGGCGGTCACGGCCTGGCGACGGCATGGTTCCTCGCCAGTGAGTACGGCATCAGGAATGTCGCCGTGCTCGAAAAGGGCTGGATCGGCTCCGGCAATGCCGGCCGCAACACCACCATCATCCGCTCCAATTACGGGCTGCCCGGCAATACCGGCTTCTACGAGCTGTCTATGAAGCTGTGGGAGCGCATGGAGCAGGACCTCAACTACAACACGATGGTCAGCCAGCGCGGCGTCATCAACCTCTATCATTCCGACGCGCAGCGCGACGCCTATGCGCGGCGCGGCAACACCATGCGCATCAACGGCATCGATGCCGAGCTGCTCGACCTGGCGGCGGTCAGGAAGATGATGCCGTTCCTGAACTTCGACAATGCACGCTTTCCCGTGCAAGGCGGCCTGCTGCAGCGCCGCGGCGGCGCGGCACGCCACGACGCGGTGGTCTGGGGCTATGCTCATGCGGCGAGCGGGCTCGGTGTCGACATCATCCAGAACTGCGAGGTGACAGGTTTTGCGCGCGATGCCAACGGCAAGGTGACCGGCGTCGAGACATCGCGCGGCACAATCGGCGCCGGCAAGGTCGGCATGGCCGTTGCCGGCAGTTCGTCGCGGGTCGCGGCGATGGCGGGACTGCGGCTGCCGATCGAGAGCCATGTGCTGCAGGCCTTCGTCTCCGAAGCGATCAAGCCGCTGATCCCCAACGTCATGACCTTCGGCGCCGGCCATTTCTACGTCAGCCAGTCCGACAAGGGCGGACTGGTCTTCGGCGGCGACATAGACGGCTACAATTCCTATGCCCAGCGCGGCAACATGCCTGTGATGGAAGACGTCTGCGAGGGCGGCATGGCGCTTATGCCGATGATCGGTCGCGTGCGCCTCTTGCGCCAGTGGGGCGGCATCATGGACATGTCGATGGACGGCTCGCCGATCATCGACAAGACCCCGGTGGACGGGCTCTATCTCAATGCCGGCTGGTGTTATGGCGGCTTCAAGGCAACGCCCGGCTCGGGCCTTGTGTTTGCCCATCTTCTGGCCCGCGACGAACCGCATAGGGAGGCCGCCAGATTCCGCCTCGACCGATTCCGGCGGGGCGCGATGATCGATGAAAAGGGCGTCGGCGCCCAACCGAACCTGCACTGAGGACGGTCCAAAAAGCATGCGTATTGTCTGTCCCTTCTGCGGCGAACGCGAACTCGGTGAATTCACCTATCTGGGCGACGCCAAGCCGCTGCGGCCGGCAGCCGGTGGCTCGGAAGACGAGGTGTTCGACTACGTCTATCTGCGCGACAACATTGCCGGCGAGACCAGCGAACATTGGTACCATGGCGGCGGCTGCCGGGCCTGGCTGAAGATCGCCCGCAACACGCTGACACACGAGATTTCCTCGGTCGAGCCGGCGGCGGGAGTCGGGGCAAGGCAGGTGGCAAAATGAGTATTCTTAGCCAACTCAGCGCCGCCCCTCATCCGCCTGCCGGCACCTTCTCCCCGTATAGTGACGGGGAGAAGGGAGATGGCCGCAACCTCGGCGCCCTTCCTGCTACGCTGGAGATTGGCGAAACCCTCAGTGAAGGCGTCCTTCTCCCCGTCACTATACGGGGAGAAGTGCCCGGCAGGGCGATGAGGGGCAGCGCGACGCTCTTGCATGGGGGCCGGGCATCGTGATTTCCAGCCAACCCAATCGTCTGCCATCCGGCGGTCTCATCGACCGCTCGGCGCCGCTGAATTTTCGCTTCGACGGCAAAACCTTTGCCGGCTTCCAGGGCGACACGCTCGCCTCGGCGCTGATTGCCAATGGCGTCAGGCTGGTCGGCCGCTCGTTCAAATACCATCGGCCGCGCGGCATCCTGACATCAGGCTCGGAAGAACCCAACGCGCTGGTCGAGCTGCGCACTGGTGCGCGGTGCGAGCCGAACACCAAGGCGACCACGGCAGAACTTTATGACGGGCTGGAAGCCGCCAGCCAGAACCGCTGGCCGTCGCTGCGCCACGATCTGATGGCGGTGAACCAGCTGTTTTCGCCGATCTTCGTCGCTGGCTTCTACTACAAGACCTTCATGTGGCCGGCAAAATTCTGGGAGGCGATCTACGAGCCGGCGATCCGCCGCGCCGCCGGTCTCGGACGCGCGGCGGGCGTTGCCGACCCCGACCATTACGACAAGGCCTGGGCGCATTGCGACGTACTGATCGCCGGCTCCGGCCCGGCCGGGCTGGCGGCAGCGCTCGCCGCGGGGCGCAGCGGCGCCCGCGTCATCCTGTGCGAGGAAGATTTTGCGCTTGGCGGCCGCCTGCTTGCCGATGGCGGCACGATCGACGGCATGCCGGCAGCCGAATGGATTTCCCGCACGCTGGCCGAACTCGCTACGCTGCCCGATGTCCGCATCATGACCCGCACGACGCTGTTCGGCGTCTATGACGGCGGCACCTATGGCGCCATCGAACGGATCAACGATCACCTGCCCTCCCCGCCCGAACACCAAGTGCGCCAGCGGCTGTGGCGGATCGTCGCCAAACGCTGTGTCGTTGCCGCCGGCGCTATCGAACGGCCGATCGTCTTTGCCGGCAACGACACGCCCGGCGTGATAATGGCTTCGGCAATGCGGACCTATGTCGCGCGCTATGCGGCGACCCCTGCGAAGCGGATCGCCCTGTTCACCAACAATGAGGATGGCTGGCGCACGGTCAAAACCGCGCTTGGCGCCGGACTGCAGATCGCCACGGTCATCGATGCGCGTCCGGACGTGTCCGCCACGCATCGCGCGCTCGCCGCCAAGGCCGGCTTTGCCGTTTTGAACGGCTCCGTCGTCGGTGTCGAAGGCGGTAAGGACGGTGTCAGGAAAATCTCGATATCGCTGACCGGCGGCGCACGCGCCGAAGTCGAAGCCGACGGGCTTGCCGTTTCCGGCGGCTGGAACCCGGCGGTCGGGCTGGCCTCATGCCATCGCGGCCGGCCGAAATGGCAGGACGAAATATCAGCCTTCGTGCCGGACGGCGCGCCTCCCGGCATGGTGGCCGCCGGTGCCGCCAACGGCGCTTTTGGGCTCGGCGCCTGCCTGCGACAGGGATTCGCCGCCGGTGCGGCGGCAGCGCAGAGTGCCGGACACAGCGGCAATGCCGGCGCTCCGCCAGTCGCCGACGACGAGGCTTTTTCGCTGACCCCGCTCTGGCATGTTGCCGGCAAAGGGAAAGCCTTTGTCGACTACCAGCACGACGTCACCGCCGCAGACATCGAACTGGCGCAGCGCGAAGGTTTTGAATCCGTCGAGCATCTGAAACGCTACACGACGCTCGGCATGGCCACCGACCAGGGCAAGACCTCGAACGCCGCAGGCCTCGCCATCATGGCGGCGGTATCAGGCAAATCCATCCCCGAGACCGGCACGACGATCTATCGCCCGCCCTATGTGCCGGTCGCCATCGGCGCCTTCGCCGGCCATCATCGCGACGAGAATTTTCATGCGACGCGGCTGACGCCGTCGCATCACTGGGCGGCCGAACAGGGCGCGGTGTTCGTCGACACCGGCCTGTGGAAGCGCGCGCAATGGTATCCGCGCGCCGGCGAGAAGGACTGGCTGGAATCGGTCACCCGCGAGGTCAAGGCGGTGCGCGGCGGCGTCGGCTTCTGCGACGTCTCGACGCTCGGCAAAATCGACGTGCACGGCCCGGATGCCGGCGCCTTCCTCGATCGCGTCTACATCAACACCTTCTCCAATCTTGCTGTGGGAAAAGCGCGCTACGGGCTGATGCTGCGCGAGGACGGCATGGTCTATGACGACGGCACCACGTCGCGTCTGGCCGAGGATCATTATTTCCTGACCACCACCACTGCCAAGGCCGGGCCGGTGATGCAGCATCTCGAATTCTGCCGGCAGGTGCTGTTCCCAGAACTCGACGTGCAGCTCACGTCAGTCTCCGACCAGTGGGCGCAATTCTCGATCGCCGGGCCGAGCACGCGGGAGTTGCTGAAACAGGTCGTTGATGAATCCGAGGACCTCTCGAACGAGGGGTTTCCATTCATGGGAGCGCGGGAAGTAGCGCTTCGCGGCGGCATCGGGGCGCGGCTGTTCCGCATTTCGTTCTCCGGCGAGATGGCGTTCGAGATTTCCGTTCCGGCCCGCTACGGCGACGCGCTGGTGCGCAATCTGACGCTAGCCGGCAAACAATTCGGCGTGACGCCCTACGGCACCGAGGCGCTCGGCGTCATGCGCATCGAAAAGGGCCATGTCGCCGGGCCGGAACTGAACGGCACGACGACCGCCGCCGATCTCGGGCTTGGCAAGATGATGTCGACCAGGAAGGATTTTATTGGCCGCGTCATGGCCGGGCGCGAGGCGCTGGTCGCACCGGATCGGCAGGTCGTGGTCGGCATCAAACCGCCCGACAAGACGCGCCGCCTGCGCTCCGGCGCGCATATCATTCCGAAGGCCGAGAAACCGGGTCCGGACAACGATCAGGGCTATGTCACCTCGGTCTGTTTCTCGCCGACGCTTGACCAGTGGATCGGGCTCGCGCTTGTCGAGCGCGGCCGCGAGCGCATCGGCGAGATCGTCCATGCGCATGACCCGCTGCGCGGCGAAGACTATGACGTCGAGCTGTGCAATCCCGTCTTCTACGATCCGGATGGAGGGCGCCAGCGTGGCTGAAATTTCGTGGATTTCTCGCAGTCCGCTGGAGCACGCACTTGTCGTGGGCGCCTATGGCGCGCGCGACGTCGCGTCGGGCATTTCGCTCACCGAGATTCGCAATTTCGACCTGATCCAGATCATGGCGCGGCGCGGCAAAGGGGCGGAACTGGCAAACGCCGCCAAGGCCCGTTTCGGCATGGCGGCTCCGGAGGTGCCGAAGACCGTCAGCGCTTCGGACGTGATGCTCACCTGGTCGGGACCGGATCAGTTCCTCGTCCTGTCCAAGGGCGGCAAGCACGCGATCGACATTTTGAGCCAGGCGTTCTCGCGATCCGCCTCGCTCTCGGACCAGTCGCATGCGCGCGCCCTGATCAGCGTCTCGGGAACGAAGGCGCGCGCCATGCTGGCCAAGCTGTCGTCGCTCGACCTGCACCCGGCGTCATTCCCGATCGGCGCCGCTGCCGCGACATCGATCGATCATACCAGTGTCAATCTCTGGCGTGGAAATGACCGGCCGGATGGGCAGGCGGTGTTCAATCTTCTGGTGTTTGCCACCTTCGCCGAAAGCCTGTGGCGCACGATGCTCGACGCTGCCGCCGAATACGGCGTTGATATCGGGCATTCCGAGGAGTTGGGGTAGCATTTGCTTCTTCTCTTCTCCCCTTGTGGGAGAAGGTGGATTGGCGCGTAGCGCCAAGACGGTTGAGGGGTGTTGGACGGAGTGCGGCCGATGCCAAGCTGGAGCACACCCCTTGCATGTTCGGATTGCGGCTATTTGTGCAAGATAGCTGTACTCCCCGACGGATGGCCGTCCGCCGGGGAGTGGACGGATGGGACCGTACGCCCCTTGGTGTGAGCCGCGGATGAGCAAGGTCCATTCGTTCTCACATTGGTCCTGAACAGATGATGGGGAGCAAGTCCCGCATGCAAGGCAAGGTATTGTCCGAACCGAATGCGACGCCGCCAGTCTATGCCGGCATCGACGTGTGTAAAGAGTGGCTGGATGTCTACGTCCATCCGGCCGGCAAGAGCTTCCGCGTCGCCAATGACAGTGGCGGACTGCGGCGGCTGAAGCGCCTGCTCGGCGAGCTTGCGGTGAGGCGGGTGGTCCTGGAGGCGACGTCCAAATACCATCGGGCGGCGCAACGCTCGCTGCACGAGGCGGGATTGGCCGTGGCCGTCGTCAACCCGCTGCGCGCTCGGCTCTTTGCCGAAGCCTGCGGCCAGCTCGCCAAGACCGATAGGATCGACGCCAGGCTGCTGGCCTTGATGGGGGTCGCACTCGAACCGGCCGAGACGGTACCGGCTTCGCTTGCGATGGAAGCATTGCAGGAAATCGTCGGCGTGCGCGGTGCCGCCAGTGCCGAACGCACCGCGCTCATCAACCGCTTGGCGACACTCCAAAGCCCCTTTCTGCGCGCCGAACTCAAGCGCAGACTGCGGATGATCGAACGCCACCTCGTCCGTCTCGAAACCGAAACCGCTCGCCTGATCTCGGCCGACCCCGCCCTTGCCCGCCGCCACGCCATCTTGGTGTCGATCCCGGGCATTGGCCCGATCACGGCCACCGCGCTGCTGGTCGGTCTCGCCGAGATGGGCACGCTCAACGCCAAACAGGCGGCCATGCTGACCGGCCTCGCCCCCGTCGCCCACGACAGCGGGCCGCGTCAGGGCCGCCGTGCAATCAAAGGCGGACGCAAGGCTGTCAGAAACGTCCTCTACATGGCGGCGCTGTCGGCAAGCCGCTACAACAAGGACCTTGCCGCCTTCGCCGCACGCCTGCGCAACGCCGGAAAGGCCGCAAAGGTCATCCTCGTCGCCGTCATGCGAAAGCTCGTCGTCATGGCCAACGCACTCATCGCCCAAGACCGCTTCTGGAGCCCAATCGCCCCTTGACAACAAACACAGATGCTCATCCGACCGAGCTCCGCTCGCCACCTTCGCCTTGCCAAGTCCAGCCTTCCGAGCCTATTCTTGCTGCTAAAATAATTTCACGTACAGGCAAACTTGTTTCTCAAGACATAGGGTTGAGATGAGCCAGTCGCCCTACCCCGCCGTCGCCGCCGGACCGCCCCGGCCGAGCCTCATCCTGCGGCCCGGCCAAATGGCGCTGCCGGCTGGCATGGAGCGCTATTTCGTTCACGGCAATGGCGCGGTGCTCATCGATGTCGAGGCCGGCGATACCATCAGCGTACGCAACGTAGAGGGCGGCCAGGCTTGCGAACTGCTGGCTTGGGACAAGAGCGGCGCTACCGACCCCAGCATTTTAGGCGAGAAATCGCACAGCAACGCCGCCGGCATCAAGGCGCTGCTGGCCGATGGCGACGACAGCCTCGCTTCCTTGCGCCGAGGGCTCGAGCGACGCCAGGTGCAGCTTGATCAGGCAAAGGCGGTTCGCGTCTTCGGCGGCGCCACCCCGGCCGGCACCGAACAGGGTTTTACCGTCGCCCGTAATGGGTCGATGCTGATCGCTGCCCCGGGCGGGCCGATGCTGGTCGACGGCCACGACACGGCGACACCGCTCAACGTCATCGTCCGCCGCGCCACGATCCGTCCGGTGGCGAAGTCGCAATTGGGCGATCCCCTAGCCGACCCGGTGCTCGACCTGCGTGTCCATTCGGCGACCGCGGAAGCCTACTTCGTCAAGGCAGGCGACTATCTGCAGATCATCGATGTCGACGGGCGCCAATGCACCGACTTCCAGTGCTTTTCGGCGCGCAAGCTCGACAAGGGCAGCGATCATCCGCTCGACGTGACGACGACCCGCACGCTGATGGGCTCGAGCTATCCGATGCCAGGCCTGCACTCGAAATACTACGATCAGGACATGGAGCCGCTGGTCGAGGTGGTGCAGGACACATGCGGCCGGCACGATGCATTCGCGCTCGCTTGCGCCGCCAAATATTACGACGACATCGGCTATCCCGGTCACCCCAACTGCTCGGAGAATTTCAACCGCGCGCTCGCCGACAAGGGCGTCACCCCGCGCGCCGGCTGGATGGCGATCAACTTCTTCTTCAACACGGCGATCGACGCGCATGGCGTCATGGTGTCCGACGAGCCGTGGTCGCGGCCGGGCGACTATGTGCTGCTGCGCGCCTTGACCGACATCGTTTGCGTTTCGTCGGCCTGTCCCGACGACACGACGCCGGCCAATGGCTGGAATCTGACCGACATCCATGTGCGGACCTATTCCGGCCAGCACAAATTCTCGCGAGCGATCGCCAGACGCATGACGCCCGATTCGGAACCGAAAATGACCCGCGAGACCGCTTTTCATTCGAGCTTTGCCAAGCACACCCGCAACTTCGTCGAGTACAGGGGCTATTGGCTGGCCAATTCCTTCGCCAGGCAAGGCCAGATCGACGAATACTGGGCCTGCCGGCGGGCTGCCGTGATCATGGACCTGTCGCCGCTGCGCAAGTTCGAGGTCACCGGCCCGGATTCGGAAGCACTGCTGCAATACACGCTGACCCGCGACGTGAAAAAACTCGGGGTCGGCCAGGTGGTCTATTCCGCCATGTGCTACGAGCATGGCGGCATGATCGACGACGGCACGCTGCTCAGGCTCGGCAAGGACAATTTCCGCTGGGTCGGCGGCGACGATCTTTCCGGCGAATGGCTGCGCGACACCGCGACGAAACTCGGCCTCAACGTGCTGGTGCGCTCGTCGACCGACCAGATGCACAATGTCGCCGTACAAGGACCGAAGAGCCGCGACATCCTCAAAGAGATCATCTGGACCTCGCCGTTGCAGCCGTCGATCGAGGAACTCGAGTGGTTCCGTTTCGCCGTCGCCCGCATCGGTGGCGGCAACGGCATTCCCGTCGTCGTTTCGCGCACCGGCTATACCGGCGAGCTCGGCTACGAGATCTGGTGCCATCCGCGCGATGCCGAAAAGGTGTTCGACGCCATCTGGGAGGCCGGCCAGCCGCATGGCTTGAAGCCGATGGGGCTGCAGGCGCTCGACATGGTGCGCATTGAGGCCGGACTGATCTTTGCCGGCTATGAGTTTTCCGACCAGACTGATCCGTTCGAGGCCGGCATCGGCTTCACCGTGCCGCTGAAGAGCAAGACCGACGATTTCATCGGCCGCGAGGCGCTGATCCGGCGCAAGGAAAACCCGCAGAAGAAACTGGTCGGCCTCGACATCGACGCCAATGTCGCGGTCGGCCATGGCGATTGCGTCCATGTCGGCCGCGCCCAGATCGGCGAGATCACTTCGAGCATACGCTCGCCGCTGCTGAACAAGACCATCGCGCTGGCCAGGCTCGACGTCACCCATTCCGCGATCGGCACCGAGGTCGAGATCGGCAAGCTCGACGGCCACAGCAAGCGGCTGCCGGCGCGCGTCGTCGCCTTCGCCCACTACGATCCGCAAAAGACCAAGCCGCGCTCCTGACGGCAGCATCCCTTGCCTTCTCCCCCTGTGGGAGAAGGTGGATCGGCGCGCAGCGCCGAGACGGAAGGGGTGTTGGACGGAGTGCTGTCGGTGCCAAGCTGGATCACCGCTCATCCGACCTCGCGGAGCCTGTCCTCGGGCTTGCCGGAGGCAAGACCCGTGGGCGGGGCCACCACAAGGGGAGAAGGTAAGAGCATGTTCCACATCTGCGATGTGCACAGTTTCACAAAACGCTTGACGTGAAAGCGTGACGGATCAATCTTCACTGGCAAGAAAAAAATACTACTGAGCGGAAAATGCCTGAGGTCGTTCAACGCATGCGTCAGTGACGCACCGCGAGGTGTCGGCCGTCGCCGATGGGGAACATCAGAAATGGGGAATTCACGTAAATGAGCACGATAGTCTCTGCCTTGGTGCCGGCTGCCGAAGGGAAGCTGCACCGGAATATCGATTGGCGCGGCGCCTTCTGGGTGGCAAGCGGCGTTCCCGCCCTTGTCCTGTTTTCGATCGGCGGCATTGCCGGCACGACCGGCAAGCTGGCCTTCCTGATCTGGACCGTGTCCATGATCATGGGCTTCCTGCAATCCTTCACCTATGCCGAAATCGCCGGCCTGTTTCCGAACAAGTCCGGCGGCGCCTCGATCTATGGCGCTACCGCCTGGCTGCGTTATTCCAAGTTCATCGCACCGCTTTCGGTGTGGTGCAATTGGTTCGCCTGGTCGCCGGTGCTGTCGCTCGGCTGCTCGATCGCCGCCGCCTACATCCTCAACGCGCTGGCGCCGGTGCCGCTGTTTACCGACACCTCGCCGGAAGTCGCCGCCTATATCGCGGCTAATACGGGGACCAGTGCCGCCGACGCCATTGCGGCGGTGAGCGCGGCCGCCACACCGGCGATCCGCAACTGGACGCTCTACGGTCACACGCTGGGCCCGGTCTCCTTCACCTTCAACGCCACCTTCTTCATCGGTGCGGTGCTGATGCTGATCATCTTCTCCATCCAGCATCGCGGCATCCTGGGCACCGCCAACGTGCAGAAATATATCGGCCTGTTCGTGATCATTCCGATGCTGATCGTCGGCGTCGTGCCGATCGTCACCGGCCAGATCGACTGGGCGAATTTTTCGCCGCTGGTGCCGCTCGCGGCCGCCTATGCGCCCGAGCCCGGGGCGTGGAACATCGCCGGCTGGACGCTTGTTCTCGGCGGCATGTTCATCGCCGCCTGGTCGACCTACGGTTTCGAGACCGCCGTCTGTTACACCTCCGAGTTCAAGAATCCCGGCACCGACACCTTCAAGGCGATCTTCTATTCCGGCCTGCTGTGCATGCTGCTGTTCATCCTGGTGCCGTTCACCTTCCAGGGCGTGCTCGGCTTGAACGGCATGCTGGCGACCCCGATCGTCGACGGCTCCGGCGTTGCCGACGCACTGGCCGGCATGGTCGGCGGCGGCCAGCTGATCCATAGCCTTCTGGTGATGCTGATGATCCTGGCCCTGGTGCTGTGCATCATGACGGCGATGGCGGGGTCCTCGCGCACGCTTTACCAAGGTTCCGTCGATGGCTGGCTGCCGCGCTATCTCAGCCACGTCAACGAGCATGGCGCCCCGACCCGGGCGATGTGGACCGACCTGATCTTCAACCTGGCCGTGCTGGCCATCGCTTCGGCAGATGCAACCAGCTTCTTCTTCATCCTCGCCGTGTCGAATTGCGGATACATCATCTTCAACTTCCTCAACCTCAATGCCGGCTGGATCCATCGCATTGACAACGGCCATATCGCGCGGCCGTGGAAGGCACCGAGCTGGCTGCTCGGCATCGGCGCCATTCTTGCCTATGTCAACATGATCTTCATGGGCGCCGGCGCCAAAGTCTGGAACCCGATGGCACTGTGGGCAGGACTGATCACAGCTGCCTTGATCATCCCGGTGTTCTGCTTCCGGCATTACATCCAGGACAAGGGCAAATTCCCCGACCACATGCTGGCTGATCTCGGCATGAATTCGTCCGATCTCGCCGTCAGAAAGGCGGGCATCCTGCCCTACCTGACGTTGATCGCCGGCGTCGTGGTGATGCTGCTAGCCAACTGGCTGTTCGTCATCTGACATCGGCCTGAAAGGATCGAGTGCGGACCGCCGCGCTCGATCCGATTTGCTTCCAGAGGCTCGTCGCAAGCTCGCTCACTGGAAGCTCGCGATCGCGAGGTCGGGTAGTGTCTCAGTTTGAAATTTGACGCCGCGCTTGTCGCGATCCGGGCCGAACTCCTATATGCTTAGCGGAAAGCATTGGAGCGGCAATGAAGCTTGAGAGCACCATCACTTGCCCGGACTGTGGGCACCAGTCTGTGGAAACGATGCCTACCGACGCCTGCGTTCACTTCTACGAATGCAAAAACTGCAGGGTACTCCTGAAGCCCTTAGCGGGCGATTGCTGCGTTTTCTGCTCATATGCCGATCTGCCATGCCCGCCGCTTCAGGAGAGTAGCCATGCCAACCGGATCTAAAGGCCAGAAGCGCCCCGCCGACGTGATCGGCAACGCCGTCCGCGTCATGCGCATTGCGACCAGTACAAGAAGCGGAATAGCGAATGATTGTCAGGATAGCAGAACTGGAGATCGATCCCGACCAGATCGAGGCTTACGGCGCACTCCTATCAGAAGGGATTGAAGCCTCGGTGCGGCTAGAACCTGGGGTCATCTTCCTGTACGCGCTGTCGGTCAAGGGAAGCCGCGATAAGGTGCTGGTGATTGAAGGCTACGCTGATCAAGCGGCCTATGAGGCGCACCTCACCACGCCACATTTTCTCAATTACAAAACTCAAACTGCCGACATGGTGAGATCGCTTCGGCTAATCGAGACGGACCCGATCTCGCTCAAAGCGAAAAATCAGATTTCAAACTGAGACACTACCCGAGCAACGACCCGCCGCCGAGGCGGGTTTTTTGTTTCAGGCTTTGCCGGCATCTTGGCGGTCAGCGCCGCGGTGGAGGATTGGCAGGCGGATCGCTCAATCGATCTTGATGAACACGCCCTTGGTGTTGAGATACTCGTCGAGGTGCTCGGCACCGCCCTCGCGGCCGTAGCCGCTCATCTTGTAGCCACCAAACGGCATGGCCGGATCGATGGCGTGATAGGTGTTCACCCAGACCGAGCCGGCGCGGATCTTCTTGGAAAGCTGATGCGCGGTGGCGACATTACGGGTGAAGACCCCGGCAGCAAGACCGTAGGGCGTGTTGTTGGCCCGCTCGACCGCCTCATCGAGCGTATCGAACGGCAGCGCCGAAATGACCGGCCCGAAGATTTCTTCGCGCGCGATCCTCATGTCGTCCGAGACGCCGGCAAAGACCGTCGGCGCGACGAAATTGCCGGCGGCCAGCGAACCCTCCACAAGGCGTGTGCCGCCGGTGACGAGGGTCGCGCCCTCCGCCGTGCCGGCCTCGAGATACGAGGCGACCCGTTGCAGCTGCTTTTCGGAGACGAGCGGGCCGATCTCGGTTGCCGGGTCAATGCCGTCGCCGACCCTGAGGCCCTTGGCGTAGGCCGCCAGCCGCGCGACGAACTCATCATGGATGGAGCGCTCGACGAACAGGCGCGAGCCGGCGATGCAGATCTGGCCGGAATTGGCGAAGACCGACATCGCCGCCACCGGCACCGCTGTGTCGAGATCGGCGTCGGCGCAGACGATGACCGGCGACTTGCCGCCGAGTTCCAGCGAGACGCGCTTGAGGTTGCCGGCCGAGGCGCGGACGATCGACTGGCCGGTCGCCGTCGAGCCGGTGAAGACGATCTTGTCGACGCCCATATGCTCGGCAAGTGCGGCACCTGCCTCGGCGCCAGTGCCGGTCACGATGTTGACGACGCCTGGCGGAACGCCGGCCTCGTTCATGATGTCGGCGATCAGAAGCGGCGTCAGCGGTGCCTCTTCCGAAGGTTTCAGCACCACCGTGCAGCCGGTCGCCAGCGCCGGCCCGATCTTCCAGATCGAAGCGGCCGTCGGTGCGTTCCACGGGATGATGGCGCCGACGACGCCGACCGGCTCCTTGCGCGTGAAGGAGACGATTTCGCCCGGCAGCGAGTTCTCGATCGTCTCGCCATGCAGGGACGTCGCCATGCCGGCGTAGTAGCGCAGCATACCGATGACACGGTTGCGGTTGGCGCGGGTGCGCACGATCGGCATGCCCATGTCGGTCGTGTCCGAGCGGCTGATCTCCTCCCAGTGCTTTTCGAAGAGGTCGGCGATCCTGAGCAGCAGCACCTGCCGCTCATAGGGCTTGAACCGGCTCCACGGCCCGTCGAAGGCCTTGCGCGCCGCGGCCACTGCCAGTTCGACATCCTGGCGGTCGCCGCGCGGCACCGTGGCAATGACCGCGCCGGTGGCTGGATTGCGGGTTTCCATGGTGCGGCCCGAGCGGGCGTCGACCCAGGCGCCATCGACGAACATCTGGCGGTGGCGTCCGTCGATCGGCCGGCGCAGCGCTACCGGTGTCTGAGCTACGGTCATGACGTCCTCCTCGGCGCGGTAGTCACTCTCAGTTCACATTAGCGGTATCGTTGTATCGACTCCGTGGGTGATCTGTAACGAATTTGTGCGACGACCAAGAGGCGAGATCAGTGTCGCGCCAAGCAACAATCACTTGAGATTAATCATCGATCTCTGCGCCGCCCCTCATCGCCCTGCCGGGCACTTCTCCCCGTATAGTGACGGGGAGAAGATGCCGGCAGGCAGATGAGGGGCGGCGCCAACGTGCGCGATTGCCTCGACCGTTATTCGGCTGCCAGGGCCAGTTGCGGCCTTTCGCTTGCTTCTGCCGCCTCGGCCGCCTGCTCCGCATCTTCGGCCTTCTTGCGCTCCCTGCCGAAGAACAAGGCATAGCCTGCCGGAAGGACGAGGATGGTGAGCACGGTGGCGACGAGGATGCCGCCCATCATGGCATAGGCGAGCGGACCCCAGAAGACGCCGCGCGAAATCGGGATCAGCGCCAGGACCGCCGTCAACGCCGTCAGCATGATCGGCCGGAAACGGCGGACCGCCGAGCCGATGATGGCCTCCGAGCGTTCCATGCCGGCCGCGATATCCTGGTCGATCTGGTCGACCAGGATGATCGAGTTGCGCATGATGATGCCGAGCAGCGCGATCACGCCGAGGATGGCGACGAAGCCGAACGGTGCGCCACTGATCAAAAGTGCCGCCGCCGCGCCGATGATGCCGAGGGGACCGGTCGCCAGCACCAGCATCGCTTTGCCGAAGTGCTGCAGCTGGATCATCAGCAGCACGACGATGACGGCCAGCATGATTGGAGCTTTCGCAGCAATGGAGGCCTGGCTTTCGGCCGAATCCTCGGCGCCGCCCTGGATCTCGATGTTGTAGCCGGGTGCCAGACCGTCGCGCAGGCCTTGCATCTCGCTGTACATCTTCATGACGACATCGTTCGACTGCACGCCATCCGGCAGCGTGGCACGCACGCTGATGGTCGGCAGGCGGTCGCGCCGCCATTCGACGCCTTGCTCCAGCACCGGGACGACCTTGGCGACCTGCGACAGCGGCACGAAGCCACCGAAATCCGTCGGGACAGAGACCGAGTCGACCGCCGACAGCAGGTGGCGGCTCGCCGCCGGTTCCCGGGCGACGATCGAAACGGTCTCCTCGCCGTCGCGGAAATCATCGAGCGGCGCCCCCGACATGCTTGCCTGCAGCACCTGGCGGATGCGCTGCGAGGTGACGCCGAGCGCCCGGGCGCGATCCTGGTCGATCACCAGCTTCATCTCCGGCACCGGCTCCAGCCAGTCGTCGTGAACGGCCCCGAGCAGCGGATTTGCCTGGAACTTCGCCTTCACTTCGTCGGCGATGCGGCGCACCTCCTGGCGATCCGGGCCCATGACGCGCATCTGCACCGGCCAGCCCGTGGGTGGCCCGAGGAACAGGCGGTCGACCTTGGCGCGGACCGACGGGAAATCCTCGGCCAGAATGGTGCGCAGCTTGACGATCAGCCGTTCGCGGGCCGGTTCGTCATTGGCCATCACCAGAAGCTGGGCGAAGTTCGGATTACGAAGCTGCTGGTCGAGCGGCAGGAAGAAGCGCGGCGTGCCCTCACCGATATAGGTGGCGATGAAGCGCTTGTCCTTGTCGTCCATCATCCTGGTTTCGAGCGCCTTGGCCTGCGTCTCGACTTCCTTGATGCTGGTGCCCTCCGGCAGCCAGAGGTCGACAAGGATTTCCGGACGCGATGACTGCGGGAAGAAATTCTGCGGGATGAACTGGAACGCCCACAGGCTGGTTGCGAAGGTCACCAGTGTCATGACCAGCACGATGATGCGGTGGCGCACGGACCAGCCGACGGTGGCGCGAAGCCGGCGGTAAAAGGGCGTATCAAAAACATCGTGATGGCTGCCGGCGTGTTTTCGCTGCTTGAGGATCATATGACCAAGCCACGGCGTGAAGTAGACCGCCACGAACCAGGAGACGACCAGCGCGATGCCGACGACGTAGAACAGCGTGCGTACGTATTCACCGGCCGTCGAGGCCGCGAAGCCGACCGGAATGAAGCCGGCCGTGGTGATCAGCGTGCCGGACAACATCGGGAAGGCCGTCGAGGTATAGGCGAAGCTCGCCGCCTCGACCTTGACCAGTCCTTCCTCGAGCTTGCGCTCCATCATTTCGACGACGATCATCGCGTCGTCGACGAGCAGGCCGAGCGCGATGATCAGCGCGCCGAGCGAAATGCGCTGCAGATCGATGCCGATCTCGTACATGATGGCGAAGGTGGCGGCCAGAACGAGCGGAATGGTGATCGCGATCACCAGGCCCGAACGCCAGCCGATCGTCAGGAACGAGACGACAAGCACGATCAACAGCGCCTCGCCAAGCGCTTCCATGAACTCGGTCACCGCTTCCCTGACGACTTCCGGCTGGTCGGCGATCTGATCGACCGAAACGCCGTAAGGCAACGCCTCTTCGAAGCGGTGATAGGTCGCCTCAACGTCCTTGCCGACATCGGTGACGTTGAAGCCCTTGGCCATGACGACACCAACCTGGACACTGTCGTGGCCGTTGAAGCGGTATTTGCGCTGATAGGGGTCTTCGAGGCCTGTGGTCACGGTGGCGATGTCGCCGAGGCGCGTCACCTGGTTGCCGGCGCGCAGGCGAAGTTCGCGAATGTCGGCCGCCTCCGTCACGTTGCCTTCGACCGAGATGCGCACCGAACGCTGGCCGGTGTCGACCGAGCCTGCCGGATCGACATTGTTCTGGCCCTTGATCGCGTTCTGCAGATCGGTGAGCGTCAGGCCACGCTCGGCTAGCACCTTGGACGAAACGTCGATGTAGAGTTTTTCCGGCTGGTCGCCGATGATCACGGCCTTTTCGACGCCAGGCGTCGTCAGCAGCATGTCACGCGCCTGGATGGCTAATTTCTTCAGCTCGGGATAGCTGTAGCCATCGCCGCTGATCGAATGCAAGGTGATGAAAGTGTCGCCGAACTCATCGTTGAAGTAGGGCCCGAGCAGCCCCTGAGGCAGCTCATTGGCGATGTCGCCGACCTTCTTGCGCACCTGGTAAAAGGCATCCGCGACTTGCGTGGGATTGGTGTCGCCTTCCACCTGCAAGGTGATGATGGCGCTGCCGGCGCGCGTGTAGGAACGGACGAAATCGAGATGCGGGGTTTCCTGCAGCTTGCGCTCGATTTTGTTGACGACCTGGTCCTCCATCTCCTGGATCGAGGCCCCCGGCCAGACAGCCTGGACGACCATGACGCGGAAGGTGAAGTCCGGGTCTTCCTTCTGGCCCATGCGCATCAGGCCGAGCGCACCGGCAACGATGATCAAGCCGAACAGGAACCGCGCAATGCTCGGGTGCCCGATTGCCCAGCGCGAAAGATTGAAGGGCCGCTTTTCATTGGTGTCGGTGGTCATAGCGCCAGTCCATTTGTCTGATCGTCAGCGCACGCACACGGCATGCCCACGGAGCTTCTAATGCTGGCTTCCGGGCGGCGAGGCTTTCCGAGCGGAGAGACACTCATCGCGGTGGGACGCAAGGATCGATGTGGGGGGTTACATCGACCTGACGTCTCGACAATCGGGCACCCTGCCGCCCGGAAACCATGAACCGCTTGACCTCGCGGCTTGCGCCGATGCGAGGAAAAGCCGTTTTATTCTTGGCCGTCAGCGCACGCGCTTGGCGACGTCGCCATCATCGTCCGCCGATGCGGACTGTTGCACCGCATCGCCGGGCAGCTTGACCTTGAGATTTTCGGCCATGAATTGCGTGCCCGCCGCAACGACGACGTCGCCGGGTTTCAATCCTTCGGCAACATGCACGCCGTCGGCGGTGAACTCGGCGACCTTGATCGGACGCGCATGGACGGTCTCGCCGTTGCGGTCCACGGTCCAGACGATCTGCTGGCCATCTTTTTGCGCCAGTGCGCTCAACGGGATCGATACGCTTTGCGGGCTGCTGTTGGCCGCCGAAGCCTCGATGTTCGCGGTCATGCCGAGAAGCACGCGAGGATCGTTGGGCAGGCTGACGCGAACGGCAAAGGTACGCGACTGCTGATCGGCGCTGCCGGCGACTTCACGGACCTTGCCGTCGAGCGTCAACGCGTCGTCGGACCAGAAGCTTGCCTTGACATTCTTGCCCGGCTTGAACTGGGCGATATCCATTTCCGGAACGGCGATCAGCACTTCCTTTTCGCCATCGACGGCAACCGTCACAACCGGCGTGCCGGAGCCGACCACCTGACCGACATCGGCGGCGACTGATGTGACGATGCCGTTCCTGTCCGCCTTGAGGTCGGTGTAGAGGACCTGGTTTTTCGCCTGGTCCAGCGCTGAGCGGGCGGAATTTCGGGTGGCGACCGCCTGATCATAGCTGAGCGTTGCCTGTTCGAGCTGCGATTTCGATGCAAAGTTCTTGGCAAACAACTGTTCGGCACGACGGCGGGCAAGGCCTGTCGTCTCGACCTGCCGCTCGGCCGCCTCGAGGCTGGCCTCGGCGCTGTTGACCGAAAGGTCGTAGTCGGCGGGATCGATGCGGGCCAGAACGTCGCCCGGCTTGACGCGCTGGCCGATATCGACCAGGCGCTCGGTGATCTTGCCGTTGATGCGGAAGCCAAGGTTCATCTCGGTGCGGGCGCGCACCGATCCGGAGTAGGAAAGCTCTCGGGTATCGTTCGCCTTGGCGATCTCGACGACCTTGACCGGCCGGACGATGTCCTTGACTTCCACTTTTTCTTGCGAGCAGCCGGCGAGCCCAAGCGCCGCGACGACGACCAGAGCCGGACCAATGGCCGGCAGCCTGTTCATGATGGATTTGGACAAAGGCACTTGCGTACTCCCGAACTGGATATGGATTGTCGACGACCGGCGGACGCCGGTCATTTCTTCAAGGCCCTGATCGCAAACTCGATAAGCTCGTCCGGCATCGCCCGATTCTTTTTGGCAAGGCACTGGGCGACCATCTGCGGATGACAGAGGGTGATGATAGCGGCGCTGAAACACCGCGAAGCGACTTCCGGGTCCTGATCGGCAAACTCGCCGGTTGCGATACCGTCGCTGATCACCTCCGCCACCAAGCCGCGGATCCTGTCGATATGCTTCTCGATGACATGCCAATCGCGTTCGATGGCAACGACGACCATTTCGTGCACCTTCTCCTGGTCGAGCATGGTGTCGCGGGTCCACTGATAATGCGTTTGAACGTAGCGGCGAAGCTTTTCGCTGGCTGTTCCGGGACCATGGCAGGCGTCGTAGGTCAGTTGGTAGCAGGTAGCGAGCATGCGGCCGCAAACGGCCTGGTGGATTTCGACCTTGGAGGCGAAGAAACGGTAGATGTTGGCCGTCGACATGCCGAGTTCACGAGCTATGTCGGCGACGTTGGTCTTGCCATAGCCGTAGTGGCGGAACAGCCGCTCTGCGCAATCGAGGATGCGCGCGACATTCTCCTGCCGGACCACGTCGGCCGCCGTATCGAGGGTATCAAGGGTATCATTCATCGTGTTTCATTAGCTCAATTACGAGTGACGAATTTTGAATTTCGTCACTCGTAATTCGAAATCGCCCGCCTGTCAACTGCGACATTATCCGTCTTGGGCGACTGGTGACATCTGTTGACACAACTTGGGCGTGAACAGCGTTAATGAAGCCTGCTGCGGGCCGTGCACGGGCCACCCGCCAGGCTCAGGTGATCGGGCGCCTTATTTTATTCAAGACGTGCTCCGCGGCGCGCAGCAATGCGTTATCATCCAAGCCGCGGAAAGGAGAGTTGGGATGACCGTGCTGCGCATCGTCTCGAATATCGCCACAGACAGCATTCCGGATGTTCGGAAGTTCTATACCGACTTGTTCGGGCTCGATGCCGTCATGGATCACGGGTGGCTCGTCACGCTGGCGTCCAGCGAAACCACCATCCCCCAGATCAGCATCGCCAGCGAGGGCGGCTCAGGCGCGCCGGTGCCTGATCTGTCGATCGAGGTCGACAATGTCGACGCGGTTTATCTTCGCGCAAACGAGATCGGTTGCAGACTGGTCTATGATTTGACCGACGAACCGTGGGGCGTAAGACGTTTCTTCATTGCCGACCCGACCGGCAAACTGCTCAACGTGCTCTCGCATCTTCGCTAGAGATTGTTCTGCAATGCAGGACATTGGCAACCGTCCAAACATTCAGCCGAACGACTGAAACGGGCCCAATTGCGGTCATCGGAGGAAACCATGAGCAGAACAATTCCATTTCATTTCGTCGATGTCTTCGCGGTAGAGCCGCTGACGGGCAATTCACTTGCGGTGGTCGACGGCGGTGGCGAGTTGGCGCTCGAGCTCATGCAGAACATTGCACGTGAGTTCAACCAGTCCGAGACAACCTTTGTGCTACCGGCGACCCGGGAGGACGCCGACTGGAAGTTGCGCTCTTTCACGCCGAAAGGCGTAGAGGTTTTCGGTGCTGGCGGCCACAACACGCTAGGGGCTTGGTGGTGGCTCGCTGCAGCGGGGCGGCTCGATCTGGGCGATGGGCCAACATGGTTTCACCAACAGATCGGCGACTTGGTGTATCCATTGGCTATCTGGCAAAGCCAAGGGAAACTCGAAAAGATCATTATGCAGCAAGAAGCCCCAGCGGCCGGCCGGCAGCTCTCAAACCTTGGCGCTCTTGCCACGGCACTCGGCCTTAATACTGAAGAAATAGCGGCTGAGGTCGTGCCTTGCCAGGTGGTCTCGACCGGTGCTGCCCATCTCCTGGTGCCGATCCGCGATCGCGAAGCCGTCGACCGGATTTCGCCGGATGCCAAACAGCTTTTCGACCTGCTCAACCAGATCGGCGGGGAAGGCTGCTACGTCTTCTCACTCGATCCACGGCTGCCCGAAACCACGGCGTATGCACGCTTTTTCAACCCGACTGTTGGCATTTCCGAGGATCCGGCAACCGGTACGGCGGCTGGTCCGCTCGCCGCACATCTCGTTGCACACGGTCTTGCACAGCCCGGCGTAATCAAGATCGAGCAAGGCACGGCGCTCGGACGTACCAGCATCATCGAGGTAGATGTAGATGCCGGCTCAGTGAGCGTCTCTGGACGCGGCATCGTGGTGGCGAGCGGGGCGTTTTCGATCTAGTCGAAGGTGTAGTCCGGGTGGGCGCGCAGGCAGCCTGTGCCTGTCCCACAATGTCGCAGCAGGTGGCGCCCCGCCATTTGGCGCGGCTGTGCGGATGGCGTGGTCTGCCACTCGCCTTCGGCCTGGATTCGCTTAGGTAGCCGATTTGTTTAATCTGTTCAGGCTTTCGCCCAGTATGACAAGCGCGATGCCGAGCAGCGCAATGTCCTTGATCAGGAACTGACCGGCGGGACCGAGCGCGGGAAAGCCCAACGCAGGCTCCCAGATCGGCAGGGCAACCATGATCGAACAGGTGACCAGGAAAATCAGGGCGGCCACTGCCCCGCCGGCGACACCGGCGCGCGTCGACCAGGGAGAGGCAATCAGGAGAAGCGCGGTCGCGATCTCGACGACGCCAAGCACATAAGAGGCACCGGCTTCACCAAATACCGGATACATCCAGGCGAGCCAAGGCGTGCCGCCGATCAGCGGCCTCAACGCCTCGATCTCAACAGCCGTGAACTTCATCCCGCCGATCATGAGAAGCGGCAGTATGACCCCGGTCAGGGCGACGATCCGCCCGGCTTTCCTGACCGCGGCGGCTTTTCGCGCCCATGGCCGAGGAAGGATCTCGTCTTGACCTTCAGGCTCTGATGTTTTGAGAACCGGCATGAGTTTCCTCCTCCGCCAATTGCACCACTCGCGCTGTCACGATCGCTTGACCCCGATGCGCTGCTCAGTCCGGCTTGTAAGGATACGAGTGATGCTCGTGAGCGATGATCCAAAGGTCACCTTCCTTCCGTAATCCGACGGTGAGCCGGAGGCGGGTTGCCGGGTCCTTTTCAAGCTCTTCCCTGGTGCCGCACCGCAGCAATGCGGTAGCAAAAGCAACCCGGTCGCCCGCCGTGACATCCAGCCGCTCGATCGCGAAAACGCCGCCCTGCTTGAAGTGCTCGAAGAACGGGCCCCAGCTATCGCGATAGGCCTCAATTCCCCTGAGTTCGTTCGGGGGTGGGACATCGAACATCACAAGGTCCGTCGCGTGATCCGCAATGATTGTCTCCAGGTCTTGCTGCTGCACGGCATTCGCCCAACGCTCGATGAGCGCCTGGATGTGTGCCTCGGCGTCGCGCGCCGTGTTCTCCATTGGAATGCTCCTCCTGCTAATCTTCTTGGTTCTGTATCGAGGACGATCGGGAGGCGCTCGATCCGACACTGAGTGATCTTGTTTGCTCCGTTCAGCCGATCCAGCCGCTGCGAGGCAATCGCGGGAGCGATCCGCCAAGGCCGGAAGGTCACGGCATTGAAGAGCGGGTGGCTGTTCCCCGATAAGATGGAGATACGGGCTCACGACTGGACGCCGGGCCCAAGCATCAAACGGAGAACAACCATGAGCAAGTATATCGGGCTCGACATGCCGTTGAAAGAGGCGGCACTTTCTGTGCGGCGCGATCGCATGCGGATCTGGCGCGGTAAATGCCCGTCGGGACCGAGCCTGGTTGTGAGCTTGCGAGGTTGCAATTAATTGGCGCCCGAGCCGTGTCGAGGTCAATGTCCGTGCCCGCCTTCGACACTCGAAAGCAACAGCCGACCTTCGCGTCTTGGCGATGGCCGGCCGGCACCCTAAAGCGCGTCGCGTTTGACCGGGCACATGCGACGCGCTTTAGGTTATTGTTTTATGCACGTCGTTATCGCAAAACCGCTGCACACTTTTGCGCGACATGCATTAGAGCGACACGTTTTATCCCGCCGCTGTGCGAATGCAGCGCACATCACGCGGGCCGCTACGAGGGATATTTCCCTTTTTGCGCGCTCGCTCGAAGCGGCGATTGCATTCGCGACGCGCGCGATCGCAGGCGTTGTCCAGTTTGGCGGCGGAGGCGTATCCCTGTATTGCGAGTTTTCCGGTCACGACGCCATGACCGTCATGGTACAACCGATAATAGCATCCGGCGGCTTCAGCGGGTGCAATCGATCCAGAGACGATAACAAGGCCGAGGGCGGCTGTCCCGGCAAGCAAGAGTAAGCTCTTCATGTGTTCTATCCCCGATTTTGGATTACCTCCGCGACTGCGGAGTAATCGGAACACAGCTATGTCGTCGGGCACGACTGAAAGATTCATTCATGCTGGATGCCAGCGGCGACTGGCTCAAAGCTGTGGTGCACTGGCCTTCGCCATCTCCCTCAGCCTGAACTTCTGGATCTTGCCGGTTGAGGTCTTCGGGATTTCGGCGAAGATCACCGCCTTCGGCACCTTGAAGCGGGCGAGCAGCGCGCGGCAGTGATCGATGATCTCGGCTTCGGTCGCCGTCCCGCCCGGCTTCAGCTCGACATAGGCGACCGGCACCTCGCCCCATTTGTCGTCGGGCCTGGCGACGACGCCGCAGGAGGCGACGGCAGGATGCTTGTAGAGCGCCTCCTCGACCTCGATCGAGGAGATGTTCTCGCCGCCGGAAATGATGATGTCCTTGGAGCGGTCCTTGAGCTGGATATAGCCGTCGGGATGCCTGACGCCGAGGTCGCCCGAGTGGAACCAGCCGCCGGCGAAGGTCTCGTCGCTCGCCTTGCGGTTCTTCAGATAGCCCTTCATGACGATGTTGCCGCGGAACATGACCTCGCCGATCGTCTCGCCGTCGGCCGGCGTCTCCTCCATCGTCTCGGGGTCCATCACTGTCAGATCCTCGAGCGCGGCATAGCGCACACCTTGCCTGGCCTTCCTCGCCGCCCTGAGACCCTTGTCGAGCCCGTCCCACTCGCCATGCCATTCGTTGACGACGGCCGGGCCATAGGTCTCGGTAAGGCCATAGAGGTGAGTGACCGCAAAGCCTGCATCGGCCATGCCCGACAGCACTGCTTCCGGCGGCGGTGCCGCGGCCGTGCTGAAGGTGACCGTCTGCGGAAATTGCCGCTTGTCCTCGTCCCTGGCATTGATCAGCACCGACATCACGATCGGCGCGCCGCACAGATGGGTGACGCCATGATCGGCAATGGCGTCGTAGATCGGCTTCGGCCGCACCCAGCGCAGGCAGACATGGGTGCCGACCTGCACGGCCAGCGTCCATGGAAAGCACCAGCCATTGCAGTGGAACATCGGCAGCGTCCACAGATACACCGCATGCTTACCCATAGCGGCATGGATGGTGTTGGCGTAGGCCATCAGTGCCGCACCGCGATGGTGATAGACGACGCCCTTCGGATTGCCTGTGGTGCCGGACGTGTAGTTGAGCGAGATCGCATTCCATTCGTCGTCCGGCATCGACCAGGCGAAATCCTCGTCGCCACCCGCGACGAAGTTCTCGTAGTCGAGCGTGCCGATCCGCTCGCCCTTGGGATAAGGGGCATCAGTGGCGTATTCGGGATCGTCATAGTCGATGACCAGCGGTTTTACCTTAGCCAGCGCCAGCGCCTCGCTGACGACGCCCGCGAATTCGCGGTCAACGATCAGCACCTTGGTTTCGGCATGGTCGAGCTGGAAGGCGATGACCGCGGCATCGAGGCGGGTGTTGAGCGAATGCACCACCGCCTTGGTCATCGGCACGCCGAAATGCGCTTCCAGCATCGGCGGCGTGTTGGACAGCATGACGGTGACGGTGTCGCCCTTGCCGATGCCGCGCCTCTGCAGCGCCGAGGCAAGCTTCAGCGACTGCCGCCAGAAATCACGATAGGTCGTGCGCTGGCGACCATGGATGATAGCAACATGATCGGGAAAGGTCTTTGCCGCCCGCTCGAGATAACTGAGCGGCGTCAGCGGCTGGTGGTTGGCTGGATTCCTGTCGAGATCCTGTTCGTAGGGATTGCCCATCCCGTCCTCCCCTGGCGCATGCCCCCCAAAATCGGAATCGATTTTCGGGGGCATGCGCAAGATCAAAGTGTTACAGCGTCCATTGCGCGTCCGAAAGGACGCGCGGCGCTGTAATGTCTGATCGAGACCTTCTACCCCACAGGCTTCCGGCCCGTCACCACCAACGCCACGATAGGGCGCATTTGGCACAATGATGATCTAGATAAAGCAAGCGAAAGGGCATCGTTTACCCTCGCTCGGTTTGACTTTTGTCGAGAGCCGTGAATAATGTCAGCAAGGAGATGGCATGGCGATCCGACCTGCAGAACAGCTTATTCACAAGGCCGCCTGGCTCTACTATGCCCACGGATTGCGCCAGGACCAGGTGGCCAGCCAGCTCAAGATTTCCCGAGCCTCGGTCGCCATGTACCTACGCAAGGCGCGCGAGACCGGCATCGTCAACATCTCGACCTCGACCCAGCTTTTCACCGACGACGTCATGGCGCGCAAACTCGAAGACGGGTTGAAGCTCGACGCCGTCTGGATCGCGCCGGAAAACGGCCATGTCGCCGATCCGTCGACCGACATCGCGGTGCTGGCGGCCAGCGTCTTTCTCGAACTGATCAAGAAGGGCGACCGCATCGGCGTCGCCTGGGGACGGACCATCTATACGATCGCCGACATCATGTCCTATGCCGATCTGCAGGATGTCACGGTGGTGCAGCTCTGCGGAAATCTGGGAGCCCCCTATTCCTACCGGCCCGACCAATGCACCATGGAAATCGCACGCCGGCTCAACGCCAAGGGGCTCAATTTCTATGCACCGCTGGTGCTGACGACGGAAGAACTGGCGCGCGGCCTGCGCGCCGAGCCGGTGATCCGCGAGCAGTTGTCGGGCATCAGTGCGTGCAACCTGGCGCTTTACTCGGTCGGCACCGTCGACGCCGACAGCCATGTCGTCAAATGCGGCGCGCTGACGGCGAGCGAGATGGAGGTGCTGCGCCGTGCCGGGGCTGCCGGCGTCGTCGCCGGGCAGATCATCGACGCGCAAGGCAAGGCGCTCGACTGCAGCTACAACCGGCGGATCATTTCGGCGGAGCTGTCATCGCTGCGCAAGATTGAAAAGCGCCTCGTGGTGGTGCAGGAGGACAGCAAATTCGGACCGCTGGTGGCGGCGATCGCAGGTGGGCTGTGCACGCATCTGGTGGTCGGCGCTCGGATGGCGCGACGGCTGCTCGACCATGCCGGACCGGCAGCGGAAAAGGTCGCCTAGGCACGCAAACTCCACCGCGGACGCATTGTCATCAAGGCGTCGCGGCATTCCTGTTTCACAACGAGCAAATCGGACGAAGCGAACATGAAGAACCTGTGGAATGACGGCGACGCGGAGAAGCTGGTTGCCGACTATGCAAAAAAGGGTGTGGCCCGCGACCTGGCGCTGCGCGTCTATACGACCAGGCTTCTAGGCGGCGAACCGCGGCTTGTCCTGCATGGCGGCGGCAACACCTCCTGCAAGACAAAGGTCACCGATCTCGTCGGCGACGAATGGGACGTGCTTTGCGTCAAGGGCAGCGGCTGGGACATGGGAGTCATCGAGCCGCAGGGCCTGCCGGCGGTCAAGCTCGGCGCGCTGCTGAAGGCGCGATCGCTCAAAAAACTCTCCGACGAGGATATGGTCGCCCTGCAACGGGTGAACCTCATCGATCCGTCTTCGCCGAACCCTTCGGTCGAGACGCTGCTGCACGCCTTCCTGCCGCACAAATTTGTCGACCATACCCATTCAACCGCCGTTCTGGCCGTCGTCGACCAGGACGACAGCGAGGCGCTGAGCAAGAAGGTCTTCGGCAGCAAGATGGGGTTCGTGCCTTACATCATGCCAGGCTTTGACCTGGCGAAGGCGGCGGCCGATGTCTTCGACGCCGACCCGACGGTCGAAGGCCTGATTCTCGACAAGCATGGCATTTTCACCTTTGGCGACGACGCCAAACAGGCTTACGACCGGATGATCCATTATGTGAACGTCGCCGAGGATTTCATCGCCAGCCACGGCAAGCCGCGCACCGAAAAAGCCGCCTTGCCGGCCAGGCTGGCGAAGCCTGCGGATATCGCGCCGCTGCTGCGCGGCGGCGTGGCGGTGGCACGCGGCGAAGGCCGCTTCGATCGCATGATCAGCGATTTCCGCACGTCGGACGCGATCGTCGATTTCATCAATTCGGCAAAGATCGCCGACTATGCCGGTCGCGGCGTATCGACACCCGACCTGTCGATCCGCATCAAGACCGGACCGATGGCGCTGCCGGCGCCCGACGCGGACAAGATCGGCGACTACAAATCCGTCATCCGCCAACATGTCGAAAAATTCGCCAACAACTATCGCGCCTACTTCGAAACCAACGACGCGCTCGACGATGTGGAGCGCACGATGCTTGACCAGATGCCGCGGCTGACGCTGGTGCCGGGCCTCGGCATGTTCGGCCATGGCCGCACACTGAAGGACGCGAAGATCGCCTCCGACGTCGGCGAAATGTGGATCGAGGCGGTGCGCGGCGCCGAAGCGGTCGGCGACTTCCGTCCACTGTCCAAAGCCGACCTGTTCCCGCTTGAATACTGGTCGCTGGAACAGGCCAAGCTCGCCTCCAATAAGCCGAAGCCGCTGACCGGCCAGGTTGTGCTGGTCACCGGCGGCGCCGGCGCAATCGGTGCCGCCACCGCAAAGCTGTTCGCCGACAACGGCGCCCATGCGGTCGTCGTCGATCTCGACGCGGCAAGGGCTGCCGAGGCAGCAAAAAAGGCCGGCAACAGTTCGATCGGCATCGGCGCCGACATCACCGATCCGGCGCAGATGCGCGCTGCGTTCGACAAGGCGGTCGCCGTCTACGGCGGCCTCGACATCCTGGTCTCGAATGCCGGTGCGGCCTGGGAGGGCAGGATCGGTGAGCTCGACGACGCCACTTTGCGCAAGAGCTTCGAGCTCAATTTCTTCGCCCACCAGTCGGCGGCGCAGAACGCGGTGCGGATCATGCTCGAACAGGGCACCGGCGGCGTGCTCCTTTTCAACACCTCCAAGCAGGCAATCAATCCCGGTCCGAAGTTCGGCGCCTATGGCATCCCAAAGGCGGCGACGCTGTTCCTGTCCAGGCAGTATGCCCTCGACTATGGCGCCCACGGCATCCGCTCGAATGCCGTCAACGCCGATCGCATCCGTTCCGGGCTTTTGACCGACGCCATGATCGCAAGCCGCTCGGGCGCGCGCGGCGTGTCGGAAAAGGAATACATGGCGGGCAACCTGCTCGGCCAGGAAGTGACGGCCGAAGACGTCGCCCAGGCCTTCCTGCATCAGGCGCTGGCCGAGCGGACCACCGCGGATGTGACGACGGTAGATGGCGGCAACATCGCGGCGGCGCTGAGGTAGGCTCAAGAACAGTCCAGACGCAAAAAGAGCGGCCGAAAGCCGCTCTTTTCTTTTGCCTGCGATAAAGAGTTATTTCGCGTTCGGGTTCGGCATCCAGGCCGGCATCGCGACATCGGCGTGGGCGAACTGCGGCAGCTTGGCCGAGAGGTCTTCCATGTTCTTGATGTCCTTGTCGATCAGGTCCTTCTGGGTGATCAGCGTCGGCGGTACGATGACGTTGTGGCCGGGGTCTTCGCCGGCCAAAAGCTGCGCCAGCGCGCGCACCGAAACCTGGCCGACGACAGCCGGATTGGTGGCGGCGGTTGCCGCCCAAGCGCTGTCGGGCTCGCGCATTGCGGCGATGTCGGAGGTCGAGATGTCGGCCGAATAGATCTTGATGTCCTGGGACAGACCGGCCTCGTCGACGGCGATCTTCACGCCCTTGGCGAATTCATCATAGGGCGCGAACATCACCTTGATGTCGGGGTTGGCCGACAGCACCGAGCGGGCCTGGTTGGCGACGGAATTGGCGATCGGATTGTCGAGCGTGCCGAACATCGCAGCCTCGTTGATGCCCGCATATTTCTTCTTGAAGTCGACCCAGGTCTCGTTGCGGCGGTCGAGCGGCGCGATGCCGGCGACATAGACGTAGCCGGCCTTCCAGCTCTCGCCATTGTCCTTGACCGCCTGTTCGAGCGCGAGGCGCGCGAGGTCGCGGTCGGACTGCTCGATCTGCGGTATCTTGGGGTTTTCGACATTGACGTCGAAGGCGACGACCTTGATGCCGGCGTCGACCGCGCGCTGGGCGGCTTCCTTCATCGATTCCGTCAAGCCGTGCTGGATGATGATGCCCTGAACGCCGAGCGCGATGGCCTGGTCGACCATGTCTGCCTGAAGGGCGGCGTCCTGACGGCTATCGAGGACGCGCAGATCAACGCCAAGCGCCTTGGCCTGCGCTTCGACGCCGGAAAGGTAGGCCTGGAAGAAGTCACCGGTCGAGAGATAGCGGACCAGCGCGATCTTGACGGCGCCGGGTTTGTCGAACGGCGCCGGCTTGTCCTGCGCCATCGCCGGGACCTGCATCAGCAGCGCGGCGCCGGCAAGCCCAAGCGCTGCCTTCCCCAAAAGTCTTCTTGTGATCTTCATGTTGTTTCCTCCACTTGTTGAACTCAAATTTCAGCCGGTCGAAATCCTATCTGTCGAAATCCTATCTCTTGCCCCTGCCGGAAAGGGCGAAGGTGAAGACAAGGGCAACCACGAGAACCAAGCCCTTGATGAAATCCTGCGTGTAGTAGGGCGCGTTCATCATCGTCAGGCCCTGCAGCAGCACGCCGACAAACACCGCACCGACGGCCGTGCCGAAGGCGTTCGGCTTGGCAGCGCCGAGGACCGCGTAGCCGATGAGCGCCGCCGCTACAGCATCGAGCAGGAGATTATTACCCGAGGCGATGTCACCGCGTCCAAGCCGGGCAGCGAGCAAAATGCCGCCGATCGAGGCAAAAACCCCTGAAATAACGTAGGCCCAGATTTTGTATGCCTTGACAGGCGCGCCGGCGAGCTCGGCAGCCCGTTCGTTGCTGCCGACCGCATACATCATACGGCCGAAACGGGTGTATTCGAGAAAGAACCAGATCAGCACCGCAAGCACGAGCAGGACGACCACCGAAACCGGGATGAGGTTGGGGATGAAGAAATCGAAGCGGTGGCGGCCAAGCGCCAGAAAGCCAGCGCCGAACGTGCCGTTGGCGACCGAGCCATCAGGCATCGTCATGCCGGTGGCGATCGAGCGGCCCTCGGTCGGGATTCGCTGCAAGCCGACGAGCAGGAACATCATGCCGAGCGTCGCCAGAAGGTCCGGTACACGCATATAGACGATCAGCCAGCCATTGATGAGCCCGACGATGACGCCGATCGCGAGACAGGCGACAACCGCGACGACAGCGTTCTGCTCCAGCACCACCATGACATAGGCGGCCGCCATCATGGCGCTGGTGGCGACGGAGCCGATCGACAGGTCGAAGCCGCCGACGACCAGGGTGGCGGTGACGCCGAGCGCCAGCACGCCGGTGATGGCGACGGACTGAAAGATGAAGACGGCGCTCTGCGGTGAGACGAAGCCATCGGCGGCGACGGCGAAATAGGCGATCAACCCGAACAGCAGAACGATGAAGCCATAGCGGATGGCATGGTCGCGCGCCGCTGCCATCCTTACCCAACCCGAACTCATGCCCTCTCCATTCCAGGTCCCATGATCTGCCCGCCCTTTACGCTGCGCTGTGCAACGGCCCGCCCGCCACTTCGGCCAGCAGGCGCTCGAGGTCGATGTCGGCATTGCGATGTTCGCCAACGATTGTCTGCTCCGACATCACCAGGATGCGGTCGGCGGTCTCCAGCGCTTCGTCGAGTTCGGTGACGAACAGCAGCGTCGCACGGCCGTTCGCGCTCGCCCGCAGCTTGGCCGCGATATCGCGCCTGGCCGAAATGTCGACGCCCTGAAACGGCTCGTCCAGGATGAACAGTTTTGCGGCCTGCGAAATCCAGCGGGCGACCATCACCTTCTGCTGGTTGCCGCCGGAAAGGGCAGACATTTCGTCCTTCTCCGAGCGGCAGACGATGCCCAGCTCCTGGATCTGCCGGCGCGCGGTGGCGCGCTCGATGCGACGCTTGAGAACGCCCAGACGCGACATCCGCCTGTGGAACGGCAGGCTGATATTTTCCTGGATGTTGAAGTCGCCGACGATCCCGTTTTCGCCCCGGTCCTTGGCGACGAGAAACACGCCGGCGGCGATCGCCTCGCCTGTCGAACCCGGTGCATAGGGTTTGCCGTTCAGCATCATGGCGCCGGACAGCGGCTTGCGCACGCCAAACAGCGTCTCGGCGAGTGCGGTCTTGCCGACGCCGACGAGGCCGGTGATGGCAACGACTTCGCCGTCGCCGAGCGTCAGCGAGATCGGCCTGGCGCCTTGCGCAATGCGCAACCCGTCGATCGTCAGGACAGGCCTGGCCGAATTCCTGGCGACGATCCGGTCGAGGTGGATCTTGCGGCCGAGCATGGCGTTGACCGCGCCTTCATAGTCGAGCGGCTTTCGGTCGAAAACGCCTGAGATGACGCCGTCGCGCATCGAGACGATCCGGTCGGCAAGCCGCCTGATGTCCGACATGCGGTGCGAGATGTAGAGGATTGCGACGCCGTGCTCGCGAAGCCTGTCGAGCAGCGCGAAAAGCCGGTCGGCCTCGGCGCTGGACAGAGAGGACGTCGGCTCATCGAGGATCAGCACTTTCGGCTGATGCGCCATGGCGCGGGCTATTGCCACCATCTGGCGGTCGGCCAGCGAGAGATCGCTGATCCGGGCTCTCAGGTCGATGGCCAGCCCCATGCGGTCGGCAACCGCCTTTGCCTCGCGACGCACCCGGCCCGGATTGAACAGGGTCGGCGCGCCGCTGCCGCTCAGCCTGTCGAGCGTCAAATTGGTGGCGACGTCGAGGTCGGCTACGACACCATCATTGATGTTTTGATGAACGGTGACGACACCGGCGCGTATCGCCTCCGCCGGCGTATTCGGCGCGAAATCGTGGGGCGCGAAGTCTTGGGGCGCGAAGTCGTGGCCGGCAAGGCTCATCGTGCCGCCGCCGCGCTCGTAGACGCCGCTGATGATTTTGACCAGGGTGGATTTGCCGGCGCCGTTGGCGCCCATCAGCACGGTCACTTCACCAGCATGCAAATCGAGCGAGACGCCGCCAAGCACCTCGATATGGCCAAAGGACTTCCTCAGGCCGTGCACGCGGAACACGGCATTATTGCCCATTCGTTCCTCCCTGACCATGACGCTAGGGGCTGCCCTGGCAATTGTCAACACGATTGACAATTGCCAGAGAGCTTCCTAGCTTGGACCAACCGCCTTGGCTCCACTATGATGGGAGCACATCAGCGGGAGGGTGAGGATGACTGGGAAATTGCCGTTCGAAGCACTGTCGGTCGACACCCTGGCAGCACGTCTCGGCGCCAACGATGCCCTGTGCTCGCGTATCGGCAAAGATACAATCCGCTGGAAGGTCCGCGAGGTCGGCGACGGCAATCTGAACCTGGTCTTCATCGTCGAGGGCGCCACGGGTGCGGCCGTCGTCAAGCAGGCCCTGCCCTATGTCCGCCTGGTCGGCGACAGCTGGCCGCTGCCGTTGAAGCGCTCCTTCTTCGAGTATCACGCGCTGACGCGGCAGGAGGCGAGAGCGCCAGGTTCGGTGCCTGCGATCCATCACTTCGATGAGAGCCAGGCGCTGATCATCATGGAATATCTGTCGCCGCACATCATCCTGCGGCGCGCGCTGATCGAGGGCCGGCAACTGCCGAACATCGCCAGAGACATCGGCCTGTTCATGGCTCGCACCCTGTTTCGCGGCTCCGACCTGCATATGGCGACCAAGGATCGTAAAGCCGATCTGGCGCTGTTCGCCGACAATGCCGAGCTCTGCGACATCACCGAGAACCTGGTGTTCTCGGACCCGTATTTCGACGCCAAGATGAACCGGCATACGAGCCCGCAGCTCGACAGCATCGTCGCAGAGTTGCGCGCGGACCGCGATCTCAAGGTCGAGGCGCAGCGGCTGAAGCACATTTTTGCGGCCAATGCGGAGACGCTGCTGCATGGCGACCTGCATTCCGGCTCGATCATGGTCACCGAGACGGAAACGCGGATGATCGATCCCGAATTCGCCTTCTACGGCCCGATCGCCTTCGACGTCGGCATGCTGCTCGCCAATTTCTGGATGGCGTTCTTCTCGCAGCGTGGCCACGAGCAGAATGGAAGGCGCGACACCATGCGCGCCTATCTGCTCGATGTGGCGGTCGACACATGGTCGGTCTTCCGCACCGAGTTCTCGCATCTGTGGCGAACCGAGCGCACGGGCATGCTCTACCAGAAGAGCCTGTTCGAGGATCAGGGCGACAGGCTTGGCGCCGAACAGGCGCTCGACCACATGCTGCATCAGGTCTGGACCGACATGCTGGGCTTTGCCGGCGTCGAGGTGCACCGGCGCATTCTGGGCCTCGCGCACAACGCCGATTTCGAGACCATTGCCGACGAGGATCTGCGCGCCACATGTGAGGCAAAGGCGCTGAAATTCGGCCGCCACATCGCCGTCAACCGGCGCCAGATTCACAGCATCGACGAGGTCAACACGCTGGCCGCGCTGATCGAGCAGGAGAACAGAATTTGAACGTCGGCGACCGCCACTATCGCACCATCTGGCTGAGCGACGACGGGCGTTCGGTGGAGATCATCGACCAGCGCTGGCTGCCGCATGATTTCCGCGTGGAAAAAGTCGGCACCGTTGCCGGCATCGCCACGGCGATCCGCGACATGTGGGTGCGCGGCGCGCCGCTGATCGGCGTCACATCAGCCTATGGCGTCGCAATGCAAATGGCCGACGATCCTTCCGATGCAGCGCTCGACGGCGTCTGGGAGGTCTTGCACGAAACGCGCCCGACAGCGATCAATCTGCGCTGGGCGCTCGATGAGATGCGCAATTTCCTACGGCCGCTTCCATCTGGACAACGCGCCGAGGCTGCCTACCGGCGCGCCGGCGAAATCGCCGACGAGGATGTCGGCCTCAACCGCGCCATCGGCGCCAACGGCCTTGAAATCATCAAGGAAATCGCGGCGCGCAAGCAGCCGGGCGAACCGGTCAACATCCTGACCCACTGCAACGCCGGCTGGCTGGCCACCGTCGACTACGGCACCGCCACGGCGCCGATCTATCTGGCAACGGAAGCCGGCATTCCCGTTCACGTCTATGTCGACGAAACCCGCCCGCGCAACCAGGGCGCTCAGCTGACCGCATGGGAGATGGCCGGCCACGGCGTGCCGCATACGCTGATCGTCGACAATGCCGGCGGCCATCTGATGCAGCGCGGCCAGATCGACATGGTCATCGTCGGCACCGACCGCACCACCGCCGACGGCGATGTCTGCAACAAGATCGGCACCTATCTGAAGGCGCTGGCCGCTGCCGACAACGACGTGCCGTTCTATGTCGCGCTGCCGTCGCCGACGATCGACTGGACGGTGGGTGACGGGCTGGCCGAAATCCCGATCGAACAGCGCTCCAGCGACGAGGTTTCGCTGGTCTGGGGCAAGACCGCGAATGGCGAGATTGCGAAGGTCCGCATCTCGCCGGAGACGACCCCCGCGGCGAACCCGGCCTTCGACGTGACGCCGGCACGGCTGGTCACCGGATTGATAACGGAACGTGGCGTCGCCAAGGCGTCGCGCGAAGGCTTGAAGGCAATGTTTCCCGGACGCTGATGATCCTGCTCCCACGAATACTGCTGAAAACGGTTGGCAGCGGACCACCGCCTAAACGTCAAGACTGCCGGTCTCGCCGGACCCTGAAAAGACCCGCCCTCGCGGGCAATGCAAAAGATCTGCGTCTACAAGACTCGGGCATTCCGATGTCGATCCACCTCATGATCCGAGAAGGCCGCCACCAAGTGGCGCAGCCAACGGCGCGGGACTGCGCCAATGGAATTGGCTCTCTTGAACTCGTTCGTCCCAAATCGGATTGCCAATCAATGGTAGTGTGATTATACCAGTTACTAAGGTGACGATCGGCAGGGCCATCGTTCGAGATCAGGAGTACGGCTAGATGACAACGATTGCGCTGTTTGGTGCCGGCGGCAAAATGGGTTACCGCCTGTCGACCAATTTTCGCGGCTCTCCCTACACCATACGCCATGTCGAGGTCAGCGCCGCCGGCCGCGAGCGGCTGAAGACGGGGCTGGGCATCGACGCGGTCAGCGCCGACGAGGCCCTCAATGGTGCCGAGGTGGTGATCCTCGCGGTTCCCGACACCCATATCGGCAAGGTTGCGGCCAGCATCGAAGGCAAGCTTGCTTCCGGCACCATGGTCGTCGTGCTCGACGCCGCAGCACCTTTCGCCGGCCATTTGCCGAAGCGGCCGGACCTGACCTATTTCGTCACCCATCCCTGTCATCCGCCGATCTTCAACGACGAGACCGACATGGCGGCCAAGAAGGACTATTTCGGCGGCGTCAAGGCCAAGCAGCATATGGTCAGCGCGCTGATGCAGGGACCGGAGCAAGATTTCGCCAAGGGCGAAGCGATCGCCAAGATCATATGGGCTCCAGTGATGCGGTCGCATCGCGTCACCGTCGACCAGATGGCGCTGCTCGAGCCGGGCCTTTCGGAGACCGTCTGCGCCTCCCTGCTCGTCGTCATGAAGGAAGCGGTCGACGAGGTCGTCGCCCGCGGCGTCGACCAGCAGGCCGCGCTCGACTTCCTGCTTGGCCACATGAACGTGCTCGGCGCCGTCATCTTCGGCGAGACCAAGGGCGTGTTCTCCGACGCCTGCAACAAGGCCATCGAGTTCGGCAAGCCGGTGCTGATGCGCGACGACTGGAAGCGGGTCTTCGAGCCTGAAGAGATCGCGGCCAGCATTCAGCGCATCACTTGAAAGCGTCGACGCCATCCCTTCTCCCCTTGTGGGAGAAGGTGGATCGGCGCGCAGCGCCGAGACGGTTGAGGGGTGCTGGACGGAGTGCGGTTTTTGCAAGCTGGAACACCCCCTCATCCGACCTCGCTTCGCGAGGCTACCTTCTCCCACAGGGGGAGAAGGAAGATGCGCGTCCTATGTCACCGCGGTGACCCTACCCGCCGCATCGAGGCGACAGCCGACTCGCGCCCGCCGAACCTCGATGCCGCCTTGTCTTGCGTAGTGTATGCGCACCTCGATCCGCGCCGTGAGTGCGCCCCGACGTTGCTGGCGCAACGGACCTGCGCTTACCGCGTCAACACGTACGGCGCCAAGGGGCGTCGCAGCCGACGCGATCGCCGTGCGGCAGGCGCGCACCACAGCTTGTGGGATACCGGGTTTCGCTTTCAGTGGCGCCACAAATACCAACGGATAGCCATTGGTGATCGGCGCCAACGCGTCGCGACCAGTTCCGGAAGGCCTGAGCGCGCGTGGCAGTACAACGAATTGTCTCGCGGCCTTGGCCTTGGCGGTGGCTGGCGTGATGCCGGCGGTCGCGACTTGCCCAGAGCCCAAGGCGGGGTTGCCGGGCTTACCTCCTGGGGCAGTGCCCGATCCGGACGAAGGGTCGCCTACCCCGACACCTGTAGATAGGCCCCCGCTTGCGCCGCCGAGATTGCCGCCAACGCCAAGCCCAGCGCCGAGTGATCCGTTGCCCGCGCTGACCGATCCGCCAAGGCTTGCTCCCCCTACTCCGTCGACGCTCGCGCCACCCGCCACAGAGGCGCCTTTCGAGCCGACGCTCACACCAGCACTGACCCCGACACCGCCAAGTTTACCGCCAAGCCCCGCGTCAAGAGCCGAGGCAGGGCCAATTGCGATCGCGATTGTCAATGCGGCTGCGACGTATTTATTCATTACCATATTCCTTCCTGCGGCATGTATTTCGGCCCACGGAAATGCCCTCCGCCATCAGCCCTCGCTAGCGAGAGCCGAGCTTCGGCGGTCGCGTCGGGAGCAATGCGTCGGGAAGCGCAATGGTCGCCACCAGGACAGGTCGCGATGGTCTTTTGGCCTTCACTTTCTGGTTTTCCCGCAACCCGGGTTGACGGGCTGGTTGTGCCCCCGAGCGTGCAGACACATCTGCACGTGAAGTTGCGGTGGCACGTGCTTTCGGAGCGCGGTTCATACGCTCAGTGCGACGCTCACCCTGGGCCTTGCTGAGGTCAATTGCCTTACGCGCGGCGCTGAGGTCGCGGGCTAGACCGATGGCCTTGTTGCGTTCTTGCTCCAACGCTACGCTCAGCTCTATCGAGACGCGGCTCGCTTCCTGCTTTGCCGCGTCGCGTTCCCGGCGAGCGCTGTCGAGATCACGTGCGGCTGAATCTGCCCGTTCGCGTTCCAGTTCGAGTGCATCGCCAGCTCGCTTTAAAGCCGCCTCTGCCACCTGTCGTTCCTTGATGGCGTTGGTCCGCGCGGCCGCAGCCAGATCTGCGCTTGTCTTAAGAGCGTCGATAGTTTGGCGCGCCACGGTGAGTTCGCGTTCGAAGCGCTCAGCCTTGTGCCGCTCCTCATCAAGTACTCGCGGCGCCTCTGCCACAGAGGCCTCCATAGAGTGACGCGCTTCAAGCCTGGCGGCCTTCTCGTGATCGGCGAGAATGGCTTTGGCCTTTAAGCCTTTGACTTCGCGTTGCGCCGCTTCCAGATCGAGCGCGAGCTCTTCGGCTCTTCGCCGCTGCTGTTTTAGGGCTTGTCCTTGTTCAGCCATCGTGTCGGCTACCGCACGCGCCTGCGCGCTGGCGTCGCGGGCGCCGCGCTGCATCACGGCCAGTTCCGCTCGCGCCGCCGCCAATTCGCGGCCCTCATGGTCACCGCGAGCCGGCTGCACGCTCTTCCTGAGCGCGTCGACTTCCCTCAGCGCCGCAAGGAGCTTCTGTTCCAGTGCGCCGCGGTCACTCCGCACCGCATCGAGTTCCCGCACCAAGGCGGCAGCCCGTTGACGCGCCGTCGCTAGGTTCTGATTGTCTCGTATGGCATCGTTGCGAGCAGTCTGGCGAGCCGCAAGTGCTTCCTTGCGAGCTGCCGCAATTTCCATGCGAGCGGCGGACAGCTCATTCACCAATGCCCCTTCCTGAGCTTGCTGTTGCTCCGCTGCAGGCTGCCAAGGTGTGTGGGAACCGCGCACGCTCGGTTGCGCCTCGGCCTTGCCCTTCTCGACACTGGCGCGTTCCGAAGCCACGGCCGAAGAGCTGTCGTCGGCTGCGTCTGCCGGCGGTTCGGGCGCTTTTCGTTTGCCCGGGTGTTCCACCGAACCTGTGATGTCCGAGGGCAGATTTTGTATCAGTTTGACGGTTGTATCCGCCCGTTCTTGACGGCCGCTCCTGGCTTGCAAGCGATCGGAAATCAGCTCTGCCAACTCCTCCTCACGCAGACCTGCGGCGGCAATGTTCCCGATCCCTGGAAGGTCAAGCGTGCCAGCCGAGTCGATGGTGAAAGTATGGTTGAGCTGCAACGCCTCCAAAACGCCATCGCGCAAGGCAGTCCATCGCCAAACGTGCAGTTCGATCGTGTCTCGCGGGGCAAGTCTGTCGTCAGCCTTCGGCCGACTGTGTGCCGCGGATTCCAGCAGCAGGATGATACAGAACGAAATGAGGCACAAAACGGCGCTGCAGGTCCTGCCGCACATGCCACGAAATGAAGCCAAATGCCGTCGGTCAGCAAAGCTTAGCGCCGGGCTGCAGGATGGCGGCCTGGAACTCTGCACAAAATTCATAGCTGAACCTCACCGGCAACGCCCGCGAACGGATTCATAAGAAAAACCGCGCGCAGGCTGGGCCGCGGAGAAATTCCACAACCAAAGCGCGATACTAGCAAAGCCTGCGCGTACCGCTGAGCACCGAATAAGGCTTAGGGGTGTCTCCTCTTTACCTAATTATTACGCTCTTACCCCGCGTATAATACCCCTTATGGTGGCTAGCCGGCTTGGCCAGCTGCCGGCTCATGGTAGGGGAACGAAGTATCGGTCTTGATGGGTGACCCTCTGTGATGGACGCCGGAGGCAGATATCGGCAACGCCTGGATTGCTGCTCATCAGATACATGTCATCTGAATTTGTGGTTGACTCATTATACCAGTTAGCTTAGCTGTTGGCATGGCTTTGGCCAGCCGTGGCCGGGCTGAAAGTTGGGCAGGCGGCAGGTGGAGGGACAGCCTGAGGACCGAATCGAACAGGATGATCCGCCCAGGCGAGCCGGCAAATGACCGATCCGCGACACCGGACGCGATCCGCCTGACAAACTGGAATGCATTTCAGCCTGGGCCGCGGAAGCACAGGCTTTTTCAAATGGGAGGAAATCATGAAACTCACTCGCAGAATGACACTTGCGGCCTTCGCCGGCATGCTGGCGCTGGGCACCGCCGCACCCGCCTACGCGGCGGATCTCATTGCCATCATTACGCCTTCGCACGACAATCCATTCTTCAAGGCCGAAGCCGTCGGCGCGGAAGCCAAGGCTAAGGAACTCGGCTACGAAGCACTGGTGCTTGTCCATGACGACGACGCCAACAAGCAGTCCGAGCTGATCGACACGGCGATCGGCCGCGGTGCAAAGGCGATCATCCTCGACAATGCCGGCGCCGACGCCACCGTCGCCGCCGTGCAGAAAGCCAAGGATGCGGGTGTTCCCTCGTTCCTGATCGATCGCGAGATCAACGCTACCGGCGTCGCCGTCGCGCAGATCGTCTCCAACAACTACCAGGGCGCTCAGCTCGGCGCGCAGGAGTTCGTCAAGCTGATGGGCGAGAAGGGCAATTTCGTCGAGCTGGTCGGCAAGGAATCCGACACCAATGCCGGCATCCGCTCCAAGGGTTACCACGATGTCATCGACGACTATCCGGACCTGAAGATGGTGGCGCAGCAATCGGCCAACTGGAGCCAGACCGAAGCCTATTCCAAGATGGAATCGATCCTACAGGCCAACCCGGACATCAAGGGCGTGATCTCCGGCAACGATACGATGGCGATGGGCGCCTATGCCGCCCTTGCCGCCGCCGGACGCAAGGACGTCATTGTCGTCGGTTTCGACGGATCGAACGACGTGCGCGACTCGATCGCCTCAGGCGGCATCAAGGCCACAGTCCTGCAGCCGGCCTATGCGCAGGCGCAGATGGCGGTCGAGCAGGCCAACGACTTCATCAAGAACAAGAAGTCTCCGGCCGAGGAAAAGCAGCTGATGGACTGCGTCCTGATCAATGGCGACAATGCCGCTAAGCTGGAAACCTTCGCGCTGACCAACTGAGCCGGCGTGACATCAATAGCAAGGGACGAGCTCCCGGCTCGTCCCTTGCTTCCATTTGCTGGGTGCCCCTGACCGCCATGCCGAACAAGCCGACATGTTGAACAAGCTGCCTTGGCCGACCGTTGCCTGGCCGATCCTCGCCGCGCCGATGCTTGCCGTTGCCGTCGGCATCAGCCTGACCGCCTGCAAGATCCTGCCGACACCATCCGGAGAAAACGACGGCAAAGCGCCGGCCTTCAATGCGGACAAGATGGTCGGCGATATCTGGGCTGCCAAGGTGGTGCCATATCTCCAGCAGAAGGCCGGACCGTTTCCCGAGGTTCATGCCCTGGCGAAAGCCGATGCAGCGGCTGCCGGCGCCAAGTATGGCAATCCGAAGAAGCAGGCGAACTCGCCATGGACCTTTGCGGTTCGCCTCGAAGGCAAGGTGGTCACGGCGAATACACAGTCACGCGCGGCGACCATGGACATCGATGCCGACGGCGACGGCAAGGCGGATGCGCGGGTGCAGATCGGACCGGCGATGCGTGGCACCGCGCTGCGCGACAGTCTCGACTTCATCCAGTTCAACGATTTCACCAACCAGATCGACTTCGCCCAGTTCGGCAAGGCGTTCAACATCTATGCCGACAGGACAGTGCTTTCCAAGCTGCCGCGCGAAGCGCTGGAGGGCCGGAGTGTTAGGGTTGTCGGTGCCTATGCCATGGGCAGCGGCCAGGACCTGCCGCTGGTGACGCCGGCGGAGGCAGAGATCGGGCCGAAGCCATGAATGCCGCCATCGATCACGATGTCATCCTGAAACTGGAAGACGTCTCGAAGGTTTACTCGGGCACCGTCGCGGTCAAGCGCGCAAATTTCGAGGTGCGCAAGGGCGCGGTCAACGTGCTGGTCGGCGAGAACGGTGCCGGCAAATCGACGCTGATGAAGATCATCGCCGGCGTCGAACAGCCGACGCTCGGCCGCATTCTCCTGGAGGGCGAGGAGGTTTCCTTCTCATCGTCGGGGGACGCGGTGAGCCGCGGCATCGGCATGGTGTTCCAGGAGCTGAACCTGTTCGGCAATCTCACGGTCGCCGAGAATATTTTCGCCACGCGCGAGATCACCAACCGGTTCCGCAAGATCGACGGCCGCGAACAGGAGCGCCGCGCGGCGGAATTTCTCGAGCGCCTGGAAGCCGGCATCCGGCCCGATATGCTGGTCGAGGACCTGCGCATCGGCCAGCAGCAATTGGTCGAGATCGCCAAGGCGGTTTCGCTCGACGCGCGCATCCTGATCATGGACGAACCGACCTCGGCGCTGAGTGCGGCGGAGGTCGAGATCCTGTTCAAGGTCATTGCCGACCTCAAGGCGCGCGGCGTGGCGATCGTCTACATCTCGCACCGGCTCGAGGAACTGATCCGCATCGGCGACTACATCACCGTGCTGCGCGACGGCCGCATCACCGGCCAGGAGACGATGAAAAACGTCGACACGCAATGGATCGTGCGGCAGATGATCGGCTCTGACGCCAAGGACTTCGCCAAGGCCGACGGCCATGTTCCGGGCGAAGAGATCTTCCGCGCCGAGGACATCTGCCTGCCGCGCGTAACCGGCGGGCTTGCGGTCGATCATGTCTCGCTGTCGCTGCGCGCCGGCGAGATCCTCGGCATATACGGCCTGATGGGCGCCGGACGCAGCGAGTTGTTCGACTGCATCATGGGACGGCACGGCCATGCGACTGGAGCGATCTTCATCGCCGGCAAGAAGGTCAGAGAGCGCGACACGACGCGGCGGATCCGGCGCGGGCTGGCGCTGATCCCCGAGGACCGCCAGCGCGAAGGGCTGGTGTCGATCCTCTCGGTCGCCAGCAATCTGACGCTGGCCAGCCTGTCGCGGTTTGTCCGCCTGTTTCACATTCGCGCCGCCGAGGAAAACCAGGCGGTGACGCAGATGGTGCGGGAACTGGCGATCAAGGTCGCCAATCCGGCACAGGAGGTCTCGTCGCTGTCGGGCGGCAACCAGCAGAAGGTGGTCATCGGCAAGGCGCTGCTCACCGGACCGAAGGTGCTGCTGATGGACGAACCAAGCCGCGGCATTGACGTCGGCGCCAAGGCCGACGTCTTCCGCACCATGCGCAAACTGTCCCGCGACGGACTGGGCATTCTGTTCGCCACCTCCGATCTCGACGAGGTGATGGCGCTGTCGGATCGGATCGCGGTGATGAGCAATGGAAAACTGACCGGCATGTTCGATCGCGCCGAGGCAACGGAGGCGGCACTTGTCGCCGCATCGGCGCTTGGTCACGGACCGGTCCCGCACACGGAGAGCCACGCCCATGACTGATATCCCGGCCAAGGCTTCTGTTGCCTCCGCCTCGAACGGCTCCGTGCTGCTGACGCTGATGAAGCTGAGGACGTTCATCGCGCTGATCGCCGTCCTGATCTTCTTCTCGATCGCAGCGCCGAATTTCCTGTCGGCCGCCAATCTGATCCTGATGTCGAAGCACGTGGCGCTGAACGCCTTCCTGGCCATGGGCATGACCTTCGTCATCATCACCGGCGGCATCGACCTGTCGGTTGGTTCGATCGTCGGCCTGTGCGGTATGGTCGCCGGCTATCTCGTGCTCAACGGCATCGACCTGCAGGTCGGCTACACGATCTATTTCAACGTCTTCGAGATCGCACTGATCACACTTGCGGTCGGCATATTGATCGGCGCCGTCAATGGATTGCTGATCACCAGGCTGAATGTCGCGCCGTTCATCGCCACGCTCGGCGTGCTCTACGTCGCGCGCGGCCTAGCGCTGCTGTCGTCCGATGGCCGCACCTTCCCGAACCTCGTCGGCAAGCCCGATCTGGGCACGACTGGATTCGGCTTTCTCGGCGCCGGCCGGCTGCTCGGCCTGCCGGTCTCGATATGGATCCTGGTCGTCGTAGCACTTGGGGCGGCTTATCTGGCCAAATACACCCCGCTCGGCCGCCACATCTTCGCCGTCGGCGGCAACGAACGGGCGGCGCGGATTTCGGGCGTCCGGGTCAACATGGTGAAGATGTTCGTCTACATGTTCTCCGGCTTTTGCGCGGCGATCGTCGGCCTGATCATCTCGTCCGAGCTGATGGCCTCGCACCCGGCGACCGGCGAAAGCTTCGAGCTCAACGCCATCGCAGCGGCGGTGCTCGGCGGCACCTCGATGTCGGGTGGCCGCGGCACGATCGGCGGCACCATCGTCGGCGCCTTCGTCATCGGCATTCTCTCCGACGGGCTGGTGATGATGGGCGTTAGCTCGTTCTGGCAGATGGTGATCAAGGGCCTCGTCATCATCGTCGCCGTCGTCGTCGACCAGGCGCAGCGCCGGCTGCAGAGCCGCGTGACGCTGATGCAGATGGCAAAGGCAGGCTGATGGTGGCGGAACTGCGTGGAGCGCTGATCGGCTGCGGCTTCTTTGCCGTCAACCAGATGCACGCCTGGCGCGACATCGCCGATGTCTCGATCGTCGCCGTCTGCGACCGTGACCCGGAACGGCTCACGGTTGTCGGTGACCAGTTCGGTATCGCGCGACGCTACACCGACGCGGCAGCACTTTTTGCCGGCGAAAGCCTGGATTTCGTCGATATCGTCACCACCGCGCCGAGCCACCGTTCGCTCGTCGAGATGGCAGCACGGCGCGGCGTTCCGGCGATCTGCCAAAAACCATTCGCGCCGACGCTTGCCGACGCCAAGGCCATGGTGAAGGCCTGCACCGACGCCGGCGTGCCGTTGATGGTGCATGAGAATTTTCGCTGGCAGTCGCCGATCCAGGCGGTGCGTGCCGTGCTCGACGGCGGCGACATCGGCACGCCCTTTTTCGGACGGGTCTCGTTCCGCTCGGCCTATGACGTGTTTTCCGGCCAGCCCTATCTGGCGACGGGAAAGCGTTTCATTATCGAAGACCTCGGCATCCATAGTCTCGACATTGCCCGCTTTTTGCTGGGCGACGTGGCGACGATCACGACACGAACTGCTCGCATTAATCCCAACATTGCCGGCGAGGACGTCGCTACCATGCTGATGGACCACAAGAGCGGCGCAACGTCTGTGGTCGATTGCAGCTATGCGACCAAGCTCGCTACTGAGCCGTTTCCGCAGACGCTGGTCGAGATCGACGGCAGCGATGGCACGATCCGGCTTGCACAAGATTACCAGCTTACCGTGACCGGCAGAAACGGAACGATGGTCAGCGACGTCTCGCCGCCGCTGCTGCCCTGGGCATCGCGCCCATGGCACAACATCCAGGAAAGCGTCGTCGCCATTCAAAAGCACTGGGTCGACTGCCTGGCGAACGGGACCGAGCCGGCAACCTCGGGAGCGGACAATCTTAGGACTTTGGCGCTGGTGGAGGCCGCCTATGCGGGTGCTGCGAGCCGGGAACCGGTGCAGCTCGACGCTTTGCTGAGATGATCGCCGACGCCTTCCTCCTCTATGGCACGCATGCGGTCGAGGCCGAGCCGGTCGGGCTGCGCGCCGGCGCGCTCACCGCCGACTTCGTCAACGGCAATCTGCGCACCATCCGCCATGGCGGCATCGAAGTGCTGCGCGCCATCGCCTACATCGTCCGGGATCGCGACTGGGGCACCTATGAGCCGGCGCTTACGGATTTAGTCATCGACCAGGGCGCCGACACTTTCTCCGTCAGCTATTCGGCAAGTTGTGCCGGACCAGAGCGAAGCCGGCTCGACTTTCGCGCGACGATCAAGGCTTCCGCCGACGGCCATCTGGCTTTCGACGTGAGCGCACTCCCCGAAAGCGATTTCGAAACCAATCGCTGCGGTTTCTGCATCCTGCATCCGATCGCCGGCCTGGCCGGCAGCCCTGTCACGGTCGAGCACACCGACGGCAGCGTGGTGGAAACAAAGCTTCCCGACCTGATCGACCCCTGGCAGCCTTTCAAGGATCTGCGGGCGATCACCCATGACGTCCGGCCCGGCATCATCGCCGAATGCCGGATGGAAGGCGATGCGTTCGAGATGGAGGACCAGCGCAATTGGTCGGATGCCTCCTACAAGACCTATGTCCGGCCGCTTGCGCTGTCATGGCCCTATGTACTGCGTGCTGGCGAGACCGTGCGCCAGACGATCAGTCTGCGTGTGACCGGCGACGGGAAAGTGCCGGCTGCCGCAGCAACCGACGAACCTGTCCGCGTCGTGCTCGGCGAAGCCGGACCGGCGCTGCCGGATATCGGCGTGATCATCCATCCGGGCGAGGTCGAGGCAGCGCTTGCGAACCTGCGGAAACTGTCGGCGCTCGGCCCGCAACAGCTGATGTTCCACTATGATCCGACGCGCGGACACGGCCTCGAGGCCTTGCAGTCCTATGCCCGGCTCGCCGCAGCCTGCCCGGCCAATACGACGCTCGAATGCGTCGTTTCCTGTGAGGGTGACCTCGATGCCGAGCTTTCAGGCGTCGCCGACGCGGTGCGACAGGCCGGGCTGAAGCTCTCAGACATTGCCATTTCACCTTCGGTCGACCGGCAATCGACGCCGCCGGGCAGCGGATGGCCTGAATGTCCGCCGCTCGAAGACGTTTACGCCGCGGCGCGGCGGGCCTTCCCTGACATCCGCCTCGGCGGCGGCATGTTCAGCTATTTCACCGAACTCAACCGCAAGCGTGTTCCCGCCGACCTGCTCGATTTCGTCACCCACTGCACCTGTCCGATCGTGCACGCCGCCGACGATCTCAGCGTCATGCAATCGCTGGAGGCGCTGCCGTTCATCACCGCATCGGTGCGGGCGATCTTCGGGCCAAAACCCTACCGGATCGGCCCGTCGACCATCGCCATGCGGCAGAACCCCTATGGCGGTGCAACCAAGGCCAACCCGCACAATCAGCGCATTGCCATGGCCGACCGGGATCCCCGCCATGCCGGCCTGTTCGCGGCTGCATGGACGATCGGCTACGCCGCGCGCGTCGCGCCGGCCGGACTGGAGATGCTCACGCTGTCCAGTTTTACCGGATCCCTCGGCGTGCTGGCGGCATTCGGGGAACCCGTCGGCGAAGGTGACGCCAGGCCGATCTTCCGGGCCGTGCAGGGGCTTTGCGAACTGGCCGGCTTCAGGCACGTGGCGGCGAGGACGAGCGATGAGACGCGGCTGCTCACGCTGGCCGCCCGTTCTCCCTCGGGCAAGAACGTCATGTGGCTAGCGAACCTGACGGCGAGCGAAGTGACGGTTGATATTTCCGGGTTCGAACGACGCCACCTTGTGATGACGCCTTACGCGATCACCCGGATCGGGTGAATCAGCTGCCGGAATTCATCACATAGAGCGCGCGTGAGCGCTCGAGGTGCTTGATCATCGCCTTTTCGGCGCCGTCCGCATCCTTCTGCTCGATGCGCCCGATGATCTCTTCGTGCTCGGTCAGCGTGAACTTTTCCTTGCCGGTCCAGATCAGCATTTCGGTGTGATATTCCTTCAGCCAGCCAAGCATTGCTTCGCTGACCGCAACATAAATCGGGTTGCCGGATATCGCCGCGATCTGCGTATGAAACTTCATGTCGGCGGATATGAAGGCCTCGGAATCGCCGCGAAAGCTCCGCTGTTCGGCAACGGTTGCCCGCAGCCGCTGAACGTCCTCGGCTGTGGCCTTTTCGGCGGCCTCCCTGACCATGCCGCGCTCGAAGAAGATGCGGGCGTTCTTGAGGTGCTCCAGCGTGTCCTTCGATGACGACAGGATGATCTTGGCCGCGCCGTCGACCTGTTTGATGATCGACTTGGCGGTCAGCTGCAGCACTTTAGCCCGCTCGCCATGCGAGATTGCGACAAGGCCCATATTGCTCAACGCCTGCATTGCCTCGCGGATCGCCGGCCTGCCGACCTCGAAACGCTCCATCAGCTCGCGCTCCGACGGCATGTCGTCGCCCGGCTGCAATTCGCCGCTGGTGATCAAGCGCTTCAGTCTCAAAAACACTTCGTCGGAAAGTTTGCGCCGGACGATCGGCTCCGAACGGTTCATCGTCGCGAATCACTCCCTTGACCGGTGTCTGTTTAGCATTGCCATCACGAATCCCGGAATGCTCGGCCGAGCAGGATATCGCTTGCAATACTCATGTACTCATTATACCAGATTTCGAGGATCAGGGAACTTTTTTCGACTATGATCACCCTCACCTATCGCATCGAGACGTCAGGCAGCATCGAGGCGCTGGCGGCCAAGATCGCCAGCGACCAGTCGACCGGAACCTTCGTCGCGCTGGCAGGCGAAACCGAAGAGCTCAAGGCGCGGGTGGCGGCGCGCGTCCTGGCGATTAGGCATCTGCCGGAAGCCGATCGCCCGTCCCTTCCCGAAGCCGGCGTCGGGCCTTTCAAGCGCGCGGATGTCGATATCGCGTTTCCGCTCGATGCCATCGGCACCGACCTTTCGGCGCTGATGACCATCGCCATCGCCGGCGCCTTTTCGATCAAGGGCCTGTCCGGCATCCGCGTCGTCGATATGAAGTTGCCGGACGAATACCGGGAAGCCCATCCGGGCCCGCAATTCGGCGTCGCCGGCAGCCGCCGGCTGACCGGCGTCGAGGGCCGCCCGATCATCGGAACGATCGTCAAGCCGGCGCTGGGGCTTCGACCGCACGAAACGGCCGCAATTGTCGGTGAGCTGATCGCCGCCGGCGTCGATTTCATCAAGGACGACGAGAAGCTGATGAGCCCGGCCTATTCGCCGCTGTCGGAACGGGTCAAAGCAATCATGCCGCTCGTCCTCGACCGTGAGCAGAAGACCGGCAAAAAGGTGATGTATGCCTTTGGCATCTCGCATGCCGATCCGGACGAGATGATGCGCAACCATGATCTGGTGGCGAAGGCCGGCGGCAATTGCGCCGTGGTCAACATCAATTCCATCGGCTTCGGCGGCATGGCCTTCCTGAGAAAGCGCTCCAGCCTGGTGCTGCATGCCCACCGCAACGGCTGGGACATTCTCACCCGTCACCCCGGCCTCGGCATGGATTTCAAGGTCTGGCAGCAGTTCTGGCGGCTGCTCGGCGTCGATCAGTTCCAGATCAACGGCATCGCTTCGAAATACTGGGAGCCGGACTGGTCCTTCATCAGTTCCTTCGAGGCGGTGACCACGCCGATCTTTTCGCCTGATGATTGCGCGCTGCCGGTCGCCGGCTCCGGCCAGTGGGGTGGACAAGCCCCCGAAACCTACCGGCGAACCGGCCGAACGATCGATCTTCTCTATCTCTGCGGCGGCGGCATCGTCAGCCACCCTGACGGACCGGGCGCCGGCGTGCGCGCCGTGCAGCAAGCCTGGCAGGCCGCCGTCGATGGCGTACCGTTGGCGGACTTCGCCCTGAGCCACCCCGAACTGGCGCGGTCGATCGAGAAATTCGGCGGCGGCAAAGCGGCCTGACGCCATGCAAAGCCTGCTTCTGAGCTACTATGGCGACGATCTCACCGGCTCGACCGACGTCATGGAGGCGCTCGAGCTCGGCGGCGTGCCGACCGTGCTGTTCATGCGTCAGCCGGACGAGGCCCTGCTGTCGCAGTTCAGGCATTGCCGTGCCATCGGCCTGGCCGGCACCAGCCGAAGCGAGACGCCGCAATGGATGGACACGCATCTGCGCGGCGCCTTCGCCTGGCTGAAGACGCTGAACGCCGAGATCTGTCACTACAAGGTCTGCTCGACCTTCGATTCCAGCCCGGCGATCGGCAGCATCGGCCGGGCCATCGAGATCGGCCGCTCGGTTTTCAGCCAGGACAGCGTACCGCTGGTGGTCGGCGCGCCGCAGCTCAAGCGCTACACCGCCTTCGGCCATCTGTTCGCGGCCTATCGCGACAAATATTTCCGCATCGATCGCCATCCCGTGATGAGCCGCCACCCGACCACACCGATGGATGAATCCGATTTGCTGATCCATCTGTCGCGGCAGACAGACCTCAGCTCGGGGCTGATCGACCTGGCGACGCTGCAGTCGGCGTCCCGATCGGAAGCGTTCGATCGCTTGCTGGCCGATGGCACCAACATCGTGCTTTTGGATATCGCCAGCCTGGAAACTCAGGCGCTTGCCGGCAAGGAGATATGGCGGGTTCACAGGCCGGGTGGCACTTTCGTCGTCGGCTCTTCGGGCATCGAATATGCGCTGCTGGCCGAATGGGCGTCTAACGGGACCGTACGTGCCGAGCCCGGCTTTTCGCCGCCGGGTGCGGCCGACCGGATCGCGGTGGTCTCGGGCAGCTGCTCGCCGACAACGGAACGACAGATCCGCCATGCTTTGACGGACGGTTTCGACGGGATCGAAGTGGACCCTGTCGAACTCGTTTCCGAGCTTTCTGATGAAGCGATCGCGCGTGCGGCAGCAAGCGGTCGTGCCAGCCTGGAAGCCGGGCGCAGCGTCGTCGTCTACACCGCGCTTGGTCCCGCAGCCGACCAGGGCGCCGAAATCGACCGGCAGGAAGGTGCGCGCCACAAGCTTGGCCGCTGCCTCGGCGAGCTTCTTCGCAAGCTGACGATCGAGCAGCAATTGCGGCGTGTGGTCATTGCCGGCGGCGACACGTCTAGCCATGCGCTCGGCCAGATGGGCGTCGATGCGCTGACGGTGCGGATGCCGCTGCCCGCCTCGCCGGGCTCGCCGCTTTGCGTCGCCCACTCGCGCATCAAAGCAATCAAAGGATTGGAGGTTGCCCTCAAGGGCGGCCAGGTCGGAACCGATCGCTATTTCTGCGCCATCCGCGATGGGCTCGGCGGCTGACAGGAGGCGCGCTGGATTTGCCTGATCTCACGACTTCTTGAACACGGCGCGGTTACCAACGCACGATGCCTGTCCCACATAAACCGCCGTATGCGTAGCGGCGGGGCGGCGCAGAACGCTTAGGCCGGGGCTGGCCACGGCCCCGCCGAGTGAACCAGCGGGATGCCGCGATGTCATTCAGACCGTTGCTTGGCGACGGACGGGTTCGGAGCCAGGAGGAGAAGTCGGAGCCACTGCAAACCGCGTCATGGGGCAGCTCCTCGATCGTTTTCGACAATCGGCGATGGGCGTGCCGGGAGGCGGAACTCCGCTGGACAGCCCCTCATCATCTGATCGTGCTGACCGACGAAGGCGGAACCTCCCATACATCTATCCGGCACGAGGCAAGATCCCTCTACGACGGCATGGACCGTCCCGGAGCCCTCACCTTCGTCCCCGCAGGCGCGGAGCGGCAGGGCTTCTATCGCGATGTAAACCTCTCCTACTCAGCCTTGTGGATCGATCCCGATATCAGGCTTCCTGGATGCGAGCGCCTGAGAGAGCTGCCGATCCTGGTGAACAGGAAAGACGTGGTGATCGCCACGCTGCTGAGTTCGCTTCGCGACGAGATGGCACTCGGTCACAAGCCGGACACTGCCTATGTCGAGCATCTGGTCGCCCTCGTCAGCCTCCGTGTGGCCAACCTGAACCGGGAGCAACAGCCGTCTGTACGTCACGGCTGTCTCAGCCGTCGCGCGCTTGGTCGAGTTCGGGCTTACATCGATGCCCATATGAATTCCGACATTTCGCTAAGCGAGCTGGCAGCTGTCGCGGACATGGCCGTCGACAGTTTTGCACGCCGCTTCAAGGCGACGACCGGGCTTGCACCCTATGCCTATGTGATCGAGGAACGCGTGCGGCGAGCGGAGATACTGCTGCGCGAAACGGGTTTGTCGATCGGCAGCATTGCCTTTCGGCTCGGCTTTTCAAGCCAGAGCCACTTCACCACGACGTTCCGGCGCCTCAGGGGCATGACGCCTCGGGCCTATCGGGTAATTCTTCTCCGGAATCCTGACATTGACGCCGGTTTCTTGAAAGAAAGCCGCCGGGCGCACTCCCACCTCCAGTGTCGATGAGTGACAGAACTGGCACTGGGAGATCATGCATGGCCAAAACAGACAGCAGGAGCGGGCCGACGCGTCGCACGGTGCTGGAGGGCGGCGTAGCGACCGGCGTGCTCCTGGCTACCGGTATACCGGTATACGCGGAACCGGCCGGCGCCGTTGCGGCGGCCGCATCGCCGACGTCGGCGCCGACGATGCCGATATCCCTGCGGATCAACGCGAAGGATTTTGCCGTCGAGCTCGACCCGCGGACGACGCTGCTCGACGCGCTGCGCAACCATCTCGGCCTCACCGGCTCGAAGAAAGGTTGCGACCACGGCCAGTGCGGCGCATGCACGGTGCTGGTTGATGGGCGCCGGATCAATTCCTGCCTGACGCTTGCCGCAATGCATGAAGGCGACGAGATCACCACGGTCGAGGGCCTTGCCGAGGGCGACCGGCTGCATCCGGTGCAGGCCGCCTTCGTCACCCGCGATGGTTTCCAGTGCGGCTACTGCACGCCGGGCCAGATCTGCTCCGCCGTCGGTATGCTGGGCGAGGCCAGGGCCGGCTGGCCGAGCCATGCGAGCGCCGACGTGGCGGCGACTTCCGTCGCCCTCACCGATGCCGAGATCCGCGAGCGGATGAGCGGCAACATCTGCCGTTGTGCCGCTTATCCGAACATTGTCGCTGCAATCCGCGACGCGGCAGAGGGGGCGTGAGCAATGCAGTCCTTCACTTATGAACGTGCGGCAAGTGCTGAGCAGGCAGCTGCCGCGGTCGCGGCCCGGCCGGACGCCAAGTTCATCAGCGGCGGCACCAATCTGCTCGACCTGATGAAGCTCGAGATCGAGCGCCCAGCGCATCTCGTCGACATCAGCCGGCTGCCGCTCGATCGAATCGAGGAAACGGCGGCAGGCGGGCTTCGGGTCGGCGCCCAGGTCCGCAACAGCGATCTTGCCGCCGATCCGCGGGTGAGATCGCGCTATCCGATGCTCACGCAAGCGCTGCTGGCGGGAGCGTCCGGCCAGATACGCAACAAGGCCTCGACCAGCGGCAATCTCCTGCAGCGCACGCGCTGCCCCTATTTCTACGACCGCAACATGCCTTGCAACAAGCGCGAGCAAGGTTCGGGCTGCGCGGCGCTGCAGGGCTTCAATCGCATGCACGCCGTACTCGGCGCGAGCGAAGCCTGCATCGCGGTCCATCCCTCCGACATGGCCGTCGCCATGGCCGGGCTCGACGCCAGGATTGAGACCATATCGCCCGGCGGCGAGACCCGCACGATCCCGATCGGCGATCTCCATCGATTGCCCGAGGCGACGCCGCATGTGGAGACCGCGCTCGGCCACGGCGAGATGATCGCCGCGGTCACCCTGCCGCCGCCGCCGCCCGGCCGGCAGGTTTACCGCAAGGTGCGCGACCGTGCTTCCTACGCCTTCGCGCTGCTGTCGGTGGCGGCAATCGTCGAGAAAAGCGGCGATCGTATCCGAAGCGCTCGGATCGCCATGGGCGGCGTGGCAGCGAAGCCCTGGCGCGCAACGGAGGCGGAGCGCACGCTCGCAGGAGCCGCGGCGTCCGACGGCGCCTTTACCGATGCGGCCGAAGCCGCGCTCGCCGGAGCCGTCGGACATGGCGGCAATGATTTCAAGATCCCGCTGGCGAAACGGACGATGCGGCACACGCTCGCTGCTGCCGTCGAAAGTGCGTGAGGTGACATGATGACAGAGACGAAGACCAGCGAGAACCGTCCTTCCGAAACACGCAGCGGCGTCATCGGGCGCCCATTCGACCGCATCGACGGTCCGCTCAAGGTGACAGGCGGTGCCACCTACGCCTACGAGAATGCACTGGATGGTACAGCCTATGGCTATATTCTCGGCGCCGCCGTCGCCAAGGGGCGCATCGCCGAGATCGACACGGCCGAAGCGGAACGGGCGCCGGCAGTGCTGCTGGTCATGACGCACCGGAATGCGCCGGCCCAGCCGGATTTCGGCCCAGCGGTCACGCCGACCGTGCCGGAGGTCTTCACGCGCGCCCGGCCCGCGCTCAACAGCGAGCGGGTGCGGTATTATGACGAACCCGTCGCGCTGGTCGTTGCGGAGACGTTCGAGGCGGCACGCGCTGCCGCCGGCCTCATCAAAGTGCGTTACGACGAGGAGCCGGGCCTCTACGATTTTCCGGGACATATGGCCGACGCCTACGCACCAAAACGGACCAATGCCGGCTTCGAGACCGACAGCGTGGTCGGCGACTTCGAGAGCGCCTTTGCCGCGGCTCCGGTCAAGGTCGATGTTACTTACCGGACGCCCTTCGAACATCACAATCCGATGGAACCCCATGCGACGCTCGCCGCCTGGTCAGGCAACGAGCTGACGATCCATACATCGGCGCAGACCTTGGCGAATTTCCGGGCGGGGGTCGCCAGCACGCTTCGCATTCCGCCCGAGCGTGTGCGCATCATCAGCCCCTTCATCGGCGGAGGCTTCGGCTCCAAGCTGATTGCCCATTCCGATACAATCCTGGCCGCGCTTGCAGCGCAGGTCCTGCAGCGTCCCGTCAAGATCGCGCTGACGCGACAACAGATGTTTGCCAATGCCGGTCACCGCGCAGAGATGATCCAACAGGTACGTCTCGGTACGGACACCGACGGGCGGCTCACCGGGATCGCGCACGACGTCTGGTCGGCAACGTCCAGCTTCGAGGAGTACTGCGAGCAAACGGCAGTTTTTGCCCGCTCGCTTTATGCGGCGCCGAACCGTGTCACCCGCCATCGCCTGGTTCCGCTGGATATCAACCGTGGCGAATGGATGCGCTCGCCCGGCGAAGCGCCCGGCATGCTGGCTTTCGAATGCGCCATGGATGAGCTCGCCGAGCGGCTCGGCCTGGACCCGATCGAACTCAGGATCCGTAACGAACCGGCACAGGATCCCGAGCGCGGCGTGCCGTTCTCCACCCGCAACCTCGTCGCCTGCATGGAGGAAGGCGCCCGCCGCTTCGGTTGGCAGCGGAGAAACCCGACGCCCGGCAGCACCCGAGAGGGCCGCAAGCTCATCGGCTACGGCATGGCGGCGGCGATCCGTCCCAACTACATCGGCGCGGCGACGGCGCGGGTTGCGATCGACCGGGACGGCCGGGTGACGGCGCGGCTCGACATGACGGATATCGGGACCGGCAGTTATACGATCCTGACCCAGATCGCTGCGGACAGCCTCGGTCTGCCGATCTCGTCCATCAAAGTGGAGCTTGGCGACAGCCGCTTCCCGCGCACCGCCGGCTCCGGCGGGTCCTGGGGCGCGGCGAGCGCGGGGTCGGCGCTGCACTGCAACGCCCTCAAGGAACGGATCCTGAAGGCGGCGCAGTCGAGCGAGGCCTCACCGTTGCGTGGTGCGAACGCCACCGAGGCGAGCTTTGCTAACAGCGAGGTGAGGGTCGGCCAGAGGTCGGCAAGTCTGGCCGATCTCATCCGGCGGATCGCTCCCGACGGGTTCGAGGCCGAAGGCTCGATAGCCGCAGGCGCTACCACCCAGTCATACAAGGCTTACTCGCAGCATTCCTATGGCGCGCATTTCGCCGAGATCGCAGTCGATTGCGACACCGGTGAGATCCGCATGCGCCGGATGCTGGCGGTGATGGGCGCGGGCCGTATCCTCAACGCCAAGACTGCGCGCTCGCAAATCATCGGCGGCATGACCTGGGGGATCGGTGCGGCGCTGATGGAACAGACGGTGCTCGATCCGCGCTATGGCCACTTCGTCAATCACGACCTTGCCGAGTATCACGTCCCGATCAACGGCGACGTCCCCGAGATGGAGGTCGTCTTCCTCGAGGAGCATGACGACAAGGCCAATCCACTTGGCGCGAAGGGTCTCGGCGAACTCGGCGTCTGCGGTGCAGGGGCTGCAGTCGCCAACGCCATTTACAACGCAACCGGCGTGCGGGTGCGTGAATTTCCCATCACCTTGGACAAGCTGCTGCCTGCCTTGCCGGTGATCGCCATTTGACGGGGCAAGTTATCAGCTCTTCCCACCGCTTCTTCTTCGAGCACTTCAGGGGCAAAAGAGGCAGCCCACGCCTGCATGCAGATCCTGGCCGCGCGGGAACATATTGCCGCGTGAAATGTCCGTCCCGGGTGGAAATTCCGGTAACACGCTGTACTATCTGCGAAAATACCGAAATCGGGAGGCTGCCGGTGCAGACGAAGAAGATCATCAACGACGGCAACCGCACTGTCGACGAGATGCTGGAGGGCATTCTGGCCGCGCATCCCCGCCATCTCAAAAGCATGGAGGGCAGCCCACGCTCGATTGTTGCCCGCGATGGACCTCGCCAGGGCAAGGTCGGTCTCGTCATCGGCGGCGGCTCAGGCCACGAGCCGACCTTCCTCGGTTTCGTCGGCAAGGGGCTGGCCGACGCGGCGGCAATCGGCAATGTCTTTGCCTCGCCGCCGCCGGACCCGATCCTCGAATGCGCCAAGGCGGCCAGCGGCGGCGCCGGCGTGCTGTTCATGTACGGCAACTACGCCGGCGACGTGATGAATTTCGACATGGCCGCAGAGATGGCGGCGATGGACGACATCGAGGTGCGCACCGTGCTGACCACCGACGATGTCGCCTCGGCGCCGCCTGACCAGAGGCAAAAGCGGCGTGGTGTTGCCGGCAATTTCTTCATCTTCAAGGCCGCCGGTGCGGCGTGCGACCGGATGCTGTCATCCGACGAATGCGAGCGTATCGCCCGGAAAGCCAACGATCACACCTTCACCATGGGCGTGGCGCTGTCGCCCTGTTCGCTGCCGCAGACCCGCCGGCCGAATTTCGAGATCGGACCGGACGAGATGGAGATCGGCATGGGCATTCATGGTGAGCCGGGCATTTCGCGCGGAAAACTGAAAACCGCCGACGAGATCACCGATGAGATGCTGGACAAGATCCTCGACGAAATGGCGCCGGCACGTGGCGACAAGGTCGCCGTACTCGTCAATTCGCTCGGCTCGACGCCGCTGATGGAGCTCTACATCATGAACCGGCGCGTCAAGCAGAGGCTCGATGACATCGGCATGTCAGTTCACGCGACCTGGGTCGGCAATTATTGCACCTCGCTCGAAATGGCCGGCGCCTCGGTGACGCTGATGCATCTCGACGGCGAATTGCAGACGATGCTCGACCATCCTTGCGACTGCGCCATGTTTCGCGCCGGCTGAAAGCAGCATCCATGACATCCATCGACACAGTCGGCTTGAAAACAATGTTCGATGCGATCGCGGCGGCGATCGAAGCCGACAAGGACCGGCTCTGCCAACTCGACGGCGTCATCGGCGACGCCGATCATGGCATCGCCATGGCGCTCGGCTTCGGCGCGGTGCGCGATGCGCTCGCTTCGCTGGACCTCGCAGCGACCGAGCCGACAGCTCTCCTCAACACCGCGGCGAAATCGTTCCTCAACGCCGTCGGCGCCTCGTCAGGCCCGCTTTACGCAACGGCCTTCATGCGTGGCGCGGCCGCCGTCAAGGGCAAGGCGACTTTGGCGGGCGCCGACATCGTCGCCCTGTTCCAGGCGATGGCGCAAGGCATCCAGGATCGCGGCAAGGCCGAGATTGGCGAAAAGACGATGATCGACGCCTGGCTGCCGGCTGCACAAGCCGCCACCGCCGCGCATGCCTCAGGCAAAACTGTGTCCGAAAGCCTCGCAGCCGCCCTTGAAGCAGCCGAACGGGGCGCCGAGGCGACCAAGGACATGATTGCCGCGAAGGGTCGCTCATCGCGGCTCGGCGAGCGGTCGCTCGGGCACATGGACCCCGGCGCCGCGTCGGCTGTTATTGTCATCGGCGCGATCCGGAAAAGCCTGGCTTAGCCCAGCTTCGCCGCGTCGAGCCTGTCGATCGCCTGGACATTGCCGGCCGACGGTCCCTTTTCATCGAACTCCGATGCGAGCCAGGCGTCGACGATCGACTTGGCCAGTTCCGGGCCGATGACACGGGCGCCCATTGTGATGATCTGGGCATTGTTGGATTTGGCCGCGCGCTCCGCCGAATAGGTGTCGTGGGTGAGTGCTGCGCGAATGCCGGGCACCTTGTTGGCCGAGATGGAAACGCCGATACCGGTGCCGCAAAACAGGATGCCGCGATCGTTCTCGCCGTCGAGGATGGTCTGGGCGAGCTTCTGCGACAGGTCGGCATAGTAACCGGCTTGGCTGAGATCGCTGACGGCGAGGCCGGGTTTGGTGGCCAGATGCGCGGCGATGACGTCGAGCAGCGGCTTGCCGGCGCTGTCGGCTCCAATAGCTATTTTCATTTTTTCTGTCCTTTCCTGTTCGATTGCTTCAGAGCCTGTTCCATCCCGATGGAATCGGGATTGGCTCTATCATTTGTTTGAGCATGATCTTTTCCGAAAACCGGATTCCACTTTTCGGGATCATGCTCTAGATCGCCGCCGAGGCGCGTTGGAGGATGTCGATATAGCCTTCTGCCTGCCAGGCGGAGCGGCCGATGAACAGCCCGTCGATATGAGGCTGTCCGATCAGTTCGGCGGCATTTTGCGGATTGACGCTGCCGCCATAAAGCACCGGCGGTATGGACGGCAGAAGATCGCCGGCGATCTTCTTGATCAGCGCCTGCTGCCTGTCGGCATAGTCGGCACTTGCCGGAATGCCCTTGTCGCCGATCGCCCAGACCGGCTCATAAGCAAACACGATCGTCGCCGCCTTTGCCTGGCCTTCGAGATATTGCAGCGCGCCATGCACCTGCAAGGCCAGCACCGCATCGGCCTGGCCGCTGTTGCGTTGCGCCAATGTCTCGCCGACGCAGATGAGCGGCACAAGCCCGTGCTTCACCGCCGCTGCGGTTTTAAGGCCGACCGCGTTGTCGGTCTCGCCGAAATGCTCGCGCCGTTCGCTATGGCCGAGCTCGACGAGGTCGAGCCCGCAATCCGTCAGCATCACCGGCGAGATCTCCCCGGTCCAGGCTCCGGCGTCGGCCCAATGCATGTTCTGGGCACCGACCTTGACCAGCGTCATCGCCAACGCCTTCTTGACCTCGCGAACCGCCGTGAAGGGCGGGATGACGAAGGGCTGGATACGGTCGTCGAAACCGGGGACGAACCCCGCCAGCGCGTCGGCGAAGTCAATCGACTCGGCAAGCGTCTTGTTCATTTTCCAGCTTGTGCCGACCCAGTAAACCATGCGTCCTCCTTCTAGAGCCTGTTCCATCCCGCGAAGCGGGATGGGGCTCTATCTCCTTCTTTGACCATGATCTTTTCCGAAAACCGGTTCCCACTTTTCGGGATCATGGTCTAGTCCTTCTCGACTAGCGTTAGCGAAACACCGGCGCCATCCAGCGCCTCGCGCATCTGGGTTTCCAGTTCGCGACCGGTGAAGACGGCGTCGAACGCCGTGAGATCGGTCAGGAAATGCAGGGCCGTGCGGCCGAACTTGCCGTGATCGACCAGCAGATATTTGCGGGCGGCCGCAGCCATCATCAGCCGCTTGGTATGGACCACTTCCTGGTCCTGGTGAAAGGCGGAAGCGCCGTGGATGGCCGACGACGACAGGAAGGCGACATCGGCGCGCAACGATCGCAACGTGTCCTCGGCAAGCAGGCCGAAGAAACCGTGGAATTTCTTGCTGTACTGGCCGCCGAGCGCGATCAAGGTGATCCCGCCAACGCCTGCCAGATCCTGGATGACGGCCAGATTGTTGGAGATCACCGTCAGCGGGCGGAGATCCGCAAGGTGGCGCGCAATGCCGCCGGCCGTCGAGCCGTCGTCGATGATCACCGTCTGGCCCGGTTCGATCATCGCCACGGCAGCAGCGGCCAAACGCTGCTTCTCCTCACCGGCCTGCTTCTGACGGTAGCGGAAATCGCTCTCAAAAAGGCCGCTCGGCTGGATCGAAGCACCGCCGCGCACCTTGCGCAGGAAGCCGCTTTCCTCAAGCTCGTCGAGATCACGATGCACGGTCATCTTCGACACGCCGAAGCGCGTGGCAAGCTCATCGACACTGGCCGTGCCAGTGTCCATCAGAAAATCCATGATGCCTTGCCGCCGGCCGTCGCTCTTCATTGCCCAGCCTGTTTCCTGAATTCCGGTCCGCTGCGAATCCGCGGTGGCGGATACGGCGAGCCAAAGCTATTATAACAGAGGAAATCGCATGGGCATCTAAATTTTTGTGATGATGTTACATTTCTTTGGGATATTATTTGCTTTTGATTGCTGTCTTGTAACAAGAATTGCTCCCGGCGCCTTGGCCAAAGGTTGCGGTTCTCCGGAAATCCGGCCAGAAGCATCAGTGGGCTGAACGACGACCGGACAGCTCACAACCATAGGCTTGAAACCAAATACGGGAGACTATTGGGTGGCTCGCATCACATTGAGACAATTGCTCGACCATGCCGCCGAACACGGCTATGGCGTGCCTGCGTTCAACATGAACAATATGGAACAGGGCCTCGCCATCATGGAGGCCGCCGAGGAGACCAAATCGCCAGTTATCCTGCAGGCGAGCCGCGGCGCCCGCGCCTATGCCAACGACGTCGTGCTGGCCAAGCTGATCGACGCGCTGGTCGAAATCCATCCCGATATCCCGGTCTGCATGCATCTCGACCACGGCAACAACGAAGCCACATGCGTGACCGCGATCCAGTATGGCTTCACCTCGGTGATGATGGACGGATCGCTGAAGGAAGACGGCAAGACGCCGGCCGATTACGATTATAATTCCGGTATCACGCGGCGCGTCGTCGATATGGCGCATTGGGGCGGCGTGTCGGTGGAAGGCGAGATCGGCGTTCTCGGCTCCCTGGAGATGGGCGGCGGCGAACAGGAAGACGGCCACGGCGTCGAAGGCGCCGTCAGCCACGACCAGTTGCTGACCGATCCGGAGCAGGCGGTGCAGTTCGTCAAGGACACACATGTCGATGCGCTGGCCGTCGCTATGGGCACCAGCCACGGCGCCTACAAGTTTTCGCGCAAGCCGGACGGCGCGGTTCTGGCCATGAATGTGATCGAGGAGATCCATCGCCGCCTGCCGAACATGCACCTCGTCATGCACGGCTCGTCCTCGGTGCCGGAAGAGCTGCAGGAGATCATCAACAAATATGGCGGCCAGATGAAGCCGACATGGGGCGTGCCGGTCGAGGAGATCCAGCGCGGCATCAAGCACGGCGTGCGCAAGATCAACATCGACACCGATAACCGCATGGCGCTGACCGGCGCGATCCGCAAGGTGCTGACCGAAAACCCCAGCGAGTTCGACCCGCGCAAGTATCTGACGCCGGCAATGGCCGCGATGAGGAAGCTCTGCAAGGAGCGCTTCGAGCAGTTCGGCACCGCCGGCAACGCCCCCAAGATCAAGCCGCTGCCGGTCTCGGAAATGGCCAAGCGTTACAAATCGAGCAGTCTCGACCCGAAATTCGGCTGAGTAAGGCTCCCCCTCATCCGGCCGCTTCGCGGCCACCTTTTCCCCGCTGGGGAGAAGAGGCTGGCGGCAACGCTGGCGATCTGCTCTCCCCTCGGGGAGAGGTCGGATTGCCCCGAATCGCCCTTCGCAATTCGGTTGGCAATCCGGGTGAGGGGGATTCGTCCAATTGCCCCGCCGGTTCTACTCGGTTCGCGGCAAAATCGCCGCCCTGCCGGTCTCGATAAACGGCGCCCAGTAGTCGACCGACTCGCGGATCATGGCGACGACCTGGTGGTCGACCGGCTCGCGTTCGCGAAACGACAGTTCGAGGCAGATCTCGTTGTCGACGCCGCCGCCGCGGCGAACCGTCTCCAGAAGCTTTTCCGGCGTGATGCGGCCGTCCTTGTTGTAGGCGGCGATGAACGGCCAATGGCCGCCCTTGTTCATCGACGACTGTTTGATGTGGATGATCGGCGATACCCTGGGAAAGGCTTCGGCCCAGGCATAGGGATCGATGTCGGCCGGGTTGCTCGAGGTCACGTCGCCATGGTCAATATCGACCATCATCTCCATCGGGATGGCCATGCCGGCTGCTTCGATCTGGTTGTGCAGTGCCCAGCAACTCTCGATCGTATGGCCGAATTCGCGGCCGACCGACATCGGCTCCCAAAACAGATAGGTCAATCCGGCCGCCTTGGCGTGCTCGGCAACCTCGCGCCAGCATTCCAGTGCGATATCGAAAAGCCGCGCGCGACGGTCCGGATCGTCGAAATCCCTATGCGTGAAGATCGCGAATTGCGTGCCCATGCCGCTGGCGCCGAGTTCGGCCGAAATGTCGGCAAAGGTCTTGAACCAATCAACGTAGTAGCGGCGCACGTCGGCGTCCGGATGGCCGAAATGGTTGAGCCGCCCATAGGGACCGGTCATCCCCGATGTTACGCGCACAGCGGTGCGGTCGAGCGCGGTGCGGAACAGGCGGACGAATTTCGAGATCGTCGCCGCCGGCCAGCCGGGATTGACGAATTCGTGCGTGAGCTGCACGTCCCTGATGCCGATGTCATAGGCGATCGCGTCGATCAGATCGTCCGGTTCGGCGAAACGGTTGACCAGCGGATTGGTGTTGAGGGAAAGCGTAAACGCCATCAGCTTGCTTTCACCAGTCGGCTCGCGCACCAGTTCTCGAAGGCGGCTCTTTCTGCGGCGGACAGATGCAGGCCGTGCTTGGTGCGCCGTTCGAGAATATCGGCAGCGGTCAGCGCCCATTCATGCTCGAACAAATAATTGGCCTCGCGTTCGAAAAAATCCTTGCCGAAGCACCGCCCAAGATCGGTGAGCGACCTAGCCGCACCAATCAGAACGCGTGTCCTGGTGCCGTAGAGCCGGCCATAGTGCTTGACCAGCGATGCCGGCATCCAGGGATATTCGCGGCCGAGATCGCCGAGAAACTGCTCAAAGTCAGCATTGGCGATATCGCCGCCCGGCAGATAGCCTTTCGACGTCCATGGCTTGCCCATTTTCGGAAAGAACGGGGCGATCCGGTCCAGCGCGTGCTCGGCCAGTTTGCGGAAGGTGGTGATCTTGCCGCCGAAGACGGAGAGCAGCGGCGCCTGCCCGGCCGACGCGTCGAGCTCGAAAATATAGTCGCGCGTCACCGCGCTTGGATTGTCGGCGTTGTCGTCATAGAGCGGCCTGACGCCCGAGAACGAGTAGATGACATCGCTCCGCGCAAGCTCACGCTTGAAGTAGCGGTTGACCACCCTGATCAGATAGTCGACCTCGCTGGTATCAGCCTTCACATCTTCCGGCCGCCCGTCATAGGGAATGTCGGTGGTGCCGATCAGGGCCAGATCGTTCTGGTAGGGATTGATGAAGATCACGCGCTTATCGCTGTTCTGGACGAGATAGGCCTGCCGCCCTTCCCAGAATTTCGGCACGACGATGTGACTGCCCTTGACCAGGCGCACGTTCCGCTTGGAGTTCTGGCCGGCCACGCGGTTGATGATGTCGTTGACCCAGGGACCGGCAGCGTTGATCAGTGCCCGTGCCCGAACCGTGGTCCTGACGCCGGTTCGGCTGTCGCGCATCTCGACCGACCACAGGTCGTTTTCACGGTGGGCGGCAGTGCAGGCAGTCCGGGTGAAGATCCTTGCTCCCCGTTCCGCGGCGTCGAGCGCATTGATGACGACAAGACGAGCGTCGTCGACCCAGCAATCGGAATATTCGAAACCGCGCTTGAACGCATCCTTGATCGGGGCGCCTTCGGGCGCGGTGCGCAGGTTAAGCGTGCGGGTGGCCGGCAGCCGCTTGCGGCCGCCGAGATGGTCGTAGAGGAACAGGCCGAGCCGGACCAGCCAGGCAGGCCGGTCGTCCGGGCTGTGCGGCAGCACGAAGCGCATCGGCCAGATGATGTGCGGAGCCGATTCAAGCAGCACTTCGCGCTCGATCAGTGCCTCGCGCACCAGCCGGAACTCGTAATATTCGAGATAGCGCAGGCCGCCATGGACGAGCTTTCCCGATCGCGAACTGGTGCCTTCGGCCAGATCGTCTTTTTCGCACAGAATGACGGAAAGCCCGCGGCCAGCTGCGTCGCGCGCGATGCCAGCGCCGTTGACGCCGCCGCCGATGACGAAGAGATCGACGATTTCAGTGGCGCCGCTCATCTCGCCGGATCCTCAATGCCTGGACTGTGTTTCATGGCTGCCGCGACCTTCAGCATCGGTTGACCGGTGGGAGCCCGGCGATAAAGCGGCGCACCTCTTCGGCCGCCTGCTCGGCCGCATAGGTCACCGTGCGCACCGACGCGCCGGCGATATGCGGCGTCAGCGTGACATTCGGCAGCTGCAGCAGCGGCCAGTCGGCAGGCACCGGCTCGACCGCAAACGTCTCCAGCATGGCGCTGCCGATATGGCCTGAGACCAGCGCATCGTAAAGCGCGTCGTAGTCGACCAGCGGCCCGCGCGCGGTGTTGACGAAGATCACCCCCGGCTTCATCCGAGCGATGGTGTCCTTGTTGATCAAGCCGCGGGTTTCCTCAGTCACCCGGGGATGAAGCGTGACCACATCGGAGCGGGACAGGAGATCGTCGAGCGCGACCAGTTCGACGCCGTCATTGCGGTCTTCGGCGCTCAGTTGCACATAGGGATCGGTGACCAGGATGCGGCAGCCGAACGCGCGCAGCAGGCGGACAACCTTGGTGCCGATGTTGCCGTAGCCGATGACGCCGACGGTCATTTCGTTGAGCTCGCGGCCGGTGCGGTCGGCGCGGTAGAGATCGCCGCGCCATTCCCCCTTGCGCAAGGCTTCGTGCCCGACCCGGATCAGCCGCGTCTCGGCAAGGATGGCACCGATGGTGAACTCGGCCACAGCACTTGCATTGCGGCCGGGCACATTGACGACGGTGATGCCGTGGGCCCTGGCGGCGCCCATGTCGATGTTGATCGGGCCACCGCGCGAGACCGCAACCAGTTTCAGAGTAGGCAGACGCTGCATCATGGTCTCGGAGAGCGGCGCAAGCTGGGTGACGAATATCTCGGCGTCGCCAATGAAATCGACCACCTCGTCCGGATCGCCAAAATACTCCTTGACCCTGTCGAGGCCGAGCGCCGCATTGCCGAATTCCATCGGCTCGTCGGGCCATGCGGTCTCAAGCGTGCGGATGTCGAGATTGTCGCCGCAGGCCTCCTCGATTTTCTCGCGAAACACCTGGGGAAGCATGAAGCGGTCGCCGATAATTGCAATCTTCCTACGCATGCTCGACTTCTCAGTTTGCCCTGGATGCGGCCATCGACCGCCAGACCGGCCGCAGCGCCTCATGCGCCAATGTGTAGGACGGAACCGCCCGCTCGTAGATCGCGGCAAGTTTTGGGTCGCTCGGCTCCGCCGCACCCAGCAGCGGCGTGACCCATTCGCCGACGCATTCGTCCATCGACTTGTATTGGCCGACGCAGACTGCGGCGATCATCGCGGCGCCCGCCGCACCGGCTTCCTCGCGTTGGCTGGTGCGAATGGCAGCGCCGACGACAGCACCCAGGATCTTGCGCAGAGCCGGGCTTCTGGCCGCACCGCCGGTCAGCCGGATCTCGCTCGGCAGCGGCCCCATGGCGGCGTAGCAATCGCGCGAGGCGAATGCCAGTCCCTCGAAAACGGCGCGGACCATGTCGGCATAACCGTGCCGCGACGAAATGCCGACGAAACCGGCCCTGGCATTAGCGTCGACGAACGGCCCGCGCTCGCCGGCCTCAGACACGTAGGGCTGATAGAGCAGCGAGGCCGGCTCCGATGACGTTATCCATTCATCGACCAGCGCGATCATCTCGCCATTGGTGCGGGTGATGCCTTGCGAGGTGAGAATGCCGGAGGCGAGACCCAGAACCCAATCGATGTTGAGTGTCGCCGCCATGTTCGACTGCATCTGCGCAAAGACGCCGGGGGCCGGCATCGTCATCGTGTAGCCGGTCGCCGCCTCGTTGAGCAGCACCTCGTCAGGCGTCTGCGCAAGCCGCATATGCATGCCGGTGGAGCCGATGATGGAGCAGCCGGGCTTGCGCTCGCGGTCGAGCAGGCCGGCGCCGAGCGCGGTGCAGGCCACGTCGACATAGGCCAGCACCACCGGCGTACCGGAAAGCAGCCCGGTCGCTTCGGCGGCCGCCGCCGACAGGCCGGCGCTATGCCTGGTGCCGTCGACGATCGGCGGCAGCAGATGCCTGAGATCGGCAACGCCGAGCACCTCAAGCACATCGTCGCAATAGCCACGGGTGCGGAAGTCGCCGAAGGTGAAGGTGCCCTCGGACGGATCGGTGGCGGGTTCGCCGGTCAGGTTGAAATAAAGCCAGTCCTTGCAATGGAATGCTGTCGCGGCATCGGCAAGCATGTCAGGCGCGTTGCGCTTCATGAAGGCAAGCTGCGGTCCCTGCTGGCAGGCGGCCAACCCGCTGCCGGTCTTTTCGAAGCGGAGCCGGTCATCGGGCCGCGCGCGGATCTCCTCGACGATCGCGGCAGAGCGCGCGTCGAGCCACAGCCAGCCTTTGGCGACCGGTTCACCCTCCTTGTCGATCAGCCAGGTGCCGTCGCCCTGCCCGGTCACGGCGATCGCAATGGTGCGGCTGGCGAGGTCCGGCACCTTGTCGGCAAGCTGGCGCAGGGTGGTCGCGGTATCGGCCCAGGTGCGCGCCAGATCCTGCTCGGCGCCGCCGCCCGGCAAGGTCTCATACCGGTTCGGCAACGCCGTGGCCGCGAGCTGTCGGCCCGCCGTGTCGAAGGCGACGGACTTGATGACAGACGTGCCGGCGTCGATGCCGATCAACACATCCCGCATCAGGCAAGCTCCATGCCGTGCGAAATGGCCATGCCGCTGGACTGATCGAAGACGTGCAGGTTTTTCGGATCGATGCTGATATTGATCGGCGCGCCAAGCTCCAACCGGGTCCGGTCATGTTCGACCAGGACCAGCGAGCCGCCTGCGAAATCCGCCGCGATATGCGTCTGGTCGCCGAGCCACTGGTTGGCCGAAACCGTGGCCGGCACGCCGTCCTTCGAGCGGCGAACAGCATAGGGCCTTATGCCGATGACGACCCGCTCGCGTTTGAGCAATTCGTCGCGAACCGAGCCGCTGAACGCGTCCTTGTCATAGTCGAGCGAAAGCCCGTCGGGCAGCCGCAGATTGATCTTGTCTGCAGCCGTGCCGACATAGGCCTCGAAGACATTCATCGGCGGCTCGCCGACGAAGGTGCCGGTGAACAGGTTGGCCGGCCGCTGCTTGAGCATGTCGGGCGTGTCGAACTGCTGCAGCACGCCGCCTTCCATGACCGCGATCCGGTCGGCAAGCGCGTTCGCCTCGGTCTGGTCGTGGGTGACCAGGATCGCGGTCAAGCCGCGCTCCTTGATGAAGTGCTTGATGCGGCCGCGCAGCACCGCGCGAAGCTGCGGTTCGAGCTGGCCCATCGGTTCGTCCAGCAGATGCAGATCGGCCTTGCGGATCAGCGCCCGGCCGAGGCTTGCGCGCTGCTGCTGGCCACCGGAGATGGAGCTCGGATAGCGCTCCAGAATGTCCTCGATCTCGAGCAGCTTGGCGATGCTGGCAACCTTCGCATCGACCTCGCTTTTCGGCAGCTTGGCCGCCTTCAGCGCAAACGCCATGTTCTCGCGCACGGTCAGCGGCGGATAGAGCGAGTAGCCCTCGAACGCCATCGCCACATTGCGTCTGACCGGCGGCAGCGTGTGCACCTTGCGGCCGGCAACCGAGATGGCGCCGCGCGAGACCTCTTCGAAACCGGCGATCATGCGCAATGTCGAGGTCTTGCCGCATCCGGACGAGCCGAGCAATGCGACGATCTCGCCTTTGTCAATTTCGATCGTCAGGTTCTGGACGGCGTGCACGCCCCTGTCGATCGGGCCGTAGAACTTGTCGACGCCTGAGATGGCGAGTGCGCTCTGGCTCATGCCGCTTCTCCGCTGCGCAGATTGACCACGTTGCTGGCGCCGATGCGGTCGCCGCTGGCATGATCGAACAGCAGCGCACTTTTGCCGTCGACGGCAATGTGGGCCCTGTCCTCGGTTTGACCCGGTGTTCCGGCCGGCCGGGAGACGAGGATTTCGCGGCCGCGCACGGTGCGCACCAGTGTGACGATCTTTTCGTTGAGCGGCGTCTCCGCCTCGACCGTCACCGGAATGGCAGCGGGCGTGCCTTCGCCGACAAAGCGCAGCGCTTCGGGCCGCAAGCCGATCACGCAATCGCGGCCGACCGTCGCGTCATAGGCGCCCGTCAGATGGACCTGGACATTCGACAGACCGACATAGATGCCCTTGGCATCGCGCAACGGCTTGACGTCGAGCAGGTTGATCGTCGGATCGCCGAACAGCCGCGCGATCTCGATGTTGGCCGGCTCGCGATAGATCTGCTCGGGCGTGCCGAGCTGCTTGATCACACCTTGCGACATCACCGCGATGCGGTCGCCGAGCGCCATGGCCTCCTTGTAGTCCTGGGTGACGTAGACGACGGTCGCGCCACGGTCGGCCAGCAGCCTCGGTAGTTCGAGCCGCATCTCGAAGCGCAGCTTGGCATCGACGTTGCGCAAGGGGTCGTCGAGCAGGAGCACCGGCGGCGCGCCGACCAGAGCGCGGGCGAGTGCGGTGCGCTGCTTCTGGCCGTTGGACAGCGCCCGTGGCTTATGGCTGAGCACGTGGCCGATCTTCAGCAGCTTGGCAACGCTCTCGACGCCCGACTTCATCGCACTTTGCGACGATCGCTTGGCCTGAAGCGGTGTCGCAATGTTGTCGAAGGCGGTCATGTGCGGAAACAGCGCGAAATTCTGGAACGCCATGCCGACGCCGCGGAACTCGGCGTCAAGGTCGGTCATGTCCTCGCCGCCGATAAGTATCTTTCCTTCATCGGGGTCGATGACGCCGGCTATGAGCCGCAGCAGCACCGTCTTGCCGGCGCCGGACGGTCCGAACAGGACCAGGGTTTCGCCATCGGCGACGCTCAGCGACAGATTGTCGAGCACAGTCTGGCTCTTGTAGCGTTTGACGACATTTCGCAATTCAAGGCTGGCCATCGGAGCTATCCTTTCACCGCGCCGAGCGACAGGCCTTCGACGAGATAGCGCTGCGCGTAAAGCGCAAGCGCCAGCGTCGGGGTGATCGACAGCACGATCGCTGCCGAGATCTGGCCGTACTGGATGCCGGAGGAGGTGATGAAGGCGAGCGCGCCGACTGTCACCGGCTGCTTGTCGGCCGAGGCGAGCACGAGGGCGAAAACGAAATTGTTCCAGGCGAAGATGAAGGCGAGCAGGCCGGCCGCCGCAATGCCGGGGCCGGCGAGCGGTAGCGCGATCTTGCGGAAGGTGGCGAACCAGGAATGGCCGGCAATGCGATAGGCATATTCGATATCGGCCGGGATGTCCTCGAAATAGCCGCGCACGATCCACAGGATCAGCGGCAGGCAGATCAGCTGATAGACCCAGATCAGCCCGATATAGGTGTTGGCCAGTCCAAGTTTCTGGAAGTAGAGGGTCAGCGGCAGCAGCACCAGCAGCGCCGGCGCGAACCGGAACGACAGCAGCGTGAAGGCAATGTCCTCCGACCCGCGGAACTTGTGCCGGGCAAAGGCGTAAGCGGCGGGAACGCCGAGCAGCAGCGCGACGGCGACCGAGGTGACCGACAGGAACACCGAATTCCAGAGGTTGCGCATGAAGGCGATGTCGAGCGTGCCGGCTGCCGTCGTCAGCTTTCCGGTGATCAGTGCGGTGTAGTTGGCCAGCGTCGGCTTGAAGACAAGCTGCGGCGGAATCCGCAGGATGGTCTCGTTGGTCTGGAAGGACATCATGAGGATCCAGACGATGGGGAACATGAAGAAGATCACGACCAGCGTCAGCGCTATGCCGCGCAGGATGCGTTCGAGAAGCGAGGTGTGTTCCATCTCAGCCTCCTATGCCTGGCCGCGAGCGCGTTCGCGCAGCCGCAGCCAGTTCTTGATGAAGATGTTCGAGAGGAAATAGGTGATCGCCCACAGGATGATCATCAGCGCCGCCGAGCGGCCGACATTGGTCGACTGGAAGAAGTTGAGGTAGGCCTCGACCTGGAAGACAGTCAGCGTATCGCCCGGACCGCCCTGGGTCATGGCATAGATGATGTCGAACTGCTGGATGGAATCCAGCAGACGGAACAGCGTCGCCGTCAGGATGTAGGGTGTCAGCATCGGCAAGGTGATGCGGAAGAACACGAAACTCCGCGGCACGCCGTCAAGTGCTGCCGCCTCGAAGGGCTGCGTCGGCAGGCTGCGCAGGCCGGCAAGCAGCAGGATCATGATGAAGGGCGTGTAGACCCAGATATCAACAAGGACCACCGTGAAAAGCGCGGTCGACGGCGACGAGGCCCAGCGGAAATCCTGCAGTCCGATCAGGCTGGCGAGATAGCTCAGCACGCCAAAGCCGGGATTGGTCATCAGCTTCCACATCAGCGCGGCAAGCGCCGGCGCCGTCATCAGCGGCATCAACAGCATGATCGAGATGAAGTTGTTTAGCGTCGAGCGCTTCTGCAGCAGCATGGCGATGCCGAGACCGAGAAGCAGTTCGAGCAGCACGGTGATGCCGGCATAGAGCAGCGATATCTCCAGCGTGTTCCAGAACCTCGGGTCCGTGAAAAACGAGATATAGTTGTCGCCCCAGTTGAACTGCCGCGCCCAGGGCTGGCTCAGCCGGTAGCGCTGGAACGAATAGACGACCGATGTGAAGAACGGGATCAGGATGCCGATGCAGACGAGCAAGGCCGGCAGGCTGAGGACATAGGGCAGCACTTTCTTGCTGATCCTGAAGCCGGAAGGCCTGTTTCTTTGCATTGTCGCCGCAGTCATCGTTGCTCACCCGTCATCTCTGTTGCTTCGCCCTGCCGGCCGCCCAGGGAGCTAGGCGGCCGGTTGGGCGAGTGGCGGCACCGCCAGTGTTTGAGCATCGGATTTTCCCAAAACCGGTCTCCACTTTTGGGTCTGATGCTCCAGGCGCCGCTTCGCAGTGGAATGGCCGGCTGGCCCGCAGAAGCGGGTCAGCCGGCCGCCAGGACTCAGCCGAGCCCGGCTTCCTTGAGCTGGCCGTCGACGCTGGTGGCCAGCATGTCGAGGCCTTCGTCGATCGGCACTTCCTTGGCCACCATCTTCTGCAGCGTCGCCGCCCATTCGGTGGTGAGATCGAAGAACAGCGGCTGCGGGGTGAACTTGATGCTGGCGCCGGGCGCCGAAACGTCGAACATCTCGACATAGCCCGGATAGCTCTTGTTCAGCCTCTCGCGGAACATCTGGTCGTTCCAGACCGACTGACGGACCGGATTGACGAAGTCCATCTTGGTCGCACCGAACAGTGCATGCTCGGGCCCGGATGCCCATTGCATGAAGTACCAGGTGGCGTCCTTGTCCTTCGAGAAATTGGACATCGACAGCGACCAGATCCAGATGTTGGGCGTCGGCGCCTTGGCGGCGGGATTGGCCTTGAAGGCTGAAAAGGCGAGCTTGCCGGCCATCTTATTGTCGCCGCCATTCATGAAGTAGCCGAGGATGTCGGCGTCGTAGATCATCGCCGAGGCGCCGGCGCCGAGATCGGTGCCGACCTGATACCAGGTGTAGGTCGACCAGTCCTTGGGGCCGCTCTCCTGGATCATCTGGACCCACTGTTTGTGGAATGCCTTGGATTCGGCGGTGTTCATCGCGGCCGACAATTTGCCGTCGGCCGAGACATTCAGGTCCTTCTGGTCAAAATTGGCGTAAGCCGACAGGAAGCCGGGATGGATCGTCGCCCAGGAGCGCGAGCCGCGCACGCCGATGCCGTAGACGCCGCCACCGACATCCTTGGTGAGCTTGGCCGCCGTAGCGACCATCTCGTCCATATTGCCGGGAACGCTGACGCCGACCTTGTCGAACATACCCTTGTTGTAGGTGATGTTGTTCTGTTCGAAGCCCCACGGAATGCACCACTGCTTGGCGTCGTCGGAACCGAGCACGCCGCCAGGCTGACCGTTCCAGGCGCAGGACTTCCTGACACCGGGCAGGAAGTCGTCCCAGGCATAGTTCACGTTGGTCTTGGTCGGATCCTTGATCCACTCGTTAAGGTCGGTGATCCAGCCGGCCGGGCCATAGGTCCAGGTCATGTAGGCGCCGGTCATGAAGGCATCGTATTCAGGCGAGCTGGCCGACAGCGCAGCGGTGACCTTGTCGAAATAGACATCCTCCGGGAAGACGTCGTAGACGACTTCCATGCCGGTCAACTTTTTGAAGTTTTCAAGGTTGGCGATCATCGCATCCGCGTAAGGATGCTTGTTGAGCAAGAGCTTGATGGTCTTGCCCTTGTGCGCCTGCCAGTCGAAGTCCGCCGCCAGCGCACGGGTCTGCCCCAGATTGAGCAGCGTGCCGGCCGTGCCAGCGGCAAGGCCCATCGCGCCAAGACCCTTGATCAGCCCACGACGATCAACTTGTCCGCGCAGGAACGCATCGATCAGGTCTTTTTCTTTCTCATGCATGTGTCTTCTCCTCCACAGGGTAGTTTCAATCGAATGGCTGCCGGCTACCCGACCGGCGTCTGCTCCACGAGTGATCGCGCCGTCCGCTCATCGGTGACCAAGCCCTTGAGATAGCGGCCCTCCAACACCGATTTAATGGCACGAACCTTCACCTTGCCGCCGGCAACGGCGACAATCCTGCGATTGCTGATGTCTTCGCGCGCCAGCGCCAGCGCCCGGTTGGAAAGCGTCGTCTCGACCGCCTTTCCAGCATCGTCGAAGAAATGGCCGAGCAGTTCGCCGACGCCGCCCTTTCGGCGGATCTCTTCCATTTCGCCCTTTTCGATCATGCCGGTGGCGACCAGCGACGCCTCGCGCTCGGCGGTGCCGATGCCGGCAATGAGCAGGTCGGCGGCCTTGCCGAGATCGAAGACCTCACTGATGCCCTTCTGCCCGAGCAGCACGGTTCGATCCTCGACCGTGTTGGCGAACATCGGCACCGGCATCACATAGGCTTCCGCGCCGGTCCGTTCGGCCAGGCGGTGAATGACGTCGTGCGGATTGGCCGAGAACTTGCGCGTCAGGCCGCCAAGCAGTGAGACGAAGCGGGTCTTTTCGGCAGATATGCGCGGCAGATATTCGACGCAGGCGGCTAGCGTGCGGCCATGACCGACGCCAATCAGCGTGTCCTCGCCGCGTTCGATCTCACGCTTGAGAAACTGCGCGCCGGCAATGCCGAGCGCCTTGAGCGGCAGGTCTTCGCCATCGAAGTCAGGAACGACCTCGCAATAGTTGAGACCGTAGCGGCTGGACAATTCGTCCTCAAGCGCGACGCACTCCGACACTTCGCCGTCGATATAGACTTTGACCAGCCCTTCCTGATTGGCCTTGGTGATGAGGCGATGCGCCTTGAGGCTGGTCAGGCCAAGCCGCTTGGCGACCTCCGACTGGGTCAGGCCGCCGGCATAATGAAGCCAGGCGGCACGCGTCGCCATACTGGTTTCATCGTCGCGCAGCAGGCCGTTTCCAAAACCAACCATTTCCGCCCTAAGATATTTTTATCAGTTGATGCAAAATTTTTCACAAGCCGCCGCCGGAGTCAAGCGCCGCGTGGTTCAAATCACGCTAAGGCCAAAAACAGGGTTCGGCCCGCTGTAGCGCGATCAACACCTCATTGCCCCCGGCCAAGGATTTAAAACGTTTGCAATGTGACTGGAACCCATTACAAACGCTTCAAACACTTCGATTGGGAGGAACGGTGCCGGCTCGCGTCACCAAGCTCAAGGAACTTGCCGCGCAGCTCGACCTGTCGATCACCACGGTGTCGCGGGCGCTTGCCGGTCATCAGCAGATCGCCTTGAAGACGCGCGAGCGCGTCTCTGAAGCCGCGCGCCAGGCCGGTTACGTGCCCAACACGGCAGCCCGCACGCTGGTCTCCGGCCGCAGCGGCTTTGTCGGCATGGTGCTGCCGATCCGCGGCCCCAATCTGGTCGATTCCTTCCTTGGCGAATTCGTCACCGGGCTCGGCGAAGGGCTGGTTTCGCATGGCACCGATCTGATCCTCGCCGCCGCGGCGCAAGGCCAGTCGGAACTTTCCGTGCTTCGCCATGTTGTCGAATCCGGACGCGCCGATGGCGTCGTCGTCACCCGCATCGCCGAGGTCGACGAACGGCTCGCCTATCTGCGCCAGCGCAATTTCCCATTCGTCGCCCATGGCCGGCTGCTCGACACCGACTTCGCCTACAACTGGCTCGACACCGATGGCGCGCACGCCTTTGGTGAAGCTTTCAACATGCTCTACGATCTCGGGCACCGCCATTTCGGCCTGGTGACGATCGCCGAGCCGATGACGTTTCGCCATCTGCGGCAAGACGGGCTCGCCGCAGCGATCACGCGCCGAGGCGATCCGTCGGTCAGGCTCGATGTGGTGACGGCGCCCCGCTTCGATCGCGGCGCCCGCATCCAGGCCATCAACCGGCTGCTGCATGCCGCCGAGCGGCCGACGGCTATCGTCGCGCTGTTCGACGAGTTGGCGCTCAGCGTCATGGAAGAGGCTGCCCGTTCCGGCCTGGTCATCCCTCGCGACCTCTCCGTCATCGGCTTCGACAACATCGCGGCCTCGGCCTATGCGCCGCCCGGCCTCACCACATTCGATGCCTCGATCCGCCAATGCGCGCGCGAGATCGGCGAGATGCTGTTGACCGTCATCGGCGACAAGTCCGCCGCGCCGCTGACACGGCTGATCCGGCCGACATTGGTTTCGCGGGCAAGCCATGGCCCGGCACCCATAGGACCGGCACCCACAGGACAAAACTGAAGCCGGGCGGCGCACAACCAGGGAGGAAGACCACGATGAATGCGTTGAAGACACTGGCAGGCGCCGCACTCGCGCTGTCGATGTCGATCGGCGGCGCGCAGGCCCAGGTGCTGTTCTGGTCGACGCAGGCGCGGCCTGTGGAGGAGACGCAGAAAATGCGCAGCGAAGTGCTGAAGTCGTTTGACGGCCAGGTCGACTACCAAGTCGCCGAGGACGGGCCCTGGCTCACCCGCCTCCAGGCCGAGCTGCAGGCCGGCTCCGGCACCATCGGCGTGCTCGGCGGCCTGCATGGCGACTTCTCCACGGTCGGCGCGAACCTTGTCGATCTGTCCGGCGTCGACGTCGGCGGCGTCAAGCTCAACGAAGCCTACAAGAAGCTCGGCATGCTCGGCACAAACGAACAGAAATATCTGCCGTGGATGCAGGCTACCTTCCTGATGGCGGCCAACAAGCAGGCGCTGCAATATCTGCCGGCCGGCGCCGATCTCAACAAAATCACTTACGACCAGCTGATCGAATGGTCGAAGAACATCGCCGAGAAGACCGGCTCGCCGAAATTCGGCTTCCCGGCCGGACCGAAGGGGCTGAAGCACCGTTTCTTCGAGGGTTTTCTCTATCCGTCCTACACCGGCTCGATGGTGACCAAGTTCCGCTCGGCGGAGGCCGAGACCGCATGGAACAAGTTCAAGGAATTGTGGCAGTACACCAACCCGAATTCGACCAATTATGCCTTCATGCAGGAGCCGCTGCTGACCGGCGAAGTGTGGGTGGCGTTCGACCACGTGGCGCGGCTTGCCGATGCGTTCAACCAGAGGCCCGACGAGTTCGCCGCCTTCCCGGCGCCGGCCGGCCCGGCGGGTCGCGGCTACATGCCGGTGGTCGCCGGCGTCGCCATTCCGAAGACCTCGCCGGACATGGACAAGGCCAAGGCGCTGGTTGCCTATATGCTGAAGCCGGAAACGCAGATCGCGACGCTCAAGGCCACCAACTTCTTCCCCGTGGTCGACGTAAATCTGCCCGACGACATGCCGGCCTCGGTGAAAGCCTTCGGCCCGGTGATCGCCACCATGACCGGTGCGCCGGATGCGCTGCCGGCATTGCTGCCGATGGGGCTCGGCGATCTCGGCGGCAAGTTCAACCAGGTCTATGTCGACAGTTTCGAGCGTATCGTGCTCGGTGGCCAGGATGTGCGTGGCGTGATCGAGGAACAGGCGACGGCGCTCAAGGCCCTCATCGACCAGGCCAAGGCACCGTGCTGGGCACCCGATAAGCCGTCCGAAGGTGCCTGCCCGGTTGACTAGAATCCTCCCGAGGGGCGTCCGGAATCTGTCGCGTTCCGGGCGCCAGCCGCACCACGCCAAAGGACATGCCATGCACGGCAAGGCCCTGCCCTATCTGCTGCTGATGCCGGCGACGCTGTTCCTTTGCGTCTTCTTCCTCTACCCGTTCGCGCTGGTCGCCTTTGAGGCTTTCACCCGTGACGGCGGCTTCACGCTGGACAATTTTCGCACCATGACCGGCAACTGGAAATTCCCGGTCGCCTTCTGGAACACCATCCTGCTCGCAGCCATCGTCGTGCCGATCCAGCTGGTTATGGCGCTGTTGATGGCTACGGTCGTGTCCAGGCTCGAAACCGGGCGGGGTGCGGCGCTCTACATCTTCGCCATTCCGCTCGGCATCTCCGATCTCGCCGCTGGGCTGATCTGGCTCGCCATTTTCGACCAGTCCGGCTTCCTCAACACTCTGCTGTCGAACCTCGGCCTCGTCGACAGGCCCGTCATGTTCCTCGGCTACCAGAGCAAGCTGACCATCTTCGTCGCAGTGATACTGGCCGAGATCTGGCGCGCGACTGCGATCATGATGGTCATCCTGGTCGCCGGCATGGGGCTCATCCCCCGGGAATATCACGAGGCGGCCGAGGTCTTTGGCGCGAGCCCGTGGAGCCGCTTCGTCAAGATCACGCTGCCCTTGCTGCGCCCCAGCCTGCAGACGGCGATCATCCTGCGCGTCATCCTCGCCTTCGAGGTTTTCGCCGTGGTGGCGGCGCTCGGCGGCACCAATTTGCCGGTATTGATGGGTGAGACCTACAACTGGCAGTTCTCGCTGCAGGATCGCAACGTTGCCGCCGCCTTCGCCCTGCTCATCCTCGCCATCTCGGTCGGCCTCACGCTGTTCTTCCTGCGGGTGCTGCGCGTGCCGAAGGAAGCGCGCATATGAGCACCGTCGCAGAGATGCCAATCGCCGCGCCCGCGACCCGCAAGGCCGGCAACTGGCTGCTGGTCGCCACCGTCATCCTGCTATCGGTCTGGGTGCTGCTGCCGATCTATCTCCTGATAGTCAATGCCTTGTCGTCGCCGGAAGCGGTCACTGCCTTTCCGAAACGCTTCTTCCCTTCCTTCGATTTCGGCACCCTGTCTTTCTTCATCAATTTCGCCGGCGTCGGCCGAGCGCTATGGAACTCGGTCCTCATCGCCACGCTGACGATGATCCTCTCGATCGGCTTCGGCGCGCCCGCCGGCTACGCGCTGTCGCGCTTCGATTTTCCGGGCAAGGGCACGTTCCGCTTCCTGGTGCTGATGACCCGCGCCTTTCCGCTGCCGCTGCTGGCGCTGCCGCTTGCGGTGATGTTCATCCGCACCGGCCTCGACGATACCGCCATCGGGCTGGCGCTGGTCCACACCACGCTGGCTCTGCCCTTCGCGGTGCTGATCACCTTCTCGCTGTTCTCAGGCATTCCGGTGGAGCTCGAGGAAGCGGCGTGGACGCTCGGCTGCACCCGCTTGCAGGCGTTTCGCAAGGTCATCCTGCCGCTGGCACTGCCCGGCATCGCGGCCTCGGCGGTCTTTGCCTTCACCATCTCCTGGAACGAGGTGTTTGCCGCCGCCGTGCTCACCATAGAGAACCGGACGCTGACCGCCTTCCTGCTGCAGAGCCTCGGCGAGTCGCCGCTCTACCTCAAATTCGCCGGTGGGGCGGCACTGGTCATCCCGGCGCTGATCTTCATTTTCGCCGTCCGCAAGTACCTGTTCGCCATGTGGGGAATCGCCAACCGATGACGCGCGATAGGGAGAAAGCCGATGGCTGAGATCGCCATAAAACAAGTGGCCAAACGCTTCGGCGGCTTCACCGCGCTGCATTCGATAGACCTCACCATCACCGACCAGGAGTTCATGGTGCTGCTCGGCGCCTCGGGCTGCGGCAAGACGACATTGCTCAGGATCGTCGCCGGATTGGAAACGCCGAGCCAGGGCGAGGTCTGGATCGGCGGCCGTCGCGTCGATCATCTGCCGCCGCGCGACCGCGGCATCGCCATGGTGTTCCAGAATTATGCGGTCTTTCCGCATTTGACAGTGTTCGAAAACATCGCTTTCGGCTTGCGCATGAAGAAATTGCCGCAGCAAGAGGTCGAACGCCGCGTCACCCGCACCGCCGAGCTCATGCATATCGAACAATTGCTGAAACGCTATTCGGGCCAGCTTTCCGGCGGCCAGCGCCAGCGCGTAGCGGTGGCCCGCGCACTCGCCATGGAGCCCGACGTCATCCTGATGGACGAGCCGCTGTCCAATCTCGACGCGCTGCTCAGGCTCGAAATGCGCGCCGAACTCAAGGGTGTGCTCGCCGCGTCCAAGACCACCACCATCTATGTCACTCACGATCAAGTCGAGGCGATGAGCCTCGCCGACCGCATCGCCGTCATGCATCAGGGCCACATCGTCCAAGCCGCCTCGCCGGTCGAGGTCTATCGCAATCCGGCCGCACGCTTCGTCGGTTCCTTCATCGGCAGTCCGCCGATGAATTTCATCCCCGCGACGAAGACTGCGAACGGCAGTTGGACCGTCGCCGGCCTGACGCTGCCCGGTCCCAAATCGGACAAGCACAAAATTGAATTCGCCATTCGCCCCGAAGATGTCGACGCAGGTGACGAGGGGCTGCATGCCACCGTGCGCGTCGTCGAGCCGCTCGGTCCGCACACGCTGGTCACCTGCGATGTCGAGGGTGGGCTGTTTCGCGCCATCCTCGAATCGAATGCCCCGATCGCCGTCGGCGACCACCTGCGACTTGCGCCCAAAGCCGATCGCATCCGCTGGTTCGATCCTGAAACCACCAACGCCCTTTGATCCCGCCAACGCCCTTCAATCGCGCCAACGCCCTTCAATCCTGAAAGTACGAACGCTTCAATGATCTCTCTTGCCGTCAACGAAACCATCGCCCGTGCCGTCGAGGTGCTCAGGGAAAACGACCACGGCGACTATACCATCCCGACCAAGGGCCTCTATCCGTTCCAGTGGAACTGGGATTCCTGCCTGACCGCGCTCGGTCTTGCCCACTATGACGAGGCGCGCGCCTGGACCGAGATCGAGACGCTGTTCGCCCATCAATGGCCGGACGGCATGGTGCCGCATATCGTCTTCCATATCCTGAACGACAGCTATTTCCCCGGACCGGAGGTCTGGAGGACCAATCGCCCGACTGCCACCTCCGGCATCACCCAGCCGGCGGTGGCGGGCTTTGCCGTTCGCCGCCTGTTCGACCGGGCCAGGGACAAGAAACTGGCCGCCGAGCGCGCCCGCGCGCTGCTGCCGAAGATCGACGCCTGGCATCGCTGGTTCTACGAAAACCGCGATCCAAGAGACGAAGGACTGGTCGCCATTATCCATCCATGGGAGTCCGGCCGCGACAATTCCATCGACTGGGACCATGCCTTCGAGCGCGTGCCGACCGAAGGCGTCGAGCCCTATACGCGCCGCGACACCTTGCATGCCGACCCGGCGCACCGGCCGACCAAGGCGCAATATGACCGCTACCTCTGGCTGCTGCAGCATTTTCGCGCACTTGGCTGGGACAATGCAAAGCTGCACGATGCCTCACCCTTCCAGATCGTCGATCCCGGCTTCAACGCCATCCTGATCCGCTCAGCGGCCGACCTTGCCGATCTCGCCGAGACGCTTGGCGAAATGGAGATCGCCGACGCTAACCGCAGCCGCGCCCAAAAAGGGCTTTCGGCGATGGAGCGGCTGTGGAGCGATACCTACGGCCAATATCTCTGCCTCGACCGCGTCGCCGGAAAGCTCGTCGACAGCGCCTCCGTCGGAGGCATCCTGCCGGTCTTCTCGGCCATCCCGAAACCCCGTATCGCTGCAATCGCCGCCACCATCGAGCGTATCGCCGGCAAGGCAGGCTACATCGTCCCGTCGCACGACCTCGATGATCCGCGCTTCGACGCCAAGCGCTATTGGCGCGGGCCGGTCTGGCTGGTGGTCAACTACATGATCGCCGACGGCCTTGGCGCTGCCGGCTATGCTGATGTCGCCCGGCATATCACCCAGTCCAGCCTCGACCTCATCGCCGATAGCGGCTTTGCCGAATATTACGACCCGCTCAGCGGCGAACCGCTCGGCGGCGGCCGTTTCACCTGGACGGCGGCAATGGTGATCGAGTTCCTGAAGAGCAGAGGCTGACGCCCCTCTTTGCTTCAGGCGACCCCACCTGAACGGGCCGCCAAGGCCTGCCCCGTCCACTGAGCGCACAACTGGGCTTCCGACGCCAAACGCAGCGTTTTGCTGGAAATGCTCTGCCCGCCGAATGACGGCGGACCTCGCTTGCGGATCAGGCGGATTCGGGCACATTAGGAGAATAGGGGCCGAGACGTATCAATCTTCGCTTCACGAGAGCTACAATAATTCTTCACAAACGGCTATCTATCCTGGCGACAGGGGTTTGGTTCGAGTCACGAGGGGCGCGGCTTGGAATTCGATTTGAAGACCATTGAGGCGCTTGCTCCCGATCAGGCGTCGCTGAGCGCCGCCTCCAAGCTGACCAAGCGATCGAACTGGCCGCGGCTCGAAAAGAATGAGCAGCAGGCGCTCATCTGGGGTGAATGCCAGGGCTCCGGCTCCAATCCATATCGGGTGGTGGTCGACACGGGCGATCACGGCTACAAATGCACCTGCCCGTCGCGAAAATTCCCGTGCAAGCACACGCTGGCCCTGATGTGGATTGCCGCCACCGCACCAGCCAGTTTTGCCGCGGCCGAATCCTCGCCGGAATGGGTGAATGACTGGCTTGGCAGGCGCAGGAAGACGACGCCAGCGCCAGCGCAGTCGATACAAGGTGCGGCAGCCAAAAGCATCGATGACGCCGCACGGACGGACGAAAACGCCGCCGTCGAAGACGTTGCGGCGGTGGAGCGTCGCGAGGCAGCGCAGCGCAAGCGGGCGGAAGACACACGACAAGCAGTGTCGGCGGCGCTCGATGAACTCGATCAATGGATCGCCGATCAGTTGCGGCTTGGTCTTTCCGGGTTTGTCGACGGCAGCAGCGACCGTTGCCGCCGGATTGCCGCGCGGCTGGTCGACATGAAGGCGACCGCGCTTGCCGGTCGCATCGACGAGATCCCATCGCGGCTGATGGCGCTGCGCGGCGAGGAAAAACCGGATGCGGCGATCCGCGAGCTCGGCAAGCTTGTGCTGCTGGCCAAGGCGTGGCGGGCGGCGCCGGATGATCCCGAATTGAAGCGCCTCGTATCGACATCGGAAACCCGCGAACAGGTTCTGGCCAGTCCCGATGCAAGACAGGTCGAAAGCTTCTGGGAGGTTCTGGGCGAGAAGATCGAGAGCCGCCGTGACGGTCTCGTCAGCCATTCGACCTGGCTGCTCGATCTGAAGAGCACTACCCCGCAATTTGCCGTGCTGCTCGATTATTTTCCGGCTTCTGCCGGACGCCGGTCCAACGCTTTTGCTCCGGGTGATCGTTTCGATGCCCGGCTGGTCTTCTATCCAGCCCGCAAACCGCTGCGCGCACTGGTGGCGGAACGCATGGGTGAAGTGATGTCCGGCGCATGGCCTGATTTCAGCTTGAGCGCTACAAAGGACCCACTCGCCGGGCATGCTTCCTATCAGGATGCAGCGCCTTGGATTACCGATTGTCCTCTCTTGCTGCCGCCTGGTGCGATCCTGGTCGATGACCGCGGCACAGGCTGGTGGCAGGGTGCGGATGATCCGCAAGGGATAGCGTTGCCGATCGCTGGCGCTGTCAATCAAACATTGCTCGGCCTCGACCTTGCGGCCACGGCAGCGCTCTGGGATGGCGCCAGGCTTGACCTCCTGGCGGCGCAAAGCGGGTTCGGGAGGCTTGACCTGTCGTGAATGAGAGCGAGCAAACTGGCCTGGCGACAATGCGCGATTGCTGGATCACCGGCGGAGCCACCTTCGATCTGGCTCCGACCGCCTGGAAGACAATCGCCGGCGGTACAAGTCCCGACGAGCAGGAGCGCCGGCTCCTGGCAATCGCAGCACAGGCGCTCGACGTCGCCCTGCGGCCGGCGGCGCCGAAGACGCTCAAGCGCCGGCCGCCGCTGCCCAGACTTGCGCTCCCTATGCTGCCGGAGCGGTTGCGGCCGCTGTTGAGAGCCGCTCTGAAACACGCCGCCGACGCGAGACGCAAGACGCGCGTGGTGACGCTTGTCGCCAGCCGCGGCTTTGTCCTCCATCCGATGGACTGGATGCCCGTCGCGTCGGATCAGAACAGTCCGGACGTCTACGCTCCCTGGATCGACTGGCAAGCAAGCCTGGACGGGGAGAAACATGCCCCGCAAGAGAAACTGACGGCGGAAAATTGGGATGAGTTCTATCCCGCCGCGCGTCGCATCGCGCTGGCAGACATGCGCCGCAGTGAACCGGCTTCGGCCCGAATGCTGGTCGAGGTCAAGGCGTCGGGCGAGCCCGCCGAGGTCAGGCTTGCGCTCATTGAGCTCATGCGCTTCGGCCTGAATCCTGAGGACGCGCCGTTCCTTAAAAGCCTCTCCGCCGACAGGTCCGGCAAGGTGCGTGAACTGGCTGGCCGGCTGCTGGCAAGGCTGGGGGAGCACGGCCGTTCAAACGATGGCGGACCGGATGATCCCGCAGCTGAACTCGCCGCTTTCATCAGCGAAGGCAAATCCGGCTTCATCCGCCGCCGCAGCATCTACACGCCGGCGAAGTTGAAATCGCCGGCGCAGGAAAAGCGTCGCGCCGAATTGTTCGAGACCTGCAATCTGGTCGACCTGGCCGCGCGGTTCAGTGCTACCGAACCTGAGTTCATAGGAGCCTGGCAATTCGGCGCCGACAACAACGCTGACATCCTGATCGCACGAATGGTCGCCGCTTCGGGGAGCGACGCCGCGGTGACGCATATGACGGACGCACTTGTCGCCGATGGCGGCAAGCCAGCGCTGTTCGTACTGCACCTCACGCCGCGCCTGGACAGTCGCAGAAAACGAGCCCTCGTCCGGCTGATCCTCAAGCAAGCGAATTACCTCAACGCGATCAATCTGGCGGAAGGCATTGATGCTGGCTGGCTGGAATGGGACGATCTTTCGAATGGGTCGGCTCTTGCGGCGCTGCGTTCCGCCGTTGCGGGAAACGACGACGCCATGCGCCGGGGCGCCGACGATATACTGGAAACGATCGGCTTCCTTGCCACGGCGACCACAGCAGCAAAATTGATCGACCAGGTCGTCGCAGCCGGCATGCCGCCCGCAGCCCCATCACTCAGTGTCCTGCGTCTCAACGCGGCGCTGGCCGAACATCAGTCTAGAACCGACACATGATCAATCCGGAGAATTCATATGAACGCTGCCATCCGTCTCCCGGTCGAGCAGGCCTATGCCTCTGAATTGCAGGCGCTGGCCCGCAGTGACGACAGACAAAAGCCTGCCGGCTGGAGCCTCTCGCCACAAGCTGTGCTGACTTATCTGCTGGGCGGGAAGGCCGGTGACGGCACGCCGGTAACGCCAAAATATGTCGGTCGCCGCCGACTGATGGAGACCGCGGTGGCAACGCTCGCCACCGACCGCGCACTGTTGCTGCTCGGCGTTCCCGGAACGGCCAAGTCCTGGGTGTCGGAACATCTGGCCGCCGCCATCATGGGCGACTCGACGCTGATCGTGCAGTGCACGGCCGGCACCGACGAGAACCAGATCCGCTATGGCTGGAACTATGCACAACTTCTGGCAAAGGGCCCGAGCCAGCAAGCATTGGTGCCGACGCCGCTCTACCGCGCCATGCAGACCGGCAAGCTCTGCCGGCTCGAGGAACTGACGCGCATGGGCTCGGATGTGCAAGACACGCTGATCACCGTACTTTCCGAAAAGATGATGCCGATCCCGGAATTGAACACATCGATCTATGCCCAGCGCGGCTTCAACATCATCGCCACGGCAAACAACCGGGACAAAGGTGTGAATGAACTCTCCTCGGCACTCAAGCGTCGCTTCAATGTCGTGGTGCTGCCATTGCCGGAAGACATGGCTGAAGAGGTGGCGATCGTCTCCAAGCGGGTCGATGAGATGGCCGGCGGGCTCGACCTGCCGGTGCCGAAAAATGCCGGCGAGGAGATAGCCCGGGTATTGACCATCTTCCGTGAATTGCGGTCCGGTGCGACCGCCGACGGCAAGGTGACGCTGAAGACGCCCTCGGGCTCGCTGTCGACCGCCGAGGCGATCGCGACGATGGTTGGCGGGCTGAGCCAGGCGGCGTGGTTCGACAGCGGCAAGCTCGGCGCCGAAGGTCTCGCCGCCAGCCTTGTCGGCGCGATCGTGAAAGACCCGGTACAGGACAAGGCAGTGCTTGAGGAATATCTGGAAACAGTGCTCAAGAAGCGGCCTGACTATGCCGGCTACTATGCGGCCTTGAACGCAGCGATCTGACGCGTCATGGGGCACAGCGATGTCGCCTATTTCGGCATACGCCATCACGGGCCGGGTTCCGCCGACAGCCTTGTGCAGGCATTGCAAGATTTGCAGCCGGTCGCAGTGCTGATCGAGGGGCCGATCGATGCCTCCGCGCTACTGCCGTTGCTGGCCCGCCCGGAGATGCAGCCGCCGGTAGCACTGCTTTGCTATCCGGAGGAGGATCCGGCTTCGACAAGCTTCTGGCCCTTCGCCGAGTTCTCGCCCGAGTATCAGGCGGTGCTTTGGGCCGTGGACAACAAGGCGGCGTTGCGCTTCATCGACCTGCCATCGTCGGCGCGCTTCACCGCAGCGACGGCCGACAGCACAGAAGAAGCCGATGCCGGCGAAGCGAAGGAAGCAAGCGAGCATGATGATGTGGCTTCACATCGGCGTGACCCGATAGGCACGCTGGCCCGCGCCGCCGGCTATGAGGATGGCGAAAGCTGGTGGTCGGACATCATCGAGCAGAATCCGGAACCAGGCCCGATATTCGCCGCCATCTGCGACGCGATGACGACGCTAAGGGATGGTGAAGGCTCGATCGCGCAGTTCGAGGCCCAGCGCGAAGCACATATGCGGCTCGAAATCGCTGCGGCGCGCAAGGAATTCGACGGACCGATCGCCGTCGTCTGCGGGGCGTGGCATGTGCCGGCACTGCAGGCGACACACCCGCAGAAAAACGATCAAGCCCTGCTTAAGGGGATTGCAAGGCGCAAGAGCACGATGACATGGGCGCCGTGGACGGGACCGCGTCTGGCGCTGGGCTACGGCTATGGTGCGGGCGTCGTCGCACCCGGCTGGTGCAAGCATCTCTGGCGCACGCGCGGCCGGCGCGATGCAGCAACCTTGTGGCTTGCAATGATTGCAGCGGTGCTGCGGGTGAAGGGTCACCTGGTCTCGACCGCTTCGCTGATCGAAGCGGAGCGGCTCGCCCGCACGCTCGCCGCGATTCGCGAGCGGCCGAAACCCGGGTTTGAGGAATTGCGCGACGCCGCAATTGCGGCTCTGTTCAATGGCGAAGCGTTGCTGTGGGCCCTGGTCGAGGCCGAGTTGCTTCTAGGTGCGGTCGTCGGCGAAATTCCAACCGACACGCCGTTGGCGCCGTTGATCGAGGATCTGCAGCGCAACCAGAAGGCGGCGCGGCTGAAACCTGAAGCGCTCGAGCGGGAACTATCCGTCGACCTGCGAAGCGACAGCGGGCTGTTTCGTTCGACATTGCTGCATCGACTGAACGTGCTTGGTGTGCATTGGGGCAAGTTGACGGACGCCGGTCGCAGCCGTGGCACCTTCCGCGAGCGGTGGACCCTGGCCTGGGAGCCGGAATATGCCGTTCGCCTGGTGGAGAACCTGATCTACGGGCCGACCATCGAAAAGGCTGCCAACGGCCGCCTGATCCAGATGATCGAAGCCGCAGCAACCCTCGATACTCTTGCGGCACTGGTCCAGGGCGCCATCACGGCTGGCCTGTCGGAAGCATCGACGGCCGGTCTCGCGGCCTTGGAGGCGCGCGCGGCGCGCAGCAGCGAATGCCTGGAGATTCTGGCCTCGGTGCCGCCGCTCGCCGGCATCATCCGCTACGGCGAGGCCCGCAAAACGGAGACGAACCGGCTGTCCGGCCTGATGGAGCGGCTGATCGTCGAAGCTGCGATCGCGCTTCCCTATGCGGCACGCGACCTGGATGAGCAGGCCGCCGCGACGCTAGCTAGCGCGATGCGCAAGGCCGATGAGGCGATCAGGCTGGTCGAGCCCGGGGAAGACGTGCTGAACGGATGGCGCAACGGGCTGGCTGCCGTGCTGGAGGGGTCGCGAGCGACGGCGCTGCTGGCCGGATGCGCCGCGCACCTGCTCTACGAGGCCGGCCGCCTGTCCGCCGAAGCCGCAGCCGGGCTGCTCGGGCGACGCCTGTCGCCGGGCACGCCGGTCGCCGAGGCGGCGGGGTTCTTCGAGGGCTTCTTCAGCACAGCCGGTCAACGGCTGATCTATGACGAAGGTCTGCGCGGCGCGGTCGATTCCTGGCTCAAATCTCTCGACGAAGATGCTTTCATCGCGCACCTGCCGTTGCTGCGCCGCGTCTTTTCCAATCTGGACAGCATGGAGCGCCGGCGGCTGATCGAAGCGGTTCTCGGCCGCGCCGCGCGCTTGCCGGCTGGCCTGACGCCGACGCCGGATGGCGGCGAGGCATGGCGCCGACACCTGGAACGGCTTGGACCATTGCTCATGGGAGGAAACGGCAATGGATGACGAGGGCGAAATGAACGGGCCCGGCCCACTCACTGCAGATGCCGGAGGGGAGCGCCGCTGGCGCCTGGCGATCGGCGCCGATGACGAGGCGTCGGCGGCACTTTCCAGCGACGACAAACGACTTTCGGCGGCACTCGATGCTCTCTACGGCGATGGTGCCGGCGCGGCGGCCAGTGACCCGCGCACGCGGCGTGGCGGGCTTGGCCGCTCGGCACCGCGCGTTGCGCAATGGATGGGCGACATTCGCTCCTTCTTTCCCGCGCAGGTCGTTCAGATTGTCCAGAAGGACGCTTTCGAACGGCTGGACCTGAAGCAGATGCTGATGGAGCCGGAGTTCCTCAAGGCGATCGAGGCGGACGTCAACCTGGTCGCCGACCTGATTTCGCTCCGCTCGGTCATGCCGGCCAAGTCCAAGGACATCGCCCGCACGATCATCGCCGACATCGTCGCCAAGCTGATGCAGAAGCTGGAGCAGAAGACCGCCGAGGCGATACGCGGCGCGCTCGACCGATCGAAGCGCACCAACCGTCCGCGTGCGCGCGATATCGACTGGCAGCGCACCATCTCGGCGAACCTTCGCCACTACCAGCCCGAGCACAAAACTATCGTGCCGGAGAAGCTGGTTGGTTTCATGCGCAAGCAGCGCCGGCTGGTCGATCTTGACGAAGTCGTTCTCTGCGTCGACCAGTCCGGCTCGATGGCAAGCTCGGTCGTCTACGCCTCGATCTTCGCGGCGGTAATGGCCTCGCTGCCGGTCGTGCGCGCCAAGCTCGTCTGTTTCGATACGGCCATCGTCGACCTTAGCGAAGAACTCAGCGATCCCGTCGAAGTGCTGTTCGGCGTGCAGCTTGGCGGCGGCACCGATATCAACCAGGCCGTCGCCTACTGCGCCGACCGCATCGAGCGGCCAACCAGGTCGCATCTGGTGCTGATCACCGACCTCTACGAGGGCGGCAATGGCCAGGAGTTGCTGCGGCGGCTGGCGGCGCTGGTTCGATCCGGCGTCAATGTCGTCGTGCTTCTGGCACTGACCGACCAAGGCCGGCCCGGCTACGATCCGGCAATGGCAGGTTCGGTTGCCGCACTTGGCATTCCGGTCTTCGCCTGCACGCCGGATTTGTTTCCGGACATGATGGCGGCGGCATTGCGCCGGGAAGATATCGGCGCTTGGGCGGCGGGAGCCGACATCAAGTTGGTTCGCGCCGAGGCCGAAGCGCCTAGGGCGAACGAGTGAGCCCCATGTCACAGAAGGTTGACGAGCTCCTGTCGCGGCTGGAAAAACGGCTGGACAGATCAGCGATCGTTTCGGCCGACGAGGCCGGACCGCGTTACAGGGAAGATCCCGACGGCAAGACCGGCGCACTGCCGGAGTTCGTGCTGCGTCCGCGCAAGACCGGCGAGGTGTCGGACATACTGCGCCTGTGCAACGAGGCGGGGCAAAGGCTTGTCGTCCAGGGTGGCCGAACCGGGCTTGCCGGTGCGGCTCGCATCCAGCCCGGCGAAGCGGTGCTGTCGCTGGAGCGCATGACGGCGATCGAGACTCCCGACCGCGAGGCGGCAACGATCGTTGCCGAGGCCGGCGCACCACTGCAGATGGTGCAGGACGCGGCCGATACGGCCGGCTTGCTGTTCGGCGTCGACATCGGCGCGCGCGGCACGGCCACGGTCGGCGGCAATGTCGCCACCAATGCCGGCGGTATCCGGGTGCTGCGCTACGGCATGTACCGCGCGCAGGTGCTCGGCCTGGAAGCGGTACTTGCCGATGGCAGCATCCTGACGTCGCTCAAGGGCTTGTCCAAGGACAATTCCGGCTATGATCTCAACCAGCTATTCATTGGCAGCGAAGGCACGCTGGGCGTCGTCACGCGCGCCTGCCTGCGACTGCACCCGAAGCCGGCCACCGAGGTCAACGCCTTCTGCGCGCTTGCGTCGCTCGACGCGGCGATCGCGCTGCTTGCGCTGCTCAGGCAGAAGCTCGGACCTTTGCTCTCGGCCTATGAAGTGAATTTCGCGCCGCTCTATGGCGCCATGATCGCCGGCATGGATGCGCCGGCGCCGCTGCCCGTCGGCTCGCCCGTCTATGTGCTCGCCGAGATACAGGGCAGCGAGCCCGACCGCGACGGTGAACGTTTTGCCGCTGTGCTGATGCAGGCGGTTGAAGACGGCGTGATCGATGACGTGGTGGTCTCGCAGTCGCCGCGCGAATTCCGCGCGCTCTGGGCGGTGCGAGAGGACGCCAACCGATTCCTGTTTTCGATAAAAGGCCTGGTCGGCGTCGATATCAGCATCCCGCTGGCGAGGATGGGCACTTTCCTGCGGGAAACGGAAGCTGCGGTCCAGGCCGTTGACCGCAACGCCGACATCTACGTCTTCGGCCATCTCGGCGATGGCAATCTGCACTATCAGGTCCGCACGGTGGATCCGGCGGCGGCGTATGACATCGTCTATCGCAGCGTGGCTGCGGCCGGCGGCGGCGTCTCGGCCGAGCATGGCATCGGCCTCGACAAGAAGGAATGGTTGCACCTCGTGCGCAGCGATGCCGAGATCGCGGCCATGCGGCGCTTGAAAGCGGCTTTCGATCCGAACAATATCCTCAATGCCGGGCGGGTCTTCGACCTCGCGCAGGCGGCTAGCATACGTGACGTGCCGCCCCAATGAGGCTGGAAATCGAAGGCCGGTAGCGCTGGCCGGGTGCTTGAGTCTATCTGCCCACGGGCTTCAATCCCGCATGCGCCACGGCAATGCGGGCAGCGAGCGCGGCGTTGTTGCGGACCAGCGCGATATTGGCCTTCAGGCTGCGGCCCTGCGAAAGCTCGTTGACGCGGGCGAGCAGGAACGGCGTCAGTTCCTTGCGCCCGATGCCGCGTGTCCCGGCCTCTGCCACCGCTGCCGTGATCGTGCCGTCGATAAAGGCCGGATCGAGCGCGTCCACTTCCGGAATTGGATTGGCGACGAGGATGCCGGTGCCCGAGCCGATCTGCTCGTGCAGCAGCATGGCCTGCGCAATGTCCTCGGGCGTATCGAGGCGGTGATCAGCTTTCAGTCCGCTGGAGCGCGTATAGAAGGCCGGAAAATCGTCGCTCTGATAGGCAATCACCGGCACGCGCTGGGTCTCCAGATATTCCAGCGTTTTTGCAATATCGAGGATCGATTTCACGCCGGCGCAGACGACGGTCGTGCCGGTCTGGCCGAGTTCGGTCAGGTCGGCCGAGATATCGAAAGTGGCCTCGGCGCCACGATGCACGCCGCCGACGCCGCCCGTCGCGAAAATGCCGATGCCGGCGAGTGCGGCGATCCGCATCGTCGCCGAAACCGTGGTTCCGGCCGACCCGCCGCCCACCATGATGGCGGCGAGGTCGCGCCCGGAGGCCTTGACCACGTCTTTTGCCGCTGCCAGCTGCTCCAGCTCCCGGTCTCCGAGCCCGACTTTGATCTTGCCGGCGACCACCGCGATCGTGGCGGGCACCGCACCGTTCTCGCGCACCACGGTCTCGACGCCCCGCGCTGTCTCCAGATTGGCAGGATAAGGCATGCCATGGGTGATGATCGTCGATTCCAGCGCCACCACCGCGCGGCCTTCACGAAGTGCTGCCGCGACTTCGTCGTTCAGGTGGAGAAGGGAAGGTTTCATCGTCATTTCGCTTTCAGGGTTCGGCTCGCGTTCAGGCGGAAATGCGGTGCATGCCGGCGGTGAGGAAGCGCGGCGACAGATCAGGATGAACGCTGGATTCGCTCTCGGTGGTCAGTGTGGCGAGCAGCGCGCCGGTGCGCGCCGCGTCGAGCACGGGATCGCCCGAAAGCACCTTGTACATGGTGCCGGCAATCATTGCGTCGCCGGCGCCGGTGATGTCGACGGCGCGCGCCGGGACGGAACGCATCGTTGCCACCCCGCCTTCGGTCGCGACCGCAAATCCATGCGCGCCCATGGTCACGATCACCTCGCTGGCGCCGGCCGCGCGCAGTGCCGCAGCAGCCTCCTTCGGCTTAAGCCGCTTGTCGGCATCGGTGATGCCAAGCATCGTGTTGGCCTCGTCGCGATTGGTGAACAAAAGGTCGATGCCGGTCAGGTCCTTCGGCAGGCGCGCCGATTTCGGCGACGACACCGTGTCGACGGTGAGCTTGAAGCGCGCGCCCTGCTTGCGTGACATCAGCGCTGCGATCGTCGCGGCCGGCAGGTTGCAGTCGATGAACACCCAAGTCGCCGAAGCCAGATGCGGCCAAAAGCGGTCGAGATAGGAGGGCGAAAACAGATCGAAGATCTCCATGTCGGCGATGCCGAGCACGAGATCGTTATCGAGGTCGAGGATCGCTGCATATTCCGCCGTTGGCCGCTCCGTGGTGGTGATCACCTGGCTGACGTCGGCGCCGAGGTCGCGCAGATGCCGCACCAGCGAGCGGCCGGTCTCGTCGTCGCCGACAATCGAAACGAAGCTTACGTCGACGCCGAGGCGGACAAGGTTCTCGGCGACGTTGCGGGCGACGCCGCCGAAGCTGCGATAGCCGTCGACCGGGTTCGACGTCCCGAAGATCAGATCCTTCTTGGCGTGGTACTTGCGGTCCAGGACCGCGCCGCCGATGCAGATCATGCGCTTGGAGGCCGGCAACACATAGCCGCGACCAAGAATGTAGCCCTTGTTGACGAGCTGCACGATGTGGGCCGCGACGGTCGAGCGGGCAATGCCGAGCGCGGTCGCTATATCCTGCTGGCCGGCGAAAGGGTTCGCCGCGATGAGATCCAGCACTGCCTGTTCCTGTGCTCCAAGGTCGTCCATCGCCTCACCCGGCCCGCGCAATTCATGGCTGGACTTTGATCAACAACAGATGATGTTGTCAACATTTGTTTGGACCAAGAGAGGTCCGCCAGTGCCAGCCGCTGGTACTGGTCAACGCTTGGCGCCGCATCACATTACTTGTTGCCGATGGCGAGAAGTTTGAAAGTAAGCGGATGAATGAACAGGAGTTGATGTCGGAACTGGAGCGGTTGGTTTCTGAGGATCGGAACCCGAGGACGATGGATATCGACCTGCTGCCGACCATCGAGATCCTGCGCGAGATCAATGACGAGGACAGCGGCGTTCCGGCCGCCGTCGAGAAGGTCATTCCGGAAATTGCTGCCGCGGTAGACCGGATCGTTAGTGCGTTTCAAAAAGGCGCGCGGCTTGTCTATATGGGCGCCGGCACGAGCGGCCGGTTGGGAGTTCTCGACGCCTCGGAGTGTCCGCCAACATTTGGCGTGCCCGAGGACATGGTGCTCGGCCTGATCGCGGGCGGCCCCAAAGCGCTGGTGCGGGCTGTGGAAGGCGCCGAGGATGATCCGCAACAAGGCATGAAGGCACTGCAGGACATCAAGTTGACCGCCGACGATGTGGTGGTCGGCATCGCGGTCAGCGGCCGCACACCCTACGTCATCGGCGGATTGACCTATGCAAGGCAGGTGGGAGCAACGACCGTGGCGCTTTCCTGCAATCCCAGGTCAGTCATTGCCGGCATTGCCGATATTGCCATCTCGCCGCTTGTCGGCCCCGAGGTTCTCGCCGGCTCGACCCGGTTGAAGTCGGGAACCGCGCAAAAGCTGGTTCTCAACATGCTGACGACAGCCAGCATGATCCGGATCGGCAAGAGCTATCAGAACCTGATGGTCGACCTTAATCCCAGCAACAAAAAGCTCGTCGCCAGGGCGGTTGGGATCGTGATGCAGACCACCGGCTGCACAGCGCAGCAGGCACGACGGGCGCTCGACCAGACCGGCAAGGACGTCAAGCTGGCGATACTGGTGACAATCACCGGGATGGGCATCAAAGATGCGCGGAAGGCGCTCGACAATGCGGGCGGGTTTCTGCGAAAGGCGATAGGCGAAAAGACACTGTGAAGCCGCCTGGATACCGGGATACTGGTATACAGGACGGATCGACTTCGACAAAGGCAAGGCATGGACCTTGCTCACCAACCGGATCCATCCGACACATCAACAGCGGGATTATCGAGATTCGCCAATCGGTCGGCGATCTCGTCAACGGAGCCTAACAAGTGATTGCGAAAAGTGGGGAACCAATCTGGGCCGTCGGCCTGATGACCGGCACCGTGCTGGACGGCAATATCGATGTTGCGCTGATCAAGACCGACGGCGAGCGGATCGCGGATTTCGGCACCTACACGCTGGCGCCCTACCCCAGATCAATCCAGACGCTGCTGGAGGAGACGCTGCGCCAGGCCAGGACCTGGAGTTTCACCGGGCCGGAGCCGGCAATCTTTCGCGAAGCTGAAGAAGCGCTGACGCGCGCCCAGTCGGCGGCCGTCAAGGACCTGGTCGAAAGCTACGGGCTGAGGATGGCCGATATCGGGGTCGTCGGCTTCCATGGCCAGACCGTGCTGCATCGCGCCCCGCAACCCGGCCGGCTCGGCCAGACCCGCCAGCTCGGCGATGGCGAGTTGATGCATTCTATTCTGGAAACCAAAGTCGCCTATGATTTCCGCTCGGCCGACATGCGCGCCGGCGGGCAAGGCGCGCCGCTGTCGGCCGCCTATCACGCCGCGCTGCTGCGCGATGCCGATACCAGCGGCGACACGGCGGTGCTCAATCTCGGCGGCGTCGCCAACATCACCTGGTGGGACGGCAAGGACAATGTCGTCGCTTTCGACACCGGACCGGCCAATGCGCCGTTGAACGATTTCATCAAGTCGAAGGGTTTGGGTGAGATGGACCGCGACGGCGCGCTCGCGCGGACCGGCACCGTCGACGAAGCCAAGCTGGCCAAGCTCTTGCAGCATCCCTACCTGGCCAAGCCCTATCCAAAGTCGCTTGACCGGTTCGATTTCGGCGCAGCCATGGCGGATGGGATGAACGCTGAGGATGGCGCCGCACTGCTGACGGCCTTCACCGCCGCAGCCGTCGGCAAGGCGCTCGACCTCCTGCCGCACCGGCCGAAGCGGCTGGTGGTCAGCGGCGGCGGCCGCCACAACCCGACGATCATGGCCATGCTTGCCAGCCGCGCCGGCGTCGAAGCCGTGCCGGCAGAGGCGCTCGGCTGGAAGGGTGACGCGGTCGAGGCGGAGTGCTTTGCTTTCCTTGCGGTTCGCGTGCTCAGGGGCCTACCGATCAGCTTCCCGACCACCACCGGGGTGCCACAGCCGATGCGCGGCGGGCGCCTTGCCGGCTAGTCAAGCCAGCAATTTCTTCTGCAGGAAGACGCGGGCGCGGCCGACGGGAAAATCGGGAAGCACGCCGAACGGCCGATATCCCTGACGCTCATAGACCTTGGCCGCCTGGGGATTGAACGTGTCGATCAAGGCGCCATGACAGCCGCGTGCAACGGCTTCCTGTTCGGCTGCGTCCAGCATCCTGCCGGCCATGTGCCGGCCGCGCAGCCGCTCATCGACCCAGAGCCATTGCACATAGAGCCAGCCCCAGGCGGTATATCCCGAGATGCCGCCGACAACCGCACGGCGCTCATCGCGCACGAACACGGCGAGCGCCTGCCTGTTGGCCGTACCGACATCGCTGTCGTTGAACGCGCTGAGTCGCTCCCCGAGAAAAGCGAGCTCTTTCGGCGAAGGGTCGGCGGTGGTTTCAAGCGTCATGTTCATCGCATGTCCAGACACGCTCACAGCCGGATACCGGTATACAGCGCCGCGTCCTTCCGGATGCTATCGCACTTTCATTTGCATTTGTCGAAGGACAGGAGGGGAGCGCAAGCTCTGCCGCCGCGCGGCTCCGCGACTACACGGGCCGCGGCGAACGCCACGCCGCCGCCGAAGCGGCAACCAGCATGAGCAGCGCTGCGACCATTGCAGATGCCGCAAAACCAAAGCTGGAATAAAGCGGACCGAAGGCCGTGGTGCCGACAAACACCGCGAGATAGGTCACTGCGCTGTTCAGGCCCATGATCGTGCCGCGCCGCGCCGGATCGAGCGCCGAGAGGCGCATCACCAGGACATTCAAGCCGAAATGATTGGCAAGGCCCCAGGCCGCGACCATCGCGATGGTCAGATGGAAACTACTGCTTGCCGCGGCGAGCGCGACATAGACGACCGCGACGAGCAGATAAGCGAACGGCATGACGCGTCGCGCGCCGAGGCGATCGATCACGCCGTCAAGAAGCGCCGCCATGCCGAAGCCGGCGCCATAGGCGAGCGCGGCCAAGCCGTTGGCGCTGACCGGCCGTCCCAGGCCGTTGTGAAGGTGATCGCCAAGATAGCCATAGACGCCGTAGAAGGCGGTCATGAAGGCGCCGCAGGCGACCAGAAGCGGCACTATGCCGGGAACGGCCAAGGCGCCGAGCGGCGTCGGCGCCGGGCCGCTTTTCCTGACGTCGCTCAGCGATGTCAGCGTAAGGCCGGTCAACGCGAGCGCCGCAAGCGCTGCAACCGCCGCGAAAACAGCGCGCCAGTGCAGCAGATCGGCAAGCACCGCCGACAGTGAGACGCCGGCGACCATGCTCAGGGTCCATCCGGTCAGCACGACGCCGATCGTCCCGCTTTCGCGGCCAGGCGGCGCGATCGCCGCGGCGCTGGCATAGATTGCCGGCATGGCGACGCCGGCGGCGATGCCTGCGACAAGCTGCGCCGCAACCAGCGCCGTTACCTTCGGCGCGGCGGCGCTGGCGAGGAGCGCTATCGCCAGCAGCAGCAACGCCCCTTGCAGCATGCGGCGAGCGCCAAGCCGATCGATATAGCGGGCCAGGAACAAGGCGCTTGCCGATGTCCCGAGACCGAACGCAGCGGACGCGATCATGACGGCCGGCACGCTTGTCGCAAACGACGCCGCCACCGCCGGTGCTATCGGACCGAGGACCAGCGAGTTCGAACCGATCACGGCGATGCATCCGGTGAGCAGATAGGCGAGCGCCGGGATAGGCGGCCTTGCCATCAATGTTGCGACTTGATCACTGTTCGTCATACGACGATAATCGCCGTATTAAATTCTGTATCAATAAGGAATTTCACCATGGATGAAGAAACAGATGGCATTCTGCAGAACAGGCCCGCTGCCCGCGATGTCGACGCAACCGACCGAAAGATATTAGGCGTTCTGGTCGACGACGCCACCGTCAGCTATGCCGAGCTCGGTGATCGCGTCGGCCTGTCGCCGCCGGCAGCGCACGAACGGGTGAAGCGGCTTCGGCGCAGCGGCGCCATTCGCAACACCGCGGCAATCATCGATCCCAAGGCGGTGCGCAAGCCGTTGCTCGCTTTCGTGCACATCGACACCAAGGGCTGGGGAAAGACCCCCGAACTGATGGCGATCTCCGAGCACCCCGAAGTCGAGGAGATTCATTCGGTGGCCGGCGATACATGCATGCTGATCAAGGTCCGCACCGAGGATACTCGGGCGCTCGAAGGCCTGCTGTCGCGTCTCTACGAAACGCCCGGCGTCACCTCGACGCGAAGCTATGTGGTTCTGTCGACCTATCTGGAGCGGCCGGTGCAGCCCGGGATCACGACGGAATGGCCGGCGCCCCGGCACATGGCCAAACCGCTGTATTAGGCGGCCTGCGTCCAATCAACCAAGCTCCAGGGTCGTTATTGCAAAGACCCCGGATTGCGCTAACTGCGGCGCTTTTCCCCTGTACATTCGAGCCGTTTCGAAGCCCGGCTCGAGGCCGGCGGACGTCAGCTGAGCTGCAAATTGCCCGCTGGTCTCGGGCACGTCGAGATGGACATTTCCGGGTCCGGAGATGCCGGCGAGCGCGGCGAAAAGGCGACTTGCCGCGTCCAGGCTGTTGGAAAAAAGCGGCCCGATCTTGCAACCGTCCCGGCAACGGCGCGCGACGCCATATCCCTCGATCGCGCCATCCCTAACGATCGCCAGCGCCATGTGCGGCGGGCGCAGCCAGTGCTCCAGGAAGGATCGCCTCGGAGCGGGAAAGAAGCGGCTGTCGTAGTCCAGGACATTGGGTATGAGTTCCGGGTCTATGGCGCGAATACCACTGTCGGCGGTTGCCGGAACATCCGGCGATCCGACGAACCGGATCGTTCGGTAGACCGGCGCAAAACCCATGCTGCGGTAGTTGGCCTGCTGTTCGACGACACCATCGAGGCCGATCGTGCGGTTGCCGAGCCGCGCCATGCCGGTGTCCCAGACTGCCTTGCCATGGCCCTCACCGCGCCGGTCCGGCCGACAGATGTAGAGGCCGATGAAACCGAAATCGTCGCCATAGGCCACAGCAGAAATACCGGCCACCATCTCGCCATCGACAAAGGCGCCGATGAAGCCCTCGGGATCCGCTGCCTGGAACGCCACGGCATCGCCAACACCGGGATTCCAGCCTTCCGCTGCCGCCCAGTCGACAAGGGTTTCCACTTCGTCAAGTGCGAGCGTTCTGATCGTTCGGCGCATTGCGGTCACTCGGCGGCAACAGATCCGGGGGCGAAGGATTTCAAGGCGCCACGATAAGGCTTTGCCAGTGGGCTTGCATAGGCGCCACGCTTGGAGGTCGACAGGCCAAGCGCGATCAAGGCCTCGGCCTGCTTGACCGCTGCGCCGACACCGTCGATGACCGGAACGCCGAATTCCCGCTGCAGCTTGGCTGCGAGATCGGCCATGCCGGCGCAGCCGAGCACGATGGCCTCGGCGCGATCCTCGTCGAGCGCGCGCGCGATCTCGCCCCGCAATTTCAGGAACGCGTCCGATGCCGGGTCTCCGAGAGCAAGGACCGGGATATCGGCGGCGCGCACGCGTGCCCGCCCCGCCATGCCATAGCGCTGCACCAGCCCTTCGACCGGTACGCGCGAGCGCTCGGTCGTGGTGACGACGGTGAAGCGCTGGGCGATGAACGAGGCCGTGCTGAGCGCTGCCTCGCAGATGCCGATGACCGGAATGTTGGCCATGGCGCGCGCGGCATCGAGGCCGGTATCGTCGAAACAAGCGATGATCGCGGCCTGCGCGCCCGAGCGCTCGCCGGCGGCGATCTCGACCAGCAGGCCCGGCACGGCAAGCGCCTCGTCATAGTAGCCTTCGATCGAAACCGGACCCATCGTCGAGGTCACGGCGACGATGTCCGTACCGGCGCCGGCGACCAACCGCGCCGCAGCTGCAATGGTTTCGGTCATGCTGGCGGTGGTGTTCGGATTGACAACGACGATTTGCACTGAAGGTCTCATGCACGCGCTCGGCGACGCCCGACATAGACGATTGCGCCAAGCGTCAGCAGGATCACCAGGAAGGAAAATACTGATGTCACGGTGCCCAGTGCATAGAGCACCGGCGTCGTCACATTCGTCGTCATGCCGTAAATTTCGAGCGGCAACGTGTTGAACGTGCCCGAGGTCATCAGCGTGCGGGCGAACTCGTCATAGGACAGGGTGAAACCGAACAGGCCGACGCCGATCAGGCTGGGCGCGATCATCGGCAGCACGACATGCGCGAAGGTCTGCCAGGAGGTCGCTCCGAGATCACGCGCGGCCTCCTCATAGGCCGGCGAAAACCGGTTGAAGACGGCGAACATGATCAGCACGCCGAAAGGCAAGGTCCACGTCAGATGCGCGCCGAAGGCAGACGTGTACCAGGCGGGGCGGAAGCCGATCTGCTGGAAGACGACGCCGATGCCGAGCGAGATGATGATCGACGGCACGACCAGGCTGGCGACCGCCAGATAGAATAGTGCGGTGGCGCCGCGAAATTTTTGCCGGAAGGCAAGACCGGCAAGCAGCGACACGCCGACGGTCACGATCATCACCATCAGGCCAAGGATGAAGGAGCGTTTGAAGCTGCCGCCGAAATCGCCGACCGCCTGGCGCTCGAACAGATTGGCGAACCAGTGCAGCGAAACGCCGTTCAATGGGAATGTCAGCCCGCCATTCTCGCCCTGGAAAGAGAGGATCAGGATCGCCGAGAGCGGGCCGTAGAGAAACAGCACGAAAAGGGCGAAGAAGGCCGCCAGCACGTAGAATTCGAGGGGGCGCTTGTCGTGGCTCATCGCCTCACAGCTCCTTGCGAATGTCGACGATGCGCAGGATGCCGGCGACCATCAGCAGCACCAGCACCAGGAGCACGACCGCATTGGCGGCGGCCGCCGGATATTGCAGCAGCGACATCTGGTTCTTCATCATCAGCGCGACGGAGGCGCTCTGTCCGCCGGACATCACCTGCACCGTCGAAAAGTCGGCCATCACCAGCGTCACGACGAAGATGGTGCCGATCGCCATGCCCGGCTTGGCAAGCGGAATGACGACGTTCCACAGGACCTGCCAGCCGGACGCGCCGGCATCGCGGGCGGCCTCGATCAGCGACTTGTCGATGCGCATCAGCGTGTTGAAGATCGGCGTCACCATGAACAGCGTGTAGAGATGCACCATGGCCAGCACCACGGCGAATTCGGAATAGAGCAGCCATTCGATCGGCTTCGGGATCAGCCCGATCTCAACCAGCGTCGAGTTGACCAGCCCGTTGCGGCCAAGCACCGGAATCCACGAAATCATGCGGATGATGTTGGAGGTCAGGAACGGCACGGTGCAGACAAGGAACAGCACCATCTGCATGGCTGTGGTCCTGATATGGAAGGCGAGGAAATAGGCGACCCAGAAGCCGATGAACAGCGTCAGCGCCCAGACGATGGCGGCGTATTTCAGCGTGTTCAGATAGGTTTTCCAGGTGACCCAGGAGCCGAGCGTGTCGGAATAGTTGGTGGTCAGGAAATCCGGGTACATCGCCGCGAAGTCGTAGTCCCAGAAGGAGACCACGGCGATCATCAGGATCGGCAGCAAAAGGAATGCGCCGAGGATCAGCGCCAGCGGTGTCGCCTGGAGGTAGGGGACGATCGCGCCGATCGAGAAACGGCCGCGCCTGGCAGGTTTGGCGGCGGCTAGAGGCTGGTCGAGAGCCACGGTCATCCGGAACAGCTCTGAAGTGTCGCGGAGGGCCGATAATGTGGCAAGCTGTGATCCTTCGCGCCCCCCTCTGTCCTGCCGGACATCTCCCCCTCAAGGGGGGAGATTGGCAGCTCCGCCGATTGGTCTCCCCTAGCAGCATTGGCAATTGGCGAAAGCAGAGATGGCGGCGCAATCTCCCCCCTTGAGGGGGAGATGTCCGGCAGGACAGAGGGGGGCGCGAAGGAATGCAACATCTCAGCTATTGCTGCCTTGCATCAAGCAGCGATGAACTCGTTCCAGCGCCTCACCATGTAGCGGTCCTCGTCCATGACCGAGTTCCAGCAGGCGACCTTGCCCATGCGCTCGACGAAGGAGCCGCCGTCGCGCACGGCGCCCGCCTTCTCCATGACCTTGCCGTCCGGCGCCATGACGTCGCCCTTGGCCGGCTTGCCGTCGACCCAGTAGCCCCATTCGTCCTCGGACATGAACTGCTTGGCCGTGTCCATGGCGGCCGAGTAATAGCCCTGGCGGTTGAGGTAGGCGCCGACCCAGCCGGACAGGTACCAGTTGATGTATTCGTAGGCGGCATCGAGTTGGGCGCCCTTGAGATGCGCCGCCAGGCCAAGGCCGCCGCCCCACGAGCGATAGCCTTCCTTGAGCGGCTGGTACTTGCAGGCGATGCCCTTGGAGCGCACCGCCGCGACCGCCGGAGACCACATCGACTGGATGACCACTTCGCCTGAAGCCATCAAATTGACGCTCTCGTCGAACGATTTCCAGAACGCCCGGAACTGGCCGTCCTGCTTGGCCTTGATCAGGAAGTCGATCGTCTTGTCGATCTCCTCCTTGGTCATGTTGCCCTTGTCGGCATATTTGATGTTGCCCATGGCTTCCATGATCATCGCCGCATCCATGATGCCGATCGACGGGATGTTGAGAATGGCGGCCTTGCCCTTGAAGGCCGGATCCATGATGTCGGCCCAGGTGGTGATCTCGCGCCCGACAAGGTCGGGGCGGATGCCGAGCGTATCGGCATTGTAGATGGTCGGAACCATGGTCATCCACTGCGTCGGCTCCTTGGCGAAGGTCTTGGCGTCCTGCGCCTCGACGAAGCCGACCGTATGCGGCGCGGTGCCCTGGGCGATGACGCTGTCGGGCGTCAGCTTACCGGTGATGAACAGCGGTACGATCTTGTCGTAATATTTCAGCTTCTTGACATCCATCGGCTGCATCACGCCGGACGGATACACTTTCTTGGCGATCCAGTATTCGATGTCGGCGATGTCATAACTGTCCGGCTGGGTTACAGCACGCTGGGCGGCGGCGTCGGAATCGGTCGCCGTCATCTCCAGCGTGATGCCGAGATCAGCCTTGCACTTGTCGGCAATGGCGTTGAGGTTCGACACCCCGGTGCCGAACTGGCGCAGCGTGATCGGGTTCTGCGCCCAGATCGTCGGGAACCCTGATATGGCACCCGAGCCGGCGGCAAGACCGACGGCGGCAGCTCCGGTCTTGAGCAGCGAGCGGCGGGAAATTCCTGTCTTCTTGTCGGTGGTGTTGGTCATGTCAGTTCCCCTGTTTTGATTGGTGTTGGTTCAGGAATCGAGACGGCCAAGGACGATCGCGTCCTCGGCGTCCCAGGCGATCGGCACCGCGTCGCCGACGGCGACCGGCCTGGCGAAGAAGCTGGTGTCGTCGACGATCACCGTAAAATCCTCGATGCCGGCGCCATTGACCGAGAGCTTCACGGTCGAGCCTCGGTATTCGACGTTGGAGGCGATGCCGGTGAAGCCCAGCCCGGTGGCCGGCGGATCACCGATCCGCACGTGATCGGTGCGAATGGCGATATCGATCGGCTCGCCGATCGCCCTGCCCTGCCCGCTGGCCGCAAGCGAGGCGCCACCCGGCACATCGAAGACAACCATGCCGTCGCGGTTGCCGCTGACGCGGCCGGAGACGACGTTGTGATCGCCCATGAAACGGGCGACGAACGCGGTGGCCGGCCGCTCGAAGACGATGCGCGGATGCGCCGCCTGCTCGATGCGGCCGTCATTCATGACCACGATCAGGTCGGCGAGCGCCATCGCCTCCTCCTGGCTGTGGGTGACGTGGACGAAAGTGATGCCGAGCGAGGTCTGCAGCTTCTTCAGTTCCGCCCGCATGCGGATCTTCAGGAATGGATCGAGTGCCGATAGCGGCTCGTCGAGCAGCAGCGCTTCGGGGTCGGTGATCAGCGCGCGGGCCAGAGCGACGCGTTGCTGCTGTCCGCCCGAAAGCTGCGCCGGGCGGCGGCTGGCATAGCCCTCCATCTGCATCAGCTTCAGCATATCGAGCGCTTTGGCGCGGCGCTCCTCCTTGCCGACACCCTTCATCTTGAGGCTGAACGCAACATTGTCGACCAGGTCGAGATGCGGAAACAGCGCGTAGGACTGGAACATCATGGCGGTGCCGCGCCTGGCCGGCGGCAGGTCGGTGACCACTGTGTTGCCGAGACGCACGTCGCCGCTCGATATGCTCTCGTGCCCGGCAATCATGCGCAGCGTCGAGGTCTTGCCGCAGCCGGACGGCCCGAGCAGGCAGCAATAGGTTCCCGCGGGGATTTTCAAGCTGATGTCTTCGACGGCAGTCGTTGCGCCATAGATTTTCGAAACGGACACGATGTCGATTTCGGCGGCTTTGGACATCCGGCTTCCTCTCTAAATCAACTTAAGCAAAGCATCATGCATGCCAATTGCCCTACTTCGGCCGCAAGCGATTGAAACCTTGGGGAAATCGGGATTGCATCGGGCTGCCTGCCGAAACAGCATGCTTATGCAATGCACAAATTATAGGCGATAGCGGGCGATTCTCGCAAAAATCGTATGCAATCTTTTCTGATATCGTATTCACTTTGGCCCTCGTGCACGCGACCCGATTCAGGGTAGAAGGGGTGCAGGGACTACCATCATGAATATAGCCGACCAGACTTTCCCTGCTGTCGACAGTGCCAACGAGGATCGCGCCCAGGCAATCCGCGACCAGTTGCGAGACGCGATCGTCGATCGCCGGCTGGCGCCCGGAACCAAGCTGTCGGAAGGTGAGGTCGGCACTTTATTCGATGTCAGCCGCACCGTGGCGCGCGCAGCGCTGCAGATGCTCTCCTTCGAAGGCCTGGTGCGGACCGAGCGCAATCGTGGCGCCTTCGTCGCCAACCCGTCGCCGGAGGAAGCGCGTCAGGTCTTCGCTTCGCGCCGGCTGATCGAGCCCGGCATAGCGATTGCCGCAGCCGGGCGGATGACGCCGGCGCATGTCGCCGCCTTCAAGGCGCAGCTCGATGAAGAGGGCCGCTTCATTGCCGAACGCGGACCAAATGCAAGACGATCGGAGATCAAGGCTTCGGGCGATTTTCACCTGCTGCTGGCGTCGGTCGCCGGAAACATCATCCTCCAGCGCTTCATGGAAGAACTGGTCGCGCGTTCATCGCTGGTGATCGCGCTCTATGGCCGCTCGGGCGTCTCGAGCTGCGGCCATAGCGAGCACATGAATATCCTAGAGGCGCTGGAAAATGGCAATTCCGAACGCGCCAGCGCACTGATGCTGCACCACATCGACCATATCGAGGCCGACCTCGATCTGCGCATCAGGAGCGGTCCGGCGCTCAGGCAGGCGCTCGAGTTCTGACGCTCATTTCGACCGGAGGGACGCGATAACCGCGCCCTTCAAAGCCGCTCGGCACGGATCTTCAGGATCTGGTACAGCAAATCGCGGATGCGCCGCAGCCTCATCGACAATTTCTGGCTCATCTGCATTCCAGTTCTGTTTGCCGACTGCCTGCGCTTGATCGCCTCACTCAGAAACTTTGTGCCGCCATGGCCATTCCAACCAGCGAGGTGGCGAGCCCCGCGTTGCGGATCGTCGTCGGCCAACGAGCCAGCTTGACAGCGGACAGAATGCCGATCGCATGCAGCATCGACGAGCCGAGCATGAAACCAGCGGCGTAGGCGATGCCGCCGGCGCTCTCGGGAATCTCGAGGCCGTGGGCATTGCCGTGAAAGAGGCCGAACTGGGCGGTCAGCGCCGCGGCGGCGGCCAGCGGCAGCGGCCTGGCAAGACCGACCATGGCGCCGAAGACCACCAGCGACAGCGCGATGCCCGTTTCAAGCGAAGGCAGGCCGATGCCCGCCATGCCGAGCAAGGCTCCGGCGACCATGGCCGAGACAAAGACCAGCGGCACTAGCACAACACTGCGCCCGCCGGCGCGAGCGCCAATCATGCCGACCGTGACCATGGCCAGCAGATGATCCATGCCGAAGAGCGGGTGTTCGAGGCCGGCGAAAAAGCCGTGGACGTGAACGCCGCCGCTATGCGCAAACGCCAGCGACGGCGTGAGGGCAGCGAGAGCTGAAAGGGTGCCAAGTCTTGCTAATGTTTTCATGGTTGTACCTGTTCGATGAGAGTGACGGGTTCTGGTTTCAGTGCCCGGGAACGGCAAATTGCGAAGCGGCGGAACGGTCTGCAAGAGCGCGCGCCGCGGCGAAGCCGAGCGGCTTTTGCTCATTGCCATCGTGATAGATGAAAGCGATGCGGCGGCGGTGCGATGTCAGGCGCGCCGGCAACGGGTGATAGGCGACGCCGGTGCCGCCGACGAGCGGCATGACCGCGCCGACGTCGACCAGATCCTCGGTCTCGACGCGAAGCAGATGAAGCCGCACGCCGTCTGCCGTCTCGCCGACAAAGGGTATGCCGGCCAGGCGCAGAAAGCTGGATGGGTCCGGCGCCCGCGCAAAGCCTTCGAGGAAGGCGGTTTCAACAAGGTCGAGGTCGACCATCGCTGCATCGGCCGGCGGCTCGTGAGCCTGGTCCGGCAGATGCGGCGTCTGCCATTGCAGCGGCTTGCCCGCGGGCCCGTTGTGGCCGAGGACGTGCCGATGGTCGTGATGGCCGTTCGGCCCGTGATGATGATGGCCATCGCCATGATCGTGACTGTGGTGGTGATCATCGTGCATGGTTAAAAACTCGCCGGTTTGTCGATAATGGATTTGTGCTTGCCGAGATTACCGTGGGCGACCATCGAGCCGAGCGCCTCGACGACGACACGCACACCGAACAGCGCCGTGATGTCCGACGTGTCGTAAGGCGGCGAAACCTCGACCACTTCCAGTCCGCAAATGCCGGGTGCCGTCACCAATCCCAGAAGCTTGAGCGCCTCGCGCGGCAGGAAGCCGCCTGGCTCAGGCCAGCCCGTGCCGGGCACGAAGCCGCAATCGAGGCTGTCGACGTCGAAGGAGATGTAGACGGCGTCGGTGTCTTTCCATGCGAGTTCGAGCGCGATTTCCGCCGCCTTCTCGAGGCCCATCTGCTCGATGTCGGCAATGGTCAGCACGTTGGTGCCGCGTTTTCTCGCCTCGGCGACGCCGTAGCGGGGAACCTGCCAGCCGCCGATGCCGAGCTGCACGAGATTGGTCGCCGAGACGTTCGGCAGGTTGGTCGCCCAGTACCAGGGCGTGGTGTGCATGCGCTCGTCGAGATCCTTTTCCTGGATGTCGATATGGCGATCGAAATGGATGATGCCGATGCGTTTCGAGGTCACGTCGGCGATGCCGCGCACGCAAGGGAAACCGATCGAATGGTCGCCGCCCAGCATGATCGGCAGCGCGCCGGACGAGGCGACATGGCTGACGCCCTTGGTGATCTGGTCGAAGCTCTTTTCGAGATTGGCGGGAATGGTGAAGACGTCGCCGGCGTCGCACAGCGTCATCTGCTCGCGCAAATCGACGCCGAGCTCGTAATTGTACGGCGTGTAGAGCGCCGAGATGCGACGAATGCCTTGCGGCCCGAAGCGGGTTCCCGGCCGGTAGGTGGTGCCGCTGTCGAAAGGGATGCCGATGACGGCCGCGTCATATTTGCCGACATCGCGGACGTTCTCGACATAGGGCGCCTTGAGAAAGGTGTTGATGCCGGCGAAATGCGGCAGCTCGCCGCGCGCGAATGTCGGGATCGACTTGTCGACGATCGACTCCGACCCTGGCAGGCCCATGTCGAGCGCCCATTGCTGCTCCTTGCGCCAGCCGCTTTCCGGCAGCTTGCCCTCGGCCTCGATCGATTTCCAGCCCTGCGTGCCGCGGGCGTCGAAATCCGGGTGGTGAAAACGCTCCCGGGCCGCCCGGGCGACGAGCCCTGCCCGGCGGTGGCTGCGTTCGGGGATATCTCTGGACATTCAAACTCTCCGTTACGACGCCGTCGTCGCCATTGCTGTATCCGGCCGGGTCGTCCCGACCATCGCGGCCACCTTGGCCAAGTGATGAGAGGAAGCCCGGGTCTTGCGATCGAGCCTCAGATCGTAGGTGATCGTCGCGCCGTAAGCGGACGGGAACTGCGGATCGTGGCGCACCTTGTCGAAGACCAGCACGCGGGTGCCGAGCTTGAAGGCCTCGCCGATATCGTGGGTGACCATCACCACCGTCATGCCGTGCTCGGTCCAGAGCTCGGTCAGCAGGTCGTGCATCTCGACGCGGATGCCGGGATCGAGCGCACCGAACGGCTCGTCGAGAAGCAGGATCTGCGGACGGCCGAGCAAGGTCTGCGCGATCGCCAGCCGCTGCTGCATGCCGCCGGAAAGCGATGCCGGATAAAGGTCGCGCGCATGGGCAAGGCCAACCCGCGCCAGCATGGCCTCGGCCTCTTGCCTGGCGTTTCTGCGCCTGGCGCCGAAGACGCGGCCAAACGGCCCGCCCGAGCGAAAGTCTTCGACCAGCAGCAGGTTCTGCATGGCGGTCAGATGCGGAAACACCGAATAGCGCTGAAACACGATGCCGCGCTGCGGCGTCGGCTCGGGCACGATCGGGCCATCGCCGACGATGACGACGCCACTGCTCTGCTGCTCCTGGCCGAGCAGAATGCGCAGGAATGTCGATTTTCCGCAGCCGCTGGCGCCGACCAGCGACAGGAATTCGCCGGCCTCGGCGGTGACGTTGACCCGCTCGAGCACGCGGGCATCGCCATAACTCTTTTCCAGCCCGTGAACGACGATGCGGCTCATCTTGCCTCCACCGGGTGCGCCCAAGGAAACACCGCTTGGGAAAGCCGCACCAGCAGCCAATCGGTGATGACGGCAAGCAGCGTGATCCAGGCGACATAGGGCAGGATGACGTCCATCGAGAGATAGCGGCGGACGAGGAAGATGCGGTAGCCCAGCCCTTCGGTCGAGGCGATGGCTTCGGCGGCGATCAGGAAAAGCCAGGCCGGCCCGAGTGCCAGCCGCACGCAGGTGATAAGGCGCGGCATGACTTGCGGCAGCACCAGCCGCAAGACCGTGGTCCAGCTGTTGCCGCCAAGTGTTTGCGCCTTGGCCACCAGTTCGGACGGCAATTCCAGCACCCGGTTGGCGATGTCGCGCACCATCACCGGCGCGACGCCGACAGCGATCAGCGTGATCTTGGCCGTTTCGCCGAGGCCGAGCGCGATGAACAGGATCGGCAGCAGCGCCAGCGGTGGGATGACGCAGACGACGGTGACGAACGGCAGCAGGAACGCCCGCACCCGCGGGATGAAGCCGATGGCGATGCCAAGCGAAAGCGCGGCGACGGTGGCAACGCCCACGCCCGCGAACAGCCTGAGGAGACTGGCATAGGTGTCGACCCACAGGATGAGGTCGCCCGAGCGCCTGTCCGGAACCGTCGCCAGGTCAAGAAAGGCCGACCACATCTGTGCCGGCGAAGGCAGCAGCTTGTCGCTGGGATTGACGGCCAGTCGTTGCGCCGACGCGATCAGATAGGCGATCGCCACGAACAAGAACGGCAAGCCGCCGAGGAACAAGGCGCCGCCGCGCGAGACCTTCGCATTGATCATGCGAAGGCGCACCTTCGGCCGTGGCCGCGAAGGGCGCGTGGTGCCCTCCCCGCCCGTTTCGGAGACTATATTCATTTCGCTCGGTCCCCTGGCCAGCATGTCGGGTCAGGGCGTTGCGGTTGCGGCCTCGGCCATGAAGGCTGGATCGAAACGCAGCTTGACATTGTTGGCGTCGCCCAGCGTGGATCCGTCGGGAAAGCTCATGCCGACCATGTCGACACTCGTCGCGTTGGTGCCGAGAATGCCGTGGCTGAACAGGAAGTTGCGGACCAGATCCATGGTCTTCGGCAATTCGGTGCCGTTGGTGAACTCGACCGCCTTGGCGGGGTCGAAGAACATTGCCGTCGAAGCGAGCTGCGCGTCGAAGCCGGCGAGGTCGGTGCCAGATGCCTTGGCCATCTCCTCCTTGGCTGCCTTGCCTTCCGGCGTGTCCGAGGTCATCAGGTCCATCGCTTCGTACCACGCGCCGACAAGCGCCTTGCCCAATGCCGGATTGTCCTTCAGCGTCTCGGTGTTGACGACCATCAAGTCGATGATCTCGCCGGGAATCTGCGCGGAATCGAACACCTTGTGCGCTCCCGGCATGGCGACGATCTCGGAGACCAGCGGGTTCCAGGTAACGACCGAGGTGACGTCGCTGGTGCCATAGGCGGCGACCATGTCGGCGTCGGAGGTGTTGACGACGGTGATGTCCTTCTCGGCGAGCTTGACCGTGTCCAGCGCCCGCGCCAGCAGGTAATGCGAGACGGAGAGCTCGACGAGATTGACTTTCTGGCCGGCAATGTCGGCGAGCGCGGCCTTGTCCTTGAGGATCACCGCATCATTGCCGTTGGAGAAGTCGCCGATGATGAGGGCGGTGGTGTCGACGCCGCCGCCGGCGGGGATCGACAGCGCGTCCATGTTGGTCATCGAGCAGCCGTCGAAACCGCCGGCGGTGTACTGGTTGATGCTTTCGACATAGTCGTTGATGCGGGTGATCTCGACATTGATGCCGTTTTTGTCAGCCCATTTCTTCATGATGCCGCTGTCGGAGAGATAGCCCCACGGCATCCAGCCGACATAGATCGACCAGCATATCTTGAAGTCTTTCTTGGGCGCCGCGCCGGCGGCGGAAATTATGGGAAGGCCGAGCGATGCGGCTAGGATGATTGCGGCCAGCTTGCGAAGCATTGCGTACCCCTGTTCGCGATCCGGATTGCGACCGGACTTGATGTTGGGGTTTGCGAGCGCGCATCCGGGAGAGGTTCGCGCCAGCAAACCCGTGCAGGGTTCTCCCGGGATTTTGGCCCGCCGTGTTCCGCCGGATGCCTCAGTGCATCCCTGGCGGTCGCATCTCTTGGACCAGCACCGCTGTGTTGCGGCCGGAACCCTAGACGCTCTGCACACCATTCACGAAGCAAGGAGCATGCCAAGCCGAATTGTGCCAAATGCATGGCATTTGCGGACTGTGCGGCTTCGAGCATTCGCGCGAGTGACGCGAAAATCATCGCATCGCCGACGGATTGGGCAGTTTGCCTGATTGCTAGCGGTCAAAATCTGACGCTTGCTTCCGGGGCCGTTAGCCCGCTCAGGGTGGGAAGGAGACCTAACTCACCAGCTCTCCGACGGCGCGTGTGCGCCAGGAGCGGTCCTTCCCTTCAAGCCGCTGTTATGGAACGACGTGTGTGGGCCGTTAGCGGTCGGTCGGCTTGCGGTGCAGGGGATAGTAGCGGACATTCAACCTGCAAGGCCCGATGTCGTGGCCTGACCCTGATCGGACCTTTCGGGACCTATTTTCCCTCCAGAAACCCGACATTCGGTCCAGCCAGCGCTCATGACCGAAAGACGACTGACGTCTACCGCGAGGTGGACGGCAGCTTTGCGCCGCATGTCGGCCGTAGAAGTCGATCTTGACGTTGCTCGGAAGCAGACATCTCCTTTGACCGCGCTTTACTTGGCGTCGCGACGAGCCTCCGAGCACATCTCAGCAACGCGGTCAAAGGTTGTGGGTTGTTAAATGTTTACAGCTTTGCGCATCACCTCGCTTTCGTGGCTCTAGATCTCGTGCAGGCAATCCTGAGTCAGCCGAGCGTTGACTGCCACCGGCCCTGCCACCGAGACTATGTTGCCATCCGCCTCGTTTCGTGGCGGCCTTCTCGCAGCCGGATTCAGGCCGCGTGCTTGGAACTAATGACGGGCGAGACTGTTCAGCTGTGACTTTGGCATGACGCTGACGTGCCCTCCTGGCTGGGTAAGCCTCGATCTTGAGGAGACTCGCATCATGAAGATTTCGTTCAGATTTCGTTCAGTCGCGGCTGCGGTTGTCGCTGCAGCAGGAATCTTTGCCGGCTCCGCGCATGCCGACAGCGGTACGATCCGCTTCTCAGTCTACAAGGCTGCCTTCTTTGTGGGTGGCTCTGGAGGCGAGGGCACGCTGACCTTCCATGGTCGCCGCTATCCCATCTCTGTCGGCGGCATCTCGGGCGGCCTCGCCTTCGGGGCTTCTAAGACCTATTTCCATGGTACCGTGCGCCACATTCGCCGCGTCCAAGATGTGACGGGGGTCTACGGTGCGGCGGGCGGTGGCGGCGCGTTCGGCAAAGGGGCCCAGGTGATCGTCATGACCAATGACAAGGGCGCCCAACTCGAACTCTCAGGCAAGCAGGTAGGCCTGCAAGTCAACGCCGATCTCAGCGGTATTGCCATCACGGTGAAGTAGGGGCCGTCGCTCCGTTCGTCGTCCCTGCAGTCGGCCCACTACGCTGAATACAAAGGGTCGGCTTTCAGCGCTACCATCTAGGAAGCGGCCATTCCACTGTCGGCCCCAATCGAGACGCTCGGGTAATACGCGCCAAGCGTCCGCTCGTGGCGCGACCGAGCCGGCCGGCGCATCGGCTCGGATTGTACCGCAACGGAGCGTTCTACGTCGCGATCGGGTGGAATGTCGACGTTCAGGTTGGATTACCCGCGGGCTCTACGCCGATAACATTCTGCTCCGCGTCCGTCGTGAACGTTCCCTTCGATTGATCCAATATTACAAGCACGTTGCCGAAAGGGTCACATACACGGGCGCATCGTCCGATCGCGATGTCGAACGGCGGTTCCACTGCCGTTCCGCCCGCTGCCAAAAATTCTCGAAATGCCGCGTCCACATCATCAACCAGAATATCAGTCTCTGGACCAATACGAAGATGAACTACTAGTTCTGCATCTGCTTCAGGCAACGCGAAGCCGGCAGCTTCCGCGTCCCGCCAGATGAGGGCATGGCCGAGCCGATCCCGATAAAAGGATATGGCTTCGTCAAGATCGCTCACATGCAGTAGATAGTTGTCGAGTTTTCGGAACAACGGTCTTTTGGCGGCCTCGTAAGCCATTGCGGGACCTCGCGCAGTATCACGGGCTCACATCAGTGCCCAAGATTATGGTTCCGCGACGAGTTCCGCAACGGCTCAGCGTCGGCTCCAGCTGATGCCACTTTGCAACAGCTCTTTGTATCGCGGGAACGGCAGCTATGGGGTCGATTCCGGGCCTAGCGCGAACGTCCGGTTCGGAGATTCGTCATGAACGACCGGAAGTGGCGCAACCACGACCTCAGCGAGGTTCTTGGGATGTCGGCTTTCAAGGAAGCGGCAATGCTGATCTCAATGTCCGACATGGGACGCAAAGTGGTCGTTCAACAGGTGTGGCATAGTCAACCGCTGCGGGTCTGAAAGCGACAATGTGTCTGTCCGGAAAATGACCGTTTTGCCAACAGCGAAATATGTTCGCCGGTGTCTATCTCGTTTGCGCCATGAGCCCGCGAGGGGCTAACGTCTCATTCGGGGCCGAAAGCGGACTGGCGGCTTCTGACGTCCGAATAACGATAGCGGACGTTCAGCCCGGTGGGACCCAGGTCTGAAACTGGCCCTGAACGGGACATTCCCCCAATCGAACCGGAACGTCTCGAAGGGCTGGGAAGCTGAGGTTGCCCTGCAGTGCAGAAGCCGGCTGTCAAACATCGACTTTGCGAGGGATTTTCATGCCGCTGTCACAGCGGCAATTGGGCCGCAAGTCAGGAAGACAGCGGTCTTCCGATGTGACACCAACAACGCTGCCCTATTCGCATATTTGATCCTTTTGCCCCGGCGGTGGAATCAGGATTCACAGTTGGCCAATTTGTGGAACGGAATTCTATCCGAGCGGGCTCACGGCCTCGGTCGCGGACTTTTTCAACAATATCGGCGCGAAGCTGCTATTCGTTACGTATGAGCCAACCATCCCCTATTGGGCACGAAGTCCAGTACACGCTACCCAACCGTTCGAGTGTTGCAACTGAGATGCCACTTGTACTCAGAGGCCTGCAAATCGAAGTTTTTCGTAGTTCGTGCGCTTATGTGTCATCGTCGAGAGGAACAACGAAACTGTAATGCCCATCTCCTATGTTCGTGGCCCGCCAAATCTACGCTGTTTTACGCCAAACTACGATGTAGCCCGCTGATCCAAACCGTTGTGACAGCGCTAAACGTAGTTTGGGCTTCCGCTGTGCGCCTGAATCTCCTCAGAGTTAATCTTCAGATGTCGCGTTTGGGGCCGTTTGCTGTCCGGTAGCTTTATGGCGAGAACGGACGCGCAGCTTACTTGCCCGCAAATTCCATCGTATCGGACGCTGCTTTAAGACGTTCCACAATGGTCGCCTGTGTCAAACCGTCCTTATGTAGGTGCTCCTTGGCCTCATCTTTCCAGAACAGATCGCTGTGCGGCGGTAGCTTCGCTTTCAGCTCCGTAGCCATGTTCACCATGCCTTTCGCCCACCCGGAAGTCGTCGAGCGCCCAGTAGAGTACCTTCTTCAGCGGGCTTGCCAACCATTTCGGATGCCATATTGTCGGTTCAAGGTAAGCTCGGTCGCTACGGCTTCACGTTGGGCAATTGTCGTTGCATGCAGCCCTGCCGGACGTCAGACACCGCGAAAGGAGCCCGTCAGTCGCACGGGAAGGCAAGGACCAAGCAGTTGCGCCCCAACCCGGAATGACCCGATCACTGTCGCCGCTGGGATTGATCGTGAACGCCGCAGCCCGGCGCGTCAGGCGCCGCTATCTCGCCGGCAATAGGTTCTGGGAGCGAGAGATGCCGGAAATCGCCGTCTTCGTCACGCACACCCTGCCGGAGATCGACGAGGCGATTGCGGCGTTCAAGGCGCAAGGAACCCGGGTCGTCGGCTGTCTTGGGGGCGACGGAACCTTGCACCACGCGTTGGGCTCCGTCCTGCGGCACTTCGATCCGGACAACGCGCCGGTCATCCTTCCGCTTGCCGGAGGAACGCTCAACGGCCTACCGCGTGCATTCGGAACCGGTGGATCCCCGGACCTCGTGCTCCGCACTGCCATGGCCTCCTTCAAGAACGGACAGGTCGGGTTCCGGAGCCGGCACCTCCTCGAAATCGAGGATATTGCGCACGGAACCCGCCGTTTCGGCTTTACATTCGCGGCTGGTCTCCCCGCCAGGGCCGCCAAGCTCTACTACAGACATGCGGAGCCGGGAGTATCCGATGCGATCCGTGTATCACTGATTGCCGCCTCCGCCGCATTGTTCGGCGGATGCTTCTACGAGCCGACCGGGCTCGAGATCATGATCGATGCCGAAGGCCCGATGGCGGCACCCCATACTTTTGTCGCGGGGACTGTGGAGCAGCCCTTCCTCTGGTTCAGGCCCTTCGGGCCGACAGGTCACGACGACGATGCTTTTCATATCGCCGTCGCGTCGATGCGGCCATCGGAGATCCCACCGCGCCTTTGGAAGATGTTCCGGGGCCGCTGCCGCCACCCCGCCCTCCGTCTCGGAAATGCCGGAACCGCGAGATTACATGGACGCGACGGCTACGTCATAGACGGAGAGATGTTTTCGCTTTCGGAAGATTTCGACCTCAGCTTGACCATAGGGCCGGCGCTTCGGTTTTTCGACATTTCGGTGCAGGACTTGTCCGGAGCAGATTCTGTTTCCCGGCCCGTGAAACGGGCGACAAGATAGATGGTGACGTCTGCGGATCGGGAGAAGATCGTCGCTTTTCACAGTAGGCGACTGCTCAAATGGGGAGTGAGCGATCCCAGAACGGTCGGCTATTCGGACGCCGCCTCGCAACGTGCGCGGTTCGCCGTGATCGAATGCCTCCACGACTGCGGAGACTCGATTCTCGATGTCGGCTGCGGAACCGGCGATCTCTTCGTGCACCTTCGGCTCGGTTGTGACCGCCTTGACTATACCGGCATCGACCTGAACGGCGAGTTCATCCGACACGCGCGGGAAATCTATGCGAACGACCATCGCTGCGATTTCCTGGAGGGCGACATCACCCAGGCAAGGCTTCCGAGGCGCGATCTGGTCGTCGCGAGCGGAGCGCTGAGCTATCGACGCCGCGACATGGACAGCTATCGGCAGACCATCACGCAGCTTTATGGCGCTGCAAGGAAGTCGCTCGTCTTCAACATGCTGGACACCTCCAGGATACTCCCCGGGGAAGAGATCGTTGGCCACGATCCGACAGCGATCGCCGCGCATTGCAGGACCCTTTCCGGGACCGTGCTGCTGATCACGGGATATCTGAGCTATGATTTCACGGTGGTGCTTGCGCGGCAGGAGGCGTCCGAGAGTTGGGCGGATAGGCTGCGCGGCATGGATGCGAGACTTTGCCTTCGAAAAGCATGACGCGATGCTTTACTTGGGTTCGCGCCGGTTGAACCGCCTACCTTGACTCTGAGTCCACGGTAATATGGAGGTACACTGAATACATCTTCCTCGAAGTCTTAAAGGGGAACCTCCGTACCGCCAGCGTGAACTAGCGAAAGGCGCATATTTATATAACCGTATAACCCTCTGTTAACTCATATTTCTGATTTTGGGTGGCCCTTTGTCTAAGTTGCGCCTATAATTTCTAATGAGACCGAGGGTCGGTACGCAGCGCCTGCAGGGGTGAATTTATTGGCTGCCGCCGAAGTCAGGTGCAACTTCAAAAATGTGTCGCATGTCCGCTGTAGGGTATGTTTTGGCGGGTTTTGCGGGGGACATCATTTACCGGAGGTAGAAAATGCCTCAGTCATCTGCCAAGAACAGCGATCGCGAAAAGAAGCCTGGGCATATTCGCGGTGACATCGTCGACGGGTTGTATAAGCAAATCGAGCCCCACTTACCGATCAAGTCCTTCGACGAGCTGACTAAAAAGATCGATCATATTTCGATCGGACCGCTTCGGGTACCCCTGAAGCTGCTCGCGCCGCATGTGGGTCACGGCTCCTTTCCGGTGACGACCGCCGACGACTTGAGAAGCAAGATAACCGAAGGCGTGGAGCGTGCCGTTTCCTTGGGAGCGTCTCCGTCATTCGGTTCGCGCAGCCAATTGTTCAAACAAGCCATCGGCACGCTGACTCAAGTCGAGGCGCGAATAGGCCTCAAGCTGCCGGCGATCTATCGAACCTACTACCCCGAATAGTCAGTCGCGCAGCGCCGCCGAGGGAGGCTCGCAATGGCTTGGATTGTGACTCTTAAGATCGTGGACTGCGCCGCGCTGTCCACCGAACTCCCCGGCGCACAGATCAGTTCGCCGCTTCTGAACTCGCCCGGATACGTGATTACGGACGCGAACGGGGAGGCGCAGATCTATGATGCGTACGACGTCTGGGAATGGGTCAACCTCACGATCTCCAAAGGGGGGACGGGCGGCAGCCCGTCGGATGCGGGGTATCACCCCGGCTACCTGAACAAGAATTTCGTCATCCACATGGATATGGACGGAACCATCCAGACGGTGTGTCTCGAGGCTGCGCCCATACCGGACCCGAACGCATCGACAGGCGTCAGCTGCTTCATCGTGACGGCGGCGACGGGATCGGCGACGTCGACGGAAGTGACGGCGCTGCGTGCCCTGCGCGAACGCGTCAGGGCCAGGTCACGGCTCGGCGCGAAGCTGATCGAGGCGATCTATGACGAGTATGAGGGCTTCAGCCCGCCGATCGCGGCGAAGCTGCGAACCGATGCAGGCGCGCGCGGCCTCGTGCTCGGCCATATCGTGCGCCCGCTCTTCGCCTGGTACACGCTTGCCGGCGCTCTTGCGCTCGACCCAGGCGACACGACTGCGCGGGACAAGGCCGCCAGGGCGCTGGCCGAGGCGCGCCCGCGCAATGTCGATGGCGGCCTGGTGGTCGGCCTTCTGCAGGCGCTGCGGTCCGGCGCGCCCCTGCCGCCCTTCCTGCCGCCGATGCTCATCGAGATCGCGCCGCGCATCGCGGAGTTCCGTTTCGCCCCCTGGGCAATCCTCGACCCGCTGATCCGCATCTGGCGCGGAGGCGCGGAGCCCTTCGACGCCGAGCACGAGATCGCGGCCTGGCTCGCCACCGCGCCGCTCGAGCGTCTGCCCCGGCCGTCCGGCATCAAGGGTCTCGCCGCCGAATTCGAGACCATAGCGGGCTTTCTCGCCTTCGCGCCCGACCGGCGGGCCGAACTCGGAAGCCGACTCCTGTCCGCCTGGCCCGACGCCGCCCAAATGCTCGAGCAAGCCGGCCTCACAACTCAGATGGAACGTCTTGGGGAGCATTAGATATGGCCGATCCTACAGTCACCGACGTCTTCAACCAGCTGGTTCTCGTCAACGGCAAGCTCGACCAGGTTGAAGTCAACACGTCGCTCATGGCGAACCTGAACACGAGCATCAACACAGGATTTTCTGCCTCGGTCGGCCGGCTGGACACCCTCGCGGCGATCGATGTCGAAGCCGTGAACCTCCTGTTCCACCAGACCAAGCAGATGGATGCGATGATCTGCATGCTGGAGCAGATCTCGCGGAACACCTGCAGCATGCTGAACGAATTGAGCGTTCAGACCGAGTTGCAGAAGCGCACCGCGGATGACGTCTCGATCATGCGCTACATCGCTGAATCGGGGAATCCGGCGGCCGTGCTGGAATTCGCGCGGCACAAGGATCTCGAGGCAAAGATCGAACGGTGCTGCCCGCCTGACAGGCCGGAGCCACCCTGCAAGTACGTATCCTGCGGCATACCAGAGCCGGTGAAGGAGCCGAAGCTCCCGACGATCCCGAAGCCGAACCGCGAGCCGAAGCCCGTGGGCTGACCGCGGGCTCCGGGCGGACGGACGATTGCCGGCGGATCGGACGACCGAGATGGCTATTCTGACCGGCTTGGTCACGGCGAACTGACGGGCCAGGGGGGTGAGCAATTGACCTGGAACCTCACACTGGAAGTCGTCGATTGCGGCGCAATGGGAACGAAGCTGTCCGGTGCGAAGGTACAGCTGGGCATCGTCGATCTCGGCCTGACGGATGCTTCGGGTCGGCTCGCCGCCGAACTCGACGATTTCAACACGCTTCCGATCTTCAAGGTATCGAAGACGGACTATGTCGCGGACAACTTCGTCTTCGACAAGGAGGTCCATGCCGGCACCGTTCAGACGGTTTGCCTGAAGAACCCGACCACCATCCCTGACGGGCACGACCCGAACGTGCCGGGAGAATCCGGTGGCCAGGAGTTCGACGGCGGCTGCTTCATCGTGACGGCGGCGACGGGATCGGCGACGTCGACGGAAGTGACGGCGCTGCGTGCCCTGCGCGAACGCGTCAGGGCCAGGTCACGGCTCGGCGCGAAGCTGATCGAGGCGATCTATGACGAGTATGAGGGCTTCAGCCCGCCGATCGCGGCGAAGCTGCGAACCGATGCAGGCGCGCGCGGCCTCGTGCTCGGCCATATCGTGCGCCCGCTCTTCGCCTGGTACACGCTTGCCGGCGCCCTTGCGCTCGACCCAGGCGACACGACTGCGCGGGACAAGGCCGCCAGGGCGCTGGCCGAGGCGCGCCCGCGCAATGTCGATGGCGGCCTGGTGGTCGGCCTTCTGCAGGCGCTGCGGTCCGGCGCGCCCCTGCCGCCCTTCCTGCCGCCGATGCTCATCGAGATCGCGCCGCGCATCGCGGAGTTCCGTTTCGCCCCCTGGGCAATCCTCGACCCGCTGATCCGCATCTGGCGCGGAGGCGCGGAGCCCTTCGACGCCGAGCACGAGATCGCGGCCTGGCTCGCCACCGCGCCGCTCGAGCGTCTGCCCCGGCCGTCCGGCATCAAGGGTCTCGCCGCCGAATTCGAGACCATAGCGGGCTTTCTCGCCTTCGCGCCCGACCGGCGGGCCGAACTCGGAAGCCGACTCCTGTCCGCCTGGCCCGACGCCGCCCAAATGCTCGAGCAAGCCGGCCTCACAACTCAGATGGAACGTCTTGATTCATAAGTGTCGTTCCGGAAAAATGATGAATTCTGGCAGCATTCCAGAGTATTTGGACCTGTGGGTAGGCTTGCAGCCGGACAAGCGCTTTGCGAGCTTCCTCGACGTTCACGGAAATATCCAGGAATCATATACATACCGGACGTTCGACAGGCGCAGTCGGTCACTCGCGGAACATCTGAGCCGCGTTGCAGGCCTTTCATCCGGCGACCGGGCCCTTCTGGTCTATGCGCCGGGGCTGGAGATGGTCGCGGCCTTCGTCGCCTGTGCCCGGATCGGGGTTATTCCGGTCGTGACGCCCCAACCGCAGTCACAAGAAAGCCGCCTGAGGCTGGTCCGAATCCTCGAAGACTGCGATGCCGGAACCGTACTGACAGATCGCAAGTCACATGGGCCGATCGAGACACTCCTGAACGGTAGGAACCATGACGCGCCCGGCGCGCGACCCAAGGCATGCTCGATAGTCGAGACGGATCGGCTGCACTGCGTCGACAACCCCTCCCATCCGGAGGCGCACAACGACATCCTCTTCCTGCAATACACGTCCGGTTCGACCGGCGATCCGAAGGGCGTGGTGGTCTCGCACGCGAACGTCGTCCACAACTGCAACGCCACAGCCCACGATCAGCCGGTCGGCGTGTCGTGGCTGCCGCAGTTCCACGACATGGGCATGATCGGATACTATCTTTTCCTGATCGTGACCGGCGGCACGACCTACGGCTTCTCTCCGGCCGACTTCCTGCGGCGCCCGGTCCTCTGGCTCGAAACGCTTAGCAGGTATGCCGGAACGATCACCTCGTCGCCGAACTTCGGCTTTGAATATTGCGTGTCCGAAAAGCGGGTACGCGACAGCATGCTCGAAGGGCTCGACCTGAGCTCGGTTCGCATGTTCATGAACGGGGCCGAGCCGGTCGACCCCTGCACGTATCGCCGCTTTCACGAAAGATTCGCTCCCTATGGGCTGAAGGCGACAGCCCACGCCGTGGGCTACGGGCTCGCGGAGAACACGCTCGCCGTGAGTATCGGCGGAGGAGGACGGACGCTCGCATTGGACGCGCGAGCGCTGCAACAAGGAACCATAGCTGTCGCAAACGACCCGACCGGAGCCGGGACGGTCGAGGTCATGAGCTGCGGACGTCCCGTGGCGGGCGTGCGGGTCCGAATCGTCGACCCCGGGAGCAAGGCCGAGGTTCCGGCCGGCCAGGTCGGCGAAATCTGGGTCAGCGGAACCAGCAAGTGCCAGGGATATTGGGATCAGCCCGACATCTCGCGGCGCACGTTCGCAAACACGGTCGCCAACGATCCCGAGGACGGAGATCTTTATCTCCGCACCGGAGATCTCGGCTTCATGAGGGATGGCGAGGTCTATGTTTGTGGCCGCATCAAAGACGTGATCATCCTCCGGGGGAAGAACTACTTCGCTACGGATCTGGAAAGTGCGATCAAAGCCGCCTGCCCCGGGATCCGAGCCGACAGCGTCGCCGCATTTCAGGAAACGGGACAAGACGGCGCGCTGGCCGTCGTCATCGGTGTCGCTCCCTGCGACGACCTGCCTGACCTCGCAACCGTCGTCGGGGCTCTACGGACGTTCGGCTACGACGGCGCAGTTCGGGCCGTCCTCGTGCATCACAAGGCGATCGCCAGGACGAGTTCCGGGAAGCTTGTCCGGAGCCGCCTTCGCGACAGGTGGATGTCCGGTGAGATTCCGGCGCTCGAAACTCGTTTTGATCCCGGCATTTCGATCGTGCCGGAGGGGCGGTCTTTGGAGATGCTATACCGACGCATCCTTGAAGCTCATTCACTCAGTGGCGGCGAAACGCAGACGTTCGGAGAACTCGGTCTCGACTCGCTCTCCACCGTGGAACTGGTCATGGCGTTGGAGCAGGCGGCCGAAAGCGCCGGGGCACCGACGATGAAGGCGGTTCTCGATGGCCCTCTCATTCAGGGCATCGCCGTCGCCGACCTCACCCGGCTGGTCCAACGCCTGGGCGGGGACGACGTCGCGCGCGTGCAGGACGTTGAGAACCTGCTCATCGAACAGGGCAGCGCGCGCGTCGCCAGGGAACGCATCGCCATGCAGGAGGATGCGAGATTTTCGCTGGACCGCCCTGCCGGCGAGGAGGCCGTGCGAGGCCGGCAGCGGAGCGTTCTGCTCACGGGAGGCACCGGATTCCTAGGGCCATTTCTTCTCGCCAGTCTGCTCGCTGACAGCGAGATCGCCTTCCGCGTCGTCGTCCGGGCCGCCGATCCGGCCGCCGGGCGGGAGCGCTTGGCGCAGGGCCTCCGCGACGCAGGATTTCCGGAGGCGCAGGTCCGCCGGTGGATCGGTTCGCGTGTGGAGGTTCTCTGCGGCGATCTCTCCCGTCCCAATCTGGGCCTCTCCAATGACTGTTGGGCATCCCTGTCGGCACAGGTCGACAGCATCGTCCACAGTGGAGCACTCGTCGACTACGGACTGACCTACGACGCGATGAAGGCAGTCAATGTCGAAGGTACGCGGGAGTTGCTCCGCCTTGCCTTCACGACCCGGAGAAAGCGATTTCATCACGTCTCCAGCACCATCATCTTCGGTTGGTCCGCGAAAGACCGCCTTCTCGAGAACGAGTCGAACGACCGGATGGCCGAACTGGATTTCGGATACGCGCAAAGCAAATGGGTGGCGGAACAACTCGTCCTGGACGCCCGCAGGCAGGGTCTCGACGCCAGGATATATCGCCCGTCGTTCGTGACGGCCTCGACCAAGGGCATCGGCGACCGCGGCGATATCGTCATCCGAATTCTGGCATTCATGATCAACCATGCGTTGGCACCACGCACCGTCAACCAGATCAGCTTTCTGCCCGTCGACATCGCGGCCCACAACATCGCGCGGCTCGTGACGCATCCCGGTTTAGAGAATGCGACCTTTCACGTGACTGTCGACGACTATTACAACCTCATGGACGTGACGGAAGTCATCGCGCGCGATTATGGCATCGGCTTCCGCTACGTGGAGATCGAGGAGTTCGTCCAGGAAATGAGGACCTTGTGCACTGAGGACGACCTCGCCTATCCGCTCATCGATTTCGTCACCCGGGCGCGAAACAAGTTTGTTTCGATGCAGGACAAACGCTACTGCAGTGCGCGCTATCGCTCAGCCCTAGAAGCGGCGGGCAACGCACGTCCCGACCCGGAACTGGGTGTGACGGTGGCCGGCCTTGTCGAATACATGCGCAGCGAGGGGCTGATCAGATGAGAAGACTCGGATCAACGCCGACCGTGTCGAAGCGATGACCTGGCAGCAAGCTGAAGCGCACCAGATTGCCCAGCACATCGGTGAGCGCGAGAATCTTGGTGGTCATGCAGCCTTTGGAGTGACCTATGGCCTAGCTTTTAGCCCCCTCTTGCGCCCTGGCCGTGACGGCGGACCTTGAGGATGGTGGCGTCGACTATGGCGTATTCTATGTCCGGCTCGTCCGAGCAGGCCTCGAACAGCCTCACGAAGACATCGGCCTTGCGCCAGTCGCTAAAACAATGAAACGCCGCGCTCCAATTCCCAAAATGTGCAGGCAAGTCACGCCGCGGGCTGCCAGCGCACACGATCCCCGCCTCGATGAACAGGCGGTTACAATGCCGCTAAGCCCGGGGTCCGTTGGTTTGCCCAGACAACGCGGCTCCATCTTCGCCCATTGGGCGTCAGTCAGTACGAACCGGTCCATCCAAAAGCTTGAATCATGGGCAGTTGGCGACGCGGGACTAAATTTAAGGAGCGTCATTCGCCGGAACCGTCGAATAGGTGACCGGCATCAGCGGATGTCGGCGCCGCGCCACTCCAATGAACGCCCAACCAGATGAACGAAAGTCAATGATCAGGAACTGGTGGAAGCCGCCGCATAACGAAAGTGGGCGCGAAACAGCCCGCCATCGCGAGCCGAGAAACGGCAGGTTTTGGCGATACTGCAAATGCCGACGAATGGCTAAGAAGCGGCGCAACGCAGTCGTCCACGTTGCAGCAGAGGTAAGTCGCCTTTGGGTCAAACCCGGACATCATGCCGCCTCAGCCGAACGTCTGCTTTCAGGAAGTCGCAAACTGATCTTTTACGGCTGACAGTGGGCGCGAAGCGGCCATTCGCTGCACGCAAGACATAGGTCGCCTCGGGGTCAAAACGGTATTCCGTTTCGGGTACCACGCGTCAGGTTTTGTCCACTAGGAAGACATCCCGATCGAATCCGCCGCCGGTTTAATCGGGTCAACTGCGGCAAAGACGGCGCTCGCCTCGCTGACGATGGAAACGTGATCCTTGGCTGCCTGTCCTGCGGCGGCGCCGTCCCCGCGCATGATTGCGGTAACGATGACGTCATGCTCCTGCCAGGATTTGGCCAGGCGGCCCGGCAGCATGAATTGCGCGCGCCGGAACGGCGCCAGCCGGCTGCGTGTCATGACGGTCAGTTCATAGATGTGCTTGCTGTGCGCGCCGCGATAGAGCCGGGTGTGGAACTCGGTGTTGAAATACTCGTAGTCCTCCTCCGCACCCAATTGCACGAGGCGCGCCGAGGCCTGGTGCTCGATTTCGAGCGCGCGGCGTTCGCCGGCGGTCATGCGCTCGGCCGAGAACCGCGCGCAGATCGCTTCAAGCTCGGCCATGCTCTCGAACATCGAGGCAAGATGCTCCTGCGTCACCACGGCTACGGTGGCGCCACGGTTGGGCCGCCTTTCGACCAACCCCATGGCGCTCAGCCGGCCGAGCGCCTCCCTGACGGGGGTGCGCGACACATCGAAACGGGCAGCGAGCGAGGCCTCGTCGAGCTTTTCGCCAGGGCGCAGGAAGCCGGTGACGATCCGGTCACCGATCGCCCTGACCATCTGATCGACGGTCGTGCCCGACCTGATCAAGTTCCGCTTCCCCGACAATTCTCCTCCTCCAGTCTTTTTCCCGGCGTGCGGCAAGTGGCTCGCCGGAAGTTTCGACTCGGGCGCGCCCTCTATGCCTTTATTTTAATCTAGATGTCAAACTGGCTAATTGAAAGGCAAAAAGTGTATGCAATTGCCTTTCGCTTGAGCACAGCAATTCGGCTGCCAACTGATTTAATTGGATAAATTCCGTCTTTTGAACTGGCACGTCGATTGCATGCACTTTTACGAGAAGGGAATTAATCGACCCGGAAAGGGTTCAACAGGGAGCATTCACATGACCGAGAGATTCATGCTTAGCCGCCGCGAGCTGCTCAAGACCTCCGCCGCCGGAGCGGCGCTCGGTCTGGCCGCGGCGTCATTTCCGATCAGCAGGGCGTTCGCCGCTGCCGTCACCGTCGGCTTCATCTATGTCGGACCGAAGGACGACTACGGCTACAACCAGGCGCATGCCGAGGGTGCCGCCACATTGAAGGCCATCGAGGGCATCTCCGTGGTCGAGGAGGAGAACGTCCCCGAGACGGTCGATGTCCAGAAGACGATGGAATCGATGATCAACCTCGACGGCGCCTCGCTGATCTTCCCGACCTCGTTCGGCTATTTCGATCCGCACATGCTGGCCATGTGCGCGAAATTCCCCGACGTGCAGTTCCGCCATTGCGGCGGCATGTGGAACAAGGACAAGCATCCGATGAATGCCGGTTCCTATTTCGGCTATATCGGCATGGGCCAGTATCTCAACGGCGTCGCCGCCGGCCACGCCACCAAGACCAAGAAGATCGGCTTCGTCGCCGCAAAGCCCATTCCGCAGGTCCTGCTCAACATCAACTCCTTCCTGCTCGGCGCACGCTCGGTCGACCCGACCATCACCTGCCAGGTGATCTTCACCGGCGAATGGTCGCTGGCGGTCAAGGAGGCGGAAGCCACCAATGCACTGGTCGATCAGGGTGCCGACGTCATCACTTGCCATGTCGACAGCCCGAAAGTGGTGGTCGAAACGGCGGCGGGACGCGGCGCCTTCATCTGCGGCTACCATGCCAATCAGAGCCCGCTGGCGCCGGAAAAATATCTGACCGGCGCGGAATGGAACTGGGCGAAGGTCTACAAGATGTTCGTCGACGACCTCATGGCCGGCAAGCCGCTGCCCAATTTCACGCGCGGCGGACTGGCCGACGGCTTCGTCAAGATGAGCCCGCTCGGCCCCGCCGTCAGCGAGGCGGCGCGCGCCCAGTTCGACGGCACGCTCGCCGAAATGATGAAGGGCGGCTTTTCGGTGATCAAGGGGCCGTTGAAGAACAACAAGGGCGACGTCGTCGCAACCGAGGGCCAGACCTTCGTCGAAGCCGCGATCGAGTTGGAAAGCATGGACTATCTCGTCGAGGGTGTCGTCGGCTCGACCGCTTGAGCATGGATCGGAGACGGGGGCCATGGCAGACACCGTGAGCAGTGCGAGCGTGCCAGTGATGCTCGGCGCCCGAGGCTATCCGGCGGCGCTCGAATGGATCGCCCGGCGGGCGGAGGCCTTCGTCATCCCGCTCGCGGCGCTGATCGTCGGCATGGCCCTGTTCAGCCTGTTCATCGCGCTGGTCGGCAAATCGCCGGCGCAGCTCTATGAAACGATGTGGCGCGGCGGCTTCGGCTCGTGGTTCTCGGTCCAGAACTCGCTGTCGCGGGCCGCACCCTTGCTGCTTGCGGCGCTCTGTGTGGCACTGCCGGCCCGGCTCGGCCTTGTCGTCATCGGCGGCGAAGGCGCGATCGTGCTGGGCGGCGTTGCCGCGGCTGCGATGGGCGTGGCCACCAGCGGTGCCCCCGCCTTTTTCGTTATTCTAGCCATGGGCGTGGCGGGCCTGGCCGCCGGCGGCATCTGGATCGGTGCCGTCGGCGCGCTACGCCACTACCGTGCCGTCAACGAAACCATATCGAGCCTTTTGATGGCCTATATCGCCATCGCCCTGATGAACCATCTGGTGGAAGGACCGCTGCGCGATCCCGCCTCGCTCAACAAACCGTCGACCGAGCCGTTGGCTGAGGCCTACCGCATCGGCAATATTCCGGGCATGGACGTGCATTGGGGCCTGGTCGTTGGCGTCATCGCCTGCATTCTGTCCTGGCTGCTGATCGAAAAGACCCGCTGGGGGTTCGCCGCCCGCATCGCTGGCGGCAATGTCAGGGCAGCCCAGGTGCAGGGACTTGCCGTCGGGCCGCTGATCGTCGGTTTCACCGCGCTGGCCGGCGGCTTCGCCGGCCTTGCCGGCATGCTCGAAGTCGCCGCCGTGCAAGGCAGCGCAAACGCCTCGCTCGCCGCCGGCTATGGGTATACTGGTATCCTGGTCGCCTTCCTCGCCCGCCACAATCCGCTCGCCATCATCCCGGTCGCCTTCCTGCTTGGCGGGATCGACGCCTCCGGCGGGCTGATCCAGCGCCGCATGGATCTGCCCGACGCCACCGTGCTGGTGCTGCAAGGCATGCTCTTCGTCGTCATCCTGTTCAGCGAAACCTTCTACGGCCGCTTCAAGGCCTTCAATCCCGACCTCTGGCAGAGGGGTGATCTCTTGAAGAGGCCCGATCTCCTGAAGGGAACTGCCTGATGGACGCAACCGAGATCGGCCTCTGGGGCGTTCCGCTCGCCATGCTCGGCGGCGCCATCCGCGTGTCGACGCCCTTCATCTTCGTGTCGCTGGGCGAAGCCATCACCGAGCGTTCGGGGCGCATCAATCTCGGTCTCGAAGGCACGCTAGTGTTCGGCGCGATGACCGCCTATGCCGTCGCGGTGATGACCGGCTCGCCATGGCTCGGTCTGCTGGCCGCCGCCGCCGCCGGTCTTTGTTTCGGCCTGTTCCACGGCTGGATCTGCAAATTCCGTGGGGTTAACGACATCGCCATCGGCATTGCGCTGATGCTGTTCGGCTCGGGTCTCGCCTTCTTCTTCGGCAAACCGTTCATCCAGCCCTCGGCGCCCGACCTGCCGGCCATCCCGTTTGGCGGCTGGTCCGACGTTCCGCAGGTGCAGGCTGCGCTCAACGTCAATGTGCTGTTCCTGATCGGCGCAGCACTTGCCGTATTCCTGTGGTGGGCTTTCCGCAACACCCGCGCCGGCCTGATCCTGCGCGTGGTCGGCGACAGTTCCGACGCCGCGCGGGCCATGGGCCTCAACCCGAATACGGTGCGCCTCATCGCCACCGGTATCGGCGGCGCGCTGGCCGGCATCGGCGGCGCTTATCTATCGCTCTACTATCCCGGCAGCTGGACCGAAGGCATTTCGTCGGGCCAGGGGCTGATGGCGGTGGCGCTGGTCATCTTCGCGCGCTGGAACCCGCTCGGCTGCTTTGCCGCCGCGCTGCTGTTCGGCGGGGCCGGCGCGCTGGGGCCGGCGCTGCAATCGGTCGGCGTCACGCAAGGCTACTACCTGTTCTACGCCGCACCCTACATTCTCACCCTCGTCATCATGATCGCCACCTCGTCGCCGAGCCGTTCGCTGGCTGGCGCACCGGGCGAACTGTCGATCACCAAATGACGTTTCCAGACTGGAGTTTTGCTCAATGAACGCCAGAGCCGAGGTCACGCAGCGCTATATCGATGCCGATCCCTATCCATGGCCCTACAATGGCGAGCTTCGGCCCGACAACACGGCGCTGATCATCATCGACATGCAGACCGATTTCTGTGGGCCGGGCGGTTATGTCGACCATATGGGCTACGACCTTTCGCTGGTGCGGGCGCCGATCGAGCCTATCAGGTCGGTGCTCTCCGCCATGCGGGCGAAGGGCTACACCATCATTCATACGCGAGAGGGCCACCGGCCCGATCTCGCCGACCTGCCGGCCAACAAGCGCTGGCGCTCGCGCCGCATCAATGCCGGCATCGGCGACCCCGGACCCTGCGGGCGCATCCTGGTGCGCGGCGAGCCGGGCTGGGACATCATCCCCGATCTATATCCGGCCGAAGGCGAGCCGATCATCGACAAGCCGGGAAAGGGCTCGTTCTGCGCCACCGACCTGGAGTTGATCCTCAACCAGCGCGGCATCGAAAACATCGTGCTGACCGGCATCACCACCGACGTCTGCGTGCACACGACGATGCGCGAAGCCAACGACCGTGGCTTCGAATGCGTGATGCTGGAGGATTGCTGCGGGGCGACCGACTACGGCAACCATCTCGCTGCGATCAAGATGATCAAGATGCAAGGCGGCGTGTTTGGCGCGGTGTCGAACTCGGCGTCCATTGTTGCCCAGTTGCCATGAGGGTGTCGTGATGCGTGAAAGCGGCATGAAGGCCGTCGGCGTCGAGACGATCGGCATGAGCATGCGCTTCGGTGCCTTCACCGCGCTGGACGACGTCTCGATCAAGGTGCCGGCGGGAACGTTTCATGCGTTGCTTGGCGAAAACGGCGCGGGCAAGTCGACGCTGGTCAAATGCATCATGGGTTTTTATCACCCGACCGCCGGCGACATTCTGATCGACGGCCGCGAGGTCGGGATCGCCAGTCCGAAGGATGCCTCGGCGCTCGGCCTCGGCATGGTCTACCAGCATTTTACGCTTGTCCCGTCACTGACGGGTGCAGAGAACCTGGTCATTTCGCGCGAAAAAGTGCCGGGGATTATCGACTGGCGCAACGAGCGCGCCGCACTTGCCCTATTCATGGAGCGGATGCCGTTCAAGCTGCCTCTCGACGTCAAAGTGGCCGAACTCGCCGCCGGCGAGAAACAGAAGCTCGAAATCATCAAGCAGCTTTATCTCGGCCGCAGCTTTCTGGTGCTGGATGAGCCGACGTCGGTGCTAACCCCCGGCGAGGCGCAGGAAGTGCTGGGCCTCGTGCGCGGCATGACCAAGGCGGGCGATCTCACCGTGCTGATGATCTCGCACAAGTTCCACGAGGTGACGGCGTTTGCCGACGACATCACTGTGTTGCGCAAGGGCAGACTGACAGGAACGGGGAAAGTACCGGACCTATCTCACAAGCAGATGGCGGCGATGATGATCGGTGACCAGCCGATCGCCGCGCTCGACAGCCGCGCTCCAGTGCCTGTCGGCGCCAGGCAAATTCTGACGGTGAAGGCACTGAAGGCGCCCGACCGCACCGGCCTGAAAACCATCAATATCGGCGAGCTCGATGTGAAGTCCGGCGAGATCGTCGGTGTCGCCGGCATTTCCGGCAACGGCCAGAAGGAATTTCTAGAAGTCCTTGCCGGGCAGCGTACGCGTGATGCCGGCGACGTCCTGGTGAAGGGATCGCCCTACGGCGCCAGCCGCGCCGAGGCCCGCACGCTCAATGTGCGCTTCATCCCGGAGGAACCGTTGCGCAATGCCTGCGCGCCGAGGATGACGGTGGCGGAAAACATGGCATTCCGGACCTTCGACCTGAACGAGGCCGGCAAGCCGATAAGCTGGATCCGGATGAGCGCCATCAGGGACTATGCGACGCGCCTGGTCGAGCAGTTCAAGGTCAAGACAGCCTCGCTCGCCTCGCCGATTTCGTCGCTCTCCGGCGGCAACGTCCAGCGCGCTGTGCTCGCCCGCGAACTGACCGGCGAGGTCGATCTTCTCATCGTGTCGAACCCCTGCTTCGGCCTCGACTTCTCTGCCGTCGCCGAAATCCGCGCCCGTATCATGCGGGCACGCAACGCTGGTGCCGCCGTGCTCTTGATGTCGGAGGACCTCGACGAATTGCTGGAGCTCTCCGACCGCATCTTCGTCATGTCCGACGGCGCGCTGGTCTACGAGACGCCGATCGCCAAGGCGAGCGTCCAGACGATCGGCGAGCACATGGCCGGACATCACTGATGGCAGAGATCGACGCGCTGCCGTTTCCGTTTGCCTTCAAGCCTGAGGCGATGGCGCTGATCGTCATCGACATGCAGCGCGATTTCGCCGAGCCGGGCGGCTTCGGCGCCAGCCTCGGCAATGACGTCAGCCGGGTGGTGGCGATCGTGCCGACGGTAAAAAGGCTGATCGAGGGATTTCGCGCAGCCGGCCTGCCGGTGATCCACACGATGGAGTGCCACAGATCAGATCTTTCGGACCTGCCGCCGGCCAAGCGCAATCGCGGCAATCCGTCGATCCGGATTGGCGACGCCGGCCCGATGGGCCGTGTGCTGATCGTCGGCGAGCCGGGAACGGCGATCCTCGACGAGGTGGCCCCGCTGCCTGGCGAAATCGTCATCGAAAAACCCGGCAAGGGCGCGTTCTACGCTACCAGTTTCGGCGAGGACCTGGAGCGGCTCGGCGTGCAGCAGCTCGTCTTTGCCGGGGTCACGACGGAAGTCTGCGTGCAGACGACGATGCGCGAGGCCAACGACCGCGGCTACGAATGCCTTCTGGCCGAGGATGCGACGGAAAGCTATTTTCCGGAATTCAAGGCGGCCGCGCTGGCCATGATCAGGGCGCAGGGCGCGATCGTCGGCTGGACGGCGATGACGGACCAGGTGCTCAAAGGAATTGCCGATGCCTAACATTGCATACCCGGCTCTCGTCCATGGGGGCTGGCGAGATCTGGCATTCGAGCATTTTCGCGACGGCATAACGGTGCATTGGCTGCTCAAGGGCGGACCGGCCGAACCCTCCGTCGCGATCCTGAACTATCGGCCCGGCGCCGGCGTGCCGCGCCATCGCCATGTCGCACTGGAAACCATCGTTGTGCTGGAAGGCACCCAGAGCGACGAGAATGGCGACTATCTTCCCGGAAGCGTGATCCTGAACCCGGTCGGAACCGAGCATTCGGTGTGGACGAAAGACGGCTGCGTCGTGCTGATCCAGTGGAATCTGCCGGTGGCCATTCTGGACGAGACGAAATGAGCGACATCCGCTTCGATATCGGCAGCCTGCACGCGAGCTATGCCTCCGGCATGTCGGCCGCTACCATTATTGAAACCGTGTTTCAGCGCATAGCGAAAGCGGACGATCCAGGCATCTTCATCCATCTGGCGAGCAAAGCGGACCTGCTCGCCGAAGCCGAAGCACTCGGCGGATTCGATCCCGTGGCAAAGCCGCTCTGGGGCGTGCCGTTCGCGGTCAAGGACAACATCGATGTTGCCGGCATGCCGACCACGGCCGCCTGCGCCGAATATGCCTACTTGCCGGCGAAAGACGCCACCGTTGTCGCGCGTCTGAGGGCGGCCGGCGCGCTGGTCGTCGGAAAAACCAATCTCGACCAATTCGCCACCGGCCTCGTCGGCGTACGCACACCTTATCCAATCCCGAGAAATGCGGTCGATCCGAAACTGGTGCCGGGCGGCTCCTCGTCCGGCTCGGCCGTGGCGACGGCGCACGGCATTGTTTCTTTCGCGCTCGGCACCGATACTGCGGGCTCCGGCCGCATTCCCGCCGGCCTTAATAACATCGTCGGGCTAAAGCCGACGGTCGGCGCGCTGTCGGCCGTCGGCGTGGTGCCGGCCTGCCGCACGCTCGACTGCGTCTCCGTCTTCGCGCTCACCGTCGATGACGCCTACAGCGTCTTCAGGGCGGCGGCGGCAAAAGATGACGCCGATCCCTATTCGCGCTTCACCGCGGCGCCGTCACTCGGGCCACGCCCGCCTATGCTGACCGTCGGCGTTCCGGCAAAGACGGATCGGGAATTTTTTGGCGACGCGGCCATGCAGGCGGGATTCGAAACGGCGCTGCGGACGCTGGAACAGCTCGGCTGCCGACTGATCGAAATTCCCTTCGGCGATTTCTACGCTACCGCCAAACTGCTCTACGAAGGCGCCTGGGTGGCGGAGCGCTATGCGGCGATCGCGGAATTCATGGACGTGAACGAAGCAGCCATGCACCCGGTGACGCGCAAGATCATCGGCGCGGCGCGAAAACTTTCCGCAGCGGATGCTTTCAAAGGCCTCTATGCCCTGCAGGCCTACAAGGCCAGGCTCGCGCCTGTCATCGCCTCGGTCGACCTTTTCTGCGTGCCGACCGCGCCGACGCATTACACTATCGGCGCCGTCTTGGCCGATCCGATCGTCACCAACAGCCGGCTCGGCACCTACACCAATTTCGTCAATCTGCTCGACATGTGCGGCATCGCCATACCGACGGGCAAGCGCGACGATGGCTTGCCGATGAGCGTCACCCTGCTTGCCGCCGCCGGCAGGGACGCCCTGACGGCGTCGCTGGCCAGCGAGTTCCATGCAGCCAGCGGTCTCGGCCTTGGCGCGACTGGCTGGGCGATGCCTGCTTCCCCCGCCAAAATCCCCGACTTCGATGACGACATGATCGAGATCGTGGTCGTCGGCGCGCACTTGTCGGGAATGCCGCTCAACGGCCAGCTCTGCGCGCTGGGAGGCCGAATGAGCAGGGCCGCCAAGACGGTCGCCTCCTACCAGCTTTACGCGCTCGCGGGCCAATCTGTGCCGAAGCCGGGGCTCGTGCGTGTTGCCGATGGCGAAGGGGCGGCGATCGATGTCGAGGTTTGGCGGCTTTCGCCAGACGCGTTCGGACGCTTCGTGGCCGCGATCCCGCCGCCGCTCGGCATAGGCACGATCGAGCTCGACGAGGGGACATCGGCCAAAGGCTTCCTGGTCGAAACCGCCGGGTTGTCACGAGCTATCGACATTTCGGCCTATGGCGGTTGGCGTAGCTTCATCGCAAAGGCCGGCGGAGAGCGACTGGAAAGCGTTCCGGCCGATTGAACGACCGGCCGGTCGCGCCGGCAACGTCAGCGCGACCTCAAATCATAGCAGCGATGCTCGGCGAGCCGGTCACGCCGAATGCCGTAAGCGATCCGTAAGCGAGCATGTTCGAAACGCTGCACCGTGAGTGGCAGGCGTCACCAAGCGCTTGCCACTGCCGGAGACCTCGCGATGCGAACAGGCAGTGCAGTGGCCGCAACAGATTTCGTCAGGACTCATCAGACCCGGCGATGGTCCGTGCCGTCGCGCCGGACGCTGTCGACGACAGCGGTGATAATTCTCAGCCTGCTGCCGGCTTCTGTGATCGCTGGAGATCAGACCCCCGATTGGCGCCTGAACGCTCGAATCGTCGCCGTCGGGCTGCCCGACGTGGCCGGCGTGCGCGAGGTGGGGCGCTTTCATATCGGCGGGCCTATACCGGGAAATCCGGAATTCCTGATGGCGACGCGCGAAGGCCGGATGCTCGATCCGCTCAGGGTTCTCGTCGCCGTGGGCAGCAATTTCGGCGCACCGCCGGGCGATCCAGCATTTGAGGTCGGGGCGATCCTGTCCATCGATCCGCGCGCGGGCAAGTCCGGTGGCACCATTATCGTTCCGCAAGAGCTCAACAATGGAGATGCGAGGGTTCAGCTCTACACGGCACAGAGTGAACGGTTCCTCAATCAGCGGTACAATGCCGGGGCTCGAACCGCACGCCTCGCAGCTGCGTCCGGACCGCGATATATTTCGATCAACAACGCGTTCGGAAGGCCCTGGATCGCTAACGCGCCCAGCGGGATTAATGGCGAGGGCAGCGTCACGGTCGTCGACCCCGACGGTGCGCCGCTCGCCAACGCGCCAAGCCGCGAGGCCGGCGGCGTGTTCGCCGGCCGGCATACCGATCGCGAACAGACGCCGAAAGCACAGCCCAGCGGCTGGCTTGGCAAGCTGCTGAACTATCAGGCAAGCGGCCAGCTGACATCGGGCGGAATGCAGACGGGCGCGCTCGGAACGGCGTTTCTCGGTCCGTCACCGGACGGCAGCGGCTTTGCCGTATTCGCCGCGGTCACCGCCGATGGCGGCGTGGTTCAAATTCATGTCCAGGATGGCGTCGACGGCTTGGCCGGGCCCGGCACGGTAAACGCCGGCCAGGGCGCGGTGAGTGCCGGCCACGGCATCGGCGACGATCCCGGCGTCATCGGCATCGCCTTCAAGTGGAACCCGGACCGCGCTCTCTACATCGCCGATCCGGGCCGCGACCGGCTGGTGCTGCTTGAACTGGAAGACGACCGGCGGCATTTCACGGTCGCCAGGGCCCGCACGATCTCGCTGCCGGAATTCGACCGCCCGGTCGATGTAGCCGCCGCAATTCCCGAAATCGCCAATCCGCAGTTCTCGAGCCACACGACGCTGGCCGGCGGGTCCGATCTGTTCGTCGCCAACCGCGGCGACGGCTCATTGCTGCGCTTGAGCCAGGACGGCCGGCTTCTCGCCCGGGCGACGATCGAGGTTCCAGGGCTCGGCCCTTTGGGAGCCGATCGCCTACGCGCGATCGCGACGTCGGCGGACGCACAGCATATCTGGATAACGATTGGCGGCGAGGTTCCGGGATTTCCGGGCCACGAAGGGGCGCTCGTCGAGGTTGGGGCCTTCGATGAGCACGGCGCGGCGGCAGCGACGCAGGAGACACAGAGCGCTGCCGCCGACGCCGATCTTGCGGCGCGCGGAAAACAGGTGTTTCAGACCGATTTCACGCCGCGCATGGGCCTCGGCCCATTGTTCAATGCAACGTCCTGCGTGGCCTGCCATCCCGGCCCCGGCGGCGCGAGCACTGATGAAAGCCTCTTTGCGCGCAGGATAGCCCACATGGATCCGGTGTCTGGGCGCACGGTGCCGATCGACCATCCCAACAGTCCGGTCGCCAGGCGCTATACACTCGACGGGGGCGCCGGCAACGCGACCGTGCCGGCGGCGATGCCGCGCCAGGCCAACGTGATTTCGCTGCGCATGCCGCTCGCCCTCTACGGGATTGCTGGGATTGACGAGATACCCGACAGCGTCATCGAAGCGCAGGCTGTCAGCAAGGGCGACGGCATCAAAGGTCGCGCGCATCATGTCGTCGACGCCCAAGGCGCATCGCGGGTCGGCCGGTACGGCTGGAAGGCTGACATGGCCACCCTCGAAGATATGGTGGCGAGCGCTTTCGCAAACGAACTCGGCGTCACCGGCGCGAGCGTCGGCCGCGAGGCGGGCGCGCAGCCGATCGAAGGCGATCCCGCACAGATCGACGCGGTTGCCTCCTATCTGCGAGCGCTCCGCCTGCCCGATGGGGCAAAGCCATGAGCCTCGCCCTGACGCTCTCCCATGCGCCGGAAAAAGTGCGTCCGGTCTTGCCTGGCGTCATCGTTGCTGCCGCACTCGCCCTTGCGGCCGGCTGGATCGCCGGCGGACTGGGCGAGCCGCTGTCGCGCAACCCGGTCCTCGTCGCCATGCTCTTCGGGCTGCTGATCGGCAGCAGCTTCGCCTGTCCGGATGCCTTGCGCCCGGGGCTCGACTTCACCAAGCGCTATCTGTTGCGGCTCGCCGTGGTGCTGGTCGGCTTCCGTATTACGACGCGGCTGTTCCTGGATTTGGGGTTCATGCCGCTCGCGGTGGCTGCCGTCGAACTGATCCTGGTGCTGACGCTGCTCTACGCCATCGCGCGCAAGCTGTTCAGGCTCGACGCCGAGATCGCGCTGCTTGTCGCGGTCGGCAGCGCCGTCTGCGGCGCCGCGGCGATCCTCTCCATGGCCGCGCTCGTGCGTGCACGCGACCAGAGCGCCGGCATCGCCATCGCCTTGATCACGCTGAGCGGCACGGTGGCGTTGCTCGCCTATCCGGTCATGTTCCTGGGCGGTTGGCTGCCGCATCTCGACGACCGCCTCTATGGTGTGTTCGTCGGGGCGAGCATTTTCGAACTGGCGCAGGTCTACGGCGCCTCCTTCGCCATTTCCGATGGCGCGCTGAACACCGCCACGCTGGTCAAGCTCAGCAAAGTGCTGATGCTCGTCCCGCTTCTGCTGGCCGCCAGCCTGGTGTTTCGCAGCCGCAACAAGGCGCAAGAGGCCGCACCGATCCCGTTCCCGTGGTTCATCGTCGCGTTCATCGGCGTGGTGATGTTCAATTCGGAGATCACCCTCAATCCGCAACTGCGCCGCGTCATCCTCGATGTCGACCAATTCCTGTTCCTCATGGTGATGATCGCGCTCGGCATCACCACCCGGGTCGGCCGGCTCGGAGAGGCCGGCGGCGCCTGGCGCCTGGTCGGCGTGGGTTTCGTCGGGGTGGCTCTGTCGGCGGCCCTGGCCTATGGCGCATTGATCCCGTTCTCGGCGACCTTCCGGGCCGCATCACCTTCATCGAGCCAAAGTGCGATGCTCGGCAGCCATGGCGGACGGCTTTTCGCCTCGGTCGGTTGCGCCAAATGCCATGTGCCGGCGCTGGAGGGCATCAACGGCGAAGTCCAGCTCTACTCCGACCTTTTGCTGCACGACATGGGCCCGGCGCTCGACGACAAGATCGTCCAGGGCGACGCCGTCGGCGCCGAATGGCGGACCACGCCGCTCGTCGGCATCCGCCTGCGCCAACGTTACCTGCACGACGGCCGCGCGACCACGCTGCGCGATGCCGTCTTCGCCCATGGCGGCACGGCGCAGATCGTGCGCGACCGCTTCTTCGACCTGGAGGACACCGACCGCCAGGCGATCCTCGATTTCGTGGCGAAGCTATGATGCGGCTTCATCACGCCACCACCGTTTTTGATCGGCCGAACCGCCATGTATGAAGCCGTCATCGCAGAGCTGAACCATCTCTACGGACCCGATTTGCTGGCGCCGCTCGTCACCGACCTGTTTTGTGGAAACATAGCGCTGGTGTCCTCGTTCGGCGCGGAATCCGCGGTGCTGCTGCATATGGCGGCCTCGATCGACCGTTCGATCCCCGTGATTACGCTCGACACCGGAAAGCTGTTTTCGGAAACGATCGGCTATCGCGCTCGGCTGACAGCTCTGCTCGGCCTCACCGATCTGCGCGTCGTCACGCCTCAAGCGGATGTCTTGCGGGCGCTCGACGGCGCTGGATCGCTGCACCGCCGCGATCCGGACCGGTGCTGCCAGATCCGCAAGGTTCTGCCGCTCGAAAATGCGCTGACTGGCTTCAAGGCCTGGATTTCCGGTCGCAAGCGATATCATGGCGGGCTTCGCGCGGATGTTCCGACGCTCGAGGAAACTGACGGGCGTCTGAAGATCGATCCGCTTGCCCGCTTCACCCGCCAACAGATCGAGGCCTATCTCGATCGCCATGATCTTCCCCGGCATCCGCTCCTCGAAAAAGGCTACCTCTCGATCGGCTGCGCACCCTGCACGGTCGCGTGCGGCAGCGCGGACAATCCGCGCGCGGGCCGCTGGAGCGGACTGTCGAAGATGGAGTGCGGGATTCACCGGTCGCCCGCCGGCGCTCCCTCACACAATTCGGTCTCCTCCGCTTCCTGATTTCGCGATCGCAGGCATCCAGTCGACACCTAGAATTGGCCATTGCCGCTTCATCTGCGAACCCACTACGAATTGTCGCATGATTGCGCTACCCTAAGGTCAATCTGGGCGGCGGGACGGTCATGGCGGCACGACCGACGCTCGATGATTGGTCGAGCGGGAGCCCCCATGACCGCCCTGGACGCAGTTGAAGCCGATGCGAAGCGCCCGCTCTCGGGCACAGGCCGGATCGCCAAGCTTGCGGCGCCGCGCAGCGCCAGGATATTGAGGCGGAACCGCGTTCTCGAAGCGATCGACCTGAAATCGCGATCAACCATATGCTGGGTGGCGGCGCCGGCCGGCTACGGCAAGACGACGGCGGTCATCGACTATCTCGAAAGCGTCGAGGCACCGCATGTGTGGTTCCGCATCGACGAGGGCGACCAGGATATTGCGCGCTTCTTTCAATATCTGGCGCAGTCACTCGCCTCGGCCACGGACATGCCGGTGTTCGGCGTGGAGTATGCCGAGCAGCCGAAGGAGTTCGCCAGGCGCTTCTTCCGGGCTTATTTCGCGCGGTTGAAGCCCGGTACCATTCTGGTCCTGGACGATTTGCAGGACGCCGACACGCCCGAATTCCGGGCGGTGCTTTCCGTGATGTTCCGTGAGCTTCCTGACACGGTTCGCTGCATCTGCGTCTCGCGCACGCTGCCCCAGGACGAATTGGGCGACCTCGTTCTCAAGGGTCAAATGGCCGTCGTCGACCGGCGGGCGCTCGAATTCTCGACATCGGAAGCACGCGATTTCGTCAAGCTGCGTTCGAGGAACGGCGCCGTTTCAGTCGATGTCGAAGCGGCGCGCGGCTGGGCGATCGGGCTGGTTCTCCTCGCTGACCACGGCTCGGCGGTCGGACCTGACGACACAAACGGGACAGCACCCGGCGGGCAGAATGCGCTGTCGGACGTTCTCGGCCGTCATTTCTTCCTTTCCCTCCCCGCCGCCGACCAGGACATGCTGCTGAAACTCAATCTGCTGCCCGAAATCAGCGCCGAGCTGGCAGACGTTATGATCGGGTCGGGCGAAGCGGGAAAGCTGCTCGACAGGCTCTACAAGCGACAGTTGCTGGTCACGCGAACGGAAAACAGCCGCGGCGTCTTCCACCTGCACGACCTCTTGCGGGACTTCCTCGACCGACGCTTCGCGCAGCGTGTGCCGATTGAAGAGCAGAAGTCGCTCAAACAAAGGGCGGCAAAGGTCCTCGCGGACGCCGGTCGTTATGACGAAGCCATACACCTCGCCTTGCAGGCAGAGGACTGGGACCGGGCGAGCGGACTCATGCTGGGCCGGGCGGAGGCCATGCTGGCGCAGGGACATCGGACAACCTTCATCGAATGGGTCGGCCGGTTGCCGGAAGCTTTCATGAATGGCTGGCATTTCTATTGGCTGGGCGTGGCCCACATGCCGGACGACGCGGCGGCAGAGCACTGGCTGTCGAAGGCATGGCACGCCTTTGGCGAGGCCGACGATCAGCGCGGGCTTTGTCTTACGGTGTCGCGCGCGGTGCTGGTCAAGACAGACAGTTGGCGCACCTACGAGGGTCTTTCGGTCTGGACTCGCCGGGCGTTCGAAATCATCGAGCGCGGCCTGCCGGAACTGCCTTCAGAGGAAGCGATGCTGGTGCGCATCGGTATGGTGCGGGCGCTGAACTTCGGCGACGACTACTATGGCAACAGCCCGGCCGGACAAGCGCTGGAAACCGAACTCCTGCGGCGGTTGACCCGGAATCCCGAGCAGGATCCGAGCGGCTTGCGGCTGCTTGCCAGCGAATCCCTGATCGAGCATTCGGTATCGATCATGCGGGCCGATTTGTTCACGAAGGCCGTCGACAGCGTCGTTGACGATTTGAGCGACAAGGAGATGCTGCCTTGGGTCCTCGGCATGTGGCTGGTCGAGTTTGGCGCCAAGAGCGGGCGTTATTTTCCCTACAAGAGACGGGGTTTTCCCTATCCTTCGGCCGAAGCGGCGTTGCGGGAGGCGATCGCCATCGGCGAGCGCGAATCGCTCAAGGGCGTGGAGTTCGGTGGCCTCTATCACCTTCAGATGCAGATGAAGTTCCGCAACGATTTTGCCGAGTTCCAGCAGGTGGTTGAGCGCCTGGCCGAGATCGCTGACAGCCGTTTCAGCACGCAAGTCGCCGTCGTCGCCAATTGCTTCGCTACGCTTCATGCCAGGCAAGGCGATTTCGCGGCCGCCTATCAGGATTGCGAGCGTTTCATGGCGGCGAGCGAGGCGGCCAACGAGCCGATGGTCGAGCGCTGGGCACACTATATCACGAAGTTCCAGGTGCTGCTCGCCGACAGGAAGCCGCGCGAAGCCGCCACGTTTCTTGACGATTTGCTGCCGCGGCTGGACGGCGGCGCCCGCAAACGTACCGAGATATGCATTCTGGCAGCGGCCGCGCTGGAGAGCCTGTGGGACGGCGATCCGCACTATGGCGATCGGCTGAAGCTCTTCATGGAGGCGCTGCGCGACATCAGCTGGCCAATGGTGCTCCTCAATGTTCCGGAGTTGCTCGCCGACCTGCTTGGTGATGCGCTTGAGCGCGGCATCGAGCCCAAGCTTTGCCGGTCGCTGATCGGGGAACGCCGGCTGGACGTGCCGCAGCGGCGGCCCGCGGCCTGGCCATGGCCGCTCAAGGTCCACGTTCTCGGAGGCTTTCGGCTCGAACTAGACGGAAACCCTCTCCCTCTCGGCGCCAAGCCACCGACGAAGGCTCTCGATATACTGCGGGTACTGGCGATCTCGAAGGACAACACCTGCTCGCTGGAGACCCTTCAGGACTGGCTGTGGCCCGACCTCGACGGCGATCAGGCGCGGGCGGCCTGCGAGCAAGCGCTGCATCGGCTGCGCAAGCTGCTCGGGCGGATCGACCTCATCGTCCAGCGCGAAGGCAAGCTTCGCCTCGCATCGGACAAGGTCTGGGTCGACCTCGCCGACTGGGATGCACGGCTCAAAGCCATCACGACAACCAATGGCGGGCCGTCGGGACTGCGCCCGGAAGCGGAAGCGCTCTTCCTTGCATTCCCCGGTCCGCTGTTTCTGCACGAGCGAGCCAGCTTCTGGTCGCTCGCCGCCGCTGAAAAAGTGCGTCGCGATCTGATCGATCTCGCCTTGCGGATCGGCCAGCGGCTGGAGGCGACCAACGCCCATGAAGCGCGCTCGATTTATCTGAGGACGTTGGACCTCTATCCGGATGCCGGACCCGTTTGCAAGGCGCTGATCAAGGAGCGGCTGTCGCGCCATGATTTCGAATGTGCGATCGACGATTATGCGCGCTACGAACGGGCGCTGCGTGCTGCCGGAGAAGCGGCGCCTGTGGAAATACGCGCCTTGGTCGACCCCTATCTTGTGCGGCACACGCGCTGAAGTCGACATGCCGCGCTGTCTCACGAAATCCTGGGCTATCGAGGGTCTGGCGGTCATCACTCAAGCTCCGTTCAGGATGTTTGCGGCCAGGAGAAGGGCTGCCAGGATCAGAACGAGACCGGCGATCGCGTCCATCCGCCTGCGGTAGATCGGGCGGTCGAAGCGACGCGACAGGCTCACCCCGGCCAGGCTCCAGCCATAGAACTTGATTGCGGAAGCCGTGAGGAACCCGGCTGCGAACCCCGCCTGTTCCTCGCTGCCGTAGCTGAACGAGAGAACGCCGACGAGAAACATCGCCTCGAGCCAAACCAGAGGATTGAGCCAGGTGACGGCAAGCATCGACCCGATCGCCCGAGATCGGGACTTGCCACCTGTTGTGGCAGCTGCCGTCCTGCGTTTGCGGCTGATGTTGAGCAAGGTGCGCGCGCCCCACCAGGCGAGGAATACGGCGCATACCGCCTGCAGGACACCGGAGATTGCGGGATGGTGCGTCAGCAGCGTTCCAAGCCCGCCGATTCCCATGGTCACCAAAGCGATTTCCGAGACGTAACCGGTGGAAGCGACCGCAAGGGGGTGGCTGCGCGTCAGTCCCGCCTGGATCAGCATGAGGTTCTGGGGGCCGAGGGAAAAGATAAGCCCGAGGCCGAACACGAAGCCGGACGCTGCCGGCGACAACAGGGCGTCGGCTGTCATGTGACGCCACCTGGCTTTTTCGGTCCCGCACCCTTCTGCATCTGCCGCCTCCCACGCGACGCAGTGTGGAAGGCAGGCGCATATGGATCGCTTACGGCAAAGCCGGCAGCCCCAGTTCATGGTTCGACGACCACAGCTGATTTGCCGAAATCGCACGAAAAAAATGGCCGGGCTCGAATACGGCCCGGCCAAAAGAAGGTTACAACCTTCAGAGGGGAACGCCGTTCAACGGAATGGGAGGAAACCGTCGAACGGTCTTACCTGTTTGAGCTTGTTTGGGCGCGCTGGCGACGAACCAAATTCCAAAAGCCGGCGGGATAACGAAAATTCCTGTTCTATTGCTCTGACGTCTTCAGACGGGCGACGCCCCCGTCTCAAGGAGATCTGCATAGTGCCGGCGCGCCACGTCAGGATGCGAGCGCAAGCGACTTTTCAGCACGTTGGTGCCGACATCGCGAAACAGCGGATTGTCCGGATCGCTCGCCGGTCCGCGCGCCTCGGCAGCCAGTTCTTCAGGCAGGGTGAGCAAGGGGATCGTCGCATCGAGCCGGGCGCTGAAGAAGAACGGAACGGAAATCCGCTCGACACCGGCCGGCGGCGTGACGACATGGTGGACCGTCGCCCTGAGATAACCGTTCGATGCCAGTTCGAGGAGCTCGCCGATGTTTACTACCAGCGTTCCGGGGATGGGATCCACATTCACCCAGCTTCCGTCGTATTCGACCTGCAGCCCCCTGTTGTCGTCCTGAAGCAGGAGCGTCAGGAAACCGCCGTCCTTGTGTGCGCCGACGCCCTGGTCGCCGCCGGTTGCGCCGCGTCCGGGATAGCGCACGATCTTCATGCGATGGTTGGGCTCACCGCTATAGACCGGATCGAAAGCATCCTCGGCTTGGTCGAGCGACAGCGCGAAAGCCTTCAGCAGGCGGATCGCCACCGCCGTCGCCCTGGTCTGCCATGCCAGCAGCGCCGGCTTGAGTTCCGGCAGGACCGAAGGCCACTGGTTCGGCCCTTGCAGCCGCGTCCAGGCAGGAATGCGCGGCCCCTGTGGTATGGGTCGACGCTCGACGCCGATGTCGAGCTGTTCGCGCCAATCGGCCTTGCCCTTGGTCAGTTCGCCACCGGTGCGCGTGTAGCCGCGGAATTGCGGGGACTTGACCATTTCGATGGCCAGCTTGTCGGTTTCCGGCAAGGCAAAGAACCGGCGCGAGGCGTCGAGCACCTGGTCGATCTCCACAGCCGAAATTCCGTGGCCGCTGAGATAGAAGAAGCCGACATCGCGGGCCGCCGTGCGCAGGTCGAACAGAAAGGTCCGACGCTCCGACGCGCCCTGTTCGAGACGGCTGAGATCGAGCACGGGTACAATCCTGGCCATGGTCAACCTCCTCCTGCCTCAGGCTTGGATCAGGCCTCTACGGTGACACGCAGGTCGTTGCGATCAAAGCAACGGTCGATCCAATCTCGATGCCAATGGGAGAAAGTCAGCGCTGCGTTTGGCGGCCGGCAGGCAAATAACGTCCGAACGGGTGTTCCATGGCCCGAAGGCATCATGGCAACCATATGCACGAATTGCAGTCCGGCTGAGACTCAGAAATTTTCGACCCACGGCCTGAGTTCGAGCTCCCAAGTCCAGGCGCTGCGATGCTGCCGGTGGATTGCGAGATAGGTTTCGGCGATCGCGTCAGGAGACAGCCGGCGATCCTGCCGGTCGGGTTCGCTGGCCTGTTCGGGCCTATTCTGTCGGGGCTCGTTCGGCGCGATCACACCGTCGATGATGAAATGCGCGACATGGATGTTTTTCGGCGCAAGTTCGCGGGCCATGGATTGGGCCAGTCCGCGCAGGCCGAACTTTGGCATGGCAAAGCCGGCCGAACCCGGAAACCCTTTGATGCTGGCAGTGGCGCCGGTGAACAGGATCGAGCCGGAGCCGCGGGAAAGCAACCGGCGCGCGGCCTGCTGGCCGACCAGGAACCCGCCATAGGCGCCGACCAGCAATGCCTGTCTGACCGCTTCGGGTTCGAGGTCGGCGATCGGTCCGCGGGCGCGGCCGCTGGCGTTGAAAACCACAAGCGACAGAGGACCGGCCTTGTCGGCGACGTCAAACAGGTTTTCGACCGACGCGACATCGGCAACGTCCGTCTCGACCGCCAACGCTCCGGTCTCGTCGACCAGCGCGCTCAGCTTGCCGACGTCGCGGGCAGCCAGGACCACGCGGAAGCCCTCCTTGGCGAGAAGACGTGCAAGCGAGGCGCTCAGCCCCGGCCCTGCTCCAGCGATAATTGCCACGTCCGATGTCATGGAGCTTCTCCTTTACGGATTCTGGTATGGTACGGATTCTAGTGCGGCGATTCAGGTCCTACCACTCGTGTTTCCGAGGTAGACCGTCGCCAGATCGTAAAAAACGGATTTCGAGCCGACATAAAATATGTCCGCCGAGACGAGGGCCGGTCGGCCGATCAAGGGTCGACTTGCAGCCCGCCATTACGGCAAAGTTGCCGCTGGTGCGCGCACATTGAGCAATGCCAGGCGATCGGCTGAGCAAGCTCGCCTGCAATCTCGTAGCGCACGCCGCCGCAGAGACAACGTCCCGTCGCCATCCGGTCCTCCGTGATCCGCCGCAATCGAGTAGTGCGGTTGGATCGTTATGACATCGAGGGTTTCGGCGCCAGCACAGCCGCTGGTGTGGTGAATGGCCCCTGCGTAGCGAAAAGGACAATGCCCGCATCGCGCACGAGGTCGATGCGGACCGCTTCTTCAAACTGATGTCCGATCTGCTGCGGGATTAGGGCGAATTCGAACGGCACCCTCCTGATCTTGCGTGGATCGCAGAGGGGCGGCGCTACCGACTTGAAGGATCGGTGCGCGCACCCGCCGACGGCGCGCGATTTCGACGCCATCGGCGGCTTCCTGTGCCTCACCCCACTGCCCTCTTCCTTCGGATCAGGAAGGCGTGAATGATCTTGGGAAAGTCTTCCACGCTGCGAGCCCAACTCTATGCGTGCCGGCGGGTACGCAAATCGGTGCCATCACCCATTTTTGGGCGGCCGGTTTCCCAGTTTTCGCGGGCGTGTTCTTGCTTTTGCGGGAATTACCTACTTTTCGTGCGGTTCCAGGCGATAGGCGCCCGTCGGGAACGACGCGTTTTTGTATGCAGCGGTATCGCCATGCAGTCCGCGGTGGCTCCGATGCCCACGGCGCTTACGAAACCGAGCAGGATGATGGAAATGCAGCAAACAGCGTTGATCGCGAGCGCCGTCACCATCTGCCAGTCCCGCACCGCTACGAGGGTGTAGGCGACAATGGAAAGATGCGATGCGGCGAAAAGGCTCCAGGTCCAATAAGAGACCGCAGTCGCACCGAGCGGCCGCCCATTACCGGCTCACCGGTCGAGAGCATCCTGGATCGATGCTTGTTCCATCGGATCGGCCATCGGAGTGGCAGCGGGCTCGCTCACGAGAACCGTGGCGCCGTCTCGCATAATCTCGAAATCGAGAGATGGCTGGCCGACGGCTTGAGGCAAGGAGATCACCATGTTTTGCCCCGGTCCGAGCGTGGAGACGAACCGCATCGGCTGCGCATCGGCCCCTGAAGCCAGGGTCGCAATGACCCGGTAGCCGTCCTGCTCGACCGTGTAGTAGACGACGCCTTTGACGTGGCCGAAATGGATGCTGTGGCCGTTCCCCGGCGCAAGTTCCGAAGCCGCGGCCACGATCGTGGTGGCGAGCAAGACCGTCGCAAATGCGGTAGAATATCTGATCATTGCTATTCTCTCCGATTGGCGAGCTCATGGACTGCTTCGCAGTCTGTTCCAAACTCACAAGCGCAACCTATGCGCGGGGGCATTCGCGCACATCGGTACGGTCACCTAGTTTCCCGGCAGCTGATCTCCTAGTTTTTCACGGGCTTGCCTAGTTTTCACGGACTTGCAGCGCAACTGCCGACGGCAAAAGCCAGGGCTCGCCGCGAAGGCGGAGCAGAATTTCCATCCGGTTTGCTGCGTTGAATTTGCCGAGCACGGCGGAGACCTGGTGCTCGATTGTCCGCGGCGAGCGCGACAGACGCCGTGCCGCCTCCTTGTTGCCCAAACCTTGAGCGATCATTGTGAGTACCTGTTGTTCTTGCCTCGTCAGGCCCAGTGGATGCTGCCTAGCCACGGTGTACGGCCCCCGGCGCTGCTTCGGCAGCTGATTGGCAGCTCCGATGCGCTGCGCCAGCTTTCGCGCCAGCGCTGCCGCGGGGCGCGCTTCGACGCCCTCGAATGTAGCCACGGCGCGAGCCAGCGCCGCGCCGGCATCGGTTCCGCGGACCTGCATGAGGGCGAGCGCTGACTCATAGGGAAGACCCAGGCGGGACCATTCTGCCGAGGCCGCCGTCGGGTCGCCGCGGAGTTCCAATGCTTGCGGCAAAGGAATAATGCGGCCGGCCGGCACCGGCAGCGATCCCGCCATTCCGCAGCGCTGCCACCAGACTGCCAGTTCACCGACGTCCCAGGGACGGAAATTGTCGAGGTCCATTTCGGTGAGGGCCGTCAGCTGCTCGTGACCGGCGCCGGGCTCCTCGGCAAGCCAGGCGGCCTCGGCCAGCGCCAAGCGAACCGGTATGACGCGTTGAGCCTCGCCGGTCGTCAGACCCTCCTGGAGCGCCTGCTCCAGCAGGGCCGCGCCACTGGGTTCACCCAGCCGGATCCGCGCCCTGCCGAGTTCTGTCAGAGCCGGCAGGTGCATCACCATCGGCAGGCGTTCCAGATTCATGACGCCTTGGGCAATCGTCTCGGCCTCGCGAAAGCGGCCCTGCTCGGTACGAAGCTGTGCCTGCCGGCCGAGCAGGTATTGCGCAGCCGAATCGAGGTCGTGCCTGGCGCAATACGCAATCCCTTCCGCGAGCAGCCGTTCGGCCAAGGCGAAGTCCTTGGCCACTACCGCGCATTCGGCGAAGTTCGTATAGGCTCGCGACGCATGGTCGTGAAACCCGTGATCGAGCGCCAGGGAAAGGCTTTCCTCCAACCGCTCACGCCCGCCCGGGCGGTCGGCGAACATCAGCGCTGTGCCGACATTGTTCAGGGCGTGGACGCGTGTCTCGACCTCACCCAACCGGTCCGCCAGGCTGATCGCGCGCTCGCCCCATTCGATCGCCTCGTTGAAGCGATAATGCAGCATGTGTAGCTGCGAGCGCGTGCTGTAGGCCATCGCCAGTTCCGGCCCAGGCGGCAGGTTCTCCACTTCACGCACTGCCTGATCCGCGTAGTCTTCCGCCTCCTGACCCTCTCCGCGGCGCCAGTGGAGACGCGACAGCCAGCGCAGATTGGCCCCGACCTTGTCGATGCGCCCAAGCTCCCGCCAGATCGCAATGGCGCGATGCCGCGCCTCGATGATTTCATCGTAGACGAACAGTGACAGGCCCGCCTCGTAGGCCCAGTCTTCACAAAGCTGGGCAGCCAGCGCCGACGGAGCCTCTGAAACGTATCGGAGTGCGGTCGCCAGATGTGAAGCCGCCTCTCTATGCGCGCCCAGACGCGCGGCCTGCTCGGCGGCCTGCGGCGCGAGCTCCAGGACGCGTTCGCCGTTGTCGGCGCCGCCGGCATGGTGTACCCGTCGCGACAGTAGAGCGCTTGCCTGCGCCGCCGGAAGTTCGGAGAGTGCCGCTTCGACTTTCGCATGCAGCGACCGTTGGAGAGACGGAGCGAGGCGGTCGAGCGTCGCTTCCCTGGCAAGCTCGTGGCGAAACGTCAGCGCGCCTTGAACATCCCGCCGCAGCAATCCCCGTCCCACGCACTGATCCACGAGAACTTCGGTCTCGTCCCCGAGAAGTGCCCGGATCAGCCACGGCTCAACGCTGCCCGGCATGATGCTCATGACCTCCAGCACCTCGCGCTCTCCTGGGGTCAGGCGCGACAAGCGCGACCAGACCGCATCGCGTATGGAATCGGGCACGCGCCCCGATTCGATCTCACTGCTAGACAGGAGTTCGGTGACGAAGAAGGGATTGCCCTCGGTAATGCGATAAAGCCCGTCGGCGGAGCGGCCGGCCCGCTCGGCCAGCACCGTCACCGCCTGGGAAGACAGCGGTTCCAGGGTCACGCGGCTCACCGAGGCGGACGGAAGGTCGCCGAGCACGTGGGTCAGAGGATGATCGGCACTTATCTCGTCTCTGCGCATGCTGAGCACCAGCATCGTGCGAAGCAGGGAGACGCGGCGACCGAGGTATCTTACCAGGTCAAGTGTCGCATTGTCGGCCCATTGCATGTCCTCGAAGACGAGCACGGTCGTGCTCTTGGTGTGCTGAAGCGCATTCAACAACGCCGGAAAAAGCCGCTCCGGCGCCGCGGTCTCCTCGAGCAGCTCCGCCACGCGGGGGTCTAGCAGGTGCGCCATGTCCTGAAGAGGACCGAGCGGGCGCGGTGTGAAGAGCGCCTCGCACCAGCCCCACAGCATCCGGTAATTCCTGTCCGCGTTTTCCGCGAATTCGCGCAGGAGGGAAGTCTTGCCGACGCCCGCTTCGCCGTCCACCAGCACGGTCCCGCCGTGTCCGGCCGCAGCTCTCTCGGCGCTAGCCAACAAAGTTCCAAGCGGCCCCTCTCGCTCAAGCAGCATAAAAGCTCACGCCTCCTTAACCTTGAAGGTACAGCAGTAAGCCTCGAGTGCAACAACGTCATTTCACGCGGATTGATTGGAATGACGGCTTTCGTCTATTTCGTCTTCGATCGCATCGTGGATGGCTGCCGACGGCGCGAACGCCGTCGGCTAGGCAGATAGTGTAGAAAGACCTGCTGCCGATGAAGATGACATCCTCGACCCGTCCCACCGCCGATTGCGTGGTGTCGTTGTCCCGGTTGAAGCGGAAGGATTCCGGTCGGATTGAGACGATCACCTTGCCGCCTATTCGCCTGTCGGAACGATGCTGCTGTGAAAGCGGCGCCCCGATCCGGTGCCACGACGCATCAGTCATGGAGTTCCCTCGAGATCGCCGGGCCGACCGAAAAATCGCTGAATGTGACTTCGAAACCTTCACGTTGCGGCGAACAGCACATCATGCCGATATCGACTGTTTTCGAGGGCGGGAAGTAGGCGAGCCGCACCGGCTTCCAGTGATGGTCGGAGGCATCAAGATACTGAACACGGATGGTCCCGGCATGGCGGGTCAGCCGGATCCTGACGCCGTCCGGACCAGCCGGGATGCTGACCAACGACCAGTCGGAAGCATCATTGGTGACGACGACGGAAAAATATGCCAGCCCGTCGGTGAACTCGATGCCGGCCTTGACCCAGTGCGTCTCGCTCAGCCGGACCATCAAACCGGCCTGATCATAGAGCACCTTGTAGTCCCCCTTGACGGTGACCTCGGCGCTGAAGTCGCCCTCGACCTGCCGGTAGAGGAAGTGGCCATTGTCGCGCCAGAAGCCATAAAACGTCTCGCGCCAGAAATCGGTCTCCTTGCCGGTCCGCACATGCACGGAGCTGTCGCCGAAAGCATGATGCGGTGGCGGGTTGAGCCAGGTCAGTTCTGCATTCTGAGATGTCATCGACTTGCTCGTCTCTCCAGTTCGCCTTGCCTTGTCCGTCGCTCATGCGAAGAGGCGGCTACGATCTCATCCAGATCATTTGTACCCGGCTTCAACCGTTTCATTTCGGCGCTTGGTAAAGCTCGGACGCGGCCTCTCTCAGCGCGCGCCGGCTGTCTGGCCTGAAATACATCATGTGGCCGCCTTCCAGCAGGTCGACGCGGATGGGCTTGGCGCCGGGAAGCGAAGGAACCTGGCCGACCAGGTAGCGTGACACCAGATAGGGTGTCACCAGGTCGGTGTAGCCGTTGACGATCAAAATGCCGAGGCCGGGATTTAGCACGCGAGCCTGCTGAAGGTCATCCATCACGCCGACATAGCCCTGTCGCGTCGGGCTCGTCCCGTAATCCCAATTGCCGCTGACTTCACGGTTGAGAAGCCGGTAGCTTAGATCGGTGCGGAATTTCAGTTCCTCCCTGATATAGCTGACAAAGGCGGATGTGAGCGCCGGCACACTTCGGTCGAGCACCGGATCAGGGCCGCGAGGCCTTGGGCTTTCCGGAGCGATGTCTGCGGTTTCGATCGTGCCGTCATAGGCGCTGAGGACATTGCCCCTTGCCCGCGCAAACTCCTTGGCGAAGAGGGCGGTGGGAATGCGCGCAAAGTTTCGTTTGACGAGTTCGAGCGGCAGGCCGGTGATTTCGGCAACGCGCGGGCTCGCCAGGCGCCCACCCTGTTCGAGCCCGCTGGCGAGCGCGACGAGGTAGTCGCCAAGCGCATAGCGTTCGACATCGGCCAACCGCTCCTGCAGTTCGGAACCGGTGACGCCTTCGCTGCGCAGGCGCACCGCCGCTAGCGACGGCAGTTCAAGCGCCCAATGGAGCGGCTGGAACTCGTCGGGCCGCACGAGTGTGAATTCGAGCGCCGGCGAGATGAGCACGATGCCGCGAGGACTGATGCCGATATCATCCTGAAGCGTCTTGGCAAGCAGTGCCGCCCGAAACCCACCATAGCTTTCGCCGGCCAGAAACACTGGCGACGCCGTGCGGCCCGCCTGCGCCAGATAGAGCCGGATGAAGGCGCCCATCGCGGCGGCGTCCTGGTTGACGCCCCAGAAGCTGCGTGCCTCGGTTCCGGGTGCTTCGCGGCTGTAACCCGTTCCGACCGGGTCGACAAAGACCAGGTCGGTCACGTCGAGCCAGGTGTTCGGGTTGTCCAAAAGCCGCTGCGGCGATGGGAGAAAACTTCCATTAGCCGCCGTCGCCATCACGCGCGGACCGAGCGCGCCGAGATGCAGATAGGCGGAAGCCGCTCCGGGACCACCGTTGAACACGAACGTGATCGGGCGCTGGGGATCAGGTTCCCGGCTTGGCTCGGGACGCAGCGTGTAGGCGACATGAAAGATTTCCGCGGTGACCTCGCCCTTGCCCGATAGCAACGACAGCGTGCCGGCCCTCGCCTGATAGTTGAGCGTGCGTCCCGCGATGACGATCGAATGATCAGAGACCTGGGGCGGCGGAAGCAGCGACAGAACGCCGCCCGAAGGCGACGGCCGCTCGGCCACTTCCGCATGGCCGGCTGGAAGGCCGCCAGCCAGCAGCAGCATAGCAAGGGTGATTTCTAGCAGCTTGGTACGCATGGCGACTCCGCAGCGGAACGACTGGAAGCTACCACGCTGATGGCTCAGCCGAAATCACAGGACCGTGCACGCCCTCGCTGCTGGAAGGAGACCGAGGCTTTCAACGCACGATCTTCACGCACATCGGCGTTCCGACATCGATGGATCGCCCGGTGTCGGCCAGCCCGCCCGTGGCCGCGTCGCGCGCGAAAATCGAGATGCGGTCGGCGTTCTGGTTGGCCGAGAAGAGATGGCCGCCCGAGGGCGTCAGTGCCAGATTGCGCGGCGTGGCGCCCCCGCACGGCGCATAGTCGACGAGCGCGAGCGTGCCAGTCTGCTGGTCGACAGAAAACACCGCAACGCTGTCATGGCCGCGGTTGGAACCGTAGAGGAAGCGGCCATCGGGCGAGATCTGGATGTCGGCGCAATGATTGCCGCCGCGCGCCTGCTCCGGGACCGCCGGCATCGTGTCGATGACCGAGAGCCTTCCTGTCGTATCGTCGAGCGCAAGCGACGCCACCGTTGAATCCAGTTCGTTCATCACGAATACGAAGCGCCCGCCTGGGTGCAGCGCCACGTGACGTGGGCCGGCGCCGGGCGCAAGCACCGACTCCGCCAGTCTGGTCAGGCTGCCGTCACGCCCGATGCGGTACGAGACAAGCCGATCGATGCCGAGATCGGCGACGATCGCCACGCCGCCGGCAATCGTCTCGGTTACGCTGTGAGCATGGGAGCGTTCCTGGCGAGTTGTGTCGGGACCAGTCCCTGTATGGGTAACGCTCGACAACGGCGCGGTCAGACCACCGTCCTCGCGCAGCCCATAGACGACGACCGAGCGATCGGGACCGCCTTCGCCGATGCCGTAATTGGCGACCAGGAGCTTCGTCCCGTCGCGCGTGATGGTGTTGTGCGCCGTGATGCTGCCAAGGGTCGGCTGCTTGTTGATGTAGGAAAGCGCGGCGGCTTGCCTGTCGAAGCGGTAGGCCGAGACCACGCCCTCGCGCCAGGTGAGCACCTCGGAATTGGCATAGACGTGGGAGCCGTCCGGCGTCACCGAGAGAAAGGTCGGATTGTCGATGTCACCCGTCTCAGTCAGTTTCCTCGTCTCCAGCGTCTCTTCGTCGAAGCTGTAGACGCCGAGCCCGACGCCGCGCGCGCCCTGAAAATAAGGCGCCTCGCGGTTGAGACTGCCGACAAAGACCAGACAGGCATTCCGCATAAATCCTCCCTTGTTCCGCGGCGTTGGCCGCCGCGGATTCGCGCGAAATTTCGCCTGTTCACGCTTGCAAGGCAATCCCATATGTGAAAAGTTTATTCACAAAAGAAGATTGACGGGAGGATAGATCATGCAATTCGCTGTTCCACGGTTCGTCGGCAGTGGTGATCGCGAAGGAGAGCTCGTGCTTTATTGCGAGCACCTGCAGACGGTGAAATACCGCAATCCGGCCGATTTCGCCGGCAAGACGGAGAAATAGGCGATGGCTGCCATTGCCGAATTGCCGCTGACCGGGCTCGTCGTCGTCGACATGAGCCAGTTCCTATCCGGGCCCTACTGCTCGCTGAGACTGCTCGATCTCGGCGCCCGCGTCATCAAGATCGAACGCCCGGATGGCGGTGACCTGTCGCGCCGGCTTTATCTCAGCGACACCGAGATCGGCGGCGACTCTACAATCTTCCACGCCATCAACCGCGCCAAGGAAAGCTTTGCCATCGACCTCAAGGACGAGGCCGACCTTGCGGCGCTGCGCGGCCTGCTGGCCAAGGCCGACGTGCTGATCCAGAATTTCCGCCCCGGGGTCATCGAGCGCCTGGGTCTCGACTACGAGGCGGTGCGCAAGATCAATCCGCGCCTGGTCTATGCCTCGATCAGCGGCTATGGCGAGGAAGGCCCGTGGGTCAAGCGGCCCGGGCAGGATCTGCTGGCGCAAGCCCGCTCCGGCGTGATGTGGCTGAACGGCGATGAGGACCAGGGGCCGGTGCCCTTCGGCCTGGCGATTGCCGACATGCTGGCGGGCTCCGCCGCCGCGCAAGGCATCCTTGCCGCACTGGTGCGGCGCGGCGTGACCGGCACGGGCAGCCATGTCGAGACCAGCCTGCTCGAAGCGCTGGTCGACTTCCAGTTCGAGGTGCTGACCACGCATCTCAATGACGGACGCCGCCTGCCGCGGCGATCGGCCTTCCGCAGCGCCCATGCCTATCTGTCGGCGCCTTACGGCGTCTATCCGGCCAAGGACGGCTATCTGGCGATTGCCATGACGCCGATCCCAAAGCTGGCCGACCTCCTGGCGCTCGAAGAGCTTGCGCCCTATCGCGATCAGCCGTCGACCTGGTTCACCGCCCGCGACGAGATCAAGGCGATCATCGCGCAAAAAACCGCGACGAAGACGGTCGACGAATGGCTTGTCATCCTCGAGCCTGCCGACATCTGGTGCGCCAAGGTGCTGACCTGGCCGGAGATGATGGCCAGCGAGGGCTTCCAGGTGCTCGACATGCTGCAGACGGTGACGCGCGAGGATGACGTCTCGATCCTCACCACGCGCTCGCCGCTCAGGGTCGATGGTGTGCGCGCCAAGGTCGAGCGGGCCGCGCCGCGGATCGGCGAGCACAGCGCAATGATCCGCAAGGAATTCGGACTGTGAGCGACGTGACGCTCAAAGGCATGACCTGGAGCCATCCACGCGGCTACGATCCGATGGTCGCCTGTTCGGCGCTGTGGAAGCACCGCACCGGCGTCACCATAGAATGGGACAAGCGCTCACTGCAGGATTTCGAATCCTTCCCGGTCGAGGAACTGGCCCGTGCCTACGATCTGATCGTCATCGATCATCCGCATGTCGGCCAGATCACCGCCGAGAACTGTTTGGCGCCGCTCGACGTCGTTTGCCGCGAAGCGGAACGCGCGGCGCTGGCGGCGGGCAGCGTCGGCCGGTCCTATCCGAGCTACAACTGGCAGGGCCGGCAGTGGGCGTTTCCGATCGACACGGCGAGCCAGGTGCAGGCGTGGCGGCCTAATATGCTTTCCGCCGCCCCGGCGAACTGGTCCGACGTGCTCAACCTCGCGCGGCAAGGCCGCGTGCTGTTGCCGATGAGGCCGCCGCATTCGCTGATGGTGTTCTACACGCTTGCCGGCAATCTCGGTCGACCCGCCGTCGAAGAGCCTGGCAACCACGTAAACCCGGACGTAGGCAGCCGCGTTTTCGAGATGATGCGCGAGATCGCGGCTCTCGTCGATCCGGCCTGCCTCGGCATGGATCCGATCGACCTCCTGGAGGAAATGGCCAGGTTCGGCTCACGGATCGCCTGCGCGCCGCTGATCTATGGCTATGTCTCCTATGCCATCGCCGGCTTTCGGAGCAACCGCCTTGCCTTCGCGGACATTCCAGCTGAGGGCAATGCCGGTCCGGTCGGCTCGGCGCTCGGCGGAACCGGCATTGCCGTGTCGGCCTTTTCGAACGCCACGCAAGAGGCCATCGACTTTGCCTACTGGATCGCCAGCGGCGAGGTGCAGCGCGGCCCCTATGCATCGGCCGGCGGCCAGCCCGGCCATGCCGCAGCTTGGGACGATGCAGCCGTCAACGCAGCCGCCGGCAATTTCTACAAGGACACACGCGCCACGCTCGAGGGTGCCTGGGTCAGGCCACGCCACGATGGCTACATGACTTTCCAGCAGGCCGCATCCGATCGCATCAATCTCGGCCTGACCGAGAAGCACGATGCCGGCCGCGTCGTTGCCGATCTCAATCGCCTGTTTGTGGAGAGTTTCCCGGCACCCGGCGCTGCCGGTGGAGGATCCTGAAACCAACTAAATGGAGGAGAACACATGAACAGTCTGATCCGCGGCAACCCACGCTGCTGATCGGCCTCGGCTTCCGGCTGTCGACCGCAGGCGGCAATCGAGCGCGGTGATCGTGCTACTGGTTTCGCTCCACGGCCGCGAGCGGGACGTGCGACGACGATCTGAGGCGGCTTACAAGCTCCACAGCCGCTTCGCGTTGGCGGACAGCAGCTTTGTCCGTTCGTCGACGCTTGCACCGGCAAGCAGCGCGTGCGTCGCCGCCACCCAGGTCGCAAGCCCGCCGCCAAGCGTGCAGACCGGCCAGTCGCTGCCCCACACGACGCGGTCCCAGCCGAAGCATTCGATGGTGTGCTCCACATAGGAACGCAGCGTTTCGATAGTCCACGATCCAGTGTCCGCATAGGCGACCACACCGGAAATTTTGCCGACGACGTTCGGGCGGCGCGCAATCTCCGCCATATGCTCGCGCCAGGGATGCTCACTGCTGCCCTTGATGTCGGGCACGCCGCAATGGTCGAGCACGAACTGCACGTCCGGCGCGAGATCGGCGAGTGCAATCGCCTTGGGGATTTGGTGCGGCAGGACGACGAGGTCGAAGGTCAATTGCGTGCCGGCAAGCCGTTTGATGTTTTCGCGAAACAGCGCGCCTTCCGAAAGCTCGTCCGGCATGACGTGGAGCACCCGCCGAAAACCCTTGACGAAGGGATCGGCGCGCTGGCGCTCGATATAGGCGGCAAAGCCCGGCTCTTCCGGACGGCAGGAGGCGATCGCCCCGCGCAGCAAACTGTCCCTCTGTTGTGACAGCGCTTTCACATGGCTGGTCTCGGCCTCGATGTCGGCTGGATCGACATCGACTTCCATATGCAACGCGCCCTCTATGCCGGCACGGCGGGCCTGGATTGCATATTCGTCGTAGGAAAAATCGCGGTTGAGCGCCGGCACGCCGGAGAGCCAGGGATAGCGCAGTGCCGACTGGTCGATCAGGTGCAGATGGGTATCGAAGATCATGACGGCGCTCTCCTCCTTCGGCGTTTCAAATCATCTCACGGAGAAATCTTTCATTCAAATAAGAATTTACGTACCTGCCTGACCGTTGATCCCGCCAGTTGCGACAGCTTTTCGGTCGCCGCCAGCAACAGCTCTATCGTCCTGGTGATATCGGGCGCCTTGGGTGCGTTGACCAGGGTTATGTAGGGGATCGACAGCGCGGCGATCGCCCTGCCGTCCGAGCCAAGCACGGGTGCCGACAGGTTGAAGACACCGGCGGTCTGCATCGACGCCATCATCTCATAGCCGCGTTCACGAATCTGGTCGAGGCGGGCGAAGAATTCCGGCGATTGAGGCGGCTTGTCGGTGCTGCGCAGATGTTCGGAGATCATCATCTGCCGCTCTTCCGGTGAGCGGAACGCCAGCAACACATGTCCGGAGCCGGTGTCGAACAGGCTGATATGGGAGCCAACACGAATCGAGATGCCCCAATAGTCCGGAGCTTCTTGCTGCGCGATAACCACGGCAGAACCGCGGTCGAAGACGACAAGCTGGTTTGCCTGCTGCGAGGTTTCGGCAAGTTCACGCATCAGCGGCGTCGCATAGGAGACCAGCCGCCGCACCGGCGCGTGCAACTGCGCCAGTCCAAACAGCTTGAGCGTCAGCGAATAACGATCACCGTCGGGCCGCGTGACGTAGCCGCGTCGCACCAGCCGGTCCAGCATACGGTAGAACTCGTTGGGGCTGCGGTCGAGCTTCTTGGCGATTTCCGCCTGCGTCAGGCCGCCGTCGACGCCGGCCAGAAGCTCGAGGATGTCGAGCCCCTTGTCGAGCGCCGGGGCGCGATAACGGTCCTCGTCCTCGTCCTCCGCCATAGCACTCCCCAGTGAATTTTGACATTCATATACGCACAATGGCTGTATCCGGAAAGAACTTTCAAACTTGACGACCCCGTAAATGTTTTGTTTGTATATGAATTAAGCCTGCAAATCGGGTCGGCGCGACGGGAACCGCTTAAGGCCAGGCGACCGGGTGAAAATGAGCCTGGACCTGTCGCCGGCCCATCTGTTTTCTGCCCGATACCGGCAAGACATTGCGAGGTTGACGTCATGGCAAAGATCGAAAAAGTCGAACTGCGCATGGTCGACCTGGTGCCGAAGGTCAAGCGCACCGATGCGATCCAGAGTTTCGTCAGCCAGGAGACACCGATCGTCACCATCACCGACACCGACGGCGCGGTCGGCACCGGCTACAGCTACACGATCGGCACCGGCGGCTCCTCGGTGATGCGGCTCCTGGCCGATCACCTCGCGCCGCGGCTGATCGGCCGCGACGCCGATATGATCGAGGCGATCTGGCACGAGCTCGAATTCGCCACCCACGCCACGACGATCGGCGCGATCACGGCAATCGCGCTCGCGGCCATCGATACGGCGCTGTGGGATCTCAGGGCGAAGAAGCAAAACCTGCCGCTGTGGAAGCTGGCCGGCGGCGCCAAGGACCGCTGTCCGCTCTACACGACCGAAGGCGGCTGGCTGCACATCGAGACCGAGGCGCTGGTCGAAGACGCGCTGGCCGCCAAGGCCAAGGGTTTTCGCGGCTCGAAGGTCAAGATCGGCAAGCCGCACGGCTCCGAGGATCTCGCCCGGCTGACCGCGGTGCGCCAGGCGGTCGGCTCATCCTACGAGATCATGACCGACTGCAACCAGGGCTTTTCGGTCGACGAGGCGATCCGCCGGGCGGAGCGGCTGCGCGATCTCGACCTCGCCTGGATCGAGGAACCGCTGCCGGCCGACGACATAGACGGCCATGTGCGGCTGTCGAATGCGACGTCGACGCCGATCGCCATTGGCGAGTCGCTCTACTCGATCCGGCACTTCCGCGAATATATGCAAAAAGGCGGCTGCTCGATCGTGCAGGTCGATGTCGGCCGCATCGGCGGCATCACGCCCTGGCTGAAGGTCGCGCATGCTGCCGAGGCGTTCGACATCCCGGTCTGCCCGCATTTCCTGATGGAACTGCATGTCAGCCTGACCTGCGCCATTCAGAACGGCCGATATGTCGAGTATATTCCCCAGCTTGACGAGTTGACCGGCAAGAAAATGCGCATCGAGAACGGGCACGCATTGGCGCCCGACGAGCCCGGCATCGGCATTGACTGGGATTGGGACGCGGTCAAGGCGAAGAGCATCGCGGAATTCACGACCGAAATAATGGAGTAGGGAGCCGGAAATGCAGCGGATGGGAATGGTGCTCGGCCTCAAGCCGGAAAAGGTCGCCGAGTATGTGCGGCTTCACGCCGCCGTCTGGCCTGAAGTCCTTGCGATGATTTCGGCCTGCAACATCAGGAATTATTCGATCTATCTCAAGGAGCCGGAGCACCTTTTGTTCAGCACTTTCGAGTACCACGGCACCGACTATGCCGCCGACATGGCGAAGATGGCCGCCGATCCCAAGACGCAGGAATGGTGGGCACTGTGCATGCCCTGCCAGGAGCCGCTGCCGACCCGCGGGGAAGGCGAGTGGTGGGCATCGATGGACGAAGTCTTCCATCATGACTGACGGTGTTTTCGATCCTGCCTCGCTCTCCCAGGCGTGGGCACAGCCGTCAAAGCCCAAGCCGATTGTGATTTTCGGCGCCGGGTCGATCGTCGGCGATGCGCATTTCCCGGCCTATGGGAAAGCCGGATTCCCCGTCGCCGGGGTTTTCGATCCCGACCATGCCAAGGCGGAAAGACTGGCGCAGAAATGGGGTGTCACCGCTTACCGGTCGGCCGAGGAGGCCGCGGCGATCAAGGACGCGGTCTTCGATCTGGCGACGCCGCCGGCTCATCATGCCGGCGTGCTCAGGGCGTTGCCCGATGGTGCGGTGGCGCTGATCCAGAAGCCGATGGGCAGCGATCTCACCGAGGCGACCGAGATCCTCGAAATCTGCCGCTCCAAAAACCTGAAGGCGGCGGTGAATTTCCAACTCCGCTTTGCGCCGATGATGCTGGCGCTGAAGGATGCGATCGCCAAGGGCTGGCTGGGCGACGTGGTCGATTTCGACGCTTGGCTGGCGCTTGCCACTCCCTGGCAACTCTGGGAGTTCCTGCTGAAGGCGCCGCGCGTCGAGATCGCCATGCATTCGATCCATTATCTCGACCTGATCCGGCAATTGCTCGGCGATCCCGGAGGCGTTCACGCCAAGACGCTCGGTCATCCCGGCCACAAGGTTGCGCAAACGCGCACCAGCGCGATCCTCGACTATGGCGACACGGTACGCTGTGCGCTGTCGATCAATCACGATCATAAATTTGGCCGAAAACACCAGGCTTGCGAGTTCCGCATCTGCGGAACCGAGGGCGCCGCCTACCTCAAACTGGGACTCAATCTCGACTATCCGCGCGGCGAGCCGGATATCCTTGAAATCTATCCGAAGGGCGGCTCCGACTGGATTACGGTGCCGCTCGTCGGCGAATGGTTTCCGGACGCCTTTGTCGGCCGCATGGCCAATGTTCAGCGCTACGCGTCAGGCGAGGATGCCGAACTTGTCAGTTCCGTCGAGGACGCCTGGAACACCATGGCGCTGGTTGAAGCCGCCTACCAATCGAGCGCGGCGCCGGCAACACTGATCGCGGCGAGGCCCTGACATGGAGCAGACTGTCTATTTCGAAGACTACAAGATCGGCTCGTCGCGCACGACCAGCGGGCGCACCATTACCGAGACCGACTTCGTCGTTCACGCCGGCCATACCGGCGATTTTTTTCCTCACCACATGGACGCCGAGTTCATGAAGACGACGCCGTTCGGCCAGCGCATCGCCCATGGCACGCTGGTCTTCTCGGTCGGCGTCGGGCTGACGGCAAGCGTCATCAACCCGGTCGCCTTTTCCTACGGCTATGACAGGTTGCGCTTCATCAAGCCGGTGTTCATCGGCGATACGATCAAGACCCGCACCACCATCTCGGCTAGGGAAGACGACCCCAAGCGGCCGGATTCGGGCCGGGTCATCGAACGCTGCGAGGTGATCAACCAGCATGGCGATGTGGTCCTAGTGGCCGACCACATCTACATCGTCGAGCGCCGTGATAAGCCCAACAGCGCTTCGAACTCAGTTTGACAAAACGCGCTTTTTTAGCCAGGCCTCAAGTTCCCGGAAGTGGCTGACGGTTAGGTCAATTCGTGCCGCCAGCCTCGATCTCGCGGGCCAGTGAAAGATGGCGCCGAAACCCCGAGACAAAAACCCGCCTTGGCGGCGGCCGTCACCTGTCAAGTTGAAACTACCTACAGTTGCAATTCCATCGCTTCAGGTTTGCGCTGTCCCTTTTCCGTGCGGTCCAATCGGTTCGTCAAAGGGGAAAGCGCGCCCGCGAGCGCCGCTTCGGTTACTTGCTCGTGGAGGCCTGCCTCGGCCGGCGGATGGCTCTCACCTTGCCGCTGTTTCCACCGCCGCAGAAGAACTGATCGCCACCATCGGACTCGAGCCCCGACACGCCTGTTCCAGGCGGCATATCGAGCTTCTCCAGAACCTTTCCGGTTTCAGGATCTATCCGCCTGACGTCGCTCTCGTCACCTTCCCAGGTGCCGTGCCAGAGTTCGCCGTCGATCCAGGTGACCCCTGTGACGATACGGTTGGAATCGATTGTGCGAAGAACTGCCCCTGTCTGGGGGTCGATCTGATGAATTTTGCGACCGCGATTCTGCCCCACCCAAAGTGAACCTTCGGCCCAGGCGAGCCCGGAGTCGCCGCCGCCACCTGGCGCCGGAATCGTGGCCAGTACGCGGCCGGTGTTTGGATCGATCTTCTGAATGCGATCTTCAGCGATCTGGAACAGGTGCTGGCCGTCGAAGGCCGTTCCTGCGTGCGCGGCGACATCGATCGCGCGCACCACCTTGCCGCTCGCAGGATCCAGGGCGTTCAGTCTGTCTCCTGACGCAAACCAGACGTGCTGACCGTCGAACGTAACCCCAGCGACCTGGTCGACACCCGGAAAGGGTCCATATTCGCGGAGGACTTCGGCTGCAGATCGCTTCATGCTTCTATCCTAGTAGCCCGACAGCGAGCCGGGGAGTAACAAGATTGTCGGGAATCCCGGCACGGGTGGGGTCATCCAGCGACGCGCTCGCCCGCGACCGAACGACTGCACCTTGCCTGCTGCCGCAAGCTGCTCGAGCGATCGCTGCACGGTGCGCGAGCTGGCTCCGAGCGCAATTGCGAGCGCCGAGCTCGACCACGACTCGCCATCGGCGAGGAAGGCGAGCACCGCTGCATGCTGCTCGTCGACGGGCGGCGCCAGCACCACGACATCGCGTCGGCGGCGCGGCTTAAGCGCAAAGCCTCGCTTGGTCGCGCTCACATCCGCCAGTGACCGCAGCTCCACGCGAAGCCGGCCGACTTCGACCCGCAAACGGGCGCGATGCGATTCATCAGCATGCTTGCCGCCGAAGGCGCGGGCGACGAGCGTGCTCCTCGGCACGTCCGCGGGCCAGGCTTCGCCCAGCGTGCGCGCAAGCGCGAACAAGACCGGGCGCGTCGCGAGCGAGACGATCATGCCGGCGTCCCGCACGACATTGCGGCAGGCATCGACGACGAGCGCCCCCGACGCCAGCAGCGCTTCGACCTCCTCAAGCAGCAGCGGGCGCTCTTCACCACGGGCGATCAGGCGCGCCGCGGGCGTGTTCATCACGAGGGATGCGCCTTCAACCTCGGCCGTCAGCGCGGGAATGTCCGCCTGGCGCGCGGCGTGCTCGGCCCGCGCGAGCGCAACGCGCGCCGCCTTGGTCCGGAGGCGGCGAATCGCGAGCCCCGCAATCACCAACTCGTGGGCGGCCTTCGACGCGGGTGGGAGTGTTGTCGGGTCGAACCCGGCGAGCCTGCTCTCGGCCTCATCGAGGCGTCCGATCAGGAGCAGGCGCCGAGCCTCGAGATTGCGCGCATGCGCGGCATTGACGTGGTCGCCGTGCTTTTCAAGCGTCGACCGCGCGGCGTCGAGTGCCTTCGCCGGCCAGCCGAGGTCTCGCGAGACGAGTGCGATCTCGGCTTCGGCGACGACGCACCTCGCCCGGGCCACGGCCTCTTTCGGACCGAAGGCGCGCGCAGCACTTTTGAGGAGAGCCTTTGCTCGAACGAGATCGCCGAGCTGCGCCATCGCGATGCCGCGCAGCGCAAGCGCAGGCGCATCGTCACGCAGGGCGACCCGCTTCAATGCGCCGAGGGGATCACCCGTTGCGAGGGCGCGCGCCGCAGCGGTGATCAGCGAGTCCATCGGAATCCCGTCACACTTGTAACTCTCACCATTCGAAATCCGGTCCTAATCTATCTCAGGACCAACAACCAGCGCGCCGTACGAAAACGGTGCGAACGAGGCAGGACATAGAGGACAGAACATAGAGGAGAAGAACGATGCCGACACACAGGACCGGAACACGTGAGGAGTGGCTGGCAGCGCGGCTTGATCTGCTCAAGGCGGAGAAGGAGCTCACGCGACAAAGCGACGAGGTGGCGCGGCGGCGGCAGGAATTGCCTTGGGTTCGGATCGATAAGGATTACCGATTCGAGACCGACGAAGGCAGCGCTTCACTGGCAGACCTTTTCAGGGGACGCTCGCAGCTCCTCGTCTACCACTTCATGTTCGGGCCCGATTATACGGCGGGCTGTCCGGCCTGCTCGGCGATCGCGGACGGATTCGACGGCTTCGTCGTCCACCTGGCCAACCACGACGTCATGCTTTCGGCGGTATCGCGGGCACCGCTCGCGAAGCTGCAGGCGTACAAGGGGCGGATGGGATGGACGTTCCCCTGGGCCTCCTCACACGGCAGCGACTTCAATTTCGACTTCGACGTTTCGTTCACCGAGGAGCAGCAGCGCGAGGAAGGCATCGAATACAACTATGTACGCGAGGCGCCTCTCGCCAAAATACCCTCACGTACGACTGCCGACGGCTCCGAGACGTTCGCTGCAATGAGCGGAACAGACATGGCCACGTACACGCGCGAGAGGCCAGGCATGAGCGCATTCGTGCTCGAGGACGGCGTCGTCTACCACGCCTATTCCACCTATGCGCGCGGACTGGACGGCCTCTGGGGCATGTATCAGTGGCTCGACCGCGCGCCCCAAGGGCGTAACGAGACGGGCGTCTGGTGGCGCCGCCACGACGAGTACGGCCAAGGCTGACGTTCGATGACACTGCACTCCAACCACACGCAGAAGATGCCGCCCGCAGGCAGCGGATCTGCCGATTTCCCAAGCGACAATGTCGCCGCCCGCGGCGCGGCCGACTGGCTATCCCTGGCAGCCGCGCCAACCTTCGCAATGATGGCGCTGCTGACGGCCGTCACCGGTGATGCGGACATGATCTGCTCGGCGGCGCGAGATGCGTCGCCGCTGAGCGGAATGGTCGTAATGTACTTGCTGATGAGCGCCTTCCATTCGGCGCCTTGGCTGAAGCTGGTTGGCAGCCGACGAAGCGCTGTCCGCCGGTCGTGATCCGGCGCTCGCCGGATCAAACGGCAACCGGCGCGCGACCTGGCGCAGCCCCGACATGGCGATGGCAGTCGATTTTGTGCAAATGTCATTCCCGGCGGAAGAGGGAATTCAGAGCGTAAATTACAGAGTTCCGCCGGATGTGCTGGCCTCGCCTGCATGACGCATCATGCGGCGAAAACTCATCGAGATATGAGCTCGCCTTATGTGCCCGATGGACTCCCAGTCGCCGATCTCGGCGGCGGCAAGCACCTCTTCCATTTCGCGGCGGAACGCAGTGAACTCCTCCACAAGGCCCAACTGCGGCATCATCTTCAGGACGACGCGCGCGACCTGAAAATACAGGCGCTCGCTGATCTCGCGCAGCGGCTGGTTGCCGGTCATCGCGGTGAGCTCGTAGAAAAAATCCATGTTGAGGCGCAGGAAAGCGCGCTGGTCGGGATTGAGCACATCGGAATCGCAGCGCGCGATGAGTGCCCTTATCCGGTCGAGGTCGTCCGCCGTGCGCGGGATCGGCGAAAGCTTGCCGACGAGGAGCGCCAGTTCCAGGCGCAAGTGATAGACCTGCTGCAATTCCTCGATGTCGACATCGGTGACGATCGTGCCGACGCCATGGACGGATTGAACCAGACCCTCGGATTCGAGGCGCGCCAGGACACGGCGAACCGGCGTGCGGCTGATCTGGAATTCCTGGGCAAGCTCTTCCTCGGAGAGATGGCTACCTGGCGCGTAGTCGAGCAGGCAGATGCGGTCGCGCAGTATCCGGTAGATACGCTCGAACCGCTCCCGCGCCGAGAGCGGACGCGGCGGTGCGGCGGTCACGGCCAGGGGCGTGGCATCCGTCTCAACCGTCATCCAGCCTCCAGGACAGCGTGCAGGAACTGCTGTGTCCGCTCGTTCTTGGGGGCGCCGAACAACTCGCTTGGCGGCCCCTGCTCGCAGATCTTGCCGGCATGGAAAAAGCAGACGCGATCGGAGAATTCCTTGGCAAATCCCATCTGGTGGGTGACCATCAGCATGGTGAGGTCATGTTCCCTGCCGAGTTTTCGGATGACTTCAAGCACTTCGCCGACGAGTTCGGGGTCGAGTGCCGAGGTCACCTCGTCGAACAGCATGATCTTGGGCCGCATGGCGCAAGCGCGGGCGATGGCGACACGCTGCTGCTGGCCGCCGGAAAGCTGCGAGGGATAGTGGTCCTTCTTCTCCGACAAGCCGACCATGTCGAGCAGCTCGGCCGCACGCGCCTCGGCATCGGCGCGCTTCATGCCGAGCACGGTTATCGGGGCCTCGATGCAGTTCTGCATAGCCGTCATGTGCGGGAACAGGTTGAACGACTGGAACACCATGCCGATCTTGGCGCGGATCTTGCGAATGTGCGCGAGATCGGCGGGAACAAGCTTGCCGTTCCTCTCCATGTGGGTGAGCGGCTCGCCTTCGACCCAGATGACGCCGTCATTGATCGTCTCCAGCGTCATCAGCATACGCAGCACCGTGGTCTTGCCGGAACCTGAAGGGCCGATGATGGAGACCTTCTCGCCGCGTGCTATTTCCAGATTGAGCCCGTCGAGAACGGTCAGCGCGCCGTAGCGTTTCGAAACATTGTCGAAGCGGACCATCGGTTGTTCCGTCATCGCATGGTCCTCCGGTTGAGCAGGCGTTCGAGGGAGCGAATGAGCGCGGCAGAAACCAGGCTCATGGCAAGGAAGAACAGGCCGACCAGCGTCATCGGCTCAGTGTAGCGGAAGGTTTCGGAGCCGATGATCTTGGCCGTCTGCATCAGCTCCAGCACGGCGATTGCGGAAAGCAATGGCGTCTCCTTGAACAAGGCAACCAGATAGTTGCCGAGCGCCGGAACGATCGGCGGGATTGCCTGCGGAATGATGATGTCGCGGAACGTCGTCCAGGCCGACAGGTTGAGCGCGACCGAGGCTTCCCACTGGCCGCGATGGATGTTGTCGAAACCGGCGCGATAGACCTCGGAACAATAGGCAGCGTAGTGGATGCCGATGGCAAGCACCCCGGCGGTGAAGGCGTCGAGCACGACGCCAAATTTCGGAAAGACGAAATAGAGAAAGAATATCTGGATCAGCAGCGGGGTCGACCGGATCAGTTCGACCAGCACCGAAATCGTCCAGCCGGTCCACGGCACGGCGATGCGGACGACCGCCAGCACCAGGCCAAGCGAGGCGGCAAGCGCAAAGCCGATCAGCGTCGCCTCGATGGAAACGATGGCAGCGCGGGCGAGCACCGGCAGGATTTCAAAAGCAAATGCCCAGTCCCAGATCATGCTGCCTTCCCCCGCGCCAGTCCGAGCGAAGCCCGCCTTTCGAGAAGCCGCATGCCGATGGTCACAACCAGCGACATTGCCAGGTACATCAGCAGGACGAGGGTGAAGATCGGAATGGTCTTGAACGTGTTCTGGTTCATTTGCTGCGCCTTGAAGGCGAGGTCCGAGAGCGTGATCAGCGAGACCAGCGCTGTCGATTTCAAAAGCTCGATGAACAGATTGCCCCAAGGCGGGATCATGGCGACAAAAGCCTGCGGCAGGATGATCCGGCGCAGCATCTGGGGGCGGCTCATGTTCAATGCGGTAGACGCCTCCCACTGTCCACGGGCGACGGACTGGATCGCGCCGCGCACGACTTCCGACCCGTAAGCACCAACGTTCAGGCCGAGCGCCAGGACAGCAACCAGGAATGCGTTGAGCGTGACACCGAATTGCGGCAGCACGAAAAACAGCCAAAACAATTGCACCAGCGCCGAGGTGCCGCGGAAGATCTCGACATAGACCGTGGCCAGCCATCTGAGCGGCGCCGGGCCATACATCCTTGCCAGCGCCGCCAGCACGCCCATGACGATTGCCAGCAGGCTACCGAGGATAGCGATCTCGATCGTCAGGACCGCGCCTTGCAGCAGCCCCGGCATAAACACTTTGTAAGATTCCTGCGTTGCCAAGGCACCGATCACGACAAGCGCGACGACCAGCATGGCAACGAGCGTACGTATCCCCATGCGGATTCCCCCAGGAAAAAGGGGCGGCGCTTTCGCGCCGCCAGCAGTTGGGAACCTATTTGCCCGCGCAAAGCTCCGCGGTGGTCTTGTTGGGGAGGTAGTCCTTGCCGAAGCCGAGCGGCTCGACCAGCGCGATGTGCTCCGGCGAACCGAGGAACGTCTTCAGCTCGGCGTTGAACGCCTCCTGCAGATCGGTGTCTTCCTTGCGGAAGCCGAAGCCGCCATGGCCTTTCACCGACTTGCCGGCAACCTCGCCGAACGGCTTGGTCGATTCGACGCCGTCGGCCTTCTTGGCCATGTCGGCGATCGAAAGAGCGGTTAGTGCGGCAGCGTCGGCACGGCCCGACTGGACGGCGGCGACCAGGCTGGACTGGTCGGGCAAGGCAACGATCTGCCCTGCGGCGACGCCTGCGTCCTTGGCGTAACCGCCCTCGACGGCGCCGGCCATCACGGCGAGCTTGAGATCCGGGTTTTCCTTGAAGCTGGAAAAGTCCTTCACGCCCTTCGGATTGCCTTTTGCCACCAGCATGGCCTGACCGATGCCGTAGGACGGCTCGGAGAAATTGATCTCGGCGCAGCGCTTCGGATTGATGAACATGCCGGCGGCGATGATATCGAAGCGGCCGGCCTTGAGACCTGGGATAAGCGAACCGAATTCGGTCAGCACGCCGTCAACCTGCGCGATACCCATCTTGGCGAGCACCGCCTTGGCAACTTCCGGCGCTTCGCCGGTCAGCTTGCCGTCAGGCGTGGCGTAACCGAACGGCGCCTCGTTGGCGAAGCCGACGCGGATGTAGCCGTCCTTCTTGGCCCGTTCGAGGGTGGTTTCCGCATAAGCGGGCAGCGCCGTGAGTGATGTCGCGGCAAGCGCGAGGCAGGCGGCGGCTTTCACGACCATCCGGCGCGATATCGATGATTTGAACATGCTTTTCTCCCATTGAACAACTGACTGATGATTCCCAGGGCGCGGCCTTCTTCGAGGTCGACACCTGCTTGTCAAGACGTATACAACTGCCCTAGACATTGTGCAAGCGAAGATATAAAAACCACGGAAAGTCGGTAATAATTCGTGGTCAAACCACGAATTATTGCCCTAGTTGTGCACAATTTAAGAAAAACCAGCGTACCGGTGGGTGGGATTTCGGTGGCGAGCGCGAGCGGTTTCGGGACTTTCACGCAAGCGGAGTATGCGCAGCGCCTGGTCGGCGTGAAGACGCGCATGGAGAAGGCCGGCTTCGACCTCATCATCTGTCAAGATCCAGCCAATATGTGCTGGCTGACCGGCTATGACGGATGGTCGTTCTATGTTCCGCAATGCGTGCTCGTCCATCTGGAGGAAGACCGGCCGATCTGGTTCGGCAGGGCGCAGGACGCCAGGAGCGCACGCCTGACCACCGGCCTGCCGGAGAAGAACATCGTGCCGTTCTCGGAACGGCTGGTGCAGCAGCCCGTCGAGCACCCCTATGACGAACTCGCCCAGCTGATCCGGTCGCGTGGCTGGAGAAACGCCCGCATCGGCGTCGAGATGGACGCGCATTATTACACCGCGCGCTGCCATGCCCATCTCGTCAGCGGGCTGCCTGACGCGCACTTCGCCAACAACCACGATCTCGTCAACTGGGCGCGGCTGGTCAAATCCGAAGCCGAGCTGGTGCTGATCCGCGAGGCCGGTGCGATCTGCACGCACGCCATGAAACGCGCCATCGAAAAAATGAGACCCGGCGTGCCGCAGAACCATGTCATTGCGGAAATCTATCACGCACAGATCATGGGCGTGCCTGGAGCGGGCGGCGACTATGCCGCGATCTGTCCGCTGATGCCCGTCGGCGAGGGCACCAGCACGCCGCATCTGACCTGGTCCGACGCGCCGCTACCGGACAGCGGCCTCGCCATTCTGGAGATCGCCGGGGTGCGGCGGCGCTATCATGTGGCACTGACGCGGACCGTACATTTCGGCAAGCCGCCGCAAGCCATCATCGACTTGGCCAAGGCGATCGTCGAGGGCGTCGACGCCGGCCTTGAGAAGGCGCGCCCCGGCTACACCGCCGAAGAGGTCGAAGCCGCCTGGCAGGCAGTGTTGAGGAAGAACGGGCTGAAGAAGGAGAGCCGCGTCGGCTATCCGGTCGGGCTCGCCTACCCGCCCGATTGGGGCGAACGCACCGCAAGTCTTCGTCCCGGCGACACCACCGAGATGCAGTCCGGGATGTGCTTCCATTTCATGGCCGGCGTTTGGCTCGACGATTTCGGCATCGCCATCTCGGAATCCTTCGTCGTCACGGATCACGGCGGCGAACGCCTCTGCGACGTGGCGCGCGAACTCATCGTCATCGACTGACCATGACGGACGGGAAGCCGGTAACTGACGAAAGATCATGCCGGCAACGAAAACCGGTAACCAGCACGAGGACGCCTGATGGACCGTAATCCGTTTTCCGAGGCCGAAATCGCCGGCCGCCTTGTCAGGGTCCGCACGGCGCTGGCTGAGCGCGAGCTGGACGCGGGGGTCTTTGCTTCGCCGGAGAACGTCTTTTACCTCACCGGGCTCGATCACTGGGGATATTTTGCCCCACACCTGCTGATCGTGCCGCTCGAGGGAAAACCTGTTCTGGTCACCCGCTCGATGGAAAAGGTGACGATCGAAAAACAGGTGACGGCAGCGGAATTCCGCGGCCATTCCGACAGCGAAACGGCAGCTGATCTTGCCGCGCGGGTCATTGCGGAGACCAGCCTGTCCGGCAAGCGGATCGGCCTCGAATACTGGACGGCGGGCCTCAGCCATGGGCTTGCCGTCGCACTCCAGACGCAGGCCGATGCCAGATGGAGCGATGTTTCCGGGCTGGTCGACAAGATGCGGCGGGTGAAGAGCGCCGAGGAACAGGCGCTGATGCGTCAGGCGGCACAAGTGACCGACGCCGCCGCCGGCGCCGCGATCGCCGCGATCTCGGACGGCGCTTCCGAACAGGAGGTCGCGGCCCAGTGCGTTGCGGCGATGATCCGCGCCGGCGGTCATGCCCCGGGCTTCGGACCTTTCATCCGCCCGGCCGCCCGCCTGGGCGAGGAGCATACGACCTGGGGCGACGGGATCTATCGCAAGGGCGAACCGGTCTTCGTCGAACTGTCCGGCTGCATCTCGCGTTATCACGCGCCGCTCGGCCGGCTCGTTCGCATCGGCCATATCAGCGACGAAGACGCCGCGATGGCGGAGGTGACCGCCAAGGCGTTTGATGCCGTCGTCGAGGCACTCAGGCCCGGCGCCAGAGCGCGCGACGTCTACGCCGCCTGGCAGACCGTCGCGGACGAGGCCGGTCTTTCCCACTATCGCCGCCATCACTGCGGCTATCTGGTCGGCGCCGGCCAGCCGCCATCATGGACCGGCGGCAATTCGGTGACCGGCTTGAGGCACGATTCCGACCTCGAAATCGAGACGGGGATGAGCTTCCACATCCTGTCGTGGCTGATGGGCACCGGTCGCGGCGATGACTTCGTCTCCAACACCGTACTTCTGACCGATGCGGGCGCCGAAGTGCTTACCCGCATGCCGGCCGGCCCGATTGTCCGCTAGGCCCGCACGCATGTCTCGCTACTCGGCATTTTCAATTTTCCGCAACGCGCTGTCTGGCCAGAGGAACTGGCAGCGCGCCTGGCGGGCAGCGGAGCCAAAACCGGCCTACGACGTGATCGTCATCGGCGGCGGTGGACACGGCCTCGCTACCGCCTTCTACCTCGCCGAGAACCACGGCATCCGCAATGTCGCGGTGCTCGAAAAAGGCTATATCGGCGGCGGCAATGTCGGGCGCAACACCACCGTCATCCGCTCCAACTACCTGCTCGACGGCAACACCCAGTTCTACGAATTCTCGATGAAGCTCTGGGAGGGCATGTCGCGGGCGCTGAACTTCAACGTCATGTTCTCGCAACGCGGCCAGCTCGTCACGGCGCATTCGGCCGATCAGCTCGACGGCTTCAGTCACCGCGCCAACATCATGCGGCTGAACGGCATCGATGCCGATATCCTCGACCGCGACGAGGTGCGCCGGCTGGTGCCCTATCTCGATTTTTCCGACACGGCCCGCTTTCCGATCCATGGCGCCATCTTCCAGGGCCGGGCGGGCACGGCGCGCCACGACGCCGTCGCCTGGGGCTATGCGCGCGCCGCCGACGGTCATGGCGTCGACATTATCCAGAACTGCGAGGTGACAGGCTTCCTCCGCGACGGCGACAGGATCGTCGGCGTCGAAACGACGAAAGGCCGGATCGGCGCCGGCAAGGTCGGCCTCGCTGTTGCCGGTCATACATCCGTGCTCGGCGCCAAGGCCGGCCTGGAACTGCCGATCGAAAGCCACGTCCTGCAGGCGTTCGTCACCGAACCGCTGAAGCCGTTGGTAGACCACGTCGTCGCCTACGGTGCCGACCATTTCTACGTCAGCCAGTCGGACAAGGGCGGGTTGGTCTTCGGCGGCAATCTCGACGGCTACAATTCCTACGCCCAGCGCGGCAATCTCGGCGTCGTGCGCGAAGTGGCGGAGGCGGCGATTGCGCTGATGCCGTGCATTTCGCGCGTCCGTCTGCTGCGCCATTGGGGCGGCGTCATGGATATGACGCCCGATGCCAGCCCGATCATCTGCCCGACATCGATCGAGGGCCTCTATCTCAACGGCGGCTGGTGCTATGGCGGCTTCAAGGCAACGCCGGCTTCCGGCTGGTGCTTCGCCCACACGATCGCCACCGGCAAGCCGCATCCCTTGATCGCAGCCTACGGGCTCGATCGTTTCCGCACCGGCCACACGCTCGATGAGGCTGGCGCCGGCCCCTCAGCCTGGCTGCAATAGGAGGCGGAAGACAATGCTGCGCATCGAATGCCCATGCTGCGGTCTGCGCGACCATGACGAGTTCCGCTACGGCGGCGATGCCTCGGTCACGCGTCCGGCCCACGACGATCCCGATCCGCAGGCCTGGTACGTTTATGTCTATCTCAGGGCGAACCCGGCAGGCCCGCACCGCGAATTCTGGCAGCACGTGATCGGTTGCCGCCAATGGCTGGTGGTCGAACGCGACACGCGCAACCACGCCATCGCATCCGTCGATCTCGCCAGGAAATTATCGGCCAGGAAATCACCAGCATGAGTTCGAACCACAAGCGGTTGTCGATGGGTGGCCGTGTCGACCGCGAGCAGCCGGTCGAGTTTACCTTCGATGGCAGGACGCTGGCTGGATATCGCGGCGACACGCTCGCCTCCGCGCTGCTCGCCAACGGCGTCACCCTGATCGGGCGCAGCTTCAAATATCATCGTCCACGCGGCATCTTGTCCGCCGGGCCCGAAGAGCCGAATGCGCTGGTCACGCTCGCAACCGCAGGTAAGCGCGAGCCGAACCTGCCGGCGACGACACTGGAACTTGCAGACGGCGTAGTCGCAGAAAGCCAGAACCGCTGGCCTTCGCTTGCCTTTGACGTGCAAAGCGTCAACGGCCTGTTGGCGCCGTTCCTTTCTGCCGGCTTCTACTACAAGACCTTCATAGGCCCGACGCGCCGCGCCTGGATGTTCTACGAGCACTTCATCCGCAAGGCGGCCGGGCTCGGCAGAGCCGGCACCGACCCTGATCCCGACCGCTACGACATCAGTCATGCCTTTGCCGATGTCGCAATCATCGGCGGCGGCCCGGCAGGATTGTCGGCGGCGCGTGCTGCCGCAGCGGCCGGCGCGCGGGTGGCGCTGATCGAGCAGGATTTCCTGCTCGGCGGCCAGCTTCTGGCGGAGCCGTCCGACAGCGCAGCGGCCGCATGGTTGAGACAGGCCGAGGCCGAGCTGGAGAGCTCCGAAACCGTCACCCTGATGAAGCGGACAACCGCTTTCGGCATCTATGACGGCAATGTCATCGGACTGGTCGAGCAACGCGACCCAACCAATCCGCAGCTGGCCGGCGAAGCGCGGCAGACGTTCACCATGCTTCGCGCCCGCTCGATCGTTTTCGCCACCGGCGCCATCGAGCGGCCAATAGTGTTCTCGAATAACGACCGGCCCGGCGTCATGCTTGCGTCGGCCGCCCGGACCTATCTCAACCGTTTCGCCGTCCTGCCCGGCAAGAAAATAATCGTCGCCACCAGTAATGACGGCGCCTGGCGCGCCGCCTTCGACCTTGCCGATGCCGGCGCAGAGGTGACGGTTGCCGACCTGCGCGCAGCACCACCCGCCGCGCTCGCCACAAGAGCCGCACGGCTCGGCGTGGTGGTGCGGGCCGCAACACGCATCATCGACTTGCGCGGCGGCCATGCCGTCAGGCGTGCAACACTCAACGGACCGGACGGCATATCCGAGGCCGCCTGCGACCTGGTCTGTGTATCCGGCGGCTGGTCGCCAACCGTGCATCTCACCTCGCACCTGGGCGTCAAACCTCAATATCGCGACGACATTGCCGGCTTCGTGCCGGGCGCGTTTACGGCGGACCGGTTCGGCGCCGGCTCGATGATGGGAGCCTATTCGACCGCCGATGTCATCGAGGACGGTCATCGCGCCGGCACCGAGGCGGCATCGTTCTGCGGCAAGTCGGCGCCGGTGCCCGCTCCGTCGAAACTCGATCTCGGCGAGACCGCCACGGCACTGCTTTTCGAAGTCCCTTCTCTCGGACGTGGAAAAGCCTTCGTCGATTTCCAGATGGACGTGACGACCGGGGATATCGAACTCGCCCATCGCGAGGGCTATGAATCGGTCGAGCACCTGAAGCGCTACACCACGCTCGGCATGGGCACCGACCAGGGCAAGACCAGCAATTTTGCGGCGCTTGCCTCGATGGCGGCCTTACGCAACGCAACGATCCCCGAGACCGGCGCCACGACCTTTCGCCCGCCCTACACGCCGGTTGCCATCGGTGCGCTTGCCGGACGCGCCATCGGCCATCATTTCAAGCCGATCCGCCGCACCCCGATGCACGACTGGCACATGGCGAACGGCGCCGAGATGCTGGAGGTCGGGCTCTGGATGCGGCCCTATTTCTACAGGCAATCCGGAAGTGACGTGAACGAAGCCTATGTCGCCGAAATGCGGAATGTGCGCCAGGCCGCAGGCCTGATGGACATCTCCACCCTCGGCAAGATCGACGTCCAGGGCCCGGATGCGGCGATTTTCCTCGATCGCATCTACGCCAACGGCTTTGCCAAACTGCCGGTTGGCCGTGCCCGCTACGGCGTCATGCTGCGCGACGACGGCATCGTCTTCGACGACGGCACCACGACGCGGCTGGCCAAGAACCGGTTCTTCATGACCACCTCGACCGCCAAGGCCGCCGACGTGCTGTCGCGTCTTGAATTCCTGCTCGATACGGCCTGGCCGGATTTGCGTGTAGCCGTGACCTCGGTGAGCGATGAATGGGCGGCGATGTCGGTTGCCGGACCGAAAAGCCGCGCAATTCTGAGTGCCGCGTTTCCCGCTCTCGATGTTTGCGACGCGGCACTTGCGCATATGGGATTGCTCGAAAGCGAATGGCAGGGCCGTGCGCTCCGCATCCTGCGCCTCAGTTATTCCGGCGAGCGCGCCTACGAAATCTATGTCGGCGCAACTGCCGGTGAACAGCTTTGGAGCCGCCTGCTCGAAGCAGGCAGGCCGCTCGACCTGAAACCTTACGGGGTCGAGGCGCTCGGCGCGCTGCGCGTCGAAAAGGGCCATGTCGCCGGACCTGAAATCGATGGGCGCACGACGCTCGACGATCTTGGCCTCGGCCGCATGGCCGGCAAGCGTACCGGCTTCGTCGGCGACGTGCTGCGACGGCGCCCCGCCTTCCAGGCGCCCGACCGCCAGCGCCTGGTCGGACTGGAATGCATCGAGGAGGGAAAACGCCTTCGCGGTGGCGCCATCCTGTTTCTGCCGGGCGAGAAACGTTACGGCCACGGGCGCGGCCGCGTGACTTCCGTCACCTTCAGCCCCGAACGCGGCCACTATGTCGGGCTGGCCTTGCTTGCCGGCGATATCGCTAGCGAAGGAAGCGAGGTCGTGGCCGTCTATCCGATGAAAGCCGAAACGGTGCGTGCCCGCATCGTCTCGCCGGTATTCCTCGATCCGCAGGGGGAGCGGCTGCATGGCTAGCCCGGATTTCAGCCTGTCCATGGCCGATTGTCCGCTCATCCAGGTTGAGGGTTGGGACGGGACGCTGGGCCAATTCGAAACGAGCCTCTCGGCGTCGCTCGGCACCAAGCTTCCCGTCTCGGTCGGAGAGACCGTTGATCACAAGGGTTTTCTCGTGATCCGCGTTGCACCTCGTCGTCTCTGGCTGGCTCTCGACGACGGCGCGCAAGCGCCTTCGCTTGCCGTCGACCCGGATCTCGGTTGTTCGGTCTCTCTCGACGAAGGTCGTGTGCGTTTCAGAATGGCTGGGGCCGACGTCGCGCGGGTCCTCTCCAAATGCATCACTGTCGACTGGCGCGCGCCGGCGGCCGCCCCGGGCCGCGCCGTGCTGACATCCTTGCACCATGTGCCCGTGCTTTTCCTGCGCACCGGCGATACCGTGTGCGAACTCATCGTGCCGCGAAGTTTTTCGCAAAGCCTCTCGGACTGGATTGCTGACGCCGCGGGGTAGGGAAAGGACCAGGCGCGAACGCTCCCCTCAGGAGCCACTCCACGGTCTCGCTCCTTGGATGATCTCTTGAGCACGTGCGGCAAAGCGACCGGCGAGAGGCCACTTGCCGGCGGCATCGGCCGACGCCGCGCTGCCTGCCCGCGCCCGGTCGGCGATGCCAACGAAGATCACGGCGAAACGAAACAGCGAAAAAACCAGGTGGAAGCGTTCCAGGGGCGCAGTGGGTACGGCATGCGCGAAATAATGGTCGAGGAATTCGCGCTGGCTGGGGATGCCGAGGGCGGCATGATCGAGGCCGAGGATGCCGCCATATTCGTCTGGGGTCGAATGCCAGGTCATCGAGCAAAAGCCGAGATCGGCGAGCGGATGGCCGATCGTCGACAGCTCCCAATCGAGAATGCCGATCACCTCGGGCTTGCCGGGATGGAACAGCAGATTTCCGAGGCGGAAGTCGCCATGGGCGATCGACACGCGCCCATCGTCGGCTGGCATATGCTGCGGCAACCAGTCGGCGACCGCTTCGAGTGCCGGAATTCTGTCGCTCGGCGATTGCCTGAGCTGCTTGGTCCAGCGGCCGATCTGGCGTTCGAAATAGTTGCCGGGCCGGCCGTAGTCGCCGAGGCCGACCTCGTCGGGACGGACAGCATGCAATTTGGCCATCGCTTCGGCCATGCCGAAATAGATGCCGCGTCGCTCCGCCGGGGCAAGGCCAGGCAGCGAACAGTCATGGAAGACGCGACCGTCCAGCCGCTCCATCAGGTAGAACGGCGTGCCGAGCGGCTCGATACCGTCGTGATAGAGCACCGGCCCAGGCACCGGTACATCGGTCGGTGCGAGCGCTTCAAGCACGCGGAATTCGCGGTCGACCGCATGCGCCCCACGCAGGATCGGCCCGGCCGGCTTCTTGCGCAGCACCATGCGATGCGCACCATAGTCGACGAAGTAGGTCGGGTTGGACTGCCCGCCGCCGATCCGCTCGAGCGTCATTGCTGCATCGCCGAAGCGGTTCGCGAGAAAGCCCTTCAACGCCGCAGGGTCGAAATCCGCATTCAACGGCATCTTCTCCTCCTGAGATGCCACCCCGCGTCGCTTATGCCTGGCCTTCGACAGTCCAGCGCCAGAAGCCCCTCTCTTCTTCGTCGAGGAAACGGTTCAGCACCATCTTGTGGACCTCATCGGCGCCGTCGACCAGCCGCGCCTGGCGCGCATAGCGGTAGATCCATTCGAGCACCGTGTCCTTAGAATAGCCACGCGCGCCATTGATCTGGATCGCCACATCGGCCGCGTCATGCAGCACATTGGCGACCTGGACCTTGGCCATCGACACGTCCTTGCGGGCAAAGCCGCCGCGGTCCAGCTCCCACGCAGCCTTCATCACCAGGATGCGGCCGATCTCGATGCGCATGGCAAGGTCGCCGAGCTTCAGCTGGACACTTTCGCGGTCGGCGAGGCGCTGGCCAAAACCATGGCGCTCGGCAGCGTAGGCGCGCGCGATCTCGACGCAGCGCTTGGACAATCCGAGCCAGCGCATGCAGTGGGTTAGCCGCGCCGGGCCGAGCCGCACCTGCGTCACCTTCATGCCCCTACCCTCGCCGGCCAGCATGTCTTCGACAGGGATTTCCAGCCCGTCAAATTCCAGCTCGCAATGCCCGCCATGCTCCTCCGGGCCCATGATCTCGATACGGCGCATGATGCGCCAGCCCGGCTGGTCCTTGTGGAACATCAGGGCCGACAGACCATGGCGCGGGTCGTCCGAGGTTCGCGCGATCAGAATGAAATGGCTGGCCTCCTCCGCGCCGGTGATGAACCATTTGCGGCCGGTCACGACATATTTGTCGCCGCGCCGCTCCGCACGCGTCATAATCATCGAAGGGTCTGAGCCGCCGCCGGGGTGCGGTTCGGTCATGGCAAAGGCCGAGCGTACCTTGCCCTCGACAATCGGCTTCAGCCATTTTTGCTGCTGCGCTGGCGTGCCGAGCGCCTCCAGAACCATCATGTTGCCATCGTCGGGCGCTGCCGAATTGAACACCACGGGTCCGAAGATCGAGCGGTTCATCTCCTCGTAACAGACCGCTATGTCCATCTTGCCGAGACCGGCGCCGCCGGTTTCGGGCTTGAGCTGCAGGCACCACAGGCCCGCCATCCGCGCCTTGGCGCGAAGCGCCTCCAGCAGCGGCAAGGCAATATTTCCATGCGCGTCATAGGACATCTTGTCGGCCTCGAGCGGCAGGATCTCACGCTCGACGAAGTCGGCAATGCGGACGCGGTAATCTTCGGTGCGGGCTGGAATGTCGAAATTCATGGACAAACTCTCAGCGAAGCGAGGTGGCCGCCATCGTCTCGAAATCGAGCGAGCGCTCGTTTTCCGTATTCGCCTCTATCCTCTTTTGCAGCCGCCGTCATCCGGCGAAGCGTGGTTCCGCAACGCCCTTGATGCCAAGGCCGGTTATTGCGAACAGGCTGCCGCGCAGGACGCCATCGCCGGGGAATCGCGGCAGCGGCGATTTTGCCATCGAGTTCATGTACAGCGTGTCGAGCTTCGGTCCGCCGATATCACCCTGGGCGGTCGCCCGAAACACCCGCCCGTCGAAACGGTCGATCCAGTAGAGGCGCCCCTGCTCTACGTCCCACAGCGGGCCCCTCGCCCAGTGCGGTCTTCACATCCACCACGACAGCGGTCCTCATGCCGTCCTCCTCTGTTGGCACCGTGCGGCGATAGGCGAGCCGCCTCAGAACGCGACCTTGTCGCCGCCCTTCAACGACAGGATTTCGCGCGCCTCGTCGGGCGTCGCCACTTCCATGCCAAGCCCCTCGATGATCTTGCGGGCAAGCACCACCTGCTCGGCGTTCGATTTGGCAAGCTTGCCCTTGCCGGCCCAAAGACTGTCTTCGAGCCCAACGCGGATGTTGCCGCCAAGCGCTGCCGACTGCGCGGCAATGCGCAACTGGCTGGCGCCGGCGCCGAGCACCGACCAGCGGAACTGGTCGCCGAACAGCCGGTTGGCGGTGCGCTTCATATGGGCGACGTCTTCGGGATGCGTGCCGATGCCGCCAAGCAGACCGAACACCGACTGCACGAAGAACGGCGGCTTGACCAGCCCGCGGTCGGCGAAGTGCGAGAGATTGTAGAGATGGGCGATGTCGTAGCACTCGAACTCGAAGCGCGTGCCGTTGTCATAGCAGGTCGCAAGAATGTATTCGATGTCTTTGAACGAGTTGCGAAAGACAAGGTCGCGCGTCGCTTCCAGATGCGGCCTTTCCCAGTCGAACTTGAAAGTCTCGTATTTGTCGACGAGGTGATAGAGCCCGAAATTGATCGAGCCCATGTTGAGCGAGGCGACCTCAGGCTTGAACTCGGCGGCCGGGCGCACGCGTTCCTCGACCTTCATGTAGGGACTGCCGCCAGTGGTGATGTTGATGACGGCATTGGTGGCCTGCTTGATGCGCGGCAGGAAGCGGGCGAACGCCGCCGGCGTCTGGTCAGGCTTGCCGGTCTCGGGGTCGCGGGCATGCAGGTGCAGGATCGCCGCGCCCGCCTCCGCCGCCGCGATCGCCTCGGCGGCGATCTGGTCCGGCGTGATCGGCAGATAGGGCGACATGGTCGGCGTGTGGATCGCCCCGGTCACCGCACAGGTGATGATCACCTTGCCTTTGGTCTGCTGGGCGCCGGGCTTGCGGCTTGTTTCCGTCATCTTCCAAACTCCTGATCCGATTTTTTCTTGTGCGCCGCCAGCGCCATCAGCCGGCGGTCGCGCCACACCTGCCGTTCACCAAGGCCTTCTCGCGGCAGCCGTTTGCGGCGGTCGGCCTCGACCGTCTCGATGACCTCGCCGGCCCAATCGACCCGTCGCAGCATCTGCGGAAAAATGTTGGCATAGATCGCTTGATAGCGCTCGACGTAGTCGCGTACGCCGCCCGGCGCATTGAGGTCGATCGTCTCGAACGGGCCCATGAATGACCAGCGTAGCGCCAGCCCGTCGCGAATGCCGATGTCGACATCCTCGACGCTGGCATAGCCGTCGGCAACAAGTCGAAAAGCCTCCTCCAGCAGCGCGCCCTGCAGGCGGTTCATGATGAAGCCGTCGAGCTCGTGCTTCATCACCAATGGCGCGTGGCCCGCATCGACGAGGAAGGCGCGGGTCCTTTCGACCGTCTCGGAAGACGTCCATGGCGCCGGCACGACTTCCGCGGCCGGGATGAGATAGGGCGGATTGATCGGATGCACGACCAGGCAGCGGTTCCGCCCTTGCAGATGGTTGGTGAATTTCGACGGCAGCAACGCCGAGGTGGAACTGGCGATCACCGCTTGCGGAGCGGCAATTGCATCGATCCGAGAGAACACCTCGCGTTTCACATCGAGGTTTTCGGGCGTGTTCTCCTGGATATGAACCGCATCGGCCAGCGCCTCGCCCAGTTCTGCCACGATGGTGATGCGACCAAGCACGGCGTCGATTGCCTGTCCCCGCAGCAGATCGTTCGCCGCGAGGTCGCCGAGCACGCCGGCGATGTAATCATGCGCGCCGGTCGTCGCGGCCGGCGACTGGTCCCACATCCGCACGTCATGACCGGCGCGGGCAAAACTGATCGCCCAGGCCCGCCCGATGAACCCGCTGCCGACAATTGCTACTTTCACCATGGTCGGGCTCCTCAAAGGGTTTCGACGTTGCCGTCGACGCCGAGCGACTGGCCGGAGATGTTGATCGCCGCATCGGACAACAGGAAGGCGATCATCGCGGCGACGTCATAGGGGCTGGTCATGCGGCGCAGCGAGATGTTCTGGAGATAGCGCTCCGTCATCTCCTCATTCGACACACCGAGCTGCTTGGCCCGGTCGGCGATGACCTTGTCGATGCGTGGTCCTTCGATGATGCCGGGCAGGATAGCGTTGACCCTTATGCCGTGCGGCCCGAGTTCCTTGGCGAGGCTCTGCGTGAAACCGATGACGCCGAACTTGGCGGCCGAATAGGGGGTGCGGAAAGCGTAGCCGTGGCGGCCGGCGGCGGACGACATCGAGACGATCGAGCCGCCGCCCGTCGCCTTGATCAGCGGCACGGCACGCCGGGCGCAGAGGAACTGGCCGGTCAGGCAGATGTCGATGCAGCGCCGCCAGTCCGCCGGATCGATTTCATCGACGCCGCCGGTCGGCCCGGCGATGCCGGCATTGTTGATCAGCGCGTCGAGCCCGCCGAGCTTTTCCTTAACCGTCTCGAACAGCCGGTCGACGTCGTCTTCGCGCGAGACATCGGCCTTGACCGCGGCGACGAGGGCGATCTTGTCCGGAGCAGCAGTCAGCGCCTCGTCGGAGACGTCGCAGACGACGATGCGCGCGCCGAGCCGCGACAACGTGTCGGCAATGGCCAAGCCGATGCCGCCGGCCCCGGCCGTCACCAGCACGCGCTGCCCCTTCAGCCCGGTCAGAAAATCGTCGGCCGATGTCGGCGCCCCTTTACTCATAATCTTGACGCTCATCGTCCCTGTCCTTCCTCATTGCAGCCGCCGTTCGCGCAGCGCCATGACAGCGCCCAGAACGACCAAGCCGTACAGAATTGCCCTTGTGGGGCATAGGGCAGCTGAAATAGTGACGAAAGCATTGCCCGCTGGTGGCTTGGCGAGCAAAGGCAGCTGCTCGGGCACGCCAGACTTTCGAATTTCCGGTAAGCCGCCCTGGGTTTGCATTGATCTCCACGACCAAGCCATGGCGCGGGCTTGCTCGCGTAGCCCCTAAGGCCGTCCTGGGGGCTGCTCCTGCGGAAATTTGTTTTCGTCTATGATTGCCACGGCCTGCTCGATGCTGTCTCTCACCTCGAAACCGATCCAATGTCCGTCCATTAGATGCGTTTGCCTCCCGCAGGCGAGGAAATAGCTCCCGGCCTGCTGCGCAACAAAATTGAGTTGCCTCCTCTCATTGATCTTAATTCCCTCTGGCGGTTCGATGTACACCCCCCAGATCGCATCCTCGGCCGTCAACTTCACTGGCATCTCTGACTGAGCGTAGACCCTGGTCAGCATCAGGCTGTGCCGGAAAGACGAGGAGCCATTGATGAACTCGATCTTTACCGACCATTCCGCTGGCACGACGATGGTGAGATTGCCGCCCCAGTAACCGTTGAAGTCGATAATGTCGGTCCGGATGTTGTCCCTGCGGAACCGCTCGACTTGATTCCAATCGGCAACAATCTCCATGGCCACTGTCTTGGCTGCGGGATCGTTCTTGATCCAGCTCGGGACGAAGGGCTCCCCGGCCAGTGCAATTCCAGGCAATGCCAAGGCGACGGCGAGAAGGGCAAGGTGAGCAAAGCGCGCCATCGCAATCAGAGGCTCCTCCCGAGCGGGCGGCCGAGCGCAAGCGGCCCAATCGAGGTCGACCTGGCTTGTTCCCTAAGGAAGAGAATACGCTCGAAATAGCATCCACACCAGCAAACCCAGAGTGCGCTATCGTCAGCAGTCAGAAACAACGCCATTGCTGCTATATCATCGGTTGGATGCGCGTTGGAGTTGCCTGCAGTGGGTCAGTGCGAGGGCGACGGGCGATTCCGTAATGTGAAGTTTCTGCTTCAGCTGTTGCGAAGGGTCTGTTGCGCAATTCGCCAGGCCTGCTCCACATGTCGCCGGGCCGCCGCTTCGGCTTCATCGCCGTTGCGCGACTTGATGGCGTTCATGATGTCGGTCATTTCGGCAATTGCGGCATCGCGGCGGTCCACCGAAGCGATGGTCATGGAACGCAGCTGGTTGATGCGGACGTTCAGACCCTGGACGATCTCCCAGGCGATGCGCTTGTCGGCGGCATCGAAAAGCACTTCATAGAATTTTGTCGTCGCCCGCATCACCTCGATCGGATTGGCTGAGGCCCACGCCGTGAGCAGCACATCGAATGCGCGCTCAAGCGCAGCGATCTGGTCTTCCGTCGCGGTCAGCGCGCAGGCGCGCGCCGCGATGCCCTCCATCAGAGCGCGCAGTTCATAAATCTCATCGGTGCGGCTGAGATCCGGCCGGGCCACGGCGGGTCCGTGGCCCGGTATCATCTGCACCAGGCCTTCAGTCTCCAACTGCCGCAGAACTTCGCGCACCACCGAGCGACTGACGCCGAGCTGGTCGCAAAGCGGCCGCTCGACCAACCGTTCGCCGGGCTGGAAGTGAAACCCCATGATCGCGTCGCGCATGCGCTCCAGCGCCAGCGTTCTCAGCGTCTTGGTGGATCGTTCGATCCTCAGTTTGTCGTCGGCCAATTCATCTACTCCCAGCACCCGCAAACAAACAGATTCGACGATCCGTTGACAAGGGATTTGGTCTTCAATAGTATGGTATACCATAAGATTGTCGAGGCAAAAGGAACTTTTCCGGATGTCTCAGCCCGATCGACCACAGAGGATTCGATGAAGCCGGCCATCCGAAAGATCGTCACCTATGTCGAGAACACGCTGATTGAAGGCGGCAAGGCAGCCCCGCGGCCGCTGCGCCTGATCGGCGTGGCGGCAGTGCTCGACAATCCCTGGGCCGGGCGCGGTTTCACTGAGGACCTTTCTCCCGAGATCCGCACCTATGCGCCGGTTTTGGGAGAGATGCTGACTCGTGAAATCCTCGCGGTCGCGGGATCCGGCGAAGCGATCGAAGGCTACGGCAAGGCCGCAATCTGCGGCACATCAGGCGAGATCGAGCATGCCTCGGCGCTCATCCATACGCTGCATTTCGGCAACCACTATCGGCGTGCCGTCGGCGCCAAGACCTATCTTGCCTTCACCAATCTGCGCGGCGGGCCGAACACGCCGATCATGATCCCGCTCATGGACAAGAACGACGAAGGCCGACGTTCGCACTATCTGACTGTGCACTTCCAGATCGGTGACGCGCCGGCGCCAGACGAATTGGTGGTGGCGCTTGGCGCCTCGATCGGCGGACGGCCGCATCATCGCATCGGCGACCGCTACCAGGATCTCAAGGAGGTCGGTGACCTGCATGGCTGAGCTGACGGAGCCTGGCTGGCATCGCGGAACGGCGCCTGACGGCACCGGCTTCATCCGTGCCGGATCCGGCGCGCCGGTCCTCCTCATTCACGGCGTCGGCATGAATGCGGCGATCTGGAAGCCCCAGATCGCGCTGATGAAGGACAGATGGGATGTGATCGCGATCGACATGCTGGGACACGGCCTGTCGCCGCTGCCGACCGAGGATGCCAGCCTTGCCGACTATGCCGGACAGGCAATCCGGCTTCTTGATCACCTTGGCCTGGAAACCGTCTCGATCGTTGGCCATTCAATGGGGGCGCTGGTCGGGCAGGAAATCGCTCTCAATGCACCCGAACGGGTCCACAGCATCGTCTCGCTCAACGTAGTTTTTCGCCGCCCGGCGGAGCTTGCGCAGGCGGTGCGCGAGCGCGCCGCAGAATTGAATGGTGCAGAAAATCCGTCGGGGACGGACGCAACGATCGCGCGCTGGTTCGGCAACCCGGTCCCCGACCGCCTGGCAGAGGCTGCAAGGACGACGCGCGCGGCACTGCAAAGCGTCAACCCGGACGGCTATGCGCGCACCTATCGCCTTTTCGCCCATGCGGATGCGGCGCATGGCGATCGTCTTTCCGGTCTCGCGGCGCCGGCCCTGTTCATGACCGGCTCCGACGATAAGAATTCCTCACCTGCGATGTCGGCGGCGATGGCGCGCCTCGCGCCGCGCGGTCGCTGCGTCGTCCTGAAGGGTGAACGACATATGATGGCCGTAGCCTCGCCCGACGGGGTCACACGGCGCATTGCCGATTTTCTCGAGAGCAACGACGGTGCAAGCACATCCGAGCGACCGGCGATGGACACGGCCTTCGACGCGGGCGAATTCAGGCGGGCGCTCGGTTCCTTCCTGACCGGCGTTACCATTGTCACCGCGATCGGGCCGGAAGGAGAGCCTAGAGGCTTCACCGCCAATTCGTTTACATCCGTTTCGCTCGATCCGCCGCTTGTGCTGGTCTGCGTCGCCAAGAAAGCGCTGGGTCATCCGGTATTTTCGACCTCGAAGTGCTTTGCCATCAACGTGCTCTCGGAGGAACAGCGAGCCGCATCCGGCGTCTTCGCTTCGAAATCGCAGGACAAGTTCTCGGCTGTCGAATGGCGCTTCGGCCCGACCGGCAGCCCGCTGCTCGCTGGATCGGTGGCGACGTTTGACTGTGACATGGAGCAGTTGGTCGACGCGGGCGACCATTCGATCCTCATCGGCCGCGTTCGCGAATTCTCCCACAATTCATCGCAGCCGCTCGGCTATTGCCGTGGGGCGTATGTCTCGCCCGGTCTCAGCCAGGAAGCGCTGGCGGCCGCGCCTCCGGACATGGAGGTCGGCGCCATCCTCGAAGATGAAGGCCGCGTGCTGTTCTTCGAAACCGCCGACGGCTTTTTCGAACTGCCGGCGGGCCGAGGACTGGGCTCGCCCGGCGACACGCGAAGCCTTAGGGGACGCCTCGCTGCGAAAGCCATCGAGGCGCATCTCGGCTTCCTGTTTGCGGTCTGGGATGACGCCGCAAGCCCATCGCGAACGCATGTCTACTACCGCGGCACGGTAGACGCGCCCCACTCCAGCGACGGCAAGGTCCGGCTCGTCGACATCGACAGGATTGCCGGACTGAACATCGCCGACGCTGCTGTGCGCTCGATGCTCGCCCGCTATGTTCGCGAATGTCGGGAGGATGCGTTTGGAGTCTATGTCGGCAACGAGGTCGAAGGTGAAGTCCGTCCGCTCGCCAAGCCGGCAGCCATGAACACTTCGGGGTGAACAGATATGAAGTTCTCGCTCTTCGTCCATATGGAACGCTCGGACCCGGCAAAGCCGCATGCCGAGCTCACCGACGAGCTTGAGGAACTGGTCGTGATGGCCGAGGCGGCAGGCTTCGAGTCGGCCTGGATCGGCGAGCACCACGGCATGGAGTTCACCATCTCGCCAAACCCGTTCATCAACATCGCCTATCTCGGCGCCAGGACGAAGCGCATCCGGCTTGGCACAGGAACCGTCATCGCGCCGTTCTGGCATCCGATCAAGCTCGCCGGCGAGGCAGCAATGACCGATGTCGTCACCGGTGGCCGGCTCGACATCGGCATCGCGCGCGGCGCCTACAGCTACGAATACCAGCGCCTGTTCCCGGGGCTCGACGCCTGGGGTGCGGGCCAGCGCATGCGCGAGATTATCCCGGCCATCAAGGGCCTCTGGGAGGGCGACTTCGAGATGTCCGGGGAGTTCTGGTCGTTTCCCTCAACCACCTCGTCGCCCAAGCCGGTGCAGAAACCGCACCCGCCGATCTGGGTGGCGGCGCGCGATCCGAACTCGCACGACTTCGCCGTCTCCAACGGCTGCAACGTCCAGGTGACGCCGCTCGCCTCGGGCGATGACGAGGTAACCAACCTGATGGAGCGCTTCGACGCGGCGTGCGCAGCGCATCCGGACATGGCCCGCCCCGAGATCATGCTGCTGATGCACACATTCGTTGCCGAAGACACCGCCGATGCGGAGCAGCTGACCAAGGACCTTTCGCTGTTCTACTGCCAGTTCGGCGCCTGGTTCCAGAACAAGAAGCCGGTTCGCCAAGGCATATTGGAAGCGCTCTCCGACGACGAGATCGCGGCGATGCCGCAATACGCGCCGGACAAGATCCGACAGAACCTGGTGATCGGCGAAGCCGAAGAGGTGATCGCCCGGCTGAAGGCATATGAGGCGCTTGGCTACGACCAGTATTCGATCTGGATCGACAGCGGCCTGCCACACGAGCGCAAGAAGAAGTCGCTGCAGCTGTTCGTCGACAAGGTGATGCCGGCCTTCGGACATGGGAGGCCGCAATGACCCTAGTGGCCTTCAGCAACTTCATAGATGGGGCGTTCGATACGCCGAAAAACACCTTCGAAAGCATCGATCCGTCCACCGGAGCGCCCTGGGCGACGATGCCCGCCGCAACCGAGGCCGAGGTCGACCGCGCCGTCGAGGCGGCGCAGCGGACGCTGCACTCGGCCGCGTGGGCTTCTGTGACGGCGACGGCGCGCGGCAAGCTGCTGGTGCGCCTCGGCGAGTTGGTCGCCGCCAATGCGGGGCGGCTGGCGGAGCTGGAGACGCGCGACACCGGCAAGATCATCCGCGAGACCCGCGCCCAGATCGCCTATGTCGGGGATTATTACCGCTACTATGGCGGGCTTGCCGACAAGCATGAAGGCTCGCATGTGCCGATCGACAAGGCCGATATGGACGTCACCATCCGGCGCGAGCCGATCGGCGTCGTCGCTGCCGTCGTGCCGTGGAACTCGCAGCTCTTCCTTTCGGCGGTCAAGCTCGGCCCGGCACTGGCCGCCGGCTGCACGGTCGTCCTGAAAGCCTCTGAGGACGGTCCAGCGCCGCTGCTGGCCTTCGCCGAACTCGTTCATGAGGCCGGATTTCCCGCCGGGAGCGTCAACATACTGACCGGGTTCGGGCAAGATTGCGGCCGACGCCTGACAAGTCACCCGCTGGTTTCACGCGTGGCCTTCACCGGCGGGCCTTCGACCGCTCGTGCGATCGTCCGCAACACGGCGGAAAATCTCGCCTATACGACGCTGGAGCTGGGCGGGAAAAGCCCGGTTGTGGTTTTCGCCGACGCCGACCTGGACAGTGCTGCCAACGCGGTCGTCGCCGGAATTTTTGCGGCGTCTGGACAAAGCTGTGTCGCCGGCTCCCGGCTGCTTGTCGAGCGTTCGATAAAGGGCGAGTTCCTGGACAGGCTGAAGCACAAGGCCGAGGCCATCAGGATAGGCGATCCGAAGGATCCGGCCACCGAAATGGGGCCGCTGGCAACGCCACGCCAGCGCGAATGGATCGAGAAGATCGTTGCCGAGAGCCTCGCCAGTGGCGGGACGCTGGTCACCGGCGGAAAAAGGCCCGACGATCATCCGGACGGCTTCTACTACGCACCGACCATCATCGATGCCGAGGACACAGGACTGCCTTGCGTGCGCGAGGAATTGTTCGGTCCGGTGCTCAGTGTCCTCACCTTCGACACAGAAGCCGAAGCCCTGGCGCTTGCCAACGATACGCCGTTCGGCCTCGCCTCGGGCGTGTTCACCACCAATCTCGCCAAGGCGCACCGCATGGCGCGCGACATCCATGCCGGCGTCGTCTGGGTCAACACCTACCGCGCCGTTTCGCCGCTCGTGCCGTTCGGCGGCTATGGTCAGTCCGGGCTCGGCCGCGAGGGCGGGCTCGACGCCATCCGCGATTACACGCGCTCGAAATCCGTCTGGATACGGATATCCGACGAGCCGATCCCGGACCCGTTCGTCATGCGATGAGGCGCGCAATTTCACAACAACAAGAAACAAAAACAACCAACAGAGGAGAATGACATGAAACTGATTTTGACCGGCATTTTGGCCGGACTAATAGCCGGACTCTTGGCAGCCACTGCCGCGCAGGCCGATGAAATGGTGTTCACCAGCTGGGGCGGGACCACCCAGGAGGCGCAGACCAAATCCTGGGCTGCTCCGTTCGAAGCGAGTTCCGGCATCAAGGTCCTGCAGGACGGGCCGACCGACTACGGCAAGCTGAAGGCCATGGTGGAAGGCGGCAGCGTCGCCTGGGATGTCGTCGATGTCGAAATGGATTTCGCCATCAAGGCGGCCAAGGACGGCCTGCTCGAGCCGATCGATTTCAACGTCGTGCCGAAGGCCGATCTCGATCCTCGCTTCACCACCGAGCATGCGGTCGGCAGCTTCTACTACTCCTTCGTTCTTGCCTGGAACAAAGGGGCGGTGTCGGGCGAACCGGCGGGCTGGGCCGACATGTTCGACCTGACGAAATTTCCCGGCAAGCGCACCTTCTATAAATGGTCGGCGCCGGGCGTCATCGAGATTGCGCTATTGGCCGACGGCGTGCCTGCAGACAAGCTCTATCCGCTCGACCTCGACCGGGCGTTCAAGAAACTCGACACCATCAAATCGGAAATCGTCTGGTGGGACAGCGGCGCGCAGTCACAACAACTGATCGCTTCCGGTGAAGCAGCCTTCGGTCAGCTCTGGAACGGACGTGTCTTCGCTCTCGAGCAGGAAGGCGCCGATGTCGGCGCATCCTGGAATCAGAACCTGACCGCCGCCGACGTGCTCGTCATCCCCAAGGGTTCGAAGAACAAGGCGAGCGCGATGAAATTCCTGGCCGCTGCGACAAGCCCGAAAAGCCAGGCGATGTTTGCTGAAGCAAGCGGCTACGCCCCCATCAACACGGCAGCCAAGGCCGAAATGCCGGCCGATGTCGTCAAGTCGCTGCCGGACGCCTATGTCGACGGGCAGATCAACCTCGACATGAACTACTGGGCTGAAAACCGCGACAAGATCGCGGAGCGCTGGTACGCCTGGCAGGCCAAATAGAAGCCGACCTCACCCATGAACCGGCGGGGCGTCGCGAGGCGCCCCGCCTGAGCTGCCGGGATCATCGCCATGTCGGGCCATTTGCTTCATCGACAGCCAATCCTCCGAAGGCCAGATGGCATCGGCGGCGCCTTGCCGGCGCTGACTCTTATCGCCCTGTTCTTCGTGGTGCCGGTCGTTGCGCTGCTGTTGCGCAGCGTGACCGAACCCATGCCGGGCCTGCACAACTACGCCACGCTGTTTGGCGATGGCACCTATGCGCGGGTCTTCTTCAACACCTTTCTGGTCGCCACCGTCGTCACCGCCGTCACCGTCATCGTGGCGTTTCCGGTCGCCTGGATGCTGGCGATCATGCCGCCCGCCCTCGGCTCGATGGTCTTCGGCATCATCATTCTGTCGATGTGGACCAATCTGCTCACCCGCACCTATGCCTGGATGGTGCTGCTTCAACGCACCGGCGTGATCAACCGGACGCTGATGGATATCGGCCTGATCAGCCAGCCGCTGCCGCTGATCAACAACCTGACCGGCGTCACCATCGGCATGGTCTACATCATGCTGCCCTTCATGATACTGCCACTGGTCGGAACCCTGCGCGCCATCGATCCGATGACGCTGCGCGCCGCCGCCCTGTGCGGTGCGAGCCCCTTCGACGCCTTCCGCCGCATCCTACTGCCCTTATCGTTTCCCGGAATCGCTGCAGGCGGCCTGATGGTTTTTGTCATGTCGCTCGGCTATTTCGTGACGCCGACGCTGCTCGGCGGCACCTCCAACATGATGCTCGCCGCAATGATCGCCCAGATGATCCAGTCCTTGCTCAACTGGGGGCTCGGAAGTGCTGCGGCTTTCATCCTGCTTGTGGTCACCATGGCGCTCTACGCGCTGCAGCTGCGCCTCGTCGGCGCCAAGCGCATGACAGGAGGCATCTGAGATGCTGCTCGACTACGACCGGCTGGGCTGGCTGCGTGCAGCACTACTGGGTTTCACCGGCCTGGTTGCCGCGTTTCTGCTGCTGCCGGTGGTTTTCATCGTGCTGCTGTCGTTCGGGTCGTCGCGGTGGCTGGCTTTTCCACCACCAAGCTGGACGCTGAAATGGTATGAGGAGCTGTTCGCCGATCCGGCCTGGCTCGAAGCGGCGCTGACCAGCGCGCGCATTGCCACCATGGCCGCGATTCTTGCTGTCGTCATCGGGCTGCTGGCTTCTTTCGCCCTGGTCAGGGGACAGTTTCGCGGGCGCAACACGCTGCGCGGCCTGCTGCTGACGCCAATGGTGCTACCGGTCGTGGTCTTCGCCATCGCCATCTATGCATTCTTCCTGCGGATCGGGCTCGGCGGCACCACGGCTGGCTTCGTCATCGCCCATACGGTCCTGGCACTGCCCTTCGCCATCATCCCGATCACTGCGGCTCTCGAAGGTTTCGACAAATCCATCGAGGATGCGGCGATCGTCTGCGGCGCAAGCCCATTCGAAGCCAAACTCCGGGTCACCTTGCCGGCGATCAAGATCGGGATTTTTTCGGCGGCGATCTTTGCCTTCCTCGCCTCATGGGACGAGGTGGTGGTCGCGATCTTCATGGCCAGCCCCACCTTGCAGACCCTGCCGGTCAAGATCTGGGGCAGCCTGCGCCAGGATCTCAGCCCGGTCATCGCTGCAGCCTCCAGCCTTCTCGTTCTCCTGACGCTGAGCCTGATGATCGTAACCGCACTCATTCGGCGGAAATTATCGAAATGACCGAACCGTTCCTCTCCATTCGCGACCTGCGCAAGGCGTTCGGCAGCTTCGTCGCCGTGCACGATGTCACCATCGATATACCCAAGGGCGAGTTCCTGACTTTTCTCGGCCCCTCCGGCTCCGGCAAATCGACGACGCTCTACGCGATCGCCGGCTTTCAGCAGCCGACATCCGGTGACGTTCTTCTCGAAGGCAGGTCGCTGCTGTCGGTGCCGTCGCACAAGCGCAATATCGGCATGGTGTTCCAGCGCTACACGCTGTTCCAGCATCTCACCGTCGCCGAGAACGTTGCCTTTCCGTTGCGCGTGCGCCGTCGGCCGGACGCCGAGGTGAACCGAAAGGTCGCCGAGATGCTGTCGCTGGTGCGGCTGGAGAGTTTCGGCGGCCGATATCCTGGCGCGCTTTCCGGCGGACAGCAGCAGCGCGTGGCGCTTGCCCGGGCGCTGGCCTACGATCCGCCGATCCTTCTGATGGACGAGCCGCTTTCGGCGCTCGACAAGAAGCTGCGCGAGGAAATCCAGGCCGAGATACGGCGCATCCACCGCGAAACCGGCGTAACGATCCTGTACGTCACCCACGATCAGGACGAGGCGCTGCATCTTTCGGATCGCATCGCGCTGTTTCGGGACGGACGCATCGAGCAGATCGGCACCGGTGAGGACCTCTATCTGAGACCTGCGAGCGAATTCGTGGCCAGCTTCATCGGAAATTCCAATTTCCTGCCGGCAGAGCATCTTGAAACCGTCAACGGCTCCGCCACGATCCGCCTGGCCGATGGCTCGGTCGTCTCTGGCGTCAGGATCGATCAGGACTTCAGCCATGGCCAGAAGACCCGGCTGATGGTGCGGCCGGAAGCGTTTCGGCTGAAACCCGGCCCGGCCACTGCCGGGCTTGCGGTCGAGTTCATCGACACCGCCTTCTTCGGCGAGCGGCGGCGCGTCATCGCGCGCACGGCCGCCGGCCAGGAGATCGACGTCAGGCCGACATCCGATGTGGCGGAAGCACATGAAGGCATCGCCTCGCGCGGACAGCAGATTTTTTTCGATCCCGCTGCCGCATTTCTGTTTCCGGCCTGACAGACAGTTCTGACTTCAGCGCGGCGGATCTCGCCCTAAAAGCTCGCCAGGTCTGAGATGTTCATCGCCACACGCTGCAACACGACGTTGTAACAGTTGTGTGCGTCAAGTTCTGCAAAGTGACGTGGCATTCAGCGGTGACGTTGGCGTGTCCGCCGCGCAGCGCCCGTGTTTAGCGGAGCGGCGGACATGGCGGGCCGCGTCTCAGGCGGCCAGTGCTCGGGCCAGTTCACGGTCACGACGAAGACCCCGATGTACTCCACCAAGCTCCCGCTGAAGGTCTGGCTCAGGGCGTTGTATCTGATTCTTTTCTCCTCGAAGGGTATCTCTTCCGTCATCCTCGGAAAGCAGCTCGGGGGTCACGCAATCGACCGCCTGGAAGGTGGCGCATGCCGTCAGGGAGATGACGGACGATCGCGACGGGCGGGATCCGCTGCTCGGGCACATCGTCGAGGTAGACACGACCTACATGGGTGCGCCGCCCCGGAAGAAGAAAACGAAGTTCCATCGGCGTGTCTGGCACCCGCCAGGCAAGGGCACCAAGCGGCCCAGGTCGTGGTCGCCGCCGACAGGCGCGGACGAGTGGCCGCCGCCGTCATCCCAAAGGCGGACTCCCGAACGATCGGCCGCTTCCTGGACAGGTTCGTTTCCAGGGATGCCGTCATATCGGCCGTGCGGCGAAGGCCTTCTCGGGCGGGCATAGGACAGTGACGCACCGCGATGACGAATTCGCCCGCGGCGAGGTCCATTCGAATACGGCCGAAGGACTGGCCTCGCAGCTCAAGCGTGCCCAGATCGCCGTGTTCCATTACATCAGCGAATTCCACCTTCAGCGCTATGTCGACGAGATCGTGTTCCGCCGGAACCAGCAGGAAGTCATCATCCGCAAGGACCACGAGGACGGCCCCGCCTCCCTCGAGCTGAGTTATCGGGACTTCGTCGACCCAGCTCGGCGACCTGCTGCGACGCGCAGTCGGCCGCCAGGTACGCAGGGCGGAAAACGGCGGGCTGGAGTGGCCAGAGCCGATCGCTCCGGGATATATGCGGGCACCGTCGGCCGTCAGGGCCGAGGCGCAAGCATCCTGAGCTGATCGTCATTGGTTCCTCCAGAACCTGTCGTTGAGGATGTTCCGCATTGGAGCGCCGTAAGGCAAATCCTTGTTCAAAGGAATGCATGCTTTGCCGGACTTCAGGCAGGGGAGGATTTCGGCGATTTGCCCCTTGGCCACCAATTCGTCGGTGATGGTCAACGTGACGCGCTTGAGCGCCACGCCCGGCCCAAAGGTGGCCTCAAGATTGTCGGGATCAACTCGCTGCACGGTTGTCGGATCGGTGACGTTGGTGAAGGTGACAAGGAGCGGGTAATGCTCGCGAGGCACCTCACGGGTTTCACGCATCGATTCGAGCAAGGTCGGTCTTTCATCGCCAATCGGTCCCGGTTTCGGGAAGAACACAGACAGCGCCCGGCTCGTCTCGTCGCCGAGCAGCGCGAACAAATACCTGCCTGGAGTGATCTCCACGACGGCAGCCTCGCCTTCAACAGTGCTGTGCAGGCCGCCAGCGCCATCAATAGGTATCCATCTCGGTTCCGTGCTGGCTTGAACCGCCGCGACGCTACCGCTTGAAATCGTCCCGTTCGCAGTTTCGATTTCAAGCTCCAGGCGTTGATGCCATTCCCAACTCTTAAAGCCGAGGAAGTCGCAGCCAGACAGGACTGTCAGTATGGTTGTGGCGATGAGGGAGAGAGATCTCATACGCCGCAAGCTACACGTAGCCACTTGAGGAACTGTTAGCTTACTGGATCAAGTTCGCAGTGTTACGACCATCGGCAAGGCTCCAACCTGCGTTTGGCATATAGGTCCGGAGCCCAACGTGCTGGCGGTCTGGAACGACATCGCAGAGACTGTTTGGAAACCCTACTCCGGCGGCCATCTGATGGCGTTTTCTGCGCTTCCCGTGCTCACGGACCCAAATGTCCGTTGCGCTCCGGTCTCGAAACCACCACCATATGACTCGCCGGAGCGACTTTCGAAACAGTCTCTCAGGCAGCTGGCGCCTCGATGGTCACGCCGTATTTAGCGGCGATGGCCACGACCTTTGCCATCTCCGGCGTGCCGGCGGCGGTCGCGGCGTCCAATTCCGCGAACATCTGATCAAGGCCGCAACTCGGCGCGCAGAAGACGAGCACGCGAGCTGGCTTGTCGGCGACATTGCGGATGGCATGGCGCCGGCCACGTGCGCCGAAGAAGAAGCCGCCGGGCGCAACGCGATGGGGCGCGGAGTCGCCCTCGACTTCGATGACGAGTTCGCCGCTCAGTACATAGAAGGCTTCATCCTCATGGGCATGGATGTGCGGTGGCGTTCCCGCGCCCGGCGGAACCACGGACTCCCAAAGCGAGAAGGATCCGGCGGTCTCGGCGCCGGTGGCCTTGTAGATATGGGTGATGCCCAAAACGTTGAGCGTCGACCCGACCGCCGGCTCGCGAACGAACGACTCGGCTGTGTTAACTTTGGCATCCATCATCGATCTCCTTTGCGGTTCAGGTGGCTCACCAAGAGATAGGCCCGTTCCCGCCCGTCGATTAGCCGGAATTGTATGGACAAGCTGTCCGGATTTCAGGACAATCGAATCATGAACCCGCTCGACGGCATCGCGGCGTTCGCTCGCGTCGTGGACAGCGGCAGCTTCTCGGCTGCGGCAGGTCGGCTCGGACTCTCCAAATCCGCCGTTAGCGCCCATGTGCAGCGGCTCGAAGAGCGCCTGGGGATTCGCCTCCTCAACCGGACCACGCGTCGACTCTCGATGACCGAAGCGGGCGCAGCTTACTACCGCCACTGTGCGCGGATTCTCGCCGAAGCTGAAGCGGCGGAACAAGAAGCGAGCGCGCTGCAGCGCGAGCCGCGCGGCACGATTCGCATTTCAGCGCCCGACAGCTTCGGCTGGATGCATGTGGCGCCGGCCGTCCCGGAGTTCCTGAGGCGCTATCCGGAACTTTCCGTCGATATTGCCTTGAGCCCGGCGCATGTGAGTCTGGTCGATGAGGGGCTCGATCTGGCAATCCGCATCGGCGTGCTCCAGGATTCGCCGCTTGTCGTGCGCAAGCTCGCGCCATCCCGGCTCGTCGCCTGTGCTGCGCCCGCCTATCTCGACAAGCATGGAATGCCGCGCGAGCCGGGCGACCTTGCCAAGCACAACTGCCTCTGCACCAGCCTTTTGCCTTGGGGCGATGAATGGCGCCTTGCCGGCAAAATTGGCGAGGCGCGCGTGGCCGTGGGCGGCAGCTTTCGCAGCAACAATGCGGAGATGCTGCGCGTTGCGGCGCTCGACGGCATCGGCATCGCCCTACTGCCCACATGGGCGGTAGCGGAGCCGCTGCGCACCGGCGCGCTGCGACGCGTGCTTAATGCCTGGGAGCCTCCAGCCAGCACGATTTATGCCGTCTATCCCAGTAACAGGCTCATGTCGATGAAGGTCCGTGCCTTCGTCGATCACCTTGCGCGATGCATAGGGCGTACGCCGTATTGGGACGAAGGCCTTTGAGAGGAGCGCCCGGTTTGGATCGTTTTTGAGCTACGGCAATCCATTGATCCAGCCTGGCCACTTTCTCTCTGAATGCGCTCAAGAACCGTCTCCCCACCGGCCGGAAAACTTGCGATCTTGACTTCAAAAGGGAATTGGGCGGGTTGAAATTTCCTCGGTTTCGCCCACGTGGTGAGATTACGTCGGCTGCAAGGCGAGTTTTTGCTCAAAAGCGTCGCTTAATGCGGCCGTCAAACCGGCATCCGCGGAGCCCTCAGTAGCGAAGACCGCCGCGTTGCGCCGGCTCTTACTCGCCATAGCTGGAGGATCTGATGCCGACCCGCCGCTATGCCATCCTTGAAGCGCCGTCCTCGCTGGGTCTGGCGACCGACGGCGTGGAGGGCTTGCCCGGTCGGCTGCTGGAACTGGGCCTCGCCGAACGCATCCATGCGCGCCGCGCCGGGCGGCTGGCGGTCCCGCCGAAAGACCCGAAGCCCGACCCCGCCACCCTGACGCTGAACGCCAAGGCGATCGCGGCGTGGTCACCCATGCTCGCCGACGCCGTGGAGGAGGTGCTGCACGCCCGCGAATTCCCGGTGGTGCTGGGCGGCGACTGTACGATCCTGCTGGGTCCGATGCTGGCACTGCGCCGGCGCGGTCGCTACGGCCTGTTCTTCATCGATGGCCACGCCGACTTCTTCCAGCCCGAGGCGGAGCCCAACAGCGAAGGCGCCTCGATGGATCTGGCCTTCGTCACCGGCTACGGGCCGGCGCTGCTGACCGACCTGGAGGGCCGCCGCCCGTTGGTTCGCTCCGAGGACGCTGTCGCCTTCGCGTTTCGCGACCACGAGGACCAGGCCGAATACGGCAGCCAGCCTTTGCCGGCCGAGCTCATGGCCTACGATCTCCACGCAGTCCGCCGCCTGGGCGTCGAAGCCGCCGCCCGTGCGGCCGTTGACCACCTGACGCGGGCGGAACTCGACGGCTTTTTCATCCATCTCGACGCCGATTGTCTCGACGATGCGATCATGCCGGCGGTCGATTTCCGCGTACCGGGCGGGCTGTCGTGGGACGAACTGTCGGCGGCGCTCCGGATCATCCTGGCGAGCGGAAAGGCGGTCGGACTCGAGGTCACCATCTACAATCCGCGCCTTGACGAGGACGGCAGCGCCGGCCATGGCCTTGCTGATGTCCTGGCCGCAGCTCTCGGCACAGCCGCGCCCGCTTAAGCGGACGGGAGCTAGCGGCTATCGGGTGGCGTTGAAGCGCCACATGCAACCACTTGTCCGCCGAACGAGAACCCCGCGCCTTGTCCGCCGCCTGGATGATGGCAAGCAACCAGGCGACCGTTTCGAGCCGGAGCATTGAGGCTCTCCACCTGACGGCCACCGCCCCCTGACAGGGCAAACCTATAAATAGTGCTAGCTGTAAATGCGCCGGGCCGCTTAGTACCGTTCGGCCGCAAACAAGGCTTGGGAGGGTCCGTCACTTTGGTTCCTGCCGCGCCATGACGCAGAGCTTGGAACTGTGACGGCACATGCGACCACCGAAGGATTTAGCGACTACCGGGATTACCGCACCTGGTATCGCGTAATCGGAGATCTCAACTCGGGCAAGCTGCCTTTGGTCGTCGCTCACGGCGGGCCGGGTTGCACCCATGACTATGTCGATTCATTCAAGGAGTTGGCCGATACCGGGCGGGCCGTCATCCACTACGATCAGATCGGCAACGGCAAATCGACCCATCTCCCCGACAAGGGCGGCGACTTCTGGACCGTCGATTTCTTCCTGGGCGAACTCGATGCGCTGCTCACTCACATTGGCGTAGCCGACCGTTACGCCCTGCTCGGCCAATCCTGGGGCGGCATACTCTCGGCCGAACATGCCGTGCGACGCCCCGCCGGGCTCAAGGCATTGATCCTGGCCAATTCGCTGGCCTCAATGGCGCTATGGGTGGAAGGCGCGCTGCAATTGCGCGCCGGGCTGCCGGCCGATGTGCAAAGTGCGCTTGACCGGCACGAGGCAGCCGGAACCACCGGTCACCCGGACTATGTTGCGGCAACCAAGGCCTTCTATGACCGCCACGTCTGCCGTGTCCTTCCGACGCCGCCGGAAGTAGCCCGGACATTCGCGGCAATCGAGGAGGATCCGACGGTTTATCATACCATGAACGGACCCAATGAATTCCACGTGATCGGCACCATGCGGAACTGGACCATCGTCGAGCGCCTGCATCTGATCGAGGCGCCAACCCTGGCGTTCCGCGGATTTTACGACGAAGCGACCGAGGCCTGCGTCCAGCCCTTTCTCGATCATATTCCCGACGTCGAAGGCATGGTCTTCCCGAATTCCAGCCACATGCCGCATGTCGAGGAGAAGGACGACTGCCTCGCCGCCGTCGGACGCTTTGTGGCCAAATACGATTGAGGTCCGCGCCCCACAGCAGCCTGTCTTTGCACAAGCTTATCGTGCAGGGCCTGGCCATTGCATTCATCCTGATGCGTTCCGTCGTTCCTTGAGCGCCTGGGCCAGGAAATCCTTGACCGGATCGAGAACCGCGTCCCGTTCGTGGGCTACCCCGGGCAGCAAATCAAAGCGCACCCGCACACCCGCTTCCTCGAAAGATCGACACAACGTCCCGAGGCGTTCCGGCCGCGTCCGTCCGGCATCGTTGGCGCCCGGCATCCAATGGGTGCTGCCCTGGACATGCGTGATTTCCCAGGTCTCCAGGTCGGCATCGCCAACGATCATCTGGACCGGCACTTTTGCCAGCGCTGGGGCATCGAAGGTGATGCCGAACTTCTCCGGCAGGTCGCGAATGCCCACCCACCAATCCCGCGCGGGATCGAGCAAGGTCACAGAGCCCGGCGCGCCGATCGACGCCGCCCATAGCCTATCGGGATGGAGGATGGCGAAGCGGTGGGTGAATTGCCCGCCGCCGGAAAATCCGAACATGGCGAAGCGGGTCCAGTCCTGACGGTATTTCGCCACGACTTCCTCTATTATGGCGAGCAGCACCTGATCGTAGCGGATGTCGCCCTCGATCATGTATTTGTATCCGCTGCGGGCGTCGTCGCCGAGAACGCCCATTGGAAACACCGGGCACAAGATGGCGCAGTCGTTCCAGCGTCCGAACTCGGCGAACGCGTCGCGGAAACCCAAGAACGAGGTGCGGCCAGTGCCGTGGACGGCCACCAGCAGGTCGACTTGGGCGCCTTCCCTAACCGCGGGCGGTACATACAGACAATAATGGAAGCGTGGGTCTGATTTGGAAGCAAAGATGGCGGTCGCGCCAAGATCGTATGTAGCGCGACCGCGATCCGCAACGGACCCCCTGGTGATGTTCGTCAACTCTACACCTCCTCAGACAGTTTTGGCATTCATGGCTAGCGTATACTGGTCGGCCCGCGTCGTGAACTGGAAGGTCCTTTCAGGCAGGCAGCCACGATGAGGACCTCGCATCGGAATCAGGGCGACGTCGTTGAAGACGATCTCGCTAAGTTCCGAGAGCATCTTTTCGCGCTTGCCATCGTCCAGCGTCAGCTTAGCCACAGCCAGTTCGCATCGAGATCGGGATTGGAGTAGCATCCCGAACTAGCGATACCCATACCAGCATCCGGGTTCTGCGTCGCGGCCAGCGCTGTCATCGGTTAGGGTTTCGCCCGTGGTGACGCCCGAGGAGTCCAGATTGGTGCTGAAGTCATGGGCCTCCGCTTATCGGCATAAACCGACCAGCAAAAGCGAACTGGGCGGCAGGTAGCCCAGACAGCCCATCGTATTTCCGCCGCCCTTGGCTTTCGCTCGCCGGCTGCCAATGGGTTAGCGAGCTGAACCGGTGCCAAGCATCACACGACCTCGCCAGATTGCGACGAGGGGTGTATCTCCGGAACGGTGAAAACCGGCACCTCGCCCTTGAAGCCTTGGAGTTCAAAGGCGCCCGCCTGGACAACCGGCATCGATGCTCCTTGGGCAAATCCGGGACCAAGCACCAGGGGGATGCTCAGCTTTTTGGTCGTTGACTCGAGCCGTGCCGCGCGGTTCACCGGCGAGCCGATCGCGGTGTAATCGAAGCGCCGTTCGGAGCCGAAATTCCCTACGGAGCAGATGCCAGTCTCGATGGCGACGCCGATTTCGATAGGGGGGTGCCTGCGCGCGGTGAACGCGGCGTTTTCGCGCTTCACCCGTTCGATCAGGGCGAGCCCCGCTTCGAGCGCGCGCTCGCGATGATCTGGCTGATCAAGCGGCGCGTTCCAGAAAGCTAGCACGGCATCGCCCATGAACTTATCGATAGTCCCATCGCGCTTGAGTATCTCATCGGTCGCAAGGCCGAGGAAGTGGTTGACCACCTTTCCGATTTCTTGGGCATCGAGTTGTTCGCTCATCGTCGTGAAGCCGCGTATATCACTCAGCAGGATTGTGATCTCGCGCTTCTCTCCGGACAGGATCGCTTCGGTATCCGAATTTGCGAGGCGCTGCACCACGGAGGGCGACAGAAATTGCGAAAACTGCCGGGCCAGGGTGGACCGGCGCTGCTCGCTGCGCCTGTAGAGGGCATAGCCTTCGAAGCCAGCTACGAGGATCGTCGCAAGCGCCGGCTGCAGTGGATCGTAGAGCACACCCTGCAGGCTGTATTCGAGAGCGCCAAACACGAAGGGCGTGGCTGCCAGGAGCGCCAGAGCGAATGCGCCAAGCACGACCCGCTCGGCGAGCACTCCAGAAAGCCCGATGAAAACGATGCCACTGAGGACAAACCAGAGCCGCTCGAGCATTCGCGCTTGCACAGGCTCTACAAGATAGCGCCCGGCAAGCATCTGGCCGATTGCATCTGCGTGGATGTCGACGCCTGGTCGCGCCGGACGCGTCGGGCTGGGCAAATACTGGGTCAATCCCACGGCCGACAGGTCAATAATCGCGATGGCATTCCGCAGCAGAGGATCGCCGTGGCCCGAAAGGACATTGCTGGCAGATATGCGCGGCGTATTGGTGTCGGTTTCCCAGAGGCGGATGCTACCCTGCGGCTCGAGCGGCACAATGCTGCCGGACATCCTGAGTGCGTCAAACCCGGCGGCATTCATTCGGGCTACGAAGCTGTTCTCTCCGGCGTAGAGGCGTAGGAGTTCCACTGCGAAAGAAGGCCAAAGCTGCACGCCTTGATCCGTATTTCGAAGCCAGAGCAGCGGCACATGGCGCAATACGCCGTCGGGATCGGGCAAAGTGCGAATTACCCCAAGGCCTGCAGCGGCGCTCGAGAAATCCGCAAGCGAGCCCGTCAGACCGGTGAAGCCAGGAAGCGTCTCGGGTACTTGCCCTACGATCGACCAGCCGGCTTTGGGCTCTGCTTCTGAAACCGTTGCCTCATTGCCCAGGCTGACGGCGAGCATGGTTCGATGTTTCGCCAGTGCCCGGGCGAGGCGCTTGTCTCCAGCGATGCCATCAGGAGAGGTGTCAGCCTCGGGCAGCACCAGCGCAAGCCCGATCACGGCGGCACCAGACTCGGTGATACCATCGACCAGATCGGCCAAAAGGCCACGATTCCAAGGCCATCGCCCATATGCCTTAAGGCTCGCGTCGTCTATCGAGACAATTACAACCGGATTGCTAGTCGCCTGGCGCGGGGCAAGGGACTGGTAGAGGTCGTACGTGCGCTCGCGCAGACGCGACAGCGGCCCATCGAAAGCAAAATGGCAAGCGAGCAGCAAGAGTACGACCGCAAGACCAGGTATTTTCCGCCTGGCAGCCCGCCGCCAATCAAGCGAGGGGCTCATGCCGGTCGGCCGGCCTTACCGGCAGTCGGGAAAGCAGTCATCATCCTCATCATCCACCCCGCTGCCTACAGGGGGCGTTGGGCTGTCAGGGAACTCCATGGCCACGCCGGGCAATGCGCCGTCGGTGGACTTGCAGGCTTTGAGCGAATTGCCGAGTGCTGACGCACAAATCGCGCTTACGTTCAGCCCCGGACCCGGTTCGCCTGGCAGGCCGGTGCCGGCTATCCGATCGATGCTGTCCAATATCGGGAAGGCGTCGATACCGCCGTAGCCGGTCAGCAGTTTGTCATTGTCCGACGTGCAGGCGTGGCCCGGGTTTGTGATCACGAGCTTGCGACCATTCATCATGCAGGTCATGCGGCCGGCGCGCAGTATGCCGACGGTCTGACCAGCTATCACAAGCACTTCAATGATGCCGCCTCTGGCTCCGAGCACCATGTGTGGCGTCGCAACTTGCATGTCGCCGCCCTTCGAAACCTGACCGCCGTAGAAACGGGCCAGGCCGCTGTTCATCCTGATGTCGATCTTTCCTGATCGGGAGCCCGGATTGTAGACGAATTCATCGATCGTCAGGCTGGTGTTCGGACCAATCTTGGCGCTCGACTCGTCCCGGAATACGAGCATTCCGAGACCGGTGATATTGCTGCGCAGATGGTCGCCGAGTTCGACGCCAGCGCCGACGTTCATCGCCTCGCCGTCATTGCGGATGATGTTGGTCTGGTAGGCCGTCATGGACCCGACCGTTTCAGCGACAGATGGTGCCGCAAAGGCAAGGCAGGCGATACAAGTGGCTATCTGACGATACAGGGTCCTCATCGCGGCCTCTTTCAGTTGAGCGTCAACGTGTAGCTCACGAGCAATTCGAATGAATTTCGGTCGCCGCTGGCGATCTCGAAGTCGGTTTCACGATAGGCGAGGTCGACACTGACCTTCTGCGACTCCGTGAGCTGAAAATCGCTTTCCGAGGCAATGCGCCAGAAGTCGCTCTCTATGTTCGTGCCGATGCCGAAGGACAAGTCGGGAGTGTCGCCGTGGCCGGCCGAGACGGCGACCTGGTGAGACCATACGAAAAGGTCCGGGACTTCCATTACCACGCCGCCGTAGCGGACCCCTCCCATGTAGCTGCTGCCGATCTCGCCAGCTCCGGAGGCGAAGTCAGTCGAGCCGACCAGGCGCAGTCCGAGCGCCTGGCCATTGCGGAAGCGGTAGCTGCCGCCTGCCTCATAGAAAATCCTGCTATCGGCGAAGATGCCTTTCGAGCCGCTTAGATCGATGTAGCCGGCACCTGCAAAAAGCGTCGTCTCGACGGTGGGGCGCACGAGGACGCGCCCATTTAGACCGACGCCGGTCTCGTTGATATCGCTGTCGAAGCGCTCTGTAACGGCGAACGCGGAAAGTAGCAGCCGTAGCGAATCGATCCCGCTGTTGGGCAGTCCCTTGTCCAAGGTAATGGCGGTGTTACCGAGGATAAACGTCTCCTCGGTACCGGGAACCGACAGGTCTTTGGTGAAAAAGCGCTCTGTCGCTGCCAGCGAGCCCGAGAGGACAAGTGCATCAGCACTTGGCGTGCCGAGATCCCATCGGACAAAGCCGTCCGCCCGCCCATAGGGCGAGACCAAGGTGCGGTCGTCTTCGGCCCCGCCCGGTTCAAAATCGGTGGATTCGCTGAACATACCGCCAGTCAGAGCGATTTCCCAGGTGACGCCAAGTAACGCGCGCTCGATGCGGGCGAGCAGGCGAACGGCTTCCTGTTGCTCATCCGCGGACAGATCCCCGACCTCGAGGCCGTACTGCACCTGCCGCCGGGCCAATTCATAGGAGCCGACGTGATAATACAACCGGCTGGCCGAGAGCCGGGCGCGCGCATCGCGAGGATATTTGATGAGATACTGCTCGATCGATGAGATCGCCTGATCGTACTGCCCTGCGTTGATGGCAACTGTGACGAATTGAGCTAGCGCTCCGTTGTCGGTCGGATTGGCAATGCGGGCCGAAAACGCATCGTCATAGACCGGATAGAGACCTTGTGCGCCGGCCGGCAATATGCCGGTACAAAGCAGCGCCGCGGCGAAGCCGAGGATCATTGAAAACGAGGAATGCATGCCGAGAACCCACCCCAACCCGACTAGTGCAGCGGATCTAGCACGCCTGCACGAAAAAAAGCGACAGAACTGTCAGGAAACCTCCGAGTCTTCAGCAGCTGTTGCAGCTGCGCAACAAACTATCGGCTTCATTCGCATTTCGCCTACGCTGGTTAATCAAACATCTTCTCAGCGTTGCTGGGCTTCCAGCAAGTATTCGCTACAAACGGCAACTAAGCCAAATCATAATCAGCCGTGGATTGCGCAGCCGACAAGATCAATATTGTTTGCGCGATTCTCCACGTATCTGGTCGCCGCACGACGCATCAGGGACACATGTAGCTCATCCGAAGGTCTTCCGCCGCGTTGCGCAAGCGCTCGGAGAGCTGGCGGGCGATGCTTCTCAGGACGGCCTGCGCGATGTGCGGCTTAGCCTTTGTTATCTTGTTGAACGCCGACGAGGTCAGCTCATAGGCAACAACGTCCTCGTCCGCGATCACGTCCGTCGAGCGTGCCTACAGCACGAGCATGGTGGCCAGTCCCAGCATCAGGCCCATGCCTACAATATCAGTCACCGTCGTAAGGAAGATCGCGGAAGCCACGGCCGGATCGGCGCCGACCCGCCGCAGGCCCAACGGGATCAGCACGCCGGAGATTCCGGACATGAGGCACGATCCGGACATTGCGAGCAGGATCACAAGTGCCAGCATGGGCGCCTGGGATGCCGACTCCGGCTGCCGTGAAGCGTAGAACCACATGGCCGCCGCCGCCACCAGACCGACGAGCAAGCCGTTGGCGATCCCGAGCGCTCCCTCCCTCAGCACCAGGTGCAGCTTCGGTCGTTTGTCCACATCCCCTAATGCGAGGCCACGCAACGTCATGGCCAGCGCCTGGCAGCCGGTGTTTCCGCTCTGGCCGGCCAGCACCGGGAGGAACGCCGCCAAGGCGACGATCTTCTCGATCGTGCCTGTGAACGAGCCAACCACGAAGGCGGCTATGAAGGCCGTCAGCAGGTTGAGCTGCAGCCAGGGATGACGTTTCAAGAAGGCTGAAACCAGCGGCGTGAAAGAACGCTCCTCCTTCTGGACACCCACCATCTGGCCAGGCTGGGCAGAAATCTCGATGATTTGCTGTTCGAACAGCCGCCACCCGCGAACCTGCCCGAGCAGCCGGTTCTCCGCGTCCACCACGGGATAGACGGGGTAGTGGCGGCGTACCGCCGCCTTGCAGGCTTCGCCCAAAGACACATTGACGTGAAGGGCGAACGGTTCCGGCAGCATGATCTGATCCACCGTGGCGGCCGGTTCGCTCAGCATCAGATCGCGCAGAACCACCAGGCCAACGAGTTTGTCGGCCGCGTCCGTGATGTAGAGGTAAGTCAACTCGGTCGGTACCTGGGCGCGTCTGACGGCCTCCACCGCGGCGGCTACCGTCGTTCCGACAGGAACGCTGGCGGGGATCGGGTCCATCAGCTCGACGACGGATCCGGGGACAGCGATATCCTTGCTGTCGCTATGAGGCTTGATAGGCCTCATATCCGGAGGCAAATGCTCCGCCACCTTTCGGGCGTGCCTATCCGGCAACAACTTTAATACGTCTCGGATGAACTCGGGAGACTCTCGGGCAAGCAATTCAGCCGCGTCGTCAGGTGCTCGGGCACGCAGGGTGCGCACCGACTTCTCAACGTCGTTCTCTTGCCTCATCTGTCCCCTCAATCTTTAATGTAGCGCCTCTGAACGTGTCGACAGGAGCGGTTCGTTCTGTCACGCGCGCGGTGGCCCAGCGCCTCGATCCGGAAATCTTCGCCTTCTCAGGGCGCAGAGTAGACCGAACCGAGACAAATCTGAGCCATTGCGTGGGTGCATACAAGCGGGCTGTAACGTCAGCGTGTCGCCAAGAGAATTGTCGTGTTGCCGAACTTCACCGTCGATTCCTGCGCTCTGCGAGCACGTCGCAACCCATCAACGAAGTAAGGTCGGCAATGGCCGTCGTGGCCCTGCTCATTGGGGTGCGCTCAGCCGGACAGTTCGCGGTGTGAACGGTCGCGATTCAACCTGGGAAGATGGTGAAACCGCCATCGACGCGAATGACCTGCCCGTTGATGAAGCGCGCGCGCGGACCGGCGAGGAAGGCCACCGCTTCGGCGATCTCTTCAGGCTCGGCATAGCGGTTCAGCGATTTCTTGCTCGAATCCATGCGCTCCGGATCGACGACGCGGCTCGCTTGGAACCGTGCCGTCTTGGTGGCGCCGGGGCTCACCGCATTGATGCGCACGCCATCGTCGATCAGTTCCTTGGCGAGGCAACGCGTATAATGGACAACGGCCGCCTTGAGCGTGGAGTAGACCACCTCCGGCGAGCATCCGATATGCGCTGCCGCCGAGGCAATGTTGATCACCGAGCCTGAGCCGCGCTTGACCATAGGCGGAATGAACGCCTGGCAGACCAGCATCGTGCCGATGAGATTGTTGTCGGTCAGCACCTTGATGTCTTCATAGTCGATGTCGAGCGCGTTGTTGGGACTGGGCTTAACCCCTTTGGCGCCAATGTCCCCGCCGGCGCAGTTGACCAGAACATGCACATCGCCGAGCTCCGCCTCGATCTTCCTCTTCATTTCGGCAACGGCTTGCCTGTCACCGATGTTGCCCGTAACCGCGGTTACCCGTGTCCCATGTTTTTCCAGGCCTCTGGCGGATTCGCCGAGGTCTGCGAATTCGCCATACTGTGATGGCCGAGTCCAATCGAGATCATGGATCGCGACGTTTGCGCCAAGTTCGGCCAGGCGGTCGGCCATGACGCGGCCGAGGCCACGTCCCGAGCCGGTCACGAAGGCAGTCAGGCCGCTGAGTTCTCGGGCAGTCATGCTGATTTCTCCATTGCAATGAAGTCGAACTTCTTCATGTTAGCGGCGCTGCGCCGGATCATGTCGAGCTCATACGAAACGAGCGCACCGTCATCGTCGCGCTCCCATGGCGTCCGGTAGTCGGCGTCGTCCGCAAGGCGGTTTACGCGCGCAGCACTCAGGCAGGCCGCGAACTCGCGCGCAGTCTTGGGCGCATATCCGTTCCACCAGTCGTCGGTCAGACAGCGAACGTGGCGTGCCTCCAGTGCGCCCGGCTCGAGCGCAGCCGTCAGCGTGTCGTGGTGCTCGGCGAGGATGGCTGCCAGTTCGGCGAATGGCACGGCGCCGTCGCCGATCGCGCAGCGGACCAGACGATAGCCCTCATCCGTGAACTGCACGCGATAGTCCTTGAGGTGGACATGGCGGACATAGGGCGCGATCCGCCGCGTGAAGGCAAGCGGTGCCTCGCCGACGGGAAACGTGTTGCCCGTATCGTAGGTGATGCCGGCACCGGGCCCGCCGAGTTCGCAGAATGCGACCAGTTCGTCGCTGCCGAAGTCCTGATGGTTCTCGATGCCGAGCACCCGGCCCTCAGCCGCCGCACGCGGCCCCCATTCCGTCAGGGCAGCGCGGATCGTCGCGTTGAACTCGTTCCATTTCCCACCCCAGACGTTGCGGTCACCGCACAGGACGGGGGTCAGTGCGATACGGATCGTTGTCGCCTCGAGCAGGCGCGCAGCCCGAAACGCGTTGTCCAACGGACCGGCCACGATAAGACCGCCGCTGACCACCGGGACGAGGTCGAGCGCGGCCAGACGCCTGCGCAGGTCGACGACCTCGGCGTCCGGCAAGTCGGTCAGCCATGGTTCGTAGATCTCGAGCGTGCGTGCGCCGAGTTCCTGCGCAAGCGCTATGAAGCCTTCCAGCCCCGCCCCATCCGGATTGTGCCGCGGCGTACCGCGCCCCTGCAAGCCGAGATGGTAGGTCAGTCCGTAAGGGTTGAGACCGAGGCGAAGCATCAGTTTGGCAGTCCCGTTGAAAGATGTGGAAGCGATCGCATCAGCGCAGACCGGCATCGACGGTGATGGACTGCTTCGTGATCATGCGGCTGTCATCGGCTGCAAGGAAGAGCACGGTCCGTGCAATCTCCTCGCCCAGGAGGACGCGGCGGATAAATTGCCGCTGCACCGTCTGGTCGATTGCGTCCTGCGTCTTGAACCACAGCTCGCGCTGCCGCTCGGTGATGACGGCACCGGGTTCGACTGCATTGACGCGGATGTTGTCGGATCCGAACGACCGCGCCAATGCGCGCGTCAGCGCCACCACAGCCCCCTTGGCAGTGGCATAAGCTACCATCTGGTCCGCGCCGAAACGCCAGGCGATGGAAGAGAAGTTTATGATCGAGCCGAAGCCGAGTTCCTTCATATGCGGATGTACCGCCTGCGCAGCGAAGAAGTGATGCCGGAGATTGACGTCGAAGCTGCGGTCCCAATATTCGGCCGTCACCGCGTCAACGGGATGGCGCCGATCATCGGCAGCGTTGTTCACCAGGACGGCGACCGGACCAAGCCGCGCGCACACGCCTTCAACCGACGCCTGCAGCGCAGCGACGTCGGTCACATCGCAATGGAGGTACAGGGGAGCTCGCCCGCCGGCACCGCTGAGCTCACGGACCAGCGCCTCTGCGGGCCCATCCTGCACATCGAGAAAGGCCACACGGGCGCCATTCGAGGCAAAGGCGCGGACCATATCGGCCCCGATCCCGGAGGCGCCGCCGGAGATCAGCACGACGCGATCGGTCAAGCTCGGGTAAGTCGCAAATTGCATGGACATCAGATCACAGAAGCGCCTTGGTTGTTGGATCGAACAGACAGGCGCGCGACATGTCGATGCCAAGCGTTATCGTCTCGCCCATGACGGGAGCGTCATCCGGCTCGAATCGGCCGGCGATCTCCAGATCCCCTAGCCTGAGGACGGCAAGCGTCTCGGCCCCGGTCGGCTCGACCAGTTCGACCGGCGCCTTCATGGACTCGACAGCAGGTTTGCGCGACTTCAGGTCCGCCGTGAAACGGTAGATATGTTCCGGCCGAACACCGAGCACCACGTCCTGTGGCGCACCGGCGGGCAAAGGCGCGGCAAGGGCAAGAGTGGCGTCGCTGCCGTCAGCGGCGCGTACCGAGATGCTGGTTGAGCCGGTAAGCCGGGCGGGGATGAAATTCATCGCCGGCGATCCCATGAAACCGGCCACGAACATGTTGGTCGGCCGGTCATAGATGCGCTTCGGCGTGTCGAACTGCTGCACCGAGCCCTGGTTCATCACCGCAATGCGGGACGCGAGCGTCATCGCCTCGACCTGATCGTGGGTGACGTACACCGTCGTCTTGCCCACCCGGTGGTGAAGCTTCTTGATTTCGGTGCGCATGTCCACGCGCAGCTTGGCGTCGAGATTGGACAGCGGCTCATCGAACAGAAACAGCTTCGGGTCGCGTACCAGGGCGCGCCCCATCGCAACGCGCTGCCGCTGCCCACCCGACAGCTGCCCAGGCTTGCGTTTGAGCAACTGCTCGATCTGCAGGAGTGCGGCAACCCGCTTTACGGCTTCCGCTTGCTCCGCTTTGGGCACGCCTCGGCTTTCCATGCCGAAGGTGATGTTCTGGCGCACCGTCATCGTGGGATAGAGGGCGTATGACTGAAACACCATCGCTATGTCGCGGTCCTTGGGCTGCACGGAATTCACCAGCCGGTCGCCAATCCAGATCTCGCCCGACGTGACGGTTTCCAGGCCAGCGATCATGGCGAGTAAGGTTGACTTGCCGCAGCCGGAGGGACCGACAAGGGCGATGAATTCCCCGGTCCGCGCCTCGAGATTGATGCCGGCCAGAATCTCGAGCCCGCCATAGCTCTTGTGAAGGTCGCGGATCATCAGCGCGGACATGGGCGATGCCTCATTTGATGGCGCCCTGTGTCAGGCCGCGCACGAAGTATTTTCCACCGAACAGGTAGATCAGCAACGGCGGCAGCGCGCCGATCAGCACGGCTGCGCTCATCACATCGTAAGCGCGGGCGGTCGTGCCGCCGGCAGTGAGGGCGACCAATGCCGCCGTAATCGGCTGCTGCTGGCCCGAGGTGAAGACGACGCCGAACAGATACTCGTTCCAGATACCGGTAAATTGCCAGATAACGGTGACAATCAAAATCGGCGGCGACAGGGGCAGGATGATCTTGCGAAAAATCCGCCAGAAGCCGGCGCCGTCGATGCGTGCCGCCTTGATAAGGTCGTCCGGTATGCTGACGTAGAAGTTGCGGCAGAACAGGGTGGTGAACGAGATGCCCTGGACGACGTGTATCAGTACCAGCCCATACGTCGAATTGGTCAACCCGAGTTTGCCGAGCAGGAACGCCCACGGCATCAGCGAGATCTGGCCGGGCATGAAGACGCCGAGCAGCATCAGATTGAACAGAATTTCCGAGCCCTTGAAGCGCCATTTCGACAGCACGTAGCCGTTCATGGCGCCGAGAAGCGTGGAGATAACCGTCGCGGGGATCGCCATCCAGAGCGAGTTGAAGAAATTGCGCTTCATGCCTTCGCAGGTGCCGCTGACGCAATAAGTGCCCCAAGCCTCCGCCCACGCATCGAGACGGAAGCTGCGCGGCAGGGAGATGAGGCCGCTGCGGGCAATCTCGGACTGCTCCCGCAAGGAGTTGAAGACCACGACCAGCAGCGGTGCAAGGTAGATGACCGCAAAAAGCGTCAGCACCGCATAGACAAGGAAGCGGCTCCAGAAATAGCGCCGCGTAGCCGCGGCCGCTTCGGGATCATGCCGGGCGTTGAGGGCAATTTCAGCCATTGCGGCCCTCCGCCCGCCTGCGCCAAACGATCCACACGGAATAAGGCACAAGCACAACCGCGAGGGCGGCGAGCATCATCATCGCCGCAGCGGCACCCTCGCCGATTTGCCCGCGCTGGAACATCAGGTCGTAGACGTAGATCGCCGGGAAGGTAGTGGATACACCTGGCCCGCCCCGCGTCAACGCCGCCACCAGGTCGAACGTCTTGATGGCGAACTGGATCTGAATGACCGCCACCGCCAGAAAAATCGGGGCGATCGTCGGCAGGATGACCTTCCGATAGGTTCGGGAAACCGAGGCACCGTCGATCTGCGCTGCTTTGATGAGATCCGGATCGACCGACCGCAGGCCAGCCAGGAAAAGCGCCATTGCGAAGCCGGACGACTGCCAGATACCGGTTATGATCACCGCATAGATCGCGGTGTTGCGGTTGGCCGTCAGGGCGAAGCTGAAGTCGGTCCAGCCGAGCCCCCGCACGAAGGCCTGGATGCCGTCGACGGGATTGTAGAGCCAGCTCCACACCGTACCGGTGACGATGAAGGACACTGCCAGCGGGTAGAGGAAGATGGTGCGCCAAACCGCCTCGCCGCGAACGCGCTGGTCGATCAGGATCGCGAGAAGCAGGCCGATGGCCATCGAGCCGACGATATAGAAACCGCTGAACAGGAAGAGGTTCGTATAGGCGATGTTCCAGCGCCGGTTCGCCCAGAGCGAAGCATAATTGTCCAGACCGACGAAGCCATAGGTCGGCATCAGCGACGAATTGGAGAGCGAGAGATACAGCGTCCAAATCGTGAAGACGAAGACATAGATGAAACTCGCTGCAAGCGACGGCGCCAGCACCAGAATGGGCACCATCGTGCCCAGGCGCTGCCGCCACGGGGCTGCGGGAGGCGCAACCGGTACAGTCAGGTCATGCGTGGACATCGGCTGCTCCGGCGAAGTCAGGCCGGGCGTGCCACGCCGGGCCAATCATCGGCAGCTTCTTCACATCTGCGCTTCGGCCGCATCAGCCATCGCACTAGCTGCGTCCTGCGCGGTCATGTCCGGCGTCGCCACGAATTCGGTGACGGTATCCATGATCGCGCCGCGCACCTTCTGCGGGATCGTCATGTTATGCGCCATCGAACGGACAAGCGTGCCGCCATCGATCGACGCCTGCAGGTCCTTCTGGGAGAGCTGCTGGCAGGGATTGAAGCCGTTCGAAAGATCGACGTCGAGACGGGCCGGGATCGAGCCCTTGGTCTGATTGAAAATCGTCTGGAACTCAGGCGACAGGATCGTGCTGGCGAGCAGTTTCTGCCCCTCGACGTAGTCTGGATCCTTCTGCTGGAAGAACACGACCGAGTCGGAATTCAGGATGAAGCCCGGCTTGCCCCAGTCAGTCGGCGCCTGGGCGCAGACATAGTCGGTGCCCTCCTTGAAGCCGCCGGCCGTGAGCAGGCCGAGCGTCCAGTCGCCCATGATGTGGAAGGCGGCCTCGCCGCGGCCGACCAGATGCGACATGGTATCCCATTCGCGCCCGTTCATGCCGGGGTCCATATATTTGGTCGTCATGGTGCGGAACTGTTCGAAGGCCTTGACCATGCCGTCGCTGCGCATCGCCTCGACGTCACCCTCGACGAAGGCCTTCTTGAAGAGATCGAGATCCATTCCGTAGACCACGACCTCGAACACCGTCGAATCGGTCCAGTCGGCAGTCGAGTGCGAGATGCAGATTTTGCCTGACGCCACGATCTTGTCGCAGGCGGCGTTGAAGTCCGCCCACGTCTTCGGCACCTCGGCGACGCCTGCTTCCTGCATGACCTTCGGCGATGCCCACAGCCAGTTGATGCGATGGATGTTCATCGGCGCCGCCACCCAGCTTCCGGTCGGCTTCATCACCGGCAGCAATTCGGGAGCGACGACCTTCTCCCAATTTTCCGCTGTCGCCAGTTCGTCGAGATTGGCTGTCATGCCGGTCTCGTTCCATTCGGCGATCTCGGGTCCCTTGAGCTGCACCGCGGGGGGTGCATTGCCGGCGATAACGTCGGCGCGCAGTTTCGCCAGCGTGTTGGCCGTGTGGCCCGCGATGGAGGTCTGCTGCCAGGTGCCACCCTTAGCGGTAAACATCTCGCCGAGCTTGGCGATAGCCTGGGCGTCCGATCCGGTCGCCCATTGATGCAACAGGTTGGTCTTGGGCTCTGCGAGCGCGGCTCCCGCAACAAAGGTGTACGCCGCAGCGGCCGCAACGGCCGTCCTCAGGTATTCCATCGTTTCACTCCCATATGTGATGTACGGTTCGTATCGACCGCTTGTGGACGCAATCTGAGCTCGCCGCAGACGGAGATGCGTATCTCCGTTCTTTCCAAGATGACATATTTGAGCTATCAGTCAACGTGATTTGTGCTCATCATGAACAAACCTTCGCTTAGAAATTGGCTGATCGACAGGCCCTCCGCATCACCGGAGAGCCTGATCGTGCGATGCCTGCGTGAGCGCGGCGTGCTTTCTGCGTCGCAAATCACGCATATCACCGGATTGGCGAGATCGACGGTTTCAACCGCGCTCAATGGCTTGAGAAAGTCCGGAATGGTGATCGAATCCTCGGCCCACCATGACGGGGCCAGGGGCATTGGCAGGCCTGCCGCGACCTTGACGCTCAATCCCGCTGCGGGCACCTGCGTCGGAATCCACCTAGGCCTCGATGAGATGCGGTGCGTCGTCGCCGACGTGTCGCATTCTGTCATTACCGAACAAACTATCCCCATGGGTCTGGACTACCAACCGCAACAGGCGGCCCGGCTCGCCAAATCAGCAATTGCCCAATGCTACGAAGAGAACGGTCTGCCGATGGGGGGGCTCCTGGGGGTTGGGGTTTCCGTCTCGGGCCCTGTCAGCCGCGAAGGAGTGGTGCAGCGTGCGAGTATTGTTCCGACCTGGGCTGGGGTCAACATCCGCGATGTGTTCGGGCCGGTTCTAGAACAGCCGATTTTCGCCGACAACGAGAGCAACTGCTCGGCCATTTCCGAGCTGATGTGGGGCGCGGCCGTCGGCCAAGACGATTTCGTGCTGTTCAAGATCGATCTCGGCGTCGGCGGGGCCATTGTCCAGCATGGCCGGCTGGTGACGGGCATCGCCGGCGGCGCTGGCGAATTCGGGCATATCAGCCTCGATCCCGGCGGCGATCTTTGCCGGTGCGGCAATCGCGGATGCCTGGAGCTCTATGCGAGTTTTGCCCGGCCGCTCGAGCAGATTTCGCGCATCGTGCGGCGGCCGGTCACGATGGACGAGGTGATCATGATGGCTGAACAGGGCGACGTCGGGGCGCTGCGGATGATCGAGGACACCGCGGACTTCGCCGGCCGTGGTCTTGGTCTGATCGGCTCGGTGATCAATCCGCCACTCATCATCATCGGTGGCCGCATGGCGTTGGCAGGCGACATTCTCCTGGCACCGCTGATCGCGTCATATGAACGCCACACGCTCATCAAGTCCCGGGACATCGCGCCTGCCCTGCGCACGCGGATAATCGTCGGCAAGCACACAGAGAACGACGCGTTGCTCGGCGCAGTCGGCCTCGTGCTGCGACACAACAGCCGACTGCAATGAGCTGGCTTTGCGCCGAGCGGCGCCCCGGGTCAGAACGTGACGCATGAAAACCCCTCACTGGAATTGTTGAGCGCAATACGCTATATGACCATCTACATGGTCAGGAGCGTGACATGAGTGTGATCAACCTGGCAGATGCCAAAGCCCGTCTGAGCGAGCTAGTGGATCGTGTCGAGGCAGGAGATACGATCGACATCACCCGGCGGGGTAAACCGGTCGCACGGCTCACCGCCGTGGCGAGACCGCGGCGGCGGATCGACGCGACCCTCCTGCAATCCTTGACCGCGACCATGCCGCCTCAGGCCGAGAGTTCTGCCGATCTGGTACGGTCGATGCGGGATGGCGACCGCTACTGATGCACTATCTCGACACGTCGCTGATCGTTGCCGCCCTTTCAAATGAAGCGACGACGCCGCGCGTTCAGAGCTGGCTGGCGGAGCAGGACCCGGCGCAGCTTCTGATCAGCGACTGGACCATCACCGAGATGTCGTCGGCCATGGCGATCAAGCTGCGAACCGGGCAGATCAACCTGGAGCAGCGCGCAGCAGCGCTCGCGATGTTCCACAAGCTGGCCGCCGAGAGCTTCACCGTGCTGCCTGTCACGGGCGGGCATTTCCGCACGGCGGCAAAGTTCGCCGATCAGCATAGTCTCGGGCTTCGCGCTGGTGACGCGCTGCATCTCGCAACGGCATCGGAGCATGGCGCCACGATACATACGCTCGACCAAAAGCTCGCCGAGGCTGGACCGTTGCTCGGCGTGGCGACGCAGTTTCTGGCATGATCCGAGCCGCGCCAGGGCCTCGATCCTCTCGACAGCAGCGGCTCCTTCCGGTCAGTTCGTCACAGCTCGAGACACAGAGTTACCAGATCGAACGCGACGCGCGTGGAACGCGGGCGACTTGCATTATCGGCGCCGCCTGGAAATGTCCTGTCGGTGAAAAAAGCGTCGTGTCGACAAGATCGACGGTAGAGGGGCCGTGGTCTCAAAAGCGTGGGGTCGAGGACCGTGAGCGAATTCCTGTCATCAAGCACGGATGTTGCTTCGCTTATGACTGGCTTGGTCGAGACAGCCCTGCGTGTGCCGGCGGGATGAGTCGCCACACCGCATAGGGCTTGTAAAACGGATCGAGATGGATGTGCTGAATTTTGCCGTGCCAGGTGAAGCGCGGGCGGCGACCATGTCCTCCACTTCGATCGAGGCGTCGTCGGAGAGGCCGAACTCCCAAAGCGGCACCTCGAGATCCGCGCCCTGAGCCGAGTGCGGATCGAGGCAGACATGGAACAGCAGGAAGTCGGACGGGTCGGCCGTGCGCTTGCCGTAGTAGATGATGTTGTCGTTCCAGGCTTTGTAGAAGGCTAGACTGATGAAATCGTGCTTTAGCTTTTGTGCAAAGGTCATAAAGCTTCCTTCCAATGCGCTCGCAGTGGGAGGCAGCAACGCTCCCGCCAAAAACGCGCAACCGAAATCCCCTTGAATATTGACGCGCAGATCCGGCATCGACTCGCAGAAGACCGCTGCCGCCTCGACCGATCACGCATGTGTTCATGCCTCCCTCATAAAAACATCGCGTCCAGCCGCTCGATGCTCCAGAACGCCGCGACGGTTCCGATCACATAGGCCGAAGCGACGATAGCCCGCCGCGGTAGCGTGATGATGCGCCGTATCGAATGAACGGCGAGCATGATCGCCGCGATGAATAGGAGCTGCCCGATTTCAACGCCGACATTGAACGACAGCAAAGCGAGCGGAATATCGCCGCGCGGCAGCCCAAGATCAACCAGGGCGCCGGCGAAGCCGAAGCCGTGCAGCAGGCCGAAAGCGAAGGCGGCGACCCAAGGCCATTGGATGGTCAGGCTCGACTGCCCGCGCTCCATCCTAACGATTTCGGTCGCGACAAGCAGGATGCTGAGGGCGATCATTGCCTCCACCGGCGCAGACGGCAAAGTGACCCAGCCGATGGTGGCGAGAGTCAGCGTGATCGAATGGGCGACGGTGAACGCGGTGATCGTCTCGACTATCCGTCGCCAGCCGCGCACGATCAACATCAGCGCGGCGACGAACAGGAGGTGGTCGATGCCGGAGGCGATGTGCTCGATGCCGTGGCGAAAATAGGTCGCCGCCACCTCCCAAGGGTTCTGCGTCGCGGGGATCGCCATGTCGGGCGCGCTAGGGGTGAGCCGCTCGACCCATGTGCCGCCATCGGCGAATTCGATGCGCACCAGCGCATCGGTCATGGTCTGCGATAGGCCCTCGATGCTCACTTTCTGGCCGGCGAGCGGTTCGATCGCTGCAATCCGCCACGTCTGAACCATGGCGTCGCCCGTCGCGCGCGACACCACCGGCGTCAGATTCTCGACCGCGCCAGAAAAGCGCGGCGAAAGCGCGAGCCTGAAGTCGCCCTGCATCGGTGTCTTGAAGGTTACGCTGAACTCACCCGGGCTTTCCTCTCGAAGCTCCAGAAATGCCGGGCGCATCTCGTGTGTCAGGGCCGGGGAGGCCCCAACGCATGCCGCAACCAAAAGCAATGCAGCGCGCCCGAACCGCAGGAGTAAGGCTAGGAAACGGACCGGGCTCATCGCGACGCCACATCGGCTTTCGGGCCAGGAGAAAGCAGCTTCGCCACCTCGTCACCATAGACGACACCGTATTTCTCGCGCAGCCGTGCAATGTAGTCGCGGCTGACTTCGTCCTGGCGATCTCTGAGCCATTCGGCTGACACGGCCTCACGCGCCTCTTCGAAAGGACGCGAACCCTGTTCGTTCCGCTCGGAGACATTGATCAGGTGGTAGCCATAGCCGGACTTGAACGGGCCGGCCCAGCTTCCCGTTCTCGCGGCGTAGATCTCGCGCGAAAGCTCCTCGCCGAGCATGCCGGTCGCCTCCTGTTCGTCGAGGTTCTTGAACTCGGTGCCGAGCAGAAATCTGTCGCCGAATTCCGCCACGTCGCCGGCATCGCCGGCCTGGAGCCGTTCGAGCATATCGGCCGCATCGGCGGCGGCGTCCTTGCGGCCGTCCGGATTGAAATAGACCTGTCGGAAACTTGCCTTGCTTGCGACGCGGAACAGGTCGAGGTTGGCTTCATAGTATTTTCTAAGATCGGCTACCGTCGGCTCGACGACCTTGGCAGTGTCCTTGAGCAGGAACTCCAGTTTCTGGGCCAGCCGGCGCCTGACAATCGTGTCGTGCTCTTCGAGACCCATTTCCCGCGCCTCGCGAGCGAATAGTTCCTCTTTTATCAGCTCAGTAATCAAGGCTTGCAGCTCCTGGCCATCCGGGGGACGCTGCCACTGGCCCTTGAAAGTTTCGGTGAGCCACTTCAGCTCGCCGTCGCCGACACGCACCGGCTCGATGCTTTTCGTCTGCTCTTCGCTGTCGCCAAGCCATGCAAAGGCAGCGAACAGCACGGTGCCCGCCACGACAAAATGCAGCAAGGGTTCATGAAAAAGTTTCATTGGGCGGCGTCCTTGCTAGCTAGGCGGTGTCGATGAGTTGGTGCCGCCTTGGCGAGTGGCGAGCGGTAGGCAGACGCCTCTGGGCGTCTGCCTTGTCTTGATGCGTCGCTTCCTTCCTCAAGTGCCTGGCGTGTACCAAATCGGCGAGGTGTAGGCCCGTTCGGTGATGGTCATCGCCGTGCCTGGCAAGGCCTTTACGCCGAACCGCTTGACGTCGTAGGCGGTCCAGCGCGGGGTCGGGATCTCGATCACCCGTCCATAGTAGAAGGCCGGCTGGCTCGCGTCGAAATCCGGGTCCTCCCACACCGCGCTGAGCTCCGGGGAGCCGATCGTATTGGTCCAGCCGGCGTTCGCGGCATCCACAGTGTCGCCGACCGATGGCAGCTTGCCGGTACCCGCGTCGGGCTTCCGGTCGCCGGACCAAGCCACGTCATAGACCTGCTCCTTCAGTTTGCCGTCCGCCTCCAGCCAGCCCTTGACGATCTGGTAGCGGTCGAGGTTGGCGCCGAGCGGATCTTTCAAGGCGGCGACCAGGAAGGTCGGTTTCTTGCCTTCAGGGGCTGCGCGAAGATCGCCGCCCATCGGCACGCCCTTGGTGTAGCCGATATGCCCCGGCAGTCGATTTTGCGCATCCTTGCTTTCAAACTCCCAACCGCCGAAGAACCGCACCAGCATGCGCGGGCCGGTGGTGGCGTAGGTCTCCTTGCGCTGCATGGCATCCCAGATCGATGCGCGGGTGTTGTCCTTGGCCCAGACGGCTGCGTAGCCGGAGGCGCCGACCTCCCAGTCCATGATTTTGACACCGGTCTGGGCATTGCTGATAAAGGTTGCGCCGATGCGTTCCGGGCTCGGCTCCTGCGGTGTGGTCTTGCCGAAGAAATTGTCCTCCTCCATGGCGGTGAGGCCGGTGTGCGCATCGCTGCTGCTGATGAGGCCGAACTTGTAGGGATTGGTGCCGAGCTCGCGCTCGAGCTTCAGTCCGTTCTTGAGGGCCGAGCGGGCATACTCGAACTCGAGCATCTCCTTGGTCTTGGGAACGCTGCCGTCCAGATTGCCCTTGTCCCAGATCTCGAAACTGGCGAACTCGTCGTTGGGCGAGAGGAGCGGATGCGACTCGCCGGTGCCCTTGGTCTGCGAGGTCTCGTAGAGCCGCTCCCATTTCGCCCGCTGCTCGACATATTCGCGGTCGACCTGCTTGCCGAACTGCTCGACGGTGGGGAACATCAGGCCGCTGCTGAGATTGCCGTTATGCGCGATCGCGAGCACATCGCCGCCGGTCTTCTGTTCATAAGCGCCCATCCATTTCCACAAATCGACCGGGTTGTCGCTGCCGTAGGGCGGATAGACGGTGAACGGCTCGACCTGGCTCGCCTTGTCGCCATTGTCGCGGAAGATGACGTTGCGGTGCAGATTGTTGCCGCCGGTGTTCGACGTCCACTCGAAGCCGATGAAGGCGGTGAAAAGGCCGGGATTGTTGTAATCCTCGGCGGCGGCGATCGTTTCCTGCCACGCGCCCTTGTAGGCGGCCGTGCCCGGGAAATACATGATATCCTTCGGGAACGTCCCGTGCGAGAAGGCGACGATGATCTCGATCGCCGCATCCGCGCCTTTGCCGGACTGTATCATGTCGTACCATTTCTTGCCGGTAGGGTCAGCCAGCACCTCAGGCTTGCCGGCGAACAGATCCGGGAAGAAGCCCATATTGTCGGAGTGATCGGCGACCACGAGAAAGTCGAGCGGGCGGGAAAGCTTCACCGGCTGGCCGGTGGACGAGGTAACCTCCTCGCCCCTGGCGAAGCGGTAAGCGTCCCGCGGTGTCAGCTTGGCGCCGAATGCGCCGGCGTCCATGGAAAACGCGGTGTGCAGATGCGTATCGCCGAAGAATGGGCGCGTCGGGAAGTCGCGCTCCGCGTATGGCGAGTAGGCCGGCGGGTGCTGGTGCGCGGCGTCGGCCTTTCCCTTGTCCAAGGCCCCGGCGTCCTGCGCAATCGCCGGAAGCGCGAAGCCCATCAGGCTTGCTAGTGCCGTCCCGTACAGCAATGTCTTGGTCATGGATTCCCTCCTGAAGGTTGAACTGCGTCAGTGATGAGCTGGGCGGCAGGCGACGTCGTCGCATGGCTCGCGCCCAACTTGGCAATAGGTTGGCCTCCGGCGTGTCGATAGGTGCCGATGAAGTCCGACTTCTGCTTCTCGGATCCGTAGAAGCGAATGAGGCCGCGCTCACCGGCCTCGCCGACAGCCAGCCGGCCGAGCGCGATCTCGCTGATGACAGCCTCGCCGGTAACCAGAACCAGATCGCCCGGTTCGGCGGAGGCAACATGGACCTTGGCATGCAAGCCTTCGGCGCTCGGCTCGAAGCGGGTCCAAAGCACCGGCTCGACAAGGACAAGGGAAAAGGCTGACTGCGATGGCTCGGATGACGCGGCGCGGAGCAATTCGGCGAACCCGGTGAGCGCCGTCTGGGTCGCGCGAAATCGCTGCCCGAACAAATCTGCTCCGGCCCGATTGAAATTCGCCAAGGGCAGCCGCCGCGCCGCGACCTCCCGCGATATCGCACCGATGACATGAAGCGAATCCGGATAGGCCCAGTTCAAAACGCCGCGCGAAACCGACTGCGGGCTGTCATAGCCGCACGCGAGTGCTTCCGAAGCGGGCGCCATCACCCCCGCCATCAGGGTTAGCCAGACAACGCCGGAGTTTCCCAACGCTAGAACTCTCACATAGTGCTCCCACCTAATAAGAAGGTCGCATCGTCCAGCCGGGCTGGCCGCTCCGAGGGGCTTTGCCTGCCCTTGGTGAGGCTCGCGCATTGTTCGGCGGCACGGAACGTAATTAACTGTATCCTACAGGCGGAATTCGTTGGGGTGGCCAGGCAGGGCTCTCATGGGCCACACCCTCAGAAGTTCCGCGGTGATCCAGGTTGGAACGAAAACCAGGCGTGAACAAAAAGCAGGGTCAGCGCGGCATGGAGAACAACGGTCGGCCACAATAGTTTTCCGACCTGGGCACCTTCCATCCCGAGATAGGCGAGATAGATGGCGGCAAGGACGTTGCAGGTCAGCATTCCCGCCAGCGGCGAGCTCCTTCCCTGATCCTGCCGGCCCATCCAACTACTTACTGCCAGAGCGAGCAGCGCGACGCCGGTGACGCGGGCGACTGTCAGCCCCTACCGGTCAGACCGTCGCCGAGCAACAACACGGCGACCGTGCTCGGAACGACGATGAGGGCCACACCCATGGCGGCCTCGATGACACCTGCTGCCGCAAGTAACCAAACAACCGGCACCGCTATCAATGCTCGCCGCGAACTCAACAGTACACACCGGCCGCGCAGCGCCGTACCGTGCGCCGCGCCACCCCGGCGACACTGACCGGCGTCAGGGGACGCCCGACCCTGGCCTCGGCGCTGGAGACAAGGCTGCTAAAGCCGGGAAGCGCTAGCTGCTCCGAGGCTTCAAGCCCGAACAGTCCAACGGCTCCGGCGAGCACGACGATTCTCAGTTTTCTCGACACGGTCATTTGGCGGCTCCTGGCGAAAGATGTGTGGGCAGTTCATCGAAGTCGACAAGTTCCTTCAGATCGACCTTCTTGGCACCGTCCGGCGCCTTGAAGGCGAAATCGTCCGCGGCAACATCAGCACCGGTTTTCCAGTCGCTGATCTGAATGCTGTATTGCGGACCCTGGTCGACTGCGTTGGACGTGATGACATAACGGCAGGGATAGGGATGCTCACCCTGCGCGATCCATATCTGCCAATCGACTTCCTTTTTCCGAAACGCCAGATGATCGCACTCCGTGCCGCCGATCACGCCGCTGCCGAGATCCTTGACGTCGGTGACGTCGCGCATCAACTCGTCGTAGACGTTCGACAGCAGAAGATCGGCGCCGGGGATTGGCCTCTTGTATTTGTTCCGCAGCTCGTCGACCAGATGGTCGAGTGTGCCGGGGATTTCGACCTGCGTATAGAGATTGGCGTCCTTGCCCAGCAGCGTCAGCGTCTTGCCGTCAAAGACCATTTCGACATTGGCAAACCCGCCGCGGCGGCTGCCGCGGAACTTGTCGGGCCGGCTGAGATCCACCATGCCCGAACTCGCCAGCAGCAGCTTCTGGTGATCCTTGGTGACGATCTCGAGATTGGTGTCGTATCCGAACGATATAGTCGTCTGCGCGGTCAGATAATCCGACATCGCCTTGAGCATGCTCTTGGCCGCAGCCTCGTCGGCCCTTGCGGGCGCTCCCAGGCCAATCGCCAGAACCAGCGCCACAACAGGTGCCGCAAAGCTTCCGACCAATGCTTGACCTGTAAAAGATCGTCTGTTGGTTTTCATGCCAGTCACCTTCCGGCTTGTTGCGCCCAGGTGACGTTGCGGCATTGCCGCTCCGTGCGCAACGTAACTAACTGTATCCTACTCGAAGAATTACGGTCAGTCTGCGATGGTGAGGCCGGCTTTTCTCAGCGAGCCAATCAAGAAGTCGACGTCTTGCTAACGGGCTTATCCTTGCCGCGCGATGCAGCGCCGAGGCGGAGACCGCCGCCGCCCAGAGTCGCGCGCGTCGACGATATTATCCGCAGACAACTAGAACGCTTTTCTCTCAGTCGGCCACGACCTGCCAGGTGTCGTCCGGGTTGAAGCGGTCGATGTATTTGACGATCTGCTCGGTGGTTGGGCCGAGATCGGCCTCGTAGACGACGCCGTGCTGGTTGACGGCGAAGGTTTTTACGCCTGTCTCGCCATATTTGGCCGGCCAGGCGATGAGGCCGAAGCCGGCGATCATGTTGCCGTTGATGACGTAGTCGTAAGCGCCGCCGGCGATCTGGTCGCCCTGGCCGGTCAGGATCTTGTACTTGTAGCCGAAATAGCCTTCGCCCTTGGCCGCGTCCTCAAGTTCGGCCTGATCGATATTGGCGCCAGCCGGGCTTTCACCGTTGATGTCGTCGGTCGGCCAATAGAGCCCGTCGGTGGCACCTTCCGAACTGATCAGTTTCTGCGCGAACTCCTCCACGCCATCCTCGTCGCGGTCCTGCGACGCATAGTCCTCCTGCGCATCGACATAGGCGCGCATCGTCTCGATCGCGGTGAGCTCGTTCTCGCCGACGCGGCGGTTCACGATCTCTTCGAGCCCGGCATAGGTGTCGAAAGCCCACTTGCCGTCCTCGCCCTTGACGATCGGAAACGGCAGCGGCCACAGCTTGTCGCCGATCTGCAGCGTGCGGCGGTCGCCCTCGCCATCGACGACAAGCTGCTTGGCCACCCCCTCCTTGATCGCCGCCAGCGTCTCGTCCGAGTTCTCGTCGGCCTTCAGCTTTTCCGCATCGAGGCCGAGAAGGGCCGCAACCGCACCGTTGCCGGCGTCGTTGAGGGCCTGCTTAAATGCTTCGACCGCTGCCTCGGGCGTATCGAAGACGGGCGGCTCGGCGGCGGCCGCAAAGGCGGTGATCTCCGGCGCCTCCGGCGCATCCTGTGCGGCGGCTGGCTGCGAGACAGCGATGATGCCCACTGCAAGCGCCACGGCGCAGACAGAGCGGAGAAGGATTGTATGCAAAAGTCCCGTGTGACGGGTGGTGCTGAACATCTGTATCATGATCCTGTCCTCCCGTTCCGTTAACGCCGGCGTCCGCCACTGGAGCGCTTGATCTGCTTGTGGCCGCCACCGCCGCGCTGGCCACCACCCATCGATTGGTGGCCGCGGTTGGAGCTGACCTTGGTCGCCTTGCCGCGATCGACGTTGCCAAGCCCCGACGGTTTCTTCGGCCGGTTGTCGACCCTTGCCGCAGGTTTTGGCTTGCCGGCCGGGCGGCTCACCTTGGCCGGCTTCGCCGCCGGGCGATTGGCGGTAGGCTTGGCCGCAGGTTTCTGGATGTTGGCGGGCTTGGCGGGGCGGGTCACGTTGGCGGGCTTGGCCTTCAGCCCGTCCAGCGTGCTCTTGCGGATGTCTCTCGTTGCAGCCGTCTTGCCCGGCACCCTGTTGGCGAGTTTGTCGTTCTTCTTGATTTCGCGTGCGCGGTCGCGGATGGCGTTGTCGCCGTCCTTCTCGATGCGGTTCTTGATGTTGTTCTGGTCGAACTTGTTCAACTGATCGCGGTCGATCTTGATCTTGCTGCGATCGACATTCTTCCAGTCGACGTCGTTGATGTTGATATTGCCGTTGAAGTCGCGGTTGTTGAAACAGTTGTTGCAGTCGATATCGATGTCGTTGCCGTTCCAGCGGCCGCCCCACACGCCCCAGTCGTCCCAGTCGACGGCGGCGGCCCAAATGGCGCCCGTCACCGCCCCGGCGAAAAAGGTCGCTCCCGGATACCAATAATAGGGGTAAGGATCGGGATAATAGCGGATCGGTTCCCACACGTAATCCGGCTCATAAAACATCTGCGGGGGATATTGCGGGACGTAGATCACCTCGGGGCTCGCCGACTTGATGACGAAATTGTCGTTCTCCTTGACCACCTGGATCTTGTCGTCGGTCTTGATGACGCCCTTGGCAACCGCCTCGTCACGCAGCTGCTGGATGGCAACCAGCACGTCCTTCTGCTGGTAGGCGATGGCATCGCCGAGCGTCTGCGTCCATTCGAGGTCGTCGCTCATCATCTTGACGATGTCCGGATAGTTGAGCAGCGACACCACGGAGCCGTCCCAGCTCTCCTTCGGCTTCAAACTCTTGTCCTTCTCGTACCTGTCGAGGAAGCGCCCCGCCTCGACGATCTCCAGCGGATAAAGCGCTGCCGCAGTGATCACTGCGATCAGCTCGTCCGGATAGAGCGCAATCCGCGCAACCAAGACCTCCATCTCGTCGGCGCTCAGCGGCTCCGGCGAAGTCGTGGCATCACCCGAAGCGTCAGCCGCCGCGACCTGTTCTTGTGCAAGGACAGGGTGCGCCGAACCAAACCCGGCAAGCAGCAGCGCCAGCGCCGCAACGCCCGCCTTCAACATGTCATTGCCCATCATGCTTCTATCCTCCCTGTTTGTCGTCGTCCCGGCAGGCCTTTGTGCCGGGCGGCTATTTTGGAAATAGGAACGTCACCACGCCGCGGAATCCAAACCCGTCGGGGCCGCTGTCGGGGCTTTCGGCCCAATAGCGGACACCGACGGTGAAGCTGACCGGTTGCTTGTCAAACTTGACGAGCTTTGCCACCGTGAAATTGATCGGAACCGACCACTCTTCCGTTTCCCAATTGTAGGTGCTTTCTGTGTTGACGCCGAAGGTCCAGGCGTCTGCCGTGGTGTAGGAAACAAAAGGTTGCAGGAAGGTGGAGCTGATGTCCGCCCGGTCGCCGTCGCCGGCGAAGGACCAGATGTGGTTGGTCAGCGCGCCGACCGTCCACCCGCCCATCTGTTTCAGCACCACGGCGGTGGGACCGGCGCCCCATTTGCCGCCGCCGAGCAGATCGTCGGTGGCGGTTGGGACGAGAAACGCCGGACCGACGCCCCAGACGATGCCCGACGGTCCCGGGTTCTTCGGCGAGAAGAACAAGCTCTGGGTGATGTCGCCGAGACCGGACTGCTCGCCCGAGGGGCCGGCGATGTCGTTCTGCCAGATCACCGGCAGGATGGTGCGAGAGATCATGTTCCAGTCGTCGTTCAGCGAGATCGGAACGACCGGCTGGATGTTGAGTACGGCCTTCTGCCCGTCGTTCGGCCCGAACCCTTCGTCGTAGTTGAACTGCAAGGGTACACTGATCAGCGAGGCGATCGGATTGGAAAGCTTCTTGGCAAGATCCTGGCTGTCGTCCTGGGCTGCAGCGAAATCGCAAAAGACAGATACGACGGCAAAGGCGATGCCCGTAGGAATGGTTTGGATTGCTTTCATGCAAGCGCCTCCCGGCAGCGCGAAGTCACTTATTCGTTAGACAATCCCAACAAGGCGTCATCGATAGCAGACAGCAAAAAAGTGGCTGCGAAAGGCTTGCGAAGAAAGGCCACGCAGCCCGCGTCGCGCGCCTCCGCTTCAAGCGCTTCGTCGTCAACGGCGGTGATGAAGATAATCGGCAGGCTGGAGCCCAAATCGCGAAGCCAGCGCCGCAGCCGGATTCCGGACATGTTGGCGAGGTGAATGTCGAGCACCAGGCAGCCGATCGAGCCGGCAAAATCGGATTCAAGAAACGTCTCCGCCGACGCGTATCCATGCGTTTGGTGACCGTGCGCGTTTAACAACCGTTCGATGCTTCTCCGCATGCTCGGATCGTCTTCCACGACAGCCACTGTTCGTGGCGGGCTTTCCACATTTGGCTCCTCGAAGGGGCGACGCGTGCGAGTATCAACGGAGAGATTGTGAGCCGAGTTAACGTCACTGGATATTGGCCTTTGGGGAAGCACCGAATGTTGGATTTGAGCCTGTTTGCGCTGCCCGAACGGCCCCCAGCCTCTCCGCGATCGATACCATCTCGGCGAGGGACGTAACGCCCAACTTTTCCATGACGCTGTGCCGATGCGCCTTGACCGTGCGCTCGGAGGTGTTCAGGTCGTATGCAACCTGCTTGTTACGCCTGCCGCGAACGACCAGATCGAAAACCTGGATTTCGCGTGGCGTTAGGCTGAACACTTTGGTCTGGAGCGCCTGAATCTGATCGTGTCCGGCGCGCCGTTTTTCATTCTTGGCGAGCGCGCGCTCGATCGCCTCACGTAAGATTTGGGACGAAATGGGTTTCTCCAGAAAATCATCGGCGCCCGCCTTCATTGCCTGAACACTCGCGGCGATCGTGCCTTGGCCCGTCAAGAAGACGACGGGAAGCAGCGGGACGGCTTGTGCAAGCCTGTCCTGCAGTTCCGGACCGCTGAGCCCGGGCATGCGCAGATCAAGAAGGATGCAGCCGGCTTCCGATTCCGGCAGCTGCGCCAGGAAATCCTCGCCCGACTGGTAGCCGCTAACCCGAAAACCATAGGTTTCGACGAGACGTCCGAGCGCCGTTCGAAACGATGCGTCGTCATCGATAATGTGAATGAATGGTTCCATAGGCGTTCAAGTGGCCTCCGCGAGCGGCAGGACGAAGCGGAACACCGCGCCGCCGCCGACGCGATTGTCCGCCCAGATCTTTCCACCGTAAGTTTCCACGATCGCGCGAGCGATGGAGAGCCCCAGCCCGGTTCCGGTTGGCTTTGTCGTGTAGAATGCTGCGAAGATACTATCGAGATGGTCTTTTGGGATGCCCCTGCCGGTGTCTGAAATCGACATCTCGACCCTGGCATCGCCCTGTAACGCCGTCTGAAACACAAGCTTGCGGTTCGCTGTTACCGATTCGACCATCGCGTCCATTGCATTGGTCGCGAGATTCAGGATGACCTGCTGCAGATGAACCTTGTCGGCGCGAACCGGCAGTCTGCCCGTGGATTGCTCGGCGCTTACGGCCACCTGTTTCTTCGCGGCTTCAGCGCGCAAGATACAAATGGCGCCGTCGACGACCTCATTGAGGTCAAACTCCTGCCAGTCGATCGCACTCCTTTTCTTCAGCATACCCCGAAGGCGAAGAATAATATCGCCTGCTCGCTGGTCGTCGTCCCTGATGTCAGCCAAAATCTGCTGGATGAGATCCAGATCAGGCGTCTTTCCCTTGAGTATGATCTCCGCTGCCTCGGCATTGCTGAGAATGGCGCCCAGCGGCTGGTTGAGTTCGTGAGCGATCGATGCCGACAATGCGCCTGCGGTTGCAGACTGATTCATGTGGACCAGCTCAAGGAGACGCAGGCTGGATTCACCTTCGGCGGCGAAACGCCGGCGTCGCTCGAAGAGCAGCCCAGTGATGATCAGGGCCTGTAAGGCGACCAGGGCAATGGCTGCCGCGACCAAATCGCCATGCTGCTCCCAAAGCGTAGGTTCTCTGAAACTCAACGCGGTCTCTGCAGGAAGCGCGCTTTCCGACAGGCCCCATCGCTTTAGCTGCCTTGCGTCGGCAAAGAATGTTTGCGGCACTTCGATGTCTGTGATCGGCTTTCCCGCGAGTGCATCCAAAGCCAAGCCGGCGACCGCGTTTCCCAAGGAGTCGAAGGTTACCGAGTTTCCGCCCACGACACCTTGACCAACGTAGGTGTCATAGGGTCCATAAATCGGCGCACTGGCCTTCGCCGCCACTATTCCTAAAGCGTCTTTGGGCAGGAAGTTGCGGCCTGTACTATCGGCAAGAATGGTGAGGAACAGGACAATACTGTCCGGTGGGAAATGGGAGGCACGCTCCACGAATTCATCGATCGAATAACCTTCCAAGTAGGTGGTTGCGTAATCTTTTGAAGCGACCGCGAGGTCGGTTCTAGCGCTGTCAAGCCAAGTGCGATCGAAAGCTGCCGAACCACCAATGATGAAAAGATTTTCGGCGTCGGGCTGGAGGGCGCGGGCCAATTCGAGCGTCTTGGCAATATCGAATTCGCTGAAAGCCCCGACGACATCTGCCGGCAAGTTGAGTTTCGAAGCACTGTCACGCCCGAAGCCGCAGAACACGATCTTTGCGTCGGGCGCGATCGCCTCACGGTTATTGACGATGAAACGGGTTGCCGATTCGCCGAGCGCGATCACGACGTCCGGGCGATGATCGACGTATTTCTCGGACATATACCGCGCCATGCGGTCGATATGGGCTTCCTCGGGAAACCTCGAGAGGTCCAGGAACTCCGAGAAGAGATCGACATTGCCGGACGTCGCCTCGATAAGCCGATTTCTGGCGTTCTCCCCGGCAATCGAGCTTGCGGGCAGTCGCTCGTCATACGGATGGAGGATGAGCACACGCGGAGACCGGCCGACGACCTCAGCTGCTGCAGAGCCGCCGTCCAGAAAAATCGCAATCAAAATTGCAACAAGGAACCTGACCGCGTTCTGGGCGCGTCGGCGCGACCGAACAGGCGGATCGCACAGCATGATGGATACCCCCTCACAAGCCAAGCTTTTAGCTGGGAAAGTAGATCGGGCAGCGTTACCGCATCTGCACCTGAACAACTTCCCCAAAGGACAATATCACCATGTGTTAGCTAGGGCTACCGTAGCGTGATCTTGAGCGCTCCGACTGGTGACGGGAGGTCGTTCAGGCTCGAAATCGTGCCGTGGGCGGTGGCGAGGCATCTATCCGTAAGCAACCAGAGGAGAGGGAAATGAGTCGTAGAATCCTTGACTGCAGCATTGGGATACTGACCGCTGCGACGGTCCTGTGGGGCGCGCATGCGCCGGCACAGGCCCAGGATGCGCAAAAGCCCAACATCCTGTTCATCATGGGCGATGATATCGGCTGGATGCAGCCCAGCATCTATCATCAGGGCCTGATGGTCGGCGAAACGCCCAACATCGATCGCATCGGCCAGGGAGGTGCGAAATTCATGACCTACTATGCCGAGCAGAGCTGCACTGCGGGGCGTACCGCCTTCATCACCGGCATGCAGCCGGTGCGCGTCGGCATGGTCCTGCCGGAGATTCCCGGAAGCCCGTCCTACCTGCGGGCCGGCACGCCCCACCTCGCCAGGTTCCTGAATGATCTCGGCTACTCGACAGGTGAGTTCGGCAAGAACCATCTCGGAGATACCACCGAATCCCTGCCGACCGCACACGGGTTCCAGGAATTTTGGGGCTACCTCTATCACCTCGACGCCATGCAGGGCGTGAGCTTCCCTGACATCAACAAGAGCCCAACCGAGCAGGGGATCGCGCCGCCCTGCATGAATACACCGATCCCCGGCCTGGCCGAGGTTCCGGGCGCTGTCGATCCGAAGACCACGACCTGCCTGACGCCACCGCGTCCAATGCTCGCGTGCACATCCTCCGACGGATCCCCGGCAAATCAGTCCTGCAAGGACGAGGGCCCGCTGACGCTGGAGCGGTCAAAGACCATCGACGAGGAAATCTCCGCCAAGGTCGTCGACTTCCTCGACCGAAACGACCCGAAGACGACCAACAAGCCGTTCTTCGTCTGGTACAACCCGGCCCGCATGCACATCACGACGGTGTTGCCGGACAAGTATCTCAATATGATCGGCGAGCCCGGCGGCAAGGACTGGGGCATGAACGAAGCCGGCATGAAGCAGATGGACGACAATATCGGCGTCGTCCTGAAGAAGCTGGAAGACATGGGCCAGCTCGACAACACCATCGTCGTCTTCACCACCGACAACGGAGCCGAGACGATCACCTTCCCGGATGGCGGCACCACCCCGTTCAAGGGTGGCAAGCTCAGCACCTGGGAAGGCGGCATGCGGGCACCACTGGTCGTTCGCTGGCCGGGGCATATCGAGCCCGGCACCGTCAAGAACGACATGTTCTCGGCGCTCGACTGGCTGCCGACGCTCGTGAACATCGCAGGCGGCCCGAAGGGTGACGAGTTGAAGAAACGGATTGAGGCAGGCACGTATCCGAATGTCGTCAAGACCACACTCGACGGGATCGATCAGCGTGACTTCCTGGAAGGCAAGGCGCCGTCTGCGCGCGACTCTTTCTTGTACTATTCCGGCAAGGAGCCGTCGGCGGTCCGCTACAAGAACTGGAAGATGTATTTCGCGATGGTGTCAGACGATCCGGCTGGCTTCATTGCCGGGGTTATGCCGTACTCGTGGACGCAGGTCGTCAACATCAAGCGCGATCCGTTCGAGACCTCGGTCGGACAACAGATCAAGACGCTCTTTGGTATGGGCGGCTCCATCGCGTCACCGTCCACCGCCTACGTCTATGACTGGAACATCCTGCCCATCGGCCAGCAGTTGTGGCTGAAGCATCTCGAGACCTACATCGCCTTCCCGCCGCTCCAGGACCCTGCAAGCTACAATCTGGAGCAAGTGATGGCGCAAGTCCGGAGCATGAAGACAGGTCACGACTGACCCGCCCGCCAATGCCGGACGCCCCAGGGCGCCCCTCGCTTGATCAGTCAGCACACAAGGCTGACGCTACGGTAAATCCGAGCAACGCTTGATGATATTGTCCTTTGGGGAAGTCAATCGGACCGTGCGCCTGTTGGGTGGCGCGCAGCCGGGCTCACGCACGACCGGACGCACGGGCGCGGAATCGTTCCAATTCGGGCGGTTGACGAGATTTCCAGCAGGAGGAGCTGAACATGAGTCTTAAGATCCTTAGTTACGGCATCGGAACCTTGACTGCCGCGGCGGTGCTTTGGGGTTCGTTTGCCCCAGCGCAGGCTCAGGATGCTGCAAAACCTAACATCGTCGTCATCATGGGCGACGACATCGGCATCTGGAACATCGGCGCCTACCACCGCGGAATGATGGCGGGACGCACGCCGAACCTCGACAAGATTGCGGCAGAAGGCATGCTCTTTACGGACTATTACGCCGAAGCAAGCTGCACGGCAGGCCGCGCAGCCTTCGTTACCGGCGAACTGCCGATCCGCACCGGCATGACCACGGTCGGTCAAGCGGGCGCGACACTCGGCTTGCCCGCAGAAGCGATGACGATTGCGACGGCGCTTAAGGATTTGGGATATGCCACCGGCCAGTTCGGCAAGAACCATCTCGGCGACCGCAACGAGTTCTTGCCCACCGTCCATGGCTTCGACGAGTTCTTCGGCTATCTCTATCATCTCGACGCGATGGAGGACCCCGCGCACCCTGCCTATCCGCAGGAACTGCTGAACAAGGTCGGCCCACGCAACATGGTCCATAGTTGGGCAACCGAAACCGATGATGCGACCGTCGATCCGCGCTGGGGCAAGGTCGGCAAGCAGAAGATCGAAGACGCCGGCACGCTCTATCCCGAGCGGATGGAAACCGTGGACGACGAAATCCGGGACCTCGCCTTCAAGTTCCTGGACAAGGCAAAGGCCGACAACAAGCCGTTCTTCCTCTGGCTCAACCCGACGCGCATGCACATCGTCACCCACCTGTCAGAGAAGTACGAGGGGCTGCGCAACTCGCAGAATGGCTGGACGATCCACGAAGCCGGCATGGCCCAGCTAGACGATGTCGTCGGCGCTACTATGCAGAAGCTCAAGGAGCTAGGCGTGGATGACAACACCATCGTCGTGTTCACGACCGACAACGGCACGGAGACGTTCACCTGGCCTGACGGCGGTAACACGCCGTTCAAAGGGCAAAAGGGTACCACCTACGAAGGCGGCTTCCGTGCCCCAGCGATGATCCGCTGGCCCGGCAAGGTCCCCGCCGGCGTAGTGGAAAACGGCATCGTGTCCGGGATCGACTGGCTGCCGACTTTCGTTGCGGCAGCGGGCAATCCGAACATTTCGGACGAGCTTCTGAAAGGAAAGCAGGTCGGCGACCGTACCTATAAAAATCATCTCGACGGATACAACCAGATGGACCTGATCACAGGCAAAGGTCCTTCGGCCCGCCATGAGATATTCTACTTCGGCGAAAGCTCCCTCGGTGCAGTGCGCGTCGACGATTTCAAGTATCGCTTCCTCGAGCAGCCCGCCGGTTGGATCGGCGGCAAGGTTCAACTCGACGTGCCCACGCTGATCAACCTGCGCCTCGACCCCTTCGAGCGCCTGACCTGGCCGAGGGAGGGTACGCTGGATGGGGCGCAGGAATACTTCAGCTGGTTCCAGTACGAGTTCTGGCGCTTCGTGTTTGTGCAGCAGCAAGTGGCGAAACTCGCCGAGACCGGCATCGAGTATCCGCCGATGCAGAAAGGCGCGAGCTTTAATCTCGAGGCCGTGAAAGCGAAGATCGAGGAAGCCTCGAAGCAGCACGCGGGGCAGTAGTCGTACCCTCAACCTGTCGGGTGGCCCGCAAGGGCCGCCCGACAATGCTGTGTCGTGTTTGAAAGGCTTGCCAAATGTTCGCGACTCTTGATTTCCTCGAACGGACTCGCATTGCAGCGTTGGGAGCCATTACAGCACTGCTGTTTGTTGCTCCGGTGCAGGCCCAGTCCGATCCGTTGCCGTCCTGGAACGACACCGCGCCGAAGGCTGCGATCGTCGAGTTCGTCGAGAAGGTGAGCAAGGAGGGTTCGCCCGACTTCGTGCCGGAGCCCGAACGCATCGCGGTGTTCGACAATGACGGCACGCTGTGGGTCGAACATCCGATGTATGTGCAACTCGCCTTCGCGCTCGACCGTGTAAAAGCCGAGGCGCCAAGTCATCCCGAATGGGCGACCACCCAGCCGTTTCAGGCCGTGCTCGAAGGCGACATGAAGGCGCTCGCAGCAGCCGGTGAAAAGGGCCTGGTGGAACTCATCATGGCGACCCACGCCGGCATGACCGTCACGCAATTCCAGACAATCGTGACCGACTGGATCGCCAACGCGCGCGATCCACGCTTCAAGAAGCCTTATACCGAGTTGGTCTACCAGCCGATGCTCGAACTTCTCGCCTATCTGCGGGCCAACGGGTTCAAAACCTTCATCGTGTCTGGCGGCGGCGTCGAGTTCATGCGCCCCTGGACGGAAAAGGTTTACGGCGTTCCGCCGGAACAGGTGGTCGGCTCTTCGATCAAGACGAAGTTCGCGATGAAGGACGGCGACCCCACGCTGTTTCGATTGCCCGAGGTCAACTTCATCGACGACAAGGCCGGCAAGCCGGTCGGCATTCAGGAGCATATCGGCCGCAAGCCTATTGCCGCGTTCGGCAATTCGGACGGCGATCTTGAAATGCTGCAATGGACGACTCTCGCCGACGGTCTGCAGTTCGGCTTGATCGTTCATCACACCGACGCAGAGCGCGAATATGCCTACGACCGGAAAAGCGAGTTCGGCCATCTCGACCTGGCTCTCGACGCCGCCGCCATCAACAATTGGACGGTCGTCGACATGAAGGCCGACTGGAAGCAGATCTTTCCGGGAAACTAGAGCCAGCGTGACGTGCGTCCGGATTTTCCGTGAAACTCAAAGGGGAGGACAATTCTATGAACATCAGTCGCATCACAGGTACGATAGCCTTCGCCGGCAGTTTGGCCCTAGCAGCCACCGGGGCCGTCGCCCAGGATACAACCAAGAAGCCGCATGTCCCGCTGGAGAAGACCATCGGCGCGGCTACGCCGACCGGTCCGATCCCGTCCTTGGCCGTCATCAATTCGCAGGGCGCCACGCTCGAAGGCGACAAGCTTGTCCTGACGGGCGTTTCGAAAACCTCGATCGTCTTTGCAGATCGTCCCGTGCGCGCCGCAGGTCATGTTGCGACCGAGCAATTCATTATGCAGTGGGATGAGGGCAAGGACAACTTCGCGATTGACCCGCCGAACGCGACCGTCTCTGTTCTTGGGGGCGACGGCTCGGGGGTGAACGACGCCGTCGTTACGCTCAAGGCTCCGAAACTTGAGGGAAACACACTGACGTTCGACGTTGCCGTTCTGGAAGGCAGTCTCAACAGCGCGAGCGGTCCGGCAGCTCTTTTCATTGATGCGTTCGCGGTTCGTGGACCGCGCGGCGGTGGATTCGCCCATGTCGGCGGCTACGGCGGCGTCTATCACGGCGGCGGCGCTTACTGGCATGCCCCTGTCTATCACGGCGCTTGGTATGGTGCTGGCGCTGTGGCGGGGGCCGCAGTTGCCGGAGCTGCTGTTGGCGCCGCTGTCGGGGCCGCTGCCGCCCCATACGCATATCCGCCGTACTGCGGATATTATCCTTACCCCCCGTGCTATTGAGACAATCTGCAACAAGGACGCTGAGCATGGTTTACAAGATGATTTTCAGCGGTCTGATCCTGATGGCCTCCTTTGCGCTCGCCGGCCCTGGGCGAGCGCAAACGATCAGCTATGGCGACGTAACGTGAACCAACATGCTCGAATGCGCGTCCCGCTTGTCGTTGAGCATCCTCGGGAGGCGAGAACTATCAGGATTTTGACGGTGCTGGCAGTGTTGGGCGCAACATCCGACGCGATGGCAGAAAGTACGTCCCTGGGAATATCGGCGACGTCCGACCGGCAGGAACAGGACCTTAGCGTTCCGCAAAGCACCAAGGTCGATGTCAGCGCGTCGCACACGTTTGATGTCGGCGTCATTCTGGGTGCCTCGGTCCAATATTCCGACACTGCCTTCAGCAATTCCGCGACCGCAAACCTCGAAACTACGGCAGGCTATCGAGTTCATTTCAACGATATAGTCTCTGTCATGGGCAGCGTCGGGGTTGGCGCACGGATGCAGGTATCGGGGGACGGCGACGACATTGCATACTATGTGCTGCGCACAGAGGCTGATATAAAGCTCAACAACACAGTGACCTGGAATGCCATTGCGTTTCGATACCGCGATGCATTCGATGTCGATGACGACTACCTAACGCCGCAGCTTGCGACCGGCTTCACTTTTAAACTGGACGAGCACAATTCAGTTTCGAGCAAGGTCCAGTATAACTGGAAGGACTGGAACCCGGACACGATAGGCTTCGAACTAAGCTATGCCCATTCTTTCTAGACGCTCGTTCGAGCGCCTGCCCCATCACCCGTCCTAGCTGGTGATTGGCATTACAGCGTGCTCATGCCAACCGAGCGAAGCCCGTCATGAATGACCGTAACTTGCCTGGACGAGCCGCTGCTAGTCTGGCAATAGCAGCGCTGGGCTCCTTGCTTGTGATAACTACGCCCAGGGCCGGTCTGGCTGCAGAAATAAGTGGTTCCACATCTGATCCACAGATCTCCATTCACGACGGGTTCGTCGACGAAAAAAGATGCGTCTCATGCCATGCGGACCAGGCAGCGGCCTTCGCCAAATCGAACCATGCCAAGGCTATGGCTGTCGCAGACGACAGCACGGTGCGCGCGAACTTCGATGGTGCTCGCTACGAGCATGACGGCGTCCTGACGACCTTCTTCAAACGGGGAAGCCAGTTTTTCGTTCGGACCGAGGGACCGGACGGCAGGCAGGGCGAGTTTCAAGTCAAATACACCTTCGCTTACGAACCGCTGCAGCAGTACCTCGTCGACATAGGCGGCGGCAGGCTGCAAGCGCTCGATATCGCCTGGGACACGATCAGACGGGAATGGCTCTGGCTCGGCACAGGCAAGCCCGCAAAACCCGGCACGACTTACCACTGGACCGGACCCTTCTATCGCTGGAACCGGACTTGCATCGACTGTCACTCCACCGATCCTCAGGCGAATTTTCAGCCGGAGACCGACGAGTACAAATCGACCTATGTCGCGACGAGCATCGGCTGCCAGTCATGCCACGGCGGCGGCGCGAAACATGTGGAATGGGCTGAGGCGGGCGGTTCCCAGTCGGTCGCCAATTCCGGTCTGATCCCGGTCGATCAGAATGTCTGCCTGGGTTGCCACACGCGGCGCACCAAACTTCTTAACGGCTATAGGCCGGGCAAGGTTTTTCTCGAGCATTTCTCGCCTGATCTGCTGCGCCCCGACCTCTACTTTCCCGATGGGCAAATCCTCGACGAGGTTTTCGAATACGGCTCGTTCCAGCAGAGCAAGATGGCGAGAGCCGGCGTCGTCTGCCTCGACTGCCACAGACAACACGAGGCGACCCTGAAAGCCGAGGGCAACTCCGTATGCACCCAATGCCATACCGAGACAAAGCCGGAGCGATTTACGGACTTCGACCCGAGCGGGGATTTTGACACGCCCGCGCATACACATCACCCAGCAGGTTCCGCGGGCGCCCTCTGTGCAAACTGCCATATGCCCGAGCGCACCTATATGAAGGTCGACCCGCGGCGCGACCATTCATTCGTCATTCCACGGCCCGACCTGTCGATAGCCTACGGCACTCCGAACGCCTGCACGACTTGTCATGCAACTCAGACGAACGAGTGGGCGGCGGAAGCGATGGACAAATGGTATGGCGCAGCCTGGCGCGAGCGCCCGACCATCGCCCATGCCTTCGCAGGTGCTGCCCAAAACGATCCGGTAGCTATCGAAGCTTTGCGTGCGCTCGTCGCCGACCGGGAACAGGCGGCCATCGTCAAAGGCAGCGCGATCGTGGAGATGGGACGCCTCGGCGGCGATGCCGTTTTTGCAGATGTGGCTGCCGCGGCAGCAAGCCCCGATCCGCTCGTCCGGCTCGGTGCGGCACAGGCTGCCGGCAGCCTGCCGCCTGAACTGCGGCTCAATGCCATCGGCAAGCTGCTTGCCGACGAGACGCGCGCCGTTCGGGTAGCCGCTGTGACGGCTCTCGGCGATGCGCCGACGAATGATCTGCTCGGTGACCAGCGCCGCAGTTTCGACGTCGCGCTGGAGGATTTGCGCGCCTATGTGCAAGCCAATGCCGACATGGCTGAAGCACAGAACGCCTACGGCCTCTTCCTGATGGGTCAGCGTCAAGCGGATGAAGCCGAAGCCGCTCTTCGTCGTGCCATCTCGCTCGACGGCAGCCTCGCCGGAGCACGCGCCAATCTGGCCGAACTTTACAGGGCGACCGGCCAGAACGAGAAGTCGGAAAGCACTTATGCCGAGGCCATCAAGATCTCGCCCGAAGATCCCCTGCTCCGATACGGCCACGCCCTGTCGCTGGTTCGCGCGAAAAACATGACTGGCGCAATAAGCGAGTTGGAGGCTTCGGTGCGGCTTGCTCCAGCCAATGTTCAATACAGGACCACGCTAGCGATAGCTCTCGACTCTGTCGGTCGCACAGGCGATGCATTCCAAATGCTTGGCGAATCGGTCACCAACGGCTCCGCCGATCCGAACCTGCTCGGCACCGCCATTCAATTTGGGCTTAAGTTGCGGCGCTACCCCGAAACGCTGAGACTGGCTGAAGAACTTGCCCGGCAGCAACCGGACAACGCGCAACTTGCCGACTTGATCGTGCAATTGCGCGCTAGCCGATGAGTGGGAACGCTTGCAGATATTCAGCCAGCGGCAGCTATTGGCCTAACTTTCCTGTTCAATGAGCATAAGCTCCGCCTTTTCTGCCGTCAGCCGCCGCGACCTGTTCTTGTGCAAAGACAGGATGTGCCGAGCCAAACCCGGCAAGCAGCAGCGCCAGCGCCGACCTTCAACATATCATTGCCCGTCATGCTTCGATCCTCCCTGTCTGTCTCGGCAAGCCTTAGGCTGGGCCTTTTTTGCAGTTGTGTGCGTCAAGTTCTGCAAAAATGGCGTGGCATTCAGCGGTGACGTTGGCGTGTCCGCCGCGCAGCCCCCGTGTTTAGCGGAGCGGCGGACATGGCGGGCCGCGTCTCAGGCGGCCAATGCCCTCAGGTTCTCCTTCTTGTGCTCGCGCAGATGATCCATGTTGAGGTAGCGGGTCGCCTCGAGCCAGTTCTCGTGGATCTCCACCGCCAATGCCCGAACCAGCCGCAAACAGCTCTGCGGGTTGGGGAAGATGCGAACGACCAGGGTGCGCCGCTTGATCTCCTGGTTCAGCCGCTCCAGCATGTTCGTCGACTTCATGTGCTTGTGATGCGCCAGCGGCAGCCGATAGAAGCTCAGCGTCTCCTCGATGTTGTTCTCCACCCAATCCACCAGCTTCGGGTATTTGGCCTGCCATTTGGCGATCCACTGCGCCAGGTCGCGCTTGACCTCGGCCAGGTCGCGCCGGTCATAGAACCATCTGAGCTCCATCAGGCAGTCGTCATCGACCTTGCGCGGCACATAGTCGAGCGCGTTTCTGAGGAGGTGCACGTAACAGCGCTGCCAGACTGCCTCGGGCAGGACTTCGTGGATCGCTGCCCTGAGCCCCGGATGGTCGTCGGAGACGACGAACTCGACGCCGGCGAGCCCGCGCTGCTTGAGCCCTGCCACGAACGCGCGCCAGCTCGAATGGCTTTCCCGGTTGGCCAGTTCGACACCGAGCACCTGGCGCCGGCCCTCCCAGTCGACGCCGATCGCCACCAAGACCGCCTGGCTGGCGATCACGCCGGCCTCGCGCGCCCGCTCATAGCGCGCATCCAGAATGAGGTACGGGTAAGGTTCGGCAAGCCGCTGCTCATAGAACGCCTTCAGGGCTTCATCCAGCCGCGCCGTCGCCTGGCTCACCGTCGAGGCCGAGAAGGAATGGCCGCACAGCTCCTCGGTGATCGCCTTGACCTTGCGGGTCGACACACCTTGCACGTACATCTCGACCAGCGCCGATACCAGTGCCTTCTCCGAGCGCTGATAACGCTCGAACAACTCCGTCGAGAACCGGCCGGCCCGATCTTGCGGAACCCGAAGCTCCAGCACGCCAACCCGCGTCACAAGCTTGCGTTCGTAATAGCCGGACCGGTAACCAACCCGCTCCGTCGTCCGCTCGCCTCTCTCGGCCCCGATCGCCTCCGTCATCTCGGCTTCCAAAGCCTCCTGCACGACAGTCTGCAAAACTCTGCGAAAGCCGTCCTCATCCGACAACAGCAACGCTTTCAACTCGCCTCTGCTCAGTCTAACGTCTCGCTTGGTCATGGCACTTACCCTTCCACGGGAATCGGTGGTCGCAACGTCACCAGCGTGCCATGGCCGCCCCTCGCCTCAGAGCAAGGGCCGTTCTCTCTCCAGAGCTTTTTGCAGAACCTTCAGGACACTATCTTTTTTGCAGTATTTGTCACGTTCTGCGGTAACCGGTGTTCTGCCTCCACGTTGTCCCGTCTGCAGTGATCTGTGATCGACCTTCCATGGAATATCGAAGGGAGTTTGTCCATGGAGGCTACGTCGGAGGTTCTCACAACGTGGAGGGGCAGACGGGAGAGGCATCTCGATGGACGAATTGGGTCAAGGCACGGATCGTGCAGGAAAGTCCGGTCGTGACAGTGGAACAAGATTACCGAACGCTGCGGAAATGTGGTCCTTCCTGCGCCTGAGAATGCGGTTGCGGTGATGGTTGTCGGGTCAGCCCTCGCCGAAGTGCTCGACCAAGCACTTCATGGACGAGACCCGCGCTCCGGTGCTCTCGATCCGGCTCCAAGAAAACGGACCGGGTGCTTGTGGGCGCTGGCACATGATGACCGCCCATCGGGGCGGCGCTGCGCAACTGGGCGTCGCCTTCGGCGCGGAAGCGTAAAATCTTGCCGCCACAAGTGAGAAACCGCTAACCAGCAAAAACTTTTAAGTCCCCTGCGTGTATCTATAAGTTCTTGATTTAGTTTAGATATTTTTTACACATGCCAGGAATGTGTAAGAAAATGTGAAAATCAGACCGAGTCATCGAAAAGCTAACCGAATCAACAAGTTGCTGTTATGAAAACTGCAAAACACCCATGGAATTGCTTAATACGTCTCGCTTTCGCGGCCTTGCTGTCCTAGGACGCGTACTCATAACTGGTGCTTGATCGATGCCCGCTATGCCCCGATACCGACCAAATTCCGCGGCGCAGCAAGACGACGCGATGGGCCAGCTCCGGACTCATGCACTGCAGCAAAAGCTGCGCGTGATCGACGCCTTCCCTGTCGGCCAATCAGATTCAAGACCTGACCACGGCGGACCTATTAGCTTGCGCACAGGTGCCGACGCTCACACCGGCGACGTCGACCTCGTCATTCGCGTTGCGCAGGGGGCTGCGCCTTGCCCGGTCCGGCTACACCTAATGCCGCTCAAGCGTTTGCCGATCCCACTTCCCGAGATTGGCGGCCGCTTCATAGGTTTCCTGAAGAAAACCCAGGAGGAACTCGTCCGGGTTGGGCGACCGACGAACCGCGTCGCAAGGCAGGATGAACTGCCCAAGGCCCTTGTCGTAGAGGGCCTCAGGCGTGCGCAACGGCGTGTCGCCAAAGCCCGCGGGCTCGCCTGGTTCCGATTCCTGCAAACGACTCTAGGACGGTCGATCTTTTGACACTGGAATCCTCAAACGAAAAAGTCCGATTCAGGGGGTCCGAAGGTGATGAATGTCGGCTCCGAAAGGTGGCCGCTGCCCGCAACGACGAACTCGCCGACGAATGCGCCGGTGGTGCCGTCATACTCCAGCACCGAGTGGCCCAGCTCGCTTGCGACCAAGAGGTTGCCGTTCGAGTTGAACGCCATGCCCTCGGCCTCATTGAGGCCGCCGCTGCCGGCGGTGATGAAGACACCTTCGAAGTCGCCGGTCGTGCCGTCGTAGCGCATGACCTCGCTCGTCGCGGCGCTGCTGAGAAACAAGTCGCCGTCGGGGCCGAAGACCATGCCGGTCGGATCCAAGATGTTGCTCTCCGAACTGGGGACGAACTTGTCGACGAACGAGTTCGTCGCTGGGTCGTAGCGAAGGACCTCGCCGGGTCCTGATTCCGGAGTGCTGGCAACATAGAGCAGGCCATCCGGTCCGAAGACCAGCGCTTCCGGGTCGTCGAGCCCGGCCGCGTTGGCAGGATCGACGACGGCCTCGAAGACGCCGGTGTCGCCGTCGAAGCGGAGGATCTGGTTGCCGAGGCCGTCGTCGGTGAGGCCCGCGGCGATGAAAAGGTCGTTGTCTGGTCCGCCAAATGCGATGCCGGCCGGGTCGACGAGGCCGTGGCCGCTGGCGAAGACATCAAGGAAGTTGCCTTTCTCCCCGTCGTAACGAAGCACTTCATCGCTGCGGCTGGCGACGTACAGGTTGCCGTCGGGACCGAAGGCGATGCCTTCGGGTTCGATGAGGCCGCCACCGTTGGCGAACTTTTTCAGAAAGGCGCCGGTCTCGCCGTCGTATGCCATGACGCTCTTCGTGTTGGTGCTGCTAACGAACAGAAAGGTATCGTTGTCCGTGTCCGCAGCGAGTTGCTCCTTCTTGGGCATAGTGGACCTCCGTTCACAATGGACGGTAACGGCCGTCTATCTGGTCCTGACAGTCGCCACTGGAAAGCGCTACAGCCAAAAGCGCGGTCTTACGTCCCGTTTACCCCCTTCGTGTCTCATAGAAGGATGGCTTTAAACGCCGTCCGCAATCGTCAGGGTACACTTGGAGCGAGATGAGAGCAACAAGCAGGTGCACGCGGATCTTGCTGGGTGCGCTCTCCGCATCGTGGCATTCTGTCCTGGATTTTCACCACGCTTGCCGTTGCTGCCAAAACCCTCATGTCATCGGTTCCTGACTATCTCATGATCGAGACGGCTTTCACGGCCGTTCAGTGGATCATTGTCGGTCCATTGTTCTGCGTGCAATGCAGCGGAAACCTAAATGGCACGTCGACGTATCGATCGGCTGCGCCATCCGCGCGGCGGGGCGGTAGCGCCGGCAATAGTTGGGCGCGCAAAGATGCGATCCGCCTTTCATCACCTTGCGCGGGATTCTGATCTGCGGCTGCCGTGGATCGAGGCTGTCCTCCCGGTTGGCACCGCGGGGGTTGTCAACCGTGCAGCACGGGCTGTCGATCTTGCCGTGTTCCTGGTACCAGTCCGTGGTCCACTGCCAGACATTGCCAGCCATGTCGTAGAGGCCGTAGCCGTTGGCGGCAAAGGAGGCGACGGGTGACGTCCCCTCGTAGCCGTCCTCGCAGAGATTCTGCCATGGGAACTCGCCTTGCCAGGTATTGGCCATGTGTCGGCCATCGGGCGCCATTTCATCGCCCCAGACAAATTCGGCCGCGTCGAGCCCGCCACGCGCCGCGAATTCCCACTCGGCCTCGGTGGGCAATTCCTTGCCCGCCCACGATGCGTAGGCTTCGGCATCCTCAAAGTTCACATGCACGACCGGATGGTCGGCCAGCCGCTTGATCGAACTCGCCGGCCCGCGCGGATGGCGCCAATTGGCGCCACGGACATAGACGCACCAATTGTAGTGATCGCGAAGATCGACGCGCTGTTTGGCCTTGCTGAACACCACGGACGATGGCGCCAGCATGTCCGGCTTCGCTCCGGGATAATCGTCGGGATTTGCGGGACGTTCGGCCGAGGTGGCGAAGCCAGTTGCGTCGACGAAGCGAGCGAACTCGCGGTTGGTGACGGTGCAGACGTCCATCCAGAAGCCGCCCACTGTCACCCTATGCGCCGGAGCCTCTTCGGGATAGTGCTTGTCCGATCCCATGAGGAATGTACCGCCGGGAATCCACACCATCTGATCGTGGTGCGCGAGCCCAGAGCCCGCAGACGTTGGTTCGGCGTCGGCAAGTCTTGTCATGGCTTTGTGTCGCTTCCTCTTCCAATGCAGCAGCGCTTCAGGCCGCGATAAGGATCAAAGCTCGAAGGCGAACACCCGGTTCCAATCCTTCTTCATATCGACAACCGTCCAACCAGAAACGGCTGCGGCGTCGAGACCCTTGTCCAGACGGCCAATGCTGGACTGCCGGTCGTAGGCCCATTCCCGCTCACCGTCGGTGTGGTGCACGTAAAGGCAAAAGTGCGGGCCAAGTCCCGAGCATGTCCATTGCAGCATCTGCAAGTCGCCGTCCGAATTGCCAAACGCTGCGATTGGCCGGCGACCGATGTGCTGGTGGATGCCGACAGGCTTGCCCGCCTTGTCGTCAATGAAGTTGCAGCATCGGCTGGTAGACCATCTGCGTGTAGAGCTGGCCGGTCTTCGGGGTGTTTGGCGGTGGTAATCCAGTCGCGAACGATCTGGTCGAATTCCTCCGTTGTCATGCCGGAATGGGTGGTCATGACGACCTCCACGATCGCCGGCTCGCCGCCTGCGAGTGCGGCCTTAACGTCGCCCTTGAGCAACGAGGCAAAGGGCTCCTTGTCCTTCCATTCCGGATGCTGCGGCGCCATTGCCTTGACCCGATCGAGTGCGAACGGGAGTTGAAAGTACAGCGGCTGCTCCGCCCACAACGCGCCGTCGTTGTCGAAAACGGCGATGCGTTCGGCGATCGGCACGAAATCCGCCGAACCTTCCGCAGTCACGCGTTCGACGAAGGCGGCGATGGACTGCTTGGCCTGGCCGTCATGCCAAGATGGAAGCCGATCGGCGTTCTGCGCGGTGGCAGAGGCAGCGACCCCCAATAACAGGAAGATGGACAACAGGTAGCGCTTCGCGGCGCAAGCAAGATTCGACTTTCCTCAATGGGCCAAGGAAGAACTCCACGTTCTGCGCACGGGCAATCCGCAACGAGACCGCTTGCTGCGTGTTCTTCACCAAATCCGGCACTTTTTTTTCACACTGAGCGGTCCGTGCGTGAACATCTTGGTCGGTCCGCCAGAGTCGCACATTTACAAGAGTCAACAGATCAACCGACGTCGTTGCTTCAACCATTGCTTCTCGACGCCGACTCGATGATCGCCGCTTTCTATTCACCCTGTACAGTCTGGGCTGCTTTCTGCTGGGCAAGCGATATCACATTAGCCGCAGCCATGGCCGCCTGCTTCTCATCGGTTCCCACCTGGACCGTGGGCTGGGCAAAATGGATGCCGTTCTCTGCGAACGCCTGCTGGATCATGGTGTAGGCCTTGCGCCTGACGCCGAATTGGTGACCGGGCTTGGTCATGAAGGCGAAGCTCAGCTCGATGCCGAAGTCGCCGAACTGCTCGACGCCCTTCATCTTCACCGTCTCGATGATCTCCGGTGCCAGTTCAGGATCAGCAAGCAATTCCGCGCCGATACCCTTCAAGAGCTTCTTCACCTTCCTGATGTCGGTGTCGAACGACACCCGGATCCTGAACTTGTCGATCACCCAGTCGCGGCTCATGTTCTGCACCGCGCCAAGGTCGCCGAACGGAACCGTGAACACCGGGCCGCGATGATGGCGCAGCTTCACCGAGCGTAGGCTGAAGGATTCGACGGTTCCCTTGTAGCTGCCGCTCTCGATGTACTCACCGACCCGGAAGGCATCGTCGAGCATGTAGAAGACGCCGCTGAGCACATCCTTGACCAGGGTCTGCGAGCCGAAGCCGATGGCAACCCCGAAGATTCCCGCGCCGGCGATCAACGGAGCGATCTGCACGCCGAGCCCCGAAAGCACCATGAGAACGGCCACAGTAGCAAGCAGCACAGCCAGCATGTTGCGGAAGATCGGCAGCAAGGTCCTGAGCCGGCTCCGGCGTGCCGCCTCTTCAGCGCTGACCGTGTCGTCGACCGCGGCCAGTTCCAGCGTCCGGCCGATATAGGCTTTCGCCAGTTGCCAGATGAGATCGGCAACCAGCAAGATCAGGACACCGTGGAACAGGCCGCGCCCGATGCGGTTTATCGTGGTATTACCTTCTGCCATTGCACCTGGGTCCAGGCGCCAGACCAGGCTCAGCCACAGCACCGCGAGCAGGATCACCAGCGCGCGAACGCCGCGGTTGATCAGCACTGTGCGAACGGAATTCGCCGAGGTGGCATTGTCCGGCCGGACCACCAGCGCCTCTGCCACATGGCCGGCGATGGTCAACGCCTTTGACAATAGCAAGGCATAGATGCCGAGCCATAGCGCGCCGTTGAGATCGGCGACCCAGAGCCCCCAGAGGAGAACCAGGTAGATGGTAAGGAGCCATTCCCTCGTGCTTATGCGCTGTGTGGTCGCTGGGCCGCCTGGACGCCGCCAGACCATCTCGACGGCGAGGACCAGAAGCCCGATGCCCAGCAGATAGGCGATCAAACGCGTTGCATCCGGCGAAAAGCCCAGGTGCGGAAGCAGGCTGACGGTCGCCCATCCGGCCATCAGATAGCCGGTGAAAACGGCCAGCCGGCGATACCAGAAATGGGCTTCGGCATCGCTCGCCGGAACAAGCCGGAGCGGTTTCTCCTGTCCCGCCGGAATGGCGCTGCCATTCGGTGCAAGCAGGATCCTGCCGATGGCCATCACCACCCGCGCGACGATGAATGCGACCAGATAGGTCAGGATGACAACGCGCAGCAAGGCGGGCCAATCGAAGGCCAGGAAAACCCCAGCGCTTACGAGGGAAAACACGACGAGCGGCGCCAGTTCCGCGAGTAATCGGGCGGCACGATTGGCCTCGCGTGCGGCGCTTGCATCGGCTGCCTGGCCCGAGCCAGGCTGCTTCACTCCGCCCACCGCACGCTTGAATAGCCACTCCGCTCCGAAGCCAAGCGCCAGCAAGGCTGCGAAGAGAACAAGTATGGTGGCGAATCCACGGTTGTTGATTTCTGACCTCACAATTCGGACGGCGTTTGCGGCCTCGCCCGGGATGCGCGGAACCGCGTTACGCAACGCAACGAGATGGCTGCGAATGAGGCTGTCCCAGACCGCCATCTGCGAGGCGGCTGGCGCACCTGGTTTGTCCGCAGGGGGCACTGCCATGGCGTCCAGCCGCGCGCGGATGTCGGGATCATCAAGCATCTTGATGAACGCCTGAAATTTTTCATCCGCCACCGGCATGGTCGAAGTTTGCTGCGCCTGCGCCATCGAGGCGCTGCCCATTGCCGCCAACCACACCAATGCCAGCGCGGCCATGACGCACACCGCCAAAAACTTCCGGGATATCTCGATCGCTCTCATGCTGCCCTCCGCGAAAATCCGATCTCGACTGATCTACCCAGTCACCGAGCAGGCTCCCAAATAACAACCAATCCTTCGAGCCACATTATCACCAAAGCTCCACTTTCTTTCATGCTTTGAGGCATGCTTGGCGAGCTGGATCTCGCGATTTCGTCCCTCGAGTAGCCCGCTGGCCTCCCCGTCAGTCAGCTCGGCCGCCTAGCATGCCGGTCGACTTCATCCGCCCAGCGGATGGAAGGGTCTATGTCACGGGCCTTGGCGGCGTTCTCCTTTGCCCGATCATAGTCGCCTTTTGCGTAGTAAGCGATGGCGATGACCGCATAGGCCTGAGCGTTGGCGGGTTCATGGCTGAGCAGCTTTGCCGTGACTTCAATTGCCAGGTCATAGTCTCCGAGCCGCAACGCCGAAACTCCAAGCCCGGCGAGCGCGTTACGCTGGGAACCGTCAGCGTCAAGTATCCTCCGATATCATTCAATGGCGCCTGCATCGTCTCCGCGCGCCGCCGCTTGGCTGGCAATCTCGGTCATCAGGTTGATGCTTCCCCTTCCCGGCATGGTCATTCAGGCAAAGTTTACGGCGAAACCGGGCAAGCAATCCGCGATCCACCGGGCGGCACTGAAGGCGGTCCACAACGCATTCCGAGAGAACGGAATTCGGGCCGTGCCAAAACCGATATCCGACCAAAGGGCAATGGCTATCGCTTGATAGTCGTTCGCCGGCTATCTCTCAGGAACGGCCGCAACGGGGTCAAACCGGACATCATGCCGTCGTTGCGGACGTTCTGACGAACATAGTCGGATGGCAAGAGATTAAGCGGCGTTCTATGTGTGCCAACCGCCATTTGTCGATGGCGTCGAGGACCGAACGGTCCGCAGGCGCTGGCCAGTATTAGCCCGTAGGTTACAGTTATTTACGTTCCCTCACGTCAGCCGATCGGCCAAGGTCACTCACAGCGCGTAATATCGCCTCGCCCCGCAAGAGGACAGCAGCCTCTGAGCAATCGAAATGGGGCGCCTTTAGCCAGAAACAATCCTGCACACAAGGGGAATATCAATGCGAAAATTCACGACACTCATCGCGGCAACGTCAGTAGCACTTTCGTCTGCGATGGCAGCCTACGCACAAGATCAAAGCCCCCTTCCCAAGGCCAGCGACGTGCTTGTCCGATACGGGCACGACGTCGAGGGCTGGACCGTCTATGCCAATCAAACCCGCGGAGATTGCTTGATCGTGCACTCAAATGGCCCAAATTCGGTGCAAATGGGCGTTACCGCAAATCAGGAGGTCGGGTATCTTGGCGTGTTCACGAAGCAGGATATCGGCCTTCAGAACGGGACCAAGTCGGAAATCTTCGTCTCCATCGGTGGCCGTCTCTACGAGGGTGTGGCTACCAGCATGAGCGGCGACCTCAAGGGCGGATACTCTGGCGGCTACATCTTGACCGACGACCCGAATTTCAAGCGCGACGTAGCGAAGCAATATGAAATGATCGTGTTTCCGGAGACCAAGGGGGCCTTTGTCGTCGATCTGAAGGGGACTTACAAGGCAATGGCAATGGGCCTCAAGTGCCTCACGCAGTGACCCCGCTCTGACCAGTCATTTTCCTTTCATGGGTCCGGAACGCGCGGTTGGCGGGTGAAACAGAATTGGCCATTCTGTTTCACCCGACGCCTAATTGGGCACCGGGCGCGGTGTATTTCTTGGGTGGCGCGGAGCACCGTGGCCCGCCGGGCGCGGTCGCGGCAAGCGCCCTACTTGACTTAGTCGCGGACTTTTCAGCAATGCGCAGATGGAATACCATGCATCGCAGCAATATCACGCGATATGCCACAAGCAACGTGACGTTGCCCTTTTTCAAGGACCCCTCAGTTGTCACCGATTTGTCGGCGGAGTTCGCTCGGAACGCCACGTAGAAGCAGACAACTCCAGACGGCAAGAAGCGCGTGAAATCCAGCCGCGGACCAAAGCATGACGCCGGTCATCTTTAGGACTGCACCCGCGTAGACGGGGAGAATTGATACCGCCGTGTTGTAAATCAGAATGCCAACAAGCGCTCCATCCATGAGGACGCGCGGCCAGAGAGGCTCGGGAGTGTCCAGTATAGGCGCTTTAGCGGAAGTTTTGGGGGTCGATCTGAAAGCGTCGTTTAATTAGCCGCAATGTCACCCGAATGAACGCCCCCGCCAGTAATCTCATGAGCGCTGAGGGAAAAGATCCGGTCATGGAAAAATGGCAGGCAACGCTGCCCGCCATCTCCGACTTCCGGCTGCGTTTACTGGTGGCCAACCATCGTGCAGAAGGCGCCATGCCCCTGGTCATCACTGGCTATGCCGCCGCATTCCTGCGTTATCTTGGCGCGATCCTCGTCTTTCAACCCCGTCCAAGCGTCCTTGAAGTCGGCTTCCGATTTTAAGGTCTTCATGTCGGCAGCGGTGTAGAAGGGCGCCATTGTCGTCGGCTCATCGAGGGCGCCGCCGTGCTCGGCAAGTGCGGCGCCGGTCATCATCGAAAGCGCCATCGCGCCCGTGCAAAGCATCTTGAGGTTCATGATCATTTCTCCTGGTTGCTTTTAAATTCGTCCAAGCAGCGATCCATGCAGGAACGCGTCACCTTGGCCGATTGCTTTGCTTTAGGGAACGTAACTAACTGTATCCTACAGGTGGAATTGCAGGCGGGACCGAGACAGTCAGCCTTTGATGGCAGTACCGATCCATGCAGGAGCGCGCCGCTAGGGGCGGGTTTACTTAGCTTCGGTCACTTGAGCTGCTTGATCTGGAATCAGAACCACCCGGTAAGTCACGCCCTCGCACTTGAGCAGGTAGACAGTGTGATTGGGGGCGGACTCCGCTTCGATACGCTCAGCCGAGCTTGGATTGTCGCAAGGAAAGCCCTGGCTTCGCACCTGGTCGCCAACGATCCTTACGTCAGCGCTCGGGTCTTGGGCTGTGGCGGTCGCAATAGAACCTCCGAGACCAACCGATAAGAGAACGCGTGTGGCGAGGGATCGAATCCACAACGATCTTGGACGGCTATTCATTGCGCTCTCCTTGGCACGCAGCACGCAGTTTCCGAAGCGCCGCTGCTCCCTGCCCCCAAACTGTTTCAAAAGGCGGCGAAAGCCTAAACTGGCGCACTGCAGCCGAGACCGCTCTTCGTCTATCAGGCGGTTCGTCTTCCATCCTCATGGCGCAATTCGTGTTCTCCCGGGACCGCAGTAGCATAATCGTATGGAGGCGGTAGCGGAATGTAAGTTACGTGGGTGACGGGTATTTGCTGAACATCCCGCAGCGAGCGCGGTCGGCATGAACGCCCATAAAAGGCGCACAAGGCAGGGTACACGGCGTTCGGCAAGGCAATCCACGAAATGGCAGTAACCGCGACCACGACAGAGCCAGCCGGACTGAGGAAAGGGCGCTGCTGGCTGTATGCGCTATCCTGCGGTCAGGGAAGGTGATCGCCGGGCCAAGGCCCGATATCTTCCGAAGATCGGAGGCGCGCGGTGAGCACGATCTGGCAGAGCATATGTAGGCTCTTCTCCGTTCGCCTGGCGTCGCCGCAATGGTAAAAACCGCATGGCACAAGTGATCTTGTAGGAAACGTATCGCCGGCCCTTTCCAGAAGCATCATGAGGCCCCATTGGTCGTCACCTGTGAAGGGCAGCGCCAATTTTCAACACTATGCACCGTTGCCGACCTTTACATGGTCAGGTTGCATCCTCCTGAGAGGACGATTGCTGCCGTTCGGACTACAGTTGCCCACGTAAGTTACACCCCCGCGACTTGCCCTGTGGAGTATGGGCTGCCCTACTCTACGCCAACAACGGTTGGCTAGCACTCAGGGCGGCGGAGCCCCGGTCCAGCAGTTGAATTTAATATCTGCGCAGCATGGCAAGCACCGGGCGTTCGGTGACACCCGATGTCAGTTCGCACCGATATGGAGGGGGCAATGGATCTTCGATCTACCACTCGGGTTCGGCTAGTTGCAGCCTGGCTGTTTCCGGCGTTGTTCAGCGGCGCGGCATCTGCTCAGGACGACACGCAGGAACTCGCCAAGAAGCTGTCGAACCCGATCGCCTCGCTGATCAGCGTGCCGTTTCAGTTCAACTACGACAGCGGCTACGGCCCGAACGACGGCGAGAAAGCCTATGTCAACATCCAGCCGGTCATCCCCGTCTCGCTGAATGCCGACTGGAACATGATCTCGCGCACGATCGCGCCGGTGATCTGGCAAAACGACATAGCCGGCCCGTCGGGCGAGCAATCCGGCCTCGGCGACATCACGCAGAGCCTGTTCTTCTCGCCGTCAAAACCGACCGAATCCGGCATCGTCTGGGGCGTCGGCCCGGTGTTTCTGCTTCCTACCGCGACCGACGACCTGCTCGGCGGCGGCAAATGGGGCGCAGGCCCGACCGCCGTCGTGCTGAAGCAGAGCCACGGATGGACGGTCGGCGCATTGGCGAACCACGTCTGGTCGTTCGCGGGCGACAGCGATCGCGGCGACATCAGTTCGACGTTCCTGCAGCCCTTCGTCTCCTACACGACCAAGGACGCCTGGACGTTCACGCTGAACACGGAGAGCACCTACAACTGGGAGGCGGAGGAATGGTCCGTTCCCGTCAACTTCCAGGTCGCGAAGCTTGTCGTCGTCGACAAGCAGCCCATCAGCCTCTTCGCCGGCGTCCGCTACTGGGCTGAAAGCCCCGACAGCGGCCCGGACGGGTGGGGCTTTCGCACCGGGATTACGCTTCTGTTCCCGAAGAAATGAGAACACCGGCCCGCCTGCCGGCGCGGCGCGAACTGACGAAAAGAATTGTGAAACACACGAATTCGATAACTCATCGAATGATAAAGGAGTACGGCAAATGTTGACAAAGCGAGATCTACTTCGCTCAGCCGCGGCGATTGCGGCTGGCGCCGCGATTGCGAAGCCAAACCTGCTGATGGCGCAGAGCTACCCCGGCATCATCGAGGCCAAGGACATCGCCGAGGAAGGCTTCATCTACGGCCTGCCGCTCGTGATGAACTATGCCGTGATGAATGAATTCGCCGTCGACCCGAAGTCCAGCCAGTTCAAGGCGCCATTCAACAAGATTGACAACATGAACCATGTGGCGACCTACGAAGACACGGCAATCATCACGCCGAACAGCGACACGCCATACTCAATACTGTGGCTGGATCTGCGTGCCGAGCCGATGGTGATCTCCGTGCCGGCCGTGGAGAAGGAGCGCTACTATTCGGTGCAACTGATCGACGGCAATACCTACAATTTTGGCTACATCGGCACGCGCGCCACCGGGCCCGAGTCGGGCGACTATCTGGTGGTCGGACCCGACTGGAAAGGCGAGAAGCCCACCGGCATCAAGCAGGTCTTTTCCTCGACCACCCCGTTCGTGTTCGCCAACTTCCGGACCCAGCTTATCAACGTCGAAGATATGCCGAACGTGGAAAAGGTGCAGGCCGGCTACAACGTGCAGCCGCTGTCGGCCTTCCTGAAGCAGCCGGCGCCTCCTGCCGCGCCGAAGATCGACTTCCTGCCGGCCACAACGCAGGGCATCAAAGAGAATTTCTTCGACTATCTCGATGCCGCCCTCGAGTTCGTGCCGCCCACGCAAGAGGATGAGGCCATTCGTGCCAAGCTCGCACGTATTGGCGTTGGCCCGGGTAAATCATTCGATTTCAAGGACCTTCCAATCGCTCACAAGCTGGAGATCGGCCTTGGCATGAAGGATGGCGATGAGAAGGTCGCCAAGTTTGCGGCGAGCGGAAACAAAATCATCAACGGCTGGAGCGTCGGTTCATTCTTTGGCGACCGAAACTTCTACAAGGGTGATTGGCTAAAACGCGCCGCCGGTGCCAAGGCGGGTCTCTACGGGAACGACGCCGTGGAAGCCATGTATCCCTTTACCCGCACGAATACGGCAGGCGAAACACTCGACGCCAGCAAGCACAACTACACCATCACCTTTCCCGCCGGGCAACTCCCGCCGGTGAACTCCTTCTGGTCGGTGACGATGTATGACGGCAAGAGCCAACTCCTGATCAAGAACCCGATCAGTCGCTACCTCATCAACTCGCCGATGTTGCCGGGTATGAAGAAGAACGAGGATGGCTCGCTCACCCTCTATATCCAGAAAGACAGCCCCGGCGCGGACAAGGAGGCAAATTGGCTGCCTGCGCCCAACGACACAGTCTATCTCGTCATGCGGTTGTACTGGCCGAAGAGCGAAGCGCCTTCGATCCTGCCGGTCGGCGAAGGCACCTGGCAGCCGCCCGGTATCACCGTGGCGCAATAATTATCCCGACCATGAATTATCCCGACCAGGCTGACGCGTGGCGTCGGATGTCGATGAGGAGAGAGCAATGATACGCACGACGAGATTGATTTGCGCCACCGCTGCGGTGGTACTCTTAAGCCTGGGCACCGCGTCCGCCCAGACGGCGCCGAAGATGAAAATGACGACGCCGATACCGGATTCGATCGTCACGCCGGAGAGTCTAGACACCAGGCTTGGCAAGCTGAACTTTTTCGATGGCTTCCCGGACGACGCCACTTCGGAGAAACTCTACGACAATCTCGATTTCATGCGCGGCGTCGATGCTTTTCTCGACGCCATGCCCGGTGCATCCGTCGAAGCTATGCGGGTTGGCCTCGCCAGCCAGGGCGCCGACAACAACCAGACTATCCTGATCTTTGAAAACCTCATGGACTCGCATTCGTTGTTCCTGACCGGCAACACCGAAAGCATTTACAATCTCATGTGGCTGGACACCAAGGCCGGTCCGCTGGTCATCGAAACACCACCCAACATCCTGGGCATGATCGACAACCACTGGTTCGAGTATGTCGGCGATGTCGGCAATGCCGGTCCGGACAAGGGCAAGGGTGGAAAATACCTGCTCTTACCGCCGGGCTACGAGGGCGAGGTCCCCGAAGGTTATTTCGTGTTTCGAACCTCAACTTACGGAAACCTGTTCTTCTGGCGCGGCTTCCTCGAAAATGGCAGCACTGCAACCGCGATCGAAAACACCAAGAAGTTCGCCAAGGTGTATCCTCTTTCGGACGCCGGCAACCCGCCGCCGATGAAGATCATCAATACCTCTGGCAAGGAGTACAACACCATCCATGCCAATGACTTTCATTTCTACGAGGAAGTGAACAACATCGTCCAATACGAGCCGAACGAGGCCTACCACCCGGAAGTGCTGGGACAGCTCGCCGCCATCGGCATCGAAAAGGGCAAACCCTTCGCACCCGACGAGCGGATGAAGAAGATCCTCACTGAAGCCGTCGCCGTCGGCAATGCGACGGCGCGCACCATCACCTTCAAGACCCGCATGAAGGACGCCTACTATTATCCGGACAGTGCCTGGTTCACCGGCTTTGTCGGCGGCAGCTACGAGTTTCTTCTGCAGCCCGGCGTTCGTTATCTGGATGCCCGTGTTCTGTTCCACTACTATGCGACGGGCATCACGCCGGCCATGGCGATAAAGCGCGTCGGCATCGGTTCGCAATACGCCGGTGCCACGACCGACAAGGACCGCAAGCCGTTCGACGGCGGCAAGACTTATAAGGTGCACCTGCCGCCAAACATTCCGGCAAAGGAATTCTGGTCGTTCGTTGTGTATGACAATCAGACGCGTTCTATGCTGCAGACGGACCAGCAATTTCCCAGCATCGGCAGCGACAAGAAAGACATTGTGATCAACGCGGACTCCTCCGTCGATGTCTGGTTCGGCCCGACAGCGCCGGAAGGCCATGAGGCCAACTGGGTCCAGACAGTTCCCGGCAAGGGCTGGAACGTTCTTCTTCGCCTCTATGGCCCGCTTGAGTCATGGTTCGACAAGACCTGGAAGCCGGGCGAGATCGAACTGGTGCAATAGGGGAAAACAGTCGAATCGAGCGGATGGTTCTCCATCCGCTCGCTCGATCTTCAGGCGAAGGCTCAATCACTGCGGTAAGTGATTGCCGCTCAAAATCGGCATAATTCAGATGAGGAAGTTTCAATGCGCAGTTGGACGGGACGTACCGGATTGCTGGCCTCGACGGCTTTCTTGCTGATCCAAGCGTCGGCACATTCTCAAGAGCGGCAAGCATATTTCGGCGAGACGCACGTCCAATGCGGTCGACCAGGGTCCGCAATATAGCATCCAGTTCAGCCACTGGAAGACCGGTTCTGATGTTCCCGCGGACGATTTTCGCCTTCAACGCCCCGGCCGATGCCAAGCAGATCGACCTCAAGGATCTCGTCGATATCGATGAACTACCAGCACAGTTCTTGCCAAAAGGTGGCCCAATGACCATGACCAAGAAACGCAGAATGATCCTGCTCACCGCAAGCGCCGGATTAATCGGACTCGGAGCCTCGGAGCAGCTTATGCTTCCCGGCTTTGGCGGTCTTGTGTCGCCCGCCGAAGCCAGGATCGGGCGGCCGCTCACGCAGTTCAGCGTGGCTGGCGTAGCACGGCGCACGGTACGGCGCTGCGCGGTTGGTATGTACTATTGCTAGGCAGAAGCGGGTGGGCGGAATCCTGGCGTGCTCTCGCCTCGCCCTTGCGGAACGACTGCAATTCTGCCCGTAGCATACAGTTAGTTACGTTCCGTCGGGTCAAGTAATGGGCCAACGTTCATTGGGAATGCGCCAACCGGCGCCGTGATCTGGCGACTGCGGTGGGGCGAAGTTTTTAAACGACATCAGCCAAGAGATGGAGTGACGCATGGCCAATAGACTGAGCGTTCTTAGCGGGACGGTCCTGATTGCCGTTCTTGTCCAAACCGGGGTCGGGCAGACGCAAACCATCAGCTACGCCGACGCCGCAACATTGCTTGCCAAGGAGTGCGGCGCCGACGTCAAGAAATTCTGCAAAGGCCTCAATCTCGGCAATGGGCGAATCCAGAACTGCCTTGCGCAGCATCAGGCGAAGGTCTCACCGGCCTGCACCTCGACCATGGCCGGCGTGATCGCCTCGATCCAGCAACGGCTGGCGGCGCAGGCAAGCGTCGACAAGATATGTGCGCGTGACGCAGCCCGGGCGTGCAGAGGCGTGGTGCCGGGCAAGGCGCACATTCTTGGATGTCTCCTGAAGGCGACGCGTATCGTCGGCGCGAAATGCAGTCAGGCCATCACCGATGCTGGATGGCGGTGACCCATGTTGAGACCGGGAGAAAAGAAAATGTCTATTCGTCGATTTCGCAATACCTTGGCGCTGACCGTTCTACTGGCCGCTGCCGGCGACGCCGGGGCTCAGCAGTTGAGTGAACATCAACTCGTCAACACCTTAGGACAGGTCGCCGAAGCCGCATCAGCCGTCGACGTGGCGATGCTTGCGCAAGAATTGGCTGCCAATCCGGGCAAGGGGATTGCCAGTCTGCCCCACTGGAGCCAGTTGGCGACCCTCCCGCAGTTCTTTGTCGAGATCAACTTCGAGAACAACTCCGTCGCAATCGAACCCGGGTCTTATAGGACGCTTGGCTTGATCGCCGACGCGCTCCACCATCCGCTGCTGCTCCGCTACAAATTTCTCGTCGTTGGGCACACCAATGCCACCGGCGATGCCAAGCACAACCTTGACCTCAGCGCACGGCGCGCTGAAGCCATTGCGGAAGCGCTGGGGACGACCTTTTCGGTGGCACCGAATCGCTTGTTCTCAATCGGAGTGGGATCAGAGATGCCGGTCGACCCCGCCAATCCGAAGGCAGCGGACAACCGTCGGGTTCAATTGCTCAATATTGGGTTGGTCAAGTAGCTGCGCTCGGGATCGGGAGGTGCTGTGCAGCTACTCTCGTTCATACTGGGCGTTGGCGTCCAGTGTAGTGACATCAGGTCCGCCGAATGCGGCTAACATCTGAGGAGATTTGCCATGACATTCAATCACGCCGCACGTCTGATGCTCTTTGTCGGAGGCCTGGGGTTGGCAACCACCGGAGCCTTCGCCCAGGATACAACCAAGAAGCCGCATGTCCCGCTGGAGAAGACCATCGGCCAGGCTACTCCGACAGGACCGATTCCGTCGCTCGCCGTCATCAATGCGCAGGGCGCCACGCTCGACGGCGGCAAGCTCGTCCTGACCGGCGTTTCGAAAAACTCAATCGTCTTTGCCGATCGGCCGGTGCGGGCCGCCGGTCATGTTGCGACCGAGCAGTTCATTATGCAGTGGGATGAGGGCAAGGACAGCTTCGCCGTCGACCCGCCGAACGCAACGGTCTCAGTTCTTGGGGGAGACGGCTCGGAGGTGGATGATGCCGTGGTTACGCTCAAAGCGCCGAAACTTGAGGGGAACACGCTGACGTTCGACGTTGCCGTTCTGGAAGGCAGTCTCAACAATGCGAGCGGGCCTGCGGCACTTTTCATTGACGCCTTCGCGTTTCGCGGACCGGGCGGTGGCGGATTCGCCCATGTGGGCGGCTACGGCGGCGCGGTCTGGCATGGTGGCGGATACGGTTATCACGGTGGCGCATACTGGCATGCTCCTGTCTATCGTGGAGCTTGGTATGGTGCTGGCGCTTTGGCGGGGGCCGCAGTTGCCGGAGCCGCTGTTGGCGCCGCCGTCGGGGCCGCCGCCCCATACGCATATCCGCCGTACTGCGGATATTATCCTTACCCCCCGTGCTATTGAGGGCGAGCGCGGCCGTCTCGCAATCCGATGCAGCCGAACCGGTCGCGCGACACCCCCGACATGGCATCCGTCTGGTTCGTCTCGCGGGTTGCCGGATTCATCGAATTACGGAGAATGCAAGTTTCTGGTTCGACACACGTAAAGGTCCGGGTGATGGCGCCTTCTAAGTCAGGCCGACGACATGCAACCGAACCGCAGACAGGAGGTGGAGCCTGATGCAGCCGGCTCGCACTCCCGATTGTGCTGGCCGCACTGGCAACTACGGCCAAATCCCCACGAGAGTGCTTCCTTCAAACAATCGAACTCGCATTCATTAGGCTAGAAAGACAACTCGATGGACGAAGGGGCATCTCCCAGGCCGGTTTTGGAAATTGTTTTCGGCACGTTGATAATGATTGTCATTATTTTCGTCCACGGCGCGGGAATTCGGACAATCCATCAGCGCTTCAGCGAGTCTTGGGTTCAGGTGAATGAAACCACGGCATATTGGCGCCTCAACCTGTTGCTCGCCATCACGATAGGGTCTCTGGCAGCATTGCATTTCGCCGAAACGCTCCTCTGGGCCATCCCTATATTTTTGGCCGGATCAATTCCGTCAATGCGTGACAGCTACTACTACGTCCTGGAGAGCTATACGACGCTCGGCGAGGGCAGCATTAGTTTGCCTGATCGATGGCGTTTGGTCGGACCGATCATAGCGATGTCGGGGTTGTTCACATTCGGTTGGACGGGGAGCGCCCTGGTAAGCATCATGACCGATTTTGGCAAACTCGACAAAGTGCGGGCCAAGGATTTGAGGGATCGCGGGCCTCCTGAAGGGACTGAGCCAGAACCATGACTACAGGTCAGTGGGCGGCGTTGTCTCCCTTCCCGAGGCGACGACAGACGGGTTCCACCACTGAACGGATCAATGTTCGGCAGGCGCAAGGGGACGTAGTATGCTAAGATCTTCAGTGAGGAGCGCACCCCGAGCAGACGCGGTGTCGATAACCCATGTAATCCCGCTTTTGATCGCCCTAGCTATGGTGGCTGTGACTTCTGACGCGATGGCCGACAGCAGTTCCATCGGTGTATCGCATACGTCTGATCGCGATCAGCAAAACCTGGGCGAACCGGAGAGTACCCAATTTGAAGTCAGTGCCTCACACACCTTCGATACCGGAGTCATTTTGGGTGCCTCGGCCCAATATTCCAATAAGGCCTTTAGCGACTCGGCAACCGCCAACCTCGAAGCCACGGTAGGCTACCGTCTACGCTTCAACGACTTCCTCTCGGTGATCGGCAGCGTGGGAATTGGCGATCGTTTGCAGGTGTCCGGCGATGGCGGTGACATTGCCTATACTACGTACTGCGCGCAGCAGCGGACCTGAAGCTCAGTGAGAAAGTAACCTGGAATGCGGTTGCCTTTCGATACCGTGATGCGTTCGAATCCAGTGACGACTATTTGACGCCGCAACTTGCGACCGGCGTTACCTTCAAGGTGGATGATCACAATTCGATCTCGAGCAAGGTCCAATACAATTGGAAGGATTGGCATCCCGACACCGTCGGCTTCGCTCTCGGATACTCGCGCTCTTTCTAGAGCGCATGTGCCAGCTCATACTGCTTCTGCGTGCCCCCTCCATCCGCTATCGAAGAGACGTCGATTGCTGACTTCGTGGGCCTACCGCGCTTAATTCTCCGAGTAGAATACAGTTAGTTACGTTCCGCCCCGTCAATTAATCCGCCAAAGTTCACAGGGAAAGCAAACCCTCGCTGGGAATGCAGGCAAAGGATCGCAAAATGACCAACAGACGGAGCCCTCTGCTGGCGGCCTCCGATCTCGCCGCGGGCGACACAAACACCTCCTCGTCCGGCTTGCCGTTACTCTCTTTACCCGCCTGCTATTGAGCTGATCGAAGACCGTTGCGCATCGTATAAGAATGGAATTGCCCATGCGGCGTCGAACCAAAACACGGACTGCCACCACGGTCGTATTAGGTCTGGCCCTCACCTATTTGCTCCTCGCCTATTTCGTCGTGCCGGAAATCTGGGTGTTTCGAGATGCCTCACGGGTATCGGACTTCGGCAGCATGCTCACGCATACCGAGCAGGATATCCCGGGCGATCCGATCAACGTCGGGCTCGTCGGAACAAAGGAGGAGGTCATTCGTGCATTCGTGGCAGCCGACTGGGACCCTGCCGACCCCATCACGCTCCGTTCTTCCATCGATATCGGTCTCAGCGTCGTGCTCCACCGACCCGATCTGGATGCTCCTGTCAGCGCCCTGCTTTTTGAGGGGAGGAAGCAAGACCTGGCTTTCGAAAAACCGGTCGGAGACAGCGCGGACCAGCGCAATCATGTCCGTTTCTGGCTGACCAAGAAATTGGGCAGTGATGGCCGTCCGCTTTGGCTGGGTTCGGCCAGTTTCGATCGCGGCGTCGGACTTAGCCATGACACCGGCCAAATCACCCACCACATAGGCCCCGATGTCGACGCCGAACGCGATCTGGTCATCAGCGACCTGACGGCAGCCGGACAGCTTTCCTCCAGTTACGAGATTTCCGGAATTGGCGCCACCAAAGACGGCCGCAACGGCGGTGGGGATCCGTATTATACGGACGGGAAGGCTCTCGTTGGTATGCTGAAAGGACGTTCGCCTATTTAGACTCGATCGGATTGAGGTCCGGCGAGTAGGGCGGAAGATAGCGTAGGCATGCGCCGGCCGCCTCGATGATCTCGCGAACGCCGGCCACCTTGTGAGCTTGCGCATTTAGGGCGGAGACGGTACGCCAACACGGATCAATCTCGAAAAATCCGGCGACAGGCCTGACTTTCGTGCGCGCTCGTCTATGTGGGCTAACGCTCTTAAGTCTGACAATGGCAAGCTGACATCGAGCGCACCCCGTGCATACGCATATTCGGGAAGATAGCCGTTAACGATGAGGCGCCAGTCAAGCGGGACCACGTCACCGACAGCTCGCATCATCTTGACGATCGTGGTCGTGCAGTTCGTCGTGATGGAATTGTAGAATTCTGGAGTCGTGGAAAGTGCATTTGCGTCCAACACGTATTCCAGCAAGAGCGCCCGCGCCGCTTCCGGTGACGCTTTTAGCCGATAGATTTGGACATCTTCTCCGCGAACGTTTGACCTGACGCCGACGACGTCTCGCTCGTCAGCCGCAATAATGACCAGGGGATTGCTCTTGAACAGGTCTGCCATGGGAGAAAACTTGCCGCCTCCCTGGCGCCGCACCTCAATCGACCAGGCAAGATAGTCCCCTCCTGCAAAGCCGAAGCTTATGATGACATGGGCGATTTTGGTCCCGGACCAATAAGACATGAAGAGATCGACCGTCTGAAGGTTGGAGAGGTCGTAGGTCCGCGTTGTCCAGCGTTCGGTGAAATCAGTAGCGCTACGCCATTCGAAGTCGCGCACATCGGTCAGCGTCAACAGCTTCCCGTCGCGGGTGCCGGTCACCTGACGGGCGACGTCGGGCGCCCAGTCCGCGTGATCAAAAGGCCTGATAGTGCTCCACCAAACCAGAACCACAGCAAACGCAGCTGCAAACAGGACAAGCGCCCTGATGCGAAACCGGCTGAACAGCGCGATGATAGTGGCGAGGCCGAACAAGGTGAAAAGGCCGCCGACCACAGCCCGTCCAAACTCAGCCAAGGGCAGGCGATACCACATGGCAAGTCCGGCCCAGGCAGTCAGGATTGCGACGGCTAGCGAAAGGATAATGGCAAGCGATATCCGAGCGATGCGACGCATTCATCCCCCCTTTTCAGCCCAGACGGGACCGCGGCAACGTTCCTGCGGATGCGGTTGACTCTCCCCGTCATCGGCTTCAGTGCTGCCGCTTTGGCTTCGACGAATGATTATTTCTTGCAGTCTTTCCTAGTCGGAGAGGAGGCAGCGCAATCCTTACTGCTAGGGTTCGATTTCTGGCTGGTCTGGGAACCCGTCAAGGCGCTGATGTGATTGCCAAGATTTTCCCTGCTGTTTTGATCGACCGCCGCAACAGGTGCCGCAATCACCAGCCCTGCCGCGCTGCCGGCCACTGCCGCCGCACCGGTCGTTGCGTGGATGATCGTGTCGCCGAGGCCTATCCTGTTGTCGGTCAACGTCTGGCCGCCGGCCATACGCGCCCCGATCAGTTGCACGATCTGCGGTGACTCCGCGAACTTGCCGTGATGCAAAGGATCTCCGGATTTGACTTTGGTCAGATCGATGACGGTTATGTTGTTGGTGGCGAGTTCTTCCTTGTATGGAGCTTGTTCCGGATCAATCGATCCGAGCCGGGGGATATCGCCCCAGACCCGTCGCGAAACTTTCAGCGCGCGATCGTCCTGCGAGACAAAGAGGGTGAACTGCGGGTGCTGTTTGCCCATGTCGGCAATCTGAGTGCGAAACACGTCGACATCGACGTCAGGCGCGGCCAGCATGACGTTTTTGAACTTCGCCGGAAGGCCGCCATTGCGGATGGCCATCTGGCGCAAGCCTTCCAACGCAAGCCAGTTGCCCATCGAATGGGCGAGGATCGAAACTTCCTTTATTTCAGAATCGCGTGCAAGATATTGGAACAGCAGCTCAAGCGCATTTCGCGTGTAGTTGGTGCTTTCACGATCGTAGCCATAGGCCAGCGCACTGCCTCGGGAGGGCCATGTGACCAGGATCGGAACGCTCTGCGTGCCGGTGTCCTTTGCGATCTGCGCAAAACGATAGACCGAGTCTTCAAAGCGATTGTTGAATCCGTGAATGAAGACCAGGACGCTGTGATCCGGGCTCTTCCTGACGGAGGCGCTAAGCCACCCCTTCGCTGTCTGGAGCGTCAATTCCTGGGCCTGCACGACTGCGAAATCAGTCGCCGGGTTTGATGGCAGCTTCTTGGGCCATGCGACCTCTCCAACCTTGCGGACCGATGCCGGAGGGATCGACACCGTAATCTCCGCGAACGAGGGGGCCAGTCCGCGCTCGCCCGTATACATTTGTGCCGGATTGGAGGAACGACTGCGTGTCGTTGTGACCAGCATCTCCACCTTGCTTGAGGAAGGAGAGGTATCGGCCACGGGCAGCAGCACATTCGTCGGACGGGACGCGCACCCCCACAGCAGGCCAACCAACGCCGACGCCAACAAAACGTTGCTGATACGTCTGACTGTGGACAGACCCACGAAACAGTTTCCCAAACTCTTCTCCCGTTCGAAGTCGTCCCAAAGCGACCTCGGGTCGCGAAAGCCGCCCCCGCAACCGGGAGTGAAAACGATCAGCACTGCACTGCTAGCGCGAACCTCAGACACGCGACCGTGATCTATTTAAAAATCGCCGGCGCAGATCCGATCAGAACCGAAATCTGGCGCCGATGATTGGTCCCTGCATTGCTATGTCAAACACAAATCCGTCGTCCTCGTAGTCTACGGCAAGGTAGCGATAGCCCGCCTCGAGCGTGACCGAATCACTGTACCGGTATTGAAGCGTGCCCTGCACTTGCCAATCGATGTCGGCGCCAAGGCCGAAGCCACCGACATCCGCCTCGCCATGGAGTCCGAAACCGTTACCGAGAGCAACATCGCCGGCCACACCAATCACGGGGTCGACCCAGGTCTTGCTGCCGCTGGCCTCCCTCGTGGCGAGAGGGCCAGTAACGGTCAAATCCGCATCTAGGTACCAGAGCCGTCCGCCGGCCAGAACGTCCAAGGTCGCGGTGCCATTGTCGACGACCCGATAGGAGCCGCCGAAGGTCCACACCACCGTGTTTATGTTCGCTTCGGCTGAAAAAAGAGCCAACGGGCCGGGCGACGTGCCATCGGCCTCGAGTCCCAGGTATATGAAGTCAGTGAAAAGAGCGTAGCGGCCATTGCGCGCCTCACCGGCAAGCATGACCGGCGGGGGAGACCAATCGATGTGGTCGAAAATCTCGCTGAAATCGACGTCGATATCTACCGGCGACAGGCCCCTGACGCCGACCCTGCCCTTCATGCCTGCCATCCAGAAATAGGGCTCTGCGGTGAAGGTCCAGACCGGCGCGGCTTCAGCAGGCGCGGGCGCGGCTTCAGGAAGTTGCGTCGCAGCGTCCGCAGCGATCGCCGGCACCGCAAACAGCGCTGCCACTGTTCCCGCCGAAGCCAACACGAGAGCTCGGATGATTCCCATATTGTAGTCCCCTCTAAGTCTGTCTTTTACTTCTGTCCGATGCGATCGTCTTACGCCGGCAGTGACAACATATCTGTATTCGCGCTGCGCTGCTAATGGATTTCGGATTCCGATCGTTTTTCATGTCGACAGCGGTTCATTTGTTCGTGCCTGTCACGGACGGACAGTGCCGGGCCTACTTCGGGAACAGCAGGGTAATTCCCGTGCGCAATCCAAGCCCGTCGGGTCCGCTATCGGGGCTTACCGTGACGACAAGCAGGGCGGGAGCATGGCTGCTATAGTTTGTGGAGATCGCTTGCCAGACGGAAATTCCAAGCCAGCCTCCGCTTAGTTCTGGCGTGGCGGCCAAGGAATGACATGCGGTTTCCGGATGGAGTCCGCGTGCAACACGGCTCCGACTTCCCCAACCAACTGATCCACCAGTTCCTGCCATTCGGCCCGTCTAGACTCGCGCAATGCCGGCGGGACCTTGTCGATCCTCGACAGTGCGAGCTCCGCTTCTGCAAGTTCCTCGCACATATCCTGAAAACTCTCACTTCGGTCCATCAGCCGATGGATCGCCAATTCAAACTGCGGGAATCGACGCACCGCCGCCGAGACCGCTCTTTGTCTATCAGCCGGTTCGTCGTCCATCCTCATGGCGCAATTCGTATCCCGAGACCACCGTAGCCTAGCGCATGGAGGCGGCTGCGGAATGTAAGTTACGTGGGCTACAGGGTAATTTCTGAACATCCATAGCGAGCTCGGTGGGCGCCAAGCCAATAAAATTGCAAATTCAAATTGCGCTTGCCGGTCAGGCCGCCTACCTGTTGATCCGTTGTCATCCGCCGGCGCATTCCGCGAACCGTCGCCGTCGTCCCAGCGTTATCCGTTCAGAATACTGGGAGTATTGCAAGAACAGGCTCGCGGATGTAAATTACGCAGCGAGGGTAACCGGCGAAAAATGAAATATAACTGGGAGTAGTCACCCCAGAACGTCAGGTGAGGGAACCAAGGTGATCCAGGCGGACACAGCCGCGGGGAGCGGGCATCAGCTCACCCCAGAGGTCGTGCCCACCTTGCCCTGATCTTCACCAGTACGGGGTTGCCTGGGTTACTGTCCGCATGACGCAGACGGCTGCTAATATTGGCTGGGGTGGGCTGGCAGAGGAGCGTTTCCGCATGGTGCGCACGATGCTGGCTCTATCCTGCTTGGCCTTGCCGTCGCACGCCCGCTCCTTGTTTCCTCTCGTGATCGCATTCTTTGCCTCACAAACCTGCAACCCGCCGGGGATCCTCAGGCTGACCGTACGAGCAATCCGCTGCTTAGGTCGACTTGCGTCGGCGGCCTCCAAAACGGCCCTTATCAGAAGTTACAACGGACGATCGACCCGAAACGTCCTGTCAGCGGCCGCCATTCTTGCGTTTCAAGCGAGCCTGACCATTGCGACTGCGAGCGCCGACCCGGCCGTCCACCGTATTTTGATCCTGCACCAGGATAGCAGCACGATGACATCCGCCATCGAGATCGCCGACGGACTGGCAAAGGGCCTCGGAAAGCTGGCGACGACGAAGCTGGAGATCTATACGGAATTCCTGGATAGCGGCCGTTTTTCTACACCGGACCATCTGCGACGTTTGCCTGATGGTTTGCACGCAAAATTCGAAAGCATTCCTCTTCACATGGTTGTCGCGGTCGGCCCTGAAGCTTTGCGCTTCATATTGGATCATCGTAGCCCCATTGCCCCGACCGCCGCCATCATCTTTGGAGACCTGAGCGAGAGGTCGCTGAAGCGACTTTCTCCCCGGCCGGACATGAAAGGGGTGGTCAGCGCTTACGACATCGCGAAGACGACCGATCTCGCAATCGGCCTGCAGCCCGACGCTCGACGGATCGTGGTGGTGTCTGGATCGACTGAATTCGATCGATCCTGGCAGGACAATGCCCGGCAGATCCTAGGCGACAGATATCACGATCTGCCCCTTGAGTATCTCTCCGGCCTCACGCTCGAATCGATGATGGCCGAAACAGAGAAGTTGACGGCACAGACCATCCTGCTCATCCTTACGATTTTCGAGGATGCCAGCGGCACGAAGTATCGCCCCCGCGATGCCGCCGCGAAAATCGCGGCGGTTTCCGGTGCGCCGAGCTACGGTCTGCTGAGTTCGTATGTCGGCCTGGGAATAGAGGGCGGCAACATGGGGACGTATCGGTCCATCGGCGAAGACATTGCGGCCAAGGTCATTGAACGTATTTCCGGTGACGAATCCGCTCCGCAGATTGTCTATGCGACCAACTTTCCGGTCCTCGACTGGCGTCAACTAGAACGCTGGGGTTTGGACAAGGCCAGCCTCCGGGACGACGCCAATATCCTTCACTATACGCCGACGCTTTGGGAGACGTATCGATGGCAGATCACCCTCGTCGGCTTGGCCTTGCTGGCGCAGAGCCTGGCGATCCTCGGACTGTTCTACGAGCGTCGCCGCCGGCATGCAGCTGAAATCCAGTCGCGTCATCGCCTGCTCGAGGTCGTCCATCTCAACCAGTCCGCAACGGCGGGCGCCCTGTCCGCGTCGATCGCGCATGAACTCAACCAGCCGCTCGGCGCGATACGCAGCAACGCGGAAGCGGCCGAGATACTGCTTCAGAGCGATCAGCCCGACCTCAAGCTCATCCAACAGATCATCGCCGACATAAAGGACGATGACCAGCGCGCGGGAGACATCATTCAGCGCCTGCGCAAAATGCTCAAGAAGCGGGGCGAGATCGATTGGCAGGATTTCGACCTCAACGAGGTTCTCGACAGTTCAATCAACATCCTGCACGCCGAAGCCGAACGCCAGAAAGTATCCGTCCGTTCGGTTCGGGGGGCCAGGCACCTGCCCGTGCGCGCCGACAGGGTTCACATCCAGCAGGTCATCATCAATCTCGCGATGAATGCGATGGATGCGATGGATGAGAAGGCTTCGCCAGAGCGGAGACTCGAATTCCAGACCGCTATTACCAACAACTCCACGGTCGAGCTCTCGATTTCGGATACGGGCGTCGGCATCCCCAATGAGCGGCTTGCCGCAGTCTTCGATCCCTTCTACACCACCAAGCCGGCAGGCACCGGACTGGGCCTGTCCATCACGCGGACGATCATCGAGACGTATGGCGGCAGGATCTGGGCAGCCAACCGCCCGGAGGGCGGCACCGTCTTTCGCTTCGACCTGCCGCTGGCGCAGAGCATCCAATGACACCGGTCATCCACATTGTCGACGACGACGCGTCGTTTCGAACGGCTCTCGGCCGGCTGGTCGAGGCATCCGGGTTTCGAGTAGCTTCCTACGGTTCGGGTGAAGAGATCCTTTCGCGCCTGCCGACAGCGGAACCAGGCTGCATACTGCTCGACCTGCAGATGCCCGGCCTGAGCGGCGCGGATCTGCAGGACCGCCTTTCACAGGAGGCGCCGCTTTTGCCGACCGTCTTCCTCACCGGGCACGGCGATATCGCCACGACTGTTCGCGCCATCAAGGCGGGTGCCGAGGATTTTCTGGAGAAGCCCGTCTCGGCCAAGGACCTGCTGGAGGCCATCAATCGTGCGCTGCTGCAGAACGAGAAACGCTGCGCCGAGCATCATAGAATCGACAAGCTTCATGCACTCGCAGCCGGCCTGACGCCGCGCGAGTTTCAGGTCTTCGACATGGTCGTGCGCGGTAAGCGCAACAAGCAGGTGGCTTTCGAACTTGGCACGTCCGAAAGGACGGTGAAGGCCCACAGGCACGCGATCATGGAGAAGCTTGAAGTGAATTCGCTGGCCGAGATGGTGTCGATCGCCGAGCGACTGGGACTCCTGAACGCCCCAAAAAGAGGCGGTTCTGCCCCTTAGGCCAGTATCATACGCGCCCGGTTATGCCTACCGTTCGGATGTGGTTACCCAGATGCCAAGACGGGAAAGGGGCGCGCCTTGGAAAGCCTGCCAGGCAGGATAGCCGTCGTAGAGGACGATACCAGCATGCGGAGGAGTGTCGAGCGCCTGCTCAACGCCCATGGATTTCCGACTGAGGGTTATGGATCGGCTGAAACCTTTCTCGGTCGCGACCCGGCAAGCTCGATCTTGTGCGTCGTGCTCGATATCCAGCTCGGTGGGATTTCCGGACTGGAGCTCAGGCGGCGCTTGCAGAGCTCCGATCCTTGGCTGCCTGTCATTTTCATTACCGCCGTCGATGACGGTGCCATCGAGGTGGAAGCCGTTCGCTTGGGCTGCGTCGCCTATCTCCAAAAACCCTTCCCTGCCGCCTTGCTGATCGGTGCGATCCAGGCGGCGCTCGCGTCGTCCTCAGGCAACTTAAACTAAAACTAGTTTCCCGGCCTTTCGGGCGATCTCATTTTGGGCTGCAATAGGTTTCTGCCTCCTTCCCAAAGGTCAATTAGCGCGGCCAGTCTTCTCGGATGGCCTTCCCGATCGTGAGGCGAACCAAAGGACATCCAATGGATCCGCAGGGCGGGAGTCGATCCGGCAAGGCGGCACCGCGCTACCTCGGCCTGGCGCTGATCGCGGCGGGCGTTCCAGTGCCTTGCCCTCGGACAGATGCACCCGCTAGGGCTGCGGTTCCCCAAAGGCCAATAGCGGTATCTGCTCAACTCGCTAGACTTTAGTCATACCTCGATCGGGAAGCGTTCTTTTTACAGGGAGGCTCGCGTGGCCGTAATAAGAGCGACTTGCGGCACGGGAACTCGGCCGCTGCGGCTGGGCATTGGATTTTGCGTCGGGCTGGCGCTTGCGGACTCGGCCGCCTGGGGAAAAACTGTCATCGAGCCGGAAGCCGATTCCCATCTTGCGGGCCGTCGCCGACCAGCTGAAGGCCCTAGATGCATTCAGCCTCGACTACCAGGCGGATCACGGACTCATCGATTTGCAAGGCCAGAAATTCCAGTACAGCGGCTCCGGCAAGGTCATGTGAGGGGACCAAGGTGATCCGGGCGGAAATAGCTGCAGGGAATGGGCATAGGCTCGCCCCAGAGGATTGTCGTGCCCAGCTTGCCCGGATCCTCAACAGCGCGGACTTCGATGCAACCGGTCGCGAGCGCCGCTTCCTCAGCCATGTGGTGGAGGAGACGCTGGCGGGTCGCGGTGATCGTATCAAGGCCTATTCGATCGCAGTCGAAGTGTTCGGCCGTGACATGTCCTTCGACCCGCAGACGGATCCGATTGTCCGCATCGAGGCTGGCCACCTCCGGCGCGGGCTCGAGCGATACTATCTGACTGCCGGACACGACGATCCAATTCTCATCACGATCCCGAAAGGTGGTTACGTTCCAACGTTCTCGGTGCGAGCGACCCCCGAGACCATTGAGCCGGCCTTGCCGGTTGTGTGGGCAGAGAAAGTCCCGACCCCTGCTCGATGGATAAAGGCATCATGGCTGACGGTGGTTCTTGCGGCTACCGTCGCGGCATTGGCTGTTCTGGCATTGGGATTGGCGAGGAGCGGCGTCCGCCCGACTTCGCCTGAGATTCCGCGATTGCTGGTCGAGACGTTTGACGACCTTTCTGGAACAGAAGCCTCCAGGGCGATTGCGGGCGGATTGACACAGGAAATTGTCGGGCAACTCTCTAAGTTCAAGGACGTCATCGTCGTCCAGTCTTCCGAAAATTCGGTCGCGCCGTCGCGCTTTGTTCTTGCGGGAAGCGTCCACCTGTCGGCGGATGCCTTCCGGCTTCGGGTCAGGTTTATCAACCGCGCCGACGGGTCCGTGCTGTGGGCGGACAGTTATGATGGAGAGATGAAAGTCGCCGCGCTTCTCGAGACCGAGGCCAATATCGGACAGAAAGTGGCGACAAGCCTGGCCCAGACATACGGCGTGATCTATCAGGCGGACGCCTCGCTCAACGTTTCGAATCCTCCCGACGATTGGGCTGCCTATTCCTGCACGCTTTCCTTCTACGCATACCGGGCAAAGCTCGATCAAAGGGCACTTCCAGCGGTGCGTGCGTGCCTGGAGAAGGCCGTTGACCGCTTCCCGGGCTACGCCACGGCTTGGGGTCTGCTGTCGCAGGCCTATATCGACGAGATTCGATTCCTCTATCCTTCCAACGAAGCCGCGACGTCGGCCTCGATCGCTCGCGCTCTTGCGGCGGCCAGGCGGGCCGTGGAACTGGACCCGCTCAACATCCGCGGCCTGCAGGCGGAAATGTTCGCGCTCTATTTCAGCAAAGAGATCGAGGCGGCGCTGCTAGTGGGCAAACGTGCCTTGACCATCAACCCCAACGATACCGAACTGATGGGCGAATACGGATATCGGCTGGCGCTTTCAGGAGGCTGGGACGACGGCTGTCCGCTGGTCGAGGAAGCTCGCACACGCAATCCGGGTCCCTTAGCCTATTACGAGACCGCGCTTGCCCTTTGCGCCTATTTTCGCGGCGATTATCCGCAGGCGGCCATGTGGATCAGGAAAGCGACGGTTCCCGGCAACGCGAACTATCACACCATCGCGGCCGCGATTTTCGGCGAAGGCGGATATGAAGCGGACGCCCGGCGCGAGCGTGTCTGGCTTGAAGAAAACGCGCCAGGCTTGATCAAGAACCTCCGGCAGGAGGTCGCAATGCGGATCATTAGACCAGAGGACGTCGATTTCTTCCTCGGTTCGCTCAAAAAGGCCGGGCTCGCATTCAAGGACTTAGGCGGGCAGACGTAAAACTCTGCCCGTAAGACACGGCAACGCGCCGCCTGATGCCGCAACGCAAGCCCACCCGTAGCGCCAGTGGAGGGCATCATGAACATTTCGCGGCGCAACCATATCGATCGGCACTGAAGCTGGCCCCGTGCTATTGCATTACGATCATAATTTCTATAATTGAGTGTAATGCAATAGCAGGCCGCTGGTGGAAGCTCCAGAGTTTTGGAGGCAGCGGTGAACTTAAATTCCAAAAAAACCGCTCTCGTAACGGGAGCCTCGTCCGGCATTGGTCACGCGAGTGCCGAAGCCTTAGTACGAGCCGGCTTCACAGTCTTCGGCACTAGCCGCAAGGCGAGTGGCAAGAGCCCGAGCCAGGTCTCGATGCTGGCTTGTAACGTGACTGATGAAGCCTCTGTGGCTTCACTCGTTTCGACGGTACTCTCAAGCACCGGGCGTATCGACGTTCTCGTCAACAATGCCGGCTTGGGCCTGTTTGGGGGTGCCGAAGAGTCCTCGGTCGCTCAGGTTCAGAGCCTGTTCGATGTCAACCTGTTCGGTGTCATGCGGATGACCAACGCCGTGTTGCCTTCGATGCGGCGTCGTGGAGAAGGCCGCATTGTCAACATCAGTTCGGCGCTGGGATTCGTGCCGGCACCGTACTCGGCGCATTACGTGGCGAGCAAGCACGCACTCGAAGGCTATTCGGAGTCGCTCGACCACGAAATCCGCGCCTTCAACGTCCGCATCTCGCTGATCGAGCCGGGCAACGTCCAAAGCACATTCGACCAAAACTCGCTGGAACCGGATTCCATGATGAAGGAGTACGACGCAGGGCGCGCTTGGGTGCATGCCTTTATCAAGAAAGCTATGCTAACGGCCGATACTCCCGAGAAGGTGGCGGACGCAGTGCTTCTGGCGGCCACGGCCGCGCACCAGCGGCAACGCTACACCGTCGGCAAGGTCGCGTGGCAGATCAGCCTGCTGCGGCGTTTCATGCCTGCGAGGACGTTCGACAAGGCCTTGCGCCAGCAGTTCCGCCTGCCGGCCTGATCACAGCCTCGACCCGGCCAGTCGGCAAGCATAGCACTTGTGTGACCGACACTTGGTTGATCCTGGCATCAATCCAGGAACGTGTCTGTTCCAGCACCTCATCCGAGAGCATGGTTGTCGCGCGTGAGCGCGCGGACGAACCCGTTTCCAACATCATCATTCTGTCTCGCTGCTCTTGGAAGCCAGTCCATATGCATCAGGAATTTAGCTGATGACTTTTCGCCCATCGCGTGATCGCATCTCGGGATGTAGGGGCGGGTCCAAAGAAGTGTTCTTGCTTCGAAATATGCGAAACATAGACGCCCTTCTTGAAGAACAGGAACATCTGAATCAGATCATACCCAAGCTCGGAAAACAGCTTTACCGGGCGTGCGAGCAAGCGGAAAACCAGCCACGGCACAACCCGGACGTTGAGGCGTTTCTTTATAACCTCGGAGACGAGATCGGCGACCTCTTGCTGGCTCTTGGGCCCATCGCGCCAGCCGACATCGATCGTTTGGTTGTTGATTTCACTACCAGGAAACGTCGCGGCTTTTGCAAGATATGAGGCCAGATCATCTGTCAAAACATAGGACCATTTTGTAGTCTTATCGCCCATCGCCAGGAACCGGCCAGCTTTCACACCCTTCGCAATATAGTCTGAGCTTTGATCGAGAAATGTGGGCGCGCGGACAAATACATATGGCACACCGGAGGCCTTGATCAGATCCTCGGCCACTTTCTTGGCGTGGAAATGTGGCACTGCTGACGCCGCCTCGCAGCTGACGATGCTGAGAAAAACAAATCGGCCAACATTGGCTCTTGCTGCGGCCTCTATAAGATTCTGGTTGCCCTCAAAGTCCGTGTCGAGGCTTCCCTTCATGTAACTGTTAGCCGAACTGACTACGACGTCCACACCCTGCAAAGCACGATCCAATGACGCTGGATCCATCATATCGCCGCGCACCCATTCGACGTCGGCGCTCTCATTTGAGGGCGCGCCCTTACGCGACATCGCAACGATGGTCGCATTCGCAGCATGCGCCAGGTTGCGGAGAATCTTGGCTCCGAGGAACCCTGTGGCGCCAACGAGCAGGACCTTTTTCTTCCCCGTCGCGCTTGAATTTGCGGTCTCGGCAAGTGCCTTCTTATCCGAGGCAGTCGAAGGACGCGGTGATTGATCCAACCTAATTTCCTCTCATTAACTGATATCGGTCCGTAGCTCCCCCAGCCCTGATCGATCATCCGTTCAGGGCTTCGATTTTGGCACCGGCTTCCGCCGCCTGATCTGATAGTCAATCTTGCGCCCAGGCCTCGATGATGGGCGGCGCTGCCTCAACGAGAGACATGGCCTTGACGAGCCAATGCTGAGCGGCGACGGACGCTGGAGCTCGACAACGGGTATGGCCGCGTACCCTAGGCGCTCAGGGCGGGGTAATCGATGTAGCCTCGCGCGTTGCCGCCGAAGAAGGTGTTTTGGTCTGCCCCGTTCATCGCTGCATTGGCCTTCAGCCGCACGACGTAGTCCGGATTGGCAAGGACCATCTGGCCATAGGCTTCGAGATCGGCCAGCCCCGAAGCTACGTCGGCTCCGATCTGGTCGCGCGGACGACCCGGCCGGCTGAGGATCAGCGATTGGCGCCAGAGCTTGCGAATATCGGCCAGCAACGGCTCGTTGCCCTGGTGCATGATGTGCACATAGGCGAGCCCGAGCTTGTCGAGCTCGGCGACAAGATGGCGGTAGAGGTCCGGCCCTTCGGCGCCTTCGTCGATCCCCCACATGGTCGCCCCCGGGGACAGGCGGATCGCGGTGCGGTCCGCGCCGATCTCCTCGGCGATCGCCGTTGCGACCTCGATGGCGAAGCGGGCGCGGTTCTCGAGGGAGCCGCCATATTCGTCCGTGCGGGCGTTGGCGCTCGGCGCGAAGAACTGCTGGACGAGGTAGGCGTTTGCGCCGTGAATCTCGATGCCGTCGGCGCCGGCCTCGATCGCTGAGCGGGCCGCATGGCGGAAATCGGCGACGGTCCGGCGCACTTCTTCGGTCGTCAGCGCGCGCGGCGTGGGAATGTCCTGCAGCCCGGTCGCGGTGAACATGCCCGTCCCCGGCGCGATTGCGGACGGCGCGACGCCCTGGCGGTGATGTGGCGTGTTGTCGGGATGCGACATGCGCCCGGCGTGCATGAGCTGGATGAAGATGTGGCCGCCCTTGTCGTGCACGGCGGAAATGATCTTCCGCCAGCCGGCGACGTGGGCGGGAGTGTAGATGCCCGGGGTGGTGACGTAGCCTTGGCCGTCATCCGAGGGCTGAGTGCCTTCGGTGACGATCAGGCCGATGTCGGCACGCTGGGCATAATATTCGGCGGCCAGCGCGCCAGGCGTACCGTCGAAGCCGGCGCGGCTGCGGGTCATCGGGGCCATGACGAGGCGGTTCAGCAGCGTGTAGCGGCCGACGCGGACAGGGGTGAACAGCGGACTCATTGGGGACCTCCATTTTGCTGGAGTCCTTGTCCGCTATTCCACTCACGGGATAAATCCGGCAGAAGTGAAATCATCTTTCCATCTATGGAGCAATCGGTTGAACCATTTGAACGACATGGCGCTGTTCGTGGAGGTGGCCAGAGCCAGGAGCTTTCGGAAGGCTGCGGAGGCTCTCGGCATGCCGAACTCCACTCTGTCGCGACGTATCAGCGAACTAGAGAAGGCGATCGGCCTGAGACTGCTGCATCGCACGACGCGCAAGATCGAGCTCACCGAGGCCGGCCAGCTCTATTATGAGCGAAGCAAGCGAATCGTCGACGAGGCGCGGCTGGCGCACGAACAGCTCGGCGCGATGCTTGAGCAGCCGAGCGGCGTCCTACGGGTTTCGCTCCCGGTCGACCTCGCCACGCTTTACCTCACTCCGATCATCGGCGATTTCGCACGGCACTATCCCGGCATCACGTTCGAATTCGACCTGACCCCACGCCGCGTCGATCTGGTGGCCGAGCCGTTCGATGTGGCGATCCGCATCGGCAAACTGGAAGATTCCAGCCTGATCGCTCGCCTGATCGGGCGGCATTCGCGCCACCTCTATGCGTCTCCTGGCTATATCGAAGCGTCAGGCGAGCCCGCGACACCAGCGGACCTGGCGGAGCATGAATGCATCTGCATGCCGCGGAGCCCGACCTGGACTTTGCACCAGGAGATGAACAAGGTCGATGTCGGCGTTCGCGGCCGCTTCACGCTCAACAGCGTCGGGATGATCCGCGCCCTGGCGGTCAACCACCAGGGCATCGCCCTGCTTGCCGAGAAGATCGTCGCCGAAGACTTGGCCTCTGGCCGGCTCCGACGCATCCTGCCCGAATGGCAGGGGTCGTCGGTCAGCATTTACGCCGTCACCGAAACTCGCCTTATTCCAGCCAAGACCCAGCGCTTCATCGAATTCCTGTCTTCCAGGTTGATGGAGGCTTGAACATGCTATTGCCGCCGTTGCCCGGTACTCCCACTCGATTGTGCCCGGCGGCTTGCTCGTCACGTCGTAGACGACGCGGTTGATGCCGCGCACCTCGTTGATGATGGTGGCGGCGCTCAGGAACGCCATGCCGTAGCGGTAGAAATCCGCCGTCATGAGCGGCAGACTGTACTGTAGTGCTGGCGAAACATCTCCACCACGCCTGATGCCTCTTCCTTGCGCATCAGCCCGTGGTCGGCGGCGGAGAATATCATCTTGCTCCAGTCGCAATGGCAAGTGAGCGACCGACAGTGACTAATTCGCGGGAACAGCATGCTCACCATTTGGACATACGACCGGGTGCCCGGCGGCGAAAATGGCCCAGAGGCTTTGTGCGTGATCTCCGGCTGAGATGAGCCTGCGAGGAAGCGGCACTCGACTACGCGGTGAAGAGTACTGCGCGATTGAAGCGATCATGCGTTCAGCCACGGTTCGTCATGCAATCTTCCCCCGCAAGCTGTCCGCGAGTGCAGAAAGCGTATCGGCAAGTTGTCTCGCGGCTTCCGGTGGCGGCAGCGGCATTTTGAGGCTTTGCGCGCCGGTGGCGAGATCGCGCTCAATCCATGGATGCGCCGGTGCGCTGGGATCGTTGGCGGACGCCAGCGCGGCGACAAACTGGGCGCCGACCTGCAGCAAGGCGCGCCAGGGATCGACATCGGCACCCGTATCGCTCGGCGGTGCTCCGGCCGCATCAGTTCGCGCAATCGCCGTCTCGCCCGCTCCAGCGTCTACATCCGCATTTACATCTTCCGCGGAACCGGCCGCATCTGCAGCGGCGATGTTCCTCACTTCCTCGGCCGGTGTTACGGCCTCGCCCTCACCCATGCTCCCGGTGACATTTTCCACGTCCTTCATGAAGCGGTTGAGACGCGAACCGCCGAGCGAAATCTCGCCGCTGGCGCCATCGAGAATTCCCGCCGACAAAGAGCGTTTGAACGCCAGCACCGAAAGCATGCCTTCCTCGATGGTGCCCTTGGCCACGAAATTGATGACCCGCACCGGCCGTTTCTGACCCATGCGATGAATGCGCGCGATGCGCTGTTCGAGGATCGCCGGGTTCCATGGCAAGTCCATGTTCACCAGGGTCGAAGCATGCTGCAGATTGAGCCCCGTGCTGCCGGCATCGGTGGACAGAAACACGCGGCAGGCGGGATCGTCGCGAAACCGCTCGACCAATGCCGGCCGCTTCTCCGACGGCACGCCGCCGTGGAAGCTGACATAGCCCAGCTTACGCGCTTCGAGGCGGCGGATGACGATGTCGTGGGTCCGCGTCCATTGCGAAAACACAACCGCCTTGGCGTTGGGCTCGGCGAACAAATCCTCGAACAGCGCCGCCAGTTCGCCGGCCTTGACGCCATGGTCGGTTTCCCGGTCCAGCAGATAGGTGCTGTTGCACGACATGCGCATGTTCTGTAGCGCACAGGTCAGCCGGCGCTGATCCTTGTCCGACAGAAACCTGGTCTTGCGCCAGCGCTGGACGATTTTCGCTACCACGTCAGCGTTTTCCTGATGATAGAGCATTTGCATCTCCGTCATCGGCACCAGCAGATTCTGGTCGGTCCGGCTGGGCAGTTGCCGCAGCACCTCGGATTTGCGTCGGCGGATCATAACCGGCGCCAGCGTTTGGCTGACCTTCTCCAGCCCGGTATAGCCGGTAACACGCCCGGCATCGTCCTTGACCTGATGCTCGTGCAGCAGCTTCCAAGTCGGCCCCAGCCGGTGCTGATCGACAAACTGGACGATGGACACCAGTTCCTCCAGCTTGTTTTCCAACGGCGTCCCGGTAAGCACGATCGCATAGGAGCTATCGATGCGTTTCAGTGCGCGCGCGGCAATCGTGTTCCAGTTCTTGACCCTTTGCGCTTCATCGACGATGACCAGTTCGGGTCCCCACGCGGCGATCAGGTCGAGATCGGGCTTGAGTTTCTCATAATTTGTGATCTTGCAGAAATCGTCAAAGGCGTAGTCCATCTGCCGCTGCGCCCGACCGCCGTTGATCACGCGTGCCGCATTTTCACCTTCCCGCCCCGAGAAACGCATAATCTCGCTTTGCCACTGGTATTTGAGCGAGGTCGGGCAGACCACCAGCACTTTCGAGACGCCAAAGTGTCGCGCCAGTATTTCAGCTGCGGCAATTGCCTGTATGGTCTTGCCCAATCCCATATCGTCGGCGATCAATGCCCGGCCGGTTCGCACCGCAAACAGCGCGCCTTCGGCCTGATAGGGATAGAGCGGTACCTTCAGAAGTGCCAGCAGCTTGGGATCGGCGGCACCGCGCTGGAACACTTGTTCGAGCTTTACTGCACGCCGGTCCGCATCGCGCCTTCCCGCGATAAAATCGAGCGCATCGTCATAGGCCCGCATCTCATGGCCGCACTTCGACACCAAGGTCATGAAGCGCTCCAACTCGCCAAACCGCTCGTCCGGCAGCATCCCGTCGTGTTCGGCATCGAACAAGCCTTTGGCGGCCTCGCTCACCGCCGGCGGGCAGTCCGTTCCGGCGCGAAAATACACGCAGCGCTTGCCTTCATTGCGTAAATACAGCTCAGAAAATGCCGGCTGGTAACCGCGCGCAAACGCTGTCCTGGCGCCGCGCTTTTTCTTCAGCCGGGCAAGTGTGAATTCGAGGTGCTTGCAGGTTCCCAATTCGCTGGTGGCATAATCGGGGCATGAACAGAAATTGCCACCCGGCCCCAAGCCTCGGATCGCCACACGGTAGCTGGACTTCGAAACAGGATTGCTGACCCGAAATTCGGAGAAAAACGGTTCGCTGGTCAGATTCTCAAGTCCGAAGTCCTGCTCGCGTCCGAACTGGCGGCGCAAGCCGCGTTGCCAGTCCACCGGCGAAAGATCGGCAGGCGCGTGGGCGCGCGAGAGCTTAGGCTCCCGGTTCGGCTTGATCGTGGAATTCAGGCTTTGGCGCTTGGGTTTCATCGAACCGTAATCCGTTCAGAAAAATTTCTCCCCAGACGTCGATCATAGATGCGGGCGCCCCCCTATTCCCACTCGATTGTTCTCAGCTTTCGTAACATGCTGACTTTTCAGAAACTTTTTCTGTGGATAGCCAAGAACCGTCTCCCCCATCCGTCAGAAATTCGCGCTGTTGATTTCAAAGGCGAATTTCGGTGATTCGCGACTTGCTCGGTTCAACCACTATCGGCATCGATCGATCGATTTTCGACCTTCTTTAGACGTGCCTTCAACGATCAGCGTCGTCGGAAAAAGACCGTCACGGCCAGTCGTTGGACAGACTCTGCTGGTTCGGTTGCCCGGTCGTGGCCTAGCCTACTGCGCGCCACTCTCCCCTCACTCCCACTCAATCATCAATTAGACTATCATCTCATTGATTTTCCTGATGAAATCATATAATCTGATTTCACATACCGTCAATAATACCGTCAGATTCCTACGCTGTTGAAAAGACTGAAACAATGTGGTCGACGCCGCGGTATGCACACTTTTGACTGCATTATTTACGGGCTGTCATTCGGCGAGGCAAAGCTGGAGTTCTCCGACCATAAGGCAAGGACGGGCTTTGCTCATGCTCGACAGCTCACGCGCATGCTGGACCACACTGCTCGACGCGTCGATCTAAATTCATAATGGCTTACGAGTTTCCCTGCCGCCGGCTCTGTCGGCCATGCGACGGGTGGTAGAGAGCCGACGGGCGGTAGAAAGCATAGCCAGTTGTCCTGCGACGGCGTTGTTGGGGGTAAGACATGCGCCCTTCCCTGCCCCACAATGCTGCGGCGAATTCGCGCCTCCTCACCTTTTGCCGAACCTGCTGAACGCCGGAGATATCGGCAATCGCCGCTCGCTGCCGACAGGTTTGCACGGGTGCGGCTGCCTGGTGAGTGCCGGCGCGTCAGTGCCTGAACCGCTTGTGTAACGTAGGGCCAGCCGCTCCGGCAATAAAGCTAGAGTGCGACCAGCTCGGCGAGCTTGGCCGCCACGTCTGCCATCGGCTCTTCTGCGGTGCTCAGGCCGCTTCGCGAGCCCAACAGGGGGCTGACGTTGCGGAGAGCTTCGTACGTCGTGTTGTGGACGATAGGAACGAGCTGTTCACGCGCTAGAAGTGCCGAAAGCTCCTTGTCGGCGATGCCCTCTGCTGGGAGGCGGCGCAGCAGCGCGGGAGTAACCAGCACGATCCCGACTCGCGACTTCACCAGTCCCTTGTCGATTTCGCGAAGCAACGGCGTGCCGAGGGCAACGTCCTTTTCGCTGAACCAGACCGAGACATCGAGTGATTCGAGCAGATCGTGCAGCTCCTTGGCAGCCCCCTGCCGGTCGTCCCACGCGTGACATAGGAAGACATCTCGAAGGTCAGGTAGTTCCGCTCGGCTCTCGACAGTGTGGCGGATAGGCGTGAGTGCCCGCACTTCTGTAGGCGTGTACAACACGGACGAGCCAGCTTTCGACCAACTTGCTTTTATGCGGCCGGACCCGCCGCCGCTGCTCCGGCCGCCCCCGCTGCCCCCCGACGAGGAATAGTAGGACAGGGCCGGGGACGAGTACGACCCGCTGCTATATCCACCGTAGCGCCCGTAGCGGTGACGGCACGCAGGGCAGTTCGCCGCAGCGCTCGCTGAGCGGTGGCCCTCTCTTGGCGCTGTGCATCTAGCCATGTGAACGTCCCCCAATGTCTTTCTCTAACAAGCTCCCGCTTGGGAGCTCAAATTCGTCAAGTGCTATATCGCTTTAGTCGGCGTTATTGATAGTCTACTGTTGCAAAATTCACGATTCTTGCATCGGGCGAAAAAGTACACCAACTAGTACTCTGACAAGATGCAAAATCTGATGGAGGTGGATTTCACTGAAGACGGGGGAGTTCGCGCCGATCAACGGACGTCCGCTTTGGAGCAACGGAATTGTCGCCCGGAACGGCCGAACTGGGAGCGCGTCGCGCCTCAATGAGAAGTTTATCGAACTTTCATTGAAGAAGTGCGTGTCGTTCCAGGGCATCGTGGATAGATAGGTAGTCGAGTACGTCTGATCCTGAGTCGGGCGACCGGCATTGACCGGGAATTCGTTGCCGAGCGTACCGTACCCACGCAGGATCTTGTTGAGTATCTCCTCGCGGTCGATGGCAAGCTTTAGCGCCATCCTCAGATCGTTGTTGTCAAATGGCGCGGTGTCGCAGAATGACCTCAGGTGGGTAAGCGCCTGATCATATCCACGACCTTGATATAACCGTCGAGGACGTCGCCGGATCGAGACTGTCGGCTGCCCCAGCACCACTAAGGCCGCCCCCGATGACACCGCCGCGGACCGGCCCCTCAGCCCCTGATTTCTGAGTGACCTGCGCCATGTGGCCCAGCGGGGTCAGTACAGGTTTCTCGTAAACGCGCTTAACTGGAACAGTACGCATAGATGCGCGCGCGCCGCTGGCGAGGATCGAATTTGCGAACGTGGCTGAAACGCCGAGCGCCGTCGCATGTCCGAGAAATTCACGTCGGCTCAGCCGACCCGCAGCTAAACGGCGGCTGAGATAGTCGAGTTCCTGCGACATTGAGATGCTCCTCACTCGGATGGGTGTTCGCTGTGGCCTTTATCGAAGCCCTATTTCGACAATATCAACTCATTGGAGCGCTTTACGGTCAAAATCCTGCTATTAACGCAGGAAATTGGCGTTCTTTCCTTTCCTCGTGCACAGTTCGTTTCATCGAAAACGGTGCTGGGACCACCGGAGTCGGTACGCGCGAGATAGGGCGTCATTTGTCTCGCCCCGCGGCTGGTGCTTCCCGCGATCATGCAGCCGACATGGTCGAGGACAAGGAGCTTCGCCTTGTCAACTACTGCTGCCGGCAGTTCGTCGTATGTGAGGCTGGCGACCGTATTGGCAACGTCTAGTGTCAGCGACATAGTTTCAAACCGCAATGAGGAACCTGCGCTATTACCGGGGCCGCAGACACTGCTAGCGAGACTGCCGCGAGTCCACAAAGGCAAATTATGAGGTTGGCTTTCACTTCTTTCCTCTTCTTTGGATTTCTCCACTCTAAGCGATGTCATTCTCCGGAGCATTTGCGGATAGTTATGATCGTGCGTATTTCGTTATTCGACTGCGATAAAGAGAGCGTGCTCCCGGGCGCGCGCCTGCGTCACTTCGATCGTGCAAGGGGCGGGCACCGCTTCGAGCATCCGTGAGTTTTCGCCGGACGGCTTCAATGCCAAGCCAAGGTCCGCAACAGCCGGCCCGGACTGGATGGTGCGCGAGGCCGAGATTTCAGCCTGACCGACGACTGATGTCATCGCGTTGCGCCTGAAAACATCAAAATGCCCGAAGAGGCGATGTCACGTTGTCTGCACATACACGCGTTGAGACCTGCGGCCGCTGATGTCAGCTTACCATGGCCACGGCTTTCCATTCCGCCATGGCCTGCAGGCGGTGAATATATATAGCGAGAGCGGAGCGTTTTGAGCGGGGCGGGACGAAGAGATTGCGCAGAGCCGAGAAGATCGAAACGAAGCGTTGCAGTGCTCCTGGTGATCGGAAGCCTTGCATCATCCGCTCCCGTTTTCGCAGCGGCACATGTGCATCCTCCGCCCGGTTGTTCAATCCTTATGCGACCGATGCTCGACGCCCGGCATCACCTGTCGCCTGGTTGCTCCATAGGGACGCAACTTGTCGGTGATCATGCGCTTCGGCGAGACGCCTTGCTTCTTCAGCAGCCGCGTCAGCAAGCGGTTGGCCGCTTTGGTCTTGCGGCGGTTCGGGACGATCTCGTCGAGCACATAGCCATCCTGGTCGACGGCGCGCCACAAACAGTGTTTCGTAAGACCGTATGTCCGCTTCTGCCGGTGAGGTAGCTCGCCCTACACTGCGCGTCCGAGGGTTGCTCGGGCGGTCCGAGCCGATCCTCATCACAGGAGGACGAGCCGTGGCAGATTATAGGGAAGCATTTGTCGGAATCGATGTCGCCAAGCTGAGGAATGCCATCGCGATTGCGGAAGCCGGCCGGGAGGGAGAGGTTCGGTTCTTCGGCGAGGTCGACGCATCGGATACGAGCATGCGCCGCGTTATCCAACGGATCGCCGCCAAGTTCGATCGCATCCACCTCTGCTACGAGGCGGGCCCAACCGGCTATGGCCTTTACCGGCTGATCCGTTCCCTTGGCCATGAATGCACCGTGGTCGCGCCATCGCTGATTCCAAGGAAGCCTGGCGATCGGGTGAAGACGAACCGCCGGGATGCTCTTTCATTGGCAAGGCTGCTGCGCGCCGGCGAACTGACGGCGGTATGGGTTCCCGATGAAGATCACGAAGCCATGCGAGATCTCGTTCGCGCCCGGGCAGCCGCGGTCGAGACGCTGCGGGTCCATCGCCAGCAGGTGGGCGCTTTCATGCTCAAGCATGGTCGTACCTATCCGCGCACAAAGAGCTGGACCATGCGCTACCTGCGCTGGTTGCAGGAGCAGCGGTTCGATTATCCCGCACATCAGATCGCGCTCCAGGAGATGGTCGAAGCGGTGCGCGTGTCGAACGAGCGGGTGGAACGGCTTGAGCGCGTGATCGAAGAGTTCATTCCGAACTGGTCGCTGGCGCCGATCGTACGAGCGCTCCAGACATTGCGTGGGGTCGATCTGATTGTCGCCGTGACGTTCGCTACCGAGGTCGGCGACGTGAGCCGTTTTGAGAGCCCTCGCCAGCTCATGGGCTACCTCGGCCTCGTTCCCGGTGAGCGATCGACTGGAGAGACAATCAGGCGTGGCGGCATCACTAAGGCAGGCAATGGCCGCGTTCGCCACATGCTGGTCGAGAGCGCCTGGACCTATCGACATCCGCCCCGGATCGGTAAGGCGAAGCTATACCGGTTGGAGCAAGCGCCGCCGAAAGTCCGCGAGATCGCATGGAAGGCTCAGGCCCGCCTGACGACCCGGTATCGAAAGCTGGTTGCGCCAGGCAAGCGAACGACGGTGGTCTGCACGGCGATCGCCCGCGAACTAGTCGGCTTCATGTGGGCCGTCGCCAGGGAGGCACGCTCCACCTGATCGCTCGCCGCGGCAGTGTACACCTCGCGCATGGGCGGAGGCGGGACCACGGCCAGGGGAATGCCCGTCCGCGCCCTTGCGGAAGTCCACTGGCTTCGTCGCCACCATGACCTTGACCGCACCCGTCGGCCCGATCACGTCGTTGCCTTAAGCGCGCGGATTATAGCAGCCACCGTCTTGGTGTCGGCGCCGCGGCCAACGCGCATGGCGACACCGCCGATCTCAAGCTCGATCACTCCGGCGTCGCGGACCGCCTTCTGCTTCCGTGGTCGTCCTGGGCGCTGCGCCACCGGTTCCGGCAAAGACGCTGCAACCACCGCAGGAACGAACAGGGATTCTGATGCCGTCGCCTCTGCCGATGGCTGACGCGCGGCACGGCGCCAGGCAAACAATTGCTGCGGGGAAAGCGCATATCGGCGAGCTACAGCACAAACCGTCACGCCAGCCTCGTAGCTCTCCGCAACGATCCGCGCCTTCTCCTCTGGAGGCCACTCGCGTCGCCGGCCGGAGCCCGTGAACACCTCGAACCGGCGCACCGGCTCCAAATCGTTCGACTTAAGCGTTAGCTCTGAAATCGTCATATGTCGAAGCCCTCAAAGGCTCCGAACATCGTCCTTCATGCCGATCTCCGAAAGGTGCCGTCGGAACACCGCTTACGTTTCATCTCGGTTTATGGTCAAATCGGCGTGGGGCCCACGAGGGTGGGTAAAACCGGCGTAAGGCCCCTGAGGGTGCGAGCCGCAGATTATCGCGGCGAACCTGTCAGTTCCCTCCGGAGATGCCGCAGAGCAATGGAAGGGCCGAACGAAGCTCTTAACACTTGGCCAACGTCTCAGTGCTCGATTGGTCTTGTGAACTCCGAGGCCACAACCGTAACGCAAACTGTGACGCCGATGGAAAATCTCGGTCTTCCGATCGCAATGACGTCAAGGCCCGCGTGACCACCTACAACATCGCAGCACACGCCAGTACCCGGCATGATCGTCACGGCTTTCCGGTGCCGTTGCGGCTCAACGCGCTGCGTTCACGGCGGAATTCGTGCAGGGAGAGTTTCTCGCGGAAGGCGCACTGGACGGGTTCAACGAGGAGGCGCGCCATCCTGTCTATCTAATCGCCGACATGGGACTCAGGCTCTCTGAAGCGGCAAACCTCACCACTGAAACAATCCACCTCGATCATGAAATCCCAAACATCGTCCTCAAAACGAGCATTCCGCTCGACCCGCTGATCGGAACCTACCGAACAAGCAAATTGCGAGCGCGCTTTAGGATTGCCAGGCGCTTCGGCAGGCATTTGCAGACCATCGATTGCGATAAGCGCTCCTTTTGGCGATGCCACTTAGGTTATGATGAATTGCAAAAAGCTCAAGACTGTTTGGCTGACCATCGATTCCGGCCGACTGCTCGGCCATTAATTTCACATAATTTCACATTCCAAACAGAGACGAAAGTTGGCCCAGCGCTTACGGCCGAAACGCTCGCTTAGGCAGTTGGATGCACCGTAACGGACGCGAGGCTTCCGCGCCGATTCCAAATCCTTTGCTCTTCGGCCGTCCCCTCGTCCGTCTTGACTAGTACGAGCCCACAGCCTATTTCAGCGCCACGTTAGCACTCTCCACTGGCGAGTGCTAACCACGCTCCGGCAACGGAGAACCTTTCAACCTCCGCACCAGGGATATCCAAAATGGCAAAGTCGAATTTCCGGCCGCTGCATGACCGCGTGGTCGTTCGTCGGGTCGAATCCGAATCCAAGACCTCCGGCGGCATCATCATCCCCGATACGGCTAAGGAAAAGCCGCAGGAAGGCGACATCATCGCCGTTGGTTCCGGCGCCCGTGACGAAGCCGGCAAGCTCGTCCCGCTGGACGTCAAGGCCGGCGATCGCATCCTGTTCGGCAAGTGGTCGGGCACCGAAGTCAAGCTCAATGGCGAAGACCTTCTGATCATGAAGGAATCCGACATCATGGGCATCATCGGCTGAATATCGGCCTCACCATCACTTAAACCTCAGGGCTCAATTCAAGCCCCTGCCAGGAGCTAAAAATGGCTGCCAAAGACGTAAAATTTTCTCGCGATGCCCGTGAGCGCATGCTGCGCGGCGTCAACATCCTCGCCGACGCTGTGAAGGTCACGCTCGGCCCCAAGGGCCGCAACGTGGTCCTCGACAAGTCGTTCGGCGCACCGCGCATCACCAAGGACGGCGTCACCGTCGCCAAGGAAATCGAGCTTGAAGACAAGTTCGAGAACATGGGCGCGCAGATGGTCCGCGAAGTCGCTTCGAAGACCAACGACATCGCCGGCGACGGCACCACGACCGCGACCGTTCTGGCGCAGTCGATCGTCCAGGAAGGCCACAAGTCGGTTGCCGCCGGCATGAACCCGATGGACCTGAAGCGCGGCATCGACCTCGCGGTTAGCGACGTCGTCGCGACGCTGATCAAGAACGCCAAGAAGATCAAGACCTCGGAAGAGGTTGCCCAGGTCGGCACCATCGCCGGCAATGGCGATGCTTCGGTCGGCTCGATGATCGCCGAAGCGATGCAGAAGGTCGGCAATGAGGGTGTCATCACGGTCGAGGAAGCCAAGACCGCGGAGACCGAACTCGAAGTCGTCGAAGGCATGCAGTTCGACCGCGGCTACCTCTCGCCCTACTTCGTCACCAACGCCGACAAGATGGTTGCGGATCTGGAAGACGCTTACATCCTTCTCCACGAGAAGAAGCTCTCCAACCTGCAGGCCATGCTGCCGATCCTCGAGGCTGTCGTGCAGACCTCGAAGCCGCTGGTCATCATTTCGGAAGATGTCGAAGGCGAGGCTCTGGCCACGCTCGTCGTCAACAAGCTGCGTGGCGGCCTGAAGATCGCCGCCGTCAAGGCGCCGGGTTTTGGTGATCGCCGCAAGGCCATGCTGGAAGACATCGCCATCCTCACCGGTGGCCAGGTCATTTCCGAAGACCTCGGCATCAAGCTCGAGAATGTTGGCCTCAACATGCTCGGCCGCGCCAAGAAGGTGTCGATCTCCAAGGAGAACACCACCATCGTCGACGGTGCCGGCAAGAAGGCCGAGATCCAGGGCCGCGTCGCCCAGATCAAGCAGCAGATCGAGGAGACCACATCGGACTACGACAAGGAGAAGCTGCAGGAACGTCTCGCCAAGCTGGCGGGCGGCGTTGCCGTCATTCGCGTCGGCGGTGCGACCGAGATCGAAGTCAAGGAAAAGAAGGACCGCGTCGATGACGCCCTCAACGCGACCCGTGCGGCCGTCGAAGAAGGCATCGTTCCCGGCGGTGGCGTCGCACTTCTGCGCGCTTCGCTGGCCATCACCGTCAGCGGCGCCAACTCCGACCAGACCGCCGGCATCAGCATCGTGCGTCGCGCGCTGCAGGCTCCGGCTCGCCAGATCGCGGCCAACGCCGGTGCGGAAGCATCGATCGTTGCCGGCAAGATCCTCGAGAACACGGGCCCGACCTTCGGCTTCAATGCCCAGACCGGCGAATATGGCGACATGATCGCCATGGGTATCGTAGATCCGGTCAAGGTCGTGCGCACAGCTCTCCAGGATGCGGCCTCGGTCGCCGGCCTGCTGGTCACCACCGAAGCCATGATCGCGGAGGCTCCGAAGAAGGAGTCGGCTGGCGGCGGCATGCCTGGCGGCATGGGCGGCGGCGGCATGGGCGGTATGGGCGGTATGGGCGGTATGGATTTCTAAGGTCCACGCACCTCAACAATCTCGATGGGCGGCAGCGATGCCGCCCTTTTCTCTGACGCGGAGCCAAGCCGGATGCCACATCCATAAGGCTACATACGGCGGCACTTTCACGGCGGACACCAATGACTGACTTCATTCTGTTCGCCATTGTCGGCTTCCTCGCCCAGGCCGTTGACGGCGCGTTAGCATGGCCTATGGCGCGATCTCCTCCACCGTGCTGCTCTCCTTCGGTGTTCCGCCGGCGCAGGCTTCCGCCGCGGTACACGCGGCGGAAGTGTTCACCACGGCCGCTTCCGGCACGGCGCACCACTACCACCGCAATATCGACTGGAAGCTGTTCTGGCGGCTTGCTCCTTTCGGCATTCTCGGCGGCTGCCTCGGCGCCTTCGTGCTGACCTCGTTCGACGGCGACATGGTGAAGCCCTACGTCACGACCTATCTCGCTGTGATCGGGCTCTGGCTGTTCCTCCGGTCGTTCCGCAAGATCCCCAGCAATCCGGTTCCTACCCGTCTTGTGGCGCCGCTGGGCACTGTCGGCGGCTTCCTCGACGCTGCAGGCGGCGGCGGATGGGGTCCGATGGTCGTGACCGGACTGCTCGGCGCTGGCGCGCCGCCCCGCTATGTGATCGGCACTGTCAATGCGGCCGAGTTCCTGATCACGCTAGCGGTGTCCGTCACCTTCATCGTCGCGCTCGTCTCTGGGCACTGGCAGGAAGCGGGGGCGCTGTCGACACATGCAAGCTCGGTGCTGGGGCTGATCGTGGGCGGCATAGTCGCCGCTCCGCTTGCCGGATGGGGGCTCAAGGCGATTGCCGAGCGGACACTTTTGCGGCTCGTCGGCTGCCTGATCATGCTGCTCGCTTTGTTCCAGACCGCCCAACAACTGGGATTCGTCTGACCTGAGCAAGCGGACTACCCTTCTAAGCCTTCGCTTTGCTTCCGGACATCATGATCAGCGTAACCGAAGTGAATCGCGGACTGGAGGCGACTTGCCACCCTGGAAAACCTACCTGCGCCACGAACGGCGTATGGCACGCCAGTGATCAACGCGTTTCCCATTCCCGCCTCGCCCGACCCATCGGTCCTTTTACGCTCTGCTCGATGCAGTGACTGCTCTGCTCGATGCAGTGACTGATGACGGCGGCGATCAACATTGCTTCGCGTGCTCTTTTAGTGCCAATTCAAGCGCTTGGCTCAAAGGCACCGCCTTGGAGAACAGGAAGCCCTGAGCAGTTCTGCAGCCGAGCTTGTACAGAATTTGCCGGTCCGCCTCTGTTTCGACGCCTCGGCCATGACATCGATGCGGAGCGCCCGACCAAGATCGATCACCGTTTTGACAAGCAGCCGGTCCTCCCGAGACTTGGCCAAGCCGCGGATGAAGCCTTGATCTATTTTCACCTAAAGTAGCCGTCGTCCCGTTCGCGCCTGACCTCAAGGTTGATACCGGCCTTCGCACAGCTCTGCTGCGCTGGCCTGCTGGTATTGGCACCGGCATGCGAGGCAGGTGAAGCGGCGGGGGAGTGCGCATAATCTCCCCCTTGAGGGGCCCTTGAAGGGGGAGATTATGCCGATGGCGACAGCGGGGGGTCGGCACGTGTTGAAGCAGCCTTTATCGGGGACAGAGGATGCCCGCGCTTTACGCGAGATGACCCCTCTGCTCTGCCGAGCATCTCCCCTCAAGGGTCCTCAAGCGGGGAGACTACGCTCTTACTCCGGCTTGCGCGCGAACGCCCAGACCATCAGCGGGTATTCCTCGTCGTTGCTGAGGTCGCGCCATAGGCCGTAGGCGCGCACCGGGCCGCCGATATGGGCTTTGGCGCAGGCTCTGTTGCCCCAGCCGAACACTTCTATCCCGGATTCCGGGAAGCCGCCTTCGACCATCACCTGCTTCAGGCCGGCGGGGGTCCAGCGGTTGTAGTCGTGCGGCCTGGCATGCACCCTGAACAGGAATGGCGTCGCCACCATCGCCCAGCCGCCCGGCCGGGTCATGGCGTGGATATTCTGTGCCGCGGCAAACGGGCGCTGCACATGCTCCAGCACCTGGTCGGCGATGACCACGGAATATTGCCGGTCGGTGCGGTCCTTGCAGACGTCGAAATCAGGGAAATCGACCGAGGTATAGTTGGAGCACATCGTCTTCCAGTAGCGGTTCCAGCCGGGTGAAACCTCGATCACGTCAGATGATTCGCGGCCGTCAGCTTCAAGAAACGCGGTGAACGCCTCGATCTGCCTGATGCGCAGCCAGTTGCGGGAATCGTAGCCGATCAGCCGTTTTGCAACCTGCTTGCTTCGCCTCGTCAGGGCACCGGGTAGGCTCTCCGTCATTGTCACATCGATCTCCTTGATTCGCCCCCCCCCGCGCCCCTTGATTATCGAAAAAGATAACTAAATTCGACCTGGCCTTGGCAATATCTGGGCTTCGAACAAGCTGATACGACCGAACAAGGAAATGCCATGAGAGCAATTCCCGCGCCTACTATATCCTGTCGCGACAGGCGGAACTGGAGAGCGAGCGCTGCCGGTATGAGGCTGTCTGGGAGGCGGTATCGGGAATTCTGCGACCCCGACGCGCCCGATTTCTGGAGTGGTGGCCGGGGGCGGAACCGCAGGCCGAGCGGCAGGAGCGGCGCGGCGCCCGCGTCTACGCCAACACCATCAACTCGGCTGCAAACCGGCTGGCCGCCGGGCTGGAAAGCCTGATCATCCCGCAGTCGGGAAAATGGCACGGGCTGTCGACGTCGAACCCATTTGCGCTCGTTGCACGCCCGTGATCAACGCGTTTCCCATTCCCGCCTCACCCCAGCCCATCGGTCATTTGACGCTCTGCTCGATGCAGTGACTGTTGACGGCGGTGATCAACATTGCTTCGGGTGCTCTTTTACTCAAGAGCTTGGCTGAGAGGCACCGCCTCGGAGAACAGGAAGCCCTGAGCAGTTCTGCAGCCAAGCTTGTAAAGAAATTGCCGATCCGCCTCCGTCTCGACGCCCCCGGCCATGACGAGCGCCCGACCAAGATCGATCGGGGCGACATTTAGGGCCTGCCGCAGGAAGCTGCCGCCTCTGCGTGCAGGGGCAGCGATTACTCCGGCGAATGAGGCCCTCTTTCATCGCGCAAGGTCCAAAGCTGCTGGTACGGTTTCATCGCCTAAGCATGGCCGAAATGCCATGCCGCATAAAGGGGGCATGTTGGGCGAACCGAAGCCCCACATGTCGTGCAAGCCGTGCCGCCGGGTGCTCGCTTGAGTAGAGTCCGACGAGAATGTTCGTGCCGTGGAAGAGCGGCGCCGCTGACAGGCGCAGCCACCTTTCGTATCCGTGCAGCATGTCGGGATCGGCAATCTCGCGACCGTCGCGACATGCTGTTAGGATTCCATAGGCGAGTTGCTTCTGGCCGCTGATACCGATGTTGAAACCATGCGCAGTCACCGGGTGCATGCCGATGGCAGCGTCGCCGATGAGTGCGGCGCTGGGAGCTCGGAATTTGTGCGCCCAAGTCGTGACCAGCGGATAGGTGTGGCGCTTGCTTGCCAAGGTCATTTTTCCAAGGCGCCCTCGACACCGGTTCGTCAATTCCCTCAGAAACAAATGGTCGCTGAAGGCAAGCAGTCTATCGGCCTCGTTTGAGCGCAGGGTGAGCAGCAGCGACGACACTCCCTCCGCCAGGGGCAACATCGCTATCGTCTGATGGTGATCGAACCATTCGATTGCCACCTGGTGGTGGGGGCGCTCATGCCGCACCCGGCATATTAGCATCGAGTAGCCAAGCCGATTGATATCGGCGCCTATGCCGAGCAGATCACGAGTGGCCGACAGACGTGAATCGGCGGCAACCACAAGGCTAGCGTTCAACTGCACGCCATTAGACAGCGTTACGAGTGCTCCTGTGTGGCTGGTTGTTGCATCTACGACCGAGTGGCCGCACAGCAGCCGCGCGTGATTCTGCACGTGGATGGTCTTGAACAGCGCGTCGCGGATCCGGCAATTTGGGACCAAAACTCCGAGGGGTTCTCCAGACCCGCTGGGAGGATCGAAACGCAGAGCGAAAGGGCTCGAACCGTTGAGCACGCGCGCGCCGTGAAGCTGTGATTTGTCCGAAGCAGGGATGGCATCCCAAGCGCCGATCTCGCGAAGGATTCTGATCGAGGCGTGGGTCAGCGCGATTTCCCGGCCGTCAAAAGGCGGATTGGCGAGAGTATCAATTGAGTTCTGTTCGACAACTGCGACCTTGAGTTGGCTTTGAGCGAGTGATGCGGCGAAGCAAAGTCCGACCGGCCCCGCTCCAACGACAATGATGTCGAAGCTGTCATCGGAGTCGGCCATCAGCGTGGCGCCATCGCGTAGGCTCTCCAGTGCCCAAGCACGAGCTGCGAAATCAAAAAACGCCTCTGATGCTAGTTAAGCACGACGCGCACAAGCTATGGCCGCCTAAATAAGTGGCAAGCCGCCTCATCAGCGGCAGATGCTCACAAAGCCGTTGCTTGACGGCTGTAGCTGGCAAGTAAGCGGTCGATCGGGCCGTTGCTGCGGCGCGATCTCGCGATCCTGGGAACGGAACTGCTGCTGCTGCTGCTGATATTGCTGCCGCCGCAGCCTGTTCTCCAGCATCAGTAATTCGTTCTGCTCGACCAGCCCATTGCGATTGGCGGGGTTGAGGACTGGTGCCGAGGCGACTGGATCCGGCAACGTCGCCGTTCCCAGCATTCCCGACATGAAGATCGTCAATAGGCGAAATCGCGACATCCGTTCACTCCTGCAAACAAAACTTTGGCATACTCCGCTCACCTGGGCAGACAGCCAGCCAACCAACGGGTTTCTCACCTCGGCCATTCAGCTTTCCAGCAGCCACACCTGCATCGAGCCTTTTGCCCGATTGTTCCAGAGATAGTATGGCAGGGCGGTTAGCCGGCAGTCCGAAGCGATGGGGGGTGTATTTCTGTATAGGCTGTCTCCCCAGCCTTGGTCTTCGACGCGCTGCGCGGAGGCAGTCAGCGTGACCACGCCATCGAAAAGATCGCCCCGTTCCATCGTTTCGATCTCGGACTCTCGCGGCAGTGTGAGCTGCTGCACGGGCGCCCCGGGATTATCGACCTCTTCAACGCAATAAACCAATGGTCCGCGCTTAAGCGCCACCCGGCCGATATCCTGCTTGACCGAGGGATGAGCATAGATGCGCTCGGGAGAAATCGGTAGCTCGAGGGCGATGGTGTCTCCGGCACTCCATAGCCGCGAGATCGCAAGATAGCCATTTCTGGTGCATGCCGTCACATCGACTGCACATCCCCCGACCGAAGCTTCGGCTTCATGAGCCCAACCGGGAATGCGGAGGTTGATAGTGAACTCGGCTGGCGCGTCAGGGCTGACCTCGATCCTGATCGAGCCGAAAAATGGATAGGCGCTGGTTTCCCGCAGGAACACATTGCCCGTAGCGAGTTGGATGTTCGTCGAAACGCCGCCGTAGAGATGGAAGGCGATTGCGTTTTCACTGGCCGAGACGAAATAGCCTCCGATCGAAGCAATCAAACGAGACGAATTCATCGTGCAGCATGGGCATGAGTGCCAGGCCCATCTGCTGCGTCGCCCATCGCTCTCGAGCGGATTGGAGTAGAAATAGAGCTCGCCATCGCGCGAAAGGCCGGTCAGCGCGCCGTTGAACAACGCCTGTTCCAGAACGTCGGCGTATCGGCCGTCGAGTTCGAGATGCAGCATCCGATGTGCCCAGAAGATCAGGCCTACCGAGGCGCAGGTCTCCGCATACGCCGTGTCGTTCGGCAGGTCGTGATCCTCAGTAAAGCCTTCATTCGCGGCAGCCGGACCCAAGCCGGACGTGATGTAGATTTTCGAGGAGATGACGTCGGCCCAGAGCACCTCGCATGCTTTCTTGAGGCTGTCGTCATTCAGTTCCGCCGCGAGGTCGGCCATGGCAGAAAGCATGTACATCGCTCGGACCGCATGTCCGACCACCTTAGTTTGCTCGCGCACCGGCCTGTGCGACTGGTTGTACTCATATCTTTCCGCCCTGAAAGCCCTGGGGTTCTCCCCGCGCGCGACCGCTTCCTGATCGAAGTAGTGCGGCTGACGCCCGCGCTCATTCATGAAATAGGCCGCGAGGTCGAGATGCATTCTGTCTCCAGTCAAGCGATAGAGCTTAACGAGGGCCAGCTCGATTTCCTGATGGCCGCAATAGCCGCGCTTTTGGCCGGGGTTCGGGCCGAATGTGTTGCGCACATGGTCAACATACCGCTCAAGGATGTCCAGGAGCCGGCGCCGGCCCGTCGCGAGGAAGTACGCGATACCGCCCTCGAGCAGATGTCCAAGATTGTAGAGTTCGTGATTGTCGCGCAGGTTGGTCCAGCGCTTGTCGGGCTCGCGCTGCAGGTACCAGCAGTTCAGATAACCGTCGGGAGCCTGCGCCTTTTCGAGATCATCGACAATGTTTTCGATCCATGCCTCGATGTCGGGATCACGCCTGTGTGACAGCGCGTAGGATGCTGCTTCTATCCACTTGCCGGCGTCGGAATCCCAGAACACCTGCCCGGAATCGTGCTCGTTGCCTGGGACGCTCAGTGGCAGCGACTGGTTCGGCAGTGTGAGGGACAGCAATACACCTTGCTTGCCAAGCTGGACGTGCTGGCTGGGGATGGTCCGTGTCAGCACCGTCTCCAGCCGCTCGCGCCAGAATTGCCCCTCCAGCGCGACATCAACGAACCGAACTGGCTTGAACTCGCTCATTCGAACGCATCGGCTCCTGCAATGACGTGCGCCGGCCTGCTCACGGCTTCGACAATGCCGGCGCCCCCGGCGAACACGGCCAGCACCTGATGCCGCTCAGCTTCCGTCCGGCCAGACATGCGTTCTCCCCTTGAAAAGACTAGTCCATTGAAATCAGGGCGATGAGGAGACTGCACTGATCTGGGTCAGCCAGACACGACAAACCCGCGCCGCCGGTCTATCCGCTCCGTTGGATCGCCAGCGCTCGTCCGGCCGTGGGAGGTACTTCGTGGCATCAGCCGCTTGCATGGCGGAATGGGCGACGCAGGCCCTCGAGTGACGGAATCAGCGTTCCGGCCTCTCGTCCCGGTCAATGAGGATACGCTCGGCGGCTCCGTCGAGATCCTCGTATTGACCACTCCTCAAGGCCCACAGGAAGCCAGACAGTCCAAGCCCGCCCAACAACAGAGCCACCGGTATGAGATAGACCAGGATTGTCATGAGGGTTGCGTCAATGTGCCGGTGTGGGAGCGGCTATCAGGCGGAGCAGTTCTCCTTGGCACGTCTGGCACAAAACCTTGCAGCCTCGACGCATTGCCAATGACAAGCAGTGATGAGGCCGACATCGCGATTGCCGCAATCAATGGTGTTACCTGCCCCAAAATGGCGATCGGGACGGCAATGGCGTTGTAGACAATCGCGATGGCGATGTTTTGCCGGATCAGTTGTCCGGCCTTTCGCGAAACGTCGAGGGCAAGGGAGACGGCCGACAGGCTTTCGTGCAGGAAAACGAAATCCGCAGCTTTGCGGCCGACATCGGCCGCCGTGGCTGGAGCGATCGAGACATGTGCCGCGCCCAGCGCAGGGGTGTCGTTGAGGCCGTCGCCAACCATCAGCACCTTGTGGCCGTCCTTCGACAGCGTTTCGATATGCTCGACCTTGCCCGAAGGAAGCAGCGCCGGAACAAAGTGATGGATGCCCAACATCGCCGCGACCTCGCCGCAGGCAGCTGCGGTATCGCCAGACAGCATTTCCACGGAAACTCGGGCGTTGTTCAATTGCTCGATGGCCTCTCTGGCGTCTGCACGCAGCGCGTCCTCGAAGACAAAGGACGCGACAATGATCCCATCTTTGGTCAGAACCGTTCCGCCGTATCCGCGTTCGCCGGCGGTTCGGGCCTTCCACCCGGCCCAGCCGCGCCGGCCAAGTCGCCAGGTGCTGCCAGCGGCGGTGGCTTCGATCCCGAAACCAGGGTGCTCGCTGACGGACTCGAGCTTCGGCTGACCGGCAAAGCCCGCAGAGCCGGCTATGGCCCTTGAGAACGGATGGCGGGAATGCACGGCCATGTCGCCTGCGATGGCCAGCATGGCCGGATCGATGGACGACGCATTGACGAGCCGGGGCTGTCCGAGCGTAAGCGTTCCTGTCTTGTCGAACACCGCCGTGTCGATCGCCGCCAGACGCTCCATGGCCGAGCCATCCTTGACCATGACGCCGCTTTCGAACAGACGCCGCGCGGCGACCACCTGCACGATCGGCACGGCGAGACCGAGCGCACACGGGCAGGTGATGATGAGAACGGCGATGGCGATCGTTACTGCCTGATGCCAATCGCCGGTCGCCGCCATCCAGCCAAGGAACGTCACTAAGGCTGTCAGATGGACCACTGGAGCATAGAGCGCTGAAACGCGGTCGGCGATCCTGCGATAATGCGCGCGACCGCCCTCTGCGGCTTCCATCAGCCGGACCATCTCGGCCAGGAAGGAGTCTTTTGCGGCGGCTGTCGCCTCGACCGTCAGTGGGCCGGTGAGATTGAGAATGCCGGCCTGGACGGCTTCTCCTGGCGCCACCGTTCTGGGACTGCTCTCACCGGATACCAGCGAACAGTCGAGATCCGAAGAGCCTCGAATGATCTTGCCGTCGACCGGGACTCTTTCGCCGGCCGCGATCAGCAACTGCATGCCTGGTTCGATCTCGCCAACCGGTCGGTAATCGCACGTGCCATCGTCGCGCAATACCATGGCGCCGCGCGCCGCCAGCCGTGACAGGCCGTTCACCGCGGTCCGGGCACGCTCGCGCATCACGTGATCAAGCGTGCGGCCGATCAGCAGGAAGAACAGTAGCGATACCGATGCATCGAAATAGGCGTGGTCGCCATGGTTGATGGTTTCGTAAAGGCTCATCACGTAGGCGAGCGAGACCCCAACCGCAATCGGCACATCCATGTTCATGCGGCCGTGACGCAATGCGTTCCATGCCGAGCGGAAGTAGATGCCACCAGCGAAGGCGAGCGCGGGGATGGCAATCAGTGCCGAGACCCAATGGAACAGGTCGCGGGTCGCACCTTGAGCGCCGGACCAGACCGACATCGAAAGCAGCATGATGTTGCCCGCTGCAAAGCCGGCAACCCCGACGGCCCGGATCAGCTCCGATAGCGTCTTGTCCTTCTCCCCTGTCTCGGGTTCGAACAAATGCGCTTCGTATCCCAGCCGTCCAAGCGCGGCGACAAACGGTGGAACCTCATTTCCCCGCCACCGGATCGCAACCCGTTTCGTGGACAGGTTGACACGTACACCCTCGACGCGATCGAGTTTTCCAAGCGCCCTCTCGATGGTCTGGATGCAGGCTGCGCAATGCACCGTCGGAACCGAGACATCGGTTTGGTGCAGATCGCCGCCAAGCGAGCGGCTCGCCAGCCTGACCTCCTGGCTTGATGGCAGGACGGATATGCTGCTTTCCAGATCCAGCGCCGTTTCGGCGCCCGGTGCACAACAGCTCATTTTAACGCTCCATGGGAAATTATAATTCGACGGACGTCGCGATAGGGTTCTGCGAGACCAGCATCGGCGTCGACTTGGACGATCCAGACGCCGTCCCTTGGCGTATGCTGGGCGGCAAATTCCTGGCTCGCGGCGAGCGCAAGCATGACGGCTTTGTCCTCGGCCTCGTAGACGGGATGACGGAACAGGAGCCTGACGCCGTGCAACTGGACCGCTTTGCCGGCGGCATCGCTGAGGCCGTAGCGGACCTCGCCCCGTGCGATGGTCAGTTTGCCGGTCCAGCCGAGTGCGGCCTGCGCGCGCCCTTCCTCGGCCATCCGGTTGAACTGCTGGCTCGCGACGTAAGTATTTTCGACGACAAGACCGGTCCAGCTTGTGCTGGCGAGTGTTGCCATGGTCAGGTTCACACCAACGATCACGCCGAAAAAGCTAAGGATGATACGCAACATATGCCTGCCGGTGAATTCGGGGGGCCTTCGTGCATTGACGCTCATCTAACGATCTCCGGTGCGTTGAACGTGGCCGTGTATTCGTCCGACTCGAAGCTCGCCTTGTCCTCGACCCGGAACTTGAACGTCTGCGCTTGGGCATTGATCTGTTCCGCCGGCTGGCGGACGAAAACCTTCAGCATTTTCAGCCGGTCCGGTTCGACAGGAACGGAGAGGGAGCGATCCGCAGGCATGTCGATCCCGACGACGCTCATCTCGGCATCCGCCAGGCCCTGCATGGTGACGACAATCGTTCTTGGCTCTGGGATCATGTTGAGCAGCTTGACGGTGTAACCATTGCGGATCGAACCATCGGACAGCGTGACGAACTGCGGATTGCGGTCGTGCAGAACGTTGACCTCGAGCCGATCGCGCGTCAGCAGCGAGTAGAGTAAGGCGAGACCGACCGCCGACCACGCACTCATGTAGACGAAGGTGCGCGGTCGAAAGATCTTGCGGACATGGAAATGGGCTAACCTGTCGGAGAAAGCGCTGCCGTCTGTCCGCACCAGCGACGGATTCACCGAGCAAGCGCCGCCTGCGGTCGCCGCCGCCATGTTGGCGTTGTAATCGGACAGCGTCGCATAGGAGATCAGCCCGCGGTCCTTGCCGAGTTTGTTCATTACGCCGTCACAGGCGTCGATGCAGAGCGCGCAGGTGATGCATTCGAGCTGCTGGCCGTCGCGGATGTCGATCCCCATCGGGCAGACCGCGACACAGGCATTGCAATCGACGCAGTCGCCGACTGGCTGCCCCGCGGCCTGGACCTTCTTGGCATGCCGCGAACGGGGTTCGCCGCGCCAGTCATTGTAGGTCACAGTGAGCGAATTCTCGTCGAGCGTGGCCGCCTGGATGCGCGGCCACGGGCACATGTAGGTGCAGACCTGCTCGCGCATCAGCCCGCCGAATGTGTAGGTGGTTGCCGTCAGCACGGCGATGGTGATGTAGGCGACGGGCGCAGCGGTGCCAGCGAAGAGCTCGCCAATCAGCGATGGCGCATCGGCGAAATAGAAGATCCAGGCGCCGCCGGTCGCTGCCGCTATGGCCAGCCAGATGGCGTGTTTCGAGACACGCAGCACAAGCTTGCGCGCAGTCCAGGATCCCGCGTCGAGCTTTATGCGAGCATTGCGATCTCCCTCGATCGCACGCTCTACAACTAGAAACAGATCGACCCATACAGTTTGCGGGCACGCATAGCCACACCACGCTCGGCCCACCGTGGAAGTGACCACAAAAAGGCCGATGCCGGCCATAACGAGAAGGCCGGCCACATAGTAGAATTCCTGCGGCCAAATCTCGATGAAGAAGAAATAGAAGCGGCGGTTGGCAAGATCGATCAGCACGGCCTGGTCCGGTGCAAACGGACCTCGGTCCCAGCGCAGCCAGGGCGTCAGATAGTAGATCGCCAGCGTGATCGCCATCACCAGCCATTTGAAGCGACGGAAATTACCCGAGATTCGCTTCGGGAAAACCTTCTTGCGTGGGGCATAAAGCGGCTCACGGGTGTTGGGGGAGTCGATCGCTTCTGCTTCGGGCGGTTCTGTCTGCGTTTTATCACGCACGTGGCATCTCCAGTCCCGCTGCCGATGTCAGGGCCGCCCATCGAACAGCCTCGCCGTGGGCGGTCCGCCCGTGTTGATGCAGGTCACAGCCGGAATGGTGTCGAGGCCCGGCTCGCGCCGGGCCTCGTCGCTTGGCAGGGGGAGGGCCGAGAATAGGCTTCCGTTCCTATTCTCCGCCGCCAAGCGAATGGACATAGACCGCAAGTTCCTTGACCTTGACCTCGCCGAGACGCCCACCCCAGGCCGGCATGACGCCTTGCTTTGGCGCGCGAACCTGCGCGGCGATAGCCGTCTCGCCCGCCCCGTAGAGCCAGATCGCGTCGGTCAGGTCGGGTGCGCCAAGCTCCGTGTTTCCCTTTGCATTATCACCATGACAGGCGGCACAATTTTCGGCGAAAACATTGGCGCCGGGTATGACCATTGCTTGATCGCCAACAGCGCCGGAGAGACTCGAGACATAAGCGCTGACCTGTGTAATCTGCTCGGGCGCAATGATGTCACCAAACGCCGGCATTTCCGACAGGCGCGTGTCGGGGTCGGAGGCAACGCGGATGCCGTGCGCGATTGTCTGCTGGATCTGCTCGACCTTGCCGCCCCACAGCCAATCGTCATCATTCAGGTTGGGAAAGCCCTTCGAACCCTGGGCGCCGGAGCCATGGCACTGAACGCAATTGACCTTGAAGGCGGCGCCACCGGCCGCGATAGCAAATCCGCGCAAAACATCGTCGGCGGCAATCTCGGCGACAGTCTTCGCCTGAAGGGCGGCAACATACTTGCCCTTGGCGACCTCGGCCGCTGCCAGCTCATTCTTGACATCGTTGCGGCTGGAATAGACGAGCACGCCTCGGGTGGCGGAGCTTAGCATAGGCCATGCGGGATAAGCGATGGTGTAGCCGATCGCCCAGACAATGGTGACGTAGAAGGTGCTCACCCACCAGCGCGGAAGCGGATTGTTGAGCTCCTTGATCCCGTCCCATTCATGGCCGGTGGTCGAGACGTCGGAGACTTCGTCAATGTGCTCACCGCTCATGATCAGTCGTCCTTGAGAGGGATTTGAGCAGCTTCGTCGGCTCGCGTCCTGCTGCCGGGACGGAGCGCAAAGGTGATGCATCCTACGAAGAACAGCGCCATAGCGAGCAGGCCCCAAGTGTCGGCAAACGCCCGCATGAAGTTGTAGGTCATCACCATTCTCCTCAGCGGTAACCGGCGGCTTCGTCGTAGTTTTTGAAATCGACCAGAGTGCCAAGCATCTGGAGGTAAGCGACCAGCGCGTCCATCTCGCTGACCTGTTGCGGATTGCCATCGAAGTCACCGAGCTTGGCCTTTGGATACCGCGCTTCAAGACCGGATGTGTCGACGTTGGGATCTGCCTGCGCCATCAGATCGGCATTCGCGCTCGCGATCATGTCGTCGGAGTAGGGCACGCCCACACGGCTGTTCGCGATCAGGTGCGTCGAGAAGTACTTCACCTCAATCGGCATTTCTTTCAGGAACGCGTAGCTCGGCATTATCGATTCCGGCACCACGGAGCGCGGATCCACAAGGTGCTGAACGTGCCATCCATTCGAATAACGGTCGCCCACTCGCGCGAGATCCGGTCCTGTGCGTTTCGATCCCCACTGGAACGGGTGGTCGTACATCGACTCGGCCGCCAGGCTGTAGTGCCCATAGCGCTCGACCTCATCGCGGAACGGCCTGATCATCTGGCTATGGCAGAGGTAGCAGCCCTCGCGCACATAGATGTTGCGGCCGGCGAGTTCGAGCGGCGAATAGGGCCGCATGCCTTCGACCTTCTCGATCGTATTGTCGAGATAGAAGAGCGGCGCGATCTCGACGATGCCGCCGATCGTCACCACCAGAAGGGAGCCGACGAGAAGCAGCGTGGCGTTCTTCTCGATCACGGCGTGTTTGTTCATCAAGCCCATTTTTCAGGCTCCAGATCGCGCAGGTCGGACAGCGGCGATCGGACGCGGCATCGGATCCTCATCGCGTTGGTAGCCGAGGATTGTCATGGCGACATTCCATGCCATGATCAGGGCGCCGGACAGGTACATCGCGCCGCCGATGGCACGCATGATGTAGTACGGATGCATGGCGGCGACAGTTTCGGCGAAGGAGAAGACCAGAAAGCCCTGGTCGTCGTATTCGCGCCACATCAGGCCCTGCATGACGCCGGAGACCCACATCACCGCGGCGTAGACGACGATCCCCAGCGTTGCCAACCAGAAGTGCCAGTTCACTAGTCGCAGCGAATAGAGCCGCTCGCGGTTCCACAACTTCGGCACCATGAAATAGACCGCGCCGAACGAGATCATGCCGACCCAACCGAGTGCGCCGGAATGCACGTGCCCGATGGTCCAGTCGGTGTAGTGCGAGAGCGAATTGACCGTCTTGATCGACATCATCGGGCCTTCGAAAGTGGACATGCCATAGAAGGCTATGGCCATGACCATCATGCGGATGATCGGGTCCGTCCGCAGCTTGTCCCAGGCGCCGGACAGCGTCATCAGGCCGTTGATCATGCCGCCCCAGGAGGGCATCCAAAGCATGATCGAGAACGCCATGCCGAGCGTCTGCGCCCAATCGGGCAAGGCGGTATAGTGGAGGTGGTGCGGGCCGGCCCAGATGTAGAGAAAGATCAGCGCCCAGAAGTGGATGATCGACAGCCGGTAGGAATAGACTGGCCGGTTCGCCTGCTTCGGCACGAAATAGTACATCATGCCAAGGAAGCCGGCGGTGAGAAAGAAGCCCACGGCATTGTGGCCGTACCACCACTGCGTCAAGGCGTCTTGGACGCCGGAGAAGGCTGAATAGCTTTTTGAACCCACGAACGAGACTGGCATCGACAGGTTGTTGATCACATGCAGCATCGCGATGGTCACGATGAAGGACAGGTAGAACCAGTTGGCGACGTAGATGTGCGGTTCCCTGCGCTTCAGGATGGTGCCGAGGAACAGGACGAGGTAGGCGACCCAGACGATGGTCAGCCAAAGATCCACATACCATTCGGGCTCGGCGTATTCGCGGCTTTCGGTGATGCCGAGCAGGTAGCCCGTCGCAGCCATGACGATGAACAGCTGATAGCCCCAGAACACGAACCAGGCGAGATTGCCGCCGAACAGCCGGGCGCGGCAGGTGCGCTGTACGACATAAAGGGACGTGCAAAGCAGCGCATTGCCGCCGAAGGCAAAAACCACGCCGGATGTATGCAACGGCCGCAAGCGGCCAAAGTTGAACCAGGGCTCGACGCTGAGATCGGGATAGGCAAGCTGCAGCGCGATGACCACACCAACCAGCATGCCTACGACGCCCCAAAACACCGTCGCGACGGCCCCGTAACGGATTGGACCGTCCATAAAAGCGGCGGGGTCTATCGGAACTGCAGGCTTGAACTCCGTATTGCGCAACAGGATCGCGGTGAAACCAGCTACGGCGAAGAACAACACCCACATATGCTGGCGGAAAGGTTCATCTACGCCGAAACCGGCAGCCACCAGGGCCGCAAAAGCAAACAGGCTTAGAAGCACGATCTCTGTGCCGAATTTCATCGCAAATCCCGATCTCGAATCCGGCGGACGCCAAATCCGCTGTGCATCAATTGCGCAGCCGCCGCCCGGTCGCCCTGATCCATGTCAGGCCGCCCGTTTTGTTTCGGCAGCATCGAGTTCGGCGCAATCAGATGGTGGCGAATGAAGAGGGAACGCAGGGCGGACCTGCCCGCTCATGGACAAGTGGGGTGGGCTCGGAGCAGGGAGCGCGTGGCGATGGGCGACACAAGAGGCGTGCCCATTGGAAAAAGCTGGGGCTCTGCGACGCCCTGAAAAGTACTTTCGTGCATTGCTAAACGTCGCTCGCTTCGAATGGCTCGGGACGGCCAACGCAATCGTTGCGTTGCTTCGTGACGTTCACAGGTTCGAGGAGGGGCAATCTTGCCTCCACCAGCCGATTGCGCGTCGGCCACCTCGGGGATCAATGCTTCGCCGGCGAGCTGTCCGAAACACTCCTGGCGATTGGTCAGGTGATCCGATAGCGAGCGCGGAAGCTGTCGGGTTCATGTTGCCGCGGCATCACGAAGGGTTATGGCGACACATTGCATTCGAACGGGCGTGTCCCTGCCACGAATCGGAGTTGGCGACGCACACCCCGCCGCTTGGGCCTATCCAAACTGCCGCGCCATTCGGCTGCCGCAACGCTGCTCCAGCCGGCTCATGCTGTCCACGATCACGTGGCGTTTGTTCTGGATCCGGATCACGCCGTCAGCTCGCAATCGCGTCAGCTGGCGGCTCACGGTCTCGTTCGTAAGTCCAAGGAAATCAGAGATGTCGGCACGAGTCAGCGGCAGATCGAACGACGCTGACCTGGCGGCCTGGTCAACACTGGAATCGATATTCCGGGCGATCATGACGAGAAAACTCGCCACCTTTTCCGATGCCGTCTTGCGCCCCAGCGTCACCATCCATTCGCGTGCTGCGTCGAGTTCGTCCAGCGTCTGCCTGAGCAGGCGATGCTCGAGTTCCGGTGATTCCTTCATCATCCGTTCCACGGCTGCCTTCGGAAACGAGCACAGCGTGACAGCTGTTGCCGCTTCCGCATTGATCTCGCTTTCCACCTTGAAGGGTCGTCCCAGAAAATCCGGCGCAAACCGGAGAGCTACGATCTGCTGGCGCCCGTCCGAAAGGCTCTTTGTTAGCTTCACAACGCCTGAAAGCACATTCGAATAGCTGTCGACGGCCTCGGCATCGCCGATCAGTTCGACTCCCGCCTCGATCTTGTGCCGCGACGAAGTCTTGGCGAGCCCAACCAAACGGTCTGGATCGAGCGCACCGCACACACCACGACGCCTTGCCTCGCAAGAGAGGCAAAGAACGGGAACGCCGGAACTGTGAATGTCTTGCCGTAATGTCATGCCGTCGCTCTACCCCTCTCCCAAGCGCCGACAGGGTAGCAATCTAAGGTAGAAAAATCCTTGCGGCAGTTTGTCCGAGTTGCTGACCGAAATCAGGGCTTTGGCTTGCCAATAAGCCCAGAGTTCCAGCGATGCAAACATGGTGGACCACGACATGCAGTCCGAATTAGCTGCCCGGGTTGGCGAGAACGTCCCGCGTTATACCAGTTATCCGACTGCACCGCATTTCCACGCGGGCGTCAATCCTGCGGTTTATCGTGGCTGGCTGGAGGCGCTCAAAAGTGGCGGCGAGATCTCGCTCTATCTGCACATCCCCTATTGCGACAGACTCTGCTGGTTCTGTGCGTGTCATACCAAGCAGACGCGCCACTATGAGCCGGTGACGGCCTATCTGCGCTCGCTACACGCGGAGATCGCGACGGTTGCGGGTCTCGTCAGCGGCAAGGGCCATGTCCGCGCAGTCCACTTCGGCGGCGGTTCGCCCACCATGCTGAAGCCCGAGGACATGGTGGCGCTTGGCGCGTTTTTGCGGGACAGCTTCGATTTTGTCCCGGACACAAAAATCAGCGTCGAGATCGATCCAAACGACATGGATGAGGCGCGCCTTGATGCGCTGGCCGAAATCGGCATGACCAGGGCGAGTCTCGGCGTCCAGGATTTCGAGCCAAAAGTGCAAAAGGCAATCAACCGCGAGCAAAGCTTTTTGCAAACGAAGGCTGTCGTGGACGGAGTTCGCTCCCGCGGCGTCGGTTCCGTCAATCTGGACCTGCTCTACGGATTGCCGCACCAGAGCAGGGAGAGCGTCTGTTCCACCGTAGCGCAGGCGCTGACCCTGGAACCGGACAGGATGGCGCTGTTCGGCTACGCGCATGTGCCCTGGTTCAAGAAGCACCAGACGATAATCAAAGAGGCGTGGCTGCCTGGCCCCACGGAGCGGTTGGCGCAATCGCAACTCGCTGCGCGAGCGATTGTGGACAAGGGGTATGAAGCAATAGGGCTCGATCATTTCGCCAAGCCAGGCGATGCCTTGGCGATAGCGGCCCGCGCAGGGGCTTTGCATCGCAATTTTCAGGGCTACACGGAGGATCGCTTCGAGACACTGATCGGGCTTGGCCCTTCGTCCATCGGCCGTTTTCGCCAGGGCTACGTGCAGAACAATATTTCAACCGCCGAGTACGGAAGTATGGTCGCGCATGGCGGGCTGGCGGTTGTCCGCGGTATCGCGCTTTCCGACGACGACCGCGTTCGCGGCTGGATCATCGAGAGGCTAATGTGTGATTTCGCCTTCTCGGCAGTCGATCTGGTGGAACGCTTCGGCAAAGCCGGCCAGAAGCTCCTTCTTGAGTCGAGTACCATGGCCTTCCACGATCCCGTTCGATTGCTTGAACTGGATGGCGACCGTTTCGTCGTGCCGGCTGAAAGTCGCCCATTCGTCCGAAGCATCGCGGCCAGGTTCGACAAATATTTCCAAAGCGGATGGGCCAGGCACTCGGTTGCAGTTTGAGCCAAAGAGTGCGGTCGCGGTGACGTGCTCCCCTGTTTGCCTCCATTTGTGAGTGAGCCTGTTCACGTGTGATCCTTGACGGATCGGGTTACATATTCAAGCGGAGTTAGCCCATCGAGGCTCGTGTGCGGGCGGTTCACTCATTGCCTCGGTTACTCGGAATCTGAGCCTGCCAGACGCCGCGACTTCTCCGGCATGCTGGACGTCGGCAAACCTTCCTTTCTGGCCTTGGCAAACGCTCGGTCGCCTTCCAGAAACCCCGCCAGCATGAAAGGGATGAGTTCCGCCACCGTTTCAGACTCGCCATAGGTCTGACGATAAAGGGCAGCATACTCCTTGAGTGCTTGGCCCAACTCCGAGCTGACGGTGATGGTAATCTTCGAAGGTGTTCGGTCTGGAAGCTTTCCAAGTTTCAAGTTGGCCATATTCACTCCCGCTCAACTCGCGTATGGCCGTAGCACCAGATCCTTGTGCACGATGACGCGCAGTGGCCAACCTGGGCGGATGGTGATGGTGGGCTGAACATTGAGGTTCTTCTCGGTGATGCGCTGGCCGGCTTGACTGACGTTCTGCTGAGTGGATTCCCGGATCGCTTTGACCAGATCGCTTTCGTTTTCTCCAAAACTTAACTCGGTGCCGACGCCCAGCAATGTGGCCAGCGCGACTCCCTTGATCAGCTGCCAGGTGTGGAAATCGATCTTGTCCTCGAGCCCGGCATAGCCGGCAGTGTCTGTCGCCGGCAGATTGTCGATTTCGATCGAAGAACCGTCTGGCAGTATTATTCGCTGCCAAACCAGAAGCGCCCGTTTTTGCCCAAAAGCGACGACGCTGTCATAGGTCCCGATCAGCCGCGAGCCTTGCGGGATAAGCAGGATCCTGCCGGTGAGCGTGTCGTGCACGTTCTCGGTGACCTGCGCGACGACAAACCCGGGCAAGTCGGAATTTATGCCGGTGATGAGACTTGCGGCGATCACGCTGCCGGCCATGAGCTGATTTGGCGAAGCTGGCGTCTGCAATGCATGCGGGTTGTAGATCCCGCTGGTGTTGCGCTGGCTGACAAAATCGAGCTTGCGTTGTTGATTGTTCTGATCGCCCTCAGCCGGGGCAACGGAATCTGATGGCCGAGCGGCATCAGATTGCGGAGGCGCCCCGAACGGCTGCTGGGCACTTTTCGCATTACCGCCGATGCCCGCCTCCTTGGGTCGATTTTCAATGCGGAAGAAGACTTGTGATTCGCGCGCCTCAATCGCCTGCTGGGCAACGCGCTGCTCCTCGGCGGAGTTGTCCTGCCCTGGCGCGATGCCGAGCTGGCGCCGCCGCTCAAGGATGGGGCGACCGAGGTCGCCCGGCAGTGGTGGTCCAAGCACAGGAGGGTTCGGCTTCACTCCGGAATAGTCCTTGGGAAGTGTTTCAAGTCCTTCAGGGGTTGGCTTGCGGTCAGTGTTGTAGAGATCTTCCGCCTGTTCTTTGAAGCGAAGCGCCGGTCCCTGCAGCGCCATCATCGTGACGCCCAGGATGGCACCGGACCCGACGGCAGCGATGGCGATGATCACGCCGCGCCTGAACCGCACGGCGCGGCGGGGCGAGGCCCGTAACTGCAGCTGCTCGGGATCGAGTTTTGGCGGAGCATTGGATGGGGAAATGTCGGTCATAAGGCCCCTCTCCTCACCTGCTGGAGCGCGCAAAGAGAGATACGCGACGCGGCGGTTGCCGGCCGTCCGTCCTTGTGATGCGCACCACTTGCTGCTGCTTGGTGCCGAGGCGTAGTTCGGCCGCGGCGAAGAGTCGATCGACAATGTAGTAGTTGCCGCGCATGCGGTAGTTGACGAGCTGGTTGTCCCCGTCAGAGCCGACGATGAAGAGTGGCGGGGCCTCTCCCTGGTCTATGCGGCGCGGGAACTCGATATAGACCTTGCTGCCATCATCGAAGGCTCGCGTCGGTCTCCAGGGCGGTGTGTCGCCCCTAATCGAGTAGCGAAAGCGAATGTTTTCGAGCGCCACGTTCGACGCCACCGGCATGGTAGCCTCGGCCTGAGCGTTGCGCTGGCGGAGCGCGACGATCTGGTCCTCGCTGTACGTCCAGGAGATCGCCGCCATAGCGGTCTTATCGGTGCTTTGAAGCTGCAAGTGGTAGGTGCGTCGTTCCGTGGTGATCACCAGATTGGTGCTAAGCCCCGGCGCGAAGGGTTTTACCAGCACATGGGTGCGCTGGTCGTCACCGGTGCCGCTGACGGTATCGCCGATGACCCAGCGCACCGTGTCGCCGGCCGACACGGCTGTCAGTTTCTCGCCCGGCTGTAGGGCGATATCGGTGACGCGCTCCGGCGCGGCATAGAGCTGATAAAGCGCGCCATCGGTGAAGGGATAGACCTGCACCGCATTGACGTAGCCGTACCGGGTGGGTTGCTGCGTCGCCGCCTTGTTGGCGTCGGCGACGCGTTCTTCAGGAGAGCGCTTGTCGTCGGCGATTTTGCCCGGTTCTGGCTGCAACTGGCCGGGGAGCGGCAACGGCTTTGGCACCTCGACTATCTTGACCGGTGTCTCTGGCGCCTTCTCGATTGCCGCTGCTTTGAAGTCGGCAGCATCATACGAAATCTCAGGCGGCACCGGCTTCGATGCGCAGGCCGAGAGAACTGCTGCCGATGCGGATAGGATCAGCGCGGCACGGAACGATTGGGCTCTATTTGTCATCGGCGGGCTCCTTCGGGGAAACGGATGTCGGTGCGGCACTGTCGAGCTCGCGCGACCAGTCGATGGCGTTGATGAAGACACCGAGCGGATTGTTGCGCAGCTGATCCGTATTGCTTGGCGGGCGGATCACGATGGTGAGGATCGCGGTCCAGCGCGTGGTGCTGGCAAGGCTGCCGCGCTCAAAGACCTGCTCAGTCCATTTGACCTGGAACGAGCTGTCGGATGCCCTGACCACACTGGTCACCTGGACGGACACGCTGCGCGTTCCGATCTGGCCGAAGGGATCGTTCGCCTTGGCGTACTCATTGAGGAAGAGTGCCGCACGGTCGGTGGCAAAGTCGTAAGCCGCCAGCCAGTTCTGCCGCACCAGCACCGGATCAGTGGAGACGGAACGGACATTCTGGATGAAGCGGCCGAGGTGCCAGGCTATCTCGGCGTCGGAGGGCTCGTAGTCTTGGATCGCCGGCGCGACGGCGCGTGCCTCGCCGAAGCGGTCGACCTCGACGACGTAAGGCACAACACGGCTCTGCATCGACTGCCATACGAGTCCGCCAGAGAGCCCGGTCGCCAAGGCCAGACAGCCGAGGGCCATGAGCCGCCAGTTCCTAGCCTGTACTCGAGATGAGCCGATGCGCTCGTCCCATAGCTGGGCGGCCTTTTGATACGGCGTGACCGGTTCGGGTGTCTTGCCGTAACGTTGAACGGGTCGCTTGAACAGCATCTAGTCGTCCTTGTCGTTGAGAGAGGGATTGGCGCTGCCTCCCGGGCTGTCGCCTTCACGGACAGCCTGCATGGCGGCGTGGCGGTGGGCACGGGCGGTCTGTTCGGAACGCAAGCGCCTTGCCCACGTCGGAGCGGTATTATGGTCTGCAGCGGTTGGGTTTCGAGTCATGGACGCGGTGGGCGCACCACCGGTCGCGGTCCATGCGGCTTCCCGGCCGGCATCGGCGCTGCGCCCGAACGTTCCCGCGGCAGCTTTTGCGGCTCGCATCGCGGCGCCGCCGGCGGCACTGGTCACGCCCCGCAATCCAGCAGCCACACCGGACAGGCCGGTGTGGGGCGAGGTTGCTCGCCCGATCTGCCAGGCCGTTAAAGCAGCCGATCCCATCGTTGTGCCGGCCCGAATTGCGGCGAGACTGCCGCCGGTTGCCATGCGCGCGCCAGTAAATGCCGTGCCTCCGGCAACGAGCGATGCACCAGCTGCCGCCGCAGTCGTGCCAAGGGCGGCGCCCGCGCCAAGCTGCGGCGCGCCGGAGACAAGACCCGACGCGATGCCGGGCCCAAAGATGCCGAGCCCAAGCAGCGCCAGCGCGCCCAGCACCTGTGACATGGCCGCGGCCAGGTCCGGCTCCTTGCCTTGCAGCGCGGAAGCAAACTCGCCGAAGAGTGTGGAGCCGATGCCGACGATGACGGCAAGTACCATCACCTTGATGCCTGAAGAGATGACATTGCCGAGCACGCGCTCCGCCAGAAACGCCGATCGATTCCAGAGTGCGAAGGGAACCAGAACAAAGCCGGCAAGCGTGGTGAGCTTGAATTCAAGGATTGTGATGAACAGCTGAATGGAAAGGATGAAGAAGGCGATGATGACCAGGAACCAGGCCATGAGCAGCACGAAGATGGTGAGCGCGTTGCCGAAGATTTCTGGAAAGCCGAGCAGCTGACTTGCCTGATCAAGCAGCGGCCAAGCGCCTTCGAAACCGGTCGCGGCGATGCGGCCCGGGCGCAGGAGATTGTCTGGGGAGAGATTGCCGGAGGACGCGTTGATGCCGAGCCCGGCAAAGGAGCGATAGATGATGTCGGCGAGGTTCTTAAAATTATTCAAGATGAAGGCGAAGACGCCGACATAGAGCACCTTGCGGGTAAGCCGGCCGAGAATGTTGGGCTCGTTGCCGAGCGCCCAGGCCAGCCCGGCCAGCGTGATGTCGATACCGATCAGGATGGTGGTGAGGAAGGCGACGTCGCCCGAAAGCAGACCGAACCCGCTGTCAATGTAGCGGATGAAGGTCTCCATGAAGCGATCGATGACGCCAAGGTCGTTCATGCCGCCGCCTTCCTCGTCAGAGTTGGTGATCAATTGCCGGGATAGGCCGAGCCGGTACCCAGGAAGCGCTTGGTCGTCTCGCGGGCGGCTTCCTCGGACTGCGCCTTGCGCGCGGCATCCTCGGCCTCAGCTCGAAACTGAGTTGCGAGCAGTGTTTGGATCTGCATCTGCTGCTTGGTCGAAAGCGCGATCAGCTGGTTGGTGGCCTGGCTTGCCTGAAGCGCACCGGCTGCCCCTTGGCTGCGGTTGACGAGATCGGCAAGCAGGTCGCCGTCGGCGCGGACGTTCTCGACGATCTGCGACTGGACCCGCATGGTCTGGCGGAACGCCTGCATGGCGGTCTGCCAGCGCTCGCGCGCTGCGGTTGCCACATCGCTGACCTTGATCGTGGCCTCGTAGCTTTCCGGATATTGGCTGCGCCACTGGTCTTGAAGCTTGCCCAGATCAAAGCTGAGGCCACTCGCCTGGTCCATCAAACCGTCAATGCGATGGAGCGAACCGGAGAGTTGGCCCACGGAAGAGAAGTCCAGACGCTGAAGATTGCGCGCCATGTTCTGCAGCATGGTTGCCTGGTTCTGCAGCGACTGGATCTGGTTGTTGATCTGCTCCAGCGCGCGCGCCGCCGTCAGCACGTTCTGCGCATAATTGGATGGATCGAACACGATAAGGGCGTAGGCCGGCTGCACATAGTTGGCCATTGGCTTGGCGATCAGGGAAACGGTGATCAGGCTGGTGAAAAGACGGCGTCCAATCATGAGGATTGCTCCATGTCTGGTTGAGGGAATTGCTGGAGAAGCTCGGCAGCCCAATCGAGGCCGCGCGCGCTCAGAAAGCGGGAGGCAAAGCTGTCTTGCCCGTCTTCGGACAGGATTTTGTCGATCAGGGTCTGAGTCGCCGGATCGGAAGCGCCGCAAAGCGCAAGAGTGATGGGGCCAAGCCCGAGCTCGAAGAGACGGTTTCCGCTACGTGACTGAAGATAGTAGTGGCGCTTCGGCGTGGCGCGGGCGATCAATTCGATCTGCCGCTCGTTCAAGCCGAAGCGCTCGTAGGCTGCCCGCGCTTGCGGTTCCACAGCACGATCATTGGGAAGGAAAATGCGCTGGGGGCAGCTCTCGATGATCGCCGGCGCGATTGAAGAGCCCGCGATATCAGCCAGCGATTGCGTAGCGAAGATCACCGAGACATTCCGCTTTCGGAGCACCTTCAGCCATTCGCGGATACGGGCGGCAAAGAGCGGATTGTCGAGATAGACCCAAGCCTCGTCGAGCATCAGCAGCGTCGGCCGTCCATCGAACCGCTCTTCAAGACGATGGAACACGTAAGTGAGCACAGGCAGCACAGCGCCTTGGCTCTGCATCAGCTCTTCCGTCTCGAAACACTGCACATTCGATAAGGCCAGCCGATCATCATCGGCGTCGAGCAGGCGGCCGAAAGGACCGTCGAGCGTGTAGGGCATCAACGCAGACTTCAGCCCGTTGGACTGAAGCAGGACCGAAAGGCCGGTCAGCGTGCGTTCCTGCGCCGGCGCGGTGGCAAGGCTGGTGAGTGCCGACCAGATTGCCTCCTTCACCTCCGGCGTGACGGTGACATTCTCATGGGCAATGAGGCCGGCAATCCACTCGGCTGCCCAACTGCGGGCAGCCTGGTCGCCGATATTGCGCAGGGGCTGGAAGGCGAGCGCACCGTCAGCACCCAGCGCGTGGTGTTCTCCACCCGTGGCAAGGACTGCCGCGCGCGCCGAATTGCCTTTGTCGAAGACATAGACCTGCGCGCCGGCATAGCGACGGAACTGCAGCGCAATCAGGGCAAGCAGCACCGATTTGCCGGCGCCGGTCGGGCCAACGATCAGCATGTGGCCGACATCGTCGACATGGGTGGATAGCCGGAATGGTGTCGACCCGTTGGTCTCTGCGAACAGAAGTGGCGAGGCCTCTCGCTGGGTGACCTTGTCGAGATGCTCGTTCGCCGCAGGACCTGCCCAGACCGACGACAACGGCATGAGATGCGCAAGGTTCAATGTGTGAACGAGCGGCTGGCGAACATTGGCATAGATATGACCAGGCAGCGAGCCGAGCCACGCCTCGACCGCATTGACGCTTTCGCGGATGGTGGTGAAGCCGAGCCCATTGATGATGCGCTCGACCGCGCGAAGTTTCTCCGCGGCGGCTTGATGGTCCTCATCCCACACTGTCACCGTTGTGGTGAGATAACCGAAGCCGACATGGTCGCCGCCCAACGCCTGAAGGGCTGCGTCGGCATCGAGCGCCTTGTTGTCGGCATCGCTGTCGACCAGCGGGACAGGTTCGTTGGTCACGACCTCGCGCAGGATGGCCGCGATCGATTTGCGCTTGGCAAACCACTGGCGGCGCAACCGTGTCAGCGTCTTCGTGGCTTCCGTCTTGTCGAGCGGGATGAAGCGCGTCACCCAGCGATAGGCGAAATCCTGATGATTCAAGGCGTCGAGAATTCCGGGCCGGGTGAGATTCGGGAATCCGAGGACGGTAAGGGTGCGAAGATGGTGTTCGCCGAGCATCGGCTCCAAGCCGCCGGTAAGCGGCGCGTCGACCAGGATGCCGTCGAGATACATCGGCGTTTCCGGGACAGCGAGTGGATGGCGGCGGGTCGAGATTGTGCCGTGCAGGTAAGTCAGGGTCTCGGCATCGTCGAGCACGCGCACCTCGGGCATGAAACCGGACAAAAGATCGAGGACCCGGTCGGTCTCGTCGCGAAACCGCGCCAGCTCCTGGGGCCAGTCTCTCCCGCCGCCAGATTGGTGTGCGTCAACGAGCGCGCTTTCAGCCCTCGCCCGTGCGTCCGGGGGCGGCATGAACAGCAAAGTCAGGTGATAGCGGCTCTCGTAATGCGCGACCTTGCCCTCGAAGGCCGCGCGTCGTTCTTCATCGACCAGCCAAGACGCGGCGTCGGGAAAGGTTGAGTTAGGATAGCCGAGCGCCTCTATGCGCTCGGCTTCGAAGAACAATGCCCAGCCGGACACGAGCCTTCTCAACGCATTGTTTGCCCGGGCGCAGATGCCGACAAGTTCTGCTTCCGTCGCGCTTTCGAGATCGGGCCCGCGGAACCGTAAGGTCCGCTGAAAGCTGCCGTCCTTATTGAGCACGATGCTGGGCGCGACGAGCGCTGCCCAGGGCAGATGGTCCGCAAGTTTGTCGGCTTTGCTGCGGTATTCTGACAGGTTCAGCATGCCAACCATCCCTTCAGACGAAGGTGACGAACGAGCACGCTGGCGAAGTCTGGATCGCGTCTTGTGGCAAAGACCGCCAGCGTGTGGCCGGCAATCCACAGCACCAGCCCAGCGATCCACTGCTGCAAACCGAGGCCGATAGCTGCGGCCACCGTGCCGTTGAGGATCGCCACCGCTCGCGGTGCACCGCCCAGCAGGATGGCTTCGGTCAATGCCCGGTGAACGGGAACCGCGAAGCCCTCAATATGCTGCTCTCCAGCGACCATCAGACGAGTGCTCCGCCGCCAAAGGAGAAAAAGGAGAGAAAGAAGCTCGATGCCGCGAAGGCGATCGACAGCCCGAAGACGATCTGGATCAGCCGGCGGAAACCGCCTGCGGTGTCGCCGAAGGCAAGGGTTAAGCCCGTGGTGATGATGATGATCACGGCGATAATCTTGGCGACCGGTCCCTGTACAGACTCCAGGATCTGCTGCAGCGGCTGTTCCCAAGGCATGCCGGAGCCTGCTGCGCGGGCTGAGACCGTGAGAACAAGCACGAGCGCGGTGGACGAAAGAAAGCGAAGCTTCTTGCACATGAATTGGCCTTTCAAAACTGCTGAAGTTGCGGGAGCGTCAGTTGGGTGACGGCGTAATCGCTGCTGCCGTCGAGACCGGTGACCTCGGCGATGGCGTCAATGCGGCGCGAGGATCCGCGCCCGGCGATGAAGACAATCAGATCGATGGCATCGGCGATCAGACGGCGTGGTACAGTGACGACGGCTTCCTGCGCGAGTTGCTCGATCCGGTAGAGGGCGGAGCGCGCCGAATTGGCGTGAACCGTTGCGATGCCGCCGGGGTGGCCAGTGTTCCATGCCTTCAGCATATCGAGGGCTTCCGCACCCCGGACTTCGCCGACGACGATGCGGTCGGGCCTGAGCCGCAGCGTCGAACGTACGAGATCGGCAAGCGTCACCGAGCCCCGTCTTGTCCTGAGTGCAACGCAGTCCTTGGCAGCGCACTGCAGCTCGCGTGTGTCTTCGATCAAGATCACCCGCTCGTCGCATTCCGCGACTTCGACCAGCAGTGCATTGGCGAGCGTGGTTTTACCCGACGACGTGCCGCCTGCGACCAATATGTTGCGCCGCTCGCGCACGGCCTTCCTCAGCGCATCGGCCTGCAGCGGCAGCATGATTTGGTCGGCGACATAGTTGGCCAACGTGTAGAGTTTTGCGGCCGGTTTACGGATGGCGAAGCATGGCGCCAGAACGACTGGCGGCAACAGCCCCTCGAAGCGCTCGCCCGAGGGCAGTTCGGCGCTGACGATCGGACTACCCGCATGCGCCTCGGTACGCACATGGGAAGCGACCAGGCGAACGATGCGTTCCGCCTCGGATGGGTGCATATGCACGCCGGTACCGACCCGACCTTCTCCTAGCCGGTCGAGCCGCAGCGCACCGTCGGGATTGACCATCACCTCGACAACAGACGAATCGGCAAGGGCCTCAGCGATTGCCGGGCCCATGGCGGTGCGCAACATGGCACGATGGCGATGGTCGACCTCCGGATGAGAACTCATCCTTCCCCTCCCCCGCCATTATCCGTCCCAAGCGACCGTTTGCCGGAGGCGATCTGGCGGCCCACTTGCTCGACGAATTTGTCGAAGCGCTCCTGGGCAATCGCCTGCGTCGCCCTGTCCGGGACTGGCGTGTGAGCATGAAGCGTGATGGAAAAGCGAATGAAGAGCGCCAGGCTCTCTAGGATCATCTCGACGTCGCGTCTGAGATGACCGAGGTCACGAGAAAGACGGTCGAGCCTTACGCCGTAGCGCCGGTCGAGCTCGTTCTCGCCACGCCGCTCGATAAAGGCCTCGACTGCCTTCGCCACGATCGCTGATTTGGTCGTCGATGGATCGCGGTTGAGGTCGTCCAGTTTCTTGCTCAGGTCGGGTTCGAGCAGAAACTGATGACGAATGCGCTGAGGGCTCATGTGACTCGTTCCAACTGTCCCAGCGCTGTTGCGCGGGCGGGAACGAGCATCGGCGACTTCCTCGAAATTGCTTATGGCCGTTATCTACGCTGATTTGCGCTCTGCCTTCGGCAGCTTCTTTCAGAAGCCGGGCACGATGTCCTTGTTGTCGCCCCTTCCCTCGTTGATGCCATAGGCGCGTGCGGCAGTGGAAATTCGGTCCATCACGCGCCTGTCGGCAACTGCCTCGCTATCATCGTCCGCGGGCTTGAGCAGGTCGTCCCGGTCGGGCTCCAGAGTGACGGCTGTATGCTCTTCAGGCAGACCCGGATGTCGCTGTTGCTGGACACCTCCTTCATCTTCAATTGCCTCGCCCGCGCTTTCGCCGCCGCCAGCAAGACGGCGGTCAACGCCCCGCACCTGCCCGATCCAACAGTCCGGACGCGGTACTGGCCGATCCGCGTAGGCGCCGTCGCGCAATACCGGCGCAGAAAGCACGCGCTCGGTGAAATTTCGATCCTGGTAGTAGCGCAGCTTCTTTGCCCGGATCGGCGGCAGCCCTGAAACCAACACCAGTTCATCGGCTTGCGGCAACTGCATCACCTCGCCCGGTGTCAATAGTGGGCGGGCGGTCTCCTGGCGGCTAACCATCACGTGCGACAGCCAGGGGGCCAAGCGATGGCCGGCATAGTTGCGCATGGACCTCAGCTCCGTCGCCGTGCCGAGCGCGTCCGAAATGCGTTTGGCCGTGCGCTCGTCATTGGAGGAAAAGGCAATCCGCACATGGCAGTTGTCGAGAATGGCATTGTTGTCGCCATACGCCTTGGAGATCTGGTTCAAGGATTGCGCGATCAGATATGCACGGATGCCATAGCCGGCCATGAAGGCGAGCGCGGTTTCGAAGAAATCAAGGCGACCGAGCGCCGGGAATTCGTCCAGCATCATGAGCAGTTGATGGTTCCTGCTCTTCTTAGGATCCCCCTCCAGCCGCTCCGTCAGACGCCTGCCGATCTGATTGAGCACAAGTCGCACCAGCGGCTTCGTGCGCGAGATGTCCGATGGCGGCACGACCAGATAGAGTGACATCGGTCGCTCAGCATCCAGGAGGTCGGCAATGCGCCAGTCGCAGGCTGATGTCGCTGCCGCCACCGTAGGATCGCGATAGAGGCCGAGGAACGACATGGCGGTCGAAAGAACGCCTGAACGCTCGTTCTCCGACTTGTTCAACACCTCGCGAGCTGCCGAGGCCACGACAGGATGGACCTGGGGCTTATCCGCCGCGCCGAGATGGTTGGTCGTCATCATCCGCCGTAGTGTCGCGGCAAACGAGCGTTGCGGGTCGGACAGGAAGGTGGCGACGCGAGCGAGCGTCTTTTCCTCTTCGGCGTAAAGCACGTGCAAAATGGCGCCGACCAAGAGTGAGTGACTGGTTTTCTCCCAGTGGTTCCGCCGGTCCAGCGCGCCTTCCGGATCTACCAGGATGTCGGCGATGTTCTGGACGTCGCGGACCTCGTCTGAACCTTTTCGTACCTCCAGCAGCGGGTTATAGCGCGCCGACCTCGGATCGGTCGGATTGAACAGGAGACAGTAGGAGAACTTCGAGCGCCAGCCGGAGGTCAACTGCCAGTTCTCGCCTTTGATATCGTGAATGACGGCCGAGCCGGTCCAGGACAGAAGAGTTGGAACAACCAGTCCGATGCCCTTGCCTGATCGTGTTGGGGCAAAGGCCATGACGTGCTCGGGCCCGTCATGGCGAAGATAGCGATCCTTCAGCTTGCCTAGGAAAACGCCGGCCGGCCGGAACAGCCCTGCCGTCTCGATCTCGTGAGTCGCGGCCCACCTTGACGACCCATATGTGGTGACCGACCCGAGCTGTCGCGCGCGCCAGAGCGAGCCGGCGATCGCGGCGGCACAGCCCACCAACCCACTGGCGCCGGCAAGCGCACCGGCCTTATCGAAGACCTCGGGCGCATAAGCATCGAAGTGGAACCACCATTCGAACAGTTTCCACGGCTTGTAGATCTGCCAGCCAGCCGCGACTAGCCATGGCGCGCCGAGTGGCGGTTGATGGCCGAGCATGTGGGCGCACCACTGCGTGGCCGCCCATACGCCGAGTATCACGATTGCGAACACGACGGCGATCTGCCCAATCAGCAACTTCGTAGGCGTCATTGGCTTGCTCCGCAGTTCTGGACATGCGGGGCCAAGCATCGCGCGGCGCGATGTGAACTGAAATGCACACTACGCACGACCAGGTGCGATGGGGGAATGGGCAGGATCGCTCAGACTGGAAACTTTCGGTGGAGCAAATATGCTCACTTGGCCGCAGACCTGATCTGCGTCTCGTCGACATCCAAATGCCGGTGACGCTTTGAAGTGTATTTCCGATGGACGCATGCCACCTATGAGCGCGTCACATCATTCGACGGTGACCGATTTTGCGAGATTGCGCGGCTGGTCGACATCTTTGCCCATGGAGACCGCCGTATGATAGGCAAGAAGCTGTATCGGCAGCGAGAAGATCATCGGCGCAATAATTTCGTCGACGGCCGGCAGCACGATCGTATGCATCGTGTCGAGTTTCGACGCAGCGGCCCCATTTTCATCGGTAATGAGGATAATCCGCCCTCCACGGGCGGCCGCTTCCTCCATATTGGAGACGGTCTTGTTGAAAAAACGATCATGTGGCGCGATGACGATCACTGGCATGTTCTCGTCTATCAATGCGATCGGACCATGCTTCAATTCGCCAGCCGCATAGCCCTCAGCATGGATGTAGGAAATCTCCTTGAGCTTCAGCGCACCTTCCATCGCCAGTGGGAAACTGGTGCCGCGGCCAAGATACAGGACACCATGACACTTTGACAGTTCGCGCGACAGGAGCTCGATATCTGGCTGGATGCTGTTCAGTACCCGGCCCATGACTCCCGGCATTTCGGCAAGGCTCCGGACGAGCGCCTTCACCTCATATTCAGTTAGCGTTCCACGGTCCTTGGCAGCGCCGATGGCGAGTGTGGCCAGAACTGCAAGCTGGCACGTGAAAGCCTTGGTGGAGGCGACGCCGATCTCCGGGCCGGCAAGGATCGGGAAGATCGCGTCGGCCTCCCGAGCGATGGTCGATTCGCGGGAATTGACGACAGCGCCGGTTTTCAGCCCACGCCCCTTGCAGTACCTCAGGGACGCGAGCGTATCGGCGGTTTCGCCGGATTGCGAAATGAAAAGAGCCGCCGATTCCGGCGGCAACGGGATCTCCCGGTAGCGGAATTCGGACGCAACGTCGATTTCGACCGGCAGGCGCGCATAGCGCTCGAACCAGTATTTTGCGATCAGTCCGGCCAGATAGGCGGTGCCGCAAGCCGAGATCGCCAGGCTCGGGATGCTGGCGAAATCTATGCTCGAAACCGTATCGACGCGATTCCCTTCGAAGTTGATGTAATGACCGAGCGCACGGGCGATGACCTCGGGCTGCTCGTAAATTTCCTTCTCCATGAAGTGGCGATGGTTGCCCTTATTGGCCAGGTATGCCCCGGCCGTGGAAGTCTGGCGCGGACGTTCGACGGGATGGCCATCGAAATCGAAGATATCGGCGCCTGCCTTGCCGATAACGGCCCAGTCGCCGTCGACGAGATATGTGATTGCATTTGTGAAGGGGGCTAGCGCCATGGCGTCGGAGCCCAGGAACATCTCGCCGTCGCCGTGACCGATCGCCAGCGGTGGTCCATTGCGCGCCGCCATGATGGTCGACGGATCATCCTCGAAGAGAATGGCAAGCGCGTAGGCGCCCCTGACGCGCTTCAGCATGGCGTGCATTGCCTCACCCCGCCCCATGCCCTCCCGGCGGTGTCTTGCCAAGAGATGCACGACGACCTCGGTGTCGGTGTCGGTCTGGAACTCGGCGCCCGCCGCCACCAGTTCGTCCTTCAACTCGGCGAAATTCTCGATAATGCCGTTGTGAACGACGGCCACACCGTCCGTAAAGTGCGGGTGCGCGTTGCGCTCAGTCGGTGCCCCATGCGTTGCCCAGCGCGTGTGTGCGATGCCGATGGTGCCACTCAGCGGCTCTTCCTTCAACCTCGTCTCGAGATTGATGAGCTTGCCCTTGGCGCGCCGGCAGTGCAACGAGCCCTCGGTGATGGTGGCAACGCCGGCTGAGTCGTATCCTCGATATTCGAGACGCTTCAAAGCGTCGACCAACCGATCAGACACCGGCTGATGCCCAACGATGCCAACAATCCCGCACATGATCGTCTCCGAATTCTTCCCGGTAGCCTCAGCCGACCCGAAGGGCACCGCCCGGCGCTGAGCCTCCTAGTAGAATTAGGTAAAACAGGTAAAATCGATTGTTGGGATGGCTGCCATCCAGCCAGTGGATAGAAGAGGACGTGTTGACCAGCGAGAAACGGTACGCGCGGTGCCGGCTTGCGTCCACCAACCGCCAGTTGGGACGAGTTTCCGTAGTCGGCTGAGGCGTAACGATCATCGCAATGTCCGCTTTTTACATGCTGTTGACTCGCCCGGTTAACGGCCCTTAGATCCATTGACTGCTACAATGCTTAGGGTTTTCAAAGTGCCGTTCAAACGGGCCGGTCTATACCCTGCCGATCTCGATCTATGCCAACGGGTATTCGACCAGATATGCAGTGACGAGCATATCGCCCGCTCATCGTTGGAGGCGGACAATCTCGCCCTGGATATTTTGGTCGCGTTGGAAGAAGAGGCTGACGCGGATGAGGCTGAGCTGCTTGAACTCATCAGATCGAAGCGGCGGGCTACTCGTTATCTCCGCTGAGGGATGCAGTCACCGGACCTTCCCTTTGCCTGTTCGACTGCCTTGCTGGCCGCCTTGGCAAACTCCTGCATGTTTGCTCACGCGCACTGTCGGCTGTCTGGAACTTGCGCCAAACTCATCAGTTCTGGACAATGCCAAACAGCGCGTGGCAACGACCCTGACTTCCATCGGCACGCTGACATCCCGGCCGGCGGCTCAACGCCCCTCAAGGCGTGGCCTGGAAGCGTCGCAGCCGGCGCCCGCGGCAGCGCGGCGGCCAACCTTGACTGCGTCTCGACACGAGGTCGGCGCTTCACCGGAAACGACGCAAGGGCAGCGACAAGCACATGCGCAGGAGCCTGCCGCGGCAGTCACCTGAACCAGCAAGCCGCCCCGGGTGTTCTTCCGCTTTCATCCGGGCTTCGCCGTCAACCCAAAGCGGACAGCTGATGTGCTACAAAAACCGGACTACGACAACTTCGGCGTCGAGCTCCGGCCGGAGTTTTCGCCACCACCGGGCCGATCCCCATCTCAAAGAAGTAGACAGCCTCTATAGGGGCGTTTGCGGTTTCGAGTTGGGTTCTCAATGGCAGATAGCTGCGGTGAAGGTGTGGGCTGAGCAATTGCGGGTCGGCCGGAGACATGCGCAGCAGCAGTTCGTTTTTATGTGCCGTTACTGGGTTATAAATCGGCTGCGCACGGTCGCGGTCTTTTGAGTAGGCAAGGCCAATTTTCGAGGTGTTGGGGCTGCTCATGGCTCCCTCCCGAATTGGGACGGAAGCATGATGCTCGCCTACAGCCGACGATGCTCGTAACGTTTATCGCCGATGTCGACATCGTTACACCCGATCGGTGCGACGAGCCTCGCCTTTTCCGAGCATAAGAGCGGTTCACCTCGTCCACCGATCAGCTTGGAAAGCGGCGATACTCTGATGCTCGAAGCGCATGGCCAAACTGCTCGACCTCGTCAGATCGTTCGCGAGCCATTGAAGCGGAGGCGGACTCGTTGCTCGGAATGCCCTTATCCTCATGCCATGTGGAAGGGCATCCACAGCGACAGCAGCCGGGAGGAGCTCTATCCCTTGTTTTTTGTCGAGCTGGTTCAGCAAATGTCCTCGACGTTTGCGCGAGCTCCGGCAAGCTTAACGGCGATCTGGCGCGAGCCCGAGCATCTTGGTTAGAATGGGATCGCAATTGGCCACGGGGCGCGCTGTCGTTGGTCCGATAGACCTACCAGAGCTGGTGGCACTCACGCTCTCGGAGCGCCCTGGTCGAACTCTTGCCGGGCCAGTCCAAGGCACACCGCACTCACGCATGGCTGCCACACAAGTTACGAAACGCTAGGCCCACTCCTTTGCCGACCGATGTTCCAGGAGATACCGTCTCGCTGCACTATGCCAGAAATCTCTTTGCCGACATGCCGCTCGAGCACCGGCCGCCACGGGACGAGCACAAACTCGCGCGATTTCTCGATAAGGGCGTATTTGCCGCTGGCGAGCTCAACTGAGCGGCGGAGAGTGCCTTGTACCCGGTCTCCGGGTCGCACTTCAGCATAGGACAGACCGAGCTCTTCCGAGAGCTGACCGGCAACACGGTTCAGTTCACGCTGGCGGAGGATCGAAATCATGTTGGCGCGATAGACGGTGCGGTCCTGCTCTTCATGCGCGAGACCCTGGGCAATCAGCCATTGCCGCCTGCGGGCTTGCGCCTCCCGCACGTCACGGCCAAAGCCGGAGTTGCGCAGGGCCTCCGGTGAATCGGAAACCATTTCCCGGTCGATCCAGGTGGCACCGTCGAACCCGATTTGCTGATCCAGCGGCATTGATGAGAGCTTGTCGACGACAACAGGCACAGCCATGGCTCGCTTGCGCTCGTAGTCGGCGACTTGGTCGAGATGGTTCGGCGCGATAATCCATGTGCCGTCGGCTTCGCGCCTGACAGTGCCGGTTTCGCGGCGAATGGCTTCCAGACGACGCACATGGGTTTCGGCGAAGCGTTCGCTGGCAGACGGATCATGCTTCAGGTGGATATCAACATTGTAGCGCCCGCCGTGGACGGCAGCGATCTCGGCGACGGTGCGGTCAACCTGCCTCGGCCCGGTGTTTCTCGGCGTGACACAGACGATGCAGCCGTCGGGCGTCGGTTCGGTGGCCTCGCCTTTGCCGACATCGATGTAGTGGCTTTTCCCGTCCACCCCATCCACAATGAGGTAGTGGCGGTCGTTGATCTCGTCGGCAAGCCCGCGCGCCACAAGGCGGCCAACGAAAGGTCGCGCGAGCTGCCCGGATTGATCGTGGATCACACAGTCGGCTGCACTTCGGGATAGTCCTTTACCCGCAATGTCTCGGTGCATCGTCTTGATTATGTCACCGCGCTCGCCGATGCGCTGCAGTGTCGCTTCGAGCTCATCGTCGAGGCGCCAGCGGCCGGAGCTGATCTCCTCGGCCAGACCCATCCGTCCAAGTTTGCGCAGGCGGCCCTGGTGCAGGGTCTGCCGAAAGGCGTCGCGGCCGACCGGAGAAACCAGTCCATCGCTGTCGCGCATGCTGAGCAGCTGCCGGTCGATGCTGGTGAAGCGCTCCTGCTCCATTTCCTGGCGCAGGCGGTGCGCGATCTCGCGATCGGTTCGTGGACCGAAATCGAGGCTGACCAGCTCGGCGGTCCGTTCGCGGATTCCGCTTGAGATATATTCCCGCGCGATGACGAGGTTCTCGCCGCGGTCGTCCTTGCCACGGACGATGATATGGGTGTGCGGGTGGCCGGTGTTGAAATGATCGACGGCAACCCAGTCGAGCTTCGTGCCGAGATCCTCCTCCATCTGCGCCATGAGCCGGCGCGTAAGTGGCTTCAGGTCGTCATACTGGATGCCGTCTTCGGGTGCGACGATGAAGCGGAATTGATGCCGATCGCCATCGGCACGATCAAGGAAGGCCTTGCTGTCGACGCGATCACTGTCGGCGCCGTAGAGCTCGCCAGGCGCGCCTTCCCGGGTAACGCCGTCGCGTTGGATGTAGCGCAGATGCGCACGCGCCCCACCCTGGCCTTTGCCGGCCAGCTTGACGACGCGCGCCTTGACCACCACCCGCCGCTGCCGGAAGGCAGCATACCTGTCGCGTGATTTCAGCAGCGCGGCGGCCGCTCCGCCGCGCCCTGCCCGGCTGCCGTTAAAGCGGCCGCCGCCCTGCGGCCGGCCGCCGGCTCTGTTAATCGCCGCCCGGACCTGGCTGGCGAAGCGTTTGCCTGCCTTCGAGCCGCGCGAACCTATTCTGCCGAGCTTCGGCCTGAATTCGTCACCCTGCATCGTGGCCTCCCAGAAATTTCAAGCAGAGTCAGATACTTGCGTGTCCCACACTCCCGGCTCTGCCAGCAGCCTCCGTGAAAAACGATGTGCAGACAAAGACTTCGCCGCCTCCTGGAGGCATTGCCTTTATCTTGCCTTACGCCGCCCTTCCGCTTTCCGGCGTCCGCACCCGCCCTTTCCCGCCCCGCAAAACCGCCCCGCTCGCCGAGTCACCCGCCATTCGGTTTCGTCCGAGCGCGATTGACGCGCAGCGGCACAAAGAGATCGCCTTTCGCTTCGCCGGCGCGAACGCCGTTACGAAGGAAGAAGAGCGAGCGGCCGGAGGGAGCGTTTTGGCTGTTTGGCGCCTTGGAGTCCCCTTCGAATTGATCAATGTCGTCCGCCGAAATCCCCTTCCCCCTGAGCTGTTTAAGATAGGCAGCTGTCTCCTTGGGCAGCGGCTTCCCACGCTTCAAATGCTCTTCGTAGCGCTCGGGTCCTGCGTTGTAGGCGGCAAACAGGCCGGGGAATCCGAAGCGGTCAAACATGGCGCTGAGATAGGCGGTTCCGGCGAGAATATTGTCACGCGGATCGTGCGGATCGGCTCCCAGACCGTATTCGGCACGCATGTCCTCATACGTTTCCGGCATCACCTGCATGAGGCCCATTGCGCCCGCGCGTGAGGTAATTGGGAGGCCGTCGAGCATGGTCTTGCCGCCGCTTTCGGCATGCATGACGGCGTAAATCCAGGCCTGAGGAATACGGAAGCGTCTGCTTGCTTCGTCTGTGAACTCCTGCCACCTTTGAAGCTGCGGATTTTGGGAGATGGCGACCGGCTCAGCGCCGGTCGAGGCGGAACAGGCGCATGGCGCAAAGGCGATTATGCCGAACATCAGCAGGGTCACTCGGTCCATAGCGGCACGAGCCTCCCGATGACATTTGCGCGCGGCACCGGCCCGAAATAGCGGCTGTCGAATGACCGAATATCGTCGCTGCCGAGCAGGAAGATTTCGTTGTCGGCGAGTGTCCGGCACCCGTTCCACCGTGGCAGCGGGCGGCCTCTGGTATCCTTCGCCAGCCGTCGCGCAACGATCTCGCCGTCGATGATGACCGCGTCATTGAAGGTGCAGACTTCGTCGCCCGGCAGCGCGGCAAGACGTTTTACCAGCGGCACGTTGCGGGGCAGATAGCCGCGTTGGGCGGCGAGTTCGGCGAGCGATTCTGGCGGGCGGACGAGCACCAGATCGCCCCGAGCCGGTGCTGCAAACCCGAGGCGATAGAGGCCGACGGGCGCGCTGGCCGAGGCGTTCCAGACCAGCCAGGGCCTTGGTTTGACGGTGCCGGCGAAGCCGATCAGGGTCAGTCCAATCACGGCAGCGGCGATGGTTTTGCGTGCCTGGAGGCGCCGCAGGCGGCTGCCGATCAGACGGATGGAAGGGCGCCGGCTCATGCTCGGCCTCCCTGGCCGGCTTGGCCGGAACCGGCCTCACCACCCTCGTTACCGGCGTACTGCGGGTGTCCTTTCGACCATCCATCGAGCTCGTCGATATGGTAGCGGACATAGCGGCCGTGCTTGCGGAATTTCGGGCCGCCGCCCGTGAGCCGCATCTTTTCCAGGGTGCGCTGGGAGAGCCCGATATAGAAGGCTGCTTGGGCTGTGCTGAGAAAGGGACTGCCCTTTTTGGCGCGGGCCGCGCGTTCGTTTTCGTCGTCCATGGTGATCCTCGTTTCGCTTCGGACAAGCGAGGGCGAGGATGGGCGAGCGAGATCGCCTCCGGGACGGGCGAAGAGTCCGGGGAGAGTTTTCGCCGCCTTTTCGGGCGGGCGGGTTTGGCTGGAGCGCCTGGGAATGAGCCCCGCGCCGGATGGGGCGCGAGGCTCGGGTCGGCCGATCAGTCGGCCGGGTTCCAGATGATGGCGTAGGTGTCGTCATCGTCCTGGCCGGCGGCGCGGCCGAGATTGGCGTAGAGCTTGCGCGGTCCGAACTCCGGCGCTGCAATCGACAGGCTGACATAATCCTTGCCGGAAGTCTCGCCGGTGCGGATCCAGCCGGCACCAACTTCGACCCCTTGCGTCAGCACCCGAAAGTCGGGATGGTTGTCGGCGCTCTTGGCCTGGTTGGGGACGATGTCGATGTCGGCGCGGACGCTGAGCGTCTTGAGCTGGCCCTTGTAGGCGCCGTTTTCCTGCTTGTTGACGTAACCGATCGCGGTCATTTGAAGTCTCCTTTTGCTGTCGCCGGGGACCATCCCCTGCGATGGCGGACCGTGATGGACGCGTCCGGAGCGCCTGAACCCGACAGGGCCGAAGCGCCAGCGGAGGACCCGAGCAGGCAGCTTTTTTGAAGCGGAGCGGCGCGAGGAAGCCGCCGCAGGCGGCGGGGAAAAAAGCTGATCGGCGAGGGTTTCGGGCGGCCGGACCCGTCCATAGGTCGACAAGCCAGCCGCAGGGGAAGGTCCTGGCAGAGAGCATGGAGATCGTGGCAAGCGCGGTCGCTGCAGCCAAGCAGGAGAGGCGGGAGTTGCGGGATTGCGGCTGACGCTGTGCCATGCCGATCGAGATCGTGCCCACAGGTCGGGCGCCAGAGCAGGCATCTGACGGGCTGATCGATCCGCGGGATCAAGGCGGTTTGCCAGGCCGGATTCTGCCGCGGGACGCGGGGGCAAAGGTCTCGAATATCAGGCCAGTGCGACCGGGGTAAATGCCGAGCGGCGGCCATCCTGGAAGCCGCCGCCCAGCGTGACGGGCTATTGGCAGCCGAACAGGGACCGGACCCGCGCCCATTGATCGGCGGTGCGGAAGCCGCCTCGATCCGTGTAGCTTTCGACCGGGAATTTCATCCAGCGCGGCAGCCAGGTCTCGACCTTTGCCTGCCGTTATCGCCCGAAAGAAAGTCGCGGATGATCTTCTTTGCGTCTTCACCTTTTCGGCGACATTGCCGTCCGCGACATGTTTGCCGCCGACTTCGGCAAGCATGGAATTGGCAATTTCCTTGTCGCGCAACAGGTCGAAGAAGGCGTCGTCCGGTTGCCAGCAAGCGCCGATGTCGACATTCAGATGCTTGCCGAGCGCCTCGATGACGGCGCTGCCGGCTTCAAGTGTCTCGTCCATGACGATGCTGAGAACGCGCACGACATGATCGTCGCGGAGCGCCAGGAGCCGCGCGAAGATGCTTGCCGTGCCGAAATCGTCGCCATTGCCGCCAGCGATTGTGCCGTCCTCATCCGGTTGCCCAAGCAGCGCCAAGACCTCGCGCCGTTTTTCGGCGAACGCGGCTTCCGCCCTGCTTCCGGCGAGGCTTGCGGCCACGATCTCGTTGCAAGCGCGCTGCGGTTCGCGGCGAACCTGCCACAGGCTGGAACCGGCTATCACATGCGCCACCATCAGGCGAAGTGCTGCGCCCGGATGGTCGAGCAGGCCCAAGCGCACGGCGGCATGACGGTGCAGATCGACATAGTTCTGCATCGGTCCGGTGAGTTCCGGCCGCGACGGTTTCGCGGCCGTCTCCTCTGCGCCCTCGCCATTCGCGCGGGCGCGGCGAGCCTCCTTGCACGATAGCCAGCCCTCGTGACACTCGACCTCGCCGCGATACGAGACGGCGATAAAGACCTTGCCGCCCTTCTGCTTCGGCGTCTTTTCGTGGTCTCATGAGTGGAACTGCTGACCCGGTTCGAGCACGATCACCTCGCTCCAACCGTGTTCCAGACAGGCGTCGCGCTTGGCGGCAATCGCTTCGTTCTGCTTTGCCAGAACAGGTCGGCGTCGGCGAAATAACTTTCCTCGCCAAACAGGTCGGAGACGATCAGGCCCGGATAGTCCTCAATGGCAAACAGCGCCACCTTGGTGGAGATTGACTGTCCACCGAACAGCCACTGCTTCAACTGATAGCCGCGTGGCGCGTATTGCCCCGGATCGGAAACAGTGCCAGCCAGTCCTTCTGCTGGGCTTTCGAAGCCATGGTGAGATAGCGAGCGGTTTCGGTGTCGATTTCGTCCCGCCGATAGGCTTCGCGGATTTTGGGCAGCAGTTCGCCAAGCGCCAGAATGCGCTTCACCTGAAGCTCCGTAATGCCGAAGGTGCCGGCGATCTCCGCAACTGTGCGGCCCTCTCTGATCAGCCGTGAGAACGTCTCCCATTGCGACACTTCGTCGGAGTCGAGGCGGGCGACGTTCTCGATCAACGAGGCTTCGAGGGCATCGGCGTCCTCGCCAGCCTCCATGATTGCGCAGGGCAAGGGATCGGCTTTACTTCGCTCGTCGGCGAGTGATGTCGCGGCGAACTAGCGCGCCGTCCGGCGACGATCTCGAAGCTTTCCGGCGAGCCGTTGGGCCGCACCAGAAGCGGCACGACGACGCCGCGCGCGCGGACGGACGGCAGAATGTCGGACAGGTCGGGCGCGCGTTTTCCGTGGCGCATGTTGAGGGCGGAAATATTCAGTCGGTCGAGCGGAATATGGGCAAGCTTCGTGTCTTTCTCCTCCGTTTGGGTGCGATTGTCCCCGCCGGGGAGACCGAAGGCCAATGCGGCGGGGACGGGTTTGCGCCTAGCGGCGCTCTGGCTCCGCCGCGTCTGGCGGAAGCTCGGAATGGGATTTGGCAAGTGCTTCCGCTGCCTGCCGCAGAAGCCGCTCGGCTTCGGTGATCTGGCCGGCGCTGCGCGCGGCCTCCGCATAAACCGACAGCGGAAAACGCGCTATGAAATAAAGGTCGCGCTCGATGCCCAGTCCGAGCGGACCCTTGATGGATTCGAGTTCGGCAAGGCTGACGCTGCCGAGTTCAGGGAAGCCGAAGCCGAGGTCGCAAAGGCCGAACAGCGTGTCGCCGTCGGCATCGAGTTCGCTCAAGAGCCAGGTCGCAGGACCGGCCGGATCGAACAGTTTCACGACCGGTGCGTGGTCGGTTTCGGTGTCGGCAGCGCCGTTGGCGAGGAGACGGGCGCGCAGTTCATCGGTGATCAGGATCATTGCGGAATTCCTTCAAGACGGTTCTGGCTGAATTGAGAACGGCTTTTTGAAACAAGGCGGATCGAGCGACTTGCGCGCCGCGCGGGCGCATCGGCGCGCCGTCAGAAGCGCAAGGCGGTCGCGCATGGCGATGGAGCGCGCTCACGCGGCGATCTCGGCATGCGCCTCACGTTCGACGTCGGCATTGAGGCCAAGCAGGAAATCGGCGGCTTTCGAGGCATGGCTGGCCGCGCGGAAAATGGCGCGATTGTCCTCGCGCAGCACCTTCAGCCATGAGCCGATATAGCCGGCGTGGTGCACCGTCGGCTCAATGCCGAGACTGCTGCAGACGAAAGCTGCTGCGATTTCGGCGACCAGTTCCTCGCGCGCATAGGCCTTGGAACCGAACGAGCCGGAGAGGTCACGTGCAAGCCGCGTCGGGTGGCCGGTCCAGTGGCCAAGTTCATGAAAGCAGGTGCGGTAATAATCGATCTGGTGAAAGAAGGCGGGCTGCGGCGGCACCTGAATAAAGTCGCTGCCGGGCATGTAGAAAGCGCGATCGCCGCCAATGCGAAAATCAGCACCACTTGCATGAATGAGCGCCTCGGCTTGCGGGACGATCTGGCGCGCGGGCAGCGGTTCGGCGGCGGCATAGAGATGTTCGGGCAGGTTATCGCACTGCGCGACATTGAAGACGGTGAAGCGCTTCAAAAAAGGCACGGCCTGCGGCTCATCGCCATCGGCCTTGGCGCGTTCCTTTTCGTCCTTGGGAATAAAGCGGTCAGCGTGAACGATGGTCGTGCCGCGCTCGCCCTTCCTGACATTGCCGCCAAGGGCAAGCGCCTGCCGGAAGGTGAGCCAGTTCTGGCTGGGGTATGGGCGCTCGATGACGGCGCCCCACAGGATCAGGATATTGATGCCGGAATAGCGGCGCTGGGTGGCTGCATTCCTGGGCAGGCCAAGGGCTGCCTTTGCCCTGCCCCAAGGCTTGACCCATGGCACGGTGCCGCGCTCCAGTTCGGCAACTATGCGGTCTGTGATCTCCTGGTAGAGGCTGGCGCCTGAGCGCCCGCCCTTGCCCGCGCCATCCTCACGGCTGCCGGAATGCTTGTTGTTTGCACGCATTGTCTGTTCCTCCGTTCGCCAATTGCGCCCTCCCCCGGAAGATCCCATGGGCGGTGGAGGCAGCGCTCGATCCCGATCTCGCGTGCCTGCCCCCGTGAGTGGGGTGGGCGGCAGAACGCGACTGGCTTGGCCCGCTGAACGAGGCAGGCCGCACCCGAAGGGCCGGAACGGAGTGGAGGATGTGAGCGGAGCGAACATTGCGGCCTGCCGCAGCGGGCCTAGAAAGGAGCGTCGCCCACCCCGCGAGCGGGGGCAGGCAACAACCAAAACCACATCGCGAAGCGATGACTGCAGCTGCGATCAACTCGCTTTGGCCGGCGTATTGCTCATGAACAACTTGGAGGGATAGAACACATGAAAGCTGAAAACGTGACTGAGATTGAAACCGATGCGGTCCATACGACACTCGGCGCTATCTTCCTGTCCCTGGAACTCAGTCGCTCGAGCTGGTTGGTGACAAGCTTGTTGCCGTGCAACGGAGAGAAGATGTCAAAGCGCGTCGTCAAGGCAGGCGATACGGCCGGATTGTTCGACCTTATCAGCCAGTTGAAGTCGACGGTTCGGCGCAGAACGGGCCGTGACGTGCCGGTGATCGCAATCCAGGAGGCTGGCCTGGACGGCTTCTGGATACATCGGATCCTTGAGCGTGACGGTATCGAAAGCCATGTGGTTGATGCAGCATCCATTGCCACGTCACGCAGGAAGCGCCGGGCGAAGACGGACAAGCTGGATGGCGAGACCCTCCTTCGCGCCCTGCTTGCCTACAAGCGCGGCGAGCCGCGGGTATGCGCCATGGTCGTTCCGCCTTCGCCCGAGCAAGAGGACCGAAAGCGCAACAGCCGTGAGCGACGCGCTCTCATCGCGGAGCGGATCAAGATCGTGAACCGGGTCAAGGGGCTCTTGTTCTCGCAGGGCATCGTTGGATTTGAGCCGCTGAAGCGGGACCGCCGCACTCGACTGGAAGAACTTAGGACCGGAGACGGTCGTGAACTACCGTCGAATCTCAAAGCGGAGATTGTCCGTGCACTGGACCGGATCGAGCTCGTGCTTCGGCAAATCAAGGACGTGGAAGCAGCGCGTGACGAAGTGGCTCGCAATGAATGCGACCCATCAAAAGTCGCCAATGGAATGTCGATGCTCAAGCAACTGCGCGGCGTGGGAGCGGACTTTGCCGAGGTGCTTTGGTCCGAGGGTCTGTATCGCGAATTTGCGAATCGAAGGCAGCTTGCCTCCTATGCCGGTCTGACGCCGACACCGTGGCAAAGCGGATCGATCAGCCGGGAACAGGGCGTATCGAAAGCGGGCAATCCGAGGCTGAGGACCGTGATGGTGCAATTGTCGTGGTTCTGGCTTTTGCATCAACCTCGATCGGCTTTAGCACAATGGTTCCAGGAGAGGGTCGCGCTCGACGGTGGCAGGCGCCGGAAGCCGGCCATTATTGCGCTCGCGAGAAAACTTCTGATCGCGCTATGGAAGTATGTTCATCATGGTGCTGTCATTGAGGGCGCTGTCATGAAGCCGGCATGATCAACGTACTCTTTTCCATCCGCCGGGATTGATCGCTCCCGGCTGATCCTGGGCGAACGAACCTCCCACCCCACTTGGCCTAAAATGCCGTCCGGAAGATTGGTCGCGTTCCCCTGAGCCTTACCGACGAAAGCGGGATGTTGGTGCAGCTGCCACAGCGCAGCGACCGTATGTGAGTTTGGACCGGTGTTATCACCGCGCCAAGACGACAGGCTCGGACCTAGGATCACAACGCATTGAGGTAGATATGCGAAGACAGCCTTGACGACAAAGTCCCCATGTGAGCGGGGTGGGCGGCAAAAGCGACCGGAAAGGCCCGCCGTAGAAGGCAGACCGCATCCGAAGGACCGGAACGAAGAGGAGGACCCGGAGCGGCAAGCGGAGGGTTGCGGGATGCCGCGGCTGGCCTAGAAGGGAGTGCCGCCCACCCCGTGCCACCGGGGAAGGCCACCACAAAAATCGACGCCGGCCGGCTGGCCGGCGACCGTCAGCAGCCGACAGGCTGCCCGCGCCAGGGGGCGAAGCCGGATGGCCGAGACCGCCTGAGCCTGTCGAAGAAAAGCGGGCTCGGTGCACGAGCACCCGGCGCGCGCCTTCAGGCGCGCGGGCGCTCAGGACTCTGGTCCCGAGAGCAGTTGATGCGGTCAAAATGCCGATTTTGCAGCTGTGGAAGACTGAACCTTGGCGTTTGCGCGCACATCGGCGATGCAGCTTCGCAGCCCGGCCGTCTCTACCACCCCGGCTATCACTTCGTCGCCGACCACCAACGCCGGCGTGCCGGTGATGTACAGCTCGTTCGCGAGCGCGCGATCGCGTGCGATGGCTTCGGTGATGGCCGGGCCTTCCATATCCCGCTTGAGCTGCTCAACATCGAGGCCGACACGTGCCGCAATGACTAGGGTGGTTCTTTGGTTCACCAAGCCAGGAAAAGCAAAAAGGGCGCGATTAAACGCCTCATATTTTCCCTGTTTGTGGGAGGCGAGCGCCGCACGCGCGGCGAATTCGGAAGCAGGTCCCAGGACCGGGAGCTGTTTACGCACAATCCTCAGATTGGGATCATGCTTGAGGGCTTGCTGGAGAATGAGGTCCATTTCCTTGCACAGCGGGCAGTTGTAGTCGAGGAATGAGACCAGGGGGACGTCGCCCTGCGGATTGCCGGCGATTGGCGAGGCGAGGTCGTTGAGGAGTGCGTCGCGATGCTGCGGAATGAGTATCCTCAAGTCCGCCGCGAGCAAGGCGTTAATCTCCGAGCCGTTGCAGGTCGTCAACCTATCTGGCTGTCGCTTTAGCGTTCCCAGCACGGACAGGGCGAGGACTAAGAAACCGATTACGGCGACAAGGCCGGCGTTTTGCTTGGACATGGGTCGGGCTCCAATCAGCCGTTAGCGGGGCGGCAACGGCTGGCCTTTTGGCGTGAAAGTTGGTCGTCGCTTTGGATCGCTTGCCCGGCAGTTCCCGCAGTATCGGCAGTCGCGGGGGGCTCACAATGTCGATGCCGGCGCCATCTGGCGGTTGCTTTATGACGGCTTCGCTCCAATGGGCTGACTGCAATAGCTGAGCGGCGTTCGCGCGTTGCCAGCCGAGACCACCGGTCATCACGCCGGTCGATCTGCCCTTCAACGCCCGAGCGCCGAAGGACCCGCTCGTGAGAGCCTTTGCCAATCGTCCATCATCCGGCTCGCCCTGCTCCGGGCGACAACGAGCCTTCCCACTGCGTTGCCGAGAAAAATGGTCAGCACACGGCACTCCGACACAAAGTGGTCGACGCGAAGAATAAGCGTCACGCCGGCAGCTGGGGCGGTCGGAACGACAAAGAGCGCCGCGGCCAACGTGAGGAGGCCCGCACCGGTAATGCGAGTTGTTCCCTTCGAAGAGAGCAAGGCGACGAACAGCAGCAGAATCCGACCGCCGATCGACAGATCCGTGTTCGTCGCCTGGGCGAGGAAGAGGGGGACCAGCGTCATGTGGATATTGGTGCCGTGCAGATTGAATGAATATGCGGCCGGGATGCCGAGGCCCACGACCGAACGCCTGGCGCTCGCCCCTTCGACGGGCGCGGCCCTCATCAGAATGCCGACCAGCTTGAACACCGGCGCAAGGAGCGCCTGAAGCAAAGAAAGCACAGGCTTGCCCGTGTCGCCGACCATCGCCAGAGCGATGCCGAACAGGACCGAGAAGAACAGGACCTGCAGGATATCGCCTTCGGCGAAGGCACTAACGATTGACGGCATCAGCAAGCCGGTCACGAACTGCTCGTGGACCTTGGCGGCATAGCCCTTCACGGCCTGAGCATCGAGCGAGGCTGGATCGATGTTGAGGCCGGCACCTGGCTGAACGACATTTGCGACAATGGGACCGACAATCAATGCGAGGCTCGAAAAGGTGAGGAAATAGACCATTGCCTTGCCGGCGACCCGGCCGACCTTCTTGAGATCGTTCATGCCGGCAATGCCGGTCGCAATTGTCAGGAAGATGACAGGCGCGATGATGATCTTCACGAGCTTGATGAAAGCATCGCCGAGCGGCTTCAGAGCCTCTCCGGTCGCCGGATAGAAAAAGCCAACAGCGACGCCAAGGGCGACGGCGGCAAGCACCTGAACGTAAAGCCGCGCAATATGGGGCTTACGAGGCCCGGCGTTCGCGCTGTGGACTTGTGGAGCTAACACCGTTTCTCTCCCTGCCGGATCGGGTCGGGCTCTTCCTCGCTTCAAGGCCTCTCACTGGCGGCGCTCCGGTCGAACGCTGCTGCCATCTCGGGCGCAAGTGCCGTGCCAAGCAGCGGCGGCGCGATAACGCGCAGGACCTCCCACGCAGTGCCGCATTCGCAGCAGGCGCGTGCCCTCTTCGAAACAAAGGCAGACTGTCGGGATTCGGAGGACGCGCAGCCTGGCAGCGGCCGAAAGGTCGTCAAGGCAACTGTTTGCCTTGGTGGCTGCGATCGGGATTTAGATGGTCTAGATCTGGCTATGGCTATGTCCAAGCCATCGCCCGGTCGGCCGAGCCTGTCGGATATCAAACACCGCTGTCGACAGGCGATCGCTACCGCGACCCGTATAGTCTGGCGCTCCACAGATGGAGTAATCGACCGGCCGTGTTACGGCATGGGCCCTGAGCTGCCTCTTCGCGCGCGATCGTCGTTCTGGCCGCACCGCCCGCGAGCCACAATAAGTTTGTCCCGCCCCTTACAATAATTCATCAAGGCGTCTACCTCGGCAATCACCAGATCGGGCGTGATGTCGAGCTTGCAGCGGACTTTGACCGGGCAGCGCCGCACTTTGTCCAGACCACATCCGCGACATTCAATAACGCTCATAAGCATGCTGACCAGGGGACCACGAAATCCCCAAATTTCCGGTAGATGTGACGCGGTGAAAATTCCGACAGTAGGGCGGCCAAGCTGGGCAGCGACATGCCCAGTGCCTGAATTGTTCGACACCACGAGCGCGGCCGAATTCATGAGATGATTGAATTCCAATTCCGACAAGTCGACAGCAGTTCGAATCTCCGCGGCTCCACGGTCGCGGGCTGTCATCGCGACCTCTTCAAGCGCTTCCCGGCTTTCGCCACGGCCGACGAGGATCACCTCACTACGGGTAGAAAGAGCAGCGACAAGTTTGCCAAAATTTTCGATCGGCCAATCGCGCAGGCTGGAATTTGAAAACGGAGCCACGACGATCGGGGACTTGCCTTCTGTCGAACTCTGCCGGCGGCCCGCTTCACTTTCTGCGTCGAAGCAGGCCGCTGCCTTTGCGACCAGAAAGAGGAGGATTTCCGACACATGCTGGAGACGTACCTGCTTACGGTCGACGAACCAATCAAGCCATGTGCGAGGGAATTTGTCGGCGATCCCTATTTTTTGGGCCAGCTTGTAGAAGATGGTTCTGCGCAATTTCAGATCGAATGGCGCTATCGCAATATCGATCTGATGCATTCCGTAAGAATCAACTATCGCCGCACGATGCCTGGCTGGGACTTCGAGCAAAATGGGCCTTGTCTCATCCGGGACACGCATATCAATGGCAAGATCAAACTCGCCGGTCAGCAGCGGCCGTATGTCGGCCGCTTTCTTGCGGGTATCGACCTTCGGGTTGCGAGGAAAGAAGTCAAAAGCAACGTAATCGTCGGCGAGGTCGAACTGTTTTGCAGTGTCGATGTTCCAGCTTCCGACCACCAGCGTAATGTGGGCATGCGCAAAGCGCTGACGCAGGTCCTTCAGGGGCGCCAGAGACATCCAAAAGTCCCCGACACGATCAAGCTTAAGCGCCAAAATTCTCATCTTGGCGCTTGACTGTTCCGACTCCTCCCAGCTGCGGTATATAATTTGATTGGCGTCGCGCTTTGTAAAGTATCCCATTGCCATTCCGAAGGTTATACGTATAACATTGCTAGCCAAGTTAGGTCTGTGTAGTTTGGATTGCTTCCCGTCTTATCCGCGTGAACAAATTAACGCGGCAAACGACTCTGAAACGACTGTTGATTTGCATTGTTCGCGGCTGCGAGTGAAAGAGGAGTTCCGGCGTCAGCCCTGGTCAGTCCGGAAGCTTTGCCGACCAGCGACGGCAATGACGGGCGGAAAAATGGGCTGTCGAATTTCTTTGCGGGAAGAGGCAGGTGCGGACTGGCCTGAATGAGTTAGGCCTAGGTGACGCCGGCCGTTCAACGGTTCTGACAGGGGAAAGACTCCGCTAAGAAAGAGAGGTCGGACAATTCGAAATCGTCGGCCTGCTGCAACTCATTCCCAGGACAATTTCCAGCGCACGTCTGAGCTCATGCAAAAATTTTCCCCTTTCGGGTCCCTTTTCACGCGACAGAGGCAGGGACGGTCGATGCGTGTCCGGTGCTAAGGTCAATGCGAGATTCCGGAAGGTTGATAAAATCCTTTGTTTCGATGAAGCCCATCCACGCCATGGATAGATGGCTGCCAAAGGTTGCGGCCACAATACAGCGGAGCGGTAGCCTAGCCGCTCCGGTGCGCGCTCACTTTAGCGCCCAGCACCATCTCGGCATCGAGCACCTCCGGAAGTGCCCGGCAGCGCCGCCAAATGGCGGCCAACCCGTCGAACCGAAAATCCGCAGGCGCATTTCCCGCACAGACGCGACTAGACGCCTCTCCTGTTTCCCCAGAGCATAACGTGCAACTGCGGCAACACGCGTGCTTCGAACCACCTGTCGTGTGTCACCTTTTCCACAAGCCACTCCATGCGTTTTATTATTCCGTCCAGGTCGACAGGTGCGTCTTCATTGCCAGGGCGCGGTGGCGTGTGATTGCCGGGTTGCAGATAGACCGGAAGGCGCGGAAATCGCGCAGCGGCGTCTTTGGCGTAAGCGTAGTCATTCTTGTCGAAAACAACGAGCTTGAGCACGATTTGCGGCTTCTCCTGCGCTGCTTCTATGCACGCCTCGAATGCAGCCCAGTTCGTCCTCATCTCGCTTGACGGCGGCTTTGGGCTGAGAACCAGCACATCAAGATCCGCAAACCAGTCCCTGACCACCGAACCCTGGGTTTCCAGCGCAAAACGGTAACCTTCACCATGGCCTCGCTCGATCAGCGCACCGAAGGGCTGAATGGCCGGATTGCCGCCTGACAGCGACACCATCACGGGCCGGCCACCGGAAAGCCCAACGACGCTTTGCCACACCGCATCGATTGGCATCATCTCCCATTCGTGGCGGAATTGATTGTCCACCGCATGGAGGCTGTCGCACCAGGAGCACCGGTAGTCACACCCGCCGGTTCTGATGAAGACTGTAGGCAAACCGATGAGCACTCCCTCGCCCTGGACCGTGGGCCCAAATATCTCGCTCACACGGATTGCGGGACGCGTGTCCGTCACGGCCGGTATTCCGCCCAGGTTTTCGGGGTTTCGCTCACCCGCACGGCCGCGGTTTCCGGCAGACGTGCCTTGCACCATTCATAGAAATGTCTGGCCAAGTATTCCGCCGTGACTTGCTCATGTCCCAGCACCTCGTTGAGGTGCCGATGATCGAGGCTCTCGTCGATATAGCGTTTGAGCGGCGCCAGATCGTGATAGTCGCGCACGAAGCCGTGCGCGTCCAGGTCCTTCGCCGAAAGTTCCACTTCGACGATGTAGTTATGCCCGTGCAGGCGCGCGCACTGATGATCCGGCGGCAAAGAGGTGAGCTGGTGCGAGGCCGAGAAGTGGAATTCCTTGGTGATGCGGAACATCAGGCGCTCCCCCTCCGCAGCGCCTCGAGCCAGAAGACAGGGTCTTCGTAGTCGGTAGGATCAGCGTGCCCCGCGAGATGAAACGCCTCGCGCCGCTCCACGCAGGTCCCGCACCGTCCGCAGTGACGCTCGCCGCCCTTGTAACACGACCAGGTCTCCGCAAATGGCGTTCCGTGTCTTGCTCCATCCCGGACGATGTCGCCCTTCGAGAGGTTGACGTAAGGCGTATAAAGGCGAATCTCTGCGTAGCCTTCCAGCGCGCGGTCTTGCATCATCTGGAAAGCTTCGATGAAGGCCGGACGGCAATCTGGATAGATGAAATGGTCCCCACCATGTACGGCCATCGCCACCGCTTCGGCCTTGTGCGCGGTGGCGAGACCGAAGGCAATTGCCAACATGATGGCGTTCCGGTTCGGCACCACCGTGATCTTCATCGTGTCTTCGGCGTAGTGGCCGTCCGGCACGTCGACATTATCGGTGAGCGCTGAGCCGGAAAGGCCGCGGCCGATTTCGGGGATGTTGATGATCTGGTGCATAGTGTTCAGTCGCTCCGCGCAGAGAGCGGCGAAGCCCAATTCTTTCCTGTGTCGTTGGCCGTAATCGAAAGACAGGAGGCCGGCGAGCTCGTGCTCCGCTGCCACGCTGTGAGCAAGGGAAACGGAGTCCAATCCGCCGGAGCAGATGACGAGAGTCTTCATCGTGGTATCCTTGTTTTGACCGGGTAAGGCTGCGACCGGAGATTTCTCTGCGGTCCCCCTACCCCAGCGAGTCAACTTTGTGAACCCGGTGGAGTCTGATCGCTGACGTGCCGTGGCGCACCGGGCGCCGACAGCGGGCTCTTTGATGGATGTCCAAACCCAAGCATATGCTCAGAAGGACAAATGCGAAGCGACTCGAGGTATGCTGGGAAAGAAGCTGACCTATCCAAATCTGCGTTACGGATGCTTGCATAGGCCACACGCGAATTGGCGAAGCAACGAGGAAGGAACGGAATTCGTTAACGGCGGGAGTGCAGAAGCCCAAGTTCAAGGACAGTGCGCGCGCCCCGCTTCAGGATCAGTTCGATCTGGAACACGAATCCGTCGGTGGCCGAGTGGCAAAACCAGCTAACGGATTGGTCGTGAGCCGACACCTGTGAACAAGCCGTGTGCGTCGTTGCAATCACCCCTATATTGCGCGCAATAGCCTACATGGCGTTGGATGAACTGGATTTGGCGATTTTCCAGATGGCGGTCGAAAGCGTGCGCTCACTCTCCCTAAGCTTCAACCAAAAAGCCGCAGAGATAGCCACGAGGAGCCACGGTGTCCTGGTTTTCGACGTGCGGGTCGATGGTGACTCGGAGGTCCAGCGGATCGCAGCCATCCGATATGGAGCCGACCAGACGGGCGTGGTCGCGTTGGACAGACAAGGCCTTGTTACCCGCTCTTGCATGGTCAATGGCACTTTCTCACATTTCATTTCGCCATTGGAGAACTGGGCCGGCATGCCCCTGTCAATGCAGGCCAAGATCGATGTCACCGTCCATGCCGGCCTCTTCCTAGGCGCCTTGCGAAAGGCCGGTCATATGCTTGGCAGCTAGCATATGACCGGAATGCATCTGTGGATTTTTGGATCCGCCTGCGCGTCCGAGCGGCCGGCCACCGAGGGCTCTGTGGCGAGCGGATGTGTCCGGGGAGAGCGCTACGATCTGCCGCACACGTTCGGATATACCTAACGCGCACGAGCCGCGCTCCTTAGTTACCTTCTCCTTCACGTTACAGGGATTGCGCGAAAATATCCGCCGGTGCGCCTGCTTGGCGGTTACGCCGCGCTTCTGCAGTTAATCGAGCAGGAAAAGCGAGCAATCAGTGGAGATCCACGAGAACTGGCTCGAGGCGACCCGCTACCTCGACATGGATCATCTGCGCGAGCACAAGAAGGAGAACCTCAGGGCATTGGCCGCCTGAGACGCGGCCCGCCATGTCCGCCGCTCCGCTAAACACGGGGGCTGCGGACACGCCAACGTCACCGCTAATGCCACGCCATCTTTGCTGATGGGGTGGATGCCAGCCTTCTCCGACGGCATCGCAATGTGCCAAAGTTTGTGGTGTTAGCGCCACGCAAAGGAGAGGCAGGCATCCATGGAAAAGATTACCATCATTGGGGTCGATCTGGCAAAGAACGTCTTTCAGCTGCACGGGGCGGCAGCTGATGGATCGGTTGTGTTCCGCAAGAAGCTGTCGCGCCTGCAGTTTTGCAAGTTCATGGCGAGTCAACCGGCATGTGTCGTGGCGATGGAAGCGTGCGGCAGCTCCCACTACTGGCCCGTCAGATGGCTCGGCTTGGCCATGAGCCAAGACTGATTGCCCCGGCCTATGTCAAACCGTTCGTCAAGCGGCAGAAGAACGACGTCGCAGATGCGGAGGCGATCGTCGAAGCAGCGCAACGACCGACAATGCGCTTTGTCGAACCGAAGACCAAGGAGCAGCAGTCCCGGGCTATCGTGTTTCGCACCAGAGAGCAGTTCGTGAATCAGCGAACCGAATTGGTGAATGCGCTGCGCGCGCACCTCTATGAGTTCGGTTATGTTGCTCCGCAAGGCATCGGCCACCTGCCACGTCTGGCAGAGATCGTCGAGGACGAGAGCGCAGACCTGCCGGATCTGGTCCGTGACATCTGCAGCGCTCTCCTTGACCAGATCGACCAGTTGAGCAGCCGGCTCGCGGCATTGAAGAAGACGATCGACACGCTGTCCAAGCAAGCTGCAACATCTCGGCGCTTGCAGACCATGCCCGGTGTCGGCCCTATCGCTGCCCTTGCCATTGAAACCTTTGCGCCACCGATGGAAGCCTTCAAGTCCGGTCGCGATTTCGCCGCCTGGCTCGGGCTGGTCCCTCGGCAGAAGTCGAGCGGCGGCAAGCAACGACTAGGGAAGGTATCGAAGATGGGCCAGCGCGATCTTCGGCGGTTGCTCATCATCGGCGCCATGGCTGTGGTTCGATGGGCGTCTCGGAGGCGCGCGCCCGACGGATCCTGGCTTGCCCGCTTGATGTTGAAGAAACCGCGCATGCTGGTGGCAATCGCGCTGGCCAACAAGATGGCGCGTGGCATCTGGGCCATGCTGACGAAACAGGAGGACTACCGGAATCCGGCGACGGTGCCTGCGTGATTTGCAACAACGCACCTGAGACCGGGACGTCGGAGATGTGAGGAAGGCATGAACTGCATGGGCAAATGATCGATCAGATCGGGGTCAGGAAAACCAGAGTCAAGTTGAGAGCCCACGCAAGCTCGCTTTGCTGATTTGGACCTGATCCGCGCATCACCATACCGGCCCGCGGCACATGGAACGGCCGCAAATCAAGGCCTGACACATGACCGCACTCGATCACATGTCCAATGCTTCAGGTTCCTCCTTGCAAAGGCTGGCATCCACACAAGAACTTGACGCACACAACCTACTGCCCTACTGCCCTACTGCCCTGCTGCCTTATTGCCTACTCCCCTACTTTCTTCGCAAAGGCAGTACGACACCATGACGTCAGACCCGGAATTTCCGGACGATTTTCGCGCCGATCTGGCCAATCTGTTCCTGTGGCGGCGAGACGTGAGGCGATTCAAGCCGACGCCGCTCCCCGAAGGCGCGCTGGAACGGCTGCTTGACATCTCCAGCATTGCGCCCTCGGTCGGGCTGAGCCAGCCCTGGCGTTTCGTCATGGTCGAGAGTGCGCAGTGCCGCGCCGCCGTCAGGACATGCTTCGAGCGCTGCAATGCGGAGGCGCTGGCATCGTTCGGCGGCGAACGCGCCGCGCTCTATGCGCGCCTGAAGCTCGCCGGCCTGAACGAGGCGCCCTGCCAATTCGCGGTTTTCGCCGACCGCGCGACAGAACAGGGACATGGGCTCGGCCGTTTAACCATGCCCGCAACCATCGAATATTCGGCGGTGATGGCGGTCCACACCTTTTGGCTGGCGGCGCGCGCGGAAGGAATAGGCATGGGCTGGGTCTCGATCCTCGACCCGGCCGAAATGGCGACGATCCTGGACGCGCCGCCGGAGTGGACGCTGATCGGTTACTTCTGCGTCGGCTACCCGAGCGAGAACCACAGCGTGCCGGAACTGGAACGGGAGGGCTGGGAAGTCCGGCGCGCTTCGATTGTGATAAGGCGGTAGTGCAACGGCGACGCTGCCATCTCCCCCCTTGCACGCTTGGCTATGTTTCGTGCCCGGAGCGATCTTCGATGCAAACGACAAGGCTGGTATTTCAAAGCTTCAGGTCGCCTCGCTGGTACAACTGGGAAAGCCGGATTCCAAGATGCTAGACAGCCAACGGAACACCGACTCAGTTGATTTCTACGCGACCTGCTCCCGACAGACCCAACGGGCAACAAGTCTTCCCCTGGATCAGGCCGCGTCCAATATGTCCTGGTCCGCCTCAAGAATTCCCGCTGGTAGGGACAGCGATTTCGCGATCCGATCTCGATAGCCCTTGTTGTATCTCAGACCGGATTCAATGTTCAGGATTTCCTCAGCGACTAGCCCGCACGCCACCGCCAGGTCCTCGACGGAATATCCAAGGTGCTCACGACAAGCACGGATAATGTGGGCCCCCTCCGACATAGCCGTCAAGACTGGCTCGGGAATGCGCGAATCTTTCATATACACCTCGAAGAGAGCAAAGGCGCCTGACAACTCGGGAGAGTTCCTCCCGACTGGCGCTCCTAGCAAGTGAAAAAATGGACATCAATTCTACCGGGTCGGTCTCGTCCATGGGCCACCTGACTGGCGCATATGGCGGTTCAACTGGTTCTGATCAAGTCCGAAGAACCTGCCTGCCTAGGATGGCTGGCTCCGACATGGCAAGGAACCTGTCACGACGGCCGAGGATTCTCAGCAAGCATCGAGTTCCTGCTCAAGAGCTTCGGCGATGATCAGCCGGCGGGGTCGCGCAGCGACTGGTACGGTACGGCAGCGTTGATCCATGCCAGCAACACTTCTTAGATGGGAGCATGAACGAACCCCGTTCGGCGAGCTATTGCGCGATTCACCATTCGTTCACTTTATTAGCGCACGTTCATAAGCGGACATGTTGGTGTAGCTCGTACGTGCCCAAAGCCCCGGCGCATCGACCCAGCGCCGGGGCTTTTTTGGTACCAGAAAGCACCGCTGAGAGGAGCATCGTCCAGCGGTGCAGGCCTTGGCTGCTCTGTGAACGATTCCGAAGCTGCTGCTTTTTTGCGGCGTAAAGAAATCCGGGCTTTTACGGCGCCCAAAAACTCGGGTGTCTGCGGCGGGGCGCGCCATTTGTGTGGTAACGCTGGAATTGCGGATTGCACCTAAAAACTTCCTGGGCCCAGGTCGTGCGGGGGAATCGACCGGAATAGTCGTAAGCTTCGCACTACGCCGTCCGGCCAGCATATCAACCGTACGTAGCGCCCGCGGGCAGGAGCATTGGTCAGGCTGAGCATCGTTAAGCGCTACGCCGACAGGCCGAGAACCGGTTGCCATAATACAGGTCCGTTCAGACGTCCCCTCCAGCGGATGCGCTTTAGGCTAGCGTGGGAAATCTCGAGAAAACCGGCGACCGCCTCCGTGTTACCGACCGGCTTCGGCTGTCCGATGCGCGACAACGGCCACGTTGCGAGACGCAGGATCCGTTCCATGCGCGTATCGGTCACTGTCACAATCCGAGTGAGATTGTTCGCCAAGCCGAATTCGATCATGCCGGCGAAGAGCTCGTAGGTTGCTTGCGCCAGTCCGCCAGACTTAGGCGCTGATGGAGGGAGATCGAGTGCGAAACGACTGCTCTCCCAAATGCGGGCACTCGCGGGCGCCGCAGTCTCACCCAGCAGCATCGGAAAGGTGTCGCGCAACATTGTCGGTCCGGTGGTCGGTAAAAGACGGACGCAACCGCAAATTCGCCAGTCGGATCCCTTGAGAAGCAGATAGACGGGGTTCAGGCTGTCAAATGCGTCTGTTTCCATCTCGCTTTCGGTCTGAACTTCCCAATCCAGCCTTTTCTTGAAGACCCGATGCCTGAGCCCGTGCATTTCGTTGAGCTCGTTTGGAAACTCGCCGTAGAGTTCAGGTGTTATCAGCTGCATCATCTGTCGCCTCCGTGCAGGATGTGTTCCCGCTATCGAAGAGCAAAGCCGACATTGATGCAGCCTGTAGACCTTTACAGCTTTCCAACAAAAGGAGGTCAGGATCTCCACTGACGGGAAGCAGTCAGCCGTGCTATGCCCTGGTTTATGGTTCGCACGCCAAGCTTTGCCTTGGCGTTTTCCAGATGGAAGGCACGGTGCGTTTCGAGACGCCGAGGATCTGGCTGATATCCCAGGCGGACTTACCGCGCGCCGCCCATTTCAGGGATTCGAACTCCCGCGGGGTCAGCGTTATGCCATCCACCACGCAATCTTCGGCGAGCTGGCGCCGGGCATGTATATGAAAGTTGATTGCGACCAGCTGCAATGCTTTTTCGTAGCGAGTGAGTGACCGCAAGAGAGGCGGACGGGACTGGTCGGAAGCGAAGGTCAGCGCCGCAAACCGGCCGCGATGGTCATGCATGGACATGGTCAATCCGCCGCGAATGCCAAAGTGAGCTGCTTTTTCCAGGATTTCTTGCTGCGAGGCCGGCAGACACTGGCGGGGTCGATCCACGCCCCAATCAAAAGTATCCCAGCCTTGCAGCCCGCGCAGGATCACCGGATCATGGCTGTGGTAGCGCAGTTGCAGATAGTGCGATGTCCAGGATGAAGGATAATTTGAAATCAATCGCGGCGTCTGGCCGGAGACCGACGGGTAACTGAAATAGGCGAAGAGCGGAAAGTCGAAGCCGGCTGCGGCGGACGCCATCGCCTCATGGAGGTCGACCGCATCGATGCTTGCAGAGAGTTGCTCGACGAAGTTTTCGAATACGCGATACATCAGCCCTTTGCGCGACCTCCTCGAATGTTGCTCGATGCCAGGGGAAATCTGGGTCTAAACGACCCCGCATCGATGCGACGCGGACGATTTGGTCGCCATCATCGCCGGCATTACTTTGCTGCTTCCCGGTGAAGCGAACGCCGCGCACCTGGCCACTTACCAACCGGGGATGTTGAGACGTTATCGATGAGCCGCGTGTCGCCGAGCCAAGCCGCGACAAGCAAGCGTGCTGGTCGGTCAAGCCTTGCCAGCGGCTGCAGGTCTGTTTCGCCGCGAAGTTCCAGGTACTCGACCTCGCGATAGCCTGTCGCCAGAATTGTTGCACGCGCTTCATCAAGCATGGGCAGGACAGGAGAGCCACGCGCAAGCCGCTCAGCCGTGTCGAGCAAGACTGAAGCCAGCTTTGGGGCAATGGCGCGTTCTGCTGGCGAGAGCCGGCTATTGCGCGACGATAGTGCAAGACCATCGGTTTCGCGGACTGTCGGACATGCGACCACCGTGATCGGGATGTCAAGGTCCCGGACCAAGCGCCTGACAAGCTGAAGCTGCTGGAAATCCTTTTCGCCAAAGAAGGCGAAGTCAGCGCCGGTCTGCAGGAAGAGCTTGGCCACGACCGTCGCCACGCCATCGAAATGGCCGGGCCGGAAGGCGCCGCACAGGCCCTCGCTGAGAGTGGACACCGAAACGGCCGTGGCGAAGCCCGCTGGATACATCTCGTCTGCATCCGGTACATAGAGCAGATGTGCGCCTGTCGGCACGAGCTTGGCAGCATCTTCGTTTTCCGTCCGAGGATAGGCGGCAAGGTCGGCGGCACTGTTGAACTGCTTGGGATTGACGAACAGCGTCACGACTACCCGCTCGGCCTTCTGAAGCGCGGCCCCCACGAGGCTCAGATGGCCTTCATGCAAGGCTCCCATGGTCGGCACAACGGCCACACGGGCGCCTGAGCGACGCCATCCCGCGGCAACAGCGCGGAGTTCGGCAACGGTTCGAACGATCGGCACGCTCATGTGACGTCTCCGGCCTTCGTCTCGTTGGCGTAGAGATGTTCGGCCGCCGGAAAGCGCCGTTCCCTCACGTCGGCGGCATAAGCCGCAATCGCCGCATCGGCCTGGTTGCCTAGTTCGGCGTAGCGTTTGACGAATTTCGGCCGGAAAGAGCCGAAAAGCCCGAGCATATCATCGCTGACCAAAATCTGGCCGTCGCAGGCGGGCGAGGCGCCGATGCCGATTGTGGGGACGGCGATCTCCGCAGTGATGCGCCGTGCGAGCGGCTCGGGCACTTTCTCCAGCACCACCGAGAAAGCGCCGGCTTCCGTGACCGCACCGGCGTCGCGCCTGATGCGCTCGGCATCGTCTCCCCGCCCCTGGACGCGGTAGCCGCCGAGAGTATTGACCGCCTGCGGCGTCAAGCCGACATGGGCCATGACAGGCACGCCGCGCGCGGCGAGGAAGCGGATCGTCTCGGCCATGGTCTGGCCCCCCTCGAGCTTCACCGCTGCACAACCGGTCTCCGTCATCAGGCGCGCAGCGTTGCGGAAGGCCTGCTCGGGGCTTTCTTCATAGGAACCGAATGGCAGGTCTACGACCATCAATGCTCGCACCAGACCGCGGCGCACCGCCTGGCCGTGCATGATCATCATGTCGAGGGTGACGCTCAGCGTCGACGAGAGGCCGTGCAGGACCATGCCGACGCTGTCGCCGACGAGAACGATGTCGCAGTGTCGATCGGCCAAACTGGCGATCGGCGTGGTATATGCCGTCAGGCAGACGAGTGGAGTCTGGCCTTTCCGCATCCGAACATCCAACGGTGCAATTCCCTTTCGATCACCAGCTGCGCTCAACCCATCCCTCCTTCCCTTGCGTTACCCGCCGCGGGTGTCGCGTTTGGCACATTTTTGTGCAAGTGCGAAGAGCTAAAAATGGGGATGCAGCTGTGCGGTGTTGACGTGCGTACAGCCTCGCTTACATTAAATCGATTAAGGCTCCCGGGCTCGGGTCAACCACTTTCACGAACATGGACGATCAGGCAACAGGAACCAGGAAAGACAAAGCCGGCAAGGCGGACCAAGTCAAAGTGGACCTGATCGCCGTCGTCGTGGCCGTAAATGAAAGTGACCCCTGTCTCCTAACCATCGGCCAGGCTGACACCCTGCCGTCCGGACCTTTTGCGCTTGAGCACCGGTCGCCGCAATCCGGTTTGAGGGGGTGGGTCGAGCAGCAGACCGGCCAGCCCTTGGGATACATCGAGCAGCTTTACACCTTCGCCGATCGGGACCGAATCGGCGCCGAACGCCAGCAGCGCGTCATCTCCATCAGCTATCTCGCTTTGACTAGCAAAGAACAGGCAACGGGCTCATCCAAGTGCGGCTGGCAAAGCTGGTACGACTATTTTCCATGGGAGGACCACCGCTCCGGCACCCCGCCGGTGGTGCTGGATGTTGTGCGACCACGCTTGATCGGTTGGGCAGACGGAGCGAGCGACGCGGCCACGCGACGCGAACGCCGGCAGCGGGCGGCGATCGCCTTTGGCTTCGGCGACCGTTATTGGAATGAGGAGCTCGTGCTTCAGCGATATGAGTTACTTTATGAAGCAGGCCTGGTCCAAGAGGCCGGAAGAGGACGGGAGACGCCGCTTCCCCTGGTGCCGAGCAAATCCATGGTCGCTGATCATCGCCGTATCGTGGCAACGGGCATTGCGCGGCTACGCTCCAAGATCAAATACCGGCCCGTCGTCTTTGAGCTTATGCGACCGACCTTTACGCTACTGCAGCTGCAGCGAACCGTGGAGGCGCTCGCCGGCAGGCTCATCCACAAGCCGAACTTTCGCCGCCTGATCGAGCAACAGGAACTGGTCGAGGAGACCGGCGAGACCACTGCGGAGACCGGTGGTCGGCCGGCGAAGCTCTACCGCTTCCGCCACGCCGTTCTCGACGAAAGGGCCGTCGCCGGGACAAAATTGCCGCTGGCGCGGGGTTGACATCCCTTATACTCACGGCAAGTATATGCCGGTTATCTTCAGCTAGAGTATAAGGGGGGGCATCAATGAGCGCCGTGCTGCCTACGGCCGCGTTCCTCTACGAGCGCGTCCGGCGCGTGATCCCGCCGATTGAATGGCCGTCTTTCGTGGACGATATCGAAGCCATCCTTGCGCTCAAGCGCGAGCGCAATGCCATCATCCTGGCGCACAACTATCAGACGCCCGAGATCTACCATTGCGTCGCAGACATTGTCGGCGACAGCCTGGCGCTGGCCCGCAAGGCTGTGACAGTCGAGGCGCAAGTCATCGTCCTTGCCGGCGTGCATTTCATGGCCGAGACGGCCAAGCTGCTTAATCCGAACAAGACCGTGCTTATCCCCGACCTCGGCGCTGGTTGCTCGCTGGCCGATTCGATCACGGCACAAGACGTGCGGCTGATGCGACAGAGTTATCCCGGCGTGCCCATCGTCACCTATGTCAACACCTCCGCCGCTGTGAAAGCCGAGTCCGACATCTGCTGCACCTCGGGCAACGCAAAGGCGGTGGTGGAATCGCTCGGCGCGCCGCGTGTGATCATGCTGCCCGACGAATATCTCGCCAAGAACGTCGCCGCCGAGACGAAGGTCGGGATCATCGCCTGGAAGGGTCGTTGCGAGGTGCATGAGCGCTTCACCCCGGCCGATATTCGCGAACTGCGCGCCGCACATCCGGGTGTCATCGTGCTGGCCCATCCCGAATGCCCCCCGGACGTTGTCACAGAGGCGGATTTTTCGGGTTCCACCGCGGCCATGTCGGATTATGTCGAGCGGGAAAAACCACCCCGCGTAGTCCTGCTAACGGAATGTTCGATGAGCGACAATGTCGCGGTCGCGCATCCCGAGGTCGAGTTCGTCCGCCCCTGCAATCTCTGTCCGCACATGAAGCGCATCACGCTGGCTAACATTCGCGTCGCACTCGAGGAGAACCGGCATGAGGTTCGGATCGATCCCGGGATTTCAGGGCGCGCGCGCCGCTCGGTCGAGCGTATGCTTTCCATATGAGCCTCGACGTTCATGACATCGGCGGGGCGCCGGTCATCATCGGCGCCGGTGTGGCAGGCCTGATGACGGCGCTTCATCTGGCGCCGGAACCGGTTGTGCTTCTGTCCAATGCGGGGCTGGGAACCGGAGCCTGCAGCGAGCTCGCCCAAGGCGGTCTTGCGGCAAGTGTCGGCGGCGAGGACAGTCCCGAACTTCATCTTTGTGACACCCTCGCGGCGGGCGACGGCCTCTGCGACGTGACGACGGTACGGCGAACGGTCCGAGCTGCACCTGAAGCGATCAGGACTCTAGAGCGCTTCGGTGTCGCATTCGACCGACGCGCTGACGGCGCGTTGCGGCTCGGGCTTGAGGCGGCGCACTCGCAGCGGCGGATCGTGCATGCGGCGGGCGATGCCACCGGCCGCGAGCTGGTCCGCGCGCTGATCGCCGCGGCACGGCGCACAGCCTCCATCACTATCCTGGAAAACGTGGAGGCCCGCCGGCTTGTCGTGGAAGACGGGGCGATTATCGCCGTGGTCGCGGCCGGGTGCACGGGCGCAATCGCCTTGCCAACGCGCCGCGCGGTCCTGGCGACCGGCGGCATCGGCGGCTTGTTTAGCGATACGACAAACCCGCCTGGCTCATGTGGACAGGGGCTCGCGCTCGCCGCCTGTGCCGGGGCGGAGTTCGCCGACCTGGAATTCGTGCAGTTCCACCCGACCGCTCTCGAGGGTCCGCGGCGGCCGATGCCGCTGGTGAGCGAAGCGGTGCGCGGCGAGGGTGCTGTGCTCGTCGACGAGCAAGGAGAGCGTTTCCTCGCTGAAACCCCAGGGGGCGAGCTTGCGCCTCGCGACGTGGTTGCGCGCGCGGTTTGGCACCAGCTCGCTGTCGGACGCCGTGTGTTCCTGGACGCAAGGCAATGTCTCGGCCTCAGATTTGACAAGCGCTTTCCGGCGATCGCCGATTTGTGTCGCCAGGCCGGCATCGATCCCGCGACCGACCCGATCCCGGTGCGCCCGGCGGCACATTATCACATGGGCGGTGTTGCTGTAGACGCTGCCGGCCGCAGCTCCATCGAGGGATTGTGGGCATGCGGCGAGGTCGCATGCACCGGTCTGCACGGCGCGAACCGACTCGCCAGCAACTCGCTTATCGAAGCGGCGGTCACAGCGAGCTGGGTTGCTGAAAGCGTCGCCGACGTATCACACACCCGGCGACCGCGCGTGTGTTCCGCATTCGTGCCTCGACGGCCAGACGCCTCCGGCATCCGCCCAATCGTCTCGGCCGCGCTCGGCATCATCCGCGATGGCGAGACGCTACGCGACGGGGTGGCGACCCTGTTGCCGATTGCAGCTCACGACAGCGCTGCCTCCGGCCCCGCCTTGGTCGCGCTGATGATCGCCATTGCGGCCCTGCGGCGCGAAGAGAGCCGCGGCTCGCACTGTCGTTCCGATTTCCCCGGACGCGATGCAGATGCGCGCCAGTCACGGCTGACACTGCGCAGCGCAATACAGACCGCCGTCGCACTCAGCTGGCGGGCGCCGATACGGAGCACCCTGACATGAATTCGTTCTCACCCCTTCCCTCAACCCTGATCGAGCCGATCGTGCGCGGTGCTCTTCTCGAAGACCTGGGCAGATGCGGTGATCTGACCAGCGACGCCGTGATCCCGCGTGATCGCACGGCCACCTTGGTGCTCAAGTCGCGACAGATGGGCATCGTTGCCGGTCTCGATCTGGCCGCCTTCGCCTTCATGCTCGTCGAGCCTGCGATCGACATGCACATCTGGCGAGCTGACGGCAGCGATGTCGCGGCGGGCGAGACTATCGCCAAGTTGTGCGGACCGGCGCGAGGCCTGCTCACGGCCGAGCGCACGGCGCTCAATTTTCTGTGCCGCCTGAGCGGCATCGCCACTGCCACAGCGACGATGGTCGAGGCCGTGCGTGGCCACAAGGCGAAGATCGTGTGCACGCGAAAGACAACGCCCGGCCTGCGCGCGCTGGAGAAATACGCCGTACGCGTCGGCGGCGGCGCCAATCACCGCTTCGGGCTCGACGACGCCGTGCTGATCAAGGACAACCACATCGCGATCGCCGGCGACATTGGCACGGCAATAGAGCGGGCGCGCGCCGCCGCAGGCCACATGGTGAAGATCGAGGTCGAGGTCGAGACCCTTGAGCAGCTCGATACAGCGCTCACGCTGGGAGTCGACGCAGTGCTGCTCGACAATATGTCGGTTAAGGATCTTGCCCGCGCCGTGGCACTGGTCGGTGGCCGAGCCATCACCGAGGCCTCCGGTCGGGTGACGCCGAAAACGGCTCCGGCGATTGCTGCGACGGGGGTCGACCTCATCTCGGTCGGATGGCTGACACACAGCGCGCCTATCCTCGACATCGGCCTGGATATGCCGGCGCATCGGCGCGCGCTTGAACTGATGGAGATGGAATGAAAAGCATTCCCCCCTCCGCTGGACCGCGCCGACGCAGGAGCTGCTCCATGCGAGCCTGCATCTTTGTGCGGCGCACCCTCCAACTGGTTCAGGCTCATCGGGCTGATCGACGATCGTAGCGAACCCGAGGAGGGTCGACAGACTCCTGCACGTGCTGTCGGACCAGCGACAAAGCTTTTGACGATGACGATTGGAACGAACTCGGAGTGCGACGTGAAGCAAGCCATGCAATCGATCGAGGGGGCACTATCCCGATGGAACCGCAAAGAGGCCGAGGCTATCCACGGGATGCCGTTCAATGACCTGCTCTTCCTGGCTCAGACAATCCACCGCCAGAACTTCGATCGCAACCGGGTGCAGCTGTCGCGGCTGCTCAGCATCAAGACCGGCGGATGCCCGGAGGATTGCGGCTATTGCAGCCAGTCTACACATTACGAAACCGGCCTGAAGGCGTCCAAGCTGATGGAGGTGGAGCGTGTCATTGCCGAAGCGATCAAGGCGCGGGACGCCGGCGCCACCCGCTATTGCATGGGCGCCGCATGGCGCAGTCCGAAGGAACGCGACATGGAGGCCGTGGTCGCCATGATCGAGGGCGTGAAGGCGCTCGGCATGGAAACCTGCATGACGCTCGGAATGCTGGACCTCAGTCAGGCGCAGCGCCTGAAGGCGGCCGGTCTCGACTACTACAACCACAACATCGACACGTCCGAGCGCTATTACGGCGAGGTTGTTTCAACCAGGACCTTTGCTGACCGGCTGGAAACACTTGGGCACGTGCGCGAGGTCGGCATGAAGGTCTGCTGCGGCGGCATTGTCGGGATGGGAGAGGAAAAGGCCGATCGCATCGACATGCTGATCACACTCGCGAACCTGCCCGAGCCGCCGGAAAGCGTGCCGATCAACATGCTGATCCCCATCAGGGGGACGCCGCTTGCCGAGGCCGAACCCATCGATCCGATCGACTTCATCCGCACCATTGCGCTCGCCCGCATCATGATGCCGAGATCCTATGTAAGGCTCTCCGCCGGCAGGACGGCGATGAGCGACGAAACGCAGGCGCTGTGCTTCTTTGCCGGCGCCAATTCCATCTTTGTCGGCGACACGCTGCTGACTGCGGACAATCCCGGGGAGGACAAGGATACTCGTCTATTTAGACGTCTCGGCATCGAACCGATGCAATGCGAGGCGAAATGAACGAGCCACCGCTCGCCCGCTATGAAGCAACCTTGCAGGGGCTGGCACGCAAGGACCGGCTGCGCACATTGGCGCCGCGGGTCGGGTTCGACTTCTCGTCCAACGATTATCTCGGGCTTGCCGCCTCAAAGAGACTTGGCGATGCAGTCTCGGCGGCAATCGAGCGGGGCACCCCTGTCGGCGCTACCGGATCGCGGCTTCTGCGCGGCAACGCGCCGGAGCATGAGGCGTTGGAGTCAGATGCGGCCGCGTTCTTCGGGGCCGAACGGGCGCTGTTCTTCGGCAGCGGCTACATCGCCAACTTCGCCCTGCTGAGCACCCTGGTGAAAAAGGGCGACCTGCTGATCCTCGATGAACTCGCGCATGCCAGCATGCATGAAGGGGCGCGGGCTGGACGCGCCGAGTTCAGGCTGGTGGCGCACAATGACATTGATGCTTTTGAGGATGCGATCAGGCGCTGGCGCGCCGAAGGCGGCATGGGCCGCATCTGGATCGGGGTCGAAAGCCTCTACAGCATGGATGGCGACTGCGCCCCGATGGAGAGCCTGGTCGAGCTTGCCGATCGGCACGAGGCATTCATACTGGTCGACGAGGCACATGCCACCGGGGTCTGGGGATCGGGGGGCCGCGGGCTGGCCGCGGCGTACGAGGGCCGCGACAACATAATGGCTCTCCATACATGCGGCAAGGCGCTCGGTGCATCCGGCGCGCTCGTCACCGGGCCGGGAGTGCTGTGCGACTATATTGTCAATCGCTGCCGGCCGTTTATCTACGCCACCGCGCCATCGCCGCTCATGGCAGTGGCGGCGCGCGAAGCCCTCGCAGTGCTGGTCGACGAGCCGATGCGCCGCGTTCAGTTGCACGAGCACGTTGCCTTCGCAAGCCGGCAACTGGCCGAGCATTGCGGAGCCAAGCCCAGCGGTTCGCAGATCCAGCCATTTGTCGTTGGGGAGGTGACGCGCACCATGGCGATCGCGGCGGCTTTGCAGGCCCGCGGCTTTGACATACGCGGCATTCGTCCGCCGACCGTGCCGGAGGGTACCTCGCGGCTGCGCATTTCGCTGACGCTCAATGTCGGCAAGGCTGACATTTCGGCCATGGTCGAAACGCTTGCCGAAGTGTTGGCCACGGCATGAGCAAGCGCATCGTCGTCACCGGAACAGATACCGGAATTGGCAAAACGGTTTTTGCCGCGGGGCTCGCAGGCCTGCTCGACGGCTTCTACTGGAAGCCGGTGCAATCGGGTCTCGATGAGGAGACCGACAGTGAGGTGGTCGAACGGCTCGCTGGCCTGCCATCCGGGCGCGTGCTGCCGGAGGCCCACCGCTTGAGGAGCCCGCTGTCGCCGCACCGTTCAGCCGAAATCGACGGTGTCTCGATCGAGGCTGCCGATCTTGCATTTCCGGTCCTGCCCACACCGCTCGTCATCGAAGGCGCTGGCGGACTGATGGTGCCGATCAACCGACAGACAAGATTCATTGACATCTTCGCTGAATGGCGGCTGCCGGTGATCCTGTGCGCCCGCACCGAGCTCGGCACGATCAACCACACTCTGCTGTCCATCGAAGCCCTGCGGGCTCGCTCCATCCCGCTGATCGGCGTTGCCTTTGTCGGTGACGAGGCGGCCGATACGCAAGGGACAATCACCGAATTGGGCGCGGTGCGTCAGCTCGGCAGACTGCCACTCCTCGCTCCGCTCACGCGCGAAACTCTGCGAAAGGCGATGTTAGCCGGATTCGACCTCGCCCAGATTGCCGGAGGCGAGTGATGTCGCGGTCGCGCGTCTGGCATCCATTCACCCAGCATGCGATCGAGCCGCCCATGCCGTCCGTCGTCCGCACCGACGGAGCTTGGCTACAGACGAATGACGGAAGGCGTATCCTCGATGCAATCTCCTCCTGGTGGGTGGTCACTCACGGCCACCGCCAGCCGCGGATCATGGAAGCGATCCGGATTGCGACCGAGATGCTTGACCAGGTGATCTTCGCCGGCCTCACCCATCAGCCGGCAGAGCAATTGGCCTCGGCGCTGATCGAAATGGTGCCGCCAGGCCTCGACTGGGTCTTTTATTCCGACAGCGGCTCTACCTGCGTTGAAGTCGCGCTGAAGATGGCGCTCGGCTATTTCCGCAACATCGGCGCGCCGCGCTCGCGCATCGTCGCCATGGAACACAGCTATCATGGCGACACGATTGGAACGATGAGCGTCGGCGCCCGGGGCGTGTTCAATGCCGCCTACGAACCGCTGTTGTTCGAGGTCGACACCATTCCTTTTCCGGCCGCGGGGCGCGAGCAGGAAACGCTGGATCGTTTCGAGGCCCTGTCTCGCGACCGCCGCGCCGCCGCGCTGATCATCGAGCCGCTCGTGCTCGGCGCCGGCGGCATGCTGATGTACTCGGCCTGGGTTCTGACCGAATTGAAGAGGATCGCTGAGGCCTTCGGCACGCTCCTGATCGCCGACGAAGTGATGACCGGTTGGGGACGCACCGGAACCATGTTCGCCTGCGAACAGGCGAACATCTCTCCAGATATCCTGTGCACCTCGAAGGGCTTGACCGGCGGCGCCGTCCCGCTGGCGGCGACGCTCGCTAGCGACGCCATCTTCCAGGCCCACTATTCCGTGGACCGGAAGAAGACCTTTTTCCACTCAAGTTCCTACACCGCCAATCCGATCGCCTGCGCGGCCGCATTTGCCAATGTCGAGGTCTGGCGGAACGAGCCTGTCGCCGAGCGGATTGCGGCCTTGAGCGCGAAACAGGCCACTGGCCTGCAACGCTTCCGAAACAATCCCTTCTTCGTCGACAGCCGAGCGAACGGCACAATCCTCGCTCTCGATCTGCGCACCAGCTCGGCCGGCTATCTGGCGGAGATCGGGCCGAAACTGCGCGCTTTTTTCCTCGAGCGTGGCATGCTGGTGCGCCCGCTCGGCAATGTGCTCTATCTCGTTCCGCCCTATTGCATCACCGGCGAGGAGCTCGACCGGCTCTATGGCGCCATCGAGGAGGCCGGCGAACGCTTCGGTTCGCGGTCATGAACCGGTCGTCGCGCATACTCGGCTTCGGTCATCATGCGCCGGCGCGCAAGGTCGAGAACCCGGAAATCGAAGATCGTCTCGGGCTCGAACCCGGCTGGATCGAGCGGCGCACCGGGATCCGGTCGCGCTTCTGGGCAACGGGCGAAGACACGTTATCGGGGCTTGCCGCGCGTGCCGGCGACATGGCGCTGGCGAATGCCGGTGTCGATCGTGGCGATATCGGCCTGCTGTTGCTCGCGACGTCTACGCCCGACCATCTTCTGCCGCCGAGCGCACCGCTGGTGGCACACCGGCTGGGACTCGACCGCGCCGGTGCGGTTGACCTGACAGGCGCCTGCGCCGGCTTCATCTATGCCCTGATGTTCGCGGACGGGTTCACCCGCCTCCATGGCAAAGCGAGCTTGGTCATCGCCGCCAACATCCTCAGCCGCCGCATCAATCCAGCCGAGCGCGCAAGCGCGGTGCTGTTTGCCGATGCCGCCGGCGCCGTGGTGGTTGGTCCGTGCGAAGAGCCGGATCGAGGCATCCTCGGCGCCGCGCTGGCGTCGGACGGCTCGCGCTACGGACTGATCCAGATTCCCGCCGGAGGAAGCAATGCACCGTTCCACGGCGACCTGGACCTCGAGCAGACCTGGATGACGATCGCCGACGGCCGCGAAGTGTTCGCCAAGGCGGTGGAGATGATGTCTCGCTGCTCTCAGGATGCCCTCTCTGCTGCCCGAATGGGATCGCAAAACATCGACCGGTTCGTGCCACACCAGGCCAATGCCCGGATTTTCGATGCGGTCGGGAGGGTTCTCGGAATAGCCGATGAAGCAATCGCCAAGACCATTGCCGAGTACGGCAACTCTTCCGCCGCGACCATCCCGCTCTCGCTCTCGCTTTCGCACCGGGCACAGCCGTTTCGGCCCGGTGAAAAGATTCTTCTTGCGGCAGCCGGTGCCGGTCTCAGCGGAGGCGCCCTCATCATAGGAATTTAGCCGCACAGCGGCCATGCACAGGAGTGGTCACGGATGACACGAGCAAACGGGCCCGCGAAAAAGTGGTCGCCGGCAAGGTTCATGGGCGCTGGCGCGGTCACGCGAGAGCGATCAAAGTTGCAGGCGATTCTGTCGATCAGCACGATCGGCAATGCTGTCTTGCCGCAAGGGGTTGTCGGCGCCAGCCTGGGAGAGCGCAGCCGACAGAGCTCATGCACAGCCTCCTCGTTCGACGAAGTCATCCCGGTCGATTGGTCGGCCCTTCCGATCCAGAGATCAACATTGTAGCGGCAGCAGTGCAGCCGAGAATTGAACAAGCGGCCCCTCGAAGGCATCATCATGCAGTCCGAAAAAAATACCCATCTGCCTGCCTCAACAACGCTCGCTCCCTTTCGAAACCGGGTGTTTCGCTCGATATGGACGGCCACACAAATATCCAGCCTCGGCTGGCTCGTGCAAACGGTGGCCATCAGTTGGCTGATGGCCACGATTTCCGCTTCGGATCTGATGGTTGCACTCGTGCAGGCTGCATCCACCTTGCCGGTATTCCTCCTTTCAATCCTGGCCGGAGCCATTGCCGACAACTTCAGCCGCCGATGGGTGATGTTTGCGGGGCACTGCCTGATAGCATTGGCATCAACGACGCTGGTGATTTCTGTGGGTCTGGGATTTGCCGGTCCCTGGCTAATTCTCGGATTAGGTTTCCTGGCCGGCTGCGGCTTTGCCTTGAATGATCCGGCCTGGCACGCTTCTGTCGGCGATATTCTTCATAAGCGCGACATCCCGGCTGCGGTGACGCTTATGTCTGTCGGATACAACATTGTGCGCAGCGTTGGTCCGGCTTTGGGGGGCGTGGTCTTGGCATTTCTTGGACCGCTGGCCGCTTTCGCGTTGGCAGCGCTGAGTGATCTGGCGCCGCTAACCGCAATATGGCGCACTAGATGGAATGTTCGCACGTCACCTCTCCCTCGTGAGCGCATGACGATGGCAATTCATGACGGAGTGCGCTTCACCGTAATGTCCCTGGAGATCAGGGCAGCGATTGCCCGTGCAACCTTTTTCGGGTTGGCAAGTATCTCCATCCTTGCGCTGCTCCCTTTAGTCGTCCGGGATCAGCTGAAAAGCGGCCCAATCATCTACGGCATCTTGCTGGCCGGCTTCGGGATGGGTGCTTTTATCGCGGGCATGAGCAATAGCTTTCTAAGGCGGATCATGTCTCAAAACAGGCTGGTGTCGTTCGCCTCTGTTGCTTGTGCAGCAGGTTGTCTTTCCCTTGCACTCACATCATCGGTCGCTGTAGCGGCCATTTCGCTGGCACTTGCTGGCGCGGGTTGGCTTATCACCTGGACGGGCATCGACGTGTCGGTGCAGCTGGCAAGCCCAAGGTGGGTCGTCGGCCGCACACTATCGATCTACTACGCCTTTAGCGCAGGCGGGATGGCGGCAGGCAGCTGGATATGGGGTACTGTCGCACAGAACTACTCCTTAGCCTGGGCTTTGCAGGGCGCCGCAGGCGCTCTGTTGCTGGTTGCAGCTGCGGGAGTACTGTTACCAGTCCGTCCATGGGAAGAAACGGATCAGGAAAGTTCGGATTTTCACGCGCCGGAGCTGGCACTCGAGTTGAAGCCCAGGAGTGGCCCCATAGTCGTCAAGGTCGAGTATCTTATATCCGAAGAGAATATCGAGACCTTTCTGGGCTACATGCGCGCAAGGCGCCATGTTCAGAGCCGTGCCGGTGCGCGAAACTGGACACTGCAGCGAAATCTTCAAAAGCCTTCGATTTGGACAGAGACATTCCGCACGCCAACCTGGATGGATTTTCTGCGCCTGAATCATCGGCTCACGGCAGCGGATAAGGAAATCGGCCAGCGTCTCCTGGCACTGCATGATGGAGAGCGTCCTCCGCACACAGTGCTGTCGATCGAACGAACGACTGAGGCAGCTCGTACCCGTGCCTCAACAATCTTTTCTCGTCCTCCCAGGTGACGTGATCACGAAAGCGATCGCATTCTGCCGCGCCGGTCGATTTCAAGCAGCGCGAAGGCCGCATCGCCAGTACGCGGAGCCTATGCGTCCGGCGCTCTCTCGCGAATACCCATGCCGCCGCGGGGCTCGAGGCCGGGGGCAGGAACGGTCCGTTCTGGGCCGACGTGCGCTTCAGCAGCGCTGTGCGGCTCAGAGACTGGCAGAAGAGTATCTGACTCGCTACCGGCTGGCGCTGGGCCAGCCGGAACCAGGCCTGTTCGAAGACGGCGCTGGCGCTCGACCTTTCGGCGCCGGACATGGAGTGAGGGTGTGGGCGAAACGGAGAATCAGTCGCCTTGACGCCCTTGCAGGACGCCATCTTAACCGCGAACGGCAAGCTTTCAGGGATCATTGCTGCGCCGTTGGGCGGCTTGCCGTTCCCGATGTTCGAACGCGTCGGTGAAGCTATCGAGTTCTTGGGGGGTCATCCCAAGCGCCCGCCCCTCCTCCCGCCATGACGCGACCGCCTTTTCGACTTCTGCGAGTATCGTCTTCGCTCGATCGCTCCTGATCCGGAAATAAGCGATTACCGACATCAGTGCGTCGACAGTCGCTTCGGGCCCAGTTTCCTCGGATATCCAGGTTTTCAGCTCTCGCACGCGCTCAGGGAACGGGTTGATGTCGAATGCAGGCGCCAGGCGCCATTGCCCGCGATGCACATGGAGAAAGCCGTGATTGTGGAGGTGGTCATCGACATTGGTGATAAGGATCGAGAACGCGATGCGCCGCCAAAGCTCTTCGATGTTGGCCGCTGGCTGGCTGCCGTGCTGACGAAGCACATCCACAAGTTCAGTATAGCTATGCTCGCCAACGTCCCCTGACTCTGCGCCGATCATCGTGGCGGCCGAGATATACATGAGTCGATTGCCGTTCGGAGTCCTATCGAAACGCCGTATGAGCGCGACAGGGGCGCCGTCGCTGTCGAGCAGACGTGTCTCAGCAGCATCCACGCCGGCTTTTCTGGCCAACTTCATAGCGAGCACTTCGCCTTTTGTGACAGATCGATCGTCGGCAACGCTCGGAAACTTACCGATAGCGAGGCGTCCGTCATCGTCGACGACAGAGCATTTCGGACGAAGGCCCCCAAGGGACGTGCCACGTCCACGCAAATAGGCGAGATCCGTTGCCGTCTCGGTGTTCGTCTCGACGGCGTGCGTGGCTGCGAGGAGTTGACCGATTTCAATGAGCGGCGGCGTGGTGCGTCGACCCTCCTCGGTCGTTCTTTGGTAACGCCCTTCTTCGTCCTTCAACCGGAGCGCACCAATGCGGCTCATGTCGTCCACTGCCAAGAGGTAATCCATCGCGTTCAGAGGCCGCGTTTCGGCGACATTTCCCGCCCGGCGCGCCTCTTGGCGACGCTTGGCGTGGTCGCGCTGGATGAGACGCCGGCCCCATCCGTCCGGCTCCGTGTTGGCGATCGCGTTGTGGAACACGGATCCGTCGCCGGTCTTTCGATGGAATTGAGGGCCAGTAACGAGTGGCAGACCGGGTTCGATCGAGAAGCCTTCCGCTGCTCTCAGCCAACCTGCATCATATTCAAAGGCAGCGCTCTCGCGCGCACCCTGCTGATCATAGCGCAACGTACCCAGTAGCATCGCTTCTTCGCCAATGTGAACAGCAATAGAACGTCTCATATTGCACCCGGTGGCTTCCGCACCCTTACCCTCTTGGGCAAACGTTCAGCGTCGAGGAGCAGGCCTTGCTCATCGCGATGCGCGTCGATGATCTGCGCCAAAGCCTCATCAAAGCCCAAAACGAAAAAGGTCATGGCGTAGGCCCCCATAGCGACGGTCGGGTCTCCTTTTTCGATCTTCAGATAGGTGCTCTTTGCGACACCCAGTCGTTCCGCCATCATCATCACGGTCAGGCTGCGCTTCTTACGGGCGAGCGCAATGTCGGCGCCGAGCTTGCCAAGCGCCCTCTTGACTCTGGGAGGCAATGTATCTGTCACTGTTGAGCGCATGTTTGTCTCATAAAAACGACCTTAACTCTTTCTATGGCGCTTATATAAGACCTAAACCGTGATCTGTCGAGAGTTGGCCTGTTTGACCGAACAAGGCGGTGGCCCTGCAACCAACCACACTACTCTCGTGAGCATGCATCCATCTGATCCGCAATGGGCGCTAGGTGAGTCGCACGGGGGTGTGAACGATTGCGCCGCTGCAAAACGAAACGGGCCATCCTTGGTACGATCCAGATGTGTGCTGCAGCGGGGCTACCGCCTGACGTACCGAGCGGCGCCGCCGCATGCTGTCTCGACCCGAGCTTCACAGCAAACAGGTGCTGTCGGTATCGAACGAAAGTGTCACATATCGAACATACGAACCGTGTCCCAAAACGTCTGCTCGGTGCTCAGCCTGACCCCCAAAAAGCAAAAATAAGGGAGCGCGACGAAGTTGCGCCGGCCAATTTAAGTGTCAGCGCGGAGCTACCTCTTCAGGATGGCACGTCGCTTGCTGCTCCGCATCTAACGCCGACGGCCAACCCTCAGATAACGGAGATGAATATTGGTTCAGAAATGCTGAATCCCCGATGTACTGAAAGCATTTGAGGAAACGGTGTGGGAAGCGCGGCAAGGCAATAGGCGATTTTTCCTTTTCTTGGATCCGGACGGAGGTCGAATCTCACCTCATTCGGGCAGTTGATAGCAAACCACAGTTGTTTCTTTCATAAGTCGAACTGCGATAAAGCAAAGTACAAGTATAACTTGGCTTACTCACACCGGAACTACTATAGTCAACTTAGTATCGCGCATTCCTCAGGTACGAAACAGGACCGTGCACATGTTTTGGGTCCTGGGATAGGCCGCCGGTTCGCCCTTTGACGCGTCCGCCTTTTATTCTTTGAACTGGATATCCAGAATGAACGTAAGCAGCCTTCTTCTCGGCTCAGTTGCGGCCCTGATCTCCGTTTCCGTCGCTCGCGCGACGGACGAAGTCTCCGTGCCGGGTCCGACCGAATACGTCAAGATCTGCGACGTCTACGGTTCGGGCTACTTCCATATCCCCGACACCGAGACCTGCGTGCGCATCGGCGGCTACATCCGTTACGACGTCGGCCTCAGCGATGTCCGATCGTATGACGGGATAAGAACCTCCGATGTGAGAACTGGCGAGGCTCAGGGCACCTGGCGAAACAACACGCGTTTCACGTTCAAAACTTGGACGCGCCAGGAGACCGAACTAGGCGCACTGAAGACCTATACTGAGACTCGCGTGAACTTCGGCAACCACAACGCTTATCCGGGTCCGGAAAGCCCTCACAACTATAGCTTCAACAGCGGCGTCAAGTTGACTTCCGCCTGGATCCAGCTTGGTGGCCTCCGAGTTGGCAAGGACGAGTCGGCCTTCGACACGTTTACAGGCTACGCCGGAAACGTGCTCAATAACGTACTCGTTCCGTACGGCGACTTCGATACCAACGTGGCTCAGTATTACTTCGATGCCGATAATGGCTTTTCGGCTCTGGTTTCACTTGAACAAGGGTCGGGTGTAGTCGGTACTATCGACAGCCATGTTCCGCACGTCGTCTTCGGCGTGAAACAGACGCAGGGCTGGGGCGCGATCACCGGCGTAATCGCTCGTGACAGCGACTACGAAGCTTTGGCCGGCAAGCTCCGAGTCGATGTCAATGTCACAGATGACCTGTCGCTATTCGGAATGTTCGGCTACGGCTCCATTGGCAATCTCAACGATGACCCAACCAACGCGGTCGCCGCTCACAGTCGCGGCTTCTACAAAATTTGGAGTGGCAACTGGGCTTTCTGGGCGGGCGCCACTTACACGTTAAACGAGAAAACTTCGTTCAACCTTCAGGTCTCGGGTGATCAGCTCAGGAACTCCGGACTGGCTGCAAACGTCGCCTATACGGTCATTCCAGGTTTCACAGTCACAGCCGAAGTCGATTATGCCCATTACGCCAAGTTCGCTGCCCTCGACCGTTCTGGAATAAACCCGGCTCACGTCGGCAAAAGGAACAGCCTCGGCGGCGTGCTGCGATTCCAAAGCTCGTTCTAACGAAGCGAATCTGAATGTCGGAGGCCCGACTGGAGGCCTCGGTGTCTGGCTTTACGATGTTCAAAATGTGGTCCCGGACGATCATGCCCGGACATTGGTTGCCGGACTTCATAGCCTGATCAGCGAGGCTTCCATAGAGCGCTTAGCAATGCCACTGAATAACTCGTCCAGGACATGTCTCTCGGCCCCATCTGCATCCCTGTTGTGCTACCCTCATTGCGATGAGCGCTCGAGATCGCGAGCTTCGGAGGACCGGCTGAGAAATGCCTGGACGTTTCGTCCAGGCACTCGTCAAGTTTCCTCAGTGGTTCAGAATCATCTTCGGCGACCGTTATTGCAAAATCAGTTCGGTTCAGTAAGATTCTTGTTCTGTTTGGGTCATCTTGAAGGACTAGTGTCTGAGTCGCAGCGGACTGCCATTCAATCTCTGCGCTGCTCGACCTCAGGATGCCCGATGTGCATGGCTTCGACGGGCTGCTGCAGCTTCGGACCCGCTATCCGCGCCTGCCGGTGGTCATCGTTTCGGGGCATGAGGAGCCAAAAATCATTTCCGAGGCGCTGTCCTACGGCGCAGCCGGCTTCGTCCCGAAATCGGCGCGCAAGAGCGATCTGGCCGCCGCCATTGGCTCGGCGATGGAAGGTGCGATCCACGTGCCCGAAACCTATGAAGGCCAGCCGCCGGACGCCGACAGCACCGATCGCGCCGAGATGGTGCAGCGCCTTGCCAAACTGACGCCGCAGCAAGTCGGAACGCCTGTCCTTCCTGCTAGGCAAATCGTTCTATTCGCGCCGCATCGGCGCGCTGGAGGCCTTCATCATGACCTTCGACCAAGACGCCCGCTACGACAGCCCGAACTTCCTGTGGTTCCGCGAGCGCTATCGGCGCTTCGGTCTATGTCGACCGCGTCCTCGTCGCGCAACAAGCGCGCGGCCGCGGCCATGCCCGGCGGCTCTATGGAGATCTGTTCGACCATGCATTGCGTGCCGGCCAGACCATCGTCACCTGCGAGGCGAATGCCGAACCGCCCAACCCGGCTTCGGATGCCTTTCACGCCGCGCTCGGCTTTGCCGAGGTCGGCGACGCGGTGATCCACGGCGGCAAGAAGGCAGTGCGCTACTACACCAGGCGGGTCACCGGCTGAGGCAACAGCTCTATCAGGGGTTCAGCCAGGCGCGAGCCGGCTTTTCGACGATGTAATAGCTGCACAAAGCGCAAGCGCGCCGGCCAGCATCAGCAGCGGCGCACTGCCCTGCGCATAGACGAATTTTTAGAACGGCTGCTGCCACAGATACAGCGAATACGACCACAGCCCCAGCGTCGCCATCGGCCAGGAAGACAAAAATCCGGTCAGATACCGAGTGCTGAAGTCGAGCGAATTGACGGCGAGCGCCAACAGCGGCACCGCGACCAGAAAGTGGATCGGCGGCACCGCGACCAGAAAGTGGATCGGCGGCACCGCATCCATGAACAGAAGAACCGCTCCGACGGACGCCGCAATGGCGACATGCGCCGGCAGCCTGTCGTCGGCCTTGAGCAGGCATATCACCGCCGATAGCAGGATCGAGGCGATGTGCACGTCGGTTCGCCAATAGGTCGTCTCGTAGTCCATCCCGAAGACCCAGTGCGAAATCGCACCGTTCGCCATGGCCAGCACCGACAGCGCGCTGAGCAGCATGACGACACGGGCACGCCCCGAAACAACAAAGCTGATCAGCGCCAGGATGACATAGGCATGTTCTTCGACGCACAGCGACCAGATATGGTCGAGCGCGCCGGCGCGGCTGACGAGAATTCCGGCATAGCTGTAGGTGAATGTCAGCGCCGTCAGCGCCGCTTTCCATTTGAAGGCGACAAACGTGCCGGACAAGGCAACCATCGAAGCGAGGACGAAAACCAGCAGCGCCGGATAGATGCGGGAGAACCGGCGCTTGAAGACGCCTTGAGCGGATAACGGATGCCGCCAACTAGGCGATAGCTGCTTTCGGCCGGACCCGAATGCGCTTGACAAATCGGAGCCGGCCCGTTCAACCTGGGGCATTCACCAGGGGAGTCCCGGCAAGGGGCTGAGATACTGCTGGCTTTCGCGGCGCAGTGACCCGTTGAACCTGATCCAGTTCATACTGGCGTAGGGACGGTGCAAGCGCTTTGCGGGAGTTTACGCCCGAGGTCCTGTTTCAGCAGGTCAACAGAAGCGTCTTTTCATCCTTCCGGCACAGAACTGGGTCTCCAATGCATGAGCAAAGGAGCCTCAAAATGAATGCCATTTCCCCCGCCGTGTCGACGGGACCGCTGCCCGCCTCAAGGAAAATCCACAAACCCGGCCTGATTCACCCGCAGATCAGGGTGCCGATGCGGGAAATCGCCGTCCATCCGACGGCAGGCGAACCGCCTGTCACCGTTTACGATCCGTCCGGCCCCTATACGGACCCGACTGTCGAAACCAGCATCGAAAAGGGCCTCGCCAGGTTTCGCAATGAATGGGTGACGGTGCGCGGCGACGTCGAATTCCACGATGCCCGCAGTGTCAGGCCGGAGGACAACGGCTTTGCGTCAGGTGAGCGCCTGACGCCGGAATTTCCCGTGCGCCACCGGCCGCTAAAGGCAAAAACGGGCCAAGCGGTGACGCAGCTTGCCTATGCGCGCGCCGGGATCATCACCCCCGAAATGGAGTTCGTCGCCATTCGCGAGAATCTCGGCCGCGAGAGCTTACGCGGCGGGATGCAGCGCGACGGCAACTCTTTCGGCGCGGCGATCCCGGACTTCGTCACGCCGGAATTCGTGCGCGACGAGATAGCGCGCGGACGGGCTATCATTCCCGCCAACATCAACCACCCGGAGAGCGAGCCGATGATCATCGGCCGCAATTTCCTGGTCAAGATCAATGCCAATATCGGCAATTCAGCCGTCACCTCGTCGATGGCCGAAGAGGTCGAAAAAATGGTCTGGGCGATCCGCTGGGGAGCCGACACCGTCATGGACCTGTCGACCGGTCGCAACATCCACAACATCCGCGAATGGATCGTCCGCAATTCGCCTGTGCCGATCGGAACCGTGCCGCTCTACCAGGCGCTTGAGAAGGTCGGAGGGATCGCCGAGGACCTGACCTGGGAAATCTACCGCGATACGCTGATCGAACAGGCCGAACAGGGCGTCGACTATTTCACCATCCATGCCGGTGTGCGGCTGCACTACATCCCGCTGACGGTCGACCGGGTCACCGGTATCGTCAGCAGAGGCGGTTCGATCATGGCCAAGTGGTGCCTGCATCATCACCGCGAAAGCTTCCTCTACGAGCATTTCGAGGAAATCTGCGACATCTGCCGCGCCTACGACGTGTCGTTCTCGCTCGGCGACGGCCTTCGTCCCGGCTCGATCGCCGACGCCAACGACGCGGCGCAGTTCGCCGAACTGGATACGCTCGGCGAGTTGACAAAGATCGCCTGGGCCAAGGATTGCCAGGTGATGATCGAGGGGCCCGGCCACGTACCGATGCACAAGATCAAGGAGAACATGGACAAGCAGCTCGCTGTTTGCGGCGAGGCGCCGTTCTATACGCTTGGACCACTGACGACCGACATCGCGCCGGGCTATGACCACATCACCTCAGGTATCGGGGCGGCGATGATCGGCTGGTTCGGCACGGCCATGCTCTGCTACGTCACGCCGAAGGAACATCTCGGCCTTCCCGATCGCAACGACGTCAAGATTGGCGTGATCACCTACAAGATAGCCGCGCATGCCGCCGACCTGGCGAAGGGACACCCGGCGGCGAAACTCAGGGATGATGCCCTTTCCCGCGCGCGCTTCGAGTTCCGCTGGGAGGATCAATTCAACCTGTCGCTCGATCCCGAGACCGCGCGGTCCTTCCACGACCAGACCTTGCCCAAGGAGGCGCACAAGTTGGCACATTTCTGTTCGATGTGCGGCCCGAAATTCTGCTCAATGCGCATTTCCCACGATATCCGCGCCGAGGCACAGAAAGAGGGCATGGCGGCAATGGCCGCAAAATACCGCGAGGGCGGCGATCTCTACGTGCCAGCGGACGAGACCAGCGCCCCGCCCATGCCGGAGGCGCATGAGCCGTCATGAAGGTGTTGATCAAAGGGGCCGGCGTCGCCGGCCTCACCGCAGCTTTCGAGCTGGCCACCCGCGGCGCGGCAGTGACGGTTGCCGAGACGAGGCATAGCCTCGGCGGCAATGCGTCGTGGTTCGCCGGCGGCATGTTGGCGCCATGGTGCGAACGTGAAAGCGCCGAGCAGCCGGTGCTCGATCTCGGACGCGACGCCGCCGACTGGTGGGATACGGCAACGCCCGGGCAGGTGACGCGGGCCGGAACACTGGTCGTGGCCGCGCAGCGCGATGCGGCCGAGCTCGACCGGTTTGCCAGTCGCACGTCGGGGTACAGGCCTGTTGATGAAAACGAAATCGCACAGTTCGAGCCGGACCTCGCCGGTCATTTCCGCCGTGCGCTGTTCTTCCCCGACGAAGCCCATCTCGACCCGCGCCGGGCGATGGCTGCGCTTCACGACAAACTCGCAGCCATGGGAGTCGAATTTCACTTCGGCGCCAAGGCCCGGCATGTTTGCGGTTTCGATCGCCGGATCGACTGCACGGGCATCGCGGCGGAAGACGACCGACTGCGCGGCGTTCGCGGCGAGATGCTGATCCTGCGCACGCCCGATGTCTCGCTCTTGCGCCCGGTCCGGCTGCTTCATCCGCGCTTTCCGCTCTACGTAGTGCCGCGCACTGACCACCATTTCATGGCCGGCGCTACGATGATCGAGAGCCAGTCCGCTGGACGGGTCACGGCGCGTTCCATGATGGAGCTTTTGGGCGCGACCTATACCCTCCATCCGGCCTTTGGCGAGGCCGAGATCGTTGAAACCGGTGTCGGCGTCCGCCCAGCCTTTCCCGACAATCTGCCGCGTGTCGAAGCACGCGAAAGCACCGTCGCGATCAACGGGCTTTATCGCCATGGCTTTCTTCTCGCGCCCGCCATGGCGCGCCAGGCGGCCGAACTCGTCTTCAGTCACGACAAATCCTTGGAGCCTGCCAATGAAACTGATCGTCAACGGCCAAGCGCTTGAGATTGACGCCTCAACCCTGGCCGAACTGCTTGCCGCGCTCGACTATGAAGGCGATTGGCTGGCGACCGCCGTCAACAGCGACCTCGTGCACAAAGCCAGCCGGGCGGAATTCCGGTTGAGCGACGGCGACCGCATCGAAATCCTCTCGCCGATGCAGGGAGGCTAGCATGTTCGAACTTCTCGGGACGACGCTTCCTTCCCGCCTGCTTCTCGGCACGGCTCAATACCCTTCGCCGGCCATCCTTGCCGATGCGGTCCAGGCGTCGGGCACGGCGGTGGTAACCGTTTCCTTGCGCCGCGAGATGGCAGGCGGCAGGGCTGGCGAAAAATTCTGGTCGCTGATCCGCTCGCTCGGCATGAGAATCCTGCCCAACACGGCCGGCTGCCACTCCGTCAAGGAAGCGGTCACGACGGCGAGAATGGCGCGCGAATTGTTCGACACGACCTGGATCAAGCTCGAGGTGATCGGCAACCACGACACTCTGCAGCCTGATGTGTTCGGACTGGTCCAAGCCGCCCGCATCCTGTGCGAGGATGGATTTTCGGTATTCCCCTATACCACCGACGACCGTGTTGTCGCCGAGCGGCTGCTGGAGGCGGGCTGCAAGGTCTTGATGCCGTGGTGCGCACCGATCGGTTCCGCCCTCGGACCGATCAACATAACTGCGCTGCGCTCGATGCGCGGACATTTCCCCGGCGTCCCGCTGATTGTGGACGCTGGCCTCGGGCGGCCGTCGCATGCGGCGACCGTCATGGAACTCGGCTTTGACGCCGTGCTCCTGAACACCGCTGTCGCCAAGGCGGCCGACCCCGTCGGCATGGCACGAGCATTCGGCAAGGCGGTCGAAGCCGGCCGTGAAGCTTTCTGCTCGGGAATGCTCGAACCGCGCGAGGTTGCCGAACCATCGACGCCGACCATCGGCAGGGCAGTTTTTTCATGAAGCTCGATCCCTTCTACCTGATCGTCGACAGCGCTGCCTGGATAGAACGGTTGGCGCCGATCGGCGTCAAGCAGGTTCAGCTTCGCATCAAAAGCATGAATGAGACCAGGTTGCGCGCCGAGATCCGCAAGTCGAATGCCTTGTGTGCCCAACACAAATGCCAGCTCGTCGTCAACGATCATTGGCGCCTGGCAATCGAGGAAGGCTGCGATTTCGTGCATCTCGGCCAGGAGGATTTGCAAACCGCCAACCTCTCGAGGATACGGGCAGCCGGCGTCAGGCTCGGATTGAGCACGCATGATCATGTCGAGCTGGAAACGGCCATGTTTGCGGAGCCCGACTATATTGCGCTCGGTCCGATCTATCCCACCATCTTGAAGAGGATGAAGTGGACGCCGCAAGGGCTAGAGCGGCTCGGTGAATGGAAGCGCCGGATCGCGCCGACACCCCTGGTCGCGATCGGCGGCCTCAATCCCAACCGGCTCGAGGATGTATTCGGTGCCGGTGCGGACAGCGCCGCCGTGGTGACCGACATTACATTGAATCCCGACCCGGAAGCGCGAACACGCGAGTGGATCGAAAAGACAAAGCCATGGCGCTGAGGCGCGAACCCCATGTGCTTGTCGTCGGCGGATCGGATTCCAGCGGGGGTGCTGGAATAGCACGAGACATCGAGACGATCACTGCCATTGGCGTGCGCACCTGTCTTGCTGTCACCGCGCTGACGGTGCAAACGCACGACGCCGTCATGGAAATTAATCGTTCGCCACCAAGCCTGGTGGCCGATCAGATGCACGCCGCGCTGCAGGCCAACGAAGTGGCGGCAATCAAGATCGGCATGCTCGGAACAGCCGAGACCATCCTTACCGTTGCGGCGGTGCTGCGCGAAAATGGGCAAGTGCCGGCAGTACTCGACCCTGTGCTGGCCTCCACTTCAGGCCACGCACTTCTGGAAGCAGGCTCTATCGATGCCATGAAGCGCGATCTGATGCCACTTTGCTGCATTGTCACGCCCAACCTCCCTGAACTGGCGCTCCTTATTGGCTCCGAACTGGCAGTGGATGAGGACGGAGCGCTCCAACAAGGACAAAGACTGCTGGCCGTCGGTGCTCAAGCCCTGCTGATTAAGGGTGGGCATGCGTCGGGACCCCGATCGACCGATATTCTGTTACGCTCCGGTCATGAACCCATCCCCTTCGATGCACCGCGCCTTGCCGCATCGATGCGCGGAACAGGTTGCGTGCTGGCCAGCGCGATTGCGGCGCATCTGGCGAAGGCGAAGCCGCTCGAAGACAGCGTGCGCGAAGGCAAGCTGTTTGTTTTCGAGAGGCTTCGGCACGATTGATCTTGCCGGTGATGACTACGGCCTGGGCGTTGAGAACGTCGAGCGTGGTGCGCTGGCCGACATCGCTGCTCGACGACGCCATTCAAGGCAAGTCGGGCTGCGGTGTACGTGGTCCATGCTGCAGTCACTTGCTGACGGACCAGAGCGCGGCCGACTCCTCGTCGGGGCGCCGCTGAGCTTGTTATTGTCCTCACCGTAGGTATCGATCCGGGCCTGATTGGGCGATTCCTTATTCCGTCGTACAAGCGCCGAAGTGCGGCCATCCGAATAGATCGGTGTGGTCAGCGTCGCGCCGATGCTGGCTGAGTAGTCGTGCCGTCCTGCTGGCTGGCAATAGGTGAGGTGTTGCGACAGGCGCTCGAGACGCCAGCTGAAGTGGAAAGCTGCCGTGGCAGCAGCGCACCTTCGGCCGTTGCCACTCAAAACGCTACCCCGTCGACCAGAGGCTCCGAGGCGACGATGGCGGGTGCTCGCTTGATGCGGTCGCGATTGCCGCATCGAGACTCGGGGCACCAGCTTCCACACGGGGGCGGCCCTGAGCTGCTTGAGGAGGCGAACGCTTCAATAGCAAGCCCGCCGAAGTGAGGCGTCCTCAGAAGTGCCGCGGATTACGCGTGAATGCATCCAAAACGTGAATGTTCTTAATTGAAGCAATCGATTTCTCTAGTCGACGGATGATGAATATGAAGGCGTCACGAGGCCGAGGATGCGATCTGGGATACCCAGGGCAATCGGTGGTCGTGGAGGCAACGACCACGTATTCGGCGCAGATAGCTCGGACCATCTACCCGGTGAGAATGGCCGCTACAAACCGCATACCGTCGGTGAGGACAATGACAAGCTCAGCGGCGGCCCCGACGAGAATGTCGTCTATGCGCCGACGTGAAGCCCTGCGCGATGCTCTGGTCGTATGCCGAGTTGTTCGGCGTAGTTGCGATGATGTTGCCACATCACAGTTGCGACCGCAGTTCCCGCCATGCCAACCGCAAATGATAAACTCAGTTCACGTCCAGGAGCGAAAGCAATATGCATCGTCGTAATCTGATCAAAGGGTTCGTTGCACTCGGCGCGTGTTCCATTTGCGCTGATGCCGTGGGGGCGGCGGGCACCCATTGGGGATATGCCGGCCCGGCCGGGCCCGAACACTGGGGCGAGCTGGACAAGGGAAATTTCGTCTGCTCGGCGGGCACGCAGCAATCGCCGATCGATATCAAGGGCGCGGTCAAAGCGGATATTCCGCACATCGCCATAGGTTGGCACAAGGCCGGCGGCAGGATGGTGAACAACGGCCACACCATCCAAGTCAACCTGCCGCAAGGCAGCACCCTCACCCGCGGGGATCGTGTCTACGAACTGGTACAGTTCCATTTCCATGCGCCGAGCGAACACTACGTGGCAGGCAAGAATTTTCCGATGGAAGCGCATTTCGTCCATAAGGACACCGACAGCGACACTCTGGGTGTGCTGGGCGTGTTTCTGGCGCCAGGCGCGACAAATGCCAGCTTCGCCAGCCTTGCCGCAGCATTTCCCGCAATCTCAGGTGAGGAAACAGCGGTCGACGAGGTCGAGCCCAACGGGCTTCTACCGGCCTCACTTAGCTATTGGACGTATGCGGGATCCTTGACGACTCCGCCATGCACCGAAAACGTCGAGTGGATGCTGGCGACGGAACCGGTTGAGGTCGACCCGGCAGACATGGAGCGATTTACCTCACTCTACCCCCTGAACGCGCGGCCTATCCGTTCACACAATCGGCGCTTCATCCTAGGCCTCGGCTGAGGTCCCCGTCACGGGCGAGGCCAGACTGGTGCGCTATATCGACGGCTGATCCCCAATATCGTGAGGATGCGCTCCGCGTCGCGGAGGCCCTTTGGGAGCTCATCCTAGTCCTGGACGCGGATCAAGACCAAGTGGGCGACGGTCTTAAACCGTCTTATGAGGGAGAGGTACACGTGGCTTTCCTGTTCCAACAGCATCCGGCAGCACACCGAAGGGATAGGGAGCTAGAATTCAGATTGGACCTTCGCAAGGCGTGCACCGCGGATCAAACGCCGTTTCCTTGGGAAACATGGCTCAGTTTCGACAAAGCAAATGTAATCGCCCTAGCTGCCTCGATTGCGCTCTTGGTCGGGACGCAGGGGCCCCAGATCAACGACGCGGTCCTAAGCCAGCTGCGAACGATTCAGATCCACGATGCATTGCTCCGGCGCGACGTCGCCCGCGCTCGGACCGATATGGCATTGGACTACCGTTCGGTTGCTTCTACCGGACAGGCATTGCAAAGGGATCGTGAAAACTTGCAACGCCCTCTCGACAGTTCGCCCGATGAGAGCTCCGGGCAATCCAAATTGCTCGCGCAGCTCATAAACTCGATCGAAAACAAAGAGGCTGCCATCTCAGCCTTGGTCAAGCAAAATCAGCTTATGCAAAGCTCTCTCGCAGATCTTGCTCGCTCGATTGGTCGCCTCGGGGGGGCACCGTCGGGCAGGGTTGAACTTTCGAAGCTGATCGTGTTTTCGGCTGAACCGGGGCTCACCCTCGCATCACAGATGGATCAGCCTCTCGACCGACTTGCTCCGAGCCAGGCCCGAGCTGCCGCGGATGCTATGGGCAATTTCCTGTCTTCTTTATGGAGGTTGGACCAAGCTGCCAATCAGATCGCATCCCTCGACACGTTCTCCATGGCCGTCGAACTGGAGCGAGAGCATCTGAAAGGCTACAGCTTGGCCAGCGCACAAGCGCAGCGTACGCGACTTTTCTTTGGCTTGGTGTCCATATGCCTCTGCTTGTTTGCGATCATTCGGCCCTCCAGGCAGCATCTGCGGACGAAACGGTTGGAAAGGCGGTTGGAGCTTGAAGCGGCAATGAGTGAGATCGAAGCTCGCTTCAACGATAGTAAAGCAAAGAACGCCTCGGCGTGCTTTTCCACCGAAGCAGCGCTTAGACTCGTTCAACGCGTTTTCGATGCGGATCAATGCGCGCTGGCTCTGGTGGATCCGAGTCTCAGCAGGCATACCGAGTGCTTTGTGGCCAACACGTGCATACCCGTCTGGAACGTCGCGCTTATTGATCAAGTCGTTTCACTTGTCCGCCCCGGACGGCCAGTGTTTCGCGTCATTCCGGCGGCGGAAATGGTTCGGACCGCCATAGGCACTTCCGGTGTGTGTCAAATTGTTGGATGCCGGGTCTCCGATCAGCAGGCTGTGGTTTGCATCCTTGTTTTTGAAGGAGATCGTTCACTCCCCTCAGCAGACGACCTCCGGGTTCTTGCCAGTGCTATTGTGCGTTTAAGCAACCATCTTGAAATGCAACGCATAAATGCGGAACGCGACCTTCTGGTGAGTCGATGGGAGCATGTGGAAAGGCTGAGGACTGTCGGCACAATCGCAAGCGGCGCCACACATGAATTCAACAATATTTTAGGAGCAATAATTGGATACTCAGAGATTGCCAAAAGTCTTGTGCGTCGTCCCTCAAGAATTCGGAACCACATCGATCAAATCATCTTAGCTGGACACCGAGCAAAGCTGATCGTTGACCAGATTTTGTCACTCAGCCGAAACCGACAGCGCGTGGCAGTGCCTTTCAATGTCTCTGAAATTCTTATGGATCTTGCGCCATTGCTGCGGGTCACAGTTCGTGCCGATGTTCAGTTGAACTTCAAGATCAACGAGTGGCAAACGGTGGTCGAGGGCAGCCCAACCGAGATACAGCAGATTCTCATGAATCTGTGCAAGAACGCGTCGGAGGCTGTCTTGAACGAGGGCCGTGTCGAGGTTAGCGTTTCTCGCGCCCAGGTGTGCCAAACCAAGCCGCTGGCTCAGGGAACCTTGAGACCTGGAGATTACGTTCTCATCTCCATCAGCGACAATGGCCCAGGAATCGCAAGTTCGATACTTCCGCATGTCTTTGAGCCCTTTTTTACCACGCGCTCTTGCGTCGGCGGGACCGGGCTGGGTCTTGCTGCGGTTGACAGGCACGTGAGCGCGCTCGCAGGATGCCTTGACGTCACCTCGGCTGTTGGCCGAGGTACGCGCTTTGATATCTACTTACCGGCCTCCGAGGAGGAGCCAGTCAGCGTTGACATTGCTTTCGGTCCCTACGACGGATCACTCGGCAACGGAGAAATCATTGCAGTCGTGGAGCCCGATCCAGCAGAGTTGGAGATCTACAAGGACAAGGTCGCCGCGCTGGGTTATAAGCCGGTCGGCTTCGCGACCTTCGAAAGTCTTTGCGGCTGGATCGAGAGCGGGAAGGCAGCTGACCTGCTTATCTTGGGTAAAATGCCTTTCCTCGAGCGAGGACAGGCCGAATCCGTATGCCCCACCCTCATGACGGTGCCTGTCATAGTCGTCGGTGAAATCGACCCCATGCCGGTCACATCTGATAATCAGACCTTCGTTCTTTGGCTAGCGAAGCCGGTCTCGTCCAGGGCAATGGAGCATGCAATTCGTACAATGATGATGGCATGATGCCGCCGACTCGCTCAGGCTACCCAAGCAATCTGAGAAGGCCCGTCAAGAAGACATTGGAGCAGAACAAGGTCACATCACAATCGACTTATCGATCCCGAGACGTTGTTCTAGCCTTAGTGCTTGTTAAGAAGGTCGGCTACTGTCTCTCCCCGTCGCCGGGCATCGGCGGCGAGCCATAGCTCTCCCACCTCATACACTTCGCCTTGGGTACGGAACGGTACAATGACGTCAATGGCAGCCGACAGCATGTCAAGAAGCGTGCGGTCTTCCACAGCGGCTCCTTGCGGGCTGCTCTTGACGAGTGAAAAGAGCTTTTTAAAGCCTTGGACCGGATCAGCCCCATGAATCGTTGATATCGATCCCGCATGGCCGGAGACGACTTCGCTAAGGTAAGCCCAAGCAGCATCATCGCGCATCTCGCCGAGCAATATTCGATCAGGGCGCATGCGCAAGCTGGCCTGCAACAGTTGCTCGGCTGTCACCGCACCTAAGCCTGTTCGGTCCTTCGGATAGAGTAACCGGACATGATTCTCGTGCGGGATTGCAAGCTCGAGCGTGTCCTCGATACTGATCAACCTCTCTTGCGGGGGTATAGCGTCGATCAAAGTCTTGCTCATTGTCGTTTTGCCGCTTCCAGTAGGTCCGCAAAGCAGCATGGTGAGCCGCCCGCAGACGCAGGCCCGCAAAAATTGCTCCAAGTCACCATGGTCGTAGTGCTGAAGAATCGTTTCGTCCTGCCGCTCCTGGCGCTCGTTTCGTGACCGCCATTGATTCCAACGCGAGTGTTCGTAGCGAGAAGAAACTTCCTTTAGTTCGGTCACACGACTTGAGGGACGCCGTATCGTCAGGCTTATTGTTCCTGAGGGAACAGCGGGCGGCAAACAGATCTGCAGCCGCTCTCCGTTCGGCAGCTCAGTCGCACAGAGGGGGCTTTGCGGTCCGACATCTTGCTTGCGCAGCGCTCCAGCGAGGATCGCGATGTCCTCCAGATCGTCATAAGATAGCGGTAGCGGATGTTTCGTGAAAACGCCGGCCTGTCGGACAAAGGCTTCCCCAGGCCGGTTGATAGCGACCTCTTCGGTCCTTGGCTCCTCAAGCCATTTCAGAACGGGGTCGAGAAGCAAACGCAATTGAGGATCAGCCTCCGATCGCATTGTTGTCTCTCCGGCGTTCGCGATGTTGGGGGGCTGGCGCCACGGCGGTCGGTCTAAGATCGTATACATCTGAGAAATCGAGGTCCCGAGCCACAAAGATGGATACAGCATCTCCCTGGTTTTTCTTCAGAGTTGGCGGAAAGTTGATCGTCGCTCTCAGTGTCGTCTCGACGGCTTGTCCGCCATTGCTCTGGAAGCTGTTGATGCCGCTTCCTCCGCCAGAGCTGGCCGCGTATTGACCGGCCGCCTGAAACGCGCCTTGGATGACGCTCATGAGCATCGCTCCGCCAAAGCGTTGCCAGAAGTGATTGTCCACCGTGCCAGGCATTCCGGAGCGGCCGAGCTCGTCAGCGCCCGGCGATGCTATCGAAACGAGGGCATGGTCAGGTGTTTCGATGCGCGTCCACAGCACGAAGACACGCGCATCCCCCTGCTGGAGACCGCGCTGGATCTCGCCAATCACGGTCGTCCCGCGATCCAAGAGCACGACATTGTTGGTGGCGCCGCGGACGTCTTTAGGTAAGACGCACTTCACATAGCCGGGTAAATTTGTGTCGACTGCCGTTTGCAAAATGCACGGAATGATCGTTCCTTGAGTAATCACGAGATCAGGGTGCGGCAAAAGTGTAGCCCGGCTTGGCTCCTGTATATCTGGCTTCAATCGCCCTGACAGATCGCCACCGATTGAAATCTCATCCGCGGTCGCGGGAGCATCCTTATGGTGGTCTTCGCTCCGCTGACCGTCGTCGGGCATTTGACTGCTGCTACTGTAGGCGAAAATTGGCGTTTCCTCGGGCGGCGGATCAACTGGCGCCGGTGGGGGCGGCGTGGATGGCGCAGGATCTCCTGCCTGGGCCGCCTGTACGGGTGCTGGAGGTTCGGGAGCAATCTCAATTGGCACAGGGCGGAATGGTTCGGCGTTGGCGACAATTGGCGGTTTTGGCTGAGACGGATCGTCTTGTGTGCCGGGACGACCTCCGAGCCAGATGAGCGATAGAGATGAGATGAGAACAAGACCGGCGACGGCCAACTTCTGCAATCCCGAAACATGCCGGCGGGCCGGCTCCGAGACCATCGATCCGGATGCATGGACATCATGTCCCGACTGTGGGCCGGTTTCATTCATCGGCCCGAGCCTTTCAAAACGCGCCACACGTCGGGTGTCACTGTACCGGTCACTGGCGCTCGTCCCACAGGATCATAAGCCCTGTTGAAAATGGACAAGACCGTATTGCCATCTCTCAGACGCCATTCCCGGGCGACTGCGGATACTTCAACATAGTCCCCTTTGACCGTGTAATTGGCAGCGGCTTCTTTCCCGTCGGGATTGATAACGTAGAGGGAGGGTATGCGGGAATTGCTTGCGAAGCCAAATACGGTCGTAAAGCCATTATCGAAAACTTCCAGCGGCGCCAGCGATCGATCGCCCTTTGCGACGTAGTGAAAATTGCTTTCGTCCGGACTGGCAGTTGCGGCGGGCCGATTCAACAAATCCTGAACTCTCTGGTCTTGCAGCACTTTCGCCCGGGCCTGGCCAAGAATCGAGCGCCTTTCTGCTTCCTTTCTCTGAGCAGCAGCCTCATCAGCAGGATAGGTGAACTGCACACTGTAGTATAGGTCTGGTTGCTGCTCATCAAGTTTTGGCATCGCTTTGGTTGAAATACTGAAGACGTATCTGCGTGTACCGGACTCGCTCTCGGCCAGCACGATGACCGGCTGCGGCGACAGCATCCGGCTAGCCTTAAAAAAGAGATAGTTGGCGCGCGGGAGCGCAGCCAGGTCTTTGCTATTGGAAACGGCCACGGCTGCGACGGTCTCGTTGGCCGCGAATGTGACAACCAGCGTTGCCCCCACTGCGGTCGATAGGCGCACCACTTCGTCGGGACGGTAAGCCAGGTAGCGCATCCGCGCATCATGCTTGCCGGCAAGTGGCGTGTCTTCCGCGCACGCTTCCGTCGCGAAGAGGAGTGAACAGGCCAGCGCGAAAAATGCTCTTTTTGTCATGGCTGCGCATAGCCCAGGTTCGATACGGTATCTTCCGAGGCTTGATAGGAGGTGACGAGTAGACCTCCCGGATTGGTGAGCCTCGATTGGCCAGGCAGACCCGTCAGGCGCTCGTAACGGATGGTAGCTGTCCATGTGGTCACTATCGGCATCTGCCCATCGACAACAAGCATACGTTTGTATCGGATCTGTTGAACGTCGGGACTGAGGTCGTTTGAGGAAATATGCCCGACCTCGAGCTTGCCGCGCTTGCCGACCGTGACTTGCGGCGAGGTGGGATTTGGATAGTTGAAGAAATCTTGATATTGCTGTTGCACAGCCGGTGCGCTGAAACTGGACACGAGGTCATAGGCATATTGGGCTGTATCTGCTGTGTAGCCCTCGCGCAGGCGTACATATTCCCACAGCGAAGCGTTTATGACGGCTCGGTCTTGGGTTGCGGGCAGTCGAGAGATTGACACTTCGCTGTCTACGGTCCCGTCCGGCCGTACCCATAGGAACACAGGTACGAGCTTGGCCAACGGGACCATGGCAGCGATGGTAAATGCCTGGGCAACATTTCCGAGGACCGCCGCTGCCGCAAAGGCTATAAGGGCCTTTGACAGGCGCCGCGCAGACTTCGCTCGTGAAGTTTGAAACGCTTCCACCTTCTTGTAGTGAGCAGCTAGCGTTTCTCTCTCCACCAGAAGGGCATGTTCAGGAAATTTCACTTGGGCTCTTCCGTACACTCAACCTGAAGATCCTCAGGTGTGGTTTCCCATTGTCCCGCGTTCAGTTGGAATGGCGTACCCGTGCAGGTCGCAAGCCGATCGGTTGTCTTGCAGGCCGCCAAAGCGAGGATTGACAACAGTAGATAGCGTTTCATGTTTTTGATACCGCGCTTGTTGATTGATTAACCACGTGCCGTTTTGGCAAAGTAGCGATTGAGGTTGTTTGGAGCTCGGTTCGCCCCTGACCAAGAGCCGCCGGCGATGCTGCTGGCGATCGTCGGAAGTGCGACGATCAGAGCGTCGCCAGCCAGGAAAAGCATGTCGATCTCGTAAAGCCCGATGATCTTGGCTGCTGTCGTGCTCGAGAATTTGATCATAACAAGCATGGCTGTCAGCGCGACTGCTTCGGCCGCGATAACTATCGTCGCAACGATGTTGAGAAGGAGAAGCAGCAGCCCGTACGAGACAAGTTGGCCGATCCATCTGGTAGCCATGTCTCGAGTGTGATCAAAAAGGTAGCCGACAAGAACCAGGGGGCCGATCGCCAAGAGCACCTTCGTCAAAATTCCAACGGCATCATAGATTTCGAACGCTGTCCACAGCGAGCCGTAGAAAATCCATTGCGCTCCCTCGAAAGCAAGTGTGTCCTGGCCGTTCATAGGCCCGATTTCGGATGCAATCATCTGAAAGGCATACTGAGTTGAAGCAAACATCCAGTCGAGCTTCCGGGGAATATCGACGAAGGGTAAGTCGCTGCTACTCATCTGGTGAGCAAGCCTTGGAATCGTGTCGTCGAACACCGTTTCAATGTATTTCTGGTAGTTGGCCTGCCCTAAGATAAGGCCGACGACAATCGACACCATGATTACGCGAGAGATACCTCCACGCGCATCGACTTGACCACGCATGACCAGACAGCCTTGGATTATTATCCAAAGCGTCACACACGCAACCAGAGGCGCGCTGATCGCCTCTTGGATTTTTTCAAGCACGTTGTGCAGCCCTGACGTGAAGGCCACATGAAAGACCGTGTGTATGGCCGTGAATGGCGCGGGAATCCTGAAATTCATGGCATGAGCCTGATTTGTCCCTGATCAGCGGAGTTGAGCCGGATGAACTCTGTGTGGTTCACGGCAGGCTGAACATCTTGGCGGTGTCCTGGCGTTCCCGACGCTGCGTGGCGGCCTCCTCCACTGCGTGAAGGCTCCCTTGTGCAGTGGCCATCGTCAGCAGACTGGTGGCCTGGACATTTTGGATGATCGCATCGTGAATCTGCTTGAGGACCAGACCGTTGGTCACGGTGGCCTGCACAATATTTCTCGAGCTGGAAAGCTGACCAAGCGTGTTGTCGTTAGCCCTAAGGCGCTTGTCCATTACGTCCAGAGTGTCGGCTGCAAGACCTGCGGCATTGGCGGCACCAGCGATTTGCCCCTCTAACAGTTTCCCTTCTGCATCGGTGCCGGTGACTATCCGAGTTGGGTCCTGCGCAATGTTACGCGCCATGGTCGAAACTGGCGCCCGAGCATCAAACATCTGCCCCTCCAGCTTATTGCTCGACGGGTAGTGATTTCCTTGGTTCAGTGCGCCCAACAGTCCTGTGACACCGAATGACGACTTTAGCATATCCACCATTTCGATCGTGGTAGCGAGCGTCGCGATTGACCTCTCAAGGATCGCCGCATTGGAAACCGCTGTTAAGGTCACTTGTGTTTCTGTTAACGGGTCGCTGACGACAAATTGCGACCGGGCCTGTGTGCTAAGCAGAAAGGAAGCAGCAAGCGTTGTTGCTGCAAGCTTGGCAAATCTCATGAATATTCCTCCGTCAGTCTTGAATTTCGTGGTAACGAGCCATGAACTTGTCGAGCCACCCACTTGGGGCATCTCCGTACTGGTCACGAAGCTGGTCGGCAAAGCGCACGGTGTTGGCCCGCCCCGAGAGTACGGCTACATACTCGCGCATCTGCCCAAGGTCGAATTCGCAAACAACACTCCCGCTGTCGCGCTTGAGCAAAAACTTGCGGCTGCCAATTGCCATTCCCTGGCGGATTGCCTCGAACTCCTGCGTGGTGCACTTCAAGCCATCGACATACGCAGCCCGATCCGCCGTCGGTGATGGGTAGAAAATCTTCGTCATGCATTGTGCAACGAGACTAGCTCCGAGGGGCGATTGAAGCACGTGTTCAGGCTGCTGCGTTGCGAGTATCAACATCCCGTTGTTTTTGCGGACGGTGAGCAAGAACTTGTCGATCACAGCCGAGAACTGGGGGTTGAGCAGATAGAAGCGAAATTCGTCGCAGCTCATGACAAACCGACGGCCATCGACAACAGCGCCCACGCGGTGCAGAAGATATGCGGCAGCCGGCGCGCAGACCTCCTCAAATTCCAGGAGCTGCGTCATGTCGAAGCCTGTAATGGAGGCATCCAGTCTTACTTCGTCGACATCGCCGTCAAAGGCCCATCCAAGCGCATTCCCTCTACACCACCGCTGCAGCCGTGCTCCTGCGCCCTCGGAGGGGCTGTGCAGCAGAAATTCGCGTAGGCCCGCAATTGAGCGCATGACGGGTTCGAACGAAAGTTGACGAACAATGCCACGTTCTAGTCGACGGCTTTCCTCCGGCGAGATCGGACCACGGCCGTCACTCTCGATTAGGGCCATCAACCATTCGCGCAGAAAGTCCAACGAGGCGGAGGTGTTGTCCAGTCCACGCAAGGGGGCCAAGCCGCTCGGAGCGCCTCTGCGCAAGGCTAGATATGTCCCCCCCGTGGCTCGCACCAGCAGTTCACCACCCCGGTCCTTATCGAAAAATACGATGGCACCATCGCGATCGACCACGCTTTGCTCAAGCATCGCGAGGATAAAGGTCATCAGCGTCGTCTTGCCTTTGCCGACGGGCCCGAATATCGCCGTCATGCCGACGTCATCCTCATGGGGGATGTAGTCGAAAGAAGTTCCACCGTTCGTGCGAAAGCGCGCAACCGCTTTGCCCCAGTGGCCGGAAGTGGAACCGCTTGGGAAGTTTTCAAATGACACAAGCCCGGCAAAATTGTGCGAGGTGATCGCCCCCGGGCGTGTGCGCCACCTGTTGTTCCCCGGAAGTTGGGACCAGTACGCGGCCTCCATGCCGATACCCTCTTGGACGATAACGGCGCCCGCGTCGGCCAGCCTTGCCCGCGCATTTGCTGCACGATCTGCAAGGCTGTTGAGGCTGTCGGCATGGACGCACAGGCTCAGATGATGCGAACCCATGACGAACTCGTTGCTTGCCAGTGCGTCCTCTGCCTCGGCAAGTTCATTGATCTGGGTGAGAGCCTTGTCGCCGGCGCTCGTCATCTGGCTGGACTTAAGGCTAAGCTTCGCATGAGCTTGTGGCCGAGTGAGGAAGGAAAAGCTCTGGCTGAGGACAAGCGGAAAGTTGGCGGACAGCAAGGGATTTAGCATGCCTGGCCGCGTGGTCGCGGGATATTCACGGAACGAAAACAATGATCCCACGGAGCTGCCCCCGGGTCGTCGAATCTCAAGCGCCCGCTTCCCGCAGATGACTTGGTCAGTGTAGATCGAGGCGCCAAGTGAGCCGGTAACCATCGGAACCGGGAGAAACCGGCACGTCATTATCAGCCGAAGCGCCTCACCGATTTCCGTGAAGAGCACGTTGCCTTTCTCACGAATACCCAACCGGCGCAGACCGTAACCGCCGAGCGACCCAGCAATGATCTGCCAGAGGTCCTCCAGGCTTCGAATTTGTGTGGCCAGATCGTTGTCATTGCGTCTGGGGGATTTGGCAATGCGCCAGCCGATCTTGCCGATTGCGGTGCGGGGGAACACGACGACAGTGAGGAAGTGATCGTTGCGAAACAGCTTGCCCGACAGCACACGGCTCTCATAGGCCTCGTTCAGACTGTCAGCGAATGCGCTTTGAAACTGGCGCGATGCCGGCTCCGGCACATCGTTGTTTCGCACAAGATGGGCGTATAGCGTGACATTGTCGTCGGCGATGTTGCGCAAGAGAGTGTTGAACGCGCGGCAGCGCGAGTTGCGCATCTCAGCGTCCTCCAAATCAAACGGCAGCCCGTTCACATGTGCCATGGCCATGATCGATCCGTCCTCCAGAAGGACAACCTGATCGCTTAGATGACCGACATACGGAAGGTAGATCTCGCCAGATCTCTCGGTCCGGCCACTGGCGCCAAACATTACACCATTCCTCTTCCGCGTTTCGGCACTCTGATCGGATTGGCGCTGACGCTCGCGCCGCCCCAGACCTGTCCGTCCACGCTTCTGCCGGCGGTCTGCAAATAGAGGAACGCGACGCTTGCGGCGTTATAGTCACGCTCAACGATCAGCCGTGCTCCGAACCAGAGTGGCACGAGCACGATTTCATAAAGTGGGTTCTTAAGGATAATGATGACGAGCCCCGCCAACATCATGAGCGCTCCGGCCAGCGTCAGCGGCACCCCCAGAAAAAGTGCGGGGCGTGTCGCCGCCACATAGAGGGTGCTCACTTCCAACCGGTCGCTCATCAGCCGCCGCCTGTGAGCGCCTTGCCCAGGAAGCTGGCGCCAAACATGATGACGATTCCTCCAACGACGCCCGCAACCAGGCCAAGTGAAGCACGACCGAACATCCAGGAGATACCGATGGCCACGAGTCCGAGCACGGCCAGCGATTGTCCGAAGGGGCCAAGTATGAAGGTGCAGATATTCTGGACCATCTTGGCAGGATCCGTCCCTCCGGTCACCTGGGCCGCGGCTGGCCCGCTGGACAAGACCGTCCACGCAACGCCCGCAGCAGCGGCCGGTACATATTCAGCCGCCATGCGCAGCAAGGAAAAAGGCGAAGGAACACGCGTTTTAAGCGCACGAAGTATTTTGAGTGGCTTCATCATTGTATCTCCATGATTCAATCGAATACGAGTTTGTTCGGGTTCGAGGGTTCCCGCTCTTCCGCAGCCTGGCTGCCTGTCGGACCGGAGGGATCGGCCCCGGAGCGGTTTGACTGATAGGAGCCCCAGATGTCCCAGGAATTTTGGTTGGGCTGCTTTCTATTGGCCTGTTGGCTCTGTTGGAGCAGAGGCGGCACGTCTTTCCGACCGGGTGCCTCGAGGTCTGGCACATCTTGAGCGGTGGGCTCCAGCGTTCGCTCAAGGAGACTTGAGATGTCATTTGCGGCCGACTCGACCTTGCGTACATAACCGTTGGCGAAGCCACGCGTGACGTCGCCCGTGTTATAGGCCGAGATGGCACGGCGAAGCGCCAGTTGCTGTGCCACAGCAGTCGTGCCGCCGGCATACCGGCTTTCAAGTAAGTGGGCGGCAGCCGAAAGCGAGGCGCAGGGCTCGAAAGCTTTTTCCGGCGTGAGATTGAGCATGGGAAAGTTGTTGCTGTTTATCTGCATCAGTCCAACATCGACAGAATGTTGTGCTTCGAGGCGGTGCTTGATGCCCCGCGTGGCTTCCAGGTGATCTATCCAGCGAAGCTGCTCACCTGTGGTGTTGTCATGAGCCACCAGCGTTTCAAAGCCACTTTCAATCTTGGCAATCGCGGCGAGGGTGGACGGCGCAACCCATGGAGCGCATTTGCGCGACAGGCTGTGGAACTCACGGGGAGAAAGTGGCGCGGGCTCGGCTGGGAGTGACATGGATGTCAACAGGACGATGGCCAGGGGCCAAGCTGCAATAAACATTCCCTATCATCTACCTTTCCAAGCCGCCGGACGAGTTCTGGCCCTGTCCGGCACGCGCTTATCGGGGAGGTTTGTTACTCTGTGATGTTCAATTTCAGCTTTTCGGTTTCAACTGAAGCAAAGACCGTGTTCGTGTCAGCATGGGTGAGCATCTTGCGCATGCGTGGGTGGCGCGGGCCCGATCAGCCAGCGACATCCGGAGCATCTTGGTATGATGACTCCTGTGCAGGATTGCTCGTCCCAGCCGTCCGTTGCTCCTGGACCGGGGCCCGCGACTTCGTCGTCATGGATGGTGATGGGATCTTCTGTCAGCGCCAAGCCAAGGACAAAATGGGAAGCTTGGCGGGTTTGTTCAGGCTCGGGATCACCGCGGGGAATCGACGAAGGCGATAAAGCAGCCCAACTTTGCCGGTATGCTGCCGGTGCTTTAAGAGCAGCCATGCGCGGCCCTGCACACTCAGATCATTGCTTGAGACGCGAGCTCGTCCGCGAAGCTGGCTCGAAGGCGCAAATCCGCGGGGGCGAGGGTCAACTGGGAAGACGTGGCGGCGCAGCCCATCCTGGTGCGAGCCTGGTTCAGCTGTTCGGCCGCCGCCGGCAACGGGTGGATCATGCACAGTCCCATCGGCAGAAAACCGCACGCCATTGACGGAGTGCGACGGCGCAATGGACAAGCATAGTGACACCCTCCAGATGGAGGGAGTTGCAGTAACTGAGAAATGTTAGCCCGGACGTTCACCGCAACCGGCGACCTGCCGGTCGCCCGAACAGCATTTGAGGCCGCCGGCCACCTTGGACGAAGCCGGCTTGGCAGGAGACATACTATTTGGCACAAGGCCGCTGCAGCGAATCACGGTCTTCTTCCGCCGACCGCCTCTCCGATCAACCAAACGCCGCGCTGCTCAACCATGTCCGAGCTGGATCCACGAGCCGGAGGATGTCGAGATGATCCAGGTCCGCAAACTCCAGGATGACGAGGATGCAAGGGCATAGCAGGAAACTTGGCATCCATGGGGACGAACTCGAATGGTATTGGCAGGCCTGCACCAACGGGGGAGCTCGAAGCGAAAAAGCGAAGGACCACACGGCAGGGTCATCTCGGCGCTTGGACCTGTCTGGTGGCCACGGGCTGCCTGGGTGCGGTCAATTCGCCAGGGATGAAAAGACCAGCACGAGCACGGCCTCACATTGGCCGCACGCAACGGCGAGTGGTATCAAGGGGCAGCTGTTCTGCGTCGGTGCCCCAGGGTTGCTCGGCAACAGGTTTAGACAAGGGGATTCAAGATTGAAGGTGTGCCGTTGAAACATGTTCTTGTCATTGACGATGATGCCGCAATGCGGCGCCTCATCGCCGGGTATCTCACGATGCATGCCCTGAAGGTAACCGCAGTCCACGATAGCAAGCAGTTTGACTATGTTCTTTCACATGAGCCAGTCGATCTCGTGGTTGTTGACCTTAACCTAGGCCGGGAGGATGGACTTGCGATTGTCCGCAATCTGGCGACAAAATCGGATGTTCCTATCATAGTGATCAGCGGCGACCGGCTTGATGAGGCGGAAAAAGTGGTTGCACTGGAGCTCGGCGCAACCGATTTCATTCCCAAGCCTTTCGGGATGCGCGAATTCTTGGCCCGCATTCGAGTAGCGTTACGCGAGCGCATTTCTAGTCCGCGAACCAGAGATCAGCGCTCATTTCGCTTTGGGGCCTGGAAGCTCAGCGTGAAGCAGCGGCGACTGATCTGTGCGGAGCGTGGCGAGGTCAAGCTTACCGCATGTGAGTTCAATCTCTTGATCGCATTTCTGGAGAACCCCCGCAACGTGCTATCCAGAGAACGGCTTTTGCTCGCGAGCCGTGTGCGTGGAGAAGAGGTGTACGATCGAAGTATCGATGTCCTAATCATGCGCTTGCGTCGAAAGCTGGAGGCTGATGCGGCCAATCCTCGCCTAGTCAAGACATGCCGTGGTGCAGGGTACTTCTTCAACGCTGACGTAGACGTTAGCTACGGAGGTACCTTGGCCGCGTGACAGGAGCTATTCAGGAGATTGGCTGACGAGGCTGATCAAGCGTAAGCGGTGTTCTCAGGCCACGGCCTTTAGCTCGGGCGCCCGGATGTAGGCCAAAGGCAGCAGGTCGTTGATCTGGCTGTTCGGATGGCTGTTGACGATCCTGGTGAGGACGTCGGCGACTAGCCGAGTGGCTCGACACCATTGAGCTTGCAGGTTTCGATCAGCACGCAATGACTGCCCAGTGTTCGGCACCGCCGTCGAGCCAGCGAAGAGCGCGTTCTTGCGGTTGAGCGCGAAGACTGATTCATTATGCACCTCATTTTCAAATGGCGGAAAACAGCGATTCCTGGTTGTCGTCGTGGATGCGACGCGGAGTATTGCGCGCCAAATCGGCCTTGATCCGTTCGTCTTCGAGGTCGCTGGCGCGGATCTGGTAGGGCGCGCCGCGCATGACTTGCTCGGCCGGCAAGAGGCCATCCCTGATGAACCGGCGGATTTTGACGTGCGACACGCCGAGCTTCGCGGCCGCATCCGACATGGTGAGCCACTCGCCATTCTTGTCGGAAGAGCGATAGCCGCTGATCTTGTGCACCGTGCGCAGCGATTGGACGCGACGCGCGGTCCAGGTCTTTCCCTGACCGGTCTGCATGCCCATGCGGTTGAGTGTGGCAGCGATTTCGGCATCCGACCACCGGGTTGCCATGGATCGCATGATCGCCAGAGCCTCCTCAGGCGTACGCTGGCCATGCTCTCCGGATTTGGGCTTGCGAACCCGTACCTGCGAGTGCTGGCCTCCGTGCCAGTGGATGGTCAAGATCACGTCGCGCGCATCGTCATCGACATCCGCCACGATATCCTTGATGAGCGCGCGCAGCAGTTGCTGACGACAGCGCATGTCGACACCCGGCGCATTCCAGGAGGCCTCGAGATCCTGGGCGAGGCCCGTGAAGTCCGGAACCGCGTCGACAGGCTCCACACGCTGGACTTCGCTCAGCCGGGCCTCGCAGGTCTCCACGCGCCTGAGTGTGGCTTCCCAACTCCTCTCGAGCTGGGCCGCAATAAGCCGGTTCTCCGGGTCGCAAGCGGCATAGCGGCGCTCGGCGAGCGATGCCTCATAGCGCGCCTGCTGCAGGTCCATCTCGATCATCTGCCGCCGCTTGGCTTCGCTCTCCAGCTGCATCCGTTCAGCCTCCAACGCCGCTTCGATCGCCATCGGCGCAACCGCCTCCAGCGCTTCGCGGGTCACCGCCGCGTCGGTGCGAAAGCCGTTGAACGACATGCATCGCGCCTGTGCCATCATGAGGTTGCCGCGCTCGCAGCGATATACCGGATAACCTTGGCCGCGTCCGGCATACATGACAACCAGTCTTCGCCCGCATCGACCACAGGAGATAAGACCCGGGAGCAGCGCGCGACCGCCGCGGCCCGACTTGACGCCGCCGGCTTTGCCGTAAGCGTTGGCTGCGAGCAGTTCCTGGTTCCGTTCGTACTCGCTCCATCCGATGTAGCCTTCGTGATGGTCCTTGAGCACCACCGCCCACTCGCTAGCCGGCTTGTAATGGCCATAGCTCTTGCGAACGCGGCCATCGACGATCTCAGTGCGCTTCTCGCTTTTACCATAGACATAGGCGCCGGCGTAGAATGGGTTCTTCAGGATCGAGATCACGTTGCGGTAACGGATCGGAACCCAGTCGAAGGACACCATCTTCTTGCCGTCGGAGGGTCTGGGGAAATGCACGCCATCGTCGATCATCGAGATCAGGACCTGGCGCGCGCTGCCGAGTTCGCGGAAGCGCGCGAATATCAGGTGAATGGTCTCCTGCAGGCGCATGTCGGGATCGAACCCGAGACCGTAATCGCGGTGCCAGACATAGCCGAAGGGCACGGAGATGCGCAGTTCTCCGCGCTGTGCCTTGGCGCGGGCGGCCTCGTACATGCGGGCACGCAGCACGCCGAGCTCGAATTCGCTGATGCTGCCCTTCATACCCAGCAGCAGGCGGTCGTTCGGCAATCCCGGATCGTAGACTCCGTCCAGATCGATCACGCGTGCATCGACTTCGCCGCACAACTCGAGCAGCCGATGCCAGTCCGGCCCGTTGCGCGACAGGCGGGACGCCTCCAGGCAAAGCACGGCGCCCACATGGCCGGTGCACAGATCGTCGACCAGGCGCTCGAAACCGGGACGCTCCACAGCCCCGCTTGCGGTTCGTCCCAGATCCTCGTCGATCACCTCTACTTTGCGGAATCCCCAACGCCGCGCGACGTCGACAAGCTCATACTGCCGACGCTGGCTCTCAAGGTTGAGCTGGACCTGCGCCTGAGTGGATTGACGCACATAGACGACGGCCTTGCGCTTGAGGACGGCAGTCGGAATCAGATTACCGCTCGTCATCGCAGCTCTCCTCCTCCGTTGCCACGCCGGCGGCGGCCCTCAGTACGTTGGCGAGCCGGGCGATCACTATGGTCCGTTGCGTTGAACTCAGCCCGTTCAGCTTCTGCGAGTCGAGCGGCAAGCTGAGTTGGCGAACGACCACGAGAGATCGTGTCGGGGGTGGCAGGGTTCTCATGTTGCGACTCCGCGATGGTGAAACCATCCGGAGAGCCTCGCCGGAAACGGCGTTCGATCAACAGCTTGTTAAGCTCAAGCAGCGCGGCAAGCGATACGCGCGGGGGGCCCAGGTCCATCGCCGCGCAAGCCACGGGATCGATCATCCAGGCCGGAGCGGTAATGACATGACCGGGCGCGACGACGAGGTGAATGATCCGGCCGTCGGCGCGCTCTTCGCTGTTCTCGCAGCGAAGCCGACGTCCGAAATACGGGTGCCAACGGTAATGGACCTCGACCTCCTGCCCAACATGGGCAGAATGACCCCGAGATGGCGATCGAACGGATTGAGCGCTCGACGGTGTTGCTATCGATCTCGATACGGCCGTCGTCAAGGAAGCGCGAGAGGCCTTCCCAGCGTGAGAGCGTGTAGCGGATTGCCTCGGCGAGCTTGGTCTTCTGACTGATCAGGCCGAGCTTTTCGCGCAGTAAGGTTCAAGATCGGCGACAATAGCGCGGCTATTTTCCTGACGCATCGCACGGCGTTCATTGGCCGATCGGCCGCGGATATCGTCCTCGATCTTGAGGTCGGCGATCGTCTCAGCTCCTGGCTGGCGATCGGCGAGTTCCAGGCCTACAGTCGCCTGCCAACAGTGCCAGCCTGATCAATTACGGCGAGAGCTACCGGTCCGGAGAGCGCATCAGCGCCTCTGTCGTCAAAAGAGCTGTTCTGCTTGACCCCAGCCATGGAGCTCAACGCCCCGCGTCGGAGCGCTCTCTGCTTCTGAAGGAAGCCATTAGGTCCGCTCGGGCTTGATCGGAGGGGCTGATGGACGTCGTGGTTGCTTCGCTCGGCTGCCGCCCCATGGCGAGGCTTTGCGGATTATCAGTCCTCTGCCTCTTCGCCGGTCTCAACAGCGCTGTGTAATGTTCAGTGTTGATGATGACGCCCCCGGTGTTGCTCCTGTCAAGTGTACTCGTCAGCTCGTCCTGCGCCTCGCGCGACTTGCTCAAGTGCCGTTCAAACGGCGCTGGCGCGACTTGTCGGGCTTGCTGCTCTTGCAAGACGGCGTGTTGCACCCGCGACCCGGCTGCTGCAAAAGCATCGGCGGGGATTGCGGCAAGCTCGTGCGGCAAGCGGCCGTGCCTCAGTCGGTTTTGCAGCGCCTGCCGATCGGGGACGAGGTAGTCGAGGTGCAGCGGCAGCTGCGGGACTGGCCGTTCTTCATTCGCCAACCGAAGAACCAGCTCGCGCGTGCCATCCACCACGAAGACGCCGCAATCAACACCGTTGTTCTGCTGCGCCATGACGGGTGTCACCAGGGTGGTCGCGTCCAGTCTTGTTGCGAGCTCTATTGCAGGCGCGTTGTTGTATCCCCGTCCATAGCTCTGATGGATGGAGTCGTAGTGATAGGCGACCGTTCTTTCCGGGTCGCGGCGATCAACGAGCAGCAGCGACCAATGCTCAGTGCGTCCCTCGTTCTCCGCCGTAGCCATAGGATTGCCACTGTTCACCGGCAGGAACACGAAGTCGGCTGGGGCGTCGTTTTGATGGTAGATCGACAGCAACCTACCTTGCACGTCCCCGTCGTGACGGCGCAGTTGCTGGGAGACCAAGGGATCCACCAGCCTTGTTCGGGCGGCGAGCGCTGGGTGGGCCGCCTGCAGGTACTGCTCCAGCAACTGGTAATCCCTGTGGATATGGACGTCGTCCAGCAGGTCGGTGGCCCCGAGAACCGCCCCCCGGGGGAGGTTAGACGAGCCTGACGGAAGCGTTCCGATCCGTGCATCGGAAGAGGTGGTCAGATCGATTAACGGAACACCGCGATAGGTGTCTGACAGCCTCGCGGTCGCTGGCGAGACGGGTCCTGGAGCCCTTGCCGGTACTGCTGCCGCTGCAGATGCACTCATCGGACCGCGATCGACGAGCCAAAAGTCGTTGCGCCCTTCTGGCCTCTCGGCGGCGTAGCCCTGACCTTTAATCTCGTAGTTCCATTGCGGCTTTTCCGCATCCGGCACGAGGTCATGGCGGTCCAAGAAAGAGAGCATCGCGTCTGGGGCGTGTTGAGTCCCATGGGGAAAGCCTTTGGGGACGGTGAATGAGACGTTTATGGAGTTCTCGATCGTAGCGGGGGGTGCCTCAGACCTTGCGAAGGGCGCGGCCTCCGCATGCAGCCTTCCGATGTATTCGGACCTTGTCCCTTGAACCGATAGCCCTTCCAATGGCAACTGCTGCCTGGGAGGCTGCATCGGCACGCGGCCGGCTGAATTGCCGATTTCGCTCAGCGGCGGCTGAATGGCGGCGGCTTGCGGCGTATTCAGGGCCCTCTGCCTCTCCGCTGGCCGCAACAGCGCCGTCGAATGTTCATTGTTGATGATGAACCGCTCGGGTGGCAGGAGGTTGCCCCGGTCAAGCGCATCCGGCCAGGGCCGGTGTTGGCTGGCAGCTAACGCTGGCGGGGCGGCGGCCTCAACTCCGGCGTGCCCAGAGCCGGCCGCCGCGAAAGCGTCCGTCACGCTTCTGTCTGACGCAGACTCCATATCGCGAACCCGTCCCAACGCCCAGCGGAGATTGCGGCTGCCTGGAAACCACGTCTCGGCGAATTTCATCCGTGAATCATGATCCAGCCTAGAGATCGTCAGGCCCTGACTCTCCAGCGCTTCAGAAAATCTGCGAAGACTACGACCATAGACAACACGGGAGGTTGAGGCCAAGCTGCTGTCACTGGCCACTTGTTCCAAGACCTGCGCGTCTGCCTTTGAGGGCACCGGCACTCGCCGCCGGCCAGGCGCCGAATAGCCCGGCTCATGATACGCACGCAGGACGTTCAATGCCGTCTTTATATCACCGTTTTTCGGAAAGAAAGCATCGACGTGATCGACCAGGGATTGGTGATTTTTTAGATCAGTCGCTTGGCCGCGAGCGCCGAGATCATTCGCCAATTGGCGAAGTGCAGACGTGTATATTCGGACCGTGCTCTCGCTATATTTTTGCTGAACCGCAGCGTGAGTGATCGCCCGATCAATAAGGTCCCGGTGTTCGTCGGACAGATGGGGATAGCGGGTAGCACGGGCGCCACTCGCGACAGGTTCGGCTCGGCGCGGCTCGGCCACGTGCTGCTCAAAGCCCGCTTGCCGGGCCTGGCCCGCAACCGGCAAGAGGTCATGGCGGTCCAAGGAAGAGAGCATCGCGTCTGGGACGGGTTGAGTCCCATGGGAGAAGTCTTTGGGGACGGCGAATGAGACGTTTATGGAGTTCTCGATGGCAGCGGGGGGTGCCTCAGACCTTGCGAAGGGCGCTGCCTCCGCATGCAGCCTTCCGATGTGTTCGGACCATGTCCCTTGAACAGGTACCCCTTCCAATGGCAATTCACCCAACTGCTGCATGGGGGGCTGCATCGGCACGCGGCCGCCTGAATTGCCGATTTCGCTCAGCGGCTGCTGAATGGCGGTGGCTTGCGGCGTATTCAGGGCCCTCTGCCTCTCCGCTGGCCGCAACAGCGCTGTGTAATGTTCAGTGTTGATGATGACGCCCCCGGTGTTGCTCCTGTCAAGTGTACGCGTCAGCTCGTCATGGGCCTCGCGCGACTTGCTCAAGTGCTGGTCAAACAGCGCTGGCGCGACTTGTCGGGCTTGCTGCTCTTGCAACACGGCGTGTTGCACCTGCGACCCGGCTGCTCCAAAAGCTTCCGCGGGGATTGCGGCAAGCTCGTGCGGCAAGCGGCCCTGCCTCAGTCGGTTTTGCAGCGCCTGCCGATCGGCGACGAGGTTGTCGAGGTGCAGCGGCCGCTGCCGTTCCGGCCACTCTTGGTTCGCCAATCTCTGAACCAGCGCGCGCGTGCCGTCCACCACGAAGACGCCGCAATCAACACCGTTGTTCTGCTGCGCCATGACGGGTGTCACCACGGTGGTCGCGTCCAGTCTTGCTGCGAGCTCTCGTGCAGGCGCGTCATTGTATCCCCGTCGATAGCTCTGATGGATGGAGTCGTAGTGATAGGCGACCGCTCTTTCCGGGTCGCGGCGATCTACGAGCAGCAGCGACCAATGCTCGTTGCGTCCCTCATTCTCCGCCGTAGCCATAGGATTGCCACTGTTCACCGGCAGGAACACGAAGTCGGCTGCGACGTCGTTTTGATAATAGATGGACAGCACCGTATGTTGCGCGTCCCGGTCGTGACGGCGCAGTTGCTGGGAGACCAAGGGATCCACCAGCCGCGTTCGGGCGGCGAGCGCTGGATCGGCCTGCTGCAACTGCTGCTGGAGGAATTCGTAATCCCTCTGGATATGGGCGTCGCTCAGCAGTTCGGTGGCCCCGAGCACCGCCCCCGCGGGAAGGTTGGACGAACCTGACGGAAGCGCTGCGATCTGTGCATCGGAGGAGGTGGTCAGATCGACCAACGGAACACCGCGATAGGTGTCTGACAGCCTGGCGGTCGCAGGCAAGCCGTGTGCTGGAGCCCTTGCCGGTACTGCCGCCGCTGCAGCTTCCCTCATCGCACCGCGATGGACAAGCCAAACGTCGTTGCCTCCTTCTGGCCTCCGGGCGGTGTAGCCGTGACCTTTAATCTCGTAGTTCCATTCCGGCTTGTCCGCGTCCGGCAAGAGGCCCTGGTGATCCAGGAAAGGGAGCATCGCTTCTGGGACGCGTTGAGTCCCATGGGAGAAACCTTTGGGGACGGCGAATGAGATGTTTATGAAGTCCTCGAGCGCAGCGGGGGTCGCCTCAGACCTTGCGGAGGGCGCGGCCTCCGCATGCAGCCTTCGGATATGTTCGGCCCCTGTGCCTTGAACGGGTACCCCTGCCAATGGCGATTCACCCAACTGCTGCATGGGGGGCTGCATCGGCACGCGGCCGCCTGAATTGCCGATTTCGCTCGGCGGCTGCTGAATGGCGGCGGCTTGCGGGGCCCACTGCCTCTCCGCTGGCCGCAACGGCGCCGTCGAATGTTCATTGTTGACGATGAACCGCTCGGGTGGCGGGAGGTTGCCCTGGTCAAGCGCATCCGGCGAGGGCCGGATCTGCTGTTGGCTAGCAGCTAACGCTGGCGGGGCGGCCTCAACTCCGGCGTGCCCAGAGCCGGCCGCTGCCAAAGCGTCCGCCACGATCCTGTCTGACGCGGGCTTCGCATCGCGAACCCGTCCCAACGCCAAGCGGAGATAACGATTGCCTGGAAACAACCCCTCGGCGAGTTTGATCCGCGAATCATGATTTAGCCCAGAGATCGTCTGGCCCTGACTCTCAAGCGCCTTAGAAAAATTGCGAAGATTACGACCATAGATAAGACGGGTGGTTAAGGCCAAGCTGCTGTCACTGGTCACTTGTTCCAAGACATGCGCGTCTGCCTTTGAGGGCGCCGTCACTGGCCACCGGCCAGTCGCTGAATAGCCCGGCTCATGATACGCACGCAGGACGTTCAACGCCGGCTTTATGTCCTTGTTTTGCGGAAAGAAAGTATCGACGTGATCGACCAGGGATTGGTGATTTTTTAGATCAGTCGCTTGGCCACGAGCGCCGAGATCATTCGCCAATCGGCGAAGCGCAGACGAGTATATTCCGAGCGTCGGCGCGCTATGGTGTTGCTGAGCCGCAGCGTGGGCGATCGCCTTATCAATCACGTCCCGGTGTTCGTCCGACAGATGGGGATAGCGGGTAGCAGAAGTCGCTGAATAGCCCGGCTCATGATAGGCACGGAGGGCGTTCAACGCCCTCTTTATTTCCTCCTTATTCGGAAGAAAAGCATCGACGTGATCGACCAGGGATTGGTGATTTTTTAGGTCAGTCGCTTGGCCACGAGCGCCGAGATCATTTGCCAATCGGCGAAGTGCATACCTGTATTTTAGGACCGTGCTCTCGCTATATTTTTGCTGAGCCGCAACGTGGGCGATCGCCTTATCAATAAGGTCCCGGTGTTCGTCGGAAAGATGGGGATAGCCGGTAGCACGGGCGCCACTCGCGACAGGATCGGCTCGGCGCGGCTCGGCCACGTGCGGCTCAAAGCCCGCTTGCCGGGCCTGGCCCGCATTCGGCAAGGGGTCGTGGCGGTCCACGAAAGGGAGCATCGCGTCTGGGACGCGGTGAGTCCCATGAGAGAAGCCTTTGGGGACGGCGAATGGAACGGGTGGCAGGTGGTTGCCCTGGTCAAGCGCATCCGGCCAGGGCCGGTGTTGGCTGGCAGCTAACGCTGGCGGGGCGGCGGCCTCAACTCCGGCGTGCCCAGAGCCGGCCGCTGCGAAAGCGTCCGTCACGCTTCTGTCTGACGCGGACTCCATATCGCGAACCCGTTGCAGCGCCAAGCGGAGATAGGGGTGGCCTGGAAACAACGTCTCGGCGAATTTGATCCGCGAATCGTGATCCAGCCCAGAGATCGTCTGGCCCCGACTCTCAAGCTCCTCAGAAAATCTGCGAAGACTACGACCATAGACAGCACGGGTGGTTGAGGCCAACCTGCTGTCATTGGTCACTTGTTCCAAGACATACGCGTCTGCCTTTGAGGGCACCGTCACTGGCCACCGGCCAGTCGCTGAATAGCCCGGCTCATGATAAGCACGCAGGACCTTCAACGCCGGCTTTATATCCTTAATATCATTGTTTTTCGGAAAGAAAGCATCGACGTGATCGACCAGGGATTGGTGATTTTTTAGATCAGTCGCTTGGCCGCGAGCGCCGAGATCATTCGCCAATCGGCGAAGCGCAGACGAGTATATTCGAAGCGTCTCCGCGCTATGGTGTTGCTGAGCCGCAGCGTGGCCGATCGCCTTATCAATAACGTCTCGGTGTTCGTCGGACAGATGGGGATAGCGGGTAGCAGGGGCGCCAGCAGTCGCTGAATAGCCCGGCTCATGATACGCACGCAGGACGTTCAACGCCCTCTTCATATCATCGTTTTTCGGAAAGAAAGCATCGACGTGATCGACCAGGGATTGGTGATTTTTTAGATCAGTCGCTTGGCCACGAGCGCCGAGATCATTCGCCAATCGGCGAAGTGTAGACGAGTATTTTCGGACCGTGCTCTCGCTATATTTTTGCTGAGCCGCAGCGTGGGCGATCGCCTTATCAATAACGTCCCGGTGTTCGTCGGACAGATGGGGATAGCGGGTAGCACGGGCGCCACTCGCGACAGGTTCGGCTCGGCGCGGCTCGGCCACGTGCTGCTCAAAGCTCGCTTGCCGGGCCTGGCCCGCAACCGGCAAGAGGTCATGGTGGTCCAAGGAAGAGAGCATCGCGTCTGGGGCGGGTTGAGTCCCATGGGAGAAGCCTTTGGGCACGGCGAATGAGACGTTTATGGAGTTCTCGATGGCAGCGGGGGGTGCCTCAGACCTTGCGAAGGGCGCTGCCTCCGCATGCAGCCTTCCGATGTGTTCGGACCATGTCCCTTGAACAGGTACCCCTTCCAATGGCAATTCACCCAATTGCTGCACGAGGGGCTGCATCGGCACGCGGCCGGCTGAATTGCCGATTTCGCTCAGCGGCGGCTGAATGGCGGCGGCTTGCGGCGTATTCAGGGCCCTCTGCCTCTCGGCTGGCCGCACCAGCGCTGTGTAATGTTCATCGTTGATGATCACCCACTCGGGTAGCAGGTGGTTGCCCTGGTCAAGCGCATCCGGCGAGGGCCGGATCTGCTGTTGGCTGGCAGCTAACGCTGGAGGGGCGGCGGCCTCAACTCCGGCGTGCCCAGAGCCGGCCGCTGCGAAAGCGTCCGCCACGATGCTGTTGAGGTCACCCCGTCCAGCGGGCATGCCTGGCTCGCTGAAAAGAGACGAGGCGGCTTGATCCTGCCCTCGCTCAAGCCCTGCGCTCAATTGTTCAAGTCGCAGAACCTCTTCTGGATTGGTTGGCGACTCGTCAGCTTGATTGAACAGCCTCCGGGCCTCGGCAAGGTGCTGCTCAATGCCCACTTGCCGGGCCTGGACCGCTTGCCCCTCTTCCAAGCCGGCGTCCTGCACCTGCGACAAAGCTGTTACACGGGATGGGTTACTATTTCGCGGGTCCACACTAGCCTCACATCAAACTGTATCGTCAAAGTCCTGCGCTAATCCACGCAGCGGCTCATCGAGTTGAGATTCTGCCGAGAGCCCCTCGTCTGCTATCGTCAAGGGTGCCGGCTCCGGGAGGGCGCCTGTCTGGCTTTCGAAGATGCGTTTCAGAATGCGATCCGAATAATATCGCACCTTCCTCAATTGCAATGGTGGCAGACCTTTGATGAGAACGATCTCGTACTCGTCATTAAGTAGCCGCACCTGTTCGGGACGCAACAGCGGTGCACCCTGATGTGAATTCTGGATGTTCCAATCGAACGTGCGCGCCTGGCTGTAGGAAATCGATTGGGCTTGAAACGTGTATTCACCGATAGCTTTGGAAATGTAGTTCGGAGTCTCGTCATCGGCAGTGGCCATGAACACTTGCAGGCCGGTATTGCTGAGAAAATTCTGCTTGCCAGCCTCGCCATAGGCCCCCGTCAGTGCGGAGAGGCTCTGGATGATGAGCATGAAGCGACCCTTGTAGCCCGCGATGGTCGTAATTGCGGTCTCGATCGCCTCCAGCTTACCCAAGTGCTTGAACTCATCGAGCAGAAAGAGAACCTCGTTCTTTTCATCCCGGCGGGGCAGCGACCGCTGCAGAATTGAAACGATTTGCTGAAAAAACAAGCGTATCAAAGGCGCGATCACCTCAAGATCGTTCGGACCAACACAAAGATAGATGCACGTTCTGCGACGGCGAAGATCATAGACCGAAAAGTCCGAGCGACTTGTAGCTGCCTTTACAGCGGGATCCGCCCACAAATTGAGCCCGCCATCGCCGAGCACGGAAGTGTAGGAGGTCAGGATTTTCGTGTCGTTCCCCGCCATGTCGTCGAATATGCGTTGTGCCTCTTTGTTCTGGGTCTCCATGGCGAGTCGCGCGAAGAGCTTAAACTTCTCCCCCGGCTGGGCGAAGAGATCATAGACGGCGCCGATTGTTGGCGTGCCCCGCTCGATGCAGGCAAGGATCCCCGCGACAAAGATATCTCGCGCGCCGCTGACGAAACCTTCCGCGCCCTCCCCCTTCGCCGTAATCAGGTTTGCGGCCAAGCGGCGGGCTTCGGTGAATTGCAGCTGTGGAGGCAGCGCTATAAGATCCAACAGCGGATTGTAGCAGTTTGTGCGCCGCTCCGAATCCAGCGGCGCGAATTTGAACACGTCGTCGCCTGCGGCTTTGCGCGCCCTCGAGGTGAGCTCAAAGAGCTCCCCTTTGACATCCAGAGCTATCACTGAGCCTTTGAATGTAAGTAGCGTTGGAATGACTATGCCGACGCCCTTGCCAGCGCGCGTCGGTGCAACGATGAGGCTGTGAGGCTGCTCGCCATTGGTCAGGTAGTAGCCAGGCCAGAAAGGGCCACTCGTCTTCCCAAATACCGGGCCTGTCACGCCACGGTATCGTCGCAGATATCCGGTGCGTCGCATTTCATCCACTCGAGCCCAACGAGCCGTCCCGTGGTGTTCGAGCTTGTGGCGTAATACGATCCGCTGAATCAGCAAGACGACCGCGGACGTCGAGAGCAAGATAGCTGCGCCCCGATAGAAGACGGGGGTTGCGAAACCCAGATAGAAGGGGGTCTCAAACCAAAAGGCACGGACGTCAAACGTCATCAAAGCCTCGCCGCTACCCCCGTGGCGGAACGTTGCGTACAGACTTGCCGCGCAGAAGCCCAAGGCGAGCGAGCACGCGATGCTAATGGCTATGTTTGGGGGCGTCGTTTTTGTTGAGGGCATTGTTCCATTGCCGGATTAGCCGTAGCTAGTGCTGCGCTTGCTTCAGACACCGAACCGACGTCGCGCGATGTCGCCGCTCGACAGATCGATGCCGCAGCGGGTGGTGCGATGCTTGCATCGACCACCCGAAGACGTGGTTTTTGAAAGTTACACTAAGCAGGTACGTCAACGGACAGCGAATTGGAAACGGCAAGGCCGTGAACGGAATTCGGGAGAGAAGGCGTCACTGTACCATGGCCGAGACCTCAACGGCCCGAGCGATCTCTGCTTCTGGAGGCAGCCATCAGGTCGTCTCGAGCGTGACTGAAGTCGTGGTTAATGGCCTGACCGACTAGACCACCCCGCTGCAGCTGTTCATAGGAGATTTGCGCGCTTGTCGCACGGACTGCAGCCTCAAGACCTGCTATATGGCCGTCCAGATTCGCATTCCGTTCCGCTGCTGCATACCGCGGCGGAGGCATGTTCTGCAACAGACCATGCAGGTGGGGAAGTGAGCTAGCTTGCGCCTGTTGATTTGCGTCTAATTCATGATACACGGCGATAATGGCATTTTGTGCGTTCTCCTTGACCATGTGGTGATTATGAGGATCAGCCGCCAATTCAATGGCCTGCTCAAAAATGCGGGATTTATTTGCGTCATTAAACTTACCGAAGTTTTGTGAAGCGTAAAGAGCTCCGAGAGCTTGCTCCGGTGGCTCCATGTTGCCAATGCGATTAACAACAGCATCTTGCATCTGTGGCGTTATGTAATTGGCTATACTACTGACCGCTCTGACTTGCTCCAATGCGACGTTATCCGGCTGGTACCCCAATCCGTCTGTCAATTTCCGGGCCAGCTCCATGGCTGATTGTCCGAGCTGATTGGCCCGCCTTTCAAATTTCGCGAGGTCAGTTTCTGGCCCGGGTTGAGTGCCCCGAACGGCTGTCCGCGCTTGCGTCCCGAGGTCTTTGAAGCCCCCAAGATTTCGCGCTGTATCGCGCGGGTTAGCGGTTACCAGCCGTTCTGCAACATCGCTCAATGGCCCCTCTGGAAGGTCCAGGAGGCCACTGCGTCTTCCCCCGCCTTGGGATGAACTTGCAGCTGCGCGTGCCCGTTTGTTATCGCGATCCATTGCTCGGTCTCCAAAGTCGCTATTCTACCCAATGAGGTTACCACCAAAGCTTGACCTGCTGAACCGATATGATGTTACAGTTGTAGTCTGGCAGAGGGTTCCCAGCTCTGTGGGTCTGCCAAGAGCCCGCCTGAGCCAAGGAAAATATGATGAGGCTGGCATCAAATGCGATGAGTGGGGTCTGCCCGAGGGCATGAATGGCACGCCGTCGCCGACTCTTTCACCTCCCCCTTCCGGTTCCTTGCAAGAGCCCGGCATGAGATCCCCCGCAGCAGGTTCTCCTTTGGGCGCAGGCTTGCATGCTCGACGGTTTCGATGAGGACCATCGCCCACTCCGGCTGATCAGCCGCGGCCGAGCTGTCGTGCTCCCTCGGCAAGGAAATCAGTCGCGACCTGACCGGCAATTTGCGCCGCGCCGCGCCAATAGCATCGCTGTACCATGCCACCGCCAAGGCATTCCTGCCGCAGGCCACCCGTGGCAATCCCCCGGCCCAACCGGCGCCAGGCGAGGAGCAAAGGTCCGACGGCAAAAACGCGCGCGGGCGGGCAGCACGGCATCGCGCAATGCCGCTCCGTTCTCGACGCGGCCGCCTGTCGTCTATGTGCCGCGGTCGTCAGCACCAGCCCGCGGCGAGCCAACCGTCGGCTGGGCGATCGCGACGTCTTCAATGCCTTTGTTCCGGGGTTTTCTCAACGGGAGTCGCCTGGCGCAGCCACCTCGGAAAGGACGGCATACTTCAGCGCCACCTTGACCGGGTGCAATTGCCGCGCGGCTTTGCGCCCCAACCGCATTGATGCAGGCCCGCCATCGACTAACTTGCTTTGGCTGCAATCCCCTCGACTCACAGAAACCTTTCCCCAAAGACGGTCGGTTTCTCGCGCTCCTGTCCGGGGCCAACTGTGGATGGTCCTACGATCGGGTCAAAAGAGTTCGATGGATGAGGGTGCAAGTGGCGCCGACGCGCTCTGCTTGTCAGACGCCATTGGTATTACCGCGGGAATGCAGCCATCCTGACACCATGCCTGTTTTTGGGCAATTCAACGTGTTGCGTCTTTTGCCGATGCCCCCGCCTCGTCGCCGAGTCAGCTCTGGCTTGCGTGGTCGCGACCGAAGATCCCAAGCCCTGTGGCCAGCCATGACGACAGTGTCGGCTTTGCAACAAAGTCAGAGGTCCGACCGACAAGGGCGGCTCATAAACCGCGTAATTGAAACCTTTTTCTTTTGGCACGCTCAGTGCAGCAGATGATCCTCAAACGTTGCACGGAACCGCGATACACCGAGAGGGAAATCCCAGGAATGAACACGACAGGCATCATTGCGTCGGTCGCGCTGTCGACTTTGCCTGGCTGCCAGAGGTTGGAACAGATGGACGCAGGCCTATATCGTTAGAGGCCGATCCTACAAAGCGGCATTTCACGCCCTGGGCTACCCCGATGCGGGAGAGCAAGATAGACGGTAAGCGTGTTTTCACGTGGGAAAGCCTGAGACCCGGCTGTACACGGTTCCAACATTTAATTCGACCACGACCATGGGAACAGGGAGCCGATCTACAGCCAGACCCAAGGCACAGTGACCGAAATCTACCACGATCACTGCAACATCGACGTGATCGTGGACCATCAGGCCGGTTGAGGAAACCAACTAGATGGGAGCATCGACAGCGGCGACGGGTATGCAAGCCTGCTTAGCGACCAGCATTAGGTTGCTACTTTGAAGGAGCCTCTCACAACGGCATCGTGGAGCCGGCCAGAGTTGCCACTCGCCTGAAGCCGAGGCGCGCCTCAAACCATTGTTGCTGTGCAGGTCTTTGCCGCGCTGTGCAAGTTGGGAGACCACGCATCAATGAAGCGGATCAGCTTGCTTCTGTTGAGCGCATTGGGGCTCGACTTGAGTCCCTCAAGAAGTGGTTCGATCCGGCACTGACCCTCGGGCGGGGGGGCTTGTTTGAGCCGGTGCCGGACCGAACCGTCTCAGGCAACGCCGGCTATGTCGTGGGAAGTTGTGGCAGCTTCGTGGCCAAACCGTGCCGGTAATGTGTCGCAGATTCACCGATTCCAACACGCGCATTGCAAACGTGACTGGACGTTTCGGGAACCGCGCCGCTGCTGGGTTTGGCGGGAGCTCTGCAGGTGGCGGCCACTCTTGGCTGTGAAAATAGCCGCCCGATCACGTGGCACGGATGCAGGAAGGGAAAGATCACAATGTCGATTCCGCGTGGTGAAAGGGGACACACCACCGCAAGCCAGCCGGCGTCGCCCGACCACATCGAGCTCGACCATCTCCTTCGGAAGGGCTCACAACAGAGGACATGTCTATCAGGACATTCGGATGCGAAGCAGAAGTCATGCGCTTCAATCTTGCGGACTGACGCAAAGGCCCGGCGATTTTTCATGACCGGGCAAGGCCGTTCCGTTTGTCGGCGATGCCGGAATGGCGAAATGGCCCCGAGTCGGGAGTACATAGGTGAGGCGAGCCGGCCGGGTGTGGGGTCGGGCTCTCGGCCGTTCGGGGAGACGGCATGAGCGGCAGGGTTTCGCGGCGCCAGTTCATCGCAGCGGCGGCTGGCGCGGGGATCGCCGTCAAGATCGGTTTTCTGGGCCGGCCCGCTGCGCCCATTGCCAATTCTCCCGGCAGTTCACCAAACTGGATCGGACCGGACGGTCGGCCGCGTTTTCGGATGGACGCCGTGGCCAAGGTCACCGGGGAAAAGACCTTCACCCGCGATTTTCGCGCCCGTGACATTACGGGCTGGCCGCAGCAACAGAGCCACGCCTTCCTGATCCGCGGCACCCGGGCCGACGCCCCGTTGGACGGGCTGGACCTCTCACTGCTGGGCGAAGGTCTCAAGCCCGACCGATTGATAGTCGGCGAAGACCTTGTGCGCGATGGTCTTGCGCCGCCGGAAACGACGGCTCCCGGCTTCTATGGCGACATGTTCCTGGTGCCGAAGGGGCGCATTCCGCGCCTGCTCGGTCAGCCAGTCGCGCTCTTGATCTACAAGGATTTCGCGCGGTTCGACGCGGCCAAGCGGTTGGTCCGTTTCGCCAAGGGCATCGTGCGCTGGGGCGCGGTCGGCGGCTACGAAACGCCACCTCATTACGGCGCCAGCCGGTTCGTGCGCATCGGCGGTACGATATCGGATGAAACCGCTCCGCTCGAAGGCACCACCATCTACGGCAGTTTCGACGGCGATCAGGTCGTCTGGCCGAAGCCGGATCAGAGCGGCGATGCGGCGGCCCGCGCCATGTGGGCGGCGGGCGAGATCGAGCGTGAGATCACGGCTGCCGGCGACGACGCATTGGTCCTGAAGCGAAGCTATTTCTCGCAGTCGACCGACGCCTGCGCGATGGAAGCCGACAATGGCAATGTCTGGTTCGAGCCGGGCAGTTCGACCCTGCACGCACTCATCGCGACCCAATCGCCTTATGAGGTGGCGACCTCGACGTTGGAAATGCTGTCGAAATCGCGGTTCGCGGTGAAGGCGCTCGACCTTTCGATCGGTTACACGGTCGGATACGGTACCAAGGATCATTCGATCTTTCCCTACTACGCCATCCTGGCAGGCCTCTATGGCGACGGGCGGCCGGTGCGTCTTGCCAACGATCGGTTCGAGCAGTTCCAGATGGGGTTGAAGCGCCATGCCTTCTGGATGGAGAACACGCTTGTCGTGGATCGCTCCACGCACGCTTTCCGCATCATGAAAGGCAACCATCGCACGGATGCCGGAGGACGGCGCAATTTCTCGCCCGACGTTGGCAAGGTCGGGGCCAGCGCGGCGCAGAGCATCTATTATCTGCCGAAGAGCGATTTCTCGGTCGAGGTCCGCGCTTCACGCGCTGTCGATGCTGGCTCGACGCGCGGTTACGGAACGCTGCAGACCATGGCCGCTACCGAGATGATGGTCGATGAGGCGGCCGAACTGCTCGGCATCGATCCGATCGAGCTTCGCCTCAAGAACGCGTTGAAGACCGGCATGAAGAACTCGCAGGGCGCCATTGCCGGCGAGGCGCTAAGGACCGAGGAGGTCTTGAAGCGGGCCCGTGCCCATCCATTGTGGAGGGATCGCGCTGCGAACAAAGCGGCGTTCGATACCGCCAATCCGGGTAAGTGCTATGGCATCGGTTTCGCGCAGGTGCAGAAGGATTACGGCACCGGAGCCGAGGCAGCGGTGACCACGCTGTCATTCGATCCGTCCGGCCGGCTCACAATGCGCCAGAACGGGAATGATATCGGCACGGGCCTGACCACCTCTCAGGCGGTGATGGTCGCCGACATCATCGGCCGGGTGCCGCACGACTATGCCTTCGGAATCGTCGACTGGCCCGAGATGCCTCTCGTCTCCACCGAGGAGCCCTATACGACGCCGCAGGACAGGGAGGACGCGCTGGCACGCAATCCGCGCTGGACGCCCTCGTTTATTTCACCGATGAGCGCCTCAAACAGCGCCTATTTCGTCGGCCACGCCACGCGGACGGCGGCGCGGGCGCTGCTGCGCCTGTCGCTCTGGCCGGCTGCGGTCGCGCTCTGGTCGAGTGGACCGGGCGGCGGGCGGGCGGGGCCGCTCGCTGTCGACATGGCGGACGTGCGGATCGCAGATGGCAAATTGACGGCTGGAGGGATGGAGCCGCTCGCACTGGAACAACTCGCGGCGGCGGCGCACAGGCTCGGCCTGGTCACGGGAGTCAGCGTCCATGTGTTCAACCGCTGGCAATGGGCCGAGGCGGTGTTCGATGTGCCGAACGTCGGCGCCGTCCGCTTGCCGGTCGACGCGCTTTCGGTCTGCTATGGCCAAAGCGCGCCGGCTGGTTTGAAGGCGCTGATGACCTGCGGCGGCTTCCATTTTCTCGACCGGCGCCAGGTCTTCTATCCGCCGGTAAAGCGCCAGAACGCCGCCGGCACCTGTTACACGGGCGTAGCGACGATCGCCGAAATCGCAGTGGACACCGCCTCAGGCGACGTGAAGCTCCTTGCACATCATTCCATCCTCGAATGCGGCACTCAAATCGTGCCGGAACTCGTCTCGGGTCAGCTCCAAGGCGGCCTGGCTATGGGCGTCGGCCACGCCCTGCTCGAGGAATTGCCGCTCTATGAGGACGGTCCCGGCGACGGGACGTGGAACTGGAACCGGTATCGCCTGCCGCATGCCAGGGATGTCGCGGTCTGGACACAGACATCGGAGGTGTTGGCGCCGCTTTCCGAAATCGACCCACCAAAGGGAATGGCTGAGGTCGTGATGATCGCGATCGTTCCGGCGATCGTCAATGCCGTCAACCACGCCATCGGCAAGCGTTTTTATCAAACGCCGATCACGCCGGAAAGGATTTTGGAGGCCCTCCCGTGACCGTCGCCACGCGACCACTTTCGATGACCGTCAACGATCGCAAGGTCGGCCCGGTCGACGTACCCGACGATCTGATGATGATCGACTTCCTGCACGAATATCTCAACCTCACGGGCTCGCGGCTTGGCTGCGGCCAAGGCATCTGCCACGCCTGCGCGATCATTCTCGATGGGCCGGCAGGAAATTCTAGCGAGATGCGGAGCTGCATCACCGGAGCGCATTTCTTCGAGGGCAAGTCCGTCCGCACCATCGAAGCGCATGCCAAACGCGACGCGAATGGCGATGTCGTCCGGCTCTCGGCGATTCAGCAGGCCTTCGTCGAACGTTTTTCGTTCCAGTGCGGCTATTGCACGCCGGGCTTTGTCACCGGTGCAACCGTGCTGGTTGAGCATCTCAAAGAGAAGCCGGTCCGTAGGGCGGATGTCGAACGCACGATCGAGCAGGCGCTTGCGCCGCACATTTGTCGTTGCACCGGTTATGTCCGTTATTATGAGGCGGTCCGTCACGTGATCCTGAGCACGCCCGGCCTGGTACAGGGCTGAGGTCCGGCGATGAGGCGTTCCTGGATATTTGGCCTGCGGCAAACATCAGGTCGACGTGCAGCCAATACGGGCGTTTCTGTTTCCGGCACCTGGGCGTGTTCCTTTTGCTTGCCGCGGTACGGTCAAATAGTTCTCGTCCGTGCCTGCGCTTGCGCGGCACGCCTCGCAAGAATATGCGGCTCGCGTCCCAATGTTGCCGAAGCGGTCCAGAAGAGCGTCTCTTCTTGGCCCCGTTTCAAATCGAAGAACGGTTCACCGCTCATTTTCTGCTTTCGAGATCGCCGCATGGACCCAAGCTGGCACTTTCCCCTTGAGGGCGACTACGCGAGTCCATTCCTCGGGTGTCAGTCTGTTCTTGAGCAACTTCGCGTAGTGGACACCGTTAGCTCGGCCAAGGTGCGCGATTGCCCGGATGGCTTCGCCCGACCTGTTCTTTGGCAGGCTCGTGATCCAGGCGGGCGCGTGCTTGAGGCGTATTGTGCAGCGGCCAAGTTTCAGGTTCTTCGACTTTCCGGTCGTGAGAAAGACTGTTTGAACCGGAACTTGTGTCGTCAGGCCGAGCTGGTTCGCCGCCGTAGCACCGGTATTGACGACCTTCTCACCTGACAAGGAAGCGTACGACTTCACGACGGCTTCCGCTTCCGGCAGCACATATCCATACGGCGTCTTCCTGTAGGGCGTGTACATTCCCCTGTAGACGCGCGCCAGTTCGCCCTTTTTGGCAAGTCTGCTCAGAGCTTGATCGGCTGCCGCAGGGTTTCCAGAGCCAACGAATTCCTTCGAAGTGAGCAAAGCACCTTCCTTGGCTCTTTTCGTACGCATTTGAACCGCCCGCGTGACCCCTTCCATGGCATCAGCTCCTGTCAGAGAGAAGATTCGAGTTCTGACCGAATTGTCTCTTATCGTATTGATTAGAAAGAACAGTTCAAGATCGGCTATGGCCAAATCTGGACGCTATATCCCATCCAAATTATGACGCGGCCTGCCTGTGCATAACCGGAAGTCTGCATTGAGCTTTTTTGGAACGGGATCAAGGCTGCCGCAGGTCTTGGGGCCGTCCTGCGTGGACGAATGAGGCATCCCGGGTCGGGCGACTGCCGAAGATGGCTGGATTCATTGCCGCCTTCGCCCGGAACTTCAGGCCCGACGAGGGTTGCCGATGATCGGCAGCTCCATGTCGGGGCCGCGGCTCAAGGTTTTTGGGAATCAAATCGCGACCATCTTACGGCCGCACCAAAGTCGAAATCGGCCAATTCAGAATCCGAGCTTCAGCGTCGGATCCACAGTTCCGCGTGTTTTCCTGAAGGTCTCGCCGAAGTCGTCTTCCAGAGCCACATTGGCCAACGCAAATTCGACGAGCTCGGCATCAGATGTCAATCCGGTTCGAGCTTTGGCCATCTTAATGAGATCAGCACTCACCCGTCCCGCAATCCTGCCGTCCTTCTCAGCGCGCAGGCCGGATTCTTCCGCCCTCTGCAGGACGGCGTTAATCCTGGCCAAGCGATGCATCTGCAATTTCTCAGCCAGTTTGGGAAGGGTTCTCGTTCGCTTGCCCACGGATTCTTGGCCGCGACGCATACGTACAGCTGTCTTCGTCATCGGGATTTCCGCAGGTTCCGTTTAACAAAAATCGATTTTAGCAACATAGCAGTCAAGGTGTTTTTTCAAATACCCAAAAATAAAACGGTTGTTGGCGGCCCCGGAGTTGCGTTGCTGAAGCTCTCCGAAGGGAGGGATGCCACGGCTGCAACCGACCCGTTGGCGGGGTCCACTCGGAGCACCAGGTCGTAGGCGCTCCCGGGCCAAGCTCGCAGCGGGAGTTTTCACCTCGTCCGAGCGGCCCGGCAGCGCCAAGTTGGCACGATTCGGGAGTGCTAGCACCGCGCCAATTCGAAGACCGGTGCGGCCTTGACCCTCGCCAGCACCTGACATACTTTCTATAAGCAATTTGCGTAGGGAACGCGTGTGCAGCCCGATGATATCGAACTCATTGTGGACGCTGAAATTTCGGAGACCCATGCCTCCTCTTTGATGTCGTCACGCCCGATGGCGTGCTTCAGCTATTGGGGGACGTGGAGATGGGCAGCAACCATCTTGTTGTCCGTGACCTCCATATTGGAGGCGATGCCCAGGTCCAATGGGGTTGGTCCAAATTGCGCAAGCTCGATCGAGTGATCGCGGAGAAGCTTAATGTCGACTACATCGAAGTTCATGGAGCGGTTCGGACAACGGGTGCGAACCCGGGACGTCGTCCAGGTGTCGTCAGGCTCTCCCGTCCGGCTGAGCCTCAGCTTTCTACACGGCGCGAATACTCCTGAGGCTGCTAGGGTTCTCGTCAGGAGACAGCTGCCGCTGAGGACGGCCCATGCGGTCCTCACGGAGATGGTCGATCAGGGCAAGGCGTTCGTGACTGTTCCTTGCGTCGACGACCTGCGGGCACTGAAGGACGAACTCTCGTCCGCAGGAGTGATCGCGAAGGTTCATGCGCCGCGGCCGATAAGCGTTCGCGAAGTTCGGGATAGCACCAAGCTGTCCCAGGAGGCGTTCGCCGTGAGGTATGGCCTCGATCTGGCAACGCTTCGAAACTGGGAGCAAGGTCGCTCGGAACCGGATGCAGCGGCGAATACTCTGCTTTGGACCATCGCCCGGAATCCGGAGGCAGTCGAAAAATCGCTCGACATGGAGGACGAAGTGGCGGCGCCGTCTCCCTAGTAGTCTAAGTCTTGGGGAGAGGCCGTCGGAACGGCCACTCCATCGCGCGGCTACTCGGCATGCCAATGAACTCTAACCCGACCGCGCTTTGCTCCATCGTGGGCATATCCCAATCAGATCCGCAAACTGCAGCACGACCTTTCGAGACGCACGGAGCACGCCCTGGAGGCGGGCCTGCGCCTTCGCGCGAAGACGGCCAAGCATCTCCAGTCCCTTAGCCAGAACCGGAATATCTCGTCACCGCTACGGCCCGGAACTGGCCGCCACCGCCTCCCAGATAAACCGGCTCACCGCCACCCTTGAAGAGGTGGCGGCAAAGGTCACTGCATTGATCGCGCTGCCCGCGAGATTGCAGCAGGCAGATCGAACTGCCTCCGGGGAGGTTCACGGCCGGGATTCAGCGGCCTCCTCGTCTGCTGCGACAGTTAATCCAATGACATGATGCACCAGGAACACGTCGACGAGGTACGCAGCCTCGTTCCGTGAAATCGGCAACATGTCTGCCGTGATTTCATTATCGATATAGGACTCGGCGTCCCAAAGGGTGCGAGTCAGCTTCTCGTTGGCCGGCTGAATCCGCTCAATGACCCTTTCGAACGCGGCGTTGGCGGCCTCGATAAGCACAGTACGGTCGGCCCCGGCGACTGGCAGGGACGCAATAACGGCATGGGAATCCATGACGAACGTTTCCTTCAGGAGTGGCGGTCTCTTGCCTCAGCATTTCGGTCGCCATGCCGACGCTGATTCTTGCTGGGGTGGCTCGTCGAAGCGCCAGGCGCCACCTTGTACTCACATGCGCAGCCGCAGGATACGCGAGAATTCGGCAGATGCAATCAAAGGTGACAAGCACGGCAGCGCCAGGGACAGAACAGTGTCGGCATAGTGGGCGAAAGGCGGTCTCCGAGCTTTAGGTTCCCGCACGAAGCGGCCTGGAACCCAAGCCTGATCCCCGGAGCCGCCGTCGCGCGTCCCGTCAAGCGCAGGCGCGCGCACTCCGCAAGGGCTTGAGCGGAGCGTCCCTTGAGGACGAGCACGGCTGCGCGAGGGACAGAGCGCGTCGGAGGCGGACCGGGTTCAGGCGGCCTGATCCTTGGTGAGTCCAGAGCGTCTTCTTTGGTCGGCCGCTCGGCGAAACGCTGTTCCTGGGGGTGGCAACCTGGCCCTACCATTTCGAAAGCAAGGAGCTAAGGGGATTAAGCCTTCCGGTTTCGGCACGCGTTCTCTAGTCGGCGGATAGATGAGTGTTGTGATGTCTGCTACAATCGAAAAGTAGCGTCAGGGGGGGCGACAATGGTTGAAGTGTTCCGCGGAAGGAGCGGTAAACTCGAACACGAAGGGGCCGCGCTCGGCAGAGTCCATGCGCAGGCAAATCACCGCAAGGCGTTGGGGTACTGGCTCGGGTTCTTGAAGGGCGTGATGGCCAGCGAGCGGGTCGAGCGGGCGGAGATGCCGCCACTCAGGGTCGAAGCTGAGCAGTTCCTGTCCCTTCTTCACGACGATGATGCTGCCGAGCTCATCCGCGATCTGGACATTTGGGGTAACGCGCCCGAAGAGATCTACGCCGTCCTTGAAACGATAATCGGCATACGCTCACGGGAGTTTGTCGCCGCTGACGACAAGGACGAAGTCAACGAGTTCTACGGATTCTGTGCCGGTATCGCCTGCGACAACTCCATCACGCCAGCAGAGGTCGAAAAACTGCTGTCCAAGTTGGACTCGAGTGTGGTCCTGCGCAGAGACAGCCGCGTGGCATCTCTCGGAGAAACTGCCAGAAGGTCTTTTGCTGACGGTCGCATAACCGCCGACGAGGCAGAAGACATATGCGGGTGGATTGCCCGTCTTGTCGGCGACAGCGCGACAGACACGGGGCTGCCTACCTTCGGCAATGTGGGTGTCATTGACGGCGCCTTGGAGGATGCAAGCCAGTTCGTGATTCCGAGCCGGATGTTCGTCCTCACGGGAAAATTCGCCATCGGCCCGCGAAAGGCAGTCGCTGCGATGATTTGCGAACGCGGCGGTGATTGGAAGGACACCGTCTGCGGCCAGACCGACTACCTCATCGTCGCGGCCGAAGCGTCTCGGGACTGGAAGCACAGCCACGAAGGCACGAAGATCATAAGGGCAATGGAGCTTCGCGAAAAGGGAGGTCGGCCGCATCTGGTTCTTGAACCGATGCTGGCCAAAGCGTTGGGTTTCTGACCGCCTCCATCCGGCAAAGGGAAAACCTATTATCTTGGAGGTGCAGCTTCAGAGCCTGGTCGCGTCGGAAGCGCGGAGCCTGAACACCTGGGCCTTAGTGAATCCTGATACGTGTGGGTGGTCTGGGCGCTCGCCGCCCTTTTCTGACAGTTTTTTAAGGCGAGCAGCGGCGGCACCTGCACGAACAGTATCTCCCGGAGGATCGCGGCACCGTCGTGCTTCATTGGTTCGACGTGCGGCAACGCTCGGCTGCTATTTCTCCCTCAATGCCGAGATGACGCGTTCGGATCGCGGCCGCTCTCTCGTCTGCGACTTGCCCATCGATCGGATACTGACGGAGACAGACGGCCCTTTCCTCAGGTCGACGGTCGTCCCAGCGAGCTCCGCTGACGTGAAAACACGGTCGCCGCGATCGCCGACGTCCGCAGGGTCCCGGTCGAGGCCGTCACGGCGGCAAGATAGGACCTTCGTTCTCTATTGAGATGAGATCTCAATGGGCTAGATAAATTGTAATCTTCGTGCTACATAACCAGCTTAGTCTGTAGCGCGAAGGTGACATAATGCCTACTCCACACAACCCTCCGGCTGCGGTGCGGCGCGCGCTGCGCAAGCTTGGGGCGGACATCCATGATGCCCGTCGACGCCGGCGGTTGCCGATGGCGGTCGTCGCCGAGCGCGCCTTCACGTCTCGCTCGACGCTGCAAAGGGTCGAAGCCGGGGACACCAACGTCGGCGTCGGCATTTATGCCGGCGTCCTGCAGGCGCTCGGCCTCCTCGACGGCCTGAGCCAGGTCGCCGACATCAGCAACGACAGCGTCGGTCAGGCGCTCGCCAGGGCCGACCTGCCCAAGCATGTCCACTTCAAGCGGCCAACCGGATCGTCCCGCGATGGCTGACTTTGAGGGCCAGCCGCTCGGTATCTGTGCGGGTTGCCTCCACATGGATGAGCGCGCTTCCACCCCCGTCCGGCTACGCTCGGCCCGGTTACGCACGGAATCCATCAGTTGGTTGAGTGACAGATAGCGTTCGTCCGCCGGGCGTGAGAGCTATTCGGACGACACGCGGCCGATCCGTTCGCCGCGGCTGACATATCGGAGACCTTTTCTCCGACCCTTAACCCGTCACGGACACCCGGTCCCCCCTCTTCGTCTAATGGGGGCGTTGCGGGGTCTCACCGCAGAAGGGGGTGTGCCGGCGACCGTGGCCCGGCAGGGGGAAGGCTTTCCCCCCTGGGGACATGGCATGATCATGCTCACTCTGCGTTCGCGATTCATGAGAACTCTAACAGCATGAGCCAGCATTCGATGCGACTACTGTTTTCCTAGACACGCCAAGTCGTTAGACTGTTGATCGCATGGGAGTTGGTATTTAGTGCCATGGGAGAGTTTGGCGTCAATGATATTAGCGGAAGCCCATTGTTAAGAAGGACGGGGGGAATATGACAACAGCAGTAGACGAGACCCACAGGAAGACATCCAAGAAGCCTTATAACGAGCGTTCCGATCTCGAAAAACTGCAATCGCAGTGGAACAAGCTGTCCGGGCTCCATCTGAGGGATGAGCCTTCCGCCGCAATCGTGCGATGCGCCACGGCGGCTGAAATAGCTGCAAACTACGCAATTCGAACTGAATGGGCTCGCCAAACCGAATTCGATGCGGCGATTATCGACCAGTTCCTGCGGTGGGCGAACGGTCTGCACGGCAAGGTGACGCGCCTGTTTGTGCCCGTTTACTTTGCTCACCCGGCCAAGAGCAACACCGCGAAATCACTCATCAAGTCGGCTGAGAACATCAATGCTGTTCGAAACGGGGTCGTGCATCAAGGCACGTTCAGCAATGCGAAAGAAGCCGAGGCCGCTATTGCTGAAGCGAAGACGTTCATCAACTTGATCGTCGGCCTTTCAATTCCCGACTTCGACATCACCGCCAAGGCGAGTACAAAATAGTTGGGCTCTTTGGGGGACGGATGAACGTGGTGAGTGCAACTGTCGAATTGTGGGATGTCGAGGTCACGATCGGCTTGGCGATCCATACAAAGCACAGACATGTTCCTAGCCCGGTATCACCGCATTTCGAAGCCCCTCAGGCTGCGTCGACCCTGACGTTCTCTCCCGTCGCGCTGGCGGCGGCGGTCGCCAGAACGGCGACGACACGTCAGGCTCGACCGCAACTGCTGGCGGGCCTTCAGAAGAGCGCACTCGCTCAACTGGAATGCTTGATCTCGAACGCGCCGATGTTCGAACTCACGGATGACTTTGCGGACCTCGCCGACACCGAACGGACGCTGTTCACCGCGCGCTGCGGAGCTGGAATAACCGATCTCTATATGAACGCCTTGGGATATGTCTGGCGCGCGAACGCGGCCTGCCTGTCCAGCGCGCTCGATCCGCATGCGGATTTTCTTTACGATGGCGGGAACGTTGACGGCCTCGGTATCGTGCTGGCTGAAGCCCACGGTTCATTCGCCGCCAACGCCACGGCACAGACTGTCGCCGCGCAAGCAAAGCGCAAATATGCAAGGCAGGTGAAACCCTATGTGAATGTGGGGTCGCCCTTCGGCCACGTCATCCACGGCTATTCCGTAGCCTTTGGCTCGAAGCCGGGCACGTCTGGCGCCTTTCTGAGCGTAGCTGAAACGCGGATTCCGAAACCAAGGAAAAAGGCTCCGCCGCCTGCGAGCGAGCCGCCTGTTGGCCGCGGTGTGACAACGCAAATGGCGCTGGCGACGCACCGGTCGAACTTCCTGGTGATGGGCGTGAGCCCCGTCGTCAACTGGATCGATTGGATCAATACGGCTGGCGAGTTTCCCGTGGAATCCGGACCAGTCACCTTTGTCCGATTTCCTTATGCCGGCCGTTGGTATCTTGGCAACGCTTTCTCGATCTGGCCGGCTCTACGCCCCTATTGGTGGCACGATGAGCTCTGGGGCGATCCGAATTGGCGACAGCTTGCCATTGGAGACACTATCGTTCGCGGTTTGCTGGGCGAGTCCGTTTGTTTGTTCGTCATGGAGGAGACTGCCTGCAGGGCGTTCCTCGATAGCCTCACCGGTATTATCCGAGCCGGTGGTGACGATCGTCCCGAACGACTCGACCTGCCCAGCTTTGATCCCGCTGGGTTCGGTATTCGCGAGGACAGCCGAGGCCGGCGTGCCGACGGCTCTGACTATAATTACGCGCTGTTCCGCGATGGCCTGGCCTTGGTGGGCGACCCTTTTCGCCCGCGAAAATTCGAGACGAGGCGATGGTCGCCGAAGGAGGGATTCGAGAGCTAGCGGCGAAGCACTGGAGGCCCAAGAGAGCACCGTACAGGCCTCGAAGACTAAGGCGGGCGGCTCCCCTCTATGCTCCCCAAGCGTCGATGATCGTGCCCAGAGGAAATGGAGTTTTTTCCTTCGACCATTCGTGGTACGGCGCTGCTGTCTGGCTGTATGGGCCGGGCTCTGGCCGATCGAACTGGACGCGCGTCGGGATATGGAATGCACTTCCAAAAACGATCGCCTCGCCTGACGACAATATCGTCACCTGGTCGAGCAGGCGCCGCGCCTGCATCGGGATGATCCGGCGGAAATGGTCGATGTCGTCCGGGTTTTGCAGACGGTGGCTGATGAAATTGGCGCACTGACTAATAATGGTCTGGCTGATCTCGCTCGGGCGTTGGCTGGCGATGATGAGCGACAGTCCGAACTTGCGCCCTTCCTTTGCGATGCGCTCATAGGTCAGCCGCGCAAGACGATGACCGCGATCCTCGTCGGCACGAGCTGGCCGGGCGTAATTGTGCGCCTCTTCCAGGACGAGTACCCATGGGTGCTTGTAGCGTGACGCGGCGGGCAAGCGTTCCCGGGCCTCCAGGAGCACGCGCCCGATGACGGCGCAGGCATAGGGAAGCACTTCGTTGCTGAGCATCGAGAGGTCGAGCACAGACACCTTCGGACCTGCGGCAGTGCCCAAACCGAAGCGAGCGAACCAGGTGGATAGATTGGCGATCGCGGTGCCAGCGTCCTCATAGTTCAGGAATGCGCGCCACCGCTTGTCATCGAGGCGGGTCCTCAAACGCAGCTTCAGTGTCGTCAAATGGGCGTCCACCCTGAACGTGTCTTCCTTCGACACCGCGCGATTGATCAGAGACGGATCGGTCAGTGTCGAACGTGCAATCGGGATCGGTGAATCTGCGGTGCGTGCGCCTGCCTCCGCCGTATCGCTCCCGCCGACAATCTCGATCCGTATGGCGTCTTTCAGCTTCTCCGCTGCGGCAGCAATCGCAGCCTGATTGCCCATCACGTCCTGATTGTACTGATCGACACTGCGATGAGCCGTGAAAAGGGCCTCGAAGACCGCAGTGTCGATGTCGGTGTCAGCCAGATGGCCGACGATGGCATCGCAGTAAGAACCGGCGAACTTCCTCTTCACTTTCGTCAGTTCGCTGAGAAGCTGATCGAGCGCGCTCATCGCATTCTGAAGCGAACCCAGGCTGGCGGCAGCCGTAGCGTTGCCACCCTTGGCAATCGCCCACCAGTCTTTCAGTACGGGTTCCTGCGTCTGTTCCGATGCGCTCAGCCATGCGCAGATCTCTTCCGCGTTCAGGAACCAGAGCGGGAGGCTGAACTCCTGGCCATTGAGATAGATGCGATCCGGCAGGCGTGTCTCGGCTACGGCGGCGGGAAAGGCTTTGGCGTATTCACCATTGATGTCGAGAATGAAGATGTGCGGCTCCTGGGCAGCATCATCCAGTGCCTTCATTGCCTTCTGGATAAGGCTCGTCACTGAGAAGGATTTCCCTGAGCCCGTGTTTCCAACGATCGCCAACGGCCTGGAGAACAGGTCATTGTAGGACGCCCGCACGACATTGCGCGCCTGGCCAGTCGGAAAACCGATTTTCAGGTCGTAGTCGAAATCCTTGGCATCGTAGCCTTCCGGCCTGTTGCGGCGGGGTGGGATCTCAAATATCGCACGCAGGATGTCGGGCGATCCGATTTCTGCCGCCGTATCCAACGTCGGCAGAACGGATATGCCAGGACTGAAAGACGGCTCATCATCGGCGTGCTCGATGGTGCCCAACAACTGCACACTGGCAATCCGACGTGGCTTCATAAGTTCCAGACTGAGATCATCTCCGCTGGAAGGGTCGAAACTTTCCCGCGCCTCGAGGTCGGTGATGATGCCGATGACGGTTTCGCCCGCGCCCAGCGCGAAGGTGAGATAAGCATTGATGGCGATCGCTACCTGAACCCCATCGAGGGTCGCCCGCAACGCCGAACGGGTCTCGGGCAGCAATTCCACCTTCACCCGGAAGCCCTGAACTGAAACGATGTGGCCGATAAGACGTGGATTATCCATCCTACACCGCCGGATCAGGTTCGGTCGGCGTCGTGGAGGAAGCAATCTGCTTCTCGAAACGCCTCAGGCGCAGGAAGTCGTCCAGCCATTGCACGTCGGGCATTACCGAACGGGCGAAATCGTCAAAGGTGGCGTGCTTGAACTTGGCAGCAGCAAAGGCGGCGTCGGTTGGGGCTAGCACGAAAGCGCGTTTGCCGAGATCCTTGTAGCGGCGCACCCGCTCGATGACGGGGCTTGCTGGATTAGGCTCAATGACGAGCATCACCAACGACGGATTCATGAGCGCGTTTTCAATGATACGGCTGACATGATCGTCACCGAAGCCGTAGCCGAGAACGAGCAGGAAGGTCTGCGGGATACCGAGACGAACCTGAAAGGACCGGAAGAGGTGCGCGTAAGGCAACGTCAGGGTCTGCGCGAACTTGTTGGCCGTCGGCAGAATTCCGACCGATGGCGCCCCCCCTGCCAAATCGACGAGTGCCGCCGCCTTCTCGTCCGCTTTAAGGCCGGCATAGGTTCTGAACGGGGCAAGATCGGGATGCCGCGCACGCATCTCGCCGTCCTGCTCAAACCAGTGAATGGAGCCATGTAGCTTGTAGAAGTGCAAGAACTTGTCGAAGCGCCTTACGCGACCTTCGGCAACCTCGCCCGGATAATAGATATCGAGCCCGTAAACCGAGGGATCGAAGCGGGCAGCTGCACGGCCGGTGAATCCATCGAAATATTGGATACCAAGAAGCTCAAGAGCCTGCTCGAAGAGGGTATCATAGTTCAACGTGAAAAGGTGAGTTCGGCCGAGATTGCTGTCGCGCGCCACGAGCTTGGAGAGAAACGCAAGCTGCGGAGCGATCTCGCTTGCCGACTTCGCTTTGGCCGTATCGGGCAAGGACAGCGCGCATTCGGCGAAAATCGACATACGCAGACGATCAACGAACCACTTGAGATCGTCCAGGCTCGGTGCTGGCGTGCCCGGCCAAGAGACACCGGAGAATGGCGCGTCCTTCGACTGTCCAACGACAAGGGCGTTAGCGACAAAGGACAGCCAAGCCTCGAACCCCAGCGTCGGCTCATTCAGAAGATCGGCCAGCGAAACGGCATCCTGCCGTGCTTTGATGATGGGGCCGATAGAAGCCGGCACACCGGGAAGAGCCTCAATTGTCGCAAAGACGGCGCTTTCCAGGTTCGCCATCGTCTTGCCGCCCGCCGAAACCGACGTGCCGGAACCCGTCAGAACGACGAGGTTTTCCATCCGCAACCATTCGGAGATCAGAGCTTGGAGGCGAACGCGGCCTTGTTTCTGGTCGAGCCCAAGCAGAAGATCGCCGGCGTTGCCGTCTTCCGTCAAGCCAATGAGCTGATACTCGATAGGTACAGGCGCAGCCGTCATTATTCTATTCTCCCCCCTCCAAGCCGCCGCGCAGCGGATTTATGATCTGGAGCCCCACGAAGTCTTTTTCGTTGTCCGTTACAACGACGCAGTCATTTGCGCCTGCAACAGCCGCAATGATCATGTCGAGACCACTGCGGGGGCGGCCAGCCAGCTTCCCCTTCGCCATGAGTCGCGCCCAGACCAGACCGGCTTTATCGTCGAACGACAGGATACGCCCGGCAAACAGCGCCTGCGGCCCCTCTGGCCCCGCGAACCAGGCGTCGAGGCTGTCACGCTTCTTGCCTCGCGGCCTTTCGAGAATACCGCGCCGAATTTCGGCGATTGTGAGCGAGGCAATAAACAGATTCTCGTCGCGCTGCTCCCCCATCCAGGCCAGAAGCGACTCCGACGGCCTTGGCTTTACGATGTTGCTGATGATGTTGGTATCGAGAAGATAGCGCGTCACAGATCGACCTTGCGCCCCTCTTCACGGGGACGGGAAAGGTCGAGTTCGGCGCCAACAAGGGGCGAGCGCCGCAGAGCGGTCAGGATATTTCCGGGCTTCGGCGGCTTGCCGCCGACGGCTGTCTTGACTGCCGAGCGGACGTGTTCCGCTTCCGGGCCTTCCTCAGCCAGGCGACGCGCAAGCGTGCGGATCAGTTCGCGGTCGGATTCAAGCGCCATGATCTCGAAGCGAGTGAGACCTCGCTGCGTCAGGCGCGTGCGATAATTCTCCGTGGCTCTTCTCTGTGCGGCATTGCCCATGGTAGCCTCCATGCTATATCTGGATATATAGTCCAGATTTGTAGCACCGACAAGTGAGGACAGGATGGAAGGGCGAGTTCCTGACAATTTGGGCGGGCCGGAGCAACGTCAGTATGTCCGTCTTCCATGACCCGCTTCGCTACGCCAAATTTCGCCTGCACCGCCAAGGACGCGCCTAATGCGCCCTGAACTCCGATGCGACCCGTGGCCGTTTCCGCTATGTGTTGGCCGAGGCCATGGACCGCCTCTCACGCGATCAGGAGGATATCGCAGGCATCTTCAAGCGCATGGCCTATTCCGACGTGAGATCGTTACCCTCTCGGAGGGCGAGGTCACGCATGTCGGCCTCAAGGGCACGATGAACGCTTTGTTTCTCAAGGACCTGGCCGACAAGCCACGCCGTGGACAGCGTGGGAGGTCGAATTGGGCAAGTCGGGAGCGCGGAAACGGCTATGGCTTTGACGTGGTCAAGAAGTTCGACGGAAACGGCGAGCCGGTCCGTGGTGACCGGACCATCGATGACATCCGCCGGATCTTCCGCGACTATGCAGCGGGAAAATCGGCCAAGCGGATTGCCTTCGAACTGAACGAGGAGGCCATCCCCGCGCCGGGCGGCGGCGATTGGGGCTCAGTACGATCAATGGCAACCCGAAACGCGGCAATGGCATCCTCAACAACGAGATGTATGTCGGCAAACTGATCTGGAACCGCCAGCGCTTCATCAAATATCCGGATACGGGCAAACGCCAGGCCCGGATGAACCCTGAGCCGGAGTGGATCACCTAGGTTGCCGGAGTTGCGCGTCCTTGATGACCATCTCTAGCAAGCCGCCGCCGCTTATCGAGAAATTTGCGGTTCAGCGAGCGGATGGTGCGGAGCTTGCTATTCGCTTTTATCAACGTCGCAATAACAGGCGACATGCCTGGCGGCGGTGCCAATCAGGTCAAAACAATGGCTTCTCCTTAAAGCAGCCATGGCGAACCAACAAGTCTCTGGTGGCGACCCTCAATCATTCTTGCAGCCGCGCGCGTCTGCCTTGTGGGAGCCAAACGACCATATGGCCGATTCACCTGGTTATTTGGAAATGCACCCGGTTCTCGGTGAAGCCATCATGGCGACGCATGCAACAGCGTGCGCGGAAGCTGAAGGTTTGCAGGTTGTAACCGAATTCCCAACGCTCCATGGTAGGCTAATCGGAACGCCACGCGAGAAGATTCTCGACGCATGCATTGACGGCCCGAAGATTGACGGAAAAGTCACTGGCGAACACATCCTTGAGTTTATTGTCCATAAGCAATGCGAGATCGATCTCCTCGCCAAGGACGGAATTTATGCGCTGCACGAAGAGCGGAAGGCCTTGGCCGACTTTCGCGAAAAACTGGAAAAACTTGCTGCGGAGGATTTTACGCAACCGATCTTCGATGTCGGCGTACGCGAGGAAAAGATCAAGGATCTCCTTAGGGATCTGTTCAAAGAATGGGAGAAGGATAAGAAGTTATTCGCCGGAATTGGCCGACGCTTCTTCGGCGCCGGTGTTCTCACAGAGCCGAGCAAATTCATAGAGAAGATTGGCGAGGCGCTCCTCAAACCCGAGAGAGGGCTTGCTGGCGTGCAAGGAGCAGCACTTGCTGCCGCACCCCAAGCGGCATCGACAGCCGGCGCAGGCGGCAGCCTCACCCCCGTGCTCGTGACCGCCGGTTTCGGCTTCGTCGTTGGGGTGGTAGTCCGCAGTGTCGAGAGTTGGGTAAAGGTGCGTAAGGCCGGGAAAGACAGCCCTCTTCGCTATCTCACGGCTCTGGAGAGCCACGGCGTCATGTTCACAGTGTCTCGTTGAGCTGAAAACCGCTCGCCAAAAAAGCGGGATAGCACGCATGATCTTCCTAGAGTCACGAGCCGTGGCAACGGCCAGAATTTTCGTCTCTCCGCGAGACTACCGAAGCCGTCGAGCTGAGGCATACGCGGCGACATGAGTATATCTAAACCCGACATTGTCTACGGGGCAGTGGCGGTGAAAATCGGTATTCGCGCGTCTCGACCAAACGTCAGCACATCAATCCGCAGATCCGTGCTCTAAAGGGAGCCGGGTGCCGCTGATATTCTCGGCCAGAAACTGGACGCCTTACCTCCCGTCTGGAGAGAAGGAGGCGCTGGTTGCGGCGATTTTACATAGAGACGTGCCGAGAAAGGCATGGCGCTCCTTCACTAAAGGATTCCGACCTATTTCCCGTGCAGACGATAATTCATAGTGGTATTGGGCGACAGATCTTCCAGCGCGTCAACGCCTGACCATTCGAATCGAAAGAACTATCTTGATACCCGCAATTGCAGCCCCCGAGGGCAATCAAGGTGCCCGTCAGGCTGCGCGCGCTGTCATCGACAGGGTGCTGCAGATGCGGCAGCTATGGGAGGATGCAGCGAACTCCTATTTCGACCCGAGCAGGTTTCAGCTCTCAGTTCAGAATTGCATAACGACCGCACGAACTGTCACCTTCATCGTCCAGTCCAACAAGAAGGCGTTGGCCAATTTCGATTCCTGGTACGAACCCCACCAGAAGCGCTGTGCCGACGACCCGGTGATGGTCTGGGCCCGCGACACCCGCAATTCAATCGAGAAGCAGGGCGATCTCGCCACCCACAGCCAGGTCCATGTCGAGTTAGTGGCCTCATACCTAGATGGACCGCAATCCGCATGGGTGCCAGCTAACCTGTTCACGACCACCAATGAGATTTGGAAAGCTGTTCCGGCCGACTTGCGCACGCCCCACACGATCGAGAACGGCACCCTGATCGTTGAAAGAAGGTGGGTGGCCAATAACTACTTCGAGGTAGAGCTGCTTGAGGCAGTCGCCCACGTCTATTCAGTCCTCGCCGACATCGTGACTGATTTCGTGAAGGCGCTGGAGCTCGCCATACCGGGAGTTATCGAGGCGAGCAGGCCAGATACCATGGCACAGCTCGCATTGGACAGGGCGGTTTACGTTTCCATGAAGGACGGTGGAATAATCGGCGTTCGCATGGAGAAAGCCAACGGGCCTCGGATTAAGGAGAAGCATATCCTTAAGCGTTACGGCAAAAAGGGCACCCACAGTATATACGACCTGAAGAAGGCGAACACGTTCCAGGAAGTCTGTGTGGCCTATTTCCGCACAGCCCGAATCGTCCTTCGCCACGACGGCTATCACCGTAGCTTCGCGCTGCTGCTTAAAGGCTCTGGCGTTTTCCGGGTTGTTGGAACAGACCATCCGGATCGCGCTTCCCGCTATCTGTTGGTCCGCGAACTCGCGAGGTACGCGACGGCTGAAGGTGTGGACGGAGTGATCATGATCAACGAATCGTGGGTGGCAAATCTGAAGGATGCGCCCAAAAGCGGTTTCGCCGTCGATGCCAAGAACCGCGGTGAGGCCCTCACGCTTGTCGCAGCCAATGCTCAGGATGAAGAGATCAGCATCATGGCGCCATTCCACCGCAAGAAGAACAAGGCCCATAAAATCAAGCTGATCGAGCCCAACAAGGTCAGTGTTGGCAAGCCTCATTTCATTCTCATCCCATTCCTGAAGGAGTGGGGACGGTTCGACATCAAAAGATACGAGGAGCCCTCCCAGCTTGCGGCAGAAGCTGGCATCGAAGATCCTTGGGCGAAGGCCTAGTCAGCCATATCTCGCAAACTTGTCCGGCGTTGCTTCCAACTTCTCCCACGCGCAACCTTGCTGCGATCGAGCGAGGTGTAGGTTTCGCCACCAAACTCCTGTGCAATCATCTCAGCCTGGAACGGCTCCTTGAACCGGGAGGCTAGGATCAGCCGCCGCAACGCGCTGTCCTGCGGCCGTGTGCGAAAGGCATCGACAAATTCACGCTGCCTGCCGTAAATCTCCTGCATGATCTATAAGTTTTCTGCATTCTCCGAGCTTGCACTTGAAAACATCCGCCGCTCCCAAGTGTTCTGCCGCCACTATTCCGACTTCAACGACCCTTTCGAGTTCTGGTCGATCGTGGACGAGGGTGAACCGCATCCTGAGCACGATCCCCAACGGTACCGCCACTTACCTTGGCGAGTTGCAGCAGACGTGCGCGCACTGAGGCGCCGATGTTCTTGATCTCTTTAGCCATTGGCAGTCAGCGCCTCGATATACGGCCGGATGACCGTGGCGACACCGCCACGCTCAGCCTGCCTGGCAATTTCGCCGGGCGTGGCCTTGCGCTGGCGAAGCGCTTCCTGGAGGCCCTCGATCGCCACCGACAGGCCGATCTTGTTGCGATATCGGAAACAGTCCGCGATTGTTTTGACAACCCCAAACACCTTTACGGTCACGCCCTCGACAACATGAGTTTCGACGCTGTCGTTGAGCAGACTTTCGGTAAAACGCACGATGCGAATGGGTGTGCCGTCGGGTTTGGGAGCCCAGTCTTTCTGGCCGATGGCCAGCCATACCTGTCTCGGAAGCTGATCCGTCAGCTGGTGGAATGCCAGGGCTGACACAAGGCAGACAGCGCCTTTGGGTACGCGCTTGGCAGCCTCGGCTAGGCTATGATTAGCGTCGAGCGGCACATCGGAGAGCTGGTAGAGGCCGCGTGCGAGCCGGAGCACCTCCCCATCCCGTTCCATGCGACTCATCGTGGCCGCTGTTACGCCGGCGTTGCGCAGCTCCGCGAGACGCGCGATTCCGCGCAGTGTCAGAAGTGCGTGGGCGATTTGGCGCTGGGGAGCGGGCTCTGGCATTGATACGAAATCTCGGAACTAAGGGGTTACAGTCCGAGGATTTGTATCACTTGTTGAGAATCAATGGAAGCCAATCGTCAGCCGCATTGAGCCTTGCGCCGCAGCCATGCTTTGAGCTCGCCGTGGACGGCGGCGCCTTCGAGCAGGATATCGGTTTCCTTGGGATGTGGTCCATCGGGATAGAGATCGGAGCCATGGACAAGATGGATTTCATCCCCATCGATGCTGAGCGTCCCTGCCCATCGCGCGGCGACCAGCGCATGAAGGCCTCGGCCGTTCGCCGCATCTTCGCAAGCCGGCCTTACCGCGCAGCCGCCGTTGTGCTGGGGCGAATCCTAGCCGGTTATGCACGTGTCGCAACAGATCCTTCAAAGAAAATCGCGGACTTTTAGCACTCTAAACCGCTGAGAATATGTACGTTGAGCCTATCATTTGGGCCGCGGGTCGAGACCGTGGCGTATCGGAAACGATCTGCGATGCGGTCGGGCGTATTGACCTCGTCGGATGGCAAGATTGCTCTGAAATTAGTGGAAGGACGCCAAATGGAGGAAGTCAATACAAGGAGTGCCGGCCGATGATGACACTGGTCATGCGCCTAAAGGCCGCGGCTCATCTTGATCGACTTCGAATCCTGGGACTTTGTGCGCATGCGGACCTGACCGTCTGCGAGCTAGCAGAAGTTCTGAGTCTGTCTCGCGAGCACGTGGTCGCACACGTGCGCCAGCTCGCCAGAGCCGGCTTTCTTCTCGGCAACGAACAGCGCCCCTGGCCTTCGTACCACCTCGAAGCAGGAGGCTCGGACGGCGGCTTGGTTCAATTGTTGGTTGATCTCCTGCCCCACGGCGATGGCCATCACAGACAAGACCTACAGCGCCTGGAGGCGATACAGGGCGCGCGGTCCAAGGTGGCCGCCTGCTTGTCCTGAAACTTAGTCCCAATGGAGCGCGAAGCTGATATGGACAATTCGACTGGCGGCGCCATCGCGGAGCTTGACACTTGCGAGTGGCCTCACCTGGCTGTCGCAGATTCTCGCGTTCACGAGCTGCTTTTAAGACAGGAGCGCCAGGAGCGGACGACCCTCAAACTTATCGCCTCCGAGAACTTCGCGTCCTCCGCGGTGCTGGAAGCGACCGGGTCTATTTTCACCAACAAGTATGCCGAGGGATATCCCGGCGCGCGCTACTACGCCGGAAACGAGATTGTCGATGAGCTTGAGAATCTCGCCATCGAGCGATTGAAGGCGCTGTTCGGCTATGAACACGCCAACGTGCAGCCTTATTCCGGCTCGCCGGCCAATCAGGCTGTCTGTCGAGCGCTGTTGTGTCCGGGAGACAAGATGATGGGCTTGACCCTCCCCGGCGGGGGGCATCTGACGCACGGTTGGGCCGTCAACTTCTCCGGCACTGATTATCAGCGAGTTCCGTACGGGCTGCACGAAAAGACGCAGCAGATTGACCATGACCGCTTGCGCGAGACGGCCAAACGCGAACGACCGAAGCTCATTTGGGTCGGCGGAACTGCTTATCCGCGCATCTTTGACTATGAGGCAATGGCCGACATTGCTTCGGAGGTGAACTCCTATCTGGTAGCCGACATCGCCCACATCAGCGGCCTCATTGTCGCAGGAGTGCATCCGAATCCCGTTGGCCATTGCGATGTTGTCACCAGCACCTCTCACAAATCGATCCGCGGCCCCCGCGGTGGCTTCATCTTGTCAAGGAATGAAGACCGCTATCAGGCGCTCTACCATTCCAAGAGCAAACACAATCTGGCCAAACGCATAGACCGTGCCGTGTTCCCTCTCCTCCAGGGCGGACCGCACATGAATACGATTGCCGCGCTAGCTGTCGCTCTGCACGAAGCAGGGAATGCATCCTTCCGTGTGTACGGTCAGCAGATCGTCAACAACGCCAAGGCTCTGGCCCAGGCCCTTCTGGAGCGAGGTTATGAACTCGTCACGGGGGGCACTGACAATCACATGCTGATCCTTGATCTTAGGGACCGGCCGCTGTCTGGGAAAGACTATGCCGAGCGTCTGTCGCAAGCAGGTATCATTACGAATTTCAACATGGTGCCGGGCGACCGGCGCCATCCCGCGCTCACCAGCGGCATACGCTTAGGCACGCCAGCAGTGACGTCTGTGGGCATGCGCGAAGCGGAAATGGTGCAGATTGCCGCTTTCATCGACCTGGTCTGTCGCCAGCCCGATGATTCGGACGTGCATGCCAGAGTGCGCAGAGACGTTGCCGACTTCTGCGCTGCGTTCGACGTGCCTGGCATCTCCGACAGGTAAGACGGCCGGATCAACTGTCACATCAATTCCAACGTTTGAAGCGAGGACATTTCATGCCCAGACAATTCGTGTTTTCTTCCGAATCCGTCGGCGCCGGACATCCCGACAAGATGGCCGACAATATCTCAGATGGCGTGCTCGATGCGATCCTTCGTAAGGATCCTAAGGCTCGCGTTGCTTGTGAAGCGTTGGTGAAGTCAGGGATGGTCGTTCTGGCTGGCGAGATCACCAGTCACGCGCAGATCGACTACAGCCAAGTTGCCCGCGATATCATTTTGGACATTGGATATGATGACGATGCGATCGGCTTTGACGGCCGCCGTTGCGCCGTGATCTTGGCCTTGACCGAGCAGTCGCCTGACATCAGCCAGGGCGTCGACGAGGGACGAGGGCAGGATCTCGAGCAGGGAGCGGGGGATCAGGGCCTCATGTTCGGGTACGCGTGCAACGAGACCGAAACATTGATGCCGTTGCCAATCCAACTCGCTCACGAATTGACAAAAAAACAGGCGGAGGTGCGCCAAACCGGACGCCTTGGCTGGCTTCGCCCGGACGTTAAATCTCAAGTGTCCGTCCGTTATGAGGGTTTGCGCCCGATAGCGCTCGATACCATAGTCCTGTCGACGCAGCATGACGAAGAGGTCTCACAAGCCACGGTCCGCGAAGGCGTCATTGAGGAGATCATAAGGCCGGTCTTGCCCCACGACTTGGATACTACCGGGATAAGGTTCCTGGTCAATCCAACAGGCCGGTTCGTGGTCGGTGGGCCGCGCGGCGACTGCGGGCTCACCGGCCGCAAGATCATCGTCGATTCCTACGGCGGTATGGGGCGTCACGGCGGCGGTGCCTTTTCGGGCAAGGACCCCTCCAAGGTTGATCGGTCGGCCGCCTATGCGGCGCGGTACGTCGCAAAAAACGTCGTTGCCAGCGGACTGGCGCAGGTGTGCGAGGTTCAGCTTGCTTACGCGATCGGTGTGGCCGCGCCGGTCTCTATCCTCGTCAATACATTCGGAACCGCAAAGATTGATGAAAAAAGGATCGAGCGCGCCGTCCTTGAGCTTTTCGATCTCCGGCCGAAAGGCATCATCAAGGCGCTTGATCTCTTACGGCCGATTTACCGCAAGACCGCGACATACGGACACTTCGGCCGCGAAGAGCCGGAGTTCACCTGGGAAAAGACGGACAGAGCTGACGACCTGTTGCGTGAGGCAGGACCGGCAGCTGCGTGATGCGCGGGTATTGGATGCGTGGGCATAGTGCGACCCATTCCACACTCGCCAAAAAACACGCCGGCCCCGGCGTGGCGAGAAGCCGGCTCGGGTTTTTGGCGGAGACACTGATCTCGAAATATGACGTGCTTTGCATCGGCAATGCCATCGTCGACATCATCGCGCAGTGCGACGAAGCATTTTTGGAGACGAACGGCATCATCAAGGGCGCGATGAACCTGATCGACACGAGGCGCGCCGAGCTGCTCTACAGCCGCATGGGCCCGGCCATCGAAGCCTCCGGCGGCAGCGCCGGCAACACGGCGGCGGGTGTCGCCAGCTTCGGCGGCCGCGCTGCTTTCTTCGGCAAGGTCTCCAACGATGCGCTAGGCGAAATCTACGCCCACGACATCCATGCGCAGGGGGTTGCCTTCGACACCAGGCCGCTCAAGGGCGAGCCGCCGACGGCGCGCTCGATGATCTTCGTTACCCCAGACGGCGAGCGCTCGATGAACACCTATCTCGGCGCCTGCATCGAGCTCGGGCCGGAGGATGTCGAGGTCGACAAGGCCTCTGGCGCCAAGGTCACCTATTTCGAAGGCTATCTGTGGGATCCGCCGCGCGCCAAGGAGGCAATCCGGCAGACGGCGATGCTGGCGCACGCGGCAGGCCGCGAAGTGTCGATGACACTGTCGGATTCGTTCTGCGTCGACCGCTATCGCGACGAATTCCTCGACCTGATGCGTTCGGGTACAGTCGATATCGTCTTCGCCAACAGCCACGAGATCAAATCGCTTTATCAGACGGCGTCGTTCGACGAGGCGCTGGCGCAGATCCGCAAGGATTGCCGGATCGCCGCCGTGACCCGTTCGGAAAAAGGCTCCGTCATCGTGCGCGGCGACGAGACCGTGGTCATCAAGGCGACCGCGATCAAGGAGCTGGTCGACACGACGGGCGCCGGCGACCTCTATGCCGCAGGTTTCCTCTACGGCTACACGCAAGGCCGCAGCCTGAAGGATTGCGGCGACCTCGGTTCACTGGCTGCCGGATTGGTCATCCAGCAGATCGGCCCCAGGCCGCGGCAGACTTTGCGCCGCGAGGCTGAACAGGCGGGGCTGTTGTAGGGCGGCATCTCCGCCACGTGTTGCCCACCTTCCCGTTGTGCGGGCTGTCCAGCCAAGCGCGGGTAAAACGTCGCGTACCCGTCCGTGAAGGATGGCGGTTTTCTCCAAATTTCTGATTTCTTGAGGCTCAGGGACGTTGTCGCACTTCGGGCCAGTACTGCCGGCCGATCATGATGGCCAACACGCCCTTTTTGACGAAAGTCGTTTTGAGCCGGGATCGTAGACTGGCAGATTGCCCGAGCGGCCAGGCACAGCCTGCGCAGACCGGCGAGTGGCGCAAATGGCTCAGCTCTACCGCGACCTGCGACTTGGGAAACACGCCGCAGGTGAACGGTTCACATAAACACATAAACATTTCTTTATACCGCATTGACAACAAAGCGGGCTGCTGCGATTGTCCGCGTGTCGTGGTTCTCCGCAAGGCGTTGCCGTAGCGGAGCTAAGAGGGAAGCCGGTGCAATGCCGGCGCTGCCCCCGCAACTGTAAGCGGCGAGCCAAACCCATCAATGTCACTGGGGCGCTGCCCCGGGAAGACGGGGCAGAGGCTGTGACCCGCGAGCCAGGAGACCTGCCACGGTAAACAACGTCCACGGGCGGGGTGTCTGATGGCCGCGGCAGCTCGGCGTTTATGCCGGCCTGCTAGCGCCTTCCTTGTCCCCGCCGCAACCATCGGGGTATGGAATGAATGTCTCCCAGCAAGTTCCCATAGCAACGCTTGGCATGCCGCGTATCGGTCGCCGGCGAGAACTGAAATTCGCGCTCGAAAGCTACTGGTCCAGAAAATCTTCTGCTGCCAACCTTCTGTCGACGGCGAAGGCACTCCGTGCCGCCAGCTGGAGCGAGCAGCATGACCGCGGCGTGTCGAAAATCCCGTCGAACGATTTCTCACTGTATGACCATGTGCTCGACACCGCAGCAATGGTCGGCGCCGTGCCAGCTCGTTACGGCTGGACGGGCGGGGAGGTCCCGCTCGACATCTATTTCGCGATGGCGCGCGGGACGCAAGGCGATGCCGCGGCTTGCGGACGCGCCAGTCACGGGCATGCAGGGCAGCGCGTAACCGCGATGGAAATGACCAAATGGTTCGACACGAACTACCACTACATCGTGCCGGAGCTGGGCGACGATCAGACATTCGCCCTCTCGTCGACGAAACCAGTCGATCACTTTCTGGAGGCAAAAGAGCTCGGCATCCATACACGCCCGGTCATCCTTGGACCGGTGACCTTCCTCAAGCTGGCAAAGTCTCCCGACCAGGGCTTCAATCCCATAGCGCTCCTACCGCGCCTGCTGCCCGTCTACGAGCAACTCCTGCGGAGGCTGGAGCTCTCGGGGGCCGACTGGGTACAGATTGATGAGCCGGCGCTTGTGCTCGACCTTAACCCGAACGAACGAGCTGCCTTCGAATTCACATACGGCCAGCTGTCGAAAGCCGCGCCCAAGTTGAAAATTATGATGGCGACCTATTTCGGGCCGCTGGGAGACAATCTGGAGACCGCGCTTTCGCTGCGCCTGGCGGGCCTACATCTCGACCTCGTGCGCGCTCCCGAGCAGTTGGAGACGGTTGGTCGGCTCGCACCGAAGGATCTGGTGCTCTCACTTGGCTTGATCGACGGCCGCAACGTCTGGCGCGCGAACCTGGCTGCCATTCTCGACCGCATCAAGCCGGTCGTTGCCGGCTGGCCGCTGGATCGCGTCGAGATTGCGCCTTCCTGCTCGATGCTTCATGTGCCGATGGACCTGCGGATGGAGACCGCGCTCGATGTGGACGTCAGTTCGTGGCTGGCATTCGCCGCCCAGAAGACTGAAGAGCTGCTCGTGCTGGCCCAAGCCTTATCCGAAGGCAGGGAGGCCGTAGCAGGCTCACTGGAAGCTTCTGCCGAGGCGGCCGCCGCGCGCGCAATGTCTACAAAGGTCCATGATGCGCTCGTCCACGGGCGAATTATCAGCATTGACGGCGTCATGAAGCAACGAAAGAGCGCATTTCCCAAGCGCTCGAGAATCCAGGCTGACACGCTCGGCCTGCCGCCGTTCCCCACGACTACCATCGGGTCCTTCCCGCAGACGCCCGAGGTGCGCAGGGCGCGCTCCGCTCATGCGAAGGGCAGGCTGAGCTATGTCGACTACCAGGCCTTCCTGAAGAAGGAGACTGAGGCGGCGGTCCGTTGGCAGGAGGAGATCGGGCTGGACGTGCTGGTACACGGCGAGTTCGAACGAAACGACATGGTGCAGCATTTCGGCGAGCAGCTGTCCGGCCTCGCATTCACCCAGCATGGCTGGGTGCAAAGTTACGGCTCCCGGCTCGTGCGCCCTCCCATCATCTTCGGCGACGTATCGCGGCCCAATCCGATGACGGTCCTCTGGTGGCAATTTGCCCAGTCTCTGACGAAAAAGCCGGTAAAGGGCATGCTCACAGGCCCAGTGACGATTCTTAACTGGTCTTTTGTGCGCGACGACGTACCCCGCGCCGAGGTCTGCCGCCAGATCGCACTCGCCATCCGCGATGAAGTGGCCGACCTTGAAAGAGTTGGCGCAAGGGTGATCCAGATCGATGAGGCCGCGTTTCGCGAAGGCTTGCCCCTGCGGAAGTCCGATTGGAAACATTATCTCGGCTGGGCAGTCGAATGCTTCCGTCTCGCTTCAACGGGTGTAGAGGACGCGACCCAAATTCACACCCACATGTGCTATTCTGAGTTCAATGAGATCATCGACTCGATCGCTGAACTGGACGCGGACGTGATTTCGATCGAGACGTCGCGCTCCAAAATGGAACTGCTAGACGCCTTCACGAAGTCAAAATATCCGAACGAAATCGGTCCTGGCGTCTACGACATTCACTCACCACGTGTCCCGGAAATTGGCGAAATTTTGCATCTCGCCCAACTTGCCCGCGAGCGACTGTCGGACGGCCAACTGTGGGTGAATCCGGACTGTGGCCTCAAAACAAGGAAATGGGAGGAGGTCCGCCCTGCCCTCATGAACATGATCGCTGCAGCAAGCGCGCTGCGGGAGAAAGTGCAGGCGCAGGCCGCTGGGCCACTGTGACCGGCAAACATGTGGCGGGCTGCGCGGATAATTCAAACAAAGGACGACATCGAAAAGCCGCGCACAGGTCGGTGGACGCGTGCGAGTCCCCACCCTTGTCGTCCAGCCGAAGGTCCGCTCGACGGCCCAGCGGCGAGGCAGGATTTGGAAGCGCTTCCGGTCCGAAGGACGGATGATTTCGATCACGAAATGGGGGAAGGCGGCTTTGTCCATGAGCTTCAGCCTCTCACACAGCCAGGGGTCAACAGACACTTCACCGAGGGGCGAACGCTTGCGGATGCCGCCTGTGCACCGGCACCATCGAGATATCGGCGGCGAGATCGACCATCGAGAGCACCGGTATCGAGGGAATGCGTCGCATGTGGCGGACATCGACAAAATAGCCATACCGCCCAGCCGCAAGCTGCGACCATTACTCATCGCTTGAATTGAAACTTGGCTGCATCTGGCATGGCGTTTGCTCCGCTTCTGCTGAGGTTCGCTGAAAACAGAGTTTTTCAAGCGCATGGATCGCGGTGGAATGTTGCTTCGACACAAAGGCAGCCGCCAACATTACGATCGGCCAAGGATCTCAGGTGTGCTCTCCGAGCGCACCTTTTTCGTTGTGCAGGCTACCGGAGGAGCGGCAAGGAGCGGAATCAACCAAGGTGTAAGGAGCACTTGATGTCGAACATGATGAAGGCGTTGGTGAAGGCCAAGGCCGAACCGGGCATCTGGATGGAAGAGGTGCCGGTGCCGGAGATCGGCCCCAACGATGTGCTGATCAAGATCAAGAAGACGGCGGTCTGCGGCACTGACTTGCACATCTACAATTGGGACCAGTGGGCGCAAAAGACGGTGCCGGTGCCGATGGTCACCGGCCATGAATTTATCGGCACGGTCGCCGATTTCGGCGCAGCGGTCACCGAATACAAGGTCGGCCAGCGCGTGTCGGGCGAAGGCCACATCGTCTGCGGCCATTGCCGCAACTGCCGTGCTGGGCGAGGGCATCTGTGCCGCAATACGCTCGGTGTCGGCGTCAACCGTCCCGGCGCCTTCGGCGAATATCTGGCGATCCCGCAGCACAATGTCGTGCCGATCCCCGATGATGTGCCGGACGAGACCGCGGCGATCTTCGATCCCCTGGGCAATGCCGTTCACACCGCATTGTCCTTCGATCTGGTCGGCGAGGACGTGCTGGTCACCGGCGCCGGGCCGATCGGCATCATGGCTGCGCTCGTTGCCCAATGCGTCGGCGCGCGAAAGGTGGTCATCACAGACATCAACCCGGTGCGGCTTGCGCTGGCGAAAAAGCTTGGCGTCCAGCATGTCGTCGACGCGTCGAAGGAAAAGCTGCGCGACGTCATGCCGGCGCTCGGCATGACCGAAGGTTTTGACGTCGGCCTCGAAATGTCGGGTGCGGCACCCGCCTTCCGCGACATGATCGACACCATGAACAATGGCGGCAAGATCGCCATTCTGGGCATTGCCCCGACCGGCTTCGAGATCGACTGGAACAAGGTCATCTTCAAGATGCTGCATCTCAAGGGCATCTATGGCCGCGAAATGTTCGAGACCTGGTACAAGATGATCGCCCTGGTGCAGGGTCCGCTCGATGTCAGTGGGTTGATCACGCACCGCATCGGCATTGACGACTACAAGACTGGGTTCGACGCGATGCGCAGCGGCAATTCGGGCAAGGTGGTGATGGACTGGTGAGCGTTGGCCGGGTGCCGTTCCGGAAAGTTGGAGGGACGGCACCCCCCGGCCTGCCGGCGATCTCGCCGCGAGGGGCATCGCTGTGCAAAGCAGTGGCTCCTCCCCCGACGTGCGCCGCTCAATCGTCGGCGACGTATCGCGGCCAAATCGGCGACGCTCGTGGCAATTCGCCCAGATCGGGCAAGGAAATGCTCACAGGCCCCGCCGCGATCGTCTGCTTTCCCAATGCCTAGGATCGAGGCCGAGGTGTTGTGGGCGTTTCAGTCGGCAAGATGGGATATGTGATCTCCGCTCGCTTTCCGGTCAGCGAATGAAGGTAGGCAACCAGCTGATCGATTTCGATTTGCGTTAGCTGTTCGCCAAGCTGGGTGGTGCCCATGATAGCGACGGCCTCTCTCAGGTCCCAGACCTTGCCCGAATGAAAGTATGGCGCGGTGATTGCTACGTTGCGCAGCGACGGCACGCGGAAAACATAGGAATCCTCGGGTACATTGGTGACGGCAAATCGTCCCTTGTCGTTCTCCGGCAGAATGTCGGCGCTAGGCCTCTCAACGAGGCCGAATGGATAATAGCCTTCCCCACCAATATTGACACCGGAATGGCAGGACGAGCAGCCCTTTTCGATAAAAAGGGCCAGGCCCTGTTTCTCTTTGGGACCGATGGCGGTCTCATCGCCATTGAGGAAGGCGTCGAAGGGGGCCGGCGTGACCAGTGTCGCCTCATACTCTGCGAGTGCATTGACTAGGTTGTCGAGGGTGATGGGATTGGCCTCATCCGGGAAAGCTGAATGGAACAACTCCACATATTGCGGCATCGATTTGAACGTCTCGACCACTCGATGCGGTGTGTTGGCCATTTCGACACCGGCCTGTATCGGCCCTTTGGCCTGAGCTTTCAGGTCTTCGGCGCGACCGTCCCAAAACTGTGATTTGTTGAAGACAGAGTTAAACACCGTCGGCGCGTTGCGCTGCCCCTTCTGCCAACCATGGCCAATCGAAGTTTCACGATTGTCGTCGCCCCCGGTGGCCAGGTTGTGGCACGAGTTGCAGGAGAAAACGCCTGAGGACGAGAGGCGTGGATCGAAGAACAGTGCCTTGCCGAGGGCAATCTTCTCCGGCGTGCTCGGGTTGTTGGCGAGCGCCGGCGTGAATGGCAAGGGCTTGAAGGTGGCCAGTGCCGTTTCTCTGAGGTCTGGCGGAATGGACTGCGCAGCAAAAGCTGTGGCTGCCACAAGCGCAACAGCCACCGCAGGGAATAGAATTTTCATAAATGGAGTCCTTACGATGTGCACGGAAACCATTCTCCACATGCGGCTTGCGAACGCCCTGCGCTAGATCAGCGGATCGAGGGAATCGTGCCTGCCGACCAAGCCAATCGAGCGGCGGAAACAGTAACTGCGGTGTATCCATCGCCCGACGGCGGATTCCATTGGTGGGCGCGCGCAATCGCTGTTTGTTCGCCTGAGGTTTGGTCGGTTCCGTGGCCTGTCGCCACATGCTGCCGCAACGCCAACCTGTTTCATACGCGCAAGGTTTTCTGCCCCTGCGAGTGCACGGCTCATGGTGCTTTACAAGCTTTCTGCGTCTTCCTTTTGCAATTCAAACGGACGAGATCGGAACGGAAAGGCGGACACTGGCGCAGTTATGGGACAGCGACTACCAGGCAGATCAGTGTCACGACCGCGTGATGTGGTGCTATAGACCTCAATGTTGGACGAGCAACGAACAATCTGTCGCGAGATTTGTTGCTTTCACCGGAAATCACCACTAGAAGCGACGCTCCGCAGACAAATCCACCGGAGAGTTTCATGCCAGAAGAAGACTTCAAAAACATCGACAACCTCATCCAGCTTACCGCAGATGTTGTCTCAGCCTATGTTTCCAACAATCCCGTTCCGGTGGGGGACCTTTCAGCCCTGATCGGCCAAGTGCACGAAGCTTTGAAGGGCACGGCGGCCGGTCGCGTCTCGGCACAAGAGCCGACGGTGTTGACGCCGGCGGTCCCGATCAGAAAATCGGTGACGCCGGACTACATTGTCTCCCTTGAGGATGGGAAGAAATTCAAATCGCTGAAGCGTCATCTGTCGACCCACTACGGACTGACCCCTAGTGAATATCGCGCCAAATGGGGTCTGCCGGCGGACTATCCCATGGTCGCGCCGAACTATGCGGCTGCCCGCTCTGCGTTGGCCAAGACAATGGGACTCGGCCGCAAACCAAAAGAGCCTGAAATCTCGGCGCCCGAGAAGCGGTCTAGAAAGAAGGTACCAGCGTGACTTCTTCCGTCCAGCTCGTTGTGGGCTGGCGGCTCGATCGGCATAATGTGAGCTAAACATTGAAAAGGCGGGACCAGGTCCCGCCTTTTCCTTGCAGACGGTGTGATTACACACCCGCGAAGCGGAACGGAATTGACATAACGCAGAGACACAGGAGATCGCAGGGGTAAAAGGAGGACAGTTATCAACTTGGGAGAGAAACTGTTGCAGACTTCTATCCTGAAAAAACATCGCGAGGCTCTCCTGCCTTGGTACACCATCTATCCGACTGTGCCGGAGTTCTCCGCAGCGGTCGGCGCCGAAAGCTATGAGGAATGGCTAAGAGGTCTGCCGGCTGACGATCCGGTGTCGCTCTATCTCCACATTCCGTTCTGCCGATCGATTTGCTGGTATTGCGGCTTTCCGACCACGATTGCCCGCAATCAGGGTCCGATCCTCGACTATGTGGCCGTTCTGCGTGACGAGATCCGTTTGGTCTCGGAGCAGGTGCAGCAGAGGCTCGTCGTGGACGACGTGCATTTCGGCGGTGGAACCCCGACCCTGATCGGGGCAGCGGAATTCTTGGCCATGATTGAACTCCTGCGCCGCCGCTTCGTGTTCAGGGAGCCCGCTAAAATCGCCGTCGAAATTGACCCGCGCACGTTCACGCGCGAGATCGCCGAGGCACTGGGGGCAGCCAATGTGAGCCGCGCGAGTCTCGGGGTGCAGAGTTTTGATCCAATTGTTCAAAAAGCCATCAACCGGGTCCAGAGCGAGGCGCAGACGGCCGCTGCCGTCGAAGAGCTGCGCCGGCATGGAGTAAGCGGCATCAACGTCGATCTCATGTTCGGTCTCCCGAATCAGACGGTAGAGTCCTGCGTCCAGACTGCGGCGGCAACCGCCGCCATGCGTCCCAACCGGCTTGCGGTGTTCGGCTACGCGCATATTCCATCGGTGATCAAGAATCAGCGCCTGATCGAGAAGACTGCTCTGCCGGACAGCGTCGCCCGCGCCGAACAGGCTGCGGCCGTGGCAGATACGCTGGTTGCGGCCGGCTACCGAGAGATCGGCCTCGACCATTTCGCCTTGCCGGACGACGAACTTACGCTGGCGCAGACCCGCGGTCGGCTACGCCGTAACTCGCTGGGTTACTCGGCCGACACCTGCAAAACCGTGATCGGTTTCGGCGCGTCGGCTATCGGGCGGGTCGGCGATGGTTACGTCCAGAACGAGGTGACACACGAGTCCTACAGCCGGCACATAGCAGGGGGCCGTCTGGCAACGTCAAAAGGCTACCGGCTCACAGACGAAGACCGCGTGCGAGCCGCAATCATCGAGCGGCTGATGTGCGATTTGGAGGCCGATGTGCCGGCAATCTGTGCGGCCTATGGATTCGATCCAATCCGCTTTCTCGATTCAACTGAACGCCTGGCGAAGCTGGCCGAGGACGGGGTAGTGGACATCGAAAACGGTCTCATCCGGGTGCGGCAAGAGCATCGCTTCGTGATTCGCGCTGTTGCGGCCGCATTCGATGCTTTTCTCGACCGGGTTGTCCCATAAGCACAGCCAAGCAGCGTGAGGGGCGTCAAAGCGATAAGCTCGTGCCAACGGCACGCTCGTAAAAATGCCGCAGGCCCCGGTCACGGCGCCCCTGCGCGGATTGAAGTGTTGGACCTTCCCGAATGGACGAGCGTGCCGCCCACAACGCGTCACAGTCATACAACGGTCACTGGTTTTGTGAGATGCCCGGCCGGTCGACATCTGTGCCTATGAATACTCCGTTTCGCAGGCAAGAAACTGGCGGGAACGACAAGATCGTCGGCGCGATTATCTCGTCCATGGCTCGCGCATTACGTGTACATCGCATCAAGTTCGATGCGGCAGCCCCTTGTTCGTCAGTGATAAGATCAACAGTTTTGGGGTTATGGACGGAAACTAGCCTAGCCTAGCCACAACTAATAGCGACGTGGGTACGATCCGAGAATTCTCAGGCCATCAATCTCCGCCAACGCGGCCAGCGCCGGGTGCGTCAAAACGTGTCCAGCGACATCGATGACATACTGATGGGTGTCTAGCCGCTCGCAGGTCGGACGCTGATAGACATTGAGAACGGCTAAATTGTCCTTCGAGAACCTGTTCAGGACACAACTGAGATTTTGCTCTGAAACGCGGAGGTGAAGTGTTGTCCGGTCAAATCCTGTCGGCGCAGGGGTCCTGCGCCCGAGCACCCACCACCGCGTAACGTTATGCAGCCCTTCTTCAATTCCTGTTCGCAATATCTGCAGATTGTACAGCTTGGCACCAAGCGCAGGACCAAATGCTGCTATCGAGGGAGATTTTTGCTCTGCCACGAAAGATGTCGATCCCCGACGGCTCTCTCGCTCGACATTGGGCATGTTCTCGTCGAGCCACCCGGCCACCTCCTGCAGGGCCACTGGGTGGCCCACCACCTTAGCGATCATCGAGAAACTCGCATCCTTGCTGGCCATGAGGCTGTAGCTCAGGACCTTCGGGTACTCGGCGATAATCGTGGGAGACCTCAAGCTCAAGACTTGGTCGAGGTAGGGAGTGGCTCCGACCAGAGAGGTCGTAGCTGGGACGCATGCAACGTGGACGCAGCCATTCTCATATGCTTCGAACAATCCGTCGCTGAACGGAACGAGTTCAACTTGGTCACCAAAGAGGTCCAGCGAGGCTTGATGGGTCCAGGTCCCCTCAGGGCCAATGTACCCTGCCCTCTTGATCCAGGAGGTGTGGATCGCTGGAGGCTGGCTGAATTGCTCGTTCATTCCCCGCCACGCTCGATCGAGAATGCGATAAACATCTGCTGCAGAAAGTAAGAGGGCTGGGACCCGCCCCTCTTCGCTTGCAACATCGTGTGGCAGTAGAACTTAGCAGCTTGCTACAATCAGCTGCCCCAGTCGGCGGGGATCCGTGTTCTTGCCCGCTCCTATGGCGCGGTCAGTGGCACTTCTGCCCGGCTCTTGCCGGGCAGAAGCAGAAAAAGGTCAGCCAGCTTTGCTGAGACTGCCAGCGGATGATTTGCCAGTACGGCGGTCCTGTTCGACCTCGTAGTTGATCTTCTGGCCCTCATTAAGGGTCGAAAGGCCCGCTCGCTCGACAGCGGAAATGTGGACGAAAACGTCCTGACCTCCGTTGTCAGGCTGGATAAAACCGAATCCCTTGGTGCTGTTGAACCACTTCACCGTTCCAGTCGCCATAGCGTATTCCTTTGTAACCATTCAATGTAGGCAGGCCATAAGCCAGGTCCGCTTCATATCCGAGACTTTAGGGCAGCAAAAGCTAAAATAGCAAAAGCCCGGTCAAATCGCTAAAGCGGCTCGCAAGCTCCATCATGACCGCCTGTCGCGGAAGCGTCTCCCGCGCTGGCGCTCCGAATGGCAAACACAAGTTCTGAAACGCTCCGGTAAATTCCAGAACCGCGTCTATCGCTGGTTTGGAGTCCTGTTAGGGACCTGCGATCGGCCGATGTGAGCAAGAGTACGCGGACGACCAGCAACTACGGGCGCGCGCTGACGCCACCATCTTCGCCGCTGTCCTAAGGGTATTTCACCTAGCCACCTCTTTAAGCGGCGAGCGCCCCCCATTCGGCGGTGTTAGACGTCGGACAATGTCGGAGGTACGCAACAGAGAGTCCGTTGAATCGCATCGCCGAAACGGCTTTCTCATCTGGCACGGTTCCTGCGGGGTCATGCAAACGCGCAGGAGAGTCGTCCCATGATCCCCACACAGAAAAATGCCGCCCCACCTTTCGCCGACCTACTCAAAACTGACATCCGAGCCGGGCCTGGCAGCATTGTGAGGGCTCGTCTGGACCGGCGCTGCCCACCGATCCACCTTCTCCCAGTGGGGGCGACTGGGACGCAGCATCTTCAAATTGAGGGACAACTCACTTCCCTGCGAACCTTGTCCATCGCCCGGTCACCACAACCGAAGCCACCGTCTGCCTGGCTGCGGGGCGCACTTTTTGCGAGCGCGCTGACATTTCTGACGACCGCGCCGTCTCCGGCGGCCGCCTATGACATAGCGAATTTCCTGCTCGACAACGGCATGGAGGTGGTCGTCATACCCGATCACCGCGCGCCCATCGTCACCCATATGGTGTGGTACAAGGTCGGCAGTGCCGACGAGCCTCCGGGCAAATCCGGCATCGCGCATTTCTTCGAGCATCTGATGTTCAAAGGGACGGCCAATCACGGCGCCGGCGAGTTGGACCGCGCGGTGGCGGAGATCGGGGGCTCGCTAAACGCCTTCACCTCTTACGATTATACTGCCTTCTACGAAAGAGTGGCGCCCTCGGCAGTGGAGCAGATGATGAGCTTCGAGGCTGATCGCATGCGCAATCTCACCCTCACGGATGACGTCATCAACACCGAGCGGGACGTGGTCCGCGAGGAGCGTCGCTTGAGGGTCGACAACAATCCGGAGGCGCTTCTCGATGAGGAGGTCGTCACGACGCTCTGGCAGAGCCAACCCTACCGGATCCCGGTGATCGGCTGGATGCACGAGATCGAGAAGCTGGACCGCAACGACGCCGTGGCTTTTTATGACAAGTACGGGCCGAACAACGCCGTGCTGGTGGTGGCAGGCGACGTCGAGCCCGAGGCCGTGAAGGCGCTGGCCGAGAAGACCTATGGCAAGGTCCCGCGTGGACCAGATCTGCCGCCACGCGAACGCCCGTCTGAGCCGGTGCAGAACACCAGGCGCACATTGACGCTAAGGGATGGCCGCGTTTCGGTCCCCATCTTTTCCAGATGTTGGGTGGTGCCGTCCTATCGCACCGCCGAGCCCGGCGAAGCCGAGGCGCTGGACCTGCTGGCACAGATTCTCGCCGGGGGCAACCGCAGCCGGCTGTACCAGGAGCTCGTTGTGAAGCAGGGCATAGCCGCAGCGGCCGACGCTGATTTCGAGGGCACCATGCTGGATGCTGGCAAGTTCAGCATCCGCGGCTGGCCGCGCGGCAAGGCGAAGCTTGCGGATGTCGAGGCCGCAGTCGACGCCGAGATAGCGCGCATCGCCAGGAACGGCATCACCAGCGACGAACTGGAGAAGACGAAAAACCGCTATATCCGCTCGTTCATCTTCGCCCATGACGAGCAGGCCTCCGTCGCTGGCATGTATGGCGCCACGCTTGCCACAGGCGGCAATGTGAAAGACGTCGAGGAATGGCCGGACCGCATCCGCAAGGTCACGGCCGATCAGGTTAAGGCCGTTGCCGCCCGCTACCTCGTGTCCGACCATTCGACCACCGGCTATCTCCTGCCCAAGGAAAATTGATATGATGACGAACCAATTCCGCAGGGCCATTCCACAAGCATTGCCCTCTCCTTTTGGACAAGGCTGGCGCCTCGCCTCCTGGCTGGCTGTCCTTTGCCTTGCTATTTTCTTCCTCACCCTGCCAGCGCGTACCGCCCGTGCTGCGGCGAACATCCAGGAGGTGAAATCTGAAAAGGGGATCACCGCCTGGCTGGTGGAAGACCATACGCTGCCGATCGTCACGCTCCAGTTCGTGTTTGACGGCGGCACCAGCCAGGACCCGGCCGGTAAGGAGGGGCTTGCCAATTTGATGACCGGCTTGTTCGACGAGGGCGCAGGCGATCACGGCGGCGACACCTTTCAGGTGCGACTCGATGATGCCGGCGCTGAGATGAGCTTCCACGCGCGGCCTGACGGCATCTATGGCTCGGTGCGCATGCTTTCCCAGCGCCAGGACGCCGCTTTCGATCTCATCAGGCTCGCGTTGAACAGGCCCCGCTTCGATCAGGAACCCTTTGACCGAATCCGCGCTCAGCTTCTCTCCGGCATCATCGCCAACGAGCGCGAACCTCACGCGATCGGCTGGGATGCATGGCGGCGCAGGCTCTACGGCGCGCATCCGTATTCGAGGCCGCCCGAGGGCACCAAGGAAAGCCTGGCCCGCATAACGCCCGCCGATCTAAGCGCCTTCCACAAGGCCGCTTTCGCCCGCGAGGGGCTGCACGTGGCGGTTGTCGGCGACATCGATGCCAAAGCCCTGAGTGCAAGGCTCGACCAGTTGTTCGGCGATTTGCCTCAGAAGCAGGCGCTCGCCCAGGTACCTGATGTCACCCCGAAGCTCGGCCAGTGGACGTTGGTCGCATACGCCCTGCCCCAGACTTCGCTCCAGCTGGCTTTTCCCGGCATCGGACGCAGCGACCCGGAATTCTATGCCGCGCAGCTGATAAACGATATACTCGGAGGCTCGCCATTCACCTCACGTCTGTTCCAGGAAGTGCGGGAAAAGCGTGGCCTGGCCTACGGTGTGTCCTCTAGTTTGGAAGGCCACCAGCATTCCAACACGCTTGTCGTGACCACGTCGACGCGCGCCGACAGGGCGGCGGAGACGCTCGACCTGATTAGACAAGTAATCAAGGAGCTGGTGGACACCGGGCCAACAGCGGCCGAGCTCGAAGCGAGCAAAAAGTATCTGATCGGGGCCTATGCTATCAGCAATCTGGGTTCCTCCAGGGCGATTTCAGCCACGCTTGTCCGAATGCAGCTCGACAAGCTCGGCATAGACTACATCCAGCGGCGTCCGGCCCTTATCGAGCAGGTGACGCTCGACCAGGTCAGAGCGGCGGCGAAGAAGCTGCTTTCGGCGGAGCCCGCCATTATGGGCGTTGGCCCGCGGCTTGCCGGCGTACCGTGACGACGAACAGTCTCGCGCTCTGCCAAGCTTCGCGCTGATCGTCTTGGGAACTGCGTTTATGCTGATTAGCCAACAGTTGGCAAGGAAGGGATTCTAACTTTCCCGTATATGAAACACGCGAAAGTTAGGATGTCTTTTAATTTTGGAGCCGGTCGAGAGATCGAAGAGCGCCTCGCACAGAAAATGAGGCAGCCCAAGGAGCGTCAGCGCTTGCGCCGGCCGAAGGGCCGGGACGCGGGCCTGACTGCAGTGACAGATCGGTTAAGAGGGCAGACGCAGAATGTCAGCATAGCACCGCCGAGGGCGGAACACGGGACCCCGGCCCCCGACGAGGAGTGCCGCTTTTCCAGCTAGGGATCGTCACCTGCTTGGGCCGAAACGCACCTTTGCGGTTCGGTGGCGGTAACCATAGACCCCGCCCGGCATAGCCGGCAGCCCCCGCAAAGTATAGGAGTTCGCGTCGTTTGGGTATTTATGGGTCGTTTATTGGGTAAAGCCGGTTCTGTCACTGGTTCAAAGTCATGTGCGACACCGACAAAGCAGTTGTGTTCTGGCAGGCTAGTGTTCTCTTCGACAATGCATCGATGGCGCGGATTTTCCGTTTGGAGTCGCGAGTTTATTCAGACTGGCGGACCGATCGCGGCTTTCCACACGAGCCTCAATAATAACGCGCTGAAAAGGCGGCATGAGAAGCTTGGAAGAAGCGTGCAAAGCAACTTTTTGGGCAGGAAGCTCCGACCCCAGTTTTTGTTCAGTAATCTTTATAATGCCAGCCTCACCTTCGGGTTTGCGGAGGACGCCGATCGTGATCCGCAGAGCTACCCGCGGTGGGAAGCCGATGTCCATTGTTCAGTTTGCGCCGGTGAGAACCGCAAGCCATCGACCAGAAGAGTTCAAAAATTCTCCCTTTCAAGCTGAGTGGAATGGCCTACCAGCCGTCTGGCTGAGGTCCTATAAGAAACCCGCAGGTGCGGAGTACACACCGACGCCCTGTCGACATTATCCGCCGCGTTTGAGAGGAATCCGGTATTGCCCCTGTGCCTGCCGATGATCCGCCACCTGAAATCCCCGGATCTGTTTGACGCCATCGATCGCCTGCCGGCGCTCGGCACGCCGGTTAGCGAGCGGACATTCGAGGTCCTCAACCCGTCGAGCGGCGAAATGCTGGCAGTACTTCCCGACATGGGTGTGGAGGAGACACGCGCTGCGATCGACAAGGCCTACGTAGCGCAGCCTGGATGGGCGGGGCTGACCGCCCGAGAACGCAGTGACGTTCTGTGGCGATGGCATGAGCTGATCATTGACCACGCCGGTGATCTTGCAGCGATACTCACTGCAGAGATGGGCAAGCCGTTTGCCGAAGCCAAGTCGGAGGTTTCGCATGCGGCCGCGTATCTGCAATGGTACGCCGAAGAAGCCAATCGCATCTATGGCGAGACGATCCCCGCACCATCGACAGACCGTCGGATGCTGGTGATCAAGCAGCCCATCGGTGTGGTCGGCACGATTACGCCGTGGAATTTCCCAGCGTCGATGGTGGCGCGCAAGATCTCGCCGGCCCTGGCGGCGGGCTGCGCGATCGTGCTTAAACCTGCTGAACAGACGCCGCTCGTGGCAGGTGCAATGTTCGCCCTTGCGCACCAGGCCGGCTTTCCCGACGGCGTCGTCAACCTGGTCTATGCGTCGGAAGGTGATGGCGTTGGACGCGAACTCTGCTCCAATCCCAAGGTCCGAAAGATCAGCTTTACAGGCTCGACCGAGGTTGGCCGGCTGCTGATGCGTCAGTGCTCAGATCAGATCAAGAAGGTCAGCCTCGAGCTCGGCGGCAATGCGCCATTCATCGTCTTCGACGACGCCGATATCGACGCTGCGGTTGACGGCGCGATCCAGGCGAAGTTCCGTAACGCCGGCCAGACTTGCGTTTCAGCGAACCGTCTTTACGTCCAATCGAGCGTTCACGATGAGTTCGTCGAGAAATTCGTGGAGAAAGTGCGGCACTTGTCGGTTGGCGACGGCTTTACTCCCGCAGTGGACATCGGACCGCTCATCGACATGCATGCCCTTGCCAAGATCGAGTCCCATATCGCAGACGCCGTTGCTAAAGGCAGCATAATTCGCTGCGGGGCCGAGCGTTTCGGCAAGGATGGCACCTTCTTCGAACCAACAGTCCTCACCGAGGTATCCAGCATCATGGTGATTGCGCAAGAGGAGACTTTCGGGCCGCTGGCCCCGATCATTCGCTTCCACGATGCGGATCAGGTTGTGCGTGATGCCAACGACACGATCTACGGCCTAGCCGCCTATTTCTATGCCTCGAACCTGAAGCGTGTCTGGCGCGTTGCCGAGGCATTGGAATACGGCATGGTTGGCATCAACACGGGGCGTATGTCTTCGGAAGCGGCGCCCTTTGGCGGGATGAAGCAGTCCGGCATCGGGCGGGAGGGTTCCCGCCACGGGCTCGAAGACTACCTCGAAATGAAATATCTCTGCATAGGCGGAATCTGATCTCTATGTGGACGGACACCTCAGGCTCAGAATGAACCAAAGGGATGATCGAGCGCTTTGGCGAACCTTCTTGCGGCTGGTTCGGGTCGTCTATCGCGACCCCGGCCTGCGCGCCTTAAGTGTGCATCTAGGCGCCCAGTACGTTGAACCGCCTCTGCGGCGACGAGCCAAGGCGCCGGTACCGGACGGTACGTTGCTCATCCTATCCAACCGCGGCAAGCATCTCATCTGTGCGGGGCGACAGCATCGAGAAGTACCCGGAGATCCACGCCGCCGACAGTTCACCCTTATATGGATATCCAAGATAGGTTCGGCCGCGATCGCTCGTTTGGGGCTCATAAATTGCCCCTCGTAAACGACGTATAGCCTCTTCGGAACGGGCAGGTGCCGATCGCCGTTCGGCGCCCTAATTGCCTCATTTAGTAATTTAGTCCGATCACCTTCAGATAGGTTGAGGGGCATTTTCCAACCCACGTTTTCGGCTCGCTGTCGTCAAATTCAAACACGGATGAGCGCCCTTTCCGACGTGATTGAATCGACGCTCGCCCTTGTCATAGCGCCGCCCTGTTGCCTTTCCCTTCTTTGCAACGCCGGCCGCTGCCATTTTCTATCTTCGCTCCTCAATACCCAACCGCCGCCCCAAAACGAAGTGTCTTCGGGCTCTGCCTCAAAAATGTCATAAGGCGCAATACCTCCTCTTCCTGTTGCCGCGGCCCAAGCTCGGCGACTAGCAGGCTTTTGAACAGGTCAGGCTCTATCGCGAAGGACATCGCAGGGGCCCGACCCTGACTTGGCGGAAACGCGAAAGCAAATGAACGGGTAAACCACTCGCGGTCGGCGTCAAGATTCGGCACTGAATTCCACCTTGGGCGCGGGAGCGACTCCCGAAATCGTTCGATGCTGTCCGATTATTGGGAAGTCCGCCAAGGCACCGGCGTGTTTGCGTCCGCGCCGCGAGACAATGCTGGGTCCCATCACTGTGGTGCCGTCAATCACGATGGTTCTGCAGAGAAATGTCTCGCCAGGTGGTTCACGCGAACTAGAACGCGATCGTCCATCAGATGCGCTGACACAGCGAATGTCGTCAACCCAACGGTGCAGCGCGTCCGCACGGCGAGCGGATGACGCCACGGACACTTTTTACGCCGCAATCTCCTTATTGCCGCACAAGCAATTGAGCGCCCTTCGCGCATCGCTCTGAATCGCTACAGTCGCCGGCATTCCCGCCTGGAGAAGATACAGTGACACTAGACGTGCCCAGGCCGCGCATCCACGAGAGACATTGAGGGGTGAGATCCAATGATTATAGCGCATCTGCTCGACATGGACGGAGTCCTGGTCCGCGGCGGCCAACCGATTGCTGGCTCGGTCGACTATGTCGCCGGGCTAGTCGCCAAGGGTGAGCCGTTTCAGATCTTCACCAATAACTCGCGCTTCACGCCCGAAGATCATGCCGAGCGTCTAAGAGCGGTTGGCTTCGCCGTGCAGCCAGAGCACATCTACACATCGGCGCTCGCCACCGCGCGGTTCGTGGAACTACAAAAGCACGGATCATCTGCTTATGTCATCGGCGACCACGGTCTGGTCGAGGCCCTGCGGCAGGCAGGCTGCCGGATAACGGAGTTTGCCCCCGAGTTCGTGGTCCTCGGAGACACCACTTCGTACCACTATGAACAGATCGCAACTGGCGCCGAGCTTGTGGCGAAGGGCGCGCGCTTTCTCGCCACCAATCCGGATGCGACTGGCCCGACCGAGCGAGGCTCTCATCCGGCATGCGGTGCAGTCGCAGCACTAATCGAGAAGGCCACCGGCCGTCAGCCCTATTTCGTCGGGAAGCCGAACCCCTTCATGATGCGCAACGCGCTCGACCGGCTCGGAGTGCGAGCTGTCGATACCATCATGGTCGGTGACCGCATGGACACCGACGTGCTCGCAGGGCTGGAATCGGGCCTGAGGACAGCCCTTGTGCTTACTGGGGTGACCAAACTGGCTGACATAGAGCGGTTTCCATTCAGACCGGACCACGTGGTCGAGCGCCTTGCCGATCTGGGCCAGATCATCGTGAACCAATAAGCCGAGTCCACCCTTACACGAAGACCGAACGCTCCCTCTACGTTCCGCATGGGGCCGCCAACCTGGGCAATTGTCGGGAGGAACGCTGGCCGCATCCAGAAAAGAAGTGATAAGCATGACAACTTAGTCGAAGTATACCCATGTAGCCCAATGCAGGCCGGTCTTGACCTCCAAGAAGCAAGAGTCTTCGACCGAAGAGTCTCGCGCGCCGAAGTAGGCTAGTCCAGCGAATGGGCAGGTCGGATCGACCAGATGCGTTCGCTGCGACACTCACGCCCGACACCGCCTTCGTTTCTGTCATGGCTGCGAACAACGAGATGGGCGTCGTTCAACTCATTGTAGTTTAGACCGATATCGTCGCCGCCTCGCTCCGGAGGCGATCCTACACGTGGACGCCGCGCAGGTTGTTAGTCGTATACCCATAGATCTGACAGACGAGTTCGTCGAAGTCGATCTGCTCTCCCTATCAGCGCATAAATTCCAAGGCCCGAAAGGCGTGGGCGCGTTGTACATTAGGGAGGGGTTGCGCCTCGAACCGCTTTTTTATGGTGAACAGGAGGACGGGCGACGGCGCGGGACGCTGAACAGCGAAGCAGCCGCCTGACTGGCCGTTGCCGCGGAACAGGCGGCTCGGCGGCTGAGTGTAGCGAGTGGCATCGAAGCGCTTCGAAACAACTTTGAACGGGAGTTGGCAATCCGCCTGCCGCAAGTACGTTTTAATGGGATTCAAGCACCGCGCCTTCCAAATACGTGCTCTTTGACCATCCCGTGGTGTGAGGCCGATGCGATTGTCGAGCGCCTGGCGATGCGCGGAATCTGTCTCTCCACAGGTTCCGCCTGCCGCGGTGGCTCCACCGCTCCGTCGCATGTGCTGACGACGATGGGGATCAGCTATGAAGATGCTAAGCCTACGCTGCGAGTGAGCCTTTCCACATTTACTCCAAAGGCGGATCTCGAGTTGGCAATGGCCGAAATAGTCGCTGCCGTGAATACGGAGCCACAACGACCGCGCTCGAAGTCTGACAATTCTTCAGCACCAGTTCGCATAGCCGGACGCGAAACATTGCGCCTCTAATTTGAAGTTCTGAACGCGAGTGACATCTGAACACGGATGCCCGGCAGGAGACTGAGCTCGCTGCCGGGCCGGGTACGCCTTGGGAGGTGGCGTAATTCAGCGACTCTCGTGGAGGTGGGAACCACTCAGTCCGCGCGTTTTGCTGAATAGCGTGCATGTACCGTGCCAGGTCAAAAAGCGCTTAAAAACACCCGAGAGTCAGGTTCCTGTACCTTGCGTACCCGACATTGTCGGCTATCGGACAATACGAACGTGCCTCTTGGCATCGACGATGCCTCAACCAGAGCGCCCTCGAAGGCCGTTCGCTGCCATGTCGAGCGGCCAATCGGTGGTGACGGGTTTTAGCTCCGAACTGTTCGCCGGCTGACGGACAGGGCGGACTGTCACTTTTTAAAGAAGGAAATCTCTGTACCCTCCATTCATGAGGGCGCGGCCACGCGAGACGGCGCGGCGAATGCGGTCGCGCAGATGATCGCGAGGATCCCTCCAATCGGCATGGACGCGCCGTTGACCAACCAGCGCTTCGGCGAGCTCACGATGTGACGCCCCAGCAAGTGAGCCGTCGAGCGCACGAAGAACGAAGGTCAAGCGCGGACCGCGTCTTTCCGGCGGAAACAAGCGGGCGGGCAGGTGTTGACCCAGACTTAGAGAATTGAGGCACTCGAGCGCCCTCAGACGGGGCTTCGAAAGCATCGCTGGCCAGATCGCCTCGGTGCGGAGGCAAACAGGGCGCAAGATATCCGCGCCAGAGACGGCGAGCTGGAGCGTATGTTCCGCATTGCGAAGAAGAACATGCTGGCCCTTGTCGGGCGCCAGCAGGACCGTCGCACGACATGGCAACGCCGAGAGCTCGAACGGCAATGTCGCCGAGGATGCGGACAGCTGTTCTGCAATGACCGGCAGCACATGGACGCACCAGAGCGGAGACCAGAATACGAGCGAATTTCGCCCATAAGACTCGGCGAAACAGGACACCCCAGCGCGACAGGTCACCGGCCGACGCGACCACGTCGAGAAAGGGTTGGTGAGACAAAGTATTGGCCTGCTGACGCGTTGCGACCAGATCACGCTGGAATGCTGGATTGCGGCGTAAGAACTCCCAAGCCCATTCCCGTGGCGTCAGACCAGTGGTGTAATCGTATGATCTTTCATCGCGCCAATCAGCCTCATCCACGCCTGTCACGAGAACTGTAGGCACGACTGTGCTCCCCTGCCCGCCCCCACGGACGTCGAAAGTTCGTGCCACTTGGCAAAGCACAGGCCCCGAAGGCACCGGACCTCCATGGCGCCATTTCGTAGAAGCGTGTGCCATTGGCGCTGTCGAGGGCAGAAGTCGCGCGCAAGTAGCCACCAGGCCGTTGAACCCGCGCAGCGACAGCCAGCGCGGCCTGTGCACGCCAGGGCAATCGATTTGATAGCGGTGATCGGCTCCTGCGTCGCGTTCAAGACGCTCCTTGGAGACGAAGTTGCGTAGCGGTGGATTGCCCGGTGCTTGTGGGCAAGTTGTCGTAGCGCAGGTGCTATAAAGTGAGTCATCGTAGGTCTCCTCGGGGGAATTTCCACCATTGGAGGCCAAGTTTCAGGGTATGGCAGCCTGTATAGGTGTACAGGTTGAGCCGACTGTGCAGTGGGCCCGCAAAACGAATCGGCAAGGCGCGCAATTGCTTTTGGGGTGGTGCTCACGCCGGGGTTTTGCGAGCGGCATGGAGATGGAGCGGCCGGGGACCACTTGCGCCTGCTGCAGCCGTTTTCCAGGCAGACTTGTCCCACGCTGCCTTTGGTGCGGCGCACAACTCGCAGCGTCAGCCAAAGACCGCCGATCGTTGGCCGTCTCACCGAGATAGGATGCCGAGCCGGAGCTTCCCTGTTCCTGACCCTCATACCTTGCATATTGAACGACGGTCGCCAGCAGCTGAATGTAGCTCGCGACCACTCCCATGTGTTCGTTCGAACGCAGCTTGCTGGCGCGATCGGCAGACTTAAAATGCAATCAAGGGGACGGCTCAGGCCGAGTTTGCTGGCAGGGTTGGATAACCATCAGCTCGGCCAAGCGGCGCCCCATCCCTTCCTCGGATCCCCTGTTTTTGACTGGTGGCGGTGTCTAGACCCCTAGGCACAGGCCGCTTGGTCGCTCACGGCGTCCGTTGCCTCATGATGTCTGCCATTGAATCCCTGCGCGTGAAGCGTTCCGGAGCGAAGATGTCGGGGGCCAACCAAGTTCATTGTGAGCTTCCCTGCTTGAGCTCTACGCGGCGTCACCTAACTCCCCGCAGGAGGTCGATCGGGTGATTGCGCGGTGCACTCGTTGTCGGATTCTCGACGATGTCGGACATCTGACACAGCGCTGTCAGAGCGGTCACATTGTTCCGAAACGATTTTCCAGTTGGCACGACGGTTGCAGTCCTATGCGCAAAAGCACTGCGACGCCGCACCGACTGAAAAGAACCCACCTGATGATCACGGCTTTCGAACATGGGGGCGCAGCCGCCAACACTGAGCCTTCCCGAGCAGACGGAAGCCATTGCGCTTTCATTCCTCCGGTTGTCCGGACATGAGCGAATTCGATTTCCGCCCAACACTGAATGCACCCGACGATGACCCCCATCTTTGGCTCGAAGATGTAGAAGGCGAACGGGCACTTGCGTGGACCGCCAGCCAGTCGGCAAAGACCCTGAAGCACTTCGCGGGAATGCAGTTCGAGCGCGACCGGGCGGCGCTGCCAGCCATTTTCGACCGTCCCGACAGAATTCCCCTGGTCACGCGCCGCGGTCAGTACCTCTACAATTTCTGGCGAGATGCCGGAAATCCGCGCGGACTGTGGCGCCGGATCACCCTTGCCGTCTACATGCAGGCGGATCCCCAATGGGAGCTACTGCTCGATCTGGATGCCCTCGCGGCTAGCGACGGAGAGGACTGGATCTGGGGCGGCGCGTCGATCGAGCCGGAGAGACGGGAAAGAGCCGTTCTGCGCCTGTCGCGCGGCGGCAGCGACGCGGTCGTGCATCGCGAATTCGACTTCAGCTCTCTGAGCTTTGTCGCCGACGGTTTCGATCTCCCCGAGGCCAAAAGCCGCATTAGTTGGCTGGACCCTGACACGCTTCTGCTTTCCAGTGCGCTTGGTAATGGCATGGCCACGCGCTGCGGCTACGCGCGCACCGTGCGACTGTGGAAGCGTGGCGCGGATCCCCTCGCGGCGCCGGTGATCTTCGAGACCGGTTCCGAAACCCTCGGTGTGTCTGGCCATCTGGACCGTACCGCCGAGAGCGAGCGCCTGTGGTTCGTCGAGCAGCTGGCCTGGCTCGAGAAGAAAGTCCGCATTGGTGATAGAAGCGGACCGAAGATTGAGATCGACCTTCCCAAGGACGCCAGGTGGGCTAACTTCGGCGATTGGCTGGTGGTAAAGCCGCGCAAAGCATGGACGGTTGCCGGCACAACCTATTGCGCCGACGCGCTGATCGGCATCTCGCTTTCCGCTTTCCTGGCCGGCGAGCGTCGTTTTAGTACCCTGTTTGAACCAGCCGAGAGGCGCTGTCTGCAGTCATTCTTCTGGAATGACGGGAAGCTCATTATCGGGTACCTGGCGAACCTCGCTCCGAGATTCGAGGTGTTCACCCCGGGCCCGCAGGAATGGACACGCCAAGCCCTTGACACAGCGCCCGCGCAAGGGACTGTTCACCTCTGGTCACTCGATGCGGAAGATCACGAGACCAATGGAGAGGTCCTGGTTTGCGCTCAGGATCCGATCACGCCGCCGCAACTTTTCCTATTCGATCTCAATGCCGCGCCGCCGCTCGGTGCTCCAGTGATCCTGAAGCGCAACCCGGAGACTTTCGACGCATCCGGACTGGTGGTCACGCGCCACGAGGCAGTCTCGATTGATCAGGAGATGATCCCCTATACGCAGGTTGGTCCGGCGAACGGGAACGGAGATGCCCCGGTTCACCTTTCCGCCTATGGCGGGTTCGGCAAATCGCTCCTGCCCTACTACTACTCCTCGCTCGGCAAGCTGTGGCTCGAGCGCGGCGGCACGTGTGTGGTGGCGAACATCCGCGGGGGCGGCGAGTTCGGCACCCGCTGGCACGATGCCGGGCGGAGGGAGGGCAAGCGTCTCGCCCATGACGATTTCGCCGCCGTTGCCGCCGACCTCGTGCGAAGGGGCATCACGCTGCCGAGGCGGATTGCCGCCCAGGGGGGCTCGAATGGCGGTCTACTGATCGCCAACATGCTTACCCGCTATCCTGAGCGTTTCGGCGCGCTGTTCTGCATGGTTCCGCTTATCGACATGCGCCGCTACACCAAACTCCTGGCGGGCGCGAGCTGGATCGACGAATATGGCGATCCCGACAAGGCTGACGATTGGGCTTTCCTGAAGGAAATCTCCGCCTATCACACTGCCACGCCGGGACAGCCCTATCCGCCTATCCTGCTCGCCACCATGAGACGCGACGACCGCGTCCACCCGGGCCATGCGCGTAAGATGGCCGCAAAACTGCAAGCTCTTGGCTATCCCGCTTACTTCTACGAGGCCAGCGCCGGCGGGCACGGCTACGGCAAGGACAATCGCGAGCAAGCCGCATTCATCAGTCTTGGCACCAATTTTCTTCGCAGCGCGATCGGCTGGCACGCCGATAGTGTTCATAAAACGGGGAGCCCGACAGGAGCGAACTCCGAATAAGTGAGTACAGGTCGATGACCGCGAGAACGGTGCAGATAATCCCGAAAATGCGCGCCAGAGCTCTGTCGATCTCAATCAATACTGCAGAACTATTTACAGTGAATCCTATCATTTCTGAAGAGCAAGGAGAAATATCATGGCAACAAAGCGAATGAACTGGGCGCGAGGAGTAACAGCGGCCGTCGTCCTGATGCTGGTTGGGCAGCAGGCGGCTGCGGCAGACCTTGCAGAACCGTGCGACCCGGATCAGGGTGCCTTGTTCACGGAATGGCCAAGCCCTTGGCAGATCCGCCTGCGCGCCTTGGGGGTTATCACTGAGGATTCGGGCTACGTTAACGCGGTGCCCGGCTCCGGTCTTTCCTATTCGAACACCGTAACGCCGGAACTCGATATTTCGTATTTCTTCACGGACAATGTCGCAGCCGAGCTTATCCTCGGCACCACCTATGCCAACATCACAGGCCAAGGCTCGATCGGCGGGCTGGGGAATATCGGCAAGGTTTGGCTGCTGCCGCCCACGCTGACATTGCAGTACCACTTTACCGATTTCGGCGCCTTCAAGCCCTATGTCGGCGCCGGCGTGAACTATACGATCTTCTATCATCAGCAAGCCGGCAGCGCCGATGATCTCAAGGTCAAGAACACGTTCGGCACCGCGCTACAGGTCGGGTTCGACTACATGGTCGACCAGCACTGGGGCGTCAACTTCGACGTGAAGAAGCTTTTCCTGAAGCCAGACTTCGACGTCACGGTGGCCGGCGCGAAGCAGACGGGAAAGGCGGAGCTCGATCCCTGGCTGATAGGCGCAGGCGTCACGTACCATTTCTGACAACGGAAGGCGAAGGCGGCTTACGCGCAGCCCGAGTCGAATGAAGGGCGCCTCGTGCGCCCTTTGCCGTCGGCCCGACGGTCCACTCTTGTCAACCCGACATACACCCAAGGTCAATGTGACTTGGGGTTGTCCGAGCTGTCGGATATGCGACGTTAATGTCGGTCATCCGACACAGCCGGTCCGATCGATCGCCTTGATCTAAAGGGATTTTCCTTTGGCGCGCATATTGCATCGTTCATCTGGACAGGGGTCAACGGACTGACGACAGCCATGCAGAGAATGTCGATAGCCAGCGCTTTGTGCCGGGCCCAATTCCGGCCATTCCAGGTGCAGAAAAAGGAAGGGAGTGTAATTGCAAGCGTCATGGGGCTTTGAACATTCCATCATTGTGGACATGGAAATACCCTGCTGGCTCGGAGTCCACTCTTCAGTCTAGTTCACCCGGCCAGTTCCTGGATATCCGCGTAGGGCGCACGGGTCATGGTGACTGCCGTCTCGGCCGCACCCGCGTGCTGACTCCTTCGAGCAACGCTCAACGCTGCTGCACACCGGCGATGAAAAGCCAGACTCCAACAATGCGTCTACCGAAAACCGAAAGAGGTGAACAGATATGTTCAAGATCGGCGCTTTGACGCTCGCGTTATCAATTCAAGGTGCATCGGGATCGGCAACCGCTCGGGCGCGGGCCAACGGTTCGAACGGTGCACATCCACCGCTAGCGCCGAGCGATTTGGAGCGGGCACTGACGATCAACGATCGCTATCGCGGGCTCACCGTGAATGTCCCCGAGGGGCCGTTCTGGCTGACTGGAGCCAACGCGTTCGTATACCGCCGGACTACCCATGGCGAGCAGCAGTTCATGCGGGTCGATGCTGACACGGGTTTGAAACGGGCCGCCTTCGATCAGGCCCGTCTGGCGGCGGCGCTAAATGAAGCGAGCCATAAGAGCTATCAGGCCGGCGATCTTCCCTTCGAGCGTTTCGAATTGACCGAGGATGGTCGCAGGCTCGACTTCCTGATTGAGCAGGTCCGGTGGAGCTGCGACGTTGCAAGCTATGCCTGCACCAGCGCAAAATTGACCGCCCCGGACTTTCAGCTCAGCCACCACTACACGCCACCGGCTGAGAATAACCCCGACCAGAGGAGCGTCTCGCCCGACGGCAAATGGATCGTCTATATAAAGAACTACAATGTTTTCCTGCGCAGCAAGGACGGATTGCAGGATGTTGCGCTGAGCCGGGATGGATCCGAGGGCAATTACTACGTCTTTTCGACGCTGAGCTGGTCGCCGGACTCGCGCCACCTCGCGTCTTACCGTGTTCGCCCCGGCTTCAAGCGGGAGCTCCACTACCTCGATTCGTCGACGGACCAGTTGCAGCGCGAATATTCGACAATGGTCTATCCCAAGCCGGGCGATGTCCTTCCGCTGCCCCAGCCGGTCCTGTTCGACATTGCCGGCCGCCGCCAGATCGTGATCGACAACGCCCTGTTCTCCAACCCGTTCGAACTTTCCGCTCTCCAATGGTGGGCGGACGGTCGCGGCTTTACTTTCGAATATAACCAGCGCGGCCATCAGCTCTATCGGCTGGTCGAGGTAGACGCCGCCACGGGCCGTGCGCGCTCGATCATCGACGAGACCAGCAAGACATTTGTTGATTACCAGCGTCTGGTGATGGATCAGGAGGGTACCGGGAAAATCTTTCGTTACGACGTCAACGACGGGAAGGAGATCATCTGGGCATCCGAGCGCGACGGGCACGAGCACCTGTATCTGTTCGACGGCCAGACGGGCGCGCTCAAGCACCAGATCACCAGCGGTGAGTGGGTCGTGCGGGGGGTCAACCATGTCGATCCGGTCAAGCGCCAGATCTGGTTCGAGGCGAGCGGGATGCACCCGGGGGAGGACCCATATTTCGTCCATGCGTACCGCATCGGCTTCGACGGTGAGGGGCTGACTGAGCTCACGCCCGAGCCGGCCAACCACCATGTCGAGTTCTCTCCCGACGGCCGCTACTATGTCGATCTCTGGTCACGCATCGATCTGCCGCCCCGCATGATGCTCTACCGCGCCAGCGACGATGTCAAACTCATGCAGGTGGAGACCGCCGACATGTCCGAGCTCGTCGCCGCCGGCTGGCAGCCGCCACTCAGCTTCCACGCCAAGGGGCGCGACGGCAAGACTGATATCTGGGGCGTGATCCACCTGCCCGCCAATTTCGATCCGAAGAAGAAGTACCCGGTGGTGGAGAATATCTATGCCGGGCCCCAGGGCTCCTCCGTCCCGAAATCCTTCTCAACGCGGACAGAGCCGCTCACGCAGCTGGGCTTCGTCGTTGTGCAGATCGATGGCATGGGTACCAACAACCGCTCGCGTGCCTTTCATGACGTTGCCTGGAAAAATCTGAAGGACGCAGGCTTTCCCGATCGCATTCTATGGCACAAGGCGGCCGCCGCGAGGTATCCGTGGTACGATATCTCCAATGTCGGCATTTTCGGCGGGTCCGCAGGCGGCCAGAACGCGGTGGGCGCGCTGCTCTTCCATCCCGAATTCTATAAGGTCGCGGTCGCCAACAGCGGCTGCTACGACAACCGGTTATACCAGATCTGGTGGAGCGAACAGTGGATGGGGTGGCCAGTCGGCATTGAATATTCCCAATCCTCCGCCATCGACAATGCTTACAGGCTGCGGGGCAAGCTGATGCTGGTCGTCGGCGAAATGGACCGCAATGTCGACCCGTCCTCCTCGCTGCAGCTTGCCGACCGACTCATCAAGGCGGGAAAAGATTTCGCCATGGTCTATGTGCCTGGTGCCGATCACGGCCCGCCAGGCATCTACACTGAGCGCAAACTCCTGGACTTCTTCGTTCGCAACATTCTCGATCAGACCCCACCCGACTGGAACGCTAAACGAACCGAGCTGCAAAAGAGCAAATCGTCACGATGATGGCTTCGGCAGCTTCTGCCTATAGCAATCCTCGCCCCCTTTTGTTGGCTGTGATCGAGGCGGCGAGCGAGCGGAGAACCGCTCGGACGAGGGCCTGTGCCGATTCCTGCGCAACCGGTCTTCGCAAGACGGAAACAGGAACGATTCCGACGCTCGACGGCCGCAAAGCGGGAATTGAGGACATGGCGCTCGGCCTCTGCCGCCTCTTCGATGAAGGTACGCTTCTGTCTTGCCTGCTTCGTTTTGCCTCCGCTCTTCAATCCCGCGCCTTTCCCCGGAAGATCCCATGGGCGGTGGAGGCAGCGCTCGATCCCGATCTCGCGTGCCTGCCCCCGTGAGTGGGGTGGGCGGCAGAACGCGACTGGCTTGGCCCGCTGAACGAGGCAGGCCGCACCCGAAGGGCCGGAACGGAGTGGAGGATGTGAGCGGAGCGAACATTGCGGCCTGCCGCAGCGGGCCTAGAAAGGAGCGTCGCCCACCCCGCGAGCGGGGGCAGGCAACAACCAAAACCACATCGCGAAGCGATGACCGCAGCTGCGATCAACTCGCTTTGGCCGGCGTATTGCTCATGAACAACTTGGAGGGATAGAACACATGAAAGCTGAAAGCGTGACTGAGATTGAAACCGATGCGGTCCATACGACACTCGGCGCTATCTTCATGTCCCTGGAACTCAGTCGCTCGAGCTGGTTGGTGACAAGCTTGTTGCCGTGCAACGGAGAGAAGATGTCAAAGCGCGTCGTCAAGGCAGGCGATACGGCCGGATTGTTCGACCTTATCCGCCAGTTGAAGGCGACGGTTCGGCGCAGAACGGGCCGTGACGTGCCGGTGATCGCAATCCAGGAGGCTGGCCTGGACGGCTTCTGGATACATCGGATCCTTGAGCGTGACGGTATCGAAAGCCATGTGGTTGATGCAGCATCCATTGCCACGTCACGCAGGAAGCGCCGGGCGAAGACGGACAAGCTGGATGGCGAGACCCTTCTTCGCGCCCTGCTTGCCTACAAGCGCGGCGAGCCGCGGGTATGCGCCATGGTCGTTCCGCCATCGCCCGAGCAAGAGGACCGAAAGCGCAACAGCCGTGAACGACGCGCTCTCATCGCAGAGCGGATCAAGATCGTGAACCGGGTCAAGGGGCTCTTGTTCTCGCAGGGCATCGTGGGATTTGAGCCGCTGAAGCGGGACCGCCGCACTCGACTGGAAGAACTCAGGACCGGAGACGGTCGTGAACTACCGTCGAATCTCAAAGCGGAGATTGTCCGTGCACTGGACCGGATCGAGCTCGTGCTTCGGCAAATCAAGGACGTGGAGGCAGCGCGTGACGAAGTGGCTCGCGATGAATGCGACCCATCAAAAGTCGCCAATGGAATGTCGATGCTCAAGCAACTGCGCGGCGTGGGAGCGGACTTTGCCGAGGTGCTTTGGTCCGAGGGTCTATATCGCGAATTTGCGAATCGAAGGCAGCTTGCCTCCTATGCCGGTCTGACGCCGACACCGTGGCAAAGCGGATCGATCAGCCGGGAACAGGGCGTATCGAAAGCGGGCAATCCGAGGCTGAGGACCGTGATGGTGCAATTGTCGTGGTTCTGGCTTTTGCATCAACCTCGATCGGCTTTAGCACAATGGTTCCAGGAGCGGGTCGCGCTCGACGGTGGCAGGCGCCGGAAGCCGGCCATTATTGCGCTCGCGAGAAAACTTCTGATCGCGCTATGGAAGTATGTTCATCATGGTGCTGTCATTGAGGGCGCTGTCATGAAGCCGGCATGATCAACGTACTCTTTTCCATCCGCCGGGATTGATCGCTCCCGGCTGATCCTGGGCGAACGAACCTCCCACCCCACTTGGCCTAAAATGCCGTCCGGAAGATTGGTCGCGTTCCCCTGAGCCTTACCGACGAAAGCGGGATGTTGGTGCAGCTGCCACAGCGCAGCGACCGTATGTGAGTTTGGACCGGTGTTGTCACCGCACCAAGACGACAGGCTCGGACCTGGGATCACAACGCATCGAGGTAGATATGCGAAGACAGCCTTGACGACAAAGTCCCCATGTGAGCGGGGGTGGGCGGCGAGTTGCGACCGCAAGGGCCGCCGTCCAGGCTGACCGCATCCGAAGGACCGGAACGAAGAGAGGGACCCGAAGCCAGAGCGAAGGGTTGCGGGATGCCGCGGCGGCCTAGAAGGGCGTGCCGCCTACCCCGCGCCGCCGGGAAAGGCCAACAGACAAACCGCGTCGGCCGACAGGCCGGCGACCATCAGCAGCCGAAAGGCTGCCCGCGCCAGGGGGCGAAGCCGGATGGCCGAGACCGCCTGAGCCTGCCGAAGAAAAAGCGGGCTCGGTTCACGAGCACCCGGCTTGCGCCGTCAGGCGCGAGGGCGCCGTCAAGCTTAGGCCAAATTGGGTTCTTCCGCATATTTGGTGCAGGGACTACTTTTTTCGGGTGTTCCTTTGTCCGGTTGGTCAAGCGGCTGCCAGAAGTCGGCTCCGGAGGAGTGGATAGGCGGCGCGCCCGTACATCTGGCGCTTGATCGTCTTGAGGCGGTTGATCTGGCCTTCGACCGGGCTCGTACTCCAGGGCTGGGTGATTGCCGCCCGGGCAGCCTCAATGTCACGGCTGAGACCTGCTGCGAAGCGAAGCCAGTTCGCTGTTCATGGCATCCCCGATCCATTGAGCGAAGGCCTGCATCGTCGTCGCCACGTATCATCGCGGCAAAGCGGCGGGCCAGGTCAGCCGCGATTGAAAGTTCCGGAGCATGTTCATGCAGATGGTGGAGGAACCGCTCGGTCTGCTCAGCCGACGTCGCGTGCTTCACGCTCGATCACATCGAATGAATCGGGCCATTTCCTCGCTGCCGTGAATGTTCGGTGCGACGCGCTCTCAGTCGGCGGTGAACAACACCCGTTGCTACCGATCGTCCGATAAAAGTTGAACGCGGGTTCTGAGTGCGGCTCGACGTTGTTCTGGAAGCCGACGATTGAAGGCTATCAGCTCACAGCTGTCGCGATGGGCCTATTCGATGGCCCATCGGTTTGCATCTCTCCTAATACCATTGTCGGGGACAAGGGCGACTGCTGCGAGATCAGAGACGGTCTACCGCGGAACGACAGCTCGGCGAAAGAACGTCGTTCCTATCGCGCCCACCGATTTCTGCGCCGTCCGGACATCGGTTTGGGGCCGGTCGGGTTCATTCAATCAGAACGAGGTCTTGATGCCGACCATCACCGTCGCCGCGGCAAAATCGCCGCCGCTCATGTCGTCTTCGCCGCCAGTCTCTGCGCCGGTCGGAATGTCATAGGTGTTGTAGTCGCCGCGAGCGGTGAACACCTTTTCGTAGGAGCCGGAGACGAAGAAGCTGGTCCGCTCGTTATACTGATAGCCGACGCTGCCGCCGACCATCAGAACCGGCGCCGATTTGAAATCATCCTCGAAGCGCTCGTCACCCGTCCAGTGATGATCGGTATCGCCGGCCGAGAACGTCATCCCGCCCCTCAGCGCAAAGCCGAAGTTCCAGTGATCCTTGACATAGGTCGTATCGATGCCGGCAAAGGCGACCGGCAAGTTCTGCTGGTAGCTGGCGACCTTTGTGCCTCCTGGCCAGTCGCCAACCGAATCCCGGAAGCCGGCATCGCTGTGGACATAGGAGCCGCCATAGGCAGTCCACTTGACCGAGGTGTACTTGAAGCCACCGTTGACGTTAATCAGCAGCTGATTGCTGACCTGGAAGTCATGGCCGATCGCGACGGTTGCCGAATAGAAGTGATCCAGATCGGTGTCGGAATGGCGCGAACGGTCGCTCCAGTCGTTCCAGCCATCTTTGGTCGAGAATGGCGGGATCCAGTCGTTCCAGCCATCATTGGTCGGGATCCAGTCATAGTCTTCCATGTAGCTGTCGCCGCTGAAGGCGATCTGGCCGGAAAGCTTGGCGGTCCAGCCGGCCTCGCTGCGCGCCGTCATCTCGGCTGAAATGACCGGAGCGGTGCCTTCCCAGATAAGGTGGCTCAGCTTCGAGCCGCTGCCGGGAGCCTGATAGACTAGCTCGTTGGCCTCGATGTCGATGACGCCGACGCCGCCAACGAAAGAGAAATTGGGATTGTAGCGCGCCGGTTCGCTCGCCGCCGCGGCGCTGGCCATCGCCGGCCAGGCAGCGAGCAACGCTGCCGCTCCACCAAAGACTTTCGCATACAATTTCATGAAACTACCCTCATAGGAATGATCCGCCATTTGGCTATACGCAGCCTAACCGGGTGCACGTCACGTGCGGTCGTCTATGCGGCGCCCCTGTAGGTTGACAAAATTGCCGCCCTCGGCTCTGTTCCTCAACACTCAAGGAAACGCCGTTAGCTTGACCCGATTGACAGCGGTTTTTGCCGATGCGTTCCGGGCGGCCGGCGTGACGGGAACCTTGCATTATCTGAGGCACACATTTGCGATGACGATGCGGTACGATTGCAGCGGCAGGCAGCGACCACGCCGGACCTCAATCCGCTGAGATCGTGCAGGTTGCTTTGAGCCAGTCCACAGCAGACACTCTGAGTCTAGTTTATCCGACAGAGCCGAGGGCCGACTTCCTCGAACCCGTTTCCGCAAATAGAAATCGAGCGTGCGCTTCCATTTTGGTTGCCCGGGCGCTCCAACCTCAAGTCGCGTCCAACCACGAGCACGGCTTTCCTGTGAGGCGACCTCAAGCAGATGAGGGGCAATCCCTTTGGAGCGCATGTCGGGTCGAATTTACAGCTCCGAAATGTAGCCAAACTTGCCTCCTGCACAGATCGCCGTGCATGCCGACCGGCTCGTCATCTGCACTTGCGATCACAGCGACCACGCCAGCGTCGGCAAGCACCGTCTCCGCGCTTTGTCTGACGACGTCGGGCGTGGGCGCTTTCCCGCCTGAGAGTTCATCGAGTAGCGCGTGAATGAAACGGGCGACCGTCTCTGCGTCCGTTGCGTTGGCGCTGCGAGTAGATATGGAAGGCATATTCTCTCCTGCTAGTGGTCAAAATCCCGATTCATGCTGCCATCCGCGCAGGTCCGACTCACTTTTAGATGTAATGTCTGGCTAATGAACAGCATTTTTTCATTAAATATATGGTAAAAAACTGCAAAACATATATTACAAGCATGCAGGATTCCGGATGACTTGAGGTTAATTGCGCAGAAAGGGGGACCTTCTTACAGAAAAGCAACCGTGTTACTTCGTAACCGCAGGGTGAAGCGGCCTTGCCGAGGTAAGATGAAGTTGCAAGTCTGGAAAGAGCCTGGGACAAAAGATACAGCCTGAAATGCCCGTGCTGCCAGAACGCTCGGACTATCAATACAGTCGAGCAAAGAGGACACTTGATGCATAACCTAAGCGATGCACCCGCTAGACCGGTTCCGCGCCTTCCCGGCCGCCTCAAGTACCCGACCGCGCAACTGGATGGTGACGAGCGGCAGCAAGCACCTGTTCGGCGGCTGAATACGGCGCGGATTGCCACGCCTTTTCAGACGGGAAAGTCGAGGTACGCGCCATTCATCAGTGCGCGGCGACGCGAAACGGCGCGGCGGATGCGATCGCGCAGGTGATCGCGAGGATCGTTTCAGTCGGAGTGGACGCGCCATTGGCCGATCAGCGTGAGGGGAGCCCGCTGGCGCATGGCAAAGGCTCGTTCAAAAAGGGCCTTCTTGCTAGCGCGGCACAGTTGGCCGCGCAAGCTCGCGCCTTGGCTGCGACATCATGCTGGATTCCCGCCGCTCTTTTTGCTAAGCGAGATATCTCGTTTGCTAGCGAGATAGCATGAACAATCGACTCCCACCTGCCTGGTCAAAGCACATCAAGCCCGGACCCGCGCCGAAAGCGAAGGTGCCGATAGTAAAGCCAGTGAACCTGCAGAAAGGCAACGCCCAATCGCGTGCACAGGCCGACGACGCGCTGCTGAAACAGGCATATGCCTTTCAGCAGGCCAAGCGGCTCGACGAGGCTCAGGACCTATGCCTTCGGGTTCTGGAGCGCACGCCAAACCATCCGCTCGCCTTGTACATCCTGGGGACCTTCTATCTGGGTTACGACGATGAGAGGGCCTTGCGATATTTCGCACGGGCGGTCGGCGAGGAACCTAAAAACCCCTACTACCACCTCAGCCTTGGCGAGGCCTATGTGAAGGTCAGCGAGTATGCGCCAGCAATCAGGCATATGCAGTATGCCCTGGAACTGCAGCCCGGCCTTATCGAAGCACTTTGTGCATTGGGGCGCACTTACACGGCGTTTGACAAACCCGACATGGCTCTACCGCTTTACGAGAAGGCGCTGAAAATCAACCGCGATCATCCCAAGGTGCGAGCCGGGCTGGCCGGCGCGCTCAGCGGCCTGGGGCGTATGGATGAAGCCGCCGTCTATCTGAAAGAAGCGATCGATCGCCGTATTGGGGTGCCGGCTGCCTACAACGACCTTGTACAGACGCGAAAGTTCACCGAGGAGCCCGAGGAGCTCCAATCCATCCTTCGCGAACTCGGTAATCCGAAACTTGGTTCGGAAGCCGCGCAGCAACTCCATCACGCCGCCGGCAAGGTGCTGAACGACCTCAAGCGCTATGATGAGGCATTCGACCACTTCAACAGGGCGAAACAGGCCTCAGGCCACAAGTTCGATATCGACTTGTATCGTCGGTGGATCGATTCGATGATTGAGACCTTCACGCCGGACTTTTTGGCTGCCCGGGCCGGCTATGGAAATCCTTCCGAAATGCCTGTGTTCGTGGTTGGCATGCCCCGCTCGGGAACGACGCTCACCGAGCAGATCTGCGCCAGCCATCCCGATGTTCATGGTGCAGGGGAGCTTAGCAAACTAAGGCGGGTCGCGAATGCGATCGGTCTCAAGACATCATCGGCTGGAGATTTGCACCAGCCAATCACGTCGATCACGGAAGACCTGTCCAGAACCTTGGCCGAAGAGCATCTGTCCTACTTGCGGGAGCGGGCGCCTGCCGCACTTCGCGTCGTGGATAAGACGCCGCACAATTTCGAACTGATCGGCCTTATCGGGCTTCTCTTCCCCAACGCACGCATCATTCATTGCCGTCGTGACGCCATCGACAATTGCGTCTCTTGCTTTGTCCTCAACTTCAGCGAGGCACACAGCTACAATACCGACTTGCAGACACTCGGGCTGTATTATCGCGAGTATGACCGCCTGATGCAGCATTGGAACGAGGTTTTTCCGGGCCTTATCTTCGAAAATCGCTACGAAACGCTGGTCGAGGACCAGGAAGCGCAATCACGCCGCCTGATAGATTATCTCGGGCTGCCCTGGGATGATGCCTGCCTGCGCTTTTTCGACAGGGATGGTTCGGTCAACACGCCCAGTCGCTGGCAGGTTCGTCAACCGATTTACAAATCGTCCGTCAAGCGCTGGAAGAACTATGAAAACGAAATTCAGCCGCTGATACAGTCGCTGGGCGATCTTGCAGACATTTGACTTGAGGTCGGCGGTCCGCATTGTGTGGACCGCGGGGGGTGGCAAGCGCATAGATTCGCGGGCCGATTTCTAGCGTGCGACCGGCACCGGTCAGCATCCCTCCCATCGTCATTTCCAGGGTCTGCGCTCCGCTTTCGCGTCGCTCCGCCCTGAGACGAGGAAGGCATGGTGGCTGATGCCCATTCGCCGGCGTTGGGAAATTGAAGGCCGATCCAGCAAAGAACGGCCATGGCTGGCATTGCCGGCGTCATGCATCACGCAACGCGACAGCCACGCCGATACAAAAAAAACCGGCGGTTGCCCGCCGGGTTCGATTTCAGTCAAACGCTACTGATTAGAACGAGCGCTGGAAGCGGAGGAGGCCGCCGAAGTTGTCGTCGTCATCGGCACCGGTCCAGTTGCTGACGGTCTCATCACCAAGATGGAAGTAGCTGGCTTCGGCCGTGATCGTCAGGCCGGGGACGATATCGTAGGCGATGTTCGCCACGACGCCGAGATTCTCACCTTCGTCATACGAGATCTGGGTGTTGAACGAGGTCTTCTCGTTGACGGTGTAGGTGCCACCGCCCCAGACTGCCCAATTGCCGCTCCACAGCTTGTACATGCCGCGGCCGCTGGCGGGGATTGCGAAGCCGCCATCCGTGTAGTTGTCGTCGGTGCCGTAGCCGGCCATGATGAACAGCGACAGGTTCTCCATCGGGGTGACGTCGAGGCGAACCTTGCCGGCCACTTCTTCATAGTTGCTGTCATAGGCAATGACGCCGGTGATCGCGCCCCAGCCCTGCGTCCACTTCACACCGCCGACGACATGCGGGACGTAGCTGTCGATCGTGAAGTCGCCGTAACCTTGTTCGAGCGAAACCACGGCGGAGAAGCCGTTGCCGGCGTCGAAATAGTACTGGACGACGTTGGTGTCGAAGCCACCGTAGGGAACCAGCGTATCGTTCAAGACGTTGCCGGCGTAGCCGCTGAACGTATCGAAGGCGGAGTCGTCCTTACCGACGCGCAGTCCACCGAGTTGGATCCAGGCGTAGGGTAGCGAAACGCCCGTGTTGCCGGCTTCGTTGAGGGCCGGAAATGTGTCGCCTTGGGTGTTGCGGAAGTTGAAGCGGGTCTCGGTGTACGTCTTCAAGGTGCCGAGCTCGGTTTCCTGGCCGGTCCAGGTCTTCAGCGTGAAGCGAGCACGCTTCCAGTAGGTATCCTGCTCGTCGCCGTCCTCGACGTCGACGGTCCCCGCACCGGTGAATGTGCCGATGTCGCCGACGCCGATGTCGTAGCGGACATAGCCGCCGATGCGCAGGCAGGTCTCGGTGCCGGGGATGTAGAAGTAGCCAGCGCCGTAGACGTCGCAGATCTTGACGTATTCAGCGGGTTCCGGCTCGGCAACGACGACGGCGTCGGCGGCGCGCGCACCGGAAACTGCGACCAGTGCCGCAGCGGAGCCGAGAAGAAGGCTCTTGATGTTCATTTTGATCTCCTTGAATGATTTGAAAAGGGCGAGGACGTCGATGGACGAACCGCTCCCTTGTCCCCACGATCGAAAAAGATGCGCATCACGAAGCATCCTTCCCGGCTCGAACGCTATTCACCGGACGGAATAGTGCAAGTTCAAACTCTGCTTCCGACCAAACCTTGCAGTATCAGTTGTATTTTTATCACAAAATTCTCAGTATTACTTGCACAAATTGAACAACTATACATTTATACATACCGCACAATTGGTACATTGACTATTTGCGTACGCATCAAATCTGCACGAAAAACCACCGACGCCTGACCAACGTCAGACATCTCCAATCAGAGAAATGGCCTGGGCGGCCGACGCAACGACTTCTGTGTTCGTACCTTCCCTGAGCAATTCGATAGGAACGCGGCCTTTGAGAAGAGGCGAGGGACTGATCAGCCACAGCCAAGCCAATCTGGGATCGGACATCGAGGAGAGCACCTGCCGGATTCCGGGCATGGGCCTGCCGTCGATGAACTGAGCCAGGGGAAATACATGCTTGCGGGAGCCTCTTCGAAAGGCAACCACATCATTGTGCTGCTGCCACCAATGCAGCGTTGACCGCGGTATCCCAAAACGTCTCTCGAGATGCGTCGAGCCAGCAACTGGACCGGCCCACTCTGCAATGCGCGAGCCTTCTCTCGGATAATCTTTCAGTACCGAATGCCCGAGCGGATGATCGGCTGGCCGGGGTCGCGAAGCGATCTCACACGCCTGAGCGTTCAGCCGTCGCGCTGCTTCGGCCTCCAGCCTGCCAAGCAATTCAGCGGCCACGGCAGTCAAATCGGCGGAAGCAGGCGCAACAGCTGCCCTGCCAACCTGCCTCGCCTCATCACATTGGGCGAGAATGCGCTGCACCTCCCTCAGGACAAAGCTTGAAAGCTCGCTCTGGCGCTTTTCATCCGCAAGATCACTCGACCCGGACATATGTGGCTTTCCCAATAGCATTCCCTCAGCAAGCCGCTGAAAGAGCGTTGAAGACCTGAAGCTTGAGGACGGCGACATATTGCGTCTTCCTATGCTCGCAACCTAGCAGCCGTCTTGCGGTTTCAACTTATGACTCTCAATAAAAAAAGGGGAGAACGTCGATGAACGACTGTCTTTGCCCCCCACAATCATGGGCGTTTGTCCCCGCCAGCTGCAAGTATGCGCGACGTGGTGTTCAGTTCGCCAATATAATATTCCGGACGATACCATCGCGTTTGCAGATGGCCGCGTCCCATAGACAACTGCCGCTGCTACGCGGGCAAGCCGATCTGGGGGTGTCCAGGGTCCCCAATCTGCGATACGTGCGTGAAATCGCCGAGAGAGTTTTGAAACGTGCAGCCCGTTGCCGGGCGCCGTCGCCTGCGGCGACGGGCTTAAATTGATGATGGGTTTCGACCCCAAGACCGAGACGATTACTGCCGCAACGTTCCAGACCTTCGGCCGCGGCTCGGCCATAACCGCTTCCTCGACGTTTATCGAATTCATCGTCGGCAAGACCATCGATGAAGCCCTTCAGATCACCGATCAGGACATGGCGGATTTTCTCGGCGCCCTGCCCCACACGACATACTCATCGCTCGACCGGCTCATCCTGGAGCGCGGCTTGCGGCTGATGAGCGAGTTCTTCCGTGCTGTGAGGCAGGCTTTCGAGGAGACACCAGGATTCTCACGCCTCGTCCTCGTCAAGGCATCATCGCCATGAGCGACGTGATAGCGGCGTTTCTCGTGGTGATAGGCTCGAGGAACCAGAGACCCTTCCCCGCAGCCTCCACCCGCTGAAACTTGATTCTGCGTGGAGTTCGGGCGAGTGGGTTTTCGGCATCGGGCCCCCACGGTGGCACGAGCTGCAAAACGTGCAGTGGGACATTTCCCACCTATTGCCGCGTCTCGTAAGCCAGGCGAGATGCTCCCTTGCTCACTCGAAGGCCGCTTAAGCAATGTCATATGCGGCTCTGCGGATTCTGCGACACCGATTACGTTGGGGTAGATGGCCCCGGTGGCGGACATTTTGCCACCGCACGGGAGCTTGCGTTGGCGGTCGAACAAGCCTGGCGCGGGTCGGGAACTGGGCAGCGTCTTGTCGTGCTCACCGAGGCAGTTAACTGCCCACTGCGGTTTCCCAACGGCCTTCGGAAAAACTTGGCGCAGCGCTGTCACGGCAGGGGGGCGCAACGCGAGCTGTCACGCGTCAGCCATTGCGAAAGGTGTAGCCATAACCATTGATGGCCGGGGCGCCGCCGAGATGCGCGTAGAGGATCCTCGAGCCCTCTGGAAAGAAGCCTTTTTGGACGAGGTCGATCATCCCTTGCATCGATTTGCCCTCATAGAGGGGATCGGTAATCATACCCTCAAGCCGCGCACACAGGCGGATCGCCTCCTTGGTTTCCTCGGATGGAATACCATAACGCGGGTACGCGTAGTCCTCGAGCAACACCATGTCATCCTCGGCAAGTTCCGTTCCGAGCTCGACGAGCATCGCTGTATGTTGGGCAATGCTAAGCACCTGAGCCTTGGTCTTTGCGGGAGTGGCAGAGGCATCGATACCGATCACGGTGCGCTGTCGACCGTCCTCGGCGAACCCGACGAGCATGCCGGCATGCGTTGAACCCGTGACCGTGCAAACGACAATATAGTCGAAGCAAACCCAAGCTGTTTCTCCTGGGCGCGCACCTCGTCGGCGAACCCGACATAGCCGAGGCCGCCGTTCGGGTGAACAGACGCCCCGGCGGGTATCGCATAGGGCCTGCCGCCCCTTGCCTTGACCTCATAGAGCGCTTTTTCCCAACTGTGCCGGATGCCGATGTCAAAGCCATCGTCGACCAGACGCACCTCCGCTCCCATGATGCGGCTCAAGAGAATGTTGCCGACGCGGTCGTAGACGACATCCTCATGCGGAACCCAGCTCTCCTGAACCAGGAGACATTTCATGCCGATCTTGGCGGCAACGGCGGCGACCATGCGCGTGTGGTTGGACTGCACGCCACCGACGGTTACGAGGGGATCGGCATCTGACGCGATCGCGTCGGGGATGATGTATTCGAGCTTGCGCAGCTTGTTTCCGCCGAACGCGAGACCGGAGTTGCAGTCCTCGCGCTTGGCGTAGATTTCGACCTTTCCCCCCAGATGCTTGCCGAGCCGGTCGAGCTTCTCAATGGGTGTGGGTCCAAAGGTGAGCGGGTAACGTTCGAATTTTTCCAGCATATTCTCTCCGGCGATGATCATTCAGCTGAAATAGCCACGCAAAACTCGTTCCATAAGCGCTGCTTGGATTGGTCGGCCGCGCTCTCCGACGTCCCATCAGAGCCCTGGGGACTTCCAGCGCTTTCCTTGCGATTGAGACGAAGCGATCCACATGTCGGCATGCTGCGATGAGGCGACCATCGCCTAGGAAACCAAAGACGACACGCGGTCGGCATCTGCGCTATTGCCAGCTTTGCGAGCGCAGCCAGACCGCCAGACCAGAGAGAGCACGCTTGCGAAATAGGCCAGCTGAAAAAGCAGTGAAGAAGCCAGCATGATCACGATTGCTCTGCCGATGGAATGGGAGGAACGTAAACCGTCACAGCGTTGGCGCACAGGACCAGCGACAGGACGCAACAAAAGATTCTAAAAGAACGCCGTTCTCCTGGTCTTGTCCCCAGCTCATGCAGCAAGCTTGTTGGCCGCTGTGGGTCTGGCAGTTCTTCGGGCAGACGCGGCCGCAGGCGCGCAACGGCCGGCCTGGATCGACGACCATGACCATGCGGTTGAGCTCGCCGTCGAAGTCGTCGTCCTCGCCCGCGCAGATGCCGAGGATTTCGCCTGCGTCATCGACGCCATGAAGGTGCATGACCTCGCGCGCGCAGACCTTGAAGCAGCGGCCGCAGCCGATGCAGGTCGCGCCATCGATCGCCGTCAGATAGTGCGGCGTCCATGGTAAGCCGTCGCGGGTGACAAAAGCGCCCGTCATTGTGAATTCTCCAACGCCGCGAGTTCTTCCTTTGCCGCATTCAACTCGGCAAAAAGCTCGAAGGCTTTCCTGGCGACTGCCTTGATCTCGGTCCAGTTGACCGGCAGGTCCTCTGCAAGGTCGTGCAATTCCCTCTTGGCGGCTCCCGCGGCGCCACTGCAGGTTGCGGACCTTCTTCTGCAGCAGCTCAAGGTCTGACATGATTCTCTTCCTCGCAAGCCGGCTTTTCTTACGCCCGCGCCATGTCGGGACGCGCTTCGATAGCCGCGACCGCACCGCCGGCGTGCCGGCCTCGTCGAAGCCGAACCGGTGGACGTCGCGCAGGGTCTTCGACAGAACGTGAACAGCTCGCGCCCGAAGCCCCCACGGCTCATCTCTGCTCGCCATCGGCACGCGGCGGCGTACCGCCGCGAGAGGTCTATTTTGCCCGCGCGTTCCAGTTCTGCCGCCATCGGCGTGCGCACGTAGCCCGGGGCTACCGCCGTCACGCGGATGTCGCGGGAAGCCACTCGCGTGCAAGCGACTTCGTCAACGAGATCAAGCCCGCTTTCGAGGCTGCGTAGGCGTTGCGTTTGGGATTGCCGACCACGCCGGCCACCGAAGCGAGGCTGACGATGACACCACCCGGCTGAATCCGCCGCGCCGCCTCGAGGGCCATGACGAACGGTCCAATCAGGTTTACCGCCAGCCCGCGTCGGAAGCCGGCAGTCGCGGCCATGGTGGGTTCCACCCCAGCATTATTGATGAGGACGCCGATGTGCGCGAACTGCGCTTCGACCCGGCCGTAAAGCGCGAGGATAGCTTCTTTCGCGAGACATCGCATTCGAGGCCGAGATGTGGATGGCCGAGCCATGGGCCAGTTCACCACGCCGCTGCCCGGAAGGTCCACGGCAACAACAGTTGCGCCATCCCCGGCAAAAAGATCGATCAGGGCACCGCCGATCCCCGCTCGCGGCGCCTGTGATGATGACGACGCGACCCGCCTGCTTCATGAAAACTGCTCCGCGACGAGCCGCGATGATCCCGGCCTGCCAACGGTCAGAGGCAGAATGATCGCCGGGGTAAAACAGCACGTATTTCTTCACGGACAACGTCGCCGCCGAGCTTAGCCTCGGCACCACCTATGCCAACACCACAGGCCAAGGCTCGATCGGCGGGCTGGGGAATATCGGCAAGGTTTGGCTGCTGCCGCCTGCTTGGCGCCAGGGAAGCATTCCTCGACAGCCAGGGCCGCCCTCGCCCTGCCCCATGCACACACGTTACGGTGTCGGGCTCCAGCTCGGCAATGATACGGCCTGTGATCTCCTGGTAGAGCCTGACACCCGAGCGCCCGCCCCTCACCTGTGTCTCCGCTAGCGGTTCGCTTCTGTCTGCATCGTTCTTCGCTCGCCAATCGCGGCTTTCCCCGGAAGATCCCATGGGCGGTGGAGGCAGCGCTCGATCCCGATCTCGCGTGCCTGCCCCCGTGAGTGGGGTGGGCGGCAGAACGCGACTGGCTTGGCCCGCTGAACGAGGCAGGCCGCACCCGAAGGGCCGGAACGGAGTGGAGGATGTGAGCGGAGCGAACATTGCGGCCTGCCGCAGCGGGCCTAGAAAGGAGCGTCGCCCACCCCGCGAGCGGGGGCAGGCAACAACCAAAACCACATCGCGAAGCGATGACCGCAGCTGCGATCAACTCGCTTTGGCCGGCGTATTGCTCATGAACAACTTGGAGGGATAGAACACATGAAAGCTGAAAGCGTGACTGAGATTGAAACCGATGCGGTCCATACGACACTCGGCGCTATCTTCCTGTCCCTGGAACTCAGTCGCTCGAGCTGGTTGGTGACAAGCTTGTTGCCGTGCAACGGAGAGAAGATGTCAAAGCGCGTCGTCAAGGCAGGCGATACGGCCGGATTGTTCGACCTTATCCGCCAGTTGAAGGCGACGGTTCAGCGCAGAACGGGCCGTGACGTGCCGGTGATCGCAATCCAGGAGGCTGGCCTGGACGGCTTCTGGATACATCGGATCCTTGAGCGTGACGGTATCGAAAGCCATGTGGTTGATGCAGCATCCATTGCCACGTCACGCAGGAAGCGCCGGGCGAAGACGGACAAGCTGAATGGCGAGACCCTTCTTCGCGCCCTGCTTGCCTACAAGCGCGGCGAGCCGCGGGTATGCGCCATGGTCGTTCCGCCATCGCCCGAGCAAGAGGACCGAAAGCGCAACAGCCGTGAACGACGCGCTCTCATCGCAGAGCGGATCAAGATCGTGAACCGGGTCAAGGGGCTCTTGTTCTCGCAGGGCATCGTGGGATTTGAGCCGCTGAAGCGGGACCGCCGCACTCGACTGGAAGAACTCAGGACCGGAGACGGTCGTGAACTACCGTCGAATCTCAAAGCGGAGATTGTCCGTGCACTGGACCGGATCGAGCTCGTGCTTCGGCAAATCAAGGACGTGGAGGCAGCGCGTGACGAAGTGGCTCGCGATGAATGCGACCCATCAAAAGTCGCCAATGGAATGTCGATGCTCAAGCAACTGCGCGGCGTGGGAGCGGACTTTGCCGAGGTGCTTTGGTCCGAGGGTCTATATCGCGAATTTGCGAATCGAAGGCAGCTTGCCTCCTATGCCGGTCTGACGCCGACACCGTGGCAAAGCGGATCGATCAGCCGGGAACAGGGCGTATCGAAAGCGGGCAATCCGAGGCTGAGGACCGTGATGGTGCAATTGTCGTGGTTCTGGCTTTTGCATCAACCTCGATCGGCTTTAGCACAATGGTTCCAGGAGCGGGTCGCGCTCGACGGTGGCAGGCGCCGGAAGCCGGCCATTATTGCGCTCGCGAGAAAACTTCTGATCGCGCTATGGAAGTATGTTCATCATGGTGCTGTCATTGAGGGCGCTGTCATGAAGCCGGCATGATCAACGTACTCTTTTCCATCCGCCGGGATTGATCGCTCCCGGCTGATCCTGGGCGAACGAACCTCCCACCCCACTTGGCCTAAAATGCCGTCCGGAAGATTGGTCGCGTTCCCCTGAGCCTTACCGACGAAAGCGGGATGTTGGTGCAGCTGCCACAGCGCAGCGACCGTATGTGAGTTTGGACCGGTGTTGTCACCGCGCCAAGACGACAGGCTCGGACCTGGGATCACAACGCATCGAGGTAGATATGCGAAGACAGCCTTGACGACAAAGTCCCCATGTGAGCGGGGGTGGGCGGCGAGTTGCGACCGCAAGGGCCGCCGTCCAGGCTGACCGCATCCGAAGGACCGGAACGAAGAGAGGGACCCGAAGCCAGAGCGAAGGTTGCGGGATGCCGCGGCGGCCTAGAAGGGCGTGCCGCCTACCCCGCCCCGCCGGGAAAGGCCCAACAGAGAAGAGCTGCGCGGGTCTTTCGACCCGCGCCAGGGCGGGAGCCCGAATGGGTGAGAGGCCTGAGCTTGCCGAAGAAAGCGGGGCTGGTCCGCCGGCAGCCGGTGCACGCCGCGACGCGCGCCGGCGCCAGCTATGACCACAGGCTCAACAGAATCTCGCACGGGTCGGCGTCAAGCGCTTCAGTTACGTCGAGAAACTCAATGATATCGAGACGCCGCTCTCCACCCTCATACTTGGCCACGAAGGATTGCGGCCGGCGAAGTTTCTCAGCCACCTGGGCCTGGGTCATGCCTTTGGCCTTGCGCAGCAATATCAGCTGGTCCAGAAACCACTGGTGGCGGGGAGATCGAAGAGATTTGGGCATGTAGGCGAACCGGTCGGGTAAAAACCGGCTCAGCCACTAATCCCGGTTCCGGATTATCCCATTTTGGGATATGCTGTCTTGAATCCAGTGATCAACATGTGAGGTTCGCGGCAGACATGAATAGGCCAACGGGAACAGATGGGACTGAAAACTCGCCACTGCGCGACGAAGTCCCCTGGTCAGACAGCATCACAAATTACGACAGGCAGCATTCCACCATTTACCTGCACATCCTCGACGCCTGCGCCGACAATGCCAGCGTAGAGGAAATGGCCGAACTCATTCTCGGCATCGACCCCGTCCTTGAACCGGCACGCGCCCGCAAGGCTGTTCGCAGCCATATCGACCGAGCGAACTGTTCGCCGGCTGACGCACGGCTGGATTGTCACGTTTTCAGGCAAGAAACTCACGACAGTCCCCATTCCTGAGCGCACGGCCGGAGAGACGCGCCGAATGCGGTCGCTGAGGTGATCGCCAGGATCCATCCAGTTCGCGTGGATCCGACTTCTCCGATCAGCACTTCAGCGATCTCGCGATGTGAAGGTCCGGCGAGCGATCCGTCGATGCCCCGAAGAACGACGTTCAATCGGGGGCCACGTTTTTTCGGCTGAACAAGCGGGCAGGCAATTCGCCGTAAGCACAATGGGCATTAAGGCACTCGAGCGCCCACAGGCGACTCTTCAACCCCGCCGCGCACGTGAAGCTAACTTGTCATTGATCCGAAAAACCCGAACGGGCCAGGCGCCCAATTGCCTGCCTGGTGGTCGTCACCCAAGCTTCCGGTCAGCGTTGCCCAGATGAAAGGCGGCCGTGCGCTGCGTGATCCCAGGATGCAGCCGATCTCCCAATCGCTACCGCCGACCTACACCACGCGGTGGGACACGACCTCTCACCGCCCATGTCGTCTCAGCCTATGTTTCGAATAATCCGGTTCCCGTCGGTGAACTGCCTGGGCTTATCGGCCAGATCCACATCGCATTGACAGGCACTGCTGGTGGTGCCGCACCAGAAAAGCCGGAAGCTCTCAAGCCTGCCGTACCGATCAGAAAATCGGTTACACCCGATTACATTGTCAGCCTTGAGGACGGTAAGAAGTTCAAGTCGCTCAAGCGTCACCTGACTACCCACTATGGCCTCACGCCCGACGAATATCGCGCGAAATGGGGGCTGCCGGCGGACTATCCCATGGTGGCGCCGAACTACGCTGCGGCGCGCTCGGCATTGGCCAAGACCATGGGTCTGGGCCGCAAACCGAAAGAACCGGGAGCGCCGGCACCTGCTAAGCGTGCCCGCAAGAAAGCCGCAGCCTGACCGCACTTTTTCAGGATCGACCAAGCGGATGCGGCATCATTTCGCACTCGCGATATGAAATTTGTGCATTGCAATAGCTGCGGCTATCGGTATGACCATGGTGTCGGCCATCTACTCCTCCCAGATGTGGTGCCGACGCTGAATGGGGCGCACCTTCTCCCGCGTCTCATTCGAAATAGAGCCCGCTGCCATCTCCTCCCGGCAGCGGGCTTTTTCTTTGTTTGAGGCGCGATTTCGGTCCAAGGCCAACGCATTTGGCTCTAAGCGAGGCGAATGCTCCGAACTTCCAGGCCTTTCTTGCCCTGCCCGCATTGGACAAACACCTTCTGACCCTCCATCAGCATGCTGAGTCCTGAGCGGGTCAGCGCGGTGGCATGAACGAAGATGGCCTTCTCACCGTTTTCAGGAGCAATGAAGCCGAAGCCCTTTTGGGGATTGTACCACTTAACGGTGCCCTCGCTCTCCAACTGGGAACTCGTCCCGGCGGTGGACTCCCCAGCGCAATGCGTATGACTCACAGCGATGCTGCGCAGTGGCAAGCATCCGGCGCGCAAGCTCAAGCGGGCCCAGATCCTGCTGGCTGCCGACGCCGGCCAGAGGGACGAGACCATTGCGACGACGGTGGTGGTCGGCGGCTCCACGGTCTACCGCACCAAGCGCCGCTTCGTGCAGACAGGCCTGGAGGCGGCGCTCAGCGAAGAGCCACGTCCCGGGGCGGAGCGCAAGTTGACGGGCAAGGAGGAAGCCTTGCTGGTGGCCACCGCCTGCTCCAGTCCGCCGCCCGGCCGGGCCCGCTGGACACTGGAGCTGCTGGCGGACGCGTTCGTCAAGTTGACCGAGCATGAACAGCTGTCGCGCGAGACGGTGCGCCGTCGCTTGGCCGAGAACGACCTCAAGCCGTGGCGCAAGGACATGTGGTGCATTCCCAAGATCGACGCCGAGTATGTCGCGCGCATGGAGGATGTGCTCGACCTCTACGCCGAGGCGCCAGATCCACGGCGGCCGGTCGTGTGCTTCGACGAAAGCCCCACCCAACTCATCGGCGAAGTGCGCCAGCCGATCCCGGCCGCGCCGGGAAGGATGCGCGCTACGACTACGAGTACAGGCGCAACGGCACTGCCAATCTGTTCGTCTTCCTCGACGCTCACCGACCCTGGCGCAAGGTGAAAGTCACCGAGCGGCGCGCCGCCGCCGATTTTGCCCACTGTATGCGCGATCTCGCCGATGTCCATTATCCCGAGGCCGCCTGCATCCGCGTGGTCCTGGACAATCTGTCCACCCACTCGCCCGCCGCGCTCTATGGCCCTGCCGCCATCAGAGGCGCGACGCATCCTGCGACGGCTGGAGTTCCACTACACGCCCAAGCATGCCAGCTGGCTCAACATGGTCGAGATCGAGATCGGCGTCCTGCGCAGTCAGTGCCTCCACCGCCGCATCGAAAGTCGCGACAGCCTCGTTGCCGAGGTCGCCGCTTGGGAAAACCAGCGAAATAACAGCGGCGCCCGCATCAACTGGATGTTCTCAACTGAACAGGCCCGCCTCAAATTGGCCAAAGCCTATCCAGTGCCAACCGCCAAAGAGTCATAATCACTGTGCAGAGCCACTAGTACCTTTTCACAGTGATGTTGACTGGTTGATTTCCAGCCATTCGAGAATGGGCAGGCGTGGCGGAGGGACAAGGATCTCGATGCTTCTTGGAACGCGGGGTTGACGGCGAATGAGGCCGTTGCGTTCGAGGGTGACGATCATCTGATGGACCGACGGCGGACTGACCTGGAAATGGCGTTGGATGTCGGCTTCGGCGGGCGAGCACCGAAACATGTACGAATAGGTGTAGATGAAGGCCAGGTACTGACCCTGCTTTTCGGTGAAGCCCTTGTCGGCGGGCCGCTGTGCAGCGTCTGATTTTTGACTCATCTTTGGATTCGTCCGGTGCCTCCGACGAGGAGGCCGCAATGAACATACGTTATCGAGTGGAACTGAGCCAAGCCGAACGCGACGAGTTGAACACCATGCTGAAGGGAGGCAGGCATGCTGCCCGTAAGCTCAAGCGAGCCCAAATCCTGCTTGCCGCGAATGCCGGAAGCAGCGACGAGGAGATTGCCCGGGTGGCGGCGGTGGGCGGCTCGACCGTCTATCGCACCAAGCGCCGTTTTGTGGAGGGCAATCTGGAATACGCAATGAGCGAACTGCCGCGTCCGGGGGCCGAGCGCAAGCTGACCGGCAAGGAGGAAGCCTTGCTGGTGGCGACGGCGTGCGCGAACCCGCCTGCGGGCCGACGCCGCTGGACGCTGGAACTGCTTGCCGACGCCATGGTCAAGCTGACCGATCACGATAGTCTGTCGCACGAGACGGTGCGCCGCCGGCTGGCCGAGAACCAGCTCAAGCCGTGGCGCAGGGACATGTGGTGCATTCCCCAGATCAACGGCGAGTATGTGGCACGCATGGAAGACGTGCTCGATCTCTATGCCGAAGCGCCCGATCCAAAGCGCCCGGTAGTCTGCTTCGACGAGACCCCGGTGCAGCTCATCGGCGAGGTTCGTCAGCCCATCCCCGCCGAGCCCGGCCAGCTGGAGCGCTACGACTATGAGTACCGCCGCAATGGCACCGTCAATCTGTTCGTCTTTCTTGACGTGAACCGGCCTTCGAAGGGTCAAGGTCACCGCGCGGCGCACCGCACGAGATTATGCCCACTGCATGCGCGACCTCGTCGATGTCCATTATTCCGACGCAAGCTGCATTCGCGTCGTGCAGGACAATTTGTCGACCCACACGGCGGGCGCCCTCTACGAAGCCTTCCCGCCGGCCGAAGCCCGCCGCATCCTGCGCCGTCTGGAATTCCACTACACGCCCAAGCACGCCAGTTGGCTCAACATGGTCGAGATCGAGATCGGCGTCCTCAACGGCCAGTGCCTGGATCGACGTATCGACAATGCCGAGCGTCTCACCAGCGAGATCGCCGCATGGGAGCGCCAGCGAAACGCTGCCGGAGCTCGTATCGATTGGATGTTCACAACCGACAAGGCCCGAGCCAAAATGGGTCGGGCCTATCCGCAAGTGGTCAAAGAGTCAGAACCACTGTGAAAAGGTACTAGTTGGCAAACAGTCAGGCCGGCATGCGCGCAAAGGCCCAGGATCCGAAGGCGATCAAGATGTGCTGCTGTCATTAGGCGATCGACAAGTATCATCATTGGTCAGCACGACGCCAAATAGAAGACCGAATCCTCGTCCTGATGGCTTTGTCATTTCGCGCTCTTCGCAAATGCTGTTCGGCGGCGGAACATAAAACGACACCAGATTTCTGCGCCACTGAACTCGAAAGCTGTGGGGCACGTACCATTGACAGCGATTTGCGGTCGCAAAGATTCCATGAATTTCTTTGAAGGCTCTGTTGCGAGGCCTAAACAAGAACGCAACGAGATTGGCGAGGTGCTGGTAAGACGGCAGGCTGGCGAACTGCTTGGCCAAGAGAGAGGCGACCGGCGCCACCTTTTTCCCAGGCGACAGTGCTAACCTGCTGGTGCACCTGATCCGCCATTTACTTGATTTCGCAAAGCCGTCGTGCCGACGCTCAGCGCCATCTGCCGGGGCGCGGACGCCAAGCCGGCATGAAGGCTCTGGAGGGCTTCGAGGCCGGCGACTGGGCCGGCGATACCCGGCGATCGCTCAGAGCTGGCGGCGCGACTGGCAGCAAGTCGTGCCGTTCTTCGCCTATCCGAGTGTGCGCAGCATCATTTACACGACGGATGCGGTCGAAATGTCCGCGGCGCGTCGGCGCCATTTCCAAATAGCGCTTAATCCTGGTCAGTCAGGTCGCACCAGATCGATGTGGCTGACACGGAGGGCTTGTGCCAGTTCATAAAGCGTGACGATGGTGGGGTTCCTTTTACCCTTCTCCAGCCCGCTGATGTACTGCTGGCTGAAGCCGGCGATCTCGGCAAGCTGCTCCTGCGTCAGGCCGGCGTTCTCCCTGATCCTGCGTGCATTTCGTCCGACCAGCTTGCGCATCTCCATGCGCGAAGGTCAGCGGATCACGGGCCTTAAGTTTATCAACTATAATATGTAATCCACATTGTCATCGATTTGCCGAACCACCTGCCGCCGGGCAGCAAATCCAGGGATGCGATTTTGATGACGTTGATCGCTCAAGCCAAGCACAGCACGAGCTATCGGTCACGCAAGCGACGCACATGTGCGAGAACCTCGCAAGGGTCGATTTCGAGCGCTTCCGCTACGTCGAGGAACTCAATGAGGTCCATGCGACGTTCACCGCCCTCATACTTGGCCACGAAAGACTGCGGGCAGCGAAGCGCTTCGGCAACCTTGGCCTGGGTTAAGCCCTTGTTCTTGCGCGCCGCTATCAGCTGTTCCAGCAGCTGGCGTTGGCGGGGCGATCGAAGGGATCTCGGCATCAGACGATGCTTAAGTCTATTCAGATCGCGGATCGAGCATCGTTGCCGGCTCAACCTCCAGCACCGTAGCGAGCTTCTCGACCATGTCGATGGTAGCAGCATATACACTGCGCTCAAGAGCGCTGATGTAGGTTCGATCAACACCAGCTTCATGTGCCAGCGCCTCCTGCGACAGCTTCTTTTTCTCGCGAAGCCTAAGCAGATTGCGGGCAAAGACGTCTCGGATTCCCATACGCGAGAGGCCACCCTCCTGTTGAGGATTTCACCACGGAGCATACTCTACAAACTTAAGGAGCAATTGGCACGAGCGTCGACTTTGCCCGAACTATCTGCTGTTAGGGATCGCGACTTCCCGGATGCGATCTGACGATGATTATCGCCCAAGGTCAGCGCTGTAGGTCACGCAAGCTGCGCCAGGGAGCAAAGCCGAAAAGTCTAGACCCATGTCGAAGAAAGCGGGCTCAGTTCACTGGCGGCCGGTTGCGCGCCATCAAAATCGATTTCGGCAATCCGGGATGGGCCGGATTGCCTTTGTTACTGCGGCCTAATCAACTCACAAGGATCAACGTCAAGCGCTTTTGCCAGCTGGCCAAGCACACTGACGCTTGCGGAAACCCGAGCACGCTCGATCGAGCCCACATAGCGCATGCTCAGCTCTGCGCGGGCAGCCAATTCTTCCTGCGTCAGGTCCTGATCATGGCGCAAACGACGCATGTTGATCGCCATGACCTCCTTGAGGTCCATGGCAAGAAAGGGACCAGAACCGGAACTATCGTTCTAGGAACGATCGTTCCTATTCGATATAATTAGCCCAACGAGGAGATGTCTTGCCCTATCCAATGACGACAAACCCGAACCGCAGGAGGTCGCGATGAAACCCAAAGTTCAAGACGAAGTCCCTTGGTCGGACCGTCTGACCGCTTACGACAACGAGCACTTCACGATCTATATGAGGCTCCTGGACGCGTCCGCCGACTATGCCAGCGAAGACGAGATGGCGCAGCTCGTCCTCGGCATCGATCCGATGCGAGAACCTGAGCGCGCCCGAATGGCGGTTCGCAGCCATCTCGATCGGGCAAACTGGATGGTTACGACTGGATACAAAGAACTGTTCGCGCGCCGCTGACCGGCTCCAGGTGAGCTATTCCAATTACTTTCAGGCGAGGAAATCCCAATAGCCACGATCTATGAGCATGTGACCGCGCCGGACGGCACGGCGGATGCGATCGCGAAGGTGGTTGCGCGGATCCGTCCAGTCGGCCCTGACGCGTTGTCGGCCCAACAGGGCCATTGCGATTTGGCGGTGCGATGCCCCGCCTAGCGAGCCGTCGAGTGCCCGGAGGACAAAGCGCAGACGGCTGGCGCGCTTCGGGGGGGAACAGCCTGTCGGGAAGTTGTCCAGTCGCGTGAAGAGCATTAAGGCATTCGGGCGCATTCAGGTGCTGCCTCATCCGATCGGGGGGTCAGATCGCGTCGACGGAAAGCCGAACGGGGCACAAAACCTCCGCGCCCTCCACAACCAGTTGTAAATCCCGGTGAGCATTTCGAAGCATGACATGCTGGCGATCGTCCGCCGTGATCACGAGTGCCGCCCGACATGGCAAGGCAACGAGATCAAACGAAAGCGTTTCGGGCGACAATGCCTTTTCCGCAATGACCGGCAGAACATGCGGGCATTGGCGGAAGCACCAGAACACAGCCGCATCATGCCTCAACGAGCTTGCGAAACAGGAGCCCCCACCACGTGGGATCGAGCGACGATCTCACCACTTCTACGTCGCAGCGCCTTTCTGCAAATTCTGCCTGCTCAAGCGCGTGCCTCAAGTCACGCTGGAAGGCCGGATTGCGCCGCAGGAATTCCCAGGCCCAGCCGCGTCGGGTCAGGTAGCGCGTGTAGCGATAGGATTTCTCATCCTGCCAGTCCGGCCCGTCGGCGTCATTACCTATCATAACCATGTCAGGCGCCCCTGCAGAGTACCGGCGCCCACAGCACGGGACCGCCAAGACCGCCATTGTGGCGGACCGCCGCAAGGCTCTCCTCGAAGATATCCAAAAAGCCGGCAACGGCGCGCGTGGTGCCGATTGTCTGGGCTTACCTATCCGGACCAGCGGCCATCCGGCGCGACGCAGGATTCGCTCCATGCGCAAATCCGTAACCGTGACGATATGGGTGAGTTGCCGTGACAAACCGAACTCGATCATGCCAGCGAGAAGTTCATAGGTGGCAACAGCGATACTCCCACTGCCCTTCGGTGCAGACGGTGGGAGATCAAGGGCGAAACGGCTGCTTTCCCAGACACTCGGTTCCTCGGGTGCCGCTCTCCTTTCCAACAGCCTCGAAAAGACATCTCGCAGCATCGTCGGCCCCGTCGAGGGCAGAAGGCGTACGCCGCCCCCGACGCGACCGGCGGAATCGCGCAACACGAGATAGTGCGGTTTCAGGGAATCGAATGAATCGATCTCGAAGCCGCCGGTCGTGCGCACGTTCCAGTCCAGCCGTTCCTTGAAGACGCGGTAGCGCAGGCGGTGCATTTCGTGAAGTTCGTCGGCAAAGGCGCCGTACCAGCCGGGCGCAATAAGCTCAATCATGATGGTCTCCTCGCAGGGTATGACCCTGCCATTGGAGGCGAACCTTCATGCCGCGACTGCCTGTGCATTTGCACAGGTAGATCAAAGAGGGACTCTGTCCCTTAGAGAATTGATGATCGTGAGGAGGCCAGCAGTGTCACTGCCTGATTTTTGGTGCGCACGCCGAGCTTCTTCTTGGCATTGTCCAGATGGAAAGCGGCCGTGCGCTCCTTGATCCCCAAGATACAGCCGATCTCCCAGGCGGACTTGCCCTTCGCCGTCCATTCAAGGCACTCGTACTCACGGGGCGTCAGCAAAACACCATCCACCGCCAGACCACCCGAAAGCTTGCGGCGAACGCCAATGTGAAAGCACGTCGCCACAATCTCGAGCGCCTGTTTATATTGCTCGGCGATGCGCATAAAGGTCGGATCGAGCCTGTCTGCCGCGAAGGTCATCGCAGCGACACCGCCGCGGCGGTCGACAAGTGGAATCGTCAGTCCGCAGCAGATGCCGAATTCGGCAGCCTCATCGAAAAGCTGTTGCTGTCGCTTTGAAATGCCGGCATGGCCGAAACCCGGTCCCCACTGAAAGGGACATTCGCTGCACCTTGCCCATTCTATGACCGGGTCAATCCTTTCATATTGGTGGGCAAGTAGTGCGACGTCCAACCAGAATGATAATTCGATATCAGCCTGGGTTGTGTGACGCCATCAGACACCAGAGACAGATAAGCGAATGCACGAATGTCGAAGGCGCTGGCAGCGTTGGCCAGTGCGTGATGGAAATCGACTTCATCGACGCTCAAAGACAAATGTTCCAGCAAAGTTTTGAAGACGAGCTGCATTTTCTCCTGCGGCTGTTTTCAATTAAACTTGGGACTCTCTGGCTTCCTGGCAGCTACGGCGAGAGGACTCGCCCCCGAGATATTCGACGCTGGAGAAAATTCACCGCGGTGACTACTCCCCGGACTGCGATTGTGGGCGGTTGCCATGGTGTAATAGAAATATCGAAGCTCGATGTGCCATCCGGACATGCAGATGACCTCCTTCTCGAACTCTCGATTGCGGGCGCGCCACAATCACCCTGATTCAGCGGGTCAAAAAAGGCGCCCTGCCGGCGGGGAGGTACACCGGCAGGGCGCGCCGCACAAACGCCCTGGTCGTTGAGCAACAGGACAGCGGCGGCAGAAGTGATTTGGTTATCGCTTGCGATCGAAGTTATCCGAAGCATGCTTAGAATCTGACGGCTTGTAGTTTAGCAGTTTCGGTCGGCTCGGCGAGAAATGCGCTGTCAACCCGTCTTCACCATGGGACACCAATGGGCGACCAGTCCTAACGACAGCCTGACGTCAAAGCGTCTGGCCCGTAGGAAAACATCCCAGAGACCACCCCATTGGTTACCCGGGATGGCGTCGAACCTCCGGCTCGCTCCCGTCGGCGTTCGCATGTTCATATCGCACCCTCGGCCTTCAACGCGTGATAGGTTGTCTCGACAGATTTAGCGGTTGCGTCGACGATTATGTCGATCTCCTTCCGGGTGATAATCAAAGGCGGGGCAAAGCCGAGGATATCGCCGTGCGGCATCGCGCGGCCGATGACACCGTTCTCGAACAGAGCAGCGGCGGCGCGAACGCCGACCTGAAGATCGGATTCAAACGGTATTCTTTGTTTTGGATCTCGCATCAGCTCTACGGCGGAGAGGATTCCGACACCACGAACCTCGCCGGCGATGGGGTGCCCCGCCAGTTCGGCATTCATGCGGGCATGCCAATACGGTCCGACATCGCGGACATGCTCCAGGATATTTTTTTCCTTTAGGAGTCGAATATTGGCGAGCGCGGCCGCAGCGCAAAGCGTGTGACCCGAATATGTCCAGCCATGGCCGAGGGCGCCGTGCTTCTCTGTTCCTTGTTCCAAGACCGACCAGACGCGGTCGCCAATGATTGACCCGGAGATGGGCAGGTAGGCGGAACTCAAACCCTTGGCGATAGTCACGAAGTCGGGCCGCATGCCATAGAGGTGGGAACCGAATTTCTCACCGGTTCGTCCAAACCCGCAGACCACTTCGTCGGCGATCAGAAGGATATCGTGCTTGTCGAGCACGCCTTGGATAGCGGTCCAGTATCCTTTTGGGGGCGGAACGATACCGCCTGTCCCAAGCACCGGCTCTCCAATAAAAGCTGCGACGGTCTCCGGGCCTTCAGCGAGGATAAGGGCTTCAAGTTCATCCGCGCAGCGTTTCGAAAACGCTTGCTCACTTTCGCCGTCATGCGCCTGGCGATAGTGGTGCGGCGTCGTGGTATGGCGTACCAAGTCCAGCGGCAGGTCGAAGAAATTATGGAAGAAGGCCAAGCCTGTCAGGCTGCCGGTGACCAGCCCAGACCCGTGATAGCCGCGATGTCGCGAGATGATCTTCTTCTTTTCGGGGCGGCCGAGAATGTTGTTGTAGTACCAGACCAGCTTGATGTTGGTTTCGTTGGCGTCGGAGCCGGAAAGGCCGAAAAAGACCCTTCGCATGTTCTGACCAAAATACTCGACCACGGCCTCTGCCAAGAGGGCGACCGGCTCTGTTCCTTGACTCGCATAGACGTGGGCGAACGGCAACTCGTGTGCTTGCCTGGCAATGGCCTCGGCAATTTCCGTGCAGCCATATCCCATGTTGACGCAGTAGAGCCCACCGAAACCGTCGAGGCTCTTTCGGCCTTCGGTATCCCAGATATACACGCCTTCCGCACCGGCCATGATCCGATTTGGGTTCTCGCCTCGGCTGTGCTTGGCCAGATGCGTAGACGGATGAAAGACGAAGCTTCGATCCTTCTCTCTGAGTTGCTCAGTTCCCAGATTACTCAACCGCATAGTCCCTCTCCTCGCGATGGATCGGCGGAGGGCACTCGGCCGGCCGCCTCTGTAGTAATTAGCATACCGCAAACGTGGCTTGAGTTTCGCGGGAATGCACGTCTTTAGCCGGCGAATTCGCGGAATCGGGATCAAACGCCGTGGAAAACAAGGTTTGGGTTTGGATTTCACCGGTTCCGTCACGACAAGACTATAATACTTGTCGATTCCCAAGCTTGCCTGCAGGTGTCCCTCCATGAAGTCCTGATAGGCAGCCATCGAAGGAGATGCGACGCGCATGAGATAATTGATCCGCCTGCCGATTGCCCAGCAATCCAGGATTTCCGAATATTCTTGGATCGCACGGTAAAGGACCATCCCTCATGTGACTTTTTGGCAGCCACACTATGGCACCGTGATGCCAGGAGCGGAGGCCGTCCATTCCATCAGATCAGCAGTCCGAGCATGGCGGCGCCTGTCACATCAGCCTTCCAGAGTCTGGACCTGAATTGAGTGCGATGGGCTTCAGCATTGTCGGTCGTGCAAACAACCATTCGCTTGATTGGGGCTGAAGGCATGCGCGAGGCGAGCCAGGTACTCGACGAGAGCGGCATCATTAATGCAGGTGCGGGCGAGAGTCTCGCACAAGCCGGGGCGGCTCTCGAAACCGTGGGCGCGCGGCCTTAGTGGCGGACGAGCGGCACCCAACACGGCGACATGCGCTTCGCTACGGCGGACGCTGGAACATATACTCAAGCCCGGTATGTGTCGCTCAGACCGGTACCGGGCCCAAAATCCGAGAGATTGATGTTGACGAGCTGCGAGAGCAGCGCCTCGAGAGGCCCCTTCCCGACGCCAAAAAATCTCGAAACGCGAGGCAAATGACTGTTGCAAAACATTAATAGCAGCATGAAAACGTTCACAAACATTTCTCTTTTTATATTCTACCATTTGTGCAACATTTGACCGACTCTTCAAGCAATGTATAAGGAGGAACGGCGGATGAATGATGGAAGTTGTAACACAGTTTCCCTATTAGATCTTGAATCATACTTCAGCGACGATTACATTCATTTTGGAGATGTAGTAAATCTACCGGATACTAGTGACCGACAAGCAGGAGTAATTTGGGAGCTCCTCTCTCTTAGACCGGGCATCCCAGTTATTGAACTTGGATGCGGTTATGGGCGGATTACCAACCGTTTGGCGGAAAAAGGAGCACGGGTAGCCGGACTTGATATCTCGCCGATCTTGCTAAAAAAAGCCGAAGCGGATGCTGCTGAACGCGGACTAGCTGTTGAGTATGTTGTGGGCGACATGCGCTCACTTCCCTGGCGAGATCGATTCGACGCGGCTCTTCTGTGGTACACTACGTTTGGCTATTTCGATGATGCGGATAATGAGAGAGTTCTGCTTGAAGCCGCTTCTTCGCTTCGAAAGGGCGGACGTTTGCTAATCGATCAACCCAATCGCTTCGAATTCCTGTGCCACAAGACCCCCATCTGTCACGTTACGCAGCGTAACGACGATGTAAGAATCGATATATATAGCAACGATGTGCTAAGCGACCGCTCGAACCTCGAAAGGATTATCGTCCGCGATGGATGCGTTAGACGAACGCACCTTTCCTTCAGACTGTATGGGTTTTCTGAATATGTTCGTATGTTGCAAGGTGCGGGGTTCGAGACTATTGAAGCTTATGGGCAAGAAGGTGGAACGTTTACACCGGATAGCTCGCGCCTCGTGGTTATGGCATGCAAATAATCAACGGCCCCTAGAGACGCTTTTACGGACAAGCTAGAATTTCCGAGGATAGTGTCCTGAAGGTTCTGCAAAAAGCTCTGGAGAGAGAACAGCCCTTACTCTGAGGCGAGGGGCGGCCATGGCACGCTGGTGACGTTGCGATCACCGATTCCCGTGGAAGGGTAAGTGCCATGACCAAGCGAGACGTTAGACTGAGCAGAGGCGAGTTGAAAGCGTTGCTGTTGTCGGATGAGGACGGCTTTCGCAGAGTTTTGCAGACTGTGGTGCAGGAGACTTTGGAAGCCGAGATGACGGAGGCGATCGGGGCCGAGAAAGGCGAGCGGACGACGGAGCGGATTGGTTACCGGTCCGGCTAATACGAACGCAAGCTTGTGACGCGGGTTGGCGTGCTGGAGCTTCGCGTTCCGCAGGATCGGGCCGGCCGGTTCTCGACGGAGTTGTTTGAGCGTTATCAGCGCTCGGAGAAGGCATTGGTGTCGGCGCTGGTCGAGATGTACGTGCAAGGTGTGTCGACGCGCAAGGTCAAGGCGATCACCGAGGAGCTGTGCGGCCATTCCTTCTCGGCCTCGACGGTAAGCCAGGCGACGGCGCGGCTGGATGAAGCCCTGAAGGCGTTCTTTGAGCAGCGGCTTGCCGAACCTTACCCGTACCTCATTCTGGATGCGCGCTATGAGCGGGCGCGCGAGGCCGGCGTGATCGCCAGCCAGGCGGTGCTGGTGGCGATCGGGGTCGACTGGGAGGGCCGGCGCCAGGTGCTCGGTGTCGAGCTGGCCAACCGGGAAAGCCATTCGAGCTGGCGCGCGTTCGTGGCAGGGCTCAAGCAGCGCGGGCTCGCCGGCGTCGAGTTCGTCGTCTCCGACGACCATCCGGGGCTCAGGGCGGCGATCCGCGAAGTCCTGCCCGAGGCAGTCTGGCAGCGCTGTTACGTGCATTATGCCGATGTCCGGATTATGCCGACCTTGGGGGTGGATGTCGGCTTCGGAGGCGGTGATCGCTGCGATGGGGTCGGCATAATCAGAGCGCCTCGAGGAAAGCGAGAAGCTTGTCGGGCGGTCTGTAGCGTCCTGGCGCCGTGTTGGCCGGCGTGGTTTTCGCCAGGGTGCGTTCTTTAAGCTCCAGATCGGCGTGCAAGTAGATGTGGGTGGTCTCGATCTGTTCGTGGCCAAGCCACAGCGCGATCACCGAGGTGTCGACGCCGGCACGCAGCAGTCGCATTGCCGCGGTATGACGCAAGGTGTGCAGTGTGACCCTTTTCCGCTGCAGCGACGGACAGTTTCTGGCAGCGATTTCGACATACCTCGCGAGCCGGTGCTCGAGAGCGTCGCGGCTGATCATCCTGCCGGTCTGTGTAGGGAAGAGGGGATCGGCCGGCTGCCCGGCACGTTCGGCTAGCCAGACGCGCAGCACGGCGGCCATGTTGGAGGTAAGGGGTGTGATCCGCTGCTTTCGCCCCTTTCCGATACAGCTGACATGAGCGCCGGAACCGAGGTGGATATCGGCGCAGTGAAGGCCGATCAGTTCGGACGCCCGCAGGCCGGTTTGGGCGGCGAGCCGAAGCAAGGCGTGGTCGCGCCGCCCGGTCCAGGTCGACCGCGCGGGGGCGGACAGCAATACATCGAGTTCGTCCTCCGTCAGGAACGTCACAAGCCGTCGCTCAAAACGCTTAGGCGGAATGGCGAGCACCCGTTCGATTGTCGCGGCGTACTCGGGATAACGAAGGGCGGCGAACCGGAACAACGACCGGATTGCGGCAAGCCGCGCATTCCGGGTCCGCGCGCTGTTGCCCCGATGACGCTCGAGGTGATCGAGGAAGTCGCCGACACACGCGGCATCGAGGTCGTCGAACTCCAGCCTGGAAGGTTCTGTGCCATGCCGCGCGGCGGCGAAGACCAGCATAAGCCGCAGGGTGTCCCGATAGGCGGCGAGCGTATGCGGGCTGGCTTGCCGCTGCCGGATCAGGCGGTCGGTGAAGAACGCCTGCAAGGTCGCGCTGAGGGCGGTCATGCGCCGCCTCCGATCCGTCGTTCCAGACGATCACCGGCCAGTTGCAGCAATTCCGGAGCCGCCGAGAGATACCAGTACGTCTTGCCCGGATCGACGTGACCGAGATAGGTCGACAGCAGGGCAAGCCGGCGCCCCGGATCACCGCCGTCGCGATAAGCATCAAGAAGCGTGCGAACAGCAAACGCGTGCCGCAGATCGTGGAGCCGTGGTCGGCAGGCCGCCGAGCGCGGCGCGATGCCGACGCGACAGACGAGCTTCTGGAACGTGTTTTGAACGTTCACATAGAGCAGCCTGGTGCCGGCCGGTGAGACGAACAGGGCGTGCGTGTTCGGCGGCCGGCGGGGTCGATCGCGCCGGCGCAGATAATTGCCGAGGGCTGCAACAGTGCTCGGATGTAACGCCAACTCGCGGGATTTTCCGGACTTTCCGCGCCGAATGGTGAGGCCGCCGCCGACCGCATCGAAGTCGTCGCGGTCCAGGCCGATCGCTTCTCCAACCCGCATTCCGGTCACGGCCAGCAAGCCGATCAGGGTCCGGTAGGTTGCTTCCCGATGCGGCGTGCGCAAGGCCGCGGTTGCCGTCATCAAGGCGATGACGTCCTCCTGCGAATAGAGGTAGGGCGTCGCTCGGCAAGATCGCCCCGGCAGCAGATCACACGGCGGCACCTCGGTTGCCGGCTCGATCCCGCGCAGATGGGTCGCAAAGCGGCGAACGACGGAAAGTCGCGCCGACATCCAGCTTCGATCGGCGCCTGCCGGCAGCATCGCCCAAGTGAGGGCCGTCTTGGTGGTCAGGTGGTCTTCGCCCTGCGCCTCGAGGTAGGTGAGGAACTGGGCAAGAAGCTTCTCGGACCGAACAAGCGTGTAGCCGAGGGCGCGACGCATGGCCAGGTAATCGGCCAGGGCCTGGCGAAGGGCGCTCATGCCACCTCTCCCGGCCAAGGGCGGGCGATCGTTCGCAGGGCTTCGCGATCAACCTTGGCATAGATCGCCGTTGTCAGGGCGCGGCGATGACGCAGGACCTGCCCGACCTCCGGTAGCGACGCACCGGCGCGCAACATCGCCGACGCCGCCGTATGGCGCAGGCGGTGGGCGTAGATCTGGCCGAGCCCCGCGCGGCAACCGGCGGCGGCCACTATTTGCGACACGCCAGTGCTTGTGAGGGCATTATGGGGCGCCCTGACGCGCACAAATACTGTCCGGCCCTGGGCGGTCCGGGGACGGCCGTAACGCAGATAGGCCGCCACCGCTTCGCCGACATCGTCCGGCAAGGGAAGGTGTTCGATGCAGCTTCCTTTGCCCCGTACGAGGATCTCACCGGTCCGCCAATCCAGGTCGTCAAGCTTGAGCTTGGCGACTTCCCCCGCCCGCAAGCCGAGACGAACCAACATGGTCAGGACCGCGAAGTCGCGGCAGCCGTTCGACGTATCGCGGCCGCAGGACGTCAGCAGGCGCTGAACCTGGTCGCAATCCAGTCCCTTTGGCAACCCAGCCAATCGCCGATCGGCGACCGAGGGCACGCAAGCGGCAAGAGATCGCGCGATGAGACCCTCGACATGAAGGAACGTGAGCAGCGACCGCAGCGCCGTTACAGTCAGGCTTGCCGCGCCGCGGCTCAGCTGAGGGCAACGTGCCACGACAAAGGTGACGACGTCGGTCGCGGCCAAACCCGCAAGGTCCAGGGCACGCCCGTCGGACGACAATCGATGACGCAGAAAGGGGCGCACCATCCGGGCATAGACATCGGCGGTCGCTTTCCCCAAACCGCGCTCAATCGCCAGATAGCGTTGGTATCGTTCCAGCAACTGATCTGCCGGATCGTCGGGTGCACGGGGCGACGGCAGCACCACGCCGCGAGACTGTAAATAGGCCAACAGGGGCTGCAATGCTTTGATCGAGCGGAGTTGCGGGCCAGCGGCACGACGGGTACGGACGAACCGATCGACCTCGCTCGCACCCAGTCCCTCCACATCCATGCCTTCCAATACGAGCCAGCGGCTCAACCGCGCCACCAGCCGCATCTGCTCGCGAGCGGAAAGCGGCGTATAGCCTTGTCGGGCGAGTTCGCCGGCAAACCCAGCCGCAAACGTGGCAAGCGGGCCCTGGACGCGAACGCGAAACGGATCGATTGACATGAAAGCATCCCCTTCTTTGGAAACAAGAAGAGGAGTTTGCACGATCCGTCAGACCGCCGGTGATTATGCCGACCCCATCGCAGCGATCACCGCCTCCGAAGCCGACATCCACCCCCAAGGTCGGCATAATCCGGACATCGGCATAATGGACGTTATGCCGACGTCGGCATAAGGTCCACTTCCTCAGAAACGCGCTCGATTATGTGCCGCGCAAGGTCGATGACGACTGCCTGATGGAGCTCAGATGGTTCTATGACCGGCGCGACCTGGCCGAGGTCAAGCGCGACCTGGCGCAGTGGATCGCCAAATGGCAGGCCAAATACCCGAAGCTGGTGGATTGGGTGGAGAACAACATCGAGGAGACGCTGAGCTTCTACCGGCTGCCGCTGCCGCATCACAAGCACATGAAGTCGACGGACATGCTGGAGCGGCTGAACCAGGAGATCAAGCGGCGCACCCTGGTCGTTCGCATCTTCCCCAACCCGCAGAGCTGTTTGCGGCTGGTTCGGGCGGTTCCTGGCTTGCCCGCTTGATGTTGAAGAAACCGCGCATGCTGGTGGCAATCGCGCTGGCCAACAAGATGGCGCGTGGCATCTGGGCCATGCTGACGAAACAGGAGGACTACCGGAATCCGGCGACGGTGCCTGCGTGATTTGCAACAACGCACCTGAGACCGGGACGTCGGAGATGTGAGGAAGGCATGAACTGCATGGGCAAATGATCGATCAGATCGGGGTCAGGAAAACCAGAGTCAAGTTGAGAGCCCACGCAAGCTCGCTTTGCTGATTTGGACCTGATCCGCGCATCACCATACCGGCCCGCGGCACATGGAACGGCCGCAAATCAAGGCCTGACACATGACCGCACTCGATCACATGTCCAATGCTTCAGGTTCCTCCTTGCAAAATGGCTGGCATCCACACAAGAACTTGACGCACACAACTTTTCCGAGGTTTGGGGCATAGGCAACTCTTATCCTCTTGAGCATATAAAGCGATCGGCTTTGCACGCGCATTTCTTTGATTCTGAACAGCGATTTCACACGATGGTGAGCGCTCATTTCGTTTGCGTGCGATGGAGTGGGCTTTGCCGGCTCGACCGCGGGCGGCACGCGGTCCGGGCCCGATTTGAGGATGGCGTTGATCGCATTGAATATCCGGTTTGGGGTCTCGCCTCGGCTGAGCTTGGCCAGATGCGTTGACGGCTTCGATCCTTCTCCCTGAGTTGCTCGGTTCCCAGATTGCTCAAGCGCATGGTCCCTCTCCTCGCCACCCTTGGCGGAGGGTTCTCGGCGGGCCGCCTCTGTTAGCAATTAGCATACCGCAAACGTCGCTTGAGTTTCGCAGGAACGCACGTCTTTAGCCGACGAATTCGCGGAATCGGGATCAAACGCCGTGGAGGACCAAGGCTTGGGGCGAGTTTAGCCTTGCCTTAGTGGGGACAAGGGGATCGGCGAATTGCATTTCACAGGTTTGGTCACGACAAGACTGAAATATTGATCGATCCCCAAGCCTGCCTGCAGCAATCCGTCCATGAAATCTTGATACGCAGCCATAGAACGAGATGCGACGCGCATCAGATAATCGATCCGGCCCCCGATAGCCCAGCAATCCAGGATTTCCGGATATCGTTGGATCGCAGTCTCGAAGTGTCTTTGGTCCTCGAGGCGATGACGATCCAGCACGACCTCCACCATTACAAAGACTATGCCGCCGATGAGGGCCGGGCTCAGCCGCGCGTAAAAACCCTCAATAATCCCTGCGACCTCGAGTGCACGGAGCCGCTCCGAGCAGGCCGACGCCGAAAGATGAACGCGCTTCGCAAGCTCGCTTTTTGATATCCGACCGTCGGACTGAATCTCTGAAAGAATCCGGAGATCCCAAGCGTCCAGGCGCACAGGATTGGGTTTCGACTTCATGACCTTCTGCTCTAAAGCCGTTGTCGACGACGGAATTGATGCCGACCAACGGAGCCTGGCCAAAAGGCTCAAACGCCGATGTTGCGTGCTATGCTTTCCGCCGCCATGCGCTTGCGCCAATCAAGAGGCCCGGAATTGTGAATCGAGTTTCCCTCAACGTCGACGGCCATGATGACAGGCATGTCCTGCACCTCGAATTCATAGACTGCTTCCATGCCCAAGTCTTCGAAGGCAATGAGCCGCGCTGACTTGATCGATTTTGATATCAGGTAAGCGGCCCCCCCCACTGCGATGAGATAGGGCGTTTTGTGTCTTACAATCGACTCGATGGCCGCCCGGCCTCTCTCCGCTTTGCCCACCATCGCGAAAAGCCCGGTTTCGGCGAGCACCTTCTCCGTAAAATCGTCCAAGCGGCTGGAGGTTGTTGGGCCAGCCGGTCCGACGACCTCATCTCTCACGGCGCGGACGGGTCCAACGTAGTAGATAACGCGTCCCTGCAGATCGAACGGAAGCGGCCTGCCGGCGTCGATCAACTCGACCATTCGCTTGTGGGCGGCGTCACGGCCTGTCAGCATCTTTCCGGACAGTAGGAGCGTTTCACCACAGCGCCACGATGCCGTCTCTTCCTTGGTCAACGCATCGAGGTTGACTCTTCTCACGCCGGTTGGACTCAATTCGTCGGTTCCAATGTCAGGCCACGCGCGCAAATCGGGCGGCTCCAGCGTGATTGGTCCAGAGCCATCCAAGGTAAAGTTCAGGTGCCGGTTGGCGGCGCATTGCGGAATGAGCGCCACGGGTTTGGACGCCGCATGGGTAGGATAGCTCGCAACCTTGACATCGACGACTGTCGTCAGGCCACCAAGGCCTTGGGCGCCGATGCCCAGCGCGTTAATCCGTTCATAAAGTTCAATCCGCAGTGCCTCTTCCGCGCCTGAAGGCCCCCTGGCAATCAATTCCGCCATATCGATGGGCTGATTCATAGCCTCCTTGGCCAGCAGCATCGCCTTTTCAGCGCTACCACCGACGCCAACGGAGATCAGTCCGGGCGGACACCACCCACTGCCGAGGGTCGAAACGGTATCGACCACCCAGTCGGAAACGGACCCGCTGGGGTTCAAGGTGGTAAACCGTGCTTTATTCTCTGACCCGCCGCCTTTTGCGGCAATGGTGATCTCAATATGGTTACCTTGTACAAGGTCGACGTGGACGACCGCCGGCGTGTTGTCACGAGTATTGACCCGTCCGGCGAGCGGATCGGCAACGATCGATGCCCGAAGGGGGTTGTCCGGGTCGAGATAGGCCTGACGGACGCCCTCATTCACGAGGTCTGCGAAATTGGCCGTTGATTTGATCCGGGCGTCCATGCCGACTTTTGCGAAGACCACCACAAGGCCGGTATCCTGACAGATCGGTCGTCGCCCGAAGGCCGCCATGCGGGAGTTCAGCAGAATCTGCCCTATTGCGTTCTTTGCCGCTGGGCTCTGTTCGCGCGCATATGCCTGCGAAAGGGAGCGGATATAATCTGGAGGATGATAGTATGAGATGTACTGAAGGGCGTCTGCCACGCTCCTTGTGATGTCCTTGCCAACGATGTTCCGTGTTCTACTTCCCACCGGATCTCATCCAAATGAGCTGAGGCCGTTGACCATTTTCAAGATCTGGAAGCTCCGTACCCCCTGCTCGCCTCCTTCATATCCATAGCCGCTCTGTTTGACCCCTCCATAAGGCGCATCCGCTGAAACTCCTTTCAGGTAATTCACACTGACAGCGCCCGCCGAAAGACTGTTGGCCAGCTTTCGTTGCGTATCGGCAGCGTCCGTGAAGAAGTAAGCGGCCAACCCATACTCAGTGGCGTTGGCTTCCTCGATGGCCTCTTCGAGCGTATCGAACGGAGCCACGGTGAGGATCGGTCCGAACGGCTCTTCATGAAGCACTCTGGCATCTTTCGGTACGCCCGTCAGGATGGTTGGCGGCCAGTAAAAGCCCGGTCCGTCGAGGCGGGTTCCACCAGTCTCGATGCGGGCGCCGCGATCGACCGCATCCTTGGTGAGACGCTGCATGGCCTCGATTCGCCGCGCGTTTGCCATTGGTCCCATCTCCGTTGCAGGGTCGTCCGGTTGGCCGATCCTGATCTTGCGGGCTGCTTCTGTCATCCGGGACAAGAATTGCTCATAGAGAGACCGAGCGACGAGAATCCTGCTAGGCGCATTGCAGCTCTGGCCCGCGCACTCGAACTTGTATTCTGAAATTGCCGGTATCGCCTTTGCCAGGTCGGCATCCTCACACACAATGACCGGGGAGTGCCCACCGAGCTCAAGGATGCAACGCTGCAAATTATTTGCGGCGAGCGTGGCCAGCTGCTTTCCAACCGCGGTTGAGCCCGTGAAAGTCAAGACCTTCACGATTGGCGAACTGAGCAGATGCCGCGATATATGCACCGGCACGCCGAAGACCAGATTGACCACGCCCTCCGGGATGCCTGCTTGGTGCAACGATTCAATGATATGGACCGCCACGCTTGGTGTCTCTTCGGCCCCTTTGAGGATCACCGGGCAGCCTGCCGCCAGCGCGGGGGCGAGCTTGCGGGCGATGAGAACGGCCGGATAGTTCCATGGCGTAAAGGCAGCAACGACACCGAGCGGCTCCGGGACGATCATCCGGTTCGGACCCATCGGAATCGGAGCCGACAGCTCTTCGGCATGCCTGCCGTTCCATTCCAGCGTTTCGACGGCGCGTGCGTACTCACCTGTCGCTTCGGCAATCGTTTTTCCCTGTTCGGCCGACAGCTCCCTGGCTGCTGCTTCAATCTTCGTTGCCAAGATTCTTGCGGCTGCTACCAGGATTTCGGCACGCTCTTTTGCAGGCCGTGAAGACCAAGCCTTGCGGCTGCGTTCTGCCGAAGCGAGGGTCTCATCCAGATCCGACACCGTCGCCGAGGCCACCGAGGCAAATACCTTCTCAGTTGTCGGATTAATCACCGGCAATGTGGCTCTGCTACCACCGGCCCGCCATTTGCCATTAATGAAGAGCTCGTGGCTCCTGGCGTCTGACATTGCGTGCTCCACTTGTGTGAATTTTTGCCATACGAGCGCCATTCGACACCGAACCGCTGAACTCGCTTGAGCCAATTTCATCGCGAGTGTCGCGGCAGGTCAAATATCGAATATTGCCGATATCCATCTGGAATCCAGATCGATCTGATCCTGATGGCCGCAAGAAGACATAGCCCAAATATGGTGAAGAGTTCAGGCCGCGTCAGGTGCCGCGGCTGCCCAGGCCCGACTCTCAATTAATTCTCTGGCAACCTTGGGGACGAGCTTGCGGACCGCGGAGACGGCCGCAGAACGCTCATCTTTTGGATTTACGGCAAGCACGACGGAACGGATGATCACCGGATCGACGATTTTGACCGTCCGAACCAGCCCTTGAGAGGCTTCTTTTTGAACGGCCGAGGGGGCGAGAATAGAATGGGCTTTTCCTTCAATAACCATGTTGATGATCGTTGAGAGCGAGTCCACTTCAAACTTGACGTCCAGCGCGCAACCGTGTTGTGCGACGACGTCAGCCACCGAACGTCTGACATTGTTATTGCGCATGGGAACCGCCAGCGGGAACGCGTGTAGATCCGCCAGAGATATCGAATCTTCGAAAGGCGGCTCACCTGACGGCACCACGAGGCAGAGCTCTTCGCGCGCCAAGATTGTCATTCGTGCCACACTATCCGCGGTGCGGTAGAGAACTGCCAGATTGAAGCGGCCAGCAGCCATCCACTCTTCCAGCGGTCCCGTCATACCCTCGATCATCTTTAGTGAGACCCTCGGCAGTTCGGCTCTCACTGATTCAAGCAGGGGGCCGCTCAGCACGCGAGCGGCTCCGGACGGAATGCCAATGGTCACCTCCCCGGCAGGGGAAGCGGCTGTGTTGGTCAATTCCGCCTCGGTGAGCCGAATTTCGTTGAGAATCGCCCGCGCTCGTTCGAGCAGTTTGGCTCCTGACGCCGTCACGCTCACGCCGGTCCTATCGCGTATCAGCAGCTGAGTGCCGAAGCCTTCCTCCAACTGACGCACATGCAGACTCAGGGCGCTCTGAGCAATATTGAGGACCGCAGCGGCCTTCGTGAAGCTGCCTGCTTCGACTACGCCGACGAAGTATTTTAACTGCCTAATTTCCATGACTTGAAGAGCCCAACTGAGGCACTTTCCCCAATTTCCCCTTATCTATCTCGAAAAGTGATGGCGAGAAAGCAATAATTGTGCCGCGCTGCAGCAATCGCCGTGGCAATCGCGGCCGATGCAAGTGGAGCCCTCGTGTCTTGTCGTCCGAGTCTGGGCTAAATCAGCCGTTCAAACGCCCAACGCGGCTTTCGGACCCATGGCGATAATTTCACGGGCCCTCCTGACAACCGGGGGATCCACCATCTTTCCGTCCAAGGCAAAAGCACCTCTACCCTCTGCCGCAGCATCCCTTTCGGCCGCGAGCACGCGCCGGGCCCACTCGAACTCCTCCGCGCTAGGCGAGAAGGCTTCATTCAGGATGGCAACTTGTGTCGGATGAATTGCCAACGCTCCCACGAAACCGAGCCGCCTTGCCTGTATGACGACATCGCGGAACTTCTGCGTGTCCGAGAACTCCCCGATACTTCCAACGAAACCCAGAGGCAGCAGACCTCTCGCGCGGGCGGCGAACAAGACCGAAAGGTTCGGTCCTAGAAGAAGCTCCGGATCTGGTGTCCCGCCAACGGCCGCGCTGAAATCTTCCGGGCCAAGCGCCATCGCGGCCATCCGTGGATGGGCCGAAGCTATTGCCGCGAGTCTCGTCAATGCCCCCGGAGTTTCGATCTGGGCAACGAACCGAACGCTTCCCGCGTCAAGATTCCTTTCGTGCTCAAGTTCCGTCACGGCATCAGCGACTTCCATCACCCACTCGGCCGACTCCACCTTGGGAAGGACAAGCGCATTGACGCCTGCGACGATCGCTGCTTCAAGGTCGGCAGCCAGCGCGCGCAGGCCACGGTTCACGCGGACCAAAACCGACGCGCCGTTACGACTCACTTTTGTCACGGATTCTGGGAGCTGCCGCCGTGCCTGGCCCTTCTGATTCTGGGGAACAGAGTCCTCCAGGTCGAGTATGACGCCATCTGCACCCCGCTCATGGGCCATCTTAACAAAGCGCGGAACGTGAGCGGGAACGAAGAGCAGGGATCTCCAGCGGGGTACAGACATAGCGGTTTCAATGGCCGGAAAGGTGTCCTTGATCATGGTGTCGCCTCTGCGGTCGATTTTAGCGAGCTCGCTGGGCCGCCGATTCGCTGGACGGCCCGAGGTACACACGCTCTCCTGTAGATCGGGAGCGCACCCGCCTTACCGACAAGACGCACGCTCACGCCGACGCGGCTCTTTCACGCAAAATCCGCAGAACCTCTTCTCGGACAGTCTCCGTGTGAGCGCCAAGAGCCGGAACTGGGCGCAGCGAGGGGCGCCCAGAGTTGAAAATCGCCGCCGGCGCTATCGTCTCTACGGTTCCTTCGGGTGTTCCAACCTGCAGCCTGCGAATGTGTGGATGCCTTGAAACATCCGCAACTTCGTTGAGTCGGCCATATGCCAAACCGGCCGCCTCAAGCTCCTCCATTGCTTCGTGGCAGGATAGTTCAGAAAACCGCCGTTCAATGATCTCATCAAGTTGCGCACGGTGACCGAGGCGCTCCATATTGTCAGCAAAACCAGGTGTGCGTGTGAGCTCGGGCTGCTTCAGGAACTTCTCGCAAAAATTCACCCATTCGCGGTCATTCTGAACCGAAAAGATGACGTCTTTGCCATCGGCGCACCGATAGGCGCCATACGGCGCCAGCGACGGGTGTTTCACGCCGGCGCGTTCCGTATGATAGTCGCTGTAGTCGTTTTGTAGAACCGGCACGTTCATCCAGTCGGCAACGGCATCGAACAACGACACCTGAATGCTGGCCCCTTCGCTGGTCACCTCGCGGTGATAAAGTGCCTGAAGAATAGCACTGTGCGCCGTCATGCCCGCGGAAATGTCGCAAACAGAGACTCCTACACGCGCAGGGCCCTGTTGGTTGCCCGTAATCGCGCATAGACCGGTTTCGGCCTGGACGATGAGATCATAGGCCTTCAAATGGGAGTACGGCCCTGTGTAGCCGAAACCAGAGATATCGCAGGTGATCAGACGCGGAAATCGCCGACGGAGATCAGCAGACCCGAAACCCAGTTTTTCGATACTGCCCGGCTTCAGATTTTGGATAAAGATGTCAGCTTCGACAATAAGTGTATCGAGAACCTCGCGGTCCGCCTCCAATCTCAGGTCCAGACACACCGACTCCTTACCCCGATTGAGCCAGACGAAGTAAGCGCTCTGTCCCCGCACCAACCTGTCGTAGTTTCGGGCAAAGTCCCCTTCGGGCCGTTCGATCTTGATTACCCGGGCGCCGGCATCGGCAAGGCGAGACGACGCGTAAGGCGCGGCAACGGCCTGCTCTACAGTGACGACGGTGATCCCCTCAAGGCTATTGTGCATTGGTGACACACCGCGCTTTTTACCGGACATTTTTTGTCGCTCGACGGCTCAGGATCGCGAGCAACCGGTTCTGTTCGTTCCCAACAATTGAGAAGGCCTCGTCGACACCCATGCCGGGCTTTGCGAGCATCATGTCGGCTTGGGTCGCTACCGAAATGTGGACTGACGCCTGAGCTGACAGATCCGTTTCCGTACAGCTTCCCCCGACATACGCTCCAACTTGGTTCTGCTTACAAATGAGAACAGCACGAGCCGTATCGTCTAGTGAGCCGACATCCGGGGTCTTGATTTGCACAAGATGCGCGGCCTTCGCTTCGGCAAAGAGCCGAATGTCCTCAAGCGTATTGCATCTCTCATCTACGACGATGCGTGCGCTAGAACCTCGATTATCCAGAATCGATACGATTTCAGCGTAATTTTCAATTTGAGCTTTTGTCGAACCATAGTCCGCTGGCGACTCGACATTGACCGTGAAACCCGGAACGGCATCTGCAACCTTGCAGATAAAGTCGGCGATGCGTTGCGGCTCCAGATCGATTTCCTGGCCAATCCAGCCATACACATCGAAATGCAGCACCGGCTTATAGCTCGGCCGGCCGATCTCGCGCGTCCGCGCTGCAACCCATTTAACGAATTCCACAAAGGTCTGGCCGTTGACGCCAAATTTCTGCCGCGAGTTGATCAGACCGTGGGGAAGGACATCCACGGACCTCAGAATCATCTTGTCGACGTTGATTTCCCGAGCATCGCCGCTCTGGCAGTAAATCGGAACCCTGCGCGTCGGCAGGGGTAAGTCAAATTCGGCGCATACAACCTCTGCCATGGTCGCACGCTGGAGGTGGGCTGCGGCTCGAAGCAATGCCTGGCTGACTCCATACTTAAGCGCGAGGGGCACCCGCTCGCGTTCGGATGGCTCGAAAACCTTCGCACAGGCATCAAGGTAGCGAGACGCGTCGACATCGAGAAGTCGTGGTACTGTGACCCGCGCCGTCAGATCCGAGATCTGTTGGATGTCGAACAGGGGATCGCGTCCACCGGCTCCAGAATATTGGACACTCATCATGTCGCCCCAGACGACCGTGTCGTCGAAAAGGACAAGCCCGATGCTGAGCGAAGACGCCGGAACTCGGATAGAGGTGAAACCGGGCGTTAGTGGTTCGCCGAGATAGACGAAGCCTTCCTGCGAGGCGCCGGTCCTGATAGCGGCCTGGTCGTCATAGAAAAATGCACCACTGCCAGGCGCGAGAAGGACGTCTTTGATCTGCACTGCTTCGCTCGATTTCTGCTGGACTGTGTTGAAGGAAGGTGCGGAATTCACCCTCATAGCACTATGCGCCGTTTGGCATTGAGGTCGCCAATATAATGTCCCGGATGGTGCCATCGCATTTACAGATGGCCGGAAATCGGTGGCTTGACTGCTGTTTGAGCACCGGCGGCCCGGTGTGATGGAGCTTTTCGCCGAATGTGCTGGGACGAGATGCGTATGCTCCCTAAGGCGCGGTACCGGGATCGAGATGCCAACGGCGCAGCGGAGCAGTCGGTTGGGGACCCGCACCGGTCAACTCGCCTGCACGCGGAAGCTTGGCGAGCGCTAATGATTTCCGAGGTCTCAGGTCATTGGCGTCATAGCCTGCCATGACCGCCGTTGGATGATTCTCAGCTCACCACCCAAGCGGGTGCTATCGCGCGGCACTGCTGTGGCGACATTCCATTCATGTTCCTAAAGCATTTCGCAAAATGCGACGCCGATACGAAACCGCTGGCAATTGCTATATCAACAATAGGCAGTCGGGTGCCTTCGATCAGTCGCCTTGCGTGATCCACTCTAAGCTTGAGGTAGTACTTAGCGGGCGTCATTCCGATGTGAACCACGAAAAGGCGTTCGAGCTGACGCCTTGAAAGGCCTATTCGCTTTGACAGTCCAGATATCGGGAGTGGAGACTCTAGGTTGTGTTCCATTGTGGTTATAGCGGCTACGAATCTATCGCTAACGTTCCCAAACCGTGTCGCGGAGCCATCCGTCTGACGTTTCGAGCCGGAGCGCTGCCCCGCTACGGTTGCGTATCGACAGACCTCTTTCGCGATGAACCCTCCAGCATGAGTGCCGATGAAATCCACGGCCAAATCGAAAGCGGCTAGTTCCCCGGCGCAGGTTGAATACTGACCGTCCCTCACAAACAGGGTGTCTTGAATGCGAGGTTTAGGAAACATCTCCGAGAAGGCGGCGAACCTCGACCAGTGAATCGTGCAATGACTGTTCCCCAGCAAGCCGGCCCGGGCCAGCAGCCAAGTCGCCGTGCCGACGGCCGATATGGTTACGCCGCTTCGAGCAATATCTCGCAGAAAGCTGTTCAAAACCGGGGTGAAGCAACCCTCAACAGGCTCGCCGGACACCACCACAAGATGATCGATTTCATTACCATCGACGCTGCGGGAACGCAGCATGTCAATGGTGACTTCGACCGGCACTGGGACGCCGTTTGCGCCAGCAACGGGTCGGCAGTCCATTCCAATGATCCGCCATCGAAACCGCTGCTCTCTTAAAACGGAGTTCGCGATACGCAAGGGCTCGATATAGGCATGAAGCGCCAGATGCGAAAACCCCGGCAGCACCAGGATGGCGATCTTCAATGATTGCCCCGCTCCCATAAGGTCGGAGTGCTGAGCAAAAGTCATTCTAGGAGATTGAAACGGAGCGTTCATCGGCGATCAGTGGCCTGCGAGAGAGCCGAACCCGCCTTTCGGATTGAACGCTGAGCTAAGACCAAGCACCATGGAAGCATGTTCAAACGAGTTTCGCCTGGAGGCGCGAAAGCATTTTTAGGCAACTCTTGAGCTGGTCGATGTCTACAAACTCATTTGGCTTGTGGGCTTGGTCGATCGAGCCGGGCCCGCAGATGATGGCCGATATCCCCGCTTCCTGAAAAAGCCCCGCCTCTGTGCCGAAGGCGACGACGTCGGCACCATTGGCACCGGTGATTTCATAGACGAGGTCGCGCGCCGCCGACTGCGGCATGACCTGAAGTCCTTCCACCTCACCAATCACGATGGTTTCAATACCACAGTTAGGGGACACGGCCTTGATTTCCGGCAGCAGCTGCTGGTTAATGAAGGCGTCGAGACTCTCCTTCACAAACGCGGCGTCAGACGGTTGAACCGGGCGCATCTCCCATTCGACCGAGCAATGCCCCGCAATAATGTTACGGCCCGCGCCGCCGAAAATCCGCCCGACCTGAATTGTGGCCCAAGGCGGGTCAAAGCGACTTCCTGCCATTGCTCGGCCCTTCAGCTCTTCGCCGAGCTCCATCAGATGCGTAATGAATCTTGCCGCGTACCGAATGGCATTGACGCCCCGGTCGGGCTCCGATCCGTGGCCCTCAAGGCCAACAAAGTTGGTCGTATATTCGTAGCATCCTTTGTGCCCTTCGATAATCTGCATCATCGTCGGCTCACCGATCAGGGCGGCCGCGGGCTTGATCTTGCGACGCGCCAATTCCCTCACCAGCGCCTGGGCGCCGAAGCAACCGACCTCCTCATCGTAGGTAAACGCAAAATGCAGGGGTCGCTCGAGATTGAGTTCCGCCGCTTCCCGAGCAGTGGCAAGACAGCATGCGAGAAAGCCTTTCATGTCGCATGTGCCGCGGCCGTAGAGCCGGCCGTTGCTCTCCAGCATCATAAAGGGATCGCTGGACCAATGCTGCCCTTCCACCGGGACAACATCCGAATGCCCGGAGAGAACGATACCCCCATCCTTCTGAGGGCCCAACGTGGCGAACAGATTGGCTTTCCGTCCGTCCTCATTGTGCTGGAGAAATATCCTTGCACCAAGCTGGCGCAGGAGGTCAGCCATGTAATCCATCATGGCAAGGTTCGACTCCTGGGAGATCGTCGGGAACGCGACGAGTTTTTCAAGTATTCGTTTTGCGTCTTCGATCAAAGCCACTGACATCTCATTCTCCAGCGGTTTACACGAGCGTGGAGCCCATGTGCGGCAGGGTCCGCCCAGAGCAAATCACCAGTGCAAAAGGCACTCATCTCAACGGCATCAGTTTTTGACGAACAGTTGCCGTTGGACGTTGGCCAAATACTCCATTCCGCTCTCGGTAATGAGAACGGTTTCGGTTATTTCGAAACCCCAGTCCTCCATCCAGAGACCCGTCATAAAATGGAAGGTCATCCCTGGGCGAAGCTCGGTCTTGTCGCCACGACGCAGGCTCATCGTGTGCTCACCCCAGTCCGGCGGGTAGGCGCACCCGACCGAATAGCCGACCCGGTTTTCCTTCTTGATGCCGTAACGTTCAAGCACATCGCAGAAGGCGATCGCGATGTCCTCGGCGGTGGCCCCCGGTTTGGCGATGGCCAAACCTGCCTCCATGCCCTCCAACGTCATTTTCTCGGCGTTCAAGAACGTCTCGCTTGGTTTGCCCAGATAGACTGTCCGTGACATCGGGCAATGGTAGCGCCGATAGACGCCGGCGATCTCGAAAAAGGTCCCCTCATTGTTGCGCATCGGCTGGTCGTCCCAAGTCAGATGGCATGCTGCGGCGTCGGCCCCCGATGGGAGCAGCGGCACAAGCGCCGGGTAATCTCCGCCGAAGTCGGGCGTACCGCGAATAGCGGCATCATAGGCTTCGGCCGCCAAGTCGCACTTTCGCATGCCCGGCTCAACTTTTTCGCAGATGCGCTTGTGCATCAGCTCGACAATGCGAGCGGCTTTTCGCATGAAAGCGATTTCCGCCGGGCTTTTCACAAGCCTTTGCCAATTCACCAGGACAGTCGCATCGATAAACTTGGCGTTCGGCAGGCCGGCCATAAGCGATTCGTAAGCTGCGGCCGAAAACCAGTAGGCATCTTTCTCGAGGCCTATGACGCCCTGATCCAGCTTGCGCTCAACCAGCAGTTTAGCAAGCAGTTCCATCGGATGACGCTCAGGCGAGTGGACGTAGTGGTCGGGATAGGGAACAACATTCTCGGTTCCGATATAACAGGTCCGCGTCGCGCCTGGGGAGTCGATGCCGCGACCGAACCAGATTGGCTCGCCGGAAGGCGGTACGATGACCGCTTGATGGACGTAGAATGACCAGCCATCATAGCCAGTCAACCACTGCATATTGGCTGGATCGCTAACGACAAGGGTGTCTATGCCGCGCCTATCCATTGCCGCTCGGGTTTTGCTAAGCCGGCCTGCGTACTCATCCAGGCTGAAATTGAGAATTTTCGTCCCCATTGGCTTCCCTTCTCATTTCTTTCGCGCTCCCAAGGCTGTGTCCGTCGTTATCAGTCTTGCACGTCGGTCGACGCCCAAGCTCCCTATATCGCCTCTTTGACGGCGCTGAGGAACTGCTGGGTGCGCTTGCGTTGCGGGTTTCCGAACAACTGCTCGGGCGTGCCTTGCTCCTCAATCCTGCCGCCGAAGAAGAAGCAGACGCGATCGGCGATGTCGCGGGCGAAGCCCATTTGGTGCGTGACCATCAGCATGGTTAGGCTGTAATCCGACACCAGCCGGCGGATGACGTTTGTCACTTCGCCGATGACCTCGGGATCCAGCGCCGAGGTGACCTCGTCGAAGAGCATGACCTTGGGTCGCATGGCAAGGGCTCGAGCGATCGCCACGCGCTGCTGCTGCCCGCCGGACAGGCGCGAGGGATGCTGGTTGCGTTTGTCGGCCATGCCGACCATCTCGAGCAGCTCCTCCGAACGCTCGCGCGCCTGCTTGCGCGGAATGCCCAGCACGTGTACCGGCCCTTCCATGCAGTTCTCCAGCGCCGTCATGTGCGGGAACAGATTGAAATGCTGGAAGCACATGCCGATGTTCGAGCGCATGGATCTTAGATATTTCTGGCTGGCGGGCACCAGCTTGCCATCCTTCTCCATGTGGGTGAGCGGCTTGCCGTCGACGTAGATGACGCCCTCGTTGATGCGTTCCAGTGTCATCAGCGTGCGCAGCACCGTAGTCTTGCCCGAGCCTGACGGCCCGATGATCGTGACCATCTCGCCCTCCGCGATATCGAGATCGAGGTCTTCGATAACGGTCAGGGAGCCATACCGCTTGGCGACCTTCTGGAAGCGCACCATCGGCACACCCGCGCCGGTAAGGGTCAGCGGGTATTGGGAAAGGTCTTCTGTTTGGTCCATCAGGTCATCCCGAGTTTGCGGCGAACCCAGACCTCGAAGCTGCGAAGAAGGGCGGCCGACGGCAGTGAGATCAAGAGGAAGATGATCCCGACCAATGTATAGGGTTCAAGATAGCGATAGTTTTCCGAACCAATTGAGTTCGCGGTTTGCATCAATTCCGCAACGCCGATGACCGACAGCACCGGCGTGTCCTTGAAGATGCCCACCAGATAATTGCCCATGCCCGCCGCGGAAGGGGGCAGGGCCTGGGGAATGATGATTCGGAAATAGGTTCGCGCCGTCGACAGGTTGATCGAGGTCGCCGCCTCCCACTGTCCCTTTGGCACGCTGTCGAGGCCGCCTCGGTAGACCTCCGAAAGGTAAGACGCATAATGCAGCCCGATGGCGATCATGCCTGCCACCCACGGCGAAAGGACAATGCCGAATTCCGGCCCGACGTAAAAGACGAAGAATATCTGCAGCACCAGCGGCGTGGAGCGGATGAACTCGACAGCCTCACGCATGGCCATTGTCAATGTCCTCGACGGCGTGCGTTGCGCTAGCGCGAATGCAAGTCCCAGGACCATCGCTATGACGTAGCCGAGGCCCGCGGCCAACAGCGTGTTTGCGGTCGCCACCAGCAGGCGGGGGAGAATCTCCCAGGTGAAATCCCAGTCCCAACCAAGCATGGCTACGCCTTTCCCAGCTTGCGTTCCATAAAGCACTCAAGCCACCGCATGAAGGGCGTGATGATGAAACGGGCCATGACGTAGTATATGATCAGCGCCGTCCCGAACGCTTTTGCGGACAGGAAGGTCGTTGCGTTTATCTGCTTGGCCTGGAACGTCAAGTCGGCGACCGAGATCAGTGAGACCAAGGCTGTCCCCTTCAGAAGCTCGATCAGCAGATTACCCCAGGGCGGCAGCATGATGACCAGAGCCTGGGGAAGAATGATGCGTCGCATGCGCGTCCGCGGCGACATATTGATCGCCAGGGCGGCCTCCCACTGTCCCCTGGGCACTGAGAGGATAGCGCCGCGAACCAGCTCAGCCCCATAGGCTCCCAGGTTCATGCCGACGCCGATAAAGCCCGCTGTAAACTTGTCCAGCGAGAGCCCGAGCAGGGGCAGGACGAAGAAGATCCAGTAAAGCTGGACGAGCAGCGAAGTGCCCCGGAAAAACTCGATATAGATCGTGGCGATCCAGCGAATGGGGCCGACCGGCGCCAGCCGCATCAGACCCGCGGTCAGGGCCAGCACGATCGCCAGTGCGATCGACACGGCGGCCAGCATGGCCGTGACCAGCGTGCCGCTCAGCAGCAGATTTCCATGGGCGACAAGGAATTCGAAATAGGACATCGGCTCGCATCAACGGACAATCGGACATCGGCTGCAATCGCAGCGAGCCGCTGGGGACCTCCCCCTTACAGTTGTACAATCGGGCGACGGGAAGTGCCAACCTGCTTCAAGTGATCATCGCGCCGGCGTGGTGGCTCTAGGGCACTCCATCGGCTCCACGGCCAGTGCCGGCGAACAGGCATGGCGGGGCCCCCTGGCTTCACGCCTCCGTGCAGGCACAGCCGTCCATCGGGTATCGTGGCGACCTTTGGCGAGCCGAAGGTTGGCCAGCCTCGATGCGGCCAAAACGAGGACCGTACCGTGAACTCAGGCTCGTTCCAAGCGCGACGGCGACGATCGTGATGCCCATCTCGGCTTCCCCAGGTTCAATCCTAAAACTCCGGTGAAGAGCAAGGGTGGGCCCTGGAGGGCCCACCGCAACGACCTTGCTAGCGATTGGAGCAGATCCAATTGGTTGTCGTGTCGCCCGGAAGGCTGGCAGCCACGATGCCATATTGCTTGACAGAGCTCATCATCTCATCGGATCCGATGTACTGCTTCAGCGCCTCGTTGAATTTGGCCAGAAAGTCGGCATCTTCGGAGCGAAAACCGAGACCGACCCAGTTATAGGTCCACTCCGGCAGAGCGGCAGGATCGGTGGCCTGGATTTCGCCACTCGATTGGTCTGCCATGAGTTTGGCTTCCAAATAAGTCATGCTGCCGGCATCACCACGTCCTGCCTTGATCGCGGCGAGCACCTCCGACGGTCCGGGGACAACCATAATCTTGGCCTCCGCAATTCCTTCTTTCTTGGCGGCCGCAATTGTGCTGGATCCCGCATATGTCACGAACACCGCCCCCTTCTCGGCGATATCCTTGTAGGTATTGATGTGCTTGGGATTGCCGGCTGGCACTATGAAGCCGTCGCCGAGCTTCGCGATAGGCTCGGAAAAAGCGACGTTCTTGCACCGAGCACCCAAGATATACATTCCGCCCGTGATGATGTCATAGCGGTTTGCCTGAAGGCCAGGGATCAGGCCTCCCCAGTCGGTGACGGTTGTCTCCACATTTGTGTAGCCCATCTTCTTCAGGACACCGAGGGCAATCTCGTTTGCAAACCCTTTCGGGTGACCCTGATCGTCAGGATAACCAAAGGGCAGCACATTGGCGAACCCTATTCTGACTGGCTGCCCTGCCTGGACACGATCACTTAGCGGACCGGCATGGGCAGCACACGTACCCACCAAGAGCGCGAGACCTGCCATCAACGTGCTGAGTTTCAACTTACCCATTGTTTTACCCTCTGATTGCCATTTTTATATTTTTATTACACTCCAGCGACGTTAATATCTCCGGAGACTTAGTGGCCTCCGCTCAGGATCGCCGCGATACTGAGCGGTGAAGTGATCGAGACTTCGTCTGCCAATCACAATTCCAACGCCGTGACCTTTCCTCAACGATCACTCGAACGTGTCCGCCGTCGCCCACCCCGCCCTCATGTGAGGCTGAGATGGTCTTGGGAACATACGTCATCCTTCTTCGAAGCATCGTTCGAGGACCCGCTTCCGTCAAATTCTGTTTGTGTATCCTCTTCATCTCGAAGCCAGATGGCAGCGAAGTGCAAGCTCGGAATCGAGGACGTCGGAGCCCGTTTGTCACGAAGCGAGCATAAGTCCTGCCACGTCAAGCGCGAATGTGCTACGACAATTCTGATGAGAAGCTCGCAGCTTCATTGTCGCGCCGCACGCAAAGCCGGATAGCTTCCGATACCGACGCGACGTTAACGTTTGGCCGATTGGAAGGGAGTCAAAAGCACTGGGCGGAGAAAACGACGCCAGCTTAAAGAGAAAAATCTGCCTTTGGAACAAAAGCAAGGGCAAGAGCTGGTCTCAATGAGGCGCCCCTCCCGCGCACGGGCCGCAGCATGCCGTCCTTGGCAGGCCTTACGGCGGCGCTCTATCGCAAGACGTCTAATGCAAGGCACCGCCCGCAATGCCAAAGTGAGAGAGGTCGCGAGGAGGCACTTGGCAGCCCCAACGCATATCGCCTCACGAGCGGGCTGATGCCATTCGCCCTTCGGCGTATGGTCGTTCTCATTGGCCGCCGTGCCGGCAACCAATTTGGATGCGCGAGATCCATTCGATCAGGCTTCTCGCGAAACTACGCGGGACGAAGAGATCGCATTGGACGGATCCGGTGCGCACCAACAGGACGGGCACGCGATGAAAGCCAACTTGGACCCCCTCCCCCTCTTGCAAAGAGTCCCAATCCACGACGACGCATCGCTCCAGGACATATTTGATATTTTCGTCGGAAAGCCGCAGACGCACCCTACCTTCACCGAGTTCGAGCATGCAGCCCAGCTCTGGATCGATATCAATAGGAGTTAGCGATCCTTCGGAGAGCAGCCAGAAGCGGCGGGGTGCAATGCGAATGACAAGCTTGCCGTCTTGGTACGCAGTCTCACCGATCTTCTTAGGGAGCTGACCGCCGAGCCTCGGCGCCAGGTCGGCCTCAAAACGCTCCATGGCGCCATCCCAGCCGTCGAACTGAAGGATTGCGCAGTCCTGGGAGTCTATCCCGAGACCGGCTTGGTCAGAACCATTAGCCATGGAACCAATCTCCCTTCGGGTCGAGGAATGTGGGCGAGACTACGCGCGCCCGCACCGCCTCACCTTTCAAGGGATAATGAGCGATAAATTCGGCGCCATTCTGTGCTGCGCTGGAGGCAAGAAGCCCCAGCCCCACCCAGGCGTCAAGTGTGGGACTATACGTGGTCGAAGTGATGCGCCCGAGCCCATGACCCTGAACAGGCTCGTCAGGCCTGAAGAGTATCGCTCCACCGCGCAACCGTTTGCCATCTTCGACGCAACGCAGCCCGACCAATCGTGGGCGCTCAGGGTCGCTGAATGCTTCGCGCCGACCAAGAATGTCTCCGACGAACCCGCTGCGTTTGCCCGCCATGCGGCGTAGCCCGAGATCGTCGAGCGTGGTCCTGCCGTCGATCTCCGGCCCAGCCACATGACCTTTTTCGACGCGTAGAGCCCCCAAAGCCTCGATGCCGTAGGGCTTGAGACAGAAGGGCGCGCCGGCCTCCATCAGATGACACCATGCTTCCTTGCCTACGCTCGCGCCCGTATAGATTTCGTAGGCGCGCTCACCCGAAAAGCTGAGACGAATGATGCGCAGGGGCTTGTCCCGATACCGCCCTTCAAGAAGACCCATATGTGGCAACGCGTCATTGGACACGTCCAAATCGGGAAACGCGGCCGCGACGATATCGCGGCTCTTGGGACCGGCCACCGACATCGCCGCCCACTCGTCTGACACTGAAGTTACCGAAACGCGGAGATCCTGCCAGGCGGTGTCGAGCAGAAATTCGAGCCGAGACATTACGTCCGCGGCCCGAGCGGTTGATGTCGTCATAAAAAAATGCTGGTCGCTTATCCTGGTCGTAGTGCCGTCGTCGAAGACGATGCCGTCATCGCGCAGCATCACGCCATAACGCGCGCGGCTGACGGGCAGCTTGGCAAAGCCGTTAACATAAACCCGATCAAGGAATTCAGCGGCATCCGGCCCCTGAACCGCGATTTTGCCGAGCGTGGAAATGTCCATGAGGCCAGCCGCCTCCCGCACATTACGCATCTCCGCGACATACGCCTGGTTCACGTCGCGGCCAGAAGCATGATAGAACCACGGTCGCATCCAGAGGCCGGTTTCAAGCATCTCCGCGTCATTGGAAACATGCAAGTCATGCATTGGTGTTCGCCGAAACGGCTTGTAGTGATGCCCGTGACTAAGCCCAGCCAGCGCCCCCACGGCGACGGGCGTAAAGGGAGGCCGGAAAGTCGTAGTGCCAACGTCTTGGATCGCCATGCCGCGCAACCCGGCCATGGCGGAAAGCGCGTAGAAATTGCTGGTCTTGCCCTGATCGGTGCCCATCCCCAGTGTGGTGTAGCGCTTGAGATGTTCGACGGACTGGTATCCCTCCTGATGCGCCAGCGCGATGTCACTCACCGTTACGTCCATCTGCAGGTCGACGAAGGCCTTCCCCTTGGCAAGGTTCATCTTGCCACCGCCCCCATCGTAGGCCTTATCCGAGAAGCTCTCATCCTCGACCGGAAGCGCAGGGGGTTTTGGCCACCTATCATCTTCCCCAACACTAAGTCCGGCGTTGGTCGCAGGAAGAGCAAGCTTGGCCCGCGCCTGCGATGATCTCGTTGCATCGCAGAACGTGAGCGCCTCGTTCGCTGCACGACCCCCCTCGTCTACGGCAGCTCCCAGGGTGAAGCTTCCAATTATAGCACCGGCCGCAAACTGCCCCGCTCCGAGCTTGCCGGGGACGAAAGCGCGAATGTCTTCGCGATAAACCGGCTTGATTCCGAGATGGGAGGTCAGATGCACCGTCGGAGACCAACCGCCAGAAACCGCTACCAGATCGCATTCCAGTGTAGTCTTGCCGCTGGGTTCGACAAGCACGACCGCACGGACACTGTGACCTCCGATAGCCTTTGCGATCATCGATGTCGCGCGGACGGCGATGCCTCCGCGGCGCGCCTGCTCCAGGAGTCGAGGCGCAGGCTGCGCGCGGCTATCAGCTATGGTCACTTGCGCCCCGGCCGCCGCAAGATCGATTGCCACGCTGTAGGCGCTGTCATTGTCAGCCGCAACCAGCACCCTCTTACCCGCAAGCACGCCGTATCTATTAAGATAGGTGCGCGCCGCCGAGGCGAGCATTATGCCGGGCCTGTCATTGTTTGCAAAGATGAGCGGACGTTCGATCGACCCCGTACAGTAGACAATCGACTTGGCGCGCAAAATCCCCATGGTCTGGCGCGCTTGGCCTTGTCTCGCGTCGGAGGATCTTGAACCGTGCCGCTCCAAAAGGCCGAGAACATTGCCGTCATAGATGCCGAACGCGATAGTGCGAGTCATGAGGGAAACGTTCGGCATGTCCGCGAGCCGTGCCAACATTCCAGCAAGCCAAGCCCCCGCTTGGCCGTCCGAAGGCTCTGACAAGAGATAGCCCCCCGCCATAAAATCCTGCTCTATGAGCACGACCTCGGCGCCCGCTTCCGCTGCAGCCATCGCGACCGCCAGTCCGGCCGGTCCAGCTCCGACAACCGCCACGTCTGCAAAGAGGTGACGAACTTCATACCTGTCAGGGTCGGGCTGTTCCCCTGCACGGCCGAGCCCTGCCGCCTTGCGGATGAAGTGCTCGTAAAACATCCAGGAACGCCGAGTTGGTCCCATAAAGGTTTTGTAGTAGAAGCCGGCCGCCAAGAAAGGTGAGAACCAGCTATTGATGCTTTGAAGGTCGAACTTGAGCGATGGCCAGCGATTCTGGCTTTCTGCCACCAGGCCGTCCGCCAGTTCCACCGCAGTTGCCGGCAGGTTTGGCTCGCGCCGGCCGCCGGTTCCTAGTGTCACGAGCGCATTCGGTTCCTCGGGTCCCGCGGAGTATATACCGCGCGGCCGATGATATTTGAAACTCCGGCCAACAATTTTCACTCCGTTGGCAAGCATGGCCGACGCCAGGCTGTCTCCACGAAAGCCCGTCATCGCCTTGCCGTCGAAGGTAAATGCAACTGACTGCGAACGATCGATCCGTCCGTGTCCGTTCAGCCGCTTCATGCGAGCGCCCCTCTGCTGAAGTTCACCGAAAGGATCGTGTGATTGACGGTATTGCGCTCAACAATTAGCCATTGCCTGCACCCCATGACATGCTGCCAATATTCCCGGTGGACGCCTGCCGGGTTCTCTCGCACGAAGACGTAACGGTACCAGCGCTCGAAATCGGGATCATTGTGAGCGGGACGACCAACCGATGCATCGCCGGAATAGCGAAACTCATCGTGATCGCGCGGACCGCAGCAGGGGCAATCGATTTGCAGCACTTGGGGTCAGTCCTATTATTGGAGCCAGGCGAAGGGGCCGATGCCGGCTTCGTCGATTGTGCGTCCAGTGCGGAAGCGGTCGAGGCCGTAGGCGGCGATAAGCGGATGAGGTGAGCCTGTGGCGAGGGTATGGGCGAAGCACCAACCCGAGGCGGGAGTAGCTTTGAAGCCGCCATAACACCAGCCACCATTGAGATAGAGCCCATCAATCGGCGTTGGACACATGATCGGGCTGGCGTCGGGCGTCATGTCTATCACCCCGCCCCAATGGCGGAGGATACGTAGGCGAGAAATACAGGGCATCAAGGCGACCGCGGCCTCAGCGACGTCGCGCACGATACCAAGATTGCCGCGCTGAGCATATGAATTGTAGCCGTCGAGCGCGCCGCCAAATACAAGCCCGCCTTTGTCAGACTGGCTGACATAAAAATGGTCTGCACCATAAGCAACGGTCTGATGGACAAGCGGTTTGATTGGCTCGGTCACGAAAGCCTGTAGAACATGGCTCTCTATCGGCAGTTCGAGGCCGGCCTTGCGGCCTAACGTTGAGGTGTGCCCCGCCACGGCAAGCCCAACCCTGCCGGCGCCGATTTGCCCTCGGGTCGTTTCAACGCCAACGATACGCTCGCCTTGGCGAATGAAGTCCGTCACCTCGCAGTTCTGAATGATATCGACGCCATGGGCGTCGGCGGCACGTGCATATCCCCAGGCCACAGCATCGTGACGAGCAGTACCAGCGCGGCTCTGCCAGTGCGCGCCGTGAATGGGAAACCGCGCCGTCTCCGAATAATCGAAATAGGGCACCATCCGTCGGACTTCGTCGCGGTCAAGAACTACCGCGTCGATGCCGTTCAGCCGCATAACATTGGCGCGATGGCTGAAGGCATCAAGTTGATCGGGCGAGTGCGCAGCGACTAACTGACCGCGCTGCGAGAACATCACGTTGTAGTTGAGTGTCCGCGACAGGTCCTCCCATAACTTCAACGAAAATTCGTAGAACTGGGTGTTACCGTCGAGCAAATAGTTGGATCGGACGATCGTTGTATTTCGGCCAACGTTGCCACCACCAATATAGCCCTTCTCAAGCACCGCTATGTTGCGAATGCCATGGTTCTCGGCGAGGTAGAAGGCGGTCGCCAACCCGTGCCCCCCGCCGCCTACGATGATCACATCATAGCTCGGCTTCGGACTGGGCGCCCGCCAGGCGAGAGGCCAGTGTTTTTGCCCCGAGAGGCCATTACGCAGAATGGAGAAAACCGAATAGCCGTGCATGCCGGACCCGTCACCTTGGCGAGCAGCAGGTTTTCTGCGCCCCGCTGAATGGTGTATGCGCCAGTTGGCTTCAGGTACGCCAACATAAAGTCTCGAAAGGTGCTATCGCGTTTTAAGATGGCCAAGAACAGCCGAAACGAGATGGTTACCGCTATACCCGATAGAGAGACGCCAGCTTCCCTAAAAGCCACAGTGACCTGCTTCTTTGGATGGTCTAGGGCTGCGATCGCTGACCAGGACACTGTCCGGCCGCTTGATCGACCTATCGATCAATTGGGACTGCTTGTCAGATCTCGAACATTTCTCTTGGCGCTTTCGTAAGGAAAACGGCACCAGCCTTTTCGACAACAACGCAGTCAGATAAGAAATGGTCATTCTGCCCATCCGTGACCCAAGTCAACAGATGAAACGTCATGGATTCGAGGATTTCCATCGAGCTCGTCTCATGCAAGCTCTGTACTCCAGGGCCGCCAGTCCAAGTGGGCGGGAAGGACAGGCCGACCATATATCCACAATGAGGAGCCCGGGGACTAACCTTCGCGGGGTCGAGACGTGCCTTCCAAGCGCCATAGACGTCCCGAGCAAGACATCCAGGCTTGAGAGCGGCTAGGGCGGCCAGATGCGCTTGGTGGCTCACTTCGCTTAAGCGCTTGGCTGCCGCAGATGCGGATCCGATGTACCCGTACCTGGCCATTGGCGCATGATAGCGATTTACACAGCCCGACAGTTCCAGAAGAAGCGGGGCACCATTTTTGAGAGGCTGGTCGGTCCACGAAGTATGTGGCTCTGATATCCGGTCACCCGATCTGAGGAACGGTGGAAAGCCCGGACATTGTCCTCCCGCTTCGATCATCGCGCCGTAGATTTTGGCAGCAACAGTGTTTTCGACCACCCCCTCCCCTGCTTCACGCAGACCGGTGGAAATCATGAGGTCTGAAATCTCCGCAGCGCGCTTTATCTGCTCTACTTCGAAGGGTGATTTAACTTCTCTCAGGCTCTCGACTATGCCCGATGCATCAATGATGTGAGCTTTGGGAAGATACGATTGGAGAGGAGCGTCTATTTTGACCGTGGCGGCGCTGTTCCGCTGAAGCGCGACGCGCGCGCCCTCTCCTGCCAACGAGACAATTCTGGCCGATATCAGCGCGGCGACGTCGTCGGAGTCCTTGTATCCAGCAAATTCAACGCCAGTGGTCTGGCGTGAGACCGTGGGCTCTTCGATATATCGCGCGAACAGAATTGAGTCGGCTTCGGAAAATACCAGCAGAGCATGAAGGGCAAAATAGCCTTCATAATCAAGGCCTGTAATGTAACAGATATTCTCCGGGCTGGTGAATACTGATACGTCAATGTTTCGGTCTCGAGAAGCCTGCTTAACCGCAGCTAGCCGGCGCTCATGCTCAAGGCTTGCCGCTGTAGCGTATTGATTCATCGCGATTTCCCCGGTTTGACTGGAATCATTCTCAAAGCCGCCTTCGCTCGATTGGGCTTTGGTTCGTACAAACACACTCATAGGTGGATAAAGGACCATCTACTGCTCCCAGTTCCTTCACCGCCCATGGCTTTGCGCTCGTCTTGGAGGAATATGAGAAGGCACGGTTCGATCGGTCAAATGCAGTGTTGATATAGGGCCTATCTGGCATCGAGATTGGGCTCAATTTCGCCTGAGCCGCGAGCGCGGTCGGGTATGGTCGCTTTATGGCGCGAGCTTCGTCTCGACTAGCTTGATCCAATACGAAGTCCCGTATGGTATGGCTTCGTCATTAAAGTCGTAAGCCGGATGGTGCAAGCCGGCGCTATCGCCGTTTCCGCAAAGTATGTAAGCTCCTGGCCGAGCTTCCAGCATGTACCCGAAATCTTCAGCTGCCATGATCGGTCGGTTAACATGCACATTGGCTTCACCAACTAGACTCGTTGCGACTGCTAACGCCACTTCTGTCTGGTCAGCGTGGTTAAACGTCAGCGGCGCGCCACCAATATATGACAACTCAATTCTTGCACCGCTCATCTTTGCCGAACCCGCAACAATCTCGCTCAATCGAGACTTTATCAAGTTGTGCACTTCAACGGAAAGCGAGCGTATGGTTCCGCGTAGAATAGCGGATTGCGGAATTACGCCTGGTGTTGAACCTGCGTGAAATTCGGAGATTGAGACTCCCGCAGCTTCCAAGGGATCCACGTTTCGAGCCACGATTTGCTGGACAGCTGTTATGAGCTGGGCGCCGACTAGCACCGGATCGATACAGTCGTGCGGTGCACATGCGTGACCGCCTCTCCCCTTGATGTTTATCTCCACGACATTGTAAGCGGCCATCATAGGGCCTGGCCGAATGCTAAATGATCCCAAGGCGAGACCCGGCCAATTGTGCATGCCGAACACCTCCGACACATCGAAGCGTTCCATCAAGCCGTCCTTGATCATGGCAGCAGCGCCAGCTTCCTCTTCTTCAGCAGGCTGGAAAATTAAGACAGCGCTGCCACGGAAATTGCGTCTTTCTGCGAGGTAGCGGGCAGCACCCAGCAACATAGCTGTATGGCCGTCATGGCCACACGCATGCATTTTGCCGGGCGTCTGTGACGCATAGGGTAAGCCGGTCGCCTCTATAATAGGCAGCGCATCCATATCCGCCCTCAACCCAATCGATATGTTTCGACTTGAGTCTGGTTGAATCCGCCCTTTGATGACGCCCACAACGCCGGTACGCCCGATCCCTTCCACAACTTCATCGCAGCCAAACTCACGCAGCCGAGAAGCGACAAACGCAGAGGTTCGATGGACATCATAAAGGAGTTCGGGATGCTGATGCAGGTGCCGCCGCCAACCTATGATGTCAGGGTGCAAATCGGCCACGCGATTAATAACGGGCATGCAAACAACTCCCATATCCACCCGTGGACGTGGCACGCGTGGGGTGGCAGGTCAAATATGAAATGTCGCCCGTGTCCATCTAGGATTCAGATGGTTCTCGTAGCCTGCTCCCGGTTTTCGGACAGGCGGCTAATCTTACAGCGTCATAAATTGCTGGCCTGACGCGGATTGCCCAGGCTCTCGTGCAGCACGGATTGCAGGCAGTTGGCCAGGCCACAGTCAGGCGTCGCCTGATGGTCGGGATTGAGGTCGGGACGTGCCGCTCAAGTCGGATCGGAGGATCCGCGGGGTCGATAAAGGTCGGGAAGACAAGACCAAGTGCGTCGGGGCGCGAGCTGGAGCTGACGGGGAATCGTCTCCCTCAGAGCTATCCGCCACAGGCGGCGATACAAAGACCGGCGTGGTGGCGGAAGCCCCGCCACCCTCGACCTTCGTAGTGGCGCAGTCCCAGCTCCCGCTCGAGCTCGAGCTCGTGATAGTCTCGCTCGATCCGCCAACGCAGCTTGGCGGCTCCACATTGCGAGATCACGTCAGCAGTTTAGCTGAGTGCTTTGATGCTCCGCAATCACGCCATGTGATCGTAGCGTCGGCCGGCAAGGTGGAGAGCCAACACTTGCTCGGCTCGACCTCGCCTTCAGGCCACTCGATCAGGAGCCACTCTTGGGCGTGAGCCTCGGGCCGATTGTAGTCCCTGGAGGCCGGCCTCAGGCGCACGGCGGCGAAGCGGCAACTGAGCTCGGAGTTGGTTCTTTCACGCCAGGCGATCGTGCGCCAGGTTTCGGCGCGAACTCCTCGGCGAGGGCCTTGGCCGAGATCGGCTTGTAGCGCAGCCGCGGGGAATGCGGAGCTCCCTGCCCTTTTCGGCAGCAACTGAGACCTGCAACAGCCAGTGACCCGAGTGACATCTTGGAAGCATTTGTAAGGCTATCACGCTCGAGCGGCCGGCGTATTTCGCGCCAGCGCCAGCGCCGCTTCGTTAGCGTTGTGCCAGTGGAAACTGTATCTTGTGCGAAAGGCCTCTGGGCTTGAGGATCGACTCGACGAACGCTTCAATCAATTGCCGGCGCAATAATATTCGGGTTGTTGTGCCGTAATTGAGTGCGCCGGACCCCACCAGGAAATTGATAAAGGGCTTAACCGGTCTCGTCCCAGATCGTCGCCCCAAACGGGCTTCGTGAAGCCTGTAGGAAAGGCCCGGCAATAGCGACGAACATTAGTCCCATAGGCCGTGAAAGCGTCGGTATTCATTTTTTTGGGGTTTCTCTCCACGTAAGCGTCGCGTCGAGCGAGATCGATTAATCGCGTTTGTTCGTTAGCGGTTATTCTTCATTGAAAGAGCAGAACGGCCGAGCGAAATTTTGGGTACTCCGGTGACTTTACGAAGCCATCTGCGACGAGTTCGAACACTATGGCTGGCGCCGTCAATGAACTGCCTGCGTCGCACTGCTTTTGAGTTCCTGTTCCACATAGAGCTAGGGGGACTCCCAAGGCCCGGACGGAGTCCTGAATGGCGTGCGGCTACCGAAGGACTTGGCATCGGTCATTGAGGCCCGGCAAAAAATAGATTGAGCGAGCTGAGAGTTCTCTCTAACCCAGCCGCTTACCGCAGCGATCAAAGAGCGCTGATCTTGGCCGAGACAAGCAGCAGGCGTCGCTCTTGGCGACCGCGGCGCCTCACTTGCCGCTGGTGCCAGGCTCGAATTATTTTGAAATAGATTACGTCGCACTTGACCGCCAATCAAGTAAAATTTATGTAATATCAAATTACGTTAATATACATTATTGCAAAATTTACTTTAACCGGGCCGTAACCCAAGTTTAACAAATATTCCTTAGCGCGTTCACCTGACATTGCTATCTTCGCTTTCAGTAAGTTTAGTCCAGCTTAGCGACTGCACGGAGGACGTCATGAGACTTCCTGTGTCAACCCTGAGTGATCATGGCGCGAGCTTGTGGGTATTTTTGGGGGTCATAGGGAATACCGTCCTGCCATCCTCTCCAGAGGATGCGCAGGGCATGAGGGTGGCGACATCCACGTTTGCCGGCGTCTTGATTGACTTTCGCGGCCTATGGACTTGCGTGTCTGGAGTTGTCTGCGAAGCAGGTGACGGCGGCGCGCAGGCGTTTGTTGCAGGCCCATCGCTAGCCAACGCCTCGGGATCGCCCGCTGTGGTATGTGACGGGAGCGACGCCGGCCTCTGCGGCGGGATGATGCTCGCTTTGGAAGCGGTCGCGCACGTCGCCCAGCTCGGCGGTGATCTGGGCCGCGCAGATTTTTCCGGCGCGCAGAAACGACATGAGGATGCATCCTTCCGGCAGTTGAGCCACGGCATGCTCGATGAGACTGGAGAGGTTGGCGATCTGGACAGGATCGAGGCGACGTGGACATCCCAATATCCCAACCCAATCCCGACACCCAGCTTCATGACCGCGATCCTGATGCGTGTCGGTCTGGCAGGCTGTGCCCGCCTGGCTTGGATCATCAGTCGGTGGCAATGGCAGGACCGGCCATGCATGCGGCGATTCCATCAGTTTCCAGTATGAGCGCCCCAACTGCCAAAGACCTCATTGCTCTATGCGCCCGTTCGCGCGGATTTCTCACTGATATAACCTTGCGTGATGCCGGGCACGTCAATGCGGTTCTGGTGCACGGCAGGTTCGAGTCCCAAAGCTACACTGAGGACTTATTTCACAATCTCTCCCTAGCCTGCCCCGCCAGCCTGTCCACGGCACAACCCATACGGCGTGCCGAGTTTCTGGCCGGTCGCGCGATGGCGCGGGCGGCTTTGCACGCGCTGGGCCAAGCTGCTCCCGAGATTCCCATCGGTCCCGACCTCGCCCCACTCTGGCCTCGAGGTTCTGCCGGTTCAATCACCCACGCACGGGGGTATTGCGCCTGTTTCGCCATTGCCGACCCGGGCTGGCAAGTCGGCGTGGATGTCGAGACGCTGGCTGGCGGTCATGCGCTAGAGTCAATTCTGAGCATGACCGCGAACGAGAATGAACGTGCCTTGATCGTTCGACAGATGGCTCTTTCCCCAGATTGGCTCTCGACGCTGCTTTTCTCGGCCAAGGAAACGCTTTTCAAAGCGCTCTACCCGGTGGTGCGGCGCTTTTTCGGATTTGATTGTGCTGAACTACGCACGGCTCCTGCAAACGGATACCTGCGACTGCATTTAACGCAAACGCTTTGCCAGCAATTACCTAGGGGCGAACACTTTGACATCTGCTTTAATATTGCATCCGACCATGTATTGACATGGCTGGCTCTGCGCCGAGGATCGGACCTGTGTAGCAATCTGGACACCTTCTGTGGTTGCCGCCCGTAGTGCAAGGAGATTTTTTTCCTGCCGAGATGTGAATAAGCGCGCGCTTCCGTGAGGCCTTCTGTTGCAGCGTTTGGTGCCGCTGGCCGGTATGGTGATGCGCGGATCGGGTCCAAATCTCGAAAGCAAGCTCGTCGGCTACAGGTTTGTCACATTGCACGCCCGCGGCGCCTCCTTCGCTCAACAGGCAACGGCCGCCAGGCGGATCTTCGTCCAGTCCAACCCGGCAAGAAGAGCCATTAGTTGCGAATGGTCCAGACGCATCCGCGCCGCCGATATCGCCGGCCAGCAGAAGCTGTTCTCTTCCAGGGTTTTCGAGTAAAGGCAGACCCCGCTGCCGTCCCACCACACGACGCGAACACGGTCCGGCCGCTTCGATCGAAACACGTGAGCGCTCCGGAGAACGGGGCGAGGCCGCCGTCCATCACCAGGGCTATCAGCGGCGCCGCTCCCTTGCGGAAGTCGACCAACTGGCTTGACACGTAAACGACAACTCCTGTGGCGATCATGCCTTGCGCACCGCGCGCATTGACCAGACGATCGGGATCAACATCGCCCCCGATGCGCATCACGACAACGCCGATGACGATTTCCACCGTCTCACTGCCCATCGCTTCAAAGCGCGTGAACCTGACCGGCTTGACCTGCCCCTCTGTCAGCGGCGAAACCGCTCCAGATGCCAACGCCTTGCGACGCTACGCATAGACCTGCAAAGGGTCCAGTCCGTGAGAGCGGCAATCGCCGAAACATTGCTCCCCAGCGCCAAAGCCTCCGCAACAAGCCGTGCCTTGTCCTCGTCCGACCAATGACGCGACTTGCGTCGAGACTTCAACGGCTCCGCCATCAAAACCTCAAATGTCCGATGCTGATTCAGACTTTCGCTCATAGGACTCTCCGCGTGACCCATCTAGAAAATGAGCGTTCAGAATCCCGCACGCCACGTGGGGTGACCTACGCACTTACCGGAAATCACATAGTCGACTGTAATATCATCGTGCTGTGCCCCAAAAGCGTGGCATGCGCTGTATCAGACAGATCGACGCGAACGCATCGGTAGAGGCGATCGTGACATCCGGGAACGACCGCCGCTTTTAATGGTCGTGACGACATCAGACGCCTTGTAAAGAATGAATGCCAGCTCGGTGTGGAGGTGTTTGCCTGCGCTGGTAAGCACCAAACCGGTTCCTGGCCTCACAAACAGCGGAACACCGAGCTCGTCCTCAATGACTTTGATCTGCCGACTGATCTCTCCCGATGTCACGTTCAGCTCGGAAGCGGCAACCTCAAGAGAAAGATGGCGTGCCGAAGCCTCGAATACCTCGAGGGCAGTGAGAACCTTGAGGGACAGGAGATCATAATAACGATGGGCCATTGAATGCTCCAATCATGTCGGCAGTCGAACTGAACGACCGGATATCATTGTCGTCCTCTGGCCCATAAAGGACGGCCGCGAGCCTGCGCGCGTTAAAGTTGAGTGCGTGATTAGTCACCACTGGGCTTCGTGACCAAACTGCGGCCCTGCGCCGTCACTCAAGCAAGTTGCGTGCCTGTTGGCGTATCGTTGTGAGTCGCACCACTCGTCCCATACCGACAGGTCCGCCCACGCGACCGTTTCGTCGGGTGTCAGCCATTCTTGTCCAGCTTCGGACAAAAGGTTTGCGGATGGAGATGCGCAGTATCGTTCACTTGACGAGATAGCCTATGCGTTCGTCCAGCGGCTACTTTGGTCGCCAGAGGAAACGCGTTTTGCCGGACTGGCAGATGACGGGCGCGATACCGGCTGCGGGGGCGAGCGCGTAGGCGGAACGGAAGCGCGCGAGGTTGCCTGCTTCGGTGATGAGGTCTGCGGTGAGCACGGCACCCTTCCGGGCAGGCTGCGGATGATGGCGGCGTCAGAGTGGCTTTGGAGAAAGGTCTCCAATTCGCGGTCGAGTTCGCCCAGCCGCGTTTTGGTGGCGAGCGCTTCGACAGCCAGTTCTCGGATCAGACGGGCAGTCTTGGCTCGGCTGGGATATTGACCTTCTATTGCGCGGCGGCGGCCAAGGCGACATCGGCCAAGGCTTCGACCCGCGGAATGGCGCCGCCTGCGTTGACATGGCGGACCCGCTTCTTGCCGGCGTCGCGCACTTCGGCCGGCGTGACCTAGCGTGTCACGAGATGCAGCTGCCCCTTGGTGGTGGGATAGAGGCTGCGCTCCAGACCGGGAAAGATGCCGGTGAGCAGGTCACGCTGGTCCATGTACCGGGCTTGGCTGCCAACCGGGCGTGGCAGGGAACCGTCATCGCATGCGCACCTGGTCGGCGATGGTGCGACCGTCGCGCGAACCGGACTTGTTCTCGCCATCGACGGCCGCCTATCGGAAGTCTGACATCGGCAGGCTCTCCCGAAAAGCGCTGTTCGCACAGCATCAACAGGGTAGGGCCGCATGAGGACTATGAAGACCCGGTTCGTCGGGAGATGGTCAGCGCGGGGAGGCAGCCACGAAATTTGGCTGTACTATTCCCAGGAGCTCATTCAAAGTCCTGCCGCGGCGATCCAACTATCCACATGACTTCGCTGATCCCCAAGCCATGTAGCTCGTTTTGGGAGCTATGCTGGAATTTGGATGACGAGGATGATCAAGCGGCGCTCTGCGGCTTCAGTTCAATGATCTCGATTCCGTCCTGGAACGTGGCACCCGCGATGAGTTTAGGGAACTGATTTTTTCCTTTCAGTCGTCGCCACGCCCTGGCGGCGGCCATGACCAGCTTGAAGACCATCAGCCTGGCGGTTTTCGAGGAGCCCTTGGTGCGTATCGTGCGATGGCGCACGGTCGCAAAGACGCTCTCGATGGGATTGGACGTTCGCAGATGATCCCAATGTTCCGCGGGGAAATCGTAGAACGCCGGCAAGGCATTCTGATCTTTGGTCAGGCAGTCGACCGCCTTGCCGTATTTCGCATCATATTTCTCGACAAAGACGGCAATCGCCGTCTCGGCTGAGCCTCGGTTCGGGGCGGAAAAGACTTCGCGCAAGTCCGTCCTCATGGCGGCCTGCACCGATTTCGGCACCTTGTTGAGCATGTTGGCTGTCTTGTGGACCTTATGCCGACGTCGGCATAACGTCCATTATGCCGATGTCCGGATTATGCCGACCTTGGGGGTGGATGTCGGCTTCGGAGGCGGTGATCGCTGCGATGGGGTCGGCATAATCACCGGCGGTCTGACGGATCGTGCAAACTCCTCTTCTTGTTTCCAAAGAAGGGGATGCTTTCATGTCAATCGATCCGTTTCGCGTTCGCGTCCAGGGCCCGCTTGCCACGTTTGCGGCTGGGTTTGCCGGCGAACTCGCCCGACAAGGCTATACGCCGCTTTCCGCTCGCGAGCAGATGCGGCTGGTGGCGCGGTTGAGCCGCTGGCTCGTATTGGAAGGCATGGATGTGGAGGGACTGGGTGCGAGCGAGGTCGATCGGTTCGTCCGTACCCGTCGTGCCGCTGGCCCGCAACTCCGCTCGATCAAAGCATTGCAGCCCCTGTTGGCCTATTTACAGTCTCGCGGCGTGGTGCTGCCGTCGCCCCGTGCACCCGACGATCCGGCAGATCAGTTGCTGGAACGATACCAACGCTATCTGGCGATTGAGCGCGGTTTGGGGAAAGCGACCGCCGATGTCTATGCCCGGATGGTGCGCCCCTTTCTGCGTCATCGATTGTCGTCCGACGGGCGTGCCCTGGACCTTGCGGGTTTGGCCGCGACCGACGTCGTCACCTTTGTCGTGGCACGTTGCCCTCAGCTGAGCCGCGGCGCGGCAAGCCTGACTGTAACGGCGCTGCGGTCGCTGCTCACGTTCCTTCATGTCGAGGGTCTCATCGCGCGATCTCTTGCCGCTTGCGTGCCCTCGGTCGCCGATCGGCGATTGGCTGGGTTGCCAAAGGGACTGGATTGCGACCAGGTTCAGCGCCTGCTGACGTCCTGCGGCCGCGATACGTCGAACGGCTGCCGCGACTTCGCGGTCCTGACCATGTTGGTTCGTCTCGGCTTGCGGGCGGGGGAAGTCGCCAAGCTCAAGCTTGACGACCTGGATTGGCGGACCGGTGAGATCCTCGTACGGGGCAAAGGAAGCTGCATCGAACACCTTCCCTTGCCGGACGATGTCGGCGAAGCGGTGGCGGCCTATCTGCGTTACGGCCGTCCCCGGACCGCCCAGGGCCGGACAGTATTTGTGCGCGTCAGGGCGCCCCATAATGCCCTCACAAGCACTGGCGTGTCGCAAATAGTGGCCGCCGCCGGTTGCCGCGCGGGGCTCGGCCAGATCTACGCCCACCGCCTGCGCCATACGGCGGCGTCGGCGATGTTGCGCGCCGGTGCGTCGCTACCGGAGGTCGGGCAGGTCCTGCGTCATCGCCGCGCCCTGACAACGGCGATCTATGCCAAGGTTGATCGCGAAGCCCTGCGAACGATCGCCCGCCCTTGGCCGGGAGAGGTGGCATGAGCGCCCTTCGCCAGGCCCTGGCCGATTACCTGGCCATGCGTCGCGCCCTCGGCTACACGCTTGTTCGGTCCGAGAAGCTTCTTGCCCAGTTCCTCACCTACCTCGAGGCGCAGGGCGAAGACCACCTGACCACCAAGACGGCCCTCACTTGGGCGATGCTGCCGGCAGGCGCCGATCGAAGCTGGATGTCGGCGCGACTTTCCGTCGTTCGCCGCTTTGCGACCCATCTGCGCGGGATCGAGCCGGCAACCGAGGTGCCGCCGTGTGATCTGCTGCCGGGGCGATCTTGCCGAGCGACGCCCTACCTCTATTCGCAGGAGGACGTCATCGCCTTGATGACGGCAACCGCGGCCTTGCGCACGCCGCATCGGGAAGCAACCTACCGGACCCTGATCGGCTTGCTGGCCGTGACCGGAATGCGGGTTGGAGAAGCGATCGGCCTGGACCGCGACGACTTCGATGCGGTCGGCGGCGGCCTCACCATTCGGCGCGGAAAGTCCGGAAAATCCCGCGAGTTGGCGTTACATCCGAGCACTGTTGCAGCCCTCGGCAATTATCTGCGCCGGCGCGATCGACCCCGCCGGCCGCCGAACACGCACGCCCTGTTCGTCTCACCGGCCGGCACCAGGCTGCTCTATGTGAACGTTCAAAACACGTTCCAGAAGCTCGTCTGTCGCGTCGGCATCGCGCCGCGCTCGGCGGCCTGCCGACCACGGCTCCACGATCTGCGGCACGCGTTTGCTGTTCGCACGCTTCTTGATGCTTATCGCGACGGCGGTGATCCGGGGCGCCGGCTTGCCCTGCTGTCGACCTATCTCGGTCACGTCGATCCGGGCAAGACGTACTGGTATCTCTCGGCGGCTCCGGAATTGCTGCAACTGGCCGGTGATCGTCTGGAACGACGGATCGGAGGCGGCGCATGACCGCCCTCAGCGCGACCTTGCAGGCGTTCTTCACCGACCGCCTGATCCGGCAGCGGCAAGCCAGCCCGCATACGCTCGCCGCCTATCGGGACACCCTGCGGCTTATGCTGGTCTTCGCCGCCGCGCGGCATGGCACAGAACCTTCCAGGCTGGAGTTCGACGACCTCGATGCCGCGTGTGTCGGCGACTTCCTCGATCACCTCGAGCGTCATCGGGGCAACAGCGCGCGGACCCGGAATGCGCGGCTTGCCGCAATCCGGTCGTTGTTCCGGTTCGCCGCCCTTCGTTATCCCGAGTACGCCGCGACAATCGAACGGGTGCTCGCCATTCCGCCTAAGCGTTTTGAGCGACGGCTTGTGACGTTCCTGACGGAGGACGAACTCGATGTATTGCTGTCCGCCCCCGCGCGGTCGACCTGGACCGGGCGGCGCGACCACGCCTTGCTTCGGCTCGCCGCCCAAACCGGCCTGCGGGCGTCCGAACTGATCGGCCTTCACTGCGCCGATATCCACCTCGGTTCCGGCGCTCATGTCAGCTGTATCGGAAAGGGGCGAAAGCAGCGGATCACACCCCTTACCTCCAACATGGCCGCCGTGCTGCGCGTCTGGCTAGCCGAACGTGCCGGGCAGCCGGCCGATCCCCTCTTCCCTACACAGACCGGCAGGATGATCAGCCGCGACGCTCTCGAGCACCGGCTCGCGAGGTATGTCGAAATCGCTGCCAGAAACTGTCCGTCGCTGCAGCGGAAAAGGGTCACACTGCACACCTTGCGTCATACCGCGGCAATGCGACTGCTGCGTGCCGGCGTCGACACCTCGGTGATCGCGCTGTGGCTTGGCCACGAACAGATCGAGACCACCCACATCTACTTGCACGCCGATCTGGAGCTTAAAGAACGCACCCTGGCGAAAACCACGCCGGCCAACACGGCGCCAGGACGCTACAGACCGCCCGACAAGCTTCTCGCTTTCCTCGAGGCGCTCTGATTATGCCGACCCCATCGCAGCGATCACCGCCTCCGAAGCCGACATCCACCCCCAAGGTCGGCATAATCCGGACATCGGCATAATGCACCCAGCATCGCTGGTGCTTGATGCCGGGAAGGAGCTCATCGAGCGCATTCCAGAAGCCAAGCGCACGGTCACCGACGGCAAGATCGGGCGCGATCTGCAGGCCACGGCGCTTGACCGTCGACCAGCAGCTCGCGCCACCTCTGTGCGCTCTCGAATGCCGGTCTGGAAGCCGAGCAGCTCTTTCTTGCCCTCGGGTGGCGCCGATCGCCAGCATGCATTCGGCATGGTCTTCCATCCGGGCCTGCAGGTAGACCCCGTCCGCCCACACATACACATAGCGGCGCGCCGAAAGATCGCGCCTTTGCCAACGATCGTATTCGATGCCCCACTCCGCTGTCAGTCGTGTGATCACCGAGGGTGAGAGGTTTGGCGCCTCCTTCCCCAACAGAGCTGCCAGAGCTTCCCCAAAGTCGCCCGTCGAAACGCCGCGAAGGTAGAGAACGGGAAGAAGCACTTCGGCCTCAATCTCGATCGCCTGCCAGCAATTTGCGCGGGCCGGTGCGAAGCACATCCGTCAGGGGATCGTCGATTTCCTCGGGCTGACGAAGGCGAACAATGTCGATAGTCTCGTTCATGGCGTATCGCTCTCCTTGAGAGGTTCTGGCAGGCTTCATCACCCGCCTCGATACGCCGCCCTTCTCAAACCGACATCACCCCAGTTTCGGCCATAGCTCTCGTTTTGGCCAGCTTGTCACTTTGGACTTCGCTCAGAATCAAAGGGCTCCTTTCGGGTTGACAATGTCAGACAATCTTGGAAGAATTCTGACATCAGAGACTCGTAATGAGCGATGGGCCTCACAGAAGCTGGCTATGCCGCCGAGGTGGAGAGAGTTGCGAAGTATGCGGACAAGTCCCCGTCGATATTTGCGCGGGCTGATCTAACTCTGCAGCGAGACGTTCCTTAACGGGTTTGTCAGCATTGATGTCTGCCATTGAAGCGAACCGAATTTCCCTGTCGATGATGGCAAGGGTCCAGTTCTCCGCATTGAAGTCGCTGCTTTGCCTTACATCCTCCAGGCGTGTACGCACGTGGCTTGCGCGTTTGGTTGTTGGTGCCGCGCAGAAATGCTCCTCGACTGCTTGTTGCCTGACGCGCAGCGCGCTTCAAGCGAACAGGCGGCCTCAACAGGGCGATTTGCTTTCTTCTTGCGCAGACATGTTCGAGGGTTGGAGAACATTAGAGCGCATGCCGCCGGATATGGACTGCAACTCGCAATTATTGACTGGACCAAGCAAGCCGTCCGAGGAGGGGCTTTCCGGTGAAGGCGCCATGGTGCAGGGCGGTTTACCGACGTACTCGGAAGCAGTTTCGATATTTCGGAGCGCACTTCATTCTTCCAGTCAGCGGCGAGAGCAGGGAGGCGCTAGGCGAACCACTCGAGGGTGTCCGACTCTCGCTTGCCAATCTCCTATCGGCAACACGCGGCCGAATCGAAGGCTTTTGTAAACTCTTTGGGACCGGGCTCGTTCGTTGCGGGCTGGGTTAGTGCAGCACAATGACCCCGGCTAACTCCAAAATTTCTGACGAAGAGTTGGGAAAGCGCCTCCGGCTTGCCCGGGAGACTGCCAAATTCACGCAGGCGGCTGCGGCAAGCAACTTAGGTGTAGCCCGGACGACGCTCATTGCCATCGAACAGGGTCAGCGCGGCATTAAGCTGGAAGAGTTGCAGAAGCTCGCAAAGCTTTTCGGAACGTCGGTGAATACAATGCTTCGGCAGAAAGGGGTTCATGTCGATCTTATTCCCGGGTTTCGAAAACTGACTCACGACGAAGATTTTTCGGTGGAAACGGCGGCGCGCACGCTCAATGACTTTGTGCGGGCCGAGGTGGAGCTCGAGACCATACTCGGCCTCAAGCGTCAGCCGAACTATCCGCCTGAAAAGCAGATCCTTCCCGGCAATGTACGGACGCAGGCAGAGCAGGATGCGCAGGAACTGCGCCAATGGCTCGGGCTCGGCTTAAGCCCAATTCAGGACGTGCTCACCTTGGTGGAGCTGCAGCTAGGCATCCGTACCTACGTGCATCCGCTCCGTGGAAAAATTTCCGGACTGTTTGCATTCGATGACGCAGTCGGCGCCTGCATGCTGATCAACGCCAGTCACCGGCTGGATCGGCGCTCCCAGAGCATTGCGCATGGGCTTGGCCATTTTGCCGCTACGCGACGCAGGCCCGAGGTTTTGCACGAGTCGCCGCTGCCAAATTCACGAGAGGGACGGTACGCCGACGCGTTCGGGCGCGCGTTCATGGCACCGGCACGCGCTGTTATGGAAAAGTTTCAGGAAATGACGGCTGGCGCATCGGTGCTGTCGCGCCGTCATGTCATCATCCTTGCCTACTTTTTCGGCATCTCACGCGAGGCTCTGGTGCGGCGGCTGGAGGAACTTGAACTTGTCAGGCTGGGCACGTGGGACTGGTTCGTCGACAACGACGGTTTTTCTGACGAGCATGCGCGACAGGTGCTCGGCGATCGAGCGATAGACACCGGGCAGCAGAAAACAAATCTGGCTTCGCTCCGCTTGGGTTCCCTTGCGGCCCAAGCGCTGGACAAGGGTCTGATGAGCGAAGGGCAAATCGCAAGACTGTTGCGTCTCGACCGCATTGCAGTACGGAAGCTTCTTCAAGAGCGAGCGTTGGGAGAAGGCAACACTTCGTATGGACCGCCTCTTTGATCCGGCTTACCAAAGCCAGCCGCATTGTTCTTGATATCAGGGCCGTTATCAACCTCAACGGAACCTCCATCGCCGACGCGATCCTGAGACGGCTCCCGCGCCGCATCGTCGTCACAAGCGTGGACGTCGGGGAGCTGAAAGCGGGTGCAGAACGCGACCGGTCCGATCATGCTTCCGGCCACGAGATTCTGAAACGTCACCTGAGCTGACACGCTAAGGTTCTCGACCGCCAGTATCCCACGCGAAAGCAGCTCAGAGCTGCACCGCGATCGACACCCTGGACTGCGGTGAAGCGTCGACGCTCGCTCACCCTTTCGACTTTGGCGCGACGGCCGTTATCGATGAGAGGAAATCAAAAGAATCGTGGCTGAACGGTTTGCTTTCCCTGCCCATCTTCGTCATGGCCGATCCAACCTATTAAATTCGGGCAAACCCCTCCGGTCGAAAAGTCGAATTGAAGTAATGTGACGCATTATTTTTTTCCGCAGCTCTCGCCGGAGGGCTCATGATAGCGTCAAATTATGTTAAGGGCCGGATCAGGGCGCTTCTTGGGACTAAGGAGCGTTATGTTCATGTAGGTTGCACCGCTTTTGCCCTGGCTCTGTCGGGCGAAGGGCAATCGTCGCAATGAGGACTTCGGGACGGATGATCCGGAAACGGTCGTAGTTGCTTTGAAAAAGGCAGATGCAACGGAAGCGGCCGAAGCACCAATTCTGGACGAGAGCTGAGTGGCAGGTGCAACTCAATTCAAAGAAGAGTCCGATTAGTGAGGTTTGGAGACTATGCCGACATTTCCATTCTCGCCCTCTATCATTGAACATATCCGGTCCATGATCTCGCAGTTTGCGCTTCCGAAAACCACAAACGCAGAGAACTTGAAGCGAGCAGCGGTTGGCATCATTCTGGTTGCAGCCGACGATGGCTCAGACGAGACTGCCTTTTTGCTCACGGTGCGCAGCGCTAAGCTGCGTTCGCACGCAGGCCAATACGCTTTACCAGGAGGACGGAGTGATCTGGGGGAATCCGCACTCGACACTGTTATTCGCGAGTGCTTAGAGGAAATCGCCCTGGACCTTTCGCCTGATCAGGCTTTGGGTACTTTGGACATATATCCGACCCAATCTGGATATGCGATTACACCCGTCATTTTTGCATCCACAAAAGAACAGGATTTCTGTCCCAATCCAAACGAAGTAGATCAAATTTTTCGGATCAAGCTCTCCGACCTCTCTGGTGCGCGGTCAGCACAGTTTTTCAGTGAGGAAGAAGGCGGTCTGCGTCTTATACGCTTTCCGATCTTTGATCATTTCATACACGCACCAACAGCGGCTATTCTATACCAGTTCATCGAGTTGGTATCTGGTCGTTACCAACGTGTTGATGACCTCTCAGCCCCGGACTTTGCAACACGATAGTACTCGGCATGTTAGCTCGAAAGTGCGCCTATGGTCTGAGTCCGGACAGAACTCAGGCAATGCACTGCAGCTCCGGCTTGGAGATCTGAAGGACCTTATGCCGTTTGAACCGAGCTTAGGCGTTGCAAATCCGCGGCGCCCTCCTGGGAAGGTGGTTTGAACCGGCGAGGAACCTTTCAGTGAACCCACTCGAAATCAGCAGATCGTGTATGGCAGTTCGCTGCGTCGGTCGTGGTCGATGGTAATCTTGCTATTGAGCGGCGGAGCGGCGCGTTGGATGCAGTTTATGCGCTCGCAAATGCGGCAGGAGACGCCGATGGGCTCGAACGCTGAGCTGCTGGTAAAATCCAGCCGGTCTGCGTAGACGAAATCGCCCGCATCAGAGATCTCACATCCGAGCGCGATCGCATAGCGTCGATGAGGAGAGCCAAATCCACCGTCCGTCTTGGTGATTTCTGTGGCAATACTGAGATAACGCACGCCGTCCGGCGTCTCGGCTAGCTGGCAAATCATGCGGCCGGGAGTTTCAAACGCCTGATGAGCGTTCCACAACGGGCAAGCTGCGCCGTAGCGGGCGAACTGCAACTTAGCGGCGCTGTGGCGCTTGGTGATGTTGCCAGCCCGGTCGATGCGCGCGAAGAACACCGGAGCGCCCTTCATCCGAGGTCTTTGCAACGTCGAAAGCCGATGCGCGACCTGCTCGAAGCTGGCGGCGAAGCGTATTGCGAGCAGGTGGAGGTCGTGCCGAAGTTCTTTTGCCGCAGCCAGGAACGGACGATACGGCAACATAAGCGCGCCGGCAAAATAATTCTGCAGGCCGATTCTGCATATCTCTGCCGCTTCGGAGGTCCGGAAGCGCGCTCGCTTGATGATGGCGTCGATCTCCGCCCGGTGCTCCAAGGTCCCTATCTGGAATGCCATTTGAAAACTGCGCGTCGATGCAGGCGAGTAAGAGTTCAAATAGAGCACGCGCGCGGAGGCGTCGAAGCGCCTGATTGCCCGCTCGCCGTTGCCAGCACGCGCTAGACGAACATGATGGTGCTGTTCCAAGTGGTCTGCGAAGGCAGTACCGACATCTCGATCCGGCACGCCCAGCGCTTTCGCCAGATGCTCGGCCGACCGGTCGAGCTCATCGATGTAGTTGTCAACAAAATGAAAGAAGTCCCGCACTTCCTCGTAGGGTGTCGGTTCGGCAAAAGCATTGGTTCGGATCAGCTGGTCGTCGAAGCTGGCAAGCTGCTCGCTATTTCTGCGATATGCCTGATGGCAGGTAATCAGCGCATGAGCGAGAGACGGTGCGTTTTGGGCAACGAGCTTGAGTTCTTGAAATCCGGCTGAAACACCGCCGAATACGGGGTCAGCAAGCGCCTCGCTCAGTGCCGAGAGCAGCCGGTCGGCCTCGCTGCCGCCGATCGAAGCGATATCCACTTGGAATTTTTCGGCGAGCGCAAGAAGCACCGCGGCTGACACGGGCCGTTGGTTGTTTTCTATCTGGTTCAGATAGCTGGTCGAAATCCCCAGACGCTCGGCGAATGCCGCCTGGGTAGCGTTGTTGGCCTCCCGCAGTTCGCGGACGCGGCGTCCAATGAAGAGCTTACCGTTTGCCATTTGCAAATTCGCATGTTGCTGTTTGCAATTTCCTACAATTCGCAATCACACACGGTCAAGCCTTTCCCGTTCATTGCCGGCGAACTAATGCGGAGCATGTTTCCAGTGGAGGCACTCATGCCATTGTGCAGCAAAGCAAAGCCGAGTTCGAGGCAAAGCCAGATGACCGCATTGCGATTCCAGACGACCTGGAAGATCCTCGAGCAAACGGCTGGGCGCTGATGCTAGCCGTTCTCGAACAACTCGAAATCCGTCGTGCGCAGGCTCGCATGGGCGGAGGGCAGAAGCGTGTCGATGCTCAACACGCAAAGGGCAAGCTGACGGCCCGAGAGCGCCTCGTGGTGCTTCTCGATGAAGGCTCCTTCGAAGAATACGACATGTATGTCACGCATCGTGCGACGGACTTCGGCATGGCTGAACAGAAGGTCGCAGGGGACGGAGTAGTAACAGGCTGGGGTACGATCAACGGCAGGCTGGTCTACGTCTTCTCACAGGACTTCACGGTGCTCGGCGGATCGCTGTCGGAGACACACGCCCAGAAGATCTGCAAGATCATGGACATGGCGGTGCGCAACGGGGCGCCGGTGATCGGCCTCAACGATTCTGGCGGCGCGCGCATCCAGGAGGGTGTTGCCTCGCTTGCCGGCTACGCCGATGTCTTCAAGCGCAATGTCGATGCTTCCGGCGTCATCCCGCAGATTTCGGTGATAATGGGGCCGTGCGCCGGCGGGGCGGTCTATTCTCCGGCCATGACCGACTTCATCTTCATGGTTCGAGATTCCTCCTACATGTTCGTGACCGGCCCCGATGTGGTCAAGACAGTCACAAACGAGATCGTAACCGCGGAGGAACTAGGGGGCGCGGCAACGCACACGCAAAAGTCCTCAGTTGCGGACGGGGCTTTCGAAAACGATATCGAGGCTCTGGAAGAGGTACGGCGCCTCTTTGATTTCCTGCCGCTCAACAACCGGGAAAAGCCGCCGGTGCGGCCCTTCCATGACGATCCCGAGCGGATCGAGTTGCGCCTGGACACGCTGGCGCCGGAGAGCGCCAACAAGCCGTACGACATGAAGGAACTAATCCTCGCTACAGCCGATGAAGGCGACTTCTTCGAGCTTCAGGCCGCCTTCGCTCGCAACATCATCACCGGATTTGTTCGTGTCGAGGGCAGGACGGTAGGGGTGGTGGCCAACCAGCCCATGGTGCTGGCCGGATGCCTCGACATCGATTCTTCCCGCAAGGCGGCGCGTTTCGTTCGCTTCTGCAACGCCTTCGACATACCGATCCTGACGCTGGTCGACGTACCAGGGTTCCTGCCAGGCACTGCCCAGGAATATGGCGGCGTCATCAAGCACGGCGCCAAGCTGTTGTTTGCCTATTCCCAGGCGACCGTACCGATGGTCACGTTGATCACGCGCAAAGCCTATGGCGGCGCCTACGACGTGATGGCTTCCAAACATATTGGCGCGGACATCAACTACGCCTGGCCGACCGCTGAAATCGCGGTGATGGGTGCAAAGGGCGCGGCCGAGATCCTCTATCGGTCCGAACTCGGCGATCCCGATCGGCTGGCGGCTCGTACCAAGGAATACGAGCAGCGTTTCGCCAACCCCTTCATTGCCGCCGAGCGCGGCTTCATCGACGAAGTGATCATGCCACATTCCTCACGCAAGCGGATCGCGCGTGCCTTTGCCGCTCTGCGCGGAAAAAGCGTCGAGACTCGCTGGAAGAAGCACGACACCATTCCGCTTTGAGTAGGCAAAAAATGTTCAAGAAGATCCTTATTGCCAATCGTGGCGAGATCGCGTGCCGGTTGATCAAGACGGCGCAGAGGCTCGGCATTGCAACGGTCGCCGTCTACTCCGACGCTGACCGCGACGCCTTGCACGTCCGGCAGGCTGATGAAGCGGTCCATATCGGTCCGGCCGCCTCCCCCCAGTCCTATCTTAGCATTGCCAACATTCTGGATGCTGTCGCCGCCACTGGCGCTGACGCGGTTCATCCGGGCTATGGTTTCCTGTCAGAAAATTCGAACTTCGCCGACGCCCTCAAAGCCAACGGCGTGGCCTTCATCGGCCCCTCGCCCGTCGCTATCGAGGCGATGGGCGACAAGATCACCTCGAAGAAGATCGCGGCATCCGCCGGTGTTTCCACTGTGCCTGGCCATATGGGCCTGATCGAGCATGCCGAGGAAGCGGTGCGTATCGCCGCAGAGATCGGCTTTCCGGTCATGATCAAGGCATCCGCCGGCGGTGGCGGCAAGGGCATGCGCATTGCCTGGAACGAGGCCGAGGCGCGCGAAGGCTTTCATTCCTCGCGAAACGAAGCCAAGAACGCCTTTGGCGACGACCGTATCTTCATCGAGAAATTCGTCACCGAGCCACGTCACATCGAAATCCAGGTGCTCGGCGATCAGTACGGCAACCTTGTCTATCTTGGCGAGCGGGAGTGCTCGATCCAGCGCCGCAACCAGAAGATCATCGAGGAAGCGCCATCATCGTTCCTCGACGTAGCAACCCGGCAGGCGATGGGTAGGCAGGCCGTCGCTCTTTCCAAGGCCGTGGGCTACCACTCGGCCGGTACCGTTGAGTTCATCGTCGACCGCGACCGCAACTTCTACTTCCTCGAGATGAATACGCGGCTTCAGGTCGAGCATCCGGTCACCGAATTGGTGACCGGCATCGACCTCGTCGAGGAGATGATCCGCATCGCGGCCGGCGAGAAGCTGCGTTTTGCCCAAGAGGACGTAAAGCTGAATGGCTGGGCGGTCGAAAGCCGGCTCTACGCCGAAGACCCGTATCGCAATTTTCTGCCCTCGATCGGCCGACTGTCACGCTACCGCCCGCCCGCCGAAGGCGTGCGTCCGGACGGCTCTCTCATCCGCAACGATACCGGTGTGTTCGAGGGCTCGGAAATCTCCGTGCACTACGACCCGATGATCGCCAAGCTTTGCACCTGGGCGCCCGACCGGTTGGGCGCAATCGATGCCATAGGCGCCGCCCTTGATGATTTCGAAGTGGAAGGCATCGGGCACAATTTGCCTTTTCTCTCCGCCGTCATGGACCATCCCCGGTTTCGCGAGGGGCGGCTGAGCACAGCCTTTATCGCCGAGGAGTTTCCGGACGGCTTCGCAGGTGCCTCCCCAACCGATGCGGATGAGCGCAAACTCGCGGCCGTCGCGGCACACATCAACTGGAAACTCCAGCATCGCGATGTCCAGATCTCCGGCGCGATGGACAATCATCGTCGCAAGGTCTCCGGCGACTGGATCGTCACGCTTGGCAAGCATGCCTTTCCGGTCACGCTCTGCGATCAGGAAGACGGAACCACGGTGGCATTCGACGACGGTTCGGTCTTGGCCGTTTCAAGCGAGTGGCTGCCCGGACGTCACATAGCGCACTTTCGGATTGGCGCCGAAACCGCGTCGATCAAGACGTCACTGTCAGGAACCGGCTACCGACTGCGCTGGCGCGGAATGGATGTCGTCGCTCATGTACGCATCCCGGCGATCGCCGAGTTGGCGCGACTGATGCCGAAGAAGCAGCCGCCGGACACCTCAAAGCTGCTGCTTTGCCCGATGCCCGGGGTCATCACCGCGATTGCCGTTTCCGAAGGCGAGGCGGTCGAGGCCGGACAAATGTTGGCCACCGTCGAGGCGATGAAGATGGAGAACGTGCTTCGCGCCGAACGGCGAGCTGTCGTCAAGCGGATCGCCGCAAAAGCGGGTGCAAGCCTCGCCGTCGACGAACCCATTCTGGAGTTCGAATGATGGCCGACCCCAAACTCACCGACTGGCGCACTCTTGCCGAACGAGAACTGAAGGCCTCTCCAGACGCACTGGTCTGGCGCACGCCCGAAGGTATCGACGTCAAGCCGCTTTACACGGCGGACGACTTGCTGGCCGTCGACCACCTTCATTCCTTACCGGGGCTGCAACCCTTCGTCCGCGGCCCGCGCGCGACAATGTATGCCGGCAGGCCGTGGACGATCCGGCAGTATGCCGGGTTCTCGACGGCGGAGGAGTCGAACACCTTCTACCGCAAGGCGCTCGCCGCCGGCCAGCAGGGCGTGTCGGTTGCCTTCGACCTCGCCACGCATCGCGGCTATGACAGCGACCATGAGCGTGTCGTCGGCGACGTCGGCAAGGCGGGTGTAGCAATCGATTCCGTCGAGGACATGAAGATCCTGCTCGCGGGCATACCGCTCAAGGACATTTCGGTCTCCATGACCATGAACGGTGCGGTCGTCCCGATCCTTGCCTGCTTCATCGTTGCCGGCGAGGAACAGGGCTGCCCGCCGGCCCAGCTCTCCGGGACCATTCAGAACGACATTCTGAAGGAGTTCATGGTCCGCAACACCTACATTTATCCGCCCGAACCGTCGATGCGCATCGTGGCCGATATCATCGAGTACACTGCAAAGGAGATGCCCAAGTTCAACTCGATCTCGATCTCGGGCTATCACATGCAGGAGGCGGGAGCGACGCTGGTGCAGGAACTCGCCTTCACCCTGGCGGATGGGCGCGAATATGTCCGCGCGGCATTGAAAAAGGGCCTCGACGTCGACGATTTTGCCGGACGGCTCTCGTTCTTCTTTGCGATTGGCATGAATTTCTTCATGGAGGCCGCCAAGCTGCGGGCAGCGCGACTTCTGTGGTCGCGTATCATGGAAGAGTTCGAACCGAAGAAGCCTTCATCGCTGATGCTGCGCACGCACTCCCAGACATCGGGCGTGTCGCTGCAGGAGCAGGACCCCTACAACAACATCGTGCGCACCGCCTATGAGGCGCTCGCCGCGGTGCTCGGCGGCACCCAGTCACTCCACACCAACTCCTTCGATGAGGCGATCGCACTGCCGACGGAGTTTTCGGCGCGTATTGCGCGAAACACCCAGCTTATCCTCCAGCACGAGACCGGCGTGACCAAGGTCGTCGACCCGCTGGCCGGTTCCTATCACGTCGAAAGCCTGACCGCCGAACTTGCCGACAAGGCGTGGACGCTCATCGAGGAAATCGAGGGAATCGGCGGCATGACCAATGCCGTCATTGAGGGCCTGCCAAAACGCCTGATCGAGACGGCGGCGACCCGCCGCCAGGCGGCGATTGACCTCGGCGAAGAGGTGATCGTCGGCGTCAACAAGTATCGGCTGGAAAGCGAGGCCGCAATCGACGTTCTGGAGATAGATGCGACGGTGCGCGAGGCGCAGATCCGTCGTCTCGAACAAACAAAGCGTCAGCGCGACCCCAAGCGCGTCGACGCAGCCCTTGTCGCGCTTGGTCAGACTGCGGCCAGCAGCAAGGGCAATATACTCCAGGCAGCCGTCGAAGCGGTGCGTGCCCGCGCGACGGTAGGAGAGATTTCCGACACCCTGCGTAGCGCCTTCGGCGATCACGTGGCCGTTCCTGAAGTGACCTCGGAGGTTTATGGCGCCGCCTTCCAGAATGAGCCGGAATACCAATCCCTAACGTCCCGCGTCAGGGACGTTTCCGTGTCGCTTGGCGGTCGGCCGAAGCTGATGGTGGCCAAGCTCGGCCAGGATGGTCATGACCGTGGCGCCAAAGTGATCGCATCGGCGTTTGGCGACCTCGGCTTCGATGTGGTCGCCGGCCCGCTCTTTCAAACGCCGGAGGAGGCAGCAAACATGGCGGTGGCTTCTCATGTTCATGTCGTCGGCGCGTCGTCGCTGGCGGCCGGACACAAGACATTACTGCCGCAGCTTGTCGCGGCGTTGAAAGCAAAGGGTGCCGAAAACATCATCGTTGTCTGCGGTGGCGTGGTGCCGCGCCAGGATTATCAATTCCTGATGGACCACGGGGTGGCCGCTGTGTTCGGCCCTGGAACCCACGTCCTGGATGCAGCACGTGCGGTCGTCGATCTGCTTGAAGGAAGGCGCCGCAATCAATGAAAACCCTCGTCTTCGAGCCTTCGGTAATCCGGCGACATGCCCATACTCGGAGAGCAACACTGTAATGGTCCGCCACGGCCCTCGAATGGCCCGAGCGGGCAGCCTCGGTTGCAGTAGCCCTGCGAATGGCCGACGAGCACAAGAGCACCATCGAAGTCGATGCGATCTCTGAGCGACGCAGAGCAGAACGAAATTCGATGGTTGGCCGGTGATGTCGCGTTGAGCACTGCAAACCCGGGCAGGATGCCGTAAAGACGGGCGGCTTCGGCATCAGGGAGAAGAAGATGGTAGTGAGTGCACCGCAAATAAGCTCGGAGAATGCCCGGCCCTTGTGGACGCAAACCGCAGTCCGCGCACTCTATGAACTCCCCTTCAACGACCTGCTGTTTCAGGCACAAACCGTTCACCGCCAGAATTTCGATCCCAACAAGGTTCAGCTCAGCCGGCTGCTCAGCATCAAGACAGGCGGCTGCCCGGAGGATTGCGGCTATTGCAGTCAGTCGGCGCATCACGAAAGCGGTTTGAAGGCGTCGAAGCTGATTGAGGTCCGGCGCGTCATCGCCGAGGCGACCAAGGCGCGCGATGCCGGTGCCACGCGCTATTGCATGGGTGCCGCCTGGCGCAATCCCAAGGCGCGCGACATGGATGCGGTCGTTGCCATGGTCGAAGGTGTCAAGGCGCTGGGCATGGAGACCTGCATGACGCTCGGCATGCTCGATCTCGGCCAGGCACAACGGCTGAAACAGGCTGGTCTCGACTATTACAACCACAACATCGATACGTCGGAATGCTATTATAGCGAGATCATCAGCACGCGAACTTTTGCCGACCGGCTCGATACGCTCGAGCTTGTCCGCCAGTGCGGCATCAAGGTCTGCTGCTGCGGCATTGTCGGCATGGGCGAAGAGCCGGTGGACCGGATCGACATGCTGGTGACGCTGGCCAATCTGCCGGAACATCCGCAGATCGTTCCGATCAACATGCTGATCCCGATCGCCGGCACCCCGCTGGCCGAGGCTAAACCCCATCGAGCCGATCGAATTCGTGCGCGTGATCGCGCTGGCGCGCATCATGATGCCGAAATCGCATGTGCGGCTTTCCGCCGGCCGCACCGCCATGCCCGACGAGATGCAGGCGCTATGCTTTTTTGCCGGCGCCAATTCGATCTTCGTCGGCGACACGCTGCTGACTGCGGACAATCCCGGCGAGGGCAAGGATACTCTGCTGTTCCGCCGCCTCGGCATCGAGCCAATGGAACTCGAGGCGCAATGAGCGGGGCACCTCTCGCCCGCTATGACGCGACCTTGCAGGGGCTGGCGCGCAGGGACCGGCTGCGGACGCTTGCGCCGCGCGCAGGTCTCGATTTCTCGTCCAACGACTATCTCGGGCTTGCCGCCTCGAAGAGACTTGGCGATGCAGTCGCGGCAGCAATCGAGCGGGGCACCCCGGTCGGCGCTACCGGATCGCGGCTTCTGCGCGGCAACGGGCCGGAGCATGAGGCGTTGGAGTCAGATGCGGCCGCGTTCTTCGGGGCCGAACGGGCGCTGTTCTTCGGCAGCGGCTACATCGCCAACTTCGCCCTGCTGAGTACCCTGGTGAAAAAGGGCGACCTGCTGATCCTCGATGAACTCGCGCATGCCAGCATGCATGAAGGGGCGCGGGCTGGACGCGCCGAGTTCAGGCTGGTGGCGCACAATGACATTGATGCTTTTGAGGATGCGATCAAGCGCTGGCGCGCCGAAGGCGGCATGGGGCGCATCTGGATCGGGGTCGAAAGCCTCTACAGCATGGATGGCGACTGCGCGCCGATGGAGAGCCTGGTCGAGCTTGCCGATCGGCACGAGGCATTCATACTGGTCGACGAGGCACATGCCACCGGGGTTTGGGGATCGGGGGGCCGCGGGCTGGCTGCGGCGTTCGAGGGCCGCGACAACATCATGGCTCTCCATACATGCGGCAAGGCGCTCGGTGCATCCGGCGCGCTCGTCACCGGGCCGGGAGTGCTGTGCGACTATATTGTCAATCGCTGCCGCCCGTTTATCTACGCCACCGCGCCATCGCCGCTAATGGCAGTGGCGGCGCGCGAAGCGCTCGCAATCCTGGTCGACGAGCCGATGCGCCGCGTTCAGTTGCACGAGCACGTTGCCTTCGCAAGCCGGCAACTGGCCGAGCATTGCGGAGCCAAGCCCAGCGGTTCGCAGATCCAGCCATTTGTCATTGGGGAGGTGACGCGCACCATGGCGATGGCGGCGGCTCTGCAGGCTCGCGGCTTTGACATACGGGGCATTCGCCCGCCGACAGTGCCGGAGGGTACCTCGCGGCTGCGCATTTCGCTGACGCTCAATGTCGGCAAGCCTGACATTTCGGCCATGGTCGAAACGCTTGCCGAAGTGTTGGCCACGGCATGAGCAAGCGCATCGTCGTCACCGGAACAGATACCGGAATTGGCAAAACGGTTTTTGCCGCGGGGCTCGCAGGCCTGCTCGACGGCTTCTACTGGAAGCCGGTTCAATCGGGCCTCGACGGTGAGTCCGACAGCGAGATGGTCGCGCGGCTTGCCGGCTTGCCCTCGGAGCGCGTGCTGCCGGAACCCTACCACTTGAACAGCCCGCTTTCGCCGCACCGTTCGGCCGAGATCGATGGCATATCGATCGAGGCTGCCGATCTTTCATTTCCAGTCCTGCCGGCGCCGCTCGTGATCGAGGGCGCGGGCGGCCTGATGGTGCCGCTCAACCGGCGCACCAAGTTCATCGACATCTTCGCTGAGTGGCGGCTGCCGGTCATTCTGTGCGCCCGCACCACGCTCGGCACCATCAACCACACGCTGCTGTCGATCGAGGCCCTGCGGGCGCGCTCCATCCCGCTGGCCGGCATCGCTTTCATTGGCGATGAGATGGCCGATACGCAACGGACAATCGTGGAAATGGGCGGCGTGCCGCAGCTCGGCAGGCTGCCCTATCTCGACCCGCTGACGGACAAAACGCTGCGAGACGCAATGATTGCCGGCTTTGCCTTCGCCTCGTGCACGGGAGATCACTGATGTCGCATGTCTGGCATCCCTTTACCCAGCACGCGCTCGAGCCGGTGATCCCAGAAATCGTCCGGACAGAAGGCGCCTATCTCCACAAGGCCGACGGCACGCGCATCCTGGACGCCATTTCCTCCTGGTGGGTCGTCACCCATGGCCACCGCCATCCCCGCATCATGAAGGCTATCGAGACAACCGCGGCGAGCCTGGACCAGATCATCTTCGCCGGCTTCACGCACGAGCCAGCCGAACGCCTGGCCAGGGCGCTTGTCGGCCTTGCTCCCGCCGGCCTCGACCGGGTGTTCTACTCCGACAGCGGCTCGACCTCGGTCGAAGTCGGGCTAAAGATGGCGCTCGGCTATTTCGGCAACATCGGCGCGCCGCGCTCGCGCATCGTCGTCATGGAGCACAGCTATCATGGCGACACCGTCGGCACGATGAGCGTCGGCGCCCGCAGCGTGTTCAACGCCGCCTACGAGCCGCTGCTGTTCGAGGTCGACACCATCCCCTTCCCGGCCGCGGGGCGCGAGCAGGAAACGCTGGATCGGTTCGAGGCAGTTTCGCGCGACCGGCGCGCCGCCGCGCTGATCGTCGAGCCGCTGGTGCTCGGCGCCGGCGGCATGCTGATGTATCCGGCCTGGGTTCTCACCGAATTGAAGAAGATCACTGAAGCCTCCGGTACGCTCTTGATCGCCGACGAGGTGATGACCGGCTGGGGGCGAACCGGAACCATGTTCGCCTGCGAGCAGGCCTCCATCTCACCAGATATCCTTTGCACCTCGAAGGGCCTGACCGGCGGCGTGATCCCACTGGCCGCCACGCTCACAACCGATGCCATTTTCCAGGCTCACTATTCGACAGACCGGAGGAAGACGTTTTTCCACTCGAGCTCCTACACCGCCAATCCGATGGCCTGCGCGGCGGCACTCGCCAATGTCGAGATCTGGCGCGACGAGCCGGTGGCCGAGCGGGTCGCGGCCCTGAGCGCGAGACAGGCTGCTGGGCTGCAACGCTTCCGGCACAATCCATATTTTACCGACTGCCGCGCCAAGGGAACGATCGCAGCGCTCGACCTCCGAACCGGTTCCGCAGGTTATCTCGCCGAGATCGGACCGAAGCTACGCACGTTCTTCCTCGACCAGGGGCTGCTTGTGCGCCCGCTCGGTAATGTCCTCTATGTTCTCCCGCCTTATTGCATCACAGGTGACGAGCTTGAACGGCTCTATGACGCCATAGAGGAGGCCGGCGAACGCTTCGGTCCGAGGCCATGAGCCGTTCGTCGCGCATTCTCGGGTTTGGTCATCATGCGCCTGGCCGCAGGGTGGCGAATGCCGAGATCGAGAACAATCTCGGGCTCGAACCCGGCTGGATCGAGCGGCGCACCGGAATTCGCTCGCGCTTCTGGGCCACGAACGAAGACACGTTATCGGGGCTTGCCGCGCGTGCCGGCGACATGGCGCTGGCGAATGCCGGTGTCGATCGTGGCGATATCGGCCTGCTGTTGCTCGCGACGTCTACGCCCGACCATCTTCTGCCGCCGAGCGCACCGCTGGTGGCACACCGGCTGGGACTCGACCGCGCCGGTGCTGTTGACCTGACCGGCGCCTGCGCCGGCTTCATCTATGCGCTGATGTTCGCGGATGGATTCACCCGGCTGCACGGTAAGGCGAGCCTGGTCATCGCCGCCAACATCCTCAGCCGCCGCATCAATCCAGCCGAGCGCGCAAGCTCGGTCCTTTTCGCCGATGCCGCCGGCGCCATGGTGATTGGGCCCTGCGAGGACCCGGACCGCGGCATTCTCGGCGCTTCGGTGGATTCGGACGGTTCGCGCTACGGACTGATCCAGATCCCGGCGGGTGGAAGCAACATCCCGTTTCATGGCGGCCTCGACCTCGGGCAAACCCGCATGATGATGACTGGGCCGGGAAGTATTCGCCAGGGCCGTGGACATGATGACTGCATGTTCAAAGGACGCGCTCGCTGCGGCCCAGTTGCGAGCCGCAGGACATCGATCGGTTCGTGCGGCATCAGGCCAATGCCCGCATTTTTGATGCGGTCGGCAAGAACCTCGGCATTGCCGATCAGGCAATCGTCAAGACGATCGCCGAATACGGCAACTCTTCCGCCGCGACGATCCCACTGTCCCTGTCGCTGGCTCATCAGGCGGAGCCATTCCGACCGGCCGAGAAAATCCTGCTGGCTGCAGCGGGTGCCGGTCTCAGCGGCGGCGCCCTCGTCGTCGGAATCTGCCGAATTACTGGCCGCCCACCCCAGAGGGACGGTAAAATTAGTCACGCGTGATCGACAGGAAACGGGGTCCAATGAGAAAAATAGTCGCCGGCAAGCTGCACGGCATCTACGTCACCGAAGCGAACCTCAACTACCACGGTTCGATAACGCTCGACCCTGATCACTGCGAAGAAGCAGGGATCCTGCCCATGGAATTCGTGGAGATATGGAACAAGAATACCGGCGCGCGGATTTCGACCTATGTCATTCTCGGCGAGCGCGGCTCACGATGCTGTATTCTCAACGGAGCGGCTGCCCGCACCTGCCAGCCCGACGACCAGATCATTGTCTGCAACTCGATCTATCTGGACGAAGCGCATATTACCTCTCTGAAGCCGCGGATCGTTACGTTCGACCAGGACAACCACATACTCGACCGCCTGAGCTACTCCGTCGATCTTGACGCGGATGGCCGCTACACCTTCTCCATCCTTGACGAGGCGGATGAGGCTTTGGCCATCCCTGCTCTGGTATCCGGGGCGTGACATTTCCCTGCACGGCGTCGCCTTTATCAACGATTCTCCCGGGCACGATTTCGGAGAGAGACCTCAAGCCTACACCGAAGCGGAAAACCGCCAGATTCGGTCAAGAAGCGGCCATCCTAACTTCCGCCATCCGGCGCTATCCTTCCGAGAGCGAAGGTGGCAAGTCCGCGCGTTCCGATGGTGCGAGTTCGGCTGGGGGGCCACCTGCTTTATCCGGTAGGTTCAGCCGATAGTCGAAATAATGTCATGCGGCAGATGAGTATTTTGAGCGGCTGTCGGGCCTGTCGCAGATGATACCGTCTGGCCGTGGGGCGGGGGTAACGTGTGGATTGCTTGCAGGCCCAATCGAGGCCACCGAATCGGCGCTGGCTGCGTCGTCTCACGCGGAGGACTCCATGCAGAAGAACTCCCTAGCAGCTACAGTCTTTCTCTGCCTGGGCGTTCTCATCTTCTCGCTGCAGGACGCGATTTTGAAAGGGCTCTCGGACAAGTATTCGGTCACGCAGGCTATAACGGTTCGATCAATTGTCGCATTGCCCATACTGCTGGCGTTGGTGCGAGCGACCGGGATTATTCGATCCCTTCTTTCAAAGCGTTTCGGGCTGCTGACAATTCGTGCAGTGATCCTCCTAGGCGCATACATTTGCTACTATCTTTCGATCGCAGCACTGCCCCTGGCCGATGCTATCGCGCTTTTTTTTGTCGCTCCACTCGTCATTGCAGGACTCGGAATTCTTTTCCTCGGAGAGCGACCTCACCAGACTACCTTATGGCTCTGGCGGTAGGTTTTATCGGCGTAATCATAACGTTAAGACCGGGTCTTGCGGCCTTCGAATGGGCATATGCGTTAACTCTCTCGGCTGCCGTCCTGTACTCGTTGGCCCAGATCCTGGCGAGGAAACTTGGCTACACCGAAACCGCTGCGGTTATCACATTCTATCAGAATTTGGCCTTCCTCGTTTGCGCGCCCGTGTTGGCCGCTCTCGTGAGTTCAAGCGGCCTTGGAGATGCTGGGGACCCAAGTCTCGCTTTCCTTATGCGCTCATGGGTCTGGCCAACGCTCAACGATACGCTGCTGATGGCCGGCTGCGGCGTAATCGCATCTGCCGGAATGACATTGCTTGCCCAAGCCTACCGAGTTGCCCCAGCAGGGACCATCACCGTGTTCGAGTACAGCGCCATCATGTGGGTTCCATTGTGGGGTTTTTTGTTCTTTGACGAAGTGCCGAGATTCACTACCGTCGTGGGCGCAGCCGTGATCTGTGGCGCCGGTTTCTTTGCGCTGATTGGTCAGAGCTTCGCTAGGAACGTAGCTGAGCCGACTTAACTCCACGAAGTGTGGCATACGCGAAATTCACTGAACGTGGGGAAGGCCTCATCATCCTCTCTTGAGTGCAGTTGGTGATACCAGGTCGATCACACCGCCGGATATCCGTGCGCGAAAGGAGGGACGCGGCTCGCAATTCCGCGTTTGCGACAGCGCCTTCATACGGCGCCAAGCAGAATACTGGTTTCAGTCGAGGCAACTCCGTCAACACTGCGGATTTCTCGCAGTGCATGATCCAGATCCGCAAGGCTTTCAGCGCGAAGTTCCGCGATGTAATCCCAGAACCCGTTCGTCGTGTAAAGCGAGACAATTTCCGGAACCCCGCTGAGGGTTTTAATGAGCGCGGCGGGCTTCTTGCTTGAGGTCCTTACACCCATCACCGCGCGTAAAACCGTCTCGTCCAAGTCTTGTCGGGTGCGCACCGTGAACCCGCGTACCGCGCCGGACGACATCAAGCGGTCAAGCCGCTTCTGTATCGTCCCTCTTAGGCCTGCAGCTTCTCTGCAAGAGCCGCTATAGGCGTTCGCCCACCGAGCCTGAGGAGCGCAATCAGCCGCCTATCAAGATCATCCATCGCACCGCCCACAACGCAATCCGTCGATTTTAATTGCGCAATCTGCCTGTCACATCAGCCTTGGGTATGGTTTGAATCAATGCCCTAAGGGAATTAGTCACGCCCTTTAGGTGGGGATTACGGCCAAAACGCTTACACAGTCCCCGGCTTAACGAGCCCCGGATAATGGCGGGCGGCGAGGATGCCACCTCTTGGCCCTGATCTCCTGCGGCGCTGCGCCGGTACGACCTGTCGGGTAGATCAGAGCGACCGTCTCGCCCTTGCCCAGATCGTCGCGAAGATCTCTCACGAATTCGATAAGCCCGCTATCCTCGGCGAAGGAGAAGCAATCGCCGTCGGGCATGTCGAGCCACGTGGTGTCAGTGCTCTTCACTGTGCCTTTGAGAATGCCTGCCCTGACAAGCACGTTGTGGACAACGCGCTTGGCGATGCCTACGGTGCGCGCGGTTGCGGAGCCTCCGCCGCCGAGTTCAGTCGTGACGAAGATCTTGCCCATTTCCTCGGCGGCCGTGTCATACATTCCCACTGCATCGATCTCCAGCATCGCCATCGAATAGGGAGCAGCAAAGGCCTTAACGAGCTCAAAACTTTTGTGCTCCTGCTCCTTGTCCAGGAGGCGATGGGCCGCGCAATAAGGAAGGAAATCCAGCGTGCGACCGCCTGAATGAAAGTCGAGGATATCGGCAATGGGCAGGAGGTAGCGTTGGAAATAGTCGGCTATCTTTTGCGTCACAGTCCCATCAGGCCTACCCGGAAATGACCGATTCATATTGCCCTTGTCGATCGGCGAGGTCCGCGTGCCAGCAAGGAAGGCGGGATAGTTTATTGCCGGCACGACGATGACCGTGCCGCTCACATCATCGGCCTTCAGCGAGCGGGCCAGGTCGAACAGCGCGATCGGCCCCTCATATTCATCACCGTGATTGCCGCCGGTGAGAAGGGCCGTAGGCCCCTCCCCGTTGCGGATCACCGTAATCGGGATCATTACCAAGCCCCAGGCGGAATCGTCGCGGCTATAAGGTAGCTTGAGAAAACCGTGGTTCACACCTACGTCCATGGGGTCGAAGGTGGATGAAATCGGTGACGGTCGCAGATCGGACTTGGGGGTATCAATGGTCATAGTCAATCCTTGATAATCAGCTTGCGCGAGGCATTGGCCAAGCATTCAACGCAGGTCTAAGGTCGAAGCCGGTGATTTTCTGCCTTCGCGTGAGGTATCCCGCATTCACATTTCGAATGTCGTGCCAGAGCCCGAGGCCCGGGCGCGTGCATACGCTAGCGTCGCGATCGCCGTGTCCTGGATGCCGGTGCCGGTGAGGTCGGCATAAGTGATTTCGCTTTCAGAAGAGCGGCCTGGCGCGAGCCCGGCCACGACCTGGCCGAGTTCGGCGAATTCCTGGTCGGCCCCGACCAGACCGGCCGCGATCGCGTGATGCAACTCGCCCAGCTTGCGGGTTTGCGACAGGCGGTCGGAGACATAGGGTCGGCGTGGATCACGAGGCGTGGATCGACTTCGTTCTTGTGCTCGGCATCCGAACCCATGGCGGTGAGATGCTGGCCCGGCGCCAGCCATTCAGCCCTTACAATCGGCTTATCCGAGGGTGTGGTCGTGACGATAATGTCGGCGCCAGCAATGGCCTTCTCCCGATCGGTCTCAACCACGACTTCGATCCCGAGCCGGCCGGCCAGAGCCTTCGCGGCGGCCTCGGCCTTGGCCAGATCCCGCGCCCAGAGGCGCGCCTGGCGGATCGGCCGCACCAACGTCAGCGCTTCGAGCTGCATGGCGGCCTGCATGCCTGCGCCGAAGATCGCCGCAACCGAGGCATTTTCGCGCGACAAGTGCTTGGCGGCAACGGCACCCGCTGCGGCGGTACGGACATTGGTGAGGTAGGCTTTGTCCAGCAGCAAAGCCCGACATGGTCGGCCTCTCGGCCTACACAGTTCCCGGCTGCCAGCAACAGCGCGCGGCAATCGCGCCCTCTCGCCATGCGGCCCAAAATCATATTGTTTGACGACGTCACCTCCCCGATCGATCCGGAGCTGTTAGCGAAGGGCTGCAGGTGGTCAGGAAAATGGGCAATGAGAACGACGTCACCATGCTAGCGGTCTGCAAAATAATTTTCGAAGGGGGGGTTGCTTCTTTCATCCAAGGGAAGTTGTGCGACAAAGGTTCACCTGGTCAGACCTTTGCCATCCCTCAGACTTCGTGAGGCCGATCACCACTTCGCAGCAGCGTAAGGAGCAGGTAAGCCCACATTGGAACCGGCATCAATTTCTAGATCCTAAAACGCCGGCTGCTTTCAGCTCGTTTAGTCGAGCCGAACCGAAGCCCAGTTCAGCCAGAACCTCGTCCGTATGAGCACCGCGAGGCGGAACCGAAGCTAATTCCGCCGACGGCGTAACGGAAAAACGCGGGGCCGGGGCAGCCTGTAAAACACCGTCGATAGTCTTGTAGATCTCTCGCGCGACTACGTGGGGATGCGCAGTCGCTTCTTCAGGTGACAGCACAGGCGCGAAACATGCGTCGGTTCCCTCAAGCAGAGCAGCCCATTCTATTCGAGTCCTGGTTTTAAACCGCTCTGCAAGCTCATTTCCAAGTGCCGCCCAGAGTTCGGGCGTGCGCTGGCCATTCACGAAGCGATGATCAGCTTCCAAGCCGAGGCGCTTGATCAGTTCCGCGTAAAATTGAGGCTCCATCGGTTGAATGACAATCCATTCCCCATCTGCGCATTCGTAGGCACGATCCCAGAACTTGCCGTGCGCAGCCGGTCTTGAGGAAGCAAATTTCCCGCCGACATCGGGGAGAAACGATATCAGAAGATTTAGGAGGTGGGCTGAGCCATCAATCATGGCAGCATCAACGACCTGGCCGCGCCCGTCCTTTCGAGCGCTTAATATGCCGCCGAGAATTCCTATCGCAAGATAAAGCGCGCCACCCGCGACGTCGCCGAGCATTGTTGGGGGCGCCTCTGGAGCGTGGCCAGGTTGCGTTGCAAGCCACAGCGCACCGGAAATGGCGACGTAGTTTCCATCATGGCCCGCAGCCTGGACCAAGGGGCCATATTGTCCCCAGCCAGTCATGCGCCCGTAGACGAGGGATGAATTGCGAGCATGGCAGACCTCCGGCCCAAGGCCGAGACGCTCCATCACACCAGGCCGCATACCCTCGATAAGCGCATCTGCCCCCTCAATCAGTTGCAACACGGTCTCGACTGCCGCTGGCTTCTTGAGATCAAGGATGACAGAGCGCTTTCCTCGGCTGCAGAGTTCCCAGGGTCTAGGTTCACCTATGTCCGAAGCGGGTCGCTCGATAGCGATAACTTCCGCCCCAAGATCGGCCAGTAGCATCCCGCAAAACGGTCCGGGTCCAAGACCGGAAATTTCGACGATTTTTACTCCAGATAAAACGCCCATGTTAGGATTCTCCACGCAGTGTACTTTTCATTATTTCGACTGTTTTCATATTGTATTAGGCTATAACGATTCTCGCATCAACCGCAAGACAACTCTCCGGCCCGATAATAAGAGGATTGATCTCGACTTCAACAATATTGTTATTCTGCGCAACAAATTCCGAAATCGACACTACAGCCTTTGCGACCGCTCGTAGATTGATCTTTGGACTGCCTCTAAATCCCTCAAACAACGGTGCGATTCGCAGCGAATTTAGTAATCGCAGCGCAGTCTCTTCATCAATCGGAGCGAGGGCGACAACCCTATCTCGCCACACCTCCGTTTTTGTGCCTCCAGCAGCGACAACTACAGTTGGCCCAAATGCTGGATCACGTACGCCCCCAATCAACAGCTCGATAGCGTCGCGCGCCGTCACCATTTCCTCGACGCTAAAGCCGGCAGGTCGGAGTTTGTTGTTGAGATCCGCTATCCTCGCTCGCAGAGTTGTCTCGTCAGGTATACCGAGGATGACTGCGCCGGAATCGCTTTTGTGCAAGCTGCCTAAAGCCTTCAAAACCACTGGATAGCCAATGCTTTCCGCTGCCGCCGCTGCATTATCTGCGTCTTTGGCATGGAGCGCTTTGCTAAAAGTCACTCCGGCATTGGCAAGTGCATTCCTGCTTCCGATATAGTCTACCTCTCCGGCAAATGGGTTTGAGTTATCAATTGTGATCAGTGCGCGAACCGGAGATCTTTGGCGACCGAGCTCCAGGCAGCGCGCAGCTTCTTCTGGAAAGTCAAACACCGGGATCCGGTCTTCCTTGAATGCAACCATCGCAGGTTCGGCGGTCAGGGGGGTGGCAACAGCCAGCGCGATACCAGACTGACTGCATATCTCCCTGATATTGGTCGCCACTGCACGTTCGCCTTCGATGGATCCAGCAGCGTTATCGAAATCACCCGTCAATAGGACGGCGTCGACCTCGCCGGACGCAGCGATTGCTTGAAGGGCTGGTTGGAATGACCCGAGATTGAACGCGACCCCCACCAAGTCGACAGGGTTTCGAATTCCCGGACTTTTGGGCGAAATCTCCTTCAATGCCTGGATGAGCCCGACGGAAAAAGCAGGCACTTCAAGGCCCGCAGCCACGGCAGCGTCTGCCCCTAGCGTAGCTGTGCCCCCGCCATCAGACACGACAGCAACCCGGCGACCACGAGCCCGAGCTGGGGCCTCAACGCCCTGAACAGCCAGCAAAAGATCACCCATGCCACGCACGCGCACGACATCGAGCTCGGCGCATACGCTCGCCAGGATATCTTCGTTTGAGATCATCGACCCTGTGTGGGACGCCACGCTACGCCCAACAGCCTCTCCCGCTCGCGGAGCCAGGAGAATGACGTCCTTGCCAAGGCTGCGCGAATGCTCGATTGCCTCGAAGAGGCGCCGCCCGTCTCGGAATTCCTCAATGTAAGCTGTGATTATCTTGGTGTTGGGATCTACTGCGAATGACTCGATAAAGTCCGCCACGGAAAGATCAGCTTGGTTGCCAACCGATACAGCGCGCGATAGCCCAAGATTCAGTCGTTGAAGGCGTGTCCCCAGTCCGAGCATCACACTACCGCTCTGCGAGATGATCCCTATGTCTCCGGGAGGTAGCTTCCAAAAGCCAGTGCATGCAAGGTTAGCGGCGGCGTCGTATAGACCAACGCAATTGGGCCCAACAAGGCGTGCACCCGCTGCCCGAACGAGTTCCCGCATCTCGTTTTCAAGTCGACCACCTTCTTCGCCAGCCTCTTTGAACCCTGCTGTGACGCATATGACGTAGCGGGCACCCACATCCAGCACCTGTTCCAAAGCAGTCCGAACCTGAGCTGCTGGAACACAAATCACCGCCAGCTCTGGCGCTACCGGCAGTGAGTGCACCGATGTATACGTTTCGTTTCCTAGGACGATCCCCCCCTTGTGGTTGACCAGATAAACATCACGCTCAGATTTACCAAGCAAAAGTTGACGCGCATATTCAAATCCCCATTTACCTGGGGTTGAAGAGGCGCCGATTACCGCAACAGAACGAGGATTGAATAGGCCGCGAAGTTCTGCTTTTCGAATAACTGTATTCATTCTTTTCTCCTCAGTGATCGGCACGAGATTCTCCAGATTTGTGCACTGGTACCCACTGCCATGAGATTGCACACATGATGCTCATATAGTCTTGCGTCGGGCGCTGACATTCTGATTTTGGAGGCGATCTAGAGGTGGAGCGCTGAGGCGGCCCCGACCTTTCGGCTTCCACCGGATGAAAGGCATCTCCGTTCAGTTGCCACCGCTGGCCATCTTCTGGCTCGCTACCGCCTTCTCCAACCAACCAATCTCCATCTCCGGCACGGATGAAAGCAGCAGGTCCGTATAATTCTCGAAGGGGGGAGTCAGAACCTTGCTCTTGGGTCCATCGCGCACCACCTCGCCGCGATACATGACGGCGACCGAATCGGCGATTGATTTGACGGTTGCGATGTCGTGAGTGATAAAAAGGTATGAAACCTGCTCAATCGCCTGCAGGTTCAGCAGCAGTTTCAGGATTCCATTTGCAACCAGTGGGTCGAGTGCCGAGGTCACCTCGTCGCAGATGATCAGCTTGGGCTTGGCGGCGAGCGAACGCGCAATGCAGACGCGCTGCTTCTGGCCACCCGACAGCTCGGCCGGATAGCGGTCGATGAAGCCCTTGCCCATCTCGATCTCGTCGAGCAGCTCGGCAACGCGCTTGTCGCGTTCGCGGCCGCGCATGCCGAAATAGAATTCAAGCGGTCGGCCGATGATAGTGCCAACGGTATGGCGTGGGTTCATCGCCACGTCGGCCATCTGGTAGATCATCTGCAACTGGCGCAGATCTTCCTTCGGCCGGTCGGCCAGCCGGTTGGCCAGCGTGCGGCCGTCGAAGACGACGCTGCCCTGTTCCGGCGGCAATAGCCCGGTGATGGCGCGCGCCAGCGTCGACTTGCCGGAGCCGGATTCGCCGACGACGGCCAGCGTCTGGCCCGGGAAAATGTCGACGGAGACGTTCTTCAGCACCTTGACTGCGCCGCCGTAGGCGGCGGTGACGTTCTTGACCGACAGGAGCGGTGTGGCGCCGGGCATCTGCTCCTGGTGCTCGATCTCGTGCACCGAAACCAGCGCATTTGTGTATTCCTGGCGCGGTTCCTTGATGATCTGTTTTGCCGACCCCAACTCAACCATCTTACCATCGTGCAGCACCATGATGTCGTCCGATACCTGGGCAACGACGGCGAGGTCGTGGCTAATGTAGAGGGCTGCCACTCCGGTGGCTTGGATGGCATCCTTGATCGCGGCAAGAACGTCCAATTGCGTCGTCACGTCGAGCGCCGTGGTCGGCTCGTCGAAGACAATGAGATCCGGCTCGGAGCAGAGCGCCATCGCCGTCATCACGCGCTGCAGCTGGCCGCCCGAGACCTGGTGCGGGAAGCGTTGGCCGATGGTTTCAGGATTGGGCAGGCTGAGCTTCTTGAACAGCGCCACGGCGCGCTTTTCGGCCTCGGCCCGTGTCGCCGTGCCGTGCAGCAGCGTGGCTTCCACCACCTGGTCCATCAGCCGGTGCGCTGGGTTGAAGGCAGCCGCCGCCGACTGCGCGACATAGCAGACCTCGCGCCCGCGCAGCTTGCGGAAGCCCACCTTGCCGCCCTTCAGGATGTCGCGGCCGTTGAGGATCACCTCGCCGCCGGTGATGCGCACGCCGCCGCGGCCATAGCCCATCGAAGACAGGCCGATGGTCGACTTGCCGGCGCCGGATTCGCCGATCAGGCCGAGCACCTTGCCCTTCTCCAGCGTCAGCGAGACATCGTGGACAAGCGTGATCGTCTTCGGCGCCTCGCCGGGCGGATAGACGGTCGCCTCGATGCGCAGGTTGCGGATACCGAGGAGGGGGGTGGATTTCGCCTTGCCGTCAACCATCAGCCGCGTCCTCCCTTGAGACTCGTCGTACGGTTGAGCACCCAGTCGGCGACGAGATTGACCGAGATCGCCAATGCGGCGATCGCGGCGGCCGGGATGAGCGCCGCCGCAATGCCGAAGACGATGCCGTCCTTGTTTTCCTTGACCATGCCGCCCCAGTCGGCATCCGGCGGCTGCACGCCAAGCCCGAGGAAGGACAGTGTCGACAGGAACAGCACGGCATAAATGAAGCGCAGGCCGAGCTCGGAAACCAGCGGCGACAGCGCATTGGGCAATATCTCGCGGAAGATTATCCAGCCACTGCCCTCGCCGCGCAGCTTGGCCGCTTCGACGTAGTCCATGACATTGATGTCGACGGCCACCGCGCGCGACAGGCGATAGACGCGGGTCGAATCGAGGATTCCCATAACCAGCATCAGCGTCACCAGGTTGGACGGCAGCACCGAGAGCACGACGAGGCCCATGATCAGTGTCGGGATCGACATCAGCAGATCGACAAGCCGCGACAACAGCGTGTCGTACCAGCCGCCGAAAACCGCGGCCGAGAAGCCGAGAATGGCGCCGAGCGAGAACGACAGCGCGGTCGCCAGCACGGCGATGAACAGCGTGATGCGGGCGCCGTAGATCATGCGCGACAGCAGGTCACGGCCGAGATTGTCGGTGCCGAGCCAGTGTCCGGCCGACATCGGCTCCCAGACATCGCCGACGATCTCGGCGTTGTCATGCGGTGAGATCCACGGCGCGAAGATCGCCGCCAGCACGAACAGTGCCGTCAGGATTATGCCGATCAGCGCGGGGATGGGGATGCGTTTGATATCGAGCATACCCGCCCCCTCACTTCGGATGTCGGAGAAGCGGATTGGCGACGATCGCCGCAATGTCCGCGATGATGTTCAGGCTGATATAGACGGCCGCGAAGATCAGGCCGACGGCCTGCACCACCGGCACGTCGCGCTTGGTGACGTGGTCAACGAGATACTGCCCCAAGCCGGGATAGACGAAGATCACCTCGACCACGACGACGCCGACGACCAGATAAGCGAGGTTGAGGACAACGACATTGATGATCGGTGCGAGGGCGTTCGGGAAGGCGTGCTTGCGGATGACTGCGAAGGCCGACAGGCCCTTGAGCTCGGCCGTCTCGACATAGGCCGACTGCATGACGTTGAGGATAGCAGCGCGCGTCATGCGCATCATGTGGGCGAGCACCACCAAGGTCAGCGCGGTGGCGGGCAAGGCGATCGCCTGCATCCGGTCACCGAACGGCATGCCGTCATAGACAGTCGAGATGCCCGGGAAGATCTGCCAGTTCACCGCGAAGAAGTAGACGAGCACATAGCCGACGAAGAATTCGGGAAACGAGGTCGAGGCGAGCGCCAGTCCGGAGATCAGCTTGTCGACCCAGCCATTGCGGTAACGCACCGCGATCAGGCCAAGCGTGATCGCCAGCGGCACGGCGACGATCGCCGCCCAGAAGGCCAAGAACAGCGTGTTCCACAGCCGCCCCTTGATCGACGTTGCGATATCCTGGCCGCTCGACATGGCGGTGCCGAGATCGCCGGTGAGCACACCGCCGAGCCAGTGGAAATACCTGATGTAAGCCGGCTGGTTGAGGCCGAGCTGCTCGCGCAGATTGGCGAGCGACTCTGGCGTCGCCGACTGTCCGAGAATGGCTTGCGCGACGTCGCCGGGCAGGATCTGGGTGCCGGCGAAGATCAGGACCGAAACGGCCAGCAGGAGGAGAATGCCCAGCGCAATGCGCTGGGCAATTAGTTTCACGATGGGTGAGGACATTTACTATTCGTCGGACTTAGGCCGGCAACCAGCATTTTATTGGCGCCATAAGGTTCATCAAGGCCCGATTGGGGTCGGGGTTGTACCCTCCAAGCTTATTGGACACGGCATCAATGAAATCATTGAATGCAAACGCGATGGTTCCACCGTGATCACGCACGAGATTAGCCACATCACTATAAAGCTTCTGCCGTTTGCTCGGATCGAGCTCTGAACGGGCTGCTAAGACAAGCCGATCGAGCTCCGCATTCTTAAGATGCGTCTCGTTCCAAGGTGCAGTCGAAAGGTAGGTGAGGCTATACACCTGATCCTGCGTCGCCCGGCCCGCCCACAAACTGACAAAGAACGGCTTCTTACTCCAGACCTCAGTATAGTAGCCGTCGCCGGGCTCACGCTGGACACTGATCGGGATTCCGGCCTTTGCTGCGCTCTGCTGAAACAACTGCGCGGCGTCAGTCGCACCTGAAAATACAGCGTCGGAAACGTGCAGTACGATTGGCGACCCGTCATGGCCCGACTTCTTATAGTATGCCGCTGCCTGTTCCGGATCGTATCGACGTTGCGGAATGGAGGCATCGAAAAACGGATAATTGGCGTTTATGGGCATATCATTGCCTACGCTGCCAAAACCAGCAAGCACCTTCTTCACTATCTCGTCTCGATCAATGGCAAGCTTCAGCGCCATGCGAAGGTCTTCATTGTCGAAAGGAGCGGTATCAGTTCGCATGCTGAAAACATAGTGACTTCGGCCGGTAACATTCTTAACGCTAATTCCCGGGGCAGATTTAAGTCGACCTACGATCTTGGGATCCACTAGATTAATCATATGGACCTGTCCTGACTGCAGTGCCCCGGTGCGGGCTGTCGCGTCATTGATGATAAGCACCTCATTCTCTTCGACGTGGCCGATAGCCGGGTCCCAATAATTGGCAAATTTCCTAAACTGGTAGCGCACGCCAGCTTGAGGAGTTCCATCAATCTTGTACGGACCAGAACCGATACCGGAAGCTGGATCGTCTTTTCCTCCGTTCGGCTGTATGGACAGAGGAATTTCACTTAACGCAAATGGAAAATCTGCGTTGACACCCTTCAGTGAAATTTTTACTGTGTTGCCTTCCGTAGACAATCGATCGATCTGGCTAAGACCTCCTTTCGCTATTGATTGTGACTTTTCATCCGAATGCCGCCGTATGGTTTCTACGACATCTTCAGGCGTAACTGTTTTGCCGTTATGAAACTCCACACCATTACGAATTTTAAATAGCCAAGTGACACCATCACTTGACGAAGCTTCTTCTGCGACCCGATATTCGAGCTGCCCCGAGGCAGACGTATTTACCAGAGTTTCACCAAACAGCCGCAGGTTCAAAAAACACGCATCGCTTGTTGCAAGCGTCGGATCCAATGAGTCTGCACTTCCACCACCGGCAAAGCCGGTCTTCAAATGCCCACCCTTGATCGGCTTATCAGCAGCGACTGCAAGACCAGGCAACATTGAGGCAGCGGCGGCGCCAAAGCCAAGTGCTGAGGCACGACCAAGAAACTCACGCCGCGACAGGCGCCCGGCCACGAGGCTTTCTTTCAAGCTTTCCAATTCTTCAGTCACCTGGGTTCCCCTTTTTGCGACGCTATTGTTAACATTTCTTTGTCGATGTGTGAAATATTATTTGCAATCCGGCAAGCTTACCAATGGGCTGGAGAAGAGAAGTACCAGTATATGGCACGATGTCAATGTCCAAAAAGCTATGATCCAACACTGGCGCGAAGCTGTCACCCTCGGACAGAATGCCAAAAATTAAGGATATACAGATACTACACTCTTGGCCGAACTCGGTAAAATATGGTTTGTGGATTGTCACCATCTAGGACCGAGATGGGGATGCGGTATACTGGTAGGACGAATTCGTGTCCCGGCCGGGTTGTTACTTGCGGTGTAGCCGCAAGATGTGGTGCGTATTCCGACGAAGCCGGCCATCGATTCCGATTTGAAGCCGGCCAGGCATTTCCGATTTCATTCCGGCCGGTGTTCCGATTTGAAGTCGGCCATTTTTCGGACGAGTTCACAAAGCTGAATTGGTGCGGAGGCTGGCGGCGGGGCCATTCCGGTCTGCGTCGAACCGGCAAACTCGATTTTGAAATACAGATCCCTTCGTCTCGCGCCCACCGCCTCGACCAAAACAGTGTCCCCAAACTGCGGCGTTCTACAGTGTGGCCCCATGTTTTCGCTCCTCTCGAAGCTCACTTGGAGAGAGGATGGATCAGGTAGAAGAGAATAAAATGTCTCATGCGACGAGTTTCGGAAATGGCGTAGAATCGGGTTGAGAAGCTTGCGCGACTCGCCGTCGGCGCAGCCAAGCGTAGGGTGAGAATTCTACCGTCCAGCGCATCGTTGATCGAAACCTGCAAACTCAACGCTGTCGAGCCGCTCGGCTACGTCGCCGACGCCTCACCAGCCGGCTGGCGTCGCCGACTTCGGTGACGCCCAAGCCAAGCTATGCCGGTCCTTCGATGTCAGTTTGCGAGTACCTGTTCCAGTTGACGAGAAGTTGCCGCCCACCCACAGGGGAAGCCGACAGGTCTAACGACCTTTCCAAACAGGTTTGCGCTTCTCGGCGAAGGCGACCAGTCCCTCGCGCTCATCTTCTGAGCCAAACACTTTCCTGACGATCGGAAGTTCGACAAGTCTGTCTTCGGTCGACTGCCCGTCAAACGCCTGGAATACCATTTCCTTGCTTGCTGCCACCGCGAGCGGAGCATTAACGAGCAGCAACTGCGCAAGCTTCAATGCCTCTTCGAGCGCTTTGCCAGGCTCGGCAAGACGATTCACGATCCCGAACCGCTCGAAGTAGGACGCTTCCTTAAACTCGCCCGTGAGTGCGAGCTCCATTGCTAGATGATAGGGCATGCGCGCGGGAAGGCGAACAAGGCCGTATGTCGCCAGTAGGTTGTGTCGGACTTCCGGCAAGCCGAACTTGGCATTACGAGCTGCTACAATCATGTCGCAGGCAAGACACGTCTCAAATCCACCCGCTACCGCATAGCCCTCAACAGCGGCAATCAGCGGCTTATGCGGTGGCCGGGCCATAATACCGAAGCTGCCTCTACGCAGCTGAGGCTGCGTTCCTTCAGTGACAGCTGCTTTCAAGTCCATTCCCGAGCAGAAATTGCCGCCGGCGCCTGTCACCACTCCAACCAACAACTCTTCTTCGGTTTCGAGAAGATCCATCGCTTCTTGCATAGCTTCGGCAGTCTTAGCATCAATCGCGTTCCTTACTTCGGGACGATTGATGGTAATGACCAGAACGTTACCGCGTCGCTCGGTGAAAACGCAGTTGGCTAACTCATTCATTGATCTCTCCTCATTCATTAATAGCGCTGTGACGCAATTTGCATCACTAATTTGTGCAAGATGCCTATTCTCTGCGCCGGTCCCGACCCAGTTGCTGCTCACTACCCTCCAGCTGAGTTGCGTCCAAGTCCTGCTCGGAAGAACTCGCTGCCTTTCTCCGCATCCAGCGCTCTTCGCGCAAGGGAGTCTCGTGCGGATCCGATCGATGATGTCGTGCGCCGGTTCCAGGGATTACTTGGCTAGGCGGGAGCGGCGGTATATGAAGCGAGACGTCGAGCCTGATCGTTGATTCCTCGCCTCGTGCCCTGCTTGGCTGCGACAGAACCGTTTGCGCACCTGGTAGATTACCGAAGCACGTTACAGAAGCTTGCCGGATAATTCAAACATCGAAAAGAATTCTGCTTTTAAGTGCAGCGAGAGGGCTCTACCATTGCTCTTCCGTTGTTGAGGACGACAACGCCACGCTCGGGAACACTACTGCGAAAACTGACAGTCGAACCGTCGCGCCACATTTCGGTACGAATGGTATCTCCGGGATAGACGGGAGCGGAAAAACGCACCTTCATTGCCGTCAAACGCGACGGATCGTATTCACAAGTCTCACGCAGCAAAGCGTGGCCAGCGATGCCGAAAGTACAGAGACCATGAAGGATTGGAGATTCGAAGCCTGCAGCTCTGGCCGCTTCCGGATCCACATGAAGTGAATTGTCGTCGCCGCTCAATCGATAGATGAGGGCAGCCCTGGTATCTGTTTTGTAATCCCAGACCACATCGGGAGCTCGGTCGGGGATGGGATGAGGTGATGCTGCGCCATCGGCCCGGCCACCGAAACCGCCGTTGCTCCGGCAGACTTCAGTTGACGTTAAGGTCGCTATTTTTCGGCCCGTCAAAAGCTCTCGCAGCTCATTGCTGGAATAGATGAAAGCTCCTTTGTCGCCCCGATCCAAGATATCAAGCACCTTCGTGGTGCCAATGACGGCACCTTCAACTGGCAGAGCTTCATGGAGCTCAAACCCCTGCTCGCCGTGCAATACATTTTCCCATGTAATGCCAAGCGATTCGTCCTGGTGCCAGAATCCAGGCGTGGCAAGCACGGTAGACATCGTCGGCAAAGCCAGCATCTGCTGCTCGTAGACAAAGCGCAATTGCCGGGGATCTGTGGGAGGCTCCCCTAGCCCTACACCTAAGGCGTACAAGGCTGTATCTCTTCGGGAAAAGCGGTGTTCGACCGGCTCAAACTGCCGACTCACTATGCGCTCTGCGGAGAAATCCGTCATTTCACATCACCGACGAGATGATTTTTGATAATCGCTTGGGTAACGTCGGTGCTCCATTGACCTCGCTGCTGTGTCGTCCATACGTCTTGCTTCCTTGAGAAGGGTTTCGCACCAATTCGACTATAATTCATTGGCATACTGCACAGCGGCAGCTACTCTTATGCGTGATAGCATTACGCGAAATGACTTCTCTAGGAAGCGGAATTAATGTCATCCGCTGGGTGATTTTTTGCGTGACTTTGGTGATCTGGACCAAGGCTCCGCTTTCTCCTGCTATTTTGTGGCCAATATAGGAAAATTGAAGCGGGACCCGCTGCACTGTCGCCGGGCTTAGGTCCCGATTTGCCTACAAGGTATCATTCGGGGAAGTCGACCCGCACGACGTTTCCAGACAAGACGGCTCCGAACCCCCTAGATCGGGTGAGCTGTCAGTTCAAAGCCCTGCGCCAAACTGGTTGCGGGTGCGAAATACATTGTGAGTTTGTCCGGTCCGCCATGTATCGGAAATCTCCGAGCCGCCGAAGACCAGCCCAGCGCCCGCGATCGGCTCCATAAATCACACGTGCATATCGTCCAATTTGCAAATCTCCTCTTGCAGTTCCGGCCTCAAAGCCTGGGTCTATTGATGATGTCGGACCAGCCGCATGACCGCATCCACGGCGGCTGCCCCTGCCCTGGGGGCGCACGATCAGCGGATTGATTTCGGCTTCGACGAAATGCTCCTCGTTGAGATGGCGAATTGGGCAAACTTTTCGATAATGTCGACCCACGGCACCAATATCGCCTTCGGTCTGCCGCGCCAACCGTCAAGCAATGGAAACAGTTTTAGACTACGCAAGGCCTCGAGAATAATAACACGCGAAGCAGGCAATAGGATTGTGGCAGAATTCATCGCGAAACAATCTTCGGTGTGAAGTTCATTTGTGTGTCAGCACCTGATCTGATATGGGAAATAAGCTTCGTGGTTTCGCTCATGGCCGTGTAATATTCATCGGCAACCTGGTCCACGATTTTCCCCGCCGCTTGGATTTCGGAAGCGGCGGAGACGGTATGACCGGCGCTCCAAATATCAACCCAGCGCTTCGGCCCTTTCCCCGCCAGGTCGGCGCTGAACCTCTTCCGTGCTTCTTCAACGCTCAGCGGTATTTCCAGTTCGGCGAGATCGAGCCCGGCTTTCAGGATTGACGGACGGAGGTAATTGGCGTCGAATCCGTTTATCGCCTTCGTTAGATGGATGTCGTCGATTCCTGAATTGACCACCATTTGTTTGTGACCCTGCGGTGCCAGGCTCTCATGCGTTGCGATGAATCGTGTTCCCATCACACCGAAGTCACACCCCAGCACCTGTGCTGCCCAAAGTGCATGACCGTCGGACAGGCCGCCGGCGAGCCCCACCGGCCCATCATAGATCGAGCGAACCGCCCTGACGAACGACAACCCGTTTAGCCAGCCGGTCTCTCCTCCTGCGCCTGCGCTCAGAAGTACCAGACCATCGGCACCCACCTTGATCGCTTTTTCCGCATGTCGCATCGTGGCGACATCTGTCAGGACTGTGCATCCTACATCATGCAATTGAGGAATGACCGCCTCCGGAGATCCGACGCTCGCAAGCACGATCTTTACCCTGTGCTTGACCAAAACATCGACATCGGCCCGAAGGGCCTCAGGTGTCCTGCGCATGACGATGTTGGGACAGCATGGTGCCGAAACATCATCCGACTTCGCACAAGCTCGCTCTATCCTCGTCAGCCACTCATCCAGTTCTTCCGGCGTCCGTGCATTGAGGGTTGGAAAAGCCCCGATGGCGCCCTTCCGGCAGACAGCCGAGACGAGTTCGGGTCCCGATACTAGCTGCATCGGTGCCGAGATAAGGGGTATACGCAGCCTGGAAGTGATTGAGGCAGGCAAGCTCATTTGGCTTTATCCTATTCTGCTAGCTGTGAACAATGGCTGGGAGCCACCATAACCGCTCGATCGCTTCCGCCGGCTGATCTCGATCACCTTCGGCGAATGAAATAAGGGGTTCCCCGATGCCGTGACGCTCTCCGCAGTGGGTCGCCTCGTACATCCAGCAACAATCCTCGAACTGGATGTCGAGAGTTATCGCCGACGCGACCTGCTTCTGGTGGCTTGCGGGGTCGACCGTCGCGCGGACCCACGCCCCAGCGATGTCAGCACGTCAACTTGACGAAGCTTCGCAACAATCTCTTCTGCTGTATGCCGCTTCCTGACCTCTGCACTCCTCAATCAGTTCTAGGCAGGCCGTTGAAGAAGTCAGGCTCTTTCGCAAACGAAGCCGGAATCGTCGGCGTTGTGGATGTAGAAGTGGCCGACGAGGCGACCTGCAGTGCCAAAGACAACCCAGCCGCGGCCACAGGCTGGGTCGTTCTCATCATAGCCCTCCCACCAGAATTCCGCGCAGGCTGAACCATCGCGGGTGCCGGACATCGAGAAAGCCCTTGAGTGCGCCGAAGACGATCTCGCCATCCGCCGAGCCTTTGAATGTCAGATGGGCTTCCTCGACGAGATCGAGGAAGTCGTTATCCCAAACATCCATCTCGATGATGCGCCAGCGGCCGGCGAAGGCCTTGGTGCGCGGCGACAAACAAGGTGAGACGCCGTTTCGCGGTAGGGACGCTCATTACTGAGCGCCCCCGCACAGATCCACGCGGGCGGCTTTCCCGCACGTGGCTCCTACCTCGAGTGTTTGACGGCGAAGCGGGCGCTCGGCCATGGATGAAGGTTACAAGGCTTGGGAAGGTAGTCGTTGGCTAACTGCGCGATCCGTTCCCACGTAGCGCCGTCCTTCTGGCTGCGTCGCTGAAGCGTACGCCTCCAAAGGTCGATCACCCGATACCTGAACGCCGTGAGCGCCCGGATATTCGTTGGAACCGCGAAGTATGCGAAGTGCCCGCCAACGGTCTGGCCCAGCCACTTCCCCTGCTTGGGGATCGGCCAGTGCATTCGCCGCCGCAGCTCCGCCTTAATGTCCTGAAGCTTCGCCCGCATGCGGTCGCCGCGGGTCTTCCGTTTAAGCTGGAAGCGCCCTCGACGTGATTTTCCGCAGATGAGCGTGAACCCCAGAAAGGCGAAGGTCTCCGGTTTGCTGAGCCCGCGCTGCTTGCGGTCGACCGCCGCGAGGCGGCCAAACTCAATCAGGCGGGTCTTGTCCGGGTGGAGCGACAGCGCAAACTCCTCAAGCCTCGCACGCATCGCACCGAGAAAGCGACGGGCGTCGCCCTCATGCTCGAAACCGACGATCACATCATCGGCATAGCGCACGATGATCATGTCGCCGGAGGCCTCGCGCTGTCGCCAGCGCTGAGCTCACAGGTCGAAGACGTAGTGCAGGTAGATGTTGGCCAGAAGCGGCGAAATCACCGAGCCTTGACCCGTTCCCCTGTCATCCACAGTCACGATCCCGTCTTCGAGGATGCCCGCCTTCAACCAGTTCTGGATCAGGCGGTTGATGCGCTTGTCGCCGATCCTGTGTTCTACGAAGCGGACGAGCCAATTCTGGCTGACGCTCCCGAAAAAGTTCTGGATATCGGCGTCTACAATCCAGTTCACCTTCCGCTTGTCGATCGCCACGCACAGGGCGTCCAACGCATCGTGCGGCCCTCGCCCGGGCCGAAACCCGTAGGAGAAGCCAACGAAGTCGCCTTCGTAGATGGCATTGAGCACCATGACGGTTGCCCCTTGGACGATCTTGTCTTCCAGAGCGGCAATCGCCAGCGGCCGCTGCTTCCCATCCGCCTTCGGTATAAACGTCCGGCGCGACGGTTGCGGACGGTACGCTCCCCGTTGGACCCGTCTGTTCAAATCCCTGAGCCGAGGCTCGAGGTCTGCCTCGTAATCCTGCCACGTCATGCCATCCACCCCGGGCGCGGCCTTGCGCTTAAGCGCGTAGAACGCCATCCGCAGCGTGTCGACATTGATATGGTGGAAGAGCGCGGTGAACCGTTCCTTCTTCCTCAGCCTTGCGGCTTGCCGTGCGCGGTCCAGCGACTGGGACATGCGAGCCCGGCTCTGTGTCCGGTGCATGCGTTGCTGTTCCGCGTTCCCCTTGGTCTCCGGCCTTGGCTCCCCCAACTCCGCTGCCGGTTGCCCGGCTTTGTTCGTCGGCTTCACAGCTACTATGCCGGAGTCAGACCTCTCCTGTCCGTTCATCATCGGCTACGGCTCCTCGCCTTCCCGATGCGGACCGGTGTGGCTGGACGCCGCCCGGCCGGGCAGGAGATCTCCCAGGTTCCGACGCGTTCCTTTGGTGCGTGATGTGGCCCTAGACCCCGGCAGGGCGATGGAACCTCGCATAGCGGCTCAGCACATATTGCCTTCGACGGATGAGAACGTCTCGGCCCCTGCAATCTTATCACTATCGTGGCTCACTCCCACACCCCGCACGATTGCTGTGTACGCTTCGCCGTGGTCGTCACCTCCCACGTCGCAACACTCACTATCGGGCGGGCGCTACCCCTTACCCGGGCCGGACCTGCACCGGCTGGAACTCGCCAGCTTGGCCTGGCGCACCTCATCCAGATTGTCGCGCCATACCTTGGCGAAGCCGGAACCTTGTCCATCAGCCGGTCTCCGCCATGAGCTTTGGCAGTCGCACCAGATTGTAGGCAGCGGCTGCCAAGGTGAAGGCCCATCCGACACGGTCGCGGCCGCGGAACCTGGTCTTGTGCTGGCCGGCCACGACCTTGATCCAACCCCGAAGGCCTCTTCGATGCGCTTCCTGATGCGCTGGCTGACGGCATAGCCGCCATGTCGCGTCATGCGCCCGGAACTGCGGCCGCTCGTGTTCTGCGCTACATGCGGCGTCACCCTCATCGAGCGCAGCTCATTGACGAAGTCTTCCGCGTCGTGGGCCTTGTCGGCGCCGAGCGTGATCGCCTGTGGCCGCTCCGCTCGAGGTTCGATCATGTGCAGTGCGGCCACCTGCTCAGCATGTCCGTCGGCCAGTGCCAGGCAAGGGCACCCTGGGTTGTCGTGTGAACTGGAACGAGACGATCCTTGCGGAACTTTGTCTTCCGAACGAGGAGAACCCCGTTGGTGAGATCGACGTCGGAACGATCAAGCCCGACTACTTCCCCCGATCGCAGCCCCGAACTCGCCAACAATCCGATCGGTAAGCCTGGCAACCGGTGTCGTGTAAGCGGTGAGGCAGACCAGCAGGGTGCCACCCTTGCGTGCCGCGACTTCCGGCGGCGTCACGGCCTTTTCATCTCGCGTCGCGCTCATGGCACCCTTCCCTCACATTCACAACGACCCATCAAACGACGCACCAAGCGCCAAAAAGGGGCTCGCTGAAAAATGCCCACCAGGTTTGTTTGTTCGCGATGTCCTCTGAAGGTTCCCAGCTCTAGTCCCTGGGCTCGAAGCCGAGCTCCCAAGATCGCATGCTCTCGCCCGGACCTCCCAAGCATCATCAATTTCAATTCTGCGGCAAAAAGCGAGTGACCTTGATCGCATCTGGGCTTTGATTGCCAGTTAGTAGGGGGATCGCACTCCATTCAATGATACATAAATTGTTTTCATCTCTGTATAATGTTGCAATGCCAGTTTGGAATTTTCCCTGCCAATACCCGATAATTTCGAGCCACCAACCGGAATTTCGACCGGCATAATGTTATATGTATTGATAAAGCAGATTCCTGATTCGAATACTTTTGCCACGCGATGAGCGCGTGTAATGTCATCAGTGAATACGCCTGCCGCAAGGCCGAACTCCGTGGCATTCGCTCGTGTAACTACCTCCTCTTCGGTTTCGAATTCGAGCACTGACATGACGGGACCAAAGATTTCCTCTCGCGCTATTGTCATTTCGTCAGTCACATCAGCAAAAACTGTCGGCTGCAAAAAGAAACCTGGCCTGCTCAGCTGAAGCCCTCCGTAGACAAGTCGTGCGCCCTCCGCGACGCCCTGGGCAATATAAGCCTTCACCATCTCCAATTGGCGTTCACTTACCATAGGTCCGAAGTTGACCTGAGGATCCATCGGGTCGCCAATTTTCGCTAATGAAAGCCTAGTGCGCAGCTTTTCAAGGAAGGCTGTCTTTATTCGCTTTTGTACGAAGACGCGTGAGCCATTGGAGCAAATCTGTCCTGAAGAGAAGAAATTGCCGACTATGGCGCCACTCACGGCACTCTCAAGGTTCGCATCGTCAAAAACGATCAGAGGAGATTTTCCGCCAAGTTCCATTGTGACGTGCTTCATCCCCTCGGCCGCAGCAGCATATACTTTGCGCCCGGTCGGAACAGACCCGGTCAGGGACACTTTGGCGACGCGCCGATCGGCGACGAGGGCGGCTCCAACATCGCCGTATCCCTGCACAACATTGAAGATGCCCTTCGGAGCACCGGCTTGCACAAGCGCTTCCGCAAGCTTCAGCGCAGATAGCGGGGTCGTTTCGGAGGGCTTGAAAATCATGGCGTTGCCGCAAGCTAACGCCGGCGCCGCCTTGAAACAGGCGATTTGAATCGGATAATTCCAAGCGCCAATACCCACACACACGCCAAGTGGCTCCGGTACTGTAAAGGCAAAGTCTCCATTCGCCAAAGTTACGTACTCACCCGTCACACTCGCAGCCAGCCCGCCAAAATACTCTAGTGCATCGGCCCCGACAGATGCATCTGCTATGAGCGTCTCTTGAATGGGCTTACCCGTGTCGTGCGTCTCAAGTACAGAGAGGTCGTGGTTGTTGGCACGCAATATTTCGGCTGCGCGTTTCAGAACGCGTCCGCGATCGGCTCCAGTGGTAGCGGCCCATTTCTTTTGCGCGGCCTTTGCTGATTGCAGTGCCTTTTCGACTATAGCTGGGGTGGCAGCGCTAAGTCGCGCGATTGTCTCACCCGTTGCCGGATATATGACCTCGATTGGCTCCCCGGCTGCGCTCTCAACGTAATCTCCATCGATGAAGTGGCTGGCCTTGGGCTGAAATTTCATTCCTGTTGCACCTCGAGTTTACTGTGCTGGCATGGGTCGGCTCAGGCTCTCCTATGCAGACGCACCTGCTGCTACGTTCAGATCAGGGTATCATCCCTGGCCACGGTTGGGAGCGCAAAAAAAGTAATGCGGTTGATGATTTTCTTTCGCCTGTGCTTTGAACAGCCCATGTTGTTTGCCGAATGTGACGATGACTTGATTGTGGGGAGCGTACAGTCGCTAGACGTTCGCGGATCTTCTGTTTTTGCGCTGGAGGGGCTGGCGGCATATCCCAGCACGCTACAGCGCCGCCACCACGCTTCTCAGTCATCGGGTCGGCGGAACTGTATATGATGGCGCGCATACCGAAGACGTGCCTTGGAGACTTAATAAATGCGAAGGGATGAGAGATCGTGGACAGGCAATTTGGTCTGCCATAGCCGGCCCGGCCAAAGTGGGAGCATACTTTTAGAACCATGGTTATTTCGCCTGTCATGGTAATCGAGAAGGACTTGGTAGATTACAACGGCCATTTAAACATGGCCTAATATAATGTCCTCTTCGACCCGGCCGGAGAGGATGCGTTCGAGAAGATCGGGCTTGGCGCCAGGTACGCATGCACGCGCGCCTTGTCGAATTATTCTGCCGAAGTCCAGTTGCTGGACCACGACGAGAAGCGCTTGCTTCTACCAAGAGCTTCGCCACATCGACGGATGGCTGGCTGCAACGTCAGAACAGCTGTCCCTTCACGTCGACATGGCAGGTCCGAAGGTGGGGCCATTTCCCCCTGACATCTTGCGGCCTGGAACGGGTGCAAGCCGACCTCGCATTGCAGGATGTCCCTGTCCGCGCTGGTAGAGCGATCGCGATCAAGTGCAAGGTGCACGAATGATTCTCCTTGGTCCGCGGACGATATCGACGGTGTTGCAGGCTTTGGTTAAGTTCTGCTGGCGATAACGTGGGCGCCGATTGCGGCATTCGAAGGTGTGCCGTCCATGGCGAGGAGCAGGAGATTTACTTTTGACGCGGACCGAGACTTCACCGAAGTGGCCGCCGCCGGCATCTCGATCACAGCCAAACGCTCGATCACTAGCTCTACTATTTCCGACTCACTCATTTGATTTCGAGCATGTCCATGCTGCGTTCCGCAGTCAGCAGGTGGATCATCTTCAGGTCGCATCTGTCTATTGCGTGATTCGTATCAGAACGTTCGTTCACGCGGTCACATCACGAACGGAGAGGGTTGGCTCGTGGCCATTGTATGCGAGAGGTCAAGAAGGCCCCGCTTGCCGACGCTATCGCGGCCGCGACATGTGACGCGGCCCCTCTAAGCGTCTCAGCCCGCCCTCTGGTTCGGGCTGGGGATCTTCTCGAACGCGCCAGCGCCCGTGTCGCCTGGGGTGTTCGGCATTGCCCGAGCTTTGGTGCCAGGCCCGCGGCCGGACTCAACCCAGAATGCTACGGCGGCTGAGATGCCGGCGGAAGTTTTTCATCCGTCGTTCAGCTGACCGAATTACCGATTGATTCGACTGTTTCGCTGTCATCTATGACGAAGGTGGGCAACCTGCTCAATCTTCTGCGGATCCGGAAGCAGTTTCAGGACACCATCTGTAACTAGCCTCTTGCTAGCTGCTTTGTCCTCCAAGGGCAGCCAGACGCCCTAAGTGGTGATCCGCATCGCCAAGCAATTTGTCGATCATGCTCACATGCTTAAAGTAGTGACCGATGCTGTACTCCATTGTCATTCCGATGCCGCCGTGGAGCTGGATCGATTGATGCCCGATCGCCTTCGCCGACCGGCAAATCTGGACCTTAGCCGCCGAAATCGCGCGCTCGCGCTCGGTCTCATCACTTTCGCCGAGCATAAGCGCAGCGTATATGGCCATCGAGCGCGACTGCTCCAATTCGACAAGCATGTCCACGGCCCGATGCTGCAACACCTGAAAGCTGCCGATTTTCTTACCAAACTGTTCTCGCATTTTTAGGTAGTCAAGCGTGATCGCCTGCATTCTGCTAAATGCGCCGACAGCTTCTGCGCACAACGCTGCAATTGCCTCCTCGGCGACGCGGGAGATAACCGGGAAGGCATTAGCCGGGTCGCCGATGACATTGGCCGCATCAACCCGTACATGTTCGAGTGTGATATCAGCCGCACGCGGACCGCTGTGCGTCGGATAACCGCGACACTTAAGGCCTGGGGCATCAGCTTCAACAAGAAAAAGGCCGATACCATGCTCTTGCCTGGTATCACCGTTAGTTCGAGCAGATACGATGATCTTATCGGCCGTATCGCCGTGCAGCACGAGCCCCTTTGTGCCGCTCAGGATCCAGCCGTTTTCATCCTTCGTTGCAAGCGTCTTAACATCGAAAAGGTCATAACGAGACTGGGGCTCCAGGTAAGCGAAAGCAAACTTTAGCTGGCCCTGGGCGATGGCGGGAATAAGCGCCGCCTTTTGCGTGTGGCTTGCTCCGTGATGGAGGATGCCGCCAGCAAGCACGACCGTCGCGAAATAAGGCTCAAGGATCAGCGCCTCGCCAAAGGCCTCCATCAAGATCATTGTCTCAACCGGTCCCCCGCCGAAACCGCCATATTCTTCCGCAAACGGCATCGCAAGAAGTCCGAGTTCGGCATAGCTTGACCACATCGACTCGCTATAGCCGTGGCTCTGAGCCCGATACCCGCCGCGATCTCCGAAGCCATACTTGTCGAGCATCAGTCGAGCGACACTGTCCTTCAGCAGCCGCTGCTCTTCCGTAAGATCAAAATTCATAGCATATGTCTCCTGAACCAAGGGGAGATACCGGCGACCTCAGAAGCTAGAGGTCGAGGATCGCCTTCGCGATGATGTTCTTTTGAATCTCGCTTGAACCTGCGTAGATTGTCGCCGCGCGGCTGTAAAAACAGGCGGGCACGATTGTTTTTGCCCCGTAGACACCGAACGGCGACCCGACACAGCTCTCATTGTCATCTTCCGACAATTCAGGAAGTGCGTAAGGGCCGAGAACATCCATCAGAAGCGACGTAGCATCCTGCTCGACTTCCGAGCCCCTCAACTTTAGAATTGAGCTGGTTGGGTCTTGCTCGCCCACCTTTTGCTTCGACGCGTTTGCGACTACTCGCAGATACGTGATTTCGAAGGCCTTCAGCTCAACTTCGAGTGTGGCAAGCTTCTTTCGGAAGGTCGGTTGATCCATCAGTCGCGTCCCTCCCTCACAACACCGTGCAGCAAGCTCTTTGATCCACTTAATGCGTTCTTTCGTAATGCCCACGCCGGCGTCGATGACCCGTTCATTGCCGAGGACAACCTTGGCATAGGTCCATCCCTTGTTCTCTTCACCGATCAGGTTCTCGATCGGAACACGAACATTAGAAAAGAAGACCTCATTCACATCGTAACTGCCATCGATCATCTTGATCGGACGTACAGTGATACCAGGCGTCTTCATGTCGATTAACAGGAATGATATGCCCTCCTGCTTCTTCACGTCGAGGTTGGTCCTGACCAGGCAAACGATCCAATCGGCATATTGCGCCCCGGTCGTCCAGATCTTTTGACCATTAACAACATAATGATCGCCATCGCGCACCGCCCGTGTTTTCAGCGATGCAAGGTCAGAGCCCGCTCCCGGCTCTGAGAAGCCTTGGCACCACCAATCCTCCGCGTTGATGATACGCGGCAGAAAGTATTCTCTCTGCCCCTCATTCCCAAATGTGTAAATGAGGGGACCGACAATGGAAGCGCCGTAGCCGAACAACATCCGAGCGGGAAATGCCTGCACCTCTTCTTCGAAAATATACTGCTGGATAGGAGACCACTCTGCTCCTCCATATTCTCTTGGCCAGCTTGGAACACCCTTCGAATGAAGGATCCTCGTTCCCGCCGCAATTTCGTCCTTTGATAGTTGGCGGCCTTCTGAGAGTGCGCGGCGTGTCTCAGGTGGTACACCGTCCCGTAGGAGCTGGCGCACTTCTTCGCGGAACGCTTGTTCTTCTTCTGCAAACGCGAGGTCCATTATCATCTCCAACTAGGTTAGACCGCACTGGTTGCTGGCAGGTCGGCGAGAATACACCGCAAGGTCGCGTCCACTGAAGATTGGCGTCGTCCGCGATCGTACGGTTCGCCTGCAGCGGATGCCGCACCCGCCTCGAGCGCGGCGTCGCTAAACAACTCCCCAGTCGCCGCTCACCATCTCCACCGAGTCTGATCGGAAGCAATGAACCACGCAGCGGACTGGGGAGAGCGGCTGTTTTTAATGACTCGCTAAACAAAGCAACTGATTACTAGTCAGTCGAGACCCTTGTAACGCTCCTGAGCTTTATCAAGAGCACTCCGAAGGCCGTGTTCTTTTATCGCCTTCTGCATTTTGCCGTATTCTGGCATTGCTTGAGGCGACATAATTGCAATCTGCTCCAAATAATAGTCCGTTGCAGTTTTCAAACCTTGCATCTCATAGACGCGGTTTAGATACATTTTGTGCATCTGTTGCATTTCACGCGGCATTGCGGCCATCAGTTTGGCCTTACGCTTTGTAGCTTCGTGCAGTTCATCGGGCTCAACTACCTCGGTTACCAAGCCGATTTCTTTGGCTCGGTGCGCAGAAACTTCACCCCCTGTGAGCATTATGTCTTTTGCTGTTCTCATGTTCACAAGCCAGGGCAAGAACATGCACATCCCGCTAATTCCGTAGCGAAACTCATTGTAACCCATTTTAGTATCTGAGCTGGCAATAGTAATGTCGCAAAACAATGAAAGCTCGAAACCCTTGCCGATAGCGACGCTATGAACAGATGCAATAACAGGCTTGGTTATCCGCCAGGGCGTCGTGAATTCGTCAAACTGTCTAAAACCGTATGTTCGCCACTCGAAGACGGATGACCAGGTATCATCAGCATCTTCTTTAAGGTCATGTCCGGAACAAAACCCCCTCCCACTTCCGCGGATAACGATGACGTTTATATTCTCGTCTTCATCCGCCTTGAGCAGAGCGTCCCTGAGTTCAGCAATGAGGCGCTTATTCATTGCGTTAATTCTTTCTGGCCGATTTAGCGTCAACCAGCAAATGTGGTCGGCATCCACCTCGTACAAGAGATGCTGGTAGTCTGCGAAATTCGCGATTTCAGAGTTCATGGGAACCTCGTTGGAAGTGGTTTTCAGCCGGCGCGCTAGGAGTACCCGCTGTGGCGAGCGCCCCCCAAACCGAGTACGCAGCACGGTCGCGTACCGATACCAGCTTTCCTCTAGGAGGGGGCCGACAAAAAAGTCACCTACCTGGTGAGTTCCTAGCGAATTCTAACCGCTATGCAATCTATCCCCATGTCACCTATAAAGGCTTTATTGGCGAGTTCTCCTCCGTCGGCAATTCAGAATTGCGGCGGCGAGCTCCGGTACCGCGAAGGCAAGACCGTGCGTCTTCGCTCACCGGTTGCGCAACATGCCCTTTATCAGATCGATGATTGGCAGGGGCATTGCAAAGATGTGGCACAACGACCATGTGCCCTGCTGGAAGACACTTGACGACCAGATGGACCTGATTCTTGATGGCCATGTCGGTCGCTCCTTGGGCGTCTGGGACCTGGGCCGCTAGTACCTTTTCACAGTGATGTTGACTGGTTGATTTCCAGCCATTCGAGAATGGGCAGGCGTGGCGGAGGGACAAGGATCTCGATGCTTCTTGGAACGCGGGGTTGACGGCGAATGAGGCCGTTGCGTTCGAGGGTGACGATCATCTGATGGACCGACGGCGGACTGACCTGGAAATGGCGTTGGATGTCGGCTTCGGCGGGCGAGCACCGAAACATGTACGAATAGGTGTAGATGAAGGCCAGGTACTGACCCTGCTTTTCGGTGAAGCCCTTGTCGGCGGGCCGCTGTGCAGCGTCTGATTTTTGACTCATCTTTGGATTCGTCCGGTGCCTCCGACGAGGAGGCCGCAATGAACATACGTTATCGAGTGGAACTGAGCCAAGCCGAACGCGACGAGTTGAACACCATGCTGAAGGGAGGCAGGCATGCTGCCCGTAAGCTCAAGCGAGCCCAAATCCTGCTTGCCGCGAATGCCGGAAGCAGCGACGAGGAGATTGCCCGGGTGGCGGCGGTGGGCGGCTCGACCGTCTATCGCACCAAGCGCCGTTTTGTGGAGGGCAATCTGGAATACGCAATGAGCGAACTGCCGCGTCCGGGGGCCGAGCGCAAGCTGACCGGCAAGGAGGAAGCCTTGCTGGTGGCGACGGCGTGCGCGAACCCGCCTGCGGGCCGACGCCGCTGGACGCTGGAACTGCTTGCCGACGCCATGGTCAAGCTGACCGATCACGATAGTCTGTCGCACGAGACGGTGCGCCGCCGGCTGGCCGAGAACCGGCCAGCTGGAGCGCTACGACTATGAGTACCGCCGCAATGGCACCGTCAATCTGTTCGTCTTTCTTGACGTGAACCGGCCTTGGCGAAGGGTCAAGGTCACCGCGCGGCGCACCGCACGAGATTATGCCCACTGCATGCGCGACCTCGTCGATGTCCATTATTCCGACGCAAGCTGCATTCGCGTCGTGCAGGACAATTTGTCGACCCACACGGCGGGCGCCCTCTACGAAGCCTTCCCGCCGGCCGAAGCCCGCCGCATCCTGCGCCGTCTGGAATTCCACTACACGCCCAAGCACGCCAGTTGGCTCAACATGGTCGAGATCGAGATCGGCGTCCTCAACGGCCAGTGCCTGGATCGACGTATCGACAATGCCGAGCGTCTCACCAGCGAGATCGCCGCATGGGAGCGCCAGCGAAACGCTGCCGGAGCTCGTATCGATTGGATGTTCACAACCGACAAGGCCCGAGCCAAAATGGGTCGGGCCTATCCGCAAGTGGTCAAAGAGTCAGAACCACTGTGAAAAGGTACTAGGAACGTCGAGGCGATGGACCTTGGGGCTATGATGGACCTTGGGGCTATGATTGCGCTTAGATTGTTGCGCTTAGCAAGCACGATCGTCGGCCTGACGGAAAGTGTCTCCGCAGATTCGCCATTCGGCTCAAGCTCGGTAAGCGAAGCTGGTCCGTGGTGACCAAGCCGGATCGCGACAGCGCTTCGTCTCCTAATGGGAGCTCCGCCAGACGAACGAATGGTGGCGTATTGTCGTCCAGGAAGTCGAGCGTGTGTTCGTTTTCGACGCTCTTTGCTCAAGCGGAGTTCGCATACGACGAAGGCCGCATGATTGGCACATGCGCGTGCGCGCGGCGGGATCTATGATTGCGATGCGTAAAGATCAGGCGGCCTGCTGATCGGCGGGCTTGTCGGCTTGGCGCAGGCGCTTCCACTCCCAGGGCAGTAGTTCGTGCAGACGCGAGGCGGGAAGATCAGCAATGCGGGCCAGGACGTCGGCGAGCCAGGCTTTCGGGTCGACGTCGTTGAGGCGTGCCACGGTGATGAGGGTAAGCATGACGGCGGCGCGTTCGGCGCCGCGCTGGGAACCGGCGAAGGTCCAGTTGCGCCTTCCCGGCTCTTTAGGCCGCGTTGTTGCTGAGGCAGATTCTGCCGTCGTCGACGAAGCGGCCGAAGTCGGCCCAGGGCCTGAGCATGTAGTTGATTGGCTTCAGGACCTCGGAAGAGCGCGAGAGGGTATCGCGCTAGCGGAGCAACCAGGGAATGCATGTCGTCGAGAAGTGGTTTGCTCTTCTCCTGCCGCACGGCATATCGCTCGTCAGCGCTGCGGCCGTTGATGGCGCGCTCGATCTCGAACAGCGCGTCGAGACGCTTGACCGCCTCCAGCGCGATCGGGGAGATCGGTTTTCGAAGAATCCTCGCCGCGCATGGGCGTAGCAAAAAGCCGGCGTGATCGGCTGCTCCTTCCGCTGCGGGTCGAACGGCGGCTCGAAGCCACTGTAACAGTCGCACTGAAGGATGCCCGCGAACCCGGCCAGATGCTTCTGAGGACCCTCGCCGCGCCGGTTGCTCGAGGCGTAGTAGATCGCCGCTGGCGGCGCAGGCCCGGCGAAGGGACGGTCATCGCGCGTATAGGTCCAGATGCGCCCGGTCGCGCACTTGCCTTTCGCCAGGATGCGGATGGTGGTGTCGTCGCCATGAAGACGCTCGGCCGCGAGCACATGGCGCTCGATCAGTTGGAAGAGCGGCATGATGGCGAAGGTTCCGTGGCCGACCTGATCGGCCAGCGTCGACAGCGGCAGGTCGATCCCCTCGGCCTTGAAGCGCGTGCTCTGACGGTTGAGTGGAGTGTGCATGCCGGACCTGTCGAACAGGATCGTCGCCAGCAGCTGCGGACCGATGAAGCCGCGTGGCGTGGCATGGAACGGCGCCGACGGCTGGCTGATCTTCTCGCAATCGCGGCAGGTGAACTTCTCGCGCACCGTCTCAATCACCTTGAACCGGCGCGGGATCTCCTCCAGCGTCTCGGTCACGTCCTCGCCCAGCTTGGACAGCCGGGATCCGCCGCAGCAGGCGCAGGTGGGTGGCTCGATCATAATGCCTCGCCCTCGATGTCGGCCGGCCATGGCTTGCGCACCGGCCGTTTGCGCGTGAAGGAACGCACGCTCTGGGTCTTCGCAGCCGCAGCAGCCGCGGCAAGCTCATCCTCGCTCGCCGCGGACACAAGGTCTTCGAGCTGAAATTCCATCTGCTCCGCCGTGCGCTCGGAACGCTGGCCGTATTTCTCGCGCTTCAGCTTCTCGATCATAAGATTTGCGATCAGCGTCTCGGTGTCGATAATTTAGCCTGCGCGCTGGCGGCCACCGCCGCGGCTTGCCGCCGCCCTTCACGTTCAGCCCGCAGCGCCGCCGAGGTCCGAAGGAAGATCATTCGGCTTCAACGTCATGAGGCCAGTGAATCAGATTTTGCCCGCAATTTAAAAATGTAAATGCTGGCCGACCCGCGTCGGACGCCAGGTTTTTTGAGGGTTGCGCCAATCGATCCCGGACAGGAGATAGCTCAACTGCGCCGTCGAGATCGTAACGCTTCCGTCTGCCAGAGAAGGCCAGATGTAGCGGCCGCGCTCAAGACGCCTGGCGAACAGGCATGACCCCTGTCCATCATGCCAAATAACCTCCAGGAGATCACCTCTTTTACCGCGAAAGCAAAAAAGACGACTACTCACTGGATCCTTCTTCAAGATCTCCTGCACGCGTAGTGCAAGGCTGGGAAAGCCGCAGCGCATGTCGGTGTGTCCCGTCGCCAGCCACACCCAAACCCGTCGGAATCGGGATCATCGCAGCGTTTCAGGCCGCGCATGATCCGAAGCCGCGCTTCCACCTCCACGTCGGGCTCGACGATGACCCTGCGGCCATTCACGTTCACCACTTCCATGCGCCCGCCAGCCGGTTCTGGACGAATCATCGCCGGCACGAAACCGCAGACGCCACCTTCGCCGAGCCGACCCTCGCGATGCGACTTGCGCCAAGCGAACAGCAGTGGGTTGGAAATCCCGTGACGTCGCGCTGTCGCGGATGCTTGCCGCGGAGCCGAATAGCTCTCCTCGACGATCCGCAGCATCTCCTCTTCCGACCAGCGGCGCCGGCGGCCAGTGTCAACAATCTCGAGACGAGTGACTTGGCGACAGTCAGTAGTGATATGCCTACCGACAGTCAGCTACATCCTCCCTTCGCTCGCAAGACGGCCCTCCTCGGAGGCGTACCAAGCGGACGCAACAGGCCGCGGATAACCTGCTCGTTGGAAGTGACCGCCCTCATAGCAGTCTTGAAAGTCGCTGTCAGGTGCGCAGCCGGCCCGGCCGCAGACTTCAGATGCACTATCTGAACCACCCTGTGCGGACAATTTGCGCAATCCCAATCGCGTCATTCCAGTCCGTCTTCATCGTCTTGCGCTGCCGATCTCCTCTTGCCAGGTCGGCTCTGAGTATCACGCAAACGTCATGATCCGAAACGTAGGAGGCTTGGAAAATGCCTGTCAAGCACAGTTCGTGCCGGCGGTCTATGGGCCACCCGTAGTCACGACGCAAGCGCGTAAAGGTCCAAAGAGACCTCACATCCTTTGGCGACGCCGTGACAGTCATAAAACGCCATCGACCATTTCGTCGAGGGACATCTGATCGAGCAACCCATTAAACCAAGATACTATGGGGTCCCCGGCCTCACCGCGGCGGGAGTACGATCCGTTTTATGCGGTGGCTCTCACCCTATCGAAGGGGAGCTTCGTTCGACTTTGCGACCCAATCCAATATCTTGGGGATCGTTCAGCGGCTGCAGGCGGCAATGACAGCGAGCCTGGTTGAAATCGCCGACAAGGCAGCCGCGCTAAACGCGCAAGTTCAAACTGATTCCACCGACGCATTGAACAATTTCGACGCTCCGGCTGACAAATCTGCTGAGCGCGGCAGCTCGCTGCGGAGACTGCTTAAGTCTGGTCAACACGGTTAACGGATGCGAGAATCCAGGTGCGGATGACCGGCAATCTGCTCGGCAGCAATGTCGCAGGAGTAGGCGGAGGATTCGCAAGCGCCAACGTGGGGATTCGAACTCGTGCAAAAATCTCACACGGATGCTAATCTGGATCGGTCGCGTTGGCGCGAGGGACACGGCGTGCTTGGGGAAGGCAATGGTTCGTCGATATTATGATCTCCCTTCTTTGACAGCCCTCGCTATTTTTGAGGCCTCCGCGAGACATCTGTCATTCAAGCTCGCAGCTTCCGAGCTCAACGTCACGCCGAGCGCTGTTAGCCACCAGATCAAGGTACTTGAAGCAGAACTTGGAGTTGCGCTTTTTTTGAGGAAAAAATCATCCGGGATCTCGCTCACCAGTCCGGGCGAAGATCTTTACGCGGTGCTCGCAAGCGGCTTTTCCACGGTGTCCCAAATTGTCAGAACGATCAAGCGAGGTGATCGTCCCAAAAACGTAACAATTGCTTCACCAGATGGGTTCGGATCGATGTGGCTTATGCCGCGTATGCCTGACTTTTGGACGAGATTTCCGGAAATCTCCGTGGACCACCTCGTGTCCAATGATACGCGTGATTACAAGCGTTCGGAGGTTGATCTGTGTATCCGCTACGGTTTAGGCTCATGGCAGGGCCAACTTGCGGAACTGTTGTTTCACGATACTATATATCCTGTGTGTGGGCCGGGCTACTTGCAGAAGCACCGCGATATTACATCTGGATCCCTACCTGAGCTTCCCCTTCTGCACGTCAATTGGGTAGATGCAGACTGGAACGGCTGGGATGAGGTGTTCCGACGAACTGGAATACCTTATGGAACACTGCGAGGCCCAAAGTTTAGCAAGATGTTCGGGACAATCCAAGCCGCCCTAGCTGACCAGGGTATCGCTATCGGATTGCATAGCTTGGTGAAGACCTCGATAGATGAGGGCAAGCTATGCAGGATCACCGATCTTGAGCTGCCTGCACCGGGAGATTGGTTTGTGACGTGGAGCGACAATAAAGCGCTCTCTCCAGAAGCGAAGTTGATGCGCTCATGGTTGCTGGAAACTTCTGCTAAGGAGAGGACTAATTAGGCACCTCACGCCGTCATACTTTGTATTTTCCGAGACGAATGTTGTATCAATCCCGGTTGCGCGAAAGGTCGGCCCCGCGTCCGGCACGTGTCAGAAGCACGCCGATTTCGCTTGCATCCGTAGCGTCGATCGTCCCCACAAGAGACTTATCATAGGGCTCTACACGGGTATGGGCGTCAGGCCGGTTGTGATGTGCGCAGCGCAGTTGGCCAGCGGTCATAGGCGAGATTCTTCTTCCCAATGACGTGCCGCCATACGCGGCCGCTAAGTTTGCTAGTCGGGGCGAGGTGCTAGACGTCATGTTCCGAAGCGGAGATCGGTGGCCCGCCCTTTCGTGCGATTAAAAGCCGAGGGTTGCTCGAGGGGCCGAGCCGATCCTCACGCACGGAGAGCGAGCCTTGGGAGAGTATAGCGAAGCATTTGTTGCGTTTGATGTAGCCAAGAAGAAGCACGCGGTGGCGATGCCGGGCCGACCGGTTATGGGTTGTGCCGGCCGGTCCGCGATCTTGGACACGACTGCATGGTGGTTGCGCCGGCCTGATCCCGAAGCGGGTAGGCGAGCGCGTCAAGCCCAACCGGCGGGACGCGGTCACGCTGGCGCGGCTGCATCGGGCGGGCGAGCTAACCGGGGTATGGGTGCCGGACTTGGTCCACGATCGTGATGAGGTCTGGCTCGATGCCATAGTGGTGCGAGTCTGCGGAAGTGGCAGGTCCATGTGCCCACCCGTAGTTCATGAGAAATACGACCCCAAATTAAATCTGTGTGGGGTGCAATGCCCGGCCGTGACTCTGCGACGACCCCTGCACAAGCTGCCAAGATCTTGTACTCTTCTTGTTTAGTGAACGCGTTGACGCTCGACGGACGGAGTCCCCCATATCGTGTCATGTGCATGGGGACTCGGCCGACTGTAACGGCCTCACAGAGTCCGCAGCCGATACAAAGCCCCGAGGAGACCGCCTCCGCTACAGACGTCGCAGTTCGCCCACTGTTAGGGAGGATGGGTTCGTTTCGCTGTTCCATTGGGCTCTGCCTCTCTGTCAAGGGTATCGCTAGGCTTATTCGCGACCGCGGGCCGATCCTCATGCGGCAGCGAATCCTACCTCGCGCCGTAACTGCTCGGCACTGTCCGTTCTGAACTCACGAAGCCCGTACGTCGCGACCTTGTGGTAAATCGGGCGTAAGAGAACAAGCGCTTGAATGATGCCTTGCGTCCGAAATAAAACAGCTCAAGAATGAAGGGTTCGATCGTTTCTTCTTCGATCTTGGCGGCCCCAAAAAGCTCACGATTGACCCGGGCGTGGCCCTCTCCACCAATGTCCACTTCACCGTTATCGTCTTCCAATTGGCAAGAGCAACCGCCCGCATCGTCCTCCCCAGACGAGGGGGAAGCGAGGCAGGCTATGGTGCGCCAGTTCTTCGCGGTCATTGCGACTTGTGACCGTTGTTTCTCGAAATTCGATCATAGAGGTCGCCGAACGTCCCTGCCTTGAATATCTCATCCAGTCGCGGCGACCTCCAGCGATCGCTTTTCATCAAACGAACTTGAAGTGCCGTTGCGAGAAGGCTGTCTCCACCGACGTCGAAGAAGTTGTCGTCCAAACGTAATTCTTTTGCGCTCAAAAGCGACTTGACTTCTTCAAGGAAGAGGTTCCTCGAATCGCCTTCCCCCAGCGTGTTGTCCTTGCCTTTTGTGCCTCCTTCGCCCGAAGATATTTTCTTTTCATCCGGCAGCTTGTGGGGCGTGATTGTTCGGATCTGGTCGACCCATTGCCTTATGCGCGCAGGCAAGGGGCGCGTGGCTACGATGGCCTGACCATTATCGACGGTTGCCAGTATGCGCTCAATAATGTCGATCCCTTCGTCGGGAGTGAGTGCCAATGCTTTTGCCTGAGATGTCTGGTATGCGGCAGTCACCTGACACCCGTAGTCGTAGTCCCAGTCATCCCAGTTGGAATTGATCCACCGGATGCCGAGTTTGCCTGACACTTGGCTTGCAAAGGCGTCCATGAACCTGTTCGCCGCCGCATAAGCGGCCGTTGCCGGTCCGCCGAGAATTGAAGCAAGCGAGGAGAAAAGGAAAACGAATTCCGGGACTCGGGTGTGGGTAGAGTGAATTCGTTTCACCGCATTATAGAGATTGCGTGTTCCCATCACTTTGGACGCAAACTCATTGGCAGAGGTCGTGTCCTCTATCTCAGAAAGAAACTTCGGATCAGATAATGTAGCCGCGTGGAAGATACCGTCGATCCGGCCGCATTCCCGAATAGTAACGTCGAGAACGCTCGATAAGCTTTCGAAATTAGATACGTCCGCCTGGCGAAGGATCACTCGGCCCTTCGCATCCTCAAGCGCGGCCAGTCGGCGCATCCAGCCATCCTCATGGAGATCAACCCGACCTGAACTCAAAGAGGCGGGTAACGCGCGGCGGGTTATCGCGATGACCGTCGCTCCAAACTTTACCAGATGTTCGGTCAAGGAAAGTCCGATTCGCCCGAGAGCTCCTGTGATAAGATAGACACCTTCGGGTCGGAGGATCTCCTCACCGGGAACTCGTGCGGCGAGGGCTATCTCGGGAAAATGGGGCACCCACCGTCGGTTCCCGCGGAGGGCGACCACCCCATCCGAACTTGGCACGTCCCGCCCAATTTCAGCAACGAGCCGATCGGTGACCCCCGGGTCGTCAATGTTCAGGTCCACAACCCGACAATCGACGATCGGGTTCTCCTGTGGCAGCACGATGGCGGGGCCGAAGACGCACGCCTTTTCGGGATCCACAGGTTCCTCGCCGACCTGAACCATCCGGTCACCAACAATCCAGACATCGACCGGAGTCTGGATTGTCGGTGTTGAGAGAACTCGTGCCAAATCGAGTATCGCTTCGTAGCTGCGCAAAAGATCGGTCTGCACCGTGCCCGGGTCCCCGGACGCCTCGGCGCAGCCGCTCAGGTGCCAGAGGCAGAGAATCCGATCAACGGGACGGCCCGAGGCGATCTCGGCGTCGAAGAGCGCCTTCAGGCCCTCTCGGGTGGGGTCGATCATGATGATAGACCCTTTGACCTTCATGGGTGGGTTCGAGGATTTGGCTCGTCGGCAAACCCGAACAACCTCATGACCCGCATCCTCCAACTGTCGCGTGATGCTATTCGCCAGCCTGTCTCCCGCACGCTCTGCCTCGCCAAACGGCCGATCGGCCAACACCAGCCAACGAAGCGACTTTGTGCTTCCGTTCCCGGGAACCGCGCGGGGAAGTATTTTCTCTGTCCAACTCTGCGCATAGATGAACGCCTCTCCCCTGCGCCGCTCTCGCTCCTCGGTCTGCGGCAGAACCGTCAAGCCAGCCGGCTGGCTGTCCGGCCAGCAACGGTGACGATCAAACGAGTACGTCGGAAGAGATATCCGCCGGTGAGAACCGAACGGTTCCAATTGATCACTGGCTCGTTTCCAATCCACCGCAACACCCAAGGACCAAAGGTCCCCAAGACATTCCAGAAGAACATGACGGTCGGTGAACTCCAGATCGTCCTTCCCGCGCGCGGCTGAGACGATCGCTGGAATCCTGGTCTTACTATCCGCTGAATCGATTGCTTCATGTGCGAAACGCGCCAGGTTGCGCGAGGGGCCAAGGTCAATGAGCGCAGTTGCGCCAGCGCCCGCCGCGACGATAGCCTCGAGAGACCGATCGAATCGGATCATTCCGCTTGCTTGCCTGCTCCAGTAGGTCTCAGGTAGAGGGACTTTCGCCGGGTGCAGATATCCTCCTGAATTCAGAGCGATGGCCAAATCCGGTACTCGCTGCTCGAGCGCCCGGACCTGTGCGTCGATAATAACAGCCGCCGGTTTCATTAGCGGAGAATGGCTGGGGACGCCGGCTGTGTTGAGGATCTGGTTGGGAATCTCTGCTTTTACGAGCCCCTCCTGAAGCCTTTCAATCAGTTCCCTTTTTCCGGTGAATACGATACTCGTTTTGGAATTCACGACACCGACACTGATCTCGCCGGCTTCAGCTCGGCCCCGCCAGACATCCTCCTCGAGAATGCGTTCAGCCTCCTCCGGGCTGCATTTGACCGAAAGCATAGCACCGTCAACACCAAGATTTGCCATCGCGCGACCACGAGCGGCCATAAGGCCGAGTGCGTCGTCCAGTTTCAGAATGCCAGCTAGGGTGGCCACGACGTATTCGCTCATGCTGTGTCCGACAAGGAAATCGGGATGCACCCCACACGCTTCCAGCAAACTTGCCATAGCGTACTGTACGGAGAAGATCATGACGTTGATTTCTTCGAAGGATGCGGCCAAGTGGCCGTCGTTTTCCCCAAACACGAGGGACACCAGATCACGATCCAGGATGGAGCGACTAGTCGCGGCACAAGTCAGAAACGGTTGGCGAAAATCCGACACGTGATCAAACAGGTCCTTGAACATTCCCGCATGCTGCACTCCACCGCCCGGCAGCATGAACGCAACCGAGGGCGAGGAAAAGATTCGATTAGTTGCGCGATCCGCCTCTTCCTCTAGTCTCATGATAGCCATGTCCACGCTGCGCGCCACAACGACCGTCCGATGATCGAACTGGCATCGCGCCACCCGTAGCGTGTGAGCGACATCACCGAGATTGATATCCCTGTTGCGCCGCAGAAACGTGGCCATATTCCGGCAGGCCCGGCTTAACGCCGATGGCGTCTTTGCAGTTAGACAAAGGACATAGGACCCCCGCTCGACCGAGCCGGGCCAATCCCTTGCGTTCTCGCCAGTCCATTCCTGCAGCACGACATGGCAGTTGGTCCCCCCGATACCGAGGCCAGTGACGCCGGCAGTTCGTGGGCGTCCCTGCGGGCGGGACCAGGGTCTAAGTTCCTCATTGACGAAGAAGGGCGTGTTCTCCAAACCGAGGTCCTCGTTTAGCCGTCTAATGTTGATTGTCGGGGGGATTACCCCGTGCTGAAGGGCGAGAACCGTCTTGATAAAGGCCGCCACCCCGGCGGCCACGCCGGCATGGCCGATATTTGGTTTGATCGACCCGAGCGCACAGGTTTTGTCCATGTCCTCTTGCCCCGCGAAAACCTCTGCCAGCGCGCGGACTTCAATTGGATCACCAATTTTGGTGCCGGTCCCGTGGGTCTCGATATATTCCACGTCTTCAGGGTCGAGTGCCGCGGAGGCAAGTGCCTGGCGCACAACAGCGGCCTGGCCCCGCGCGCTAGGTGCTGAGTAGGAGGATTTCGTGCCACCATCGTTGTTGATGGCACATCCTTTTATCACTGCGTGGATAGGGTCGGCCGCGGCGAGGGCCTCTTCGAGGCGCTTGAGAACGACGACCCCTACCCCATCTCCGAGCACCGTGCCGCTGCCATCAGCGTCAAAGGCGTGGCATACGCCGTCCGAGGAATTGATAAAACCTTCTACATACTGATACCCCGCTTGAGGGAAGGTGATGCCCGCCGCGCCCGCCAGCGCCATGTCACAATAGCCAGCCGCGAGTGACTGAGTGGCGACCGCGATTGCCACCAGCCCAGTTGAGCATGCGGTTTGCACCGCAATGCTTGGGCCGTCGAGATTCAGCATGTAGGACACGCGCGAGGCAAGATAGTCCTTATCGTTGCCGAGCTCCGTCAGGAAAGCGAGCGGCGCGTTGGTGGGATCAATGAGGCCGCCCCCCTTCAAATGGTTTAGGAGATAGAGAGGGAGGGACGAACCTGCGAATACCCCGGTCCGACCCTCATGCTGAGTTGGCGCATATCCGGCTGACTCGAGGGCCTTCCAGCAGCATTCGAGGAACAGGCGATGCTGCGGATCCATTAACGTAGCCTCACGCCGCGAGAGGTTCCAGAAATCCGGATCGAAAAGGCCCACGTCGTTGAGATGGGCGCCCACGCGCACATAATCGGAGCGCTTCAGGACAGCCTCCGGAATGCCCCGGGCCTTGAGCTCCTGCTCGTGCAGCGGGGTGATCGAGCAGACCCCTTGGCAGAGGTTCTGCCAGAGCTCATCGACTGTCTCCGCACCGGGGAAACGCGCGGCCATACCAATCACCGCAATGTCTATACCGGGGCCTCGTCGCCCTTCGAACGCCTTACTATTCGCCCTGCCCGCCGAGACTGGCGGTGTTTTGGGGAGTTTCCGGTTTTGGGGAAGACGGCCCTGCTTGCCGCCGCGCTTGCGGAGAAGAGCCGCGAGTTCTTTAAAAGTCGGATTGAGAAAGACCTCCACGACGCGGAGCTCCACCTTCAGACTCTCACGAAGCCGCGTGCAGAGACGGGCAGCCAGAAGGGAGTGTCCGCCGCAGTCGAAAAAGTTGTCATTCGGATCGGCAGCATCTGCCTGAAGAAGGTCGCGCCAAGCTGCTCGAAGTGCCGATTCGACCTCGTCGGCATCTGTCACTGGAGCGCACGTCTCTTTCGCGAGGTTGCGGAGGCGCGACCGATCAAGTTTCCCGTTGGCTGCAATGGGCAATTCCCTCACGGCGATAAAGTTTGACGGAATTGCGTAGTGCGGCAGCTCAGACTTCAAGTGCGCCCGCAAAGCTGCCTCCCAGCCCTTGCACCCGTTCCGCAAGACCACATAGGCGATCAGTCGATCAGGCTGACCGGTCGTCGGATCGAGCTCTGGCACAACGGCGGCGGAGCGGACGACGGAATCTCGAAGCAATGCAGCTTCTACGGAGCCCGGGACAACGCTATAACCTCGGATTTTCAGCATGAATGCGCAGCGCCCGACAATCTCCAACTGGCCGCCGGGCAGCATGCGGCCAAGATCGCCAGTGCGGAACATTGTGCCATCAGCACGGAACGGGTCGGGAAAGAACCTTTCCCGTGTCATCTCTGGGCTGTCGAGATATCCATGACTCGATGCATCGCCGCCGACGAAAACCTCGCCCAGGAACCCCAGCGGTACGGGGTCGCTTTGTTCCCCGAGGATGTAGACACTGACATTGTGCTGAGGTGGACCGACCGGGACGACCTTTTGTGTTGTCGCAGGATCGATCTCGTTCAAGTCAACATGCGAGACATCATGGACCTCCGTTGCGCCGTAGTGATTGATAATCTTGACTTGCGGCAGCGCATCCCTCACACGCGCCAGCAACGCTGCTGTTAACACCTCCCCTGACACGTAAATCAATCGGAGATCCGGCAGGCGGTGTCGGACGTCGAGGCCTTCGCTGCCGAGAAGCACATCCAGCAGCGAAGGGGTAAATGATGTTCTGGAAATGCGATTTCGTTCCAAGTACTCGACCAGCCGGTGCGGATCGTAGATAACGTCGTCCGGGATCAAATAGGCCGGCATACCCGCGAGGATCGGCCGCATTATCTCCCAGACCAGGAAGAGGTTAACCGCTTCGCGCTCATTAGGCGTGTATGGCAGTGCGTGATAGCGCCACTGGTAAGAGCGCACAGCGCTTCGGTGGGGGCAGATGACCCCTTTCGGTTCACCAGTCGTTCCAGACGAAAATACAATCTGGGCCGTCGCATCGAGATCCACTGCTTGGGGATTGGCCGGACTGGCCTTGCCGAGTTCCGCTTCCCAACCGTCGTCGAGCGACAGCGCAAAACCCGACCAGTCAGGTGGAAGGTTCGCTGCGAAACGGTTATTGGTGACAACGATTTCAACGCATGCCTTCTCAAGCATCCGCTTTAGCGCGGCAACGGGCTGAGCTTTGTCAAGCACGACGTAGGCCGCCCCGGTCTTAAGAATGCCTAACAATGCGACGGCGTATTCAGGTGAAGTATCCATCAGGATACCGACGCGCGAACCTCGGCTCTGACCATGCCCGAAGAGGTGTCTGGATAGAATCTCGCTCAGGTGATCGAGCTCACTAAACGTCAAGCTCCGACTCTCGGAGACGACGGCAGGGGCGTCCGGATTGAGGGCCGCTTGTTTACGGAATTGATCATGCAGAGGTAGTTCGGGATAGGGTAGGACCTCGCCAAATCGAATGGAGGCTGGGAGCTGTGCCTTTACTTCCCCAACTTCACGCAGGAGGGTAGACACCACTTCCGCCGTCATGGAATGGGTGTAAAAATGATCTCCATCAAACATAATCCGGGCGAAGCGCGACGTCGTGAGCCGACGCCATTCATCCAGGTCATTGGCATTGAACATTTCGTCCCGAACTCCCCCCATTGCGGTGATTGCCGCGGTGAGAGGTGTCGGCAAATTCCGGTCGTAAGTGTCCGCAAGTTCGAAGTCAGCCCGCAGCGGCGGCAAAATGAAGTTATGCAGGAGTTCATCATTTGTCAGCGCTTCCTCAGGGACCATGCCAAGGCGCCGGACCACATCGGTTAATTTGTCATCCGCGTATCTATACATGGGCGGCCCCTCCACCGGCACATCCGCTGATGGGTGAGCAGACACGACAACATGGAAGGGAGATGGCCGACCGGCCTTCTCCAGGGAGCGGGCGATCTCGTAAGCCACGAGCGCACCGACGCTATGACCGAAGAAAACAAAAGGCAGATCGCCGTACCCGCGGAGCGCCTCAGTGACCAAGGGCACCAGTACGTCCATGCTGCGGATTACGGTCTCGGCCGACCGTTTGCCGCGCCCGGGAAGATCCAGGCAAATCAGCTCAACGTCTTCGGGGAGATAGTCAGACCAAGTACGGAACGATTGGACGCTGCCACCACCATGCGGGAAGCAGAATATCCGATACGATGGGTCAAGTGAGCCCTTTACGATGTCCAGCAATGCTGCGGCTTGCTCGCAAATTTGTTCCATTTCTCAAACCACCTCCACTGTGATTAATCTTTCCACCGTTGAAACCCAAGGCGCTTCATCTGCCATCCACGAGTCAAGAGAACATAGCAATGTCAGGTGAATGCAGAAAGAGAATATTCGTGAAGCTTAGGTTATGGCGCGGTTTCAAGAAGGTTCTATTGAGGCGTGTTTTCTATAATAATTCAGATTCATCCAGTTTACTGTTGATTGGCGGTCAAGGGCGGCACAAGCTATTTCAAAATGATCCTGAGTCTGATACCGGCTGCAAGTTAGCACCGCGGCCGCCAAAACGCCTGCTGCTTGTCTCGGCCAAGATCGGCGCTCGTTGATCGCTGCGGTCAGCGGCAGGGGTTTGTGAGAACTCTCAGTTCGCTCAATCTATTTTTGTAACCGCCGTTCTCAGGCCACGGCCTTGAGGTCTGGCTTTGTGACGTAGGCCAAGGCAGGAGATCGTCGATCTGGGTGTTGGGCTGGCCGTTGATGATCCTGCTGAGGACATCGGCGAGATAACCGAGCGGCTCGACACCGTTGAGCTTGCAGGTCTATGCCGACCGTCGCTATGCCGAGCGCCTCTTTCGCCATGGCGGTCAGAGCGTGCTTTTCCTGCCATTTTGGACGCAGCCCAGTCGTTGACACTCGGCATAGTTCTCATTCTCAAAGGGCGTTCAGGAATTCCTGCGCGCCCGCACATCCCATTCCGGCCTCAGTAGCGACAGGACCAGCTCGTCGCGATGCGCGCCCCGGAAGAAGGCGCTGCTACGCGCCACGCCTTCTGCAACAAAGCCAACGGCCTCGTAGCTGCGCCGCGCCCTGAGATTGTCGGGGAAGCAGCAAATCCAGAGCCTGTGGACGTCAGTTTCGGTGAACGCCGCATCTACTACGGCGCGCATCATTGCCCTACCGAGTCCCCTGCCCGGCTCGGCGACAGCAACGCGCTCTATAAGCGTTGCGTTTTCGGGCGAAGCCCAATCGCGCAGTATGGCGAAGCCGAGCGGCGTTCCGTATGCCTCGGACACAAAGTAGGCATAACGCGAATCCGCAAGAGCTTCCATATGTTTAGTTTCCTCCCAGCGACCTACCAGCGCGTCGTATCCTTCCAGCCGCTCCGTGCGCATGATGAATGGGATGTCGGCGGCGGCGGCCCGCCTCAAAGTTATTGTTTCTGGATGGTCGCACATTGGATCCAATCGCTCAGTGCTCGCTTAGTATGAACCGCCTGGCGGGTTCAAGTTCCGGCGGCTTGGAGGTTCTCGGCGTCACGCTGCGGCGCAGCAGCAGGTTACGAAGGATGTGATGCCTGCCCGGCGGAAGACAGCGGCCCGCCGCGGGCCCGATGCTAAGTCCACCAGAGAACGAGATCCGGCCGCGCAAACCCGAAAAAGCTGTTCAGCACCAGACGACGCTTTCCATTACCTGATTGACCGGTGACCCCGTGAACGAAACCGCCGTCGATTAGTGCGATGTCCCCGGCCTTGAGCTGGATTTCGCGACTAGGCACGGCCTCGAGATAAGCTGCGGAGTAGGGATATCCCGTGGTCTCCACACCCTGCGACTTCCGATCTGCGACTGTCGGCTTGTGACTCCATAGCCTCAAATTTCCACCTTCCTCAGGCATGCTGGGATAAAAGTTTAGTGCTGCGACGGTGTTGTGGGCCACCGCAGAAACCTCGTAATCGTTCCCAGCACGTAACACTTGAGCGACATCGTCGTGGGGGTCCAAGGAAAACATGCCGCTGCCAGACCAACTGAGACCGCGACAAACATTGGCCTGGCCATGTTCTGAACGGGCTAGCCGCAATTCAACGCCCTGTTTGTGAAGCTCGCGCTTCAACGCGTCGAATAGGGCTCGGACCGGGTCAACTAAATTGCCAAAAAGGGCGTCAACGTGCGGCCGCGCATTTTCCGCCTCCTCGAAATAGGTGGCTGCATCCTTCCTGTAGTGGGATGCGCCGACATATTGTCCGGGGACGCCATCTTTGCGCTCGTTGAGACCCGGACTGCCAAAAAACCTCGTGGTGATGTCCTCGGCTACTTCGGCGCTGAAGGCTTGCTTGATGTGCAGAGCCGTGATCTCACCTTTGAGGACCGAGATGATCTCCGCAGTGCTGATCGAGCCGGTTCGTTCTTTGATGGTAAGAGGCGAGATGGCCGGCGTTTGAGATACTTGGTTAGTCGCCATTGGTTTTCTCCTGTAGTGCCTGATCGAGGATGGCAATGCCACCATCGAGTTCGTCATCTGAGATGGTTATCGGTGGAAGGACTTTGATGACGTCGCGATTTGGCCCTGAGGATTCGATCAGCAGCCCGTTTTCGAACGCGACATCGTGCACACGGCCAACAACGGCCTGTGAACGGCACTTGAGGCCGGCCATCAGACCACGGCCGCGCTTTTGTTCGATGCACTTGGGGAATTTCGCAACGAGGCGATCAAGGTGTTCTTGCAGTTTAACGGCCGTCCGCTCGACGGCTGTAGTAAACCGCCTATCGGACCACATTTTGCACATGGCCGCGGAAGTCACAAAGGCGAGATTATTGCCTCTAAAGGTCCCGCTATGTTCTCCAGGATTCCATATGTCCATGTCGGGGCGAATCAGAACTATGGACAACGGATTGCCTGAACCGCTTAGCGATTTCGATAGACACACGATGTCGGGCTCGATTTTCGCGAACTCGAATGAGAAGAAATCGCCCGTTCGTCCCGAACCTGCCTGAATGTCATCGACGATGAAAACAACGTCATGCTTGCGGCAGATGCGCTGAATTTCTGAGAGCCATGGTGCGGATGCGGTGTTCATGCCGCCTTCTGCCTGGATGGGCTCCACGATAATTGCGGCCGGCTTTTCTATGCCGCTGCCTGGGTCGCTCAACAAGTGATCAATGTAGCTCGCGGAATCGAAAGTTTGGTTCGGATAGTTCTCGTAAGGGATACGAATCACATCGTGGCGAGCAACGCCGCCAAGCTGTCTGGTTGACGCTGAACCCGATACCGCCAAGGAGCCAAGCGACATGCCATGGTACGAATTTGTGAAGGCCATGACACTCGAGCGGCCGGTATATTTTCGCGCCAGCGCCAACGCCGCTTCGTTAGCGTTTGTCCCGGTCGGCCCAGGAAACTGTATCTTGTAAGAAAGGCCCCGGGGCTTCAGGATCGACTCGACAAACACTTCGATGAACTCACGCTTTGCAGCTGTATACATATCAAGCGACAAAATAATATTTTTATCGGTGAGATATTTAATTGCCGGCGCAATAATATCTGGGTTATTATGACCGTAGTTGAGCGCACCGGACCCAACAAGGAAATCAATGTATGGTTTGCCGGACTCGTCCCAGATTGTCGCCCCAAGTGACTTTTTAAAGACTGTTGGAAACGATCGTCCATAGCGACGAACGTTAGACTCATAAGTTTCGAAAACGTCGATATCCATTAAAGGGCCTCTCTGTATTCGGCTCGCGAGATCAACGCTGCAGGTTCTATGTTTACGCATCCAACCCATTGACTTCGACGATTAGGGTCGGCCAATTTCGGACCTAAAGCGAACGTACCATGGTCGGCGACTTGGATTCGCAAAGAGTCTATAAAGTTGTTTGACGAATCTGTTGCAACGCTTTGGGTAGCGGTAGCCTGACAGTCAGTACCCGCTTTGCGGCAACGCTATCGGCGGCGTTGTTGGCGAGTGTCACTAACATAACCGTACCGGTTTTTCCAGCATGGCTGCAACCACGATGCTTTGGTATTTCTCTAGGTCGGTCGTGACGGGATCCTTGCCGACGAGTAGCTGTGGCAGATAGCGATTTCTTTCCTTCGATGTGACGGCGAGACCGGTGCTCGCTCGAGTTTCTTTTTAGAACGCGGACGAGCCAGACCGCGAATTGGCAACAGAAGCGGAACTGACCGCGGCCTCTAATCGTGGCCGTGACCGCCCTGGCCGTGATTGCGCTGTTCCCTGGGCGCGTCTTGGCCTACCCTCACGCTTCATAGAATGCCTCAGTCGGCCCTCGCGAAATGGCGGCCGCACCTACAGGCCACGGCCGAGCAGGCGAGTGGTGTTCGGCAGCCAAGAGCCGACGCAGACGGCGCCTGCTTCGAGAAGGCGCGATCGACGCGGCTATCGACCACCCGGTGTTCGCCACCGCGCCGTGTGGTGAAGATGGCGCGGCTTTTGGACCGCAGCACGACCAAGAGTTCCCATCCTTACACCGGTCCACATTCATATGATCGAAACGCTAGCTCAGGCGACGACACTGGCGATTTGTCCGATGCCGCTTTTTGTACACAAGGTTTCACTCTGTCCGACATCCGACAATTGTTGGATGTAAGACAGGGTGCCAAATCCGCTAACCCGAGGTTTTAATCGAATTTTCCTCGCTGGCACGTTCTGTGCAGCGTGGCTTGCGAACGCATCAGCAAGAAAATAGTCCCATGATCACACTCACTGAAAACGCCGTCGCCGCCGTTAAGGCCGAGCTTTCCCGCGCAGATGAACCGGCGGAAGGCTTTCGCATCATGGTCGAGGCGGGCGGCTGCGCCGGCCTCAAATATCTGATGGGTCTGGAAAGCGTCTCGCGCGAAGGGGATGCCGTCATGGAGACGGATGGGGTCAAGGTGTTCGTCGACGCAAGCTCCCAGCCCCATCTCGCCGGCATGACCGTTGACTTTGTCACGGACCTGGAGTCCTCGGGCTTTGTTTTCGACAATCCCAATGCGCGGGACAAATGTGCCTGCGGCAAGTCCTTCGGCTAGCCGCCGTAACGACAAGGAGCGGAGCCATGCGGGGTGACACCGACAACGTCTACCTCATCAGCGACAAGGTGTATTTCATCAACCCGAACAATGTCGGCGCTTTGGACATCCCCAAAGCGGCCGGCGAGGTCGGCGCCGTAGCCTACGGCGATGGGCTTAAATTGACGATGGCTTTCGACCGTAAGACGCAGACGATCTCCGCCGCAATGTTCCAGACCTTCGGCCGCGGCTTGGACATAACCGCTTCCTCGCCGCTTGCCGAATTCATCGTCGGCAAGACCATCGATGTAGCCCTTCAGATCACCGATCAAGACATGGCGGATTTTCTCGGCGCCCTGCCGCCGCACACGACATACTCATCGCTCGACCGCCTCATCCTGGAACGCGGCTTGCGGCTGATGAGCGAGTTCTTCCGTGCTGTGAGGCAGGCTTTCGAGGAGACGCCAGGATTCTCACGCCTCGTCCTCGTCAAGGCATCATCGGCATGAGCGATGTGATCGAGGCGTTTCTCGAGGTGATAGGCTTCGAGGATCGAGAGGCCTTCCCCGCAGCCTTCCTCCCACTGAGACCTAATTCTGCAAGGAGTTCGGGCGAGTGGGTTTTCGGTAACGACCCTCGAAGGTGGAACGACCTGCAAAACCTGCAGTGGAGATTTCCCACCTATTGCCGTGTCTCGTAAGCCAGCAGAGATGCTCCCTTGCTCACTCGAAGGCCGCTTAAGCAATGTCATATGCCGTCAAGGAAATTTTCTACACCCTTCAAGGTGAAGGACGAAATGCCGGGCGGGCTGCCATATTTTGTCGTTTCGCCGGCTGTAACCTTTGGTCGGGACGTGAAGGCGACCGGGAAAGCGCATTCTGCGGATTCTGCGACACCGATTTCGTTGGGATAGATGGCCCCGGTGGCGGACATTTTGCCACCGCACGGGAGCTTGTGTTGGCGGTCGAGCAAGCCTGGCGCGGGTCGGGAACTGGGCAGCGTCTTGTCGTGCTCACCGGAGGGGAACCCCTTCTCCAGATCGATGAAGAACTCCTGGAAGCGCTGCATTCCTTGGCGTTTGAAATTGCCGTGGAGACCAACGGTACCATCCCCACACCCGACGGCATCGACTGGCTGTGCGTCAGTCCTAAATGCAATGCACGCCTCGTGGTCATGGCAGGGGACGAGCTAAAGCTTGTATATCCTCAGATTGGCGAGGAGCCAGCACGTTTCGAAGTTCTCGCGTTTGAGCACCTTTTGCTTCAGCCGATGGATGGGCCCGAGCGCGATGCGAATACAGCCGCCGCAGTGGCCTATTGTCTTACCAACCCACGTTGGCGCTTGAGCCTGCAAACCCACAAGCTTCTCGGGATCCCATGAAAATTACGCAAGCTTTCACCTTCGAGGCAGCGCACCGTCTTCCGCGCGTGCCAGAGACCCACCGCTGTCACCGCATGCATGGCCACTCATACCGTGTAGAACTGTGTCTGGAAGGGCCCGTCGATCCAGACACAGGCTTTGTCATCGATTTCTTCGATGTCGAGGCTGTGTTCGGACCGCTTCTGCAACGTCTCGACCATCAGTATCTGAATGAGGTTGAGGGTCTCGACAATCCGACAGCGGAAAACACTGCGGTCTGGACCTGGAACCAAACCAAGCCGCTTCTTGGCCAAATGTGCTCGGTGACAGTCTATGAGACACCGCAGTGTTGGGCTGAATACGAGGGTTGACCCGATGCAACGAGGTCCGGGAACCGCACTCGTCCTTTTCTCCGGCGGCCAGGATTCGACAACCTGCCTGGCTTAGGCGCTGGAGAACTTCGAGCGCGTCGAGACAATCGGCTTCGACTATGGGCAGCGGCATCGGATCGAGCTCGATGTGCGGCCTTACTTGATCGAGCGCATTCGAACAGACTTTCCGGCCTGGCGTGGTCGAATAGGCGAGGACCACATGATTGACATGGCCGTGCTCGGCCAAATCAGTGATACCGCGCTCACGCGCGACGTCGAGATCGCATTGAACGCGAATGGTCTAACAAATACCTTCGTGCCCGGCCGCAACCTTCTGTTCCTCGGATTTGCGGCCGCGATAGCTTACAGGGTGGGCGCGAAACACCTCGTGATCGGCGTGTCCGAGACGGATCGTTTCAGCTACCCGGATTGTCGAGATGACGCAATTAAAGCGATGCAACTTGCCCTGAACCTTGCAATGGAAACGCGTTTCGTCATTCACACACCCCTCATGCGGCTCGACAAAGCGCAGACCTGGGCGCTGGCCGATTGGTTGGGCGGCGAGGCGCTAGTGGAGCTCATCTGTGAAGCAAGCCACACCTGCTATAGCGGAAACCGCGAGCATAGACATAGCTGGGGTTTCGGTTGCGGGACCTGCGTCGAATGTAATCTTCGCGCAGCAGGATGGGAGCAATTCCGATTCTGCAAAGAGGCACCCGTGGCCGCACATGAAACCGCCGCAAACACTGAGCGCTCCCGAGCAGACGGAAGCCATTCCACTTTCATTCCTTAGGTCGTTCGGCCATGAACGAATTCGATTTCCGTCCAACGCTGAATGCACCCGACGATGACCCCCAATCTTTTGCTTGAAGATGTAGAAGGTGAACGTGCACTTGCATGGACCGCCGGCCAGTCGGCAAAGACCCTGAAGCACTTCGGTGGAGCGCAGTCCGAGCGCCACCGGGCGGACCGACAGCGATTTCCGACTGTCCCGACAGGGTTCCCCTGGTCACGCGCCGCGGTCAGTACCTTTACAATTTCTGGTAAGATGCCGGAAATAAGCGCGGGCTGTGGCGCCGGACCACTTTTGCCGCCTACATGGACGCGGATCCCCAATGGGAGCTCATGTTCGATCTGGATGACCTCGCGGCTAACGATGGAGAGGATCGAACCGGAGCGACGGGAAAGAGCCGTTCTGCGCCTGTCGCGCGGCGGCAGCGACGCGGGTCGTGCATCGCGAATTCGACGAGCTCTCTGAGCTTTGTCGCCCACGGTTTCAATCTCCTGGAGGGCCAAGGGCAGCATTGACTGGCTCGACCGTGACACGCTTCTGCTTTGCAGCGCGCCTGGTGATGGCATGGTTACCCGCTCCGGCTTCGCAAGGTGATCTCGTTGCTCCAGTGGCGCAAGCCAGCCCGCAATCCCGAGAAAGCCGGGGAACTCTACCGCCGGACGCAAGAATGGTCCGGCAATATCAACCGCGAAGGAACAGCAAAGTTGCTTGACTCGGTTCCCGATTGACGCCCTCTCCGGAACCGACGTCCTCAATCACATGCCAAATCGCAGTAAACGTTACCCCTAAGTGTATCTACTTACCGTGGGACCCCGTGCCGCGGCTAGGAAAAATACTCCTCGCGGGTCATTTCGTAATACTGGTAGAATCTGCCGTCATGCCAGCGGTCGTCAATATACCGCAGCCCAAGCTTTGCGGCTGCTCGCTGCGACCGCAAATTACAATGCCTGATGAGGCCGACTACCTTTTCCTTGGCCGAACTTCGCAAAGCGTGCGTGATGGCGAATCGTGCGGCCTCCAGCCCCAAACCTCGTCCAACTCCGCGTCCGAGCAATGAAGTAGAGAGTTCGATATTATTTGTGTCTGCGTGGTCGCGAAGGCCACAGCGACCGATGAAAACCGGACTGTCACTGCATTTCTCGTATAAGATCCAGGTGCCGAAGCCGTTCTTGCGCCACTGGGCCAAAGACCTTTCGACCCACTTGCGTACATCCTCAATCCTTTGCGGAGTATTATCATAGACTATCTTCTGAACCACGGGGTCGGCATGCAACTGGAACAATTCCGCCGTGTGTTCGGGTCGGATGGAGGTGAGAATTAAACGTTCAGTCTGATACGTGATCATGAATATTTCCAATCTGAACGCTTTGCAAGCGCCTAACCCGCATTAACGATGACCATGGACTTTCGAAGTGCCAAGAGGGGCAATGTGGATCGAATTCCATCAGTTGCCTGCAGGGCTGCGCCACTGCTGCGTCGCGACGTTGCAGGCGGAGGACGAGCGTGTCTCGGCGGATCGTCGGCGCTTCATCTCGGCCTACAACAACACAGCCCGAATGGTTCACGCTTAATCCGCTCCAGATAGGGTCGGAAATGGAGTTATCGACCAATCGATGAAGTCGACGGCATCCTGCAGTATCGCCTCTGTCCGAGCACGGCTGGGCGAAGTAGCGACGACATGTGCGATGCGGTCTCCGGAATCGCCGTTCATGATTATCGGCGTCTTGGGTTCAACGTACAATTTTACCTCGGCAATACCCGATACGGCAGCCGCCCGTCTCCCGCCATCGATCCAGTCGAGAGTGCCATCGCACTCGGGAAGTAGGTACCGCGAGGCCGCAGCGTGTGACTGCCTTTCGCGCAAATCCAATTTCTGACCAACAACGAGCCTGATGTGGTTGGTGATGAGATCGACACCGTAAGCCAGTTGGACCATGTTAGGAACGGGCGAACCCGCAAGACGCGGATTGACTTCAATGACGGTTGGACCGTGGTTCGTCCACCTAAGTTCAATGTTTGTGGGCCCCCAACCGAGCCCGAGAGCTCGCAAACAGCTCAGCGAAAGATCTGAGATACGCTTGCACTCTTTGTCAGTCAAAGGGGCCGGATATAGGTGCCCACGACAGAAGAAGTTGGGTGGGTCGTAGTTCGCAGCGCCAATCGCTATAACCTTATCTCCCATAATTTCTACATTATACTGCGGGCCTTCTGCGAACTCTTCAACAAGTATCCTTGGTGAGGACCGCCATTTGTGCTTCCCGCCTAACAGATAGACCGTATGTTCGGCTATCTCATCAAGAGTGCGGCACAATCGGACACCACTGCTGCCAATTCCGATGGCTGGCTTAAGAATTACCGGCAGGCCGATCTCGGTGGCAGAGCGTTCAACCTCCGTCGCATTCGCTACCACACGATATGCAGGTACTCGAAGGCCAGCCTCAGCGAGCAGCTGACGTTGAACGAATTTGTCGCAACACCGTTCAACCGCCATGGCGTTCGGTCCCGGCAGATCGAAGTACTGACAGAGGTGGCCAACCATCGCATAGACCGACTCCTGGGCGCTGGTAATACCAGCTATTTCATAGGTCGAGCGCAGCCGGATACATTCTCGGATCATCGAATCGAAGTCGTTGCTATTGACACGGATCGCCTCAATTCCTAACGCCGCGAGATACTCAAATATCTCCGGATCAGCAGAGATGGTAATTGGGTTAAGATCAATGCTTCTAGCCGCTTTGTTGTATAGAGGACTATTACTTGCACCTTCGAGAAATATGATAGCGCGTTTTAACATTTTCTTTGACGCCCACGATGCCTTGCTACGTGTTTACGTATGTTGCCGTGACTCGATTCGTACCAGAAGTAACTTATCATTTCCGTGGGCCTTATATCGCAAAATATTCTTTAAATTTGTTTCCTATTTTGTTGCACCGACCTCCTAACGCGGTGGTGAAAAGGGCATTGCAGTGCATGCCCGTTCAGCCTGATCTCGGCGTGAAGCCGCGCGCCCGCCGGCGGAAATAGCCACGTGGCCAACCTCCCCACCACGCCAAGCTGAGGAACTTGTGCTCCCCGTGTCGCACCAGGTCAATCAGCGGCGTTTAGAAGCCAATCATCTATGCCTCGGCGGATCGGCGTATGGTTCAACGCGGTTCATCTTGCATGTGCCGATCAGGCTGGCGAAACGGGCCCAATTACGGTCGCCTTCATCGGAAGCAGCGTCATAATGCCGGGAATCCGGGCTTCGACGTTGTCGTCACCTATCCATTCCATCCGCTGGCTGGGCAGACCGTTGTCGTTGTCGGTGAGCATGAGCATGACGGCATCCGCCAACTTTTGATTCGGCAGCCGTACGGCGGGACCTTCCATCTTCCGGACTGGATGCCGCCCCACAGGCCGGCTCGGTTGCGATCGATTTTTCCAGAGTCATGTATCTGGCCTGCTGCACTGTCCATTCGTCGTTCTGTTCGAGCAGGATTGCGCCAACCAGGCGGACGATGGCGTCGTCGTTCGGGAAGATTCCGACGACCTCGGTGCGCCGCTTGATCTCGCCGTTGAGACGCTCGATCGGATTGGTAACCGGTATGATCATGACGGTGCCATCCTATCCCCGCTGGAGATGATCGATTTTCGGCGTATGGTGCGACCATCCGGGACAGGGGCACCGGGAGCACGCCAAGTGCGGGCAGGCCGATGTATTCGATGAGCTGCGAGCTCGCGTTAGTAGCTGGCCGCCCCTGCGACCTGCCCGGTTGCGCCGAGAGCGCGGATCCGTAGGTGTCGCGTCGCCCGCAGGCTCCCGACTGTTTGAGGAGGGAGCCGATGAGATGTGTGATTGGAATGGACATCCACCGCACCTTTGCGGAGGTGGTGGTTTGGGAAGACGGCCGGTTGCGCCATCACGGACGGGTCGACATGACCCGCTCCGGACTGGAAGGGTTTGGCCGCAGTTTGCGACGGACGGATGAGATTGTCATCGAGGCTACGGGCAACGCCATGGCGGTGGTGCGGGTTCTGTCGCCCTATGTCGACCGGGTGATTGTCGCCAACCCGATGCAGGTGAAGGCGATCGCCCATGCCAGGATCAAGACCGACAAGATCGATGCCGGCGTTCTGGCGCAGCTCCATGCTAGCGGCTTTCTGCCTGAGGTCTGGATTCCCGATGAGCGGACTGAGCGGCTTCGCCGCCTCGTCGCGCGGCGCAACCAGGTCGTGCGGCATCGCACACGCGTGAAGAACGAGGTGCATGGCATCCTGCAGGCGCACCTCGTGCCGAAGTGCCCGCATGCCGATCTGTTCAACCGTCGGGGTCGCGCCTGGCTCGAGCGGCAGGTGCTTCCCGACGACGAGCGGGCCGCTATCGCCCGCCACATCCGCGAGATCGACCGCCTGGCCGAGGATCTGGCTGACCTCGATCGGGAAATCGCCCGGGAAGCGGTTGATGATAGGCAAGTCCGGCGGCTTCAGACGATCACCGGCGTCAATGCCATCGTCGCGAGCGGTATCATCGCCGCCGTCGGCGACATCCGGCGGTTCCGCGAGCCGCAGAAGCTGGTGAGCTACTTCGGCCTCAATCCGCGTGTGCGCCAATCCGGTCTTGGCTTGGCGCAATATGGCCGGATCAGCAAACATGGGCGTTCCCATGCCCGCGCCATGCTGGTCGAGGCCGCCTGGGCGGCGGCGAAGGCGCCCGGACCGCTCAGGGCCTTCTTCCTGCGCATTCGCAACAAGCGCGGCCATCAGGTCGCAGCCGTGGCGGTCGCCCGCAAGCTCGCCGTGTTGATCTGGCATCTGCTGACAAAGGAGCAGGACTACTTCTGGGCTCGCCCGGCGCTGGTGGCGGCAAAGCAGAGGCAGCTCGCTCTCAAGGCTGGCGCGCCAGGCGAGCGCGGTGTCGGTCGCCGCGGTTCGGCTTACGCCTACAACGTGAAGGAGTTGCGAAACAGCGAGAAAGCCGCGGCCGAGAATGCCGAACGTGCCTACGAGCTGATGGTTCGGCATTGGCGGTCACGCGGGCCGAAGCGGCGCACGGACGCCACAAACGAGGAACGACTATAACGGCTGCGTGGCGGCACTCTCATCCTCTCGCACCACTCTTTGCCACGTGGTCGTCCGTGCCGGACAAATATAGCACAAGGAAATGTGGCGGCACGACCGACGCCTCGGTCCGCTCCAGAATGGCGCCGTGCTCGACGCCGTCAAAGCGTGGCCTGGAAACCTCGCAGCCGGCCGTGGCGGCATCGCACCGGCCAGCCTTGACTGCGTCTCGACACGCTCGCACGGGAAATCCTGCAGGCCGGGGCGAAGAAACAGCTCACCCTGGAGCCGAGCAAAGAAACGAACAGGAATCGAAAAAGCCAAAAAGCCGAAGTAGGCTTGTCGATGTCATCCGTCGAAAAAGCCAAAAAGCCGAAGTTAGGCTTGTCGATGTCATCCGTCGAAAAAGCCAAAAAGCCGAAGTAGGCTTGTCGATGTCATCCGTCGAAAAAGCCAAAAAGCCGAAGTTAGGCTTGTCGATGTCATCCGTCGAGTGGAGCTTGGCGATGTTCCTTCGGGAAGGTACCTTCTTTAGATCGCCCCGGGTCGGAACTTCCGCATTGAGAGGGACTGAAGACAATGGTGGCGCAGCTTCGCAACACCGGCTCGACGCTGAGGGCCACGCGGCTTATCGGCCCAAAAAGAACGACGCCTCGCCAGCGAAGAACGGCTACATCTCCGATCCACATCACGGAAGCCGAAAGGCTGGCCGATGAGCGAGGCAGTGGCTACAGCGAAACGCCCCTGCGCAGTTCAGAGTGTGCCACGCCTGCAAATTGCGCCAGATACAACAGACGATGATGTTTGAGTTTAGGCGATCCGTCTAACTCATTCGACGAATTTTATAGAGCTAGGATAAGCAGAGACGTTCGCATACCTGTGCGTTATCTCTTCATTCACTTTTATATCCTTTATTGCAACAATGCTTGCCCACGCGCCGCAGTCGGAATCTACCCAAACGACTTTTGCATTTGGGTCTGACGAGTGATTCACGATCGAGATAAAGCCGAAGACAACGTATCTTGTCATAAGATCCACTTCGAGTTTCCGCACGAAGTAATACTGTAATAATTCCGTCTTATCTATCAAACTTGCTGTCCCATCGTCGAATGCCCATGTTGGAGCACGCTCTATTAGCTCTCCGGCCTTGAATGGAACGTTTGCAAATACGCTCCGACCTTTTTGGGTCACATTTTTGACATACACTGCGTTGCTTCGATCAAAGGTCCGGTCGACCATTGTGGCCTCTCTCGTTGCTGAGCATGGCGCGTCGTATTCACAAGCCGAGTAGCCGCCGTTGAATTCCAGGGTAATATTCACCGGTAATTCTGCCTATAATCGGCCAACGAGGGCATCAGTTCCGCTCACCTGCAACCTGTCCGTCATTCTTGGCGCAGACCTCGTTTCCAAACTTAGTTTCGAGAGCTAAACTACTCCATTCTCAAGCTCGTCATCACCTACCAGGAAGGGTGGGGCACTTTAGCCACTCGGTTTGAGTGAGCCAGGCAGGGTTCGTGGAGGCTGCAAACTTGGAGTCATCTGAGGGCGCGCACCGATGGAAGGTTTGGATCGCGAAGGCGACAATTCATTGTGATGATTGGTATCCTCGATCGCGGCGGAAATCGGCTTCTCAGCGGCGATGATCAATGAGTGGGTGAACGAGGTTGAGGTCAATAGTGGTGTTGCGCCGGTCCTGCCACCGATCGCCGAGAGGCTGAAGGCGCTGAGCGGATGGACCGGGAGTACTTCAGACCTCCTGATTTGATGCGAGGGACGGCCCCCACTCCCGGCATCGCAGGGTACCAGGTGTGGCTGTCGAGAGTCAGATGAGGGAGAACCGTACCTGGAGAGGATTACGAAAATTGGCCTGGATACGCCAAGCGGGCTGTTTCAGGTCCACGGGGTCGATGGCGCTGATGCAACATGTCCGTCGCATGCTCCGCCGCAATGATGCTCAATCATTGCCGCCGTGCCTGATCGGCATTAGGCTTGCGCGACGGAGCAGCACTGGGCTCGGCCTCTCATGTCGCTGGGTCACGACGTTCGGCTGGTGTCTGCATCCTACATCACGCCCTATGAAGCGGCAGAAGAATTTATGGGAGGAATGCGAGGCGATCTGCGAGGCGGTGGCGCGGCCGATGATGAGCTTGTTCCGGTGAAGAGCGAGGAGCAACAGAGCGTACTGGTGCTGTATCGGGTTGCGCGAGCTCCTGATCCGGCCAATGGCAATCCCGGTGAACGGCCATCTGGCGGGGTTCGATATCGTGAACCGCCAGGGTGTTGCTGGCGTCGGAAATGTGATCGCGATGGCTGAAGATGACCACGCACTCATCCTGCCGGTTGCGCGATCGGCGCTTCTTCCGCTATCGGGCAATTGCGGGAAGTGCACGAGAAGGTCAGCGGGATGGATCCCCAGATTCGTGCCTGGCATCGCTCGAATAATCTGAGCAGACACCTAGAGACAGTTCCGGGAATCGGCCCGATCACTGCAAGCGCTATCGCCGCAACCATGACAGACGTAGCGCTCTTCAAATCCGGCCGGAGGCTGCCGGCCTGGATAGATCTGGTGCCGCGTCAGAACTCATCGGGCGGCAAGGACCATCTTGGCAGGACCCGCCTTGTCCTGGTCAGTGCCCATCCTGTACTCCGCTTCACCCCGAAAGCGCCGATCAACTCACTGGGCGGCCGATCTTCTGATGAAGACCACACAACGTCATCGCCGTCGCACCACTGCTCGGCCCGGCTGTGTTGCCCACCTTGTTCGGTGAGGATCCAGCCAGCCCACCCAGGAGCCGGACCGTTCACGTCGATCATCTGAATCGCGGAGCACTACTAGCGTTAGTAGGTTCGACTTTTCCGACTGTCACGTAGGTTAGCATGGCCGTTCCGGGAGGTAACCCCGCTCGGCCAGGTGGGCATGCTTCTGCTGTGTTCTCCTTGACCAGTTACTTGAGGATGAGATGACCATGAGTGAAGTGATTGGTGGGGTTAGCAATATGCAGGCCTTGGAAGCTCTGGAATCGAACGTCCGGTTGTACTCACGTTCCTTTCCAACCGTTTTCAGTCGGGCGCGCGGCTCTATTATGTTGACGGAGGATGGTCGAAGTCTCATTGATTTCCTGTCTGGCGCTGGAGCACTGAATTACGGACACAACAATCATCAGATCAAAGCGGCCATTACGGACTACCTGGCGTCCGATGCCGTCGTCCATGGGCTTGATGTCGCTACTCCTGAGAAACTCGAGTTTATGGAGACATTTAGCTCTGTTATTCTGCAAGAACGAGGGCTGAGCTACCGGTTCCAATTCACCGGGCCAACAGGTGCGAACGCTATTGAGGCGGCCTTAAAGCTCTCACGCAAAGTCACAGGCCGTGAGAATATAATTTCTTTCACGCGTGGATTTCATGGGTTAAGTCTAGGAGCGGTTGCTGCAACTGGTAGCCGTTTTTATCGAGACGCAAGCGGTGTTGCTTTGCCTGGCGTTACATTTATGCCATATGATGGTTATCTAGGTCCGTCCGTGGATACATCCGTTTACATCCGTAAAATTTTGGAGGACAAGAGCAGCGGAATCAACTTACCGGCTGCCGTTCTAGTTGAGTCTATACAAGGTGAGGGTGGTATAAACGTTGCAAGTAGCGAGTGGTTGCAATCAATTCAGGAGATAGCAAAAGATCTTGGCGCTGTTTTCATAGTCGACGACGTCCAGATGGGCTGCGGTCGTACAGGTGAATTCTTTAGCTTCGAAGTTGCAGGCCTGTCGCCTGATGTTGTCGTGTTATCGAAATCGCTAAGTGGGTACGGTCTGCCACTATCGGTTTTGTTGATCAAAGAGGAGGTCGACGCGTGGCAGCCAGGAGAACACACGGGCACGTTTCGAGGAAATAACCTTGCACTTGTGTCTGCAACTGCAGCGATAAATCTCTATTGGCGAGATCAGACGTTCTCGCAGGGAGTACAGCGAACAGGAGAATTTATGCACCGCCGTCTGGAAGCCATTTCACTCAACTATGGGAACAGATTTGCTGTTCGAGGGCGAGGCATGGCGTTTGGGTTTGATTGCCAAATGGCCGAAATCGCGTGGGAGACGGCAAGATCGGCATTCGAGAAAGGATTGCTTATTGAACGATGCGGACCCGTTGGTCGGGTCGTGAAATTCTTACCTGCACTTACGATCGACTTTGAGACACTAAATCACGGGCTCGACATATTTGAGGAGTCGTTGGCCGGGACACTGAAACAGATAGGACCTGTTGAGCTTCAGGATTGATCTGGATAGGGGATGCCTCGCGACGCCGCCTCACACCGTCGGGCAGGCCTGTTGGACCGCCGGTGAGCCAGAATCCGGTCGGTGAAGGCAGGGAAGCTCTCTTCCGAATAACTGTGAGCGCACACCTACATCATCTGAAGGGCTTTGGATCGGCATTGACGGCTTCGATGTAAGTTTTGATATCTGTGGACGCCGTGCCTGATCTCGGACGGGACCAGATAGAGGCTGACCTTGCCCCCAGTTTCTATCCAGTTTCGAGTTCGTTTCCGGCGTGAGTTGTGCCCTGCTGGGCGGGTGAAGCGACGGGCGCTGACGCGGAGCCTTTGGCATAGGGAAGCGCGAGCGACCGTCGCGGATTGAAGGTGGCGGCGAACTCGGCCGGTGTCTGAGGGCGTCGCCCTGCTGGCCGGCGAGGTAGTTGCGGCCCATCCGATGCTCGGCCTTGATGTGGCCGATGACGGGCTCGATGGCGGAGCGGCGGCGCATCTGGCGCTTGATGGCTGGGGTGACGCGGCGTTTCTGGCCGCTGGTGAAGACCCTGACTTGTGGCTCTGCGGTGCGTTGTGGCCGCGATAGCCGGTGTCGGCGAGGACGCGGCCGATCTCGTTGCCGACGGTCTTTCCATGTCGGGGATGACGCTTGCAAGCGTGTGGCCGTCATAGCGCTTTTGCATGCAGGGCGAACTGGCCGCCCCTGGAGCGCTTCAGCGTGGTGGCCACCGACACCTTCACCCCGAATTCGTAAGGCGCATGCGCCTTGCCCTTGCCGATGCATTCCACCTCGTGCGCGTGCAGGCTGTAGATCTTGCGGCCGCGCTGGCGCTGACGTTGCTCGAGAACGGTGGCGGCCTGGTAGAGCGGCCATTTGAAGAGCGCGTCCAGCCCCGCATCGCCGGCGATCTGGCGAGCGATGTCGCGAATGGTCCGGCCGAGATAGGTCTTGAGCTGTGCAGCGCCTTGTTGGCCCACTGTGTGGATGCCAGCCGTTTTGCAAGGAAGATTTGAACCTTTGAACGCGTGATCGAGAGCGGACTTGTGTCAGGCCTTTCGGGTGCGGCCATTTCCCATGCCGCGGGCCGGTATGGTGATGCGCGGATCAGGTCCAAATCTGCTTGGCGAGCTCATGCGGCTCTCGTTCAAACACTGGTTTTCCTGACCCCGATCTGATCGATCGTTTGCCAATGCGGTTCTTGCCTTCATCACATCCCCGACGTCCCGGCTTCAGGTGTGCTGCTGAATGATCATGCCCGCACCATCGCCGGATTCCGGTAATCCTCTTGTTTCGTCAGCATCGCCCAGATGCCACGCGCCATCTTGTTGGCCAGCGCAATCGCCACCAGCATGCGCGGCTTCTTCGCCATCATGCGGGCAAGCCAGGACCCCTCGGGCGCACCCTTCCGGGATGCCCATTGCACCACAGCCATGGCGCCGACGATGAGCAGACGGCGAATGTCGCGCTGGCCCATCTTCGAGGTCTTGCCTAGTCGTTGCTTGCCGCCGGTCGACTTCTGCAGCGGGACCAGCCCAAGCCAGGCGGCAAAGTCACGCCCGCATTTGAAGGTCGCCATCGGCGGCGCGAAGATTTCGATGGCAAGGGCGGCGATGGGGCCGATACCAGCCATGGTCTGCAAGCGTTGCGATGTTTCACCTTTCCTGGACAGCGCGTCGATCGTCTTCTTCAGTGCGTCGAGCCGACCGGTCAGCTGGTCGATCTGGTCCAACAGATCGCCGCAGATCTCGCGGACCAGATCCGGCAGTTCCGTGTTCTCGTCCTCAACGACCTCTCCCAGACGCCTCAGGTGGCCGATGCCTTGCGGAGCAACATGGCCGAACTCGTAAAGGTGCGCGCGCAAGGCGTTGACCCTCGGTGCGCTGATTGACCAGCTGTTCGCGGGTGCGAAACACAATGCCCGGGACTGCTGCTCCTCGCTCTTGGTCTCGACGAAGCGCCGCTGCGCCGCCTCGACGATCGCCTCCGCATCCGCTGCGTCGTTCTTCTCTGGTTGCCGCCCTTGATGCAAGAAGCCTTCCAACCTGATGTGCCGGTGATCGAGTGCGTTCTTCTCTCAGGCCTGTCGTTGCGGCCTTTCAAGAAGCCGCGGGCCGGTATGGTGATCTGCGGATCGGGTCCAAATCTTCTGCAAGAGCTTTCAAGCTCGGGAACGACGGCTGGTTTTCCCAATCCAGATCTTTTCGATCATTGTGCCCATTCAGGTCATCGACTTCCTACACCTTTTTCACCGGCGCCAGTTTGTGTGGTGATGCATATGCGTCATGCAGCCACAACTCGCGCCGGATTTCGATAATCCTCTTTCTTTGTCATCATCGCCCAGATCGCCCGCGCCATCTTGTTCGCAAGCGCGATCGCGACCAGCATGAGCGGCTTGCGACGCAGCATCCGTGCCAGCCATGAACCCTCGACGATGGATTTGCGGGCCAGCACTGTCAGGCGTGACATGGCGCCGATGATCAACAAAGACCGGATATCGGTCTGGCCAGCCTTCGACACGCGTCCAAGTCGCTCCTTGCCGCCGGAGGTGTATTGACGTGGCACGAGCCCAAGCCAGGCCGCAAAGTCCCGCCCGCGTTTGAAGCTCTCCATCGGCGGAGCAAAGCCGCTGATCGCCAACGCGGTCTGGGGCCCGACACCAGGCATTGTCTGCAGGCGCCGCGCTGTATCGGTCGCCAGGGAAAGGGCTTTGGCCTTTGCCGTTTTGACGTCGATCCGGGCCGTCTTTTCAGCAATCTGTTCGAGCAGATCAAAGCATTCCTCGCGCACCAGAGCAGGCAGGTCACTGTTCGGCTCCTCCAGAATAGTCTCAATCCGCTTGATATGGGCGATCCCTTTCGGAATGATGTGACCATATTCGTACAGCACCGAACGCAGAGCGTTCACAAGCTCGGTGCGCTGATGGAGGAGGCGCTCCCGACCTCGGAACAACACAGCGCATGCCTGCTGATCTTCCGACTTCGGCTGTACAAAACGCATCTCCGGGCGCTGTGCTGCAACGACGATTGCTTCAGCATCGGCAGCATCGTTTTTCTGCCGTTTGACAAAGGGCCGCACATATTGAGGTGCGATCAGCTTCACCTCGTGGCCAAGCTTGACCATTTCTCGAGCCCAGTAGCTCGCGCTGCCGCATGCTTCCATCACAACCACAGCAGGCGGCTGGCATGCCATGAACTGCCGGAACCGTGACCGCGTCAGCTTCTTACGGAATCTCAGATGCCCCGTCATTGTCGCGCCGTGAAGCTGGAAAACGTTCTTTGCCAGGTCCACCCCGATCATAGTATCTTTCATTTGCCGTCCTCTCCTTCATGTGGCGTTGAACACCACGACCTTGGCACATTGCGATGCCGTCTGGGGAGGGCGGCAACCATCCCATCTTCTGCCGCTTGATGACGGTTTGACATAGCCAGGAGCAATCAGCTTCGGCTGATGGCCAAGCCGGGCCATCTCGCCAGACCAATAGTGGGAACTGCCGCACGCCTCCATCGCCACGATATACATGTCGGATGACCGCCATGAACCTACAAAACTGCAGGCGCGACAGCTTCTTGCGGAATACAACCGGTCCATCAGCTGCCGCCCCGTGCAGCTGAAAGGCGTTCTTTGCCAGATCGACCCCGATGATGGTAACCTTTTCCATGGATGCCTGCCTCTCCTTTGCGTGGCTGTAACACCACAAACTTGGCACATCGCGATGCCGTCGGAGAAGGCTGGCATCCACCCCATCTGCTTGGCTTGGGCATAGCGCTGGGGGCTGATCAGCGCCAGCTTGGAGACCCGCACATAGCTCTGGCGCAAATGGAGCCCCCTTCCTCTTGACCAGCCGCTCGCGTGCCCGGTGGAGGAGCTTGGCGTCGGTCGGGAACATGACGTTCTTCGGCTGCACGGTGGTGTCGACAATCACCTGGCGCGTGTCGACCGGCTTCATCGCCCCGTCTTGACCGCAAGGCTCAGGCTCTCCTGCAACAGCGCCATGATCCGCTCCTCGCCCATGCGGCTGCGCCAGCGCGTCATCGGCGAGCGGTCGAACGGCAGCGCATGGCAGAAGAACACCTCGCCGGTGAGATACTGGAAATAGGGGTTCTCCACCCAGCGCTAGCACAGCACCTCGTCGGACAGGTTGAAGGTGTGCTTGAGGATCGCCAACCCCGCCATCGGCCGGGTCGGCAGCGGCGGCATGCCAGGGCCGTCCGAATAGACGGCGCCGAAACCCTCCTCCAGAACCGGCCAGTCGATCGCCTGCGCCAGCCGCACCAGCTCGTGCTTCATGTTGATGATCTGGTCGAGCCTGGAGCGGAACCGGTCCTGCTCTCCCGTCTCGCGCTTCTCCCGTAGCCTGGACATTCGCCGTCCCCTCGATTCGCCGCCGCCGTACCGAGTGAATCCTCGAGACCGAGGGTCAGGTCCTGGATGAGCGCTCCGCCGACGCCAAGGTTCCTGGCGACACGCTCGACGGTGGAGACGTGATGCACCTTATTGCTCTGCATGATCAGGCCGCCGCTGGGTGGGTCCGCAGTTTTGCGGATCGCCAATTCCACGGCAGCAAATCATCGATCCGCTGTGCTGGGTGGGCCGCGATGCGCGCCAGGATATCGGCGAGCCAGGCCTGAGGGTCGATGTCATTCAACTTGGCGCTGGCGATCAGGCTGTAGAGAACGGCAGCGCGTTGTCCGCCGCGATCGGACGCGCAGAACAGCCAGGACTTGCGCCTAAGAAAAGGTATGCATAAGCGCAATTATGCTCAGGCCCGGATTATGCGCAGTTGGCCGAGGCGGATGTGGGCCAGTCGCCGTTTCCACCTCGGTGACCTTGACATAATCAGAGGGCTTCGAGGAAGCGCATCAAATTGTCGGGCGGTCGGTAGCGTCTAAGCCTGGCCTCCTGGGGCTGCAACTTCCCGAGCACCAGCTCTTTCATGGATAGATCGGCCTCCACATACATGTGCGTGGTCGCGGTGTCTTCATGCCCCAACCAAAGCGCGATGACGGTGATGTCGACACCGGACTGCAGCAGATGCATTGCTGTCGTGTGCCGGATCACATGGGGCGAGATCAAGCGGCCAGCGAGAGAGGGAAGATGGCGCCGTGCTGCAGCGACGGCGAGATCCAGCCGTTGCGTGACGTTGGAGCGGGTCATCTTCGCGCCTGCGCGGTTTGGCAGCAGGAAGCCGTCCTGTGCGTTTGCTCCCAGCGATCGCTGCCATCGCCGAACAAGGGCGGCTGTCGGGCGCCATAAGGGAACGCACCGCTCCTTGCGCCCCTTGCCATGCAGGTGCACGGCGGGCTGGCCTTCAAGAACAATATCACGGCAGCGGATTCCGATGATCTCGGAGACGCGTGCGCCGGTGTTGTACATGAGACTGAACAGCACCCGATCCCGCCGCCCCGCCCATGTCGCATCGTCGGGAGCGTCGAGGATGGCCTGGATCTCCGATCGCGTCAGGAAGCCGATCAGCGGGCGATCGGCCCTCTTCATCGGAATGGCGAGCGCCTGCTCTATGATCCCGAGGGCGTCAAGATCATGATGTCCCGCGTATTTGAGGAATGTTCGCAGCGCGGCAAGCCGCGCGTTCCGGCTCCGTACGCTGTTGCCGCGAACCTTCTCCAGATGGTCGAGGAAATCGAGCAGCAGTCGCGCGTTCAGATCGGTGAGCGCGAGTTTGCTCGGAGGCTTGCCGATTGACGTCTCGGCAAACGCCAGAAGCAGTCGGAACGTATCGCGGTAAGCCGAGATGGTCCGCGGGCTGACGGCGCGATGTTGGCCCAGATGCTCGACGAAGAAGCGCTGCACCAGCGCGGCGAACGACGGTGTTGTCTGCTCACCCATGAAAGCGCTCCTCCGCCGCAAATGCTTCGAAGCGATCGCCGGCCGCGACCATCAGGTCGGGATGCCGGTCAGGTACCAATAGGTATCGGAGACCTTGGCATGGCCGACATAGGTGGCCAGCGCGGCGATGGCATTGTCGATATCCGCGCCTTCGTTCTGCCAGCGCTGCACTCGCCGGCAGATGAAGGTGTGGCGCAGATCGTGAATGCGAACCTCGTCATAGGCCCCACGAGCAACAATATTTGCGTCCCGACGCAACTGCTGGAATGTCCAATGGACCTGCCGCTTGGACGGCACTTGCCCTGAGGCGCCGACGAAGAAAGATGCATCCGACTCGGCCGGAGCGTAGCGGGCGCGGAGTGCCACATAGCGCGAGAGCGCAGCGGCGACGCTGGCATCAAATGGTACGTGCCTTGACTTGGTGAACTTGGTCATGCGCACGGTCAGACATCGGCCGGCAATGTCGACGTCGCCGCATCGGAGCTTGAGTGCCTCGGAAATCCGCAATCCCGTGGCTGCGATCAGCCCCAACATGGTCTCGTATGTTGCCGGTCGAATGGAGTGTTGCGGCTGCAGCCGCCGCGCCGCCTGCAGCAGCGCGACGATCTCCTGGTCGGTGTAGATATGTGGCGTCCGGCGTTGGTGCGCTTTGCCGAATATGCTGCTTGCGGGAAGCTCGTTCCGTGGGTCGAGACGTCTCTCATGCTCGGCAAAGGGCCGCAGCACTTCGAGGCGGCGCACCCAGGAGGTTGTGCGTCGCGTTCCGCGCCTCCCCCTGAACCCAAGCGACCACGAGCGTCGTCGTCAGCGGGCCGCGATGGCCGGACAGATCGGCGAAGCGAGCGAACGACCGCAGCATTATGCCAGAGGTCTCGAGCGAGAATCCAAGGCGACGTCGCTCCAAAAGATAGGCGTCGATCCGCGCCTGCATGGTCAGCGACCGGCTCATGCCACACTCCCCGACCACGGCATAGCGACCGCCGCGAGCCGCTGAAGGTCGACCTTCGTGTAGATCATGGAGGTGTCGATGCTCCGATGGCGCAGGATATCGGCGATCTGCTTCATGGGCACACCAGCGTTCAGCATGCGGCTGGCGACGGTGTGCCGGAGGATATGAACGCGTGTCTGGGACCAGCCGCAACGTTTGTAGGCGGCGAAAACGGCGCGCCTTACAACGTCTTTTTGGATCGGCAGGTCATAGGGCGCGACGTGGCGTACGAATATTGCGCGGTTCGTGCTCGGTGGACGTTCATGCCGCAGATACGCAGCGATCGCGTCACCCGTCTCGGGCGGCAAGGGAAGGACGTCGAAACGCCGGCCCTTTGACCGGGAAATGCGTATCGTACCCTGCCGCCAATCGATGTCGCCGAGCTGCAGTTGCACAACCTCACTGGTTCGGAGCCCAAGATCGGTCAGGCACCGGACCATGGCGTAGGCCCTCCGGCGCGATGGGAAATCCTTGTCGAATGAAGCGAGCAGAATCTCAATCTGCGTGTCGGAAAGCACATCCGGCAAGCTGCTCAGCCGCCAGCATGCAACGCGAGGGATTGCGCCGAGTAGATGCTGAACGTCGTCGCCCATCATCTGCCGAAACCGGAGATAGCGGCTGATCGCACCCCCAACAATGCGAATGGTGGCGGTCGTCCAGCCCTGCAGTTCGCCGAGGATGAAGCGTCTCACACGCGCCGGCTCAAGGCCGGCGATAGAGATCTCCTCTTCCGGAAACTGTTCCTCAAGAAAGCGTCGAAGAATCCGCTCGCGCCTCGCTCGTGTGCTGACGGCTAACCCGCCGACATCGCGCATGTAGGCCCGGAATGCCGCCAATTCCCCGCCATGTGTGGTGTGTGCGGTAGTTGCGGGAATGGCGCCTTCGGCACGCAGCACTGCAAGCAAATGCGTGATGGCCGCCCTGAGTTCGTGCGGCAAGCGACGGGCCGGATAAGGGCAGTCACAGACGGGAAGATGCTCGCTGATAAACCGAACTCGCGCGGCTTCGCCTATGGACTCTAACGCGAGCCGTTCGGTCGAGATCCAGTGGGCGAAATGGGCAATGCAGCACAGATAAACACGTGCGGTGCTGGGCGCATAGCGGGCACGGCCCAGATGCTCAAGATAGCGCTCCGAGAATGGCCCCAACGGGCTGTTCTCAAGCCACTGACGGGGCGCCGGCTGCAGTTTGATTTGGTTCATGACGATCTCCTCTACGGTTGGCGCGCAGAGGAGATCAGGATTATGTAAACCTACGGTCGCCCGGCCTGCTGGGGGATGCCCGGCATCCGCTCGCATCCCGAACGTCGCGCACACAAACTGCGCATAATCCGGGCCTGAGCATAATTTCTGCCGATAGCCATCTCGCAGACATTCTGCCCATGTCGGAGCGCGAGGTTGTCGTTTGGTCGATGGCATTCCCATTTCGAGCGGACCGTTCGGCGCCGGCGTGATCGCCAGCCAGCCGGTGCTGGTGGCGATCGGGTGGACTGGGGGGCCGGCGCCGGGCTCTGGGCGTCAGCTGGCCAACCGGGAAAGCCATTCGAGCTGGCGTGAATTCGCGGCCGGGCTCAAGCAGCGCGGGGGCGTTACGTGCTTGCTGGCCAGCGATGGGCCATGACGAACTTCAAGCCAGATTAGATCAGAGTGCAAGGTCACCGTCCCTGCCCAAAGCCATTAGAACTCTCCAGCACCGGTCTTGGGGAAGCGCTGGCCGCCGCGATAGCCGGGACATTCAACTCGCGATCTCGCCACGCCCTCCATTTCGGTCTTGCTTTCCAGCGCCGCAGTGGTTAGCGGTGAGCATCAGCTGCCTTCCTGCGCGATCTTGGCCCAGAGCGCCTTGGACACTTCTTGGTCGTCTCCAAGTCATCGCGCCGCCACACCCCGCGCACGCACCTCGTCTGCCAGCGGATCTGCCCAAAGGCGCGCTGCTCCAGCAACGATCGAGGGTGACCCCGCTTGGTGGCCAGCAGCGGCTTCTTGCCACTTCTATTCGCCTAGGGTCGGAAATGGGGTGATCATCCAATCGATCGACGCGACGGCGCGCTGAAGTATCGCCTCGGTCTCAGCGCGGGTAGGTGAAACGGCGATGATATGTCCCACAATGTCTCGAAGATCGCCTTTCCTGACGATCGGGGTCTTGGGTTCAACAAAAAAATTGACCTCGGCGACACCAGGTATGGCAGCTGCCTGGCTAACGCCCCCAATCCAATCGAGGGAGCCATCGCGATCAGGATTTAGACATCGCGCGGCCGCAGCCTGCGAACGCTTTCTGCGTAAATCGCATTCATCCCCGATGACAAGTTTGATGTGCTCGGTGATGAGATCGACACCGTAAGCCAGCTGAATCAGTTGGGGAGTGGGCGCGCCATGAAGCCGCGGATTGACTTCAATGACGACTGGACCACGCTTCGTCCATCGGAATTCTATGCCCGTTGGCCCCCAGCCAAGGCCCAGAGCTCGCAAACAGCTCAGCGAAACAACGGCGATACGCTCCTGCTCGTCATCGTTCAGAGGGGCCGGAATGGTGCCCTCACGAAAGACAAAATGCGGTGGAGGGCCGCAGTCAGCGATGCCAATTCCAATGATCTGATCTCCCATTATGTCGGCCCAATAAAGCGGGCCTTGTGCGAATTCTTCGACGAGTATCCTCGGCGAAGACGGCCAAATGTGGCTCCCGCCCAATAGATAGGTCGTATGCTCGGCCAACTCATCGCCGTTGCGGCACAATCGGACGCCGACGCTGCCGCTGCCTACGGCTGGCTTAAGAACCACCGGCAATCCGATCTCCGCGGCAGAGCTTTCTACTTCTGTCGCATTCGCTGCCAGGCGATAAGCCGGCATTGGAACGCCGGCCTCCTTGAGGAACTGACGTTGAGTGAATTTGTCGCAGCATCGTTCAATCGCTGCGGGGTTCGGTCCCGGTAGGTCAAAATGACAAGAAAGCTTGGCAGCTGTCGCATAGACCGACTCCTCGACGTCCGAAATGCCGGTAATGCCAGCAACGTCGTAGGTTGCACACAACCGGGAAGATTCATGGATCAGGGCATCGAGATTGTCTGTATCGACACGGATTGCCTCAATGACTTCCGCCGCGAGATAGTCGTAGCGGGACGGATCGGCACACAGAGTGATTGGTAGCACACCCAGACGCTGGACAGCTTGGACATATTGCAGGCCCATGCGGCGATGACCCTCAACGAGGATGAGTGCTCTTTTTGCCATTGCTGCCAACTCCAATGTTTCGTGCAGTGCGGTGGCCTGAGCGTGAATCGGCGTCAGCTCTTTAATACGTGCCTGACCTCACACTTTGCGGCGAAGGTACCATTATCAGCAATCGACAGTCGCAAACATTTTGTAAATATAGTTGAAGGGCGTGTTACGACGTTTGATGCTAGCCGTGTAGCATGAGCCTGGATGATTATTGGAAAGGAGTGTCGACACGTCAGTGATCCTGCTTCGACTGAGCCTATTGCGTACGGTTTCGCGACGTTGTTTTTTGCAATCCTAGCTGCCGTGTCGCTCGAAAGCATGGCGGCGGTCCTCGGCTGTCATAATCCCAGAGGCAAGCGCCATGGTGGCAGTGCGCTGTGACGATGTCTTGAATGGCGCGGTGTAAATTGTAGTAGCTTGGACTCAATGGACTGTTGGCGACGGCGGGCTTTTCGAGGTCCGCTGCGCGGACTTGATGGGGGGCGCCGGGCATGATTTGCTCGGTGGGCAAGAGCCGGCTTCGACGGCACGCCGGATTTTATGGTTGGTGACGGCTTCAGACATGGTGAGCCACTCTCCGCCGGTGTTGCAGGCCGACCGGTGGCTCTCGATCTTGTGCACCCGGCGCAATGAGCTGACGCGATGCCCTATCCAGGTCTTTCCCTGACCGGTCCGCACCCCCATGCGGTTGAGCGTGGCGGAGACATCTGCGTCGGACCAGCGCGTCGCCATCGATCGGATGATGGCCATCGCCTCCTCGGGCGTGCGTTTGGTGTGCTCGCCGGATTTTGGCTTGCGAATGTGAGCCTGCGAATGCTGTCCGCCTTGCCGGTATATGGTGAGTTCGACCTGTCTCGCATTATCGTCCACAATAACGACGATATCCTTGATCAGTGCGCGCACGAGCGCTGCCGAAAACGCATGTCGACGTTGGGAGCGTCCCATGCAGCCCTCAGATCCTGAGCCAGGCCGGCAAAATCCGGCGTGGCGGGGTCATCGCGAACTGGCCGATTGTTGAGCCGGGCTTCGCAGGCTTCGACACGGCGAGGCGTCGCCTCCCAGCTCTTCTCAAGCTGAGCAGCTATGAGCCTATTGTCGGGACCGCAGGCCGCATAGCGCCGTTCGGCAAGCGAGGCCTTCGTAGCGGGCCTGCTGCAAATCCAGTTCGATCATCTGCCGTCGCTGCGCTTCGCCTTCAAGATGGATCCGCTCCGCCTCCAAAGCTGATTCGATCGCCATGGATGCCACGGCACGCAAAACCTCTTGCGAGATCGCGGCGTCGGCTCGACCGCCATTGGCGGTCATGCATCGGGGTCGCGCCAGCGCAAGGTTCGAACGGTCGCAACGATAGATATGTACCCGATGCGGCGGCCTACATAAACGACGCACAGGCGGCGGCCGCAATAACAACAGATGAGCATGCCGGCCAGGAGAGCCTTCCCGCCCCGACCGGACTTTACATTGTCGTTCCCGCATGGATGTTGGACCGCGACGTTTGCGAAGCGTTCAGCTTGGGTAGCACTCGGGTTACCGTGGATGCGCTGACTGAGCTTCACAACCTCTTGATCCATGGGGATTTCGTAGTGGCCTTGAGGGCGGTTCGAACGCTCAGGAGGTCATCGATGAAGAGACTGCCCCACCAAGCGGCTGCCAGCATCGTGGCAATTGATCATGCCACTCAACTCCGGAGCCCAGGACGGGCTGACGAAAGCGCAGCGCACAGTCGCGAGCCTCGCCAAGCTGCTGACGGCGGCTGCAGGCGTCGCGGAGAAGGAGATGACCGATGACGGGCGGTAATCTCTTCCCTTGGCCCTCCTGAGGCGCAAGGCCGTCGTCTACGTCAGACAGTCGACGGCCCAACAGGTTCATGCCAACCTTGAGAGTCAACGCCGGCAATATGAGCTGGTCGACGTTGCGCGGGGTGGGGGTTCCAAATGTAGAGGTGATCGACGAGGATCTGGGCCGCAGCGCGAGCGGCGCCGTCGAGCGCCCCGGTTTCGAACGACTCGTCGACGATCTGTGCACCGGTCATGCCTTCTCCGAGCGCTGATAGCGCTCAAACAGCTCCGTCGAGAACCGGCCGGCTCGGTCCTGCGGTTTGCGTAGCTCCAGCACGCCAATCCGTGTCACAAGCCGGCGTTCGTAGTAGCCGGACCGGTAGCCGACCCGCTCCGCGGTCCGCTCGCCCTTCTCAGTCCCCAGCGCCTCCGTCATCTCGGCTTCCAGAACCTCGTGCACCACACTCTGCAAAACCCGCCGAAAGCCGTCCGCGTCCGACAGCAGCAGCGCTTTCAACTCTGGCCGTTGAGCTTAACTTCTTGCTTGGTCATGGCACTTCCCTTTCCACGGGATCGGTGAATCGCAACGTCACCAGCGTGCCATGGCCGCCCCTACCTCAGAGCAGCCGCCGTTCTCTCTTCAGAACTTTTTGCAGAACCTTCAGGATATATCCCCGCCCTCTAGACCGAGGACAGCCCCGAGACGAAGACACGGAAGGCCGGTGCCCAACCCGCGGATGAGAGTCTGATCGACCGTTGTCTCTGAGCTCCACCCCAGCCCTATCCAGCTTCAGCCGATTTCGACTGCATGGCAAACCTGCCAAGCAGGCGAGCCTTCTTGCCTTCAACCTTGACAGGGAACAGGAGAGACTAGCTCGCCCACAGTGATTTGGAACCTGATCCGCCCATCTCATACCGGCCCGCAGCCATGCGAACGGGCAGAGTTGTGCGGCCTGACAGATGACCGCACTCGATCCCATGCTCTGCGCTGTTCAAAACCCACTTGCAGAACCGGGCGGGGGGGCGCACACATGAAATCACAGGGGCGCTCGAATAGGGAGGCTTTTCGAGCTGCCTAGCTCGTCGCACTTTTGGCCTTGCGCATTCACTGCCAGCACTTTCACAAATGGATAATTCCGCAGTTTACCGCTTTTATCGCAGCAACCGTTCTGCTGGGCGCATCCAATTTTCGCATCACATTTTTCATGTGGAAGTTCACAGTGTTTAGGGAAATTCCGAGAATCATTCCTATTTCCCAGGATGATTTCCCTCTCGCCGCCCACAGAATACATTCCTTTTCCCTCACAGATAGACTAACCGTCTTTTCGTTGTCATCCATCTTTTCCCAACCAACAATCCGTCTTATGAAAGAAGCGCATATCTTTGGTTTCTACGTTTGAACTAGCGCGTATCCTATCGATCGAAATAGCGGGTGCTTTTTCTGGAGGTCCCGTGTTTTAATGGCATACATCTGAACGCTCCTGTCGTTCACCGGGAATCCAGCATGAGCTCGGATGGGCCAGACCGACTTTTAAGTTTCTTGTCCGCGTGTATAAGGGTCCCATGGACGGTCCAAATGCATGAATAACTGTTGTGCACGACATTCCATGTCTTATCGAGTCATCGAACAATGCTACGCGAGCGCCTCTGCGCCAGAAACATGCGTCGGCTTGCTCAAAACAAAGGCAGTCGGATCATTTCAGGTTCTAATCACTATTACCCCGAAACTACACGTTGCGCATCTCATTAGTTTACTCATCACGTCATTTTTGGATTATTGCCAAAGGTATGCACAAGCGGCAATGTTGCTATACGGGGTCGCCAAGCTATATCACATTAACTTCGGACAAGAATTATCTTGTGTTAATTTTATGTTTTTTGCGTTTCGTGGAAATTACAAGAAAATAGAACGTGTTAAGCAGCAGCGATGGCGTGGTGCTGTTCCAGCACTGGTCTCAAATAGTCAAACTGGGTGCGCAGTCACTCTTTTCGGCTGAGCAGTTCGGATCAGGCGCCGTTCTCGTTTCCAGCCTTGAAGCAAGAAGATCCCAGCTAGGTTTGACGCTGAGTGCATCAGCTCGGCGTCCGGGCCATCCCGAGTGGGTGACACACGCCATGGCCGACATCTCTTTGCGATCGCATGAGCCGGCCGTCAGGTCGCCATTATCCTGCGTCCTGTCAAGATCCGACGGACAAATCCGCGGCGGTTTGCGTAGCCTTGGCCGGCGAATCCGCGCCCTCTGGCCTGCATCCGGGTAGACGGGACGGCTTGGCCGTAATAAGGTCATGGGCTGGCGGTGGACAATGCAATCGACTACCTCTTCGGCCTGCCCGGCAACAAGGTTCTCCAGCGTCTCGTAGATCAAGCCGCCGATGATATCCGCACCGGCCGCGCTGGAACACAAGCCGGAGCTGCGCGGTTATGTGGAGACTCGATACAAGCCGAAATCCTGGAACACGGAACGCCGCGCCTGAGCCGCCCGCATCGAGGCAACCACTTGCGGGCTGGACATCCCCTTGGTGGTAACTAATCTCGACAAAGGCTCCGCCGCGCGTTTCGATTATCGAGCGATATCGATCGAGCTGCCGGGCCGCCAAACAACGGATTTTGGACGAGCTCGTCGCGGTTACCGGCTATCATCGCGAACGATCAGCATGCTGCGACCTCGAGCTGCCGGTCCCTCGCCCGCCAGACAATATCCGGTGCTTTATGGCGCTGAAGTTCGGGAGGCGCAGGTGGCATTATGAAGCGTCCGATCGTCTGCTCGAAACGGCTGAAACCGCTTTTTCGCATTTTGCTGCCGGCTCTTGAGCGGCATGGCCGGCCCGATCTGGATGGCGAACTTCGCGACAAGCTGCTGACCATCAGCGCAGCGACGATGGATCGCCTGCTTTCGGTAGTACGTGCTGTAGCTCGCGGCGGGCAGCGCCGTCGCGCCGGAGTGAGTTCTGCGGTGCGTGTGCAAACGATGGTCCTGACCGATATCGCCATAGGCTGGACCGAGGGCATGTTGTCATCGCTGCCATCAAGCGAGCCAGTCGTTGTTCCCCTTTCCGCTTCGAGGCGTGGACTTTGACAAGCGCCTTCATGAATGAACTCCGTGATCGCCCGGTGCAGAAGTCAAGGATTGGAAGTGACGCGTTTCCGGGCTTATCGGAAGAATGATTAGGCATGAGTCGAGCAGAAGAACGATGCTATCGTTCGTCGCCTGGTCGGCTATGGCAGGTTCGTGGGTGCGGAGGCCACGGCGGCCCTTGTTCGTCTCTATGACGCAGTGCGGCTGCACGGCGATCTCTTCCAGCCCTCGTTCAAGCTGCGAGTGAAGACCCGTGTGATTGGAGGCCAAGCCGACACTCTCGGCAGCCCTCGTGCTGCAGAGGCTGATGAAGGTCATCAAACGCGGTTCACGACCAAAAGCCTGCGGACGGTCCAAATAGCCGTGAAAGTCTCGCGTGAGGAGACAGCCGTTGAAATCATCAATGGCGACTGGAGGGCGATCACCGCGCTTCAACCCGCAATCGTTAGGTAACACTCTTCGGTGAGGCAACGGGAGGTGTCAATTTCTCAATTCGCCCGACACAACGCCAGCGAAGCTGGCAGGCTCGAAAAGCGCTTGACTTCAACACCCCGAGTAGGGGAGCAACCGTCGCTTCAACACTGCCAGTGTGGGGCGAACCAGTTCACAGCCAGCAAGCAGAAAAGACATAGGGTCTTGAAATGATGCGCCGCATCTTCTCTGCGCAATCTGCGTCGCCGCAGCCGTCGTCCTGGTTCTGAACAAGAGGTCGAAAAGACCTTTCACCAATCAGCGATCGCGACTTAATTAGACTGTATCAATCTTCGGACGGAGCCTCGATCGGTAGGGCAAAGCCCACCTTTACACGGTCCATTATCACCATCGTTTTAACGCCCTTGATGTCGGGGATTTCATAGAAGAACCTCTGGGTGAATTGCTCGTAATCTTCCATGCTACGTGCGGTCACATATAGAACAAAGTCGGCGTCCCCTGTGACGTAAAATCCATTGACGATTTCAGGTGAGGATTTTATGGCCTTCTTGAATCTATCAATTATATCTGCACGCTCGCGCTCTAGGCTTACAAGGACAAACATCCCAATAGGTCTTCCAACTGCCTTCGGCGAAATGATTGAGACATCGCCCACGATGATACCTTCCGAACGGAGGGTTTTCAGTCGTCTTTGACACGCGGTAGCGGATAGCCCGGCCATGTCACCGATTGCTTCAGAAGTCAGTCGGTTATTTTTTTGCACAATCTCAAGAATGCGAGCGTCTATACGATCGTATTTCATTTCAGCTCCAGTTGAGGTGACTTTTTTCGCCGTAAAATGCCATCTCGTTGCGGTAATCGTGCGCTAGAGCCAAAATGGAATGCGAATGTAATCGCGTTTGAAGGTTTTGGCAAAGGCTTTCGCCCTTCCATTTTGAAATGGGCTGCGAACGGCTTCTAGCAGAACTCCGTAACGACCTGGCGCAATCGCGTCCGGCTAATTCGGGAATCGCGTCCGTTTTTTGATCGGAATGCCGTCATCCGCAGGTAGGTACAGTCGCAAACGGGTATGACGCATGACGCCCCATTCCGAGGCGCTCGGAACCGAGCTCGAAGTGTTGTCCTGCTGAGTCGGCGAAGACATGGGCATCAGATCGCGGTTCTGCGAAGCGGTCGAGGTAATGTCGGTGCGATAAAGCCCGATCATGTCTCCTTCCGCCTCAAGGGGAGCGCAGATGCGACCGCACTGCGCTTCCGAGACGGAGACGCCGATCTTGCCGAGCACCCCGCCCGGCAAACCGTTCAGCCCGGACAACTCCTCCCAGCTGTCCACGCCGTCCAGAGACCGGAACATTCCGCTTCCCGGCCCTCCGCTAGTGACATTCCAGAAGGTCCGCCGGGTTTGCGAGATCGTGGCGAACAGGATGCGCGGATTGTTGGGATTCATCGACATATCGACGGCGCCGGCGTCGGAATTGCGGTAGAGGACCTTCTGTCAGGTTCTTGCCGCCGTCCTTGGACCGGAACCCGCCCCGTTCCTCGTTGGGCCCGAAGGCGTCCCCGAGCGCCGCAACATAGACGGTCGGGGTCGTGCGGATTAATGCAGATCTTGCCGGATGGCAGGTCCTTTTCAGTCCCAGATGAGCCAGCTGCGACCGGCATCTGTCGACCCGTAGACCCCATCACCGTAAGAGCCGTCGCCTCGGATCTTCGACCCGTCCGTGCCGGCATAAATGATGTTGGAGTCGGAGCGGGCCACCGCGAGCGCGACGCTGACCCTCGTGAAGAAACCGTCGGATAGGCAGCGCCAATAGACCCCTCCCCGTCGATCGTCTTCCATGCCCCGCCGGCGCAGTCGTAGTCGCCCGCGACCGCCACATTTGATGGCTTCGAGGCTCGAAGGTCAGTCACACGGATCGTCAACATCACTTACCCTTTCCTGATAGAGCCTCAAGAACTCCCGTTGACTCACGGCCTCTGGATCGACGACCCGCACCTGTAATCCCGGCACATTGAAATCGAACGCAGCGGGTGCTTCGCTTATTGTTCAGCTAGAGTAGTATAGATCAAAGCCGGAACAAAACCAGAAGGTTGGCTAACACCGGTCGCTGTTTAGACAACCATCGACTTGTATCTCTCTCTCAATGATAATCCGCTCACTGGTATGTCGCCAACAACCGATCTAAAGCGTTGCAGCTTTTCTGGACAAGGCTGCTGAAGCGCGCCCCCGAGTCATGTCATAGTGCCGAGCCGGGGGGCTTCAGCCTTATGACTCCAACACTGTTCTCGACGGCGATCTTGGTGCCAAATGGTCTCGAGAGCATCTCTAGACGATGCAGAATGGCTGTCGCTTGCGAAGCAGGGGCCAAACGCGGGATACCCCGGTTTGCAAACCTTTCCGAGCGACCGAGCTCGACGGGGTAGAGCCGAACTTCGGCAAGCTGATTGTGCTCAAAGCGGCTGGTGGCGATAACACTCTCGTAGAAGGCCGGGCCAGTGACCGCGCTTATAAATTCACCTGCTGTGGGGTAGCCTTTTGCTTCCTCGTCGACTGTCACGTCGGCGTCCGTGTCCACCCCCGGGTCCCTGCCATAGGCGGCGAACATGTCAGCCCCTGCGGGCGTCCGAAGAGCATCGAAGAAGAAATTCGCAAGGCTATAAAAGATTGGTCGGCCCCTGTATATTTCGATACCGCGCAGCAGATGCGGCCCGTGACCAATGTATGCGTCCGCTCCGGCGTCGATCATTCTGCGTGCAAAGGATTGCTCGTAATCCGGCGGTTCCTGGCTCACTTTATGGCTCCAATTAGGCTCGTGACCGTGGTTGGTGACGATGCAGAAATCGGAGAACTGCTTGCCCCGGCGAACATTTCGCAGGATGTCGGCGACATCGCGCCGGTCGGGTTCGTAGCTGTAGCCGGCCTTATCGCCCGCCTTGAACGTTGCTCCGGCGACCACGACTCGGGCTGGGTCCCCATGGCCGTACTCATAACCGGGCAGTGCATCGCGCACTTGCCTTAAGTTTTCGAGCGTCTCCGGCGTGACCACGATGCTTTCCGCCAAACGAAGGGGGTTGAGTCCTGGCCTGCCGGGCGCCTCGCCGGCGGGATCGCAGGCACGAGACATGGGCGCAAACGTTGTAGCAAACGAGACCAATCCCACGCGACCGCGTCGAGTTTCCAGAAAGCGAGCGGCGCCGGCTTGTGCCAGATTTTCCCCCACACCGGCATGGACGATACCGCTCTCGTCGAGTACCCGACTCGTTTCGCGCATTCCTCCAAGGCCCCAATCAAGCGTATGGTTATTTGCTCGGCTCACTAGATTGAATCCCATCGCCTTCAGATCAGGGCCGACCTCTGGCAGGCTGACGTGATAGCAACCGCCGTGCTCAGCCTGCGGACTACCTTTAAATGACCTGATATCGAATATGAGGGATTCCATATTGCCGAAGGTTACATCGGCTTCGCGCAGGATCTTGACGATGGCATCAAAGCCTGGATGTTGGTATTTCGTCAGCGGTCTGGAAAGAATGAGGTCACCGACTGCTACAATCGTGAAGCCATCTGCAACGTTTGTTGCAATCGAACCTACAGTGTCATAGTTCTCACCTGTCCGACTCAAGTTTGAACCAATTTCATTAGAGTGTTGCTCCATGAATTCTTCCTTATCTTGTGTTGCGAAACTTCACAAATGGTCAGTGTTGGAGTTACGGGTTACGCTCGAGATGTCCGGTTGGGTGAGCGCATCTCTGTTATGCCGCTTGCTGGGCTAAGAAATCGCCGCCACAATCGGATTTCCTGGATTCTCGGTTGCCGGTGCACGCACATGACATGCCACGACGCGCCCATCTGGCATCGGCGTCAAACGTGGCAGTTCGACGCGGCAGCGTTCGACCGCGAGCGGGCAACGCGGATGAAACGCGCATCCCTTTGGCGGGTTGATGGGGCTCGGCACCTCGCCCTCGATGGGCACGTGGAGCCGAACCCGCCTCGGATGCGGCACCGGAGCTGCCGCGATCAGCGCCTCGGTGTAGGGATGGACGGGCTTAGCGAAGAGCGCCTCGCAGGGCGCAAGCTCTACGATCCGGCCGAGATACATGACCGCGACGCGATGGCCGATATGCTCTACGACGCCAAGGTCATGCGAGATGAAGATGAGGGCGATTCCCATCTGCTGCTGGAGATCCAGAAGCAGGTTCAGGATCTGCGCCTGCACGGATACGTCAAGCGCTGACACCGCTTCGTCGGCGATGATGAGCGAGGGGTTGAGCGCCAGGGCGCGTGCGATGCCGAGCCGCTGGCGCTGTCCGCCCGACAGCTCGGAGGGAAGCCTGTGCATCATCTCGGGCGACATTCCGACCTTTCGCAGAAGGTCTGCCGCAAGCGCCTGGCTCTGGCTTCGGCCGAGGCGCTCAAAATTCTCGACGGGTTCGGTGATGATCTGGCCGGCGGTGAGGCGCGGGTTCAGCGAGGAGTAAGGATCCTGAAAGACCATCTGCATGCGACGGCGCCAGGCGCGAAGCGCGTCGGTCCTGAGTCCAGCAATATCGGTTCCGTCGATAAATACGCGCCCGCCCGTCGGCTTGACGAGTCGCATCAGTAGCCGCGCCACAGTCGACTTGCCGCAGCCGGATTCGCCGACGATGCAGAGCGTCTCGCCGGCCTCGACACTGAAGGATACATCCTCCACCGCCCGGATCACCGGAATGGTTTTCTTGAAGAGGCCCGAGCTAAGCGGATAGTGCTTGGTCAGCTTCTCGATCTTCAGCAGAGGACCGTTCATGCACCCATCACCTCTTCGGCGCGCCAGCACGCCGCGGCGTGCTCCGACCCGACATCTCGCAGGGCGGGCGTCTTGTCGCGGCAAATGTCGATCGCGAACGGGCAGCGCGGCGCAAAGCTGCAGCCGACGATGGGCTCGCGCAGGCTTGGCACAATGCCGGGAATCTCCGCGAGGCGGCGCTGGCGGCCGCGCCGCCGGTCAGGCACCGAGCGCATGAGCCCCTGGGTATAGGGATGCGCCGGACGCTCAAACAGATCGATGACGTTGGCCTGTTCCACGATCTGGCCGGCATACATAACGATCACGCGCTGGCAGGTCTCGGCAACAACGCCCAGGTCATGCGTGATGAACATCACGGCCGTTCCAGTGCGCTCCTTCAGATCGACGATCAGCCGCAGGATCTGCGCCTGGATGGTGACGTCGAGCGCCGTCGTAGGCTCGTCGGCGATCAACAGTTCCGGCGAGCAGGCCAGAGCCATGGCGATCATGGCGCGCTGCCGCATGCCGCCCGACATCTCATGGGGATAGTTGTTGACGCGACGCTCAGGATCCGCGATGCGAACGAGACTGAGCATCTCTTCTGCTTTCTTCATAGCCGCCGGGCCGGAAGCCTTGGTGTGGATCTGCACCGCCTCGGCGATCTGATACCCGACCGTATAGACCGGGTTCAGGCTCGTCATCGGCTCCTGGAAGATCATGGCAATCCGGTTGCCGCGGATTTTGCGCATCTCCCGATCGGTCAGCTGGAGCAGGTCGTGACCATGGAAACGGACCTCGCCGCCAACCGTCTTGGCGCCCCGCTTCGGCAGCAGGCGAAGGATCGACAGCGCCGTGACACTCTTCCCGCATCCGGATTCGCCGACGACGCCGAGTGTCTCGCCTTTCTTCACCTTGAAGCTGATGCCACCCACCGCACGGGTAATGCTGTCTTCGCCAAAGAAATGCGTTTCCAGGTCTCGCACGTCAAGCAGCAGGTCGTCCCCTAGCCAGTGATGCATTTGCATGTCAGCGCCTCTGCCTGGCGCGGGGATCGAACAGGTCGCGCAGGCCGTCCCCGAGCAGGTTGACTGCAAGGACGGTGATGGCCAGGCAGATGCCAGGGGCAAAGATCGTCATTGGCGCGATGGCGAGATAAAGCCGCGAACTGGCGATCATGTTGCCCCAGCTCGGGATCTCGGGCGGGACGCCCACGCCAAGGAAGCTCAGCCCCGCCTCCGTCAGGATTGCGCTGGCGCAGACGGTGGCGCACTGCACCATGAGGGTCGGAACGGTGCTCGGCAGGATATGTCTCCACAATACCCTAGGTAGGCGAGCCCCGCCGCACAGCGCGGCCTCGACATAGGGACGCTCGCGAACCCCGAGAACTACCGAACGAACCAGCCGCGCGACGGCTGGAGTCTCGGGGATCGCAATGGCGACGATGAGGATGCCGATCCCGGGACCTGTCAGAGAAATGAGCGCCATGGCGAGCAAAATCGTCGGGATCGACATTAGACCGTCCATGATCCGCATGACGAAATTATCGAAGCTGCGGCTATAACCGGTGATGACACCGATCACGAGCCCGACCACGCCCGCGCTCGCCGCCGACAGCAGCCCGACCAGGAGGGAGATGCGGGCGCCGAAGATCGTCCGCGCAAATACGTCCCGCCCCAGATTGTCGCTCCCAAACCACATGTCGGCGGAAGGCGACTGCAGGCGCTTGAACGGATCCATGTTCCCCGGATCGCCGGCGTAAAGCGGCGCGGCAAGCGCCAGGATGATCAGAAGCCCCAACAGGCTGCCGCCTATCATGACCAATGGATGCCGCCTTGCCAGACGGGGAAGGTTAGAAAATCGCACACGCCCTGACGGAACGTATTCAACTGGTGCCGAGAAAATCGTCATATCAGTACCGGATACGCGGATCGACCACGGTGTAGGCCAGATCGACCGCCAGGTTGATGAGCACGTATGAACCCGATGTCAGGATGAGCACGCTCTGAATGATCGGATAGTCCCGGTTGTTTATCGCATCCACGACCAGACGACCGATGCCGGGAATGTTAAAGACGGTTTCCGTAAGCACGACTCCGCCAATAAGCCAGGCAAAGCTTAGGCCGATGACGGTCAGGATCGGGACGCCAGCATTCTTCAGGGCATGATGTAATAGCATGGCATAGGACGAAGCACCCTTGGCGGCGGCGGTGCGCATATAGTCTTCTGACAGGACCTCGAGCATGCTCGCCCGAGTCACCCGGGCGATGAATCCAATGTATCCGAGACTGAGAGCCACGGTGGGCAGCAGCATATGCACGAACCATGGCCCCGGGCCACCCTCGATGGGTACATACCCCTGGACGGGCAGCCAACGTGTCTTGATAGCGAATAAGTATACTAGAAAATAGCCGATAACGAAAACCGGGACGGAATAACCAAGTGCCGAAAATGCCGCGAGGAGGCGGTCGACTAGCCCACCAGTTCGCCAAGCGGCAAGGATGCCGAAGGAGACCCCGGCCGCCACCGAAAGGACCATTGTTAGCACCGATAGCGATAAGGTCGGTTCAAGCCGCTGGGAGATCAGCTCGAGAACCGGTCGTCCGGCAAATATCGAGGTGCCGAAATCGCCACCGAGCATGTCGCGCACCCAACGCAGGAACTGAACTGGCATAGGATCGCTGAGCCCAAGCCTCTCGCGTATGCCAGCGATCATTTCGGCGGTAGCCGCCTTGCCGGCGATAATCGCTGCCGGATCGCCCGGCGCCAGCCTGAGAAGCAGAAACACGAAGATGCCGACCATCGCCATGACGGCGACGGCCGAAACCAATCTGCGAAGGACATATGCTGCCATTAGGCTGGAGCTTTCTGCATGTTCCACATCGGGATAAGCACCGGCGTACCGATAAGCCCGGTGAGCGATTTGCGGCGCGCGATCGGGGAGACTATTTGACCGACCAGAACCATCCCCACGAAGTCCCAATATACTCGTTGCATCTTGCGGGCCAATGCCCTGCGCTCTTCAAGTGTGTCTACTTCCGCCCATTTCGCCCGGAGGGCCTCGTATTTGTCGTTCTTCGGCCAGCCATACCAGGCCTCGTCGCCGTTCGCGGCTAGGGTGACATTGCTGAGCGGATCACTCAAAGTGTAATCCGAATCGCTCGTGATAAAGATGCTCCAGCCACCGTCCTCCACCGGACCCTTGTTCGCCCGACGCGCGACAAGCCCGCCCCAGTCACTCGGAGCAAGCTCGGCATTAACTCCTATCTTGCGCAGCTCGGCCGCCAGCCACTGTGAAGCATTGCTGCCCTCCGCCCAGTCGGTTGCCTGCAAGATGACGACCGGCTCGCCAGCATATCCGGCCTCCTTGAACAGTTGCTTCGCCTTTTCCGGATCTCCTCTCTTCTTGAACCACTCGGTATTCTCCTCGTTGGAATAAATTCCGGTTCCAAATATCGAAGTGACGGGACGAAAGTATTTCGGGTCGCCGTATGCAGCGCGCATCATAGCCTCTTGATCGACCAGGTGAAGCATCGCCCGGCGCGCCTTTACGCTGTCAAACGGCTTGTGCAGAAAGTTCAAGCGCAGATACACGACGGATCCGGATTTATCTAGAACTTGGAGCTCAAGAGTCGGATCCGTTTCGATCACGGGGTAAAGATCGGTCGGCGGAACCTGAAGGAAATCGAGCTCACCTGCTTGCAAAGCTGTCAAAGCAGTCTGTTGATCGGCGATGTTGTCCCAGATCACACGATCGACCTTGACGATCTTGCCGCCGGCAAGTCCGTCAGAGGCCTCTTTGCGCGCGACGTATTGTTCGTTGCGATCAAAGGTGAAGCTCGCACCAGGCTTCGCAAGAGAGTCATTGAATTTGAACGGCCCCGACCCGACAGTCGCTGTCACCTGTTCAGTTGCGGCATGGTTGGCATCCTTCTCACGCATGATGAAGAGGCACGGCGTCGCAACGCTGGCAAGAATATCGATCAAAAACCCCAGTGGTTCGCTTAACACGACCGTGAAAGTCTTGTCGTCCTTCTTAGAGATGGCCTTGACGCGCTTCATGAGCAGTTGTCCGCCGGGATTGACCTGAGCCCAGCGACGAATGGAGGCCACACAGTCTGCCGCGGTAACGGAGGTACCATCGTGCCAGCTAAGACCATCCCGAAGCATGAACGTATAAGTCTTCCGATCGTCGGAAACGTCCCATTTCCCTACCATTTGCGGCTGCGGCATTAACTTGGAATCCAACGCAAACAGCGTGTCATAAATCGCTAGGCCAAAGTCCGCGGTGACGTAATCCGCTGTCCAGATTGGGTCGAACACGCGGAGCGCACCGCCTTTCGCCATGCGGACCGTCCGCTCGGCAGTCGGTGACGTCTGACCCCGCAGGACCGACGGCATCGAAAAAGCCGCTCCGGCAGCCACACCTGTTTTAATGAGATCACGCCGAGAGATTGTCATCTCCAATTCCCCTTTTTTGAACCAGTCGCGCGGATGACGCCAGCCTAGTTGCTAGAACTCCGAGAGGCTGAACCCTTGCTGTCGCCACGAAAGCTTCGGATCCATTCTCGCAACCATCCCGACATGGGCGGCTGCAGATCCTGGTCCGCAATATTCTAATGCCTCTCAATTGGGCCATTGTTTTTAGTACAGGCTCTCCTCAGTTTTTCCGCGATCTCTCGCATCCACGCGCAGAGAACGTCAGCTCTTGCGTCAGTTGCGGAGAATCTCTGCAATTGCGGCTCTAGAGTCGCCTGGTCGTGTCAATCAAATCCTACCTTGTTGCGCCTTGGTGAGCGAGAGCCGGACTAAGTCTGGTGTGCCGACGCTACATACATTCAGTTTAGTCCCGGCTTCTTGCACGCCATTTCGAGAGGCGGTTCCGCATCTACCCCGACCGGATTGATGAAGGGGTTTTCATCGCGAAATCGCTTGAATGCGTCCTTGGCCGCCGACACAAGCGCCGGATTTGATAGGACATCGTAAGCAACCCCCGCCATGGCCTTTGCAGCAAGCGTGAGTCCCTTGTGCGCGGCCGGCGATTTACCTTGAGCGACTAACTGCCACGCATGGAAGGGCGTTCCCACAGCAAAACACGCGACGTCGCACTGCACTGTCGGGACTACCCAGCTCACAGTGCCTACGTCGGTGGAGCCCGAATCCACGCGAGAGGGATCCAGATGATAGATTTGCTCGCTCAGAGGTTCTGATCTAACCGGCAGCCCATAATTGCGATAATCCCAACGGATTTCGTCTGAAGTCAGCGATTGTTGAATTTTTGCGGCGAACTGTTTGTCATTGCTGTCAAAGCCGGGGCCTCCTAGCTGCTCAAGATTCGCCTGCATCGATTCTTCTAACGGTGGATTGCCGACTAAGTTCGCCTCGCCAGCAAGCTGTTTTACGTTTACCGTAGTCTCAGTCATTAGGGCCGCGCCCTCGGCAATTTTCTTCACTCGTTTTACTAGGCCCCACATTTCCTCCAGGTTGCGCGCACGAACAAGATGGCGAACAACGGCACGCGGCTGCACCACATTTGGCGCGATACCACCACCGTCGATGAGAGCGTAATGGACTCGAGCCGACGGAGGCATGTGCTCCCGCATATAGTTCACGCCTACGCTCATAAGTTCAACGGCGTCGAGCGCGCTTCGTCCTTGATGCGGCGCTGATGCAGCATGCGCTGCACGGCCATGAAAAGTGAATTCCATCTCCACGCATGCGAGCGAAGCGGCAGCGATGACACCTGTGAAAACATTGGGGTGCCAACTAATTGCCACGTCGACATCGTCAAACACACCAGCACGGACCAAAAAGCTCTTTCCAGATCCGCTTTCTTCGGCTGGACAGCCGTAATACCGGACTCGCCCTGGCAACCCGGCTTGGATGAGCCAGTTCTTCACCGCCACGGCGGCCAAGAGGGATGCCGAGCCAAGTATGTTATGGCCGCAACCGTGTCCACAGCCGCCCGCTAGAACAGGCCGCTCCTCTGCCAGACCCGCCTCTTGGCTTAATCCCGGCAATGCGTCGTATTCGCCAAGTATTGCTATTACGGGTCCGCCATTGCCCGCCTCGCCCATGATCGCCGTCGGGATATTCGCCAATCCTTCCGTCACCACAAATCCCTCGGAGGCAAGCCCGCGGCAATGCTCAGCGGCGGCAAAGAATTCCTGATAGTTCAGCTCGGGGTTGTCCCAAATCCTGTCACTTAGCTCATGAAATCTACCCTTCTGATCCTCAACTTGCTGCCAGACAGGTTTTGAATTTTTCAACATTCTAACATCCGTTGCTTCTGGGATCTCTTTCAGCCTTTTGCGACTATAACCCATCCTTGCGCTCGCTTTGCGGCGGGTTCGTCCAGTTGCCAGTGAATTTCTGCAACGGAGAGCGCCTTTGCGCAGAAATTAGACGGAAGGGGGAGGGAGTCGAATAGCGATGCGCCAAGGCACCTTGCAATAGGCCGATGAACATGGAGTTCTCGCGCCGGGACATTGCAACATGCGAGGGGCGATATGATCGCTATGTTAAGCGATGCCACGGCGGGCCTAAGATCTTGCAACGGTACCCGGGCGCGTGCGGCAAGGAAGGCTGTGGAGTTGCACCGAGAAGCGCGCGTTGGTCGACCTGGCGAGTACGGCGGGCTCGTCGCGTCGGTGATGGAGGTCGCGGAAGCGTTCGGCGTAGCTCTGTCACAGGCTCTATGCCTGGCGCAAGCAGATGGCCGGCGGCGAGCTCGTTGCCGATCAGGCGATGGCGACCTCGCGCGTCCCCTTCCTTGTCGCCTTCGAGCACTGGTTGGATGGGTCTTCGATCCCCTCCTTGCGGAGGATGACAAGGCCGGGTTTCCCATTGTCGACGACACCCTTCAGCACCTTGGCGACGCCCAGCGGCTCGGTCTGTTCATCGGCCTTGACCAGGATGTCACGGTCAGCGCCCGTGGCGAACGCGGTGCGCAGTGCTTCCTGCGCCAGCATCTTGCCGATTCGAGCCGATGATGATGATCTCTTTCGCCTCGCGGTTTCCTTCAGCCGGATCGCCTCTTCCGGCGATGTCCGCCATCTTGACGTTGGCAAGCTCGATGCCCATACCAACGCGGATCTTCGCGTTGCACGATACGCTTCGCAGGGACGAGCACCATCATTCACTACAATCTGGCCTAGACTTACCGTTAGAGTTTTCTAGCTATTCATGGACGTCAATGGGTGGTGCTCTTGGGCGCGCTGTGGCACATGTTTCACTTGATCAAACACACTCCGACCAAGCGGTCAGCAACATCCTGATAGTTATGCCTGCTACAGCGATGACCTCCTCTATGACGTGAGGATCAGATGCAAAGGACGAAGTTTTCAACCTACCTTCTTAGGCGCTCGCCAAAGGGATCAAAGAAGGCTTGCAACGACGCATCGGCGTCATAGAGCTGCCCGGCAATTTCGATCTGCCATTGACTGTTCTCGATCATATCTTTGGTCACACCATCGGGATGGTTGACATAGCCTAGTCCAATCGAAGTCCCAAGCGTGAAGCTTTTTACTCCCGAAGAGATAAAGCCAACGATCTCGCCGTTGAGTCGTATAAGCTCCTCGCGAAAGAGAACAGGTACGGGATCACGCAGCTTGAAAGACACCAGCCGCTTCTTGAGAGGCATCGATGCCTTTTGCGCTGCAGTTGCTTCTTTTCCGATGAAACCACCTGCCTTGTTCCAGTCGATCGTGAACGCCAAACCTGCTTCGAGCAAGGTATCAACCGGTGTCAAATCCAGTTCGTATTCTCGATACGCGCGTTCGGAACGCAGATGTTCAAGTGCGTGATATCCGGCCGGTTTCAGCTTGTGTTCATTTCCAGCCTCCCACAGCACGTCGAACACATGCTGCACCATCTCAGACGGAATATGAAGCTCCCAACCGAGCTCCCCTATGTAGGTCAAACGGTTGGCGATGACCCGGGCATAGCCCACGTCGATTTCCTGGCTGGTGGCAAACGGGAAGGCTTCGTTAGACAAATCGGCGTCGGTTACCTTGCTAAGGATATCCCGCGACTTAGGTCCCTGCAGAGACAGCACGGCGTAAGCAGATGTGACGTCGGTGAGAGTAACGTTCAAATCATCTGTAATATGCCACGTAATCCATGCCTTGTCGCGCGGGTGGACCGTCGCCGAGGAGATAATCAGAAACTGAGTGTCCGACAGACGGTTCACCGTGATGTCGGTTTCAATTCCACCTTTTTCGTTCAGCATATGCGTATACACGAGCTTGCCGACCGGTACGTCCACATTGCCCGCGCAGAGCCTTTGAAGGAACGTGCAGGCATCACGACCTTGGACAAGGTGTTTGCCGAACGAGCTTTGGTCGAACAGCACAGCGTCCGACCGTGCGGCCTCGCATTCAAGTTTGGTATTTTTGAACCAATTCGGTTCCGCGTAGGAATAGACATTTTCAGTGGAGTCGCCTTCGGCTGCAAACCACATCGGTCGTTCCCATCCCATCCCTTCGCCGAAGCTGGCACCGAGTTTTGCCCATCGATCATGAAGAGCGCTTTTGCGGACCCCCCGCGAAGTCTCGGGTTGGTGCCAAGGCCAATGAATCTCGTAATGCAATCCCAATACTTCTGGTATCCGGTCACGCAAATATCTCAAATTGATCTGGAACGGGTGGTAACGTGCAACATCGACAAAGCTGACATCCATCTGAGGCGCGCCCGCCACGATCCACTCGGCCAACGCGCGGCCCGCTCCAGCACCAAATTCGATACCTTCGGAATTGTAACCCGCCGACACAAACAGATTTTTCATGCCGGGCACTTCACCGATCATGAAGAGGAGATCTGGCGTGAAGCTTTCCGGGCCATTGAAAAACTTAGCAATGCCAGCATTTTGCAATGCCGGTATAATCTCGGTTGCCTTGGTCATCGGCAACTCGAAATGTTCCCAGTCTTCCCAAAGCTCAATAAAGGCCGATTCCTTCGGAAGCTTGTCCATAGGAAGCGCCTTGCCCCAAGGCTCGAATGCACCTACCAACAGTTTGCCAGCGTCTTCCTTGATGTACACGTGTCCGTCAGTATCGCGCAGGACTGGTAGCGTCGGCTTCACGAAGTCCATAGGCTCGGTCACTGTGTAAAAATGCTCAGCAGCATAGAGGGGCACGCGCACGCCCAATTTCGCTGCAAGATCTCGTGTCCAAAGGCCACACGCCAGAACCAGAACCTCGGCTTCGATAACCCCGTGGTTCGTGCGAACTTGATACGTCCCACCCGGCGTCCTCCAAAGGTCGGTTACTTCAGTTTTCTCAAGAATTTTAGCCCCGTTCTTTTTTGCGCCGGCAGCCAAAGACATGCACGTGTCGATCGGGCTCGTTTGGCCATCCTTTGGGATGAAGACGGCACCCTCAATGACAGAAGAATCGATTGCCGGATAAAGCTCCTTCGCCTCACGCGGCGAAATCATATGGGCTTCCAGACCGAAGCTTTTTGCGACCGAGGCGTTGCGTGCAGTTTCATAGAGACGATCTTTGGTTCGAGCCACTCCAAGCGTGCCGTTCTGCTTAAATCCCGTGGCTTGGCCGGTCTCTGCCTCAAGCGAGGCATACAGTTCCGCATTGTATTTCGCGATTTCAGTCAGAGCATGTGTGCCTCGTGTCTGCATGATCAAGCCCGCAGCATGCCAGGTTGTCCCGGATGTAAGCGTATGCCGCTCTAGGATCACGACATCCTTCTTCCCGAGCCTGGAAAGGTGATAGGCAAGGCTCGTTCCAGCGATCCCTCCCCCGAGGATAACGACGTCGTGAACTCGCACCGGTACTTCTCGAGGACGGACGGGTGAATTTGAAATCATGTTATTTCCTTGGTGCGGGCAGATCGCTTCAGCTCAAGCCCAAGTTTGTGTTGGCGCGGAAATGCTTCGTAATCACACGAAACATGAAGTGCGAGACCCGTTGGACGCGGGTTCCCCTGCTGCTGATTAAGCCTCTCGTGCGACGTCGCGCGCTCCCCTAGCGCCTAACTCATGCTGCTTCATGAACCGCACATAATTCCGCCTCCAGCGGATGGTTAAGTTTTTGTCGGGCAGAAAGCTCGTGTCCGAAAAAGATAATATCTCATCTAGAATCCGCGATTAACCAATGTGGCTTGGTTGCGAGCAGTAATCCTGCGTTAACGGGGCACAACACGAAGACTTGCTTGCCGGAAGCTAGACCTACACATCGTTTGCGGCGGCTGGCCTGCGGAAGACATACCGGCTCGTACGGCACAAGCACTGCCGTGCTGTCCGATAAGCGATAAAGCCCCGTCTGATGATGATCGCGGGTGTTAGCATTCCGAACCTATGGCCATTCTGATAGGCTTGGGCGCCTCGTATCCATCTTCGCACATTGATATTTTGCTGAAGATTGTCGATGCCCCGTGAAGATGCCGATATGGGTCGCTCAATTCGTATTAGGAAAGCTGTCAGTGGCGCTGAAATATCCACCGAGTGCAGTCCGATTGAGCGACGGCGGGATCATGCCTCCAAGCACCTCGTCCCACGGCACTTTCCGGGCGCAGAGAGAGTCGTTGTTGCAACTTTCTAATGACCGGCGAAATGGCAAGGAACGTAAGCGCCCACTTAACCCATGTTTCGCGGAGGATGAAGACGAGGGACACTGCCGCGATGATTCTGCGCGGGAGGTTGGTTTGGAGCCTGCACCAAGGAACTTCGACATTTTCGGAGGGTTGCGACGTTCAGGGACGCCAGTCTGTGATCCCACTCTGCGTGCGCTGATACCTGGGGCTTATTGTGAACCTGCCCGATCTTGAGGAGATGATGGCCGAGCGCGGCATTGCGAGGCGGTGGCATATCGCCCCGCACAGATATCACTACATCAACCTCAATGGCGACTATATCTGGCGGAACTTCAATCCTCGCAGCTTGACTACCCTATCTTCGACAGGTTCACCACCTTCGTGTCGTGAGCCAAGATTTTTCCATGCCCATTTGTGTTCCTTCACAAGATGGCACGCCTGAATGCGACCACAAAGACACATCTGGCAAAAGGATTTGGACTGGTGTGAGTATGGAGGTTGTCCGAGTCAAATTATCAAACCATCGCGACGATGGCTAAACTGCAGATCTTTTACATAACGTGTCAGCTCATCTAATGGTTCTTTCAAACGAGACGCTCTTAGCGTTATCGAAGCGCCAAGATCAACTGTCAATAACTTGTCTGCGTGTACGGCATAATTAAGTGCTGTCACATCTCCGCAAGAGGCACGCTACGCGTGGTCGACAAGGCCTACCCGCTACGCCGCGTCTCGAGTCTTAATGCGTCACCGTCGTCGGCCATTGCAGAAATGTCCTCTTTCCGTAATCGGACTTCTCGCAAGCAGGCAGAGATCAGACAGAGAAAAACTCAACAGAACGGCATTAATCGCAGGAGAACGGCCTGGCAGCGCTACATCGCGCTGCCAATCACCGCAGTTGCAAAGCTAGTTTGACGGAAATGAGACTCGATTTGGAGTTACAGATGAAAGGTTTAGCAATTGCCGCTTTAAAAAGGCTCAAACGGCAAGACCTTATGCAAAAACGCGCCTATGTGAATGGCGCTTGGCTCACCAAGATTGAAGCAATCTCGGTGGTAGATCCAGCTACTGGCGAGGAACTGGCTCAGGTAGCAGCCTGTGAGATTTCCGATGTGGACACTGCCGTCAATGTCGCGAGAAGCGCATTTCAACAATGGCGCGATGTTATTCCTTCCGAACGGGGTGCATGCCTGCGGAAATGGGCCGCGGGTATGCGCGAGAACGCGGAAGACCTCGCGGTCATCATGAGCGCCGAGCAAGGCAAACCATTGACCGAGGCGCGCGGTGAGATTTCATATGCCGCTAGCTTTCTTGACTGGTTTGCAGCGGAGGGCGAACGAGCGTATGGCGAGACCATCCCGAGCCATCTTACGGGCAGCCGACTCTCTGTGCAGATGCAGCCGGTCGGAGTGACGGTCGCCATAACCCCTTGGAACTTTCCGTCCGCGATGATCACCAGGAAGGCAGGAGCCGCGCTCGCTGCCGGCTGCAGATTGTCAAGCCCGCCCCGGAAACGCCCTTTTCAGCTCTGGCGCTTGCCCGTCTTGCTGAGGACGCAGGAGTCCCCACCGGCGTGTTTCAAGTGATCACGGGAGAGGCTCCTCCGCTTACAAAACGGCTGTTGGATCATAGCGATGTGCGGGCATTCTCCTTCACGGGCTCGACGGAGGTCGGTCGGATCCTGCTCGAGCAGTCCGCAAAAACCCTGAAAAAGGTTTCACTTGAGCTTGGCGGCAATGCTCCTTTTATCATTTTCGATGATGCACCGTTGGAGACTGCCGTGGCTGGATGCATGGCAGCCAAATTTGCCACATCCGGTCAGGACTGCCTGGCAGCCAATAGGATCTATGTCCAGCGGGGAAGCTATCAGCGCTTTGTGGAAGAATTCGCGAAGGCCACCAGTAGACTGAAAGTTGGGCACGGATTGGAGCCTGGTGTCGATATTGGCCCAATGACCAAACCATCCGGCGCCGAAAAGTGCAGGCAACAGGTGTCCCAAGCGCTTTGTGCTGGGGCCCGCATCGTTGTTGGCGGCCAGGACAGTCCGCTCGGGGGCAATTTCGTCAACCCAACTGTTCTCGCAGACGTCACGGACGACATGCTGATTGCTAAGGAAGAAACTTTCGGTCCCGTGGCGGCAATCTTGGTTTTCGACGAAGAGGCGGACGTGCTCGCCAGAGCCAACAACTCGGAAATGGGTCTCGCGGCTTACGTTTACACAAGAGATCTGAACCGCGCCCTGCGGCTGACCAATCAGTTGGAGTACGGCATGGTCGCTGTCAACACCCCGAAATTTACCGGTGCTCCCATACCCTTCGGGGGATGGAAGCAATCTGGCCTCGGTCGCGAGGGCTCAAGACATGGCCTCGCTGAATATCTCGAACCCAAATACGTGTGCATCGGCAATATCACGGCCTGAAAGGAAAGCGCCATGACTATAAACATCAAGGATATCAGCGAGAAGGATATAAACGCTGTGCTGCATCCTTTCACGCAGTTGAAGGACTTTGCCACCGGCAAGCCGGGCGACCCGACAATCGTCGAGACCGGAAAGGGGATCCAAATTCAAGACGCGCATGGAAACAAATGGATCGATGGTTTTGCGGGTCTCTACTGCGTCAACGTCGGCTATGGCCGCACCGAAGTGGCAGAAGCAATCTCGCGTCAGGCCTATCGCCTAGCTTACTATCATTCGTATGCGGCGCACACGACGGACGAGCTCGCGATCCTCTCCGATCGCCTGGTGAAGATGGCGCCGGGCAAGATGAGCAAAGTGTTCTACGGCATGTCCGGCTCGGACGCCAACGAGACCCAAGCCAAGCTTGTCTGGTACTATAACAATCTGCGTGGCAAGCCGAACAAGAAGAAGATCATCTCGCGTGAGCGGGGCTATCACGGTTGCAGCGTCGTCTCCGGCTCGATGACGGGCATGAGCTTCTACCATGACCACATGGACCTGCCACTCCCGCAGATCGTTCACACTGGTGTTCCGCATCACTACTGGGGCGCTAACCCAGGTGAAACCGAACGCGAGTTCTCAGCCCGCCGCGCCGCCGAGCTCGATCAACTGATCGAACGCCTCGGCCCGGATAATGTAGGCGCCTTCATCGGCGAGCCGGTGCTCGGCACCGGCGGTATCACACCTCCGCCGGAAGGCTACAGGAAAGCAATCCAGGCCGTGCTCCAAAAGCACGATGTGCTCCTCATTGCGGATGAAGTTATGACCGGCTTTGGCCGCACTGGCTCCATGTTCGGCTCGCAGCACTACGGTATCGAGCCAGACCTCATTACGATCGCAAAGGGTCTGACTTCCGCCTATTTCCCACTTTCCGCGGCAATTGTCGGCGAGAAGGTCTACAAGGTCCTGGAGGACGGGGCGGACAAGGTCGGCGCATTCTCGCACGGTTACACCTATTCAGGTCATCCGGTTGGGGCTGCCGCAGCCAACGCGGTGCTCGACATCGTCGAAAAAGAAGACCTTCCGGTAACGCTCGCGAGGTCGGTGCGTTCTTCCAAGCGCTGCTGAAGGAGAAATTTGCGCAGTTGCCGATCGTCGGCGAAGTGCGCGGCATCGGCCTTATGGGCGCAATCGAGTTCGTGACCGATCGCGACAAGAAAAAGCGTTTCGATCCCGCGCTCAAGGTTGGTGCACTAATTTCCAAGGCAGCGCGTGAGCGTGGTCTTATCGCTCGCGCCATGCCGCATGGCGACATTCTGGGCTTCGCTCCGCCCCTGGTGACAACCAAGGCTGAAGTTGAAGAAATCGTTGGCATCGCTGAGAGTGCAGTGCACTCCGTTATGGATGAGCTCACACGAAACGGGCTTAACATATAAGGCGGACGGCAGCCGAACCTGCGGTCTCAGAACGCCGTGGAAGTCTGCCAATCTTCGACAAGTGCCGGCTGCCGGGTCTACCGATCGGGTCACCGGTGGGTACGCGAGCGGGTATGTCGAACGAGACTAAGTAGGAGAGCATCGGTCTTAGACCGCGCTGGGATCGCGCCAAGGGTGCTGCTGAATATATGGGTTCGATAGGCTTAGACACTTCGTGTTGCGTGGCGGGGTTGGTCTCCAACGAAGCAAGTGGGTCGCGCAGTTTTGGCATCGCCGCTGGAAGCATGAGCGATCAAGGCAGGAGAAAGGGCACCCCCGTGATGCTAGACTTACAGTCCACATGCCGAAATTTTTGCTTTTACCTCGTGCCGGCCTTTTCGCTCCAGGCCTTCTCGTCAGCAGTAGAAGCCCTGAGGCTCGCCAACGAAGTGTTGGGGCGGGACGTATATAGCTGGCAGGTGATTTCGGACGACGGGCAACCTGCAGCCTCGGGTTGCAAGTTGTCGGTCTGCGCGGATTCTTCGTTGTCGTTCGAACGTGAACGAATTCGTCGATCAATCTCAGCACCGGCTGTCGTGGTCGTCGGCGGCCGCAATGCTCCAAGTCCTCACAAACAGCTTGATGCCTGGCTACGAGAGTGTCGCAACCGCCGCGGCAGCCTCGTAGGAATATGTAGCGGTACGATTGTACTTGCTCGGGCGGGGCTTGCCGAAGGGCGGCGTTGCGCGGTTCACTGGGAGCAATTTCCGATATTCTCTGAGCGGTTCCCACGTGTGGTAGCAACTCAAACCGCCTTCGAGCGGGACGGAGACCTATACACTTGCGCCGGGGGGGACGCCCCCTTCGACATGTTTCTGGATTTGGTCGACCGCCATCATGGGACGATAGTCGCCAATCGTATTTGCGAAAAAGCCATCGCGTACAGGACCCGTTCAGCGGGTGACCGCCAACGTCTACCTCTTCATTCTCGAGTGCAATTAAACCATCAGGCGGTCATCAAGGTCATCGAGGAGATGGAGGCAAATCTCACGGAGCCATTGCTATTGGACGAACTTGTCGGTTCAGCCGGCCTATCCCGCCGTCAAATCGAGCGGCTGTTTAGGCGGGAACTGGGATGCTCTCCGAGCCGCTACTATTTGGACCTTCGTCTGGAACGTGCGCACCTGCTACTCGTCAGCTCGCGCCTGCCGGTCCTTGAAATCGCGATGGCTTGCGGCTTTGTCTCCGCATCGCATTTCTCAAAAGCGTACCGCGATGCCTATGGATGCGCTCCGCATCAATCACGATTACCAGTCTACCAACGAAAAAAAAAAGCGATCGAACCGGCCGGAGGAAAATAGAACCCGGCAAATCGATCGGAGGCTAAGTAACGAAAGAATGCCTAACTGCCACTAGCATGAGCGCCGTGTTGTTCTCAGAGATGGGGTATGGCCCTGAATGGTCTCAGCCAGTTCGGGGAAGGTGTTCGAAGCGGCCTGGCTTCGATCAACTTTTGTCGACTGTCCCTTGCAAACGGGGCGGCCCAGCCCGCTTACTACCACTTGCGCTAGGTGAAGACACTCGGACGCGATTAGAGGAGGATGATCCGATATGACTCAATTGCCTTTTGCGCTTAGCGAATACCAAAGCCGGCTTCTTGCCATCCGCGCGGAGATGGCGCGCCGTGGCCTCGATCTTCTGATCGTCAACGACGTTGCCAACCAACACTACATCACCGGCTACGACGGCTGGTCGTTCTATACACCGCAGGTGGTTCTGGTGCCGCTTGGCGACGAGGAGCCGGTCTGGATCGGGCGCGCGATGGATGCGGCAGGCGGGCTACTGACCGCATGGATGAAGCCGGAGAACGTCGTCGGTTTCCCGGAAGATCATGTCCAGCGCCCCGACCGCCATCCGATGGACTGGATCGCCGCATGGATCGAGAAGAAGGGCTGGGGGCGTGGCAACATCGGCATCGAGCTCGATGCCTACTACTATTCGCCGAAGGCGCATGCCCGCCTGACCGCCGGCCTGCCCAACGCGGCCTTCCACGACGCCGACCTCCTGGTCAATTGGATACGCAGCGTCAAGTCGGATGCCGAGATCGGCTATCTTCGCAAGGCCGCGCGCCTTGCCGAGGCGGCGGTTACGGCGGCCTACGAGGTTATTGCGCCGGGCGTGCGCGAGTGCGACGCCATCGCCAGAATCCAGGCGGCACAAATAGCGGGCTCGCCGGATTTCGCCGGCGACATTACTGCCCTGCCGCCGACTATCTTGGGGGGTGAGAATGCGTCGGCGCCGCATATCATGTGGAGCGACCGCCGGTTCGGCGACAACGAAACCGTCGCGCTGGAACTCGCCGGGGTTGTGCGCCGCTATGCCGCCGGTCTGGCGCGCACGCTTCAGCTCGGCGCCATGCCCGTCAAGGTCAGCGACACCGGAAAGGCCGTGCTCGAAGGCATGGAGGCTGTCCTCGCAACAATCAAGCCTGGCGTTCTCGCGGAAGAGGTCGAGGCAAGCTGGCGCAACGTCATCCAGCGCTACGGGCTGAAGAAGGAATCCCGCATCGGCTATTCGATCGGCGCCGCCTATCCGCCGGACTGGGGCGAACACACGATCAGCCTGCGCCGGGGTGACAAGACGATCCTGAAGCCCGGCAATGTCCTACACTCCATCCTCGGCATGTGGATGGACGGCTGGGGGATCGAAGTGAGCGAAACGATCCTCGTCACCGCCAGTGGCTGCGAGACGCTGACTAGCTTCCCGCGAGAGATCCATGTCAAACGCTGAAATCGGCAATGGATTGATGGATGCCGCGTTGGAGCGCCGGATGATCGAAATCCGCCGCCACCTCCACCGCAACCCGGAGCTCTCGAACGACGAGCGCGAGACGCAGGCCTATCTGAAAGCGGTGCTCGAAGAAGCTGGATTGAGCGGCATCAGGCCAGTCGCGGGCTTCGGTCTCGCCGTTGACGTCGTCGGCACGGCCGGTCCTTCGAACCGCAAGATCGTCATCAGGGCCGACATCGACGCGCTGCCGATCACGGAAGCCCCGGGCGTACCGTTCAGCTCGAAGCGTCCGGGCGTCATGCATGCCTGCGGCCATGACGCCCACGCCCCGATGGGTTACGCGCCGGCGTTCTCCTGGAGCGCCAGAAGCAGTCGTTCAGCGGCGCCGTCCGTATCATCTTCCAGCCCGCTGAGGAGGCGGACCCGCTCGGTGGCCGCCGGGTCGTCGAGGAAGGGCTGCTGGACGATATCGACGCGGCGATCGGCATCCATGTCGACCCCTATACCGAGACCGGAAAGATCGCGGTCGGCGCGGGTCCGTACACGCTTGCCTGCGATATTTTCGACATTGGCGTCACCGGGAATTCCGCGCATGCCGCAAAACCGTCCGAAGGCGTCGACGCCATCGCCGTCGCCTGCTCGATGGTGACGGAGTTGCAGAAGATCGTGTCGCGCGAGATCGATCCGTATGATCCGCTGGTCGTCTCCGTCACCGGCATCGAAGGCGGTGGCGCCTACAACGTCATCGCCGCCGAGGTAAGGCTGAAAGGCACGATCCGCAGCGGGCATGAAGCAACCCGCCAGCATGCGTGGAAGAGGCTACGTCAAATCGTCGAAGGCGTGGCTTCAATCCACAACGCTAATGCCGAGGTGGACTTGAGGCGCGGCGAACCACCGGTTATCAACGGCCCTGACATGGTCGAGATTATCCGCCGAACCGTTGCCGACCTGCTGGGGCAGGACAACATGCTGAGTGCGCCGGGCTGGACCGCTGCCGATGATTTTGCCTTCTACAGCGAGAAATGCCCCTCGGTCTATTTCCGCCTGGGAATCCGCAACGAGGAACTTGGAGCGGTCTATCCGCTTCACCATCCGCGATTTCGGGTCGATGAACAGGCGCTGTCGATAGGGGCTGTCGTCCTCTGTGACTCTGCCCGAAATTTCTTGATGCGGCTGACCTAGTGTTCGACGCCCCCTTCGTCTCTCTGAGAATGCATGAATTTGCCGCCGCCGAAAACTAACCCAATTGCCTTTTGCCGCCAAGGGCGACCTCTATGGGTGAGAGTTGGAAAGGACGAAGATGCTGAGTAACAGTCGTTCCCATGGGCTTTGGGAGCACGGCGCACCAGACGCCCCCGCAGTCAAGCGTTCTCAGGTACGCCCATAAGCAAGATGTAGCCGTAGTTGGCGGCGGATACACGGGGCCTGTCGACGGCATTGCACCTGGCGCAAGCTGGTGTGAAGGTCAGGGTCCTGGAGGCGGTGGAAATCGGCTTTGGCGCCTCGGCCTATGGATGAAGCCCGACGATGTGAAATCAAGTTTGGGCGCACCTTTCGGTGAACAGGTCTTGCAACTTCTCAGCGACGGGCCTGCCGAGGTCTGGTCTCTGATCGACAAGCACGTCGTCGACTGCCAGCCTGTGAGGAACGGCACGCTTCATTGCGCGGTCGGCGACACGGGACTAAATGAGCTCCGGGAACGCGAGCGGCAGTGGCGCAAACGGGGCGCACCCGTGAAACTCCTCAACGCACAAGAGACAGCGGCGCGCATTGGTACGAGGGCCTATTCCGGATCACTTCTTGATTTGCGCGCCGGAACCATCCAGCCACTCGGTTATGCACGAGGATTTGCTCGAGCGGAGCGGCGGTGACGTCCCAAGACGTGGTATAGCTGGGTAGCGCGGTGGTCATCGGCGCTTTCCGGTAGAGTCTGGTTGTCGAAGCCAACTCCTGACTGGAAGGACCACCGATGACCGACGACACGATGAACCTGCGGACGCTCGTGGAGAAAACAGCTGATGCCGATCTCCTGCGTGAGATGATCGGCTTTGCCGCCGAGCGGCTGATGGAGATGGAGGTGGGCGCGGCCACCGGCGCCGCTTATGGCGAGAAGTCGCCGCTGCGAACCGTCCAGCGCAATGGCAACCGGGACCGGGACTGGGAGACGCGGGCGGGCACGGGACGGAGTTCCTGCGCAAGCTGACGCGGCGTGGCCTCCGTGGCGTGAAGCTTGTCGTCTCCGATGCTCATGAAGGTCTCAAAGCCGCCGTCACCAAGGTGCTGTCGGCCACCTGGCAGCGCTGCCGCGTCCATTATGCCGATGTCCGGATTATGCCGACCTTGGGGGTGGATGTCGGCTTCGGAGGCGGTGATCGCTGCGATGGGGTCGGCATAATCACCGGCGGTCTGACGGATCGTGCAAACTCCTCTTCTTGTTTCCAAAGAAGGGGATGCTTTCATGTCAATCGATCCGTTTCGCGTTCGCGTCCAGGGCCCGCTTGCCACGTTTGCGGCTGGGTTTGCCGGCGAACTCGCCCGACAAGGCTATACGCCGCTTTCCGCTCGCGAGCAGATGCGGCTGGTGGCGCGGTTGAGCCGCTGGCTCGTATTGGAAGGCATGGATGTGGAGGGACTGGGTGCGAGCGAGGTCGATCGGTTCGTCCGTACCCGTCGTGCCGCTGGCCCGCAACTCCGCTCGATCAAAGCATTGCAGCCCCTGTTGGCCTATTTACAGTCTCGCGGCGTGGTGCTGCCGTCGCCCCGTGCACCCGACGATCCGGCAGATCAGTTGCTGGAACGATACCAACGCTATCTGGCGATTGAGCGCGGTTTGGGGAAAGCGACCGCCGATGTCTATGCCCGGATGGTGCGCCCCTTTCTGCGTCATCGATTGTCGTCCGACGGGCGTGCCCTGGACCTTGCGGGTTTGGCCGCGACCGACGTCGTCACCTTTGTCGTGGCACGTTGCCCTCAGCTGAGCCGCGGCGCGGCAAGCCTGACTGTAACGGCGCTGCGGTCGCTGCTCACGTTCCTTCATGTCGAGGGTCTCATCGCGCGATCTCTTGCCGCTTGCGTGCCCTCGGTCGCCGATCGGCGATTGGCTGGGTTGCCAAAGGGACTGGATTGCGACCAGGTTCAGCGCCTGCTGACGTCCTGCGGCCGCGATACGTCGAACGGCTGCCGCGACTTCGCGGTCCTGACCATGTTGGTTCGTCTCGGCTTGCGGGCGGGGGAAGTCGCCAAGCTCAAGCTTGACGACCTGGATTGGCGGACCGGTGAGATCCTCGTACGGGGCAAAGGAAGCTGCATCGAACACCTTCCCTTGCCGGACGATGTCGGCGAAGCGGTGGCGGCCTATCTGCGTTACGGCCGTCCCCGGACCGCCCAGGGCCGGACAGTATTTGTGCGCGTCAGGGCGCCCCATAATGCCCTCACAAGCACTGGCGTGTCGCAAATAGTGGCCGCCGCCGGTTGCCGCGCGGGGCTCGGCCAGATCTACGCCCACCGCCTGCGCCATACGGCGGCGTCGGCGATGTTGCGCGCCGGTGCGTCGCTACCGGAGGTCGGGCAGGTCCTGCGTCATCGCCGCGCCCTGACAACGGCGATCTATGCCAAGGTTGATCGCGAAGCCCTGCGAACGATCGCCCGCCCTTGGCCGGGAGAGGTGGCATGAGCGCCCTTCGCCAGGCCCTGGCCGATTACCTGGCCATGCGTCGCGCCCTCGGCTACACGCTTGTTCGGTCCGAGAAGCTTCTTGCCCAGTTCCTCACCTACCTCGAGGCGCAGGGCGAAGACCACCTGACCACCAAGACGGCCCTCACTTGGGCGATGCTGCCGGCAGGCGCCGATCGAAGCTGGATGTCGGCGCGACTTTCCGTCGTTCGCCGCTTTGCGACCCATCTGCGCGGGATCGAGCCGGCAACCGAGGTGCCGCCGTGTGATCTGCTGCCGGGGCGATCTTGCCGAGCGACGCCCTACCTCTATTCGCAGGAGGACGTCATCGCCTTGATGACGGCAACCGCGGCCTTGCGCACGCCGCATCGGGAAGCAACCTACCGGACCCTGATCGGCTTGCTGGCCGTGACCGGAATGCGGGTTGGAGAAGCGATCGGCCTGGACCGCGACGACTTCGATGCGGTCGGCGGCGGCCTCACCATTCGGCGCGGAAAGTCCGGAAAATCCCGCGAGTTGGCGTTACATCCGAGCACTGTTGCAGCCCTCGGCAATTATCTGCGCCGGCGCGATCGACCCCGCCGGCCGCCGAACACGCACGCCCTGTTCGTCTCACCGGCCGGCACCAGGCTGCTCTATGTGAACGTTCAAAACACGTTCCAGAAGCTCGTCTGTCGCGTCGGCATCGCGCCGCGCTCGGCGGCCTGCCGACCACGGCTCCACGATCTGCGGCACGCGTTTGCTGTTCGCACGCTTCTTGATGCTTATCGCGACGGCGGTGATCCGGGGCGCCGGCTTGCCCTGCTGTCGACCTATCTCGGTCACGTCGATCCGGGCAAGACGTACTGGTATCTCTCGGCGGCTCCGGAATTGCTGCAACTGGCCGGTGATCGTCTGGAACGACGGATCGGAGGCGGCGCATGACCGCCCTCAGCGCGACCTTGCAGGCGTTCTTCACCGACCGCCTGATCCGGCAGCGGCAAGCCAGCCCGCATACGCTCGCCGCCTATCGGGACACCCTGCGGCTTATGCTGGTCTTCGCCGCCGCGCGGCATGGCACAGAACCTTCCAGGCTGGAGTTCGACGACCTCGATGCCGCGTGTGTCGGCGACTTCCTCGATCACCTCGAGCGTCATCGGGGCAACAGCGCGCGGACCCGGAATGCGCGGCTTGCCGCAATCCGGTCGTTGTTCCGGTTCGCCGCCCTTCGTTATCCCGAGTACGCCGCGACAATCGAACGGGTGCTCGCCATTCCGCCTAAGCGTTTTGAGCGACGGCTTGTGACGTTCCTGACGGAGGACGAACTCGATGTATTGCTGTCCGCCCCCGCGCGGTCGACCTGGACCGGGCGGCGCGACCACGCCTTGCTTCGGCTCGCCGCCCAAACCGGCCTGCGGGCGTCCGAACTGATCGGCCTTCACTGCGCCGATATCCACCTCGGTTCCGGCGCTCATGTCAGCTGTATCGGAAAGGGGCGAAAGCAGCGGATCACACCCCTTACCTCCAACATGGCCGCCGTGCTGCGCGTCTGGCTAGCCGAACGTGCCGGGCAGCCGGCCGATCCCCTCTTCCCTACACAGACCGGCAGGATGATCAGCCGCGACGCTCTCGAGCACCGGCTCGCGAGGTATGTCGAAATCGCTGCCAGAAACTGTCCGTCGCTGCAGCGGAAAAGGGTCACACTGCACACCTTGCGTCATACCGCGGCAATGCGACTGCTGCGTGCCGGCGTCGACACCTCGGTGATCGCGCTGTGGCTTGGCCACGAACAGATCGAGACCACCCACATCTACTTGCACGCCGATCTGGAGCTTAAAGAACGCACCCTGGCGAAAACCACGCCGGCCAACACGGCGCCAGGACGCTACAGACCGCCCGACAAGCTTCTCGCTTTCCTCGAGGCGCTCTGATTATGCCGACCCCATCGCAGCGATCACCGCCTCCGAAGCCGACATCCACCCCCAAGGTCGGCATAATCCGGACATCGGCATAATGGACCTTATGCCGACGTCGGCATAACGTGCACTTCATGAGGAACGTGCTGGCGCATGCCGGCAAGAGCGGCCGTCGCGTCGTCTCGGCCTTCATCGCCACCGCCTTCTGAAGCGACACCGGCGTTTGCGCGCTAGCAATCTAGCTTCCGGACCGAACCCTCGTCAGCGAACCGTGGAGCCGGAGCCGCATTTCCGACGATGTCGCGCACGCGCATAATGGCATCGCCCCATCTGCTTTTATGCACCTGTGGCGCCTTCAACGCCGAATTCCTTCGTTGACGGAGCGTCGTTCGGGTGGACCGGTCGATTGAATGCGCTACACTTGTGGCGCCATCATACAAGGTAGCAACGATTCCTAAGTACGCCACCTCCCAAGGCGCAGCGCCCGGCAGCGAGCTCAGGCTCCTGCTGGGCGATCAATTTGTCTGCTGCTTAGTTAGATGCCCTCGTGCTGAGTGGCATCTGCAAATGCGAAAGCGGGTGCTCGGTCATGGCGCAGCGAACGGACTGTAGCTGTGTTGCGAAGATCGTGGCCCAATGGCGCACCCAGGCCTGAGGACGCCGTAGTGCCGACAATGGTCGCGGCCATGAGCCTGATGCGGGCAGCACTTGAGCGGGCCAATCGGTGATCATGACGCCGTTCGTCAACTCAAAGCAGTTTAACAGCCGCCGCGATCTCGCTGCTCATCCGCGCGCCCCGCGCAACGGACGACGCCAAACCGGCGCGTGATCATGCGAGCACCAGCGCCGGCCTTGCCACCCCGGGGTCGCGCCGCACCCGGGTGCTGGCGGATATGCTGGTTGCGAAGTAGTCCACCTCCCCCCATGGGCAGAGTGCGATCTATACTCGGGAGGACGCGAGCCCGAGCGTTTAGCCAGCGTCGCGATAGCTTCGGCTAGGGTTCGATTAACAGCGTATGCAGAAATCCTGCGGAATTGACGCAAAAATCAGCGCTCTCTGCGTGTCGATGCGAGAAGTCGCCGAAAAGGGTGAGGCGAACTTGTATAAAATAATGCTGTCAACTGGGAGGAATTAGAAGCTTGCGAACCAGGATCCGATCTGCAACCGCCCATCTCCGGAAGGTCGCGAGAATCCGAAGCCTTTATGCCGGCGGCAACGCACCCTCTCGGTAATCAAGCAACTAGACATGGGTCATCCGCGCGATCGGCCCAAAAAGGGAACTGAGACATGACAATCTCTCGACGGGACCTCATTAAGGCGGGCCTGGCCGCCGGAACGGCAGTATCGATCCCGTCCGTCCTACTAGCACAGACAGCGCCAGTCGCCGCACGGACGGTCCGCATGGTCAAGGGCGACCTGACCGTCTTCGATCCGATTTTTACGACAAGCACCACCACTCAGGACCATGGTTTGGCCATTTACGACACGCTGTTTGCACTCGACTCCAACTTCATGCCGCAGCCGCAAATGGTGGCGAACTGGGGTGTTTCCGATGACAAGAAGACCTATACGTTCGAGCTCCGGGACGGGCTAGGCTGGCATGATGGCACCCCCGTCACGGCGGCGGACTGCGTCGCCTCGATCCGTCGCTGGGGCCAGGTGGCAGCCGGCGGACGGCTGATCATGGAGCGCGCCCGCGACATCTCAAAGAAGGACGACAAAACCTTCACGATCGCGCTCAAGGAGCCGCTGGGAATTTTAACCGAGATCCTGGGGAGATATTCAGCGCCGGACCCGGTCATCATGCGCGAAAAAGATGCCAACCTGCCGGCAACGGAGCAGGTGACCGCCAATATTGGTTCGGGGCCGTTCAAGGTCAATGAAGCGCTCGCAAAGCCGGGCGCGAGCTTCACTTATGATCGTAATGAGAAATACGTACCGCGCAAGGAGCCGCCCAGCGGATTCGCCGGTGGGAAGATAGTGAACGTCGATCGTGTCATCTGGGAGAATATCAGTGACCAGCAGACGGCTCTTGCGGCCCTGCAAGCGGATGAGATCGATTTCCTTGAGCTGCCGCCGGCCGATCTTTACCCGGTAATCGAGAGCGATCCCAACCTTACACTCCAGGTCTTGGACAAAACAGGCTCAGTCCTGCATCTGCGTATGAACTGTCTGCAGAAGCCCTTTGATAACGTGAAGGCGCGCCAGGCTATGCTTCACCTCATCGATCAAGAGCCGTTCATGCGTGCCGCGGTCGGTGACCCACAATACTTTCATACTCTCACGTCAATATTTGGAAACGGCACACCCTTTTCGAACGACGAGAATACTGGATGGTTCAGGAAGGGCGGAGATCCGGAAAAGGCCAGGCAATTGTTCAGCGAGGCCGGATATGCCGGTGAGAAGGTCGTCATTCTCCAGCCTACGGATTGGGCGCCGGCGAGCAATACCTCGCTACTTCTTGCGGCCACGCTGCAGAAGATCGGGGTCAATGCCGAGCTTGCACCGAGCGACTGGGGCGGGGTTGTCGCGCGCCGGGCGAAAAAGGGCCCCGTTGAGGACGGCGGCTGGAGCATCTTCACCACGTCAGAATCTGTTTTCTCCCGCACCGACCCGACTGGCAACCCTGCTCTGCTCGCGAATGGCGACAGGGGCTGGTACGGCTGGCCGAAGAGCGACGAGTATGAGGCTCTTCGCGCCAAGTGGGCAAATCTCGAGACGCTTGACGAGCGTAAGGCCCTGGCCCGCCAGATGCAACGAGTATGGTGGGATTTCGTTGGCGACGTTCTGCTCGGTCAATTTATGGCGCCAATAGCGCGCCGCAAGACGCTGACCGGCTTGGTCGAGATGCCGGGGCGTACCCCGATGTGGAGCATGCGGAAGGCCTGACGGCACAAGGCGGCTTACATTCGTTCGCGAGATAGGCCGGGGCTCGGACAAAACGCTGCGGCAGCGGTGATTAGGGCAACTCGAAGGCTTTGGAGCAAGGTTATGACAGAACTTGAACAGCGTGCGCATCTCGCTAATCGGGGAGAGAGCATGCTCGAATTCGAGGGACAACGCTACCTCGACGGCCGCGCTTCCGACCCGCGCGTCCTTGGTTGGATGTGCGGTGCGCCGCCGCCTGAGGATAAGCGCATCACGTTCGAGAGCGACGCTTTCTTCGAACATCCGCAGAACCGCTGGTCATTGTCGCACATGCGCGAGCTTGCGCCGACAGTCAACGTGTGGCGCGGGCGAGGCACGCCTTCGCAGTTCGAGCGCAGCGACATGTCCACCGAGATCGATGCGCTCAGCTTCACCGACATGGAAGGGCGCATCTGCCGCTTTGACGAGGCGCTCTTCGACACCTACGCCGATGGCATCGTGGTGCTGCATCGCGGGCGCGTCGTGTATGAGCGTTACTTTGGCGCGCTGCAGCCTCACCTTCCACATTTGTGCTTCTCCGTCACGAAGTCCTATGCGGGCACGCTGGCTGCGGCGTTCGTGCACGAAGGCGTGCTCGACGACTCGAAGATGATTCCGCACTACCTGCCCGAATTGCGAGGCACCGGGTGGGAGGATGCCACGCTGCGCCAGGTGATGGACATGCATACTGGTCTAGCTCACAGAGAAGAGTATGCCACCGGCGATCGCTCCAGCGATGTCTGGGCCTATAGGATCGCCAGCGGTCGGCGTCCACGGCCGGCTGGCTACGATGGCCCGCAAACAGCGTGTGATTACCTGCGTACGGTTCGTAAGGAAGGCGCACACGGCAAAGCCTTCGCCTACAAGACGGTCAACACCGAAGTGATGGCCTGGGTAATGGCGCGCGTGACCGGCCGCTCGTTCGCGCAGTTGCTTCATGAACGGCTGTGGGCGCCACTCGGCTGCGAGGAGGACGGGTATATCATCGTCGACCGGGTCGGCATGCCGGCTGCCGGAGGCGGCCTGAATGCGACCCTTCGCGACCTCGCACGTTTTGGCGAGTTGATCCGACGCGAAGGCGAGTGGAACGGCAGCCAGCTTATCCCCGCATCCGTCGTCCATGACATTCAACAAGGCGATCATCCCGCTAAGCTCCCCGGCGGCTATTCCTATCGTAGTCAATGGTGGGTACCGCATAACGAATTGGGGGCGATCGAAGCACGTGGCCTATACGGTCAACGTATATATGTCGCGCCGGAAGCCGAGATGGTAATCGCGCGCTTCGCCTCGCACCCCTTAGGTCCAGCAGATTACAACGACGTGATCAGCGTGCCGCAGATGCTGGCGCTGGGCCAGATGCTGCGTGGATAATCGACACGCCAAGCGGAGGCTTCGGTACATCCGGACGCACGGGCGCCGATCGCCCACGCCCAGCCAACTTGAAACACGATCGGACCTCGTGTGGCGGTTACATGGGAAGCTTCGATGTCTGGCCGGTCTAGCACCCGCAGATTATAGCCGAAATAAATCGCGAATGGCGAATGCTCACGTGAACGATAGCTAACAGATTGATCTGTATCAAGAGATGATCATGGTTCCAATTTTAGTGCGTGAACGGGCGCTATTGCAAAACAACATAGCCGACGTTCGCTGACTGACGCGGCTGTTAGGAGTGTGGAGATGTCATCATCTACATCCATAGGCTCTGCCGATTCGGCCGCTGGATCGAGCCAGGAGAGCACATTCAAAGCATGGCGGCCGGCAATCTCAGGCCGCCGGCACGCCATCTCCACCGGGCATTACCTCGCGTCACACGCTGGATTTGAGATCTTGCAGGCAGGGGGCAACGCCATTGATGCAGGGGTGGCCGCAGGCCTCGTGCTGGGCGTTGTACACAGCGATCAGGTGAATGTCGCTGGGGTCGCGCCGATGATTGTTTGGATGGCGGATCGAGGCGAACTCGTGTCCATCGACGGTGTAGGTTCCTGGCCCGCCGGGGCAAGCTGTGAGCTGTTCATCCGCGAGCATGGGGGCCAAGTGCCGGAAGGCCTCTTACGGACCGTGATTCCCGCCGCGCCAGCCGCGTGGATCGAAGCCCTGACAAGGTACGGAACGATGTCATTTGGCGAGGTTGCGCGATCCGCAGTAGGATTCGCGCGTGAGGGCTTCGTCATGTATCCTTTCTTGGCTGAACAGCTTCACCTGGCGGCGTGCAATAATGCCCGCTGGCCGTCCAACAGAGAGATCTATCTGCCAGAAGGAAAGAGCCCGACCGTCGGAGATATATTCATCCAAAGAGATCTCGCGACAAGCCTGCAATACATGATCGACGAGGAAGCGGCCGCCATCGGCCGCGGCAGCTGCCGGACCAGCGGTCTGCAGGCGGCGCGGGATGCTTTTTATCGGGGCGACCTGATGCGAGCAATCACGAACTTTCATGCGGAAAATGGAGGGCTACTCACCGAGGAGGACATGGCGACGTACCACGTCAAGCTGGCGCCGACCGTGTCGACCAGGTTCGGCGATCTCGACGTGCATTCGTGCGGATTCTGGAGCCAAGGCCCAGCCTTGCTGCAGGCGCTCAATATTCTGGCGAGCTTCGATCTCAATGCCCTTGGACACAATAGAGTCGAGTACATTCACGTCGTCGTCGAAGCACTAAAGCTTGCGTTCGCTGACCGCGAAGGTTTCTACGGCGATCCTGACGTAATCCATGTGCCGGCCGAAATGCTGCTGTCGTCGCCCTATGCCGAGATGCGCCGAATGTTGATCCAAAAGGACAGGGCATGGCCAGGACTTCCACCAGCTGGGAACAATATCAAGAGTTCAGCTGTTACAGGCGCTGAGACGGAGACCGGGCCATTCGATACATCGTATGTCGCCGTTGTCGACAGACAGGGAAACGCGATTTCCATTTGTCCAAGCGACACTTGCAGCGATACCATCATCATCCCTGGAACTGGTCTGGCTCCTTCCTCGCGCGGCTCGCAATCCTGGGCCGATCCGAAACATCCATCATCCGTCGCGCCGGGCAAACGCCCGAGGCTCACGCCAAACCCAGCGATGGTGTTTCGCCAGGGGAAGATGACCATGCCCATTGGCAGCCCAGGTGGAGACAGCCAGATCCAGGCGGTGCTACAGGTACTGCTCAATATGTCGGTATTCGGAATGGATCCTCAAACGGCCGTCGAGGAGCCGCGATTCGTCACTTATAGCCACCCTGATTCGTTCGCACCACACACCGCTTTTCCTGGCCGATTGTGCCTGGAAGGGCGGTTCTCCAATGCAACAGCCGACGCGCTGTCAGAACTCGGTCACACGGTCGTCCTGTGGCCGGACCGTTTGTGGCGCGCTGGCGGCGTGTGCCTCGTTCGACATGATCTTGATAGTGGTGTCAGGGAATGCGGCGCCGACCCGAGACGGGCCGCCGCCTACGCCCTCGGCTGGTGACTGAAAGGGCGAGCGCTTGTCGCGGGTTCGTCACCGAGTGGCTGCCCTAGCGTTCTACGAGAGCCTCGAGCCAACCGCGATCGATGCCATGATCCTCAATAAAGCGTTCTGTACCGAGCCAGCGTATTTCGTAAGCGGGTGTGCAGCTAGCGCATTTCTGCAACGAAATGGCATGGCGGTGAAAAGGAGAAACTTCCCCATGTTTTCCTTGTCGATCAGGGTGCCGCGCGTTTTGCGAACGAGATCGGTGCGGAAGCCGGAGAAAATGTCATACCGGATACTCAAGCTGTTTGGGAGAAATGGTTCCGCCAAGAGCTAACCGACAAAGAAAAAGGATTGTGGCCCAACGCGCCTTTGGCCGAACTCTGCAAACACGCCATCGATCCCGAGATCAGCAAGGACACCACCGTTTTCATAGGCCAGGATAGCATGGGCGACGTCGCCGCAGGCACGAGCACATCAGGCTGGGGCTGGAAATATCCCGGCCGTTTAGTGACAGTCCGGTAATCGGAGCCGGTTCATATGCAGATAACCGGTACGGTGCCTGCGCCTGTACCGGCATGGGCGAGATGACTATCCGCTCGGGCACTGCCCGGTCTGTTGTTTTGTACATGAAGAAAGGTGCCGCCGTGGAGGACGCCGTCTACGAGGCAGTCGAAGACATGCGTGCGCTGGATGGCGGGGTCATCGGATGTGTCATCATCCACGCTATCGACAACCGCGGTAGATCGAAAGTCGTCAGCGTCAATGGCGAAGCGGATGATCACTACTGGATGTGGAAAGAGGGATATCCGCAGCCAGTAAAAGAACTGGCGGAAGTTATCCAGATCTCCTCTGTTCCCGTCAAAAGCACCGTCATGGACACCTACGGCGAAGGCCGACGGTAGCACCTGAAAACCGTCCGTACGACGACTTAGAAGAGGAAGTGCAATGCAAGAAACTTGTTCTCGCATTGGGTATTGGCGCAAATGATGTTCGCGTCGAAAACTCGATAGCGATCGCGGTCCCGGACCGGCGACGCGCGGCGGCGGTCGTGACCGGCCTTTCGTTACGCGCTGTGGAGCGTGCTGTCGAAACGCAGGTCGAGCCCAATGCTCGTTGATGAGCGATGAGCCAAAGGCCTTCATAGCCATTGGCGAGACCTTCGCCTCGCAAGAGACCGTGAAGCATTTCAGTCGCGAATACGTCCGGGATGGCGTCCACGTCAATTCGGTCGAGGGGATCAATTCCTGTGTCCGCCGCACCATCGCTGGCGTCTTTCACCGTATCGGTCCGCAACATGCCGACCTGTATTTCCACGAGATCGGCTTTCGCTGGTGGCAGCGCGTCGTCACAGGCAATGCTGCTCGCAAAACGCGGCCCGGCCGCGAAACCATTGGGACGCTTTGGTCGCGGCGCTGCAACTCCTGAGCGTCTTTCGCGCAGCTACCGGACGTCAGATGCGCCGAAGCCCTGGCGGCGGTATCGTCACCAAATCAGCAATAGCTGTCTTTGCTTGGTAGAGGCCGCGTGCGATTTCGAACTGCTTGTTCCAACCCCTGTACCGAGCAGCCGGTCGGTTCGGTGATCGGCACTTGGATGGAGAAGTCGAGCCAAGCGCCTGCAGCCGCCGATGCATTCGGTCATTTTTTTGGGCTGGCACGGCTGGGCGGGGCGGTGGTGCCTGGGCGGCGGGAGGAATCGGCGCCGGAGAGCCCACCACGTCCAATGAGGGGGTCAGAACAAGAGCAGTGCGAAATCGTAGGCTAATGGGGAAAGGAGCGTGAACTATGACGTAGTGCAGGAACCGATGCATACGATCCCTGTGGACTGCCGTCGCATCGGGTCAGATTTGATTTCTTGGTGCGCCCGACTCGACAAAGCTCCCAGCCCATTGGTCGTGCACGGAGGGCAATGGGTAAACGGAAGCTTCTCAAAGCTCAAGAACGACTGAAGCTCGATGTGCCGGCTGACGAGGACAGCCTAATCCGACACTATTCGTTGTCGCCAGCCGATCGCTTGAAGTTGGACTGCGAAGGCGAGAGCATAATCAGCTTGGCTTTGCCGTTCAGCTCTGTCGATACCCAGGCAGAGTGCTAGGGCTCGACGAAGTTCCGCCTCGCGCAATGCTAAAGTACGTTGCTGAACAGATCGGCGTCGACTCGGGTACTTTCGCGCTGTACGCGCGCCGTGAAGAAACCCGTCGCGACCACGGCTGGCGCCAAGCGATGGCGCGCGTTAACCGCTTCCTCTACGATGGCCAGCTCGAGCCCAACAACCTGATCGCGGAGCGGGCCATTCGTGGATTTACGGTCGGCAGGCGCAATTCGCCGCGGCAGAGCGGTCAGCGGTCGAGCTCAGCATCATCGAGACCTGCAAGCTCTGCGGCGTCGATGCCGAAGCCCACATGGCCGATGTCACCGAGCGCATCCAGAACGACTGGCCAGCCTCGCGCTGGGACGAACTAATGCCGTGGAGCTGGGGGTGCCGCCAAGAGATGCCGCTCGCCTTGGCGGCATGAGCGCGCTCGATGACATGGCGCTGTCGACGAGGCGCTCGAGGCCTGGATGGCTGCCCAGACCAACCGCCCGCTGGTGCGGACCATGTCGGCGCTGGATGGCTTCGCAGCGGTCACCGGGCCGCGGTTCGCGGACCCGCAAGACTGGATGTGCCCCATCATGGGGTTGCCGCGCGACGTCTTGGCCAAAGTGTCGGCAACCGATCACGCCGTGTTTGCCAGCCTTGCGCGCTGCACCTCTGCTCCGAGGCGGCTCAAGAGTGTTGCCGACCCGGTCATAGCCGGCATCCTCATGTGGACCCAGCTCTCCTGAACCAGACACGTTTCATGCCGATCTGGCGGCGAACACGGTGACGATCCGGGTGTGGTTGGACTGCACGCCACCGACGGTGACGAGGGTATCGCATCTGACGCGATCGCGTCGGGGATGATGTATTCGAGCTTGCGCAGTTTGTTTCCGCCGAATGCGAGACCGGAGTTGCAGTCCTCGCGCTTGGCGTAGATCTCCACCTTGCCGCCCAGATGTTTGCCGAGGCGGTCGAGCTTCTAGATGGGCGTGGGTCCAAAGGTGAGCGGGTAGCGTTCAAACTTTTTCGGCATGTTTTCTCCAGCGGCACGGGATTGAGCTGAACGAGCGACGCAGAGCTGTTTTGCAAGGGGCCTATTTGACAGTGAGGTCGGCTGCGTTAGGATGCGCAACAGCGCGCCACTGTTATATTTTCCGGCGCTCGTTCGCCTTCGAGACGAAGCAACCCGTGCCGTGCGCTGCGATCGACTACCATTGTCAAGAGAACCGAAACTGCATTCCCCTGGCGTTAGAACGATCAGAATGCCGTCGCCTTCGACCATACCAGGCAACCATGATCTCAATAATCAAACTTGAACAAAGTGATGAATCTGGGCTCTGATCTTGTTACAGCGCCTCAAGGGAGGAGCAGCGATATGCCGAGCGTTTGATTGCGCTGGGGCCCATCTTGAGTTTCATTCTTTCGCTCATCATCGTCGGGCGACTGGTACCGAACTTCCTGGGACCTATCGAAAACAGACCCTTGCTCGGCTTTGCCAGCGCAGCTGGATCGCCAAATCAGAAAGAGCACACTTGCGAAATAACCCAGCTGAAGAAGTAGCGAACAGCCCAGCGTCGTGACGACTGCTAGACGGAACGAATAATGCGAGGCGAAGTAAACCGTCACAGCGTTGCCGCACAGGACCAGCCCGAGGAGCCGACAAAATGTGATGAAGCGCAATGCCGTTCTCCTGGTTTTGTCTCGTCAAGTAAATGCTGCTCATGCTGCGATCTGGTCGGCCGCTACATGCGTCTGGCAGTTCTTTGGGCAGACGCGGCCGCAGGCTCCGCAGCCAATGCAGCGGCCGGCATGGTCGACAACCATGATCATGCGATTGAGCTCACCATCGAAATCGTCGTCACCGCCGTCGCAGGCGCCGAGGATTTCGTCCGCGTCATCGACGCCGTAAAGATGCATGACCTCGCGCGAGCAGACTTTGAAACAGCGGCCGCAGCCGATACAGATCTTGCCATCTATAGCGATCAGATATTCCGGCACCCATATGGAGCCGTCGCGGCTGATGAATGTGCTCCTCATCGCAAAGTCTTCATTTTGGCGAGCTCTCTCCTGGCACCATCTAACTCGGCATAGAGGGCATGCGTTTTCTCGGCGACTTCCTCTATCTCAATCCATTTGACCGGGAGACCCTCGGCAAGGTCGCGCAAGTTCGTCTTGGCAATTGCCGCGCGCAGTTGAAGCTTTCGGACTTTCTTCGCCATCTCATCCAGGTTTGACATGATCCTTCCTCGAAAATCGGTTTCTTCACGCCCGACGCCACGTCGGGATAGGCAATAGCTGCAGTCGCATCGTCGACCAGCTTCGCGCCGATATCCGCGAGTTTCCGGAGACTCTCGAAGCCGAACCGATAGACGCCCCGACACACCGGCGAACTGCCCGACCGTGATGAGCACGCGCCCGAAGCACCGGTCGGTTTCATTTCTGTTGTTGACTATGTCATCACGCCTGAGCGCTCCTCGATCGCAATCTCCACTACGGTCTAAGACAGGTTGAGACTCCACAGCGCGTTCGGATCCGGATTGCCACCGATTGGATATTCCGGCGCAGTTCCTTGGTGATGAGGAAATCGGCCAGCAGCCCGGCGTCCGATTTCCCTGGCAGGGCCGTGGAAGTCCTGAGCACGGATCAGCCGAAGGAGGCATTCGACGAATGGGCGGGCACGGGCCTCTCCGTCCTTGTTGACGGCAGGGCAAAGCGCTGCGTGAGACATTTCGTTTCTAATTTCAGGTCTCGTCCTCGAAGGAGCGATTTCTGTTTTCGGTTACGCCGACTTCGGGCCCGCTTACGCAGCCGACGTCCGGCCTGGCCAGGCCCATTCCACGTAAATGCTGCCCCTGTGGCCGATCTTAAACACGTCCTGGACTGTGACGTCTTCAACGACGGGCCAAATTCGGGTCGAATATCGCGGCCGCGGCGACTCGGTTGGAGGTCATTGAAGTCCGAGCCTTCACCTGCAGCAAACGACCGCCCTGTGCTCCATGGACATAGTGACTGCGGTCGCGTCGCAGAAAGTGGGCGAATTGACTAGAGTTCCATTCCAATTGTCATCCCTACACTTGCCGGGCTGAAGTTCGTAAGGCGGTTCGCCACGCAGCCAGTCGTCCACTTTGATCGGAGGAGCCGGGGACTCCCTACGCAACATGTTGCTCTCCAATTCCCACACCTTTCCTGACGTTTGTCGCGAGCTGGTTCTTCTCTCGGAAATGGAATACACCGGTTAGGATCAATGTCTTGCGTGTCTCATGCGATCAGCCCTCACTCGGTATTGCCGATCTCAACCAGCAAACGTCGTGCCAGCGCTTAGCCCGCAGTAAATGGATGAACGGCCTCGAAAACCTCGCAAGCCCAAGACGGCCGGTTGTTTTGAACCCGACAGTTTTCTGCCGCTGTCAGCTTGTGGACACGCATCATGCGTCAGACGCTTGAGGGCGAGAACCGCTTGCCTGTTCGGTCTTGCGGTAAAGTTGGCGTCGGCTCGTCTAGCATCATTCGGCGCCGGCGATGCGCGGGCGATCGGCGTTGAGCGCCGACAACATGCAATGCTGCACCACGGTACGATTGTTCTACGCTGGCCCCTTCTGCAGCCAGGTCTCGAGCGACACGATCGGCTCACGTTCGAGCGCGGCCATACTAATCTGAGCCGTAGATGGCCCGTCGTCCTTAGAAGCTCAATTGGGTCGAATAGGCATTCGGCCAGCAAAAAGGGGCTGGTCATGCCTTAGACGAGAGGCGTTGTCCCGCTATCGAGCACTATCACGGGCGCTAGGCTGACCAGCGCCCGAACTGCATGACCTTCTTGACGGCGGGCAATAGGTCTGAAATTTCGCGATTCCGAAAAAGTTGGTCAGCGCAGTGGAGCCCCTCGGCATTTGCCGCACGAATGGCATGCGCCGGAAAGCTGTCACCCGAGCGATCCTCCAAGGCGCGGGCCAGCGTTTCGACGATATGTCGGTTAAGGCCCGCCAGTGTTTGTGTCTATGGTCTGGTAGTGGCATTCGGCAGCCAGCGACAGCGAGTAAAGCTTCGGCATCATCGGCTTTGCTTGCCGCCCAAATGGTCGAAATTGCGATACGCTATTATGCCTCCTCATTGGGAACAGGAATGTCTGCTCTGGCGTAGAAACCTAGCACGGGTCCGAGATCAAAGGTCGTTCCTGGCGCAAGGCGCCGGACGGACGTGGGCCATGTTTCGGTTGAGATGCCGTCGATGCCTCGCGCCAGCGTGCTGGCAAATCGGGGCATCAGCGGCGCGAGTGTCTGTGCCAGGACTGCAGCGGCCGTCGTCTGAAGGGCGAGCGAAGTGAGGGTGCGGGCGGGATAGAGACGTCGCGCCCCTGCATAGTCCTGCGCCTGTCGGTAGATTACACAATCGCTCACAAAATCGCAGGCCTGCGCGGCCGCGCGCCGGACGGAGAAGCCATCGTCCGAATAGGCGCGTTCCATCGCCGCGCGATGGATCTCTATCCGAGCAAAGAATGCGCGATCGGCGGGAGCCCAGTCGCCTGCGTCGGGCACACAGCCGCCAAAGTCCTGCTTGATTTCCCGGTGCAGCGCATCAAGCCAATTCAGCCAGGTCCCTTGGAACACCTCGTCCTCAGTGCGGCGTAGCGCGTCCAGCGTGAAGTCCGTCCGCTCACCTTCCGGGCGTGTCAGGCCCAAATGAAGACGGACGACATCGACTGTCTTTGGGCCTAGAACCTTTTTGCCCCAGACCGCATGGCCGCGGCTGGTCGAGAACTTCTGGCCGTCGAGCAGGTAGAACTCGTTCACATGATACCGGATGCGCGGCGTCCAGTGGGAGAAGACCTCAGCATAAAGCGCCGGACAAAGTACCGCGTGATAGAAGGAATTATCGAAGCCGAAGAAATGGACAATCTGCCAGTCATTGCTGGGCAGGGCCGCATTCCAATCTCGACCGAGCGAGCTAGCCAGCGCCTGGATGTTGTAAAGAAAACCAAACGCCATCTCTGGCCAGACCCAGGTCACCTGCCCCGGGAACCCCTCGGCCGGTAGGCCCCAGTCCGACGGGTGGGTGATGGGCACGGAAAAGTCGCCGCGTTGGCGCAGACGCGCGAAGAGGTCCATGATCCGAGCGGGGGCGCCCGACGCCCTTAAATGCCGGTCGATATTATCGTAGCATCGTTCCAGCGCAAGTTCGGCACGGAGCACGGAGCCGACCACCGGCGCCTCGGCCGATTGACGGGACCTGGCTGCACGCAAGTCGTGGCATAGATTCGGCGAGCCGCATTCCTCACAGATGTTGCCGCTCGTGGAGCCGCCGCAATCGGGGCAGAGGCCGCTTACATCCGGTTCGTAAAGGTAGTCGCCTGTCACTGCATCGAAAAGCGCAGGGCTCTGGCGCAGATCTACCGCCGAGCTGCTCAGAAGACTACGGAAACACGCGGCCTGAAACTCTGCATAAGCGTCATCGCCCAACGTGGGTAGGAAGCTGTGGACCTCACAGTCAAGAAGTGCAAGCGTGGTGCGAATCTCGTTCGCATAGTGGCGCGCCACCTTTGCGGGCGTCGATTGATCGGCATCGGCACGCGTTGCGACGTAGCTCTGGTAATCGTCGCTTCCAGTCAGGTGATAGGCTTCGGCCCCTTTCATGCGTAGGAAACGCGTGTAGACATCGGCGCCAAAATAAGGCCCAGAAAGATGCCCTAGATGCAGATCGCCATTAGGCGTCGGCGGCGTGGAGAAGACGAAGATCGGCCGGCGGGGAGCCGCGACCTTTGCAGCGGCATCGAGGGCAGCCTTGCCGTCACGCCAGTAGACATCGAGGAAATTTAGGTCTTCGTCCCCATCGTTGTGCAGCACATGCGCTTCAAAAGGGTGGAACAGAACGACATCGCCGGCCTCGACCGGGATTTCCCTAAGGTCGGTCCTGACCTTGCCAGCGCCAGACAGGACCACGAAGGCCTCGATTTCGTCGTGCCGATGGGGCTCGGATGTGACGCCCGGTCCAACCTTTCCGATTGAAAACCCCGTGCCGGCGCTTCCCGTTCCAAGCGTGGCCATGTCGATACCGAACGCCCGCGACAGCTCCGTTCGAGAAAACGTGTATTTGCGCATGACGAATCTCAGCTGTTGAAGCAGCGGTATGTTCGGCTGCCAAAGCAGCAGCCTCTGCTGCAAATTGCGAAGAGAGGCGATAGCCCGGACCCGTTGGCGGCCCGGCAGAATAATCCGGCTCTGGGCCCCCGGCGGGCGACGACGGGCGCGCAGGTAGGGCTTTAGGCGTCCCAGAAGACCGCCCGGCGACCACCTCCACAATCGACGTGCCGAAGCGTCGTAACGGGCTGCGGCGATGCTCCAGCAGCCCGCAGATCAGACATACTCTCCGCATTTTTGAGCGGTCGATCAGGTTCGCGTGCATGCCTCGCCTAGTTGCGTGAGCTCAATCGCGATAGAAAATGCCGTTTGGCGGCTTGAGATTGTTTAGATCGGCCACTTTGCCCTCTGGCGGATTAAGGACGCGCTTAAGCACATTATATTCAGCGCGGGTCGGTCCACCGATTGAAGCACGCTGGAAGACCAAGTAGAGCGTCCGCCGCGAACGATTACTTTTATTCGGCTGCGAGTAATGCGGTGCGTAATCGTCGAAGATGAAGATGTCGCCAGCCTTCCATACTACGGGTTCCCAGGAGAATGTTTCGGCGATCTCAGGATCAATCACCCCGCCGGCATCCATGGGAAATACTCCCTTCTTGTGGTTGCCAGGGCTGAAGAAAAGCCCGCCGTTGTCCGGGTCGGAGTCGTCGATGCCTATGGCAATGACCGCATGGACCATCCGGTCGGGCAATCTGTGTGGGATGTGATAAATGTCCTGATGCGGGCGATAGCCGCCGCTGTCGGGATAGTGTAAAATCAGCAACTCCTTGAGCCTGCGCGAATCTTCCCCAAGCAAATCCTCGACCGCAGACTGTATGCGTTGATCCCCTAGCAGCAAATGACGCAACGTATCATGGAAGTCGAGAAAATTCTCGACCTTAGAGGTGATCTTTCGATTGTCCGTCGTTTTCTCGAACCACATGAGCCATTTATCATCGCTGACATCCCAGCGTGATACATCTTCAACGAAGCTGGAGATACGTTCCAGAGCTGCGGGATCGAAGAACCTTTCGAGCCTGACATATCCGTCTTTCTGCCACTTTTCTCTTTGTGCATCAGTCAACACGCGAAAAGCCTCCTGTTGGAAAGACTGGCTGGTCAAACATTCCGGTTAGGGCAGTCGGGCGCTGGTCAGGTTGTGGGTCGACGGAAACAGTACTCCACGGCATATGGGACGACGCTAAGTGCGTCTCGCTCTCAGGCCTCCGCTGCAGTGAAGGCGGAATCATTCCTTGGATGCCACCGCCAATGATCAGCAGTCGGCCGGTCATATCCCGCTGCCCATTTCTTCTGCGACGGTGTCGGACCAGCTCTCGATAGAGGTACGGCTGATGAAGCCGGGATGCTCGGGGTTGGCGCGCGGCGCGCGCCCCAGAAGGCTGTCGAGGATGCGACGCGCTCGCCATGCCAGCAGGCTTAGATTCGGATCAGCCAGCCCACGCTGTCCTAGGCTCGCGTTCTGTACGAAGATGCGTCTGTCAGGCGGTCCGCCCCAGCACACCGAAAAATCTTCGCGAATAGCTAATTCGTTGTCGATCTTTTCCAGCCGGTCCGCCATCGGTTCCAAGAAGCCTGGCACCGCGTTCTCGTAACCGGTGGCCAGGATGACGATGTCGGCCGTGACTTCTTCGACCTCCTCCATGCCATGCCGCAGGGTGAGTCTGTGGCCCGCGCCGGCGTTGATGCAGTGCGAGACAGTGCAGCCCGGCCGCAGTGTGATTGCGCATTGGTTTGGCTCTAGAAATGCGTGGCGGTATAGCGCCTGATAGATCGCACGCAACGTGCTTTCCGATATGCCGTCGGAAGCAAGCACGAAGCGCCGCAGGAACAGCTTGCGCTTCGACTCGCTCATTGCCGCGAAACGATCCGAGAAGCAGGGCATGAACAACTCGTTTGTGAACGGACTGTTGTCGATGGGCAGGTAGTTTTCGCGCTGCGAAACCCAAGTGATCGATCGAGGCCGCCGTTCTTTCGTCCGGCCAACAAGGTGCAACAGCACGTCGGCTCCGGACTGTCCCCCGCCGACCACGCAGACATGCTTTTTGTGCACCTCAGGACAAATGTGCAGCAATTCAGATGAGTGGAACAGGTTGCGTCCAGTCCAGCCCTGAAACTGAGGTGGAATATGCGCCTGCTTGCCAATGCCGACCACGACGTTTCTGGCGCCGAGAACCGCGTTATTGGTGCGAACCCGAAACTCGCCGTCAAAGCGGATTTCGCGCACCGTCTCGCCGCCGCGGACAAGCGGGTTCCTGTAAAAGGCCCAGTTCAGGTATTGCTCGAACTCAGCTCTGAGCACGGCTTCGAACTGTGCATTCAGGAAGTGGTACAGACGCCCGTTCTCATGCAGGTAATTCACGAAAGTGTAGGCTGATCGCGGGTTAACCAGCGTGACCAAATCCTTGAAGTGGCTGACCTGGAGCTCCGAGGAATCGAATGCGCTGCCTGGGTGCCAGCGGAAGTCGACTTGCCGATCCAAGAACAGTGCCCCTTGCCCAATTTGCTCGTGCATCTGGCACGCAAGGCTCAAATTAGACGCCCCAGCTCCCACTCCAATGCAAGAGAGCTCCACTTGTCTTGCTCCTCTAGGTGCTTCCCAATTAGGCGATGTTCGAGGAATATCGGCTCTGGCCATCGGCTTCAGTCTCCACGCGGGCATTCTCGACTTCGGTGCCGCTGGATTTGCTAGATTTTGTCCCCGCTTTCGTATGGTCGGGTATGAAGCCCATGGATCCCGGCCAAGTGATGAGATCGACACTCATGTCCACGACTTGTGGGGCGTGGCGGCGACATATGTCCGCCGCTTCGATGATTGCGTCTCGGTCGGCGAGCTGCTTTCCAACCTTTTTCCGTGTTTTAATCGGGCGAAGTCGCCCGCCTCCACCATGATGCGCCGACCTTTGACCGACTTGGCGGTCAGCGAGGGCGCGGTCTCGAATGCGGCAACAGCATTTTTCCCTGAGCCTGCTCATAGGAGGGCATCCGCTGATGTGTTCGGAAGATCCCCTGCATCAAACGTGCCAAAAGGAAACTTTCATGAAAGCAACGGTTAGCGGGTTTGTGATCCTGTCGGGTATCCGACAATGAGGGGGAAACCTTGCCGGTGGCCGATTTGCCGCGTCGCCGTCCTCTTGCCAGGAGCCGGTAGCTAATAGGGCAGGTCCGCATCGGAATTTTCTCTTAGGACGGCCAGCAACCCAGGTTCATGGACTGTGGCGCGGAAAAAGGCTCTTGCCACTTCTCGGGGCTGGAATCTGAAAAGACGCCTTCGGAAGCCGGGGGCCCCAGGAGGTCTCTCCCGTCTTGCGGAAGATGGAGGCGAGATCTGGATTTTGAGACGCAGAATCCAGCTAAAGACGGTCACACAGCTATTCGAGGCCGTGTGCCCCATCCTGCAGCACCACGAGCCTGACGGTGCTCGCGACCAGCGAGACGCATTCGGTCCGCAGCTTTGTCGAGGCTGCCTCCAGGCGGGTCGGGAAGAGATATTCTGGGAAGGCGAAGGTGTTGACGAGTTGGGCCGCGAACGCAGGAATAACTAGGCGCTGATCCAAATAGACAAACGTTGTTTCGGGCCAATCGAGGTTGACCTACTGATCGGTGATGCCTCCAAGGCGGCCATCAAGCTCGATTGGAAGCCGACGACTACTTTCGATGAGCTCGCCTCGTATTGATCGGAGGCCGACTCCCGCGCGTACGGGATCACGCTCGCGTGACGCGAAAAACTCGTGATTTCGCCGGGCATTTGCAGTCCAAAGCAGCGTTCGCCGGCCCGCCTCTTTCAGGCGGTCGGCCGGCACCCAGTCAGCAGCCGGTCGTTTGGATCGGCAAATTCACACATCCTACAGAGCAGAAAACCATCCGCTCCGTTCATGCGATCGACGATTTCGCAAAAAACTGGGCTTTTAAAGAGATCGCCGTATTCGTGGCGTAGAAGGTTGCCCAGTACGTGACGCCGCTCAAAATCCATGGAGCAGAGAGTAACCTCGCCGTTTGGAAGGAGAACATTCCGATACTGTCGTTCGTCCACGCATATCAGCGCTCCGACGACTGGCTGCCGTGGTTCTACAATCTTAGGATCTACGCTTCCACCCCTGCTGCTCACCGGTCGCGCGCGAACTAGGGCTTCGGCAGGGATAATGTCGGCGATATCGGGATGGGGCTCGCCCAAAACCACGAATCGAATTGATGGAATCTCGGCGTCGACGAGTTGACCAACCAAATCGCGATACTTGTCTCCGACAAGGCGGCTATTCATGTGAGCGCCATCATCAAAAACATGAACCACGAATACCCCCAACCGCAGCGCCTGCAAGCGTTGTAGATCCCGCCCCTTCATTCCCACAAGCGTCGTGAAAATCCTGATGCCGTGGCCTTTGGCGGAAGCGTGCTCGACCATTTCGGTGCAATCCGGATTGAGCCATGGCTCAGAATACCCGGCAAAACTAATGTCGACGGAGGTTGGTACGCGCGCCAGACAGCGCTTGAAATCTCCAAGACTAAGATGCTTCGTATCAGATACTTTTCTTTGCCGGTCAGCGAACTTGTCCTGCGGACAATATGAACATCCCACGATGCATCCTGTGGTCGTCGTTATCTCCAAAACTCTGCCGGCTGGGATAGCAGAGCGCAGTTCCGGTAAAATCATTCGTTATGACTCCCACTCGTCTGGTCATGCATAACGTCCAGCATGGTGTCTTTGGCTTCATGACACCAACGGTCAAGACGTTCCGAATGAACCCAGCCATCTCCGCCTGGGCAGCAGTCAACAGCCGGCTACCTCAATCTGCCGAGCGAACTATCAACGAACTTTGGGCGCATCGGCGCGGCAGGGCGGCGCAACCGCAATGTCGCGCGTCAGCCATTGCCAAAAGGTGTAGCCGTGACCGTTGAGCGGGCGCGCCGCCGAGATGGCGTAGCAGACCATCAATCGTCTCGCGCGTTCTCATGCGGTCAGCCCCCACTCAATATTACCGCATCTCCAGCAAAGGCCGTGCCAGCGCGCTTAGCCGCAGCAACTGCATGAGTAGGCTTCGAAAAACCTCACGCCCAAGGCGGCCGGTGTGTAATGGACCAGACATGTTTTTTGTCGCTGTCAGCTTTTGGACATGCATCACTCATCGTCAGACGCTTGAGGACAGACTTGGCTGGCTCCCCTGCGGTAATGTTGGCGTCGGCTCATCATCTAGCATCATTTCGGCGCCGGCTGTGTGCGCGGAAGATCTACACGACCTGACCGCCGCGTGCAGCGATTGCCTGCCGGCTCATAGCTGATCTTTTCTCCTGAAGCCGGCGATGAAGCCAGGCCGTCGAGTGCGAGCTGCCGGATGCTGTTTCGCTAGACGGCGGATACCGCGTCACCTCCATATTTTTCGCGACAGAGGTTTGGTGGCATCGCAGGCCTTCCTGCTACATCACCGCAGTGCTCGGGAATTCGTATCTGATCCGCGTGAGGCGAAGACCTTGTCTCTCGACTGGCTCGCCGAGGCCGTCTGTCCTGCGGGCCTCGAACGATTTCTCATTTGGCATGGCGCATGCGCGTCGATCCGCAAACCCCGTCATGAGGAGAAACGGAGCTGGCCGCCACTCCACCTCCTCCTACCACGAGGGCAGACGGGAAGCAGCGCCTTCAAATGAGGAACAAAATCACTTTACTCGAATCTTGCCTCTCGATCACAACCGGAGCCATGGAACCGCGTCCGCGACCATCGCCAATGATCGCGCCCCAACGCAATTGCCCAGCGCAAAATGGCTACGCGCGATTACGCCATGCATCCCTTACGAATTACGACAGCACCTCGGAGAGCCTCGCCGCCATCATGCAGACCGATCTAAGCCCACTTGATCCAGCACAAAGGAATTTCAAACATGCACCAAGATACCGTCCGTGGGAGAGCTTTCGCCATGCCCCTGACCAGCCCGGCCTACCCGGCCGGCCCATATCGGTTCCGCAACCGGGAGTATCTGATCATCACATATCGCACCGATCCGCAGAAACTGCGCGACCTTGTGCCGGAGCCGCTTCAGGTGTGCGAGCCTCTGGTCAAATTCGAGTTCATTCGCATGCCGGACTCGACGGGCTTCGGCGACTACACGGAAGGCGGACAGGTCATCCCTGTCTCCTTCTGTGGCCGCAGGGGGAGCTACACCCACTGCATGTTTCTCGACGACCATCCGCCGATAGCGGGCGGACGCGAGTTGTGGGGCTTTCCCAAGAAGCTCGCTAGCCCAACGCTCCGAACGGAGACGGATACCCTTGTTGGCACGCTGGACTACGGGCCGGTCCGCGTCGCGACGGGTACCATGGGCTACAAGCACCGAACCGCCGACCTCGCGAGTGTGAGGGCCTCGCTCGCTGAACCGAGCTTCCTCCTCAAAATCATCCCGCACGTCGACGGCACGCCGCGTATCTGTGAGCTCGTGGAATATCATCTAGAGGACGTCCATCTGAGGGGCGCCTGGACCGGCCCGGCAGCCCTGAACCTCTGGTCGCATGCGCTTGCCCCCGTCGCCGAACTGCCGGTGCTGGAAGTAGTCTCGGCCGTACACCTCGTCGCAGATCTCACGCTCGCGCTCGGGAAGGTCGTCCACGACTATCTCGCGGAAGCCGAGCCTCGCCATCGGAAAGGAGAAACCATGAACTTTTACAATGAGATCTCATGGAACCAACGCGATGGGGGCAGCAAGAGTGGTCCGCGGATCTTGATCACAGCGAAGTCCAACAGTGGCGTCCGGGATCGATCGATTGACAAAAAATGGTTGCCAGCGTGAGGGGCAGGTGGAAAGCGGCTGATGCAGGCGATCGAAACCTTCGGGCGCCTCGATGTCCTGGTCAGCAACGCCAGCGTCCAGAACCTAGCGCCGCTTGTCGAGTTCTGCCACCAGGCACTTCCCGCCCGTGATAGGCTCCATGTCACGGTGTCAGCGAACTCAATGCCACCAAAATCAGTGTAAGGCTTGGCCTGCTGTTCGGCGTCTTCCTCAGAGGCAGACGCTCGCCCCTGTCGCCGATATCGCGTAGAGACTCGGCCGGCAGGGGAGGTGGACTATGGCCTACCTTGGACTTTGCTGCTGGTTTTTACCGTCGTCAGACGAAGCGAGCCGAAATGTTGCGCCGCCGACTGCCGGACCAGAAAGGATCACGGCCCTGAAAACCTCGATCTGCTCGGCGCTTCTGCCTCAATACCTTTCGAACCGACAGCAAAAAGGACACCATGCGCGGCAAAATGATGCGTGCAGGCTGGAACGATGCTTATCTCTTCCAACTCATGACTCAAATGCGATAGCCCTGCCCCGTGTGGGGGGAGATTGGCCGTCATCGCTGCTTTCGCCAATCTCCAAGGCTAGAAGTTTGGAGCCCCCAGCGAAGCTGCCGATCTCCCCCCTTGCGGGGGAGATGGCCGGCAGGCCAGAGGGGGGTGGGCGGGAACTCGACAGAACGGTTTAGTCTGCACGGTCGCTCCCTCAAATCACGTTCAATTCCCTGAACGCCCGCCCTTCGGCGACGCGCTCATATCCAAACGCCGAGCAGTCCACCGTGCGATAGCCGCCATGCACGATCAGCTCGGCCAGCGCCTTGCCGACGGCCGGCGCCTGCTGCAGGCCGTGGCCGGAAAAACCGTTGGCGAAGAGAAAATTCTGCACCTGCGGATGCGGGCCGATCACCGCGTTCTGGTCTAGCGTGTTGTAGTCATAATGGCCGGCCCAGGCGCGCGTCGGCTTGATCGCCTCGAAGGCTGGAATGCGGGTCGCCATCACCGGCCAGATCACCTCTTCGAACAGCGGCCAGTCGGGCTCGAAATCGCTGGGATCGGCAGGGCCGTCACCCTCTTCCGGCTCGGCGCCGCCGGTGATGTAGACCGAGCCCTCCGGCCTGACATAGATGCCTGAGGGATCGACCAGCAGCGGCATGTCGTCATATTTCTCGCGCGCCTCGAAGATGAAGACATTGCGCTTGCGCGGCTCCACCGGCAGCGCCAGCCCGGCCATTGCGGAAACTTTGCCGGCATTCGGCCCGGCGGCGTTGACGACGATACCGGCGTCGAGCTGCTCGCCGTTGTCGAGGTTTACCCCGGTGACGCGGTCGCCCTGCTGTTCGATACCGGTCACATCAGCGGTGATGAAATCGATGTTTTCGTCCCGCAGCGCCTTGCGGAACAGCATCAGCATGGCATGCGCGTCGAACCAGCCCTCGCCCGTGCGGCCGTAGGCGCCGGCGGTGATGCCCTCCGGCGACAGCCACGGAAACCGGCGGACGAGCGCCTCCGCATCCTCAAGCACGATGTCGGCGCCCTCGGCCATCTGCGTCTCGTGGTTGCGCTTAAGGATCGGCAGACCGTTCTCGCCGGCAAGGATGAGATAGCCGCCTTCGCGAAAGCCGATATCGGCGTCGGCACCGAATTCTTCCGTCAGTCGCCGGAACAGTTTCAGCGTGAACTGCGACAGGCGGATGTTTTCGGGAATCGAAAACTGCTGGCGGATCGAAGCGCAGGACAGCGTCGTTGCCGCATGGGCGAACAGCGGGTCGCGCTCGACCAGCGCGATCGAGCCCGAAAACCCTTCTTCGCGCAGATAATAAGCGATCGAGGAGCCGACGATGGCTCCGCCGATGATGACGACGTCGTAGCGCACTTTTTCGATTCTCCAGTTCCAGAGCATGATCCCGAAAGCCGGTTTTCGGATCAGGCTCCAATTCATGCAGCCGGCAGGATGATCTCGAAGCGCGTGCCGCGCTCGGAGTCATGCGCTTTCAGGAGGGCCAGCACGATGCCGAGGCCCATGCCCGTGCCGCCGAAATCGCGGCGTGTGGTGAAGAATGGCTCGAAATGCGGGTCCGGTTGCTGGGCGAAATGCCGGCGCCGTCGTCGCTCACCAGGACAATGGCCTTGCCGTCCGCGGTCGCGACTGCGAGGAAGGCAAAAGCCTGTCCTCGTTGGGCTCAAGGTCGGCGACATCGACAGCGCGCGCCAAACCCACGCCAAGGGCGAGAAGGACGCGTGTGATGCTGTCGCGCAGCTTTTCCGGATGTTACGGCGGCTTCTAGCGGCTGCCTCCACCACAGGATTTGGCTTTTTCAAACGGGCGCGGCTCGTTCTTCGAAGGGCTACCATGAGATGACGTCTCACAAATGCGTTCGAAAACTCCCATGCATGAAGCGTGCCGGAAAAGAAGTCTGCCCAAGCAATGAGTTCTCGAATTCCAGCTCGTCCGGAACCCGACATTGTCGGATAACCGACGATGCGGGCAGATGGATGCTCGCGGCAGTGACCCTTCCACACCGCAGGCGGGCAGGGTCAGGTCAGGCATCCAGGGGCTGGCCCTTCGCGGCAGCATGGTAGGCCAGATATTTTCACTGCGTCGAAATACGGTCGGCCACGTGTTTGGCATCATGCCAGACGCCCCAGAAGAAGCTCTTTGGACTGCCAAGGTAAACCCAGGAAATAGAGCCGGGCTGGCTCGAGACGCCACGGTGGTGCCTTGGCCGGCCCTTCTCGTCGAAGGCGTCGACCTTCAGCCAGCTGTAGTCGACAGCAAAGCCTGTCGCCCAGACGATCGCCGCTATCCCGGCCTCGGCCAGGTCGAGCTCGCGGACGGTTTGGTCACGCATTCGGCCGCGGGCTCTTCCGAGAGGTCGAGACGGTTGCGAGCGACATAGGCGTCGGCTTCATCCAGCAGCGACATCAAGCTTGCGTCGCCGCGGGCAATGTTTTTAGCCAGATCAGGCGTGAAGCTCATCACGCCGTCCTGGTACGTGCTTGTCATACCGAAGAGCGTAAGCCCCTGCGCGGCCAGACGACGAAGTCGATCGTCTCGCCGCCGCGCGCGCCGCTCACCGCGACCGTGACGTGTTCGGTGCCGGGTCCCGGGGTCTCGGCGTCCCACTTGCCGAGGACGCCCCAGCCACCATTAGAAGTCGCGCCCGCGATAGGCCCGCGGCGGGCGATCGTGACGGGATCTGGAAAGGTCCGGTCGCGGCGATGATGCTGTTGGCTTCGATCACGCCGTCCGACGTCTCGGCGCGGAATCCGGGCCGCCCGACATTTCTTTGCCCGAGCTTGACCTCCAGGCCGCAGCGGATCGCGCATTGAGTTGCTTTGCATAAGCGACAAAATAGTCGGCGACCTCCTCCTTTGGAGGCAAAGTCATCGGGACCGGTCCCTGGAAACTCCATGCCCGGGAACCGGTCATACCAGGTCGGGCCATTGGCAACGAGGGAGTCCCACCGCTGCGAGCGCCAGCGTTCGGCAATCCGGCCGCGTTCAAGAATTAGATGAGGCACCCCCGCTCTTGCTCAGGTGCTCGCTCATAGCCACTCCCGCTTGGCCGCCGCCAACGACAAGCGTGTCCACTTTTCAAGAGTCATATCGTCCTTTTCTTCCTACCCAGTTTTCTGCGAATGCGGCGGCGGTCTGATTCGCGATTTACTGAATGGACCCAAATGCGAAAATGAGCATTTCCTGTGCCAAGGGTTAGCCTGTCCCTAATGCTCGGAGGGATTGCCGACGATGTGCAACGGGACGGGATGTCCCGGATCAGCACCATTGGAGAAAAGTGATCGAACGGATGTCTGAATTTTTTGCCGTTCCCGCTCAATCCTTTGTTCCTGACGTCGGCGTGCGTTGCCGACGCCGTTGTCTTCGGCGATCTCTACCCAAGAAGATCCCGTGGCGGGCCTTCGGGAAATTCGTCTCGGTCATTGGTTTGGTTGAAAGTAGGGGCTCTGCCAGTGAGGAGGGGCACCGGCAGGGCGCGCCGCGCCTAAGTCGGGACCCGGATGGCGACCTAACAGCGATCGAGGCTGTAGAGACGTCGACACGGCCGCACAGCAGCTGGCGCACACACGACCGCGAATTGATCCTATCCCGATCCCGCCTCTCTCACCCCCGCCTCCTCTTCGGGCTAAGGCTTGAGTTTATTGACCGGCTCCATCACTACGAAGACCGCGTCGTCCGGTAGGTGGCACTTGATATTATGGCTACCGGGCAGCTTTCGGATGGCGGAACCTCGCGCTCACAAATTTCTCTGGGAACCAGATGCTTGCGCGGACAGCGCGTCTGGAAGGGGCAGCCGCTCGGCGGATCCATCGCCGAGGAAATGATGTGTTTCTTGACGACACAGGTGTCGGCAATCGGGATCGCCGACAAAAGTGCATCGGTATAGGGGTGGTAGTGCGGCGACAATATCTGGTCTGTGGTGCCCTGCTCGACGATGTGGCCGAGATACGTGACCACCACACGGTCGGCGGTTTGGCATCTCGAATGTTCAGATGATTGGCCACCCAGTGGGGCTGCCGCAGTGCCATGCGCACTGCTCGGCGGAAAGGCGAAATGCACGTGGGAACATTCATCGTGCAGATGAGAGCATAATGGCAATCGATTGGAGCGATGACTCGACGAGCGATATACGGAGGCGCTTCGTCGCGTGGTGGGCTGCATCTGGGAGAATTGAGATCAAAAAATTCATCCTACAGCTGAAACGGTTTCTTAGCGGTCAACCAGCTTCCGAAACCTTGGGCAACGAGCGTCACGATGTTAGCTTGGGTTCCAGTGGCATCGACCGGATCGCCGATTGCGGAGGCGACGACCAATCTTTGACCCGGGAAAGCGATCACGGATCCTGCGGCGAGAAGGCATGGGACGAACTCTCCGGTGACAATGGCCGCGACGAACCGCGCATTTTCGGGAGGGACAATGAGAAGCTCTGCGACTCCGGCGCAGATGTTCTCTACGCTGGAAGCAGCAAAGATTATCTGACCGCGGGCGTTGATTCACGGCTCCAGGATCGGATGAGCGGCTTCGACCCGAGGTTCGGGTGGAAGCCGCACATCATCGTTCTCGTCGATATCGAACGAGATACCTTCATCTTTCATACGGTGGGGTTCTACAGAGACGGTTATGGCCCGAACTCTGTCGATAACGCCAGCGTAGTGTCCGGCTATCCGGCGAGTTGGTTTTACAACGGCAAGCCACGTAGGGCCTTTGCCTCGGGCGCGCCGGATAGCGGCGCACCACTGCGCACCCCAACCATGCCGGCTGTGGCCGGAGACCAGACGCGTTTGCCCTCCAGCGAGATCATTATCTTTCCCTTTAAACGAGCGTGATTCCGAAGCGTGACAGTCGGTCTCGACCATTAGACGAGCTCATCAAAGTCGTCTTTGGCTTCCAACCGTGCTTGGTGGCCGCCTTAGCAGCCCTCGCCAATCGGCAGGTCCACCCTCGGCCTGGACCGAAATAGCCGCTTCTATCCGGATCAGCGCCTAATTACTCCTGCGTTCGCGGCCTACCTCGTCAACGCCTTCCCCTTCCAGACGATCTCCCTCCCAACACGGGCAGCCTCGACAAAGCTGCGGACCGAATGCGTCCCGCGGTCGCGAGCACAATCGTCAGCTCGTGGTGCTGCAGGATGCGCCAGGAAAGCGAGCGGTTAAATTGAGTGGTGTACCCTGGGCATCAGAACTGGGAGGACTCCGTTCCACTTTCCGCCTTGCGCATGACTGGAGAGATTTCCGGTGGGCGTCGCCTCCTGAGCAAAGCTTTTTCATGTTCGTTACTCTCCGTAAACTCGATTGTTTCGATGGAGCGCATCTACGGTATGAATCCACGCATCACCGTAGAGCTTCGAACAGCATCGGTGCGGCTCCGCAACCAGTCAGCGAGCCAAAAACAGCGGCAATGTCGGCTTCTCAAAGATCCATCTCGTCACGCCGCCAAAGAGCCGCTCACGCAGCCGACGGCTGCCATAAGCGCCCATGACTATCATGTCGGCAGACGTCTCGATTGCGTGCTGCGCAAGCACCGTGGCCGCCGGTTTGCCGGCACTTGGCAACAGGTCAACCGACACCCGAGCACCGTGCCGAGTGAGATAGGCAGCGATGTCGGCTCCAGGCTCCGCGCCGTTCCCGTTATAGTTCGCCTTCGGATCGACCAGGGCAACGCGAACTTCCTCAGCAGCGCATAAGACACCCAGCGCTTCCCGAACCGCACGGGACGCCTCGACTCGCGAATCCCAACCGACCAGGACGCGCCGTGGCCACAAGGTCGCCCCAGTGCCCTTCGGCACAACGAGCACCGGCCTTCCCGTATCGAACAAGCAGCCGTTGACAACAGGAGGTCCGAGATTCTCGTCATTGAGGAGACACGGTCCGATGATCGTGAGGTCGGCGCAGAGCGCCCGCTGTCGTGCCACTTCGCCGAGGCTTGCCGGATCGCAATAGTCGGTATCAACGTCATAGGCGAGCGACATAGCTCTCAGCAGTCTCTGGATATCTTTGGAGCGTCTTTCCATTCTGGCCACGTCCTGTGTAAATCGGTCGATTTGTCGAAACCGGTCATTCAATCTGGCAATTGCCTGTCCACGTCCTCCAGGCCACTCGGGGACACCATCTCCGATCGACGGATACGACATAAGGAGCATCGGAGGCGGTATAACCAGTACGGAAAGGTGCGCGCCGACTTCGGCACACAAGCCGGCGGCAGTTCTGACGTCCTGATCGGAATTGTCAGCGCCGGTCGCACAGAGTACGCTTTTAAAAGCCATTTGCCTGCTTCTCCTGAGTATTCGTTTAGGGCGTTTCAGGCCGCAGGACCGGCTCACCGCGCGCGGGAGGGGAGTGGCACCACACCCAGCACTTAATTCAGTCGTCCGGCTTCTCGAGCGAATAGCCAGCCGACCTGACGGTGCGAATGACGCTGCCGGGCGAAGCCGTTTTCAGGGCTTTTCTGATCCGGCTGATATGGACATCGACGGTGCGTGCACCGACATGGATATTGGGCGGCCAGGCCGCGCCGATAAGTTCGTCCCGGCTGAAGACCTTCCCGGGAGCTTCAATCATAAGCCGCAGCACGTTGAACTCGATGGGTCCGAGGTGGATATCGTGGCCATTGCCACGAACCCGGTGGGCGTCGAGCTTCATCTCGAGGCCGCCACAGGAGAGCCAGCCGCCGTTTTCAAGACCATTTGCACCCCGCTTGGTCAGCGCCAGCCTCGCGCGTAGACAGTCGAGCAGCTTGGCCGGGGCGATCGGCCGCACAAAGCTCTCGTCAATGCCAGCCTTCAGGAGATCGAGGTGCTGGTTCTCGGCGCCGGCCGCGATCAGGGCAATAATCGGCAGCCCGCCGGTCCGGGGCTCGCGCTTGAGCCGGGCGCAGATTGCAGACCCGGTTATGCTCGTTGGCCCGCAGTCCAGCACCACGGCCTTGAATTCCCGTTCGTCGGCCAATGCAAGCGCTTCCTTCGCGCCGCCCGCCAGCTCACTGGCGAAGCCGTCCGCCTCCAGAACGTGGCTGTACATCAGATAGAACTCCGTATCGTCCGAACAGATCAGGACAAGTGGCTTCATCGGCGCTACCTCAAGAGCCCCATCGGCCCGGACCGCGTCGGTTGCGTAGGCTGGCCATGGCGGCTGCTCAAGACTTGTCATGACCCCTTCGCTCGACACCTGCTCCCATCACGCGCGCGCTACCTGGGGATAGGTTTCGATGGCTGCGATTGCGTCGCCGACCAGTTTCGTGCCGGCCTCGGCGAGCTTGCGGAGGGTCTCGAAGCCGAACCGATGCACGTCGCGCAGGGTCTTGGACAGAACGACCAGACGCCCGGCGGTGAAAAGCACGCGCCCGAAGCCCTCATGGCTCATTTCGATCATCGGCGATGCCATCAGGCCGGAGCGCTCTTCGATCGCAAGGGCGACGGCAGTGTAAAACTTGTCGAGCCTCCACAGCACGTCCGGATCGGGATCGCCGATTATTGGAATCGTACGGCGCTGTTCCTTGCTGACGATGAAGTCGGCCAGCAACTCGGCGTCCGCTTTGCCGTCCCATGACCCGTGGGAATCTTGAGCACGGATCAACCGCACGAGGCATTTGATGAACGGGCTGGCAAGGGCCGCCTCGTCCTCGTTGACATCAGGGCTAACCGCGACTTCAAACATTTCGCTCTTTCCTCGTTTCAGTCCTCGTCCTCGAAGGACGGTTTCTCTCCGGCGACACCAGCTTCGGCCAGCACCTTGCGCAGCCAGGGCGGAGGACATGTCCTCAGCATCGTCTGCGTGCGCAACAGCACCTCTTGGATGGGTTGTGGCTGCGGCACCTTGATTGGATGGATTTTTGCCGAGACAAGCTTGGCTGCCGAAGGTCCGCCGATCGCCAGACAAAACAGGAGGTGGCAGCCCTTCAGCGCTTCCACCTTCGGTGCGATGCGGTCATCCCCCTCGGTCCGATGTTTCCCCCTTTCGTCGGAGACGTCGTCGAAGGCAAGGGCTTCCAGGAGTTTCCATTCCTCGCGCGTCACATCGTAGATGACAAAGCGCTTGGCGGACCCGAAATGTGCATTGAGCTCCTTCATGTCCTGGGTTGCGATTGCCACGCGCAAAGCGCCTGCTTGTCGTTCACGCATCGGACCTTGAACCTCGTCAGTGACGAGTGAGAGGCGACGAACGGGGCCCACCTGGCGTTTCCAGCTTGCGGAATGGATCAAGTTCCTCAGGCGTCGGCGCATGCCGGTCGGCTTGGAACATGTTGGCAACCTCGAAAACCAGATCACGGGTCCCTTGATAGAGGATTGAGAGCTTGTGCTGGCTGCCGAGCCGGTCGAACACGGGGAAGCCGACGCGCATGAGCGGAATGCCAAGGCGCTGCGACGCCTGGCGTCCATGTGAATGGGTGACCAGAAGATCAGCGCCGCCGGCAAGCGTTTCCAAATCGCCGAGATCGCCGATCTGAATCGACTCCGCCGGTACCTTTTCCAGAATTTCCGACATATCGGTCGTCGTGACCGCCGCCGCGATTTTGGAGCCCATGTCCGTGAAGAAGGTTGCGAATTGATAGAGTTGGTCTGGTTCAGCAGCGATAGCAATTTTCTTGCCTCCGAAATGGAAATGTCCGTCGAGCAGCGCATCCTGCAATTGCGCCCGCCGGCGGCGCACACTGGCCGGCACAGACTCGCCAGAAATCGTGGACAGCAGGGAAACAAACTGATCGGCGTCCTTCAATCCGGTCAGTGACTCGAACAGCACGTAAGGGACACCGGTCACCTTGTGCAGCACCTCGGCCGGCCGGCGCATATGCTCGCAGACGGCAATGCAGTGCTCGGCCGCGCCGAGCTCGCGGATGTCCTCGACGCTCGTACCGCCATAGGTGGTCGGGACCCAGTGGTCTGGTACAGTACCGTCAAGCGAGCCTGAGAGGTCCGGCAAAATCACCGGGTGCAGCCCAAAGCTTTCAACCATCTCGCGCAAATGCTCGATGTCAGCCACAGTGAGGTTCCAGCCGGGCAGGATTGCGATCTTCTTTGACTGGCGCGCCCGCTCGCCAGGCCGCGTAATGCCTTCAATCATCGCGGTGACAGCCTTGGCCCAGCCCTCTTCGAGGGCGCCGCTGAAATCCGGCGTGTTGGCCAGCACGATCTCAGTACCCGCGAGTTCTTCCGCCCGTTTCAGCCTGATGTCGGCGATGTCGCCTGCGGAATCTTCGCCACGGGTTTCCACCAGCGCCGTCGTGCAGACCCCGATCAGCTTTGGCTTCGTGCGAGTCTTTAGGTTGAGGATCGCCTCTTCCAGATTGTCTGACCCGCCGAGGATGGTTGTCACTTCATCCATTGCGGTGGTCTGTAGGGGAATCGTTTCCTTGAAATGCCGCACGAACAGCACGAGGGCGAAGCTGGTGCAGCCCTGGGTGCCGTGGAACAGCGGCACTGCGCCGTCGATGCCGAGAAAGGCCAAGGCGGCACCCAGCGGCTGTGACGATTTCAGTGGATTGACCGAGGCTGATTTGGTCTGGGCAAGGATTCGGGTCATCGGATTTCCTCAACACCAGCCGAAATAGTCCGCGTCGTGCCGGCGAATTCCTGGACAGCGCGCATGGTCGCCGTGTCATTCTTGGTGCTCGGCAATTCGTCCTTCACATCGGGCTGGCACTCCCACGGGGCCCGCTCGCGCACCTGGCACCACATCGGGTTGTGAATGGCGAGGTCGATCTGGCGTACGAGTTCCACCATGCCGTCGTAACCGGCGTAAGGGTATTGGCGCTCCTGGTTGATGTCGAGCCAGGGCGTCTTGGCCTTAAGCGCGACGAATTGCGTGCGCCCGCCCGACAGCATGATATCGGCCTTGCCTTCTGAGAGCATGGCGTAAAGGTCGCGCGCTGCCATCTGCTCGAACACGTGGTTGTCGTCCTTTAGGATCTGTTTGATGCGCTCCTTGTCTTCGACCGTGGATTTCTTGACTGAGGTGCCGACGATCTCCAAGCCGATCTCCATCAGCGCATGGAGGACCGACCAGGACTTCACGCCACCCGTGTTGAGCAGCACGCGCTTGCCTTTGAGCCGCCGCCGGTAGGCCTTGAGCTTCTTCCATGCAACCGCCTCCTGCTCAGCGATCAGCGTCTCTGTGCGGTCGAGGATCTCCCGATCGGCGCCCTTCCTCACCAGCAGCTCAGCAATTTTGCGGAGGGCTTCCGAGGTGTCCGAGATCCCGTAGAAGGAGCCCTCGAAGAAAGGGATGTCCCAGCGCTTGTCCATCTTGCGGGCTAGATTGATGAGGGCCGTCGAGCACACCACCATAGCCGCCCGGGCGCGGTGCGCGGAAGCAACGTCGAGATAGCGCGCGTCGCCCGGAATGCAGGCGCGTACCCGGATCCCGAGCCGATCAAGGAGCGGCTTTATCAGCCAGAATTCGCCGGAAAGGTTGAATTCACCAAGGATGTTGATGTCGTACGGCCCGGCGTCGTCGGGTTCCACCGTGCCGATGACATGGTCGAGCAGCGCCTCGGCGGCGAGCTTGTTGCCGAGGTTCTTGGAGCCGGCCAATCCCGGCGCATTGATCGGAACCACGGCCAAGCCGAATTTTTCGGCGGCGCGTTTACAGACTGCCTCGATATCATCGCCGATGAGCGCCGTCACGCAGGTCGAATAGACAAAGACTGCCGGCGGCGCATACGCTTCCTTGATTTCGCGGATCGCCTTGAAGAGCTTCCGCTCGCCCTGCCCCATCACCACATCGAGTTCGGTAAGGTCGGTCGTGAAGCTTGTGCGCCACAAGGTTGGCCCAGACGAAGCAGCACCTCGGTTGTCCCAGGAATTGCCCTCGCAGGCGAGCGGCGCATGGACCAGGTGCGCAACGTCAGTGATCGGCTGCAGGACGATCTTGGCCCCGTCAAACGCGCAACCGCCCGCTGCCGCTCCTGGCGTCAGCGGCCTTGTGCAGCCCTCCTTGCGCGCCTTGGCGTCCTTTCCACGGTTCTTGTCGCAGGCAGGCTCGTCGAAAACGTCCTGGATCTTGGCACTGAGCGCGGTCATCGCGTTAAGCCCCAAAGCCAATTCGGCAACGAACCGCCTGGGCGAAAAGCCGGCCGTCTTTTAGCGGGTGAGGTCATAGGAATAGTCCGTCACGCCCGTCTGGCTCGTCTCGCGATCGAGCTTGTCGAAGATCTTGTCGAGGATCGTGGTCAGCACGCGTAATCCGCCCTGGTAGCCCATGAGCGCAAAGCGATGGTGGTGGTGCCGGTCGAATATCGGAAATGTCAGCCGGATCAGCGGCGTGCCGGTGTCGCGCTCCAGATACTTGCCATAGGAATTGCCGATCAGCAGGTCCACTGGCTCGGTGAAGAGCAGAGACCGCATAGCCCAAAGGTCCTTGCCCGCCCAGACCTGAGCGTCCTTGCCGAAGGGCGAGGATGCAAGCAGTTTCTTCAACTCGGCTTCCCACGCCGAGGTGCCGTTGGTGGCGAGGCAATGTGTCGGCTCGCCGCCCGTTTCCATGACGAAGCGGGCCATGGCGTACACGAAGTCCGGGTCGCCGTAGATCGCGTATTTCTTGCCGTGCAGCCAGGACTGGCTGTCCGCCATGGCATCAATCAGTCGGCCGCGCTCCAGCCGGATTGCCTCGGGGATTTCCTTCCCGGAAAGCGCCGAGACCTTCATCAGCAATTCGTCAGTCGCCTGGACGCCGAGCGGATAATGGAAGGAAGCCGTGGCCTGCCCAACTTGCCCGCAATAGTCCAGCGTTTTTCGGGTGTTGTAGTGCTGCAGCGAAAGCGTTGCCTCAGCGTCGAGTGCCCCCCTCACCTCATCAATCTTCGTGCCGCCGTCGTACATCCGGTATTCCCCATCCGATGGTGTATCGAACTGGTCAGACGCGTCCTGGATGAAGGTGTAGGAAACACCCATCACATCGAGCAGACGTTTGAGTTCCCTGTTGTTGCCAACGCAGAAACCGTCGAAGCCCGGAATGACGTTGATGCTTCCCTTGGTTTCCGTACGCTGCTGGCCCTTCCAGAAGTGCTCCAGAATACCCTTGAGCATGCCGTCATAGCCGTCGACATGGCTACCAACGAAGGCTGGTGTGTGGGCAAAGGGCACGTCAAAGTCGAGCGGGACTGACTTTTCCTCTTTGGCGTTCTCGATGAAGCTGTGCAGGTCGTCGCCTATGACCTCCGCCATACATGTCGTCGACACTGCGATCATCTTGGGATCGTAAAGCTGGTAGGTGTTGGCGAGCCCGTCGACCAGGTTCTTCAGGCCGCCGAACACTGCCGCGTCCTCGGTCATCGAGGAGGAAACCGCCGAAGCAGGTTCCTTGAAATGGCGCGACAGGTGCGAGCGGTAATAGGCCACGCAGCCTTGGCTGCCGTGGACGAAGGACATGGTCCGCTCGAAGCCCGCGGCCGCGAACACCGCGCCGAGCGGCTGGCAGGCCTTGGCGGGATTTATTACCAGCGCTTCCCGGGCGAGGTTCTTTTCGCGGTATTCCCAGGTCTTGGTAAATTCGCCTTGATCGGTAACGATCTGATCCGGGTGCGGACATTCGAAATTCAGCTTCTTCTCGGCGAGCATTTGCCTGTATTCCGGCTCGCGGAACAGGGGAGCGTGGTCGAGAATCTTTTCGGCCGACTGCGGCATTGGTATTCCTCTTTTTAATCTGGCCGCGCATTCGGCAGCTCAGATAGATCGAGACGTTTCCGGTAATCCCGAGGCTCACAAGCTCGCGGGGTTCATGGTCTCTCTGGGGAGACTAGGCCAGGACAGGGCGTCTATTCGGCAGCTATCGCCCGCCCACTGGGCGGGCGTTCTTTCCAAGGGGCCTGGTAGAGATCCCAGACCGGATTGTTGATGGCAAGATCCACGTCACGCGCGAAAATGGCAAAGCCGTCATAGCCGTGATAAGGTCCCGAATAGTCCCAGGAGTGCATCTGACGGAACGGAATACCCATCTTCTGCACCGGGTATTTTTCCTTGATGCCAGAGCCCACGAGGTTGGGTCGAACTCCCTCGATGAACTTCTCCAACTCGTAGCCGGTAACGTCGTCATAGATCAGCGTGCCGTTCTTTACGTAATGACCGGTGCGCTGATAGTCATCGTTGTGGCCGAACTCGTAGCCAGTGCCGACGATCACCATGCCGAGGTCCTCGTAAGCTGTGATGACGTGGCGGGGGCGCAGGCCACCGACGTATAGCATGACGGTATTGCCTTCGAGACGCGGCCGGTACTTGGAGATGACGGCGTCAACAAGCGGTCTGTACTTGGCGATCACCTTCTCGGTTTTCTCCTCGATTTCCGGCCCGAAATGCTTGGCTATGTTGCGCAGAGAGGTCTCGATCTGGGACGGTCCGAAGAAATTGTACTCCATCCAGGCGACGCCATACTTTTCCTCCATATGTCGGCAGATGTAGTTCATCGAGCGGTAGCAGTGGATGAGATTGAGCTTGGCCTTTGGCGCGCGCTCAATCTCGGCCAGTGTTGCGTCGCCCGACCAGTTGCCGACCACGCGCAATCCTATCTCCTCAAGCAAGATGCGCGAGGCCCAGGCGTCGCCGCCAATATTGTAGTCGCCGATCACGTTAACGTCGTAAGCACCGGCCTCGAACTCGACGTCCTTCTTGTCGAAGACCCAGTCGCGGATCGCATCATTGGCGATGTGGTGGCCGAGTGATTGCGAGACGCCGCGGAAGCCCTCGCAGCGCACCGGCACGATAGTCTTTTCGTACTCCTTGGCTTTCTTGCGAGAAACTGCCTCGGTGTCATCACCAATGAGACCGATCGGGCATTCGGATTGCACGGTGATGCCGTTGTTCAGCGGAAACAGCACCTCAATCTCGTCGATGATCTGTTCCAGTTTTTTGTCACCGCCGAAGACAATGTCTTTCTCCTGGAAATCGGAGGTGAACTGCATTGTCCCGAACGTGTCGATGCCCGTTGTGCCCACATAGTAATTGCGTCGCTGTGACCAGGAATATTGGCCGCAACCGACGGGGCCATGTGAGATATGGACCATATCCTTGACTGGGCCCCAGACCACGCCCTTTGAGCCGGCATAGGCGCAGCCGCGGATTGTCATGACCCCGGGGATGGACTTGATGTTCGATTTGACGTCGCATTCGGAAAGGATCTCACTTTCCCCGCCAGCCTCATCCCCGCTCTTTGCGATGCTCAGGTGTTTTTTGCGGCGCTTCGCCGCCTTGTCGGGATATTGCGATAGCACCTCCTCGATAAGCTTCGCATGGAGAGCACCATCATTCTCGTATTCCAGGCTCATGGGACCCCTTTCAAGGTGTCTGATGACGCGTCACCGATGAAGCGCCGTTCTTTGCAAGGCGCCCCAACCCGAGAGGCGACCAATATCGGTCGTTACTGGGCGGCCGCCTTGGCCGCTTCCTTGGCCTGAAGCTCGGCAAGCATCTGCTCGTCGGTCTTCATGATGCCGAAGTCGAGCAGCATGTCCTCGAGCTCCTCCATGGTTATCGGCGTCGGGATGGTGCCCTGGCCAGAATTGGCATGGATCTTCTCGGCCAGCGCGCGATACTCTCCGGCCTGCTTGGAATCCGGCGCATACTGGATAACTGACATCTTCCTGAGCTCGGCGTGCTGGACGATGTTGTCGCGCGGCACGAAATGGATGAGCTTGGAGTTGAGCCTGGAAGCCAGGGCTTCAGCGAGGTCGAGCTCACGGTCGGTTTGACGTTCGTTGCAGATCAGGCCTCCGAGCCGCACGCCCCCCGAATGGGCATATTTCAGGATGCCCTTGGCGATGTTGTTGGCCGCATAGAGCGCCATCATCTCCCCGGACATAACGATGTAGATTTCCTGCGCCTTGCCCTCGCGTATCGGCATCGCGAAACCGCCGCAAACCACGTCGCCGAGCACGTCGTAGGAGACATAGTCGACATCGTCATAGGCGCCGTTCTCTTCGAGGAAGTTGATTGATGTGATGACGCCTCGGCCGGCGCAGCCAACGCCCGGCTCCGGGCCGCCGGACTCCACGCACTTGATGCCTCTGTAGCCAATCTTGAGCACGTCCTGCAGCTCGAGATCTTCCACCGAACCTTCCTGTGCCGCAAGATGCAGGACAGTATCCTGAGCCTTCGAGTTCAGGATCAGGCGGGTGGAGTCGGCTTTGGGGTCGCAGCCGACGATGAGGATTCTCTGCCCAAGGTCGACAAGGGCGGCGAGCGTGTTTTGGGAGGTGGTGGACTTGCCGATGCCGCCCTTTCCGTAAAAGGCGATCTGACGCAGACCTGACATTATAGATTTCCTTCCTTCGTTCCATCCGTCGCGGCTGGCCGCAATATGAATGCCGATGGGCAGCTCTTGCCGCCTCACACCGAAAGGGTCTCAAGACTCGTGCCAAGTAGCTTGCTGATAACCAAAAAGGTATTTTTTCGTTTGTGCCCCGCGAGTTAGCTTGAGCTCCAACAAGTGTTTGCTGCCAGCGAATTGTCGGAACAAGCCCTGTAGCGGACCCGACAATGCCCGACACAAGGCGTCAGCTTCGAGACCGACACTGGAAGAACTCGGGCCTTCGAGCTAGAGCCGACCTTTGGCTGCATACAGGCGGCGGCAAAGCGACCGGCTTGCGCGCCTCCCGCCGCGGGACATCAGACGTGCGTGCTCGGTAGCTGGTTGCGCATGGCTGGTTCGAGACTGGCCCCGCGAAGTCGGCATGGAACATGCCTGATGCGACGACTGCCGACGATCACATCCTCGTCCGGCTCGGAGAACCGGCACTGATATTGCACGCGGCGCTGTCACAACATGTCGGGCAGCGATGAACATTCCTTTCGTGCGACGCCGCCGGCAACGGCGTGCTCCTGGCATGAATGCGGGTCGCTGCTGCGAACCCATGTTGCAGTTGCACCCAAGCTGGCGAGCTTATTCATGACCGAATCCGCGACAGGCTTCATGGAGACTTTTCTGCACGGCCCAGAAAAGCCGGATCAACGATCTCGTCCCGCATGGGGCGCGGTCATATCGCTTGCCCTGGGCACCTTCGGGTTGGTGGCGGCAGAGCTTTTGCCTGCCAGCGTACTGACGCCGCTCGCGCATGATCTGCATGTCACAGAGGGTGCGGCTGGACAGACGATGACAGCGACGGCGATTGCTGCGGCGATCTCTGCGCCGACGATCGCCTTCATAACAAAGCGCCTGGACCGCAGGATCGTCCTGTGGGCGATGATGCTGCTTCAGATCCTGTCCAACGTTCTGGCGGGTGTCGCGTGGTCGCTGCCGGTTTTCCTAGCGGCACGCGTCGTGCTCGGCATTGCGCTTGGAGGCTTCTGGTCGATTTCGGCATCGCTGGCGATTCGGCTGGTTCCAAATCACCTCCTGCCGCGCGCCCTATCAATCATCCTCACCGGCGTTTCGGTCGCTATCGTTTGCGCGCCTCCAGTCGGCGCCTATGTAGGCGACATCTGGGGATGGCGAGCCACCTTTATGATCGCCGCAGCCGTCAATGGCGTTACATTGCTGGTGCAACTCGTAACCATTCCGACGTTGCCGCCGGTTGAAATGGCTGGACTCCGCGGTCTGCTGAATGTGATCAAGAAGCCAACTATCAGGGTCGCGCTTTTGGTCGTACTGCTGGTCGCTTCTGGGCACTTCGCCAGCTTCACCTATGTCCGGGCCTACCTCGAGGAGATTCCCGCCCTCCGAATCGAGACGATCTCATTGCTGTTGCTCGTTTCCGGCGTATGCGGCTTCTTCGGCAATTTAGCCGGCGCATTCCTGGCGAAACACAGCCTCAAGGCAGTCGCGGCGCTGCCGCCCCTGCTCATGGCGATAGCCGCTGTCTCATTGCTGATGCCTGGAGCATCGGCCTCCGCCTCGGCCATTGCGGTTGCTGTATGGAGCTTTGGCTTCGGTGCGGTGCCGGTGGGGGTACAGACTTGGATGGTGCTGCGCGCCGTTCCCGAGCAGGCCGAAAGCGCCGGTGTGCTGATGACATCAACGTTCCAGATTGCCATCGCAGCCGGCGCGATCTTCGGCGGTTTGCTTGTGAACAATGTTGGCGTCGCCAGTGTGTTTGCCTACAGCGCGGTTGCCACGTTCCTCGCAGCCCTCACGGTGTTCCTATTCGGCCCGAAACGCACAACCTAACCAACCTCTGACGGGAAAGACCTTCAGCTCAGCGCTCGCGATGCAGCCGCACCAGCCGCGCGGCGCGATCCCGCCCACGACTACTTTGTCGGTTCAGGCCTTCGTCTCGCCTAGATATGACCTGGGTCGCGGCTACCACCCGATGGGGCCTGGACCAGTGCCGGGCGCCTCGCCTCGCCGGTTTCACCGTTCGCGGCTACAGGAAGTGCATCAGCGTTCGCCCGGGCGGAGTTGGTCAGGTTACGCAGCCCGGGCGAGCGCGGGTCGCGCTAGGCAGCTGATGGATGACCAGGTGCCGTTCTTGAGGCGTAGCCTCGTCGATGTCCTGAGATTGCAAGGTGTCAGCGCTAGGGCTTCACCGTCGCGGATAACTATGTCCGACAGCCTCATGGCATGGACTCTTCCCACTGGCGGAGCCGACGAGCTTGGGAGATAGGGCGTAATCTGCTCTTCAATCATCGTTTGAAGGTCAGGCATCGTATGTTCAGCAACCGCGAGCTAGCGAGACGTCAAATCATCTCTTGCAACGCCGACGTTAGGGCGCAGCCGAGGGTCTCGCTCGAATTGCGGACGTCCCACCGACAAGATCATCGACCGCAATTTGCGTGCCCGGGTGGCGCTCCGTTTGCGTTGCGCCCCTTCCCGCTAACCAGCGGCGGCTTGGCGACGTTTCGGTCGGCCTTGCGACAATTCTAGTTCCGTTTCCGACACAGAGGTTTCGATGGACGCGCACGGCGAAGCCAGTTGGAACGCCAAGCATGTCATGATCGTGGCCGAGCCAAATTCGATCCTCATCGACTCGGGATCCTGGCGATTGCCGAAGAGCGGCCGCCATGAATTGCTGTCACAGGCGTGCGTTCGCGTCAGTCATGCCTCTGCCAACACCGCTACTAGGAGCGCACTGTGCCCCCTCGCTGCGGTGGTGCCCGCGGCTGCGCCGTGGGCATGGGCATGCGCTGTGTGGTGTTTGCCAGCCGGCGGAAGCGCAAATATCCGCGCTACACACCGACGGCTATGGCGCGCATCCCGCGTGGCGAAAGACGTCGTCCGAAAGGGGAGTGCAGAAGCAGCTTCATTGCAAATGGCATGTCTCTTGCTGCTCGTGCTCAGAGCCCCTTGAACACGATGAAAGCGGATACCGAACCATGGCTGGCACGCGAAGCTCTAAACGATCGGCGAAGGCGGCGGTGGTTGTCCTCGCTGAAGACTGCGCATCGCCCGGTTTGGAGATCCGAACATCTGGAGCCGGGCCGTTCCCATAGACCAGAAGGGGGAAAGAATCGGGAGCCGCGTAGGGCATTGTCTCGCGCCCTGGCCTGGCAGCACCCCAGCGCGGCAATCCGATAGCCTCAGTAAAATCCAGTGCGCCAGTTTCTTCAAAAGGAGCAAGTTGATGACCGGTCAAAAGAAGGTCCCATTCGTCACGTTTCTGACGCGTGTTCGCGATGATTCAATCCAGGGGCCAAATCCGTACCGTTGGGAAGAAAAAACATCCGACGACTACTTTGCCGGCAAACGCGTCATCCTGTTCTCCCTGCCTGGCGCTTTCACCCCGACCTGCTCGACCTACCAACTGCCCAATTTCGAAGATCTCTACGAGGATTTCAAGAAAGAAGGAGTTGACGCGATCTACTGCCTCTCGGTCAACGATGCCTTTGTCATGAACGCATGGGGAAAGTCCTTGGGGCTGCAGAAGGTCGAGCTGATCCCGGACGGGTCTGGCGAGTTCACGCGCAAAATGGGCATGCTGGTTGCCAAGGACAATCTGGGCTTCGGTATGCGCTCGTGGCGCTACGCGGCTCTGCTTAATAATGGCGTGGTGGAGCAGTGGTTTGAGGAGGAAGGTTTCTCCGACAACTGCGAGACCGACCCCTATGGCGTCTCATCCCCGCAGAACGTCCTTCAATCATTGAAGGACGCTGCGTGACCTGGTGCACATCGACCATGCGCAACTGCGTTTTGGACGACACTGTGTGCAGAGCGCAAAGCTCTGGAGGCGCGCGGCCCGTGAGGTCGTTCAAACGTGACGCGGCTTAGAAGCGTCGACCTGTGAGAGATCTAATTAGCCACCGCCAAGAGCTTCTTTGACAGGAATACCGAACCGACCATGAAATCGTCCTTCAGCCTACTTCAGAAACAGTCTCTTGCGGCATCGCCTCAACTCATCGAGTCGATTCGCCTGTTGCAGCTGACGCATGCCGAACTGCATCAGTTCGTGGACCAGGAGCTCGAGAAAAATCCGCTTCTGGAGCATGCGCCAAACGACGAAGGGTGGTCTGGCGAGGTTGAAGGACCGAACTGGGCAAGGTCCCCGGACCTGCCCAGGCAAGGGAAATCCCAGCTCAGCACGACGAACACCACGCCGGGCGAGCGTCCTGCCTACGAGGAGTTTGTCGCCTTAGCGGAAACGTTGCACGACCATGTCGCTCGTCAGATCTCCCTCACCGCCTTCACACCGCACGAGCGGCTGATTGCTCATCAGCTTGCCGGGCATCTGGATGACACTGGCTATCTTCGGGTAAGTCCTTCGGACTTGGCTGACACCCTAAACGTCGGGCTGGCCCATGTGGAACGGGTGCTGGGCGTCTTGCAGCACCTCGATCCACCGGGAATTTTCGCACGATCGCTCAGCGAATGTCTCGAGATACAGTTGCGCGAGCGAAACCGGTTCGACCCGGCGATGGCGGTTTTGGTTGCCAACCTTGAGATGCTTGCGCGACGCGATTTTCAGACATTGAAGCAGCGTTGCGGCGTCGATGAAGAAGATCTTCTCGACATGTTGCAGGAAATCCGTGCGCTTGACCCCAAGCCTGGAAACAGATTCCAGTCGGGAACGCCGGAATGCGTGATACCGGACGTATGGGTCCTGCGCTCGCCAGGAGGTGGATGGCAGATCGAACTTGATCCGAACACGCTGCCCAAGGTGCTGATCAACCAAAGCTATGTCGCGGAGGTTTCCTGCCGAGCCGCCAAAAAATCGAAAGACATGACATTTCTCAATGAATGCTTGCAAAACGCGAACTGGTTGATCCGCAGCCTCGATCAGCGCGCCAAGACGATCCTTAAGGTTGCCACCGAAATCGTGCGCCAGCAGGATGCCTTTCTGGAATATGGCGTCGCCCACCTACGGCCCCTCAATCTCAGGACGGTCGCTGACGCGATCAACATGCATGAGTCGACTGTAAGCCGGGTGACCTCGAACAAGTACATGGTTACCCCACGCGGCGTGTTCGAACTCAAGTATTTCTTCACTGTCGCGATCGCCTCCTGTGAAGGCGGTGACGCGCACTCCGCCGAAGCTGTCCGCCATCGGATCAAAGCGATGGTCGCCGAAGAATCGCTTGATAACATGCTTTCTGACGATGACATCGCTGACCGGCTCAAGGAATGCGGCATAGATCTCGCTCGCCGCACGGTCACCAAATATCGCGAGGCGATGAACATCCCCTCCTCCATACAGCGGCGCCGGGAAAAGCGCTTGTGGCGGGACGGCGATCAAGGCCTCAAGGCCTCGTGACCAAAAGCGGCCCCTAAATCAAATGTGACGCGTTCTTCACATTCGCCCTCCTCCGGGCCGAAGCAACCGTCGAAATCGCTACATTCCCGGCAATTGGGCGCAGTGCATAGCAAAAACCCTTCGGCCTCACAGAGTTTGCGGTAAAAGTACTTCTTCCATTTCATGTTTTGGGTATTGCCGGCTGCAAGCATCGGGAAATGGGTGGCAAGCAGGCGGTTGAGCTCGGCCCGATTGAGAAGACCAAGATCCTGCCACAGATGGTCATCGCGCATGGCGCGCCGGGCGACGATCTTAGCGAAGCGCGCGCTCGCCGGGTCGCTCGGCCGGGCATGCGCCAGCAGAAGGCCGCGCAGAAGTTCTTCCTCCATGCCCCGCTCAGGATCGCTGACGTCTTCCAAGGCTAAGGCCGCCATAGCGGTTGCGGACAAACCCAGGGGCAGGACCTCGCGCAGCTCGGCAAGGGACAGCCCTGTTGACTCCGTCGCTGTCGCTTCGCCAGCCTCGACCTCCTTGAGCGCACACGAGAGAACGCAGGCAAGAACATGCTCGTCGAACCCCCTCTCCGGCTCGATGCTGGTGGGCCATTGGCCGGCGCCGACACATGCGTCTTTCTGTGCGGACATGGTCCCGTTCTCCTGGTTTGTTTTCGCGATGCAGCGGCCCTGCCGAGAGCACATGGGTCCGACTACGGGCACGCGCCGGCGCGGGCTCAACCCCAATACAGCGGGCCGCGGGTCGACCGCATGACCAAGCTGGCCTTCGAAGTCACCGCGCTAAACCATGACCCATAGCGTTGTTGATGGGGGGATGATCCGGTCTCCCCCAGTTCGGTCTGGCAGCATTGTCCCTGGTCGAAATCTCTCAACTGGGTCCGTAACGCGATTGGACAGTTTCAGGATCGATGAGGGGCTCTGCCAAGCTCCAGCAAATCGATACCACCGGCGTCCTCGGTGCGCTCACGGTTTCAGACCAGAGCGTTGCCGCTCTCACGCGGGGGTTCCTGCCGGCCCATCTTTCCCTTGCAGGTGGCGCGGTGGCGTTGGAAGTTTCACAGTCCGTAGTCATACTGATGCGGTCCCAAGGTTGTGATGGCACTGTCATGAGAAGCAATGCGGCGCTCCCCGAGCGCATAGACAGGATCGTCCGGATACGGTGCTCCAATCGGCTGTCGCGGGCCGAAGCGTTCTGCCTCCAGGACCAAGGATGGGATCTGCTCCTCCAGCCAGTCATAGACAACGGTCCGTTCGGCAATCCGCCACTCCCCTTCCCGCTTTTGAAACAGATCGCAGTAGCGCCCGCATAGAAACATCTGACGCACTTCTCCGTCTTTGTCCGGTCCGCGTTGCAGCGCGGTGAAATAGCTCTCGACTGCGGCCTCTGCCGGGTTGATGAATTCGACAAGGATGTTCGTGATCTGATGGATGTTGCGCGGTCCGATCTTGAAGACGCCGAGCGCAAACCGGATGAAGCCCTCTGCCGAGCCGCAATAGGCCCCGTGATTGTCATGTGCATCTGGCCAGTAGGCGCTGCGCAGTGCCGCTTCATCGGCACGGTCTATCCCGCGGCAATACCGATAGAGGCAGTCGCGGATCGCCTCGCGGTCGAGCAGTTCGACGATTTTCGCTTGGCCCGTCGGGTCTGCCGCAAATTCGGTGGTTCCGACGTGTTCCGGGACCTCTGTCTTCGGTTTGAGGGTGGCCTCCGAAGCGATTCGCGCAGCGGGTGGATCGTCGATTTCCAGCGCAAGTTCGGGGCAGGATCGCACCCCATCCGACGCAAGCAGTTGCTCCGCGTCCGCAACCTCGATGTCACCGGGGAGGATGTAACCCGCCTCATCCAGCTTGAAGACTGCCGGCGCTCGCGCCGCGCATTGCGCATGCCCCTGACATCTGGCTTGGTGAACGATGATGCGCAAGGCGACCTCCAACGTCTGTGCCCCAGCTCAGGCCGGGCTAGGTTTAGCCCCACTCCAGGATCAGATTTTCAATCCCGAACAGTTGGCCGCCGTGGGTGATGGGTGCTGTTCCCTCCTTGATCCGAAAGGGCGGCAGGCGCGCCAGCCACTCCTCCAGGCCAATGACAATTTCCCGGCGCGCGAGATGTGAACCAAGGCACCGGTGGGGACCATAGCCAAAGGCGGCGTGGCGGATGCCTTCTCGGGTCAGATCGACCGTGTTGGGAGATTCGAATTCCGCCGGGTCACGATTTGCAATCATCGTGGCGCAGGAAACGAAGTCCCCCTTGCGGATCGGCGCGCCTTCGAAGTCGATATCTTTCCGTGCGACGCGGATCAAATGAACGGTCGGAAAGGCACGCAGCAGTTCTTCGGCTGCGCGCACGATCCGGTCCGGTTCTTTTCGGAGCAATTCCTGATCTTCCAGTTTTCGCGCGAGATAGGCCAAGTCAAAGCCTATGGCTGTAGCGACCGTGTCGAGCCCCGCCACCAAAACGAGCACGCCAATGCCACGGACCTCCTGGTCTGTCAGCCCGCGGCCCTCGACCTGCGCCTGCACAATGAAGCTCATGAAATCGTCGACGGGCTTGTTGCGGCGCATCGCCGCCAGCTCGTCTATGAACGCTACAATCGTCCGAGCCGCCGCCGGCCGTCTGACATCATCGCCATGGAGCAGATCTTTCGCCCAGGCAACAAACGTCTCAAGACGGTGCTCCGGCAGTCCGATGAAGCGAAGGAAGATGCTGACCGCGAAAGGAAAGGCGAAATCCTTCATGGCATCGCAGCTTGTGCCCGACGAGGCGATCCTGTTGATAAGCGCTATCGCTCGCTCGCGGATGGTCGGTTCCAATTCCGTTACACGCTTCGGCGAAAACAGCGGATTGAGCAGTGAGCGAAAGACCCCATGGGAAGGTGGATCGAGTTCGAGCGGGATCGTCGGCCAGTCTTCGCCCAGTGCGGATGCGAAGATGTTGCGATGACTGGAAAAGTTTTCGGTCTCCTGCAGCACCCGGCGCTGATCTGCGGCGCGAGTGATGACCCAAGCACCCTGCCCGGTACGCGTGTTCCAGGGCGAATAAAAGATTGGCGGTCCGGCATGCACGCAAGCGACTGCTGCGTGCGGGTCGCCGTTGGGCGTCGGTGACATACCTGGCGAAGTAAAAAGGCTGAAGTCGCCCACCATTTCCGGCGGGACATGATCTGGAGCCGGGTTGGTCGCCATTTGGTTCTCCTGGGTTCAGGCGTTTACGCGCTCGACTGGATCGCAAGGCTGTTCACCACCGCTGAGCTCCGCAACGCACGGTCGACATCGCCTCCGATGACACCATCAAGCAAGTTGCGTGCCGAGTAAGCGCACCATTGGCGCTGCTCATATCTGTGTTGTAGCGGCCCTTCTGAGGCTACCCTTGGTAGGGATTTCGACATTCATGACCGTTCCAGACACGACAAGGTTTGCGGAAGAAAGCTAACGAGGAGCCGAGTGAAAGAGGCTGAGTATCGAACGAGGTCACCTGCAAGAGAGGGTGTAGCTCGGCGGTAGCGAAGCCGCTCGCGAGCGCGCCCTCCACAAGCGCTGTAGCGAGCGAGCGGCTTCGCGTCGTCATCGACACTTCGTCGGTAAGGTCGGGTTGCTGACCCAACTAATTCGAAGGACGATCGATCACCGACGACATGGTGAACCGGCGCGCTGGTGGAGAAGGCTCCGGATCCTGATATCTTGCGCGAGATGGATTGGATTGCCGTCGAGCGGCTGAGCGAGCCGGAGACGGGCCGCGATCGGCCGCGCCTATGGCAAGAACAAGGTCCACGCCCGCCGGCGCCGAGGCCATCAGGGCGCCCGCAAATAGCTCACTGCCGAGATCGGCAGCCCCAATTCTTCTGCGTCAGGATCACATCGGCCTGACGATGGCGATCGCCTCGTGGGGGTATCTGCTGGTAGCCGGAGAAATCCTCGACCGCACTGGTCGCATCGGCAACCTGGCCGTTGACTGCTGTGTTGCTGCTCTTGGCAAGAATCTAGCCGCGCTGAGCCGATAGCGCGAACAGGATGCGCTAAGCGTTCTTTGATAATGCGGACTGCTTTGGGGCGTGTTCAGCTTTGCATCCGTCTCGGACGTTATCTTTTCGAGCTTGGCATGAGACGCCGAGGGCTCTTGCCGGCGAAGGATCATTCGAGATGCCTTTGTGGGAGCCGTCCTCTGGCTTTGTGGAGGCCGTCCTCTGGAATCTTGACGGAGGGACCAATCGACTTCACTTCGAGCAATTCCTCCCGCCCGCTGCCGTACATCTGGGATGTTGGACAATTGACCGACAACACACCCGTCCGGGCAGCTGACGCATTTGCCTGCATTGAGTAGCTTTACCGCGGAGTTCAGGTTGTGGCTCATCGCAACGGGAGCAATGATGGCGATCCTCGCCAAGCGCGGTGGCCCTCGGGAATGGCGCCTCCGATCGAGGTGATCCTCGGCGGGCCGCAAAAGGCAGCTGTGCCCTCGTTGGCCTCGGCAGGCAAAGCGGTGGTCAGCAAATCCAGAGTAGCGGCGCATGCCGAGCGAAACGGGAATCGATATGCATCGGCCTCACCTCAAGCGGCGGTTGAACGGGGAATGCGCGGCAGGTTCTCGGCCAGTAGCCGCCAGTCGTGGCGCTCGGGTTCGCCTTCCTTGCGCGTCCCGAAGAACTGGACGATCATCTTGCCATTGGCGCCATAGGCTTCGAGTGACGTGACGTGACCGTCCCTGGTCGGCTTGCGCACGGCCCAAACCTCACGGATGTGGTGGGCCCTGAGATGCAGGTGGAAAGTCTCGTCGAGCACATTGATGCAAGGCCCGATCTGCTTGACCGACTTGATAGGGCCGGAATGAATCTGGATGCAGCCACGATTGCCGACGAAGCACATGATCGGCATCTCGTCCTCGGCCGCACGATGGAACATGGCGCCAACGGCAGCATTGTCGAGCAGCCAGGCGTAATCCTGGCCGACCATGCGCACCGCCTGGCGGCGGCTGAGGTTCAGGGCCTTCAGCATGCCGAAGAACTGGTGCACGTCGGTCAGCCGGCTCCAGTGCTCCCGCAGGTCATCGACTGTAGCGGCTTGGTCCGCAATCTTTGCGACGTTTTCGGCTGACCTCCCCTTAACCGACACGATCGGCTCCTGGTTCGAGGATTGGAGCTCGTCTGTCAGTTTTTGATAGGCATAGAGGTTGGAGGACGACCTCAGATGCACCTTGTGCACTGCCTCGCCTGCGGCGTCGAAGAATTGCAGGCTGCGGTGGATCTCCCCGCCATCGCGTGTCTCGACCGCAAAGCCGTGCGCCCACACGTTCGGGAAGATGCGCAAATCAATGTCCTTGCCGAGCACCATGGCGTGACGCTTTCCGGTGAACACCTTATCGTAGATGCCTATCTTCTCATGCACGGCACTGGCATTGCGGGTCAGCGCCATCACCTCGCCGACCGCCTCGAGACCGGTCAGCATATCATTAACGCGTGGCTGGATGCGCACCGTGCCAAAACCGCAATGTGCCGCGAAAAGCTCTGCTTCCGAAATGCCCAATTGGGCGGCGAGATCGCGGTCGCGGATTGTAGGGCTGTCTTCGCGTGCCCGCCGGATTCTCTCCGGCGAAGGTTTCTCGCGCTGGTGCATGTCTTGACCCCTGGTTGCGCATACTGTCGGTTGGGCGTCTTCGCCCTCGCCAAAAAAGAGCTCAAAAGTCGTGCCAATTGCTCGAAGCGCTCGGAAACCGACTTACATGCCAGTTCACAGGGAACTTGAGCTCATCCCCCTGTGGCGGTCTCGACAAATCCGACAATACCTGTCGATTGTCCGACGCCTTCGCGGTAAAGCCGAACCAGAATCGTGGCCGCGTTGGCGATGTCGCACTGTCCGGAAACGGTTTTTCCCATTGGCACGGTCCATGCACGGTGATGCCCAAACCGTCACGCACTGAGGAGAAACGAGCGATGATTACGCTCACCGACAAGGCCGTTGCCGCCGTTAAAACCGCTCTTTCCAAGGCTAGTGAGCCGGCAGAAGGCTTTCGCATCATGGTCGAGGCCGGCGGCTGCTCCGGCTTCAAATACTCGATGGGCCTGGAGAGCGTCCCGCGCGAGGGCGACGCGATCATCGAGACGGATGGGATCAAGGTGTTCGTAGACGCCGGCACCCAGCCGCATGTAGCCGGCATGGCCGTCGACTTCGTCATGGGTCTCGAAACCTCCGGCTTTGTCTTCGACAATCCGAATGCGAGCGGGAAGTGCTCCTGCGGCAAGTCCTGTAGTTGATTGCCGAAGAAGGAGAGAGGGCGCCTGAGGTGAGCTTGTCGGTGCGATGGCGGCCCAATCTGCGCCAATCTGGGGGCAGCTGCACCGCTTCTGGATCGTCTCCGCCAGCAACGGCATGCGCAAGGCTCGATGCGACCGGGTTGCGCCTCACGTCATTCGATCCATTGAGGACCATAGCCCATGAAAGTTGTCTATCTCGACAACAACGCAACGACACGGGTCGATCCTGAAGTCTTTGAAGCGATGTTGCCGTTGCTTACGGATCAATTCGGCAATCCTTCGTCGGCGCACGGTTTTGGCGCCCTTGCCGGCGCCGCGTTGAGAAACGCGCGGCGCCAGGTGCAGGCACTGGTCGGCGCGGAGTTCGACGACGAGATCACCTTCACCTCGGGTGGAACGGAAAGCGACAATGCGGCCATTCTTTCGGCGCTTGAGGTGATGCCTGACCGAACAGAGATCGTGACTTCCGCCGTCGAACATCCGGCCGTGCTGACGCTTTGCGCGCATCTTGAGGAGACGCGCCGCGTCAAGGTACATAGGATCCCGGTAGATCGCCACGGCCGGCTCGACGTTGACGCTTACCGGGCTGCTCTCAGCCCAAACGTGGCAATCGTCTCGATCATGTGGGCCAACAACGAGACAGGTACGATCTTCCCTGTCGCCAAGCTCGCCGAATTGGCCAAGGAAGTCGGCGCCCTTTTCCACACTGATGCCGTGCAGGCAGTCGGCAAGCTCCCGATTGACCTGAAATCGAGCGCAATCGACATGCTGTCGCTCTCCAGCCATAAATTGCATGGACCCAAAGGCGTCGGCGCACTTTTCGTGAAGCGCGGTGTGCGCTTCCACTCGCTGATCAAAGGGGGTCACCAAGAGAGAGACCGGCGTGCGGGCACCGAAAACATGCCCGGCATAGTGGGGCTTGGGAAGGCAACCGAACTCACCCTGAAATTCATGGATGACGAGACCACACGGATAAAGTGGCTCCGCGACCGGCTGGAGAACGGGCTTCTTCAGCGTGTTCCAAACACCTTCGTCAATGGCGATCCCTTGGAGCGATTGCCGAACACCGCAAACATCGCCTTCGAACGTATCGAAGGTGATGGAATCCTGCATCTCCTCGACCGCATGGGCATCGCCTGTTCCTCCGGCTCCGCCTGCACCTCCGCCTGTGCGCAGCCGAGCCATGTCCTGAGGGCGATGAACATCGCACATGGGGCGGTCCGCTTCTCTTTCTCGCGTGACAACGACCAGGACGACGTGGACCGGGTGCTCGAGGTCTTGCCTGCCATCGTGGAGAAGCTGCGCGAGCCCCTCAGTTCTGCGCCGGAAGGGCGGAGTGCCGAAGACCGTCAATGCGGTCCAGGTCTCAGCGCCGGAAGCGCCGGCGACCATTCATGAGCAATCAGGTCTTTCTCAACGATACGACCCTGCACGACGGCGAGCAGGCACCCGGCGTTGCCTTGACCGTGGCGGAAAGCTTGCGATCGAGAACGACGCAATTTGCGCCGTGGTCGCACGGAGTGTCCCGGTGCGGCTCACGGCATGGCGCCGGATGACCTCACGGGATCTCCATGCATCGGTCGAGAGCGGCGTCCGCGCCCTCAATCTGTCGTTGCCTGCATCGGATATCCAGCTTGCCACCAAGCTCGGGCTAGTCCGGCGAGCGCTAAAGCTCATCGAGCGTATGGTCGGGCGCGCGGCCGCCAGCGGCTTTTTCCTCGCCCTGGGCTCTGAGGATGCTCGCATACCTGCCCAGGACTATCTCGCCGCCTTCTTAAGACGGCTGCGCGCGCCGGCGCAAGCCGCGTCAGCCTGGTCGATTGTGTCAGCGCCCTCGATCCCCTTTCGACCTTCGAGCTTGTCACCCGCTCGCAGCGAAGTCTCCCGTCGACCTCGAATTCCATGCGCATAACGATCTCGGCCTCGCTACCGCCAACACGGTGGCCGCGATCCGCGCCGGCGTGCGCCATGCCTCGGTCGTCCTTGGAGTCGGCGAGCGCGCGGGCAATGCCGCACGCGAAGAGGTGGCCGCCGCGATGGCTGTCCTTCAGGATGCAGATACCGAAGTCGGCCTCACCGCATTGCCCCCCTTGGCGGCCGAGGAGACCTCGGGCGGGGCCGAGCGCCAGGTCGAGGGCCAATCCGGAGACAGTCGAGCCCATCCCGCTCGGGCCCTGCGGGCCCTTGCGTCAGCCCACCTCGCTCGCTTCCAAGCGGGGCCGGCTGCCTCCATGGAGATCGACCAGTTGTACCGCGCGCCACGTCCGGCCTCGGCACCGGAGGCAGTTGTGTCGACGAGGCGATTGCCGCGCTGGCTCAGCGCATTCGTTCATCAAACCGCGGCTTTCGGGGCTGCATGTCGAATGTGCGACCAACGCACCAGAACCACCGTTTCCGACAAAGGGAGAACGCAATGAGTTGTTCCGCTGACAGCAGTTCCATCGACGTCACCAACATCCTCACGCGACTGAAAGGCCTGTCGTCCGCGGAGGAGTTCTTCGCTGTCCTTGGCGTCTCGTATGATCCGAAGGTGCTCAATGTCTCACGGCTCCACATCCTCAAGCGTGTGGGCCAATACCTTGCCGAGGAAGATTTCTCCGGTCTGCCCGACCAGGTGATCGCCGCGCGCATGCGCGCCATGCTGGAACGCGCCTACGAGGAGTTCGCGCTTTCCTCGCCGCTCGCGCACCGGGTTTTCAAGGTGCTCAAAGATCACAATCCGAACAAACCTCACACGCCAGGCCGCACATTCGTTCCGTTCGACTCCGTCCTGAAGCGGTTCGGCGAATAAGCGCTACATAGTTGCGACGCGACAATGTCGACAAGCCAACAATTCGGGCACCGAAACCGGGGGCCTCAGAAAAGATCAATGCAATTTACAAGGAACAGACGTTCGCAAATCACTTGGCACGAATGATGCAGACAAGAACTCGCACCGCCAGCCCGCATCGGGATAACAGCGTAGAGAACGCCAATGCATATCGTCGTCAGCATCAAGCAGGTGCCGGACTCGGCACAGATACGGGTCCATCCGGTGACGAACACCATTATGCGCCAGGGTGTGCCGACCATCATCAACCCTTACGACTTGTTCGCCCTCGAAGAAGCACTCAGGCTGCGCGACACTTATGGCGGGGAGGTCACCGTGCTCACTATGGGTCCACCTATGGCCGAGGACTCCCTGCGCAAGGCGCTCGGCTACGGCGCCGATCGCGCGGTGCTTTTGACCGACCGCTATTTTGCCGGTTCTGACACGCTGGCCACCTCCTTTGCTCTTTCCCAGGCAATCGCGAAGATCGGCGAGACGTTCGGCACGCCGGACGTGGTCTTCACGGGAAAACAGACGATCGACGGCGACACCGCCCAAGTCGGGCCCGGCATCGCCAAGCGTCTCGATCTCCTTCAACTCACCTATGTCGCGAAAATCGCCTCCATTGATCTTGCTGCAGGCGAGATCACGGTCGAGCGCCGGTGCGAGGGCGGCACCCAGAAGCTGAAGAGCAGGCTGCCTTGCCTCATCACCATGCTGGAAGGCACGAACGAGATGCGCCGGGGCTCGATCGAAGACGCCCTTTGCGCCGCGCGCAGCCAGATTGTGAAATGGAGTGCGGCCGAGGCCGGCATTGAAGACCTCACCAAATGCGGCTTGCGTGGCTCGCCGACGGTCGTCAAACGCGTTTTTGCCCCTGGCGCCCGGTCGGAAAAGGCGGCGCAAATTGAGACCGCCGAGAAGACGCTGCGCGATGTCGCCGACGAACTGATTGGTGCAATCTTCACCCGCCAGCCGGCGCTGGAACCGGAACTCGCCTTCGAGGGCGCGTGACGGCAAGGAGCAGACCATATGTCGAGCACGAACTCAGACACCCCTCGCCAGCCCCCCGGCCGTGCCGGGATGAAGAAAGAGCTTCCTGAGCGTTTCAGGGACTATAGGCACGTCTGGGTTTTCATCGAGCTCGAACGCGGCCAGGTCCACCCCGTATCCTTCGAGCTGCTTGGCGAGGGCCGCAAGCTGGCGGACAAACTTGGCGCCCAGCTCGCGGGTGCTGTGCTCGGACCCCCGGGAGACGCCACCCAGAACGCAGTCGCCGAGGCCTTCGCCTATGGCGCCGACCTCGTCTACTTCGTCGAGGCGCCGGTGCTCGCCGACTATCGTAATGAGCCTTTCACCAAGGCGATGACCGATCTGGTTGCTACTTACAAACCCGAGATCCTGCTTCTCGGTGCAACCACGCTCGGCAGGGATCTCGCCGGTTCCGTCGCAACAACCTTGCTGACAGGGCTAACGGCCGACTGCACCGAACTTGACGTGGATGCTGACGGTTCGCTCGCCGCGACCCGTCCGACTTTTGGGGGTTCCTTGCTATGCACGATCTACACGCTCAATTACAGGCCGCAGATGGCGACGGTGCGACCGAGGGTCATGCCCATGCCCCAGCGGGCCGACAGAGCGATCGGGCGTGTCATCCCGCACAAGCTGTCGCTAGCCGAGGATGAAATCGTCACCAAGGTGCTAGGATTCCTTCCGGACAGCCAGTCGGGTAACGCCAATCTCGCCTATGCGGATGTGGTGGTTGCGGGAGGGCTCGGTCTCGGCGGAGCGGAGAACCTGCAGCTTGTGAAGAGTCTCGCGCGAGTGATAGGCGCCGAATTCGGCTGTTCGCGGCCGCTGGTCCAAAAGGGCTGGATGTCGGCCGATCGGCAGATCGGCCAGACAGGCAAGACAATCCGGCCGAAGCTTTACATAGCGGCCGGTATTTCCGGCGCCATCCAGCACCGCGTTGGAGTTGAGGGAGCCGATCTCATCGTGGCAATCAACACCGACCCGAACGCGCCGATTTTCGATTTCGCTCACCTCGGGATCGTCACCGATGCGGTCCGTTTCCTGCCCGCGCTGACCGAGGCCTTCACCCGGCGGCTGTCACCCCACAGTCGCGACAAGCTTGCGAGCTAAGGGAGATGGAAATGATCAACGAAGAGTTCGACGCCATTGTCATCGGGGCCGGCATGTCCGGGAACGCAGCTGCTCACACCATGGCAAGCGACGGCTTGAAGGTTCTCCAGTTGGAGCGAGGTGAATACCCGGGCTCCAAGAACGTCCAGGGCGCCATCATGTACGCGAACATGCTGGAGAAGATCGTCCCGGATTTCCGGGATGATGCACCGCTCGAGCGGCATCTGGTTGAACAGCGGCTCTGGGTGATGGACGACACCTCCCACACCGGGATTCACTATCGGTCGGACGACTTCAACGAGGTGAAGCCCAACCGCTATACGATCATTCGTGCCCAGTTCGATAAATGGTTTTCGCGCAGGGTGCGCGAGGCCGGCGCGACGGTTCTGTGCGAGACGACGGTGACGGAACTCGTCCGTGACGCCAAGGGCAAGGTGATCGGCGTCCGCACGGATCGGGCCGGCGGAGCGATCTACGCGGACGTAGTTGTTCTTGCAGAAGGTGTCTGCGGGCTGCTTGGCACGCGGGGCGGTCTTCGCAAGATGCTGAAGCCGGAAGCGGTGGCGCTCGCAGTAAAGGAGATGCATTTCCTGCCCGAAGAGGTCATTGAGCAGCGGTTCGGGGTCAAAGGGAGTGAAGGCTGCGTGATCGAGGCAGTCGGCACGATATCCCACGGCATGGCCGGGCTCGGGTTCCTCTACACCAACAAGGAATCGATCTCACTGGGCATCGGCTGCCTCGTCTCGGATTTCGCCGCGAAGATGGAGAGCCCTTACGCCCTTCTCGACGCGCTAAAAAACCATCCTTCGATCCGGCCGCTGATCGCCGGTTCGGAGGTGAAAGAATACGCGGCGCATCTCATTCCCGAAGGTGGCTACAAGGCTATTCCGCAGCTCTTTGGCGACGGTTGGGTCGTTGTCGGCGATGCCGCGCAATTAAACAACGCCGTTCACCGCGAGGGTTCGAACCTCGCCATGACCTCCGGTCGCATTGCGGCTGAGGCTATCATCCAGGTGAAGAGACGCAACGATCCAATGACCAAACGGAACCTCGCCCTTTACCAGACGATGCTGGATAAATCCTTCGTAGTCAAAGACCTGCGGAAATACAAAGACATGCCAGCTTTACTCCACACTAACGCCTGCAATTTCTTCACGACCTACCCGCGGTTGATGTCGCAAGCCGCGCAAAACTTCATGCGTGTCGACGGCACGCCAAAGATCGAAAAGGAAAAGGCGACCACGGCAGCCTTCATCAAGGCGCGCTCGCGGTTGGGGCTGGTCAGCGACGCGATCCGCCTGGCCTTGGCGTGGCGGTGAGGTACTGACGACATGACGAACCCAGGGACAGAATTACGTGTCGAAGACAAGCTTTACCAGAACCGCTATCTGGTGGACTCCGGCCGTCCGCATATAAAGGTGCGACCGCACAAGCAACCAAGCGCGAATCTGCTCGCGCTGACACGCGTCTGTCCAGCGAAATGCTATGAGTTGAATGACAAAGGTCAGGTTGAAATCACCGCCGATGGCTGCATGGAGTGCGGCACCTGCCGGATCTTGTGCGAGACCAGCGGCGAGATCGAATGGAACTATCCGCGCGGTGGCTTCGGTGTCCTCTTCAAGTTCGGATGATCAGCGTTTGCACCGTTTGATGGGGGCACCTGTGTACTCCTGAAGTTACTTCAAGCGCCAACCGCTGCTGGCACCATCTCGCAAAGGGGAGCGGGTGAACAGTGTGCTTCCAGAATTGATATGAAAGGCGCTTGGGAGGAGCATTGTGGACCACAACTCCTGAGGTGTTTCCATGGCTCACATACGGCCGGATGATCGGGTTAGCGAGGTAGGACTTCGAGACACCCGCCGCGAACCGGCCAGCGATGCGCTGTCCCAAGCAGATGTCTGGCTCAGGGGAATCTACGAGGTATCGAAGGCCCTGACCACTCCCGCCCGGCTGGAGATTACGCTTGCCAATGTCGCGAATATACTCCCGTCGTTTGTGCAAATGCGTCAGGGAGCAATCGTTTTACTGGACTCTGAAGGTGAGCCGGAGATTGCCGCGAGTGCTGGCAACGTCGATACCGCCAGATCAGGCATGCACCCCATCATACCGCAGGCAGCAATAGACGAGATCGTCGCTACGGGGACCCGGCTCGTCATACCGGACGTCAGCACGTCCGAGCTATTTCAGGATGACGTTGAGAGATATCCAAGCGGCAATTCCGTCTCGATTGCTTTTATTGGAGTCCCGGTGAAGGCTGAGCATAAGATCCTGGGGGTGTTGTCGATCGACCGCGTAAGGGACTGCCCCACCGGCTCCCTCTACGATGAGGCCATAGGGTTTCTGACGATGGTCGCCGATCTCGTCGGCCGAACTATTCGCCTCCATCGTGAGCGGCGCGTCTATGAGCAATGGACACCGGAGAATTCGTCCGATGAGGACAGGACCGACCCCGTCCCGCATCCGCCGGTCAAAATGCATGGGATCATCGGGGAAAGTCCCGCATTGAAGCAAGTGCTCGAAACCGTCTCCATCGTAGCAAGGACGAATTCCACCGTGCTTCTGCGGGGCGAAAGCGGCACCGGCAAGGAATTTTTTGCGCAAGCCATCCATAAGCTCTCAGGTCGGAAGAGGAAGTCTTTCGTCAAATTGAACTGCGCCGCACTGTCGGAAAGCGTTCTGGAGTCGGAGCTGTTCGGACATGAAAAAGGCGCCTTCACCGGGGCAATTTCCCAGCGCGCCGGCCGTTTTGAATTGGCAAACGGGGGAACGCTGCTACTCGATGAAATCGGCGAGATTTCACCTGCATTCCAAGCCAAGCTGTTACGTGTTTTGCAGGAAGGCGAACTGGAGCGTGTTGGCGGTACCAAGACGCTGCAGGTCGACGTGCGACTTATATGCGCCACCAACAGGGATCTCGAGTCGGCTGTCGTAAGCGGGGAGTTCAGGGCCGACCTTTATTATCGCATCAATGTGGTGCCAATCATCCTGCCTCCGCTCCGAGAGCGACCGGGGGATATCCCTCGCCTTGCGAACGCCTTCCTCGAACGATTCAACAAGGAGAACCATCTCGAACTCGCCTTTGCGCCGTCGGCGCTCGAGTTTATCTCGCAATGCTACTTCCCTGGTAATGTCCGCGAATTGGAGAACTGCGTGCAAAGGACGGCCACGCTAGCGCGTTCAAGGACAATCGCTCCATCAGATTTTGCCTGCAACAATAACCAATGCCTATCTTGGCTCCTCTGGAAAAGAGCTGATCATTCGCACAGCGGCAATACCGGCAACCAGCGCTTTCGAAGCAATATAATGCCCGCCGGATTGCCGATGCCGGCCGGGCGCTTCGGCGCCCCGCAGGATAACGTGCTACCCCATACTGCCGACCCTGCAAACGATCCCGCTCTCCCTGCAATAGGCCCGCGCCTGACGGAACGCGACCGGCTGATCGGCGCGATGGAGAAGGTCGGCTGGGTTCAGGCCAAGGCCGCCCGTGTCCTCGGCGTCACGCCACGACAGGTCGGATACGCTTTGCGCCGACACGGTATTGAGGTGAAGAAATTCTAGCGTTCTCATGACGTGGAGAACGAGAACACTGCGCCAGCTACGCCAAATGTGTCGGAGCCCGGGCCAAAGCTGCGCGAGTGTGTGATGCTGTCACACCCCTTCATCACCCGCCCTTGCCGACGTCTTGCCGATCGCAGAAAGGAGTCACCCCACTCTCCTGAATCGGAACCATGCAGACCCAAGTGAGCAGTGGCAACTTCACCGCGGACGAGCTCGCCGTCGCCGAGACCGACATCCTCGTCGGAAGACCGGTCGGGAGTTGTGCCGAGGGCGATCACGGCCGAGCGGTCGACGCGGGATTTCTATCTTGAACTGATGTCCGGCCGGGTCGTCTTCCTCACCTTCTAACATAGTCCTGTTAGAAGTCCGACAAAGCTACGTCGGAGCAACTCCATGATATCCGACGCGCAAAGCCAATTCGTGAACTAGCGCCACCTTTTCAGTTGGCATTTCTCTTGCGCTTCGAACCGCGACGTTAACCCGTAACGGAGCCCTTCAATGGCCGCACCGGTGATTTCAGTTGAGAGCCTGACCGGCGCGAGGTTCTCCGACCAGTTGCTGGTGAGCGCGAAGTCGGGTGGCTGCGCATCTTCCTCCTGCGGGTCGTCGACAAGGCCGGACGATGTGGATCCGGCCATCTGGGACAAGATCAAGGATCACCCGTGCTTTTCAGAAGAGGCGCACCACTATTTCGCGCGCATGCACGTCGCCGTCGCGCCGGCCTGCAATGTCCAGTGCAACTACTGCAATCGCAAGTATGATTGCGCCAACGAAAGCCGGCCCGGGGTTGTCTCGGAAAAGCTGACGCCCGATCAGGCAGTACGCAAGGTGATCGCGGTCGCCAATGAAGTGCCGCAGCTTTCCGTGCTTGGGATCGCCGGACCGGGCGATGCCTGCTACGACTGGGAGAAGACGAAGGCGACGTTCGAACGCGTCGTCAGGGAAATCCCCGACGTCAAGCTTTGCGTCTCTACGAATGGGCTCGCGCTGCCCGACCACGTCGACGAGCTTGCCGACATGAATGTCGACCACGTGACGATCACGATCAACATGGTCGATCCGGAAATCGGCGCAAAAATCTATCCCTGGATTTTTTACGATCACCGCCGCTATTGCGGCATAGAAGCCGCCAGAATTCTGCACGAGCGGCAGATGCTGGGATTGGAGATGCTCAGCGCACGCGGCATCCTCACCAAAATCAATTCGGTGATGATCCCCGGAGTGAATGACCAGCACCTGATTGAGGTGAACAAGTGGGTCAGGCAGCGCGGCGCGTTCCTGCATAACGTCATGCCTCTGATCTCGGACCCGGCGCACGGCACGCACTACGGGTTGATCGGGCAGCGTGGCCCAAATGCAATGGAGATGAAGGCTCTTCAGGATCGTCTTGAAGGCGGCGCCAAGTTGATGCGCCACTGCCGGCAGTGCCGGGCAGATGCCGTCGGCCTGCTGGGTGAGGATCGTGGCCAGGAATTCACGCTCGGCCATATCCCCCGTGAGCTCACCTACGATGCCAGCAAGCGCGAAGCCTATCGGGAGCTGGTGGCGGACGAGCGCCGTGATCACCTGGCGGCCAGGAGCGAAGCGGTCGGAATGGTCAAGACAGCGAGCTCCGGCAAGTCCCTCCTCGTCGCGGTGGCAACTAAGGGCGGCGGCCGCGTCAACGAACACTTCGGCCATGCCAAGGAATTCCAGGTGTATGAAGCCTCGCCGATGGGGATCAACTTTGTCGGTCACCGCAAGGTTGAGCAGTATTGCCTCGGGGGTTGGGGCGAGAACGCCACTCTCGACGGCGTCATCGCTGCGCTGGAAGGCATAGACGTCGTGCTTTGCGTTAAGATTGGAAATTGCCCCAAGGATCAGCTCGCGGACGCCGGTATCCGAGTAACCGACGCTTACGGCCATGATTACATCGAAACGGCAATCGGCGCGATTTATGCCGCCGAGTCCGGCGTCCCGGCACTCGAGGCGATCGCCTGAGCCGTCTCATTCACCCGAACCAGGAGTCAAAATGGCCTTCAAGATTATCGCATCCCAATGCACGCAATGCGGCGCCTGCGAATTCGAATGCCCCTCCGGTGCGATCAAGTTCAAAGGCGAGAGCTACGTGGTCGAACCGCACAAGTGCACCGAATGCGAGGGGGCCTTCGATACGCAGCAATGTGCCTCGGTATGTCCGGTACCGAAGACCTGCGTTCCTGCCTGACTCCAATTGGGCTACCGACACAGTGGCTGCCTCTGGGGGAGACCTGAGCGCCTCATCAACGACGGTAGCCTCAAAGAAACAAGGAATCGTCATGTCGCTCGCACGCGAACAGGAGGTCGAAATCCGCAGGCCGCCCCAATTTAGGCCGGGAGAGCGGGTCCGTGCCACTCGTCACATAAAGAACGACGGCACCTATCCTGGCAGGGAGATCGGCGAAAATCTCGTGCGCAAGGGCGAAGAGGGTTATGTGCGCGACATTGGCACGTTTCTACAGCAGTTCTTCATCTACGCGGTCGAATGGATCGACCGTGGGACGGTCGTCGGCATGCGAGCGCGTGAATTGACGAGCCTCGACAAAGCCGACGCTCCCTGCAGTGCCGAAGAAAACCCCAATAAAGGAACGGCCGCATGAAAGTAATGATCCGCAGGACCGAGGCCGGGTTGTCGGCGTATGTCCCCAAAAAGGATATCGAGGAGCCGATTATCAAGTTCGAGAACCAGGACCTGTGGGGCGGGGTCGTAACGCTCAGGAACGGCTGGCGGCTCCTCCTTCCCGATCTTCCGCCGCATACGCGTCTGCCGATCACCGTCGAGGCAAGGAAGCTTTCCGACGGGGACTGATGCCGCCCGGCAATGAGAGGCATCAAGAGGAAACGAGCATGAACACGATCCCGACCTCGGGCCACCTAGTCGTCGTCCGGGACAGTTTTGCCCGAAAGCTGCTTGAGCTGGCCAGACGAGCGTTAGTCTCCGATCAGGTGATCCCGTATCTCGGTCCGGGTCTCCTCCGGCTCAGCTCTGCTGAGCCGCCTGTACCGTGTACCCCCGAAGCCGTTGCCGAGGCACTCAACACGCGGGCGCCAGCCCCCTCGAAGATCCGCACCAATATGTGGTCGGTCGCGCAGTTCATCGAACAGCGCCGGCATCGCCGCACACTTCAAGCTTGGATGACTGATATATTTGCCGGGCCGGCGGCGCCGAGCATCCTCCACGCCTGGCTCGCAAAACTCCCGCTCTCCCTCATCATCGACAGCTGGTACGAAGGCGTCATGCGCGCGGCGCTGGCAGAGGCCGGCCGAACCGACGTCGTCGAGATACAAGGCGTTATGCGGGCGAACGAAGTTGGCGACATTTGGACCAGAACTTACGACTTGTCGGGAAGGGAACTCGAGGCTGGAGCAGCGACAAAGACGGTTCTCTATGCGCCACATGGCAGTATTAGGCCGGCCGCAAATTTCCTCATCGCCGATTCCGACTATGTCGAAGCCCTGACTGAAATCGATATCCAGACGCCTATCCCTGACGTGGTCAAGGAAAGACGCGTCGACCGGGGTTTTTTCTTCGTCGGCTGCCGCTTCAATGATCAGATGCTGCGCACTTACGCCAGGCAGATCATGAAGCGCTCAGAAGGCCCTCGTTACGCGATAATGGACGGGCAAACGCTGACCAGAAACGAAGCCCGTTTCCTTGCGGCGAGCGGAATCACGGTGATCGACATGCCAGCGAGCGAAGCCGTGGCGCAACTCGCCGGATCAGCATCTTGAGCCGATGGTGGCCAGGATCAACTTGGAGGGACGTCTTTGATGTGAGTCGACCGGCTCGCTTCCGAAGGCGGAAAATTCAGTCGGGGGCACTCGGTGGGCAGTGATGCTGTTGGCACGACCTCTCTCAAATCGTCCGCGCATGTAAAAGCGGCCGGGTGGGGCCGGGGCTTGAGCACGCTACTGCGCATTACGCGCATGAATTTGAGGCACCCGTGGCAGGTCGCGTTAGCTATCGGTTCGATGATGGTAGCCGTAATCCTGCAGTTGCTCATTCCCCAGCTTCTCGGCCGGGCTGTCGACCAGACCCAAGTAGCCATCGGGGGCGGTGTCACGGTGACGGCTGCAGAACAAGCCCTCTGGACTCCTGCTCTCCTGCTGCTCGGCGCGAGTACGCTACGCGGCGTCTTTACGATGGCGCAAAACTACTTTGCCGAAGCCGTCGGGCACCACGTCGCGTACGAACTGCGGCTTGCTTGTTACGACAAGGTCCAGCGCCTGAGCTTTTCCTTTCACGATCGGGTGCATTCAGGCGACCTGATCACCCTCGGCATCCTCGATCTCGACGGCGTGCGGATGTATTTTTCCACCGCCCTGGTTAGGTTCTTTCTGCTCACCATGCTGATCGGGATAGGCGCCTGCATGATGATCTCAACCGACCCGGTGCTCGGTTTGATCGCGCTGAGCTTCGTGCCTTTCGTAGCCTGGCGATCGTCGGTCACCCAGCTTAAGCTACGCGCCATCTGGCTCGACCTGCAGGAGCGGCTTTCCGTCCTAGGCCGCGTGATGGAGGAAAATCTCGCGGGCATCCGCGTTGTCCGGGCGTTTTCGGCACAGCCTTATGAGATGGCGAAGTTCGACATCGCCTCGACAAATGCGCTCGAACTCGCGCACGAGCAAGTTGACGTGTACGTGCCCAACACGTCGGCAATGACCCTCGCCTTCTTTGTCGCCATGGGGTTGGTCCTCTGGATCGGTTGCGACAAACTCATCGCCGGCCAGATCAGCGTTGGAACGCTCACGACTTTCCTGACGTTCATGACGATCCTGCAAATGCCCGTCCGCCAGATCGGACTGATGGTCAACGGCTTCGCCCGCGCTTACACTTGCGGTTCGCGCCTCTTCAGTCTGCTCGACCAGGACATCACGATCGGGGATGCTTCCGGTGCAAGACCGCTCGAGATCGGTGAAGGCACTCTGCGCTTCGACAATGTCTCGTTTGCATATCCCGGCACCGGAAACCGCGTCATTCTTAAGAATATTACCTTCCGCGCCCGTAGGGGCGAGACGATCGCGATCGTGGGTCCGCCGGGTTCTGGCAAGTCGACAATGGCTCACCTGATCCCCCGCTTTTACGACGTCACTGGTGGCACCATCATGCTTGACGGGCAGGACATCCGCGGGGTCACCCTCGCATCGCTTCGCAAGGCGGTCGCGGTCGTACAGCAGGATGCATTCCTGTTCACAACCACGATCGAGAACAACATCGCTTATGGCGACCCGTGGGCGAAGGAACAGCCGATCGAGCGCGCTAGCGAATCCGCCCAGTTGCACAATTACATTCTCGGCCTCCCCGCTGGCTACAAGACGGTCGTCGGCGAACGTGGCGCCTCTCTCTCGGGCGGCCAGCGTCAGCGTCTCACCATAGCTCGCACGATGATGTTGCGCCCATCAATCGTCGTTTTCGACGACTCAACGGCCGCGATCGACGCCGCCACAGAGCAGCGCATCCGCGCGGCGATAGGGCGTTTCGCCAAGGATAGGGTGACGATCATCATCGCCCACCGGCTGAGTTCACTCAAGCACGCCGACCGGATTCTGTTTGTCGACAACGGCGAGATCGTGGAACGCGGCACCCATCAAGAGCTTTTGGCCAAGCGAGGACGCTATAAGGCCCTTTATGATCTTCAGTTGCGCCCGGGAGATGACATTGCGACCACGTTTGGAGGCGCGCCCTGATGGCCAAGCGGCACGCCAACGAAATCGAAATCGAACCGAATGATAGCGGTAGACGCCCTCCGCGCGCGGTCGTCGGGTCCCATCGCATCGAGGAGGAGATCTTTGGCCGGGCTTTCGACAAGAACACCATTCGCCGCATGTGGGCCTTCGTTCGTCCCTACCGAGCCATGGCGGTCGTCTCGCTTGCCGCATTGCTGATTTTCACTGGCACGCAGCTTCTCATCCCGCTGATCATCCGCTACGCGATCGACCACGCCATAACTCCGGCAGGCGCTGATGCCTCCGCCCTGCTTGAGGCCGCCATCGCGTTTGCGCTTGCCATTCTGGTTAATTTCGGCGCCGCCGACGCGCAAGAAACCGTGGTAGGGAAAATGGCCGAGAACGTCCTCTTCGACATCCGCCGCGCCATGTTTGCCCATCTGCAGAAGGTATCGCTCTCCTTCATGGACAAGACCGAGGTAGGACGCCTGATGTCTCGCCTTCAGGGCGACGTCAACTCTATCCACGAATTTCTCGAAAACTCGATCTACTCCGTAGGCGACATTGCGCTTCTCTTCGGCATCATCTTCGTAATGCTGTCGGTCAACTTCAAACTCGGCTTTCTGACGCTCTCGGTCTTGCCGGCCCTGTTGATTATCCGCATCGTGTGGCTGCCGCGTGCCCGCGAGGCCTTCATGGCTGCACAAGAGACCAATTCAGTCGTCAACGGCGCATTGGCCGAAGCGATTCAAGGCGTCCGAACCGTCCAGTCCATGGACCGCCAGTACGTCAACTTCGTATTGTATGACGACAAGGCACATGCCGACCTCACGACCCACCTGACCGCTGCCAAATATGCACAGGTCATGGTCCCGATCGTCGATGGCCTCACCGGCCTCGCCATGGCTGTCGTCATTGTGGTCGGCGGCTCCATGATCATGAATGGCCGCGTCGATGTGGGCGTATTGGTTGCCTACATATTCTATATCCAACGCTTCTTTGACCCAATTCGCTCACTTACTCTGCAATATTCCGTCATGCAGCGCGCAATGGCCTCCGGCAAGCGCCTGACCGATGTGCTCGACGTCAGGATCGAGGTCCAGGACAAACCGGATGCCAGGATCCTTGCGCCCGAAATGGACGGCTCGGTCGAGTTCAGGAGCGTCACGTTCGGGTACGATCCCAAACAGCCGGTGCTGAAAAACGTCTCTTTCCGGGTCAATCCCGGCGAGACGGTCGCCTTGGTCGGGCCGACCGGCTCTGGTAAATCGAGCGCGATGGCCCTCGTCCACCGCTTCTATGATGTTCAGCAAGGCCAAGTGCTGGTTGGCGGACATGATGTGCGCGATCTCACCCAGGAATCGCTCGGCACTCAGATCGCTATGGTGCTGCAGGAGCCGTTTCTGTTCACCGGGACGGTTTTTGAGAATATCCGCTACCACAAGACGGAAGCCACGCGGGAGAAGGTGATCGAGGCCGCCAAGGTGGTCGGCGCCCACGACTTCATCATGAAACTTTCCGACAGGTATGAAACCCAACTCGGCGAACGCGGCGGCAACCTTTCTCTCGGCCAGCGCCAGCTTGTCAGTTTCGCCCGCGCTCTCGTCGCCGACGCCAAGATCCTTGTTCTTGACGAGGCCACCGCCAACATCGACAGCTACACGGAAATGCTCATCCAGAAAGCTCTCAGAAAACTCCTGGAAGGCCGCACTGGGCTTGTCATCGCCCACCGTCTCGCCACAATCCGTGGTGCCGATCGCATCATCGTGCTTCAGAACGGCCAGGTTATTGAGACCGGCAACCATGACAAACTGATGGCTATGGGCGGGCTCTATTCCAAACTCTACAATCTGAACTACTCGTCATTCGACGACATTCCCGAAGAGGAAGCCGATCCGACCGGACAAGCCGCCTCTCGTACCTGATGCTCCTTGCGGGCAGTATCTGACCGTCCAGGGGCACCGGCGAAAGCGCGGACAGCGATTGCGCTAAATCCCGGACGGCCATGGGAACCTGATCATCACAGGCCAGACCGGAACCGGCAAGTCGTGGCTGGCCGGCGCCTTCGGCCGGCAAGCAGCAGGGCTCGATCGTTTTCGTGGCGCGTGGCCCTGTTCGAGGATTGCGCTCGCCCATCTCGAGCGCTTCCCACTCCTCATCGACAAACTCACCCGCGCAACTGCTCGTCCTCGATGGCTTCGGAACCCACTCCCTTACCGAGCAACAGCGCTCGCATCTGTTCGAAATCGTCGAGGAACGATATCGCCGCACCGCCCATTTTGGGGCCGGCCTTATCCTCGGGAAAGGTGGACGTCCGAAGAAGCCGACAACGGTCGGCACGGATATTGGCTCAGGAAACGCTCCATCTGCGCGAGGTAGTTGCGATATGCTACACGAACGGTCTCTTCGCTCGGGCCCGCTGATCTAGCGTCCCAGACGTTCCAGGTCCGCCGAGCGGCGATACTCGTCCTTAGCGACCTGCTCATGAATTTCATCGGCATAGGATGCAGGTACCCATCTACCGAGAATCGTGTCGATACTCAGGTGGCGCACTTTGATGCGACTAATCTCGTCGCCATCCTCCTCCTCCGGCTCGACGCCAGCGGCACTGCGCAAGCTGAATGAAAACCCCTGAGTCCTCGGGTTCGCATGCGGGACATCGATCGCCGCAGCGACGGCTTTGGTTATTTTGTCTCGATCCTCTGGCTGCATTCTGAAGGCATCGAACGATGGGCTGTGTCTCGGCGGGTTGTGGAGCAGCGCTCCTGATAGGAAAAAGTCTCTGACGTCTCGTATCGGTTGCCGCTTCGGCATATCCTTGGTGACTTCGGTCGCGCTAGAAAACACACTTTCCATGTAGCTGGATAGCGCGGGGTGCTTTCCGCGTAACGATACCACTAACTCGTGCCGCTCGCTGCCTGGATTGGCTGATCCTAATCAGCCATAGATGCTGGGTCTTATGGAGAAAATGGAAGAGTTTGGTGTGGAAATGCGGGCGGCCTGTGACGATCTTGACGGTTACGTCCCGAAAACCAGAGCTTTGAAGCTCCTCCTTAATGTCCCGCATGTCTCGCCAGCATTGCACCATCTTGATCGAGGCGTCGAGCCCGACGGCAATCCTTACCGCGCAGTCTTTCCGGTCACTCCGCCGACCGGATTTCAGCATTTCGATCAGTCTGGTCGAACTGTAGTAACCACCCATGATGTCGATGCGACTCGATCCGGCTACCGCGCTGACCAGCCCTTCATCCAGCGGCGTCCAGTCCAGACCCCTGCTCAGAGGAAGGCCGGAGGCGCCGATGTGTATCGTCGATTTCTCTAGACATACCTCGAAGCGTCATAAGGCCGATTTGCCGCCGCAGGGTCGAGTTGCCGCCAGCCGGCGCTCGTCATTTCGGCGGCCGGCATGGGATCGGGAAAGGTCCACTCGAGGGATGGTTTGGAGCAAGCGACCCCACCCACCGGTCTGTCGGCCGTCGCGGACCCACGGCGGCACAAACCCTGCCTCACGCCTTCCCGAAAAGTAGACCCGCGCCACATCGCTGACCAGCACTACCCTTCTATCTTCAGCCTGGGGTTAGTTTGATCTGCTTGCCCGTGTACTCGCGCCAAAGGCCGAGCCGTTTGATTCGGTATTCTACCAATTCCGTGGAGGTGCCGAATTTCCCGGCTATTTGGGCCGACGAGAGGTTCTTGGAGACGGCGTCGATGATGGCGACCTTTGGGAGAAGGGATGCTGAGGCAAGGTAGTAGGCATCATGCTCTTCGGTCGCGTCGTAGGTGCGGCCGAAGGCCTCGGCCACCTTGCTAATTTTGGTGAGCTTGTGCCCCAGCAGAATGTGCCAATACTCCTCAAGCACGGTAACACGCTGGCGCTCCACTGTGTGGCTGTCGTTGAGAAGAACGGCCCACCGGTCATTCTCCAAGTCCAACGGCACGCTCATCGCCGACCATTCACCGCTAGCACCATCCCGCAGGTGCTTCACGGTTCGCACGTCGATGCAATTATTCTTGGACAGCGGTACGATGACGATGTCCTGAACCTCAAGGCGAAGGCTGTCTAGGGGGTCATCTGTGTCCAAGCCGAGGTCCGCGCGAAACCGCTCTGCAGTCTCCTCGAGTTCCTCCTTCGAGAGCGCTAAGGCGTCATGGTTCGCGATATCGCTTTCATCGGTCGCGACGCTTGCGCTCCCTAATGATTGGCGCAGGCAGTCGGCAGCCTGCAGCAGCGTTCGAACAGTTCCAGACTGAACGTTTCGTCCCGCGCGAAAATGTACGAACGCCACGTTGTCGAAGCTGAGGCCTGCCTCGTCTGCATAGGGGCCAAGCCATTGAAGCAGTCGAATCTTGGAATTGTTATCTGGCTGCCCCTCTCCCCGCTCGATCCGGGCAAGCGTGGAAAAGCTCACCCCCACCGCGGTTGATAGGCCGCGAATACTCAGCCCTTCGGCCTCGCGTTTCTTCTTTACGGCTTGGATCAGTTTTTCTTCGAATGAAAGCATCTTGCCTGTGCGAATGACACACCTTGACACGGCAACGTGGATCGGCGCAACCTGTGCAGGTGACACAGACTCGCACATCACCGATGCCAAGGGAAGTCGCTTTGGCGCCGGAGACCGAAGCTATGTTGCGGCAGATCGGCGCGGCCCTCAACACGAACGGGTCACTCCGAGTGCACATCGATGGTGTGATCTCCGTTGATCCCCAAACGCAAAAGGAAAGTGCAGATGAACGACAAAGAGAGAGAAGACCCGCAGCCCGACCACGGCAAAGGGCCCCCCGACGGCAAGGGACGCCCGGTGGATCACGGTCGTCCAGTCCCGCATCACGGGTCGGCCGCGGCCTTCAACAAGCCTACGAAAGCCAATTGAGGCGCGCCGGTGAGGCGTACCCGACACTGGCAACATACCCCGACAAAGACGGCCTGTGGCTTCTCGTCAAAAGCTCGATCCTCCCGGGCTTGACGCGGGAAGCCACTTTTCTAGTGGCCCTTCCTTATCGATCAGGAGTTGGCCCCCGGGCGTGGGGATTCTGGACCGAGACCGGCAGTGCGCCCAGGTGGATCGGTCCTCGTCACACCAACTTCCAGGACGGTTCGGTTTGCGCCTTCGCGCCTAACGACGGGGCATGGGTCGAGGGCGACGATCTCCGGACACTGCTCGACCTCTACACCGTGTGGGCCGCACGACAGTTGTTTCTTGAGGTCCTTGGGTCTTGGCCCGGCAAGCAATATGCGCTGATTGGGAGCCCGCTTGCCTTGCAGGTCCACTATCGCCTCAGCGAGTGCGGAGACAATGAGCTATGCGGCTGCGGCTCGGAAACGTTCACGTACGCCGGCTGTTGCAAGCCCGGTGACTTAAAGTGGAACCGCCTGCAACTCATCGAACATTTCATGCGGGCTATCCCAGGCGGCTTTGCTAGCCGCAAACCACCTGCTCATGTCGTAGACTTCATTGACGGGGGTACGTCTCTTCCCTTGATGGCGGACGTCCACTTGCTATTGCTATCGTCCTAAGCGCGTTCACCCGCTTTATCCAAATGGCATCCCGAGACGATCTCCCCAAAGGGCGTCGGCTTGCTTGCCGCCCTGCGAGCGTTGTCATGAGTTGTCATATATACCATGCAGCAAAGGTTCGAACGGCTCCGACCGGCGGAGTTGCTACTATTTTCGTAAAGAAACTTACTGCAGCTCTCCTAGGCACCGGGCGCGCAATCGTCCGAGGCGGAGCCGGGACCGCGGCTCGGACGATCGGGCTCATCCTCCACTCGGTCGGGCTGCCGACTTGCACGTCGATATTTTGGTGGGGCGGATAAATACTTTTCCCCTTCCGTGTCGAGAGCGCCGCTCATAAGATGCTCTCAATGAGTCCGCGCGCACGCTGCGGGTATTTGGGGCATATAGTTGATCGATATTTCTGGCTTGGCCATTCCCAAGTGTAGCCTTGGATCGATGAAGGCTGAACTAGCTGTGTGCTCGATGACCATGCCGCTTCCTTCGAACCGTGCAACCTTGCGAGCTGTCGGTGAGGCGGCGGGCGACGCCGCCTGGAGGAGTAGAGTTTGATAAATTACCCGACGGCCCCGACCTTGGAAAGCTTTCCCGGGCTCGTGGCGGAAGCGCTCTCGATGCATCAGCCAAATCAGCGGCAACAGGATGCGATCGCGTCCGACATTGATCGCCCGTTGCTGGTCGTCGCTGGCCCCGGTACCGGCAAAACCACGACGCTCGTGCTGCGCGCCCTGCGCTTTGCCTTCGTCGACGGAATCGCCCCCGAAGACATTATGATCACCACCTTCACCGAGAAGGCCGGCCGCGAGATTCGCTCGCGCCTTATTGAATGGGGAACCGACCTCCGCACGCACCTGATGGCCCGCGCTCAAGGCGCCGGTGACCACGAGTACCGGGGCTACCTCGAAACCGTCGACGTCAATCGTTTCATAGCCGGCACCCTCGATAGCATCTGCGAGGAAGCGGTGCGGGATATGCGTGACCCAAACGAGGCGCCGCCCGTCATCCTCGAACCATCGGCGGCACGGGCAATCCTCAACCGCCGCGGCGACCTGCGAACCGAGCTGCAGCAACTAGGCGACCCGTTCAAAGATTACCTTGGTCGCTACAGCTTCAGTGGTGAACCTACCCGAAACAACGGTGAGGCCACCGAGATCATCAGAACGATCGTCGATCGGCTCGTGCAGGACCGCGTCGATCTGAATGCCTATGCCGCCGCACACCCCGATCAAGCATTTCGTCGGGCCATTTTACGGATCAAAGACCGCTATGAGACCCATCTTGCGACAACCAACCAGATGGACTTTGCGTTGCTGGAGCAGCGTTTTCTGGACCGGCTCGCAGGCGGAAAGATGCCTCGAAGCATGCTCGAACTGCGCGCCATCCTCGTGGACGAGTATCAGGACACCAACCCCCTCCAAGAAGAGATCTACTTCGAGCTGACGCGGCGACGGAATGCATCCCTGACGGTTGTCGGCGATGACGACCAGGCGCTTTATCGTTTCCGTGGCGCCACGATCGAACTGTTCCGCGATTTTGCGCAGCGCGCGCAAGCGAGCCTTGGCGGCACCCGGTCCGAACTGGTCGTGCTGGAGGAGAACTACCGCTCATCGGATCAGATCGTTCAGTTCTTCTCCGACCACATCAACAATGACCCCGACTTCATCGGCGCGCGGGTGCCACTTGCACCACCACATCAGCGTCGCGTTGTGTCCACGCTTGGCCCCGCCCCGATCGGCGTCATCGGCATGTTCCGGGACAACGTCAACGAGCTTGCCACCGACCTCGCCGATTTCCTGCATCGCATCTTTAGGGCGGGTGGCCGGATACCCGGCCCGCATGAAAACACCCTCGCAGAACCGATTTTCGCTGCGGAGGGAGGGGATTTGGGCGACGCCGTCTTGCTCGGGTCGACCGCCGCTGAAAAGACTCGTCCCTCCTGGGGCCAGCAGGGCCGCGAACGCCTGCCACTGCATTTGAGACGCGAGCTCGAGCAACGGGGCCTATCCGTCTTCAATCCTCGCGGTCTTGCGTTGCGCGACGTTCCAATCGTGCGACGCTTTCTGGGCCTGCTCATCGAATCCATCGACCCGTCGGCGGTTCGCGGCACACCCGGTGTCCACCAAACGCGGATGGCTCTCACCAATGACGCCAGGAATTTCCTCGATCATTGGCGCAACGACGCACTCGATATGCTCGACCTCAATCCGAGGTCCCGACGCGGGGAATTGCTTTCCGACAAGGTTGCCAGATGGCGCCGCCTGGCGGTTCACGGCAACGACCCGGAATCGGAGTGGCCTGTCCTCGATATCTGCTACAGCTTTCTACCCTGGTTCGACGACTTCCAGGATGATCCGGAGGCGCAGGTCTACCTCGAGGCAATCACGCGAACGGTCGCCGCGGCATCGACATTCTCGGGATACAAGGCGTCAATCCACCGGACGGAGCCACATCGTGGCCGTTCCGTGGAAGGCGCCATCCGCGACATCCTCGGAGCAATCGCCGAGGACCTCGTTGCCGTTGACGAGGAAATCATGCCGAGCGTGCCGCGGGACCGACTGAACATCATGACAATCCACCAGGCCAAGGGTCTGGAGTTTCCCTTGGTCATCGTCGACATCTCTTCTGACTTCACCCGCGACGCCCCGGCTCAGCGTTTCAAGCGCTTTCCAGAAGGGGAAAGTTCAGTCGCCAGACTTGAGAACGACCTCGCGCACGCCACGCCGGTTGGAGGCGCGCGCCTGAACAGAGACGGCATGCAGCGAACATTCGAGGACCTGATCCGGCTCTACTACGTCGCCTACAGTCGGCCCCAGAGCCTGCTCATGCTCGTCGGCTGCCAGCAAGGGCTGCAGTATCGCACCAAGATCAAGAACGTTGCCACATTCTGGCGACGGGATGGCAGTTGGCCGTGGCTCAGCGACCCGACATGTCGACGTCCGCCTGTGCTGCCCGACCGCATCCCGTTCGATTGGATATAGAATGCAACTCTCTCGAAAACGGCCCGACCGTATCGTTCCGGAGTATTCCTTGACCGGCGACCTGCTGTCCTATCGCAGGTGTTCGAGGCAATATCGCTACCAGAATGGCAGTTCGTTGCCGCCATCCCGCCCCGTCCAGCTCTGGTATGGAGAGTTCATGCATGGGCTGCTTGAGAACGTCTATCGGCTGTGGGTGGACCAGGGCGGGCTGCCCTTTCCGGTGCCCTATACGTCCTTCACCCTCGACGACCCCATAGCTCCGCCGGCATCTGACCTTTCGCCGTTTGACCTGCGCCGTCTCGCCTGGCCGGTCGAAGAATCGCTCCTAAATCAGAACAAGCGGGCTCGAAGCCGCAAGGCGAGGTTGGCGGCCTACCGGCGAGCAGAGGCCGCTATCAACACGCTGGGTCCGCATCTGTTTCCGCTGATTGCCGAGGCCGAGCAGCGCGTCATTGGAACACGCGAGATACCCGGCACCGGCGTCCACAGTCGAGCGGAGAAATATGCGCTGACCGGCGTCATCGACGTGTTGACCGAGATCGAGTTAGACCGCTCTGACACGGGAAACAAGATCCGTCAGGCCGTTCAGCAGGCGACGGGGCAACTGGATGGTATGTTCGAGGTGGTCGTCGACTACAAGGGAACGCGCCGGCCGGACACGGACAGCCCCGAATGGACCGATGGCGAATGGCAAGTGCAGACATATGCGTGGCTCCGGCACGAACAACGGGTCAGCCGTCGCGTTGCCGCCGGCATCCTCATTTACATCAATGAACTGTCGCCGGGCGACGGGGACATCACTGCGCTGCGTGCCGCGTTGAATACTGACCGAACCGACATCGTCCCCTTCTTGGATAGCGATCGGCGCATCCTCGAAAACTGGCGTTCAGGCACCCACCCCAACTTCAGCGACGACTTTCTCTTTCAGCGCGCCATCCGGGTCATTCCGGTCAATCCGGACAGCATCGCGAACGCCACGGGCGCGTTCGACAACACGGTGGCTGAGATTGAAGGCCGGGTGCTTCAGGAAGAGCAGGCCGTGAGCATCCTCACGACCTGGTTAGGCGATTGCAATGACAGCAAGACCTGCGCCGCCTGCGACTTCCGCTACTTCTGCGACGGCTTCCTGCGTACGGGCAACAGGATCGGCGACGAAGACACCTTACAAGATGAGATTTGACCGGCGCTGTGCCCGTCAATGCCCTACGCAGCCGCCAGGCCAATCCGCTGATGCCGCGACTGCAGCCAAAGCATCACTGGCAGGGAAAGCAGGATCAGCCACCTCTTGATGAGTACCTGACCGAGCAGGAAGTCGAGGCTGCCAAAGGCGAGACATAGTCGAACCCCACCGTCTCCACGTGTTCGAACCGCGAGAGGCCAAGGCAGTCGTGGAGTCCTGACCTTCAGAAAACAGAACGAGGGCCTGCCCCGTCGAAGCAATCCCTGGACGACCTCACTTTTCGTAAATTGCCAGGACATTCACATCGGGGCCGTCCTTGAGCGTTCCGACGAGGCGAAGGCCATGACCGACGACGCGGCGAATTACCATATACGCGAAGGCGCCAGTGAAGTAGCGGCCGCGGGACTCAAGGTGGAGGTGCACCGAGCGACCAGTCCCATCGAGCACCACGCGGAAATCGATCCACTCGATCCTTCCGTGCTCGGCAGAAGCCTCTTCGATGACTTCGGCGGCCCGGCCGGGCTCCGCGAGTTCGGTCAGGCTGAGCCAGTAATCTGCCTTCCGGTCCCGATCGTATACTGGTAACTCCCGGCCGGCCTTGCTCGCCAGATCCTTGAAAAGCCGCTGCACTTTGCCGTTCTCGAACTCGGCGGCCATCGGGATGAAGCGCAGCCCGGGCGGCAGGTCGATCAAGCAGAGGGCTCGCGGCAGACTTTGGGCGAGGTGTCTGTCATGCCAGTCGAGAAGCGCGGTATTGTCGCCAACGAGCAGGCGCTCGGGATGCAGCAGCGAGTAGTAGACGATCAACTGTTCAAGCCGGCGATGCGACGTGCTGATCGGCTCGAGCACCAGTTCCTGCTCGCTCCCCTTGTTCCAACCTTTGGTCTTCTGCCGTTGCGCGCTGCCCTCAGCTTCCGCGGTGAACATGCCGAAAAGACCGGCCAAGCCACCACGCACCGTGCCCATGAAGCTCGTCTGGACTTCTACGCTCTGCTCCTTGGTGAGACGAATGGTTCGCGGCCCGTCCTTGAATGCCGGACGCACGATCGCATCGTAGAAGCGAGCGATGTTCTCGTCATCGATGACCAGGGGTGAGTCCTTGACCCACAACCAAGCCTTTCGGACCTGTTCAGTGATCTCGGTGTCGTTGCTCAACTCTGTTTCCATGGTCCGACCCTCATGCCTTTGCCCGCGCTGGACCACCTGGACAGCTTTGTTCTGCAAACGCGGCCGTTGGTCTGGCGTTTCCGGTCCTGACACACGCAGAACTGCCACTCTTCATGTTCCAGACGCCGAAGCGCCTCCGAAGTGATCTTCGATTGCGCGCAATATGCTAGAGAAGCCTCTGCCCTGGGCGTAAACCAATGGCCTGCTGCCCCGGTGCTCCCGGATGAACTCAGTCGCCGCGTGCTTTGCCGACAGCCACGTCATTACAAATAGATCGGCATTTTCCGCGAGTGCACGTAAGCGGGCGGTCCCGCCATGATCTGCGTTGGTATCCACAGTCACTTTGACAGAAACTTGCTCCAAGGCTGCCTTTGCCTGCCGGGCCGAGGACTCGGTCAACGAATATATCGCGATGCGCATACCTTGGGTGCGTATCGCGAAGCTGCCCGGAACATAGGCGCGGGTCTGTGGACTGAGATACGCCCGTCCGATCTCGCCGATGCCGTACTCGACCACCTCTGTGCGTAGGATCGAATAGAAGATCGAGACCGTGCATCGCCCATCGGCCGCTGCAACCAGCTTCCCTATTCCTCTTCGGCCGGGCAAGCCAACGAGCATCCCCCTGAACAGATTATTGCTCCCCCGAGCGGGGCCATCGCTCCCTAATGCCGACCGCCCCACCACGATTATTTGAATACAACAGTAGCGCCAGGCAATAAATCTAAGGCCCGCAGTGTGACCCTAACTCGGGGAACGCAGGAATTACAATCGTGCGATTCCCCTCTTCCCCTCGAAGTAGGTTCGGGGCGAGTCACCGAGCACTTCGTCCCAGACTATGCGCCGCCTTTTGGAGCATCCGACGAACGATCTTCCACATGCCGCGCCTAGGCAGGTGCCATTCCCATCCTTCGTTCCCGCGACCGGATCCACGCCAGCACTGGCAAAGCCAGAAGAACCATCCAAAACTTGCCCAGGACTTGCCCAGGGAGAAGATCCAGGCTGCCAAATGCCAGGGTCAGGAACACAACGCTGTCGACGATGAGTCCCACCACACTGCTTGCGGTGGCAGCGAGCACCAAACCGCGCCGTTGAAGCGGCGTGTACACCAGAAGGTCCGCGGTTTCGGATAGAGCGAAGGCAACGGTCGAAGCGAAGACTAGTTCCTCTGCACAGAGGATTTGACGGGTTCGATGGGTTGTAACCTGGGCAGGCTATTGGGTTCGACGAGCAGTTCAATGCTGCGCGCGAGGCCCGGTTGCCTGCGGATCAATCCCGCGCGCTCGAGGGTGAGCACCATCTGATGGACGGAAGGCGCGGTGACGCCGAAGAAGCGCTGCATGTCGCGTTCAGCCGGCGAGCGCCCGTTGAGCAGGGCGTAGGTCCAGATGAAGGCGAGATACTGTCCCTGCTTTTCGGTGAAGCGGGGTTGGGCTGGCGGCTGTCCGTCAAGTAATTGATTCATTTTCCGATTCTTCCGGAACCTCCGCAACCGAAGGAGGCTATCCAGATGAATGTACGCTATCGCGTCGATCTCGACCAACCCGAGCGCGACGAACTCACAGCGATGCTGCGCAGTGGCAAGCATCCGGCGCGCAAGCTCAAGTGGGCCCAGATCCTGCTGGCTGCCGATGCCGACCAGAACGACGAGACCATTGCGACGACGGTGGTGGTCGGCGGCTCCACGGTCTACCGCACCAAGCGCCGCTTCGTGGAGACAGGCCTGGAGGCGGCGCTCAGCGAAGAGCCGCGTCCCGGGGCGGAGCGCAAGTTGACGGGCAAGGAGGAAGCCTTGCTGGTGGCCACCGCCTGCTCCAGTCCGCCGCCCGGCCGGGCCCGCTGGACACTGGAGCTGCTGGCCGACGCGTTCGTCAAGTTGACCGAGCATGAACAGCTGTCGCGCGAGACGGTGCGCCGTCGCTTGGCCGAGAACGACCTCAAGCCGTGGCGCAAGGACATGTGGTGCATTCCCAAGATCGACGCCGAGTATGTCGCGCGCATGGAGGATGTGCTCGACCTCTACGCCGAGGCGCCAGATCCACGGCGGCCGGTCGTGTGCTTCGACGAAAGCCCCACCCAACTCATCGGCGAAGTGCGCCAGCCGATCCCGGCCGCGCCGGGAAGGCTTGCGCGCTACGACTGCGAGTACAAGCGCAACGGCACCGCCAACCTGTTCGTCTTCCTCGACGCGCAGCGCTGCTGGCGCAAGGTCAAGGTCACCAAGCGGCGCGCGGCAGAGGACTTTGCCCACTGCATGCGCGACCTTGCCGATATCCATTATCCCGATGCCGAGCGTATCCGCGTCGTCCTCGACAATCTGTCGACCCACTCGCCCGCCGCGCTCTATCAGGCCTTGCCGCCATCAGAGGCGCGACGCATCCTGCGACGGCTGGAGTTCCACTACACGCCCAAGCATGCCAGCTGGCTCAACATGGTCGAGATCGAGATCGGCGTCCTGCGCAGTCAGTGCCTCGACCGCCGCATCGAAAGTCGCGACAGCCTCGTTGCCGAGGTCGCCGCTTGGGAAAACCAGCGAAACAATAGCGGCGCCCGCATCAACTGGATGTTCTCAACTGAACAGGCCCGCCTCAAATTGGCCAAAGCCTATCCAGTGCCAACCGCCAAAGAGTCATAATCACTGTGCAGAACCACTAGTGCCGGCGGCGCAAGAAAACTCGAGAGAATTGCCCCGATGGCTATGGCGGCGAAAGACCAGATCAGACCGAGCCGCCTCTGAACTAGATCGCGGAGAACTAGCGCCGCGCCAATGGCAAGTACGCCGCTGGGTGCGAGAATGCCCGGTGCGACCGGGATGAGGCACGGTCCATCCGGCACGCAAACCGTGCCCACGTTTCCAATGAGCCAGTTGGCGAGAGGAATGGTGCAAGCAAAGGCGACTAAGAACACGGCGCCTTCTAGAGTTCGCCTGGTATCCAGATTATGCATCGCTTGTCTCCCGAACCATTGAGCGGAACTTCTGATATCCTCGGGCGCGCAGTTCACATGCCGGGCACCCACCACAACCACGACCCCATTCGTGGTTGTGCCCAATGTCTCCATTGTAGCAGGTCAACGTCCGCTCCCGGATTAGGTCGACCAGTGGATCCCCACCGAGCTGCTCCGCGAGCAACCAAGTCTGAGCCTTGTCGATCCACATCAGTGGCGTATCGAGAACGAAGCGGCTCTGCATGCCGAGATTGAGAGCAACTTGAAGAGCCTTGATCGTGTCGTCTCGACAGTCCGGATAACCCGAAAAATCGGTCTCGCAAACGCCAGTTACCATATGCTTCAGACCTCGGCGGTAGGCCACTGCAGCTGCGAAGGTGAGGAAAACGATATTGCGACCCGGCACGAACGTGTTCGGCAAACCGGATGACGTTGTCGCTATTTCAACTTCACGCGTCAGTGCTGTGTCGCTGATTTCGCCGAGTACGGACAGATCGAGCACCCGATCCTCGCCGAGTTTTGCGGCCCACGCCGGAAAGGCTGTCGTCAGGCCGGCACGGAACTCCATACGCGCATCGAGTTCCGCTCGGTGCCGCTGACCATAGTCAAAGCCAATCGTCTCCACTCTATCAAAGCGTTCAAGCGCCCAAACGAGACAGGTGGCGGAGTCTTGGCCGCCGGAAAAGAGTACGAGAGCGCCATCGCCTGACATCACAGGCTCTCCGGACCGTAGAAGCTGCAGGCTCCGGTATCACTGTCGCGTCTGACGGTTACTCGCCATAGGTTTGGACAGACTGGCGCGACCTTGCGCCAGATCCAGGACGACAGGTTCTCGATCGTGGTCGGCCCTAGATCGCTGATCTCGTCGAGGAAGCGGTGGTCCAGGCCGTCGCGAGCCTCTTCGAGGGCTTGATCAAAGAGGGAGAGATCCATGAGCATGCCGGTCTGCGGATCTGGACGACCACGAATGACGACCTCCGCACGGTAAGAATGACCATGGATCCGGCGACTTGGTTCAACGTCCACCGTTCGCTGAAGAGTGTGCGCCGCGTCGAAGCGAAACTCCCTGCTGAGTTCGTACATTACCGGATGCCCATGAACTTGTGAGTCTGAAGGGAGAGCCGCCAGCGCGGATGCCGCAGGCAATAGTCGATAGCTGCCGCCGTGTTGTTTTCGCGCTCGGTGTCGTCACGTGGCTGCAGGAGGAAGTGCTCAAAGTCGAGGCTCTCGAACGAAGCTGGGTCGACTCCGACTTGTGGGAAAACCAGTTTCAGCTCGTCCCCAGATGTTTGGGAAAGCGGTATGGCGCCCTTGGGGCTGACGGTAATCCAATCAATCCCGGTTGGCGCCGCAAGCGATCCGTTGGTCTCGAGCGCGATCTCAAATTCACGCTCGTGGAGAGCCAAAATGAGCTCTCCTCCAACCTGCAAGAGGGGCTCGCCGCCGGTAAGAACGACGAACCGTTCGGTTTCGCCCCCTCCCCACATCTCCTCGACCGCAGCGGACAGTGAATTGGCATCGACGAATCGCCCGCCGCCCTCACCATCGGTACCGACAAAGTCTGTGTCACAAAAATTGCAGGCCGCCGAGGCCCGGTCGCGCTCGCGGCCACTCCAAAGATTGCAGCCAGCAAAGCGGCAGAAGACGGCGGGGCGACCAGCATGGCGACCCTCGCCCTGCAATGAGTAGAACATCTCTTTGACTGCGTAGCTCATCGTCTCAGGCTGCCTTCTCGTTCTCGGCGAGGCGCCGCTTGAGGACCTGGACCAGGTGAAATGACAGTTGGCGGACGTCTGCCGGAACGTTCTGCAACCCGTTCCAGCGACGGCGCTCTGAACCGAACTCCCATTCGCCCGCGCTCCAGGCGGTCTTTCCTTTGAGCAGTCGCAGGCCAGCGGCAAATTCGCCGCGTGTCGAGGCACCGGTAACGCTGTTGAGAAAATCCATGACATAGCCCAGCGCGATGATACCGGTGCCGTGAAGCAACCTGGAGGACTTGGGCGTTTGCCCAATCCAATCGTCCGAGAACACGTGCTGAACCGCGTGATAGAATTCGCTCATCGTCGTGACACCCTGCGCGAGCAGAAGCTGGTCCTCGCCGGAATAGAGCCGAAGGGCTCCGTCGCTGAGGGAATTCATGATGACCCGTTGGAGGACGGTGTCGCGGATCACTCCCTTCGGGTTCGTTTGTTGTTTGATCAGACCCTTTAGCGAGGATCCCTTTCGATAGTTTAGCGCCTCGGTAACAAGAGCGGCTTGTGATCGGCTCGTCATGCGTGTCGGCAGATCACCAACTTTGGGGAGCAACTCATAGACAAGTGCCTTTGGCAGCGGGCGGGTATTGTTGACCAGGATGAACTGCTTTTGCAGCTCCTCCTCTGTCTCGCAAAGGAAGCCTGAAACGAGCACTTCAAACTCGCGGCCACGAAGTTCGGAAAGCGCAGTGAAGCGCTGCTGCCCGTCGACGATCCAGCCCGGAGGGCCATTGGCTGTATCGACGACCAATTGATGAAGGCGGCCACCAGGGCTCATTGCGGGCTCTAATCGAGCACCACCCATGAAAGCGACCACTATCGCATTGGGCAAGATCGAGTTCGGCTTTTCCAGGTAATCGCGGATTTCGCGAATGTGGCCCGCTATCTGCGGTCTCTGAAAACCTTGGAGGGCGCCGCCGTCGTCGCGTCCTGCTCGCTCGATGCGAGCGATGCGCGCAACCTCCGATGCCTTGGCGACGAAGGTAAAGACCACCAACGTGTCGCTCTGAACCGGCGCGAGCGCGTCGAACCGAATAAGGTGCTGCTTGCTCATACGGTTTCCTGTCGAAATTCGCTAAGGTGAGTGTGGAAGACGTGGAGGTTGTGGATGCCTCGTCGCTTGTTGCGATTGGACGTTCGAAAAATAACGGCCTCCACACCGCTTTCCCGACAGACGCGGCAGTTGCACCGTTCCCAAGGTCGATCGCCAAGTGTGTGCGTATATGCCTTGCGTTGTCGGGCTGCTGCATCCGCTCGACGACTTGCCGAGGCCTCCTCGTTCCAATTGAGGACCGCCCAATACTCCACTACCGCATCAAGAGTCTGATCCAGCGTGGCCCCACCGGCGGCATAGGCGCGGACGTGGTACAGCGCGGCGTCTTCAAGACGCCTCGCATCCTCCTGGTTGAGCCTCCCTTCAAGCGCCTTGTGCTTGAGCTTGTTGTTCTGGGTGGCCTGCGGGATGCGTATTGCCGTGTAGTATGAGAGTTCGCCACTGGCCGTGCGGGCCCAGTAGTTCTTTCGTGCGTCCTTAAACGCCCGTAGCAATGGTGAAGTCGTGTCAAAGCTGGTTACGCGGTACTTTTCGAGCACCGCCAACTCTTCGATCTTTCCAAAACCGAGCAGGTGAAGGCGGACATGATCCGGGAGGACGCCACGCAACGCGTCCAAAACGCGGCGGATCTGTTCGATCTTCAGGGGCACTGTGCCCCCAATGGCCAAGTAGTCGTATCCCATACTCGCCAGGTTCCGTGCGGCCTCCGCCATGCTCTCTGCTGACCATCCTTGGATGACGCCCAATGGCGTGAATCCCGGTCCTAGCGCCTTTGAGGCCTGGTGGAACTCGGCGGCGTTCTGAAGGGTGATCTCGTATCGACCGCGCACGTCTTCGGGGACATCATGCAAATTGCGGGTCACACCAACGTCGTCGAAATCGAAGATCAAATGGTCGGGTGAGCATCCGTGGGTGAAGCCACCGTCGGCATAAAATTCTGCCGTGTCTTCGGCGCGATAAGGAGGCTCTGGTAGGTTGCGGTACGAGAAGGCACCACAGTCTCCCAGCATGATGCTTTCCGGAAATCGTTCGAGCGGATAGCGCAGAAATCGCCGCGCGCCTTCTCGACGGAATCGCATCAATTGAGCTTCAGAATACTTTCCTGGGTGCCCTATATCCCCCACGATGCCGCGGGATACTAGGATCCCGTCATAGGGTGCTTGCTCTAAGAATTCGTGCGGGTATTCGTCGTCCCGGTGCACTGACCGGCCTCTGCCGTTGCGATCTTCAATGAAGTCATAGTCGGGGTCGATCGTGTCGACGCTGTCTGCAAAGAGAAACTTCATCAGGCCACCTTGGCGAAGGCGTGCATATGGTCGAGGCGCGCCAGGTGACCGGACAAAAGTTTGATGTCGCGGCCGACATTTTGAATTTCGTTCCAATCTCGCTGAAGCTCGGTCCACCTGCCGCTGGTCCAGCGGCAGTAAGGAGCGATGCGTGAAAGCGACTCGCTCGCGTGAGCGAGCAAGTCTGCACCGGGCGCGGCACGCGACATGATGCGGTCCATCAAAAGGCTCATGGCCTCGATCCCGGCCGAGTGCATAAGCCGGCTTTCGGTAGCCGGACGACCCCACGCCTCCGGGAACACGACGCGTACAGCGCTCCAATAAGAGACCAGTGCGCGATACATGGCGTCGATGTCGGCGGGGGATTCAGCCGTCGCCTTATAGGGGGCCAGAGAGCCGAGAGCGCTATTAATGCTGTTTCTGATCGCCTTGACCAAAGCGGAATCTGTAACGACCGCATTGGCGGAGTCTTCGGATAGCCTCCTGATCAGACCGAAGAACGGGGAATCGGGAGACGATTGGAGAAGATTGACTAGTTCACTAGGGATCTTCCGAGATGAAAGATCGCGCGGAAAGGCGGTATCGACTTCCGGAAGGAGTTCGTTGATCAGTCGAGGATCAAGGGGCTTGGCCTTATTGACTAAGATGAATTGCTCTCGATGGACGGAAAGTTCCTCCGAAACAAAGGCAACAACCGGGACCGGAAAGCTCTTGTTTTGAGCTTGCGACAGAGCGATCGAGCGTTGCTGGCCATCTACGATCCATGCCGCCTTTGGGCCGTCCTTCGGCAGTGGGATACGTAGCGTCCCTGCTTCACAAACCCGCACGTCGCCGCTCGGTCTCTCACCCCGTGCCTGGGTAAAGCGCGCTCGAGGCGAGATCGCCAGAATGATGGCATTCGGAAAAAGCACAGGACCCTGGTCTAAGAATTCTGTGATCGCCTGAACGTGACTCTTGATCCCCTTGCGCTGAAATCCTCGCAACGAGCCTTCACCGTCGCGATGCACGCGGCTGATTTCCGCTATTTTCAGCAGGTCTGCGCCAGCAACAAAGAAGGCGTAAACAGCTTTGTCCGCCTGCTCAGTCCGGACCGCACGCACGGCGAGAGTAGGCTCGGTCGTCTTCCGGGGCCGCGTCATGCTGCCTCCCTCTTGTGAAGGGCGATCTGATAGAGCCGACTGAAGCGTGATTGCTCGCAGGCAACACCCTCTTCGTCTCGAAGTGCACGCAGAATGCGCGCAACGCCCAATTGAGACTGCAGGCGAACCGCGATCAACTCAAGCAACTCTGCATCAGATCGACGCGGCCGGCGCGGCTTGTCGGGCGCCGTCACCTTGGTGAGCGCGCTGCTGACTGCCGCATAATCGGCGTCACGATCCTGCTGCCCCTCTCCGGCAATCAAACCCACAAAGTGATGCAATGCCCGCTGAGAGAAGTCGGACCGGGTTCCAGGCAGGATAGCTTCTAGTCGCGCATCATAGGGAGCGACCACCGAATGCAACGCAGGTGGCAAAACTGAGGCAAGAGAAGCACCGAAAATTCTCAGTCGAGCTAAAGCCTGCGGGCCAAGTGCATTCAGGCTTTCGCCGACCATTTGAGCATAGGGCCGAGTAAGGGCGATCAGAATGCGCCCAGACCCTCGACCAACCGCGTCGACCCAGGGATCCGACAGAGCCGATGATTGCAAGCCAGAGAACCAAGCGCCGGGGTCGAATTCACCCCTAACCCGCGCCATGATAGAGTCGGAGTGTCCCGCGGACACGGTAAGCCCATACAAGGGAACTTTTCGGTCCGCAGCAACCAGACCGAGCCCTGCAGACAGAATGTAAAGCTTGGCCGAAGCGATCTCTGAGGAGCGGGCTGCCAACGAAAAGCCGCGTCCCGCGTAAATTTCGCCCGCAGTGACATCGGCGGGTAACGTCCGGACCCTTTCAATCCACGCAGTTTGGATCGCGTCCTGCGTGTCGATTGGTAGCGAGGCTGGTGTGGACTCGACCGGTGGGCGGGCTCGTTTTCGAAACGTACAGATGGTGACGACCGCGTCGGCTCGTTTGGTCACGGCAGGCGGAGATGGATGCTTAAGTGCGTTCATTTCACCAATAACTGCGCGAAAAATCCGTGGGCGGCATCTCGACCCCATCGACCGCATTCTAGATGTAGCGTACTCGCCAGTCTGCACCCACAAGCTGTGTGCGACAGCCGCAGTGACGTTCAAGAGCTACAGCAATTCTGTAGGTTTTGCAATGGGAAGCCCGAAATATGCGGCCTTGAACGGAGGGGCTGCTGAACATGTCCCCAGTTATTGCACCCAATTCATCGAGATGGTGCCGCATTACTGGACAACGGATCAAGCTTCAACCGGGAGCTCAGCGCGGAAACGGGGCCTGCGCTTCGACTATTCCAGATCGATCCAGGCCGGCGCGTGATCGCTTGGCTTCTCCCATCCTCTCACCTCAACATCTACACCGGCACCGCGCAGCCGCGGTGCCAACGCGAAGCAGATGGTCCATTCGCAGGCCAGAACTCGTATCGTAACCGCCTCCATAGGAGAAATTCCAATAGGTGTAGATGCTCTTCTCGGGATTGATGCCGGCTCACCGAAAAGGGCAATCGCCAGAAATGCCCCGATAAACGGCGCGGGCGAATAATAAGCGCCGCTTCGATGCGAATGGTTGTTGCTCATCGGCCATCCCAAACGACATAGAAGGCGGCAATCTACACCCCACCTTTCCAGCGCAACAGCCGCATGGCGTTGGCTGTCACCAGCACCGTCGCGCCTGTGTCAGCGAGAATGGCGGGCCACAGGCCGGTGATGCCGACTACGGTCGTCACCAGGAACACCGCCTTCAGCCCCAACGCCATGGCGATGTTCTGCTTGATGTTGGCCATGGTCGCCTGCGACAGTTTTATCATCGCCGCGACATCGCCGACGCGGCCATGCAGCACCGCCGCATCTGCCGTCTCCAGGGCGACATCGGTGCCGCCGCCCATGGCAATGCCGATGTCGGCCGCGGCGAGCGCCGGCGCATCGTTGATGCCGTCGCCGACCTTAGCGACCGTCAGCCCCTGGCCTTTCAACTCGCCGACAATGCGCTGCTTGTCTTCAGGCAGCAGTTCCGAGCGCACCTCGATACCGAGTTGCTTGCCGATTGCCTCCGCCGCGCGCTGGTTGTCGCCAGTCAGCATGACAGTCCTGATGCCAACATCGGTCAGCGCCTTGAGGCCGGCCTGCGCATCCGGCCGAGGCTCGTCGCGCATGGCGATGAAACCGGCCAGCAAATCGTTGATCAGTAGCACCGACACCGACTTGCCCTGGTCGTTGAGTTCGGCGATGCGGGCCGCCTGCTCGGCCGGAAGCGCGACCTTCTCGCTTCCAGCGATCGGCGAGCCCAGGAAGACGTTCTTACCGCCAATGCGACCGACGACGCCCTTGCCGCCGAGCGCCTTGGCCTCTGCCGCCGGCGGCACCGGCACGCGATCGGCCTTGGCCTTTCGCAGGATAGCCAGGGCAAGCGGATGGCTCGATCCGGTTTCGAGTGCAGCGGCCAGCGACAGCACCTCTTTTTCGCTGATCTCGATGGCCACGACATCCGTCACCACGGGCTTGCCTTGAGTCAGCGTCCCGGTCTTGTCCAACGCCACGGCGGTGATCTTGCCCAAGCCTTCCAGCACCGCGCCGCCTTTCATTAAAAGACCACGCCTGGCGCCGGCCGAGAGCGAGGCGGCGATTGCCGCCGGCACCGATATGACGAGGGCGCAGGGGCAGCCGATGAGCAGCAGCGCCAGGCCTTTGTAGATCCATTCGTTCCAGTCGTCGCCGAAGGCCAGCGGCGGGACGACGGCCACCAGAGCCCCCACGGCGACGACGGCGGGCGTATACCAGCGTGAGAAATGGTCGATGAAGCGTTCCGTCGGCGCCTTGCTTTCCTGGGCCTCCTCGACCAGCTTGACGATGCGGGCGATGGTGTTGTCGGACGCCGCAGCCGTAACGGTGATGCGCAACACGCCGTCGCCATTGATGGTGCCGGCGAATACGTCCGCGTCGACGCCCTTGCGCACCGGCACGCTTTCCCCCGACACCGGCGATTCATCGATGGCGCTTTCGCCCTCGATGATCTTGCCGTCGGCTGGAATGCGATCGCCCGGCCGCACCAGAATGACGGCGCCAACCCCAAGGGCTTCGGCCGGAACTTCGCGCGTGGCGCCATTCTCCTCCAGGAATGCCGTCTTGGGCACCAGCGTGGTCAGCGCCTGGATGCTGGAGCGCGCCTTGCCGGCGGCCACGCCTTCCAGCAACTCGCCGATGAGGAACAGGAAGACCACGGTGGCGGCTTCCTCGCCGGCACCGATGATGACGGCGCCGATCGCCGCGATGGTCATCAGCATTTCGATGGTGAAGGGAATGCCGGCGAGCGCGGCCATCACAGCTCGCCGTGCAATCGGCACCAGTCCGATCAGCATGGCGGCAATGAAAAGCCAGACGCCGCTGGCCGGCCAGACATAGTGAATCGCAAAAGCTGCGGCCAATGCGGCGCCGCTGGCGATGCTCAGTCGGCCTTTGGCGCTGTCCCACCACGGCCCCGTGGCCGGCGTGTGGTCGTGGCCGTGCAACCCCTCCACGTCGTCGTGGTCATCTTTGGCTGTGCCGGCATGGTCGCGGCCAGCATGGTCGTGGCCAGCGTGGTCATGGCCGCCTTTGGTGCCGTACCCGGCCGGCTTGGCAATCTGGCCGGCTTCGCTCGTGAGCTGAGCCACAGAATAGCCGAGGCCCGTCACCTTCTTTTCGATCGCGGCGAGGTCGCTTTCGGCAGTGTGCCTGACGGTCATGGTGCCGGCAGTGACCGAGACGTTCACATCCTGGACGCCATGCATGCGCCGCAGCGCGCTATCGATTTTCGTCGCGCAGCCGGCACAATCCATGCCTTCAACGCGATAACGGGTTTGTGCGGCGGTTGTAGCCATCGTCTCACTCCTTGAACCATTCCAGCGGCACGCTACATTCTCTAGCGACTAGAGGAGCAAGCGAAAAAATCATGCGCAGTGTCCCGATTGGCGAAGCGGCACGACAGAGCGGCGTGAAAGTGCCGACCATCCGCTACTATGAGAAAATCGGCCTGCTGCCCGCGCCGAAGCGCAGCGAGGGCAATCGACGGCACTATGAAACCAGCGATTTGCGCCGGCTGGCGTTTATTCGCCATTCACGCGAGTTGGGGTTCGGCATCGAAGCCATCCGCACCCTGCTGACGTTGCAGGATAATCCCAGCCAGCCCTGCGCCACGGCCGATACCATAGCCCAGGCGCGGCTGGCCGACGTCGTTCAGCGGATACGCAGCCTCACGGCATTGAAGGCCGAACTGGAACTCATGGTCGAAGGCTGCCGGCACGGGAAGGTCGGTGAATGCCGGGTGATTGAGGTGCTGGCCGATCACAGCCAATGCGAACACGCCCGGCACTGACTGGACCCGATCTCGAACGATCTAATCATTCGTGAGCCGGCCTTTCCGCCACCATCCAGGTCATGAGGCGCGACTGCACGGCGAGGTGATGATTTTGACCACGGCTAAGCCACGAGCTGAAGTGGCTTGCACTCCGGCAATTGTCCGGAATCGGTAGCAGCGGCCCTCTATTCCTTTGCATCGGCGCGTCACAAGGACGTGATTTGCTTTGCCCATGTAACAAACCAGATGGGCCAGACCGAAGGTGATTTTGAGAAAGGCGGAGCGGCACCGCCGATGCGTTGGCCGTATCGCTTCGGTCGCCCGAAATGCCATGAACATTGCCGACACTTGAAGATAAAAACACGCTGGGACCGCAACCGTTGCCCTGAAATTCTCAGCGAAATGCAGACGGACCGTTTAAGTCGGACTTGGTGCCCAGGCTTTGCCCAGCGCGATCCTGAATTCATAGACCTTTGCTTAAAACTTCGCACGTGTCGCTGCGCGAGTAAGGTGGCAATAATTCTGTGCTGCGGTTTACCTGCGGTCATCCAGAATGTTCAGGGCGTAACGCGTGTGTCGCCGTTCGCCAGTTCTTGTCATCGCGCCCTTGGAAACGAGGTCTTGCAGATCTCTTGTCGCCGTCGCGCGCGATGCTTGAGTGATGGCGATGTAATTCTCGGCGCTGAGCCCTCCTTTGAACCCGTCGATGCCTTCGCGGAACATTCGGGCGATGACCTTTTCCTGCCGCTCGTTGAACTGGTTTCGGTAGCGTTCGTAAAACTTGGCTTTAGCTACGGAGAATTCGACGCGGACCAGCGTTACGCGTTGCGCTTCAAGGATCGTGTTGGCAAAGTAGAGCAGCCAATTTGTTACCGCGTTGCTCTTATTGCTGGCCTGCAGGTTGTCGTAGTAGGCGTTGCGGTGGCGTTCGATCGTGTATGCCAAAGCGATGAGACTTGGTTCACCCAGGCTTTGAGCAAGCGCCTTTTCGCAGAGGGCACGGCCTATGCGGCCGTTGCCATCCTCAAATGGGTGGATGCTCTCGAAATAAAGGTGCGCGATACCGGCTCGCGTCAACGCCGGGAGCGGCGTCTTACCTTTAGGCGCGGTATCGTTGAACCAAGCGGTGAAAGCATCCATTTCGGCTTTGACCCGCGCTGAGGGAGGTGCCGCCTCGAAATGCACTTTGGGCTTATCCAGCCGATTGGAAACGATCTGCATGACATCGGCATGCTGGCGGTAATTGCCAATGGTCTCAATACGCCGTTCCCCCGACATCACCATCTTGTGCCAAGCGTAGAGAGTGCGATGCGAGAGGGCATGGCCAAAATGTAAATACACGTCGGCCATCATTTCCGCGATGCCGCGCTCGGCAGGCGGAATGCGCCTGTTCTCGCTGCCCAGCCCAAGTTGCTGGCGCAGGGAGGATTGCAGACTCTCGCGGTTGAGGTATTCCCCTTCAATCGCGGATGTCTTCAAGGCCTCTTCACTGATAAGATCGATGCGTATCTGGTCGCGATCGTCAGAACCGACGTGCCGAAAGACACCCAGGAACTCACCCGATCGGAGCAGGAATTCGCTTTCCAGCGGTTCCAATTCTTCCTTATCGTAGGTAAAATGCGGCCAGTCAGCCTGCTCCCAATTCCATACCATGAGTTATAGCGCACCTTTCTATAACTCATAGTGCCCTAAATAATGAGCTATAGCAATCTTCCCTATGCCTCTCTATGCCTCAGAAGCTGGGGCTTTGCCCTGGTACGCACAAGTCCGGCCCTCTCTCGCGAAACGAAATCGGGGCGATTTCTTAATCGGCAGGCCGGTCGCTCCAAGTATCTAGGGCCTCCACAAGCGTGCGCGCCCTCCACCCACACACCAAGCACTATATCGGCATCATGCGCGGGACCGGGAAGGTGATGGTGCGCCGGAGAAAATTCAACTCCGAAGGCGGAGCGCGCATTCCACGTCAGGTAACTCGAGCCATGATTTCAGATTGGATCGTCCTTGCGGTGTATAGCGAAGCGTCTAAGGACAGATTCCCAAATGCATGTTGGCAAAGTAGATAATTAGCACCGGCCTCTTCGAGCTGATCAAGAAGAGCTTGTCGCGCGGAAGATGCCGTTCCCACCACGCACAATTCGCTTTCGATTGCTGCATCCAAGCTCAGCGGCAGATTTGGGGGCGTCTGGAGCGCATTGAGGTCGTAGAGGAACCTGAAGCTCTTGAGCCATCGTTCGTAAGCGGGTGCCGCGAGCGCATATGCATCTGTTTCCGATCGCGCGATCACGACCATGCGGAGCATTCCAAGAAATGGCCCTCGCTCGTCCGCGTCGGCACTGCGCTCCCGGCAGGCTCGGAATGCATCTGTGATTCTGCGAACAGAAGAGGCAGGTCCCAGGCACGCGATATTGGCGCCACTTGAAGCGGCCCAGCTGGCCGACTCGGGTCTATTGGTGGCGATCCATGTCGGTGGATGGGGGCGCTGATAAGATCTCAGCGTCAAAGGGACGTCATTCAGCTCAAAATGGCGGCCGCGATAGGACAGCGTGTCGCCCTTCATCGCCTTGATGAGGATTTCGCTGGCTTCCGCGTAGTGACCTGGCGCCGCCTCCGCAGCAATCCCGAAGTAACCCAGTTCGACTGGGAGAGAGCCGCGCCCTATACCCAGTTCGACCCTGCCACCACTCAATTGGTCCAGCATGCAGATCTCCTCGAACGCACGCAGCGGATGATAAAGGGCAAGGAGCATTACCATCGGGCCGACGCGAAGGTGCCGGGTGCGCTGGACGACGCTAGATAAGAACAGATTCGGCGATGGGCCCCTCCCGTGCGGAGTGCAGTGGTGCTCTGCCAGATGATATGCGTAGAAACCAAGGTGATCGCAGGCCTCTGCCAAACTCAGGCGATCGGCGTATTGCCGGGCAATCTCGCAGCCGTCCTCGTCCAGATGGTCGAATATGCCGAAGGTCAGGCCCTGTGGGAAGGCATTCTTCACGCGATTTTCTCCAACTCTTTGCAACAGTTCGTGGCTCGCAATGATGCAAGCAAATTCAAATTATCGGTCGCTTAATGGCCGGGGAGCTATCGACTGGTTAAGGCAGCAGCCGCTGACCGCCGGCACAGCGGGATCGTTTCCTCCGCCCTTCCTGCTATCTCTCTGGCGGCGTCAAGGAATTCATCCATCTCGGTTTTTGTACCGATGCTGATGCGGATGTAATTTTCCAGCCCTGCATCCGGAAAGAAGGCGACGAGTATCTTTTGCCTTTCCAAGGCTGCTTGCCACCATGAGCCTTCCTGCCCCGGTGGAACACGCGCTAGCAGGAAATTTGCGTGAGAAGGTATTACGGAAAATCCGAGTTTCGACAGTGCCACCGTCACTCGCTGTCTTTCATCCCTGATGTGCTTGTGGTTCTCGGCATAGGCGCCGCGGTGCCCAAGCACACTGATGCCAACAGCCTGGCCGATCACGTTCACGTTGAAGACGTTCTGGAGATCCCGCAGCCTGCCAATGACTTCGGGGTGGCCAAGTCCGAAACCGACGCGAATGCCGGCGGTGGCATAGCTTTTCGAGAATGTTCTCAAGATCAGGAGGTTTGGATAGCGATCGAGGAGATGCAGACCATTGTCCGGTGCAAAATCGACATAGGCCTCATCCAAGACAATCAGACGGTCTGATTGTGATACCAGGCGTTCAACATCGGCCACAGGAACAAACGTTCCGGTCGGATTGTTTGGGTTGGCCAGCAGAATGAACTTGGCATCTTTTGCCGGTCCCAAAAGCAAGTCTTCGACGGGCAAGGAATGATCTGCGCACCATCCGATTTCGAGAAATTGAGCACCCTGCAAACGGGCAAGTTTGCGGTTGAACGAAAACCCCGGCGACATCCATCGCCATTCTGTCTCCTGGAACCAGGAAAGCTCTGTAGATAAGCCCGAGCAGTTCAGACGATCCGTTTCCGGCGATCACCTGATCCTTCGAGACGCCGTAGGCTTCCGACGCTGCTTGCCTTAAGCTGACGTTGTCGTCTTCTGGATATAGATATTGCCGTTCAAGAGCCGCCATCGCACTTTGCATTATGGCTTTCGGCAACGGAAACGGGTTCTCGTTCGTGTTTAGCTTGACGCAACAAGGATCCGGCGCCGGTTTGTCGGACAGCAGAACATCTAACTGTCCCGCTACCTGCGAAAGGGAAGAAAGCACAGTTTGCAGTTTTGCATCAGACATCAATTTTTCTCCGTTTCAGTCTCAGTGCGTCCGGCACGAGCTGGTGATCAAGACAGGGCCTGGACCACCGACGATAGCGCTGCCGTGAGACCCGGGTGCACGGTGGGGCGACGACCGCGGGGGCAGCGCGGTCTGTGCGATCGGATCGGAATTGCAGGAGCCCCGCATCACTCCTCAAGGGCGCCAAGGCACGAATACTTGATTGTCCCAGCTACTCGGCTCGGTGATTTGTTCAAAGACGTTTGATCTCGATGCCGTATTTCCTCAACACGTAGCCGATCTGGCGCGGCGTCAGTCCGAGCAGGCGTGCCGCCTTTGCCTGGACCCAGCCACATCTCTCCATCGCCTGGATGACACGTTCGGCATCGGCCATTCTCGCAGAGTGGACTACCCCGACTGGGTCCAGCGGCGGCTGCCCTTCGGTCGCTGACGGCGGTGGGACGGCGGCAGAACTAACCCCAGCAGCCGGCGGTATGGCCCGAACCACTGGTAGCGGCCCGATCGGCGAAGGTTGCAGCGCGACTTTGCCAACTCTGCAATTATGCAGCGCCTCGGCGAAGCATTTGCCCTGGCAGCATGCAAAGTCGTCTTTCCCGATTGATGGCCCCGCCGCCAGAACCGCGGCACGATACACGCAGTTTTCCAGTTCGCGAATGTTGCCGGGAAAGTCACAGTTTATCAGTACTTCGATCGCGCTCGGATCGAAGGTCAACATAAGGCCATTCTCATCGTTGAAATTCTTGAGAAACTCAGCTGCAAGTAGCGGAATATCGCTGCGCCTTTCGCGAAGCGGCGGCACCAGCAAGGGAACAACACTGATGCGGTAGTAGAGGTCGGCACGGAACTCGTTTCTGGCAACTGCCTCTTCCAGGTTCTTGTTCGTGGCGGCAATGATGCGGACGTCGACTTTAATGGTCTGGTTGCCCCCGACCCGCTCAAACTCCTGCTCCTGCAGCACGCGCAAGAGCTTTGCCTGGAACGAGGCCGAAATCTCGCCAATCTCGTCTAGGAACAATGTCCCCTTGTCGGCGAGCTCAAAGCGCCCCTTGCGCGAGTTGAACGCACTTGTGAATGCACCCTTCTCATGGCCGAACAATTCGGATTCCAGCACAGTCTCGGGTAGCGCCGCGCAATTGAGCTTGATGAAGGGCCGCTTGGCGCGCGGGGACAACTCGTGGATAGCCTTGGCGACCAGCTCCTTACCGGTACCGGATTCGCCTCGCAACAGAACCGCAATCTTGGCCTTGGCTACGAGCGCGACCTTCTCAAGCAGACCTCGCAACGCCAAACTGTCGCCAATCATCCCCACGTGAGTGTTACGCTGCGGGGCCAGGCGCTTCTGCTTTGGCAGGGAGTCCTGCTTTGCCATCGGTTGCTCGCGGTCGCCCTCGAAAGAGCGATGCGACTTCACTGCCTGCCCTATCAGGTTGGCGACTAGCGGGAGCAGACAGAGGCTGTAATCGAGCCAAACTCTTGAGCCATGGCGCAGTACGTGGTCGATAGTCAGCGTGCCCACGACATTTGCATCGACGCTAATGGGAACGCCGATGAAGGACACTGGTATGTCGTCGGAAGCCCCGAGCACGTCCATGTCGGCGGCGGTGAAAGCCGGATGAACCGCGATGTTCTCGGTGGCCAGGGGCTTGTCCGTCGCCAAAACCTGGTCGATTGCATTCCGCGGAAGGTAGGTCCGGCAGCGCTCACTGCAGCTCTCGGTCCGGCCGGCGCCTGCGATGATTTCCAGTTCGCCATCACCGTCGAAAAGAGAGATGATGCCGTGCCTCATCTGCAGAAACGATCGCAGCAGGTCTACAACCTTGGCCAGCCTGACCTCGAGCCCGGAGGGGGCGGTGAGCGCTTTCGAAATTTCGTAGATGCCGGCAAGCGCGCTCGCGCGCGACGGCAGAATGGCGGGTTCCAAGTCATCCCTTTTGGTGTCGTGGGGTGATGTGCAGCTTGACGAAGTCTGCTCAGCACTTTCTTCAGATTGGCGACCATTGTCCTGATCTAACATGTCATCCTCGATCTTGGGGCGCGACAGCAACGCCGCGCCATCTGGATCTGCGATGTCCCCGGCGTAGACGCATCGTCAGATGGCATCAGGGCCCGAGCCAACGATGGCCGGCACCAACAAGAATTTCTTCGCCCCGCGAGCCGCAGCATGATTGGCGCACTTGCTTGCGGGTGGGAGCCGCTTACCGGAACGCTTGAGACGTTGATGCAGGTAGTCGTGAGGTGTCGGCGGCAGGACGCCAGAGTTCCGCAGGCGACATACTGCCTTGCATAAGATCAAGTGTGGGTCACGGTTTTGGGCGTCGGTCAGGCCCTGACGAGGGGCAAGCCCGAAAGACGCCGGAGGCAAGGCTTGATGCATGGCTCGGCTATTCCTTACTGAACTGGGGCGCGGTTCAGGCTTCCGGAGCGCAACCACACGTTGCCCTACAGAGCGGGAATGAGGATGGCTAGTCAACCGAGCTTTCCTCGCATTTCTGAAAGGAAAGCACGAGGACATGATAGAATTCCATCAACTTAGATTTGCCGACGGATGGACATCGAACGGCAGAGTAACCGCGGCGTGTTCACGGAGGACCGGCGCGGTGAGCGTACGAGGTCGACGCCCCCGGGATGCTGTCGGCATTAGGGCGGCTGCGTCGACACTACGGCCCGAAGTGTCGTCGAGCGGCTAAAGTGTTCGCGCTATGAAGCATCTTCTGAGTCGCACCGATGCGCACCAAGTCCCGTGAATCATTCCGTCTTATCGACGACCCGTCGAGAAGCCACGGCTGCAGCGGGAGCGCGGTAAGAGCCCGCTCGTGTAGGGAATCCTCCACTTCCGTGCCCGGCCGGGTCGCAAATGCGACAAAGAAGCGAGCGGGCACAGCGGATCGCAGAGTTACCGACTGGTGGCTGTCAGGCTAAAGCAATGGGTGCAAAGCTGGCGTTAGTGCGGGATTTCTCCCGAGATGACGGCAACAGTGCGGAAGCTCGCACAACCCGCCCTTACTGAGGCTGCCTCACCGAGCGGAGGAATACCTTATTGGGCGCGGGCCTCCACTTGGCACAACACTTGCTGTCGACATGCCAGCAGCGCGTGACCGGAGCGCCGCGATGGGAGAAGCGCGGGAAGGGAGGAGGCCCCACCCCGATCCGGTCAGGGAGAGAAAAGCTGTTGGCTCCACCAATCCGAAGCGCGGGTCCCGTGCCCCGCAAGGCCTTCTACGCCCAGCTCTACATTCAGGTGCTTACCGCCATCGCCCTCGGTGTCGCAGTTGGCTATTTCTACCCGGAGGTCGGCGAGAGCCTGAAGCCGCTCGGCGATGCTTTCATCAAGCTTGTCAAGATGATTATCGCGCCGGTGATCTTCCTAACCGTGACGACCGGCATTGCCGGCATGAATGACCTCAAGAAGGTCGGCCGGGTCGCCGGCAAGGCAATGATCTATTTCCTCACCTTCTCGAGCCTCGCATTGATTGTCGGTCTCATTGTCGCAAATGTCGTTCAGCCGGGTGCCGGCCTGAACATCGATCCGGCGTCGCTCGATGCCCAGGCCGTGAAGGGCTATGCCGCCAAGGTCCACGAGCAGTCGGTGACCGGCTTCTTGATGAACATTATTCCCTCGACGATCGTTAGTGCCTTCGCCGAAGGCGACATCATGCAGGTCCTGTTCTTCTCGGTGCTGTTCGGCATCGCCCTGGCGATGGTTGGCGACACGGGCAAGCCTGTGCTTTCTTTGCTTCAGGCGCTCCTCGCGCCGGTGTTCAAGCTGGTCGGCATTCTGATGAGGGCCGCGCCCGTCGGCGCTTTCGGCGCCATGGCCTTTACCATCGGCAAATATGGCATCGGTTCGGTGGCCAACCTCGCCATGCTGGTCGCCACGTTCTATTTCACCGCCTTCCTCTTCGTATTCGGGATTCTAGGCGTGGTCTGCCGATACAACGGCTTCTCGATCTTTTCTCTCGTGCGCTACATCAAGGAAGAGCTGCTGCTGGTCCTAGCAACGTCCTCCTCGGAGGCCGCGCTGCCTTCGCTCATCGCGAAGATGGAGAACGCCGGCGCGAAGCGTTCCGTCGTGGGTCTCGTCATCCCGACTGGATATTCCTTCAATCTGGACGGCACCAATATCTACATGACGCTCGCCGCCCTCTTCATCGCCCAGGCAACGAACACGCACTTGTCGATTCCCGATCAGATTTTCCTATTGCTTGTCGCGATGCTTTCCTCGAAAGGTGCCGCAGGTATAACAGGGGCCGGCTTTATCACCTTGGCTGCTACGCTCTCCGTAATACCAAGCGTTCCCGTTGCTGGGATGGCCCTCATCCTTGGCGTGGACCGCTTCATGTCCGAATGCCGAGCGCTGACGAACGTAATCGGCAATGCGGTGGCCTCGCTGGTTGTCGCCCGCTGGGAAGGCGAACTGGATGAAACGCGCATGAAAGCTGCCTTCTACGGGAGCTTGCCGAGAGATTAAACCGACCACGCGCCCCAGCAAGATTGCTGCAGCGCGACCAGCCAAGTCGCCGGCTCATCAGCCACCAAACAATCGGCTCGCCGGGTCTAAACAGCGGTTCGCGGGCCACAGATCAGAAGCATCAAATGCGGTGAGGACAAGAAACATGGACGCAATATGGAAACGGACCGCAGACCGAGACGCGCCCGGGTGCGCCTGGAGCGCTGATCAATGTATAGGCCGTCGATCGGGGAGGATGCCGAAATCACTTTGCCGCCCCAATCCGTCGCCGGCATGCACCGGATGACGGAGCGCCAGCCGATCAAAATCGGAGCGACGGCAAAGCGCCCTACAATTGCCGATCTCGCCCGCGAAGCGGGGGTGAGCGTGGCAACGGTCGATCGGGTGCTGAACGCTCGCCTTCCGGTGCGGGAGGAGACCGCGCGTCGCGTCCACCACGCGGCCCACGCGATCGGCTATCATGCTGCGGGACTTATCAAACAGCGCATGGGAAAGGACCTGCCCCGCTACCGGCTGGGCTTCATCTTGAGGAAACCGGCCCAGCATTTTTACCAGGAGTTCGCGCGCGAGGTCGAGGCGTCGGTCAGTTCGGCCCACTGCTTCCACGGCATTCCGCTCATCGAATTCGCGCCGTCACATTTGCCTGGCGATCTGACGGCACTGCTTAAGGATCTTGGTAGCCGATGCCACGCAATCGCCATGGTGGCGCCAGACCACCCGAAGATCACGGCAACAGTCGAGGAGCTCAAGGCGAAAGGCATCCCCGTCTTTTCGCTACTTTCTGACTTCGCCGCCGGCGTGCGCGAGGGCTACATAGGTCTCAACAACCGCAGCGTCGGTCGGACGGCAGCTTGGATGTTCTCCAAGGTCGCTAAACGGTCTGGCAAGGTGGCCGTGTTTGTCGGCAGCCACCGTTTCCAGGGTCATGTGCTGCGGGAAAGCGGGTTCCGTTCCTATTTCCGTGAGAACGAGCCAGCATTCGAGGTGCTGGATACGCTCGTCAATCTTGAGAAGCGACAGATCACCTACGAGGCGCTGCTGGATCTTATGCAGCGGGAACCTGAGCTCGTCGGCTTCTACATGGCCGGCGGTGGCATGGAGGGGGCTATCTCCGCGCTCCGGGAAGAGGGCAAAGGCCAGGATCTCGTCGCGATCGTGAATGAAATCACGCCGGAGTCGCGGGAGGCCCTCGCGGACGACATCATCACGATGGCGGTGGCGACGCCACTGCGCCGACTTTGCCAGGAGCTGATGTTGCTGATGGATCGCGCCATCAAGACCGGCACCGCGGAGACGCCGGGGCAGACATTTCTCCCGTTTGACATCTATCTGCCGGAAAACATCTGAAATGATGTGATCTATCGCCATGGCCGACATTCCTTTCATAAATGGCCGCGCAATCCACTCCATTCGGGACGGTATGCGCATTCAAATGAAGTGTACGCTCTGCTCATTCAGATCGAGGCCGGAGACGTGCTGGGGGATCTCCTCAATTCAATCACGTTAGATGAAGCTAAGCGTGAAGCTCTTACAAAGGAGCTTCGCTGTGGGAGCAGCGCTGCATTCGGCTGCATCCCTCACAAGCTGCTCGCGTCCGCCGATCGTTTGCTGGACGAAGCATAACGGGCCCACCAAAATGGCTCTTTCGCTTCATGCGGTGTTCCGAACAGGAGCGGTGCGTTGCCCAGAGTCGGACCGCTCACTAATGGTCGGGCGACGCCGACGCCGGTCGGGGGCAGTTTTGGCGCCGTTTTGCAGCAATGCTTGCTGATGGCTCAGCGAAGTCCCCCGTGATCGCCTGGCTGCCGGAGAGGCAACCAGGCGTGCGTCCTTCAGCATTCCCAAACCTGACCGTCGACATCAAGGCCATGATCGACTTTGAGAACGCGCCATCGATCGAACGCGAAAAGCGGGTTGGCAGGCTTTCAGGAGGAGGCGAACACAAGTGAAGCGGCTTGAAGCTCGGCGTGAAAGGGGAAATTTCCGGACATATCGTGAGCGTAGCAAACTCGCTCCCAAGAGGTATAGCGGCCCGGTAAAGGCTCGGGGAATTTATGCACTCCGCGGGCCACGAAAACGTCCTGCCCAGGGCAAGTCTATATTGGCTTTCCCGATTGCGCACGACGCCGCTGCGTGGCTCCGCAAAATTCACTCGGTCAGTACCGGGACGACGTTCCGACCAGGCGGCCGCCGCGGTACTCGTGAAAGAAGGGTCGCCCCAGCAACGACTGCGGCGACGAGTAGCTTCGGTCAGGCTCCGTTCTTGTCGAAGAAGCCTGTCATGCTCTGCCGCTGCCGGACGACGCTCGATGCGAGTTCGACTCGGCTCGTGCCCTCGCCTCTCCCCGCTCGCCAATTCTGCGCAGCTGTCCGTTCTTCGGCGCCAACCGATGTCGGTAATCAGCGGGCTAGCGTCGGTAGCACCGGCCTTCGGAGGTATGCCGTCCTGCACTGCCAGCGCAGACTGGATCGCAGCTCTTGAGCAGCTCCTTTCAGTTCGGATGCCAGCCGTCGCTCTACCATCGAAAACACGGGAGATAGCTTTTGCATGCTGCGGGAATCCACCACCTCCTCGGTCCCGAGATGGCATTGCATACTTGCTTTTAGGGGCTCATAGGAACTGGTCTGTTCCGGGGTGTGCGTCGCCAGCAGGGCTTGCTCGGGCGGTCCGATGCATATAGCTCGGCTACAGAAGAAGCGGCCAGACCTTCATTCGTCGTCTGCCGCGACTTCCTGCATAATTCGTGTTCAACAAGGAACGACCTATGAGGCGTCAGCCCCGAGCATTCACGGTGGAGATCAGACAGAAGCGCAGTTCTCAAAAACGGAGTCGTTCGATCTGGAGCGATGTCGATCTAACCGCAGCAATGGCCGAGACAACAAGGGAACTCGAGGAGATGGAGTTGCCAAATGGTCGCCCTGTTGACTCAAGTGTTGTAGCGCTTGATGCTGAACACATGCACAAACCGCGAGCGGAGTATCTCATGGCAAATCCCCTGGACGCAGAATCAGTAACAACTGCAACGCAACCGGCAGCCAAAGTAGAGAGGCCCCAAAAGAAGAAAGCCCAACGGTCGCCGAGAGCGAAGGCTGAGCCCAGGCCGCCTGCTCGGAAGAATGCGCCCAATGCGGCGTCTCAGGCGGAGGAAGCACCAGCAGCGACCGTGCGGACCGGACGTAAGGTCTACTCTGAAAAGGAGCGCGCCCAGATGCTCGCCCTGATACAGAAGTCTATCAGTGGCGGCGCCTCCCACAAGAGCGCCGTAAAGCAGGCCGGCATTTCAGAACAGACCTACTACCAATGGAAGAAAGCTGCGCTGCCTGCATCGGTTGGTGACGATCTGAAGGACCTCGTCGCGCTTGAGGAAGAAAACAAACGACTGAAGAGCCTGCTCGCGGAACGCCTGCGCAAGGAGAACGCGGAACTGAAGAGGAAGCTGGGGTTTTAATAACGCTGAATCGCAGATCGGAGCGCCAGAATTCTTGTCCCACGCGCTATCCGAGAGCGCATAGCTACGGGTCTGGCATCGGCACTTCTGGTCGGAGGAAGCGGTCGTCGGTGATCCCGGAGAGGCCGCCGAGGTGAAGCAGCAGCGGCGCGACCGCGGTCCTAGAAAAAGATCACCTCAGGACCACCTGCGGTTGGCTTCGCGCACTCGCCCTTTGTCCGCCGTCAGTTGCTCTTCGTCCGAAAATTCCGATAGTCCGCCGCCCTCAGCATCAGATCCAACCTTCGCCTTGCGGGCCCATCGAACGGCCGCGGCCGCCCAAGGCAGTCCAATGGCCAGTGTTGACAATGGTGATCCGGCAAGCATCTGCATGAGCGGGACACAGGAGCGATCTCGAATGACTTCTCCGCTCAATTTGCCTACGCGCCTTAGACCGGCACTCGCGCCAGTAGCCCGTGTCGGATGAGATCGATGCTGGCGGCAAATGCGCCTGCAGAGTCATTCAATGCGTGGACTTCCTCGACGAGCTCAAGAGAAAAGGGACCCGTATAGCCGCCATCAAGTAGCGCCCGGATCTGGCTGCAATTGTCGGAACCTCCCAGGAGGCGATCCGGGTGAACCCACAAGGTTGGATCGTTTATGCCTGAAATGTGCACGAGACCGGTCAGATCGCAGAAGAAGGACGTCTCGCCGGCGAGTGTGTGGTGGAATGTATCGTGCACAAGCCGGAAGACGGACTGGCCATCAACCCAGGCAATGGCGTTAGCCGCTTCGTTCTTCGACCGAAGCGAGGAGGTCTGGAAGCCAAGCGGTTCGATGAGCCCAATCAGACCCCGAGACTGAAGTATCGGCTTGAGCGTCTTCAAGACGACGCGGAGATTGCCATTGCGCTCGCCATTGGCGGACCACGAACCGTCGTTCACCGGCACTAGCATGAGCGCCTGGGCGCCACAGGCGGCCGCATAATCGGCGAGCTTGCTGGCCTCGGCCTTGCGGGCGGGAGTCCATTCGTTGAACCGCTGTAGGGCGTTGACTGAGATGATCGTGACGCCCGCTTCGGCAGCGGCAGACCGAACATCCGCCGGCGGCTTGCCGCGCACAACAGCCTTACTGCAGGGATTATTCCGGATTTGCACGTCGGTCAGACCCAGATCGCGGGCGAGCGCGAAGAACGTCCTGACGTCAAGCCCGGGCGTCGCCATGTGGTCGAGTGCAAACCGAAGTGGCGCCTGGCGCACGGAGTGGCTTTCCTTCATGAAAGCGGCCGCCATTCTCGGCTGACTGGCTTCTGCCGTTTGTTGATTTATGAGGCCGAAATGATCGGCATAGGAAGGCGAGTCAATCGAACTGACCCGCTCTTTATTCACACGATTGTGCTTCATTGTGAGCCGACTTTCACGCAACGGATACTACCGCGCCTCTTGAGAACATTGATCTGCTAGGCGAAATGACCGAGGATCGATCGAGGCTATCCAGCTGCTTCCGCAGAGTAGGCGCCAACCCGGAAAGATGCTGAACCGATCCGGAGCCAAACTGATGTGGCAGGCTGCTTCTTCGTAGCGAGGCCGATGCCCAGCGCGATCATAGCGCCTCCCTTACAGGTCGGCACAACCTTCCCGGTTCCCCGTTTGGCCGCATACCACTCCGGGTCACGTAAGCATCCGGCCCCATGAAGATGGCCAAGCCATCGCTCAGTAGCGGAACACGGCATTTCCGATTGGCCTTCGCGAGCTGGCCGCAGATCACGCCGTGCTCGCCCTCGCTTTCATCAAGCAAGAAGGGCAGTGACGAGGCGAAAAGTCATTGGGTCGTGGCAGTGACGAAGTTCGCCAGCGGCGCTGCGCGGATGCTCGCTCGCAGGAAATCAATATCATCAACTCAGAAGGCCGGAGGGGTGTACATCGGGGGAACTCCTTGTGTGCGTTGCAGGTCAGATACTTGCAATCTGGCCCTCTGGAAACAGCCAGTTCGTTGCAATTGAAGCCGTCCAGTTGGTGAAGTGGCATGGCGGGGGATCATCGGGCTAACAATTTGGCGGTCCAACAATGAGGCCCTCCACGACTTCTGCGCCCCCGACATCTCTTGGCTTAGCCCAACCGTCCGTGGCCCCGCCGTCGCCAGCGTAGCGCTACCCGATCGAGTTGCCGGCGATAAAGATAGAATCAGGGGCAGCCTTGCTGGCGGCCCTGATGGGGTGCTGTTGAAGACACCTACCCGTAGATGGCGCATCTCGTGCGGCTCGTTCAAGGGAAGGAGGAGCGGCCAGTGCATTATGGCCCACGGTCACAACGAGCGCATGCTGCTGCCGATCGAGCGTGGTACGGCGCACGGTGCCGTGATGCCATGCTGTCGGCCGGCCGGCTCAGCCAACTGCGCTACTGATGGAAGGTCGGGCGGCAGCAGGGCGTCGCCGCGGTGGCTGGCTGTTCCCGGGGCAGCACGCGATTACCCGACGCTGCAGATCCATCGGATTGTCGCCGAGACTGCAAAAGCGCCAACACCGTCAAGGGGCCTGGCCGGCACACGCTGCGTCACAGCTTCGCCACGCCTGGAGGCCGGCGTCGACGTCGGAGTTACCCGGGTCCTGCTGGGAGACGCAAGCTCGACACACGGCCCTCTACGCAAGCTCAACCCGCAGATATGCTGCAGGCCAGTCCGCGAGAACTTAGCCTTTCGAGGAGGCGGAGAGCTCGCCCGACGGGTGAGCGTGCGGCGACTCGAGCGAGATCGCCGATATGCTCCGTGCTGCCCGGCCTGCCTATCAGGTCGCGCATGCAGGCCAGCTCAGCCTCGGCAGCTCAAGGTCATGTCGGCGATCGAGCACTGCCGCACGGCAGGCGTACGCGGCCAACGGCGGATCGGGCACAACTGCCGTGGTCATCACACACGTCGATGAGGTAGGCGGAAATAAATCGTCATCCGCATCCCCCCTCGGCGGAGAGCCACGAGTCTGCCCAAGCATGGCAGATGTCTCGCGACCGCTTCGATCCGAATTCCATCCGGCTTTTCGCCACGAGATGTTATGCTGGCTCGGAGTGCCAAGACTGAAGCTCGCCCCGGAGCGTCTGACGTCGAGATTGATCAAAGCAGCAACCCGAAGAGGTGCGCAATCTTTGGACCGTGGCTACACTGGGTCGATTCGAATTATGAATGCGGTGCACCTTCCGCTGGCCTGCTGAGTACGAAATGGCCAGAGGCGTTACCTCCTATCGACCTTCGCAGCCCCAGGAGACCCGCTGGCAAAGGAACGCAGACTGCTTGCGAGTGCACCGATCATCATCGGGGCGGGCACGTTCCTCAACCGACCCGCCTGTCGAGACTAGCGACTGAGGCTTTAGCGGTGGTGATTTCCTGCTTGTAGACCTTACACCCTGGTGCCAGCTCTCTCAGACCGCTCACGAGCATCTTAGCCGCCTGCTCGAGCGCCTCTTCCGGCATCGCTGCCAAGCTTTCCAAAATAAACCACATGCGGCCGCCCACGGTCTCCAACCGGGTGCGCGTGCCCTGCCGCCAGTTCCAGCGGCGACATGTAGCTCCCAGATCGTCGCGCCAGATGACCTCCCCCTTGGAAGCACTTTCGACGACCGCTTCCCCATTCAAAACAGTGTGGAAGGACTCCGTTCCTACGGCAATCGTCAGCCGCGGTTTGCCGACATATGCATCGAAATTTTCGCCGCCAATGGGTATTGAGAAACGCAGGCTCACTGCATTGTAGAGGTCAACGACAGGATTTATTGGTGGGATGCGGCCATCCTTCTCCACCCGTTTTTTCAATGCCTGCGCCGAGCACGGCGTCCGGTTTGGTTTCGCGCCGAACCGGACGTATGCCTCCGCCCAATTGGCCAAGTGCGCTTCTCCCCAGGCCGGTCCCCCCGCTCGGGCGAAATCGCAAGCCTCTCCCAACACGTCCCGAGCCATGACGCCTCGCGCACTGTCCTCTGCATCAACAAGAATGCTGATTGCGCGAAAGTCAGGTGCGATCTCTGCTATTTCTTCGTCGATCAGCGGAAAATCCAACAACGCTTCCTCCTTTAAGCCGGCCGCGACGGTGCCTTGCTTCCACCGGATTTGACAGTATCCTCAAGAATTCCTTTCCCGAAATCGACCAGGACTGGCCGACAGAGCCAGTCCTGGCAAGTCTTGCTGATTCAGTCTGCGATCAATGCCGGCGCGACTCTGGGGTCACGAGCCAGGCCCGCTCGCTGTCAGGGCGGGTATTGAGCATCTTGCCGACTCTTGGGCAAAGTTTCTTACCCGTTGGATAGCTCCAGTAAGGAGCCGAACCCCATTCTCGATCTGCCGAATGGTCAGGGCGGAATAGCCCATCACCAGTCCAATCCGGTCAGCACGGCCTTCATCTCGGATGTACAGCGATGAAATCGGATGGATGCCAACCCCGACCCGCCGCGCCTCTTCAACCAGGACGTCCTCCAGCGACCGAGAAAGATCCTTGAACCAGACGACGACATGCAGCCCTGCATCGGCCCCCTCGATGGCAATGCTGTCTGCGAACGCGCGTCGAAGGACGGCAAGCAGTGCCTCTCGCCGCTCGCCGTTAAGACGGCGGACGCGGCGCACATGGCTTTCATAACCACCGCTCTCGATGAGTGAGGCCAGGGCCTCCTGTTCCGCGACCGGAGAATGCCTGTCGAGAAGCTGCTTGGCCATCGCAAAGACGTCTTGCAACTCGGCCGGAACCACCAGGTAGCCGATGCGCAGCATCGGCGACAGTGTCTTGGAGATCGTGCCAACATAGATTACGGAACTGCGGTCTTCCAGCTTATGCAGCGGGGGCACCGGTCGAATGTCGTACCGGTACTCGCCATCGTAATCGTCCTCGATAATATAGGCGTCATTGCGCCGAGCCCATTCGAGGAGCTGATACCGCCGCGAAATCGACAAGACGGCGCCGAGCGGGAACTGGTGCGACGGGGTGACATAGGCCAGCCGCGCTGGGATCTCCTGCAGCAGCTCGGTCTTCATGCCCTCGCTATCGACGGCGACAGCGACGGGCGTGGCTCCTGTGCTGGCAAAGACTTGGCGCGCCATTCTATAGCAGGGATCCTCGATCACGAAGCTGTCAGAAGGATCGAGCAGCAGGCGCGCGCACATATCGAGGCACTGCTGTGATCCGCTGACGACGAGGATCTGCTCGACCTGGCAGCTAAGCGCTCGGGCACGCCACAAATATCCCTGCAGCGCCTGGCGCAAGCGATGCGAGCCGCGTGGATCGTGATAGGCCAGCCTTCCGGGGCTTTGTGACATCGCCGCGTTCATCGCACGCTTCCACGTCAGCGCCGGGAAATCAGATGGGGCGAGGTCGCCATAACGGAAATCGACCTTGAGGCGGTTGGGGAGGTAATCGCGCCGTGGCGGACTGGCGCGCAGTCGCTCGCCGTAACAGGAAAGGTGGATCGGGCCAGTCCGTTTCGGCACCGCGCTGGTCTCTTTACTTCGGACTAGCGAAGAGGCAACGCGAGGTCTTGCGCCTTGAATGACCTCGATGAAACCTTCGGCGACCAGCTGATCATACGCCACGGTGACCGTGGTTCGCGACACACCGAGTTCATTTGCGAGGCCGCGTGACGACGGCAGCTGGCTGCCCGTTTCATAGATCCCACCCAGGATCTGCTCGCGAAGAGCTTCGCAGATCTGGCGCGCGCCGAGACCTTGCGAGCGAGCTGTCGACGCTTCAGGAGAAGGCTGGACCATTTCTTTCATCGCCAACTGGACGTTCCATCTGAGTTAGTGTGACGGCATTGTCCCCGAAATCAAGAGGATTAAAGCCGATGACCAGCGCCGAAGATCAGCTTGAAGCCGAGGCAACATCAACGCCGTCCCGGAACGACGTCGGTCTCGCATTCGCCACCCGGGCAATCCATCATGGCTACGATCCGGCCGGCTTTTCCAATTCCGTTCAGACGCCGGTGTTTCTTACATCGACCTATGGATTTGAAAGCGTTGCAGCAAACGAAGCCGTCGCAGCGCTTGGCGGAAGGCTCTACGCACGCGAATACAACCCGACCACCGAGATCCTCGAGAAGCGGCTCGCCAATCTCGAAGGAGCCGAAGCTGGGCTGGTACTCGCCTCGGGGATCGCCGCCTTCGGCACGCTGATCCTTTCGCTGCTTTCGCAAGGTGACGAACTCATTGTCCACAAGACACTCTATTCGAATACGCTCGCCATGGTCGAGCAGGGGCTGCCGCAGTTTGGCATCAAGGTCGTTGCCGTCGACCTGTCGAATCCGAGCAATCTCAATGGCGCCATCACTGACAGGACCCGGCTCGTGTTCTTCGAGACGCCAATCAACCCGCTGAGCCGTATCCTCGACATCGCTGCCATTGCCGAACACGCCCATTCTCGCGGCGTGAAGGTCGCCGTCGACAGCACCTTCGCCTCGCCCGCCCTCCAGCGTCCGCTGGAACTCGGAGCCGACATCGTGATCCATTCGCTGACCAAGTACATCAATGGCCATGGCGATGCTCTGGGCGGTGTGATACTGGGCGATGCGAAAACACTGCACCTGCTGCGCGAAACTGGCCTGCGCTATCTCACCGGGGCAGCGCTCTCGCCCATGTCGGCGTTCCTGATTTTGCGCGGGTTGAAGACACTCACGTTGCGTATGGAGCGTCACAGTGTCTCTGGGCTTGCGGTCGCTCAGGCGCTCGAGGCGCACCCGGCTGTGGCTTGGGTTAGCTATCCATTTCTCGGCTCTCATCCCGACCATGAGATCGCGCGCAGACAGATGTCGCAAGGCTCGGGCATGTTGGCTCTCGGCCTCCAAACGGGGTTCGAGGGCGCGCGCCGTATGATGGACCGGCTCAAGCTGATCATCAGGGCGGTCAGCCTCGGCGACGCTGACAGTCTCATCTATCATCCGGCATGCCTGACCCGCTCGCGCAAGTCAATCCGCAAGGACGCGCATTTGCCTGACGGAGTCGGCGACGACCTCATGCGTCTGTCGGTAGGGCTCGAAGACGCCGCCGATTTGATCGCGGATCTAGAGCAGGCGCTGGACGGGGTCTGATGCCCAACGCTTCACCCAATGTAACAACGGGAGCTTCAGCATGGCTTTCCTGAGCGGCCTTTCGGCCTTCCCAATAACGCCAAGCGACAGTGACGGCGGCGTCGATGTCCTAGCGCTTCGAAAGCTGATAGCGCGGCTTTGCGCAGCAAAGGTGGATTCCATCGGCCTGCTCGGTAGCACCGGCACCTACATGTATCTGTCGCGCGCGGAACGCCGCCGGGCGATTTGCCAGGCGCTGGACGAGACGCGTGGACGAGTCCCGCTCGTGGTGGGCGTGGGCGTTTTGCGCACCGATGAAGCGGTACACTATGCAAGCGATGCCAAGGCCCTTGGCGCAGCCGCGGGGTTGCTCGCGGCTGTTTCCTACACCCCGCTCACTGACGACGAGGTTTTCGAGCATTTTTCGACAGTGGCGCGCGAAAGCGGCCTGCCGATCGTGATCTACGACAATCCTGCAAACACGCATTTTCGCTTCACGCCAGCGCTCATCGAGCGTCTGGGACAGCTGCCTGAGATCCTCGCTATTAAAAACTCAGCCGACCGGGGCGATGCTATCAAAGGCCAACTTGCGCACCAGAAAAAAATTGTGCCGAAAGGATTCTCGATCGGCTACCGCGGCGACTGGAACGCCACCGAGGCCCTGATCGCCGGCGCCGATACATGGTACAGCGTCCTCGGTGGCATCTTGCCCGACCCCTGCCTGAGGATGGTCAGAGCCGCTCAGCACGGCGACCACGCAGAAGCACACCGGATCGACGCCACCCTGGCCCCGGTGTGGGAGCTTTTCAAGACGTTCTCGAGCCTTCGCGTCGTCTACGCAATCGCCGAGCTCCTCGAAATCTGTTCCGCCGAGCCCCCACGGCCAATCAAGCCGCTTTCCGCTGCGGCGAAGGGCCAGCTCGCCGGCGTCTTGGACCGTCTAGGATCAGGTGTCGGATCGTAAGCCGCGCGACTTCATATTTCCGAGGGAAAAATGTACGCACCGACCCTTTCGATGACTAGCCGAGATGTTCTCCATAATCTGATCGGGAACAATGCGCGCGGCGTGCTGATCACCGATGGATCGACAGGCCTCGACGCCAATCACGTCCTCGTCAACGTGTTCGATTGGCAGAACGTCTTATCGGCGAGGGAGGTAGGCGTCCGGGGCCGCCAACGCCTACATTTCTCCGGAAGAGTGTGCAGGCCAGACGACTTCCACTCGAAGCATCAAAGCCTTGATGCGCTAACAGCATTCAATCGCTGCGCAGGATCTTTGCTTCAAGCGCGGCTGCCACAAAAGCCCTTCGGGCAGCTGGTGGATGGGCCTCACCACGCAATACTTGCAGACAAGCGTCCATCGCTACCCTCCGTTTCTCGGTCCGATGATGAAGGGCACGGATCAGGATAGCGGCCGCCTGGTTGACATCGAATACGATACGCTCAGAACTCTGGCGGCCAACCTGAACAACGACCGCCCTCTCAAATCTGTGCAAGCCGGTCATCTCTCCGCCCCCCAAGGCGATCATCCGTCAATAGGGCCCAGCTCGTCTTCTTTGCCGAGCCGACACTGCATCTGTGAGCCGAGACAGCTAACCTCACACGCGCTTAGCCGCTCTGTCCCGCTGCCGATCTGCAGGCGGGATCCATCGGTTGTCGGAGGTTGTTCCTCCAACATGGCGGCGCGATTCAAAAAGCCGAATAGGCCTTTTGGGCGCTGCCCTCGCCATCGAAAATCTTGTCGATGACCTAAAGAGTAGCTTGATCAGGGAAGGCTCGCTTGTAGCGCGACCACCTTCGTGCTCAGCACGCGCGGTGCCGAGGGAGCGCGGCACCTCCCGTGGCGCGGGTGATGTGTGACCGTGCAGATCCCTGCCCAGCGCTTGCAGTGGCCAGCCCTTCTACAGTGCCGCACAGCGCTGCCTCGCAATTCTGGTGATTTTTGCGTGTCAGCCATTTTGTTCTAGATCGCGCGGCAGACCTTATCATTCATCGCGCGGATGCATCACATCCAAACAATCTAATTTACCGGTTTCTTATGATCCTGCATAGCGCGACATCAAAACCCACGACCATGTTTTCCAGCCGTTTTCTGCGGTTGCTCTAGGTCACCTCGACAAGGATCTGCTATGCGCATTTGCGGTATCAAGCTGACGCACGACGGGGGAATTGCTGTCGTGGAAGACGGCAGATTAGTCTTTTGCATTGAGCAGGAGAAGCTCGACAATAACCCACGATACCAACATATCGAGCGGCTTGAGACGGTCGTCGCCGTTTTGGCGGAAAACGGGCTTGCTCCGCGCGATATCGACCGGTTCGTTATTGACGGATGGGACGGTGAAATCCAGTCAGAATTCCAGGTTCTGAGTAATGGCTCCCCTATCACTCTCAACGGCGCGCCATATGTGGAGCGGGACGCCGAAAATCCCCTGACAGCCTATCAAGGTTCCGGTCTCATGCTCGACAGTGGGGTATGTTCTTATGAAAGCTACCCGCATGTTGTTGGGCACGTGGCTTCCGCATACTGCACCAGCTCATTCGCCAAAGCTGAGGAACCGGCATTTTGTCTGGTATGGGACGGCTGCATCTTTCCGCGGCTTTACTACGTCGAGCCAAGTGGAGTCCGATTTGTTGGGTGCCTGTTTCCGATGATAGGCCATGCCTATGCGGCCGCGGGCCAACATTTCGGTCCTTACAGGCGAGAACTGCGGACTGGCTGGAATCTCGGTATCGCCGGCAAGTTGATGGCCTATATTGCGCTCGGAGTGGTCCATGAACACATCGTGAATGTGTTTCAGGAGCTTTACGACGACCATTTTGCCTGGGATACGGACCTTGCTTTTGGCTACGGGAACAACAGCCACAGCGAAGACGCGTTACTCACGGCTGTGCACGACTTCTTCGATGCAAGCGCGTCGCGGCTAATCCCCGAAACGCCCGAGGACATACTTGCTTCGTTCCATGCCTTCGTGGAGCGTCTTCTCGTCCGGGGGATGACAAGGGCGCTGCGTGGGTACTCAGTCCCCAAAACCCGAAACCTGTGCATAGCCGGCGGATGCGGGCTGAACATCAAATGGAACAGCGCTCTTCGGGCGAGCGGTTTGTTCGACGCAGTCTGGGTGCCTCCGTTTCCAAACGACAGCGGATCGGCGATCGGTGCCGCTTGCTGCGCGCTGGCCGCCGACAAGGGTTTCGTGCATCTCGACTGGTCAGTCTACAGCGGGCCAAATGTGAGCCATGGCAAGGTTCCGCCTGGTTGGCAATCTGCTGCTTGCAGCCTGAAAGAACTTGCCAGCGTGCTCGCCGACAACAAGCCTGTGGTGTTCCTTGCAGGTCGCGCAGAGCTTGGTCCACGTGCTTTGGGAGGCAGAAGCATCCTGGCGGCCGCAACTTCGCCGGAAATGAAGGACCATCTCAACAAAATCAAAGTTCGAGAGCACTTCCGACCGGTAGCGCCAATATGCTTGGAGGATCGTGCACCTGACATGTTTGATCCCGGCACGCCGGATCCTTACATGCTGTTCGATCACCAAACCCGTTCGGAGTGGAAAGAAAAAATCCCGGCGGTCGTCCATCTCGACGGGACTGCGCGACTTCAGACAGTTTCGAGAACTTCTGAACACCCAATTGCAGAACTTCTGATAGAATATGAGAAACTCACGGGCATTTCGCTGCTCTGCAACACGAGTGCAAATCTCAATGGACGTGGTTTTTTTCCGGATGCGGCTGCCGCCTGTGAGTGGGGATGCGTAGACCACGTTTGGTGCGATGGGTTGCTGTTGACCAAGACAGGTGCAGGTCAATTCGAGGGCTGAGCGGCGGGCTGTAACGAACTTGAGTTACCGCGCTCTAGCGCTGCAATCGCCGGCAGCATAGCTGAGGGAGCCGGATAATGCGGGTGTGTGCGGTTACGGCCCTTGAAGCTGCCCTGATCTGACGAACGAATCTGATCGTCATGGCCGATAAAGCGCCGAGACTGTGCTGTTGAGCTGGCAAGCACGCGAATGCTTTTGCTTAGCGATGTGAATGGAGGGTTCGAACACCAGGGCCTGCACGGCCCTGCCGACCGGCATGCCATTCGTCTGCTGCGGTGGTGGCAAGCTTGAGCGAATTAGCTGTTTGAGCTCCTTCTGCCAACGGAATCCCGCATTGCCTGCGCCAGCCGCGTTAATCCCTGGGAGCGTCCGCCTTGCCGTCCGCGACTTTGCTCAGCACCGAACCACTCCGCCATGGCGCCGGGCATGTGGCCGACCACGTTGACCCCGACACCCTCCGTCAGTGTCAGCAAGTCGGAGTAGAGGTCCACATTCTCGAGCACGCTCCTTGCAGGACCCATAAGTGCGAGATCGGTTGCAGCAACCCGATGCCGAAGGGCACAATTGCCAGCGCACGGTCCTGGTGCCGTCGCGGGGTCACTGCCGGTTCTTCTGACCGCCCGCGTCGTGCTCGGAATAGCGCTCGGAGGCTTCTGGTCGATGTCGGCAGCGTTGGCGATGCGGCTCGTTCCAGGTCACCTCCTGCGGCGCGCCATGTCGATTATCCTCACCGGCGTACCGTCGGTCCAATCGGCGCCTATGTCGGCGACGTCTGGGGGTGGCGAAGCGCCTTCATGATCGCTGCAGTCTTCGGCGCGTTACACTGGTAGTGCAACTCACGGCTTTTCCGAGGCTGCCTCCGATTGGAGCGGCCAGCTTCCGCAGTCTGCTGGATGTGGCCAAGAATCCGATGATCAAAGTCGCGATTTTGGTCGTCCTGCTGGTCGCTTCCGGGCACTTCGCCGGCTCCATCTATATCCGCGACTTCCTTGAGAATGTTCCCGCGCTCAACATCGAGACGATCTCGCTCGTGTTGCTCGCCATTGTCATCGGCGGCTTCTTCGGCAATTTGGCCGGCGGATCTTGGCCGAGCACAGCCTCAAGGCAGTCGCGGCCCTGCCGCCCCTGCTCATAGCGATGGCCGCTGTCTCGCTGCTGACGTTGGAAGCATCGGCCTGGGCCTCGGCGGTTGCGGTACCGTATGGGGCTTGCCTTCGGCGCGGTGCCGGTGGGACTGCAGAAAATGCATGGTGCTGCGCGCCGCTCCCGAGCAGGCCGAAAGCGCCGGTGGGCTGATGGCCGCAACGTTCCAAGTGCCATCGCCACCGGCGCGATTTTCGGCGGACTGCTGGTGGACAATACCGGCGTTGCTAGTGCCTTTGCCTACAGCGCCGTTGCCTCGTTCCTCGCTGCCCTGACAGTGTTCTTGCTCGGACCGATTTGCGAACCCTAGAGCACCTGACACAGGCCAGTGCAGCACGGCGAAAGATGCAATCGCATCAGCCGCGCGGTGCGATCCTGCTCACGATTTTTTGGCGGTTGCAGCCATCGTCTCCGCGCGATCGCACGTTGTTGTCCGGTCGATTTCGACCAGCGGCGGCGTTTTGAATGATGGTGCCGACGAGAGAAGCTAAGAGTGCCGGACCGAAGCGGACCGCCTCGCCGTCGACCGCTCGCCTCGTACGGCTATTAAATACAAGGGCGAACCCGTGCTTGATCCGTGTGAGGCGGCTTTTCCATGCCTCCGGGCCGAATCAGCTTTTGAAATCATTGCATTCCCGGCAATTGGGCGCGGTGCATAGGGTAGACCTTCAGACTCGCACAGCCTGCGGCAAAAGTACTTCTTCCACTTCATGGTTTTGGTGTTGCCGGCTATCAGCATCGGAAATCAGCACCACACTGTCATGCAAAAATCATCGAATTGGAGTCAGACTCAATTTTTGCGTGCCGTTCGCCAGGAGCGCCCGCGGCTTCACATGCGGGATGCCTCCTGCAACATTATCTGCCGCATCCAGGTGCTTGCCGGATCACTGTTGTGAAGGGTGGGCCATTGGACGGCCTCAGTGAACGTGGGTAGTGGCAGGGGAAGTTCGACGATCCGCAGAGGGAAAGTCTTTTTGAAATGCTGAACCAGCCGGAAGGGCATGGTCGCTATACGATCTGTGCCTGAGACCATCGGCGGGATAATGCTAAAGGCCTGCACGATAATCTCGACACGTCTCTTGAGACCATGTTCAAGCAAAAACCGTTCCTCGATGGATGGCATCTGCGGACGGCCGACCCTGAACGCAATGTGCTTCATCGACAAGTACCTCTCGAATGTAAGCTGCTGTGGCAGCTGCTTGTTCGTGGGGCAGCCTACGCACACGAATGTCTCGTCGAACAGCGCCGCTCTTGGATGCGCGCTCGACATGAACAATTCCGGAAGAATCAGAAAATCGACGTCACCGCGCCGGAGAAGCTCATCGAGATCGTCGTCGAGCGGCAGCAATTCGAAGCTGACGGCGGGTGCTTCCCGTGCAACACGCTCCACGACCTTTTCAAAAAACACGAGTGTGGCGAAATCGGAAACCATGATCCGGAAGCGGCGATCGGATTGAGCCGGTTTAAACGGATCCCAAGAAATAATCGAGCACTGGATGTGCAAGAGTGCGCCGCGAACTGCGGGGGCGAGTGTTTCCGCACGTGGGGTTAGAACACGTTCGCGGCCGCTCATCGTAAACAGTTCATCGTTGAAATAATCGCGTAGCCGGCCGACGGCCGCGCTCATGGCCGGCTGACTTAGGTTGATGCTGCTTGCCGCCGCCGTGAGGTTGCGCTCGGTCAGCAGTGCGTCGAGCACAACGAGAAGGTTCAGATCAAGGCCTTTGAAACGCATGCCTCATCTGTCCGTAACGTGGCTGCTTGTCATCGCGACCATTGTGGGCGATTGAGAATTGAGCGGACTTGGGCGTGGCGGCGCTCCGACAACGATCCGCGACACATATCCAAGGTCGCGCGCAATCTTGCGAATTGCCAGTGCTGTGACGACAATCGCCACTCCAACCACACTTGCGAACGCGATTCTGGTCGTGAGATTCCAGACTTCTCCAAACTGTATAAAATCCGTGAGGCGAAACACGGCACCCTGAACCAGATAAAGCAGCAGCGTGCTCTGACCAAGCTCCACCGCGACAAAGTGAGCTATTCTGGTCGAATAGACAATTCTCCAGCATTGGAACATAAGCTGCATCGCTACTGCAGAAGCTGCTGCCGAGCCAGTGAACATCAGAAATACTTGTTCAGCCGACTGTTTATCATGAATTAAAACGAGATTGTTGTAGGCGTAAGTCTCCTTGCCCCACAAAATAAAGCATATGAAAGCTGCTATCGACAGTAAAACTACAAAAATCGATTTGTGTGCCCAAATGATAATTTTCTGCCATCCGATCGGCTGCGCAAGCAAGAACCCGAGACAATAAAATGGGTAAGTGTATCTTAATGACGGGGTTATTGATAATGTGATGGGCGCGAATGCGACCGCAATTGCAGATGCGCTTATAATCCACATCGATACGCGATTGGAAATTGTAAACAGTCTAATTAGAATGAACGAGATAAACGCCGCCCATATGAACCAGTATGTTCCAATGAGTTCCTTCGAAAAGTCCAGCAATCCATCAGTTAAGCTTGTCGCAGGAGGGATCATGGCGGACTTTAGTGTCCAAATTAACGCACACCAAAAAAGCATTGGTAGTAGTAACTGCGTTGCTCGATTGCCGACCCCTTGAATGAACGGTTTTCGCAAAATTGCCCCATAAGAAAGATATCCGCTTATTGCCATAAAGAGAGGCATGTGAAACATGTAGATCGACTTATAATACGGAGACGTCCAGAAATCGTCAGTGCCTCGATAAATTAAATATTGTAATAAGTGCCCAATTATCACTAAAGTAATTAGTATACCTTTGACGAAATCAAGGCTTAGGTCTCGGTCGTTTGTCTCTGCTGGGCGCGAGCCGCGTCCCTTCGCTCCGACTGTTATTTGATCAAGCATCAGACTCCAGCCCATCTGTTGCGGTTGCTACCGGCCGTTTCTGGGCACGGCGAGCACGCCAGTTTCGGTGAAAAGGATCGAAATTTACGCGGATCGCGGCGTGGTATCGTGGGCCGACTGGCTGCAACCGAGCGGACGAAATCCCAGTGCCTGATCGCAAACCTGGAGCGCAGTGGCGGTCGCGATCATGTGTGGCGACGCGATGGCCCGGCACTATGGTCGCCAGGGCGTCTCTGCAGAACCTCTCAAGATGATTCCGCAGCGCATGCCGAACCGTGCCAAAAGCGAACGGAATGCCAAGCTGCTGCTGCACCGGACGCATGACGTGTATAGAATGGCTCATTCCGAGTCTCTCAAGATCCGGATGAACCTGTACAATCCGAGTTCGCCTACCAAGAAAATCAACCTCGCCAACGTGATGAACGGCGCAGCAGGTCCAAGTAAGCCGCTACGCCGTGCACATAGAGCCGATTGCGCGAACCTCCGGCCTTGCACCGGCCCAGCTACGACCGCCTGAAAGCCCCTGTCGGCCCATAGGCCTTTCGGATAAAAGCGGAGAGCTCGACATGATCGGCTACTTGCAAGTCATGTCCCAGCACACGCTACAGAAGCCGTGGCGTCATCGGGTGCATGTTCATCTATGCAGCGCCCTGGAAGTTTGGTAAAATCGATTGTTTAGATCGCGAGCATTCACGCTATGGATAAGTGAAGCGATGCGCTTCAAAGGCCTTGATCTGAACCTTCTCGTCGTGCTCGACGCACTGCTGACCCAGCGCAACCTGTCGGCGGCGGCAAGCAGCATCAACCTAAGTCAGCCGGCCATGAGCGCGGCTGTCGCCCGGCTGCGCGATTATTTCAACGATGAACTGTTTACGATGAGCGGCCGCGAACGTGTTCTAACCCCACGTGCGGAAACACTCGCCCCCGCTGTTCGCGGCGCACTCTTGAAAATCCAGAGCTCGATTATTTCTTGGGATCCGTTTAATCCGGCTCAGTCCGATCGCCGTTTCAGGATCACCCTTTCCGATTTCGCCACACTCGTGTTTTTTGAAAAGGTCGTGGAGCGTGTTGCACGCGAAGCACCCGCCGTCAGCTTCGAATTGCTGCCGCTCGACGACGACCCCGATGAGCTTCTCCGGCGCGGTGACGTCGATTTTCTGATTTGTCCAGAATTGTTCATGTCGAGCGCGCATCCAAGAGCGGCGCTGTTCGACGACACGCTCGTGTGCGTAGGCTGCCCCACGAACAAGCAGCTGCCGCAGCAGCTTACATTCGAGAGATACATGTCGATGAGGCACGTTGCGGCCAAGTTCGGGCGGAAGCCCTCCGTCGAGGAGCGTTTTTTTCTTGAGCATGGCCTGAAGAGACGTGTCGAGGTTATCGTGCAGGCCTTCAGCATGATCCCGCCGATGGTCTCAGGCACGGCTCGTATAGCGACCATGCCCTTCCGGCTGGTTGAGCATTTCAAGAAAACCTTCCCACTGCAGATCATCGAACTTCCGCTGCCGCTTCCCGCATTTACCGAGGCCCTCCAATGGCCCGCCCTTCACAACAGTGATGCGGCAAGCGTCTGGATGCGAGAGATATTGTTACAGGAGGCGTCTCGAATGAGTTCTCCGCGGGACACCAAAAAGGGTCGCAAGCCCTGATTGACTACCGCGTCTCACACCGGCACTCGTTTCAACAGGCGTGTCGAACGAGATCGATAGTCGCGGAAAGTGCGCCTGCGAGGTCGTCCAGCGGGTGGGCTGCGTCGACAAACGGTGGGAATGAGAAGGGGCCCCCATAGCCGCCATCAAGCAGCGCCCGAATCTGGCTGCCATTGTCGGTACCGACCAGGACGCGATCCGGGTAAATCCATTGGATCGGATCGCTCACGCTTGAGAGGTGCACGAGACCGGTCAGGTCGCAGGAGAAGAACGGCTCCCCGGCGAGCGGCGTGATGAAACGTGTCGTGCACGAGGCGGAAGACGGACTGGCCATCAATGGCGGCAATGGCCTTAGCCGCTTCGTTCTTCGATCGAAGCGAGCAAGTCTGGAAGCCGAGCGGCTCGATGAGACCGATCAGGCCGCGCGACTGGAGGATCGGCTTGAGCGCCTTCAAGGCGACGCGGAGATCGCCCCGGCGCTCGCCATTGGCAGGCCAAGAGCCATCGTTGACCGGCACCAGCATGAGCGTCTTGGCTCCGCAGGCCGCCGCATAATCGGCGAGCTTGCTCGCCTCGGCCCTGCGGGCAGGAGTCCACTCATTGAAGCGCTGCAAGGCATTGATGGAGAATCCCAACGCCTGCTTCGGCGGCGGCAGACCGGACGTCCGCCGCCGGCTGCCGCGTGCAATAGCATTGCTGTACTGTTGGCTGCGTCGGTTAGGCCCTGGTCACGGGCAAAAGCGAAAAGTGCCCTGACGTCAAGTCCGGGCGTCGCCATGTGATCGAGTGCAAAGCGGGGCGATGCTTGGCGCATGGCTTGGCTTTCCTTATATGAAACGGCAGTCATTCTCGGCTGACTGGCTTCTACCGTGCGTTGATTCGCGAGGGCCAAAATGATGGTCATGAGGAAGGCGAGGCAGTCGAACTCACGTTTCCCTCACTGTGGTGCCGCGCCTGAGACATCGCCTGAATCGGTGTAATGACCGAAGGGTGCTTCGCCAGAGCGAGGCCGACGCCCAGCGCAATCATCGCGCCGCCCGACGCCTCCCTCAGGCGGCGGATCAACCTGGGACGCGCTGCCGCGCCGTCTTGAATGCCGCTGGCCACGAAGGCAACCACGATGTCGGCGAGCGTGTTGAGCGCAATCGACACGGAGCCAAGCACCACGAATTGCAGAGCTACGTGTCCTGCGCTCGGGTTCACGAACTGCGGAAGGAAGGCTAGAAAAAAGGCTGCCGTCTTGGGGTTGAGAGCCTCGACCAGCACCCCTTCACGAAAAGCCCGCTGGGGTCCGACTGAACGCACCGGGGCGCCATCATCGCCAGTCGCTCCCTTGCGGCGCGCGGCTTGAAAGGTGCGAAAGCCTAGCCAGACGAGGTAGACCGCGCCGAACAGCTTCAATGCGGAGAACAGTTCCGAGCTCTCGAGCACGATCGCGGAAACACCTAGGCTTGCTGCGAGGACGTGGATCATGCCTCCCAACCCCGTGCCGAAGCTGGAAGCGATACCCTCCGGACGACCGCCGGCGAGCGTGCGCGCGGCAACGTAGAAGATGCCCGGACCGGGCGTGATGGCGAGCACGGAGGCCGCGGCGAGGTACAGGGCGAATGGGGTCAGTTCTGGCATCATGGGTCGATTCCGACAAAGTTCATGATTATTTTGGGATGAGAGCGGCGAGCTCGCGGTCAGATGCCCGCTCGCTCGCCGCAAGGCCCGCGGCCACGCCATCGCGGTCGGCCGCGTTCCGGTTCTGACTCAGTTTGCGCTTGCCCTCCAGCCTCGTGATCGGCATGCGCAAGCCAACGATTCCGCGGAGTTGCGCCTGTACAAAATCCGGCGGCGCGTCCGACACCGCCCAAGGCAAGGCGCGCTCGCCCTCGTGGTGGTCGGTCAGACGATTCACGACGTCCAGCAGTCTTCCCGCATGCTCGAAGAACTCGACCGGACCATAGGCGTGGACGGCGATGTAATTCCAGGTCGGGACGACCTTCCCGGTTTCCCGCTTGGTCGCATACCATGCCGGCGTCACATAAGCGTCCGGCCCCATGAAGATGGCTAAGCCGTCGCCCAGCGGCGGAACATGGCACTGGGGATTGGCCTTCGCTAGGTGCCCGTAGATCACCCCGTGCTCGCCCTCGCTCTCATCAAGGAAGAGGGGCAGTGGCGTTGCGAGCGGCCCTTCCGCCGTGACTGTAACGAAGTTCGCCAGCACCGCCGCGCGGATGGTCGCGCGCAGGGTCTCCTTGTCGTCGTCGCGGAAAGCGGGAGGGATGTACATGGCGAAACTCCTTGAGTTACCAGTCAGATACCGGCACTCTGGCCTGCTGGAAACAGCCAGTCAGAAGCTATCGACGTGGTCCAGTTTGTGAAAGATGGCATCGTGCCCGATCATCGTGACGATCGAGGAGCAGATCCACAGCGGGGTGTGCGAGTCGGAGAACCCCTGGTCCTTCGCAGCCGAGGGGTCGGGCATATCCCGGCAATGGCGACTAGTTTGCCATACCTTGTGGACGCAGCCCGCGATCCCGGAGACCATATTGAAAGAATCGTCGAAGAGGTTCCGGCGATGCCAGGCAATGCCGAGAGGCTGCGCGGGTCCTCATTGTAGCAGGTGACAACAAACGTCTACGCTTAGTCAACGGGTCGGAGCCGACAGTTCGTCCGATGTCGACGAAGCCTGTAAGCCTTCATAAGCGAGACCCAAGGCACTGGCTGGGAAAGCAGGCCCATAGGATCTCGCATTTCAGTGATGTTCTGGAAGCGGGCGAATTTCATATCCGCAGGCATCTAATGCTGGAATCAGATTGGATAGCGCCATAACGGTCTGGTTGCGCAGACCGGCTTGAGTGCTCCTTCTCGACTCGTCGGGAGGACAACCGTCGTGCAAGAGCACGATTGCGCCGGGCCGGACCGAGGCGAGCACAGCATCGACGATCGCATCGGTGCCGGGGCGCGACCAGTCTTTTGGGTCTATCGACCAATGAAGGGCCGCCAGCCCGGCGATCTCTGACGCAGTGAACACTTCTTCGCTCCAGGCGCCGTATGGCGCGCGAATGTAGCGGATCGAGGCCTGGGGGCATGCTACCATGATGGCACGGTTCGCCTCAAATACCTCACGTTGGACGTCGCCCAAGCCGCATTTGGACAGATCCGGATGAGACATCGTGTGGTTGCCCACCTCATGCCCTTCTGCGATCATTCGCTGGATGAGGTCCGGGTGCTCTGCGGCGTAGGCACCAATCACGAAGAAAGTCGCTGGCACCCGATTTTGCGCCAGCACATCGAGTATCTGTGGTGTGAAGAATGGATCGGGACCGTCGTCAAACGTCAGATAAACGCTCCGACGGCCGGTTCCATCAGCGCATTCACTCTGCACCTCCCATCCGTCATCAAGATGTTTCATAGCTCCGGATCCTTCCGGTCAATTGTTGCATCGGTCGGCCATTCGCTCATCGGCCGCGCAATCGGCATAATCACGAGGAGCACGTCCTCCACACGAGGCGGCATGTCGAGATCCAGCACTTCTGAGTGGGACCGCATGCGAACATCGACACATCGTGGCCGGGCCGTCTCTGCAGAACGTCTCAAATTACCAGCGCCTAGCTTTTCATTGCAGGGTCAGTCCCCCGATAGGGTTTTCGGAAGATCTCGGAGAGTGCGATATGATCGGCTACTTGCAACTGGTTCTCCCGGCACAACCTCCACCGTCCTTGGAGCGCATGGGAAACCTCGACTTGTTGATCCTTGGGGTAGGCGCCTACGCCAGTTGGGGCTTGTGGCGAAAGAGCCGACGCGATGCAGCTTGCGCGATCACCGACGTACCTGGTCGAAAAGGGGATCGGCTCGCTTAATGTTCGGCGCAGACCAGAATGCACACACCAGAAAAATGCTCCTCGGAGCCAACCGCATACATCGACAATCTCCCTAGCCTGCATCCTTGAATTCTTCCTATGCAATGTCCTGTCCGATAGTCAAAATCGAATGTTTCGATGACAAGCATCCACGTTGCGGATAGATGAGACCATGGCCCTTGATGTGAAGCTCCTCGTCGGCTCCACGCACTGCTGACCGAGCGCAACGGCACGGTGGCGGCAAGCCGCATCAGCTAATTCAGCCGGCCATGAGCGCGGCCGTCGCCCAACTGCTTTCAACGATGACCTGTTTACGATGAGCGGTCGCGAAGTTCTAACCCCGCGTGCGGAACCGTCGACGTCTCAGAGTTGGGCGACGACGTCGCGCAGCATCTCGACGCTGCCGGTGTCGTAGACGCCTCTGAGTATCTGCTCACGAAGCGCTTCGTAGATCTGGCGCGCCCCCATGCCATGCGGGCGGATTGAGCCACCGGGAGCTGGAGACTGGACCATTTCTTTTCCTGCCAACTGAACCAGTTTGCAGCTACTCTTCCTGAAAGCCAAGAGCACGTCCGAAGTGGATGCCCGAGCCCGCCCACCGATCCAAGACTGGCCCGGTCTGCGAACAGCCAATCGGCTTCGCTACCCGCGCGATCCTGCTACGATCCGGCTGGTGTTTCCAGTGCCGTTCAGCCATCCGTCATCCTGAACTCGACCTACGGCTTCGAAAGCGTTGCGGCGAATGGGGCCGCCGCCTTGGCGGCGCAATCCTCGGCGGCGCGGAAACCCTCCACACGGGCTTACCTACATCACCGGCGCCGCGCTCTCGCTAGTTCGGCCTTACCTGGTTCTGCGCGGGCTGAAGACTCTTGCGCTTCGCGAAGGGCACAGACCATGACGCTTGCGATCGCGCAGGTGCTCGAGGGGCGCTCCCCTTCCTCGACTCCCATCCCGATCAGGCGATTGCCCGAGAGCAGATGTCGGGCATCGCCAACGCTAACCCCTGCGTGACCTTGACCAACAGATCCTCGGTTTCCTGAAGATGGCGTCGTCGAAATCTGCACCGGCGTCGTATTGCCGTAAATCAAGGATGCAAACAACAGGGCCGGATGATTGGAGGCCGAAGCATCAAGCCGCATTCAGACAAGATCGTCGCCCCACCGACGCATTTTGCCAAAAGCAGCTCAACGACGAACATGCCGGCTTGGCGCGCCGAAGGGCCGCCGCCATTCCCGCAAGCGGCCCGCCCGCTCGCCACCGGGGTCAACCCACGCCAATCTATCCACCAACGCTCGTCCCATCCGCTACGCGTAACACCAAGCTGAAGTCGCAGGGGCGGTCACCGACCCGGTACGCCGTCGAGACACGACGAACTGGTGCTGTCTTGAGCCACCGGCAAGCAAATCCATTGCTGATCCGCGACTGCAATATGCGTTAGCTGGAGCGAACATGCATGCTCGCGGCAGACGCAATCATCAGGACCCTTGCCTCGGTCAATTGGATTGGAGATCATCATATGAAGGTGCAGACCGGTGTTTGGGCAGCTGTTATCGGTCGTCCAGGCTTTGGCATCAGTTTTGGTGGACGCGAGCAGCTTGCGAGGGATGCATCCGAACGTGGCGCTGCTCCCACAATAGTCGCAGCTCTCCTGTGAGAGCCTCGCGCAGGCCCTGATCCGGCGTAATTGTGTCGAGGAGATCCGCGAGCACGGCTTCGCCTTCGATCCGCGTCAGCAGATCGAACAAGCCATGTGAAATACGCGCACAGTCACGGTGATCCGTTCGGATTTCGCAGACGGTCTCGTGGCGATCCTGCGCCGTGTATGCGCGGACTTTATGCAGGGATACATAAGGCGGCAATGAAACCGCGAGCGCAGTCCAATCCTGCAGCGTTGCGGCCCGTTTTTTGACGAGGTACGGCCCGACCACAAGTCCATCCAGCTCTGTTGTCAGGAACGTGGCAATCGAGTCTGCAACTGAATCTACGATCGGCTCTGCATTGTTGTTAAAGGACGTATTGAGCAGAATTGGGATGCCTGTCCGCTGCTTGAAGGCATTGATAACGTCCCAGTAGGCCGGACTGGCCTTGCGCGATACTGTTTGCAGCCGAGCCGTACCGTCGACATGCGTGATGGCGCCGAGCAAATCACGCTTGGAATCGCGCACACGAACTACGAAATTCATGAAGGGAAATTCGCACGCACTGCCCGGGAGGTCGAAAAATTCGCGCGCATCCTCCTCCAACACTGATGGGGCGAACGGGCGATATCCTTCCCGCTTCTTGACCATAGCGTTGATCCGGTCCTTGTTTGAAGCGGGCCTGGGGTCGGCAAGAATGCTGCGATTTCCGAGCGCTCGCGGCCCGAACTCCGAACGACCTTGCACCCAGCCGATCACCGCGCCACCGACCATCCACTCGGCTGCCCTATCCGCCACCTCCTCAGTGCGTTCAAACTCCAGGTGCCCCGCCCATGCCTTTAGTTCCTCTTCGACAGCGTGATCGCTCGCGAGTTCCGGCCCCCAATAAACCTCCTGCAATCGCGTACGCGGCGCTGGGCGGCCCAACTCATTAGACACGATTAGCGCGGCGCCTAATGCGCATCCAGCGTCATGCGATGCGGGCTGCACGAAGATGTCTTCGAAAAGTCCTGAATAGAGCAGCTTGCCGTTCATGGAGCAATTGTGCGCAACTCCGCCGGCCAGGCACAACCGCGTCATCCCGGTGGCCTCACGATAATGGCGAAGAATGTGAAACACGATGCGTTCGAGCGCTTCCTGTAACGACGCACTCACATCCATGTGCTGCTGAGTGAATGGCATTCCCTTTTGCCGAACCTGAATGCTGCGGAGCAAAGTCGGACCGATGCGGTCCAGGTGGACGCGATACTCGCCGTTTGCAGAGAGTTCATAGAATTGCTCGAAAAGCTCGCGATAGGGAACGGGATCGCCGTAGGGGGCAAGCCCCATTACCTTATATTCATCGAACAAGCCGTAGCCGAGATACCGGATCGTCTCGAGATAAAATTGCCCGAGAGAATTGTTCTCTGGGAAAGTCGCAAGTTGCGTAATTTCAGTACCAGATCCAACCGCCACAAGGCCCGACAGGAAATCACCAGAGCCATCAATCGCGAAAATCAGACTTTGCTCGAAGCCCGACATTGCAAAAGCACTCACGGCGTGCGCCTGATGATGACTTACGAATGAGATACGCGAAGCGTCGAGCTCGGTACCGAACTCCTGCGCCAGCAGCTGCTGCATCAACAGTTTAGCATCCAACGGAATGGAGGCGTCCGGCTGGGAAACAAGCATGTTTTCAAGCATTGCGTTGCTATAGTCTTCGGTAGCGTAGAACGCCACTCGATCGATTTCGCTGAGCTGAACCCCAGCTGCTGAAAGACAGTATTGAGCCGCACTAATTGGGAGCTTGTTGGAATGTTTGATCCGATTGAGGCGCTCCTCTTCTACCGCCGCAATGACCTGTCCGTCCCGGACGAGCACCGCAGCGCCATCGTGCATGAATGTGTTTGGAATCTGAAATCTGTTTTCATAGACTTTGTCCAATCCGCCGTTCAATCCTAGACACAGCATCTCGCTCTCCATTTGTCGTACAGGAATACTAAATTGGCCTGTCTCGAGACCGTTCGATCAGAAAGACAGGCCGCGTTGTCGCTCGCGCCCGAACGCCAGCCAAACATCACCGGCCTCAAGGAAATTCTATGAGGTCCGCCGGGATCAACATAAGATCCTGTGCTCGAGACGCCGGGCGTTACATAGCGTTGTGGGATTGAATCGACGCCAGCCAAAACCCTTCGCGGCACACGCTGGCGATGTCGTTTTTATTTGCGCCCATAGCGCATGGTTTATCTCCTTCTCTTTCGCGTCAGCGCATCAGTCGGCGGCGCAACAGCGCCATCGAGAGGAAGAATGGCAACAGTGCGTACAGGCCGAGCACACCGATGTGCAGGGCGATGCCGCCGATCGGGCGATCAAGCATAACCGGACGAATGAGGTCGATCGCATGTGACAGCGGCATGCATCGCGCTATCTTCTGAAAGGTGTCAGGCAGCTGATTCAATGGGAAAACGGCGCCCGACAGGAACAGCATGGGTGTAAGGATAAGCGTCTGGTAAAATACGAAGTAATCGTAGCTGGGCGAAAGTGCGGTGACGACCATCGCGAGGCTGGCAAATACGAACCCTGTCAGAGCAATGAATGGCAGCGCATAGAGGACGGACGGCCAGGCTGTATAGCCCAAGGCTGCGGTGACAATGGTAATTGCCATACCGGCCAGGAAGGCCTTGGTGGCTGCCCACGCCAGTTCCCCCAGAACGATGTCGCCGAGGGTAACGTGCGTATACAGCATGGCTTCCCATGTGCGTTGAGAATGCATGCGAGCGAAAGCCGCGTACAGTGTTTCGAGGGTAGAGGCGGTCATCGCACCGACCCCGACCATGCCGGCCGCCAAAAAGGCGATGTACGGCGCACCGTCGACGCGGCCGACCATTATGCCGAGGCCGGTACCTAGTCCGAAAAGGTAGATCATTGGATCGGCGAGGTTACCGAGAATCGCCACGAATGCGACTTTCTTCCATGCCAGATAGTTCCGGCGCCACACCGCAACCCAGTTCCACGCATTGGCGGGCAGCACCGCCGCAAGACCTTCAATCATCGTTCACTCCTCCATCTCGCGCCCGGTCAGCCGCAAGAAAACATCCTCGAGATTGGCTGGACGCAGAAGAAGGCGCAGACTTGGTCGCCCCTGGAGTTGCGTGCGCACCTGATCAGGGTCTGGCGCGTAGCAGTAGAGGGTTTCGCCGCTGACCTCGATGCGCTGAGAATGTGGCTTGACCAGCGAATGCAACTCGTGCGGATCGCCGCCGTAAATCTCCATGACCTGGCATCCGATATGCTCGTCGATCAGCGCCTGCGGGCGGCCTTCGGCGATGTAGCGACCCCTTTCGAGCACGCACAGCCGATCGCATAATCGCTCAGCCTCTTCCATGAAATGCGTCGTCAGGATAATCGTTTTGCCGCGAGCTAACAGCGCGCGCAGCCGCTCCCAGATCAGGTGGCGCGCGTGCGGATCGAGGCCGGTGGTCGGCTCGTCCATCACAATGAGCTGGGGGTCGTTGATCAACGCCCGCGCCATCGTCAGGCATCGCTTCATGCCGCCGGACAGTTCCGAGACGCGCGCATCCGCCTTGCGCTCGAGGCGAGCGAACTCGAGAAGCGACGGGATGACCGCTTCGCTCTCGCGTGTGCTCATGCCGAAGTAGCGGCCGAACACCAGCAGGTTCTCGCGTACGGTGAATTCCTGGTCAAGATTATCGAATTGCGGGACCACGCCAATGCCCCTACGTGCCAGCCGAGCGCGCGCCGGCACCGGGACGCCGAGCACCGTGATCGTGCCCGCGTCAGGGCATGTCATGCCGAGGAGCATACGCGCAATCGTGCTTTTGCCGGCCCCGTTTGGTCCGAGGAGGCCGAAACACTCTCCCGACGCAACGGTGAACGACAGGTCGTCGACAACGACCTTGTTCCCATACGACTTAGTTACGCCGGCAAAATCGATTGCCACGGTCGACAGAGAGTCATGCACGGAGCTTTTCGCGCTTGTTTGCCGGTGACACTCCCGTTCGATCGGAGGAGTCTCGGGCCGCCGCAAATCCTCTGGGCCCAACTTTCGCTTCAACACTTGATGTTTCTGGTCCTGGCTCAACACTCTTCCACCTGCGATCACGTGACTATTGCTGTTCGCTGTAAGCTGCGTCAGATCCCACCAAGGCGGGCTTTGGAATGGCGCCGTCGATGTCTGTCACAGTGGCGGCCGAGCTTCGCGACAACCAATCGCTATTGCTCAATGTACACAGCGCGTATGCTTTCAACGGGAGCAAGAGAAAGATGTTGATGAGTGTGTGGAGCGAGAATCCGAGAAATCGAAGTTGGCGCGCACGAAACGCTGCCACGCTGCAGCGAACTATAGTCATGACCGCAATAGTCAGGCATGCCGTCCAAGGGACAGTACCTGTCGTTATGAATTGCGCGAGCCCAGCCAGGAGCGACAAAGAGAGCAATAATGGGCCAAGATTCTGCCCAATCACGTCCAATGTGAGATAAATATTAAGGCCGCGCAGCAGTTGGAGCGCCAGCAACGTGTCACGGAACGTGCTCCGGGCCCAGCGAAGCTGTTGGCGCAGATAGGGACCCATGCTGCTGGGAACGACTGTTGCCGCGACGGCCTCCGGGACATACTCTGTTCGAAAGCCTGCTTTCAGCATCAGGATCGTAAGGTGGCGGTCCTCACCGAAGTCGCTCGGCTTCCCTCGAAAGCGCTGCGTCTCGTATTGATCCAGCAGCGAAACAAGCGCGGTTCGCCGGTACATGGCACACGGACCGCAGCAACACATGACGGCACCGAACCGAGCCTGCGCTGCCCGCTCTTCGTTGCAGGCGAGCCAGTATTCCATGTCAATCAACCGCGTCAGCCAAGTTTCATTGCGATTACTAGCCGCCAACTGGCCCATGGCGGCGCCGATCGCTTGATCTTGCATCTTTAGCGCAAGCCTTGTGACGACGTCCGGCGCGAGTATCGTGTCCGAATCTACATTGAGCACCAAATCTCCGCACGAGCGGCGAACCGCCGCAATCTGTGCCTTGCGCTTTCCGACATTCTTTGGGAGCGCAATGAATTCGAACCTCGGATCACCAGCGTATTCCTCGTGTACACCTACGAGGGCATCGCGGTTTCCAGAACCGTCATCAACAACATAGACCTGCAGTTTTCCGGCGTAGTCCTGACTTGCAATGGAAGCCAGGCAGTCCGAGAGGGTGCGAGGAGCCTCGTTGTAGCACGGGATAATGACATCGACGCTCGGCCAAGGCTCACAGCCGGCCGGTTCGCCCGAGGTCGGCGGTACGTTTGTAGGCAGGGTATAAAACACCTGCGCGGTCTTATAGACGGTCGACAGCAGCGCATAAGAGCAGACTGCAACGATACTGGCTGGGGCAAAGAGGTTCATGAGATGTCAGATTTCTCAGTGAATTTGAGGAAGCGAGCGGACAATAAATCCGCGGTCAATGCTGTATTCAGATCGATCGATGCGATGAGGGGCGGGTCGCGCTGACTGATATCATTGCGGGTGTTCTTCATAGCTCTGGACCGTTCCGATCGATCAATGTGCCGGCCGGCCACTCGCTCATTGAGCGTCCAATTGGGAGCACCATGACGAGTACGTCGTCGTCGACTCGCGTGGGAGGCAGATCGGGGTACACGTCCGGGAGGGTTGAACGCACGCGAACGCCCGACAAAATGCTCGCCAAGCCTTTGCGGCAGAACCTACCAACATGGTTCCGGAGCGCGTGCCGAACCGTGCCGAAAGCGAATGGAACGCCAAGCTGCTGCAGCACTGGATACATCGCGCTAATCGAATGGGCGATTCCTAGCCCCTCAAGATCCGGACGGACCCCGTATAGACCGAGTTCAGCGACAAGCAGATCAGCGTCGTCAACCTTGATGTATCGGCGCAGCAGGCCCAAGTGAGCCGCTATCCCGTGCACATCATTGCCGATTGCGCGGACCTCCGGCCTCGCACCCGCCCAACTTCGACCGCCTTCGAATTGCTTTCCATTAAAGGCTCCGGTAGGCTCATAGGTCTTCCGGAAGAACTCAGAGAGTTCGAGGTGATCGGAAAGCCGCAACTCGTTTTCCCAGCACAACCTCCACTGCACGTCAGAGCGCATGCGAAGACTTCCTCTTTTTCGGGTTCTTTTGTGCACCTCACGCGGCAGAGCAACGCGGTGCATGTCATGTGGGGGGTCTATGAACGACCCGCCCAGATTGGTAAAATTGATTGTTTAGATCGCGAGCATCCACGCTATGGATGTTAAAACCATGCGTTTCGAAGGCCCATGATCTGAACCTTCCGGCCGTGCTCGGTTGGCCTATAAAGCGACGGCAACCGAGGCAGCTGTCGGTGACACAACCTGCTTCAAGAGCGGCTGCCAGCGGCGTGGCTGCGCCTCGTGCCGAAGCAGCGATCAAGTGGAGGATGGGCCCGACTGTTAGGCGTCAGCAAACGCGGCGACCGTTGACGCACGCTGATGATCCATAGGCGATCGCGCAGCTCTGGATCGCGCCGGCGGCAAACAGGTTCCGCGAAGCCTCAGGCTCGACAAGTTGCGGCAAAGGCGGCATCCCACTGGCGCTGCGGTCGCGCTCGGCAACAAGAATCGTCTGGTCGATGCTCGCTGCCTGGCAACCGGTACTGTCGGTAAAGCAGCCTGACGGACCTGGAGAGCGAGAAGGAGGGCGCACCTCGGCCTTGCAGCAAAATGGCAGAGATGGGGAAACGGTCACCCCGTCGCTTCCGAACCTGATGTGTGGACCGCAAAAGCTTCGGCCGACGTCTGGGGCCGTTGAGGTGGAAGCGGGCGAAAACCCGTCGAGGCTCGCCGCGCTGAACATCGAGCCGCATGAAGAAGCCGGATATACGTCAGCAGTTGTGACCATCAACTGGATCCAGCTAACTTGTTGCAATCGGGCGCTCTTATACGTCCACATATAGGGTCAGCTTGACACCACGAGCGCACGTGTCACCAAGTCAACTTCGACAATTCGTTTCATCAGGAAGCGGAAATCGGCTTTCGGAAGCGGGCCAGCAGGCAGTCTTCATTGATCGACGCGCCCCGGCACTCGATGCGTGTCATCTCGGTCAACGATTTGTTCAGCATGGCGCTTCAAGCAAAGTTGGCCTATTTCGGCGGCCTTCGGGAAGGCGATCGCCGGCTCGTCAAGCGAGCCCGGTCTTGCGGGGGTCTCTACAGTCGCACCGACTGTCTTGCCGCGCCGGAATACCCGACGGAAGAATGCATAGAAGCGGCTGTTCTTGCTGCGCGTGAACACCATCAGCATCGACGGTGTCACTACCAGCGTCAGCAAGGTGGCGAAGGACAGGCCGAGGACGATCGCCGACGACAGCGATATCCACCATTGCGTCGACGGCGCGTTGATCGTCGTCTCGTGATGGAAGATTTCGAGACCGAGGCCGAAGGCGATCGGCAGCACGCCGAGGATCGCCGACACCGCCGTCAGCACCACCGGGCGGGCACGTTCGCGGCAAGTCTGCAGCACCGCGTCCATCTTGTCCCAGCCCTCTTCGCGCAGCCGGTCGTAGGTGTCGATCAGCACGATGTTGTTGTTCACCACCACGCCGGCCAGTGCGATGACGCCGATGCCTGACATGACGATGCCGAACGCCTCTCCGGTCAACAGCAATCCCAGGAACACGCCAACCGTCGCCATGACTACGCAGGATAGCACCAGCCAGACGCTGGTGAACTTATTGAACTGCATCAGAAGCACCAGGAAGATCAGGAAGATCGCCGCGCCGAAGGCCTTGCTGAGGAAAGCGCTGGCCTCGGCGCTGTCCTCGTTCGAGCCGGCAAGCTTCCAGCGTATGCCGCTGCCGAGATCCACTTCGGCGACAGCCTGGCTGACCTGCTGCTGGACAGAAGCGACCTGCTCGCCGGCGGCGACATTGGCCTGGACGACCACCGTGCGCGCGCCGTCGATGCGGTTGAGGATACCAACGGTCGGCTCGGGCTTGCGCACGACGAAATTCGAGATCGGCACCGACCCTTGCGAAGTCTGCACCCTGAGGTCATCGAGTGTCGACAGCGTGCGCCGGTCCTCGGGCAGACGCAGCCTGATGTCGACGGCGTCGTCAGCACCGGCTGGCCGGTATTCACTGAGCTTCAGCCCGTTCGTCACCAGTTGCACCACCGTTCCGACCGAGGTCGGGCTGATGCCGTATTGTGCCGCTTTGGCGCGATCGACGTCGAGCGCCCAGTCGACGCCGGGCGGCGGCAGGCCGTCGGAAATATCGATGACGCCGGGCACCTTGGCAATGCGCGCGGCGACGGCGCGCGCATTGTCGTCGAGGCCTTCCGGGTCGACGGCCGAAAGCCTGATCTGGATCGGCTTGCCGGTGGGCGGGCCGGCCTCGGGCACGCGAACCTCGACGTCGACGCCGGGAATGCCGGCCATGACGCCGCGCAATTCGTCCAGGATCGCGTTCGCCGATTTGCGCTCGCGCCAGTCGACGAACTCGTACTGGATCACGCCGACCACGTCTTCCGGAATATCCTGGCCGCCGCCTTGCGTCTTGCCGACACGGGTATAGACCGATTTCACGCCCGGCCAGCCGAGAAGCCGGTTTTCCGCGGTCGTTGTGGCGGCATCCATTTCTGCGAGCGAAAGGTTGCCGCGGGCGTGCACATAGAGCAGGCCGTAGTCAGGCTCGACATTCGGGAAGAACTCGACGCCGGCGCCATATTTCGAATAGGCAAAACCGACACCGAACAAAAGGCCGACGGTGAGTAGAAGCACGGTGATGGGAAAGCGCACCGCCTGCTTGACCACAGCCATGTACCAGCCGTCGCGATTGTCATTCTCGTGATGCGGCGGCGCCTTGGCGAACAAGGCGCCCAGCGCCGGTGCAAAGACCAGTGCATAGAGCATCGAGGCCGAGAGCGTGACGATCAGCGTGATCGGCATGTATTTCATGAAGTCGCCGATGATGCCCGGCCAGAACAGCAGCGGCGAAAAGGCGGCGATGCGCGTCATCGTCGCGGCGATGACCGGACCGGCCATGCGCTTGGCGGCAAGCGCGAACGCCTCTGCCTTAGGCATGCCTTCGCTCATCCGCCGCTCGGCGAATTCGGTGACGATGATGGCGTCGTCGACCAGCATGCCGACCGCCAGGATGAGGCTGAACAGCACGATCATGTTGATCGTGTAGCCCATCATGGCCAACAGCAGGATGCCGATCAGGAAGGACGATGGAATGGCGAGGCCGATCAGCAGCGAGGCGCGGCCCGACAGCGCGTAGAGAATGACGATGAACACCAGCATCACGGCGATCATGACGTGGTTCTGCAGATCGCCGAGCAACTGGTTGACGAAGACCGATTTGTCCTGCGTGTAGGTGACGTGCATGCCTTCCGGCATGGTCTTTATGAAGGCATCGGACACGGCCCTCACCTGGGCGATCGTGTCGATCAGGTTGGAGCCGATGCGCTTCTTCACCTCGATGGCGATCGCCGGCTTGCCGTCAAGACGGGTCACCGTCTCGGCGTCCTTGAAGGTGGAGCGGACGGTGGCGATATCCTTGGCCTGCACCACGGCATTGGGGCCGGCGACGATCGGAAGCGCCGCCATGTCCTGCGGCGTTTCGATCAGCGACGGCACCTTGACCGCGTATTTGCCCTCGGACCCTTCGATGTTGCCGGCGGCGACAAGACTGTTGGAATCGCCGACCGCACCGATCAGCTGCTCGAGCTGCAGCCCGTAGGAAGACAGTTTCATCGGATCGATGACGACTTCGACGAGATCGTCGCGGGCGCCCTGCAGCGAGCCTTCCAGCACGCCAGGCACTTCCTCGATGCGGTCGCGCAACTCGCGCGCAGCCGTCGTCAGAACGCGCTCAGGCACCTCGCCCGACAGCGTCACGACAAGGACGGGGAACTCGGAGACGTTGACCTCGGAGACCACAGGCTCCTCGGCTGCCTGCGGCAGGTCGGCCTTGCCGTCCTGGACCTTGCTGCGTGTGTCCTGCAACGCCGTCGCCAGATCCGTCTGCGGGTGGAATTGGACCAGCACATAGCCGCCGCCCTGGAAGGCGGCCGAGCGCATCTCCTTGAGACCCTTGAGGCTCTTCAGCTTGGCTTCCATCGGCCGCAGCAGAAGGCGCTCCGAATCCTCGGGCGAGATGCCCTGATAGATCAGGCTGACATACATCATGGGAATCGGAACGTCGGGTTCCGCTTCCTTCGGTGTCGACTGATAGGCGACCGCACCCGCGAGGATGAGGAAGACCAGGACCGAAATGGTCAGCCGGGCATTGCTGATTGCGAGTTTGACGATATCCATGATTACTGCGTCCCGGCCGTCGCTTCGCCCAACAGCTTCTGGATGGTCGCCTGGTCGGCCTCGACCGGCTTGACCACTTCGCCTTCCTTCACCAGTTCCTGGCCGGCGACGATGATGCGCGCATCGGCAGGGATGCCGCCGAGCACCAGGCCGGTTGGCGTATCGTCGACCAGATCGATCGGGAAGAACACGACCTTGTCATCCCTGTCGACGGCGCGGATGCCGAGATCGCCCTTGTCGCCCAGCGTCACCACGGAGCGCGGCAGCATGACAGCGTCGGTCGGCTGCGCGCTCAGCGCGATCTCGGCGGTCATCCCGGCCGGAATAGTGCCCTCGGGGTTGGGGATTGCGGTCTCGACGCGGAAGGTGCGGGTGGCGGACGAGGCGTCGCGGCTGATATAGCGCACGGTGCCCTCGACGTTCTGGCCGCTGACCAATCGTACATTCGCCTTGTCGCCGATCTTCAGATAGCCGAGATCACGTTCGCTGACCTCGCCGCGGGCAATCACCGGATCGAGGCTCAGAATGGTCGCCACTTCGTCGCCCTGCATCACGGAACTGCCAAGCTCCACCGGTACCCGGTCGATGACGCCGTCGAACGGCGCCTTCACCTCGTTGCGGTCGAGCTCGGCCTGCGCGGCTTCCAGATGCGACTGGCCTTGCGTCAGGTTGGAGCGAGCCGTATCGAGCTGCAGCTTGGGCAGATTGCCGGTTTTCGCCAGCCGCGAGGCCGCATCGAGTTCGGCCTGACGCTGCGCGACAAGCTGCTTGGCGTTGCTGAGCGCCGAAAGCTTTTCCTCGGTGGCAAGCATCAGCACGAGGTCGCCCGTCTTGACGCGCTGTCCCTGCTTGACCGGCAGCTTGTCGATGACGCCGGCGACGCGCGTCGCCAGGACCGCGCGCTTGTCGGCTTCGGTCAGTCCGGAAATCCGGATGGCGCGCGCATAGGTACGCCTGGGTGGGGTTATGGTCGCGACGGTGCGTAAGGTCGCCTTGGGCTGTTCTGCCTCAGCGGGCTTGGCCTTGCCGCCGTCAGCCGCCTTTGGCTGCTCGACCTCCCCCGCTTTGGATTTGTCGGCGGCCGCGCTGCCGACGGACGAGAACTCGCCCGTCGCCATCCACGCAGCGAAACCGACAAGCACAACAATGGCTGCAAGCTTGTGAAACCTGTACTTCGGCATCGTCGTTTTTTCCAGTGCGCGGGATTCGGCCGGGCCGCGTCTTCTAACTCGGCGCGTTGCGCGCAAGGCCGTGTTCAACTTGCCGTGATCGGCGAACGAGCTTCTACATCAAAGTTGCACCTAATTCTGAAAGCGGGGCCGTTCGTGAGACCCGATGTCAAAACACCACCACGCTTCACCGTGTGGTTTGCCCACCTCGTGCGCTTCTGGGACCATTCAGCGAATGAGAGTCCGTTTGACGCGCGCATAGACACGGATGAGGAAGAACGTCCCGGCACCAATTTCCACTGTCTTCGGATCGTTGCCTTCTGTACTCCTATGGGCATAGGTGGTTGGTGCTCAGGCTTCTTCGTCGGGCGTGCCTGCAGGCCGAGGCACCTGATTTCGGTCACACCCCTAATAGGGTCGGCAGGATTGGCAAAATTGATTGTTCGGATGACAACCATCCACGCCCTAAACACATCGAAGGTGGAATTGGGCGTGGCTGGGTCCGCGCCTGTGTGGCGTTGGCCGACAAACGCTTGGCGGCGGTCGGGAATTCCGCACACACAGCGATTGACACGCTGACGATCCGCGACGGAAGAGGCTCGCGGCATTCAGCAGCCCCGTCTTCATCAAGCATGGAGCCCACCTTGTGCGTTGTCGATCTCGTAGACGCGATCGAGTTTGAGGAGTGGCCGGAGGAACGCCGCAGTCTGATCCATGAAACAGCCCTTCACCGGTGCTACCAAGCACAAGACGCCGCACGCCGATGGGCGTGGCCCGCGATGCCTTTGTCGGCTTCGCGGAGCGAGCCGGATTCCTGAAAGACCCCAGGCGGAAATGCGGTGGATCGCTGCTTCCAATTCGGGCGGTGGACAGGTGTAGGTTCGTTCGGCCGCCCACCTCGTGTGCCGGCTGCGCCGGATGCGGCTGACCATGGAGCGACAAGCGTGCAACCACGGAACCGGCTGGGCGCTGCGCGGGTCGAAAATCGCGGCGGTCCTCTCTCGTTCCAAGACAGAGCAATCCTGACCGATCGCTCCGTAGAGGGGCGGCCCTGCCATAATCAGCACCGAAAGCCGATTGACCGGCCCAGATACCTCGTCGTCCGCACCAGGAAAACGAACGCTTGAAAGAGCAGATCACGCTTCCGCCCATACAAGGGGAGGAAGGCGTCATGCTCTTCACTGGGATCGAGGATCCCGCGCAGCCGCGACCGCTCACATCGAACCAAACTCGCCAGCCTGCTACGCCGGCACGCCGATGATGACACTATGGTGACTGGGGTTCACCGCCTCAGCATGGCCGCAATGCCATGACGGACAAAGGGAAGATGTTGGCCGAAGCGCAGCCCCACATGTCTTGCAAGACGTGCCGCCGGATGCTCGCTTGAGTAGAGTCCGACAAGGATATTCGTAGCATGATAGAGCGGCGCCGCCGACAGGCGCAGTCGGCTTTCATATCTGCGGAGCATGTCGGGATCGGCAATGTCGCGACGGTCGCGCCATGCTGTCAGGATGCCACGGGCGAGTTGCCTCTGGCCGCCGAGGCCGATGTTGAAGCCATGCGCGGTCACCGGGTGCATGCCAATGGCAGCGTCGCCTATCAATGCGGCGCTCGGCGCCCGGAACCTGTGCGCCCAGGTGGTGACCAACGGATAGATATGGCGGCTGCTTGCCAAGCTCATGTTGCCGAGGCGCCCTCGACAGCGCTTCGTCAACTCCATCAGGAACAACTCGTCGTCGAGGGCAAGCAGTCCGTCGGCCTCGTTTGAAGGCAAAGTCAAAAGCAGCGACGACATGCCTCGCGCGAGGGGCAACATCGCTACCGTCTGATGATGATCGAACCATTCGATCGCGATCTGGTGGTGGGGGCGCTCGTGCCTCACCCGGCAAATCAGCATCGAGTTGCCAAGCCGATTGATATCGGCGCGGATGCCGAGCAGATTGCGGGTGGCGGACAAACGCGAATCGGCGGCAACGAGAAGCCGAGCGGTCAGCTGCCTGCCATTGGAGAGCGTTATGACTGCTCCCTGGTGACTGTTTGTTGCACGCACGACCGAGTGGCCGCACAGCAGCCGGACATGGCCCTGCAAGCGGATGATCCTGAACAGGGCATCGCGGATCCGGCAATTCGGGACCAGAACGCCAGTGGTTCCGCGGATCCGCCAGGGGAATCGAAACACAGCGCAAAAGGGCTCGATCCGTTAAGGACGCGTGCGCCTTGAAGCGGTGACTTGTCAGAGCCGCGGATAACATCCCAAGCGCCGAGCTCGCGAAGGATCCCAATCGAGGCGTGGGTGAGCGCGATCTCGCGACCGTCGAAAGCCGGATTTTCCAGTCTTTCCAGGGACTGCCCTTCGACAACCGCCAGTTTGAGCTCGCTGTGGCAAGCGATGCGGCGAAGGAAAGTCCGACCGGCCCGGCGCCAACGACAATGATGTCGAAGCTGTCATCAAAGCCGGCCATCAGCGTGCCGCCAGCGCGTTGGCTATGCCCGACAGATCATGAAGCGCTCCCATGGCCCACATTTTGCGGCAATCGATACAGCAAAGCTGACCAAGAACGAGCGTCGCTTCCTTGCAGAAAGGGCAATCACGGTCATTGACATGCCGACGGGTCAAGCCGCAGCCCGTCTCGTCGGATTGGGCGAGACATTGCATGAGGCCTAACGGGCAATCGTTGAGCCATTCCCAGACGCCTCAACATTGCCGAAAAAGTAAAATGGGCATTGTCTTCCGGGTTATTCAACAACTCCGAGAGGCGCTGCTGTTTCGAGCCAGCGCTGGAAGAGCTGCGACGGTTATTCATTCGAGGCTTCAGCTGCTAGGACATTCGATGCTGCGGATAAACAGCGGCGACGGGCTCGAACCAGCCGAGCAGAGCATCGTCTGGCGCCGGAGTTGGCGCGGCGAGCGGTCGCAGCTGATCGGCTTCACTTGGCGGCAGAAGCTGTGCGCACGGCACGATGATAAGGGGTGGTTGGGGTCGATGCCAATCAAGCTAAGGCCAAGCGTGCTCACCGCATAGGCGGTCACCTGCCACTGCCATCCCAGAGCGTCAGGATGCTCTGCGCGATAGCTTGGCGCGCTGCACACGCGAGCGATTTGTTCAGGGCGAGCCGGTTCATCAACGAGACCCGCTGCTGCAGGAGTTGTAAACGCCCGCACCATCGCGCCGCGAATCCGCGCTTGTGGCGCTATGACCTTGAGGCGAGTGAGTTCGGCGCTAACAACGCAGACTGAAGCAAGCCGATCAGCCCGGCCCATGCCGGAGAGCATGGCGACCAATGCCGTCAGCTACACCACCTAGGGAGGACACGATCCGGACACGATCCCGCCTGCGGCGCGAGTTGAAAAGCATACGTCCACGTCCGCCATTACCGCATGCACCGCCTTGGATAAGGCCTGCCCCGAGGCATGGCGGGGCCCCGGTTGGCGTTCGTATCGACGGCAGGTTCCTAAGCAGCGACTCCCGTGAGGTCGAGCAGTTCTAACTGGCGGCTTGAGTCGACGGCGCTCACGCACAGCCGTTCCAGGTGCAGCCCGTTATGCGGCCCTCGCCCTTCCCATTGGCCTGGGCAAGCTTTTGGGTGGTCCTCAGCACCGCCGGTCGCAGAGAGGTCCGGTTTGCACCGTTAGCACATGTATGCGTCCCTCTCTTCTGTTTGGCCTGACTGAACAAACTTGCACCCGGTCGGACACGCAGTCCAACCAGGATGCGCGCGTCCACATCAAGCCCCATGAAGGCGAAGAAAATCCTCATACGTCGCTTGCAACCCGGCACCAAGAGACGTTTTGGCCTTCCAGCCAAGCTTACGCAAGCGCGTTACGTCCAGTAACTTGCGCGGAGTACCGTCTGGCTTCGTCGTGTCGAATACCAGATTGCCCTCCCAGCAGACCGCTGCCTTGACGAGTTCCGCCACCTCGCGAATTGTGACATCCTCGCCAACGCCAACATTAATCAGGGGCGCAGTGTCGGGGGCAGTCAAGGCGTCAAAATCCGAATCTGGCAGGCCAAGCAGGAACGCAATGGCATCGCCTACATCCGACGAATACATAAACTCTCGCCGAGGGTTTCCGGATCCCCAGACCCCCACCGAGGAGTCGCCGTTTATTTTAGCTTGATGAAAACGGCGTATCAGAGCAGGCAGAACGTGGCATTTTTCGGGGTGATAATTATCGCCGGGACCATATAAGCTGGTCGGCATCAACGCGAGATAGCGCGTCTGGTACTGCCGGTTAAAAGACCAGCATGATTCGACTCCTGCGATTTTTGCCAAAGCGAAGGGACGATTCGTCGCTTCAAGCGGACCGGTGAGAAGGTATTCCTCCCGTATCGGCTGCGGACAGTCGCGTGGATAGATACATGAGGAGCCAAGAAAAATCATCCGTTCGACGCCTGAAGCGTAAGCGGCATCAAAAACACTGAGTTGGATCGCGAGGTTGTTATGAAGGAAATCGACAGGAGAGCTAGCGTTCGCCAGTATACCACCAACCTTTGCGGCGCACATAATGACGTAATCGGGCCGCCGCGACATGAAGAACCTGCGCGTCTCGGTCCGATCAAATAGATCCAGTTGGTCGTGAGTACGTGTTATTATCTCATACGATCCTAACGCCTCGAGGGCACTCATTGTGGCGGATCCAACAAGGCCGCTATGGCCTGCCACATAGACTTTCTTCATCTTTTTGTTTCCCATGTGATAACGCTATGGACGCTCCTTAAGAAGGCCACCCTAACGCTGACAACAAGCCAGCATGGCGCCGCCGTTGTCATCATAACTCTCGTGGACTGTATGAATAATAACCCTGCGTCATCAGCACTGCGTCACGCTCTGCCATGCGCAAATCTTCCCGAACCATCTCCCTAACCAATTCAATGAAGGAGATTTTTGGCTCCCATCCAAGTTTTTCTTTGGCCTTGCGGGCATCGCCGAGAAGTGTCTCGACTTCTGCAGGACGAAAATAACGGGGATCTACTTTTACGATCAAAGCTCCCGTCTTTGCATCGTATCCCTCTTCGTCGACCCCTTCCCCAACCCAACGAACACCAATGCCGAGTTCAGCGGCCGCGACGGTGACAAATTCGCGCACCGAATGTTGCTCACCGCTAGCGATCACAAAGTCTTCAGCTTGCTCCTGCTGCAGCATCAACCACTGCATCTGGACGTAGTCTCGAGCGTGCCCCCAATCGCGAAGAGCATTAAGGTTGCCCAAGAATAGATTCGGCTGCATTCCAAGCTTAATCCGAGCCAGGGCGCGCGTGATTTTTCGCGTTACAAATGTTTCTCCGCGCGCGGGTGACTCATGATTAAATAAAATGCCGTTACATGCGTACAAATTGTAAGCTTCTCGATAATTTACGGTGATCCAGTGAGCATACAATTTGGCAACAGCGTAGGGTGATCGGGGGTAGAACGGTGTCGTCTCGGTCTGTGGCGTTTCCCGCACCAGCCCGTAGAGCTCAGACGTCGAGGCTTGGTAGTAGCGCGTATGCTCGACGAGCCCCAGGATCCGAATTGCCTCGAGGATACGCAGCGCACCCAACGCGTCCGAGTTCGCGGTGTATTCTGGTTGTTCAAAGGAGACTGCAACGTGGCTCTGAGCTGCCAGATTGTAAATTTCGTCCGGCTGAACCAGTTGGATGACGCGCGTAAGGCTGGACGAGTCTGTCAAGTCCCCGTGGTGAAGTGTAAGATCAACGCCACTTTCATGAGGATCATGATAGAGATGGTCTATACGGCCCGTATTGAAAAGAGACGATCGTCTTTTTATCCCATGCACAGAATAGCCCTTTTCCAGCAGCAATTCTGCGAGGTAGGAACCGTCTTGCCCCGTGACCCCGGTGATTAAAGCGACTTTTCTCTTTGACAAGCTTGAATCCTTTTGATTTTGACGCGCCGAAGAAAATGCTCGCCTGCGGCGGGATTGCGTGGCGAGAAAGGGGCGCATTGGGCAGGGCGAACGGGGCCTCTGCGCGAAGGCAAGGGAGAGTTCGAGCGGGATGCCAACCCCTTCATGGGGTCGGGGAACGGTCGAAAGAGTTATCAATCAAGATCAAACGACGTGGGTCCTTCAGATCGAATTCGACAATTCGTGGCACGAAGAGGCGGGCATAGCGGGAGAAGGCGCTAGTCGGAGGAAACCGAATTACAGTGTCGCATCTACCAAGGAGATACATCTCAACGAGAGCGGAAAAACCCCCGTCAATGCCCAGTGCTGCACTGTTTAAGGGGCCGGCCTGATCCGCTTGGAAGCGTTTTGGGACGGTGAAAAGTTCGGGAAATACGCCCGACAAGTGATCAACAACCTGGGCGCTGTCTGTACACAAGAACACCCTTACAGGCCTTGGATGCGGTTGCGCTTTGGCCATGCGAATGGCAGTGCATACCTGCTCTAAGGCAACCTTTGGATCAGCCCAGTAAGGTGCGTGATCCATAATATCTCCGCCGTTGCCGTGGCGGACATGGACCCCAATTATGCTGTGCCCGGCAAAGTGTTCCTGGTAGAGCGCTTCAATCCGATCCTCAATTTCGACCCTCGGTCTGATGCTCCGAAATATCGTTCGCTCGGCTTGCTCATCGCAGCGCCACATCAAGCAAGCATCACACACTACCGTGTTGGCTTCACAATCATCTTGGGCCTGGAAAAGATCGTTAAGCTCGTCACGTTCTTGGAAAATCTGTTCATCCGGACGGTACACGCAGTCGATGGATGGCTTGTTCCACCACGACGGGAAGAAGGGACCGGGGAATGAGACGTGGTTGATCTCGTCATCGCAAATGACCCGTACACCACCGATCTCTTCAATTGGCTTGAAGAAAGCCGGAAAGGCATTCGCAAACGGGTTGTCGAGGTAACAAGAGCCGCGCCAATCTATTGCTAAAGCCCGTCCCGTCCGATGTGCGTAGTCCCATGCCGACGCGAGAGACCACAGGCAATCACCGAGACCCTCGCGCCGTCGAGAAACAACGAACCGATCCATCCTTGAGCCATCAACAAGCATCTAAATTGCCTCTTTCCAAAACAACCACAAACCTCAGCTTTGCTGCTGCCTTTGAGGCAAGCGCCTGCGCAATTCGGGGAGCTTGTCGTGCTGCGCCGATGCGATGTAGCTTGCGTCGATCGCGGAAGTGCCTGGCCGCGATGGACGCGCGCCTAGGCTGGTATTCGGCGCACACCAGAAAATGCTCTTTGGAGCCAACGCAGACATCAACGACTTTCCCGAAAGGCTTACATCTTTGAATTCGTTCTATGCAACGTGCCGCAACATTCGTAAAATCGTCTGTTTCGATGAAACGCATCCACGTGATGGATGGCTAGTGACATGGGTTCCAGGGCGTTGACCTGAACCCTCTGAACCCTCTCGTTGTGCGTCACTGCTAATCCCAGCGGAACCTTACGGCGGCAGCACGCAGCATGACCCAAGTCAGCCGGCCATGAGCGCGACTGCAACGACGACATCCGACGGAGCCGTTGACATGACTTCACTTGCACACTTCCTCAGATCATCATCCCTGCTGGAAGACCTGGGCAGAGCCGGCGATATCACGAGCGATGCAATTATCGCCGCCGATGCAAAGCCACGCTTTCGCTTAACGCGCGCCAAGCGGGCGTGGGTGCGGGCTCGACCTGTGGCGTTTTCTTTCTTGCTCGTCGATCCAGCAATCGATGTGCAAATCCGGCGGCCGGACGGCAGCGATGTCGAGCAGGTCAAACCATTGCGATGGTAAACGGGCCGGCGCGAAGCCTGCTGAGCGGACCGCGCTCAATTTTCTGTGCCGTCTGAGCGGCATTGCTACGGCTACGGCCGCGTTGTTTGTCGAAGCGATACGCGGTCAGGCGCCAATCACCCGCTTCGCGCTCGACGACGCGGTGCTCAAGGACAACCACATCGCCATTGCCGGCGACATCCGCACCGCAATCGAGCGGGCGCCTAGCGCCATAGGTCACATGGTCAAGATCGAGGTAGAGGTGGACAGGCTGGACCAGTTGGAGATAGCGCTTACAGTGGGCGTCGACGGCATGCTCCTCGACAACATGTCGGTCGAGGAGCTTGCGCAGGCTGTGCCTATGTCGGGCGCAGCGCGATCACCGAGGCCTTGGGCTTGAGTAACGCGGGCGAGCGCCCGGCAATTGCGGCGACCGGCGTGGACCGCATATCGGTGGCTGGCTTACCCGCAGCGCGCCCATTCTCGACATCGGTCTCGTGCTCGGCGCCGGCGGCATGCTGATGTACCCGGCCTGGGTTCTGACCGAATTGAAGAAGATCACTGAGGCCTTCGGCACGCTCCTGATCGCCGACGAAGTGATGACCGGTTGGGGAGCGCACCGGAACCATGTTCGCCTGCGAACAGGCGAACATCTCTCCAGATATCCTGTGCACCTCGAAGGGCTCGATTTTGGGATAGCCGATGTCTTGTCGATTTCAGGGTGACGGCGATTCAGGTCCGGAACGTCCGTGCGCGCGGAAACTCGGGCTCGGATCGATTTAGATGCGCAGATTTTGCATGTTAATTCAGCCTTGATCATCCACAGCTAACTTGAATGGGATCGCGTATTCAGTCCGAGTAGCTCGGCAAAAACCCGCCGCTCTGGTGCCCTCAGCGCGATCACCCGGCACTTCAAGATGTTTCATAGCTCCGGACCGTTCCTAACGATCAGGGTGCCGGATGGCCACTCGCTCATCGAGCGTCCAATCGGCACAACGACGACGAGCACGTCCTCGACGCGCGTGGGCGGCAGGTCGAGATACACATCTGCGAGAGTGGACTGCACGCGAACGCCCGACACAATCGCCGCCAGGCCGTCTCTGCAGAACCTCTCCATATGGTTCCGCATCGCGTGCCGAACGGTGCCGAAAGCGAATGGAACTCCAAGCTGCCGCAATATTGGATATAAAACGCGCATTGAATGACCGATCCCTTGTCCCTCAAGATCCGCACGCACCCCGTACAACCCCAAGTCGGCCACCATGAGATCGACCTCGTCAACCTTGATGAAGCGGCGTAGTATGCCGATATGAGCCGCTACGCCGTGCGCGTCGTAGCTGATTGCGCGGAGCTCCGGCCTCGCACCGGCCCAGCTACGGCCGCCTTCGAATGGCTCTGAGTTGAAGGCCCCAGTCGGTCCGTAGGTCTTTCGGAAAAACTCGGAAAGTTCGACATGGTCGGCCTGTTGCAAGTCACTTTCCCAGCACAACCTCCACCGCACGTCAGAGCACATGGAAAAACCTCATCTTTGTTGCTGTTTTGTTGGGGAAGCGCCTAGCAGGGGGAACGCTTGTCGCATCGAGCCGGCTCGATGTAGCTTGTGCAGGTCGCCGAAGAAACTAGCCGCAATGAACATGCGACTCCGCTGTGTTGCGAGCACACCGGAAGGCGTACACCAGGAAAATGCTGCTCGGAGCCAATACAAACATCGATAGTTACCTTTGGCTTACATCTTTGAAATCTTGCTATGCGACGTTCTGCGGAATTGGCAAAATCGTTTGTTTCGATGAATGCATTCCACGCGATGGATAAGAAAGACATGCGTTTCAAAGAGCTTGATCTAAACCTCCGCCCAAGGCGGCCTTGATCACGAGGCTTCGACCCGGCCAGTTGCCCGACCGACCCACTCGTCAGTTGCCAGACCAACCGACTGCTATCTGGGTGGGAAACTTCCTTCACTGTTGATACGCGTCATCGGGGCGCACTGAACTTTTCACGCTAAATCATTGCCATACCGCCGTTCACATGAACGGTCTGGCCGGTGATGTAGGCGGCCTCGTTCGAGGCCAGGTAGACCACAGCTGAGGCGACTTCCACGCCGGTGCCCATGCGCCTGGCCGGAATGGCGGCCATGATCGCTTCTTTTTGCTTGTCGTTCAGCTTGTCGGTCATGGCCGATTCGATAAAGCCCGGCGCCACGCAGTTCACAGTCACGCCGCGTGTCGCGATCTCCTGCGCCAGCGATTTCGACACGCCGATCATGCCAGCCTTTGAGGCGCAATAGTTCGCCTGGCCGGGATTGCCGGTTACACCGGACACGGACGTGATGTTGATGATGCGGCCGTTGCGGCGGCGCATCATCGGATGGGTCAGTTCGCGGGTGAGCCGGAACATGGCGGTCAGGTTGACCTCGAGGACCGCGTCCCAGTCCGCGTCCGACATGCGGATAAAAAGCCCGTCCTTGGTGATGCCGGCATTGTTGACCAGTATGTCGACGCCTTCGAGTTCGGCTTCCGCCTTTGCGCCCAGAGCCTTGACCTCGTCGCGGTTCGAGAGGTTCGCTGGAAACAGTTTTGTCCGCCCGCCAAGTTCGGCAGCCAACGCCTCGAGCTTTTCGACACGCGTGCCGTGCAGGCCGACGGTTGCGCCCTGCGCGTGCAGCGCCCGCGCCACGGCCTCGCCGATTCCACCGCTTGCTCCGGTGACGAGCGCCTTGCGGCCGGTCAGATCGAACATTGTTATCGATTCCCTTTCTGAGGACCGGCTTCGCATGGAAGCGGCCACTGGCGGCCCTGCGTGCCTCCAGACATTGTCGGGTAAAGCTTTGGACACACCTCGAGCCGAACCGAAGGGCATGGCTTAACCTTCCGGGTAGCGGTACGTCCACGCCGCTTCAACAGTTGAGAATTTTGCAAAAACGGGGCCCCGGTTCGTCGAGCTTCCGCTGCCACTTGGCGCATTCACCGAGCCGGTCCAAGGCCACGTCCTTCACAATCGTGATCCGGCAAGCATTTGAATACGAGAGATAGAGTTACGGGAGGCACCTCGCATGGCTTCTACACCTGCTTGAACGCCAGAACTGCGTTCATGCCGCCCATGGCGAAGGCGTTGCTCAGTGCCACGCGCACCTTGCGCTCGCGCGCCACATTGGGCGTGACGTCGAGATCGCAATCGGGGTCTGGCTCGCGATAATTGGCGGTCGGCGGCACGACGCCCTCCTGCATCGCCATCACGCAGGCGATCATTTCAAGTGCGCTCGCCGCGCCGAGGCAATGCGCGTGCATGGACTTGGTGGACGAGACAGACATCGAATGGGCATAGTCTCCGAAGACGCGCTTGATCGCCGCCGTCTCGGTTCGGTCGTTGACCTTGGTGCCGGTGCCGTGGGCGTTGAGGTAATCCACGTCCTCAGCATTCAGCCCGGCGTCCGCAAGGCAAGCGCGCATCGCGGCCTCCGGCCCCTCGATGGACGGCGCGACGATGTGGAAGGCATCGCCGGAAAGGCCGATGCCTGCAATCTCGGCAAGCATTGTGGCACCGCGCGCCGCGGCATGCTCATAGCTTTCCAACACGGCCATGCCCGCACCCTCACCTAACACCACTCCCTTCCTGTCGGCGGAGAAGGGCCGGCAAGTATCCGGAGCGAGGGCGCGCATTGCATCCCATGCCTTCAGCTGACCGCATACGAGTGGCGCTTCGGCGCCTCCGGCAAGCATCACGTCGGCCCGGCCGAGCCTGATCTGATCCGCCGCCGAAGCGATCGCATGGTTGGCTGATGCGCATGCAGACGCGATGGCAAAGACCGGGCCGCGCAGGCCGAGGCTCATGCTGACCTGGCTGGCAGCGGCGCTCGGCAATCCCTTTGGTGCAGCATAGAGGCCAGTACGCTTCGCGCCGTCCAAATAGAGGGCGCGGTAGGTTTCTTCGACCGTTCCCCAGCCCCAGCCGCAGACGCCCACTGTCGCGCCGAAGCGATACGGATTTCCCTCGTCGCAGGAAAGTCCGGCGTGTTGCACGGCTTCGCGCGCTGCAAGCACAGCGAGCAAGCTGAGGCGATCCATGGAGACGAGCTGGTTGCGGCCGATGTCGTGCTTGGGCAGCTCGTTGATCTCGGTACCGACAGTGCCCTTCATCTCATGAAGCTCGGAAGTGACCATCGGGCGGATGGCGGAGCGGCCTTCGCGCATCTCTTTCCAGATAGAGGCGGCGTTGTTGCCTAGGCCGCAAAGCCCGCCCATCCCAGTAATGACGACTCGCCTGTCCAATCAGACCTCCTTCGCGAGCAAACCGCGGACGGCTTCCACCATGTCGCCGACATCCTTGAGATTCGACCAGGCGTCGGCCGAGTTCATGTCGATCTTGATGTCGTAGGCCTGCTCCACATCCCAGAGGAGATCCGCCAAACCCAGCGAATCGACGCCGAGCGAGGTCAGTTCCGTGGCAGTCGTTATTTCGCCGATGATGGACACACTTCCCTCGCCGCTTTCCAATTCGACGCGCTTCTTGATCGTGGCAATGATTTCCGTTGCAAGTTGATCAGCCATTCTGTTCCTTTCCATAGCAATGCCTTTTGACGTGGGTGCGGCGCCATACCTCTGCCAGTCACGTCGCGAAAATCGTCCCTGACCAGGCTTGTGCCACTCACCAACAACAGTCGGATTATAGAAACCGGATGAGTTCCGGTTGGTCTGAGGCGTTGGCATCCAACTGCAACTCATTTTCCCGGGGCAACTTCCATCGCACGTCTGAGCTCATGGAAAGATTTTCTCATTTCGGGCTCTTTTTCGCAGTCGTCACACGATAAGGGTAGCGGGTGATCAGGGCGTGTGAGGTGCTGTCGTCAATGCGAGATTCCGGAGGATTGATAAAATCGTTTGTTTCGATGAGACGCATCCACGCTGTGGATAGAGATACATTTCAATGATCCGGTAAGCCTCTGGTTCGGCAGATAATGCTACAGGAGGTATCCCGCATGGCCACTCCACGCAAAAGCTCGGCACGTCTCGAGCGCTGCTAGATGCTCAGCGCCTCACACTCGCTCTCTACGGTGCGACGAAGCGCGCTGGCGGTCGCGGAAGGCACAAAGGTTACCAATCCGCAGGGTGGATTCATCCTGTGGCTCGAGCTTCCGAACACCATCGATTCGCTCGACTCTTTCAGGGCTGCATCGCGGCGGCGGCATGGGCGGTATGGGCGGTATGGGTTTCTAAGGTCTGCGCCTCTCACCAATCTCAAAGGGCGGCAGCAATGCCGCCCCCTTTTTTGGAACGGAGCCGGTCGGAAAAGGTTTGGGGCTCGCGTGAAGTTGGAACCGAGGCCCGCCACCGCCGACACATTTGCGGAAAGCGAGACAACACGTCAGGAACGACCCCGGCTGCTGCGCTGATCAAGCAGAGAAAATTTGCAGGCCGCCATCGCAAGCAGGGCGCTGGTAATGAAAAATCTACCCTGAACATGTCTTAAAGCCGTGCGTGGGTAGCCATCGGTGTCGGGGAGCCAAGGTTTGGACAATGTTCGTGAATTGCTTCCCCTCGTGCCGACCGGGCTCCCCGCGATCTTCCTCATTGTGCTACACCGGCCGCGTGACCGCGTCAGTTTCCTAAGAGATGTTCTTGCGCGCGGCTCGAACATGCCGGTGAGTGTGGCAGTTGATAGAGGCCGCTACGGTATAGGCGCACTGCTATGTACCCAACCCGCAGAGCTGTCTGCGGCTGGTTCGGGCACTGGCGGTGGAGATCCACGAGAACTGGCTCGAGGCGACCCGCTACCTCAACATGGATCATCTGCGCGAGCACAAGAAGGAGAACTTGAGAGCACTGGCCGCCTGAGACGCGGCCCGCCATGTCCGCCGCTCCGCTAAACACGGGGGCTGCGCGGCGGACACGCCAACGTCACCGCTGAATGCCACGCCATCTTTGCTGATGGGGTGGATGCCAGCCTTCTCCGACGGCATCGCAATGTGCCAAAGTTTGTGGTGTTAGCGCCACGCAAAGGAGAGGCAGGCATCCATGGAAAAGGTTACCATCATTGGGGTCGATCTGGCAAAGAACGTCTTTCAGCTGCACGGGGCGGCAGCTGATGGATCGGTTGTGTTCCGCAAGAAGCTGTCGCGCCTGCAGTTTTGCAAGTTCATGGCGAGTCAACCGGCATGTGTCGTGGCGATGGAAGCGTGCGGCAGCTCCCACTACTGGGCCCGTCAGATGGCTCGGCTTGGCCATGAGCCAAGACTGATTGCCCCGGCCTATGTCAAACCGTTCGTCAAGCGGCAGAAGATGGGATGGTTGCCGCCCTCCCCAGACGGCATCGCAATGTGCCAAGGTCGTGGTGTTCAACGCCACATGAAGGAGAGGACGGCAAATGAAAGATACTATGATCGGGGTGGACCTGGCAAAGAACGTTTTCCAGCTTCACGGCGCGACAATGACGGGGCATCTGAGATTCCGTAAGAAGCTGACGCGGTCACGGTTCCGGCAGTTCATGGCATGCCAGCCGCCTGCTGTGGTTGTGATGGAAGCATGCGGCAGCGCGAGCTACTGGGCTCGAGAAATGGTCAAGCTTGGCCACGAGGTGAAGCTGATCGCACCTCAATATGTGCGGCCCTTTGTCAAACGGCAGAAAAACGATGCTGCCGATGCTGAAGCAATCGTCGTTGCAGCACAGCGCCCGGAGATGCGTTTTGTACAGCCGAAGTCGGAAGATCAGCAGGCATGCGCTGTGTTGTTCCGAGGTCGGGAGCGCCTCCTCCATCAGCGCACCGAGCTTGTGAACGCTCTGCGTTCGGTGCTGTACGAATATGGTCACATCATTCCGAAAGGGATCGCCCATATCAAGCGGATTGAGACTATTCTGGAGGAGCCGAACAGTGACCTGCCTGCTCTGGTGCGCGAGGAATGCTTTGATCTGCTCGAACAGATTGCTGAAAAGACGGCCCGGATCGACGTCAAAACGGCAAAGGCCAAAGCCCTTTCCCTGGCGACCGATACAGCGCGGCGCCTGCAGACAATGCCTGGTGTCGGGCCCCAGACCGCGTTGGCGATCAGCGGCTTTGCTCCGCCGATGGAGAGCTTCAAACGCGGGCGGGACTTTGCGGCCTGGCTTGGGCTCGTGCCACGTCAATACACCTCCGGCGGCAAGGAGCGACTTGGACGCGTGTCGAAGGCTGGCCAGACCGATATCCGGTCTTTGTTGATCATCGGCGCCATGTCACGCCTGACAGTGCTGGCCCGCAAATCCATCGTCGAGGGTTCATGGCTGGCACGGATGCTGCGTCGCAAGCCGCTCATGCTGGTCGCGATCGCGCTTGCGAACAAGATGGCGCGGGCGATCTGGGCGATGATGACAAAGAAAGAGGATTATCGAAATCCGGCGCGAGTTGTGGCTGCATGACGCATATGCATCACCACACAAACTGGCGCCGGTGAAAAAGGTGTAGGAAGTCGATGACCTGAATGGGCACAATGATCGAAAAGATCTGGATTGGGAAAACCAGCCGTCGTTCCCGAGCTTGAAAGCTCTTGCAGAAGATTTGGACCCGATCCGCAGATCACCATACCGGCCCGCGGCTTCTTGAAAGGCCGCAACGACAGGCCTGAGAGAAGAACGCACTCGATCACCGGCACATCAGGTTGGAAGGCTTCTTGCATCAAGGGCGGCAACCAGAGAAGAATGACGTCGCAGATGCGGAGGCGATCGTCGAAGCAGCGCAACGACCGACAATGCGCTTTGTCGAACCGAAGACGAAGGAGCAGCAGTCCCGGGCTATCGTGTTTCGCACCAGAGAGCAGTTCGTGAATCAGCGAACCGAATTGGTGAATGCGCTGCGCGCGCACCTCTATGAGTTCGGTTATGTTGCTCCGCAAGGCATCGGCCACCTGCCACGTCTGGCAGAGATCGTCGAGGACGAGAGCGCAGACCTGCCGGATCTGGTCCGTGACATCTGCAGCGCTCTCCTTGACCAGATCGACCAGTTGAGCAGCCGGCTCGCGGCATTGAAGAAGACGATCGACACGCTGTCGAAGCAAGCTGAAACATCTCGGCGCTTGCAAACCATGCCCGGTGTCGGCCCTATCGCTGCCTTGCCATTGAAACCTTTGCGCCACCGATGGAAGCCTTCAAGTCCGGTCGCGATTTCGCCGCCTGGCTCGGGCTGGTCCCTCGGCAGAAGTCGAGCGGCGGCAAGCAACGACTAGGGAAGGTATCGAAGATGGCCAGCGCGATATTCGGCGGTTGCTCATCATCGGCGCCATGGCCGTGGTTCGATGGGCATCTCGGAGGCCCGCGCCCGACGGTTCCTGGCTTGCCCGCTTGATGTTGAAGAAACCGCGCATGCTGGTGGCAATCGCGCTGGCCAACAAGATGGCGCGTGGCATCTGGGCCATGCTGACGAAACAGGAGGACTACCGAGATCCGGCGACGGTGCTTGCGTGATTTGCAACAACGCACCTGAGACCGGGACGTCGGAGATGTGAGGAAGGCATGAACTGCATGGGCAAATGATCGATCAGATCGGGGTCAGGAAAACCAGAGTCAAGTTGAGAGCCCACGCAAGCTCGCTTTGCTGATTTGGACCTGATCCGCGCATCACCATACCGGCCCGCGGCACATGGAACGGCCGCAAATCAAGGCCTGACACATGACCGCACTCGATCACATGTCCAATGCTTCAGGTTCCTCCTTGCAAAATGGCTGGCATCCACACAAGAACTTGACGCACACAACTTAGGAGAACCTGATCCACACCTGTCGCTCTGCTGTATGGGCCGATCACAAGGATCCCAACGGACCTTCATCTTCAACTCCGTGGCGGCCTACGCGAAATCTATCCGGCTATTACACCACGGATCGAGAGCGCTGGCGGCGATGGGTGAAAGCTTGCGGATTACGATCACCGAAAATGGTTCGGCTGAGCGCGGCATGCCATTCAATGCTGCTCACTTCAACTGGGTTGATTGACGTGATGGGCAAATGCCGGCTTGCTGACGAGATCGTCAGACGAGTGACACAGTAAGACCCGAAGCAGGCACGTTGGAGGGAATCTTGGCCGTGGCGGTCTCTGCGGTGATCGGGTCGGGAGCCAGTCCGGCCCGACTGGTCTTTAGCCCGACCCAGTCTGCCAAGCTTCCAAAAACCTTTTCGACGTAGGAACTCAGTCCGACAGCCCAGCTTCCGGGGATTTTTATTTTAACGCGTTGCGCCGCGCGGACTACCACCTCGGTGTGTTGTGTGCAAACAGTGGCAGGTAACAAAATAAAGGAGCATATTCCATGACGACGGCAAATGAGATCGCAGAAAAGATTGCAGCCGACAACGGCCTGACGAAGATGCAGGCCAAGAGCATCGTCGACAACGTGTTCAAAGCGATCTCCGATGCGGCGGCGAGCGGTGCCGAGACGAGCCTGCCCGGTTTCGGCAAGTTCAAGGTGAAGGAAACACCAGAACGCGAGGGCCGCAACCCGTCCACGGGCGCGACGATCAAGATCTCCGCCTCGAAGAAGCTGTCCTTCACGCCGGCTAAAGCCATCAAGGACGCGCTCAACGCCTGATCCCGTACCGGGATGGTGCCCCGATAGATAGGGTCCAGCCGTGGTACGCAGTGGGGATCAGGTGCAATGCAGACTTCCCGCCCTTCACGGCCGCCGCCGACAGCTTGCGGCCAGCTTGAAAGTTGGCCGCAGCGCGCCTTGGCGAGCGTGAGAAGATACGTATCCGTGACCTGTGTCGACGTCAGGATTTTCGCTGCATCGATGTCGCCGGAGCCGACCAGGCTCACATCGTCGGGCCAGAAGCTGTGCCCGTGCAATGCCCGCAACTTTGTGCGATCAGGACATTGACATCGAGCAGGAACGTCAAGGCAGTTCGTCTCGCAAGGCATTTACCGCGTCAAGCGTGACAGGAGGTGCATCCGGCCGAGGCGACAGGAGAGGAATCCCGTTGCGCCGCCGGCTTGAGGCCGGCGCGGCGAGCGCCGGGCGAGATTGGTGATGACCTCGCCAAGGCTGCGATCCTGCTGCCGGGCGATGGCCTCGGCCGCGACCAGGACGTCGTCATCGATAGCCTCATATCGCGCTAACCGTTAATGCGCCACCTGAACGGCGCTATTGACCGCTTGCCGTGCATCATGCCAACGACACGATTTACGGGCTTGCCGCTATTTCTACGCTTCCAACCTGAAGCGTGTCTGGCGTGTGGCGCCACCTCTTTGACGGGCAGCCCCAACACGTCGGCGACATATCCGAGCGCTAGCATATCACCCTCCATTCGATTGCATCTAATTTGAATCCGAACTTCGATATTTTCAAATTAAATGCCAATCCTGGTCTAAACGACTGCATTCTCCAGTTGACTGTCAAGAGATATATAATTGATCAAAGACATTTTCTGATTGAGTGAGTACATATTATATCATTGTATTAATAGTATGTAGCAAAGATATAAATCGTCACAATTATTTACGAACTGATTGTTCAAACGTATGAAAATAAAGTAACCACTTTCTGATTCTTATCCTGACAATGGAATGGGACAACAGAAGCAGGCGCGATCTCATCTGCGTGGCATGAGACGATGGGCGAGAGATGATGACACTGAAGGAGCCGGGGGAGCTTACGGTGTCAATTTCTATGTCTGCGCCTATGTCTGATGACAGAGGTTTCCATGTTCTTGAGGCGGCTCCGAACCGGCTGGACCGACGATGACGTCGGCACCGTCGACATGATCCGGCAGACCGGCAAGTCCAAGAGCTGCATATGGCGTTGGCAGAGCGCCCCAATTCCTCAATGCGGGTAACAATCCGCTGCATTGCGGCCGGATCTCCGGAACGGATCGGCTCATCATCAGCGCCGTGCGGGAACGCGTTCCGCTTGGCAGCCTTGCGGGCCGTCGCCTCGTGCGCTTTCAGGTCGGCGCGGCGGGCGTCCGAAATCCTCATGCGCTTTTCATTGCGAGCCACGCGAAAGTGCTCGCGGTTCACTCCGCCTAAAAAATTCGCTCTAACGAGCAGCCCTGATCAGCCTCTCAGCAAGTCTCGTCTTTCGAGCGATGATTTCTGATCCTTCATAGGAAAGATGGCCGCTGTCCCGGTAGAGGAATTTGCCATCGATCTCGGTTCTGCATTTTGTGTCGTCGCAGAGAAAGTCGTGGTAAGAGACAACCTCTACGTCAGCTTTCACAGCCACCTGGTTCAAGAGCTCAATAGTGCGGGATCGCATCCGGCGGTAATCGGTGACATAAATTTCACAATCACTGTGCCGCCCGAGCATAAGATTTCCCCTCACCTTTCGCTCAAGGCAATCGCCGATATCGAAGCCTGCGACTGGCGGGGGAGCAACTACGACCACTCGCCTGCCCAAAGCGCGAACGGCGTCGACGAGGGACTTGATACCCTCAACGGCTCCATCTACCGAAGTTTCAACTTCCGTGAATGTCCCGTCACGCCTCTTAAGCAGCATGAAGTCTTTTGAATCAGGGGCGTCAAATGGGCTCGAAATGACAACGGTCCTTATCCCCGGCCGATTTTTCAGGATACCCAAAACACTGTCATTGAAGCGAATACAGTCCTCGGCGAAGGAGGGAGACGCTGCGCGCTTGGAGAAGGCAGCAACGCCGATGGCGGGGAAGCACCCGCTCATTGTGAGCTGAGCCAGGCCGGCCTCTCCGATCGTTTTGGCCAAGCCGGGAACCAGTGCCATGGCAAATGAATCGCCCCAAACCAGCAATTCGGGCCTGCCCGTCGTCTGACAGGCCTCGGGAATGCCCTGGGGAGGCGATCCAGATGTGAGATCACATGCCCTTCCCAGGCCGTAATTGATCGGTCGGCTCTCGGAAAAGCCAACCCTACTTTCGGCTGCGCCAATGTCGACTGACCGTGCGAAGCCGAGAAGAACCGTTGCGGCAACGAGTCCTGAGGCCATCCGTCCACGAGATGCGACGAATCCCTGCCGGAACGGCTTTTCCACGAGCCGGTGAAGAACTAAGCTGGCTACAACTGAGAAGGCAACTGCCGCATAGATCGCAAGCGCGGGAGGCTCTGCCAGCCAAGCAGCCCGCACATATACAAGCACCGGCCAATGGACCAGATAGAGCGAGTACGAGATATCCCCGATCCTTGCCATGCTTCGTACCGCCACATTATCCCTGCTGGGCGACAGCAGGAGGATCAGGGTTGCCAAGCAAACCAAAGCGGCATCCACGATCGGGTTCTGCGAACTAAGTCCAATGGGAATAAGGAGGATAAGCACGAGCGCCGGGAGGCGCAGCGCCGCAAACTTGGCCGCCACGCGAGCGCTTGCGGGAAGCAATGCCCCGAGCGAACCAATCGCTATTTCCCAAAAGCGGGTCGGCAAAAGATAAAATGCAGCGTATGGGTGACGAATGGCCACGTATAGACACAGTGCCAGGCTGGCAATCAGGAGCAAACTAACCGCTGTGAGCCGCCATCTCTTGGGAGCCAAGGCCAAGAAAGCAGGAAGCAGCAGATAACACTGTTCTTCGACAGCGAGCGACCAGAAATGCAGGAGAGGCTTCGTTTCGGCGGATTCGCCGAAATAGTCCGCCTGAGACCAGAGAACGATGTTGCCGGTGAATGTGAGCGCCCCGAGGACCTGACTTCGGAAGTCCCGCAGGCCCACATCCGACAGGAAAAAGGGTGCAGCGACCGTCGTGAGCGCAATGACCACATAGGCCGCGGGCAACAGGCGCTTCGCACGACGATAATAGAATTCCCAATAGCTGAACCGTGACTGCTCAAGCTGGGTCGCGATGAGGCCGGTGATCAGAAAGCCCGAAATTACGAAGAAAATATCAACGCCGAGATAACCAAACGGCGCGATTTGGGTATGATAAAGGACAACCAGCAGGACAGATAGACCCCGCAAGGCCTGGACATCGGCTCGAAAGTCTCGCGGCATAGAAGACCTGATGAAATTCCCGGTTTAATTGGATGAACTGAGGCCTCGCACCAACGATGTGAAAATGGTGCCCTTCTAGAATCATCCGCTGGATCGAATCCGGCCGATCTGCCGCACTCGCCCATAATATAACTAAGAAAGTTGCCGGCAGCAGGTGTCGGCGTACTTGCTTCGGTCAATTGCTGTTCTTCTAATGGAGCATGCCCGCTAATTCGTAAAATCGATTAGTTGAATTCCATACATCCAGGCTATGGATCGCTTGCACACCCTCTGATGGCATTCGGCGAGGTTGCCTACTGCTTGCCGTCACCGTAAGTTTTTGCCCTCCCTCAAAGTGTCGAGCAAAAGGCGCCCGCCACGCGCGTTCGCCATAAGGCTTCATCACGCTGCATCTGGCTTCTAGTTCGAATCCACGGCTTTGAAGTAGGCGCGGTAGTTGCGCGCCGCGACACTGGCGTCGCCGATCTGCCGTCGCGTTCTGTCGATCCGCACAAGTGCGGTCTCGACTTCGGCGACCGCGTCCAGCACAGCTGATTTGTAGGCGGCCACCGCCACCTTATATGCGGCTGCCGCGCTGCCCACTGCCGCCCGGCGCGAGCCACCGTCAAAAAGCGGGATCGAGACGGCCGGGCCGAAGGACCAGGGCAGAGAGGTTCCCATCAGCGATGAACTGTCGATCTTGACCGAGCCGCCGAGGCTGAGGCTCGGATAGAGATCGCCTTTTGCCGCGCCGATCTCGGCGAGCGATGCAGCGACCTCGAGCTCAAGGGCGTCGATGTCGGGGCGCTGCCGTAAGGCGTCGGCAGGCACAGCGGATAGCTTGAGGATCCTCGGCGCGGGTAACCCCCCGCTTGCCCATCGCCAGAATATCGCGGACGTGAGGCTCGTCACCGCCAGTAAGTCGGGCGAGCGACTTGACGAGAACCTCGCACTCGGCACGCTGCGCGGTACGTGTCGAGGCGGAGTTAGCAGCACTCGCCCGCCCTAGCGCAAGGTCGGCGCTCGACGTAAGGCCAGAGGTTGCGGCGGTTTCCATTGCCCGGATCGTCTGGCGCTGCGAGGCGAGTTCGGTGGTATAAACTTGCTCCAGCTGCCGGCAGGCACGGTACTGCATATAGTAGTCCGCCACCTCCGCCGCGAGTGAGACGCGCGCATCGTGCCAATCGGCGGTGCGCTCGTGGACCCGCAGCCGCGCAGCCTCGCTCCTCTGCCGCGTCTTGCCGAACAGATCGATTTCCCAAGAAGCGTCGAGGCTGCCGCTCACCGTCGTAGCGGCAGCAACTTGGTTGGCTTTGTTGCCGCCCGTGCCGGAGCGGGCGAGCGATCCCGAGCCGCCAAGCCCCGGAAAAAGGCTCGCCTGCGTAGATGCCAGCGTGGCGCGCCCCCTCTCGATCTCTGCAACGGCGGACTCGAGACTGGGGCTTTCCGCCTGCGCAGATGCAATGAGGGCCGTCAGCGATGGATCGGAAAACGTGGACCACCAGGACACGAGATCGCCGGTCCGGCCGCCATGCGGAAAGGTCGCGTGCCAGGCATTCGCGATCTTCAAATCAGGTTCCTGAACGCTGGCGACGGTCGTGCAGCCTGACACGATCAGGCACGCTCCAAGACCGACCATACCGACAATCCTGCGATAGGCCGCCTTCATCGCGGCCTTCGATTGGCAGGCATTACGGCCCGGCGCGAAACAGCCAGCAAGAAAGGCCATCATGGTAATGGCCATTAGTCGATGCATGTCTACCGCCTTGTTCCGGGCCGCCACCCAGCGGAAACATCTAGGTCTCCACCGGCAGCACCGCGTATGGCGATCGTTCTTCGCAATCGCTCCTGGTGTCGCGCTCACTGATGATCACAGTTGGGTTGTTTTCGCTGCCGGACCAGCGATCGGCATTTGCCCGATTGCGGCCGGCGAAGCCGAAGTCGGCATGGCTGGTCCAACCGCAGCCTTCAGGATCTGCCGGTCCAGGGCAAGCCCGTGACGGTGAAGCTCCTGCTGAGCCGCTGGCGATGTGCACATCAGAAATGTGAGCGACAAACGTTCACTGATCGACTCCCGACGGTTGCTTCCCCTTATGCGCGCAGGACGACGAGGGTCGTGGAGATTGTCGGCTTGCTCGGCCATAGCACGGGTGGACGTCCTGGCGAACGCCTCATGTAACGGCTCGGCATGCCGGTCAGTGACGACACCATCCTGCGGCAACTGAAGCGGGATGCCGCGGTTACTCACCGCGCCTCCGAGATTCGGGTGGTTGGCATCGATGACTGGAGCTGGCGGCGAGCGACGCGATACGGCACTATCATGGTTGATCTCGAGCGCCAGTCGGTCGTCGACATTCTCGATGATCGGAGTGTCGATAGCGCAGCCAGGTGGCTGCGGATCATCCCTCCGTCGAGGTCGTCAGCCGAGACCGCTGCGGCCTGTATACGCAGGCCGTCCGTGAAGGCGCACCGCAGGCTCACCAGGTGGCCGACCGGTTTCATCTGGTCCAGAATCTTCGTACGGCAATCGAGGAACAGATCAGCCTTAGTGGACGTGCTTCAGGAAGATCCATCCTGTCCGAGGACGCTATTGTCGACGCTGCGACACATCGCCGGCGCGCCCGTCTCGCGCATAGGCAGTCTCGCCAGGAGATATTCGAGATGCTCCACGCCTTACGCCAGGAGGGTCTATCCTACAGCGCGATCGCCCGACGGACCGGCTATGAGCGTCGCAGCGTAGCGAAGTGGCTCAAGTTCAAGGCTCCGCCAGATAGGCGGCGAGCAGCATTGAACCCCACATCACCATGGTACTTTGAAACGTTCCTTGCCCAATGCTGGAAGGAAGGGAACCGCTGCGGACGGCATCTTTTTTCTGATTGAGTGAGAGACAACTCCATATCGTGTCAATAATTTGAAACAAAGATATAAACTGTCAATTATTTATGGACGGATTATTTCAAACGCATGAAAAGCAAGTAACCCTTTCTGATTCTGATCCTGACAATGGAATGCGACAACAGAAGCAGGCGCGATCTCATCTGCGTGACATGACACGATAGGCGAGAGATGATGACACTGAAGGAGCCGGGGGAGCTTACGGTGTCAATTTCTCTCTCTGCGCCAATGTCTGATGACAGAAGTCTCCATGTTCTTGAGGTGGCTCCGAACCGGCTGGATCGACGATGGACGTCGGCACCGTCGACATGATCCGGCAGACCGGCAAGTCCAAGAGCTGGATATGGCGTTGGCAGAGCGCTTCGCCGCCGAAGGCTTCAAGGGCTGTTGCGACAAGACGCGGCCCTCGCGTATTGCGGCTCTCGGGCCCGAAGCCCTGCCGAGCGCGGTTCTGATACGCCGTGAGAGGAATTGGATAATGGGCCAGAATTGTGAAATATATTGCGGCATTATGTAATTTTAGAAATCTCAGCAACAAATAAAGTTAACATTCTTTTCACTTGAATTTTGGGGCTTGTTATTCAATTAAATAGGGCGCCCGAACCCAGCAAGATCAAGCGGGTTAGTCGAAATCCAATTTTGCTGGTGCTTGTTGAGGGATGAGACGCTACGCATTTGCGCGAAGCTGCAACTGATTTTGTAGCTTTATTACATAATGGTTCTTTATGGAGTTGTTTGCATGCGCGTAGAAAACGATCATTGCGATGTGATCGGCGTGTCGGTCGCTCCCACGCAACTTAATAGTCTGTCTGCTGCGATTCTGCAGCAGGGGGGATGGCGCGAGTGTCGCTGCCAGGCAATGTGGTGACCTGGGCGGCAGGCCGTCACCAGACGCTCAGGCGGATGTTTTCCGACCAGCGTTTCAACAGGGACTGGCGACAGTGGCGGGCGCTGCAGGACGGCGAGATTCCCGAGGATCATCCGCTGATCGGGATGTGCAAAGTGGACAACATGGTCACGGCGCATGGCGCCGATCACCGGCGCTTGCGCGGCCTGCTGTCCAGGAGCTTCGCGCCCAGTCGTATCGCCTTGCTGGCGCCACGGATCGAACAATGCGTCGATCGACTCCTGGCCGAGATGGCGCAGCGCGGCGGCAGTGCCGATCTGATGTGCGAGTTCGCCGTTCCGCTGCCCACCAACGTGATCGCCGAACTGTTCGGTTTGCCGGACGAACAGCGCGAGGAGATCGTCGCGCTCACCTACAGCCGGGCCAACACCTCCGCCACAGCCGCAGAGGTGCGACAGACGCGGCAGCGCATCCCGGAGTTCTTCCGTCGCCTGATCGCGCTTAAGCGAGGCCAGCTCGGCGACGATCTGGCTTCGGCCCTGATCGTCGCGCGCGACAACGGCGAGCTCGTTTCCGACAGCGAGCTCATCGACATGCTGTTCATGGTGCTCTCTGCGGGCTTCGTGACCACCACCGGCGTCATCGGCAATGGCGTGCTGGCATTGCTGACGCATCCGCAGCAACTGCAACTGGTGCGCAGCGGCCAAGTTCCGTGGTCACAGGCGATCGAGGAGATCCTGCGCTGGGGCAGCGCAGTGGCCAATCTGCCGTTCCGCTATGCCACCCAGGACGTGGAGATCGACGGATGCATGGTCCGCCGCGGCGACGCCGTCCTGATGGCGTTCCATGCGGCGAACCGGGACGAAAAGGCCTTCGGTCCCGGCGCCGACAGGTTCGATGTCACCCGGCGGCACAACCCGCACCTGTCGTTCGGCGAGGGGCCGCATTCCTGCCTGGGCGCTGAGCTGGCGCGTCTGGAATTGCGCTGCGCCTTCCCCGCGCTGTTCGGGCGGCTGGAGGATCTGGCGCTGAGCATCGCCGCGGAGGACGTCGTCTACATGCCGTCTTACGTCATTCGCTGCCCGCAGCGCCTGCCGGTCACCTTCCGCCCGTCCATCGCTTAGAGAGTGAAGTGCCACCATGTCCGAACAACCCTTGCCGACGCTGCCGATGTGGCGCGTCGATCACATCGAGCCCTCGCCCGAGATGTTGGCGCTATGCGCCAATGGTCCGATCCACCGCGTGCGGTTCCCGTCCGGGCACGAAGGCTGGTGGGTGACAGGCTACGACGAGGCCAAGGCGGTGCTGTCCGACGCGGCATTCCGGCCCGCGGGAATGCCGCCGGCGGCATTCACCCCGGATTCGGTGATTCTCGGTTCGCCGGGGTGGCTGGTCTCGCACGAGGGGGGCGAGCATGCCCGGTTACGCACGATCGTGGCGCCGGCCTTCAGCAACCGCAGGGTGAAGCTGCTCGCGCAGCAGGTCGAGGCGATCGCCGCGCAGTTGTTCGAGACGCTGGCGGCCCAGCCCCAGCCCGCCGACCTGCGGCGCCACCTTTCCTTTCCGCTTCCAGCCATGGTCATCAGCGCGCTGATGGGCGTGCTCTACGAGGATCACGCCTTTTTCGCCGGGCTGTCCGACGAGGTGATGACGCACCAGCATGAAAGCGGCCCGCGCACCGCGTCGCGCCTGGCCTGGGAAGAACTGCGCGCCTACATTCGCGGCAAGATGCGGGACAAGCGCCAGGATCCGGGCGACAACCTGCTGACGGATCTGCTCGCAGCGGTCGACCAAGGCAAGGCAACCGAGGAAGAGGCGATCGGCCTGGCGGCGGGCATACTGGTGGCGGGGCACGAGAGCACTGTCGCGCAGATCGAATTCGGCCTGCTGGCCATGTTCCGCCATCCGCAACAGCGCGAACGCCTGGTCGGCGAACCGTCCCTGGTGGACAAGGCGGTGGAGGAAATCCTGCGCATGTACCCGCCGGGCGCGGGCTGGGACGGCATCATGCGCTATCCGAGGACCGACGTGACCATCGCGGGCGTGCATATTCCCGCGGAGAGCAAGGTGCTGGTCGGCCTGCCGGCTACGTCGTTCGATCCGCGCCATTTCAACGACCCGGAAATCTTCGACATCGGACGCGACGAAAACCCGCACCTGGCGTTCTCCTACGGGCCGCACAACTGTATCGGCGCGGCGCTGGCCAGGCTGGAACTCAAGGTGGTGTTCGGTTCGATCTTCCAGCGCTTTCCCGCGCTACGCCTAGCCGTGTCGCCCGAAGAACTGAAGTTGCGCAAGGAGATCATCACTGGCGGGTTCGAGGAGCTCCCGGTGCTCTGGTGACGCGCGGACGCCGCCGGGATCGGGATCTTCTCCGCAATTTCCCGGCGCGCCTGGGTGCGCACCGGTCAGATCAGCCAGCCAACAGGTAACCAGGATGGACGTGCAAGAAACCACAGCAGCATGCCGGGACGCCTTCGCCGAACTGGCGTCGCCAGCGTGCATCCACGACCCGTATCCGTTCATGCGGTGGTTGCGCGAGCACGATCCGGTGCATCGCGCTGCGTCGGGCCTCTTTCTGTTGAGCCGCCACGTCGACATTTACTGGGCGCTGAAGGCGACGGGCGATGCGTTTCGGGGACCGGCGCCGGGCGAACTGGCGCGCTATTTCCCGCGTGCGGCGACCAGTCTGTCGCTCAATCTGCTGGCGTCCACGCTAGCGATGAAGGACCCCCCGACGCATACGCGTCTGCGCCGGCTGATCTCGCGCGATTTCACCATGCGCCAGATCGACGACCTGCGGCCGAGCATCGCGCGCATCGCCGCAGCGCGCCTGGACGGCATGGCGCCCGCGCTGGAGCGCGGGGAGGCGGTGGACCTGCATCGGGAATTCGCGCTGGCCTTGCCCATGCTGGTCTTCGCCGAACTGTTCGGCATGCCCCAGGATGACATGTTCGGGCTCGCCGCCGGCATCGGCCCCATTCTGGAAGGCCTGAGCCCGCACGCCAGCGATCCCCAGCTCGCCGCGGCGGACGCGGCCAGCGCCAAGGTGCAGGCCTACTTCGGCGACCTCATACAGCGCAAGCGCACCGACCCCCACCACGACATCGTGTCGATGCTGGTCGGCGCACACGACGACGATGCCGACACGCTGTCGGATGCGGAGTTGATCAGCATGTTGTGGGGCATGCTGCTGGGCGGCTTCGCCACCACTGCTGCGACCATCGACCATGCGGTCCTGGCGATGCTGGCGTATCCCGAACAGCGGCACTGGCTGCAGGGAGACGCCGTGGGGGTGAAGGCATTCGTGGAAGAAGTCCTGCGCTGCGACGCGCCCGCCATGTTCAGCTCCATTCCGCGGATCGCCCAGCGCGACATCGAACTGGGCGGCGTGGTGATTCCGAAGAATGCGGACGTGCGCGTGCTGATCGCGGCAGGCAATCGCGACCCGGACGCCTTCGCCGATCCCGACCGCTTCGATCCCGTGCGGTTCTACGGCACCAGTCCTGGCATGTCGAGCGACGGGAAGATCATGCTGAGCTTCGGTCACGGCATCCACTTCTGCCTCGGTGCGCAACTGGCCCGCGTGCAGTTGGCCGAGAGCCTGCCGCGGATCCAGGCGCGCTTCCCCACGCTGGCATTGGCCGAGCAGCCGACCCGGGAGCCCTCCGCGTTCCTTAGGACGTTCCGCGCGCTGCCGGTGCGGCTGCATGCGCAGGGGGGCTGAGATGCGCGTCGTGGTCGACCAGGATCTGTGCGGAACCACCGGGCAGTGCGTGCTGACGCTGCCGGGGACCTTTCGCCAGCGCGAACCGGACGGCGTGGCTGAAGTGTGCGTGGTGACGATCCCGCAGGCGCTGCACGCCGCCGTGCGGCTCGCGGCCAGCCAGTGCCCGGTCGCCGCCATTCGGGTCATCGAAAGCGACTCTGGCGATGGCGAGCGCGCCAGCGCCAACCCTGCGCCTTCTCCGGCGGAGGCCTATCGGCATGCCGCGAAAGACCAACGCAATCCAGGAGGACACGATGGGACGGTTTGAAGGCAAGGTGGCCGTGGTGACCGGCGCCGGCGCCGGCATCGGAAAGGCATGCGCCCTCGCCCTCGCGCGCGAGGGCGGCAGAGTCGTGGTGGCCGACATTGATGGCTCGGCGGCCATCGCCTGCACCGCGCAGATCGCGGCCGAAGCCGGCCACGCGCTGGCCCTGGCCATGGACATTGCCGATGCGCAGGCGGTGGCAGCGCTGTTCGAGACGGCGGAGCGGCACTTCGGTGGGGTCGACCTGCTGGTGAACAACGCGAGCGCCATGCATCTGACCCCGCGCGACCACGCGATCCTCGACCTGGACCTGGCGGTCTGGGATCAGATCATGGCGACCAATCTGCGCGGCACGCTGCTCTGCTGCCGGCAGGCCATCCCACGGATGATCGCCCGCGGCGGTGGCGCCATCGTCAACATGTCGTCGTGCCAGGGGCTCAGCGGTGACACCGCGCAGACGTCCTACGCCGCGTCGAAGGCGGCGATGAACATGCTGTCGGCCTCGCTCGCCACCCAGTACGGTCACGCGCAGATCCGCTGCAACGCGGTTGCGCCGGGTCTCATCATGACCGAGCGTCTCCTCGCCAAGCTGGACGAGTGCATGCAACGGCATCTGCGCCGGCACCAGCTCCTGCCGCGCGTCGGCCGCCCCGAGGACGTGGCCGCGCTGGTGGCTTTCCTGCTCTCCGCCGATGCTGCGTTCATCACCGGCCAGGTCGTGTGCATCGACGGCGGCATGCTGGCGCATGTGCCGACATACGCCGACGGTGGCAACAGCCGCGCCGCGCGGCCTGCCGGCGACATCGCCGAAGCGGCCGCGGCGCCGCGCTGCTGATGGACATGCTGCTCAACCCGCTGGACCGTCGGCACCGGCTGCGGTACGACATCCCGGTCGTGCCCGGCGCTTTCCCCCTCGTCGGGCATCTTCCCGCCATCGTCTGCGACCTGCCGCGCCTGCTGCGGCGCGCGGAACGGACGCTGGGCAGCCACTTCTGGCTGGATTTCGGCCCTGCCGGCCACCTGATGACCTGCACGGATCTGGATGCGTTCGCACTGCTCCGGCACAAGGACGTGTCCTCGGCGCTGATGGAAGAGATCGCGCCCGAATTGCTTCGCGGAACGTTGGTCGCCCAGGACGGCGGCGCGCACCGGCAGGCGCGCGATGCGATCAAGGCGGCGTTCCTGCCCAAGGGGCTGACCCAGGCCGGCATCGGCGACCTGTTCGCGCCCATCATCCTGGAGCGGGTGCAGGCGTGGCGCGACCGCGGCGACGTAACCATCCTGCGCGAAACCGGCGATCTGACGCTCAAGCTCATCTTCAGCCTCATGGGAATCCCCGCGAACGACCTGCCGGGATGGCATCGCAAGTACCGGCAACTGCTGCAGTTGATCGTCGCGCCCCCGATCGACCTGCCCGGACTGCCCTTGCGGCGCGGCCGCGCCGCCCGCGACTGGATCGACGCGCAGTTGCGCCAGTTCGTCCGGGACGCGCGCGCGCATGCCGCGCGAACCGGGTTGATCAACGACATGGTGAGTGCCTTCGATCGCAGCGATGATGCGCTCTCCGATGACGTCCTGGTCGCCAATATCCGCTTGCTGCTGCTTGGCGGTCACGACACCACCGCCTCGACGATGGCCTGGATGGTGATCGAGCTGGCGCGGCAGCCTGTGCTGTGGGACGCCCTGGTCGAGGAGGCGCAACGCGTGGGCGCGGTGCCGACCCGGCACGCGGACCTGGCGCAGTGTCCGGTCGCCGAGGCGCTGTTCCGCGAAACGCTACGCGTGCATCCGGCGACCACGGTCCTGCCGCGTCGCGCGCTGCAGGAATTGCAGCTCGGCCAACAGCGCATTCCCGCGGGCACCCATCTGTGCATCCCGCTGCTGCATTTCTCGACCTCGGCGCTGCTGCACGAGGCGCCTGATCAGTTCCGCCTGGCGCGGTGGCTGCAACGCACGGAGCCGATCCGGCCGGTGGACATGCTGCAGTTCGGTACCGGCCCACACGTCTGCATCGGCTACCACCTGGTATGGCTGGAACTGGTGCAGTTCTCCGTCGCCTTGGCGCTGACCATGCACAAGGCCGGGGTGCGGCCGCGGTTGCTGAGCGACGTCGAAAAGGGCCGGCGCTATTACCCGACCGCACATCCGTCCATGACAATCCGCATCGGATTCTCATGAGCTGGCATCGCACGCCCCGTGTGGCGAGGCAGCGGCGCCGGCGACGCCCGCCATTGCTGCCTCGGCGCGCGCGCTCGGTGCGACACCGGCAACACCGCGGCGGCTCGGCGCTCGCCGTGGCCGTGTCAGATACAAGGACATGAACAACATGCAGACCGGTTCCACGCTACACGACGACCGAACTGGCGTTTCCGCGCTCGGCGGATTGGGCGCGCAGGCGCGCGGCGCGTCCGGCAGGCTGCTGCCGGAAATCTGGATGCAGGACGGCGCAAAGCGGGTCGAACAGGCGCTGGCGCGTCTTCTCTGCGCCGAAGACGACGGTGAGACCGATCTGATGGCGGCGATGCGCTACGCCACCTTGCATGGCGGAAAGCGCACCCGCGCCTTGCTCTGTCTGGCTGCCGGCGCACTGGCCGACACGCCGGCGCACATGCTCGACGACGTCGGCGCCGCCATCGAGATGATGCACGCCTGTACCCTGGTCCACGACGACCTGCCCGCGATGGACGACGACGTGCTTCGCCGCGGCCTTCCGACCGTGCACGTCAAGTTCGGCGAAGCCACTGCGATCCTGGTCGGCGATGCGTTGCAGGCGCACGCCTTCCTGACCCTGGCGAGCCTGGATGCGCCCGGCCACGACCGTATCGCGCTCGTGCGCGAACTGGCGCAGGCGGTGTCCGCCGAGGGTGCCGCAGGCGGGCAGGCTATGGATCTATCGCTGGTCGGAAAGCACGTCGAGCTGGACAGGATCGTGGCGATGCACCGGATGAAGAGCGGAGCGCTAGTGCGCGCGTCCGTTCGCATGGGCGCGCTAGGCGCCATCTCGGAGGATGCCGCGCACGCTGCGCTGTACTGTGCGCTCGATCGCTACAGCGCCTGTTTCGGCTTGGCGTTGCAGGTAGTCGACGACATTCTCGACGCGACAGCGGATACCGCGACGCTGGGCAAGACCCCCGGCAAGGACGCGGCGGCGCAGAAGCCGACCTGCGCGTCGATCATGGGGCTGCAGGCAGCGCGCCAGTTCGCGCTGGATCTGTTGCGCGACGCCGGGGAGGCCATCGCCCCGCTGGGGCCGCGTGCGGAACGATTGGCGCAGATGCTGCAGCGGGGCAACGCGTATCTGTTCAAGCACGCGCCCTGCGCATGAGCGCGCGCGTCCGCATGGAGCCGCCCCTGTGCCGCTGCGATCGGCTGGCGGCAGCGGCGCATGCTGCACTGTGTCCGAGTCCGCGGCGCCGATCGCAGCGGTTGCGCAGCGGCCCGCGGCCCGCTGCTCGCAAGCCTATGCGGCGGACCGGCGCCGGCATCCGGGCGCGTCGCCCCGCGCCGGAGCAGGGCGGCCGTCCGGCGCTGCCCGTGCGCCGGGCCGCGACGGGCCTGCGGCGACTGCTCGATCCTGGTTCTCGTCAACCGTCTGCAGAAGGAACATCCCGCTTGAACGCGCTGTCCGAACAGATCCTTTCCGAGTTGCGCCACCTGCTGAGCGAGATGAGCGACGGCGGCAGCGTCGGTCCGTCCGTCTACGACACCGCGCGAGCTCTGCAGTTCCGCGGCAACGTCACCGGTCGCCAGGACGCATACGCGTGGCTCATCGCGCAGCAACAGGCCGATGGCGGATGGGGAAGCGCGGACTTCCCGCTGTTTCGCCATGCGCCCACGTGGGCGGCGTTGCTGGCATTGCAGCGTGCCGATCCTCTTCCCGGCGCTGCCGACGCAGTCCAGGCTGCAACCCAGTTCCTCGAGCGCCAGCCCGATCCCTACGCGCATGCGGTGCCGGAAGACGCGCCGATCGGCGCGGAGCTGATCCTGCCGCAGTTGTGCGGCGAGGCCGCATCCTTGCTGGGCGGCGTGGCGTTTCCGCGCCACCAGGCGCTGTTGCCGTTGCGGCAAGCGTGCCTGCTCAAGCTGGGGGCGGTGGCGACGTTGCCGAGCGGCCATCCCTTGCTGCACTCCTGGGAAGCCTGGGGGACGTCGCCGACCACCGCATGCCCGGATGACGACGGCAGCATCGGCATCAGCCCGGCGGCCACCGCCGCGTGGCGTGCGCACGCCGTGACACAGGGGAACACGCCGCAGGTTGGGCGCGCCGACGCGTATCTGCAGGCGGCATCGCGGGCGACGCACAGCGGCATCGAAGGTGTCGTGCCCAACGTCTGGCCGATCAATGTGTTCGAGCCATGCTGGTCGCTGTACACCCTGCATCTGGCCGGGCTGTTCGCGCATCCCGCGCTCGCCGAGGCGGTGCGCGTGATCGTCGCGCAGCTCGACGCCCGCCTGGGCGTGCGCGGTCTGGGCCCGGCCTTGCACTTCGCGGCCGATGCGGACGACACCGCCGTTGCGTTGTGCGTCCTGCGCCTTGCAGGCCGCGACCCGGCGGTCGATGCGTTGCGCCATTTCGAAATCGGCGAGCTGTTCGTCACCTTCCCCGGCGAGCGCAATGCCTCGGTGTCGACCAACATCCATGCCCTGCATGCGTCGCGACTGTTGGGAAAGCCCGCCGCCGGCACCAGCGCCTACGTCGAGGCCAATCGCAACCCGCACGGTCTATGGGACAACGAAAAATGGCACGTTTCGTGGCTGTATCCCACCGCCCATGCGGTCGCTGCTCTGGCGCAAGGCAAGCCCCAGTGGCGCGACGAGCGCGCGCTGGCGGCGCTGCTGCAGGCGCAGCGCGACGACGGCGGCTGGGGCGCCGGTCGCGCGTCCTCATTCGAGGAAACCGCCTATGCGCTGTTCGCGTTGCACGTGTTGGACGGGAGCGAAGAGCCGACAGGGCGTCGGCGCATCGCGCAGGCGGTGGCGCGTGCGATGGAGTGGATGCTCGCCCGCCATGCGGCGCATGCATTGCCGCAGGCGCCGCTGTGGATCGGCAAGGAACTGTATTGCCCCACCCGGGTCGTGCGCGTGGCCGAACTCGCCGGGTTGTGGCTGGCGCTTCGTTGGGGGCGGCGCGTCCTGGCCGAGGGAGCAGGAGCGGCGCCATGATCCAGACCGAGCGCGCGCTGCAGCAGGTGCTGGAGTGGGGGCGTTCCCTAACCGGGTTCGCCGACGAGCATGCCGTAGAAGCGGTCAGGGGCGGCCAGTACATCCTGCAGCGCATCCACCCGAGCCTGCGCGACACCAGCGCCCGCACCGGCCGCGATCCGCAGGACGAAACGCTGATCGTGGCGTTCTATAGCGAACTGGCGCTGCTGTTCTGGCTCGACGATTGCAACGACCTTGGCCTGATCGCGCCGGAGCAGCTCGCCGCGGTGGAGCAGGCGCTGTGGCAGGGCGTACCGTGCGCGCTCCCTGGATTCGAGGGCTGCGCTTTGCTGCGCGCTTCGCTGGCCGCGCTCGCCTACGATCGTCGCGACTATGCTCAGCTTCTCGACGATACCCGGTGCTACTGCGCGGCGCTGCGCGCCGCGCAGGCGGCAGGGGTGGAACGCTGGTCCTACGCCGAGTACCTCCACAACGGCATCGATTCGATCGCCTACGCGAACGTGTTCTGTTGCCTGTCGTTGCTGTGGGGGCTGGACATGGCGACCTTGCGCGCGCGTCCGGCGTTTCGCCAGGTCCTGCGGCTCATCTCCGCGATAGGGCGCCTGCAGAACGATCTGCATGGACGCGACAAGGACAGGTTGGCCGGCGAGGCCGACAACGCGGCGATCCTGCTGCTGCACCGCTATCCGGCTATGCCTGTGGTGGAGTTCCTCAACGACGAGCTGGCCGGCCATACGCGCATGCTGCACCGGGTGATGGCGGAAGAACGCTTTCCCGCGCCGTGGAGACCGTTGATCGAGGCCATGGCGGCCATCCGCGCGCAGTACTACCAGACTTCGACCAGCCGCTACGCAGCGACGCTGCGGGGGGGAGGCCAGCGTGCGCCGGCCTGAACGCGCGGGAGGCGGCGGCGTGCGCGCGCTGCCGTCGGTCCGATCCGACGCAACGACATCGCCCGATGCGACGGATGGAGCGAGCATGAGCGACACCGCCCTGAGCCGGCGCAAGGACGATCATCTTGACATCGTGCTGGATCGGCGAACGGCGCCGGCCACGGCCGCCGCCAGCTGGGAGTACATCCGTTTCGAACACTGCGCATTGCCCGAGTTGGACCTGACACAGATCGACCTGCGCGCCTCGCTGCTGGGCAAGACCATGCGCGCGCCGCTGCTGATCAGCTCCATGACCGGCGGCATGCCACGCGCCGAGGCCATCAACCGGCATCTGAGCGAGGCAGCGCAAGCCTTGGGGATCGCCATGTGCGTCGGTTCGCAGCGCGTGAGCCTGCAATCCCGCAACTCCCAGGGGCTGACGCGCGCGCTGCGCCGCCTGGCTCCAGACATTCCCTTGCTGGCCAATATCGGCGCCGCGCAACTGCGCGAGGCCGACGGCCTGGACCTGGCGCGCCGGGCGGTGGATACGCTGGAGGCCGATGGACTCATCGTCCATCTCAATCCGCTGCAGGAAGCGGTACAGCCGGAGGGCGACCGCGACTGGCGCGGCGTCCTGGCGCAGATCGCTCGCGCCGCGCGCAGCGTGGACGTGCCGATCGTGGCCAAGGAAGTGGGGTCGGGCCTGTCCACCTCGGCGGCCTGTGCGCTCGTCGAGGCGGGCGTGGCGGTGATCGATATCGCCGGCGCCGGCGGCACCAGTTGGGCCGCGGTGGAGGGCGAGCGCGCCCACGATGCCGCCGACCGTGCAGTGGCGATGGCGTTCGCCGATTGGGGGATTCCGACCCCGGCCAGCGTGCAGGCGGTACGTCGGGCGCTGCCAAGGGTGAAGCTGATCGCGTCGGGCGGGATCCGCGACGGCGTCGACGTGGCCAAGGCCATCCGCCTGGGCGCGGACATCGCCGGGCAGGCGGCCGGCGTGCTGCACGCGGCGACGGTGTCCACCGAGGCGGTTGTCGCGCATTTCGAGATCGTCATCCGCCAGTTGGCCGTCGCCTGCTTCTGCACCGGCTCGGCTGATCTGGCGGCGCTGCGTCAGGCGCGCTTGTTGCCCTCGGCGCATCTGCCCGCCGGTTGATGCCGGCGTCGCCCGCACGTGGCGGCGGGCGCCTAGCACACTGCTGAAATACCTACGCCAAACATAGACTACTGATCCACCTTGGCGAAGCGGTTCGATGCGCGGAGCGATGTGTTCATGGAGCAGCTGTTCACGATGAAAGCGGTTGGAGGATTTCTTTCCAGCCGATCATCTACTGTGCCCAATCCGGCTGATGGTCAATGAAGCGCTGGTGCGGCTAGACCAGACGCGAGGAATGACAGAAACTCTCCGTAGGACTCCGACAGGTTCAGGCCATTGAAGCTCGTTATTGAGTACCAACCAGGCGGTGCCGGAATTGATTGCGGATATGGTCATTGAAAAAGCGGCCTTTGGCGAAGGCGGCTTTGAACGCGGCGAAGGTCTCCGGCGGCACGTCCTCAAACTCGTACCGTTTGCCGCTGGCGACGAACCACACCGAAAGGACTTTGCGCTTCGGATCGTTTGCGTATCGAGGTGGATGGCATGATGCAGCTCGAGCAACAGTCTTCAACGATCGCAGAGCCTGTCACGTTCCTTCGTGGTGTTGCTCCCGAGCAACGCACGAGGATTTGCTCCGGGCCACCCACGCATCGCGGCATCGCAAACGCGGCAGGCACGGTCTTCCGGGTCTCTCTTTCTACGCCGGCCTCATGCATTCCCAGCAGAAAATCCGAGCGCGGCGCGTAGATCTCTGGGGCAATCAAGGGTGCAAAGGACATAGCAAAGCCGCAAGATATGAGCCGGATTAAATCAGGACGTGCTCTAGCGTGGCCAAGGACTCATAATTACGGGGCGACCTGCCAACCTCGCACCGTGATATAGCTTGTCCACTGTCGCAATCCCGACAGAATGGTTTCGTCGCTAACAAACGGAACCAGCCGCGCAAAGCCAACCTATTGCAATAACAACGGCTTTTTAGGTGGCATGGCTCTTGCTGCTTGATCTGTAACGTGCGCTCCGGCACAGAGCCGCTTCCAGCGGATCTCACGACCATTGCGCATATGTAGGCCAAAGGACTTTTCGATAGCGAGGTCAGGTGACGATGAGTAACGTCCCGTTCACCGAGTTCATTGGACCTGAGTTATGGAGGAGGTCATACAATGAGCAAGGCGATTTCGTTCGGGGCGGAAGTCTTGCCGGTGACGGCGTCATCGACGACCCTTCGCGAGCTCATTTTTTCCAACGACCTCACATTTTTGATGGAAGCGCATGATGGGCTTTCGGCAGCGATTGCCGAGCGTGTCGGCTTTCGCGGGCTCTGGGCCTCTGGTCTTTCCATCGCCTCGGCGCTCGGCTATCGCGACGCCAACGAAGCGAGTTGGACCCAAGTCGTCGACGTCGTCGAGCGCATAGTCGATGCGACGGACATCCCTGTTCTTGTCGATGGTGACAGCGGCTTCGGAAATTTCAACAATGCTCGCTTGGTCGCGCGGAAGCTTGAGCAACGCGGGGCCAGCGGCATGTGCCTTGAAGACAAGGGCTTTCCGAAGTTGAACTCCTTTGTCGGGGATCGGCATCCGCTTGCTGACATCGACGAATTCTGCGGCCGGCTCAAAGCCGTGAAAGACACGACGGGACCGGATTTCGTCGTCGTCGCGCGGATCGAGGCGCTGATCGCCGGTCACGGTCTCGATGAGGCGCTGGTCCGGGCCGAGGCTTATGCAGAAGCCGGCCCCGACGCGATCCTCATACACTCCGGCAAGGCAGTCGCAGACGAGATCCTGACCTTCGCCCAGGAATGGAACAACAAGCTGCCGATCGTCATCGTTCCCACCAAATACTACAAAACGCCGGCTTCGGTTTTTCGTGATGCCGGCATTTCGACGGTCATCTGGGCCAACCATTCGATGCGGGCGGCGATCGCTGGCATGCGTGACATCTGCGGCCGCATCTCGTCGGAAGAAAGCATCGCCGGGATAGAGGACCAGGTTGCCGGCCTCGACGAGCTGTTCAGCCTGATCGGCTATCACGAACTGGCTCAGGCGGAAGAACAGTATCTGCCGAAGCGGACAGCAGAGCGACGTCCGAGCGACTCGGACCAAGTTCAAAAATTCGACAATTAGCTCAGGAGGGGCGCACATGCTTGCGCAGCGGATGTCCTTGCTTTCAGGTCCGGGCACTGCCGCCGCCCGCGAGGCAGCCAAGGTTGCTGCCGCGGCCGGCCGTCAGATCATTGATCTGGCGGCCGGCGAGGTGATCATCGAGCCGCCCACGTCAGTTCGCAATGGAGCGATCGCCGCAATCAATGCCGGCACGAACCGCTATACGGATTCAATCGGTCTGGCACCGCTCCGGGAAGCCGTCGCGAAAAAACTGACGATCGAAACAGGCGTTGGCTGGAACATCGACGATATCGTCATCACCGCGGGCGCAAAACAAGGATTGCTCGATGCTGCTCTGGCTGTGCTCGACCCAGGCGACGAGGTCATCATCTTTCGCCCGTGCTGGCCGACATTCCCGTCCCAAGTTCTTCTTGCCGGCGCAAAGCCCGTATTCGTCGAAGTCCGGCCGCCAACCTATGTTCCTGACATTGGCGCAATCCGTGCCGCCGTCACACCGCGCACGAAAGCCATCATCATCAACTCGCCTAACAATCCCACAGGCGCTGTCTACGATCGAACAACGCTTCAGGCCATTGGCGATATCGCTATCAATTATCAGCTCTGGATCGTTTCCGACGAATGCTATTCCAGCTTTGTCTTCACGGGTGGACGCCATGAATCCGTCGTCATGGCCCATCCCGGGGTTCGGTCGCGGACAATCCTGGTAAATGCCTTCTCCAAGGAGCTGGCGATCACTGGATGGCGCCTGGGCTATTTTGCGGCGCCGCCGGAGATCGTTTCCGCGGCCAAGAAACTGCAGAGTCACACGACCTCGAACCCCAACGTGATTGCGCAACACGCCATTCTGCATCACCTACAGGTTGGTGATGGCCGTTTCGAACGGGAGATGCACCGGCGATTGACTGATGCTCGTACCGTGGGGCTGCACATTCTGTCCGGCCTGCGCGATGTCGATGCACCGCGCGCCGAGGGTTCGTTTTTCTTCTATCTCGACTTGAGCACGTTGATCGCTTCGCTGCCGCAGGGGGGGCCCGTGCGGACCACAGACGACGTGGCCCGGTTGCTTCTCGATGAAACCGGCGTGGGCTCCGTCGCCGGTGGCACATTCGGTGATCCGAATGGTCTGCGACTGTCATTCGGGGCGCCCCCAGGCCAGCTGGAGCAGGGACTGCAAAAGGTCGTCGAAACGTTGAACAGCCTCAAGACCAGACAAGTGGCTGCCTGAGCCTCATCAGAAGGACATTCGATATGAGCAACCGTACTCGGACTGCCGTCATCCTCGCCGCAGGCACGGGATCGAGACTGCGCCCGTATACGGATTCCGTTCCGAAGCCTCTGGTGGAGGTAAACGGCACCCCTATACTGCACAACGCGCTGCATCAGCTCTCCGAGCTCGGGATTTGCGAAGCGACCATTGTCGTAGGCTACCGCAAGGAATCGATCGAGCAGTCGTGCGGCCGGCGGTTCGAGGAGGTGGAAATCGAGTATGTCCACAATCCGATATTTGACCGGACCAGCAGCGCCTATTCGCTCTGGCTGGCGCGGAACACAATGCTTGCCGGCGACACTATCTTCCTCGAAGGCGACGTGTTCTTTGAGCGCGAGGTGCTGGAACGGACGCTTCGGACTGTCTCGGCGACGAAAAAGAATGTGGCGGCCGTCGCCGCCTTCACCGAAGCAATGAGCGGGTCGGCGGTCGAATTGGCCGAAGATCACTCTGTCTCCACGTTCGTGATGAACCAGACGCCGGCACAGGCGCAGGCAAGGAGTCTCTTCAAGACGATCAACCTGACCCGTTTCTCTGCGGCGGCACTGCACGATCGGCTAGTGCCGGCTCTCCATCGCGCCGTCGAGAGCGGGTACCACATCGCCTATGTTGAACAAATTCTGTCGCTTCTGGTGGAAAGCCGCGAGCTGCAGCTTTCGGCGGCTGACTGCAGCGATACCCGCTGGTTCGAGATCGATAGTGAGGCCGATCTCCGGTTAGCGGAGGAGATTTTCGGGTTGCCGCCCGCACTTGCATTAGCCGGTGCATCTTCAGCCACACTCGCGGCAGGACCAAGGAGATGATCGGCTACCTGCGTGATTACGCGAATGCCATCACGGCGCTCGCATACCTGTTCGCGGTCGTGGGGCTGTACCTCGCCCTCAACGGAAGGATCGAGCTCGGTGTCGCAGCCATGCTCTGGACCTGGTTTCTGGACCATTGGGACGGGCACGTTGCGCGCAAGACGAGCCACCTTCGCCGCCCGGGCGTGGCGGACTTCGGAAAGAGCTTCGACGGGTTCGCCGACTTCATTCATGGCGTGGTGTTCCCCGCGGCGGTTATCATTCTCATCGGCCAGGGCAGCGCCATATCGTTGATCGCGAGCTTGATTCTAGTGTTGGCGGGTGCCATCAGGCTCAGCTATTTCGAGAACGTTGGATTGGCGGCAGACGCGCGCTTCACAGGCATCCCAGTCTCTTACGACACTCCGCTCCTTGCCCTACTGCTGCTCCTTAGACCTTTTCTCTCGCCGACCTCTTTCGCAGCAACTGTGGCGATGCTGTTCATCGCGTTGGCAGTGCTCCACGTCACGACAACTATTCGTGTCCCGGCGATCCGAGGAAGGGCGGTCCCGCTAGCCACCGCCTGCGCTATCGCTGCGTCGATGGCCTTGGTTGCCCTGCAAGAAATCGGAACTGCAGTTCCGGCAAACTGAGTTTCTCGAGATGAGCAAGTGGCGAAATGGAATGAACGAGATCGCGCTGATCGGGACCGAAGTTCCCATTATCACAGCACAGCCTTCGGTCGATTTCGTAAGAAATTTTCCTCCTCCGAGGCCTTTGGTCGCGACTTATCTGAATAAAACGCTCGAAGAACTAGCTACGTTGGACATTGCGAAAGCCATTCGCTTCCACGCTTTACCGGGAGGGACAGCGACCGCGCGGCGGGTACGGCATGGCCTGCGAGTAAAGACTGTCGTGTTAGGAGCCGGCTACCTGGCAGGCGAGCATATTGACGTCGCAGATCTCGCATATTCTCTCACCGTGACTGTACCACCGGTTCGAAAATCACTTATCCGCCTCGCCACGGAGGGCGTCATTGTAGCTTCCTCTCGAGGTTTCTTTTGTAGGTTACCAGACCCCTGCGAACTCACGGAAGAGTGTGAGCTCGGCTTTGCCATCGTCGAGCACTACGCAAAAGTATTTAAGAGGGTCGATACCTTGCCGGTTTTGAACGTTTCCGACATGGACGGCGTCCGGGCCTCATTCGCGAACGGGCACTCCCTTATGTCAGCTTGTTGGCGTCCTTCTGGCCCTTGGCACGCGCCGTGGAATCATAGTTTGGGGGCTGAATGCAATGACAGCGATCGTAGGCAGGTACGAGCACGGCGAGTTCTCCGTGACCAGCGAGTTCGCCAGCCGCGAGCTCAGCGAAAAAGGTAAAGCTCATTACGACGATAACCATCTGCCAAATGAACTTTCGCAATTCCGGCGTGGTGGTGTGAGTCTGTTGTTCGATGAAGTGGCTTATATTGCGACGGAAAAGCGTCAGCGCATCACATTCGATCCTGATCGTTTCGTGGAGGAATATCGATCACGCGGACAAGACGCGTTCGACGACCTTGATGGTCAATTCGCCATTGCGCTGCACGACGCCGCGAGTGGCAGATTGCACATTGCACGGGATACCTTCGGTACCCGTCCGCTGTTCATCGCTCATCTTCCGTCTGGCATTGCATTTTCCACGACCTACTCACCACTATGCAAGGTTCCGGAACTTCATCCCGCCTTCGATGTCGCTGCCGTTCGTGCATTCATTGAACGTGGTTGGGCGCCGGCTGGATTGACCTTCCATCGCGATATACGGCCAGCGCGAGCTGGCTTCGTCGAGATATTCGGCCATGAGTTGCACTGTCTTCGTCGCCTGCAGCCTCAGGCAAATGAGTATATTCAGCCCAGAGACCCACTGTCGTCCGACGAATTGTTGTCGCTTCTTCGTCGGACCGTGGCGGAATCACTTCTACGTTCGCAGGGCGATATCGGCGTTTCACTCAGCGGCGGTATCGACTCCGCCGCGATCGCAGCGCTGCTGCAAGAAGCCGATCCGCGCCGTGTCATACGGAGCTTCACCGTTGGTTACGGCGAGGAGGACCCGGAGATCCAAGGAGGTCGCGTGACCGCCTCCCATCTTGGCTTGGAGCATCACGAAACTATCGTCGGCCCGCAAGACTTGGCTTCCCTCATGCAGCAAGCCGTACGAGTTCTGGGTAATCCGGGCGGCTATGATGAGTTTCCCTGCCTTTTCGCTCTGTGGCGAGACGCGTCAAGGTCCGTGCAAACGCTTTTTTCGGGCAATCTCAGCGACACGCTTTTTGGCGGCATGGCCTACCATAGGGATCTTTGGCTTAGGATGAACAACGCGCGCGATGACCTTTCGCGCAAGGACCAATCGGGATCGCTAGATATCAAGCCAGCTGATCAGGAAGGTCCCAAAGATCTCCTTTTTGACAATCTTCGCCAATCGCTCACCGACTGGGACGAACGTATCGGTGCGCAGACCTTGCTCGCTTCAAGCGCGGAACTTGAGTTGGTTATGCCGCTATCGAGACGATCCTTGCTCGACTTGTCCCTACGCCTCCCCGCTCGACAAAAAGTGACGGAATGTCATGTCAAGGCTTTCTTCCGGGAGAGCATCAGCAGTCTGCTTCCTCCTGAAATTCTTCAGCGCCCGAAGGGGATTCAACAACTGCGATATGATGCCGACACGCGCGACGCCCTATTGGAACTCTCGCGACGGTACCTGACGAAGGACCGCATTGAACGACATGCGATCGTATCACCTGGCGATGTGCAGGCGTGTATATCCGAAAGCAAAGACAACTTCACGAAGGCGCGATTCCAGACCCTTTGGAACCTGCTGATATTTGAGATTTGGACGGATGCCTTTACGAATGCACCGTCTCAGTCAAAGCTTATCTAAGGAAGACATCAGAGAATAGTCTCTGAGGGGCACAGATATAGGCTGGAAAGCTTTCAAGAGCGACGGTGGTAATGCGCTCTGAGGTCGGTTGTCCCGACGAGCAAGGTCGCGAAATGGGTTTGGGTCAAGAACTCGTACCATCCCAGATAATCGGGCTGCACCGTCACCGATGTGCGGGTGTAAGAACCTGTCATGAAGGAGTTACAAAGGAGCTTTATGGAAGATACCTAGACATCTGGTCATCTAGCAGGTGGATGGCCCCGTCCCAGATGCTGCTGCGAGAAGGAATTTCCATGTTCTTCCTATCAAGAGCCTTGCGCAGCGCTTTCACCTTGTGGGCCATTCTGACCGTCGTTTTTGTCGCGACGCGCCTGACGGGCGATCCGACATCCTTCCTCATTCCACCGGAAATGCCGGAAGAACAACGTGTCGAGCTTAGAACAAAGCTTGGACTTGATGATGACATTCCAACGCAATATCTGCGGTATGGTGAAGCACTCCTTCGGGGTGATTTCGGACAGAGCTTCTTCTCAAACAGGCCGGTCGTCGATCTGTTTACAGAGCGGGTTCCGAACACCCTCCTTCTGACCATTCCCGCTTTCTTCTTGTCGATCGCCATTGGCTTAGGCGGTGGCCTCTGGGCTGCACTCCATCACAACGCCGTTTTCGATCGTTCAGTCACGACTGCAACGGTCGTGATGCAGGCCATTCCCAATTTTGTAGTCGGCATTGCAGCAATCTTGATTTTCAGCCTGTCCTTAAAGCTCCTGCCAAGTGGCGGCATGGGGACCTGGAAGCACATGATTCTTCCCGTCATCACACTTGCAGTCGCGGCATCCGCGAACATATCGCGGCTCGTCCGCAGCAGCATGCTCGAAGTCTTATCACAGGATTACATGCGCTATGCCCGCAGCAAGGGACTAAGCCCTGCCGTTGTCGTGCTGAAGCACGGATTAAGGAACGCCATTCTGCCCGTACTGACGATCCTTGGGCTGCAACTCGGGGGTCTGATTGCGGGCGCGGTAGTGACGGAATCGGTTTTTGCGTGGCCGGGAGTGGGGCGGCTTGTAATCGAGGCCGTCATGAAGCGTGATTTCGGCATGCTGCAATTCGGAATCCTCGTTTTTTCTGCAACAGTCATCTTGGCTAATCTTCTCGTTGATTTTGCCTATGGTTTGCTGGATCCGCGGGTGCGTGGGAGGTGATCATGACCAACAGAATCACTGACGCTTCAGAACTGGATGCTGGCGGTTTCGGAGCTGAACGCGTGTCCGTTCCGAGACGACGTGACCGCTTGCCGAGGGTGACAATCATATCACTCTTGTTCCTTTTCGTCATCGTGCTGTTGGCTGCTGCAGCGCCCGCAATCGCTCCACATGACATTGCCGCGCAGAGCCTTTTGAGCCGGCTGCGACCGCCGATATTCGCCGGCGGTGCAAGTGATTATCTCCTTGGAACCGATCATCTTGGGCGCGATGTGCTTTCGCGCCTGCTTTCCGCAACGCGCACTACATTGCTTATAGCGGGTGCCGGCGTTCTCATCGGGGTCATTGCAGGGACATTCAGTGGACTGGTCGCGGGGACTGCAGGAGGGTGGACCGACCAGTGCATCGCCGCTGTTGTCGACGCACAGGCCGCAGTGCCGACGACGTTGATCGCCCTTACAGCAGTCGCCCTTGTTGGCACGCATCCACTGGTCTTGGTGCTGATCGTTGGCTTTTCCGATTACTACAAGTACTCCCGGGTGGTCCGTGGAGAGGTGCACGCCTTGCAAGGACGCAGCTTCATCGAAGCCGCTCGCTGCTCCGGTGCGTCGCCTTGGCGAATTGCGATACGCCACGTTCTTCCCAACACATTCTCACCCATCATCGTCTTGGCGAGCTTGAGCTTTGCCGAAATAGTCGTTCTGGAGTCCTCCCTTTCGTTCCTTGGCGTCGGCGTCCAGCCGCCAAATGTTTCTCTCGGCTCGTTGCTTGGCGAGGCAAGAAACTACCTGATCTCCTCCCCTTGGCTCGCCATCATACCATGTATCGTGATCGTCATGATCACGGTCGCAGCATCCATCATCGGTGATTGGCTGCGCGATGTTCTTGATCCTCGGAGCCGCACGTAATGGTGCAGCCCTTACCCTATTCCTGCAGGAATGCCTAACATCATCCACCTTTTTTGGAGAATCCCGAATGCGATATCTACTTCTAGCAGTTGCAATGCTGCTGCCGACCTTCGCGGTGGCGCAGAACGACACGAGACCGCCACTTACCGTCGGCGTCAATACGGTCAAGGCCAATTTCGATCCCGGCCTGGCCCTCGGAAACGTGGACTTTCCTATCACCCATAATGTCTTCGACACGCTGGTTGCGAGGGACTTCTCCAAAAGCAAGGACCGGACGGCCTATGAGCTCATTCCGGGCCTCGCACAAAGCTGGAAGCGGATGGATGATCGCACCATGGAGTTTTCTCTTCGGCCAGAGGTCCATTTCCATAACGGCCAGGCGCTCACCAGCGCCGACGTAAAGTTTACCTTCGATCGTATCCTCGATCCGGCGTCCGACTACGTCGGTGCCAGGAACCTGCTGAAGGTCATTGAGCGCATTGACGTTGTCGATGATCTGACCGTGAGGATCACGACAAAAGCACCCAGTCCCATACTGCTTCACTTATTGGCGTATCACGCCAGCGACATCGTGCCGAAGGCTTATTTTGAGGCAGTTGGAGAGGCGGGATTCGGACAGAAGCCGGTCGGAACAGGTCCGTTCACTTTTGTCAAACTTCAGCCTGACGAGAGCATGCAACTCAAGGCTAATGACTCCTATTTCCGCGGACGGCCGACAATCTCCACATTGACCTTCAAGGCCATTCCCGAGGTTTCGGCAAGGATCACTGCGCTTGCAAATGGTGAAGTCGACATCATCAACAGTCTTCCGCCGGATCAACTGAAAGCGGTTGAAAGCCAGGGTTGCTGCGAGATTCGCAGCGTGTTGATGAACCATCACTTCCTTCTCTACAATACATACAATCCAGTCATGGCTGACAAGAAGCTGCGCCAGGCACTCAACCTTGCGATCGACCGCCAGTTGCTCGTCAAGGCCCTATGGGATGAAAAGGCCACGGTTCCGCATTCGGCGCAGTACGAGGCATGGGGGCCTGAACTTTATAATCCTGATCGGCCGACCCCGGCTTTCGACCCGGATCGGGCTCGTCAGTTGCTTTCGGAGTCATCTTACAAGGGTGAACCGATCTACTTCGTAACTCACCCGGTCTACTACACCAACGGAGTTGCCGTTGCGGAAGCCGTCGTGGAGATGTGGAAAGCCATTGGGGTGAACGCCAGTGTTCGTGTTGACGAAGGATGGAGCAAACTCGCGAAGGATAATCCCGTACTGGCAGTACGAAACGGATCGGATTGGGTCGTGCCCACGGATCCTGCGGTTACCCTGTTCATGACCTGGTCGAAGCGTCTATGGAAAGATGAGGCGCGCTTCGACGAACTGGCCGAACAGGGCGAGACGACACTCGATGTAAAGCGTCGACGCGACATCTACCAGAAGATGATCGACATCTTCGAGGAAGAAGCGCCCGGCACGTACCTGTATCGCGCGCCGGAGTTCTATGGGGTCAAATCCAATATTCAGTGGCTCCCAAACACTGACCATACGATGGATTTTCGTCCAGGCAACATCCACTTCGACAAGTGATGTGCCAGAGTTCCAGCAATCAGATGAGTCCAGGATGAACGAGAACGAACTCTTGCGCGTCGAAAAATTGCGCACCCATTTCCACACTCAAGGTCGCACTGTCAAAGCAGTCGAAGATGTTTCGTTCTCGATTCAAAAGGGAAGTACGGTCTGCCTGGTCGGTGAATCTGGATCGGGCAAATCGGCGACTGCTTTTTCCATCCTGAATCTCATTCCAAAATCGCTGGGACGCATTGTTGCGGGGAAGGTCCTTTTTCAAGGTGAGGACCTTCTCCAATTCTCCCCTCGACGTCAGCGCGGCATCTTGGGCAACGAGATTGCCATGATATTCCAGGAACCGGCGACGGCGCTCAATCCAGTCTACACGATCGGCGAGCAGATCACGGAGGTTGTTCGAACGCATCGACAATGCAGTCCTACTGAGGCGCGACGTCAGGCCAAGACAATGCTTGATCGCGTGGGCATCTCCGATGCTGGACGGCGCCTGGACGATTACCCGCACCAGCTTTCCGGGGGTATGCGGCAAAGAGCGATGATCGCGATCGCGCTTTCATGCGATCCCAAGATGCTCATCGCCGATGAGCCGACGACGGCGCTCGATGTGACCATTCAATCACAAATTCTCGCCCTTCTTCACGACATGCAGCGGGAGACCGGCATGGCGCTGCTCTTCATTACGCACGACCTGAGCGTTGTCGCGGAAATCGCTGACCGGGTTCTGGTGATGTATGCCGGTCGGATCGTGGAAGAAGGGGATGTCACCGAGATCTTCGACAATCCCCGGATGCCCTATACTCGTGCCTTGTTGAGCGCGCGCCCCGACCTGAATTATGGAGGCGGATTGTCTCGCCGGCTTTCTGCCGTACCCGGCAGTCCCCCGGATCTCGCAAACCTCGCCAGTGGCTGCTCTTTTCACCCGCGCTGCAGTTATGCCGACGGTGATTGCGCTAACAGGATGCCGGGACTTGAAGAACTTCGCGGCCACAGCGTTCGTTGTTTGCATTGGCGCCAGATCATAGCGGCCACTGCGGAGCCGGAGTTGGTCGTATGAATGCTCACCTTGGCCATCTTGATAAACCAGAGAAAGGCTCCATATCGAGCCCGGTTCTCGGGAGCTCTTTCCTCGAAGTGAACGACCTTCGCGTGCATATTCCACTGCGGGCGGCGTTTTCACCGTTTAGCCTAAGGCGTACGATAAAGGCCGTTGATGGAGTCTCACTTTCGATCGCCGCCGGTGAAATCGTCGGTCTGGTCGGCGAATCTGGTTCAGGCAAGACGACGTTCGGTCGAAGCTTGCTGCGGCTTATCGACCCGAGTTCTGGCGAGATCCGGTTCAACGGGGTCGACCTCACTACATTGTCGCCGCCCGAAATGCGTTCCTTCCGCCGGCACATGCAGATGGTGTTCCAGGATCCCTATAGCAGCCTCAACCCGCGAATGACGGTTGCGGAAGCCATTGGCGAACCGCTGTCCATCCACCACGGTCATTTGACAAAGCGGGTGCGGACCGAACGGATCGGCGAACTCTTGTCGCAAGTTGGACTAGCTCCGGCACACGCCTCTCGTCACCCCCACGCGTTCAGCGGCGGGCAACGCCAGCGGATTGCCATCGCCAGGGTATTAGCCACCGAGCCGGACTTCATCGTCGCCGATGAGCCCGTGTCGGCCCTCGATGTTTCCGTTCAAGCTCAGATCGTTAATCTGCTTCTTGATCTGAAGGATAGGCTTGCGCTCACAATCCTGTTCATCTCGCATGATCTGCGGGTGATTAGCCATATCGCGGATCGTGTGATCGTCATGTATCTCGGGAAGATCGTGGAGATTGCTCCCACCGCGATATTTCGGGACGCGCCCGCTCATCCTTACACCGAAGCGCTGGTCTCGGCTCTACCGGTCGACCATCCACGGCTTCGCAAAAAACGGGCAGTCCTCCAAGGCGAAGTTCCAAGCGCTGTTACACCGCCTTCCGGCTGCGTCTTCAGAACGCGATGCCCGATCGCCAGCTTGGAATGTTCACAAGTCACGCCAAACCTTCGGCAAATCGGTCCAGGGCATTGGGCCGCATGCCTAAACCGTTAAACTCTCACTCAAGGTAGTATCCATGGTACATAGGAAGCTTCTTCTCATTATGATCGATGGCGTGACCGCCGACTATTTCGAGAAACATCGGGATCGTTTGCCAAACCTATCGTCACTGGCACAGAACGGTTACTTCGTTCAGAGAATGGAGTCCGCAGTCCCTGGAACCTCCATGCCCGGTCGAGCCTCCATTCTCACTGGCCTCGGAGCTGATGCACACGGGATTTTTGGCAATAGTATCCTTGATGGTGGGGCCTTCGTCGCCGCTGAAGCGGAACACGTTCTTGTTCCTACCGTCGCAACTTTTGCTTCTCGCGCCGGGTTGGACGTGGCTTGCATTGGCCACGCGCTCATTAAACCGGAAGACACCTCCATCTATGTGCCGCCCTGCTGGCTGCGCGGCCCGGGTTTCACAAAGATCCCTGCCGATGGCGGCATTTCGACATTGCTGAAGGTGAAGGATCCACGCGGCCGCCTTACAGGTGTTCCGCTACCCTCTTACGCGCCCGAGTTCAGCCGACCGGATGCGGTCTCCCGCGTCACCAAGACCCTCATCGGCGATCAACTCACGATCGGTGCTGTCGCCAGCCTGCTTCAGTCAGAGGAGGCGCCAGATTTCCTCATTACAGAGATTAATGTCACTGACGCGTTCCAACATGACTTCGGCTACGAGAGCGAGGAAGCGCATTTCGCGATTGCTTTCGCGGATTCACTCGTAGGTGTCTGCCTTGACAGTCTTCGGCGAGCAAACAGAAGCGACGAGTATGCGATTGCCATTGTCAGTGATCATGGCCACGGAAACATTGAGGCGTCTATCTTGCCCGATCTGATCATCCCCGACAGAACATGGCAGTCGGAAGGTGCAACACTCCACGTGATTGTCGAGACTGAGACGGACCGCCAAGAGGTTACGAAGAAGCTGGCTCAATTTGGTGCGGAGCCCTGGAGCGGTGACCATCTCCCGGGCAGTTTGAAGAGGAAAATTGCAACTTACGTGGCCCCCGTCGGGTATGACTTTGAGGAAACCCCGGTCAACCATACGTCAGAACAACCGATTGGTCGTCCGAAATACAAATCCACGCACGGATTTCGACCGGGCGCACCCGCAGACGATCGTTTGTGCATTATCTCAGGTGCCGATGTTCCAAGGGAAATGGCGACACTGGCCGAAGCGGGCCGTCTGGCTCCGACGCTTTCATCGATTCTCGGACTTGCGCTCGATCCGTTTCCCGATAAACCGCTTTTCCGATATCCATTGACGTGATTTATCTGTCACAACTCGGGACAGGGTTTGTAAGTTGAGTCGACAAGATACGTGGTGAGTAATGAAACGTTGGGAAATAGTTCGCTCCAGGATCCTCAGTGATATCGATGCTGATGCCTTCGAGGATGGGCGGCTGCCTGGCGATGTTGTCTTGGCAGAGCGTTTTGGAGTCAACCGACACACGGTGCGCAATGCCATCAAGGCACTTGAATCAGAAGGTGCTCTTCGGGTTCAGCACGGTGTCGGAACTTTCGTTGCCGAAGATTTCATTTCTCACAGGTTGGATAGCGATCCAAGGTTCACTTACAAGCTCCTCGGCCAAAACAAGTCGGTAAAGCGAGAAATCCTGTCAATCAATCAGAGCTCCGTGGAGCCTGATATCGCAAAGCATTTGAGCGTGGCTCCGTCAGCGTTGGTCACCGAGGTCAGGTCGACCTCGTTTATCAATGACTGGCCCTTGGCCACCGGGGCGGCCTACTACCCGGTCGATCGGGCTCCTGGTCTTGCAATCGCGTTCGAAGGAATGAACTCCGTCACCGCGGCCTTGAAGCGCTGCGGCATCGCCGAATACAAGAGAAAGTGGACCCGAATAACGGCACGGAGACCTACGCAGCAGGAGGCTCAACTGTTGCGGATATCTTCGTCCAGCCCAGTGCTTCTTGAAACCAATGTCGACGTGACGCCGGATGGCCAGCCGATAAAATACGGGTTCAGCGTCATCCGAAGCGACAGATACGAATATCTTATCGAAGCCGAAGGCTAGCTGCGAAGTTCCAGGCACCCGGACGTTTGCGGTCCCGTTGCCGGCTCTTCACCTTGAGTGGCAATTTATTGGCCCTGACGATCCTCCACCATCCGAAAAGCGATCGATCGTCATGAAACTGTTGCAACAGGGGTTTAAGAACCACGACGTTACCTAGATATCTAGGTAACTGCGCTAATTACAACGATGACCGAACTGGTACGGAACGAGGCGGTGAAGAGCAGTGCGACATGATGTTGAACAACGGCAGCAGTGGATGGCCATTCTCGCACGCGCAACCCGCGAGGAGCTTGAAAGGGCTTACACCAATCTCGCCGCACACCCGAATTTTAAATGGCTTCGCAGGCCGGAAAGTGGCCTGGTGCTTGTGCGTGGTCGCACAGGCGGAACGGGCTCCCCTTTCAATTTTGGTGAGGTCACGATGACACGATGCGCGCTCAAGCTCGCAGATGGTACGACCGGTTTCGCATTTGTCATGGGTCGAGACCAGCGTCACGCGGAGCTGGCGGCTGTTTTCGATGCGATTTTGCAAAAGAGCGATGCCGCCGCCGCCCGCGCTTTTCAATTCGTCGTCCAGTTTGAGCAAGCGCAGGCGGCGAGCCGCGATCTTAAAAGCCGCAAAGCGGCTTCGACGAAGGTCAATTTCTTTGCAATGGCGCGAGGCACGGTATCCGAATGATCGACGTAATGGACACTGCTGGCATCGAACCTGGGTTCGCAAACCCAGTTTTCGACAGCCAGGACACCTTTCGACGGATCTTGGATGCGTACGCGTATGTCGGTCGTCCGCAGACATTATCCTGCGCAACGACTGCGATCGGCCCTCTTGGTCCGGCTTCGGCTTCTGTTTGCCTCACGCTGGCAGATTTTGAGACCCCGATTTGGCTCGATCCTGCGTCCAATCTGAAGCCTGTTCGCGATTATCTCGGCTTCCATTGCGGTGTGCCCTTCACTGGCACGGCAGAGGCCGCGACATTCGCCGTCGTGGCCGATCCTGCAGCGATGCCGCCATTGCCGACGTTCGCTCTTGGAACGGAGATGGAGCCCCAGGGATCGACCACTGTCGTCATCCAGGTGCCGTCCTTCTCCAAAGGGCCATCGGTTCGTTGGTCAGGCCCAGGTATACCGGATGAAGTCTCCCTGGCGATTGAGGGGCTGCCGACATGGTTTTGGGACGATTGGGCGGCCAACCATGAGCTGTATCCCATCGGCGTCGATGTCCTCTTTACATGTGAGAGATCCATCATCGCTCTTCCTCGCAGCATCTCGGTGGAGATTTAGATGGCATATGTTGCCGTAAAGGGCGGCGAGCAGGCAATCCTGAACTCGCACCGTTTGATCGCAGAAGACCGACGCGGGGATACAACGCTTCCTGATTTGAGCGTTCGCCAGATTTCGGAGCAGCTGGGTCTGGCAGTGGCCCGGGTTATGTGCGAAGGCACTGTCTACGACAAAGAACTCGCCGCTCTTGCCCTGAAACAGGCGCAGGGCGATGCCATCGAGGCCATTTTTCTCCTCAGGGCGTTTCGCACGACCATGCCGCGCTTTGCGGTTTCGGACGCACTCGACACCGCCCGCATGGCGGTCCAGCGCCGCGTCTCGGCGACATTCAAGGACATTCCCGGCGGGCAGGTCCTCGGTTCAACCTACGAATACACCCATCGACTTCTTGATTTCGATCTTCTCGACGCTGCTGAGGATGCGCAGCTCAAGGCATACATCTCAGACGAACCTCTCGATGCCAACGTTCCTCGTGCGTTCGACAGCATCTCTCAGGAGGGTTTGATTGATTCGGAAGCGCCAGACTCTGAAAGCCGAATCGCGTTTGACCTGACGCGTGAGCCCCTGACCCTTCCTGCCGGGCGTGATCAGCGACTGCAGAATCTTGCGCGAGGGGACGAGGGCTTTGTGGTGGGCCTGGCTTACTCCGCATTGCGGGGCTACGGCTCGGCCCATCCTTACGTAGGTGAAACCCGCGTCGGCGAAGTCGATGTTGTGATGACGCCGGAGGAACTCGGTTTTTCGGTATCCATCGGCGACATCATGGTCACGGAGTGCCAGATGCTCGATTTGTTTGGCGGCTCGGGAGATCAGCCCGCGCGCTTCACGCGCGGATATGGACTTTCGTTCGGAAACAGCGAGCGCAAGGCGATGGGAATGGCGATCGTCGATCGCGCATTGCGTTGCCGGGAATACGGGGAAGAGGTGCAGTTCCCCGTCCAGGATGAAGAATTCGTTCTTTCCCATACCGACAATCTCGAGGCTGCCGGCTTCGTCTCACACCTCACACTGCCGCACTACGTCGATTTCCAAGCCGACCTTCAGTTCATACGGCAGTTGCGTGAAGAACAAAGCGGCAGCTCGCCACAGAAGGAAGCCGCGGAATGACTGCCAATCAAGACAAAGCCACCGAGGCACCTCGCCCGAGCGGGTACAATTTCGCCTATCTCGACGAGCAGTCCAAGCGGATGATCCGGCGATGCATTCTCAAAGCGATGGCCGTTCCCGGCCTTCAGATTCCATTCGGCGGCCGCGAAATGCCTCTCGCCTATGGATGGGGGACAGGTGGCATCCAACTAACGGCCAGTGTCATAGGGCCGAACGACACACTAAAGGTGATCGACCAGGGTGCAGACGATGCGACGAACGCTGTGTCGATCCGTCGATTTTTCAAGCGAGTTGCTGGCATCGCAACAACGGAACAGACCCGTGCGGCCACGATTATCCAGACTCGCCATCGTGTACCCGAAACATCTCTCAAAGAAGGACAAATAGTTGTCTATCAGGTGCCGTCGTCCGAGCCATTGCGCGGTTTGGAACCGAGGGAAACCGAAACGCGTAAAATGCACGCTTATGCGGAATACGGTCTTATGAGCGTTCAGCTTTACGAGGACATCGCCCGTTTTGGCCATATTGCCACAACGAACAGCTATCCCGTGATGACCAACAAGCGATACCTGATGTCGCCATCACCCATTCCCAAGTTTGACAATCCAAAGATATCTAACAATCCAGCTATTCAGCTTTACGGCGCCGGTCGCGAAAAGCGGATTTACGCCGTCCCGCCCTATACAGAGGTTCGGAGCCTCGATTTCGAGGACCACCCGTTCCGCGTGCAGCGATGGACGCAATCCTGCTCGCTTTGCGGGGCAACTGAAAGCTACCTCGACGAGATCGTGATAAATGACAAGGGGCATCGGATGTTCGTCTGCTCGGACACCGACTACTGCTCGGCGCGGCAGGAACACGGGCATGAGGGCCCCGCCCTCGGCGACACAAGCGGATCGCTCTCCTCCCCGAACAATCCGAAGGGATCCTAGTTATGATGGGAGCAACAACCACGATGACGCCCGTTCGTCGCCAGCCGCTTCTTTCCGTTCGCGATCTTTCGAAAGCCTACGGTAAGATATTAGGTTGCGACAACATCTCCTTCCAATTGTTCCCAGGTGAGATCATCGCCATCGTCGGAGAGTCAGGGTCCGGCAAATCGACTTTGCTCAATTGCCTTTCCGGAGGAATAGCGCCGGACAAAGGCTCTGTGTTGTATGACATGCACGACAAGGGACCAACGGATGTTCTGTGCCTCACAGAGCCGGAGCGGCGCAAGCTGATGCGAACGGACTGGGGGCTGGTCCATCAAAACCCCCGGGACGGACTGAGAATGAACGTCAGCGCCGGTGGCAACATTGTCGAGCGTCCGATGGGTATCGGTGCGAGGCACTATGGTCACATACGAAAGGAGGCTCAAGAGTGGCTGGGCAGGGTCGAGATTGATCTCGCACGCACCGATCACCGTCCAACGACGTTTTCCGGCGGCATGCAGCAACGTCTGCAGATCGCCAGGATCCTGGTCACCAAGCCGCGCCTGGTGTTCATGGACGAACCGACGGGCGGCCTCGATGTGTCCGTTCAAGCGCGGCTTCTTGACCTCTTGCGAGGCCTGGTCATGAACATCGGCGTTGCAGTCGTGCTGGTCACGCATGATCTTTCCGTCGCCCGCCTGTTAGCACACCGCATCATCGTAATGCGGCAGGGTAACATTGTTGAGACTGGGCTCACAGACCAGGTTCTCGATGACCCCCATCATCCTTACACGCAACTTCTCGTCTCTTCGGTGCTCTGATGTTCGTCGACAGCAATATCGCTTCTCACAGTGAAGCGGAGAAACACAGAATGAATGAACTGACGTTGACCGGCGCAAGGTTAGTCTTGCCCAACGAGAGCTACGACGGCACGATCCACATCGTGGACGGCAGCATCGAGGACATTAGCCCCGGGAGGAGCGCAGTGCCCGGAGCGATCGATCTTGAAGGCGGCTACTTGACGCCAGGGCTTATTGATCTTCACACCGATAATCTGGAAAACCATGCCCTGCCTCGCCCCGGTGTGATCTGGAACCGGCTTGCGGCAGTGGCGGCCCATGACGCACTGGTGACCGCAGCGGGCATTACGACGGTTTTTGACTCGCTTTGCATAGGATCGACAACCCGCAATCCCTCAAGGAAGGATGATCGGGGTCGCATTCTGCCGCTTCTCATCGACGGCATCAGGCAAGCCCAGGATCTGCGCCTGTTGCGCGCGGATCACTTTGTGCATCTGCGTTGTGAGGTAACGGACGAAGAGGTGGTCTCGATCTTCGAACCTCTGGTCGATGATCCTCTGCTCAAACTTGTCTCAGTGATGGACCATGCACCAGGTCATCGCCAGTCGCCTCAACTCAGCCGATTCCGCGAGACGCAAATCAAACAGTACGGCTGGTCGGATGAAGATGCTGATCGGCGAATGGCTGAATGGATCGATGCGTCCCGGACGATCGGCCCCAAAAATCAAGAAAAGATCATCGCTCTTGCCCGCGCTCGGCAACTTCCCATCGCCAGCCACGACGATGAGACAACCGATCATGTACGCGAAGCAAACGCCGCTGGTATGTCGATCTCTGAATTCCCGACGACGCGGGCTGCCGCTGCGGCTGCCCATTCGCTTGGCGTTCGGGTTCTGATGGGAGCGCCGAATATCGTGCGAGGAAGCTCGCATTCGGGAAATGTGAGCGCTCGCGAGCTGGCTTCAACTGGTCACCTCGACATTCTTGCCTCCGACTATGTCCCTATGAGCATGATGCACGCAGCCTTTCAACTGACCCGGGATCCGGTTGGCATGAGCCTGTCGAAGGCGATCTCGACCGTGAGTTTGGCGCCAGCCACAGCGATACGACTTGCCGATCGGGGCGCCATCAAGATCGGGGCGCGGGCCGATCTCTGCCACGTGATCGAGATCACCGATACCGCCATCGTTCGCAGAGTCTGGAACAACGGCCGGCAAGTCTTTTGACTTGAACAGAAGCTTGCGTCTCCTTCTCGCTCAAGAGGATACATAAATGGAACCCGCACCTCAGCACCCGGCTCTTCGTGCCATCGGTCTTTGCAAGACCTTCACCCTGCATACCCAGGGCGGCATCGTGCTGCCGGTCTTCGACGACATCGACCTGACGGTGAAGGGCGGCGAATGCGTCTGCCTGCATGGCCCGTCCGGCGCCGGCAAGTCGACGCTGTTGCGTTCGCTCTATGCCAACTACAAGTCGGATGCCGGGCAGATCCTGGTCAAGCATCTTGGCCAGACCGTTGATCTTCTGGCGGCCGAGCCTTGGGAGGTCGTCGAGATCCGCCGTAGCACCATCGGTTATGTCAGCCAGTTCCTGCGCGTCATTCCGCGCGTCACGGCTCTCGACGTCGTCGCTGAACCGGCGATCGCCAGCGGCATACCGGTCGACGAGGCCAAGGCACGCGCCAAAAACCTGCTCACCCGGCTGCGCATCACCGAACGCCTCTGGTCACTGGCGCCCGCCACTTTTTCCGGCGGCGAACAGCAGCGCGTCAACATCGCCCGTGGCTTCATCGTCGACTATCCGATCCTGCTTCTCGATGAGCCGACTGCGTCTCTCGATGCCGCCAACCGGCAAACGGTGGTTGAATTGATCTGCGAGGCCAAGGCACGCGGCTCGGCCATCGTTGGCATCTTCCATGACGAGGAGGTGCGCGACGCCCTCGCCGATCGCCTGTTTGACGTTGGGAGATCCGCGGAACTCGCTGCCAGGTCGTCGCTCAGTTCCGAAAACCGTGCGCGAATCGGAGCGTTGGTGGCATGACCAACCAAGTCGGCGAGCCACGCTACGCGCTCTACTATACCCCGGTCCCGACCCATCCGTTGAACCGGGCAGCGGCATCTTGGTCGGGCCGAGATGCCTTCGATCCAAATGGACCGTCTCTCACGCATCGAGCACACGCGGATGGTCTGCTGACGGTTGAACCTCGGCGATATGGATTTCATGCGACATTAAAAGCACCGTTCCGCCTCGCTCCAGGAACAACCCGCCCGGAGTTGGAAGCTGCCATCCGGCAGTTTGTCCAAAGCCGGCCGCCCTGTCCAGTCGGGCCATTGCAGGTCACGATGCTGGGTCGGTTCTTCGCCCTCGCACCTTATACGACAACGCCGTATCTCCAAAGTTTTGCCGGGCAGGTAGTGTCGGAATTCGATCGGTTCCGGGCGCAGCTGACAGAGCAAAATCTACAGCGGCGGTTAAGTCAACGCTCGACGAAGCGGAGATGACTAATCTGGTTCGGTGGGGGTACCCTTACGTCCTAGACCGCTTTCGATTCCATCTAACTTTGACTACTTCAAGCCGCTGCTCGATGAAGACTTCCAGATCGATGCAATCACCTTGTTCCAACAGGAAAGTTCCGACGCCGATTTCGTAGTCACCTCCCGGTTCAAGTTTCGCAAGAAACAACTGGAGGCCCATTTAGATGAACGGTAGGGCCCATCTGGACGGAACGTTGGTTTTTGTGGTCGGCCCAGCGGTGCTGGCAAAGACACACTGTTGAATCTCGGGAAAAACACACTCGCCGATGACGAACGCTTCCGGTTCGTGCGACGGATCATCACCCGGCCAGCGGGCAGCGCTGAAAACAGTGAGTTTGTAACAGAGAAAACGTTCCGAAATCTGGTGGAGCAAGGTAAACTTGCCTTGCATTGGCAAGCACATGGCCTCTCCTACGGGCTGCCGATCATCATTGATGAATGGCTGGCAGACGGACTGGTGGTGGTGGCCAGCGGATCGAGGTTCATCTTGCCCGAAGCGCAAAAATACCCCTATCTCCAGATCGTAAACGTCGTGGCGCGACCCGAGCTGATTGCCGACCGCCTCAGGGCGCGCGGCCGCGAAGACAGTGAGGAGACATGGCAGCGATTGCGGCGTGGGGGTGAACTAATGTCGAGGGATTAAATATCGTATCCGTCGACAACTCCGGTCCGCCAAGTCTCGCCGGGGAGCATCTCGTTCGTACACTACATTCATGCGCCGAGCGCGGTGTCGGCCTCACGCGGCCACATTTCAAACAACGTGACAACGCCGACCTCTGTTGTGATTCAGCTGTGTCCGATTGAAGGATTCTGTGTTCGGAACCTGACACACTGACGCGCAAGTATTCCGCGTCCGGCTCGAAACATATGGTTTTGCCCTCTTACTCGCACAACCTGTTCGTTGGCCCGCCGATTGCATGCTCGCCGGTTGGCTGGCCGTACCGGTGCGTGCGCGGGGTCCAGAGAGCTGATCCCCATAAGCAATCAAAATCAGAGCGAATGAAAGTGACAGCAGGCAAACATCAAAGGAGTAGCTCATGCGAGTAGCCATCGTGACGAACGGTGATTTTAACGGTGTAATTAACCGGTTCGGTCAGCCTTGTCCGTATCCGCCGGTGCGCCGCACGCAAGAAAACGTGGTGGCAGCACTTCAACAGGGCGGCCACGAGACGCTATTGTGTGAAGGCGATAAACGACTGCTCGCCACGCTCGAGCGATTCATGCCACCTGGTCCGCAAGCCAGCCCCTCGGGAATGGTCTTCAACTTGGCGGAGGGAATTCAAGGCGAAAAGCGCGAATTGTCGCGGCCGCAACGACCGCCGGATACAGCTTCTCAAGCTTGATCAATCGTATCCTCAATGTCGCCCACACCCGGTGTTTCGGACTCGCCATCCCCTAGGAACACGCGTCGAAACAGCCGCAGACCGGCGTTGGTGCATGGATCCGGACTTGAGCGGATGGCGATCTCTGAAGCGGCCGACTATGCCGTGGCTGCCTTGCGGCGGGCGGATTTCGGGCGTGCGCAGGCGAGCATGCGGTTGAGGACGGCGCAGCCGATGGCGACTTCGGTCTGCTGAACGGGAAGCGACCGTACCCGGCGTTGGTGCACGGATCTTTTATTGAGGTTAGTTTGCTCGCGCGCCGAGTAGCATGATTTGAGGCAGCACGCAGGCGATAAGTGCCATTCAGTTCGACAAACCGAGATGCCCCCTTTACGATACTGAAAATGAGGAAACGTCATGAATGATCATGGACAGGTAAAAGACGCTTACAGTGCGTATGGCGAAATATGGAGCGATATTTATGATGAATATGCGGAGGCGCTCAATAAGTCCGTCGAGATCGAACGCGCGGTGAGTTTTCTTGCTCCGTTCACAAAGGACGGAACCGCGTTAGAACTTGGCGTCGGAAATGGCCACATTGCTTTGCCGCTTTCCGAGACAGGAGCTTCTGTTCACGGTCTCGATAATTCGGAAAGGATGCTTGCGGCACTCCGCGCGAAAGGCGGTGGAGATGCAATCACATCACACCTTGGCGACATGGCACAGTTCGATCTAGGCACGCAATTTGACCTCGTGTACTGCATCAATAACACCTTTTCACATATGGTGACTGCGGAACAACAATTCGGCTGCCTGGCGTCTATCGTACACTCTCTGCGGCCAAACGGACGGTTCGTCATACATTTAAACTACCCGTATACTGCTGATTTCTCTGGTGCTGGTATCTATGGTGACCAGCGAACCACAGTCATGCATATCGATGAGCGGCGCGCCATGGTCCGATTTGCCAGACATGACCGCAACCAGCAGCTTTTTATCTCTCAAGACCTTTGGATTACACCGGCCGGAAGCCGGACGATGCCAGTCAAGATGCGATATTTTTATCCAACTGAGCTCGATCTACTCGCAAGAATTAGCGGACTCGAACTCCTCGAACGCCATGGAGATTGGCAGAGGCGTCCGTTTGACAATGCATCCTGGCGCTACATGTCGGTGTTCCGAAAAAGGTGAGTAGATCGCCGGAATGAACCTCGGCTCGTGAGCGAGCTGGCGCAGGGTGCGACTGACGAAATGAGCGCTCAGGCTGGCTTCCATGCGCACGATTAGCCGCAACTTCCTGAACGTGTCGGTAAGGGCCAACCGCTTGATCTTGTGGCGCAAGGCGATCTTCCCGTCAGTATCGAAGCCACCGATGTGAACGACGTCCTTGCCGATGTTGATCATCGTCAAGGCTGGAAAAAAGGACTTCGGTTTTGGTCTCCATGGCCGCTTCTCCTGTGGTCGCGTGTCTTAGCCTGTGCAGACTAACCCCCCTGGGGGGGGGAGCAGCCGGTCATCTAGCCCATTACCGGAGAAACATCGATGACCACCCGCTCGCTACGGCGGTATTGAGGGTGCGCTCGCGAGCGGCTGCGCTACCGCCGAGCTACACCTGTATGGGGCGATGATTGTCAAGCCAGATCCTGTTTCATTTCCTCCATCTCCTAGCCTAGTCTAGTGCCCGTCAACAAACACCAAACTATTGGTATTATTGCGCAAATCGTGATTTGCGCGGGCAAGGCCCGGCGGCTTCAGGTACCTTGGATCATGCCACTGATTCCAAAACCTGCCACCGCCGGAGCCGACAATGCGTTAGCACCCGGTGAGGACCGCCTTGTTTGTGAGGAGGTGAAGCGCTGTTGTCATGGTTGAATTCAATGACCACGATGCAAGCAGCGAGGATAGCCACGTGTCCATTCAACGGATGGAGATTGTGAGTGGGACAGGTCGGCGTCGGAGTTGGTCGACGGCGCTGAAAGAGCAGCTTGTCTCAGAGACGCTGGAGCCCGGGGTCACGATGACCGAGGTGGCGCGCCGCCATGATCTCGATCGTCGCTGATTTGTCGCTGGCGTCGCGCCTTTGGGTGAGACGCGCTCGTGCGGCCGGCGCCTTTCTGCCGGTTGAAGTCTTCGACAACGCCGCGGCAGCGACAGAATCTTCGCCGCCAAGGATGACCAGTGCTCCTGCGCCGGGTGCGGGGCGGATCGAGATCGAGTTCTCTGATGGTTATCTCGTACGGGTCGACAATCAGGTCGATGACAACGCTCTTGCCCGTGTTCTGCGGGTTCTGGCGCGCCAGGGATGATTCCGGTCCCGACTGGCGTTCGGGTGTGGCTGGCCACTGGTCACACCGACATGAGGAAGGGCTTTCCGTCGCTGGCGCTGCAGGTCCAGGAGGTGCTCAAGCGCGATCCCTTGAGCGGCCATGTGTTCTGCTTCCGCGGCCGCAGGGGTGATCTTTTGAAGATTGTCTGGCATGACGGCCAGGGGGCGTGCCTGTTCACCAAACGACTGGAGCGGGGACGCTTTTTGTGGCCATCACCGGCCGACGGCGCGGTGACGATCTCGACTGCCCAACTCGCTTATCTGCTCTCCGGGATCGACTGGCGAAATCCGCAGGAATGGCGCCCGACGTCGATGGGATAACGGTTTTGTCTTTGCGATCGGGGGAGGATGTGATGCGCTCGCGCCTGTGAAATCCGCCTCTGATTCGCTTCCGTCCGACCTTGCTAGTGTTGTGACTCTAACACTCGACGCCCTCGTGCGACCTTTTCAAGGATGTCAGCAGCCTTGGCGGTCCAGATGAAGGGTTTGGGGTCGGCATTGTGATGCTCCAGGTAGGCCTCGATCGCGATCGTCAGATCGGTCACGCTGCGAAAGACGCCGCGGCGGATGGCGTCGTCGGTGATGAGCCCGAAGAAGCGCTCGACCTGGTTCAGCCAGGAGGCAGAGGTCGGGGTGAAGTGGAGGCGGAAGCGCTTATGCCGGGCAAGCCAGGCTTTGACCTTGGGATGCTTGTGGGTGGCGTAGTTGTCGACCACCAAATCCAGGGCGAAGTGCTTGGGCGTGTTGCGATCGATCGTACGCAGGAAGCGCAGGAACTCCTGGTGGCGGTGTCGCGGCATGCATTCGCCGATGACCTTGCCGGTGGCCACGTTGAGGGCGGCAAACAGTGTCGTGGTGCCGTTGCGCTTGTAGTCATGGGTCATCGTGCCGGCCCGCCCCTTCTTGATGGGCAGCCCCGGCTGCGTGCGGTCGAGCGCCTGGATTTGGCTCTTCTCGTCGACGCAAAGCACCAGGGCTTTGTCCGGCGGGTTGAGATAAAGGCCGACGACGTCCTGGACCTTCTCGACGAACGCCTTGTCATTGGACAGCTTGAATTTTTTGATCAGATGCGGCTTCAGCCCGTGCGCTGCCCAGATGCGCTGCACGCTCGACGGGCTGAGCCCAACCACCTTGGCGAGCTTGCGCACCGACCAATGGGTGCCCGCCGGCGGCTTCTGATGCAGCGTCATATCCACCACACGCTTGATCACCTCGGCCGAAAGCGGCGGCTTGCGGCTCGGCCGGCTGGCATCCCGCTTCAGCCCCTCAATGCCGCACGCAACGTAACGATCACGCCAGCGATAGGCGGTTCGCTTGGTTTTGCCGGTCGCCCGTACAATCGCGGTGACGCCGTCGCCGCCCGCCCACAACAGCACGATCCGCGCCCGCCAAACCCATTTCTGTGGCGAGTTGCGGTCCGCCACCCAACCTTCCAGCGTCGCCCGATCCTCAGGAGACAACCGGATGCCCGATTCAGTTGACATGCCCTCTGACTCGCACATCAGAGAGCTAAAGGGAATCCTTTCGTCAGAGACGGAACACTAGTGCCCATGCGATGATCCTCGCCGAGCGGGCCGCGCGCATGGAGGCGGAGGGGCCGTTGCGGCGCGTGCTCAAGCGGTGAGCTCCTCGACAGAAGCGTTGATCGCATACCTCAAGCTGGAGATCGAGAAGCTCCGGCGCGAACTCTACGGCAGCCGCTCGGGCACAAGGAGCGGCTCTTGGCGCAGATGGAGCTGCAGCTGGAGGATCTGGAGGCGTCAGCCACCGAGGATAAGCTGGCCGCCGAGAAAGCGGCGGCGCAGACGCAGTCGGTCAAGTCGTTCGAGCGCAAGCGGCCGTCGCGCAAGCCTTTCCCAGAGCACCTGCCGCGCGAGCGCGTCGTCATCGCCGCGCCCGAAAGCTGTCCCTGCTGCGGATCGGCGAAACTGTCGAAGCTGGGCGAGGACGTGACGGAGACGCTGGAAAACGGCGAAACTCAACGACGTCGATCCGCAGGCCTGGCTGGCCGACGTCCTCGCCCGCACCGCCCGCATCGCCCATGCGCCGCAGAACCGGCCTCATGAACTGCTTCCATGGCATTGGCAGTCCCGTCAGATCCTTATGGCCTCGGCCGCGTGGCCAGTGCGCGGAACAGTTCCTCCGCCCGCTGAAGACCTTGGTCAGGACCAAGGACTTCGCCTTGTTCACAGGGGCTGCAATCAGCCCCTTCTGATACAGCCGATCCGTCACATCCCAATCGAAGCTCTTCCAGGCGCACCGTTCATTGTGCAGCGTCAGCCAAAGCAACGCCAAGACCGCATCATCGATCTTGTCCGTGTCGATCTCCATCTGCCCAGTCTAGCACAGATCACGCGTCTGCCGCGGCCCAGACCGGATGGTTACGACAATGCGCCAAGAACGCACCGTCCAAACCAGCATATTCGATCTCTTCGCGACACGAGATCGGCCACGAGCTGAAAGCGATGTCGCAATGGCTGGATGAGCATCTGATTGCCCATCTTCGATATCCCGACTAGACGCTCCTTTCCGCCCTTTGAATGGGATTTTGGCGTTAATCCCAACCAGGCGGCGAGATGTCGGCCGGATCTAAATCCGTTAGGATCTGGTATCAGGGCTTTGATGGAAGCTGCCGTTACCGCGCCGACGCCAGGGATTGTGACTAGACGCCGCATGTCTTCGTCATGGTTGGCTTCGGAGACCCGCTCGTGGTCTAGCTGGTTGATCTGCAGGGCCAGGGCCTCGACCTGGTCCGCAATTGTGGTCAAGGCGAAGCGGACGGCAGCAGGCAGCCGGGCATCAGTCTCATCACGGACGATCGAGATCAAGCCCGCAATTCTTGCCGTGCAATGCCGGCGATGATGCCCTATTCCGACAGATGCGAACGCAGCCCGTTGACCACCTGTGTCTTCTGACGAACGAGAAGGGCCTGGGTCTTCAATACCATCGCCGCCGCCTGCTGTTCAGCCGACTTCACTGGCACGAAGCGGATCGTCTTGCGCGTCACCGCCTCGCTAATCGCCTCGGCATCGGCGGCATCTGGAGATAGGGGTCGCCATCGGCTGTGGCTCTCCAGCAAGGTCAACAGCATCGCGGCTCCCCATACATACTGTCGGGTTTGTCGGGTCCACGACACAGGCTCGATAAGCCAATCTATTGGATGCCTCGGACTAAGTGGCTGAAAAGCAGTCACAAGAGTTTATGTTCGGCTCGACCAGCCAAATTGGCACGATTGTTGAAGTGCTCCGTTGCAAGGCGGCGGGAGCCGTGACCTGAGTTCGTCGAGAACGCGCGGGCAATCGGTTTTCTGGCGCCATTTGCATCATAGTGGTCAATCCACAATTTAGAAAGAATGCTCGTTCAGGTGTCCACGGAGCACACGACAAAAACTGCGCACAACGGTCCATCGGAACATCCGTCAGGCGGTGCTCTTGCTTTACTCCAATATGAGGACCGGTCGCGCAAAGCAGTGGACGTTTACTGCAGGTCAGGTCATCGCGCTTGTTCCTGCGCCTTTCTGTAAGAAGGTATGGACGCGAGCCGAAGAAAGTGCTCAGCAATGAAGCGTTGGGAAGTGGTTCGCTCGGCGATCCTCAGTGATATCGATGCGGGTGCGTTCGAGGACGGGCGCTTGCCTGGCGATCTCGTCTGGGCAGAACGATTTGGCGTCAATCGCCACACGGTGCGCAATGCGATCAAGGTGCTGGAATCCGAGGGTGCTTTGCGCGTTCAACATGGTGTAGGAACATTTGTTGCCGATGATTTCGTTTCAGACAGTTTGAGCAGCGATCGCAGGTTCACTTATAAACTACTTGGCCAGAACAAATCACTGAAGGCAGAAATACTTTCAATCAACGAGGCTTCTGTCGAAGCCCATATCGCAAAGCATTTGAACATCGCTCCAACGGCATTGGTCACTGAGCTCAGATCAGTCTCGTTCATCAACGACTCGCCTTTAACGACCGGAACGAGCTACTTCCCAATCGACCGAGTTCCGGGTCTTGCCATTGCGTTCGAAGGGGTAGCCTCCTTCACGGCAGCCTTAAAGCGCTGCGGGATCGCCGAATACAAGCGAAAATGGACCCGGATAACCGCCCGGAGACCCACCCCACAAGAAGCACAGCGGCTGCGAATATCTTCGTCCAGCCCGATACTTTTTGAAACCAACGTCGATGTAACCCCCGATGGGTTACCAATCAAATGTTCTCTCAGCGCCATACGAAGCGACCGATTCGAGTATCTTGTTGAAGGCAACGAGGATGACGTCGGTCGGAGTGATCTAGCATAGGCCGCCAGCCGTGCTTCGGCCGAAACGAGCAGGGGTAATTACCCAGGCGGTGTTTTGGTGGCCCGCTATGGTCAGGTGAGTGCCTTGAGGATGGTTTGGAAGGGATTTGCGCCGGTCAGCCTTGCGGTATCGACGGTTGTGCGCACGGGGGCTTCGGCTTGAGTGCCCACATGGCGCGACAGCCATTGGTGACTTTGCGCTGGATGACGGCGGGACGCAGGCTGCGCTCACAGCCATTTTTGGTCGCTTGACCTTGCCTGGGGTTGAGCAAAAGGTCAGCAATTGGTGGCGGGCGCGCCTGATCTTGGCTTGCAGGGCTTTGGCCAGATAGCACGTTGTTGGCGTTGCCAGAATGGCTTCCAGTTCCCGCTCCCAGGCTTTGCGCTTTGCCGCGATCGTTGAAGCGGCGAAGGTGGCGATGCCGGCTGCCAGTGCGAAGACCCGGCCAAACCACAACTTCAGCCGCAATGGCACATTGTCATCGCCATGCTCATTGGCAAAGGCTGTATCGCGGGCCAGATGCGCCAGGCATGTCTGATGCTGATTGCCATGCTTTTGCTGGGCGCTGCAGCGATCCGATACCCAGACTTGTGGAGATGGCCGTCCATCATGGTGCGCACGACTTCGGCCGAACGGGTGAAATCGGGCGTGTGAACCACAACGTCTGAACTGTGGAACACCCAGTGATAGGCATTCGTCCCCTCAATGCGCACGCCGGTCTCGTCGGAGGCGACAACATCGGCTTTGCGCAACTGGGCCACCGCCTTGTCGGTCTCGGACCGAAAGAGGCCATGACGGCGGGCAAACATGTTCATCAGCCCACCCTAGCTGATCGAGAGACCGAAGACATCGCGCAACAGTCCCTGCAAGCGCTGATAGGACAGCGCCTGAAACGTCTTGAGATAGATCGCAAGCGCATGAATGCGCGCGCAAATGGCGTACCGCATGCCGCCGCCGGCAATGCCGTCTCCACATAAAGGCCGCAACCCAGGCAGCGACAGCCAAAGCGCCGATGCCGCTCGACAAAGGGCTTCGAAGCCGGAAGCTCGATCGCCTCGTATTCGCCGATCAAGTCCTGTTCGCCACTTTGCAAAACCTCGCCGCAGTCCGGGCAATGGAGCGCCAGATGATCGGTAAATTGATCGGCCCTCCATACGCCGACCTCCCATGAATCACGAAAACTCTCTCTTGGGAATTCCGCAAAACTCGCACGCCGCTGAAAACCGGCCAAATAGCACTAGGCAATGAATAAAATAAAATAAACTTCTGTGTCATCTCTGTTAATGGCAAATAAAAGTAAACATACTATAACACGCCAAAGCCATATCCTGCTGACTTTCTGATTGACCTGTTTCCGATTACACGATTAATTTGGTTTCGTCTTTAGTTATGGTGTATATACAGATAGGCGTGGACGTTACATGGGAAGAAATTGCCCGGCGTCAACGTCGCCAGTGGAGTGTGATCCAAAAGAACAAACTGAGAAATGGCCATCTCCTTTGGAAAGGCACAATCTCGCATGATCTCGACAAATGGAAAGTATCAGACTTAAGACAACCTGATGTCTATATACAGCGAATTGCAACAGAATCACTATGAGATAGCCGTACGCTTGGAACAAGTTCGCCCATTGGAGCGTCGAATTTCTGAAATTGTGGAGTCCCTACAATGTTGTTGATGAAAGAACACTTCGCGGACGCCGTCTGGAACGACTGGAAATTCCATACGCGCAATCTAATCAGGACGAAGGACAAGCTCGCGCAATGGGTTGCTCTAAGCGACCAGGAGGTCACAGCCATTGATGCGGTCAAAGGCACCTACCGGTGGATGGTGACTCCCTACTATGCGTCATTGATGTCGAAGACGAATGAAAAATGTCCGATTCGCCTGCAAGCCATACCTCATCCGGACGAAATGAATGCTGATATGGGCTCTGATATTGATCCCGTCGGCGACACGATATTTATTAAGACGCGACGTGTCATACACAAATACCCGAATAGGGTCGTTTTTTTGGTTTCAGATACATGCCCTGTTTATTGCCGATTCTGTACAAGAAAATACCACACAACTAACGAGAAGGGCACGTACTACAACATCAATTACGCTGCCGATTACGATCCTGATTTCGAGTATATAGCCCAGCACGAAGAAATATGCGATGTCCTCCTTACGGGAGGTGATCCTCTAATATTGAATGACAGAAAGCTGGAACAAATAATAAGCAGGTTGCGATCTATACCGCACGTCAAGATAATAAGGATAGGCTCCCGTTATCCTGTCGTTTTGCCGCAGCGAATAACCGATGAGCTATGCAGCATGCTGGATGAGTATCGGCCCATATGGCTTAGCACGCACTTTAATCACCCGATCGAAGTGTCTGCAGCGGCTGCTGAAGCCTGCGACCGCCTGCTTCGGCACGGAATTCCCGTGCAAAATCAGACGGTCCTATTGAAGGGTATTAATGACAATCTTGAGACATTGAAGGCGCTCTTTCGCAGGCTTATCGAAATACGGGTGAGGCCGTACTATCTCTACCATTGTGATCGTGTCACCGGCGTTTCCCATTTCGTGACTAGTTTCGAGCAAGGCCAAGAGATTATCGATGGCCTTGTCGGCTTTGAAACTGGTTTTTCCGTTCCGAGCTATGTGGTTACTACAAAACTTGGAAAGATCCCCGCTCAAAAACCCTATCTTTTTCGGCGCGGCAATCGAATTTATGTGATAAATCATAATAAGGAAGAGGAGGATATAACCGACTACCTCATCTGAATGAGTCTCTTCGCCGATGACTGGTCTATCCCGTCTTATGCATTGCCGTCGGTCAGATTGCTGTGCCTCTCATCACCAGCCTGGCTGCTTCCGCCCTTGTGCGAAGGGCCAAGAGCTGGCGTTCCGACGCCCATGGCGACGGTTGGTATGCATCCGGTGCAGCTTCTGATTACCCACATCGTCGGCGGGCGCTACAAGGCCGGGCAGCCCAACGTGCTGACTTTGTGCGGGGTGCTGATGCATTCGAGCCTGGCCGTCACCCTCACCGGCACACCCCTCGGTCTGACGGCGGTGAAGTTCTGGACACGAACGAATTCAAGGGACGCTCGTCCTCAAGCGGCACATCAATCCCACGCGCGTGCCGATCGAGAGGAAGGAGAGTTACCGCTGGCTGGAGAACCTGCGCCAGTCCATCGCTCGTTGGCGCGCCCGAGCGCTGCGTGCATGTGCGAGCGACATCTACGAGCTCTATTGATGTAGACTTTGCCGGGCTGAAAGTTCGTAAGGGCCTCGCCACGCAGCTAGGTTTCCACTTGAATCGAAGGGGACGGGGACTCCATCTGCAATACCATGCTGATCCCCAAAGCTATTGCCAAAGGTTGCGCGACTTCATGAGCGAGCTTGTTTTCCGTTAGAGAGGGGGCACACGGGTTCAACGGAAGAGGGCATCGCTGTCTTGCGCGTCTGCGTGCAGTCACTCAGTGTTGCCGCAGCTCAATCAGCAAAGGCCGTGCCAGCGCGGTCAGCGCCCAGTAAGCACGTGAATATGCGGAAAAACCTCCGCAGTCCCAAGATGGCCGGTTGTAATGAACCTGACATGTTTTCTGCCGCTGTCGGGTTTTGGATACGGATCACGCGCTTGGCGCCGCCAGAAAAGCGTAGCCATCCGCACGGTCACGAAGTGCCAAGGTGAGAGCGCGTGCGAAACGCTGCGTGACGTCGTCTGATGGACCAGAAAACACTCGGGGGCTCGATCGCCAACTATGGTGGGACCGAATGCGCTCCTCAGACCGCTCCGTTTGCATGATTTTCTGACGAGTGCGTCGGTGGACATGTTGCGGCTGGCCGCGAGCGCCAGACGGTGCCACATACGCGCTATTTCGCGCGGTATGGTGCTCACATGCCCAATGCGGTTTAGCACCCCCGATCGGTCAAAGTTATCCCGATATCGCCAAGCGGCCGGAATCCCTTAGATGCGCCGGCCCATCCGCGGCGTCGTCTGCATCAAACAAGCGCGCCGTCACCGACAAGTGGCACCTGGACGAGACATGCATCAAGATACGCGGCCAATGGATGTATCTATCGTGCCATCGACGGCGTCGGCGACACGGTCGAGTTCTTCTTCAGCGAACACCGCGACCTGCCGGCAGCCAAGCGCTTCTTCCGGAAGGCCCTGGAGCGCCACGGCAGACCGGATCGCATCGTCATCGACGGCAGCCCGACCAATCATGAGGCGATCATTTCCTGCGACGCCGAACACTGTCTGCGGAATCGATCGCGACGAGCGCTGAAGCCGATCCGCATCCGCAAGAGCAAGTACCTCAATAATTGGATCGAGCAGGACCATCGGCGCATCAATCGCCGCACGTCTAGGCAGCGGTCTTGATCTCGGCCATGACGCCGACGATGTCGTTCACCACCGTCTCGACCAGCTTCTGGTCGTCGCCCTCGGCCATAACCCGAATCAGTGGCTCGGTGCCGGAAGGCCGGATCACTAGGCGGCCGGACTTGCCGAGCCGGTTGCGGGCATCCTCGATCGCGGCCTTGACGGGTGCCGTCTCCAGGGGCTCGCCGCTGGAAAAGCGCACATTCTTCAGGAGCTGCGGCACCGGCTCGAACTTTTTGCAGATCTCGCTGACCGGCTTGTTCTGGCGCTTGATGCAGGCCAGCACCTGCAGCGCCGAGACCAGCCCGTCGCCGGTGGTGGAGAAATCAGACAGCACGATATGGCCGGACTGCTCGCCGCCGACATTCAGCCCATGCGCGCGCATGTGCTCGACCACGTAACGGTCGCCGACCTGGGTTCGGTGAAGTTGCAGGCCGGCTTCACCGAGGAAGCGTTCGAGGCCAAGATTGGACATGACGGTGGCGACGACGCCGCCGCCTGCCAGGCGGCCGCTCTGATGCCAGGATTCGGCGATCAGCGCCATGATCTGGTCGCCGTCGACGACAGCGCCGTTCTCATCGACGATGACCATGCGGTCGGCGTCGCCATCGAGCGCTATGCCGATGTCGGCGCGCACTTCATGAACCTTCTTGGAAAGGCCCACCGGGTGCGTCGAACCGCATTCCTCGTTGATGTTGAAGCCGTTCGGGTCGTTGTTGATGGTGATGACCTCGGCGCCGAGTTCCCAAAGCGCTGCCGGCGCCACCTTGTAGGCGGCGCCGTTGGCGCAATCGACCACGATGCGCAGGCCCGCCAGCGACATGGACCGCGGCAGAGTGCGCTTGGCGAATTCGATATAGCGGTCGTGCACGCCGTCCACGCGCTTGGCGCGCCCGAGCCCATCCGCGTCGGCCAGCGAAATGTCGACATCCTGGTCGAGCAGCGCCTCGATGCGCATCTCGATCTCGTCCGACAGCTTGTAGCCGTCGGGGCCGAACAGCTTGATGCCGTTATCGTAATAGGGGTTGTGCGAGGCCGAGATCATCACGCCGATATCGGCGCGCAGCGACCGCGCCAGCATGGCGACCGCCGGCGTCGGAATCGGCCCCAGCAGGAACACATCCATGCCGGCGGCACAGAAGCCCGCGACCAGCGCGTTCTCGATCATATAGCCCGACAGCCGCGTATCCTTGCCGAGCACGACGCGATGGCGATGGTGGCCGCGCTGGAACGACAGGCCGGCAGCCATGCCGACCTTCATCGCAACCTCGGCGGTCATCGGAAATTTGTTGGCCCCTCCCCGGATCCCGTCCGTTCCGAAATATCGTCTCGTCATCTTACTCGACGTGCCCATATATGATTCACCCAAGTGTCGCCTCGTGGACATTCCCACAGGCAGCCAGTGTCTGAGTGACTGGCCGCTTGCCACTCCGCATCTTCTTTGCAGGATACCATGATTGTCAGGACGAAAGGTATCCTTAGCTCACAATCTGGGGTGAGGACAAGAGCTGTACAAAATCTTGCGCTAAGCCCGAACGGATCGTGAAACTCATGCGGCTCGGCGGGTTGGGGTCGGTAGCCTAAGGGTTCGAAAGCCTTCGGGCAACTGATGCTCGGTGTCCCAGGTGTAGATGCCTGTCAGGTTGATATGTTCCCAACTCAGCGGCGAGATATGATTCAACAGCGTATCTGGAATGTTTCGCCCTGGCCTGCCGGCCATCTCCCCCGCAAGGAGGGAGATTGGCAGCTTCGCCGCTGCGCCCATCTCTGCAACATTGATGATTGGCGAAAGCATTAGTGACATATAAAGGCCGGTGCTGCCGAGCAGGCTGATGGAATCGACCTCAGCCGCGATCAGCCGGCTGACCAGTTTCCGCAGCGCGTCAACGTCGACCCGGCCGGAACGATCGGCGGGGGTGATCGGAAAAGCAGACAGGCCGTTCGCGAAAATCCTGGTTCAATTCCTCGATCGGTGGGGACGAAACCCGGCCAGTAGTGGCCGTCAGGCGTCGGCCGCTTGCCGAAGATGGCCTGACCGACGCGCACGACAGTGGCGCCTTCCTCGATGGCTTCCTCGAAGTCTCCGGTCATACCCATGGAGAGCCCGGTGAGCGCGGCGTTGTGCTTCACGGCTTTGTCCCGCAGCCGGCGCAGCAGAATGAAGCAAGGCCGCACCTTGGCCATGTCGGAGGAAAACAGCGCAAGTGTCATCAACCCGCAGGGCCGGAGACGGGGAACCTGATCGAGGGCCTCCACGAAGGGCAGCAGTGCGTTCGGATGGAGGCCGAACTTGCTGCCCTCGCCAGACGTGTTGACCTGCACATAGACGTCGAGGAAGCGATCTTCGCGCTCCAGCCTCGTGTTCAGAAGGTCGGCGAGCCGCAGGCTGTCGAGCGCATGAAACTCACGCGCGAAGCGGGTCAGATATTTGGCCTTGTTGGTCTGCAGATGTCCGACGATGCTCCAGTCGATGGCGAGATCGTGAAGCGCCTCGCACTTTGTCATTGCCTCCTGGATCTTGTTCTCGCCGAAGGTGCTGATGCCGACGTCGAAGGCATATCGCAGGATATGGGCCGGCACCGTCTTGGTGATCGGCAGCAACCGCACGGAGGCACGGTCGCGCCCGGCCCGTGCGCAAGCAAGCGTGATGCGCTCTTCAACCGACGCCAGATTGGTGCGGAAGCTGGTAAGGGGATCAGGCCCGAAGCGTTCGACGTCCTCGGGCGAAAGCGGCGGATTGTTCGTGCCCATTGTGATCTGCCCCTGTCGTAGACAAGCTCGTTGGCCTTGAGCCACGTGTAGCCGACGCCACTAAGAAACACGAGGCTCTTGTCGGGCGCTGCATAGATGGTCCGATCCGCCGCCGTAGCGACGGCAGACAATGTGCAGACGGTGGCGAAAGCAAGAATTGCAACTGATGATGTGCAGCGATTCATGGGGCGGCCTCCTTGCCCCCCAGGGATCGGATAGCCCGTTTGTGATTTTCCGTTAAACGTCGGCGGCTCTCAGCGCCTGTACCCGGGGAGTTGTTTGTCGCGTCGACCAGTCCTGGGCATTGGTGCAAAGACGTTGAACTCCGATGCGATGTCGAGGACGGCTTTGGTCGTTGCCCTTTGTCTGGTGCGCACCGCGCTCGTTGCCCGTTCTACATGGGTAGCGGTGGGCTGCCTTGAGCTGGATCAGTTTTAGGGCGAACGGCCTGGTTGAATTCCGGCTCGCGACCCCGTTGCGGGGCCAATTGCAGTGGCGTCGGCAAACGAGCCACCCCCCGGCCCTGCCGGTCATGCGTTCGCCGACCCCAATTCCCGAAGCTCGTCGAGCATGGCGACGTCGAGCCGGTTGGGGCAATCTGCCATGCGCCCCTGCTCCTCGGGGTGTTGCCTGCGCCGTTGCGGGCCAGAGGCCGCGATAGCACCGGCGCAATTAACCAGCGGTGTTGCGTCACCCAACTCTTGTACCACGCCTTGTGACCCGGTCCGGATTGCACCAGACGGAGTTTCCAATGCGTTCTTCAACTCGGCTCACCCTCGTATCGTAAGCTTCTGTGTCCTTGCACGTTCGGGCATCGCCTCAGCAGCGCGCTTTGTGTCCCGCGTCCAATCGTCGACGACAGTGAGGATGTGGAACGGTCGGAGACGAAGTCGAGCGATCACCACTGCTTAAGACTCGGCGGTACCAGCATCGGCACGGCCGCGGGCGGTCAGCTTCTCGCGATAGAACCGAAGAGCTCTTGTGGCAATCTCGTCGCCCGTTCCCACACATTTGCGACGGAGGCGGCGAAAGGCGAGATTTGTCTAACGCGAACATGCCCGCTCTCTACGACAACAGCCAAGCATTGCGAGCAGCGCGGAGCCGTGACGAACGACCTTCCAGTCGGCTTATCTCTCCTCGGAACTGTCGGCAATGTGGCCGCCGGTCTGCCGCCGCCACAGGCGGGCATACAGGCCGTCGCGTTTGAGTAGCTCCGAGGGGGAGCCCTCCTCAACGATGCGCCCTTTGTCGAGCACGATAATCCTGTCCATGCTGGCAATCGTCGACAGGCGGTGGGCAATGGCGATCACCGTCTTGCCCTCCATTATAAGCTCGAGTTTTTCTTGGACCGCCGCCTCGGCTTCACTGTCCAGCGCAGAAGTCGCCTCGTCTAGAAGGAGGATTGGCGCGTCCTTAAGCAGCACCCGAGCGATGGCGACCCGCTGACGCTGGCCGCCAGAAAGCTTCACCCCGCGGTCACCGACGAAAGCATCGTAGCCGGTGCGGTTTTCGCTGTCCTTGAGATCGGCCACGAAACCGTCCGCATCGGCCAGCATTGCGGCGCGTTCGACCTCCTCCGGCGAGGCATCCGGCCGGCCGTAACGGATATTGTCCCCGACAGAGCGATGGAGCAACGAGACATCCTGGGTCACGACCCCGATATTCTGACGCAGGCTTGCCTGCGTTACGGAACGGATATCCTGGCCGTCGACGACGATTGCGCCATCGTTTACATCGAAGAACCGCAAAAGCAGGCTGATTAGAGTCGACTTGCCAGCCCCCGACATGCCGACGAGCCCGACCTTCTCGCCGGCGCGGACCCTGAGCGATAGATTCTCGATTACCCCTTTTCCTTGACGGTATTCGAACCTGACATCCCTGAACTCGACCGTGCCGCCGACCACGGCCAGCGGCCTGGCTCCGGGGGCGTCGATTACCGTTGGAGGCGTGGTGATGACCGGCATCGCGTCGCGTATCGTGCCCACAGCCTGGAATATCTGCTGCCCTAGCTGGAGAAAGGCCAGGGAGTTGGCGCTGAGCCGCTGAATGATTGCTATTGAAGCAACAAACTGGCCGGTGGTGACAAAACCGCCCACGAGTCCCCACAGACCCACGGCGATGTTGGTGAGCGAAAGAACAACGTTCAGCAAGAAGACGCTGGTGTCGGTTGTTAGGTGAATGCGCCGTTCAAGGTGCTGCGTCTCAATGGCATCTCCCATGATGGTGCGCATTGCGTCCGCCTCGCTGTCTTCGGCCGCAAACAGCTTGACCACGTGGATGTTGCTGTAGAGGTCGGTCATGGCGCCGACGACGAGGCTGCGCGCGCGGGCAGAGTGGCGGGACCGCACGGCAAAATATGGCACTGCCACAACCGCGACTGTGACGTTCGCCACGATCCAAAAAAAGACCGGAAGCGCCAGCGGCCAGGACAACGTGGCAAGCAGCGAAAGCGAACCGAGAAACTGCACGAGAAAATACGGTATGCTGGAAGACGCTACGACGATCTGCTGCTGCACGGCGGCGGCGAGTTGCGAAATGCGCGACGCCACCTGGCCGGCGAAGAGATCGTGGAAGAATGCAAGGTCCTGACGTTCGACCGCCTTGTAGCCATGCCATTGCATAGCCGCGGGCATGCATACGGACACTGCCTGGGAACCCAATGTCTTGGCGATGAACATCAGCAGCGGTTGCACGGGGAACATCAGCAGGCCGAGGAACGTGAGCATAGGCCAAGCTTCCTCAAGGAAAACCGCCGCACCGTTCGTGCTCACCCCGTCCACAATGATATACATGCCCCAGATCACCGCGAGGTTGATTCCCTCGACCGCCATCATGAAGACGGCGATGGCCGCCAGCACGCCACGGAACATGCGTGCGAAATGCAAAAGCAGCGCAAACGGACCTGTTGCCGGCAAAGGCGCGTAGGGGATATCCAGCGGGCGGATAAGCGTCTCAAAGGGGCGATAGATGCAATGCAAAGGCGACATGACGGGTCAAACCGGCTGATCGGAAGAATGGGTGCGGCGCATCGGAGGAGTGCGAGAGCGCTCGCCCCCTGAACTGCCAAGCGCGCGTTCCTCGTCCACACACAATGCGTTCCTGGCGCGCTTCGAGCGGACCACGCAAGGCTAAGGGGCGCATTTGAATGTACATGCGCGCTGTGGCCACGTTCGAGAGCTGCATAGGGTGGCCCTGGTAGTGCTGGTGGACGGCTTGGCTGAAGGAGGCGCGATCTACGAGGAGGCGCCGCGGCTGGCTAGAGCGGTCCAGCTCCCAGTTGTGGCTGGGTTTCATCGTCCTGTTCTGGCCGTCTAATTGCGGGCATCGAGCACGCTCCTGGTTGATTTCTCGGTCCTTCACGACGCCCTGCCGACGTCTCACTTACGAGATCAGCGCAATTTCCGTGCCGGATTTGCGCTCCGTTTCGTTCCACCGCTTGCTCGCCAGCCGGTGCCTGGCTGTAACGGCCAGCGGGTGGGGCTCCGATACTCTTGTTCAGTTTCGGACACGCTCGGGAAGACCGAATGGAACCTCGAGCATGTAATCGTCGCACCCGAGCCGAATTTCATCCTCACCGGCTCCCTACCAGGGCGCTTGCTGAAAAGAGCGCTTGCCGCGCCAGCCATGGGTTCGCGGTAACCGCCGCAACCTTTTTCTGATATCGACCTGCGGGTTCACGGAAGAAGCCGATCCCGCGCGTCGCGCGATCGAGCGACTGCCGATCATCTGCGGGGAAGGGACATTCCCTCACGACCTGATCTTTGCATCGGACATTTCGGTCGAACGATTGCAGGAGCTACTCCATGACGGCGTTTAGAAGCCGGGGTCGCTAGGCTGTCGCTGAAGATCGACCACGTTGCGAAAGAGCGGCAGTTTCGCCAGATCGAACTCGTCGAAGGTCGGGCCGTCGTGCTTGCTCACCGCGCAACGCACCGGTCCGATATTCTCCTCCAGCACGAAGATGCCGGTCGCCTCGCCAGGGAGTTCAGCACCACTGCACTGATGCGATTGCAGTTAAAATGAAGAATCCGAGCTACGCCATTCTCGCAATAAACTGCCAAACCTGACTGAACGACTGCGTTCTCACTATTAACTGCCAAGCGACACTTCGTGGATTTCGCGCCGGAAGGCTTCCGAGCCGAGATAGCGGTGAGAAAAATGGTCTTGATTGCCTTGCCGAGTTGGGCCAGCGCCCTGTAGCTTGGGCGCTGCACGCTCGCCCGCGCAAAGCGGCGCAGGATCGATTCCGCATCGGCCGTGCGGTGCTGCAGGGCCGCCGCATATTTGATCAACTCGTCATACTGCTGCTCGATGAGGTTCCAGTCGATCGCCCGTGTCAAGATCGGCAGAAGGCTCGCGCGCCATCTCGGTGTCGGGCACCCCGCACTTCATCGGCAAGAGAACGGGCGACGGTTCCGGCCACGGTCGCCAACCATCTGGTGGCGCACCGCGACGGTCCGGCTCTTATGCCAGGGGCGAACTGGGGAGCACATGCGCCCCCTGCCATGACGCACGCATCCAGAAGGAAGAGGTGAGAGGTTACGCGAACGGGTGTGATGGAGTGGGAGGCGCATCGCGTTCGACCATCCGTGGAATCGGCAGCCTTGATTAAGGTCTGCGACGTCTGACCAAGGCCATCCATGGCGGAGTGCTCTCGCTGAGGTTAAAGGCAGCTTCTTCGGCTTCGTACCGGGTCAGCCCGGTGAGCGGCCGACCGTATCTCTCGGCGGGAAGCCCTGTCAGGCTATCGATCACAGACCACAGCCCTGGTTCCGACGGCAGAATCTTGTAGCGCCTCATCGAGCCCTCGCTTGCTAGAAGCACAGAGAACTCCCGCTTTACCGCAAAGTTCCGCAGTGCAGCATCAAAATGTTGCGACGCACTATGAGGGATGCAGTTCATATGACGGGCGGGGTCCTTTTGGCGCGCTGCCCGGCTGCCGGGTGCTAGTCGCCGGCCCGGCCGGCCTTGATAGGGCAGCTCTGGGCTTCGACGTGTCACGCAGCTCGGCGTTCCGGCTCGAGCGGCACGGCGAGCTCGTGTATGCGCGCATCGGGGCAAACCCGCCGGGCGATATCGCAAAGATGCTGGTGATGCGTCAGATAGATCTGACTGACCCCTTGTTTTTGCTCCACCTTTCTTAAGCCCGCTGCAGTTGTCGGACCGGCTCTGGTCCTGCCGGCTGAGGCCGTGAATGCACCTCAGACGCCACTGCCATGAAAGCCTGAAGTGCCGCGGAGAGATACTCGTCTCTCCGCGTCACAAAAACAGTCGGCGCCGACCGCAGATTGTCAGGTAGCTGGTGTATGATGACCTGTCCGTCGGCTGCCGCATCCTGAACGACCCCCCGAGGTAGCATGGCCATCCCTACCCCGGCGGCGACGCAGCCGATGATCCCGTCCATTGTTCCGAGTTCCATCCAGCGGACATGCGTTACCCCACACACCGCCAGGAACATGTCCATGCGCCGGCGATAGGAACAGCCCGATCGAAAAGCGAGGACTTTCAGAGCCGGCGATGCGGCCAAGGCCTTCAGATCCGAAAGCTCGCGAAACCGCGGCGAGGAGATCACAACGAGCTCCTCTTCGACGATCGATAGGCTCTTCAGTTCGGGATGAGCGATGGGGCCGGAGACGAACGCGCCATCCAGTTTGCGTCCGACGACCTCGCTGACGAGCTGTTCCGTCGGGGCAGCCTCCACCAGTACGTCGACCTCTGGATATTCTGCAGCATAGCGGATCAGGATCGGCGGAAGGCGAAGCGCTGCAGTGGTCTCCATGGAGCCGATCCTGAGTAAACCGCACGGCGTACCGCGGTCTGTGACGACGCGCTTGGCTTCGTCCAGAAGCTCTCCGACGCGCTCGGCATAGGGAACGAGCTGAATGCCAGTGGCTGTCAGTGTAACCCCTCGCCTGGAGCGATGAAAAAGCGGAGCACCGATTTCCTCCTCAAGCGATTTTATTCTCGCGGTGACGTTGGATTGCACCGTGTTGAGCACACCGGCAGCCCCTCCGATACTGTTTGCTCTCACCACCGCCTGGAAAAACCTGAGGTCGGCGCTGTTCATCGGCCATCTCCTTTTCAGATGAAAAACATCTGATCTAATCGTTTGTCTTAAGTCAAGTGTCGCAATAGCGTCAAAGAAAAATTTCCGGGAACATTCCTCAAACTGGGAGAAGTATTGATGACGATACGAACGCGTCTGACAGAATTTTTCGAAATCAAGCATCCCATCATCCTTGCCCCGATGACACCGGCCGCGGGTGGCGCGCTTGCGTCCGCCGTCGCCGACGCCGGCGGTCTGGGCCTGTTGGGTGGGGGATATGCTGATCGTCAATGGTACGAAACAGAGTCGTCGCTGATCACCAATGAACGCGTTGGCTGCGGGTTCATCGCCTGGGCAGTCGAAGCCGACCTTGATCTGTTTGACCGCGCACTTGCGGAGCGTCCGTCCGCGATGATGCTTTCGTTTTCGGATCCGGCGAAGCTCGCGGCACGGGTCAAGCAGGCGGGTGTTCCGCTGATTTGCATGATCCACACACTCGAAAATGCCCGGCGCGCAATCGACGTTGGCGCCGACGTTCTTATTGTTCAGGGGACCGAGGCCGGCGGCCATGGCCTGGTCGCGCGGTCAACCATGCCCTTCGTTCCCGCAGTCGTGGATCTGGTGGCAAAGATTTCGCCTTCTGTCATTGTCGTGGCGGCAGGCGGCATTGCCGACGGTAGGGGCCTGGCCGCTTCGCTGATGCTCGGAGCAGACGGGGTCCTGATGGGAACCAGGTTCTGGGCTACGCGCGAGTCGCTCATCCATCCGGCAGCCAAGGACAAGGTAGTCGCGGCCTCTGGCGACGAGACAATCCGGACTTCCGTCTACGATATCGTCCGTCAGAAGGCCTGGCCCGCTGGCTATACCGGCCGACTGCTCAAAAACGGCTTCATCGACAAGTGGCACGGGCGGGAAGAAGAGCTGCGCACGCTGCATTCCGAAGAATTGTCGAAGGTCGAGGCGGCATGGGCCTCCGGCGACTATGACACGGCCAACGTGACTGTCGGTGAGGCGGTGGGCCTCATCAACGATCTGCCGTCGGCGAAGGACATCGTTCGCCGAACGGTGCGCGAGGCAGGCGAAAGACTTGGGGTCTACGCATTCGATCAGCGCATCGCGAGCTGACTTACCACGGCCCTGAAGAGAGGGCCGACTGCTTTCAAAACATAAAAGGGGAACTGCAGCATGCAACAGCTACAGGAAAGGGGCGACTCCGTCCGCAAACCAGGTATCTGGACCGTCGTCCTTGCATCAAGCGCCGGCACGGTCATCGAATGGTACGACTTCTATCTTTACGGAAGTCTGGCGATTTTCTTCTCAACGCTCTTCTACCCTGCCAATGAACCGACGGCAGCTGTTCTGATCAGCGTCGCAACCTTTGCCACAGGCTTCCTCGTGCGCCCATTGGGAGCCCTGCTGTTCGGCAGCATCGGCGACCGCGTCGGACGCAAGAGCACGTTCTTGATGACGCTCCTTCTGATGGGCATTGCGACCGCGCTCGTCGGCGTCTTGCCAACCTTTGAGACCGCGGGATATTTCGCACCGATCGCTCTTGTGGTCCTTCGGCTGATCCAGGGATTGGCGATAGGCGGCGAATACGGCGGCGCCGCCGTTTACGTTGCAGAACACGCACCGGCGAACCGGCGCGGGTTCTTCACGAGCTTTATCCAGACAACGGCAACCGTCGGCTTTTTTCTGGCGATTGTCGTCGTGCTTACGTGTCGGCTGTCGCTCGGCGAAGAACTCTTCAAGCAATGGGGTTGGAGAATTCCGTTCCTGCTATCATCGGTTTTGATCGTGTTGTCCCTTTATCTGCGCCTCAAGCTGAGCGAATCCCCGGTCTTCGAGGAGCTTCGCAAAGGCGGGAAGACCGCAAAGAGCCCAATCCGTGAGAGTTTCGCCACCGGTGATGGCGTGCGTTATGCAGCCTTTGCACTGTTCGGGGCGACCGCCGGCCTGGGGTGCGTTTGGTATACAGGCCAGTTCTACGCACTGTATTTCTTGCAAAGCGTGCTGAAGCTTGACTTCCTGACAGCGAACATTTGCCTTGCTGCTGCTTTGGTGATCGGAACGCCCCTCATCGTTTTCTTCGGCGCCTTGTCCGACCGGATCGGCCGTCGCAAGTTGATTGTCACCGGTTTCATTCTGGCAGCCGTGTTCTATGTTCCAATCTATCAGGGCATCGCCGCCGCCGTCGCTGCCCAGAACTTCGTTTTGGTAACAGCGCTGATCGTCGCCCAACTCGTTTTCGTCGGATTGGTCTATGGCCCTATGGCAGCTTTCCTCGTCGAGCTCTTCCCGGCGAAATTGCGCTACACCTCGCTCTCGCTGCCCTATCACATCGGAACAGGCGTGTTTGGCGGCTTTGTTCCCCTCATCAACCTGTCGCTGGTTGCCTACACGGGCAACATCTATGCGGGCCTGGCCTATCCCATTGCGATCGCGATCATGAGCGCAGTCGTAAATGTTCTCTGGTTCCCCTGCGCGCTGGCTGGGGAGCCCGAGGCTGCCCCAACCGGCCTACCTGCGAGGACAATCTGAATCTTCACCGGGACGCCGAGTGCGCGTCCCCGCCCTCTTCCTATTTCCGAGGACGACCCATGCCGCTGATAAAAATTAACCTTCTGAAGGGCCGATCGCCTGGGGAGCAGGACAAGATCCTCGACTGCATCCATGAGGCGGTGGTCAGGGCTTTCCATGTACCGCCAGCCGATCGCTATCAGATCCTGATCCAACACGAGACATCGCATGTGCGCGCGGAGGATACCGGTCTTGGTCTTTTTCGCAGCGACAGGCTGATCATTATCGAGGTGGTCTCGCGAGCGCGGTCAACTGACGACAAACAGGCCTTCTATCGTTTCGTTGCAACAGGGCTTTTGGATGTGTGTGCGATCGACCCTGCAGATGTTGTGGTCAGTATCGTAGAAAATGGTGACGCGGATTGGTCCTTCGGCCTTGGTCGAGCTCAATTCATAACCGGCGAACTTCGCGGAAATTAGGCATCGCGGCGGTGAGACACGTCAATGTCTAATGCCAGTCCGATACGGCCGCGCCATCAGCTTTGACCGGCCGCGCAAATTCAAACAACAAGGAGAGAGCAGCTATGAAACAGCTACACCGAACCGTTGCAGCGTCACTGGGAATGCTGATGACAACTTTTTTAGTTTCGGCGCAAGCCAAGGAGGCCACCATCAAGTTCCAAGTCGAAGGCCAGACAATCGTAGGCACGATGGTCACGCCGGATGATGTCGCGAATCCTCCCGTCATCCTGATGCTTCACGGTTTCACCGGCAGCCGCAACGAATGGAGTTCGGAGGCGGTGAAGGAAGGCCTGTTCGGGCGTGCCGCGCCGGTGTTCGCAAAGAATGGCATCGCTTCGCTTCGGATCGATTTTCGCGGCAGCGGCGCGAGCGACGGCAAATTCGAAGACATGACCGTCGAAACCGAGATAACGGACGCACAAGCGGCGCTCGACTTCCTATCGACGAATGACAGCGTCGACGGCAAACGTATTTCGTTGATGGGAATGAGCCTGGGCGGTGCGGTCACGACAGCAGTTGCCGGCCGGACGAAAACGCCTTTAAAGTCTGTCGTGCTCTGGAACCCCGGCATCAATCTTCCGGCAGCGTTCATCTCCATTTTTGGCGAGAAGCAGATGGCGGAAGCTGTGACAGCGGGCGATAAAGTCTATCCGGCCAAGCGCGTCGGAGATGGGAAGGAAATTCCCTTGAAAGGCCGCTTCTTCGAGAGCCTATACGCGGTGCAGCCTGCCGGCGAAATCTCGCGCTACAAGGGGCCGCTGTTCCTCGCGGTCGGCACGCGCGACAGCATCGTCTTTCCCCAACCCGTTCTCGCCAAGTCGTTGCTGGCTTATCACGACGGTCCGGAAGAACTGTGGGCTGAACCCGTTGATCATGGTTTCGGCGTTGAACAGAGTGCCAAGACCGTGGACAAGCTGATCTTAGCGACGGTCGCCTTTCTAAAGTCCAATGGCGAATAATTTGCGCGTCGAACGGCGCTCGCTCGGCCGCCAATGCCGCCGGAATTGGCGGCGTCTTAGCGAAAGCGGTAACGCTCGCCTGTCAGTTATCCTTCATGCAGGATGCCTGCCCGCGTGAACCTGCCCGCGGCTCTTCGCTCGCGGTATCGAAATACTCGAAGAGCCCGGACGCCGCCTGGATTTTCATGCAGTGGTTCCCGAGTACATCCGCCCCGTGACGACCGGAAGAAAAATTCGAGCTGATCGTAGGCCGCTCGCTGGCTGAAGACGGCGCGGCTATGATCGCGAACTGCAACGGCGTACTCTCGACCAAGAAGCACCCAATCAGGATATTACCTTTCGTACCGGCAGTTGGGAAGAAGTCCCGTCGCACGCGGAAATGATCGCAGGCGAGCGAGCATGTCCTCGACTGGTTCCATATCCCCATGCGCAATGGAAGCCGCTTCCTTCCGCGGCTAACCCGCTCCTGCCCCGTAACTGCGCGCAGGATTGCTGGCCGGCGTCGCCATCGTCGAGCGCGCCGGGCCTGCGATGCTCGAGATGCTTCACGCCCGTACGAGAGGAGCATCAGGATTTGTGGGGCGGTCAAGCCGCGCGGACCATTTCGCCGTTCTCGTGATTGTCGTTCGCCATGCCGGGATACCATTTGCCGGAAGGTCGACCGCAGGGAGCCATCGAGGGTCTGCGTGCGGGTTTTCAGCAGAAGATGTGCGCGAGGCTGTGTTGCAAAGTCTTCGGTAACCAGGCGCATGGCACGGCCTCTGGTAGTTTCGCCGGAGAGTTCAGATGTTCAAGGGCCGCCATTTCGACCAGTCCGTCATTCTGCTTTGCGTTCGCTGGTATCTGGCCTACGGCTTGAGCCTTCGCGATTTGAAGGAAATGATGGCCGAGCGCGGCATCAGTATCGATAGGCGCCGGTTATGGCCATGGTGCAGCGACCGACCGACGTCACGACCGGCGCTCCGGCCGGTGACGCGCGTGCCGCGGTCGTGACCGGTCTCTCAGCGCGAGCAAACGACGCGTCATTAAAGCGCAGATCGAGTCGAGAGCTCATTTGATAAGCGACGAGTGGAAAGCATTCATGGCCATTGGTGAGAAGCTTTGCCAAGCAGGAGACCGTGAAGCATTCCAGTGGTGAGTATGTTCGCGATGCCGTCCACGTCAATTCGGTAGAGGGCTTCAACTCCCGCGTCCGCCGTACCATCGCCGGCGTCTTTCATCATATCAGCCAGCAGCATGCCGACCTTTCCACGAGGTTGGCTTCCGATGGTCACAGCGCGTGGTATCCGGGAGCGCCGTTCGGAAAACCCGGCATGGTCTAGAAGTCTTGAGGACCATCTGGTCGCGCGTGCCGCCGGCGCTGCAGCTACTGAGCGTTTTTCGCGTCGCCACGGGGCGTCAGATGCGCCGAAGCCTGGGTGGAGGAATCATCATCAAATCAACCGTAGCTGCCTTTGGTTGATAAATGCCTCGTACGATTTTGAGCAGTTCTTGTTCCGACCCCATCATGCGAAGATCGTGTGACTCTCCAAGTTTTGGCAAAACGAGAGGCATCCCACAGATGGGGCACTCGGCTGCTGCGGGTCACCTTCGACGACAGTCACACTTACTGATCTCGATTTGATTGTTGAACCTCAGTCTTAAGAGCAGCAGTGCTGACCTCGAAATGAGTTTGGCCGCATGGCACGCGCAAGCGGAGCACCCTGGCCAGCCATTGTGCTCCAATCCGTGCTGTTTGCTCTCACAACCGCCTGGAAAAACCGGAGGTCGGCGCTGTTCATCAGCCATCTCCTTTTCAGATGAAAAACATCTGATCTAATCGTTTGTCTTAAGTCAAGCGTCGCAATAGCGTCAAAGAAAGATTTCCCGGAACATTGAAGGAAAGCCAAGCCATGCGCCAAGCAGCGCCCCGCTTTGCACTCGACCACATGGCGACGTCCGGACTCGACGTCAGGGCACTTTTCGCTTTTGCCCGTGACCAGGGCCTGACCGATGTCCAGATCCGCAGCCAACAGCGCAGCAATGCTATTGCACGCGGCATGCCGGCGGCGGACGTCCGGTCTGCCGCCGCCGAAGCAGGCGTTGGGATTATTTCCATCAATGCCTTGCAGCGCTTCAATGAGTGGACTCCTGCCCGCAGGGCCGAGGCGAGCAGGCTCGCCGATTATGCGGCGGCCTGCGGAGCCAAGACGCTCATGCTGGTGCCGGTCAACGATGGCTCCTGGCCTGCCAATGGCGAGCGCCGGGGCGATCTCCGCGTCGCCTTGAAGGCGCTCAAGCCGGTCCTCCAGTCGCGCGGCCTGATCGGTCTCATCGAGCCGCTGGGCTTCCAGACCTGCTCGCTTCGATCGAAGAACGAAGCGGCTAAGGCCATTGCCGCCATTGATGGCCAGTCCGTCTTCCGGCTCGTGCACGACACGTTTCATCACACGCTCGCCGGGGAGCCGTTCTTCTCCTGCGAACTGACCGGTCTGGTGCACATTTCAAGAGTGAACGATCCAATCCACTGGATTTACCCGGATCGCGTCCTATTCGGTTCCGACAATGGCAGCCAGATCCGGGCGCTGCTTGAAGGCGGTTATACGGGCCCCTTCTCATTCGCACCGTTTGTCGACGCAGCCCACCCGCTGGACGATCTCGCAGGCGCACTTGCCGCGAGCATCGATCTAGTCCAACAAGGGCTATTGACGCGAATGGCGGCGTGAGACGCGGGAGTAAATTAGGGGTGTCTGAGACGGCTTTTGGCGTCCCGCGGAGGAGTCATTCGAGACGCCTCCTGTAACAATATCTCTCGCATCCAGACGCTTGCCGCATCACTGTTGTGAAGGGCGGGCCATTGGAGGGCCTCGGTGAATGCGGGAAGCGGCAGCGGAAGTTCGATGATCCGCAGCGGGAAGGTTGTCTTGAAATGCTCAACCAGCCGGAAGGGCATGGTCGCTATACGATCTGTGCCTGAGACCATCGGCGGATCGTGCTAAACGCCTGCACGATAACCTCGACACGTCTCTTGAGGCCATGCTCAAGAAAAACCGCTCCTCGATGGAGGGCTTCAGCTCGGACCCTGAGTAGTGCGATTAACGAACGTCACTTCGCTGGTCGAACGAGTGAACCGCTTCTATCGAGTCGTCGCCCGTGGCGCTTCCATTCCCTATGCTGCCTTCATTTCGCGGTCCTCGCCAAACTGTTCAGACAAATCAAGCCAGCTCTCCCGAGGACAGACGCCGGCAAGCTGTGCGTGGACTTAGCGAAACAGCCGTCCGCAATTCAGCCCTGTCCAGAGTTTGCGAAACACGCAAAAAAGATGAAAGTGCGATGTTCAGCGCATCGGTGCGACTGCACAGATTAAGTCATTTGAAGTTATGCCAAGGGGGAAACGGTATTGGGCAACGGCTCAGGCGCTGGCGAACCTTGAATGTTGCGCATGCATTGGAGCGCCGGCCGATTCGAGCACGATCAACGATCGCTGTGGCAAGCTCACGTCAATGTCCCCGAATTGCATTTCCCTACCACCAGACTACCCCGCTCAGGAGCGCGACGCCGGCAGCACTCCCATCTCCTTGAGCAACCGGCCAGCGCCGTCAATCTTGTCCATGATCCAGAGCATGAAGCGACTGTCGACATGGATGCTGCGATTGCGGTCTGCGGCATATGCCCAATCGGAGATCACTCCATCAAGCGTGCCATCGAAGGCGAGGCCGACGAACTCGCCGCGCCCATTCAGCGTGGCCGAGCCGCTATTGCCGTTGGTGATGTCGGCGGTGGACAGGAAGTCGACTGGAAGCGTGCCCAGCGCCGGCGCGACATAGGGGCCATAATCCTTGGCTCGGATCGCTGCGATAGCCGCATCTGGAGCATCGAACTCACCCTTGCCCGTTTCTTTGGCCAGAAGTCCCTCCGCCGTGGTAAAGGGCATCCAGATCTGCCCGTCGCGTGTTCGCCCCGCCACCTTGCCCCAAGTGGTGCGCAGCGAGCCATTCGCGTCGGGATACATCGGCCGGCCGATTGCCTGCCGATAGGCACGCTGGCCGTGCATGTAGATGGCGCGAGCCGCCTGGCTGCGTCCAGCGCGGTCCTTCGCAGCGTGCTCCGCAGCTAAGTCGCCGGGGTAAAGAGCGAGCGCCAGCTTAATGAAAGGGTCCTCCGACGCCTCGAAGGCAGCAGCGGGCTTGTCAAGCCAGCCGAGCCGCATTGCCGTGTCTGCGAGTTTGGTGTCTGCATAGAGTCGGTCAAGGCCAATTTGGCCCAAAGCGCTTTCGAAAGCAGTATCGCGATCCTTTGCGTCCAGCCGGCGATATTCGTCGAGTGCGGCCTCGAAAAGCTTTCGATCGATGTCTGGCAAATAGCGGCGTTCGATCTGCGTCAGCTGATCCGAGATTTCTTTACGGTCACGATCCTGAAAGCCGCTTTCACGGTCTTCATCGGGCTTCTCGTGCTCCTTTGTCCAGCGATAGAGAGTGCGTGCCGATGACAGTAGTTGCGCGCGATTGAGCAACGCCTGGCGCAGCCTCGCCAGCGAAGCCCGGCTATTCTCGCCCACCATCGCGTCCAGTTCGCGGATTGCTGCGTCAAAGCGCGTCTGCCGCACGGGATACTCAGCGACCCAGGCGCGAAAAGCTTCCTCCTCGGTAGCCTTGCGCGCGTCGAGGCCGATCGCGTCGGCGCCGGCTAGATCGCCCGCCAGCTTCTTCTTGTAGTTTTCCACGCCTTGTAGGATGGAGGCGTAGCGGATCTGCGCTTCGCGATTGCCTGCCGTGGCTTGGTTGATCTGAGCGGCATAATCCGAGAGCAAACGCTGGGACAGTGGTTCGTAGTCGGCGAAGTTGAACCGGACTTCATCGGCGGTGAGGAACCGCTGGGTTGCGCCGGGAAAGCCGGCGACCATCACGAAATCGCCTTCTTGGACGCCTTCACGGGCTATGGGCAGCCAACTCTTTGGCCGGTAAGGCACATTGTCACGCGCATAGGGCCGGGAGGAACCATCAGGAGCGACATAGGCGCGATAGAAGCCGAAATCGCCTGTGTGGCGCGGCCACATCCAATTGTCCGTTTCGCCGCCGAAGTTACTGATGCCGGGCGCGGGCGCGTAGACGAGGCGCACGTCCTCAATTTCGAGCTTCTGCTGGAGATGGTAGGAGGCGCCGCCATAATAGGGCATCACGTCGCAGCGGCGATTGGGCTGTTCTTCACACGCGGCGATCAGCGCCTTGCGGTTCGCTTCGAGCCGCTCATAGCGGGCAAAGCCGTTCAGCTTGTCCGAGACGCCCTTGAGCATGTCAGCGGTCACATCCCGCATATCCTCGATCACATAGATGCGGCTGCCGGGCGCCGCAGGCAATTCTTCACCCAGGCTCTTCGCCAGAAACCCGTTGGTGAGATAGTCTTGGCTCTCCTTGCTGTTGTACTGGATGGATTCCAGCACGCAGTGATGGTTGGTGGCGACCAGTCCTTGCGGACTGACGAATGAGGCGGAGCATCCGCCCAGTGAAACGATCGCGTTAAGCGGAGCAGCGTCCAGACGGCTCAGCTGCGCGGGATCGATCTGGAGCCCATCCGCGCGCATGGCCGCGCCGACTTCTGCACTCTGGGCCGGCATCCACATGCCTTCGTTCGCCGATGCAGCAGTGGCCGTCCACAGCAAGGCGATGGCACTTACCCAAGCAACCCTATCACATTCGCAGTTCATACTGGTGTCTCTCCCACTCTATCTACTGTCTCCGCCGACTGGATCGATGAGCTATCGGGCTGGCCGGCGACGCCAGCGCCTGCGCGGCTGCCACTGGGTGAAGACTAAGGGGACGGTCAACGCAAACATCTGAATGACGCTTCCCTCACATCGTATCGGTTCCGTGCAACGTTTGCGGATTATCCGTTGCACTAATCGTGCCAAATGAATAAAGCTTTCAACGACCCAAATGGTAAGCTGCCTTCCATGTCCGACCTCCGACATTTCGTCGTAGACCCGACACCCTCGTCCTCGCCAGCGACGAAGCCCGCTGCCGAACGGCCGTCGCTGGCCATTAATTGTGAGAGTGCGTTTCTTCACCTAGCCGTATACGCCGAAGACCATGCGGTATCCTGGGCATATCCTTGCTGGTGTTCGCCGGTCGGGAAGTGGAGCGACCCATCTGCGAACATCTGAATTATTATCGCCGCTTGAGGCGCCGGGCGGTTCAGGAACTGCTCAGCTCCCGTTCCGCTGTGCCAATTATGCGACTTTGACCTGTAGCAGCTAAGTTAAAATGTCCGGATCTGGCAAAGTAGGAATGTCGCTCCTGCCTTGCCAATCTGCCCGCATTCGAGAGCGCGGGAGATTGCAGATTGGGACTGGTTCTGATGAGCGAACGCGAGCTGCGGCGTATCGAGGTTTTGTCGAAGATTGTTGAGCGGCGAATGACGAGCGTTGCGGCGGCAAGTTTGCTCGGCGTTTCAGTTCGTCAGATCCAGCGGCTGTTGAAGACGTTCCAGGCGGATGGCGCTGGGGCTCTCCGGCACAAGGCGCGTGGCCGGCGTTCCAACAATCGCATTGTCGATGGTGTTCGCGACTTCGTGCTAGAGCTGATCCGCGAACACCACATCGACTTCGGTCCGACGCTTGCCCGCGAGAAGCTGATCGAACGGCATCAGCTGGCGGTCAGCAAGGAGACGCTGCCTTCGCCAACAAGGTTTTAGCACGCCTGATCTTCCTCGATGAGACGTCGACCAATACCAAGCTGACCAAAGACACCGGCTGGGTAGCGAAGGGCGAGCGCTTCAGGACGCATGCGCCGCCATTCGGCTAATGGCAGACGCAGACCTTCATCGCTGGGCTGCGATGCCACGGTCTTGTCGCACCGTTGATCATCAACGCGCCGATGAACGCCGCCATCTCCGAACGCTACGTCGAAACTCTCAAATCGCTCCCGAACTGATGCCCGGCGAGGTGCCGCTGTCAATCTCGAAACGAGATGACGGTCGCTGGGGTCGCAATCGAATGAGCTTGATCCGGGGCCCGTCCTTTTTGCGTGCGAATGTCTGGTCAATGGTTATCAGGCAGGGAGCAGTTGTATCCATCATTTGGATGCATCGATCCAAACAATCTATTTGTTCAATTTATCACTCTTCGCAAAAAGCTTTCCGCGGTCCGTCATCGGCGAGCGATTGACCAGCGGCCTGAGCACAGTCCGCTCGATGGTGAAGCCCAGCGCGACCATGACCGCGAAGGTGATGAGCAGCGAAAGCGCGAAGGGGATGCCGCGTTCGACGAGGCTGACAAAGGTGAGCGCTGCGAACAGCACCATCGACCCTTGCGCGAAGTTCAGCACGCCCGACGTCTTGTAGATCAGCACGAAACCGATGGCGACAAGCGAATACATGACGCCTGAGAGCAGGCCGCCGACCAGCACCTCGATGACGAAGAGGAAATCATAGTAGCTCATCAGTTGTCCTCGCCATTCCCGCCATCGGCGGTGCCGATATAGGCCCGGATCACTGCCGGATCGGCCCTGACCTCGGCCGGCGTCCCGTCTGCGATCTTGCGGCCGTAGTCGAGCACGGCGACCCGGTCGGAGAGTCCCATGACCACGCCGATATCGTGCTCGATCAGAATGATGGTGACGCCGTGTCGGTCGCGCGCGGCGCGCACAAACCCGGCCATCTCGGCTTTCTCGGTCGCCGTCATGCCGGCCATCGGTTCGTCGAGCAGCAGGATCTTGGGCTCTGCAACCAGCGCTCTTGCCAGTTCGACTCGCTTCTGCAGGCCGTAGGGCAGCGTGGCGACCAGACGATCGGCAACGGCCTCAAGATGCAGGAACGCGATTACCTGGTCGACCTTTTCGGCGATCACGACATCTTCAAGCCGGGCGCGTGGCAGACCGGCAATATGCTCGACGAAACTGGCGCGTCTGGTGTGGACGCGGCCCGAAGCGATGTTGTCGCGAACCGAAAGACCGGAAAACAGCGCCAGGTTCTGGAAGGTGCGGGCGACACCGAGGTGAGCCAGGCGGCTCGCCGGCACCCGGGAGAAGGACTGGCTGTCGATCGCAATTGTGCCGTGGTCGGCATGATAGAGACCGCTGATGATGTTGATCAGCGAGGATTTGCCGGCGCCGTTGGGGCCGATCACCGCGCGGATCTCACCGCCTTTGACCTCGAGATCAATGTCGCTCAGCGCCTTGACGCCGCCAAAGGAAATGCCGATCCCGCTCAACGCGAGAACCGCATCCGGCCGTGACGAGAGGCATGCCGGACGCCTGTCGCCGACGGGGTTAGTCACCGCGAGGATGGCGGAAATTTCGGGCGCGCGCTCGTATGCGGCGGCTCCCAGCGAAGCACCAATCATGAAACGTCCCTGATTTTTTGAAGGAGTCCGGGCGCGGTCCGAGGCCGCGCCTGTCTATTCCGCGGCGACAAGCTCCCTGTCGCGAGCCGCTTCCAGTTTGCGCACCAGTGGGATGACGCGCTTGCCGAAAAACTCGACCTCTTCCTGGAAATGCAGGAAGCCGAGCAGGATCAGGTCGGCGCCGGCGTCCTTCAACGTGACGATGCGTTCAGCGATCTTTTCCGGCGTGCCGATGAGATTGCTGCGGAAGCCGTCATTGTATTGCACGAGATCCTCGAATGAGGATTTCGCCCAATTGCCTTCGCCTTCCGGCGAGGCCTTGCCGGCATTCTTGACCTGATCGGCAAAACCCTGGACTGCCTCGGGATTGGCCTTGGCGATGATCTCGTCGAGCACTGCGCGTGCTTCCTGCTCGCTGTCTCGGGCGATGGCGAAGGCATTGACGCCGATCTTCACCTTGTGGCCATTGGCTTTCGCCTTGGCGCGGATGTCGTCGACCTGCTTCCGGATCTCTTCCGGCGTGTTGCCGTTGGTAAAATACCAGTCGGAGACCCGCGACGCCATGTCGCGCGCGGCGCGCGACGAGCCGCCCTGGAAGATCTCGGGCAAGGGCTCGATCGGCTTGGGCTTCATCGAATAGTTGGTGAAGCGGTAGAAGTCGCCCTTCAGCGTGAAACTGTCCTCCGTCCAGATGCCCCGCAGCGCACGGATAAATTCCTCCGACCGGCGATAGCGCTCGTCATGGTCGAGCCAGAGTTCGCCAATGGCGGCGAACTCGCCGCGGAACCAGCCGCTGACGACATTGACGGCGATGCGGCCATTGGTCAGGTGGTTGATGGTAGCGATCTGCTTGGCCGCCAGAGCAGGGTTCCAGGGGCCGGGCAGGATCGCTGCGATGACCTTCAGCGTTGTGGTCGCGGCAAGCAGGGCATGGCTGAACGAGACGGATTCGTGCTGGTTGTCGGCCCCATAGCCGGCTGTGAAACGGATCTGGCTCAGCGCATAGTCGAAGCCATTGGCCTCGGCGATCTGGGCGAGCTTCCGGTTGTACTCGATGTCCCAACCCGTCCGCTGCTCGATGTTGGAAATGACCAGTCCGCCGGAGACATTCGGGACCCAGTAGGCGAATTTGAGGCTGTCGGAATGCGAGGCCATGTCGTCGTTCCCTTTTTTGATTGATTCAGCCGACGCGCGTGGCGACGGCATCGTTTGCATGACTGGAGTTAAGCAAAGAGACCGCTTCGGTGGCGGCCCTTGAAATGCGCTCGATGATGGCTGCACCGGCGATCTCGCCTTCGATGAAATCGTCGGGGGCGCCGTAGACGCCGGTCGGGACGGTGACGGCACCGAAAAAGCCGAACAATGGCCGGAGCTGATGTTCGAGCACCAAGCCATGGTATGGGCTCCCGCCGGTCGCCGCGAGAAGCACGGTCTTGCCCGTCAAGGCGCGATAGTCGACCAGGTCGAACAGGTGCTTGAGAGCGCCAGTGTAGGAAGCCCTATAGACAGGCGTTCCGACCACGAGCAAATCGGCCTTCTCGACACGCTGGATGATCGCTTCGCCAGATGCGCCAAGTGCGCCGCGGGATAATCCGGCGAAAAGCGAGGGTGCTGCCTCCGTGATCTCAATCAGGCCTGTGTCTGCAGGGACGCGCAGCGCGACTGCATTGACCAGCGCGTTCACTACGGCGGTGGTGCGCGACGGCGTGCCTACACCGCCGGATATTCCAAGGACCGATAGCTGTGCCAAGTCATCAATCTCCCACACCTTGCATGCGCCTCAGGCCGGCACCAAATCAGGTCGGACGATATTCTCCTAACTTTATAGACATAAGGAATTATGTTCCGATGTTTTCACGTCGATGGGAAAAATTGGATGTTAGCTGCATGGAAAAGGAGTTGACGGTTTAGGAACGGGATGCGGCGCCCTGGCAGGTATTGCGGAAAGTTGAGTGTGCCACCGCGCTCAGGTCTGCCCACTCGGTTAGTAGCTTAGTCAACGCGAGGGCGACAGAGGCACCGTTCTCGTGGTGGGCGCCTTGAGCGTCTGGCTTCGCGGCCACAGCTATCGCCCCGACGTCCTGTTAGCGCGCCGGGAGTGGTTCGACGGCCAGCTCGATCTCGATCCGGCGAAGCTCGTGTTCATCGACGACACCGGCCTCTCATGCGACGCAGAATGACGGCGAGCTTGCGGCCAACAGCAACTCGGGCTGGAGCCATACCGCGCCGTTTGGCGATGTTCATGCCCCACGCTCTGAGGCCCGACCATTTCTTGCTGAGCACGAGCAGCGAATAAGCCGCCTCGTAGAGAGCCGTGCTGGCCAGTTGGTCACCGCATCGGCCCAACGGCCCTTTGGCTACAAGCTGGCAGTCCTGCGCGGCAGCTCAGCTGCTTGATTCGTTCTCCATAAGAACTGTTATCGCCAACATCCTCGTCCAGCGGTTTCGCGTGTCGAATGTCGCTAGGACTGCGGGCCGCCGCAGTCCCGCCGCCACTGCTAAGGCAGCAAGGCGAAGAGCACGTGAAGACATCCATCCCGTACATGCATTCATAACGGCAAACGATTACCGCAATGACTCGACGAGCGGTATACGAAGGGGCTTCGTCGAGATTGCGATGAGAAAGCTTATCCTGCAGCTAAAACAGTTTTTTAGAGGTCAACCAACTCCCGAAGCAATCGACGACGAGCGGCACGATGCGAGCTTGGGTCCTAATGGCAGTGACAGAATCGACGCTTGTCGAGGCGACTATCGATCTTTGGCCCGCGAGGGCGATCACCAATCCTACGGCGGTAAGGCATGGGACGAACTCTCCGGTGACAGAAAACGCGACAAACCGCATGTTTTTGGGGAGGACCATGACAAGCTCTGCGGATTCGGCGAAAAAGTCCTCTATGGAGGCAGCAAGGATTACCTGACCGCGGGCGTTGACTCACGTTTCCAGGATCCGACGTGCGGCTTCGACCCGAGGTTAGGGTGGAAGCCGCACATCGTCGCTCTCGTCGATACCGAACGCGATGCCTTCATCTTTCATACGGTGGGGTACTACAGGGACGATTTTGGCGCGAACTCCGTCGACAACGCCAGCGTAGTTTACCCGGCGAGCTGGTTTTACAAAGGCAAGTCCTCATTAAACTAGTTCACAGATCGCAAGATGCGCAGCCGTCAAGCGAGTACACATCAGCCCACGAGGGCAACACCTGTCGCATCCCGCCAGGTGAGGAAGGCGCGATCACGAGCAGCTCGGTACTCACTGGCTGAGAGACGATGACGGCAGAGCTGGAAGTGGTTGTGGATCGGAGTGTGAGTGGCGAGGAACTGCCGCGCATGTCCGGCTGATTTGAACCGCCTCATGTGGCGTTCCGCGCGACGTCGTGCTCATGAGCAAGACGGTGCCACAGATCGCCGCCTCGGCCAAACTTGACAGTACCGCTGTTGTTGAGGCGCAGCCGCTCGACCTCTTGACTCCAGTCGATCGATCTTGCCGGCCAGATCCGTGACGAGCAGGCGAAGCGCTTCTGGGACAGGGGCTTGTCCGACAATGTCGGATACGCAACACACAGAGTCCGATTAATCACATTGCCGAAACGGTTTTCTCATTTGGCACGGTGCGTGCGTGGTCATCGCAAACACATACGAGGCCAGGAGAGTCGTCCCATGATCCCCCACCAAAAAATGCCGCCCCACCTTTCCACGACGCACTCAAAGATAACGCTCGAGTCGGGCTTGGCAGCATGCTGAGGGCTCATCTGGCCCGGCGCTGCCCACCGATCCACTTTCTCCCAGTGAGGGCGACGAGGAAGCAGCACCTTCAAAATGAGGGACAACTCACTTCACCTGGAACCTTGCCCATCGCCCGGTCATCACATCCGAAGCCATCGATAAACTGGCTGCGCGGGACACTTTTTGCGACCGCGCTGTCGTTTGTGATCCCCGCCGCTCCGGTTCTGGCGGCCACCGATGACATCAAGGCGACAAATTTCCTGCTCGACAACGGCATGGAGGTCGTCGTCATCCCCGATCACCGCGCGCCGATCGTCACTCATATGGTGTGGTACAAGATCGGCAGCGCGGATGAGCCGCCGGGCAAGTCCGGCATCGCCCATTTCTTCGAACATCTGATGTTCAAGGCGACGACCAACCACGCGGCCGGCGCGTTCGACCGCGCCGTCTCCGCCATCGGCGGTTCGAACAACGCTTTCACCTCTTATGACTACACTGCTTTTTACGAGACGGTGGTGCCGCAGGCGCTCGAGCAGATGATGGATTTCGAGGCCGATCGCATGCGCAACCTCATCCTCAACGACGACGTCATCGCCACCGAGCGCGACGTCATCCTCGAGGAACGCCGCTCGCGCATCGACAACAATCCGCAGGCAGTACTCGGCGAGGAGGTCGACGCCACGCTCTGGCAGAACCAGCCCTATCGCATTCCGGTGATCGGCTGGATGCAGGAGATGGAGAAGCTGAACCGCGCCGACGCCACGGCTTTCTACGACAAGTATTACACGCCCAACAACGCCGTGCTGGTGGTGGCCGGCGATGTCGAGCCGCAGGTTGTCAAGGCGCTGGCCGAAAAGACCTATGGCAAGATTGCGCGTGGTCCGGACCTGCCGCCGCGCATCCGTCCGGTCGAACCCGAGCAGAACACCAGGCGCACGGTGACGCTCACTGACGCGCGTGTCAGCGTGCCGAACTTTTCGACGCAATGGGTGGTTCCCTCCTATCACACTGCAAAGCCGGGGGAAGCCGAAGCGCTGGACCTCCTGGCGGAGATCCTCGGCGGCGGTAGCCGCAGCCGGCTCCACCAGCAGCTTGTCGTCAAGCAGGGTATTGCCGCCGAGGCTGGCGCCTTCTTCCAGGGCACTATGCTCGATGCCACCAACTTCACCGTCTATGGCGCGCCGCGCGGCGACGCCAAGCTGGCCGATGTCCAGGCGGCGATCGAGGCCGAGGTCGCCCGAATCGCCAAGGACGGCGTCACATCAGGCGAGCTGGAGAAGGCCAAGGATCGTTTCGTCCGCTCGGTAATTTTCGCCCACGACGAGCAGAGTTCCATCGCCGACATGTATGGCTCCACGCTTGCCACCGGCGGCAGTGTGAAAGACGTCGAGGAATGGCCCGATCGCATCCGCAAGGTCACCGCCGATCAGGTTAAGGCCGTTGCCGCCCGCTATCTCGTGTCCGACCATTCGACCACTGGTTATCTCTTGCCCAAGGACAATTGACCCGATGACAAACCAACTCCGCAGCGCCATTGCACAAGCATTGCCCTCTCCCGTTAGAGAAGGGAGGGCCGTGCGCCTCGTCACCTTGCTGGCCGTCCTTTCCCTTGCTATTTTCTTCCTCGTTCTGCCGGCGCTTTCCGCTCGTGCGGCCATGAGCGTCCAGGAGGTGACCTCGTCAAAGGGCATTACCGCCTGGCTGGTGGAAGACCACACGCTGCCGATCGTCACGCTCCACTTTGTCTTCGACGGCGGCACCAGCCAGGACCCGGCCGGTAAAGAGGGGCTTGCCAATTTGATGACCGGCTTGTTCGACGAGGGCGCCGGCAATCTCGACAGCGAGCCCTTCCAGATAAAGCTGGACGACGCCGGCGCCGAAATGAGCTTGGACGCGTGGCGCGACGGCATCCATGGCTCGATACGCCTGCTTTCCAAGCGCCAGGACGCCGCTTTCGATCTGGTCGGGCTAGCAGTGAACAGGCCTCGCTTCGATCAGGAGCCGGTCGACCGCATCCGCGCCCAGCTTCTCTCCGGCATCATCGCCAACGAGCGCGAACCTCACGCGATAGCCGAGCTTGCATGGCGGCGCAGGATCTACGGCACGCATCCGTATTCGAGGCCGCCCGAGGGCACCAAGGAAAGCCTGGCCCGCATAACGCCCGCCGATCTAAGCGCCTTCCACAAGGCCGCTTTCGCCCGCGACGGGCTGCACGTGGCGGTCGTCGGCGACATAGATGCCAAAGCCCTGAGTGCAAGGCTCGACCAGTTGTTCGGCGATTTGCCTCAGAAGCAGGCGCTCGCCCCAGTACCTGATGTCACCCCGAAGCTCGGCTGGTGGACGTCGGTCGCATATGCCCTGCCCCAGACTTCGCTCCAGCTGGCTTTTCCTGGCATCGGACGAAGCGACCCGGAATTCTATGCCGCGCAGCTGATAAACGATATACTCGGAGGCTCGCCATTTACCTCCCGTCTGTTCCAGGAAGTGCGCGAAAAGCGCGGCCTTGCCTACGGTGTCTCCTCTAGCTTGGAAGGCTATCAGCATTCCAACACGCTTGTCGTGGCCACGTCGACGCGCGCCGACAGGGCGGCCGAGACGCTCAACCTGATAAGACGAGTAATCAAGGAGCTGGTGGACACAGGGCCAACAGCGGCCGAACTCGAAGCGAGCAAGAAGTATCTGATCGGCGCCTATGCTATCGACAATCTGGGTTCCTCCAGGTCGATTTCAGCGACGCTTGTCGGGTTGCAGCTCGACAAGCGCGGAATAGACTACATCCAGCGCCGCCCGGCCCTCATCGAGCAGGTGACGCTCGACCAGGTCAGGGCAGCGGCGAAGAAGCTGCTTTCGGCCGAGCCCGCCATTATGGGCGTCGGCCCGCGGCTAGACAGTGTCCCATGAATAATCTCGCTCTACAAGTCGCTACGGCCAGGCGGGTTCCTCCGAGGCCGCAAAGGCCCGCCACAAAAAAGAGGAATCACATGCGTATCCCGCTGCTCAACGTCAGCGGCTACGACGCACGCTCGATTCCGGAGGAGCGGCGTCCGTGAGTGGTGCAAGCGCCGTGTTCCCTTACAACGCCTTACAACGGGAGATCAGCCGGAACCGCCTTCCGACGAGCCTGCCGCGACTTGAAAATCGAAGAACTGCATTTCCACGATCTCAGGCACGAAGGTACAAGCCGCCTTTCGAGGCGGGCTTGGCGGCCATCGCCGCCGCGATCGGCTCCTGCTGCAGCGATATCCGATTGAGCCCTGCCATCCTTGCGGCCCTCATCGTGGCCTCTGATTGCATCTGGTTGAATGCCGCTGGAATGGTGATAACCGCACCCTCGATTTCCATTTCCGGAAGATCACGACGGGCCACACCAGAGTCTTGATGACCTCTGCACTGGCCTCCTCGGGTGTTAGCACGCGATCAGACCCGCCTGATCCGAACATGGTCAAGAGATGACACGGGGTCGTCGATGATCATGCCTTGACGCGATGTGTCTCCTCCGACCTCGGCTAAGAAGCAGGCCAGGGCGAGCGCGCGCTGCTCTCCTTCGCTTAAGACCTTGCTGTTTGGGGTCGCTTTTGCCGCGTTGAGCTCGACCTCGAAATAACTCTGCCCATCTTGACTACGATCATTAACTGCGAACGGGATGTGCGTTATTCAAAGAGACAGGTTCCGGCGCGAAGCTCGATCGGGCCGAACGCAAAAAGGTCATGGCGCTGGCGCAGTCGAGGCAAATCGATGCCATCCTCGTGACCGAGCTTTCTCGATGGGTCGCTCGACGATCGACCTCCTCAACACGCTGCGCGAACTGGAAAGCTGAAAAGTTTCCGTCATCGCCATGACGGTATGGCCTTCGATTTGTCGTCCCCACATGGCCGAATGATGGCGACATTGCTCTCCGGCATTGCCGAATTCGAGCGTGATCTCATCAGTGAACGGGTCAAATCGGGTCTCGCCGCAGCAAAGGCGCGGGGGAGGAAATTGGGAAGACAGGTCGGAGTCCGACCTAAATCCGACCGACTCGCGCCCAAGGTCCTGGCACTTATTGATGAAGGAAGGAGCTACCGCTGGATAGCCCGCGACCTTGGTATCAGCAAGAACATCGTCGCAGACGTCGTGCAACGATATCGGGCGACAGAACAGTCGCTACATGTTGTGGAATAGGCTGATGGTGAACGCGAGCGTGATGCATCGGAGGCCCATCTTCTCGGTTTTATTCGGAAGCGGCAAAGAGCATTTTAGTCGATTTGGGTTTGGTCCAGGCCCACGGCCATCAGAGCTATAGCTTTGCCGATGCAGGGAAGAAATGGCCGGCATGTTCCTAACGCAATAGCACCGAGCCTTGCAATTTCGGTGACGCTGCACCTGATCGCCATCTTAGCCGTTGGATTTTTTCCGACCAGGGAATCGCTGCCCCCGTCAATCAAGCAAAGCATTACCGTCGAAATCCTAAATGAACCCCAGGCTGCAGTAACTGCACAGCCCACTGTTACTCAAAACGAAAGCAAGCCCATCGCATTGCCCGCACCGATTGACCAGGCACCTGAGCAATGCCGTTCAAAGCTTTACTCCCCTGGGTGACCTGATGCCATCGGGAGAAACATCGCGATGGCGCAAAGCTCCTCGGAGCCAATCTGCACGCGGCGCGGCCGGGAATATGCCCCACTTCTTCAGTGCTGGGGTTCTGCTCGCGGGAGATGATTCGGCACGGAGATCAAGGGCCCGCAGGGACGCTGCTCGACGCAATCAAAGCACGGCTTCGTAGGTGGCGTAAGTCGAGAAAGAGAGGCGTGTCAGCTCGGCAGCCCGAGTTCGGAGCCGTTGCCGCCGGCCAGCACCCGCCGTGGCGGACCATGCCCTGCCACTGTTCCATGGCTGGCCCAGTTGTCAGGGGCAATAGCGCCGCTGCGTGCTCCACATAGCCCAATGCGGGTGAGTTCGAGCTGCTGAAGGTGGACTCGGCCAGTTTGGGGCGGCATTGTCGTCCGCGCCCTCTTTCTGCGCTCGCACGGGAGGAGCGAACCATACCCGCACTGCGTCCACAGAATGCTGCTGGTAATTGGGCATGGATGGGTGCGGCGGTGACGGTGCTGTCGAGCCGCATAACTCTGCCGTTGGACCCCAATCAATCAGGCTCAAGGTCGTGGCTGCAGCAGAGCACTGACGGGAGTCCTTGCTGAGGGTTAGCCCGCGCTGCACCGCGGCCATGCGCGCGATCCTTTCCCCCGGAGAAGCCTGACTTACTCCAGATCCATGGCCGGCGAAGAGATGACCTTAGCGAAAATGGGGGCGAGGATATGCCGGCTCGCCCGCGAAAGGTGGATCGCGTCGAGGTAGAAGACGTCTTCACCTGATTTCAACGGGCACTTTTCCTGCCCACACAAAGCTTGGACTATCGGAACGAATTGTACAGTTCGTGGCAGCAGATCCGCGAGGATTTGATTGTTCTGCCAAGACCTCTCGGCCGGCATGGTGGAGCACGGCGCATCGCCATTCATGAAGTCCGCACGGATAAGGCAAGTCAGCACATCGGTGGGCGGTTCTGGGGCTGGTCCAACCACGGCGGTCTTGATGCCACGGGTCGCCAGTGCGGCCGCGGTCTCTTTAATGGCGGACGTGAAGTTCGCTTTGGAAGCCTCCCGCGAAGGCCAGCTTCCATCCTTCGAAAGGAAGCTGCCTCCACGCCCCGAGTAGGTGTTCCAGCGGCCTGCTAGGATCACGAGTGTGACGTTGCGATCGGCAAGCACCGATTGGAGCGCGGACGAATTGAAGGCCGGGCAATCCGCTGTCAATGGACTGGCGGGAAGCATCGTCATGTTGGGGAAAGGAGCGCACCCCGCTTTTGTAATCTGTCTGACGCGCACGCCTGTGGTCCGGGCGGCCTCGCTTAAAGAAGGGGCAAGATGGGCAGCCTGAGAATCGCCCCACAAAACGATCGTCGGAGCGATATTGCCGGAGCCGAGGAGGCATTCGCCCGTTTTGGGGATGAGCCCGCCACGCTCGAGGCAGGAAGATGCTTCGAACTTGGCCCTCTCCGCTCTGAGTGCTTGAACAGACGGGCCGCCATCAGGGCCCCGACTGGGGAAGCCGGAGCTGTTGATGATAGCCAGGGATAGACAGCACACCGCAGCTGTTGCGCCGGCGGTCGGTACCAGCCACGTCCAACCTGTAGCTCTCCGGCGGAACGGGCGCTCGACAAAGCGCCATGAGAGAGCTGAGACGAGCAGCGCGGCCATTACGACAGCGACACGTTCAGAGACGAGCAACTCGCGATTTTGATAGATGCCAGCAAAGACCAGCAACGGCCAGTGCCAGAGGTAGAGCGAGTAGGAAGTCAGGCCGATGAAGCCGGCAGGGCCGATCGACAGCGCTTTTGAGACCATTGTTTCGCGGTGAAAGCCGGCGGCGATGATGAGCGCCGCTCCAATGCAGGGAGCAAGCGCGTGGAGGCCACGAAATGGCGTATCTTGATCGATCAGGAAAAGTGAAGCGGTGATGAGCGCCAGACCCGAGGCAGCGAGGAGTTCCGCAATCGTTTGGTTTGGCTTCATTGCCTTGGCCACGGGCAGCGCGATCAGCCCGCCCGCGAGCAGTTCCCAAGCGCGCGTCGGAAGCATGTAGAATACAAAGGGCGGGTCGCTCTGGAGCCAGTGCTCAGCGGCGTAGATGGACATGACGAATAGCGCTGCGACGATGATTGACGACGCCCACGGTCTCAGCCATCGCATCATGAGTATGACTGCCAAAGGCCACAGCAAGTAAAACTGCTCCTCGACAGCCAGCGACCATGTGTGCAGGAGCGGGAGCGAGTTCGCGGCTTCAGTGAAATAGTTGGTGTTGCGGTAAAAAAAGAAGTTGCTGAAGGAAATCGCAGCGGCGATGGCGCTGTTGCCGAACCCAATGAACTCTCCCGGCGGCAACACAAACCACGCCATCGCAAAACAGGCGGCGAGCATCGCGGAGAGGGCGGGGAAAATCCGTCGAACGCGGCGGTGATAGAAGTCCAGCAGCGAGAATTCGCCTCTCTCTGTCCGCTCGATGATGTCGGACGTTATCAGGAAGCCGGAGATCACAAAGAAGATGTCGACCCCAACGAACCCGCCGCTGACCGCTGAAAAGCCAGCATGATACAGGACAACAGGAACAACGGCGACGGCCCGTAGACCGCTGATGTCCGCTCTGTACTTCATGCCGCTGATCGTCCTCAAAACGTCCTGAGCAACGCCTTTTTCATGTTCGTTACTCTTCGTAAAATCGATCGTTTCGATGAGTGGATCTACGGTATGAATGCGGACCATCAAATGCGATTAAGAACCGAACCAGCCCCATGCAAAATCGCGCAACGCGGAATCACGCTCGATCAAACTGACAGGCAGTGGTTTCGCTGGAGGGCAACCGCATCTTGTCACCGGCCACCGCTGCGTGGTTGGGCGCAGTGGTGCGGCGGATAGGCCGCGTTCAAAGGATAGAGTGAGGTAAATCGCTCGATGTCCGCTGGGTCGACCTCAACCGGTTCCGTCGCGACCATCCACTCGACGTTTTCGGTGCATGGCGGCGTCGTCAATGATCCCTCATATGTCCAGTAGCCAAGCGAAGCCGGTAGAAGCGCGTTGGGGTCGGCCTCGTCGACCGCTGTTTCCTCACCTGGGATTACGGAAAATGCTGCGGCAAGGCTGGCGAAGCTGGCATTTGTCGCGCCTGGCGCCAGAAACAGGCCCAGCAGACCCAGAGTATCGCTGTTGCGGTCCTTATGGACAAAATGCGCTTTCATCGGGAAGCTCTTGCCCGCGACGTGGTGCTCGCTTGGCGCATGGAAATGAAACTGTAGCAGCTCATAAACACGATCCCCGCGGGCGAGGGTGCTGCCTTGCGGCAGGTTGACTTGGATGGTGTGGCCGTTGTTCACCATCCTGCCGCCGCCCTTGTGCAACCTATGGCGATGTGCGGAAGATCCGCTTTGACCGCGTCCTTGATGTCGATCGGCATTGCTGCGTGCCCGCCGAGCAGACGAACTTTACAAGCGCAGCTGGGCCGCCAGATCAGAACGAGCACGCTGCCGAATGGAACCATCTGGAGCAGCAGCCACCCAGGCCAGCAAGCTCTCAAGCCCGACCTGATCTCTTCCGGACAATCGGCTCATCTCGCCCCTGCCTCGTCGGGCAATTCCGATGGGGCGATCGCATCGCCGGCCGTCCAGTTACTCTTAAGCAGGTTGAGGGTCGGGTGCAGGCGCGTTGCGCGATTTGTATGGAGTCTGGGTTCGGTTCTTTAAATCGGCTTCGACGGCCCGCATTCATACCGTAGATGCGCTCATCGAAACAATCGGTTTTTCTCGACGACCTGCTCGAACGGCAGGTCCTGATGCTCCTGCGCTGCCAGCGCCGTGCGCCGCGTCCGCTCCAGAAGCTCCGACACGCTCGGCTCGCCGGACAGGTCCAGCCGAAGCGCCAGGGTGTTGACGAAGAAGCCGATCAATTCTTCGATCTCGCGCCGGCCTCGATTGGCGCTCGGAACACCGATCACAAGGTCGTCCTGCCCCGACAGACGCGACAGTACCGCCGCCCAGGCCGCCAGCACCGTCATGAACAACGTCGTGCCATGCCGTCGGCTCAGCCGCCTCAGACCCCGCGTCAGATCCGCATCGATGACGATCGGCACACTGGCGCCGGCAAACGACTGCTGGGCCGACCGCGGCCGGTCCGGCGGCAGCGCAAGACGGGCCGGGGCGCCTGACATGGCGTTGCGCCAATACTGCGCCTGGCTCTGTAGCCGTTCCCCCGACAGCCACTGCCGTTGCCAGGCCGCATAATCCGGGTACTGGATCGCCAGCGGCGGCAAAGGATCGTCCTGTCCAGCTGCGAACGCCCGGTAAAGCTGACTGAGTTCACGCACCAGCACGCCCATCGACCAGCCGTCCGAGACGATGTGATGCTGGGTCAGCAGGAAGACGTGTTGCTCATCCGACATCCGGATCAGACGCCCGCGCATCAGCGGCCCGCGCGCAAGATCGAACGGCGTGCGCGCCTCTTCATGGCACAGATCCAAAAGCGCCGCTTCCGCGTCCCGCCTGTCCCGCAGATCGTGCTCCAGCACCGGCAGCCCTGCCTCCGGCGGCAGAACCTCAACCCGCGGCTTGCCCTCCGACGCGACAAAGACACTGCGCAGCGCCTCATGGCGGGCAAACAAACGGTCGAGGCTGCGCTGCCAGGCGCTGCGGTCGAGCATGCCGCGCAGCCGCAAGGCCAGCGGAATCTGATAGTTGGTGTTGCCCTCGTCCAGCTGCGCCAAAAACCATAGCCGCTGCTGCGCAAACGACAGCACAAGCGGCTCATTGCGCGACACCGTCGCAATCGCCGGCAGGTCTTGCGGACCGGAGCGGCTCAACACCTCGACGATGCTTTCGGCCAGATCGGAAAGCACCGGCCTGGCGAACAGCCTCGTCAGCGGCAGTTCGACCCCAACAGCCCGCGACAGCCGGCTCAAGAGCTGCACCGCCAGGAGCGAGTGGCCGCCGAGTTCGAAGAAGTTGTCGTGGCGCCCGATGCGCTCGACCCCGAGAAGCTCCGCCCAGATCTCTGCCAGCGCCGTCTCGATCGCGCCCTGCGGCGCCGCATAGGCCGCCCGCGCATAGGCGTCGTCGTCCGGCGCCGGCAGTGCCTTGCGGTCGAGCTTGCCGTTCACCGTCAGCGGCAAGGCCTTGAGCCGCACGAATGCCGATGGCACCATGTAGTCCGGCAAACGCCCGCCCAGATGCGCGCGCAAGGCGCCGGCAAGCCCGCCGCCATCGTCCTCCTCCGCTCCGGCCTCGGGCGCGCACACGAATAGGCGACAAGATGCTTGTCGCCGGCGCGGTCCGGGCGCGCCACCACCACCGCCTCACGCACCCAGGCATGCTCGCAAAGCCGCGCCGCGATCTCGCCCGGCTCGATGCGGAAGCCGCGGATCTTCACCTGGTCGTCGTTGCGGCCCAGGAACTCCAGATTGCCATCCGGCAGATAACGCCCCAGGTCGCCGGTCCGGTACATCCGGGCGCCTGCCTCGTCGCTGAACGGATCGGCCAAAAACCGCTCCGCCGTCAGCTCGGGGCGGTTCAGGTAGCCACGCGCAACCCCCGCCCCGCCGATATAGAGCTCACCCACCGCCCCGAACGGCACGGGAGCACCATGCCCGTCCAGCAGATACACCCGCGTGTTCGCAATCGGGCGCCCGATCGGGATACGGCGGAATGTCTCATCAATCACGGTGATCTCGCAGACTGTCGCGAAAGTCGTCGTCTCGGTCGGACCGTAGCAGTGAATGAGGCGTACAGGACCTTCTTCTCTCAGCAATCTCAAAAATGAGGGAACGTCACTGGCCTCGCCTCCAGAAAGGAGGTACTTAAGTTGTGCCAACGCTGGAGCGATGGATGACGTATATTGGTTGAATTCATTCGGCCGGCCATGAGTGCAGTCGTGGCCCGGCTGCGGGATGAACCATTTACGACAAGCGCCGCGGAGGTTTGATCCGCATTGCAGCAGCACTTGCCCCCGCAAGCCGCGGCGGTGAGACCTGTCGCGTGATGCCTACAACAAGGTAGGCTCTGGTCACCCCGTGCTCAAATCATTGCCATGCCGCCATTTACATGAATGGTCTGGCCGGTGACGTAGGCTGCTTCGTTGGAGGCAAGATAGGCTACCGCGGACGCAACTTCGGCGCTGGTGCCCATGCGGCGCGTCGGGATCGCCGTCATGATCGCTTCCTTCTGCTTGTCGTTGAGCTTCTCGGTCATGGCCGATTCGATGAAGCCCGGGGCGACGCAGTTGACGGTGATGTTGCGGGTGGCGATCTCCTGCGCCAGCGATTTGGAGAAGCCGATCATACCGGCTTTCGATGCTGAGTAGTTGGTCTGGCCCGCATTACCGGTGATACCCGAAACTGAAGTGATATTGATGATGCGACCATGGCGGCGCCGCATCATCGGATGGGTCAGTTCCCGGGTCAGCCTGAACACGGCGGTCAGGTTGACCTCCATGACCGTATCCCAGTCGGCATCCGACATGCGCACGAACAGGCCGTCCTTGGTGATGCCGGCGTTGTTGACCAGGATGTCCACGCCTTCTAGCTCGGCCTCCGCCTTCTGGCCAAGCACCTTGACCTCGTCGCGGTTCGACAGATTGGCTGGAAACAGTTTTACCCGATCGCCGAGTTCGCCCGCCAGGGTCTCCAGCTTCTCGATGCGGGTGCCGTGCAGGCCGACAATGGCGCCCTGCGCATGCAGCACGCGGGCGATCGCCTCGCCAATGCCCCCCGATGCGCCGGTGACGAGCGCCTTACGGCCGGTCAATTCAAACATCTTTTGTCCTTTTCTCACATTTTTCAGGCCGGTGAATTCGGTCACCTTTGAGTGTCGCCGAGCCAGAAGTCTCGGCTTCGATGGGTGGCTTCCTCGCCGCTCCTGATCCGCGCCAGGACCTCTGCTGCGAGGTATAATCGTCTATGCAGCCCAAACGGCGTTGGGTGAGTTCGCGCACCAATTGGCCGCAGCGGCCTCGGCCGCAACATCAGGCGCGGCTCGAGCGACCTGACCACCTGGAGCTGACTGGTAATGCATTGCGCCTTCAGCCTACAAAGCGGCCGCGTCCGGAAGCGCTTTGCAGCAGACATGTCGGAGGGTTATTACACCTGTTTGAATGCTAGAACTGCGTTCATGCCGCCCATGGCAAACGCGTTGCTCATGGCCACACGCACCTTACGCTCGCGCGCAACATTGGGCGTGACGTCGAGATCGCAATGGGGATCCGGCTCGCGATAATTGGCCGTCGGCGGCACAACACCCTCTTGGATCGCCATCACACAGGCGATCATTTCAACCGCGCTCGCTCCGCCTAGGCAATGTCCGTGGGTGGACTTGGTGGAAGAAACCGACAGCGAATTAGCGTGGTCACCGAAGACGCGCCTGATCGCCGCCGTTTCAATTTCGTCGTTGGCCTTGGTGCCGGTGCCATGCGCGTTCAGGTATTCCACGTCCTCGGGATTCAGTGCCGCATCGGCAAGGCAGGCGCGCATCGCGTCCTCCGGCCCGTGAATTGCCGGCGCGGCGATGTGGGAGGCATCGGCAGACAGGCCGATGCCGGCGACCTCGGCAAGAATCGTTGCACCGCGGGCGGTAGCATGCTCATAGCTTTCCAGTACAGCCATGCCCGCACCCTCGCCCAGCACCAAGCCCTTCCGGTCGGCGGAGAAGGGCCGGCAAGTATCCGGAGCGAGCACGCGCATTGCTTCCCATGCCTTCACCACGATAAACACGAACGGCGCGTCGCTGCCTCCCGCAAGCATCACGTCGGCCCGGCCGTACCTGATCTGGTCTACGGCCGAGGCGATCGCATGATTGCCCGATGCACAGGCGGAGGTGACGCCGAAGACCGGCCCGCGCAGGCCGAGGCTCATGCTGACTTGGCACGCAGCCGCGCTCGGCATCGCCTTTACTCCGGTGAACAAATCAGTGCGGGACGCTCCGCCCAAAAGGAGGGCGCGGTAGGCTTTTTCAGTCGCATCGTAGCCGCCGAAGCCGACGCCCACTGACGCGCCGAAGCGATGGGCATTGCCTTCAGCGCAGGAGAGTCCGGCCTGTCGCATGACTTCGCGCGCTGCAAGCACGGCAAGCAGGCTGAAGCGGTCCATGGAGAGGAGCTGCCGGCGGTCGACGTCGTGCTCAGGCAGCGTCTTGATCTCGGCGCCGATCGTGCCTTCCAGCCCATGAAGCTCTGATCTGACAATCGGGCCGATGGCGGAGCGCCCTTCGCGCATCCCTCTCCAGATGGAGGCGGCATCGCTGCCCAGTCCGCACAGCCCGCCCAGTCCGGTGATGACGACGCGCCGATCCATCAAGCCGCCTTATTGAGCAAGCCGCGGATGGCTTCCGCCATGTCGCCGACACTTTGGAGATCGGACCACGCCTCGGCCGTGTTCATTTCGATCTTGATGCCGTAGGCCTGCTCAAGATCCCAGAGCACATCTGCAAGTCCCAGTGAATCTATCCCGAGCCCAGACAGTTCTGTCGCAGCCGTTAATTCACCGACGGGTGGTGCAGTCGTTCCCTGGCCGCTCTCCGATTCGATGCGTTTCTTGATTATGGCAATGACTTCTGTTGTGAGTTGATCAGACATTTCTGTTCCTTTCCATTTCAGCTTGTTTGACCTGGACGCGGCTCAACTCCTGAGTCGCGCAGCGTCGCGAAAATAGCGATTAAGCTTGTGCAACTGACAAAGCCCAATGCTCATGAGAGCCGGATGAATGCGGCGTAGGCCCCGATGATGAGGAACGTCGCCGGCACCTGATGTTGCGCCTATAAATCGAGGATCTGAGGCGTGCAAAGTGGATCGGACCGTTGTCAAAGCCAGAGACGCTGCGCTCTTCCGTGCCGCCCACGCAGCCACTCGGGACAGACATGGAGTCCCGGAGTTTCATAGCTCCGGACCGTTACGGTCGATCAGGGTGCCGGAGGGCCACTCGTCCATTGAGCGTCCAATCGGCGAGACCAAGACGAGCACCTCCTCCAAGCGTGTGGGCGGCACGTCGGGATGCGCATCTGGGCGGCTCGACCGTACGCGAACGCCCGACACTACGGTCGCCACGCCCTCTCTGCAGAAGAGCCTCTCCACATGGTTACGCATTGCGTGCCGAACCGTGCCGAAAGCAAATGGAACCGCCAGCTTCTGCAGCACTGGATGCACAGTGCGCATTAAAAAGCTGATTCCGAGCTTCTCAAGATCCAGACGAACGCCGTACAACCCTAGCTCCGCCACTAAGAGATCGACCTCGCCAACCTTGATGAAGCGGCGTAGTATGCCGATGTGTGCCGCTACACCATGCGCGTCGCTGGCGATGAAGCGGAGTTCCGGCCTCGCGCCAGCCCAACTGCGGCCGCCTTCGAATGGCTTTGCGTTGAAGGCGCCAGTGCGTCCATAGGTGCTTCGGAAGAACTCGGACAGTTCGACGTGGTCGGCCAATTGCAGGTCATTTTCCCAGCATAACCTCCACTGCACGGCAGAGCGCATGCGAAGACTTCCTCTTTTTCGGGTTCTTTTGTGCACCTCACGCGGTAGAGCAACGGCGGTGCATGTCATGTGGGGGGGTCTATGAACGACCCCCCCCCAGATTGGTAAAATTGATTGTTTAGATCGCGAGCATCCACGCTATGGATGTTAAAACCATGCGTTTCAAAGGGCTTGATCTGAACCTTCTCTTCGTGCTGGACGCGCTGCTGGCCGAGCGCGCAATCTCTCGGCGGCGGCACGCCGCATCAACCTCAGTCAGCCGGCCATGAGTGCGGCCGTCGCCCGGCTGCGCGACTTTTTCGGCGATGAACTGTTCAGTATGAGCGGCCACGAACGTATTCTGAATGCGGCTCCAACGCAGCCCGATGCACTCGACCTCGCCCTCGATACGCCAGGATACGAGGCGCGAAGCGTGTCCCGCGACCCTGAAGGGCGCGGTTATGATGGCGGCTGACGAATTTGCCAAGGAATGAAGATGGGACAGATCGTGTTTGCTTGCGCCGCAAGCGCTTCGCGTTCGGCCCTGTCCAATGTCCGACAATGCCGGGAAGGCAACGTAGCAGAGGCGAATCCATCACCTTGCGTTTGAACGGTTCTTCTCACTTGTCATGGTACATGCGCGGTGATCTGCAGACACGTCACAGACTATTGAGAAATCGTTCCATGATCTCGCCGAAAGCTGCCGCCGCCGCGGGTCTCTCGGATGCATCCTCGGGTGATGCTCGAGTGAGGCCCGGCAACATGAGGACGGTTGCTCATCAGGCTCGGCGTTTCGTGCCCATCCACCTTCTCCCACAGGGGAGACTGGGATGCAGCGCCTTCAAAGTGAGGAACAAATCACCTTCGCCGCGAACCTTTCACATTGTCTCGCCACCACCACCGTCGATGAAGCTTCGGACTCGCGCGGGCCGAATCGGGGATCGGCATCGCAGACCATGCGATCGATCTCGTCCCGACGGTTGCCAAAGTTGATAACGAGGCATATTGCCCAGACATCCAGCTGCTTCGGAGGCTTGCTATGACTTTTGCTCAATCGGTCGGTGCGTTCTTTCGTCGGCTGAAGCCATTCATCCTGCTTTTCCTGTTGACGCAGTTCCTGGTCAGGCTGGCGCTGTCGCTGGTTTCGGCCAAAGACCTGTCTTTCCATCCGGCCGACTGGCTGGTTCCTTTCTTCACTGGCTTCTGGTTCGATATCGTCACGCTGCTTCCAATCCTCGTGGTCTTTCTCCTCTTCCCGCTGCTCGTGCCAGTTTCGTGGGCCGGAAAGCGGTTTGACCGCGCAGTTGGGCTCTCGGGCTTCGCAATCTTCCTGTTTCTGATGGTCGTGCAGGGGGTCTGCGAGTATTTCTTCTGGGACGAATTCACGACGCGCTTCAATTTCATCGCGGTCGACTACCTCGTGTACACGCAGGAAGTGATCCAGAACATCATGGAGAGCTATCCGGTCGTGCCGCTGCTTGCCGGCATCGGCCTGTTGGCGGTCGGCGGGACCTATCTGCTCCGCCGCCAGGTGAAGGCAGGCTTCGCGCCGCATCCGCCGTTCATGAAGCGGCTGGCGGTCTTTGCGACAATAACGGGAATGGCCGCCGCCGGCGTGTTGGTGACGCCCGATTCGATCACACGGCCGATGCCGAGCGCGATCGCCCGCGAACTCGGGGGCAACGGACTCTATGGTTTGGTTAGCGCCTTCTTCTCGAATGAGATCGATTTCGCGAATTTCTATCGGACCATACCCGAGAAACAGGCGGCCGAACGGACACGCGACCTTTTAGCGGAAGATCACGAGCCGTTCGAAAGCACCGATTTAAACGACATCACGCGTGACATTCGAGCCGAGGGGCCGATGCTGCGCAAGAACGTCATCCTGGTCGGTATGGAAAGCATGAGTGCGGAGTTCATGGGCACATTCGGCAATCCGAAAAGACTGACACCGAACCTTGACCGGCTGGCGTCTGAAGGCCTGCTTTTCACGGAAATGCGGGCGACCGGCACGCGCACCGTGCGCGGGCTTGAAGCGATCGCGCTTTCAGTCCCGCCGACCCCGGGGCAATCGATCCTGCGTCGCCCCGGCAACGACAATCTCTTCACCATTGGCTCGGTGTTCCAGGATTCGGGCTACGATACGCGCTTCCTCTATGGCGGCTACGGCTATTTCGACAACATGAACGCGTTCTTTTCCGGTAACGGCTTCGGTATCGTCGACCGCGCCACGATGGCGGCAGGCGATGTGCATTTCGCCAATGCGTGGGGCGTTAGCGATGTGGACCTCTATGACGAGGTGATCCGCCAAGCCGACGCCTCGGCGAAAGCCGGCAAGAACTTCTTCAGCTTCGTCATGAACACGTCAAACCACCGGCCCTTTACCTATCCAGCTGGCGCCATAGACATCCCATCGCCGGGCGGGCGCGACGGGGCGGTCAAATATTCCGACTACGCGATCGGGGAACTGGTCAAGAAGGCATCGGCGAAACCGTGGTTCAGGGACACCGTTTTTGTCTTTGTCGCCGATCATACGGCGAGCGTCGCAGGCAAGGTCGAGCTCGACATGAACAAATACCACATACCGTGCATCATCTGGTCGCAGGGCTTTGTCGAGCCCCGCCGGATCAACCGGCTGGCGAGCCAGGTGGATATTGCGCCGTCGCTGCTTGCCCTGCTGCAGGCTAGCTATCGCAGCCGCTTTTTCGGCGACGACCTGATCGAAGCGGACGAACCGGAGCGGCCGGTCTACATCTCCAACTACCAGAAGGTGGCCATGATCCTGCATGGCCGCACGACGATCCTTGAGCCCAAGAAGCAAATCGTCCAGATGAAGGGTGAGGAGGTGCAACCTGAAAGCGCCGTCGACCACAACGCGGTCGAAATACCGTAGCCGTCTATCAATATGCCTCGCACTGGCGCGATATTTCAGGTCGCATTCCAAGTGTTCTTGACAACGGCACGCTGGCACTCGGCCGGTTGGGTGTGCATCGCCTGCCAAACCCGAGCGACGCGCCTCCGTCCAGGACCACACCCACCATACCGGCGCGCTAATAAAGCCACCGTGCCACAACGTCTTAGGAATGCCAGGTCTGCTCCGGTGATCGCCAAGAGGTGTGAGGACCTTAACAATCAAGTTCGTGGCTCGCAACGGCAATGGCCGGAACGGGTCCAGCCTGTCTTGGAACGTGATTGATGTGATAACGTGATTCCCGATCAGCGAGGTGGGTCAGGCTGAAGCGGTTTGTCGAGGGCGAGGATCGCCGGCAAGCGGCACTGCTTCCCGAGTGCCTGGACGATTACGTGACGCAGGACAATCCGTGGAGGCGACGGGGTGAATCGTCGTCCGTGAAGAAAGCGATTTTCGCGTCAACCTTGAAAGTGATCTGCGTTGGAGCGCTTTGTCCCAACTGAGGGGCGGAGTTCAGGCTGATCGGGGCCGCAGTGGCGGCTTTGCGGTGGCTGCGAGCAGCGTCAGGAAGAAGGCACACAAAAGCCTCAGCCAGTTGAGCAGGAGGCTGAAGTTGTAGCCGACGGCGGCGAGCACGGCGTTGTTGGCGTCGCCTTCGGAGAAGGCCAGGAAGTTGCGCCCCATGCGGTGGTCGTTCTTGAGATGGCCGATGACGGGTTCGACGGCGGCCCGGCGTCGCAGCGCCCGTTTGACGGCCTTGGTGAGGCCGCGCTTGTAGCCGGCGACATGGACCTTGAACGTCTTGTCCTTCGGGGCGTTGTGGCCGCGGTAGCCGGCATCGGCGACGATCTTGGTGAGGTTGGCTCCGATCGAGGTCTCGATCGCGGGGATGACGGTGGCCAGCGTGTGGCCGTCATAGGGATTGCCGGGCATCGCCTTGATATGGGCGACGAACTGGCCGCCGCGGCTGCGATAGAGCGGCGTGGCGACCGAGACCTTGACGCCGAATTCATAGGGCTTGTGGGCCTTGCCCTTGCCGATGCATTCGACCTCGGGAGCGTGCAGGGAGTAGACCTTCCTGCCGCGTTCACGCTGGCGCTGGTCCCTGACGCGGCGGGCCAGCGACAGCGGCAGACCGAAGGGCGCCATCAGCTCCGGCCGCCCGGCGATCTTGCGGGTGATGTCGCGGATCACCGCGCCCAGCATGGTGCGCAGCCGCTTGAGCTGCCGGTTGGCCCGCCTGAACTGCTTGGCGTGGGCATAACGCTGATGCTTGATCAGCGCGATCTTGCCGACCCGCGCATAGGACTGGCGCAGGCGGATGCCGTGCTTCCCGGCCAGCTTGACCAGCCGCTCGCGGGCGCGATGCATCAGCTTGGCGTCGGTCGGAAAGGTGATCGCCTTCTCCTGCACGGTGGTGTCGACGATCACCGCGCGGAAGTCGGCCGGCTTGGCCGCCCCCAGCCGGGTCGCCGCCGCCAGGCTCTCCTGCAGCAGCGCCGTCAGCCGCTCCTCGCCCATGCGCAGGCGCCAGCGCGTCAGCGAGGTGCGGTCGAAGACCAGGCGGTGCTGGAAGAACTCCTCGCCGCAGAACAGCTGATAATAGGGGTTTTCCAGCCAGCGCTCGCACAGCCCTTCATCGGACAGGTTGTGCATCGACTTCAGGATCGCCAGCCCCGCCATCAGCCGCGTCGGCAGCGGCGGCCGGCCGGGGCCATCGTCGTAGACCTCGCCGAGCTTCTCTTCCAGGCAGCGCCAGTCGATCGCCGTCGCCAGCTTCACCAGTGCATGTTCCATGTTCAGGATCTGGTCGAGCCGGGACCGCAACAGGTCCGCCTGGCCACTGTCTCGCCGTTCCTTCGGCCGCATCGCTTGCTTCCCCTCTCCGGTCGAAACGCCATCGAATCACGCAACGCAGATGCAAACATTTTGCCGGAAATCGCCGCCCAAAGCCACGATTTCCGGCAAAACGAAACCCAAATTCAGGCGAAAATCTTAAATTAAATCAAAGCGTTCCGCGTTCTTCACGGACGACTGAATCGTGGATCTGCTACTTTCGCGCGCTCCAGTTTGGGAGGCGCGGCACGCGTTGCCCCTGTCGACAAACTGAGCCTGGTGCTTGTGGCGGTGTTCGGAGTGACATTCCTCAAGGAACACTTGTCATCGTCGAACTGGGCAGGGGTTGCCTTGATCGCAACAGGCGCGGTTCTGGTACGCTACAAAGGCAAACAGGAGGGCTATTCGCGGCGGCTTATTGCTCCGTCTTTAGGATCAGAACAGCCAAAAAAAGGTGGGCAGGTAGCCAGCTACCTGGAGGTATTCCATGCCTTCGGTGGCTGGAAAGATCGCCAGAAAATAGAGGGCATCGAAGAATGTGCTTCTTAATGCGCTCGTGGAGAACGTGTGCTGATGCTTGTCCTGATGCAGCCACGGCTTGGGCCAGAACCGTGGCGTCCTTGCCACATATGCTTCGAACTCCGAACCAAATTTGTCACGAAGAAACGTCTCTTCCTTTCGGGCAGTCGTCCCGAAAACCGCATAAGTGCTCACCCCCAGAGCGGATGCAACGATGAGCGATCCGAACATGAGGCCGATGCCGAATGCTCCGATCGTCGAAAACAGATATAGGGGATTGCGAGTGATCGAGTACGGCCCGCTGACTGCCAACTCGCTGTTCTTCCGCCCCCCGATATAGAGGATGCTCCACAACCTCCCGAATATGCAGACGAGGATCAGAACAAAACCGATCATCTCGACGACCTCGTGAAGACTAGATGCTTCATCCCAACCGGGGCGAGAGAATAGCAGCGAGCCTATCGCCGCCATGCTCAAGGCCCGGACGACCACAAGTCTCTTCCGCTGATTAAATGGTTGCGGGGCAATGCAAGCGGACATTATGGTTCCTTCGACAAAGGCTTTTTCGGGGGCTCGCGCCAAGCAGTCCTCTCCGCGGGTTTGAAGCTCTCAAGATCGCGTGCTGTATCGCGCGGGTTAGCGGTTACTAACCGTTCGGTAACATTGGTCAATGGCCCGTCTGGAAGGTCAAGGTGGTTACGGCGTTCCTCGGCCAGCCCTCCCACCCGTCGCGGGGTAAACTTCCAGCTGCACGTGTCTGTTTGCTATCGCGATCCATTGCTCAGCTTCCAAAGTCGTTTCTCTACCCCATGTAGGTTACCAGCGAAGCTTGATCTGCTAAACCAATATGGTGTTACACTTGTAGTCTCGCAGAGGCTTCTCCCAGCTCTCTGGGTCACGTCGAGAGCCGTAACCGGATCCGATTTTCCGGCGGAGGGGGTTTGCGGCGAGCGCGCTTAGTGCGCGGTCTTCAAGGCCGGGTCGAGAGCCTTGAGATCGAGAACCAGGCGCTGCGCGCCGAGATCCAGACCCTCAAGGATCGCCCTCCGGACAAGCCGACCAAGCCGTCGGAATGGGCAACGCAGCCGGAGGGAAAGTGACGCCGTCGCGGCGCCAAGCGCGACGGCGGTCGCGTGAGCCGCGAGGTGACGGTTGCGGAGAGCGCTCCTGCGGGCTCACGCTTCAAGGGATACAAGACGATCCCGGTGCGCGATCTGGTTTTGTCGGCCGGGGTGATGCGCTATCGCTGGGAGTGCTGGGTGACACCGAGCGGCGAGAGGCTCGTCAGCGGCAGGTGACACTCGACAACGGCATCCTGTTCCCGCGACGACTGCGCAGGAACCGCAGCGAACGCATGTGGGCGCCGCAACAGCACGGCCCTCCAGGTCCTGCATAGCCGAGATATGGCGGCGCCTTCTTCTACGGTCGAACGCGTGGTCGGCCCCGGCCGGGCGGCGCCGTCTCGGAGATCAAAGTGATTAATATGGCCGAGTGGCGGTTAGTCATGCCGACCTGCATCCGGCTTATATCGACTGGAGCGGCTCAAGGCCAACCAGCGTGTCGCCACCAACGAACAAAGCTTATGGAATGCAGCGCCGCGCCGGGACAGTCCGCGAAGGGTCCGCCTGCTCCAGGGCAGAGTTCTCTGCAGCCTTTGCAGCTTGCAAACATGGGCGTCCATTACAACGGCCCTCAGCCGAGGGCCCCTCGGCGAGTCGGGAGCCGAAAGAGTCGCGGCTCCGCTCACCCGTTCGGCCGTTCCGTCGTACCAGGCGAGCGTCTCGCAGCGCGAAAGCTGCTCAGGCGACCCTTCGCGAATTTTGGCCGGATCGACGTCGTCCTGGGGCAGGAAAGCAGGCGAATGACTGTCAAAAAGCGTCCGCCGCAGCCCGGCGTCGATCACTAGAACCTGGCGCGGGCGCGGCGGAACTGCAGGGCGGCGGCCATTCCGGAATAGCTGCCGCCGACATCGATGATGGAACCTACACTAACGGCAGCTCAATTCGGATGGTTGTGAGGACAGGCTCGGCTCCAGCCGGACGGGCAGTGTTCTGAGGGTGTTTGCACACCATGTTCATGGTTGCCACAATGGAGATCGCCTCAGAAGCGGCGCTCAATCGGAAACGTTAGCACCTCCGCGTTTTGGCGCGGCTGCTTGAACTCTTCGACAGCAACCGCCTCGATCAGCAAATCCAAGGCTTCGCGCCCCCTCCGGCTCATCGGGTCATCGCCTCGGAGGTAATGATACGCTCGATCTAGATGCACTCGCGCGGCGGAAAAATCGCTTGTCATATGACCCTCTCAGTTGCCGCCCGCGCTGGCCATCTACGAGGTGAGGGTCGCGCAATCGTCAATATCCACAGACCAATTTGATTTAAATCGTAGATGATCTGGGAGAAATCCGGACCCCGGCTTGTCTTATAGGAGAGCCCCTTGCTGACGTCGCCGGCCGGGCTCTGTTGGCTCTGCAATAGCGTTTTGTGGTGCGCCACCATGAAAGTTCGCACGTTTTCATGCGCGGTCGATCAGACACGGTTCACGAACAAAAGCCTGCGGACGGTGCAGATGGCGGTAATAGCCTGGCGGCAGAAGTCGGTCCTGGCGACTGGATGACGCCAGCTCTTCCCCGCCAAATCGTTTGGTAACATTCGTCGCAAGTCAATCTGTTTTCAGGATGGTCCGCATATTGAGGTAAGGCACAGACGCCAGGTGCGCCTCGCTATCGACAATCGCGGTAGATGGTATTCGAAATGTTCATGCCCTGCGGAAGGATGGGCTTGTCCTGTGCCGACGCCGGTCATACCGGCTATGGTTGGCGAAGCATCCTAAATGGCTGATTTTCGACACCCACCCGACCGACGCAGGACGGCGTTGAACACGACGTCACCTTACATTCGAGGGGTTTCTCAGCCAGTGCTAGAGCAAGCTGTTCCACGGTATCAAACAGCGCGGCTACACGGGTAGTTTCTCGAATCTCGAGCGACTGCTCGCAAGCTGGAGCCGCGCCGAAAGGTAGGGACACCGGTCGCCCTCCGATCATACGCCACCAACCAGCCGGCGATGCTGACGATCTCTTCCGAGCGCGCGGCAGTCGGTGAGGGACCGGCCTATCATGGCCGCATTACGAAGCAGGTCTCCTGAATCGAAGCCTCTATCCGATCGACGAACGCCTCAAGTTTCGCGGGCAGCAAGACCGGCCGGGACCAGGTGTATTCGGTATCCTAATCATCGCAGAGCGTGTTTAGCTTGGGGCGCGCAGAAGGTGAATGGCGTCAGCGCGGTGAGGTGGACCGCGACGCTAAGCTAAAAACGTGTTGGACTAAGCGACGGGACGGCTGACTGGTATGGGCGTTCAATTGATCTGGCGCCTTAAATGGCAGGAAGGCCTCGCGGCCGGTTCGAGGCGCATTATATCCTCCTCCGAATCAGCACGCGCGAGTATCGTAACAAGCCCCGAGCGCTTCGCGTTCGGCGGTGTCCAATTTCCGACAATGTCGGATACAAAGTCAGATCTACTGGATTGCGTTTAAATCGTTTTCTCATTCGGCACAGTACATGCACGTCATCCGCAAGCACGACCGACCAACAAGAAATCGCATGATCACCTCACCAAAACATACAGCCGCCGCGGAACAAATCACTTCGCCGCGAACTTGCTTATCGCCCGTCACCACAACCCGAGCCATCGATGTCTTACGGGCTGCCCAGGATACCTGCTGCGACCGCGCTTGCCCTACGACCGCTCCGGCTCCGCCCGTTACCGACGAGGAAAAGTAACGGATTTCCTGCTGACGACGGCATGGAGGTGGTCGTCATCCCCCATCACCTGCGCCGATCGTCGCCCATAGGGTAGGGTGCAAGGTCGGCAACATCGCGCCCACAAGGAGATTCCGATATCTGAAGCCAGTCAGGAAAAGTTGGACGTATTCTTGAGGAAAATGGTCGGCGATCTCGGTGCGATCGCTACGGGCGCGGGGGTCTTGCTGGGCGACAGACTCGGCCTGTTCAAGGCATTGCGTGAAGGCGGCAAAACGACGGCGGCCGAACTTTCGACACGCACCGGCACCCAGGAACGCCTTGTAAGGGAATGGCTTTCCGGGCAAGCGGCGGCGGGCTACGTCAACTACGATGAATCCAACGACGAGTTTTATCTAAACGCCGAGCAGGAGTCGGTGTTCGCCGATGAAGATAGCCCGGCCTTCATGGCTGGCGCATTCGAGTTCCTGTCCGCGCTGTGGCTCGATGAAGAAAAAGTGAGGCAGGCATTCCAGTCCGGCAAGGGCGTCGCGTGGCACGATCATAGCGCGTGTCTGTTTCGCGGCACGGAGCGGTTCTTCCGTCCAGGCTACAATGCCAATCTGATCGACTCCTGGCTACCGGCGCTGGAGGGCGTAGTCGAGAAGCTCGAACGCGGCGCGGAGGTCGGGGATGTCGGATGCGGTCACGGCGCATCGACCGTGCTCATGGCGCGTGCTTTCCCCAATTCGCGCTTCGTCGGCTTCGATTATCACTCCGCTTCGATCGAGCGTGCCCGAAAGGCCGCCGACGAAGCCGGCGTTGGCGCCAACACGCGGTTCGAGGTCGCGGCCGCCAAGACCTATCCCGGCACGTATGACCTCGTCGCTTTTCTTTGATTGCCTTCACGACATGGGCGATCCAGAGGGCGCCGCCGCCCATGTCCGCGGGTCGCTCAAGCCGGATGGCACCTGGATGATCGTCGAGCCGTTGGCGCATGACCATCTAGCGGCGAATCCCAATCCCGTCGGACGCGTCTATTATGCCGCTTCCACATTCGTGTGCACGCCCGCTTCGCTGTCGCAGGAAGTCGGACTTGGGCTTGGCGCCCAGGCCGGCGAGGCGAGGTTGCGCAAGGTGGTGACCGCCGGCGGCTTCAAGCGATTCCGTCGCGCCGCGGAGACGCCGTTCAACTTGGTGCTGGAGGCCCGCCCCTAGGGCGGCCGTTGCTAGCTAGAAATTTCAGCTCATCGCATTGGTGAGGATCATCGCCAAAATTCCGGACGCAGGCTTATTGGGCAAATTTTTTCAAGCGCGTCACTCACCCTGAGATCAGATTGGAGTTGATAAACGCCGACAGTAGTGAAGGCACGCGCAGCCAAGCTCGCCGCCTAAGGGTGCTCTCAGATTATCCGACGTCCGACGACCCGCACCGGGCTGCGGCGGCAGATTCTTTACCTCCTGCGGCACAAGGCCAGCAGCCTCGTTGTAGGCGTATTCCCGCCCAATTTTTTCTCGACCCACTTACCTGAAGCTCCGCCGTGGCGGGCTGATCGTCTCGGGTCGCTGTCATCATTGCGGCTGGCGTCAAGGCGGACAGCCGGGGCGAAGTCTGGTGGATATCGGCACCTCAAAGGTCGAGAGGATCTGGACGGAGTTTTAAGCTGACCCGCCGCAGCCGTCACAAACGTAAAGCTCGTCGTACCAGGCGACAATGCAGAAAGCGCCAGGAGCGGCACGCGACCAGTGGCCTATTTGTCAACTCGAATGCGCTTCCACCTTCGTAATGCGTTCCGTCAGTGTCATCTGGATAGCCTCACCGCTTGCAGCTCACGACGCCTTGCGACGCAACGCCGTCTCGTATCCAAGCCAATCGTGAATTTCGGCGGCGATGCGCTCGGCATGCGCGGTGACTTCGGGAATTCCCATCAGTTCGCCAACGCTGCCGCGCGCCAATGGCCCGCTGACGAAAATGCTGCCAGTCGGCCGCCCGGATGTCCCGATTGCACGGCCTTGGCTGTCAGTTTTCAGGCCAAGGCCAATCGGGTCGAGCCGCACCAATCCCATCCGTGCGAGCGCCGCAATCGCCGCGTTGGTCCGGAAAATATCGGCATGCGCCGGCCCTGTCGTGACGACCACTTTATTGAACGTCTCGGTGGTCTGGGTGCGTTGGCGCCTTGGCCGGAGCGTGACGCGGATGCGGCCGTCGACCTGCTCGGCATCGACAATCGATGCAGCGTGGTAGTCGAGCATGCCCTCGGCAACCCGGCGATCAAGCACGGACGCGACCTGTGGCGCTATGCGGAAGCGATGCACATCCCACAGCGCGCGCAAATGGCGCACGACGCGGCGTTGCTCAGCGAGCGGCAGGGCCTGCCAGATGATTTGCCCTTGTCGCCGGACTGCGTCGAGCACGGGGTGCCAGCCTTCGCCCTGCTGCGCGGCGGTTGCGATGGTCGACCGGATACGCCTGAGCAGCACGGTGGCGCTGCGTGACGGCAGGCCGGTGAAGTCGCCGATCGGATCGGCATGCATAGCCGCATGGCCTCGCGACCGGTAGCCATGGCGCGAAAGTGCTGTGATGCGACCGCGATGGCCATTGCGGTCGAGCGTTGCGATGACATCCGCCGACGTCAGTCCAGTGCCGACGACGAGCACATGGTCGTAGCGTCCGATCGCTTCCAGCCTTTCCAGATCATAGGGATTGGCTACCAGCCCGGCTGCACCAGCCACGGACTGCAGGGACAATGGCAAAGTCGGTGGCGGATGCGTTGTCGCAATCACCAGGGCGTCCGCTGCGAGCGTTCCTCCATCAGCGAGGATCAGGCGGCAACCCTCGCCATTGAGCTCGACTGATGCGACCGCGGATCTGACATGACGGATCGTTTTGCTGTTCAGCCAAGGCTGGAGATGGGATTCCACGTAGCGCCCGAAAACGCGACGCTGCGGGTAGAGCGCTCCATTGGCGGCAATGGCCTCGGGATCGTCCGCAATGGCGCCGGTCTGCTCCAGCCAGTCGGCAAAGTGGCTGTCCTGGCCGGAGATCAGCGTCATCCTCGACGCCGGCACATTGATGCGGTGTGAAGGATCGGGCGTCGAATAGGCCAGACCATAGCCGAGCCCCTCTCGGGGCTCGACGACCACGATATCGGCAGCTCCGGCGGGCAGAAGCCGTGCAAGATGAAACGCGGTCGCCGCACCTGAAAAGCCGCCGCCGATGATGGCTAGGACCGGCCCTCTGCCCGATTCTCTGGTGCTCAAGACTGACTCGCGCGGAGCGCCGATGGCCGATGATCGCCGGCCACCGTTTCGCCAAAAGGTCCCATGTTCACGGCCGTCGGTCGCGTCGAGATTTCATGATCGAGCGGCAATAGCGGCAGTACCAGTTCGCCAAAACGATACGCTTCCTCCAGATGCGGATAACCGGAGAGGATGAAGGTATCGATGCCGATACGCCGGTATTCGTCGATCCGTTCCGCCACCGTGGCCGCATCGCCGACCAGGGCGGTGCCGGCGCCGCCGCGAACCAGGCCGACGCCGGCCCACAGGTTCGGACTGATTTCGAGCTTGTCGCGATGGCCGCCGTGCAGCCGGCTCATGCGCGACTGGCCGACAGAATCCATGCGCGCGAAAACCTTCTGCGCCTCGGCGATGGTCTTGTCGTCGAGGCGGCTGATCAGCCGGTCGGCATCGGCCCATGCCTCGTCATTGGTTTCGCGGACGATGACATGCAGCCTGATGCCGAAGGTTACCTGGCGCCCGGCTTTTTCAGCAAGACCGCGCACATGATCGACCTTGGCTGCAACGTCTGCGGGCGGTTCGCCCCAGGTCAGATATTTGTCGATCTGTTCGGCGGCGACCGCGTTGGCCGCCTCTGACGAGCCGCCGAAATAGAGCGGCGGATGCGGCGTCTGCACGGGCGGAAACAGCAGCCGGCCGTCCTCGATACGGAAGTGCTTGCCTGCGAAGGCAACGGTCTCGCCACGCAGCACGGCCTTGTAGATGTCGAGGAATTCCCGCGTCACCTCATAGCGCTCGTCATGGCTGAGGAAGATGCCGTCGCCCTTGTTCTCGACCGGGTCGCCGCCGGTGACAACATTGATGAGCAGGCGTCCGCCCGAAATGCGGTCTAGCGTCGAGGTCATGCGCGCGGCGAGCGTCGGCGATTGCAGGCCCGGCCGGACGGCGACAAGAAAGCGAAGCCGCTGCGTCAGCGGCGTCAGCGCCGACGCCACGACCCAGCTGTCCTCGCAACTGCGTCCGGTCGGCAGCAGCGCGCCATAGTAGCCGATCGCATCGGCAGCCTTGGCGACCTGGGTGAGGTAGGGCAGATCGACCGCCCTGCCCGCCTCGGAGGTGCCGAGATAGCGGCTGTCGCCATGGGTCGGAAGAAACCACAGGACCTTGATCCTGTCGGGTGTGGCAACGCTCATGAGTGGTCCTCTGTGACTTGACGCACCTCGCTCAGCTCCAGGCATGGAGCGGCGGATTGACATCGTTGAGGTAGTAGTTGCCGAGGATCGCGTATTTCCAGCGCACCGGATCGTGCAGCGTGTGGGTGCGGGCGTTGCGCCAATGCCGGTCGAGATTGTGCTCGGCCAGCGTCGAGCGCGTGCCGGCGAGCTCAAATAGCTTGTTGGTGGCATTGATGGCGATCTCGGTGGTGAGGATCTTGGATTCCGCCACAGCGATCTGCGCTTCCGCGACGGTCTTCTCGTTCGGGTCGGCGACGGCGCGATCGACCGCAAGCCCGGCCTTTTCCAGAACCGCCTCTGCCGCATTGGCGCGCAGACGAAGGTCGCCGATCGCCTGGATCGTATAGGGATCCTGCCAGGCATGATCGACGTCGCTGTCGATCCAGGCGCGCGACTTGGTGCGCACGAAATCGACCGTCTCGTCGATCGCCGCCTTGGCGATGCCAAGATCGACCGCGGCCTGGATGATCTGGAAGATGGCTCCGTCGGCCGTCGGCCGGTCGTAGCCCTTATAGCCGGGAACCAGATGCGTCTTCGGCACCTTCACATTGTCGAGCAAGACCGTGCCGGACAACGTCGTCTTCTGGCCGAAGCTCGACCAGTCGTCGATGACCGTCAGCCCGGGCGCGCCGCGACCGGCGATGGCATACCAGGCGCGGCCCTCGTCATCGAGCGCCACGATCGGGACCAGATGCGCGAGCAGCGCGCCGCTCGAATAGAATTTCTGGCCGTTGACGACGACATGGTCACCGGCGTCGGCGAACTTGGTTTCGAAGTCGGCCGCCCGCTTGGAGCCGAACTCGGAGAACGCGTTGCCGAAGCGAGTGCCGGACAACACCTCGGCGAAAAGCAGCTTCTTCTGGGCCTCGTCGGAGACGGTGCGAATTGCGGCGACGACGCCGAGATGGTTCTGCGGAATCTGGCCCAGCGACGGATCGGCGGCCGAGATGATGGTGATCACTTTCGACAGCGTCACATAGGAGAGCTCCGGCCCGCCATAGGCTTTCGGCACGTTGATCGACCACAGGCCGCTCTGCGAAAACGCATCGAGCTCTCGCTTCGGCCAGAGGCGTTCACGGTCCCGTTTGGAGGCATCCTTGGCGAATTCCGCGGCCAGTTTTTCGGCGACAGCGATCGCCTCGGCGTCGGTCCTGATGACATGCGCCCTGGCTGACGGACGCTCGACCGGTGGCACGGCGCCGCGGATAGCGGACGGCTGCTTCGATTGGATGGTCATGCTGCGGTCTCCTTGGGGAAATGGTCGGATGGAAGCGGCGAGCCGCCGAGATAGTAGGTCTTGATATCGGCGCGCTGGCGCAGGTCGGCAGCCGATCCTTCGAGGACGCTGACGCCGTTCTCGAGCACGGTGGCGCGGTCGGCGTATTTCAGCGCAACCGCCGAATTCTGTTCGGCAACGAGGATCGAAAGGCCCTCGTCGCGGTTTAGCCGTTTCAGGGCGCTGAAGATCTCGTCGACGATCAGCGGCGCGAGCCCCATCGACGGCTCGTCCAGAACAAAGAGCTTCGGCCGCGACATCAGGCCCCGGCCGATTGCCGTCATCTGCTGCTCGCCCCCGGAAGTGAGGCCGGACCGGGTTCGCCGCTTTTCGGCGAGCCTTGGGAAAAGTGAATAGACACGGTCGAGGTCGGCCTTGACGCCGGTGCGAGAGGACGAGCGCCCGAGCGCGCCGGTGAAGAGGTTCTCTTCGACCGTCAGCGAACGGAAGCAATGCCTGCCCTCGAGGACCTGGACGAGGCCGCTGCGGACGAGCTGCGAGGGGCTTGTCCTTGAAACATCCTCGCCATCGAAGGTGATCCGACCGGCGGTAATGGCGCCGCGCTCGGCCGGGAGGAGATTGGATACGGCGCGCAGCAGTGTGGTCTTGCCGGCGCCGTTGGAGCCGAGCAAGGCGACGATCTCGCCTTTGCCGACCGACAGGTCGACGCCGTGCAGGGCGGCAATGGCGCCGTTGTAGACAGCTTCCACGCTGCTGACTGACAGTATTGGATAATGGGGGCTGGACATCGATGACTCCGCTGGGAAGCTGGATAGCGCGACCGGCCAGTTTGTCGGCCACGCCATGGCAAACTCAGTTGCTGACCAATGCGTCGGCGTCCTCGGCCGTGCGGATCTTGATGCCCTTCTCGGTGGCATAAGCCTCGGACGACTTCTCGATGATCGGGCGCAGCAGCTTCCAGTCGGGCGCGATCCAGTCGGACACGACGTTCCACTTCTTGCCGTCCCACTGCTGGAAGGTCACGTAGCCGTCACCCTCGTGATTGTCCCAAGAGACATTGATCGAGTGGAACTGGTCCTTGGCGCCGAGCGCCTCGACGCGCGCCGGATCGAGCTTGAGATGCTCGAAGCCCCAGCGCACTTCGTCGCCGGTCAGCGTGCGGTTGCCGAACCTGGCCTGTGCGATGCGGACCGCCTCGACATTGAGGATGCCGTTGACGATGCCGAGATTGTGGTAGACCGAGCCGATGCGGCTCTTGTCCTCGAGATTGCCCTTGCCGTCGCCGTAGACCGTTTTCACGATCTCCTGGACCACTGGATACTGCTCGCCCGAGGCCTGGGTGGTGATGGCCGTATAGCCCTTGGCGGCATCGCCAGCGGGGATGACGTCCTCTTCCGAATTCGACCAGACATTGCCGACAATGTGATCGGCTGGGAAACCGGTCTTCTGCGCAGTCTTCAACGCTACAGGGTTCATCACGCCCCAGCCGCGCAGCACCACATAGTCGGGATGCTCGCGACGGATCGTCAACCATTGTGCCTGCTGCTCGTTGCCCGGATGCGGAACCTCGATCTGCGACAGTTCGAAGCCGTATTTCTGCGCCAAAAGCTCGTAGATCGGGATCGTCTCCTTGCCGTAGGGCGAGCCGTGATAGAGCACCACGATCTTCTTGCCCTTGAGCTTGTCCAGGCCGCCTTCCTTGGAGGCGATGTAGTTCACGATCCCGGAAGTCTCGCTGTAGGGATTGAGCAGCAGCGGGAAGACGTAAGGGAACACGCGCCCGTCCGTGGTGTCGGTGCGGCCGTGGTTGATGGTTATCAGCGGCACCTTGTCGTCAGTGATGCGGTCGATCATGGCGTAGGCGATGCCGACCGAAAGCGGGTTCCAGGCGGCAATATCCGGATTGCTCTTCAGCCGTTCGTAGACCTCGACGCCCTTCTCGACCTCATACTGGGTCTCGCCTTCGCTCCAGGTCAGCTTGACGCCGTTGACGCCACCGTCGCGGATGTTGATCAGGTTGAGGTAGTCGATGAAGCCGCCGAAGAAGCCGGTGCCGCCGGCGGCATAGGGGCCGACGCGATAGCTCTGCAGGGGGAAATACTGTTCGTCGGCGTGGACAGCCGTCGCGCAGAGCACGAAGGCGGTGGCGATCGCCGCCTTCCGTAGGTGACTGAAGAAGGTCATGGGTTGCGTCTCCTGAGGTTGTGGTCCGTGAGGGAGAATGTCGAGCGGCACTCAGCTGGACCTTGAGCCGATCCGTCGTTTGAGGCGGACCAGGAGGGCCGACAGGCCGTTCGGTTCCGCGATGAGGAAGATGATGATGAGGGCGCCGAGTACGATGCGCTGGCTCATGTCGAGCACGCCTGAATCGAACAGGCCGCCGAACAGGAAGGCGCCGAGCCGGGACAGAACGAGCGGGAAGACGACGATGAAGGCCGCGCCGAGAAACGCGCCGCGTATCGAGGCCAGCCCGCCGATTATGATGATGAACAAGATCTGGAACGAGCGGTCGAGATTGAATCCGGCCGGTTCAACTGTGCGCAAATAGGTGAAGGCCCACAGCACACCGGCGACGCCGATAATGAAGGACGAGATGGCGAAGGCCAGCAGCTTGGTTCGCAGCACGGGAACACCGATGACGCGCGCCGCGGTTTCGTTGTCACGCACGGCAATAAAGTTGCGGCCGGTGGCGCTGTTGACGAGACGCCAGACGACGGCGGTCAGCACGATGACCGTAGTGACCGAAAGCAGGTAGCGGCCGGTGGCGCCGTCGAGCGGGAACCCAGCGACGATGAGATGCGGCGCCGAAATCACGCCCGATGGGTTGTCGTTGGAGAACCAGCCGAACTTGGTCAGCGCCCATTGCACGAAGAACTGGGCGGCGAGCGTCGAGACGGCGAGATAGAAGCCGCGGAGCCTGAGACTGGGCAAGCCGAACACGACGCCGATTCCGGCGGCCGAAATCCCGGCCAAGATCATGGTCGCTGGCAGCGGCAGTCCTTCGATCCGCAGGTTGAAATTGTAGGCGGCAAAAGCACCGACCGCCATGAAGGCGGAAGAGCCGAGCGAAAGCTGCCCGCAATAGCCGGTGAGCAGGTTAAGACCGACCGCTGCCAGGCTGAGCGCCAGAAAAGGCAGCAGGATTGCCTCAACGAGATAGCTCGACGCATAGGCGGGGATCAGGCCGTAGCCGACGACGATCAGCACGGCCGGCAGAGCTAATCTCCGCCAGTCGATTGGAGGCCTTTCGGCATCGAGCGCTTGCACGGCCATCGGTCAGACCCTTTCGATGGTTTTATGGCCGAACAGGCCGGAGGGGCGCACCAGCAGAACCACCAGCGCCAGCGCATAGGCGAACCAGCCTTCGATGCCGCCGCCAACGAAGGGGCCGAGATAGACCTCAGCGAGCTTCTCGCTGGCGCCGATGATGAGGCCGCCGACGATTGCGCCGAGGATGGAATCGAAGCCGCCAAGCACCAGCACCGGCAGCGCCTTCAAAACGATCAGTGACAGCGAGAACTGGACACCGAGACGTGCGCCCCACAGCAGCCCCGCGACCAGCGCCACGAACCCCGCGGCCGTCCACACCGTTCCCCATATCCGGGGCAGCCGCAGCCCGACGGCAAGTGCTGCAAACTGGTCGTCGGCGACGGCGCGAAACGCCAGCCCGATCCGGGTCCAGTAGAAAAATGCGCTCAAGCCCGCCACCATCGCCGCGGCAATGCCCGCGGCGAGAAGGTCGAACGACGAGATCAGGATGCCGCCGACCTCAAAGGGCGTGTCGTCTATGCCGAGCTCGAGCCCGTGCACCTGGGTGCCCCACATCAGCTGGGCAGCGCCCTCGATGATGTAGGACAGGCCGAGCGTGGCCATGAACAGGGTCATCGGCGAGCGATTGACCAGCGGCCTGAGCACAGTCCGCTCGATGGTGAAGCCCAGCGCGACCATGACCGCGAAGGTGATGAGCAGCGAAAGCGCGAACGGGATGCCGCGTTCGACGAGGCTGACAAAGGTGAGCGCTGCGAACAGCACCATCGACCCTTGCGCGAAGTTCAGCACGCCCGACGTCTTGTAGATCAGCACGAAACCGATCGCGACAAGCGAATACATGACACCAGAGAGCAGGCCGCCGACCAGCACTTCGATGACGAAGAGGAAATCATAGTAGCTCATCGGATGTCCTCGCCATTCTCGCCCTCGGCGGTGCCGATATAGGCCCGGATCACTGCCGGATCGGCCCTGACCTCGGCCGGCGTCCCGTCTGCGATCTTGCGGCCGTAGTCGAGCACCGCGACCCGGTCGGAGAGCCCCATGACCACGCCGATATCGTGCTCGATCAGGATGATGGTGACGCCGTCTCGGTCGCGCGCGGCGCGCACAAACCCGGCCATCTCAGCTTTCTCGGTCGCCGTCATGCCGGCCATCGGCTCGTCGAGCAGCAGGATCTTGGGCTCGGCAACCAGCGCTCGTGCCAGCTCGACTCGCTTCTGCAGGCCGTAGGGCAGCGTGGCGACCAGACGATCGGCAACGGCCTCAAGATGCAGGAAGGCAATTGTCTGATCGACCTTTTCGGCGATCACGACATCTTCAAGCCGGGCGCGTGGCAGACCGGCAATATGCTCGACGAAGTTGGCGCGTCTGGTGTGGACGCGGCCCGAAGCGATGTTGTTGCGAACCGAAAGACCGGAAAACAGCGCCAAGTTCTGGAAGGTTCGTGCAACGCCCAGTCGCGCCAGACGACTCAGCGGCACCCGGGAGAAGGACTGGCCGTCGATCGCGATCGTGCCGTGGTCGGCGTGATAGAGGCCGCTGATAATGTTGATCAGCGACGATTTGCCAGCGCCGTTGGGGCCGATCACCGCGCGGATCTCACCGCTCTTGACCTCGAGATCAATGTCGCTCAGCGCCTTGACGCCGCCAAAGGAAATGCCGATCCCGTTCAGCGCGAGAACCGCATCCGGCCGTGACGAGAGGCATGCCGGACGCCTGGCGCCGACGGGGTTAGTCACCGCGAGGATGGCGGAAATTTCGGGCGCGCGCTCGTATGCGGCGGCTCCCAGCGAAGCACCAATCATGAAACGACCCTGATTTGAAGGAGAGCTGGCAGCGGCCCAAGGGCCGCGCGTGACCTATTCCGCGGCGACAAGTTCCCTGTCGCGAGCCTCTTCCAGTTCGCGCACCAGTGGGATGACGCGCTTGCCGAAGAACTCGACCTCTTCCTGGAAATGCAGGAAGCCGAGCAGGATCAGGTCGGCGCCGGCGTCCTTGAGCTTGACGATGCGTTCAGCGATCTGTTCCGGCGTGCCGATGAGATTGCTGCGGAAGCCGTCATTGTATTGCACGAGATCCTCGAAGGAGGATTTCGCCCAGTTGCCTTCGCCTTCCGGCGAGGCCTTGCCGGCATTCTTGACCTGGTCGGCGAAACCCTGGACTGCCTCGGGATTGGCCTTGGCGATGATCTCGTCGAGCACTGCGCGTGCTTCCTGCTCGCTGTCTCGGGCGAGGGCGAAAGCGTTGACGCCGATCTTGACCTTGTGACCATTGGCCTTCGCCTTGGCGCGGATGTCGTCGACCTGTTTCCTGATCTCTTCCGGCGTGTTGCCATTGGTGAAATACCAGTCGGAGACCCGCGACGCCATGTCGCGCGCGGCGCGCGACGAGCCGCCCTGGAAAATCTCGGGCAAGGGCTCGATCGGCTTGGGCTTCATCGAATAGTTGGTGAAGCGGTAGAAATCGCCCTTCAGCGTGAAACTGTCCTCGGTCCAGATGCCACGCAGCGCCCGGATAAATTCTTCCGACCGGCGATAGCGCTCGTCATGGTCGAGCCAGAGTTCGCCAATGGCGGCGAACTCGCCGCGGAACCAGCCGCTGACGACATTGACGGCGACGCGGCCATTGGTCAGGTGGTTGATGGTAGCGATCTGCTTGGCCGCCAGCGCAGGGTTCCACGGGCCGGGCAGGATCGCTGCGATGACCTTCAGCGTTGTGGTCGCGGCAAGCAGGGCATGGCTGAACGAGACGGATTCGTGCTGGTTGTCGGCCCCATAGCCGGCTGTGAAACGGATCTGGCTCAGCGCATAGTCGAAGCCATTGGCCTCGGCGATCTGGGCGAGCTTCCGGTTGTACTCGATGTCCCAACCCGTCCGCTGCTCGATGTTGGAAATGACCAGGCCGCCGGAGACATTCGGGACCCAGTAGGCGAATTTGAGGCTGTCGGAGTGCGAGGCCATGTCGTCGTTCCCCCTTTGATTGGCTCAGCCGACGCGCGTGGCGACGGCAGCGTTTGCATGACGGGAATTGAGCAGTGAAACTGCTTCGGCAGCGGCGCGTGAAATGCGCTCGGTGATCGCGGCGCCGACGATTTCGGCATCGATGAAATCGTCGGGCGCGCCGTAGACGCCCGTCGGGACGGTGACGGCAGCGAAAAAGCCGAACAATGGCCGGAGCTGATGTTCGAGCACCAGGCCATGATATGGGCTGCCGCCGGTCGCCGCGAGAAGCACGGTCTTGCCCGTCAGCGCACGATAATCGACGAGATCGAACAGGTGTTTGAGGGCACCGGTGTAGGAAGCCCTATAAACAGGCGTTCCGACCACGAGCAAATCGGCCTTCTCGACGCGCTGGATGATCGCTTCGCCGGATGCGCCAAGTGCGCCGCGCGATAGCCCGGCGAATAGCGAGGGTGCTGCCTCCGTGATCTCGATCAGACCGGTGTCTGCAGGCACACGCAACGCGACCGCCTTGACCAGCGCATTCACCACCGCCGTAGTGCGGGAGGGCGTGCTTACGCCGCCCGATATTCCGAGAACCGATAATCGTGCCAAGTCATCAATCTCCCACACTTTGCATGCTAGCTAGGCCAGCACCAAACCAGGCCAAACGATATTCTATAAATTCTGTAGAGATAAGGTACTTTGTTCTGATGTTTTCACGTCAATGGGAAAAACGGCGCCGTTAGCCGCATGGCAAACGGCCAAGCTTCACTGACATTCGTTACGATGCGATGGGCACCCCTTAGTCCTGTTCGGACTTCTAGGCGGCGGCCGCAAGCATCGCCTCGCTTATACGCGGGTCGCCTTGATCGTTTACATTTCGCGGACTTGCTCGGATAAATTGCGCCAAGACATAGGCGTCGGCCGCGCGGAACACTACGAGTACCTCATCGCCGGTCGACACGTCCTGGCAGACTGGGTTACTAAGGGCGACGTGGCAGTTCAGAGCGCCGTGCCTTCCCTGCGCCCGGTTGGTATCGCCCCCAAAGCGTTTGGCACAGGCCCGGCACCAGCCTCCGGCCTGATCCCGCAGCGACTGCCGCGCAAACCGTTGCCGGCTTCTCACCGCGACTCCGAACAAACAGTGGATGTGTCTGTCTGCAAAAGGGCAACCCGGATTGAGAATCCGGATTACCTCTCTATGCCGCTGACAGCCCTGTGCCTGTGGTCTGCACGCGCGCTGCCGCCGCCAGCAGGTCGGTCTGGGTGATCAGGCCAACGATGTGTCGCTCGGCATCGACGATGACTACGGCATGGCTGCGGCCGTCGGTGAGCACCGGAAGCAGGCGCATGGCGGGCGTGTCGGGAGAGGCGATAGCGGTCTTCGACATAACGGCCCTCACCTTATCGGCCGCCTTCGTCAGCTCACGCAGGCCCACGGCGCCGACCAGCCGACCGTCCGAATCGATCACTGGCAAGGTGCGGATGTTGTAGTCGAGAAGCTGCATTCGCGTCTCATCGATGGTGCGTTTTGCGGCACCGAGATCACGTCGCGGGACATGATGTCCCGGCAAAGCAGGGTGCGGTGCGAGCGCACCATCGCCTGCAGGCGGCAAAGGCAGCCTCTGTCGCTTTGCACTCAGCCATCAGAATCCCTCGACAATGATTTCAATTGGATAGCTGTGCATTTAATTTGAGAATCGGAGCGATTGCATTCGCACATTAAATGCCAAAGCCGATCGGAGCGGACGCATTCTTACAGCTAAGTGCCAAGCGACAGCTGGCCCTAACGCTCGAATCGAGACGTGGGCTGTTCACCGAGGGCCAGGGGCGGGATGTCATGAGAATATCCGGAAAATCGGCGCTGCTCCACGTCTTGCGGCAGGCCTCTAATAGCGCTCCCGAGGGAACGTGCTAGCTACGGAGCGCCATTCGTAAATTCCTACGCTGTCAGCACGACTTCTGAAGAGATGCCAGGCGCGTGGCCGAGCTCTCGCGGCGCCCCCTCAACTATGGCCAGCAGATCTTCGAACCGGTTGAAAATGTATTTGGCCCCCGCTTCCTTGAGGCGCACATCATGGGCAGGGCTGCAGTGACTTCCTCCCAAGAAACCATGCACGGTCATGCCTGCCGCCTTAGCTGCCGTCACACCTGCAATGCTGTCTTCAACGACGACGCAGTCGGAAGCCGACACACCCATCTTTTCGGCAGCGTAGAGAAAGATGTCCGGCGCAGGCTTACCGTTTCGTACCAGCACTGTGGAGAAGATGTGCGGATAAAAGAGCTCGAACAGCTCTGTCTTTGCAAGAGCGAGTCCGAGTCGGTGCGGTGCGGAGCTCGAGGCCACGCAGCATGGTATCCGCAGCGCGCGGATCGTCTCGCGCGCACCAGCTATTGCGGTGAGTTCGGAGAGATATAGTTCCCGAACACGTGCATCGATGCGCTTAGAAAAATCCGGCGGCAAGGGCGTGCCCAACTCTGCTTCGATCAAACGATACATGTCGTTGGCTGGGACACCGGCGAATTGCTCCACTGCTTCCCCGACCGTGATGGAACGTCCGACACGGGTAATCTCCGCGGCTTCGGCGCTGCTAACAATGATCTCGCTGTCGACCAGCACACCGTCACAATCGAAGATGACCAGCTTTGGTTTGATGTCCATTATTTATACTCCAAGGAGCGAACTCTACGTCGGCCCATCGCAATTCAAGTTATCGGGGTTTGTTCCGGGCATTGACCCGTCCACAACTTCGCTATCGGTCCCGTCCGCAAGAGGACGGGGATGGAGTAGGAATAATGGAGTAATAATCCAAATGCAATGACATGGTTCGGAGTATTCTTACATATTGGCCGTTGTCCGCGCCGTGCTTTTGGCGTGGTCGGCGATGGCGAGAGCCAAGGCTTCGGCAATGAAGACGGCCCGGGGCAGGGCGATCATCTGCTCACCGAGACCAGGCTGCGGCAGCCGCGCCATTTGCAAGACGACGGTCGAGACTTTCGCAAGACTCGACTTAGGATGGCAGGTGATCGCCAACGAGAAAGCGCCAATACGGTGAGCTTTGCGCATGAACTCGACCGTATCAGGTGAGGCGCCTGATTGGGAGACGGCGATGGCCGCGTCCTCCTTTGTCATAGCCTCTGCCGCTTCATGGGCGTAGCCAACATTGGCGAAGACTCGCGCGTTAACGATGATGCGCCGCAAACGATGGAACAGCACCTCCGCGGCAAGTCCTGAGTCGCCCGAGCCATAGATGTTGACATGGCGCGCCTTCAACAGGGGCGGCGCGGCGGAAGCCAAGATCTCGGGCAGCACCAGCTGTCGCGTATTCGACACAGAGCGATAAATCAGCGAAACTGTTTCATCGAGAGAGTTGACGGTAAGACTCACGCCTTTATTAGGTCCGGTTTCGCCCTGCCCGACCTCGGCGGCAAGGGCGAGCTTGAAGTCAGTGAATCCTTTGAACCCAAGCTCGCGGCAAAGGCGAAATATCGTCGCCTGCCCGCTTTGGGACGCGGCGCTCAGTTCACCAAGAGACTGACGCACAGCTTTTTTCGGGTTCTCGAGGACGTACTGAGCAACCCTGGCCAGGGCATTGGGATAGTCTAGCGCGGTCTCCACCTTCAATAGAACCGGCGTATGCGTCTCGCCCTCTTTCGAGGAAAGGCGCGAGCTCTCACCTTGCATGGCCATATCATTCTCCGAACTCGATCAGAATCTCGCATGGCGTCGCTGCGCTTGCGCGCCTAAACCTCATACGGCGAGAACACTCTACCGTCCAACCGTTGTAAACAACCTTTGGAAGTTTTGGGTATGGCTTTGTCTCCTAGGAGACGCGACGACGGAGGAGTGCAGGACCGCCTGATGGGCGGCGTCATCGCATAAATTCAATGTCGTATACGATGGAGCGTTGCGCCAGCTTCATAATGGATAATAAATCCGCAATCTTGTCATAGAAGTGATAACAAACTCCAATATGGACACGTCCACGGAGGAGAGCAATATGACAGGATCCGCAGTTCGGCTATCTAAAATCGCAAAGGGATATGGTGCGAGCCGGGTACTGAGAGACATTGATCTGGCGGTTGATGCCGGCGAGTTTATGACCATCGTGGGGCCATCGGGCTGCGGGAAGTCGACGCTGCTGAAGATTCTTGCAGGCCTCGATCAGCCGGATGGTGGATCGATCGAGATAGGCGGCGAGAGCGTGAACCAGCTCCGCCCGAGCCAACGCAACATTGCCATGGTGTTTCAGTCCTATGCGCTATACCCGCATATGCGGGTGCGGGACAACCTGGCAATGCCGTTGATCATGGCAGACTTGCCCTTCGTGGCGCGAATGCCTGTGATCGGTCCTCTGGTGCCTGGTATGAGTGAAAAACGCCGCCAGATAAGCTCGACTGTGAGAGACGTCTCGAAGTCGCTCGGCATCGAAGCGCTACTTGAGCGCAAACCAAGCGAGTTGTCAGGAGGGCAGCGCCAGCGTGTGGCGCTTGGACGTGCGATGGTGCGCCAACCCGGCGTCTTCCTGATGGATGAGCCGCTCTCCAACCTGGATGCGGCGTTGAGGACACAAGTTCGCACCGAACTGGTCCAGCTGCAAAAGCGCCTGAACGCGACCTTCCTCTATGTGACACACGACCAGGTCGAAGCTATGACGATGTCGGACAGGATCGCCGTGATGATGGACGGTAGGATCGTTCAAGTGGCTACACCCGCGGAGATCTATGCTGCGCCGGCAGACATTCGAGTGGCGCGTTTCATCGGATCGCCGCCAATCAACATTCTTCCAGCCAACATCGGCGAAGCGGGTATCGTTAGTCTCCTGGGTGAAAGCCAGAATTTGCGCACCGCTTTGAGGGCTGGAGAAAAGGCTCAAGTCGGCATACGCCCTGCAGATGTGACAGTGGCCGCTCACACGCGGGCGCGCGGCGCCTCTTCAAGCCATGAAGGTCGATTACTTCACACTGAGAACCTCGGAAACGAGATCATTCTCCATCTTACTCTCGCTGGCGACCGACAAGTTTCATTTACGGCACGGCTGCCACAGAGGGAATGGGCGACGATCCAGGCGAGTGGTGGGAATCCTAGTATTGTCCAGGTTGGACTGCCGGCAGAGCGCTTTCTCGTATTTAACGCTGCCGGCCGGCTTATCCCTTCGAAGGGGGTACAAATCTCCAAACGGCTCGAGGCAGTGTCATGACCTCTCTTCCGACTTGTGGCACCTGTAGGCCGGCTCGCGCAGTTCCTGACAAGGTACGCAGGGTCAACGCAGCATATTTGTTCGCCTTCCCGGCCTTCGCGCTCATCGCGATCGTTGTGCTAGCTCCGATCGCCGTCGTGATTCTGCTGAGTTTCTCGAACTATAGCCTCGGAGCAACCGACTGGTCTCTTGTGGGGATTGGCAATTATGCCCAATTGGTCCACGATCGTAGTTTCTTGAATGCGCTCTCAAACACGGCTCTTTATGTTTCCGTCGTGGTGTCGATGTCGGTACTGCTGGGTTTGCTCCTCGCGATCCTGGTCCATGGCACCGGCCGTCTGAGGCGGCTCTATGAGGTCATCTTCTTCCTGCCTGTCGCCAGCACGCTCGTTGCACTGGGGCTTGTATGGAAGTTCATGCTGCATAACCGCATTGGGCCGATCAACGAGTTGATCGCCGCCCTTGGCCTCCAGCGCATCGACTTCTTCAACAACCCATCGATCGCGATTTTCGCGCTTGCCGCGATCGGTGTCTGGCACTTGGTCGGCTTCAATATGATCCTGTTTCTGGCCGGGCTCACCGGAATCCCGCGGGATCTTTATCAGGCGGCTGCGATCGATGGTGCCGATGGCTTTTGGGACCGCCTGTTTCGCGTCACATGGCCGATGCTCGGGCCGACGACCATATTCGTGACTATCACGTCGACGATTACTGCCTTCCAGGTCTTCGACACCGTCGCCGTAATAACCCATGGCGGACCGGCGGGATCGACCGATGTCATCCTCTACCAACTCTACCAGGCGAGCTTCCAATATTTCGAGACTGGCTACGCCTCGGCGCTAACCGTCGTCTTCCTGATCATCATGATGGCGATCTCGGCTGTGCAGATCTTTGCAGCGCGGGGGGTGCACTATTCATGACATCCGCCAAACTTGACGTGTCTGCCCAAGAGCTTCGCGCGCCGTCCTTGGCCCCGTCTCTCGCCGCTGCGGTCAGACACGGACTATTGCTGATTTTCGCGGCGATCATCCTTCTTCCGTTCGCCTGGATGATCCTCGCAGCGGTAAAGGATCCGTCAGACATTTTCTCCGATCCGTTCTCGCTCGATCCGGCGAAGCTGCGGGCTGTCGAGAACTTCAGCAAGGCCCTGACCGCCGCGCCGATGGGCCTGTTCATGCTCAACAGCCTGATCGTGGTCGTCGGGGTTCTGAGCATACAACTTATCACCTCCATTGCCGCAGCTTATGCTCTCGCGCAATTGAAGTTCCGCGGACAAACACTGCTATTCGGGCTTGTGTTATTTGCGCTATGCATTCCGGTTCAGGTCCCAGCCCTGCCCATGTATATCGCGCTTGCGAAACTCGGGCTTCTCAACAGCTATTTTGCACTGATGTTCCCCTGGTTCTTTTCGGCTTTTGCGATCTTCCTCTTCCGCCAGCACTTCCGCACGTATCCCCAGGAAATCATAAATGCCGCCAGGATTGACGGGTTCACGGAAATCGAGATCGTGCTCCGCCTCATTGTTCCAAGCGCTCTGCCAGCGATTGCCGCCTTCTCGGTTTTCTCCGTTACCGCCCACTGGAACGACCTCTACTGGCCCCTGATCGTCGTCAATGTGACCGACAGGATGACTGCGCCCCTTGGCCTGTTGAACTTCCAGTCAGCAGAAGGCGTCAGCTACGGACCGCTCATGGCCGCCGCAACCATCATCACCTTGCCGCTGATCTGCGTCTTTCTTCTGGCGCGGCGGTATTTTGTCGAAGGGGTGACGATGACCGGAGTGAAGTGACCTCCCAGTTCCGCGCCAGGCGTGTGTCTGGCTGTGGGCCGGTGGCTCCACCGCCACCATCCAAAAAAGTCCTTGTTCTCCTATCAACTCAGCGAAAGGAATATCGCGATGAGACAGACCTTGGTTTTCCTGTTGGCAGCCGGCTTCACGGCTGCCGCCGGGTTCGGCGCCGCTCCGGCGCGCGCAGAAATCGCCCTGGAGGTCGTACATGCTTATGGGGCATTCCGCGAGCGCTTTTACCAACCGCTCGCCGATGCCTTCATGAAGGAACACCCCGACATCAAGATCAAGTTCCGCGCCCCGGCAACTGACTACTATGAAGGGCATCTGGCCGTTGCCCGCGAGGCCATGACCGGACAGACGCCAGACATTTTCTTCGCCGGGATGAACCTTCTTCCTGATCTTGTGTCGACGCTCGCCCCACGTAACCAGATCACGGACATGAAGCCGTTCCTCGACCAGGAGGGCCAAGCCTGGGTCGACGAGAACTATGACGCGAACGTGCTCGAGCTTGGACGCATTGACGACCACCAATGGGGCCTGCCGTTCAACGCATCCACTCCGATTTCTTACTTCAACGCCGGTCTTATGAAAGAGGCGGGGCTTGATCCTCATGAGCTTCCCAAGACCTGGGACGAGTTCATCGAAGCTGCAAAGAAGATCAAGCAGGCCAACAGTGACGTCGACGGTATGCAAATCAACCTGGCCCTCGGCGACTGGTTCTGGCAGGCCATGCTCTACAGCTATGGCGGCACGATGATGAGCTCTGACAGAACCAAGGTCACCTATGGTGATGAGGCGGGCCTGAAAGCGGCAACGACTGTTCGTCGCCTGGTTGAAGAGGTGGGCATGCCGTGGATTGATGAGGATGCTGGCATGGCTCAGTTCGCGGCGGGCAAGCTGGGCATTTTCATTGGTTCGACGGGCGACATCCGTACTATGGACGATGCCATCGGCGGCAACTTCGAGCTGGTCACCGGCACCTTCCCGATGGGGGCACAAAACGGCCACGTGCCGACCGGCGGCAACTTCGCGACCATTCTCACGCAGGATCCGGAAAAGCAGAAGGCGGCATGGGAGTTTGTGAAATTCTTGACCAGCCCCGGCGGTCAGAAGGTGACTGTCCTCGGGTCTGGCTATATGCCGACAAACAAGCAGGCTCTCAAGAATGAATATCTCGGTGAGTTTTACGCTTCGCATCCCGAATGGAAGACCAGTTTGACGCAGTGGCCGATTGCTGTGGCCTGGTTTGGCTATCCGAACGTCAAGAGCATTAAAGTCTGGAAGGCCCAGTCCGAGATCCTGTTCCGGATCGGGAACGGCGATGTATCGCCGGCTGATGGTCTACGGGAAATGGTGCAGTCAACCGAAGCCATCACCAAGCAATAAGCCAGGCGAAGAACGGGGATGAGCGTCTGCTCTTCCCGTTCCGCAGTTTTCGCCTCCTTCGAAGGTCAATATAAATGTTGAAAGTTATCCACGTCAGCGACACGCATGTTGCACCTTTTGGCCAACCCGTAGTTGGGCTCGATCCTTGTGCCCGCTTGGCCGCGGTCGTCACGGCAATTAATCGGTATCATAGTGACGCGGCGTGTTGCGTCATTACTGGCGACCTGACGGACCGAGGGGAAATTCCGGCCTACGAAGCCCTCGCCACGATACTAGCGGAATTGCGTGTTCCTTATCGCTTGCTCTTAGGCAACCACGATAATCGGGCCAACTTCCGGCAAGTATTTCGAAATGAACCCGTTGATCAATTTGGATTTGTTCAGTCTACAGCCGATCTCGGTGACGTTCGGCTCATCTTTCTCGATACTCTCGACGATGACCATCCCGGCTGGGGTCGTATGTGCAGCAAGCGCATTCAGTGGCTGCATGAAGTGTTCGAAGACAACGGGTCACGACGATCGGTAATATTCATGCACCACCCGCCGTTTTCGGTCGGGGTGCCAATTTTCGACGACATCGTACTCAACGATCCGCATCCTTTCCTTTCGAAGATACGCTCTGAAAAGTCGATTGTGCATATTGCCTTTGGTCATCTTCACTTGACGACAAGTGGTGTTTGGCACGGGATTCCCTTTAGCTGCAATCGCGGCGTCTCGCATCGTATTGCTTTGAGCTTTAAGCCGGGGATCACCGAATTTATGGAATCGGAGCCGACCTATGACATCGTGACAATTACCGAGGCTGGCGTCCTCGTGCATCATACCGCTCCTGTAGAGGATGACGACATCATCGCTCGCGAATATCCTACAGACGATGGGGTCGGCCGCATCGAGTTCGCGCGTCCCTGAACGAAAACCGACTGAAGGTTTTCCAATGTGCCTAAGCATGCCGGCTCCGCACCAATGCGGCTTAAACTGTAAAATTGTAGTATGTACCATTGGTGCGATCGAGTTATCGAGCTGGGCCCTTGTCCAGCATCCCGTCGAGGAGATAGGCCCAGTCGATATGGCGCAAAGAAAAAAGGCTCACACGATGGTGTTTGGTGCGCCGCCGTCGGTCGCGACCGTCAAGACAATGGCCAGCCGAACGGCCGCAGCCGTGGGGAACATCCTGGTGAGGCAATACGCGCTCTCACTTTGATTGCCGCGCCGCAGTCTAGGCCTTCGCGTGCCCAGACGTATCCAGAATGTTCAGACCACGTTGAAGCGCCGCTTGTCGATGGTTAAGGAGGGAGAAGCTTGATGTCCTTGTCATCTGCGCCGCATCGCTCTACCACAAGCCCATCTTGAAAGGCCGAAAGGCCTTGCTGGCGATTTTTTTCTTTTTTTTCGGCCAGTTTACGCGAAATGCGAGCGCATGCGTCGATGAGCGACGCCAACTCAGCGTCGCTGAGAATAGGGGGAGGTGTAAACTCTAGCCGGTCCTATTCATGAGCCTTGTGGTTCGAGCGCCGCTGTGCCGTTAACCAATGATAATGTCCATCGCATTTTCGTAGCGGGAACCGCACCGAGCGATCTGTAGAACGCACTTCCTGTGTCGTTCGATGGGATAGTCTGCCACTGGATCTCTTGACACCCGTGTCCCTTTGAAAACTCTATCAACATCATTAGCATTGACCGACCGATACCCATGCGTCGAATCATGGGCTTGAGGTAAATACAGTCTAGAAACACGTATGGCTTTGCGGACCACGTCGAAATGGCGATCGAGGCTGTCATGTAGCCTTTCAGCGCTGCGCCCGAGTGTCCAGCTTCGCTGCAGACCCAGCCATATAGCTGTGGAGGCGTTCCAAAAAACGCAGAATTCCAACGCAAGGCCTGGTCGTTTTCCTGGATTGTAGAGCCTTCGTATGCGGCGTGCTCGGCGCAAAGCGGAAGAAGATGGGCGAAGTCGTTGGGAGTCAGGGGGCGGATTTCCAAAATCCCATCCTCATCTTTGCGGAAGAACGGCGACCATGGCTAACGCGCATGCATTGTCTCTTTGAGATATTCGGCGAGCCGAAGGGAAAGTGCGCATAATGTCAACGTCGGATTTGCCGCTGCTCCTGTCGGAAAAACTGCGCTACTGGCAACCAAAAGGTTCTTGTGGGAATGTGCCATGCAATTCGCGTCTACGATCGACGTCTTTGGATCGTTTCCCATGACAGTAGTGCCCATGATATGGCTGCCACCGGCATCCGACGCAGTTCTATCGTCTTGCAAATGAATGCCGCACTCCATTTGGTCGCAGCGTAACGCGCGAAAGATCTCTCCATGAAGGCGTGCTGCGGCCGCGATCCCATCGCGGCTGTATTTGTCGAGCCGGAAATGAATTTCCGGACGAGGCAAGCCAAGGCCGTCTTTCTCCGAGGAGAGCGTAATCCGATTGGACGGATTTGGAAGTATTTCAACAACGCTTTGCAGTGCAAATTGTCGAATTCCTATGCGGTGGACCGCATTGAACAAATCCTCACCGATAAGACCCTGCTGGTCGATCAACCCAACTAACGTCCCTCCGACCGCAGCGGACGATAAAGCTCCTTCACCATACGGGGCGCCATTAACGTTGCGCCAGCCGTCATTGCGCAGCGCGGTCCGAAATGCTGCTCGATCTTTCCGAAATGGTCCGTCACGCAGAATTTCAATCCCCGAAGTAGATTGTGGCCCTCTGTAAGGAAAAATCGGATCAGGAACGAGAGCCCAGGAGTGCTTCTCAGCGTGATCCATAAGATTACATCCGACCAGACCACTTTCATTCGCCAGTCCAGCGGCAGATTGATGATTGGACTGCATCAGCAACTTCGGCGTCTCTATCCCGTTCGCAGCCAATACGAACACGCGGGCTTGGAGGCTTCCGGTCGAGCCGTCGCTGTCCTCGAACCAAGCGGTAGTTATCCGGCCGTCGCTGGACGCGTCCAGTTTCGAGACGACCGCACCCACAAGCAGTTCCGCTCCATTCAATAATGCGCGTCGTAAATGCACTAAAGGATCGTATTTTGCGCCTACTGGGCAAAGTGGCACGCAGGACGAATACCCTTCACAAAGTGGCCGGCCGTTATACCCGTCGATTGAGTTACGGGCTTGAGGAGTAGGCACAATACGGATTTCCTGAGAAGCAAATTGCAGGCCCTTGATCCGAGCAATTGCGTATTGATCAGCGTAGCTTTGCGGTATAGCTGGCATGGGGAAGGGCTTGCTTCTCGATGAATTCAAGGAGACGTCGGCTTCCGGGCTGCCGGCCACTCCAGTTGCTTCTTCAGCCAAGCAGTACCATGGCTCCAAGTCCGCATAAGAGATTGGCCAGTCTCGCCCACGGCCATATGTCGTCTGCATCCGAAAGTCGTTCGGACACATACGCAACGCTGTCCCTAACCAGGCAAGGCCTGTTCCACCAGCAAGGCGCAGATACTGGCCTTCGAAACGGTCGGCTCCAGTAGCCTCTTGGACGTAATATTCGGATTTGTATTCCCTATCTTGTGGGGCAAGGAGGTCCGCATATGGGGCGAAGATTTCGGCTTCATCTGAGTTGGCAAATATCTCGCGTCGCCTTTGCCTGGCGTGCCTGTCGTCCTCGATTGGCAAGCCAGCTTCGATCAGCACAACATCCATGCCCGCTTCAGCCAATGAACTTGCGATCAGGGAGCCTGCGAATCCAGATCCGATTATCGCGACGTCGCGGAGGTCAGTGCTCATCCCAGTCGCTCGTTCCGCTGGTCCGTCCGAGCCCGGTGTCGCGGTCTATCAGCCCAATCGCCAAACTCACCCTCACCCCGGGTCATAGGGGAATGAACGCCAAGCGCCTTCCAAACGAGCGCGTCCTCATGCTGCCTCCAACCGCAACGTTTCCAGTGTCCGTTGACGCGAACCGATCCCAAATAAAGAAGATAGAGGATCTGCTTGAGCGTTTCCTCAAAGTCTCCGTTGCTGCGAAGTGCTTGGCAACGATACGCAACATCGCCCGGAGCGCATTCTGCCCGTAGCATACTGTATGCGCTGAGCAATTGATCAATATCGCCCACGGCAGCTCTTTCCGCTCTTAATGTGGACAGATTGATGGCGAGCAGCTGAGTGTCAAAGTCATCGAACGCGGTGAGGTCGCAGACTAGCAAGCTGAACAGGGCGATCTCCGATTCCGATGGCGACGTGGTTTCGCTCATGTGGCAGTTCTCCTATCGAGTCTCTTGAGATCGGGAGTTTCGCGGAGACATGCGCGGAAGGCATCGAGGAAATCGTCGACGTGAAGTTTTGTCATTGACGTCGAGATACCCCCCCAGAAAGGGGCCGCTACATAAATGCCGCGTTCAAGCATCCCGGCGTGCAGTCGTCGCAGAGCCTCGCTTTCCGCGACATCATGGTGGGCTTCGCGATACGACAATGGCCGGTGCTGCTTTGCATGGAATCGAAACAGCGATCCGGCCCCTTGCGCCGTGATAGCCACGCCCGCCTGGGAAGCAAACTCCTCCGCTTGTTGACGGAGGTAGTTACCAAGTTCGTTGATCCGGTCAATTTCGTCCACCGTCAGCGCGGCAAGTGCAGCGCGACCGGCGGCCATCGTGAGTGGGTTCGCTGAAAACGTTCCACCTTGAGGTACTGGCGCACTATCGTGGGGAGCGAAGGCTTCCATGGTCGCGGAGGTCCCGCCTACCACCCCGATGGGTAATCCGCCGCCTACCAGCTTGCCCAATGTTACGAGATCAGGGTGGAAACCTCTCGCTGCAGAAGCACCGTGGTAGTGAACTCGAAAGGACACAACCTCGTCGCTAATCAACAAAATCCCATGCCTTCTCGCAGTGTCCTGTAGCATGGTCAAGTAGTCGGGGTTGAGCGGGATCATGCCCGCGGCGCAGGGAAGCACATCGACAACAATGCAGGCGAGGTCGGAACCATGCTGCTCGATAATGGTCTTCGATCGTGCGGTGTCGTCGAGTGGCAAAACGACGACTTCCTCGCATACATGCGGGGGCGTGTTGCGATACGGTGGATTTGATTTCGGGTAGTCACCTCCCCAATTGTTAGGGCTGCTGCGCGCGCTCACCTCAGCCCAATCGTAAGTACCATGAAAAGCTCCCTCGAGCTTTGCTAGCCGAGTGCGGCCGGTCATGGCTCTGGCCGCCTTTATCGCGAACATTAATGCTTCAGTCCCACTGTTCAAAAAGCGAACACGCTCGATGGCGGGAATGCGCTCGCAAATCGCCTGTGCGAGATCGATGTCAGCTACCGTCGGATTGCCAAAACAAGTGCCGCGCTCCAGTTGAGAAGCAATAGCTGCGATGGTTGCCGGGTGCCGATGTCCGTGGATCAAGGTCGAAAAATTGTTGTGAAAATCAACATAGCTGTTCCCGTCGGCATCTTGTATGCGTGCGCCTTCTCCCGCATGCGCGTAGATGGACAGATCTTCGTTTCTCTTACCGATAGGGACTGGTGCTATCGAAACTCTGGTGACGCCGGCCGGATATAGCCCCCGAGCGCGCTCGGTGAGTGCCCGAGACTGGCTGAACCGACTATATGGCTCTTCGTGACCCCTACGGACTTGCACAAGCCGATATGTCGCTGTCCGAGTCTGCCGCGATCCCTGAACGAGTATAGATGCTTCAAGCCGGTTTTCGCGTACAATCTGTGAAAGAATGTCATCGCGGGCGTAAACTCCGAAGCCCATGATTATCCGGCCATCGTTCGTAAGCCACTCCGGCCCCTCTGATAAGAATCTCCGTAGTAAAGCGTATCCAGCGTCGATTATCCCACGTTCAAGATCGTTTTCATATTCATAGTCGTCTGGGGCGAACTGGCTGGGAAAATTCCAGAAAATGATATCGAACCGTCGCTTGGGCCGCACATTAGAGAAAACGTCGCTTTCGAAAGCTTCAAGGTTAGAGATGTTGTTTCGGGCGGCATTTTCAATCGTGTTGGCGACTGCGCGGGCGTTTATATCAACGGACGTCACAGATCTGGCCCCCGCTCTCGCGAGGTGCAGGCCAGGCAGACCAAACCCGCACCCGATTTCTAGGACGTCTAGTCCATGAACCGGGGGGAAATTCTCAGTCGCCCATCGCCAGCCAACGAACTCTTCTGGAGGAAACACCCCTTCCTGCACAACCAAATCTAATCCGAACTCGGTCATGTGGAATGGAAAACTGCGGTTTTGGCTTGAGGCCAAGATCTCTCTTATTTCTTCTACGTTCGTCATGTGGGATTTCCCGATAGGCAGGTTCATCAGTTTCGTTTCATGGTAGGCGCTCTCAATTCCAACGCGGCGAGCTGAGATCTGAAGCATGCGATGTCGAGTTCGGTCTCCATGGAAGCTTTGCTGCGGAGCAGGCAAAGAAGATCCTCTCGGTGTTTGGCGAGGCGGCCGTGTTTGTACATCTCGATTTTGCGTGCCACGACGGCCGCATAGTTGGCGCGTACACCGATGGTCGGATCAAAAATAAGAGGCTTCGGTCTCTCAGGCTCTATAACCCAGTCGATTTTTACTGTTCCTAGCGCATGGACAAAGGTTCTTTCGAGTTCACTAAAGGAAACGTTTGACTCAGTTGCCACGAACCCCAATCGTGTCAGTACATTGGTGTCTTGCTCGATTGCATGTTCAAATGCGTCCTGTTGAAGGTGATGGATATCAATGTCGTTTGGGATTCGCTCTAGGAGATGAGCGATGACGCTGCTGCCCGCGAGCCAACTCTCTTCTGATCGATTAGGCGCCATCGCCGTGAGCGCGGTGCACAATACGCCCGACATCATGCTCCCTCAGCAGTCAGCAATGCCGGCGAGTCATTGATGAGTGAGTTCCAGTAAGGCATCGCAAAAAGGCCCGCCTCGAGCAGAAGGCGGTCCCAGGCTGAAAGCCCGCCTACCCTGTTGAGGAGGTATTCCAGGCTGGCAAAGTCACCCGCGAGAAATCCTTGGACTGTCTCCAGCATTCCGCAGCTAACGGCCAGCGCTTCTGCCTGCTCGAATGCAGCGCGTGCGTTCGCAACCGCATCGTCGCCACTGTTGGAGATGTCGGATTGAGGTGCTTGGGTATTCCCCAAGCTTGTAAGCAGCACGCGGAACGATGAGTGTGAAATCCGGCCGGAATTGAGCGCCCGCCAACCTGTGTCGCCTGTCCCCGTGGAGTGAGCACGAAGAATTCTGAGTTCCTCGTCCATCAAGCTCTCACTGTCGCTCACGTGGACAAGATTCGTGACTGGATTATCGCAGTAAAAGCGACTGCGAATGGTTCCTTTGGCCGCTTGGGCAGGCTGGGTCTTGCCCTTCAGATTTTGAAGGCTCAATAAAGCGCTATCCCCGATCCATAGTGTTGCACAGACCGGCCGCATGTCGAACAGGTCCAGCACGAGCGGCCAGTGTTTCCCGCCCGTTGATCCCGTGAGGGAATAGAACGCTTCAATGGAAGTGCGACTGTGGACGGCAAAGAATCGTCTACCAACCTCCAGCCTTCCTTCACGGGCAATAAAACGATCAAGTTCGCCGGTCAGGCCGGATCTTGCGACCTCGGGTCCATACACGGTTAGGCCCACCGGCGCCATTTACGCTGCCCTCCCAGTCTGAACCGGCTGTTCGCGTTGTGAGAGATTTGCCTGATAAGCGTACCGGTTACTTCGCGTCCTTCGAGCCAATCACCCAGTCGCTGCGGAAATGCGCCATTCAGCACGGCACCCGAAAGACCTCGTTCTGCCATAAAGTGAGCTGCACATGCGTCGATCGACGTGTGACCGAGGCGCGCCAACTCATCAGAAGCAATTTCGGATATCAACGCTGCCGGTTCATCTGTTCTGCCGTTCCGGTAGACGCCGTCCACGTCTGTCAGAATCGCCAGTTTGTCGGTATTTGTCAGCCATGCAACCCAAGCGGCGATCGCATCGGAAGTTATATCCCAGCTCCACTCAACCGGATCGAGGGCAAAAAGGATCCGGGAAGGTAGCAAAACGGGAATCTTACCTTTCTTGATAAGCAACCGGCACTCGCCTAAGGTCGAGCATGCAGCTAGGTTCGAAGAGAATGCGGGATCGGCAATCATGTATCCCGTCTGGTCCTGTGCGAGCGCACATGCATGATGTGCGGCAAACTCCGCGAGAGGATGTACCGCGTTTACCGCCTCGATAGCCTTGTCCGGAATACCGCCTCCGGGAACAATCAGGATTCTGTGACCGGAACTACGGATTTGCTCAAGTCCAGCGAGAACCGTTCTGCAGGTCTCCAGATTGCGCATGAGACTTCCGCCGAACTTCACCACTGCGGAGATGCCATAAGGCGGAAACCCTTTCAAAGCCGTTTGCATCTTTCCCTCGCCCTCAATCTCCTATGCGGCTGTCGCAACCTCACGCACCCTTCCGAGAATTTTGGGAAGGGCACTCCAGATTTTGTGAAAGGCGTCGGCATAGAGTTTCATAATCTCGGCATCGTTCGGTGGAGCGATCTCCGAAACGTAGAACATTGTGTCCAAAAGCCTCATGGTGTTCGGAAAATCGGCCGCATTCCATCTTCCGCGCATTGCGGGTAAGTATTCAAATACCGGTCGCGTGAGCCAAACCCAAACCGGCACGCCTTCAGCCTGAAGCAGCTTAATAATGAAATCTCTACCAGCAGGACCCTGGGGAAATCCCAAAATTTCTAGTTCGATCCGCAGAGGAAAGTTAAGCATCGATTGGCTATGATCCGCGGGATCGAATAGAGGCGACAGTCCAGGAAGATCCCTGATCATCTGCCATAGAATCGTCGCATTATTTCTTCGCTTCTTCAGTTGCTTGTCTAAGCCCTTGATGCGCGAGCTTGCTATCGCAGCGGAGAAAACGTTTGGCCGATAGTTATAGCCCTGGGAGTAAGCAGAAAATATTCGTGCACCATTCCGAGACGAACTTGTCAATGAAACATGGTCGACATGCTCGATGAGGTTGGGGTCCTTCGTGAGAACGAAACCTAGTTCTCCCGCTCCGAGATGTTTGGCGCCATTTCCCGACAACGCGAGGGCGTCGCTGTCCAGATACATACCATTCACGATATTCTTGACAGCACCGATTGACTGGCAAACGTCATCGATGATCGCGATCCCTCGGCTCCGGGCTGCAGCCCGCGTTCTTGGGGCGAGGATATTGTTGCCAAATAAGTGTGTAACAAGAACCGCCGCCACATCAGGTTCCATCGTGTTGGCTGCTGCATCTTCATCGATACCGGCAAGCGTTAAATCAACATCGACGAATCTCGGCTGCAGGCCGCTGATTGAGATCGGGCCAACCGCTCCTGGCCAGTTGAGCGCCGCAGTGACGACCTGGTTTCCTCGATCTTTGAAGTAATCGAGTTCAACGTGGATTGCCGCAGTTCCGCTGCCTACCGCCCGTGTCGTCCAATTTCCTGCCCAGTTCGTGAGGCACCGCTCGAGATCAGTAACAACCGGATGATTGACCCGATGGTACCTGCCGCTATCCACAACTACGCCAAGTGCCTTCAGGTGCTTCCTTTTGGCGGCCGGCCACGGCGTAATCCGTCCTGGAGCGACGACAGGGTTTCCGCCGAAAAGTGCGACAGATGCTTCAGCTCGATCCTGAGCTCTCGGGGTAGCATTCAAGTCAAACTTGACATGCCTGTTCATTTAGGCCCTCCATTAGAGCACAAACCGCGGGCCGACATAGCTCTCGGCATTGTGGGCTAACACGAAGAAACCGCAAAAGGCGTGCCAAAGGGCGTAGAAATTGCGTCAAAAAAATTCTGCAAGTTATGCAATGGCTTCAATGAAAGTGGCAGGACGCAAAGCGGCACCGCGCGCAGTGTCGCGGATTTCACAAACCGATAGGAGGTGTCGGATGTCGGACGGTTTCTGTTGGATGGCGTGTGAACTGGTGTGTTATGCGAGATCTCGTTCGCGCCTGATCTGCCCGTCGTCGCGACATTGCGTGCGTAATCCAGTGATGCCAACGATGATTTCGATCTGAAGCCTTACGCCAACCGTGTTCGGTTGTTGATCGGCTTCACGCCGGAATCCGCAGAGATATCTCTACATACCAATGACATCCATAATTCAGCTTACGATAAGCCCGCGCAAGAGTCGCTACTCCGATCACTCTCGCCGGACTGCCGGTCTCTGCTCTGCTCGATTTGCATGTTGACCTGCTCCACGAGTGTCGCTTTGCACTTAGCCGAACCGCCTTGGCGGGTCCGATCGATGGTCATGCGGGAACGTCTGAGCGGGGGCATCAATGCAGAACCGGATTCGTACCAAAATTATGGGCGTTTGCGTCGGGCCGCAGTGTGAGTAGACAGTGTTGAGGGAACACTGCCTGACTTTCATTGCTTTCCGGGGCTGCCTTGATTATGAAACGGAACTTCGCCCACTGCTTTCATTCAATCAGGAGCATTCCGTGACGGAAGAAGCCGAGAACAATACTGATGCCCTAATCGAGCTCACCGCTGACATCGTATCGGCCTATGTCTCAAAAAATCCAGTCCCCCTGGGCGAGCTTCCGGCCCTGATCGGGCAGGTGCATGCCGCGCTGAAGGGCATAGTCGGCGGCTCCCCAGAGAAGCCTGAAGCCCTCAAGCCTGCAGTTCCCGTCAAGAAGTCGGTCACGCCCGACTCCATCATCAGCCTGGAGGACGGAAAAAAGTTCAAGTCTCTGAAGCGGCATCTCTCCACCCACTATGGTCTGACGCCCGACGAATACCGCGCTAAGTGGGGCCTGCCGGCAGACTATCCGATGGTCGCCCCGAATTATGCCGCCGCGCGCTCGGCTTTGGCCAAGACTATTGGCCTCGGTAGAAAGCCTAACGAACCCGAACAGCCTGCACCTGCAAAAAGGACCGGCAAAAAGGCCGCGGCCTGATTGTCCGCAGTCGTTTTGAAACGCCGAGTTTGAAAAGGCGGAGGAAACCCCGCCTTTTCGATGCAAACAGTTTACCCGGACTCCTCGCAGGCGCAGCGCAGATCCGCTCAATGGGGCGCGCCACCTGCAAAAGGTACTTGTAGTCGTTCGTCGTCATCCATCGGGCGCGCCGCTTGGTTCTGAGGACATGCCATCGCAAGCAAAACGCCCGGAATTTCAGCAAAGTGAGTTTAAAATGACGCATTACGTACTTACAGTCTCATGTAAATCGGCTCGCGGTATCGTTGCGGCGATTGCGACTTTCCTGGCCGGCCAAGGCTGTAACATTGTCGATAGTTCGCAGTTTGAAGATCTCGACACAGGCAAGTTTTTCATGCGCGTCTCCTTCATCTCCGAGGAGGGAGTCGGCCAGGCCGACCTGGTGGAAGGCCTAAGGCCGATCGCGGAGAAGTTCCAGATGGATGCTGAGATCCACGATGCCACCAAGCGCATGAAGGTGCTGCTGATGGTCTCGCGCTTCGGCCATTGCCTCAACGACCTCCTCTACCGCTGGAAGATCGGCGCCCTGCCGATCGACATCGTTGGCGTCGTTTCCAACCATTTTGAATACCAAAAGGTTGTGGTCAACCACGACATTCCCTTCCACCACATCAATGTGACTAAGGGGAACAAGCCGCAGGCCGAAGCCCAGATCCTCGACATCGTCGAGCAGACGCGCACCGAACTGATCGTGCTTGCCCGCTACATGCAGGTCCTCTCCGATGCCATGTGCAAGAACATGTCGGGCCGCATCATCAACATCCACCACTCGTTCCTGCCCTCCTTCAAGGGCGCCAACCCGTACAAGCAAGCCTATGAGCGAGGCGTCAAGTTGATCGGGGCAACGGCACACTACGTCACCGCTGATCTCGACGAAGGCCCGATCATCGAGCAGGATACCGCCCGCATCACCCATGCACAGAGCGCCGAGGACTATGTCTCGATCGGCCGTGACGTCGAAAGCCAGGTTCTGGCTCGCGCCATCCACGCCCATATCCATCACCGCGTCTTCCTGAACGGCAACCGAACCGTCGTCTTCCCGGCAAGCCCGGGAAGCTACGCTTCTGAGCGCATGGGCTGAGCGATGACGCATATCATCGACGGCAGACAGGTGGCGGCATCCGTTATTGAAGCGGTGAAGCAAGCGGCTTCTGATCTCCAGCGAACAAAGGGGATAAAAGCGGGGCTTGCGGTGGTGATTTTTGGCGACGATCCGGCCAGCCACATCTATGTCGGCGCCAAGGGCCGCGTGGCCAAGGAATGCGGTTCAACTCCATCCAGCACACGCTGCCGGCGCAAACAACGCAAGGCGAGCTCACAGGCCTGGTGGCCGCTCTGAACAGGATGCTTCCATCCACGGCATCCTCGTGCAGCTGCCGCTGCCGAAGCATCTAGATGCGGATGCGATCATCCAGTCGATCCGGCCGGAAAAGGATGTCGATGGCCTGCATGTGGTCAATGCCGGCAAGCTCGCCATCGGTGACCTGGCGACCGGCCTGATCTCGTGCACACCGGCCGGCGCCATGCTGCTGGTGCGCTCCATCCATGGCGAGGATCTGTCGGGCCTGATGGCGGTCGTTATCGGCCGCTCCAACTTGTTCGGCAAGCCGATAACGCAATTGCTGCTTAATGCCAATGCCACGGTGATGACGGCGCATTCGCGCACGAAGGATTTGGCGTCCGTGGCGCGTGGCGCCGACATTCTGGTGGCTGCGGTGGGCCGGCCGGAGATGGTGAAGGAGGACTGGGTTAAGCCCGGTGCGACTGTGATCGATGTCGGCATCAACCGGATCGATGCGCCGGAACGGGGCGAGGGCAAGACCCGGCTCGTGGGCGACGTCGCCTATGCGGAAGCCTCTGATGTCGCCGGTGCGATCACGCCGGTTCGGGGCGGTGTCGGGCCGATGACCATCGCCATGTTGATGGCAAACACAATCACAGCAGCGTACCGAATGAGCGGTCTTACATCGCCTTCGTTCTAAAAAATGTCAGCGGCGAATCGGCCACTCACTCTGCTGTTTGACACTCACTGGTCCGACGTCAGGATCTCATCCGGTTCATATCGAGACTGTGGAGTTTAGACGCGGCTGAAGCCAAAACTGCACATAATGTCGATGTTCAGCTCGTAGAGCGCGCGGTGATGGACCCGATTAGCCTTGGTTGCTGGCTTATAACGGGCTGCGCCCGATACGCCAGTGATATGGTGGTGGCGTGCCATTGACTGCGTAGTCTCCAACGATGCGATCCTTGTATCGAGGGACGTGGATTATAGTCGAACCTCGCCTGCCGTTTGCGCATCATGTGAACCAACTCGATGCCGGAAAGGACGGCATCGGCACTCGCCATCGACTTGAAGCCGAGCATTGACCGAGTGCGGCGCTTGATGCGCCGATGGTCCTGATCCGATTGTTGAGGTACTTGCTCTTGCGGATGCGGATCGGCTTCAGCGCTGGTCGCGATCGATTCCGCAGACGGTGTTCGGCGTCGCAGGAAATGATCGCCTCATGATTGGTCGGACTGCCGTCGATGACGATGTGATCCGGTCTGCCGTGGCGCTCCAGGGCCTTCCGCAAGAAGCGCTTGGCTGCCGGCAGGTCGCGGTGTTCGCTGAAGAAGAACTCGACCGTGTCGCCCGACGCCGTCGACGGCACCATAGAGATACATCCATTGGCCGCGTACCTTGATGTATATCTCGTCCATGTGCCACTTGCCGGTGACGGCGTGCTTGCGCCCGTTGAAGCGCTCCAGAAGCTGGGGCGAGAAGTGAACGACCCAGCGGTGCACAGTCGAATGGTCGACGTTCAGGCCGCGTTCGGCCATCATCTCTTCCAGATCGCGCAGGCTGAGATTGTAGGCCAGATACCAGCGCACGCACAGCAAGATCACTGATCGGTCGAAATGACGGCCTTCAACATAGCAAGCGCGCTCCCCGAAAAAGAGAGGCCTTCGTGCCAGATAGGGGTTGCCATTCCGTTTGCGACAGAACCGCAACGCGAGATCACCCCAATGAAACCCTAAGCACGACCGGCACGTGTCCCAAGGCCTAACGCGTGGTCTCGATCATAAACCGGTGGAACATATACTTGGAGCTTCGCAAAAGCGTCGTCGGCGTTGACTGCGATGACAGGATCGCCGGGCCATGATTCCATCCATTAAGCGGGCGGCAGCCAGAAGGCTAGCATGCGCTTGGTCTCGCCCGTGTTGCGGCGGCGCTGCCATTTCGGATTGCGCGACAGATATTGGAATGGGTCCCGGTCTTCTCGCTCAGCCTCCTCAAGATAGGCGCGCCAGCGATAGTGGCTGTAGGTCTGCATGGCGTTGATCGCATAGTGCATCGCGATCTCGCGATGACCCCGGATGACGATAAAGTTCTCGTCGTTTTTGGTGCTCGCGGCCTTTGATAAATTGTGGGAGCCCGTGACCACGATCGGATCATCGCCGAACGGATCGATCACGATCATCTTCGAATGGGTGATGGCATGGCCAATGTGGGTGCGGAACTGTGATGCCGTGCCCTCGACCGCCCACTGTCCGACCGTTTTGCCGATCCCCGAGGTCTGCGCGGCGTCGAGGAAAAATTCCTCCGGGTCCTGCTTCAGCAGCTTGAAGTCCTCGGCGCCGGTGCTGGTGAACTGTGTCGCCACACCGCGCACATAGAGATTTTTTTCCTTCTGCATCTTGAGGAGCGTTCGCACCGGCTCATTGCCGGGCTGGAACATGACGAAGAACACGCCCTGCTTGGCGCTCTTGACGAGTTCGACCAGTTCCTTGTTGTCGATCTCGCCGCTCAGCTTGGAAAACCAGCTATCGACCGTTGCATCGCCAAGCGGGATGCCGCGTTTCGGCTGGTTGTTCGAGTCCAGCAGGTCATCGGAGACGACGTCGCCGCTTTCAGCCAGCAGCTTGAACTGCGCTTCGTACCGCTCCGCCAGGTCCTTGTTCACAAGCATAATGCCGTTGTTGAGCTGGGTGCAAAGACCGGTCGGCGTCCAGTTGGTGCTCCCCGTCCAGACTGCTTCCGGCGAGAACTCCTCGTCCTCGTTCCGGCCGACAACGACGAATTTATTGTGCGCCAAAGCCTTGGGGGCAAGGAACCGGTCATGCACAACACAACCGGCGTCTTTCAGCCGGCTTCGTGCTCCCGCGTTCTCGTCTTCACCCTCTTCGTCGACGCTGCCATTGGCCAACACGACATGAGCGCGTTCCCCAACAGCGACGAGAGCGTCGATCAGTTCCTCGTCGCTCAGTTCGTAGAGTGCGGCATGAAGCTCGAGGCTGGGAGACTCCGCAACCTCGCCCATTATCCCCAGCATGGCCTCCCGCAGCGTTCCACCAAGGAAGGCTCGGACTTCCCGGTCGACCTGCTGACTGACAACCACCGCCGTCGCTTTCAGCTCCGCGAGGGTGATCCCCTTGCGCTTCATGTAGCGCGCCATGAATTGGGAAAGAACATAGCCACGATTGAAATGGACGCTGACGCCATCGCCGCAACCAGCGCTCAAGGTCAGAGCTTCCGACCAATCGCTCGACAGCCCATCTTTCAGTTTGCCATCGTCACCAAGGACCCTGGCGACCACGCGATAGGCGATCACATCCCCGAGATCCGCAGCATGATCGGTCCAATCATAGCGTTGGAACGGCCAGATTTGCGATGAGCGAGAGGTGAGACGCTCGCCTTGATCATCGACCTCGGTGTCATCCTCGAAGCCGACGCGGTTCGACAGATATTTGGGCTCCGCATCGCCTCGACGACATTCGATCGCAAATCCCAGGCAGCCTGGAATGTCATTCTCATGGCGCCACACAAGATGCACGTCGTCGGCATTCGAGAATACTTTGAGAATGATCCCGGACATTCACACTCCCCCTAAGCTGTTTCGTTATAGCGGCAACGTACCACGCTCTTTCTGCTTGTTCGCGAGTATCAGTGCAACCTCTGACAGTATAGTGACAAAACCGGTGGAAATCCCCACCTCTTGCATTTGGTTCTGCGGCCGAACGAGATCCATGGGATCTCCTCGGCGGGGACGTCATCTTTAGCCACCGGGTCGCTTAAATCGAGGGTCGACGGCAGCGAGCCACGTAGGAATTCGAGGTCGGGCGCTCGCGATCTCTTCGAAGACCGCGCTGGGAAGACGCTGACGCAGAGTGAATATCGCGCCAAATGGGGTCTGCTGGCGGACTATCGCATGGTCGCACCGAATTACGCCGCAGCGCGCTCGGCATTGGCCAAGACGTGGGCTCGGCCGCAAACCGAAAGAGCCGGAAATGCCGGCGCCGACGAAGCGGACCCGCAAGAAGGTCGAAGCTGATTTCGTCTGCCGGAGATTCGTTCTGGAGCGTGCAAGTGCCAATGGCATAATCTGCGCGGAGTATGAAAGGGGGGCAGCCTCTTTCCTTTCAAACAGCCTGCGGTCGCGCACAGGGTGCGTTTAGTGGTTGCGGTTGCGCCGCCATGTTTTCAATTCGCGCACAGGCTGCGTTCCTGCAAACGCCGCTTCATAACGCAACGCAAAGGGTTTCGTAGGATGGGTACTCGAAATTTCATCGCAGCAGCCTCCCTCGCCATGATGGTGACCGTCTCGTCACCCTCCGAGGCCCGCACGCCCTTCACCAACGACACCGCCTCCCGCACCCAGGCCCTGGCCCTGCTGGAAATGCTCAACGCCGACCTGCTCAGCCACCCCAGCGCCACGCTCACGCTGGAACGGTGGTGTAGTGACCACGGGCTGGCGCCGGAGGCGAGGATCGTCGCCGATCGCGTAAAGGGCGACGACAAATTGCTGCCGGACAATACCCGCCAGGCGTTGGGCATCAGCGCTGACGAACCCGTGCACTATCGCCGCGTGCAGCTCGCCTGTGGCGAACTCGTGCTCTCCGAGGCCGATAACTGGTACGTCCCGTCGCGCCTTACACCCCAGATGAACCAGGTGCTCGACACCACCGACCAGCCCTTCGGGAAGGTGGTCCAGCTGCTGCACTTCCGCCGCCAGACCATTAGCGCCGAGCTGCTGTGGTCGCCGCTGCCCAAAGGGTGGGAGATGGACGCGCCGCTGCCGGCGGCGGGGAAGGGGGCGCTGGCCATTCCCCACGAGGTGCTGCGGCACCGGGCCATCCTCTATACCGGGGTGAACCAGCCCTTCAGCCTAGTGGTGGAGACTTACACAGCCGAGGTCCTGGCCTTCGGCCGCCGCTGAAGGGTCCCGAATTTTCGCGCTCCCGAACTGCCAGTGGATCTGAAGCCCGGAGCGGCCCTATCGCTGTAAAGCTTGTCTATTCCATAACCTCGAGGCCTTTCTGGGCTGCATGCGCGCAAACCGGCGCGCTTTAGCCGCGCTGGCGCACGAAACTGCACGCTCAAGCGAAGCGTTCAAACGCCTTCATTTTGGACAGCGACATTCCGTACGCCATACCTGGATGGACTTTCATTCGCCACTACAATCGGCTCACGGCAGCGGACAAGGAAGTAGGCCGGCACCTTCTCGCCTTGCATCATGGAGAGCTTCCTCCAAGCATAGTGCTTTCGATCGAGCGAACGACCGAGACAGCTCGTACCCGTGCCCAACTATTAACAGTCTTCTCTCGCTCTCCAAGGTGACATCAATGATGAAGCTGCCAGGCGATGAAGACGTGCGATTATTCTGTGCTCCCCAAAGCACAAGGTTAATACGTTGCACCCTCTGCAGGACCCGATCTCGGGCTGACGTTCCACACTGCCATTTATGCGACTTTCGAAGCACAAATCATGAACAGTGTTGCGCAGTAGCTCCTATTCCCACTTTCCATTTAGTCAGCTTTACTTCCAATGAGCGGACGCTGGAGCCATGTTCCGCAATGAGCGCATTGGGCGGAAACCGGACTGGCACCTTCTGGAAAGCGATATCTAGTAAGTAGACTTAAGATGACGCGGCAAACTTCGGCAAATTAAAAAGAAACCTTTTGCCCGGCCGTTTGATAAGGTCGGTTCATGTGCTCAAGACTTCAGTCCCCGCCCAAGCCTGGACCGCAGGAACAATCAACACTGAAATCCCGCCGCCTCAGTCGTTTCCTTTGTAAAGCGCCGTGTTGAACCTATGCGACGCCCATGCCATCCCCCCCGCCGACACCAACGTCGATAGGGACAGCATCTGGTAGGCCACAGCGATGTTTTCCCCGCAGCCCGTCATCCCGCAGTTGGCCTCGATCGCCTCGTACAGCGTGGACAGCGCTCCCTGCAGGAGCCACAGGGTAAAGAAGAACACGCAGGTTGGGATGACCTTCGCCCAATTGATGTGTCCCACTGTGCCACTCCTACCAAGGTCAGTGCTGCGAGCTGCGAACCCTGAAATATCTACTCGTCTACTTACAGCATGAGCCCAGAAAGTATTCCAGAGTCACCGCCACCAACCTCACGAATACTGTTCTGGTACATTTCGATCACAACATTTCTAAGCTCGTCTACGTTGTTCGTGGCGATGGCCTGCTGACCTCGATCCGCTAAGCGATCGTGCAGTTTCTTGTCGATGGCGTTAAACCGGGAATCTACCAAGCCGTCGAACTGAGCCATCCAGAACCCAGGCTGTTTGAGCATGAAGCCGTTCAACAGCGCGCTGGCCTCCTCCAGCGCATGCCGGCTCTCTTGCAGATCTCCGCGCCTCAACGCGTCGCGAGCCGATGCTAACTGTCGGGTGATGTTGGTGTTCGTCTCTGGTTCGACTTCCTTGGCGAAATACCGAGCATAGTGGTTCTCGAAATCGTCCAGCTCGATCTGCTGAACAGCCGAGACGTTCACAGGATCATGCTTGAGACGATGGATCTCTTGGCGCAGGAACCGAGCTTCTTGCGTCACCATGCGTTTGGTGTCTGCATTGTGCGATAGGGCCACTGTGGTCTCCTGGGCCTCTAGTTTGCTGCGGAGCTTCTGGGATTGAGCGCCGATACGGCTGCCCAACGCACGCTCCAAATACTCTAGATCCTTTCGTGCATCGTCGATCCCGCCGCGCGCCAGTTGTGTCCCCTCCTCGCCATCGAAATTCGATGCCGAACTCGTTGGAACGTACATATTCTCAAGGCTGTGATAGAGCCCGGCATCCGGGATCTCGAAGTGGCAATGGAGCAGGCTGTTCGCGTCGATGCTCCAGTGGACGTTCACACGATCACCTTTACGGATGATCTGACCAGGGATCAGGCTATCCCCCTTCAGTTCGAAGGACCCGACTGCCAGGTTCAGAGTCGGATCATCGACATCGTCAGCTTGCTCGAACAGTTCGAACGCGAGCGATGCTTTCTCTCCTGCCCGCAAATCCCTGGACGCGCGGAAGGATTCCATCCCACGCGCAGGCGTCGGAGCGCCTTTCTTGGCGATGATGTGCAGTTTGTTGTGCTCGGCACCGATGCCCCCCTTAACAATCTTGATCGCCAGATTATGCATGAGCGGCATGCCATCTGCCGTGGCGGCGAGGCGAGTAACCTTGAGGACGACACTTGCGTCGGTGTCCAGCGCGCCATTCGCGCCGAATGCCGAGACCTTCACCTCGTTCGAGCCTACACGTGGCAACGGAACGCCCTTTACGTCGACCATCGACGACAGGGGCAGTTTTCCTGCTGTCCACCCATTCGCAGCATCGATTTGGACGTACACATTCGCCGGGACCGGATCGATCGGCGTACGAACCTTCAGGTTGATGGTGGGGGAGGCCGTATTGTCGATGTATTCGAAGCGCAGTTGCAGGCTAGATGATGATGTCGTGGCGGCGCGACCGGTCCGCGATGTCGTGGCTCCATCGGCGGCCCAATTTCTGCCAGAGGCGAAAATGGCAGCACCGGTGGCGACAGCGGTCATGGGGTCGACGTTGGTATCCAATGCGATCCCAAGCTCGAACGCTACGCGCTCCCGAACGCAGGGCATTCTGCTTGGCCCACCGATCAGGACGACCTTATCCATATCGATGGGCGAATAGCCATTATTGGACAACAGTGTGCGGCATTCCGCGATGGAGCGTTCCACGTTTTCCGCGATCAGGTTCTCAAGCACTCCACGGGTCACCTCGACGTCAAGATAGATGTCTGTGCCGTCCTCGTCCTTGGTACCAATCTGGTTCTCATCGGCGGAGACGTGATCTACCTGCTGCGAGGACAACGCGATCTTGCACAGCTCAGCACGGTACGACGCGATCCGGATCAGACGGGAATATCGTGCGTCGGTCTGGAAGTTCTCGGGGAGATTGAAGGTCTCCAGCAACCACGGGCGCACCAGATTGTTCACGATGGCCCGGTCGAAATCGTCGCCACCCAGCATGTTCACACCAGCATGCGCGACAATGGTGATGTTGCCCGAAATGCTCTGCACGATTGCGGCGTCAAACGTGCCGCCACCCAGATCATAGACCAGGAACTGCGCTGACCCGCCGCCGATGCCGGTATTGGCAGCCATCGCTGCCGCAATCGGCTCCTGCAATAGCGATATCTTTGTCAAGCCCCGCCATCTTTGCGGCCCGCATGGTGGCCTCCGACTGCATCTGGTTGAATGCCGCCGGGATGGTAACCACTGCACCCTCGATCTCCATTTCCGGAAGATCGCGACGGGCCTGTCCGACCAAGCTCTTGATGACCTCAGCACTGGCTTCCTCGGGCGTAAGCACGCGCTCGGTGCCAGGAAAGTCGACCGTGCTGCCCGTGCCCATCAAGCGCTTAAATTTCTGCTGAACGCTCTGTGGGGAGAACGCACACTGGTCGTAGGCCTTGCGCCCCACAAAGAGGCCACCGCGCCGGTCGATCGTGATAGCGCTTGGCATGACGTCCATGCCTTCTACGGTCTTGAACAACCGCAGGGTTTCGCCATCGGTGCCGACAATTGCGGAGTTGGATGTGCCGAGATCGATGCCAAGATACATGATGTGCTCCTAAACCTTTTCGGCACGTAGAAAGACGCGGCCGGTCTTGACCGCGGTGGTTCCAACGATAATTGCGGGTTCCAACGTCTGTTCGATCACTGCATCAGCGCGCCGCCACGACTCCTTGCTCACAGCCATTGCGATGCTCCGAAGGCTTCATTCGGAGGGACGGCGTGCACCGCCCGAGCGTGTTCCGACCACCCATCTCAGTCCAACCGATCGGAAACTGATCTTTGGGCAGCAGAAGCCTGATCGCCGGCTCTATGAGATCGCCACGCTCGCCGCATTGCGCGAGCGCCTTTGCTCGGCGTCTCGGCCAGGCAAGTCCAGCGGCTAATGAAGACGTTTCAATCTGAAGGCGCGCCGGCTCTTCGCCACAAGGCGCGTGGCCGTCCCTCCAAGAACCGCATTCTTGATGGCCCTGTGCCGCAAGGAGGTCCGCACGCTGACGCAGGCTCTGACGCTGCGTTACGATAAGGTGATGTTCATTCTCCACCCGACCGAATTGGCGAAGAAGCTTGCCTGCAAGAAGGTGGTCGTCTGCGACTATGCTGATGGCCGTCTCGAGATCATGCATGAGGGTGTCGCCCTGCCCTACAGAGCCTTCGATGAGCTGCGCTCGGTTCACCGTTCGGCGATCGTCGAGAACAAGCGGCTGGACGCCGCCCTGGAGATGGTTGCCGAGATGCAGGTCGGCCGCGAGTCGCGCGCTCTCGTTGTGGCCGTCCCCACCGCCATGCGACATTCTACTTTGCTGGCGCCGCGACATTCGAACTTTGGTTGCAACATCGCGCACAAAGCATGACATCGCCAGATGCCGGGCCGGTCCGAATTCGTTACGTTGAGGTAAGCACCACGCCGCCAACCGGACGATTGCGAGCGGGCTAGCGATGGAGGCGCGGTGGCCAGCTCTCGATCAGGCTGGTCGGGGCCTTGGTTGCCCATCTCAATGACATCGGATCGTACTTGCCCCTGTCGCGCGCGAAATACGCCCCTCCCGTCATCGAGACGAAACGAGATCCTCTTTCACCTTCCTGCAGAAATGACGCCCGCCTGGAGCGCCATCACCAAGCGAATTGCGTTGCCCGCGAGGTCGAACAGCCCGAGCTTGATCACGAGCCCGTCGTGAAGCTTCTCCTGCCAACCGGCGCGCGACTTGGCTCTTGACCGAGTTCGACCGCGAACCCGGAGTCGCCGTCGGTGTTTGCGACCTTGGCATGGGATGGCCGGAGCTCGGCTATGTAGCCCGGTCGGACCTCGACAGCTTGCCCGGGCCGTTCGGCAGGCCATGTCCTCGCTTACCTGCTCGGCAACGAGCCCCGGTCAATTCCGGCAGTTCAGTCAACTTTTCGACGACGCTCAGTCATCGGATCCTTTCGGCAAGGTTGCCACGTCTGTTCGACCTAAAAGCTGGTGCAGGGTGAGCAGCGGCGAGCGCATCGCCTTGGCATAGGCGTAGTGGAAGCGACCGAAATTGCTGAGGCGCCGCTTTCCTATGCCGTGCTGTTCGGCGACGGCGACCGCGTAGGACAGGACGCGTCGGGGCGAACCGGGCTCGCGGAGCCGAATCTTTCGTGCTTCGAGCCATTCGACGACAACCGCCTCAGCCGCTTTGTAGGCGCAATTCAACTGATCCGGCCGTGAAAGGACGATGATGGCTTCCCAGGGAGCAAGTGTCGATGTGAGCGGCGATGCCGCATCGAGCAGCGCCGCTTCATAGGCGTCGGCCGTGTCCTCCCCGCCATTATCGAGACGATCGCACATGCATCGACGAACATTATTCGTCACCACCTGTGAGGTCATGGTCGAGCTCGTGATAGGCCTGCGGTGGAACCGGCTTTCGACCTGGCTGAAAAGACAGGCCGTGCTTAGCCAGAATCTTTTGCGCTGGCTCATACTTCACGGCGGCTTGTTCGTGCCGTTAGGTTCGCGGCTACGCAGCGCGGCCACCATGTTGGCGCGATGGACGATACGATCCCGTTCCTGCTGCGCCAGCCCTTCCGCGATCAACATTGGCGGCGAAACCCCTGAGCCACGCGACCCAAGCCCGGTATCGCGCAACGAACGGCTTCGGGAAGACGGGCAGAGGCTGCGTGCCGCACGCGCCCTCATGGTCTTGGCGCTTCGCGACCGCGCGGGCGGGCCACGCTGTTCTGGCGCCGCGAGGCGCGTGATGCGTGTCCACAACCTGACAGCGGCACACAAAATGCCAGGTTCAAAACAAACATTGGCGAAATGTCAGGTTCTTACAACCCGCCATCTGGGCACTGTGGAGGTTTTTCAAAGCATATCCATGCGCTTACTGCGCGCTGAGCGCGCTGGCACGGGCTTTGCACATAGAAGTGCGACACTGAATCAGGGTGACTGCACGCGGACCGGCAAGACGAGCATGATCTCTTCCGTTGAACCCGTGTGCCCGTCTTTGAGAGGACGGACTGAAACAGCACCTTCTAACGGATTTGCTGCAGGCCCTGGCGAGCTACAAGGGTCCAGCCCAGCCTCGCCCGTCATTCGAAAACACGTGCCCGACCAAGGAGAAGACGGATCGACACCTTCCTGGCGCGGCCGAGCATGTTGATGCCGACATTCTCGAGCTTGATGCCGAGGTCTTGGGAGATCACCTGGCCGCCGGTCACGATGCCGGCGGGCCGACGTGCGTTGTCCCACCGGGTGATGCGGGCAAGGGCGAGACGGAAAAATGGGCTCGACTTCCCGGTTGTCAACCTTTCCTTTTTCCCTCGTTCTCAGAAGTAATCTTGAGGAGTAAACGATGCTCAGTGGAATGGCCGACCGTGGCGACGCTCAGATATATTATGAAGTTCGTGGAAGCGGTCCACATCTTCTGCTGATTTCGGGCGCCGGCGGTGACGCCGGGTATTTCTCAGGTCTGGCTGAGGATCTTGCCAGCGCCTTCACAGTCATAAATTACGACAGGCGGGGCAACTCACGCAGTACGGGCCGCTCTGAGACGCCGATCACGGTCGCGCAGCAGTCGGATGATGCGCGCGCGCTGATCGACCAGCTTGCCGGCGGCAAGGCCCTGGTTTTTGGAAACAGCGCCGGAGCGATCGTCGCGCTTGATATTGCAGCCCGTCACCCCGATGTCCTGCGCGGCGTGATCGCGCATGAGCCGCCCGTCACCGGGATGCTCGCTGACGGGGACCCGTTGCGGGGTTTTTTCGACCGCATCGGCGCGCGCTACCGTGAAGCGGGCGCTCAAGCTACTGTCTTCGAGTTCCTCCAGGCCGTCCGGGGCGAGGGCAGCGAAAGCACATATATCTGGCCGGAAGATCTCCAGGCGAGGTTCCTTGGGAATGCCGACCACCTGTTTGGGAATGAATGGGCGGCTTGGGGACGCTTTGTTCCCGACGAGGCAGCACTGCGCAGCGCCAAATTCCCTATAATTCTCGGCGCGGGTTCAGCTGACCGCGGGCTGTTCTATGCCCGGCCATCCGTCGAAATTGCGCGGCGGATTGGCGTTCCCTGGGTTGAGTTTCCAGGCATCCACCTCGAATTCATGCCTCGTCCCGCTCTTTTTGGCGCGGCAGTCCGTGTGCTGGCATGCCTGATGCACACTGCGGCGGACGCCCTCCCCGAGGCGTGGAATACCGAAGCTGGGGGATGAACGCGCAGCGATCCCCCCACTCGTGATTGACACGATTGTTTCGGGAAGCGATGGGCAGCTTCAAAATGTCCCGTCGACGCGCACCAGAGCTGCCATGCCACTAGGATAAGCATCATGGTTCTATGAGGAACGAAGGGCTGGTTTTCCGCTTTGTCAGCCAAAACCGGACTGACAGCACACGTCCCAAAGACTGCAGATGCGAACATTCTGCTTCTTCGGCTTTTACCGGTTGCATGGAAGGTCGAGCGAGTGCCATTGTACCATCGTATTGTGTGCTATGACACATCAAACAGTGTGCTGAGACGAAGCGGTGCGGTGCCTTACGCTGACTTCCTTGCCGAACTTGAGCGCGCCGGCCTCAGTGTGCGCACCTTTGCCGAGTTGATTGGTATGAACCCCAATTCGATCACGAACTATGCAAAACGGAGAGCCCTGCCGCAGCACATCGCCCTTGTTGCCGTGCTCGTCGCGGAAATGGCCGCTAGCGGGGTCGACTATCGCACCGCGATTGCCAAGGTTGCGCCGACGAAGAAGCCGCGCGGCGCTACTCGTCGCGGCCGTTTCGGCGGCGATCGCCAGGCAAGTCTGGATTTACGTTCGTGAGCGCACCACTGGCAAACGGCCATAACCATGACTGACTGGCTGGCCCGGCTCGAGCCCTTCGGCGCCGACCGCATGCGCTGCACTCGCTCGATGCCGACGTCGACCGTGAACTATCCGCAAGCCATTGATCTGGCATGTTGATTGAGGCGGATAGCGGCTTTGGAATTGCAGGATTGGCGGTTTATGAGCGCTGTTTTCCTGCAATTCGGTTTTGCGATTCCCTTGTGCTGCGGAGCGTGATTCACTCGGTTCGGCGGCGGCGAATCGAGGGGACGGCGAATGTCCAAGCCACGCGAGAAGCGCGAGACGGGAGAGCAGGATCTGTTCCGCTCCAGGCTCGATCAGATCATCAACTTGAAGCACGAGCTGGTGCGGCTGGCACAGGCGATCGACTGGCCGGTGCTGGAGGAGCGTTTCGGCGCCGTCTATTCGGACGGCCCCGGCATGCCGCCGCTGCCGACCCGGCTGATGGCGGGGCTGGCGATCCTCAAGCACACCTTCAACCTGTCGGATGAGGTGCTGTGCGAGCGCTGGGTGGAGAACCCTTACTTCCAGTATCTCACCGGCGAGACGTTCTTTTGCCATACGCTGCCGTTTGACCGCTCCTCGATGACGCGTTGGCGCAGCCGTATGGGCGAGGAGCGGATCGTGGCGCTGTTGCAGGAGAGCCTCAGCCTTGCGATCAAGACCGGGGCGATGAAGCCGGCCGACACGCGCCAGGTCATCGTCGACACGACCGTGCAGCCGAAGAACGTCATGTTCCCGACCGACGCCAAGCTCATCCACCGGGCGCGCGAACGGCTGGTGCGACTGGCCAAGAGGAAGGGGCTCCATTTGCGCCAGAGCTATATGCGGGTCGGCAAGCTGGCGCTGATCAGCCATCAGCGCTATGCCCACGCCAAGCAGTTCAAGCGGGCGAACAAGGCGCTGCGCAGGCTCAAGACCTATCTCGGCCGGACCATCCGCGACATCTCTCGCCAGATCGCCGGCGATGCGGGGCTGGACGCGCTCTTCAAATGGCCGCTCTACCAGGCGGCCACCGTTCTCGAGCAACGCCAGCGCCAGCGCGGCCGCAAGATCTACAGCCTGCACGCACACGAGGTAGAATGCATCGGCAAGGGCAAGGCGCATGTGCCCTATGAGTTCGGGGTGAAGGTGTCGGTGGCCACCACGCTGAAGCGCTCCAAGGGTGGCCAGTTCGCCCTGCATGCAAAAGCACTGCCCGGCAATCCCTATGACGGCCACACGCTGGCAACCGTCATCCCCGACATGGAAAAGACCATCGGCAACGAGATCGGCCGCATCCTCGCCGATGCCGGCTATCGCGGCCACAACGCACCGCAGAGCCACAAGTTCAGGGTCTTCACCGCCGGCCAGAAGCGCCGCGTCACCCCAGCCATCAAGCGCCAGATGCGGCGGCGGTCGGCGGTCGAGCCCGTCATCGGCCACATCAAGAGCGAACACAGAATGGGCCGCAACTACCTCGCCGGCCAGCAGGGCGACGCCCTCAACGCCATCCTGGCCGCCGCCGGCTACAACTTCTCCCTCCTGCTCAGGTGGCTGAAGGATTTTTTGTCGCTCTTGATCGCCCTGCTTCAACTTCGGTCGAAGTCGGTCGCCGCTTAGCGCCCGGATTGTTCACTGTCGACGCCGACGGGCCTGAGCTTCTGCCCTATGCCACGCTGACCAGCGCACGACGTGACAGGAATTCGATCCTGGGTGTCGTCGGCGCCGTCTATGAATGGCAGGATGCACCGCTCGTCTTCCTAGTCGACGCTGATCAGATCGACGGCAACGAGAAAATCCACCAACTGCGACGCTTGCTGGCAATGCGAGGCGACGCGCCATATCTCGGCATCGTCGCTTCCGGTCGGCTCGACGTCTACGCCATCGCGCTCGATCGCAAAACGCCTGCCCAAGCGCGTATCGCTATCGACGAGTCGACCGAAACGGTCAAGGATTTGTTCCCGCATCTGGCCAATCGCCGACCCCGGGCCGCGCGAGTCGATCATGAGCTTTGAGAAGTCTCCGTTTTGCCATCGCCCGCTCCCCATGCCCAATCTGCCGGGAGCGTTGTTGAGTCGGACGGGCGAAGAAACCAAAACTGGTGCCTGACGGTGCCAATCCACAGAGATCGGAGCCCCCGTATCCAAAATCCGATGCAGTTCATGTTCTGTTCGATCTAAGCGTACGATTTCGCACTGCTCTTGTTCTGACCCCATTTATGTGTTCCGCTCGTTTGCGCGGTCGTTCTGGAAGGCGCTCTGTCACGCCAGCGAAGAAGTCGGCTACGAAGTGCAGTAGACCGAGGCGGCCGGTCGTCACCTCACTTCCTCACTTGGCGAACGTCACCCACTCTTCCAGCGGCGCGCGATCGGTGCGGAACTCGTTTTCCGGCTTGGACGTATCCTCGTAACCGAGCGCCATGCCGCAGACGACGATCTCCTCGTCGGGAATGTTGAGCACTGACCTGATTTGCCGGTGATAAGGCGCGAACGCCGCCTGCGGACAGGTGTGCAGGCCCATGCCCCGCGCCGCCACCATGATGTTCTGCAGGAACATGCCGTAGTCGATCCACGAGCCCTTGTTGAGCCGCCGGTCGACGGTGAAAATCATGCCGACCGGAGCGTCGAAGAAGACGAAGTTGCGGTCGTGCTGCGCGCGCATCCTATCCACCTCACGCCGGCCGATGCCGAGCGCACTGTAGAGTCCGAAGCCGTTGGCCCGCCGCCGGCTGAGATACGGTTCGAAGAACTGGTCGGGATAGTAGCGATACTCGTCCCACTCGGCCTTTTCGGCGCGGACGCCGGAGTTGAGGATGGCGTCGGTGATCTGCTGCTTGACCTCGCCCTTGGTGACGTAGACTCGCCAGGGCTGCATGTTGGTGCCCGAAGGTGCACGCGCGGCAACAGAGAGAATGGCGCGGATCGTCTCGTCATCGACCATGTCGGGCAGGAAGGCCCGCACCGAACGGCGCGACGTGATCGCCTCGTCGACGATCGCCGCATCATCTGTAACTGTAGTCCTGTTTTCCAGCATGGGCCGTCCTTAGCGTATGACCCCGGAAACCGGAAATCGGTTTCCGGAAAGCATCATGCGCAGTCTAGAAATGCTAGAGCGTCCTTTGCGCGTCCAATTGGACGCGCGGCGCTCTAGCGTGGGTCTCAACCGGACGCCCCTCAACTCGCCGTTCGTAGCCACGGCCGCGCATAGCGAAGAAATCCCCGAGAATGGTCCAGTCAGGTTCAGGCGCCACCGTGTTCATGCGGACGCCCCGCCGCATGTATAGGTCGAAGCTCGCACTGGCCGACCAAACAATCAGCGCCTGGAAATACTGGTAGCAGGTTTCCTGTGGCACTGGATGGGCGGCGAGCCAAGTGAGTCCATCCGCAAAGCTCTGAGTGTCGGCGAGCTCCTTATGCAGATCAACGCGCTTGGGCCATTCGGTGTCCGAGAGGGAGGCGAAATTCACGATCGAAGCGCCCTTGGGCATACGGCAAAGAAGTTCATATGAGAGATGGCGTGTCCCGAGATAATTCACGCGTGCAACAATATCGCGGTCCAGTATGCGGGGGACGCCGGCGGCATTCACAAGACCGTCGATGCGTTCCGGGAATTTGGTAAGCGCTGCATCAATCTCTTCGGGCGCACTCTGGTCGATCTGAATGAAGCCGTCCAGCGTGACAGTGGGATCACCTCGAGCGAGCCGATGACGCGCGCGCCTTCGCACCGGGCAAGACGGGCGACTTCGCTGCCGACTCCGGAGGAGACACCGGTTATGACGATGATTTTACCTGTAAGTTTCAACGGCTTCTCCAATTTAATGGCTGAGGGACGGCACTCTCGTGCAGACGACCTTCCAAACGAGTTGGCCTGATGAGGCGCGCGGCGTCCTTGACCGGAGCCGCCGCCGCTCAATTGAACTTCTCAATGACCGCCAGAGACCGCGCCCGCGCGTGCCGTTGCCCGACTTAAGCGTTGGTCCCACCTCGCGATCGAAAGATCGATGCGCCGTTAGGCGCTGTCCTTATGCAGCATCGGGCAAGATTGATAAAATCGATTGTTTGTATGAATCTTATCGGCGCTGTGGATACAGGACGCCGCTCTGATTTGGTCTTTTGAGGCTGCCGCTGAGCCCTTCGGCGCCGTTGCCGACGTACGGATTTGCCCGCATCGGCTTCTTCAAGCCGGCGCATGTGAAGTGACTTCTGGCGTTTGCCGTTCGCGCGCTGATCATCGCCCGCAAGAAGCTGGTCGGGCAAGGCGTCATGCAAACCAGATCCGCGGTGTTGTCGTGGGTGTTTCAGTCCCGCTTAATCAAACAGGAGCTGCAGGCCGGCGAGGGAATAGCCGGGCTATCCGCCGCCGTGCAGAGCCTCATTGCAGCGCGTGCCGCGATGCACTCGGCCGTCGGCAATCGATGGCAACATCAAGAACGTCGCGAAACGTTCCACGGCATGCCGCCGGCTAATGATAGTCCCAGGCGTCGACAACCTGACCGCGCTCGCGTTCTCCGCGGTGGTGGACGCTTTAGGCGCTCCCGCGATCTGGGCGCCTATCTTGGCCTGGTGCCACGCCGCTTCCAGTCGGGCGAGGTCGACTACATGACAGAATGTCGAAATGCAGCGCCGGCGGGTGCGTAACCCTGCTCTATGCGGCGGGCGATGTCATGCTGACATGCTTATCGAGACGCATTGAAGCGGTGATGTCACGTTGTCTGCATATAAACGCGTTGAGACCTGCGGCCGCTGATGTCAGCTGACCACGGTCACGGCTTTCCATTCCGCCATGGCCTGCAGCCGGTCAACATGTGTGGCGAGAGCGGAGCGTTTTGAGTAGGGCGGGACGAAGAGATTGCGCAGAGCCGAGAAGATCGAAACGAAGCGTTGCAGTGCTCCTGGTGATCGGAAGCCTTGCGTGGTCCGCTCCCGTTTTCGCAGCGGCACATGTGCATTCTCCGCCCGGTTGTTCAATCCCTTGTGCGACCGGTGCTCGACGTGCGGCATCACCTGTCGCCTGGCTGCTCCATAGGAGCGCAGCTTATCGGTGATCATGCGCTTCGGCGCGATGCCTTGCTTCTTCAACAGCCGTGTCAGCAAGCGCTTGGCCGCCTTGGTATTACGGCGGTTCTGGACGATCTCGTCGAGCACATAGCCGTCCTGCTCGATGGCCTGCCACAACCTGTTCATGCCATCGGGTCTATGCGGTTCTGTCGCAAATCGTGCTTTTGGTCACAACGGGACGCTTTCGCGCCGATGATCATGCTGCAAGGATTTCGAACCGCTCGGCGATCGAGGGACGTGGATTATGGCGAACCTCGCCTGCCGTTACGCATCATGTGAACCATCTCGATGCCGGAAAGGACGGCATCGGCACTCGCCATCGACTTGAAGCCGAGCATCGACCGATTGCGGCGCTTGGTGCGCCGATGGTCCTGCTCGATCCGATTGTTGAGGTACTTGCTCTTGCGGATGCGGATCGGCTTCAGCGCTGGTCGCGATCGATTCCGCAGACGGTGTTCGGCGTCGCAGGAAATGATCGCCTCATGATTGGTCGGGCTGCCGTCGATGACGATGCGATCCGGTCTGCCGTGGCGCTCCAGGGCCTTCCGGAAGAAGCGCTTGGCTGCCGGCAGGTCGCGGTGTTCGCTGAAGAAGAACTCGACCGTGTCGCCGACGCCGTCGGTGACGGCGCGCTTGCGCCGTTGAAGCGCTCCAGAAGCTGGGGCGAGAAGTGGACGACCCAGCGGTGCACAATCGAATGGTCGACGTTCAGGCCGCGTTCGGCCATCATCTCCTCCAGATCGCGCAGGCTGAGATTGTAGGCCAGATACCAGCGCACGCACAGCAAGATCACTGATCGGTCGAAATGACGGCCTTTGAACATAGCAAGCGAGCTCCCCGAAAAAGAGAGGCCTTCGTGCCAGATATGGGTTGCCATTCCGTTTGCGACAGAACCATCTGCCGGCTATGCGGCAGGCGCTATGCCGGACAGCGGCTGAAAACGCTTTTGGCCTGGCATGAACAATATGCCCCCGACGAGTGGGAAAAACATCGCAATGCGGCGATCTACGTTCTTCCAGGTAATCGCAATCCCCTGATCGATTTCCCCGAATGGGCCCCGCGCCTGCAGCTTGAAGGCTGACGAGATCGGTCGTGTCGGGAGGCACGCGCCTGGGCAGTGGCTGGGACAAGGCGCCAGGCTCGAACCGCCATAACCGCAATGGCGATGTTCGCCGCGATCCACACAAGGACAGGAAGCGCAAGCGGCCAGGAAAGCGTGGCAAGCAGGACGAGCGAACCTGTAAGCTGCAACAGGAAATATGGTACGCCGTAAAGGCGACGACGATCTGCTGGTGCACGGCGGAGGCGACTTGCGAAATGCGCGACGCCACCTGGCCGGCGAAGAGATCGTGGAAGAGGGCTACCGCATAGCCCTCTGATTCTCTCTAGGTATGCTCTCGGCGATGTCCGCGGGGGGTGATGGAGAGCGGACATGCCGCTCCTGCTGACCAACGCAACGCAGCAAGGCGTCAAGAGCGAGCTTTCGTCCCTCATGCCGGCTCGATCGAACTCGGAACAGCGATCACTTGGATATCTTAAGCATCGCGGTCCCGATCAACGTAATGCCGATGGAGGCCAACCGCGCCAGGTCGAGGCGCTCCTTAAGGAAGAAGACACCAAACAGCACAGCGAACACCATGCTTGATTCCCGGACTGCGGATACCAAAGCCAAAGGCGCTTGTGTCATTGCCCAAGTGACAATCCAATATGCCAACAGAGAAATCATGCCCCCGAGCACTCCGACCTTCCAGCATTTCTGCAGCGAGACCCTAACCTGCCCCCTTCGCAGATACAATGCCAGCAAGGTTATCGGAATACCGTTGAAGAGGTGAGACCAGAAGTGTAGCTTTCTGCGCTTTCGGCAAGACGGGCGCCTAAACCATCTACGACCGTATATCCGGCGATAAATACGCCCGTGCCCACCGCATACAGCATTGCTTTTGGTTCCCGGAAGCCTCCCGCGCCACGCGTCAGGGTTAGGCTCATGATACCCAGAGCGATAACAACAACCGAAAAGCCAGCCTGCATGGTCAGTGTTTCACCCACGATCGCGACGGAGATGAACGCTACGACCAGCGGTGAGCAACCCCGAGAAATGGGGTAAACGTGGCTCAGATCTCCATAACGATATGCATTGATCAGAAACACGCAGTAGGCAGTATTAAGCACACATGAAGCCCAAATATATGGCCAGCTTTCTGGCGTCGGGAACGCCACAAATGGGACAACCACCATACCGACGGCAACCTGGCTCATCATCATGACTGCTATCATGACTAGCCTGTCGGCATTCACCTTGACCAAGGCGTTCCATGCCGCATGCAAAACAGCCGCGCCAAACACCATCGCAAACACTCCCGTCGTCATATCAAACTCCGTGTTTGGTAGTGTCCACCCTGGTGTCCATCTCGGCTCGTCTCGGTTTTAGCAACTAACTCCTGCGACGTAGCGGGTTGTAGGAGGTTTGCGACAAAGCCTTATTCGACCTGGATTGCCGGCCATGACGACGCGGATCGCCACTGCAACGTCGGCGATCAGGGCGGCAACGCCGGCGGTCTCCGTTTTGGTCGGCCATCGAGCATGGACGACAAGTCCGCCGACGACGCCAAAGGCAGAGGCTTTCGAGCAGATTTCTCGACATGCTGCAAGGACGGCAATGGTCGAACGTTGCCGTTTAGGCCGAGAGGCGGTCGCGCATGGTGGTTGATCCGAAAACCGCTCTACCGGAAAACGTTTTCTCTCCAGGTCACAGAAACAGCGGATGCCTGGGTACCTCTTGCAATGAAAACTATGTGGTGATCGATAACTTCCCGTTGTCGCCCCCGGGCCCGCTTGGGGGGGCCGCTTCGCCGACGAAGCCGAGGTATGCGCGATGTAATTTTTCCACTCCTTTGGCGAGATGATCGACAGACATGGATGCATAGCCAAAGATATATCCGGCTCGTTCATCGGTCGGGGATGAGAACAGGCGTGTGACGGGATAGATTCCGATGTCGTGGTTTCGAGCGGTATCTGCGAAACGCGCCTCTTGCCCGGCGCAAATCGTGTTGACCCACACGACGACGTGAAGTCCCGCAGTCGTGCCGACGATCTCGATATCGTCCGCAATTGCGCGGATCATTGACGCCAGAAATACGGCGCGTCTTTCTGCGTTAAGTCTCCGCATCCTGCGGACATGCCGCTCGTAAGCACCAGTCTCGATCAGCGCCGCGAGAGCCTCTTGCTCGAACGTGGACGTGTGCCGATCGGCGATCCGCTTGCAGTCGATGAAGGCCTCGACAAGTGGATGCGGAAGTATGATGTATCCGAGCCTGAGCGTTGGTGACAGGATCTTTGAGACCGTTCCGACATAGATGACGCGGCCTTGCCCAGAGAGATAGAGAGGCGGAAATGGGGTCAACGTCGTACCGATATTCGCTGTCGTAATCGTCCTCGATGACATCAGCATTGGCCGACGCGGACCACTCCATCAAGGCTTGGCGACGCGCAGCAGGTAAAACTCCTCCCAGAGGAAACTGGTGGCTCGGAGTCACGTACGCCACCGCAATGTCGCCAGTCTCAGGAAGCTTCGTGGTGTCTATGCCATCAGCGCCACAGGGTACTGCAACGATGTTTGCTCCGACGGCGAGCATGACGTTCTTGGCCATTTCATAGCACGGGTCTTCGACCACGACCCGGTCACCGGGGTTGACAAGGACCCGAGCACAGAGGTCCAGTGCCTGCTGCGATCCGTTCACAACGATGATCTGGCCGAGATCGCAGCTGATGCCCCTTGACCGCCAGACGTAGCCCTGCAATGCCTCCCGCAAGGATCGGCTTCCTGCTGGGTCATCGTATCCCAATCTGTCGCGATGCCTGAGAAAGGCGGTGTTCAGCGCTTTTCGCCAGGGGGCCTTTGGAAAGTCTCCTGCTGCAACATCCCCGTAGCGGAAATCGAACTTGAGCGGCGGCCTGCCTGCGGTGCTGTTCGACGGCAGAGTCATCGCACGAGTTGCATAGGCTGAAAGCTGGCGAGCGGGCATCGCCGAACAGTCGGGCGGAGCGACCGGGCTCAGCCGCCCTGCTGAAGCAACCCACGCTTTCCGTCCCTGCTGTACCCGGACATAACCCTCCGAAATGAGTTGGTCGAATGCGGCGGTAACCGTCGTCCTCGAAACACCCAGTTCTTCCGCAAGCGAGCGACTTGAAGGTAGAGCGTCACTGACACCGTACACTCCGGCCTGGATCTGCTTGAGCAGGGATTGATAAATTCGACGCGTCGCTCCTGTCCTGCGAGAACCCTCCTTATACTGGACTAGTGAAAATCTCCATAAGTGGCAGTTTAATTTGGGCCAGTGAACTGCAATATTGGTCTGCAGTCAAGGACGCGATCGTCACTGGTCGCGCCGCTCATGGATTGCTTGCACTTGAATTGATGGAGTTGCCTGGATGTTTGAGGATCCCATCATCGATGGTCGAATTCAGAATATTGCATCGGGATTTAGAGCCGTGAGCGTCTACGTCGATGCGACTTCAGCTGGAGAAGGACATTTCGATCCTCGATTGCTTGCTGAAGCCTGCGATTGCGTGTTGGCGGGTGGCCCGGCTTGGGCAGAAGCTCATCTGTTGAGTTGGTCCGACGCCTACGTCCTCTTTGGCGCGAAGCCTACCCGCACGCCGTGCTCAGCCCAGGCCATCAGAAAGCGGGTTCTGAAAGACGGCACCCTTCCCACGATCAACCCAGTCGTCGATCTCTACAACGCCGTCAGCCTGAAATACGCAATCCCGGTGGGTGGAGAGAACTACGACGCCTATGTCGGGAGACCCTTCCTGACGATCGCGGACGGGACTGAGACATTCGACACTCTGATGAACGGGGAGGCAATCGACGATCCTCCCCTATCGGGAGAGGTCATCTGGCGCGACGACATTGGCGCCACCTGCAGACGCTGGAATTGGCGACAAGGAACTCGAACCCGCCTGGAGGCCGCAACAGGCCGGATATGGTTCATATTGGAGGCGTTGGAAACCATGCCCGACGAAGCGCTCGCGGAGGCGACGGATGCCCTGGTCGAAGGGCTGAACGCGTTGATGCCGGGCTGCAGGATCGTCAGCCAAGCTATCGCCATCACCAAATGACGTTTCCGGTCGAGCGATCGCATCCATTAATTTGAATGAGAATTTCAAGGGCTGAGAGAATGAATGTCGATCTCCATCAGTTGCTCATTGTCTTTGCTGCATATGTCATTGCCGCGGGAAGCCCCGGCCCCAGCAACATGCGCATCATGGGCGTGGCGATGGCTCGCGGCAGAGGTGCTGCGCTCATGCTCGCCTCGGGTGTTGTCAGCGGCTCGATCTTCTGGGGTTTGATGGCCTCGACCGGCATCTCCGCCCTGTTGGCCAGGTACGCCCAGACACTGCTCGTTCTGCAGATTTCCGGTGGCCTCTACCTGCTATTCCTCGCCTTCAGGGCGGGACGGTCGGCGCTTACGTCGAACGAGAAGCTGGCAGCGCGCGCGTCGGCCGACGAAGTCGCTCTTTCACGGGGTGAGCTCTATAGAAGGGGCCTCTTGATGCATTTGGCGAACCCTAAATCCGTGCTGGCATGGATCGCGCTCGTCGCGCTGGGGATCGGCCCGAATTCGTCGTGGCAGAGCATCGCGGCGATATTGGGTGGCTGTGCCGTCCTAAGTGTCACGATCTTCTGCGGCTACGCCATTGTCTTCTCCACACCGCCGATGGTGGCTCTGTATCGCCGCTGTCGCCGCTGGATCGAAAGTCTGCTGGCGGTGTTCTTCGCGTTCGCCGGGCTGCGCATGCTGCTTTCCCGTATGTAGTTTCGAAAGGATAGATGATGACTTTGTTTCGTGGCCTGTCGGCGTTCCCCCTCACGCCAACCGACGCGGAAGGGCATGTCGATCCTGAGGCACTGGCTCGTTTTCTCGAGCGCATTCACCACGCGGGAGCAGACTCCATCGGGCTGCTCGGAAGCACGGGCGGCTATGCTTACCTCACGAGGGAGCAAAGGAAGCGTGCCGTCCAGGCTGCCGTGGAATGCATCGGCGGCAAAACGCCTCTTGTCGTGGGTGTGGGTGCATTGCGTACCGACGAAGCTCAAGCTCTAGCGCGCGATGCCAAATCCGCTGGCGCTGACGGCCTGCTCCTGGCACCGATATCCTACGTTCCCCTGAACGAGGACGAAGTCTTCCAGCACTTCGTCGCCGTGGCCGAGGCGGGGGAACTGCCTTTGTGCATATACAACAATCCAAGCACCACGCGCTTCACATTCAGCGACGCATCGATCGCCCGGCTGTCAGCGGTGTCCAACATCGTCGCCGTGAAAATGCCTCTGGCGGCGAATAGCGATCACGCGGGGGAACTGGCACGCTTGCGGCCGATGACGCCTGACACTTTCACAATCGGATACAGCGGCGATTGGGGCGCGGCCGATGCCCTGCTTGCCGGATGTGACACCTGGTACAGCGTTGCGGCAGGTCTGCTGGCGGTTCCGGCGCTTGCGCTGACGCGTGCAGCGCAGTCCGGCGACGCTGTGGAGGTCGCTCGGTTGAACCACGCTTTCGAGCCGCTCTGGACCTTGTTCAAACGCTACGGCAGCTTTCGCGTCATGTTCGTCATCGCCGACCTCCTCGGTCTGGCGCACGTCCAGCCACCCGCCCTGTTTTGCCGCTGCCGGAGGACGCTGGAGATGAGATTAGGCAGGCATTGGAGAAGCTCGAGGTCGCCGAGCACAGGGCATGCCCAGTGCAACTTCTAGACTAAGACTAGGCAGCCGGCGCGCGGGCATTCCGCGCGCAGTTCGAGATGGAAGTTTGGGCGGCGCAGAATTGGATCGCTGCTCAACACGGCCTTTTAACGGTTAGGCGATGAACAGGCGCAATCTGGTTCCACACTGCACTCTTATGCGACTTTGACCCGATGTTGGTCGTAAACTCCGCGCCATCTGCCTACGCTCTGCGACGAGGCTAGGAACGTCTCAATCCGGGCCGAAGGCGGACCGGCAGCTCCCGGCATCCAGAGGGCGATCGCAGACATTCACCCTGGTGGGATTGAAGTCTCCAACTGACCATCGCGCGAGCTTGGCCCGCCTCCCACCTGACGGTGATATCTTCCTGCTTGACATCGACTCTTCGTTCGGGAATCAGTGGTCAGACCACTGTAAGGCCAGCAGGGAGGAGAGGCGGCCGATGTCAACGATGCTTGCCGAGGGCGACGACCTGTCGGGCGCAGAGAAGGTGTTCAGCTTCTTCCGCGACGCGTTGCTGAACGGCACCCTGAAGCCGGGCGAGCGCTTGCTGGGCGAGCGTGAACTGTCGCTGAGCCTCAGCGTGTCTCGGCCGCTGCTGCGCGAGGCATTGCGTTCGCTCGCCATGCTCGGCTTCCTCGATATCCGCCATGGCAAGGGCGCCTACGTCCGCCAGGCCGACATCAACGTCCTCTCGGATTTCTTCACCTTCAGCCTCGCTCAGCAGCCCGACATCCTCGACGACGTGATGCAGGCACGCATTGCGATCGAGTGCCAGGCGATCCGGCTTGCCTGCGAGCGCGCGACGGAAAGCGATCTGAAGCGCATCGGCTCGAAGCTCACCCGGCTGATGGACACGTTGCACGATCCGATCGAGGGCGGCGCAGCCGACTTCGCTTTCCACCAGGCGATCGTCGAGGCCGGGCACAGCGAGGCACTGACAACACTCTACGGCGCGATCGGCGAATTGCTGCGCCGCAGCCATGTCCAGCGGCGCGAAGTGACCGTCTCAGAGCCCGGCATCGTGGACTATCTCGTGGAAGCGCACCGCGAAGTGTTTCTATCGATTGTCGGTCGCGATCCGGACGCGGCCGACCGCAAGCTCCGCGACCATTTCGCCATCGGCGACGAATTCCGTCGCCGCAGCCTCATCTCGGCCTTCGCCCGGAGGCCGCAGACCTAAGCAACAGGGATGAAAATCAAGGGAGGATTTCCGACATGCTGCACAGGACCATCATCAACGCACTGACAGGCGCGGCCGTCGCGCTCGTCATGACGGGCGCAGCGCTCTCCGCCGAGCTGCGCTACGCGCATGTGGGTGCCGAGGGCGACATCCAGACGATCTACGCCGCCGAGGCCGCGAAAGGCATCGCCGCAGCCACGAACAACGAAGTGACCGTGACGGTCTATCCGGCGAGCCAGCTCGGCGGCGTCGCCGAGATGGTCGACGGCGTCAAGATGGGCTCGATTTCGATGGGCCACCACGACTTCGCCTCGCTCGCACGCCTCGTGCCTGAGGTCGCGGTGTTCAACGCGCCCTTCATCTACCGCGACGGCGCGCATGCACTTGCCGCGACCGACCCGGCGACCTCGCCGGCGCTGCAGGCGCTCAACGAGAAGCTCGTCGCACAGGGTGTGCGCATCATCGGCCGCATCTACCGCGGCGACCGCCAGATTTCGTCCAACTTCCCGGTCAAGACGCCGGCCGATCTCGCCGGCAAGCCGTTCCGCGCCGTCCCGCTCGAGCTGTGGGTCTCGATGGTCAAAGGGTTCGGCGCTATCCCGACTCCGGTCGAGGTCGCGGAACTGCCGACCGCCCTGATGACCGGCGTGGTGGTCGGGCAAGAGAACCCGCTGACCATGATCGCCTCGAACAACCTCAACGAAGTGCAGTCACATATCTCGATGACCGGCCACATGCGTGCCGTCCTCGCCGTGTTCGTCAATGAGGAGGTCTGGCAGGGCCTGACTGAGGCGCAGCGCGCCTCGATTACCAAAGTGCTCGACGACGAGGCAAAGAAGTCGCTGCAGATGGCCCAGGATGGCGAGGCCAAGCTCGTCGAAGAGCTGAAGGGACGCGGCATGACCATCATCACCGAGGCCGACGGGCTGGACATTGCCGCATTCCGCGACGGCGTCAACAAGCAGATCGCGCAGGACTTCCCGAACTTCACACCGCTTATCGAGCAGATCCAGGCGGTCAAGTGATCGATGACGGCCGGGGCTCGCGCCCTGGCCAACCCATTTGGGGAAATTGTCGCCGCCAGCGCCGGTTCGCCGGCCGGAAGGGAGGACGCGATGCGCATCGCCGAACGCATTCTTACAGCTTTCGTCGTCATTATCATGGCCGGCCTCGTGCTCGTGCCGACCGCGCAGGTGATCATGCGTGGGGTCTTCGTGCTGCCTTTCATCGGAGCCGAGGAGTTCACGCGCTTCCTGCTCATCTGCCTGGTCTTCGGCGCCTATCCACTGGTGGTGCAGAACGGCGAGAACATCGTCATGGGCGAATTCAAAGCCGCGATGCCGGCGCGCCTGCGCGGGATCGTCAACTGGTCGATCTCGATCGGCGCCATCGCCGCGACCGGCTTCCTCGCCTATGTCACGGCAACCAATATTTCGAGGAACCTGGCCAACGCGACGCCGACGCTCGGCATCCCGTTCTGGATCTTCCTGAGCGCGACCTTGTTCGGCTTCGCCGGCGCAGCTCTCGTCCACCTCCTCCACCTGCGCAAGCCGCCGCAGGCCGACACCAACATCGCGGTCTGACATGGGTTTTGCGGTCGTCATCGCCTTCCTGGCGCTCTTCATGCTCGGCTTTCCGGTGGTCTATGCCATCCTCCTGCCGTCCATTGCCTACGTAATCATCGAAGGCCTTCCCCTCGGCCTCCTTGCGCAGCGCGTCACCTACGCGCTCGATTCCTTCCCGCTGGTTGCGGTTCCGCTGTTCATCTTCGTCGGCAATTTGATGAACCTGTCGGGGATCACCGACCGCATCTTCCGATTTGCCTACACGCTGGTCGGCCGCATGCCGGGCGGGCTGGCGCAGGTGAACGTTTTCGGCAGCTTGGTCTTCTCCGGTATGTCGGGCGCCGCGCTCGCCGATATCGGAGGACTCGGACGCATCGAGATCGACGCGATGAAGAAGCGCGGATTCGACGCCTCCTTCGCAGGCGCCGTCACCGGCGCCTCGGCGACGCTAGGGCCGATCTTCCCGCCGTCCATTCCCCTGATCGTCTACGGCTCGGTGACGAGCGTCTCGATCGTGCAGCTCCTGGTCGCGGGTATCGTGCCCGCCATACTGTGCACTGCGCTCCTGATGCTGACGGTGCTCGTGGTGGCGACAATCCACAAGCATCCGCGGGCCGACCGCTGGCCGACGCTGTGGGAAATAGGACGCGACTTCCTCCCGGCGCTGCCCGCGGTCGTGGCGCCCGCCCTGATGATTGCCGGCATGACAGCCGGCGCCTTCACGCCGACCGAGGCGGCGGCCATCACCACCGTCTACGTCATCCTCATCAGCGCCTTGCTCTACCGGGAGTTGACCCTCGATCATCTGTGGAACTCGGCCGTGCTCACCGCGCGCAGTTCCTCGGCGATCCTGATCATTGTGGCGGCAGCGGCCCTCTTTGGCTGGATCCTCGCGGTCGAGCAAGTGCCGCAGAGCTTCGCGGCCGCACTGCTTGGCCTCTCACGCGATCCGGTAATGCTACTCGTCATCGCGAATCTCATCTTCTTTGTGGCGGGCATGTTCCTGGATTCCACGACGGCTACACTGCTGCTGGTGCCGATCATCGCGCCGCCGCTGGTGCTGGCAGGCGTCGACCCGGTTCAGCTCGGCATCGTCACGATCTTCAATCTGATGCTCGGCCTGCTTACGCCGCCGATGGGCCTGTCGCTTTTTCTGGTAGCCGACATCGCCAAGGTCTCGATCCGGCAACTGCTCAAGGCGCTGCTGCCGTTCTACATCCCGCTACTGACCACGCTTGCGATCCTGACCTTCGCGAAGGATCTCACCTTGTGGCTGCCCCGCATGATCGCTCAGTAACCCCTGGAGAATTCTGAAGATGCGCATCGTCATCGGTTCCGACCACGCCGGCTTCCCGCTCAAGGCGACAATCATCGAGCACATCAAGTCGCTGGGACACGAGGTGCACGACGCCGGGTCTTACGATCCCAATCCGGTGGACTTTCCGGACATCGCGAAGACGGTGACGTCATCGATAATCGCGGGCAAGGCGGAGCGCGGCCTGATGGTGTGCGGCACGGGAGTCGGCGCTTCAATCGCGGCCAACAAGGTGAAGGGCATCCGTGCGGCGGTCTGCCACGACGTGCATTCGGCCCACCAATCGGTCGAGCACGACGACGTCAACGTCATGTGCATCGGCGCGCAGATCATCGGTGCCTGGCTCGCCAAGGACCTGGTTACCGCGTACCTACAGGCCGAGTTTTCCACTGACGAGGATTTCCGCCGCCGAGTGCGCAAGCTCGCCGAAATGGACGGCGAGCGGTAGTTTCGAGAGAAGAAGGCAGTATCGGGCCGGAAGCGACCGTCCGCAAGCAGGACGAAATTATCAGGAAGCGGCCATTCCGCTGACGACCCCAACTCGGTTATCCGCGGATGGCGTGACGCTTCCTCGAAGCCGCCATTCGTCCTTGACCTCGGCCCTAGCCGCCGGTCACTCCCGTCTTCTCGTAGACTGCTTCGCCCAACTCGGTGTCAATCTTCGCAAGGGATCGCGCGACGGCCCGCCAACTCTTGGCCCGCAAGTAACCGCTGTGCATGAAAGCCGACTGGATCGCCACCATCTTAGCGAACCGCTCCGGCAGCCAGAGTCCAGTAGGTAACTGGCCGCTGACGTCCCATATAGCCGCTCCACTCACGCCATATAGTTCGGGCGTTACTGCCTCGCCTTTCCATAGCAGATGTGCGCTCCGAGCGTATGTATAGAAAAGATCGAGTCCCTCGTGGACGGGCGGGAGCGCCTCCGCAGGCACTTCGCCCATGCGCTCTGTCAGAAGGGTCAAGGGTTCCGCTACCAGCCTCTCCCCTTTGAAGGAAACGCGGGACACGGGATAGCCGACCACCCATACGCTATTCGTCGATGCTGATACGTCCACATTATCGAGCGTGAGAAAGTTCCAGTTAGCCTTGATGCCCTCAATCGACTCCGAATTAGTGATCTCGACTACCGCGACATCAATATCGTCATTGTTTGTCTTGCTGTGTACGAGGTCCAGGACGCGCGTGTAACTATCGCTGTCCAAACCATCCGGTACAGCTATGTGCTCTAGCTGGGCTGCATCCTCGAATAGGTGCTGCGCAGTGACAATGAAGTACCTGTTGTTAATTCTGAGAAGCGTACCTGTCCCGACGGGAAAGGGCTTGCCTTCCTCACCCTCCACCAAGATTGGAACGGTGGACCTGAGGATAAATTTCTGGACGGCTTCCAGGCGATGCTTTGTCTCGTCATCCATCTACAAGCTTTTTTCAGGGTCATTGGTAAGCGGTGGCACAACCGGCGACTATCGAAGGATTGATCGAACGCAGGCCAACCCGAGGACCGGCTATTGGTAGTGACCTGGTATGTTATTGCTGTCCTTGAGGCAACGGCCGCAGATGTAAATGCCTATGAATGTCTGCATTCCACTCTCGGCTGCCGATGGGCGGACGGTATGCAAATCCACCAGGTGACGCCGTTTATAGCCGTTCCAGTTTTGCGCCGAAAGCCGTCGCGCAGCTTTCAGGCGGCCGACAGGGGAAAGTCGACACGCCTGCGTGCCGCGTCGAGATGCCGTGATGTGGCTGAAAACTGTTCGGCGGCTGCGTCGATCTGAGACAGCGTGCGTCGGTACGTCTAGCTGCGGCCTACGACCCGCAATAAATGTTGAACAGCTCGCGAAAGAAGCGGTCGCAGGCGGGTTCGAGGGGATTGCGTTGCACTGATGCTCGGAGGCTAATGAGACGCTCGCCTTCCACCCGGCTATGGCCACGCCCATAGCTGCGGGTCCACTTATCGCCCCAGACTTCGCCGACGACGGACACGGTCTGTGCATCGATCGCCAGATCAAGCTGCGAATAGCACCACAGCTGACCCCACACGTTCGGCCATAGGTTCGTCGGGATATCCATCTTGGTGTACTTGATCTCGACGATCACCACCTTTGACAACTGGGCGTTGTAATACATTAAATCAGGCGACACCCGCAGCGGGATGCCGCCGACGCGCAGGTGACCGACCTCGAGATAGGCCGGTGGCTGATCAGGGTGCTGCTGTATTCCGTTATGGACCAGCGCCCGGTTCGAATAGATCCCACACAGGAACTTGTTGTCGTTGCACAAGGCTGCCCGTCGCCGTCGCTCCAGAACCTCCTGCTCGATTTCCTTGCCGCGTTCGCGATCCTCGTCATGCCCGTACGCACTACTGTAGAGCGAATAATCCAGGCGGCGAAGCCTGACGCTGTCGCCTGCGGCTCCTGCGGTGGCTTTCGTCGCGCTCGAGCCAAGAATTCCGACGGCACGAGCTTAAAGGGTGACGGGGCCACCAGCCCTCTTTGTTTGGGGAGAAATCGGTGGCCAACGCTGACCCAGCGTTCAGGATCGGCGACGTCCATCGAACTAAAGAGCGTGAGCAGTCGGTCTTCGGCTGCCTGCCGATTGGTCTTGTTCGCGCCCCGCGTATAGTCGGGCCAGAAGGCAATACTCTTCATTGCAGGCAGTTGCTCGGCGTCCGAGCCTGTCGCCTCGTTATCTTCCAAGGGTGTCATGACGAAACACTAGCTTGCATCATCGTGTCGTGAAATCCCATCTTATGACAGAATGCCATGACTTGACTGCATCGCCCGCAGCCACAACTTCCCGCGTAGAGAGTCTGCCGTAGCGCCGATGCGCCGGCACGAACATTGTCTACCCTTATCTGCCCTATGGCTTTTCTCGCCTTGGCGAGGGATTCCTTTGCGCGCTGTGGTGTCTTATATGCATCGGAGCCTGCCGGGCAGTCATCAAGTTTGACATGCCCTGGCGCATTGTCGCTGCCCCGGTCCACCCAATGGGTGGAGAGTTCAACATTGTTCTCCTTTGCCACATCCATAAGCTTGCTCAGAAACACCAGGTCGTGGGTAAAGACGATGACTTGCCTGACTTTTGCTTCGCGCGCGAGACGTTCCGCGATCTTTCGCTTGCGCCTGTGATCGAGCGATGTGACGGGATCATCAAGGATGATCCCTGCCGAAGATGGGTTCAAATTTACTTCTGTCAGAAAGTCGGCAAGGGCTACTGCCCGCTGCTCGCCTTCGCTCAAAATCTCGTTCGGTTTGTGACCGCCCTGCATTTGCAGGCCGCGCATAGTCTTGCCAGCACTACCTCTGGCTTTGAACTCGATGGGCAGAACGGCGTCTAGGTCACTACACTCTTGCTTGAGCCGGTCCTTGTAATTTCCCTCTATCAGCGTCTGGAAAAGGTCTTTTTGCTTTTCGGTGACAAAGCGTGTGGTCAGCGACCTTTTGGTTGTCGCTGCCTTATCGATCCATTCCTGGCTGTCTACATAGGCGCATACATCCTCGATGTTCTGCGACAGAACCTGCCGATGGCGCAGTAGGATATGCTCTGCCTGCCGGACTGACAGCGCCGCATCGACAGAATTCCCATTTAGGTGATTGATCTCGTCATCCAGCGTCTGCCGGCAGGCGTCGATAGCGGCGCCCGGGGCTGCGATATTACCTTCCGGCAAGGACTCACTACGGCGCTCAAGGTAGGCGACAATCTGGTCACGGCGCGCGGCAAGCTGAGCTGCGAATTCATCGATGGTGCGGACAAGCGCGGGTACGACCTTCACGAGATCGGCGCGCATCCGCCCCTCTGCAGGCAGGAGCAAAAGGTCCAATTTCTTCAAGCGTTCGACCGTCGCGTCGAGTGCGGCGTTGGCTTTCTCGGCCGCTACACGCGCTTCGTCGTCAAAGAAGCTCCAGAAGCGTTTTATGAGCGACGCAGCCGGCTCGTCCAGGGGCCTATGGCATAGCAGGCAAGGGTCACCAGTTTGCGGATAGGATTCCTTCTCTTCCCTTCCCAACTGCCGTGCCGATTTTGCGAAGGTCTCCCATGTGTTGCTGCCGGTCTTTTTGAGATCAGCGCTGCCTACACCATCCAGAGATGCGGCCATCGCGGCGGCGATCTTTAATTTCAGTGCATCGACCTGCTCTTCGTAAGCATTACAGGCATCATCGTCCAACTCGTGCGGCAGTCCCGCCGCCCTCTTCTTCAGGTCATCGATGTCTTTCTTCGCATCCTCGCGCTGCTTGATGAGGTCGGCAGGCGATTTAGATTTCAGCTCAGCAATCTGGGAGTCGATCTCAGCAAGGCGCTGTGCCTCCGTCTCACCGTAAACAGCGAGCTTGCGCAGCGCCGCTGCATCGGTGTCCTTCGACAGATTACTGATGTCGGTCTTGATCGCGCTCTCGCCGATGAAGATGTTGACGAACTTGTTTTCGGACCGGCGCTTAGCGATATCGTCATCAAGACGCTTAGAGATGGCCTCTATGACGCGGACCACTTCATCGAAAACGTCGAACCCTGCGGGCTGAAAACCCAATGGGGTTTCCTGGGCAAGGTGGACGGTGGCTATAGCTGAGTCGAAAACGCTGACCCGGCGCAGGACCGGATGCTCTGTCCCGTGCGTGGCCGAAAGAGTCTCATCCTGCCCCTGTCCGCGCCTGATCATGATATCGGCGCTGGCCGGAATCACTTCGGCCTTCGTGTCGTAGACGTTGGGGTGAATCTTCTGACGTGACCGGCTGAAACAGGCGGCGGACAATATCCTGGCAAATCCGCTTTTGCCTGCGCCGTTGTGCCCGTAGATGATGGTCAAGCCGTTGCCGAAGTGCAGCTCGGCAGTACCGGGGATTGCGTTTACGCTGACAGGGTTTTTGATCCCGGCGATGATAAGTGGACTCGAGTCTGTGCTGTCGGGTCGACCGGTAATGGAATCGGGAATAGCGGGAAGCGGCGCTGTATCAGTGCTGAGCAACGCACCTCTCAGATAGATCGTGTAGGCTTCGCCGATCCGCTCATCTGAAAGCTTGCCGTCCCGCACTGCATAGGAAACCATGAATTTTTGCCAACCGGGAAGTGATTTTCCCCAACCGTCCAGCGCCTCCCAAATACTGACCGTCTTAGCGAGCGGGCGCGAAATGGCAGCCTCCCGCATCGGGCTCAATCCTTTTCGTTAGCGCAAACAGGCGAGGCAGATACCGGTTCGCAGAAATTGCCACATAGAAACAGAGCATAATTCAATCACGCTTCTGGAGAGATCCGAGGGCATAGCTGAGTAAGTTCCGCTATTGGTCGGCTATTCTCCCACCGCCCTGCGGTAAGCGCGTTCGAAGCGCTCCTGAGTCACGCTTCGAAATCGGCCCAGTTCAAAGTGCTGCGCCATGCGACGGACGGTTTCATCACGATCTCCGCCATCCTTGGCGAAGCGCAGCGCAAGCGAGGCAAGTTCGCATAGCGGAACGTCGACGTGTGTGCGTTCGTCCGAGATACACTCGCGAAATGGCACAATTACAGTGGTGTCGGTACCCAGCGGCCAAATGAGGCGTCTGCCATCGTCCTCTACCACCTGAACGATGCGCCCGATCGCGTTCTGAATCGTTTCGCGGATATTGCCGCCGGCCCGCGCAAACCCGTGCGCGCGCGCTAACCGCTGAAACAGCAGGTCCTCGTAGATCGGCGCTTCGACAGACAAGATATGACTCGTCATCGCGCGCAATTGCGAGCGGTATGCCGGATCATAGAATTTCGACGCGTCGCTCGAAAATCCGGCCGTTAATAGATTGGTCTGACGATAGAGTCGTTTCGCTCCCGCCTGGGGATCGGCCTGGCTCGCGACTGTGACTGCGTCGGCATAGCTTGTAACATGCGCGCTCGACCCGTTCGGCGGGGAACCCTGCACGACTAGTGCAGTGTTCATAGAGACGCTAATGATTTCTTCGACCGCGAGATCGTCCATTTTCTGAGTATCTGGTCTGACCAGCTTCGACTCCGGGGCATTGTCCGTGTCAGGCGCCGGCTCGGCCACCATCGCATCTGCCTCAGGTCGCGATAGCAGGATTTTTTCAGCCTCTTTGGCGGCAGCTTCGGCCGCCTTGGTCGAGGACGCCCGGCTTGAGGCGAGGTCGGCCTCCAGAGCTGAGTGAAGCGTTTCCGTCGCGACCTCGAAGTTCATCCACCAATCTGTGCTCCACACCCTGTGTATTCGCCATCCGAGCCCGCGCAGTATCTGTTCCCGCAACCGATCCCGGTCCCGCGCCGTCGCCGAGCGGTGATAGGTCGCACCATCGCATTCAACGCCGGCGAGATATCGTCCGGGGGCATCCGGATCAACGATGCCTAGATCGACACGAAAATTGGAAACTCCAACTTGAGGATGGACAGTCCAGCCACGCGTTTCGAGGGCGGCTTTAACAGCATCCTCGAATGGCGATTCGGTGTCCTGCCCTGTTGGCGAGAATGCTTCGGCGATTGCGCGCGTGCCACGTTCTGCAAACTCCAGGAAGTGCTTGAATTCTCGAACGCCGCGTGCCGCTGTCCGTGACAGATCGATCTGCTCGGGGCGAAGTGTCGCGAACACGACCATTTCCTGGCGGGCGCGCGTGATCGCAACATTCAGGCGGCGATGCCCGCCCTCTTTATTGAGCGAACTTACCGTCGAAACCGTCCGCCCAGTCTGATCTGGTCCAACTGCGACGGAGAAGAAAATTATATCGCGCTCGTCTCCCTGGACGTTTTCCAGGTTCTTTACGAAGACCGGTTCCTGTGATCGAGCGGCATCGAAGAACCGTTCGATTTCCGGATAGCTGCGACGTTCCTGATCGAGCATGTTTTCGATCAGTCGCATTTGCTCGCTATTGAAAGTGACGACACCGATCGATAGGCCCTGACCGACAAAGTAAGGATCGCGAAGCCGCGAGACGAGTTCGGCCACGACAACACGCGCCTCCTCGCGGTTGACCCTTCCAGTGCCGCGCTCGTAAATCCCGTTCGGGACATGAACGTAGCGCACAGCCTGATCCTGCGTGACAGGGGAGGGAAAGGTGACGAGCCGCCCCTTGTAATATGCATTGTTGGAGAAGGCGATCAGGCTTTCGTGGCGGCTGCGATAATGCCAATCGAGACGCTGGGCCGGAATATTGGAAGCAAGAGACTCGTCCAGAATGCTCTCCTGATCCTCGACATCGGTCCCATCCTCTATTTCGTCGACGCTGCGTTCCCCAACGTTGGTGGGCGGCAATTGCTCTGGATCGCCGACGATGATGACTTGGTTGCCACGCGCGATTGCACCGATGGCGTCCCAGACAGGTATCTGTGAAGCCTCATCGAAAATGACCACATCGAACGGCTTAGAATCGGGCGGCAGGTACTGCGCGATGGAAAGCGGGCTCATCATCACGCAAGGCGTCAGCTGAGTCAGTATGGTCGGTATGTTGCCGAAAAGCTGCCGTAACGGTTGATGCTTGGCCCGCTTTTGCAGTTCGCGCGCAAGCGTGCCCCACTCGGGATCGGAACCAAACGCGGTCGGCCCAGGGATGGTGCCGGCAAGTCTTGAGCGGACGATCCGCTTCGACAGTTCTGCCACCCTCTCATCGGCAGCACGGAAACGGGCAATGGCATCTTCCTGCCGTGCCGCAAGGAATGTCCGCAGCAGCGGATCTTCCGCAACAAGGAAATTGCTCCACCAACGGGCATATGACGCTTCAAAAGCCGCTTCGATCTCTGATGGCCGGATTGACCCATCGGCGATAGAGGCCACAAGGGATAACAGCCCCGCAGTTTGGGCTCGATCTGCCGTATTTGACCAAGCAGACCAAGTTTGCGCCAATCCCAAGCCTGTCGCCCAACGTTCGAGGGTCGCGATGCTTAGAGTTTCCAACGAATTGTCTAGAAGAGACGACGCGTTCGGAACGTGACCGACAAGGCTTCCAAGATCGCCTTTTGCGCCTTCAACCGTCAAAAGTGATTGCTCCGCCTCAGCCGAAGCGATGGCTACTTCGCCACCTGACCGGAACGCCTCGCGACGCTCGACGCGCATTCGGATCGCATCTTCCTGAAGTTGCTTGGTAGTCAGTCCAACGACCGCGGCGGTCGTCGGTAGTAGCTGAGTAAACTGCTTCGCCCAGTCGAGAAATATGCCTAAGCTGCGGAGTTCCATGTCAATGCTGGTATCGATACCCTCGAACACGGATAAGTGGGGTACGAGATCGCTCGCGGCTTTGACGGTTTCCTTCATTTCGATAAGGCAAACGAGATCCTGTCCGATCTCTGTAGGAAGATTGGCAGTGGCGTAGGGTTGCAGAAGCGCCCGTACTCGCCGTTCTTTGCCTCCGCGTGTTAGGAAATTTGCGACCTTGGCGTCAGTCCAGTCCGACAAAATCTGTTTTAGATCCTGATCGAATACCGAGGGTCGATAGACAACCGTCAACTGGTCCCTTTGCTTCGACAGTTTGGCCTGCAGTTTACTAAGTTCGACAATGGCGGACTTGACTGTTACGGCCTGTTCACCCACGAACAGCTGGCCATTACCCGCAGCGTCCGCACTCATCAATTTGCCAAAGGCAATCAGTTGGCGGGTAGCTTCGGTGTCCATCGATGGCGCAAAGCCAAGAGCGCCGGCAAGAGCCTTTGCCTTTTTCTCAAAGTCCTGAATTGCGCCAACAGACGATTTGATCGTCTTTTCCACTTTAGCGGGCCAGAAAGGGTCCCATGCAAAGGTTCCCATACCTCGCAGCGGATGCGATGCAACGTCGCCCACAATTGCTGCATCGATCTTCAACTCCCGGCATATTTCGCGCATTGCCTGAATCTGTTGAGTAGTATGCTCGGTCGACGGCCACTCGAATTTCATTCCGACGAAACGCGCGCGATCCGCAGCCACCCGCCCGAGGGCTTGAAATGCTGTCATCCCGTTGGCGCGGCGCCTGTGAAGGACGGAAACGAGTGAATTCAATTCATCACGTAGTTTGGCGAGCCCGTCAGCGGCTGCAGTCCAATCTGCTGCCGTGGGTGATTGGCGCTCATGCCAAGCTTGCTTCAGCTGTCCGAGCACCGCCGACTTTTGTGCCTTGGTGGAATGAACTTCGAGGCAGTATTCGCCAAGGCCTATGTCGCGCAGACGCCTTTGCACGACTTCCAAAGCGGCAGTCTTCTGGGACACGAACAGGACCGTCTTTCCGAGCGCCAGGCACTGCGAGATGATGTTCGCGATAGTCTGGCTCTTTCCCGTCCCAGGCGGGCCGAACAAGACGTAGTCCTTGCCCGACGATGCGGCTAGGACCGCAGCCAACTGCGATGAATCCGCCGAGAGTGGGGCAAAAATATCCGCGGGATGATAGTCTTGGTCGATTTTATCGGGCGCCGGAAATGGCGCACCGTCGCCATACTGTTCCTTAGGCGTGTCGATCAGGTGCCGGACAACCGGATTTCGCTTCAGGAGTTCGGTCCGCTCCACCAAATCGCGCCACATCAAAAACTTCGTGAACGAGAAGGTCGACAGTACCACTTCCGGGCTGACTTCCCAGCCTCGCAAATCCTTCACATGCGTACGGACAATTCGCAAGATCTTAGAAACGTCAATCCCGGACTGATCGGAAGGAAGTTCGCCGTCCAATTCTGGAATGCTGAGTTTGAAATCCTGCCTCAGCATCTGAAGCAGCGTCGGATTGAAGCGTACGTCCTCATCATGCAACGCAAGGCGGAAACCGGATCGAACGCTCGACCGTTGCAACGAAACGGGCACAAGGAGTAGCGGTGCACGATAAACAGGTCCCTTGTCTTTCTGGGTCCACTTCAGAAAGCCCATTGCCAGAAACAGTATATTTGAACCGCCCTCTTCAAAGGCTGTGCGGGTCAGCCGAAAGAGGTCAAGCAGACGGTTGTCGAGTTCCGTCTGGCTGCTTATCGTGTGAAGCTCGGCACGCTCCAGTGCCTGTAGAAGATAGCTTTCCCGACCATCCTCATGATGGCGTTCGCGAAACAACTCGGAGTTGCGGGCGTCCCCCACTCCGAGAACGTCCGAACGGGCCATCAGCTTAAAATTCTTGCCTTCAGCGAGCATGTCTTCAAGCCGAGCGGGCTCAGGACATTCGATCAGAACGCCTTTTCTCGTATCTTTGAAATTGAGTAGTTTATTTCGCAAGGAAAGATCGAGAAGCTTGCGCTTCCATTTTTCTAGCCGGTCAATCGGCTCCTCTTTCGCAGCATGAGAAACGGTCTCTCCTATAAACGTCGGAGGCGCTTCGATCTCAAGATCAATCGGATGTGTTTCGTCAGTCGGCTTTAACGTGGAGAACGCGCCCTCCCCCAGGTCGAGTGGCCTGATATGGCGAACACGAGCACGACGAATATCGATTGCGACCTCGAAAGTAGCCGCTCCCTCCTCAACCTGGATGCTGGCTTGTTTTACTGCGGCCGAGAACGATCCAGGCGGATTGTGCGTCAGCAGCGTTGTCTCGATGAGAATCAGGTCCTCGAGATCGCGACGTTTCCTCAGAACTTGGACATCGTCCACCGCGACTGTGGAAAAGTCATCCTGTTTGAGCCAGAGACCAACAAACGCATGCCCTTGCGTGAGGACCACCAGCGGGTTCAGTCCTGCCTGCTCAAGGCAGGCCGCGTACATAAGTGCAGTGTCCAGGCAAGTTCCGGTTCGTCGTTCCAGAATATCGCTCGGACTCCTTACCTTTTGGCCAGATCTCTCGAAACTGGAAGGAGGTAGAACATAAGTGAGCCCATGCCTCGCGATAGCGGACCAAATCGCGCTTGCAAGTTCCCAGCTTCGCTCTTTCGTGCCGGCTTTGTATCCGTCTATAGCCGCATCTTTGCCTGACGCACTCAGTTTCGACGCTGCATCATGCAACACGACGTCAATCGCGGGATCGTTTGGACGCACAAACGCAGCCAGCAATTCGGGCGCTGCACCTGTTCCGCCCCAATGTGATGGTGGATGGAGGTGAATATCGGATTGCTGTCTGGCGAGAACTTCCTTGCCTTCCCAGACAGAAAGCACAAGCGACCCGAGCAACCCCTCTCGTAATTGACGCAAGAAACCAGCATCGAGTTTCAGATCAACAGACGATATTCGACGAGAAGAATTGTTGCCTATTCCATCGATGCGGATGACAAGTGGAGCAGCAAATGCGGGCTCACTTTCAATCCGCAATTCAATTTCGGAAACATCTTTGCCAAGGTCGTTTCGAAGCTCGATCTCGTTGACGAGCGCTATTTCGTTCTGATGGAACGCGACGCTTAGATGGTTTGCGATCGACGCCGAAACCGAAAAAACTGAATCCATACACATTAGCCCCCCAACCCGAAACACTATTGGGTCCAGGAAGCGATGTCGATAGACTGACGTGGTGCCTAGAAATTTCTCCTGTGTACGAGCTCAGCGGCGCAGGCTAATCTTTCAGATACCCAAGGCCTTACCTACTGACGTCGCGATATGTCAATGGGACGGAAAACGGCGAAAGCTAGTCGCCGTTTGCCACGATCCCTGTTGGCACGCTTTCCAGATCACATATCGACTGCGGAAACGCTGTCCTCAATTGCCTCGAACATCTTGTCCAGCCTCTCCAGGCTGATCCCGTCCACCCTGAACTCCTATGATCCCGCGCAGCTCGGCCGGCCCCGCCGGCGACCGTTCCACAAAGCGCCTCCCTTCCCACCTCAAACCAGGTTCGCGACCATAGCAGCTTGCGTGCACCACCGGAAATTTACCAATGTCCCTGCTATGTATGGCTGCATCATTGTTTCGGAGGACCGGCCGGGAATGACTGACGACATGATCGAACAATTCATCGACGAATGGCGCCACACCGGAGGGTCCGAGCTCGCCAATACACAGAGCTTCGTAAATGGCTTGTGTGCTTTCCTGGAAGTGTTACCGCCGAATGGAAGCCGGGCCGACGATGTGCAGAACGACTATGTGTTCGAGCGGCGAGTCTTCCAGGACAACGGCGACGGAACGACCAGCTTCGGGCGGATCGACTGCTACAAGCGAGGCTGTTTCGTCCTAGAGGCTAAGCAAGGTTCCGAGGGCGACCGCGCGGCCGCAGAACGCAACGAGCTGGACCTGGATCTCTTCGGGCAAACCGCTGCCGTGCGCGTAAAGCGCGGAACAGCTATGCGAGGCACCCCCGGCTGGGTCAAGGCCATGACGCAAGCGAAGGGCCAGGCCGAACGTTACGCGAAAGCTCTGCCCGTCGATCATGGCTGGCCCCCGTTCCTGCTGGTCTGCGACGTCGGCTATTGCATCGAGGTCTACGCAGACTTCACCTGCACCGGGAAGGCTTACACGCAGTTTCCGAACCGCAGTAGCTACCGCGTCATGCTGGACGACCTTAGCGACCCGGCCGTTCGCAAGCGGCTGGCGGCGATGTGGACTGCGCCGCTCAGCCTGGATCCGTCCAAGGAAGCCCTTAAGGTCACGCGTCAGATCGGCGATCTGCTTGCGACGCTGGCGCGCCGCCTGGAAGACCGCGGCCATGAGGCGTCGAAGACGTCCGCATTCCTCATGCGGCTGCTGTTCACGATGTTCGCTGAGGATACGAACCTAATCCCGAAGGACTCCTTCAAAGGCCTGTTGAAGCGCCAAAGGGGAAGGCCGGAGCTGCTGCAGGACCAACTCGCTGAACTTTGGTCGAAGATGGATACCAGCGGCTTCGTGGGAGCGCTCGGCGCCGCTGGTGAGCGAGTGCGCCAGTTCAACGGCTATCTGTTCAAAGACCACGAAGCCCTGCCGCTAGACGCGGAAGAGCTGGAGGTGCTGATCAGAGCTGCGGAGGCGAAGTGGACCCAAGTCGAGCCCGCAATCTTTGGAACGCTGCTGGAGCGGGCGCTGAATCCTAAGGAGCGGGCGAAGCTCGGCGCGCACTTCACGCCGCCCGCTTCCGTAGAGCGCCTGGTCGTCCCTACTATTATGGACCCACTTCGGAACGAGTGGGCCGGCGTCAAGACAGCGGTCGTCGGCCTGCTCGACCAGGACCGGCGGAGCGAAGCGGCTAAGATCGTGCAGGCGTTCCACCGAAAGCTTGCGAAGACCCTCGTGCTGGATCCCGCATGTGGGACCGGCAACTTCCTGTACGTAGCAATGGCGAAAATGAAGGAGCTCGAAGCTGAGGTAATCGAGATGGCCGTGGCGCTTGGCGGGTACCAAGACGTCCTGGAAATCACCGGCCGGACGATCACGCCTGAGAATTTCCTCGGCATCGAGGTGAACCCACGAGCTGCAGCCATCGCCCAGCTGGTCCTATGGATTGGTTACCTGCAATGGCATTTCCGCACTGCCGGGGCCGAAAAGATGCCTCCCGAGCCGATCCTGCGCGACGTTCAGACGATCGAGACGAGAGACGCGGTGATCGATTGGGACAGCAAGGCCCTGGCAACGGACGAGCAAGGCGCGCCGATCACGGTTTGGGACGGCGTCACTGTCAAGCCCCACGGCACAACCGGCGAATTCGTCCCTGACGAAATGGGGCGTGTCGAAACCTACCACTATGTTCGACCTCGGGCGACGAAATGGCCTCGAGCGGACTTCATCGTGGGCAACCCACCGTTCATCGGTAACAAGAAGATGCGAAAACGACTCGGTACTGGCTACACGAGCGCGGTCCGTTCTGCCTATCCGGCGCTGTCCCAGGAAATTGACTTCGTCATGTACTGGTGGGATCACGCCGCCGAGCTGGTGGCGTCGGGGCGTGTGCGTCGGGCGGGGCTGATCACCACCAAGACCATCGCTCAGGCGAGCAACCGGCCGGTTCTGCGTGGCCGGATAAATGATCGCAAGCATCCGGTGCACTTGGTTTTCGCAATCCCGAACCATCCGTGGTACGACACGGAAACGACGGCGGCCGTGCGGATCGCAATGACCGTGATCGCCAAGGGAGCAGCCGAGGGCACGCTGGCCTGCGTGCAAAACGAGCGCCGCGTCCGCCGCGAATCGGTGTTCGACCTGATGGAGTCGCGCGGCGCGATCCAGATCGATCTCTCGATCGGCGCGGCGATCGCGGCTGCAGCTCCGCTCGCGAGCAACGCCAAGCTCTCTTGGATGGGCATGAAGATGTCCGGAGATGGCTTTCGGATCGACGCCTCGACTCGTGCCCGCTTTGAGAGCGAGAGTTTCCCCACCGAACGCATGCCTCGCATCGTCGCTGGTTCAGACATCACGGACCCGCCCAGTTGCTTCTTTGCGATCGATTGTTTTGGGCTATCGGAAGCTCAACTACGCGACCGCTATCCCGGCGTGTACCAACACCTGTTTGACCGCGTGAAGCCGGAGCGCGATCAGAACGATCGCCCCGCCTATCGGGAAAAGTGGTGGCTGTTCGCAGAGCCGCGCCCGCACCTGAGGAGGTCAATTGCCGGCCTCAGCCGGTTCATTGTCACGTCCGAGACCTCCAAGCATCGGATTTTCCGGTTCCTGCAGGCGCACGGGGCCATCGTCGACGGCTCGGTGATCGCGGTCGCGTCGGACGACGCTTTCGTCCTCGGCGTGCTGTCGTCTCGGATTCATCGCACATGGGCCGAGCGCGCTGGTGGACGTCAGGGCGCCGGCAATGATCCGCGTTACCAGAACGAGGTCTGTTTCGAGCCTTTCCCATTCCCGATCATCGAGGATGACGGACTCAAGGCTCGGATCAGCGGGGCGGCAGAGATAATGGATCGACTGCATTGCGGCCTGCTGGCCGACCACCCGGACCTGACGCTCACGGACGCGCACAACGTGATCCACACGCTGCGGGCAGGAGGTCCGCTGAACGCCAAGGAACGAGCGGTGTACGAGCGCGCGCATCTGAGGGTGCTCCAGCAATACCTCGACGAAATCGATCGAGCCGTCTGCGACGCGTACGGGTTGGCACCCAACGCGAGCGACGAAGCCATCCTCGAGTTCTTGGTCGCCCTCAATTCCGATCGCGCGATAGAGGAGGCGAAGGGCGTCGTTCGCTACATCCGGCCGGAGTTCCAGGTCAGCGCGGCCACAGTCGAGCGACCGCGCCGGCTGGAGCTGGAAACCCGGGACGCCGCTGAGGTGCGGGCGGCGCTGCAGTGGCCCGATACGTTGCCTGAGCAGGTCGTCTCGATCGGGAGCGTGCTCTCGGATGCGGGCAAGCCGCTCACCGCCGCCGATGTGGCGCGAGCCTTCGCCGGCAAACGGGCATCGACCGTGCTACCGGTCCTGGACGCACTCGCGGCCATAGGCCAAGCGCGTCGATTGGATGACGGCCGATACGCGGCTTAGCTTAGCCGCTATTTCGGGCCAGCTTGCAGGGATTGCCGCTCCGTTGAGACTTCGTGTTGAAGAGGAATTTGCCCCCGAGGCGCGTAGCGTCAAGAGAGGTCAGGCTCTTTAGAGTAAACCCCATGCCCGGTATCGCCCCCTGCCCGTCACCTCCCGGATGCCGAGCTCGGCGACGAGGTCGAGCGCCGCGCGCTGGCTGATTTTCAGCTCGGCCGCAATCAGACCGGCCGACACCACCGGCCGCGCCATTACCAACTCGATCAACCTCGGCAGGCTCGAGCTTTTGCGCCGGCTGCTGAGCCGGCGCTCCATCTGGCTTTTGGCCAGCGCCAGGCGATCGAGTTCCTTGAGCCCGGCCGCGGCGGCCTCCGCAAAAGCGTCGAGCGCGGCCAGCAGCCGGGTCGTTCGGGCCGGGGCTTTGCGCCGTTCCCTGGCAATCAGGCGCAGCCCCGAATTAAGAGCAAAAAGATGCGAGCCGACCTTGCCGCGCTCCCTGAGCAGCGCGGCCACCAGCAACGTGCCGAGCCAATGTTGGTGCTGCAGCGGTTCGATGTCTTGCCAGGCCCCCCAGGCGATCGCCGCAGCCAGCACGGCAGGCATGTTTTCGCCGCGGAGCCGGTCGACGGCGGCGAGCCATTCGGCCAACCGCTGGTCCTCGTCCCAGTCGAGATCGCGGATCAGCGGCCCGAGACTGTCCGGCAAGGCCTCCCGCGCGTTTGCCCCCTGCCCTGCCGTGTCGACCTCCGGACGGTCCGCCAGGCGCGGCGCGAACTTTTCGCCCGCCAGCAGCCGGCTGGAGCGGGCCAGCACGGCGTCGATCTCCGCCAGTTCTTCGGCAAGAGCATCCTCCTGGTCGGTGTCTTCGGAAAGGCTTTCGTCGGCGTCGTCTTCTGGCCAAGCGGCCGCCGTTGCGGCATCGGGTTCGGAGCTGACCTGTCCCGGAGTCGCCCCGTCGCCGCCCTGCCCTTCACGGCCGCGCAACGCCAAAACGCCAACGCGAGAAAGCGCCCAGTCGGGCGGGTGCAAAAGAATGCGGCGGCGGACGCGCAGCACGGCATGCGCCCGGGTGAGCTCGTGGGTCGGGGTGCGGATGTCCATATGGGCGTCGTGCAGGACGAGGTCTTCAAGGTGGACGAGCTCGCCGTCGAGCCACAGCGCCGCGGCCGCGTCGGCAAAGTGCTGGCGTTGGATAAAGCCGTCTCCGACCGGGCTTTTGTGCACGCGCTCGTCGAGGCGGGCCAACAGGTCTGTGGACAAAGTCAGCAGGAGTGCTCAGTCTTTCAATGTGGCTTGATGCTGACCAATGATGACACTGGTCAGTCGCCTACGGACGGCAGCGCATCTTGATCGCCTTCGAATCCTGGGCCTTTGCGCGCATGCGGACCTAACCGGGCCAGAACAAGAGCTGCTCAAAATCGTACGCGGCCAACAAGAACAGACAGCGAACATCGCCTTAGATGAAATACGAATAACGGCCCTTTATAATAGTCCACCTATGAGCGCATGGGAAAGTAATCGCAATGGAGACCCAACCCATGACCAATCCCGAGCACCCCGCCAATCCGTTTTCCCTTCCCGACAACCTGCCACCCCCGGTGGACGATGGCGAGGCCGATCATCTGGCCGGCATGCAAATGCCAAGCGTGACGCTCCGCACGACCTTCGGCGAACTGGTGGACTTGTCCGCCTTGCCGGGTCGCGTCGTCGTCTATGCCTATCCGATGACCGGGGTTCCCGGCGTCGAATTGCCGCCGGGTTGGAACGACATTCCCGGTGCGCGCGGATGCACGCCGCAAACCCTGTCGTTTCAGGCCGAAAAGGATGTGTTCGCCGCCTTCGGCGTCACGATCTACGGATTGAGCACGCAAACCCCAGAATATCAGAAAGAGCTGTCCGATCGGCTCGGCCTGGCCTTCCCGATCCTGAGCGATGCCGAGTTCAAGCTGACTGACGCGCTGCGCCTGCCAACCATGACCGTGGAAGGCATGCGGCTGATCAAGCGGCTGACCCTCGTCATCAAGGACGGGGTGATTGAACACGTCTTCTATCCGGTGTTCCCGCCGAACAGGTCGGCGGCCGAAGTCGTCGCTTGGCTGCAAGAAAACACCGCTCCGGCGCAAAGGTCGGGCGTGCTGATCTACACCACCCCGGACTGTCCCCACTGCAAGGCCGCGAAGGCGCTCCTGACCGAAGCGCGTTGCGTTCATCGAGGTTGACGTTGAGCGCGATCCGGAAGCGGCGAACGTCATGGTCGCCCGCAGCGGCGGCCGCCGGACGGTCCCGCAGATTTTCATTGGCTCAACCCATGTGGGCGGGGGCGACGAACTGCAAGAACTCGACCGGGCCGGTCGCCTGGACGAACCTCTCGCCGCACGGACGAATTAATAGGGCAGGCAATCGTTCCTCTGGCCCTCGCATATCGCGCTCCTCACGCGAACACCAGGATATCGATCGTGGACGTATCGCCTCTCCATTCCCTGCTCATGGCCTATGCAGCTTACATCCTGGGCGCCTTGAGCCCAGGCCCAGTAATATGGCGATCATGAGCACGGCGATGAGCCGCGGCCGTACGGCAGCGTTCGCACTTGCCGCCGGGGTGATCACCATCTCCTGGACCTGGGCGACACTCGCATCGACAGGGCTGGCCGCATTGCTTCTGACCTATCCTCAAACGCTGACCGCCATCCAGATCGTCGGCGGTTCCTACCTCATCTATCTTGCGGTGATTGCATTGCGGGCGGCCCTCCAGGGGAAGGACCTGGCGAAGCTGGCCGAAACTCAACCCTCCCGCGCGGAGTTCAGGATGGTCTATCGTCGGGGCGTGCTGATCCATGTGGCAAACCCCAAGCCGTCATGGCCTGGGTCGCTACAATCTCTCTCGGGCTTCAGCCGGATATGCCCTTCGTCATCCTGCTCGGATGTGCGGTGTTGTCTGTCATCATATTCAGCGGATCCGCGATCGTTTTCTCCTTTCCGGTCATGTCGAGGCTCTACGCCAACGCGCAACGTTGGATTGACGGTGGACTGGCGCTGTTTTTCGCAGGCGCCGGTCTCACCTTGGTTCAACGCGCAATCACGGAAGCCGGCGGCTATCTGGCCACCGGGCGGTGAAGGGGGCAGATCACAATGGGCACGAACAATCCGCCGCTTTCGCCCGAGGACGTCGAACGCTTCGGGCCTGATCCCCTTACCAGCTTCCGCACCAATCTGGCGTCGGTTGAAGAGCGCATCACGCTTGCTTGCGCACGGGCCGGGCGCGACCGTGCCTCCGTGCGGTTGCTGCCGATCACCAAGACGGTGCCGGCCCATATCCTGCGATATGCCTTCGACGTCGGCATCAGCACCTTCGGCGAGAACAAGATCCAGGAGGCAATGACAAAGTGCGAGGCGCTTCACGATCTCGCCATCGACTGGAGCATCGTCGGACATCTGCAGACCAACAAGGCCAAATATCTGACCCGCTTCGCGCGTGAGTTTCATGCGCTCGACAGCCTGCGGCTCGCCGACCTTCTGAACACGAGGCTGGAGCGCGAAGATCGCTTCCTCGACGTCTATGTGCAGGTCAACACGTCTGGCGAGGGCAGCAAGTTCGGCCTCCATCCGAACGCGCTGCTGCCCTTCGTGGAGGCCCTCGATCAGGTTCCCCGTCTCCGGCCATGCGGGTTGATGACACTTGCGCTGTTTTCCTCCGACATGGCCAAGGTGCGGCCTTGCTTCATTCTGCTGCGCCGACTGCGGGACAAAGCCGTGAAGCACAACGCCGCGCTCACCGGGCTCTCCATGGGTATGACCGGAGACTTCGAGGAAGCCATCGAGGAAGGCGCCACTGTCGTGCGCGTCGGTCAGGCCATCTTCGGCAAGCGGCCGACTCCTGACGGCCACTACTGGCCGGGTTTCGCCCCCACCGATCGAGGAATTGAACCATGATTTTTCGCAAACGGCCTGTCTGCTTTTCCGATCACCCCCGCCGATCGTTCCGGCCGGGTCGACATTTACGCGCTACGGAAACTGGTCAGCCGGCTGATCGCGGCTGAGGTCGATTCCATTGGCCTGCTCGGCAGCACCGGCATTTATATGTATCTGACTCGCGACGAACGACGCCGCGCTATCGAAGCTGCGGTGGAGGAAGCCTCGGGTCATATCCCGGTCGTCGCGGGTACGCTTCTGTGTTGCATGCTTCGTTTTGTCTCCGCTCGCCGACTCGCGGCTTTCCCGGAAGCGGGAGGGAAGCGGGGTAGGCGGCGAGTTGGGACGGAAGGGCCGCCGTCCAGGCGGACCGCATCCGAAGGACCGGAACGAAGAGAAGGACCCGAAGCGAGAGCGAAGGGTTGCGGGAAATGCCGCGGCGGGCTTAGAAGGGAGTGCCGCCTACCGTCATCGAAGAGGCAGGCAGAGGCGGGGCGCCATGTCCTTAATTCTCGTTTTGCGA